>NZ_CP097162.1:0-4498896 GCF_046529185.1 Xanthomonas boreopolis
ATGGAAGCTTGGCCCCGCTGCCTTGAACGTCTCGAAGCCGAATTTCCGCCGGAAGACGTCCATACCTGGTTGAAACCGCTGCAGGCCGACGAACGCGCCGACAGCGTCGTGCTGTACGCCCCGAACGCCTTCATCGTCGAGCAGGTGCGCGAGCGCTACCTGGTCCGCATCCGCGAGCTGCTCGCCCACTACGCCGGCAACGGCGAGGTGGCCCTGGCGGTCGGCTCGCGCCCGAAGCCGGCCGAACCGCTGCCGCCGCCCGCGGCGGCGGGCGCCACGCCGCATGCCGCGCCCGCGCCGGCGATGGTGCCGTTCACCAGCAACCTCGATCCGCACTACACCTTCGCCAACTTCGTCGAGGGCCGCAGCAACCAGCTCGGCCTGGCGGCGGCGTTCCAGGCGGCGCAGAAGCCGGGCGACCGCGCGCACAACCCGCTGCTGCTGTACGGCAGCACCGGCCTGGGCAAGACCCACCTGATGTTCGCGGCCGGCAACGCGATGCGCCAGGCCAACCCGAGCGCGCGGATCATGTACCTGCGGTCGGAACAGTTCTTCAGCGCGATGATCCGGGCGCTGCAGGACAAGACCATGGACCAGTTCAAGCGCCAGTTCCAGCAGATCGACGCGCTGCTGATCGACGACATCCAGTTCTTCGCCGGCAAGGACCGCACCCAGGAAGAGTTCTTCCACACCTTCAACGCGCTGTTCGACGGTCGCCAGCAGATCATCCTGACCTGCGACCGCTATCCGCGCGAGGTCGAGGGCCTGGAGCCGCGGCTGAAGTCGCGCCTGGCCTGGGGCCTGTCGGTGGCGATCGATCCTCCCGATTTCGAGACCCGCGCGGCGATCGTGCTGGCCAAGGCGCGCGAGCGCGGCGCGGAGATCCCCGACGACGTGGCGTTCCTGATCGCCAAGAAGATGCGATCCAACGTGCGCGATCTGGAAGGCGCGCTCAACACGCTGGTGGCGCGCGCCAACTTCACCGGCCGCGCGATCACCGTCGAGTTCGCGCAGGAAACCTTGCGCGACCTGTTGCGCGCGCAGCAGCAGGCGATCGGCATTCCCAACATCCAGAAGACCGTAGCCGACTATTACGGGCTGCAGATCAAGGACCTGCTGTCCAAGCGCCGCACCCGCTCGCTGGCGCGCCCGCGCCAGGTCGCGATGGCGCTGGCCAAGGAGTTGACCGAGCACAGCCTGCCGGAGATCGGCGACGCCTTCGCCGGGCGCGACCACACCACGGTCCTGCACGCCTGCAGGCAGATCAAGAGCCTGATGGAGACCGACGGCAAGCTGCGCGAGGACTGGGACAAGCTGATCCGCAAGCTCAGCGAGTGATCCATGCCACGCACCGCGCATCTCAAGGACAATTCGGTGCATGATCGGCGGGCAAATCGGGGAGAATCTGTGGATAAACTGGCGCGCGGGATCCGGGGAAAAACTATCCACAGCTTTTCCCGGAACTCCGCAGGCAGTCATCCAAAGGGTTTCAAGGACGAAAAATCCTTTAAAAACATATAGTTAAGGTAGTTTTCCGCGAAATCTGCAACTACCAGCACCACCAAGCTTTTGATTTATTCCACATCTTTAAAGCATAGGGACACGGAACCACATGCGTTTCACACTGCAGCGCGAAGCCTTTCTCAAGCCGTTGGCCCAGGTCGTCAACGTGGTCGAACGCCGTCAGACCCTGCCGGTCCTTGCCAACTTCCTGGTGCAGGTGCAGAACGGCCAGCTGTCGCTGACCGGCACCGACCTGGAAGTGGAAATGATCTCGCGCGCCGCAGTGGAAGACGCGCAGGACGGCGAGACCACGATCCCGGCGCGCAAGCTGTTCGACATCGTGCGCGCCCTGCCCGACGGCAGCCGCGTCACGGTGACGCAATCGGGCGACAAGGTCACCGTGCAGGCGGGACGCTCCCGCTTCACGCTGGCCACGCTGCCGGCCAACGATTTCCCGTCGGTCGACGAGGTGGAAGCCACCGAGCGCGTGGCCGTGCCGGAAGCTTCGCTCAAGGAGCTGATCGAGCGCACCGCGTTCGCGATGGCGCAGCAGGACGTGCGCTACTACCTCAACGGCCTGCTGTTCGACCTGCGCGACAGCACGCTGCGCTGCGTGGCGACCGATGGCCACCGCCTGGCGCTGTGCGAGACGCCGCTTGAAGGCGAGACCGGCACCAAGCGCCAGATCATCGTGCCGCGCAAGGGCGTGACCGAGCTGCAGCGCCTGCTCGAGGGCGGCGATCGCGAGCTGGAACTGGAAGTCGGCCGCAGCCACGTGCGGGTCAAGCGCGACGACGTGACCTTCACCTCCAAGCTGATCGACGGCCGGTTCCCGGACTACGAGGCGGTGATCCCGATCGGCGCGGATCGCGAGGTCAAGATCGACCGCGAATCCCTGCGCGCGGCGCTGCAGCGTGCGGCGATCCTGTCCAACGAGAAGTACCGCGGCGTGCGCGTGGAAGTCTCGCCGGGCCAGCTGAAGATCAGCGCGCACAACCCCGAGCAGGAAGAAGCGCAGGAAGAAGTCGAGGCCGAGACCAAGGTCAGCGACCTGGCGATCGGCTTCAACGTGAACTACCTGCTGGACGCCTTGTCGGCGCTGCGCGACGAGTTCGTGATCATCCAGCTGCGCGACGCCAACTCCTCGGCGCTGGTGCGTGAGTCGAGCAGCGAGAAATCGCGCCATGTGGTGATGCCGCTGCGCCTGTGACATCCGGTTCCACGTGGAACACGCAGGATCGAACGCCCGGCCATGCCGGGCGTTTCGTTTTTCGGGGCAGCATTGGGCGGGATGCGCGTTGCCATCCGTTGTAGCGCGGCTTCGTTCGACTTCATGCCGGCGGGCGATCGAGCGTACGGGATGCGCCTGGAAGGTCCAGGTTCCGGCATGCGAAGCGATGCCCGGGGTGCCGGGCCGAGCGGCTTCATCATGCTTCAAAGCTTTAAATATCTTGGATATCTGCTGTGGTGGTAGAGCCAGATTTCGTGGAAATCATGCCTATCTGTTTGATATTCAAGATATTTATGGTCCCGAAACCCGGTCTATTTCCCGCCCTGAGGCTGAGGATAGGGTGTGGATAAGCTCATCATGGCCTGGATCTCCCCATTGCCCGCCGGAGTTGTCCACAGCTTGCCTACAGTGGCGGCCGCCGTGCGAGTCGCACCTCCCGCGCCCGGGCAGCCCCGGGACGGTTTCACGTATGCTGTCGCGCCGCGCGGATTCGCGGGCGCGAACCCGTGATCGACCTGCATGCGCATCCACCGTCTCGCTCTCCATCACATGCGCCGCTTCGAGGCGGCCGAGCTGCGTCCCGCCGCCGGGTTGAACCTGATCGTCGGCGACAACGGCGCCGGCAAGACGACGCTGCTGGAAGCACTGCACCTGATGGCCTATGGGCGCAGCTTCCGTGGCCGGGTCCGCGATGGCCTGATCCGGCAAGGCGCACCGGCACTGGACGTGTACGTGGAGTGGGAGGAGCCGCTCGAAGGCGCGGACTCCGGTTTACGGCGACGGGTCGGCCTGCGCCACACCGGTCAGGACTGGAAGGGGCGCCTGGATGGCGAGGACGTCAGCCAGATGAGCAGCTTGTGCGCGGCCTTGGCGGTGGTGACCTTCGAGCCCGGCAGCCATGCGCTGATCAGCGGCGGCGGCGAAGCCCGGCGGCGCTTCCTGGATTGGGGGTTGTTCCACGTGGAACCTGACTTCCTGCCGCTCTGGCGCCGCTATGCGCGGGCCCTCAAGCAGCGCAACGCCCTGCTCAAACAGGGCGGATACGCGAACGCGGCGCTCGACGCCTGGGATCGGGAGCTTTCCGACGCCGGGGAGCTCCTGACCTCGCGGCGCCTGCGTTACCTGGAACGGCTGCAGGAACGGGCGGTGCCGCTGGCGCAACGGATCGCGCCGGGGCTCGAGATCACCGGCCTGGAGTTCGCCCCGGGCTGGCGCCGCCAGGAATTGCCGCTGTCGGACGCCCTGCTCCTCGCCCGCGAGCGCGACCGGCAGTACGGCTACACCTCGGTGGGCCCGCACCGCGCCGACTGGAAGACCGAGTACGCCGCGATCCCCGGCCGCGACGCCCTGTCGCGCGGGCAGGCCAAGCTGACCGCCCTGGCCTGCCTGATGGCGCAGGCGGAGGACTTCGCCGGAGTGCGCGGGCAGTGGCCGGTCGTCGCCCTGGACGACCTCGGCTCCGAACTGGACCGCCACCACCAGCGGCGGGTGCTCGAGCATCTGGCAGAGGCCCCGGCGCAGGTCATGATCACCGCGACCGAAATTCCCGCGGCGATCGCCGAACTGGCCTTGCCGCATGCCTTGTTCCACGTGGAACAAGGCGTCGTGTTGGCGGCCTGACCGGCGTCGCCGCTCGCCCGGGGACCGGCCGGACGGGCCCGGCTGGTATACTCGGCACCACTCCTTCCTTTCTTCCCCGGCGTGTCGCGACAGCCGTCGTGACATGCGGTGCAGTGGAGCCCACGGCAAGCGAATGACCGAAGAACAGAACACCACGCCGTCCAACGGCACCTACGATTCCAGCAAGATCACCGTGCTGCGTGGCCTGGAGGCCGTCCGCAAGCGACCGGGCATGTACATCGGCGACGTCCATGACGGCACGGGCCTGCACCACATGGTGTTCGAGGTGGTCGACAACTCGGTCGACGAGGCCCTGGCCGGGCACGCCGACGACATCGTGGTGAAGATCCTGGCCGACGGCTCGGTCTCGGTCTCCGACAACGGCCGCGGCATCCCGGTCGACATCCACAAGGAAGAAGGCGTCTCCGCGGCGGAGGTGATCCTCACCGTGCTGCACGCCGGCGGCAAGTTCGACGACAACAGCTACAAGGTTTCCGGCGGCCTGCACGGCGTCGGCGTGTCGGTGGTCAACGCCCTGTCCGAGCACCTGTGGCTGGACATCTGGCGCGACGGCTTCCACTGGCAGCAGGAATACGCCCTGGGCGAACCGCAGTACCCGCTCAAGCAGCTGGAGCCCTCGACCAAGCGCGGCACCACGCTGCGCTTCAAGCCGGCGGCGGAGATCTTCACCGACGTCGAGTTCCACTACGAGATCCTGGCGCGGCGCCTGCGCGAGCTGTCGTTCCTCAACTCCGGGGTCAAGATCACCCTGGTCGACGAGCGCGGCGAAGGCCGCCGCGACGATTTCCACTACGAGGGCGGCATCCGCAGCTTCGTCGAGCACCTGGCGCAACTGAAGAACCCGCTGCACCCGAACGTGATCTCGGTGACCGGCGAATCCAACGGCATCGTCGTGGACGTGGCGCTGCAGTGGACCGACGCCTACCAGGAAACGATGTACTGCTTCACCAACAACATCCCGCAGAAGGACGGCGGTACCCACCTGGCCGGCTTCCGCGCGGCGCTGACCCGCACCCTGACCAACTACATCGAGCAGAACGGCATCGCCAAGCAGGCCAAGATCAGCCTGACCGGCGACGACATGCGCGAGGGCATGATCGCGGTGCTGTCGGTGAAGGTGCCCGACCCGAGCTTCTCCTCGCAGACCAAGGAAAAGCTGGTCAGCTCGGACGTCAAGCCGGCGGTGGAAGCCACCTTCGGCGCGCGCCTGGAGGAGTTCCTGCAGGAGAACCCGAACGAGGCCCGCGCGATCGCCGGCAAGATCGTCGACGCCGCCCGCGCCCGCGAAGCGGCGCGCAAGGCCCGCGACCTGACCCGCCGCAAGGGCGCGCTCGACATCGCCGGCCTGCCCGGCAAGCTGGCCGACTGCCAGGAGAAGGACCCGGCGCTGTCCGAGCTGTTCATCGTCGAGGGCGACTCGGCGGGCGGCTCGGCCAAGCAGGGCCGCAACCGCAAGAACCAGGCGGTGCTGCCGCTGCGCGGCAAGATCCTCAACGTGGAACGCGCGCGCTTCGACCGGATGCTGTCCTCCGACCAGGTCGGCACGCTGATCACAGCGCTGGGCACCGGCATCGGCCGCGACGAGTACAACCCGGACAAGCTGCGCTACCACAAGATCATCATCATGACCGACGCCGACGTGGACGGCGCGCACATCCGCACCCTGCTGCTGACGTTCTTCTACCGCCAGATGCCGGAGCTGATCGAGCGCGGCCACGTCTACATCGGCCTGCCGCCGCTGTACAAGATCAAGCAGGGCAAGCAGGAGCTGTACCTGAAGGACGACCCGGCGCTGGACAGCTATCTCGCCAGCAGCGCGGTGGAAGGCGCCTCGCTGGTGCCGGCCGCAGGCGAACCGCCGATCGAGGGCGTGGCCCTGGAGAAGCTGCTCCTGGCCTACGCCGCCGCGCAGGACGCGATCGAGCGCAATGCGCACCGCTACGACCGCAACCTGCTCGAGGCCCTGCTCGACTTCGTGCCGATGGACCTGGAACACCTGCGCGCCGCGGCCGCGGGCGAAGGCCTGCAGGCGCTGGCCACGCGCCTGAACCAGGGCAGCCTGGGCAGCCCGCGCTTCAGCCTGGAGCTGCAGGAGCCGAACGACCAGCGCCCCGCCGCGGTGCTGGTGACCCGCCGCCACATGGGCGAGGAGCACATCCAGGTGCTGCCGCTGTCGGCGTTCGACGGCGGCGAGCTGCGCGCGATCCACCAGGCCGCGCAACTGCTGCACGGCCTGGTCCGCGAAGGCGCGAGCATCGCCCGCGGCGCCAGGTCGGTGGAGGTGACCAGCTTCGGCCAGGCCCAGGCCTGGTTGCTCGAGGAGGCGAAGAAGGGCCGCCAGATCCAGCGCTTCAAGGGCCTGGGCGAAATGAACCCGGAACAGCTGTGGGACACCACCGTCAATCCGGACACGCGCCGCCTGTTGCAGGTCCGGATCGAGGACGCGGTCGCCGCAGACCAGATCTTCAGCACGCTGATGGGCGACGTGGTCGAACCGCGCCGCGACTTCATCGAGGACAACGCGCTGAAGGTCGCCAACCTGGATATCTGACACAATCCGGTGCCGATCGCCGCCGCGCCTCCGGGTGCGGCGGCGTGCACTTCCTGCCCTTCCCGGAATCGCGATGACCGAACCGCAGGCACCTTCTTCCACCGTTACCGTGCCTGCCTTACCGCCCCGCGCGGGAACGCCCGTCCTGGGATTCTTCATCGACCTGCTGATCGGCCTCGGCGTGCTGCTGGTGGTCAGCGTCGCGGCCAGCGTGGCCTGGGGCGTCTTCCGCGGATTCGAACTGGCGATGGCCAGCCACCGCCAGGGTATCGCCCCGGCGCCCGAACGGATCGCCGAGGGCATAGGCCAGCCCGGCGCGATGGCGCAGATGCTGATCGCGCTGGCCAGCACCGCCTCGGCGGCGCTGCTGCTGTACTTCTGGCGCCGCCGCGCCAGCGCGCAGGAGCGGCAGGCCTCGCGCGCCGCGATCGCGCGCCGCTCGACCTGGGGCCTCGTCGTCGCCGTGGCGATCGGCGTGTTCGCGTTCAGCGCCCTGGTCGGCTCGGTGGCCGAGTTCCTGGGGATCCATCCGGTGCCGACCAACCTCGCGTTGATGGAACAGGCCATCGACCAGTATCCGTGGTTCCTGGTCGTGTTCGCGGTGGCGCTCGCGCCGGCCTACGAGGAACTGCTGTTCCGGCGCGTCCTGTTCGGCCGCCTGCTCGCCGCCGGCCGGCCCTGGCTCGGCATGCTGCTGAGCAGCCTGGCGTTCGCGCTGCTGCACGAAGTGCCCGGCATCAGCGGCAACGGCCCCTGGGCGATCCTGCAGCTCTGGCTGGTCTACGGCACGATGGGCGCGGCCTTCGCCTGGCTCTATTGGCGCACCGGCACGTTGTGGGCGCCGATCGTCGCGCACGGCCTGAACAACGCGGTGGCCCTGGCCGCGTTGCACTGGTTCGGCATTCCGTGACGCTTGACGAAAAGTTAAGCCACCGGCGAACACAATGGCGCCGGTTCCACGGGGATATCCAGATGAAACGAGTCCTGCTGGGAGCGCTGGTGGCCCTCGTCGTGGCCGGGTGCGCGACCACCACTTCGCCCACCGGACGCCGGCAGGTGATCGGGGGCGTCTCCCAGCAACAGCTCGACCAACTGGGTGCCCAGGCCTTCGCCGAAACCAAGGCCAAGGAGAAGGTCAGCACCAACGGCCAGCAGAACGCCTACGTGAAGTGCGTGGTCGGTGCCCTGGTCGCGCAGCTGCCGCCGCAATGGCGCAGCACCCCCTGGGAAACCGCGGTGTTCGTCGACAACGAACCCAACGCGTTCGCCCTGCCCGGCGGCAAGGTCGGCGTGAACACCGGCATCTTCACCGTCGCCAAGAACCAGGACCAGCTGGCCGCCGTGCTCGGGCACGAGATCGGCCACGTCATCTCGCGCCACCACGAAGAGCGCATCACCCGCCAGATGGGCGCGCAGACCGGCCTCGGCATCCTCGGCGCCCTGGCCGGCGCCGCCTACGGCAGCGGCGCGGCCAATGCCGTCAACCAGTTCGGCGGCATGACCGCCCAGACCATGTTCCTGCTGCCGGGTTCGCGCACTCAGGAAAGCGAGGCCGACGTGGTCGGCCAGCGGCTGATGGCCCAGGCCGGCTTCGACCCGGCCCAGGCGGTGAACCTCTGGCAGAACATGATCGCCGCCGGCGGATCGCGCCAGCCGCAATGGCTGTCCACCCACCCGGATCCCGCCAACCGCATCCGCGAACTGCAGCGCGACACGCCCGCCCTGGAGCCGGTCTACGCGCAGGCCCGGCGCGACGGCCGCAATCCCCGGTGCGGTTGAGCCGGAATTTTGCCGCAGCACAGCATGGAAATCGTTTTCGCGGCGGAAAAGTTTCTGCTAAGTTTGCCGGCTCACTTTCCGTACAGCCTGCGTTTCACTCCCGTACCGCTGCGTGCGGTCCAGCCGAGGTCACCATGAAACTGCCCATCCGCAAGAAAGCACTGTTGTCCCTGTTCATTGCCGCATCGCTGGGCGGGGCCGTCGTCGCCGATGCGTTCGCGCAGTCCGACAGCCGCTCCTCCGAACGCCAGGGGCGCAAGTCGAAGGACGACAAGGCGAAGGACCTGTACCCGCAGGCCACGCGCGAGGCGCCCAAGGTCAAGAACTCCGCGAAGATGGGCAGCAAGCTGCAGAAGCTCATCGACACGTTCAACAAGGGCGAGGACTACGCGTCGGTGCGCACGCAGGCCGACGAGATCATCGCCAACGCCGGCGCCAACGAGGCCGACAAGGCCCTGGCCGCGCAGCTGGCCGCGCAGGCCGCCTACAACCTCGACGACCCCGCCGCCGCCAAGGCCTATCTCAAGCAGGCGATCGACCTCAACGCGCTGGACAACAACGGCCACTACCAGTCGATGCTGATGCTGGCCCAGCTGCAGCTGCAGGACAACGAGTACGACGCCGGCCTGGCCACGCTCGACAAGTACCTGTCCGAGACCCATTCGCAGCGCCCGGAAGACCTGATCATCAAGGGCCAGGCGCTGTACCAGAACGAGAAGTACGCCGAGGCCATTCCGGTGCTCAAGCAGGCGATCGCCGCCTCGCCGGAACCGAAGGACAGCTGGAACCAGCTGCTGATGGCCGCCTACGC
Source organism: Xanthomonas boreopolis (assembly GCF_046529185.1). Lineage (NCBI taxonomy): Bacteria > Pseudomonadati > Pseudomonadota > Gammaproteobacteria > Lysobacterales > Lysobacteraceae > Xanthomonas > Xanthomonas boreopolis. The sequence continues at coordinate 9,517 of NZ_CP097162.1, forward strand.
CGAGGCCGGCCAGACCGGCGAGGCGGTCGCCGCCGCCGAGCAGCTGGCCGCCAAGAACCCGAACGACAAGAAGGCCCAGCTCAACCTGGCCAGCATGTACATGCTGGCCGACCAGATGGACAAGGCCGCAGCGGTGATGGACAAGCTGCGCGCCAGCGGCCAGCTCACGGACGAGAAGGAGTACAAGCAGCTGTACTCGATCTACGCCAACACCGACAACCACGAGAAGGACGTCATCGCGGTGATCAACGAAGGCCTGCAGAAGGGCATCCTCAAGCCCGACTACCAGGTCTACCTCGCGCTCGCCCAGTCTTATTACTACACCGACCAGGTCCCGCAGGCGATCGAGAACTGGCAGAAGGCCGCGCCGCTGTCCAAGGACGGCGAGACCTACCTCAACCTGGCCAAGGTGCTGCACTCGGAAGGGCGCATCCCGGAAGCCAAGGAAGCGGCCAGGAAGGCCCTGGACAAGGGCGTGAAGAAGCCGGACGAGGCGAAGAAGATCATCAACCTGAAGTAAGCGGAAAAAATAACCCCCAAAAGCCTGTGCATAAGTGGTTGCAGGCCGCGGGATTGGTATAAGCTTGGAGGTTCCTGCGGCATGAACGCCGCCCTAATAGGGGATCGCCGGAACGGGATCCAGGCCCCCACTGAAAGAGCCATTGGCGCATGACGGAACAATTTGTTGTCCACGGGTACGACCGGGATGCAGGGAACCAGAGCTTGAGCTGGCCCCGCATCGTGGGTATTGCCTTCGTAATCGCTCTCCATCTTGCTGCCCTGATGCTGCTCCTGATCCCGGCCGTGGCGCCCAAGGCCCCGGCGGAGAAGGAACGCAACGTCATGGTGACGATCGTCGACGCGCCGCCGCCGCCGCCGCCTCCGCCGCCGCCGCCGCCGCCGCAGGACAAGCCGCCGCCGCCGGTGAAGAACCTGGCGCCGCCGAAGCCGTCGCCGGTGCCGCCGCCGCCGGAAGCCCCGGTGGTGGACGTGCCGGAACCGCGCCCGGCCGACATCGTCACCCCGCCGTCGCCGCCGGCGCCGCCGCAACCGGCGCAGGATATCGGCGCCAGCGTGGACATCTCGTCGAAGAACATGAACCCGCCCAAGTACCCGCCGGCGGCGTTCCGCGCCGGTATCCAGGGCGAGGTCATCCTGATCATCGACGTCGATGCGAACGGCAACGTGACCAACGTGTCGGTCGAGAAGTCCAGCCGCAACCGCGATCTCGATCGCGCGGCGATGGAAGCGGCCCGCAAATGGAAGTTCAACGCCGCGGTCGTCAATGGGCAGAAGTCCGCCGGTCGCGTCCGCGTCCCGGTCAACTTCGCGCTCAACTGACCGCCAGGGGCCGGCAGCGGCCGGCCCCGATCCCTGTCGTTTTCTTTAGCACCACCCTTCATCACCACACACAACAAAGGTAAGCGTCATGCTGCAGGATCTCTTCATCGCCGCCGCTGCCGGGGGCTCCAACCCGTCGGCTGCCCTCTCGCAGATGGGCTTCGAGCACCTCATCGGCGAAATGACCTCCAACCCGGGTGACTTCGCGGTTTCCTGGGTCGTCCTGATCGCCCTGGTCGTTATGTCGGCGATGTCCTGGTACTGGACCGTCATCAACATCTTCCGCGCCGCCCGCCTGAAGGCCGCTTCGGACCGCGTCGTCAGCGCCTTCTGGGAAGCCCCGAACGCGCAGGAAGCCATCCGCGTGATGGAAGAGCAGCCGGCTTCCGAGCCGTTCTCGAAGATCGCCCTGGACGCCGCCCAGGCCGCCGCCCACCACCAGCGCGCCGAAACCAGCGGCACCGGCCTGGGCGAGAACCTGAGCCGTTCCGAGTTCGTCGACCGCGCCCTGCGCCAGGCCGTGACCCGCGAGAGCGGCAAGCTGCAGTCGGGCATGGTGCTGCTGGCCACCGTCGGCGCGACCTCGCCGTTCGTCGGCCTGCTGGGTACCGTGTGGGGCATCTACGGCGCGCTGATCAAGATCGGTGCCAGCGGCAACGCCGGCATCGAGGCCGTGGCCGGCCCGGTGGGCGAGGCGCTGATCATGACCGCGATCGGCCTGTTCGTCGCGATCCCGGCGGTGTTCGCGTTCAACTTCTTCTCGAAGATCAACAGCTCCACGATCGCGAAGTTCGACACGTTCGCCCACGACCTGCACGACTTCTTCGCCACCGGTTCGCGCGTCAAGTAAGACGCGCCTTCCGGGCAGAAGCTATTGCATTGATTTAGACGGAGCCTGTTATGGCCTTCAGTAGCGGAAACAGCGGCGGCCCCATGGCCGACATCAACGTCACGCCCCTCGTGGACGTGATGCTGGTGTTGCTGATCATCTTCATCATCACCACACCGTTGATGACCCAGAAGGTCAAGGTGGAACTGCCCAAGGCCAACCTCACCAAGCAGGAAGAGGACGACAAGCGCCTGGGGCCGATCACGATCGCGGTGAAGGAGAACGGCGACCTGTTCTTCAACGACGAGCCGATCACCAAGGAAGCCTTGGAGTCGCGCCTGTCGACTGCCGCGCAGCAGACCCCCCAGCCCCCGCTCAACCTGCGTGGCGACCGCACCACCAAGATGAGCACGATCAACGAGGTCATGAAGATCGCGCAGGGCCAGGGCATGCTGGACATCGGCTTCGTCACGACCAAAGACAGAGGGCAGTGAGTTATGGCTTTCAGTAGTGGAACCAGCGGAAAGCCGATGGCCGACATCAACGTCACGCCGCTTATCGACGTGATGCTGGTGTTGCTGATCATCTTCATCGTGACCGCGCCGATCATGACCTACCCGATCGCCGTGGACCTGCCGCAGCGAGTGCTCAACCCCCCGCCGCAGACGGTCGAGCCGCCGCCGCCGATCGACCTGCGCATCGACGCGGGCAACCAGGTCTACTGGAACAACAGCCCGGTCGCGGTCACCGAACTGCAGCAGCGCATGGAAGAGGTGGTCCAGTCGGATCCCACCAACCAGCCGCAGCTGAAGATCGACGCCAACGCGGATGCTGAGTACGAGGTCGTGGCCAAGGTGCTGGCCGCCGCCAAGAACGCGGATATGAAGAAGATCGGTTTCGTCCAGTAAGACGCAACACCGTTTCAAACAGTCATGACGCGACTGCAAACGCCACCGGCAACGGTGGCGTTTTTTTGTGGATGCGGGAACCGGAGGCGCGGGCGTCCGGTCAGGAAGCGGCCGGGCTCTGCCTGAGGATGTCCAGGTAGGCGCGCACGGTGGCGTCGAGGCCGTCGTAGAGGGCTTCGCCGATCAGCGCGTGGCCGATCGATACCTCCAGCACGCCGGGCACGGCCGCGAGGAAGTCGCCGAGGTTGGCTTGCGAAAGATCGTGGCCGGCGTTGATGCCGAGCCCGGCCTCGCGCGCGAGCCGCGCCGAGGCGGCGAACGTGGCGAGGCTGGCCTGGGCCTGGCCGGCGTGGTGGGCTTCCGCGTAGGGGCCGGTGTAGAACTCGACCCGGTCGGCGCCGTAGACGGCCGCCTGCGGCAGGTCCGGGTTGCCGGCATCGACGAACACGCTGACCCGGCAGCCGATCTGCTTGAACGCGGCGATCAGCGGCGGCAGGCGCCCGGCTTCCTGGCGAAAGTCGAAGCCGTGGTCGGAGGTCAGCTGGCCGTCGCTGTCCGGCACCAGGGTGACCTGCTCGGGCCGAACCAGCCGGCACAGTTCCAGCAGGCCCGGGTAGCCCTCGCGGGGTGGCGCGAACGGATTGCCTTCGATGTTGAATTCGACCCCGGCCTCGCGGGTCAGCGCCGACAGCGCGACCACGTCCTCGGCCCGGATGTGCCGGCGGTCGGGGCGCGGGTGCACGGTGATGCCGTGCGCGCCCGCGGCGATGCAGGTGCGCGCCGCGCTCGCCACGTCCGGCTCGTGGCCGCCGCGGGAATTGCGCAGCACCGCGACCTTGTTGACGTTGACGCTGAGCCTGGTGGTCACGGCGCCCCGCCCTCGCCGGACGCCGCCGGGCCCTCCGGTGGCGCCTTGCGCGCCTGCGCCAGTTCGCGCAGCCGGCGCAGTTCGGCCGGGTCGATCATCGTGCCGATGTCGCGTTGCAGGTCGCCCATCCGCGCGGCATACCAGCCGCGGACCCAGGCCAGCAGCAACGCCAGCGCGGCCAGCAGCGACAGCACCAGCAACCACATGTGCGGCGTGCTGAAGGCGAGGACCAGCGCGCCGAGCGCCAGGAGCAGGAACAGCCAGTGCATGTCGATCTCCCCGGATGGTGCGCGCAGTTTAGCGCCGGCCCGGCGAGGGGTTCCATGCGCCCGCGCGGGGATTCCGCCGCAGGTCCGGGGCGCGGCAGCGGCTTCGACCCCGGTCCACGCGAGTCGCCACCAGGCCCTACAGCAGCGGCGACAGCAGCCGCGCGAACGCTTCCGGCAAGCGCGAACGCAGCAACGGGCGATGGCGCTCGAAGCGCACTTCCTGCGCCTGAGCCATCTCGTGGGCGAGCAACCGGGACAGGTCCTGCGCCACGCCACGGTCGCGGAACAGCATCGACACCTCGAAGTTGAGGCGGAAGCTGCGATTGTCGAAGTTGGCGCTGCCGACGATGCAGACGTCGTCGTCGGCCACGAAGGCCTTGGTGTGCAGCATGCGCGGGCCGTACTCGAAAATGCGCACGCCCGCCTCAAGCAGCTCGTCGAAATAGGAACGCGCGGCGTAGGTCACCAGCCGCGAATCGCTCATCCGCGGTACCAGCAAGCGGGCGTCCAGGCCTCCCAGCGCCGCGGAGGTCAGCGCCATCCTGGCGGCCTCGCCCGGGACGAAGTACGGCGTGGCCAGCCAGACCCGTTCGCGCGCCTCGTGGATGGCCGCCACGTGCAGGCGATGGATGGTCTCCCAGGACGAATCCGGGCCGGAGACCAGCACCTGGGCATCGATGGCGCCGTCGCGCCGCCGCGGCGCATGCTCCGGCCAGAGCTGCTGGCCGGCGAACCGCTCGCGTCCCTGCCCGGTCGCGTAGATCCAGTCCTCCAGGAACACCAGCTGCAGGCTGCGCACGACATGCCCTTCCAGGCGCATGTGCAGGTCGCGGTAGGCGTCGGCGCGCAGCGACTCGTCTTCCTCGTCGGTGACGTTGATGCCGCCGGTGAACGCCACCAGGCCGTCGACCACCACGATCTTGCGGTGGGTGCGCATGTTCACCCAGGGGCGCTTGAACGGCTTGAGCAGCTGGGTCGGGTGGAACCAGGCCATCTCGCCGCCCGCATCCAGCAGCGGGCGCAGGAAGCGGCGCTTCACCCGGGACGAACCCACCGCATCGAGCAGCAGGCGCACCTTGACGCCGGCGCGGGCGCGTTCGACCAGGGCGTCGCGGATGCGGGTGCCGGTCCGGTCCGGATTGAAGATGTAGTACTCCAGGTGGATGTGGTCGCGGGCCTGCGAGATCGCCTGCAGGATCGACGCGTAGGTGGCCGCGCCGTCCACCAGCCATTCGGCCCGGGTGGCGGAGCTTGGCGCGACCCCGCAGGTCGATTGCGCGATCTTGCCCAGCTCGGTGCAGTCCGCGTCCGGCGGGCAGACGCTGCTGTAGTGCTCCATGCCCGAACGCGCGCGGCCCCTGCGCAGGCGCTGCCGCTTCACCTTCTGCGGGCCGAGCAGGTAGTAGATGAGCAGCCCGAGGTACGGCAGCGCGGCCAGCGACAGCACCCAGCTCAGCGTGGCGACCGGCTCGCGCTTCTGCAGGATGATCCAGCCGAGGATCCACAGCAGGTACATCACGTAGGCGGCAGTGATGTAGGCGCCGAGGTGGGGAATGCCTGCCAGCCAGTCCCACGCGCCCTGCAGGGTTGCGAGCATGCGGCGATTCTATGTCCCGATCGCCGGCGAGATGAATCGCCCCGCCCGTCCCGCGTGGCGGGACGGCCCCGGCCGCGGCGGATGAACCGCTCATCCGCCGCGCACGCCCGGTCGCGCGGGTTGAGACCGCGACCGCGTAACCTTGCCCGATGGCACAGGCGATCAAGGGACGCGGCGCCACCGGCTTCCTGCCGGGGCGTTTCGAAACCACCGTCAGCGAGGCGGTGGACGATGGCTGGTGGCAGCAGGAAAGCGAGGAGTTCGCCGGTCCCGCGCTGCGCACCCAGGTGACCGAGGAGACCGCGCGCAGCATCATCAGCCGCAACAGCTCGCCGGACATCCCGTTCTCGCAATCGGTGAATCCGTATCGGGGTTGCGAGCACGGCTGCAGCTATTGCTTCGCCCGCCCCAGCCACGCCTACCTCAACCTCTCGCCCGGGCTGGACTTCGAGACCCGGCTGTTCGCCAAGACCAACGCGCCCGAACTGCTGCGAAGGGAACTGGCCCGACCCGGCTACGAGCCCAGCCCGATCGCGCTCGGCATCAATACCGACGCCTACCAGCCGATCGAGCGCAAGCTGCAGTTGACGCGGCGCCTGATCGAGGTGCTGTGGGAAGCCCGGCATCCGTTCACGCTGATCACCAAGAACGCCCTGGTGGTGCGCGACCTGGACCTGCTCGCGCCGCTGGCGCGCGAGCGCCTGGTCAGCGTGCACTTCTCGGTGACCACGCTCGACCCGCGCCTGTCGGCGCGGCTGGAGCCGCGCGCGTCCGCGCCGCACGCGCGCCTGCGCGCGATGCGCACGCTGCACGAAGCGGGCGTGCCGGTCGGCGCGATGGTCGCGCCGGTGATTCCCTGGATCAACGACCACGAACTGGAAGCGGTGCTGCAGGCCGCGGCGGATGCCGGCGCCTGCTCGGCCGGCTACGTGCTGCTGCGATTGCCGCACGAGGTCGCGCCGCTGTTCCGGGACTGGCTGCAGGCGCACCATCCGCAGCGCGCAGCGCACGTGATGAGCACGATCCAGCAACTGCGCGGCGGCAAGGACTACGACAGCGGTTTCGGCACGCGCTTCAGCGGCGAGGGCGTGTACGCCGACCTGCTGGCGCGACGGTTCGCGCTGGCGATGCGCCGCGCGGGCCTGGAGGGCCGGCGCTATCCGCCGCTGGATACGCACAAGTTCCGGCGCCCGCCGATGCCGACCAAGGCGAAGCCGGCATCACCGCAAGGCGAGCTGTTCTGAACCTGCAAGCATGGTTCCTGTGGGAGCGGCTTCAGCCGCGATGGGGCTTTCCCATCTGATCCCTGCACATGATGTGGCGCGACCTTGCATGGGCAGTTCCATGCGGAAAGCCTCGTCGCGGCTGAAGCCGCTCCCACAGGGGGCGGCGGCTGTCCGGCCCGGCTAGCCGCCGTAGAGCTTCTGCGCCGGCTGGAACAGGATCCAGCTGGTGGCGATGAACTTGTCACCCCCGACCGGCCGGTTGCCGCGATGGGTGTGGGTGAATGCGGTCGGCGCGATCAGCAGGCTGCCGGTGCGGGGCTTGGCCTTGCGCTGCTGGAACAGGAACTCGGTCTCGCCCGCGTCGAACTCCTCGTTGAGGTAGAGCGTCCACAGCAGGTGCCGGTGCAGCGTCTCGCCGCCGGGATCGCGGGGATACAGTTCGCAGTGCCAGTACGGATAGCCGCCCTCGCCCGCCGCGTACCACTGCAGGTTGATCGCGCCGGGCCGCAGGCAGGTACGCACCAGCCCGGAAAGCGCCGCATCGTCCATGCCGGGGAAATGCTCGGCCGCCAGGCGGTGGACCTGTCCGTCCTCGCCGGTGACCTGCAGCATCAGCGGCGAGATCAGCGCCTGCGGGTAGCGGCGCAGGTAGCGCAGCAGGCCGGCGAACACCGCCTGCTGCAGGCGCTGCTCGACCTCGCGCCAATCGGCCATGCCGCTGATGCGCAGGTCGCGGCTGCGCTTGAGTTCGGGGTACACGCCGCCGCCGACCTGGCCGGGCTGCAGGCGGTCGCTGTCGCGAAGGCGTTGCACGATCGCCGCGCACTCCGCGCGCGGCACCGCGTCGTCGATGATCTCGATGAAGTCGGGCTGGTCCATGGTCGCCGACCATAGCAACCGCGCCGGTCGCGTGCACGCAAAAGAAAACCCCGCCGAGGCGGGGTTTTCCGGGATCGCACGGGTCCGATCAGAACTTGTACTTGAACGCGCCGGCCAGGATGTCGCCGGAGACGTCGTACGTGCCGGCGACCACGCTGTTGGTCGAGCTGGTCGAACGGACGTTCGGGTCGCTGGTGAACAGGTGGGTGTAGCCGACGGTGTACTCGGTGTTCGCCGAGGGGGTCCAGCTCAGGCCGAGCGAGAGCCACTTGCGGGTGGTGTCCGGCACGCGGACGTCGCGGTGGGCGTCGGTGGTCGGGGTCTGGTCGTAGGCCAGGCCGCCGCGCAGGGTGAGCGCATCGCTGACGCGGTAGTCGGCACCGATCGAGGCGAAGGTGGTGTCGCGGTAGTGGAACGGCAGCACGTTGTCGGGCTGGTTGGACGAGAAGTCCACCGTGACCTGGTCGAACTTGCTCCACGCGGTGCGGGTCACGTCCGCCATGATCGACCACTGGTCGTTGATGCGGTGGGTGAAGCTGACCGTGGCGCTGGCCGGCAGGGTGATCGTGGCGCGGCCCTTGCTGTCGATGAAGGTGCCCGGGGCGGTGGTCGCCAGCAGCGCGGCGGCATTGGCCGGCACGGTGAAGTCGGCGGTGCCGTCGGTGATCTTGTGCTCGACCTTGGAGCGGTAGCTGAAGCCGATGTTGGTGCCTTCCACCGGGGTCAGCAACGTGCCCAGGGTGTAGCCGACCGACACCTCGTCGCCCTTGATGCGCAGGTAGCCGTCGGCGGTGCCCGGGGCGAAGCCCAGCGCGGCCATCTGCTGCGCGGCGGCGCGGGCGGCGGCGGCGGCCTGGGCGGCGGTGGCGCCCTGCGCCAGGGCGGTGGCCGCCGCGCGCTGCTGGGCGGTGCCGCTGATGACGCTGCCCATGTCCAGCGCGCTGGACAGGTCCACGTTCAGGCGCTCGGCGAACACCGACGCGCCGAACGACACGTACGGGTTCACGTCGTAGGAGAACGCGAAGTTCAGGTCGATCGTCTCCAGCTCGGTCTTGACGCCGTTGTAGCGGCCCTTCCAGGTGCGGTCGTACTCGGTCTTGAAGCCGTACGGCACCGTCAGCGAGGTGCCGAAGTGCATGTTGTCCTTCTCGCCGAACGGCACGTGGAAGTAGAGCGCCGGCACCGGCGCGATCGTGCCGGCATCGCCGCCGTTGCCGCCGGATATCGGGGCGCCGTTGGCATAGGTGGCGTCGCCCTTGAACTTGGCGCCGAAGCTGATCGCGCTGACATTGGCCTCGAACTGGCGGCCATCCAGCAGGCGCATGCCGGCCGGGTTGTTGACGATGATCGCCGCGTCGTCCGGGGCGCTGCCGGAACCGGCGAAGGCGCGGCCCTGGCCCTTGGCGCTGTTTTCCTTGAGCTGGAAGGCGGCGCCGTGGGCCTGGCCGAAGGCCAGGACGCCGGCGATGCCGACGGCCAGCGCGGTGATGCGGCTGAATTGGGAAATGTTCGACATGTAGTGCTCTCCGGAGACCTTGGAATTGTTCTTCACGCGCGCCTGCGACGGCCAGCCCGGTGGCTTGGCCATCGCGCCGGAGACCCCTCCCGACATACGACGCCGTATGCAGTATACCCATGTGGGTTAACCGAACAATAACGACCAACGTCATGCCCGGCCTCCCAGGTTGGGGATGGGTTCAGGCCGATGAAGCCGGTATCGTGCCGGCCCATGTTCGTGTCGATTCCATCGCGCCGCAAACCCGCGCACCGCTGGGCGGTGCCGCTGCTGTTCGCGGCGATCTGGCTGGCCTTCCTGTGGTCGATCAGCCGGCCCGGCGAGGCCCGCAATACCCTGTGGCTGGATTGGGGCGCCCTTTCCAGCGGCGTTTCGCGGCCCGGCGACTGGTGGGCGATGCTGGAGGACGGCAGCGTGATGCGCCTGTTCACCGCCCTGTTCCTGCATGCGGACTGGTCGCACCTGATCGGCAACCTGGTGTTCCTGCTGATCTTCGGCCTGCCGGCCGAGCGCATCCTCGGGCCCTGGCGATTGCTGCTGCTGTTCCTGGTCGGCGGGGCGGCCTCCAACCTGGCGGCGATCGTGGCGATCGGCACGCCCGACCAGGTGGTGATCGGGGCGTCCGGGGCGGTGTCGGCGCTGATCGGGACCTACCTGGCCCTGTTTCCCGGCGCCAAGCTCGGCGTGGTGCTGCCGCTGGGGCTGTTCCTGGAATTCATCCGGGTGCCGGCGCCGCTGCTGATCGGGGCGTGGGCGCTGCTGCAGGTGGTGTTCGCCTGGATCGGGCCGGCGTTCGGCGCGGTGGCCTGGTCGGCGCACGTGGCCGGGTTCCTGTTCGGCGTGGCCTACGGCATCTACGTGCGCGCGGCGATCGCGCGGCGCCTGCGCAAGCGGCACGGGTTCTGAGCGGCTTCCCCGGGGATCCGCGACCGTCCGCTTCCTGGCCCGGCATGCGCCCGGCCCGCTCTTGCGTCGCGGCGCGCGCAACCCCATTTTGCGGACGTTCCCAGGCAGACCTCGCATCGCCCATGTCCAAGCCGCTGTACAAAGTGACGTTCCTCAACCACGGCAAGGTGTACGAGCTGTACGCACGCCATGTCGGCAGCAGCCACCTGTGGGGATTCAACGAGATCGGCGAGCTGGTGTTCGACGTGCACGACGGGCTGGTGGTCGATCCCACCGAGGAGCGGCTGCGTGAGGAGTTCGGCAACACCAAGACGCTGCACCTGCCGATGCAGAGCATCGTGCGCATCGAGGAAGTGGAGAAGAAGGGCCAGTCGGCGATCCGCGACGCGGCCACCGGTGAGAAGGTGGTGACGCCGTTCCCGATCCCGGCCAAGCCGCGCTGAGCGCGATGCGCATCCTGGTCCCCGACGATTACCAGGACGCGGTCCGCCACCTGGCTTGTTTCGAACGCCTGCGCGGCCACGAGGCGACCGTGCTCGGGCATGGCCTGGCGGAAACGCCCGATGCGGTGCTCGCGCAGGTGGAAGCGCTGGTCCTGGTCCGCGAGCGCTCGCGCGTCGATGCGGCGCTGCTGCGACGCATGCCGCGACTGAAGCTGGTCAGCCAGACCGGCAGGATCTCCGCGCACATCGACCTCGATGCCTGCACGGCGCGCGGCGTGGCGGTGGCCGAGGGCACCGGATCGCCGGTGGCGCCCGCCGAGCTGACCTGGGCGCTGGTGATGGCGGCGAGCCGCCGCCTGCCCGCCTACGTGCAGGCGCTGCAGGCCGGGCGCTGGCAACGGACCGGCGATCCCGGCCTGGGGCGCGTGCTGCGGGGCCTGACGCTGGGCATCTGGAGCTACGGCAAGATCGGCCGGCAGGTCGCCGGATACGGCCGCGCGTTCGGCATGGACGTGCGGGTCTGGGGCAGCGAGGCGTCGCGCGCGCAGGCACGGGCCGAGGGCTTTGCCGCGTTCGCCAGCCGCGAGGAACTGTTCGAGGCCAGCGACGTGCTCAGCCTGCACCGGCGCTTGGTCGAGGCGACGCGCCACGACGTCGGTCCGGCCGACCTGGCGCGGATGAAGCCGGACGCCTTGCTGGTGAACACCAGCCGCGCCGAGCTGGTGGCGCCGGGCGCGCTGCTGGCGGCGCTGGAGGCCCGCCGGCCCGGCGCCGCGGCGATCGACGTGTTCGAGCACGAGCCGCTGCTGGACGTCGACGACCCGCTGCTGCGCCACCCGCGCGTGCTGGCGACGCCGCACCTGGGCTACGTCGAGGCCGGCAGCTACGAGCTGTACTTCGGAACGGCGTTCGACAACGTGCTCGCGTTCGCCGAAGGGCGGCCGCAGGGCATCGCCAATCCCGAGGTATTGGTGCCGTCGTAGGCGCGGCTTTGTCGCAATGACCGGAAATTTCTCATTGTGGCTAGTACCACTCCTATGAAAACTGGCCCATGCCGTGACCAAAACCTGTTTTGCTTGGTAACATTCAAAAGCGCAGTCAATTGAATCGACATTGACGATACTTCGGGGTCTCCCGAAGAAGGGACGCGGCGCCGCCGGGGGATGCCGCAAGATAATGACAAAGGAACTGAGTAATGTGGATGGATCTAAGGGGAATGGACAGAAACAGGCAAGTTGCGGCAGTGAGTAATGAGGGCAAGGAAAAAAACGCTTGCAGAAAACGGGATGGAATGAGATTGGCTACAACCGCGGTATTGGGTGTAGCTGGCTTGTTTGCATTTGATGTGCTGGCTGGCGATGCTGCCCCTCGTTCACGAGGATTCTTGGCACAGGAGGCTGGGTTCGCGACTGCCCCGGGGCTAACAGAAACTGCTGCTGAGCGACTGAGTGGGATCGAGCGTCAGAATCTGACTGACACCCTGCGCGGTGATCAGGTTGATATTGCCTCGGGAAATAAGCTGGACAGCCAATTGGATTTCTCGACAGGAGGTGAATTACCACTGTACTTGCAGCGAACCTATAATCTGAATTGGTCGGGAAATGGGTTATTTGGCTTTCATTGGGTCAGCAACTTTGATTATCAATTGAAATTCGGAGCAGCGCAGGACTATCAGTGCTATGCCAGTCCTGGGGCAAAGCCATGTGCGGATACCAGCACCTATACCGAGGTATGGTTGTTCCGACCTGATGGGCGCAAGATCCAGCTAAAAAAATCTGCCGATGGGGTGTTCTACCAGAACATTGGTTTGCGGTTTGAGAACAAGCCAGGAGGCTATCTCCGCATGACGCGACAAGGAGATGGATCCTGGCTGGTGAATGGCGAGCAAGGGCAAACCGAGCTTTATTCGTCAGCGGGGTTTCCGTTGCGTTTGACCAATGAAGCTGGACTTAGCTGGACCTATACTTATGGTGGTATCAATGGCAGCCAGTTACAGACCGTCACGCATACTAGTGGGCGGGCAGTTACGTTCATTTGGGACGGTGCTTATCTGAAAGAAGTACGGGATCCTGCGGGCAATCGCTACCAGTATGGCTATGCCGCTTTGTCGGGTTTAACTCCAAACGCAAAGGCTGGATTGGTGAGCGTGACTTATCCGGACGGCATGCAAATCGGCTATCAGTATGCAGGTGCGAGCCAGCCATGGGGATTAGCAAGGAAACTCTACAACGGTATATTGTATTCCTCATTCAGCTACGATGCTAAGGGTAATACTCAGAGATCTGAACGTTCAGGTGGTACGGATAAGTACAGCTTTGTCTACAAGGACAACAGCGATGGAACGGTGACAGTCACCGAAACGAATCCATTAGGGAAAATTTCCATCTATGTTTTCAAAAGTAGTCGTCTACTGAATGTTACGCGCATGGCCAGCGCTTCGACGTCGGCCGAATATAAAGAAATTACCTATGACGGCAACGGCTATCTGGATAAAGTCGCGGATTTCAACGGTAATTTTACCGATTACGACTTTAATGCTAGAGGGCAGCTTTTGCGCGTTGTCGAGGGCGCCGGCTCCGCGGTGGCCAAGACCACGACATATACATGGCAGGACCCACAAAACAGGCTCACCAGTATCACGGTCGAAGGGGTGTTGCGCACGGAGTACGGCTATACAAATGGTGGTCGGCTGGCCTTGGTCAAAGAAACGAATTTATCCCCAAAAGGGGTGACCAATCAAACCCGCACCACGACATATAACTACAGCTTCCATTCAAACGGCATGCCGGCCACAGTCACGATGGATGGACCTCTGGCGCAGGACAAGGTCATATGGAGCTACGACGGCAGTGGCAACCTGACAAGCATGCGCAATGAGTTAGGTCACACCACAACCTATGCTAACTACAATGGCTTGGGGCAGCCAGGTAAAGTTACAGGTCCGAATGGTGAGGTGATTGAGACCAGTTATGACGCGCGAGGACGGGTAACGAGCCAACGGCAATCAGTGAACAACTCTGGCAACTGGGCCACGACCGCCATAACGTACAACGGGGTCGGCGATATCGCTAGCATTACAGAGCCTTCGGGTTTGAACCGACGTTACTATTACGACGCAGCCCGTCGATTGACGGAGGAATTAGAGCCGGAAACTGGCGATACTTTCGCGCACAGGCGATACATCCGCGATGCGATGTCGAATGTAATCAAGGTCGAGATTAGTCGGACCGACTATCCGCCAGGCACTGTGGTCACAGGTAATATCGATGAAGTGACGCATGATGCGAACTGGAATTGGTTCGTGCGTGGTTGGGCCTGTTCGACCGGAATGAATCGCTCTATTGATGTCCACGCATATGCTGGCAGCACGTTTTTGGTGGCTGGTACTGCCAACGTGGCCAGTGAGCCGGAGGTGGCTGCAGTTTGCCAGGCCAGCGGTGCGGCATATCGATTCCAATTGCCACTCACGTTGGCACAGCGACAACAGTTGGGTGGGCAGGCGATCACGATCTACGGGATCTCGCCGGTTGGTGAAAATCGGGCGCTAAACGGTTCGGGACTTTATGCGGTTCCCAAGGCTGAGATCATCGGGGATACGGCCGGAATAACCCAGGATGCCAATTGGAACTATGCAGTAGAGGGATGGGCTTGCTCGGTGGGAGCGAACACTCCGACACAAGTGCATGTCTATGTGGGCGGTCCGGCCGGCAGTGGTACTTATATTGGAAGCGTGACAGGGAGCCTGGTGGCGAACGCGGATGTACAGGCGGCTTGTCAGTCGCAAGGTGCCTACTGGTTCAGGTTTCCATTGGGAATGGATATTCGAGCGTCACATGGCGGCAAGGCGATCTACGTGCATGGCATTTCGCCTTCTGGGCAGGCGAATCTGCTAATCAATCGGTCGGGTAACTTCACGGTACCGGCGATTGTACGCAGTGCGGAGATCGTCAGTTTCACGGCATCTCCAAATCTCATTATCAATGGAGATAGAAGTCAACTAAGAGCGGCTAACAAAACCGCCTTGTACACCTGAGCGGTGATGACAAAATCGCCTGCATGGCACGTCGCAAAGAGATTCCCGCCGCGCTGTGGAAGCGCATCGAACCTTTGATCCCGCCCGTGAAGCCCTCGCCCAAGGGAGGGCGACCGCGCGTGAGCGACCAACAAGCCCTCAACGGTATCGTCTATGTCCTGCGCACCGGCATCCCGTGGGAGGAGTTGCCCCAGGAACTGGGCTACGGCAGCGGCATGACCTGCTGGCGGCGGTTGCGCGACTGGCAAGCCGCCGGGGTCTGGCATCGTCTGCATCAGGTCCTGTTGGCCGAACTGCGCCGGGCCGACAAGCTGGACCTGAGTCGAGCCAGCCTGGACGCGGCCAGTGTGGCCGCCCCCCGGGGGGCGCCTACACCGGGCCGAACCCGACCGATCGCGGTAAGCTCGGTAGCAAGCGGCACCTGATCACCGACTGCAACGGCATTCCCTTGGCGTTCTGTGTCACCGGAGCCCACCGGCACGACTCGGTGGTATTCGAGGAGTTGGTTGATGCACTGCCCCCGATCGCTGGCAAGCCGGGGCGTCCGCAACGCTGGCCGGGCAAGCTGCACGCCGACAAGGCCTACGACATCGACCGCTGCCGCGATCACCTCAACCAGCGAGGTATCACCCCGCGTATCGCCCGCAAGGGGATAGAACGCAACGATAGGCTGGGACGCTATCGTTGGGTAGTCGAGCGCACTCATGCTTGGTTCGCGGGCATGGGCAAGCTGCGCATCCGTTTCGAACGCCGGATCGATATCCATCTGGCCCTGCTGTCTCTCGCCTGCTCGGTCATCTGTCTTCGCCATCTTCCCGGGTTTTGTTAGCCGCTCTAAAGCTGGAAGTGCGCAATACCGGCAACGTGGTATGGGGCGCGGCCGATACTGGCAATACCTATGCAGCTTGGGGAACAGCCAGTCTTTCCAATGCCTGGGGGCTGAGTGGACCGATACCTCCTGGTGGGATAGCCACATTTACAGGGGGAGTTTCACCGGTACATTCAGGGAGCGGCGTGGGGCGGTACGGCTATATCGCGCAAATGGCAACAGATGGTGTGGCATGGGGGCCCCGCGGTAGCTTGACTATCGAAGTGGAAAACAACCGTGTGTCGTGTCGTCCCAACAAGCCCTGCGAAGTACCAAGGTCAGTTGAACTTACAACAAAGCAGCTAGAAAGCCAGAAAGCCATGGAAGGAGCACATTGATGTCCGCGACCACGTTGACCTTGCTGGCATTGAATGCCGTGACGTTCAGCAGCACTACCGACTACGATGACTTGGGGCGAGTGGTGGCCGTGCGTGGTAACAATGGTCAGAATGTGCGCTATGCCTATGATGCGGAAGGAAGAATTACGGAGATAACTGATTCGCAAGGCCGAAAGACCGTTCGAGCCTATGATGCGCGCGGTCGATTGGTTACCTCGACGGATGCCAATGGTGGAGTGATCACGTTCGCCTACGATGCTGATGACAATGTCGCGCAAGTGATCGATCCGCGGGGGCTGGTAACCGCCTACGAGTACGATGGCTTTGGTCAGTTATGGAAGCAGATTAGCCCGGATACCGGCACGACTACCTATCAGTACGATGCAGCGGGCCAACGCACTGGGATGACACGCAATGATGGGGGCACTACTGTCTATCAGTATGACGGTTTGGGCCGGTTGGTGGGCGCCCTGGCTGATGACCAGAGCCAGAGCTACAGTTACGACTGGTGTAGTCGAGGTATAGGACGGCTATGCGGTATTTCAGCGCCAAATAATTCGACGCATTTTGCATATACACCGGAAGGTCAATTAACCATTCGGCGCGATTTCATCATTGTCGGTGGACAGCAGAGCGATGACTGGACGCTCTATGGTTATGACAGTATCGGGCGGCTGAACAGTATTACCTATCCGGACGGGGTCGCGGTCGGTTATGGCTACAGCGGTGGCTATCTGAGCGCAATGTCTGTGAATATGAACGGCAATTTGCGGCCCGTCATTAACAATGTCAACTTTCAACCTTTCGGGCAACGTCGCAGCTTCAATTATGGCAATGGTGCGTACCGTGGCTATGAGTTCGATCTGGATGGCCGATTGACCACCATGTCGGTACGACAGGGGAATGAAGTCGGTACACCGCTAAGCTATTGGGATTATCGCTATACAGCCGATAATCAGATCAGTCAGATAGCTGATGCGGTAAATTCGAACTTGACCCAGGATTTTGGTTACGACGCGTTGGGTCGACTGACGAAAGTGGTGCGATATGGGGTGACGAACCAGTTGTCCTATGATCGCAACGGGAACCACGATCGATTCATCGATGGAACGAACACCACGCAGTACACCATTGAGCCGGACAGTAACCGGGTACTGAGTTATGCATCTACCGCCTATGGCGCTCGACAATACCAGTATGATGCATTGGGGAACAGGCTTAGAGCGGCTAACAAAACCGCCTTGTACACCTGAGCGGTGATGACAAAATCGCCTGCATGGCACGTCGCAAAGAGATTCCCGCCGCGCTGTGGAAGCGCATCGAACCTTTGATCCCGCCCGTGAAGCCCTCGCCCAAGGGAGGGCGACCGCGCGTGAGCGACCAACAAGCCCTCAACGGTATCGTCTATGTCCTGCGCACCGGCATCCCGTGGGAGGAGTTGCCCCAGGAACTGGGCTACGGCAGCGGCATGACCTGCTGGCGGCGGTTGCGCGACTGGCAAGCCGCCGGGGTCTGGCATCGTCTGCATCAGGTCCTGTTGGCCGAACTGCGCCGGGCCGACAAGCTGGACCTGAGTCGAGCCAGCCTGGACGCGGCCAGTGTGGCCGCCCCCCGGGGGGCGCCTACACCGGGCCGAACCCGACCGATCGCGGTAAGCTCGGTAGCAAGCGGCACCTGATCACCGACTGCAACGGCATTCCCTTGGCGTTCTGTGTCACCGGAGCCCACCGGCACGACTCGGTGGTATTCGAGGAGTTGGTTGATGCACTGCCCCCGATCGCTGGCAAGCCGGGGCGTCCGCAACGCTGGCCGGGCAAGCTGCACGCCGACAAGGCCTACGACATCGACCGCTGCCGCGATCACCTCAACCAGCGAGGTATCACCCCGCGTATCGCCCGCAAGGGGATAGAACGCAACGATAGGCTGGGACGCTATCGTTGGGTAGTCGAGCGCACTCATGCTTGGTTCGCGGGCATGGGCAAGCTGCGCATCCGTTTCGAACGCCGGATCGATATCCATCTGGCCCTGCTGTCTCTCGCCTGCTCGGTCATCTGTCTTCGCCATCTTCCCGGGTTTTGTTAGCCGCTCTTAGCGAGACAGCCGGGGGTAACACGACCACATTCAGTTATACCCCCTTCAATCGACTAGGACAGGTCAATGTAAACGGCCAGATCACCAATTACCTGCTCAATGCACAGGGCCAACGGATAGCCAAAACCAAGGGCGGTACAATCACACGGTACTACTATGCTGGGCAGAATCAATTGCTCAGCGAGAAAACAGGCACCACCAGCACTAACTACCTATGGTTCGGTGGCGAGTTGGTCGGAATGACACGAAATGGTCAGTTGAGCTACATCCACACCGACCATTTGGGGCGGCCGGAACTCGTCACCAATGCAAACCAGGCGGTGGTGTGGCGTGCGTACAATTACGCGTATGGCCGAAGCGTGCAGCAGGACAGTATTGGCGGCCTGAATCTGGGATTTCCCGGGCAGTACTACGATGAGGAAACAGGGTTGTGGTACAACGGATTCCGGACCTACGACGCCAGTATTGCTCGTTACCTGGAGTCGGACCCGATTGGGTTGCGTGGGGGAATCAGTACCTATGCATATGCTGGAGGAAATCCAGTTTCGCAAATCGATCCTTACGGGCTTTGGGGAGTCGTGATTAGTTTTAATGCTGCAGGAGGAGCGTTTTCTGGCGGGGTGGCCGGATCGGGGCAATTCTTTATAGGTTCTGGTGGATTTGGTGCCATGCGATCTGGTAGTGCTCTCGCAGGTGTGAACGTTTCGTCAGGAGTTGGCCTTTCAATTGGTCTCACAAGTGCTAGTACTGCTGGGATGCTGGCGGGGGCAAGTACTGGTTCCGGAGGAAGCGTGAATCTGCCTGGAACAGCAGTTTCAGCTGGTGTTGATGTGTCGAATATATGTTCAGGATGTCCCAAAGTTTATTCCTTTGGTGTGGGAACGAAGTTGACAGTACTTCCGGCGAGTTTTTATACGTCTGTTTCGCATACTAAAGTGCTGGCGGATGGTTCATGGAGCGATCTGTGGGGAGGCGATGAGGATCATTACGGAACAGTTGGAGAGGTTGAAGTCATAAAAGAGCAACCATCGGGCGGTGGTCGTGAAGGCGGGGGCGGTGCTCTAGGTACAGGAGGCGGTGGATTTGGTACCGGTTCAGTTTCTGTGGGAAAACCTAAACCGGTAGAGACTAAAGATAAATAGGATGAAGAAATTCTATGAGTGATTTTCAGTTAGGTCTGTTCTTCTTTGGCGGAGGATTCTTCGGATTCATGATGATAGTGAGATTAGCTATTAAAATGAATCGGCTTTATTCCGCCATAATGCATCTGGAATTCTTGAAGATGAGAAGCGCGACTGTTGATCGTAATGTGAGCCCGCTTTATGGGTTTTCAAAATGGAGCAATATAAAAATAAATGAAGGGGATGATGATGAATTGGTTTGCAAGAAGCAAGAGTTTCTTAGAGAAAAGGAGCGGAGCCTTGGAGTCGTCGTACGCTGGTATATTGTGACGGTTATCGGAGGGCTCATAGGAGCTGGCGTAGGCGCAACGATTTACGGCATGCCCAACTGACACTGTTTAATGAAGGTTGGAAGCTAGTTAATCGACTCAGATGCCTGATGCTACATTTCATCCGCAGTTTCGAGCGGTATGGAAAATGCACTTCTAGCGTTACTGTCGGTCCCGAGACAAAGGCAAATTAACGACGGCATAGCCCGCTATAGCTCTCTTCATGTGTTGCAGAGAGAGCTATAGCGTCACTGATAATCTCGGAGGAGCAGTGACAGGATTTCAAGTTTTTTTGGGTGGGTTCTTGCTAGGTGCAGTACCCGGACCCTTTATCATCCTGGTCAATATTCTCAGGGCACTTTCCAGTGGACGCCAGGTGCAGAAAATCGCGCTTGAGGAGCGGCGCTTTTCCGATCCGATTTTCGAACTTTCCTCTGGATCGTCCCGTATGCGTATGGACTATGCTCGAAAACCAGAGACACTGCTGTGCGATGATGACAGTGAGCGGCTTCGGAAGGCAAAGCTGGCGATGATTTCTGAGCGTCCTCGTATCCTTAGGAATTGTCGCCGCGCAGTTTGGTTATTTCTTCTTGGTGCCCCGTCAGGAGCCCTGCTTGGCCATTACCTCGCTGTCTATCTAGGGCTGGCCGCGTAGACGAGGTTGGATGAAACTAGTTTTATCTCAGAATCCCTGAGTCGTCGTTCCCGCGCAGGGAACGAAGCACTGCGTCGCCGCCTTCGTGGGGCGACAGTTGTTGTTGCTATCGAAGCGGCGACCGGTACGCGGTCGCCGCAGGCAACTCATTTGGTCGGTGCCGGCACCGGCTTGTTAGGTTTTGCCGGGGTCTTCGCCTTTGCCTTCGCTGCTTCGGCTTTCGCCACCGCGCCGGGCTGCTTCAGCTCGGCCAACGCGGAGGCGATCGGGCCGTCGCCGGGCAGCACGTCGCCGGCCTTGTAGCCTTCCTCGCCTTCGGCATCGCCATGCAGGTGTCCGGGCAGCGAGGCTTCGCTGTAGTCGGCCAAGCTGGCCGGGGCGTCGGCATCGGGCTCGCCGCCCTCGGGCTGCAGCACCACGTCCGGCACGATGCCGCTGGCCTGGATCGACTTGCCGCTCGGGGTGTAGTAGCGCGCGGTGGTCAGCTTGACCGAGTCGCCATTGTCCAGCGGCAACACCGTCTGCACCGAACCCTTGCCGAAGGTGCGGCTGCCGACGATGCGCGCGCGCTGGTTGTCGCGCAGCGCGCCGGCCAGCACCTCCGAGGCGCTGGCCGAGCCGGCGTCCACCAGCACCACCACCGGCGCGCCCTGCAGCAGGTCGCCGGGCGTGGCCTCGAACTTGGCGTCGCTGATCGAGATGCGCCCGCGCGTGCTGACGATGGTGCCCTTGTCGAGCAGGTCGTCGGCCACCTGCACCGCCGAGGTGAGCAAGCCGCCGGGGTTGCTGCGCAGGTCCAGCACCAGGCCCTTGAGCTTGCCGCCGGCCTGCTGCCTGAGCTTCTCCAGGTTCTTCTGGAAGTCGGTGCCGGTATCGGCCTGGAAGGTGCTGATGCGGATGTAGGCGTAGCCGGGCTCGAGCATCCTCGAGCGCACGCTGGCGACGCGGATGGTCTCGCGCTGCAGGGTGACGTCGAACGGCTTGTCGACCTTCTCGCGCACGATGGTCAGCGTAACCTTGCTGCCCGGGTCGCCGCGCAGGGGTTCCATCGAGTCCACCGTGCTGATCGGCTTGCCGTCGATCGCCACGATCAGGTCGCCGGCGCGGATGCCGGCGCGCGCGGCCGGCGTGTCGTCGATCGGCGCGATCACCTTCAGCGTGTTGTCGGGTTGCTGCAGCAGCTCCACGCCGATGCCGTCGTAGGCGCCGTTGGTCTGTTCGTCGAAGGCCTCGGCGTCTTCCTTGTCGAAATAGGTGCTGTGCGGATCCAGGTCCAAAAGCAGGCCGCGGACCGCCGAGTGCATCAGCTTCTTGTCGTCCACCGGGTCGACATAGGCTTGCCGCACCGCGTTGTAGACGGCGACGAAGCGGCGGATCTCGTCGAGCGGGACCTTGCTGGCCGCGGATTCGTCGGCATCGGGATCGTTCTGGGCGGTGTCGGCGCTGTCCGTGGCCGGAGCGGCGTCCTGGGCGAGGACGGCGGGCGAAAGCAGGGCGAGCGAAAGGGCGAGGGACAGGACGGCTACGCGCATGAAGCACTCCGGGGAAGACAGCGCCCCACCAGCGCGGGGTTGCCCGGATTATGCGCGAAGCGGCGGTAAATTCCTGTTGAACGAGGACACCGGGAACCGGAGGCGGGGACCCGGAACGCGAAAAGCCTGTGGGGTCCTGGAAGAGCGGCAAGCCTGCTTCGGGTCGAGTGCTGCCGTGGGAGGGACTTCAGTCCCGACGGGCTTTGCTGGCTTGCCGTCTGGACTGAAGTCCCTCCTGCGGAAAAGCCGAAAACAGAAAGGCATTGGGTCGCTCGATTCCTGCCCCGGGCTTGTCGCCCTTCCGGATCCCGGCTTCTCAGCGCCGCTGCAGCCAGGACGAGGGATCGACCGGCTGGCCGTTGCGGCGCAGCTCGAAGTACAGCGCCGGGACGCCCTGCCCGCCCGAGTTGCCGACCTTGGCCACGGCTTCGCCGCGCTTCACCGCCGTGCCGGCGTCGCGCAACAGCGATTCGTTGTGCGCGTACAGGCTCATGTAGCCGTTGCCGTGATCGATGATCAGGATCATGCCGTAGCCGGTCATCCAGTCGGAGAACACCACGGTGCCGTCGGCGACGGCGCCGACGGTGCTGCCGAGCGGTGCGCCGATCAGCACGCCGTTGCTGGTGCGCCCGTCCGGCAGGGTGCCGCCGAAGCGCGCGAGCAGGTTGCCCGAGACCGGCCAGCTCAGGCCGCCGACCTTGGGCGCCGGCGCGTTGGCGACGACCTTCGGCGGCGTCTTGCCGGGCTTGCGGCTGCCCCCGGCCTTGGCTTCGGCGGCGGCCTGCTCGGCGGCGCGCTTGGCCGCGGCACGGCGTTCGGCTTCGGCCCGCGCGGCCGCGGCGCGCAGGTTCGCCAGCAGCTTCTCCAGCGCCTTGGTGTCCTCGCCGAGCGCCTTCTCGCGCTCGCTGCGCTCCTTGTAGCGATCGTCCAGCTGGGCGACGGTGCTGGCCTGTTGCTTGCGGTCGCGCTGCAGCGCGCCGGTCTGCTGCTGTTGCTGTTGCCTGGCCTCGGCCAGCGCCTGCTGGCGCGACTGGATCTCCTGCTCGACCTGCTGCAGCGACTGCAGGTCGGCGGTCAGGCCCTGGATCTTCGCGGCGCGCTCGTTCTGCACGTAGCGGTGGTAGGCCAGCACGCGATTGGCGTCGGCGGCGCTGTCCTGCGACAACAGCAGCTTGAGCGGCGCGTTGCCGCCGACCTGGTAGGCCGCGCGCAGCAGCGCGGCCAGCTGCGCGCGCTGCGCCTCCAGGCTCCTGCGCAGGCGCTCGCGCCTGTCCTGCAGCTCGGCCAGCGTCTGCTGCTGCTCGCGCAGGGCGCTTTCGGTCTGCGCCAGCTGGCGCGCCGAGCGGGCCACCTTCTCGTCCGCTTCACGCAGCTTGCGCGCGGCTTCGCCGCGCTGGCCTTCGAGTTTGCGCCGCTCCTCGCTGATGCTCTTCAGCTCGCGTTGCATCTGTGCGAGCTTGCGCTCGGTCTCGCGCTGGTTCTGCGCCTGGCCGGGACCGGCGATCCCGCTGGCCAGGACCGCGGCCAGGGTCAGGCCGGCGGCGAGCCGGAGCGGCATGTCCTTGCGGCGGGAAGGCGGATGCAAGCGGGAAGGTCCAGTGACTTCAGACAGGTGCGGATTGTAGCCAAGCGTGGTGTGATCGCCGCGGAATCAGGCAATGCCGCCACCGGCGGGAGGTAGCGATGAACCGTTTGCATCTGGCGCTGGGGCTGGCGGTCGCCCTGGCCGCGGGCCCGGCCTGGGCCGACGAGGACATCAGCAAGGTCAACGGCCGCATCGTCGCCGAGGCCGGCCGGCAGTACGGCGACCTGGACACGGTCAACGGCAGCATCGAGATCGGCGAGGGCGCGAAGGTGCGCGAGGCGCAGACCGTGAACGGCGGCATCTCGGTCGGCGCGCATGCGCAGACCCGCGGGCTGTCCACCGTCAACGGCAGCATCAACGTGGGCGCGCAGGCGATCGTCGACGGCGGCATCGAGACGGTCAACGGCGGGGTGTTCATCGACCGCGGCAGTGAGGTGCGCGGCGGCCTGGAGACCGTCAACGGCAGCATCGGGCTGGTCGACACCCGGCTGCAAGGCGGCATCGAGACGGTCAGCGGCGACATCACCGTCGGCGTCGGTTCGCACGTGACCGGCGACATCGCGATCCGCAAGCCCGGCTTCAGCCTCTCGTTCAAGCCGGCGCGCAAGCCGCGGGTGGTGATCGGGCCGAACGCGGTGGTCGACGGCTCGCTCGAGTTCGAGCGCGAGGTCACCCTGTACGTGCATCGCACCGCCAAGGTCGGCAGCGTCAGCGGCGCCACCGCGCAGACCTTCGACAGCGAGGTCGCCCCGGGCGATTGACACGTCCTAGAATCGGGGCTTCGTCGAACCGAGGAGTCCCGATGTCCCGCAAGATCCTGCTCTGCCTGGCCGCGACCGCGGCGCTGGCAGCGTGCAAGCGCGAACCGGAGGCGGCGCCCGCCGCGCCCGCGCAACCCGACACCGCCGCGAGCGCGGCCGCCCCGGCCAGCGCGCACGCGTTCTCGCCGGAGATCACCCAGGGCGATTTCGCCGAGCTGGTGAAGACCCTGGCCTCCGACGACTTCGAGGGCCGCGGCCCCGGCACCGCCGGCGAGGAAAAGACCGTCAACTACATCCGCGACCAGATGCAGCGCATCGGCCTGCAGCCGGGCAACGGCGACAGCTGGTTCCAGGAAGTACCGATGGTGGAGACCACCGCCGACGAGCGCACCGCGCCGGTCCTGGTGTCCGGCGGCAAGAGCCGCACGCTGAAGTTCGGCGACGACATCGTGGTGGGCACGCGCACCGGCCAGCCGGAGGTGAAGATCGACGGCAGCGAGCTGGTGTTCGTCGGCTATGGCGTGGACGCGCCCGAGCAGCGGTGGAACGACTACGCCGGGCAGGACTGGAAGGGCAAGACGGTGGTGATGTTCGTCAACGACCCGGGCTTCCACACCGGCGACGACACGCTGTTCGAAGGCAAGCGCATGACCTACTACGGGCGCTGGACCTACAAGTTCGAGGAAGCCGCGCGCAAGGGTGCGGCGGCGGCGCTGATCGTCCACGACACGCCCGGCGCCAGCTACGGCTGGGACGTGGTCAAGAACTCCTGGTCCGGCGCGCAGTACGACCTGCCGGCCAAGGACGACCCGGCGCCGCGCCTGCCGGTGCAGGGCTGGATCACCCGCGACGTGGCGCGCCAGCTGTTCGCCGACGCCGGGCTCGACCTCGACGAGGAGTACAAGGCGGCGAGCAAGCGCGGCTTCAAGCCGGTGCCGCTGAAGGCCACCTGGTCGGTGGACCTGAAGAGCACGATCGCGCAGAAGACCTCGCGCAACGTGGTCGGCGTGCTGCCGGGCAGCAGCCGTGCCGACGAGGCGGTGCTGTACATGGCGCACTGGGACCACCTCGGCAAGCACGAGGGCGAGAGCGGCGACAACATCTACAACGGCGCCGTGGACAACGCGACCGGCGTGGCCGGCATCCTCGAGGTCGCCGAGGCGTTCGCGCACCAGGACCCGAAGCCGCAGCGCTCGGTGGTGTTCCTGGCGGTGACGCTGGAGGAGTCGGGCCTGCTCGGTTCGCAGTACTACGTCGCGCACCCGACCTTCCCGCTCGACAAGATCGCAGGCGTGATCAACATCGACGCCATGTCGATCGCCGGGCGGGCCAAGGACATCACCGTGGTCGGCATGGGCAGCTCGGAACTGGAGGACATCCTCAAGCCGATCGCCGCGATGCAGGGCCGCGTGCTGCACGGCGAGGCCTCGCCGCAGAACGGCTCGTACTTCCGCTCGGACCACTTCAACTTCGCCAAGGCCGGCGTGCCGGCGCTGTACGCCGACGGCGGCGAGGACCTGCGCGAGGGCGGCACCGCGGCCGGCCGCAAGGCCGCCGAGGACTACGCCAGGTGCTACCACGCGCCGTGCGACCAGTTCGACCCGGCCACCTGGAAGCTCGACGGCAACGTCGAGGACCTGCAGGCGCTGTACGGCGTCGGCAAGGAACTGGCGGCGGGCGACCGCTGGCCCAACTGGTACCAGGGCAATCCGTTCAAGGCCGCGCGCGACCGCATGATGGCGGGCAAGGCCGCCAAGTGATCCCGGCGCCCCTCTCCCGCGGGGAGAGGGGCGTTCCCGCCGTGCCGGGCGAGGCGGGCTCAGTCGTTCTGCGAGCCGATCACCCGGCCGTCGTTGGGATCCACGTACACCACGGCGTCCTGGCCGCCGGGGCGCTCCGCCTCGGCCTGCCACAGGCCGTCCCCGAACTTGAGGTCGTGGACCTTGGAATAGCCGCCGGCCGCCAGCGCCGCGCGGATGTCGGCCTCGCCCAGGCGCGAGGTCTTCTGGTCGCCGTAGATGCGGCCGCTCACCGGGTCGATCCTCAGGTCCACGTCCTTGCCGTCGCCGCTGTCGGCATCGGCCTGCCACAGGCCGTGCTCGAACTTCACGTCATGGACGTTCCGGAAACCCTTGCCGGCCAGCAGCGCGGTGACCTGGGCCTCGGTCATCGCTTCGCCCGCGGGCGCCTGCCCCTGGGCGAAGGCGCTGGGGACGGCGCCGGCCATGGCCAGCGCGGTGGCCAGCAGGGTCGTATGCATCGTCGTGCGCATCGGCATCTCCTCCTGGGAGTGTGGGAGAGGCCATCGTCGGCAGCCGGGGATCGCGCGCGGGTGAAAACCGCGCCGGCCCGGGAGCG
This sequence comes from Xanthomonas boreopolis, assembly GCF_046529185.1. Taxonomy (NCBI): domain Bacteria; kingdom Pseudomonadati; phylum Pseudomonadota; class Gammaproteobacteria; order Lysobacterales; family Lysobacteraceae; genus Xanthomonas; species Xanthomonas boreopolis. The sequence continues at coordinate 35,970 of NZ_CP097162.1, forward strand.
GGGGTTCAGCCAGGTGAACCCGGCCTGGCCGGCGCGATCCCGCCGCGACGGCACGCGCGGACGCTAGAGCAGCCAGATCTCCACGCGTTCGTTGCGCTGGCGCGCGGCCGGGTCGGACGCGCCGGCCAGCGGCCGGACCGCGCCCAGGCCGCGCGCGCGCTGCACCACGATGCCGCGCTCGGCGAGGTAGCCGGCCACGATGTCGGCGCGATCGTTGCTGGCGATGGTCGGGAACAGCTTGTTCGCCGGGTCCGCGTTGGCGAAGCCGACCACCGCCAGCGGCCGGTGCCGGTATTGCGGCTGCTGCATCCAGGCCACCAGCCGGTCCAGGTCCTGGGCCGAGCCGCCCTCGAACATCGTGCTGAGCGAGCGCAGGTCGAAGCGCACGCCCAGCGGCAGGCGCACCGCGCCGGCGACGGCCTGGCCATACGCGTCGTCCGCGGCCGCGGCGGGCGCCGCATCGCCGGCCGGGGGAGGCAGCGTCATCGCGTCGAATCCCTGGCGCGCCACCACGCGCTGCGCCGAGGGGCCGAGCAGGTACAGCGCCAGGCTGCGGCCCAGCGCGGACATCATCTGGCCGCCGTAGACGGTGTAGCGCTGCACCAGCGGATAGTCCTCGCTGCGCACGCCGACCGCGTCCGGCCGCACGGCGATGCCGCCGTCGGAAACCGCCAGCGCGCGCGTGCCGGCGACCGCCGGCGTGGCCAGCTCGACCAGCGCGATCGCCTGCGGGTCGGCGGCCACGGCGGCCGCGACCGCGCGCAGGTCGCGCAGCGTGCGGGTGCAGGCGCGCCGCTCCAGCGCCCCGACGCGCTGGCGCAGGTAGTCGGCCAGCCCGGCACCGCCATCGCTGCAGAGCAGGTGCAACGGGCGGTCGGCGCCGCCGAGCTGCTTCCAGTTGCCGACGCGTCCGGCCAGCAGCGCGCGCAGTTGCTCGAGATCGAGCTGGCGCAGCGGGTTGTCCTGCGCGACCAGCACGCGCGCGCCGTTGCGCGCGAGCACGAACTGCTGGTCGGGCGAGGACAGGTCGCCGAGCTGCCAGCCGGCCTCGCGCTCGGCGGCGTTCGGCGGGCGCGTGCTCATGGCCAGTTCGGCCTGGCCCTGGACCAGCGCTTGCAGGCCGTGGGTCGAGCCGCGCCGGTCGATCTGCACGAGCAGGGACTGGCCGTCGCGCACGGCGCGTATTTCGGTGAGCGCCGCGGAGGGCGAGGCGCGTTGCAGGTCGCCGTAGCCGATGGAACGCAGCCAGTCCTCCACCAGGGCGGGCATCAGCCGTTCGCCGATGGTGTTGGAGCCGTGGATGCGCAGGCGTTCGGGTTCCTGCGCCTGGGCGCACAAGGGCAATGCCAGGCAAGCGGCCAGGACGACGCGACGAAGCAACCCCACCACCATGCATTCCCCCTGCACCGTGAAAAGGCGGGGATTTTCGTGGCGGGGGATGACATGGCGATGACGGGGAATGGAGCGTACGGTGGGCGGGTTCTTTTAGGGCGGCGGCATGTGTCTTCCCTGCCTCCTCATCGTCGTTCCCAGGCGGAGCCTGGCGGCTTGCTCGCGATCCGTCTCGCCCGTGCCATCTCCCTGCTCGCGTAATCTCGACTGTCGGCATCCCCGAGGAAGCGAGAAGCGCTTTTCAGCAGCCGAACGGCCGATCAAGCGCACACCGCCCACGCGCCCGCAGCTGCGCTTGCGTATCGGTCAGGCGGCTGTTGTCCGCTCCCGGCGCAATTGCACGGCCTTGGCCCAGCGTGCGGCGACAGCCGGGGAGGTGATGCACACGGCGTGGTCGGTGACGGTGGTGACGGCGCGTTCCAGCAGTTGGATGTCGGCTTCGTGCTGGCGGGCGACGTGCGGGTCCTCGAAGAACACCGCGCGCTGGCAGTCCTTTTCCAGCACGCGGTCGGCGATCTGGGCGTCGCCGCCCATCGGACCGCTTTCGTAGCGCTGCACCCAGGGGCGGTCCTGCGGCCAGCCGCGGCTCCAGGCCATCTCGTTGAGGCGCTGGCCGGTGGTGCCGGTGCCGACCCGGTGCGCGAAGCGCGACAGCAGGTCGAAGTGCTCGGCGGCGAAGGCCAGCATCTGCGGCTTCATCGCGTCGTGCGCGATCAGCGCCAGCGTCTGCGCTTCCAGCGCGTGCAGGTCGTCGGCGCCCGGGTCCGGGGCCAGGCCGGCATGGATGCGTTCCATCTCGACCCAGTCGCGCGCCGAAGCGACGGTCGATATGAACGGCTTGCCATGGATCACGCACTGGCGCTTGAGCGCGATCGCCTCGGGGAAGATCGAGGACGGGTCGACCGGATCGATCAGGTAGACCGCGCCGTCGAGCGTGCGCTCGGCGCCTTCCAGCCCGACCACTTCGGCGACCAGCTTCATCAGGCCGCCCTCGCGCCCGTAGGGATAGCGCTTCAGGCCGGGGTGGCCGCGCAGCAGGCCGGCGCGTTCGATGGCGTCGTAGGTGCGGCCGACCGCATGCAGGCCGAGGCCGAGCTCGCGGATGCCGGCTTCGCAGGCGCGCAGCCAGCGGAACAGCGCGGCATCCTCGCCCTGGTGGTGGAGTTGGTTGGCGGCCAGTCCCAGACGCATGCGTGCGATCCCCTCGGCGTGATGGAGAGGGAAGTCTAGTGCGCAGGCGCGGAGATAGCTTCTGTGGGAGCGACTTCGGTCGCGACTGAAGTCGCTCCCACAGCGCGCTTGCGGCAGGCCGGGTGACGGAACCGCTACGGCGCCCCCGTCACCTTCTTCGCGTGCGGTACCAGGATCTCCATCTGCGGCTTGTCGGCGCCTTCCTTGCTGGGCTGCACGTTGAACGGATAGTCCGGCCTCCACCAGGCGCCGGCGGCCCAGTAGGTCCAGCCCAGCCAGACGTCGCGGTTCTCCTCGAGGAAGGCGAGCAGGCCGTCCAGGGCCTGGCGGCAGGTCTCGTTGTCGGCGGCGCCGAACTCGCCGAGGAAGCCCTGCTTGCCCTGCTCGCGCAGCCAGGCGGTGACGCCGCGCAGCTTGTCCGCGCCGATGGTCGGGCTGGCGCAGTCGGCGCTGGTGCCGCTGTAGTTGGCGTCCAGGTACTGGTGCAGCTCGACCGCGTAGCGGTTCAGCGGATCGTGCAGGTCGTCCTGCGCCTGGGCGTTGGTGGTGGCGCCGTAACCGCCGCTGACCCAGTTGTGGGCGCCGGTATAGGCCGTGCCCGGCACCAGGATCAGGTTGCGCGCGCCGGCGGTGCGGATCGCGTTGATCGAGGCCTGCGCGACGGCGGCCCAGTCGGTGGCGGAGATGCCGTTGGGCTCGTTCATCAGGCCGAAGATCACCGCATCGTCGTTGCCGAACTCGCCGGCCAGCCGCTTCCACAGGTCGGCCAGCGCGGCGCTGCCGCCTTCGAGCTGGTCGATCCGGGTGCCGTTGTACTTGGCGTAGTTGTGCACGTCCAGGATCAGGTGCAGGCCGTTGGCCTTGGCCTGCTCGACCGCCTTCTTCAGCAGCGCGAGCTGCTCAGCGTCCAGCTCGCCTCCCGCCTGGGGCTGCAGGCGCTCCCACAGGAACGGCAGGCGCACGATGTTCATGCCCTTGCCGGCGAAGTAGGCGTAGTCGGAGGCGGCCGGATAGGTGTAGTCCTTGTAGAGCACGCCGGGGCGCTTGCCGGAATTGAACTCGGCGCCGGCGAGGTTGACGCCGGCGTACTTCAGCGCGTCGGCGGCATGCGCCAGCGGCGCGGACAGCAGGGCCAGTGCCAGCAACAGGGCGGATCGCCGGCGCGAGCGGGAACGGATCGTCATGGGGCGGGACTCCTGACAGCGGGGGAAATGTCGGGATGGCGTGCCGCGCGGGGGCGGACACAACCGACCAGAGCCTAGGCGCGGTTTCGTTAGCGCGGCATGGACGACGCCATCCCGTGCGCGGTTCTGCGGAACGGTTCGCGGAACCGATGCGACCGCGACCGCAAGCGCCTGGGCACAACGCTGTGTCATGCCGCCGCAACGCGGCAGTGGTCTAAGCTTGGCGCATCCCCTCACCTGCCCGGCACGGTACGCGCACGCCACCGTGGCCGTGCCCTTTCCGGAGATCCACCATGAGCCATGCCCACGGCTATGCCGCCCGTTCCGCCGACCAGGCGCTCGCCCCGTTCTCCTTCGAGCGCCGCGAGCCCGGCCCGCACGACGTTCGCATCGACATCCTCTATTGCGGCGTCTGCCATTCCGACCTGCACACCGTGCGCAACGAATGGCAGAACACGCTCTATCCGTCGGTGCCGGGCCACGAGATCGTCGGCCGGGTCAGCGCGGTCGGCAGCGAGGTGAAGGGCTTCAAGGTCGGCGACATCGCCGGCGTCGGCTGCATGGTCGACAGCTGCCGCACCTGCCCGTCCTGCCGGGAAGGCGAGGAGCAGTACTGCGAGGCCGGCTTCACCGGCACCTACAACGGGCCGATGTTCGGCGGCGAGAACACCTACGGCGGCTACTCCGACCACATCGTCGTGGACGAGAACTACGTGCTGCAGATCCGCCACGGCGAAGACGAGCTGGCCGCGGTGGCGCCGCTGCTGTGCGCCGGCATCACCACGTATTCGCCGCTGGCGCACTGGAAGGTCGGTCCCGGTCAGAAGGTCGGCATCGTCGGCCTGGGCGGCCTGGGCCACATGGGCGTGAAGATCGCCAAGGCGATGGGCGCCAAGGTCGTGCTGTTCACCACCTCCGAGCAAAAGCGCGCCGATGCGCTGCGCCTGGGGGCGGACGAGGTGGTGGTGTCGAAGGACCCCGAGCAGATGGCCGCGCAGGCGAACTCGCTGGATTTCATCCTCAACACCGTGGCCGCGCAGCACAACCTCGATCCGTTCCTCAACGCGCTCAAGCGCGACGGCGCGATGGTGCTGGTCGGCGCGCCCGAGCATCCGCACCCGGCGCCGACCGTGTTCAACCTGATCATGAAGCGCCGCACCCTGGCCGGCTCGCTGATCGGCGGCATCCGCCAGACCCAGGAGATGCTGGATTTCTGCGCCAGGCACGGCATCGTCTCCGACATCGAGATGATCCGCATGGACGAGATCGAGCAGGCCTATGCGCGCATGCTCAAGGGCGACGTGAAATACCGCTTCGTGATCGACATGGCCACGCTCGGCAAGGCGGCCTGACATGCGCGCGACGATCTGGCACAACCCGCGCTGCGGCACCTCGCGCAACGTGCTGGCGCTGCTGCGCCATGCCGGCATCGAGCCGGAAGTGATCGAGTACCTCAAGCAGCCGCCCGACCGCGGGCGGCTGAAGGCGATGATCGCCGCGGCCGGGCTGGGCGTGCGCGAGGCGATCCGCGCCAAGGAGCCGGCCTACCGCGAGCGCGGGCTGGACGATCCGGCGCTGGACGAGGAGGCGTTGCTCGACGCGATGCTGGCCGAGCCGGTCCTGATCAACCGGCCCTTCGTCGAGACCGAGCTGGGCACGCGGCTGTGCCGGCCATCGGAAGTGACGCTGCAGATCCTGCCGCCGCTGGCGACGCCGTTCGTCAAGGAAGATGGGCAGGTGGTCGGGGGGTAGAAGCGGTAGCGGGAATCGGTGCGGTCGAAATGATCGTGGTGAGGCCACCTTCGATCTTTCTATCGTCGTCCCCGCGCAGGCGGGGACCCAGTGCCTTTGGCTCTCCGCGCGGCATGCTCCAAGTCAATGGGTCCCCGTCTGCGCGGAGGACGATGGCTGGGGCATCCCGGCTGCAGCGGATAGATGACATCCGATTCCCACGACAGCCATCCTCACCTCGTAGAGCGCAGCAAGCTCTACGAGGCGATGGGCATCTTCAGGCCGCCACGGCCTGATCGGCCACTGCCACGCCCAGCCACTGCGCGATGCTGGCGGCCGCGTCGCGGCCCTCGGCCACCGCGGTGACCACCAGGTCGGCGCCGCGCACGCAGTCGCCGCCGGCGAACAGCTTGGGATTGGCGGTCTGGTACGGCAGCTTGCTGCCGCCCACCGCGATGCGTCCGTTCTGCGCCGCCTGCACGCCCTGCGCCGAGAGCCACTCCGGCAGCGTCGGCGAGAAGCCGAAGGCGATGATCACCACGTCGGCCTCCAGCAGCGATTCGCTGCCCTCGATCGGCTCGGCGTTGCGGCGGCCGCGTTCGTCCGGCTCGCCGAGCCGGGTCTCGACCACGGTCACGCCGATCGCCTCGTCGTCGGCGCCGCCCTCGATCGACAGCGGCTGGCGGTTGAACAGGAAGCGCACGCCTTCCTCGCGCGCGTTGGCCACCTCGCGCGCGCTGCCCGGCATGTTGGCCTCGTCGCGGCGGTAGGCGCAGGTCACCTTGGCCGCGCCCAGGCGGATCGCGCTGCGCACGCAGTCCATGCCGGTGTCGCCGCCGCCGAGCACGACCACGCGCTTGCCGGCCAGGTCGGGCAGTTCGACCTTGTCCTCCCAGCCGGCGATCGGCCGGCCCCACGGGTCGTTGCCGGAGACGATGCGGCTGTTCTGCACCAGGAACGGCAGTGCCGGCAGCACGTTCTTCAGGTCCTGCCCCGGCAGGCCGCCGTCGGTGTAGCGGTAGGCGCCGGTGCCGACGAAGACCGCATCGAACTCGTCCACCAGCGCGTCGATGGTCAGGTCCTTGCCGATCTCCATGCCGAGCCGGAATTGCACGCCCATGCCTTCCAGCACCTCGCGGCGCTTGGCGATCACGCTCTTGTCGAGCTTGAAGCTGGGGATGCCGAACTGCAGCAGGCCGCCGATCTGCTCGTAGCGGTCGAACACCACCGCCTGGATGCCGGCGCGCGCCAGCCGGTCGGCGCAGGCCAGGCCGGCCGGACCGGCGCCGATCACCGCCACGCGCTTGCCGGTCGGCTCGACCGCGCCCAGGTCCGGGCGCCAGCCCGACGCCAGCGCGGTATCGACGATGTACTTCTCGACCGCGCCGATGGTGACCGCGCCGAACTCCTCCAGCGTGCAGCTGCCCTCGCACAGGCGGTCCTGCGGGCAGACCCGGCCGCACACCTCCGGCAGCGGGTTGGTCGAATGGCACAGCGCCGCGGCCTCCTCGATGCGGTTCTCCTGCACCAGCTGCAGCCACTGCGGGATGGCGTTGTGCACCGGGCACTTCCAGCTGCAGTAGGGATTGCCGCAGTCCAGGCAGCGGCCGGCCTGGTACTGGGCTTCCTCCTTGCCGAACTTGCCGTACAGCTCGCCCCAGTCGCCGGAGGTGCGCAGCTCCACCGGGATGCGCTGCGGCATCTGGCGCGGGAGGTCTAGGAATTGGAAGACGTGCTTGCGGCTCATGGGGTGTGTCCGTGATTCGTGATTGGTGATTCGTGATTCGCAACGGCAGTGGATCGTGATCGGATAGTGGGCAGCCGCCCCTGCGAATCACCAATCACGAATCACGAATCACGTCGTTGCGACGGGCCGCCGTCAGGCGGCTCGGCGCAACGATTCGCTCAGCGACTCGATGCTGGCCGCCTTGGGCTTGACCAGCCAGAACTTGCCGACGTAATCGCGGAACTCGTCGAGGATCTGCTGCGCCCAGATGCTGCCGGTCAGCTCGCGGTGCCGGCCGATCAACCCGTGCAGGTGCTGGCGGTGGCTCTCGAAGCCCTCGGCCGAGATGCGGTGGATGTCGATCAGCTCGTGGTTGTAGCGGTCCACGAAGTCGCGCTCCACGTCCAGCACGTAGGCCATGCCGCCGGTGAAGCCGGCGCCGAAGTTCAGGCCGACCCGGCCCAGCACCAGCACGATGCCGTCGGTCATGTACTCGCAGCAGTGGTCGCCGGCGCCCTCGATCACCGCCAGCGCGCCGGAGTTGCGCACCGCGAAGCGCTCGCCGGCGCGGCCGGCCGCGAACAGCTCGCCGCCGGTGGCGCCGTACAGGCAGGTGTTGCCGATGATCGCGGTGTTGCGCGCCTCGAAGCGCGCCCCGCGCGGCGGGCGGACCACCAGCCGGCCGCCGGCCATGCCCTTGCCGACGTAGTCGTTGGCCTCGCCTTCGATCTCCATGTGCAGGCCGCCGGCGTTGAACGCGCCGAAGCTCTGCCCGGCGGTGCCGCGGAAGCGCAGCGTGATCGGCGCCTCGTCCATGCCGTGGTTGCCGTGCGCGCGCGCGATCGCGCCGGACAGGCGCGCGCCGATCGAGCGGTCGGTGTTGTGGATCAGGAAGCGGTGCTCGCCGCCGCGCTTGTTCGCGATCGCGTCGGCGAGCAGGCCGTCCATCTGCGTGGCCAGGCTGTCCGGCGATTCGTACAGGCGCTGCGCGGCGCAGTGCGCGGCGTCGTAGCGGGCGTTCTTGAGCAGCCGCGACAGGTCGACGCCGACGCCTTCGCGCGGCGCCACCTGCAGCTGCTCGAGCAGGTCGGTGCGGCCGACGATCTCGTCCAGCGACTTCGCGCCCAGGTACGACAGCCAGCCGCGCACCTCCTCGGCGAGCAGGCGGAAGAAGTTCTCCACGCGCTCGGGCAGGCCGGTGAAATAGCCCTCGCGCAGGCGCTCGTCCTGGGTGGCCACGCCGGTCGCGCAGTTGTTGAGGTGGCAGATGCGCAGGTACTTGCAGCCGAGCACGATCATCGGCGCGGTGCCGAAGCCGAAGCTGTCCGCGCCCAGCAGCGCCGCCTTGACCACGTCCAGGCCGGTCTTCAGGCCGCCGTCGGTCTGCAGGATGGTGCGCTCGCGCAGGTCGTTGGCGACCAGCGCCTGGTGCGACTCGGCCACGCCCAGCTCCCACGGCACGCCGGCGTAGCGGATCGAGCTGACCGGCGAGGCGCCGGTGCCGCCGTCGTGGCCGGACACGGTGATCAGGTCGGCGCCGGCCTTGACCACGCCGGCGGCGATCGTACCCACGCCGGCGTGCGAGACCAGCTTCACCGACACCAGCGCGGTCGGGTTGACCTGCTTGAGGTCGTAGATCAGCTGCGCCAGGTCCTCGATCGAATAGATGTCGTGGTGCGGCGGCGGCGAGATCAGGCCGATGCCCGGCTTGGCGTAGCGCAGCCGCGCGATCAGCTCGTTGACCTTGTGGCCGGGCAGCTGGCCGCCCTCGCCCGGCTTGGCGCCCTGGGCGACCTTGATCTGCAGCACCTCGGCGTTGACCAGGTACTCGGGGGTGACGCCGAAGCGGCCGGAGGCGACCTGCTTGATCTTGGAGCGCTTCTCGGTGCCGTAGCGGACCGGGTCCTCGCCGCCCTCGCCGGAGTTGGAGCGCCCGCCCAGGCGGTTCATCGCGATCGCCAGCGCCTCGTGCGCCTCGGGCGAGAGCGCGCCGAGCGAGATCGCGGCGGTGTCGAAGCGGCGCAGCACGTCCTCGGCCGGGGCGACCTGGTCCAGCGGCGTCGGCGCGTCGGCCTTCTTCAGCTGCAGCAGGTCGCGCAGCGCCGACGGCGGGCGCGCGTGCACCGCCTCGGTGTAGCGCTGCCAGTCCGCCGCGCTGCCGGTGCGGGTCGCGCGCTGCAGGGTCAGCACCACGTCCGGGTTGTACATGTGGTACTCGCCGCCATGCACGTACTTGAGCAGCCCGCCGACCTCCGGCTTGAGCTGGTCGTTCCAGGCGCGCGCGGCCAGCTCGCGCGCCTCGGTGTCCAGCCGCGCCAGGTTGGCGCCGCCGATGCGCGAGACGGTGCCGGGGAAGCACAGCGCGACCACGTCCGCGTCGAGGCCGACGATCTCGAACAGCTGCGCGCCGCGGTAGCTGGCGATGGTGGCGATGCCCATCTTGGAGATGATCTTGCTCAGCCCCTTGATGATGCCCTTGCGGTAGCTCGGGCCGATCTGCATCGGCTCGCCGCTGCCGCGCTTGAGCTTGAGGATGCCGCGGCGATTGAGGTCGAACAGGGTCTGGTAGGCCAGGTACGGGTACACCGCGGTGGCGCCGAAGCCGAGCAGGCACGCCATGTGGTGCGGGTCGCGCGCGGTGCCGGTCTCGATGATCAGGTTGACGTCGCAGCGCAGGCCCTTGGCCGAGAGGTGGTGGTGGACCGCGCCGGTGGCGAGCAATGCGTGCACCATCGGACGGTCCGGCACCGGGTAGCGGTCGGACAGCAGCAGCATCACCGCGCCGTCGCGCGCGGCCTGCTCGGCCTCGCGGCAGATCCGCTCGATGCCGGCCTTCAGCCCTTCCTCGACCGAGTAGGACAAATCGATCAGGCGGTTGCGCTCGACGTACTGCTCCATCTTCAGCAGCTGGCGCAGCTTGCGCTGGCTCAGCACCGGCGAGTTCAGGATGACGTGGTTGACCGTCTCCGGGCCGGCGTGGAAGACGTTGGTCTCCTTGCCGAGCTGGGTGGTCAGCGACATCACGCAGTTCTCGCGCAGCGGATCGATCGGCGGGTTGGTGACCTGCGCGAACGCCTGGCGGAAGTAGTCGTACAGCGGCCGGGTGTGCTGGCTGAGCACCGCCATCGGGGTGTCGTCGCCCATCGAGCCGGTGGCTTCCTGCTCGGTCTCGGCGAGCGGGCGCAGCACCTGTTCCACTTCCTCGGTGCTGAGCTGGAACAGCTTGTGGTAGCTGCGCAGGGTCTTCTCGTCGAACGGCTCCTCGGCCAGCGACGGGTCGATCAGCTCGGTCTGCAGGTAGGTCACGCCCTGCTGCAGCCATTGCTTGTACGGCGCGCGCGCGCGGTTGATGCGGTCGATCGCGTCGCTGTCGAGCAGGTCGCCGCGCTTGAGGTCGATCGCCATCATCTCGCCGGGGCCGAGCTTGCCCTTGCGGGTGACGCGCTCGGCCGGCAGTTCCCACACGCCGGCCTCGGAGGCGACCAGGAAGTGGCGGTCGGAGGTCAGCATCCAGCGCGCCGGGCGCAGGCCGTTGCGGTCGAGCGTGCAGGCGGCATAGCGGCCGTCGCAGGCGACGATGCCGGCCGGGCCGTCCCACGGTTCGGTGTTCAGGCCGTGGAACTCGTAGAACGCGGCCAGGTCGGCGTCCTTGAACTCCAGCGACTGGGTGGCCGGCGGCACCAGGATGCGCAGCGCCTGCAGCAGGTCCATGCCGCCGGCGACCAGCAGCTCGAGCATGTTGTCCAGGCTCTGCGAGTCCGAGCCGTGCATCGAGATCACCGGGTCGAACTCGGCGATGTCGAACCTCGGGGTCTTCCAGACCTTGCTGCGCGCCTGCGCCCAGCGGCGGTTGCCCTCGATGGTGTTGATCTCGCCGTTGTGCGCCAGCATCCGGAACGGGTGCGCCAGCGGCCAGCGCGGCAGCGTGTTGGTGGAGAAGCGCTGGTGGAACACCACCGCGCTGGAGGCCAGTTCGCTGCGCTGCAGGTCCGGGTAGAACGTGCTCAGCTTGTCCGGCAGCACCATGCCCTTGTAGCTGACCGCGCTCGGCGAGAGCGTGGTGACGTAGAAGTCGGCGTGCCCGCGCAGCGCCTGCTCGGCGCGGCGGCGGGCCAGGAACAGCGAGAGCGCGAAGGCGTCGTCGCCCTGCCCGGCGCCGGCGTCGACGAACACCTGCTCGATGCGCGGCAGGGTGTCCTTGGCCAGTTCTCCGCAGACGCGGTCGTCGGTCGGCACCACGCGCCAGCCGCGCGGCTCGGCGCCGGCGCGGCGCAGCTGCGCCTCCAGTTCCTCGCGGCAGCGCGCGGCGTCGGCCTCGGCGTGCGGCAGGAACACCACGCCGGCCGCGTAGCGCGCGCCGATCGCGATGCCGGCCTCGCGCGCCAGCGCGCGCAGGAACGGGTCGGGTTTGCGGATCAGCAGGCCGCAGCCGTCGCCGGTGAGGCCGTCGGCGGCGACGCCGCCGCGGTGGGTCATGCGCGAGAGCGCGGCGATCGCGGTGTCCACCAGCGATCGGGACGGCTGGTCGTCCAGCTGGACGACCATGCCGAAGCCACACGCATCGCGTTCGTCGCGTGCGTCGTAGAGACCTGGGTCTTGGAGCCCTTGGCGAGTGCGGGGGGCCATGCGTGCCTCGTTGCGATCCGGAGAAGCGGCGACTGACGTCCCCGCTCATTCCGTGGAGCGCATTCGTTAGGTCACCGGACGACCGACTACATCACATGTTGGTGCGGTGCCGCAACTGCGGTTGCAAGTGCAACGAGAACGCCCGGAAACCGTTGCTGCGCTTGGCTTTCGCGGGCCCCGCGCGCACCCCTTCCGGAGGGCGCCGGTCAGCCGCAGCGCACGCCGGTGACGACGTTGTCCGCGTCGACCTCGATGTTGAGCCGCTCGCCGTCGAATTCCATCGTCACGGCCTGCCCGGGCTTGAGCACGCGCACGTGCTTGGCCTGGGTGTCCTGTTGCGCTTGCCGGGTCGCCTCGTCGGTGAGCGGCTGGCCGACCAGCGCCTGCGCCTGGGTGGCATCGCAGGTGCCGACCGGGGGCGCCTCGGGCGCGGTGGCGGGGGCCGGGGTGGCGGCCGCCTCCGCGGCCTGCTGGGCGCGGGCGCCGACGGCTTCCTGTTCGTCCGGCGCCGGCGGTTGGCAGGCGGCCAACGACAGGACCAGGGCGGACACCAGCAGCAGGCCGGTGGCACGCGGACGGAAGGCGGTCAGCTCGTTCCTCATCGGGATCTCCGGAGTGGGGGCGGGCCGACAGCATAAGCACAAGCCGCGGGCGATGCAGGCGTGGCCGCGCGCGTTGACGCCTTCTGCGCACCGGCCCGCCAACAATCCGGCCGGGTACCCCCTCGCCCGTCCCGCATGAAATCCACCGTTTCCGCGCGCGCCATCGCCGATGCCCTGCACGAAGTGCGCCAGGCCGCGCGCGCCGCGGGGCTGGTCTACGTCAGCGACGACCAGCCCGGGATCCGGCGCCGGCGCGCCGGCAAGGGCTTCAGCTACCACGACGCGGACGGCGCCCGCATCGCCGACCGCGAGACGTTGCAGCGGATCCGCGCGCTGGCCATTCCCCCAGCCTACACCGAGGTGTGGATCTGCCGGCGCGCCGACGGCCACCTGCAGGCGACCGGGCGCGATGCGCGGCGGCGCAAGCAGTACCGCTACCACCCCGACTGGGCGCAGGTGCGCGGCGACGGCAAGTTCGAGCGCGTGGCCGCCTTCGGCCGGGCGCTGCCGAAGCTGCGCCGCCGCCTGCGCCGCGACCTGGCGCTGCCGGGCTTCCCGCGCGGGAAGGTGCTGGCGATCGTGGTCGCGCTGATGGCCGAGACGCTGGTGCGCGTCGGCAACGCCGAGTACGCCCGCAGCAACCGTTCCTACGGCCTGACCACGCTGCGCAACCGGCACCTGGAGTTCCTGAGCGGCGGCCGGGCGCGGCTGAAGTTCCGCGGCAAGGGCGGGCAGGAACACGACGTCGCGATCGACGACGCGCGCCTGGTCAAGCTGGTGCGCGCCTGCCAGCAACTGCCTGGCCAGGCGCTGTTCCAATACCGCGACGACGACGGGACGCTGCAGCCGGTCGACTCGGGCATGGTCAACGACTACCTGCGCGAGGCCACCGGCGAGGACTTCACCGCCAAGGACTTCCGGACCTGGGGCGGCACGCTGGCCGCGCTGCAGCGGCTGGCGCGGCGGCCCCTGCCCGAGCCGCGCAGCGAGCGCGCGCTGCGGCAGGCGCAGAACGAGGTGGTCCGCGAGGTCGCGCAGGCGCTGAGCAACACGCCGGCGGTGTGCCGCAAGGCCTACATCGATCCTTGCGTGTTCGAGGCGTGGCGCGAGGGCGCGTTGCAATCGCTCGCCGCCGGGGGGCGCGGCGAGCGGCAGTGGGAGCAGGCCGCGTTGCGGTTCCTGGCGCGCGCGCACCGGCGGCGCAGGTCCTCCTGATCCGTGCGCCCCGGCCGGAGCGGTGCCGGTCAGCCGCAGTAGATCGCGGTGATGTTGTTGGTCGGGCCCTTCTCGATGACCAGGCGGTCGCCGCCGGATTCGCTGGCGCCCTGGGCCGGATCGGCCGCGCCGCTGGCCGTGCCGCCGGTAGCGGCGCGCGTGCCGCGCCTCACGTCGACGGAAAGGCTGTCGCTGTCCACGCGCGCGCGTTCGACGGTCTGCGGCGCGGCCGCCAACCCCACCGCGCCGCGGACCTTGTCGGTATGGCACTGCCCGGAGATGACGCCGTCGATGGGCTGCACCTGGGCTACTTGCGCGGTGCTGCAGGCGGACAGGAGCACCGCGGCGGCGGCCAGGGCGAAATGGCGGGACATGGCGTTTCTCCGTGCGTTTTTCCGGCGAGCTTGGCCCGGCGCGCGTGTGCGCGGCATGAAGGTGTTGCCCGCGTTCGTCACCGGGCCTGATCGATCCGGCCGGCAGGCTGCAATGCGATCCCACGCGCGATGGAGGATTCCCGCCATGCCCGTCTGCGACGTCTGCGGCAACGACTACGACAAGGCGTTCACCCTGTCCCAGGGGGGGCGCAGCGGCACGTTCGACTCGTTCGAGTGCGCCATCCACGCGTTCGCCCCGGCCTGCGCGCATTGCCAGTGCCGCATCGTCGGCCATGGCGTGGAGAGCGATGGCGCCATTTACTGCTGCGCCAGCTGCGCGCGCCACGCCGGCGTGCAGGGCGTGGCCGATCGCGCCTGACTGTTCCCCCACACGGAGATCACCGCCCCATGGCCACTCGCAAGACCGCCTCCGCCGCCGCCGGAAAGACCGCCGGCCGCCAGCGCACCCTGCAGCGCAAGGTCGATCGCAAGGACGCCGCCAAGACCGCCAGGAAGGCGTCCAAGAAGGCGGCCAAGAAACCGACCCAGGCCGGCGCGCGCCGCCAGCCGGAGAACCCGTTGCCGGCCCAGCACCTGCGCAAGCCCGGCAACGAGCACGAGCTGGCGGTCGAACCGCGCTATCTCGCGCCCGACTACCTGGGCAGCGACAAGCTCAAGGGCATGCGCGCGATCGTCACCGGCGGCGACTCCGGCATCGGCCGCGCGGTGGCGGTGCTGTTCGCGCGCGAGGGCGCCGACGTGGCGCTGGTCTACCTCGACGAACACGAGGATGCGCAGGCCACCTGCCGGCAGGTCGAGGCCGAAGGCCGGCGCTGCCTGCTGCTGCCGGGCGACGTGCGCGACAGCGCGTTCTGCGAGGACGCGGTGCGGCAGACGGTGGAAGCGTTCGGCGGGCTCGACATCCTGGTCAACAACGCGGCGTTCCAGCTGCACGCCGACGCCATCGAGGACCTCACCGACGAGCACCTGCAGATGACGCTGGACACCAACATCGGCGGCTACTTCCGCATGGCGCGCGCAGCGGTGCCGCACCTCGGCCGCGGCGGCTGCATCATCAACACCGGTTCGGAGACCGGCCTGTTCGGCAGCAAGGCGCTGCTGGACTACTCGGCGACCAAGGGCGCCATCCATGCCTTCACGATGGCACTGGCCGGCCAGCTGCAACCGCGCGGCATCCGCGTCAACGCGGTCGCGCCCGGCCCGGTATGGACCCCGCTCAATCCCGCCGACAAGCCGGCCGAGGCGGTGGCCGAGTTCGGCAAGGACAGCGCGATGGGCCGCCCGGCGCAGCCGGAGGAGCTGTCGCCGGCCTACGTGTTCCTGGCCTCGCCGGTCACCGCCAGCTACATCTCCGGCGCGATCCTGCCGGTCATGGGCGGGCCGCAGGGCTGATCCCGCCCCACGGTGTGACCACGGTCGCATTCCGATGTGCCGAACGACCTATTGACTACAGATGTCGCCACCACGTAGCGTGGCGACATCTGTAGTCATGGAGGCGGGCCATGCGCCGCAAGACGATCGGGGACCAGGAACTGGCCCTGCTGCAGTACATCGACGAACACGGCGAGGCCAGCGTCGGCGAGGTCGCCGCCGGCTTCGGCGAGGCGCGCGGGCTGGCGCGCTCGACCGTGCTGACCATGATGGAGCGCCTGCGCGCCAAGGCCTACCTGCGCCGCCGCCGGGTCGACGGCGTGTACCGCTACGCCGCCACCGCGCAACAGGACGAAGTGCTCGGCAACACCATCGGGCATTTCGTCGAGAAGACCCTGCAAGGCTCGCTGTCGCCGTTCGTGGCGTGGATGTCCGAGCGGGCCGAGGTCAGCGACGACGAGCTGGCCGAACTGGAAGCGCTGGTGAGCAAGCTGCAATCGCAGCGGCGGGAGGGCTGAACGATGGACACGTTCCTGGACATGCTGTTGGGACGCCTGGCCGCGACCAGCGTGCAGACGCTGCTGCTCGCCGGCCTGGTCTGGCTGGTGTGCCGCGGCTTCAAGCGCCTGCCTGCCGCCAGCCAGTGCTGGCTGTGGTGGCTGGTCGCGCTGCAGGCGCTGGTCGGCCTGTTCGCGCCGGGCGCGGTCGAGCTGCCGCTGTTGCCGGCGGCGCAGGTCGAGGCCATGGTCGTGCCGGCGCTGGCCGCTGCCGATGCCGCGCCGGCGGCCGGCGCAATGCGGTTCGACTGGACCCATGCCGTGGCGGCGCTGTGGCTGGCCGGCGTGCTGGTGCTGGCCTTGCGCACCGCGTTCGCCTTCCGCGCCAGCCGTCGCCTGCTGCGCGATGCGCGACCGTGCCCGGACGCGCGCCTCGATGCGGCGCTGCGCCTGGCCGCCGAGGCGCACGGGCTGCGCCAGGCACCGCAACTGCGGGTCAGCGATGCGATCGATTCGCCGCAGCTGGTGGGACCGTGGCGGCCGGTGCTGCTGCTGCCGGCGCGCCGGTTCGCCACGATGAACGACGACGACCTCGACATGGCGCTGACCCATGAGCTGGTCCACCTGGGCCGCCGCGACCTGTGGCTGGGCCTGGTGCCGGCGCTGGCCCAGCACCTGTTCTTCTTCCATCCGGCGGTGCACCTGGCCGTGCGCGAGTACGGCATCGCGCGCGAGGCCGCCTGCGATGCGGCGGTGGTCGCGGGCAACCGCCGCTGCGCGCACGACTACGGACGCCTGCTGGTGCAGCTCGGCGTGGCGCGGCGCCCGCACGCCGGCCTGGCCAGCGCCTCGCCCAGTTTCCTCAGCCTCAAGCGCCGCCTGACGTTGCTGCAACACGCCGCCGGCACGCCGGGCTGGGGCACGCGCCTGCTGCTCGGCGCGGTGGCCATCGCGGCGATCACGCCGCTGCGGCTGGTCGCCGGCACCGCCGCGCCGGGCGAAACGCCAGCGGTCACCGTGCCTGCCGGGGCCGATCGCAGCCCTGCGCCGGTGGCTCCGCTGCCGCCGGCGGCGCCGGCCCAGGCGGCCGCTCCCGCCGCGCCGCCTGCCCCGCCACCGGCGGTCGCGGCCGCGCCCATGCCGGCGGCCGCTCCCGCGCCAAGCGTGCAGGGTGGATGGCTGAGCGAGGAAGATCGCCGCGAGATCGGCCGCGCCATCGCGGATGCCCGCCGCGAGGCCCACGATGCCGTGCTCGCTGAACTCGGCCCGGAGCATGCCGCGCTGGCCGACAGTGCGGGCGAGCTGGGTATCCAGGCCGCGCAGCTGGCGTTGCAGGAGGTCGGCCGGCAGATGGAGCTGCTGGGACCGCAGCTGCGCCAGGCCGCGGAGGAAGCGCGCCGCGCCGGCGTCGAGGCGAGCCGTGCGCAGGCGGTGGCGATGCGCGAGCAGAAGCAGGCGATGGCGCAGGCCCGGGAGCAGGTCCGCGCCGCGACCCGTGCGGCGGCGGCTGCGACGCGCAGCATGGATGCGGCGCAGCGTGCCAACGAGGCGGCGGCGGAGCGGGCCGAGCGGGCGGCCGATGCGGCGGAGGCGCGTGCGCGCTGAGGGAGTTGTTTCGCGGGGCCGATCGGGAGGTTGGCTCCACTGGCGCTAAGAACCCTTCGCGCAATGTCTCCGCGGTTGCGCTCGCGAAGGCGGGCGAAGGTCGCTGCTTGCGGCTGCTGGTTTGCCGCTGCTGGATGCCATCGGGTTGGGCTCGGTGGCCGGGGGGATCGAAGATCCATGGACGTTGCTTTTGCTTCTTCTGTCTGGGGTAGTAGCAAAAGCTTTCGCCTTCGGCGAGTCACTTTTCTTTGCTTGTGCAAAGAAAAGTAACCAAAAGAAAGCACACCCCGCCTGCGCGCCCGCAGCTGCGCTGCGGGTCCGCGGAGCCAATGGGATTTTCGGACGCGGCATCCTGCCGCGGCCGAAAACGGCGCACATCCTTGTGCGCCGCCCTTCGGGTTTTTCCCATTGTCTCCGCCGCTTCGGAGGGGCCCCGGCAAGTCAAAGTCAAAAGCTCAAGCAAAATCGCGAGCAACAGCAACAGCAACAGCAACAGCAACAGCAACAGCACGGGCGCCTTCATTCATTCGCTGAAGCTGATGGGCGGATCGCTTTCACTCATGCCGGCTTCCTGCAACCGCAAAGCCGTCCGCTCCTCCGCTTCCGCTTCCACCAGGCGCCGGAACAGCAACGCCAGCGTCACTACGTCCTGGTGGTTGTGCGCGGCGACGCGGTGCAGGCTGCGCGCGCTGCCGCCGCGCAGCCAGGTGAGCCAGGCGGCCGGGGCTTCCGAGCCGGGGAGGTCGTCCTCGCGCACGATCCGCAGCAGGTGCCGCTCGATCGTGGCCAGGCGGCAGTTCTCCCAGTGGCCGCCATAGCGGCGGCGGGTGGGGAACAGCAGGTCGACGTGGTCGAGCGCGCCCAGCGGTTCGGCCAACCTGGCCAGCCGGAAGCGCGTCTTCAGCAGCGGGGCGTCGTAGCAGCGGCCGTTGTAGCTGGAGAGTACCGTGGCCGGGCCCAGCCAGCCGGCGAACTCGCGCAGCATCGCGGTCTCCGCCGCCATCGTCGCCATCAGCAGCTGGCGCACGCGCAGGCCTTCGCGGCCCGCGGCGTCCACGTGCCAGTCGGCGGCACCGATCATGAAGGCGCGCGTACCGGTGCCGCCGGCCAGGCCGGTGGTCTCGGTGTCGAAGAACAGCAGGTCGCGCGGGGCCACGGCGTCGTCCGGGCGCCGCGCGAACGCCAGCGACAGCGGCGCGGCCGGGATCGGCTGCGGCAGGAAGGCTTCGATCCGCCACAGGCCCGGGGCGATCTCCTGCCCCGGCAGCGTGCGGTCGACCGCGGCCGGGCGGGCCGGCGCGGAGGCGCTTGCGGTTGGCTTGCGTTCGCGCAGGCCGAGCAGGCGACGCAAGGCGTCGAGGTCATGGGAGGCATTGCGCACGGGAGCCGCGGGACTCGCGGATGCGTCGATCCAGGCGAATGCCGAACCCTGCGGGGCGGGTGTGTTTTGTGGGAGGGACTTCTGTGGGAGGGACTTCAGTCCCGACGGGCTTTTGTGCGGGCTCTCTGCATCAGAGGGAAGCCTTGTCGAGACTGAAGTCCCTCCCACAAGACAGCCCTCGTCGGAAGCATCGCCCCGCGCGGCGGCGCGCCGAGCATCGTGGCGGGTCGATGTCGCCGGGGCGCGGCCATTTTCCCGGGCGGTGGCGTGGACGGCAGGCTCGGAAGCTTCCGCCGGTTTCACCGCTCCGCCCGCTTGCTTCCGCAGCGCGCGCAGCTTGTCCAGGCTGATGCTCATCGCAGCGCGTCGGCCTCGCGCAGCAGGGCCAGCACCTTCAGCGCGAGCGTCTTCGGCGAGTCGCCGCGGCCTTCCTCCTGCGCCGCCAGCACCGGGCCGACGCAGGCCGGGCAGCCGGCCTTGCAGTCGCAGCGCTGCACCAGCTCGCCCGCGCGCTGCACCAGTTCCGCCTGGCGCCGCCACAGCGGTTCGCTCAGGCCCACGCCGCCGGGGAAGTTGTCGTACAGGTACACGGTCGGCACGAAGCTCTGCTGCAGCTCCACCCCGCCCTCGCGCTCGGCGCCACGCACCTGGCCGCGCCCGCTCTCGTCGGCGATCGCGAACCAGGCGCCGTCGCCGTTGCCGACCGCCTTCTGCAGGTCGCGCGCGTCGGCCATCACCGCGACCGTGGCGACGATGTGCAGCGCGTAGGCCGCGCCGAGGAAACCGTCCAGCGCGGCCTGGCGATCGGCGAACTCGCGCAGCAGCGTGGCCTGCGGCAGCTGCCACCACACCGCGGTCGTGTGCAGTTCCTGGTCGGGCAGGTTGACCGGGCCGTAGCCGATGTTCTCGTGGGTGTAGTAGCGGATCTTCTTGTAGCCGGCCACGCGCCGCACCACGTGCACCTCGCCGTGGTGGCTGTCGCCGCGCCCGGCCGCGCTGCCGTCGAAGCGGTCGAGCACCTTCAGCTTGGTGTAGTCGATGCTGTCGGTGTAGTAGTCCACGTGCGTGCGCGTGACGTAGGCCTTGCGGCCGTCCCAATCGAGCCTTTCCACCTGGTAGGGCGTGGACTGCACCATGTGGATCGCGCCCTCGTACAGGGTCAGCGCGGCGGCCGAATAGTCCACCTCGGCGATGATCTGCTGCTTGCCGTCGCTGCGGTCCACCACCACGAAGTTGCCTTCGGCCACCGAGCGCAGGCTCACCGCGTTGGCCGGGTAGCTGTCGGCGATCCACTCCCAGCGCTCGCCCTCCTGGTGCACCACGCCGCTCTCGGCCAGTGCCTCCAGGAACACCGCCGGGTCGACCGGGCCGAACGCCTCGCCGGCCAGGAACGGCAGCTCGAACGCGGCGCAGCGGATGTGGTCGAACAGGATCAGCGGCTGGTCCGGCGCGATCCGCGCATGTTCGGGCGAAGCGTCGGCGAAGAAGTCCGGATGCCGCACCACGTACTGGTCCAGCGGCTGCGAACTGGCCACCAGCACGCCCAGCGCCGGCTGCCGGCGGCGCCCGGCGCGCCCGAAGCGCTGCCAGGTCGCGGCCACGCTGCCCGGATAGCCGTTGAGGATCACCACGTCGAGCGCGCCGATGTCCACGCCCAGCTCCAGCGCGGAGGTCGAGACGATGCCGTCGATGTCGCCGGCGCGCATCGCCCGCTCCACCTCGCGCCGCTCGGTCGGCAGGTAGCCGCCGCGATAGGCGCGGATGCGCGCCGGCTTGCGCGGGTCGTGGTCGAAGATGTCCTTCAGGTACTTGGTCAGCACCTCCACCATCAGCCGCGTCTGCGCGAACACCAGCGTCTTCAGCCCGCTCTTGATCGCGATGCGCGCGATGCGGTTGCTCTGCGAGCGCGCCGACGCGCGCAGGCCCAGGTCCGGGTTCACCACCGGCGGGTTCCACAGCAGCATGTGCTTGTCGCCGCTCGGCGCGCCCGATTCGACGATGGCGTGCACGCGCTGCTCGACCAGCGCCTCGGCATGCGCGTGCGGGTTGCCGATCGTCGCCGAGCACAGGATGAACTGCGGCTCGGCGCCGTAGAACGCGCAGATGCGCTTGAGCCGGCGCAGCACGTTGGTGACGTGGCTGCCGAACACGCCGCGGTAGGTGTGGATCTCGTCGATCACCACGTAGCGCAGGTTCTCGAAGAACTGCGCCCACTTGGTGTGGTGCGGCAGGATCGCCTGGTGCAGCATGTCCGGGTTGCTGACCACGATGTCGCCGTGCAGCCGGATCGCCTGGCGCGCGTCCCCCGGCGTGTCGCCGTCGAAGGTGAAGGCCTTCACGCCCAGGTCGCCGGCGCGGTTGAGCTCCAGCAGCTCGGCCACCTGGTCCTGCGCCAGTGCCTTGGTCGGGAACAGGTACAGCGCCTTCGCATCGCCCTGCATCGCCGCGCTGACCACCGGCAGCGTGTAGCACAGCGACTTGCCCGAGGCGGTGGGCGTGACGATGGCGACGTGCTCGCCGCGCTGCGTCGCCTCCCAGGCCTCGGCCTGGTGCGAGTACAGCCGCTCGATCCCGCGCGCCCGCAGCGCCGCCTTCAGCTCGGCCGGCACGTCGTCCGGGATCGGCGCATAGCGTCCCTCGCGCCCGGGGATGGTGAAGCTGCCGGTGATCCGGTCGCGATAGCGCCGCTCCAGGCGCCGGCTCAGCAGCGCCCCGTCCCGCGACGGCCGGCCATCGGTGGTCGCCAGCGCCCGTTCGCTGGCTTCGGTGCGGGGGGCGAGGGAGAAGGTCATGGAGACGGTCGGCCGATCAAAGGGCGCCATCAAAGCACGAGGGCGTCTCAGCCCGTGAGACGGACATACGGTGCCGGGCGATCGCATGTCGTCCGGCGGCTTGGCCTTCACTTCGCCGGCACCACCTCGCTGACCGGCGAGACCCCGCGTTCGTCGAACGCTTCCACCGCGAACACGTAGCCGGTATCGACGTTCAACGCGCGGATCTCCAGTTCGGTGCCGCGGTCGGCGAAGACCTGGTAGGTCAGGTCGAGGCGGTCCGGACGCAGGCCCCAGCGCACGTTGTAGCCGACCGCGCCGGGTACCGCCCGCCAGCGCACGGTGGCATCCCGGCGGTCGCTGCCGCGCTCGACGCGCACCTCGCGCGGCGTCGCGGGCGGCGGGCCGTCGGCGTTGCCGAACACGCGCAGGTCGCTGATCGCCAGGTGCGCGGCGCCGACGTGCCCATGCACGTAGCGCACGTAGCGGGTGCGCACCGGCGCGGGCAATTGCAGGTAGGCATTGGGGCGGTCGCGGCGGTCCGGGCCGTCGCCGACCTCGGCCAGCGGCTGCCAATGGCGGCCATCGCGCGAGTGTTCGAGCCGGAAGCTCGTATAGATGTCGGGCGCATCGCCATAGCGTCCGGATCGGTAGTCGGCGTAGTTCACCTGCACCGCGCGCACGGTCTTCTCCGCGCCCAGGTCGACGGTGAGCGCCTCGCCGGCGGCGTTGCGCGCGGCGACCCAGAACGTGCGCGGGTCCTCGTCGGTGGCGCGGGCCGCGGCGAACTCGCCGAGCGTGGACGAGGCATGCGCCGGCTTGCGGTAGGACAGCAGCATCCAGCCGGTGAACAGCGCCTGCGGATCGTCGACCGGGCCATCCGGCATCCAGTGCGGGAAGTCGCCGAAGCGGGTCGACACGCGCATCTGCCCGTCGTCGGCGAAGGCGGCCGGGAACAGCGCGATGCGGCGCTCGAAGGTCCAGTTGGCGCCGATCCATGGCGTGCCGCTGTTCCACCAGTTGCCGTGCGCGTCCTGGAACGTGGAGCCGTGGCCGGCGCCCTGCACGAAACCGCCGGGCTTGTACGCCACCGGGTTGTAGTCGGCGTAGCGGAACGGGCCGAGCGGATGGTCGCCGACGTAGACGCCGGTGGCATAGGCGTTGTACTCGGTGCCCGGTGCGGCGTACTGCAGGTAGTAGCGGCCGCCGGCCTTGGTCATCCACGCGCCTTCCAGGTAGCTGCGCGCGATGCTGCCGTCGGAGAGGACCGCGCCGCGGTGGTCGGGGCCGAAGCGTTCCCAGCCGTGGCGCTGCGGGTCCGCCGAGACCAGCGGCGTGGGCGTGCCGCGGAAGGCGAAGCCGCGCGCGCCGCGGTCCATCGCGATGCCGTACAGCGGATAGCGGTCCGACGAGCCCCAGTACAGGTACCACTGGCCGTCGTCGTCGATGAACAGCGCCGGATCCCAGGGGCCGGGCGGCGTGCGGCCCGGCGGCAGCGGCGGCTGGTCGCGGCCTTCCGCCATCGTGGTCGGGATCGACGGCAGCAGGCGCGTGAGGAAATCGAGCCGTCCTCGCGCGGGATCGCGCGTTTCCAGCAGCGGGCGCGGACCGAACGCGGATTGCATGATCACCAGCCGCTCGCCGTCGGCCACGACGGCCGGCGCGACGATGCTCTCGAACGGCCAGCGGCTGGGCGCGACGAAGGTCCAGTCGACCAGGTTGGTGGAACGCCAGTAGCCGTCGGCCAGCGTCAGGAACAGGTAGTACGCGTCGCCGGAGCGCACGAACACCGGATCGGCGCCGGTGCGGTAGGAAATGCCCTCGTTGAGCTGCTCGAAGTTGTAGCGGTAGTCGATGTCGAGCGGGTTGGCGTAGGTGCGTTGCCCCGGCGGCGCGGCATGGGCCGCGGCGGCACAGGCGAGCATGGCCGGGGCGATCAAGTGCGGCAGGCGCATGGCGTGGTTCCCCTTTGGACGATCCGGTGCAAGACCTTAGGACGGATCGGCGTGGGGAGATAGGGCGGGCGCATCGTGCAGGCGGGCGAAGCCTCCATGCGCGACATCGCGCGTCGCGCGCGATGGGCGCATCGATGTGAACGCGCAGTCAGGCTCGCGTGAGCGCAGCGGTTATAATGCCGTTCGCAATCCGTTCCCTGGACCGTGTTCCGCCCGGTCCTCTCACCTGCCAATCCTGGCCTGGCCGTCCGTGGTTCGCACGCGGAGGCCCGGCGATTCCCCGCAAGTCCACGCGCATTCGGCGCATCGGCATGGGCCTGCTTGCGCGCGCGCAACGGAAACAGGATCGGCATCGCCGCAGGAGGAAAACCCAGATGCAGGATTCGCATGCCGCCCACGTCCACTTCGGCTGGTTCAAGCGCAGGCGCCAGCTGCGGCTCGACGACGTCACCGTGGTGGACCGTCCCATGCTGCGCAAGGCGGTCGGCGCCGCCGCGCTCGGCAACGCCATGGAGTGGTTCGACTTCGGCGTGTACGGCTACATCGCCGTGGTGCTCGGCCAGGTGTTCTTCCCGACCAGCAGTCCGACCGCGCAGTTGATCGCCACCTTCGCCACGTTCACGGTCGCGTTCCTGGTGCGTCCGCTGGGCGGGCTGGTGTTCGGCCCGCTCGGCGACCGTTACGGCCGCCAGAAGGTGCTCGCCTTCACGATGATCCTG
The DNA here is from genome assembly GCF_046529185.1 of Xanthomonas boreopolis. Lineage (NCBI taxonomy): Bacteria > Pseudomonadati > Pseudomonadota > Gammaproteobacteria > Lysobacterales > Lysobacteraceae > Xanthomonas > Xanthomonas boreopolis. The sequence goes on from NZ_CP097162.1 coordinate 60,331, forward strand.
ATGGCGCTGGGCACCTTCAGCATCGGCCTGATCCCCTCCTACGACCGCATCGGCCTGTGGGCGCCGGCGCTGCTGCTGCTGGCGCGGCTGGTGCAGGGCTTCTCGACCGGCGGCGAGTACGGCGGCGCGGCCACCTTCATCGCCGAGTACGCCACCGACCGCAACCGCGGCCTGATGGGCAGCTGGCTCGAGTTCGGCACGCTGGCCGGCTACATCGCCGGTGCCGGCGTGGTGACCGCGCTGCACTGGTCGCTCACGCCGGCGCAGATGCTGGAATGGGGCTGGCGCCTTCCGTTCCTGGTGGCGGGGCCGCTCGGCCTGCTCGGCCTGTACATGCGCATGAAGCTGGAGGAGACGCCGGCGTTCCGCGCGCACGTGGAGCAGGCCGAGCGCCGCGAGCGCGAGCATGCCGCGCCGCGCCTGGCCGAGATGCTGCGCGTGCATTGGCCGCAGCTGCTCAAGTGCGTGGGCCTGGTGCTGGTGTTCAACGTCACCGACTACATGCTGCTGACCTACATGCCCAGTTACCTGGAGGTGACGATGGGCTACGCCGAGACCAAGGGCCTGCTGCTGATCCTGATCGTGATGCTGGTGATGATGCCGCTCAACGTGCTCGGCGGACTGTTCAGCGATCGCCTGGGACGGCGGCCGATGATCATCGGCGCCTGCGTGGCGCTGATGGTGCTGGCGGTGCCTTGCCTGAAGCTGGTCGGCAGCGGCCATGACGGCCTGATCTTCCTCGGCCTGGTGCTGCTGGGCCTGGCGCTGGTGTGCTTCACCAGCTCGATGCCGTCCACGCTGCCGGCGCTGTTCTACACGCCGGTGCGCTACAGCGCGCTGTCGATCGCCTTCAACGTCTCGGTCTCGCTGTTCGGCGGCACCACACCGCTGGTGACCGCATGGCTGGTCGAGCGCAGCGGCGACCCGCTGGTGCCGGCCTACTACCTGATGGGTGCGGCGGCGATCGGCCTGGTGACGATGCTGTTCGTGCGCGAGACGGCCGGCCTGCCGCTGCGCGGTTCGCCGCCGGCGGTGGGCAGCGATGCCGAGGCACGCGCGCTGGTGCGCGGCGACGTGCCGGTCACGGTCGACCCGGTATTGCCATCGCTGCCGGAGAACGTGGTGGCCGGCGACGGCATCGAGGCGGCGGAACCGGCGCGCGGCGGTACTTGAGCCGCTGCGGCGGGTTCGTCAGTGCGAAACCCAGTAGGCGAACTCACCCATGCTGCGGCCGAACTGGAAGATGGCCGCGGCGGCCAGCAGGAACAACACCGGCGCGAGGTACTTCCGGGAGCGGGTCATTGCAGGGATCCTCGTCCACGATCACGCGCCAAGCGTGCCACACGGGCGCACGACGATGCGTGAAGCGGTGCTCCGGCGGGAATGGAGCGCCGGAGCACCATCCCGCCGGCGGCCCGCGCTGCGGCTCAGCCCAGTTCCAGCGCGTTGGTCAGGTCGCCCGGCGTCACGCCGCTGGCGGCCTGCATCGCGCGTTCGCGTTCGACCAGGCCAGGCAACGGCTCCAGGCCGAAGCGGCGGTTGATCAGGCGCAGGATCGAGCCGGTGTCGTAGACGGTGTGGTCGACGAAGCCGCGCCTGGCCAGCGGCGAGACCACCAGCGCGGGGATGCGCGAGCCCGGGCCCCAGCGGTCGGCCCTGGGCGGGGCGACGTGGTCCCACCAGCCGCCGTTCTCGTCGAAGGTGATCACCACGACGGTGTTCTCCCACTGCGGGCCGTTGCGCAGTGCGTCGATCACGCAGGCGACATGGCGGTCGCCGGCGGCGACGTCGGAGTAGCCGGCGTGCATGTTGAGGTTGCCCTGCGGCTTGTAGAACGTCACCGGCGGCAGCTTGCCGTCGCGGATGTCGGCGATGAATCGGTTGCCCGGCGCGCTGTCGCCGAGGCCGCCGTCGCGCAGGCGCCTGGCGCGCGCGGGCGTGCCGGGAGCGAGGTTGGCGAAGTAGTTGAACGGCTGGTGGTGGTACTGGAAGTTGGGGCTGCCGGGGAACTCGGCGGTCTCGCCGGTCTCGCCGTTGCCCTGCACCGCCAGCGCCCAGCCGCCGGCGTACCAGGCCCAGTCCACGCCGGCCGCGTCCAGCGCGTCGCCGATGTGGCGATGGCGCTGCGGCGGCAGCACGTTGGCGCTGTCGGCCGGGGCGTAGTCCGGGCGCGCCGGGTTGTTCATGCCGCACGGCTGGAACGGCGGCAGCATCGTGTTGACCGCCCAGAAGTCGGGCGTGAGCGCGCCGTTGCGGACGAACTTCGGGCGGCCGTCGAGCGCGCTCGGCGGGCTCTTCTCGTCGAGCAGCAGGCGCGTGCCGCGCGGGTCGTCGCCGTCGAGGATCGCGGTCTGCAGGCGCGCCGGGCTGCGGTCGGCATCGGGGTAGAACGGCGGCTGCGCGGCGACCAGGTACTGGTGGTTGAGGAACGAGCCGCCGAAGGCGCCCATGAAGAAGTTGTCGCAGAGCGTGTACTCGCGCGCCAGCTGCCACAGCCGCAGCGTGGCGGGCGCGTCGCCGTAATGGCCCATCACCAGCGCGCCGCTGTCGCCCCAGGCGGCGAAGCCGTCGTTGCGCCCGCCGTTGATCTGCATCTGGTTCTCGTAGAAGCGGTGCACCAGGTCGCGCGTCACCACGCCGTGCGGCAGCGGCCTGCCGTCGGGCGTGGCCAGCGCGAACGGTGCGTTCGGCAGCGGGCCGAGCGCGTCCTCGGCGATCCGGTAGCGGCGATGGTCGACCACCTGTTCGTCGGGCACCATCCCGCCCCAGATCGGCGGCAGGACGTCGAGCACGCTGCCGTCGCGGTCGCGCTGCAGCGCGTCGGCCGGCTTCAGGGCCGACAGCGGCCGTTGCAGGCCGGGGAAGTCCGGGAACAGGTTGTTGAAGCTGCGGTTCTCGCAATAGATCACCACGATGCGTTGCACGCGCTCGCGCAATGCGCGGTCCAGCGCGGTGGCGCTCCCGCGAGGCGCGGCCTTCGGGCGCGCGCTGGCCGCGCTCTCGCCGGGCGGCGCGCCGACGGCGAGGGCGCTGCCGGCCAGGGCCATGCCGCCGAGCAGGCGGCGGCGTTGCGGGTTGTCGGGGGTGTCGGGGCGGCGGGGTGGCGTCTTCAACGTGTGGCTCGGTTCAGGGCAATGGAGCCGGCTGGGCCAGGCACGCCCAGGATCCGCCCGCGGCGCGCGGCCAGGCAAGGGACAGGGCGGAATGGGAGGGACGGGTCATCAGGCGCGGCGTGCGGTGCGCCGGCGGCCGGGGCCGTCGGCGCGATGGAGCGGGACCGCATCCTGCGGAGGCTGGCGGAATCTAGCGCGGTCGGGTGGCGGTTGCATGACAACCGCGGCAACGTTCAGCGCACCCAGCCGCCGGGGACGAACCACCAGTTGCGGCCACGGTGTTCCCAATGCGCGGGGCGGTAGTAGTAGCCCACGCGCACCGGTTCCCAGTAGCCGTCCACCCAGACGTGGCGGCGCACGGGGCCATCCCAGCGCCAGTAGCCTGGGGCCCAGACGTAGCCGGGACGGGGCGGCGGCACGCGCACGTAGTACGGCGGCGGCGGCGGGACGCCGACCACCACGTCGACGACGGTGCGGGCTTGCGCTTGCGGAACGAAGGCGGCGCCTGCGGCGGCCAGGGCGAGGCTGGCGCTCAGGGCGAGGGGGCGGAAAAGGCCGTTCATGGGGTGTCTCCGTCGATGCCGTCGGGGACGGCGGGCAATGCGGAGAACGTGGAGTGGTTTGCGGTGTTGACGGTGGGGATCGGGCGGTTCAGCGACGGGTGGTGTTGCGGTGGGCGACGGTTGTGTTCGGGCTGGATTGCGTTGGCTTTAGGTTCCCGCGGCAAGGCCGGGCGTCCTTCTCGCGCGCGATCCGAAGCGGGCTTGTTACTTTTCCGAATCCCGAATCCCGAATCCCAGCCTTCCTCGAGCCCGCCGGCCGCGAGGGTTGGTCCCTTCACTCTATGTTCGGTGCGACCAGGCGCTTCCACAGCCGTGCATTGGCGTCGACGTCGGGTTCCAGCGCGGCCAGTTGCGCCAGCGCGTGTTCTTCGGTCTCGGCGCCGGTGCGTACCAGGATCGCGAGTGCGGCGGCCATGCGGCCGTAGCGCAGGGCGGTGCCCAACGGCGTGGCGGGGGCCACGGCGTCGCGTTCGGGGCGTTGTTCGTCGAGGGCCGCCGCGAGGGCCGGCGGCATCTTCCAGCCGATGGCGATGGTGCGCGCGGTGACGGCGGTGTAGCGGTCGACCAGGGCCGCGGCCACGCCCAGGTCGGGCTCGATGCCGGGGCGGCTGGCGTACTCGTCGCGCAGCACGCGCATCGCCACCACCGCGCCGAGGCCGTGCAGCAGGCCCACCAGTTGCGCCGACAGCGCATCGCCCCGGCGCCGGCGCGCGTAACCGGCGGTCGCCGCGGCGCTGCGCAGCGCGAAATCCCATACCGCCGCCGGGAGGCGATCGAACAGGTAGCCGTCCAGGTCGAGCACCGGCTGCATCAGCGCGGTGGCGACGATCTGGCGCACGCCTTCGGTCCCGACCTGCACCACCGCGCGTTCGAGGTTTTCCAGCGGCTGGCCCTGCGGGCGGTAGAGCGCGCTGTTGGCGATGCGCAGCAGGTTGGCGGCGAGCGCGGGGTCGCGCGCGATGATCGCGGCGATGTCGCGCCCGGAAGCATTGGGGTCGTTCACCGTGCGCATCAGCTGCGGCAGCAGGTGCGGACGGCGCGGCATCTGCTGGGGGCGCACGTCGAGGCGATCGAGCACGTCGCCGGCGGCCGCCAGCACGTGGGCCTGGGCCTCGTCCGGGCACGGCGACTCCTCGGCCAGCGCGGGCGTGTCCATCACCGCCGCGTACATGCGCCGCAGCAGCGGCCGCAACGGGGGCGGTGCCGGCCTGGCGAGGGTCGGTGGCGGCAGGGGCCCGGCGTCCGTTCCCGCGGATCCGGCCGATGCCTCGTCGCGGCGCCGGCGCCGTTGCCACCACAGCAGCAGCACGACGGCAAGGACGACGGCGATCGGCAATAGCGCAGGAATCATGGACGGTCGGGCCAAGGAGCGTGCGTACTATCCGTCGTGCAGGCCGGGATCGGCAATGCGCGTCCGGCATGCGCCGGGTGGCGCGCCTCCGGGCGGACATGCCAGGCGTGCGCTGCTTGGCGGGAGCGGTGCACGCCGCGCTGGCGCCCGCGGCAAGCCTTGCCGCGGCCCGTGCCATCTCCATGGCACCAGGCATGCTCCCCGTGGACGCGGGATCCGGCGGCCTTCGCGCCGATCGGGGCGGGCCGCGTCCCCGCCCGCGCGGGGACGACGGCGGCGTCGATCAAAGCTCGATGACGTCGAACTTCACGTCCGGGTCGACCTCGGCGTCGTAGTCCACGTCGTCGCGCTCGAAGCCGAACAGCTTGAGGAACTCGTGCTTGTAGCTGGCGTAGTCGGTCAGCTCGAACAGGTTCTCGGTGGTGACCTGCGGCCAGATCGCCTTGCACTCGGCCTGCACGTCCTCGCGCAGCTCCCAGTCGTCCAGGCGCAGGCGGTTCTCGGCGTCGACCTCGCCCGGCTGGCCGTCGGCGCGGTACATGCGCTCGCGGAACAGGCGGTCGAGCTGCTCGATGGTGCCTTCGTGCAGGCCCTTGGCCTTCATCACCTTGAAGACGATGGCGATGTACAGCGGCAGCACCGGGATCGCCGCGCTGGCCTGGGTGACCACCGACTTCAGCACGGCCACGTTCGCCGCGCCGCCGCCGATCGCCTTCAGGCGCGCGTCCAGGCGCCGCGCGGTGGCGTCCAGGTCGGCCTTGGCCTTGCCGAGCGCGCCGTGCCAGTAGATCGGCCAGGTGATCTCGGTGCCGATGTAGCTGAAGGCCACGGTGCGCGCGCCCTCGGCGAGCACGCCGGCCTGCTCCAGCGCGTCGATCCACAGCTGCCAGTCCTGGCCGCCCATCACCGCGACGGTGTCCTCGATCTCCTGCTCGGTGGCCGGCTCGACCGTGGCCTGGACCACCTGGTCCTTGTTGGTGTCGATCGCGCTGGAGGTGTACGGCGCGCCGATCGGCTTGAGCGCCGAGCGCTTCACTTCGCCGGTGGACGGCAGCTTGCGCACCGGCGAGGCCAGCGAATAGACGACCAGGTCGACCTTGCCGCCCATCTCGTTCTTGATCAGCTCGATCGCCTTGGCGCGCACCTCGTCGGAGAACGCGTCGCCGTTGATCGAGCGCGAGTACAGCCCGGCCTGCTTGGCGTACTTGTCGAAGGCGGCGGCGTTGTACCAGCCGGCGGTGCCGGCCTTCTTCTCGCTGCCGGGCTTCTCGAAGAACACGCCGAGCGTGTCGGCGCCGAAGCCGAACGCCGCGGAGATGCGCGCGGCCAGGCCGTAGCCGCTGGAGGCGCCGATCACCAGCACCTTCCTGGGACCGTCGTTGCGCACGCCCAGCGCGCGGGTGGCGGCGATCTGGTCGCGCACGTTGAGGTCGCAGCCGGTCGGGTGCGTGGTGGTGCAGATGAAGCCGCGGACCTTGGGATGGATGATCAAAGCGGTTGCCTCTCGGTTTTCAAAGCGCGCGGCATCTTAAGCCCAGCGGCGCGGCGCGGCCACGTTCGCGGGCGTATGGCCGGAGCCGGGTCGGGGATCCCGGGAGGACGGAGGCCTTGCGGGAGGGACTTCGGTCCCGGCGCTTGTGCAGCAAGCCCGCCGGGACCGAAGTCCCTCCCACGAGAACCAGCGCAGCCGGCCACGGAATGCGCGCACGAGTCTTCCCCGCAGCGCGCTGGCGGACGGGATAACGCGATGCACACGTTTGTTCCTCGCCCCGCTCACATCGGCTGGCCTACCGTCGAGGGTCAACCGTAACGAGGAAACCCCATGCCGCAGATCCCCGAAGGCACCTTGGTCGTCGTCGCCGACGGCGGCTCCGCCCGCGTGTTCACCAACGTCGGAAGCGACCACCGGCTGGTGCTCAAGCAACAGGAGGAACTGCAGGTGCAGGCCCTGGCCGAACAGGGCGTGATCGGCCAGGGGCCGGCCGGCGCGATGCCGGACGGGATGAGCATCGCGCAGTTGAACGAGGCCACCTTCGCCAAGCAGCTGGCCGAACAGCTCAACGAGGACGCGCTGAACAACCGCTACGCGCACCTGGTGCTGGTGGCCGACCCGCAGACGCTGGGCCGGATCCGCCCGCTGCTGCACAAGCAGGCGCAGCAGCGGCTGGTGATGGACCTCGCCAAGGACCTCACCAACTCGCCGCTGGCCGATATCGAACGCGCGCTGTCGGCCTGAGCGGCACGCCTCACGGCGGGACCGGCACCGGCAGCGGGGCCGGCTGGTCGGCCGGGGTGGGGACGGGCAGCAGCAGTTCCGCGTCCGCCGGCGCCTGCGGCAGGACCGGCACGCGCGCGGGATTCTCCGGATAGCGCCTGCCGTCGTAGGCCAGCCGGGCCAGCCCCGCAGGCTTGATGCCGACCAGCAGGTCGCGCCAGCCGTTGCTGCGCGAGCGTGCCGCATACAAGGGCGCACCGGCCGGGCCGATCTGCGCGACCACCTTGTACAGGCCGGTGGGGTCCGGCGACAGCACGAACACCGAGCAGCCCTCGTCGGTGCACACCGCCGGGCCGATCACCTCCACCACCACCTCGTCGTGCCCGTCGTCGTTCAGGTCCACCGCCCGGGCGAAGTAATGCAGTTCGCCGTCGGCCGGCGCGAACAGCGACGCCAGCGCCTTGATCGCCGCCTCCGGGACCATTGCGTCCTGCGCCTGGGCGCGGGCGGCGAAGGTCCCGCCGGCGGGCTCGCCGGGCGCGTCGCCGGTGGACGAGGACCCTGGCGCGGGCGGATCGCAGGCCGCCAGCAGCAAGGCACAGGCACAACCCTGGATGACATCGCGTGCGCGCATCGGCGCCTCCTCCCCCCTGTAGTGGCTTCCGTTCTAGCGTAGTGGACGTGTAGGCCGGGTCGGTCCCCGCCGTCGGTGCCGCCGTCCCCTGCCCGCGTGCCCAAGCGGCGCGGACGCTCATGGTAGGCGTTGGATGCCATGGGAGGGGCAAGGCGGGCGAAGATGACGATGGACGGATGGCTGCCGGGCGACGCAGGAACGTTCCGCAGGAGCGGTGCAAGCCGCGACGGGACTTTGCCGCCACCTTCGGCATCGGGCCTCGGTCATCGTTCCCATCCCGTCGTCCCCGCGCAGGCGGGACCCAGCGCCTTGTGGCAATGGCTCAAGGCGCTGGTTTGCGCCCTGGCCTCGCGCATAGCCAGGTGCGAGCCGATGGCTCACAAGCAACCCGGCTTCGCCCCTGCCCGCGCGGGGACGACGGGTCCTCGAGAAAGTTTCGGGCTGATGCAACCTCGCCATGGTTCTTGTGGGAGGGACTTCGGTCCCGACGGGCGGTACCGATGAAGCGTCGGGGCCGAAGTCCCTCCCACAATCCTTGCGGTACCGATCCGGTGACGGCGTACGGAAACACCGATCTGCTACCGTTCCCGCACTTTTCCCAAGCCGTTGCCGTCGCCATGCCCGCATCCCCGATCCGCCCCTCCCTGCTCGCCCTGGCCGCCACCGCCGCGCTCGCCGGCTGCGCCTCCGCTCCCACGGCGAAGACCGCCCTGGCCGACGGTGCGCAGGCGCGGGTGGCGATCCTGGAGACCACCGACGTGCACGCCAACGTGCTCAGCTACGACTACTACCGGCAGCGCGAGGACAAGACCGTCGGCTACGAGCGGGTGGCCACGCTGATCCGGCAGGCGCGCCGGGAATTCCCCAACACCTTCCTGTTCGACAGCGGCGACACCATCCAGGGCAGCGTGCTGGCCGACTACCAGGCCAAGGTCAAGCCGGTCGGCTGCGACGAGGAGCTGGCCATCTACAAGGCGATGGACGCGATCGGCTACGACGGCGGGACCGCCGGCAACCACGAGTTCAACTACGGCCTGCCGTTCCTGTCGCAGGTGACCGGCACGCCGATGAACGTCGATGGCGGCCGCAGCGACCGCTGCGCCGGCCCGGCCTTCCCGCTGGTGCTGAGCAACGTCTTCAGCGCGCGCGACGGCGCGCCGATCTTCAAGCCGTGGGCGGTGGTGGAAAAGCCGATCGTCGTCACCGACGCCGACGGCACCTCCCGCCGGGTGCCGCTGCGCGTGGGCATCATCGGCTTCACCCCGCCGCCGATCCTGGAATGGGACAAGCAGAACCTGGAAGGCAAGGTCACCGTGACCGGCGTGGTCGAGGCCGCCAGGCGCTACCTGCCCGAGCTGCAGGCGCAGCATCCGGACATCGTGGTCGGCATCCTGCACGGCGGGCTCAACACCGCGCCGTACACCCCGGACATGGAGAACGGCGGCTGGCACCTCGCCGCCGTGCCGGGCATCGACGTGCTGCTGCTCGGCCATTCGCACACCGAGTTCCCGGGGCCGCGCTTCGCCGGCATGCCGGAGGTGGACAACCAGCGCGGCCTGGTGCGCGGCAAGCCGGCGGTGATGGGCGGCTTCTTCGGCAAGGACCTGGGCGTGATCGACCTGAAGCTGGTGCGCAAGGACGGCCGCTGGACCGTCGACGCCGCCGCCAGCCAGAGCCAGGTGCGCCCGATCTGCAAGGGCAAGGACGACTGCGTGCCGGCCGACCCGGCGATCGCGCCGTTGGTCGCGCAGGCGCACGCCGCCGCCCAGGCCCACGTCAACACGCCGATCGGCCGCAGCGAGATCGAACTGAGCAGCTACTTCGTCGACCAGGGCAACAGCACCGCGCTGGCGGTGGTCAACGCGGCCCAGCGCGACTACGTGCTGCGCGAGCTGCCGGCGGCGCGCCCGGACCTGGCCACGCTGCCGGTGCTGTCGGCGGCGGCGCCGTTCCGCACCGGTTTCGGCGGTCCCGACGACTACACCGACGTGCCGGCCGGCGAGCTGACCCTGCGCAGCGCCGCCGACCTGTACTTCTATCCGAACACGCTGGCCGCGGTGAAGGTGGACGGCGCCGGGCTCAAGGCCTGGCTGGAGCAGTCCGCCAGCCGCTACGCGCAGGTCGATCCGGCCAAGCCCGGCGAGCAGCCCTTCATCAACGAGCGCTACGTGCCCTACAACGCCGACCAGCTGCAGGCGCCGGGGCTGGCCTACACGATCGACGTGAGCAGGCCGCAAGGGCAGCGCATCGTCGCGCTGACCTGGCAGGGCAAGCCGGTGACGCCGCGGCAGGCGTTCGTGGTGGCGACCAACAACTATCGCGCCAGCGGCGGCGGCAACTTCCCGGGCCTGGACGGTTCCAGCGTGGTGTTCCCGGCGCCGGACGGCGTGCGCGAGATCGTCGCGGCCTGGCTGCAGAAGCAGGGCACGCTGCGCGCCGCCGACCTGCCGCCGCGCGCCTGGCGCTTCGCCCCGGTCAAGGCCAAGGGTCCGCTGAGCTTCGCCTGCGCGCCGGGCAAGCTCGACGTCGCCCGCGCCGCCGGCGTGGACAGCGTGCGCGTGCTCAAGGACAACGGCGACGGCACCGGCACCTGCGCGATCGACCTGTCGCGCTGAGCCGATTCAGGAAGGTTGTGGGAGGGACTTCGGTCCCGACGGGCTCTATCGGTAAAGCTCATCGGGACTGAAGTCCCTCCCACAAAAAAACCACATCGCGCTGGCATGACGGAACGTGAAGCTTTGCCTGCCTATGATCGGTGCCCTGGCTTTCGAACCCGAGAGGTGACGCCGTGACCGAACCGCTGCCGATCCCGGTGATGGACGAGTCCGCCCTGCGCGATCTCGCCACCGCGCGCGAACTGCTGGAGAACCCCGGCCTGGCCGCGCAACTGGCCAACTACGTGGGCGCGCCGATCGAGAGCCTGATCAACAAGCGCCTGCCGAAATCGGTCGCGCAGCGCATCGACGCGATCAGCCGGCGCGCGCTGCAACTGTCGCTGCGGTCGGCGCTGCTGACCCTGCGCCGCGACAAGCGCAGCGCCGGCACCGGCCGCCATCGCCTGGCGGTGATGTTCACCGGCGCCGGCGGAGGGTTCTTCGGCCTGCCCGGCCTGGCGGTGGAACTGCCGCTGACCACCACGCTGATGCTGCGTTCGATCGCCGCGATCGCGCGCGCCGAAGGCGAGCGGCTGGACGATCCGGAAACCGCGCTGGCCTGCCTGGAAGTGCTCGCCCACGGCGGCCCCAGCCGCGGCGACGACGGCAGCGAGTCCGGCTACTTCGCGGTGCGCGCGGCGATGGCGCAGCAGGTCAACGCCGCCGCGCGCCACATCGCCGCGCACGGCCTCGCCCACAAGGGCGGCCCGGCCCTGGTGACGCTGCTTTCGCGCATCGCGGCGCGCTTTTCGGTCAACGTCAGCGAGAAGCTCGCCGCGCAGGCGGTTCCGCTGGTCGGCGCCGCCAGCGGCGCGGCGCTCAACATGCTGTTCATCCGCCACTTCCAGGCGATGGCGCGCGGCCACTTCACGATCCGGCGGCTGGAGCGCCGCTACGGCGAGATCGCGGTGCGGCGCGCGTACGAGGCGATGCCGGCCGGCTGACCTTCGTCACCTCGTCGCGAATCGCAGGCGCCGCTTTTTGTGGGAGCGGCTCTGGGTGGCCTAGGGCCATTAGCCGCGATGGGGCTTTCCCCGCAATGGATAAGGAAGAGAGAGTCTTTGTGGGAGGGACTTCAGTCCCGACAGGCTTTCCCGGTGAAGCCCGTCGGGACTGAAGTCCCTCCCACAGGAATGCCTGTAGGGAGTGCCTCGGTGGAGCCCATCGCAGGCGTGACTTTTGTGGGAGCAGCTCTGGGTGGCCCAGGGCCATCAGCCGCGATGGGGCTTTCCCCACAATGGATAGGGAAGAGAGAGTCCTTGTGGGAGGGACTTCAGTCCCGACAGGCTTTCCCGGTAAAGCCCCTCGGGACTGAAGTCCCTCCCACAGGAATGTTTGTAGAGAGTGCCACGATAGAACCCATCGCAGACGTGACTTTTGTGGGAGCAGCTCTGGGTGGCCCAGGGCATCAGCCGCGATGGGGCTTTCCCCACAATGGATAGGGAAGAGAGAGTCTTTGTGGGAGGGACTTCAGTCCCGACAGGCTTTCCCGGTGAAGCCCGTCGGGACTGAAGTCCCTCCCACAGGAATGCCTGTAGGGAGTGCCTCGGTAGAGCCCATCGCAGACGTGACTTCTTGTGGGAGCAGCTCTGGGTGGCCCAGGGCCATCAGCCGCGATGGAGCGTTCCCCACAATGGATAGGGAAGAGAGAGTCCTTGTGGGAGGGACTTCAGTCCCGACAAGCTTTCCCGGTGAAGCCTGTCAGGACTGAGGTCCCTCCCACAGGAATGCCTGTAGGGAGTGCCACGATAGAACCCATCGCAGGCGTGGCTTTTGTGGGAGCGGCTCTGGGTGGCCCAGGGCCATCAGCCGCGATGGAGCGTTCCCCACAATGGATAGGGAAGAGAGAGTCCTTGTGGGAGGGACTTCAGTCCCGACAGGCTTTCCCGGTAAAGCCCGTCGGGACTGAAGTCCCTCCCACAAAAAGGGGCTCCTGCAGCTGCGCCTGCGATGGATTACATCCTCGATCACAACGCGGGCCGGTCGTCGCGACCGGCTTCCACGCTGACCACGCGACGCGATGCCGGCAACAAGGCCTTGTCGATCTTCGCCGCCACGCCGACGCTGCGGCCGGCCAGGTTCGCCACCGAGTAGCGCGCCGCGCTGCCCAGCACCTGGGCCGCCTGCGACAGCGTCATGCCGTAGTCCTGCTGCAGCCACGCGATCATGCCGCCGCTGGCGGCCTTGAGCGCTTCGTCGAGCGAGCCGGCCTGGCCGAGCGCCATGACCTGCGTGGCCGACTCCACGCGAGGCATGGCGATCGCCTTGCCCTTGATCAGCTCGACCGAGAACGTCACGTCCATCGAGGTCTCCAGCGCGTACTGGCTGGTTTCGCCATCGCCCTGCAGCGCATGGGCATCGCCCAGGTACAGCAGCGCGCCGGGTTGCTGCACCGGCAGGTAGACGGTGTTGCCCTCGACCACCTCGTTGAAGTCCATGTTGCCGCCGAAGCGGCCGGTGTCGCCGGTCGAGACCGGCGGCATGCCGAATCCCGGCGCGACCGCCAATCCGCCCAGCATCGGCTTCACCGGTACCTGGTAACCGGCCAGCGCGCCGTCGGCGTGTTCGGGCCGCGCGGTGCCGCGCATGCGGTCGAGCGTCCAGCGCACCGGCTTGCCGAGTTCGCCGGCCTGCGCCGCAAGGCTGGACGGCAGGGCGCGCCCGACGACGGTATCCAGGCTGTCGGCGTAGTCGCGGTTCAATCGCAGCCGCCGCAGGTGGACGACGAGGGTGTCGCCGGGCGCCGCGCCGGCGACGAAGAACGGTCCGGTCTGCGGATTGCCGAACAGCGCGCGGGTGACGCCGTGCTCGTCCACGCCACCGGAATCGAGCGTCTTGGTCCGCACCGTGTCGCCGGGCCAAAGCACCAGCACCGGCGCGCGGTCCGCGTTCCAGGTGTTGGAATAATCGGTGGGTTGGAAATCGAGCGTGCGCGGCGCGCCCGCAGCGCGCTCCGGCAGACGCCATGCACTGAAGCGGTGCCGCGCCCGCGCCTGGCGATCGTTGGTGTCGGGCGCATCCACCTCGCCCTGCATGCGCTCGCCTTCGATGTCGGCGGTGTAGCGCGATACGCCGCCGTTGCGTTCGGTCGCGCCGAACGCGATGCGTTGCCCGGCAAGGGTTCCTTCGACCCGGTCGCCATCGAGGTCGCCGCCGATGCGCGCGCCGTCGCGCTCGATGGTCAGCGTCGAGAACGCCGGGTTGCCCCACAAGTCGGTGCGGAGGATCCAGGTTTCCCCGGCCTGGAGCGAAGGAACGACGAGGGACGCGCACAATGCGATAGCCATTGCCTGGAACTTCATCGCCATCTCCACCGGAAGCCGTCCGCATGGTGGCATGGCCCCGCTGGCCCGGCCGCAGTGCCGGATGTCACGTGGACGACCGGCCCGTATCCGGACGGCCGCCGGAAAAAGACCGGCCCCGGCGCGATGGAGCCGCCGGGGCCGCCGCCCGTTCCCGCACGCCGCGCGAGGCGGCTACGCGATCTCCTTCACCGTGGCGCTGGGCCCGTTGTTCTGCACCGAGGCGATGCCGCCGTCGCGCGCGGCCTCGCTGCCGTACATCTGGCTGGTGCCGATGACCTGGTGGTTGGCGGCCTTCAGGGTGAAATAGAACTTGCCGTTGCTGGCGGCCTTGCGCTCGTAGCGGGCCGGGTCGGGGCTGTTCTTCTGCACCGAGGCGATGCCGCCCTCGGCGGCGGCCCGGGAACCGTAGTGCTCGCTGCTGAGGATGGTCTCGGCGTTGCCCGCCTTCAGCACGAAATGGAATTCGCCCTTCGCGTTCTTGCTCAACTCGTACCAGCCAGCCATATGGGGCTCCTTGGATAAGGGGAAAACGATCCTGGGACGACATCGCCGGCCAGGGGCTTCCGGGGGGCTGGCCGGCGCCGCGTATTGCGCGGTCGGCAAGGTGAAGCGGTCGTGACGAAGGGTCAGCGGGCGGTTCCGGCGCGGTCCCGGCCGAGGCGGCTGCGTTCCAGCCACCATAGCAACGCGGAAGCGGCGACGAAGGCCAGCCACCATGGCCAGCGCGGGCCGGGCTGCGGCGCGGCCATCGCCGGCCGCGGCGGCGCGCCTTCGCGCACCAGCCCTAGCGTGGCCGCGCGCAGGCCATTGGCGTGCAACGCGGGCGCCTCGGCCGGATCGCGCACCAGCACGCGGCCGGCGCGTTCGCCGTCCTGCCAGCGATACAGGCCGGCCTGGCGCGGCCACGCGCCGGCGCACGCGGCGTCGCCGGTGGCCGGATCGCGCAGCAGCGGGGCCGCGCTGCCGTCCGGGGCCTGCAGCACGGCGGCGTCGCCCAGGCCGCACAGCGCCAGCCGTTCGTCGCGCCACCCGGGCGCGGCGACGGCCAGGGCGGGCGCCTTCGGGCGCGCCAGCGGCGACAGCAGCTCGCTCCACAGCGCCGCATGCGCGGACGCGTGGCCTTCGAGCACCAGGCGATAGCTGTCGGCGAGCGTGGTCACGCCGATCCGGCCGCGGCCGAGCGTGCGCCACCAGGCGTAGGCGCTGCCGTCGGCGGCGCGCAGCGCATCGACCGCGCCAGCGGCGGCGGGTGCGAAAACCCGGCGCTCCAGCGCCGGCAAGGGCGATGCTTCGTCGTCGCGGCCAGGGTCCGGCCCGGCCGGTGCGCCGCGCCGCGCCGCATCCAGCGACGCATCGGCCGGACCGGGGAGCCTGACCGGCGCGATCCCGCCCTCGCCGCGCAGCGGCATGCCGAGCTCGGCCAGCGCGGCGCGCGCGCCGGCGTCGAGCGGGCCGCCGATCCGCACCAGCAGGCCCAGCCCGCGCGCGACCGCGTCGCGCACGGCGGCGCGCTGCCCGCGGCCGAGCCCGGCCAACGCGCGTTCGTCGACGATCAACAGGTCGACGCCGTCCAGCGTGGCCGCCTCCAATGGGCGCGGCGCATCGCCCAGTTGCAGGCCGCCGCCGACCGCGACCTGGGTCTGCAGCGAGAGCCCGGCGTCGTGCGCCCAGCGGCGCAGGTACTTCAGTTCCGGCTGCGGCGCGCCGGCGATCAGCCACAGTTCGAGGGCCGGCGCTTCGGCCACCGATACCGGCACCCGCGCGCGGTCGCGCGGGTCGCCCTTGGCATCGAGCACGCGGACCTCGAACAGGACATCGCCGGTGGCGCGCGCGCTGCCGTCCAGGACGAAGCGCCCGTCCTCGCCGATGCTCGCGCGATCGACCCGGCGGCCCGCCGGGTCGAGCAGCTCCACGCTCGCCTGCGGCAGGCCAACGACGCGGCCGCCGATGGCGAAACCGGCGCCCGGCACCAATGGCGGCGGCGTGGACAGCTCGGCCAGGCCCGGCACCGGCGCCACGGGCGCATACGCCAGCGGCCAGCCGGCGGCGGCGTCGCGATCGCGCGCGGGCAATCCCGCGCCGACGATCCGCAGCCGCTGCGTGCCGGGATGGCGGCGCAATGCCGTGGCCAGGTCCGGGACGCGTTCCACCTCCGCCAGCGCGGGGGCTTCGGGCAGCGTGACGACGCGGTCGCCTGGTGCCGCGCCCAGCGAACGCAGGTCGCTGCCGGCGCTGGCGACCACCAGCGTGCCGGCCTGCCCTGCGCGCGGCGGCGGCGCCAGCGCGAAGTAGAGCAGCGCCGCGCATGCCGGTTGCAGCGCAAGCAGGGCGATCTTCTTCCAGGGGGCGACGCGGGCGCGGCGCAGGCGCCACATCGCCAGCAATGCCGCCACCGCCAGCACGGCGGCCAGGACCAGCTGCGTCATCGCGCGTCCTCCTGCCGTTGCAGCGCGTCCAGGTAGCGCCGGCCACGCTCGTTGGCCGGTGCGCGCGGCGCCGGCGCGGCCGGGGGACGGACCAGCAGCGGCCACACCAGGGCGCGCAGGCGCTGCCGGCAGGCGCCGCAGTCGGGCGTGGCGCGCAAGGTCTCGACCGCGGCGGCCAGGTCGAGCGCGTTCTCGATGCTCCCCTGGTGGGCGCCGAGCCACGCCGCGAAATCGTCCAGCGCGCCGGACGCCGCGGCGCGATCGGCCGCGCCCAGCGCCTGCCACAAGGCCATCGGCCGCGGGTCGGGCGCGGTACGCGCGACGAGCGCGTCGTCGCGCCGCGCCAGGCCGTCGCGCTGGCCGCTCATGCGGCGGCCCTCGTCGATCGGCGGCAGCTCCGGCCCCACCCGCGCCAGGTAGATGCGTTCGGATTGCTGCACCTGCTTGATGTACTCCAGCGCCTTGTACGCATGCGGCAGTGCCTGCGCGGGACGGCCCTGGCGCAGTTCGCCCTCGGATTGCCACATCTGGTCGAGCGCGGCCTTGAGCGTGGCGCGGGTCTTCGGATCGAGCAGGGTCGCGGCCTCGGCATGGTCGTGGGTGTGGCCGAACTCGGCCAGCACGTTGCCGGCCTGGCCGAAACCGGCGCTCCCGTGCGCGTCATGGTCGTGATCGTGGTCGTCGAGCGCGGCCGCGCCTTGCGGCGCTTCGTCGTGGTCGTGGCCGGCATGCGCGTCGCGCGCCGGCTCGGGCCTGGGCGCGGGCGCATCGGCGGTGGGCAGGTCGGCCGTCGGCGGCGCGTCGGCGCTGGGAATGTCGTCGGCCGACGGCGGCTTCGGCGCGCCTTCGCTCTCCTCGCCGAGGAACTGGCCGTAGCGCAGCCGCAGCAGGCGCTGGTCCACGCCGATCGCGTCGGAGCGCTTGAGGAAGGCGTCGGGATCGAGCCGCGGCTTCTCCTTCAGCAGCGCCTCGGCGTCGAGGATGATCTGGCGCTGGCTGCGGAAGTACGCCGGCAGGGTCTTCTTGACGCTGCCTTCCAGGTCGGTCGCCAGCGCCTGTTCCGGCGGCGGCCAGCGCAGGATCACGCTGGCGCTGCGCGCCTCCTGCGGCGCCGGCTGGCGGGTGTCGCGCACGACCAGCTGCGCGATCAGGTCGTCGCCCGGCGCCATGCCCAGCGCCTGCGGCTGCAGCGTGTGCGCGAACCGGCGCAGCGTCGCCGGCCCGCTGCCGGCCAGCGCCACGGTCTGCTCGCGGAAGCGGATGTTCTCGCCGCTGCCTTGCGCCAGCGTGAGCTTCAGTTGCGCGCCGGCGGCGACGCCGTAGTCGTCGCTGGCCTCGAAGCGGAGCGCCCAGCCGGCGCGCGTCGGCGTCCACTGCACCAGGCTGCTTTCCGGTTCGAGCACGCGCACCTGCGGCGGGCGGTCCGGCAGCGCCTCGAGCTTGTGCAGCGCGCCGTCCAGCGGCTTGCCGTCGACGATCACCCGGTACAGCGCGGAGCGCTGCAGCGCCATCCGCGCCTGCCAGGCATCGCCGTCGCGCACCAGCTCCAGCGTGCTGCCGTCGTGCAGGCGCAAGGCGACGCGCATCGGTTGCGGCTCGAAGCGCAGCGTCCACGCCAGCTGCGTGCCTTGCGGCACCTTGGCGTCGAGCGACGGCAGCGTGCCCGGCGCCTGGCCGGTATAGGCCGGCGGCGTGGCGTGCAGGCGCGCCGTGCGCAGCACCGGTGCACGACTGGCCGGTGCGGATGCCTCGTCGCGCGCCGCGGGCGCGCTCGGGCGTTGGCCGTGCATCGGCCAGCGCAGCGCCAGCGACGCCAGGACGAGCGCGGCCAGCGCGAGCGGCAGGATCGAGCGCCAGGGCCAGGGTTCGCGCAGGTCGCGGGCGCCGGAACCGAGCCGCGCCTCCACGCGCGCGCGCTGCAATCGCTGCAACGGCCCGAGCGCGGCCGGATCGGCGAACAGCAGGTCGGCGCTGTCCTCCAGGTCGCGGTCGCGGTCGAGCCGGCGGACCAGCCAGCGGCGGTCCAGGCGCCGCGCGCGCAACACGCCGGACGCGGCGGTGGCCAGCAGCGCGACGGTGGCGACGGCCATGGCCATGGACGGGCCGGCCCAGCGCCAGGCCAGCGCGGCCGCCAGCAACGCCAGCGGCACGCCCTGCGACCAGACGATCGCCTGCCGGCGGCGCCGCGCCGCGCGCCACAGCAGGGAGAGCCGCGCGGCGCTCATGCGGACCTCCCGCGCCGCGGCGAGGTCGCCAGCCAGCGTTCGAGCAGGAACAGCAGCGCGGCGACCAACGCCAGCCAGGGCGCCAGCGATCGCGGTGCGGCCGGCGAAGGCGTGGCGCCGGTCATCGGCGCCTGGGTCGAGGCGAACGCGCGTTGCGGCGGCGGTGGCGGTTGCAGCACGGCGCGCAGGCGGTCCGGGAACGCGGCGTCGAGCAATGGCGGCAGTGCGACCGGATCCAGCGCGCGGGCGAAGCGCAACACGCGCCCGGCGCCGAAGCCGGCGCCTTCGACCACGGCGGTGCCGCGCTCGTCGTGCCAGTGCGGCTGCAGCGCGAGCCCGCGCGGCAGCGGCGTGCGCGCATCGAGCAGCAGCGTGCCGCCTTCGCGGGCCCACTGCAGCAGCGATGCCGGCGGTGCGGCCGCGGAGAGCCACAGCGCGGTCGTATCGCGCGGCGGTGCGGCGGCAGCATCGGCGGCGGGCCGGACATCGAGCGCGGCGTCTTCGTGCCAGGCCGCCTGCACGGCGCGCAGGTAGCGCAATGCGCCATCGTTCGCAGCGTCGGCGAACACGCGCAGCGTTGGCGGTGCGGTCTTCGCGGCCGCGGGCGATGGCGACGCGGCTTCCACGACCTGCCATCGCACGCGCCGCGACAGCACCGGTACCTGCCCGTCCAGGCCGCCCCATCGGCGCGGGACCACGACGGTCAACGGCGTCGCGGCCGGCAACGTCGCGTCGAGTTCGCGCAACAGGCTGGTCTGCTGCCGGGCCGCATCGGGCGCGGGTGTGGCCAGGTCGGGAAATCCAGGGGCCAGCCACAACCAATGCGCATCCGCCTCGCCGGCAACCGCGGCGCGCGCCTGCGCCGGATCGACGCCGGGCGCGACCGCGATGCGCGGCCGGCGGTCGTCGCGCCCGAGCAGCGCCGGTTGCGCGAGCAGCAGCGCCAGCAGCGCGAGCAGCAACAAGCGCACCAGCAACAGCGGCCATTCGTCGAAGCGGACGCGATGGCGCGGGCGCGGCACCGCGCGCAGCCAGCGCAGCGCCGCGAACGGCGTCGGGCGATGCTCGCTGCGGCGCGCCAGGTGGATCAGCAGCGGCAGCAGCAGCGCGGCGAGCGCGGCCAGGCCGAGGGGCAGGAGCAGGACGAGGTTCAAGGGATACCCTCATCCGCCCCTTCGGGGCACCTTCTCCCGCTCGCGGGAGAAGGGAGCGAAACCGTTGGCGCGGCGTGCGGCGGCATGCCGGCGTTCCTTCTCCCGCCCGGCGGGAGAAGGTGCCCCGAAGGGGCGGATGAGGGCCAAGACGACAACGCGATGCCGATCATGCCTTGGCCTCGAACAACCGCCGCAGCACCGCGTCCGCCGGCTCGTCCAGATGATGGATCGCATGCCGGATGCCCGCCGCCTGCCAGCGTACCGCGCGCGCGCGTTGCGCCTCGGCGAAGCGGCGCAGGTAGTCGGCGCGCATCGCGGCGCCGTCGCCGAGCAGTTCCTCGCCGGTCTCCGGATCGAGGAAGCGATGGCCGCCAGCGAACGCGAAATCGCGCTCGTCGCAGGTCAGCACCTGCAACTGCAGCACCTCGCGGCGCGCGGCCGCGAGCTTTTCCAGCAGTTCGCCCGCGTCCTCGTCGAAACCGTCGCCGATCGCCAGCACCAGGTCGTTGGCGGCGATGCGTTCCCAGACCGGCCGCAGCGCCGCCGGCGACGGCCAGGCGCCTTGCGCGCGTAGGCGATGCAAGGCCAGCCAGAGCCGGTCGCGCTGGCGCAGGCCGGTACCGGCAGGCACAAGCTCCAGGCCTGCCCCATGCACGGCGACCAGGCCGAAGCGGTCGCCCTGCTGCAGCGCGACCTCGGCGGCGCAGGCGGCCAGGGTCTTCATCGCGTCCAGCCGCGCGTAGTCCGGCCGGCGTTGGTCCGCCTGCCCCGCCGACGCGGTCGCATCGAGCAGCAGCCACAGCGTCAACGGGCTCTCGCGCTCGGCCTCGCGCACGAAGAAGCGGTCCGAGCGCGCGTAGAGCTTCCAGTCGACCTGGCGCAATTCGTCGCCCGGCTCGTAGGCGCGGTACTGCGCGAACTCCAGCCCGGCGCCGCGGCTGCGGCTGGCGTGCAGGCCGATGCCGTGCGCGCCGGCCATGCGCCGCGCGCGCAGCTGCAACGTACGCAGGCGGCTGCGCACATCGCCCGGGATCAGCGCCGGCAAGCCTTCGGCCACGTCGGCCCGCTCAGGCGGCGGACGGCACGCCGCGCAGCAGCGCGGCGACCACGTCGTCGGCCGTCTTCTGCTCGGCCTCGGCGGCGAACGACAGCAGCAGGCGATGGCGCATCACCGGCGCGGCCAGCGCGGCCACGTCCTCGCGGGTCGCGGCGTAGCGGCCGTGCAGCAGCGCGCGCGCCTTCGAGGCCAGCACCAGCGACTGCCCGGCGCGCGGGCCGGCGCCCCACTTCACCCATTGCCGCACCTCCTCCGGCGCCTGCGGCCCCGGGCGGCTGGCGCGCACCAGGCGGTTGATCCAGCCGAGCAGGTCCTCGCCGACGTGCACCTCGCGCACGTGGCGCTGCAGGGCCTGCACCGCCTCGGCGTCCATCACGCGCGGGACCTGCGCGCCATGCGAGCCGGTGGTCTGCCGCAGGATGTCGCGCTCCTCCGCTTCGCTCGGGTAGTCCACGCGCACGTGCAGCAGGAAGCGGTCCAGCTGCGCCTCCGGCAGCGGATAGGTGCCGGCCTGCTCGATCGGGTTCTGCGTGGCCAGCACGAAGAACGGCGCCGGCAGCGAGTAGGTGGTGCCGGCGTAGCTGACGGTGCGCTCCTGCATCGCCTCCAGCAGCGCCGCCTGGGTCTTGGGCGGGGTGCGGTTGAGCTCGTCGGCCAGCAGCAGGTTGGTGAAGACCGGGCCGGGCTGGAAGCGGAAATGGCGATGGCCGGTGCCGTGGTCCTCCTCCAGCAGCTCGGTGCCGAGGATGTCGCTGGGCATCAGGTCGGGCGTGAACTGCACGCGCCGGAACTGCAGCTCCAGCGCCTGGCCGAGCGAGCGCACCAGCAGGGTCTTGCCCAGCCCGGGCGCGCCTTCGAGCAGGCAATGGCCGCCGGCGAGCAGGCCGATCAGCAACTGCTCGACCACCTCGCCCTGGCCGACCACGGCCTGGGCGAGCGCGCCGCGCAGTTCGCCGAGCTTGGCGAGCAGGGGATCGAGGGTCTGTGGTTCGGGGGAGGTCATGGGAATCTCGTAGTGGTTCTCTGCGGGAGGGACTTCAGTCCCGACGGGCTTTACCGGTAAAGCCCGTCGGGACTGAAGTCCCTCCCACAAGGGTCATGAATTCAATGCGTACATCACGATGTTCACGCCGAACTTGGTGTTGTCCTCGGCCAGGAAGCGCTTGTTGCGCCAGTCGTAGTCCCATTCGCAGCCGTAGTCCTTGTTGCTGTAGAGCACGCCCAGGCGGCCGTCGATCTCGATGCCCTTGAGGTAGTCGTGCACCAGGTCGTCGCCCCAGCCGTTGAGCTCGAAGCCGGTCGCCGGCGGGCCGTCCGGGAACTTGAAGAAGCTGCTGTAGATCGGGTGCCGGTTGGGCAGTTTCTTCAGGGCGGACTTGCCGAAGATCGCCGCCATCTGCGCCTCGAACGACTTGGCGAACAGCCCGTCGATGTCGTGGTTGCAGTCGTCCACGAACACGAACCCGCCGTTGCGCACGTAGCGCTCGAAGTTGCGCCGCTCGGCCGGGTTGAACTCCACCAGCTTGTGCCCGGCCAGGTAGCAGAACGGCGCCGACAGCATGCGCGGGTCGGCCAGCGGCAGCACGTGCTCGACCGGGTCCACGCGCAGCGTGGTGTAGTCGATCAGCGAGGTGATCAGGTTGGACGGCATGCGCGCGTCCACGTCCCAGTCGCCGGAGTCGTACTTCAGGCGCGTGAACCAGAAGTCGTAGCGCGCCGCCTGCGCCCGCGCCGGCCACGGCAGCGCGGCGGCGGCGGCCGTGCCGAGCAGCAGCTGCAGGAACTGGTTGCGAGTCATGGCCCTCATCCGCCCTGCGGGCACCCTCTCCCGCAAGCGGGAGAAGGGACACTTCCGGCATCCCGGACCGCGGAAAGATCGTAGCTGGCCAATCCTTCTCCCGCGTGCGGGACAAGGTGCCTTGCCGCGCCGCGTGTGACGCCGGGTGCCATCCCTTCTCCCGCGCGCGGGAGAAGGTGCCCCGGAGGGGCGGATGAGGGCCGCCTTTCCCTCACACCGCGTCCGACAGCGAGGTGAACGTGAAGTCCCGCAACCGCATCGGCGGGATCATCATCACGAAGCTCGACTCGTCGCCGGCCACGCGCACCGGCTTGCCCAGCTCGTCGATGTTGTTGAGCATGATCACCGGCGACTCGTTGAAGCGGAAGTTCTTCACCGGGTGCTTGATCTGGCCGTTCTCGATGTAGAACGTGCCGTCGCGGGTCAGCCCGGTCAGCAGCACGGTCTGCGGGTCGACCATGCGGATGTACCAGGTGCGGGTGACCAGGATGCCCTTCTCGGTGGTGCGCACCAGGTCGGCGATCGACTTGTCGCCGCCGGCCATCAGCAGGTTGCCCGGCTCGCCCACCGCGCGCTTGCCGTTCTTCTGCGCCCAGTAGCGCGAGTAGTTGAGGTTGACCACCTTGCCGTTCTCGACGATGGCCATCTTCTCGCGCGGCAGGCCCTCGTTGTCCCACGGCATCACCGGCGCGCGCGGGTCCCACGGGTCGGCGGTGATGTTCACGCGCGGGTCGTAGACCTGCTCGCCGAGCTTGTTGCCGCCGCCCTTCTTCGACAGGAAGCTGCGGCCCTCGTCGGCCATGCGCGCGTCGAAGAAGTTCATCATGAAGCTGATCAGCCCGGCCGCCGCGGCCGGCTCCAGGATCACCGTGTACTTGCCCGGCTCCAGCGCCTTGGCCTCGGCCGACTCGCTGGCCTTGCGCATGGCGATGCGGATGTCCTGCTCGGCCTTGAAGTCGGCCGCGTCCTTCAGGTTGCGCCCGACCCAGCCCGAGCCGCGCCCGTCCTCGGTGCGCACCGTGCAGGTGTAGTCGAAGCGGGAGCCGCGCTGGTAGCCGAAGTTGCCGTTGCTGTTGGCGAAGGCCTCGAAGTTCTGGCCGTCCTCCAGGAAGCCGGCGGCGATCAGGCCGTTGCCCTTGCACGGGCCGATCGAGTCGGCCGCCACCTGGGCGCGGAACTCCGGGGTGATCGCGGCGGTGGACTCGCTGAAGGTCGGGCTGGGGGTGTAGGTCTGCTTCGGCACCGCCGGCACGAACTCCGGGTTCTCCGGCGCCAGCCGCGCCAGGTCCTCGGCGCGGCGCACCACGCGCTCCAGCGAGGCGTCGTCGAACTCGTTGATGGTGGCGGTGCCCACCCGCTTGCCGAACGCCACCTGCACCGCCAGCTCGGTGTTGTCGACGATGCCGCTGGTGGAGACGTTGTTGAGGGCGAAGCGGATGTTGCCGTCGATCGAGCCGGACAGCGAGGCCGTGCACTCGTCGGCCTTGGACAGCGCGACGACCTTGTCGAGGATGGCCTTGGCCTGCGCTTCGGTGAGGATGCTCATGGGATATCTCCTTGCGCCGGTCAGCCCAGCGAACGGGCGGTGTTGATGACGTTGATGCCGTTGAAGCGGGCCGTGGACGAGCCGTGCGAGACCGCCGAGACCTGGCCCGGCTGGCCCTTGCCGTCGAAGAACGAACCGCCCAGGCGGTAGTCGCGCTCGTCGGCCACGGCCACGCAGGCGTTCCAGAACTCCGGCGTGCGGATCTGGTAGGCCACGTCCTCCAGCATGCGGGTGATCTG
This sequence comes from Xanthomonas boreopolis, assembly GCF_046529185.1. NCBI lineage: Bacteria > Pseudomonadati > Pseudomonadota > Gammaproteobacteria > Lysobacterales > Lysobacteraceae > Xanthomonas > Xanthomonas boreopolis. Next base: position 84,611 of record NZ_CP097162.1, read on the forward strand.
GCCGTTCTTGATCTCGTAGAACAGCTGGCCGCCGAACTGCGCGTTGTAGCGCTGCTGGTCGATCGAGAACGAGCCGTCGCCGATGATGTAGATGCCGTTCTCCACGTCCTTGATCATCTCGGCCACCGACAGCGGCGTCTTGCCCGGCGCCATCGACACGTTGGCCATGCGCTGGAACTGCACGCTGCTCCAGGAGTCGGCGTAGCAGCAGCCGTCCGACTCGGTCTTGCCGAGGATGTGGGCCTGGTCGCGGATGGTCTGGTAGTCGACCAGCTTGCCGTCGCGGATCAGGTCCCACTGCTTGGTCTTCACGCCCTCGTCGTCGTAGCCGACCGCGCCGAGGCTGCCCGGCTGGGTCTTGTCGGCGAAGACGTGCACCTTGTCGCTGCCGTACTGGAAGTGGGACTTGAGCTTGTCCAGCGTGGCGAAGCTGGTGCCGGCGTAGTTGGCCTCGTAGCCGAGCACGCGGTCCAGCTCCAGCGGATGGCCGATCGACTCGTGGATGGTCAGCCAGGTGTGCGACGGGTCGAGCACCAGGTCGTACTTGCCCGGCTTCACCGAAGGCGCCTTGAGCTTCTCCTGCGCCTGCCGCGCGGCGGCGACGGCGTCTTCCTTCATGTCGTAGGACATGCCGTAGTTGACCACACCGTTGGGCGTGACGACCTTGCCGGACGCGTCGCCGTCCAGGTACTCGTAGCCCAGGCCCATCGGCGCGGACAGGCCGTCGCGGGTGCGGAACTTGCCGCTGGCCTTGTCGATGGCGGTCACCGTCATCGGCGCCCAGATGCGGTGCACGTCCTGGTCGATGTAGGAACCGTCGGTGCTGGCGAAGTACTTCTGCTCGTTGACCAGGAACAGCATCGAGTTGACGAAGTTGGCGCCGGCGTTGATCGCCGCCGCGTTGACCCCGAGCAGCAGCTCGACCTTGTCCTTGATCGGCACCTCCATCGCGTTCTTCTTGATCGGCGTCTTCCACGACACCTCGCCGTAGCCCGGCGCCTTGGCCAGCTGCACCGGCGCGGTCTGGATCCTGGCGTTGGCCTTGGCGATCGCCGAGGCCTGCTGGGCGGCGCGGGCGATGCCCGCCTCGGTGAGGTCGTTGGTGGCGGCGAAGCCCCATGCGCCGTTGGCGATCACGCGCACGCCGGCACCGGTGGACTCGGTGTTCACCACGTTCTGCACCTTGTCCTCGCGGGTGATCACGAACTGGCGCAGGTAGCGGCCGATGCGCACGTCGCTGTAGCTCGCGCCGGCCTTGCGCGCCGCGTCGAGCGCGGCATCGGCCAGGCGCTTCTTGACCGCCGGGTCCAGCGTGGCCAGCAACTGCTCGGCCGCGATGGCCTTGCCGAAGAAGGACGGCACCATCAAGCCGCCCGCGGTCAGCCCGGTCAGGGCCAGGAAATCACGTCGATGCACGGCGATACTCCCCTTGGTTCCGCACGGACGCGCGGAAGGTTGGTCGGGCGCGCCGCACACGCGGAGCGCGATCCCGATTCTTGCGGTGCGCGGAATCGACCGTCAAATGACTTTAGGCATGGTCCGCACGATTCCGTTCGACGGATCCGCGCAGCGCACGGCGCGGATCAGGCGCGCGGCGCCATGCGGCGCGTCTTGCGGGCGCCGGCCGGCGGCGATGCCGTCTCGCGCTGCAGCAGCGCCTGCAGCCAGTCGATGAAGACCTGCAGCCGCCGGGAGAGATGGCGCCGGTGCGGGTACAGCAACGTCATCGGCAGCGGGTCGGCGCGGTGCCCGGGCATCACCTCCACCAGCCTGCCCTCCTCCAGCTCGCGCCGCACGTCGTAGGCCGGGACCTGGATCAGGCCGAGCCCGGCCAGGCAGCAGGCGATGTAGGCCTCGGCGCTGTTCACCGTCACGCGGCCGTGCAGGGAGCGGGTGCGCAGCTCGCCGTTCTCGCGCCATTCCCACGGCTCGATCCGCCCGCTGCCGGGCGAGGCGTACAGCACGCCCCAGTGCGCATCCAGCATCGACGGATGCGCGGGGGTGCCGTGCCTGCGCAGGTAGTCCGGGCTGGCGACGTTGACCAGCGGCAGCTGGCCCATGCTGCGGCCGACCAGGCGCGAGTCTTCCAGCGGCCCCACCCGCAGCGCGCAGTCCACGCCGTCCTCGACCAGGTCGATGGTCCGGTCGGTCATGCCGAGCTCGATGTCGACCTGCGGGTGCCGGCGCAGGAATTCCGGCAAGGCCGGCGCCACGATCAAGCGCCCGATCCGGCCGGGCACGTCCACCTTCAGCCGCCCGGACAGGGCCTGCGGCGCCTGCCGGAACAACTGCTCGGCCTCGTCCATGTCGACGATCAGCTGCTGGCAGCGCGCATGGAACAGCAGCCCGTCCTGGGTGGGCGACACGCGCCGGGTGGTGCGATGGAGCAGGCGCGTGCCCAGGCGCTGCTCCAGCACGCGCACCGCCTCGGACACGGTCGAGCGCGGGATGTTCAGCTGGTCGGCGGCACGGGTGAAGCTCGCGCAATCCACCACGCGGACGAAGATGCGGCACAGCTCGATGCGGTCCATGGCGCGGATTATCCGGGCCTGCCGACAAGTGAAGTCAAGGCGGCCGTCTTTATCCGGGATTCCCAGTCGATACGCTGGCCCTCACCACGGCACGCACGCCGTTCCAACAGGAGAACCGTCATGACCGACCACCGCATCCAGGGCAAGACCGTGCTGATCGCCGGCGGCGCCAAGAACCTCGGCGGCCTGCTCGCACGCGACCTGGCCAAGCAGGGCGCGGCCGCCATCGCCATCCACTACAACAGCGACGCCAGCCGCGCCGACGCGGAAGCCACCGCGGCCGCGGTGCGCGAGGCCGGCGCCCAGGCGCACCTGTTCCAGGCCGACCTCACCGCGGCCGCCGCGGTGGAGAAGCTGTTCGCCGACGCCAAGGCCGCGCTGGGCCGCATCGACATCGCGGTCAACACGGTCGGCAGGGTGCTGAAGAAGCCGATGGTGGAGATTGGCGAGGCCGAGTTCGACCGGATGGACGCGGTCAACAACAAGACCGCCTTCTTCTTCCTCAAGGAAGCCGGCCGCCACCTGGCCGACAACGGCAAGGTCTGCACCCTGGTGACCTCGCTGCTGGGCGCGTTCACGCCGTTCTACTCCAGCTACGCCGGCACCAAGGCGCCGGTGGAGCACTACACGCGCGCGGCCGCCAAGGAGTTCGGCGAGCGCGGCATCTCGGTCACCGCGATCGGCCCCGGCCCGATGGACACGCCGTTCTTCTACCCGGCCGAGAGCGACGACGCGGTGGCCTACCACAAGACCGCGGCGGCGCTGTCGCCGTTCTCCAGGACCGGCCTGACCGACATCGAGGACATCGTGCCGTGGATCCGCTTCCTGGTGTCCGAGGGCTGGTGGATGACCGGCCAGACCATCCTGGTCAACGGCGGCTACACCACCCGCTGAGGCGCGAAGGCCTCGCGGCGGGGCACGGGCGCGCGAAGGCGCGCCCGCGTCCTCATCCCAGCGAGCGCGCCGTGTTGATCACGTTCACCCCGTCGAAGCGCGTCGTCGCCGAGCCGTGCGACACCGCCGAGACCTGGCTCGGCTGGCCCTTGCCGTCGAAGAACGAACCGCCCAGCCGGAAATCGCGCTCGTCGCAGATCGCGCTGACCGAGTTCCAGAACTCCGGCGTGCGGATCTGGTACGCGCCGTCCTCGACCAGCCGGGTCACCTTGCCGTGCTCGATCTCGAACAGCAGCTGCCCGCCGAACTGCGCGTTGTAGCGCTGCTGGTCGATCGAGTACGAGGCGCGGCCGTGGATGTACAGGCCCTTCTCCACCCCGGCGATCATCTGCTCGACCGACAGCGGCGCCTTGCCCGGCATCAACGATACGTTGGGCATGCGCTGGAACTGCACGTTCGACCAGGCATCGGCGTAGCTGCAGCCGTCCGAGGCGTTCTTGCCGAGGATGTGCGCCTGGTCGCGCGTGCACTGGTAGTCGACCAGGATGCCGTCCTTCACCAGGTCCCATTGCTTGGTCTTCACGCCCTCGTCGTCGTAGCCGACCGCGCCGAGGCTGCCGGCGCGGGTCTTGTCGGCGACGAAGTTCACCGGCGCGCTGCCCCAGCGGAAGCTGCCGCGCTTGTCGAGCGTGGCGAAGCTGGTGCCGGCGTAGTTGGCCTCGTAGCCGAGCACGCGGTCCAGCTCCAGCGGGTGCCCGACCGACTCGTGGATGGTCAGGAACAGGTTGCTCGGGTCGATCACCAGGTCGTACTTGCCCGGCTTCACCGACGGCGCGGCGAGCTTGGCGCGCGCCTGCTTCGCTGCGGCGACCGCGTCCTCGCGCGGATCGTAGGACAGCCCGTAGCCGACCACGCCACCGGGAAGGTGGTGCTTCTGCGACGCATCGCCGTCCAGGTACTCGTAACCCATGCCGACCGGCGCGCCCAGCCCATCGCGGGTGCGGAACCTGCCGCTGGCCTTGTCCACCGCGGTGACGGTGAACGGCAGCCACAACCGGTGCACGTCCTGGTCGATGTAGGAACCGTCGCTGCTGGCGAAGTACTTCTGCTCGTTGATGCAGAACAGCCGCGAGGCGACGAAGTCGGCGCCGGCGTTCTGCGCGGCGGCGTTGATGTCCATCAGCAGCGCGACCTTTTCCTGCAGCGGCACCTCCATCGCGTTGCGCTTGATCGGCGTGCGCCAGCTCGCCTCGCCCACGCCCTCCAGCGGCGCCAGCTGCACCGGCGTCGCGGCGAGCTTCGCGTTGGCGCGCGCGATCGCCAGCGCCTGGCGCGTGGCGGCCGCCACGCCGTCGGAGGTCAGGGTATTGGTCGCGGCGAAGCCCCAGGCGCCGTCGGCGATGACCCGTACGCCCACGCCCATCGACTCGGCGTTGATCACGTTCTCCACCCGCGCCTCGCGCGTGATCACGAACTGGCGCAGGTAGCGCCCCACGCGCACGTCGCAGTAGCGGGCGCCGGCGGCCCTGGCCGTGCTCAACGCGGTATCGGCCAGCCGCCGGTTGCGCGCGGCATCGGCCGGCACCAGCAACTGCTCGGCCGCGACCAGGCGCGTATGCGGCAGCAGCAGCCCGGCCGCGCCGAGCCCGGAAAGCGTGAGGAAAGTGCGGCGATCCACGTGGACGAGTCTCCCATCGGGGCGCATCCACCCCGATGCGGCGCGCCAGGAACGGGACCATCGTTCCCCGCGGGCGATCGGGTCAAGTGACCATGGTCATGCGGTGCCGCATGGCGGCCCGCGGACGCGCCATGCACGGCGGCGCGCCCGCCATCGCTCAACGGCCGCCGGTCGCGACCTGCCGCCCCGAACCGGCCGCGCCGACCCCCAGCAGATACTTCAACCCGTGCGTGAACCCGCGCGGCGCCACGCTCATGTGGTCCTCGTCGTTCAACACGTCCAGCGCGATCCGCAGGGACGGGTACCGGCGCGACTGCAGGGCGCGGGCCATCCGCCTCGCATCTTCCACCATGTCGTAGCGCTTTCCGTGGCGCGGGTTCTCGTACTCGCCCACGTACAGGTAGACCCGGGCGGCCAGGTCCTCGTGCCGCTTGGCGGAGGCGGCTTCCAGCCTCTCCATGTAGCGGCCGTCGTACCAGTATGACGGGCTGCCGAGGATGTAGCCGGAGAACATGCCCGGGTGCGTCAGCAGCGCCTGCGTCCCGAGCAGGCTTCCGTAGGAGTGGCCCAGGAACAGCCGGCGGCTCTCGTCGGTCCGATAGCGTTGCGCCACGAACGGCAGCACCTGCTCGCGCAGATAGGCCAGGTAGGCCTCGCCGCCACCGTGCACCGCGCCGGCAGGCGCGTCGCTCGGGCCCTTCGGCGACGGCGTGTAGTCGCGCCGGCGGCTCGGCATGCCTTCTTCCCCCACCGCGTACGACAGCCCCACCAGGATGAAGTCCTCGACCGTCGGTTCCTCGACGTTCAAGCGCCGGCCGATCTGGCGGGCCAGCGGAAACGCGTAATCGGCGTCGGTGACATAGAGCACTGGGTAACGCCGCCCGGCGTCCTCCGCGTACGACTTCGGCAAGGCCACGAAGACCTGATAGTCGCGCCCGGAAACCGGATCCGGCACGTCCCAGACCTCGCTTCCGATCACCTCATAGGGCTGCCCCTGGCCGCGCTGCCCATTCGCGATCGACGCGACCGGCGCAGCCTTCGGAGGTTCCTTCGCTTCCGTGTGCGTATGTGTAGCTTCCTTCGGCGCTTCGCTGCAACCCAACAGCAAGAGCGCCACCAATCCTGCCAACCAGAACGTTTTCAAACTTTCTTTTCCATTGTCGTGAAGGCGTAGAACAGAGCGAGAGAACCAGGGCTCCAGCATCCATGAGGTGGTTTGGCCTCGACTGGTGTAGCCAGCGCCTAGCCCGTAGTCACACCAGCCCTGCCACAGCCAACTGCTTCATTGAGTCAGGCGCCGGGGCACTTCCATGAATCATAGGGGATGGGGTTGCGCGAGATGTACTCCTTGGCCTTTGCCGGCAATGTCACGTAGCGCCCTTCGTACTTTCCTTGATCGGGCCCTTTGGGTGCTATCTCAGCCTTTTGGCACCGTATCTCCACTGGTTTGCCAACGGGTCCCGTCACCCACATCTTGACAAATCCTCCGGGGGCTAGGCCGATCGCAATCGCCTTGCGCCAGTTTCGATAAGTTGGATCATTGGAAGACGTTACCTGCGTCAGCATCAACTGGCGGGCCTGTTCTGGAACTTCCAGGATGGCCTCATAGGTTTGCGGTTCGACCAATGATTGCCACCGTACGTAAATGCGCTTGGGCAAGTCCGCACCGATAACGTGGCGTCCCAGCCCCCCTGGCATGTTGCTCCAGCCGGCGGGGCTACCCGCATAGCCCAACGAAGCCGTGCCGGCACCAGCTCTCTGAAAGATCCGGCCATGGATGTCTTCTACGTCGGCAGTCTCCACCCAAACAGACATATAGGGCGGGGCGGAAAATCCTAGATACCAAGCGTCATAGGGCAACTTCGCCTTGGCAGATCCTGAGGCACATCCGGCCAACAGGCATGTCACAAACCACAAGAAAAGCAAGCGTTTCATCATCTGCCTCATTGGTTGGGCTTGATTCCGCGTCGTCCACTCGGATCCGGTCGATTCACGTACACCAAGTCCAAAGATACCGGGTTGCGGCTCGTGGCGAAGTTCCAGTGCGAGGATTGGTGCAGGTATTTGCGTCGCAGGAGCGCTTCCTCTTCAATGCCCAATAATTGGCTTGCCAGTAGCTTCGCGGCGATAGGCTCAAGCTCTGCCGGCAGAGCTTGAGCCGGGATATCGTCAGGCGATTGTTCCCAAGGTGCGCCGGCTTCCATCGCCAGCTTGTGCATCAACCGCAATGGAATCAGTTGATAGCGCCAGTCCAATGGCCGTTCCAATACCGGCACCGCATAAATGCGCAGCACCCAATCCGGCTGCACGCTGGCGCTGCCGGCACGGCGCTGGCTTTGCCAGTGATGCCATGCATCCACTCGTATGGCTTGTGCGTCCAGGCCCAGGTGCTCGCGCCAGCGCGCACAGGCCGCCTCGGCCTGCGCATAAGCGCGGCTGCGCTCCAGCTGGGTGCGGTCGGGCGTCTGCCCGGGCGACAGGCCAGTACCGGATTCGATGTAGCCGACGGGCTTTTCCAGCATCAAGGGTCCTTCGCGGTCGCGGTGGTAGCCGCCACCTACGTCTGAGTGCGCGCCCGGTAGAGCGATTTCCTGATGGGGAGGGGCTACCGTGGTCAGCAAAAAGTTCGCCCGGTACTCGTCGCGCGCAGTCAATTGCACCACTTTTCTGGCGCAGCCGGCTGGCAGCTGGGTTTGCACGCCACCGTCGTTGCCATCGCGCACGTTCAGGCCATCGGCCAGGCTGCCTATGGCGGCCACGGTGTCGAACAGGCCGACGAAACCGACCTGCACGGCGTTCGTCAGTTCGAAGCCTGGTGCGTAGGTCACCCCGCTTTGCAGCAGAGCATCGCCCAAAGGACCCAGACCCTTGCGATTGACCTGATTGACGAAGTGGCGAGCGGCCGCCGCACCGCGGGAGAAGCCGAAGACGTCGAACTCGATAGCCTCGACCTGAATACTGGGCTGTACCTCCATCAGACGGCGTAGTTGTTCGGGGATGTATTCCTTGAATGCCCTTTCCACCTTGGACAGGACACCGGTCTTACCGCCGCCGAGCCCTTGAGACAACAAGTCATCGGGTTCGCCGGCTAGTGTGCCGATTCCCTCGATGTAGACGCGAAGTGCGTAGTTGCTCGCATTTTCCGGTGGTTGTGACGAGTTGTCCTGATACAACTCGTAGAGGCGCGCCACATTGGTAATGCCGTTGTCGTAGCTACTGCCTTCCTTGAGCATGAAAGGTCGGCAGCTCTCGGCAATGGACTGGCGGTCCTCTGCGCTCTGCCCCAAGGCTTCCGCCGACGAGGCCCGGCATTGCAGTCCCTGGGCCACGTTGGCCGCATTGTTGTTTGTGCCGTCGAAGAATACCCCGATACGCAGCTTGACGGTGGTAGGTGTTTCCTGCGCTGGCGGGGCGGTCTCCGCCTGCAATGTCGCTGGCTCGGCGGTCGCTGGTGTGGCGGCGGGCGCCAGCGCCGCAAGCGCTCCTGCTGCCGAGGCCTTCCGGGTTGCGGCGGCGCTGCCGTCGTCGACGGTGGCGACTTGCTGGCTGGATATGAGCATCGCGCCACACGCCGTTTTGTCTCCGTGACGTGCGACAGCCTGTCCATCGAATATCAAGGTCGAATCGCCGGTCGCGATGCTGTTGGTACCGTGCACGGCGCAGATCACGCGGTCGCCGACGCGGGCAATGGGCTTGCCGTGGATGTCGCTGGAGGAGGTGCCGCTGACGACGCTGCCCCCATGGCTGAGACGGTCGCCGACGACGATGATGGGCCTCATGGCATTGCGCTCCTTGTTCTGGTTTTCCGCTGCGGCACGGCCGCCGTTTCGTCGTCTGGTGCGTGGCTTGCCATCGACGTAGGCAGAGGAAGTCGCTCGGAGAAATTAACCTTAAAGGTTAATTCGATCAACTCGGCCCTACCACTCAGTAGCAAGACCCGTGAGCGGTCACCAGTCATATCGCCAGAAGGCCGACTAGGCGGCCATGAGAAAGCTTGCAAAGCGATGTAGGAAAAACCCTATGTGCCCCGTAAGAAAAGCGCGGGTCTGGGTCTGCCGAGCGTTACATGCCCACGGACAAACCGTCGGGTATACATCTGCTGATGAGTGCCTGTTGCTCGCAGAACACTCCCGAACAACTCCGGCAATCGCTCACAGTTGACGCGACGTTGCGGTAGTAGCATCCTCGCCCTCAAGGAGCGTCGAAACTCCCACTAACAGCGGTACCCACCTCCGACAAACCGGTGGGTTTTTTGTGCCTGCACGTTTCCTGCAGGCGCAACCGACGTGATGCCTGCGTCGGGAGGGCGGCTAATACAACACCCGCAAGGGGAATACGCCCGCCGGCTACTAGCGGTTTCGAACCTCCCGACTTCCCGTCCGTCCTCCGCGACGGACGGGCCACTCTAGGGAATGAGGAGGCGACGATGTCTGAGCATGCGTTCGACGATAGGAATGAGCCGGGTTATTTCCTGCCCGAGGACAGCCAGTTGCGGCTGGTGAGGCTGAGCGATTACGTGAAGTTCTTGGGCAGGCTGGCGCAGCCGCGCACGGCGAAAGAGCGCGATGTCGCGCCGGAAATCGGCATGGACGAGTTGGCATTCTGCATGGAGCTGCTGGCGGAACAGATGGACCTCGTGCTGGACGAAGTGTCCTGGCCAGCACGGCGCACCGAGAGGAAGAACAAAGCCGAGCGAGACGATCTGCACGAAGGGGAATCGAAAGAACCCGATGAGAAAAAGCCTGGCGCGGAAGCGGATGCGGCCGATTTCGCCTTCGGACTCACGGCGGACCAGTTCGACGCGCTCGACCGCCTGATCCAGACGATCTCGGCCCACGGCGACGTCGTGGCAGCCAGCGACACGGCCGAGTTCGCGGACGGCACCTTGCCCCTGATCGGCCATGCGATCTTCGACGCCGTGGAGACGGTACGTGGCCTGCTGGACCAGATAGAAGCCCAGCCGCTTGGGAACGGTGCTTCCCGCCGATCCGGCGTAAGCGAGGAACGAGCGGTCTATGCAGTGGCACGAGCGGAACCGTTGCACCGCTTGTCCATGCACTGATGCTGGCTCTTGTTCGGAACGACGCAGGCGCGCTACCAGCTCGGTGGCGCGCCTGTATTACTGAGGGAACCGATGTTCCAGCACAGGCGCTGCGACCTGCTGGCGTGTTTGGAGCCGTTCTGCCTGGGCGGCACGCCGAATCAGACGTGATTGCCGTGACGGTCGTCCAACGCCCGAATTAAACCAAGCCGCGAAGCGGGTTCGGCTTGAATGAACTGTTAGGCGGCAACCGACTAGTGCCGCAATGCGCCGCTAACCTTGCCATGCTCTATGCCGCCAAATAGGCCATAGGAGACATGAGAACCCTCGAAGCTCGCGCCGGAAACGCTACCAATGAACGAAGTGTAGGCGTCGCATAACTCCGAAGAAAGAAGAATCTCAAGCTTGCCGGATTGGTATTGATAGGCCGATCGGGACACCGAACCCTTTGGAGCAGAGAGCGGCTGTGCTTGGTACCAAGTGCCCGATATGCAAGTCTCGGCGGGAATATTCGTGAGAGAAAAACTGAACGACTGGGGTGCGCCCTTGCCGGCAACAACAAAGTCCCATGTGCCTGTTACGAGGTCAGGAGCCGGAGAGGTGACGGTGCCAGTTTGCACCGGTGCTGAGGCGCAGCTTGATACCAGGACGGCAAAGAGGGCAGTTGCGAGAACTTTCATTGTGGCCTAACGCCTGAATTAAGCCGAGCTGCGAAGCGGCTTCGACTTGAATGAATTGTTAGCCCCCGTGGTGCTCACCGGAAGAGCCTGCGCCATAGTGACGTGGGCGCAGGCAAATAGGTCTCTGCCGGTATACCAATCAGTGCGGGTCCAGAAAGCGTTGCCCCGTCGAGAGAGGCACCCTCATTTAGCGCTCTATTGACCACAGCCACCATCGAACTGCGAAGAGCTATGTTACTAAAGGTGCTTCGCGGACCAGAGTGAAAGATCTCCATGCTGAAGCGGAGAGCTATTGGAAATATCGGCTCTACCTTGAACTCGAACTCCATCCATTTGCCGCGACTGGACTTGGCACTGAAGGTTGTAGGCAGGTTGACATTCGCCAGGTGAGGGACAAAAACAATCCCAAATGTCTCCGGTAGCCAGTCAATCAATCGTCTGGCAAGCATGGGGTCTTTAGCCAAAGCCAACACATTAGTCTCAATCTCCTCGGCAGAAATGCCGTCAGAGCCGATGATGGCAATGGAACGTTCGATTAGGTCAGGTGCTACTTGAAGCATGGTAAGGGGGCTAACGCCTGAGTTAAGCCGACCCGCGAAGCGGGTTCGGCTTGAATGAATTGCTAGGGCCCAACTCCGGACCCTTGATCACCGACATCATAAATGTCCAGCCCTAGTGCAATGCCGCGCTGGCCAAGTGAGAGTAACACCTTGGCCGAAAGAGGTAGCCCGTCATTGCTGCTGACCTGAGACGGATCGTGTAGCCAGTTGGCTGGTGAGTTCTCTACCCTCGACAGGAAGGAGAGCTCCATGAAGAAGCGATTCACCGACGAGCAGATCATCGGCATCCTGCGCGAGGCCGAGATCGGCGCCATGTCGATCAAGGCCTTGTGCAAGAAGCACAACGTTACCGAGCAGACCTTTTTCCGATGGCGCAACAAGTTCGGCGGCCTTGACGTTCCAGATGCCCGCCGGCTCAAGGACCTCGAGTCCGAGAACGCCCGGCTCAAGCGGTTGGTCGCCGAGCAGATGCTGGTCATCGACGGGATGAAGGAGATCGTCCGAAAAAAATGACGACCCCGTCGGAACGACGCGACACGGTCCAGATGCTGGTCCGTCGGGGTCTCTCGCAGCGCAAGGCCCTTCGATACCTGGGCCTGAGCCGCCGCATCGCCAGCTACGCCCCGCGCCAGGCCGCCAAGGACCAGGCGGTGGCCGAGCGGCTGCTGGCCGCGTCGCCGAAGGTGCCGCGGTTCGGGTATCGCCGGATGGCGGCCTGGCTGGACCTGGGCGAAGCCCGGGTGCGGCGCCTGTGGCGCCAACTGGGTTTGAACATTCCCGGTAGCGCAACGATTTTTTCGCACTTTGGCTTGGCGGTGGCCCCGCCCCCTCACGCTGCGACGGTCGCGAGGCCTTGGCGCTTGTTCAATTCCTCCATGCACAGATAGCGCTTGACGCCCCAGTGCGTGCCGGCCAGATAGCGCAGGCGGGCCGCGGCCAGCATCAGGGCGGCATGTCCGTCCGGGAACGCACCGACCACGCGGGTGCGTCGCCGGATCTCGCGCATCATCCGCTCCAGTGGATTGTTGGTCCGGATCCGTCGCCAGTGCGTCTCCGGGAAGGCGTAGTAGGCGAACGTCTCGGCGATGTGGGCCTCGACCTTGTCCGCCGCCGCCCCCAGCTTCATCTGCCGCAACTTGGCCACGACCTGATCGGCCTTGAGCTGCGCCGCCTCGATATCCTCGGCCGCGTGGATCGCCTTGAGCATGGCTGCCACCTCGCGCACCTTGCCGCTGGGCACCACGCTGAACACGTTGCGGTAGAAGTGCACCACGCAGCGCTGCCAGCGGGCCTCGGGGTAGTGTTCGCCCAGGCTCTCCACCAGTCCGGCACAGGCGTCGGAGACGAACAGCGCCGGCGTGGCCAGCCCGCGGCCCTTCAGATAGGCCAGGAAGCCGCTCCAGCCCGACTTGTCCTCCTTGGCTCCCTCGGCCACGCCCAGCACCTTGCGGTAGCCCTCGGCATCCACCCCGATCGCCACCAGCACCGAGACGTTGCGCACCTCGCCCGCCCACGTGCGCTTGAGCACGATCCCATCCAGGTACACGTATGGGTAGTGGCCGCTGATCGGCTCGTTGCGCCAAGCTTCGATCCGTGCGTAGACCTTCTGGTTCAGTCGGCTCACCGCCCCGGCGCTGACCTTCGTGCCCCACAGTGCCTCGGTGATGTCCTCCACCCGCCGCACCGACACCCCGGCCAGATACATCTCCATCAGCGACTCCTCCACCGACGCCTCCCGCCGCCGGTAGCGTTCGATGATCGCCGTCTCCAGCGGCAGCTTGCGCAGCTTCGGCACCTTCAACCGCACTTCCCCGGCCCGGGTGTGCAGCGTCCGCTCGTAGTGACCGGCCCGGGTGTCCCGCCGCTCCTGGCTGCGCTCGTATCGCCCGGCGCCGCACACCCGGTCGGCCTCCGCATCCAGCAGCCCGTTCAACGTCTCCTCGATCGTACTGCGCACGACCTGTCCGAGGTGGTCCTGGATCCGGGCCTCGTCGATCTTGATCACCTTGCCCAGTCCGGGCGTAGACTCGTTCATGGTGGTGGTCCTCGTTGGTGGTTGGAACGTCGCAGTCCCAAACGTCATCGTGGGCCACCGCCTTCGTCAAATGTGCGCAAGAAACGTTACGTCATCACATTCCCCGCCGACGACCGCGTCGCCGTCGTTCCGGCAACGACATCCGTCTGCCGGGCGCGGTGCGCCCGAATGCGGTCTGGAGCTACGACTTCGTCCACGACCAGATGGTCGACGGGCGCTCGCTGAAGATGCTGTGCGTGATCGACGAATACACCCGGGAATGCCTGGCCATCGAGGTCGGGGCCAGCCTGCGGGCACAAGACGTGGTCCTGACGCTGTCGCGACTGATGCGGCTTTACGGCAAGCCGGCCTTTGTCCGCTCCGACAACGGCGCCGAGTTCACGGCGGCCAAGGTGATGCGCTGGCTGCGCGACGCGGCGATCGGCCCGGCGTTCATCGCGCCGGGCAGCCCCTGGCAGAACGGCTTCGTCGAGAGCTTCAACGGCAAGCTGCGGGACGAGCTGCTGAACCGCGAATGGTTCCGCAGCCGCGCCGAGGCGAAGGTACTGATCGAACGCTGGCGGCAGTTCTACAACGAGCAGCGGCCGCACAGCGCCCATGGTTACAAACCCCCGGCGAGCGTTCGCCGGAACTGGTCGAAACCCGATACCATCAACCCCGGACTCACTGCCTGATTGGCTACAAGTTCCATACTCAGGTCAAAGTGACTCGTGGGCCGATGCGTGGCCTGATACTGGCGAAGCGGCGGATTTCAGTTTCGACCATGGTGCTGAAGGCATCATGGCGAGAAAAATTATCGTACAGGAAGTCAACCTGACCCCGTTACTCCTCTTACCGCAATAGCTGAACGCGTTCTAGTACGAATTTGGCAGCTTGCTCTGGCGGGAACTTAGCAACATCAATGTAGCCGTCATGAGCGAAGACTCCTGGAACCTCTGCGTTGTCAGCGCGAAAAAACATCACGGTTTCATCGCTACGACTGTTGATGAAGCTGCGCACTGCGCGCCACTCAATGCCACACCACATCTTTTTGTCATAGTCACTCGACAGAAAGACCACCACCAAGTCAGAGTTCTTCAGGTAGACGGTCTGCAGCAGGGTATCTAAGTTTGGTCGCGCCAGTTGAGCTTGAAAGTCATTGTCGTAAAAAACGCTACCCGGCCCAAGTGCTTTCTTCACGTGGTTTGAGATGCCCTCAACATAGTCTCGTAGTTCGCCAGGAAACGAGAAAGCGACCCTGAAACGTAATTCTTCCAGCCGCCCCAAAGATCCATCGGTGTTTTCAATGCTTTTACTGACAAGGCCGGCTGCATTGAGAGTTGCGAGAAGGTCGACTGGCTTGACCGCCCAATGTGTTCGGTATTGCTCTCCGTGGTACTCATCAATCTGTAGGGCCGATGCCAGTTCTCTAAGCTTGTCTGGTACTACGGGCTCGATTGCGGGGTCGAACTCGTATTCAATAGATACGGAGTTTCCGCGCTCAACAATGTTTCGGATGTAGCCGACTTTTGCTTCTCGATCGTATCTCTCATACATGAAAAGAGAAGGGTAAGACTTTAGGTCGGAGACAATCTGGGTGGTCAACTCTTTATGTTGGTTCTTGATCGAATCAATGGTGTACTCGAGAAACCGACTCCTCGGAAACTCGTAAGCAGGCAGATCCCACGCCGTATCGTTTCCGCTTACTACCAAGTTGTACACGATGCCTCCTAAGAGAGAGCTAACGCTAGAGTTAAGCTGCGGCGAAGCCGTCCGCCTTGAACGAACTGTTAGAAATGAACACTTTTTGTATCGACGACTTTGCCGTCTTTGTCTTCGTCTTTGACGGTGATGGAGAGGTGCTCCGTGAACTTGACATTCACTGTGTCGGAGACACTCAAGAAAACCTTATTGAGAAACTCTAAAAAATAATCGGTTGTCGTTGCATCTTGATTTAGTAAAACTTCGACGACGTTGGCCTTAGAGGCAACTTTCTTGGCCCCTTCTTGAAGCCCAATTGGTGATACGAGAATTCCGCCGGATGCACCAACGTCTTGGATGCTCCATGCCAATGCGGCGGTGATGGCTTGACTGATACCGCTCTTCGTATGTCGTTTGCATTCGACAACAATGAAGTGGCTGGCATCGGCTGAGCAGCCTTTTGCATCGATCTCCCATTCAGTACCACTTTCGCCAGCGACCAATTGTTTACCTTCGAATCGCCCCACTCCGAAGTGAACAGCGAACTCATTGAGAAGGTAAGCGGCGACTTCTTCGTACGTCTTCCATTGCTTTTCTGGCACGAGAGTTTCCTTTGGGTCTAGCGTTTGACATAGGGGGTAACCGAAAGGTGAAGCCTTTTGGGCATCCCCTCGATGGCAGGGTTAGGCGTCATTCTGTGCCCGCGGCCTGATGAGTCTCTTGAAGGAAGAGCGCAAGGGTCGACGCTGCTCCGACGGCGAGCTTGGCGTGCCGAGGCTGGAGGCCCTTCGAATCCGCCGCCTTCCCATGGCCAGTCCCATACTTGTTTCTGATTTCCGCCAAGCTTTGAGTGATCGTTCCCAGATTTCCGAGGAGCCGGCGTAGCGAGTCTGCTGCGGCGTCTTCGTCTGCAATGTCGCTGGGCGTCAGCTTTAGAGCGGCTAACAAAACCCGGGAAGATGGCGAAGACAGATGACCGAGCAGGCGAGAGACAGCAGGGCCAGATGGATATCGATCCGGCGTTCGAAACGGATGCGCAGCTTGCCCATGCCCGCGAACCAAGCATGAGTGCGCTCGACTACCCAACGATAGCGTCCCAGCCTATCGTTGCGTTCTATCCCCTTGCGGGCGATACGCGGGGTGATACCTCGCTGGTTGAGGTGATCGCGGCAGCGGTCGATGTCGTAGGCCTTGTCGGCGTGCAGCTTGCCCGGCCAGCGTTGCGGACGCCCCGGCTTGCCAGCGATCGGGGGCAGTGCATCAACCAACTCCTCGAATACCACCGAGTCGTGCCGGTGGGCTCCGGTGACACAGAACGCCAAGGGAATGCCGTTGCAGTCGGTGATCAGGTGCCGCTTGCTACCGAGCTTACCGCGATCGGTCGGGTTCGGCCCGGTGTAGGCGCCCCCCGGGGGGCGGCCACACTGGCCGCGTCCAGGCTGGCTCGACTCAGGTCCAGCTTGTCGGCCCGGCGCAGTTCGGCCAACAGGACCTGATGCAGACGATGCCAGACCCCGGCGGCTTGCCAGTCGCGCAACCGCCGCCAGCAGGTCATGCCGCTGCCGTAGCCCAGTTCCTGGGGCAACTCCTCCCACGGGATGCCGGTGCGCAGGACATAGACGATACCGTTGAGGGCTTGTTGGTCGCTCACGCGCGGTCGCCCTCCCTTGGGCGAGGGCTTCACGGGCGGGATCAAAGGTTCGATGCGCTTCCACAGCGCGGCGGGAATCTCTTTGCGACGTGCCATGCAGGCGATTTTGTCATCACCGCTCAGGTGTACAAGGCGGTTTTGTTAGCCGCTCTTAGTTCTTTAGCTGTCAGTTTCACGAGCTGAGCTAGATCGAGAGTGGCTGGTGCTTCTATGCGTCTCTGGGTCAGTATGGTGCGACATACAGTCTCGACAAGCTCTTTCGCTGTTCCGATTGAGAGGTCCGGGTCTGCGTCAATGCTCGACTCCATGCGTGTGATCTGGCGGGCGATGTATGTGAGCCCGCCTTCCGGAAGGCTCTCTTTCAGGGACTTCAGCGGGCTGAGGTCAACATCTTCGGCCTGCCTTGCCGCAAATACTGGGCGCCCAGCCATTCGAGCGCGCTCCACCAACTCGTACCCGTCTTTGCGAAGGAACAGGTTGTACATCTGACGTAGGCGCTCGACTTCCTCTGGATCACTTCGGACGACGGGATGCAGCGTCTCGCAGAGGAAATTCAAGAAGAGGTCGTCGTCGGTGTGGAGAAGGTCAAATCTTGAGTCGTAGAAGACCCAGCCGTCGTCCCAGTCAGTCGGATTGTTGACGCGGTGCTGCCATATGTCGCGATACGCGTTCGTATACCTGTGGTCCTTGGACGGCAGCGCATTGACGTCAAAGATCCGAGCTAGGAAGTCCGGTTCCTCAAGCCGTCCAGCCCAGTTCACCTTCTCGAGAAGCAAAGAGTCAATGAGGTCCCGTCGAGTGGCTTCGGAAATCTTGGTACGCATGGCGGAACTCTTGGGTTTGTGATTACGCCTAACGCCTGATTAATCCGACCCGCGAAGCGGGCTCGGCTTGAATGAATTTTTAGCACTACTGCGCTGGCACCCTGTTCGCGAACAAGTCTAGGTTATTGAGGCAGCGCTTTACCCGTTCGTCACAATCATCTTGCGTAATATCAGCGGTTATGCCGATGAAGCCGCCACCAATCGGCTCTACTGTCGCTCCAACGTCAGCAAAGTAAGAACCAATCTCGTCGAAAAAGAGACCAATATTGCGCTTTACCTCATCCGCGCTCAGTTCTTCAAGAAATGGCTGGGACAACGTAGGGCCGTTGTACTGGTAATAGGGCTGGTACTTGAAGAGCGGCATAAATTTCCCCTGTAGTGCTAACGCTTGAACTAAGCCGACCCGCGAAGCGTGTTCGGCTTGAATGAATCGTTAGGCCGCATGCTGGGACTCCGCACGGCGATATGCAACATGGGCCAACGGCAACAACGATAATGGCGCGGGCATTGCGACGTGCTGCTCATCCAGTTGCCATGGTGAAGGAAAGTCCGCAATGACCTCGGTTGCAGCGCAGGAACAGCTCTCGCGCGCGGCATCCGATGGCGGGCCGTCGTACTCGAAGCGAAGCCGGATAACCCGAGAGATTAGGTCAGCCTCGATAGAGGCTTGGCGCAACTCAGGATGTACCTCGCCCAGAAGAGCTCGTTGCAGTGAGAGAAGCAACATTGAACGTTCCGGAATCTCGCTCATGCGGCCTAACGCCTATTGGACCGCCTAATTGCGATCTAATGCGATGCTCGCCGGTTATGATTGTCGCGTCAATTGCCGGTAACGGATTGATGGGATTGGAAGTTCCACTAGCTACCGGGAAAGATGGATACCCGCGTTACGCTACATTTCTGCGGCTGTAATAGTTACACCCGCTCAGTAGCGGGTGTAACGGGGGAAATACTGAATTTTCGAACCCTCAGAGAAGAAAGCTCAGCCTTGGCCGCGGTCGTAGTCCAGGTGATACCGCGTCGCCTCGGCCACTTCGTTCTTCGACCCGAGGAATACCGGGACGCGCTGGTGCAGGCCGGTGGGTTGGATCTCCAGGATGCGTTCGCGGCCGGTGGTGGCGGCGCCGCCGGCCTGTTCGACCAGGAAGCCCATGGGGTTGGCTTCGTACATCAGGCGCAGCTTGCCGGGCTTGCCCGGGTCCTTCTTGTCCCAGGGGTAGATGAAGATGCCGCCGCGGGTGAGGATGCGGTGCACGTCGGCGACCATGCTGGCGATCCAGCGCATGTTGAAGTCCTTGCCGCGCGGGCCTTCCTTGCCGGCCAGCAGGTCGGCGACGTAGCCCTGCATCGGGGCTTCCCAGTGGCGCTGGTTGGACATGTTGATGGCGAATTCCCTGGTGTCCTCGGGAATGCGCATGTCCGGCTGGGTCAGCAGGAAGCTGCCTTCCTCGCGCTCCAGGGTGAAGGCGTGGGTGCCGTGGCCGAGGGTCAGCACCAGCATCGTGCTGGGGCCGTAGATGCAGTAGCCGGCCGCGACCTGGCGCGTGCCCGGTTGCAGGAAGTGTTCGTCGCCGGGCTTCTCGGTGCCGGGCGGGGCGCGCAGCACCGAGAAGATGGTGCCGACCGAGACGTTGACGTCGATGTTGGAGCTGCCGTCGAGGGGATCGAACAGCAGCAGGAAGTCGCCGCGCGGGTACTGGTCCGGCACCGGCTGGCTGTGCTCCATCTCCTCCGAGGCGCTGGCGGCGAGGTGGCCGCCCCAGGCGTTGGCCTCGATCAGGATGTCGTTGCTGAGCACGTCGAGCTTCTTCTGCGCCTCGCCCTGCACGTTGCCGGTGCCGGCGTCGCCGAGCACGTCGCCCAGGGCGCCCTTGCTCACCGCGATGGAGATGCGCTTGCAGGCGCGGGCGACGATGCTGATGAGCTGGCGCAGTTCGGCGTCGATGCGGCCGGCGTGTTGTTCTTCGATCAGGAATCGGGTCAGCGAGGTGCGCGACATGGGGAGCGGTGGCCTTGCGTAGGAAGTGGACCGCTATTGTCGCGGGTGTGGCGTTAGATTTCGATGCGAGGGGATGTCCGGTGGGTGGCCTGGGGCCGTCGGCGGCGATGGAGCTTTCCCCGCAGTGGATGAGGGATAGAGAGCCTTTGTGGGAGGGACTTCAGTCCCGACAGGCTTTCCCGGTAAAGCCCGTCGGGACTGAAGTCCCTCCCACAGGAATGCGGTGGGGTGGCTTCTGTGGGAGCGGCTTCAGCCGCGATGGGGCCTTCATGCAGATTCTTCTGCAACAGCCTGCGCATCCATGTGGGGGGGCAATGAGAAAGCCCCATCGCGGCTGAAGCCGCTCCCACAAAAGCCGCTCCCACAAAAGCCGCTCCCACAAAAGCCGCTCCCACAAAAGCCGCTCCCACAAAAGCCGCTCCCACAAAAGCCGCTCCCACAAGCCGCTCCCACAAGCCGCTCCCACAAAAGCTGCTCCCAGAAAAGCTGCTCCCAGAAAAGCGGCTCCCAGAAAAGTCGCTCCCGCAACAGCGGCTCCTGCAGGGAGATGGCGGGTGGAAGGCATGAAAAAAGCCGGGAGGCTTGCGCGCTCCCGGCTTCGTTCTCGATCGCGCGGCGATCAGCTCTTGCTGACCGTCGCCACGGCCTGGGCCACGTACTCCAGGTTGTTCTGGTTCAGCGCGGCCACGCAGATGCGGCCGCTGCCGACGGCGTAGATCGCGAACTCCTCGCGCAGGCGGTCCACCTGCGGCTTGGTCAGGCCGGAGTACGAGAACATGCCCGCCTGCTGCTGGATGAAGGCGAACTCCGGCGCGCCCAGGTCGGCCAGCTTCTGCACCAGGCCGGCGCGCAGCGCGTGGATGCGCTCGCGCATCTCGGTCAGTTCCTGCTCCCACACCTGGCGCAGTTCGGCGCTGGTCAGCACGCCGGCCACCAGCTGCGCGCCGTGCGTGGACGGGCTGGAGTAGATCGTGCGGATGATGCGCTTGATCTGCGACTGCACGGCCTTGGCGTCGGCGGCGGTCGGGGCGACCACCGACAGCGCGCCGACGCGCTCGCCGTACAGCGAGAACGACTTGGAGTACGAGCTGGCGACCACGTAGCTGTCGATGCCAGCCTCGCCCAGCAGGCGCACCGCGTAGGCGTCCTCGGCGATGCCCTTGTCGAAGCCCTGGTAGGCGATGTCGACGAACGGGAACAGCTGGCGCTCCTTGAGCAACCCGGCGACCTGCTGCCACTGCTCGCGGGTCAGGTCGGCGCCGGTCGGGTTGTGGCAGCAGGCGTGCAGCAGCACCACGGTGCCCGGCTCCAGCTTCTGCAGGTCGGTGAGCATGCCGGCGAAGTCCAGCCCGTGCGAGGCGGCGTCGAAGTAGGTGTAGTCCACCACCTCGAAGCCGGCGGCGCCGAACACCGCGCGGTGGTTCTCCCAGCTCGGGTTGGAGATGGCGACGGTGGCCTTGGGCAGCAGCTTCTTGAGCAGGTCGGCGCCTACGCGCAGCGCGCCGGAGCCGCCGATGGTCTGCGCGGTGGCGACGCGGCCGGCGGCCAGCAGCGCGGAATCGGCCCCGAACAGCAGCTGCTGGGTGGCCTTGTCGTAGGCGGCCAGGCCGTCGATCGGCAGGTAGCCGCGCGGTTTGGCGTCCAGCGCGAGCTGCTGCTCGATCTGGTAGACGGAACGCAGCAGCGGGATGCGGCCGTTCTCGTCGTAATAGATGCCCACGCCCAGGTTGACCTTGTTGGGGCGGCTGTCGGCGTTGTAGGCCTCGGTCAGGCCCAGGATCGGGTCGCCTGGGACCAATTCCACGTTTGCAAAGAAGGACACGGCGGTACTCGTTGGGAAGCGGAGGTGGGGTGTTGCCGGCGCTCGCGGCCGCCTTGCGCGGCCGGAAAGCAGCCAATCGTAACAGGGCCGGCAGGCCCAGGTGGCAAGGCGTTTCATCGGAAACGGTGCGGCCTTGACGCCGCCCGGGCGAGAATGCGCGGATGCGATGCGCCCCTCCCCTCCCGCTGTGCGGCCTGCTGGCCGCCGGCCTCGCCCCGGTCGTCCATGCCGAAATGCCCGGCGACCGGCCCGCCACCCTTCCCGCCGTGCAGGTCGAGGCGGCGCGCGTGCAGGACGTGGACGATTTCGACCTGCCCGCCTCGCTGACCTCCGTCGGCGTGGGCCGCGACCTGAACGGCCGCGCCGCGCAGGCGTCCGAGCTGCTCGACGGCATCCCCGGGGTGGTCGCGCGCGAGCGGCAGAACTACGCCCAGGACACCCAGCTGTCGATCCGCGGCTTCGGCGCGCGCTCGACCTTCGGCGTGCGCGGCGTGCGCCTGTACGTGGACGGGGTGCCGGCGACGATGCCGGACGGCCAGGCCCAACTGTCGCACTTCAACGTGCTCGGCGCCGACCGCATCGAGGTGCTGCGCGGGCCGTTCTCGGCGCTGTACGGCAATTCCTCCGGCGGCGTGGTGCAGCTGTGGAGCGCCGACGGCCGGCCCGGCGATCCTTGGCGGGTGCGTACCAGCTACGGTTCGTACGGCACCTCCAGCACCGGTGCGCAGCTGCTCGGGCAGCAGGGGCCGGTCCACTACAACATCGCTGCCAACCACTTCGAGACCGATGGCTGGCGCGACCACAGCCGCGCGCGGCGCGACTCGGCCAACGCCCGGCTCGGCATCGACCTGGCCGAGCGCAGCCGGCTCGACCTGGTGTTCAACTACCTCGACGCGCCCGACGCGCAGGACCCGCTCGGCTTGACCTGGGCGCAGGCGAAGGCCGATCCGCGCCAGGCCACGGCGGTGGCCTACCAGTACGACACGCGCAAGTCGGTGCGGCAGGCGCAGGCCGGCGCGGTGTTCACCCAGCAATTCGATACCCAGACGCTGCGCCTGATGGCCTATGCCGGCCAGCGCGAGGTCGAGCAGTACCAGTCGATTCCGAAGGCGGTGCAGGCCAATCCGCTGCATGCCGGCGGCGTGATCGACCTGGACGGCGACTACGGTGGCGCGGATGCGCGCTGGGCCTGGCAGGGCGAGCTGCTGGGCCGGCCGCTGGACGTGACCGCCGGCGCCAACGTGGACCGCCAGCGCCAGCACCGCCGCGGCTACGAGAACTTCGTCGGCGACACGCTCGGCGTGAAGGGCGGCCTGCGCCGCGACCAGCGCGATACCGTCGAGAACGTGGACCAGTTCGCCCAGGCCTGGTGGCAATGGAGCGAACGCTGGTCGGCGTTGCTGGGCGTGCGCCACAGCGAGGTGCGCTTCCGCTCGGTGGACCGCTACGTCACCGCGCGCAACCCCGACGACAGCGGCCGCCGCGACTACGCGGCCACCACGCCGGTGGCGGGCCTGGTGTTCAAGGCCAGCGACGACCTGCGCCTGTACGCCTCGGCCGGGCGCGGCTTCGAGACGCCGACCTTCAACGAGCTGGGCTATCGCAACGACGGCGGCGCCGGCCTGGCGCTGGACCTGGCCGCGGCCAAGAGCCGCAACTACGAGCTCGGCGCGAAGTGGCGCAGCCAGGCCGGCGCGCGGCTGGAGCTGGCATTGTTCCGCGCCGAGACCGACGACGAGCTGGCCGTGGCGAGCAACACCAACGGCCGCAGCACCTACCGCAACATCGGCCGCACCCGCCGCCAGGGCGCGGAGGCGGACTTCCTGCTGCCGGTCGGCCGCGACCAGGAGCTGCAGCTCGCCTACACCTTCCTCGACGCGACGGTGCGCGACGGCTACCGGGTCTGCGCCGCCAGCGGCTGCGCGGTGCCCGACGCACTGGTCGCGGCCGGCTCGCGCCTGCCGGGCGTGCCGCGCCAGCAGCTGTTCGCGCGCTGGCAGTGGCAGCCGGCGGCGTGGCAGTTCGCGGTCGAAGGCGTGGCGTCCGGCGACACCCTCGCCAACGATCTCGCCACCGCCTCGGCGCCGGGCTATACCCTGCTCAACCTGGAAGCGGCGCGGCGCTGGAACACCGCGCACGGCGCGGTGCGCGCGTTCGCCCGCATCGACAACGCGCTGGACCGCGACTACATCGGCTCGGTGATCGTCAACGACGGCAACGGGCGCTACTACGAACCGGGCCCGTCGCGGAGCTATACCGTCGGCTTGCAGTGGGAGTTCGGAGCCGGGCGCGAGTGAGCGGGCGCGCAGGTTCACGCTGAGCCGCGACGCGGCTCCGTGTGGCGGCGTTTGGCCGCGCCGGCAAACCCGGGCCATGCCCGGCGGCAACAATCGCGGGGCCCGGTCGGGGATCGGGCGATGCCTCCCGATGCGCCGGCAGGCGGGTCTTCGGTCCCGCCGCGGCCGCGCTTGCCCTCCCGCTCCGCCCATGCCGATGAAGATTCCCGCGTTGCCGCTGGTGCTGTTGCCCGTGCTCTCGTGCAGTGGTTGCTATCCGCTGTACATGAAGTCGATGCAGTTGCGGCAGTCGATCGGCGATTACCGCGAACGGCGCAAGGAAGCCAGGCCGATGACGCAGACGGCGGTGGAATACGCGCCGGGACCGGTCGTGTCGAACGCATCACCGGCCGGACGGGAAGGCGTGGTCGGCCGGTGGCTGCACGTGCGGTTCGAGGACGCCGCGCGCGATGGCGCGCCCGGCAACCCGCTCGCCGGCTGGCTGCGGCGCGGCGATGGCGGCATGACGGTCACGGTGATCCGCCAGCTGTACGACGGCCGCTGGCTGGTGCGCGGGCAGAAGGCCCTGTCGGGCGCCGGCGGCTACGTGCAGCTCGAAGGCATCGTCGATCCGCGCGACATCGACGGCGACGGCAAGGTGCCTTCCCCGCGCGTGGCCGAGCCGCGGCTCCGGTTGTCCGGCGGCCGCGGCACGACGGAGACGCAGGACCTCGCCGAGCTTGCGCGGTTCTTCCAGGGCGGCGGTTGAGGCCGGCGGGCGGCACGCGCGTTGCCGGCGGCGGCGCGCCGGCATAAGGTACGGCCGGTACGAAGGAGGGAGACAACGGATGGTCAGTACTTCGACGCTGCTGCTGCTCATCGCGCTCGTGCCGCTGCTCGTCGGCGCGGCGCTGGGAGCGTGGTTCGGCCATGCGATGGCGATGCGGAAAATGCGTGCGCGCGAAGTGCCGGCGCGATTGCGCCAGCTCGAGGAGCTGCATGGCGCCGGCCTGATCGACGACGAGGAACGTGCCGCGCAACGGCAGCGGATACTGGCGGCGGTCTGAGCGCATGCGGCCGTGCGCCGCGCCTGCCGGCGTCATCGCGGCGATCGCCGCGTACCAGTCCGCGGGTATTGCCGGCGTCCGCCGGCGGCATGCGGAACGATGCCGCCGAGGATCCGCGGCAAGGCATGGCGCCATGCCGCGGCATGCGCGTCATGAAGCATCGGGTGCCGCTCGGCCCTGCCCTCCCGCTCCCAGCTTGCGATACAGCGTGCTGCGGCTGATGCCGAGCCGCCGCGCGGCGCGCGTGACGTTGCCGCCGCAGTCGGCCAGGGCCTGGCGCATCGCCGCTTCCTGCAAGGCGTCGAGCCGGCCGGCCTCCGCCTGCGCGAGGGCCGGGGAAGGCGCCGGTCGCCATGTGGCGAGGTAGGCCGGCAACGCGTCGCGCCCGAGCATATCGCCCGGATCGCTGAGCGCCACCAGCGTGCGCAGGCACGCCGCCAGTTGCCGCAGGTTCCCGGGCCAGCCGTAGCCGGCGAGCGCGTCGAGCGCGTCGGCGGAGAGGCGGCGGCCCTGCGCCAATTGCGCCCACAGCGCCTGGACCAGCGCGCCGCGGTCGGCATGGTCGCGCAGCGCGGGCAGCCGTACCACGTGGTCGGCGATGCGATAGTAGAGATCGGCGCGGAAGCGGCCTTCGGCGATGGCCCGTTCGAGGTCCTGGTGGGTGGCGCAGACCAGCGCGAAATCCAGCTTGACCGGCTTGCCGCCGCCGAGCGGCGACAGCTCGCGTTCCTGCAGCACGCGCAGCAGGCGCGGTTGCAGCGCCAGGGGCATGTCGCCGATCTCGTCGAGGAACAGCACGCCGCCGTCGGCCTGGCGCAGCAGGCCGGGGCTGCCCTGCTTGCGCGCCCCGGTGAAGGCGCCTTCCTCGTAGCCGAACAGCTCGGCCTCGATCAGCGTCTCGGGCAGTGCCGCGCAGTTGACCGCGACGAAGGCCTTGCCGGACCGCGCGCAGCGCCGGTGCAACTCGCGCGCGAACACCTCCTTGCCGCTGCCGGTCTCGCCTTGCACCAGGACCGGCAGGCCGGCGTCGAGCACCCGCCGGGCCCGGGCGAGCAGCGCTTCGCCGGCCGCGTCGAACAACGGCGCGACGCCACCGGGCGCACGCGAGCGTGCCGGCGCCGCGTGCGAGCGCCGGCGCGGCGCCTCGCCGTCGTCGACCGTGCCGTACAGCGGCCGGCCCTGGCGATCGAACAGGGCGCCGTCGCCGCGCAATCGCGAGAGCGGTTCCTCGAACAGCGCCTCGAAGCGCGCCCGGCCGATCTCGTGGCGATCCAGCCCGAACAGCTGCAGCCCCGCGCGATTGGCGGCCACCAACCGTCCTGCCCGGAACGCCAGCAGGCCCTCGTGGGCCGTGCCCAGCAGGGCCGGGTCGTGGTGGATGCGCAGCAACTCGGCGTCGGCGATGCCCTCGTCGAACCAGCGGTGCTCGATGCTGGCGACCGCGCGGCGCGCCAACCCGAGCGCGTGCAGGTGCGGGATGCGCGCGTCGCCGGAGATGTCCAGCACCCCGGCGACCCGGCCGTAGGGATCCAGGATCGGCGAAGCCGAGCAACTGAGGATGCCGTGCGGCGCCAGGTAGTGCTCGCCGCCGCGCACCTCGACCGACCGCGCCTCCACGATCGCCGTCCCGATCGCGTTGGTGCCCACCACGTGTTCGCCCCAGCAGGCGCCCGGCATCAGCGCGACCCGGCCGGCCTTGTCGAGGAAACCGGTGCTGCCTTCGGCGTCGAGGATCCAGCCGGCCTCGTCGGTGAGCAGCACGATGCTGCCGGCGGCGGCGGCATCGGCGGACAATCCTTCCAGTTCGGCGCGCGCCAGCCGCCACAGCCGTTCGTGGCGCTCGCGCATCTCGCGCAGGCGCGCGGGCGCGACCGGTTCGATGTCCGGTGCGCGTTCGGCGGCCAGGCCCGCGCGCTGGCAGCGCCGCCACGAGCGCAGGATGGTGTCGGGTACCTGCCCGACCGGGGCATTGCCGCGCTCGAAGAACGAGCGCCGCGCCTGGTCAAGCCTGGACTGCGATTGCACCGCCATAGCCGCCTCCCGCCGTCGCAAATTGCGACAGTCCGAACGATCACTGTCCCGATAAACATCACAACCGCCGACCGCGCGCAATCGCCGCGCGTGACGCGTCGCAACAGGGATCGTCGCCACCGCCCGCATTGGCGCGGCCGGCGGCGCTGATGCAATGCAGCAGCGCGAAGTTGGCATCGGTCTTGCGCCTGCAGGGAGCGCCCGCCAGGGCATCACTTCACAGCCGGAGCCCGATCCATGAATGCCGTCACGTCCGTCAAGTCGTTCGCCACCGATCCGCAGTCGATCTTCAAGCCGCGCTACGGCAATTTCATAGGCGGCCGGTGGGTGGAACCCAGGAGCGGCCAGTACTTCGACGACACCACGCCGATCACCGGCAAGGTCATCACCTCGGTCGCGCGCTCCAACGCCGACGACGTCGAGGCCGCGCTCGATGCCGCGCACGCCGCCAGGGACGCCTGGGGCAGGACCAGCGCGACCGAGCGCGCCAACCTGCTGCTGAGGATCGCCGACCGCATCGAGCAGAACCTCGAACTGCTCGCCTACGCCGAGACCTGGGACAACGGCAAGCCGGTGCGCGAGACGCTCAATGCCGACATCCCGCTGTGCGCCGACCACCTGCGCTACTTCGCCAGCGCGGTGCGCACCCAGGAGGGCGGCATCTCCGAGATCGACCGCGATACCGTCGCCTACCACTTCCACGAGCCGCTCGGCGTGGTCGGGCAGATCATCCCGTGGAACTTCCCGCTGCTGATGGCGTGCTGGAAGCTGGCGCCGGCGCTGGCGGCGGGCAACTGCGTGGTGCTCAAGCCGGCCGAGCAGACCCCGGCCTCGATCCTGGTGCTGCTGGAGCTGATCGGCGACCTGCTGCCGCCCGGCGTGCTCAACGTGGTGAACGGCTTCGGCCTGGAGGCCGGCAAGCCGCTGGCGTCCAGCCCCCGCATCGCCAAGATCGCCTTCACCGGCGAGACCACCACGGGCCGGCTGATCATGCAGTACGCCAGCCAGAACCTGATCCCGGTGACGCTGGAGCTGGGCGGCAAGTCGCCCAACCTCTTCTTCGCCGACGTGATGGCCGAGGACGACGATTTCCTCGACAAGGCGATCGAGGGCTTCGTGCTGTTCGCCTTCAACCAGGGCGAGGTCTGCACCTGTCCCTCGCGCGCGCTGGTGCAGGAATCGATCTACGAGAAGTTCATGGAAAAGGCCCTGGCCCGCGTGGCGGCCATCCGGCAGGGCAACCCGCTCGATCCGAACACCATGGTCGGCGCGCAGGCCTCCTCCGAGCAGCTGGAGAAGATCCTGAGCTACATCGACATCGGCCGGCAGGAGGGCGCCGAAGTGCTGATCGGCGGGGAGCGCAACCGGCTCGGCGGCGAGCTTAGCGGCGGCTTCTACGTCAAGCCGACCGTGTTCAAGGGGCACAACCGGATGCGCATCTTCCAGGAGGAGATCTTCGGGCCGGTGGTCTCGGTGGCCACGTTCAAGGACGAGGCCGAGGCGCTGGACATCGCCAACGACACCTTGTACGGGCTCGGCGCCGGCGTGTGGAGCCGCGACGCCTCGCGCCTGTACCGGGTGGGCCGCGCGATCCAGGCAGGCCGGGTGTGGACCAACTGCTACCACGCCTACCCGGCGCATGCCGCGTTCGGCGGCTACAAGCAATCCGGCATCGGCCGCGAGAACCACAAGATGATGCTGGACCACTACCAGCAGACCAAGAACCTGCTGGTGAGCTACTCGCCCAAGGCCCTGGGCTTCTTCTGAAGCCCGCGGCCTTCCCCTTCCCGGGGGCGGGACTCGCGTCCTCGCCCCCGGGGCGGGAGCGCCTTCCGCCCGGAGCGCGATTGATCCGGATCAACGCTTCCGGCCGCGCGCCGGCAGTACTTTCCCAACGACACGACCTAGGAGCGCGATGTGAACAAGACGATGAAGGCCGCAGTGGTCCGCGAGTTCGGCAAGCCGCTGGCCATCGAGGAAGTCGAGGTGCCGCGGCCCGGCGCCGGCGACATCCTGGTCAAGATCGAGGCCTGCGGCGTCTGCCACACCGACCTGCACGCGGCCGAGGGCGACTGGCCGGTGAAGCCGAACCCGCCCTTCATCCCCGGCCACGAGGGCGTCGGCCACGTGGTGGCGGTGGGCGCGGGCGTCGGCCACGTCAAGGAAGGCGACCGCGTCGGCATCCCGTGGCTGTACTCGGCCTGCGGCCACTGCGAGCACTGCCTGGGCGGCTGGGAGACGTTGTGCGAGGGCCAGAAGAACACCGGCTACTCGGTCAACGGCGGTTTCGCCGAATACGCCCTGGCCAACGCCGACTACGTCGGCCACCTGCCGAAGAACATCGGCTTCGTCGACATCGCCCCGGTGCTGTGCGCCGGCGTCACCGTCTACAAGGGCCTGAAGATGACCGACACCCGTCCCGGCAACTGGGTGGTGATCTCCGGCATCGGCGGCCTCGGCCACATGGCGGTGCAGTACGCCAAGGCGATGGGCCTGAACGTGGCCGCCGTCGACGTGGACGACGCCAAGCTCGACCTCGCCAGGCGGCTGGGCGCGGCGGTGGCGGTCAACGCCGCGACCGCCGATCCCGTGGCCTATCTCAGGAAGGAGATCGGCGGCGCTCACGGCGCGCTGGTCACGGCGGTCTCGCCGAAGGCCTTCGAGCAGGCGATCGGCATGGTCCGGCGCGGCGGCACGATTTCGCTCAACGGGCTGCCGCCGGGCCAGTTCCCGCTGGACATCTTCGGCATGGTGCTCAACGGCGTGACCGTGCGCGGCTCGATCGTCGGCACCCGGCTGGACCTGCAGGAATCGCTGGAGTTCGCCGAGATGGGCAAGGTCAAGGCGACGGTGGCCACCGACCGGCTGGAGAACATCAACGACGTGTTCGGGCGCATGCACCAGGGCCGGATCGAAGGCCGCATCGTGCTCGACCTGGCCGCATGAGCGAACCCGGCGTCGTGCCCGTGCCCTCCCGCGGGTGCGGCGCCGGGGGCTTGCGCCGGCCCTGCCGCAGGAGCGTGCCATGCACTCCCCCGATCCCGTGCCCGAAGCTCCCGTGCCGGCCCAGGTGGTGGCCACGCCCGCCGCGCTGGCGTTGATCGAACGGTTGCGCGCCCGGCATGGCCCCTTGCTGTTCCACCAATCCGGCGGCTGCTGCGACGGTTCGTCGCCGATGTGCTTCCCGGTCGGCGAGTTCGTCGTCGGCGACCGCGACGTGCTGCTGGGGCGGATCGGGGGCGCCCGCTTCTACATCGGACCCGCGCAGTTCGAGTACTGGAAGCACACGCAGCTGGTCATCGACGTGGTGGAAGGCCGCGGCGGCATGTTCTCGCTGGAGAACGGCGAGGGCGTGCGCTTCCTGGTGCGCTCGCGGCTGTTCACCGAGGCCGAGCTCGCGGCCCTGCGCGCGGCGGGCCGGGTCTGACCCGCCGCGCAGCCGGACAGGCTCAATCCGGCGCCTTGGCCGGCACGAACGGCGAGGTCGGGTCGCTGGCGGGGAAGGTCTCTTCCAGCGCCTCGTCCTGGTTCTCGCTCTCGTGTTGCTTGCGGCGGGCGCGCTGCTCCGGGTCCTCGCGGGAGCCCGCGCCGGGCCGTTCCGGCGGGTCCTTGCGGTCGCGCGACTTGGCCGGGTCCGGGCCGGCCTCGGCGTCGACCGTCAGGCCGCTGCCGATCTCGCCGGCCACGCGGCCGGGCAGCCGCGCCGGGCGCTCGTCCTCGCCGGAAAGGGCCTCGCCCGGATCGCGCCCGGCGCCGCGGTCCTCAGCCTCCTGGGTGTCGTGCTTGCCGCGCTGCTCGCCCGGGGGCGAGGGTTGTCCGCGGAGCGGATCGCGTGACCGTGACATGGCGTACCTCCATGCATGCAGCGGGGACGTGCAGTCCACCGCCATGCCGGTGAAAACCGCGCCAATGGCGCATGCCGGTTGTCACGCCTCGCTAACGGCGGCGGCGCTACAGCTGGACGCCCCTTCCGCCGATGCCGGAGCCGTGCCATGCGCACCTTCGAACGTCGCCCCGACCGCCGCCTGTTTGCCCAACTCGAACCGTCGTCGCCCGCGGCGCTGCCCGGCAGCCTGCCCCAGCCCGAACCCGGCGGGGTGGCCCAGGATTTCCGCCACTACAGCCTGGCCGACTACCGGCGCCGCCGCCGGCGCGGCGGGCCGAGCTGGCGCGACCTGTACCCGGCCTACGCCTTCGCCCTGCTCACCCACGCCGCCGACTGGCCCCGCGCGCCGCAGGACGGCGTCGAGGACGAGCTGGCCGCGCAGTGGGAGCGCATGCGCGGCTCCTCGCGGTTGAGCTGGCGGCGCGCCCGCCCGGTGGTGGAGGACGCGTGGCTGGCGCTGGACCACATCCCGGTCGCGGCCGTGCACGAGGCGCGGCACTGATGGCGCGGCCGATCTGGTCGGGGACCCTCTCCTTCGGCCTGCTCAACGTGCCGGTGTCGCTGATGAGCGGCGAGCGCCGCACCGACCTGCACTTCCGCATGCTCGATTCGCGCGACAACTCGCCGATCCGCTTCGAGCGGGTCAATGCCGAGACCGGCGAGGAAGTGCCCTGGAAGGAGATCGTCAAGGCCTTCGAGTACGAGAAGGGCAGCTACGTCGTGCTCGAGGAGGAGGACATCCGCGCCGCCGCGCCGGAAAGCCACGAGACCGTGGAGGTGGAGACCTTCGTCGACGCCGACGCGATCGACCCGCGCTACTACGAGAAACCCTACCTGCTGGTGCCGGGCAAGAAGGCCGAGAAGGGCTACGTGCTGCTGCGCGAGACGCTGCGCAAGGCCGGCAAGGTCGGCATCGCGCGGGTGGTGATCCGCACCCGCGAATACCTGTCCGCGGTGATGCCGCACGGCGACGCGCTGGTACTGCTGCTGCTGCGCTATCCGCAGGAGCTGGTCGATCCGGAGGAATACCGCCTGCCGGGCGAGAGCCTGTCCAAGTACCGCATCAGCGACAAGGAGATCGCGATGGCCTCGCAGCTGGTGGAGTCGATGTCCGGCGACTGGAAGCCCGACGACTACCACGACGAGTTCCGCGAGCGGCTGCAGGACATCCTGCGCAAGCGCATCAAGCAGAAGGGCGGCACCACGCGGATCGAGGACGAGCCGGTCGCGCGCGAGGACGCGGCCACCAACGTGGTGGACTTCATGGCGCTGCTGCAGAAGAGCCTGGACGCCAAGAAGCGCACGCCGGCGAAGAAGGCCGCGGCCAAGGAGCCGGTCCGGAAGGCGGCGAAGAAGAAGCCGGCCAAGGCCGCCAAGAAGAGCCCCCGGCGCGCCCGCAAGACGGGGTGATCGGTGTCGCTGCGGGACTACCAGCGCAAGCGCCGCTTCGACCGCCAGGGCGGCACGCCCGAACCGAGCGGCGACGCCGCCGGCGCCCCGTCGCGGCGGCCGATCTTCGTCGTGCAGCTGCACCATGCCAGCACGCGCCACTACGACTTCCGCCTGGAGGCCGACGGCGTGCTCAAGAGCTGGGCGGTGCCGAAGGGGCCTTCGCTGCGCGCCGGCGAGAAGCGCCTGGCGGTGCAGGTGGAGGACCATCCGCTGTCCTACGCCACGTTCGAGGGCGACATCCCGGAAGGCCACTACGGCGCCGGCCACGTCGACGTGTTCGACCACGGCACCTGGTCGTGCGAGGGCGACCCGCTGGAGGCGATCGCCGCCGGCAAGCTCGACTTCGTCCTGCACGGCGAAAAGCTGGAGGGCGGCTGGAAGCTGGTGCGCACCGCGCTGCGCGGCCGCCAGCCGCAATGGCTGCTGATCAAGCGCGACGACGGCACCGCCGCGGCGCTGGACGCCGACGACCTGATCGGGGCGCGGCCGCGGCGCAAGCCGCGCGCCGGTAGCGCGGCGGCGAGCCGGAAGCAACGCGAGGGCGCCGGGGCGCCGGCCGCGCCCCGGCGCGCACGGCACGGCAAGGACGCTAACTGGCACGCGCGCGCGCTGGCCTTGCCGGGCGCGCGCGATCGCCCGTATCCGCCGGGCTTCACCGCCCAGCTGACGATGTCGCGCGCGCACGCGCCGCCGGGCGAGGATTGGCTGCACGAGATCAAATGGGACGGCTACCGGCTGCTGGCCGACCTGGTCGACGGCAAGGCGACCTTGCGCTCGCGTGGCGGGCTGACCTGGACCGGCAACTTCCCGGAAGTGGTGAAGGCGGTGGAGGCGCTACCGGTCGCGGACGCGCGCCTGGACGGCGAGCTGGTGGTGCTCGACGCCGAGGGCCGCAGCGATTTCTCGGCGCTGCAACGGGTGCTGGACGGTACCTCCCGGCAGCCGTTGCGCTACCTCGTGTTCGACCTGCCGGGCGTGGCCGGGGTGGACCTGTCGCGCGCGCCGCTGGTCGAGCGCAAGGCGTTGCTGCGCCAGTTGCTCGGCAAGCGGCCCGGCACGCTGGCCTACAGCGACCACGTGGTCGGCCACGGCCCGGAGGTGTTCGCCGCCAGCGGCGAGAAGGGGTTCGAGGGCATCGTCAGCAAGCGCGTGGACGCGCACTACGTGAACGCGCGCAGTTCCGACTGGCTGAAGATCAAGCACGAGAGCAGCGACGAGTTCGTCGTGGTCGGCTACACCGACCCGAAGGGTTCGCGCAGCGGCTTCGGCTCGCTGCTGCTGGCGCGCCCGGAAGGCGCGGGCTGGCGCTACGTCGGCCGGGTCGGCAGCGGTTTCGACGACGCGATGCTGGCACGGCTGATGCCGATGCTGGAGGCGCGCGCGACCGCCACCGCGCCGGTCGAGCTGCCCGCGCACGTGCCGTTCCCGCTGCGCACCGTGCACTGGGTCGAGCCGCGGCTGGTGGTGGAGGTCGCGATGCGCGGCTGGGCCAAGGAGGGATTGCTGCGCCAGGCCAGCTTCAAGCGCCTGCGCGAGGACAAGCCGCTGGAGGAGGTGGGGCCGGCGCCGGCGGCAGCGGCGGAAGCCAGGCCGCGCAGCAAGGCGAAGGCTCCCTCGCGGACGGAGGAACGCGGCATGGCGGAGGACGACGTGCGCATCACCCATCCCGGCCGCGTGGTGTTCCCCGGCTCGGGCATGACCAAGGGGCAGGTCGCCGACTACTACCGCGCGATCGCGCCGTGGCTGCTGCCGGACGTCGCGCGGCGGCCGCTGTCCCTGCTGCGCTGCCCGGACGGCGTCGGCGGCGAATGCTTCTTCCAGAAGCACGAGAGCCGCGCGCTGGGCCCGCACGTGCATGCGGTCGCGCTGCGCCAGAAGAGCGGCGTGGAGGACTACCTCTACATCGAGGACGTGGCCGGCCTGCTGGAACTGGTGCAGATGAACACGCTGGAGCTGCACCCGTGGGGCTCGACGGTGGACGACCCCGAGCATCCGGACCGGCTGGTGTTCGACCTCGACCCGGGCGAGGGCGTGGGCTGGAAGGAGGTCAAGGCCGCCGCGCGCGACATCCGCGCGCGCCTGCGCGAAGCCGGGCTGGAGAGCTTCGTGCGGCTGTCCGGCGGCAAGGGCCTGCACGTGGTGGTGCCGATCGCGCCCGGCCCGGACTGGGCGCAGGCGCGCGATTTCTGCGAGGCCTTCGCGCAGGCGCTGGCGGGCACCGCGCCGGACCGCTACACCGCGACGATGAGCAAGCAGAAGCGGCGCGGAGTGATCTTCGTCGACTGGCTGCGCAACGGCCGCGGCAGCACCAGCGTGTGCTCGTGGGCGCTGCGGGCGCGCGAGCCGGCGGCGGTGGCGGTGCCGCTGCGCTGGGAGGAACTGGGCCGGATCGCCTCGCCGCGGGCGTTCCCGCCGGACAAGGCGCTGGCGCGCGCGAAGCGGCTGAAGGCCGATCCCTGGGAGGGGATCGCGCAGCTGCGGCAGCGCTTGCCCGCTTTCCGGTAGGAGTGGCTTCCGTTGCGATGGGGGTTTTCCGGGAAAGCCCGTCGCGACTGAAGTCGCTCCCACGAAAAGCGAACGCGGGAACCAAACTCAGGTGTAGGAGGGACTTCAGTCCCGATGGGGCTTTCCCTGGTCCCTCGGGGCGGGGAGGCCTGTGCAGCAGTCGCTGTCGGGACTGAAGCCCCTCCCACGGGGATCCCTTGCGGGGACGGGGATCGGGAAGGCTTCTTCGCGGCCGATGGCCCTGGGGCACCCAGAGCCGCTCCCGCGGGGAGCAAGGCGAAGGAAGAAGCAAAGCGAAGACGGTGAGCGGCCTCAATGCCCGCCGCAGTGGTCGCCCCAATGCTTCTGCCTGGAGGTCTGGCCGATGCCGGGGTTGAAGGTGTTGGTCGGGTCGAGCGCGCGGTAGTGCCGTTCCAGCGCCGGCTTGGCGCGGTAGAGATGGCCGACGTTGTGCTCGGCCGGGTACTCGGCGCCGCGCCGGTCGAGCAGTCCCCACATCGCGTGCTCGATCGCGAGCGGGTCGTGGCCCTTCTTCACGATGTAGTCCTGGTGGAACACGTGGCAGAAGAAATGCCCGTAGTACAGCTTGGCCACCAGCGCGTCCTCGATCGCCGGCGGCAGCGTCTCCACCCAGTCGCGGTCGTTGCGGCGCAGCGCCACGTCCAGCGCGACGATGTCCTCCACGCGGTCGCGATGCACCTCGCGGTAGCGCACCGCCGCTCCGGCCACCGCGAAGCGGTGCAGGAAGGCCTTGCGGCCTTCCTCGGCGTCGCACCGGAAATACGCGCCGGTGC
Organism: Xanthomonas boreopolis; assembly: GCF_046529185.1. Taxonomy (NCBI): domain Bacteria; kingdom Pseudomonadati; phylum Pseudomonadota; class Gammaproteobacteria; order Lysobacterales; family Lysobacteraceae; genus Xanthomonas; species Xanthomonas boreopolis. The sequence continues at coordinate 120,017 of NZ_CP097162.1, forward strand.
CGCTGCCGGCGAAGTGTCGCCGGAGGAAGGCGTCGGTCCAGGGCGCGTCCTTGGCCGACACGCGCAGCAGCAGGTGGTGCTCGAAGCGGTCGCGGTACTCGCGCATGCGCCGCGGCAGGTGGCGGGGCAGCAGCGCCACCAGCGCCTGCAATGCCCTGTCGGCGACCCCGCGCAGGCCCAACGCCTCGAAGAAGCCGTCGACGCGGCTCTTCAGCGCGAACGCCCGGGGCACCACGTCGGTGCCGAAGCGGTCGATCAGCAGGAAGGTGTCCTTGCCGTACTTCTCGCCGATGTCGAAGGCGTCGCGGTGGATGTACTCGCCGGCGATCGGCAGTTCGGCCAGCGCGGTGAGCAGCTCGCGGCGGATCGCGGTGAGGTCGGCCGGATCGTTGCTGCCGACGTAGAAGACCGTGGAATCCTCGCGCGGGAAGGTGTCCAGCCGCACCGCGAACACGCACAGCCGGCCGGCCGAGCCGGAGGCCTCGTAGAGGCGCGCCGGGTCGGCGTTGAAGCGCGCCGGGGTGGGCGCGTCGACGTCGCGCACGTGCCGGGCGTAGAGCGGGTCGGACGCGGCCAGCGCCGGGTCGTCGACGATGTCGGCCTCGTCGTAGTCGCCGGCCTGCAGGCGCGCAAGGATCCGCTCGGGCGTGTCGCCGAGGCGGATGCCGAGATGGTTGACCAGGCGCAGCACGCCGTCCTCGCCGACCTGCGCGTACAGCGCCAGCTGCGTGTAGGCCGGCCCGCGCCGCACCAGCGCGCCGCCGGAGTTGTTGCAGATCCCGCCGAGCACCGAGGCGCCGATGCACGAGGAGCCGATCACCGAGTGCGGCTCGCGGCCGAGCGGGCGCAGCGCCCGTTCCAGCCGGTCCAGCGTCGCGCCGGGCAGGCAGACCACCTGGCGGCCGTCGCGGATCGGGCGTATGCCCGCCAGGCGCAGCGTGCTGACCAGCACGATCTCGCGGTCGTAGTCGTCGCCGTCCGGGGTGGAGCCGCCGGTCAGGCCGGTGTTGGCGGCCTGCATCAGCACGATGCGGCCGGCCGCGACGATCGCCTGCAGGGCGGACCACAGCTCCAGCAGCGTGCCGGGCCGCACCACCGCCAGCACCGGCCCGTCGCCGAAGCGGTAGCCCTTGCGGTAGCGCCGCGTGGCCTTCTCGCCGGTCAGCACGTGCGCGGCGCCGACCGCTTCGCGCAGTTGCCGCAGCAGCACCCCGGACGGGACGGGAGAAGCGTTCATGGCGGTCTCGCGACGGCGCGCTAGGGCGAGACCGTGTTCTCGCGCGTCACCCGCGCCAGCGAATCGCGGCCGATCTCGCCGATCGACCGGGCCCCGGTCAGCGTCATCGCCACGCGCATCTCCTTCTCGATCAGGCCCAGCAGGTGCTCCACGCCGGCCTGCCCGGCCGCGGCCAGCGCGTAGACGAAGGCGCGGCCGAGCAGCACCGCGTCGGCGCCGAGCGCGAGCATGCGCACCACGTCCAGGCCGGTGCGGATGCCGGAGTCGGCCAGGATCTTCAGCTCGCCCTTCACCGCGTCGGCGATCGCCGGCAGCGCGCGCGCGGTGGACAGCACGCCGTCGAGCTGGCGCCCGCCATGGTTGGAGACCACGATGCCGTCGGCGCCGAAGCGCACCGCATCGCGCGCGTCGTCCGGGTCGAGGATGCCCTTGATCACCATCGGACCCTTCCAGAACGCGCGGATCCACTCCAGGTCCTTCCACGAGATCGACGGGTCGAAGTTGGCGCCGAGCCAGCCGATGTAGTCCTGCAGGCCGGTCGGGTGGCCGCGGTAGCGGGAGACGTTGCCGAGGTCGTGCGGGCGTCCCCACAGGCCCACGTCCCAGGCCCAGCGCGGGTGCGCCACCGCCTGCAGCATGCGCCGCAGCGAGGCGTTCGGGCCGCTCATGCCCGAGTGCGCGTCGCGGTAGCGCGCGCCGGGCGTGGGCATGTCCACGGTGAACACCAGCGTCGAGCAGCCGGCGGCCTGCGCGCGTTCCAGCGCGTTCTTCATGAAGCCGCGGTCCTTCAGCACGTACAGCTGGAACCACATCGGCCGCCCGATCGCCGGCGCCACTTCCTCGATCGGGCACACCGACACGGTGGACATCGTGAACGGGATGCCCTTGCCGGTCGCCGCCTTCGCCGCCTGCACCTCGCCGCGGCGCGCGAACATGCCGGTCAGGCCGACCGGCGCCAGCGCCACCGGCATCGCCAGCGTTTCGCCGAACAGCTGCGTCCGCAGCGACAGGTCCGAGACGTTGCGCAGGATGCGCTGGCGCAGCGCGATGTCGCCCAGGTCGGAGACGTTGCGCCGCAGCGTGTGCTCGGCATAGGCGCCGCCGTCGATGTAGTGGAACAGGAACGGCGGCAGCCGGCGCTGCGCCGCGGCGCGGTAGTCGGTGGGCGAGGAGATGATCATGGGCGGTGTACGGGAGGCAGGCGCGAGGCGCGCGCTCGCCGCGCCTCGTCATCGTCGAGCGTGCGCAGCGAGGTATGCACGAATTCCAGGTGGGCGTGCGCGGCATCGCGCGCGCGTTCGGCATCGCCGGCGAGGATCGCGTCCATCAGCGCGCGGTGCTGCACCGCCAGCGGCTCGGACGTGCGCGGCGACAGGAACAGCTTCTGCCGGCTCTGCGAGATGTTGGTCTGCAACAGCTCGAACAGGCCGCGCATCACCTGCAGCAGCACCAGGTTGTGCGCGGCCTCGGCGATGGCCAGGTGGAAATCGGCATCGGCGCGCGCCTCGCCGGCCGGGTCGTTCCTGCCGTGCGCGGCCTGCAGGGCCTGGAACGCCGCGCGGATGCGCGCGTGGTCGGCCTCGGTGGCGCGCTGCGCGGCGTGCCAGGCGGCGGCGCCTTCGAGGGCGTGCCGGATCTCCAGCACGTCGAAGCGGTACTCCGGGTCGGCCTGGAACAGCGACAGGTACGGCGCCATCGGCCCGGCCAGCACCTGCTCGGGCGAAGGCGGGCCCTGCACGTAGGTGCCGCCGCCGACGCGGGCGCGCAGCAGGCCCTGGCTGGACAGCTGCGCGATCGCCTCGCGCAGCACCGTGCGCGAGACGCCCAGCGCGAGCGCGAGCGCGCGTTCGGCCGGCAGGCGCGCGCCAGGCTGGAGCCCGCGCTCGGCGATCAGGTTGCGCAACTGCTCGGCCACCCGGTCGGACAGGCGCGGCGTCGCGCTCCCCTGCCCGTCAGCGGACTGCGTCGGTGTATGCGTGGCCATGCTCGCGATGGATGACATTGGTATTACCAATGTTCGGAATCATGGCGACAAGTATGGCAGTCTTCGATCTTAACTACCAGGAAATCCTTTCGTGGCGGCCATGTCCGAAGGTTAAATTGGTATGTCCAATCAGAACAGCCCATGGCGCGCCATCAGCGCCGCGGCGACGAACAGCAGCGGCAGCAGCGCCAATTCCAGCGCCACGCAGCGGCGTACCGGCAACAGTTCCTGCGGGTCCGGCGCGAAATCCGGGCTGAGCCGCTGCACGCGGCGCCAGCGCAGCAAAGCGATGGTCGGGTAGATCGACACCAGGCCGATCGCCGCGAACAGGCCCAGCTTGGTCCAGAACCACGGGTTGTGCAGGTAGTAGCCGGCGCCCTTGAGGCCGTAGGCCACGCGCAGCGCGCCCACCGCCAGCACCGCCACGGCCGACAGCCCGTACAGCGCGTCGATGCGCCCGAGCCGGGCCAGCGCCTCGCCGCGCGGCACCGGCCGCAACAGCACCCATTCGGCCACCAGGCTCGCCACCAGCAGCAGGAAGGCGAGATGGTGCAGGCAGGCCAGCAGCAGGTCGCGGCTTCCCATCACCACACTCCCGGCAGCAGGCGCCAGCGCGTGGCGGCATAGGCGTCGTAGCGCGCGCCGAACGCCTCGCGCAAGGCCGCTTCCTCGACCCGGATGCGACGCAGGAACGCCCAGGTCGCCGCCGGCACGATCGCCAGCACCGACAGGACGCTGCCCAGGCCGAGGGCGAGCCCGCAGAACGCCAGCAGCGCGCCGGTGTAGGAGGGATGCCGCAACCGGCGATACGGCCCGTGCTGGATCAACGGCTGGTCCTGCTGGATCGTCACGTCGACGGTGAACCAGCGGTCGAGCGTGCGGATCGCCCAGATCCGGAACGCCAGGCCGCCGGCGACCAGCACGCAGCCGCTCCAGCGCAACGGCTCGATCCACGCCGCGGGGAAGCGCCCGGAGCGGAGGAAGGACACGGCCACGCCCAGCGCGATCGCGCCGTACAGCACGCGCCACAGCATCTTCAGCGTGCCCTGGTCGCGCGCGCCGCCGTCGGCCGCGCGGCGGCGGTGGCCGAGCAGGATCTCGTAGCCGCCCCAGGCGAGGTTGAGGAGCAAGAACGGGAGGTGGGGCGAGAGTGCGGGCATAAGGGGCTCCGGAACGATCAGGCGCGGGCGAAGTGGCCATGGAAGCCGAGCGGCACCGCATACGGTAGCCATGCCGTCGCCAGCGGGCCATCGTCGATATGGCGCGCATCGAGCACCGCGATGCCGCTGCGCTGGCGGTCCGCGTCCAGCAGCGTGCCGACCAGCCAGCCGTCGTCGGGACGGTGGCTGCCCGGACGCGGCACGAACACGTGCTCCTCGGCCATGATGCCGCTGCCGTAGCGGTGCACCTGCCTGCGGCCGCGCTCCAGGTCGTAGCCGGCCACCGCGTTGAAGTACGGCGTGTCGTGGCGGCCTTCCATGCACGGTGCATAAAGGCGCGCGCCGCGGTCGCCCGGCGTGCGCGGGTCGAACAGCGGGAACTCGATGCTGGCCACGTCGTGGTCGCGCCAGCGCGCCGCGCCGTGGCGCAGGTCCAGGTGCAGCGTGCGCACGCGCGCCTGCGAGTTGCGCGCGTCGCCGCTGCCGTGCATCGCCGCCTGCATCGGCGAGCGCGCCTCGTCGATGTCGGTGTGCTGCACGGCGCGCACCACGATCTCCCCGCCGCGCTCGTAGGCGTCGGCGAAGTGGTAGACCGCGGCGAAATCGGCCTCGAACCAGCGCGGCGCGTCCAGCGCATCCTTGGGCACCACCGCGATCCGGCACGGCGCGTCGGGCGTGAAGCGCAGGCGTTGGAAGAACGCGCCGCTGCCGGCGTAGCGGAACGGCATCAGCACGAACACCAGGTAACGGTCGGTCATCGCGAAGCTGTGCAGGTAGCCCTGCACCGGCGTGTCCAGCACCTGCGCCTGGCGCAGCGTGGCGTCCGCGCCGATCCGCCAGAGCATCAGGCCGGTGCCGCCCATCAGGCCGATCGAGCCGAAGTTCCACAGGCTGCCGTCGCGGTCGGCCAGCGGGTGCGCCGAGAACGGCACCGTGGCCAGGTCCGGGCGCCAGGTGACCGGGCCGAGCGTGCCGAGTTCGTCCGGGTCGAGCTCGAACGCCGAGCCGGCCTCGCTCATCGCGAACAGGCGGCCGCCGATCGTGATCACCGACGTGTTGGCGACATTGGCGTCGTCGTTGTTGCGGATCGGCTGCATGTCCGGCACCACCGTGCCGGCGGTGGGATACAGGAAGCGCCCGGCGGCCTGCTCGCGCACGAACTTGGGCGTGGCGACCATGCGCGCGCGGTGGGTCAGCGTGCCGTCGCCGCCGAAGTGCCAGCCATGCACCATGCCGTCGCCGTCGAACCAGTGGTCGTAGCGGAAGCCGGCGCGCTCGGTCCAGGCCGGGCCGTTGCGGTACAGCGTGCCGGCGAAGCCGGCCGGCAGCCGGCCCTGCAACGCCACCGTCGCCGGCCCGAGCGTCTCGTTCCGTACGCTGCGCCAGCCGACCAGCCACGGGTGTTCGCGCAGGCCGGCGGCGAAGCCGGCGCTGTCGCCGGCCTGGGCTGGCGCACTGCGCAGCAACGCGCCGCCGGCGGCAAGCCCGGCCCCGCCGGCCAGCAGGGAGCGAAGGAAACGGCGACGGTCCACGGCGGCCTCCGGTCTCAGCGCAGCGTGATGGCGATGGACGTACCGGTCGCCGGCAGCGCGAAGCGCGCCTCGTCGAAGGTCGGCTTGCGCATCACCTTGGGATCGTTGCTGAAGCCGTAGCCTTCCAGCGGCATGCCGAGCATGTTGGTGTCGAGCTTGCCGTTGCCGTTCTCGTCGTGCATCACGCGGACCGCGTACTCGCCTGCGGGCAGGTCCTTGAACTCGACATGCGCGTCCGCACCGGACGGCGCGACCGCGGCGGCGCGCAGCGGGGCGCCCTGGCCGTCCCAGCCGGCGGCGTCGACCAGGGCGACGTGGAGCTGGCCGGCCTGGGTCCGCACGCCGTGCAGGTCGATGCCCAGGTCGGCGGCGTGGACGGCGGAACATGCGGTCAGGGCAAGCAGGGCGAGCAGCGGCAGGCGGGTGGTCATGGCGGCGTCCTCCGGGTGGGTGGCGCCAGTCTTGCCGCCCATGCCGGGCCGATCAGCTGCCGCAGGTCATCGATCCGACCTGCCGGAAGTCACTTTCGGCGGCGGCCCCATTGCCGGAGGCCGCGCCTGCGGTCAGCATCCGCACATGCCCCGTTTCCTGCGCGAACTGTTGGAGCCGATGAGCCTGGCCGGCCTGTGCACGGTCGCCGCGGTCGCGTTGTCGTTCGGGGTCGAGGCGTCCCCGCATGGCGCGCTGCGCTGGCTGCTGCTGGGCGCGTTCGCGGTACTGTTGCACGTCCACGAGCTGCTGCCGTCGCGCTGGCACCTGCGCCATGCCGCGCTGCTGGTGCAGGGCGCGGCGGCGGTGGCGCTGATCTGGCTGGAGCCGCGCGCCGGCACCGCGCCGGTGTTGCTGGTGGTGCTGGTCGCCCAGGCGGCGATGCGCTGGCCGCGCTGGGCGGTACTGGCCTTCGCGGTGGTGCTCAATACCGGGATGTATGCCGCGCTCGCCCATGCCGGGTTCGAGCGGAAACTGCTGATCGTGGCGATCTACAGCGGCTTCGAGGCGTTCGCCGCGCTCGCCGCCCACTACGCCGTCACCGCCACCCGCGCCCGCGACGCGCTCGCCCGCGTCAACGCCGACCTGCTCGCCACCCGGGCCCTGCTCGCCGACAGCGCGCGCGACGCCGAGCGCCTGCGGCTGGCGCGCGAGCTGCACGACGTGGCCGGCCACAAGCTCACCGCGATGCGGATCAACCTGCGCATGCTGGCCGCCGATCCGGAACTGGCCGGGCGCGCGGAGATCGCCGCGGCCGAGAGCCTGTCCGCCGAGCTGCTCGCCGACATCCGCCGCGTCGTGCAGTCGCTGCGCGACGACGACCGCGGCCTCGACCTGGAGACCGCGCTGCGCGCGCTCGCCTCGCCGTTCCCGCGCCCGCGCCTGCAGCTGGCGATCGCCCCGCAGGTGTGCGTCACCGATCCGGCCGTCGCCGAGACGGTGCTGCGGCTGGTGCAGGAGGCGTTGACCAACGCCGCGCGCCATGCCGACGCCGCGCAGGTCCAGGTCCGCATCGCCCGCGAGGACGGCCAGCTGCGCATCGACATCGAGGACGACGGCCGCGCCGCCGCCACGATCCGCGAGGGCAACGGCATCGCCGGCATGCGCGAACGCCTGGCGGCGCTGCGCGGCCGGCTCGAGCTCGGCCGCACCGCCCGGGGCGGCCTGCATCTTTCCGCGAGGCTGCCTGCATGACCGCTGCGACCACCGTCGCGCTCGCCGACGACCAGGTGCTGGTCCGCGCCGGCCTGCGCGCGCTGCTGCAGAGCCAGGGCATCCGGGTCGCGCTGGAGGCCGACGACGGCGAGGCGCTGCTGGCCGGGCTGCAATCCACCGCGGTGGACGTGGTGCTCAGCGACATCCGCATGCCCGGCATGGACGGCATCGCCGCGCTCCAGGCGTTGCGCGCGCGCGGCGACCGCACGCCGGTGCTGTTGCTGACCACCTTCGACGACAGCGACCTGCTGCTGCGCGCGACCGAGGCCGGCGCGCAGGGCTTCCTGCTCAAGGATGCGGCGCCGGAGGACCTGCGCGAGGCGATCGTGCGCGTGGCCGCGGGCGAGACGCTGCTGCAGCCGGTCAGCACCGATCCGGTGCGCTCGCGCTACCAGTACCGCGACCAGGGCGCGCCGCGCGACACCTTCGGCGAGCGCGAGGTGGCGATCCTGCGGCTGCTTGCGGGCGGCTATTCCAACAAGGAGATCGCGCGGACGCTGTTCCTGGCCGAGGGAACGGTCAAGAACTACGTGTCGACGATCCTGGAAAAGCTGGGGACGCGCGATCGCACGCGGGCGGTGTTGAAGGCGATTCACGTTGCGGGTGATTTGAGGGAGTGGGTGTTTTCATCGGAGCATGGCCACCTTACAGTAGCCAGCAGGCGCGTCTGCATGCCCCCTGGAATGTCGTAAGGGAAAAGATGACCGTTGGGGGGGCATTGAACCGTCGTGGAGATGCGATACTTTTGACGCGCGGATACAGGGGATGCGGGGACGGAAGGCATGGAAGGCCGGGGCGGCAAAGTCCATTCAGTAGCGGAAGGTATTGCAGATGGCGTCGGTTTTCGTCGGTTCTCGGGACAGCCAGGGCGATATGGGCCAAGAGCGGCGAAGGAGAGGGGCATCGGCTTCTGGCACACATGCTGGACGTGGCCGCGGTCGCCGAGGTCATACTGGAGCAGGAGCCATCTCACTCGCTGGACTGGGGAGCATCGGCGTGGGGATTGCCCCGTGGGACATTGCCGGCGTTGGCTGGCTGCCCTGATAGGGCTGCACGATTTTGGCAAGGCGATTCCTGGCTTCCAGGCCAAGTGGCCGGAAGGCAATGACAGCCAACCAGGCGCAAGGCCTGTCGTTCCCGCTCCATGCCTGCAGTGTTACCGATCACTCCTGTGCGACTGCGGCGTTGCTGGGCGGGCCGTTGTATCAGTTGACGAGCGCTGGGCCAGATTGGGTTCGTCATGCCGTCCAGGCCATCAGTGCGCACCACGGCTTCCATTCGCGCCGGCACAGGTAAACAGTTCGCGGCCCAAGGGTGAACCACCGGCTTGGGCACAAGCTCGCCAGGCCATCCTCCATGCCTACTGGCAGACGCTCGCACCGCAGGGCACGCCCAGCCTGGAGGAAGTGAGCCTTCCTGCAGTGAACTGGCTGGCGGGATTGACCAGTGCGGCGGACTGGATCGCCTCCAATCCCGACTGGTTCCCGCTGGGCGAGCGACACGACGATCTGGGTGTCTACTACGACCATGCGCGGAAACTGGCGGCGGATGCACTGCGTCATGTCGGCTGGAACCGCGCACAGGCGCTCCTGGATGCGCCAGCGGGGCTGGATGCTTTGCTGGCGCGCATCACGCAACGCCAGGACCTGCAGGCCCGGCCGCTGCAACAGGCCGGGGAGCGCCTGTTGAATGGTGCGAAAGGGCCGTCGCTGCTGCTGGTCGAAGCCCCAATGGGCGAAGGCAAGACCGAGCTGGCGTTCCTGTCCCACTTGCGGCTGCAAGCCGCCAACGGCCATCGGGGGCTGTATGTCGCCCTGCCGACCCAGGCCACCGGCAATGCGCTGTTCAAGCGCGCGCAGACGTTCCTCGAAGCCTTCGCTGCGGGTCCATTGGACGTGCAACTCGTGCACGGCGGCGCTGCGATGAACGAGGATGCGCAACGCCTCCGCACGGTCCACCTGCGCGGCATCAACCAGGACAGCGGCGAGGCGCTGGCGGCCTCGGCCTGGTTTTCCCAGCGGCGCCGACCGCTGCTGTCGCCTTATGGCGTGGGCACGATCGATCAGGCGCTGTTCGCGGTACTCAACGTCAAGCATCACTTCGTGCGCTTGTGGGGATTGGGCAACCGGGTCGTCGTGCTCGACGAAGTGCATGCCTATGACACTTACACATCCGGCCTCATCGCCACCTTGCTGCAATGGCTCAAGGCCCTCGGCAGTTCGGTGGTCCTGATGAGTGCCACGCTGCCCAGGACGCGGCGGGACGAACTATTGGCGGCTTGGGGCGTGGATGTCGGCGCCGTGCCGGAATGGGCCTATCCGCGCGTACTGCTGGCCGATGATGATGGCCTGCGTGTGCGTGGCGAGCACTTCCAGGCCCGGCCTTTGTCGCCGATCCGGCTGGCGGGTCTGGGGGAGGATCTGGCGGCCTTGGCCGATCAGGCCGCGGCATTGCTCGAAAACGGCGGCTGCGGGGCCGTGATCGTCAACACGGTCGATCGTGCCCAGGCGCTTTATCGGCTGCTGCGCGATCGGGTGCAACCAGAGGTTCCGTTGCTGCTGTTCCACGCGCGCTACCCGATGGACGAACGTGGCGAGCGCGAGCGGCAGGTGTCGGCATGCTTCGGGCCAGGAGGCGACCGCCCCGCGAAAGCACTGATGATCGCCACGCAGGTGGCCGAACAATCGCTGGACCTCGACTTCGATTTCATGCTCAGCGACCTGGCCCCGGCCGATTTGTTGCTGCAACGCGCGGGTCGCCTGCATCGGCACGAACGCCCGAGGCCAATGGCGCACAGCGAAGCGCGACTGTGGGTGGCCGGTCTGGGGCCGGAGTTCCCCGACCTGAAGGCCACGGCCTGGGGCTTCGTCTATGACCCCTACATCCTGGGACGCACCTGGGCGCTGCTGGGATGCGAGACGGTACTGGACCTGCCCGGCGACATCGACCGGCTGGTGCAGGCGGTCTATGGCGACGAACCGCTGCCCGGGGATCTGGACGAGCAGGTGCAGAACGCCATAGAGATCGAAGCCTATGGCGAGTTCCGTGCCAAGGTGAACAAGGAGCGGCAGGAGTCGCGCAACATCGCCATCGATCCGCGGGCCGAGCCGCAATCCGCCTACAACGACAAGCCGCGCGGCAACGACGAGGACGACCTGCTGGGGTTGCGCAACGTTACGCGCCTGGGACGCGAGACCATTACCCTGGTGCCGGTGGATGTCGTCGAGGGTGGCTGGCGCGTGGGGGATTCGACGTTCGCACCGGATCAACCGCTGGATGATGCCGCTGCCCGTCGCCTATACGGACGTCAGTTACGTCTTACCCGCACGGCAGTGGTGAAGCACTTTCTCGGCGCGGAGCCCCCCATCGGATTCGCCGAGCATCCCCTGCTACGGAATTTCCGTCCGCTGCCGTTAACGCAGGGACGATACGACCAGCTCGGCATCCACTTGCGGTTGGATGCCGAGCTTGGACTGGTTTACGACTCGGCAGAAGAGCCACTCATCCCCGCTATGCAGGGAGGCCATGGGGAGCACCCAGGCTTCTCAAACAACCAAACGGTTCATCCCCTCGCGAAAGGGGACGACCAAGGATAGCATCTGATAGGGGGGGGGGGGGCTGGCCCAAACAGCCAAACTTTAGTATTAGAGTGGGTTAACTGATCTCAGGGAGGTGGTCATGGGGGGGGTATTCAACCTGCTGGACGAGCCATGGTTGCCGGTTCGCCTTGCCGACGGGCATACCAAGGAACTTGGCCTGCTGGATGTCTTCCGGCGAAGCAGCCAGATCATGGCATTAGCTGAAACGGCCCCTCCGAGCTTGGTGGCGCAATACCGGCTGTTGCTAGCCGTTCTCCATCGCGCGTTGACCCGCGCCTTTCCGGAGGGGTGGAAGGACAAGGACCGTGCCCGTTGGTATCGCGAAGGCTTGCCGGTCGAAGCCGTCGCCGACTACCTCGAGCACTGGCGCGAACGTTTCTGGCTGTTCCACCCCGAGTGCCCCTTCATGCAGGTGGCGGCCTTGGCCGAGGCCGAGCAGACGCGGGACAAGCGCAAGCCTTGGACGCAGATCGCTCTGGCCAGCGCCAATGGCAATACACCAGCAGTGTTCGACCACGCTTGCGACGATGCGCCAACGGCCATCAGCCCGGCTGTTGCGGTCAGCGCCATGCTTGGCTTCCTGCAATTCACGCCCGGTGGCTTGGTCAAGACCTTGCGCGATTCCGACAAGGCAGGCGCCCTCGCCAATACCGCTGCCGTCCTTCCAGTCGGGACGAATCTGGCACGGACGCTGGTGCTGTGCCTCCACGGTTGGAGTGGCAGCGGCGATCTGCCCGCGTGGGAGCGTGCGCCGTTGACCGTACCCGAACTACGCGCTGATCCGGTATTGGCAACCGGCCCCAATGATCGTTACACCCGCCTGAGTCGTGCCGTACTGCTGTTGCGCGAATCCGATGGATTGGTCCGCTGGCTGCATTTCGCGGCGGGCTTCGCACTGGGAGAGGACACCAATGCGCCAGATCCCATGGCAAGTTTCCGCACGCGCAGCACTGGGCTGGTGAGGCTAAGCTTCGGCGAGGGCCGAGCGTTGTGGCGCGATCTGCCGGCACTGGTGCCCAATCCCACTGGAGCCAGTCAGCCCGCGGCGGTGCTGAATCATGCCATTGCGCTGCATGAGCAGCTCAATCCCTTCGAATCGGTGCACCAACCCTTGCTGGTCGCCGGATTGGCCAGCGATCAGGCCAAGTTGTTGCGCTGGCGTTCGGAAAGCATCGCCCTGCCCGTGGCCTTGCTGGAAAACGCGGACAAGGCAGGTTATCTGCGTGATCTGGTGGAAAAGGCCGAGGCGGTGTTCGGCGAAATACGCAAGCTGGCTGCACGCATGCTGGCCGAAACGCTGCCAGACGCGGCAAGCAAGGACACCTATAGCCGGGCACGCAGCATGCTCGACACCGGCCCGTTCACTACCAGCTACTACGCCACCGCCGAGCGCACCCTGCCCGAGCTGCTTCGCCTGCTGGGCGAAGGCGATTTCGTGCAGGCCACCACGCTATGGCACGCCACCCTGCGCCACAGTGCATTGACAGCCTGGGAACGCGCATCCACCGGGTTGGGCCGTTCGCCTCGGGCCCTGCGGGCAGACGCCAAGTTCCGGCCCCATTTTCATGGCCTGCTGAACAAGCACGTGCCTATCAGCGAATCATCCACGACCGCCAAGGAGGCTTGACGTGAGCGAACACGCGGAAAGATTCATCGAGCACCTGAGTGCCTTGCGCGAGCGGGACACGGGTGCCATGGCCGCGCTGCGGCATAGCCTGACCTTCGATCCGGGGGCTTATCCCAGGGCATTCCCTTATGTTGAGCGATTCGTCGGTGCCGACCGACCCGCCACGGATGCATGGCGACTCGCCCTGTATGCCGTGGCGGGGCTATTTGCGCGATATCCCGAACAACAGGACCGCAGTTTCGCCGCCGCCTTCGGTAGGCTGCTCCGCGAGCGCGAGAGCCAGAGCATCGAACAACGCTTCATCGCCTTGCTCGAAGCCGATGCCGACAACATCCTCGACTACCTGCGCCAGGCCATCAGCCTGCTGGCGGCGGAGGGCATCGGGCTGGACTACGCCCGATTGCTGGACGATCTGGCCGTCTGGATGAACCCGAATGTAGACCATGACCGCTTGCGCCAGCGCTGGGCGCGCGACTTCTACCGCGCCGCCGAATTCCAGGCCGACTCTGACACCGCCTCATAAAGGAAGACCCTCATGAGCACGTTCATCGAATTCCATTTGATCCAGAACTTCGCCCCGTCCAACCTCAACCGCGACGACACCGGGGCACCGAAAGATGCCATCTTCGGGGGCCAGCGCCGGGCACGGGTGAGCAGCCAGTGCTTCAAGCGGGCGACCCGCCTTGCGGCCGCCGAGCATGATCTGGTGCCGCAGGCGCATCGCGGCATCCGCACCAAGAAGCTGAAGAACCTGCTGGTCGAACGCCTGCCCGGGCATGACGCCACCGAGGTTGCGGGCAAGATCGAGGCGGCGTTGGGGGCTGCGGGACTGAAGCTAAAGGATGACGGGAAGACCGAGTACCTGCTGTTCCTGGGCGAAAACGAGGTGGCCGCGTTCGCGGAACTGATTGGCCAGCATTGGGACGAACTGGTCGTGGGAGGCGAGAAAAAGAGCAAGAAGGACGCCAAGGCCAGCGTCCCGGCAGAGATCGTGAAGAAGGCCAAATCACTGCTGGATGGCGGCAAGGCCGTGGACGTGGCCTTATTTGGCCGCATGCTCGCCGATCTGCCGGCAGTCAATCAGGATGCCGCCTGCCAGGTCGCCCACGCCATCAGTACCCATCGCGTCGAACGCGAGTTCGACTACTTCACCGCTGTGGACGACAAGGGTGACGAGGACGAAAAGGGGGCGGGCATGATCGGCCAGGTGGAATTCAATTCCGCCACCTTCTACCGCTACGCCGTGCTGGACGTGAACAAGCTGTTCGACAACCTGCAAGGCGACCGCGAGCTGGCGCTGTCGGCCATCGAAGCATTCACCCAGGCACTGGTGCGTGCCATTCCCAGCGGCAAGCAGAACAGCTTTGCGGCACACAACCCGCCGGAGTTCATCGGCATCAGCCTGCGCCATGCCACGCCGCTGAACCTGGCAAACGCCTTCGAGAAGCCGGTACGGCCCAAGCCCGACGACTCCCTCACCGCGCAGTCGGTCGGCGCGCTGGCCAGCTACGAGGACAAGCTCGCTGCGGTCTACGCCACGCCGCTGGACCAGTGGCTGTACCTCGACCTCACCGGCCGTTGGCCGCAAGGCAAGGGCGAGGCGCAGAAGTCGCTGCCCGAGCTGGCGCGGCGCGTGCGGGAACTGGCCGCCGCTGCCCTGGGGGAATGAGCGTGGCCACCTTGCTGTTGCGCCTGCAAGGGCCGATGCAATCGTGGGGCACTACCAGCCGCTTCGACGAACGCGACACGCAACTGGAACCTTCCAAGTCCGGGGTGCTCGGGTTGGTCTGCGCCGCGCTGGGTCGCGACCGCAGCGAACCGGTCGATGACCTGGCCGTACTGCGCATGGGTGTGCGCGTGGACCGCGAAGGCGTGCCGATGCGGGATTACCAGACCGCCACCGGCGTGGTGAACGCCGCTGGCAAGGTGGAGAAGGAGCGCACCGTGGTCAGCCCGCGCTACTACCTTGCCGACGCCGTATTCCTGGTGGGCCTGGAAGGTGAGCGAGCCTTGCTCGAGCGCATCCACGAAGCGCTGCCTCGGCCTGCCTGGCCGCTGGTACTGGGACGCAAGAGCTTCGTGCCATCGGAACCGGTGCATCTGCCTGATGGATTGGTCGAAGCCGGGTTGGAGCAGGCATTGACCCAATGGCCCCCGCTGGCGGCGCATGGCGCAGAGGCGCTCCGCTTCGTGCTGGAAGATGACGCTGAAGGCGCGATCCGGCTCGATCAGCCGGTGGCGCCTTTCGCCGAACGCCGTTTCGGGCCGCGTTTCGTGAGATCTCTGGTGTTGCCGGCAGGAGGGGAGCATGCATCTGACACGACTGAGGCTTGATCCCTTCGCTCCGCGGGCACGGCGCGATCTGGCCGACCCCTACGAGATGCATCGTAGCTTGGTACGTGCATTCGTCGTGGACGAGACACAGACGCCACCGCGCTTCCTCTGGCGCCTGGAAACGCAGGCCGCATGGAGCGATCCGCAACTGATCGTGCAATCCAGCAGGCCAGGGAACTGGAGGTATCTGGATGACTCGGCTGGCTATCTGAAAGAGCCGGTGGAGACCAAGGCCGTCACCATTGAGGACCTGCTCAGGGTTGACGCCCGTTATCGCTTCCGCCTGCTGGCCAACCCCACGGTTGCCCGCGAGGGCAAGCGCTATGGACTGAGTTCGGAGGAGGCGCAGCTGGCATGGTTGTCCCGGCAAGGAGAGCGTGTGGGCTTCCGTGTCGAAATGGCCCTGGTGGCGGCCAGCGATGTTCTCACCAGCCGCAAGGGCGCGACACGCATCCACCTGCGGCGGGCATTGTTCGAGGGGATTCTCCGGGCAAGCGATGTCGCGGCATTGGGCAACGCCTTGCAGGCCGGCATCGGTCCCGGCAAGGCCTTCGGGTGCGGCCTGCTGAGCCTGGCGCGGATCTGAATCCGTGCTCCCCCCGCTCAAACCACTGCCGATGAAAGATCGCGTGTCGATGATCTTCATACAGTACGGGCAGATCGACGTACTGGATGGTGCTTTCGTGGTCATCGACAAGAACGGCGTGCGCACGCATATCCCGGTCGGGTCGGTGGCCTGCATCATGCTGGAGCCGGGCACGCGCGTCTCGCATGCGGCGGTGAACCTGGCGGCGACCGTGGGCACGCTGCTGGTATGGGTGGGAGAATCTGGCGTGCGACTGTATTCCAGCGGTCAGCCCGGCGGCGCACGCGCCGATCGCCTGTTGTATCAAGCCAAACTGGCATTGGATGATGAGCTGCGCTTGAAAGTCGTACGCAGGATGTACGAGGTCCGCTTCGGCGAACCCGCCCCGGCAAGGCGAAGCGTGGAGCAACTGCGCGGTATCGAAGGTTCCAGGGTACGGGCCAGCTACAAACTACTGGCCGAGCAACACAAGGTGGATTGGCGTGCGCGCAATTACGATCGCAATCAGTGGGACGCGGCCGATATCCCGAATCGTTGCTTGTCTGCGGCGACCGCCTGCTTGTATGGCATCACCGAAGCTGCGGTTCTTGCTGCTGGCTATGCCCCGGCTGTGGGCTTCATCCACACCGGCAAGCCGCTTTCCTTCGTGTACGATATCGCTGATTTGTACAAGTTCGAGACCGTGGTGCCATTGGCCTTTCGTATCGCAGCCAAGTCGCCTGCTTTCCCAGAACGCGAGGTCCGTTTGGCGTGTCGCGATCTGTTTCGGTCGGAAAAGCTGCTTGGCCGAATTATCCCACTGATTGAAGACGTGTTGGCCGCTGGCGGTATTTCTCCGCCAGTGGCGCCGCCCGAGTCCGTACCCCCCGCCATTCCCAACCCCGACAGCCTGGGCGATTCTGGACATCGGAGTCGTTGATGACTTTCTTGGTCGTTGTCACTGAGAACGTTCCGCCACGTTTGCGTGGAAGGCTGGCGATCTGGCTGCTGGAAGTGCGCGCAGGCGTGTATGTCGGCGATGTTTCAAAACGTGTCAGAGAGATGATCTGGCAGCAGCTGGAAGCAGGTTATGAAGACGGCAATGTAGTGATGGCTTGGGCTAGCACAAGCGAGTCCGGTTTTGACTTCCAGACTCTGGGCGCGAACCGTCGCATGCCGATCGATTACGATGGGCTAAGGCTAGTGGCTTTTGAGCCACAGGCTGCCTCCGATCTTTGACAAAAAGCTGGTAGCTTGTTGACCTTCGTATTTTTGCTTTTGGGTCAATGGGTTGCATTTGGTGTGTTCCCCGCGCATGCGGGGATGAACCGCAGCGTACCGCAACAAGCGCGAGTTCGAGCGCGTGTTCCCCGCGCATGCGGGGATGAACCGGCTTGGGCTAACCGCCTAGTGGATCAACTCGTGTGTTCCCCGCGCATGCGGGGATGAACCGTACTACCGAGATGGGAAGGAGACGCAGCAGGTGTGTTCCCCGCGCATGCGGGGATGAACCGCCTATGGGGCGGCTAATGCTATTCCTCCCGCCGTGTTCCCCGCGCATGCGGGGATGAACCGCGCTGGGCCGGGCCTACGCCCTGCCGGTGGCGTGTTCCCCGCGCATGCGGGGATGAACCGGCAAACGGGATCTCCGTCAGCGGCCGCCCTGCGTGTTCCCCGCGCATGCGGGGATGAACCGCCGTCCATGTCGCCTCGATCAGCCTCAACGGTGTGTTCCCCGCGCATGCGGGGATGAACCGTGTCCTGGCGACCTGCAGGCGATCCTGGGCCGGTGTTCCCCGCGCATGCGGGGATGAACCGGAGCTGCGTACGGAGCGCTGGTGGACGGTCGAGTGTTCCCCGCGCATGCGGGGATGAACCGTGGCCGAAAACGTCGCCAGCGAGATCCGCCGCGTGTTCCCCGCGCATGCGGGGATGAACCGCAAGGGTTCAAGATGGCCGCTGCGATGCAGCCGTGTTCCCCGCGCATGCGGGGATGAACCGTCCTCGGATGTTGATCAGATCATCAATACCGCGTGTTCCCCGCGCATGCGGGGATGAACCGACCCACCGTCCCTGATGGGAGGGTTAATGGCAGTGTTCCCCGCGCATGCGGGGATGAACCGTAGAGCTGCCTGCCTAGCAAACTCAGCCTGGTGTGTTCCCCGCGCATGCGGGGATGAACCGGATGTTCTGTTCCCCATCCAATACAACCAGATGTGTTCCCCGCGCATGCGGGGATGAACCGACGGACCGGCGTGGAAGCTCCGGTAGCCGTGAGTGTTCCCCGCGCATGCGGGGATGAACCGCCGACCGAGTTCGTGGACGCCAAGGTCGAGGGGTGTTCCCCGCGCATGCGGGGATGAACCGTCGGTCATCCCGCCGCGCGTGAGCGCCTCCCGGTGTTCCCCGCGCATGCGGGGATGAACCGGCAAACGGGATCTCCGTCAGCGGCCGCCCTGCGTGTTCCCCGCGCATGCGGGGATGAACCGTAGACGGCCCGGTTGGTCCGCTGCTGATTGCGGTGTTCCCCGCGCATGCGGGGATGAACCGCGTGGGTTGTGGTTCGACCATGAGTCGGCGGAGTGTTCCCCGCGCATGCGGGGATGAACCGCACGGTCCACGCGGCCGTGTCAACGTAGGTGTTGTGTTCCCCGCGCATGCGGGGATGAACCGTTCTGCGCGGCCTCCTCCGCGGCATCCGCGTAGTGTTCCCCGCGCATGCGGGGATGAACCGCCGCCCCCTGTCGCTGCTGCGGGTTACGCCCCGTGTTCCCCGCGCATGCGGGGATGAACCGGGGTTGCGGCTCGACTTGGCGATCCAGCGCAAGTGTTCCCCGCGCATGCGGGGATGAACCGGCGGCCAAGACGCACCCGTGGCGGGTGTTCAAGTGTTCCCCGCGCATGCGGGGATGAACCGGATGCCACGGTCGGGCATCTCGTGGACCTCATGTGTTCCCCGCGCATGCGGGGATGAACCGATAAATCTTCCTTGTCGCCTGCCGGCGCCCCCGTGTTCCCCGCGCATGCGGGGATGAACCGTCCATGCCCACGTGCAGCGCCTCGCCGGTCTGGTGTTCCCCGCGCATGCGGGGATGAACCGAGGACTGGACGCAGGTCCGGTTTCCGGTCGATGTGTTCCCCGCGCATGCGGGGATGAACCGGCGTACTACCGACAGTGGTATGCAGCCAATTCGTGTTCCCCGCGCATGCGGGGATGAACCGACCTAAACGACCTGATGTGCCCACACTCTGCCGTGTTCCCCGCGCATGCGGGGATGAACCGATGATCGCGTCCGCCAAGGTGCAAGTGGAGTAGTGTTCCCCGCGCATGCGGGGATGAACCGGATGTGATCGCACTGCAAGTCGTTAGGCGAGCGTGTTCCCCGCGCATGCGGGGATGAACCGCCAATCTCTGGAGGCTCCTTACGCAGCGCGTAAGTGTTCCCCGCGCATGCGGGGATGAACCGGCTTGGGCTAACCGCCTAGTGGATCAACTCGTGGTGTTCCCCGCGCATGCGGGGATGAACCGTTGCGCCAGTAGGTCGCCGTCGAGGCATCGATGTGTTCCCCGCGCATGCGGGGATGAACCGCCTATGGGGCGGCTAATGCTATTCCTCCCGCCGTGTTCCCCGCGCATGCGGGGATGAACCGCGATTGTTGGCCGGTCGATTCCAGCCAGGCTCGTGTTCCCCGCGCATGCGGGGATGAACCGGTCCTATCCAGGGTCCGCGACATCCGGAATGCGTGTTCCCCGCGCATGCGGGGATGAACCGATCGGCTCACGAGGGCGCGCGACCTCGGCCTCGTGTTCCCCGCGCATGCGGGGATGAACCGCAGTTTGACAGGCGCGAGGGTCTCACCAAGGCGTGTTCCCCGCGCATGCGGGGATGAACCGGACATCCCTCGGCACCTGTGGCATCACGTGTAGTGTTCCCCGCGCATGCGGGGATGAACCGATGCGATAGACGCGCTCGCCCGGAATGCGCAGGTGTTCCCCGCGCATGCGGGGATGAACCGATGGGCGTGGCCTTCGACACCACCGCCGAGGAGTGTTCCCCGCGCATGCGGGGATGAACCGTACCACTGAAACGATCAGGGCAGTACGCGAACGTGTTCCCCGCGCATGCGGGGATGAACCGTTCAGCTACCAGCTGGCGCTGGGGCGCGCTGAGTGTTCCCCGCGCATGCGGGGATGAACCGTCACCGAGTCGAACACGCGGGCCAGTTCCTCGCGTGTTCCCCGCGCATGCGGGGATGAACCGGCGCCCGACGACGTCAGCGGCCAAGTGCCCCGGTGTTCCCCGCGCATGCGGGGATGAACCGTCCTCCGCGTCCGCGGCCGGCACGGTGGTGATGTGTTCCCCGCGCATGCGGGGATGAACCGGACATGGTCTGCCACCCGAGCGGCGGGGAGCGGTGTTCCCCGCGCATGCGGGGATGAACCGTCGCTGCGAATGTCCGCATGGGAGGCGCGTCGGTGTTCCCCGCGCATGCGGGGATGAACCGTCCCAGTTCTGGGCCGCCGCGCGCGCGAATCCGTGTTCCCCGCGCATGCGGGGATGAACCGGTGCCTGCGCTCGCCCAGGTCGGCGACTTCCCGTGTTCCCCGCGCATGCGGGGATGAACCGGCGACGAGCCAGGCATGCAGCAGCGGCTATCAGTGTTCCCCGCGCATGCGGGGATGAACCGCGCTACGACGAGCGCTTGCAGAAGGGCGGCCAGTGTTCCCCGCGCATGCGGGGATGAACCGGAGGAAGGAATGGGAGCGGCTGAACGCCTACCGTGTTCCCCGCGCATGCGGGGATGAACCGGCCATCCCGGTCTGGGACGGAACGAACTTCGTGTGTTCCCCGCGCATGCGGGGATGAACCGCCGGGCCGATGCGGTCAGGCGACGCCTGTGGTGTGTTCCCCGCGCATGCGGGGATGAACCGTCGGCGATGGCAGCGGGGTCCACGTCGATGCCGTGTTCCCCGCGCATGCGGGGATGAACCAGGGCCTGGAGCGGTTCTGGAAGAACGCCAACTCGTGTTCCCCGCGCATGCGGGGATGAACCGCCATTACCCATCTGCCCCAGCATCTGGGTAAAGTGTTCCCCGCGCATGCGGGGATGAACCGCTCAAAATTGGATTTTGCGGAATCATCTGGCGGTGTTCCCCGCGCATGCGGGGATGAACCGATCGCCGGCCGATACGCGGATCGCCTGCTCGCGTGTTCCCCGCGCATGCGGGGATGAACCGAATCCCCCAATAGAGTACCCAGCTCCTCAGATGTGTTCCCCGCGCATGCGGGGATGAACCGTGGAACGGCGACAAGGGCAGCCGCGCCTATGACGTGTTCCCCGCGCATGCGGGGATGAACCGCAGGGGCAGTTCCAGGTCGACTACACGCTGGCGTGTTCCCCGCGCATGCGGGGATGAACCGCAGAGCGTCCCGGCCGGCACGCCGGTCACCAAGTGTTCCCCGCGCATGCGGGGATGAACCGTCCACATACAACGTGGACGCCGCGCTGAACTAGTGTTCCCCGCGCATGCGGGGATGAACCGGTGAGTGCCACGGCCTCCGGCTCGCGCGTCTCGTGTTCCCCGCGCATGCGGGGATGAACCGCGCGTAGGCTCGCCATCCGAGCTTACGGAGAGGTGTTCCCCGCGCATGCGGGGATGAACCGCGACAGGTGGTGCGTGTGGTTGTTGGGATTGAGTGTTCCCCGCGCATGCGGGGATGAACCGTACACGTAGGCATCCACCGCGGACGCCGTGATGTGTTCCCCGCGCATGCGGGGATGAACCCGCTACGTCCTGGACGCGGCGGAGCCGTTCATCGTGTTCCCCGCGCATGCGGGGATGAACCGGCATTCTGGAGAGCGAGCAGGCCAAGAGCCGGGTGTTCCCCGCGCATGCGGGGATGAACCGGAGAGGTCATGGCCGATCTGAGCCTCGAGTAGGTGTTCCCCGCGCATGCGGGGATGAACCGTCCGGACCGTAGATCCGCCGGGTACTCTCGCGGTGTTCCCCGCGCATGCGGGGATGAACCGAGCATCGGCTACTCGACGGACCTCGAGTACCTGTGTTCCCCGCGCATGCGGGGATGAACCGGTCTGACGTGCTGGCGTTGTTGGTGTGCTGGCGTGTTCCCCGCGCATGCGGGGATGAACCGGACGGTCTCCCCATCCCGGATCGCCAGAATGTCGTGTTCCCCGCGCATGCGGGGATGAACCGGACGGTCTCCCCATCCCGGATCGCCAGAATGTCGTGTTCCCCGCGCATGCGGGGATGAACCGCGCGCGCAATGGGGGCGTGGCAGTGCGTGGAAGTGTTCCCCGCGCATGCGGGGATGAACCGGTCAACCCTGTCTCGCCAAACGGACCGGTCATGTGTTCCCCGCGCATGCGGGGATGAACCGCCGCCGAAGCCGCCAGCCGCGCCGAGCTCGGTGTGTTCCCCGCGCATGCGGGGATGAACCGACGGTGTGGTCGGCCGCCGCCATCGCATGCGGGTGTTCCCCGCGCATGCGGGGATGAACCGTCGCCCAGCTGGCGCGAAACATAGCTTCCGACGTGTTCCCCGCGCATGCGGGGATGAACCTGGCGATGTGGAGACATTACCGAAACGGTTATCGTGTTCCCCGCGCATGCGGGGATGAACCGGCCGACACGTGGTACGTGTTGCGCGCCGGAAAGTGTTCCCCGCGCATGCGGGGATGAACCTGGCGATGTGGAGACATTACCGAAACGGTTATCGTGTTCCCCGCGCATGCGGGGATGAACCGTTGAACGTGACAGCGGAGTCTCCCGGCACGCCCGTGTTCCCCGCGCATGCGGGGATGAACCGTTGGTGACGACGTTGCCTCCCTGGGTGTTGCGGTGTTCCCCGCGCATGCGGGGATGAACCGGCGTAACTCCGCCAGCGCCTCCATCACCTTCGCGTGTTCCCCGCGCATGCGGGGATGAACCGAAATAATCGCCACCGGACGCCCCGGGCCAACAGTGTTCCCCGCGCATGCGGGGATGAACCGAATCGGCAGGACTTTCGGGCATTGTCCGGATAGTGTTCCCCGCGCATGCGGGGATGAACCATGCGTTCTCGCATCTCCGTGTCTCGTTTCCACGTGTTCCCCGCGCATGCGGGGATGAACCGCACCCAGCGCGATGCCGGCCGCTACCCGGTCCGTGTTCCCCGCGCATGCGGGGATGAACCGACGCTGACGGCGAACCTCGGCGAGGTTATCAGGTGTTCCCCGCGCATGCGGGGATGAACCGGAATCCGGGCGCCGTGGCTGCGAGATGTGGGCGTGTTCCCCGCGCATGCGGGGATGAACCGACGCCCTCCTAATCCCGCCGTGGTTGTGCGCAGTGTTCCCCGCGCATGCGGGGATGAACCGGCGAAGGGCGAGCACAAGCGATTCATGAACGCGTGTTCCCCGCGCATGCGGGGATGAACCGCCGGCGCCACCGCCCAACCCGCCAGAACCAAGGTGTTCCCCGCGCATGCGGGGATGAACCGACGCTCAGCGTGTACTTCTGCCCCGGCGTGCAGTGTTCCCCGCGCATGCGGGGATGAACCGCGTACCCAGGACGCCGCAGCGATCAACACCGGGTGTTCCCCGCGCATGCGGGGATGAACCGTGTTTAACGCACGGCCGCAACCGATCCCGTTAGTGTTCCCCGCGCATGCGGGGATGAACCGCCACTACTCGCATTCGGCGTATTCGCGCCTTCGTGTTCCCCGCGCATGCGGGGATGAACCGGTCACGCCCGGCAGCCAGCTCTACTACTGCGCGTGTTCCCCGCGCATGCGGGGATGAACCGGTGCAGCGGCGGAAGATCAGTCGCGGAGTCGAGTGTTCCCCGCGCATGCGGGGATGAACCGCAAATCGGCAACGCCGTGCCGAACCGCACAGCCGTGTTCCCCGCGCATGCGGGGATGAACCGCCGAGAGAATCCAGCGGCACCATCGCCGACTGGTGTTCCCCGCGCATGCGGGGATGAACCGATCAACCAATCGCCAGCAGTTACACCAACCGGGTGTTCCCCGCGCATGCGGGGATGAACCGTACCTAGGACGCTGAAATGGCATTCAATCAACAGTGTTCCCCGCGCATGCGGGGATGAACCGATCACGCGCGGCTGGATTTCCTGCACCTCCGCGTGTTCCCCGCGCATGCGGGGATGAACCGCGATACGTTTGCATGTGAATGCCTCAGTTGTAGTGTTCCCCGCGCATGCGGGGATGAACCGCAGGCCGATCAGGCCAAGGAGATCCAGGACATGTGTTCCCCGCGCATGCGGGGATGAACCGTCGGCCGGCGATCCGTCGGCCGAGCAACTCGAGTGTTCCCCGCGCATGCGGGGATGAACCGTGCCTCGAGCAGTACGAGTCGCGGTTGGACGCGTGTTCCCCGCGCATGCGGGGATGAACCGGCGAGCGTGAGGACCAGGACGAAAGAAAGCATGTGTTCCCCGCGCATGCGGGGATGAACTGTGCGTGCAGTCCTGCGAGGCGTGCAGCACGCCGTATTCCCCGCGCATGCGGGGAACCGCAGGTCGCGCGCGGGCAGTACGACGTGCGCGTGTATTCCCCGCGCATGCCGGGGTGAGTCGCATGAAGAGCTCCTGCAGACTCAATCAGAGTCGAGTGTCGTCATGTCAATAATTCAACAAAAGGGAAGATGTCGAGGAGTCGATGATTGAGCCTCGGGTTGACACCGCATCGTTAAGCCCGCGTCGAAATCCCGCCTGGACAGATGCTCCTTCCGTCACGTCACGGTGCGTACACCCTCGGGACAATGCCATCGGCTCCAAGCGCCCGTGCCGCATGACTTCGATCAACGTCCTCACCGTCAACGTGCACAAGGGATTCAACCTGCTCGGCCGGCGTTTCGTGCTGCCCGAGCTGCGCGAGGCGTTGCGCGCGGTGTCGGCCGAGATGGTGTTCCTGCAGGAGGTGCTGGGCGAGCACGCGCGACATGCGCGGCGCCATGCCAACTGGCCGGCCGAGCCGCAGTACGAGTTCCTGGCCGATACCTTGTGGCCGCAGTTCGCCTACGGCCGCAACGCGATCTACCCGCATGGCCACCATGGCAACGCGATGCTCTCGAAGTTCCCCATCGCGTCGTTCGAGAACCGCGACGTGTCCGTGCAGGGGCACGAGCAGCGCGGCCTGCTGCATGCGGTCGTGCAGGTCCCCGGGCATGCCGTCGAGGTGCACACGATCTGCGTGCACCTGGGGCTGCGCGAGGCGCATCGCCGCCGGCAGATCGACCTGCTGTGCGGCATCGTCGCCAACGGCGTCCCCGCCGATGCGCCGCTGATCGTCGCCGGCGACTTCAACGATTGGCGCACGCGCGGCCATCCGCGCCTGCGCCGCTGCGGGTTGACCGAGGCCTTCGAGCATGCGCACGGGCGCGTCGCCAGGACCTTCCCTTCGCGCTGGCCGGCGCTGCCGGTCGACCGCATCTACCTGCGCAATGCGCGCATCGACGAGGCGCGCGTGCTGTCGGGCCGGCCGTGGTCGCACTTGTCCGACCACGTGCCGCTGTGGGCGAGGATCGCGCTGTGAGAGGCGGGCAGGACATCGGCGCCTGCTGGCGCGGCGGCCATCGCCTGCGCCTGCTGGAGAACGGCGACGCCTACTTCGCCAGGGTGTACGAGGCGATCGATGCGGCCCGGCGCGAGGTGTTGCTGGAGACCTTCATCTGGTTCGAGGACGAGGTCGGCATCCCGCTCAAGGACCGGCTGGTCGCCGCGGCGCGGCGCGGCGTGCACGTGCACCTGCTGGTGGATGCGTTCGGCTCGCCCGACCTGTCGCCGGCGTTCGTCGCCGAGCTGCTCGAGGCCGGCGTGGAACTGCGCATGTTCGATCCCCAGCCGAAGCTGTTCGGCATCCGGCTCAACGTGTTCAGGCGCATGCACCGCAAGTTGCTGGCGATCGACGAGACCGTCGGTTTCGTCGGCGGCATCAACTACTCGGCGGACCATCTGGCAGGCTTCGGCCCGGAAGCCAAGCAGGACTACGCGGTGGAGGTGGAAGGCCCGGTCGTGGCCGACATCGTCTCGTTCATGCGCCAGGCCATGGCCACGTACGGCACCGGCGAGCGGTGGGAGCCGGCCGCGACGGTCGACGCGCGCGCCGCCGGAAGCGCCGAGGCGTGCTTCCTGCCGCGCGACAACGCGCGCCGGTCCCGGAGCATCGAACGCGCGTACCGGCAGGCGTTCCGCGCGGCGCGCCGGGAGATCGTCGTCGCCAACGCCTATTTCTTCCCCGGCTATGGCTTCCTGCGCGACCTGTGCGATGCGTCGCGGCGCGGCGTCGACGTGCGCCTGGTCTTCCAAGGGCAGCCGGACACGCCGCTGGCGTTGATGGCCGCGCGGGCGCTGTACCGGCACCTGCTGGACGCGGGCGTGCGGATCTTCGAGTACTGCGAACGCCCCTTCCACGGCAAGATCGCGGTCATCGACGAGGCATGGTGCACGGTCGGCTCGAGCAACCTCGATCCGCTGAGCCTGTCGCTCAACCTGGAGGCGAACCTGTTCGTGCGCGACGCCGCGTTCGCCGGCGAGCTGCGCGGGCGCCTGGGCCGGCTGATGGACGCGCATTGCCGCAAGGTCGATCCGGCGAGCGTGCCGCGCGGACGCATCTGGCGCCGGTTCATGCAGCCGCTGCTGTTCCACGTGCTGCGCCACTTCCCCGAGTGGGCCGGCCGGCTGTCCTCGCGCAGGCCGCGGACCACGCTGGTGCAGGCGCCGCGCATGCGCGGGCCGGCGCCATGAAGCCCGCGCGCGGCCGCCGCTGGCAGCGCGTGCGACGGATCGCCTTCTTCGTCTTCCTGGCGGGCGTGGCGTTGTTGCTGGTGCGCTACGGGCGCTCGGTGGACTGGGCGCAGGTCGGGGCGACGCTGTCCGGCTACTCCGCCGCCACGCTGGCGGCGGCGGTGGCCCTGGCCGCGTGCAGTTACCTGCTGTATTCCGGCTTCGATCTGGCGGCACGCCGTTACGCGCGCCACGCGCTGCCCGCGCCGAAAGTGATGGCGATTTCCGTCATCGCGTACATCTTCAGCCTCAACCTCGGCGCCCTGGTCGGCGGCGCGGCCTTCCGCTACCGGCTGTACGCGCGCGCGGGGCTCGGCGTCGGCACCATCAGCCGCATCGTGGGCTTCGCCATCGCCACCAACTGGATGGGCTACCTGCTGCTGGCGGGCGTGCTGTTCGTGTCCGGGCAGGTGCGCGTGCCGGCGAACTGGCCGGTCGGCGCGACGAGGCTGCCGTGGCTGGGCGCGGCCATGCTGTCGCTCGTTGCCGGGTACCTGGTCGCCTGCCACGTCGCGCGCGGGCGCGTGCTGCACCTGCGCCGGCGCCATTTCCGCCTGCCCTCGCCGGCGCTCGCCCTGCTGCAGCTGGTGCTGGCATCGGCGAACTGGGCGCTGATGGGGGCGCTGCTGTTCGTGCTGATGCCCTCCGGCGCGACCTATCCCGCGGTGCTGGCCGCCTTGCTGGTGGCCGCGATCGCCTCGGCGGTCGCCCACATCCCGGCCGGCGTCGGCGTGCTGGAGGCGGTGTTCATCCCGCTGCTGGGGCACCAGGCGCCGGCACCGCAGGTGCTGGCCGCATTGCTGGCCTATCGCGCCTGCTACTACCTGGGACCGCTGCTGGCGGCGATCGCCGGCTATGCGGTACTGGAGGCCCGCCGGCGGCGCGATGCGACGGCGCACGGCGATCCGCGGCCGGGACCGTAGCGGGCATTCCGCCGTATGCTTCGCCGCGGCGCCACGAGCGAAGGCGATCGGCCGGAGACAGCGCCAGCGAGGTCGTCCCCATGCAGCTCCGCCGCGGTTCCGCGACGACATTGGCAGCGCTCCTGTCGCTGGCGTGCATCGCCGCGCCCGGCCGTGCGCAGACCGCGTTCGATCTCGAGACGGCCAGCATCGCCGACATCAACCGCGCGATCGACAGCGGGGCGCTGACGTCCGAACGGCTGGTGCAGTTGTCGCTGGCGCGGATCCGCGCCTACGACCCGCACCTGCACGCGATCATCGGCCTCAACCCGCACGCGCTCGAGCAGGCGCGCATGCTCGACGCCGAGCGGCGCAGCCAGGGACGCCGCTCGCCGCTGCACGGCATCCCGGTCCTGGTGAAGGACAACATCAACACGCGCGACCTGCCGACCACGCTCGGTTTCTACGGCCTGAAGGGCGCCATTCCCAAGGCCGATGCCACGGTGGTCGCGCGGTTGCGTAAAGCGGGCGCGATCATCCTGGCCAAGGCGAACCTGAGCGAACTGGCCTCCGGGCCGCCGCTGAGCTCGCTGGGCGGGCAGACGCGCAATCCGCACGATCCCGCCTACAGCCCGGCCGGTTCTTCCAACGGGACGGCGGTCGGCGTGGCCGCGGGATACGCGCCGGTCGGCATCGCCACCGACACCACCGGTTCGGCGCGCTGGCCGGCGGCGACCAACGGCGTGGTCGGCCTGCGCCCGAGCACGGGGGCGCTCAGCTACGCCGGCATCCAGCCGAACGCGCCGACGCTGGACACCGTGGGCACCATGGCCCGCTCGGTGGCGGACGCCGCGCTCGTGTTCGCTGTGCTGGAAGGAACCGATGGAGCGGGCGACGGGAACGGGCCGACGTCCACCGGCACCCTGCCCGGCCTCCGCGCGGACGCCTTGCGCGGGGCCCGCATCGGCTTCCCACGCCGTGACTTCTCCGGCGACGATCCCGCCGTGGACGCGGTGATGGGCGACGCCCTCGCCCAGCTCGAGGCCGCCGGCGCCACGGTGGTCGACGTCGAGCTGCCGTTCTGGCTGCCCCGCCTCGCGGGCGACCTGCAGTCGATCATCGTGCGGACCGAGTCCGCGCCCTCGCTCGATGCATACCTGGCGGCATCGTTCCCGCCGGGGTTCCCGCGCAGCCATGCGCAGATCCTGGCGATGAGCGAGGCCCTCAACGCCGCACCGCCCGCGGGCGCCACGCCCAACCCGGGGCGGCTGGACGGCTACCGCGACGAAGCCCGGGCGCCCGCGTCGACCGATGCCTACTACCAGGCCGCCGTGCGCGAGGGGTTGCAGTTCGTCAGGGCGTCCATGCGTGCCGTCCTGGTCCAGAACCGGCTCGACGCGATCGTCTATCCGACCCAGACCATGCGCATCAACCGCATCGGGGAAGCGCCGGCGCGGAATTCGCGCGGGCTGTTCGGCAACCATGGCCCGGTCCTGGCCAGCCTGGCCGGCTGGCCCGAGCTGACCGTGCCGGCGGGCGCCACGCCGGAAGGCCTGCCCGTGGGCATCTCCTTCCTCGGGCCCGCCTCCAGCGAGTCCCGCCTGCTCGGCTACGGGTTCGCGTTCGAACAGAAGACGCATGCGCTGCGCCAGCCGGCGCAAACGCCGCCGCTTGCCGGCGATCGCTTCACGTATGCCGGGCCGGCGCAGGAAACGACGACGCAGGGATCGCGCGCGTCCCCGCAGCGTCCTTAGCGCCTAGCGCCGCACGTCGTAGCGGCCTTCCCCGACCAGCGCCTGCACCTCGGCCACCGATACCGGGTTGAAATCGCCGGGAACCGAGTGTTTCAGGCAACCCGCGGCCAGGCCGAAGCGCACCGTCGCCTGCATGTCCCAGCCCTCGATCAGCCCGTGCAGGATGCCGGCCGCGAACGCATCGCCGCCGCCGATGCGGTCGACGATCGGGACCAGCTGTTCCTCCGGCGCCACGGCTTCGCCGCCGTCGCGCTGCAGCAGCATCGCCCCCAGCGCGTGGTGGTCGACGTTGTGCGCGGTGCGCTGGGTGCAGGCCATCCAGCGCAGCTGCGGGAACGCCTCGAACGCCTGCCGCGCGGCGGCGCGCACGCGCTCGCGCGGATCGTCCTGCTCGAACCGCCCGCCCAGCACCACGCCGATGTCGCGATGGTCGGCGAACGCGATGTCGGCGCAGGCGAACAGCTCGCGCAGGATCCCGGCCGCGTCGCCGCCCCAGCGCTGCCACAGCTTGGGCCGGTAGTTGCCGTCGAACGACACGCGCACGCCCAGTTCGCGCGCGGTGCGGGCCGCCGCCAGCGTGGCCTGCGCGACGTTGTCGCCCAGCGCCGGGCTGACGCCGGACAGGTGCAGCCAGTGCGCGCCCTGCAGCAGGCCGCGCCAGTCGTAGCCGGCCGGGTCGGCCAGGGCGAAGGCCGAGTCGGCGCGGTCGTAGACCACCTCGCTGGGCCGGTGGACCGCGCCGGTGGTCAGGAAGTACAGGCCCATGCGGCCCTCGGTGCGGCGCACGTGCCGGGTATCGACGCCATGCCGGCGCAACTCGCCGGCGACGTAGGCGCCCAGCGGATTGTCGGCCACGGTGCTGGCCATCGACACGGCATGGCCGAAGTGCGCCAGCGACACGCCGACGTTGGCCTCGGCGCCACCGGCGTGGACTTCCAGGCTGGGCGTTTGCAGCAACAGCTGGTGGCCCGGGGCCCCCAGCCGCAGCAGCAGTTCGCCGAAACAGACGATGCGGTGCGGGGTCATGCGTTGCGTTTCCTCGTTGTCGGGGCGCGAAACGAG
Source organism: Xanthomonas boreopolis (assembly GCF_046529185.1). Classification (NCBI taxonomy): domain Bacteria; kingdom Pseudomonadati; phylum Pseudomonadota; class Gammaproteobacteria; order Lysobacterales; family Lysobacteraceae; genus Xanthomonas; species Xanthomonas boreopolis. Next base: position 150,283 of record NZ_CP097162.1, read on the forward strand.
GTGGGGACCCGTCGCGAGTGATTGGCCATCGGTGTCATTCTATCCGCGCCCCTCCGGCGTCCGGCAAGCCCCCGCGGAAGGCATTGTCGCCGGGACTGTCGCGGGACAAGTCGCTGATTCGGGGGGATTTCCTGCTGCGCTGCAAGATGTGACCACGTTCTTCACCTGCTACCGTCGTTTTGACCAGCGGTGTCATCCGCTGCAGACCAGCCTGGATATCAGCGTAGTTCATGTGCCCTTGGGAGGGGAGGACATGCAATCTCGTAGTCATCGCCGGAAGACACCGGTTACCTTGCTCGCGCTCTCGATCGGCCTGGCCCTGCAGGCCGGCCACGCTTTCGCCCAGGACGCCGCCACGCCGGCCGGCGCGGCGCCCGCGGCACAGGATCCCACCGACCTCGACACCATCGTCGTGACCGGCTACCGCGCCAGCGTCGAGAAGGCGCTGGACATCAAGCGCGCCGAGAAGGGCATGGTCGACGCCATCGTGGCCGAGGACATCGCCAACTTCCCCGACCTCAACCTGGCCGAGTCGCTGCAGCGCATCCCCGGCGTGGTGATCACCCGCGATGCCGGCGAGGGCCGCAACATCTCGGTGCGCGGCCTGGGCCCGGACTTCACCCGCGTGCGCATCAACGGCATGGAGGCGCTGACCACGGTGGGCGGTTCGGACCAGAGCGGCGGCTCCAACCGCAGCCGCGGCTTCGACTTCAACGTGTTCGCCTCGGACCTGTTCTCGCAGCTGATCGTGCGCAAGACCGCCTCGGCCGACGTCGAGGAAGGCTCGCTCGGCGCCACCGTCGACCTGCGCACCGCGCGCCCGTTCGACTACGACGGCTTCACCTTCGCCGCCAGCGGCCAGGCCAGCTACAACGACATGTCGCAGAAGGCCGACCCGCGCGTGGCCGCGCTTGTGGCCAACACCTGGGCGGACGGCACCTTCGGCGGCCTGCTGTCGGTGGCCTACTCCGAGCGCCAGCTGCTCGAGGAAGGCAGCAACAGCGGGCGCTGGGCCAACGGCCCGGCCAACAACGGCTTCAACCCGTCCTCGCCGTTCTCGCAGGCCAACAGCGCGGACGTGTTCAGCCCGCGCTTCCCGCGCTACACGCTGATGGAGCACGACCAGAAGCGGCTGGGCGTCACCGGCTCGCTGCAGTGGAAGGTCAGCGACGACACCGAGCTCTCGCTGGACGCGCTGTACTCCAAGATCGACGCCAAGCGCACCGAGAAGTACATCGAGGCGATCAGCTTCAGCCGCGGCCGCTCGCAGAACGGCAAGCCGGAGATGATCGTCAAGGACGGCTATGTCGATCCGTCGACCGGCGCGCTCCTGTACGGCGAGTTCGACAACGTCGACATCCGCTCCGAACAGCGCTACGACGAGTGGAACACCGTGTTCAAGCAGATCGGGCTCAGCGGCGAGCACCGCTTCAGCGACACGTTCAAGATCAACGGCCAGGTCGGCACCTCGAAGTCCAAGCACGAGAACCCGATCCAGACCACGGTCATCATGGACAAGTACAACGTGGACGGCTACAGCTACGACTATCGTGGCGACAGCCGCTTCCCGGCGTTCGACTACGGCATCAGCCCCACCGACCCGAACGGCTGGACGCTGGCCGAGATCCGCCTGCGCCCGCAGTACGTCGACAACGACTTCGACACCGCCAGCCTGGACTTCGACTGGAACTTCGGCCCGAACTTCACCCTGAAGGGCGGCGTGCTGGCCAAGAACTACAAGTTCGGCACCAAGGAATTCCGGCGCGCCTCGGAGGTCACCGTGCCGAACTTCGCCGACGGCACCAAGACCGTGCCGGCAGGCTATACCGAGATCGCCACCCTGGAGGGCATCACCGGTTCTCCCAACAGCTGGGTGATCCCCGACCTGAACGCCATCGCCGATGCGCTGGACATCTACAGCAACAGCGGCACCTTCGCCCTGGCCGAGCGCGCGGTGAACACGCGCAGCGTGGAGGAGAAGGATCGCGGCGCCTGGTTGATGGGCGAGTTCTCCTTCGACATCGGCTCGATCCCGTTCTCCGGCAACCTGGGCGTGCGCTACGTCAAGACCAAGCAGTCCTCGACCGGCTACGCCACCGTCAGCGGCTCGCCGGTGAACACGACGGTCGAGCGCGAGTACGACGACACCCTGCCCTCGCTGAACCTGGTCGCGGAGATCACGCCCGACTTCCTGGTCCGCTTCGGCGCGGCCAAGGTGATGGCGCGCCCGGGCCTGGGCAGCCTGACCCCGGGCGTGACCGTCAACGTCTCCGGCGGCGCGCGCACCATCAGCGGCGGCAACCCGAACCTGGACCCGATCCGCGCCAAGACCGCCGACCTGGGCTTCGAGTGGTACTTCCAGGAAGGCGCGATGCTGGGGCTGGCGCTGTTCTACAAGGACATCGAGAGCTTCGTGCAGACCGCGCGCACCGTGATGCCGTACTCGGCCAGCGGCCTGCCGCTGAGCCTGCTCGAGGGCACCGGCGCGGGCGCCAACGACGACTTCACCTTCAGCGTCCCGCTCAACACGCCCGGCGGCGACCTGAAGGGCGTGGAGGTCAACTACACCCAGCCCTTCACCTTCCTGCCGGGCAAGTGGAGCAACCTCGGCCTGCAGGTGAACTACACCTACGTCGATTCGAAGATCCAGTACCTGACCACCAGCGGCGCAAACTCGCTCAACACCGACCTGACCGGCCTGTCGAAGAACTCCTACAACGGCACGCTGTTCTACGAAGGCAAGAAGTTCAGCGGCCGCGTGTCCTACACCCACCGCGACAAGTACCTGACCCAGGTGCCCGCCACCGAGGCCGGCTTCGACGTGCACGGCATGAGCGCGGTCAACACCGTCGACGCGTCGCTGAGCTGGAAGATCGACGACCGCATCGAGCTGAGCCTGGAGGGCATCAACCTCACCAACGAGGCGTCCGACGAGTGGGTCGGCTCGGGATGGGAGCTGCCGCTGCAGTACAGCGAGACCGGCCGCCAGTACCTGCTGGGCTTCCGCTACAAGTTCTGAGTACCGCTCCACGCGAGCCTTCCGTCCGCCGGCCCTGCGCGCCGGCGGACGCTCCGGCCGGCCGCGATGCGGCACGGCCCTTGCCGGACCTCTGTCCGGATTTCATTGACATGCGCCAAGGCGGGCAACGCCCAGGGGGATGGAAGGGCGGTCCGCCAGCGCGTCCTAGGGAGAGACATCGATGACCGTATCCATGCCGCGCGCCCCCGTGCCCGCCGCGTTCACCCTGCTTTCGCTGTCCATCGCCGCGGCCCTGCAGCTGGCGGCCGCGCCTGCCACCGCCCAGGAGCCCGTGTCCAGGACCGAGCAGGACGTGCAGGACCTCGACCGCGTCGAGGTCAAGGCCAGCTACCGCGAGAGCCTGCAGCAGTCGCTGGACGAGAAGCGCTACAGCGTCGAGCAGGTGGACGCGATCTTCGCCGAGGACATCGGCAAGTTCCCCGACCTCAACCTGGCCGAGTCGATGCAGCGCATCGCCGGCGTGGCGATCGACCGCGACGGCGGCGAGGGCAAGCAGATCTCGGTGCGCGGCCTGGGCTCGGACTTCACGCGCGTGCGCATCAACGGCCTGGAGGCGCTGGCCACCGCCGGCAGCGGCACCGACGGCGTCAACCGCAGCCGCGGCTTCGACTTCAATACCTTCGCCTCCGAGCTGTTCAGCCGGGTCAAGATCAACAAGACCCAGTCGGCGCAAATGGACGAGGGCTCGCTGGGCGCGACGGTCGACCTGCGCGGCTCACGCCCGTTCGACTTCGACGGCTTCCAGGCCGCCGGCTCGGTGCAGTACGGCTACAACGACCTGTCCGAGAAGAAGGACCCGCGCGTGTCGGCGCTGGTCAGCAACATCTGGGCGGACGGGCGCATCGGCGCGCTGATGTCGGTGTCCTACAACAAGCGCCACCTGCGCGAGGAAGGCTACAACCCGGTGCGCTGGGAGCACGGCAACTACCGCAACTCCAACCAGTCCACCGCCAGCAACAACGGCACCTACGGCTTCTGCAGCCCGGTCGGCTACGACCCGCAGACGCCGCGCAACCCGCTGTCCAACGAGACGCCTGCCGGGGTCGGCTCGGCCGCCAACCAGGCCCGCAACAACGGTTGGGGCAGCTACGGCATCGACGCCACCCATTGCGGCACCGGCATCGACCGCCCGGCCAACACGCCGGAGAACATCGAGGCCTACGAGACCGCCACCAACGCGTGGATCCCGCGCTATCCGCGCTACGTGCGCACCGAGCACGAGCTGGAGCGGCTGGGCGTGACCGGCTCGGTGCAGTTCAAGGTGAGCGACGACACCCGGCTCAACCTGGACATGCTGTACTCCAAGTTCGACAAGACGGTGCGCGAGGACTCGGTCGGCGCCAACCTGCACCGCACCGCCAACCTCGGCGGCAAGACCCAGATCGTGGTGCGCGAGGCGCAGGTCGACGACCAGAACCGGCTGGTGTACGGGGTGTTCGACAACGTCGATTTCCGCACCGAGTCGAGCATGATCGACGAGACCACCGAGTTCAAGCAGTTCAGCCTGGACCTGGAACACCGCTTCAACGACGCGGTGCGGCTCAACGCCGTCGTCGGGCACTCGCAGTCCGACTACGAGCGGCCGGTGTACTCGATGGTGAGCTTCGACAACACCAACCTCGACGGGTTCGTGCTGGACATGCGCAACGGCGGCGACTACCCGTCGATGACGTTCCCGTTCGACATGTCCAACCCCGGCAACTGGGCCTGGCTCGGCTACGGCGCGGTGCCGGTCAACGCCAACGGCACCGCGCGCGGCACCAACATCAGCGAGGTCCGGCTCAACCCGAGCTACGTCAACAACGCCTTCGACACGGCCAAGGTGGACCTGGAGTTCAACCTCAACCCGACCTTCACCCTCCGCTTCGGCGGGGCGTACAAGAACTACGACATGGACACGCAGGAGTACCGGCACATCGCCTACGGCCGGCTCGCGCAGAGCCTGCCCGAGGGGGTGACGGTCGGCGATCTCAGCACCACGCTCGGCGGCTTCGGCAGCAGCCTCGACGGCGTGCCCCGCAGCTGGCTGGTGCCGGACTTCGGCAAGGTCGCCGAATTGCTGAACATCTACTGCAACTGCGACACCGGCGTGCCCGGCGGCGACTACCGCCTGGCCGGCATCGGCCACTACGGCTCGTCCAACAACAACTTCGAGGTCAACGAGAAGAGCCTGGCCACGTACCTGCAGCTGGACTTCAACACCGACTTCCTCGGCCGACCGCTGCGCGGCAACCTCGGCGTGCGCTACGTGGACACGCAGATCACCGCCTCGGGCTACACGCCCTGCCAGGCCAGCAGCGCGGAGAACCGCTCGGCCGCCTGCGAGCCGTTCTTCGGCGTGGCCAGCGCCACCGACGCGGCGGGCGACCGCTGGCTCGCGCGCAGCGCGGTCACCCACTCGTACAAGGACGTGCTGCCCTCGCTCAACCTGTCCTGGGACGTCGCCGACGACGTGGTGCTGCGCTTCGGCGCGGCCAAGACGATGGCGCGCCCGACCCTGGCCTACCTGTCGCCGAGCATGAGTGGCGGCCCGACCCAGTACTTCGACGACGGCCGCTACTACTCGATCAACCTGGGCAACCCCAAGCTCGACCCGTACCGTTCCACCAACTACGACCTCAGCGCGGAATGGTACTTCCGGCCGGGCTCGCTGGTGTCCGCCGCGGTGTTCTACAAGGACATCGACAGCTACGTGCAGCGCACGCGCATGCTGACCACCTGGGAAGGGATGGGCTACTCGCTGGACCTGCTGCCGGTCGGCTTCACGCCGGACACGATCTTCAACGTGCAGAGCTACTTCAACACGCCCGGCGGCCCGCTCAAGGGCTTCGAGCTGACCTACCAGCAGGCCTTCGACTTCCTGCCCGGGTTCTGGCGCAACTTCGGCATCCAGCTGAACTACACGCAGGTCGATTCCAAGATCAAGTACCTGTTCAGCACCGCGGGCAACGGCAACACCACCATCACCACCTCGGTGACCGAGAAGGACCTGCTGAACCTGTCGCCGCACTCGTACAACGCCACGCTGTACTACGACGACGGCAAGTTCAGCGCGCGCGTGTCCACCAGCTACCGCGACGGCTACATCAACAACATTCTCTCGCAGGAGGACGTGTGGGACCTGGACGGCAACAAGCTGGCCACGGCGGACGTGACCGGCAAGTACAGCGTCGAGAACGTGGACTTCAACATGTCCTACCGGGTCACCAAGAAGCTCACGGTCACCTTCGAGGCCACCAACCTGCTCGACACGGCCGACCGCCGCTACGTCGATTCCACCCTGGAGCTGCCCGACAAGTACACCGTCACCGGGCGCCAGTACTACCTGGGAGCGCGCTACAAGTTCTGATCGACCCGCCGGCGCCATCCCTCGCTGCCGGAGCGGCGGGGTTGCGCCGGCGACGGCCGTCTCCGCACGGAGGCGGCTTGCGCGCCGGGACGCGGCGCGCAGGTACGGGGGCGCTCCACGGGACGTGGAGCGGAAGTCGCCTGGAGGCACGGTTCCGGCTCAACCATACTTCGGAGGGATTTATGGATATGAGGTCATGTGCATCGCGTTGTCTGTTGGCAATGGCAGTGGCAATCGCGGGAACCGTGGCGGCGGGATCCGCCCAGGCGCAGAGCGGCGCCAACCTCAGCCTGGGCGCCTCGGCCGACGGGTCGAGCAAGGCCAGCGGCACCAGCTACGGCAACGTGGCCGACGGCAACCCGGGCACCTGGTGGTCGCCCGGGGGCTCGACCGGCCGCGTCTCGGTGAAGTGGGGCGCGGCGACCACGGTCGGCGCGGTGGTGATCCGCGAACCGGCCGGCCATGAAGGCCGCATCGGCAGCTGGCGGCTGGTCAACAACGACACCGGCGCGGTGCTGGCCACCGGCTCCGGCGCGGGCACGATCAGCTTCGCGCCGGTCGCGCTGACCAAGATCAACTTCGAGATCACCGGTTCGTCGGCCACGCCGGCGGTGGCCGAATTCGAGACCTATGCAGGCGGCGGCACGTCCACGCCGGCGCCGCTGAGCGTGTCGCTCAACGCCTCCGCGTCCGGCACCAGCGCGGTGTTGAGCTGGTCGGTCGCCGGCGGCACCGCGGCCAGCCAGCAGGTCTTCCGCGATACCGATTCCAACCCGAGCGGGCGGGTCAGCATCGCCACCGGCGTGAGCGGCAGCGGCCACACCGATGCGGGGCTGGCGCCGGGAACCTACTACTACTGGGTCCGCGCCACCGACGGCAACGGCACCGGCTACGACTCCAACGCCGCCAGCGTGGTGATCTCCTCGCCCAGCGGCGGCGGGGGCGGCACCGGCACGCAGACCGCCTGCCAGACCCTGGTCAACGACCCAGGCATGAACTGGCGCGAATCGCCGGTGCTGACCACCGACCAGGCCATCGTCGCGTGCCTGGCCGACTCGCTCGGCGCGGCGGTGGGGTTCGGCTACAAGGCGACCGGCGGCTACGATCCGGCCGGCGGCAGCCGCCTGGTGGTGATCACCAAGAACGGCACGACCTCGCCCGAGCAGCAGATCCTCGATGCGATCAGCACCCAGGACTACAAGTGGATCGTGTTCGACAAGCGCGACTTCGCCGCCGACACCGAGCTGGCCATGTACCGGCTGGGCTGCAGCGACCCGAGCGTGCTCGCCGCGCTCGACAACGCCACCACCGCCGAATGCCGCGACCACCGCGTGTGGTGCGCCAACCGCGGCGTGGCCGCCGGCGAGGCCTGCGAGAACACGTTCTTCAACAGCCGGCTCAACAACAGCAGCCTGAACGCGCTCAAGCTGAAGATGATCGACTCGAACACGACCATCGACGGCCGCGGCAGCAAGGCGTACTTCTTCTTCAACGGCTTCAAGATCGGCGCCGACAGCAACAGCGCCAGCACGCACGCCTCGCAGAACGTGATCATCACCAACAACCGCTTCGTCGGCGCCGGGCACATCGAGGACCACGACCTCGACCCGGACATGATCCGCTCCACCGGCGAATCGCACGACATCTGGATCCACCAGAACACGTTCGAGCACACCGGCGACTCGGCCTACGACGTCAAGGTCGGCGCGCACGACATCACCGTGTCGTTCAACAAGCTGGTCAACGTCAAGCGCGCCTCCCTGCACGGCTCGAGCGACAGCGAGACGGTCAGCAGCAAGATCACCACCACCGTGCACGACAACCTGTACGTGACCACCGACGAACACTACGCCGAGAGCGCCTACAACGGCCTGCGCCGGGTGCCGCTGCTGCGCCGCGGCCAGTCGCACATGTTCAACAACGTGTTCTACGGCTATCGCAAGGACCTGCTCAGCATCCGCGTCGGCGGCCGCATCGCCTTCGAGGACAACATGTTCCTCAACAACCTCGCCAACGGCAAAGGCGACGACATGGCCTACTGGGTGGCGAACCTGATCCGCGACTACACCGGCGGCAGCATCGACGTGGCGCGCAGCTACGTGTGGGGCGCGAACGCCGCGTGCCAGCCGCAGGGCACGCCGGGCGACCTGAACTTCGCCTACGGCGCCACGCCGGACATGCTCGCCGGCTACGATGACCTGTCCAGGGACCTGATCAACGCCAACCGCCTGCCGGCCGGCACCGACCTGCTGAAGTACGTGCTGGCCACCGCCGGCAAGGGCGGCATGGCGCCGTTCGTGTCGCCGGACACCGCAGGCCGGGCCGCGATCATCGCGGCCGCGCCCGGAAGCTGCCAGTGAGGGCATGGTTCGCCAGGGGTGCCGTCCTCGTGCGGCGCCCGTCGACCGGGGCCTCCCTGGTCCTGGAACCCCGGGGCGATTCGGGGTTCCTTCCGCATGATGGAGCGAGCGCGATGGTCACGACGGAAGAAAAGGCGCAGGCCCTGCACGGGCGCAACCGCATGGCCCGGGCGCGGCGGCGCCGGGCGGGTTGGGCGATGCTGGCGTGGACGGCGTTGGCCGCGATCCCGGCGCAGGCCGCCGAGGGATGGCAGGTCCTGAGGGTGGCGGCGTCCGGCGGCGATTTCGCGCGCGTGCAGGAGGCGGTGGACGCCGCGGTGCGCGCGCAGCGGCCCACCGAGATCCGCATCGCCGCCGGCGATTACCGCGAGCGCGTGAACGTGCCGTCGAACGCGCCGCCGCTGCACATGGTCGGCGCCAGCGCGACGCTGACGCGGATCGTGTTCGACAACTACGCCGCCAGGATCGACCCGGCCACCGGCCAGCCGTTCGGCACCTCCGGCTCGGCCAGCGTGGTGATCGCCGGCAACGACTTCACCGCCGAGAAGCTGGCCTTCGGCAACGACGCCGGCCCGGTCGGCCAGGCGGTGGCGGTGCGCCTGGACGGCGACCGCATGGCGTTCCGCGACGTGCGCTTCCTCGGCCACCAGGACACGCTGTACCTGCGCGGCACCGGCCTGGCGTACTTCCGCGATTGCCATGTCGAGGGCACGGTGGATTTCATCTTCGGCGCCGGCACCGGGCTGTTCGAGGGCGGCGAGATCCGTTCGATCGGCGATGGCTACGTCACCGCCGCCTCCACCCCGGACACTGCGCGCGCGGGACTGGTGTTCCGCAACGTGCGCCTGACCGCGGCCAACGGCGTGTCCCGGGTCTATCTCGGCCGGCCGTGGCGGCCGTACGCGCAGGTCGCGTTCGTCGGCAGCGAGCTCGGCGCGCACGTCCTGCCGGCCGGCTGGCACGACTGGGACAAGCCGGAGACGCACGTCACCGCCCGGTTCGGCGAGCACGGCAACCGCGGCCCCGGCGCGGACACCTCGCGGCGCGCGGCCTGGGCACGCCTGCTTTCGGCCGCGGAGGCGGCGCAGCTGGACGCGGCGCACCTGCTCGGCAGCTGGAGGCCGTTCCCGTGAGGCGCCTGGTGTGGCTGGCGGCATGGCTGGCATGGCCGGGCGGCGCGGCGGCCGATGCCGTCGCCGACAACATGCTGCTGCTGCAGACGCCGTCGGGCGGCTGGTCCAAGCACTACCAGGGCAAGGCGGTGGACTACGGCCATGCGTTCGACGCCGCCGAGCGCGCCGCGCTGCGCGATCCGGCGCGCCCGGACGAGGCGACCATCGACAACAAGGCGACCACCACCGAGATCGCCTACCTGGCCGAGGCCTATGCGCGCGAGCGCGACGCGCGCTACCTCGACGGCGCGCGGCGCGGCGTGGAGTACCTGCTGGCGGCGCAGTACCCGAACGGCGGCTGGCCGCAGTTCCATCCGGACCATTCGTCGTACCGCCACCTGGTCACCTTCAACGACGACGCGATGACACGGGTAATGGACCTGCTGCAGGACATCGTCGAATCCAAGGGCGCGCTGGCGGCGTTGCACGACGAGTTCGGCGCGCGTGCCGGGGCCGCGCTGGCGCGCGGGCTGGCGTGCGTGCTGGACACGCAGGTGACGATCGACGGCGAACTCACCATCTGGGCGGCGCAGTACGACGAGCACACCCTGCAGCCGGCCAAGGCGCGTGCGTTCGAGCCGGCCGCGCTGGCCACGTCCGAGTCGGTGGGCGTGGTGCGGTTGCTGATGCGCCAGCGCGCGCCCTCGCCCCGCACGAAGGCGGCGATCGAGGCGGCGGTGCGCTGGTTCCAGCGCCACCGGCTGCCGGACCTGGCCACGCGCCGCATCGAGACACCGGCGGGACCGGACCGGGTGGTCGAGCCGGCGCCGGGCGCATCGCTGTGGGCGCGCTTCTACGACCTGCAGCGCCAGCAGCCGCTGTTCGGCGACCGCGACGGCAGCGCGTTCACCGACTTCGGCCGGATGTCGCCGGAGCGCCGCGCCGGGTATGCCTGGTACGGGACCTGGCCGCAGAAATTGCTGGAACATGATTGGCCACGCTGGCGCGCACGGCACGCCGGCATGGCGGAACCGGAGGACGGCGCGCCGGCGGCGCGGCGGTAGTGGATCGAAAGTGGAGGAAGCAGGCGTGGTGCGATCGGGAAGGGTGGTGAAGTGGGGGCGCTGGCTGGGAGCGTGGACGGCGGGAGCCGTCCGGGCTGCGAAGCCCGCCGATGCGGTTCGTTCTTGCGCCGCCTCTTGGCCGGTGGCGCTGCTGCAGGCCGGCGAACCGCCACGAAACCGACCGCGCGCGGCGGGCTGCTCGCCTCGAACGTTTCTGCCGTCCGCGCTCCTGGGACTGCTGGGACTGTTGGCGGGCGCGGCCGGTGCGGCGGAGGCGCCCCGGCTGCTGTTCCAGGCGACGGCCGACAAGGGGTTCGATGCCGACGTGGCCGCCGGCGATCCGGTCCCCAATTTCCGCGACAAGGTCGCGCTGGTCGACAACGGGCGCTCGGGCAAGGCGATCGAGTGGGCCGACGACGGCGTGCTGGCCTGGAACGCGCCCGGCAACCTCTACGCCCAGCGCGGCACGCTCGCGTTCTTCTGGCGCGCGCGCTACCCGGTGGGCGAGGCGCCGTTCGTGATCTTCCGCGTCGGCTACGCCGACCACACCAGCTGGGACATGGCCTGGCTGCGCATCGACTGGAACGGCCACGGCTTCGACGCCTTCGTCACCGACGCCAACCTGGCGCGCACGCGCGTGTCGTTCAAGCTCGACACGCCCCCCGCCGCCGACGCGTGGACGCACCTGGCCTTCGGCTGGGACGAGACCCGCGGCGTGCGTTTGTTCGTCGATGGCCGCGAAGTGGCGCGGCAGGGCATCGAGGAGTCCGCACGGGGATGTGAGGGTCCTTGCGCGGGGCGCGCATCCTTGGATTTCGACGCCGCCCTCGACCAGTTCGGGCTGGCCGGCCGGGTGATGTCGCCGCACCAGGTGCAGAGCCGCTACAACTTCCTGCGCGGCAGCGACTTCGACGAGATCCGCATCTACGACCGCATGCTCGACGCGGCCGGCGTGGCCGCGCTGGCGCAGCTGCGCGAACCGGCCGGCGCCGAGCCGGCCGACCCGGCGGCGCTGCGCGCGGCCTGGCTGCACCGCTTCGGCTGGGACCAGGGCCAGGCGCCGCCGGCGCTGGTCGATCCGGTCACCCGGATCCGCAAGGTCGAGTTCGCCGATGCCAAGGACCTGAAGCAGTGGATGTGGAAGGCCACCGACGGCATCGCCGAGACCACCTGGCCGGGGGTCTACAACCGCTCGCGGCTGCCCGGCCGCAACGACTATTTCCAGCTGCCCGACTGGAACGTCTACGTGGAAGGCGGCAAGGCGCTGGACCTCACTCTGCCCGACGAGCCGTTCAACCGCATCGAGATCCGCGGCGCGGCCTTCGGCCAGGCGAGCTACGGCGACGGCAAGGCTCCGCCGCAGCCGCTGTTCAAGCGCAAGCAGGGCGTGGTGCGCAGCGTGGACCAGTTCGCCGAGCGCCGCGGCGGCACGCTGCGCTTCAGCAACACCGAGCAGGAAACCCCGATCCAGGAGATCTGGGCCTACCACGTCGGCGCCGGCGAGGTCCCGGCCGGCACCGCCACGCTCGACTACACCGTGCGCAGCGACGTCGCCCCGGACTACGCCAACCTCGCGCCGCTGCGCGACTACATCGCCGGGCGTTATCCGGAAGGCGAGCGCGACACCGTGGTCGCGCTGCCGGCCAAGGCGCCGGCGCGCAAGCGCGGCGACGCGCCGCCGTCCGCGTCCGGGGCGCACATGCCGGTAGTGCACGTGCTGGTGCCGTCCACGCTCGGCGACCCGCCGCCCGACCAGCCGCTGATGCGCAGCTGGGCCTATGGCTGGGAGAACATGTACGACGGCCTGGACGGCATCGCCATCGACCTGCCGGCGCTGGACCTGCCGGCGGTGCAGGACGGGCTGATCCCGCTGAACATCCGGGTCAAGGACCCGGTCTGGCCGGCGCGCGACATGATCGACGTGTCGGTCTCGGTGGCGCCGAAGCAGGCGCGCACGCTGTGGCTGGACCTGCGCGACCGCATCCTCGGCGACGACAGCCTGATGCTGTCGATCGCCTCGGCCGCGCCGGGCTTCGATCGCGCCGCGCTCGACGGCGCGCGCATCCGGCTGGTGTTCAAGCCGCGCGCGGAAGCCAAGATCGAGCACGTCGCCGACCGCTTCAACCAGGTCAAGGACAACTGGGGCTTCCTGGTCGAGGAGCACACCACCTCGCAGCGCCAGCGCCTGTACGCGCGCCTGGACCGCGACATCCACGACCTGCTGCGCGTCGACCCCGACCACGCGCTCGGCCGCCAGTACTGGAACGACATCAGCTACGGCAACCAGTCGCCGCTGCCGGTGGCGCTGCCGGACGTGCCCAAGGGCGTGCCGGCCTGGGCGTTCTGGCAGCTGGAGGACCTCAAGGCCACGCGCCGCTACATCAACTGGTGGATCGACCAGCGCCAAGTGGATTACGGCGATTTCGGCGGCGGCATCTCCGACGACTCGGACCTGGTGCAGCAATGGCCGGGCGTGGCGTTGATGGGCGTCGACCCGGACAAGCTCAATGCCTCGCTGTGGGCGCTGTCGGACGCCAACTACCGCAACGGCATGTTCACCGACGGGCTGTCCACCATCGAGACCGACGAGCTGCATGCCTACGAGGAGGGCATCAACCTCAACAGCGCGCTGCTCTACCTCAACTGGGGCGATCCCGCGGTGGTCGAGCGCGCGATGCGCACGGTGAAGGCGTTCGACCGCATCATCCAGGTCAATCCGCAGGGCCACCTGCTGTTCGCCAGCAACTGGTTCGGCGGGCGCAAGGTCTACCGCGAGCCGAACTGGCAGTGGCAGAAGCCGTACTCGTTCCCGATCCTGCACCCGGCGCTGCTGCTCGGCGGCTACAACGCCGACCCGAACGCACGCCGCATCGTCACCGGGCTGGCCGACGGCTATCTCGCCCACGCCCATACCGACGCCAAGGGCCGCTGGGTCCTGCCGAACGAGATCAACTGGAAGACCGGCGCGGTGCGCGGCGGCGAGCTGTGGCAGGGCAGCGGCGGCGCCGACACGCTGCACGCGTTCTGGGCCGCGTGGCGCTGGACCGGCGATGCGCGCTACCTGAAGGTGTTCGACTACCGGGTGGCCGGCAGCGGGCCGAACGGGCTGTCCAACCTCAACGAGAACTTCCTCGACCTGCTCGGCAAGCGCGACAGCTGGGGCGCGCAGCTGGCGCAGGCGGCGGCCAAGGGCGAGGGCGCGCCGGACTTCCCGCACTACGTCGCCTGGGAGAACAGCGGCGACACGCGCTGGCTGGAGGCGCTGTTCCGCGCCGAGACCCGCGAGAAGCTGCAGAACTTCTACATGAACACCGAAGGCCATTGGTGGAGCGACCGGGTCGAATCGCCAACGGTGAACCTGCAGCGCGCGCGCCTGGGCGGCGTGGCGCTCAAGCGCAACCAGACCTATCCGGGGCATACGGTGAGCTGGCGCTTCGACGATCCGGAAGGGGCCGTGCAGGTGGCGCTGCTGCTGCCGAAGCCGCGCGCGGACCGCTTCAGCGTGATCGCCTTCAACACCGGCGCCAAGGCGCAGAAGGCGACGATGACCGGCTGGAACGTGCAGCCGGGCCGCTGGCGGATGCGCATCGGCGCGGACCGCGATGGCGACGGGCGCATCGACGGTCGCGCGCAGGAGCGCGAGGTGGCGTTCGAGCGCAGCGGCTCGGTGCCGGTGGAGTTCGCGCCGCGCCAGGGCACGGTGATCGAGATGGAGCGGGTCGCCGCCGCCGCCGTCCCGGTGGAGTTGCGGCCCGACCTGGGCATCGGCCGCGGCGACGTGCGCATCGATGGCGACGCGGTCGAGGTGACGGTGCACAGCCTCGGCCATGTCGATGCGCCGGCCGGCATGGTGGTGCTGGAGGATGCGCGGGGCCGCGAGCTGGCGCGCGCGGCGCTCCCGGCGCTGGCCGCGCCCGCGGACCTGCAGCCGAGGACGGCGACGGTGCGCTTGTCGATGCCGGCGGGGATGCGCCGCGACGAGTTGCAGGTGGTGGTGCGGGCGGAAGGGGAGGTGGCGGAGGTGACGCAGGCGAACAATCGGGTGCGGTTGGTGCCTTGATGGGGTGGGATGTGTGTTTCCTCCCACGCCATCTCACGGCTTCACGTGATCTCCCTACCGTCATCCCCGCGAAGGCGGGGATCCAGGGACTTTTCTACCGTCATTCCCGCGAAGGCGGGAGGGGCTTTTCAGCAGCCGAACGGCTGATCATCCAGGGACGTTGCTTTTGCTTTTGGGGCCTTTGGCAATAAAGGCCGAAGCTTTCGCCTTCGGCGAGTTACCTTTCTTTGCTTGTGCAAAGAAAAGTAACCCAAAGAAGCGCTTCACAGCAGCCGAATGGCTGATCAAGCACACCCCGCCTTCGCGCCCGCAGCTTTGCTGCGGGTCCGCGGAGCCGGCGGGATTTTTCGACGGGGCTCGTCCGCTACGCGGCCGAGTCCGGGGCATTCGCCGCGCGGCGAATGCCCGCCCGCCGGGGCGAAGCGGTGCTTCGCCTTTTTCCGGCGAGCCCTGCCCCGGCGAAAAACGACGTGCTCGTCCGCTACGCGGCCGAGTCCGGGGCATTCGCCGCGCGACGAATGCCCGCCCGCCGGGGCGAAGCAGTGCTTCGCCTTTTTCCGGCGAGCCCATGCACGTCGCCCTTCGGGTGTTTCCCATCGCCTCCGCCGCTTCGGAGGGGCCCGCGCCGCAGTGACATTCGTGGGCCGTGGAGGTTGGCGCGCCGCCGCGCGAAGAGGCGTTACCCGATCCAAAGCAAGATCGCGAGCAACAGCAACAGCAACAGCAACAGCAACAGCAACAGCACTGCAACCTGCGCGCTCCATGGCTCCCACAGGAACCGTTTAACCCTGAAACAGAGCCGCCACATATTCGGCGCACCAAGGAGCTAAGCTTGCGCGGCCCGACCTGCCCGAGTCCTCCGATGAAAGCGCCGCTCCTGCCGTTGTTGCTCGCCGTCGCCACGCTGGCCATCTCGACCCCGGCCCTGGCGCGTTCCTGCCTGCCCTATGGGCCGCTCAAGGTCACGCTGTCCGGCACCCTGGAGCGCAAGACCTTCCCCGGTGCGCCGGATTTCGAGGACGTGAAGCAGGGCGACCAGCCGGAGACCGGCTACTACCTGCGCCTGCCGTCCGCGATGTGCGTGGCGGCGTCGGCGAAGACGCAGCAGCAGGCGCACGACGGCGTGGGCGAGCTGCAGTTGGTGCTCGACCAGGCGCAGTACGCGCACCTGGCCGGCGAGATCGGCCAGACGGTGCGGCTGACCGGCACGCTGCTCGAGGCCTCCACCGGGCACCACCACGCGCCGGTGCTGCTGAAGGTGGACGCCATCGACGGCGATTGATGCGGGCGACGCTCACGGCGTCTTGTCCTGCGGCGGGCTAGTGTCCGTCCCACGTTGCGTCGTCCGCGCGGTACGGACGGCGACGAGGATGCTTGGCGGGCGGCGCATGCGCGTCGCCCGCGGCAGGAGGACATCGCCATGTGGAAACGAAACGGCCTGTCGCTGGTGCTGCTGGCCCTCACCATTCTCTTCATCGCCGGCCAGGCGCTGGCCGGCCTGCAGGTCTACAACGACGAGCGCATCGAGCATGGGCTGCCGGTGGTGACGCTGCTGGCCTACCTGCATTCGCCGCATTTCGTCTCGGCCATGTTCGAGAACTGGGAAAGCGAGTTCCTGCAGATGGGCATGTACGTGCTGCTGGCGGTGAAGCTGCGCCAGGCCGGATCGGCCGAGTCGCGGCCGCTCGATCCGGCGCAGGAGCAGAACCGCGTCGATCCCGGCCCGGCGCCGTGGCCGGTGCGCAAGGGCGGCCTCTGGCTCTGGCTGTACGGCAACTCGCTGGCGATCGCGTTCGGGTTGCTGTTCGCGATGAGCTTCGTGCTGCACCTGTGCGGCAGCTGGCGCCACGAGCTGGAGGAGCGCGCGCTGAAGGGCGAGTCGCCGGTCAGCCTCTGGTACCACCTGTCCGGCAGCGAATTCTGGTTCGAGTCGTTCCAGAACTGGCAGAGCGAATTCCTCGCGGTGCTGTCGCTGGTGGTGCTGACGATCTGGTTGCGCCAGAAGGACTCGCCGCAGTCCAAGCCGGTCGCCGCGCCGCACAGCCAGACCGGCGACTAGCGCGCCTGCCGCGCCCGCTGGCCGGAGCGGGCGCGGTCTGCTAGATTGCGCCGCTTGAACGCTGCCCGGGGAGGGCAGCTGCACGGGCACAGCCGCCGCCATGCCTCTTCGTTCCGATGCCACGGAGAGATTCGCATGCGCGCCACCCCCACGGTGCTCGCCGCCACCATCGCCGGACTGCTGGCGGCCGCCCCCTCGCGCGCGGCCGATGTCGCCGCGCCGCCGGCCGATGCGGCCATGCTCGACCGCGTCGTCGTCACCGGCGAGAAGAACGCCCGCTCGCTGCAGGACACCGCCAGCAGCGTGGCGGTGACCACCTCCGCGCGGATCGAGCAGGAGACCCTGCGCAACCTCGCCGACGTGATCGGGCGCACCGCCAACGTCTCCCCGATGTACGGCGCGCGCGGCTTCACCCTGCGCGGCATCGCCGACGAGGCCGGCGCCGCCAATCCGCTGGCCACCACCTACCTGGACGGCGCCGCGCTGCCCAGCCAGGTCAGCGATGCCGGCCCCACCGACCTGTGGGACATCGCCCAGGTGGAGGTGTTCCGCGGCCCGCAGTCCACGATCCAGGGCGAGAACGCGCTGGCCGGCGCGATCGTCATCCGCACCGAGGACCCGACCTTCGACTGGAGCGGCCGCGCCCGCGCGCTGCTCTCCGATCCCTCCGACCGCCGCCTGGCCTTCGCCGGCGGTGGCCCGCTGGTGGACGACGAACTCGCCTTCCGGGTGGCGGTGGAGGACCGCGACTTCGAAGGCTACGTGCGCAACGCCACCCGCAACGCGCGCGAGGACGCGCTGGACTCGACCATGGCGCGCGCCAAGCTGCTGTGGACGCCCAAGGCCCTGCCCGGCCTGACCGCGCGCCTGGGCTATACCCGCGACGACCGGCAGGGCCCGTACATGTACGTGTACAGCCGCCTGGACCTGCCCGATCCCCTGCACGACCCGGTCAACCTGTCCGACGATCCCAACACCACCGACGCGCTGTCGCAGGTCGCCAACCTCGAGGTGGACTACGACTTCGGCGGGCCGTGGTCGCTGTCGTCGGTGACCTCGTGGACCGACACCGAGGCGAGGCGCCACTTCGACGGCGACCTCACCGCCGAGAACCGCGACTACGGCGATGTCGAGGAGCGCTACCGCTCGCGTTCGCAGGAACTGCGCCTGCGCTATGCCGGCCCGCGCCTGAAGGGCCTGGTCGGCGTGTACGGCTCGCGCCGCGACATGGCGCGGCGCCAGCTCAGCCGCGCCAACATCGATACCCCCGTGGGCACCATCGCCGGCGTGCTGCAGGGTGCCGGTTTCCCGGCCGCCGCCGCCGCGCAGCTGGCCGGGCGCTACGCGCAGGCGCTGCCGGCGATCCCGGTGGACTACCTCAGCGACTCGCCCAGCCGCTCGGACAACCTGGCCTTCTTCACCGATGGCGAATACGCGCTCGGCGGGCGCCTGGCGCTGCTGGCGGGGTTCCGCTACGACCGCCAGGAATACACCTTCTCCAGCGACACGCTGGCGACCTTCGTCGGCACGCTGCCCGATCCGGCCGCGTTCGGCGCGCCGGGCACGGCGCTGTACCGGGCCGCGGCCGGCATCAACCAGGCGGTGCTCGGGCTGGTGGCTCGGGCTGGTGGCGCAGGCCAGCGGCGGGCATACCCCGTCGAGCAGCCGCGATTTCCAGGCGTTCCTGCCCAAGGCGGGCCTGCGCTGGTCGTGGGACGCGAACCGCTCGCTGGCGCTGACCGTGCAGCGCGGCTACCGCTCCGGCGGTTCCAGCTTCAACGTCGCGCGCAGCCAAGTGTTCGCGTTCGACCCGGAATACACCTGGAACTACGAGCTGGCCCTGCGCACGCAATGGCTGGACGACCGGCTCACCTTCAACGCCAACGCCTACTACATCGACTGGAAGGACAAGCAGGCGCTGGCGCGCTTCGGCCTGAACGGCTACGACTACCACACCGTCAACGCCGGCCGCGCGCACCTGTACGGCTTCGAGGTCGAGAGCGCCTGGCGCGCCAGCGAACGCTTCGACGCCTATGCCTCGCTGGGCTTCTCGCGCACGCGCTACGACGAGTTCGTGCTGCCCGACGGCGCGTCGCTGGACACCGACTACAGCGGCAGCGAGTTCGTCTACGCCCCGCGCTGGACCGTGGCGGCGGGCGCCAACTGGCGCTGGGGCGAGGGCTGGCTGGCCAACCTCAACGCCAACTGGCGCGACCGGGTGCGCACCGACGTCGGCGACGATGCCCCGGTGCTGTCCTCGCGCCTGCTGGTCAACGCCCGGTTCGGCTACGAGAACCTGGACTGGAGCGCCTACCTGTTCGCCAGCAACCTGTTCGACCGCGGCTATGTCCAGTACCGCTGGGGCAGCGAGCCCAACGGCATCGTCGGCGCGCCGCGCGTGGTCGGGATCGGTTTTGATTATCGTTGGTGAGCCTGCCGGAGCCGCACGCATGACCCTTCTCTATCTCCTGTCCTCGCTGGCCTCGGCGCTGGCGTTCTACCTGGCCACCGCGCACCAGCAACTGCGCCCGGGCTGGCGCGCGCATGCACGCGCGCTGCGCGGCCTGGGCTGGCTGCTGGCCGCCTTGGCGCTGGCCGCGGCGATCGCCGCGCTCGGGACCTGGGCCGGCGTGTTCTCCGTGCTGACCGCCTTCATGCTCGGCGCGGTGCTGCTGCCCTATCTCGATGCGTGGCGCCGCGTGCGCCGGGAGCGTGGCCATGCCGGGTAAATGGTCCGCTGCGATCCTGCTCGGCCTGCCGCTGTCCACCGGGTTGGTCGGCCTGATCGTCCTGCTGTGGCCGGGGCCGCTGCAGGTGCATACGTTGCCGTGGCTGCTGCTGTCGTTCCCGGCATGGATCGGCGCGATGGCGCTGGCGTTCGCCTGCCGCAGCGGCGCGCGCGCCTGGGCATGGCTCGGCGGTGCGACGCTGCTGTGCTACGCCGCGTTGTATGCGGTCAAGGCGCTGGGCTGGACGGAGCTGGGCGCATGAAGGCCGCGACGCTGCGCAGCTTCCTGTCGCTGCATACCTGGGCCGGCCTGCTCGCCGGCATGGCGCTGTTCATCGCGTTCTACGCCGGCGCGATCACCGTGTTCACCCACGAGCTGGGCGATTGGCAGCGCCGGCCCGCGGCGACCGTGCCGGCGCAACCGCCGGAACGATCCGCGCAGGCCCTGCTCGACGGCGTGCTGGCCCGGCATCCGGCGCTGGCCGAGTTGTTCTCGCTGATCCTGGCCGGCGAGCACGGCCCGGTGCCGCGGCTCTACGCGTTCGGCCCGGCGGCGGAGAACGCGTTCGGCGGGGTCGTGATGTTCGAGCCGGGAGCCGATGGCGGGGTGGAACGGCGGCCCTGGCGGGTCGGCTTCGTCGATTTCCTCTACGACCTGCATTTCACCGCAGGCCTGCCGCGCACGTTCGGCACCTACCTGTTCGGCGTGGTCTGCATCCTCTATGGATTGGCGCTGGTCAGCGGCGTGGTGATCTACGCGCCGGCGTTCCTGAAGGACCTGTTCGCGCTGCGGCTGGGGCGCAACGTCAAGCGGCTGTGGCAGGACGCGCACAACGTGATCGGCATGCTGTCGCTGCCGTTCCACGTGGTCTTCGCGTGGTCCGGCGCGGTGCTGTGCCTGGGCGTGCTGCTGCTGGCGCCGTTCCAGTACCTGGTGTTCGGCGGCAAGCTGATGCAGGTGCTGGAAGCGGATTTCGAGCTGACCCCGCACGTCGAGCCCGCCCGCGTGAAGGCGCCGGCGTTGCCGGTCGCCGAGCTGCTGCGGCGCGCGCGCGAGGCCAGCCCCGGCCTGGTGCCCGAGAGCCTGTCGTTCCACGATGCCGGCGATGCCAACGCGCGCGTGGAGGTGTACGGGCACAACGAGCAGCGCCGGCTCAACACGCTCGGCGGCGTGGCGATGGAAGCGGCCACGGGCAAGGTGCTGAACGTGCTCGAGCCGCGCACGATGTCGCCGGGCGTGGCGTCGTTGCGCGGCCTGCAGGCCTTGCACTTCGGCAATTTCGGCCATGCGCCGCTGCAATGGCTGTACTTCCTGCTCGGGCTCGGCGGCGCGTTCCTGTTCTACAGCGGCAACCTGCTGTGGGTGGAAGCGCGGCGCAAGCGCCGCCAGCCGGAGCAGCCGGCGCGCACGCACGCGATGGCGCGGCTGACCGTGGGCGTATGCCTGGGGTGCGTGGCGGGCGTGTCGGCGCTGTTCGTGTCGGCGCGTCTGTTGCCGCCGGGGCAGGAGAAGCTGGTCTATTACGCGGTGTTCCTGGGCAGCTTGGCGTGGGCGTTGCTGCGGCCGACGGCGCGCGGCGCCTATGAGTTGTTGCTGCTGTGCGCGCTGGCGACGGCGCTGGTGCCGGTGGCGGGGCTGTTCGGTGCGAATGGCTGGGTCATGCCATGGAACGACATGGTCGTCCTGGCGGTGGACGCGTGCGCGCTGGTCCTGGCCTGGGCGTACTGGGCGATGGCGCGGGCGAGTCTGCGGCGTGCTCGTGGAGGTGATCCCAATAGCGTCTGGGCGTTGCCGGTACGACTTGAGTAAGCGGGCCTTCTTCCAAACCCTGAGAGCGGCCGTTGTGGGAGCGGCTTCAGCCGCGATGGGGCCTTGCCGGTAATCGATAGGGAATAGGACCTTTGTGGGAGGGGAGCGCCTCGGCAAAGCCCCATCGCGGCTGAAGCCGCTCCCGCAAAGGCCGCGGCCAAGCTTGCACGAGACAACGGACGCAGCCTCATCCGAGGGACGAAAGATCAGATCCCGGTGGCGCTCAGGGCCTTCAGGCGTTGCGCGCGTTCGGCGTAATCGACGAATTCGCCTTCGATCGGGTCGTACCAGTGGATCCTGCCGTTGCGGCCGACCCTGAAGCGGTCGCGTACCGGGGTGGTCTGCGAGTCGCCAGGGCAGCCCTCGCCGTGGCGTTCGCGTACGGCGATGTCGAAGCTCCGGTCGCCGTCGCCATCGCCGCTCTCGAGCACGTAGGCGTTGCATGCGTCCGGGTACACCTTGTCGCGTTCCAGGCGTGCGGTCAGCCGTTGCAAGGCCTGTTCGGCGTCGCGTACGTGCGCTTCGTGCAGGGGAGCCTGCGGCGCGCTGACCAGCGGCCGCGCCGGCGGGTCGGGGGATGGCGCGACGGGCGGCGCGGCGGGCTGCGGCTTGCAGGCCGACAGCGCCAGCAGCAGGGCCGGCAAGGCGCCGCGATGGATCGGTTTCATGGGGGGGCCCCTCAATCTACGGCAAGCCGCCGGCCTGTGCCGGCGGCAAAACTCCGGCGGCCAGGCCGCCGGAAGGCGCATTGTAGGGGGTGCCCGCGGGGGCCGGTCAGACCGGCACGGGGCTGCGTTCGGCGAACTGGCCGCGCCAGTACGGGTAATACGGATAAGGCGGCTCCACCGCGCTGGCGGCGTCCAGCCGTGCGACCTGGTCGGGGCTCAGCGACCAGCCCACCGCGCCGAGGTTGTCGCGCAACTGCGCTTCGTCGCGCGCGCCGATCAGCACCGTGCTCACGGTCGGGCGCTGCAGCAGCCAGTTGATCGCCACCTGGGGGATGCTGCGGCCGGTCTCGGCGGCGATCGCGTCGAGCACGTCGACGATGCCGAACAGGCGTTCGTCGTCGATCGCCGGGCCGATCGACGCGGTCGCGTGCAACCGGCTGCGCTCGGGCAGCGGCTGGCCGCGGCGCAGCTTGCCGGTCAGCCGGCCCCAGCCGAGCGGACTCCACACCACCGCGCCGACGCCCTGGTCTAGGCCGAGCGGCATCAGCTCCCACTCGTAGTCGCGCCCGGCCAGCGAGTAATAGGCCTGGTTGGCGACGAAGCGCGACCAGCCATGGATATCGGCCAGCGACAGCGCCTTCATCAGCTGCCAGCCGGCGTAGTTGGACGCGCCCAGGTAGCGCACCTTGCCGGCGCGCACCAGGCCGTCGAGCGTGGACAGGGTTTCCTCCAGCGGCGTCATCGCGTCGAAGGCATGCAACTGCAGCAGGTCGATGTAGTCGGTGCGCAGGCGCTTGAGCGAGGCATCCACCGCGCGCAGCAGGCGCAAGCGGGAGGCGCCGGCATCGTTGGGGCCCTCGCCCAGGCGCATGCCGGTCTTGGTCGAGATCAGCACCTGCTCGCGACGGCCCTGCAGCGCCGCGCCGAGGATTTCCTCGGAGGCGCCGTCGGAGTACACGTCGGCGGTGTCGAACAGGTTCAGGCCGGCCTCCAGGCACAGGTCGATCATGCGCCGGGCCTGCTCGACGCCGGTATCGCCCCAGGCGGAGAACAGCGGTCCCTTGCCGCCAAAAGTGCCGGCGCCGAAGCCGAGCACAGGAACCTTGAGGCCGGAACGGCCGAGCAAACGGGTTTCCATCGGGATTTCCTTGGGTGAAATCAGCAGAAGAGTCGGCAGAAGAGAACGACGGGCGATCGACCGATCAACCCGCCTCGTTGCATTCGATGGCGCGCGACACGGCCGTGCCGCGCTCCAGGCGGATCGCCCACCACGCCACCAGCAGCGCGGACGCGGGCACCAGCGCGCCGATCCACGGCAGCGGGGTCAGGCCGGCACCGTGCGCGATCACCGCGCCGCCGAGCCAGGCGCCGAAGGCGTTGCCCAGGTTGAACGCGCCGATGTTCAGGCTCGACGCCAGACTCTGCGCGCCTTCGGCCTTCTGCAGCACCCACAGCTGCAGCGGCGACACCGTGGCGAACGCGGCGGCGCCGAGCAGGCCGGTGAACAGCACCATCGCCCACTGGCTGTGCAGCACGAATCCCATCAGGCCCATCACCAGCGCCAGTCCGGACAGGGTGCCGAGCAGCGCCGGCCGCAGGCTGCGGTCGGCCAGGCGCCCGCCGAGCAGGTTGCCGACGATCATGCCGACGCCGAACACCAGCAGGATCGGCGACACCGCCGCGTCGGCGAAGCCGGCGACCTCGGTCAGCAGCGGCTGGATATAGGTGTAGACGGTGAACATGCCGCCGAAGCCGAGCACGGTCATCAGCAGGCCCAGCAGCACCTGCGGCCGCAGTACCGTGGCGACCTCGCGGCGCAGCGACGACGGCGCGTGCGTGGCGCGGTCGTGCGGCACCAGCGTCGCGATCACCACGGTGGCGACCGCGCCGATCGCGGCCACGGCCCAGAACGTGGAGCGCCAGCCGAACTGCAGGCCCAGCCAGGCGCCGGCCGGTACGCCGAGAAGGGTAGCCACGGTCAGCCCCGTGAACATGATCGAGATCGCCGAGGCCTTGCGGTCCTCGTCCACCAGCGAGGTGGCGACCACCGCGCCGACGCCGAAGAAGGTGCCGTGCGCGAGCGAGGTGAGCACGCGCGCGGCCATCAGCAGCGGATAGCTCGGCGCCAGCGCGCAGGCCAGGTTGCCGAGCGTGAACACCACCATCAGCGCCACCAGCACCGCCTTGCGCGGCAGCCGGCCGGTGGCCGCGGTGAGCAGCGGCGCGCCGACGAACACGCCCAGCGCATAGCCGGAGATCAGCAGCCCGGCGCTGGCGATGGACACGTGCAGGTCGGCGGCGACCTGCATCAGCAGGCCCATGATGACGAACTCGGTGGTGCCGATGCCGAAGGCGCCCGCGGTCAGGGCGTACACGGCCAGCGGCATGCGGTTGCGTGAGGCGGGAATGTCCATGGAAGGGTCCTTGAACTCGAACAGGGGGAAGCCGCGCCGCTCCCGGCGGGCGCCCGGGGCGGCGACGGGATGCGAACCGGAGGATCGGGAAGGGACACAGCCTGCGCCCAGGGTTTATTCGCAAAAACCCCTGGTATCCTGAAATACCTTCAACATTCCGTTGAAAATCATGGACCGGATCGGCGATATCGCCCTGTTCCTGCGCGTGCTCGACCTCGGCTCGATCAGCGCCGCCGCACGCAGCCTGGACCTGTCGGTGGCGGTGGCCAGCCAGCGCCTGAAGCGGCTGGAGCGCGAACTGGGCGTGCGCCTGCTGCACCGGACCACGCGCCGCCTGCATCCCACCCCGGAGGGCCAGGCCCTGGCCGAGCGCGGGCGGGTGCTGGTGCAGGACCTGGAAGCGCTGGCCGAGGGCCTGCGCGAGAGCGCGCAAGGCGTGTCCGGCACGCTGCGGGTGACGATGTCGGCGTCGTTCGGCCAGCAGTACGTCTCGCCGCTGTTGCCGGAGTTCCAGGCGCTGCACCCGGGCGTGCGGATCAGCGCGCACCTGAGCGACGACCTGGTCGACCTGGTCAAGGAAGGCTTCGACCTGGCGATCCGGATCGGGCCGCTCGGCGATTCCGGGCTGGTCGCGCGCCGCATCGCCGAAAACCGCCGGGTGCTGTGCGCCTCGCCGGGCTATCTGCGCCGCCACGGCACCCCGCGCACGCCGGAGGAACTGGCCGGCCATGCCGGCGTGCTGCTGATGGGCCGCGACGGGCGCCAGGACGTGTGGACGCTGACCACGCCCGAGGGCGGCACGGTCAAGGTGCGCATGGAAAGCCGCTTCGAGAGCAACTTCGGCGAACTGCTGCGCGATGCGGTGCTGGCCGACCAGGGCATCGCGGTGCATTCGCTGTGGCACATCGCCGACGACCTGCGCGCCGGGCGGATGGCGGTGGTGCTGCCGGACTACCCGCCACCGACGACCCAGATCAACGCGCTGATGCCGGCGCGGCGCCTGCAGCCGCCGCGGGTGCGCAGCTTCGTCGAGTTCCTGATCCGGCACCTGGGCGATGCGCCCTGGGAGAAACCGGCCGTGACGGCCCGGTAAGATCGACCGGTTCCCTTCGACCGAGGAAGTCCATGCCCGCGCACGCCCTGTCCCGACCGCTCGTCCTCGGCCTCGCCCTGGCCACCGCGCTGCTCGCCGGCTGCGACCGCGCCGCATCGCGGCCGGACGCCCCGGCGCCGTCGGCCGCCGCGCCGGCCGCGTCGATCGACGCGTTCTTCGCCGAGTTCAGCGATGCGTGGATGCGCAGGCAGCCTTCGGCCGCGACCGCCAGCCGCTATTTCGACGGCGAGGAACAGGCGCGCCTGGACCGCCAGATCACGCCGATGACCGCCGCGTTCGAGCGCGAGAGCGTGGCGCTGGCGCGGCAGGGACTGGAGCGGCTCGGGCAGTTCGACCGCGGCGCGATGAGCGATACCCAGCGGGTATCGGCCGAGCTGATGGCCTGGCAGTTGCAGGCGATCGTCGACGGCGAGAAGTACATCGACCACGATTTCCCGCTGCAGCAGATGAACGGCGCCAACGTCCAGCTGCCCAACCTGATGACGGTGGTGCACCCGCTGGGCAGCGCGCGCGACGCGGACAACTACCTCGCGCGCCTGTCGCTGTTCCAGGCGCGGATGGGCGAGGCGGTGCAGCGCGCCGAGGACGGCGCCGCCAAGGGCATCCTGCCGCCGCGCTTCATCATCGACGAGACGATCGCGCAGATGCGCCAGTTCGTCTCGCCGCCGCCGGAGCGCAATCCGCTGGTGACGACGCTGGACACCAAGCTGCGATCGGCGCAGGGCGTCGATGCGGCGCAGCGTGCGGACTTCGTCGCGCAGGCCGCGAAGATCGTGGCCGGGCAGGTCTACCCGGCCTGGCGGCAGGCGATCGCGGTGCTGGAGCGGCAGCGCGGGCAGGCGAGCGACGACGCCGGCGCCTGGCGCCTGCCCGATGGCGAGGCCTATTACCGCTACCAGCTGCGCCGCTTCACCTCGACCGGCCTGGACCCGCGGCAGATCCACGAGATCGGCCTGCGCGAGGTGGCGCGCATCGAGGGCGAGATGGACCGCATCCTGCGCTCGATCGGGCGCGACCGGGGCAGCGTCAAGGAGCGCATCGCCCGGCTGGAGAAGGACCTGGCCTACCCGGACGACGATGCCGGCCGCAAGGCGATCATGGCCGACATCGACGGGATGATCGCCGACGCGCAGAAGCGCTCGGCGGCGCTGTTCGACATCGTGCCCAAGAGCGAGGTGATCGCGCGGCCGTACCCGGAATTCCGCTGGAAGAGCGCCGCCGCCAGCTATACCGCGCCGCCGCTGGACGGTTCGCGCCCGGGCGTGTTCCAGATGCCGCTGCGCCCCGAGCGCCTGACCCGCTTCGGCCTGCGCACGCTGACCTACCACGAGACGGTGCCCGGGCATCACTTCCAGATCGCGCTGTCGGTGGAGAACAAGGCGTTGCCGAAGTTCCGCCAGACCCGCGCGCTGGGCGGCATCTCCGCCTTCAGCGAGGGCTGGGCGCTGTATGCCGAACGCCTGGCGGCGGAGAACGGCTGGTACGAAGGCGATCCGGCCGGCCTGCTCGGCCAGCTGGATGCGGAGCTGTTCCGCGCGCGGAGGTTGGTGGTCGATACGGGGCTGCACGCGATGAAGTGGACGCGCCAGCAGGCGATCGACTACGGCATCGAGCGTTCCGAGGTGGATCGTTACGTGGTGTTCCCGGGGCAGGCGACCTCGTACAAGATCGGGCAGCTGGAGATCATCCGCTTGCGCGACAAGGCGCGCGCGGCGCTGGGGGATCGGTTCGATCCGCGCCAGTTCCACAACCGGGTGTTGTTGACCGGGGTGGTGCCGTTGCCGTTGTTGGAGCGGGAGGTGGATGCGTGGGTGGCGGAGGTTAAGGGGACGGGGTGATGCAGTGCCCGGGGCGAAGACCCGGCAGCTTTGACGTTATCTGCCCGGCCCATGCAATCTCACTGTCCTGCGGAATCTCTCTATCGTCATTCCCGCGAACGCGGGAGGCGCTTTTCAGCAGCCGAATGGCTGATCATCCAGGGACGTTGCTTTTGCTTCTTCTGTCTGGGGTAGCGGCAAAAGCTTTCGCCTTGCGGCGAGTTACCTTTCTTTGCTTGTGCAAAGAAAGGTAACCCAAAGAAAGCACACCCCGCCTTCGCGCCCGCAGCTTTGCTGCGGGTCCGCGGAGCCAATGGGATTTTCGGACGCGGCATCCTGCCGCGGCCGAAAACGGCGCACATCCTTGTGCGCCGCCCTTCGGGTTTTTCCCATTGTCTCCGCCGCTTCGGAGGGGCCCCGGTAAGTCAAAGTCAAAAGCTCAAAGCAAAATCACGAGCAACAGCAACAGCCAGTGTTTTGGCTTTGTGGGAGGGACTTCAGTCCCGACGGCTTTACCGTCGCCGCTCAGTACCAGCGCAGTGCCAGTAACCCCCTAACCCTCGCGCACCAACCTCGCTCCATCCCAGCGCAGCGCAATCGTCTGCCCTGCCCGCAACGTCCATTCGCTGGTGGTATCGGCATGGTCGAGCCGGTAGCGGCCGCCTTTGGCGCTGGTCAAGCGCACATGGCCGAGTTTGCCGGTGCGCCAGCGCAGGTCGAGGGTGGCGGTGTTGCGTGCGCGCAGGCCGCGGACTTCGCCGTCGGGCCAAGCCTTCGGCAGCGCCGGCAGCAGGAAGATCGTGCCGCCCCAGCTCTGCAGCAGCATTTCGGTGATGCCGGCGGTGCCGCCGAAGTTGCCGTCGATCTGGAAAGGCGGGTGCGCGTCGAACAGGTTGGGATAGGTCCGCGCCGGGGCCAGCAGCATGCGCAGGATCTTGTGCGCGTGCTCGCCGTCGCGCAGGCGTGCCCACAGGTTCAGGCGCCAGCCGATGCCCCAGCCGGTGGCATCGTCGCCACGCAGTTCCAGCGAGCGGCGGGCCGCGGCGGCCAGCTCGGGCGTGTCGCGCACGTTGATCTGGCTGGACGGATGCAACGCGTAGAGGTGCGAGACGTGGCGATGGTGCGGTTCGGGCGCCTGCATGTCCCAGTCCTCGCGCCATTCCTGCAACTGCCCGGCTTGGCCGATGCGGTCCGGCGCCAGCCGCGCGCGCAGGGTCGCCAGCCTGGCCGCGAAACCGTCATCCTGCCCGAGCCGCCGCGCCGCCTCGATGCACTGCCCGAACAGGTCGCGCAGCAACTGCGAATCCATCGCCGGGCCCGCGCACAGGGTGGAGCCATGCGGGTGCGGGTTCTCCGGCGACATCGACGGATTGGTGACCAGCTCGCCGGTGCGCGGATCCTCCACCAGCACCGCGGCGTAGAACTCGGCCGCGCCGCGGAACAACGGGTATACGCGGCGCAGGTAATCCAGGTCGCGGCCGTAGTCCCAGTGGTCCCACAGCGGTTGCAGCAGCCAGGCGCCGCCCATCGGCCAGATGCCGAAGCGCGCGGCGTCCACCGGGCTGGCCTGGCGCCACAGGTCGGTGTTGTGGTGGACCACCCAGCCCGGTGCGCCGTACATGCGCTGCGCCGTGCGCCGGCCGGTCTCGGCGAGGTCGCGCACCATCGCTTCCAGCGGCTCGACGCACTCGGCCAGCGCGGTCGCCTGCGCCGGCCAGTAGTTCATCTCGGCATTGATGTTGAGCGTCCATTTGCTCGACCACGGCGGGTCCTGCAGGTCGTTCCAGATGCCTTGCAGGTTGGCCGGCTGCGTGCCCGGTCGCGAGCTGGCGATCAGCAGGTAGCGACCGAACTGGAAGTACAGCGCCGCCAGCGCCGGATCGTCGGTTCCCTCCGCGCCGGCCACGCGCGCATCGGTGGCGCGCCGGTGCGCGTCGTGGCCGCCCAGGTCGAGCGAGACCCGCCGGAACAGCGGCTGGTAATCGTCCAGGTGCGCGCGCAGCAGCTGTTCGTACGAGCGGCCGCGGACCGCATCCAGGCGCTCGCGCGTGATCGCCTGAGGGTCGCCGGACACGTCGTCGTAGCGGCGATAGCTGGTGGCTGCGCTGGCGATCAGCACCAGTTCGTCGCAACCGTCGAAACGCAGGCGCCCGTCCTCGGCGGCGATCCGTCCACCCTGGGCCAGCAGCCGCACGCGCAGGCAGGTGCGCAGGCCGCCCGGGATGCCGGAGCGCTCGCCGTTGCGGCCGTCCATGCGCAGCTCGCCGCCTTCGGACGCCACCTCGTGCGGCAGTTCGCTGGCGGCCGAGAGCCAGCCGTCGATGCGGCCGGGCCGGTCGCAGCGCAGCCGCATCACCAGGCACTGGTCGGGCGCCGAGATGAAGCTTTCCCGGGTGTGCGTGGCGTCGCCGGCGCGGTAGCGCGTGCGCACCAGGGCCCGGTCCAGGTCGAGCTCGCGCCGGTAGCCGGAAATGCCGCCCTGGCCGTCGAGGTCCAGCCACAGGTCGCCCAGCGCCTGGAACGGCATTTGCCCCGCCGGTTGCGACATCATCGTGCGATCGGCGAGCGCCTCGGCCTCGGCGTAGCGCCCTGCGAAGACCAGTTCGCGGATCCGCGGCAACGCGTCCAGCGCGCCGGCCGGATTGGCGTCGTAGGGCTGGCCGGCGAACAGCGTGTCCTCGTTCAACTGCAGCCGTTCGCGCGCGGTGCCGCCCCACACCATCGCGCCGAAGCGGCCGTTGCCCAAAGGCAGCGCATCCACCCATTGCCGCGCCGGTTGTCGGTACCACAGCGTGAGCGCATCGTCCGCGGCGACCGTGTCCTGCGCCTTGGCGAGGGCCGGCAACTGCGCCAGCAGCGCGGCGGCCGCACCGGACTTGAGGAACCCGCGTCGCGTGGTCATCGGCATCGTCTCAGGGAATCAGCATGCGGCGCATCTGCGGCACGTTGCGCGCGAGCTCGTCGGCGACGAGCGCGGCGAACAACGCGGCACCCTCCGGGCCGAGGTGAGTGTAGTCGAAGGCGCGCTTGGGCTGGCCCATCGGCTCGGCGGCGGCGTTGTCCTGCCGGGGCGCGGCGGAGGCAGGGGCGTTGGGCGCCGCCGCGGCGACGGTGGTGCCCGCCTGCGCGGCGCTCACCTGCTCGGGTGTCGCCGGGGCCTGCGCCAGCCGCATCGCCAGCACCGGGCCCATGCCTTGCACCAGGGCCTGGCTGCGCGCGTGCAGGTCGATGAGCGGCACTTGCATCTGCGCGGCGACCCGGCGCACCGCCTCGGCCCAGGGGCCGAGGTCGTCGATCAGGCGGCCGTCGCGGAACTGGCGCCGGGTCAGCGGCGTCACCAGTACCGGGATCGCGCCGGCGGCGCGGGTGTCCTCGACGTAGCGGCGCAGGTTGGCGGGGAATTCGCCGGCCAGGTCGGTCGAGCGCCCGGGCTTGCCGGGCTGGTCGTTGTGGCCGAACTGGATCAGCACCCAGGTGCGCTCGTAGCCGCCGCTGCGCATCTCGTGCAGGGCGATGTCCCAGGACCCCTCGGCGCGGTAGTTGTAGGTGCTGCGCCCGCCGCGCGCGAGATTGACGCAGGCCAGGAACGAGGAGACGTGGTCGGCGCAGAACGCCGGCCCCCAGCCGCCCTGCACCGCGGTGGTGGAGTCGCCGACCAGGATCACCTTGCTGGCGTGGATCGGCGCCACCGGCGGCCGCATCGCGTCCTCGGCGGCGTGCGCGCCGGAGACGGCGCAGAGCAGGGGCAAGGCCGGGATGAACTTCCGCATCGGGTCTCTCCGGGTCAGAACGTACCGCGCTGCACGAACGGCACCTGCGCATAGAGCCGGCGTTCGCCGCCGCGCGGGTCGTCCTGCAAGCAGCTGTCGCTGTCGAACACCATCGTCTCGCGCCGTGACAGCGAATAGGGCTTCCATGCCGGCAGGCCGGCGTGGTTCGGGTCGCCGCGGCGGGCGAAGGCGAGCAAGGCGTCGCTCATCGCGGCGGCCATCCGGCGCGCGTCGGCGTCGTCGCCGGTGCGCGCGCCGGCCGCGGCGGTGTTGTCGAACACCAGCGGGATGTCCAGGGTGTGGAAGGCGCGCAGGCGCGCGTCGGCGCCGCCGCGCGCGTACCAGTCCAGCTGGTAGGCCCAGGTCGGCGCGCCCTGGCGCGCGCGCGCCTCCAGTTCCTCGACCGCGCCGCGCCAGGAGCGCCCGGCGGTGGTGGCGGCGAAGAACACCTCCGAGGGCGTGTAGTGCGGATACAGCCGGCGGTATTCCGCGACCACCACCTGCGGCGGCAGGTCGACGTACTGCTGCGCCTGCAGTTTCGCCGGCAGGTCGTCCCAGCCCAGCGCGAAGTTCTCCTCGTCGTTGCCGAGGAAGGCGCGGGTCTCGTCGCGGGTGTTGCCGATCACCATCGGGATCGCGCGCGACTGCTCCGGCGCCTCCGGCCAGAACGGATGCGCCGGCAACGCGCGCGCATCGAGCACCGGGCCGAGATAGAGCGAGGTGCTCTCGGCGCGCGACGGATCGCGGACCTGCGCCGCCTTCAGCAGGTCCGCGACCGGCAGCGTGCGCAACCTGGCGACCTGGTCCGGCGCGATCTTCAGCGCCTCCAGCACCAGCTGCGCGCGTTGCGTGGCCGCGCGCGGGCCGGCCGCGGTGACCTGCTGCCCGCTCATCGTCCAGGCGCGGTGGAACAGGCCCCTGGCCGCCGGCATCGCCATCAGCGTGGCGATCTTGGCGCCGCCGCCGGACTGGCCGAACAGGGTGACGTTGCCGGCGTCGCCGCCGAACTCGGCCGCGTGTTCGCGCACCCACTGCAACGCGGCGACCAGGTCGAGCTGGCCGGCGTTGCCCGAGTCGGCGAAGCTCGCGTCGCCCAGCTGCGCCAGGTACAGGTAGCCGAACAGGTTGAGCCGGTGGTTGACCGTCACCACCACCACGTCGCCGCGCCGGCACAGGTTGCCGCCGTCGTAGAGCGGGTCGCTGCCGGAACCGTTGTTGTAGGCGCCGCCGTGGATGTAGACCAGGATCGGGCGCCGGCCGCCGTCGCGCAGGCCCGGCGTCCATACGTTGAGGAACAGGCAGTCCTCGCTGGTGGCTTCGCCGCCGGCCTTCGGCTGCGGCGCGGCGGGCCCGTAGGCGGTGGCGTCGCGCACGCCCTGCCACGGCGCTTCCGGGCGCGGCGGCTGGAAGCGGTAGGCGGCGGTGTCCGCGCCGTACGGGATGCCCTTGAACACGTGCACGCCGCGTTCGCTGTAGCCGCGGATGCGGCCGCCGCGCACGCGGGCGAGCGGCGCGGTCGACCCGGCGGCGGCGAACGCGCCGGGCGCGAGCGCGCCCAGGCCCAGCGCCAGCCCGCCCAGCGCGGTGCCGCGCAGGAATCCGCGGCGGGTGGTGTCGTGCGATGTCGTGTCGTGGCTCATTTCGCCGTTTCCTCTTGGAGGCTGTCGATCCAGGCCAGCGCCAGCCGCGGCCAGGCCGCGGTGGTCAGGCCGGCGGTGCCGCGCGTGCCGAAACCGTGGCCGCCGCGCGGGAACAGGTGCATTTCCGCCGGCACCCCGGCGCGGCGCAGCGCGTCGTAGAACAGCAGGCTGTTCTCCACCGGCACGACGGCGTCGTCCTGCGCGTGCACCAGGAAGGTGGGCGGCGTGCGCGCGTCGACCCGGTTCTGCAGCGAGTAGCGCCGCACCGTTCCGGCGTCGGGCGCGTCGCCGAGCAGGTGCCGGCGCGAACCGGGATGGGCGATGGGTGCGGAGGCTTCGCATTCGCCCGCCGCGGCGGCGCAGCGCGATGCCTGGCCCATGTCGATCACCGGATAGACCAGCAGCTGGAAGTCCGGGCGCGCGCTCAGGCGATCGGCGGCGTCCTGCACCGGGTAGCTGCGTTCGTCGAAGCGGGTGCCGAGGCTGGCGGCGACATGCCCGCCGGCGGAGAAGCCCATCACGCCGACCCGGTGCGGATCGATGCCGAACGCGGCGGCGCGGGCGCGGATCAGCCGGATCGCGCGCTGCGCGTCCGCCAACGGCACGTCGCGGCCCTGCGGGTGGCCCTCGCCCGGCAGCCGGTAGCGCAGCACGAACAGGGTGATCCCGCCGGCCTCGGCGAACGCCGGCACCAGCGCCGAACCTTCCTTGTCGAGCACGATGCGCTGGTAGCCGCCGCCGGGCGCGACCAGCAGCGCGGTGCCGTTCGGCCGCGCCGGTCGGTACACCACCAGGTAGGGCCGCGCGACGCCTTCGATATAGCGGTCGGGCAAGGCCGGATCGGCGCTGCGCTCGAGGATGCGCTGCGGCATCGCCAACGGCGCATCGCCCGGCGCGAGCCCGCCCGGCCACAGCTCGATCCGGCTGGCCGCCTCGGCGGCGGTGTCCGCCGAGACCGCCGGTTGCGCCAGGGCCGGCCAGGCCGGCGCGAAGAACAGCAAGGCCAAGGCCAGGCGCCCGGCCGGACGGCGCCCTCGCGTGCTGCTGGCGTGCATCTACAACCCCTCCCAAGGTCCCCGCGGCACGGCGCCAGGGCGCTTTGCCGCACTGCACATTGTCAATGACACCGGTTTACCATATACAGACCGCAACGCCACTGTCGATGGGCAGTGCAACAAACCGTCCGAACTCCAGGAGGAACCCTTTGAACCACGACGCCGGCAAACAGGATTCGCCTCCGTCCGCGCTGTCCGGGATCGCCCAGCGCTTTGTCCAGGCGCGGCGCGAAGGCCGGTCGCTGCCCGGATTCCCTGGGGAGATCCCGGTGGACATCGAAACCGCCTACCGGGTGCAGGACCTGGCGATCGCCCAGTGGCCGGACCGGGTGGTCGGCTGGAAGGTCGGCTACATCGCCGCCGAGCGCCGCGACGATTCCGGCGACGACCGCCTGCTCGGCCCGATCTTCTCGCGCGCGCTCTGGGATGCCACCGGTGGCATCGTCGAGTTCCCGGTGTTCGTCGGCGGCTTCGGCGCGGTCGAGGCCGAGTACGTGCTGCGCCTGGACGCCGATGCGCCGGCCGGCAAGCTGCACTGGACGCCCGAGGAGGCGGCCGCGGTACCGTCCACCCTGTTCACGGGCGTGGAGATCGCCAGCAGCCCGTTGGCCACGATCAACGAGCTGGGCCCGCGCGTGGTGGTCTCCGACTTCGGCAACAACAACGGCCTGATCCTCGGCCCGGAGATCCCGGACTGGCCCGCGCGCGAGGAACGGTCGCTGCGCGCGCAGACGCTGATCGAGGGGCGGACGGTCGGCACCGGCGGCGCCACGCTGCTGCCCGGCGGCCTGCGCGCGGCGTTCGCGTTCGCGCTGGGCCGCTCGGCGCGGCGCGGCCGCCCGTTGAAGCGCGGCGACCTCATCGCCACCGGCAACGCCACCGGCATCCACGACATCAAGGTCGGCGAGCTGGCGACGGTCCGCTTCGAAGGCTGGGGCGACATCCAGTGCAGGGCGGTCGCCGCCGGCTGAATTCCCACACCGGATCATGAGCAGCGCGGGAGGGCGCGGATGATCACACGCAGAGGTTTGCTCGGTGCCGGCATCGGCGCCGCACTGGCCGCGCCGCTGGGCGCGGCCCGGGCCATCACCCGGGTGCCGGGCGGCCAGCTGTTGACCGCCACCGACGTGCACGTGGCCGACTACCCCACCGTCGAGGCGGTGCGCTGGATCGGCCAGCAGCTGGAGAGCGAGACCGGCGGCCGGCTGAAGCTGCGCCTGTACCACTCCGGCCAGCTCGGCCGCGAGGCCGAGGCGATCGACATGGCGCGCTTCGGCGCCATCGACATCACCCGCGTGTACTCCGGCGCGCTCAACAACGCCTTCCCGCTGACCCAGGCGCTGTGCCTGCCGTACGTGTTCGACTCGGTCGCGCACCTGCGCCGCGCCCTCGACGGCGAGGGCGGCGAGACGGTGCTGCGCGGGTTCGAGGCGCGCGGCCTGGTCGGGCTGGCGATCTACGATTCCGGCGCGCGCTGCTTCTACAACACCAAGCACCCGATCGTGGAGCCGCGCGACCTGCATGGCCTGAAGGTGCGCGTGGCCAACTCCGACATCTTCATCCGGCTCATGCGCCTGCTCGGCGCCAATCCCACGCCGATGTCGCTGGGCGAGACCTTCTCGGCGATGGAAACGCACATGATCGACGGCGCCGAGAACAACATGCGCAGCTTCCAGTCCAGCCGCCATTTCGAGGCGGCGCGGTTCTGGTCGCAGAGCGAGCACTCCTACGCGCCGGACATCCTGGTGATGTCGCGCGCCAGCTTCGAGGCGCTGGAACCGGCCGACCGCGAGCGCATCGTGCGCCTGGCGCGCGCGTCGGTGCCGGTGATGCGCCGCCTCTGGGACGATTCCGAGGACGCCGCGCGCCGCGCCGTGGTCGCCCACGGCGTCAAGACCAACGACGTCGACATGGCGGCCTTCCGCAAGGCCGCCCAGCCCCTGCTCGACGAATACCACCGGCGCCCCGAGATCGAGGCGCTGTACCGCCGCATCCGCGACCTGGCCTGAAGACGTTCCCGATGACCGAGACCGCCTCCGATACCGCCGCCACCTACGTGCCGCCCCCGGCACAACGTGCGCTGGACCGCTTGTCCGACCTCGCCATCTACATCGCCGCCGCCTCCCTGCTGGGACTGGTGGTGGTGCAGGGCTGGCAGGTCTTCACCCGCTACGTGCTCAACGACTCGCCGAGCTGGACCGAGCCGGTCACGCTGCTGCTGCTGAGCACCGCGATGAGCCTGGGCGCCGCCGCCGGCGTGCATACCAACCGCCACTTCGGCTTCTTCCTGCTGGCCGAGAAGTTCCCCGAAGGCGGCCGTCGCGCGCTTGAGGCGCTGCGCGCGCTGGTGATGGCCGCCATCGGCGCGGTCATCGCCTGGTGGAGCGCGCGCCTGCTGCTGGACGGGCTGGACATCAAGATCGCCGGCGCGCGGATGCCGCAGAGCATCAACTACCTGCCATTGGCGCTCGGCGGCGCGCTGATGTGCGTGTTCGCGCTGTACCGCGCCTGGCGCGCGGTGCGCCCGTCGCCCGCCGGCACCGTCGAAGGGGAGCACTGAGCCATGGCGATCACCCTGCTGTTGGGCCTGTTCGTCGTCCTGATGGCCGTCGGCGTGCCGGTGGCCTACGCGCTGGCCGTGGCCGCGCTGGCGACGCTGCTGTACCTGGACCTGCCCAGCGTCGTGCTGGTGCAGCAGATCTCCGCCGGTTCCGGCTCGGCGTCGCTGATCGCGATCCCGTTGTTCATCTTCGCCGGCGAGCTGATGCTGCGCGGCGGCATCTCCGAGCGCCTGATCGCGCTGGCGGCCTCGCTGGTGGGGCGCATGCGCGGCGGCCTGGGCCAGGTCAGCGTGCTGTCCTCGCTGTTCTTCGGCGGCGTGTCCGGCTCGGCGATCGCCGACGTGTCGGCGGTCGGCGGCACGATGATCCCGCAGATGGTCAAGCGCGGCTACGACCGCGACTTCGCGGTCAACGTCAGCATCACCGCGGCGCTGGTCGCGCTGCTGGTGCCGCCTTCGCACAACCTGATCCTGTTCTCGGCCGCGGCCGGCGGCGGCATCTCCATCGCCGACCTGTTCGCCGCCGGCATCGTGCCCGCGCTGCTGATGACCGTGGCGATGATGGTGACCGGCTACGCGGTGGCGCGCCATCGCGGCTACGGCACCGAGCCGTTCCCGGGCTGGCGCGCGGTGCTGCTGCGCCTGGTCGGCGCGCTGCCGGGCCTGGGCCTGGTGCTGCTGATCTTCGTCGGCATCCGCGCCGGCATCTTCACCGCGGTGGAGAGCGCGGCGATCGCCGTGGTCTACGCGTTGCTGGTCACTGCGATCCTGTACCGCCAGCTGCGCTGGGCCGAGTTCTTCGCGGCGGTCACGCACGCCGCGCGCACCACCGGCGTGATCCTGTTCGTGATCGCGACCGCGGCGGTGTTCGGCTGGCTGCTGGCCTACCTGCAGGTGCCGGCGGCGGCGGTGGAGTTCCTGCAGCGCTTCGCCGACAGCGAGCGCACGGTGCTGGCGATGATCGTGGTGATCCTGCTGGTGCTGGGCATGTTCATGGACCTGGCGCCGAAGATCCTGATCTGCACGCCGATCTTCCTGCCGGTGGTCAAGGCCTACGGCGTGGACCCGGTGCATTTCGCGCTGGTGATGGTGCTGGCCGGCGGCATCGGCCTGATCACCCCGCCGGTGGGCTCGGTGCTGTTCATCGGCACCGCGATCGGCAAGATCAGCATCACCGATTCGATGCGCACGATCTGGCCGTTCTGGCTGGCCGCGCTGGCCGTGCTGCTGATCGTGACGTTCTTCCCGCAGCTCTCGCTGTGGCTGCCGGCGTTGCTGCGCGGGTGAGTGATGTCGTGGGAGGGACTTCAGTCCCGACAGGGGCCTTGCCGGTAAAGCTCGTCGCGACTGAAGCCGCTCCTACGGAAAAGCAGGGATTCTTCGGAGGAAAAACGATGCGCAAGTGGAACCTGTGGGTACTCCTGGCCGCGTTGGCCTGCGCCAGCGCGCACGCCGCCGAGTGGAAGCGCGGCATCGAGAACCAGCGCATCGCCGACCTCGGCGACGGCACCTTCCTCAACCCGGTGCTGGCCGGCGACCATCCCGACCCGTCGGTGCTGAAGGACGGCGACGACTACTACATGACGCTGTCCTCGTTCGACGCCTATCCCGGCCTGCCGCTGTGGCACTCGCGCGACCTGGTCAACTGGCAGCCGATCGGCCACGCGATCCGCACCAACGTCGGCGCGATCTGGGCGCCCGACCTGATCAAGCACGAGGGCCGCTACTACATCTACTTCCCCGCGCGTCGCGGCGAGACCGGCACGCGCAGCAACTTCGTGGTCTGGGCCGACCGCATCGAGGGGCCGTGGAGCGAGCCGATCGACATCGGCCTGGGCAAGTACATCGATCCCGGCCATGCGGTCGGCGAGGACGGCAAGCGATACCTGTTCCTGAGCGGCGGCGACTACGTGCAGCTGTCCGACGACGGCCTGAGGGTGGTCGGCACGCCCAGGCACGTCTACGACGGCTGGAAGTACCCGGAAGAATGGGACGTGGAGGCCTACGCGCAGGAAGGCCCCAAGATCACCCGCCACAACGGCTGGTACTACATGACCACCGCGGTCGGCGGCACCGCCGGCCCGCCCACCGGGCACATGGTGATCACCGCGCGCTCGCGCTCGATCCACGGGCCCTGGGAGAACGCGCCCAACAACCCGATCACGCGCACCGTCAGCCGCGACGAACCGTGGTGGTCGCGCGGCCACGCCACGCTGGTGGAAGGCACCGACGGGCGTTGGTGGATGATGTACCACGGCTACGAGAACGGCTTCTGGACGCTCGGCCGGCAGGCCTTGCTCGATCCGATCGAGTGGACGCCGGACGGCTGGTTCGTCGCCAAGGGCGGCGATCTCGGCAAGCCGCTGAAGAAGCCCAGCGGCGAGGCGGTGCCGCATGGCCTGGCGCTGTCGGACGACTTCACCTCCGGCAAGCTCGGTCCGCAGTGGTCGTTCTTCGATCCGGCCCGCGACGAGTACGCACGGCTCGCGTTCGGCGACGGCGTGATGACGCTGCAGGGCAAGGGCCGCCAGCCGCGCGACAGCTCGCCGCTGACTCTCACCGCGACCGACCCGGCCTACCAGTTCGAGGTCGAGCTGGAGATCGAACCGGGCGCGCAGGGCGGCGCGCTGCTGTTCTACAGCGAGCGGCTCTACGCCGGCGTCGGCAGCAACGGCGAGAACTTCATCATGCACCGCTACGGCGAGGAACGGCCGGCGAGCCTGGCGCCGAGCGCCCGCGGCGGCAGGCTGTGGCTGCGCATCACCAACGACCGCCACATCGTCACCATCCACAGCAGCCCCGACGGCAAGCGGTGGACCAAGTACCCGGTGCAGATGGAGGTGTCCGGCTACCACCACAACGTCGCCGGCAAGTTCCTGGCGCTGAAGCCGGCGCTCTACGCCGCCGGCAACGGCAAGGTGCATTTCCGCCACTTCCGCTACCGGGCGTTGGACTGACGGCACCCGTGGGAGCGGCTTCGGCCGCGGCCGGGCCTTGCAGGGCAGCCCCGCCGCTCCTACGGACGCCTGGCCCAGCGGCTAGAATTCCCCCATTCCAACCGGTCACCCACCATGCCGCGCAAGAAAGCCGAAGAGCCCGCGTCGGGCCTGCCCAAGGGCAAGGCGGCGACCATCAACGACATCGCCCGCCTGTCCGGTGTCTCCAAGAAGACCGTCTCGCGGATCATCAACAACTCGCCACTGGTGCGGCAGGACACCCGCGAGAAGGTCGAGGCGCTGATGCGCGAGGTCGGCTACGCGCCCGACCCGCTCGCGCGCGGGCTGGCGTTCCGCCGCTCGTTCCTAATCGGCATGGTCTACGACAACCCGACCGCGCAGTACATCGTGGACATGCAGTACGGCGCGCTCGACGCGCTGCGCGGCTCCAGCTTCGAGCTGGTGGTGCACCCGTGCGACACCCGCAGCCCCGGCTACATCGAGGGCGTGCGCCGCTTCGTGCAGGCGCAGAAGCTGCACGGCGTGATCCTGGTGCCGCGCGCCTCCGAGGACCAGGCGCTGGCCGACATGCTCGCCGAGATCGGCTGCCGCTACACCCGCATCGCCTCGGTGGCGCTGGACACCACCTCGCAGACGGTGATCACCCACGACCGCGACGGCGCCGCCGAGGCCGCCGACTACCTGCTCTCGCTCGGCCATCGCGACATCGCCCTGGTCACCGGTCCCAGCGCCTACCGCTCCTCGATCGAGCGCACCGGCGGCTTCCTCGAGGCCTTGCAGCGGCGCGGCATCGAACTGCCGCCGGAACGCGTGGTCGAGGCGGGCTACACCTTCGAGTCCGGCGTGGCCGCGGCCGAGAAGCTGCTGCTCGGCAGCAAGCGGAGGCCGACCGCGATCTTCACCGGTAACGACGAGATGGCCGCCGGTATCTACAAGGTGGCCCTGCGCGCCGGCATCAGCATCCCGCGCCAGCTCTCGGTGATCGGCTACGACGACAGCTCGCTGGCCTCGCGGCTGTGGCCGCCGCTGACCTCGGTGCGCCGCCACACCCGCGACACCGGCCGTACCGCCGCGGCGATGCTGATCCAGCCGGAAGGCACGCCGATGCTGCCCACCGCCAGCGTGCGCCCGCACTTGATCGTCAGGGATTCCTGCCAGCCCCCGGAGGACTGACCGAAGGTCAGTCCTCCGGGGGTTGGCGGGGAAAAGCGCCGCCCGCTGTGCGGGCGGCGCCCCGAAGTTCGCGCAGCGAACTTCGGGGCCCTTCCTCGCCTCGCCTATCCCCGCGCCTTCGGCGCGCCCCCTTAACAAAGGGGGCTTTCCTCCAGTGACCTTGATGCGATCGGCCTGCTCCGGCGCTGGCGGCAGGCAGGTGTCCCCCACCTTGCACCGCAAAATGACACCGGTTTCCAAAACCCACTAGAATCGCTCCCGACCCTTGCGGGGACGCATCGTCGCCCCGCCCACCGGAGAGCCCCATGTCCCTGTACTGCAAGACCCACTACGCCACCCATCCCGCCGCCGTCCAGGGCGCCAGCAACGACGAGCTGCGCGAGCTGTACCTGCTCGACGGGCTGTTCGCGGAAGGGCGGATCGTCCTCAAGTACACCCACTACGAGCGCTTCGTGATCGGCGGCGCCGCCCCGACCGACGCCCCGATCGCGCTGCCGGCGCAGACCGAGCCGGCCTCGGCCGCCGGGCATCCGTTCCTGGAGCGCCGCGAGCTGGGCGTGATCAACGTCGGCGCCGGCACCGGCACGGTGACCGTGGACGGCACCGCCTACACCCTGGCGCCGAAGGACGGCCTGTACGTGCCGATGGGCAGCGCCGAGGTGGTGTTCGCCTCGGCCGATGCGGCCCATCCCGCCAAGTTCTACCTGGCTTCCACCCCGGCGCACGCGCGCTTCGAGGCCAGGCACATCTCGATCAAGGATGCCGTCCCGCTGGAGCGCGGCGCGCTGGAGACCAGCAACGAGCGCACCATCTACCAGTACATCGTGCCGGCGACCTGCCCGTCCTCGCAGCTGCTGCTGGGCCTGACCATCCTCAAGCCGGGCAGCGTCTGGAACACCATGCCGCCGCACCTGCACGACCGCCGCAGCGAGGTCTACTTCTACTTCGACCTGGGCGAGAACGACCGCGTCTACCACTTCATGGGCGAGCCGGACGCGCAGCGCCACATCGTCATCAAGAACGACGAGGCCGTGGTCTCGCCGCCGTGGTCGATCCACATGGGCGCCGGCACCAGCAACTACGCCTTCATCTGGGCGATGGGCGGCGAGAACCTGGACTACACCGACATGCACGTGCTGGACATCTGCCAGCTCAAGTAACGCCGTGGAGCGGGGCTCCGCCCCGCTGCGCCTTTCATGGGAGCCGGGGAATCCGCCGGCCGCCCGACACCATCCGCGTCAACCGAGGGGATTTCGCATGGCAAACAACCCGTTCAGCCTGGAAGGCAAGGTCGCGCTGGTCACCGGCGCCAACACCGGCCTGGGCCAGGGCATCGCATTGGCGCTGGCCGAGGCCGGCGCGGACATCGCCGGCGCCGGCATCGTCCACGCCGCCGAGACCGAGGAGAAGGTCAAGGCGCTGGGCCGCCGCTTCCTCGACATCGAGGCCAACCTGATCACCATCGAGCCGGTGCAGCGCGTGCTCGACGAAACCATCGCCGGCCTCGGCCGCGTCGACATCCTGGTCAACAACGCCGGCCTGATCCGCCGCGCCGACGCGGTGGATTTCAGCGAGAAGGACTGGGACGACGTCATGAACGTCAACATCAAGGCCGCCTTCTTCATGAGCCAGGCCGCCGGCCGCCACTTCATCGCGCAGGGCAGCGGCAAGATCATCAACATCGCCTCGATGCTGTCGTTCCAGGGCGGCATCCGGGTGCCGTCGTACACCGCCAGCAAGAGCGGCATCGCCGGCATCACCCGCCTGCTGGCCAACGAGTGGGCCGGCAAAGGCGTGAACATCAACGCGATCGCGCCGGGCTACATGGCCACCGACAACACCGCCCAGCTGCGCGCCGACGAGGACCGCAGCAAGGCGATCCTCGACCGCATCCCGGCCGGGCGCTGGGGCACGCCGGCCGACCTCGGCGGCACCGCCGTGTTCCTGGCCTCGCCGGCCTCGGACTACGTCAACGGCGCGATCATCCCGGTCGACGGCGGCTGGCTGGCGCGTTGACCGCCGTTTCCTTCCCCCGCTTGCGGGGGAAGGTGCCCGAAGGGCGGATGGGGGCGACTCCGCTGGGAGCCGATCAAGACCATGGCTCATCTGCGTTCCCATTTCCAGATACGAGCCGGTAATGCCGGCCTTTAGCCGGCATGCCACACGGGAGCCACGCCATGCTGCGCCTGTTGCTGCTGTTGCCGCTTCTGCTTGCCGGTGCGACCCACGCCGCCGCCCCGCAGCGCGTCTTCGTCGCCGGCGATTCCACCGCCGCCGAGTACGGTCCCGAACGGGCGCCGCAGGCCGGCTGGGGCCAGATGCTGCAGTCGTGGCTCGACCCGGCGCAGTGGAGCGTGCGCAACCATGCCAAGGGCGGGCGCAGCGCGCGCAGCTTCATCGAGGAAGGCCGTCTGGACGCGATCGCCGCGGAACTGCGCGCCGGCGACGTGCTGCTGGTCCAGTTCGGCCACAACGACGCCAAGTTCGAGGACCCGACCCGCTACGACGATCCGCAGGAGGCGTATCCGCGCTACCTGATGCGCTACGTGCAGTTGGCCCGCGACAAGGGCGCCACGCCGGTGCTGATCACGCCGGTGGCGCGGCTGCTGTACGACTTCGGCTCGCTGCTCGACACGCACGGCCCGTACACCCAGGCGGTCAGGCAGCTGGCGCAGCGCGAGCAGGTGGCGCTGATCGACCTCAACGCCAGCTCGACCGCGTGGATCCGCGGCCTGGGCGAGGAAGCGGCCAGGCCCTATTTCATGTTCGTGCCGGAGCAGGGCAAGGCCGACGGCACGCACTTCAGCCGGGCCGGCGCGACCGCGGTGGCCTGCCTGGTGATGCAGGGCTGGGTGGCCTTGCAGCCGGCACTCGAGGCGCAGCTGCGGCGCGACATCGACTGCGGCGCCAGCGCCGACGCCGCCCGGGTCCGCGCCGCGCAGGCGCATCCCTCGCTGGTCCAGCACGAGCGCGACGTGGCGCGCGAGCAGCCCGGCCCGCACGGCGGCGCCGGGACGACCACGGCCTACCCGTTCTTCGCCGACGCGCCGGGGCTGCCCTTCGTGCTGCGCAAGCGCGTGCTGCACAAGGGCGCCGGCATCGGCCTGCACCCGCACCACAAGGACGAGGTCTATTACATAGTCAGCGGGCGCGGCCTGTACGCGCTGGACGGCAGGCAATACGAAGTCGGGCCCGGCCATGCCCTGCTCACGCGCCCGGGCAGCACGCATGCGCTGCTGCAGACCGGCGAGGAACCATTGGTGATCCTGCTGGCGTATCCGACCAAGAGCAGCGGGCACTGATTCCCGCGGGATCGAGGCTTGTCGTTGCCCGCGGCAGCGTAGTAGCGTCGTCCCGGGTCGGAAGCGGCAATGGCGGAAGGGCGCGATGCCGTCGCCTTGCAAGCCAGGCGAGGTGCACCGGAATGAAGGTATCCCTGAAGCGCGTCTACGAGCCGCCCGCCTCGAGCGACGGCAAGCGCATCCTCGTCGAGCGGCTGTGGCCGCGCGGCATGACCAGGCAGGCCGCGCATGTCGACCTGTGGCTGAAGGACGTGGCGCCGTCGCCCGCGCTGCGCAAGTGGTACGGGCACGAGGTGGCCAAGTGGGACGCGTTCCAGGCCAAGTACCGCGCCGAGCTCGAATCCAATCCGGCGCTGGAGGAACTGCGCAGGCTCGCCCGGCAGGGCCATGTCACCCTGGTCTACGCTTCGAAGGACGAACGGCACAACAGCGCCCTCGTCCTCAAGCAGGTCCTCGACGGCACGGCGTAGCGACGGGAACGCCGCGCCGCGCGGGCTCACACGTCGCCGTCCTGGCTCCAGCCTTCGCCGCTGCCCCGCTGCAGCACGCGGTCGGTATCGAGGACTTCGCCGGCCGGAATCGCGTCCTGGTCGGCCAGGCGCGCGTAGACCGGGGTGAAGTCCGGCGCGGTCGCCTGCATCAGCTGCTCGAAGCTGTCGATGACGAAGTAGGTCTTCTGGAA
Organism: Xanthomonas boreopolis; assembly: GCF_046529185.1. Classification (NCBI taxonomy): domain Bacteria; kingdom Pseudomonadati; phylum Pseudomonadota; class Gammaproteobacteria; order Lysobacterales; family Lysobacteraceae; genus Xanthomonas; species Xanthomonas boreopolis. Next base: position 195,017 of record NZ_CP097162.1, read on the forward strand.
GCTGTCGATGCGGTAGCGCGTGCGCATGATCCGTTCCAGGTCGAAGCCGATCCGGTTGGGCGCGGGCGATTCCAGCGAGTACAGCGACTCGCCCTTGGACGAGACGATGCCGGCGCCGTAGATGCGCAGGCCGTCGGGCGTGTCGATCAGGCCGAACTCCACCGTGTACCAGTACAGGCGGGTGAGATTCTGCAGCGCCTCCGGGCCGATGCCGTGCGCCTTCACGCCGCCGCGGCCGTAGGCCTGCATGTAGTCGGCGAACACCGGGTTCATCAGCAGCGGCACGTGGCCGAACAGGTCGTGGAACAGGTCCGGTTCGGCGATGTAGTCGATCTGCTCGGGCCGGCGGATCCACCACGTCACCGGGAAGCGGCGGTTGGCCAGGTGGTCGAAGAAATCCAGTTCCGGCAGCAGGCCTTCCACGCCGACCAGGGTCCAGCCGGTGGCCGCGCCGAGCGCCTCGTTGAGCCGGTCGAAGCGCGGGATCGCGCGCGCATCCATGCCCATCGCGTCCTGCGCGCGCAGGAATTCCCCGCAGGCGCGCCCGACCAGCAGTTCGCGCTGGCGCGCGTAGAGCGTGCCCCAGGTGCGGTGGTCGTCGGCCGAATAGCCCTCCCAGGGCTGCTCGACCACGGCGGTGGTGTAGACCGGCACGTAGCCCTTGTCGGTGAGCTGGTTCTCGACGCGGCGGGGAACGGCGTTCATCGCGGACTCCGGGATGGGATCGGGCTGGATGCACGATAGCGGAGCGCGGGCGCAACGGGCTTGCAAAGTTGCGCGGAAAAGCCAATTTGGCGCAATCTTGTTGCGTCAATGGATTTTGCAGCGCAACACATGGTCGCCTCGATCCCGCTCGACCGCACCGATCTTCGCCTGCTCGCCCTGCTGCAGACGCAGGGCCGCACCAGCAACGCCGACCTGGCGGCGCAGATCAATCTCTCGCCCTCGGCCTGCCTGCGCCGCACCCAGCGCCTGGAGGCGGCGGGAATCATCGCCGGCTACGGCGCGCGGCTGGACGCGCGCGCGCTGGGCCTGGGGTTGCAGGCGTTCGTGCGGGTGCAGCTGAAGCAGCACGGGCAAGGCGACATCGAGCGGTTCGCCGAAGGCGTGCGCGGCTGGGACGAGGTGGTGGCGTGCTGGGCGCTGACCGGGGACATGGACTACCTGCTGCACGTGCAGGTGCAGGACCTGGAGCACTTCTCGCGCTTCCTGCTCGACCGCCTGCTCAACGCCACCGGCGTGTCCGACGTCAATTCCAGCTTCGTGCTGCGCACGGTGAAGGAACCGGTCGCGCTGCCGCTGTCGCATCTGGATTAGGCGCCCGGCGTTGGCCTACACTCGCCGCCGGTCCGGCGGAGCCGGCGGTTTTTCTACGGCGATCAAGGAAAGGGGATCGAATGGACGCGAACCGGCGTGTGTCGAGGGAGCGCGTGAACGGGGTGTTCTTTGCCAGCGGCCCGGGGTTCTGGGAAACCCGGCCGGTGTTCTGGCTGTTCGTGGCGACGTCGTCGCTGTGCCTGCTGTTCGATTCGCGGGCGCTGGGGTGGAGCGGTCTGTCGGCGTTGATGCTGGGGGCCTGGGCCAGCCGGCGCGGTTGGCGGGTGCGTGAGGCGCGGCGATTGGGTGGGGACTAGCAGTTCGTCGTTGGTTCCGCCATCTGTTTCTTTTTCCCGCGGCACGCGCAAGCCACGGACCGGCGGCTTGCCGGTCATGGGCAGCCGTGGCGACTCGGGAGGCGCTCAGTCCCCGGCCGGGGCCGGGCAGTCGCCCTCGCGGCGCATCAGCTTGCTCAGGCGCGAACGGTTTTCCAGGCATTCGCGGTGGGCGGCTTCGGCGGCTTGCCTGGCGGCGGCGCGGGTGGCGCTGCTGCGCTGGTCCTGCAAGCGCGCGACCGCGGCGCGGATCTGCGGCATCGCCGCCATCGCGGCGCGCTCGCCTTCCAGGATCGCGGCGTTGCGCTGGGCGAAGTCGGCCGCGCCGATGTCCAGCACCTTCGGCCGGATCACGATGTCGGCGCGCTTGAGCTCGGCTTCGCCCAGGCGCTGGCCCATGATCGCGATCGACTGGTTCACGGTGCCGAGCAGGTCGCCCGGGGCCTTGCCGCTGGCCTTGCTGGAAATGTCCACGGCGACGACGAACTCGGCGCCGAGCTGGCGCGCGGCGTCCACCGGCACCGGGCTGACCACGCCGCCGTCGACGTAGTGGTACTGGCCGATCGTCACCGGCTCGAACACGCCGGGAATGCTGCTCGAGGCGCGTACCGCCTGGCCGGTGTTGCCGCGCACGAACACGGTGCGCTCGCCGTCCTCCAGGCGGGTGGCGACCGCGGCGAACGGCTTGGCGAGCTTGTCGATCGGCTTGCCGCCGACCTGCTGGTTGACGTAGTCCTGCAGCTTCTGGCCCTGCACCAGGCCGCCGGAGAACAGGCGCACGTCGCGGATGCTGGCCTGGTCCAGCGCCACCGCCTTCTCCTGCATCTGGAAGGCGTCCATGCCGCTGGCATAGAGCGCGCCGACCACGCTGCCTGCGCTGGTGCCCGAGACCACGACCGGGGCGAAGCCATTGGCTTCCAGCATCTTGATCACGCCGATGTGGGCGAAGCCCTTGGCGGCGCCGCCGCCGAGCGCGATGCCGATCTTGACCGGCTTGGCCTGCGTCGCGGGGACGGGCGGGACGGACGGCGGCGGTTCCGGGCGCGCGTTGCCGCCGCAGCCGGCGAGCAGGCAGGTCAGGGAGGCGGCCAGCAAGGGAAGCAACAGGGAGCGCGCGCGCATCGTGGGCAGCGGAAATGGACGGAACAGGCGCGGCAGCATACCGGCTGCGCGGCGGCGATTCACCGGCGCGGGCGCGGGAAGACGGCGCCCGCGCCGGTGGGGCTTCAGAAACGGTTGTCGCCGTCGAGGATGCGGCCCAGCCCGCCCAGGATCGAGCCCTCGCCGCGGTCCTGGCCGCCGCCCTGCGGCGCGGCGGCGAGCATGCGCCCGGCCATGCGCGAGAACGGCAGCGATTGCAGCCAGACCTTGCCCGGGCCGGTGAGCGTGGCCAGGAACACGCCCTCGCCGCCGAAGAACATGCTCTTGAGCCCGGCGACGCGGCGCACGTCCATGTCGACCGTGGCGTGGTAGCCGACCACGCAGCCGGTGTCCACGTCGATGCGTTCGCCGGCGGCGAGTTCGCGCTCGACCACGGTGCCGCCGGCGTGCACGAACACCCAGCCGTCGCCCTCGAGCTTCTGCATGATGAATCCCTCGCCGCCGAACAGGCCGGTGAGGATCTTGCGCTGGAAGGCGATGCCGAGCTGCACGCCGCGCGCGCCGGCCAGGAAGCTGTCCTTCTGGCAGATCAGCCGGCCGCCGTGGTCGGCCAGGTTGATCGCCAGCACCGTGCCGGGATACGGGGCGGCGAAGGCGACCTTGGCCTTGCCGCTGCCGGTATGGGTGTAGACGGTGGTGAACAGGCTCTCGCCGGTGACCACGCGCTTGCCGGCCGACAGCAGCTTGTCCATGAGGCCGCCGGAGCCGCCCTGGCCGCTGTGCGAACCGTCGCCGAACACCGTGTCCATCTGCACCGCGGAATCCTTGTACATCAGCGCGCCGGCCTCGCCGATCGCGCTCTCGCCGGGGTCGAGTTCCACTTCGACGAACTGCATGTCGTTGCCGATGATGCGGAAGTCGATCTCGTCGGCGCGCCGGCCGCTGCCGGTCAGCGGCGGCGGCACGCCCGGGCCGGCGGCGGCGCCGAGTTCGGGGATCTCGCGGACCGGCTTCCAGCCGCCCATGCCCTCGCGCCAGCCCATCGCGCCGGGGTTGAGGCGGGCATGCTGGCGCGCAGCGTCGTCGTCGAGCGGCCCGGTGCGCTCGGAATGTCCGGGAACGTGGAAGTACCACTGGGCCATGGCGAAGCTCCTGGTGTGCGATGGCGCGAGTCTAGGCACGCCGACGTGACCGTCGCCATCTGCCCGAAGTCATGGGTAAGGCGGCGGTGAGCGACACTCGCAGAAGCCGCTCCCACAAAAGCCGCTTCTGCACGGATTCCGCGGTGCTTAAAGCCCGCCGGGGCGAGTCAGCTCCCGACCACCGCCATGTAACGCCCGTTCTCCTGCTGCACCCGCACCGGGCCGTCGAACACCGCCGAGAGCTTCTCGTCGGTCAGCAGGGCATCGCGCTCGCCATCGGCGAAGATGCGCCCGGCGCGCAGCAGGATCACCCGCTCGATCTCCGGCACGATCTCCTCGATGTGGTGGGTCACCAGCACCAGCGTGATGCCCTGCTGGGCGAGGTGGCGCATGGTGTCGACCAGGTGCTGGCGCGCGATCAGGTCCAGCCCGGTGGACGGCTCGTCCAGCAGCAAGGCCTGCGGGCGGTTGACCAGCGCGCGCGCGATCAGCACGCGCCGGGTCTCGCCGGCCGACAGTTCGGCGTACGGGCGGTGCAGCAGCGGCAGCGCGCGGGCCAGGGCCAGGGCCTCGGCGGCGCGTTCGCGCATGGCCTCGGTGACCTCGCGGTGGGCCGGCACCACGTAGCTGGCGAAGAAGCCGGACAGCACCGCGTTCTCCACCGTCAGCCCCGGCATGTCGGCCAGGTTGACGCTGAGGTCGCCGGTGACGATGCCCAGCTGCGAGCGCAGCCGGTCCACCTGCCAGCGGGTCTGGCCCATCACGCTCACCGGCGGCCTGGCCGACGCCTCGTTCCCGACCCGCGCCAGCGGGTACAGCTCGCGGGTGATCAGCTTGATGAAGGACGACTTCCCGCACCCGTTGGGGCCGAGGATCGCGGTGTGCTGGCCGGCGTCGATGCGCAGGCTGAGTTCGTGCAGGACCTTGACCTGGCCGCGCATCACGCTGGCGCGGTCGAGCTCGATCAGGGGCGGCGGAACGGCGACGGCACTGGCGGCAACGGACATGAATGCGGGGTCTGGGGTATCGGGAAGGGGCCGCCTGAACGACATACGCCGGCGACGGGTGAAGTTTGCCGCCATTCGCCCCATGATGTCTTCTCCCCCGCGCCACCGAATGCCGCCCGCCGGCCAGGAGTCTTCCGCATGTTGCCCGACCCGATCATCCACTTCCTCACCGGCGGACTGCTGGCGCCGGGTTGGTGGGGCATGCTCGCGGTGCTGCTGGTGTTCACCCAGCTGACGATCTTCTCGGTGACGCTGTACCTGCATCGCAGCCAGGCCCATCGCGGCGTGGACTTCCATCCGGCGCTGGCGCACTTCTTCCGCTTCTGGACCTGGCTGACCACCTCGATGATCACCCGCGAATGGGTGGCCATCCACCGCAAGCACCACGCCAAGGTCGAGACCGAGGAAGACCCGCACAGCCCGCAGACCAAGGGCATCGGCCGCGTGTTCTGGCGCGGCGTGGAGCTGTACCGCGAGGCGCGCGGGATGCGCGGGGACATCGAGCAGTACGGCAAGGGCGCGCCGGACGACTGGATCGAGCGCCGCCTCTACACGCCGCACGCCAACCTCGGCCCGGTGCTGCTGTTCGCGGTCAACGCGCTGCTGTTCGGCCTGCCCGGCGTGGCCCTGTGGGCGATCCAGATGGCCTGGATCCCGTTCTGGGCGGCCGGCGTGGTCAACGGCCTCGGCCACTGGTGGGGCTACCGCAACTTCGAGTCGGCCGATACCTCCACCAACCTCACCCCGTGGGGCGTGTGGATCGGCGGCGAGGAACTGCACAACAACCACCACGCCTTCCCCAGCTCGGCGCGCTTCTCGATGCGGCGCTGGGAGTTCGACATCGGCTGGGCCGCGATCCGCCTGCTGGAGGCGCTGCGCCTGGCCAAGGTGTTGCGCGTGGCGCCCAAGCTCGACATCCGCCCCAACATCGCCGTGCCCGATGCCGACACGCTGCGCGCGCTGCTCTCGCACCGCTTCCAGGCGATGACCGACTACCAGCGCAACGTGATCGCCCCGGCGCTGAAGGAAGAAGCCGCCGCCGCCGGCGCCAAGTTGCGCCAGCTGCTGCCGCGGCGCCTGCGCAAGGGCCTGGTCGACGACGGCCGCTGGCTGCAGCCGGATGCGCGCGAGCAGCTGCGTACCTGGGTCGAGCAGCGCCCGCGCATGCGCACCCTGGTCGAGTACCGCGCGCGCCTGTCCGCACTGCTGGAGGCGCGCAGCCACGACGCGGCCGAGCGCCTGCGCCAGCTGCAGCAGTGGTGCCACGAGGCCGAGGCCAGCGGCATCGCCGCGCTGCAGGCCTATGCCGCGCGCCTGAAGGGCTACGCCTTGCGCACCGCGTGACGCGCGTCCGCGCCGATGCCCGCAGCGCCTACGAACGCCACCCCGGGCGGCGTTCGTCGTTCGGGGCATGGCTGCTGCTGGGCGTGGCGGGCCTCGCCTGCGGCCAGGTCGCCGACACCGGCGACTACCTGCGGCGCATGGACCGCGACGGCGATGGCCGGGTCAGCCTCGAGGAATACCTGGACTGGATGACGTATGCCTTCGACCAGCGCGATCGCAACCGCGACGGCGTGCTCGACGCCAGCGAACTGCCTGGCGGGCGCGGCAAGCCGGTGACGCGCGAACAGCATCGCGCCGCGCTGGCCGACCGCTTCCGCAAGCAGGACGCCGACGGCGACGGCCATCTCAGTGCGAGGGAGTTGCTGGCGCCGCCGCGCTGAGGGTTTCCGGGCGGCCTGCTGCCATCGCCGAGCGCGGCCACGGTCCAGGCGCCGTGATGCCGTCGCAATCCGCTGACGGCACTTTCACGCTCACTCCCCAAGGATGCACGCCATGCATCCTGCGTCTTCCTCCTCCGATCCGCGCGGCAGCCAACGAGAAGACGGCCTGCTCGCCGCATTCGTGCAGGCGCGCGGTTTGACCGCGCGGCTCGCCGCGCCGCTCAGCGCCGAGGACGCGATGGTGCAGAGCATGGAGGACGCCAGTCCCGCCAAGTGGCACCTGGCGCATACGACCTGGTTCTTCGAGCGCTTCGTGCTGCGGTCCGATCCGCGCTACCGGCCGTTCGAGCCGGCATGGGACTACCTGTTCAACAGCTACTACCAGAGCGTCGGGCCGATGCATGCGCGGCCGCGCCGCGGCCTGCTCTCGCGGCCGTCGCTGCAGCAGGTGCGCGACTATCGCAGCGCCGTGGAAGAAGCGGTGATCGAACGCCTGCAGCGGGGCGCGCTCGACGCGGATGCGCTCGACATCGTGCAGCTCGGCATCCAACACGAGCAACAACACCAGGAGCTGCTGCTCACCGACATCAAGCATGCGCTGTGGAGCAACCCGCTGCAGCCGGCCTACCGCGACGACCTGCGCCTGCCGCGCGCCGGGACGTCCACGCTGCGCTGGCTGCCGCGCGGCGAACGCATCGCGCAGATCGGCGCCGACGCGTGGCCGGCCGCGGCCTCGTTCGCCTACGACAACGAATCGCCGCGCCATCGGGTGCTGGTGCCGGCGCACGCGCTGGCGAGCCGGCCGGTCAACAACCGCGAGTACCAGGACTTCGTCGACGACGGCGGCTACGCGCAGCCGTCGCTGTGGCTCAGCGACGGCTGGGCCGCGGTGCAGGCGCAGGGTTGGCGGCGGCCGCTGTACTGGCATGAGGACGGCCTGCGCGAGTTCACGCTGGGCGGCTGGCGCGAACGCGACCCGGACGCCCCGGTGTGCCACCTGAGCCTGTTCGAGGCGGATGCGTTCGCGCGCTGGGCCGGCGCGCGGCTGCCGACCGAAGCCGAGTGGGAGCAGGCCGCGACCGGCGTGGCGGTGCACGGCAACTTCGTCGAGGACGAGCTGCTGCACCCGGTGTCGGTGCCGGCCAGCGACGCCGGCCTGCAGCAGCTGTACGGCAACGTCTGGGAGTGGACCGGCAGCGCCTATCTTCCCTATCCCGGGTTCCGGCCGTGGCAGGGGGCGCTGGGCGAGTACAACGGCAAGTTCATGAACGCCCAGTGGGTGTTGCGCGGCGGCAGCTGCGCGACGCCGCGCGAGCATGTCCGCGCCAGCTATCGCAACTTCTTCCAACCTGCCGCGCGCTGGCAGTTCGCCGGCGTGCGCCTGGCCAGGGACCTGGCATGAGTGCAGCCGCCTTTGCCGGGCGCGCCCCGGTGACGTTGACCGACCTCCACCCGCGCCCGGACGACATCGCCGCCGATGCGGTGGCCGGCCTTTCGCGCACGCCCAAGCACCTGCCGTCCAAGTATTTCTACGACGCGGAAGGGTCGCGCCTGTTCGAGGCGATCACGCGCCAGCCGGAGTACTACCCGACCCGGACGGAACTGGCGCTGCTGGACGCGCGCATGCCGGCGATCGCGCAGGCGATCGGGCCGGGCGCGCACGTGGTCGAGTACGGCAGCGGCAGCGGCCGCAAGACCGAGCGGTTGCTGGAGGGATTGATCGACCCGGTGGCCTATACGCCGGTGGAGATCTCGCGCACGGCGGTGCTGGAAGCCACCGAGCGGCTGGCCGGGCGCTTCCCGCAGCTGGAGATGCTGCCGGTCTGCGGCGATTTCACCCGGCCCCTGCAGTTGCCGCAGGCGCGCCGGCACGCGCGGCGCATGCTGATGTTCTTTCCCGGTTCCACGATCGGCAACTTCACCGACGCCGAGGCGGTGCGCCTGCTCGACGCGATGCGCAGGAGCATGGGGCGCGACGGCGCGGCGCTGATCGGCATCGACCTGGTCAAGGACCCGGCGCTGATCGAGGCGGCCTACAACGACGCGGCCGGCGTCACCGAGCGCTTCACCCTGAACCTGCTGGAACGCCTCAACCGCGAGGTGGGCAGCGACTTCGACGTGGATGCGTTCGCGCACCGCGCGGTGTACGTGCGCGAACGCGAGCGCATCGAGACCGCCCTGGTCAGCCGGCGCGCGCAGACGGTGCACCTGGCCGGGCGCGGCTTCCGGTTCGAGGAAGGCGAGGCGATGCTGGTCGAGTACAGCCAGAAGTACAGCGACGACCACTTCGCCGAACTGGCCGCGATCGCCGGCCTGCGCGTCACCCATGGCTGGAACGATCCGCGCGACTGGATGGGGCTGCGGCTGCTGCGGCCGTCGTGACCGGCGGCCGGTGACGTCCCCCGTTCGTTCGATGGCATCGGGCGGAAGCCATCGAACGCGGGCGGCGGCTCAGGCCGCCTGCACGATGTGCAAGGCCTTGGGGTTGCGCCACTGCGCCAGCAAGGCGGCCTCGCGCGCCTTGGCCTCCTTGAGGTGCGCCTCCTTGACGTGGCCGTAGCCGCGGATGTGTTCCGGGATGCCGGCGATCTGCGCGGCCAGGCCGACGTTGTCGGCGTCGAGCTTCTCCAGCAGCGACGCCACGGTGGCCGCGTAGTCGGCGATCAGCTGGCGTTCGAGGCGGCGCTCGGCGGTGTAGCCGAACACGTCCAGCCGGGTGCCGCGCAGCTTCCTGAGCCGGGCCAGCCACTTGAACGCGGTGAACATCCAGGGGCCGTACTCGCGCTTGACCAGGCGGCCATCCGCATCGCGCTTGGCGAACAGCGGCGGGGCCAGGTTGAAGCGGACCTGATAGTCGCCTTCGAACTGCTGCTCCAGCTGGCGCTGGAACTCGCCGCTGGTGTAAAGCCGCGCCACTTCGTACTCGTCCTTGTAGGCCATCAGCTTGAAGTAGTAGCGCGCCACCGCCTCGGTCAGGGCGGTCGAGCCGGGGGCGCGCCGCGCTTCCGCGTCGCGCACGCGCTCGACCAGCGCGCGGTAGCGCGCCGCGTAGGCCGCATCCTGGTAGTCGGCCAGGAAGGCCGCGCGCCGCTCGATCGCCTCGTCCAGCGAGCGCGACAGGCGCTGGTCGTCGAGCGGCGCGTACATCCCTTCGGCATCGTTGGCGGCCGGCGGGCGGTGCGCGTCCTCCACGCGTCCGCCAGGCATGCTGGCCAGGCCGGCCGCGCGCTGCACCGCCGGCAGGTCGATCGCGGCCAGCCGGCCCCATGCGAACGCCTGCTTGTTCATTGCCACCGCGGCGCCGTTGAGTTCGATCGCGCGCATCAGCGCGGCGAACGACACCGGCACCAGGCCGAGCTGCCAGGCGTAGCCGAGCATGAACAGGTTGGTGGCGATCGCGTCGCCCAGCAGCGCGGTGGCCAGCTGGGTGGCGTCGAGCAGCAGCGGATCGCGCCCGCCCAGCGCCACGCGCACGCCGGCGACGATCTCCGCGGCCGGGAACTGCATGTCCGGACGCGTGGTGAAGGTGCCCGGCATCGCCTCGTAGGTGTTGAGCACGACCTGCGAGCGGCCGGCGCGCACCTTCGACAGCGCCGAGTAGTCGTTGACCACGACCATGTCGCAGCCCAGCACCAGGTCGGCCTCGCCGGCGGCGATGCGCACCGCGTGCAGCTCCTGCGGGCTTCGCGCGATCCGGAAGTGGGTGGTCACCGCGCCGCCCTTCTGCGCCAGCCCGGTCTGGTCGAGCACGGTCGCGCCCTTGCCTTCCAGGTGCCCGGCCATGCCGAGCAGCGCGCCGATCGTCACCACGCCGGTGCCGCCCACGCCGGTGATCAGGATGTTCCAGGGCCGCGCGAGGTCGCTGCGGAACGCCGGCTCGGGCAGGTGCTCCAGCAGCGCGTTCGCATCGTCCTTCCTGCCCTTGCGCAGCCGCCCGCCGTGCACGGTGACGAAACTCGGACAGAAGCCGGACACGCAGGAGAAATCCTTGTTGCAATTGGACTGGTCGATCTCGCGCTTGCGCCCGAACTCGGTCTCCTTCGGCAGCACCGACACGCAGAAGCTCTTCTCGCCGCAATCGCCGCAGCCTTCGCAGACCAGCGAGTTGACCAGGGTGCGCTTGGCCGGATCGGGCAGCTTGCCGCGCTTGCGGCGGCGGCGCTTCTCGGTGGCGCAGGTCTGGTCGTAGATCAGGATCGACACGCCCTTGACCTCGCGCAGGCGCTTTTGCACCTCGTCGAGCTCGGCGCGGTCGTGGAATTCCACGTCGGCCGGGAACAGCTCGCGGCGGCGCGTCCACTTGCCGATGTCGTCGGACACCAGCACGATGGCGTGGATGCCCTCGGCGCGCATCTGGTGGGCGATGTCCGGCACGGTCAGCGTGCCGTCCACCGGCTGGCCGCCGGTCATCGCCACCGCGTCGTTGTAGAGGATCTTGTAGGTGATGTTGACGCCGGTGGCCACCGATTGGCGGATCGCCAGCGTGCCGCTGTGGAAATAGGTGCCGTCGCCGAGGTTCTGGAATACGTGCGGCGTGGTCGTGAACGGCGCCTGCCCGGACCAGGACACGCCTTCGCCGCCCATGTGGGTGAAGGTGTCGGTGCGCCGGTCCATCCACGTCACCATGTAGTGGCAGCCGATGCCGCCCATCGCGCGCGAGCCTTCCGGCACCACGGTCGAGGTGTTGTGCGGGCAACCGGAGCAGTAGTGCGGCACGCGCGGGAAATGCGCGCGCGGCAGCGCCATCTCCGCTTCCTTCTGCTCCATCCAGCGCAGCCGCTGCTCGATCGATTCGCTGTCGAAGAAGCGCTGGACGCGCTTGCCGATCACCGCGGCGATGGTGGCCGGGGTCAACTCGCCGGTCGACGGCAGGATCCACTCGCCCCGTTCGTCGTACTTGCCGACGATGCTCGGGCGGGAGCCCCAGGCGGCCGGCCAGTTGTAGAACAGCTCCTTCATCTGCGACTCGATGAAGGCCTTCTTCTCCTCGACCACCACGATGTCCTCGAGCCCGCGCGCGAACGCGGCGATGCCCTGCGGCTCCAGCGGCCAGGTCATGCCGACCTTGTAGAGCCGGATGCCGATGTCGGCGCAGGCGCGCTCGTCCAGGCCCAGGTACTCCAGCGCCTGCAGCACGTCCAGGTAGCTCTTGCCGGTGGTGACGATGCCCAGCCGCGCCCGCGGCGAGTCCATCACCGTCCGGTCGATGCCGTTGGCGCGCGCGAACGCCTGCGCCGCCTTGACCGCGTAGCGGTGCAGGCGCATCTCCTGCTCCAGCGGCGGGTCGGGCCAGCGGATGTTCAACCCGCCCGGCGGCAGCTCGAAGTCCTCCGGCAGCACGATCCGGCGCGCGAACGGGTCCACGTCCACCGAGGCCGAGGACTCCACGGTCTCGGCGATGGTCTTGAAGCCCACCCAGCGCCCGGTATACCGGCTCATCGCCCAGCCGACCAGGCCGAGGTCGAGGATGTCCTGCACGCCGGCCGGATTGAGCACCGGCATCATCGCGCTGACGAACTCCTCCTCGCTGCCGTGCGGCAGCGAGGAGCTGCGGCAGGCGTGGTCGTCGGCGGCCAGCGCCAGCACGCCGCCATGCGGCGAGGTCCCGGCGGCATTGCCGTGCTTGAACACGTCGCCGCTGCGGTCCACGCCCGGCCCCTTGCCGTACCACATGCCGAACACGCCATCGACGGTGGCGCCGGGGAACAGCGGCACCTGCTGCGTGCCCCACACCATCGTCGCCGCCAGGTCCTCGTTGAGGCCCGGTGTGAACTTCACCTTGGCCGCCTCCAGGTGCTTGCGCGCGCGCCACAGCTCCAGGTCGAACCCGCCCAGCGGGCTGCCGCGGTAGCCGCTGATGAAGCCGGCGGTATCGAGCCCGGCCGCGTCGTCGCGCAGGCGCTGCATCAACGGCAGCCGCACCAGCGCCTGCACGCCGCTCAGGTAGATGCGGCCGTCGGTGCGGGTGTACTTGTGCTCGAGCGTGTAGTCCGCATCCACAGTGCCGGGCGCCGGGGTGACGGCAGGGGAAGGCGGCGTGGATTCGGCGATGCTGGTCATGGCGTTCCCGGTGGGGTGGCGGGCGGGAACCTCGACTCGATGGAGATCCCCCGTGACCGCGGGATTGTAACAGCGCGTATTTTTCGTCCTGGGGCCGTGTGCTCACTCTGCTGGGTTAGGATGGGCCCGGGAGGAGCTTTGCCGCAGGTGCTAGGGGGAAGAGATCGTGAAAGTTGCAAATGCATGGGCCTGGACATGGGCCCTGCTGGGGCTCGCCTGCTTCGGGGTGCAGGCGCAGGGTTTGCCCAAGCCCAAGGAGTTCTACTTCGACGAGGACAGGTCGACGACGCGCGCGATCGTGGCCGTGCCGGGCCAGGGCGACGCCGTGGTCGACCGGCTCGCCTCGATCGTGCAGCGCGACCCGCGCGCGGTGGAGGCGCGCGTGCAACTGGCCGGCATCGCGTTCCGCAGCGGCCGCCGCGAGCTCGGCGAGCAGCTCTACCGCGCGGCGATCGAGAGCATGTCCAGCAACAGCCAGCAATACCGGACGGTGATCTGGAACTACGGTTGGGACCTGCTGCGCGTCGGCGACGCCGCCAGGGCCGTCGAGCAATGGGCCTTGCTGGCCAACGGCCGCCCGGCCACGCCGGAGTGGCTGCCGCCGACGCTCGCGCTCGGGCTGTGGCGCGCCGGCCGCAAGGACGAGGCCCTGCAGTGGTACGGCGCGGCGATGCGTACCTGGCCGGACAAGTGGGGCAACGGCGCCAATCTCGCCACGCAGCTGCCGGACTGGAGCGAGGCCGATCGCGCCACGCTGGCCGACGTGCTGGCGGCCTGGCAAGCCAATCCGCCGGCCTGGCCGTGAGGCGTGCCCGGCCGGCACCGGCCGGGCGGACGCGTATGCGATCCTGAGTTCCCCCACGCTCCCGTCGTACCGCTGACATGGCTTTCGATGCATTCGCGCTGATCCTGGCGATGCTGGCGCTTGGCCTGCTGTTCGCTCGCCTGCGCGCCTTGCCGGAGAACACCGCCGACGTGCTCAACCGCGTCGTGCTGTACGTGTGCCTGCCCGCTTCTGTGCTGACCTACGTGCCGCGCCTGCACCTGGACGGCGCCCTGGCCGGCGTCGTGGCCACGCCGTGGCTGCTGGCCGCCGCCGCGACCGGGCTGGTGGCGCTGTGCACGCGGCTGTTCGGCTTCCGCCGCGAGGAGCACGCGGCGTTGCTGATGTGCGTGGTGTTCACCAATTCCAGCTTCATCGGCTTCCCGATGGTGCGCGCGCTGCTCGGCGACGCCGCGCTGCCCTACGCGGTCGTGTACGACCAGTTCGGCACGTTCGTGCTGCTGTCCACCTACGGGCTGTACGTGCTGGCGCGCTACAGCGGCGACACGCCGCCGAGCGCGCGCGCGATCGTGTGGCGGGTGGCGCGGTTCCCGCCGCTGTGGGCGCTGGTGTTCGCCGCCACGCTGATGCCGGAACAGCCGCCGGCATGGATCGGCGCGGCGCTGAAGAGCCTGGCCGACGCGATGCTGCCGCTGGTGATGCTGGCGGTGGGGTTCTCGCTGCAGCTGCGCCTGCCGGCCGACGAGCTCAAGCCGCTCGGCATCGGCCTGCTGCTCAAGCTGGTGCTGGTGCCGGTGCTGTCGGTGCCGCTGTCGTGGGCGCTCGGCCTGCATGGCCTGATGCTCCAGGCCAACGTGCTGGAGACGGCGATGCCGACGATGATCACCGCCGCCGCGCTGGCGATCTCGCACCGGCTCGCCCCGCGTCTGGCCGCGGCGATGGTCGGCTACAGCATCCTGCTGTCGCTGTTGACGCTGCCGGCCTGGGCCTGGCTGTTGCCGCGGCTGGCCGGTTGACAGCGCCGGCGGGGGGGCGGACTGCCCCGCGCCGGGCGCGGCTGTCACATCGTTCGACTACCTCCTCACCATCACGCGGTGTACGCTGCCCGCCTGTTCCCGGAAGCGAGGCGTGCATGAAGACGTTCCTGGTGGCGGGCTCCAAGGGTGGCGTGGGCAAGACCACGATCGCCACCAACCTGGCCGCGCATTCGGCATTGCAGGGCAAGCGGACCGTGCTGGCGGACGCCGATCCGCAGGGATCGTCCACCCGCTGGGCCGAGCGCCGCGCCGCGCTGGAGTCGGCGGTGCTGCCGGTCGACGCCACCCGCAAGCGCAAGTGGATCGCCGCGGTCCCCGAGGACACCCAGCGGGTCGTCATCGACGTCCCCGCCGGGGCGATGGCCGACGACCTGGAACCCTTCCTGGAACGCGCCGACGCGGTGGTGGTGCCGGTGCTGGCCTCGGCGCTGGACATCGAGGCGGTGGTCGGCTTCCTCAACACGCTCGCCAAGGTGCCGCGGGTGCACCAGCGCAAGCTGCCGGTCGGGCTGGTGCTCAACCGCAGCAAGCCCTGGACCCAGACCACCCAGCAGGCCGTGGAGATGATCGGCACCTGGCCGTACCCGCTGGTCGCCCAGCTGCGCGACACCCAGGCCTACGTGGTGCTGGCCGGGCTGGGACGCAGCCTGTTCGACTACCGTTCCGCCCAGGTCCGCGAGCACCAGCAGGACTGGGAACCGCTGCTGGCGTGGCTGGACAAGGCCTGAGCCCGGGAAACAGACATGCGCGAACTGATCCTGCTGCGACACGCCCACGCCGAGCCGGCCGACACCGGCCAGGCCGATTTCGATCGCCCGCTGTCCCCGCACGGCATCGCCGAGGCCGAGGCGGCCGGGCGCTGGCTGCGCGAGCAGCGGCTGGTCCCGGACCGGGTGCTGTGCTCGCCGGCGCGGCGCGCCCGCGAGACGCTGGAGGCCGTGCTCGGGCTGACCGGCTACATCGAGCAACGGCTGGATGAGCGCATCTACGAGGCCACCCCGGGCACGCTGGCCGGGATCGTCGACGAGCACCGCGAGGCCGAACGGCTGCTGCTGGTCGGGCACAACCCCGGCCTGGAGCGGCTGGTGGCGCTGATGCACAGCGGCCAGTCGGGCGACTACCGGGGCATGCCGACCGCCTCGATCGCGCTGCTGGCGCTGCCGGCGGAGGCCACGATCGAGCCCGGCATCGCCCGCCTGACCGCATTCTGGTGGCCCTGAGAGCTTGCCCATGATGCCTGTCGCGGAAGGCCGGATCGGGCGACGTACAGGAAGGACAGCAAGGGGCAAGACAGGGGGAGCGCGTGGACGCCGGCGCGGCGCGGCGGCGTGGTGGGCCGTGGCCGGGCGCTGGATCGCGGCCGCGTTGCTGGCGCTGTACTGGGCGCCGTCGGCGCTGGCGCAGCAGAAACTGGCGCTGGACCCGGCCCGCTCGCAGTTCGGCTTCGAGATCCGCACCCGCTTCGGGCAGAAGATCACCGGCGTGTTCCGCCAGTTCGACGGCGAGATCCAGGTGCTGCCGGACGGCCGCCACCAGGTCCGGTTGCGGATGTACACCGGCCAGGTCGAGATCCCCGGCAAGCCGCGCTACACGGCCTGGATGCGCGGCGAGGACTTCTTCGACGTGGCGCGCTACCCGGTGGTGCAGTTCGACTCGCTGCCGTACTCGCCGGCGGTGGCCGAACACGGCGGCGACATCGTCGGCACGCTCACCCTGCGCGGGGTCAGCCACCTGGAGACGCTGACGGTGATGCCGCCGGAATGCCACCGTCCGGGCTATGATTGCGACGTGATCAGCCGCGGTACGGTCCTGCGTGGACGCTATGGGATGGACAGTTGGCAGGTGGCCCTGGGCGACAGGGTGACCTTCGTATTGCGCGCGCGCCTGCAGGAGACGCCGCAACCGTGAATCGCCTGCTGCGGTACCTGATGCTGGCAACCGTGCTGTTCGCCAGCGGTTGCGCCAGCCTGTCCAACGCCCAGCGCGGGCAGGCCGCCGCCATCGCCGCGGCGGCGCGCCAGACCACGCTCGACTGCGACCGGCCCGACCGCTGCGCCCGGCCTTCGCCGCTGCGCGCGCTGGGCGGGACGGCGATCAGCCAGTCCACCCCGAAGGCGCCGCGCCACTACGCGACCATCCTCGACCATGGCGAAGAGGCGCTGGTGGCGCGCCTGAACCTGATCCATGCCGCCACCCGCAGCATCGACCTGCAGACCTACATCTTCGACAAGGACGACAGCGCGCGGTTGGTGATGGACGCGCTGCTCGACGCGGCCCGGCGTGGGGTCAAGGTACGGGTGCTGATCGACCAGCTCTCGGCGATCTCGGACCTGCAGATCCTCGGCGCGCTGGCCAGCGCGCACCAGAACTTCCAGCTGCGCATCTACAACCCGACCTTCGGCAAGGCCAAGCTCAACTACTTCGACTACGCCGGCAGCGTGCTGTGCTGCTTCCGCCGCTTCAACCAGCGCATGCACAACAAGCTGCTGGTCATCGACGACGTGATCGGCGTGGTCGGCGGGCGCAACTACCAGGACGACTATTACGACTGGGACAGCGAGTACAACTTCCGCGACCGCGACGTGATGATCGCCGGGCCGGAGGCGCGCGCGATGGCGGCCAACTTCGACGCGTTCTGGCGGGCCCAGCGCAGCGTGCCGGCCGAGCGGCTCAACGACGTCGGGCGCCTGCTGCTGCGGCAGGGCGCGCCGGCGATGCCCCCGGCGGCGTTCCAGCGGCCCGACCGGGTCGCGCGGGTGCAGGCGGAGGCCGCCGACCCGGCGTTCGTCCGCGAACGCTTCGTCGACACCGCGCTGCCGGTGCGGCGCGTGCGCTATTACGCCGACCTGCCGCAGAAGCACCGCAAGGAACACGCGGCCAAGGCGGTAGCGACCGCGCCCGAGCTGGACGGGCTGATCGCCGGCGCGCAGGAGGAGGTGATGCTGCAGACGCCGTACCTGGTGCTGTCCAAGCCGGCGCAGCAGATCTTCCGCGACCTGCGCAAGCGCGAGCGCCCGCCGCGCATCGTGGTGTCGACCAACAGCCTGGCCGCCACCGACAACCCGATCGTCTACGCGCTGTCCTACAAGTACAAGCGCCGCAACATGCGCGAGCTGGGCTTCAACATCTACGAGTACAAGCCGTTCCCGCTGGACGCGCCGGTCGACTACGGCAACCTGGTGCCGCACCCGCTCGGCGGCAACGGCGACAACCGCCGCGAGAACCGCGTGGTCGGCGGCAGCGCGCTCGGCAACGCCGCGCGCGGCAGCGGCGGGTTCGGCGGCAGCCGGCGCCAGGGCGGCAGCGCGGTCGACCGGCGGCTGTTGCGTACCGAGACCCGGCCGTCGTTCCTGGGCACGCGCGCGGTCAACAAGCCGCTGCCGGTCACCCGCGACGGCGCGCGCATGGGCCTGCACGCCAAGTCGCTGGTGGTGGACCGCCGCGTCGGCGTGATCGGCACGCACAACTTCGATCCGCGCAGCGAGAACTACAACACCGAGGGCGCGGTGGTGATCGACGACCCGGCGTTCGCGCGGGCGCTGGCGGCCAGCATCGAGCGCGACATCTCGCCGGAGAATTCCTGGACGGTGGCGCCGCGGGTCAAGCCGCCGGTCATCGGCGGGCTCAACTACAGCGTCGGCAAGGTCTCCGAGGCCCTGCCGGTGCTGGATTTCTGGCCCTGGCGCTATGCCACCAACTACGAGTTCAAGCCCGGCCCGGACTGCCCGTTCCCGCTCAAGCGCCAGGACCCGCGTTTCCACGAATGCTATGTCGTGGTCGGCGACTTCCCCGAGGTCAACGTCGGCCCGAAGTGGCTGCTGGTGCGGATGTTGACGGCGTTCGGGGCCGGCCTGGTGCCGATTCTTTAGGGAAGCCGGGACTCGGGCGCCGGAACAGCCAGTTCCGGCGGGAGGACCGTTGTGGGAGGGACTTCAGTCCCGACGGGCGGTACCGGCCCACTGTCGGGACTGAAGTCCCTCCCACAGGAAAAACCAAAAAAGCCGCGAATCGCTCGACCCAGGCAGGATGCTCTTCCCGAATCCCGAATCCCGAATCCCCAATCCCCAATCCCCAATCCCGAATCCCCAATCCCCAATCCCCAATCCCCAATCCCCAATCCCCAATCCCCAATCCCCAATCCCCAATGACCTTCCGCGCCCCCGTCTCCCTCGATGAACTTAACGCGCTCAGCCGCGGCACGCTGATCGAACACCTCGGCATCGTCTTCACCGGGGCCGGCGAGGACTGGGTGCGGGCGACCATGCCGGTCGATGCGCGTACCCGCCAACCCTACGGGCTGCTGCACGGCGGCGCCTCGGTGGTGCTGGCCGAGACGCTCGGCAGCAGCGCGGGCAACCTGTGCGTGGACCCGGCCGCGGAGGTCTGCGTGGGCCTGGAGATCAATGCCAACCACCTGCGCGCGGTCACCCAGGGCGTCGTGACCGGCACGGCGCGGGCGGTCCACGTCGGGCGCAGCACGCAGGTCTGGGACATCGTGATCGAGGACGAGGCCGGCCGGCGCGTGTGCGTCTCGCGGCTGACCCTGGCGGTGGTGGCGCGGCGCTAGCGCGCCGGCCCGCTCGGCCAAGCCTGCCCGCGCGCGCTCCACCGCTGGAACACGTTCGCCCATCCACGGCACTGCGCGGGGCGGCATTCGCTGCCACAATAACCGCGCTTCCTCACACGTTTTCCGGTACCTTGCCCGAATGAGCGAGTCATCCCTGCCCGCCACGCGCGACGCCGGCGGCACGCTGCGCTGGTTCCGCTACCTGTACCGCGTGCCGCTGCTGCTCCTGCATGTCCTGTTCGGCCTGCCGGTCACGTTGCTGTGCATCGTGGTGCCGCCGCTGGCCAACATCCGCCTGGGCGCGCACGACACCCTGGAGCAGTTCATGATCCGCTGGTGGCAGGGCAACCTGATGCGCATCTTCGGATTCCGCCTGCGCCGCTTCGGCGCGCCGTTGAACGGTCCGACCGTGTTCGTCGCCAACCACGTGTGCTGGGTCGACATCTGCGTCCTGCACAGCCAGCGCGTGATGGGCTTCGTCGCCAAGCGCGAGATCGCCGGCTGGCCGCTGATCGGCTGGCTGGCCGCGCGCGGCCAGACCATCTTCCACCAGCGCGGCAGCACCGAGTCGCTCGGCGGCGTGCTGCAGGCCATGCTGCAGCGGTTGCGCAGCGGCCGTTCGGTCGGCGTGTTCCCGGAAGGGCGCACCCGCGGCGGCGAGGAGGTCGGGCCGTTCCATGCGCGCATCTTCCAGGCCGGCGTCGAGGCCGGCGTGCCGGTGCAGCCGGTGGCGCTGCGCTACGGCGAGCGCGGCAACGCCCAGACGCTGGTCGCGTTCGGCCCGGGCGAGAGCTTCTTCGCCAACTTCCTGCGCTTGCTCGGCGAGCCGTCGCGCGTGGCCGAGATCCACTTCCTCGAGCCGATCGCCGCGCACGACCTGGAAGGCCGGCGCCGCATCGCCGAGACCTCGCGCGCGCGCATCGTCGCGGCGATGGAATCCTGACCGGGCCATGCGAGCGGCCCGCGCCCCCCGCCTCCCGATCGCCGGCCGGCGCGCAGGCGCGCACGCATGAACGCCGAGGACTTCAACCCGCCGCGCTGGCTGCGCAATCCGCACGTGCAGTCGGTGCTCGGTTCCAGCGGCTTGCGCCGCCGCCGCGGCGAGCGCCTGCTGGCGGCGACCGGCGCGATCACCACCGAGCACATCCTCGACGGCGGCGACGGCGTGCGCCTGCAGGGCTGGCTGAGCGTGCCGCGCGGGTCCGCGCCGCGCGGCACGGTGCTGTTGCTGCACGGCTGGGAGGGCAGCGCCGATTCCAACTACATGCGGATGACCGCCGCGCGCCTGCTCGAGCGGGGCTACCAGGTGTTCCGGCTGAACTTCCGCGATCACGGCGGGACCCACCACCTCAACGTGGACCTGTTCCATTCCGATCGCCTGGACGAGGTCGTCAACGCCGCCTGCGACCTGTGGCGGCGCTTCCCGGCGCCGCGGTTGCTGGCCGCGGGCTATTCGCTGGGCGGCAATTTCGCGCTGCGGCTGGGCCTGCGCGCGCCGGGCGCGGGCCTGCCGCTGGAACGCGTGGCGGCGGTGTGCCCGCTGCTGGACCCGGCGGCCACGATGGAGCGCATCGAGAGCGGCCCGCAGTTCTACGACTGGTATTTCCGGCGCAAGTGGCGCGAATCGCTGCTGCGCAAGCGCGCGCTGTTCCCGGAGCAGCACGGCTACGACGATGCGACCCTGGCGATGGACATGCGGGGGCTGATGGCCTGGCTGGCCGAGCGCCATACCGGCCATGGCACGCTGGAGGCGTATTTCGACAGTTATTCCATCGCCGGGGACAGGCTGGCCGGTTTGCAGGTGCCGGCGGACGTCCTGATGGCGGAGGACGATCCGGTGATCCCGTTCGAGGATTTCCGCAACCTGCGGTTGCCGGCGAGTGCGCACCTGGAAGTGGCGCACTGGGGCGGGCATTGCGGGTTCCTCGAGAATGCCCGCGGGGACGGATTCGCAGAGCGGTGGGTGGCGGAGCGGCTGGACCTGGCCGCGTCGGATGCCGCGCCGGGCGGTTGATGCCGGGCGTTGCCGGTTGCGTTGGGACCGATGCTCGCCGGGTGCTTTCCGCCGTCGTCCCCACGAGGCAGGAGGAGCGTAGGGCCGCCGGTTCGCGCGGCACTGAGCGCAATCGAGTAATGCCCGGCAAGCGGGGGCGAGGATCCAGTGGCTTTTCCGCTCCCTGCCCGACCTATGCCATCCATCTGACGCCATCTTCGCGAAGGCGGGGATCCGCGGACTTCGAAAGCCGGGGCGGGGCTGCTGGCGGCCGGTACAATAGGGGTTTGCCCCGACACGCCGACGCCATGCAAGAACAGATCCTCCAAGCCCTGCGCCGCGATGCGGCCGACGATGCGGTCGCGCTGGCGCGCGAGTGGGTGGCGCAGGAGGCGCATGCAGCGGCGGCGCAGCGGTGGCTGGGCGTGGCGCTGCAGCAGCAGGGCGATATCGCCGGGGCGCTGGCGGCGGTGGATGCGGCGATCGCGTTGGCGCCGGAGGAGGCCGAGCTGCATCTGCAGCGCGCCGGGCTGCTGATCGCCAGCCGCGACCTGGCCGCCGCCGACAGTGCGCTGGCGCAGAGCACTTCGCTCGATCCCAACCAGCTCGCGTCCTACGTGATGCAGGCGCACCTGGCGATCGCGCGGCAGGACCTGGACGAGGCCGAGCGCCTGACACGCACCGCGGCGCGGGTGGCGGCCGACCACCCGCATGTCGCCGCGCTGGAAGGCACGGTGGCCCTGCATCGCGGCGACATCGACCGCGCCCTGGCATTGCTCTCGCGTGCGTCCTCGCAGTTGCCGGGCGATCCGCGCGTGCTGTTCTCGCTCGGCTTCGCCTACCTGCAGAAAGGGCACTTCGCCTTCGCCGAGCGCGCGTTCCAGCGCGTGATCGAGATGAACCCGCCGGGCACCGCGCTGCGCGCGCTGGTCGCGCAGCTGGCGCAGCGCCAGGGGCGACTGGGAGACGCGATCGAGGCCTTGCAGGACGTGCTGACGCAGCCCGGTGGCGACACGCCGGCGATGCGGCGGCTGGCGGGCGAGTTCGAACTGCAGGCGGGCCGCCCGGCCGAAGCCGTGCCGCACTTGAAGCAGGCCCTGGCCGCCATGCCGGACGATCGCCGCACCCTGCAGGCGTCGCTCGCGGCCTGGGAGCGCCTGGGGGCGGTCGACGACGCCCGCGCCACGCTGGAAGCGGCATTGGCGACCACGAGCCGGGCGCACGACCTGTGGCGAGCGCGGCTGGCGATCGAGCCGGTCGGCGGCGAAGCGGCGCGCGAGGTGGCCGAGCGCTGGCTGCAGGCCATGCCCGGACACCTGCCGGCGCTGGAAACGCTGCTGCGCATCCACGACATGCAAGGCGACGGCGAGCGGGCCGAGGCGGTCGCGCGCCAGATCGTGGCGGTCGAGCCGGGCCGGATCAGTGGCGAGGAACGCATCGTCGACGCCCTGCTGCAGCGCGATCCGCCCGCGGCGGTGGCGCACGTGCGCATGCTGATGGAACGCCTGCCCGCGCCGCAGCGCACCGTGCTGCGGCCCTGGCTGGGACAGGTGCAGGACCGCGCCGGGCAGCCGCAGGACGCGCTGGAGACCTGGATGGAATTCCACCGCGAGCAGGCCCCGCACCGGCTGCCGTTGCCGCCGCAGGCCGAGCGCCAGCCGGCGCAATGGCCGGAGCTGGCTGCGATCCCGGAACAGGTGAGCGCACGGCCGTTGCTCGTGTGGGGCGCGCCCGGCTCGCAGGTCGAGCGCGTGGTCGCGGTGATGGGCGCGGCCAGCCGGGTGCTGCGCGGCGACCGCTTCGGCACCCAGCCGCCGCAGGACGCGTTCCAGAACTACCACACGCTGGCAAAGCTGGCTTCGGGCGAGCTGGCCCCGGCGGCGCTGGTGGAAGGTTGGAAGGCGCAACTGCCGCGGCGCGGCATCGCCGACGGCAACGTCATCGACTGGCTGCTGTGGTGGGACAACGCGCTGCTGCAGGCGCTGCGCCCGCACCTGCCCGAGGGTCGGCTGGCGATCGCGCTGCGCGACCCGCGCGACATGCTGCTGGACTGGCTCGCCTTCGGTGCGCCGGCGCCGCTGGCGATCCAGTCGCCCGAACAGGCCGCCGATTGGCTGGCGACGATGCTGGAACAGGTCGCGGTGCTGCACGAGCAGGACCTCTACCCGCACCAGCTGATCCGCCTGGACGGCGTCGAGGCCGATCCGCAGGGCGTGGCGCGGGTGCTCGGCGAGACCTTCGGGCAACCATTCCCGGTGCTGCCGTCGGTCGGCGCGCCGCGCATGGCGAGCGGCCGCTGGCGCGACTACGCCGGCCTGCTGGCGGGCCCGTTCGCGAGGTTGGCGCCGGTCGCCGCGCGCCTGGGTTACGCGCCCGAATGAAGATCGCCGCCGCCGGTCGCGGGGACGAGGGGACGTCGCGCCGTCGCGCCCCTGCCCGTCCTTGCGGCCGCCGGCATCCCGAAACGTCCCCGCAGGAGATCGAGACATGCGCCTGACCAGCCAGAGCATCGAGAACGGCAAGCCGATCCCGGCCGAATTCGCCGCCGGCACGCCGGAGGGCTTCGCGCCCAACCGCAACCCGCACCTGGCGTGGAGCGAGGTGCCGGCCGGCACGCGCTCGTTCGCGCTGCTGTGCATCGACCCGGACGTGCCGACCGTGCCGGAGACCGTGGGCCGCGAGGACGTGGAGATCCCGGTCGACCAGCCGCGCACCGACTTCGTGCACTGGGTGATGGCCGACATCCCGGCCGACGTGCGCGAGATCGCCGCCGGCAGCTGTAGCGACGGCTTCGTCGCCAAGGGCAAGCCGGATCCCGCCGGCCCGGCCGGCGCGCGCCAGGGCGTGAACAGCTATACCGGCTGGTTCGCGGGCAATCCCGACATGGCCGGCGACTACCTGGGGTACGACGGCCCCTACCCGCCCTTCAACGACCTGCGCCTGCACCGCTATTTTTTCCGCCTGTTCGCGCTGGACGTGGACAGGCTGGCGCTGCCGGCCCGCTTCGAGGCCGGCGACGTGCTGCGCGCGATGCAGGGCCATGTACTGGCCGAAACGGCCATCCACGGCACCTACACGCTCAATCCCAAGCTGCGCGGCTGAGCCTGCGGTCCGCGGCGGCCCGGGCCGCCGCGGACGAACCCGCTCACGGCGCGGGCTTCACCGTTTCCGATTCCACGACCATGTCCAGCACGTAGGCGTACTTGGACGCGTCGGCGGGGACGTCCTGGCGGGTGTAGCGCCGCACCCTCAGGACGTTGCGCACGCCGTCCTGGTGCTGGTAGCCCTCGATGTCGTCGTAGAAGTTCTGCCATCCGCCCGGCTCGCCCTGGCGCAGGCCGTTGGCGTCGTAGCGCAGCTCGCGCACCTGCAGGCACTGCTTGTCCGGGATCAGCGGATGGCTGCACGGCCGGGTCTGCGCGGCGACTTCCAGGAACACCTGCTCGCCCGGACCGCCGTAGCGCGTCTCCGCGGTCGGCGTGCCGGCAAGCACCAGGAGGGTGCCGTCCTGCCGCTTCAGGGTCAGCCTGGGCTCGGCGCCGCCGCCGTCCACCGCGATGGCGAAGCTGCCCTCCAGCGCCTGTCCGGCCGCCTTCTCCTGCTCGATCCGACCCGGTTCCGGGCAGGCCATCATCGTCGAGGCCATGCGCCCGACCTGCAGGGTTCCGCCTTCCAGCGTATAGCTGCCGCCGCGGCGGTTGCACAGGTGCGAGACGGAAACGCGGCCGTCGCCGAAATCCAGCTGCAACGGCGGCTGCCCGTCGACGAACAGGGCGTTCAGCGGGCTCCCCTGCCCGTCCTCGGCCTTCTCCAGGTGCCAGTGGTGGGCCGCCAGCGTGGCGGCGAGGTCCGTGGAGGCGGCCGGGGCGGTGGCCGGGGCGGTGGCGGGCGGTGTCCCGGTGCCGGGCAGTTCGCCGGGCGGCGTGGCGGTGTCCGAGGACGGGTTGCTGCAGGCCGCCAGCAGGGCGGCGAGCGCGGGCACGAGCATCAGGGTCTTCATGGAGGATTCTCCTTCGGATGTGCGCGCCCAAGCCTATCGACTATTTGGCCCCGGTGGCGGAATTCGGAGCGGGCGCTGTCTTCTTTTCGGGGGAGGGTTTACGGAAGGGACTTCGGTCCCGGCGGCTCTTCCATCGGTTGCTCGCTCGGGCAGCAGGCGTCGATGGCAGCGGCTTTCGCCGCGTGGGCGGGTCGCTTCGATCCGCCATGCGGCTGCCGTGACGTGCTTCCTTGCGTGTTCGGCGGCCGCTCGAGGAGCGCGGCGCAAGGATCACGCAACCGCTGCCATCGCGTCCGTGGCCGCGATCGCCACGCCGCGCCGGTCCCTGCCGTTCCCGCGCAGGCGGGACACATCGGCAGGGCCCGATAACGCCGACGGGATCCGGCCGCGATGGCGACGGCGGATCAGGCGCCCGTCGCCGGCAGCCAGACCAGCAGCGCCACGCCCAGCGCGATGCGGTACCAGGCGAAGGCGGTGAACTTGTGCGACTTGATGTAGCCGAGCAGCCACTTCACCACGGCGAACCCGGTCACCACCGCGGCGGCGAAGGCCACGCCGACGTCGATGAAGTCCTCGCGGCCGATGCCGCCATCGTGGAACAGCTCCAGGAACGCGTAGCCGCTGGCCGCGAACATCGTCGGGATGCCGACCAGGAACGCGAATTCGGCCGCCGCCGGGCGCTTGCTCAGGCCCAGCAGCATCGCCACGAAGATGGTGGTGGCCGAACGCGAGGTGCCGGGGAACACGCCGGCGACCACCTGCGCCAGGCCGACCGCGATGGCGACTTTCCAGGTCACCACGTCGCGCTCGGGCAGGCGTCCGGCGAAGTGCTCGGCCACCATCATCCAGACGCCGCCGATGATCAGCGCCCAGGCGACCGGCTGCACCGTTTCGGGCAGTTCCCAGCCGGCCTTGCGCACCACCAGGCCGACCACCGCGGTGACCGCGAAGGCTCCGACCAGCTTGGCGACGTAGTCGCGGTTGGCGCGGTCGCCCAGCCCGGTGGCCAGCGCCCACAGCCGTTGCCGGTAGACCAGGGTGATCGCCAGGATCGCGCCGGCCTGGATGACGATGTTGAAGAAGTCCGAGCGCCGGCCCAGCCATTGCTCGGCGATCAGCAGGTGGCCGGTGGAGGACACCGGGAGGAATTCGGTCAGGCCTTCGAGGATGCCCAGCAGGAGGGCGGAGAACAGGTCGGACATGCCGGGGCGCTTTCCGGGGACGTGAGGGGCTCCCAAGCATAGAGCATGCCCACCTGTGAACCGCTTAATCACCAAAATGGTGCAATCATTGCGATGTGCACCAACATGGGTCTGCAATGTGAGTGCCGCGTGAAACCATTCCCATACGAATCAATGGGTTGGGGCGGTGCGGGAGTTGGCACGGCGATTGCTGTAGAGCAGGCACATTCACCACTCCACTCACCCGAGGTTTTCTCCGATGTCTGCGGAAAATGTTGAGAAGCTGATCAAGGACAACAAGGTCGAGTTCGTCGACCTGCGTTTCGTCGATATGCGCGGCGTGCAGCAGCACGTGACGTTCCCGGCCAGCATCGTGGAGCCCTCGCTGTTCGAGGAAGGCAAGATGTTCGACGGCTCCTCGATCTCCGGCTGGAAGGGCATCAACGAGTCGGACATGGTGCTGCTGCCCGACGCGGACACCGCCTACCTGGATCCGTTCTACGCCGATCCGACCCTCGTGCTGACCTGCGACATCCTCGATCCGGCCACCATGCAGGCCTACACGCGCGACCCGCGCGGCATCGCCAAGCGCGCCGAGGCCTACCTGAAGTCCTCCGGCATCGCCGACCAGGCCTTCTTCGGCCCGGAGCCGGAATTCTTCATCTTCGACTCGGTCCGCTTCGCCAACGACATGGGCCACACCTTCTTCCAGATCGGTTCGGAAGAGGCGGCCTGGAACACCGGCGCCAAGTTCGAGGGCGGCAACAGCGGCTATCGCCCGGGCGTGAAGGGCGGCTACTTCCCGGTCCCGCCGACCGACTCGCTGCACGACCTGCGCGCGGAGATGGTCAAGACCCTGGAGCAGGTCGGCATCGAGACCGAAGTGCACCACCACGAGGTCGCCACCGCCGGCCAGTGCGAGATCGGCACCAAGTTCAGCTCGCTGGTCAAGAAGGCCGACGAACTGCTGACGATGAAGTACATCATCAAGAACGTCGCCTACCGCAACGGCAAGACCGCGACCTTCATGCCCAAGCCGATCGTCGGCGACAACGGCTCGGGCATGCACGTGCACCAGTCGCTGGCCAAGGGCGGGCAGAACCTGTTCTCCGGCGACGGCTACGGCGGCCTGTCGCAGCTGGCGCTGTGGTACATCGGCGGCATCTTCAAGCACGCCAAGGCGATCAACGCGTTCGCCAACTCGGGCACCAACAGCTACAAGCGCCTGGTACCGGGCTTCGAGGCGCCGGTGATGCTGGCCTACTCGGCGCGCAACCGCTCCGCTTCGTGCCGCATCCCGTGGGTCTCCAACCCGAAGGCGCGCCGCATCGAGATGCGCTTCCCCGATCCGCTGCAGTCCGGCTACCTGACCTTCACCGCGCTGATGATGGCCGGCCTGGACGGCATCAAGAACCAGATCGACCCGGGCGCGCCGAGCGACAAGGACCTGTACGACCTGCCGCCGGAAGAGGAGAAGCTGATCCCGCAGGTCTGCTCCAGCCTCGACCAGGCGCTGGAAGCGCTGGACAAGGACCGCGAGTTCCTCAAGGCCGGCGGCGTGATGAGCGACGACTTCATCGACGGCTACATCGCGCTGAAGATGCAGGAAGTCACCAAGTTCCGCGCGGCGACCCACCCGCTGGAATACCAGCTGTACTACGCCAACTGAGCAACCGCGGCGATGGCGAAGGCTCCCCCTCCCACCTTCGCCATCGTCGCACCCTCTCCCGCGGCTGGGGAGTCGCGGGAGGGAACGCCAGGCAACACGCCGGCGCGCTGATGCGCCGGTCTCCAGGGGCAAGAGAGAACGGGCCGGTTCGCGGGTCTTCGCCCTCCTCCACGTTCGCGGGCGTCGTGGCGCCCGCAGGAGGCCCGGAAACGGTTCGCGCAAGCAGTGGGGCGCCGCATGGGCGTCCCGGGTGATTCGAAACCGCCGGTCGGCGCAATGCCGGCCGGTTCCTTCCACCATCGGGGTATGCGCATGAAACTGATCACCGCCATCATCCGGCCGTTCAAGCTCGACGAGGTGCGAGAAGCCCTGTCGCAAGCGGGCGTGTCGGGCATCACCGTCACCGAGGTCAAGGGCTTCGGGCGGCAGAAGGGCCACACCGAGCTGTACCGCGGCGCCGAGTACGTCGTCGATTTCCTGCCGAAGATCAAGATCGAGACCGTCGTCACCGACGACCGCCTGGACGCCGTGGTCGAGGCGATCCAGACCGCGGCCGGCACCGGCAAGATCGGCGACGGCAAGATCTTCGTCACCGCGATCGAGCAGGTCGTGCGTATCCGCACCGGCGAAATCGGCGCCGACGCGCTCTAACCCCCACTCGGAGACCTCGACATGAAGATTGGTCTTTTCGCCGGGTGGAAGGCCCGGTTCTACACCGTTTGCATGCTGATGCTGCTCAGCGCGCTGGCCGCGCTCGGCGGCGCCAATACCGCCCACGCCCAGGACGGCGCGACCCAGACCGCGCCGGCCCCGACCGAGCCGGTGGCCACCGAGCCGCTGCCGGATGCGCAGGCCGCCGCCGCGGCGCCGGCCGCCGAGGCCGAACCGGCGCCGGTGGTCGAGAAGGGCGACGTCGCCTGGATGCTCACCTCCACGCTGCTGGTGCTGCTGATGGTGGTGCCCGGACTGGCGCTGTTCTACGGCGGCATGGTGCGCGCCAAGAACGTGCTGTCGGTGCTGATCCAGGTCGCGGTGGTGTTCTCGACGATCGCGATCCTGTGGGTGGTCTACGGCTACAGCCTGGCGTTCTCGGGCGAGGGCCCGTGGGTCGGCAACCTCGACAAGGCGCTGCTGAAGGGCGTGAGCATCGAGACCCTGGCCGCGACCTTCACCAAGGGCGTGAGCCTGCCGGAGTACGTGTTCGTCGCGTTCCAGTGCACCTTCGCCGGCATCACCGGCGCGCTGATCGTCGGCGCGTTCGCCGAGCGCGCGCGCTTCGCCGCGGTGCTGCTGTTCGCGGTGATCTGGTTCACCTTCGGCTACCTGCCGCTGGCGCACATGGTCTGGGCGACCGGCGGCTTCCTGTTCGAGAAGGGCGCGCTGGACTTCGCCGGCGGCACCGTGGTGCACATCAACGCCGGTATCGCCGGCCTGGTGGGCGCCTACTTCGTCGGCAAGCGCACCGGCTTCGGCCGCGAGGCGATCAAGCCGCACAACGTCACGCTGACCTTCGTCGGCGCCTCGCTGCTGTGGGTGGGCTGGTTCGGCTTCAACGCCGGTTCCAACCTGGAAGCCACCGCGGGCGCCGCGCTGGCCTTCCTCAACACGCTGCTGGCGACCGCCGCCGCGGTGCTGGGCTGGTCGTTGACCGAGAAGATCGTCAAGGGCAAGTCCTCGGCGCTGGGCGTGGCCTCGGGCATGGTGGCCGGCCTGGTCGGCATCACCCCGGCCTGCGGCACGGTCGGTCCGTTCGGCGCGATCGCCATCGGCCTGGCCTGCGGCGTGCTGTGCGTGTGGGGCGTCACCGGCCTGAAGAAGCTGCTGGGCGCGGACGACAGCCTCGACGTGTTCGGCGTGCACGGCCTGGGCGGGATCATCGGCGCGATCCTGACCGGCGTGTTCTCCGCCGCGTCGCTGGGCGGCCAGAAGGGCGAAGGCTACGACATGCTGCACCAGGTCTGGATCCAGACCGAGGGCGTGCTGATCACGCTGGTGTGGATCGGCTTCGTCTCGGTGGTCGGATTCCTGGTCGCCAAGGTCGTGTTCGGCCTGCGCGTGGCCGAGGATGCCGAGCGCGAGGGCCTGGACATCACCTCGCACGGCGAGTCCGCCTACGAATCGTAAGCAAGCAGTGCCGGTCCGCGGGCGGCCCGCGGACCGGCGTTTTCCCCCGAATATCCAATGTCGTCGTCGTGTCGGGACTCCTTGGGGCGGAGCACCCGGAGCCCGTTCCATCGAGGTGTCCGCATGCTCGTCCGCCCCGCATCCGCCGTCGCTCCCGCCGCACCCGCCGTCGCGCGCGGCTTGCAAAGCGGCCTGGCCGCCGCTGCAATGGGCCATGGCCACGCGCATACGCTTCGCTTTTCCCCTGCTGCCCGTGCTGATGGCGGCGCTGCTCGCCTCCTGCGCGCACGTGGCGCGCAACCCGATGGCGCAATGGGTGCCGTCGCCGAACCACAACCCGCGCCAGCCGGTGCTGATCGTGCTGCACCACACCGAGCAGGACTCGGTGGAGCAGAGCCTGCGCACGCTGCGCACCCGCAACAGCGGCGGCAGGGTCAGCGCGCATTACCTGGTCGGCAAGGACGGCGCGCTGTACCAGCTGGTGCCCGACAGCGAGCGCGCCTGGCATGCCGGCGCCGGCCGCTGGGGCACGATCGGCGACGTCAACTCGGCCTCGATCGGCATCGAGCTGGACAACAACGGCCATGAACCGTTCGCGCCCGAACAGATCGCCACGCTGCTGCGGTTGCTCGACGACCTGTGCACGCGCTTGCGCATCCCGCGCAGCGAGGTCATCGGCCATGCCGACCTGGCGCCCGGCCGCAAGACCGACCCGAGCCGCTTCTTCCCCTGGGACAGGCTCGCCGCGGCCGGCTTCGGCCTCTGGCCCGATCCTGCCGACGGTCCCGCGCCGGCCGGCTTCGATCCCTGGCTGGGCCTGCAGGCGCTGGGCTACCCGCTGGACGACCCGGCTGCCGCGGCCGGCGCGTTCCACCGCCATTTCCGCGGCCGCGACGACCTCGGCGGCACCCTCGATGCCGAGGACGCCCGCATCCTGCACTCGCTGCTGCGCCAGCAACGCCAGCGCTGAGGCGCGTTCAGGCGTCCGGCCGGCGCTTTGCACTACATTGGTGCAATGCGCATGACGACCGCCGTCCTTCCCTCGCTCGAGAGCCTCGGCACTCCGGTGGCCTGGGCCGATGCCGACGGCCGCGTGCGGGGGGTCAACCCGGCCTTCGCGCGCTGGCTGGGGGTCAGCGCCCGGCGCGTGCAGGACCAGCCGCTGGCATCGCTGGAGATGCAGGGCGACGCGATGGCGCGGTTCCTGGTCAACCAGGAACGCGACGTGCTGCGCCTGCACCGGGTGGCGATCGGCCTGCCCGGCGAGAGCCCGCGCTTCGCCGAGGGCTGGCTGACCCGCCTGGACGATGGCGGCTGGCTGCTGGAAGCGCACCCGGTCGACGAGTTCCCCGCGCTCGATCCCACCCACGCGCTGCCCAGCGCGCTCAGCGCCGCGCTCAAGGGCCTGGCGCACGAGCTGCGCAACCCGCTGGCGGGGCTGAAGGGCGCGGCGCAGCTGCTCGCGCGCCGCGCCGCCAACCGCGACCAGGACGAGCGCGAGCTGATCGACCTGATCGGCGCGGAGATCGAGCGCCTGAACACCCTGCTGGAACGGCTGCTCTCGCCCGCGCCCGCGCGCCCGCACGAGGGCCTCAACATCCACGCCGTGCTGGAACGCGTGCTGCGCCTGGCCGAGAGCGAGGGCGGCTGGTCGGTGCGGCTGCAGCGCGACTACGACCCGAGCATCCCCGAGATCCTCGGCGATGCCGACCGCCTGACCCAGGCCGTGTGGAACCTGGTGCGCAACGCGATCCAGGCCGGCGCCAGCGTGGTGACGCTGCGCACCCGGGTCGAGCACGGCCAGCGCATCCGCGACCGCGTGCACGCGATGTCGCTGCGGTTGGAGATCGTCGACGACGGCGGCGGCGTGCCGGAGGAACTGACCGAGCACCTGTTCCTGCCGCTGGTGAGCGGGCGCGCCGAAGGCAGCGGCCTGGGCCTGGCGCTGGCGCAGCAGGTCGCGCGCGAGCACCACGGCACGCTGACCTTCCGTTCGCGCCCCGGGCATACCGTTTTCACCCTGCTGCTGCCGCAACTGAGCGGCGAGCACGAGAAGGAGCACCTCCATGGCTGACGTCGATCCCGCCTCGCACCGCATCTGGGTGGTGGACGACGACCGCTCGGTACGGTTCGTGCTGTCGACCGCGCTGCGCGACGCCGGCTACACCGTGGACGGGTTCGACAGCGCCTCGGCGGCGCTGCAGGCGCTGGCGGTGCGGCCGATGCCGGACCTGCTGTTCACCGACGTGCGCATGCCCGGCGACGATGGCCTGACCCTGCTCGACAAGCTCAAGTCGCGCCATCCGCAGCTGCCGGTGATCGTGATGTCCGCCTACACCGACGTGGCCAGCACCGCCGGTGCGTTCCGCGGCGGCGCGCACGAGTTCCTGTCCAAGCCGTTCGACCTGGACGATGCGGTCGCGCTGGCCGCGCGCGCGCTGCCCGATGCCGACGAGCAGGGCGCGGCGGGCGCGGTCCCGCCGATCGCGGAAGGCAGTACCCAGCTGATCGGCGATACCCCGCCGATGCGCGCGCTGTTCCGCGCGATCGGCCGGCTCGCGCAGGCGCCGCTGTCGGTGCTGATCAACGGCGAGACCGGCACCGGCAAGGAGCTGGTCGCGCGCGCGCTGCACAACGAGTCGCCGCGCGCGCGCAAGCCGTTCGTCGCGCTCAATACCGCGGCGATCCCGGCCGAGCTGCTGGAGAGCGAGCTGTTCGGCCACGAGGCCGGTGCGTTCACCGGCGCGACCAAGCGCCACAACGGCCGCTTCGAGCAGGCCGACGGCGGCACGCTGTTCCTCGACGAGATCGGCGACATGCCGCTGCCGCTGCAGACCCGGTTGCTGCGCGTGCTGGCCGAGAACGAGTTCTTCCGCGTCGGCGGGCGCGAGCTGATCCGCGTCGACGTGCGCGTGATCGCCGCGACCCACCAGGACCTGGAGGCGCTGGTCGAGCAGGGCCGGTTCCGTGCCGACCTGCTGCATCGCCTGGACGTGGTGCGGCTGCAGCTGCCGCCGCTGCGCGAGCGCCGCGCCGACGTGGCGCAGCTGGCCGAGAACTTCCTGGCGATGGCCGCGCGCAAGCTCGACACGCCGCCCAAGCGCCTGTCGGCGGCCGCGCTGGAGGCGCTGCGCCGGCACGACTGGCCGGGCAACGTGCGCGAGCTGGAGAACGTGTGCTGGCGCCTGGCCGCACTCGCCACCGCGGACGTGATCGACGCCGGCGACGTCGATGCGGCGCTGTCGCGCAACCGCCGCCCGGCGCGCGTGGCCGAGGAAGGGGAATGGGACGTGCTGTTGGCGCACTGGGCGCGCCAGCGGCTGGACGAGGGTGCGCAGGGCCTGCACGCCGAGGCGCGCGAGCGTTTCGACAAGGCGCTGCTGGAGGTGGCGCTTCAGGTGACGCAGGGGCGGCGGGCGGAGGCGGCTGCGCGGTTGGGGGTAGGGCGGAATACGGTTACGCGCAAACTGGGACCGGGCAGGAGGAGGCGTTGAGGGAGTGGGGGTTTTTACGCTGTCTGTCCCGATCACGTTCTTTCTCGCTGATTGTTTCCTCGCGCTGGCGCTCCTGCCCGCCGCCTTTCTCGCGATCCATCCCATTCGCGCAATTTCCCCAAACGTAATCCCACCGTCGTCTTTGTGGGAGGGACTTCAGTCCCGACACTTGGCCGGTACAGCCCGTCGGGACTGAAGTCCCTCCCACAATCACTACTCAAGGCGAACAGCGCCTTTGGCAATGGCACCAAGGGCAAAGCTTTCGCCTTCCGGCGAGTCACTTCAACGGCAAAATCACGAGCAGCAGCAACAGCAACAGCGCCGTTACGGATTGCAACGATCCTCTTGCCGCCGTCCCCTACTCGGAAGCGCCCCGCACGCCGGGCAGCGCCAGGAACACCGTGCTCCACAGTTGCGCGGCATTGGACTCGTCGGCGTCGCCGTGGCGTTGTCCGAACGGCACGACGCGGTAGTGGCCGTCCTCGTACGCCCAGGACCACAGTTCGGAGGTGCGTACCTCGGGCGTGGCCTCGATCGCCTTCCATAGTTGCCGGCGCGCTTCGGCGATGCGGGCGCGGGTGGCGGCAGGCAGGTCTTCGCGGCGCTGCTGGCGCTCCAGGCCGGCCGCCAGCAGGGCCTGTTGCCACGACCACACCACGGTGCCGTGGTAGGCATCCGCACCGAACGCCGGTTGCAGCGCGGGGGCGTATGCAGGATTGGCGACCAGCAGGCCGATGCCGGTCATCAGCCCGGCTGGGAAGGGGCGCAGCATCGATGCGAGCAGCCGCTCCACTTCGGCCGCCGGGGGATCCAGGAACAACAGCGCGAAACCGCCGTCGGAGTTCAGCACCGGCACCGGCTGGCCGTCCGCCTTCAACGCGAGCGCGTCGAAGCGCAGCGGCGCTTGGCCCAGGGCGGACAGCGCGGCGGACGGGTCCACGCCGATGCGCCGGGCATAGGCGGTCACGGCCGCGCGCGCTTCGTCCGGGGTGCGTTCCAGCGCGAACAACGGCGGGGCGTGCTCGCGCCAGCGGGCCGCCATGGCCTTTGCCGTGGCGAGCTTGCGCGCCTGCCCGGCCTCCAGGTACGGCCGCAGCGCGGGCAGCGCCGCCAACCGCGCTGCAGCCTCGAGCGCGGCCGGCACCAGCACCGCGTTGACGTTGTACGGGTAACGGCCGCCACCGAGCCCCTGTTCGCTGTCGCGCCACTCGCCGGTGGGATGGCCCGGGAGCAGGCCGACCAGGTTGTCCAGGCGCGGCTCGGCGGCGAAGGCGGCGGTGCGATCGACCACCCAGGCGAGATTGCGCGCCAGGGCGTCGCCGTAGCGTTCGCCGCTCGTCGTGGTGCGCGCCAGGAACTCCGCGGCGTGGGTCCGGCCGTCGGCGCTGTCGAGCAACCATGCCGCCGCCACCGGCGCCAGCATGAAGTCGTCGTCGATCATCTTGTAGTCGTACAGCGGCGTGGCGTCGCCGCGCCGGCCCGCGGCGCGGTGCCGCAACACCGCGAACTCGCCGATGTCCTCCTCGTGCGCGACCTCGCCGTCGCGATCCAGGCGCTCCAGGACGGAACCCAATCCGGCCTCCACCGCCTCGGGCGCCAACGCGGGCAGCAGCAGGCGCAGCGAGAGCAGCGTGTCGCGGCCGAAATAGGTATCGAAGCGCCAGGAGCCGGCGAGCAGCTTCTCCCGGTAGGCGAGGAACTCCAGCGCCTGCCGGCTGCGCGGGTCGGTGCCTGCCTCGGCGGAGAACAGCTGCGCGGGCGACAGCGGCGCCAGCGGCGTTTCCCCGGTCAGGGCGACGATGCGCAGGCGCAGCGGCGCGTGCGCGGGCGCGTGCAGCACGACCGGGCGCCCCGCGCCGCCTTCCGCGCGGCCATCGAGCACCTCCACCTCCAGCGCGTAGCCGGCGGCGCCGTCGAGGCGATCGCGGCTCCAGCGCAGCCGTTGCGGCTCGATCCCGGGCTGCACCTCCGAACCGGCGGGCTGGGTGCCCTTGGCCTGCACGTCGCGCAGCACGCGGATGCTGCCGAGCGCGGCGGTCCTCACCGTCAGCGTCGGCGCGTCCACCGTGGCTTCCAGCGAGATGCCGCGCAACGGCCGGCCTTGCCCGTCGCGGCGCTGCACGCCCTGCAGCTCGCCCCGGAGCCGCCAATGCACGGGCGCCGCGGTCGGCTCGAACCACAGGCCGGCGCCGCTGTTGCCGGCGGGGAACGCGACCAGCAGGCGCGGCCGCGCGCCGTCGCTGAGCAGGGCGTGCGCGGCGATCTCGCCTTGCCGGTAGAAGCGGTTGTCGATGTCGCCCTCGCGGATGTCGAAACGCAGGGGCGATGCGCCGGCGGCCGGCGTGTCGACGGCGGAAGGCGTGGCGGCGCCCGCGGCGCCGGCGGTGGAAAGCAGCATCAGGACGGCCAGCCAGCGCATGCGCGCGGCCCCGGCGTTGCAGCGGAGAAGGGGCATGCGGGGATCCGTGGCTCAGAAATCGTAGGTCAGGCTCAGCAGCAGGTTGCGCCCGAGGATCGGCCGCGCGTAGAAGGCGCCGGACAACCCCGTGCCCTCGGCGAAGCCCGAGCGGGGATTGCCTTCGGTCAGGCCGACCTCGTTGGTGATGTTGTCGAGGTTGGCCTGCAGCATCCATTGCGGCGCCAGCCGGTAGGAAAAGCCGGCGCTCCACACGCCGTAGCTCGGCAGCTCCAGGGTGTTGGCGATGTCCGAATAGATCTTGTCCACGTAGTGGTAGGAGACGTAGACCTCGCCGCGGCCGTCCGGCAGCAGCAGGCTCGGGGTCACGGTGACGTTCACCGGCGGCGTGCGCTCGGGCTTGTTGCCGTCGAACAGGCGCGCGAAGCCGGTGCCCTGGTCGTTGGTGATCTGCACCTCGGACTTCTGCACCACGCCGGTGGCCTGCAGCTGGAACAGCGCCACCGGCTTCCACGTCACGTCGAACTCCACGCCGTTGGAGACGATGTCCGAGTAGAAGCGCACCTCGGTGGCCGCGCCGGGCGGCAGGCGCGAGAACAGGAAATCCTTGTACGTGGTGCGGAAGCCGGTCAGCGACGCGGTCAGCGTGCGGTTCTGGAAGCGCACGCCGACCTCGCCGAAGTCGATCTTGACCGGGTCGAAGCGGCCGTTGGCCTGGAAGCCGCGCGCGTAGCGCGCATACAGCGAGAAGTTGTCGCTGAGCAGGTAGGTGCCGCCGAGCGTGGCCGCGGTCTCGTTGAAGCCGCTGTCGTAGCGGTTGTAGCGGCCGGTGAAGGCGCCGCCGCCGAACTGCGCCAGGTAGTTGTTGGCGATGACGTCGTCCACGTCGTTGCCGGCGGCGTCGAACGCGCCCGCCACCGGCATCATCGCCTGCGAGATCCCCTCGTCGAAGCGGATGTCGTAGTGCTCCTGGCGGATGCCGCCGTCGATGCGCAGGCGGTCGGTGACCTGGAACTCGTCGTTGAGGTACAGCGAGTAGGAATCGGCCTTGTAGCGGTTGTTGCTGTCGCCCCAGCTGCTGTAGTTGAGCAGGCCGTTCTCGGTGAGGTAGCCGACCACGTTGCCGGCGGCGTCGAGCGCGACGATGTCCATCCGGTCCGGGCGGTCCCGCACTTCGCTGACGAAGGTGGAGGCGCCGATGTTGGAGTCGCGCACCCGGCTGTGGAAGTACAGCAACCCGGCGGTGAACGTGTTGCGCTCGCCCTCCCAGGTCAGGCTGGCGTCGTTGACGAACTCCTCCACGTCGCGGCGGTTGGAGCCGGTGATGCTGTGGGTGAGCAGGCCGTTGCCGTTGAGCGCGTCGAGCGCGCCCGCGCCGGCGATGACCTCGCCGGTGCGCACGCGCTGCAGGCCGGCCTGGACCGCGCCCTGCGCCGCGAAGCGGTCCAGCAGCACGCCGATGTCGGCGAAATTGTCGCGGTCCAGGCGGTAGGTGGCCGGCACCAGCGAGGCGTTGTCGGAACTGAACACCGCGTTGAAGCGGCTCTTGAAGTCGGTGTAGCGGCCCTTGGAACGGAAGGTCAGGCCGTCGTTGATGTCGTACTCGAAGTGGTAGCCGGGCGCGAACGCCTGCACGTGCACGCCGTCGCGCGCGTCGTTGCGGCGCCACGCGCTGCCGCTGGCCGGCGGGGTGCGCACGTCCATCGTCGCGTTGTCGCGGCTGAGCATCGATCCGCTGTTGGCGTCCAGGCCGGGCAGCGAACGCGGGTCGCCCGGGTCCTGCAGCGGGATCGGCAGCAGGAAGGTGTTGTGGTCGTTGACCAGCTTCAGGTCCAGGCCGAACTCGCCGCGGTCGAACATGCGGCCGATCGCGGCGCGGAAGATGCCGCCGCGGTCGGCGGTGAAACCGGGGTCGCGCACGCCGTCGGAGCGGCGGTAGAAGCCGCCGACGCTGTAGTGCCAGTCCTCGTTGATCGGCCCGCCCTGCCACAGGTCGACCCGGCGCGTGCCGAAGTCCGACAGGGTCAGGCGCACCGTGCCGGCCGGTTCCGCGCCGGGCTTGCGGGTCAGGAAGTTCACCGTCGCGCCCGCGCCGTTGACGGTGAGGATGCCGGAGGTGCCGCCGCGCACCGCTTCCATGCGGTCGATGCTCACTTCCTGCTTGAGGATCGTGTCGGCCAGGGCATTGGTGTAGAACACCGGCAACCCGTCCTCGGACAGCTGCACGAACTGCTGGCTGCCGCCGGGCATGCCGCGCACCGAGAAGTTGTTGGAGATCTCGCCGCCGGAAGCCTCCACGAACATGCCCGGGATCATCTCCAGCGCCTGCGCGGTGCTGCGCGGCGACTTGCGGTCGAGCGCGGCGCGGTTGGCCACGGTGATCGCCGAGGAGGATTCCAGCACGGTGCGGTGCGCGGCGGTGGTACCGGTGACGATCACCGCATCGAGGGTCTGCGCGCCGTTCGCCGGCGGGGCCTCGATCACCAGCACGTTGTCGCCGGCCGGGCGCGCGCGCAGGCCGGTGCCGGCGAGCAGCAGTCGCAGCGCCTCGTCGGTGCCATGGCTGCCGGCGAGCGCGCTGCTGCGCTTGCCGGCGACCGTGGCCGGGTCGAAGACCAGCTGCTGGCCGGTGGCGCGGCCGAACGCGATCAAGGCCTCGCCCAGGTCCTGGGCCGGGATGTCGAAGGCGATGCGCGAGGCCGGCGCCGCCGGGGCCTGGGCCAGCGCGGCCAGCGGCATCGCCGAAGCCAGCAGGGCCGACTGCAGGCAGGCACGGATGGCGTTGTGCTTCAAACGAGTGGGCAATCGCATGGGGCTCTCTCTCCGGTAGACGACGGCGCATGGCGCCGCTGCTACCAGGGAAGACGCACGAGAGCGGCGAACCCACACCTGCCCAGCGACGGGCCGAGCGGCCCGGACCGTCCTCAGCGCCGTTCCAGCACCGTGGTGTCGCCGCCGCTGCGTGCGTGCAGCGGCAGCAACGCGGTCACTCCCGAGACGAAGGCGGCGCTGTCGCCGGCCTTGAACATGCCGCTGATCCTCAGCTCGGCCAGGTTCGCCTCGCCGAGCTCCAGCTTCATCTTGCTGTAGCGGTTCACGCGCGCGATGGCCAGGTCCAGCGGCTCGTCGTGGAACACCAGCAGGCCGTCGCGCCAGGCCTGTTCCTGGCCGGCATCGATGCGGGCGACCTGGCCGCCCTGTTTCCGCGGGCCGCCGGTCCAGGCCTGCCCCGGCGTCAGCCGCTGCATCGACCGGAGGCTCGCGCTGCCCGTGCGGGCGCGCTCCACTTCGACGCTGCCTTCGTACAGCACCACTCGCACCTCGCCGGCGAGCCGTTCCACGCTGAACTGGGTGCCGGTGGCGATCACCCGCGTGTCGTCGGCGCGGACCACGAACGGGCGCGCCGGCTGCTTGGCGACCTCGAACGCGGCCCGCCCCTGGCGCAGCCGCAACTGCCGCAGCTGCTCGCCGTAGCGCACCTCCAGGCGGGTGTCGGCATCGAGCGTGACCCGCGAACCATCGTCCAGCACGACGGTGCGGCGCTCGGCCAAGTCGGTGCGATAGACCTCCGGCGCCAGCC
This sequence comes from Xanthomonas boreopolis, assembly GCF_046529185.1. Classification (NCBI taxonomy): domain Bacteria; kingdom Pseudomonadati; phylum Pseudomonadota; class Gammaproteobacteria; order Lysobacterales; family Lysobacteraceae; genus Xanthomonas; species Xanthomonas boreopolis. Next base: position 234,548 of record NZ_CP097162.1, read on the forward strand.
TCCACCACAGCCCCAGGCCGACCAGCGCCAGGCAGGCGGCCGCGGCCAGCGCATACCCGGCACGATGGCGGCGGCGCGAGCGCGCCGCATCCTCGCGCGCGGCCCGGCGCAGCGCCTGCATGCGCGGGTGCTCGGCCGCCGCGCCGACCGCGTGCCAGGCCTGGCGCGCCCGTTCCAGCAGGCGCGCGTGCTCCGGGTCGGCGTCCAGCCAGCGCGCCAGCGCCTGCTGCTGCGCTTCGGACAAATCCCCCGCGGACAGGTGCAGGCACCACTCGGCGGCGGTCTCGGCGGCGGATGCGCTTCTCATCAGGGCTGCTCCAGCCGCGCGCTCAGCACGGTCATCGCGCGCAGCAGGTGCTTCTGCACCGCGCTGACCGAGATGCCGTAGCTCCTGGCGATGTCCGCCTGGCTGCGGTTCTCCAGGCGGAACTGCAGGAAGATCGCGCGCGTGCGCGGCGGCAGGCCTTCGAGCGCGGCGACGACCCCGTCCAGCGCCTGCTGGCCGGCCAGCACCCGCGAGGGATCCAGCATTTCCACTTCATGGTCGGGTTCGGACGAGGCGTGCAGGCGATGCAACGCCCGCACCTTCTCGCGGCGCGCGCGGTCGCGCAACAGGTTGGTGGCGCTGCGGAACAGATAGCCGTCCTCGTGGGCGCGATGTCCGGCCGGCGAGGCGGCCAGGTTCGCGAACACCTGGTGGGTCAGGTCCTCGGCCTCGCTGGGATCGGTGATGCGGCGGCGAAAGAACGACAGCAGCGCCGGCCGGTACCGCTGGTACAGCGCCGTCATCGAGCCGGCTGGCCATGCTGTCGCTGCGTGCCGCGCGCGCAGTTTCCGGGTGGTCATGACGCCGGGACTATAGGTCGGGGCCGCGGGCAAGGCTTGACACATTGCAGCAAACACCGCGGCGGCGCGCGTTAGACTGCTGGGCTGCGGCTTCGCTCGCGCCTTCATGGACCGTGCACGCCGCGCTGCCTAGGTTTGTCCGCCAAGGAGACATTCGATGCGTCACCGAACCCATGCCATCGCGGGAGCCGCCGTGCTGGCGCTGCTTGGAGGCTGCAGCAGCGCGCCGCCGCCGACGCCCGCCCCGCCGCCGGCGACCACGGTCGTGCCCAAGGTGCAGCGCGCCGAGGCCGCATTGGCATCGGCGTCCGGCAGCCTGGTCAGCGGCCGGGTCGTGCTGTTGCCGGCGGTGCAGGGCCTGCGCATCACCGGCACCATCGGCGGATTGCGCCCGGGGCGCAGCTACGGCTTCCACGTGCACGAGCGCGGCGACTGCAGCGCGGTGGATGCGAGCAGCGCGGGCGCGCACTTCAACCCGACCGCCGCGCCGCACGGCCGCCCGGGCGCGGCGCCGCACCACCTCGGCGACATGGACAACCTGGTGGCCGACGACGAAGGCGTGGCCCAGCTGGACCGCGTGTTGCCGGGGCTCAGCCTGGGCACCGGCCGCGCCGACGACATCCTCGGCAAGGCGATCGTCGTGCACGCCGATCCCGACGACTACCGCAGCCAGCCGGCCGGCAATTCCGGCGTCCGCCTGGCCTGCGGCGTGATCAGGGCCGCGTCCCGCTGAGCGGCCATTCCCCCTGGGCTCCGGCCCTGTCCCGTAGAGGAGAACCACGCATGCGCACGATCCCGACCCTGCTTTTCATCGCCATCACGTTGGCGCTGGGCGCCTGCAAGCGCGAAGAACCCGCACCGGCGGCCGAACCCGCCGCGACGGCCGACCAGGCGGCCGCCCCGGCCGGCGAGGACCGCGCCTCCGAGCCGCCTGCGCAATCGGGCACCACGCAGCCGGCGCCCAGCAGCGCCACCGCCGAGCTCAAGCCGACCCAGGGCAGCACGGTGAACGGCAGCGTCACCTTCAAGATCGTCGACGGCGCGCTGCGCGTGAGCGGGCAGGTCACCGGCCTCAAGCCCAACAGCGAGCACGGCTTCCACATCCACGAGAAGGGCGACTGCAGCGCGCCGGACGGCTCCAGCGCCGGCGGCCATTTCAATCCCGCGCAGAGCGAGCACGGCAGCATCGCCCACGATCCGCACCACGGCGGCGACATGCCGAACATCGTCGCCGACGCGCAGGGCAACGCGACGATCGACGGGCCGGTGTCCAGCAACGTGAACCTGGGCAAGGGCGATTCCTTCGACATCGCCGGCCACGCGGTGATCGTCCATGCCGATCCGGACGACTACAAGACGCAGCCCACCGGCAACGCCGGCGGCCGCCTCGCCTGCGGCGTGATCACCACCAATCCGTGAACGCGCACAGGGAGCCGGCCTCGCCCGGCTCCCTGCGGATGGCAGGCGGATCAATACGCCATGTGCACCAGCGGGAACGGCCTGCCGGCCGAGTCCGTTTCCGAGCGGCCGACGTCCTTGAAGCCATAGCGCGAATAGAACCCATGCGCGCGCGGATTCTGCTCGTTGACGTCGACGGTGAGACGCGGGTGCAGGGTCCTGACATGGTCGAGCAGGCGCGTGCCGGTACCATGCCCGGCCAGTTCGGGGTCGACGAACAGCATTTCCACCTGCGCGCCGTCGATGCCGATGAAGCCGGCGATGCGGCCCTGCGCCGTTTCCTCGATCCACGCCGCGACATTCGGCAGATACACGTCCCTGACCTGCGGATAGAGGTCCGCGATGTCCTGTTCGCTCAGGAAAGCGTGGGTGGCGCGCACGGCGCGATGCCAGATGTCGACCAGGATGGGATCGTCCGCGGCGACGCGAGCACGGATGTTCATAACACGCTCTAGGGCATTTTCGGAATCGAGTGACGACACATGGGATGACTGTGGGAGGCGGGATCCGCAAGCGCCCGAAATGAAAATGCGCTACGCGCCGGCCAGCGCCGCGCGGGCGTCCTCGCCGTTCTCGATGTGCACGTACAGCACCGGGATGCCGTGCGCCTCCAGGACCGCGGCCATCTGCCGCTGGCGGGCGAGGAACTGCTCGTATACGCCGCGCAGGCGCTCGCACTCCTGGCGATCCTGCCCGTAGTGCGCGCACCAACTGGCGGGATCGAACAGCGCCATGCGCACTTCGCCGCCGGCGTAGCGCAGCAGCGGCTCGGGCGGGGCATCCAGCCATTCCTCCTGCTCCGGCGCCAGCAGTGCGACCTCGATCAGCGGCCACAGCGCGGCCAGGCCCTGGTTGTCGTACTGCATCGACATCATCGCGGCCAGGTCGTGCACGGTCAGGTAGCGCGCGTGCTCGATGCGCGCGCCGAACGCGTCCTGCGCCAGCAGTGCGGTATCGGCCTGGGCCATGCCCTGCGCCAGCAGCACGTCCTCCAGCGCGGCGGCGACCTGCCGCACGATGGCCGGGTCGCCGCTGAGCAGGAACGGCAGCACGCGCAGGCTGCCGCCGCCGAGCGTGGCATCGGCCTGGAACGGCAGGGGGACCTGGCCTTGCGCGTCGGCGCCGAAGGCGAGCACGCGCGGTCCCTGGTTGCGGCCGGGAGCGCGCGCCTGCAGTTCGTCGAGCCGGCGATGCATCGACCAGCCCGGCCGGAGCACCTCGGCCGGATCGAAATGCGCCGCGGCGAAGCTCAGCTCCAGCTCGCGCACCTGCGGCACCCACTGCGCCAGGTCGCGGCCGACCCGCTCGGCCAGCGCGCCGGCCTGGTCGGAGGAAAGCGCGGCCACGCGCGGGACGGTGCCGCCGGCCAGTTCGAGGGCCAGTACGCCGAGGGCGGTGGTGCCGAGGTCGCTAGTGCTCATGGTTCGCGGTTGGCCCATCACGGGGTCGAGGCTACACTTCGGCCATTATGCCTGCCGTCCCCGTGCAGGCCACCCCGAGTCTTCCTTCCATGCCAGGTCCCTCGATGTCCTCTCCTCGCCCCGTCGCCATCCTGGGCGGCGTCCGTATTCCGTTCTGCCGCCAGAACACCGCCTACTCGGACGTCGGCAATCTCGGCATGTCGGTACGCACGCTCGGCGCGCTGGTGGAGCGCTTCGGGCTGCACGGGCAGCAGCTCGGCGAGGTGGCGATGGGCGCGGTGATCAAGCATTCCTCGGACTGGAACCTGGCGCGCGAGGCCGCGCTGTCGTCGGGGCTGTCGCCGCTGACGCCCGGCATCACCCTGCAGCGCGCCTGCGGCACCTCGCTGGACACGATCATCCACATCGCCAACAAGATCGCGCTCGGCCAGATCGACTCGGGCATCGGCGGCGGCTCGGACACCACCTCGGACGTGCCGATCGTCTACGGCAGGAAGCTGCGCGCGCGCCTGCTCGCCGCCAACCGCGCCAAGACCACCGGCGACAAGATCAAGGCGATGCTCTCCGGCTTCCGCCTGGGCGAGCTCAAGCCGGAATTCCCCGGCGTGGCCGAGCCGCGCACCGGCAAGAGCATGGGCGACCACTGCGAGGACATGGCCAAGGAATGGAACATCTCGCGCGAGGCGCAGGACGAATGGGCGGTGTCCTCGCACAAGAAGCTGGCCGCGGCCTACGAGAGCGGCTTCTTCGAGGACCTGATCGCGCCGTTCCGCGGCGTCAGCCGCGACAACATCCTGCGCCCGGATACCTCGGTGGAGAAACTGGCGACGCTGAAGCCGGCGTTCGACAAGGTCTCCGGCCGCGGCACGCTGACCGCCGCCAACTCGACCCCGCTCACCGACGGCGCCGCCGCGGTGCTGCTGGCCAGCGACGAGTGGGCGCGCGCGCACGGCCATGAGCCGCTGGCCTACCTCCGGGACGCGCAGGTCGCCGCCGTCGATTTCGTGCATGGCGAAGGTCTGCTGATGGCGCCGACCGTGGCGGTGCCGGAGATGCTCAAGCGCCAGGGCCTGGCCCTGCAGGACTTCGACATCTACGAGATCCACGAGGCGTTCGCCGCCCAGGTGCTGTGCACGCTGCGCGCCTGGGAGAGCGAGGACTACTGCCGCAACCGGCTCGGCCTGGACGCGCCGCTCGGCCGGATCGACCCGGCCAGGATCAACCCGCTGGGTTCCTCGCTGGCGACCGGCCACCCGTTCGCCGCCACCGGCGCGCGCATCGTCGCCACCGTCGCCAAGGAGCTGAAGCAGCGCGGCGGCGGCCGCGCGCTGGTGTCGATCTGCACCGCGGGCGGCATGGGCGTGGTGGCGATCGTCGAACGCTGATTTTCCTGCGCAGCGGGAAAATCGCCCGAGCTCGTGCTCGCAAAACCTCGGGCCCCGGCTCCGTGGCTTCCAAATCCGCCTTCCGCGCGCCCCCTTGAACTGCAGGAGGCTATGCGCCGGATAGCGCAGCGGCGCGCGCCGCGATGGGACTGGTATCAGCCGCGCAGGCGCGGATGGCCGAACTCGTCGCGTTCCTCGGGGACGGCCTCGTCGGCGATGCGTTGCTGCAGGTCGCGCAATGCAAGGTCGAGCGCAGGTTCGCCGCGCGCCACGCGCAATGCGTTGGCGTAGCACTGCTGGGCGGTGCGGTCCTGGCCGGCGGCGGCGAAGCCGTGGCCGAGTTCCTCCCAGCCTTCGGCGCCGACACCTTGCGCGATCGCGCGATGCAGGAACTCCTCCGACTGCGCGGCCTGGTGCTGGTGCCGGGCCAGGCGGCCCAGGGTCAGCAGCAGCGCGGGGCTGTCCGGATGCTGGGTCAGCCAGCGTTGGGCGCTGGCGCGGCGCGAGTCGTACTTCTCCATCGGCAGCAGGCCGTACAGGCGCGCCAGCGACTCGTCCCAGCGGCCGTCCAGCGCCTGCTCCAGGCTGTGCAGGGCGGCATCGTCCCAGCGCAGCGCGGCGGCACGCGAGGCATAGGCCGCCGCGACCGACGGCATCGTGCGCAGCGACTTGGGGACGCTTTCCCAGCGCACGGCCAGGGCATTGGCATCGCCGGCCTGCTGCAGGGCCTGCGCGGCCAGCCGGGTTTCCAGCTCGCCATAGGCCTGCCCGGACAGGACCTGCTGCTGGCGCAGCGCGCCCAGCTGGCCATAGGCCTCGTCGGCCCGTCCGATCCGCGCCAGCGCCTCGGTGCGCAGCAGCAGCCCGCGCGGCGGCAGCGGTTGCGCGCCGGCCACGTCGAGCGCATTGATCGCGTCCACCGGGCGGTCCTTCGCGAGCAAGCGCTCCGCCTGCAGCAGCGCGTGGGCCTGCGGGTCGCGCTCGCCGAGCCTGCGCGCGAACGCCTCGACCGCGGCATCGTCGCCGCGCGCGTCGGCCACGCGCACCGCGCTGGCCAGCGCGATCGCGCCGACCTCGTCGTCTTCGCTGGCGGCCGCCAGCAGCTTCTCGGCCCTGCCCCACTGGCCGTGCTCGGCGGCGCGCAGGCCTTCGATCAGGCGGGCGCGGCCCTTCTTGCGGCGATAGCGGTTCCAGGTGCGGAACGGCAGGCTGAGCAGCGTCCACAGCAGCCACAGCACCAGCAGCGCGATCACCAGCAGCAGCAGCGCCTGCGGGCCCGGCGCCACGTAGTCGTTGCCGCCGGCGCGGACGATCACTTCGCCGACGTCGTAGCTGGTCTGGCGCGAGAGCCATTGCGCGCCGAGCACGCCCAAGGCCACGGCGACCAGCAGGATCAGCAGGGTACGCAGCGGTTTCATGGTCCGTTCCTCCCTTCACGCATGGCCCGCAACTGCAGCAGGGTGCTGCCCAGTTCGGGCGTGGCCGGCCGCAGCGGGGCATGCTGCAGCCGGGTCAGTTCGGCACGCAGGCGACGCAGCGCCGCGCTGTCCGGCCACAGCCGGACGAGCCAGCCGTCGACCCGCGCCAGCGCCTGCTTCCAGGCCGTGGCGTCGCCGCGCTCCAGCGCCGCGCGCGCCAGGCTGATCTCGATCTGCAGCGAATCGCGGGCGCCGATCCGCTGGGACCGGGCGACCAGCACGTTGCCGCGCGACGGGCGCACCTGGACCAGCGGCGAGAGCAGCTTCTGCCACCAGGGGCGCGCGTCCCCGGCCGCATCGGCCGCCTGGGCGGGCAGCGCGTCGAGTTGCCCGACCAGGCGTTCCAGCTCGCCGCCCAGCGCGGCCTGCGGGCCGGCGCCGAGCGCATCGAGCGCGTTGCGTTCCTGCACCAGGGTCTGGCGCACGTTGAGGTATGCGGGATCGTCGATGCCGGCCAGGGCGCCGGCGGCCAGCGCATAGGCCCTGCGCGCGCCATCCAGGTCGCCGGCGATCGCCAGCCGCTGCTGGCCCTGGCTCAGCAGCAGTTCCACTTCGTCCAGCCGCAGCGCCTGCGCGCCGTGGCGGCTGGGATCGGCGAGCTTGGAGACCGTTTCTTCCAGCAAGGCGCTGCGCTGGCCCAGGCCGAGCATCTCGTCGCGCAACACCCGGTTGGTGGCCGCCGCGTCCTGCAGGCGTTCGCTGGTCGCCCGCTGGTCGCGGCGCAGGGTCTCCAGGGTCTGGTCGAAGACTTCCCAGCGGCGCTGCTCCTCGCCGGCCACGCGGTCGCGCTCGGTGGCGTACGCATGCCAGGCGCGCCAGCCGCCCCAGCCCGCCGCCGCAAGCACGACGACGACCACGGGCAGCATGACCCATGCCCATCGCGGTCGTCGTGGAGTACTCGGCGTCGGATCCATGCGGCCTCCTGGCTGTGGCACGGCGTTGGAAGCCGCCGGCGTCGCGCAACAGCATGGCGTGCGTCGCGTCGCGACGGCAAGACGCGCGCGCGCAATGGCACGTCCTAGTTCAGCCAGGTATGCGCGGTGTCATCGCCGCCGCGGCGGCTTTCGCGAGCTGCGCGGGCATCGGGCCTTCGGCGCGGTGGACCTCGATGAACCCGTGCTCGCGCGCGTACGCGGCCAGGCGCTCGCTGGCCGCGACCACCGGTCGCCGGCGCAAGGCCTGGAGCGCATCGGCGGGCAACTGGCGCAGCAGGAGTTCCAGCGCCTCGCCGCTGCTGAGGGCGAGCACGCTACGGGGCAGGACGCGTTCCAGCCGCCGGATCGCCTGCGCCGGCAGCGCGACCGGAACCCGCCGGTAGACGTCGGCGCGCAGGACCGCGACGCCGCGGGCCTGCAGGTCGCGCGCGATCACGCCGCGCCCGCCGGGAGCGGTGACCAGCCCGATCGCGTCGTAGCGCGCCAGTTGCGGCAAGGCCAGCACGCCTTCGCTGTCCATCCGCGCGGGGGCGAGCACGTCGCGGATGCCGTGCCGGCGCAGCGCGCGCGCGGTGCCTTCGCCGACCGAGACCGCCTGGCGCAGCGCGCCGGCGAACGCCGGGTCGATCGCCTGCGCCGCTGCAACCGCGGCCGGGCTGGTGAACAGCGTCGCCGGGGCGCGCAGCGCGGCCTGCAATGCGTGCCGCGCGGCGGCATCCGGATCGTGCTCGATCCGCCATGGCGAGAGCGCCAGCAACCGCCCGCCGGCGCGCGCGCAGGCGGCGCGCAATCCCGCGTGCGCGCCGGCCGGGCGCAACGAAAGCAGGTACCAGTCATGTGCCGATGGGGTCATTGCGGGCATTATGCGAGCCCTTCGTCGTCCACGGTCGTTGTCCATGCTCCATGCCGATCGCCTGTCACCCGCGCTCCAGAACCTGCAACGGCACCTGGATGCGATGCCGCCCGTGGCGGCGATGCGGATCGCGGTCGCCGGCCTGGACGAGCGCGGCCTGTGCCTGCGCGCGCCGCTGGAGGCCAACGTCAACGACAAGCGCAACGCCTTCGGCGGCAGCCTGGCGTCGCTGATGACCCTGGCCGGATGGAGCTGGCTGAACCTGCACCTGCAGGCGGCCGGCGAGATCGCCGACATCTACGTGGCCGACAGCCAGCTGCGCTACCTGGCGCCGGTCTACGAGGACCTGGTGGCGTGCGCGGCGCCGGCCGAGGGCCAGAGCGGGGACGCGTTCCTGGCGACCTTGCGCCAGCGCGGCAAGGCCCGCATCACCGTGCAGGCGCAGGTGACGCTGCAATCCGGCGTGGTCGCGGCGAGCTTCAGCGGGCGCTTCGTGGCGCTGGCCAAGCGCGAATGAGTACGATGGCGTCCTCTAGAGCGTGTTATGGACTTTGGGATGAGCGCGAAGCGGCCTGGGGCGTGTCGAGACAAGGCGTGCGCTGCAGCCCAGGCTGGCCGCCTGGGCAAAGCGCGCAACGCCGTATCGGCGCGCCCCAGGCCACTTCCCGGATGGCCGTCAGCGGCACGGAGCCGGCGCCGTGCGGCTTGCCTTGGCCACCCGCCAAGGCGGCCCCACGCGACACCGGCTCCGCACCGCTGACGACCCACTCATTTCATTCCAAAGTCCATAACACGCTCCAAGGGGATGCCTCGATGCGCCGACTCGCCTGGTTGTCGATCTGCCTGCTGCTGCTCGCCGGGAGCGCGCAGGCGCTGAGCCGTGCCCAGCAGCGCAGCCTGCAGGAAACGCAGAGCCTGTATGCCGCGGCGGTCCGCTGGAGCGACCTGGACCGCGCCGAGGAGATGGTCGATCCGGAATACCGCGAAAAACACCCGCAGACCGACCTGGAGCGGGCCCGCTACGAGCAGGTGCAGATTTCCGGCTACAGCGAGCTGCGCAGCGGCACCGAGGGCGAGGACCGGGTGGTGCGCGAGGTGGAGATCCGGCTGATCAACCGCAACACGCTGGCCGAGCGCAGCGTGCGGGTCCGCGAGGTCTGGCGCTGGGACCCCAAGGCCAAGCAGTGGTGGCTGGCCTCCGGCCTGCCCGACCTGTGGAAGGGCGAATGACGGCCGGCGCCGCGGTAACCGGCGCGCCCGCCGGCTGTGCGACAATCGCCGGCCCGCTTCATCGATCCCCGTGAGCCCGTGAATCTCGAAGAGCTGCAGGCCTTTGCCGGCCGCAACCCCATGCTGTCGATCGCCCTGGTCGGCCTGACCCTCGCCATCATCGTCACCGAGATCGCGCGGCTGTTCCGCGGCTACAAGGCCATCAAGCCGGTCGAGCTGACCCGCCTGATCAACAGCGACAACGCGCTGGTGGTGGACCTGTCGGCCGCCGCCGACTACGAGAAGGGCCATATCGCCGGCAGCCGCAACGCCGTGGCCGGCAAGTTCGACGCCGGGCACAAGCTGGTGACGGACCGCAAGTCGCAGCCGGTCGTGCTGGTCTGCCGCAACGGCACCGCTTCGGCGGCCGCGGCCAAGAAGCTCAAGCAGGCCGGTTTCGAGAAGGTCTACTGGCTGGAGGGCGGCATTCCCGCCTGGCAGCAGGCCGACCTGCCGCTGGTGAAGGGCCGCGCCTGATCCCTGCACCCTTGTGGTGGCGCTGGCAAGTCCCCATCGCTGTCATGAGATACTTGCCGTTTAGCAAGCGTTCCACCCACCGCATCACTTACCAAGAACCGTTTTCTGGAGTCCAGGAATGTCCGACGAAACCACCAACGGCGCCGCCGCGCCGGCCGAAGCCGCCGCCGGCCCCGCCTTCACCATCGAGAAGATCTACGTCAAGGACGTTTCCTTCGAGTCTCCGAACGCCCCGGCCGTGTTCAACGACGGCAGCCAGCCGGAGCTGCAGCTGAACCTCAACCAGAAGGTGCAGCGCCTGAACGAGAACGCCTTCGAGGTGGTACTCGGCGTGACCCTGACCTGCACCGCCGCCGGCCGTACCGCCTACGTGGCCGAAGTGCAGCAGGCCGGCGTGTTCGGCCTGGTCGGCCTGGAGCCGCAGGCGGTCGACGTGCTGCTCGGCACCCAGTGCCCGAACATCCTGTTCCCGTACGTGCGCACCCTGGTCAGCGACCTGATCCAGGCCGGTGGCTTCCCGCCGTTCTTCCTGCAGCCGATCAACTTCGAGGCGCTGTACGCCGAGACCCTGCGCCAGCGCGCGCAGCAGGGCGAGGCCCCGTCGCTGGCCGATTCCGAGCCGGCCGGCAACGCCTGATCCGGGTTCCGATCAGCGGATGAGCGATCCGAAACGGAAAATCGCCGTCCTCGGCGCCGGCTCCTGGGGCACCGCCCTGGCCGCGCTGGTCGCACGGCACGGTCACCCGACCGTGCTGTGGGGCCGGGACGCGAAGGTGGTCGAAGCGATCGACCGCGACCACGAGAATCCCCGCTACCTGCCCGGCATCGCGCTCCCCGAGGGTTTGCGCGCGACCACCGACCTGGCCGCCGCCGTCGAAGGCGCCGGCTGGATCCTGGTGGTGGTGCCGTCGCACGCCTTCACCGAGACCGTGAAGGTGCTGGCGCCGCTGCGTCCGGCCGAGGCCGGCGTGGCCTGGGCGACCAAGGGCTTCGAGCCGGGGTCCGGGCGCTTCCTGCACGAGGTGGCGCGCGAGATCCTCGGCCAGGACGTGCCGCTGGCCGTGGTCACCGGCCCGTCCTTCGCCAAGGAAGTGACCCAGGGCCTGCCGACCGCGATCACGGTGCACGGCGACGATCCCGGGTTCACCCAGGTCGTGGCCGAGGCGATGCACGGCCCCGCGTTCCGCGCCTATACCGGCGATGACATGGTCGGTGCCGAACTGGGCGGGGCGATGAAGAACGTGCTGGCGGTGGCCACCGGCGTCGCCGACGGCATGCAGCTGGGCCTGAACGCCCGCGCCGGCCTGATCACCCGCGGCCTGAACGAGATGCTGCGGCTGGCCGCGGTGATCGGCGGCAAGCCCGAGACCTTGATGGGCCTGGCCGGCCTGGGCGACCTGGTGCTGACCTGCACCGGCGACCTCTCGCGCAACCGCCGGCTGGGCCTGGCGCTCGGGCGCGGGCAGAGCCTGCCCGATGCGGTCCGCGAGATCGGCCAGGTGGTCGAGTCGGTGCAGACCGCCGACGAGGTGATGCGCCAGGCCGAGGCGCATGGCATCGAGCTGCCGATCTCCAATGCGGTGCGCGCGGTGCTGCACGGCGAGATCACCCCCGAAGCCGGCCTCAAGGAACTGCTGGCGCGCGAACAGAAGCCGGAGTACCCGGATACGTTGTTCAAGTAAACCAGGGATGGTCCGGCCGGGCTCACCGTCGCTCGTCATTCACTGACGTAGTCGGTTATGCATTCTCAAAAAAAGCCCGGCCTTGCGGCCGGGCTTCGAGTGCGACGCGGGAGAGAGGACGCGCCGCAGACGCGCGGTGCGCTTACCAGCTGAAGCGCGGGCCGACCGACCATTCCTTGTCGCCGCCCTTGGCCATCTTGATGTCGCCGTTGATGCCCCAGTTCTGGTTGAGCTTCACCTGGCCACCGAGGCGGCCGTAGAACTCGCCGTCCGGGTTGACGCCGTGCTTCTTGGAGTAGTCCTCGTAGCCGGCCAGCGCGTAGACCTCGAAGTGCTGGCCGAACGCATTGCGCAGGCCGACCTCGGCGCTGTAGCCGTCGAAGTCGTACTTCACGCCGTTCGGCGAGCGGTCCGGGTTGAACTTGTTGTAGGCCACGCGGGCGACCAGGTCGGTGCTCGGGGCGATGGTGTAGTTGTAGCCGACGCCCAGGCGGTACTGCTGCACGTCGAGGTCGCTGTGGTCGAGCGACTGCTTGTTGTAGTCGCCGAACACGCTCCAGTTCGGGTGGAAGGCGTAGGAGCCCTTGAAGCCCCAACCGTCGGCGTCGCCGTTGTCGGCGTTCGTCTTGGTGTAGTTGCCCTCGACGTAGTTGTACGAGAGGTTGTCCGCGGCCGAGGCGGCGAACGGGAGGGCGGCGATCAGGCCGAGAGCGAGCAGGGAAGCTTTCATGTCGTTACCTCTTTATTGGTTATTACGGCGCTGAGGTCGAAGACCGTTCGCTGCCGAGATGTAAATTCTCCGTTAGCCGGCGGAATCGCCCCTGAATTCAGAACTGACCGGTACATAAATTAAAGGACGGATTCAGGAACTTTTGAGCGCATCGCGGGTGTGCGAAGCCGGTCACGATGCCGTGTACAGCAAGGATGCGCTGCGGTGAGATACGCGCGGTTCGAGGGCGCGATGGCGGTGCCGCGGATACTGCCCTGACGCGGGCTGGTCGGTCCTACGCGCCGCCGGCAAAGCCGAGCTGGCGCCAGGCCTCGAACACCACCACCGCCACGCTGTTGGACAGGTTGAGGCTGCGGTTGCCCGGTTGCATCGGCAGGCGCAGGCGCTGCGCCTCCGGCACCTGGTCGAGCACGTCGGCGGGCAGGCCGCGCGTCTCCGGGCCGAACAGGAAGGCGTCGCCGTCGGCGAAGGACGGGGTGTCGTAGCGGACCCGGCCGCGGGTACTCAATGCGAACAGCCGCGCGGGCCGGATGCTGGCCAGTGCGGCCGGCAGGTCGGCATGCACCTGCAGGCGGGCGTATTCGTGGTAATCCAGGCCGGCGCGCTTGAGCTGGCGATCGCTCAGGTCGAAACCGAGCGGTTCGATCAGGTGCAGCCGCGCGCCGGTGTTCGCGCAAAGGCGGATGACGTTGCCGGTGTTCGGCGGGATTTCGGGCTGGTACAGCAGGACATCGAGGACGGGAGCGCTCATCGGCCAAGTTTAGCCGGCCCTCCGGGATCGGCCGCGGCTGCGGCCGGTCCCTCAGTACTGGGCGAACGAACCGACCAGGGCCCGCAGGTCCAGCGGCGACGGCAGCAGGCGCGGCTTCGGCAGGTTGACGATGACCTGGCCGACCAGCTCGGCGACGGCGGCGGAAGCCTCGGCGGTCAGCGCGTTGGAGGCGGTCTCGCCGGACTCGCGGCTGGCCAGCAGTTCGGCGCGCTGCTCGGCGCTCGGGCGGACCTCGACCGCAGCCAGGGTCACCACGCGCAGTCCGGCTTCGTACTCGGCGACCTGCTCCGCCGAAGGGCGCACCTGCACGGCGGCCAGGGTGGGGATCGGGCTGGTGCGCTCGTGTTCGCGCTGGGCGATCTGCTCGGCGGAGGGACGCACCTGCACGGTGTCCAGCGTGGTGATCGGGGTGGCGTGGGCGGTCATCGAGGCCAGAACGGAACCGGCGGCGAAGGCGATGGCGGCGCTCAGGGACTTGGTGTTCATGACAGGGACCTTTGGTGTTGGTGATCAGTGGTGTGGTAGTAAAGTAATACACCGAATCTCTTGGTGCAAGCGGAATCGCTCATTTCCGGATCTTGTTCATTGTTCGTTCAAGATTCGTCGGAACGGCTTTCCGCCTGCCGAATACCGAGCAGGATGCGTGCCAATCGCAACCCATTGATTTCGAATGGGATTTGGAAAGGCGGCAGTGTCCGCTGTCCGGACACTCGTGGCCGGGGCCGCTGTCCGCGCATGCGCGGGCGGTTAGCCGGGGGCATGGCTTGCGGCCCATGAGCGGCCGCCGGGCGCCGCCTTAACATCGCGGCTCATCCCACGCACAAGGAGTGCGCATGTCGCTTCCACGTCGTCCCCGCGCCGCCGCACTGGCGGTCGCCCTGGCTACCGCCGCGTTCGGGTTCACCGCCTTGCCGGCTCCTGCGTTCGCGGCCGCGCCGGCCTCGGTCGCGGTGGACATCCCGTACGAGACCTTCACCCTGCCCAACGGCCTGCGCGTGATCGTGCACACCGACCGCAAGGCGCCGATCGTCGCGGTCAACCTCTGGTACCACGTCGGCAGCAAGGACGAGCCGGCAGGGCGCAGCGGCTTCGCGCATCTGTTCGAGCACCTGATGTTCAACGGCAGCGAGAACGCGCCGGGCGAGTTCTTCACGCCGTTCGAGCAGGCCGGCGCGACCGACATGAACGGCACCACCAACACCGACCGCACCAACTACTTCGAGAACGTGCCGACCACCGCGCTGGACATGGCGCTGTGGATGGAGTCGGACCGCATGGGCCACCTGCTCGGCGCGATCGACCAGAAGACGCTCGACGAGCAGCGCGGCGTGGTACAGAACGAGAAGCGCCAGGGCGAGAACCAGCCGTACGGGCAGTTGCGCCAGGTGATCGCGCGCACGATGTACCCGAAAGGGCACCCGTACCACCACACCACGATCGGCTCGATGAACGACCTCGACGCCGCCTCGCTGGAGGACGTGAAGACCTGGTTCCGCACCTGGTACGGCCCCAACAACACGGTGCTGGTGCTGGCCGGCGACATCGACCTGGCGACCGCGAAGGAGAAGGTGGCCAAGTACTTCGGCGACATCCCGGCCACGCCGACGATGGCCCAGCCCAAGGTCGACGTCGCGGTGCTCAAGCAGTCCGGCCGCACCGAGCTGGAGGACAAGGTGCCGCAGGTACTGGTCCAGCGCATGTGGAACGTGCCGCAGGTCGGCGCGACGGACGCCGACCTGCTCGACCTGGTGTCCGACGTGCTCGGCGGCAGCGCCAGCTCGCGCCTGGACGCGCGCCTGGTGCACCAGGACAAGCTGGTGGACAGCATCGGCACCAGCAACTACAGCTCGCAGCTGAGCGGCAGCTTCTCGGTGCGCGCGATGGTCAAGCAGGGCGTGGACCCGGCCAAGGTCGAGGCGGTGATCGAGGAGGAGCTGCAGCGCCTGATCAAGCAGGGGCCGACCGCCGAGGAACTCGAGCGCGCCAAGACCAACTACCGCGCCGGCTTCATCCGCGGCATCGAGCGCATCGGCGGGTTCGGCGGCAAGGCCGACGCGCTGGCCTCGTGCGCGACCTTCACCGGCGACCCGGGCTGCTTCCGCGAGTCGCTCGCCACCGTCGCCGCGGCCACGCCGGAACAGGTGCGCGCCGCCGCGGCCAAGTGGCTGGGCAACCCGAGCCACACCTTCGTGGTCAAGCCGGGCGCGCGCACGCCGCTGGCCGAGGAGCCCTCGGTCAAGCCGGCGCCGTTCGCCGCGGCCAAGCCGGATCCGAAGTACACCACCACGCCGAGCACGGTCGACCGCAAGGCCGGCATCCCCGAGGTCGCCTCCTATCCGCAGCTGAAGTTCCCGGCCTTGCAGCGCGCCAAGCTGAAGAACGGCAGCACCGTGGTGCTGGCCGAGCGCCACGAGATCCCGGTGGTGAACATCAGCTACGAGTTCGGCGGCGGCTATGCCAGCGACCATGGCGGCAAGCTCGGCACCGCCGGCTTCACCGCCGCGATGCTGGACGAAGGCGCCGGCGGCCTGGGCGCGCTGGCGTTCAAGTCGCGGGCCGAAGAGCTGGGCGCGGAACTGAACGCCGGCGCCTCGCTCGATGGCGCCAGCGCCTCGCTGTCGGCGCTGAAGGAGAACCTGGACGAGTCGGTGGGGCTGTTCGCGACGATGCTGCGCCAACCGCGCTTCGAGCAAGCCGAGATCGACCGGGTCAAGGCGCAGTGGATCGCCGGCATCGCCCAGGAAAAGGCGCGCCCGCAGACCGCCGCGCTGCGCGTGCTGCCGCCGCTGCTGTATGGCGAGGGCCATCCCTACGCCATCCCGTTCACCGGCAGCGGTACCGAGGCCG
Organism: Xanthomonas boreopolis; assembly: GCF_046529185.1. Classification (NCBI taxonomy): domain Bacteria; kingdom Pseudomonadati; phylum Pseudomonadota; class Gammaproteobacteria; order Lysobacterales; family Lysobacteraceae; genus Xanthomonas; species Xanthomonas boreopolis. Next base: position 250,701 of record NZ_CP097162.1, read on the forward strand.
CGATCGCCTCGATCGGCCGCGACGACCTGCTGGCCTACCAGAAGCAATGGCTGCGGCCCGAGCAGGCCACGGTGATCGTGGTCGGCGACACCACGCTCGCCGAGATCGTCCCGCTGCTGGACAAGCACCTGGGCGACTGGAAGGGCGAGGGCGCGGCCAAGGCCGGCGTCGAGCTGCCGCAGGTCGAGCGCCCGGCCAAGCCGCGCGTGTTCCTGATCGACCAGCCTGGCGCGGTGCAGGCCAACATCTATGCCGGCGAGCTGGTGCCGTCGAGCAAGGACCCCGGCGCGGTGAAGCTGGAACTGGCCAACGACGTGCTCGGCGGTTCGTTCACCTCGCGCCTGAACATGAACCTGCGCGAGGACAAGCACTGGTCCTACGGCGCGCGCACCACGCTGCTGGGCGCGCTCGGCCAGCGGCCGTTCCTGGCGGTGGCGCCGGTGCAGATCGACAAGACCCGCGAGTCGGTGCAGGAGATCCAGCGCGAGATCGTCGAGTACGCCACCGGCAAGGTGCCGGCCACGCAGGCCGAGGTCGACAAGATCATCGCCAACGAGCTGCGCAGCCAGCCCGGCGCCTACGAGACCGCCAGCGCGGTGATGGGCACCATCGGCGGCATCGTCCGCTACGGCCGCCCGGACAACTGGGTGCAGGTCCGCAACCAGCAGGTGGCGGCGTTCACCCCGGCACAGGCCGCCGCCGCGGCCAAGGGCATCGACCCGCAGGCGTTGACCTGGGTGATCGTCGGCGACCTGTCCAAGATCGAGCAGCCGGTGCGCGGCCTCGGCCTGGGCGAGGTCAGCGTGATCGACGCCGACGGCAAGCCGGTGGCGCGGCCCGCCGCAAAGTGACCGCAGCAAGGCCCCGCCGCCAGGCGGGGCCTTGCGTATCCGCGGGCCCGTGCGGGAGCGGCTTTATGTCGGAACGGCTCCTGTGGGAGCGGCTTCAGCCGCGATGGGGCTTTCCCGGGAATGCCCCCCATCGCGGCTGAAGCCGCTCCCACGGGTGCGCAGGCGCAACAACCGCCCGATGAACCGGCGCACCCGGACTACCCGCCACTCATCCTGCTGGGCGACAATGTCCGCCCGCTTCGAGGAGTCCGCCATGCGTTCTTGCCTGCCCCTGGTCCTGGTCGCATCCGTTGCGCTGTCCGCATGCACCTGGGTGCCGATCGAGCAGGCCGGCAAGGCGGTGCGCGTGCTGCCCGCCGGCCCGGTCCCGGCCGGGTGCGTGCAGCAGGGCGAGGTGGTGGTGTCGGTGAAGAACCGGGTCGGTTTCATCAACCGCAACCCGCTCAAGGTGAAGGACGAACTGGAGACCCTGGCGCGCAACGAGGCCCCTTCGGCCGGCGCCAACGCGGTCCAGCCCCAGGGCGAGCCGGCCGACGGCAGCCAGCGCTTCACCGCCTTCCGCTGCCCCGGCAGGTGAGCGGCAGGGCCCGGGAAACGCGCCGGGACTTGTAAAGATGCGGTGAAACCGCCCAGCGGCTAGAATGGCAACCCCTCGCCTGAAGCCATGGCGCTACTTCGATGCTCTTCAAGAACGTCTCGATCGCGGGACTGGCGCACGTCGACGCGCCCCATACGCTGACTTCCCAGGAAATCAACGAGCGACTGAAGCCTACCCTGCAACGGCTGGGCATCAAGACCGACGTGCTCGGCGACATCGCCGGCGTGCACGCCCGTCGCCTGTGGGACGAGGACGTGCAGGCCTCCGACGCCGCCACGCTGGCCGCGCGCAAGGCGCTGGAAGACGCCGGCATCGGCGCCGACAGGGTCGGCCTGGTGGTCAACACCTCGGTCAGCCGCGACTACCTGGAGCCGTCCACCGCCTCCATCGTCTGCGGCAACCTGGGCGTGGGCGACCACTGCATGGCCTTCGACGTCGCCAACGCCTGCCTGGCCTTCATCAACGGCATGGACATCGCCGCGCGCATGCTCGAGCGCGGCGAGATCGACTACGCGCTGGTGGTCGACGGCGAGACCGCCAACCTGGTCTACGAGAAGACCATCGACCGGCTGCTGAAGATGGAAGCCACCGAGCAGGACTTCCGCGACGAGCTGGCCGCGCTGACCCTGGGCTGCGGCGCCGCGGCGATGGTGATGGCGCGCTCGGAGCTGGTGCCGGAGGCGCCGCGCTACAAGGGCGGCGTGACCCGCTCGGCGACCGAGTGGAACAAGCTCTGCCGCGGCAACATGGACCGCATGGTCACCGACACCCGCATGCTGCTGCTGGAAGGCATCAAGCTGGCCGAGAAGACCTTCGTGGCGGCCAAGCAGGCGCTGGGCTGGACCGTGGACGAACTCAACCAGTTCGTGATCCACCAGGTCTCGCGCCCGCACACCGCCGCGTTCATCAAGAACTTCGGCATCGACCCGGCCAAGGTGATGACCATCTTCGGCGAGCACGGCAACATCGGCCCGGCCTCGGTGCCGATCGTGCTGAGCAAGCTCAAGGAGCTGGGCCGCCTGAAGAAGGGCGACCGCATCGCGCTGCTGGGCATCGGCTCGGGCCTGAACTGCTCGATGGCCGAAGTGGTGTGGTGAACGCCCGCGCCCGCATGGGCGCCGGCGTTGCCGCGACGAATGCGACGCCCGTGCCGTCCGGCGCGGGCGTTTCCATGTCCAGCGAGTGATCCGATGAATCTTCCCGGCTATCCGGCCCGCCCCCGGCGCTTCGACGTCCGCCCCGGCATCGCGATGAGCTACCTCGACGAGGGCCCGCGCGACGGCGAGGTGGTGGTGATGGTCCACGGCAATCCGTCGTGGAGCTACTACTGGCGCACGCTGGTGGCGGGATTGGGCGACAGGTACCGCTGCATCGTGCCGGACCACGTCGGCATGGGGCTTTCCGACAAGCCGGACGACGCGCCGGGCGCGTCGCCGCGCTACGACTACACGCTGCAGTCGCGCGTGGATGACCTGGAGGCGCTGCTGCGCCATGCCGGCATCGACGACGCCACGCCGGTCACGCTGGCGGTGCACGACTGGGGCGGCATGATCGGCTTCGGCTGGGCGCTGGCGCACGCCGCGCAGGTCAAGCGGCTGGTGGTCCTCAACACCGCCGCGTTCCCGATGCCGGCGGCCAAGAAGATGCCCTGGCAGATCGCGCTGGGTCGCCACTGGAAGATCGGCGAGTGGCTGATCCGCGGCTTCAACGCGTTCTCGGCGGGCGCCGCGTGGATCGGCGTGGAACGGCGCATGCCGGCGCCGGTGCGCCGCGCCTACGTGGCGCCGTACGACAGCTGGGCCAACCGCATCTCGACGGTGCGCTTCATGCAGGACATCCCGTTGTCGCCGGCCGACCGCGCCTGGCCGCTGCTGGAAGCGGCGGGCAAGGCGCTGCCGGCGTTCGCCGACCGCCCGGCCTTCATCGGCTGGGGCCTGAAGGACTTCGTGTTCGACCATCACTTCCTCGACGGTTTCCGCGCGGCGCTGCCGGCCGCGCAGGTGCGCGCGTTCGAGGACGCCGGCCATTACGTGCTGGAGGACAAGCACGAGGTGCTGGTGCCGGAGATCCGCCGCTTCCTCGACGCGCATCCGCTGTAGCGGCCTGCGCATTCCCAGCCCCTCTTCCGCGGGAGAGGGGCGGAGGAGGCATCAGATTTCCGGCAACGGATTCTTCTCGGCCGGGTCCACGCCGATCCAGTCCGCCTCGGCCAGCGGCGGCAAGCCGTGCGCCAGGCGCGACTTGTCGCATTGCGCGCTGCGCTCGCCGAATTCCAGCGAGGCCGGCACCAGCGCGCAGACCGAAGGGCGGCGGTCGTGGATGGTGCAGCGGCTGTAGCGGCCGATGTCCGCGTCCAGCGCGATGCAGCGCGGGTTCGATTGCGAGGTGCCGCGCATCGCGCGCTCGTGCGTGCGCAGCGATTCGGTGAGCTCGAAAGGCACCCTGCCGCCCAGTTCGGGGTCGGCCTCGCTCCAGTGGAAACTGACGCGGAAATAGGCGCAGCATGCGCCGCAGGAGAGGCAGGGATGTGCCATGGGGTGCCGGGCCTTGCGCGGCGCAGGTGGGGAGGGGCGCGGCATTCTGCCCGAACCGTGGCGGCGCGCAAGCCGGCCCGCTTCAGGTCCGGCCGCGTCCGGCGCGCCGGCGCCATCGGCGATAATCCGGCGATGACCGAAGCCTGCAACATCGCCGCGACGCTGCCGCGGCTGGCCCGCGAGCGGCCCGACCAGATCGCCATCCGCTGCCCGGGCCGTCCCGGCCCGGGCGGCATGGCGCGCTACGACGTGGCGCTGACCTATGCCGAGCTGGACGCGCGCAGCGACGCCATCGCCGCCGGCCTGGCGCGCCACGGCATCGGCCGCGGCACCCGCAGCGTGGTGATGGTGCGGCCGTCGCCGGAGTTCTTCCTGCTGATGTTCGCGCTGTTCAAGGCCGGCGCGGTGCCGGTGCTGGTCGATCCCGGCATCGACAGGCGCGCGCTGAAGCAATGCCTGGACGAGGCCCGGCCCGAGGCCTTCATCGGCATCCCGTTGGCGCAGCTGGCGCGCCGGCTGCTCGGCTGGGCGCGTTCGGCGACCAGGATCGTCACCGTCGGCGCGCGCTGGGCCTGGGGCGGCACCACCCTGGCCAAGGTCGAGCGGGCCGGCCGCGACGCCGGCGGGCAACTGGCGCCGACCGCGCCGGACGAGGTCGCGGCGATCCTGTTCACCAGCGGCTCGACCGGCGTGCCCAAGGGCGTGGTGTACCGGCACCGCCATTTCGTCGGGCAGGTCGAGCTGCTGCGTAACGCGTTCGGCATGGCGCCGGGCGGGGTGGACCTGCCGACCTTCCCGCCGTTCGCGCTGTTCGATCCGGCGCTGGGCCTGACCAGCGTGATCCCGGACATGGACCCGACGCGCCCGGCCCGCGCCGACCCGCGCAGGCTGCACGACGCGATCGCGCGTTTCGGCGTGACCCAGCTGTTCGGCTCGCCGGCCTTGATGCGCGTGCTGGCCGACTACGGCCGGCCGCTGCCGACGGTGAAGCGGGTGACCTCGGCCGGCGCGCCGGTGCCGCCGGACGTGGTCGCGAAGATGCGCCGGCTGCTACCGGACGATGCGCAGCTGTGGACCCCCTACGGCGCCACCGAATGCCTGCCGGTGGCGGTGATCGAGGGGCGCGAGCTGGAAGCCACGCGCGCGGCCACCGAGGCCGGCGCCGGTACCTGCGTGGGCCGCGTGGTCGCGCCGAACGTGGTGCGGATCATCGCCATCGACGATGCCGCCATCGCCGACTGGTCCGGCGCGCGCGAGCTGGGCGCGGGCGAGATCGGCGAGATCACGGTGGCCGGGCCGACCGCCACCGACGCCTACTTCAACCGCGAACAGGCCACCGCCATCGCCAAGATCCGCGAGCGGCTGGCCGGCGGCGGCGAGCGCGTCGTGCACCGCATGGGCGACGTGGGCTACTTCGATGCGGAAGGTCGCCTGTGGTTCTGCGGCCGCAAGACCCAGCGCGTGGAGACCGCAGGCGGGCCGATGTACACCGAGCAGGTCGAACCGGTATTCAATGCGCTGGCCGGCATCGCCCGCACCGCGCTGGTCGGCATCGGCGCGCCGGGCCGCCAGGAGCCGGTGCTGTGCTACGAGCCCGCGCCCGGCGCGGCCGGCCGCGCCGCGCTGGAACGCACGCTGCGCGCGGCCGCCGATGCGCACCCGCACACGGCGGCGATCGCGCGGTTCCTGCCGCACCCGGGCTTCCCGGTCGACATCCGCCACAACGCCAAGATCGGCCGCGAGAAACTGGCGGCGTGGGCCGCCGCGCAACCGCGCTGAGGAACGGACGATGGGCGAACGCTACCGGCTGGACGATGTGATCATCGACGCGGACCGGCAGCGGGTCGAACGCGACGGCGTGGCGCTGGACGTGGGCGGGCTGAGCTTCCGCCTGCTGCATTACCTGCTGCGCCAGGGCCAGCGCGTGGTGGGATTCGACGAGTTGATCGAGCAGGTATGGGCGCCGGCGGTGGTCAACGAGGAGACCGTCACCCAGCGCGTGCGCCTGCTGCGGCAGGCGCTCGGCGACACCTCGCAGCGTCCGCGCTACCTGCGCTCGGTGCGCGGGCAGGGCTACCAGCTGTGCGCGCCGGTGCAGGCGCTCGCCACCGCCGCCCCGGTGGCACCCGCGCATCGTCATCGTCGCGGGTGGATCGCGGGCATCGCGGCGGTGGGCATGCTGGCGGCGGCGTTGGCGATCTGGCAGGGCCGGGCGCGGCAAGAGGCCACGGCTTCGCCGTTGCTGCAGCGGGCCGACTACTACGCCGGCATCGGCCAGCGCGAGAACAACGAGCGGGCGATCGCGCTGTACCGGCAACGCCTCCAGGAAGCGCCGGACGACGTGCGCGCGCAACTGGGGCTGAGCCGCGCCTATGGCTCCCGCGCCTGCCAGTACGGAGGCAATGCCGACGATGCGGCGCAAGCGCGGCGCCTGGCCCTGCAGGCCGTCGCGACCGATGCCCGGATGGCGGCCGCGCATGCCGCGCTCGGCTACGCGCACGATTGCCGCGGCGAGGTCGCGCAGGCGCTGGCGTCCTACGAGCAGGCGCTGCGGCTGGACCCGACGGCCGATGCGGTGCGCGGCTCGGCCGCCTACCTGTACGAACGCCAGGGGCGGCTGGCGCAGGCGCTGGCGGCCAACCTGCAGGTGCGCGAGCCGGCGAAGGTGCGCTTCCTGCCGATCCAGGTCGCCAGCAACCTCGACCTGCTCGGCTATGCCGATGCCGCCGAGGCGCGCTACCGGCAGAGTTTCCGCCTGTATCCGGACAGCGTGTTCTCCAACCTGGCCTGGCCGCGGTTCCTGTTCGTGCATGGCCGCCACGGCGAGGCGCAGGTGGCGCTGGACGAAGCGCTGCGCCGGGGCACCGAGCATGCGGGACTGTACCTGTTGCAGGCCGAACTGGCGCTGGCGCGGGGCGATGCGGATGCCGCGCGCGCAGCCAGCCTGCAGGCCTTGCGGCTGCGCCCGCAGGGCAGCCTGCCGCAGACGGTGGCCTGGGCGATCGGCGCGCAGCCGCCACCGCCGGCCGCGGTGCTGCGCGAGCGGGCGCAGGCGCTGCTGGAGGGACTCGCGCGCGGCGCCGATCCGCTGGATGGCCTCGACGCCGCGGTCTCGCTGTCGGCCGCCGGCGATCCCGGTGCGGCGGTGGCGGCGCTCGATCGCGCGCGGGCGGCGGGCTATCGCGATGCCGGTTACCTGCGCGCCTCGCCGTTGCTGGCGCGGTTGCGCGGGCGTGCGGACTTCGCGCAGGTGCTGGCACGCATCGAGGCAGACGTTGCCGCCCAGCGCGAACAGGTGCGCCGCGCCGGCTTGTTGCCGGGGGATATCCATTAAGGCGTATCGATGTCCGCGCCTGCGCTGGGTCCGGCGCGAACGGGTGCTTTTTGCAAAGGGACTCCGGTCCCGGCGCGCTTTCCCGATGCCGTTCGAGTCTCCTTCTCCCGCAAGCGGGTTGCGACCCGTGCCCTGACCGATCGCTTCGCATCTTCGCGCGGGCGGCGTTCGACAGGCAGAGGGGGCAACCTGCACCTGCCGTTCGCCGCTTGGCATTCACGCCCGGCTACGTGACTGCAAGGACCTGTTCGCGATCTCCGCGGGAGCAACTTCGAGAAGAGCGTTTTTTTTGCCTGCCTGGAGATCGTGAACGAGCCCTAGGGCATCGCCTGGAGCACGTAGTCCGCGAACAGCTTCTGCGACTGCTGGTGCATTTGCCGCTGGTTGTAGGCGCGGCGGGTGATGACGGCCACCAGGCGTTCCTCCGGCAGCACGAACACGTAGTTGCCGCCGTTGCCGGACATCGCCCATACCCCGCGCTCCACGCCGCGCACGGGGAAGCGGAAGCGCCACAGCAGGTAGCCGTAGTCGGCGTCGTCGCGAGCCTGGGCGCGCACCGTCATCATCGCGTCCGTCCAGGAGGCCGGCAGCAGCTGCCGGCCGTGCCAGCGGCCATGGTCGAGCAGCAACTGGCCGAACTTGGCCAGGTCGCGGCTGCGATAGCGGGTGCCGCCCCCGCCCATGCCGGTGCCTTCCGAAGCGTGCACCCATTGCGAGCGCACGATGCCAAGCGGTCGCTCCAGCGCCTGCGCGGCGAAATCCTCCAGGCGTTGGCCGGTCGCCTTCTCCACCAGCGCGCCGAGCAGGAAGCTGCCGGCGGTGCAGTAGGCGAAGGCGCGGCCGTAGGGACTCTGCTGCGGCCGCTTCATCCACGGGGCATAGCCCTTGACGGGCAGGTCCAGCGCGAACTGCACCCAGTCCGCGCTCAGGTACATGCGTTCCTCGTTGCCGGCGGAGAAGCCGTTGTCGTCGTCGCACTCCCATTGCGAGCTCATCGTCAGCAGGTCCTCCACCGTGATCGCGTCCTTGCGCGGGTCGGGGTTCTGCCAATGGCGATCGCGGAAGCCGTCGTAGACCCTGGCCTGCACGCCGGGAATCGCGCCCTGCGCGATCGCCGCGCCGACCAGCAGCGCGGTCACGCTCTTGGTGGCCGAGCGGGTGTCCTGCAGGGCCTGTCGGTCGCTGTCGCCGAAGTAGCGTTCGTAGACCAGGGCCCCGTCGCGCGCGATCAGCACGCTGGTGGTCTCCGGCGCCTGGCCGTCGGCGATGGCGCGTTCCATGGCGGCGAGGACGTCGGTGTTCCAGCCGGCGGCGGCCGGGGCGGCGGTCTTCCAGCCGTCGTCCAGCGCTGGCGGGGCAGGCAAGGGAACGGCCGCCGAGGCCACGCGGGCGCAGGGCAGGAGCGCGAGCATCAGGACGGTCGGGAGAAGCGGGCGGCGCATGGCGGGTCCGTTGCGATGGAGGGACCGCGACTACGCCTGCAACGCGCATGAAGTGCCTGATGCCCGGATGAAGAATCCTGAAGTCCCGCAGGATCAATGGCTTGGGCGGGGAAAGATCGCCAGCGGGGCCGGCGGCGGCTATCGTGTGCGCCTTTCCCGGAATGCGGATGCGATAGCGCGATGAAGATCCTGGTCACCGGCGGCGGCGGTTTCCTCGGCCAGGCGCTGTGCCGCGGCCTGGTCGAACGCGGCCACGAGGTGCTGAGCTTCAACCGCGGGCACTACCCGGCGCTGCAGCGGCTCGGCGTCGGCCAGATCCGTGGCGACCTCGCCGACCCGGAGGCGGTGCGGCATGCCGCGGCCGGGGTGGACGCGGTGTTCCACAATGCCGCCAAGGCCGGCGCCTGGGGCAGCTACGAGAGCTACCACCTGGCCAACGTGGTCGGCACCGAGAACGTGCTGGCGGCCTGCCGCGAGCACGGCATCGGCCGGCTGGTCTACACCTCCACGCCCAGCGTGACCCATCGCGCCACCCATCCGGTGGAGGGATTGGGGGCAGACGAGGTGCCCTACGGCGAGGATTTCCAGGCGCCGTACGCGGCGACCAAGGCGATCGCCGAGCGCGCGGTGCTGGCGGCCAACTCGCCGCGGCTGGCGACGGTGGCGCTGCGCCCGCGGCTGATCTGGGGCCCGGGCGACAACCAGCTGGTGCCGCGCCTGGCCGAGCGCGCGCGGCAGGGCCGGCTGCGCCTGGTCGGCGACGGCAGCAACCGGGTCGATACGACCTACATCGACAATGCCGCGCAGGCGCACTTCGACGCGTTCGCGCACCTGGCGCCGGGCGCGGCCTGCGCCGGCAAGGCCTACTTCATCTCCAACGGCGAGCCGCTGCCGATGCGCGAGCTGCTCAACCGGCTGCTCGCCGCGGTGGGCGCCCCGCCGGTGACCAGGACGATCTCCTTCAAGACCGCGTATCGCATCGGCAGCGCGTGCGAGAAGCTGTGGCCGCTGCTGCGCCTGCGCGGCGAGCCGCCGATGACGCGGTTCTTGGCCGAGCAGCTGTGCACGCCGCACTGGTATTCGATGGAACCGGCGCGGCGCGATTTCGGCTACGTGCCGAGGGTGAGCATCGCCGAGGGGCTGGAGCGGCTGGCCGCGGCCTCCTGAGCCGGGGCCGCCGCGTCCAGCCGGTTGAGCGCGGCCAGCAGCGCCAGCAGCGAGGCGGTGGCGGCATCGTGGTGGCGGCCGGCGCCGAAGCGGGTCCCGGGCACGCCCGGCCACGCCGCTTCGACGATGGCCAGCACCTCCGAACCGTCCCGGCCGAACCGCTCCTGCTGGTGATGGTCGATGCGCAGCGGCAGCCCGAGCGCGTCGAGCGCGGCCGCGAGCGCATCGTCTCCGGCGCCGTGCAGGCGCTGCCCGGCGCCGGCCGCGCCGGAGAGTTCCAGTGCCAGGCACATGCCGCCGTCGCGCGGCTCCCATCGATGGCCGCGATGGCGCCAGCGGCCCGCGGGCGCGAGATAACTCGCCTCGAACAATCGCCACAGCGTCGCGCTGTCCAGTTCGGCCTCGCTGGCGTCGGCCTGCTTCTGCACGATCGCGCTGAACTCGACCTGCATCCGCCGCGGCATCCGCACGCCATGGTCGCGCTGCAGCAGGAACGCGATGCCGCCCTTGCCGGACTGGCTGTTGACGCGGATCAGGCCCTCGTAGGTACGGCCGAGGTCGGCGGGGTCGATCGGCAGGTAGGGCACCTGCCAGTAGCCTTCCTCGCGCTGGACCGCCAGGCCCTTGGCGATGGCGTCCTGGTGCGAGCCGGAGAAGGCGGTGAACACCAGGTCGCCGACGTAGGGATGGCGCGGATGGATCGGCAGGGCGGTGCAGTCCTCCACCACGCGCGCGACCGCGGCGATGTCGGAGAAATCCAGCCCGGGCGCCACGCCCTGCGTGTACAGGTTGAGCGCCAGCGTCACCAGGTCGAGGTTGCCGCTGCGCTCGCCATTGCCGAACAGGCAGCCTTCCACGCGCTGCGCGCCGGCCAGCAGCGCCAGCTCGGCGCACGCCACGCCGGTGCCGCGGTCGTTGTGCGGATGCACCGACAGCACCACGTGCTCGCGCCGCTCCAGGCGCCGGTGCATCCACTCGACCTGGTCGGCGAACACGTTCGGCGTGGCGACCTCGACCGTGGTGGGCAGGTTGACGATCATCGGCCGCGCGGGCCCGGCGTCCCAGGCGCGGATCGCCGCGTCGCACATGCGCAGCGATACTTCCGGCTCGGCCATGCAGAAGGTCTCCGGCGAGTACTGCAGCACCCACTGCGTCTCCGGATGGCGGTCGGCGAGCCGCCGCAGCAGGCCGACGTGCCGCACGACCAGGCGTTCGATCTCGTCCACGGTCATGCCGAACACCACCTCGCGCCAGACCGGCGCGATCGCGTTGTACAGGTGGACGATGGCGCGGCGCGCGCCGGCAAGGCTGGCGACGGTGCGCTCGATCAGGTCCTCGCGCAGCTGCGTCATCACCATCGGGGTGACGTCGGCGGGAATGCGGTCCTGTTCGATCAGCCGCCGCACGATCCCGAAGTCGGTGGCCGAGGCGGCCGGGAAGCCGACCTCGATCTCCTTGAAGCCGATCCGCACCAGCTCGTCGAACAGGCGCAGCTTGCGCTCGCCGTTCATGGGCTCGAACAGCGCCTGGTTGCCGTCGCGCAGGTCGGTGGAAAGCCAGGCCGGCGCCTGCCGGAGGGTTTGCGAGGGCCAGCGGCGGTCCGGCAAGGCCATGGGCGCCAAAGGCCGGTACTTGGAGGCAGGATCGGAGAGCATCGTGGGAGCGGGGCGACGGATGGAACGGCACGACCGGCGGGCCGTGGCCCACGGTAGCCCCGCGCCCGGATGGTCGGCGCGCGCGAAACCGTCTACTTTTGTCGCAGGAAGGACAAGCCCGCCCTGCCATGCCCCACGCGTCGCTGCCCCGCGCCCTCTACGAATCCCGCGTCCGCCCGCTGAACGGCGTGGCGGTCGACTACCCCGACGGCCACCAGGTCCCTGCGCACGTGCACCCGCGGGCCCAGCTGGTCTACGCGGTGAAGGGCCTGATGGTGGTCTCCACGCCGCGCGAGCGCTGGCTGGTGCCGTCCAACCGCGCGGTCTGGCTGCCGCCCGGTACCGAACATGCGATTCGCATGCGCGGCGCGGTGCACATGCGCAGCCTGTTCGTGAACGCCGATGCCGCGCCAGGCCTGCCGCAGCACGCCTGCGTGATCGCCGTGGCGCCCCTGCTGCGCGAGCTGATCCAGGCGGCGACGCTGCTGCCGCCCATGTACGACGTATCCGGGCGCGACGGCCGGCTGGCCGCGCTGCTGCTCGACGAACTGGGCAAGGGCCCGAGCCTGCCGCTGCGCTTGCCGTGGCCGGAGGATCCGCGCATCGCGCGGGTCTGCGAGCGATTGCAGGCCGAGCCGGACGACGCTCGCGGTACCGCGGAATGGGCGCATGCGTTGTCGATGAGCGAGAAGACCTTCCAGCGGCATTTCCGGCGCCATACCGGCCTGAGCTTCGCGCGCTGGCGCCAGCAGGCGCGGCTGCTCGGCGCGCTGGAGCGGCTCGCCGCCGGCGATCCGGTGGGAACGGTGGCGATGCGCCAGGGCTACGAAAGCCAGAGCGCGTTCGCCGCGGCGTTCCGGCGCCAGTTCGGCGCGTCGCCTTCACGCTTCTTCGACTGAGCCGCGCGCGCTGCTATCGGATCGTTTCATGCACCGGCCGGGCACGTGCGTCGCGGATCATGCCGATGGCGTCGGATCGTGCCGTTGCGGCGGCGCTCCTCATCCGGCGGCGACGCGGCCCTCACCCCGCGACCACCGCGCGATCCCGATCATGCGCGTGCGCCGATCCGGCACGACGACCATGGGACCCGCCATGCTGCATTACGCCATCATCTTCTTCGTGATCGCCATCATCGCCGCGGTGCTCGGCTTCAGCGGCATCGCCGGTGCGGCATCCAACATCGCCTGGATCCTGTTCGTCATCTTCCTGGTCCTGGCGGTGATCTCGCTGTTCCGCCGCGGCAAGGTCTGACGCCGGCACGAGCTCGCATCTTCGGGACAGGACTTGGATCGCCCATGCTCCCGGAAGCGTTCCGGCCAGGCAGGCCCGGCTGCGCATCGGCATTCAGCTCTGGCGAGGGCGCCGAGCTGGATGCCGGTATCCCGGCGCAAACTCTCTATCGCTGCGGCAAGACCGCCGAGCGCGTCAACGCGCGGTCGGCGGCATGGCGCTCCAGCGCCAGCTCGATCAACCGCGTGACCAGTTCGCGATAGCCGAGCCCGCTGGCCTGCCATAGCTTGGGATACATGCTGATGCGGGTGAAGCCGGGCAGGGTGTTGACCTCGTTGACCACGATGCGGCCCTGCGGGGTCAGGAACACGTCCACCCGGGCCATGCCGGCGCAGTCGAGCGCGCGATACGCGCGCAAGGCCACGTCCTGGATGCGCGCCTGCGTGTCCGCGTCGATCGCCGCGGGCACCACCACGTCCGCGCCGGTCTCGCTGATGTACTTGGTGGCGTAGGAATAGAACTCGTCGTGCACCACCACTTCGCCGCAGACGCTGGCCTGCGGCTGGTCGTTGCCGAGCACCGCGCATTCGATCTCGCGCCCGTCGATCGCCGCTTCCACCAGGGCCTTGTGGTCGAACTCGAGCGCCTGCGCCATCGCCGCCTCGAACTGCGCGCGGTCGCGCACCTTGCTCACGCCGACCGACGAGCCCTGGTTGGCCGGCTTGACGAACAGCGGCAGGCCGAGTTGCGCTGCCAGCGCGTCGAAGTCGGCGGTGCATGCGCGGTGGCGGTCGAAGCAGGCGAACGGCGCCACCTCCAGGCCGGCGTCGCGCAGCAGCCGCTTGGCGACGTCCTTGTCCATCGCCACCGCCGAGCCGAGCACGCCGGACCCGACGAACGGCAGGTTCGCCATCCGCAACAGGCCCTGCAGCGAACCGTCCTCGCCGAGCGTGCCGTGCACGATCGGGAACACCACGTCGATCTGTTCCGGCATCTGCGCCTGCTGCAGCGGCCGCAGCGGCTGGGGTTCCGCGCCCGGCACCAGCGCCAGCGAGCGGCCGGTGCGGTTGAACGCGATCCGCGCCGGATCGTCGGCATCGAGCAGGAAGCCGTCGAGCTCGGCCAGGTGCCACTGGCCCTGCTTGTCGATGCCGATCAGGCTGACGTCGAAGCGGTCCTTGTCCAGCGCATCGACGATGTTCTTCGCCGATTGCAGCGACACCTCGTGCTCGGTCGACTGGCCGCCGAAGACGAGGCCCACCCGGATCTTGCGCATCTGCGGATCGCTGTCGAGGAAAAAGGGGGCGATAGCATGCGCCGATACGGATCGAAAGACGAGGGCGCGGGCGAAGCCTCGCGGCGCCGGGCCGCGCGAGGCTCGCCCGCGCCCCAGCCTCCTCTTCCGGTGGGGGAGGGGAGAGGTCCGCTAGAATGCGCGCATGCCAGGTTCCCCCCTCGATTCCCTCAAGCCGCTGGCCGGCCGCGCGCTGGAAGCCGCCCTCAACCGTGCCGTGGCATTGGACCCGGACACCCGCGACGCGCTGCAATCGCTGGATGGCCAGCGCATCGCGCTGACCCTGGAGGCGCCCGCGCTCGCTCTGCAGATCCGCGTCGCCGAGCGGCGCCTGGAGGTCGGCCCGGTCGACCGGGACGGCGAGCCCGACCTGGCCGTGCGCGGCACGCTGGCCGGCCTGCTCGGGCAGCTGCCGTTCCTGGCCCAGGCGCGTCGCAACGGGCCGCCGGCCGGGCGCGTGCGCGTCTCCGGCGATGCGGAACTGGCGCGGCGCTTGCAGCAGCTGGCCTCGCGCTTCGACCCGGACTGGCAACTGCCGTTCGTGGCGGCGTTCGGCGAGATCGTCGGCGTGCAGGTCGCCAACGGCGTGCGCGATGCGCTGCGCAGGTTCAGGCGCGGCGCTTCCGACCTGGCGCAGAGCGCGGCCGAGTTCGTCACCGAGGAGTCGCGCGACGTGGTGCCGCGCGCCGAGCAGGAAGCCTTCCACGACGACGTGGACGTACTGCGCGACGACGTGGAGCGGCTTGCCGCGCGCATCGCCCGCCTGGGCGGAGGGCGGGCATGAAGGCGTTCTTCCGGGCCGGGCGCATCGGCCGGGTGATCCTGCGCTATCGCCTGGACGATCTGCTCGACGGCACGCCGGTCGAGCGCTGGCTGCGCCTGGCCAAGCCGTTCGTGCCGCGCGCCTCCGCCGAGATCGCCGCGCTGCCGCGCGGCGCCCGGTTGCGCCTGGCGCTGCAGGAGCTCGGGCCGATCTTCGTGAAGTTCGGCCAGATCCTCTCGACCCGCCGCGACCTGATGCCGCCGGACGTGGCCGAGGAGCTGACCCTGCTGCAGGACCGCGTGCAGCCGTTCGACGGCGAGGCCGCGCGCCGCATCGTCGAGCAGGCGCTGGGCCGGCCGGTCGCCGAGGCGTTCGCCGCGTTCGACACCGAGCCGCTGGCCTCGGCCTCGATCGCGCAGGTGCACGCGGCGACGCTGCCGGGCGGGCGCGAGGTGGTGGTCAAGGTGCTGCGCCCGGGCATCGAGAAGCAGATCGATGCCGATATCGCCCTGCTGACCTCGCTGGCCGCGCTGGTCGAGCGCACCCACCCGCGCGCCGACAAGATCCGTCCGCGCGAGGTGGTCGCCGAGATCGAGACCACGCTCGCCGCCGAGCTGGACCTGCAGCGCGAGGGCGCCAACGCCAGCGTGCTGCGGCGGTTCTGGGAGCACTCCGACGACCTGTACGTGCCGGAGGTGATCTGGTCGCACACCGCCGAGCGCGCGCTGACGCTGGAACGCGTGCACGGCATCCCGTCCGACGACATCGCGCGCCTGGACCAGGCCGGCATCGACCGCAAGGTGCTCGCGGCCAAGGGCGTGCGCGTGTTCTACACGCAGGTGTTCCGCGACAACTTCTTCCACGCCGACGCGCACGCCGGCAACATCTGGGTGGACAGCGACCCGGCGCGGCGCTCCAACCCGCGCTTCATTGCGCTGGACTTCGGCATCATGGGCCAGCTCTCGCAGGAGGACCAGTACTTCCTCGCCGAGAACTTCATGGCGATCTTCAACAAGGACTACCGCCGCATCGCCGAGCTGCACGTCCAGGCCGGCTGGATGCCGGCGCACGTCCGCATCGACGAGCTGGAGGCCGCGGCGCGCTCGGTGTGCGAGCCGTACTTCACCCGCCCGCTGTCGCAGATCTCGCTGGCCGAGGTGCTGATCAAGCTGTTCCGGGTCGCGCAGCAGCACCAGCTGATCCTGCAGCCGCAGCTGATCCTGCTGCAGAAGACCCTGCTCAACATCGAGGGCGTCGGCCGCCAGCTCGATCCGCAACTGGACATCTGGGCGGTGGCGCGCCCGGTGCTCGAGCGCATCCTGCGCGAGCGCTACAGCCCGCGCAGGGTGCTGAAGGAACTCGGCAAGCGCCTGCCGGAAATCATGACCCACGCGCCGGACATGCCGCGCCTGGTGCACGCCTGGCTCAGCCAGCAGGTCGAAGGGCGCCACCAGGTGGACGTGCGCTCGCCCGACCTGAAGGCGCTGGACGCCAGCTTGCGCCGGCTGCAGCGGCGCGCGGTCGGCGCGATCGCCGGCAGCGGCCTGCTGGTCGTCGCCGCGGTGCTGTACGGCCTGCATCCGCCGCACGGCTGGTACCTGGGTTCGGTGCCGGTATGGAGCTGGGCGAGCGGCATCGCGGGCGGCATCGCGTTGTTGTCGGCGTGGCTGCGGCGCTAGCGGGGAAGTGACGTGGCGGGCGGACTGCAGGCCCTGAAGGACGAACTGGCCCGCTTCGGCGAGGCCAACGACGCGGCGGCCGCGGCCACGGGCGGCCCGCGCATGCTCAACATCACCCCGGACACCGGCGAACTGCTCGCGGTGCTGGTGCGTTCGACGCGCGCGCGCCGCGTGCTGGAGATCGGGACCTCAAACGGCTATTCCACGCTGTGGCTGGCCGAGGCCGTCGCGGCGACCGGCGGCCACGTCACCACGCTGGAATCGTCCGGGGCCAAGATCGCGATGGCGCAGCGGACCTTCGCGCGCAGCGGGCTGGACCGGCACATCGCGCTGGTCCATGCCGACGCCGGCGCGTGGCTGGCCCAGGCGCCGGAGTCCGGCTTCGACCTGGTGTTCCTGGACTCGGACCGCAGCCGCTACCTCGACTGGTGGCCGGCATTGCGGCGCGCGCTGCGCCCGGGCGGGCTGCTGGTGGTCGACAACGCGGTTTCGCACGCCGGGGAGATGGCCGGTTTCGAACGTGCGTTGCGCGGCGACGGCGAATTCGCCTGCGCGCTGGTGCCGGTCGGCAAGGGCGAACTGCTGGCGGTGCGCGCGGGCTGAATCGCGCCGACTTAAAGAGTTCTTAAAAGCGCTCGAGCAAGCTGGCATGCACAGGGCGGAGACCGCCCGCCGCGGAGCATGCCGATGATCCTGCACGTCCTTCTCCTTCCATTGTGCGCCGTGCCGGCGGCACGGCATCCCACGGAGCGCGCGGCATGATCGCGCTGGCTTCCCCGACGATGCGTGCGCGGCCCGCGCCGCTGCCGGTGGCGCCGACGTTGCGCCGGGCCTTCGGCGGCGACGCGCGCACGCTGTGGGCGCTGTGCCGCGAGGCCGCCGCCCCGGACCCCGCGCAGGCGCTGGCCGCGGACATGCCGCTGCCGTTGCGCGAGGCGCTGTTCGACACGCCGTGCCGGAGCTGGGCCTGGCTGGCCGAAGTGGGCGGCGACGCGATCGGCATGATCGTCGCCAGCGCCGGCCTGGTCCTGCCGCAGGGCGGCTATTGCCTCAGCGTCGATGCGATCTACGTGCGCCCGGCCTGGCGCGGGCGCGGCGTCGGCACGCGCCTGCAGGCGCACGCGTTGGCGATGGCGGCGGAAATGGGCTGCCTGCAGCTGCGCCTGGGCGATGGCCGCGTGCTGGAAGCGGTCGCGCCGGCACGGCCGCGCGAGGCCGTCCCATGAAGCGTCGCCGCCGCTACGTCGTTTTCCTCTCCCTTTGCAGCCTCGTCGGAATCTCCATGTTCCTCGTTCCCGGCCGTACCGCCGAATATCCCGATTCGCCGCAGTTCCACGATGGCGCCTTCCGCAACCCGGTCACGCCCAAGGCCCCGAAGGGCTGGGAGTCGCTCGCGCTGTTCTGGAAGTTCATGACCGGCAAGCGCCCGACCACCCGCCCGGCCATGCCGCCGCCGGTGCAGCCGCTGGCGGCGCGGATGCTGGCCGGCGCGCCCGACAACCGCCTGTACCGGCTCGGCCATTCCACGGTGCTGGTCAAGCTCGACGGCGGCTGGTGGCTGACCGACCCGGTGTTCTCCGAACGCGCCTCGCCGTTCTCCTGGGCCGGGCCGCGCCGCTTCCAGTCGCCGCCGATCGCGCTCGACCAGTTGCCGCCGTTGCGCGGCGTGATCCTGTCGCACGACCACTACGACCATCTCGACAAGGCCACGATCCGCGCGCTCGCCGACCGCACCGAGCTGTTCCTGGCGCCGCTCGGCGTGGGCGAACTGCTGGTGCGCTGGGGCGTGGACCCGGGCAAGGTCGAGCAACTGGACTGGTGGCAGTCGCTGCGGGTCGGCGCGGTCGAGCTGACCGCGACGCCGGCGCAGCACTTCTCCGGCCGCGGCCTGTTCGGGCGCGACCGCACGCTGTGGGCGTCGTGGGCGATCCGCGCGCCGGGCATGAACCTGTTCTTCAGCGGCGATACCGGCTACTTCCCGGGTTTCGCCGAGATCGGCGAGCGGCTCGGGCCGTTCGACCTGACCCTGGTCGAATGCGGCGCCTACGACCCGCTCTGGGAGGGCGTGCACATGCTGCCCGAGCAGACGGTGCAGGCGCACCTGGACCTGCGCGGGCGCTGGCTGCTGCCGATCCACAACGGCACCTTCGACCTGGCCTTCCACGATTGGGACGAACCGCTGGAGCGGGTGCTGGCCGCGGCGCAGGCCCGCGGCGTGGCCATCGCCATGCCGATGCTCGGGCAGGCGGTCGACGTCGCCTCGCCGCCACCGCCGCAACGCTGGTGGCGCATGCCAGGCCATGCCGACGAGCCGGCGCCGCGTTCGGTGGTCAGCGCGGGCGAGGCAGGGGGAATGCCACGCTGATGCCGAGGCCGCGGCCGCCGACGCCCTCGGCGACCGCCAGCGTCGCGCCATGCCGGCGCGCGATGCGGGTCACCAGCGACAGGCCGATGCCGCTGCCGCGCTCGCCGTTGCCGTTGCTGCCGCGGAAGAAGCGCTCGAAGATGCGCTCGCGTTCCTCGGCCGGCACGCCCGGCCCGTTGTCGCGCACGTCCAGGCGCGCGCGGCCCTCGGCGATGCGGCAGTCGATCTCGATGCGCGCGCCCTCGCCGGCGTAGCGCACGGCGTTGTCGATCAGGTTGCGCACCAGGATGCCGAGGTCGTCGAGGTTGCCGTGCACCGGCGTCTCGCTGGCGGTCACGGCCAGCACCTGGCGCCGGCGCGCGGCCATGCCCTCGAACTCGCGCGCGACCATCGTGGCGACTTCCGCCAGCTCCACGGTGGTTTCGTCGCGGCTGCGCTGCGAAGCCTCCAGCCGCGCCGAGTCGAGCAGCTGCTGCGCCAGCCGCGAGGTGCGTTCGATGCCGCCGGCGAGCCGTTGCAGCGCGAGTTGCGCTTCTTCGCGGGTATCGGCCTGCATCGCCAGCTCCGCCTGGGTCAGCAGCGCCGCGAGCGGGGTGCGGATCTCGTGGGCGGCGTCGGCCAGGAATTGCCGTTCGGCCTGCATCGCATCGCCCAGGCGGGCGAGCAGGGCGTTGAAGGATTCGACCAGCGGCAGGATCTCGCGGGTCATCCCGTCGGTGGGCAACGGGGTCAGGTCGAGCGGTTCGCGCCGCGCCATGTCGCCGCGTAGGCGGGCGATCGGGCGCAGCCCCCAGTGCACCGCCCACCAGCACGCGCCGACCAGGGTCAGCAGCGCCAGCAGCGCGTAGAGCGCCCCGGCCCCCGCCCAATGGCGCAGCTCCGCCTGCACCTGCGACAACGCCAACCCGGTCTGGACCTGCACCCGGCCCTCGGCGTCGCTGACCGCGTAGACCCGCCACTGCTCGCCGGCGGTGCGGCCGTGGCCGAAACCGGGCCGGAAGTCCGCCTTCAACGGCGCGCGCGGCGCGCGGCGCGACGCGACCACGCGCTCGTGCCCTGCCAGGCTCCAGACCTGGAACTGGAGCTTGTCGAACTTCTGCACCGCCGCGGCCGGCTGGTGCGGCGGCAGCTCCAGCTGCCCGGAGCCGTTGATGCTCGCGATGTCGCGCGGCATCGACAGCAGGATCTGCTCGGCCACCTCGCGCAGCATCATGTCGCCCTGGTGGCTCTGCTGGCGCGAGAGCTGCAGGTACTCGCAGCCCAGCCAGGCCAGCCAGCCGAACATCAGGATGCCGGTGAGGGCCTTGAGCAGCTTGAGCTTGAGCGAGCGATGGCGCATGTCAGCCGATGCGGTAGCCGATGCCGTGCACGGTGGCGATGAACTCCTCGCCGAGCTTGCGGCGCAGCTGGTGCACGTACACCGCGATGGTGTTGCTCTCGAGGGTGCCGTCGCCTCCGTAGACCAGCGTTTCCAGGGTTTCGCGCGGGACCACGCGGCCGCGCCGTTCCATCAGCGCCAGCAGGGTACGGTACTCGTTGGTGCCGAGCCGGATCGGCTCGCCGCCGCGGCTCACCGTGCGCGAGGCCGGGTCCACGCTGACGTCGCGCCAGGACAGCTGCGGCGTCACCCGGCCCTGCGCGCGCCGCACCAGGGCGCGCAGCCGCGCCAGCAGCTCGTCGCTCTGGAACGGCTTGACCAGGTAGTCGTCGGCGCCGGCGTCCAGGCCGCTGACGCGGTCGCTGAGGCGGTCGCGCGCGGTGACGATCAGCACCGGGGTGGTGTCGTAGCGCTGGCGCAGCGCGCGCAGCACGTCCAGCCCGGAGCCGCGCGGCAGGCCCAGGTCCAGCAGCACGGCGTCGTAGGCATGGTCGACCAGCGCCAGCTGCGCGGCGGCGGCATCGCCGGCGCGGTCCACCTGCCAGCCGTCGCGGGCCAGCGCGGCGGCCACGGCATCGCCGAGCATGCGGTCGTCTTCGACGAGCAGGACCTGGGACAAGGGCGGGTTTCCGGGAGGTTGGCCGGCGATGGTAGGCCGGAGGGTTTAAAGAGTTCTTAAAAGGTCCTGTTCGTACTGGCGGGTGGTCCCTCGTGGGCGATCGCCGTCGGGGATAGCCCCGTGGGAGGGACGTCCGTCCCGACGGAGCCCTGCCGGGAAAGCGTCGGGACCGAAGTTCCTCCCACGGGGGCGGAGCCTTCCGGCGCCTTCGTAAATCGCGCCGCGCCCGCCGATAATGCACGGGTGAACGAAATCCCCGAAACCGTGCAGGTCCTGCACCTCGACGATGTCCTGGCGGTGGTCGACAAACCGGCCGGGCTGATGGTCCACGACAGCAAGCTGGCGCGCGGGGAGGACGATTTCCTGGCCGACCGCCTGCGCGAGCAGCTGGGCCGGCCGATCTTCCTGGTGCACCGGCTCGACCGCGCCACCAGCGGCTGCCTGCTGCTGGCGTTCGAGCGCGAGGCGGCGGGCGCGCTCGGCAAGGCGTTGATGGGCGGCGAGGTCGAGAAGGACTACCTGGCGGTATGCCGCGGCTGGCCGGCGGAGGCCGCGTTCACCGTGGACCACGACCTGGACGGCGGGCCGGGCAAGCCGCAGAAGAAGCCGGCGGTCACCCGTTTCCAGCGCCTGGCGACCGGCGAGCTGCCGGTGCCGTCGGCCGGTTTCGAGACCTCGCGCTATGCGCTGCTGCGCTGCCAGCCGCAGACCGGGCGCTTCCGGCAGATCCGGCGCCATCTCAAGCACCTTTCGCACCATCTGATCGGCGACACCAGCCATGGCGATGGCCGCCACAACCGCACGTTCCGGATGCTGGGCGTGCATCGCATGCTGCTGCATGCGGAGCGGCTGGCGTTTCCGCATCCGGACGGCGGGCGGGTCGAGGTGAGGGCGCCGCTGGATGCGCAGTTCCGCAAGGCGTGCGATCTGTTCGGCTGGTCGCCGTAGGGTTGGCTACCGGCAGGGTGGGACGGCTGTTCGGCCGGATGGCTCCGCACGGACCGATGGGGCTTCGCTGGTGTTGGTCGTGGGCGATGGGAGGCGGTGATGTCTCCTCGTCATGCCAAACCGAGGGTTGTACCCGCATGTGTTGGTGCCAGCGACTTGTTCCCTTCCCGGGGCGAAGCCATGTGGTTCGCGCGGCACTGGGCGCCACCGGGCCAGGCCCGATGGCCGGGGATCGAAGATCCAGGGACGTTGTTTCTGGCCCTGGGGGCCTTGGGCAATGAAGGCAAAAGCTTTCGCCTTGCGGCGAGTCAGTTTTCTTTGCTTGCGCACGCGCGCCGCAGGAGCGGCGCCGCACGGCGAAGCCGGCCCGAAGGGCGCGGCACAAGGATGTGCCGCGTGAAGAAAAGTAACCCAAAGAAGCGCTTCACAGCAGCCGAACGGTTGATCAAGCACCCCCCGCCTGCGCGCCCGCAGCCAGCGGGATTTTTCGACGCGACTCGCCCGCCATGCGGCCGAGCCTTGGGTATTCGCCGCGCGCCGAATGCCCGCCTGCCGGGGCGAAGCGGTGCTTCGCCTTTTTCCGGCGAGCCCATGTGCGTCGCCCCTGCGGGGTTTTTCCCGCCGGCTCCGCCGCTGCAGAGGGGCCACGCCGCAGTGACATTCGTGGGCCGTGGCGGTTGGCGCGCCGTCGCGCGAGGAGGCGTTGCCCGATCCAGAACGAAATCACGAGCAACAGCAACAGCAACAGCAACAGCCTAGATCCCTGCCGTCCTCACTGCTTTGCTGCCGCCGGTTCGTTGGCGATCGCTTCCAGGTCCCGCTGCAGATCGGCGAACAGCGGCATCATCTTCTGCTGGATCGCCACCATCAGGTTCTGCATCAGCGCCGGGGTCTTGTCGAGCAGGCTCTGGCCGGCCGGGCTCTCGTAGAACTCGGCCATCGCCAGGACGTCCTCGCGCGAGAACGATTTCTTGTACAGGTCCACGTACATCGGCCGCATCTGCGACCAGGACAGCGCCTGGCGCAGC
Source organism: Xanthomonas boreopolis (assembly GCF_046529185.1). Lineage (NCBI taxonomy): Bacteria > Pseudomonadati > Pseudomonadota > Gammaproteobacteria > Lysobacterales > Lysobacteraceae > Xanthomonas > Xanthomonas boreopolis. The sequence goes on from NZ_CP097162.1 coordinate 273,586, forward strand.
GTCTCGCGGGTACGGGCCTGGATGCGCGCCAGCTTGTCCTTCTGCTCGGCGGTCAACGGGTGCTGCGCCGCGAGCTGGTCGAACTGCTGCTGCTGCATCGCCTCGATCTGCGGCAGCATCGTGTCGAGCATGTTCTGCGCGCGGGAGGCGGAGAGCAGGCGGTTCACGTCGGCGTCGCTGGGCGCGGCGGCCAGGGCCAGCGGGGCGGCGGCGGCCAGCGCGACGGCCAGGCACAGGCGGGTGCAGAGGGTGCGCAGCGGGCGGGAGCGGTGGTTCATGGGAGCGTCCTGCGGAATGAGCGAAGCGGCAGGATAGCGCTCCGCGCCGGCACCGGAACGTGCCGGCCGCGGCCGGCGGGCCCGGCAGGGCGCCCCGGATACCTCCCGGTAACCGGCGGCCCGATACAATCGGCGCATGGGGAACGAACCGATCCATGTCGATGCCGTGCTGGCGATCCCGGAAACGGAGATCGTCGAGCGCTTCGTGCGCGCTTCCGGCGCCGGCGGCCAGAACGTCAACAAGGTCGCCACGGCGGTGGAGCTGCGCTTCGACGTGGCGCGTTCGCCGTCGCTGCCCGAACCGTTGCGCGCGCGCCTGCTGGCCCGGCGCGACCGCCGGCTCACCGACGAGGGCGTGCTGGTGATCGAGGCGCAGCGCTTCCGTACCCAGGAGCGCAACCGCGAGGACGCGCGCGCCCGGCTGGCCGAGTTCATCGCCGGCAGCCTGTCGGTCCCCAAGCGAAGGATCGCCACCAAGCCCACCCGCGCATCGCAGCTGCGCCGCCTGGAAGCCAAGCGCGGGCGCAGCGACGTCAAGCGTGGCCGTTCTTCGTCCCATTGGGAGTGAAAGTGAGTCAAACCGTCCCGCCGCTGCCGCCCCCGGCACCGCTCGACCCCCTGCGCCAGCCCTCTCCGCCGAACATGCCGCCCGCGCATGGCCCGTTCGTGCGCTGGCTGGGGCGTACCGCGCTGCGCCTGAGCGGCTGGAAGATCGTCGGCCGGCTGCCGGACCTGTCCAAGCTGGTGATGATCGTGGCGCCGCATTCGTCCAACTGGGACGGGTTCGTCGGCTTCGCCGCCAAGTTCGCGCTCGGCTTCGGGGTCAAGGTGCTGGGCAAGGCCAGCCTGTTCTGGTGGCCGCTGGGCCCGTTGCTCAAGCGCCTGGGCGCGATCCCGCTCGACCGCAGCTCGCCGCAGGGCACGATCGGCCAGGCGATCCGCCTGATCCGCGAGTCCGACCGGCTCTGGTACGTGCTGACCCCGGAGGGCACGCGCAAGCGCGTGGAGCAGTGGAAGGCCGGGTTCTGGAAGATCGCCCAGGGCGCCGGGGTGCCGATCCTGCCGGTGTACTTCGACTATCCGAGCAAGACCATCGGCGTGGGCGAGCCGTTCTGGCCGGGCCAGGACATGGAGGCCGACATCGCCGCGATCCGCACCTGGTACCGGCCCTGGATGGGCAAGAACCGCGGCACGGTCTGATCCGCTCCACTCGACGAGGCATCGCATGAAGAAACTGTTCCGACATTCGCTGTTGCTCGCCCTGTCGCTGGCCGGCGCGAGCGCCACGGCGGCCGAGCCCATGCTGGTGGTCCACGGCGGCGCCGGGGTGGTCAGGAGCGGGCTCGACGCGCAGGACGAGGCCGAGGCGCGCGCGGGGCTGGAGCGCGCGCTGCGCGCCGGCCACGCGGTACTGGCGAAGGGAGGCAGCGCGGTCGACGCGGTGGCCGCCACGATCGTCGTGCTGGAGGACGCCCCCCAGTTCAACGCCGGCCGCGGCGCGGTGTTCACCCACGACGGCCGCAACGAACTGGATGCGGCGATCATGGACGGCAGTACCGGCAAGGCCGGCGCGGTGGCCGGCGTGCACCGGGTCAAGAACCCGATCCGGCTGGCGCGCGCGGTGATGGACAAGTCGCCGCACGTGATGCTGGTCGGCGACGGCGCCGAGGCCTTTGCCGAGGAGCAGGGCGTCGCCCTGGTCGATCCGGCCTACTTCCGCACCGAAAAGCGCTGGCAGCAATTGCAGAAGGCGTTGAAGGAGGAGGCCTCCGGCCAGGCGCATGCCGACCTGGAGACCGCCAAGCACTTCGGCACGGTCGGCGCGCTGGCGCTCGATGCGCAGGGCCGGCTCGCGGCCGGCACCTCCACCGGCGGCATGACCAACAAGCGCTACGGCCGGGTCGGCGACTCGCCGATCATCGGCGCCGGCACCTATGCCAACGCCCAGTGCGCGGTGTCCGGCACTGGCTGGGGCGAGTTCTACATCCGCGCGGTGGCGGCCTACGACATCTGCGCGCGGATGAAGTACGCCGGCCAGGGCCTGGCCCAGGCCGCCGAAGCGGTGATCGACCGGCAGATTCCCCAGGCCGGCGGCGACGGCGGGGCGATCGCGCTGGATGCCAACGGCAATTTCGCCTTCCCGTTCAACACCGATGGCATGTACCGCGGCTGGATCGGCGCCGACGGCGTGCCGCATGTGGCGATTTTCAAGGAAGAGAAGCTTTGAGAGCCGGGACTCGGAAGAGCGACAGGCCTACTTCGGATCGAGTGCTGTTGTGGGAGGGACTTCAGTCCCGACAGGCTTTACCGGCCTTCTGTCGGGGCTGAAGCCCCTCCCACAAAAGAGCAAAAATCGGCGCAAAAGCCTGAAAAACACTTGACAGGCAATCGAGGCCAAAGAGCCTGTTTTGGAATCCCGAATCCCGAATCCCGAATCCCGAATCCCGAATCCCGAATCCCGAATCCCGAATCCCGAATCCCGAATCCCGAATCCCGAATCCCGAATCCCGAATCCCGAATCCCGAATCCCGAATCCCGAATCCCGAATCCCGAATCCCGAATCCCGAATCCCGAATCCCGATCCAATGGCACATGCCGCCGCGCCGGAAACCGGGTAGGTTGCGCGGCTGTCGCTGTCCCCAGTCCCCAGGAGTTTCATCCCATGTCGCGTACCGTCGTACTGGCCGCCGCCATCAGCCTGGCGCTGGCCGCCTGTTCCGGAAAAGAGTCCCCCGCCGTGCCCGAGAAGACCGCCACCGCCCAGACCCCGGATGCCGCGCCGAACCCGCTGCTGGCCGCCAGCACGCTGCCGTTCCAGGCGCCGCCGTTCGACAAGATCCAGGACAGCGATTACCTGCCCGCCTTCGAGGAAGGCATGCGCCAGCACCTGGCCGAGGTCCGCAAGATCGCCGACAACCCCGAGCCGGCCACCTTCGCCAACACGATCGAGGCGCTGGAGCGCTCCGGCGAGACCCTGACCCGCGTTTCGCGCATCTTCTTCGGCCTGGTGCAGGCCGACACCAACGACGCGCGCCAGAAGATCCAGGAAGAGATCGCGCCCAAGCTGGCCGCGCACCAGGACGAGATCAACCTCGATCCGAAGCTGTTCGCGCGCATCAAGTCGATCTACGACCAGCGCGACGCCTTGAACCTCGATCCGGAACAGAAGCGCCTGGTCGAGCGCGACTACCAGGAGTTCGTCCGCGCCGGCGCGCAGCTGTCCGACGCCGACAAGGCCACCCTGCGCAAGCTCAACGTCGAGGAAACCACGCTTTCCACCCAGTTCCACACCAAGCTGGTCGCCGCGACCGCCGCCGGCGCGGTGGTGGTGGACGACAAGGCCAGGCTGGACGGCCTGAGCGACGGCGACGTCGCCGCGGCGGCCGAGGCGGCCAAGGCGCGCAAGCTCGACGGCAAGTACGTGCTGGCCCTGCAGAACACCACCCAGCAGCCGGTGCTGGCCTCGCTGAAGGACCGCGACCTGCGCGCGCAGGTGCTGCAGGCCTCCGAGACGCGCACCGAGAAGGGCGACGGCAACGATACCCGCCAGATCATCCAGCGCCTGGCGCAGCTGCGCGCGCAGAAGGCCAAGCTGCTCGGCTTCGACAGCTACGCCGCCTACAGCCTGGGCGACCAGATGGCCAAGACCCCGGACGCGGCCTTCAAGCTGCTCAGCGATACCGTGCCGGCCGCCACCGCCAAGGCGCGCAGCGAGATCGCCGAGATGCAGAAGGTTATCGACGCGCAGAAGGGCGGCTTCAAGCTCGCCGCCTCCGACTGGGACTTCTACGCCGAGCAGGTGCGCAAGGACAAGTACGACCTGGACGAGTCGCAGATCAAGCCGTACTTCGAGCTCGACAACGTGCTGCAGAACGGCGTCTTCTACGCGGCCAACCAGCTCTACGGCCTCACCTTCAAGCAGCGCACCGACATCCCGACCTACCATCCGGACATGAAGGTGTACGAGGTATTCGACAAGGACGGCAGCTCGCTGGCGCTGTTCTACACCGACTACTTCAAGCGCGACAGCAAGTCCGGCGGCGCCTGGATGGACGTGTTCGTCGAGCAGGACGGCCTGACCGGCGCCAAGCCGGTGGTCTACAACGTCTGCAACTTCACCAAGCCCGCGCCGGGCCAGCCGGCACTGCTCAGCTTCGACGACGTCACCACGATGTTCCACGAGTTCGGCCATGCGCTGCACGGCATGTTCTCGAAGGTGAAGTATCCGTCGCTGGCCGGCACCAGCACCTCGCGCGACTTCGTCGAGTTCCCGTCGCAGTTCAACGAGCACTGGGCGACCGACCCGAAGGTGTTTGAGCACTACGCCAAGCACTACCAGACCGGCGAGCCGATGCCCAAGGAGCTGGTGGAGAAGATCCAGAAGGCCAAGACCTTCAACCAGGGCTACGCCACCACCGAGTACCTGTCGGCGGCGCTGCTCGACCTGGCCTGGCACACCCTGCCGGCGGATGCGCCGTTGCAGGACGTGGACAAGTTCGAGGCCGACGCGCTGAAGAAGTTCAAGGTCGACCTGGCGGAAGTGCCGCCGCGCTACCGCACCAGCTACTTCGACCACATCTGGGGCGGCGGCTATTCGGCCGGCTACTACGCCTACTTCTGGTCGGAAGTGCTCGACCACGACGCGTTCGAGTGGTTCAAGGAAAACGGCGGCCTGACCCGCGCCAACGGCGACACCTTCCGCGACAAGATCCTCTCGCGCGGCAACACCGTCGAACTGGCCGACCTGTACCGCCAGTTCCGCGGCAAGGACCCGAGCGTGGAACCGCTGCTGGAGAACCGCGGCCTGAAGTAAGTCGGCCGGACCTGCATGCAGATGGCCGTCGTCCCCGCCCAGGCGGGGGTGAAGCGTCGCTGCTTGCGGGCCACCGGCTCGCGTGGCGCCGAACGCCGTCGGGCTAGGCCCGATGGCCGGGGGGCGAAGACCCAGCGGCCCCGCATCGCGCGTTCAGCCCCGCAAGCGGGGATGGCGCCCCTGCCGCGCAACGAAACAGACGGGATGGCGTCCAGCGCCATCCCGTTTCTGTCTGCGCGGGTCATGACGATCGTCACTGGTCCCCGCTCCGAGCGTGGCCGATGCTGCGACGAACACGCGATCGGAGCAGGCCATGCACGCATCCGAAGAACCCAGTCGCTGGCACAAGACCCGCCACTGGCTGCGCCGCGAGGCCCTGCCGTTGGCGGCGATGATCCTGCTGATGACCGCCGCGCGGTCCTCCTTCGCCAACCATTACCACGTGCCCAGCGGCTCGATGCAGCCGACCTTGCAGCCCGGCGATCGCGTGGTGGTGGACATGAGCGCGTACGGCCTGCGCGTACCGTTCACCGAACGCATCGTGGTGGCGCGTGGCCAGCCGCAGCGCGGTGAAGTGGCGGTGTTCGACTCTCCCCATGACGGCACCCGTCTGATCAAGCGGGTGGTGGCCGTGGCCGGCGATCATGTCGATCTGCGTGGCGGGCACCTGTACATCAATGGGCAATCGCTGGCGGCCGACCAGGCCGGCCTGATCGAACGTTTTGACGGGCGCTCCGCGCGGCTCGATCTGAACGACGGCGGTGGCCCCGATCTGACGGATGCGGTGGTACCGCCAGGCAAGGTGCTGGTGCTGGGCGATCATCGCGGCGCCAGCTTCGATGGCCGCTTCTTCGGCTTTGTCGAGGCCGATCGCATCTACGGCAAGGCGCTGGCGATCTATTACCGTCGCGGCGAAGGATTGGAGTGGCGGCGGCTGTAGTCGCGTATCTCACGCGAACGATCTGTGTTTGCCCGGACACCCGGGCAAATGGGGTCCCAGTATTCTTCTGGCCGTCGTCCCCGCGCAGGCGGGGACCCAGCGGCTTTCGAGCAGACTCCGGGATGTGGCTGGAGCGTCGGGATCGGGGCATCGTCAGTGTGATCGATCGGTTCCGTCGATCTCTAATCCATCGCGGTAGATCAGGATGGCGGTACACGCGTTCTCTCTGAACCAGGCTCTGACATGAACATCGCCGGCACGCCAATCCCAGGCCTCGACGCCGAAGTCGAAACTGCCGCCATCGTGGCAGGTACCTGCGATCCGTTCGATATCCTCTAGGGACTTGCCGAGGAACTGCGCGGGCGGCTGGAAGCGCGCGATCAGCGCATCCGCGTTTGTCGGCCGGCGGTGCCAGTTGGGATCGATTCGTGCCTCGATGCATATGCCGTCGCGGAAATAGCCGCCCAGCCGTGGGTCCACGAAATCCCAGGTAGCGGCCACGATGCCGTTGTAGCGTCCTCCTTCCTGCAACCGCAGGGTGTGGTTGGGGCGCCCCAATGCTTTTTCGATCTCACGCCGTCGCTGGCCTATCAGCATTTCGGGATGCAACTGCGGTGGCAACGGAACCGGAGGCCGGGCGACCGTCGTCGTCGGGTCCGCACGGTGTCGGTTGTATGCCTTCAACAGGATCAGGCGCAACGATGCCCGCGTTATCCGCAGCAGCACCGGTGCGAACACCACGAGCAGCACCGCGGCGATTGCGATGGACAACAACATGAACGCAGTAGACACGTAGATCCTCACCGCTCCGAAGGCCCGCTCTCGTCGTAGCTGCGCGGCGCGAACAGGTCCGGCTGGATCAGCTCGATGAAGGCGCGCGCCTGCGGCGAGAGGTACTTGCCCTTGCGCACCACCACGCCGTAGCTGCGGGTCGGGAACCAGTCCTTCAGCGAGCGCATCGCCAGCTTGTCGCGGTCGGCTTCGGTCAGGCAGATCGCGGTGACGATCGAGATGCCCATGCCCATCGCCACGTATTGCTTGATCACCTCCCAGCCGCCCACTTCCAGCGCCACCGTGTAGGGCACGCGGTTTTGCTGGAACACCAGGTCGACCAGCCGGTAGGTGACCTGGCGCTTGGGCGGCAGGATCAGCGGATAGGGCGACAGGTCCTCCAGCGCGATCCTTGGCTTGCCGGCCAGCGGATGGTCGGGCGGCGTGATCAGCACCTGCTCGAAGCGGTAGACCGGCGCGTAGTTCAGGTCGGCCGGCACGTCGAGCATCGAGCCGACCGCCAGGTCGACCGCGTCCTCGCGCAGCAGGTCGGTGCCGTCGGCGCTGATCGCGTTGTGCAGGGTCAGGCGCACGTCCGGATGGCGGGCGCGGAAGTTCTCCACGATCTTCGGCAGCAGGTACAGGATCGTCGAGCTGTTGGCGGCGATGTTCAGCTCGCCGGCGTCCAGGCCCTTCACCTTGTCGCGGAAGCTCGCCTCCAGGCCGTCCAGGCTCTCCACCAGCGGCTGCGCCATCTCGTACAGCAGCTGGCCCTCGCGGGTGGGCGTCAGGCGCCGCCCGACCCGCTCGAACAGCACCGCCCCCAATTCCCGCTCCAGCGCCTGCAACTGCAGCGTCACCGCCGGCTGGCTGACGAAAAGCGCCTCGGCCGCGCGCGAGACCGAGCCCAGCCGGACCGTCTGGCAGAACGCCCGCAGCGGTTTGAGCCGGTCGGACTTGTAGGAAAAACGCGGACTTGCAGGGGGCTTCGTGGCCATGGCGTGACGACTATAAGCCAGACTTATGTAGAGCATTGACAAAACTATTTTGTCAAATACTTCCCGCTGGAGGGATGGTGGTGGCCCCCGGCAAGCGCAGGAATCCACCATGTCGATGTACGCGAATCCCTCGCAAGAGCACCGCACGTCCATGTGCGGGGAGGCGAAGGAAACGAATCCCCCGCAGGAACCCCGCACCTCCGCCCCCCGTCCCGAACCCGTCGAGCGGCCGACCCCCGGCCTGACCCTGACCACCCAGGTCGCCGGCCAGTCCGAGCTGCTCCCGCCTGCCGCGCTCGGGTTGCTGGTCTCGCTGCACCGGGCGATCGAGCCGGAGCGGCAGGCCCGGCTGGCCGCGCGTCGCGAGCGCCAGGCGTTCTTCGACCGGGGCGGGCTTCCGGACTTCCGAGCCGACACCGCCGCGATCCGTGCCGGCGACTGGACCGTCGCGCCGCTGCCGGCGGCGCTGCAGGACCGCCGGGTCGAGATCACCGGCCCGACCGACCCGAAGATGGTGATCAACGCGCTGAACTCCGGCGCCAAGGTGTTCATGGCCGACTTCGAGGACTCGACCTCGCCGACCTGGAAGAACCTGCTGGCCGGCCAGCGCGCGCTGATCGGCGCGGTGCGCGGCGATCTCGCCTTCGACACGCCGGCCAAGCACTACGCGCTGCGCCCGTACGAGGAGCAGGCGGTGCTGATCGTGCGCCCGCGCGGCTGGCACCTGGACGAGAAGCACGTGCTGGTCGACGGCCAGCCGATCGGCGGCGGCCTGTTCGACGCGGCGCTGTTCGCCTTCCACAACGCGCGCGCGCTGAGGGCCAAGGACCGCGGCCCGTACTTCTACCTGCCCAAGTTGCAGTCGATGGAGGAGGCGGCGCTGTGGGAGAGCGCGCTGTCGCACATCGAGGCGATGCTGGGGCTGCCGCACGCGCAGATGAAGGTCACCGTGCTGATCGAGACGCTGCCGGCGGTGTTCGAGATGGACGAGATCCTGTACGTGCTGCGCGATCGCATCGCCGGCCTGAACTGCGGCCGCTGGGACTACATCTTCTCCTACCTCAAGACCTTCCGCCGCCATGCCGACCGCGTGCTGCCCGAGCGCGGCCAGGTGACGATGACACAGCCGTTCCTGAAGGCGTATTCGGAGCTGCTGATCAAGACCTGCCACCGCCGCGGCGCGCACGCGATGGGCGGCATGGCGGCGCAGATCCCGATCAACCACGACGAGGCCGCCAACGAGCAGGCGATGGCGCGGGTGCGCGCCGACAAGCTGCGCGAGGTCACCGCGGGCCACGACGGCACCTGGGTGGCGCATCCGGCGCTGATCCCGGTGGCGAAGGCGATCTTCGACGAGCACATGCCCACCCCGAACCAGCACCACGTGCTGCGCAACGACGTGCAGGCCGAGCGCGACGCGCTGATCGCGCCGAGCCCGGGCACGATCACCCGCGCCGGCTTCGAGGGCAACGTCGAGGTGTGCGTGCGCTACCTCGCGGCATGGCTGGACGGCAACGGCTGCGTGCCGATCCACAACCTGATGGAGGACGCCGCCACCGCCGAGATCAGCCGCGCGCAGATCTGGCAGTGGCTGCACACCCCGGGCCGGCACCTGGACGACGGCACCGCGATCGACTTCGCCCTGCTGGAGACCACGCTGCGCAACCTGCCGGCGCGGCTCGGCAACCAGGCCGGCCTGCCGGGCGCGGCGCGCATCGGCGAGGCGATCGCCCTGCTCGACGGGCTCAGCCGCGCCGACGAGCTGGCCGAGTTCCTGACCCTGCCGGCCTACACGCTGATCGATTGACGCCAATTCCGTCATTCCCGCTTCCGCGGGAATGACGAACAAAGGCGCAGCACCCCCATCCAACGGAGAACGCACGATGACCACCAAGCTGCCGACCGCCGCCGACATCCAGCGCGAATGGGACACCCATCCCCGCTGGAAGGGCATCACCCGCAACTACAGCGCCGAGGACGTGGTGCGCCTGCGCGGTACCGTCCACGTCGAGCACTCGCTCGCCCGCCTGGGCGCGGAGAAGCTGTGGCGCTACCTGCACGAGAAGGATTTCGTCAACGCATTGGGCGCGCTGACCGGCAACCAGGCGATGCAGCAGGTCAAGGCCGGCCTCAACGCGATCTACCTGTCGGGCTGGCAGGTCGCCGCCGATGCCAACCTGGCCGGGCAGATGTACCCGGACCAGTCGCTGTACCCGGCCGATTCGGTGCCGGCGGTGGTCAGGCGCATCAACAACACGCTGCTGCGCGCCGACCAGCTGCACCATGCCGAGGGCAAGGACGAGGTCGACTTCCTGCAGCCGATCGTCGCCGACGCCGAGGCCGGCTTCGGCGGCGTGCTCAACGCCTTCGAGCTGATGAAGGCGATGATCGAGGCCGGCGCGGCCGGCGTGCATTTCGAGGACCAGCTGGCCTCGGTCAAGAAGTGCGGCCACATGGGCGGCAAGGTGCTGGTGCCCACGCGCGAGGCGATCGAGAAGCTCAACGCCGCGCGCCTGGCCGCCGACGTGATGGGCGTGCCGACGCTGCTGGTCGCGCGCACCGATGCCGAGGCCGCCGACCTGCTGACCAGCGACATCGACGAGAACGACCGGCCCTTCACCACCGGCGAGCGCACCGTCGAGGGCTTCTACCGCACCCGCAACGGCCTGGACCAGGCGATCAGCCGCGGCCTGGCCTACGCGCCCTACGCCGACCTGGTGTGGTGCGAGACCGGCAAGCCCGACCTGGAGTTCGCGCGCCGGTTCGCCGAGGCGATCCATGCCAGGTTCCCGGGCAAGCTGCTGGCCTACAACTGCTCGCCGAGCTTCAACTGGAAGAAGAACCTGGACGACGCCACGATCGCGCGCTTCCAGAAGGAGATCGCCAGCTACGGCTACAAGTTCCAGTTCATCACCCTGGCCGGCTTCCACAGCCTGAACTACTCCATGTTCAACCTGGCGCATGGCTACGCGCGCCGCCAGATGAGCGCCTTCGTGGAGCTGCAGGAAGCCGAGTTCGCCGCGGCCGAGAAGGGATTCACCGCGGTCAAGCACCAGCGCGAGGTCGGCACCGGCTACTTCGACGCGGTCACCCAGGCCATCCAGCAGGGCCAATCCTCGACCACCGCCCTCAAGGGTTCGACCGAGGAAGCCCAATTCCATGGTGAGAAGGCTGCCTGAGCCCGGCTCCGGCAGTGCTACTGGCCCTCGGGAGGGCCCGGCCCGGTTCGCCGGGCCTTTTTTTGCGAGTCCCAAACCGGGGCGTCCCCACCGTCGCCATGCCGGTATTTTTTTGCCTGCATGCCGCGAATGCATACTCCAGGCGTGCGCCACGGCGCTAGGATCGGCCTTGGGTCGGTCCGCTCCGTCCTGTCTCAAAATTTTGTGAGATTTACTGTGATGGCAAACAAGACCGGGAAGCGGGCTGGTAAGATCGAGGGCTGACTGGCAGCCCTCGCCAGGCGTAGGACCAAGGGGATGACCTGCGAAAGCGCGGTGCCGGGGTCGGTCGACCTGACCGGCCATATTGTCGATAAGCTGCCCAACGCATTGAATGCGGTGCTGGGGGCCGACGAGCTGGCGTTGTTCGCCAGGTTCGGGCGCGAGCGCGCCTTCCGTGCCGGCGAGGTCATCTTCCGCCGCGGCGAGATCCAGACGCAGATGTACGTCTGCCTGGAGGGCGAGGTCGATCTCGATTTCGGCGAGGACCTGATCGTCAAGCACCTGACGACCGGCGAGTTCTTCGGCGAACTCGGCCTGCTGATCGGCAACCACGCCCGCAGCGCCGACGCCGTGGCGGCGACCGCGTGCCGCCTGATCGAGCTCGACCACAACGATTTCCAGCAGCTGGTCGACTTCGATCCCGGCCTGATCGCGCACTTCCTGCGCCGCACCATCCTGCGCGTGGTCAACAACGAGCAACTGCTGATCCGCCAGCTGCGCCGCCGCAACCACGATCTCGAGCAGGCGCTCGACAACCTCCATGCCACCTCGCACCAGCTCAACCAGACCGAAGAGCTGGTGCGCACCGACGAGCTGACCGGCCTGTACAACCGCCGCGGCCTGGCCCTGCACCTGCAGGACTGCCGCCGCAGCGGCCGCTCGCCGGGCTTCGGCCTGCTGCTGGTCGATTGCGACCGCTTCAAGCACGTCAACGACGAGTACGGGCACATCGTCGGCGACCGCGTGCTGCAGAACGTGGCGCAGGTGCTGCGCTCGGTGATGCGCGAGGGCGACCTGGCCTGCCGGCTGGGCGGCGACGAGTTCTGCATGTTCGTCGGCGTCGAGGACGAGCGGGAGCTGTACCGCATCGGCGAGCGCGTGATCGCGCGCGTGCAGGGCGAGCTGGAGCGCGCCGGCGACATCCCGCACATCTGCTCGGTCAGCATCGGCATCAGCGTGGTCGACGGCGCCGGCGGCTGGAACGAGTGGTACGCGCGCGCCGACAACGCGCTCTACGAAGCCAAGCGCCTGGGCGGAAACCGCCTGCATGGCATGGACGACGCGCCGACCGCGGCGGGTTGACGGCAGGGCCCAGGAGCTCCGTCGATGAACGATGCCCACCAGCCCCGCCTCGACGCGCCCAAGCTGCGCACCCTGCTGCTGACCGACCTGTGCGGCTCCACCGAGCTGGTGGAGAAGCTCGGCGACAGCGCCGCCGCCGAGCTGTTCCGCGAGCACGACCACCTGGTGTTGAAGCTGCAGCGGCAATGGCGCGGCCGCCTGATCGACCGCTCGGACGGCATGCTGCTGCTGTTCGAGCGCCCGCTCGAAGGCCTGGGCTTCGCCCTCGACTACGCGCGCGGCCTGCGCGAACTGGGCAAGGCGCACGGCATCCGGCTGCAGGCGCGTGCCGGCCTGCACGTCGGCGAAGTGCTCACCTGGCGCAACAGCGAGGAGGCGGTGAGCATCGGCGCCAAGCCGGTGGAAGTGGAGGGCCTGGCCAAGCCGATGGCGGCGCGGCTGATGATGCTCGCGCGGCCAGACCAGATACTGCTTTCCGCCGTCGCCGAATCCCTGACCCGCCGCGCCGCGCGCGAACTGGGCGAGCGCGGCGAGCGCCTGCTGTGGAAGTCGCACGGCCGCTGGCGCTTCAAGGGCGTGCCGATGGCCCAGGAGGTCCACGAGGTCGGCGAGATCGGCATCGCGCCGCTGCGTTCGCCGAGGAATTCGCCCAAGGCGTGGCGCGACGTGCCGCTGTGGCGGCGGCCGATGGCGCTGGCCGCCGAGGTCGCGGCGGTCGCGGCGATCTGCGTCGTCGCCTGGTTCGCGACCCAGCCGGAGCCGGCGATCGCCTTCGCCGAGCGCGATTGGGTCGTCGTCGCGGACATGCGCAACCTGACCGGCGAATCCGTGCTCGACGATTCACTGGAGCAGGCGTTCCGCATCAGCCTCGAGCAATCGCGGTACGTGAACGTCCTCAGCGACCTGAAGATACGCCAGACGCTCGCGCTGATGCGGCGCGATCCCAACGCGTCGGTCCTGGACCGGCAGCTGGCTTCCGAAGTCGCCCTGCGCGACGGCGCCAGGGCGGTCATCCTGCCCACGGTGGCCAGCGTTGCCGGGCAGACGCACTTCAGCATCGAGGTGGTGGACCCGCATAGCCAGGCCACCGTCTATGTGGTGAACGAGAGGAACGACGGAAGCGACATGCTCGCGTCGCTGGACCGGCTCAGCCACGGATTGCGGGAAAAGCTGGGCGAGGCGATGCGGGACATCGACCGTTCGGCCCCGCTGCCCAAGGTCGCCACCTCGAACTTCGATGCGTTGCGCGCCTATGCGTTGGCGAGCAAGCACTACGCCCGGCGCCAGTTCGCCGAGGCCAGGCAGTACTTCCAGCAATCGATAAACCTGGATCCCGGCTTCGCGTTGGCTTACCTGGGCGTGATGCGGACCTACCTGTCGACAGCCGACAACCAGGCCGCGCTGCCGTACCTGGAAAAGGCGAAGGAGCTCAGGTCGTCGTTGCCCCCGCGCGATGCCCTGTACCTGGATGCCTGGACGGCCGAGCTGGAAGGACAACCCTGGAAGGAGGCGCGCGCGAAGTGGGACATGCTGGCGCAGATGTACCCGGACTATTTTGCCGGCCCGGCCCAGTCCGCCTGGCTGGACTTCGGCAACGGCTACTTCGCCTCCGCCAGGCGCAAGACCCGGCAATTCGATGCCAGCCAGAATCCTCTGCGCGACATCGCCTTCGAACTGCGCGGACGCGCCTTGCTGGCCGAGGAGAAGTACGGGGAGGCCCGGCAGGCATTCCTGCAGGCGGAGCAGCTGGGGGGATACGGCCCGAACCGCCGCCATGCGGCGGCGCTGGCGGCCGCGGGCGATTACCCGGCGGCGCTGGCGATGCTCGACGGCTTGAAGCTGGACGAGTCGCTGACGAACGGATTCGAAATGATGGCCATACCGTTCGATGCCGGCCGGCTCGATCGAGCCAGGGATGCCGCGCGGAAAATATACGCAGCGACGGACGATGCACCGCCCATCCTGCGCTACGGCCTGAGGGTCTCCGCATTGAGCATCCTCCAGGCCAGCGGCAGCAAGGAGGAAGTGCGCCCCAGGCTCCTGCCCCTGGTCGAGGAAATCCTGCAGGCGGCCGGCACGGATCGCAACGGCAGCCGCGACGACCTGGCCATGATGGCGATGGCTGCGATCCGCCTTGCCCAGCGCGATGGACAGCGGATCCCGAGCAGGGCATTCGCGCTCGTGGAACGGCTCGCCGACGAGTCGGCGAGCCCGCCATTGTCGAACATGCTGGCGGTCCTGCAGGCGGAACAGCTCCGGCTGCAGGGCAAGCCCGGGGAAGCGGTCGAGCTCCTCGAAGAGGCGGGATCGAAAGGGAATCCGGACTTCCTACAGAGGCACGTCGCCATGCGCGATGCCTTGCGGGACCAGGGCCGCATGGAAGAAGCCGCGAAAGAGAACCGGTGGCTGGGCAGCCGCCGCGGCCTGGCCTACATGGAGCCTTATGGCGCGCTGGTGCTCCAGGGCATGAACGTTTCCGACGTCGCCCTGGCGCGATCGCAGGGCATGGGCTTGGCCGGCAGCCCGGAGCCGCCGCCGGGCCGGGCCGTGGCGGCGGCGCGATGAAGCCCGCGGGCTAGGTTCTGTACTCATAAAGGTTGCGTCTGAGGTCGAGGCTTGATTCAAGGCTTCCGAAGGGAGCTTCGGATGGCGCGCTACGATTTGAGCGAAACGGAGTGGCGGCTGATTGGGCCGCTCCTTTCCAATAAGCCGAGGGGCGTGGCGCGGGTGGACGACCGGCGCGTGATCAACGGCATCTTTTACGTACTACGAACGGGCTCGCCGTGGCGTGACCTGCCTGAGCGCTACGGCCCGTATACGACGGTCTACAACCGCTACAATCGCTGGGCGAAGGCGGGGATTTGGCTGGCGATCTTCGAGACCTTGGCAGCCAAGTCCCCTCAGTCGATGCAAATGATCGACAGTTCCATCATCCGCGCACACCAGCACGCCGCGGGTGGAAAAAAGGGGGCCCGGATCACGCCATTGGCCGTTCTCGTGGAGGACTGAGCACCAAGATCCACGCTGTGGTCGATCAGGATGGTCTACCAGTGCGCCTGCTGATCTCGCCCGGACAAGCGTCCGACATGGGCGCGGTGCCCGATCTTCTCGCGGGCCTGCCGACCGCGACCAACGTCATCGCCGATCGCGGTTACGACTCAAACGCCGTGCTGGATCTGATCAAGCGCTCGGGAGCTGAAGCCAGCATACCGAGCTGTTCACGCCGCATCGTCAGACGCTCCATCGACCCCGCCGTCTACAGACAGCGAAACCAGGTCGAGCGCTTCTTCTGCCGCCTCAAACACTTCCGCCGCGTGGCCACACGCTTCGACAAGCTCGCCAGGAACTTCCTGGCCGCAGTCCTGCTCGCCTCAACTCGACTGTGGCTCAGAGCTTATGAGTCCACGACCTAGGCGATAGGCTCCGGCGCTGTCCTGATCGAATTCAAGGTTTCAGCAGCGATTTCCGCAATGTTCAGCAGTTCGTTGGCGGGCGCTCCATCTCGAGCCTGTATCGACATCCCCTGGACGACGCTTCCAACGTAGCGGGCCCACCCGGAAGGGTCGATGTCGGGTCGAACCTGACCCTTGGCAATGCCGTCCTCCAATCGTGCTCGGACCATGCTTACGCTACCCGCGCGCAATTCGCGCCCGAGTATCACAAGCGGGCTCGGGTTGGCATCGGCCGGCGTCGTCGTAATCATGCAGCCTGGGATTCCGGTCGTACGGCCAAAGGCGGCGGCCGACTCTCGCAGAACCCTGATGACCGAATCGATCGCATTTTCCTCTTCGGTGAGGGCCTTGACCACATAGCCGCCGATGGTCGACCCATAAAAATCGAGCGCTTCCCGATACAGCGCCTCTTTGGAGCCGAAAGCCGCGTAGAGGCTCTGCGCGGATATTCCCATCGCGTCCGTCAGCATCGGGATCGACGTCCCCTCGTAGCCCGACGCCCAGAACACCTGCATGGCACGCTCCAGCACAGTTTCGCGCTCGAAGGCAGGGGGGCGACCACGGCCGCGTTTTATTTTCACATCACCCATTGTGGTTATTCTCTGACTGGACTATATATCGCATCGACCGTTGTGATATATGGAGCGCCGTGTGATGCACAATCCCTATCTCGTCTCAGCTGACCAACCGATCGCGGCTCTGACCCGTGACGAAGCTATCTCCGACTCGACCCGTGCAGTGAACGCGAAACTCGCGCAGGACCTGGCGTCGATGAAGCCGATGGAAGGACTGCAGGAGATGCGCGAAGCATATGTGAAGGGGGAACTGGGACTGCCAGCGTCACCCAAGTCCTCTCGCGCAAGGACCATGATGATCGAAGGACCGGGCGGCCCGATCGAACTCCGTATCCTTGTTCCAAACGAAGTGCGCGGAGTTTATCTCCACATCCACGGTGGCGGCTGGATCGCCGGCAGCAACGACACGTGGGACGACCAGCTCGAACTCTTCGGCCGGGAGGCCGGAATGGCTACCGTCAGCTTCAACTATCGGCTGGCGCCGGAGCACCCGGCTCCTGCAGCGATCGACGACAGCGTTGCCGTCGCGTCCTGGTTGATCGACAACGCTGCTGCCGAATTCGGCACCTCGTGGCTGGCGATTGGCGGTGAGTCCGCTGGCTCCAATCTCGCGGCCTTGACCCTGCTGCGCTTGCGCGACCAGGGTAAGGGAGGTGCCTTCAAGGCGGCCAGCCTACTGTTTGGCTGCTTCGACCTATCCCTTACCCCAAGTGTATTCCGAGCGCAGGGAGCGCCGTTCGTGAGCCTGGACGCCATGCGCCAGTTCACTTCAGCATTCGCGGGTGACACGGATCTAAAGGATCCCAGCATCTCGCCGCTTTACGCCGACCTGCATGATCTGCCCCCCGCCTTGTTCAG
This sequence comes from Xanthomonas boreopolis, assembly GCF_046529185.1. Taxonomy (NCBI): domain Bacteria; kingdom Pseudomonadati; phylum Pseudomonadota; class Gammaproteobacteria; order Lysobacterales; family Lysobacteraceae; genus Xanthomonas; species Xanthomonas boreopolis. Next base: position 290,794 of record NZ_CP097162.1, read on the forward strand.
CGTCGGGTCCGTGGATCCGCTTATCGACGACAGCCTATTCATGCACATGCGCTGGCAGGCGGCAGGTAATGTGTCTCAGCTCGCAATCTACCCGGGCGGCACTCATGGGTTCAACTCGTTCGATAGCGAAATTGCTCTGGCAGGTAATCGCGGGATCGCCGCGTTCCTCGCTGCAGTTCGGGCAGATCCTGAAGGCTTCGGGTTCAAACCGTCAGCCTCGGCGGATGAAAGATCGCGATCAGTTCTAGGTAGTGGACTCATAAGTTCGCAACCACAGTTTGGCTGATGCGAGTGCGACTGCGGCGAGGAAGTTTCTCGCCAGTTTGTCATATCGTGTCGCGATCCGTCGGAAGTGCTTGAGCTTGCAGAAGAAGCGTTCGACGAGATTGCGGCTTCGGTAGATGCTTGGATCGACCGACCGTTGAACCTTGCGGTCGCGCTGCGTCGGAATGTGCGCCCGCCCGCCGCGCTCATTGACCAGATCGATCAGGTATTGCCAGTCGTAGCCTCGATCGGCGACGACGATGGCGGCGGTCGGAAGGGCTTGCAGCAGATCGGGTGCGGAGGCCTTGTCGGAAGCCTGCCCAGCCGTGAGTGCGAGACGGACCGGCAGTCCCTTCTCGTCGACCACGACATGGATCTTGCTGGTCAGTCCTCCACGAGAACGGCCGATGGCGTGATCCGGACCCCCTTTTTACCGCCGGCGGCATGCTGGTGGGCGCGGACGATGGAACTGTCGATCAACTGCATCGACTGCGGCGAGGCAGCCGCCAAGGCTTCGAAAATCCGTAGCCAGACACCAGCCTTGGCCCATCGATTGTAGCGGTTATAGGACGTCGTATAGGGGCCGTAGCGCTCGGGCAGGTCGCGCCAGGGCGAGCCGGTGCGCAGAATATAGAAAATCCCGTTCAGGACGCGCCGGTCGTCCGCCCGCGCCACACCACGAGGCTTGTTGGGAAGCAGCGGCGCGATCAGCGCCCACTCCCGGTCCGTAAGATCGAAACGTGCCATTCAAGCTCCTCCTCAAGGAGCTTGAATCACGATCCAACTTCAAACGGAATCCTACTTATGAGTACAGAACCTAGGCCAGGCGCAAGGCCGTGGCGATCTGGCCGGCCTCGAACGCGTGCACGACGGTATGGGAGCCCTGGGCCGTGAGATAGCCCAGCAGCGCTTCGCGCGTCCCGGCGATCTCTTCCTTGCTGGCCAATTGCTTCGCGTGCAGGCAGCTCTCGCCCGATACCGCGGCCTTGGCATCGCTCTCGGACACGCCGAGCTCGCGCAACGCGGCGGCGGGATCCGTCCCGAACAGCGTGCGGAACGCGTCATCGCCGCTCAGGCGGGCCAGCAGTTGGTCGGCGACGGCGGGATCGAGCGGCGGATGGCCGGCTTCGTTCTTTTCCATGGTTTGCCCCAGTGTGGATGGATGAAAGGCGGACATCGCTTCGCGATGCGTCTCGTGCGACGAGAACATCTTTCGATGGATAATCCCCGCGCCCAATGTAACCGAGTCCGGTGAAAGAATGCTCGTCCGCCGTTGCGCCATCGTCATGGTCGAGCCGCGCGAGGAGGCGTCGTTCGATCTCGGCTCGTTGCTGGCGGGCGGCGCCGGACTGGCGCGGCGGATGCGATGGATGGCCTACGCGGCGCATCTGGACGAAGCCGTCGAGATCGATGGAGAACAACGCGAAGCGCTGGGCTCGATCTCGAGCCAGGAATGGATCGAGGCCGGCACGCTGCCGGGCGAACTGGCCGGGCGGATGCTGGACCGGGGACTGCTCATAAGCGACCGTCCCGATGATCGCTTCCGCTCCCGGGACGAAGCGGTAAGGACCGCGCACTGGTGGCCGTTGGCCGCATTGGCGCATCGGCATGGCCGTTGGCGGGGCCTGGACAGCGTCGCCTCCATGGAGGCCGCCGGCATGACCGACATCGCCGGCCTGCGCCGCAGGCTGGGCACGCCGCCGCCAGCCGTGGCCGAGCGCGTGCCCGGCGAGAGGCGCCTCCGCCTGCCGCATGCGGCGCACGACGCGCTGGACCGGCATTGGGCCGCCCGCAGTACCTGCCGCAACTTCGACGGCGCGCGCGCGCTTTCGCGGGAGACGTTCGCGTTGATGCTGCAACGGGTGGTGATGGCGCAAGCCTCGCTCGAGCGCGAGGACATCACCTTCCTGAAGAAGAACGTCGCTTCGGGAGGCGGGCTGCATCCCATCGGCACGTACCTGCTGGTACAGCGCGTGGACGGCGTTTCGCCCGGGCTGTACCACTATCACCCCGTCGACCATGCGCTGGAGCCCTTGCAGGCGCCGCCCGGCTCGCTGGAGTCGCTCGCGCGCCGCTGGCTTTCCGGCCAGCATTGGTTCGCGGACGCGCCGGTGCTGGTCATCCTCGCGGCGCGCTTCGCCAGGAGCTTCTGGAAGTACCGGCAGCACGCCAAGGCTTACCGCGCCTTGGTGCTGGAAACGGGCCATATTTCGCAGGCGCTCTACCTCAGCGCCCACGATCTCGGGTTGGGGGCCTTCGTGACGGCGGCCATCAACGAAATGGACGTCGAAGCGGACCTGGGCATGGACCCCGCGCAGGAAAGTCCCATCGCCGCCTGCGGGTTCGGCTGGCGGAGCCAGCGGATGCAGGTGCCGGAATTCGATCCCGCGGGCAAGGTCTGGATGCAGGCGGCGACCTGAGCGCGGCCGTCAAGACGACGCTTCGAGCTCCGCCAACGCATCGCCTTCGGCCACCAACTCGCCTTGCGCCACGCGATAGGCCTTGAGCCGTCCGTCGGCCGGCGCGACGAGGCTGTGCTCCATCTTCATCGCTTCCATCACCAGCAGCGGTTGGCCGCGGCGGACCTGCGTGCCCGGCTCGACCAGCAGCGCGACTATGCGGCCGGGCATCGGGGCGGACAGGGAGCCCGCCGCGGCATGATGCCCGCTGTCTTCATGGGCGAGGTCCTGGAGTTCGAAGCGAACCGGCCGCGCGGGGTCCAGCAACACCAAGGCCCGGTCGTCCCACAGGCTGCGGATCCGGACGCGGCGGCCGTCGACGATCGCCGCCAGCGTGCCGGCATGCTCCTGCAGCTCGACCTGGTGAACGGCAGCGCCGGTCGTCACCTGCCACGCGTGCCCCGCCCCCCGTACCGAGCAGGCCATCCGTTCGCCATTGCACAGGATGTCCAGCTTGCGGGTCGCCGGTTCCCCGATGCGCCAGCCGTCGGCGGATGCCCAGGGCGTCCACGGGTCCGCGGGATCGCGCCGGGCGGACTCCGCCTGGCGGGCGGCGATCATGGCCGCAGCGATGGAACGGAGCGGTTCCGCGATGTCTTCGGGCGGCGCCAAGGCCTCCTTCTCCCGCTCGATCAGTCCGGTGTCCAGCCTCGGTTCGGAAAACGACCTGGTGCCCGCCAGCCGCCAAAGGAACGACGCGTTGGTGACGACGCCGACGGCCTCCACGTCCGCCAGCGCCGCCCGCATCCGCCGCAGCGCGGCCGGGCGGTCCACGTCCCACACGATCAGCTTGGCGATCATCGGGTCGTAGTACGGGGTGATGGCGTCGCCCTGCTCGACGCCGGCGTCCACGCGCACGTGCGCGCTCGCCGCGGGCAGGCGCAGGTGGCGCAGGGTGCCGGTCGAGGGCAGGAAGCCGCGGTCGGCATCCTCGGCGTACAGGCGCGCCTCGATCGCATGGCCGCGGATGGCGAGCCGGTCCTGCGTGGCCGGCAGCGCTTCGCCGGCGGCGACGCGCAGCTGCCATTCGACCAGGTCGGTGCCGGTGACCAGTTCGGTCACCGGATGCTCGACCTGCAACCGGGTGTTCATTTCCATGAAGTAGAACGTGCCGTCCGGCGCGGCGATGAACTCCACGGTGCCGGCGCCGACATAGCCGACCGCGCGCGCGGCTTCCACCGCGGCGGCGCCCATCGCGGCGCGCCGTTCGGGCGTCATGCCGGGGGCGGGCGCTTCCTCGAGCACCTTCTGGTGGCGGCGCTGCACCGAGCAATCGCGTTCGAACAGGTGGACCACGTTGCCGTGGGCATCGCCGAACACCTGCACCTCGATGTGGCGCGGGCGCTCGACGTACTTCTCCACCAGCACGTGCGCGTTGCCGAACGCGCCCTGCGCCTCGCGCTGGCAGCTCGCCAGGGCCGCGGCGAAGTCCTCGCCGGCCTCGACCTTGCGCATGCCCTTGCCGCCGCCGCCGGCGCTGGCCTTGATCAGCACCGGGTAGCCGATCGCGTCGGCCTGCGCGCGCAGCAAGCCGGCGTCCTGGTCCTCGCCGTGGTAGCCCGGCGTCAACGGCACGCCGGCGCGCTGCATCAGCGCCTTGGCGGCGCTCTTGTCGCCCATCGCGCGGATCGCCCGTGGCGGAGGGCCGATGAAGACCACGCCCGCGCCGGCGCAGGCCTCGGCGAAATCGGCATTCTCGGACAGGAAGCCGTAGCCGGGATGGATCGCCTGCGCGCCGGTGGCGCGCGCGGCGGCGAGGATCGCGTCGCCGCGCAGGTAGCTCTCGGCGGCGGGCGCGGGGCCGATGCGGACCGCCTCGTCGGCCAGCCTCACGTGGCGGGCGTCGCGGTCGGCATCGGAATACACCGCGACGGTGGCGATGCCGAGGCGCCGGCAGGTGGCGATCACGCGGCAGGCGATCTCGCCGCGGTTGGCGATCAGGATCTTGTCGAACAGCGCGATGGTCATGGTCGCTCCGATGCGTTACATGCGGAACACGCCGAAGCGCGTGTCCTGCGGAGGGGCGTTGAGCGCCGCCGACAGGCCGAGCGCCAGCACGCGCCGGGTGTCGGCCGGGTCGATCACGCCGTCGTCCCACAGCCGGGCGCTGGCGTAGTAGGGATGGCCCTGGTGCTCGAACTGCGCGCGGATCGGCGCCTTGAACGCCTCTTCTTCCTCGGCCGGCCATGCCTTGCCCGCGGCCTCGATGCCGTCGCGGCGCACGGTGGCGAGCACGCTGGCGGCCTGTTCGCCGCCCATCACGCCGATGCGCGCGTTCGGCCACATCCACAGGAAGTTGGGCGAGTACGCGCGGCCGCACATGCCGTAGTTGCCCGCGCCGAAACTGCCGCCGATCACCACGGTGAACTTGGGCACGCGCGCGCACGCCACCGCCATCACCAGCTTGGCGCCGTCCTTGGCGATGCCGCCCTGCTCGTACTTGCGGCCGACCATGAAGCCGGTGATGTTCTGCAGGAACACCAGCGGGATGCCGCGCTGGCAGCACAGTTCGATGAAGTGCGCGCCCTTCAGCGCCGACTCGGAGAACAGGATGCCGTTGTTGGCGACGATGCCGACCGGATAGCCGTGCAGGTGCGCGAAGCCGGTGACCAGCGTGGCGCCGTAGCGCGGCTTGAACTCGTCCAGGCGCGAGCCGTCGACCAGCCGCATGATGACCTCGCGCACGTCGTAGGGCTTGCGCGTGTCGGAGGGGATCACGCCGTACAGCTCCTGCGCCGGATAGCGCGGCTCCTCCGGCGCCTGCAACGCCTGCGCGTGCGACGGCTTGCGCCAGTTCAGCTGCGCGACGATCGCGCGCACCCGCGCCAGCGCCTGCAGCTCGTTGTCGGCGTAGTGGTCGGCCACGCCGGAGACGCGCGTATGCACGTCGGCGCCGCCGAGCTCCTCGGCGCTGACCACCTCGCCGGTCGCGGCCTTCACCAGCGGCGGGCCGCCGAGGAAGATCGTGCCCTGCTCGCGCACGATCACGGTCTCGTCGCTCATCGCCGGGACGTAGGCGCCGCCGGCGGTGCACGAGCCCATCACGCAGGCGATCTGCGGGATACCCTGCGCCGACAGGTTGGCCTGGTTGTAGAAGATGCGGCCGAAATGGTCGCGGTCCGGGAAGACCTCGTCCTGCATCGGCAGGAACGCGCCGCCGGAATCGACCAGGTAGATGCACGGCAGCCGGTTCTGCTGCGCGATCTCCTGCGCGCGCAGGTGCTTCTTCACCGTGACCGGGTAGTAGGTGCCGCCCTTGACCGTTGCGTCGTTGGCGACGATCACGCATTCCACGCCGGAGACGCGGCCGATGCCGGCCACCACCCCGGCGCAGGGCACCGCGTCGTCGTACATGCCGTGCGCGGCGAGCGGCGCGATCTCCAGGAACGCGCTGCCCGGATCGAGCAGCGCATCGATGCGCTCGCGCACCAGCAGCTTGCCGCGCGCGGTGTGCTTGGCGCGCGCGGCTTCGCTGCCGCCCAGCGCGGTGCGGGCGAGGGTCGCGCGCAGATCATCGACCTGCGCCTTCAATGCGGCCGCGTTGTTCTGGAAGCTCTCGCTGCTGGTCTGTAGTTGCGTGGTCAGGAGGGTCACGACGGGAATCCTTGGAGATGAGAGCTTTTCGCTTTCCCTTCCCCTTATGGGAGAAGGTGCCCCGGAGGGGCGGATGGGTACGGGCGAAGCCTCTTGCTGTTCGAGGGGTTTCGCCCTCGTATCCTCACCCCGACCCGCGCCAGCGGCGTGGGCGCCCAGGGGCACGCGCGCCGGCCGTGCCCCTCGCCCCGGTGGGAGGGGGCTTCAACCTGTTCGTTCGAACAGCTCGCGGCCGATCAGCATGCGACGGATCTCCGAGGTGCCGGCGCCGATCTCGTAGAGCTTGGCGTCGCGCCACAGCCGGCCGGTGGGGTATTCGTTGATGTAGCCGTTGCCGCCGAGGATCTGGATCGCCTGGCCGGTGGCCCAGGTCGCCTTCTCGGCGGCGTAGAGGATCGCGCCGGCGGCGTCGCGGCGGGTGGTGTGGCCGGCGTCGCAGGCGCGCGCCACCGCATAGACGTAGGCGCGGCAGGCGTTGAGGCCGACGTACAGGTCGGCGAGCTTGGCCTGGATCAGCTGGAAGCTGCCGATCGGCGCGTCGAACTGGCGGCGCTCGTGCACGTAGGGCAGCACCACGTCGAGCGCGGCCGCCATCAGCCCGAGCGGGCCGCCGGCCAGCACCACGCGCTCGTAGTCCAGCCCCGACATCAGCACGCGCACGCCGCCGCCGACCTCGCCGAGCACGTTCCCGGCCGGCACCTCGCAGTCCTCGAACACCAGCTCGCAGGTGTTGGACCCGCGCATGCCGAGCTTGTCGAGCTTCTGCGCGGTCGAGAAGCCCTTGAATCCCTTCTCGACGACGAAGGCGGTGATGCCGCGCGCGCCGCCGTGCGGATCGGTCTTGGCGTAGACCACCAGCACGTCGGCATCGGGGCCGTTGGTGATCCACATCTTGTTGCCGTTGAGCACGAAGCGGTCGCCATGGCGGTCGGCGCGCAGCTTCATCGACACCACGTCCGAGCCGGCGCCGGGTTCGCTCATCGCCAGTGCGCCGACATGCTCGCCGCTGCACAGGCGCGGCAGGTAGCGGCGCTTCTGCTCGGCGGTGCCGTTCTTGCGCAGCTGGTTCACGCACAGGTTCGAATGCGCGCCGTAGGAGAGCCCGATCGCGCCGCTGGCGCGCGAGATTTCCTCCATCGCCACCACGTGCGCCAGGTAGCCCATGCCGCTGCCGCCGTACTCCTCCTCGACGGTCATCCCGAGCAGGCCCTGTTCGCCGAGCAGGCGCCAGAGCTCGGAAGGGAACACGTTGTCGTGGTCGGCTTTCGCCGCGCGCGGCGCGATCTCGCGCGCGGCGAAGGTGGCCACGCTCTCGCGCAGCAGGTCGATCTCTTCGCCCAGGTCGAAGTTCAGGGCTGGCACATGCATGGGGCGGCTCCGCGAGGGACGGGACGCTCCGGGTGGGGGTGGCGGTACGGACCGCCGGCACGGGCGTTTCGGCGCAGCCTACCCGGATCCGGCAAAAAAGTGAACACGAATTCAAAAAATGAATGTAGAATCATTCAATGGCCTACAAACGCTCCCCCTTGATGGAAGAGCGCCTGGCCGGCAACCGCGAGCGCATCCTGCTGGCGGCGCGCCGGCTGGTCGCCGGCGGCGGCTATCGCAATGCGCCGGTGACCGCGGTCGCGGCCGCGGCCGGGGTCTCCACCGGGCAGATCTACCGCTACTTCCCGTCCAAGGCCGAACTGTTCGTCGAGGTGCTCAACGAGGCGGTGGCGCACGAGGTGGCGCTGCTGCGCGCGATCGCCGAAGGCGAGGGCACCGCGGCCTCGCGGCTGCGTCAGGCGATCGAGTCGTTCGTGCGGCGCGCGCTGGCCGGGCCGGGCCTGGCCTACGCGTTCATCGCCGAACCGACCGAGCCGGAGGTCGAGGCCGAGCGCATCCGTGGCCGCAAGCTGTTCGGCGACGTGTTCCGCGACCTGCTGGCGGCCGGCGTCGCCTCGGGCGAGTTCCCCGAGCAGGACCTGGATGCCGGCGCCGCCTGCATCGTCGGCGCGTTCACCGAGGCGCTGGTCGGGCCGACCGCGCCCACGCGCACGCCGCGCGACGGCGAGCAGTTGGTGGAAGCGATCTGCGGGTTCTGCCTGCGCGCGGTCGGCGCCAGGGAAGGACGGAAGAAGCCGGCCAGGCCCAAGGCCTAGCGCCGGCGAGCCGCGTTCTACGCCAGCAGCGCCAGCAGCATGCCCACGGCCGGCGCGGCGAGGGCGGCGGGAACGATCGCGCGCGGCCGGTACGGCAGCAGCCACAGCGCCAACACCGCGGCACCGGCGGTGAGCGCGCCGAGCCATTGCACCGTGCCGACCGCCCAGCCGCGCGCGACCACGCACAGCGCGAACGCCACCGACAGCAGCAGCCAACCCGCCGCCCGCAGCGCGCGCATCCGGCGCGGGCCGGCGCGGTCCTTGCCGTACAGCTCGAGCTGGTGCTTCTCCATCGCCAGGCACAGCGCGGCGAAGCCGGAATAGCTGAGCGCGAGCGCCAGCCAGATCACGAGGCACCCTCCTGCACGGGCGGAAGCGCGGCTCCGGCCGGGCGGGCGGCGCCGTTGCCGGCCTTGGCGCGCCGTTCCGCCGCCGACAGCGGCGGCCGCCAACGCTGCATGCGCCAGCCGGCCACGCCCAGGCAGATGCCGAGGAACAGGGCGGCCAGGTCCACGCCGGCCAGCGCCCAGTCGCCGGCAGGCAGGGTGGCGCCGAGATGGACATGGGTGGTCAGCGCATTGACCACCGGCACGCCCGCGAACAGGGCGCCGCCCAGGTACAGCTGCCACGACCACATCGGGCGCCTGGGCCATGCGAACGCGGCCACCAACGCAGCCGCCCACGCCCAGAAGAACACCGCCACCTCGACCTCGGCGCGGCCGGCGATGCCGACCGGTACCAGGCGGTTGGCCCAGAAATAGCCGGCGAACGCGATCGGCAGGCCGGCCACCGCGCCGATGTTGAGCGAATCCACCAGCCGCAGCCCGAAGCCGATGCGCCCGGCCTTCTGGTGCTTGGGGCGTTCTTTCACCGCCCACAGCACCACGCCGCTGGCGACCATCAGGCAGCCGAGCAGGCCCGAGCCGAAGAACAGCAGGCGCAGCAGCGGTTGCGCGAACTCGGCCATGTGCAGGCCGTACATCACCCCGCGCGTCCGGGTGGCGCCGCCCGGGTCGCCGCTGCGGCGGAGCAATTGCCCGGTGGTGCCGTCGACCAGCAGCGACGGCGCGTCGATCGAGATCGAGCGCGTGCGCTGGACCAGCGCCACGCTCGCGTGCGCATCGCCGGGATGGCTGACGAACACGCTGGCGACCTCGCTGCCGGCAGGCCATTGCTGGCGCGCGGTCTGCAGGAAGCGTTCCAGCGGCAGCATCGCCGCCGGCACGCCGGCCGCCTGGCGGGTGTCGGCCAGGCGGTTGAGCGCTTCGTCGTAGAAGCGCGCCTCGCCTTCCGGGTAGGTCGCGGTGGCGCCCCACGGCAGGTACATGAAGATCAGGGTGACGATGCCGGTGTAGGTGACCATCGCGTGGTACGGCAGCGCCAGCACCGCGCTGACGTTGTGGAAGTCCAGCCACGAGCGCTGGCCCTTGCCGGGGCGGAAGGTGAAGAAGTCCTTGAAGATCTTCTTGTGCGTGATCACGCCGCTGACGATCGCCACCAGCATGAACATCGCGCAGAACCCGACGATGTAGCGCGCCCAGGTGTACGGGATGTAGTGCAGGTCGAAATGCAGGCGGTAGAAGAAATCGCCGCCCATGGTCTCGCGCGCCCGGATCGCCTCGCCGGTGGACGGATCGACCGTGGCGCTGCCGAACCCCGGGCGCGCCGGCGCATCGGCGTCCGGCGGCGGATTGATCCAGTACATCGCGAGCACCGGGTCGCGCGGCGTCGGCAGCGTGATGTTCCAGCCTTGCGCGTCGGCCGCATGCGTGCGCAGGTAGCGCTCGGCGCTGCGCAGCGCGGTGGCGGCGTCGACCTGCGTGGCCGGCAGTTCCGGCCGCATCCAGCGGCTGATCTCCTGCCGGTAGTAGCTGGCGGTGCCGCCCATGAAGATCAGCAGCAGCACCCAGCCGACCAGCAGGCCGGTCCAGGTGTGCAGCCAGGCCATCGATTGGCGGAAGCTTTGTTTCATGGCGCACATCCCTGTGCGCCACCCTGCGGGCGGCTCCGCCGTGCAAAACGGCCGTCCTGCCGTTTTGTCATGGCGCATCCCTGTGCGCCACCCTGCGGGCGGCTCCGCCGTGCAAAACGGCCGTCCTGCCGTTTTGTCATGGCGCATCCCTGTGCGCCACCCTGCGGGCGGCTCCGCCGTGCAAAACGGCCGTCCTGCCGTTTTGTCATGGCGCATCCCTGTGCGCCACCCTGCGGGCGGCTCCGCCGTGCAAAACGGCCGTCCTGCCGTTTTGTCATGGCGCATCCCTGTGCGCCACCCTGCGGGCGGCTCCGCCGTGCAAAACGGCCGTCCTGCCGTTTTGTCATGGCACATCCCTGTGCGCCACCCTGCGGGCGGCTCCGCCGTGCAAAACGGCCGTCCTGCCGTTTTGTCATGGCGCATCCCTGTGCGCCACCCTGTGGGTGGCTTCGCCGTGCGGAACGGTCGTCCTGCCGTGCTTTCATGCCGCACCGTGCCGCAGCAGCGCGGCGATGCCGAACATCAGCGCCGCCGGCCCTGCGATGCCGAGCCAGGCCCGCCAGGCGCTGCGTACCGCGAACGCCCACAGCGCGGCGCAGGCGCACACCACGATGCCGGTCATCATCCCGGTCAGCACGGCCTGGCTGCGCGGCATCGGCAGGGCCAGCGCCATCAGCAGCGCGGTCGCGCTGGCCAGCGCATAGCCGCCGCCGATCGCCGCGATGCTGCGCGAGAGCACGCCCAGCCACGGCCGTCGCAACCATGGCAGGCGGTGCCGTGCCGGCGAGGCGGCGTGCGCATCGGGCGCGATCCCGGTCATCGGCGGGTGGATGCAGCGATCATGGGGGCGGGTGCCGCAGCGGGGATCATTCGGCCAGGAACGTCAGCGTGCTGATGTGGTGGATGGTTTCCACCTGCTTGCCGGCGATCTGGCGCTGCACCGGTTCCTTGTGCGCCACGACCGCGATGTGGCGTCCTTCCGCCAGCGCCGGCAGCGCGACCCGGCCCTGCGGGTCGGACTTGAGCTGCTTGGTCCACTTGCGCGGATCGATCAACGTCACTTCGGCATCCGGCAGCGGCTTGCCGCGGTAGAGCACGGTCAGCACGTCGCCGCCGGCGGAGGCGGGCACCAGCTCGAAGTCCAGCTTCGACGCGGTGCTCTGGCGGCCGGCGCGCGCGTAGTAGCTGACCGACTCGTACTTGCCGCCTTCGCCCTGCCACGGTTCGAACACCTTGTCGTCGAACAGCCAGGCATCGCCGTCGCCCTGCAGCGGCGCGACCAGGTGGTCGTCCTTGCGCACGACCGCCGCCGCCTTGCCGTGCGCGCCGAAGATCTCCGGCGCGACCACGCGCTTCAGTTCGTCCTCGCCGTGGTCGAGCACTTCCTGCGCCGGTTCGCCGAAGTAGACCCGCACAGGGCCGGCGCCGTCGCGTTCGATCCAGATTTCGTGCGCCTGGGCGGACAGCGCCAGCGAGGCGAGGAGCAGGGCGGACAACAGCGATCGCTTCATGGAGACGACTCCTGCGGAAACGGGGAGGGGGAAGATGGGTGATTGTTGGGAATGATACTCATTTGTGACCGGACCGCAAAACGGCGAATCCATGCGGCAGTGCCGCAAAGCGCCGCAAGGCCCCCGCGCGCCGGCGGCGGGATTTCCCGTGGAAAACGCGCGGCGCGCACGCGCGGCGCGGTTTCCGTGCGATCGCTTCGGCAGATGAATCGGGGGCTGCTCTATACTCCGGCGGCGTAGCGAAGGTCCCAGACCCACAGCCAGGAGGGAGCGCGTGCGGAATTACGATCTCGAGTTCCTGAAGAAGTTCTCGATGGTGATCGGCTTGCTGGTCGTCATCACGCTCGGCCTGATCGGCCTGGCGGCTTACTTGCAACGAGCCATTCCCGACGAGGTGTCGCCGACCGCGGCCAAGCGCCTCGAGCAACGCATCGCGCCCTCCGGCGCGGTGTATGCCGGCGCCACCGGCGCGGCGGCCCAGGCCGCGGCCCAGGCGGCCGCGCAGGCCAAGGCCGCTTCGCAGGTCGCCTACGGCGGCACCACCGACGGCAAGACGATCTTCGACAACCTCTGCACCGCCTGCCATACCAATGGCGTGGGCAAGGCCCCGACGCTGGACCATTCGCACTGGGACGCGCGCCTCGCGCAGGGCAAGGAGACGCTGTACAAGCACGCCATCGAGGGCTACACCGGGCCCGATGGCGGCATCATGCCGCCCAAGGGCGGCAATCCGGCGCTGACCGAGGAACAGGTCAAGGCGACCGTTGATTGGATGATCGGCAACCTGAAATAGTCCGGCACTATGCTGGAACCCTGCGCGCCGCCCCGAGGGCGGCGCGTCCGTTTCCGTCCCTGGGAGTCCGTTCCGGATGCCGTTCCGCCCGCTCGTCGCCGGCCTGGCCGGCTTGTCGTACGCCGCCGTCTTCGCCTGCGCCGCCGCCGATGGCGCGATCCCGATCGGGCAGGTCCAGGGCCGCGGCACGACCAGCCCGCTCGATGGCCGCGAGGTCACGATCGAGGGCGTGGTGACCGCCGACACCCGCCAGGGCCTGGCCGGGCTGTTCGTGCAGGACGCGGGCGATGGCGACGACGCCACTTCCGACGGCTTGTTCGTCACCGGCGTGACCGATCGCAGCGTCGCGGCCGGGACGCGCCTGCGCATCGCCGGCCGGGTCGCCGAGGTCGGCGCCGGCCGCGATCGCACCTTGACCACGTTGCAGGCCGAGCAGGTGACGGTGCTGGCGCGCGACCAGCCGCTGCCGCTGCGCGTCCTGCGCGCGCCGCCGCAGGACTGGGAAGCGCTGGAAGGCGAGCGGGTGCGCATCGAGGCGCCGCTGGCCGTGGCGGGTACGGACCGGCTGGACCGCCATGGCGAGCTGGCCCTCGCCTTCGGGGGGAGGCTGTGGCAGCCCACCGAGCGGGCCGTCTCCGGCACGCCCGAATACGCGCGGATGCTGGCCGACAACGCGCGCAGGCAGCTGTTGCTGGACGATGCGAGCGGCGTGCGCGACCCGGCCTCGGTGCCCTACCTGCCGGAGGGCGCGGTTCTGCGGGGCGGCACCGAGGTGACCGGCGCGGAAGGCCTGGTCGACCAGCGTTACGACGGACGCTACCGGTTGCAGGCGACCGCGCGCTTGAACGTGCCCGAGCCCCGGCGTCCGGCGCCGCCGGCCGTGGCGGGCGAACTGCGCATCGCCTCGTTCAATCTCGAGAATCTCTTCAACGGCGACGGCCGCGGCGGCGCCTTCCCGACGCCCCGCGGCGCGCGCACGCAGGCGCAGTACCGCGCGCAGTTGGACAAGCTGGTGGCGACGATCCGGCCGATGCAGGCCGACGTGGCCGCGCTGATGGAACTGGAGAACGACGGCTATGGGCCCGATTCGGCCATCGCCGCCCTGGTGGACGCGCTCAACCGGGGGCAGGGCGAGGCCGGCGACTGGCGCTTCGTCGACGCCGGCAGCGGCCCCGGCGGCGACGCGATCCGGGTCGGGCTGATCTACCGCGGCTCGAAGCTCACGCCGGTCGGCAAGCCGGCCACGCTCACCGGCACGCTGTTCGACAACTACAACCGGGTGCCGCTGGCGCAGGCGTTCAAGCCCCGGCGCGGCCCGGCCTTCGTGGTCGTCGCCAACCATCTCAAGTCCAAGGGCTGCAACGGCGCGAGCGGGCGCGATGCCGACCAGGGCGACGGCCAGGGATGCTGGAACGCCACGCGCACGGCCGCGGTGCAGCGCCTGCAGCAATGGCTGCAGTCCGACCCTACCGGCGCGGGCACCCCGTACACGGTCCTGCTCGGCGATTTCAATGCGTATGCGATGGAAGCGCCGATCCGGGCGCTGCAGGCGCAAGGCTGGCGGGATGCCTTCGCGGTGGCGGGCGTCGACCGGCCCTACAGCTACGTCTACAACGGCTTGAGCGGGCGGCTGGACCATGCACTGGTGAGCCCGGCGCTGGCGCGGCAGGTGCGCGGCGCGGCCGAGTGGCACGTCAACGCCGACGAAGCCGACGACCAGGGCTACGCCGCGCGCAACGTGCCCGGACCCTGGCGCAGTTCGGACCACGATCCCCTGGTGATCGGGGTGTCGTTCTAGGGCGTTCGCATCCGGCGCGCCGCGCCCGCGCTCACCCGGCGTGCCGGCGCCAGTTCCAGAAATGCGCGCCGGCGACCAGCGTGCTTCCCGCCACCGTGAGCGGGGTTTCCAGCGCGTGCGCCGGCCAGCCGAGCGCGCCCAGCAGCAGGCCCGCGAGCCCCGCCGTGGCCATCGCCCACAGCCCGGGCGGCAACGCACGACGCCGGTGCGCGCGCCATAGCGCATAGCCCGAGATCGGCAACGCCACGCCGGCGAACGCCATGTGCACCCACTCCGCTTCGCTCCAGGCGCCGAACAGCGGCAACAGCGATGCCAGCAGCGGCAGTGCCAGGCAGTGCAGCAGGCACAGGCCCGACAAGGTCATCGCGGAAGCGTCGAATACGTTGGGATGGCTCTTCTTCATCGGCTTGCCTCTGGTCCAAATTGTTATAAAGTAACATTTCAGTCAAGCCCTCATCCCCCCCCAATGTCCCTGTCCGCATCCCGCCCCGATCCGCGCCTGCCCGTCACCGTCCTGTCCGGCTTCCTCGGCGCCGGCAAGACCACGTTGCTCAACCGCCTGCTGCAGAACCGCCAGGGCCTGCGCGTGGCGGTGATCGTCAACGACATGAGCGAGGTCAACATCGACGCGCAGCTGGTGCGCGACGGCGGCGCGCTCAGCCGCACCGAGGAGACCCTGGTCGAGTTCAGCAACGGCTGCATCTGCTGCACGCTGCGCGATGACCTGTTGCGGGAGGTGAAGCGGCTGGCGCTGGAGCGCCGCTACGACTACCTGCTGATCGAGTCGACCGGCATCGCCGAACCGATGCCGGTGGCGGCCACCTTCGCCGTGCGCGATGCCGACGGTTTCAGCCTGTCCGACGTGGCGCGCCTGGACACGATGGCGACCGTGGTCGACGGCAGCCGGTTCCTCGAACTGTTCGGCTCGCCGGCATCGCTGGCGTCGCTGGGGCAGCAAGCCGGTGCGGACGACGATCGCCGCCTGGTGGACCTGCTGGGCGAGCAGGTCGAGTTCGCCGACGTGATCGTGGTCGGCAAGTGCGACCTGGTCGATGCCGGGCACCTGCAGCGGGTACGCGCGGTGCTGCGCGCGCTCAATCGCGACGCGCGGATCGTCGAGTCGCGCCACGGCGACGTGCCGTTGCAAGCGTTGCTCGGCACCGGCCTGTTCGATTTCGCGCGCGCGCAGCAGGCGCCCGGCTGGCTCAAGGAGCTGCGGGGCGAGCATGTGCCGGAAACCGAGGAGTACGGCATCACCAGCTTCGTCTACCGGGCGCGCCGGCCGTTCCACCCGCAGCGCTTCGGCCGGCTGCTCGAGCGCGGCCTGCCGCAGGTGATCCGCAGCAAGGGCTTCTTCTGGCTGGCGAGCCGGATGGACTGGGTGGGCGAGCTGTCCAGCGTGGGCGGCGCCACGCGCACCCAGGCGGCCGGCTTCTGGTACGCGGCGCGGCACCGGGTGGAGGCGCGCACGGAAGGCACGCTGCCGCACATCGGGCCTGCGCCGCTGCCGTACACGCAAGCCGGTTGGCAGCGCCAGCAGGTCGAGTGCTGGAGCGCGCCGCCGCCGGCGCCGCAGGACGTGGGCGATGCCCGCGAGTACGCGGCGATGCAGCGGTTGTGGCATCCGCTATGGGGCGATAGGCGCCAGGAGCTGGCGGTGATCGGGGTGGGGATGGACGAGCGCGCGGCGCGCGCCGAGCTGGACGGGTGCTTGCTCGACGATCGCGAGTTCCGGGAGGGTCCGATGGCGTGGTACGGGTTGGATGATCCGTTTCCGCGTTGGCAGCGGTGAGGTCGTGGTGATGTCGGGTGTCGCTGAATGTTGTTGGGTCACCGGGGCTTCCCTGCCCACCGCCGTCCCAGCGAAGGTGGAACCGACGACCTTCGTCATCTGTCAGTTAAAGTGATTCATCTATCGTCATCCCCGCGAAGGCGGGGGCGATGGGCCGCTGCATGCGAGCCACCGGCTCGCGCGGCACAGAGCGCCATCGGGCTATGCCCGATGGCCGGGGATCGAAGATCCATGGACGTTGCTTTTGCTTTTTCTGTCTGGCAGCAGCAAAAGCTTTCGCCTTGCGGCGAGTTACCTTGTCTTTGCTTGTGCACGTGCGCCGCAGGAGCGGCGCCGCACGGCGAAGCCGGCCCGAAGGGCGCGGCACAAGGAGGTGCCGCGTAAAGAAAAGTAACCCAAAGAAGCGCTTCACAGCAGCCGAAGCGCTTTACAACAGCCGAATGGCTGGTCATGGCTGATCAAGCACACCCCGCCTTCGCGCCCGCAGCCGCGCTGCGGGTCCGCGGAGCCAATGGGATTTTCGGACGCGACTCGCCCGCTACGCAGTCGAGCCCGGGGCATTCGCCGTGCGGCGAATGCCCGCCCGCCGGGGCGAAGTGGTGCTTCGCCTTTTCCGGCGAGCCCCTGTGCGCCGCCCTTCGGTTGTTTCCCATTGGCTCCGCCGCTTCGGAGGGGCCGCGCCGCAGTGATATTCGTAGGCCATGGAGGTTGGCGCGCCGCCGCGCGAGGAGATGTTATCCATCTCGTGCGACATCACGAGCAACAGCAACAGCAACAGCAGTCACTGCACGCTCAAGCATCCCGGCACTTACGCCGCAAACGTGCCCTTTGCAATCAATCCGATCGCGACGACCGCCAGCATCAATGCGATCCGGTTGAGCGTGCTGGTGCGTTCGCCGAATGCGAACACGCCGACCGCGGCGCCCAGCACCACGACGCCGATGTTCATGGTGGCGAAGACCACGGCAGGGCTGTCGGGCAGGGCCTGGTGGGCGCGTACGTAGCACAGGATGTTGCCGAAGTTGAGCGCGCCCAGCAGCACGCCGGCGCCGAGGTTGCGCCATGCCAGCCGGGCATGGCCGCGCAGGTGCCGCCATGCCAGCCAGAGCGCCATCAGCACGCCGGCGATGGCGAAGCAGGCGGTGAGGGCCGAGAGCGACGGCGCGCCGGACTGCGCGATGTGCTTGAGCAGTACGTCGATCAGCGCGAAGCCGGCCCAGACGCCCAGCAGCCACGGCCAGCCCTTGCCGCCTGCCCGGCCGGTTTCCGGTCCGCGCGGACGGTTGGCGATGCCGGCCACCGCCAGCACGCCCAGCGCCAGTCCGGCCAGTTTCCAGCCGTTGGCGCGCTCGCCGAACAGCGCGAACGCGGCGGCGAGCGACAGCAGCAGGGACAGCCGCTGCGCCACGTCGCTGCGCACGATGCCGGCCAGGGCCACCGAGCGGCCCAGCACCAGGAAGATCGAAGGCAGCGCCACCGCCAGCGCCAACAGCGCGAACCAGGGCGTCTGCGGCGCACGCAGTGCGTCCAATGACGGATGCAACACCAGCAGCGACAGCGCGGTGGCGACGACGTAGTTGACCGCCACCATCTGGGCGACATCCAGGCGGCGGCGTGCGGCGAGTTTGAGCAGCACCGAAACCAGGACACTGCAGGCGACGGCGAGAAGCAGGAACGACATTGGCGTGGGGACTCGGCGGGCCGCGGCGACGAAGCCGCGCGGCAGGGCGGCCATTATCGCCAGTCCCCGGCGAAAGCGCCGCACATCCTGGTGCGGGGGTCTTATCATGGCGGCATGTCCATGCCTTCATTCCCCCTCGAATCCACCACGCTGGCGCTGGACGGGCCGGTCGGTCCGCTCGAGGTCGCGGTCGACCTGCCCGAGGCCGACGTCCCGCGCCGGCCGATCACCGCCATCGTCTGCCATCCGCTGTCCACCGAGGGCGGCACGATGCACAACAAGGTGGTGACCATGGTCGCGCGCGCGCTGCGCGAACTCGGCATCGCGGTAGTGCGCTTCAACTTCCGCAGCGTCGGCGCCTCCGCGGGCAACTTCGACCATGGCAACGGCGAGCAGGACGACCTGCGAGCCGTCGCCGCCTGGGTGCGCGCGCAACGTCCCGGCGACGTGCTGTGGCTGGCGGGTTTCAGCTTCGGCGCCTACGTCTCGCTGCGCATGGCGGGCGAACTGCAGCCGCAGGTGCTGATCTCGATCGCGCCGCCGGCGGGCCGCTGGGACTTCGACGGCGTGCAGCCGCCGCCGCAGTGGCTGGTGGTGCAGGGCGAGGCCGACGAGATCGTCGATCCGCAGGCGGTCTACGACTGGCTGGATACGCTCGATGCGCCTCCGGAACTGGTGCGCATGCCCGACACCAGCCATTTCTTCCACCGCAAGCTGATCGACCTGCGCGGCGCGATCCAGCACGGCGTGCGCCGCTGGCTGCCCGAGATCGGCTAGCGCGATGGAGCCCGTTCCCGGCGGCGCCCGGCGCGCCGCGTCCCCCGAAGATCCCCGATGCAAGAGCTGACCCCCTCGCAACGCTACGCGGCCGGCGTGGCACGCGGCGACTGGCGCGACGATCCCGCGCAGCATGCCGCCCTGGCCGAACTGGACCGCATCCACCTGGCGATCGCCGACAGCGCGCAGGAAGGCTGGCTGGACCGCCTGTCGGCGTTCTGGAAGAAGCCCGAGCCGGTGCGCGGGCTGTACTTCTGGGGCGGGGTCGGCCGCGGCAAGACCTTCCTCGTCGACCTGTTCTACGAAGGGCTGCCGATCCGGCAGAAGTACCGCACCCACTTCCACCGCTTCATGCGCGGCATCCACGAGCGGCTGCGCGAGCACCAGGGCCAGAGCGACCCGCTGGCGAAGATCGCGCAGGAATGGCGCGACAACCTGCGCGTGCTGGTGCTGGACGAGTTCTTCGTCACCGACATCGGCGACGCGATGCTGCTCGGGCGGCTGCTGGAGCGGCTGTTCGCCGAAGGCGTGACGCTGGTGACCACCTCCAACACCGCGCCGCAGAACCTGTACCTCAACGGCCTGCAGCGCGACAGCTTCCTGCCTGCCATCGCGCTGCTGCAGAAGTACTGCGTGGAGCTGTACGCCGAGGGCACCGAGGATTACCGCATGCGCGCGCTGACCCGCTCGCCGGTGTACCGCGCGCCGCTGGCGGCCGATTCCGACGCGTGGCTGGCGGGGCGCTGGGGCGAGCTTTCCGGCAATGCCGAGGCGCGCGCGGGCAACATCGAGATCGAGGGTCGCAAGATCCCGGTGCGCGGGCGCGGCAAGAGCATCGTCTGGTTCGATTTCCCCGCGCTGTGCGAAGGCCCGCGCGGGCCGAGCGACTACATCGAGATCGCGCGCGAGTTCACCACCGTGCTGCTCGGCGGCATCCCGCACTTCGACCGCATGAACGAGGACGCGGCGCGGCGCTTCGTCAACCTGATCGACGAGCTGTACGACCGCCAGGTCAACCTGGTGTGCACCGCGCAGGACCCGCCGCCGCAGCTGTACACCGGCGACCGCCTGGCCGGTGCGTTCGAGCGCACCGCCTCGCGCCTGATCGAGATGCAGAGCGCCGAGTACCTGTCCACGCCGCACCGGGCGTGAGGGCGGGCCTGCCGCGAACATGAACGTCGGCTGTATATGGCGTAATTGTTGTTTGCTATTCGATAGCGCGCTATGTAAAGTGCACGCCATGAACTCCGGGCACTCCAACGACACGAACGCAGGCGCGCTGCTGAAGCTGGACAACCAGCTCTGCTTCGCCCTGTACTCGGCCAACCTGGCGATGCACAAGCTGTATCGCGGGCTGCTCAAGGACCTGGACCTGACCTACCCGCAGTACCTGGTGATGCTGGTGCTGTGGGAACAGGACCAGCGCACCGTCTCGGAGATCGGCGATAAGCTCTACCTGGACTCGGCCACGCTGACTCCGCTGCTGAAGCGGCTCGAATCGGGCGGCCTGCTGACCCGCACGCGTGCGGCCAGCGACGAGCGCCAGGTGATCATCGCCTTGACCGAGCACGGTCGCCGCCTGCGCGAGAAGGCGCATGCGGTTCCCGAGCAGGTGTTGTGCGCCACCGCCTGCGACCTGGAACACCTGGGCCGGCTCAAGCACGAACTCGAAGAACTGCGCGGGAACCTCGCCCGCGCCTGATGCAAGCAAGCGGCACCTCGTTACGCCAAATAAGTAGTGCACGATCAAATCGTTTGTTATTCAACCTGCGCATCCGCGCCCTTCAATCCAATCAGGAGCAACGACCATGGCTTCACCCACCACCATCCTCTACACCGCCCATGCCACCGCCACCGGCGGCCGCGACGGCCGTGCCGTGTCCTCGGACAAGGTCCTGGACGTCCGCCTGGCGACCCCGCGCGAACTCGGCGGCGCCGGCGGCGAAGGCACCAACCCCGAACAGCTGTTCGCCGCGGGCTACTCGGCCTGCTTCATCGGCGCGATGAAGTTCGTTGCCGGCCAGGAAAAGATCCGGCTGCCGGCCGAACCGACCATCGAGGGCAACGTCGGCATCGGCCAGATCCCCGGCGGCTTCGGCATCTCGGTGGAGCTGCGCATCTCCGTGCCGGGCATGGAGCGCGAAGCGCTGCAGGCCCTGGTCGAGAAGGCCCACCAGGTCTGCCCGTATTCCAACGCCACCCGCGGCAACATCGACGTCGTGCTGACGGTCGTCGCCTGATCCCCATCGCCCAAGGAGCACCCACATGAACACCCTCAGCAAGATCCTGGCCGCCGGCGCGATCGCCGCGGCCGCCGGCAACGCGGTCGCGGCCCAGCCGGCCCCGGCGCCCCATGCCTTGGCGAAGGTCCAGTCGTTCCTCGATGCCTTGAACGCCAGCGGCGGTACCCCGATCGAGCAACTGAGCCCGCAGCAGGCGCGCCAGGTGCTGACCGATGCCCAGGCCGGCGCCAAGCTGCCGCCGGCCGAGGTCTCGCGCAAGACCATCGAGGCCGACGGCCAGCGCATCGGCCTGGTCGTGGTCAAGCCGCAAGGCAGCGCGGGCAAGACCCTGCCGGTGTTCATGTTCTTCCATGGCGGCGGCTGGGTGCTGGGCGACTACCCGACCCATGAGCGCTTCATCCGCGACCTGGTGAACGAGTCCGGCGCAGCGGCGGTGTACGTGGACTACACGCCGTCGCCGGAAGCGCACTATCCGGTGGCGATCCACCAGGCCTACGCCGCCACCAAGTGGGTGGCCGAGCACGGCGCGGAAATCGGCGTGGACGGCTCCCGCCTGGCCCTGGCCGGCAACAGCGTCGGCGGCAACATGGTGGCCTCGGTGGCGCTGCAGGCCAAGGCGGCCGGCACGCCCAGGATCCGCTACCAGGTGCTGTTCTGGCCGGTCACCGACGCCGCTTTCGATACCGCGTCCTACGACCAGTTCGAGAACGGCCATTTCCTGACGCGCAACATGATGAAGTGGTTCTGGGATGCCTACACCACCGACCCGAAGCAGCGCGCGGAGATCTACGCCTCGCCGCTGCGGGCCAGCAAGGAGCAGCTCGCGGGCCTGCCGCCGGCGCTGATCCAGACCGCCGAGCTGGACGTGCTGCGCGACGAGGGCGAGGCCTACGGCCGCAAGCTGGACGAGGCCGGCGTGGAGGTGACCGTGACGCGCTACAACGGCCTGATCCACGACTACGGCCTGCTCAACGCGCTCAGCGACGTGCCCAGCGTGCGCACCGCGCTGCGCCAGGCCGGCAACGAACTGAAGCAGCACCTGGCCCAGCCGTGACCGCCGGTCCGCACCGCCCTTGCGGTGCCGGACGCGACGAAGCCGCCCGGGAAGCCCGCGGTGGCTTCGTCGCGTCCGCGGCCATGCAGGATGTCGGGGCGGGGCCGCAAGCGCGCGGGTCCGCCTGCACAGTTCCATCGACGGGCATGACCGCGCGACGCGCCCGCCGGCACAATGCCGCCATGACCACGCTTCCCTCGACGGCCGGGGCCGCCCCCGCTCCGTGACCCGCCCGCGTTCGCCGCTGCTGCTGCTGCCCGGCCTGCTCAACGATGCCGATCTCTGGCAGGAGCAGGTCGAGGCCCTGTCCGACATCGCCGACTGCGTGGTCGGCGACCTCACCCGCGGCGATTCGATGCGCGTGCTGGCCGAACAGGTGCTCGCGCAGATGCCGCAAACCGGGTCGTTCGCATTGGCCGGCTTCTCGCTGGGCGGCTACGTCGCCCAGGAAGTGCTGCGGCTGGCGCCGGAACGCGTCGACCGGCTCGCCTTGCTCGACACTTCCGCGCGCCCGGACTCGCCGCAGCGCGCGGCCCTGCGGCGCGAGCAGGAACGCGGCCTTTCCGCGCCCGGCACCTTCGTCGGTTTCGGCGAGCGGCTGATGCGCAGCTACGTCGATCCCTCGCGCCACGGCGACGGCGCGCTGCTGCAGCGCGTGCAGGCGATGACCCGCCGCCTGGGCGCGGACGTGTTCCTGCGCCAGAGCCGCCTGCGGCGCGACGATGGCCGCGACCTGCTCGCCGCGTTCGCGCGGCCGGCACTGGTGCTGTGCGGCCAGAACGACGCGATCACGCCGCCGCCGCTGTCGCGCGAGATGGCGGCCCTGATGCCGGAGGCGCAACTGGTCGAACTGCCCGCCTGCGGCCACCTGTCGCCGCTGGAACAACCGCAGGCGGTGGCGGCGGCGATGCGGGCCTGGCTGCTGCGCTGAGCGGGCCGGGCGGGACTGCGCTCACCTCGCAGCGCGCAACGCGCTCCCGGCGGCGCCGCCGAGCGCCGCGCTGTAGCTGCCGGCTTCATGCCCGGCTTCCAGGTCGAGCAGGTGCAGCGGTTGCCCGTCGAGGCGGAATTCCAGCGACTGTTGCAGCGCATGCAGCGCCTCGACCTGCCCGCAGAGCGTCCGCGCCTTGGCTTCGAGCAAGCGGCTGCGGGCTTCCATGCGCTGGTCCAGCGCTTTCTCCATGGCTTCGCTGCGTCGCTCCAGCCGGTCGGCACCGCCGGTGAACACCGCGAACAGCGCGCTGCGGACGACGCTGCCGGCCATCGCATCGGCGGCCTGCTCGATGTTGGCCTCGAAGCGTTCGTCGAACACCTCCTGGTCCCAGCGTCCCTTGCCGAGCGAGCCGTCGATCTGCGCCAGCGCACGTTCGCGATAGTCGTCCAGCGCGCGCGCCTTGCGCTTGCTGCCGGTCATGGCCTCGACCACGCCCGCGAACGCATCGAACACGATGTCCACCGTCTCGCGCGCGATGTCGGCGACGGCCGGCATCAGCGCCCGGGCGCCGGCTTCCAGCTGCCGCAGGCGCTGCGCATCGGCCTCGCTGACCTGCCGGACCTGCTGGTCCACGCTCAGGCGGCCATCGTGGAAGAAGATCTCCTGCGGCTCGCCCTGCTTGCGGTGCAGCCAGATGCCGCCGGTATCGGCCAGCACGTCGTAGGAGGTGCTGAAGCCGCATTGCCGGGACGACAGCTGCGGGCGGCTCTCGCCCGCCTGGACGGACAGCGGCACGGCCAGCAGCAGCGGCAGCAGCGAACGAAGGACGGGGGACATGGCGGAGACCTCCTTGTGGCGTGGCGCCAGCATGGAGGGTCGCCACGGACGCGGCATGTGAGGGAAGTCAGGATGACGCCGGTCGCGGACGGGCCGCCCGGACGCGGCCGCCTAGACCCCGCCGCGACGCGGGATCACGCCCGCCTAACGGCACGCGCGGGATTCTTGCTGCATAGCAGCATCGGAGTCCGGTCATGCTCGACCCCCGCATCGAAAAGGTGGATCTCGCATTGAACGAGATCGATCCAGGCGAACTGGCCCGCAAGGTGGCGCTATGGCAGTGGGCCTGCCGCGAGATGCTGCACGAGACCTTGATCGGCATGCACCAGCTGTCCCACCTGGCGGGCATCGCCGAGCGCGTGGCCGACACCTGGCACGCGCCGGTGGACGTGTTCGAGCCCGAGCAACCCTTCATGGCGCGCGGCGCGCTGGCGGACCGGCGCCTGCCGCAGGTGCTGGATGGCCTCGGCCAGGCTGGCGATGCCGACGATCGCGCCCGGCTGTGGCGGCTGCGCTATGCCAGCCTGGTCGCCGCGACCTTGCAGGGCATGCGTGCGCTGGCCGGCAAGCACCGCATCGAACGCCAGGCCGTGCTCGACGGCTGGCATTGAGCCGCCTGCCCGTTCCCCCGCGTTTCCCCTCCGTTGTTCAACGCTCACGCGCCGACTGCTCCATGTGGCGCCAGGCATGCCGCACCAGCCCGCGGGCCTGCTCCCAGGGCACCGGCGACATGGGGTGCCGGCTCCGGTAGGTCTTGCGCAGTATCCGGTACAGCTGCAGTTCGCTCGCGTGCGGGTGCGCCAGGTAGACGTCGTAGCCCAGCTTGAGCAGCGTCGCGTAGTCGGAGAAGTCGTAGCGGCCCAGATGCCCGCCGGCATGCACGGCCTGCCAATAACTCAGCTCGGCCTGGACATCGATGATGGGACACGAGAAAGCGGAAACGGTCTGCATGGCGGAACTCCCGCAGTAGCGCCACGCCCCTGTTCCGACAACGTAGCATCCCGGCGACGGAAGCGCCAAGAGGGCGCGCGGCGCCGGCGCCGGATCGCCGCTTGGCGGCCACCTCCCGGGCGCGGGCGGCGCCTCGGTCGCTCAATCGTCCAGGCGTACCAGCCGCTTGCCGAAGTTGTCGCCGCGCAACAGGCCGATCAGGCCTTGCGGCGCGTTCTCCAGCCCTTCGACCACGTCCTCGCGGTAGCGGATCCTGCCTTCGCGCAGCCATTGGCCCATCTCGCGCAGGAATTCCGGATACAGGCGGACGAAGTCGCGCTGGATGAAGCCGCGCACAGTCAGGCGCTGGCGGAGTATCTGGCTGAGGAAGTCGGGCAGCCGGTCCGGCCCGGGGCGGACCTCGCCGCGCGCGTTGTAGGTGGCGATGGTGCCGCATACCGGGATGCGCGCGAAATCGTTGAGCAGGGGCAGCACGGCATCGAACACCTTGCCGCCGACGTTCTCGAAGTACACGTCGATGCCGTCGGGCACGGCCGCGCGCAACCGCTCGGCGAAATCGCCGGAGCGATGGTCCAGCGCTGCGTCCACCTGCAGTTCCTCGCGCAGGTAGCGCACCTTTTCCGGGCCGCCGGCGATGGCGACCACGCGCAGCCCCTGCAGCTTCGCCAGTTGCGCCACGGTGGCGCCGACCGGACCGCTGGCGGCGGCGACCACCAGCGTCTCGCCGGCTTGCGGCCGGCCGATCTCGCGCAGGCCGGCATAGGCGGTGAAGCCGGGCATGCCATGCACGCCGAGCGCCGTGCTCGGCGGCGGCTGGCCGTTTGGATCGAGCTTGCGGTTGAGGGTGCCGCCATCGACGATCGCGTGGGTCTGCCACCCGCCGGCCGGCGCGAACACCCAGTCGCCGCGCGCAAAGCCCGGATGGTGCGATTCGAGCACTTCGGCCACGGTGCGGCCTTCCATCACCTCGCCCAACGCGACCGGCGGCGCGTAGGAGCGGCCTTCGTCCATGCGTCCGCGCATGTACGGGTCCAGGGAGAGAATGCGGTTGCGCAGCAGCACCTGGCCGGGACCAGGCAGCGGCAAGGGAACTTCTTCCAGGCGGAAGTTCGCGGCGGTCGGCTCGCCCTGCGGGCGCGTGGCGAGCACGATGCGACGGTTGACGATCGGGGAGGCGGGCATGGGGGCGTTCTTGCGTGCGGAGGGGAACGAGGGGCGATGGCCGGCGGCATCGGCGAAGCCGCATGCGCGCTCGCGCTACGGCCCTTGCGCCCGGCGGCCGCGCCAAGGCGAGGAATCGCCGCGCGGCGCCGCGGATGTCACGCCACGTCCTCGGCGCTGGCCGCGTCCAGTTGCGCGACGTCGTCGGCGGACAGCTCCAGCGATGCCGCCTTGAGGATGTCGCGCAATTGCTCCACCGAGGTGGCGCTGGCGATCGGCGCGGTGACCGACGGGCGCGCGATCAGCCATGCGAGGGCGGCCTGCGCGGGCGTGGCCGAGTGCTTGGCGGCGATGTCGTCGAGCGCGGCCAGGATGCGGATGCCGCGCGGATTGAGGTACTGCTTCACCACCGAGGCGCCGCGCGCGCTGCTCTTGGCCGCGTCCGCGGCGCTGCGGTACTTGCCGGTGAGGAACCCGCTGGCCAGCGAGTAGTAGCCGATCACGCCGAGGCCCTGCTCGCGCACCAGCGGTTCCAGCGCGGCCTCGTAGCCGGCGCGGTCGTAGAGGTTGTATTCCGGCTGCAGCGTCTCGTAGCGGGGCAACTTGAACTGGCGCGAGACCTCCAGCGCGTCGCGCAGGCGCCGGGCATCGTAGTTGGAGGCGCCGATCGCGCGCACCTTGCCCGCCTCGACCAGGCGGCCGAACGCGGCCAGCGTGGCTTCCAGCGGCGTGGACTCGTCGTCCTCGTGCGCCTGGTAGAGGTCGATCACGTCGGTCTGCAGGCGCCTGAGCGAATCGTCCACCGCCGCGGCGATGTTCTCGGCGGACAGGCCCGGATGCTCGCTCCACTTGGCGACCTTGGTCGCGATCACGATCCTGTCGCGCTTGCCGCTGCGCTTGAGCCACTTGCCGATGATCGTTTCCGACTCGCCGCCATGGTTGCCGGGCACCCAGGCCGAATAGACGTCGGCGGTGTCGACGAGGTTGAAGCCGGCGTCGACGAAGGCATCGAGCAGTTCGAACGATGTCTTCTCGTCGGCGCTCCAGCCGAACACGTTGCCGCCGAATGCGATCGGTGCAACCTTCAGGCCGGAACGGCCGAGTTCGCGCAGCTGGGTCATGGGGGCGCTCCTGTTGAACAGAACGCCAAGCATAGTCACGCATGCCGCCGCCGCGTGTGACACCGGCACGGATTCAGTGTTTCGCATGCGGCGTCGCGCTAACGGTTTTTGAACGCATCGGCACGCGCGGCACGGCGTGCTAGGCTCGCCGCACTCGAATTCGCGGAGGGAGAGCGTCATGAGACAACATCATTTCGCGGGCGCTTGCCTGCTCGCGCTGGGCATGCTTGCGGCGGTGCCGGTCGCTTCTGCGATCAAGCCCGCCGACACGGCGACGTTGCCGGCGCCGGATGCGGGACTGCAGGCGGCGATCGACGGCGCATGGCGCGATCCGGCCAACGTCCGGCGCGACGCATACCGCCATCCCGGCCAGACGCTGGCCTTCTTCGGCCTGGAGCCGGACCAGACCGTCATCGAGATCACGCCAGGCGCCGGTTGGTATTCGGAGATCCTCGCGCCCTACCTGCGCGAGCGCGGCCGCTACGTCGCCGCGGTGGTCGACCCGCAGGCGGTGCCGGAAGGCAGGGGCCGCGACTACCAGCAGCGCGGGCGCGACCAGTTGGAGAAGAAGTTCGCCGCGCAGCCCGAGCTGTACGGCAAGGCCACCGTGGTCGCCTACGCGCCGGATGCGCCGGTGTTCGGCCCGGACGGCTCCGCCGACGTGGTGCTGACGTTCCGCAACGTGCACAACTGGCGCATGGCCGGGCAGGCCGAGGGCATGTTCAAGGGCTTCTACAAGGTGCTCAAGCCGGGCGGCGTGCTCGGCGTGGTGGAACATCGCGCCAAGGGCGACGTGCCGGCCGACGACAAGAGCGGCTACGTCGGCCAGGCCCAAGTGATCGCGATGGCCGAGGCGGCCGGCTTCGAGCTGGCCGGCAAGAGCGAGGTCAACGCCAATCCGCGCGACACCAAGGACCATCCCAACGGCGTGTGGACGCTGCCGCCGAGCAACAACCACGAACCCGCCGACGATGCCAAGTACAAGGCCATCGGCGAAAGCGACCGGATGACGCTGAAGTTCGTCAAGCGCTGACGAATCGCGGAAACCTCGTCGTTCCGCGGACGCGGAAGCGCCCGGATCGCCGGAACGCGCTTTTCGATTCCGCGGGACGACGCGCGGCAAGCCCCGCCTTCCCGCGGCCAGCGGACCGCGAACGGGGCTGCTGGTCGTTGCGAGTCCCGAGTCCGGCACCATGCTCATCGCCCTCAACAAGCCCTTCAACGTGCTCTGCCAGTTCACCGACCGCAGCGATCCGCCGCGGCGCACGCTGGCCGAGTTCGGCCTGCCGCCGGACGTGTACGCGGCCGGCCGCCTGGACTACGACAGCGAAGGGCTGCTGTTGCTCACCGACGACGGCCGGCTGGCGTCGCGGCTGACCGACCCGCGCCACAAGGAGCGCAAGACGTACTGGGTGCAGGTGGAAGGCGCGCCGCGCGAGGAGCAGTTGGCGCAGTTGCGGCGCGGCGTGCGGCTCAACGACGGGCCGACGCTGCCGGCCGGCGCGGAACTGCTGGAGACGGCCCCGGCGCTGTGGCCGCGCGATCCGCCGGTGCGCTACCGCAAGTCGGTGCCGGATGCATGGCTGCAGATCACCTTGCGCGAGGGCCGCAACCGGCAGGTGCGGCGAATGACCGCGGCGGTGGGGCTGCCGACGTTGCGGCTGGTACGCGTGGCGATCGGCGGCCACCGGCTGGATGGACTGGCACCCGGGGAGTGGCGGCGGATCGGTTGATCGCGGAAGCAGGAATGGCGCTGGCCGAGGCGAACCGTCGCCGGCGGGAATCGCCGGGAATTCTCGGTCGCATCCCTGCGATCCAGTTACGCGCCGATGGCGAGCAAACGGCGCTTTCCCGCCCCCGGGAGAGGGGTGGCTCCCCCAAGGGATACGAAAAGGCGGACGGGCGGGATCACTCGGCGCCGTCGGTCGGGGTGGTGGCGAAGCGGCGGTTGGCGCGCGCGGCGCGCCGTGCGGTGGTGTTGCCGGCATTGCCGTTGAGGCGTTCGGCGCTGCCTTCGATCACGCCTTGCTCCTGCTCGCGTTGCTTGCGCTTGCGGTACAGCGCATAGCCGATCAAGCCGACGCCGGCGACCGCCGCAGCCACGGCGATGGCGGGATTGCGCCGCACGAACTTGCCGGCGACGCGGCCGCCGGTCTTGACCGCGCCGATCGCCGCGCCGGTCTTCAGCCATTCGCTGGCATGCGGGGCGGCATGGCGCAGGCTGCTGCCGGCATGCTTGAGGCCGTCGCCGGCGCTGCTGGCCAGTTCCAGCGCCCGCTCCAGGGCACGGTCGGTGATCACGGTCAACTTGCTCATGGGGAGTCATCCTTTTCGTGGGCTGGACGAACAGTGTCCGACGGGATGCGTGTACGGGACGTTAGGCGGCGCTGGGCGTATCGGGCGCACAGAAGAAGCCCGCTGAGTTCGCCGTGCCACGGGCGGGACCGGATCACGTCCCGCGGGGCTTCGCGCGATGGGTGGCAGTCGCGGTCCAGGGGTCGTCGGGCCAAGGATGCTTCGGATACCTCCCCTTCATCTCCTTCTTCACCTCCGCATAGGTGGTATCCCAGAAATTGCGCAGGTCGCGGGTGACCTGCAACGGCTTGCCGCCCGGCGAGAGCAGGTGCAGCAGCAGCGGCACGCGGCCATCGGCGATGCGCGGGGTGTCGGCCAGGCCGAACAGCTCCTGCAGCTTGACCGCCAGCACCGGCGGCTGCGGTTCGCCGGCATGGTCGAGGGCATAGGCGATGGGGCGCTCCATGCCGGACGGCACTTCGATGCGGGCCGGCGCATGGCGCTCGATCCACTGGCGGCGGTCCCACGGCAGCGGCGTCTTCAGCGCTTCGCCGAGCTCGGCTTCGTCGAGCGCGTCCAGCCGCGTCTTGCCGGCGAAGGCGGGCGCCAGCCAGTCCTCCAGCGTGGCGAGCAGGGCTTCGTCGCCGTAATCGGGCAGGCCCAGTTCCGGCATCCAGGCACGCAGCGACTGCACGCGCGCGCGCCACTGCCGCAGCGATTCGGTCCACGGCAGCGCATCCAGGCCGAGCTCGCGCACCGCTCCGGCCAGCGCTTGCGCGGCATGCCGGGGATCGACCTTCCCGGCCGGGCGGCTGTCGAGCACGATGCGGTCGAAGCTCGATTCTCGCCGCGCCACGAGCGCGCGCTTGTCCGCGTCCCAGCGCACCACGTCCTGCTGCACGAAGCGCTCGGCGAAGTCGCGGCGCAGGCGCGCTTCGTCGACCGGGGCGGCGCGCAGCAGCAGGGCATCGCGCGCCTCGTAGCGCAGTTCGCTGGCGACCAGCCAGGGTTCGCCGCGCAGGTCGCTGGTATCGAACAGGCGTGCGCTGCGGCCGTTGGCGAGCAGATAGCGCAGCGGATCGGCGGGATGGCGCGCGGCGATGCGGTCGGGAAAGGCGTGGGCGAGCAGGTCGCCGAGTTCATGGGCGTCGATCTCGCCGGGCGGCGTCGCCTCGCAGCGCAGCCGCCGGCGCCATTGCCGGGCCGCCGCGTCGATCGCGTCCAGGGCGCTGCGGCTGGCATCGTGCGGGGCACGGCCGGCGCGGAACGCGGCCAGTGCGCGCCAGCGGGCCGCCAACGCATCGCCGCCCTGGCGCAGCGGATCGCGCGCTTCCAGCAGCGCCGCCAGGTCGCACGCCAGCGCCTGTTCGCGCGCTCCCTGCGCGGCGAGCAGCATCGCGGCCAGGCGTGGATGGGTACCCAGCGCGAGCATGCGCCGGCCCGGCGTGGTGATCGCGTTGCCGCCGGACAGCGCACCCAGGCGTTGCAGCAACTCGCGCGCGGCGGCCAGCGCGCCGGCCGGCGGCGGGTCGGCGAAACGCAGCGCGTCGCTGCCCCAGGCGGCCAGCTCCAGCGCCAGCCCGGCCAGCTCGACCTGCGCGATCTCGGGCCGGCGCTGGGCTTCCAGGCGCTGCGACTGCGGCCACAACCGGTAGGCCCAGCCTTCGGCGACGCGCCCGGCGCGCCCCGCGCGCTGGTCGGCGGAAGCCTGCGCGATCGTCGTCACGTCCAGGCGCGAGAAGCCGCTGTTGGGATCGTAGTGCGGCTCGCGCGCCAGGCCGCTGTCGATCACCACGCGCACGCCGGGCAAGGTGACCGAGGATTCGGTGACGTTGGTGGCGAGCACCACGCGGCGGCGGCCGCCGGGATCGGGCTGCAGCACGCGCGCCTGCTGTTCGACGGGGAGTTCGCCGTGCAGCGGCAGCACCTCGATGCCTGCGCCCGCCTGCGGCAGGGACGCGGCATCCAGGGCCGCCTGGAGCCGGGCGATCTCGCGCTGGCCAGGCAGGAACACCAGGAGGTCGCCCGGATGCGCCGCCAGCGCATGCTCGATCGCGCGGCGCGCCTGCGCTTCCATCGACTCGTCGCGGCGTGCGGGGAAATGCGCGATCTCGACCGGGAAGCCGCGGCCTTCGCTGGTGAGCCGCGGCGCGTCGAGGAACTGCGCCAGCCGCTCGCCGTCGAGCGTGGCCGACATCGCCACGATGCGTAGGTCGTCGCGCAGTTGCGCCTGTACGTCCAGCGCCAGCGCCAAACCGAGGTCGCCGGCCAGGTGGCGTTCGTGGAACTCGTCGAACAGCAGTGCGCCGACGCCTTCCAGCAGGGGATCGTCCTGGATCATCCGGGTCAGGATGCCTTCGGTGACGACCTCGATGCGGGTCTGCGCGGACACCTTGTTCTCGAAGCGGATGCGATAGCCCACGGTTTGGCCGGGCTGCTCCCCGAGCTGGCGCGCCATGAAGCCGGCGGCGCTGCGGGCGGCCACGCGGCGCGGTTCCAGCATCACGATCCTGCGGCCGGCGAGCCACGGCGCGTCGAGCAGCGCCAGCGGCACCTGCGTGGTCTTGCCGGCGCCGGGCGGTGCTTCCAGCACCAGGCGCGGATGCTCGGACAGGCTGGCGGCGATGGCCGGCAGCAACGGGGAAATCGGGAACGTGGGGCTGCTCATGCGCGGGGAAGGATACGGGCTGGGCGCTTCCGGCGCCCATCTCCCGCCGCGCCGGGATCGGGTGCGGGCCGGCAGGCGGCGTCCGCTCAGAACAGCTCGTCGAGTTGCTCGAAGAAGCGCCGCCTGTCCGGCCGATCCGGAACGCCGATCGTGGCCAGCAACGCCCGTGCCGCCTCGTCGCCGACGTCCTCGCGCAGGTTGCGATGGGCGAAGGCGATGTCCAGCCAGCGATCGGCGACGCCACCGCGGCCGAGGTCGATGAAGTGCAGGCTGTCGTGCGCATCCACGAACACGTTGCTGTCGCACAGGTCGCCGTGCGAGAACACCGGATCCTCGTCGGGCAGGTGCGCCTGCAGGTGCGCGAGCAGGGCCTGCGGCGTGTCCAGGCCTGGCCATTGCGAGAGGTCGTGGTCGGGGTCGATCAGGTCGCGGGCCAGCAGGTAGTCCAGCTCGCGCAGCCGCATCGCGGTGCCCGAGTCGAACGGGCAGTCCGAGACCGGCACGGCTTGCAGCTGTCGCAGCGCTTCGCGGAACAGGCCGGTGACCGGCAGGCCCGCGCGGAGGCGGGCGGACAAGGGCACGCCGGGCACCGCGCGCGTGACCATGAATTCCTCGCCCTCGTGCTCGGCCACCGCCACGACCTCGGCAACGGACAGCTTGCCCGCGAGCCAGTCCAGCACGCGCGCCTCGCGCCGCACGCTGTACGTGGTCGCCGCATGGACGGCGGGGCAGATCTTCAGGAAGAAGCGTTCGCGGCCGCGCCGGAACGCATGCACGCGACAGGGCGATTCGCCGATCGTATCCGGCAGCAGCGGCGCGCCGGCGACGACCTGCCGGATCGCGGCAGGCAAGGAGTCGTGCATGGACTTCGGGCGTGGTGGTGCGGGCGGAGTATGCGTTCCGCAGGTCGCGTCCCGCCCGGCTCGGCCGGCGGAACGCGATGGCGTGCGCGCAAGGGCGCCATCGGGACCACGCCGGTTCGTCGTGGCGCCCGGATGCGCCGGGCGCGTCAGTCCTTCGGCGGCGTGGGCGTGGAGAAGGCGATGGCGCTGGCGCCCGTGATCGGGCCGGTCTTCGCGCTGCCGTGCACGTAGAGCTTGACCGGCATTTCGAACTCGAGCGGGCCGTCCACCACGGCATTGGGGCCGATCACCACGCGGGGCGGGCGCCGGACATTGCTGTGGAACGGCTTCTTGAGGTGGATGCGGCCCTTGACGTGCGAGCCGATGCCGACGGTGATGTCGCTGCTGACGAAGGTGATGTCGCCCGCGACCTCGGCCTGCACCAGTCCGACGGCGCCGCTGATCGTGGTGATATCGCCTTCGATCCTGCTGCCGCGGTCGGCGAAGATGCTGCCGCTGACCGTGTCCACGCCGCCGTCGACCACCGCGCCGCGCCCCAGGGTGATGCGGCCGCTCACGTTCTTCAGTTCCCCGGTCTCGACGTCGTCGGCCAACTTCAGGTCGCCGCTGGTCGTGGCGATGTCGCCGACCTTGGCGCCGCGGTCGACGGTGACGTCGCCGCTGACGGACTGCACACTCCTGGCTCCGGCGTTGCTGCCCACGTGGATGTCGCCGCTCACCGTGCTCAGCCCGCCGTACTTCTGCCCGGGGGCTACCTGCACGTCATCGGAGATCTTGCTCAGGTCCTGCTGGGCCAACGCGGGAGCGGCGGCCAGCAAGGCCAGCCACAGAATCGATCTTGAAGCACGCATGGGGATCTCCTTGCTGCGATGGACGATGGCGGGGTTGCTTGAAGGCGGGCCGGGACAGGATGGGACCATGCCGGGGCGGCAGGGGGCACCTGCCTGAAGTCACTGGGCCGATCGGTTGCCGTTCGCGGGAACGGTTCCAGTCCCGACGCAGCCGCACCCGGCTCGTGGCGGATGGAGTCCCGGGAATGCACCGCTCACTGCAACGCATGCCGCAGCACGAACAGCGCGGTGATCACCCAACTGGCCGGATGCACCTCGCGCCAGCGCCCGGCCCCCAGCTTGAGCGCGACGTAGGCGAGGAAGCCCAGCGCCAGGCCATCGGCGATCGAATAGGTCAGCGGCATCGCCAGCGCGCACAGGGCGGCCGGCAGCGATTCGCCCAGGTCGTCCCATCGCACGTCGACCAGTTCGCGCAGCATCGAGGCGGCCACGTAGACCAGCGCCGGCGCGGTGGCGTAGGCAGGCACCATCGCCGCCAGCGGCGAGAACAGCAGCGCGAGCAGGAACAGCGCGGCCACGGTCAGCGCGGTCAGGCCGGTGCGCCCGCCGGCCTGCACGCCCGAGGCGCTCTCGATGTAGGCGGTGGTGCTGGACGTGCCCAGCAGCGAGCCGGCGAGGATCGCGCCGCTGTCGGCGAACAGCGCCCGGTTGAAGCGGCGCTGCAGCGCCGGCGTGCCGAGCAGGCCGGCGCGCTTGGCCACGCCCATCAGCGTGCCGGTGGCGTCGAACACCTCCACCAGCACGAACACCAGCACCACGTGCATGACCGCCGCGATGGCCGAGCCGCTGCCGTGGCCGCCCAGCGCGCCGGCCAGGTCGAGTTCGAGGAAGGTCGGCGCCAGGCTCGGCGGCCATGCGAGCAGGCCCTGCCAGTGCACCAGCCCGAGCATGCCGGCGGCCACGGTGACGGCGATGATGCCGAGCAGGATCGCACCGCGGATGCGGTGCAGGTCGAGGATCGCGATCAGGCCCAATCCTGCCAGCGCCAGCAACGGCTCGGGCCTGTGCAGGTCGCCCAGCGCCACCAGCGTGGCCGGCTGCGCGACCACCAGCCCCGCCTTCTGCAGGCCGATGAAGGCCAGGAACAACCCGATACCGGCCGCGATGCCGCTGCGCAGGGCGGGCGGGATGCCATCCACCAGCCAGCGCCGCGCGCCGGTCAGCGTCAGCAGCACGAACAGGCAGCCGGACACGAACACCAATCCCAGCGCCTGCTGCCAGCTGTAGCCGAGCGTGCCGACCACGGTGAACGCGAAGAACGCGTTGAGGCCCATGCCGGGCGCGGCGCCGACCGGATAGTTGGCGAGCAGGCCCATCAGCGCCGAGCCCAGCGCGGCCGCCAGGCAGGTGGCGACGAAGATCGCGCCGCGGTCCATGCCGGTCGAGGCCAGGATGTCCGGGTTGACGAAGACGATGTAGGACATCGTCAGGAAGGTGGTCGTGCCGGCCAGCAATTCGGTGCGCACCGTGGTGCGCGCGCCGGCGAGGTCGAAGCGGCCGATCATCGGGTCGTTCCGCGGGGGTTCGGCGCGATCGGGGCGCTTGGGCGGAAATACGGAGAACGGCTCGGTTTCATGCTTGGGCTCGCAGGGGAGGGGGCTACCCGCTTCCTGCGGGACGACGCGTGCCTATTCTGCCGGCTGCGACGGACCGGCGCGCACGCGGGAGATCGTGCCCACGGACGGGCGGGCCTCCATTGTCCCCAATGCAGTCCGGAGATCCGGGTGAAGCGCCTCGTGGGAGGGACTTCAGTCCCGGCGTGCCTTGCCGGCGCCGTTGGACGATCGCGATTCCTGCTCCGTCCGGCGGCCGAACCACGTCGCCCGGAGAGCGGGGCGACGACGAACCGCTACAATCCGCGATCCCCACGCAATCGCCTTCCGCCGCATGCAGCTGATCGATATCGGCGCCAACCTCACCCACGACTCCTTCGACCGCGACCGCGAGGCGGTGCTGCAGCGCGCGCGCGACGCCGGCGTGGTCCAGATGGTCGTCACCGGCGCCAGCCGCGAGCATTCGCCGCTGGCCCTGCAACTGGCGCAACGCCATCCCGGGTTCCTGTTCGCCACCGCCGGCGTGCATCCGCACCACGCGGTGGAGTACACCGACGAGTGCGACGCCGAGATGCGCGCGCTGCACGCGCATCCGGAGGTGGTCGCGGTCGGCGAGTGCGGGCTGGACTACTTCCGCGACTTCGCGCCGCGCCCGGCGCAGCGCAAGGCGTTCGAGCGGCAGCTGCAGCTGGCCAGCGAGAACGGAAAGCCGCTGTTCCTGCACCAGCGCGACGCGCACGACGATTTCATCGCGATGATGCGCGGCTTCGATGGCCGCCTCGGCCCGGCGGTGGTGCATTGCTTCACCGGCGAACGCCGCGAGCTGTTCGACTACCTCGACCGCGACTGGTACATCGGCATCACCGGCTGGCTGTGCGACGAGCGCCGCGGCGCGCACCTGCGCGAGCTGGTGAAGCACGTCCCGGCCGAGCGGCTGATGATCGAGACCGACGCGCCCTACCTGTTGCCGCGCACGCTCAAGCCGATGCCCAAGGATCGACGCAACGAGCCGATGTTCCTGGCGCACATCGTCGAGGAACTGGCGCGCGACCGCGGCGAGGAGGTGGCCCAGGTGGCCGCGGCGACCACGGCCGCCGCGCGTGGATTCTTCCGGCTACCGCAAGCGCCTGCCGCCTAGGCGAAGACCTTGCGGGAGCCGCTCCCGCAAAAAGGCTGCTCCCGCAGGATTCCATTGCCCGTCTAGGCCACCGAGCACAGCTCCCAGCCCTGCGCGTCGTACAGGCACAGCCCGGGCGGCGGGCCCTGCACGCGCACCCGTACGCCCTGCGCCCACGGCAGCCGCTTCTGTTCCGGGAACCAGCGGCGTTCGTGGTCGACCACGATCAGCAAGCCTTCGTGATCGCCGAGCGGCGCGAACACCGGCGTCGGTTCCTCCAGCGGCTGCATCCGGAAATGGTTGCCGACGCTGCGGGTCACCCCGGTGACGTTGGCGCTCGGCAGGCCGACCTCGCTGACGCACAGCAACTCGCTGCCGTGGAAGGGCCCGTGCACCGATGCCGGGGCCGGCAGGCGCTTGCGCGCGATCAGTTCCAGCACCGCGCAATCCGGGCCGGCGAAGTACACCGATTCCGAGTCCCAACCGCGCGCGAGCGGGAAACGCGAGGTGCCGCGCATGTCCTGCAGGATCGGCGCGCGCTCGCCGATCCAGCGGACGGCTTCCTCGAACCGGTCCGGCGCGACGTTGAACGCCAGGTGCGTGCAACCGACCACGCCCTGGGCGGGCACCAGTTCGATCTCGCTCCAGCCGATGCGCACGCGCGTGCCTTCCACCGGCAGCTGCAGCACGTCGCGATAGAACGCCGCGCTGGCGGCGGGGTCGTGGGTGGGCTGCTGCAGATAGACGATGCGCATCGGGCCAGTCCGGAGGAAAGGAGGGCCCTATTGCACGACCTCAACCTTGGTTGAGGTCAAGAGGCTTCCCGCGTCATCGACCGGGCGAGCCGGGTCAGGTGCTGCACCACCACGGTCTCGCGGCCGGGCAGCGAGGCCAGCGCCAGCCGCGCCAGCGGCACGTGGCCCTGGATGTCGATG
Organism: Xanthomonas boreopolis; assembly: GCF_046529185.1. Taxonomy (NCBI): domain Bacteria; kingdom Pseudomonadati; phylum Pseudomonadota; class Gammaproteobacteria; order Lysobacterales; family Lysobacteraceae; genus Xanthomonas; species Xanthomonas boreopolis. Next base: position 328,162 of record NZ_CP097162.1, read on the forward strand.
TAGCGCACGCCCGGCAACTGCACGTGGGTCATCGCCTGCGGGACCACCGACACGCCCAGCTCGGCGGCGACCAGGTTGCAGATCGAGGCCATCTGCGGGGCCTCCTGGCTGACCTGGAGGGTGAAGCCGGCGAGCCGGCACGCCTGCGCGATCTCGTCGTACAGGCTGGGGCCGAAGCTGCGCGGGAACAGGATGAACGGCTCGCCCGCCAGCGCCGACAGCGGCAGGCGCGCGCGCCCGGCCAGGCGGTGCGCCGCCGGCAGCGCGATCTTCATCGGCTCGTCGGGGAAGTGCAGCAAATTCAGGCCGACCGGGGTCAGGCTGCTGGGGCGGATGAAGGCGGCATCGAGCTGGCCGCTCTCCATCGCCTTGAGCAAGCCGACGGTGTTGGTTTCCAGCAGCACGATGGTCACCTGCGGCCAGGCGCGCTGGAAATGCCGGATCAGCTTGGGCACCACCGGGTTGAACGCCGCCGAGGCGGTGAAACCCAGGCGCAGTCGCCCGCGCTCGCCGCGCGCGGCGCGCTGCACCGATTCGACCGCGGCATCGACGTCGGCCAGCACCCGGCGCACGTCCAGCAGGAACGCCTCGCCGGCCTCGTTCAGCTCCGCGCCCTGGTGGGTACGGCGGAACAGCGGCGTGCCCAGTTCCTTCTCGAGCGCCTGGATCTGCTGGCTCAGTGGCGGCTGGGCGATCCCGACGCGGGCGGCGGCGCGGGTGAAATTGCCTTCCTCGGCGACGGCCAGGAAGTACCGGAGGTGGCGCAGTTCCATCCCAAGATGCCCGGGGTATGAGGACTGCGGGGATCATATATTGGACAGATTGTTTCAGGAGGAAAATAATTTCGCCGGCTGTTCCTTGTCCCCAGGGAGAAGGGCCCCTCACCCCAACTCCTCTCCCGGAGGGAGAGGGGCTTTGCCGCCCCCTTCGATGCAGGCAGCACCCGCCACTCCTCCACGATCCGTCGCCCGTGAACACTTCCACCGCCCGTCCCGTGGACGCGGCCGCTCCCGCCCTGGCACGCATCCGTATCGCACTGTTCCTGGCCGGTTTCGCCACGTTCTCCCTGCTCTACAGCGTTCAGCCGCTGCTGCCCGAGTTCGCCCGCGAGTTCGGCGTGGATGCCGCCACCAGCTCGCTGCCGCTGTCGCTGGCCACCGGTGCGCTGGCGCTGGCGATCTTCTGCGCCGGCGCGGTCTCGGAGAACCTGGGGCGGCGCGGGCTGATGTTCGTCTCGATCGCGTTGGCGGCATTGCTCAACCTGGCCGCGGCGCTGCTGCCGCATTGGGGCATGCTGGTGGCGGCGCGCACGCTCTCCGGCATCGCCCTCGGCGGCGTGCCGGCGGTGGCGATGGTGTACCTGGCCGAGGAGCTGCCGGCCGAGCGCCTGGGCGCGGCGACCGGCCTGTACGTGGCCGGCAACGCGTTCGGCGGCATGAGCGGGCGCATCGTGATGAGCGTGCTCACCGACCACCTGGGCTGGCGCGGCGCGCTGGCGGCGCTGAGCGTGCTCGACCTGCTGTGCGCGGTGGCGTTCGTGCTGCTGCTGCCGGCCTCGCGTCATTTCGTGCGCCGCCATGGCATCAATCTGCGCTACCACCTGCGCGCCTGGCATGGCCACCTGCGCGATCGCCACCTGCCGTGGCTGTTCTCGATCCCGTTCCTGCTGATGGGCGCTTTCGTCAGCGTCTACAACTATGCCGGGTTCCGGCTCGGCGGGCCGGAGTTCGGCCTCAGCCAGAGCCAGATCGGCCTGATCTTCAGCGCCTACGTGTTCGGCATCGTCAGCTCGTCGGTGGCGGGCTTCGCCTCGGACCGGTTCGGCCGCGGCCCGGTGGTCCTGTACGGCGTGCTCGCGTGCATCGCCGGCGTGCTGGCGACCCTGCTGCACTCGCTGGCGGGGGTGATCGGCGGCATCGTGCTGCTGACGATCGGCTTCTTCATCGCGCACTCGGCGGCGAGCGCGTGGGTGGGCCGCCTCGGCGGCGCGAACCGCAGCCACGCCGCTTCGCTCTACCTGCTGGCGTACTACATCGGGTCCAGCCTGATCGGCTCGGTCAGCGGCTGGTTCTGGCAGCATGGCGGCTGGGGCGCGCTGGTGGCGTTCCTGTCGCTGCTGCTCGCCCTCGCGCTGCTGGCCGCGCAGGTCCTGCGCCGCAGCGCCGACGACTCGCGGCCCTATGGCCGGTTCGGGCCGCACCCGCCGCGCGGGGAGTGAAGCGGCGACGCGCGGCGCTTGCATGGCGGGCGCGGCGCCGCCATGTTGGAAAACCATGAGCGCCTCGCCCGCCGACCTGCAGGATTTCATCGAACGCCACCGGCGCCTGTTCGTGCTGACCGGCGCCGGTTGCAGCACCGGCTCGGGCATTCCCGACTACCGCGACCGTCAGGGCGGCTGGAAGCGCCCGCAGCCGGTGACGTTCCAGGCCTTCATGGGCGAGGCGGCCACGCGCCGGCGCTACTGGGCGCGCAGCCTGCTGGGCTGGCCGCGCTTCGGGCTGGCACGGCCGAACGGCACGCACCACGCCCTGGCGGCGCTGGAGGCGCGCGGCCAGTTGGAAGTGCTGCTGACCCAGAACGTCGACGGCTTGCACCAGGCGGCCGGCAGCAGCGAGGTGATCGACCTGCACGGCCGCCTCGACACGGTGCGCTGCATGGATTGCGAGCAGCGCAGCCCGCGCGAAGCGCTGCAGGCGCGGTTGGCGGCCGCCAATCCCGGGTGGGAACAGTTGCAGGCGGGCATCGCGCCGGATGGCGACGCGGACCTGGACGGGGTGGATTTCGATGCGTTCGTGGTGCCGGCCTGCGAGCGCTGCGGCGGCCTGCTGAAGCCGGACGTCGTGTACTTCGGCGAGAACGTGCCGCGCGAGCGCGTGGCACGCGCCAACGAACACCTGGCGCGGGCGGATGCGGTGCTCGTGGTCGGTTCCTCGCTGATGGTCTATTCCGGGTTCCGCTTCGTGCAGGCGGCGGCGCGCGCGGGATTGCCGGTCGCTGCGCTGAACCATGGGCGGACCCGCGCCGACGAACTGCTGGCGCTGAAGGTGGAGCACGATTGCGCGGGGGCGTTGGCGTTCTTGCTGGAGGGCGCGGCGGCGGCGTAGGGCGGCGGTGGGTGGTTTTCGTCGTGCCCGCCGTGGTCGTTCTCCGCGAGGCGCCGGCGACTTTGTCATCTCTCCGCTCTCGGCCGCCCTCTGTCGTCGTCCCCGCGAAGGCGGGGACCCAGCGACTTCGACGTCATCTGTCCGGCCCGATCTGTCCGGCCCCTGCCATCCCATCGTCCTGCTTAATCCTCCACCCTCATTCCCGTGAGGGAAGCGCTTTCCAGCAGCCGAACGGCCGATCGTCCATGGACGTGCCTTGGGCCATCGGCAATAGCAACAAGGGCAACGGTCCGGGGCCTGGTCGTCCGGCACCGGAGGCGGAAGGTCGCGCGAGCGGCGTTCTACGCATGCCTCCCGTATGACGCAGTGATCCATCGCGGGCGGTTGTAAGCGGCATCTTCCCGGGGTGGAATGGCGGTTTCCCGGTCATCCGCAAGGTCGTCTCTTGAGCCAGTTGTTCTCGCCGCTATCGCTCGGTCCGCTCGAACTCGCCAATCGCATCGTGATCGCGCCGATGTGCCAGTACTCGGCCGAGGAGGGGCGGGCGAACGACTGGCACGCCCAGCATCTGGGTAACCTGTCGCAGTCCAGCGCGGGCTTGCTGATCCTGGAAGCCACCGCGGTGGAAGCGCGCGGGCGCATCAGCTGGGCCGACCTGGGCTTGTACGACGACGCCACCGAGGCGGCGCTGCAGCGGGTGCTCGAGAGCGTGCGGCGCTGGTCGCCGATGCCGATCGGCGTGCAGCTCGCGCACGCCGGGCGCAAGGCATCCACCGAGCGCCCGTGGGACGGCGGCGGGCCGATCGCGCCCGGCCACCCGCATGGCTGGCAGACCGTCGCGCCGTCCGCGCTCCCGTTCCATCCGGGCGCGCCGTCGCCGCACGCGCTGGACGCGGCCGGCATCGATGGCATCGTGCAGGCCTTCGTCGACGCCGCCCGCCGCGCCGAGCGCCTGGGCCTGGACCTGATCGAGCTGCATGCCGCGCACGGCTACCTGCTGCACCAGTTCCTGTCGCCGCTGAGCAACCGGCGCGACGACGAGTACGGCGGCTCGCTGGACAACCGCATGCGGCTGGCGCTGCGCGTGTTCGACGCGGTGCGCGCGGCGGTGCCGGACAGGATCGCGGTCGGCGTGCGCATCTCCGCGACCGACTGGGTGGACGGCGGCTGGGACCTGGCGCAGAGCATCGCGTTGGCCAAGGCGCTGGATGCGCACGGCGCGCACTTCATCCATGTGTCCAGCGGCGGCCTGGATCCGCGCCAGCAGATCGCGCTGGGCGCCGGCTACCAGGTGCCGTTCGCCGAAGCGATCAAGGCGCAGGTGCGCATGCCGGTGATCGCGGTCGGCTTGATCACCGACCCGATGCATGCCGAGGCGTTGCTGGCCGAAGGTCGCGCCGATGCGGTGGCGTTGGCGCGCGCCATCCTCTACGACCCGCGCTGGCCGTGGCATGCCGCCGCGACGCTCGGCGCGAAGGTACGCGCCCCGTCGCAGTACCTGCGGTGCGAGCCGCGCGAGGCGCGCGGCCTTTTCGACATGTGAGCGGCGGCGGGATCACGCGATGACATTGGGTTTTCTCGGTCTCGGCACGATGGGCCGGCCGATGGCGAGCAACCTGCTGCGCGCCGGTTTCGCGACGACGGTATGGAACCGCGGCCCGGCGCCCGCGCAGGCACTGGCCCGGGAGGGCGCGATCGCGGTGGACGCGCCGGCGCAGGCGGCGACCGGGCCGCTGCTGTTCTCGATGCTCGCCGACGACGCGGCCGTGCGCGAGACCCTGTTCGGGCGCGGCGTGCTCGACGCGCTGCCGGCCGGCAGCGTGCACGTGAACATGGCGACGATCTCGGTGGCGCTGGCGCGCGAGCTGCACGCGCTGCATGCCGAGCGCGGCGTCGCCTACGTGGCCGCGCCGGTGCTGGGCCGCCCGGACGTGGCCGCCGCCGGCCGGCTCAACATCCTCGCCGCCGGCGACGAGCGGGCCATCGCGCGCGTGCAGCCGATGTTCGACGCGATGGGCCAAAAGACCTGGCGTTTCGGCGAGGCGCCCGAGCGCGCCAACGCGGTCAAGCTCGCCGCCAACTTCTGCCTGGCCAGCGCGATCGGCACGATGGCCGAAGCTTCCGCGCTGGTGCAGGGCCATGGAGTGGCGCGTGCCGATTTCCTCGAGATGCTGACCGGCACGCTGTTCTCGGCGCCTGCCTACCAGGGCTACGGGAAGCTGATCGCCGAGCGGCGCTACCGGCCGGCCGGTTTCAAGGCCACGCTCGGACGCAAGGACGTGGACCTGGCGCTGGCCGCCGCGCAGGCGCGCACGGTGCCGATGCCGCTGGCGGAGCTGCTGCGCGCCGCCCTGGACGACGCGATCGCGCACGGCGAGGGCGATGCCGACTGGGCGGTGCTGGCCGAGGTCGCCGCACGCCGCGCCGGGCAGGCCTGAGCGCAGCCGCGACGGTTTCGTCGGAAAACGTCGACCGGCCGCGCCCACGCCTTCGCTATCATTGGCCGGATGCGACCCGACTACATCCTCACCCTGTCCTGCCCCGACCGCACCGGCATCGTCTACCGCGTCAGCGGGCTGCTGTTCGAACTGGACTGCAACATCCTCGACGCGCAGCAGTTCGGCGACGAGGAAAGCGGGCGCTTCTTCCTGCGGGTGCATTTCGACATGGCCGACGGCGCGTCGGTGGCACGGCTGCGCGAGCGCTTCGCCGTGCTCGCGGCCGATTACGCGATGGACTGGCAGGTGCACGACGCGCGCCGGCGCGCACGCCTGCTGGTACTGGTCAGCAAGCAGGGCCATTGCCTCAACGATCTGCTGTTCCGCGCGCACAGCCGGCAGCTGAAGGTGGACATCGCCGCGGTCGCATCCAACCATGCCGACTTCGCGGGGTTGAGCGCGTCCTACGGCGTGCCGTTCCACCACCTGCCGGTCAGCGCCGAGAACCGCGCGCAGCAGGAGCAGCAGATCATCGACCTGGTCGAGCGCGAAAGGATCGACCTGGTGGTGCTGGCCCGCTACATGCAGATCCTCTCGCCGCGGCTGTGCGAGGCGTTGGCCGGGCGCGCGATCAACATCCACCACAGCTTCCTGCCCAGCTTCAAGGGCGCGCAGCCGTACCACCAGGCGCACGCGCGCGGGGTCAAGATCATCGGCGCCACCGCGCACTACGTGACGCCGGACCTGGACGAAGGCCCGATCATCGAGCAGGACGTGGCGCATGTGAACCATGCGATGACGCCGCGCGACCTGGTGCGGGTGGGCAGCGACACCGAGTCGCTGGTGCTGGCGCGCGCGGTGCGCCGCCACGTCGAGCACCGCATCCTGCTCAACGGGCACCGCACGGTGGTGTTTCGCTGAAACCGGCGACCCTTGGCGCTCGACAGGGCACCGCTGCGCGACCATGCCGGCCATCGCACCAGGCTAGGGAATGGACATGGGCGCCTTCAGCATCATTCACTGGACCATCCTGCTTGGGATCGGGTTGCTGGCGGCCGGGACCGGCCTGCTGGTCTGGGTGATCCCGAGAATGATTAATCGCCCCGGCGCAAGCGGATCGGCGCCTCCCAGCGATTGACAGCCGCTGGGCGGGCGGTGCGCTCCACGCACGGGCTGGCCCGCGCCGCGACGTCCTTATGCGATGGCGACGCCGGCGCTCTGCAACGCCGCGCGCGTCGGTGCGTCGCCGGCCGGGGTGACCGGTCGGGTCAGCTCCCACAGGAAGCGCACGCGGAAACCGGCGGCGACCGCGTCCTGCGCGGTCCACAGCACGCAGTAGTCGCGGGCCAATCCGCACACGTGCACCTCGGCGATGCCGCGTTCGCGCAGCCAGCCGGCCAGCCCGGTGGCCGGGCGCGTCCCGTCCGGTCCGTGGTTCTCGCGGAACGCGCTGTAGGAATCGACCTGCTCGCGCGTGCCCTTGCGCAGGATCAGGTCGGCGACGGTCCAGTCCACGCGCCGGTCCAGCGCGGCGCCCTGCGTGCCCTGCACGCAGTGGTCCGGCCACAGCGTCTGCGGATGGCCATGCAGTTCGACGACCTCGAACGGCTCGGCACCCGGATACTGGCTGGCGAAGGAGGCGTGCGTGGGCGGGTGCCAGTCCTGGGTCGCGACCACGGTGGCATAGCGGCGCGCCGACAGCAGGCGGGCGATGCCGGGCACGATCGCGTCGCCCTCGTGGCAGGGCAGCGCGCCGCCGGGCATGAAGTCCGGCTGCAGGTCGACCACGACCAGCGCGGTATCGGCGGGGTAGGCGGACATGGGGCGGCATCCACGGGGAGCGGGACGCCAGTCTAGTGCGTGCCGCACCGGGAGATGGGCTTTCCATCGGCAGCCGGCCCGCGGCCTCCGCCGGCGTCAGGAGGGGCGCCGCCGGCCTTCACCGCGCATGTCCGCCCCGGCGCGGATCATCCGGGCAGTGCCGGGAGAGGAGGAGCGGACCATGATCGCTGTTTCCGACGTCGCGATACGGCTGCTGCTGGCAGCGTTGCTGGGTGCGGTGATCGGCATCGACCGCGGGCGCCTGGAATGGGCGGCGGGCCTGCGCACGCACATGCTGGTCTGCGTGGGCGCCGCGCTGGCGATGATCGTCTCGGCCTACGGCTTTTCCGACATCCTGCGCCATCCGCAGGTGATCCTGGATCCTTCCCGCATCGCCGCGCAGGTGATCTCCGGGGTGAGCTTCATCGGCGCGGGCACCATCCTGTTCCTGCAGCGCGAGCGCGTGGTGCGCGGCCTGACCACCGCGGCCGGGCTGTGGGCCGTGGCCGCGATCGGGTTGGCCGCGGGCAGCGGATTGTATGCGGCGGCGATCATGGCGACGGCGTTGATGTGGACGATCCTCGCGCTGCTCAAGCCGCTGGAGCGGCGGTATCTCAACCAGCATGGCCGCATGAACCTGCAGGTGACGCTGCGGCACGGGACGCCGCTGGTCGGCGTGGAGGACGCGATGGCGCAACTGCAGCTGCCGCTCCGGCGCATCGTGCTGCGGCGCCACGCCGACGGCGAGGACACCCTCGAGATCCGCTGCGCGCCGGACATCGGCCAGGCGCGGTTGCTGGAAGCGGCCGGCCGGCTCGCCGGCCTCGAGGGCGTGGTCGCCGTGGCGACCCCCGATTCCATGCACGAGGCCAAGGAAGACCGCCGACCGGAGTGAAGCCGCCCCTCCGCGGAGGGGCGGGTCCTTCAGGCTGCCTGCGCGAGATCCTCGCGCAGCCGGTGGGCGGCCGCGACCATCGCCCGCAACGCCGCCTCGGTCTCGGCCCAGCCACGGGTCTTCAGCCCGCAGTCCGGATTGACCCACAGCTGCTCCGGCGCGAGCACCGCGCGCGCCTTGCGCAGCAGCTCCACCATCTCCCCGGTCGAGGGTATGCGCGGGCTGTGGATGTCGTACACGCCCGGCCCGATCGCGTTGGGATAGCGGAACCTCACGAAGGCGTCGAGCAGTTCCATGCGCGAGCGCGAGGTCTCGATCGAGATCACGTCGGCATCCATCGCCGCCACCGCCTCGATGATGTCGTTGAACTCCGAATAGCACATGTGGGTGTGGATCTGGGTGGCGTCGCGCACGCCCGAGGCCGCGATGCGGAAGGCTTCCACCGCCCACCCGAGATAGGCGTCCCGGTCGGCGCGGCGCAGCGGCAGGCCTTCGCGGATCGCCGGCTCGTCGATCTGGATGAGCCCGATTCCGGCCGCTTCCAGATCGCGCACTTCGTCGCGCAACGCCAGCGCGATCTGCCGGCAGGTGCTGGCGCGTTCCTGGTCGTCGCGCACGAACGACCATTGCAGCATCGTGACCGGTCCGGTCAGCATGCCTTTCATCGGCCGGTCGGTCAGCGACTGCGCGTATGCCGACCAATGCACCGTCATCGGGGCCGGCCGCGCCACGTCGCCGTAGATGATGGGCGGCTTGACGCAGCGCGAGCCGTAGCTCTGCACCCAGCCGAGCTTGGTGAAGGCGAAGCCGTCGAGCTGCTCGCCGAAGTACTCGACCATGTCGTTGCGCTCGAATTCCCCGTGCACCAGCACGTCCAGCCCGATCCGTTCCTGCACGCGCACGCAGCGTTCGGTGTGCTCGCGCAGGAAGGCCTCGTATTCCGCGGCGCCGAGCCGCCCGGACTTGAAGCGCGCCCGCGCCTCGCGCACTTCCCGGGTCTGCGGGAACGAGCCGATCGTGGTGGTCGGATAGTCGGGCAGCCGCAAGGCCTGCTGCTGGGCGAGCATGCGTTGCGGATAAGGGCTGGCGCGCCGTGCCGCCTCCGGGCCCAGCGCCGCCAGCCGGCGTTCCACCTCGGGCCGGTGCACGCGCGGCGAACGGCGGCGCGATTCCAGCGCCTGGCGCGCCTGTGCCAGCCTGGCCTCCGCCGACGGACGGCCATCGAGCGCGTCGGCCAACGTGCGCAGTTCGCCGAGCTTCTGCCTGGCGAACGCGAGCCAGCTGCGCAGTTCGGCATCCAGCGCCTTTTCCTGGTCGAGGTCCACCGGCACGTGCAACAGCGAGCACGATGGCGCCAGCCACAGCTTGTCCGCAGCGACATGGCCCCGTGCATAGCGCGCCAGGGTGAGCGCGTTGTCCAACGCCGCGCGCCATACGTTGCGCCCGTCGACCAGCCCGGCCGAGAGCGTGCGTCCGGCCGGCAGGAGCCTGAGGACGGCATCGAGCTGTTCGGTGCCGCGCACCAGGTCCAGGTGCAGGCCGTCGACCGGCAGGGCGGCGGCCACTTCGAGGTTGCCGCCGAGCGGGCCGAAGTAGCTCGCCAGCAGCAGCTGCGGACGCGGGCCCGACGCGAGCGCGGCATAGGCGTCGCGCAACGCCTGCTGCCAGCGGGCGTCGAGATCGAGCGCCAGCACCGGCTCGTCCAGCTGCACCCAGTCCGCGCCGGCGGCCTGCAGGCGCGCGAGCAATTCGGCGTAGGCCGGCAGCAGGCGCGGCAGCAACGCAAGCCGGTCGCTGCCGTCCACGGTCTTGGACAGCCAGAGGAACGTCACCGGTCCCGGCAGCACCGGGCGGGTGCGGATGCCCAGCGCCAGCGCTTCCCGGAACTCGGCGACGGGCTTGTCGCCCCGCAGCCGGAACGCCTGGCCGGCGTGCATTTCCGGCACCAGGTAGTGGTAGTTGGTGTCGAACCACTTGGTCATTTCCAGCGCGTGAAGGTCGATGCCGTCGCGCTGCACGCCGCGCGCCATCGCGAAGTAGCCGGCCAGCGGATCGGCGTCGGCCAGGGCGCGGTAGCGCTCGGGGATGGCGTCGAACAGCACCGCGGTGTCGAGCACGTGGTCGTACAGGCTGAAGTCGTTGCTCGGCGGCACGTCGACGCCGGCCTCGACCTGCAGCCGCCAGTGCCGCGCGCGCAACTCGCGCGCGCTGTCCTGCAATTGCGCGGCGCTGGCTTGGCCTTGCCAGTGGCTTTCCAGCGTGCGCTTGAGCTCGCGCCGCGCGCCGATGCGCGGGAAGCCCAGGTTGGTGACGATCGTCATGGTGTTTTCCTCATTGCGGTCTTGGGCATTGAGGAACGAAGGAACCGCGCACCGTGCTTCCCTGCACGCCGCGCCAGCGACCTCCGCCCCCGCGGGCGAACCGACGCCTGCGGGCACGACGGACGGCGTCCGCCACGGGGCGCACGCACGTCCGGCCGCTCCCCGCGGAGCGCCAGGTCGAAACGGAGGACGCTCGTGTCCCCCGGCCCAGGCCGGTATTCGGGCTGATGGACGGGCCGTGCATGGCACGGGGGCCTACTGTCCGCCGCTTCCCAGGCCCATGCAGGCGCCCAGTGCTGTTGGCGGGGGTCGTTTCCATTCACCGCTGCGGGGCAGCTCCGGAATGGCGGCAAGGCCGCTTCACCGGATTCCCGTTTAAATGCATCGCTTCATCCGAATGAAGCGATGCATACCTCGGCGGCGCACATGGTGGCGGCAGGACGACGGCGCGTCAAGCGCGCCCGCTTGGGCAGGTTATGGGAGGAAACGGACGAAAGCGGGCGTGCGGGATATCCGGTCCGAGGGGCCGCTTCGCATCGGGCAGGGGTTCTCGGGCACGGCGAGCGAACCACGCCGGTGGTCGTCGATGCCCGCACCAGCGACCTGGATGGTGCAGGGCGCTTCGGCCCGGTCACTACGCGTCTGCCGGCAGGTCGATGAGGTAACGGCCAAGGCAGTGCGTCCTCGTTGCTGGTTGGTTGGACTCCGCATGGTTTGTTCCATCGCGGCCGACCGCGTAGCCCATGCCGGTACCCAGCGCCAGAAGGAGCAAGGCTGCAACACTCGCGGTTCGCCTGGGTCGCTCGCTCATGGCCAAGCGAAATCCTCCAATACCATGCCTGCGCAGATCGCCCGAGTCCGATGTCCTGCGCGCCCGGCTTGCGGACGGCGGCCCTAGGGCCTAGCAGCGAACCAGGCCAGGTCTGCTCGGTCCCGGCTCATCTCTGCCGGAGCGTCGAAAGGATCGCATCCCACAGCGCGATGATCTCTTCTTGGCGAGGAGAAGGAACAGGATCGTCCTCGTCGCCGACATCCATTCCCACGGTGACGCCATTGGGCGCGGTATCGGTCTGCCATCTCAGATGGTAGACCTCGACCCCGCTGTTGAGCACCTTCTTCCATACGAGTTCCTGGCCGGGCATTCCCTCCAGGTCGCGCGTTCCGTCGCGCAGCGACTTGACGGTCTTGGGGTAGCCTGGATCGCTTGCCGCGCTGGGATCCTCCGCCAGGATGTCCTTGGCCGCGTTTCGCTCCCGCTCGATGTCGTAATGGATATCCAGCGCTTCATCCGCCAGGGAGTTCTCGTTCTCGAGCACGCTAACCCAAGCCCGTGCACCGTGCCATTCGCGGATGGTGGCCTGCATCGAGGCAAAAAGCCTCTGGTTGCCCTTGTCCAGATACAAGCCATCCAGGCAGAAGGCTCCGGAAGGCGCAACGGCACCGGCCCCGATAGGGTGCATGTCCTTGACGAAGTCGAGAAGCGCGGGAACCTGTGGTTTCTCCCCCGTCGCGACCGTGGTGCTCAATCTGTAGCCGCCATTCCCTGGCCACATGTAAGCCTCGACGTTGTAGGTATAGATGTCGACGGGCGAGCTACGATAAAACAAGACGCGGAGGCCGCCGATATCCTCGGCGGCTCGGAGGATATAGCCCTCCTTCTCATGATTCTGGGAATGCAGGTCTTGTTCGCGCGCTTCTACCTGCCTGAAGAAATCGAGCCGGTCGGCGGATCGCTGGCGCTCGATGGAGAACACGCCTACTTCCTGGTTCCAGGCCGCGGAAGAAGGCGACGGCAAGGCTATCTCCAACCGGCCGACGCACTGGATGCTGAGAGGGATGTTCGCTTTCATGTCGTTTGTCGATGACTGGTCTTGGCTGCGGGTACAGGCGCAAGCAAAGACCAAAGGGATGATCCATAGAATCTTCTTTGTCACTTTATTACCTGAACTGATTCGATGGATCGGACGATCGCATCCAGAACCGATAGGCGTACGCGTTCGTCGCCGTAACTTGCATCATGTTCGTAGCCCGGGACATGCTTGCAAACCAATCTTGCATGTGGATCAAGACCCGCAGCGGATGACTTCATCGGCACGGTGGAATCTCCGGGATCGGCCTTGCGCAGTATCGTTGCTTTCAACTCGATCCCGGACTCGTTGCGGAGATCCATCCTGTCGTTGCCATCGTGCCTGAAACGGACGAAAGCGGGCGTGCGGGATATCCGGTCCGAGGGGCCGCTTCGCATCGGGTTGGGGTTCTCGGACACGGCGAGCGAACCACGCCGGTGGTCGTCGATGCCCGCGCCGGCCACCTGGATGGTGCAGGGCGCTTCGGCCCGGCCACTACGTGGCGCCGGGCCTCGGCCTCAGCGTCGCAAGGATCGAATCCCAGATCTCCAGCATCTCCTCGTCGGAAGCCGGGGAGGCCGCGGTTTCGCCCGACGTGCTCAGTTCGAGCGACATGAAAGGAAACGCGAGCGAGTTCGCCCGTCCCTGGGTCTCCCACAGGAAGTGGTAGCTGCGCCGTCCGCCGTCATCGCCGCGCACCAGCAGTTCCTGTCCCTTCAGCGGCCCGATGTTCCGCTCGCCGCGACGCAACGTCTTCATCCGCGCCACGGCGCCCTCGAACCCGGGCGGGACGTTCGATGCGCGCTTCAGCAGGTCCATGTCCGGCTTGCCGGTGACGTAGGACATCAGCTTGATCGAAACGCCGGGGTATCGTTTCAGCCCGATGCCGGCGGTGAACTCCTCCTGGTTGAGTTCACGGTCCGCGATGAACCCGCGGTCGAAGCAGAACCCCGCCTCGTCCGGGATCTCTTCGTTCGCGCGATAGCGCAGCGTCCGCGTCAGGAGCTCCTGGCCGAACGCCTGCGCATCCGCGCGCGCCTGCGGCGTGGCATCGCCATCGCCTTCGAAAACGTAGAGCACCTGCTCGCCGCGGAAGTAGGCGACGTCCTGGTACCGGTACAGCCCGCGGCTGTTCGGGCTCGCCCAGGACACGTACATCCGCCGCCCGGGCGCGAACTCCACCCGGTCGACCAGCATCCCGCCGCCATGCCCGTGGCGGCTGCCCTCCAGTTCCGCTTCTCGGGCAGCCATCCTCCGGTCGAACTCCTGCTGGGTGACGCCGGGAAACGACGCGATCGTGCCGTCCGCGAACTTGTAGCGGGAGCGCAGGCTCGCGTCTGCCGGCAGGTCGATGAGGTAGCGGCCAAGGCAGTGCGTCTTCTTCCCCGGTTCACTCTGCTTCATGCGATCTCCTCCGCCATAGTCCGTTGCGATCACGCAGCCGCTCAACACCAAGGCCAGGAGGGCGAACACGTTGGCCCGCTTCGATTGGGTTCTCATGCCCAGTCGGCCCCCTTGGCAATCCTGACGATCCCATACAGGGTCGCCCACTGTGCCCGCACGTCGTTGTAGGCGGACTGGTGCTCATATCCCTTGTCCTTTCCATTGCCGTTCTTCCTGACGTATGCACCTATGCCTTGGTCGCCTTGCCTGAAGATCGCCTCCACCCCCGCGTCTCCGGGAGCGCCGCCGGACTCGCTCGGCACCGTGCCGTCCCCGGCCCCGATGGGATCGGCGAATTCCAGCCTTATGCTTCCTGCGCCGCCCGTGACCGAAAGACGCCCGTTTCCGTCGTCGTTCTCCACTTGAAGTTCGTCGGGCAGCCCGGACAAGCGGCCTTGCCATCGCGTTTCCGACCAGGTCTTGCTTCGCGTATCCGCGCCGTAGTGGCAGAAGGCGGGTTTGGCATACTTCATCGAGAATTGCCTGTGAAACGCCTGGACATCATCGATCTTGGCATCGAATGCAGTAAAGCTGCTCCTGCTCCCGCCGATGGACTTGATCTTCTGCGTGTTCGAAGCCAGCTTCCCTGGCTCGATGAGGTCCTCGTTGTGCTTCGGGATGAGGCCATACCACGCCCTGTTCTTGTAGATCTCTTGATAAGGATCCCCCGATGCCGGCAATGCGCATCCCGGCATCGATTCGGCGGCGTCGCCGAGCTTCAACCATGCACGCCCGCCTGCATAGTCGAACGTGGGGGTCAACTCCAGTGCGCCGGGGGCATTGGCGGCGACAGCCACGACTTCGGCCGCGTCCCGCCCGAGGATCACGCTCTCGATACCTTCGTACCCGCAACGGACGTGATGATAGAAGGCCGGCGCGCCCGTGGCGGGCATGGCGCCGTGCACGACACCCAGAACCTTGTCGAAGCCATGGATCTCGGTCAGGGCGCGCGCCACGAATCCCCCCATGGAGTGGGTAACGAGGATGACCTTCATCTTTGCGCGCTGGTCTTCGGGATAGCTCGCGAGGATCTTGTCTTCGATATAGGCCTTGATGTCAGCTGCCGACTGTATGTTCGACTGCAACCAGTTGTAGCCCCCGGCCCACACTTCGTAACGATACCGGGCCGCTTGCTTCAACTCGTCTTCGGAGAGCTTCGGGTTGCCGTGTTGCTCCCCATAGTCGGAGGGTTCGCGCTGTCCTTCGGCATCCCACCATTCCATGGCTTCGCAGGCTTTCAGAATGTTATTAAGACGAAGCTCCATCTGGGCCATGATCGGGTTGTAGGCCGACCTCATGACGCTTCCCCAGCCGCGCTGGCGGGCAAGTTCCTCGTTGATCGTATCCTCGGCGTTGATCGAGCCACTTGGGTCGACCTCGACGTTCGTCGGGTCCAACTGTCGCTTGCGGGTGGCAGGCCCTTTGAACCAGAAGGCGAAGAGCTGGGCCAACGCGTCCAGAATGGATCCGACGCCGTCCATGTTCGGCGGGCGCCACACGGAGTTTCCGCTGTCCAGCGCCTTGAGATTGGTACCCATGATGCCGGGCAGGAACACGATCGGGATGACCGCGGCGGGTGGCATCAAGCACACCTTGTCGCGCGTGTCCTGGCTCGGGGTCAAGCGAGGCCTCGCGATCGGCCGGCCTTGTTCGTCCCTGTCCGATGCGTCGATGATGTGGTCGTTGCCGTTCTGGGTCATCGGATATCCGTTCATGCCTTGCCGATGATCTTGATCGCGATGTCTTCCGGACCCAGGCCTTTCTGTACCGGAAGTCGCCCTTCGCCATCCGTCACCAACTGCAGTCGCGCGCCATCCGCGCGCGTCAGTTCGACGCGCATGTTCCGCAGAGGTTCGTTGGTTGCGCGATGTCGCAGGATGTAAGGATCGTCGAATTTTGCCTGAGGCCACTCGTTCATTTCGCGGCTCAAGTGCGTAGCGCCCAGGAACGACTTCTTGGCGGCATGCACGGTGATCTTGCCCGGGCAGGCGATGCTGATGTTGCCGCCCTCGATCGTCACGCTCGCCCCGCCCGCCGTCGCCAGCCGCACCCGCTTGCCCGCCGCCAGTTCCACCGCCGCGTTCGCGCTGACGACCTTCAGCCCCTGCCGCGCCTGCAGCCGCACCTCGTCGTTCTGCGCCTGCAACTCCAGCTCGCCCTCGCCGCTGACCACGCTCAGGGTGTGGCCCTGCGTGTTGCCGCCTTCCACCGCCGCCGCCAGCACCCCGATCGCCTGGCCCGCATGCAGCCGCGCATCGCCGGCCACCGCCACCTCGCTGCCTCGCCCACTCGCCAGCGTCAGCGTCTCCCCCGCGCTCCAGTGCAGCGCCTGGCCCGCCACCAGCCCGATCCCGGCCGGGGCCGCCAAGCCCAGCAGCGGATCGCCCGTGTGCGGCACCCGGTCCGCCCCGGGGCTGGCGCTGCGCTCGTGCGCCGCCCCTTCGGCCTCGCCGTAGGCCGTGCCCGGCACCGTCGTCGACACGCTCGTCAGCGTCGCCTGCAGCGGCGCCTGGTCCGGGACCAGCTGCGACACGCCAGCCTGCTTGACGCCCTCGGCCGCCGCCAGCCGCGCGGTCTGGTGCGTGCCGGCCGCCTGGGTGAAGGTCTTGCCCAGGGTCTGCAACTGCTTCAGCAACGCCGCCGGTTGCGCCGCCGTGCCGGCCGGACGGGTTCCGTCATGGCCGTACGCGCTCAGCCACAGCCCGCGTTCGGCCCGGACCGCGCCCCACGCGTCGGTGCGCAGTTCGAAGCCTTCGCCGCGGAAGCTGCCGCGGTAGTTGTCCGCCTGGTGGATCAGGTGCCCCAGGTTGAGCTGGCTGGCGTACTGGCTGCTCGACAGCTGCAGGCGCAGCTGCCCGTCGCTGTCGTCGAACAGCAGCCGGTTGTGGCCCGACCCGCCCCATTCCTTGGACTGCACGCCCCACAGGGCGCCGGCATGCCGGTGCGCCTGCTCGCCACCGCCGGCCGCATGCCAGGCCGGGGCATGGCCGCCGGCCAGGTTGGCCTGGGCACTGGCGCGCGCATCCGTGGCCTGGGCGTACAGGCTGGCCGGGTCCTGCCCGGCCGCCTCGCTGCGCCCGCCCGGCGTGGCCGCCACCCCGGCCTCGCCGCGGCCGTTGTACAGCGCGCCCAGCACCACCGGGCGGTCGATGTCGCCTTCCAGGAACCCCACCAGCACTTCCTGGCCGATCCGCGGCAGGAACTGGCTGCCCACGCCCGGGCCGGCATAGCGCTGGCTCACCCGCAGCCATGCCGTGTCGCGGTCGTCCGCCGCCTGGCCCTGCTGGAAGTGCAGCTTCACCCGGATCCGGCCCTGCGCATCGGCATACACCTCCTGCGCGCCGTTCGGCGTGGTCGCCCCGTCCGGGCCGACCACGATCGCGCTCTGGTAGCCCGGCGCGGTCGGCCGCGGGTTCGTGCGGGCGCCGGTCTCGTCCTCCAGCACCGGCCGCCATGGCCGGTCGCGCTCCACGGCCTGGAACCGGTGGGCATAGCCGACCCGGGCCGCCAGCGCTTCCACCTCGGCCGGCACCGCCAGCGGCGGCGTGGCCGGGGGCAGGGCCTGCTCGAGCGCTTCGCGCGCGTCGGTGGGCAGGTTGTTCACGCCCACGTGTTCGATCCGGCTCAGCCACAGCTGCGCGGCCCCGCCCGGCCACTGGCTCACGGCGAACCACTGCCCGGCGGTGAAGCTGCGCACGGTGCCGCGTCCTTCCCAGGCCGACCAGGACGCTTCCTGCGCCTGCGCCATCAGCCGGGCGTAGCGTTCGGCCTCGGCGCTGCTGGCGTAGGCGTATTGCCCGGCCGGCTCGTACAGCTCGCGCGGCGTGGCGTCCCCGCCGGCCAGCGGCAGCTGCGCGCTCAGCGCCCGGCTGCTGCGGTAGTCGTGGCTGAGCACGGTCAGCTGGCTCGAGCCCAGCGTGCGCCGCCGCCCCAGCGCCAGCACGCTGTCGCTCGCCTCGGTCGCATCGCCGCGGTGGAAGCGCACCCCGCCTTGCGCCGCCGAGGCCGCCTCCTGCGGTTGCTCCCCGCTGGCGGCGAAGATCACCAGCCGGTGGCCGCTGGCCGCCTCCCCGTCCGTCTCCCAGCGCCAGCCCAGCCCTTCCTCGGCCAGCAGCCGCGCCACGAACGCCAGGTCGCTCTCGCGGTACTGCACGCAGTAGCGGCGAGGCCGCGCCTCGGACAGGAACCCGGCCACCTCCTCGCTCCAGCGCCAGCTCGCCTGCGGCGCATACCCGGCGAACACCGCCTCGACGATCTCCACCACGCTGCGGTCCTGGAACACCCGGCTGTGGCGGCCCTGCGAGAGCCACCAGGTCCAGCCCACCAGCCGCACCCGGTAGCGCGCCAGCCCGCCTTCGCTGTCCAGCAGCGTCGCCTCGTTCACCAGTCCGCTGCGGGCGACCTGCCCGCCCCGCGCATCGCGCGTGTACAGCGTCGCCCGCTGGCCCAGCCAGCCCTCCAGCGCCAGACCCGCGTCCGCGGACAGCACGTCCACCCAGTAGTCGTACCCCCGCGAGACCTCCTCGCGCCCGTACCACCGCTCCACCACCTGCGCCGGCAACCCCGCCAGCTCCAAGCGGTGCAAGCGGCTCGCGTCGGTCAGACGCGCCGACTGCGTCAACCACGTCCTCAACGCTTCCATTGCGTCACCTGCAAAAGCTCGGCCCGGCCGACACGTGATCCGGCCAGGATTGCCCCCTGCGGGACGGAAAGTAGCAGGTTCGGGGCAGGCCGGCATCCGCGGCCTGCCCGGCACGAGCCCGGGCCTCGGCGAGGCGATAGGAGCCGCCGGGACGCCCGGCCGTACCGGGCTCCCGGATGGGCCGGGATCAGTTGCCCGGATTGAAGGACAGCGTGCGGCGGGTGGTGACCGGGGCCGGCACCGGCTCGAATCTCCAGCGCTTGACGGCATTGAGCGCTTCGCGGTCGAACACGCGCGGCGGGGTGGCGCGCAGGACGCGCGAGTTGGTCACCGAACCGTCGGTGCCGACCGTGATCTCCACCAGCACTTCGCCGGCGGTACCGGCGCGCAGCGCATCGGGCGGATACCGCGGAGCGGGCGTGCTGATCGGACGCAGCGACGGTGCCGTGGCCGCGGCCGGCGCGGCGGGCCGTGGGGCCGCCGGTTGCGCGGAGGCGCGCTGGTCGGCTTCGCGCTTGGCCGCGGCCTGGCGCTCGGCCTCGGCGGCCTGCTGGCGCGCGGCTTCCTGCTGGGCGGCGATCTGCTGGGCCGCGGCGGCCTCCTTGGCCTGCTGCTCGGCGAGCCTCTTCTGTTCGGCTTGCTGCTGCGTCCTCTGTTCGGCTTCCTTCCTGGCGCGTTCGGCTTCCTGCGCGGTGCGCGAAGCGGCGTTCTGGAGGCCATTGGCGATGCCGGACTTCAGGCGCGGCAGCGCCGGGGCCTTGGCGTCGACGCGCTCGATCAGCGCGACCAGGCGCTGGGCTTCCGGGAAGTCCTCGCGGGCGATGCCCTGCTCGGCGGCGATCAGCGTATAGGGCAGCAGGTCGGTCAGTGCGCTGGCGACGCTGGCATCGCCGGGCTGCTTGTCGCGCAGCGCGAGGTAGTACTCGACGGCGTTGTCGCCGGCCGGGGCGTACATGCGGTTCTCGCGCAGCGCCCGGGTCGCGGCCTCGCGCAGCTGGTCCACCGACATCCCGGCGACCTGCGGCGAAAGCGCGGCATCGGCGGCGGGTGCGGCCGGCGTACCGGCGGGAGCAGCGGCCGGTGCGGCGGCGGGCGCGTTCTCCGCCGGTGCCGGCGACTCGGCGGCCGGCTTGTCGCCCTGGCCGGAACAGGCCGCAAGGCCCGCCAGCAACATCAGCGGCACGATCCGTCGTGCCTTACGGCCCATCTTCAGATCCGACATGTTTCCCCCTTGGCGCGATTGCGAATGAACGGCTGCGGCGTTGGAACGCCGCCGGCTTCTCCCGGAACCGGCGGCGGATTCCGCAATCTAGCATCGACCGGCGCGCTCCGGTCGGCCCGGAGTGCGCCGGTCGTGGAAAAAACCGTGATCCCCGCCACGTCAGTGGGCGGTCTCGCGTCCGTGCGCCGACGGGGCCATCAGCCGGTCGGTCCAGGCGATGCCGATCGCCGAGAGGATGAAGACGCAGTGGATGATGGTCTGCCACAGCACGCCCTCCCCGGTCAGGGTGGCGCAGCTGGCCTGGCCGACCTGGCCGGCGGTCTTGCTCAGCACCTCCGGGGCGCACAGCGGCATGCCGCCGAGCGCGCCGGCGGCGATGAAGGTCTTGAGCAGGTGGATCGAGGAGATGCCGATGATCGCCATCGCCAGCTTCACCTTCAGCACCGAGGCGTTGACGTGGCTCAGCCACTCGGGCTGGTCCGGGTGGCCTTCCAGGCGCAGCCGCGAGACGAAGGTCTCGTAGCCGCCGACGATCACCATCACCAGCAGGTTGGAGATCATCACCACGTCGATCAGGCCGAGCACGATCAGCATGATCTGCTGCTCGCCCAGGCTGGGCGCCTCGTGGACCAGGTGCCACAACTCCTTGCCGAACAGGAACACGTACACGCCCTGGGCGAGGATCAGGCCGAGGTACAGCGGCAGCTGCAGCCAGCGCGAGGCGAAGATCAGGGCGGGAATGGGCGAAAGCTTCTGCGAGGACGACATCGGGCAATGGCAGTGCGGGGAAGGAGCCGCAGGGTAGCGGCGCATCCATGAGCTGCCAAGCATCGCCGGCAGGCATGCGGACGGTGCGAAGGCGGCCGGTCAAGGACCTGCCCGGGTGTTGCCGTGCGCGGTTCCCGGGCCTGCGTTCCGGTGGCACAGCGCCAGCAGCGGCGAGGCCATCAGCGTCGTGACCAGGGTCATGCCGAACAGCAGCGTGAACAGGGCGGGGCCGATCACGCCGCTGTCCAGGCCGATCTTGATCACCACCAATTCCATCAGGCCGCGCGCGTTCATCAGCGAGCCGACGGCGAGGCTGTCGCGCCAGCCGTATCCGCTCAGGCGCGCGCCCACCGTGCAGCCGAGCACCTTGCCGGCGATCGCCATCGCCAGGATCAGCGCGAACGCGCCGATGCCCGCGCCGGCGAACGCATCGGGCGTCGTGGCCTGGCCGGCCAGCGCGAACAGGACCGGCATCAGCAGCGTGACCGCGATCGGCTCGATGCGTTCTGCCAGGTACCGCAGCAGGCGGTCGTCGCGCGGCAGGCAGGTGCCGAACAGGAAGGCGCCGAAGATCGCGTGCAGGCCGATCCACTCGGTGACGGCGGTGCAGGCCAGCAGGCCGACCAGCACCCAGGCCAACGCCTGGCGCGGGAATGCGTCGTCGCCGGCATGCGCCTGCAGCAGGCGTGCGTACAACGGCTTGAGCAGCACGAACACCACCGCGACGGTGGCGATCGCGCCGGCGGCGGTGAACAGGATGCTGCCGTGTTCGTTGCGGCCGGTCAGGGTCAGCACTACCGCCAGGAAAATCCACACCATCGCATCGTCGATCACCGCCGCGCCCAGGGCCAGCCGCCCCGCGGTGGTGCGAGTCATGCCGCGGTCCTTGAGAATGCGTGCCAGCACCGGGAACGCCGTCACCGACATCGCGGCCGAGATGAACAACGCGAACGGCCAGAAGGCCACGCCCGCCGGCGCGAAGCGCGGATGCAGCCAGGGGGCGATCGCCAGGCCGAGCGCCATCGGCAGGACGATGCCGAGCAGGCCGGTGGCGAACGCCGAGCGCACCTGGGCGCGATTCCCTTCCGGCGCGCGCAGCTCGAGGCCGACGACGAACATGAAGAGCACCACGCCGAGGGTCGACAGGCTCGACAGCGCGGGCAGGCTGTCCCTGGCGAACAGCGCCGCATGCAGGCCTGGTTGCCAGGCGCCGAACACGATCGGGCCGAGCAACAGGCCGGCCGCCATTTCCCCGATCACCGGCGGCTGGCCGAGATGCCGGAGCAGTCTCCCGCACAGGCGCGCCGCGCCCAGGATGACGATGAGCTGGACCAGCAACAACGAGGTCGGATTCATGCTGTGCATCCTGTCAGGATCGAGGTTCCCCATGCGCCCGCGCCGGGCGGCCGCGTCCCCGGGCGGCAGGCGCGGAAGCGTAGCGCGGCGAGGGGCGGGAATTCACCCGTTCCGGGCAGGCATGGAAGGCGGATCCCGGCGGCGCGTCCTCGCCGCGTCATTGCCCGGGTGTGCAAAACGCTGTGTTGCCGCCGTCTTCCCGTCCGCTTGGCCTACTATCGCGGTCTTTCCCGCGCCGCGGCGCGATCCTCGTCCACGATCGGAGCCTTGCCATGATCGACCTGTACTACTGGCCCACGCCGAACGGCCACAAGATCACCCTGTTCCTGGAGGAGGCCGGGCTGGACTACGCGATCAAGCCGGTCAACATCGGCGCCGGCGACCAGTTCAAGCCGGAGTTCCTGCAGATCTCGCCCAACAACAAGATGCCGGCGATCGTCGACCACGCGCCTGCCGACGGCGGCGCCCCGGTCAGCGTGTTCGAGTCCGGCGCGATCCTGCTGTACCTGGCCGACAAGACCGGCCGGTTCTCCGGCGCGAGCGTGCGCGAGAAGGTCGCGGTCAACCAGTGGCTGATGTGGCAGATGGGCGGGCTGGGCCCGATGACCGGCCAGTACGGCCACTTCAACGTCTATGCGCCGGAGAAGATCCCCTACGCGATCGAGCGCTACACCAACGAGGTCAAGCGCCTGCTTGGCGTGCTCGACCGCCAGCTGCAGAAGCATGCGTTCGTCGCCGGCGGGGACTACAGCATCGCCGACATGGCGATCTATCCGTGGATCAACCCCTACGACGGCGCGCCGCTGGACATGGCGGCGTACCCGAACGTGCAGCGCTGGCGGGACGGGATCGCCGCGCGCCCGGCCACGCAGCGCGCCTACGCGCTGAAGCGGCAGGTCAACCCGAACGCCGGCAAGCCGCTCAGCGACGAGGAACGCAAGCACCTGTTCGGGCAGCGCTGATCGAGGCGCGGCGGGCCGCCGGGATCCGCCGCGTCCTGCGGAGGGCCGCGGCCAAGGCGGCCGCGACCGAAGCCGGCATGGGCATGCGGCGCAAGTAGCCGAGGGGTGGTTCACCCGCGCAAGCGGTTGCGCTTACCCTCGTGCCCACGCCCTCGCGCCAGCGAAGGGCTCCCGCCCGTTGCCAGAGACCCCGATGCGCTCCCTGTTGCTCGCCGCCTGCATGCTCGCCACGCCCGTCGCCGCCCACGCCGAAAAGCTCACCCTGGAAGCCATCACCGGACCGTTGCCGCTGTCCGGACCTACCTTGATGAAGCCGCAGGTGGCGCCGGACGGCTCGCGCGTGACCTTCCTGCGCGGCAAGGCCGAGGACCGCAACCGGCTCGATCTGTGGGAGTACGACATCGCCAGCGGGCAGACCCGCCTGCTGGTCGATTCCACGGTGGTGCTGCCGGGCGCCGAAACGTTGAGCGACGAGGAAAAGGCGCGCCGCGAACGCCAGCGCATCGCCGCCTACAGCGGCATCGTCGATTACCAGTGGGCGCCGGACGCGCAGCGCCTGCTGTTCCCGCTCGGCGGCGAGCTGTACCTGTACGACCTGCGCAAGCGAGGGCCGGAAGCGGTGCGCCGGCTCACCCATGGCGAGGGTTTCGCCACCGATCCCAAGCTCTCGCCGCAGGGCGGCTTCGTCAGCTTCGTGCGCGGGCGCGACCTGTGGGTGATCGACCTGGCCAGCGACGCGCAGGTGCGGCTGACCCGCGATGGCAGCGACACGATCGGCAACGGCGTGGCCGAGTTCGTCGCCGACGAGGAAATGAACCGCCATACCGGCTACTGGTGGGCCCCGGACGATTCGGCGATCGCCTTCGCGCGCATCGACGAGGCGCCGGTGCCGGTGCAGAAGCGCTACGAGGTCTATGCCGACCACACCGACGTGGTCGAGCAGCGCTATCCGCAGGCCGGCCAGCCGAACGTGCGCGTGCAGCTGGGCGTGATCGCGCCGAAGCAGGGCGCCGCGCCGCGGTGGATCGGCCTGGGCGCCGATCCCGACATCTACCTGGCGCGCGTGGACTGGCGCGACCCGCACCGGCTCACCTTCCAGCGCCAGTCGCGCGACCAGAAGCGGCTCGACCTGGTCGAGGCGGACCTGGCCACCGGCGCGCAGCGCACGCTGCTCAGCGAGACCTCGCCGACCTGGGTGCCGCTGCACGACGACCTGCGCTTCCTGAAGGATGGCCGCCTGCTGTGGAACTCCGAGCGCAGCGGCCATTCGCATCTCTACGTGGTGTCGGCCGACGGCACCGCCTCGACGCCGCTGACTTCCGGCGAATGGGTGGTCGACCAGGTCGAGGCCGTCGACGAAGCCGCGGGCAAGGTGTACTTCACCGCGACCAAGGATTCGCCGACCGAGAGGCAGCTGTACGTGGTGCCGCTGGCGGGCGGGCCGGTCGAGAAGCTCAGCCGCGTCCGCGGCACGCATGCCATCAGCTTCGCGCGCAACGCCAGCGTCTACGTGGACAGCTGGTCGAACACCGCGACGCCGCCGCAGATCGAGTTGTTCAAGGCCGACGGCAGCAAGCTGGCCACCTTGGTGGACAACGACCTGGGCGATCCGCGGCACCCGTTCGCCAAGTACCGCGATGCGTTGCGCCCGGTCGAGTTCGGCACGCTCACCGCCGCCGACGGGCGCACGCCGCTGCATTACCGCCTGCTGCGCCCGGCCGGTTTCGACCCGGCGAAGAAGTACCCGGTGATGGTCTACGTCTACGGCGGCCCGGCCGCGCAGACCGTCGTCGACAGCTGGCCCGTGCGCGCCGACGCGATGTTCGACCAGTACCTCGCCCAGCACGGCTACGTGGTGTTCTCGCTCGACAACCGCGGCACGCCGCGGCGCGGCCGCGAGTTCGGCGGTGCGCTGTACGGGCGCCAGGGCACGGTGGAGGTGGACGACCAACTGCAGGGCGTGGCCTGGCTGAAGTCGCAGCCGTGGGTGGATCCGGCGCGGATCGGCGTGCAGGGCTGGTCCAATGGCGGCTACATGACGTTGATGCTGCTGGCCAGGCACAGCGAGGCCTATGCCTGCGGCGTGGCCGGCGCGCCGGTCACCGACTGGGCGCTGTACGACACGCATTACACCGAGCGCTACATGAACCTGCCGGCGGCCAATCCGGACGGTTACCGCGAGGCGCGCGTGGCCGAGCACCTGGACGGGTTGTCGTCGAAGTTGCTGCTGATCCATGGGATGGCCGACGATAACGTGTTGTTCACCAATTCCACGGCGCTGATGAGCGCGTTGCAGAAGCGGGGCACGCCGTTCGAGCTGATGACGTATCCAGGGGCCAAGCACGGGCTTTCCGGGCAAGATGCGCTGCATCGTTACCGCACTGCCGAGGCGTTCATTGCGCGCTGTTTGAAGCCTCGGGACGATTGATGGCCCAGGCGTGGCGTGTTGCGGGGGGGGCGGGGGTGCGGCGAGGTGCTTCGGTTTTCCTTCTCTCTCTGGGGGTGAAGGCGTGTTGCATGCGAGTCATTGGCTTGCGCGGCGTTGAGCGCGATCGGGTTATGTCCGATGGCCGGCGATCGAAGATCCAGCGTCTTTGCCTTTCACGCTATCGGTCCGTTCTCCGACATCTATCTACCGTCATCCCCGCGAAGGCGGGGATCCAGGGACGTTGCTTTTGTGGCTTTTGGCGAGCAAGCCAAAAGCTTTCGCCTTCGGCGAGTCACTTTTCTTTGCTTGTGCACGCGCGCTGCAGGAGCAGCGCCGCACGGCGAAGCCGCCCCAAGGGCGCGGCACAGGGATGTGCCGCGTAAAGAAAAGTAACCAAAGAAGCGCTTCACAGCAGCCGAAGCGCTTCACAACAGCCGAATGGCTGGTCATGGCTGATCAAGCACACCCCGCCTTCGCGCCCGCAGCTACGCTGCGGGTCCGCGGAGCCGGCGGGATTTTTCGACGGGGCTCGTCCGCTATGCGGCCGAGTCCGGGGCATTCGCCGCACGGCGAATGCCCGCCCGCCGGGGCGAAGCGGTGCTTCGCCTTTTTCCGGCGAGCCCTGCCCCGGCGAAAACGACGTGCATCCATGCACGTCGCCCTTCGGGCGTTTCCCGCCGTCTCCGCCGCTTCGGAGGGGCCCGCGCCGCAGTGACATTTGTGGGCCATAGTGGTTGGCGCGCCGCCGCGCGAGGAGGTGTTATCCAATCCAGAGCAAAATCACGAGCAACGGCAACGGCAACGGCAACGGCATGGCTCATGGGCTTGCCAGCGGTTGTCGGCCGTCGTCCCCAGCTCTCCAGCGCCGCCGCTACAGCCGTCGCCATGACCTTTGGCCCGTTGCCGGCGCCCGGCCGGGCACGTAGGTTGCCGGCTACCGTTCCTGTGCAGGAAACCACCCGATGAAACCGCTCGTCCTGGCCGTTTCGCTGGCGCTGCTGGCGCCGTTGTCCCCGTCCGTGCAGGCCGCGGCGCCGGCCAAGGCGGCCGCGCCCGCCGTGCCGCAGTGGGTCGCGCGCAGCAACGAGTACGCGCAGATCCTGTTGCAGGCGCAAGCGCCGTTCCAGCCGGAATTCGTCAGCTTCTTCGGCGTGCCCGGCTACGACGACAAGGTCGTCGATCTCGGACCGAACCACGACCAACGCGAGCGCGATGCCTTGGCCAAGGCGCGCGCCGCATTGCATGAGAAGCTGGCCGTCGAGCGCGACGCCAACGTGCGCCAGGACCTGGAGATCATGCTCGCCGCGATCGATCGCCAGGTCGAAGGCAGCCAGCTGCAGGAGCGCTACCTGCTGCCGTGGGTGGACGTGCCCAAGCTGGTGTTCGGCGGCATCAACAACCTGCTGTCCGACCAGACCCCGCCCGAGCGCCGCGCGCGCGCGCTCGATCGCCTGCGCAACTACGCCGGCCTCTCTCCGGGAGGCACCTCGACCGCCGCGCAGGCGCGGGCGCGCTACGAGGAGCGGCTCGGCGACGCGCAGTTGCTGCAACCGACCCGGATCGAGGTGGAGCAGGCGCTGGCCAACGTCGATACCTACATCGCCGGCATCGGCCAGCTGTTCGCCAAGTACGGCATCAAGGACGACGGCGCGCTGGCCGCCGTTTCCAGGCAGTTGAAGGACTACGCCGCCTGGACCCGCGCCGAGGTGCTGCCCAAGGCGCGCGAGGACACGCGCCTGCCGGAGCCGCTGTACGCCTTCCAGCTCAAGGAGGTCGGCATCGACATCGATCCGCGCCTGCTGATGCAGCGCGCGCAGCTGGAATTCATGGAGACGCGCTCGGCGATGCGCCAGCTCGCGCCGCTGGTGGCCAAGGAGAAGGGCCTGCCTGCCGGCGACTACGTCGACGTGATCCGCGCGCTCAAGCGCGACAGGATCGCCGACGACAAGCTCGAGTCGCACTACCGCGGCGTGATCGACCGGATCGACCCGATCATCCGCGAGCAACGCATCGTCGACGTGCCGAACCGGCCGATGCAGATGCGCCTGGGATCGCCGGCCGAGAGCGCCGCGCAGCCGGCACCGCACTTCCTGCCCGCGCCGCTGGTCGGCAACACCGGCCAGCAGGGCCAGTTCGTGCTGCCGCTGGGCAACCCGGATGCGGGCGGCAAGGGCCAGCAGTACGACGACTTCAACTTCGGCTCGGCGGCGTGGACGCTGAGCGCGCACGAAGGCCGGCCCGGCCACGAGCTGCAGTTCACCGCGATGGTCGAGCGCGGCGTGTCGCTGGCGCGCAGCCTGTTCGCGTTCAACTCGGTCAACGTGGAAGGCTGGGCGCTGTACGCCGAGGCCGAGATGGTGCCCTACGAGCCGCTGGACGGGCAGCTGATCGCGCTGCAGTTCCGCCTGTTGCGCGCCGCGCGCGCGATGCTCGACCCGATGCTGAACCTGGGCCTGATCGACCGCGAGCGCGCGCGCCTGGTGCTGGAGAACGACGTCGGCGTGTCGCCGGCGATGGCGCGGCAGGAGCTGGACCGCTACATGGTGCGCTCGCCGGGCCAGGCCGGCAGCTATTTCTACGGCTACTCGCGCATCATGGAGCTGCGCATGCGCACCGAGCTGGCGCTGGGACCGAAGTTCGACCGGCTGAAGTTCAACAACTTCCTGCTCGACCAGGGCATGCTGCCGCCGGACCAGCTGGCCAAGGCGGTGGAGGAGGTCTTCGTCCCGTCGCAGCGCTGAGCCAGCGGAGGTACCGCCGCCGGAATCGCGGCGGTATCGCAAGACATGACACTGTGAGGCGCTTCTGTGGGAGCGACTTCAGTCGCGACGGGCTTTATCGGGAAGGCCCATCGCGACCGAAGTCGCTCCCACGAAAAAACACCCTTGCGGGACTCTGTCCGCTGGTACCCGAGTCAGGGCTGCTGCTGCGCGCCCGGCGGCACCCAGATCGCCACGCCGGCCGCATGCTTCTGCGTGGTCGGGATGCCGATGCCGAGCCCGCCGCCGACGTGGCCGCCATAGCTGCCGGCGCCGACCGATACGCCGCCGCCCGAGCGCTGCGAGCCCACGCCCATCAACACCACGCCGTTGGCGCCGAGCTTGGCCGCCTCGCGCTTGAGCCGGTCCACCGCGGCGTTGGTCTGGCCCTGGGTGCCGAAACCGGCCGCGCTGGTGGCCTCGATCTGCGCGATCTCCACCGAGCCGACCGGCGCGGTGTTGTAGATGCGCACGAACGCCGGGTCGATCGGCGGGCGTGCCTGGCCCATCATCACTTTCGAGGAGCTCGCGCAGCCGGCCAGGGCAAGGCCGAGCAGCGCGGCGGTCAACAGGCGTATGGTCATGGCGATTCCCCTCAGCAGTCGGGTGGCATGATCCGGCGCGGCCGCTGAATGCGGCCGGACCTGGCGGGAGCGAGCATGCGCTCCCGGGCGTGAAGCGGCCGGCGAGGCATGACCACCGGCCCGGTTGCCAGCCCGGCCCGGCGCGCTATCGTGCCGGTTCCGACCAAGGAGCACGAAGATGGGACTGATCAGCCTGCTGTGGGGCATCGTGGCGCTGTTGTGGATGATCCTGGCGTTCATTCCGCTGCTGGGCTGGGGCAACTGGTTCCTGATCCCGTTCGCCGCGGTGGGCGCGATCATCGCCGCGATCGGCATCCTGTTCACTTCGCCCGGCAACCGCGGGCGCGCCAAGGCCGGACTGTTGCTCAACGGCATCGTGATCGTGGTCGGCGTGTTCCGGTTGATGCTCGGCGGCGGCATCGTCTGACCCGGCGCGGAGCGCCGCGACAATCCGTCGCAGGTCCGTCCGGCGGCGCGCGGCGGAGGCGTAGAATGCGCGGCCTGTTCCCCCGACGATCCCAGCCGCGCCGGCGCCGGCCGCCGCGCGGCGATCTCCGCGATGATCATCCGCCCGCGTCCCCACGGTTGGCAGCTGCTCTACATCCTGCGCGGCTCGATCGTGCCGGCGATCGCGCCCAAGGTGCTGGCGATCGGCGTGCTCGCGCTGGCCGTGGCCGCGTTCGCCGAGCTGGCGCACCCGCCCGGCATCGAGCGGATCTCGGTGGTGCCTTTCAGCCTGCTCGGCCTGATGCTGTCGATCTTCCTGAGCTTCCGCAACAACGCCTGCCACGAGCGTTGGTGGGAAGCGCGCAAGCAATGGGGGCAACTGGTCTACGAATCGCGCAGCCTGGCCCGCCAGTGCGCGGTGCTGCTCGCCGGCGACCCGGCGCGGCGCCAGCGCGTGGGCTATCTCGTGGCCGGGTTCGCGCAGGTGCTGGCGGCGCGGCTGCGCGCGCGCGACATGCAGGCCGCGGCGCTGCCGTGGCTGCCGGGCCGGGACGCGGCGCTGCTGCGGGGTCGCGGCAACGTGCCCGACCAGATGCTGACGCTGATCTCGGCCGAACTGGCGCAGCCGCTGCACGAAGGCCGGCTGGACGCCTACCTGTACGGCCAGCTCGAGGCGCGCGTGCACGCGCTGTCGGCGATCCAGGCCGCCTGCGAGCGCATCGCCGGCACGCCGTTGCCGTTCGCCTACACGCTGCTGCTGCATCGTTGCGCCTGGCTGTTCTGCGTGCTGCTGCCGTTCGGGTTGGTGACCGCGCTGGGCTGGGCGACGCCGGTGGTGTCGATGCTGCTGGCCTACGCGTTCTTCGGGCTGGACCGGCTCGGCGACGAACTCGAGGAGCCCTTCGGCCTGGAGCCCAACGACCTGCCGATCGACGCCCTGGTGCGCACCATCGAGATCGACCAGCGCGAAGCGCTCGGCGAGCGCGACCTGCCGCCGCCGTTGCTGCCGCGCGACTACCTGCTGCAATGACCCCCTTCAATCCAAGCCAGAGGAATCCCGCCATGGCCCACCCGCATTACCGCCCGCGTCGCATGCGCCGCCACGACTTCACCCGCCGGCTGATGCGCGAGCACACGCTGACCGTCGACGACCTGATCTGGCCGGTGTTCGTGCACGAACTGCCGGGCCGCGCGCCGGTGGCGTCGATGCCGGGCGTGGAGCGGCTGTCGATCGACGAGCTGCTGCGCGAGGCCGAGCAGGCGCTGGAGCTGGGCATCCCGGCGATCGACCTGTTCCCGGTGGTCGATCCGGCGGCCAAGAGCCTGGACGCGGCCGAGGCCTGGAATCCGCAAGGCCTGACCCAGCGCACGATCCGCGCGCTGAAGTCGCGCTTCCCGGAACTGGGGGTGATGACCGACGTGGCCTTGGATCCGTACACCACCCATGGCCAGGACGGCATCATCGACGAGAGCGGCTACGTGCTCAACGAAGTCACCGTCGAGGCGCTGGTGAAGCAATCGCTGTCGCATGCCGAGGCCGGCGCCGACATCGTCTCGCCCAGCGACATGATGGACGGCCGCATCGGCGCGATCCGGCGCGCGCTGGATGCCGACCCGCGCTTCCTCAACGTCAGCATCATGGCCTACTCGGCGAAGTACGCCTCGGCGTTCTACGGCCCGTTCCGCGATGCGCTCGGCAGCTCGGGCAACCTCGGCAAGGCCGACAAGAAGACCTACCAGATGGACCCGGGCAACGGCGAGGAAGCGCTGCGCGAGATCGCGCTGGACCTGGAGGAGGGCGCGGACATGGTGATGGTCAAGCCGGGCATGCCGTACCTGGACGTGGTGCGGCGGGTGAAGGACACCTTCCACGTGCCGACCTATGCCTACCAGGTCAGCGGCGAGTACGCGATGCTCAAGGCCGCCATCGCCAACGGCTGGCTGGACGAGCGCAAGTGCGTGCTGGAATCGCTGCTGGGCTTCAAGCGCGCCGGCGCCGACGGCGTGCTGACCTACTTCGCGCCGCAGGTGGCGCGCTGGCTGCGCGAGGGCTGAGCACCGCGGCGGGCGCGGCCCGGTTGCCGCGCCCGTGCCCGCGCCGCATCACGGCATCGGCAGCGCGATCGCGGTGGCCTTGGCGCTGGCGC
Source organism: Xanthomonas boreopolis (assembly GCF_046529185.1). Classification (NCBI taxonomy): domain Bacteria; kingdom Pseudomonadati; phylum Pseudomonadota; class Gammaproteobacteria; order Lysobacterales; family Lysobacteraceae; genus Xanthomonas; species Xanthomonas boreopolis. The sequence continues at coordinate 359,346 of NZ_CP097162.1, forward strand.
CCAGGCCCGGGAACGGGTCCAGGCTGGCCATCGTGATCACGTCGTCGATCGACACCACGTCGCAGGCGATGCTGTCGTCGTTGAGGCAGAAGTACGCCGCCGCGCCCACGCCCGGCTCGTACACCGCCTTCCATACGTAGTCCGGCACGCGCACCGCGTCCGCGCCGATGGTCGCCGGCGTGCCGGTGTCGAAGGCCGGGCCGGTGACCACGTAGACCTCGCCGTTGTCGCGGGCGAGCTGGCGGACCTGCTCCTCGATGGCGGCCCACTTGCCGGTGTTGAGTTTGTGGTCCTGCGGTACGACGTTGGCCATCGAGAAGGTCTCCTTCTCCGAGGTGGTGGTGGAGGCGTCGCCGGCCGGGGTCATGTGGCCTCGGTCGTAGCCGCTGTTGGTGTAGTCGCTGCTTTCGGAGCGGTCGGCGGCCGGGATGCCGGTCTCCTCGTGGAACGAGCCGGTGCGGCCGATCGCGTCGGCGCCGGCGACCTGCTGGTCGGTCAGGTGCTCGGCCGAGTACAGCGGGCCCTTGGTCACGCCCGAGGCCATCAGCACGTACTCGCTGTGGCAGACCTCGGTGGTGCGCGCGGCGATGGCAGCGTCCAGCGTCGGCGCGGCGCCGCGGTAGTACAGCGAGGGGCATCCGGTCGCCGCCAGGGCGGCCGGGGCGGCGAATGCGGCGATCAGGACCAGGGCGCAACGCTGGAACGTCTTCATCTCAGGCTCGTCGGTGGGAGTGGAGCCGGCAAGCTCGCGGCGCGCGATGGCAGGACCGTGACCGCGCGGTGGCGGCGGCGGCCAGCCCCAAGCGGGTCACGGGCCCGGCGTGATCCGCGGCGCACCTGACTGCGTTCGATAAGCGTTCTCATTTAGAATGCGCACCTCCCATCCCTCCGGCCGCCGTCCCCTCGCGTGATCAAGTCCCTGCTCTTCCAGTTGCACTGGCTGTTGGGCATCAGCGCCGGCGCGGTCCTGGCGCTGATGGGCCTGACCGGCGCCCTGCTGGCGTTCGAGGACGAGGCCCTGCACGCGTTGAACCCGGCGCAGGCCGCGATCAGCGAGCGCCATGCCCGCGGCGAGACGCCGCTGCCGCTGCCCGAGCTGCTGCGCCGGCTGCAGGTCGGCCCGGAACAGCGACTGGCCCGGCTGATCGTCGATCCCACCGGCGACCGGCTTTCGCGGCTGCGCGCGCAGCAAGGGCCGGGCCAGCGCCTGGAGTTCTATTTCGACCCGTATACCGGCCAGCGCCTGGACGACCTGCGCGGGGTGGACGCCTTCCAGTTCATCGAGGAACTGCACCGCCATCTCGCCGCCGGCGAGCGCGGCAAGGCGGTGACCGGCGCGTGCGCCTTCATCCTGCTGTTCTTCTGCCTGTCCGGGCTCTACCTGCGCTGGCCACGGCAGTGGTGGAACTGGCGCGCCTGGGCCGTGGTGGAGTGGCGGCGCCAGGGGCGCGGTTTCCTGTGGAGCCTGCATTCGGTGATCGGCACCTGGTGCCTGCTGCTGTACGTCGTCATCGCGCTGACCGGGCTCAACTGGTCCTACGACTGGTACCGCAAGGGCCTGGTGCGCGTGTTCGGCGACACGCCGGCGGCGGCGGCCGGGCGCGGCGCGCGCCCGGGCGATGGCGAGCGCAAGCCCTGGAACCTGGAGCGGATGCAGGCCGCGCTGGACGGCGTGCCCGGCCTGGCGCGCGATCTGTACGACCTGCGTTTCCCCGAGCGCGGCACCCAGGTGGCGGTGCGCTACCGGCCGGCCGACCCGGCGCACTCGCGCGCCTACGACCTGGTCGAGATCGACGGCATCCGCGGCCTCGTGCTGCGGCGCCAGCCGTATGCCGGCCAATCGGCCGGCGAGCAGCTGTTGACCAGCCTCTACGCGCTGCATACCGGCAGCTTCTTCGGCCTGCCGGGGCGCATCGCCTGGATGCTGGCGGCGGCCTGCATGCCGCTGTTCTTCGTCACCGGCTGGCTGTTGTACCTGGACCGGCGCCGCAAGAAGCGCGCGCTGCGCGAGGCCCGCCAGGCGCTGGTGCCGGCCGCGCCTGCGGGCGAGCCGTGGCTGGTCGGGTTCGCCAGCCAGAGCGGTTTCGCCGAGCGGCTGGCCTGGCATGCCGCGGGCCAGTTGCAGGCCGCCGGCCTGCCGGCGCAGGTGCGGCCGCTGGCGCAGCTCGACCCGGCCACGCTGGGAGCCGCCCGGCGCGCGCTGTTCGTGGTCAGCACCTTCGGCGACGGCGAGGCGCCGGACGCCGCCCGCGGCGTGGAGAAGCGCCTGCTGCGGCAGGCCCAGGCGCTGCCCGAGCTGGGCTATGCGCTGCTCGCGCTGGGCGACCGCCAGTACGCGCGCTTCTGCGGATTCTCGCGGCGGCTGGAAGCCTGGCTGACCGCGCAGGGCGCGCGCGCGCTGTTCCCGACCGTGGAAGTGGACAACGCCGATCCGCAGGCACTGGCGCACTGGCAGGCGCAACTGGCCGGCGTCACCGGCACGGCGGTCGCCTCGTTCGAGTCGCACCGGCCCGCGTACGCGAGCTGGCGCCTGCGCGAGCGTCGCTGGCTCAATCCCGGCAGCGAGGGCGGCCAGACCTGGCGGATCGACCTGGAACCGCCCGCGGGCACGTACTGGCGGGCGGGCGACATCCTCGAGATCGAGCCGCAGCAGGCACCCGACGTGGTGCGCGAGTGCCTGCGCGCGTGGCGGCTGGAGCCGGGCACCCCGGTGCAGGTGGACGGCCGGACCCTGGCGCTGGCCGAGGCCGCGGCCCTGCGCGCCTTGCCGCCGCCTGCGCCGGAAGCCGCGTTGCCGGAGCCGCAGGCCTGGCTGGACGCGCTGGCGCCGCTCGGCACGCGCGAGTACTCGGTCGCCTCGGTGGCCGAGGACGGCGTGCTGCAACTGGTGGTGCGGCTGATGCACGACGAAGCCGGTCGTCCCGGCCTGGGCTCGGGCTGGCTGGCGCTGCATGCGCCGCTCGGCGGCGAGGTACGGGCGCGGGTGCGCGCCAATCCCGGCTTCCGCCGCAGCCCGGGCGTGCCGATGGTGCTGATCGGCAACGGTACCGGTATCGCCGGCCTGCGCAGCCTGTTGGTCGAGGCGCAGCGCGCTGGCGAACCCGGGCATTGGCTGCTGTTCGGCGAGCGCAACGCGGCGCACGATCGCCTGTTCGGCGAGGAACTGGATGCGTGGCTCGCGCTGGGGCACCTGCAGCGGCTCGACCTGGCGTTCTCGCGCGACCAGGCGCACAAGGTCTACGTGCAGGATCGCCTGCGCGAACGCGCCGGCGAGCTGCGGGCATGGCTGGCGCGCGGCGCCGTGATCCACGTCTGCGGCAGCCTGCAGGGCATGGCCCAGGCGGTGGATGCCGAACTGCGCCGCCAGCTCGGCGAGGACGGGCTGGATGCGCTGGTGGCCGAGGGCCGCTATCGCCGCGACGTTTACTGAGCCGTCCGCCGCCGGCATCGTATCGGGATCTTCCATCCCGGAGTCCTGGACATGTCCTTCCTGGTCCGCCCCGCACGCGCCGAGGATGCGGCCGAGATGGCCCGGCTGCTGACGCAGCTCGGCTATCCGGTGGGCGAAGCCGAAGCGGCGGCGCGCTGGCGGGCGATCACCGCTTCGCCCCGCCATGCGGTGTTCGTCGCGGCCGCCGCCGAGGGCCCTCTGGCCGGCCTCGTCGCCGTGGAGCGGCGGCTGATGCTCGAACTGGGCGAGCGCTGCGAGATCGTGGCGCTGGTAGTGGACGCGCACCTGCGCCGCGGTGGCGTCGGGCGCGCGCTGGCCGACGCGGCCCGCGCATGGGCGCAGGCCGGGCCCGGCGGGGCGATGATGGTGCGGTCCAGCGTGGCCCGGGAGGCATCGCACCGGTTCTACGAACGCGTGGGCTTCCGGAACATCAAGACCCAGCACGTCTACGAGCTGCGCCTGGAGTGAACGGTCGCCGCTTCAGCGGCAGCGATCGTCCCCGCTCGCGGCCGGCGCCTTCATCCGGTAGATGTCGAGCTTGCCGGCCTTCGGCGCGCGGGCACTGCCGCTCAGCAGCAGTTCGCCGGGCTTGGAGGCGTCCACCACCGGGCCGAGCGTGGTGCCTTCGGCGTCGTTGAACGACACCGCCAGCGCCTGCGCCTCGCCATAGCGGCCGTTCGCGCATTGCGCCAGCCACAGCCGCACCGGCTTGGTCGCGGGATCGGCCGAGCGCGCGAACACCAGCGCGCGGCCATCGCCCAGCCAGGCCGCGTCGAACTCGTCGGCGTCGGTGTTGACGCCGGGCACCGGGCGCGGATCGACGAAGGCGCGGCCGTCCCAGCGCGCCACGAACAGGTCGTGGTCACCCGCGCCGCCATGCCCGTCGCTGGAGAACAGCAGGCGGGTGCCGTCCAGCGACAGCGTCGGCGCCCATTCGTCGCCCGCGGTGTTGACGCCGGCGCCGAGGTTCTCGACCGGGCCGAAGCCGTCCGCGCCGACCGCGGCGCGGTACAGGTCGTCGCCGCCGAAGCCGCCCGGCCGGTTGGAGAAGAAGTACAGCCAGCGCCCGTCGGCGCTGAAGAACGGATCGAAATCGTTGGCCGGCGAATTCAGCGGCAACGGCACGGGATCGCTCCAGCGCCCGCCGGCGAGGGTGGCTTGCCACAGGTCCCAGCCGCCCGCGCCGCCTGCGCGGTCGGTGCTGCCCCAGACGATGCGCCGGCCGTCCGGCGACACCGTGGCGCGCACTTCATTGGCGGGCGTGGACACCACGCCCATGCCTTCGATGCCGAACTCGGCCAGTCCCGTTGCCGACGGGACGCAGAGTACACTCGCCGCCAGCGCGAGCAGCGATCCTCGCAATCGCATGCGGTTCTCCTGCAGAGAAGGGACGCGCAAGTCTAGCCAATCGAGAGTGCCTCCATGCCCGCTTCCCGCTACGCCGTGTTCGGCCACCCCGTCGCCCATTCGCTGTCGCCGCGCATCCATGCCGCGTTCGCGCGCCAGCACGGGATCGCGCTGGAATACACCGCCATCGATGCCGCCCCGGACGCGTTCGCCGCCACGCTGGAGCGCTTCGCCGCCGAGGGCGGCGCCGGCGCCAACGTCACCTTGCCGCTGAAGGAGCAGGCCTTCGCGCTGGCGGCCACGCTCAGCGCGCGCGCGCGCCGGGCCGGGGCGGTCAACACGCTGGTGCGCGACGGCGACCGCTGGCACGGCGACAACACCGACGGCGCCGGGCTGGTGCGCGATCTCACCGATCGCCACGGCCTGGACCTGCGCGGCCGCCGCGTGCTGCTGCTCGGCGCGGGCGGTTCCGCGCGCGGGGTGGCGCCGGCGCTGCTCGACGCCGGCGTGCTGGAGATGGTGATCGTCAACCGGACCCCGGAGCGCGCCGACGCGCTGTGCGACGTGCTCGGCGAGCCGGCGCGCGCGGTGTCGCGCTACTGGGAGGACCTGCACGACCTGGGCGACTTCGAGCTGATCGTCAACTCGACCTCGGCCGGCCGCCAGCCGGATGCGGCGTTCTCGCTGCCGCTGTCGCTGGTCAACAGCATGACCACTGCGGTCGACCTCAACTACGGCGACGCGGCGATCGCCTTCCTGGCCTGGGCGCGCGCGGCGCGATGCCGCAACAGCGTGGACGGACTGGGGATGCTGGTCGAGCAAGCCGCGGAGAGTTTCGAACGCTGGCATGGCGTGCGTCCGGATACCGCGCCCGTCTACGCGGCGTTGCGCGAGCGCAGCGCGTTGCTGGTGGGCGAAGACTGAAATCCAAAGGGAGATTGGAATGGAAATGATGAGCATGTTGGCCGTCGTACTGGGCGGCCTGTTGGTCCACCTGCCGCTGTTGGCCGCGCTGGTGGCCGGATTCGTGATGCTGGCGGTGGCGCCGGCGGGCCGTCCGCGCCGTGGCGGCCTGTGGGGGATATCGCTGATCCTGCTGGCCTTGCTGCTGGGCACACTGACGAGCGCGCTGCCGATGATGTTGATGCACTTCGGCAGCGAGTCCGTGAGCATGATCCGCACGGTCGCGATCGCGGTCGGTTTCCTCGTCTCGGCCATCCAGGCGACGGGCCTGGTGCTGCTGGTGCTGTCGCTGGTGCGGGCGCTGCGTCCGCCGCACGCGGCCTGAGCCTCGGAGGGCCCGGTTTCGGCCGGTGCGACCGGGCATGAGAAAATAGCCGGATGAACGATGCAGCCAGTCCGGGTACGGACACGACCCCGTCCGAGCCCCGGCGCCAGCTGGGCGAGCCGCTGAAGGCGAGCATCCGCGCGGCCTACGCCAGCCTGCAGGCCAACACCCCCGGCTTCGCCACCCGTCGCGCGCAGAGCCAGATGATCGGCGTGGTCTCGCGCGCGCTGGCGACCTCCGGCGGGATCGGCATCGTCGAGGCGCCGACCGGCGTCGGCAAGAGCCTGGGCTATCTCACCGCCGGCGTGCCCATCGCGCTGGCCAGCAAGAAGAAGCTGGTGATCAGCACCGGCACCGTCGCGCTGCAATCCCAGTTGGTCGAGCGCGACATCCCCGCCTTCCTCAAGGCCACCGGGCTGGAGGCCAGCGTGGCGTTGGCCAAGGGCCGCACCCGCTACCTGTGCACGCGCAACGCCGCCGAGCTGCACGGGGAGGCCAGCCAGGAGTCGATGTTCGAGGACGAGCAGGCGCTGTACGACCGGCCGCTCAGCCCGGCCGACGCCGAGATCGCGCACCGCCTGGCCAAGGCCTACGCCGACCGCAAGTGGAACGGCGACCTCGACGAGGCTCCCGAGCAGGTCCCGGTATCGCTGCGGATGCGCATCACCACGCCGGCTTCCGGATGCGCCGGCCGGCGCTGCAGCTACTCGGCGCAATGCCCGGTGCTGAAGGCGCGCAGCGACGTGCGCGAGGCGCAGATCGTGGTCACCAACCACGCGCTGCTGCTGTCGGCGCTGTCGCTCGGCGATTCGGACAACGGCCAGCCGTTGATCGCGCCGCCCTCGGACATGCTGCTCGTGCTCGACGAAGGCCACCACATCGCCGGCGTGGCGATCGACCAGGGCGCGGCCAACCTGCCGCTGGACGACATGGCGCGCCGCACCGGCAAGCTGCAGATCCTGATCGCCGCGGCCTACCGCGCGATCGACAAGGAGAAGATCGGCAACCTGCTGCCGAACGAGGCGATCGAACTGGCCGCACGCGTGAGCAAGCTGCTCAGGGCGTTCCATGCCATGGTCGGGCAGGCCTGGAAGCCGGATCCCGCCGAGCGCGATCCGCAATGGCGCGCGCCGAACGGCCAGCTGCCGCCGGACTGGCGGCCGGCGATCGAGGAACTCGGCGAGGATACGCGCGCGCTGTTCAACTGGGTGCACGCCGCGCACGGGCTGGTCGCCAAGGCCAAGCAGGACGACGCGGCGCGCGAGCGATTGCAGCGCAACCTCGGCATGGCGCTGGAGATGGTCGAGCAGCAGCACGCCCTGTGGGGCGGCTGGCGCCGCGAGGACAGCGAAGGCCAGCCGCCGATGGCGCGCTGGATCACGCTGTCGCGCGACGGCGATCTGGTCTGCCACTGCTCGCCGGTGTCGGCCGCGCAGGTGCTGCGCAAGCTGCTGTGGAGCGAGGTCGACTCGGTGGTGATGACCTCGGCGACGCTGACCGGCGGCGGCGATTTCCAATCCTTCGCGATCGACAACGGCGTGCCCGAGCATGCCGAGATGACCGCGCTCGCCTCGCCGTTCGACCTGCCCAACCAGGCCGAGCTGGTGGTGCCCAGCTTCCCGGTGACGCCGGACGACCGCGAAGGCCATCCCAGGGAAGTGGCGCGCTACCTCGTGCGCGAACTGGACTGGGGCAAGGGCAGCATCGTGCTGTTCACCTCGCGCTGGAAGATGGAGAAGGTCGCCGACCTGCTGCCGGTGGCGCAGCGCAACCGCGTGCTGGTGCAAGGCGAGGGCAACAAGAGCCAGCTGATCGGCGAGCACCTGCGCCGCATCGCGGCCGGCGAAGGCTCGGTCCTGTTCGGCCTGAATTCGTTCGGCGAAGGCCTGGACCTGCCCGGCGAGGCCTGCACCACGGTCGTCATCACCCAGGTGCCGTTCGCGGTGCCGACCGACCCGCAGACCGCCACCCTCGGCGAATGGATGGAAAGCCGCGGCCTCAACCCGTTCAACCTGATCGCGATCCCGCACGCGCTGCGCACGCTCACCCAGTTCGCCGGCCGCCTGATCCGCAGTTCCACCGACCACGGCCGCGTCGTCATCCTCGACTCGCGCCTGCTCACCCGCCGCTACGGCCGCCGCATCATCGACGCGCTGCCGCCGTTCCGGCGGGTGATCGGCTGAGTCGTCGGGACGCGGCCCTTCGGGCTGCGCCGCCGCTCAGAAGTCCAGCTGCGCGCCCAGCGTCCACTGCCGGCCGAGCCCGGGAATGACGGTCAGCGCGCCCCACGAGGCGGTGTAGTACTCGCGGTCGAACAGGTTGTAGACATCGGCGCTGAGCTTCAGGCGCGGTAGCGGCTGCCAGTACGCGGTCAGCCGCGCGGTGGTGTAGGCCGGCAGGCGATAGGTATCCGTGGCGGTGCCGGTGCGCTCGCCCACGTGCGTGATGCCCGCGCCGACGCCGTAGCGGCCCCGGGCCAGCTCGGCCTCGCGGATCGCGAACAGGCTGCCGCTGAAGTCGGGAATGTTCAGCAGTCGCTTGCCGACCAGCGCCGCGTTGTTGTCGCGCAGCACGTCGGTGTCGAGGTAGGCGGCGCTGGCGGTCACCCGCCAGTGCTCGCCGAGCTGCCCGGACACGTCCGCCTCCACGCCGCGGCTGCGGACCTCGCCGGCGGCGATGCTGAAGTTGGCATTGGTCGGGCTGCGGGTCAGCACGTTGCGCTTGCGGATGTCGAACAGCGCGAGGCTGGCCGAAACCCCCTCGTCGGCCGAGAGCCACTTGCTGCCGAGTTCGAACGAGCGCCCCGACTCGGGCGCGAAGGCGTTGCCGTTCTCGTCGACGCCGCTGTTGGGACGGAACGACGAACTGGCATTGGCGTAGAACGACAGCTGTGGGCCGGCCATATAGAGCACGCCCAATCGCGGCGACGCCTTGGAATGCCGCTGGCGTTGCCGCGTGCCGGCCAGGTTGTTCTCCACGCGCTGCTCGAACCGGTCCAGGCGCACGCCGGCCAGCAGCTTCCAGCGCTCGCCCAGGCCGATCTGGTCCTGCAGGAACAGGCCGGCCGCGCGCTGCACGTCGTCGGTACTCGTGGTGAACGCCAGCGGCGGATGCGCTTGCCCATAGACCGGCGCGTAGATGTCGATCGGGTAGCGATCGGCCGAGAGCGCGGAGTAGGCGAGGTCCATGCCGGTGGCCAGCCGCGAGCCCTCGATGCCGGCCAACATCCGATGCTCCAGCATGCCGGTGTCGAGGCGGCCTTCGACCTCGAACTGCAGCATGCTGTCGCGCGCCGGAAGCGTGCGCCAGCTGTCGCGGCGGCTCAGCGTGCGGCCGTCGGCGGCCAGCGTACCGAGCAGGTCGGCGGCGCGGCCGTGGAAGCTGGTTTCGCGGTGCGAAGCGCCGGCACGCAGCGTCCAGCCCGTCGCGAGTTCGTGCACCAGCCGGAGCTGGTGGGTATCGCCGTTGACGTGCAGGTCGGGATCGCCGGGTTCGCCCAGGAAGCGATCGCGCGGCAACAGGCCGAGCTTGCCGCCGACGTTGATCAGGCCGCGGTCGAGCTGCGTACGGATGCGGATCAGCTCGCCGTCGTAGTCCAGCGTGGTCGCCTCGCCCAGCTGCCAGGTCAGCGCCGGTGCGAGCACGTACTTGTGGCTGTCGATCAGCGTGCTGCGGCTCGCGCCGTCCTCGGCGGCCAGGTTCAAGCGATAGGCCAGGCGCTGGCCGAGCGGGCCCGTGCTGTCGAGGGTGGTGCGGGCGTAGCCGAGATTGCCGCCATCCACGGTCAGGCGATTGAAGGGCGCGAACAGCGGCTTCTTGGTGATGACGTTGTAGGTGCCGCCGGGCTCGCCGCTGCCGTACAGCGCGGCCGAGGGGCCCTTGAGGAATTCGACCCGCTCCACCGACACCATGTCGCGCTGCGGGCCGTAGCCGCGCGAGGACGCGAAGCCGTTGAGCAGCGAACCGCCGTTGGCGTTGCTGAAGCCGCGGATCGCGTAGTTGTCCCATGTGCCGCCGAAATCGTTGAGACGGGTGACGCCGCTGACGTAGTCGACCGCGTCGGCCAGGCGGTTGGCGTTGAGATCGTCCAGCTGCCTGCGCGACAGCACCCGCACCGCCTGCGGCACTTCCAGCAGTGGCGTGTCGGTGCGGGTGGCGCCGCTGGCGCTGCGTTCTTCGCCGGCCGGGCGCTGGCTGCGGACCTGCACGGCATCGAGCGTGGTCGGGTTGGCCGTCGGCTCGGCGGCGCCAGCCGACGCGGGGAGGAGGGCAAGCGCCGCGGCGATGCAGTGGGAGATGCGGGTTGGGGTGGGCATGCGGGGAAGAGGGGCAGCGAGCGGGGGCCTGCCTGGAATCCGCTGCCACGGACGCAACCGATCCGCCTGCCAGGCGCCTTGCCCGAATGCGAAACGGCCGGCTCGCGGCCGGCCGGCGTGCCACTCCTGGCGGAAGATCGCGGCGGACCCATGCAGGATCTCAAACAATAATGATTATTGTTATCTGGAACCCGCAACCCTGCAAGCATCTCCCGCGTGGGCCTCGGCCGGTGCCAATTGGCGTGGCGACGTCATGCCGTGGCCGAGTCGATCGAAGCGGTCGAAGTCGAACGGGCCTCCAACTTCGAAGCCGGCGCTCGGATCATGGATGCAGCGGACTGGCTGCGGGCAACATCGGCGCGCCGATCAACCGGCAACTGCGGGAGCGGCTTCAGCCGCGACAGGCTTTGCCGGTAGGGCCCATTGCGGCTGAAGCCACTCCCGCGAGGATGTCCCGTCCTCTACTTCTTCAAACTGCCGCCAACGCGGCCCGCAACGTCTCCGCCAACGGCGTGGTCGGCCGCCCGATCAGCGCACTGAGCTGGCGGCCATCGTCGAACAGCGCGCCGCGCGCGGCCGCGGCGTCGTTGTCGGCCAGCATCTCGGCGAACGGCGCCGGCAGGCCGGCCTTGAGCAGGCTTGCGCGGTAATCGGCCTGCGACAGGTCCTGGTAGGCCACCTGCTTGCCGGAGAGCCGGCTTACTTCGGCGGTGTATTCGGCCAGCGTATAAGCGCTGTCGCCGGCCATTTCATAGGTCTTGCCGGCATGGTCGTTCCCGGCGAGCACCGTCGCGGCGGCTGCAGCGTAGTCGTCGCGGCTGGCGGTCGAGATCAGGCCGTCGCCGGCGCTGCCGAAGCGCACGCCGCTGGCAAGTTCGTGCGCCAGCGAATAGGTGAGGTTCTCGGTGTACCAACCGTTGCGCAACAGCACCACCGGCAGGCCCGAAGCACGCAGCAGCGCCTCGGTCTCGCGGTGCTCCACGGCCAGGCCGAGTTCGCTGGTGTCGGCGCGCAGCACGCTGGTATAGCCGATCAGCGCGACGCCGGCGCGCACCGCCGCATCGATCACGTTGCGGTGCTGGGCGACGCGCTGGCCGACCTCGCTGGAGGAGATCAGCAGCACCCGTTCGATCCCGGACAAGGCTGCATCCCAACCCTCGGCGCGCGCGTAGTCGGCGACGCGCACGTCCACGCCGGCGCTGGCCAGGTCAGCGGCCTTGCCGGCGTTGCGCACGGCCACGGCCAGGTCGGTGGCGGGGACTTTCCTGAGCAATTCGGCGACCACCTTGCGGCCGAGCTGGCCGGTGGCGGCGGTAACGAGCAAGCGGGGAGATGTGCGGGGCATGGCGCGGTTCCTGTCAGGTTTCGGGACCGAATCCGCGCACATGAGCGTGTGCTGCTTCGTGCGGGGATTCGCGGGAGAGACATGGTCTAGAATAGAGACCGAAACCGAGCCGCGTAAGAAGGCAGTTTCCCCTCCCTTGGTTACCTGCAAGGAACCCGCATGTCCATCCCGATATCCGCCGTGCTCGGCAATGCCGAGCTGCAGGGCAAGTGCCCGGTGCGCGACGTGCTCGACCACCTCGCCGCCAAATGGACCACGTTGATCCTGGTCGCGCTGGGCGAGAGGCCGCTGCGCTTCGGCGAGCTGCATCGCGCGCTGCCGGACATCTCCAAGCGCATGCTGACCCAGAGCCTGCGCGACCTGGAACGCGACGGCCTGATCACCCGGCATGTCTTCCCGACCAAGCCGCCTAGCGTGGAATACCGCCTGTCCGGGCTCGGGCGATCGATGCTGGTGCCGCTTGGCGCCCTGATCGACTGGGCCGCACAGGTGCACCCGGCGATCCTGCAGGCGCGCCAGGCCTATGACGCGCAAGCCGCGTGAATGCCATGTCCGTTCAGACGCCGCATGTAAGCTATCGGCCCTCGTCCCGTTCCCACCGCCTCGCCCGCCCCGTGCGACAGGCGCTTTTGTCATGACCCAAGCGATTCCCTCCGCACCGGCCCGCTACGCCGATTCCCTGCGCCTGTCCGTCGCGCCCATGATGGATTGGACCGATCGCCACTGCCGCGTGTTCCACCGGCTGCTGGCGCCGTCGGCGCGGCTATATACCGAGATGGTGCACGCCAATGCGGTGATCCATGGCGACCGCGAGCGCCTGCTTGGGTTCGATCCGGCCGAGCATCCGGTGGCCCTGCAGCTTGGCGGCAGCGATCCCGCGCTGCTGGCGCAGGCGGCGCGCATCGCGCAGGACTGGGGCTACGACGAGGTCAACCTCAATTGCGGCTGCCCGTCCGACCGCGTGCAGGCCGGACGGTTCGGCGCCTGCCTGATGCGCGAACCGGCGCTGGTCGCCGACTGCGTCGCCGCGATGCGCGCCGCGGTTTCGATCCCGGTGACGGTGAAGTGCCGCCTCGGCGTGGACGAAGACGACGATTACGCGCTGTTCGCCAGCTTCGTCGATCAGGTCGTCGCGGCAGGCAGCGCGATGGTCGTGGTGCATGCGCGCAATGCCTGGCTGCAAGGCCTTTCGCCCAAGGAAAACCGCGAGATCCCGCCGCTGCGCTACGACTGGGCGTACCGGCTGAAGCAGGAGCGCCCGGCATTGCCGGTCGTGCTCAACGGCGGTATCGCCAGCGTCGCTGCCGCGCAGGACCACCTGGCCCGCGTCGACGGCGTGATGATCGGGCGCGCCGCCTATCACGAACCCTATGTGCTGCACGAGATGCAGTCCGCGCTGTACGGTACGCCGCTACGGGCGCGCGCCGATCTGCTGCGCGCGCTGCGTCCCTACGTGGAAGCGCGCCTGGCCGAAGGCCTGGCGCTCAAGCACATCACCCGCCACGTGCTCGGCCTGTTCCATGGACAACCAGGCGGCCGCGCCTTCCGCCAGATACTGAGCGAAGGCGCGCACCGCCCGGGCGCGGATTGGTCGCTGGTCGAGCAAGCCCTGGATGTCACGCACGCGCAGGCGTTGCGCGTGGCGGCCGCGTAAAGAGAAGCGCGTTCCGCACGCGACGGTATGCGCCATCGCATGCGCGGTGCGTCGCGCCAAATGAAAGGCCGCGCATGGCGCGGCCTTTTGCATGATCGGCAGGGCTTGCGATCCCTTCGGAGATCGCTGCCTCAATCCACGCTGATCCCCGCCAACCGCTGCAGCGCCTCGGCGTACTTCGCGCGGGTGCGGTCGATCACGTCCTGCGGCAGCTCCGGGCCGGGGGCGGTCTTGCCCCAGTCCAGGGTTTCCAGGTAATCGCGCACGAACTGCTTGTCGTAGCTCGGGGGGCTGGTGCCGACCTCGTACTGGTCGGCCGGCCAGTAGCGGGAGGAGTCGGGGGTCAGCATCTCGTCCATGATGTACAGGCGGCCGTCGGCGTCGGTGCCGAACTCGAACTTGGTGTCGGCCAGCAGGATGCCGCGCTCGGCCGCGTAGTCGGCGGCGAAGCGGTAGATGCGCAGGGTGGCGTCGCGCACGCGTTCGGCCAGTTCGGTGCCGACCGCCTTCACCATGGTGTCGAAGTCGATGTTCTCGTCGTGGTCGCCGACCGCGGCCTTGGTGGAGGGGGTGAAGATCGGTTCGGCCAGTTTCTCGGCCTGGCGCAGGCCGTCGGGCAGCTCGATGCCGCTGACCTTGCCGGTGCGCTGGTAGTCCTTCCAGCCGCTGCCGATCAGGTAGCCGCGGGCGATGGCTTCCACCGGCACCGGCTTGAGCTTCTTGGTCACCACTGCGCGCTTGGTGTACAGGGCCTTGTCCACGCCCTCGGGCAGCACGCTGGCCACGTCGATGCCGGTGAGGTGGTTGGGCATCAGGTGCTCGGTCTTGCGGAACCAGAAGTTGGAGACCTGGCACAGCATCTCGCCCTTGCCGGGGATCGGGTCGGGCAGCACCACGTCGAAGGCGGAGAGGCGGTCGGTGGCGACGATCAGCAGGTAGTCGCCGGGCGGCGTGCCGGCCGGCAGCCGTTCGCGGGGGATGTCGAAGACGTCCCGGACCTTGCCACGGTGACGCAACGGCAGGCCGGGGAGATCGGATTGCAACAGCGTGGTCGACACAGGCACTCCTCTGGAACTTCGCGTTGGCGCTGTCCCCGGGACCCGGCGGGCCCGCGGCTGGACGGCGGGCCGCGTAGTGTACGGCGCTTCGGGGGCTGCCGCAGGGGTTTTTGCAGGGCCGTCCATGGGGCGTTCGGTTAAACTGGCAGGCCCGCCTCCCGGCCCTGCCCACGCCCCATGCCCTGGTACGGAAAACTGCTCGGCGCCCTGCTCGGCGCGTTGCTGTTCCGCGGTTCGCCGTCGCTGGGAGTGCTGCTGGGCCTGCTGGTCGGCCACGCGGTCGATGCCGGCTGGTTCAAGGCCCGGCGCGACGATCCCTACCGGGCGCTGGGGCTGACCCCGGATGCCAGCAATGCCGAGATCGAACTGGCCTATCGCCGGTTGATGTCGCAGTACCACCCCGACAAGGTCGCACGTGCCGATCCGGAGCAGCGCCGCCAGGCCGAGCGCCGCGCCAGCGAGATCAATGCCGCCTACGACCGCATCCAGCGCCTGCGCCGGCGCTAGCCATTCCGCTCCGAGAACCGCCATGTCCGACTGCATCATCGCCCCGTCCATCCTGTCCGCCGATTTCGCCCGCCTCGGCGAGGAGGTCGACGCCGTCCTGGAGGCCGGCGCCGACTGGGTGCACTTCGACGTGATGGACAACCACTACGTGCCGAACCTGACCATCGGCCCGATGGTCTGCCAGGCGCTGCGCAAGCACGGCGTCGTCGCGCCGATCGACGTGCACCTGATGGTCGAGCCGGTGGACCGCATCGTGCCGGACTTCGCCGAGGCCGGCGCCACGCTGATCAGCTTCCATCCCGAGGCCAGCCGCCACGTCCATCGCACGATCCAGTTGATCAAGTCGCATGGCTGCCAGGCCGGGCTGGTGCTGAACCCGGCCACCCCGGTGGACATCCTCGACTGGGTGCTGCCGGAGCTGGACATGGTGTTGCTGATGTCGGTCAACCCGGGCTTCGGCGGCCAGGCGTTCATTCCTTCCGCGCTGGAGAAGCTCAAGGTGGTGCGGCGGAAGATCGACGCGCTCGGCAAGCCGATCCGGCTGGAGATCGACGGCGGCGTCAAGGCCGACAACATCGGCGCGATCGCCGCCGCCGGCGCGGACACCTTCGTCGCCGGCTCGGCGATCTTCAATGCCCCGGGCTCCACGCAGGAAAGTTACGCGGAAGTGATCGGCAAGATGCGCGCCGCGGTGGCCGGGGCCAGGCGCGGATGAGCGCTCTCGGCATCCGCGCCGCCACGCCGGACGACGCACCGCTGCTGCACGAACTGGTCACCGCGCTCGCGGTCTACGAGCGCGAGCCCGACGCGGTCAAGGCCAGCGTCGAGGACCTGCGCGCCAGCCTGTTCGGCGAGGGCGCCACCGCGCATGCGCTGGTGTGCGAGCACGAAGGCGTGGCGATCGGCTTCGCCGTCTACTTCTTCAACTACTCCACCTGGCTCGGGCGCAACGGCCT
Organism: Xanthomonas boreopolis; assembly: GCF_046529185.1. Classification (NCBI taxonomy): domain Bacteria; kingdom Pseudomonadati; phylum Pseudomonadota; class Gammaproteobacteria; order Lysobacterales; family Lysobacteraceae; genus Xanthomonas; species Xanthomonas boreopolis. The sequence goes on from NZ_CP097162.1 coordinate 375,268, forward strand.
CTATCTGGAGGACCTGTTCGTGCGCCCCGAGCATCGCGGCCTCGGGGCCGGGCTGGCGCTGCTGCGCCATCTCGCGCGGCTGGCGGTGGACAAGGGCTGCGGCCGCTTCGAATGGTCGGTGCTGGACTGGAACCGGCCGGCGATCGACTTCTACCGCGCCGTCGGCGCCAGGCCGATGGACGAGTGGACGGTCTATCGCCTGGAGGGTCAGACGCTGGCGGATTTCGCCGCCGGGCGCTCGCCCGCGCCCCGCGCCCGGTAGCCGGCGCAATAGAACCACGCCTCGAAGAAAAACGGGGACCGCGCCGCCCGACGCGATCCCCGCTGGAAAATTGGAGGCTTATCCTGCCTCCGCCCATCGTCCCTGCTATGGCCTTCCATGTTCCGGATGGGCGATGACACGGTGATGACAGGCGCGGCGTTCACGATGCCCGGTTCCGCGCGCTGCTAGCCTGCCGCTTCCTTCCTCGTGGCCGGATGCCGATGCCCCCCCACTGGCGACTGATCCTCAACGGAAAATCCGCGGGCGACGACGCGCTGCGCGCGGCGGTGGGCCACATGCGCGAGCGCGGCGTCCGGCTGGACGTGCGGGTGACCTGGGAAGACGGCGATGCCGAGCGCTACGTCGCCGAGGCCATCTCCGCCGGCGTGGATACCGTGATCGCGGCCGGCGGCGACGGCACCCTGAGCGAGGTGGCGACCACGCTGGCGCACCGCGACGAACCGGCCGGGGCGTTGCCGACCCTGGGATTGGTGCCGCTGGGGACGGCGAACGACTTCGCGGCCGCGGCGGGCATCCCGGAGGAGGCGTTGGCGGCGCTGCGATTGATCGCCGGCAGTCCCGCCCGCGCGATCGACCTGCTGCGCGTGGAGGCCGACCACGGGCCGCATTGGTGCGCCAACGTCGCCAGCGGCGGCTTCGGCACGCAGGTGACCGTGGAAACCGACGAGGGGCTCAAGAAGATGCTCGGCGGGCTGGCCTACCTGATCACCGGCATGTCCCGCCTGGGCCGGATCGAGCCGGTCCAGGCTTCGCTGCGCGGGCCGGACTTCCACTGGCAGGGCGGCTTCATCGCGCTCGGCATCGGCAACGGGCGCCAGGCCGGAGGCGGCCAGGCCCTGTGCCCGGAGGCGCGGATCGACGACGGCCTGCTCGACGTGACGATCGTGCCGGAACTGAGCGGCGAGGTCGCCGGCACGCTGGGGGCGCTGGTCACCGGCGGCAAGCGCGCGGCGCTGGAGCGCGTGGCCGAGCGTGCGCAGTTGCCGTGGCTGGAGATCGACGCGCCCGAGCCGCTGACGCTCAACCTGGACGGCGAGCCGGAGACCTCGCGGCATTTCCGCATCGACTGCGTGCCCGGCCGCCTGCGCATGCACCTGCCGGCCGATTGCCCGTTGCTGTCGGATTGAGGCCGGGCGGCCCGCCGCCGCGAGGGACCCGCCGACGGTTTCGGCTGCAAGCGAGCCTGCATCGCGCACGCGGGTGCGGTACAGTAGCCCGGTGTCCAGCCTGACGACCCCGCGTTCCTTCTCTTCCGCTCGCCGCTGGTGGCGATGGTGGCCCGTTGCCGTCGTCCGCTTCGTCACCGCCGCCCCCCGGAAGGAAAGTCGTCTTGATCACCGCAGAGCAGTTCCAGCGCCAGGCCGCTGAAGGCCACACCCGCATCCCTGTCGTCCGCGAAGTGCTGTCCGACCTGGACACGCCGCTTTCGGTCTACCTGAAGCTCGCCGACGGCCCCTACACCTATCTGTTCGAATCGGTCGAAGGCGGCGAGCGCTTCGGCCGCTACTCCATCATCGGCCTGCCGGCGCGGCGCGTGTACAGCTTCCGCGGACACACGCTCGAGACCTGCGAGCTGGGCGAGGTGGTGGAGACGCGGGAGGTCGCCGACCCGCTGGCCGAGGTCGAGGCGCTGCGCGCGCGGCACTCGGTGCCGAAGCTGGACGGCCTGCCGGGCTTCACCGGTGGCCTGGTCGGCTGGTTCGGCTTCGAGTGCATCCAGTACATCGAGCCACGCCTGGCCGCCGGCGACAAGCCCGACGAGCTCGGTACCCCGGACATCCTGCTGATGCTCTCCGAGGAGCTGGCGGTGTTCGACAACCTCAAGGGCCGGCTGTACCTGATCGTGCATGCCGATCCGCGCCAGCCGCAGGCCTTCGCGCGCGCCAACCGGCGCCTGGACGAACTGGCGCACCGGTTGCGCCAGGCCGGCGCCGGCTATCCGCAGGCGCAGGTCTCCGACGCGATCGACGAGGCCGACTTCCGCTCGTCCTTCACCCGCGAGCAGTACCACGACGTGGTGCGCAAGGCGCAGGAGTACGTGCGCGCCGGCGACATCTTCCAGGTGGTGCCCTCGCAGCGCCTGCGGGTGCCGTTCCGCGCCCGCCCGATCGACGTCTACCGCGCGCTGCGCGCGCTCAACCCGTCGCCGTACATGTATTTCATCGACGTCGGCGGCACCCAGGTGGTCGGTTCCTCGCCGGAGATCCTGGCGCGCCTGCGCGACGGCGAGGTCACCGTGCGCCCGATCGCCGGCACCCGTCCGCGCGGCGCCACGCCCGAGCAGGACAAGGCGCTGGAAGAGGAGTTGCTGGCCGATCCGAAGGAGCGCGCCGAGCACGTGATGCTGATCGACCTGGGCCGCAACGACGTCGGTCGCGTCGCCGAGGCTGGCAGCGTGCAGGTCAGGGAATCGTTCGTGATCGAGCGCTACAGCCACGTCATGCACATCGTCAGCGAGGTCACCGGCACGCTGAAGGCCGGGCTCAGCTATGCCGACGTGCTGCGCGCGACGTTCCCGGCCGGCACCGTGTCGGGCGCCCCCAAGATCCGCGCGCTGGAGATCATCCGCGAGCTGGAGCCGGTCAGGCGCAACGTCTATTCCGGCGCGGTCGGCTACATCGGCTGGCACGGCGATGCCGACACCGCGATCGCGATCCGCACCGCGGTGATCCAGGACGGGCATCTCTACGTGCAGGCCGGCGGCGGCGTGGTCTACGACTCCGATCCGGACCTGGAATGGCAGGAGACGATGAACAAGGGGCGCGCGCTGTTCCGCGCGGTGGCGCAGGCCGCCAAGGGGCTGTGATGGACGGACAATCCGGCACCGGCAGGATCAGCTTCCGCAACGACTACAACGACGGCGCGCACCCGCGCGTGCTGCAGGCGCTGGTCGCCGCCAACGCGGAACGCAACGCCGGCTATGGCCTGGACCGCCACAGCCTGCGCGCGGCCGAGCTGATCCGCGGCGCCTGCGGACGGCCCGACGCCGAGGTGCACTTGCTGGCGGGCGGCACCCAGACCAACCTGGTGGCGCTTTCCGCGTTCCTGCGGCCGCACCAGGCGGCCATCGCCAGCGTGCAGGGCCACATCGCCACGCACGAGACCGGGGCGATCGAGGCCACCGGCCACAAGGTGCTGACCGTGCCGACCGCGGACGGCAAGCTCTCCCCGGGCGACATCGCGCCGCTGCTGGCCGCGCACGACAACGAGCACATGGTGCAGCCGCGCCTGGTGTACATCTCGCAGAGTACCGAGCTGGGCACGATCTACTCGCGCGCCGAACTGCAGGCGCTGTCCGATTTCTGCTGCATCGAGGGGCTGCTGCTGTTCGTCGACGGCGCGCGCCTCGGCGTGGCGTTGACCGCGCCGGGCAACGACCTGTCGCTGGCCGACATCGCCGCGCTGAGCGACGCCTGCTACATCGGCGGCACCAAGAACGGCGCGTTGCTCGGCGAGGCGCTGGCGATCTTCAATCCCGCCCTCAAGGCGGACGTGCGCTACCTCGTCAAGCAGCGCGGCGCGATGCTGGCCAAGGGCATGGTGCTGGGCACGCAGTTCGAGGCGCTGTTCGAGGACGGGCTGTACTTCGAGCTGGCGGCGCATGCCAACGCGATGGCGCAGCGCCTGCGCGAGGGCCTCGCCGTCGCCGGCGCCGATTTCGCCGTCGATTCGCCGACCAACCAGCAGTTCGTGGTCGTGAGCCCGACGCAGTTGCAGGCGCTGGCGCAACGCTATGACTTTGAATGCTGGGAGACCCGCGCCGACGACGAGGTGGTAATCCGCTTCGTCACTTCATGGGCGACCACCGCCGCTATGGTCGATGCCTTGTGCGACGTTTACGCCGCGCTGCGAGGCCGATCCTGATGTCCAGCGCTGCCCAGGTGATCGGGACAGGCCGCAGCAGTCATGTGCGTCGTCGTCGTTGGTTGCAGGCACATCTAATGCGCCTGCGTCGGAACAGGAAAGCCCAGGTCGGCCAAGTCGCGTCTGTGCAGTTCCACAATCCTGTCGCCCATGTACTCGGCGAATCCCAGCGAGAGATGATGCTGGTCATAGAACGCGGGCTCGCCGTTCGCGAATGTAGCGCAGGTATCCATCCTGTTATCGGTGCAGAACAGCTCGTACTTGCTGATGTACAGGTAATCCAGCGTCTTCACCTCGGGGATCGGGGAGCGTGCCCGCTCGTCGGGTGCCCAGTAGTTCACGAATTCTTCGCTCTTGCAGGCGTCGTAGGTTCGGTACTTGTTGTAGAGCGAGGAACACTCGGCGGAGGTCTGCAGATACGATCCGATCGCCACGAGGCGCAGCGATGGGTTCTTCTTCAGCAGCAACGCCATCGTTTCCCAGAGGTTGCGCGCAACCTCGTCGAAGCCCATGTGGGTGTTGTACACCACGATGTCGAGTTGCCTGACGAACGCGGGGTCATTCAATACCTTGAAGCGCTGGTCACACGCCAACTCCGGCGTGTTCGAGGAGACCGAGGTGGCGGTGAGCTTCATGTCGCAGTTGTTGACCGTGCCGAAGCTGATCAGGTTGACCCGTTCGTCCTTGCCGAAAATGTGGTGAAACGCGTTGTATGCGTCCGGCTCGTGCGAGTTTCCGAAGATCAGCACCTGGACCGGCCGGTCCATGAAGCATTGGTTCCTGTCCTGGAGCGACTCGATGTGGCAGGCGGCCGGCAGATAGGTGAACCGCCGGCCCTTGCCGGCATCGATTTCGGTCGAGCTGAGCGGCGTGAAAGGCCGAACGACCGATTCGTCCGCGGCCTGGGCGGCCGGCGTCCCCTGCGCCGCGGCGCTGGAAATGGCGAGCAATGTGGTGCTGCCTGGCAAGGTGCCGGGCGTGAAGAGCCGGTAACGCCATGTCATCCCATCGGAGGTCAGTATGACGGCACCCAACACACAAAGCGTCGCCGCGGCGGTGACGGCCTTGCCGACGATCCGCCGGGTTTCCGTAGACGGGCCTGCATGCCGGAACCGGACCTCGACGTAGTAGTGCAGGATGACCGCGCTGGCCAGCGACAGCAGGGCCATGAACGCGAATCGAATGCCCCAGTCCGCGGTCGGCAGGTATTGCGTGATAAACACGACTACCGGCCAGTGCGTCAGATACAGCGAATAGCTGATTTTGCCGATCCAAACCGATACTCGGTTGGTGAAAAGCACCCCGACGACCGTCGATTCGCGGGCGAGAATGATCAGCAGCGTGCCGACGCAGGGCGCGATCGCATTGGCATAAGGGAAGACGATGCCCTCGCGCAGGGTCGCGATCGAATGGACGACGAGTGCCAGGCCTGCGGCCATCATCAGGTCGTGCAGCCGACGCGAGGAGGGCAACTTCCCTTGCAGGAAGCAGCCCGTTGCACCGATCGCGAACTCGAAGACGCGATACTGTGGCAGGAAGAACAGCGATGCCTTGTAGCCCACGTGCTGGTGCGATGCCACCAGGTGGTTGGCCAGATAGCTCAGCAGTCCGGCGACGATGATGCCGCCCAGCAGGCCCTTCCTGCCGAACCAGCGGAAGCACAGGTAGATGAGCGCCGGCCAGAACAGATAGAACTGCTCTTCAACACTAAGAGACCAGGTGTGGAGGAGCGGCTTGGTCTGGGATGCTGCATCGAAGTAGCCGCTTTCCGACCAGAACAGCAGGTTCGAGACGGATGCCGCCGAAGCCGCCAGGGACCTCCCATAGGCTACGAGGTCGGCAGGAGTCAGGCTCAGGAGGGCGAGGAGCGTAGTGGCCGCCAGCGTCGCGAGCAGCGCTGGTACGATGCGCCGAATGCGCCGCGAATAAAAGTTGCGGAAGCTGAAGCCGCTCGTGGACAGGACCTCGTCCACGATAATGTTGGTGATCAAGAAGCCGCTGATGACGAAGAAGACGTCTACGCCGATGTAGCCGCCACCCAGTCCCGGCACGCCGAAATGGAACAAGAGCACCGACATGACGGCCAGGCACCTCAACCCGTCTACGTGCGGCATGTAGCTCCGCTTGCGCGCTGTCGTCGATTCCATGCTTCCCCTTGGGTGATTTTCCATCCGGCTGTCGCACCGAAGCTCGTTACTGGCCAGTCCTGTAGCGGCCACCCCTGCTCCATGCGACAAAAGCCACGTCCTCGCGCGCCAGAGGGCGCCGAGAGTCGGTGCGTGCACGTCCCCAACATTATCCGGGACCCCGGCGCAGGCTGGCAAACTGTGCCGCATCCCGGGTGGACTAGAACGGGTGAATGCCCCCAGATTATTCCCGAGATCCCGCCATGATCGAGGCCTGGAGGTCGCGCCAACTGCGCCATGTGCCCGCGATGCGCCTTGCCCCCGCTTACGCCCAGAAACCAAGCCGCTACCAGGACCAGATTCCATGCTGCTGATGGTCGATAACTACGATTGGCGTCCACCGGCCTCCATTGACCTCCACTGAATATTCATAAGTCCATGTTTTTAAAGGGTTGATGATCCATCAAGCGCTTCCAAACGCTAGACAAATCCAGTGCTCTTGTGTGTAATAGAGTGTGTAACGGGTCAGTTTGGAGGCGTTATACACATGGCACTTACTGCTCTCAATCTTCTCTCGGCGCGCAAGGTGGAAACGGCGCAGCCCAAGCCAAAGGTGTACCAGCTCCGGGACGGAGGCAGCCTCTTTTTGCGCGTTCAGCCCAATGGCTCCAAGCTCTGGTGGTATCGCTACCGGCTAGGTGGTGCTGAACAGGTGTACTCGATCGGGGTGTACCCAAAGATCACGTTGGAGGCAGCTCGTACCGAACGTGACCGGGCAAAGGCGTTGGTCAAGAAGGGACTTGATCCCATCGTGGAGAAAAAGGCGGCGATAGCCCTCCAGGCCGACACATACGAGCGCACGTTCGAGACCGTTGCTCGGGAGTGGATCGCTAGCAATGCCCACTGGAGCGAGTACTACGCCAACCAGGTCACCAGTTACCTTGAGAAGGACGTATTTCCCCGGATCGGCAAGCTGCCGATCAGCACCATCAGGGCCCCGCATCTGCGTCCCATCATTAAGGATGTGGCTGCTCGTGATGCGAAGACTGTGGCGATCCTTATCCGCCAGTGGAGTGGACAGATCTTCAGCTATGCGGCCGCCCAGGGTCTCTGCGAATTCGATCCTGCCGCCTTACTCAAGGGACTGGTCAAGCGCCCTCAAGTCCGCCATAACCCTCCGCTAACGTGGGCTGAGATCCCGGACTTTCTGAATCGAGTGGACAACGAAGGGGGGTATCGAACGACGGTGCTCGCCCTCAAGTTGATGGCCTTGACCTATGTGCGCACGGTCGAACTGCGCAAGGCATCATGGGAAGAGTTCGATTTGGACAATGCCATGTGGTCGATTCCTGCCGAGCGTATGAAGATGCGGCGCCCTCATCTGGTTCCGCTGTCGCGGCAGGCGGTGGCTGGGCTAAGGGAGCTTCATGCTCTAACTGGCGGTGGAAAGGTCTTGTTCCCGAGCTACAGGAAGCCGGGGCAGGTGATGTCGGCAACGACGCTCAACCAAGCACTCAAACGCATGGGCTATGCCGGGCGGTTTTCGTCCCACGGCTTTCGTTCAACTGCCACGACGATTCTCGGATTGCTGGGATACCCTGAAAAACGGGTTGATCTCCAACTCGCGCACTCCAAGAAGAACAAGGACTCCTCGCGTGCCCCCTACGACCACACGAAGTTCGTGGAATCGCGCAAGGTGATCATGCAGGACTGGGCCGACATCCTCGACGCATTGCAGGCAGGGAAAAGCGTTGAAGACGTCACGAAGGCGTTTGGTCCCATGTCGAAGCGTAGAACGGCACTACTCCGGGTCATCGAGCGCGAGTGATGTGCTGCGCAGCCGGCTAATCGGATAGGTTGCGCTCTCCCTGGCAACGTGCATCGCCCGGCGCTCGAACCGCTCGGAAACAGCATTGGCGCGCCCGCTGGGCCGTTGCAGATGAGTCACGACCTCGTAGGGCCCGTCGGAAAGCGGCCGCACGGCGATCCCCCAGGCACGAGCGTGCTCAATGCGTGATTGCGTGGATATCCCAACACCATAGCCAGCGGCGACCCAGAGCGCCATCATCTCGAACGAAGTCACATGCTGAATGCTTTGCTGGCCCAATGGCGGCCAGGAGGACAGCCCTTGGTCCAGCAGTGAACATGTCTCGACCGGCCAGCGAAACACGGGGTAGTCAAGAAGCTCGGCGAGCGTAAGTTTCGCCTGACCAAGCAGAGGGGACTGCAGTGGCATGGCAACAGCCATGCTCTCGATCCACAACGGTTGGCTTTCCAGGGACGGAGTACTCACGCTTCGAAGCGACATCCCTGCGTCGTAGCGGCTTTCATGAAGGCCTGTCACCAGGTCGTCATCCGAAACCTCAAAGAACGAGATCGTGATTTCCGGCTCTTCCGTACGCTGACGCGCAAGAAGCGTGGAGAGATATGAGGACGGCACCCCAGGCGCTATCGCGAGCCTGAAATGGGAAAACTGGCTGGTGGCGTCATGCATGAGGGCCCCCAAGAAGGAATGTGGTCAGAACGACGAGCCAACATGATAGCTAAGAGTGAAGTTTAACGTCGTTAACAATAACGTGGTTAATTACGGTGGATTGTTCGACGCTTCTGCTAATGCAGAAATCAACAATTCAGCCAGGTCGTCCTTCTGGCACATCCACGTATGAATCCGAGGTGGCGTTAGCCTTCGGACAGGCCGTGCGCGCTGCGCGCGTCGCTCAAGGAATCGCTCAAGACGAGTTCGCATCTCGGGCAAGCATTTCGCGCTCGCACATGGGCAAGATCGAGCGTGGTGAACACGTGCCCACGCTTCCCCTAATACTGAAAATTTCTGTGGCGCTCAAAGTGAGCGCCGCTGAACTGATGACGGCCACCGAACGCAATCTGCGTGCCGAAACTGATGCTTGAAGGGGCCCGAGGCTGGAATCCGTCAACTGCCCGCAGAGTCGCGTAAGCGGACGATAAACCGCTCCAGCGAAGCCGACAAACTGGTGCTGTCGGGCCGAAGCAGATAGGTGGTGATCACGGCTGAATCCATCGCCAAGGGACGGATCACCACATCAGGCCGTTGGGAGACCGGAATCTTGGTCGCCGTCATGAACCCAACGCCGTAGCCTGCTCCGACCAAAGTGAGCATCATATCCAGCGAGGACACCTCCTCGACGACGTTCAGCTTGGGCTCTAGCCCTTGCAGGAGCCGAGTAAGTTCGCGGCAGTATCCCTCGCATGCCTTCGGGTCGCACAAGACAAGCGGGTGCCCCCCGAGTTCATGGAGCGGAACCCTCTTGTGGGCGAGCAGTGCGTGCCGGGCTGGCACGGCGATCACCAACGGGTCTTGCCAGATGGGCTCGGCAACAATGCCCAAACCGACATCGGCCGTGTGCGCGAACCCGATCGTGAAGTCGCCCGATCGCAGACCGCGCAACTGCTCGGCCAAGTGCACTTCGGACAAGCGTATCTCGATCTCTGGTTCCTCCTCGCGGCAACGGGCGAGAAACACCGACAGTCGAGGATCGATCGCGCCGTCTGATATCGCGATGCGGATGCTGCCCCGCAAGCCTGAGCCGATGGCCTTAGCGTTCTCTCGTGCCTGCTCCAACACGGTGAAAAGACGGCGGGTGTCTTCTAAGAACGCTGTGCCCGCCGCAGTCAACGCGGTTCTGCGGCGGTTCCGATCGAAGAGCTGCACACCCAATTCTTCCTCAAGCTCCTTGATAGCTCGCGACAAAGGCGGCTGTTCGATATGCAAGCGCTCGGCTGCGCGCGTGAAATGCAACTCCTCGGCCAGAACAACAAAAAAGCGAAGATGTCGCAATTCCACAGGTAAGCCTCCTTTGGTATGAACATCCTTTTATGCGACTGCTTCGCGGATTAACCCCTCCCGTGATCGGTCAGCGGCCCTCGTAAAAATCTGCCGAGTCAGCTAGCGCTATTCATCGCTATCTCGAATATCCGGTGCGAGCCAAGCGATGCGCCCCCTGAACGGCTGAGGCTCAGCAACCTTTGGCATGCGCAGGGCCACCTGTAGAGGCCCTTTTAGCTAGCTCACGAGACAGAAACGCCTGAAGCATCCGTGTTCTGCGCTTGCACGGGCATCAGGGAATCAACAAGGTCTTGATCGCACGACGTTCGTCCATCGCGCGGTAACCTTCGGCCACTTGATCCAGCGGTAGGGTCAGATCAAACACTTTGCCGGGATTGATCCTCTCCTGCCAAACCAAGTCGATCAACTCGGGAAGGAACTGACGAACTGGTGCCGGTCCACCATGGAGATGAACGTGCTCGAAGAACAATTCTTCGCCGTTGAGTTCGACGCCATGTGGAACGCCGACATAGCCAACATATCCGCCTTGCCGAGCGGAATGAATCGCTTGCATCATGGATTCCTGGGTGCCAACGCACTCCAGGACGGAGTCGGCTCCGAGGCCATCGGTCATTTCCATGATGCGTGCCACGCCGTCTTCTCCACGCTCGGTCACGATGTCGGTCGCGCCGAATTCGAGAGCGAGCTTCTGACGGGAGGCATGCCGGCTCATCGCGATGATCCGTTCAGCACCCATCTGCTTGGCAGAAAGCACGCCGAGGAGCCCCACCGCACCATCACCGACGACCACGGCTGTTACGCCTGGCTTGACGTTCGCCGCCACGGCCGCATACCAGCCTGTGCCCAATACATCGGACGTGGCCAGCAGGCTTGGAATCAACTCCTTCGAGGGAGTGCCCGGCGTGGCAACCAAAGTACCGTCGGCGAGGGGGACGCGCAGCAGCGGTGCCTGGGCGCCGCCGACAAACTCCGCCTGTTGGCAGGAGGATTGGTAGCCGTGCTGGCAGACCGGGCAGGCATTGTCCGAGGCGAAGAACGAGCCGATGACGAACTGGCCCGGCTTGATGTGGCGCACCTCGCTGCCGACGTCTTCCACCACGCCACAGTATTCGTGCCCCATCGGCATGGGTTCGGTGATGGGCTGGATGCCACGGTATGGCCACAAATCCGAGCCGCACACGCAGGCTGCGGCGATGCGCACGATGGCGTCCGTGGGCTTGAGAATCTGTGGGTCGGGTCGATCCTCGAAGCGGATGTCCCGCGGACCATAGAGCATGGTGGCTTGCATGGTTATTTTGCTCCCGACTTGGTGGCCAGTTGACGCTCCAGCGCCTCGCGCGCACGGCGGGCATGCTCGGCATCCACGCGGTCGGCCAGCACCTGGGTGAGTTGGCGCAGTTGATCGGCCGTCAGGCCGGTGTTCAAGCTGATGCCCATATGCGATTGCAGTTGCGACTCGGCGCCCGGGAACGCCGACAGCATGCCCACCGTGGCCAGCTCGCGGCTTTGCCAGTCGAGGTTGTCGCGCTCAAAGATGTCACCGAACAGATGCGTCTTGAGGTAGTCATCGATGGCGGGAGCGAAGTCGAAGAGCGGTCCCTTGACCGGCGCGCCCGCCAGCTTGGTCTGGTTGGCCGTGCCCGCGGCGAGCAGCGCGTCACCCTTCGGAATGGCGCGGCTGGGTAGATGACCGGGGGCGTCCTGGATGCCGCGCTGCTTGCGCGCTTCCAGTACCTTCATCAGTTCGCCCAGCGCATTGAGGCTGCGCGGGAAGCCCGCGTAGGCGTAAAGCTGCACGAGGATTTCCTTCGTGTCACTGACAGTCAGGCCGGCGTCCAGACCTTGATTCAGGGCCGTATTCAGTTTGGCGATGTCACCCGCTGCAGCGAAGGCCCCGATGGGAACGATGGCCTGCTGCCGGGCCGACAGGGTTGCAGATGCGGTGGATGCACTGACCATATCTTTGGACTCCTGCGTATTCGGGGCGGCCTGGCACAGCGCTGTCGTCATGCCCAGGGCGATGATGGCCAGTACCTTGGCCATGGGGCGCTTTTCATCGCGCATGTTTGCCCTCGTATTGGTCATCCGTGACTTTCTCCATCCAGTCCACATTCTTGCCATCCACGGTGCCCGTGACCGTCAGGTAAGTCACGGCGGTCTTCGGCGCAGCGCCGTGCCAGTGTTTGACGCCCGGCGGGCACCAGATCGCATCGCCCGGGCGCACGATCTGAACAGGCTTGCCCCATTCCTGGACGAGCCCGACGCCCGAACTCACCACCAGACGCTGCCCGTAGGGATGGGTGTGCCAGGCTGAGCGCGCGCCGGGCTCGAAAGTGACCATGGCGCCCGCGGCGTTGATGTCCTTGTTGGGTGACCACAGCGGGTCAATCCGCGCCCGGCCGGTGAAGGTCTCGGCAGGACCGGCGATCGAAGCCTGACTTCCTGCAAGCACGATCTCCTGCTGGGCGGGCGCCGATGCGGCGCTCTCGGCCTGGGGGGCGGCAACAGCAGCCGTGGCAACCTGTAGCGCGGCGGCGGTCAAGAGAAGGTTGAAGAATGGGATTCGCATAAAGGAACTTTCCTTGTAGAGAGAGGCCTATCGGCGGCGGTTCAGCCGTTCTCGCCAGCTCTGCGCGGCGGACCTGCCAGGTATTGCTCGTCGGTCACGTGCTCCAGCCAATCGACGTTCCTTCCATCGAGGGCTTCCTGGATCGCGATGTGGGTCATGGCGGTGGTTGGCGTAGCGCCATGCCAGTGCTTATGCCCAGGCGGGCACCAGATGACATCGCCTGCTCGGATCTCGACGATGGGCTCTCCCTCGCATTGCGTCCAGCCGCAGCCTGCCGTCACCACAAGCGTTTGGCCGAGCGGATGGGTATGCCAGGCTGAGCGGGCCCCCGGCTCAAAGGTGACAGCGGCACACGACACACGGGCCGGTGCCGGCGGGTTGTTCAGCGGGTCGATGCGTACCGTGCCGGTGAACCATTCGGCAGGTCCTTTGGCGGAAGGCTGAGATCCAGCGCGTTTGAGTTCCATGGTCGGTTCCTTTCAAGAAATGTCAGGTCCCTCTCGCTGGGCCGACCGCCTAGGTCGGCACATCAATCCTCGCACTTGACGAGTCCCTAAGGCCCTGGGGCGAGCCGCGTGCCAAGAACGCCCGAACGGGGCTTGGGGTAGCGGGATTGACGAAAGGACGTCGAGAACGCTCCCTATGTCTCATGAGCGTTTCTACTCAATGTAGTTGGAGCCGCCTCGCGCGACTAGATGTCAGAAACTACATGCCGCTATAAATCATGCTCATGAATCGGGTCGCAGCGCTGCCCCCTGATCGGGCTAGCGCCGATAGCGCAATGCCTCGACGATCAGCGACAGTGCGGGCGACGATTGGCGCCGGCTGGCGAAGAAGATATGGAGCCCAGGAAAGGTCGGGCACCAATCCTTGAGCACGGTTTGAAGTCGGCCGGTCTTGATATGTGGGCGTGCCAGTTCTTCTGGCATGTACGCCAGGCCGAATCCCGCCAGCGCGGCGTCGATAACCGGGTAGATGCAATTGAATGTCCACGAACCCTCGACCCGTACCTGCAGGTTTCGTTGGCCCTTCCTGAGTTCCCAGGCATACACCCCGCCACGCATGGAGAAGCGCATGTTGATGCACTCATGCTCGGTCAGGTCCGATGGGGTCTTGGGCAAAGGTCGTCCTTCCAGATAGGACGGTGCCCCAACGATCACCATTCGGATGTCCTTCGAAATCCGAACCGCCGTCATGTCCTTGGCGATCTGGTCGCCGAAACGAACACCGGCGTCGAAGCGCTCCGCCACGATGTCGGTCAGTCCCGGTTCGATCGCGATCTCGATCTTGACGTCGGGATACTTCGGCTGGAGCTTGGAGAGCTTGGGCCAGAGGATCGTGTTCGCCGCGAAATCAGACGCGGTGATGCGCACGGTTCCCGCGGGCCTGTCGCGAAGCTCCTCGAATGCAGCCAGCTCGTCGGTGATCGCCTCGAACCGGGGGGCCACTCGCTGGATCAGCCGTTCGCCTGCCTCCGTCGGCGATACGCTGCGGGTCGTGCGGGTCAGCAAACGCAGCCCGAGCCGCGCTTCCAATGCGCGAATGGTGTGGCTGAGCGCCGACTGAGACACGCCCAACTGAGCCGCCGCGCGGGTAAAGCTCCGCTCCCGCGCAACAGCGAGAAAGGCCAGGATGTCGCGAAAGTTCTCACCAGACATACCAGTACTCCGCAGCTATGGCCTGTAGCGCAAGGCTTCGACCAGCAAGGTCATTGCGCGCGAAGGCTGGCGCCGGTTCGGATAGTAGAGATGGAACCCGGGCCACACCGGGCACCAGTCCTCCAGTACCGAAACGAGTTGCCCCTTTGACACCAAGGGACGAACCATGTCTTCCGGCAGGTAAGCCAGTCCGAAGCCAGCCTTGACCGCCTCGAAAACGTCGTAGGCGTTGTTGAAGGTGACCGCTCCATCCACCCTTGCATTCACGGCGCGCTTGCCCTTGGTGAACTCCCATTCGTAGAGGCCACCATACGTGGACGTGCGCAGGTTGACACAAACGTGATCGGTGAGGTCGCGCGGCGTCTTGGGTGGCCGGCGCCCCGCGAAGTAGGACTTCGATCCCACCACCAAGTTGCGAACGTCCGGGCCGATCCGCACTGAAATCATGTCCTGAGCCAGTTCCTGGCCGAACCTCACGCCGGCGTCGTAGCCGCGCGCAACGATATCGACGCTCTCGTACTCGTTGACCAGCTCGACCTTGATCCTGGGGTACTTCGGCAGGAACTTCGCCAGCTTGGGCCACAGCGTGCTTCGGATGGCGTAGTCGATGGCAGTGATGCGGATCGTTCCCATGGGCTCGTCCCGAAGCTCGCCGAGCGACTGGATCTCGGCCTCGATTTCGTCGAACTCCGGCGCGAGGCGATCCAGCAGCCGCTGGCCCGCCTCGGTAGGAGACACGCCCCGCGTGCTGCGCGTGAGAAGGCGAACGCCCAGCTTCTCCTCCAACGTCCGGATGGTGTAGCTCAGGGCGGGCTGTGTGACCCGAAGCTGGGCTGCCGCGCGCGTGAAGCTGCGAGCGCGCGCTACGGCGATGAAGGCCAGCAGGTCGCTGAAGTTGTCGCGCGACATTGATGAACTTCCTTTATGGGATGGGCTGTATTTTACAGGCTTCATCTGATCTTCGCTCGAAAACCGACCGTGTTTGATGCCTCTATTAATGAGTGCAGCTTATGGTGGTATGCGAATTCTGCCGTCTATTCAATGTCGGGCGCGCGACCTAAAGTCCAGTATCAGCCAAGGAAGGCAGGCCTTCTGCCCCAAAAGCCAAGCCCTGCAAGCGAGCATTGAGGCATCGCAGAAGCACTCGCCGCAGCCGTCATGGGCCTCTCGCATGGGTTGCCCGATTGAATGATTCGGATGAGCGTCAGCATGGCGCTGAACGTCACGACCGGCCGAATTGGGAGCGCCTGGTGCAGGCTGGATCGTCGCGTCGCTATACGGCGCTTTTTGTCCTCTGAATAGTGAAGGAGCAGACCCGATGAACGAGAAAATTTCCTCCAGCCGACGCGACCTGCTGAAGGCAAGCGCAACGGTCGGCGCAGCCGTATGTGCCACGCCTCTCATGATGGGAACGGCCGTCGCACAGCAAGCCACAACGACTTCATCGGAGAGCAATGCCATGGACCTGCCCAACATCACCAAGCAACGAACCCTTGGTTCAGGCGACTTCCGCATGGAGGTCTCCGCCTTGGGCTTCGGCGTCATGGGCATGAACTACAACCGCGGCTACCACCCTGACCGCAAGGCCATGATCGAGTTGCTGCATCAGGCAGCCGAGCGCGGTGTCACGCTGTTCGACACCGCCCAAGTCTATGGTCCTCTGATCAACGAAGAACTGGCCGGTGAAGGGCTGCACCCGTTCCGGGGCAAGGTGAACATCACCACAAAGTTCGGACACCGCATCGTTGACGGCAAGTACTTCGAGGGCGAGCTGGACAGTACGCCCCAGAACATTCGGCGTGTCGCGGAAGAATCGCTCAAGCGTCTGCGGGTCGAAACCATCGAACTGTTCTATCAGCACCGTCTCGATCCCGCTGTGCCGATCGAGGACGTCGCGGGCACCGTCAAGGATTTGATCCAGGAAGGCAAGGTCAGGCGCTTTGGGCTTTGCGAGGTCAATGCGCAGACCATCCGCCGCGCCCATGCCGTGCAGCCGGTGACCGCCGTGCAGAGCGAATACCACCTGATGTGGAGGGGCCAGGAAAGGGAAGTGTTTCCGGTGCTCCAGGAATTGGGGATCGGCTTCGTGCCCTACAGCCCGCTCAACCGAGGATTCCTTGGCGGCGGCATCACCGAGTACACGCGCTTTGATTCCGGCAATGACAACCGCAACACGCTGCCGCGTTTCACGCCGGAAGCCATCCGGGCGAATCTGGCGGTGGTGGAAGTGCTCAACACCTTCGGCAGAACCCGGGGGCTCACCTCCGCGCAGGTGGCACTGGCCTGGATGATGGCCAAGGCCCCGTGGATCGTGTCGATTCCCGGCACCACCAAGCTGGCCCATCTGGACGAGAACCTGCGCACCGCCGAGGTGACGCTGACCCCGGCCGAAGTGCAGGAGCTGGAGGCCGCCGTCTCCAAGATTCAGATCGTGGGTGATCGGTATCCGGCGGCGCAGCAGAAGCAGGTCGAAAGCTGATGGTGAAAGGTGGCGGCGCATTGCCACCCCCTTCGCCACCCCGGAGCCACGAACATGATGATGAGCAGAAGGAGTCTTGTGGGATTCGGCGCCGCCGTGGTGCTAATCGGCAGCGCGCTGCTGGCCGCTCCCCAGTCGAGCAAGGCCGCCACCGCACAGGCTTCAGGAGAATCACAAATGAAATGGTCAAGTGAAGCACTCAGCAAGATCGTCAAGGCCGACGATCTCCACATCGCGCCGTTCCGCGAGGATGGCGTGACCTATGGCACGCCCACGTGGATCTGGTGCGTGGCCGTCGATGGCGATCTCTACGTGCGCGCCTACAACGGGGTCAACTCCCGGTGGTATCAGGCTGCGATACGCGAGAAGGCGGGCCGAATCGTCGCTGCCGGCATGACAAGGGAGGTTTCCTTCGAGCCGGTCGCAGGGCCGATCAACGACCGGATCGACGACGCCTACCGGACAAAGTATTCGGGAAGCCAGTATCTACAGCACATGATCGGCGAGCGCTCGCGCGCCGCGACGGTGCGGATCATTCCCCGCGACGCCAAGCAGTGAAGGAATCGAAATGTCTATCTTGAAAAACTCATTGATGTCCGCCGCGATCCTGTTCGCGATACCCACGTTTGCGCACGCCGCCGAACCGACCACCGTGGCACAAGGCGTCAACGTGGTCGGCTCCCAGAAGGTCACATTCAACAATAGCGGTGTCCAGATGGCTGGCAACCTGTACCTGCCCGCCAATTACGACAGCAGCAAGACGTACCCGGCGATCGTCGTGGCGCACCCCTGGGGCGGCGTGAAGGAGCAGACCTCCGGCCTGTACGCGCAGCAACTGGCCCGCAAGGGCTTTATCACGCTGGCCTACGATGCCTCGCACTACGGCGAAAGCGGCGGCGAGCAGCGTGACCTGGAAGACCCGGCCGAGCGTGTGCAGGACATCCGCAGCGCCGTGGGCTACCTGGCCAGCCTGCCGCAGGTCGATGCGAACCGCATCGGTGCGGTCGGCGTCTGCGCCGGCGGTGGTTACACGCTGCACGAGGCCCAGACCGATCTGCGCGTGAAGGCGGTGGCCAGCGTGGTTGCCTACGATATCGGGGATGCGACCCGCACCGGCATCCAGGGACTCCCTGTCACGGCCGAGGATCGTCAGAAGCTGCTGCAGAGCGTGGACGAGCAATTGAACAAGGAAGCCGCCGGCGCGCCCGTGCTGGTGCAGCAACTGCTGCCGTCGCGCGATCAGGTGAATGCCAGCACCGACAACTTCACCCGCGAGGCGACCGAGTACTACCTGACGCCGCGCGGCGCGCATCCGAATGCCCGCAACCGCTTCGTCGTGACCAGCCCCGGCTTGCACATGGCGTACTACCCGCTGGAACACATGGAACTGATCTCGCCCAGGCCGGTGCTGCTGATCGCGGGCGAGCGCGCCGAGACGCGCAAGTTCAGCGAAGCGGCGTATGCCAAGGCCCAGCAACCCAAGGAACTGATGATCGTCCCCGGCGCCTCGCACTTCGACCTGTACGACAAGCCGCAGTACGTGACGCCTGCCGTGGACAAGATGGCCGAGTTCTTCGGCAAGCACCTGTGAACAACGGATGACAGGGAATCACTGACATGAGGCCATTGCTCATCGCCCTGTGCGTTCAGGCGCTGTCGGTGTGTGCCGCCCCGGCGGCCCTGGCACAGGACGCGGCCGGCACCGTGCGCATCCAGGCCACCGCGCCCGGCGACTGGGCCATGCAGGTGGTGAGCGACGGCCTCGACTATCCCTGGGACATCGCGCGTTCCGGCGACCGGTTCGTGCTGACCGAGAAGGCCGGCAACATCGTCGTGATCGAGAACGGCCGGCAGCAGCGCTATCCGCTCCAGACCTCCGACCCCATCGTTCATGAAGGCGGCGCGGGCCTGCTCGGCATGGCACTGTCGCGCGATTTCGCGCAAAGCGGCATCGCCTACTTCTACCATTCGTACCGGGCCAGTGCGGGCCTGACCAACAAGGTCATCCAGGCGCGGTTCGACGGCACCGCCTGGCGCGAAACCCGCGTGCTGCTGGCGGGCATCCCCGGCCATCGGCTCTACAACGGCGGGGCCATCGCCATCGGGCCGGACGGACACCTGTACGTGACCACGGGCTGGACGGCCAACCGCGAGCGGCCGCAGGACCGGGGCAACCTGGCCGGCAAGGTGCTGCGCATGACGCTGGACGGCCGGGCGCCGCAGGACAACCCCTTCCCGGGCTCGCTGGTCTATTCCTACGGCCACCGCAATCCGCAGGGCATGGCCTGGAATCCGGCCGGCGAGCTGTTCGTGGTCGAGCACGGCGAGTTCGGCCACGACGAGATCAATCGGATCAGGCCGGGCGCGAACTACGGCTGGCCGCTCGCCGAAGGCGCCGAGCGGCGCAGCGGCATGGAACCGGCCTGGATCGAATCCGGCCGCGGCACCTGGGCACCCGCAGGCGCCGCGTTCGCCGGCAACGAGCTGTTGGTCGCAGCGCTCGGCGCACGGGGGCTGTTCGTCGTGGACGAAGAGGCCAAGGCGCTCAAGCCCGTGTTCAGTTCCGGCGACCGTATCCGGGGTGTGCTGCCGGTCGGGCGCGACCTCTACGTGATCACGACGAACCGGTCGCCGAGAGGGGAAGGTCCCTCGAAGGACCGATTGTTGCGACTGTCGCCGAGGTGATGACATGAAGCGCCGGAACCTGCTCGCACTCGCGCTCGCCAGTCCCGTGGCCTTCTCCGTGGCACGCGCTCAAACGTTGTCGTCCGGCGACTATCGCCAGATGCAGGTGGGGCGCGACGAACCCATCCTGGAGCCGGATCTCCCGATCATCGACGCGCACCACCACCTGTTCGATCGGCCCGGGCTGCGCTACATGATCGACGACTATCTGGCGGACACGCACGCCGGCCATCGGGTTGTCGCTTCGGTGTACGTGGAGACCTTGGCTTTTGCGAGGACGGACGGCCCCGAAGTGCTGCGCCCGCTCGGCGAGATCGAATTCGCCAACGGCATCGGCGCGATGTGCGACAGCGGCCGCTACGGCTGCCGCGTCTGCGCCGCCATCGTGGGCCACGCCGACCTGCGGCTGGGCGACCAGGTGGCCGAACTGTTGGACCGGGCGATGGAGCGCGCACCGGACCGTTTCCGGGGCGTGCGCCAGGTCACCATCGAAGACCCATCCGAGGCGCCATACCGCTTCATTCCGACCCGGCCGCCGAGCGGCGTGATGCAGAGCGCGGGTTTTCGTCCGGCCTTCGCCCACCTCGCCAGGCGGGGTCTGAGCTTCGACGCGGCGGTCTTCCATCACCAGTTGCCGGAGGTGATCGCGCTGGCGGATGCGTTCCCCGACACCACCATCGTGCTGAACCACTGCGGCCATGCGATGGCGATGGACCTGGACGCGCCGGCACGGGAACAAGTGTTTCGGGAGTACCGCCGGCTGATGACCGAGGCGGCCCGGCGCCCGAACATCCACTGCAAGGTGGGTGGCCTGGGCATGCCTTTCTGGGGCTTCCGGTTCGAGGAGCGCAAGGACCCCATCGGATACCGCGAGCTGGCGGCGGCCTGGCGCCCCTATGTGGAAACCACCATCGAGGCGTTCGGCGCCGACCGTTGCCTGATGGAAAGCAACTACCCCCCGGACGGTCGCTCCGCGGGCTTCGTGCCGCTGTGGAACGCACTGAAGTACATCGTCCGGTCGGCTTCGGCCGATGAGAAGGCTGCACTGTTCCACGGCACGGCCGCGAAGGTCTATCGCATGCGCGTGCCGGTTGCGCAGGCCGGGAAGGCTCCAAACACGTAGGCCCAGGGGCGAGGCACCCGGGAGCAGTCGCAAACGCAGCGCACCCAGGTGCCGGGTCCATTTCGTCGCCCCATCTTTATCCAGAACACATCTCCAACAGAGGAACTGACATCATGAAAATCTCCTTCGAAAACCAAGTGGCACTTGTCACCGGCGCGGCGTCGGGTATCGGTCTGGCGACCGCCAAGGCCTTCGCGCAGGCGGGAGCTTCCGTTGCGCTGGCGGATGTGAACGGCGACGGCGCACGTGCCGCTGCCGACGAGCTGGTCGCGGCTGGATTCAAGGCCATCGGCATCCGCTGCAACGTGGCCGATCTGGGCGAGGTCGAGGCGATGGTCAAGGAAACCGTCTCCACCTTCGGCCGCCTGGACGTGGCCTTCAACAACGCCGGCATCCAGAACGCTCTCGCGGAGACCGCCGACGCCACGGTCGAGGACTTCGACCGTGTGAATTCGGTCAATCTGCGCGGCATCTGGGCGTGCATGAAGTACGAACTGCAGCACATGCGCCAGCAGGGAAGTGGCGCCATCGTCAACTGCTCGTCGCTGGGTGGGCTGGTCGGCGGTGCCGAGCGTGGCACCTACCATGCCGCCAAGCACGGTGTTCTCGGGCTGACCAAGAGCGCGGCGTTGGAATACGCCACGCGCAACATCCGCGTCAATGCCGTATGCCCGGGCCTGATCTGGACCCCGATGGCAGACCAGATGGTTGCCGCCGGCCAGAAGGAGGCACTCGACGCCATGCTCCCCGGCATCCCCATGCGCCGGCACGGCCGCGCCGACGAGATCGCCGACGCCGTGCTGTGGCTGTGCAGCTCGGCTTCCAGCTACGTGACCGGCCAATCCATCTCGGTGGATGGCGGACTCATCATGCGCTGATCGCACTTCGTGGACGAGCGTTCCTGCCACGCCGGCGAACGCTCGTCCGTTGCTTTTTTAACCCGATGGCGGCGCTCATGCGAGCCGTGCCAAGACAAATCAGGAGACACGCCGCATGCTCGAAGATTCCACTTCCCCCAGCCGTGCCAAGGCGAAAGCCCTTGGACTCAGAGGCATTGCGCTGATCGCGCTCGGCCTGGTGATCGTGGCCTTCGGGCTGTTCATGCTCGTGGGCGGGGTTCGCCTCATCACCCTCGGCGGCTCCTGGTACTTCGCGCTGGCCGGCATCGGGTTCGTTGCCGCAGGCATCCTCGCCATGCTGCGGCGGCCGCTGGGCACGGTGGTCTATCTGGCGGTCCTTGCCGCCACGGCCGTCTGGGCGGTATGGGATTCGGGATGGGCGTTCTGGCCGCTGTTCTCGCGCCTCTTTGCGCTGGCCGCGATTGCAGTCCTATTGCTCTTGCTCATGCCTGCCTTGCGCGGCGGTGAACCTTCGGCATTCCGACGGCCGGGCTACGTCTTGGCAGGGCTGATCGCCGTGGCCTTGGGCGCAACGCTCTACACCGCCTTGCAGCCGCAGCCGGTCCAGACGGCGGACGGCGCACCTGCGCCCGTGCCGGGCAACGCGGTCGGTGCTGCGGCGGGCGGCGACTGGCGCCACTGGGGCCGCACGCCCTCCGGCACGCGGCATGCCCCACTGGACCAGATCACCCCCGAGAACGTGGCCGGCCTGCAGGTCGCCTGGACCTACCGGACGGGCGAGATTCCGAAAGGTGGAAGCCAGACGCACGTGGTGACGCCCCTGCATGTGAACGGCATGCTGTACGGGTGCACGCAGTCGAGCCGCCTGTTCGCGCTCGATGCGGAAACCGGCCAGGAGCGCTGGACCTTCGACCCGAAGACCGGCGAGAGCATCTTCCCCCGTTGCCGTGGCGTGGGCTACCACGACGCCACGGCAACCGGCGCCGCCTCGACCGTGCCTGCCGGCGAGCAGCCGAGGGCAGCCTGCACGCGCCGAATCATCGCGACGACCGTCGATGCCCGTATCGTCGCGGTGGACGCGCTCACCGGCCAGCCCTGCACGGACTTCGGCGACAACGGCATCGTGAGCCTGCGCGTCGGCATGGACAAGGGCAACCCGGAGTTCTACTTTCCGACCGCGGCGCCCACGGTGGCGCGCAACCTCGTGATCGTAGGCGGCCTCGTCTGGGACAACCAGGAACTGGGCGAGCCGTCCGGGGTTGTGCGTGCCTTCGACGTGCGCACCGGCGCGCTGGTGTGGGCCTGGGACCTGGGCAATCCGGCCATCACCGGCCTGCCGCCCGAAGGCCAGAGCTACACGCCCGGCACGCCGAACGTCTGGTCCACGCCGGCCTTCGACGAAGCCCTCGGCCTCGTCTATCTGCCCACCGGCAACGCCACGCCGGACTTCTGGGGCGGCCACCGCACGGAGGCGGACGACCGCTATTCATCGTCCATCGTGGCGCTGGACATCGCCACGGGGCGCGAGCGCTGGCGCTTCCAGACCGTGCGCCACGATCTCTGGGATTACGACGTGCCCTCGCAGCCTGCGCTCTACGACGTGCCGGACGGCAAAGGCGGTATGACGCCAGCCCTGATCCAGACCACCAAGCGCGGACAAATCTTCATGCTCGACCGGCGCGACGGCACGCCCATCGCCGAGGTGGTGGATCGGCCCGTGCCCCAGGGCGGGGTCCCGGATGAGCGCCTGGCCGCCACGCAGCCGTACTCGGTCGGCATGCCGGCCATCGGCACCGAGCCGCTGAGCGAGCAGCGCATGTGGGGCCTCACGCCGCTGGACCAGTTGATGTGCCGCATCGACTTCCGCAAGGCGCGCTACGAAGGCGAGTTCACTCCACCGAGCGAACAGTGGACGATCCAGTATCCGGGCTGGATGGGCGGCACCACCTGGGGATCGACATCGGTGGCCGAGAACCTGGGGTATCTGATCCTCAACGACACCCGTGTTGCTGTTCTGAACCGGCTGGTTCCCCGCGCCGCCTACGACGCCAAGGCCAGCGCGGACGGTGGACACACCGGCGGCGCGCCGCAGCGCGGCACGCCCTGGGCCATCGAGCAACAGCGTTTCCTGTCTGCGCTGGGCGTGCCTTGCCAGGAGCCGCCCTACGGCACGATCAATGCGATCGACCTGGCTACGCGCCAGATCGTCTGGTCGATGCCGCTGGGCACCACCGAGGAAACGGGGCCGCTGGGCATCGCCACGCGGCTGCCCATGCCGATCGGCATGCCCACCCGGGGTGGGCCGATCACGACTTCTTCGGGCCTGATCTTCATGGCGGCTGCGCAGGACTATTACTTCCGCGCACTTGATGTGCGTACTGGCCGCGAACTCTGGAAGGAGCGGCTGCCAGTCGGCGCCGAAACCGTACCGATGACCTACCTGTCGCCGGCCAGCGGTCGCCAGTTCGTGGTCATCAGCGCGGGCGGCAATTCCTCGACGACGCAGAAGGGAGATTACGTCGTGGCGTTTGCCTTGCCTCAATAGCCATTCTTCATTTGATTCTCTGTGTTCGTAGCCGAGCGACAAATCGCTCCAGTGGAGCCGACAAGCTGTCCCTGTCGGGCCGAAGCAGGTATGTGGTGATGACGGCGGACTCCACCGCCAAAGGACGGGTCACTACATCTGGCCGTTGGCAGGCCGCGATCCTGGTCTCCGTGGTGAAGCCCACACCGAACCCCGCACCGACAAGGGTGAGCATCATGTCCAGCGAGGACACATGCTCAACAACATTCGGCTCGCGCTCCAGTGGCCGAAGGAGCTTGGCCAGTTCGCGGCAATAGCCCTCGCACACGTGTGGATCGCACAAGACAAGCGGGTGGCTCGCGAGTTCATGCAGTGGGATCTCCCTGTGGGCGAGCAATTCGTGCCGCGCTGGCATCGCGATCACCAGCGGGTCTTGCCAAACAGGTTCGGCAACAATGTCTCCACCCACATCAGCAGCGTGTGCAAACCCAATCGTGAAATCGCCAGAGCGCAGGCCGCGCAATTGTTCGGCCAGCGGCACTTCGGCCAAGCGTATCTCGATTCCCGGCTCTTCCTGGCGGCAACAGGCGAGAAACGCCGACAGTCGGGGATCAATCGCACCGTCAGATACTGCGATGCGGACGCTCCCTCGCAAGCCAGAGCCGACGGCCTTGGCATTCTCCCGTGCCTGCTCCAGGACAGTGAATAGTCTGCGGACGTCCTGCAAAAACGTAGCGCCCGCTGCAGTCAGCACTGTTCCCCGGCGGTTCCGATCGAAAAGCAGCACACCCAGTTCTTCCTCAAGTTCTTTGATGGCCCGCGACAGAGGTGGTTGTTCGATATGCAAGCGCTCGGCAGCGCGTGTGAAATGCAACTCCTCGGCCAAAACCACAAAACAGCGAAGATGTCGTAACTCCATGCAACCTCCTTCCTAGAGATATGGCGTGACCACCGATTTAGGTTGGCATGCAGTTCCCAGCCGGGAGATCCGACGACCCAATGGATTCAGCGCAGAGATAAACAGTCGAGCGCCGTCGCGATTGCCATGCTTGCAATACATCGTTTCAGCAGTCCTCAGTCGAAGGTTTAGGCGCAACCCTCCTTCACCTATGTTCAGTCACAGGCATATGTGGTATTCGGCATACCATCGATGGCGCTCACTATTTCAGCCGCCGGCACTGACATTCGGAGAATGACTATTCTTGACAACGTAGCGCAGCCAGATACTGTCGCCCTTGCCAACTTCTGCGCTCTTCAAAGTGAACTCCACAGGCGCGTGGGCCGGCAGGTAATCTGACTTTTCGAACAGCGTCACTGTGTTGTTCTCGCCGTCTGCCAATGGCGCAATCACCAAGCTGAGTTCATCGACCAAACCAGCCTGCAGGAAAGACCAATTGATGAAGCCGCCGCCCGAGACCATCAACGTCTCGATTTGGAACAAGGCCTTCAATTTCTCGGCAGCTAATTTGCAGTCGAGTTGGTCCTTGCCCGCGATGATGTAAGAGATTTCCATCTTGCGAAGGAAGGCGCGATAGGCGTTGCTTGCCTTTTCCGTCAGGACTTCAATGATGTGAGCGGCGGGCCGATCCTCGTACTTCAAGGTATTGGTTTCCCAGCCGATCTTCCCCGATGCGTCAACCGAAACGTAGTGCATTTGGGCGCCGCTCACCGCGACGTAATCGCCTTCCGGCACGGCGGGTGCGTTCTCGTCCAGCGCAGGCTTCTTGTAGAAGGTGAAGTTCTCGTCGGTCGTGACACGGCCACAGAGCCAGGCTTGAGGCTGATAGAACGCATTGGTGCGCTCATACTCTTGTGCAGGAATCTTGATCGCCTCCGTTCTCATATATGGGCCGGTGATCTTCCCATCCAGTGACGTCATCATGTGGCAGACGATAAAGGGCCTGTTCATTGCGAAACCTCCTGCTGAATACTCTTTGTCGATGTGACCTTGCCGGCCAAATCGCTTTACTTCTTCTCCGGCGCTTCCACGTCTGACATAGCCAGCGTGCCAGGGGCGGCGCGCTCGCCGACAATGCGGATGGCTTCCAGTTCCCTGCGGAACTGAAGCAGTTCGTCCGGCGTAAAGCGCGCATTGACCGCACCGAGATTCTCGGCAAGGTGCCAAGGATCGGTGGTTCCGGGAATGGGAACGATCCACGGCTTTTGTGCGAGCAGCCACGCAAGGGAAAGCTGACCTGGCGTCACACCCTTGCGCTGCGCCCAACGGTGGGCGAGGTCGTACACGGCCAGGTTCTGCTTCATTGCATCGGGGAAGAAGAACGGCACACCGGCGCGGTTGTCTTCCTTGGCGAATACGGTGCCTTCACCGAAGCGACCGATGAGAAAACCGCGCGCTACCGGCCCCCAGGGCACGAAACCGATGCCCAGCTCCTCGCAGATCGCGAGGATTTCATTCTTCTCCGGTGAGCGTTCGAGCAGCGAATACTCGTTTTGCACGGCGGCAACCGGCTGCACGGCATGGGCGCGACGCAACGTGCGCGGACCCGGCTCGGACATGCCGAAATGCTTGACCTTGCCTTCGGCGATCAGATCCTTGACGGTGCCGGCCACATCCTCGATCGGCACCTTCGGATCAACGCGGTGCTGGTAGAGCAAGTCGATGTAGTCCGTGCGCAGGCGCCGCAGCGATCCCTCCACGGCGCGGCGGATATTGGCCGGACGGCTGTCCAGGCCGGTGCGTTCAGTGCCGTTGTAGCTGAAGCCGAACTTGGTGGCGATCACCACCTTCTGGCGCATCGGTTGCAACGCTTCGCCGACCACTTCCTCGTTGGTGAACGGACCGTAGGTTTCCGCGGTGTCGAAGAAGGTGACGCCACGCTCGACCGCATCGCGGATCACCGAGATCATCCGTGCCTTGCCGGGAAAGGGGTAGTAATAGCCGCTACCACCCATGCAGCCCAGGCCGATCTCGGAGACCTCAAGGCCGCCGAGCCGACGCAGGCCAGGTGCGGGCGTCTTGACCGTAGAGGAGGAATCGTTTGTGCGCTCAGTCGCGGCCATGCTGGGAAGCGCTGCGGCCATCGCCGTCAGGCCCACCCCACCGATGAATCCCCGGCGTGGCATGTTGATGCCGGCATTGTTGTCGTTTGAATCGTTCATGTTCAGTCCTCGGCAGATGGATGAGGAGCGATCGGGCTCATGCGATCGGCTCTGCGGAAATGCAACGCATGGACTCGGCTTACTCCGGCGCGAGTTCACCGAACCAGTAGGAGGCCGTGACGCCGCCATCCATCAGGAAGTCGCTGCCGGTGATGAATGCCCCGTCGGCGCCCATCAGGAGCGCTGCAACGGAGGCCACTTCGTCGGGCGTTCCCGCCCGTCCAACCGGGCAAAGATCGATCATGCGGCGGTAGCCTGCACCGCGCGGGCCGGTCAGTTCGTCCTTGGCCAGCGGCGTGATGATGATGCCGGGGCTGATCGTGTTGACCCGTGCGCCACGCTTGCCCCAGCGCACCGCTTCGGCCATGACGCGCAGCGAATTGCCGCGCTTGGAGAGTTGGTAAGCGTGCAGCGTGTCCTTCACCTGGTCGGGCTGAAGGAAGTCGAGCGCCAACAGATCGTCCGCAGGCGTCGTTGCCAGGGCTTTGTTCTGCTCGGGGCTCAGCGCACCGAGTCGATGCCCGGACTGCGAGGCGATGACGACGCCAGCGCCGCCACGGGCGATCACGTTGCCGAACTCTTCCAGAATGACGGCGGTGCCGTAGAGATCGACGCCGAGGATGGCCTGCGGCGACGCCTGCGAAGGTGAGACGCCGGCGGCATGGATCAGGCCGGTGATTTCTCCGAGTGCAGTGGCTTTCTCGACCAGCGCGTGGATCGAGTCGCGCTTTGAGATATCGACCATCGTGGTGCTCACATCGAAACCTGCCTCGCTGAGCACCTTGGCAGCCGCATCTGCGTTCTCCTGCCGCAGGTCGGCCAGCAGCACATGCTTACCGGCGCCTACGCGCCTTGCGATCGCCTGGCCAATCGAGCCGGGACCTATGACGACAACGACTTGAGTCATGATGAATTCCTTCTTGAGATTGATCGGAATGGATGCACTTCACACGGTGCGCACCAGGCGCAAACCAATGCTGATACCGCGGTAGTCCGGTTCGTAGTCGCGCCGGAAAGCCGTGCGCCAGCTCGTGGCAGTGGCGTGCCAACTCCCGCCACGCACGACACGGTGCGTTCCCCGCTGCGGCCCCTGTGGATCGACCGCCGGGCTGCGGGCGTAGTAGTCCGCGTCATACCAGTCCTGCACCCATTCCCAGACGTTGCCGTGAACATCGTGCAGGCCCCACGGATTGGGCTGCTTGGTACCGACGGGATGGTGGCCGCCGGTCTGGAAGTCGCCGCCGTGCCAGGCGTAGCGGTCAAGTTGACGCTCGTCATCTCCGAAGGAGTAGCGCGTGCTGGTTCCAGCCCGCGCGGCGTACTCCCACTCGGCCTCGGTCGGCAGGCGGTAGCGCGTGCCACCTTCGCGCTTGTTCAGTGCGGCGATGAACTCCTGCGCATCGTTCCATGAAACCGTCGCCGGATGATCGGGCCGCGTGATGCGCTCGGCCATGCCCGGCAGCTTGTAGTAGGGATTCGAGCGGTCACGCTCATAGGGGTTCTCACCCAATACCGCCTGCCACTGCGCCTGCGTCACCTCGTGCCGACCGATCTGGAAGGCCCGGCTGATGGTGACCTGGTGCTGCGGCTTCTCGAAAGCTCGCGCCTGACTGTCGCTATCGGGCGACCCCATCATGAAAGTTCCGGCCGGTATGGTCACGAACTCCATGTTGACGCTGTTGGTAAATATCGCAGCAGCACCTTGGGCTCGCTGCGCCAGGGCTGAGCCCGGCCGCCCCAACAGCGCCGTCGCGCAAACCCCGGCCGTGGCAGCGGCGGCAGTCGTCAGCAGCTTGCGGCGCGACGCGAAAAGATGATGATCGGGCTTCATGGCGCACCTCGATTCGGGAGTTGGACAAGATCAGGGTCGTCTGAGTGAATGGCCTTCAGGTCCGCGAGCACCTGGGCTGGCTCCTGGTCCAGCGGCATGTTCTCGGCGTCGCCAACACCATCGGGCGACTTGCCGAAGTCGCCGGAATCCGCAGTCAACGCAGCGAAGAGCGGTGCCAAGTCCTTGGGTTCAGGGCCGACTTCGGCGACCAGCTCGAAGGTCTTGTTGCGGGCCTGCTCCAGCGTGAGGCTGGTCACCAACACCTCGGCGATCTGGCGGCGGGCGATCACTCCATCGGCGGGTGTGCCGGCGTGCCGGGTGTCGCCCTGGAGCATCACGATCCGGCGTTGATTGGCATCGTTGTAGTCGAACCATCCGGGACGCACGATCGTGTAGGCATTGCCGCTGGCGCGCACGAGGCGTTCCGAGCGCCGCTTCCAATCGTGCGCCTCGGTCCGGCGGTTATAGGAACCAACGCGGTCGGTGACGCCGATGGCGGTCATCAGCGCGATGCGGGTCTGCTGCCCGCGCAGGGCGAACAGCACGTTGCGCACGCCCCCGTAGTCGATAGCGCGCGTGTCGGCCTTGCCGCCGTTGGAGCCGTGCGTGAAGACAATGGCGTCCACGCCGGCGACTGCTCGCGCGAGCGTATCCGGCTGGGTCAGCTCGCCGACCACGGCGTCCACCTGCGCCGGTAGCCCGGCGGCCTTGCCGCGGTCACGCACGAGCGCACGCACGGTGTGGCCCTGGCGTAGCGCTTCCTCGACAACGTGGCGTCCGACGCTGCCGGTCGCGCCGACGCACAACACAGTCAATACTTTCGCGCTCATGTCAGACTCCGCGCGAATTCCTGCGCTGCGGCGAAGATTTCCTCGTCGCTGGTGCTGAGCGTATAGGACGAGATGCCTCCATCGACCGGCATGACCGTGCCGGACACGTAGGCCGACAGGTCGCTGGCGAAGAACAGCGCCGCGTTGGCCACGTCCTCGGCCGAGCCGTAGCGGCCCATCGCCTGCTTGCTGCCCAGCCGCCCAACCAGGTACTGCACCAGCTCATCGGCCTTCTCGGGAGGAACGCCGAATGCCTTGGCGATCAGCGGCGTCATGATGACGCCCGGTGCCACGCCATTGGTGCGGATGCCGAAGGGCGCCAGTTCCTTCGCTGCATGACGGATCGTTCCGACGACGGCATGCTTGGCCGTCGCATAGGACACTGACGACCAGCCGCCCTGCAGGCCGGCGACGCTGACCGTGCTGATGATGGAGCCACCCGTGCCTTGTTCCTTGAACCGGCGCGCGGCGCACTTGTGGCCCAGCACCACCGAGCGCACGTCCAGCACAAAGGTCTTGTCGAAGCCCGCTGGCCCGATTTCGGTGATGGATGATCCATCGCCCGTGGAGCCGGCGTTGTTGAACATCACGTCGAGCCGGCCGAAGCGGGTGACGGCCGCGTCCACGGCAGCCTGGATGGACGCTTCATCGGTCACATCGGTGCACTGAAACGCCGCTGCTTCGCCGAGCGAGGCCGCAGCCGCTTCGCCGGCCTCCTGCGCAACGTCGGCGATGACCACGCGCCCACCCTCGGCGACGAAGCGCTGCGCGGCAGCCAAGCCGATCCCACTTGCGCCACCCGTGACGATGGCGACTTTTCCGGTCAACAGATTACTCATCTGGCTATTCCTTTGCTTTGTTCGATGGACACGGCCAGGGGGGCCTTCTCGGCTCCCGCCCGTAGCGCGCAGAGTTACTGAACCGTGATCCCGCCATCCACGACCAGCGAATGGCCGACCACGAAGCTCGACGCATCGCTGGACAGCCAGAGCACCGCCTGTGCGATTTCGTCCGCGCGTCCCAGCCGCTTGATCGGCACTTGTTCGATCAGTGCGTTCAGGACCGCCGGGTCGGTGCTGATCATCGAGGACACCATCGGCGTGTCGATCACGCCGGGGCACACGGCATTGATGCGGATGCCCTTCGAGGCGTACTCCAGCGCAGCGCTCTTGGTGATGCCGACGATGCCGTGCTTGGTCGAACAGTAGGACGTTCTTCCCGCGACGCCGACGATGGCGCCCATCGAGGAGCAGTTCACGATCGTGCCGCCGCCCCCTTGCTTGAGCATCTGCTGCGTCTGGTGCTTCATGCACAGCCAAATGCCCTTGAGGTTGATGTCGTGCGCGCGAATGAAGTCGTCGGTGCTGGCCTCGGCGATCTCCGCATAAGGGGGCATCCAGCCGGCGTTGTTGTAGGCGGCATCGATGCGGCCGAATTCCTTCACGGTGTTTTCCACCAGCGCCTTGACCTGCGCTTCATCGGACACGTCGCATTGCAAGGCCAGCGTCTTGCCTCTTGCGGACAGGCGATCCGCCTGTTCCTTGACTTTGTCGTAGTGGTTCCCGGACAGCACGACCGATGCGCCGGCTTCCAGAAATGCTTCCGCCGATGCCAAGCCCATGCCTGAGCCAGCACCCGTGATAAGGGCAACCTTGCCTGATAGATCGATTTTCATTGTTTGGCCTTTCCTCTTGCTTCGCACCGTGGCTGCTGACGCGAGCCGGGCGCATGGTGTCTGGTGGTACCGATCACTCGGCGAGTTCAATCGTCACTTCGGTCGAGCCGTGGCTGAAGATGTCGAGGTTCGTGTCGATCGAACCCAACAGCGCCAGCCCCTCGCCGGGGATGACCGGGCCGCCGACGGTGTAGTAGATGGCGAAGCCCGGCGCGGGCGGCCAGTACGCGATGTCGCCGGCCCGGTAGGTTTTCTGCAGCGGATCGCTGACGGCGATGGCGGGCATCGGCCCGTACAGCTCGCGCCCGAAGTGATCGGCCATGCGCACTTTCAAGGGCAGCTTTGCCACAAACGTCCGAGCGGTGGCGTTGTCGAGCAGCGCCGCCTGCGCTTGGCGGCCATCGGCGGCGGTCAGGACGATCTTCTGGCCGCCGCGCGCATGCCTGTGCTCGTCCGCCTGTGCCTGGGCAACGATGGATGGAGACGACATCCCCAGTCCCACCATCGCGGCCAGGCAAAGGGCCGCTCGGCGTGTTCCCGTGCTCTTGCTGTTAAATAGCTTGTTCAATTTGTGCTCCTTTGCGAGGGGCCTGCATCAGCGATCTGGCGCACAGCACGCTGCCAATGCCCGCGAGCGCAATGACCCAGCCCATCGGCCGGGGCGTGCCATCGGCAAAAAAACCCACCAGTCCAGACCCCGCGATGCCGCTGCCGTACTGGAGTGCGCCGACCAGCGCCGAGACGGACCCGGCCTGCATCGAGACCTCCGCCAACGCGCCGGCCACCGAGTTGGCGACGATCAGGCCGGTACAGGAAATGAAGACGAACAGCGGCAGCAGCAGGCCCCAAAGCCCACCCCAGTCCGTCCAGGTCGCGACGGCGCACGCGATGCCGGCCAGCGCCGCGATCAACGCACCCGCGACGAGCAGGCGATCGGCACCCAGCCGCGTGACTAGGCGTGCATTGAGCACGTTGGTCGCCATGATTCCGAGGATGCCGGCGCCAAAGAGCAGGCCGTAGTACTGAGCGGGAAGATGGTGGTAGGTGATGTACGCGAAGGGCGTGCCGGCGATGTACGCGAACATGCCGGCGTAGAAGAATCCGCCCGCACCCGCATACGCCAGAATGCGGCGCTCGGTGAGCAGCTTCGCGTAGCGGGCGAAGGCGCCACTCAACCGCCCACCATGCCGGCGCAGCGGCGACAGGGTTTCCGGGATCGTGTACAGCGCCACCAGGCTGGCGAGACCGAGCGCGACGAGCAGCCAGAAGATCGCCCGCCACCCGGCCCAGGCCGCCACCTGCGCGCCGATGATCGGTCCCAGCAGCGGCGCAATCGCCATGACCACCATCAGGGTCGAGAGCATTCGCGCGGCGCGTGCGCCCTCATAGAGATCCCGCACGATGGCCCGCGAGATGACCACGCAGGCCGAAGCCCCGAGCGCCTGGACGATGCGCCATCCGATGATGGTCTCGGCACTGCCGGCCAGCGCGCAACCGACCGATCCGATGATGAACAGCACCAGCCCGGCGGCCACCGGCAGGCGTCGGCCGAACTTATCGCTGACCGGCCCCCAGAACAACTGGCCGACGCTGAAGCCAATCAGATAGCCGGTAATCGAGAACTCCAGCATGCCGTGGCCCGCGTGCAGTGCGGCGGCCATGGCAGGCATGGCCGGCAGGTAGAAGTCCGTCGAGATGGAGGCGAAACCCATCAGCGCGCTGAGCACGGCCAGCACGCGCCATGCGGTGTCTGCCGCAGCCACGCCATCGGGTGCTGAGGACGGCACGGCAGGCAGCGCATTCGACGGGCGATCTTCCATCTCCTGGAACATGGGCGGCCTCTCAGAGTTCCTGCACCGTCGGGCGGAACAGGATCTCGTTGATGTCGATGTTCTCCGGCTGGCTCATGGCGAACAGCACGCAGCGCGCGAAGCTGTCGGCCGGGATGGCGTTGTTCTTGTAGTAGTCGGCGATCGCCTCGTTGACACCCGGAGCACCGACCGATGCAGGCAACTCGGTGTCCACCGCGCCCGGAGACAGCACCGTGGTGCGGATGTTGTAGGGCTTGACCTCCTTGCGCAGCGCCTCGGAGATCACGCGCACCGAATACTTGGTCGCCGAGTAGATCGCGCCGCCCGCGCTGATGGTGTGGCCGGCCACGGACGAGACGTTGATGAACTGGCCGCTCTTCTGTTCCTTGAAGTACGGCAGCGCTGCGGCGATGCCCCACAGCACGCCCTTGATGTTGACGTCGATGCACTGGTCCCATTCATCGAAGCGCATCATTTCGAGGGGCGCCAGCGGCATCAGGCCGGCGTTGTTGATCATCACGTCGATGCGGCCATGCAGCTTCACGGCATGATCGACCAGGGCCTTAACCTGTTCGCGGTCGGTCACGTCCACCTTGAACGCGGCTTCCTTGGACAGGCCCAGTTCGGTGGCCAGCGCCTCCAGGCGGTCCAGGCGACGCGCGCCGAGTACGACCTTGGCGCCGGCCTCGACCAGATGACGGGCGGTTTCGGCGCCCAGGCCGCTCGATGCGCCGGTGATCACGGCCACCTTGTCCTTGATGTTGTCAGTCATGGTTGCTTTCCTCTATGAAGTGAATGGCAAGGAACCAGGCCTCACAGGCCGGTCGCCTTGAGCAGTTGTTCGGGATAACGCTCACCCTCGATCTGGATGGCGGTGGCGGCCGACTGGATTTGTGCCAGGTCGGAGTCGCTCAGCACGACATCGACAGCGCCGAGGTTTTCTTCCAGGCGGTGCAGCTTGGTGGTGCCGGGGATGGGGACGATCCAGGGCTTCTGCGCCAGCAGCCAGGCCAGTGCGATCTGCGCGGGTGTGGCCTGCTTCTCGGTGGCGATGCGCTTGAGAAGGTCGATGAGCGCCTGGTTCTTCTCCATCGCCTCGGGCGTGAAGCGCGGCAGGAGTTTGCGGAAGTCGCCTTCTCCCAGCTTGGTGTCCTTGCCCATCGCGCCGGTGAGGAAGCCCTTGCCAAGCGGGCTGTAAGGCACCAGGCCAATCCCCAGTTCCTCGCAGACTTCCAGAATGCCGTTGGTCTCGACGCCGCGTGTCCAGAGCGAGTACTCGTTCTGCAAGGCCGTGATCGGCTGCACGGCGTGGGCGCGGCGCACGGTCTGCGCGGCGGGTTCGGACAGGCCGAAGTGCTTGACCTTGCCCTCGGCGATCAGGTCCTTGACCGCGCCGGCCACGTCCTCGATCGGCACATTCGGATCGACGCGATGCTGGTAGAACAGGTCGATCTGCTCGACACCCAGACGTTTGAGCGATGCGTCGGCGACGGCCTTGATTTGCTCGGGCCTGCTGTTCGTGCCCGCCATCTTGCCATCGACGATGTTGAAGCCGAACTTGGTGGCGATCACCACCTGCTCGCGCACGGGGCGCAGGGCCTCGCCCACGGTTTCTTCGTTGGTGTAGGGGCCATACATCTCCGCCGTGTCGAAAAAGGTGACGCCGCGCTCTACCGCCTGGCGGATCAGCGTGATGCCTTCCTGCCTGCTGACCTTGTGGGCATAGGAGAAGTCCAGGCCCATGCAGCCATAGCCGAGGGCCGAAACTTCCAGACCGTTCTTTCCCAGAATGCGTTTTTTCATGAATGTTCTCCTTTCCAGATAAATGCGGACGTGACCCGACATCACTTGCCGACGCGGGGGCACCAGCAAGCGTTCGAGGAGCGTTCCAGCGTGAGAGAAGGCGAACGCGCCTTGCCTTACTTCGCGCTGTATTCCTCGTCTGTCACGTGTTCCATCCAATCCACCGCCTTGCCGTCCTTCATTTCGGCGATGGCGATGTGGGTCATCGCGCAATCCGGCGATGCGCCGTGCCAGTGTTTTTCATCCGGCTCGATCCAGACGGTGTCGCCGGGGCGGATTTCCTGCACCTGTCCACCGACACGGCCGATGAGGCCGAAGCCGGCGGTCACGAGCAGGGTCTGGCCCAGCGGATGGGTGTGCCAGGCGGTGCGCGCGCCCGGCTCGAAGGTCACGGTCGCTCCGCTCAAGTTGCCGCTGCCGCAGAACGGACAGTCGATGCGCACGGTGCCGGTGAAATACTCGGCCGGGCCCTTGGCCGAAGGGGTGGAACCTGTCTTGGTGATCTTCATATGTGCTCCTGAGGTTGGTGGACGCAACCGTCGCACCTTGAACGGGCGACGAACCGCGGGATCTTGCTAAGGTCGGAGAGCCCCGCGGAACGATGGTCACGCTGCGCGTGTGTCGCCGAGGTGCTGGCGGAAGAAGCCGGTCAGCTTCTCCACCGCCGGGCCGACGTACTGAGGCTTGTCGTACATGTCCACGTGCGTGGCGCCCGGAACGATGAACAGTTCTTTGGGGTTCTGCGCCTTGGCCAGTACGCCATCGCTCCAGAACTTCGTGTCGGCGTTTCCGCCCACGATCAGCAGGATCGGGCGCGGCGAGATCGTTTCGACCTGCGCGAAGGGGAAGAAGGCCATCTGCTGCGCCAGGCTGGTGAATACGTAGTTGCCCGTGGAGTTGGGGTGCTGGCCGCGCGGGGTGCGGTAGTACTCGTAGCCCTCGCGGTATAGCGCTGGGGTCTTGTCGGTGAAGTCGGCGTTGGAGGCAGGTACGGCCAGTGCCATTTGCAAGGGCGCGCCTTGCACTTCCTTGCTGCGCTGCACGGCGATTTCCTTGAGGCGCTGCATGCGTGCCTCATAGGACAGCGTGCCCATCGCCTGGCGCCTGGCGTCGCCCAGATCGAACAGGCTGACCGTGGCGACCGCCTTCACACGCATTTCGGTGGGCGCGTTGCCCAGCGCGTAGCTGCCGCCCGCGCACACACCGAGCGAGCCAATGTTGTCGGCATCCACACCCGGCTGCTGGATCAGGTAGTCGATGGAACTGCTGATGTCGTCGATGTGCTGACCGGGCACTTCCATCAGGCGCGGCTCGCCTCCGCTCTCGCCCTGATAGGACTTGTCGAAGGCCAGCGTGACGAAACCTTGCTCAGCCAAGCGAGCGGCATACAGGCCGGCCGTCTGCTCCTTGACGCCGCCGAAAGGATGGGTGACGACGATGGCCGGGTATTTCTTGCCCGGATCGAATCCTGCGGGCTTGAACACGATGGCGGCGATGCGCGTGCCCAGGGTCCGAGCCGGATAGCTGGCCCGCTCGATCAGGATACCTTTGATGTTGGTGTAGCCGACCACGGCAGGCTGCTTCATGGGTTCAGTTCCTTTGACACTGGTTGTCTGCGCGGATGCGTTCGTGCCCGCCAAAAGTCCTGCGCCCGCCACGGCGGCGCCGGTTACGGCGACGAGCGAGCCGCCGAGAAAGGCGCGGCGGCCTGTTTCTGGTTGATCACGATCCATGATGGGTTCCTTTCAATCGACGCTGACAAGCAGCAACTTGACGCATTCGCGCCGCGTTCAACGTGGCTGGGCGGCCAGCACCTTCGCCAGCGCCTCACTGGCGCGCCGGCCGCTGTCGGCGCCGACACGTTCGCCCAGCACCTGCACGGCTTGCTGCATCTGCTTGGCCGTCAGGCCCGTGTTCATGCTGTAGCCCACATGCCCTTGCAGTTGCGCTTCGGCGCCCGGCAGCGCCGACAACATGCCGACGGTTGCCAACTCTCGGCTTTGCCAGTCGAGGTTGTCGCGCTCGAAGATGGCGCCGAACAAGTGGGCTTGTAGGTATTCGGCGATGGCGGGCGCGAAGTCCTGGACCGCTCCCGTGACCGGGCGGCCGACGAGCTTGGTTTGATTGGCCGTACCCGCGGCGCGCAACGCATCGCCCTTGGGAATGGGGCGGCTGGGCTCGCGCCCCGGCGCATCCTGAATGCCGCGTTGCTTACGTTGGTCCAGCACCTTCATCAGCTCTGTGAGCGCATTGAGACTGCGCGGAAAACCCGCATAGGCGTAGAGCTGCACCAGCACTTCACGCGCATCGCTGATGGTCAGGCCGGCGTCGAGTCCCTGATTCAGGGCAGTGTTGAGCTTGGCGATATCGCCCGCTGCGGCGAACGCCGTGATCGGCAGGATCGCTTGCTGCTGCGCGCTGAGAGTGTCGGCGGCGGGGGCCGTGCTCTGCGTGGTCATGGTTCGAGGCTCCTGTGCGTGTGTGCCTGATGTACTTTGAGCGGCGGCACTGCCGCAGGCCGTCGCTACGCCCAAGGCGAACGTCAGTACGATCGCCGGGGAGGCAGCGCGGCGTTCAACGGGCGTTGTATTGGTCATCGCTCACCAACTCCTTCCAGTCCGTGCTCTTGCCGTCCTTCACGTAAGCGACGGCGTAGTGGCTCATGCGGTTGTCTTTCGCTGCCCCGTGCCAGTGCTTGACGCCGGCCTCGATCCAGACCACGTCGCCTGCCTTGATCTCGCGCCTTGGCTGACCTTCTTCCTGCACCCAGCCCTTCCCGTCCGTGACGATGAGCAGTTGGCCAACCGGATGCGTATGCCAAGCCGTGCGCGCGCCGGGCATGAAATTGACCAGGCCGACACTGCCTGGCTTGCCGCTGTCGCCTGCCGCCTTGATGTCTACCGAGACCTGACCGGAGAAGTTCTCAGTCGCGCCGATCATCGTGGGGGTGCTGCCAGCGGGCGCGATCTTGATGCCTTCGGCCTGTGCCGATGCGGCACTCATCAGTAAGGTGGCGCCGGCGGCGATGAGATGTCTCTTCATGAATGGTCCTTTCGGGTTGCGTTGAGAATCACGGGGCTTCGGGACACGGCCGACTGGCTCGCCGTCCGGTGGATGAGTTCGAGGGCGGCGCCCTCCGAAAGGAGAAATCCCGCTGGCCCTTGGCTGCGCCGGGTCGTGCGTTCGCCCAGGAAGGGGTCGCATCCTGTCCCGGCGGGCCGCCCATCGTGGTCGAAGCTGTGCGGCGTATGGCGGGTCTGCTTCGTATTGCGGCCGAGCATCCGTGCCTGGGTATCGAGCTGGTCGCTGATGTCGTAGTCGCAGGGCGTGGCGTCGTCCACGGTCCGGCCGCCGCGTGGCAGGTTCCAGCGATCGCCCTCGATGCGTCCATCGAGGGCGCTCATCGTGTGGCAAATGATCTGGGGACGCATGCAGACTCCGATTCAAAGAGGTCCCGAGGCAGGCTGTATGCCGCTCATTGGCTCTAGGTATCGGAGCGTTCGCAGTCTTCAGTCCGGCCTTCGGGGTGGCGTTGGCATCAACGGCTAGACAGCGCCTCTATGCCAATTGCATTTCACTTTTTGAAATGGTATGGAGAATGGCGACCTGGATAAAGGTGCAAATTCCGCATGAACACATGAATGTGGCTCATGAGTGGCGCAGATGCCAGCGTCCTCAACGGGCACGATTCCAGGCGTGCTCTGGCTGTGGCTATCCGCGCATAAGGAGTGCCCGGTAGCCTGCGGCAACGCGATGAACAAGTAGTGCTATGTGCCGCTTGCTTGGACTCTGCCCGGTGTCCGCATACCGGCAGGGCTTGGAACGGATTGCACGACGGCCAGGAAGATTGGCGCTCGCCGGCCTGCCGATATGCGGCAAAAGTCATTCGACTTCTGTGCGTAGAAGAGCAAAGCGAATGCTGCGCGATCGGAACCTTGGGCAGTCGTCATCGCGCGCCGCTTCGGCTCTACTTAGACGCGCAGCAGGGTCTTGATCGCGCGGCGCTCGTCCATCGCGCGGTAGCCCTCAGCAACGTCGGCCAGCGGCAGGGTCAGGTCGAACACCTTGCCCGGTTCGATCTTGCGTTCCAGCACCAGGTCCATCAGGTGGGGCAGGAATCGACGCACGGGGGCTGGACCGCCGAAAAGGCTCTTCTGGGCGAAGAACAGGCTCTGGCCGTCAAGCTGCACGCCGTGCGGCACACCAACGAAACCGACCGAGCCACCCGGGCGCGCACATTCGATCGCCTGGCTCATCGACTCCTGCGTGCCCACGCACTCCAGCACCGATTCAGCGCCTACACCCTTGGTCAGCTCCTTGATACGGGCCACTCCCGCTTCACCGCGCTCAGAAACGATGTCGGTGGCGCCGAACTCCAGCGCCAGGTCCTGGCGGGTCTTGTGGCGGCTCATCGCGATGATGCGTTCGGCGCCCATTTGCTTGGCTGCCAGCACGCCCATCAGGCCGACCGCGCCATCACCGACGACCACGACCGTCGTGCCCGGCTGCACGTGCGCGGCATCGGCTGCATACCACCCCGTGCCGAGCACGTCCGACACCGCCAGCAGGCTGGGGATCAGGTCGTCTGGCGGCAATTCGGCAGTCGCCACCAGGGTGCCATCGGCCAACGGCACCCGCGCCAGCGGCGCCTGAGCACCCGTCATGAACTCGCGCTGCTCGCAGGAGGACTGGAACCCGAACCGACAGTGCGGGCAGGTGTTGTCCGAGAGGCAGAAGGAACCGACCACAAACTGACCAGGGCGCACGCCGGTGACTTCGCTGCCGACTTCTTCGACGATGCCGCAATACTCGTGGCCCATCGCCATCGGCGCGCTGACGTCGTTGAGCCCGCGAAACGGCCACAGGTCGGAGCCGCAAATGCAGGTGGCCGACAGGCGGATGATGGCATCGGTCGGCTTGAGGATTTCGGGCTCGGGGACGTCTTCATAGCGCACGTCTCGGGGCCCATAGAGCATGGTGGCCAACATGATGTGTGTTCCTTCTAAGAATGGAATGATCGAACCTCTGCGGGCGAAGGCATGAAGCCCGCGCTGCACGACAGGATGAAAGAGCTGGGCACCTGCCTCGATCATGGGCCGGTGCGATCATTCATCATAGGAAACAAGCCGCCGAAGGATTAGAGGCCCAATTACGCATGTATTCATGATCCGGCCTCATGAATTGCCTCTGACCTGTATATGGGGTGCGCTATTCGCTCAGGGAGCGCTGTGGCGCAGCGCCTCAACGATGACCTGCAACACTGGTGAGAACTGTCGGCGGTTGGCGTAGTACAGGTGGTAGCCTGGGAATGGCTGGCACCACGCATCGAGCACGCGAATCAGCCGCCCCGCAGCGATGTGATCCAGCACCATGTCCTCCGGCAGGAAGGCCAGGCCGCAGCCATCGAGAGCCGCGCGCAGAACGGGAGAACTGCTGTTGAACACCCATTGGCCTTCCACGCGCACGTTCAATTCCTGCCTGCCGTTGGACAGTTCCCAAGCGTAGATCCCGCCGTATGTGGGCAGGCGCCTGTTGATGCAATTGTGGTCGGCCAGATCGTGCGGATTGCGGGGTTGGTTGCGTGCTGAGAAATAGGCCGGCGAGCCGACCACGGCCATGCGCAGATCCGGGCCAATGCGCACCGCGATCATGTCCTTGGCGACCTGATCGCCGAGCCGAACCCCTGCGTCGTAGCGCTGCGCGACGATATCGGTGAGCGCGTAGTCGATGTTGATTTCCGCCTTGATGTCCGGATAGTCCGGAAGCACCTTCGACAGTTTGGGATACAGGACGGTGATCGCGGCGTGCTCCGCTGCGCTGATGCGGATCGCTCCGGCGGGCTTGTCGCGAAACGCGCTGACGGAGGCCAGTTCCGCTTCGATTTCCTCGAACCGAGGTGATATGGACTGGAACAAGCGCTCACCAGCATCGGTCGGTGCAATGCGGCGCGTCGTTCGAGTCAGTAAACGAACCCCAAGCCGCTCCTCCAGACCCCGCATGGTGTGACTCAAGGCCGACTGAGAAACCCCAAGCACCGCTGCCGCTTTCGTGAAGCTGCCCTCGCGAGCCACCGTCACAAAAGCGATTAGGTCGTTAAAGTTCTCTCTTGCCATTTATGAAATCACCTCATAGTGGTATTCATATTATGCCATCTAATCAAATTCGATGGTCGTCTGTACAGTCACGTTTGAACCCGTCCTGGCATGCGGCGGAAGGCCTGTTCGGCCTTTCAGCAATGTGCCTGAAAGGCGAAGAGCCAGCTCTCATGAAGCGTCGCAATCGCCATGTGAGCCTGCTGCAGGCGGGTGGAAGACATCGCATGTCTTAACGGCGTTCTCGATCTTGGTGAGCCATGCAGGATTCGCATCTTCTGGAAGACGGCGTGCATTGCCGACTCTTGCGCGTGTGGTGAGTCCCGCGGCCATTCGGCCGAAGGGCACGCCATCAAGATTCTGTTCGACTGCCCAGGCATGGCCTTGGATGCCTCGGCATGGCGGTCGCGATTTCATCGTCTGTTCCAAAGGAGTTTCTGGATGACCGACCGCATCGGAGCCGCGCAATGCTGATGCGCATCGTACTCGTCGCCCTGCGGCGGCCCTATACCTTCGTCGTCATGGCGCTACTGATCCTCATCGGCGGCATCCTGACCATGTTGCGCACGCCGACCGACATCTTCCCCGAGATCCGCATCCCAGTGATCGCTACTGCATGGCAGTACACCGGCCTGCCGCCGGACGAGATGGCTGGACGCATCACCTCGCCGTTCCAGCGCATCCTCAGCGCCTCGGTCAACAACATCGAGCGGATCGAAGCCAACACCTATCCGGGTGTGGGCATCGTCAAGATCTTCTTCCAGCCCGGCGTGGACGTGGCCACCGCCAACGCGCAGATCACCGCAGCCTCTCAGGTGGCACTGCGGCAGATGCCTGCGGGCATTCAGCCGCCGGTGATCCTCAACTACAACGCCGCCACCGTGCCGATCGTGCAGTTGGCCCTCTCGGGCGAAGGCATGACCGAGCAGGAACTGTTCGACCTGGGCATGAACACGGTGCGCACGCCGCTGATCACGGTGCCCGGCGCAGTCATCCCGCTGCCCTACGGTGGCGTGCAACGGCAGGTGCAGATCGATCTGAAGCCCGAGGCCCTGCAGGCCCGTGGGCTGTCGGCGCAGGACGTATCTGCCGCGCTGGCCGCGCACAATGTGCTTACCCCCATCGGCACGCAAAAGATCGACGATCGCGAGTACACCCTGCAGCTCAACAGTGCGCCCTCCGCGATCGCGGAGATCGGCGAGCTGCCGGTCAAGGTGGTCAATGGCGCGACGATCTACCTGCGCGACGTGGCCGACGTGCGCGACGGCAACGCGCCGCAGACCAACATCGTGCATGTGGACGGCAACCGCTCGGTGCTGATGACCGTGCTCAAGAGTGGTTCGGCCTCCACGCTGGCGATTGTCGATGGCATCCGCGCCATGCTCGACGATATGCGTGCCGCGCTGCCCGAGGCGCTGCGCGTGGTGCCGATCAACGACCAGTCGGTGTTCGTGCGCGCGGCAGTGCAAGGTGTGGCCTTGGAAGCGGTCATCGCCGGCACCATGACCAGCCTGATGATCCTGCTGTTCCTGGGAAGTTGGCGCTCCACTGTCATCATCGCCATCTCCATTCCGCTGTCCATCCTCGGCTCGATCATGGCACTGGCGGCTTTGGGCCAGACCATGAACCTCATGACGCTGGGCGGTCTGGCGCTGGCGATCGGCATCCTGGTGGACGATGCCACGGTGACCATCGAGAACGTCAACTGGCATCTCGAACAGGGAAAGGACGTGGAGACCGCCATCCTCGACGGCGCGCGGCAGATCGTCGCCCCGGCCTTCGTCTCGCTGCTGTGCATCTGCATCGCCTTCGTGCCGATGTTCTTCCTCGACGGCGTGTCGCGCTTTCTGTTCGTGCCGATGGCGCTGTCGGTGATCTTCGCGATGGTCTGCTCGTTCATCCTCTCGCGCACCCTGGTGCCGACGATGGCCAGGTACCTGCTCAGGCCGCATGCGCCGCATACCGACCTGCACGGCAACGATGAGGCGCTGCCGCCATCGCGCAATCCGCTGGTGCGCTTCCAGCGTCGCTTCGAGGCCCGCTTCGAGCGCTTCCGCGACGGCTACCGCGACCTGCTGCAAGCTGCGCTGGCAAACCGCAAGCGCTTCCTGGTCGGCTTCGTGGTCGTGATCGCGGCATCGTTCTCGCTGGTGCCGTTCCTCGGCGCCAATTTCTTCCCCTCGGTGGATTCCGGCCAGGTGCTCATGCACGTGCGCCTGCCCGTAGGCACCCGGGTGGAGGAAACCGCATCGCGCTTCGCCGAGATCGAGCGGGCGATCCGCCGTGTCATCCCCTCCGAGCAGATCGAGACGCTGGTGGACAACATCGGCCTGCCGCCGAGCAACATCAACCTGACCTACAACAACACCGGCGTGATGGGGCCGCAGGACGGCGACTTCCAGATCGCTCTGCGAGACGGCAGCCGACCGACCGCTGACTACGTGAAAGAGTTGCGCAAGGTGCTGC
This sequence comes from Xanthomonas boreopolis, assembly GCF_046529185.1. Classification (NCBI taxonomy): domain Bacteria; kingdom Pseudomonadati; phylum Pseudomonadota; class Gammaproteobacteria; order Lysobacterales; family Lysobacteraceae; genus Xanthomonas; species Xanthomonas boreopolis. Next base: position 418,890 of record NZ_CP097162.1, read on the forward strand.
CGGAACAGTTCCCCGACGCGACCTTCTCCTTCCCGCCGGCCGACATCGTCAGTCAGATCCTCAACTTCGGTGCCCCGGCGCCTATCGACATCCAGGTGCGCGGCGCCAATCTCGACGGGAATTTCGCCTATGCGCAGGACCTGCTCAAACGCATCCGCACCATTCCAGGCGTAGCCGATGCGCGTATCCAGCAGTCGAACCAAGCGCCCAAGTTCGATGTGGCGCTGGACCGTACTCAGGCGCAGTTGCTGGGGCTGACCACGCGCGACGTGACCAACAGCCTGGTAACCAACCTCGCCGGCAGCAGCCAGGTGGCGCCCACGTTCTGGCTGAATCCGGCTAACGGCGTGAGCTACCCGATCGTGATCCAGACCCCGCAGCGCGATCTGGATTCGCTGGCCGCGTTGTCCAATCTGCCGGTGGGCAGCGGCACGGCCAGCGGCGACACGACGTTGGGCGGTGTGGCGACCTTCACGCGCGGCAACGCCAATGCGCTCGTGAGCCAGTACAACATCCAGCCAATGGTGCAGATCCATGCCGCAACGCAGGATCGTGATCTGGCTGCGGTGGCCGCCGATATTCGCAAGGTACTGGCCGATACCGCAGGCGACATGCCGCGTGGCTCGACCGTGCAACTGATGGGCCAGGTGGACACCATGGACCGCGCGTTCTCGGGCCTGTTCTTCGGCCTGATCGGTGCCATCGTGCTGATCTACTTCCTGATCGTGGTGAACTTCCAGTCTTGGCTGGATCCGGCGGTGATCGTCTCGGCGCTGTCGGCGGCGCTGGCCGGCATCATCTGGATGCTGTTTGCCACCGACACCACGCTGTCGGTTCCGGCGCTGACCGGCGCCATCATGTGCATGGGGGTGGCCACCGCCAACAGCGTACTGGTCACCAGCTTCGCCCGCGAGCGCCTGGCCGAACTGGGTGATGCCACCGCGGCCGCACTGGAAGCCGGTTTCGTGCGCTTCCGCCCGGTGCTGATGACCGCGCTGGCGATGATCATCGGCATGCTGCCGATGGCATTGGGCGTCGGCGAAGGCGGCGAGCAGAACGCGCCGCTCGGCCGCGCCGTGATCGGCGGACTGCTGTTCGCCACGGTCGCCACCCTGATGTTCGTGCCGGTGCTGTTCAGCCTGGTGCATGGCCGGCCTTCCAGTCGCCCCGAACCCACGCCGCAGCCGGCCCTTGGAGAGTCCTGACATGACCCACGCAACCCCATCCAAGCGCCGCCGCTACCTGCCCGCGCTCATCCTCATCGCGGTGGCGGCGGCCATCGTGGTCACCGGCCTCGTGACCCGTTGGTCACGTGCCGAGCAGTTGCGGGAAGATGCGCAGACCCAAAGCGTTCGCACGGTGGCCGTGATCTTGCCGTCCCCGATCGAAGGCAGCGCGCTGGCACTGCCGGGCCGCATCGAAGCCTGGTCGCGTGCGCCGATCTATGCCCGCGTCAGCGGCTACCTCAAGCGCTGGTCGCGCGACATCGGCGAGCCGGTCAAGGCCGGGCAGGTGCTGGCCGAGATCGACACGCCCGACGTGGATCAGGAGCTTCAGCAGGCGCGCGCCGAGTTGGCCCGCGCGCGCAGCGAGGCGGCGCTGGCCGACACCACGGCACGGCGCTGGCAATCGCTGCTGACCAGCGATTCGGTATCGCGGCAGGAGGTCGAAGAGCGCGTGGCCGACCACACCGCCAAGCAGGCCGCTGTCAATGCGCTTCAAGCCAATGTCGAACGCCTCCAGACCATGCAGCAGTACCGGCGACTGACCGCACCGTTCGACGGCATCGTCACCGCGCGCAACACCGATGTCGGCGCGCTGATCAACGTCGGTTCGAGCGCGGGCAGTGAATTGTTCGTCGTCTCCGACGTTCGGCGCTTGCGCATCTATGTGAACGTGCCGCAGCGTCAGGTGGCGGCAATCCGCAGCGGCGCCAAGGCGCAGGTGAACGTGCCCGAACGGCCCGGCGAGACGTTCGAGGCCACCGTCCAGTCGCTGGCGCAGGCCATCGATGCGAGCACGGGTGCGATGCGGGTGCAGCTCACGGTGGACAACGCCGACGGCCGGCTGCTGCCCGGTGGCTTCGCCACCGTGCGTTTCGAGGCGGTGGGCGGCACCCAGGCCCTGGGCCTGCCACCCAGCGCGCTGATCGTCGGGCGCAACGGTGTGCAGGTGGCCTTGGTGGATAACGAGGGCCGCGCGCAACTGCGCCCGGTGACGATCGCGCGTGACCTCGGCCGGGTGGTCGAACTGACCAACGGGGTCAGCGAAGGCGATCGCGTGATCAACAGCCCGCCCGACGGCATCGCCGATGGCGATGTGGTGCGCATCGCGGCGGCCGCGCAGGAGCCGGCGAAGTGATGCAGCCGCGCCTTATTGCTCTGCTCCTGGTCGCCTGCGGTCTTGCCGGGTGTGCGCACGTGGCCGAGATGCCGACGGTGCCCCTGCCCGAGGTGCCGGCCTACCGGGGTGCACCGCAGGCGGCAGCGGTTCCGGCCTTGCAGCGCGACACTTGGTGGACCCTGTACCAAGACCCCGAGCTGGACCGGCTGCAACAGCAACTGCTGGCCAACAGCCCCGACCTGGGCAGTGCCCTGGCACGCTACCAGCAGGCGCGCGCCGCGACCGATTCGCTGCGCGCGGCCCGCCTGCCGAGCGTTGGCGCTTCCGCGGAGGTGGTGCGCACTCGCCAGTCAGAGAACCGGCCGCTGCGCGGCGCGGGTTCGTCGAACTACTACAACAGCGGCACGCTGAGCCTGAGCCTGGACTACGAGTTGGACCTGTGGGGGCGTATCAGCCGACAGGTCGCTGCGGGCGCCGCCGAAGAACAGGCGGCGCAGGCAGACCTGGCCGGCGCTCAGTTGGCATTGCAGGCACAACTGGCAGACACCCTGCTGGCGCTGCGGGGTGCCGATCAGGAGATCGAACTGCTGCGCGAGACAGAGGCCGCGTTCGGACGTGCGGCCGGCATGGTCGTCGAGCGCCACCGGGCCGGGCTGGCGTCGGGGCTCGATGTCGCTCAGGCCGAAGCGCAACAGGAGTCCGCGCGCTCGCAACTGCATCAGGTACAGGCGCAGCGCGACGTCCTCGAACATGCGATCGCCGCCTTGGTGGGTTCCCATGCCTCGACGTTTTCCATCCAGGCTGCACCGGCTTCCGACGTGCTGCCCACAATTCCCACCGGCGTACCTTCGGAACTGCTGCAGCGCCGCCCCGACATCGCTGCGGCCCAGCGCCGTGTCGCTGCGGCCAATGCTGGCGTCGGTGTGGCCCGCACGGCCTTCTTTCCGTCGCTGCGCCTGAGCGCCACGGGCGGCTACCAGAGCAGCGACCTGGGCAACATCATCGCAGCGCCGAACGTGTTCTGGGCCATCGGGCCGGGTTTGCTGGCCAACCTGTTCGACGGTGGACGCCGCCGGGCCGAGGTCGCACGCGCCGAAGCGGTGCTGGACGAGACCGGCCAGACCTATCGCGCCACGGTGCTCGCCGCGTTCCAGCAGGTCGAAGATCAGTTGGCACTGCTTCGGCGCTATGGCGATGCGACACAAGCGGAGCAGCGCACAGTGGCGGCCTCGCGGCGCGCGCTGGACATGGCCACCAGCCGCTATCGCGACGGCGCGGCCAGCTATCTCGACGTGGTGGCCGCACAGACCACCAACCTGCAGGCGCGGCGCAACGCGCTGGATTTGGCTACGCGCCAGCGGCGAGCGACTGTGCAACTGATCCGGGCGATCGGGGGCGGATGGTCGTTTGAAGGCTGATCGTGCCCGCTACTTCCGATGGCGAAGTGTTTCGACCAGAAAACTCAGCGCACGCGAGGAATGACGGCGGCTTGGATAGTAGAGGTGGTAACCGGGGAACTTGGGGCACCAAGTCTTGAGGACCTGCTTCAAGCGTCCGGTTTCGATATGCGGGCGCGCGATGTCTTCAGGAATGAAGCACAGCCCGAGCCCGGCCAAGGTCGCGCCGAGAATCTGGGAGAGATTGTTCAGTACCAGTTGGCCATCGACACGGACGTTCAGCTTGCGACCGTCCTTCTCCAACTCCCATGCGTACAGGCCGCCCGAGGTGGGAAAGCGCAGGTTGATGCAATTGTGCTGGGTCAGATCGTGAGGTGATCGGGGCCTGGCATGCCGTTCAAAGTAGCTCGGTGAGCCGACCACCGCCATGGAAATGTCCGGCGAAATGCGAACCGCGGTCATGCCCTTGGCAACCTGATGGCCGAGGCGGATGCCCGCATCAAATCTGTCGGCGACGATATCGGTGAGCCCGTAGTCGATGCACACCTCGACTCGGAAATCCGGGTGGGCCGGCAAGACGTGCTCAAGCTTGGGCCAAAGAATGGTCTCGGCCGCGTGTTCTGCCGTGGTGACGCGGACCAACCCTGCGGGCTTGTCCTGCAGTTCTCGGATCGTCGCCACTTCGGCCTCGATCTCGTCGAGTTGAGGTGCAACGCTGCGCAGTAGGCGCTCTCCCGCATCGGTCGGCGAAACGCTGCGCGTCGTGCGCGTCAACAACCGCACGCCCAGCTTGGTCTCGAACGCGCGGATGCTGTGGCTCAGTGCAGACTGCGAGACACCAAGGTGCGACGCGGCACGGGTGAAGCTGCGTTCCCGTGCCACGGTGATGAATGCGGTCAGATCGTTGTAATTTTCGCGCGGCATTGATGAATCCATCTCATGGGCGTTTGCTGATTCTACTGCCTAGTCATGTATCTGCGACCCGAGTAACTTCCAAGGCTAGGGTCTGTTCGGCGGGTAGGCAGCGCATAAAACCAGGATCGTCCAAGTCGTAAGACAAGGCAATGATGGATCGGCAGTGGCCGGCACTTTGGTGCTCAGCATCGGTCCCCATGATTCAACGCTCCTTCGGCGATGCACTGCCAGCCTGGCATGCCGCGAACATTTCATTGGGCTTTTTGCGCGGCGCCGTATCGCCGTGCGTTGAAGGAGTACACGCATGTGCGATCAGCATGACATTAGTGGATCAGGCTCGGATTCCATGCGTACTGGCGCAGGCAGGTCTTGATGGTGGGTGCCGGTTTGGCCATCGCACCGATGCTTGCCAGTGCCGTATCGGGCGACTTGGCCCAAGCCCGGGCGGCATCTGCCGGTCCAGTTGTCGGCATGGGCCCCTATCCCGCGCGTGCGTATGCCACTGCCACTGCGTCGAGCGGTTTGGCGCCGATGCAAATCCAGCATCGCGCGCTTCAGCCGGAGGACGTCCTGATCGATGTCCTGTGCTGCGGCATCTGTCACTCGGACATACACACCGCACGCGACGAGTGGAACGCGGTGATGCCGACGGCGTAAACCACGGGCATGGATTTGGGTGTCGATGGTGCTTTCCTGCTGCGCGAATGAAACCCGGCAATGAGACGTACAGATGTGCAGTGGGAAAACACCAGATTCCTCATTAGCGGCCCTTGCCCGAAGCAAGGCCTCACGGGAGATAGCCCAGCCCCGTCAGTTCACCCATCCTGGGCCAAGGAAAGATAGGGATTGTTGGGCGGTAGCTCGACCAACGCGAGGTTGGCGTCTTTCAGAAGATAGCCATGCAGACGGCGTGACTTCCTCGGCCCAACCACATCGCAGTTCCAGATGTTCAGCCCACTGGCCTGCTTCCTGTGCAGCCCCAACTTCTCAAAGCGCTTCTGTGCCCATTGCCAATCCTGCAGATTCTCCTGCTTTGCCAACGCTCCTACTTGCGGGTGCTCTTGCGAATAGCGCTGGAACACGCCCGGACTGACCAGGTAGGCCGTGTCGCTCACGGTATGCACGAGTGCCTTCGCATCGTTGATGATGAGCCGGCGCGAAGCGATTCCCTGTTTCAGCCATGCCATGAAATGCTCGCCGGATGGCTGCGCGGTAGCGGACGATGACGCAGTTGGAGGCATAGGCGATGGCGAGGAAGCTGAGGCCGACGCTGGCATGGAAGTGTCGGATTGTGTGGCGTGGGAGTCATGCGAGATGGCCTCGGCATCCTGTTGCATGCCAGTTGAATCGCTCGTAGCGACCATCGCCAGTATGTCCTCCAGCGCGTCGGGCGCGTCCTGGGGCGTGGACGGCGGGACCAGGGCACCGCTGCTTTCCTCTGGACATGCGTCCTGGCCTACCGGGGGCAGCTTCTCGGCGATTACCGTCTGGGTGAGCGGCGCATCGGTCGGTACGGCCTCGATCGCCACCATGCCGGCGAAAGGAGCAGGCCGTTCGCTCGATTCCCAGATCAAGGCGGGCGCGAGTCGCAACAGGGTGAACGAGTGGGACCATCCGGTCGCGCTGGTTACGGTCGCGCGCCAGATCGCCTTGCCGTCTGTCGTGGGCTGCAACATCCCATGATCCTGCAGTACGTTGAACACGGCCGTGTTGTTTGCAGGGATGCCGTCAATGCCCTGGGACAGTAGGTGCGCGCGCAGCTTGTCGGAGACCGTCTTGCTCACCAGCCATAGTGCTTCCTCGGTGAGCCAGCCATCGGAGGCCTCGGGCTGGTTCAGCTTCAACTCTTCTTTGAGCAGGTAGCGCAACCCGTCCAGCAGCTTGCGCTGCAGCGCGTGCTTGGGCGCGGCCATGGCGCGTGCTGGATCGCCGCCCAGCTCCTGGGCGACGGAAGCGCGGTCGGCTTGCACGACCAACTCGCCCAGCACTCCGGCGTGCTCGTACTGTCCGGCGAGGACGTAGAGCAGCGGCGCCCATAGGGATGGATAGCCGCTGAGCCAGTCCAACAGATCGTCGTCCAGCAGTTGGCGGTAAAGCAAGCCTGTCGCGGCGCTGTGCAGGCGGTATTCGCGATCGTCGCGGTAGCGGAAGCGGTACGGCTGATGCAGCGGGCCGTGCCACGGGTGCCAGGTGCTGCCATCGGCCAGTTCGACATGCAGATCGACAGCGATCTTGCCGATGTCGTGCAGCAGCGCGGCGTATGCGACGGCGGCGGTCCAGGCCTCGGACTGCGCCGCCTGGTCCTCGGGGCTGGCGCCGATGGGCAGCAGATGGGACTGCCGCAGCTTCAGGCTGTAGGCGACGATTTCGAGGCCGTGGTCGAGCATGCCGCCTGGATAGGCATGGTGGTGCGCCTCGGAAGCCGGGAAGGCCTGGACCAGCTCGGCGTAGCGCTCCAGCGGTGCGCGGTACAGGGTGGTGAACTGCCTGCGAGAGAGCGAGGTACGCTGCCAGATGTGTTCCAGCAGCTTCTGCCGGCGTGGTTTCGCCAGCAGCGACGCGGCCGACTCCGGCCGCATCAACCCTTTCGGGAGGTCGATGGCGGGTGCTGGCGACGGCGCGGCAGCGACCGGGGGCCGTTTTCGCTGGAACAGGGAGAGCATGTCGGTGTCCTGATGGCGGGCCGGGCGGGAGGCCTTTTCGCCTTTTTGAGGTAGGGCCTTTCCCCTTGCACCCCATTCCCTTGCCGTTTCGACCCTTTGGCCTTTAACCGTTTCGGTATAGCCGGGCCTGGGTTGCGTCTCCAGCGTCAATGTGGAACCCGCACGAATGGATTGGACGGAGACCTGGCGCTGGCCTCTGCCTATGCTGCGGGGACGCTACCCCCGGCAGGTAGGCTCTCGTTCAGGCGACTAAGTTGACAAATGCGACAAGGGAGACTAGAGTGAATCCTGTCTCAAACCTGCTTGGGAGATGACCATGCCCACCGCCATTGAATTCATTGCCGATCGTCTGCCGCGCGTCACCGTGGAGGACGTGCGCCGTTTCGCGGATACCGTTGAAATCCGGGATGCGCCGGCTTTCGCGGCCGAGTTGCAGGCGTTCATTCACGAGCGCGTGGAGGCGGTAAAACTGCCAGCCAACCTCGAAGGCGAAACGGTGGAGCAGGCCCTGGCGCGCAAGGCGGCCGCGCTGCGCACCGAAACGCGCTGGGCCCCGACTGAAACCGACGTCCAGCGAGGCCGCGCCGTGTTGCTGGAAGCCTTCAACCAGCCGCACAACCTGCCGATCCCCGAGTACGCCAAGCTGGCGGACAAGTCGCGCCAGCAGATCTACAAGGACATCCTCGCCCGTCGGCTGCTGGCGCTGAACGTGGGGCCGCGCGGCCAGAAGCTGCCCGACTGGCAGCTCGATCCGGTGAAGCAGCAGTTGACCCAAACCGTGCTTCAGGAGGTCGAGGGCATCGACCCCTGGACGATCTACCGCGCGCTGTCCGAACCGCTTGAAGGCTTGGGCGGTCGCTCGCCGGTGGATGCGGTGACGCATGGCACGATCGACGACGTGGCCGAGGCCGTGTTCAACGTGCTGGGCGTTCAGGTGCATTGACGCGAGACCGCCATGAGCCACGAGCTGCCTTCGTTCCTGATCGATGCCGGTGAACTGCTCCAGCATGTGAGCCGCGTCGTCTATCGAGGCAGCCCGCTGTACTATGGCCGCAGCAGCACTAATCGCTACGACGACCCGGCGCGGGCCTACGGCGTGCTCTACCTGGGACGCGACCTGCCGACGGCGCTGATGGAGTCGGTGTTTCACAAGCACCAGTGGCTTGAGGACGCGAAACGCTCGATCGCGCTGAAAGAAGTCCAGGGCCGGATGGTGCGCGCCGTAGGGGTGATGGCTGACGTGCTCCTGGCCGACCTCACGGCACCGGGCGTCATGGCGGGCTACTTCGGCCTGAACCTGGAGCAGTTGGCCAGCCGCGACTACACGCACACGCAGCAGGTGTCTGCCCAGGTGCATGCGATGCGCGGAGACGACAGTGAGCCGCTGTTCGACGGGGTGCTCTACCCGTCGCGCAACAACTATCCCGCCAAGAGCATCGCCCTGTTCGAGCGTGCCGGAGCGAAGGTCAGCGTCATCGAGGACATCGACCTGGTTGACCATGTGGACTGGCCGCGTTTCGTTGCCACCTACCGCATCGGCGTGGAACCTGACCCAGGCCCGGTGGAACCGGATGACGAAGCGTCCGGAAGCAGCAAGAAAACACATTGAAGCCTCAAACCTACTGAAGTGGAGCAAACTGGAATAGGCATTCCTCAGCAGCAGGAGACGACCGTGAACACGACGACCCGCACCAGCACCGCAGAACGCCTTGGCCGCGCCTTTGGCCGTGGATGGCGCGTCTATGTGCGCGGCGAACGGCGTGCGTCGAACTGGTTGGTATCCAAGGGTGTGCCGGTAGCTGGCGCTGTCGTGCTTGTGTGGGTGGTCAAGCTGGCCGCACTCGGGGCGCTGCTGTACACCACCTTCTGGCTGGCTCTGTTGCTGGTGTGCGTCATGGTCGTTGCCTGGATGGCCCGCAACGCCGACTTGGGCGAGGAGTTGCCCGAGCCAGAATGGCGAAACGGACCAGCCGGGTTCGGCCTGTACACCTACGACGGTTTTCGCATTGATCCTCATGTCGAGGACGACTAGCAGTGATCACTTCTTCGACACTGCATTGATCGCGATACTTCCTCCCTTCCCACCGGCAGCCTTGGCATCCCCAGTGGCACCGGCGAGGCCTTGCAGCACGTTACCGGCGCGAACGCCCGCCCAAGCCAAGGCCATGATCCAGAAGGTAGGCAGCACGATGAACATCGTGCCCGTGATGAACATCAGGAGCATGTCACCGAAGGCGTTGTTCAACCCCACCAGCGGGTCGAAGTTGGTGTGCGGCCGGTTCCAGCCGAAGCCCCAGCCATAAAGCGCGTCCAGAATCGTCGAATCGATCCAGCGTGCGAGCTGGAACCAGAAGTCCGTGAAGAACAGCGCGAACTGCACGACGCTGACGGTAACGACCGTCTTCAGGTCATAGGTGCCCACGACCAGGACGAGCGGGATGCAGATGACCAGTGCCATCTTCAGCAGGGCGAGCACCATGGGCAGGGATTGGCGCACGACATCCATGGCGGGAAACGCGGCAACCGCGCCAACTGCCATCCCGACATCGCCCGCGGCGCGTGTCACGATGTTCGGCAGGGTCTTGTCGATCTGGCCGCCGTAGTCCGTATAGACGCTGCCCTGGTTCAGTTTCTGCTGCCGGGGTGACGCGATGGTGCGGATCACCGAGTCATCTACCTCGGCTCGGCTCAGGAACCCCGCCCATCCCGCCAGGCGATTCAGCAGGCTCGGGTCCACTTGCCCCAGCAGCCGCGCGCGCAATCCGTTGCTGCCATCTGACCACCACTGCCTGCAGGTCGGGTAACCGCCACCATTGGTGACCTGCGCGAGCCCCGCATCGCGGGTGTCGTCATAGGGCCATGCCTCGCGCGCCGTGCTGGAGTGGTAGCTGTCGTAGTAGCCACTCGTGTCCGTGAAGAACCTCGATCCGATCCAGGTCACGTCGTGCATCTGCTGCTCATCGAGATCCGGGCGCTGCATGAACAGTTTGGCCCGCGCAGGCCCATAGCAATCCCGCGAGAAGTCCGCGACCTCCTGAGCCAGCACCGGGTCGTCAATGCGGGTCGCGTCGATCTCCATCCTCATCTGCCGCAGGTCCGTACCGCACGGGATCGCCGCGACCGAGGCGCTCGTGACGGCGCGCGAGAGTGCGTGCATGAAGGCCCACCAGACCGGCACCTTCGCCGACTGGTTGTTGATGGTGCTGAAGGACTGCGACCAGCCTGTTTCCGTGGGCTGCGGCACGCTGACCTGGCATTGTGCCGAGCGCGAGCTGTCGTACTGGATGGTGCTGAGGTCCACGTCGATGAACGGAATGCCCGCGAACATCACCACCACGATCGCAACGAACACCCGGTTCTCGATGCGTGCCGCCGAGAGCACCCCCTTGTTGCCCTCGTCAGCGCCTTCCGCACGGGCCTTCAGCCACTCCTGCACGACGATGGCGACGAAAGGCAGCGCGAACACCCCGCTGGACACCAGCACGGCCCAGATACCGTTGTTGACGATCCAAGATACGAGGGTGAGGTAGTACTCTAGGTAGTCCGTCGTGAAAAGCGTCATGGCCTCGATCTCCCCTCAAGCGGCCTGCATCAACAGGCTGGCTTCCAGCGCGACGATGGCCACGACGCCGGCGACCTCGGTGCGGATCAGGCGGCGCCGCGCCCGCCCATCCGTCCCGCTTTGGTCTTCGCGGGCCAGCACCCGGCGGCGCATCCAGATCCATCCATAGGCCGTCGCTCCGTACACGCACAGCCGCCAGATGAAGAAGTAGCCAGCGGAGGCCGCCAGCCACCGTTCCCAGCCTGCAACGCTGCCGACCAGGTAGATGCCCGCGACGTTGGCCCCGACGGCAGCGGCAACGATCAGCACTAGCCACAGCAGCGTCTTCGCCGCGCGCCGGCTGAACAGCCAGCGCGGACGCAGCCAACTGGCGTGCATCGGGCTCATGGGTTGCCTCCCGGATTTCCCTTCTGGAGCCGGTCGAGACGGTCCGGCACAGGATCGCCCTCGTAGATGCCGCGCGAGCCGGCCGCGCGCGTGCCGTGGCGCTGGATGATCGCCATGGGCGAGTTGTTCGCCAGCTCGCGCCGCAGCTCCAGTTCGGTCTTGAGGTTGCGAATCTCGCGGTCGAGCGTGTCGCTCTCGTGGTTCACGGCCTCCACGGCAAGCTCGTTCGCCGCGACGTTGGGTTCCTTCTTCCCCGTGAGCAGCGTGCGCTGCAGCAGCAGCGCCTTCTCTAGCACGGACGACAGCGCGACCTCGGACGCCAGGCGCTGCGACAGCAGGTGCTGGTCGGGCTCGTCGCGCAGCGCCTCGATCACGCCGCGCGTGATCGGCAGCGATGCACTGCCGGCCTCGCGCAGGTTCTCCGGCGTCGTGTTCTTCGCCTTGGAAACGAGATCCTGGAGCGCCTGGAGCTTGGTGTCGTACTCTTCCTGGATCAGCGGCGTGAGCCCGACGCCCGGCGTCGTCTCAGTCTTTGTGCAGGCGTCACAGGTGCGCTGTTCCTTCTCGCCGAGCACGCGCGTGGCCCACTCGACGGCGGCCTGCGGCGAGGTCCAGGTCTGGCATGAGAGGCTGCTGCAACTGGACGGCGCGATGGACGACGTGTCGGTCACGCCGCGGCCGTTGACCAGGTTGTAGCCGGCGCGGGTGACATCCCCGACGACCTTGATTGCGGGCTGGCCGGAGCCGCCCGCGTTGCTGCCTCCGACCCACGGCACGCCGTCATTGCCGCGGCGCGTCTCGGCCTGCTCGATGGCCGAGACCGCATCCGTGCTCGACACGGCATCGCGCAGGGCCAGGCCTTCGGCCATCTGGCTCCAGCCGAGCTGGCCGCCCGCCGTTTCCGCCATCTTCTCGGCCATGGCGCGACACGTCAGCTTGCTGCGGTCGAAATCGAGTCGCGCCTGCAGCACGCCATTGGTGAGCAGGTTGTACAGACCGGGATCGGCCCGCTGGATGATCAGCGCGGGCAACGATGCGACTGCACTGGTGGCGCTCTGGATCACCGACGACATGATTTGCTGGAAGCCGTTGGTGATGCCGTTGAGTTGATTCCTCAAGGTGGTCTGGATGCTCATGTCACCGCAGATCAAGTTGCTGTTCCAGCCCACGCCGACACCGAGAGAGCGCATGCCGGCCGCACGTCCCATCGACACGGCGTTGCCGCCACCGATCGAGTACATGACGTCATCACCGATGACACTGCCGCTGGTCTGGTAGCCCAGTTGACCCCAGGCCATGCCGCTGCCGAGCGCGAGCGCGCCAGCCAGCGCCAGGACCAACTTTGTGGGACGTGCCTGGCGGGAGAACGGATTGAATGCAGGACGGAACTTCATGGCACCACCTCAGAGGAAATCGACGCTGCCCAGGAACACCTGGCCCCGCCGTTCGCAGCAGGCATACGGCCGCCACAGCGCCCATGCGTAGTCGCCTTGCTGCGCCTGGGTAAGGAAGCCGCTGCGCGGGAAGACCGTGCAGGACGAGGACAGGACGGGGGTGAGTTCCTGCCACTTTCCGGTGGAGGCGTCGCCCTCCATCAGCGCGCCGGCAGGCCAGTAGCCGGGCCGCGAGTTGGCGAGCAGCGGCTGATAGACGTGGATCTGCCCGCGGCGCGTGACCACATCGCCCGCGCGCTGGGCGACGACTGCGCCGGCCTTGTGGTCGTCGGTCTGGTGCAGGAAGCCGCCACGCGGATACACGTTGCCCCAGAGGTTCATCGTCGTGCGTGCGCCGACCTCGCGCAGGCCCGGAATGAGCGCTTCCGGGTAGGCCATCTCGGGCACGTTGTAGCGCCAGGCCAGCGTGTCCAGGGTGCTGAGCAAGTACGGCATGAACGCCGTGCCCGCGCCCTCGCAGAAGTAGCCCGAGGACGACACGAACTGGTTGAACACCTCGACTCCCGGGTGGCCTATCACGTCGGCGTTCTTGAATTTCGCGAGATTGTTCTCGTGGTCCTCGTTCGTGGTTCCGTCCCCGCCGGCCTGGGCGGATGGATTGGGCGTGCTCATGGAGCGCACTTCGACCCAGGGGTTCTCGCCGGTGTTGCTGTAGCTGGAGACGACCGCATCGGGGATGTAGTGACGCACCTTGATGGACGTGCGCACCGTGCAGCCCGTCCAGGTGCAGTAGAGCCAGTAGCAGATGCCGACGACCCGGTATTCGAGGCAGTCGGGCGACGCCACCGAGCCGACGATGGTGGCGGTGTTGAGGGCATAGCTTCCGGTGGCACTGAGCAGTAGCACGGACGCCACGCCAGCGCGCAGGCGGCGCATCAGGTCGAATGCTCGGGTCACGGCTGGGTCCTCCGGTGCTGCTCGATGCGCGCGACGGCGCGGGCCACGTCCGGCTCGCCATAGACCACATAGCGCTGATCCACCACAACGGCCGGGAGGCTGGTGATGCCCAGGCTCCATGCGTCGGTGACGCCCTGGTAGGCGGAAGCGATGCGGCGCTGGAGGTCGGCGCCGCCGCCGCTCAGCCGGCGCTTGACGATGGCCGTCGCCTGTTCGGGGTCGGGGGGTAGTTCCGCCGAAAGCTCCGCTTCAATCCGATGGGCTTCGTCCAGATCGATCAGCCGCTCGCCACCCATGGTCTTGATCGGGTGGCGGCTGTCGGTGACGACCACCACGTCGGCGGCGAAGGTGGCCGGGCTAAAAACAGCCAGGGCTGCCGGCAGCGCTACGGCCAAGCCGAGGCTTCGCCAGCCCGGCGCGAACCTGGAAAGAGGTGCTGGCATGTCGCGTGCCCCTGGAAGTTGATCAGGGCCATAGTCAAACGCCGAACCCGATGCGGCCCCCACAAACAATGCGCATCGCGGGCTCCCCGCATACCTGCTTGTCTCGCCGCAAAGAAAAAGCGGAGGCCGAAGCCCCCGCAGTGATCAATGAAGCGATGTGCTACAGCAGGCCGTGCTCAGCGAAGGAGTACGGATTTCCCAAGCCGACGATGATGTGATCCAGTACCCGAACATCGATGAGCGCCAGCGCCGCCTGCAGTTGCTGGGTCAGCGCGCGATCCGCGCTCGATGGCTCAGTGATACCCGAGGGGTGCTGGTGCGCGAAGACCACAGCGGCGGCTTTCAGCTCCAATACACGCTGCACGACGACACGCGGATAGACCGCAGTCGAATTGATCGTGCCCCTGAACAGCGGTTCGTAAGCCAACACCTGGTGCATGCTGTCCAGGAACACGACTGCGAATACCTCGTTGGGCTCAGCGACCAGTTTCAGACGCAGGTAGTCCCGCACGGCAGCCGGGCGGCTGAGGCACGGCCCGACTTTGAAGATCCGTCGCTCCAGCAGCGTGATGGCCTGCTGGATGATCCAGTCCTCATGCTGGGCTGCGACGGTGGAAAGCGACTCCACGCAGGAGTCATTGACGACGAGAGACATGGCGAACCTCCAGAATGTGAACGGAGGGCGCCACCCTGGGAGGGCAAGCCCTCCTGGGGATGGAAAACAGCGGAACAAGGTGCATCCACCACCGCTCAGCGGTGATTGTTCGCAGCCAGGATGCGAAAGCGAACGGGTAGCGGTCAGCGCGGCAAACCGCGCCGTAGCCTCCAAGACCGAGGGCTACCTGGGCATGTCGCCGACAACGTCGGCAGGCATTTCGGATGTGGGGGTGGCGGGCGAAGCCGCCGCGTCGCTGGCTGTGTCCTCGGCCGCCAGCATGTCCATGGCCGACAGCAGCGCATCGCCCTCGATCGGCCCCTGCAGCAGAATGGCTTGGCCCGTCTGGCGATCGAGCAGGCGCAGCGATGGCGTGGCGGTCACGCCGCTCTTGGTGGCCTCCGTGGCCTGGGCGCGGATGACGGCATCGGCTCGTTCGCTCGCCATGCACTGCTCGACGGCCGGCGTCGATTCCGGGTAGCGCAGGCCATCGGGCAATCCCTGGCCGTCGCTGCGCGTGTGGGCATAGACCCATTCGACCGCATGCCAGAACGCGCCATGCCCGCCCGCTTCGGCGGCGCACTCGACAAGGCGCGCCTCGGCCGACGCGGCCGGCTCGTGCGCGGCCAGCGGCTGATGATGCCATTGCAGGGCCACGTCGGTGTTGTTGCCGACCCAGCGCTTGAGCTGCGGAAAGTACTCCTGGCAGAACGGACACTCCAGGTCGGCATAGAGCGTCAGGGTGAAACGGCCCTCCGGGTTGCCCATCTGCCAGGGTGGCCCGGCGACCTGCGCCGTGCTGACCGGCGTGGACGACTGCGGTGAGGGCTCGTCGGGCGACCGGAACAGGAGCCAGATCAGCGGCAGCGTAACCAGCGCAGCGGCCAAGGCCCAAGGCCAGCGGGCCCGCCCACGGCGACGGCGGAACGCCTGGACCTGCATCGGAATGGAAGGACGTTTCTGTTCCATGGCGTTCTCCGGCTTACGACAGTTCCAGGGCTGGCGACTCGATGCCGCGTGCCTGGTCGATCTTCTCGGCCACCTTGAAGGCCGCTTCCAGTTCGGTGCAGCCGTATTGCTGCATGAGCTGGTAGCGCTCGGCCTTCTCTTCGGGTTCGGTCTGCGCAAGCGCGAGGTACAGGCTCGGCGGCACGGCGCGGAACAGCACTTCCATGCTCTTGGAGAGGATGACGCCCTCGGTGAATTTCCCCGCTTCTTTGCGCGCTGAGAGCATCAGCGCTTTCTGCGCGGGTGAGAGTTCGCGGAACCTGGCGATCTTCTCCACCTCGTCCGGAGGCATCGACAGGCAGATCCACCACTCGATCATGTTGAGCATGGGCTCCGCGGCGCGCGGCAAGTCGTCGATGTTTTGCGTCGCGAGCCAGAACCAGGCGCCCAACTTGCGCCACATCTTCGTGATCTTGACCACGTAGGGCGCGAGCAGCGGGTTCTTCGTGATGATGTGCCCCTCATCCGTGACGTTGATGATCGGGCGGCCAAGGTACTGGTCGCGCTCGGCGATGTTGTTGACCGTGCTGATCAGGCTGATGTAGGCGATGGAGAGCTGGGCGTTGTAGCCCTCGCGGGCGTAGGTCGCCAGATCGACCAGGGTGATGTCGGCTTCGGGCCATGGCGTGCCATCGCGGTCGAACATCTCGCCGTCCGTGCCTTGGCAGAACATGTCCATCGCGTCGGCCATCTCCAGCAGCCGCACGCGGCGCATCTCGGGCAGCGTCGGGTCCTGGCCACGGGTGCGCAGTGCGTTGCGCACGTCGCGCGTGAGCACCGTGCGCTTCTCGGCCACGCAGTGCTCGGCGGCGTCGAGGATGCACTGGCGGATCAGCGAGCGATCGGCCCGCGTCATCCGAGCCTCTTCCTTGTCTTCGCCGCCGGTGATCATCAGCCGCGCCGTGATCTCCAGTTCGCCCAGCACGTCGCGCTGCTCGTCCGCCTCCATGGCCGAGGCATCCGGGGGCAGATCTTCGTCCAGCGCGTCGGCATCGAGGGTCTGCACGTCGCTCGGTGTTTCGATCAACCGGCGTGCATCGGCGAATGGCGCGAGGCTGATGCCCGAGCCAGGGGCCAGCTTGACCCGGTTCACGGTCAGCCCGAGCCTGCGTGCGAAGTCGCTGAACAGGCCGAAGCTGTTGCCGGCTTCCACGATGAAGAGGCGCGGCCGGTAGATGGCCGTGACCTGGTTCAAGAGGTTGTTGAGCGTTGCGCTTTTGCCGGAGCCGGTCGGGCCGAACAGGAACAGATGGGCGTTCATCTGCCGGTCCAACCTGTTGAGCGGGTCGAAGGTGATCGGGCCGCCACCGCGATTGAACATCGTGATGCCGGGGTGTCCCGTACCCTGGGCGCGGCCCCACACCGGCGACAGGTTCGCCGCGTGCTGGGCGAACATCAGTTGGGTGTACCACTTGCGCCGATCCTGGCCGGGGTTGTAGCAGCACGGCAGCCAGCGCAAGTAGCTGTTCAGCGGCGCCACCTCGTCGTCCTCGCGCACCGGCTGCAAGCCGGCATTGAGCATCACGTTCGCGAGATGAAGGCCGCGCCGGTCCAGTTCGGCTTCATCCCGGCCGCGCAAATAGAACGCCAGCGTTCCCCGGTAGAGCTTGTGCGCGCTGCCGATCAGGGAGCGGGCTTCCTGCACGTCCTTGAGCGTCTGCTCCGACGCCAGCGTCTCGCCCACGGCCTTCTTCGCCAGGTGGTTGAGATCCGCTTCCAGGACATCCTGCGGCGTCGCGACCATCGTGAGGCAAAGCAAGGTGTCTTCCGGCATCTGGTCGAACAGCGTGTTGATGGCATCCCCTTTGCGGGTCTCGCCGGTCAGGTGTCCGGTGCCGGGCGGCATGCGCAGCCGGTCGGTGATCAGCACGCGGTGCGGCATGCCGTCGAAGTACCAGGTGCCGTGCTCCACGTCGGAGCGTGGCTGGCCGAAGAACAACCGCTGGCTGAAATCCCGCCCGCTCGCCAATTCGATCTCGCCGTCCTCTGTCTCGTCGGGGTAGCGCGCCAGCGCGTAGAAGCGCTCCCGATCCTCGGCGCCAGGCCCGAGCATCGCGGGGCGCGGATTGAACCACCGCAGCAGCCAGTCGTGGACGTCGGCTGCGACCATGCGCCGTGCCTGGATGCCGGCGTTCGCCAAGCCGCCGCACAGGCGGTCGCAGACGATGTTCAGCATCTGCTCGGGCGTCTGGCCGCGGCGGCTTGCCTGCCCGGTGGCACGCCGATAGACGACCATGCGAACGCGCCGCGTCTGGCCGCGCCAGCGAAGGCGAGTCACCACCGTGTCCTCGAAAAGTCCACCGGGCTTGGCGATCGCGCGCAGGTGGTGGCTGAAGAAGCGAAGGTAGAACTCCGTGAAAGCGGTGCCGCGGGCGCGCGGCTGCACGTAGTTGCGCAGGTTCTCCATGTACTGGTCGAAGCTGGGTTCGTCCTGGGCGTAGAGCTGGAGCACCCACGGGTTCTCGTCCAGTTCATCGAAACTGTCTTGCAGGGCGTTTTCGAGCGCATCGCGGGCATGCGCCAGCCAGCCGGGTTCCCGGCCCTCGGTGCCCAGCGGAACCAGCTCGTAGAAGGCCGCGACCGATTGCCCGTCCTCCAGCAGCATTGACTTCGACTGCGGCAGGAATTCCACCCACGGCAGCAGCTCCGCAAACGACGGCGCGACGTCGTACAGCGCCTGCTCGTCGGCTACGGTCGCCGGCCTGCTGCTCTGGACCGCCGCGCCGGGTTCGGGGATGCCAGCCTGGCGCAGGGTCTCGACGTGGCGCTGCCAGCCATCCGGCTGTTCGTCACCGCCAGCGCCGGATGCCGCCAGCTTCGGCGCGACCGGCTTAGGCCAAGGGAGCTTCCACATCAGTAATCCTCCACGCGCTCGCCCGGCATGGCGTACTGCACGCGCTGGTACAGGGGGAACACCGTCGTGTAGCCCGGCACGGGAACGGGGTCGGTGCCTGCCAGGTGCGGGTACACGTACATCACCAGGTCGGGGTTGGGCAGGCGCTGGAACTGGCGATAGACCTCGTTGCGCGCTGTGCGCGTGTAGCGCATCTGCTCGGCGGGCGCGGCCTGCACATCGGCGTCGGTCAGCGGCCGGCGCAGGCTCTGGCGCGCGTCGAGCAACTGCCGGCGCGCAACCTGGCCGGCGCCCCCGCCGCCGTCCCCGGCGTTCTGCTGCCAGACGTCCATCATCGTGTTGTCGCCGTGGGGCAGCAGCTTTTCCTTGCTGGTGGCGCAGCCGGCGAGCACCGCGACAGTGAGCGCCAGCGCCAGGCCACGGGCCAGGTCATTCAAGTTCGAGGGCATGGCTTTCTCCTGCACGGTGATCGACCTTGCGGCCTTCGGGATCGAAGTCGATGGCGAGCGGCTTTTCGAGGTGGACGGCAACCTTGGCACCGGGCTGCACATAGACGGCGGCGAAGGCCTGGCCGTAGAGCTTGTTGACCCAGGCCGACATGTCCCGAACGCCGCCCGCGAGAATCTGGCCGACCGCTTCCTGGCCGGTGATGCCCACGGTTCCGATGGAGCCGTCCGAGCCGACATAAGACATGCGGCCGCTGTCACTTTCGATGAGCGAGGCCACGCCGGCACCGGCCGCCGTGATCAGGGCCTGCGAGCCGAGGTATTGCTGGGCGTTGCTGCGCCGCTCACCGCTGACGCACGGGATGCCGTAGGGGTCGCTGATCCAGCCCAGGCCCCCACTTTGAGAGTTCTGCTGCTGGTTGTTCTGCTGGTTACCCTCGCGGTCCTCGGGGATGGTGCGAACCGTGCCATCGTGGAAGACGAAGGTGATGCTGCGCACCTGACCGCGCACGCACGAGAGTGTCCAGTCGCCCGAGGCAGTGCCGGAAAACACGGCACCGGCCACGTCGGGAATGTCAATGCCGTTTGCCGTGAGGTTGTCGGGACCGACCAGGACTTTGAACGGATACGGATCGTTGACCGTACCGTCGATCGGCACGCGCCCAATCAGCGCCGTCATCGCCACAGAGCCCATGAGCGTCGAATTGGTCGGCACCGTATAGACAGGCTTCGCCGTCTTGACCCCGGCAGCGCGGGCGCCGGCGTTCGCCACGGTTTCCGCGGTCGTTTCCAGCGTGCTTTGCGCTGGGCCGAAGCTCGTCGGGAAGCTCATGCCGCTGCCCGTGCCACGACTGCCGTTGCGTCCCTCGGTCTTCTTCGCGTCGTCCGGCTCGACCCAGCGCAAGCCGCCTTCCATGCCGGCCTCGTCGCCATCGCGCAGCCCCAGGCCCACGGGCAGATCGGCATGGCCGCTGCCGCGCCCACCGATGCTATCCAGACGCCGCTGCAGATCGGCGAGCAGCCCTTCGGTCTGCTGGCGCGCACTGGCAGCTTGTTCCTGGTCGCGGCGCAGGTTGGAGCGCTCGGATTCGAGGGCCGAATTGATGCGCTGATCGATGGAGTTCTCGCGCTGGCGCAGCCGCTGGTTTTCCTCGCGCTGCGACTTGTTGTCGGTCAGCGCGGTCTGAAGCTCGGTGCGCAACTGCTTTACCTGGGCGACGAGCGTTGCCACGGTATCGCGGGGGGTATCGCCTTCGATGCCCAACGCCTTCATTTCCTCGGGGGTGAGCTTGGCGCCGGCATCCGGGGCGAGCGGCGCCGACGAGCTTCCACCCGAAAACAACCGGATGGCGACGAACAGCACCAGCAAGGCGACCGGGATCATCAGCCACTTGAGCAAGCCGTTACTGCGCATGGCGGGCCTCCTTGCCGTCGCCGGCTTCAGCTTCCGGTTGCGGCAGATGCACGGCCGGGTCGAAGCGGTGGATCGCCGGCAGCAGCGACTGCGCCAGGCCGTGCCCTCGCGTCACCAGGTACAGGACGGTCGTGTCCTCGGGCGTTCCGCGCGGGCCGAGCGCCTCGTGCTGGAAGGTGGCGGTGAGGAAGTCGCCTTGCAGCACGCGCGGGTCGAGCGTGATCCAGCCCGCGCCGGTGTTGGTCAAGCGCACGGCAGTGACCCACTGGTCTTCCAGACGCCACGACGCGAGCGCGACCGCGCGCACCGGCAGCGTCGGCATCAGCGTGCCGAGGTCGAGGTCACGGCGCAGGTTGACCCGCATGACACCCGGCAGCGGCTCCACGGTGCGCAGCGGCGCATAGAGGTTCTGAGCGGCGAAGCGCGTGAGGACGACCGAAACCGGGGTTTCGCGCCGGGTTGCCCGCGTACCTGCCTGGTCCTGGGCGCGCGCGGGGGCCTCGTCGGCATCGCCGGGCTGGTTGCCATAGCGCGTCGGGGTGCTGTTGCCCTCGACGATGCGTACCGGCTCCAGCTCGGCTTCGCCGTCCTTGGGCGGCTCGGCCGCGATGTCGAGCAGGATCAGCGCGCCCGTGTCGGCGTCCTGCAGTTGCAGCCGCGTGGGCTCGATCGGTTCGCTGGCGCGCAGGTACACGGCGCCGCCCGCGCTCTGCACGCGCAGGCGTTCGCCCACGCCCGCAGGCACGCCCACGCGGACGTTCCGGTCGATGAACACG
The DNA here is from genome assembly GCF_046529185.1 of Xanthomonas boreopolis. Lineage (NCBI taxonomy): Bacteria > Pseudomonadati > Pseudomonadota > Gammaproteobacteria > Lysobacterales > Lysobacteraceae > Xanthomonas > Xanthomonas boreopolis. Next base: position 440,104 of record NZ_CP097162.1, read on the forward strand.
ATGCGCTCTTGGCCTACCTTCAGCGGCACCGCGAGCGGCATGCGTTCCCAGCGCAGAATTTCGACCGCCTGGACAGCGGCGGGCATGGTGGCCGAGGCAGCCACGGCTAACAGCCCAAGCAGCGTGAATACAGGATGCTTCATGGGGTGTTTCCTCCTTGGGGCGCTTGCGGAGACAGGCCGCCAGGCGCCGGGCGCGACGGCTCCGGGGCGCTGATGCGCTGGGGGGCACCGTCGTAGCAGTCAAGCGCCAGACCGAACGGGTTGCGGGCGGGATCAACGTCCACCCGCGTGACCTTCACCGGGTAGCGCACCAAGGCCCGCTTGACCTGCTCGGCGCCGTAATACTCGTCGGCGGTGATGTCCAGCGTCACCACCCAGTCGCGGTCGGAGACCACGCGCACGCGCGCCGTGGGGTCGTCGCCGTAGCCGCGGCCGGGGATTTCGTAGATACCGCGCACGCGCTGGCGCAGCTCGCCCGTGCTGCGGCGGTAGTCGTAGTCTGCCCGCAGGAAGGCCTGGCAGGACGGGGTGAGGTACGGCGACAGCGTGTGGAGGTTGCGCGCGTAGTCATCTTCGCCGTTCGTCGGCCAGCGGTTGAGGGTCTGGAACACGTAGAACGTGAACGCATAGACCGATTCGGGCGGAACTTCCCACCACTTGCGGGTACTGCCGGAGCGCAGGTCGGGCGGGACGTGGATGGTTAGGTCGCGCGGCGCGCTCCACCAGCCGCCGCCCATGACCAGGGCGACGATGACCAGCGCGCCGGCACCCAGGCGGAGCGTCTTGATGTGCGCCTGCAGATGGGTGATCTCGTTCTTGAAGCGGCTCATCGTGCCCCCCTTGCCACAGACCTTCGGGTGGTCCAGAAGCCGGAGCGTGAGATCAGCCCTTGATGGCCAGCCCTGCCGCCCACCCAGCCCGCCACCAGCGGGTAGCGCGTGGCGATGCGCCACTGAAGTTGCCGGTACAGCCAAGTGTCGGGACGCCCGCGCTTGAGCCGGCGCAGGATGCCGCCGCCGATGAAGACGCCCAGGGCCACGCCCAGGACGACGAACGTCGGCGCGATGGCGATCGTGCGGAACACCCAGGACAGCGGCGCACCGACCAGCAGGCCGGCGGCGCCGGACAGGCCGCAGCAGATCCACAGCTCGTCGGCGGTGAGGCCGCGCACGACAACGGGATGGCGGTTGAGCCGGTGCGGAAGGAACGTGACCGTCCCGTCCGCACGGACGTGCTGCTGCTCGGACATAGCGGCCTCGCCTTACAGGATGCCGGTGGCTTCGGTGAGCAGCCAGATGCCGATCACGAGCAGCACCGCGCCGATCGCGACCGTGAGGCCGAACTGGCCCCAGGTCTTGCGGCCGGTGTGGATTTCCGCGTAGGTGCCGTAGGCGTGGTAGCAGACGCCGATAAACATCGACGCCACGACCAGCAGGGCCACGAGCATGATGATGTCGTAGCCGTAGTTGCGGATCGTTTCCATGATGCCGTTGCCGGTGCCGCGGGTCGGGTTCTCCAACTGCGGCAAGCCTTGCGCGAACGACAGCGCGGGCAGCGCGGCGGCGCCCAGCGCCACGGCGGCGCGCTGGGCAAGACGGGAATGGAGGATGCGGTTTTGCATGGTCGTGCCTTTCAGGTCAGGAGAGGAGGAAGAAGCTCAGGACGAGGTACATCGCGACGAAGCGGATGCAGACGCCGAGGAACTGGCGCTGGTTGAGGCGGCTCTCGGACCACCCCACGTAGGCCGTTCGGATGGCCCAGACGCCCCAGACGAGGAGCACCGCGAACACGGCGCCGACCAGGACGGTCGCCATCGCCGAAGGCGCGATGCCGCTGTTGGCTTGAAATGCCGAGACCTGGGCGCCGTTCATGGCTTGGCCTCCGCGGTCGTCGGCGATGGCGCGACGGCCCGCTCGGTGCGGTAGTCGCCAGCCAGTTCGGCGGGGTCGCGCGGCTGGGCTCGCGACGGTGTGAGGTGGGCCTGGATGCCGGCGCGCACGCGCGCCAGGTCAGCCAGCAACCGCGGGTAATCGAAGTGGTAGCGCTCGCCCGGCTGGATGGGGGCATGCGCGGCGCTGTCGGCGACGGTGCGCTCCAGCGCATCGAGCTGGCGCAGTGCGGCGACCAGCTCCTGGCGCTGTGCGGGGGACTCGGCCAACGCCATCGGGGACTGACCCAGCAGGAGGGCCGTCACGAGAAAAATGGGCACGCCGCGATGAGCGGCGCGCTGCCAGATCGGAGCCAACATCGCGCCATTCCTGTGTGATCAGCAATGGCCAGATCGTGGAGATCGGGGCTGTTTCAGGCCGCAAACAATAGGAACCCAATCTCCACCCGATTGACGCGCTGAGTGGCCCGAGCCCATTTTTGTCGGCGGCGAACTCACGTGGTATTGACCAGGAGGTAGCCTTGGCGCTGAACCAACCTTGTCCCAGTAAATGCCTGACTGTGTTCAAACACGCAGCTATGCGACACTTCTTCTCCGAAGATCGCGAAAAACGGCCGTCTGAACCGCCCGGGTGTCAGACATGCCGCGCACACGCCACCCAAGCATCTTGAGCGAGGTCGGCCAGCGTTTCCCCCGACATATGTCGGCCCTTCTGCGAGCTTTCGCGCATTGACGCGAAACGCTTGCGGCTACTGGAACGCGCCATGAACACACACCTCGACTCCTTCTCCCCCTCGGAAAACCCCGATATCGCCATCGTCGGCGCTGGCCTTGGTGGTTTGACGCTTGCTCGTGTCCTGCATGCCAACGGCATTCCCGCGACGATCTACGAAGCCGAAGCTTCACCTGACGCGCGAGCGCAGGGCGGTCTGCTGGACATCCACGAATACAACGGTCAACTCGGGCTGAAAGCCGCGGGCCTCTACGATGCGTTTCTTGCCCTCGCGCTCCCGGGCGAGGATGCCAAGCGTGTTGTTGACAGGGATGGCAACGTCCTGCTCGACAGGCCTGGCTCGGTCAGCACGGCCAAGCCCGAAGTTGATCGTGGCGCACTGCGCCGGCTGCTGATCGAATCCCTGCCTGTCAACGCCATCCAGTGGGGCCGCAGGCTCGTGCAGGCGAGCTGCCTTGCCGACGGGCGGCATCAACTGGCCTTCGCCGACGGCTCGACAGTCACGGCCGATCTGCTGGTCGGTGCCGACGGCGCCTGGTCGAAGGTTCGTCCGCTGCTGTCGGCCGCAACGCCGGCGTACATCGGCACGACCTTCATCGAAACCAATCTCGTGGATGGCGACACGCGATACAGGACCAGCGCCGAGGTGATCGGCGGCGGCACGCTGATGGCGGTCGAACCGGGCCAGGGCATCCTCGCCCACCGTTACGCGAGCGGGGCGCTGCGTACCTATGTCGCGTTGAACAGGCCGCAAGCGTGGATCGGCGCCATCGACTTCAGCCAGCCGGCGGCCGCATTGCGTCGCCTAGCCAGCGAATTCGAGGGTTGGGCGCCGCCGCTTCTGGCCTTGGTCGCCGACAGCGATACGCCGCCCATCGTGCGGCCCATCCATGCCTTGCCGATCGACCACCGATGGAAACGTGTTCCGGGCGTCACGCTCGTGGGCGACGCCGCCCACCTGATGTCGCCGTTCTCGGGGGAGGGGGCCAACCTCGCCATCCTGGATGGCGCCGAGCTGGGCTTGGCGCTGCGCGACCATCCCGGTGACATCGAGGCGGCACTCGCAGCGTATGAGCAGGCGCTTTTTCCGCGCAGCGCCGCCGTCGCCGACCAGACGGCCCGGAACCATCGGCGCTTCTTCGGCGACGAAGCTCCGCGAAGCGTGGTGGAACTCTTCTCTCCACACTCGTAAGCGGGGAGCTGGGCCCGCACGACGAGTTGTCCAGCGCACCGCTTGCAGGGTTTATCTCACGATGACTCCAGATCAGCCTTGTGCTGAACTTCGCCGAAACTCATGCAGAAGGTTTATCCATACATGTGGTCCGCCAGCAGTTCCACGCATCCGGCAAATTGCCGTAAACCCAAGAAGTGCGCCTTCAATTTGGGCAGTTGACCCTGCCCCTACGGAAAATCGTGGTGGGTCGGGAGCAAGACTTCTTTCTAAGAAGTCGAGCACCTAAGCAAGTCTTCATTGCGAATTGCGGTGTCGCACCTACAGGTACTTCTTGAAGCTGCCAGCGGTCAGGCTCACGGCCAGTCCCAGCAAGGCGGCGCTCGGCAGCAGGATCAGGAGTGGATGCGCCGAGATCGGCAAGGCCAGGTACGTGACCCACGGCAGTACGGCCAGCGGCATCAGGCTGGCTTTCGCCCGGTGGTAGATGAAACCGGATTCCCGGCCTGCGCCGAACCGGCGCACATCCCGCCGCACCAGGCCATCGACCAGCCCAACGAACGCCGCGGTGAAGATCAGCGGCAACGTGAGCACCAGAACCAGCAGGCGCACCAGGAACGTGAGCGTCGTGAAGGCCGCGGCAATCAGGTAATTCTCGGCCCAGACATAGACCTGACTGATGTAGTAGCGGAAGTTGCGCGTCTGCCCGTGGCTGGGCGCGCGGGCGCGCTCGGCGGTCTGGCTCATGCGCTCCAGCAGCCCGGAGCGCATGAACACCCATTCGTAGCCGGTGTCCACCAACTCGTGCGCCGTGCGCCCCGGCTCCTGCACGACCACGCTGCGCGTGAAGTGGCTCGACAGGTGCCCCAGTTCGTACTGCAGCATCTCCTGCGAGTGCCGCCAGCCCTGCTCCTTCCAGAACAGGTGCATGCCGACGCACTCGACCACGATCGAGAACAGCAGCGAGCCGATCAGCACCCCGAGCAGCCGGAACGGCAAGGTGATGGTGCCGACGATCAGGCCCTGACGCTGGTTCTGCTCCCGTTGCGCAGTCGAGGCGGCGTCCTTCATGGCGAGGCCTCGTCGCCCGTGCCATCGCTGGTGGCAGTGGCTACCGCGGGAGGTTCGGCCGGAGCGGCGTCATCCAGCAGGTCGTCGGGCAGGCCAGTGTCCTGCAAGGCCGGGGAACTGGTGAACTCCCACCACTGCGTCGCTTCGCTGTAGCTCTGGCGCATGTACCCGGCCAGTTGCTGCAAGTCCGCCGGCATTACTTCGTCCGGGTCCGGCGCCGGCAGCGGCATGCGCACTTTCCAAAGCTGACCGCCCTGCAGCAGCGCGAAGCACTGGCCTTTCGGCAGGCCGACGACGTGCGACGGCTCGATCATCGGCACGCTGGACATGCTGATGCGGTCCTGGGTGTTCGACGTGAAATCCGTCGCCCCGCGAATGTCCGAGCTGTCGGTCGCGCCGCTGACGATGGTGGTCGTATAGACCTCGACCTTCGGTAGTTGCCGGGTCAGCAGTTCGGCGGTCGCGGTCTCGCGCACACGCAGCATGAACAGGTTGTTGAAGTTGCCGATGACCTGTCCTGCCTTGGCGCGGTTGCCGATGCGGGCCTCGATGTCCGAGAGGGTCTGCGTGTAGGCGGTGACTTGCAGGCCGGCACCGCCGCCCTTGTTGATCAGCGGAATGAACTCGTCACCCATCAACTCGTTGAATTCGTCGGCGTGGACATTGATCGGCACGCGCGCACCGGCCGATGCGCCCGGCAGGCCATCGTCGATACCGTGCTTGTAGATGTGTCCGGCGACCGACACGAGATCGCTAAACATCGAGTTGCCGACCGCTGCGGCGACCTCGGCGTCGGAGAGCGCATCCAGTCCCACATAGACGATGGCCCTCTTACGGATGATCTGCATCCAGTCGAAGATAGGGCGCGGGTCGGCCAGGTCGGAGTAGTTCGGGGCCAGGAGCTGCGCGATCTTGCCGCTGGTGAGCTTCTCCAGCAGCGGCAGCAGCGATGCGACGATCTTGTCGAAGTAGGTCTTGTCGTAGCGAACCGCCGAGCGCAGGCCATCCAGCACCGGGTCGTAGTTGCGCGCCTGCGAGAGGTACTGCTCCAGCGCCACCACGCGCTTCTCGCGCCCGATCATGTTGCGCGGGATGTTCTTCTCGTTGAGCTTGGCCTCGATCTGGACGATCACCTCCCAGGCCTTGGGCTCCGTCTTGGCGAAGTAATGCTGGGCGTACTCGATGAACAGCGCATCAATGTTGATGACGTGCCGCTGGATCAGCATGTAATCCGGGCGCTGCCCCAGTTCCACCAAGGCGCGGGCGATGATGTTGACGAAGCGCCACGCGAACTCCCTGAAGGCTGCGCTGTTGCCTTCGCCGGAAAGCTGCCCCGCGACGCGGGTAGCCACCTCGCTGATGCGGCCGAAGCGGCCCACGGCGTTGTAGCGCGCGGAAATGTCCGGCCACCCCAAATGAAAGACGTAGAACTCGCCTTCGCGGCCCGCGCGCTTGGCCTCGACGTACATCCGCTTCAGGAGATCGGCATCGCCCTTGGGGTCAATGACAATCACGACCTCGTGCTCGCCTGCGGCATTCACGCGCCGGATGTCCTGAGTCACGAACAGTTCGGCCAGCCGGGTCTTGCCGACGCGCGTGGTGCCCAGCACCAGCGAGTGGCCGACGCGCTCGCCGAGCGGCAGGCTGACGTCCACCTCCTCGGGTTCGATGCCGTGCAGGCGCGGCAGGCCGCCCACCGGCGGCAACGGCCGCGCCGGGTTGAAAGGCACGTCCCAGCCGGTGAGTTTCGACAGCCGGGACAGAGGGAACGGCGCGAACTCCAGCCGTTCTTCCAGACGCCGCGCCAGGCGGTAGGCCGGCGTCGGCTCGACGTAGCGGCGGAATTCCGGCCGGTACGTCTGCATGAGCCTATGGGTGTGCTTCTGCTCCCACAGGAACCCGCGCCCCACAAACAGCCGCTGCTGGCTGACCGGCACGTCCTTGCTGGTCATCACGTAGCGCGGCAGGCGGCGGATGTTGCGCCGGTAGCGCAGGATGACGCGAGCATCGCGGTAGCGGATGGCACCGTAGGCCCCGAACGCCAACGCGCTGCCGACGCCCATGGCGGGGCTCAGCGCGAGCGACCATGGGGCCACCAGGGACAGAAACGCGGCGCCCGCGCATGCGGCAACGGTGTATAGCTCCACCGCTGGGCGAAGCAGAACCTCGACCGGCTGTTTTCCCGACATGGCTTCATTGCTCGATGCCGGTGGCCGTGATCAGCACCGGGTAGTGCCGCAGGCCCAGGCGCTCGGCCAGGTCGTCGCCGGACACGGGCGCGAGGGGTACGCCGGGCACCAGGGCGCGCAGCCGCGCCAGGCCCTGCACGGTCTCGACGTTGACCACCAGGCCGACCGCGCCGCGCTCGCGCAGCGCTGCCGCCTGGCGGCGCAGCCAGGCCCGGGAAGTTTCGTCGTCGCCGACGACCACGAAAGGTCGCAGACCCGGAGCCTCGATGACCCGCCGCGCGACGGCGCCGGGCGTGAGCTTGGCGCTGCGTACCGGCAGCATCGCGGCCTCGTCTGCCGGCGTGGCGGGAACCTGGGGCGTCGGGATCGGCGGCCGGGCCGGCGCGTTGGCGCGCGGCTGGAGGTTCAGGGCTTCGTAGTACGGCAGCGCCAACGCGCCGCCGCGGTCTTCGACCACGATCAGCGGCTCGCCGGCAAGCGAGGCCAGCGGCAGACCCGCCAGCAGCACGAGCAGGCCCTTCACCGAGAAATGGGCCAGATGGGATTTCGTCATGGGGATGTCTCCTGGCGCGCGGCGAGGACCGCGACGGTTGGGCGCGCGCCCTGCACGCGGGCAAGGTGGCGCGACACGCTGCGGCGATAGCGGGCGGCGGGCTCGCCCCCCGCAGGACGGTGGTAGCGGCCGATTGCCAGCAACCAGTCCTCGCCGGGGGTGTGCTGCTCGCGCAGGATCTCGGCGGCGATGGCGAGGTTGCGGTACGGGTCCAGCAGGTCGCACGCGCTGGCGTAGCGCGGCTGGTGGTAGCCGAGGTTGATCTGGCCCAGGCCCGCGTCGATGCGCGTGTGCGGCGTGGAGCGCATCACCTGCTGCAAGCCCGCGCAGGCATCGGCGCGGGTCGCATAGCGGCGCGACTGGCCGGCGACATTGAGCGACCACGGCCACGGGACGATGCGCCCGTTTCGGCGGATGCCGCTCTCCTGCAACGCCACGGCGTAGAGCACCGTCGAGGGGATGCCTGCGCGCTGCGCGGCGAGCTGGTAGGCCGGTGGCGGAACTTCCTGGGCCTGGGCGACGCAGGCGCACAAGCCAGCGACGAGCACCAGTGCGCGCAGGAGAGCGGCTACGGCTGGCGCTGCCATTGGCCGTTCACCTCGTGCACGACCGCCGGCAGATCGCCGGGCACCCCCAAGGTTAGCCAGCGGCCGCCGTCGTGGTTGAGCGTGATGCTGCCGCTGCGCACGCGCGCCGGGTCGATCTGTGCGCGCTTGGCCCAGTCGCGGATGCGCGCGTCGTCCTGGCGGCTGCCGACCATGTACAGGTCGAATTCGGCGCCCGAGGATTGCAGGCGCTGCACGAGCTGGCCGCAGGCCACGCAGCCGTCCTTGACGAACACTGCCGTGCGGCCGGAGCCGCGCGTGGCGCCGGCGACCGGCTTGTCGTCCGGCAGGTTCACCCGCTGCATGCCGGGGTTCAGGCGCTGCCAGGCCTCGTCGTAGGCGCGCTGATAGGCAAGCAGCTTCTCGACGCGGCGCGCCTCGACCTGCACCTGCAGTTCTGCGTAGCGGCGCCGTTCCTCGTCGGTGCGGGCCTCGATGCCCAGGGCCGACAGCGGGTCCAGGTTGGGCGAGTAGATGCTCAGCGGCCCGTCCATCAGTTCGCGGTAGCGCGCCCATTCCTGCGGTTGCAGGCCCCAGTCGCTCGCCACCCGGTCGTCCAGGATGCGGGCGGCCAGCGGGCGCTCCTGGCTTTGCGCATTGCGGGCGGGAGCCGTGGCGGGCTGCTGCGCCCAGGCGGGCCACTGGGTGGACGCCAGCAGGAGAGCGGAAAGGAAGATCGACGGCTTCATGTGGTGTGCTCCGGTCAGGGGATCGCCACGCGACGGGTCTGGTCGCCGGCCTGGAACACCGCGGTACTTCCCTCGACGGCCTGCAAGCGCCATGGGCCGACCGCATCACCTGGCAGCAGCACCTGAAGCTGGTCGGGCGTAAAGTCCCCGTTGCTCGGTGCGACGGAGACACTGCGCTGGCCAGCACGCAATTCGGCGCCGACGACGCGGAACGGCAGCGGCGGCGGTTCAGGCTTGGCGGCGGCCTTATTCGTTGCGCGTGGCTGGGCGGGTGCGGCGCGTGCGGCGGTTTGGCGCGTCTTGATCTGCTCAACTTCTGCGCGTAACGCCTGAAGGTCGTCGGCTGCGGCATAGCCGCTCAGCGATTTCTCGACCTGGGCTGCGCGTGCCTCCAGGATTTGGCGGGTGTCCTTGAGGTCCGCCGCCGTGGCGACGGCCGGACGCTGCTGGATGGCCTCGATGGTCTCGGCCAAGCCGGTCGCCTGCGCTTCGAGGCGTTGCAGGCGGGAATCGAGGCGTTCCTGGTCGGCCTGGTCGTTCATCGTCTGGTAGCCGAGGGCCAAGAGGACACTGAGGCCAAGCAGCCACAGCCACATCAGGCTCTGCACCACCACGGCGGCGGTTGAACGCTGGGCGGGTTGCGGGACGTTCATGGCTTGCCTCCCAATACCGTGGGCGCCAGCGGGAACGTCTGCACCGGCTCGGTGGCGGGCAGCATGGGTGCGTTGTCGGCGGTCATGCTGTCGCCGGTCCGCTCGAAGCAGATTTGCCGCGCGCGGTCATCCGCGTGCAGTTCCCAGGCCGGACCTGCCAGGGTGAGCAGTGCATCGCGCAAGGTCATGGGGCCGAGGTGCAGGTGCGCTGCCGGCAGGGGCAGTGCGTACAGCTCGATCACCGCGTGCGCGGTCTCGCAGAGCTGGTAGCCGCTGCGCTTGAGGACATGCCGCAGCCCGTCGCCCACCGTGGCGCGGGCATCGTCGGGCATCGACACGTCGATGGTCTGCAACAGCAGGTCGCGCTGCGCTACCGTGGGCGCCAACTCGACCAGGGTGTAGCGGCCGTAGCGCACGACGGGGATGTACTCCGGTGCCTCGGGTTCGGGCGCGGCCGAGACTTCCTCGATGGTGTCGGGCGCGACCGGCGCGCTCGTCGTCGCGCAGCCGCCAGCCAGCACCGACCAAAGCAGGCCGAAAAAACCCGCCAGCAGGCGGCGTTCGGGATGGTGAAACCAGGGTGGAGAGGGGCACATGGCGCGTCGTCCTGAAACATCGAGCCCTCACCATCGCCGCTCGGGCCACGAGCAGCAGCAAACAATGCGAACCAGGCAGCGCCCGATTTGCCGACATGAAAAAAACAGCCACGTCCACGGATACCGTGGGCGTGGCTGCGAGGTGGGAACAAGGAAGAGCCGGCGGCGCTAGGCCGGCGTTGGCGTGGGGATCAGGCGGCGACCAGTTGCCGGGCCAGCGCGACCTCGACGGAATCACCGTCCTGGTTGAGCACGTCCAGCCCGGATTCGGGTACATCGCCCGAGGTGGACTGCGAGACCATGATCTTCTTGGCCATCAGCTCCAGGCAGGTCATCTGCGAGGTGGCCGCGTAGCCGAGGTAGATCACGCGCACGGACAGCTTTTGCCCGATGCGCCAGGAGCGGCGTGCCGCCTGCTGGAGCGAGTACACGTTGTAGCCCGACTGCATGAACACGATCGTCGGGAACTCCAACAGGTCCAGTCCCGTCTTGACCAGCTCGGGATTGGTGATGAGCACGTCGATGCCACGGTCCAGTTGCTCGGCGATCCAGTCCTCGCGGCGGCTGGCGTCCACGCTCGCGCGTAGCACCGCGACCTTGAAGCCTTCCTGCTCCAGCAGCACCTTCAGACGCGACGTGGTGTCGCGCGTGCCGGTATAGACCGTGTAGGCGAGGACCTTGCGGCCCTGCGCCTTCTCTTCCTTGCAGATCTCGATCAGCTCGCGCTCTTTCGGCGTCACCTCGAACTCGTTGAACTGAGCCGGGACGAACGCCAAGGTGTTGCGCGTGCGCGGATGCACCACGGTCTCCGGCCGGAAGCAGCAGTCCGGCCAGGCCAGCAGCACGTTGAGCACCACACCCAGCAGCGTCGTGTCGCGTCGCGCCAGAGCCTGTTTCAGCTCTGCGGTCAGCCGACCTGCCAGATCGCGGTAGGCCGCGGCTTGCGCCGTTTCCATTGCGACTTCACGGAACTCTTCGTCATACGGCGGCAGGACGTTGCCGCCGATGTCTTTGAGCTTGAGGAAGATCGTGAACGGCAGGATGCAGCGCAGCACGCCCTTGGGGCCGAAGCCCGGGGCCTTGACCGTGCGCACCGATACCTTGGTGCCCTTGGCCGTCTTGTGCGCCGTGCCGGTACTCTCGGAATAGATGTCCTTCAGGACGCCGTGATCGCGCATGAACGCCATCGCGGCCGAGGTCATGCTGCCGCTCGTGGTCGGGCGGTAGCCGTCTTCGATCATTCGCCCAGGCAGGGCTCGGAACAGCAGGTAGAACAGGTCGTCCCCATAGCCGCCCATGAGCGTGCCGGTCAGCAGCAAGGTCTTGTGGGCCTTCGCCGCCAGCACGCCCATGGCCTGGCCCTGAGCACTGCCACCGTTCTTGTACTCGTGCGCCTCATCGGCAATGAGCAGATCGAACGTGCCTTGCGGCAGGTAGCGTTTGATGAATTCGGACGGCTGGTAGCCGCCCTCGCCAAAGCCGAACTCCATGTTGGCCATCGCACGCTCCATGCGCGTGGCTTGGCGATCCGAGAACACCAGTTCGCCGTTCCCGTCCATGAGGTTGATGAACTCGTGGATGTTGTCGCCCAGCATCGAGGCCAGGAAACCGTCACCGAACTTCTGCATCAGCTTCTGCGCGGTGACTTCCCCGATGGTCGGGATGCGCTTGAGGGCTTTCAGCACGGCCGAGGACTGGTCGCTGCCGGACAGGCTGCGCGGGCGGATCAGCGTCCACAGGGGCGCGGCGCAATGGCTGCACTTCCTGCGGTATTCCTCGGCTTCGAGCGCGACCGGGTTGGCCGGCTCGCCGTCGAGGTCGGCGATGACCGTGCCGCAGTCCGGGCAGGCCGCTACGTCGCCGTGCCGGGTGCGCCGCTGGGTGAAGACAGGCTTCCAATGGAACCCCATCCGCATCCGCACGCGGCCCAGGACAAAGAACTCCTGACCCGTGGGCTGAACATTCAACTGCTCGCGCAGCTTGATGAGCTTGACGAGCGTGTCCGGCCCGTTGAGCACCCACACCTTGGCGCCCGTCACCGTCTCCTGGATCTCGCGCCGCCACTTGTAAACAAGGTGCGGTGGCGAAAGAACCAGGGTGCGGCGGTAGCCTTCGGCGTTGAGCACGGCGGCCGCGGCGATGCCCACGGTCGTCTTGCCGCAGCCCATCTCGCCATTGACGATCGCGGCGCGTTCGCCACGGTCGATCAGCAGCTCGGCGGCGGCGTGGACGACTTCTGCCTGGGCCGGGAACAGCTTGCGCTTGAGGCTGGCGACGACGAGTTGTCGGTGCGCCTGCGGCTGGCCGTTATAGACCGGCGGGTTGGCGCTGTTGAGGGCGTCGAGCAGTTCGTCGCCGAACTCGCCGACGAAATCCTGAAGGCTCAGGGTCAGAGGGGAAGATTCCGCATCGAGCAGTTCGCCCTGTACGGGCGCGGCTTCAGCGGCAGTGGTTTCGAGATCGAGGGACATGGTGATGCTCCAATGAAAAATGGGGCATGCACCACCCCCCAGCGGGGCAATGGCATGCCCCGCAGTGGGAAGGAAATCGGCGCTTGGCCGAGGTGGTCGAAGTTGCCGGCCGTGGCGGTCTGCTGGTGAATCGTGCTCAGTCTTCGGACGGCAGCACGATGACGGTGGCGCTGCGCTGCGCATCGGTGACGATGCGGATGGCCAGCCCCGGATGGATCACGTAGCGGGATTCCAGCGATGCACCCGATTGCAGTGCAGTGCTGTTGGCCTGCCATTGCTGGATGTTGACGTCGCCCCAGTCGCCACGGGTGTGGCGCCTGAAGTACGGGATCGGGTCGAGGCGACCCGTGCGGACCAGGCGGTCGATGCCTCTGCTGAAGATGAGTGCACCGATGGGGAACGCCAGCCTGTGGCAGTAGGTTTCAATGCGATGTGATGCCATGGGCTCCTCCTTGATGAGTCATTGAGCCACGACACCCCTGGCGGAGTGAAGTGGCTCCGGCAGGTGGATGAAGACGACGATGGTGCTGTCAGATCATGTCCCGTTCTTCGGGAAGCTGGATCACCGTGGTCTGGTGGTCCTCGCTGGTTTTCACGATCAACACCAGTTCGGGCGTGATCCTGAAGTGGGAGATCACCGGATCGTCCCCGCGGATTGCGACATCGTTGGCTTGTCGGGTGGCCTCGTCGGTCTCGCCCCAGTCACCGCGCACATGGCGCTGGACATAGGCCAAGGGATCGATCAGGCCTTTGCGGGCCAGCCAATGCACCTTCTCGCTCAACTGCAACGTACCTGGTGCGAACAACGGGTGCTTCTGCGGCGCGGGCCGCTTGAACAGGCTTGAGAACATGGGTGTTTCTCCTTCGATGTGGTACAGCAGGACGGCAGCGCGTCCGGTGGATTAACGGATGGTCAGGACCTCGCCCCATGTAGCGGAGCCGGGCGTCATGTCCCACGCGCGGATGACAGGCACGAACTTGTCGGTGAGGATGCGGGTCTCGGCGATGGAGCCGTCTTCGCGTTCGGTGAATTCCCGCTGGAGCGTTTTGTCCTTGTGGGTGTCACCTTTGACGACGAGCACGCGCCCGGTCTTGGAGCGCACGACCCCTGAGATCGCGCCCGCGGCCAGGGCCAGGGCGAGATGCCAGTGGGACAAGGCGCGCGCCGGTGGGCGCAGCGACTGCTGCGCGGCCCCCAGGTGCGTGTCTTGCGACGGCCAGAGGCCTTGCAGCCGGCCGACTTCATCGGCGAACTGCTCCGGCTCCATCGTCACGCGGAAGAAATGCTCCGGCTCGGCCGGACTGGCGGGGACGATGTACGGCAGGAACGGCCATTCGCTTGGCAGCTCCTCGGCTTCGACTTCGCCAAGCCCGACCTGCAGCAGCAGATTGCGCACGGCCTTGAGACCGTCGGGTGCCAGCTCGCGCTGACGCACCCGGCGGCCGAAGATCACCACCTGCCGGAATTGCTTGTCGACCGCTTGGTAGATGCGCAGATCGACATAGTGGCGCGTCAGCCAGCCGACCAGCTCCGCGTCGAGCACGTAGCCGGGAACGATGAAGACCAGCACGCCGCCGTACTGCAACAGCGACAGGCTGCGCTGGTAGAACAGCTTTTCGAGGCGGGCACGGCCTTGGCCCTGATAGCCGATGTTGCCGTTGACGTCCTTGGACAGGTCGCCATACGGCGGGTTGAGCCAGAGCAGCCCGAAGGACTGCTTGGAGATCATCGTGTCCATCAGGTCCGCGTGCAGGCAGTGATCGACCAGGCCGCGGGCATGGCGTGCCCGCTCTGCGTCGAACTCAACGGCGAATGCCTTGGCCTGCTCGCGCCCGAGGGCATGGGCGGCTTCGGCGATCGCCACGCCTTCGCCGGCGCAGGGATCGAGGATGCACATCGACCCGTCGCTGGGCATCAGTGCGTTGAGAGCTCTTTCGAGCGTGGGTTCATCCGTGGGGAAGTACCCGTTTTTGACGAAATTGCGGGCGAGCCGCGGGAACATGAGGGCCATGGAAGTCTCCTGGTTGGCGGGGATGAAGGGCGAGAGCACGCCAAGGCGTGCCTTCGCGGGTGGGTCAAGCCGCTACCGCTTCCGGCGTCCAAATCTTGGCCGGATAGGGATAGGCGGTGAGCATGTCACTGCGGATCAGGGAGCCCAGCGCCAGGGTCAGCGCCGGTACGTCGATGGCGAGCCGATGGCCTTCCAGTGGCCCGAGGGCGAACGGAAGACGGGCCAGCATCTCGCGGGTTTGCAACAGTTCCAGCACGGTTTCGCGCCAGTGGTCGAGCAGCGGCAGTGGGCAGGTGTCCCGTACCAGCATCCACAGGCGGTCAAGCCGGTGGGCGCTGCCCTTGGGCAGCAATGCCAGTGCGCTGGCGTTGGCCTTGTCGGGCCTGACGCAGCGGCGGTCGAACAGCCACACGTTGGAGAGCGATCCGAACAGCGTTCGCCGGTAGGCGCGCGTCATGCGCTTTTCCAGACGATCGACGTTGCCGATGAACACCGGGACGCTGCCGCCCTGGTCGGTGATGACGTGGAACTGGTCCAGTCCCTGCTCGTCGCGCCCGAGGGTCAGGCGAGCGAGGAACTGCTGGACGGCGGTGTCGCGCGCCCAGATGGACAGGAAGATCAGGTTGCCCTGGTCATCGCCGACGCAGGCGTCGGCCATCACGTCCGGGCATTCGTCGATGCGGTACAGCGTGGTGGAAGAAGTGGTTGCAGCCATGGTGGAGTCCTCGATGAAGTGAGGGGCACCACCGCCCGCAGGGGCAGCGAGTGCCCCAGAAGGAGAAGGAATGCGCACGATGTGGGGAGAACTCCCTTGTCGTGCGAGCAAAGGCCGTCAGGGCCAGACTTCGGTGAAAGAGCCGTCGGCCCCATGCTTGACGACGCGGTTGCCGACGTTCTCGGCGTAGTCCTGCTGGACTTCACTGAACATGCTTTCAGGCACGTCGATGCCGAAATGACGCAGAACTTCACGGTAGTAATCCAGGCCGTGGCCGAACGGGTCGTCCTCGTGCCAATTGCTGTACAGGAAATCCTCGCACTCGACTTTCATGGCGCTGTCGATCAACTCGGCAGGCTTGTGGATGACCAGGAAGAAGTAGCGCATCGGCCGGTCCCAGCCGAGAGCGACAGTGATGGGAAATCCCTTGTGAAGAGTCTCGAAGTAGTGCTGGCTCATGGTGATGTCCTTGGATGAGCTGAAGCAGCACTGCCCGTAGGGGCGAGTGCCGCCCCAGGGGGTGGAAGAAAGATACTCAAGCCGTCAGTACTGCGGCGGTTGACGAGCACCGCGAATGCGGCATGTGCAATCACGCAGGTTGCAGTTCGGCTTGGCGGCTCCACTCCTGCGTCTTGAAGTCCAGCGCGTAGCCCATCTCGCCCAGGCGGGCGATCTGCGCGCGCAGGGCGCGGCGGTCGATGGTCGAATCCAGCTTCACGGACTCGCCCAGCGGCCATAACAGGCCGAACAGCGCGGCGTCGCCATCCTCGGTGCTGCCGGGGGCAGCAGCCGCAGCAGGCGGCGCGTCCACGCCGAAGGGCGTGGTATCGACCAGCGGGTCCGCGGACGTCTGCACGGGTGCAGGCTTGGCGGGCCTGGATGCCTTGGCGGGCTTGGTCGGCATTGCCGCAGGCTGCACACCTTGCTCTTCATCGAGCGGATCGACTTCTTGAGTGGCGAAGCTGCGGGCCTCGTCTCGGCTCAGTTTGTCGATGCCGTTCAGTGTCATGCCGTCCAGGCTGGCGCGGACTTCAAACCGCGCGCCGCCCGCGACCGGGTAGGACTTCGCGAAGATGTAGCGGATGACGAAATCCCCGTCGTACTTGCCTTCGGGGTACTGCTCCAGTTCCGCGTCCTTGACGGCGAACTCGCCGATGGGAGTGGAAAGGCGGCCGACCGTGAACGGGCCGTTCTTGCCGCGGATGGTCCGCAACGTGAGTTGGCCCGGGACGACGATGGGCAGGACTGATCTCGTGGGTGCCGATGTGGCTGCCATGATGGTTCTCCTTGGGGAATAGGAAAAAGGCAAGGCCCCGTGAGGGGCCATGCCGGATCAGAACGAAGCAGCCAATGCCGGCTCCTGCTCCTCGACTTCACCTGCGGGCTCGCGCTCGGCGGGCTCGACAGGCTGGTCGGCAGCGGTGTCGGCGGCAACCTCGGCTTCGGGCGCGGGTGCGTCCTCGGCTTGCGGCGCCTCGGCTTGCGCCTGGCTCGTCGGATAGACTTGGGTGCCGTCGATCTTGATGAGACCGATGTGGACCAGCGTCGATTCCAGGCTCGCTCCCGGTTCCCCGGCGCGCTCGCCCTTGGTGCGGATGTACGGATCGATCTTCATGTCGTTCAGACGGAAGGCGATCAGCACCTTGCGGTCCCCTTCGATGGCCTGCACGCACCGGCGAACCAGGTGCTCGGCTTCAGGGGTGGTGACGATGGTGTCGAAGTACCGATATTCCGGTTCACCGACAGGCCCGGCCAGTGCCGCGACGCAGCACGACAGGAAGGGATCGCCATCCTTGGGGGAGACGTCCTTCGGGCGGCTGAGGTAGCCGATGCCGCGGGTGATCAGCTCGTGCTGCTTGATCGAAGCCAGTTCGGCCCGGTCAAGCGGCTCGGCCTTGAGCAGTCGCGCCTTGAGGGACGCGGCGGCTTCACCCTTGCGCTCGCCCTTGTCGCGGATGTACGCATCGCCCCACAGGTCGCCAAGGCGGAAGCGCACCAGCGGGCGCTGCTTGGGATCGTCAACGCCGATGTAGCGCTGGACGAGGTTCTTGGCCTCGGCACCCGAGACCTTGACGTCGAAGTAGCGGTAGCTGGGGTCCCTGGCGGGGCCGACCAGCGCGGCAACGGTGCATGCCAGGAAAGGCTGCGCACGGCGGCCGCCCCGGACAGGCACTTCACGGACACGCTGGATGTAGCCGATGCCCGAGGTGTGGAGGTCGAAATACGATTTCTCGTTGGATGTGGTGCTCATGGTGAATCTCCATTGGGATGAAGCGGAGACACACCGGCCCCACGCAAGCGGGGAAAGGTGCGTAACCCCGCGGTGGGTTGATAAGGCGAAAGCATCCGCCACCAGAGACTGGTGGCCGCTCGCGGGTGGATGCGGTGCGAGCTGGCTCGGTCACGCAGCGGAAACTGCGCCGCAACCTCGAAGACCGATGGTTGCCTGGCATGTCGCTGACAACGTCAGCAGGCATGGGGTCAGCATGGCCGGGCCTCGCGCGCGCGACAGCAATCAATCGGCATCCGGGCCTTTCCCTTTGTCCGCGCCTGGTGCCTGCCACAGGCACTTGGGGCCGCGCAGGTGCTCGGGGGTGTCGGAGCGGGGACGGCTGGGGCGGTCCCAGGCACCGCCGCCGCGCACGCCGACCAGCCGCCAGCCAGCGGCGCGCAGGCTGGCGCCGCCTTCCTCGGGCAAGGTGTACGTGATCAGCCGCGTGTAGCCCAGGGCCTTGGCCGCCTTCCATGCGGCGCCATAGAGCTTGCTGCAGGCGTTCGGTGCGCCGTTGGTGCAGAGCCGGGTGACTTCGAGCGTCCAGCCGTCATCCAGGTGGCGGGCGACTGGGCGGCCGACGATGGCCACGCCGCAGATGCTATCGGTGGCGGACAGCGCGACCGCCAGGGCGAACTTCGCTCCCTGAACCGGACGGTGGTGGCGGTGGTGTTCCTGCACGAAGGCATTGGCGCAGCGCAGGGACACCGGCAGCAGGTGCAGCGATGGCGAGATCGATGGCCTGTCCATGGCCGTCAATCACCGCAGAAGCAGGCGATCGACTCCTCGGCGGCGTCGAACAGGTCGCCTTGGTCGGCGGCGAAGCGCGCCAGGTCGGCGTAGCTGGGGCCATCGGCGCGGAACCGGGCGCCGCTGGGCTTGCTCGCCAGATTCAGCGATTCCATGCGAATCCACCACACGGCGGCCTCTGGTCGGGCCTTGATGAGGGCCAGGCGCTGCCCGCGCGGCTTCAGGAAACACAGGTCGCAGTTGCCTTCGAGCGTGCGCCCGTTCACCGTCAGCAGGTCGAGGTCGAACGCTTGCGCCTGCCAGAACGCGCCCACGTCGCGCACGGTGACGCCGGCATCCGCCAGCGGCATGCACATGGTCTCGTGGGTCGATTCGGTGGAATGGCCGCGTGCGCGAATCTTGGCGACGCGCCGTTGCTCGTCGGCCCTGATGCCGATCATCTGGTCCCAGTCCGTCCAGCCCAGATGCCGCAGGTAGCGGTGCATCGGGCGGATCTTCAGGCTGGTCGTGCAGCCGCGCGCAACGGGATTGGGCAGGTACTGACGCTTGCGTATCAGCGCCTCGAACGGTTCGCCCTGACGGCTGGCTCGCTCGAAATCGACCAGCATGAAGCCCGGCTCCATGGGCATGTATTCCAGCCAGTGAATCGGGATCTGCCAGTGCTGGGCGCAGTCGCGCACAAACCGTAGGGTCGCTTCCACCTCCTTGCCGGTGTTGGCGAAGCAGACCACCGTGTCAGCAGGCAGGCCGCCATTGGCCTGCAACACGCGCCAGAGCATGTAGGCGCTGGTACGCCCGCCCGAGAAGCTGATGCAGGTCGGTTGGGTGATCTTGAACGGGTCGTGCATGCGGTCGTCTCCGTGGTAGGTCGGCGGGCGGGCCGACGCGGCGGGCCATGGCGGCCGGAGACGAGCACGCACGCGGCGAAGGCCGCAGTGCGGAAAAAAGGAAGCCCCCAAGAAGGGGGCCGTGAGGGGATGGTGGTAGTCGTTGCGCTACACCGATGGCACCACTTCCAGCGACAGGTGCGTCGTGGTGGCGGACAGCATCAGATCGTCCTTGCCGTGCAGGATGCGTGCAAAGACGCCTTCCTTCGGGTCGAAGAACTCGCCGAAGTCGTCGCCACCCAGCTCGGCGCGCGCCAGTTCCCACCAGTCGTCAAACGGGTCGGTATCCGGGTTGCAGCCGACGGCATAGGCCAGCAGCTTCACGCGGCCATCGGGACGGCGCTCTCCGTGCTCGGCGAGGAAGTACACGCCCTGATCCTTGGCGAGGACGACGCGGCATTGGTTGGCAACGGCCTCGGCCAGCACGGGCCGCAGGTCGGAGCCTTTGAATCGCAGTGACATGCTTGATCTCCTGAAAAAAAAGGCCCTCCACCCGAATGGATGGAAGGCCTATTGGGCAAGTCGCCGATAGGCTGCGATCAGCCGTAGCGCCGCTTGGTTGCCTTGGCGTCGATCACGCTCACGTCGATCAGGCGCCAGCGCCCGTCGTCGATGAGCCGCTCCAGCACTTCACCGAGCATGTCGAAATACACCTCGTCGTGCCGATCGACCATCTCGCCGTCGCGGCGCAACTCCACCACGTAGGTGTCGCCGCCGCGGTCGTAGAGGACCGTCACTTGGCCCTCGAACTTCGCGGTCGAAACCGTGAAGCTGATCGCCGGGGGTGTCTCGATGATTTTGGACGGCTTCGGATCGACCCAGGTGAAGTCGCGGGCGCCCGCATCGACCAGCATGTGGGTGATGCGCCGAAACCCGTCGGGCGCCGGCATTTCCTCCAACTGCTGGATGAGCTGCCCCAGTTCCATGCACTGCGGCTCGGGGATGGGCAGCTTGGCCGGTGCGGAGCCGAGGATGTGCCTGGTGATGGTGTAGGGAACACCGTCCGCGGTCTTCTCGGTGATCACTTCCGGGGTGTCCGCGCGCAGGCCGTCGAAGCGGCGGCGGGCATACGGTTGGACATGCACCTTGGCGCCTTCGCTGGGAACAGTGGTCACCAGGTGGGGATCGAGCACCGCGAATTCGCTGGGCTTGAGCTTGACGACGATGGCCTCGTCGTTGGCCGCGACCACCTTGCCGTCGAAGGGCTTGGGGTCGATGGCGAAGCCCAGGGTCGAGGACTGCGGCTGATCATCGAACACGCGGTACTTGAACGACCGCACGTTGCGGGGCACATGGCCTGCGACAAGCGAAGGCATCATGGATTTGATGAGGGAACGGTCCATGGGAATCTCCTTGAGGAAGAACAAGGGATTCCCCGCCCGCAAGGGAGAGGTCCCTTGTGGGTGGATGGACGCGGTGCGTCCGTAGGAAGAAACGACCAGCACGGCTTCCCGTGCTTGCAGCCTCGAAGGTCTTGGCTGTCTGGGCATGTGTCGGCAACGCCGACGAACATGGGGCAAGGATGGCCCTGGGCCGGGCTAATCGCCCGCATGAAACGGCACTTCGCCGCACCCGGTTTCCTGCGCTGGGCGCAAGAAAAAGCCCCTCGAAAGGGGCTGGATAGGTCAGGCTGCGTACACGAAGTAGTGCTCGCGCTGACGCGGGAAGAACACGTGCTTCCAGGTGTCGCCGCTGGTGTTGCCACCGTCGAACACGACCATTTCGTAGTCGTCAATGTCGGTGTCCGCCAGGTCGGCGCTGGCGATATGGCGCATGTGCAGTGTGCCGTGCGTGCGCTCGAATACCAGGATCTGGCCGATGGCGTCGTCCTGGCTCATGGCGTTGACGCAGGCTCCGAGCTGGTGCTCGAAGTCCGGTGCGCGCGAAATGAGGTCGGGGAACATGAGGTTGCTCCTATGAAAATGGACCAGCCCGGCTCCTGGGGAGACGGGCTGGCATGGGGGACAAAGAGGAAGGACGGCGTGTCGCGCTGCTGCTAGGACTCGGCCAGTGGCAGGCCCAGCAGCGCGGGTGCGTCGGCGTCGAGGATCAGGATGCGCACATCGGCCTGGCCGGCCAGTTCAAGGATGTTCGCCAGGTCGTCCGGCATGCCCTTGCTGCGGTGCTCCTGCCGAAGCTGCTCGGCGGTGATGCCCTCGGCGTGCTCCAGGTTCTGGTCCGTCCAGGGCGTGGAGATCAGCTTGATGCCGATCGCCGGGCTGTACGGCACCCGGAAGGCGATGAACAGGAAGGCCTCTGGCGTGGCGAGGTCTGCCAGGTTGGCGAGGTACTGGCCGGTCTCGTCGCTGATGTGCGCGCTGCTGATTTCCCAGCACCGGCTGTAGTAGCCAGTCTCGAAACTCAGGCGCTGTACGACTTCCCGCGCGGCCTCAGCCGAATAGGTGTCACCGATGTGGATCGGGCTGCCGTCGAGGTCGTCGCCATGGATGGCATAGACCACGGCACCGACTACGCCTTCAAGGGCATCGCATGCGGCCATCAGATCGATGCTGACGGGTTCGGTGCCATTCCTGACCACCGCGAAATCGCTGGTGACGATGCAAGGCGAAGAAACCAGTTCCTCGTCGCTGAGGTGCTGCTGGCTCGCGTGGATGTTTCGCCAGACATGCGGACTTCCATCGTCGTAGCTGATGCACAGCGTGCGGACGATTTTCAGATTCCAGTAGCCGCGGAGAAAGGGATTAGGTTTCTGGGACATGGGAACACTCCAGATTGAATAATGGAGCCAAATCCCGCCACCGGGAATTGGACCCGGTGGGTTGAAAATGGAAAATGCGTCAGGCGGCGCTGATCGTTGGCAACTGGGCCAGACGTTCGGCGACACGACGGCGCACATTCAGACGGAACTGCTCGTCGTTGATGCCCGCGAGCAGGTTGGCGGCCTCCAGCGCGATCAACGCCGAGGCCTCTTCGATGTCGGCGGCCAGGATGGTCTTGCGCAGTTGTTCGCCGAGTTGGAGCGCCTGTGAGGACGTTCTGAAGACCTGGATGTCGCGGCTCAGGTAACAACCACTGCCGCCGAACTCGAACAACCTCGGCTTGCTGCAATACCAGCAGCCCTCGAACTGGATGGCGCTCAGGTGATGGCCGTCATCGAAGCAGGAGGCGATCAGAAGCAGGGCTTCCAGGTCGGCGCTGTCCTCGAACTGGTGGTGTTCGATCAGGTTCTCCAGCTCCGCGTCCTGCTCGGCACCGAAGTGCGCGGCCAGCCGTTCGAGCAGAGGTGGAATCTCCAGTTCTTCGTCGTCGGGCATGGGGATACCGAGTTGTGTGGCCAGGCCTTCCAGGCCGTCCAGCACATCCGTCCAGCGCGGATCATTGGTCTCGGCGATCTGAGCGATGTAGGCCTGCCCGTTGCCGGGATGACTATCGTCCAGCGCGAAGGCGCCGAACAGCGCCTTGATGACGGGGGTAACACGCTCCAGCACGAGAACGCCCGTGCCTTCGTAGTAGTTGTTCGCCATGGTGGCTCCTTTCGAGAAATGAGCGGAGCCAGCCCATGCGGACGATGGCATCCGCAGGATGATGAAGAAGAAATTGAGGGACATGGCCTTGTGGGCGCATGTCCCTCTCGGGGGGAACGAAAAGCAGGGGTGCGCCGGCGACCGGCTCACCAGCCGTTGTAGTTCACCAGCAGGTCGGCGATGACCTTGCGGCGTTGAAGATCGAGACCGTCGAAGTCCGACAGTCCGTGGAAGTGGCAGCGCTTGAGCATGGCACCGCCCTCGCGCGCGTTGTAGAAGCTGACCATGGCGGACAGGAACATGCGTTCCCCGCTGCTCAGGACGCCGAGGGCATCGTTGAGCCGCAGCATGTTGGGACGCAGATCCCACTTGCTCTTGGCCTGGTTCAGACCTTCGCGGGTGCCATCGCCGAACCATTCGGGGCCAGCGATCTCGACGCCGCGCTTCCATGCCTCGAAAAAGGCTTGGGGCGCGGCAGCGAAATGCTGCTCTTCCCGCATGATCTGATCGACGACTTCCTGCGGCAGTAGCTGGTTCATGACGTGATTCCTCCAGTTGGATCAGGGAATGGCGAGCTGGGACCAGCCGCCTCTTTCGAGGGCACGTTGAGCCGCGGCATAGCTGCGGAAGTACTCGCGGGATTCCCGCGAAACGGGGCCTTCGGTATCGCGCGTGCCGATGTAGTGACCGGCGGCGCTTTGCAGGACTTCGAGCGGCAGGAACTTGCCGCAGTAGGTCGAGGCCAATTGGCCAAAAGAGGCTTGCTGGGACATGGACGGGCTCCTTGGAAAAGCGGGGCCTCGTCCCTCACGGGATGGCAGCTCCCGCACGCGGTTGATAAAAAGCATCGACGTCACGGGGACGCGCGTCCGCAGACCTGATGCGATGCGGACTGGTGGGCAACGCGGGAGAGACCCGCGGCAGCCTGGAACCCTGGCTGCTGGCATGTGCTGATCGGAATCAGCGAACATGCGGGCAGCTTCGTGCGCGGGCCGTGCCGCGTCAGTTGGAAAACGGCATCCGGTCCAGCCCCGATTGCTGGGCTCGGAGAAAAGAAAAAGCCCTGCACTCGTGCAGGGCTGTCAGGAGGGGCGGTGGCGCTGGGTCAGTCGGGCTTGTCGCCCAGGACGTGCTGCTTCCACAGGTCAAATGCCTGCTCGGGCGCAAGCTCGGCGAGGATGACGATGGGCTGGGCCTGCCGGGCGCGCAGCGAAGCGAAGTACGCCTTGCGGTCGGCGATGGCCTTGAGCTTGATGCCTTTGATGAACAGCAGCTTGCCGTCCTTGATGAACAGCACCTTGTTGCCGATGTCGCGGTTGAACGCGGCCCGTACCTTGCGTTCTGCGTGCATGGCATCGGCCAGTTCATCGACCAGGAAGTCGAGCGTCATGTCGATGTAGTGAGGGTCTTCACCCTCCTGGCCGAGGTCGAGCGGCGCAGGCGGCAGTCCCTTGGCGAAGGTTTCGGCCTGAGCCAGCAGCGCCACCTTGCCATTGAGCGCGCGCAGGAACGTCGAGCCGCCGTGGCCGTCGTTGCGGGCCTCGGCGATGGGAGTACCGTCGAACACGACGGTGGCGCTGAAGCACATCGTTTCCTCGCTGGCAAAGTCGGCCACCTTGAGGTTCTTCAGCGTGATGCGGTCTTGCTTGGTGATGTTGTCCATGGGAAGTCCTGAAATCGACCGGGTGGCGACATGCCCCCGACGGGACGTGGCGGCCATCCCGTGGGTTGGAGAAAAAAGAGGCATCAATGCCCCGGTGGGCAGCGTTCGCCAGTGAGATGCCGAGGCGAACTGGCGGGTGGCGCGGTTGGAACCCGCGGCAGCCTTGACACCCTGGCTGCGGGCGGCTGCCGGTACATCGGCAGTGCGGGAGGAAGAATGGCGCGGGCCGCAGGCTGCGTCGCCGATCAATCCGAAGCGGTCGAGCCCGTCTTGTGCAGGCACTGCACCAGCCGCTGGCCCAGCCATGCCATGCACGGGACGGCCATGGAGTTGCCGATCGCCTTGTAGCGCGGCGCGTCTGCGGCGGGCTTGCCGCGGTACGGGATCAGCGTGTAGTCGTCGGGCATGCCTTGCAGCCGCTCGCACTCCACGGGCATCAGCCGCCGCACGCGCCAATGCGACCAGTCGCCGGGGCCGGGGTCGTTCCAGTCGTAGCGGAAATGCGCCTCGAAGTCGGGGGTCAGCACATGGGCCTTGTCCGCGCCGCCGCCGCTGGTGCGTAGCGCGGCCGCTACGTTGCCGCCCAACTCGGCGGCAAGGCCCTGCTCACGGCCGCGCAGGGACACGCAGGCCACCATCGGCACCCCGTAGCCTGGCTTGCCGTTGGACAGGACGGTGCAAGCGACCTGGCCATGGCCCGATTCGAAGCGTACTTCGCCGCGGTTGTTCTGCGCGAACGCGATGGCGGGCACGACACCCGCGTTCGCATGGCTGTTGCGGTGGCCGCCAGCGCGCAGCGTCGGCGTCAGGTCGAGCGTGGCATCGGCGCCGCTGCCCTGGGCGGTGAAGGCGATGATCGGAACTCCCTTTCCGGTGCCATCCTCGCTGCTGCCCTTGCCGTTGTTGGCGGTGTCGAGGGTATGGGCGATGCTGCCAGCGACCGACTGCACCATGAACGTCTCGGTGCGAATGTCGTGCTTAGGGCCAGCGGCCATGAGGCATGCCGCCACATCGACGGGGCCAATGCCGCCGCTGAATCCGAACGTCGTCGTGACCTTGCCGTAGAACTGCTTCAGTCCTGCGAATCCTGCGAGGCCTGCGCCTGCTGATTCAGTACCCGGTCCAGCAGCGCTGGCAGCTTCTTGCCACGGCGCGCGGCCCTCACAAGAATCCCCGAGCAGGCTTGCGCGCTCAAAAAGTACTTCTGCGGGATCGAGGTCATCTCCACCACTTGCCACAAGAAACACGCGCTTGCGGCGTTGGGCGACACCGAAATATTGAGCGTCGAGCACGCGCCAGGCGATGCGGCGGCGGGGTCCAGACACACAACCAGCGTGCGCCCATTTTTCCCCTGGCGGCTGGAGCGCACGGCCTTCTCCGGCCAGTGCGCCCAGGAAATGCCCGAAGGCATTGCTGCGGTCGTTGAGGACGCCCGGGACGTTTTCCCAGACGAGCGTTGCCGCCGGGCGGCGGTCTTGATGGCGGGTTTGGTCGATGGCATTTGCAAGCTCCACATAGGCAAGGGAAAGGGCTCCGCGCGGGTCATCCAGCCCGCGGCGGCTACCTGCAACGCTGAACGACTGGCACGGCGTGCCGCCGACCAGGATGTCGGGCGCCGGCACGGTGCCGGCACGCACCTGGCGGGCGATCGCGGTCATGTCGCCCAAATTGGGCACGCGGGGGTAACGGTGGGCGAGCACGGCGCTCGGGAACGGCTCGATCTCGGCAAACCATGCGGCTTCGAGGCCGAGGGGTTGCCAGGCGAGGCTCACGGCCTCGATGCCGCTGCACACGCTGCCGTACAGCAGTGGCGCGGGCTGGGGCGCACCGCGTGGGGTGCGAGGTTGCGGGTTCATGGCGTGTCTCCTGTTCGTGTGGCCCTGGACCGTTTGGCCGGGCCGGGACGTTGATCGGCAGGAGAAAGGCGCCGAAGGCCCAGCGGCCTTCGGCTCGGGAGGACAGAACCACCCGTGGGCTGATTGGCAGGCCCGGTCGTCGCTAGAACCGTCTGCTGTCAGCAATCGCACCCGGCGCATGTCGTGGTTGGCGCCGGTATCTTCTGGCGCACATCCGCGCACAAAAGGAGCCCAGTTTTTCGCCGTTGGGC
This sequence comes from Xanthomonas boreopolis, assembly GCF_046529185.1. Taxonomy (NCBI): domain Bacteria; kingdom Pseudomonadati; phylum Pseudomonadota; class Gammaproteobacteria; order Lysobacterales; family Lysobacteraceae; genus Xanthomonas; species Xanthomonas boreopolis. Next base: position 466,616 of record NZ_CP097162.1, read on the forward strand.
ACGGCATCGAATACCGCTGACCGTGAAGGGTCTCCGGGTGGCTCGCAGCCTGGCAAGCCATCGGGGGACCCTTCGCAGGGGCGGAAAAATGCAGATCAACAGAATGCGCCGGGAGACCCCGGACATGGTTCGCGGAGAAGCTACCTTCAGGTCCCGCAGCCGGGTACGGCTGGGCGGGACGCGCACACGGACAAGAGAAGGCGTTGCGCGCTGGGCATCCCGCAGGGCGTGCGGGACATGGGCCACGCCGCCGATGGCGGGCACGGCTCTCGGGGAACGGGATCGGTCAGGAGCCTTTGCGGCCGCTGCTGCCATCACGACGTGGAGATCGCGAGGCACCGCGCTTGGACGCGCCGGTTTCGACCGGCAGCGTGCCTTTGCAGTCGGGGTAGCGACTGCATGACCAGAAGGGGCCGGTCTTGCCGGTGCGCTGGCGCGTCGGTGCGCCGCACTGCGGGCAAGCGGGTCCCTGGGGAACCTTGATGGACAGCGAGGTGCTGCCGTACTGCGCGACCAGTTGCGAAATCCAGGCGGCCTGCTTGCCGATGAAGACTTGAAGGGTGAGCTGTCCGGCCTCGATCATGTCGAGCGCCTGCTCCCACACGGCGGTGGTTCCGGGGTCGGCAATCGCCGCAGGCACGGCGTCGATCAACGTGAATGCCGCATCCGATGCGCGAATGGAGCGTCCTTTCTTCACGAGATAGCCCCGCGTCAGCAGGCCGGTGATGATGTTGGCGCGCGTGGCTTCGGTGCCGATGCCCGTCGTTTCCTTCAACTTCTGTTTCAGGCGCGGGTCGGTCACGAAGCGCGCCACGCCTTTCATCGACTTGACCAGTTCGCCCTGCGTATAGGGCTTGGGTGGCATCGTCTTGAGCGCCTTGACCTCTGCCTCGGCTACTTGGCACGCCATGCCCTCGTGCAGGGCGGGCAGCACCTGGCTGCGCGCCGTGGCTTCACCGTCCTCGTCCGCACCACCTTCACGTTCGGGCTCGGCCAGCACCAGACGCCAACCTGGGGCGGCCACCTGCTTTCCGGTGGCCACCAGCTTCTGCTGGCTGCAGGAAAGCTCGGCGACGGTGCGGTCGAACTCGTGGTGAGGGAGGAATTGCGCCAGGTAATGAGCCCGGATGAGGCGGTACACGGCCAGTTCCCGTTCGCTCATCGCAGAGAGGTTCGCGGGTTCGAGCGTCGGGATGATGCCGTGGTGCGCCGTGACCTTGCCGTCGTTCCAGGCACGCGAGCGCTGCGAGCGATCGAGCTGGTCCATGATCTGGCGCAGTGACGGATCTGTCTTGAGCAGACTGTCCAGGACCGTGGGCACCTCGGCGAACATGCTTTCGGGCAGATAGCCCGAATCGGAACGCGGGTACGTCGTGGCCTTGTGGGTCTCGTACAGGGCCTGGGCGATTTCAAGGGTCTCTTGAACGTCCAGCCCGAACTGCTTGGAACAGACTTCCTGGAGCGTCCCCAGGTCGAACAGCAGCGGCGGGCCTTCGCGCACGCGCTCGGTCTCGACCGACACCACTTGGGCAGTACCCGCAGCGCGGATCTGCTGCGCGGCCTGCTGAGCGATGGGCTGCTGCAGGCAGCGGCCCGCGTCGTCGGTGCAGCCATCGGGCGGAACCCACTGCGCACTGAAAGCCTGTCCACCTGCGGACAGGGTCACATCGATGGCCCAGAACGGCACCGACTTGAAAACCGCGATCTCGCGGTCGCGGTCCACGACGAGCTTGAGCGTCGGCGTCTGGACACGCCCGACCGACAGCACGCCGTCGTAGCCGGCCTGCCGGCCCAGCACCGTGAACAACCGGCTGAGGTTCATGCCCACGAGCCAGTCGGCGCGCGAACGCGCCAGCGCCGAGTAGTACATCGGCAGCGTGTCGGAAGACGGCCGCAGCTTGCCGAGCGCGGCGCGGATCGACGCATCGTTGAGCGCCGACAGCCATAGCCGATCGACGGGGCCACGGTAGCCGCACAGGTCGATGATCTCTCGGGCGATCAGTTCGCCCTCGCGGTCGGCATCGGTGGCGATGACGAGATGGGTCGCCTTCGCCAGGAGCGCCTTGACGACCTTGAATTGCGTGGCAGTCTTGGGTTTGACCTCGACCCGCCACTGCTGGGGAATGATGGGCAACTGCTCCAGCGACCAGCGCTTGAGCGCCGCGTCATAGACCTCGGGAGCTGCCGCTTCGACGAGATGGCCGATGCACCAGGTAACAGTGACGCCGGAGCCGCTGAGACAGCCTTCACCGCGCTGCGTCGCGCCGAGAATCCGGCCAATGTCTTTGCCCTGGGAGGGCTTCTCGCACAAGAACAGCCGCATGTCCGTCCATCCGAATTCCGTGGTTCATTGAGTTGCTGGAATCGAGAATGCCGAGCACCACCAGGGGCAGCAGCAAACAAGCCGCACGTGGTGGCGACCACTTTCACGGGACGGAATGGCGGGGACGGGAGTGGCGTGCGGCCGGGGGTGTGCGCGCCGGGAGCCGCGACTTTCGGGAGCGCGTGGAAGCCGGTGGACGTTGATGGAGCTATCCCCTGGGGATAGCTCGCGAAGGCATGGGGCGACGGACAACCGCTGCCGCCCCATGCCGGATCACTTCCTGCGCTTCGGCTCCTTCGGCTCCTTCGGCGCGGTCGGTTCCTGGGCGGACTGGGGTTTCGGCTGCGCGTCCTGTGCGGTCTCCTGCTGCCTGGGGCTGAGGGTCACGGACTCGATGCGAAACGGCAAGATGCCGACGCTGCGCGCGTTGATCTGCCAGGTCTCGCGTGGCTGATCCTCGTTGTCCGTCCAGGGTTCGCGCTCCATACGGCCGATGACCAGCACGCGCATGCCCTTCTGGTAGAGGTCCTTCCAGTGGGCGGCGTCGCGGTGCCAGATTTCCACCGGCGCCCAGAAACCGCCGCGGTCCTCGAAGTCGCCGCCCTTGGTGGGGACGGGGTTGTCGAAATAGACGTTCAGCCGCAGCAAGCGCCGCGGCTCGTCGTTGCCGTTGGGAAATTCCCGGTACTCCGGTGGCGAGCCGATGTTGCCCTCGCCAGAAAAATGCGTGCTCATGGTGTGAACTCCGTGGTGGTTGAAATACCCGCACCTGGTCGGCGTCGGGCGCGTGCTGGGGTGCCTGGCGCAATCACCGATCGCGCATGGCGGCGGAAATGGACTTGAGCCGGCGCAGGTAGGCGCCTTCCGCCTCGGCCGCCTTGCTGGCGCACTCCTGCGCCTGCCTGCCCAAGGTGTGCAACAGGCTGATCTGCATGTTCAGCGTGATGCGCTGAAGCTCGATCGCGTGCAGGTCGGCCAGCAGGTTGACCGGCGTGCTGGTGCTGGCCATCAGCTCCTGCCACAGGGCCACGCCCATGGCCGAGCGGTCATGCTTGCGCCAGCGCAGAAACACCGTGCCTGCGCCAGTGGTCTGCTGGGCCAGCTCAATGGGCAGCAGGTGGAAGGGATGCCCGGCGGCCTGTGGCAGCACCTGTCGCTGCGCCAGGCCAATCAACTCGTCGCGCATGGCGAAGCACTGGCTGGCCCAGGCCTCCAAGTCCCCTTTACCTTTAAAGGGCTTTAAAAGGCCTTTTAGAGAGGCGGCGTGTTCCATCCTCATGAAGGCTGTCTGTTGCAGCGGACGGAAGTAGCGGGTGTCGCAGTTCGGGGCGCTCATGCCTGCGCGTCCTCGCCCGCAGTGGTCTCGGGTGCCTCGGTGGTGGTGGCCTCGTCGGTGGGGGCATCGGCTGCGGCAGGAGCCTCACCGCGCTGCTGCAGGCCACGGCGCACGATGGGCGGCGCGAACTTCGAGCGGCGCGTGCCTTCCAGCACGTCCTGCGGCAGTTCGCCGAACTTCTCCAGCGCCGCGCGTGCTGCGGCGTTTTTCGCCGCGAAGTCGTCGCGGGTGCAGCCCGAATAGCGGTACTGCTGGGCCAACGAGAACAGGCTGCGCAGCGCATGCGCGCCCTCGTTGAGCCAGCGTTCGAGCGTCGAGCGATCGATCAGCGCGGTGTGGTGCGCGAGGATCAGTTTGCGGGCGATGTCGTCGTAGTCGGCGAGCAGATACACCGCGGCAAAGCCGAGCTGCGCATTGACGAACAGCGGCAGCTTGACGGGTTGCACGTTGAGGTTCTCGCCCAGGGTGAGTGCCGGCGGCACGCTCGCGAGCGCCTGGTCCACTTGCTCGCGCAACGATTGCAGCGTGGCTTTCGTCTGGTCGAGCTTGTCTTCGATGCGCAGCATCCAGAAGTCGCTGTACGGGTCGTCCTGCTCCGAGCCGCGCCGCATCTTGTTCATCTGGGCGATGTAGCCGTTCAGGCCGACGATGCCCGGTCGCCCCTCGGCGGCGGCGCGGCCATGCCAGATGCGCGAGGCGTGGTGCGTGTGTAGCGTCAGCGACATCGCGCTGCGCAGGGAGCCGAGATTCAGTTGCAGGGGTTCGTTGGTAGTTGCCATGGTGTCCGCTCGTTGTTGGAAAAGAGCGGCCAGCTTCGGCAGGAAGCGGAAGGCAGTCAGTCAACAAACCGAAACCCGCCAGTCCCCGGTTCAGGGCGCGGCGGGTGCATGCGGCGCGAGCTATCCCCTGGGGATAGCTCCATGGAGCGCCAAGGAACGCTGCACGCCGGGATCGGGGCGGACAACACTGACTCTGTGGCAGATGGTCGATGGCGGACCTGCGACTGCTCTGCGCCGTACTCGGCAGTGGAACTATCCCCAGGGGATAGCTCTACCGGCGGCCATGGACATCTACTTGCGCCGCCTTGCAGGCCTTCTCACTTGCTGGCGAGCAGATTGCGCAGCCTTTCGATGTGCTGCTTGGCGACTTCCGGTGGCACGGGCTTGCCCTGCGGCTGAGGTGGCGGTGCAGGTGGTGGCCGCTGGCTTGGAGGAACGGGGGCCGATGGCGCATCCTTCTTGGCCCAGGCATTGAACTCGCCATGGATGGCCCGTTGGATGATGCCGAACAAATATCCCGCCGGATTGCGGATGCCGTGGCTGCTGCATCGTGTGGCCCATTCGTCCAGCACGGCCTGTCTCAGCGCGGCATCGACCTGCTGCAACGCCACCCTGGCACCTGTCTGCTGCTCTGCCTTCAGTTCCGCGAAGCGCTTGGGCCATTGCAGGTCGCCCAGCGCACGCGCCTGCGCGGTAGTACGTACTTCATTAATACAACTACTACGTACTGTACGGGCCTGCTTCGGATTCCGAAGAGAGGCGTCTGGCGCGGGTTTCGGCCCTGCTTCGGATTCCGAAGTGGGGTCATCACGATTCCGAAGAAGGCTCGAAGCCCCTTCTTCGGAATCGTGGATGTCCTCTTGCTGTGGATAACTTTCGGCCGCCGTGATGCCCTGGCTGGCGAGGCGTTCGGCCAGGACCTGCAGCCGTGATGGCAGTGTGCGGCCGGAGAGCAGCGGGTCCTCCGCGATTTCCTTGAGCGTGTTCAGGCCGACCATCTGCACGGCCTTGGCCGCGTGGCCGAGGGACTGGCTGACCAGCGCCAGGTAGTCGGCGTCGAGCTGCATCGCTTCAAAGGGCGTCAACGGCTCGTCGTGAAGGACATAGAGGTTACCGAGGATGCGGCCGGTCTTGGGGTCGCGTCGCCGCCGAACGAGGCTCAGCCATCGGGTCAAGCGCAGCAGCGTCAGGGCTCGCGCCACGGTTTCGTGCGAAGCCTGCCCGGCGCATGGCATCGAGGCCAGCCAGGGCCGCAACTGCTCATAGGTGGGGAATGCCGTCACGCCATCGTCGTTGAGCATCAGCCGGAACACCTGCCAGGCGTTGCGCTCCAGCGGTGTCAGCCTGCGGTCGAGGAACAGCCGCCGCGGCACGGTTTCATGCCGGTTGCCGCTGAAGAGGAACGCATCGCCAGACGCCGGGGCCGTGGACACCGGGACGGGCGTGGGTGTGGAGGGGGGCACGTCGGCTTTGGGTTTGGGCGCAAGGTCCTTCAGCGCAGCGTCGAACAGGTCCGCGAGTGCGACGGGGCCACGACGTGGTGCGGTGTCGTCCACGGCCATGACTCAACCCAAGCCCTGATCGACCCAGCTCTTGATCGAGGCCCAGACCACCGACAGAGGGAGCGACATGCCTTCGGCCAGATCCATGGCGGCGTCGAGGATGGAGGTTTCGTCGTCGAGATCGACGTTTCTGCTGCTGGTCACGGCCTTCCATTGCCGCCACAGCTCCGTGTCCTGCGTCTCGTCCAGCACGGGGTGGCGGCCCTTGCGCTTGGGTAGGCCGAGGATTTCGCGCCGAAGCGCCACTTCCTGGTGGGTCAGGCCGTAGAAGCGGCTGACCATCTCGGTGCTCGCGCCCAGCCTGAGCATGCGATCGACCGTGGCGATCTCCTTCTCCACGTCCTGGGCCTGCCTGAGCAGACGCCGGAGCACTTCACGGTTGACCGTCACGGAGCACCACGAGACGTTGGCGTTGGCCAGCACGCTGATCAGTGCGGGATGCTTGAGGGCATCCAGTTCTTCCTCGCCAAACCCCATCAGTTTGCAGCGGCGCAGTTGCCCATTGCGCAGGTCATAGAGGGCCTGGGCGATGACAGCCTGGTTGAGTGGGTGTGGTGCGGACATGCTGGCCTCCCTCGCTTACGTTCCAGCGTCCGCAGCGCCGGTTTCCAGGTCGAGCAGGCGGCGGGCCAGCCGCAGCAGGCGGAACAGCTTGACCAGCGCGGTGTCACTCAACCGCCGAGCTGCCTCGCCTTGGCCGTACAGCAGCGCCGGCAGGTCGATGACGATTTGTCCGTGATCCAGGCCGACGTCGGCGGACTGCTGACCAGCCAGGCACGCCAGCAGCGCCAGGACGGGACGGCCTAGCGGCCCCGGGTCCTGGGTGCGGGCACGGCAGACGAAGCCGATGCCGTCTGGACGGTCGTCGATGCACTCGTCCAGGTCGGCCTCGCCCGCGATTTCGCGGGCGAACTGCGCGACGTGGATGCGCAAGCACTCGGGCGTGTCCAGGCTCGGGTCGATGTACCAGACATCGGAGATCGGATAGAGCCCGCCGGCCTGCACCGGGATGGACTGCAAGACGTTCGCCGAGAAGTCGGGCGGCAGCGCATCGCCCAACTGGTCGGCGACCATGCGCTGGATGGACTGAAGCCGTTCGGTCGTCGGCGCGGGCGAGACGATGTGCTCCTGAAGCAGGTGGTCATCGGCTGTCCGACTGGCCATGCTCATCTGGCTGGCATCCGCGTCGATCTCGCGCGCGGAGGGGGTGGCCGCAGGTCGGCCTGCAGGCGGCGCTGCCGGCTCAGGCCCTGCGATGGGCGGCGAGGTATCGGCAGGGGAACGCGCGACAGCTCCCGGCTCCGGCAATGTCGGCGGCATCGAGGGTGGCGTTGGGTCGCTGACCAAGGCACGCTGGCGACTCTCGGATTCGGTCAAGTCCAGCGCGAGCACGTCGTAATCGACGCCCAGCAGTTCGGCCATCTGGCCGATCAACTCGTCCTGTACGCGTTGCGCGGAGAACTCGTCGGCCTGGACGTCGAATTGCGAGAGCACTTCCTGGAAGAACTCGTCGAAGTCCTGAACCAGTGAGCGGCCCTTGGCGTAGCGCTCCCACGCGAGCATGCAGGCTTTGCGCATGACCGACAGGCGTTCGACCTGGTGGCGGCCGAGGCCGCCATAGAGCACGGCGGGGATCGCGGGCAGCAGGTAACGCACCGCGTCGTTCATCCGGCTGATGTGCGATTGCTGGACGGGGAAGCCATCCGCAGCAAGGCGGCGCGCCAGTTCGGACTGGCTCAAGGTGTTGCCACTCTCCTGTTCGTAGAACTCGCGCGCCTTCTCGACACCAAGTGCGCGTTCGATGAACGTGAGGCCGCCGCGCAATTCGTTCTCGGCCAGGTGGCCGGTCAGCATGACGACTTCACCGCGGCTGGGCCAAGGCCGGAACAGGCACGATATGCGAAAGAAGCGCTCGTCCTTGGTCTCCGACCACAGCTCCCGCAGGATGGCCAATCGCGTATTGCCGCCATTGCGGATGATGTAGTGGTCCTCGCCGGGCCGTCGGGTGATGGCCGGCGCCGCGTCTAAGCCACGCTCACGGATGGACGCCTTGATGTCCTCATAGGCAGGATTGCGCTTCTTGCGCGGGTCATGGTCATAGGGGCGCAATTGGTCGAGGGTCACGACCATCGGCGTGTCGGCAATGGGGTCGCTCAGCGCCGAGGCGGACGGGCCGCTGCGCTCGAACCCGGCCGCGAGCAGCTTGCCGGCCATCTGCTGGGAGGTGATCTCAGCCATGACTGCCTCCCCGCGCTTGGGATCGGGCCTCGCGCTCGGCGCGGCGGATCTGCGCACGGGCATTGAGGGCCGCCCGATGGTCGCTGGCCGTCGAACTGGTGTAGATCGCGGCGCAGCCTGTCTTGGTGAATTTGAGGTGGCCGCCCGGCGTGCGCTTGACGTGCCAGCCTTCGCCGACAGCGAACTCGATCAGGGCGCGCAACCGCTTGTGGCCTCGGGCCAGTTCATGTGCGTTCGCCATGGGGCCTCCCGGCTTCAAGAGGGTGTGGAGGCCGGCCGGACACCGTGGCAAATCGGTGCTGCCACTGCGGGAACAATTCGGCGGCGAGACCGCGCATGGTGTCGAGCGCAGCGGGGGCGACTCTGCCCGCTGGCTGGCGGTACTCGATCCGATGCACCGGCAGGCCGCGCGTCGCGGCGCGCGGATAGGCTTCGATGGCCGGCACGTCGGTGGCCAGCACGCGGATGCCGGCGTGGTCCTGGAACAGGTCGCGCAGGGCCTGCTGGATCAGCCGGGCGTTCGTGGACACTGGATGGACGCGGTTGATGAGCAGGTGGAGCGGCGGCGGCTCGATGCCGAGGTGCCGGTACGGCGCGATGTCCTCCAGCAACTGCATAGTGCCGCGCCGCAGCTCGCGCGCCGCGAGGATTTCCGGGGTCACGGGCGAGAGCGCAACGTCGGAAGCGAGCACCGCCATCTCCAGCAGCACCGACCGCGCACCCTGGGTGTCGATCAGCACCAGGTCGTAGAGGGGGTCCAGGACCGGCAGCAGGTGCCGCAGCCGCAGGCGCCCATCCGGCGCGTGCAGCAGCAAGGTGTTCAACTCGCCCCGGTGGTCGTTGGACAGCACCAGGTCCAGGCCGGCGATGGTCGTGCGGGACACGAGTTGGCCGAGGTCGCGCTCGTTGAAAGCCAGCAGTTCATAGATGCCGCCCGATGCGCGGCGTGCCAGCTCGTAGTAGGAGGACAAGGTGGGCTGTACGTCGAGGTCGAGCAGCAGCACGCGCAGGCCCGCGTCGGCGGCCAGTCCGCCGAGGTTGGCGGCGGTGGTCGTTTTGCCGACGCCGCCCTTGGTCGAGATGATGGATACAACCTGCATGGCGCTCTCCGTCTGGGAATGGGGAAATCCGAGGGAGAACGGGTCAGGTGCGGTTGTTGAGGCGTTCGGCGATCCACTGGTCGATTTCGATCGAATCCCAGCCCACCGCGCGCACACCCAGTCGCAGCGCCTGCGGGAACTGGCGCTTCTTCATCAGGTTGTAGATATGGGCGCGCTTGAAGCCGGACTTGGCTTCGACTTCATCGAGCCGCAGGATGCGGCGCTCGTTCGGTGGAAGTACAGGTGTCTGCGACATGGCGGTCACTCCTGAACGCTCAGTGGCGTTTGTTGGCGTGACCTCTATTCAATAGACATGGCTGCGGAAAGACATTGCAAATGCAATCTCCGCGATTGCACATACAAGCTGGAAGAACTCACGCAGTTGCACTACGGACGTACTTCCTGGCGTTGGCGAACTTGCCGTTCAAAGTTCGCTCCGTGATGCCCATGGTGCCGCCGTAGTGGGCGACCAAAGCGGAAACAAGGGCCTCCTGCGTTTGGAAGCTGGAGTAAGGAACTCCCGAAGGCGACCGGCCGAGCATCAGCGTCAGCATCCCGCCAATGATGTTGAGATACGTCGTCTCTGCCCGCTCGCTGATCTCGCATTGCTTGGAAGCCAGAAGCACGGTGGACTGCTTGAGCAGCATGTCGTTCCGCTCCTGCAGTTCTTGCATCTGACGTCTGGCATGGTCCAGCGCGGCCTGAAGTGCCAACCGCTCCACCAGAATCGCTTGTCCTGTTTCCATGGTGATGAAAGGATGCGCCATGCGTTCGCCACGGCTGAACAGGAAGCCTGGCCGGTGCTCCGGATAGTGGGTGCGCATCCAGCGTTTCAGATCAACGTGGCGAACGGTCAAATCCGGCGACTGCAGCAGCTTGGGGTCATTGAGCGTGATCCCGTTCTTGCCGTAGGGTAGTTCTCCGTTGAGGATGCCGTCATAGATGCGCTCCGAGTAGAGCCGGCACTCATTCCACCGAGGGCAGTTCAGCGATGGAGGCAGAAAGCGCGGTGATGCGATCGTGGCCAGGATCATGGGCAGGTACCGCAGCAACCCAGCCCATCGGATGGCCGCTTCGATGGGACGATAGAACACCTTTGATGTTGGAATGTCCTTGTGCATGTCGTCGTCTCCTTTCGGATGCGCTACATCGCCGGCTCCTTTCTTGCCCTGCCAAGGGCTGTTGTGTCGTTGTAGCCCCTGTAGCGGATGCCTGGGACGATGCCCTAGACGTAGGCGGGCGAGATCATTGGCATCCGCCGCAGGTGGCCTCGTCTTGCTCTATGTGCAAGAATTGATCGGTTGCCGGCCCATCGAGCGATGAGGACGCAAGCTCGATATTGGCGCTCACGGTATCAGCGTCATGGGTGGCGCAAAGCCCAGCAAGACCGATTCGATATGGTCTGATATCCCAGTTGTTTCACAGGGCGCGCGAGGTTGCACCCGGTGCCCAATGTCCAGATGGACAGGGAATATGCCGAGCACATCATGCTGGTTCGGAATACTGATATACCGAGATAGCATCTACTCGCGAAGCGATGTGACTCGTCCAACCTCGCCATTTTGCGTTCAGTGCCTGCGAGGTGGACAGGCATCGTCGCATCGCATGTCGGGATGCCGTTGACTTCCATCAAGTGGAGAAGCGTCTTTCGACGCCGCAGCCAGGAACAGACCTTGAGTAGCTCGCGAGCGCTGTTTCTAGCCTTTGACCTAACAATCAAGTGGCGAGCTGCCGTTCGCTCACCCACGTGACCATGTCCGGGTCACAGTGCGAGCAGAAGCTGCTCTCGTCACTTTCAGCCTGTGCGATGTGGGCCACGTCGGCCTCGTCCTGCGCAAAGTGGAAGCAGTGAACTCTCTTCCATCTTCCCCGGGCGCACTTGGCGAGAGCCAAGGTGATCTCGCCGTTCTCTCGGCAGTGGACTTTGCCTAGCATGCTCATGGTAAAATGCGAGAGATTGTTATTGGAATTCTGTTCGGGTGCGCTCGGACGGGGTTCTAGCTTTTTTAATTCAATACTTTGGTCTGTCCATGACCCGTACCGCTTCGACCAACATCGCTCTGTGGTGGCGCTTCCAATAGGAAGCGGCATGTCGTTGCGGTCTTGACCGCACCTTGCCGCCGTACCGGCAGGCAAGGTATCAAGAAGGCTTCCCCGGCACGGCGGCTCCAAGATTTGAGGAGATTGCCCGATGCCGTTAGCACCCCAGCCCCATCGTCGAACTCATGCCCCGCGCGCTGCATCGCCGCGGAGTCCGGGCCTGCCTGTCTTGTCTCGGCACTTGGCCCAGCCGTGCGAGCGCAGAGGCCCCTTTAGCGCACCACGTTGGCGGGCTCTGCGGCTCCGCTCAAGACCCCTTGCTACCCTGCGACAGCACTTAGTTGCGCTTCGTGCATCCCAATCAATGGTCGATGTGTGTAATGAAGTGTGTAATGGGGTCCGTGTGTAATGAAAACATTCAATAAAATCAAGGACTTATAATCATGAGACTCCTGATGCTCGACAACTACGACAGCTTCACCTACAACCTCGTGCAGTACCTGCAGGCGCTGGGCGCCGAGGTGACGGTGGTGCGCAACGACGCGATGAGCGTCGAGCAGATCGCCGCGCTCAAGCCCGAGCGGATCGTGATCTCGCCGGGGCCGTGCACGCCGAACGAGGCAGGGGTCTCGCTGGAGCTGATCGAGAAGCTCGGCCCGACCACGCCGATCCTCGGGGTCTGCCTCGGCCACCAGAGCATCGGCCAGGTCTACGGCGGCGACGTGATCCGCGCCGGCAACATCATGCACGGCAAGACCTCGCCGATCCGGCACGAGGGCAAGGGCGTGTTCGCCGGCCTGCCGGATGGCTACCAGGCCACGCGCTACCACTCGCTGGTGGTGGACAAGGCCACGCTGCCCGATGTGCTGGAAGTCACCGCCTGGACCGAGAACCCGGACGGCTCGGTCGAGGAGATCATGGGCCTGCGCCATCGCGAGCATCCGGTCGAGGGCGTGCAGTTCCATCCCGAGTCGATCCTCACCGAGCACGGCCACGCGTTGCTGAAGAACTTCCTGCAGCGCTGATCCCCGGGAGGCGCCGGGCCGCCCGGTTCCGCCGCGGCCACACGTTTGCCGCGCACCCCATTCGCCACAAGACCTCACGCCATGCCCATCACCCCGCAAGAAGCCCTGCAGCGCACCATCGAGCATCGCGAGATCTTCCACGACGAGATGGTCGATCTGATGCGCCAGGTCATGCGCGGCGAAGTGTCCGACACCATGGTCGCGGCGATCCTCACCGGCCTGCGCGTGAAGAAGGAGACCGTCGGCGAGATCGCCGGCGCCGCCGCGGTGATGCGCGAGTTCTCGCGCACCGTGGACGTGGCCGACCGCACCCACCTGGTCGACATCGTCGGTACCGGCGGCGACGGCTCGCACACCTTCAACATCTCGACCTGCGCGATGTTCGCCGCGGCCGCGGCCGGCGCGCGCGTGGCCAAGCACGGCAACCGCAGCGTGTCGTCCAAGTCCGGCAGCGCCGATGCGCTGGAGGCGCTGGGCGCGGCGATCGAGCTGCAGCCCGAGCAGGTCGCGCGCGCGATCGAGGCCACCGGCATCGGCTTCATGTTCGCGCCGATCCACCATCCGGCGATGAAGGTGGTGGCGCCGGTGCGCCGCGAGATGGGCGTGCGCACGATCTTCAACATCCTCGGCCCGCTCACCAACCCGGCCGCCGCGCCGTCGATCCTGATGGGCGTGTTCCATCCGGACCTGGTCGGCATCCAGGCCCGCGTGCTGCAGCGGCTCGGTGCCGAGCGCGCGCTGGTGGTCTGGGGGCGCGACGGCATGGACGAGCTCTCGCTCGGCGCCGGCACCCTGGTCGGCGAACTGCGCGACGGGCAGGTGCGCGAATACGAGGTGCATCCGGAGGACTATGGCATCGCCATGTCCGCCAGCCGCAACCTCAAGGTCGCCGATGCCGCCGAATCGCGCGCCATGCTGCTGGGCGTGCTCGACAACACGCCCGGCCCGGCGCTGGACATCGTCGCGCTCAATGCCGGCGCCGCGTTGTACGTGGCGGGCGTGGCCGACAGCATCGCCGACGGCATCGCCCGCGCGCGCGCGGCGATCGCCGACGGCAGCGCGCGCGCGCGGCTCGACGCGTACGTGGCGTTCACGCGGTCGCTTTGAGGGCTCCCCGCCCTCCGCGCCGGCGGGGGTGAGGCCTTCGTGCGGCGGTTGGCCCGATCCGTCCGGGAAGCCCGGCCCCGGCTTGCGCCGCGCCGGCGCGAAAGCCGGGGGAGGGCGCCGTTTTCGCCATTCCGCCGCCCTTGGCCGATAATGCCGGGCCCCCAGGAACCGATCCGATGAGCGACATCCTCACCACCATCCTCGCCCGCAAGGCCGAAGAAATCGCCGAGCGCAGCGCGCGCGTGCCGCTGGCGGAGCTGGTGGCGCGCAGCGCCGACCTGCCGGCCACGCGCGGCTTCACCGCGGCGCTGCAGGCGAGTATCGCGCAGGGCGATGCGGCCGTGATCGCCGAGGTCAAGAAGGCCAGCCCGTCCAAGGGCGTGATCCGGCCGGACTTCCGCCCCGCCGACATCGCGGTCAGCTACGAATTCGGCGGCGCCAGCTGCCTGTCGGTGCTGACCGACGTGGACTTCTTCCAGGGGGCCGACGCCTACCTGCAGCAGGCGCGCGAGGCCTGCACGCTGCCGGTGCTGCGCAAGGACTTCACCGTCGACCCGTACCAGGTCTACGAAGCGCGCGTGCTGGGCGCCGATTGCATCCTGCTGATCGTCGCCGCGCTGGACGACACGCAGCTGGCCGACCTGTCCGGGCTGGCGCTGCAACTGGGCCTGGACGTGCTGGTCGAGGTGCACGACATCGACGAGCTGGAGCGCGCGATCCAGGTGCCGGTGCCGATGATCGGCATCAACAACCGCAACCTGCGCACCTTCGAGGTGACGCTGCAGACCACGCTGTCGATGAAGGATGCCGTGCCCAGGGACCGCCTGCTGGTGACCGAGAGCGGCATCCTGGCCCGGGCCGACGTGCAGCTGATGCGCGACAACGGCGTCGACGCGTTCCTGGTCGGCGAGACCTTCATGCGCGCCGAGGAGCCGGGCGAGGCGCTGCGCCAATTGTTCTTCGCATGACCCAGGCCTATCCGACCCCGCGCGAGGACGCGCCGCTGGTCGTCTTCGACTTCGACCACACGCTCTACGACGGCGATTCCGGCAGCCACCTGTTCGCCTGGCTGATCCGGCGCAATCCGCTGCGGCTGCTGGCCGCGCTGCTGGCCACGCCGGTGCTGGGCCCGATGGTCGCGCTGCTGCCGACGCGCCGGCGCGGGGTCTCGGGCTACGTCTGGATCGCCACGTTCGGCCTGCATCGCGCCCGCGAGTTCGATCGGGTGATCGACACCTACGTGTTGCGCCACGAGGCCGACATCCGCCGCCGGCTGCTGCCGCGCGCGCTGGAGGTGTTCGCGGGCCACCGCAAGGCCGGCGACCGGGTGGTCGTCGCCACCGGCGCGCCGCCGGAGCTGGCGCGCGCGATCCTGGCGTTCGTCGCCCACCAGGACGTGCCGGTGATCGGCAGCCTGGTCGGCCCGACCCTGGGCGCGGTCATCGCCAAGCGGCACTGCCACAACGAAGAGAAGATGCGGATGCTGCGCGAGCGCGGCTATGGCCGGATCGAGGTGGCCTACTCCGACAGCGTCGCCGACCTGCCGCTGCTCAAGGCCGCGCGCGCGCCGGTGGTGGTCAACCCGAAGCGAAGCAGGGTCGGCTTCTTCCGCGAGGTGCTGCCCCCGGGCACGCCGATCCTGAACTGGGGATGCCGCGACCGCGGCGGCGATCCGGTGTAGCGCAGCATGTGCGCGGCTACCAGCCGCGATAGGGCTTTCCCGGCAAGGCCTCATCGTGGCCGAAGCCGCTCCCACAAAAGCCGGTCCCCGGATCGGCATCCAAGTCGCGTCAGCAGCTGCCCCGGTTCCCGGTGAATGTTCTGGAGGAGGGGGCCCTGGGTAAGAGGGCGCGCGCCGGCAGGCGCGGGGACCGGGAACTTATGAGCCGGGGCCCACGGTCCGCGCCGCGGACCGTGGGGCATTTGTGCGAATGCGCGCCCGCTCAGCGCGTCCCGTAGAGCACCACGGTCTTGCCGCGGGCATGCAGCACGCCGTCGGCCTGCAGCTTCTTCAGCACGCGCCCGGCCATCTCGCGCGAGCAGCCCACCAGTCGCGCCAGCTCCTGCCTGGACACGCGCAACTGGGTACCCTGCGGGTGGCTCATCGACTCCGGCTCCTTGGCCAGGTCGTGCAGGGTGCGCACGATGCGGTCGGTCACGTCCAGGAACGCCAGGCGGCTGGCCTTGCGGGTGGTGTCGAGCAGGCGCTTGGAGAGCTGGGCGCCGATCGCGTAGAGCAGCCGGGCGGCGTCCGGGGCCAGGGCGCCCTGCAGCAGCTGGTGCAGGCGCTCGTAGCTGATCTCGGCCAGTTCGCACTGGCTGCGGGTGCGCAGCACCACCTCGCGCTCGTCGGACTCGATGAACAGGCCCATCTCGCCGACGAACTCGCCGGCGCCGAAGTAGCCCAGCACCAGCTCCCGGT
This sequence comes from Xanthomonas boreopolis, assembly GCF_046529185.1. Classification (NCBI taxonomy): domain Bacteria; kingdom Pseudomonadati; phylum Pseudomonadota; class Gammaproteobacteria; order Lysobacterales; family Lysobacteraceae; genus Xanthomonas; species Xanthomonas boreopolis. The sequence goes on from NZ_CP097162.1 coordinate 482,548, forward strand.
CGTCCTCTTCCTCGGCGATGATGCTGACCGAGCCGCTGATCACATAATAGAGCGTGCCGGCCGGGTCGCCCGGTCGGAACACGTCGGTGCGGGTGGGGTAGCGACGGCGGTGGCTATGGGCGAGGAAGCGCTCGACGGTCGCCGCGTCCAGCGCCAGCGGCGGGACGCCCTGACGCGCCGGCGTCACACTGTGGGGGTTCACTAGGCTCATGGCAGTTCCGCAGCTCAATCGTCGGAAGCTTAACGGGACGGATCGTCCAAGGTAAACCACCTTGTGGGGTCGGCGTTTCGTTGCTGGGCACTTTGCCTCATAATTGCCCCTTTCCCGTCTCCCAGAGGACCGACCGCCGTGGTCAAGCCGTTGCCACGCCTGAGGCTGCAAGGTTTTAACAACCTCACCAAGGCGTTGAGCTTCAACATCTACGACGTCTGCTACGCCCGTACCGAGGAAGAGCGCCAGCGCTACATCGAGTACATCGACGAGCAGTATGACGCCGACCGCCTGACCCAGATCCTGACGGATGTGGCCGAGATCATCGGGGCCAACATCCTCAATATCGCGCGCCAGGACTACGACCCGCAGGGCGCTTCGGTGACGATCCTGATCTCCGAGGAGCCGGTCATCGACAAGAAGCAGGCCGGCAAGGAGCTGATCTCCGACGCGGTGGTCGCGCACATGGACAAGTCGCACATCACCGTGCACACCTATCCGGAGACGCACCCGCAGGAAGGCATCGCCACCTTCCGCGCCGACATCGACGTCGCCACCTGCGGCGTGATCTCGCCGCTGAAGGCCCTGAACTACCTGATCGAGTCGCTCGAGTCGGACATCGTGATCATGGACTACCGCGTCCGTGGCTTCACCCGCGACGTGAAGGGCAAGAAGCACTTCATCGACCACAAGATCAACTCGATCCAGAACTTCCTGGCCAAGAACATCAAGTCGCGCTACGAGATGTTCGACGTCAACGTCTACCAGGAGAACATCTTCCACACCAAGATGCACCTGAAGGACTTCGACCTGGACCAGTACCTGTTCGAGGAGAAGGCCAAGAACCTCTCGTTCAAGGAGCGCATGAAGATCGAGGCGCTGCTCAAGCGCGAGATCGAGGAGCTGTTCCACGGCCGCAACCTGGCCGAGTGAGGGTCATATCCGGTTCGGGTGCCGTCCGCTAGGATGGGCACGGTGAATCGAAGGGCGGGACGACCCGCCACGCGGCGCAAGCCGCGGACCAAAGCCGACGGCGGCCCGGTGCGAAAGCGCCGGGCCGTCTGCTTTTTGGCGGTTCCCCGGAAGAACCCGCGTCGCTGCGCGGGATCGGTGTCCCTATTGGAAAAGGAGGTGTCGCATGTCCTGGATCTACCTGTTGCTGGCCGGCCTGTTCGAGATCGGCTTCGCCCTGGGCATGAAGTACTCGGAAGGCTTCAGCAGGCCGCTGCCGACCGTGGGTACGGTGGTGTCGGCGCTGATCAGCCTGTACCTGATGAGCCAGGCGATGAAGACCATCCCGGTCGGCACCGCCTACGCGATCTGGACCGGCATCGGCGCGATGGGCGTGGCCGTACTGGGCATCTTCCTGTTCAACGACAGCGCCTCGCCGGCGCGGCTGGCCTGCGTCGGCCTGATCGTGGCCGGGGTGATAGGTCTGAAGCTCGCCTCGTAGTCTGTCCCGCTGCGCGGGCCAGCCCCCAAAGTTTGCTGTGCAAACTTTGGGCCCCCACTTCGCGGCTGCCTATCCCCGCACCTTCGGTGCGCCCCCTTAACAAAGGGGGCTTTGCTCCAGATGGGGCATGACGTTCAGAGCCGGTAGGCGAGGGTCTTCATCAGCTTCGAGGCCAGCGCCATCGCGGTCGGGATCGGGGGCGGCAGGATGCGCGCGCCGGCCTGCTCGGCATGGTCGGCATGGCGTGCCTCGTCGGCTTTCATCACCTTCAGGATCTCGCGGCTGCGCCGGTCGTCGGGCGGCAGCGTCTCCAGGTGCTCGTCCAGGTGCGCCTCGACTTGGCGCTCGGTCTCGACCACGAAGCCCAGGCTCCACGGGTCGCCGGCCAGTCCGGCGAGGGTGCCCAGCGCATAGCTGCCGGCGTACCAGATCGGGTTGAACAGGCTGGGGCGGCTGTCCAGCTCGCGCAGGCGGTCGGCGCACCAGGCCAGGTGGTCGGTCTCTTCCTGCGCCGCCTCCAGCAGGTGCTGGCGGGTGGCTGGGTCGCGGGCGACCGCGGCCTGGCCGAAGTACAGGCCTTGGGCGCAGACCTCGCCGACGTGGTTGATGCGCATGAGCCCGGCCGCATGGCGCCGGGCGGGAGCGTCCAGGGGCGCGTCGGGCGTGCCGGCGGCCGGGTTGGCGCGATGCGCCGGCGGATTGCCGAAGACCGTGTCGAGCGCGCGCTGGGCTTCGGTCAGCAGGTCGTCGAGCGGGGTGTTCAGGCGCGGCATGGCGGGGGCTTCGGAGGAAGGGCGGCCCCGATTTTCCCCCGGAACCCGGCCCCGGGCCAGCCGCGGACCCGGCGGCTTGAACATGGCGGGGGAAGTGCGTAGAATGCCGGCCCTCTTGTTTCACCCTTCACAACGCGTGGCAAAGTTCCGGCAGCGTCGCCGCCGCAATGAGCCCGACCTACCTTGAGTTCCCTATGAGCACTTTCACTGCAAAGTCCGAGACCGTCCAGCGCGACTGGTATCTCGTCGACGCCTCCGGCAAGACGCTGGGTCGTCTGGCCTCCGAGCTGGCCCGCCGCCTGCGTGGCAAGCACAAGCCCGTCTATACCCCTCACGTCGACACCGGCGACTACTTGGTCGTGATCAACGCCGAGAAGATCGCCGTCACCGGCAAGAAGCTGCAGGACAAGCAGTACCACCGCTTCACCGGCTACATCGGCAACCTGAAGACCGAGACCCTGGCCGAGGCGCTGGAGCGCCATCCGGAGCGCGTGATCGAGATCGCCGTCAAGGGCATGCTGCCGAAGGGCCCGCTGGGCCGCGCCATGTACCGCAAGCTCAAGGTCTACGCCGGCCCGAACCATCCGCACGCCGCTCAGCAGCCGCAGGTCCTGGACATCTAATCATGGCTATCACTCAGAACTACGGCACTGGCCGTCGCAAGTCCTCCACCGCCCGCGTGTTCCTGCGCAAGGGCTCCGGCAACATCACCGTCAATGGCCGTCCGCTGGACGAGTTCTTCGGCCGCGAGACCGCCCGCATGATCGTGCGCCAGCCGCTGGAGCTGACCAAGAACACCGAGAGCTTCGACATCACCGTCACCGCCACCGGCGGCGGCACCACCGGCCAGGCCGGTGCGATCCGCCTGGGCATCGCCCGCGCGCTGGTCGAGTACGACGAGTCGCTGAAGTCCGAGCTGCGCAAGGCCGGCTTCATGACCCGCGACGCGCGCGAGGTCGAGCGCAAGAAGGTCGGCCTGCACAAGGCCCGTCGCGCCACCCAGTTCTCCAAGCGCTGATCCGGCGCCTGGTCCGGGCGGCGCAGGCCGCCCGAACTGGAGTGTTTCCGCAAAGCCCGGCCCAGGCCGGGCTTTTGCGTTTCCGCTCCCGCAAAAGCCGCTCCTGCGGGGATGGATGGGCGGCCAAAGAAAAAGGGCCTGATCTTGCGATCAGGCCCTTTCGGATTTGGCTGCCCCGGATGGATTCGAACCACCGAATGTCTGAGTCAGAGTCAGATGCCTTACCACTTGGCGACGGGGCAATGGATGTACTGCTCCAAGATTATCGCACGCGCGAGGCGGACTGGAAACCTTGGTGGCTATGGGTGGACTCGAACCACCGACCCCAGCATTATGAGTGCTGTGCTCTAACCGGCTGAGCTACATAGCCTAGGGAACCGCTAATTCTGGCGATGCTCCTGGTGGTTGTCAACGGTTGCCTGGCCGGCTTGTGGGCTTCGATCGAGCGTGGCAGAGTCGGGGGCAGTAGATTTTCAGGAGTCCGCATCGTGATCGATCCGGACGGCTACCGGCCAAACGTCGGCATCGTGCTGATGCGGCAGGACGGACAGGTGTTCTGGGCGCGCCGCGTGCGCCGGGACGGCTGGCAGTTCCCGCAAGGCGGCATGAACAGCGACGAAACCCCGGTCGAAGCCATGTACCGCGAGTTGCGCGAGGAAACCGGCCTGTTGCCCGAGCACGTCGAGTTGCTCGGGGCGACGCCCGGCTGGCTGCGCTATCGCCTGCCGGCACGGGCCATCCGCCACAGCGAGAAGCAGGTCTGCATCGGCCAGAAGCAGGTCTGGTTCCTGCTGCGGCTGACCGGGGACGAGTCCCTGGTGCAGCTGGATTGCACCGATACCCCCGAGTTCGACCACTGGCGCTGGGTGGATTTCTGGTACCCGGTCGAGCACGTGGTGGTGTTCAAGCGCGGCGTCTACGCCCGCGCCCTGCGCCACCTGGCGCCGCTGGCGCGCGGCATCGCCGGCGGGGCGGTCGGAATGATGCCCGAGCGCGCCCAGGAAGCTTGGCTGCCCGGCAGCAGCGCCGGGCACGACCGGCCGCGCAAGCGTTCCCGCAAGCGCCGGATGGGGCCGCGCGTGTCCGGGATCGAATGAACGGCCCTGAATTGACAACCATTCTCGTTTTCGTTTGAATGGCCACGCCCCCGATCCTGGGGCGTGAGCCTTGAGTTGTCGAACGTGTACGTATGCATCTGTAACGGGGTCACCGACCACCAGATCCGCGAAGCCGTCGCCAACGGCTGCGCCAGCGTCACCGAACTCACCATGCGTACCGGTTGCGGTTCCAACTGCGGCTCGTGCCTGGACATGGCTGCCGACCTGATCGCCCAGGCGCGCGCCGTGCGGGAATTCCCGTTGCCGATGGCGGGGCTGGCCAGCGCGGCCTGACGCCTACCTCGTCCGCATTCCAATCGGCCAACCGACGGGCAGCGCGGGCAGGCGCCCGGAGCGAGGAACCCGCTTTTCGCCCACCGCCGCGGCCGAGACCGCTCCGGTGGCGGTGGCCATCCCGCCGGGCGAGCCCGGGTTTTGCCTCAAACTGAGCACGATTCGCGTTTCTTCATCGATGCGGCGAAAGCGCTAGAGTGCGCCCGCCCCACCGCTGGAGACGTCGCATGAAAGGCGATACCAAGGTCATCGAGTACCTCAACAAGGCGCTCTACAACGAGCTCACCGCGATCAACCAGTACTTCCTGCACGCCAAGATGCTGAAGAACTGGGGCCTGAAGGAACTGGCCGAGCACGAGTACAAGGAATCGATCGACGAGATGAAGCATGCCGACAAGCTGTCGGACCGCATCCTGTTCCTCGAGGGGCTGCCGAACTTCCAGGCGCTGGGCAAGCTGCGCATCGGCGAGAGCCCGACCGAGATGTTCCGTTGCGACCTGGCGCTGGAGCGCGAAGGCGCCGTGCTGCTGCGCGAAGCCATCGCCTATTGCGAATCGGTCAAGGACTACGTGAGCCGGCAGCTGCTGGCCGACATCCTGGAGCAGGAAGAAGAGCACATCGACTGGCTGGAGACGCAGCTGGACCTGGTGGACCGCATCGGCGAGCCGAACTACCTGCTCACCAAGCTGGAAGACTGATCCGCCTCGCGCGCGGCCGCTGCCGCGAGCCGGCCGGCGTAGCCGATCAGCGCGACGCGGGCGCGCGCGTTCTCCGCGATCGCCAGCGCCACCAGCACGCCGGGCCGGTCCAGCATGCCGGTGCGCGCCGACAGTTCGATCCTGCGCGCGGCGTTGGACAGGGCCATCGCGCCGACATTGGCGCTCGAGGCCTTCAGGATGTGCGCCACGTCGCGCAGCTTCTCGATGTCGCCGGTGGTGGCGGCCGTTTCCAACTGGCCGATCAGGCCGGGCGCGTCCTCCAGGAACAGCGCGATGATGCGCGCGGTTTCCGCTCCGGCCACCTCGCGCAGCTCGTCCAGCACGCCGGTGTCCAGCACCGGCAGCGCGGCCGCCTGGGCCGCCTCGGCGGCTTGCTCGGGCGCCTGCGGGACTGCCGGGGCAAGGGCAGGGGCCGGCGCGCGCCCGGGTTGCGGCAGCCAGCGGGCGAGGCAACTGGCCAGCTGGTCGCGCGACACCGGCTTGGACAGGTAGTCGTCCATGCCGGCATGCAGGCAGCGCTCGCGATCCCCGGCCATGGCATTGGCGGTCATTGCGATGATCGGCAGGGGCCGTGCGGACTGGCCCGCTTCGCGCGCGCGCCAGCGGCGGGTCGCTGCGTAACCGTCCAGGACCGGCATCTGGCAGTCCATCAGCACCAGGTCGTAGGGCTGCTGGAGCATCGCTTCCAGGGCCTGTGCGCCGTTGCCGGCGGTATCGGCCTGGTGGCCCAGCGAGTCGAGGATCTTGCGGGCGACCAGCATGTTCACCGGGTTGTCCTCGACCAGCAGGATGCGGGCGGGGCGCGTCGGCGCGGCCATCGCCGGCGCGGCCGGCTCGGCCTCGACCGCCGGCGCCGGTTCCGGCGGGAACAGCGCGGTGCGGATGCTGGCATCCGGCGCCTGCCGGGGCAGCAGGTCGGGATGGCGCTGGATCTCGTCGGGGAGCGGGTGCTGGCCGTAGAGCCAGATCAGCCGGGGCTGGCCGGATTCCTGGCGCGCCAGCGTGCGCTGCAGCGCACGCGCGCTGTAGCGCAGGGTGTCGTGATCGGCGACCACGATGCGGTAGGCCGGCAAGGTGGCCCCGGCGCGGAGGCGTTCCAGTGCTTCCTGCGTGGTTTCCACGCCCTGCACGTCCAGGCCCCAGTCGCCCAGCAGGCGGCTCATGCGCTGGGACAGCGCGGGGTCGCTGGAAACCAGCAGGACGCGCTGCCCCTGGGCGGTCGCCGCCGGGGCGTCCATGTCGCCGAGCACTTTCAGCAACGGGACCTCGAACCAGAAGTTGGACCCTGCGCCGGGCGTGGATTCCACGCCGATGCGCCCGCCCATCAGGTCGACGATGCGCTTGCAGATCGCCAGGCCGAGGCCGGTGCCGCCATACAGCCGGGTCGTGGAGGCGTCGGCCTGGGTGAAGGAACGGAACAGGCGCGACTGCTGCTCCGGCGCGATGCCGATGCCGGTGTCGCTGACCTGGAAGCGCAGCAGGTGCTGGGCCTTGGCCTCGCCGAGCCGCTGCACCTGCAGGTCGACGTGGCCGCGCTCGGTGAACTTCACCGCGTTGCTGATCAGGTTGCCCAGGACCTGGCGCAGGCGCACCGGGTCGCCGCGCACCGACAGGCGCACCGCCGGGTCGATCCGCAGCGAGAGCTTCAGGCGCTTCTCCTCGGCGGCGCGCTGCATCAGCTGCACCACGCCTTCGAGCATCTCGCGCAGGTTGAAGGTGGTGATCTCCAGCTCGAGCTTGTCGGCTTCGAGCTTGGAGTAGTCGAGGATGTCGTCGACGATGCGCAGCAGCTGCATCGAGCTGGCGGTGGCGGTGCGCAGCATCTCGCGCTGGTCCAGCCCGAGCGGGCCGCGCGCGATCAGGTCCAGCATCGGCAGGATGCCGTTGAGCGGCGTGCGGATCTCGTGGCTCATCGTGGCCAGGAACTCGCCCTTGGCGAGCACCGCCGCCTCGGCGGCCTGCTTGGCTTGCAGCAGCTGCTGTTCGAGCTGGTCGTGGCTGAGCAGCTCCTGGCGCAGGCCATCGCGCTCCTGCTCGACGGCCTTCAGCTGCCCGCGCAACGCCGCCGCCCGCCGGCGTTCTGCGCGCAGGCCGTGGCCGAGCCGCAGGGCGGCCAGCAGCGTCGCCAGGACCAGCGGCGCCAGCAGCCAGGCCCAGGGACCCGGCTGGCGCAGCAACAGGGCCGCGACGCAGCCCAGGGCCGCCACCGCCGCCGCGATCGCCAACCCGAGCGCCGCCGTGCGGTTGGCGGACATGCGCTAGGGCCTGTTAGCGCTATGGGGATGGGCCGTGCTGCCGTATGCGGCCGCGGGCCGGTCGTGCGCGGCGTCGTGGGCGGACCATGATGCGCCCGGCACCGGCCGCCCGTTCGAGCCGCACACGGCATCCCGGAGGGCCGCGCCTGGGCGTGCACGGTGTGGCGTCGTCACTCGATCGTCTACCGACATGAATCCCCTCGTTCTTCCTTGTCCCGCACGGCGTGGCCTGTCCCGATGGCGTTGCAGGCCCTAGAGCACCGCGTTCTGGAAATCGAAGTCCAGGCCCTGGCCGACGGACTGCACCAGGTTGCCCTGGATGAAGTCCACGCCGCTCACCCACATCGCCGCGGCGGCCTGCGCATCTTCGATCTGCTGGCCGATGATCTGCAGGCCGCGCCGGTGCGCCAGGTCGATCGCCTCGCGCAGTTCGCCGCGCATGCGGGTGTCGGCATGGCTGCCGGCGAAGCGGTTGGCCAGGCGGACGTAGCCGAGCGGCAGGTGCCCGAGCAGCGCGTTCGCTTCCGGGCCGGGTTCGTACTGGCTGATGCAGAACTGCACGCCCGCCGGCATCAGGCGGGCGCAGAACCGCTCCAGCGTCACCGCGTGGATCAACGCATCCTGCAGGCGCACGTCGATGACCAGCGAGGTGCCCTGGATCGCGCGCTGCTGGATCGACTGCAGCAGCCATTCGGCGAACGCCTCGCGGGCCAGCGTGCGCGGCGATTGCGAGACGAACAGGCGCAACGGCGGTGTGGCGTGCTGGTAGGTGTGCAGCAGGCCGAGCGCGTGCTCGAGCACTTGCTGGTCGAGGTCGGCGATGCGGCCGGCAGCCTCGGCGGCCGGGATCACCTGCCCGGCCGAGAGCAGCGTGCCGTCGGGCTGGCGCAGGCGCAGCAGCACCTGGTACTGCGCGCCGCCGCCGCCGGCCACCGCGACGATCGGCTGGTAGGCCAGTTCGAGCTGGCCGGCGACCCACTCGAGATGGTCTTCGTTGCCGCGCTCGTCGGCGGGCGAATGGCGCTGTATGCCGCTGCTGTGCAGGCGCGCCTGCAGCGCGGTGCGCTCGACCGCTTCCAGGACGGTGCCGGCATCGCCGAACGCCCCGGGGAGCGAGGCGAAACCGATCGCGCAGCGCAGGTGCACGACTTCGTCGTCGCGGACCGTGAACGGCTGCGCCGCCAGGTGCGCGCGCAAGTCGCGGGCGAAGGTTTCCATGTCCGCATCGGGCATGCCCGGCGCCAGCAGCAGGAAGCTGTTGTCGCTCAGGCGCGCCAGCGCGTGCGATTGCGCGGCCGTGGCCAGGCGGTGGCCGGCCTGGGTCATCAGCCGTTCGAATGTGGCATAGCCGAACCGCTCGCGCAGGCCGAGCGCGCTGGCGATCTCGATGAAGAACGCGCCCCCGGGCATGCGCTCGTCCAGCAGCTGGCCGAGCCTGTGCATCAGGTGGACGCGGGTGGACAGGCCGGTTTCCGGATGGCTGGCCGCGGCGGCCCGGGTGGGCGCGGGTTGCTGGAGCTGGGCCTGCTGGCGCGCGCGGCGGATGCGGTTGGAAACCGCCGCGACCAAGTGCCGGGGACGGATCGGCTTGGTAAGGAAGTCGTCGGCGCCGCTGTCGAGCACCTCGAACTGCCGCTCCGGATCGGGGTCGCCGGTCAGGAACACGATCGGCAGCAACTGGTGCTGCGGCTGCTGGCGGATCAGTGCGGTCAGGCGCATGCCGTCCAGGTCCGGCATGTGCAGGTCCATCAGGATCAGGTCGGGCCGGTAGTCCCCGATCGCCTGCTGCACGTTGGCCGCGACCATCTCCACCTGCGCGTGCATGCCGGCGCCATGCAGCACGCTCTGCGCGAACAGGGCCTGCGAACGATCGTCCTCGACGATCAGGATCCGGTACGGCGCGTCGTTGGCCGCCGCAAGTTCCGGCAGCACGGTGGCGGCGGCAACGGGCGACGGGGGCGTGGCCGGCGGCGGGGTCGCCGTGGCCGGCGCGGGAGCGGGGATGGGGGCGGGCGCGCTGGCGGCCACGGGGGGCGCCTGGTTCTCCCAGCGCCGCCAGTAATCGGCCGGCGGCGTCTCGGCGCGCACGGCATTGCGCCCGCGCGCGTTCGCGTCCTCGCGCACCGGAGAAGGCACCGGATTTCGATCGGCCATCACGTCCCCCAGGTAGAGCCGGCGATTATGCGGTCATCTTCACGGGAGCGGGGAACCGGGATGCCCCGGCGGGGGCTCGCGCAACGGCGCGGTGAGCCGTCGCACGCCGCGCCAGAGCAGCCGCCACGCCCACCACACCAGCAGCGCGCCGACCAGGCTGGCGGCGAGCACGAAAGCCAATGCCAGCCACGGGTGGGCCACGGCCAGGGCGAGCGTGGCGGTGACCACTGTGTCCTCGGCGACCGAGGCGACCCAGTTGCTGGCGGGTTCCGGCGAGGTGTTCAGCAGGGCGCGCGTGCCGGCCTTCAGGCCATGGCTGGCCAGGGCGATGCCCGCGCCGGCGGCGAGCGTGCCGGCGCCCAGCTGGCCGTCGGGCGACAGCGTCGCGGCCGCCAGGAAGGCGCCGGCCGGGACCCGCGCCAGCGTCTGCAACAGGTCCCAGGCCGAGTCCACGCCCGGGATCTTGTCGGCGAAGAACTCGACCAGCGCGAGCGCGCCGGAGGTGCCCAGCACCCACCAGGACTGGGTGGCCTGCAATGCCGGCGGCAGGTCGACCCAGCCGAGCAGGCCGGCGAGCCCGACGCCGAACACGGTCAGGTAGACGCGGATGCCGGCCAGCCAGGCCAGCAGGATGCCGATGACGAACAGGTGCGCTTCGTTCATGCCCAACGCCCGGAGCGGGGAGGGAGGAACTATCCGCCAAGCGCGGCCACGGCGCCAGTCGCCCGCCGGGCGTTCCCGTGCCGTGACGGAACGGTGGTTTACACTGCCGGGCCGCCCGTTTCAGGAACCGGCCGGCGACCGGCCGCGCATTCTCCGACGATGAGCCAGCCCAAGCCCCGCATCCGCTTCATGCAAACCGCCTCGCCGGGCTCGCCGTCGTGGCGGCGGGGCTGGATCGCCGCCATCACGGTGTTGTGGCTGGCTTCGCTCGGGCTGACCTGGTGGTGGGCCGGGCGCAGCGCGGTGCCGCGGCTGGCCGAGGCGGAGGCCGAGCTGGGCCGGTCGCGCGCGCGCGAGGCCGCGCAGGCGCGCCAGATCGAGGAGCTGAAGCAGCGCCAGGTCAACCTAGCGGTGTCGGACAAGATCAGCCGCGCCGCCAATACCGAGATCCAGGCCTCCCTGGCCGAGCGCGACGAGCAGATCGCGGCGCTGCGGGCCGACGTGGCCTTCTACGAGCGACTGGTCGGATCGACCAGCCAGCGCAAGGGCCTGAACGTGCACTCGATCGAGTTCGCGCCGGAGGCCGGCGGGAGCTGGAGCTACACCGCGGTGCTGACCCAGAACCTCAACCGTGGGGCGATCAGCCAGGGCCAGCTGCGCTTCTCGGTGGAGGGCGTGCGCGCCGGCAAGCTGACCACGGTCAGCTGGGACGAGCTGCACCAGAAGCAGAACGTGCCCGGCCAGGATTATTCGTTCCGTTACTTCCAGCAGTTGGAGGGCAGCGTGATCCTGCCCAAGGATTTCACCCCGCAACGTGTGAGAATCTCGCTGTCCGGCGGTGGGGCGCCGGTAAACCAGACCTTCGATTGGAAACGCGTCGGCAGCGACGCGGGGGAATGAACATGTTCGGGAACAAATCCGGCCGGGGAGGCCAGACCGTGGTCGACACGCTGATCGGCGCGCAGGTGGTGATCCGCGGCGACCTGACCTTCAGCGGCGGCCTGTACATCGAGGGCCGCGTGGTCGGCAAGGTGATCGCCGACGAGGGGAGCCAGGCCGCGGTGACCCTGGCCGAGACCGGCATCGTCGAGGGCGAGATCCGCGCGCCGGTGGTGGTCATCAACGGCAAGATGACCGGCGACGTGCACGCCTCCGAGAAGGTCGAGCTGGCCGCCAACGCCCGCGTGCAGGGCAACGTGCACTACCAGGTGGTCGAGATGAGCGCCGGTGCGCAGCTGACCGGGCGGCTGATCCACGCCGGCGCGATCGCGGCGCTGCCCTCGCCCGTGCCCGAAGAGGCGCTGGAGCCGGCTTGATAAGCCGGGCGGACGCCCCCATCTCGCGCGCATGAGTACGCTCGTTTCCCTGCCCACGGCCGCGCCCGCTCCCGACTACCAGTCGCTGGAGCGGCCGCTGAACTTCACGCCGGCCGCCGCCGCCAAGGTGCGCGAGCTGATCCAGGAGGAAGGCAACGCCGACCTGGCGCTGCGCGTCTACATCCAGGGCGGCGGCTGCTCGGGCTTCCAGTACGGCTTCGAGTTCGACGAGAACCGCGCCGAGGACGACCTGGCGGTGGATACCGACGGCGTGACCCTGCTGGTCGATCCGCTGAGCCTGCAATACCTGATGGGCGCCGAGGTGGACTACACCGAGGGCCTGACCGGCGCGCAGTTCGTGATCCGCAATCCGAACGCCAAGAGCACCTGCGGCTGCGGCAGCAGCTTCAGCGTCTGAGCCGCGCCGGCGCCGCGCCTGCCGGTCCGGGCGGCCGGGCGTTCCCGCGCACGGTCGGATAGGTCCCTGGGCGCATGGCGCGGTTGCGATGCCATGCGAATGTCGGCAGGCTTCCGCGGATGCCTAACGATCTTCCTCCTCCGTTTTCGGGCTTCGCCTTCGTCGGCGAGCCGCTCGATCGCGCCGATGCGTTGCGCAACGATGCCGCCGCCGTGGCCGCGCTCTGGGACGAGGCGCGCGTGCTGGTCCTGGACAACGACGGCAATGCCTTCGCCGACGCCGACGGCCAGCCGTTCGCGCTGACCGGGGCCGAGCTGGGCGGCGGCCCCGGCACGGCGATCTTCCTTGGGTTGCAGGACGGGCGCGGCTGGTTCTGCGTGGACGCGGCGACGGTCGCGGCGCAGGCGCCGGGCCGGATCGACCTGCGCCAGGCGGCGGCGAGCTGGGACACGCGCGCGTCCAGCGCCTTCGCCTACGCGCGCGGCATGTCCTACTGGCAGGCGCGCACCCGTTTCTGCGGCGTCTGCGGCGGCGCGATCGAGTTCCGGCGTGCCGGGTTCATCGGGCATTGCGCGCAATGCGGCAACGAGCACTATCCGCGCGTGGACCCCGCGGTGATCGTGGCGGTCTCCGACGGCGAACGCCTGCTGCTGGGGCGGCAACCGAACTGGCCGCCGCGCCGCTACTCGGTGATCGCCGGCTTCGTCGAGCCGGGCGAGTCGCTCGAACAGACGGTGGCGCGCGAGGTATTCGAGGAGACCCGGGTCCGGGTCGCCGGCTGCCGCTACCTGGGAGCGCAGCCATGGCCATTCCCGGGCGCGCTGATGCTGGGGTTCGAGGCCGTCGCCGATCCCGGCCAGGTGCCGCAGGTGGACGGCGAGCTGGAGGACGCGCGCTGGTTCGGCCGCGAGGACGTGGGCGCGGCATTGGCGCGCGACCGCGAGGATGATGGCGAGGGCATCCGCCTGCCGCCGCCGATCTCGATCGCGCGGGCGCTGGTCGAGCACTGGTTCCACGCCCGGGACTGACCTGGGCGATAACGCGGCCGTTGCCGGCGCTCGCATAGAATCGGTCCAGGAGGATCCGACATGTTCACCACCCTGGTCGCCGTGATCGTCGCACTCGCGTTGGGCCATGTCGCTCCGGCACTGGCGGCATCGCTGCGCCGTTTCGCCTGGCTGGAGCGCTGGGTGGGCTGGCTGGACGCGCACGCCGGCGGGCTGGCGGCGTGGCGTGGCGTCTATGGCGTGGCGCTGGTGCTGGCGCCGCCGCTGCTGCTGGTGCTGGCCGTGCAATGGGGACTGTCCGGCATCGGTTTCGGGCTGCCTTCGCTGGCGCTCGGGATCGGCGTGCTGGCCTGGACCTGGGGGCCGCGCGACCTCGACCGCGACGTGGAAGCGGTGATCGACGCCGAGGAGCCTTCCTCGCGGCGCCTGGCGATCGCCCACCTGCAATCGGCCGGCGGCAGCCTGCACGAGGACGCGCCGTCGCTGGTGGCCGCGGTGGTGGTCAATGCATTGCGGCGCTGGTTCGCGGTGATGTTCTGGTTCCTGCTGCTCGGGCCGGTGGGCGCGGTGCTGTACCGGCTGAGCGCGCAACTGGTGGAGGGCGCGCTGTCCGAGCGCCTGCCCGCGCGCCACCTGGAAGGCGCGCACCGGCTGCTGGCGGTGCTGGAATGGCCGGTGGCGCAGCTGATGGCGCTGTCGATGGCGCTGGTCGGCAATTTCGACACGGTCTACCGGGCCTGGCGCGAGGCCCATGGCAATCGCTGGTCGCTGGAGCCGGCGTTCCTCGGTGCGGTGGCGCGGGCCAGCGTCAGCGCCGAATTGCGCGAAGAGGCGCACGACTACACCGATGCCGGCCTGGTGCCGGTATGGCGTCGCCTGCCCGAGCTGCGCGATGCGATGAGCCTGGTCTGGCGCGTGCTGCTGCTGTGGATGGTGGTGCTGGCGCTGCTGGTGATCGCCGGCTGGGTGGCCTGACGGGGCCGCGGTGCCCTGGCGCGGGGCGGCGGCGCGCTAGATGGGCGCGAGCCAGGTGAACGGCGGCCACGGCAGGTTGCGCGCCACCCAGTACGTGGGCAGCAGGACCAGCCACAGCTTGGGTTCGAGCACGACCCGCATCAGCGGCTGCAACGGGCGCGGCTGCCAGCCGGACGACCAGGCCGCCATCAGCGGCATCAGCGGCAACGCGATCATCGCCAGCGGGTTCATGTGGAAGGCGCGGGCGATGTCGCCGTGCACGAGCGCGTGCAGGGCGCGGGTCAGCCCGCAGCCGATGCAGTAGTGCCCGGTCAACGCATAGAACATGCAGGGCGGGAACGGGTTGCCCGCCACGTTGGGGTCGTAATGGCGCAGCACCCAGACGCCGGCACCGGCCGCGAGCGCGGCCGATGCCAGTCCGGTGACCTTGAGCCAGGCCGGGGCCTTCAAGTCCGCGCCCTTACTGCTGGTACTGCTGCAGCATTTCCATGTAGGCCTGGGTGCCGCCGGTGGCGAACCAGACGATGTTGATGACCAGGCCGACGATCGCCAGCGCGGTCGCGACCCAGCACCAGGTCTTGGCGGTGTTCGAGGCGCGCCGGGCGCCCTCGATGTCGCCCTGGTTGAGCAGCGTGGTGACCTTGCTGGAGAACACGATGGCGACGATGCCGATCAGGCCGACCGGGCAGCACAGGCAGGTGGCCAGGATGGTCGAGATGATCGACCACGCCAGGTGGTTCGGGATCGGCTCGGAGGCGGCGACCGGTGGCGGGGTGACGGGAGGAACTGCGCTCATGTGGAACTCCTGTTTCCTTGGGTGGTGATGCAGGGTGGGCAGGGCTTGCGGGGGCAAGAGGGACGAGCGGCGGACGGGGCGTCGCGCCGGCGCCATGGCAGGGTGACGGGGCCGCGGAGGCGGCGGCCGGCGGCGACGCTGATCGATGTCGACATGGCCCTCCCCCGTGGCGGATGCCTTTCCGTGTGCAATGCAGTGGAGCCCCTGCAGCGTGCTTGCCGGTACAGCGTAGCGATGGCCGCGGCGGATCGCAAAGGCGATCCGCCACGGGCTCAGGCATGCTCGCCGCGCAGCGCGCGCACGCGCGCTTCCAGGGCCGCGGCGCTGCTGCCGCCGGGCATCGGCTCGCCGGCGGCCACGTCGACGTGCGCGCGGAAGCGCCGCGGCAGGCGCATGCGGCGCATCCGCGAGTCGCGCCGGCTCCACATGCTCGACCACATCCCGCGCAGCGCCATCGGCACGACCGGCACCGGCCGGCGCGCCAGGATCCTCTCCACGCCGGACTTGAACGGCGCGATATCGCCGTCCTTGGTCAACGCGCCCTCCGGGAAGACGCACACCAGCTCGCCCTCGGCCAGCGCCGCGTCGACCGCATCGAACGCGCGCTGCATCAGCTCCGGGTCCTCCTTGGCGCCGGCGATCGGGATCGCCTTGGCGGTGCGGAAGATCCAGCGCATCACGGGGATGTTGAAGATCTTGTAGTACATGACGAAGCGCACCGGGCGCGGGATCGTCGCCGACAGGATCAGCGCGTCCATGTAGCTGGCGTGGTTGCAGACGATCAGCGCGGCGCCTTCGTCCGGCACGTGTTTCTCGATGCCGTGCAGGCGCAGCCGGTACAGCGTGCGCACCATCATCCAGCTCAGCAGGCGCATCAGGAACTCGGGCACGATGCTGAAGATCCAGATCGCCACCAGCGTGTTGGCGATCGCCAGCGCCAGGAACACCTGCGGGATGGTCCAGCCGAGGAAGCGCTGCACCGCGATGCCGAGCACCGCGGCGGTGACGATGAACAGCGAGTTCTGGATGTTCAGGCCCGCGATCACCCGCGACAGCTCGGCCTTGGGCGTGCGGCTCTGGATCAGCGCGAACAGCGGCACCACGAAGAAACCGGTGAACACGCCGATGCCGACCAGGTCGAACACGATCCGCCCGCTGCCCGGCTGGCGCAGGAACTGGCCGATGTCCAGGCCAGCCAGCAGCGCATGCCCCGGACGGGCGAAGTAGAGGTCGAGCAGGAACGCGCTGATGCCGAACGCACCCAGCGGCACCAGGCCGATCTCGACCGTGCGGCCGGACAGCTTCTCGCACAGCAGCGAGCCGGCGCCGGTGCCGATCGAGAACAGCGCCAGCGCGAACACGTACAGCTCCTGGTGGCCGCCGAGGTTGATCTCCGCGTAGCTGGGCAGCTGCGCGGTCAGCACGGTGCCGATGAACCAGAACCAGGACACGCCGAGGATGGCGTTGCGCACCGCCGGCGTCCTGCGGGTCAGGCGCATGATCGCCAGCGACTCCGGCAGCGGGTTCCAGCGCACCTTCAGCCCGGGCGCGCCGGCATCGACCTTCGGGATGAGCCGGGCGCAGAGGTTGCCGCACACCGCGATCGCGATCACCGCGGTGGCGGCCGTTTCCGGCCCGTGCGTGCCGGCGATCTGGAAGATCAGGCCGCCGACGATCATGCCGCACAGGATCGAGATCGACGTGCCCATCTCGACCAGGCCGTTGCCGCCGGTGAGTTCCTCCGGCTTGAGCACGGCCGGCAGGATCGAGTACTTCACCGGGCCGAACAGGGTGGACTGCAGCCCGGTGCAGAACAGCGCGACCAGCAGGACCGGCATGTTCTGGGTCAGGAAGCCGACCGCCGCCAGCGACATGATCCCGATCTCCATGGTGGTGGTGATCACGATCAGCTTCTGCTTCTCCAGCCTTTCCGCGATCTGGCCGGCGATGGCGGAGAACAGGAAGTAGGGCAGGATGAACAGCGCCGGGGCGAGGTTGGTGTAGAGCGTGCGCTGGGCTTCGTCCACGCCCAGATAGAACAACAGGCCGATGATGGCCTGGCGGTAGACGTTGTCGTTGAAGGCGCCCAGGGCCTGTACGGCGAAGAACGGCAGGAAGCGGCGTTGCTTCAGGAGGGCGAACTGGCTGTGGCTGGACATGCAGGCTCCTTTGCGGACGCGCGCAGCCTAGCAAATCGGATGGGGTTCTGATTGCGGGGTGGGAGGTTAGTTGGGGTTGCTGTCGCTGACGATGGCGATTCTTGCTTCCGCTCCATCCATACGGCCACGGCATCTCACCGCCTCGCGCCATCCCACTACCGCCATTCCCGCAAGGCGGGAATGGCTTTTCAGCAGCCGAACGGCTGATCATCCAGGGACGTGATTTTGGCTTTTGGGGCCTTTGCAATAAAGCTAAAAGCTTTCGCCTTGCGGCGAGTTACCTTTCTTTGCTTGTGCACGCGCGCCGCAGGAGCGGCGCCGCACGGCGGAGCCGGCCCGAAGGGCGCGGCACAAGGATGTGCCGCGTAAAGAAAGGTAACCCAAAGAAGCGCTTCACAGCAGCCGAACGGCTGATCAAGCACACCCCGCCTTCGCGCCCGCAGCTACGCTGCGGGTTCGCGGAGCCGATGGGATTTTCGGACGCGACCTCCTGTCGCGGCCGAAAACGGCGCACTCGTCCGCTATGCGGACGAGTCCGGGGCATTCGCCGCGCGGCGAATGCCCGCCCGCCGGGGCGAAGCGGTGCTTCGCCTTTTTCCGGCGAGCCCCTGTGCACCGCCCTTCGGGTTTTTCCCATCGTCTCCGCCGCTACGGAGGGGGCCCGGTAGGTCAAAGTCAAAAACGGAAAACAAGATCACGAGCAACAGCAACAGCAACAGCAACGCCGTTGCTTGTTCGCTTAGTTCTTCTCGTACCGCTCGCGCAGTAATGCCACGAAGGCGCGGGCGGCGGGAGTGGGGTCGCGGTGCCAGCAGGCGTAGGTGAGGAAGCGGAACGACGGGGTGAGCTTGACCATGGCGATGCCGTCCATGGTCTCGGCGGTCGTCTGCGGCAGGATCGAGATGCACAGGTCCTCGGCCACCAGCTGGCGGATGAGTTCGGCATGGGTGGCTTCGTACTGCAGGCGCTGGCGCAGGCCGGCCTCGGCGAAGGCACCGTCGATGATGCCGCGCACGCCCGCGCCCGGGCTCAGGCCGGCCATCGAGGCGTCGTCGAGCTCGCGCAGGGCGACGCTGCGGCGGCGCGCGAAGCGATGGCCCGGCGCGGTGATCAGCGCCAGGCCTTCTTCGTGCAGCAGCAGGCGTTGTTCCGGCAGTTCGACCTGGGTGCCGACGCCGACCAGGGCCACGTCCAGCTGGCCTTCGGCGAGATCGCGCAGCAGCGCTTCGCTCATGCCGGTGCGCAGGTGCACGTCCACCTCGGCATGGGCGCGGCGGAACTCGCTGAGCAGTTCGGGGATCCACACCGTCATCAGCGACGAGATCTGGCCGATGTTGATGCGCCCGCGCACCACGCCCACCGCCTGCGCCATTTCGTCCTGCAGGCGCTGCGCGGCGCGCAGCGTCCGGCGGGCGTTGTGCAGGAACACCTCGCCGGCCGCGGTGACGCGCACCCCGCGGTCCTCGAGCTTGGCGATCTGGTGGCTGAGCGCGGACTGGACGGTGCGGCAGCGCGCGGCCGCGGCGGTGAAGCTGCCTTCCTCGGCGACCGCCACGGCGAACTCGAGTTGGCGCAGGCTGAACATGAAATCACGAAACGAGATGGATACGGTGAAAACAATACATTGGAAAGATGGCGAGGGCAGGTCCAGACTGGCGTTCCGCGATATTTCCCCGGTCTCCCGTGAACACCTCCCCCTCCTCCCACAACGCGCTTTCGCGTGGCCTGGTGCTGCTGATGGCGATGGCCACCGGCCTGGCGGTGGCCAGCAACTACTACGCCCAGCCGCTGCTGGACCTCCTGGCGCGCGACTTCGGCATCAGCGTCGGCCATGCCGGGCTGGTCGTCACCGCCGCGCAGCTGGCCTACGCGGCCGGCCTGATGCTGGTCGTACCGCTGGGCGACCGGCTGGACCGGCGCGTCCTGATCGTCGGCCTGTACGCGTTGAGCGCGGCCGGGCTGTTGATCAGCGCCAGCGCGCACAGCTTCGGGTGGCTGCTGGCCGGCACGATGCTGACCGGCGCCTGCGCGGTCAGCGCGCAGGTGCTGGTGCCGTTCGCGGCCACGCTGGCCGCGCCGCACGAGCGCGGCCGCGCCGTGGGCACGGTGATGAGCGGGCTGCTGCTGGGCATCCTGCTGGCGCGCACCGCGTCCGGCCTGCTCGCCGGGCTGGGCGGCTGGCAGACCATCTACTGGGTCGCCGCGGCGCTGATCCTGGTGGTGGCCGGCCTGTTGTGGCGCGGCCTGCCGCCGCACCCGGGCCAGGCCACGCTGTCGTATCCGCGGCTGGTCGCCTCGGTGCTGGTGCTGCTCCGCGACGAGCCGGTGCTGCGCGCCCGGTCGGTGCTGGGCGGGCTGCTGTTCGCCGGCTTCAGCATCTTCTGGACCACGCTGGCGTTCCTGCTTTCGGGGCCCGGCTACGGCTACGGCACCGCGACGATCGGCCTGTTCGGCCTGATCGGCGCCGCCGGCGCGCTGGCCGCGAACCTGTCGGGCAAGCTGTCCGACCGCGGAGCCGGGCACTGGGTCACCTGGGGCGGGTTGCTGATGCTGCTGGCGTCCTGGGGATTGCTGGCGGCCGCCCCGCATTCGCTGGTGGCGCTGGTCGCGGGCGTGCTGCTGCTCGACGTGGCGGTGCAGGGCGTGCACATCGGCAACCAGAGCGTGATCTACCGCCTGCATCCGGCCGCGCGCAACCGCATCACCTCGGCCTACGTCACCTGCTATTTCATCGGTGGCGCGGTCGGTTCCAGCGCCGGCGCCTGGGCGTACGCCGCGGCCGGGTGGAACGGCGTGGTGGTCGCGGGCGCGGCCCTGGCGGCGCTGGCGTTGCTGTGGACGCTGCTGACCGTGCGCCACGAGTTCAACGACGCGGCCGAGCCGGCGTCCTCGCCCTGAATCAGGTCCCGGCGTCGACCACCGCGGCGGCGGCCGCACGCAGCTTGGGCAGCAGCCGCAGCATCAGCGCCAGCTGGGTGTTGACCAGTTGCTGCTTGGCCGGCAACGCGGCCTCGCCGGCGGGCGCGGCCTCGAGCCGTTCCGCCAGGGCCAGCTCGGCCGGCTCGTTGCCGACCGGCAGTTCCTGGCGCTGCGACAGCGCCTGCGCGATGTTCCCGAACATGCGCTGCAGGTAGCTGCCGGCTTCCGCGACGGCGCCGCCGGTGGCGTCCTCGGCCAGCTCGGCGCGGTGCGCGCCGAGCGCCGAGAGATAACCGAGCAGGGTGCTCGACAGCGCCAGGAAGCGGAAGCCCGCGTCGAGGTTGCGGCGATAGCGGCCGGGCTCGCGCAGCATGTTCGACAGCGCCGCGGAGAGCGCGGCGTCGGCGTTGTGCATGTCGCGCCGGGCGATGCGGTAGGGCAGGTCGTCGCGCATGCCGCTGCGGTACTGCTCCAGCACCTGCGCCAGGTAGCGCGCGCAGGCGGCCAGTACCGTCGACATCACCACGTTGAGGCGGCGGCCCTGCCAGTCCGGCAGGATCAGGAACGAGGCGGCCGCGGCGATCGCACAGCCGATCAGCGTGTCGACCAGGCGCGGCCAGATCAGCACGAAGCCGTCGCCGATCAGGTTGAAGCACAGCAGCGCCATCACCGTGATCGCTGCCGTGGCCAGCATGTAGCGATCGGTGCGGGCGATGAAGAACACCAGCGCGCCCGCCAGCGCCAGCAGCAGCTGCAGTTCGGTGCCCGGGAACAACTGCATCACCGCCCAGGTGGCGACCAGGCCGACCAGGGTGCCGACGATGCGCTGGACCAGGCGCAGCCGGGTGGCGCCGTAGTTCGGCCGGCACACGAAGGCGGTGGTGAGCAGGATCCAGTAGCCGTTGTCGGCATGGATCAGCTTCATCAATCCGTAGCTGACCGCCAGCGCGATCGCCATGCGCAACCCGTGCCGGAACAGCACCGAGGTGGGCGTGAGCTGGCGGCCGATGCGGGTGGCCATCTCGCGCAGCGTGTGCGGCGAGGAATCGCGCAGGCGGGTGTCGACGGTCTCGCCGGTGGTGTCGGTGCGTGTGGCTTCGGAAAGCCTGCGCTCGATGGTCTGCAGGTTGGTCACCAGCAGTTCCAGCGAGCCGAGCAGGCGCGCGAGCCGGCCATCGCCGCGCGCATGCAGGAAGTCCAGCGAGGCGCGCAGGTCGGCGGTGGCCTGGGCGGTGCGCTCGCCGTACTCGAACGGCCGGCGCAGCCGGATCGCCTCGCCGAGCCGGGCGCAGGCCTTGCCCTGCAGGCCGAGCAGGCGCTGGCAGCGGTACAGCACGTCGCTGTGGAAGAAGGCCTCGGTCAGCGCCTCGTACGGATAGTGCGAGGAACTGGCGCGCTCATGGAACTCCTGCGCCATGTAGTACAGGCGGAAGTACACGCCGGATTGCACGCCGGGCCGGCCCGAGCGCCCGAAGCGGCTGATGATCGCGTTCTTGGCGGCGTTCAGCGCGGCGACCACCCTGGCGTTCTGTTCGGCCAGCGCCAGCCGGCGCGCGTGCAGGTCGCTCTGCCGCACCGGTTCGAACAGGTCGGCCTTCAGCTCGATGAAGCGGCCCAGTTCGAAGAACAGCTGCGCCAGCCGCTCGCGTACCGGGCGGTTGGCGAACAGGACCGTCCACAGGATCGACAGCAGGCCGTACCAGCTCGCGCCGAGCAACAGAAGCCCGACGCCGTGCCAGGCGGCCTCGGGGCTGCGGCTGCCGTGCTGGTCCATGCCGAGCATCGCGTAGATCGACAGCGCCACGGTGGCCTGGGCGAGCGAGGCGTAACGCTCGCCGAGCGCGCCCAGCAGGGTCAGCGCGAACGTGGACAGCGCCAGGCTCAGCACGAACGGCAGCGGATAGGGGAACAGCAGCACGACCGCGGCCGCGGCCGCGGCGAAGCACAGCAGCGACAGCAGCACCGCCTTGCCGCGGCCCAGCCAGTTGTCGTCGGTCTCGGCGATCGCGCTGGCGATGATGCCGAGGAAGAGCGCCGGTACCGCCTGCAGCTGCTGGTGCTGCCAGCACGCGCCCATCACGGTAGCCAGCGCGATGAACACGCGCAGCCCGTAGCTGGCCTTCTCGTGGGCCCACAACTGGCCGAGGCGGGAGTCGAGGCGGTTCATGCACGCTGCGCAGGGGACCGGCCGGCATTATCCCGGCCGGATCCGCGGGCGGGAAGCGCCGCCCGGCCTGGGCATGGCGGCGCGTGCGGGAACGCGCTCAGCCGCGTTCCCGCTCGATCGCGCGCCAGCCGATGTCGGTGCGGTGGAACTCGTTGGCCCAGTGGATCCGGGCGACGCCCGCATAGGCGTTGCGCTGCGCGTCCGACACGCTCTCGCCCAGCGCCGCCACGCACAGCACGCGGCCGCCGGCGCTGACCACGTTGCCGGCCGCGTCCAGCGCGGTGCCGGCATGGAAGACCTTGGCGCCGGCCGGGACCGCGTCCAGCCCGGCGATCACGTCGCCGGTGGCCGGCGATTCCGGGTACGGCCGCGCCGCCATCACCACGCCCAGCGACGGCTGCGGCGTCCAGCGCGCCTCGGCCTCGTGCAGCTTGCCGTCGATCGCCGCCTCGACCAGGTCGACCAGGTCGGACTGCAGGCGCAGCATCACCGGCTGCGTCTCCGGGTCGCCGAAGCGCACGTTGAATTCGATCACCTTGGGCGCGCCGTGGCGGTCGATCATCAGGCCCGCGTAGAGGAAGCCGGTGAACGGCACGCCGTCGGCGATCATGCCCTGCACGGTCGGCTCGACCACCTCGCGCATCACCCTGGCGTGCACCTCGGGCGTGACCACCGGGGCCGGCGAATAGGCGCCCATGCCGCCGGTGTTGGGGCCGGTGTCGCCGTCGCCGACGCGCTTGTGGTCCTGCGAGGTCGCCATCGGCAGCGCGTGCGTGCCGTCGACCATCGAGATGAAGCTGGCTTCCTCGCCGTCGAGGAACTCCTCGATCACCACGCGCGCGCCGGCATCGCCGAAGGCGTTGCCCGAGAGCATGTCGCGCACCGCGGCCTCGGCCTCGGCCAGTGTCATCGCCACGATCACGCCCTTGCCGGCGGCCAGGCCATCGGCCTTGACCACGATCGGCGCGCCCTTCTCGCGGACATAGGCCAGCGCGGCGTCCACGTCGGTGTGCACTTCGTAGAACGCGGTCGGGATGCCGTGGCGCTTGAGGAAGTCCTTGGCGAACGCCTTGCTGCCTTCCAGCTGCGCGGCGGCGGCGGTCGGCCCGAAGATGCGCAGGCCGGCGGCGCGGAAGCGATCGACCACGCCCAGCACCAGCGGCACCTCGGGGCCGACCACGGTCAGCGCCACGCCTTCGTCCTGCGCCAGCTTCAGCAGGCCGTCGAGATCGGTGACCTTGACCGGCACGTTGCGGCACTTGGCCTCGGTGGCGGTGCCGGCATTGCCGGGCGCGACGATGACTTCATCGACACGCGGGGATTGGGCGAGCTTCCAGGCCAGCGCATGTTCGCGGCCGCCGGAGCCGATGACCAACACTTTCATAGCAATCTCTCCGAAGGAAAGCTCCCTGAGTCAGGGGGCGATTCGCGCCGGAGGCGCGAATGGGGGTGTGGGAGCGCAGGGCTGGGGCCCGAAGTTTGCGCAGCAAACTTTGGGATTGATGCCGGCGCAGCCGGTATCAATGCCTGAAATGTCGTACGCCGGTGAACACCATCGCGATGCCGTGTTCGTCGGCCGCGGCGATCACTTCGCCATCGCGCATCGAGCCGCCGGGCTGGACCACCGCCTTGATGCCGGCCTCGGCCGCCGCGTCGATGCCGTCGCGGAACGGGAAGAACGCATCGGACGCCATCACCGAGCCTTCCACCACCAGGCCGGCGTCGGCGGCCTTGATGCCGGCGATGCGCGCGGAGTAGACGCGGCTCATCTGGCCGGCGCCCACGCCGATCGTGCGGTGGTCCTTGGCGTAGACGATCGCGTTGGACTTGACGAACTTGGCCACCTTCCAGGCGAACAGCAGGTCGGCGAACTGGGCCTCGGTCGGCGCCAGCCGGGTCACCACCTTCAGCTCGTCGCGCGTGACCACGCGGTCGTCGGCGGTCTGCATCAGCAGGCCGGAGCCGACGCGCTTGGTATCGACGAAGCCCTTCGACGCCGGTGCCAGCGGGATGCGCAGCACGCGCACGTTGGCCTTCTTCCGGGCGTACTCGAGCGCGCCGGGCTCGTAGTCCGGCGCGATCAGCACCTCGACGAACTGGCGGTCCAGGATCGCCTGCGCGGTGGCCGCGTCCAGCGGGCGGTTGAACGCGATGATGCCGCCGAACGCGCTGGTCGGGTCGGTCGCGTAGGCCAGTTCGTAGGCATCGCCGCAGGCCACGCCCACCGCCACGCCGCACGGGTTGGCGTGCTTGACGATCACGCAGGCCGGCGCGTCGAACTGGCGCACGCATTCCCAGGCCGCGTCGCTGTCGGCGATGTTGTTGTAGCTCAGCTCCTTGCCCTGCAACTGCTCGAACGTCGCCAGCGAGCCGGGGGCGGGATGCAGGTCGCGGTAGAACGCGGCCTGCTGGTGCGGGTTCTCGCCGTAGCGCAGGTCCATGACCTTGACGAAGCTGCCGTTGGCCTGCGCGGAAAACGCGCTGCGCACGGGCACGTCTCCCGACGTGTCGGTGATCGCCGACAGGTAGTTGCTGATCGCCGCGTCGTACTGCGCGACGCGGTTGAACGCGGCCACCGACAGCGCGAAGCGCTTGGCGGCCGAGAGCTTGCCGTCGTGGGCGTCCAGTTCGGCAAGCAGGTCGGCGTACTGGTCGGGCGAGGTCGCCACCGCCACGCGCGCGAAGTTCTTGGCCGCCGAGCGCAGCATGGCCGGGCCGCCGATGTCGATGTTCTCCACCGCGTCGGCGAGCGTGCAGTCGGCGCGCGCGGTGACCGATTCGAACGGATACAGGTTCAGCACCAGCAGGTCGATCGGCGCGATGCCGTGTTCGGCCATGACCGCGTCGTCGGTGCCGGCGCGGCCGAGCAGGCCGCCGTGCACGACTGGGTGCAGCGTCTTGACCCGCCCGTCCATCATTTCCGGGAAGCCGGTGACGTCGGAGACGTCCTTGACCGGCAGGCCGGCCTCGCGGATCGCCTTGGCGGTGCCGCCGGTGGAGAGCAATTCGACGCCCCGGGCGGCGAGCGCGCGGGCCAAGTCGACCAGGCCGGTCTTGTCGGAAACGGACAGCAACGCCCGGCGGACGGGCAGGAAATCAGCAGGCATGGGGTCGGGTGGAAGCGGAGCGGGGGCGGTATTGTACCGGCCTTGCCTCCATCCTCTCGGCGCGGCGCCGTTCTTGCCTGCTTTCCGGGAGCGACGGCCAGCCGTCGGCGGGCCACTGGCTCGGCAATGCGTGGCGTCCTGTCCCGTCCTCCCCCCGACCGGCCATGCCGGCGCGCGCCAGCAGCGCCTTCTCGCCCTGGCGGGAAAGGGTTTTCAGATCAGCCCGTATTCCTTGAGCTTCTTGCGCAGCGTGGCACGATGGATGCCCAGCATCGCCGCGGCGCGGCTCTGGTTGCCTTCGCAGTGGTTGAGCACTTCCACGAACAGCGGGATCTCCATCTCGCGCAGCACGATCTCGTAGACATCGTCGGCCTCGCTGCCGTCCAGGTCGCGCAGGTAGCGGCGGACGGACTGCGCGACGTGCTCGCGCAGCGGCGACTTCGGCGCGACGCGGCTGATGTCAGGACGAGTGGTGGCAGCGTTCAAGAGTTTCCCCGTGGAGCGTGGTTCGGGATGCGTCGGCATCGCCAGCAAGGGGGGGCGAGTCTAGCGCGAGCGGCGGGGCCGTGCACGCCCATATTCGGCCGCGCCGTGTCGATCAATGGAACTCGAAGCCGAACGCGGCCGTGCTCGCGGCCGGTTCCCGTACGCGGAAGGCGATCTGCGTGCCCTGTCCCGGTGCGAGCGTGTCGCCCGGCGGCACCGGGTGGCCGAGGTATTCCCGCGGCGAGAACACGCGGCTGCCGATCACACGGCCATCGGCATCGGAGAGCGACAGTTGCAGGTACGGCCACGCCTGGGCCCAGCGCGCATCGTTGCGGAAGCTCGCCTGGACCTGCAGCACGCCGCGCTGGTCCGGGGCCGGGCGCACTTCCCGGTTGAGCATGGTGAAGGCCGCCGGTTCATGCCAGGCCGGCAGCTCGCAGCGCAATGCGGCGCACAGCGCCGCCAGCACGGGTCGCCAGGTGGCGTCCGCCGCGAGGCGCGCGCGGTCGGCGAGCAGCACCTGCATCGCCAGCACCAGGGCCAGCGCGGCCAGCACCGCCCACTGCCACGGAGGCGTGCGCCGCTGCACCGCGTTGGTGCGCGCGGCACGCGTGAAGCGCGGTGCCTGTTCCCATGGGGCGGGCGACGACGCGGGCGGGGTCTGCTCGACGGCCGGGACCGGCGCGTCCGCGGGGGACGGGGGCACCTGGGCGCCTGCCGCGGCGGACGCATGCGGCGGCGGGGTGTCCGCATCGCCTGCTTCGGCCTGCGCCTTGGCTTCGGGCGCAGGCGCGGGGCCGCGCAGGAACGTGGCCAGCGAATGCGGAGTCTTCTTCTCGTCGCTCATGCGGGATGCGAAAGAGGGCCCGGGCTGGCTATTCAAGCACGGCCTCAGCCGCGGCGGCGCCCGTCGATGCGCATCCAGTCGCCGTCCTGGGTCGTGCGCAGGTCGTCGAACCAGGCGGCGTAGCGTTCCAGCAATTCGCCTTCCTGGCCGTGCAGGATGCCGGAGAGCGCGATTCTCCCGCCCGGTGCGACGCGCAAGAAGGATGCGAGGGAGCGGCGGGAAGACGTGGGATCGTTCATCGGGACGGCCAGCCAACGGGGATGGTCATTCAACCACACGCAGGCGGGATCGCCCGACTGCCGATGTGTGCCGTGGGGTTGCAAATTCTTGCCAAGTGTTGTCAGTATTGTTAACAGTTAGTGAATCTAACTAGGCCGGCGGGGATTCGACGGCCTTCCTTCCAACTTGATCCAGGGGATTCCATGAACAACCGCAAAAATTGGCGCCGCACGGCGCTCACGATGGCGTTGGCAGGCTGCCTGGCTTCCGTCGCCCAGGCGCAAAGCACCACCGGCAGCATCTACGGCAACGCTCCGGAGGGGGCAGTGGTGGTCGTGACCAGCAGTACGGGGCTGAGCCGCACGATTCCGGTGGATGCAGCTGGCAAGTACTCGATCAGCCAACTGCCGGTGGGGACCTATACCGTCACGGTGAAGCAGGGGGATCAGATCATCGGAACCCGCGAAGGCATCACGTTGCGCGTGGGTTCGGGCACGGATGTTTCCTTTGGCGGCGCGACCACGCTGGATACGGTGAACGTCATTGCCGCCACTGTGCCGACGATTGATGTGACCGCGGTCGATACGCGTACGGTCATCACGGCTGAGCAATTGGAACGCTTGCCGATGCGCCGCAGCGCCGAAGCCATAGCATTGCTGGCTCCTGGTGCGAACCCGGGTGCCGCAGGTTTCTCCGCTCTCGCCAATACGGTGTCTTTCGGTGGCGCGGGCGCTTCGGAAAACGCCTACTACATAAACGGCTTTCTCAGTTCCGATCCACTGTCGAACCTGGGTGGGTTCTCGCTTCCCTATGCTTCAATCGCACAACAGGAAACCTATACCGGCGGTTACAGCGCCAAGTACGGTCGTTCCTCGGGGGGCGTGATCAACCAGATCGGCAAGTCAGGCAGCAATGAACTCCACTTCGGAGGGCAGGTCAATTTCGTCCCGAGGAAGCTGCGCGCCGGTGGCGCCGATACATACTTCCCCAACATCGATCTTCCGGAGGGCTACGAATATACCGATGACTCCCTGCCGGGGACCTTGCGCAGTCGGGGCGACAAGTACGAAACCTGGAACAACACCTACAGCGCCTATGTCAGCGGCCCGCTGATCAAGGACAGGCTCTTTGCCTTCGTTTCGGCCGAGGCTTACTCGTCCAACACCGTGAATCCACCGAATTCGCCGGAGTCGGGTGCGGTTCAACGCAGCACCCGCAGCAACGTTGACGATCCGAAGCTCTACGCCAAGTTGGATTGGCAGATCAACGACAACAATCTGCTCGAATATACCTACATGGCGGAGAAGTACGATGCCGAAGGCTCCTACTACGCCTATGACTGGGACAACGCGGCTATCGGCGAAAAGCTCGAGGGCGTCGTGCCGACCCCGGAAGAGCGGAACAGCGAATTTTCCATCATCAAGTACACCGGGTACCTGACCGACAACCTGACCTTGGGTGCGCAATACGGCCACGGACGCTTCGCGTATCGCCAGATCAACCCGTCGATCGTTGCCGGTGTGCCTTATGTAGTGGCCGCCAATCGCAATCCGGCCTACGGCAGCGCCACTGCGCAGTCCAGCGGCGGTTACCAGGCCAAGGACGCAACCGACTATACCGATGGCGTGCGCCTGGACCTGGAATGGGTCGTGGGCGATCACACGATCACCTTCGGCGTGGACAACATGAAATTCGAGGCCAAGAACGAAGGCACCTCCCAGGTTGCCGACTACTGGTCCTACGGGCGCACCACCGGCAACATCAGCAGCAGTCTGGGCGTTGGCAGCCCGGTGAACGCCGACAATCCGCAGGGCTACTATGCCCGGCAACTGCGTTACTTCAACAACACCAACATGGAGTTGAAGCAGGACGCCTACTACGTCGAGGACCGCTGGCAGGTGACGGACAACGTCCTGCTGTCGCTGGGCCTGCGCAACGACCAGTTCACCAACAAGAACGAACTGGGCGAAACCTACATGGACGCCAAGGACCAGTGGGCGCCTCGCATCGGCGCGGCCTGGGACGTGTTCGGGGATTCGACCCTGAAGGTGTTCGGTAACGCCGGCCGCTATTACCTGGCCATGCCGAACAACGTGGCCATCCGCGGCGCCTCGGCCTCGACCTACACCAGCGAATACTTCACTTACACCGGCATCGACCAGTACGGGGCCCCGACGGGGCTGACGCCGGTGCCGGGCGTCAACGGTGCGGCGGCGCCGGGCGCGGTGTCGTCGAACCTTGAGACCGGCGCTCCGGTGGACGTGGCCTCGTTCGCCCCGACGGACCTGAAGAACATGTACCAGGACGAGTTCATCCTCGGGTTCGAGAAGACGCTGGGCAAGTGGTCGTACGGCGCCAAGCTCACCTACCGCGAGTTGAAGTCGTCCATCGACGATTTCTGCGGCTATGACGACCTGATGGAAGCGGCCGGCCTGGAATACCAGGGGATCGACTGGAAGGTCGGCAAGGTGATCGGCGCCGATGCCAACGGCAACAGGTACCAAGTCTCGTCCTGCTACATGTTCAATCCCGGCGGCAGCAATACCTACAGCTTCGCCCAGATCGACGCCGCAGGCGTTCCCACGGGCGACCGCCTCACGAAGAGGATCAGTTCTGCCGATCTGGGTTTCACGCAGGGCGTCAAGCGCGAATACAAGGCGATCGACCTGTTCCTGGAGCGTCCGTGGGACGGCAAGTGGGAAGCCCGTATCGACTACACCTACAGCAAACTGCAAGGCAACAACGAAGGCCAGGTGAAGTCCGAATTCGGTCAAACCAACATTTCCAAGACCCAGGACTGGGACGTGGCCGAACTCATGGCGTTCTCGGATGGCTATCTGGCCAATGATCGCCGCCACCAGATCAAGATCCGCGGCAGCTATGCCCTGAACGACGAATGGCTGCTCAGTGGCAATGCGCGGATCCTGTCGGGCATGCCGATCAGCTGCCTGGGCTTCTACAACCCGGATGGGAGCATCGATGAGGCTTCTGAGGCGGGCGATCCGGTCGGCTACGGTGCCAGCTACCACACCTGCTTCGGCAAGGTTGCCAAGCCGGGCAGCAAGCGCACTCCGTGGACTCACAACTACGACCTGGGCGTGACCTATAGCCCCGTTGCCTTCGATCACAAGCTCCGCTTGAGCCTGCAGGTGCTGAACCTGCTCAATGAGCGCAAGCCGCTGCAGGTCGATGTGACTTCCGAGGACGATCCCTACACGGTGAGCAACACCTATCTGATGCCGCTTGCCTTCCAGACTCCGCGCTATGTGATGTTCACTGCTTCGGTGGACTTCTAGGTCCGGGTAGGTCGTCAGATGCGGTCGGCCCGTCGAAAGGAGGACCGATCCGGCAATACCTCTCGCCGCCTCGACGCGGCGAGAGTTAAAACGGCCGGGCCACGTTCCCGGAAGCTCTCTCTCGTACTGGTCTGGCCGGGCGACCGGCCGGGCCGATTTGCGAAGCGGTCCGGCGCGCGCCGATGCTGCGCTGCGTGCTTTGCCCAGGAAGCCAGTTCGGCAAAGTGCACGCGTTGTCTCGACCGCGCCCCAGGCCGCTTCGCACTTATTTCAAGTTCCGACACGTTCTGGTCGCTTGTGATGGCGGTTATCGAGGTTGGGGACAGAGAGCGGACGGTTCAGCGGCGCGAGCGGCGGCCACGAATGTCCAGCAAATCGAACAGGCCGGACTTTTGGCGGGGTGTTAGTGTCTCGAACAGGTCCAGCAATTGTCGCTGCTGGTCGTTCAGCGGTCGGTAGCTGGGTGCTGGTTCGGCGACCATCGCAGCCGCGGGCCAAAGATCCGTTCGCCGCGTCCGGTGGCCAGGTATTCGAAGCAAAGCCCGCTGCGTTGGGCCAACCCGATGAGATTCTCGACGGATGGGGCCGTGCCGTCGACCATCTCCCATTGCGCCACGGCACTGCGCGTCACTCCGAGTTCCGCGGCCAGCGCGTCCTGCGTCAGCTCGGTAAGACGGCGTGCCTCACGAATGCGTTCGTACAGCTTGCTCACAGTCCACCCGGAGGGAAAAATCGGGGGGCGAGATATAGCGTCACGTGCGTGACGACTGGTTCGTATTGCTTTCCACGTGGCAATTGAAAGCAATACTGGCTGGGCTCCGCCGGCCCGTGCCGTTATCCCGGCAGAATTATGTATGGCCGGCCTCAGCCGCGGCGGCGCCCGTCGATGCGCATCCAGTCGCCGTCCTGGGTCGTGCGCAGGTCGTCGAACCAGGCGGCGTAGCGTTCCAGCAATTCGCCTTCCTGGCCGTGCAGGATGCCGGAGAGCGCGATTCTCCCGCCCGGTGCGACGCGCGCGGCGAGCGTCTCGGCCAGGGCGTCCAACGCCGAGGCGAGGATGTTGGCGACCACCACCGGGTACGTGCGCACCGGCTCCTGCTCGGGCAGGTGGACCGCGAGGCGGTCGGCCACGGCATTGCGTTCGGCATTGTCGTGACTGGCCAGCAGCGCCTGCGGGTCGTTGTCGATGCCGACCGCCCGGGCGGCGCCGAGCTTCAGCGCGGCCAGCGCGAGGATGCCCGAGCCGCAGCCGAAATCGAGCACGTCGTGGCCCTGCAGCGCGCCTTCGGCGGCGAGCCCGTCGAGCCAGCGCAGGCACAGCGCGGTGGTCGGGTGGGTGCCCGAGCCGAACGCCAGGCCGGGATCCAGGCGCACCACCGCGGCGTCGCCGGTGCGCGCCTCGTCGGGCAGCTCGTGGTTCCACGGCACGATGAAGGTGCGCTCGCCGAACCGCATCGGCTGGAACTGGTCCAGCCAGGCGCGTTCCCAATCCTCGTCCTCGACCTGGCGGAAGGACGCCTGGCTCCAGTCCAGGCCGGGATCGAACGCCTCCAGCGCGGCCAGCAGCACCAGCGCGTCGGTATCGGCGGGAAACAGCGCGGTGAGCACCAGCGAGTGCCACAGCGGGGTCTCGCCGACGCCCGGTTCCAGGATCGCGCGCTCGTTGCTGGTATCGGCATCGGCATCCAGCAGGGTCACCGCCAGCGCACCGACGTCTTCCAGCGCGTTCTCGAAGCGCGGCTGGGTGGCTTCCGTGCAGTGCAGGGTCAGTTCGAGGAACGGCATGGCGGTTCTGCGCAGCGAGGGGGTGCACATCCTACTAGAGCGCGTCATCGGCTTTTCATGCGCGCGCGGCCGTGGCCATGCCGGGCGGAGCAGGTGCCGCCGCACCGGGGCGGCGGGCGACCGGGGCGTGCTGCGGACGGCCCGCGGCACCGGCGGCCGGGCATGGCCCGTCACGGCCGGCGGCGGGAACCTGCGCTAGACTGCGCCCCATCGCCGCGGCAGAGGATTCGAGGCCGCGGCGCCTTGCGACCCGTTCCGATGCCGATCATCCGTGCCCGCAACCTGTGGCTGTTGCTCGCGCCTGCCGTGCTCGCGGCGGCGTGGTGGCAGCATGGCGCGTCGCGCCCGGGCGACCTGGCCGCCGCCGTCGGCGGCGAGGTGGCGACGAGCGGCCATGCGCGCTTCCCCGCGCCTGCGCGCGAGCCGGTGCGGCCCGAGCCGCGCCGGGAGACCTCCGTCCCCACCGGCCTGCCGCTCGACCAGCGCGCCGGCCTGGAGCAGGACGCGGACCTGTACGGCTATGCCCAGCAGCTCGCCGCCAGGATCGCCGATGGCGATGCCGACGCCGGCTGGATGCTGAGCCGCGTATACGACTACTGTGCCGGCTACGCGCTCGATCCGGCCGGTTATCTTTCGGACAGCGAGTGGATCGCCCACCAGGGCTCGGCCGGGATGAACGCGATGGTGGGCGCCAGGGCGCGCCTGGCCGCGCGCTGCGCCGGTTTCACGCCCCAGGACGGGCTGTCGGCGCAGCAGGTGCTGGCCCAGCGGGTCCAGGCGGCGCGGTCCGGCAGCCTGGCCGCGGAGGCCGCGCTGCTGTCGGCCGGTCAGCCTCTGGACAGCTCGGTTGCCTATAAACGCAATCTGGTCGAGCGCGTACTGGCCTCGCGCGACCCGGAGGCGTACCTGGCGCTGTCGCTGGCCATGGGCGCGCGCGCCAGCGGCGACGATGCCTACGAAGGGTTCGTCGCCGGCGACCAGTACGCGGAGCTGGCCTGGCAGGTCGCCGCCTGCCGGCTCGGCCTGGAATGCGGCGCGGATGGCACGTTGATGACGAGCTATTGCGCGATCGCCGGGATCTGTTCGCAGGACAGCCGGCAGGATTTCGAATCTTTTGTTTACGACGCAGCGGTGCCACGGCAAGGGGCGAGCAGAATGGACGAGATGATCACTTCGCTGGTCAAGGGTGAGGGAGTGAGGTCATGAATTACCGACGTTGGCTGTACGGTGCCAAGTTCTGGCTGATGGTGACGCTGTTCGTGGCGTATTCCGCCGCGGCGGTCGGCATCGTCATGATCGATACCGCCGAGCACCGCTATAACGAACTCGCCCAGGTGCGCTTGACCAAGGTCGACAGCGACGAGCAGGTGCGACGCGGCGGCGCGGCGCAGGCGGCGGCGATCTACCGGGCGCAGAGCGGCATGCCGTTCTCGTCGCTGCCGACCGGATCGACCTTCCAGATCGTCTGGCCGGACGGCTCCACCGAGACGATGATGATCGTGGACCCGCGTTCCAAGAACGGCATCGTGCCGGTGCCGGGCAGCCAGCAGAAGGCGGCCGTGGCGCGCTGACCCGCGTCCCGGCGCGGGCATGAAAAAAGGCGGGGGAATCCCCGCCTTTTTCGTGTCCGCGACCGATGGCCTCAGACCAGCGCGATCGACTGGTTCTTGCGCTCGGCCAGGCGCTTTTCCAGGTAGTGGATGTTCTGGCCGCCGGCCTGGAAACCCTTGTCGCGCATGATGCGCTGCTGCAGCGGGATGTTGGTCTTGATGCCGTCCACGACCATCTCGCTCAGCGCCACGCGCATGCGCGCGATCGCGGTCTCGCGGTCCGGGCCGTGCACGATCAGCTTGCCGATCATCGAGTCGTAGTTCGGCGGGACCTTGTAGCCGCTGTAGATGTGCGTGTCCACGCGCACGCCGGGGCCGCCGGGCGGATGGAACGCGGTGATCAGGCCCGGGTTGGGCATGAACGTCTCCGGGTCCTCGGCGTTGATGCGGCACTCGATGGCGTGGCCGCGCAGCACGATGTCGCTCTGCTTGATGCTGAGCTTGTGGCCGGCGGCGATGCGCAGCTGCTCGCAGACCAGGTCGATGCCGGTGATGCGCTCGGTCACCGGGTGCTCCACCTGGATGCGGGTGTTCATCTCGATGAAGTAGAAGCGGCCGTTCTCGAACAGGAACTCGAACGTGCCGGCGCCGCGGTAGCCGATGCGGATGCACGCCTCCACGCAGACCTTGCCGATCTCGTTGCGCAGCTCCTCGGTGATGCCCGGCGCCGGGGCCTCCTCGACCACCTTCTGGTGGCGGCGCTGCATCGAGCAGTCGCGCTCGCCGAGGTGGATCGCGTTGCCCTGGCCGTCGGCCAGCACCTGGATCTCGATGTGGCGCGGGTTCTCCAGGAACTTCTCCATGTAGACCTGGTCGTTGCCGAACGCCGCCTTGGCCTCGCTCTTGGTGGTCTCGATCGCGGTCTTCAGCGCGCTCTCGGTGTGCACCACGCGCATGCCGCGCCCGCCGCCGCCGCCAGCGGCCTTGATGATCACCGGGTAGCCGATCTCGCGGGCGATCTTGGTGTTGGCGACGATGTCGTCGCCGAGCGGGCCGCCCGATCCGGGGACGCAGGGCACGCCGGCGGCCTTCATCGCGCGGATCGCCTCGACCTTGTCGCCCATCAGGCGGATCGTGTCGGCCTTGGGCCCGATGAAGATGAAGCCGGACTGCTCCACGCGCTCGGCGAAGTCGGCGTTCTCCGACAGGAAGCCGTAGCCGGGATGGATCGCCTGCGCATCGGTGACCTCGGCCGCGGCGATCAGCGCCGGGATGTTGAGGTAGCTCTCCGACGAGGGCGCCGGTCCGATGCAGACCGACTCGTCGGCCATGGCGACATGCTTGAGGTTGCGATCGACGGTGGAGTGCACCGCGACCGTGCGGATGCCCAGCGTGTGGCAGGCGCGCAGGATGCGCAGCGCGATTTCGCCGCGGTTGGCGATGACGACTTTATCGAGCATGGGAAGGCCGTGATTCGTGATTCGTGATTGGTGATTCGTCCAAGCGCTCGGCGATACGGGATATCAGCGCGTTCAACTTGGCGAAGGTACGGTCCAAGATTTCCTGCAATTCCGTTGGCGGTACGCCGAACTCCAACCGTGCCGCGATGTGAATCTGTGTGTCGAGTTCCGAGAGTGATCCGCGTGCGATCGAAAGAAAGCGATGCAATTCACCGCGTGACCTGCGCGCTGCGCCCTCAGCGATGTTCGAGGGAACACTGATCGCGGCACGCCGCATCTGCGAGGTGAGGCCGAAACGCTCCTCGGCGGGAAACCTCGCCGAGAATGCATAAATCGCGGCGACCAGGTCCATTGCGTCGTGCCATACCTCCAGACGCTGGTGCGGCCGCTTTTCCGAATCACCAATCACGAATCACGAATCCCGGCTCTTCAGCCGATCACAAACAACGGCTGGTCGAACTCGACCGGCTGGCCGCTCTCGCCGAGGATCGCCACGACGGTGCCGGAGACGTCCGCCTCGATCGGGTTGAACATCTTCATCGCCTCGATGATCGCGAGCGTGTCGCCGGCCTTGACGGTCTGGCCGACGGTGACGAACGGCGGCTTGTCCGGCGCCGGCGAGGCGTAGAACGTGCCGACCATCGGCGCGCGCAGCACGTGCCCGTCGGGCAGGGCGTTGCCGGGCTTGGCGGTGCCGCCGGTGGAGGCCTCGGTCGGCGAGCTCATCGGCATGCTGGCCGGGGCCGGCGCGGCGGCCGGGGCGGCCACGTACTGCGGGGCGGGAGCGGCGGCGACCATGCCGCCCTTCGGCGCGCGCGCCAGGCGGACGCTTTCTTCGCCTTCCTTGATCTCGATCTCGGCGAGATTGGATTCTTCGAGCAGGTCGATCAGTTTCTTGATTTTGCGGAGATCCATGACGGCCTCGTGGTAGGTGCAACGGGAAGCGGCAGCCGGGTGCGCGCGAGCGGCGCGGCGGCTATGCCGGGACGGGAAAACGGGACGGGCGGTTCACGCCTCGCGCCCCAGGCGTGCGATCACGCCGTCCAGCGCCAGCCGGTAGCTGTCGGCGCCGAAGCCGCAGATCACGCCCACCGCCTTGTCGCTGAGGTAGCTGTGGTGGCGGAACGGCTCGCGTGCGTGCGGGTTGGACAGGTGCACCTCGACGAACGGCAGGCCGACGCCGAGCAGGGCGTCGCGCAATGCCACCGAGGTGTGGGTGAATGCGCCGGGATTGATCAGGACGAACGCGGTGCCATCGCCGCGGGCGGCATGGATGCGCTCGACCAGGACGTGCTCGGCATTGGACTGCAGCGCCACCAGCTCGTGGCCGGCCGCGGCGGCCTGGGCGATCATCGCCTGGTCGATCTGCGCCAGCGTGGCATGCCCATAGACCTCCGGCTCGCGGGTGCCGAGCAGGTTGAGGTTGGGGCCGTGGAGCAGCAGCAGGCGAGCCATGCGAAGGGTCGGTTGGAAAGGGCGGGAGTCTGCGCCAAGCCGAGGATGCTGTCCAGATCGGCGAAGTTCATCGCGTTTGAAATGGCTGTTTGAAAAATGCCGGGGCCGGCGCGTTCCGCGACGGCGGGTACGCCGCCTAGCCGGCCCGGGTCCCGGGCGACCCTGCGCCGGGGGTGGGGAGAGCGCCGGGCGGTTCGTGCAGCGCGTCCAGGTCGCGCAGGAAGCCGGCGATGAGGGTACGGCTGGCGCCGAGCGCGTGCAGCTTCGCGTCCAGGTCGGCGAGGGCGCGGGTGAGCGCTTCGTGGATCTCGTCGCAGGCCTCGAACAGCGCGCCGGCGTCCGCGCGCATGCAGGGCAGCAGCACGCGGATCGTCTCGATCTTCAGTCCCGAGGCGCTGAGCTGGCGGATGCGCCGCGCCGCCAGCAGTTCCTGCTCGCCGTAGTCGCGGTAGCCGGTTGAGGTGCGCGCCGGCTGCAGCAGTCCGGCCTGCTCGTAGTAGCGCAGCATGCGTTCGCTCAGGCCGCTGCGGCGGGCGAGTTCGCCGATCTTCATGGGGGAACCTCGGGCTTGACCTTGACAGTGCTGTCAGAGTCTAGCCTCCGCGTCCCGATCCTGGCTGGAGTTCTTCCCCATGCAACCGACGCGCGACATCTTCCCGGACGACCCCGCCGCCGGCGCGGTCCTGCACGACGACCGCCCCGCGACCGCGGCGGACCTGGCGCCGCTGGCGTTCGCCGGCTATGCGCACTTCACCGCGATGCAGGTCCGGGACGGCCGCGTGCGCGGCCTGGACCTGCACCTGCAGCGCCTGCGCGAGGCCTCGCAGGCGATGTTCGGCCGCGCCATTCCCGACGAACGGGTGCGCTCGCGGATGCGCGAGGCGTTGGCGCGCTCGGCGCCGGACGCGTCGCTGACCGCGACGGTGTACTCGCGGACCGGCGAGTTCAGCGCGGCCGACGGCGGCGAACTCGGGATGCTGGTGCGCACCGGCGCGGCGGCTCGACCGCCGGCCGGGCCGCTGGCGCTGATGGCGGTGACGCACCAGCGCGCGCTGGCGCGCTACAAGCACGTCGGCGAGGTCGCCAAGACCTGGTACCTGCGCGAGGCGGTCGCCCGGGGATTCGACGATGCCGCCTTCGTCGACCCGGCCGGGCACGTGGCCGAGGCCACGATCTGGAACCTGGCGTTCTGGGACGGCAAGGAAGTGGTCTGGCCGATCGCCGACGTGTTGCCGGGCATCGCCATGGGCATCGCCCGGCGGCAACTGCGGCGCCTGGGCGTGCCGCAGCGCGAGCAGGCGCTTGCATTGGACGATCTGGCCGGGTTGTCGGCGGTGGTGATGAACTCCTGGTCGCCGGGCGTGGCGGTGTCGCGCATCGGCGAAGTGGTATTGCCGCCGGCGCCGGAGTTCGTGCGGCTGCTGCACGAGGCCCATGCCAACGAGCCGTTGCGCTCGCCCTGAGCCCCCACCCGGGACTACCTATGCCGCCAGCGATTCGGCGAGGGCGCGCAGCCGCTCGCGGTACTGGTCCAGGTCGTGCAGGGGGCGAGTGGCGACGCCGCTGTCGATCGCGGCCTGCGCCACCGCCGCCGGCAGCTCGACCAGCAGCTCGGTGTCGAGCGGGTGCGGGATCAGGCGGTCCGGGCCGAACAGGCTGCGGCCTTCGGCGTCGACGTGCTCGCGCGCCAGTCGCGCCAGCGCGTTCACGCAGGCCACCTTCATCGCCGTGTTGATCTGGCTGGCGCCGACGTCCAATGCGCCCCGGAACAGGTAGGGGAAGCACAGCACGTTGTTGATCTGGTTGGGGAAATCCGAGCGGCCGGTGCCGACCAGGGCGTCCGGCCGCACCGCGCGCGCGTCGTCGGGCAGGATTTCCGGATACGGGTTGGCCAGCGCCAGCACGATCGGCGAGGCCGCCATGGTCTTGAGCATGTCCGGCGTCAGCGTGCCCGGGCCGGACAGGCCCAGGAAGATGTCGGCGCCTTCCAGCGCCTCGGCCAGGGTGCGCTTGTCGGTGTCGCGCGCGTAGGCCGCCTTGCTCGGGTCCAGGTTCTGGCGGCCGCTGTGGATCACGCCGGAACGGTCCACCGCCAGCACGTTGCCGCGCTTCAGGCCCAGCGAGACCAGCATGTCCACGCAGGCGACGCCGGCCGCGCCCATGCCGCACACCACCAGCGTCGCGTCCTCGATCGCCTTGCCGACGATGTGCAGCGCGTTGCTGACCGCCGCGCCGACCACGATCGCGGTGCCGTGCTGGTCGTCGTGGAACACCGGGATCTTCATGCGCTCGCGCAGCGCGCGCTCGATCGCGAAGCATTCCGGCGCCTTGATGTCCTCCAGGTTGATGCCGCCGAAGGTCGGCTCCATCGCCGCGACGATCTCGACCAGCTTGTCCGGATCGTTGGCGTCCAGTTCGATGTCGAACGCGTCCACGCCGGCGAAGCGCTTGAACAGCACGCTCTTGCCTTCCATCACCGGCTTGCCGGCCAGCGGGCCGATGTTGCCCAGGCCGAGCACGGCGGTGCCGTTGGTGACGACGGCGACGAGGTTGCCGCGCGCGGTCAGCGCGTGCGCGCGGCCGGGATCGTCGACGATGGCCTCGCAGGCGTAGCCGACGCCGGGCGAATAGGCCAGGGCGAGGTCGTCCTGGGTCGCCACGCGCTTGGTCACGCGGACCTCGATCTTCCCGGGGCGGGAGAACTCGTGGTAGTCGAGCGCGGCCTGGCGCTGGTCGGGCGTGGTGCGGGAAGCGGTCGATGGACTGTCGGAGGACATGGAGGGTTCGCGTGGGAGGGGAAGTCGTCGTGCGGTAGGGCGAAGGCCCGCGCTCAGCGCGCGGCGCGCAGCAGCGCGTCCTCGACCACCGCTTCGGTCAGCACGGTCGGCAGCACGGTCGGCGGCGTGCCGGGGCCGTAGACCACGTACAGCGGCACGCCGACCGCCTGGTGCTGTTCGAGGAAGGCGCTGATCTGCGGGTCGACGTTGGTCCAGTCGCCCTTCATGTAGACCGCGTCGACCCGGCGCAGGGTGTCGCGGAACGCGGCGCTGCTCAGCACGTTCTTCTCGTTGGCCTTGCAGGTCACGCACCAGTCGGCGGTCATGTTGACGAACACCACGCGGTTGTCCGCGCGCAGGCGGTCCAGCAGCTGCGGCGAGTAGGCGACCTCGCCGGCCTCGGCGGCGGCGACCGGCGCGTGCAGGCGGGTCACCCCCCACACCGGCACCAGCGCCAGCAGCAGCATCAGCGTGGACAGCGCCATGCCGAGCCGGCGGCTCTGCCAGCGGCTGCGCTCGAACCACCACAGTCCCAGCGCCAGCAGCGTGGCGCCGACCAGCACCAGCGCGATCGCATCCACGCCGCGCTGCTTGCCGAGCACCCACAGCAGCCAGATCGCGGTGAGGTACATCGGGAACGCGAGCACCTGCTTGAGCGTTTCCATCCACGCGCCGGGCGTGGGCAGGCGCCGCGCCAGCGACGGCACGAAGCCGATCAGCAGGAACGGCAGCGCCAGGCCGAGGCCGAGCGCCAGGAACACCAGCATCGCCAGCAGCGGCGGGGCGGTGAACGCATAGGCCAGCGCCGAGCCCATGAACGGCGCGATGCACGGGCTGGCGACCACGCAGGCCAGCACGCCGGTGAAGAAATCGCCGACCGGGCCGCGCCGCGACGCCAGCGACTGGCCGATGCCGCCGAGGTTGCCGCCGAGCGTGAACACGCCGGTCAGGCTCAGGCCGACCGCGAACATCAGGTAGGCCAGCGCGGCGACGAACCACGGCTGCTGCAGCTGGAAACCCCAGCCGGCCGCCTGCCCGGCCGCGCGCAGGCCGATCACCAGCGCGCCGATCACCGCGAACGACAGCAGCACGCCCAGCGAGTACCAGAGCGCGTGGCTGCGCGCGCGCGCGCGGCTCTCGCCGCTGTGCGCCAGTCCGAGCACCTTCAGCGACAGGATCGGCAGCACGCACGGCATCAGGTTGAGCACCAGCCCGCCCAGCAGCGCCAGCACCAGCACCGCGACCAGGTTGCGCTCGGCATGCGGGGGCAGGCTGCGCCCGGCATTGCCGGCGGAGGCATCCGGCGGCGGCGGGGCCGGCGCCTTGTCCGTGGCGGCGCCGGCGCCGGACAGCGGCGGGATCGGCAGCGGCGCGGCGGTGGCCTGGTCCGGCGGCGAGAGCTTGCCGGCCGGCAGCGCCAGCTTCACC
This sequence comes from Xanthomonas boreopolis, assembly GCF_046529185.1. Lineage (NCBI taxonomy): Bacteria > Pseudomonadati > Pseudomonadota > Gammaproteobacteria > Lysobacterales > Lysobacteraceae > Xanthomonas > Xanthomonas boreopolis. Next base: position 523,352 of record NZ_CP097162.1, read on the forward strand.
CGGCGCGTCATCGGCGGATAGCAGATGCCGTCGGTCTGGCAGCCCTGGAAGGTCGCCACCAGGGTGATGTCGGCCGCGTCGGTGCGGTCGCGCAGCAGCGGCAGCGCGACCTCGGCCTGGTCGAAGTACACCACCACGTCGCCGAAGTGCTCGTCGCGGTGCGGCTTGCCCGGCGGCCACTGCGGCGCGCCGGTGCGGATGCCGGCCACGCCTTCCAGCGCCAGCGAGGTGCGGTCGCGGTAGAGGTAGTAGCCCGGCGCCGGGGTGAAGCGCAGCAGCAGCGTGTTGCCGTCGCCGGCGATCGCCTCGAACTCGAACGCCTGCTCGGCCGGCAGCGGCAGCGCCTCCACGCCGGCGAGGTTGGCGACGCCGGCACCGGGCAGGCGCGAGGCCAGCGGCGACGGCGCGGTGTTGCCCGCGCTGGGCAGGGTGCCGGAGGGCAGCGCGGCGGCCGCGCCCGGCCCCGGCAGCCTGACCTCCAGGCGGCGCTTCTGCGGCGGATAGCACACGCCGGCATCGGCGCAGCCCTGGTAGCGCACCTCCAGCTGCAGCGCGTCGACGCCGTCGGCGGCCGCGCCGGTGAGCACCGCGGTCACCTCGTCGCGATAGGTCTCCACCTCGCCGAAGAACTCGTCGTGCTTCTTGTGCCCGTCCGGCAACTGCAACGGGTTCTGCTTGAACCCGGGGATCTCGCCCACGCCCATGCGATGGCGGTACAGGTAATAGCCCGGCGCGATCTTCCAGTGCAGCTCGACCCGGCCCGGCGCGGTGGCCCGGGCGCTGAGTTCGAAGGCCTGGTCCACCGGCAGCAGGTCCTTCTCGGAGAAGGCCAGCGCGGACAGCGGCAGCAGCATGAACGCGCACAGCGTGGCGAAGCGGCGCAACAGGGTCATCGGGACATTCATTTCCTGCGGGTCTCGTCGTCGATCCACGCCAGGTACGCCGGCAGCCCGTCCTCGGCGCGCAGGGCGATCGCTTCGGGCAGCTCGTACGGATGCAGCGCCTGCAGGCGCTCGATGGCCGCCTGCAGGCGGGTGGCGGTGGTCTTGATCAGCAATTGGACTTCCTCGCCCCGTTCGATCCGGTCCTGCCAGCGGTAGGTCGAGCGCGCGCCGGGCAGCTGCGTCACGCACGCGGCCAGCCGCTCGGATACCAGCGCATGCGCGATGCGCTCGGCGCTGGCGGCGTCCGGGCAGGTGCTGAGCAGGACGAGAACTTCGCACGGGGAAGGCGTGCGGCGCTCTTGCGAGGGGCTCGCAGCCGGGGAGGTGGAGGGCGGGGAAGGCATGGGTCCGCGAGTGTACCGGCTCGCTGCGCGCGGGGCAGCCGAGCGCGGGCCCGTTGCAGTTGGAACATTCCTTTCGCGTCCCGGGCCGAGGCGTGCGCCCGCAGCGCGGATTCGCGCGGGACGCGGGCCCGTGAGGCGAACGGCGCACGCTCGCCCGGCCCCCCACGCTGGGGAGGGGCCTTCGTTTTCGACGCCGCGGTCAGTTCGGCAACTGGCAACTGGCCGGCCTGGCCGAGGTGAACAGCGCCGCGGTGCCCCACTCGGGATGGTCGATGAAGGGATTGCGGTTGCCCTGGGCGCCGTGGATCACCTCGTTGCGGGCGCGCTCGGCGGTGTCCGGCGGGTCGGCCTGGTGCCAGGCCGGTCGGGCCCGCCGGGCCGAGGCCGCCGCGACGGATCGGGCGCTCCGCTGCGATCCGGCGTTTTTTTGTCCGCCGCCCCCCTTGAAAGGCATTCGGCCGGCTCCATGTCAGGCCAGTCCCGATCCGTCGGGTTTTGTCGTGCGTGATGCTGGCACTCGACATGCGCGAGTGCTAACATCACCAGCCTTTTCCAGACCAATCAATCACTTAAGAGGTCTTTCAATGAGCATCAAGCCGCTTCACGACCGCGTGGTAGTCAAGCCGATCGAAGCCGACGAGATTTCCGCCGGCGGCATCGTGATCCCGGATTCGGCCAAGGAAAAGTCCACCAAGGGTGAAGTCGTCGCCGTCGGCGCCGGCAAGCCGCTCGACAACGGCAACGTCCGTGCCCCGGCCGTCAAGGTCGGCGACAAGGTGATCTACGGCCAGTACGCCGGCAGCACCTACAAGGCCGAAGGCGTCGAGTACAAGGTCCTGCGCGAAGACGACATCCTCGCCGTCGTCGGCTGAGTCTGTATTGCGAGTCCCTCGCAGAGGCGCGGCACATCCGTGTGCCGGGATTCAAAAAGGCGAGTCCCTCGCAAGAGCACGGCACATCCTTGTGCCGGGTTTGAAAGGCGAGTCCCTCGCAAGAACGCTGCCTTCTCTTTCCAAAAACACGAACACTTACTGAGGTAACAGCACATGGCTGCCAAGGATATTCGTTTCGGTGAAGACGCTCGTACGCGCATGGTGCGCGGCGTCAACGTGCTCGCCAACGCCGTCAAGGCGACCCTCGGCCCGAAGGGCCGCAACGTCGTGCTCGAGAAGAGCTTCGGCGCCCCGACCATCACCAAGGACGGCGTCTCCGTCGCCAAGGAAATCGAACTGGCCGACAAGTTCGAGAACATGGGCGCGCAGATGGTCAAGGAAGTCGCTTCCAAGACCAACGACAACGCCGGCGACGGCACCACCACCGCCACCGTGCTGGCCCAGGCGCTGATCCGCGAGGGCGCCAAGGCCGTGGCCGCCGGCATGAACCCGATGGACCTCAAGCGCGGCATCGACAAGGCGGTCACCGCCGCCGTCGCCGAGCTGAAGAACATCTCCAAGCCGACCGCCGACGACAAGGCCATCGCCCAGGTCGGCACCATCTCGGCCAACTCGGACGAGTCGATCGGCAACATCATCGCCGAAGCGATGAAGAAGGTCGGCAAGGAAGGCGTGATCACCGTCGAGGAAGGCTCGGGCCTGGAGAACGAGCTGGACGTGGTCGAGGGCATGCAGTTCGACCGCGGCTACCTGTCGCCGTACTTCATCAACAACCAGCAGAGCCAGTCGGCCGACCTGGACGACCCGTTCATCCTGCTGCACGACAAGAAGATCTCCAACGTGCGTGACCTGCTGCCCGTCCTCGAGGGCGTGGCCAAGGCCGGCAAGCCGCTGCTGATCGTCGCCGAGGAAGTCGAGGGCGAGGCCCTGGCGACCCTGGTGGTCAACACCATCCGCGGCATCGTCAAGGTCGTGGCCGTCAAGGCCCCGGGCTTCGGCGACCGTCGCAAGGCGATGCTGGAAGACATGGCCGTGCTGACCGGCGGCACCGTGATCTCCGAGGAAGTCGGCCTGTCGCTGGAGAAGGCCACGATCAAGGACCTGGGCCGCGCCAAGAAGGTGCAGGTCTCCAAGGAGAACACCACGATCATCGACGGCGCCGGCGACACCGCCGCCATCGAGGCCCGCGTCAAGCAGATCAAGACCCAGATCGAGGACACCTCCTCCGACTACGACCGCGAGAAGCTGCAGGAGCGCGTGGCCAAGCTGGCCGGCGGCGTGGCGGTGATCAAGGTCGGTGCCGCGACCGAGGTCGAGATGAAGGAGAAGAAGGCGCGCGTCGAAGACGCCCTGCACGCCACCCGTGCGGCCGTCGAGGAAGGCGTGGTCCCGGGCGGCGGCGTCGCCCTGGTGCGCGCGCTGGCCGCGATCAGCGAGCTGAAGGGCGCCAACGAAGACCAGACCCACGGCATCCAGATCGCCCTGCGCGCGATGGAAGCCCCGCTGCGCGAGATCGTCGCCAACGCCGGCGAGGAGCCCTCGGTCATCCTGAACAAGGTGAAGGAAGGCAAGGGCAACTTCGGCTACAACGCCGCCACCGGCGAGTTCGGCGACATGGTCGAGTTCGGCATCCTGGACCCGACCAAGGTGACCCGTTCGGCCCTGCAGAACGCCGCTTCGATCGCCGGCCTGATGATCACCACCGAAGCGATGGTGGCCGAGGCTCCGAAGAAGGACGAGCCGGCGCTGCCGGCCGGCGGTGGCATGGGCGGCATGGGCGGCATGGACTTCTGATCCGCCGCGGCCCACAGGCTGCATGCTGTACGGAAAACCCCGCCGCGAGGCGGGGTTTTCTTTTGCCCTGTCCGCGCCCGGCCGCGGGCCGGAACCGCCGGTCCGCCTGCGTCCGGCACGGCTGCGTCCGGGGGAGCCCGCACCACCTGCCAGCCGATGCGGACGGCGCGCTTGCCCGGGTGCGTCGCGGCCGGTCTGCCCACGCGCGCAAATCCGCGGCGTGCGCTGCATCCAGGTTTGCACGGATGCGCATGACATTCCGTTGACAACGATATCAGCGCGGACCTAGGTTCGGCCCGGGGAGCGCGGCTCGCGCAGCGGGCCAGGGGAGGCGACGCCGGCAGGCGCGCTTGCGCGACCGCGACCATATCCGCCGGCCTCGCCGGTTCTTCCGCAGGGGAACCACCCATGAAGTGCCGTAGCCACCGCCTTGCCCTCGGCGTAGCCTTCGCCATCGCCGTCCATGCCAGCGCTGTGCAGGCGCAGAGCGGCGATGCATCCGGGTCCGCCACCGACCTGGATGCCGTGACCGTCACCGGCTCGCGCATCAAGCGCGCCGAAGTCGAAGGCGCGCAGCCGGTGCTGGCGATCAGCGCCGAGCAGATCCAGCAACAGGGTTTCGCCACCGTCTACGACGCGCTGGCGAGCATGAACCAGCAGGGCTCGGTGGAGGCCGACACCCAGTGGGGCTCGCACACCCCGAACGCCTCGCCGATCAACCTGCGCGACCTTGGCCCGGGCCGCACGCTGCTGCTGGTCAACGGCCATCGCGTGGCCGACTACCCGCTGCCGTACGGCGGCGAGAGCAACTTCGCCAACTACAGCAACATCCCGTCGGCGGCGGTGGAGCGCATCGAGATCCTCACCGGCGGTGCCTCGGCGATCTACGGTTCGGACGCGGTCGCCGGCGTGATCAACGTGATCCTCAAGAAGAATTACCAGGGCGACCAGGTGCGCCTGCGCGGCGGCACCTCGACCGAAGGCGGGCGCAACGCCTTCGACGGTTCCTGGACCGGCGGCCGCACCGGCGACAACTGGAGCCTGACCTACGCCTTGCAGGGCACCCGCCGCGATCCGCTGACCGGGCGCGACCGCCCGCAGATGGACGACCAGGAGGACATGGCCTATTCGAACTGGACCGCGCAGAACCGCAAGTACGGCTTCAATCCGTTCACCGGACTGAGCCTGGTCGATGCCGACAACTCCCAGCGGCTGTCGATGCCGTCCGGCACCTGCGAACGCTTCGGCGGCGAGTTCATCGATGCGCAGCGCCTGAGCTACGACCAGAACAGCGGCGTACTGACCAACTACGGCAGCTACTGCGGCATGGCCCACGACTACCAGGACTGGCTGCTCAGCAGCGGCGGCGAGAACTATTCCGGTTATCTCTACGGCACCTGGAAGTTCAGCGAGAACACCGAGGCCTGGGCCACGCTGTCGGTGAACAAGAGCACCGGCTACTGGACCTACGACCCGCCCTACGTCTACCTCGGGCCGTTCCACGATGCCGGCAGCGACCGCTCGCTGTACGCGATCCGCCAGCTCACCCGCCGCGAAGCCGGCGGCTTCGAAGGCCTGGCGAACTACAACAAGGAACTGTCCTGGGACCTGAGCGCGGGCCTGAAGGGCGTATGGGCCGACCGCTTCGACTGGGAGTTCAGCGTCGGCCGTTCGCGCTACACCGTGGACGAGTACATCCGCACCGTCGATCTGCAGAAGGCCACCGACTGGTTCCTGGGCCCGCAACTCGGCACCACCGCCGACGGCACGCCGATCCACGACGTCGACGAGGACCGCTGGTACGCACCGCTGACCTCGGCGCAATACGGCGACCTGGTCGCCAAGTCGCACAACGCGGCCGATTCCTGGGTCAACCAGGCCAGCTTCACGCTCAGCGGCGAACTGCTGCAGGGCTGGGCCGGGCCGATCCGCTTCGCCACCGTGGCGGAGCTGGCCAAGCAGGGCTACCGGCTCAGGCCCGATCCCTGCGCCAACGAGTGCTACTACGTCGACGTGGTCGACAGCGGCGGCGGCGAACGCCTGCGTTCCTCGGCCGGGCTCGAACTGCAGGTCCCGCTGCTGGCGAGCCTGACCGCCAGCCTGGCCGGCCGCTACGACCGCTACGGTTCGTACAAGTCGTACGCCACCGACCTGGCCACCGACATCGGCAGGCAGAGCGACACCACCTGGAGCGCCGGCCTGGAGTGGCGCCCGGTCGATTCGCTGCTGTTGCGCAGTACCCTGGCGACCAGCTTCCGTGCGCCGGACATGCACTACGTGCTCGGCGAGCCCAGCTCGACCAGCCAGACCGTGATCGACCAGTACCGCTGCATTTCCTCAGGCGCCTACCTCACCGGCACCTGCAACGACGAGAACGACGACATCTACTACACCATCGACGTGAACCGCCGCGGCACGCCGGACCTCAAGTCCGAGCACGGACGTTCGTTCACCGCGGGCTTCGTCTGGGACATCGCGCAGGGCCTGTCGCTGACCGCCGACTACTACAAGATCCGCCTCGAGGACATGATCAAGGACCTCGACCGCGACGAGATCCTCAGCGCCGAGGCCGGCTGCCGCACCGGCACGACCACGAGCGGCGGCGCCTGGACCAATCCCGGCGGCGCCGAATACTGCAACACCATCGTCTCGCGCGTGATCCGCGATGCCGACGGCCGGATCGTCGGCATCGAGCGCGGCCCCATCAACCTGGCGCAGGCCGAGACCTCGGGCGTGGACGTCTCGCTGAAGTACCGGCTCGACACCGCGGCCTGGGGCAACTGGCAGTTCTCGCTCGACTACAACAACCTGATCTCCTACTACGAGCAGATCTACCGCACCGACGAGAACAAGAACAAGCGCGACGAGAAGGTGCGCAGCAAGGTGCGCGCGAGCGCGCACTGGGAGAACGGCGGCCCGTGGGATTTCACCGTCTACGCCAAGCGCTTCGGCTCCACGCGCGCGGTCAACTGGGGCACCTGCCGCCGCTTCGACGACGGCTACCAGCCGGCGGCCGGCGACGATTGCCTGGTCACCGACAGCGCCAGCTCGCACTACGGCGAGTCGACCTCGCACTACTACGGCCGGGTCGGGCCGGCGTGGTACTGGAACCTCAGCGGCGGCTACCGCATCACCCCGCGCATGAAGGTCAATTTCTACGTCAACAACGTGTTCAACAACGTGGGCTACAAGCACAAGGAGGCGTACTACGGCTACGCGTTCTTCAACACCACGCTGTTCGACTCGATCGGGCGTGAAATCGCGGCGGAATACGTGTTCGATTTCTGAACGAAGACCCCTGTGGGAGCGGCTTCAGCCGGAGTTTTTATGCAGATCCCTCTGCAACAGCCTGCGCATCCGTGTGCAGGGGTTCAAATGGGAAAGCTCCATCGCGGCTGAAGCCGCTCCCACAAAGGCCGCTCCTGCAGGCAGGCTGCGGCCTTCGTTGCCGATGAAACAGTGGCAATGGCGAAAAAGCCGTGCTATCAATACATCCCATGAACGCAAGCCGTGCCCGCTTTTACTTTTGGTACTACTTTCCGAAGCCGCTGGCGGAGGAAGGATTGCGCTCACCCTGAAGAAAGAAGCTTCAGACGCATCCCGAAAGCCGCCAGCGCAACTGGCGGCTTTTTTGTTGCCGCCATCGCCCTGGGGCACACCGCCAAACCTCACCGAGCCAGACGCCATGCCCCCACATACCGATGACCTCCGCATCCGCAAGATCGAACCGCTGACGCCGCCGGCGCAGCTGCTGTCCCTGCTGCCCTGCGACGAGCGCGCCTCGCAGACCGTGTCCGCCTCGCGCGCGGCGCTGCACGAGATCCTGCACGGCCGCGACGACCGCCTGGCCGTGGTGATCGGCCCGTGCTCGATCCACGACCCGGTCGCGGCGATGGAGTACGCCCAGCGCCTGCGCCCGCTGCGCGAAACGCTCGGCGACGCGCTGGAGATCGTGATGCGCGTGTACTTCGAGAAGCCGCGCACCACCATCGGCTGGAAGGGCCTGATCAACGATCCCGACCTCGACGGCAGCTTCCAGATCAACAAGGGCCTGCGCCTCGCGCGCGGCCTGCTGCGCGACATCAACCACCTCGGCCTGCCGGCCGGCGTGGAGTTCCTCGACATCATCTCGCCGCAGTACATCGCCGACCTGGTGGCCTGGGGCGCGATCGGCGCGCGCACCACCGAGAGCCAGGTGCACCGCGAGATGGCCTCCGGGCTGTCGTGCCCGGTCGGCTTCAAGAACGGCACCGGCGGCGACGTGAAGATCTCGGTGGACGCGGTGGGCGCGGCCTCGCACCCGCACCATTTCCTGGCCGTGACCAAGGACGGGCAGACCGCGGTCGCGGCCACCGAGGGCAACCCGGACTGCCACGTGATCCTGCGCGGCGGCAAGCAGCCGAACTACGATGCCGACAGCGTCGCCGCGGCCGCGCAGGTACTGCAGAAGAACGGGCTGCCGGCGCGGCTGATGATCGATGCCAGCCACGCCAACAGCGGCAAGAACCCGGACAACCAGCCCAAGGTGGTCGAGGACATCGCCCGGCAGCTGGAGCAGGGCCAGGACGCGATCATCGGCGTGATGGTGGAAAGCCACCTGGTCGGCGGCCGCCAGGACCTGGTCCCCGGCTGTGCGCTGACCTACGGCCAGAGCATCACCGACGGCTGCATCGACTGGGACACCTCGGTGCAGGTGCTGGAACGGCTGGCCGAAGCGGTGCGCGCCCGCCGCCGCCGCGCGCTGTCCGCTGCGGCCTGAGCCGGCGCCAAGGGCCGGGCAGGGGGTCCCTGCCCGGCGCGGACACGGCCGTCCGGTCCGGCGCGGCGGGAGGCGGAGAGAGTGGACCCGTCATCGCCGGACGGGATCGATGCTGCGCCCCGCATGTGGCCGCGCTTTGCCGGCCGGTGGGCGGCGCCGGCATCCGGTGCCGCTCAGTGCGGATCGTCGCGATAGACGAACTTGGGCATCTCCCAGCCGAACCGCAGTGCCGCCAGCCGCAACAGGAAGCCGCCGCCGAGGCAGGCCAGGGTGGTCGTGGCCTCGGGCAGGCCGGCCGCCAGCAACAGCAGGTAGGCCGCGCCGGTCAGCAGCGCCACTCCCGCGTACAGCTCGCGCTGGAAGATCAGCGGCACCTCGTTGCAGAGCACGTCGCGCAGCACGCCGCCGAACGCGCCGGTGAGCAGGCCGGCGATCACCACGATCGCAGGGTGGTGGCCGGCCCCGCGCGCGATCGCGCAGCCGATCAGGGTGAAGGCGACCAGCCCGAGCCCGTCCAGGACCAGGAAGGTGCGGCGGAAATGGTGCATCCAGCGCGCCAGCCAGGTCGCCACCAGCGCCGCGCCGATGGTGAAGCCGAGGTATTCGGGATGGCGCACCCAGCCCAGCGGATAGTGGCCCAGCACCACGTCGCGCAGCGAGCCGCCGCCGAGCGCTGTGACGCAGGCGATGATGACCACGCCGAACAGGTCCATGCGCCGGCGCCCGGCGGCGAGCGCGCCGGTCATGGCTTCGGCGCTGATGGCGATGAGGTAGATGATCTGCAGCAACATGCGAAAGGCTCCGGTCGGGGCGTGGACCGGCGCACGCGCGAACGCGCCATGGCGGCCATGGCGCGTTCGGGTGACCGGTTGCCGCTCCCGCTGTCCTTTTGCCTGAGAGTTCGGCGGCGTGGCCGCGTGCCCCTTCGGCGGGCCATCGAAGGCCTCTCTCCAGATCGGCTGTGGGTGGACGCAGTGGATGCCGGCGGGGGCCGGCGGGCCTGAGCGATTATGGGAGCCTGCGCCTTCGGCGGGAGCCTGGCGGCTCCGCTCTCCTGCGTTCCAGGCGAATTGTAGGCGCCCGCCGCCGCCTGCGGAACCGGCGCGCGTTCAGCCGCGCATCGTGCCGGTGTCGAGCCAGCGCTGGTGCCAGGACAGCGCCTCCGGCAACAGGTGCGGCGTGTGCTTGCCGTAGCTGCCGCGGCAGGCGCGGTCGAAGTAGTCCTGCAACGCGTCGCGGTAGTCCGGGTGCGCGCAGCGGTCGATCACCACCTGCGCGCGGCGCCTCGGCGGCAGCCCGCGCAGGTCGGCCAGGCCCTGCTCGGTGACGACGATCGACACGTCATGCTCGGTGTGGTCGACGTGGCTGACCATCGGCACGATCGCCGAGATGGTGCCGTTCTTGGCGGTGGACGGGCTCAGGAAGGTCGACAGGAACCCGTTGCGGGCGAAGTCGCCCGAGCCTCCGATGCCGTTCATGATCCGCGAGCCCATGACGTGGGTGGAGTTGACGTTGCCGTACAGGTCGGCCTCGATCATGCCGTTCATGCCGATGCAGCCCAGGCGCCGCACCAGCTCGGGATGGTTGGAGATCTCCTGCGTGCGCATGACGATGCGCTCGCGGTAGAAGTCGATGTCGCGCTTGAACGCCTCGTTCGCCTCCGGGCTCAGCGCGAAGCCGGTGCACGAGGCATAGCGCAGCACGCCGGACTTGAGCAGGGCGAGCATGCCGTCCTGGATGACCTCGGTGAACGCCTCCAGGTCGCGGAAGCCGCTCTCGGCCAGGCCGGCCAGCACCGCGTTGGGGATGTTGCCCACGCCAGACTGCAGCGGCAGCAGGTTGGCCGGCAGCCGGCCCTTGGCGACCTCGTGCTTGAGGAACTCGATCAGGTGCCCGGCGATCCGCCGGCTGGTCTCGTCGGCCGGCGTGAACGGGCTGTTGCGGTCCGGGCCGTGCGTGCGCACCACCGCGACGATCTTGTCCGGGTCGCAGCGCAAGGTGGCCTGGCCGATGCGGTCGTCGCCGCGCACCAGGGGGATCGGCTTGCGGTGCGGCGGCAGCGCGGTGCCGTAGTAGATGTCGTGCATCCCCTCGATCGCGGCGGGCTGCCAGCTGTTGACCTCGACGATCACCTTCCTGGCCAGGTCCAGCCAGGTCTTGTTGTTGCCGACCGAGGTCGAAGGCACCAGCGTGCCGTCCTCGCGGATCGCCGCGGCCTCCACCACCGCGGTGTCGATCTCGCCGTAGAAGCCGAACCACACGTGCTGGGCGACGTGGCTGAGGTGGATGTCGATGTAGTCCAGCGTGCCGGCGTTGATGCGGTTGCGCGCGTCCGGGTCGCTCTGGAACGGCATCCTCATCGCGATGCCCTCGGCCTTGGCCAGCGCGCCGTCCAGCTCCGGCGCGGTCGAGGCGCCGGTCATCAGCTTGATCTGGAACGCCTGCCCGGCCTGGTGCGCCGCCTCGATCCGCCGTGCCAGCGCCATCGGCACCGCCTTGGGGTAGCCCGAACCGGTGAAGCCGCTCATGGCGACGGTTTCGCCAGGCTGGATCAACGCGGCGGCGGCTTCGGCGGAGACGATGCGATCACGCAGGCGCGGATCGAGGATGCGTTCGTCGGACATGGCGACAGCGGAAAACGTGGGGGTGGCCATTATCGCCCCCGCATCGCGCGTGCAGGCTTCTACCTTCGTGGAATGGCGATGCGTCCGGCGATGTGGCCGATGGTCTGCGCTCCGCGCCTTCGGCGCGCGGCAGGCATCGATCCCGTCATCGCGCTCTCCGTGGGCGCATCGCGTCGAAGGACATCGAGCTGCATGCACGCGGCGATGCGCGCACGCGATTGGCGCGTGCAACGGATCGCGTGCACGTGTGCTTCCGCCATGGATTGCCGGTGCGGCAAAGCGATGTGCAGGCGTCGCGGCTGCGCCGCGTTCGGCGCCTCGCGAGCGTTGGGTGCATCGCCACCGGATGCGGCGGTCCCGCACGCGTCCGGCGGCAGGCGCCGGGAAGGCGCCAAAGGCCGGCCAAATGTACCGGCCGGTATTGTTTTGCACTGCAGCGTGCATCCCGAAATTTTTGTGCGCACTATGGCCCCCGCATCCCGACGTGGGGGAGGGAGCAAGGCCCGCTGGCAGTTCGCTGCAAGCGGGCTTTTTATTGCCCGTTCGTTGCCTGCTAGGCCTGCACTGTGGGCCTGGCCTCGCGGCCGCGGAGTGAAGGACGCGTGCCGGCACCGCTTCGTCTCGGCGGCCCGCGCAGATTGCTGAAGTTTTCAGCACCGAGGCCCGTGGCCGCCCGGTGGTCGCATCAGTCCGGCCCGCGCCAGCACGTCGCTGTGCGGATGCGGCCCTGTATCGGCCGGGATGGCCCGCATGGATGTCAGAATCCGCGCATGCCGTTCGAAACCGATTCCCTGCAAACCCTCGTCGATCGCCACTGCGCCCGCATCCGCCAGGCCGCCGCCGAATGGCCCGCGCGCGCGGGCTTCGACGACGACCTGGCCCGCGTCGTGCTCGCCAGCGATTTCGTCGCCGATACGCTGGCCAGGCAGCCCGCATTGCTGGCGCACTTCGCCGGTCCCGATCCGGCGCCGTTGCCGCTGCCCGCGCTCGATCCCGAACAACCCGCGCAATGGCAGGCGCAGTTGCGCCGCCATCGCACCGCCGAATCGGCGCGGCTGGCCTGGCGCGACGTGCTCGGGCTGGACACGGTCGAGGCCACGCTGGCCGGCGCCACGCGCCTGGCCGAGGACTGCCTGCAACTGGCGCTGGCCGCGCTGGAGCGGCAATTCGCGCAGCGCCATGGCCATGTCGTCGCCGCCGACGGCAGCGTGCAGCGGCTGGTGGTGTTCGGGCTCGGCAAGCTCGGCGGCGGCGAACTGAACTTCTCCTCGGACGTCGACCTGGTCTACGCCTATCCGCAAGGCGGCGAGTCCGACGGCGCGCGCCCGCTGGCCGCGGAGGAATACTTCGCCCGGCTGGGCCAGCAACTGGCGCGCCTGCTCGACGAAACCACGGTGGATGGGTTCTGCCACCGCGTGGACCTGCGCCTGCGCCCGTTCGGCAGCGCCGGGCGCGTGGCGCTGTCGTTCGCCGCGATGGACCAGTACTTCCAGCGCGAGGGCCGCGACTGGGAGCGCTATGCCTGGATCAAGGCGCGCGCAGTGGCCGGCGACGTCGAGGCCGGCGAGGCGTGGCTGCAGGCGCTGCGCCCGTTCGTCTACCGCCGTTACCTCGATTTCACCGCGCTCGACGGCCTGCGCGAGATGAAGGCGGCGATCACCGCCGAGGTCGCGCGCCACGACCGGCTCGACGACATCAAGCGCGGGCCCGGCGGCATCCGCGAGATCGAGTTCCTGGTGCAGGCCTTGCAGCTGATCCGCGGCGGGCGCGAGCCGGCGTTGCGCGAGCGGCGCCTGCTGCCGGCGTTGGCGGCCTTGGTCGCGCTGGGCCAGGTCGAGCCGGCCGAGGGCGAGGCGCTGGCCGGGGCCTACCGCTTCCTGCGGCGCGTGGAGAACCGCCTGCAGATGCTGCGCGACGCGCAGACGCATGCCTTGCCGGTGGACGCGCTGGATCGCGAACGCATCGCACGCGGCCTGGGATTCGCGGGCTGGGACGCGCTGTTCGCGGCGTTGCAGGCGCAGCGCGACCGGGTGGCGGCGGAGTTCGCCGAGCTGCTGGCGCCGCGCCGCCGTTCCGCGGCACCCGATGCGCTGGCGATCTACTGGCGCGGCCTGGCGCAGGCCGGCGATGCCGCGCAGCTGCAGGCGCTCGGCTTCGCCGATGCCGCCGGCGCGGACCAGTCGCTGCGCGACTTCGCGCAGTCGCAAGGCGTGCGCGCGCTGTCCGACGCCGCGCGCACGCGCCTGGACCGGGTGATGCCGGCGCTGCTCGGCGCCGTGGCGCACTCGGCGCAACCCGATGCCGCGTTGCGGCGCGTGCTCGGCCTGCTGCAAGCGGTGCTGCGCCGGACCAGCTACCTGGCCCTGCTCGACGAGCAGCCCACCGCGCTGGCCCGGCTGGTCGACGTGCTCTCGCGCAGCGCGTTGCTGTCCGAGCGCCTGGCGGCCTATCCGCTGCTGCTCGACGAACTGCTCGATACGCGCATCTCCGGGCCGATACCCGGGGCGCAGGCCATCCACGCACTGTGCGCGGAAACGCTCGCCATCGACGATCCCGAGGCGGCTTTGCGCGAACTCAACGAGCGCCGGCTCGCGCTCAGCTTCCGCATCGCATTGGCCACGCTCGACGGCCGCCAGCCGGGCCTGGACAGCACGCGCCAGCTGGCGTGGCTGGCCGATGCGGTGGTCGCCACGGTGCTGGCGATGGCGCGGCGCCAACTGGTCGAGATGCACGGCGAGGTGCCGGGCGGCGCGTTCGCGATCCTCGGCTACGGCAGCCTGGGCGGCAGCGAACTGGGTTTCGGCTCGGACCTGGACCTGGTGTTCCTGTACGACCACGCGGCCGGCGTCGAGGCCTCCGACGGCGCGCGCCCGTTGGAGACCGGCCGCTGGTTCGCGCGCCTGGCGCAGAAGGTGATGGCGCTGCTCGGCGCCGAGACCGGCGCCGGCCGCCTGTACGACATCGACGTGCGGCTGCGCCCGGACGGCGGCAAGGGCGCGTTGGTGTCCTCGCTGGCCAGCTATCGCGAGTACCAGCGCGAGCGGGCATGGACGTGGGAACACCAGGCGCTGGTGCGCGCGCGCGGCGTCGCCGGCGACCCTGCGTTGCTGGCGGCGTTCGAGCAGGCGCGCGGCGACATCCTGGCGCGCGTGCGCGAGCCCGGCGCGCTGCGCGGGGACGTGGTGAAGATGCGCGGGCGCATGCGCGCCGAGCTGGACCGCAGCGACGCGGCGCGCTTCGATCTCAAGCAGGGCGCGGGAGGATTGGTCGACCTGGAGTTCGTGCTGCAGGCCGGCGTCCTGCTGGAAGCGCACCGCCACGCCGGGCTGCTCGAACCGCGCGATACGCCGGCCTTGATCGACGCGCTCGCCGCCGCCGGCTGGCTGCCGGCAGAGCGCGCCGCGGCGCTGCACGCCGCGCACGCCGCACTGCTCGATGCGGGCCTGGCCTGCACGCTGGACCGGCGCCCGCGCCTGACCGCGCCCACGGTGGCGATCGCGCAGGCGCGCAGGACGATCGCCGGCATCGCGCAGGCACAGGACCTGCCGTTTCCGGCCGGCAAGGACTGAGCAGTACCTGCACAATCGGACATGCCGAATGCAGGGGCGGCTTTTGTGGGAGCGGCTTCAGCCGCGACGGGGCTTTCCCTTTGAATCCGCGCACATGGATGTGCGCTGCTCTTGCGAGGGATTCGCGCAAAAGCCCCGTCGCGGCTGAAGCCGCTCCCACAAAGGCCGCTCCTACGGCAGCGGAGGCGCCGATGCGCGCCGGCGCAGCAGCGCGCGGAACGGCGCGAGCAGGAACAGGCCCATGCCCAGCTTCACCATCAGGTCGCCGGTGGCCCAGCTGATCCACGGCAGGCCGGCGCCTGCGAAGGCGATCGACCAGAAGATCGCCGTGTCAAGCGTCGCGCTGCACAGCGTGGACACCGCCGGCGCACGCCACCAGTTGCCCGCGCGCAGGCGATGGAACACCGCGATGTCGAGCAGCTGCGAGCAGATGAAGGCGCTGCACGACGCGGCGGCGATGCGCGGCGTCGCCGCCCAGATCGACAGCACCACGGCGACCACGAAGCCGAACCAGGCCACGCGGCGCGCGACGCGCGGGCCGAAGCGCAGGTTGATCACGTCGCTGACGAGGAATGCGGCGGGATAGGTGAAGGCGCCCCAGGTCAGCCAGTCGTTGATCGGGTACTGCACGAGCACGTTCGACAGCAGCACCACGGCGCCCATCGCGAGGATCGCGAGCAGCAGGGCGCGGATGGTGGGCGAGGCGAAGGTGGGAGTGGGGCCGGGGGGCATGGTGCGGGGAGGGGGGGAAGGGCGCGGATTATCGCTGTTGGGGTGGGTGGGGGCCAGCGACGTCCATGCTGTACGCCCTGTTCGCGCGATCTCGCTATCGCCGCCCCGCGAAAGCGGGGGCGAAGAGCCTCTGCTGGCGAGCCGCGGGCTCACGCGGTACTGAGCGCCACCGGGCTATGCCCGATGGCCGGGGATCGAAGATCCAGGGACTTCGACTTTGCTTCTGGCTTTCAGGGCATTTGGCAATAAAGGCGAAGCTTTCGCCTGGCGGCGAGTTACCTTTCTTTGCTTGTGCACGTGCGCCGCACGGCAAAGCCGCCTGAGGGCGCGGCACAAGGATGTGCCGCGTAAAGAAAAGTAGCCCGAGGAAGCGCTCGCAGCAGCCGAGCGGCTGATCAAGCACCCCCGCCTGCGCGCCCGCAGTTGCGCTGCGAGTCCGCGGAGCCAATGGAATTTTCGGACGCGATTCGACCGCTGCGCGGTCGAGCCCGGGGCATTCGCCGGGCGGCGAATGCCCGCCCGCCGAGACGAGGCAGTGCTTCGCCTTTTTCCGGCGAGCCCATGTGCGCCGCCCTTCGGGTGTTTCCCCATGTCTCCGCCATTAAGAAGGACGCGCACCGCAGTGACACGCGTAGGCCGTAGAGGTTGGCGCGCCGCTGCGCGAGGAAGCGTTGTCCAATCCAGAGCAATAGCAGTTACTGCGCATGTGACCCGTCCAGGGAAAACCACCGGCAGCCGGTCATCGATTCCGTCCCAAGAGCACCGCTTCCCTGCCCGCAACTACCCCAGCAATCTTTCCCGCACCAGCGCCGCGATGCGGGCGGTTTCGCGCAGGGGGATGCGTTCGCCGGTGTCCAGCAGCGTTTCCAGCGGGGCGAGCCGGTCGCGCGCTTGCAAGGCCTCGATCAGGTTGCGCAGGCGTCCTTGCGCGCGTCCGGCGAAGGCCACGGCGACCGGGGCCTTCGTGGCGCAGGCTTCCGACAGCAGGTTGCTGGAATCGGCGGTGCATGCGATCGCGTCGGCCCAGCCGAGCAGGCCGGGGTAGGGGTTGGGGCCGTCGTCCTCGTTGCGCCAGAGCACGCCCGGCAGGTCGCGCAGCCGGGCCTGCAGGGCCAGGGCGACATCCGGCGGGGTGCGGCGCGAGATCGTCGCCAGCACGCTGCCGCCGGCGCGGAGCAGGGCGTGCAGCGTGTCCAGCAGCGCGGCCAGGTCGGCGACCGTCCACGGCACCTGCCGGGTCGGTCCGCCGACCAGCAGGGCCACGCGCGGGCCGGGCAGGGCGCCGAGGGCGGGGAAGGCGGCGCGGCCGGCCGCGAGCCAGGGGTCGTCCACCGGATGCAGGCTGCCGAGCAGGGTCAGTACGTTGCCGCCGCGCAGCGCGTCGTGTTCCGGTACCACCACCAGGTCCCAGTGGCGCGGGGCCAGGCGCGGGTCCAGGATCTGCACTGCCTGGCTGCCGCGGGCCCGGAGCAGCCGGGTCGCCAGCGCTGCCTGGCGGCCGCAGCCGATCGCGATCGCCGGCGGAGCCTGCAATCGCCCGGCGAAGCCCGGCCCGAACGCAGCCCGGTCGCCGGGCAGGCGCCGCGGCGCGCACCAGCGCCAGGGCGCGCGCGGGGCCAGCTCGACCGCGTCCCAGGCCGCGGGCCGCAGCGCGGCCGCCAGCGCCGCGGCCTGGCGGGCGTTGCCGGCGCGTCCGTCGCTGACCGCCCAGCAGGCGTCCGATCGTTTCACATCCGACATAGATTTGTTGCAGCCATGGGCGTGTGTGATGGCAATCTTGCCACTCTACACTGCCCCTTCTTTGCGGACGGCACAGGCCTTCCGCACCCGATACACGAGGAGACTTCATGTCGGACGTGCTCGACGCCGCCGCGCTGGACCAGTTGTTCCGTACCGCCCGTACCCAGAACGCCTTTCTCGACAAGCCGGTCGAGGACAGCCAGCTGCATGCGTTGTACGAGCTGCTGAAGTGGGGGCCGACCTCGGCCAACATGACCCCCGCGCGCTTCGTCTTCGTGAAGTCGAGGGAAGCCAAGCAGAAGCTGGCGCCGGCGCTGTCGGAGGGCAACTACGCCAAGACCATGGCGGCGCCGGTGACGGTGATCGTCGGCTACGACCAGGATTTCCACGAGAAGCTGCCGTACCTGTTCCCGCACGCCGATGCGAAGAGCTGGTTCGACGGTCCGCGCGAACAGCGCTACGAGGCCGCGCTGCGCAACGGCTCCCTGCAGGGCGCCTACCTGATCCTGGCCGCGCGCGCGCTCGGCCTGGATGCCGGGCCGATGTCCGGCTTCGACAACGCCAAGGTCGATGCCGCGTTCTTCGCCGGCACGGCGATCAAGTCCAACTTCCTCGTCAACCTCGGCTATGGTGATCCGGCCGGTGTCTACCCGCGCCTGCCGCGCCTGGGTTTCGACGAGGCTGCCCGCATCGAGTGATGCGGGCGCCTTCGCGGTTCCTCGTCCATCCGTAGTCCCCCGTTCCTCGCTTCCCACCCTTTCCGGAGAACCACCTGCATGAACACCGCGCAGAAGCTGTTGCTCCCGCTGGCCCTGACCCTGGCCATCGCCGCCTGCTCCAAGCCGGCCGACCAGGCCGCCGCCCCGGCCCAGGACGCGCCTGCCGCCGCCGAGGCCGCCGCGCCGGCCACCGCCCCGGCCGCGGACGCCGCCGCGGCAGCGCCTGCCGCCGAGGCGATCAAGGCGGTCTCGGGCACCTACGCGCTCGATCCGACCCACACCGACGTGCTGGTGCAGTGGAGCCACTTCGGCTTCTCCAAGCCCAGCGCGCATTTCGGCATCAGCGAGGGCAAGCTGGTCTACGACGCCGACGACGTGAGCAAGTCCAGCGTCGAGGTCACCCTGCCGCTGAGCGCGCTCGACAGCTTCGTGCCCAAGCTGGACGAGCACCTGAAGGGTGCGGACTTCTTCGATGCGGCCAAGTTCCCGAACGCCACCTTCAAGAGCACGCAGGTGGAGTCGGCCGGGCCGAACAAGCTGCGCGTCACCGGCGACCTGACCGTCAAGGACCAGACCAAGCCGGTCGTGCTGGACGTGACGCTGAACGGCGCCGGCGAGCATCCGATGCTGAAGAAGCAGGCGATCGGTTTCAGCGCCACCGGCACGATCAAGCGCACCGATTTCGGCGTGGGCAATTACGCGCCGAACGTGAGCGACGATGTGCAGTTGAGCATCACGACGGAGGGTGCGCTCGCGGATGCGGCGGCTCCGGCGGCGGAAGAGAAGAAGTAAGCGTCGCTGCTGTTCTTTTGCGATGTGAGAAGGCCCGCCGTTTGGCGGGCCTTCTTCGTTCATGGGGTGGTGTTATTCGGGAAGGTGTGGAGGCGTGGAGGTGTGTGAGATGTAGTCCACGTAATCTCACCGTTTCACGCCATCTCTCTATCGTCATTCCCGCGAAGGTGGGAAGCGCTGTTCAGCAGCCGAACGGCTGATCATCCAGGGACATTGCTTTTGGTTCTTTGGGCCTTTGGCAATAAAGGCCAAAGCTTTCGCCTTTGGCGAGTCACTTTTCTTTGCTTGTGCACGCGCGCCGCAGGAGCGGCGCCGCACGGCGAAGCCGGCCCGAAGGGTGCGGCACAGGGATGTGCCGCGTAAAGAAAGGTAACCCAAAGAAGCGCTTCACAGCAGCCGAAGCGCTTCACAACAGCCGAATGGCTGGTCATGGCTGATCAAGCACACCCCGCCTTCGCGCCCGCAGCTGCGCTGCGGGTCCGCGGAGCCAATGGGATTTTCGGACGCGACCTCCTGTCGCGGCCGAAAACGGCGCACTCGTCCGCTACGCGGCCGAGTCCGGGGCATTCGCCGCGCGGCGAATGCCCGCCCGCCGGGGCGAAGCAGTGCTTCGCCTTTTCCGGCGAGCCCCTGTGCGCCGCCCTTCGGGTGTTTCCCATTGTCTCCGCCGCTTCGGAGGGGCCGCGCCGCAGTGACATTCGTAGGCCATGGAGGTTGGCGCGCCGCCGCGCGAGGAGGCGTTACCCAATCCAAAGCAAAATCACGAGCAACAGCAACAGCAACAGCAACAGCTGCAATTGCAGTTGTTGCCTTAGCTGCAGCCGTCACGCCCGCATCAATCCCTCCACCGTGTCCCGCGCAGGCGGGGGAGAACGCCACTGCTTGCGAGCAGGCCGCGACGGAGGTTTGCCGATAACGCCCATCGCAGTTTATGCCGCTCCTGCAAGGGCCTCGCTCGCTCAGCCTTCTTCCTCGTCCGGTCCAGCCTTCCAATAGCCAGTGGCGCGGATCGAGTGCGGGTCCACCCGCAGGTGGCCTTCGACAAACTTGCGCATCATGCGCGTGCGCCGGGATTCGGTGGCGATCCAGTAGAAGGTGTCGCCGTCGTCCGGCTCGAAATCGCGCAGGACGTCCTCGAGCAAGGTGCTGGTGGCGGCGTCCACGCCGTTGCGCTCCAGCCAGTGGATGCGTACGTCGGCGGCGCTCGCCAGATCCTGGCGCTCGCCAGCGTCGGCGATCTCGATGAAGACCTGGGCCTGCATGCCCTCCTGCATCTCCTCCAGCCAGCGGCCGATCGCCGGCAGCGCGGTCTCGTCGCCGATCAGGACGTACTGGTCGTAGTCGCCGGCGACGACGAACGAGCCGCGCGGGCCGGCGATCGTCAGGGTGTCGCCGGGCCGGGCGCTGGCGGCCCACCCGGAAGCGACGCCGTCGCCGTGCAGCACGAAGTCCAGCGCCAGCTCGCCGGCCCCGGCGTCGTGGTGGCGCGGGGTGTAGTCGCGCATCGGCGAGGGCGCCACGCCCTCGGGCAGGCGCGGGCCCTGCGGCGTCATCGTCGGCACGACGATCTCGCCGTCGGCGTTGGGGAAGAACAGCTTGATGTGATCGTCCGGCGCGGCGCTGTGGAAGCCCTGCAGCTGCTCGCCGCCGAGCACGATGCGGCGCATGTGCGGGGTGACCTGCTCGGTGCGCAGCACCTGCAGGTCGCGGCGCCGGATCTCGTGGCGCACCAGCCGGTTGTCGTGGGTCGTCATGGTGTTTCCTGGGGGAGAACGGTGCCGGCGGCATGCGCCATCGGCACCAGGTGGTAGCCGAGGCGCGCGGCCTGTTCGGCCAGTGCCGCCACGGCGGTGGAACCCGGCAGGCTGGCGTCGGCTGGCAAGGCGGGGAGGGAAGGAGGGGACACGGCCAGGCGCCAGCGCAGGCGGCCGTGCGGCGTCGCCGACACGCTCGCCAGCGCGAGCCGTTCCAGGTCGCGGAGGGCGCGGTAGACGGTGCCCAGGCCGATCCGGGCCTCGTGGTCGCGCAGGCGCCGATGGAGCCACATCGCATCGACCGGCTGCGCTTGCGAGGCCAACGCCTGCAGCACCGCCAGGCGCGGCCGGGTGACGCGCAGGCCGGCCTCCGCCAGCAGGGCGCGCAGGGCCGGCTCGTTCATCGCGGTTCGTCCATGCCGTCGGCGGCCTGGTCGAGCAGGGCCGCCACGCGCGCGATCTCGGCTTCGTCCCAGCGCCCGTGGCGGGCGATCAGGCCGCGCTTGATCCGGCGCAGCGCATCGCGCACCGGCGCCGGCAGGTTGGCCTTGGCGATCTCGCGCGCGCTGCGATGGGTGCGCATCAGCGCGGCCTCGATCGCCTCGCGCTCGGCCTCGGCCTGGGTGCGGCCGGCCGCGGTGATCGCGTAGCGCTTGCGGCCGTCCTCGCTGTCGGCCTCGATCCAGCCATGGCGCTCCATCTGCGCCAGGGTCGGATAGACCGCGCCGGGGCTGGGCGTGTAGACGCCGGCGAACATTTCGGCGATCAGCCGGATCAGCTCGTAGCCGTGGCGCGGCTGCTGCTCGATCAGCGCCAGCAGCAGCAGGCGCAGGTCGCCGTGGGCGAGGGCGCGGCCGCCGCGCATGCGCGCATGCGCCTGGCGGTGCGCGTGCAACAGGCCGGAGAGGAGCTTGGGCGGGCGCATTTCGATATGTCGTATCGGGTGCCTGGACGATATATCGAAATCGGCGATGCCGACAACCGCGCGGCGGTCCCGCCGGCCCCGGCCGTTCAGCCGCCAGTCTTGCTGCACTGCGGCTGGACATCGTCGCGTCGATATAATTATGTTGTGATTACATCAACATCATGATGTCGGAGCGGGCATGAGCCGAACCTGGGACACCCTGGCCGAGAGCCGTCGCCAACGCCTGCAGCGGGCCGCGCCGCTGGCGCGTGGCGGCCACCGTGTCGCCGCCGCCGATGCGGTGGCGCTGCTGGAGGCCGTGATCGAGCCGGGCGACCGGGTCTGCCTGGAGGGCAACAACCAGAAGCAGGCCGACTTCCTCGCCCAGTGCCTGACCCAGGTCGACCCGGCGCGCGTGCACGATCTGCACCTGGTGCAGTCGGTGCTGTCGCTGCCGGCGCACCTGGACGTGTTCGAGCGCGGCATCGGCAAGCGCCTGGACTTCTCCTTCTCCGGGCCGCAGGGCGCGCGGCTGGCGACGCTGGTGGCGCAGGGCGCGATCGAGATCGGCGCGATCCACACCTACCTGGAGCTGTTCGGCCGCTACTTCATCGACCTCACCCCGCGCGTGGCGCTGGTCGCCGCGCAGGCCGCCGACCGCCACGGCAACCTCTACACCGGCCCGAACACCGAGGACACGCCGGTGATCGTCGAGGCCACCGCATTCAAGGGCGGCATCGTGATCGCGCAGGTCAACGAGGTGGTGGACGCGCTGCCGCGCGTGGACATCCCGGCCGACTGGGTCGACTTCGTGGTGCCGGCGCCGCGCCCGCACTACATCGAGCCGCTGTTCACCCGCGACCCGGCGCAGATCTCCGAGATCCAGGTGCTGATGGCGATGATGGCGATCAAGGGCATCTACGCCGAGTACGGCGTGGACCGGCTCAACCACGGCATCGGCTTCGACACCGCGGCGATCGAGCTGCTGCTGCCGACCTACGCCGAGTCGCTGGGCCTGAGGGGCAAGATCTGCCGGCACTGGGCGCTTAATCCGCACCCGGCGCTGATCCCGGCGATCGAGAGCGGTTTCGTCGAATCGGTGCACTCGTTCGGGTCCGAGCTCGGCATGGAGCGCTACATCGCCGCGCGCCCGGACGTGTTCTTCACCGGCGCCGACGGCTCGATGCGCTCCAACCGCGCGTTCTCGCAGACCGCCGGCCTGTACGCCTGCGACATGTTCATCGGCTCCACGCTGCAGATCGACCTGCAGGGCAACAGCTCCACCGCCACGCGCGACCGCATCGCCGGTTTCGGTGGCGCGCCCAACATGGGCTCGGACGCGCGCGGCCGCCGCCACGCCAGCGAGGCCTGGCTCAAGGCCGGGCGCGAGGCGGCGCGCCCGGGCGAGATGCCGCGCGGGCGCAAGCTGGTGGTGCAGATGGTGGAGACCTTCCGCGAGCACATGGCGCCGGCCTTCGTCGAGCGCCTCGATGCCTGGGACCTGGCCGAGCGCGCGCAGATGCCGCTGCCGCCGGTGATGATCTACGGCGACGACGTCACCCACGTGCTCACCGAGGAAGGCATCGCCAACCTGCTGCTGTGCCGCACGCCGGAGGAGCGCGAACAGGCGATCCGCGGCGTGGCCGGTTACACCGCGGTCGGCCTCGGCCGCGACCGGCGCATGGTCGAGGACCTGCGCGACCGCGGCGTGATCCGGCGCCCGGAAGACCTGGGCATCCGCACTCGCGACGCCACCCGCGACCTGCTCGCCGCGCGCACGGTCAAGGACCTGGTGCGCTGGTCCGGCGGGCTGTACGCGCCGCCGCAACGTTTCCGCAACTGGTGAGGGCCTGCCGATGGAGACCCTGAACTACCGTTTCGACGGCCGCGTCCCGGCCAAGGCCGCGCGCGACCATGCGCTGGTCGGCGTGGTCGCCTCCGGCAACCTGGAAGTGCTGATCGAGACCGCGCCGCTGGAGGGCGCGATGGAGATCGCGATCGTCACCGCCGCGCGCGGCTTCGGCGCGATCTGGCAGGCGGTGCTCGACGACTTCGCCGCCCGCCACCCGCTGCGCGACGTGCGCATCAGCATCAACGACGTCGGCGCCACCCCCGCGGTGGTCAGCCTGCGCCTGGACCAGGCGGTGGAAGCGCTGCGGGAGGGCGAGGCATGAATTGCCTGGGTTATGCGGGAGGAAATCGGGTCCCGGTCGTTACCGGAGCAGGCGAGCGCACCGCTGCGTGTTTGTTCTATGTAGGAGGGACCTCAGTCCCGACCGCTTCCGGAGCCGGTGAGCACACCACTTCGCCTGTCGCGACTGAAGTCGCTCCCACAGGGGGGCGTGCGCCGGGACGCGTGGCTGTCTTGCTTTCTGTGGGAGGGATTTCAATCCCGACTGTTTCCGGAGGCGGTGAGCGCACCGCTTCGCCTGTCGCGACTGAAGTCGCTCCCACAGGGGTTCGTGCGCCGGAACGCGCAACTGTCTTGCTTTCTGTGGGAGGGATTTCAATCCCGACTGTCTCCGAAGCCGGTGAGCGCGCCGCTTCGCCTGTCGCGACTGAAGTCGCTCCCACAGGAGTTCGTGCGCCGGGGCGCATGGCTGGCTTGCATTCTGTGGGAGGGATTTCAGTCCCGACTGTCTCCGAAGTCGGCCAGCGCATCGCTTCGCCTGTCGCGACTGAAATCGCTCCCACAGGGGTTCCTGCACCGGGATGCATGGCTGGCTTGCTTTCTGTGGGAGGGATTTCAATCCCGACTGTTTCCGAAGCCGATGAGCGCATCGCTTCGCCTGTCGCGACTGAAGTCGCTCCCACAGGGGTTCGTGCGCCGGGACGCGCAGCTGTCTTGCTTTCTGTGGGAGGGATTTCAATCCCGACTGTCTCCGAAGCCGGTGAGCGCGCCGCTTCGCCTGTCGCGACTGAAGTCGCTCCCACAGGGGTTCGTGCGCTGGGACGCATGGCTGTCTTGCTTTCTGTGGGAGGGATTTCAATCCCGACTGTTTCCGGAGCCGGCCAGCGCATCGCTTCGCCTGTCGCGACTGAAGTCGCTCCCACAGGGGTTCGTGCGCCGGGACGCATGGCTGTCTTGCTTTCTGTAGGAGGGACTTCAGTCCCGACTGTCTCCGAAGCCGGCCAGCGCACCGCTTCGTTTGTCGCGACTGAAGTCGCTCCCACAGGGGTTCGTGCGCCGGGACGCATGGCTGGCTTGCATTCTGTGGGAGGGACTTCAGTCCCGACTGTTTCCGGAGCCGGCCAGCGCATCGCTTCGCCTGTCGCGACTGAAGTCGCTCCCACAGGGACTCCTGCGCCGGGACGCGCAGCTGTCTTGCTTTCTGTGGGAGGGATTTCAATCCCGACTGTCTCCGAAGCCGGTGAGCGCACCGCTTCGCCTGTCGCCGCGACCGAAGTCGCTCCCGCGAGGACGCTCGCAGCCGGAACCGCATTCCCAAGGGCCGCCGCGCCCGCTCGATGGAGTCGCGCATGAGCACGATCCCCGCCACCCAGCGCAGTTTCTACGAGGCCGACGCGCGCGAGCGCATCGCCGGCCTGCTCGACGCGGGCAGCTTCCGCGAGTTCGTCGGCCCGCGCCGGCGCCTGTCCAGCCCGCACCTGGCGCAACTCGACCAGCCCGGCGCGTTCGACGACGGCATCGTGGTCGGCGAAGGCCGGTTGCGCGGCCACGCGGTGCTGGTCGCCGCGCAGCAGGGCGAGTTCCTCGGCGGCGGCGTCGGCGAGGTGCACGGCGCCAAGCTGGTCGGCCTGCTGCGGCGCGCGATCGCCGTGCGGCCGGCCGCGGTGCTGCTGCTGCTCGATACCGGTGGCGTGCGCCTGCACGAGGCCAACGCCGGCCTGATCGCGATCTCCGAGATCATCCGCGCCGTGCTCGACGTGCGCGCCGCCGGCGTCCCGGTGCTGGCGCTGGTCGGCAGCGGCAACGGCGCGTTCGGCGGCATGGGCATCGTCGCGCGCTGCTGCAGCGCGGTGCTGATGTCCGAGGAAGGGCGGTTGTCGTTGTCCGGCCCGGAAGTGATCGAGACCGTGCGCGGCGTGGAGGAATTCGACGCGCGCGACCGCGCGCTGGTGTGGCGCGTGACCGGCGGCAAGCACCGCTACCTGCTCGGCGAGGCCGCCGTGCTGGTGCCCGACCGCATCGACGCCTTCGCGCAGGCCGCGCTCGACGTGCTCGGCCAGTTGCGCGCGCCCGAGTCGGACGAGCAGGCGCTGGCCGCGCTCGAAGGCGAGCACGCGCGGCTGGCGCTGCGCATCGGGGCCTTCGGCGATTGCCGCGACGGCGTCGAGGTCTGGGACCGCCTGGGCATCGACGAGCCGCAGCGCCTGCCGCTGCTGGATATCGCCGACTTCCTCGCCGCCACCAGCGACCGGAGGGCGTCATGGTACTGAACGAGCTGCTCGACCGCCTGTTCCCGCACGGGCACCGCATCGCCGTGCGCGACGGCGTCATCACCGGCAGCGCCCGCACCGATGCCGGCGAGGTCACCGTGATCGGCACCACCGACCGGCTGGAAGTCGGCGTCGACCATGCGCTGGCGTTGGCCGCGCACGTGCTCGCCAGCACCCGCGCGCATCCGCGGCGCCCGATCGTGATGCTCGCCGACACCGCCGGCCAGCGCCTGTCGCGGCGCGACGAACTGCTCGGCATCAACGGCTACTTCGCGCACCTGGCCAAGTGCCTGGACCTGGCGCGCCGCCGCGGCGCGCGGCTGGTCACGCTGGTGCATGGCGAGGCGGTCAGCGGCGGCTTCCTTTCGTTCGGCCTGATGGCCGATCGCATCCACGCGCTGGCCGATGCGCAGGTGCGGGTGATGGACCTACGCGCGATGGCGCGCGTGACCAAGCAGCCGCTGGAGAAACTGCAGGCGCTGAGCCAGGCCTCGCCGGTATTCGCGCCGGGCGTGGCCAACTACGTGGCGATGGGCGCGGTCGAGTCGCTGTGGGAGGGCGACCTGGCCCGGGCGTTGCTCGATGCCCTGGCCGCGCCGGTGCATGGCGACGAGCGCAGCGTGCGCGGCGCCGAGCGCGGCGGGCGCACCCTGGCGCGCGACGTCGCCGATGCCGTGGCCGCGGGCGAGGCCTGACATGCCGCTGCCGCGCCACACGCTGGTCTGGCTCGACCCGCACGGCGCCTGGCAGGCGCTGGCGCCAGGCGCGCAGGCGGAGCTGCACGACTGGTTCGCGCAGGGCCGGCCGGCGATCGTGGCGCGCCGCGACGAAGCGGCCGGCGACAACGAGTTGTGCCTGGGCGTGCCGCTGCCGCCGGCCTCGGGCAAGCGCCGGCTTGCGCTGCGCGCCGAGGGGCCCGCGGTGCGTCGCCACACCCCGCCGTATGCGCTCGCCGACGTGATCGCGCATGCGCCCGGCGGTTGGCGCGGCGCTCTCGAGGCCCTGGAGCATGCCGCGGCCGCGCGTGGCCTGGCGCCGCGCGTGTTCGGCAGCTTCGCCTGGCAGGCGCTGACCGGCCTGGACTACGTCGGCCCGGGCTCGGACATCGATTTGCTGTGGGCCGTGGACGATGCCCGCCGCGCGAACGCAGTCGTCGCGCTGCTGCAGCGCTGGGAAACCG
The DNA here is from genome assembly GCF_046529185.1 of Xanthomonas boreopolis. Taxonomy (NCBI): domain Bacteria; kingdom Pseudomonadati; phylum Pseudomonadota; class Gammaproteobacteria; order Lysobacterales; family Lysobacteraceae; genus Xanthomonas; species Xanthomonas boreopolis. The sequence continues at coordinate 550,501 of NZ_CP097162.1, forward strand.
CGCAGGGCCGCCGCGCCGACGGCGAGCTGGTGCGCGGCGACGGCAGCGCGGCGAACTGGCGCGAGTACGCCTCCGGCGCCGCGCAGGTACTGGTCAAGCGCCACGACGGTTGCGCCTTGCAGTCGCGCGAGGCGTTCTTCGCCCAACGGAGCGCGGCATGAGACCCGCCGCTGCCCTCGCCACCCCGCCATCGCCACCGGCCTCGCCGCTGGCGCGCCGGCTCGGGCGGCTGGCGGTGGCGGCGCTGCATGCCGAGCTGGCGCTGGCGCCCAAGCCGGGCCTGGTGACGCCGTTCGACCGCGGCAGCCACGACGACATGGATGCCGCCACCTTCCTGCGCAGCCTGTTCGCGCTACGCGGCTACTTCGTCGCCATCGCCGAGGCCGGCCGCCGCGATGCGCCTTTCGCCACGCTGCGTGCGCTCGGCCTCGAGGCCGAGGCGGCGATGCAGCGCGCCACCGGCGGCATCAACACGCACCGCGGCGCGATCTTCAGCCTCGGCCTGCTGGTCGCACAGGCCGCGCGCCTGCGCGCGCTGCACGGGCGCACACCGCGCGCGGCGCAGGTGTGCCATGCCGTCGCCGGCTGGCGCGCCGACCTGCTCGACGCGCCGCTGGACCCGCGCAGCCATGGCCAGCGGATGCGCCGCGCGCACGGCGTGGCCGGCGTGCGCGAGCAGGCCGCGGCCGGCTACCCGATCCTGCGCGAGGTCGCCGTGCCGGCATTGCGTGCCGCCCTGGGCGATGGCATCCCGCGCGAGGCGGCATTGGCGCAGACCTTGATGACGCTGGTCGCCCGCGTGCAGGACCTCAACCTGCTGCATCGCGGCGGCCGCGACGGCCTGCGCCTGGCGCAGCGGCTGGCGCGCGGATTCCTGGCCGAGGGCGGCGTCCATCGCGCCGACTGGCGCGCGCGGCTGGACGCCATCGGCACCCGGTTCGTCGCGCACCGGCTCAGCCCCGGCGGCAGCGCCGACCTGCTCGCCTGCGCCGCGTTCCTGCTCGCCCAGGAGGATGCATGAGCCTGGCATTGCTGTGCCCGGGGCAGGGCGGCCAGCACCCGCGCATGTTCGAGCGCGTGCTCGCCGCGCCGGCCGCCGCGCCGCTGTTGCGGGCGGCAAGGAAAACGCTCGGCCGCTCGCCGCAGGCGCTCGCCGGCGACGAGGAGCGCTATCGCAACGCCATCGCCCAACCGCTGGTCTGCGCGGCGGCGCTGGCGCACTGGCGCGCGTTGCGGCCACTGCTGCCGGCGCCCGGGCTGGCATTGGGCTACAGCGTCGGCGAGCTCGCCGCGCATGCCATCGCCGGCAGTTTCGACGACGCCACCTGCCTGCAGCTGGCCGCGCGCCGCGCCGCGCTGATGGATGCGGCCAGCCCCGCGGATGCGGGGCTGCTCGCGGTGGTGGGCCTGCCGCGTAGCGCGCTGGAAACGCTGCTGCACCGGTACCAGGCCGCGCTGGCGATCGACAACGGCGAGGACCACGCTGTGCTCGGCGGGCCGCGCCAGGCGCTCGATGCGTTGGCCGCCGAGGCGCGCGCGCAGGGCGCGCGTGCCTGCCCGCTGCCGGTGTCGGTACCGGCGCACACGCCGTGGCTGCGCGCCGCCGCGGATGGCTTCGCGCAGGAACTGGACCAGGCGGCGCTGCGCGCGCCCGCGCTCGCCGTGCTGGCGGGCATCGATGCGCAGCCGGCGCGCACGCCCGCGCGCGTGCGCGACACGCTGGCGGCGCAGATCGCCACCACGGTGCGCTGGCGGCAGGCGATGGCGCAGGCGCTGGAACGCGGCGCCACGGTGTTCCTCGAACTCGGGCCGGGCAGCGCGCTGGCGCGGATGGCGCGCGAGCTGGCGCCGCAGGCCGAGGCGCGTTCGGTGGAGGACTTCCAGACGCTGGAGGGCGTCGCGGAATGGGTGCAGCGCGCCTGCGCGCGCGCTGCGGATTCCGGCGTTTCGTAGGTAGGAGCGGTATCGCGTTGGAGCGGCCCCGGCTGCGATGGGACTTTCCCTCGAGCCCCCTCGCAGCCGGATGCCGCTCCGCCAACAACCCAAGCAACCCCGGAATGGCGGGTGGCCATTCGCAAGCGAATCAGGTGTCTCGGGAGGGCGCATGAGTCCGCAAGTCATCACGATCATCGGCCTGGTGATCATGTTCGTCGTATCCACGGCTTTGCCGATCAACATGGGCGCCGTGGCGTTCGCGCTGGCCTTCCTCATCGGCGGGATCTGGCTGGACATGGACGGCAAGGCCGTCCTGTCCGGCTTCCCCGGCGACCTGTTCCTGACCCTGGTCGGCATCACCTACCTGTTCGCGATCGCGCAGAAGAACGGCACGATCGACCTGCTCGTGCACTGGGCGGTACGCGCGGTGCGCGGGCGCATCGTCGCCATCCCCTGGGTGATGTTCGTGGTGACCGCGGTGCTCACCGCATTCGGCGCGCTCGGCCCGGCCGCGGTGGCGATCATCGGCCCGGTCGCGCTGCGCTTCGCCAAGCAGTACCGGATCAACCCGCTGATGATGGGCCTGCTGGTGATCCACGGCGCGCAGGCCGGCGGCTTCTCGCCGATCAGCGTGTACGGCGGCATCACCAACAAGGTGGTCGAAAAGGCCGGGCTGGAAGTCACCGAGATGGCGGTGTTCCTGACCAGCCTCGGCTTCAACCTGATGATGGCGCTGATCTGCTTCTTCGCCTTCGGCGGCATCGCGCTGCTGCGCCGGCGCGAGGAACCGGTGGCCGCCGTCGGCGTCAACGGCAACGGCGAGCCGCAGGCGTCCAAGCGCGCGTTCGCGATCGAGGGCCACGGCGCCACCGTCAGCGCCGGCCAGGGCCTGCTCTCGCACGACGCCTCCGAGCTGGCCGCGGTCACCCTCACCCGCGACCGCGCCATCACCCTGGTCGGCCTGCTCGGCCTGGGCGTGGCCGCGCTGGTCTACAACCTCAACGTCGGCCTGGTCTCGATCACCGTCGCGGTGGCGCTGGCGCTGTTGTCGCCGTCGGCGCAGAAGGGTGCGGTCGAGGGCATCAGCTGGTCCACCGTGCTGCTGATCAGCGGCGTGGTCACCTACGTCGCGGTGCTGGAGAAGGCCGGCGCGGTGGACTTCATCGGCAACGGCGTGTCGGAGATCGGCATCCCGCTGCTGGGCGCGCTGCTGGTCTGCTACGTCGGCGGCATCGTCTCCGCGTTCGCGTCCTCGGCCGCGGTACTCGGCGCCACCATCCCGCTGGCGGTGCCGTTCCTGCTGCAAGGCCATCTCGGCGCGGCCGGCGTGATCTGCGCGCTGGCGATCTCCTCCACCATCGTCGACGTCAGCCCGTTCTCCACCAACGGCGCGCTGGTGGTGGCCTCGGCGGCCAAGGACGAGCGCGAGGCGCTGTTCCGCCGCTTCCTGGTCTACAGCGGCCTGGTGGTGGCGCTGGGGCCGCTGGCGGCCTGGCTGGTGTTCGTGGTGCCGGGCTGGATGTAGGCCCGGCGGCATGCAAGGCCGCGCCGATCCGTGCACGCCCTCGGGCCCTGCGCCCGAGGGCTGGATCGAAGCGCCATCGGGCGCGGCTCGCCGCCGCGGCCACGCCCGCGGATGCCGGTCGGTGCCGGGATGACGGTTCCATGACGGTACCGCACTAGAATGCCGCATCTCCCGCTCCCGCCCGCACCGTCACGATGACGCTCGCTCCCGCTCCACGCACCGGCAAGAAGCGCGTGCCGCTCTACGAAGAAGTGGCCGAGCGCCTGCGCCAGAAGATCTACGACTACGAACTGCCGCCGGGCGAATGGATCGACGAGCCGGCGCTGGCCGAAGAACTGGGCATCAGCCGCACGCCGCTGCGCGAGAGCCTCAAGCTGCTCGCCGCCGAAGGCCTGGTGCAGATCGACGCCGGGCGCGGCAGCCGCGTCACCCGGCTGTCGCTGGAGGACCTCAACCAGCTGTTCCCGGTGATGGCGATGCTGGAAGGCCGCTGCGCGTACGAGGCGGTGCGCCGCATCGACGAGGCCGGCCTGGCGAAGCTGGAACAGCTGCACGCCGCGATGGAAGCCGCCGCCGGGCGCGGCGACCTGGCCGAGTACTACCGCAACAACTACGTCATCCACGAGACCGTGCAGGAGTACGCCGGCAACCCGTGGCTGATCCGGGTCACCCACGACCTGCACCGCATCCTCAAGATGCACCGCGGCCGCCAGTTGCTCACCCCGGGGCGCATGGCGCAATCGCTGGCCGAGCACCGCGAACTGATGGAGTGCTTCCGCCGGCGCGACGCGGAAGCCGCCGAGCGCACCATGAACCGCCACCTGCTCAGCCAGGGCCAGGCGCTGGCCGCCTACGTCGCCAGCGGCGGCATGCTCAACGTGCCGGCGCCGCTGCCGCGCTCGGGCGGGATCTGACCCGAGGCCGCCCGCGCGATGCCGAGCGGGCGGCCGCTCGCGCCAGTGGCTACGCTTGGCATCGAGGGAACCTGGACGGGCCCGGGATCCACACGAATTCGACACGGAGTGCCATCGCCATGAATCCGGCTCCACCCGATGTTCCCGTCCCGCCGCAGGCGACCCTCGAGTGGCGGGGCCCGTTCGCGAACAGCGAGGTCAACCAGCTGCATGCCGAGTGCTTCGGGCATCGGCTGCTCGAGGACGACTGGTGGAGCCAGGTCAATCGCTTCAGCCTGGGCTGGGTCTGCCTGCGCCAGTCGGCGGAGCTGGTCGGGTTCGTCAACGTCGCCTGGGACGGAGGCGTCCACGCGTTCGTGCTGGACACGATGGTGACGGCGTCATCGAGGCGGCAGGGTCTTGCGACCGCCCTGGTAAGGGAGGCGGTCGAGCGCGCGAAGGAAGCCGGCTGCGAGTGGCTGCACGTCGACTTCGATCCCCACCTGCGCGCATTCTACTTCGGCGCTTGCGGCTTCAAGCCGACCGATGCCGGCGTGATCCAGCTCGCCTAGGTCGCCTGCCGGAACGGGCCGCTGGCGGAGGATCGAGCGCAAGCACAGGGCGGCCGCATCGGCGGCGATTCGCCCGACCGCGCATGCCCGGCCGATCGCAACCGCAATGCCGCAGTGCACCATTTCGATCGCGAATGGCGGCCATTCCGCGAGCGAATCGAAGGCAGCAAAATCGCTGCATTTTCTGCTCCATACGCCGCCGTAGCCCTCGTTGCGGGCGAGGCGTGGGGTTACACTTCGGAGTTCGAGAAATCTTTGCTGGCGCACACACGCGTGCGCACTGGGAGCGCTGCTAATGAATTGGTTGAACGAAGTACTGCAGAACGATCCGAACCCGCTCGAGACCCAGGAGTGGCTCGAATCGCTCAAGGCGGTCATCGATGTCGAGGGCCCGGAGCGCGCTCACCAACTGCTGGAAGGCATGGTCGAGCAGACCCGCCGCGCCGGCGCCTACCTGCCGTTCTCGCCGACCACCGAGTACGTCAACACCATCAGCCCGCAGAACGAGGCCAAGAGCCCGGGCGACGCCGCGCTGGAATGGCGCATCCGCTCGATCATCCGCTGGAACGCGATGGCCACCGTCGTGCGCGCCAACCGCAAGCCCGGCGACCTCGGCGGCCACATCGCCTCGTTCGCGTCCTCGGCCACGCTGTACGACGTCGGCTTCAACCACTTCTGGCGCGCCCCGAGCGATAACCACCCGGGCGACCTGCTCTACATCCAGGGCCACAGCGCCCCGGGCATCTACGCGCGCGCCTTCCTGGAAGGCCGCATCAGCGAGAGCCAGCTCGACAACTTCCGCATGGAAGTGGACGGGCAGGGCATCTCCTCCTACCCGCACCCGTGGCTGATGCCCGAGTTCTGGCAGACCCCGACCGTGTCGATGGGCCTGGGCCCGCTCGGCGCGATCTACCAGGCGCAGTTCATGAAGTACCTGGAGCACCGCGGCCTGATCGAGAAGTCCGACCGCAAGGTGTGGTGCTTCATCGGCGACGGCGAGAGCGACGAGCCGGAGACCCTGGGCGCCATCGCCCTGGCCGGCCGCGAGGGCCTGGACAACCTGATCTTCGTCGTCAACTGCAACCTGCAGCGCCTGGACGGCCCGGTGCGCGGCAACGGCAAGATCATCCAGGAACTGGAAGGCGTGTTCCGCGGCGGCGGCTGGAACGTCATCAAGCTGCTGTGGGGCTCGTACTGGGATCCGCTCCTGGCCAAGGACACCAACGGCGTGCTCAAGAAGCTGATGATGGAGACCGTCGACGGCGAGTACCAGAACTGCAAGGCCTTCGGCGGCGCGTACACGCGCGAGCACTTCTTCGGCAAGTACCCGGAGACGCGCGAGATGGTCGCCAACCTGAGCGACGACGACATCTGGCGCCTCAACCGCGGCGGCCACGACCCGCACAAGGTCTACGCGGCCTACCACCAGGCCGTCAACACCAAGGGCATGCCCACCGTGATCCTGGCCAAGACGGTCAAGGGCTACGGCATGGGCTCGGCTGGCGAGTCGCTCAACCCGACCCACCAGACCAAGAAGCTCGACGACGAGGCGGTCAAGCACTTCCGCGACCGCTTCAACATCCCGGTGAGCGACAAGCAGCTGGCCGAGGCCGAGCAGATCCCGTTCTACCACCCCGGCGAGGACTCGCCCGAGGTCCAGTACATGAAGGAGCGCCGCGCCGCGCTCGGCGGCTTCCTGCCGCAGCGCCGCACCAAGGCCAGCAAGTCCTTCGCCGTGCCGGGCCTGGACAAGTACGAGCGCCTGCTCAAGGACAGCGGCGAGCGCACCTACTCCACCACCATGGCGTTCGTGCAGAGCCTCAACATCGCCCTGCGCGACAAGGAGATCGGCCCGCGCATCGTGCCGATCGTGGCCGACGAGGCCCGCACCTTCGGCATGGAGGGCATGTTCCGCCAGATCGGCATCTACGCCCCGTTCGGCCAGAAGTACAAGCCGGTCGACGCCGACCAGCTGATGTACTACCGCGAGGACCAGAGCGGCCAGGTGCTGCAGCAGGGCATCAGCGAGCCGGGCGCCATCGCCTCGTGGATGGCCGCCGGCACCAGCTACTCGGTGTCCGACGTGCCGATGCTGCCGTTCTACATCTACTACTCCATGTTCGGCTTCCAGCGCGTGGGCGACATCGCCTGGCAGGCCGCCGACATGCGCACCCGCGGCTTCCTGCTCGGCGGCACCGCCGGGCGCACCACGCTCAACGGCGAGGGCCTGCAGCACGAGGACGGCCACAGCCACCTGCTGGCCGGCGCCATCCCCAACTGCCGCAGCTACGACCCCACCTTCGGCTACGAAGTCACCGTCATCCTGCAGCACGGCATGAAGGCGATGATGGAAGAGCAGAAGGACGAGTACTACTACATCACCCTGATGAACGAGAACTATGCCCATCCGGAAATGCCGGCCGGGTCGGAGGAGGGCATCATCAAGGGCATGTACCTGCTCAAGGACGCCGGCAAGCCCAAGAAGGGCGAGCTGCGCGTGCAGCTGCTGGGCAGCGGCACCATCCTGCGCGAGGCCATCGCCGCGGCCGAACTGCTGGACAAGGACTTCGGTGTCACCGCCGACATCTGGTCCTGCCCCAGCTTCAACGAGCTGCGCAAGGACGGCTTCGACGCCGAGCGCTGGAACCGCATGCACCCGGAAGCCGAGCCGCGCAAGGCCTACGTCACCCAGCTGCTGGAAGGCCGCCAGGGCCCGGCGATCGCCGCCACCGACTACGTGCGCCTGTTCGCCGACCAGATCCGCAGCTTCGTGCCGATGAGCTACACCGTGCTGGGCACCGACGGCTTCGGCCGCAGCGACACCCGCGCCAACCTGCGCCGCTTCTTCGAGGTCGACCGCTACTACATCGCCCACGCGGCGATCGCGGCCCTGGCGAAGGAGGGCAAGATGACCGGCAAGGACGTAGCCCGGGCGATCAAGCAGTACAAGCTAGACGCGGACAAGCCGAATCCGATTTCCGTCTGACAACGTGATCGCCCCAATCCACCATTTACGTGGCGGTGTCTCAAAGGAGAAGTCTAATGACGAATCAATCGGCCGCGTCCGGTAAGGCGCAGGACATCGCCTTAGATCTTCTCGAACTTGATGAGGCAAACCCTCGGTTTGGTGACGCCACAGGCAAGGCCCCTAGCCAGCGGCAGGTGCTGGACAAGATCGTCGAGGAGTTTGGCGTTGACGACCTTTTGAGCTCAATGTCTGTTAATGGCTACTTCAGTGCTGAGCCCATCGTTGTCCGGCAGCGCGAGGGCAGCTCGAAGTATGTGGTTGTTGAGGGAAATAGGCGTGTCGCCGCGTGCTTGATGCTAACTGGTGATCCTCGTTCAGAGAATCAGGCGCAGCGAGCCCAGCATTACATCGATGTATGGCAAGCGCATGGTAGGCCGAAACTCGACCCTGTGCCGGCAATTGTGTTTGCGCCCGGAGTACTGCAAAAGAACTTGCTTTCGTATCTCGGCGTGCGTCACATCGCGTCAGCTAAAAGTTGGGACTCATATGCGAAAGCAGCATGGGTCGCGAGAGTAATTAGCGAGAACGCGCTCACCGTTCGCGAAGTCGCGACGATGATTGGTGATCAGCATCGGACCATCGAGCGCTTATTGCAAGGCTACTACGTAGCTCAGCAATTGATTAACAGTGGTGAGTTTAGGCCCGAGGACAGTGTGCGCAAGGGCCGTGGTAGTGTCAGTGCGTATCCCTTCTCATGGGTATATACCATTCTAGGGTACTCGGCTGCCAGGAAGTTTCTAGGCATTGAATCCGAAACTGACGTAGCGAAGCCCGCGCCGATTGAAGCCTCTAACTTGCGGAAAGGTGGGGTGCTCATGCGCGCGATGTTTGGCGACAGTAGGGCTGGGCGTAACGCTGCAGTAGCTGATTCGCGTCAGTTAGGTACCCTTGCTTCAATATTAGTAAACCCCGAAAAGCTTGCGCTTCTTGAGAAAGGGAAATCAGTAGATGAGATCGAACAGATAAGTCAGCCGACAGAAGACCAGCTTCGGAACGGTTTGGCTACGCTAAGGGAAACACTTTCTCAGCTTGTCGCCCGCCTTGAAGAGACGCCGATCTCCGCAGCCACAGCGGAGACCTTCCTTGAGCCGGCGGCCCGCGTAAGGAATCTAGCTGCGGGGCTAGACGCAAAGCTGAAAGGTATAGCTGGAGTGCTCTGAAATGCCGACTGCATACGAGGACCGGTATGCCGCCCAGGCTGCTTCTACTAACACGGACCAAACTGAATGGGATGCGTTACGGCAGATGAGTGTCGTAATAGATGCAGGAGTTCGAGATGACACTATCTCCGGGGCACTCGACGAGGTTGACGTCGGAGACGCTAGCGAGGACGGCCCATCTGGTAGGGCAGCATGGGTGGAGGCGGATTTACGCCTCGATAGCCAAGTCGGCGGCATTCGAGAGGAGATCGAGCGGCGCATTGTACTCCTAGGCAGCGCGTACCCTTTCGAGTTGTCTGGGCAACGGCTCGTATATCGCGCCAGCCGGTCAGGCTTCTACGAGTTCTGCTTAGCTATCTGCCGGGCACGGACAATTACCACGAAACCTTATACTCAGCTTCCGAGGAACTTTGAGCGTCTAACGGCGAAGCTGCTGGAGGCGTACATGGGTGCGGACGCGGAATCACTGCACGTTGGTTGGCCTCGAGACAACTCTGTCGGTCGTACGTTCAAAGCAGCCATGAAGCACTTGGAGCGCCAGCCTTATGAGTGGATCTGGTCGCCAGAAACCGGAAAGCCGGAAGACCCGCCTACCAGATACGCGAAAGACGAAGGCATCGACTTTGTAGTCCAAAAGAAGTTGCTCGACGAACGCGCCGGGCGGCTCTATATCTTGGGGCAGTGCGCTTGCGGCGACGAATGGCCAACCAAATGGTCGGAATTGACGCAGGATCGACTTAATAAGTGGTTCCGTACGGTGACGCTTGTCCCATTTGTCCGAGCATTCGTCACTCCCTATTTGTTAACCGACGAAATGCTGCGAGAGGCTACCAGTCAAGCTGGCCTGGTCTTTGACCGGGCGCGCTTAGCAAAAATCGCGGAACTGCACCTAGGTGAATCGCAAATATCTGAACTCGCCAGACATACGCAGCCTATGGCTCAGCTGGTGGTAGCAGCTTAGGTGCGGATCACCAAATATCGGGAAGTGCGGAAGCAACAGCTCGAAATAGCGGCGGCGGCACAGCGTTGCCAACGACTTTGTAGCGGGTATGCATTCCGCAGCTTTCTGGGAACACCATCTCTCCCGAAAAGCCTTGGAGGCGCGCTGCTTCACGGTAACTGAAGCGACGAGCGGGTCCGTCGTGCTCGAACTCAAACTTGTCCTTGCCTGCGCTCAGCAGGCGCGGACTGGTCGGGTGTAGTGGCATGTGGCGAGCACGACTGACAATGGTCTTAGAGAGTTCATCCCAGTCGCGGCGCCGGTTGCGAGACATGTAATACCAGTGGAACGGCTCGGTGTTGAACTCTCCTTCCGGCCACTCCGGTAGCCCAGCGAGCGCGTCGCGAATAGTCACATATGGCTTCGGTGCTTGCGGGCCATGAGAAGGGGGTGGGAATGTGTAGTTGACACCCAGGTCGGAACGAATTCCGACGATGATGACTCGATGACGCTCTTGTGCTACGCCGAACTCAGCAGCATTCAAAAGCTTTGAGATAACTCGGTAGCCTGCTGCTCGAAAGTTTCGTAGCTGCATTGTGAAAAGCGATCTATTGTCCTGCCGCATGAGACCAGAGACGTTCTCAACAATGAAAGCCTTCGGCCGTATTGCCCGTAGCGCACGACCAAACTCTTTGAAGAGGTAGTTGATATCCCGCTCCACTTCGCGAGCACCGCCTTGGCTATAGCCTTGGCATGGATAGCAGCCAACTAGCAGGTCAGCTTTGGGGAAGCTCTCGATCTGTTCTATGCTACATACGCGATAGTCCGTCTCGGGCAAGTTAGCTTTGTACACCTCGGCTGCGTACGCCAGGACGTCGTTCGCCATCAATACGTCAAAGCCCGCTTCGATCAGGCCAGTATCAGAGCCGCCACATCCGGTGAACAGAGAGACTGCGGTAGGCATGGAGCATGGAGCATGGGCTTAGGGGTCGAGGTAAAGGATAGGCACTAGAGGCTAGGTCGTACAGAGAAATTTTCCCGCGACGTGTTCGGCGTAGCTACCCGAGAAGGAACGCGCCTAGCTTCTCCCGGAGAGTGCTAAGGTCGCGAGTTTCGCACTCCCAGACTTCAAGAACTTTCCATCCTCGGTGTGCAAGTTCCGATCTGACCGCAAAGTCGCGGGCTCGATTCCGCTCAATTTTTGGCGTCCAGTACGCGGTGTTGGACTTTGGCTGGTGCGCTACCTCGCAGCGATGACCATGCCAGAAGCACCCATGAACCATGATCACCTTCTTGTGCTTTGGGAGTACTACATCGGGGTTCCCAGGAAGGTCTTTTTGGTGCAGCCGAAATCGGAAGCCCATACGATGAACCGCAGAGCGTACCACAAGCTCCGGGCGCGTATCTTTGCCCCTGATGCGGCGCATATTATGCGACCTTGCTTCTTTCGATATGCGGTCAGCCATCACCAGCACCATTAGGCACAAGCCGTGAGACTTTAAAGGGTAAGATTGTTCAGAGAATATGCGCGCGAAGGCAACCAGGCGACTGATGAACTTCTCAGTGAAGAAAACGAATTCTTCTGTCAGCGTCTGTGTTTGGTGCGCCCCTTGAACTCCTTAATCAACTGTGCAAGCTCGTCATCTTCGGCGTAGAAGTACGCTACCGGCAGGTTGAGGACCTCGGCGAGCCGCTGCAGGGTCTGCAGGTCGGGCTGGTGCACGCCGGTCTCGTATCGGTTCACGCGCGTGCTGGCAACGAACTCGTCCAATCCGGCCTGTATCCCCAGGGCCCGCTGAGAGATGCCATGAGCCTCCCGCGCCTCGCGCAGCCTCCGGCTGTAGACAGGCAGCGACTTCTTGTCAGTCACGCTTGCATGTATCCCGAACTTCTACAGGGGAAGATTCCGGGGAAATGCTCAGCCGCGATACTACGTTTAACGTAGTTTTCGGCCCCGCTGTCGCTTCTTCTTTTTGATCTTGGCGAGCGCCTGACTCGGCTTGTCTTTGCGGCCGAAGTCGACGATGAGCTGCGCAAGCTCGTCGTCTTCGGCATAGAAGTAGGCCAGCGGTAGCCCTAGAGCCCGTGCCAGCAGTTGCTGCATGCCCAGCTTTGGCTGGTTGACGCCGTTCTCGTAACGGTTGATGCGGGGGCTCGCTGCGAACTCATCCAGCCCCACTGCTACGCCCAAGTCGCGCTGCGAAATGTCGTGGGCCTCCCGCGCTTCGCGCAGGCGGTGCCCGTAAACGGAAGCCTGTCGTTTTTCAGCCATGTGTGCACACCCGGAACTCCGATGTCCGGAAGCTTCCGGATGGGCACTTGACCCCGATACTACGTTAAACGTAGTGTACGGATGGCTACGTTTAACGTAGTGATCGATCTTTTTTCCTGTGCTTTCGGCTGGGGCTAGCGCCGGAAGTGGCTAGGGATGAGGCGATACCTGAGCACCTGAGGCCGGTGGCACCAGCGAGGGGAATCCAGAGTGCGGCCGAGCTGCGACGGGTGCAGCGCCAGTCAAGGGGAAAAACAAAGGACACCGCATGAAGACAAGCACTCTACGTAACGCCGTATCCATTGCTCTTGTTGCTGTGGCCACCGGCACAGCCGGCCTGGCCTCGGCCCAGGAGGCCGCCTCGGACACCGAGCCGAGGGAAAGCGCCAAGCCAGAAGACCGCACTGTTCCTGCGCATCCGCCGACGACCACGTCGGCGGCAGAGCCGGCGCCGACGGAGCTGGGCACGATCACGGTCACCGGCACCCGCATCCGCGGCGGCACGACGCCATCGCCGGTGGTCACGATCGGCAGCGAGCGCATCCGGGAGGAGGGCTTTGCCGACCTGGGCGAGGTCGTCCGCAGCCTGCCGCAGAACTTCGGCGGGGGACAGAACCCCGGCGTGGCCGTGGGCGCCACGCTGGGCGTGGGCGGACTCGCCAACCAGAACTTCACCGGTGGCTCGTCGCTGAACCTGCGCGGCCTGGGCCCGGACGCGACCCTGACGCTGCTCAACGGCAGGCGCCTGGCTTATGGCGGGGTGGTGCATGCGGTCGACATCGGCGCCATACCGGTGGAGGCCGTCGACCGGGTGGAGATCGTCCCGGACGGCGCCTCGGCCATCTACGGTTCGGACGCGGTGGGCGGCGTGGGCAACGTCGTCCTGAAGCGCGACTACCAGGGCGTGGCCGTGGGCCTGCGGTACGGCGGCGCGACCGAGGGCGGGCTGGCGACGCGGGAGTACAGCCTGACGGCGGGCACGACCTGGCCGGGCGGCGGCGCGATCGCCGCCTACAAGGACGTGTCCACCGATCCGGTCTATGCGCGCCAACGCAGCTATACGGACCACATGTTCGACCCCAATACGCTGTACCCGGGGAGCGACTTCCGCAGCGCGCTGCTCAGCCTGCACCATGCGGTCGCCGATTCGGTCGAGTTCCGGATCGATGCGCTCCATGCCAGGCGCAAGCAGGAGATCTATCAATGGAACACCGGTCTCCGGCCCGTCTACAACACGCTGACCCCGGAGACGAAGACGTCCTTCGTGGCGCCCGGCCTGGAGTTCTCGCTGCCGGGGGAATGGACGCTGTCCGTGGGCGGGAGCTGGGGCAGGGACGAGCACCTCCAGGACCAGTACCAGGTGGCTGTCGCCACCGGGGCACGCACGGCGCTGCTGATGGAGTGCTACTGCAACGAAGCCACTTCCTATGAGGCGGGGGGCGAGGGGCCGCTGTTCGAGACGCCAGGCGGCCTTGCGCGCCTGGCCGCCGGTGTGGGTGGACGCAGGAACGAGCTTGTCCGCCGGGATCCGCTCGGAACCAATCAGCAGCAGGCGTTCCGCGGCAGCCAGCAGAGCCGGTTCGCGTATGCGGAGTTGAGTCTTCCGCTGATGGATCCGGGTCCGGGCAACCGCCGCCTGGAACTGACCGCCGCGGTGCGCGGCGAGGACGACGACGATTTCGGGCGCGTCACCACGCCCAAGCTCGGCCTGGTCTACGGGCCCAATGGTGACGTCACGTTCAGGTATTCCTGGGGCAAGTCGTTCAAGGCACCGACCCTGCTTCAGCTGCATCTGCCCCGGTCCGCGGCGGTGCGCCCCGTGGCCTTCTATGGCGGCCAAGGGTACGACCCCGGCGCCACGGTACTGCACCGTGCGGGCGGGAATCCGGACCTCAAGGCGGAACGGGCCTCTACACGGACCGTGTCGCTGGCGTTCCACCCCAGGTCGCTGCCCGGCCTGGAGGGCGAGGTGACGTGGTTCGACATCGACTACACGGACCGTGTCGTGCAGCCGATCACGGATTATGGGCGCGCCTTGCTCATCCCCGGATACGCGGAGTTCTTCGACTACGCGCCGACCGCGCAGCGCGTGGAGGAGGTCGTCGCTTCGGCCGACGCCTTCTACGACTACGTGGGCGGGTTCGATCCCCGCAACGTGGCGGCCATCCTGTACGCGCAGTACGTGAACGCGGCGCGGCAGCGCATCAGGGGCGTGGACCTGTCGGCGTCGTACCGGTTCGATGCCGGTCCCGGGCGCATGACGGTAAGGGGTGCGGCAAGCTGGCTGGACAGCACGCAGCAAAACTCCGCCGCGCAGCCCGCCTACGACGTGGCGGGCACCATCTTCAATCCGGCGCGGGTGAACGGCCGGCTCGGCGTGGTGTGGGACGTGAACGGGTGGTCGGCGTCGCTGTTTTCCAACTACACCAGCGGCGTCGAGGATCCTGTCGCCCGCGAGAAGACGGCGTCGTTCACCACGTTCGATGCCACGGTGCGCTACGCCACTGAGGGCCGGGGCTTCCTGTCCGGGGTGGAGATCGCGCTTTCGGCGCAGAACCTCCTCGACCGCCATCCGCCGCTCTACGCGGCGACCACGCTCGACCGACCGCCCTACGACTCCACCAACTACTCGGCGATCGGGCGATTCCTCAGCCTGGCGGTGACCAAGCAATGGTGACAATGCGCGCAAGCCCCTGGCCTGCCGTGTGGGCCGGCGCGCTGGCCTTGCTCGTCCACGTGCCGGACGCGCGTTCGGCCACCTTGCGCCAGCTGGTGGAGGTGGTCGACTTCACCGGGCTTTCCGTCTCGCCGGACGGGCGCCTGGTGGCGTTCCGCACGGAGCAGGCGTCCGTCGACCGGAACACCTACGACACCGTCTGGTATGTGCAGCCGGTCGACGGCTCGTCGCCGCCTCGGCGTCTTGGGGAGGCGGGCGCGCCCCTGCGGGATGGCGGCGCAATGAGCCGGAACGAGCCCGCGCTGTGGTCGCCGGACGGAAAGTGGATCTTCTACCGCGCGGTGCTGGACGGGCGGGTGGACATCTGGCGGGCGGCCGTGGACGGGTCGCGCACCGGGCGCGTCACGCGCGATCCGGCGAACGTGCGCAGGTTCTCGCTGGACGACGGCGGGGCTGCGCTGCTCTACGGCGTGGGCGCGACACGCGAGGCTGTGGTGGAGGCGGAACTGGAGGAGTACGACCGCGGCGTGCATATCGACCGGACCGTTCCCCTCGGGGACCCCCTGTTCCGGTCCGGCCATCACGAGGGGCGGCTGGCCACGCAGCGCCTCGTGGACAACGAACTGGTGCGCTTCCCGTTGCTGTCGCAGGTGCCGGAGCGCTGGAAGTCGGTCGACCTGGCGACGGGCGAGACGATCGAGCTTGCCGCCGGCCGTGTCCCAGCGGGTGCGGTGGCCCCTGCCGATGTTCCGCAGGACCTTGGCCGTGTCCTGCAGGTGGCGGAAGAAGGCAGTAGCGGGCGCATCGCGTTCCTGGCGCGCGCGGATGGACCGGACGGCGCCGTCGGACAGATCAGGCTGGCGATGCTGCCGGGGCGGGGGGCTCGGCGGCCGGTGGTATGTGCCGCGGCGCCGTGCGTTGGCGGGAAGATCACGGCCATTGCGTGGCGGCCTGGAAGCGACGAGGTCGTCTTTGCGGTGACCGACGACGCCCTGGGCCAGTCGCTCTTCCGCTGGAACGTCGTCAGCGGCAACGTCCAGCCGGTGCTCGCCTCGCGTGGTCACCTGGGCGGGGGAGGGCGTTGGGACCCGGGGCCGTGCGCTGTTTCCTCCGAGGCGTTGGTCTGCGTGGCCGCGGAGGCCGATCGCCCGCCCAGGCTGGAACGCATCGGCCTGGAATCGGGAGAGCGCAGGGTGCTGTTCGACCCGAATGCGGCACTGGCCCACGACATGGCCACGTCCGCAACCGTGCGTCCGGTCGAGTGGGCGGATGCGCAGGGCCGCAGGTACACGGGCCAGTTCTATCCTGCGGCGGCGGGTGGCACCGTGCCTCCCCCGTTGTTCGTCGTGTACTACCGGTGCGCGGGCTTCGTCCGCGGTGGCATGGGCGACGAGTGGCCGCTTGCCACCTTGGCCAGGGCCGGCATCGCCGCGCTGTGCATCAACGCCGCTCCGCCGGCGGAGGATGCGATCGAGCGCTACGAGCAGGGACGGGCCGCCATCGAGGGGGCGGTGGCGTACCTGGCGTCGCGCGGCGAGGTCGACCCGGCACGCGTCGGGATCGGCGGGCTGAGCATGGGGGCCGAAGTCGCCCTGTGGACCGCGATGAACTCGCGTGTGGCACGCGCGATATCGATCGGTACTCCGGTGGTCTCTCCGCAGATGCGGCTGTTGTTGAGCCCGTGGGAGCAGGTGCACTTCTCGAGGCTCCGCCGCCATTGGCAGCTCGGCGCGGTGGACGAAACGCCGGAGCGCTGGCGGACCCTGTCGCCGGCCTTCGATGTCGAGCGCGTACGGGTGCCCGTGCTGATGCAGATGTCGGAGCAGGAATACAGGGGCTCTTTCGACTACACGATTCCGTTGATCGGGATGCGACGGGCCGACGTCTACGCCTTTCCCCACGAGCCGCACCAGAAGTACCAGCCCCGGCACAAGCTGGCGGTATACCAGCGCAACCTGGACTGGTTCCGGTTCTGGCTGCTCGGTGCCGAGGACGGCGATCCCGCCAAGGCCGGGCAGTACGCCCGCTGGCGGGAAATGCGGCAGCACGCGCCTGGCGCGGACTAGCGATGCACCGGCCCGCCAGGCGGCGACTGCTGGCCGACCCAGTTCTCGAGGGCGCACAGCTGGAATAACCGCATGAACGCATTGTCGCCCCGCGGCATCTCGCCCTTGGCGAGCGCGCGCAGCTTGTCGCCATCCAGGAGGCCATGCGCTTCCAGTTGGCCGTGGAGGAGAAACGCGAGCATCCCCGCCAACTCCCGCCGGTACAAGGCGCCGAGATAGGCGGTGAAGGTGCCCTTGCTCTTCCTGGCGAGGATCCTGGCCGGAAGGACGTGCGCGAAGCCGAGCCTGGCGACGGCGCGGTTCTGTCCGCCATGGAACCACATCCAGCTGGGTACCCTCAGGCACGCCTCGACGACGGGCTGTGACAGCAACGGCATCCTCAGCCGCCGCACCAGCGCACGGGGGCAACTGTCGCGGAAGAACTGCGTGGCGCTGAGTTCGAGGACGCGCTGCCGGTCGCCGGGAAGGAACCTTGCCGGTGGAGACAGCCAAGGATGAGGTTCGGGCTCCGGAACGCGCGCGCGCGGAGGCAAGAAGCTGCGGTCGATGCCATAGGGCTCGCCCTGGGTCCGGAGTTTCCGCAAGGTCAGGCGAGCGGCCTTCCAGTAGGTGCACTGGTGGAATGCCGAGATGTCCCGGACGGCCCGGATGCCGGCCACCAACCCCGCACCCAGGAAGGCATCGGCGGCGGGTGCGGCGTTCATGAGATAGCCGAAGACGGTGTCGCCTCCGCCGCCTGTGAAGTGGCTGTCGACGCTCTCGCGGTCCGCGATAGCCTGCATGGTGCGGTCGACCGCGTACTGAAGCGGCCCGATCACCGGCGTGACGATATCCGGCGGGAGCGGGAACCGGTATGGCGCATCGCCGTAGCGAAGCTCCTGCGCCTGCAGTCCGACGCCGAGCATGCCGGCGACCAAGCCGGCATACTCCCGTTCGTCCGCGCCTGGGACGGGCGTGGTGAGCGTCAGGCAGGTCACACGTGCGCGGGATTCCCGGAGGCAGGCGCCGACGATCGACGAATCCAGCCCTCCGGACAGTTCGAGCAGGACGGATCCGTCCTGCTCGGCCCAGGCATGGACGACGGTCTCGATCGCATCGCGGACGGACGATGCCGCTTCGTGCGGGTACGCGGGACGGCTGCCCGCGTCGACGAACTCCCACGGGTTCCAGTCCAGGCTGGCGCGGGCGGTGCCGTCGTGCAGGTGGATCGTGCACCCGGGAAGCAGTTCCCTGATGCCCGCCAGGCACGTGCGGGCGGTTTTCAGGCCGGGGTACGCCAGCTGGTGAGCGACTTGCTCGAAATCGACGCGTCTCCGGCAGAGACCGAGCCGCTCCGCAAGCGTGATATGCGACGTCAGGAATCCCGTGCCTTCTTCCAGCGAGTAGACGCACTGCAGGTCGCAGGCGGGCGACGGGCTGCGGGTGATGCCGACGGACCGGGGATCATTCGCCTCAGGAAGGATCAGGATGTAGTCGCCCCAGCAGTTCTTCAGGATGTGGCGGCGGAGCGCGGCAGCAGAAGAAGCGGCGGGTAGCTGGCTCGCATGCCGAATGGCGGTGCCGCTGCGGGTGTGGAGATCGCCGACGACGATACCGCCACCCGGCAGGTGAAGCGTGGGAGTTTCGCCCGATGTGTATACCGCGAAGGTCGCGGAGGTGGAGCGCAGCTGCATGTCGGCGCCTTGCAGGACAGTGTTTAGCTCCATCGGGTCGGGTCCGCCGGATGGGCGGTCTGCGTCCGCCATGA
The DNA here is from genome assembly GCF_046529185.1 of Xanthomonas boreopolis. Lineage (NCBI taxonomy): Bacteria > Pseudomonadati > Pseudomonadota > Gammaproteobacteria > Lysobacterales > Lysobacteraceae > Xanthomonas > Xanthomonas boreopolis. The sequence continues at coordinate 569,316 of NZ_CP097162.1, forward strand.
CGAGGTAGGCGCGGGCCATCAGACCACCCGGATGACGGCGTAGGACCGCGTGTTTCCCAAGGTGTCGTTCAGGACCAGACCGCCGGATTGAGCCCAGCAGTGAGCGGAGAACGGGTCGCGGGTGACACCGAAGACGATGTGGGCTTGCAGGTGCCTGCGTGCGAGGAAGGTCACCATGGCGATCGAATCCGGGAGGCAGCAGGTCTCGATGGGGACCAGCCTGCGCACCTGCAGAAATGCTTGGGCATGCCGCACCAAGGCATCGTCGTCGGTCGTAGTCGTGCGCGTGGCTGCGTGGCGCCGGAATGCGGCCAAGCCGTCCAGGATCGATTGCAGCCGCTGGGTTCCCAGGCGGTGCTTGGTCCTGAAGACCGTGGCGAGCACCTCGACGGCCATGCGCGGTCCGCAGGATGCGGAGGGGAAGGGCTGCTCCAGTGCGCTGGCTTCGGCAGACGGGACCACGGTGCCGGTCGAGATTGGATCCGGCGGGCCCTCCGCCAGGATGTTGCGATCCACCAGGCGCTTGGCGGCATCAGGAGTGGGGCGTTCGATGTATGAGATGAAGGCGCGTTCCGTATCGCCCGAAAGCCGGAAGTACCTGTCGGCCGCGGTATCGAGGAACAGCGGATGGCCATCGATGAGGCAATACGACAGGCCGTCGCGCAAGCGGTAAGGGCGCATATGCGTTGTCTCCGGACGGAAAGTCGAGGCGCACCTTGCGGTGCGCCTCGCTGCCGGTCATTCGGCAATTCCGACCCCGGTCACGAACCCGAGGATCTCGTTGCCAGGCTCGCCGGCGCCCTTGGTTTCCACGCTGGCCGTGCCGAGCACGACGACGTCTTCCTGCGGGTTGGTACGGGTGTTCTCGTTCGCGTTCATCGCTGTCTCCTACGTTTGCGCCATGGACCTCATGGCGGATGCAGCGTAGGAGGCAGGATTTTTGATTTTCAAATGATTATTGCGTTGCAATCCGATGATTATTTCCAGGTGTGACCGCGGTCATGCGGGAACGGAGGCAGGTTTGCGCTACTGGCCAGGCGGCGATGGCGTCGGCGGCTGCTTCATTTCGTCCTGGGTGACGACGGGGCCGCCGAAGACATAGCGGCCGCGCCTGCAGGCATTGGTCGTCGTCCAACTGCAGGCCGCCCAGCATCAGGTTGGAGACGAATTCGCCGGGGCGGTCGCCGCGGCGGACCGCGTGTGGCTCGGCAGGCTACCGGCCGCGGCAGGAGCGGGCGGAGGCGAATCGGTCGATCATGCCGGCAAGAGGATGGCGGCTGCGATCGCCGCCAGTAGCGGACTCGGTTGGCTCATGCCTTCCTCGTGGGAATCAGGAGCTGTGGACGGCATCGGCCGGGAATGGCAGCCCGGCAGGGCGCGCCGCGCTGTCGGATTTTTTCTCTTCGTGGGGCAGGAGAATTCTGACTCGTCTTCGTGGATTCGACAGGACGGGCCGCCGTCAGTGGAGCCGGTCGCGGCTCTCGTTCAGCCTGGCCACGATGCAGGGCACCCGTTCCTTGCGCCGTTCGTGGTAGTCGCGCAGCGCGACTCGCAGGGCCGGGATGTTCCTTTCCTGCCAGTGCCGCTGCAGCTCCGACAATTCCTCGCAGGCGTGATCGATCAATCCCCGCTTGGCCCGGCGGATCGGTGCCAGCCGGTCGTTGGCCTGCCTCACGGCATGGTGCAGGGACCGGTGGCCGGTGGCGCGGGCGATCGCGTCGAACAGTTGCCAGGTGTGCTTCACCAAGTCGTCGGCGGCGGATGCGGGCTCCGCCTTGCCGGTGGCCCACCCCGCCGCGGCGAAGCCGAGATCGCAGGCCATCAGCATCAGGCGCTGCATCCAGTCGTACAGGTCGCGCAGGGCGATCTCGGTGGGCAGCGGGACGTGCAGCCCGCTGCGGCCATGATCGGCGACCTGGCCCTCGCCGACCAGGCGGTAAAGGGCGAACCGCACGGGCGTGGGGCTGGTCTTGAACTCGGCCGCGAGCATGGCCGGATCGATCCGCTGCCCGGGCAGGTAACGCCCCGACTGCAGGGCGCGCCTGATCTGCCCGTACAGCAGCGCGCTCTTGGAGTGGATCGCATTCATCGCAAAACTCCTTGTCTGCGTATGACGGTCTCCCCAGGGCAGGATGTTACAAGGATCGGATAGCGGAACGAAGATGCGGGTGCGCGCATTCGGTAGCGTTGCGGTTTGTGCTATCAGGCGGTTGGCGGGGGACGTTCGGCCGCATGCCCGGCGCGGACGCCGGCCGCACGAGTACATTGCCCCCATGCGAACCAGAATCTTCGGTCGCACCGGCCGTTCCGTAGAGAAATCGGCTCTGGAAGGCTCCATCGACCGCAGCCTGCGTAACCTGGAGGCCGACACGCTCGACCTGGTGCAGCTGCATTGCCCGCCGACCGACCTGTAGCGATGGGTCTTGGCTTCGACCATCGCGCGGAAGGCGTCATGACCAAGGGCGCGCTGCTGTTGGAGGTGGATGCGGATGTCAGCCAGCAATTCGCCGGGGAGGGCTTCATCGAGCAAGGCGCGATATGCGCTGGATCGTTCGACTGGGTCGTTGCCAAGGGCAAGCCGGGATGGATGGGGCGTCAACGCCGAGTGCGCACGCTGCATCATCTTCTCGACTCTTCCGGCCTCTGGTGGCGTGGCGAGTAGATGTACGTGATTGTTCATCAGCACGTAGGCATGCAGTTGGCACCCGGTGGCAAGCATGGCGTCATGCAGCAGGTGCAAGTAGCGAACGCGGTCGCCATCATCAAGAAAGCAGGGCAGCCGGTTATTGCCCCGATGAATGATGTGCTGCGAGATGCCGGGAAGATCGATGCGCGGGAGTCGAGCCATGCCGACAAGCGTGACGGAAGAGCGCCATTCCCGGCATCGAGTAGCACCGCCACATCTGATCGGAAGTCGACGCGTTACGTCGTAGGAAGTCAACCTGTCCCGTTAGTCTCCCAGAGAAGGGCGGATCCTAAGGCCTTGCTGGAGGAAAAGTTGGTGGCGGCCTCTGAGTTAGCGGGGAGGAAACTTGCTCATTTTAGAGCGGAGATCGGGAGAAGGAAGTCCTTAGTCGCATCTGGAATAAGTGAATTTTCGCCTCTGCGCATGCACGAATCGTTTAGGATCTTCGAGCGGGAGTTGATTGATGTCCTGCGGACATCGCAATGGGGGTAGGGGATGCTTGAATAAAAGGGGTAAGTTCACTTCTGGTAGTAAGTCAACTGGTCCATTCCTCCAAAGAACGGGAATCGTGGTGTTGGGACACAATAACTGGCAACTGATCAACATCGACGCGTTTGTCGAGGAAATCGGCGACGACGTCGCCGATGGTGCGACGTTGGATCTCTTCGTTGCCTGTCTGTCGTTCAAGAACTTCGATGATATCGAGAAGCGTCATCCGTTCCTTATCGAATGCGTCACCTACGACCCTATCTCGTGGGGCAAGCTGGTCGCGGCTGCCGCCCAGCGCTTCTCCATCATGGATCCACCAGAGCAGATCCTCGTCTATCTACAGACGGATCACTGCGGGTGTGTACGCACATATCGATACCGTGGCCGGGAACCCTTTGTCGAGGACGTGCATCGGTGGGTACGCCTGCCTGGGCATAGTGAGTTCTACGCCGGGCTCGACACCGAGGCCACGCGCCACGTGTTCGATGCTTGGCATGAATGGGCGGAAAAGACCAATGTCGAGGCCACAGCTCTGTCTGAGGGGCGACTCGATGCCACCACCGTCGCACGGTCGGTGGTGCTCTCAGGATTGGGTGGATGTATCGCTTGTGCGAGCCCGGCGGTGGCCAATGCCCGCACCACACTCGGCAACGGCACCCACGAAGCGACGTTGGTCCATGTGCCGCTTTGCGCCGCTCACATGCGTGCGGCGCAGGCCGAACCCAATCTGCTCACCTATCTGGCATCCGTCTTCTCACTCTCGCTTAATCTCCCGCCGCAGGTGTACCGAGGCGAACACATCCCTGACACGTTGATCCCGCAGATCCACACGTTGGTCGCGCAGGCGCTCGGTGGGACGGCGGGTGAGGCGAGCAAAAGAGACAACGGCTGGAACCTTCGGATCGAGATGCAGGATGGTTGGCGCTGGGTGCTGCGGTTCCGCTCGCTGGGCGACTATGCGTACGTGCTTAAGCACCAGGATAGTAAAAAGGCGGTGTACCGCGCCGATTCGGCGCCGCATCACCCCGATCTCCCTTTTGCACCAGATCACGAGCATTCCAGACCAGATCGGAAGGGCGATGTATGTTCACCTAGCTTCCTTTATGGCAATCCGCTGTTTGACTTTGAGCGTCTGCGCCAGGTCTACGAACAGCACGTGCAGCGCTCAGCAAACCATCAGTAGTCGCTTCCACAATAGAATGCGGTGTAGTGGTGGATGTGAGGGATGGGAAACCGGGCCAGGTTCACGTCCCTGTGGAAAAGAGATCAGGCCCACTTCCTATCATGGTGCGGTGTGGGCTAACGGGGTCAGGTTCACTTACGAAGCAGGAGTGGTGGGTTTACGAGGTCGATGCGCTGGGCCTGACGCCAGCGAAGCGATGGGTTTTGGCTTCAACCATCGCGCGGAAGACGTCATGGCCGAGGGCGCGTTGCTGTTGGAACTAGATGTCGGTCAGGGCTTCAAGAAGTCAACCTGACCCCGTTACTCCTTGCCCCGATGAATGATGTGCTGCGAGATGCCGGGAAGATCGATGCGCGGGAGTCGAGCCATGCCGACAAGCGTGACGGAAGAGCGCCATTGCCGGCATCGAGTAGCGCCGCCACATCTGATCGGAAGTCGGCGCGTTACGTCGTAGGAAGCCAACCTGACCCCGTTAGTCCACGCTGATCGTCCACCCTGGCCGGGATCGGCGGCGCAACTGGACCGGCGATCCGCAGCCGGGCAAAGGGTCGCGGACGGGGCCATTCCGTAAGCTTCCCCGATCCGCAGACACCCCATAAGTAGAACTTTCTGGCATGTTTTCCCCAGCCAGGAGGTTCCATGAAGAAGTCCCGTTTCACCGAGACCCAGATCGTCTCGATCCTCAAGCAGGCCGACGCCGGCGTGCCGGTCAAGGACATCTGCCGGCAGGCCGGCATCAGCGTTCCGACCTACTACAAGTGGAAGTCGAAGTACGGCGGCCTGGAGGCCTCCGAGCTGCGGCGTGTCAAGGACCTGGAAGCGGAGAACGCCAGGCTCAAGCGGATGTACGCCGAGCTGGCGCTCGACAACGCCGCGATGAAGGATCTGATCGCAAAAAAACTGTAGGGCCGGAGCAGAAGCGCGAGGCCGTGCGGTACCTGGTCGAGGTGCACACGCGGCCCCTGAGCCGGTCCTGTGATTGCGTTGGGTTGTCGCGGGCAGCGTGGTACCAGCCGCCGGTGCACTGGACGGTACGGGATGCCGAGATCATCGCGGCCCTGGCCGAGGTGGTCGAGAATCGCCCGAGCCGCGGCTTCTGGAAGTGTTGCAAGGTCCTGCGCCGTGCGCGTCCGGACTGGAACCACAAGCGAATCTACCGAGTGTACAAGGCGATGAAGCTCAATCTGCGCCGCAAGGCCAAGCAGCGGCTGCCCAAGCGCGAACGCGTACCGCTCTACGTTCCCCTGCTGCCCGATGCCGTCTGGTCAGCGGATTTCATGGCCGACGCGCTGGCGTGTGGCCGCCGCTTCCGGACCTTCAACGTGGTCGACGACTTCAACCGCGAGGCGCTGCACATCGAGGTCGACACCTCGATCTCGTCCACGCGCCTGGTCCGCATCTTCGAGCAGCTCAAGCGCGACCACGGCCTGCCGCAGGTCCTGCGTACCGACAACGGCCCGGAGTTCCTGGGCGAGGCCTTCGTGCAGTGGGCCAAGCTCAACGGCATGGCCATCCGGTACATCCAGCCCGGCAAGCCCAACCAGAACGCCTACATCGAACGCTTCAATCGGACCTTCCGCGAGGAGGTCCTGGACCAGCACCTGTTCACCCGCCTCGACGACGTGCGCGAGGCCGCGTACTGGTGGATGCTCGAGTACAACGAGGAGCGTCCCCACGATTCGCTCGGCGATCTGACCCCGGCCGAGTACCGCCAACGCGTCGCCGGAAGTTCTGCTTTTGAAATGCCTGCTTGACGGGGAAGCTTACGATTCCTCCTTGCCGTCTCGCCATGGCGCGCCGCAACAAGCCCGGCCAGAAAAAAATTTCCGGCCACCTGTCGATCTCCGCCATCCTCAACCGTCGTACCTAGTGAAAGCCGGCAATCCCGGCCCTAACCGAGGAGAACGACATGAAAGTGATGGTCATCGTCAAGGCCGATGCCGATAGCGAAGCCGGCGTCATGCCTTCGCAACAGTTGCTGGCGGAGATGGGCAACTACAACGAGGCCCTGTCCAAGGCCGGCATCCTGCTGGCCGGGGAGGGGCTGCACCCGAGCCGCCGCGGGGCGCGGGTGCGCTTCGACGGCAAGCAGCGCAGCGTGATCGACGGCCCGTTCGCCCAGACCAAGGAACTGGTCGCCGGGTTCTGGCTGTGGCAGGTGCGCTCGCTGGAGGAGGCGGTGGAGTGGCTGAAGCGCGCCCCGTTCGACGGCGGCGCCGAGGTCGAGATCCGCCCGGTGTTCGAGGCCGAGGATTTCGGCGAGGCCTTCACCCCGGAACTGCGCGAGCAGGAACAACGCGTGTTCGCCGAAGCCGCCGCCCGCGCCAACGCCGCCCACTGACCACGACTGCCGGAGATACCACGATGAAGCTGATTCCTTACCTGATGTTCGCCGACAGCCAGTGCCGCGAGGCCTTCGACTTCTACGCCCGGGTGCTGCGCGGCGAGATCCTGTCGGTGGTGGGCTACGGCGACATGCCGCCGATGGAAGGCGCGCCGCCGATGCCCGAGGAGATGAAATCGCAGGTCGCCAACATCCACCTGCTGGCCGAGGGCGCGGAGCTGATGGGCGCCGACAACGCCGCCGGCATATGCGGCGGGGAGGCGGTGGCCGGGGTCGACAACACCACGGTCAACATCGACGTGGCCAGCATCGAGGAGGCCGAGCGCATCTTCGCCGAGCTGTCCGCGGGCGGGAAGGTCGTGGCGCCGATCGGCGAGACCTTCTGGGCGCAGCGCTGGGGCATGCTGGTCGACCGCTACGGCAAGCCGTGGATGGTGAACTGCATGAAGCCCACCGCCTGACGCGCCCACACGACAAGGAGAGGCGACATGCGAAAGCTCAGGATCTTCGAACACATCTCGCTGGACGGCGTGATCCAGCACTCCGCCGACGAAGACGGTTTCCCCTACGCCGACTGGACCCTGCCGTACCGCACCCCCGAAGGACGCGACGCGCTCACCGCCGTGCAGGGCCCGCGCTTCGACCTGCTGCTCGGCCGGCGCACCTACGACATCTGGTCGGGCTACTGGCCCAAGGCGCCAAGCAGCCCGCTGTCGGACGGGCTCAATGCGGCCAGGAAGTACGTGGCCACCCACCGCCCGGAAAGCCTGCAGTGGGGCCCGTTCGAAGCCCTCGGGCCGGACGTCGTCGCCGGCGTGCGCCGGATCAAGTCGCAGGACGGGCCGGATCTGGTGCTCTGGGGCAGCTCCACGCTGACCTCGACGCTGCTCGAGCACGGGCTCGTGGACGACGTGGTGCTGGCGGTCTACCCGGTGCTGCTGGGCACGGGCAAGCGCCTCTTCGCCGAGGGCACGCCGCCACGGGCGTTCGAGCGGATCGATACGACAACCACGCCCTCCGGGCTCGCCATCACCACCTACAAGGTCGCCGGGCCGTTGAAGGCCGCCTGAGGCCCACCCCGTCGCCAGGACCCAACAAGGAGCAAACACATGAGCAAGCCAGCGAAGAACACCATTTGCCTGTGGTACGACGACGATGCGGAAGGCGCGGCGCGCTTCTATGCCGAGACCTTCCCCGACTCGTCGGTGGGCGCGATCCACCACGCGCCGGCGGACCATCCGTCGGGCAAGGAGGGCAAGGTGCTGACCGTCGAGTTCACGGTGATGGGCATCCCGTGCGTGGGCCTCAACGGCGGCCCCGCGTTCGCGCAGAGCGAGGCGTTCTCGTTCCAGGTCGCCACCGCCGACCAGGCCGAGACGGACCGCTACTGGAACGCGATCGTCGGCAACGGCGGCCAGGAAAGCCATTGCGGATGGTGCAAGGACAAGTGGGGCGTGTCGTGGCAGATCACCCCGGTCGCCCTGCTCGACGCCTTCACCGGCCCGGACCGCGCCGCCGCCAAGCGCGCGTTCGACGCGATGATGCAGATGCGGAAGATCGACGTCGCCACGATCGAAGCGGCCGTCCGCGGCTGAGCCCCGTACACCCCGAATCCCCAGCCAACCGGCCGTTCGCGGCCGGCCGGACCCACACGCCCAGGAGCCTCACCATGCCCACCCAGATCTTCGTCAACCTGCCGGTCGCCGACCTGGAAAAGTCGAAAGCCTTCTACACGTCGCTCGGCTACAGCATCAACCCGACGTTCACCAACGAGAACGCGGCCTGCGTGGTGGTCAGCGACATCATCCACGTGATGCTGCTGGTCCGCCCGTTCTTCCAGGGTTTCACCAAGAAAGCCGTCGCCGACGCGCACAAGGAACTGCAGACCCTGGTCGCGCTGTCCGCGCCCGACCGCGCCGCGGTCGATGCGCTCCTGGACAAGGCGCTGGCCGCCGGCGGCAAGGAGCCGGGCGAGCCGCAGGACTACGGCTTCATGTACCAGCGCAGCTTCGAGGACCTGGACGGGCACACCTGGGAAATCGCCTACATGAACGAGGCCGAGTTCCCCGGCGCCTGAAGCGTGGCGCTGCCGCGCAGCCCAAGCTGCGCGGCCGGACCGTCAGAGCTTCATGTCGATGCCCACGTAGAGCTGCCTGCCGGCCGCCGGCGAGAACATCGGCTGCGCCTGGGCCTGGAAGAAGGTGTCGTACCAGACATAGGCGTACTCGCGGCCGGTGGCGTTCTTCACCTGCAGGTCGAGGCTCCACGCGGGGCTGATCCGGTAACGGGCGCTCAGGTCCAGCACGGCAAAGCCGCCGTACTTGCCGGCCACGTTCCTCTCTTCCGGGTAGTAATCGCCCTGCGCGCGGCCCTGCAGGCCCAGCTTCAGCGCCTCGGTGGCCTGGAAGTCCAGGCCGATGTTGCTGATGTAGCGCGGCACGGCGGCCACCTCGTTGCCTTCCAGCGACTCGACGCCAAGGCGGCCATCGTGCTCGATCTTGGCTTCCTGGTAGGCGTGCGACGCCCACGCCGTCCAGCGCTCGCCCAGGTGGGCGGTGATCTGCGCGTCCACGCCGCGGCGCCGGGTCTTGCCCAACTGCACCGTGGTGCCGGTGGCGGGCATGTTGGAGATCTCGTTCTCGGCATCCTGCTGCCAGATCGCCAGGCGCGCCTGCGCGCCCCGGAACGGGCTGAACTTGATGCCCAGTTCCATGCCGGTGTTGGTGGAAGGGCTCATCGCGCCTTGCCCGGGTGTCAGGTAGGCCGGGGCGGTGCCGCCGGTCAGGACCTGCGCGGTGCGCCCCCAGTTGGCGTAGACGTTGGCGCCGGGCGCCAGGGCGTACACCACGCTCAGCTTGGGCTGGTCGATGTTGCCGTAGCGCTGCAGCCGGCCGGTGCTGCCGTCCACCAGGCGGGTATCGCCGTCGTAGCGGTCGATGCGGTAGGCCGGCACGATCTTCAACGCCTCGATCGGCTGGTAGATGGCCTGCACGTAGGCGCCCCAGTTGTCCAAGGTGTGCCGCTCGTCGTTCTGGACCCTGGCCGGGGTGGTCCAGAAGTCGGTCGGCTCGGAATAGCTGAAGCGCAAGCGCTGGTAGCGGTTGTCCTGCTGCTCGTAGTTGAAGCCGCCTTCCAGGGTGAGCACGTCGCTGGCGTTCCAGGTCAGGACGCCCAGCATGCCTGCCTGCCGCTCGTCCCATATGCGGCGCTGCCGCGGGGCATTGCCGGTCGGCAGGTCGCTGAAGGTGATGCGGCGGTCGTCCTCGTACCGGTTGTAGTACAGCTTGGTGCCGAAGTAGAGAGCGTCGGCCAGCTTCAAATCGACGCTCGCGGTGAACTGGCGCATGTCGCGATCGTCGCCGTCGTTGCGGTTGCGCAGCTCCGAAGCGCGCCGGTCGGCCTTCATCTCCGCCGCCGTCATGAAGCCGGGCTCCTCGGCTTCGTTGTGGTAGGCGCGCGCCGTCAGGCCCACGCGCAGGCCATCGTCTTCCAGGCTCCCATGGAACCATTTGCCGCCGATGCCGTACTTCTTCGAGGCGTCGTTGGCCCGGTAGCCGTTCGAATCCTGGTAGCCGAGGAAGTAGTTCTGCGCGATATCGTTGCCCTCGCGCCCGATCGCCAACTGCGCGCTGCGGGTGTCGTAGCTGCCGTAGCCCAGGCGCGCATCGGTGTAGTTGCCGCCCTGGCGGGTCCCGAAATTGACGTTGCCGCCGATGTTGTGCAACCCGTAGCGCGGGTCGTTGGTGCCGCGCACCACCTCGATGTAGCTGATCTCCAGCGGGAACAGCATGTCGATGAAGCGCTGGTTGCCGCTGTTGACGTTGCTGGGGATGCCGTCGATCAGCGTCTTGATGGCGTTGAGGTAGCCCTCGCCGTTGAACGCGCGGAAGCTGACCTTGCCGGACTCCGCGCCCTGCCGGGTTTCGGTCAGCTGGATGCCGGGCATCTGGCCCAGCAGTTCCCAGCTCTGCGACACGTTCTTGTCCTCGATCTGGTCGGCCCCCAGCACGTCGACCGAGGTCAGCACCTGGTGCGCGGTGAGCTGCCCGTCGGCGTGCTGGTGCACATCGACCTTGCCCAGGGTCAGGGCGGAATCGCCCGACTGGGCGTAGGCCTGCGTGGACAGGCAGACGGCCGCGATCGCGGCCGCCAGAGTGCGGATTTTCATGGGCATGCAGGTAGGGAGGGGAACAGCGGACAGCGACGGCCCAGGCCGTCGATTGGTTATAACGTAACATTTGATTGGCCTTGCGACCATCCCCTGTGCTCTATCGCATTGCGTAGAGCCCGGGGGCGCCAAGCCATCGTGCAGACGTTCGAACGGCGCCTCCGATGACCTCTACAATTCCCCGAAGGGTTGAAGGCAGTGAGCTTGCGTGCGGAGGAGCTCGTTGCTGCGGATTCTTCGACAGGACTAAGTGGACCCGGTTGAGCGCTCCATCCAGCCCAGAGGCAGTGCCACCTTTCCTCGCCTCTACCAGCTCGCGCTCTTCCACCGGTGCGATCGCCCTTGGCGGGTTGTACAGTGACGCTCCTTTCCTGTGCCAGGTGCTCCCATGAGCCGGACGACGTTTTCCTTGATCCTGGCTGCCATCGTGGCCGGTCCGTTGCTTTCCGGATGTTCGCCGTCCCAGCCGGCTGCAACCGACGCAAATGCGGCCGCGGTGGGGCCGACGGCGCGGCAGGCGGACCACCCTGATGTGTTCCATTTCAAGATCGGTGCGCTTGATGCCGTTGCACTGAAGGATGGGGACATCGAGGTTCCCAACGATGGCAAGACCTTCGGCGTCGGTCGGCCCGTCGAGGACGTGGCGGCCCTGCTGGCCTCGGCGAACCTCCCGACCGATTCGCTGCGCCTGAGCATCCAGCCGCTGCTGGTCCGCAACGGGACGCAGGTGCTGTTGTTCGATACTGGAGCGGGGAACGCGTCCTTTACGCGAGCCGGCCGCCTGCCGGCTTCGCTGCGCGATGCGGGCGTGGATCCGTCCCAGGTCTCCGATATCTTCCTCTCGCACCGGCACCCGGACCATACGGGCGGGTTGCTGACGCGCGAAGGTGCGCTGGCCTTCCCCAATGCCCGCATCCACCTCTCGGCGCAGGAATGGGAGGCGCTGAAGCGCGATGGCGATACCGCGCTCGTTGCCGCAATCGCGCCGAAAGTCGTGGCCTTCCAGCCCGGCTCGGAGGTGCTGCCGGGCGTGGTCACCTCGGTGGCCGTCGAAGGGCACACGCCCGGGCACAGTGCGTACGAGATCGCATCGGGTGGCGAGCGCTTGCTCTATCTCGGAGACACGGCTCACCACTACGTGATTTCCGTGCAGCGGCCGGAATGGACCGTGGAGTACGACGAGAATGCGCCGCAGGCGCAGGCGAGCCGGCGCGCGCTGCTGCAACGCGTTGCCGAGGGCAACGTGCGCATCTACGCAGTGCACTTCCCCTTTCCCGGGTTGGGGCGGATCAAGGCCAGGGACAGCAGCTTCGTATGGGTTCCCGAGGGTGGGGAGCTGGGCGACTGACCTGGCATGACCGGGACGGTTCATCTCCCCCGCGGGAGAGGGCGGCAAACCGACCTCGGTTTGCCACTGCGAAGCGCATCCGAGTTGGATCGTGGCGTTGAAGGCGCCATGGCGAATCAAGCCAACAGACTCGGCTGGCATCGTCCACTGTGCCTTTCAGCGCCCAGACGGCGAGGTCTTGCAATTCCGGTCAAATGCCTGAGTCGAGGGTCCGATTGGCAAGCGTCTTGGCAAGACTCCAGCGCGGCATCAGCTTCTTGAGAAGGAATCCTGATTTCACCCTCCGCATCCAAGTATGGGCGGAACTGGTCAATGAGTGAGGTGCCCGCGCGACCGGACCCTGATCGCCCTGCTGCGCTGAAGAGGAAAGAAGGCTGCCGGAAGGCAGCCTTCTTCCTTGCGCGGTGCGGGGCCGCACGGGGCGGTGGTTTAAGGCGTCCGCTTCACACCCAACTGCAAATCCAGCCAATCCAGCACCCGCTGCTGCACGTCGCGCCCGTGCTCGCGCTCGAAGAACCAGTGCGGGCCGCGCGGATACGTCACCATCTCCACCGGCGTGCCGTTGAACTTCAGCGCTCGGTAGAACATCTCGCCCTGCGAGAGCGGCACGCGCTTGTCCTGCTCGCCGTGCAGAATCAGTACCGGCACCTTCACCCGGTCGACGTAGCGGATGGGCGAGTGCGCGTCGTAGGCGGCGCGGTTCGCCAGCGGGTCGCCGAAATAGCCCGGCAGGTAGTCCGGCGTGTCGGTGGTCAGTGCCATCGCGCCGATGTCGATCACCCCCGCGCCGACGATGGCGGTCTTGAAGCGGTCACTGTGCGTCACCGCCCACGCGGACAGGTAGCCGCCATAGCTCCAGCCGCCGATCGCCAGGCGCTGCGGGTCGATCACGCCTTCGCGTTCCAGCAGGTCCACGCCGTCAAGGATGTCCTGGAAATCCGCGCCGCCCCAATCGTTGCGCGCCATTTCGGCGAACGCGGGGCCGCCGCCCTCCGACCCGCGCGGGTTGGGCAGGAATACCGCGTAGCCGTGCGTGGCGAGCAGCTGCGCCCAGTCGTGCCAGGAGCCGAGCCAGCCGGACCACCATGCCCACGCGGGCCCACCGTGGCCCTGCACCAGCGTGGGCAGCGGCGTGCCGGGGGTCCAATCGGGCGGGGTGACCAGCAGGCCGGTGATGCGCAGGCCATCGCGCGAGGAGGTCCATTCCAGCTCGCGCACCCGCCCGTGTGCCCAGCGCGCGACTTCCGGGTGCGTGTCGGTGCGAACGGCGAGCTTGCCCCCCTCCAGCGTCCAGACCTCGGCAGGCTGGTCGTCGCGTATGCCGAGGTACGCGCTGCGCCCGTTGCGCGCGGTGGTGAACGACTGGAACGGGATCTGCGGCCGCGCCACTTGGCGCGCGCGGCCCGTGGCCGCGTCCAGCCGCAGGAAGCTGCCACGCACGCCGCGTTGGCCTTGGCCGATGAGCGTACGCGCGTCCTGCCAGCGTGCCAGCCACAGCGTGCCGTCCCAGTCCGCGCCGAGCACGGTGCGGCGGCCGCTGGCGATGTCGTGCACGGTGATCTCGGCGGTCATGCCGTGGTCGCCCAGGTGGCCGTACACCAGGCGCGTGCCGTCCGGCGACCACTGCAGCGGATGCGCCGAGGCGCGCGCTTCGAGCACCTGGCCGAGCGCGCCGCTGCCGGCGTCCACCAGCACCACGCGCGAGCGGTACCAGTAATCGTTGAGCGTGGTGCCGTCGGAGACGCGCAGCGCCAGCACGCGCCCGTCCGGCGACCACGCCAGGTCGTGCACCTGCAGGCCCGGCGCGGTGAGCGCGCGCGTATCGCCGCTGCGCAGGTCGCGCACCCACGCGCGCGAGAACCGCGTGGGGTGATCGACGCGCACCGCGTCGTCCTTGGCGTCGGCCGCGCGCTGGGCGTCGGCGTCCACGCCGTCGGTGGCCAGGTAGGCGATGCGCGTGCCGTCGTGCGAGACCTCGAAGGCGCTGACATCGTGCGCGGAGCGGGTGATCGGCATCGCCGCATCGCCCTGCGCATCCACGCGCCACACCTGCGTGCCGGCCAGCGCGGGCGTCTGCACCGAACCGGGCAGCGCACGGTTGGAGAGGAAATCCAGGTGCCGTCCATCGGCCGTCCAGCGCGGATGTTCCTCGCTGGCGCGCTCCGGCGCGGGCAGCTCGCGCGCGGCGGCGGGGCCGGTCGCGGGCACGCGCCAGATACGGCTGCGCGGCGGCCTGCCCCGCGGCTGCGGCGTGCCGACCGTATAGGCGATCCAGCGGCCGTCGCGGTCGATCTGCGGATCGCCGACGCTGCGCAGCGCCATGATCTTCTCTGGTGTCGGCCGCTCCGCCGCGGTCTGCGCGGCGGAGGCGCCCGGCCAGAGCAGGGCCAACGGTAGGCAGGCGGCGAGCAGCCGGTGCAGCGTCGAGGTCATGCGGCGTGTCCTGGCAGGGAGGAAGGGGAAAGATGATCGCGTACCCAGGCCGCGCCGCGAGCCACGGCCTCGCGCGCCTGATCGGAAACCGCCATCGCCTCGATGAAGCTGTGCGGCGCGCCGGCGTACACCTGCGTGCGCACCACCCCGCCGGCGTCGGCCAGTGCCTGGGCCATCCGGGCATTCTGTTCGGCCAGCACGTCGCGATCGCCCCACAGCATCATCGCCGGCGGCAGATCGTGCAGCCGCGCCAGCAAGGGGGCGGAGAACGGCCCGGCCACCCGCGCCGCATCGGGACCGAGGTAGGCCTCCCAGAACTCGTCCATCTCCGCGCCGCTTAGCATGTCCTCGGCGGTGCCGAGCGTGCGCCGCGCGTGATCGGACAGCGCCGGTGTCCAGGCGCCGTAGTTCAGCAGCAGCGCATGGATGCGCGAGAGCTCGCCCTGCTCGCGCAAGCGCAGCGCGGCGGCGACAGCGAGGTTGGCACCGGCCGAATCGCCTCCCAGCGCCAGCCGCGCGGGATCGATCCCGAACGCGGCGCCGTGTTCGCGCAACCACGCCAGCGCGGCCACCGCCTGGTCCAGCGCGGCGGGGTAGGGATGCTCGGGCGCGAGGCTGTAGTCGATGGCCACCACCGGCAGCCGCGTCGCGTCGGCGTATTCGCGCAACAGCCGGTCATGCGTATCCAGCCCGAATAGGCACCAGCCGCCGCCGTGCAGGTACACCAGCGCCGGCGAAGGCGAGGGCGCGGCGGCCTGCGGATGCAGGATGCGCAGGCCGAACTCGCCGTGCGTGGACGGCAGGCGCAGGTCGGCCACCTCGCGCATCCGCGGGCCGCCTTCGCGCCAGGGCGCGCGTGCCTGCGCGGCGATGACGCGGCGCTGCGGCCAGCCGGGCTGCCCATCGCCCCGCAGGCGCGCGCCTTCGCGGCAGACCTCCTCGATGAAGCGGCGGATCTGCGGGTCCAGCGCGTCCAGGCTGCGGCTCATGCGTCGTCCCCGGCGAAATCGCGCATCCACGCCACCAGCGCATCCTCGCCGCCGGCCTGCAGGCCGAGCAGCAGCTGGGCGAAATCGTGGCGTGCCTCGTCCTGGCCGAGCTTGAAGGTCGCGCGGACCTCGCGCACGACGCCGCGCAGCGCGGTAACGCCGGCCGCCAGCCGCGCATAGCGCTCGCCCATCTCCGCCAGCGACCAGGCATGCGCGCGCCCGGCTTCCATCTGCGTGACCAGCGCATCGAGTTCGGCCTGGATGTCGGCCGCGTCCTCGCTCACCGCCACGTCCAGCTCGAACACCGCGGCGGCGTAGTTCCAGCTCGGCGCCTGGGTGCGGTCGTCCAGCCAGCTCGGCGAAACGTAGGCATGCGGTCCCATCACCAGCGCCTGCGCGCGGCCGTCGCGGCGCAGCCGCGCCACGTGCGGGTTGCGCCGCGCGAGATGGCCGCGCAGGGCCACCAACCGCCCCTGGGCATCGCATTCGGCGCGCAGTGGCAGCGGGGTGAACGCGGCATCCTCGCCGCCGGCCGAGACCAGCCAGGCGAAGGGTTGGGCGGCCAGCAGGCGCAGGAGGTCGTCCTGGCTGCGCGCGGCATAGCGGCTGTCGCGGGCGTGTCCCATCAGTGCGGCTCCTTCAAAGTGGTGGCCACCGAATGCGCGGGCCAGCGATGGCCCCACGGCGCGGCCTGTTCGAGTTCGGCGGCCAGCTGCAGCAGCAGCGGCTCCTGCCCGCGGTCGGCGGCGAACTGCACGCCCACCGGCAGCACGCCGGCCTGGCCCAGCGGCAGCGAGATCGCCGGCGTGCCGGCTAGGTTCTGCAGCGGGGTGTAGCTCATCCAGTGGAACATGGCCGGCATCAGCGCGTCGAAATCGCGATCCGGGGCCAGTTCGCCCAGCCTCGGCGGCGGCGTGCGCAGCGTCGGCGTCAGCACGACGTCGTGGCGCTGGTGGAAGGCGGTGAACGCCGGCGGGAGCGCGGCCAGCACCGCATAGGCCTGCTCCAGCTCGGCCACCCCGCAGTGGCGGCGGTGGTGGTCCGCCAGCCCGTGCGTCCACGGTTCCAGCGCGTCGGCGGCGAAGGCATCGCCGCCCTGCGCAGCGGCCAGCTCCACCGCATCCAGGCCCAGACGGGACCACAGCGTGTACAGCGCCTGCCAGACATCGGCGCCGGGCAGCGGATACGTCGTGCTTTCGACCTGGTGCCCGAGCGAGGCGCACAGGTCCGCGGCCACTTCCAGCACGCGGGCCACCGCCGGATCGGGCGCCAGGCCGGGCAGCGAATCGGCCACCACGCCGATGCGCAGCCGCCTGGGCGCGCGCGCCAGGCCGGCAAGGTCGATGCCGGCGTCCGGATGCGCGGTGGCGAAGGCCCAGGCGGTATCGCGCACGCTGCGCGACATCAGGCTGTCGGCGACAATCAGGTCTTCGATGGCATGCCGCCCGCGCACCGGCACCGTGGCGCCGCGTCCGGGCTTGAGGCCGACCACGCCGCAGGCCGAGGCCGGAATACGGATCGAGCCCGCGCCATCGCTGCCATGCGCCAGCGGCACGATGCCGGCCGCCAGCGCCGCCCCCGCGCCGCCGCTGGAGCCGCCCGGCGAATGCGCCGGCGACCACGGGTTGCGCGTCACCGGGCCGAGCAGCGGTTCGGTGGAGCCCATCAGGCCGAACTCGGGCATCGTGCTCTTGCCGATCGCCACCAGCCCGCTCGCGTCGAAGCGCTGCACGAACGGCGAGGCGTCCGCGGCCGGCGCGTTGCTGCGCGAGCGAGAGCCGCCGCGCGTAGGCATGCCGGGATAGCGCAGCGAATCCTTCGGCAGCCACGGCACGCCGGCCATCGGTGCATCGCGGTCCACGGCGTCGGCGCGGGCCAGCGCGGCGGCGGCGTCGGCGTGGCACAGCGCGCCGAGCGCGGGGTCCAGGTGGCGTGCGCGCACGAGCGCCGCGGCGGTCAGTTCGCGCGGCGAAAGCTCGCCGCGGCGCACCAGCGCCCGTTGATCGTGCGCGTCCAGGCGACCCAGCTGCAGCGCCTGGGCCAGGGGAAAGTCGAGCGGGGTCATGCGTGGGAATCCTGCACTTGCCGGCGCGCGCGGCGCTGGCCGTAGACGAGATAGATCAGCGCGCCGACGGCGATGTAGCCGAGCAGCAGGCTGGCGGGCAGCAGGTCGCCGCGGCGCACCTGCGCGTACATGTCGCCCAGCACCGGCGCCATCATCGCCACGCACATCGCGATGCCCAGCGTGGGCACCACGCCGATCCAGGCGCGGCCGATCCACACCCCGCCCAGCGGCACGCGGAAGCCGCCGCGCAGCGCCGGGCGCGTGGAGCGCAGCCACATCACCGCGATGCACACCACGATGAACGCCGAGGCGATGCCCAGGCAGATCAGGTCGCCAAGGACGCCGATGGGCAGCAGCGCGGCGAGCAACGCGCTCGCGCTGCCGAAGGCGACGCTGGCCAGCCATGGCGTGCCCAGCCGGGGATGCACACGGGTGAAGAACGCCGGCAGCAGGCCGTCGCGCGCGATGCTCAGGCTGATGCGCGATGCGCCATACGCGTTGGCCAGCAGCACCGAGCCCAGCCCGGTTAGCGCGCCGATCTTGATCACGCCGGCAAAGCCCGGCCAGCCGATGCGGTCCACCGCCAGCGCCACCGGGTCGGACACGCCGAGCTCGCGGAACGGCACCAGCCCGGTGAGCACCGCGCCGGCGGCGATGTACAGCACCGTGCACACCACCAGCGAGCCGAGGATGCCCAGCGGCACGTCGCGGCGCGGTTGGCGCGCCTCGGCGGCGGCCATCGAGACGGTTTCGAAACCGAGGTAGGCGAAGAACAGCATCGCTGCCGCGCGCAGCACGCCTGGCCAGCCATACGCGAAGCCGCCTTCGTTGGCGGGGAGGAATGGTTGCCAGTTCGCCGCATCGACGAACTGCGCGCCCACCGCGACGAATGCCAGCAGCACCGCGATCTTGGTCAGTACCAGCACCAGGTTGGCCAGCGCGGAGCGGCCCACGCCGGCGATCTGGATGGCCGCGGCGGCCAGCACCGCCAGCGCGGCCACCACGTTGATGCCCCCGCTGAAGGCCAGCGCCGTGTGCCCGTCCTGTTGCGTGGCGGTGACGCTGGACGTGGCCAGCCACATCGGCACCCGCACGTGCAGGTCGCCGAGCAGGCTGGTGAGATAGCCGGAGAACCCGGCCGCCACGGCGGCGGCGGCGAGCAGGTATTCGAGGATCACCATCCATGCCAGCGCCCACGCCGCGCCCTCGCCGAGGGTGACCTGGCAATACGAGTACGCCGAGCCGGACACCGGGATCACCGACGACAGTTCCGCATAGCACAGCCCGGTGAACCCGCAGGCCATTGCCGCCAGCACGAAGGACAGCATCACTGCCGGCCCGGCGAAGTGGGCCGCCGCCGCGCCGGTCACCACGTAGATGCCGGCGCCCAGGATATTGGCGATGCCCAGCACCATCAGGCTGCCCGCGCCCAGGCGCCGGTGCAGGCCGGCGCGCTCGCCATCGGCCACCACCGCCTCCAGCGGCTTGCGGCGCAGCGCGAGCTGCCAGCGGCCGATCTCGCGTGCCTTCACGAAGACCCTCCCGTCCATCGTGTCAGTAGCGCCAGTGGACGGTCACGCCGTAGGTGCGCGGCCGCACCAGGCCTTCGCCGATGCCGTTGGTCTCCGACACGCTGCGGGTGATGCCGCGCTTGTCGGTGAGGTTGCTGCCGAACAGCGTCACGTCCGTGGTGCCGAAGGTCATCCGGTAGCGCAGGTCGAACAGGTTGTAGTTGCCCTGGCGATTGGGCGTGATGCCCGGCACGGCCGAGTTGAGGTCGCTGATGCCACTGCCCACGTACTGGTGCGCGAGCGTCAGCGTCGGCTGGTAGATGGCATCGAAGTGGTAGCTCAGCAGGTTGCTCACCGTCCAGTCGGCCGAACCCGGCAGCTGCGCGCCGGCCGGCGCGGTGCCGTAGTAGAGGATGAACAGGTCCTCGTCCAGGCGCGCGTGCTGCCAGGTGGCGGTGGCCTGCCATTCGAAGGCATCCACCGGGCGCCAGGTGGCGGCGAACTCCACGCCGCGGCTGTACGCCTTGCCGCCGTTGCTGGCGTAGTTGTAGAAGTCCGGTGTCTGCAGGCGCAGCTGGATGTCCTTCCAGTCCACGTAGAACAGCGTGGCATCGAGCAGCAGGCGGCCGTCGGCCCAGCCGGTGCGCGTGCCCAGTTCGTAGTTGACCAGGCTGTCGCTTCTGGAGCCCGAGGGCACCGGGTAGGCGCTCAGGCCGGCCGTGTTCGGTTCGCCGAAGCGGAAGCCTTCGGAGACCAGGCCGTAGAACATCACGTCCGGGGTGGCCTGCCAGGTCAGTGCGACCTTGGGGTTGAAGCCGTCTTCCTTGGTTTGCTGCGTGGTGACGATGGGCTCGCCCGGATAGGTCGAGAAGCCCACCTGCGTCGAGGTGGTGCGCACCTTGTTGCGGAACAGGCGCCCGCCCACGGTGAGCTTCCACTGTTCGTTGAAGTGGAAGCTGGCCTCGCCGAACAGCGCCGCTTCCGAGCCGGTGAGGTGGGTGAAAAAGCTGTTGAAGATTTCGCCATCCGGGGCGATCACCGTACCGCTGCCGGGCCCGAACAGGGCGGACTGGTCGAACGCGGCGGCCGCGCCCTGCGCGCCGATCTGCTCGTAGAGGTCCTTGTCCGAATCGAAGTACATGCCGCCGATCAGCCAGTCCACCCGGCCGCCCGGCTTGGACGACAGGCGCAGCTCGATGCTCTTGCCGCGGCTCTCGCCGCCGGAGTCGATGTACAGCGGCGAGGTCAGGTCCAGGTCGAGATCGGCGTTGTAGGCGCCGCGGATGGGCGTGTAGTCGAAACGCCAGTCCTGCTGCTTCTTCTGGTAGGCGAGCAGGGCGGTGAGGTCGGCAAAGCCCAGGTCCTGGTCCAGGCGCAGGCTGTGCACGGCGATCTTGGTGCGGGTGAACTCCGGCAGCGCGGTGTCGCGCTGCAGGTCGCCCAGGCCGGCGATCTGGTAGCTGTTGTCGTCGTTGTCGATGTTCTGCAGCAGGCTCAGCCAGGTCAGCGTGGTGGCATCGCCGGGCGTGAGCACGATGGACAGGCGGCCGCCGTCGAGCTGGGTGTCGTTGGCGCCCTTGCGGCCGGTGCCGATGTTGTCCAGGAAGCCAGGATCCTCCCGATACTGCGCCACCGCGCGCACGGCGAGCAGGTCTTCCTTGATTGGCACGTTGACCATCGCCTTGGCGCTGTAGCCCACATCGGCGTTCTTGGTCTGGCTGACGGTCGCCTCGGCGGCGGCGTCGAACGCGCTGCTGTCGGCCACGTTGGCGACGTAGTTCACCGCGCCGCCCATCGAGGCCGAGCCGAACAACGTGCCCTGCGGGCCGCGCAGCACCTCCACGCGGTTGAGGTCGAAGGCGTCCACGTCGGGGATGGCGATGGTCCAGCCCGGCTCGGTCAGCGGCACTTCGTTGAGGAAGTAGCCGGTGGTCGGCTGGCCCTGCACGTTGCCCGAGCTGGTGGCGATGCCGCGCATCACCACGTGCGATACGCCGGGCTGGTAGTTGTTGAACACCACGCCCGGGGTGCGCTGAATGTAATCGGCCAGCGACTGCGCGCCGATGTCCTGCAGTTGCTGGTCGGTGACGGCCGAGGCGGAGCCGGCGATCTCGCGCACCGATTCCTTCAGCTTGCCGGCGGTGACCACGACGGTATCGAGCGTCCGGGCGGCGTCCTCGCCGGAGGCGT
This sequence comes from Xanthomonas boreopolis, assembly GCF_046529185.1. Lineage (NCBI taxonomy): Bacteria > Pseudomonadati > Pseudomonadota > Gammaproteobacteria > Lysobacterales > Lysobacteraceae > Xanthomonas > Xanthomonas boreopolis. Next base: position 590,722 of record NZ_CP097162.1, read on the forward strand.
CGGGCGCGGGGGCCTGCGCCCAGGCAGGCGCGGCGGCGGTGGCCAGGCCCAGGCAACAACCCAGACGGATGGCGCGGGCGAGTTTGCGAACGTGGAGCTGCGACGGCATGGCACGGTCCCCTGGTAGCGATGGAAGCGGCCGCCGGTGCATCCCCACTGGCGGCCCGCATGGCGTTGGACCGAGTGAAAGTGAAAACCGCCACCGCTGTCCAGCAGAATCGGCGGGGCCCGCGCTATGGCCAGGCCCATGATTCTGCTAGGGTTATTCCGCAAGGAACCGAAGATATGGTCGGTATCACGGGCAAATAACGCAGAATCTGCGGGCCGTGCCGGCAAATAGCGAACAACCTGCGGCGCCCGCCGCCTCCGGAGCCCCATGACCGCCAAGCCCCTCGACCGCACCGACCTGAAGATCCTGGACGTGCTGCAGCAGGACGCGCGCATCACCAACCAGGCGCTGGCCGAACGCGTGGCGCTTTCGCCCAGCGCCTGCCTGGCGCGCGTGCGCACGCTGGAGGCGCGCGGCTTGATCCGCGGCTATCGCGCGCACGTGGCGGTGGACCGCATCCGCTCGGTCACGGTCGTGCTGGCGCAGGTGACCTTCAAGCAGCACGCGCTGGAAGAGTTCACCGAGTTCGACCGCCGCATCCTGGCGATGCCCGAAGTGGTGGAGGCCAGCCGAATCTCCGGTGCGTTCGACTACCTGCTGCGCGTGGTGGTGAACGACGTGCACCACTGGAAGGACATCGCGCGCCTGCTGCTGGCCGGCGACTACGGCGTGGAGCGCATTGTCTCGCAGTTCCTGATGGACGAGGTCAAGCCGTTCAGCGGCTACCCGCTGGTGGATGCCTCCGCGCGGCAGCCGCCTTCGCGCGGTTGAGCGCGCTCCACCTTGTTTGGACGGCGCCGCGTTGCATGATGCATCGACCGCGGCGGTGTTGGGCATGCACGGGCATGCCACGCCGCAAGCGGTATCTCTTCCTCATGAGGTGCATGCCATGACCGACCGCATCGAAGCGGGCCAGCTGGTGTTCGTGGCCGATGGCGAGATCGGCGTGGCCGGCGTGCGCGAAGTGCGCCCGCACGAATCCACCTTCGTGATCAACGTGCAGAACGGCGGCGACTTCGTGCTGCCGCAGAGCGCGGTCACGGACGTGCATTCGGGCAAGGTGATCCTGGCCGTGGACCAGTTGCCCGAAGAGGTGCGCGCCGCGCTGCGCCACCCGCACGCGGCGGAGATCCGCAATTCCAGCTACGCCGCTACCGACCCGGCCGAAGGCGCGCTGAAGGATTGAGTTTCGCGCCCGCGCGCCGCGCGGGGGCGAGCACCTGGAGAGGCCGCAGGCCACGTGTTCGCGCACGTGGCTTCGTTGCGTGGAAGTTCCGCCCCGCCCGCGTGATGGCGTTACAACGCGCCTAAAAAAAGCCCGCCGGTGGCGGGGCTTTTCGTGCGGCTGGGCGTCCTGGATCAGGAAGCCATCTTCAGCGCGTGCTTGCGGTTGCGCATGACGTCGTGGCACTCGCGCGCGCTCGGCAGCAGGGCCTGCACCTCGGCGCGCACGGCCGGCGGGGCGTCGGTGTCGCTCAGGGTGTCCTGGAAGGCGTGCAGCAGGCGGTCTTCCGACTGCTCCAGCTCGGCCACATAGCCGTAATCGGTGTCGCCCAGCATGGCACGCACGCGGCCGTACATCTGCTGCATCGAGCCCACCATCGTGCCGTGCTCGGCCGGCTTGCCGCCCGCTGCCGCCACCGTGGCGCTGAGGCGGTCACGATGTGAGTAACGGAGTCAGGTTCACTTACTTGGCGGGGGGTATTGATCCGCGGCCGGACGTTGAGGTTCGCCCGTTACTCACGCAGCGATAACATTGAGGCCTATCAGTAGACGATCGAGCGCTGCGAATCCTGCGGGATGCATCTTCACGTTCCATCCATGTATTCCAACTCCAGCTGAAAGCCGCTCGTTGCTTCGGCGAAAAGGCCGCTATATTCCAGCTTCCCCAGACGAAGGAGGGAGTGGAATGTTCCTGACCAAGCAGCACCTGAAGATGGCACGTACGTTCGGCGTGGCGATCGTCATTACCGCGGGCCTTGGCGCCTGCGCCACCTACAAAGAGGAGTTCGCAACGATCAACTCGCGCCTCGACCAGCTCGACACCAGGGTGCAGGGCGCGGCCCAGAGCGCCGAGTCCGCCAACCAGTCGGCGCAGCAGGCCAACCAACGTCTGGACCAGATCGAGGGCCGCGTGCAGCAGCTCGAAAAGGCGCCCCGCCGCACCCCGCGCGGCTAATCGCCTTGCAGCGTTCGCAATGAACGCCTGAATGGGGACGCCGGTGGCCTTCGCCGGCCACCGGCGTCCTGCAATCGAGTCGTCTTCATTCCAAGGAACCGTCCCATTCGCACGTATTCATATCTTGCAAGCCGGGCCGTCCATGCCGCGCTGGCAATGGCGCTGGCGTCCGCAAGCATCGGCGTGGCCAGCGCCAAGGATGCCGTCGCGCCACCGGTCGCCGCCGTCGACGAGCTTCCGCAAGGCCAGGACGTGTCCGACACGGTGATCGAACTCGCGGGTTGGGTGGTCGCGACCAAGGACAGCCAGGGCTATCCGTTCGCGGTCATGGACAAGGCCGCCGCGCAGATCCTGGTGTTCGGCGGTGATGGCCGGCTCCGCGGTGCGGCTCCCGCGCTTTTCGGCTCGGCGACCGGCGACCATACGGCTCCCGGCGTCGCCGGCCTTGCGCTTCGCGAGATCCCGGGCCGGGACCGCACGACGCCCGCGGGCCGCTTCGTGGGCGGTTTCGGTCCGTCGATCGACGCCGGGCGCGTGCTGTGGGTGGACTACGATTCCGCGGTCTCCATCCATCCTACCGCGACCGGCGTTCCGGCCGAGCGGCGCGCCGAGCGCCTTGCATCGCCCGAGCCGGAGGACAACCGCGTCACGCACGGCTGCATCAACGTTTCGCCCGATTTCTACGAGCGCATCGTTCGTCCCACGTTCGAGCAGGGCGGGGTGTTCTACATCTTGCCGGAGAAGATGCCGATAGCGGAGGTCTTCCCGGAGTTCGCGCAAAGCCGCGCGACGGCGCAACACAAGGACGAAAAAGGCGCGCGACACGCGCGCAAGTGAAGACGGCCCGGGCGCGCCGCCGTGGCTCTGCCGGCAGCGCGGTGGATAAACGGCGCCGCCCCGGCCGCTTCCGCTGGCGCACAGCACTGTGCCGCGCCTTCCCTCGCTTCCGACCGTGGCGAACATCGCCGGCCCCGCCATCGAGAGGCAGGGCCGCGGCGGCCGCTCAGGCCTGCGGTGCGCTCTTCAGGCGGTCGGTGGCCAGCTTGGCGATCTGCCAGAACACCGAAGGGTTTGCCGTTGCCCGGGCGGAGAGCATCGCGCCGTGGATCGAGGCCATGAACGTCGCGGCGTCCGCCGAAGGCGACTCGGCCAGCTGCACGACGCCCTTCGCCGCGCCTTCTTCCAGGGTCGAGGCGAGCCAGGCCTGGAGTTCATGGAAGTGGCCCGCGACCTCGTCGGCCACCTCGGCGGGAATGGCCGGCAGCTCCGCCGCGAGCAGCGCGCAGATGCAGATGGGGGGATTCGAGGCCTGGATGCAGTCGGCCCAGTAACGGCTGTAGGCGACCAGCCGTTCGTGGGGATCGGCGATCGACTGTTGCAGGGACTGCAGCCCCTGGCGTATCGCCTCCCGGTGGAGGGCGACCGTGGCCTTGACCAGGTCCGCCTTGGCCGGGAAGTGGTGGTGGATGCTGGCCTTGCGGACGTCCACCCGTTCGGCGATGTCCGCATAGCTGAAGCTGTTGTAGCCACCCACGGCAAGCAGTTCGTTCGCTTGCCGGATGATCTCCCGCGCCTTCGGCGAGTACTGGGGCTGGGATGTTGCTGGTGAAGACATCGAGGGGCTACCTGGTCGCGTGGGTGTTGTGCTTATACAGCGCTCGCAGCTGCAGCGGGATGCCCACGACCAGCGCCACGAGGAGCGCGCCCTGGACGCCCAGCAGCAGCGGATCCTTCATGTCCTTCACCAGCGGATCGCCGACCGGGAGCCTGCGCAGGCTCTCGCTCACGGTGGGCACCATCAGCAGAAACACGGTGACGCTGAGCGAGATCGTTTGAAGGTACGTCCACAAGCGTGCCGCCGGGCGCCGTAGCGCGATGCCATAGCCGGCCAGGAGAAACGCCAGCGTGATCGTGGCGACGATCGAGCTCGCCGGTTGGTGTGCGATCGGATACACCGTCAGCACGCCCAGCAGCATGAACCAGAAATAGGCGTTTCCGGCCCTGGTCGCGGCGGCGATGCGCCCGTGCTTGACCAGCATGTACGCGGCCAGCGGGATCGCCGGGAGGCTCCCGAGGGTATGCAGCCAGCCGATTGGTGAGATGCCCATGGAGAAGGTTCCGCTCGAGTAGGTGGCGCAAATCTACCTACCAGTAGGTAGACAAGTCAACGACGGACCTGCGTGGCCGGCGCCGTCCGTTCAGCGGGCCACTTCTTCCAGCCCGCCAAAACGCCGTCCCGGACGGATTTTCGTAGGATAGGGTCGCTGCCAATCACGGGGGGAGGACGACATGCACATGCTGCTGGTGATCCTCGGCGGGCTGGTCCTGCTGGGCGTGTTCGGGCTGTTCGGCTGGCTTTGGGGCGGCAATGCCGCCGGGGTGGCGGTGGCGGCCAAGGCCTTCGTGCCGGTGTGGCTGGTGCTTGCCGTCGCCAACCTGTGGGTGGGCGTCCACCATGCCGGTTACAGCGTCCGCGAAGAGCTTCCGATCCTGGTGGTCGTCTTCCTGGTGCCGGCCGCGGTCGCCGCCGTGGTCGTCTGGAGCCTGTCGCGCGCATGAGCGGCTCCACGTCCGGATCGCCGTCCGCCGGCCACCATCCGCTGCTGCGCCGCCGCGATGGCCACCATGCCCGGGTCGGTTACGAAGAGCTTTTCTTCGACCTGGTCTACGTCTTCGCCGTCACCCAGCTCAGCCACCAGCTGCTGCACCACCTGAGCCCGGCGGGCGTCCTGGAGGCGCTCGTCCTGTGGTTCGCGGTATGGCTCGGCTGGCAGTACACCTGCTGGGTCACCAACTGGTTCGATCCGGAAACCCCGCGCATCCGCGGCCTGCTGTTCGCCACCATGCTGCTGGGGCTGGCGATGGCCGCCAGCATCCCCCAGGCCTTCGGCGACCGGGGCCTGGTATTCGCCGGCTGCTATGCCGCGATGCAGGTGGGGCGCACGGCGTTCATCGTGCTGCAGCTGCCGTCCTCCCATCCGCTGTCGCCGAACTACCGGCGCATGCTCGGCTGGGTGTCCATCTCGGCCGTGTTCTGGATCGCCGGCGGGCTGGCCGAGCACGGCATGCGGATCGCGTTGTGGGGCATCGCGGTGCTGTGCGAATACGTCTCGCCCATGTTCGGTTTCGCGTTGCCGGGGCTGGGGCGGTCGCGGACGCGCGAATGGACCATCGAGGGCGGCCATCTGGCCGAACGCTGCCAGTTGTTCGTGATCGTCGCGCTGGGCGAGACCTTGCTCGCCAGCGGCGCGGTGCTGGCGGACGCACCGGCCTGGGACGGCGGGATCGTGCTCGCGCTGCTGGCGACCTTCGTCGGCACGCTTGCGCTGTGGTGGTTGTACTTCGGTACGTCCAGCAAGGACGCGACCGCCGCCATCGTCCACTCCGACGACCCCGGGCGCATGGGCGCGTACTTCCACTACATCCACGCCATCCTGGTGGCGGGCGTGATCGCCTCGGCGGTCGGCAACGACGTGGTGATGGCGCATCCGTACGGCCGCCCGGACCTCGCGCAGGTCGCGGTGCTGATCGCCGGCCCGGCGATCTACCTGCTCGGCAGCGCCGTGTACAAGAAGGTCGTGTACGGCACGGTGCCGCGATCGCACGTGGTCGGCGCCGTGGCGTTGCTGGCGTCGGCGCCGCTCGCCCCGGCGACCAACCTGCTGGTCATGGGTTGGCTGACGCTCGCCATCATGCTGGCGGTGGCCGCGTGGGAGCTGCGCGTGCGTCGCGGCCGGCCGGCGTGAGCCGCCGGCCGGGCGTGTCGGCGCTCCGGGCCACGGCAATCACTACTCCGCGATGGCTTCGTCGCCCGACTGGTTGCCGATGGGCCGTGGAGGTGCGGGTGCCCGTGGCGGCGCGGATTCCGGGACGGGGGACGCTTTCCGGTCCGTTCATGCCGGCGACGGTAGGGTGCGCGTGACCTGGACGGAGACCTGCAATGAAGCTTCTTTCGATAGCCGGCGCGTTGACGCTCGCCTTCTCCGGTGCCGCCGGCGCCGACGAGCGTTGGCAGGATGGCCGCGAAGCGGACAAGGAGCGCGCGGAGGCCTGGCGCGAGTACGAGAAGGACCGCCGCGAGGCGATGCGCGAGTCGGAGAAGGATCGGCGCGAGGCCGAGCGGGAATACTGGAAGGACTGTCGCGAGGCCGAACGCGAGTACGAGAAGGATCGCCGGGAAGCGATGAAGGCGCGGGCCAAGGCCGAGCGGCGCTGGGTGCGCGGCGAGCATATCCCGCGCGAGTACCTGGTGGAGCGCTACTACGTCCGCGATTACCGTGCGTACGACCTGGCGCCGCCGCCGCCCGGCTATACCTGGGTGCGCCCGGATCCCCGCGACGACGAGTACTACATGGTCCAACTCGCCACCGGCGTGATCGCGCAGATCCTGGGGCAATAGCTCCCGGCCGTATGCTCGGAGGGCCGTGCGCTTCGATGGCGGGCGCGTGGCTATCCGGCGCCGTCCGGATGCCGCTCGCGACAACGCCGGCAGGTGCCGGCCACTTCCAGCGCGTGCGTGGCCGGGGTGAATCCGGCGATGTGCGCGCCGGCGATCAGCTCGCTGCGCAACGCCGGGCCTTCCAGCGTCGCCACGCCGGCGCATCGCTCGCAGACGAGGAAGGTGCAGCTCCAGGCCGGGCCCGGCGAGCACAGCATGAAGGCATTGATGGTGTTGAGCTTCACCGCCCAGCCTTGGGCCTGCAGGAACTCCAGGGCGCGATAGACGGCGGCGGGGCCGGCCTTGGGATGCGACCGGCGGATGCTGTCGAGCAGGGCGTAGGCCTTCAGCGGCTCGTCGGCTTCGGCCAGCAACCGGAGCACGCGCAGGCGCGATGCGGTGAGCTTGAGCCCGCGCCGCTGGCAGTGTTGCTGGACGGCCAGGATCCGCTGTTGCGCGCGCGCCGAGGGCGCGCGGCTTTCCAGGTGCGGGCTGGGTTGGGGCAGGGCGTGGATCATGCGTGCATGGGCCGCGGCCGTCCAAGGCTCAGGTGGGTTCGGCCACGACCACGTAGTCGTGCCCGTGCCGCAATCCGCCAAGCCGTTGCGACAGGGCCAGCGCACGCGCCTGCAAATCGGCCACGTGGCGCAGCAGCTCCACCGCCAGGCGGCGGTCGGCCAGCTTGCCGGTGGCTTGGCTGCACATCGCCAGCTGGCTGTGGATGAAGCGCGGGCCGTAGGTGATCGGAACCAACTCGGCATCGACCACGCGGAAGCCGGCCGCTTCCAGGCTGCGCAGCGTCCAGTCCAGCGGGTACTCGCGGTACGGGCTGTCGGCGGACAGCAGCAGGCAGGCATCGCGCAGGCGGCCGATCTCGTTGATCGTCCGCCCGGCGTCGTCGTCCGGCCGGCCGTGGATGTACGGTTGCAGGCCGATCACGTACAGCCGCGTGGCCACCAGCGGGCGCAGGCGCGCGAATAGCCGGTCCTGCCAGTACGGCGCGAAGCCCTCGATGGCACCCAGCAGGTAGTCGGCCAGCACCACGTCGAAGCGCTCGCCGGCCAGCAACGCCGGGTCCATCCAGTTGCCCACGAGCAGCGCGTCCTGTTCGCGCGGCGGCCGCTCCATCGCCTGCCGGGTCTTTTCCAGCATCTGCGGGGCGCCGGTCACCGCGGTCCAGCGGTCGCAATCCAATGCCTGCAGCCAGCGCATGGAGGCCGGCCCGGTGCCGGCATCCAGCACCGAGCCCCACGGCCGGTGGCCGTGGAGCCGGGCGACGCGTTCGTACAAGGTCACCGGGCGCTGCCTCAGAACGCGTAGCTGAAGCCGACGGTCACGTTGCGGCCGGGCAGTGGGACGGTGCTGGCCAGGAACGAGGCGTGGTTCCACACCTGCTCGTCGAGCAGGTTGCTGCCGCGCACGAACACCCGGCTGTTGCCGTACGGCAGGCGGTAGGACACGGCCAGGTTGAGCATGTCGTAGGCCGGCGATTCCACTTCGTAGTCGGCGATGTGGGTCTGGCGGTTGACCCGGTACAGCTCCAGTTCGCCCTCGAACGCGCCCATGGCCAGGTTGGCGCGGCCGCCGAAGCGCGCCGCCGGGATGCGCGGCACGTCGCCGCCGCCGTGGGCGAAGCGCGCGCGGGTGCGGTCGCCGAACACGGTGACCGACAGGTGGTCGTTGAGCTGCAGGCCCAGTTCGGCCTCGATGCCGCGGAATTCGGCGTCGGCCTGGGTGTACTTGATCAGCCGGAAGGCTTCGTACTGGTCCAGCGTGCGCGCGTAGATGTAGTCGTCCACGTCGTTGGCGAATGCGCCCAGGCTGAACGTCACCGGGCCTTCGGTCTTGCGCAGCATCAGCTCGGCGTTCCTGGAGGTCTCCTTGGCATAGCCGGCGTCGTTGGCCGCGCCGCCGCAGGTCAGCGCGCTCGGCAACAGGCCGCATTCGTAGGTGTTGGTGGCCATGTGGATGCCGCGGGCGTAAAGCTCCTGCGCGTGCGGCAGGCGCTGCGAGCGCGACAGCGAGAAGGTCAGCGACAGGTCCGGGCGGAACGACCAGATCGCCGCGCCGGAGAACGAGCTGGCGGTATCGTCGAACTTGGGCCGGTTGCGCGCGTCGTTGAGCGGCTGGTGCACCAGCCATTCGTGGCGGCCGCCCAGTTCGAAGTGCCATCGGTCGTTCAGTTCGAAGTGCTCGACCAGGAACACGCCGGTGGAGCGGGTGTCCACGGTGGGCAGGAACGCTTCCACGCCGGTGGCGCTGAAGGTGGTGTCGGCGTGCTGCACGCCGAACACGCCGGTCCAGCGGCCGATCGGCACGTGTTCCAGCTCCACGCGGCTGTCGTAGCCCTTGTTGCGGAAGGTGGTGGTGACCTCTTCGCCGTCCACCTCGTCGTGGCTGTAGTCGGTATGGTTGGCACGGAAGCGGATGCGGCCGATGCCCGGGAACGGATCGGCATATTCGCCGCGCAGGTCGATGCGCTTGCTGGTCAGGTTGATCGCCGCCACGTGCTCGTGGTCATGGTCGTGTTCGTGCGAGTGGTCGTGGCCCTCTTCGGCGGCATGGTCGTGCGAGCCGCAGTGCAGCGCGCTGCCGTGCGGGTGGCAGCCTTCGTACTCGTGGCTGTGGCCGGGCAGCCCGTAATGGTCGTCGCGGTAGGAGTAGGCCAGGCCGACGTAGCCCTTGTCGGTGACCCAGCTGGCGCCGACGCTGCCGTTCTTCGAGCGGCTGAAGGTGGCGTCCACGCGCGATTCGTCCAGGTCCGGGACACGGTAGTCGTCCGCGTCCTTGTACGAGCCTTCGGCATGCAGCACGAGGTGGTCGCCGAGCTGGCCGGTGATGGCACCGGCGGCCACGCGCTCGTCGGCCACCGAGTTGCCCCGCAGCAGCAGGCGTCCCCCCAGGCCGTTGTCTGGAAGGCGGCCGGGGATCTTGTTATCCAGCACGTTGACCACGCCGCCGATGGCACCGCCGCCGTACAGCAGGGTGGCCGGACCGCGCAGCACTTCGATGCGCTCGCCCAGCAGCGGGTCCACGGTGACGGCGTGGTCGGGCGAGATGTCCGAGGCATCGAGCACGGCCGAGCTGTCGGAGAGCACCTTCACCCGCGGCGCGGTCTGGCCGCGGATCATCGGGCGGCCCGCGCCGGCGCCGAAGGTGTCGGCCCGCACGCCGGGCAGGCCGTCGAGCACTTCGCCCAGGGTACCGCCGCCCTGCTCGATCTTCTCGGCACCGATCACGCTGACCGGCGAGGCGATCTTGTTGGCAGCCTCCTGCATGCCAGTGACCTGGATCGTGTCCAGCGTGGCCGGCGGGGGCGTGGCGGTTTCGGCGTGCGCGCGCTGCGCGATCAGGCCGGTGGCGAGCAGCGCGACGGCGATGCTGGCGGAGAGGGAGGTACGGGAAGTCGTCATGCGGTTTCCATGGCTATCAGTGACGCCGGCAGCGGCGAGAGAGGGGCCGACGACGGGCGGCCTGCCGGCCTATTCCGTCGGGTATAAAATGTTATAACATTGCAATACGTGGGATGCCAAGGCATTTGCTGCAACATCGCGGCGCGGAGCCGCTGGCGCCCGGGTGCCGGCGTGGCTGGCAAAAAAAGACAGGCCGGGAGGCAACGCGTGTGCAGCGGCCATGGGTTCCGGCGATCCGCCGGCGGCGAACCGCGGGCCGGCGGGAGCGGTTGATCTACTGCAGGCGCTCGCAGCGATCGACCAGCGTGGCCACGATGCGCGGCACCAGCTGCTTGCGGCGTTCGTGGTAGTCGCGCAGGGCGGATTTCAGGGCGGGCATGTCGCGCTGCCGCCAATACCGGTTCAGTTCCGAGATTTCCTCGTGCGCATGGCCGATCAGGTCCTGCTTGGCGCGGCGTACCGGCGCCAGCTTGTCGTTGGCCTGCTTGACCGCCTGGTGCAACGAGCGGTGCGCCGTGGCGCGGGCGATCGCGTCGAACAGCTTCCACGTCAACTTGGCCACGTCGTGCTCCGCCGGCGCCGGCTCCAACCTCCCGGCCTCCGTGCTGGGCGCGACGCCGATGTCGCAGGCCATCAGCAGCAGGCGCTGCATCCAGTCGTAAAGGTCGCGCAACGCGACCTCGCCGAGCAGCGGCACGTGCAATCCGCCGCGCGCATGGTCGGAGACCAGGCCTTCGCCGACCAGGCGATACAACGCGAACCGCACGGGCGTGGCGCTGGTGTCGAACTCGCGGCCAGCCTGGCCGGGTCGATCCGCTGTCCGGGCGCGTAGCGTCCCGATTGCAATGCGCGCCTGAGCTGCCCGTACAGGAATGCACTCTTGGAGTGGATCGCGTTCATCGCCGAACTCCTCCCTGTCGTGACAGCCTCCTGAGCCGGATGGTAAGGGAACTGTCACATGGGCGGTGGCGACGGAGTTCGCAGTTGGGGACGATGCTGGCGGCGCGCGCCGGCAGGCCGTGCGAAGGGCGCGGCACGCAGCGGAATGCGTATTCATCGCCGCATGCGAGAAGAACCCACGCCCAGGCTTGGCACCTATGGGCGCCAAGTCCGCCGCGATGGGCTTACGATTCGCCTCGGCAAGCTCCGCGCCCGCCGGATGCACCCAGCCTCATCGCCTCGTCCACGACCGCATCGCCTCCATCGAAGGAATCTCGCATGAAGACCATCAAGCATTTCGCCCGGCGCCTGGCCATCGCGCTGGTGGCCGGCCTCGCGCTGCCCGTCATGACCGCTTCCGCGGCGCTGCCGCGGGGCGCGACCGCGCCGGAGTTCAGCCTGCAGGCGGCGCTGGCCGGCAAGCCGACCACGTTCGACCTCAAGCAGGCGCTCAAGCGCGGGCCGGTGGTGCTGTACTTCTTCCCGGCCGCCTTCACTGCGGGCTGCACGATCGAGGCGCACCGCTTCGCCGAGGCGACGCCGGAGTTCGAGAAGCTGGGCGCGACCGTCGTGGGCGTCACGGCCGGCAACCTGGACCGCGTGGAGGAATTCTCCAGCGCCGAGTGCCGGGACAAGTTCGCCGTCGCCGCCGATCCGGGCGCGAAGGTGGCGGCGAAGTTCGACGCGACCATGCAGGCCGACGGCAAGACCTTGTCCAACCGCACCTCGTTCGTCATCGCGCCGGACGGCAAGATCCTGCTCAGCTACACGGACCGCAATCCGGAGAAGCACGTGCAGATGACGATGGACGCGGTGAAGGCGTACAAGGCCGGCAAGTAGGGCCGGGATCGAATGCGAGAACGTTGGCGGAAGGCCATGTACCGGCCTTCTTCCGCGATGCCACGGTCCGGTCCGTTCCTGGAGGCGAAACAGGACGAGAGCCATGTGTTCCTGTGCGCCCCGCCGGCTGGATGCGCACCAGTAGCCCATCCGGCGGGTCGCAGCCGGGGATGACATCGCATTGACGTATGCTCGGGACTCACCTGGAGCATCGTCATGTCTTTCCAGATCAGCATCTACGACAGAAACGGGCATGGCCTGCGCCTTCCTCATGGCTGGTGGATCGACCTGGATCGCGTGCTGCCCGCCTTGGTCAACGATGCGATGCGCATCGATCTCCCCGCGTCTTCGCTGACCGAGCACCCCAGGCTGGACCCGGAAATCCTCGAGGCCCTCCATCGCCGCATCGAAGGTGCGCAATGGCTAAGGTAGCTCGCTTGCCGCCGCCGGGCGTTCGCTGGCTGACGTTCCGCCTGCACAACGGCCAGTCCATCGGTCCTGCGAAATTGCAGGCGGTCTGGTCGGACGCCGCCGAGACGAACGATTGTTCGGTCCGCAGGGAACATGTGGAAGGCGCGGGCTATGTTTATGCGCTTTATGCGCCAAGCGGGTTGCGCCTGCCGCGGCGCGCGGAGCTGCGGATGAGGGCGCTCCTCGAAAGCGCGGGCTACGTCTTCACGATGGCGGCGTTGGCAGGCCGGGCGCCCGATTGAGCGCCGCTTCCGTCCTTGGGACGGCGATGGGAACGCAGGATCGATGGCCCGGCGCCGCCGGGAGCGAGGCGAGCGAGCTGGGTCGTGCCGCTCCACCATCCGCGCGGGCCGTCGCCGCCGTAGTGATAACCTGCGCCTCTCGCACCAGGGCTCCGCCATGACCATCGAATCCCCATCCGACCTCGAGGGCCTGCAGCGCATCGGCCGCCTCGTCGCGCAGGTGCGCGAGGCGATGCTGGCGGCGGCCGTGCCCGGCATGACCACCGCGGAGCTGGATGCGATCGGCGAACGCATGCTGGCCGAGGCCGGGGCGCGGTCGGCACCGCGCCTGGCCTACGGGTTCCCGGGCGCCACCTGCATCAGCGTCAACGAGGAGGCCGCGCACGGCGTCCCGGGCGCGCGCGTGCTGCGCGCCGGCGACGTGCTGAACGTGGACGTCTCCGCGGAACTGGATGGCTACTACGCCGACACCGGCGGCACGCGCGTGCTGCCGCCCGCCTCGGCGCGCGACACCCGCCTGTGCCATGCCACGCGCGCGGCCCTGGCCAGCGCCCTGCAGGTGGCGCGCGCCGGCCAGCCGATCAACCGCATCGGTGCGGCGATCGAGGCGACCGCACGCCGGTTCGGCTTCCGCGTGATCGAGAACCTGGGCAGCCATGGCGTGGGCCGCGCGCTGCACGAGCAGCCCGACCATATCGCCGGCTACTACGACCCGGCCGATACGCGCGTGCTGCACGAAGGCCTGGTCATCACCATCGAGCCGTTCCTCTCCACGCGGAGCCGGATGGTGGAGGAAGCCGGGGATGGCTGGACGCTGGTGGGCACGAAGGGGAACCGCTCGGCCCAGTACGAGCACACGCTGGTGATCACCCGCGGCGAGCCGATCGTGCTGACGCTGCACTGAGCCGTCGCAGGCAAGCGCGACGACGCTGCGATCGAACGAGCGGTGGCTGCATGCGGCGATACGCCGCATGCAGTGCCCTGGCGCATGTCGCCCGATAGGCCGGCCTCAACGCATGCCGGGCGTCGTGCTGCTCTGCGCCTCGATCAATCCCCTGCGATCCCGCGCTTCTCCGCCGCGGCGGCAACCTCGCCGACGAGGTGGCATGCGGGCGTGTGAGGCCCGAGATCGATGCTCCGGAAGAAGCAGGCGGTGAGCGCGTCGTCGCGGAAGTAGGCTTCCAGCGCGTGTTCGCTGCCATGGCGGAACAAGCCGGCCAACAGGGTGAAGTTGGTGCGGTGCCGCGATTGCTGCTCCAGCAGGAAGCCAGGATCGCTGCCCAGGCTGGTGTCGCCCCAGAACTCGCTGCTGAGGATGGACTTGGACGTGGCGAAATCCCTGGGGTTCACGCCTGCGAGGAAGAGCGTGGGGTGCGTCGCCAATGCCTGGTCGAGGGCGTCGTGCAGGTGGCCTGCGCCGATGGCGGGCGCGAATGCGGCGATGCCGATCGTGCGGATCCTGGGATTGGCGAGGGCGCGGTTCTGGTCGGTCGTAGCGGGCTTGACGATGCCCGGGTCGTAGAGCGGGTCGGCCAGCGCCGCCAGCGCGACCGCGGCACCGCGGGAGTGCGTCACGAAGCGGAGGTCGACGTCGTGCCGGATGCTGTTGAGCAAGGGACGCAGGCCGTACTGCCCCGCAAGGTTGGAATAGGTCAGCGCATCGGGCCAGAAGCTGGCATAGCCGGCCTTGTCCAGGGCTTTGTCGCTGCGCAGTGCGAGGCCGTCCCAGAAAACCTCCAGGTAGGCGGTCCTGGCCGCGTCGCGGACGATCCGCTTGCGGATGGCTTCGTAGGCGGTGCGTGCCTCGCCGTAGTCGTTGTTGAAGCCGTGGATGAGCACGACCAGCATGTCGGTGCCGCGCAGGGCCTGGTCGAGGGCTTGTTCCGCATCGCGTTGCGCCTGTCCGCGCACGCCGGCGTAGGGCTTGTGCCCCTCGCGATCGCGCAGGTCCTTCAGGCGCAGCGGCCCGCCGAACCTCGATTGGAAGCGGCTGGGCTTGAACGCGGACCAGTCGATCGCGGACGTGTCGCGTGGATAGATGTCGCCATCCTGGTCGTAGGCGACCCTGACGGTGCGCGCCGGCGCATCGGCGTAGGCCGCATCGGGTTTGACGTGCCGGCCCGCGCAGGCGGCCAGCACGGGAAGCGACGCGAGGAAAGCCAGGTTTCTTGCAGCTTCAAGCAGGCGCGCGGACGCACCCGTCGTGCGGATGGCATGCATGTCGGATCCCCTGTCCAGTGATTGGATGTCGCCAGGCGGTAGGCGCCGATGGGCGACAGGCGAACGATGAGCCGGGCGTGCGCGCTGCGCAAGCGCGGGGAAAAACGACAGGGAACGCGCTACCTGGTTCCGCCCGATGACCTCCTCGCCCGCAGGGCGGGTAGATCAGGGCTGCTGCCGGGCGACCCGCCGCTCTATCAGGTTGCGCGCTATCGGGCTGGGGATCGTCACGCCGTGCCACCGCATCTCGCTGACCCGGAGCGTCGCCGTCGCCGTGGCCAGCACCTTGCCGGCAGGATCGAGCAGGCGCCGCACGGATCAGGCGGTCGGCCTGGCGCCCGCGCCCAGGTGCCGGTCGGCATGGCGGGCCTGGCGCAGCCGCCGCGCATGGGCGGCGAGCAGGTCGCCGCGGGTGAGGATGCCGACCATCGCGTGCGGCGCGTTGCGGGCGACGACGACGAGCCGGCCCACGTCGGCCTCCACCATGTGGTCGGCGGCCTCGCGCAGCGAATGGTCCTCGCGCACGGCCAGCAGGGGGCGGCGCAGCATCGCGCCGATGCGGGTGTCCGCGTCCCACTGCGGATCGAGCAGGTCGCGGCGGGTGACGACGCCGAGCGCATGGCCGGCATCGTCCACCACCGGGAAGCCCTGGTGCTTGAACGCGGCCTGGCCCGAGCCGAGCCGGCTGCGCACGTCCTGCAGGCGCTCGTCGTGGCGCAGGACCACCACGTCGCGGCTGCAGGCTTCGCCGGCGGCGATCTGGTCCAGGTAGTCGGCCGCGTACTCGCTGGGCACGCGCACGCCGCGGCGGGCGATCTTCTCGGTCATGATGGTGTGGCGCATCGCCAGGCCGGAGACCAGGTAGTCGGCCGCGCAGGCGCCGAGCAGCGGCAGCAGCGCGTGCGGTTGCTGGGTGGTCTCGAAGGCGAACATCACCGAGGTGAGGAAGGCGCGCGAGGCGCCGGCGAACAGCGCCGCCATGCACACCAGCGCGGCCATGTGCGGGTCGACGTGCAGCCACGGCGCCCAGGCCGCCAGGCCAGCGCCGAGCACGCCGCCGAGCGCGCTGCCGATGGTGAACAGCGGGGCCAGGGTGCCGCCGGAGGTGCCGCTGCCGAGCGCGATCGACCACGACAGCAGCTTGGCCACGCACAGCGCCAGCAGCGTGGCCACGCCGATCCGGCCGGCGATCGCGCCGGCGATGTTGTCGTAGCCCACGCCGAGCGTGAGCGGCATGAACCAGCCGACCAGGCCGACCACCAGGCCGCCGATCGCCGGCCACCACATCCAGTGGACCGGCAGTTTCTCGAAGCCGTCCTCGATCGCGTAGGCGAGCTTGGTGATGCCCACGCCGGCGATGCCGGCGACCAGGCCGAGCATGAGATAGGCGGCGAGCGCCGGTACGTCCGGCGCGGCCAATGCCGGCACCGCGAACATCGGCGCGCCGCCTTCCAGCGCGAGGTGCGCGCCGGCGCCGACCGCCGCCGCCAGCGCCACCGGGATCAGCGAGCGCGCGCGCCATTCGAACAGCAGCAGTTCGATCGCCAGCAGCACCGCCGCGAGCGGCGCGGCGAACACCGCCGCGGTGCCGGCCGCGGCACCGGCGGCGAGCAGCGTCTTGCGCTCGTCGGCGGTGACCCGCAGCAGTTGCCCGAACAGCGAACCGAGCGCGCCGCCGGTGGCGATGATCGGTCCTTCCGCGCCGAACGGGCCGCCGGTGCCGATCGCCACGGCCGAGGACACCGGCTTGAGCCAGATCATCCGCGGCGGGATGCGGCTCTCGTTGAGCAGCACCTGTTCCATCGCCTCGGGGATGCCGTGCCCGCGGATCGCGCGCGATCCCCAGCGCGCCATCGCGCCGACCACGAGGCCGCCGACCACCGGCACCAGGATCACCCAGGCGCCGAGGTGGTGCCCGGTCGGGCTGGCGAATTCCAGGCTCCAGCGGCCGTGGAAGGCGAGGTTGGTGACCAGGCCGGTCAGCGACGCGAGCAGGCGCGCCGCCAGCGCCACCAGCACGGCCACGGCCAGGGCCAGGCCGCAGATCCGCAACACGCGGCGATCCAGCGGCGCGAAGCGGCGCGGCATGTGCGCGGCGGCGAGCGAGGGCGCGAGCGAAGGCGCCGGCGACAGCGGCGCAGGGGGCGTCTGGGCAGGGGGCATCGGCGTGCCTTGCGCGTGAGTGGGCGTGGGAGGCGGGCAAGGTTACGCGGATGCCGCCGCAGTGGCTGGCTCGAAAATGAACGGGTGGACGGGGGCCGGGGTACCGGAGGCGGGTTGAGCGGATCGGCATATCGAGCGAGCGTTGCCGGCGTGTCCGCCGCGGACGCGGATGGCACAGTAGCGCCGTCCTGTCTTCGCCGACGCATCGCATGAGGCTCCTGCAACCCGTCGATCCGCCCCGGGGCGGCGAACGTGCTCCCGCGCGGTCGATGCCGGCGCGGCGTTCCCCGGGCGCTTCCGATGCGGGGCCGCGCGCGCTGCGGGTGCGGCCCGGCGTCGGCGCGGCCGGATGCATCGTGCAGCGCTCCGACCTGACCTCGCACCGCATCGTGGTCGACCAGGCCACGCTGATCCTGGTCGAGGACGGGTGCAAGCGCATCCGCTGGTCCGGCGGGGAATGCATCGCGCATCCCGGCGACGCGTTGTCGCTGCAGGCCGGGGAGGTGGTGGACATCGCCAACACGCCGGGCCGCAGCGGCAGCTATCGCGCCTTGTGGCTGATGTGGTCCGCGCAACGGCTCGCCGCCTCCGGTGCCGCGCGTCCCGACGCGGGCCCGCGCGTGGCGACGCACGCGGCGCTGGGGGAGTCGTTCCTCGACGCGTTCCACCGCGCGTTCGGCGCGCTGGGCGATGACCGCGTGCCGGCCGCGATCGCCATCCATCGTCTCGAGGAGGTGCTGCTCTGGCTCGGCGAGCGCGGGTTCCACTTCGCGCCGCCGCGGCCGGCATCGATCGGCCAGCAGGTACGCCGGCTGCTGGCGGCCGATCCGGCCACCGGATGGTCGGTGGACCGCGTGGCGCGCCTGCTGGCGACCAGCGCGCCGACCTTGCGCAGGCGCCTGGCGGAGGAGGGCGTCGGCTTCCGCGGCCTGGTGCAGGACGTGCGCATGTCGCATGCGCTGGCGCTGCTGCAGAACACCGACCTGCCGGTGCTGCATGTCGCGCTCGCGGTCGGCTACGACTCCGCCTCGCGGTTCTCGGCCCGGTTCCGCGCGCGTTTCGGCTACCTGCCCAGCGACGTGCGCGGCGAAGGCCGCCGGCCCCGCGCCTGATCCCCGATCCGATCCCATGCGGCCCGGCGTCCCGCGACGCGGGGCGGCGATGTCCATTCGTCCACGAGGAACACCGATGCTCAGGATCCACCATCTCGGCCGCTCGCAATCCGAGCGGATCGTCTGGCTCTGCGAGGAGCTGGCCATTCCCTACGAACTGGCGAGGTACGCGCGCGACCCGGTCACGCGCATGGCGCCGCCGGAGCTGAAGGCGGTGCATCCGCTGGGCACCGCGCCGGTCGTCGAGGTCGACGGCCTGATGCTGGCCGAGTCCGGCGCCATCGTCGACTACCTGCTGGACCGCTTCGGCGAGGGACGCCTGCGGCATGGACCCGGCCATTCCGGGTACGCCGCGTACCTGTACTGGTTCCACTTCGCCAACGGCACGCTCCAGCCGGCGATGCTGCGTGCGCTCACCGTCGGCCGCTGCGGGCTGGCCCCGGAACATCCGGTCCCGGCGGCGGTGCAAGCGCGGCTGCACGGGATCCTCGCGCACGTCGACGCGCGCCTGGCGCACAGCGACCACCTGGCAGGCGAGGACTTCACCGCGGCCGACGTCATGAGCGTGTTCCCGCTGTCCACGATGCGCCTGTTCATGCCGGTGGACTTGGGGCCCTATCCCGGCATCCGCGCCTACCTGGCGCGCATCGGCGCGCGCCCGGCCTACCGACGGGCGATGCGGAAGGGCGATCCGGACCTGGTGCCGCTGCTGGAGTGAGCCGCATCGCGACGCTCGTGCATGCCGCCGGGAATGCTGCGGACCGGACCGCTACCATGGCACGGTTCCGCCCCGATCCCCGCTCAAGGAAGAACCATGCACGGCATCCTGAAGTACGTCCTGGCACTGATCGCCACGGCCATGTGGGTGGTGGCCGCGTCCTGGGGATGGTTCCAACGGGCGTGCCATGCCGTGGAGGCCGGCGAAGCGCTGGGTTGGGCCGTGCTGAACCTCGTGCTGGGCCCGTTGGTCTACCCGCCCTTGCTCCTGCTCTGGGCGGTGGTCCTGCTCCTGCCGTTCGGCGCGTTGCGGCTGGAGGCCCGAATCGCCGCGCGCGCCGCCGGCCTGTGGCTCTGTGCGCTCGTCCTGGCGTTCCCGGCGGGATACCTGGTGGCGAAGGTGCTGGACGTGCACCAGCGTTGCGGCTTCGGGTTCTGACCGGTCCTGCCTTCTACGCGCCGGCCTGGAGGTCCAGCGGGCCGACGTATTGCAGCG
Organism: Xanthomonas boreopolis; assembly: GCF_046529185.1. NCBI lineage: Bacteria > Pseudomonadati > Pseudomonadota > Gammaproteobacteria > Lysobacterales > Lysobacteraceae > Xanthomonas > Xanthomonas boreopolis. Next base: position 610,061 of record NZ_CP097162.1, read on the forward strand.
CGTCCGAGCGCGCCATGTCGTTGGGATTCGTGCCGGGCTGGTCCTGCGGCACCTCCATGCCCTTGCCACGGTAGAACTCGACCCAGTACGCCGGGATCCGGCCGGTCTGCGGGTTCTTGAAGTTCATCGGCTGTAGCGCGAACACGTGGCGCGCGCGGAACGCGCGTTCGATGAAGTCCGAGCAGTAGTAGCTGTCCTCGTCCTGCACGTAGGTGAAGTTGTAGGGCTTGCCGAGCATGCGCCGCGCCTGCGCGATCGCATCGGGGATGGCGTCGCGGTAGGCAGGTTCGAGCCGGTAGACGTGCACCTGCCGGTGCTTGGCCCGGGCCTCGCCGAGGAATTCGTCCAACGGCTGCTCGCGGGAGCCTTGCTCGTCGGCATGCAGCACCACGGCGACGGCATCGCGGTGCGCGACCAGGGCGACGTGGTCGAAGCTGGGCGATCCGGCCTTGGCGGTGGACTCGTCGATGGCGCCGCTCAGCCCGGTGCTGCCGGCGGTGACGAACAGCAGGTCGCCATCGTCCAGCCGCAATGCCCAGGCCGACGGGGCGAACGCGGTGGTGGTCAGCAGGGAGATCAGCAGCAGGAATGCGCGCATCGACGTCATGGGGGCGGGACGGAGCGGGACATTATCGCCGGTGGGCCCGCCGCCTGGCGGAAGCGGGCGGCGACCCGCCGTCCCCGCCTGCACGGGGACGGCCGATGCGCGGCGGCGAAGCGGATCAGGCGTTGATGCCGCCGTCGAGCGCGTAGGAGGCGCCGTTGGCGTAGCGGCCTTCCTCGCTGGCGAGCCAGGCCACCAGGCCGGCGATGTTGCTGCCCTCGCCATAGCGCGGGATCGGCATCTGCGCGCGCAGGACATCCGCGCGCGGGCCGTCTGCCGGGTTCATGTCGGTATCGGTCGGGCCCGGATGCACCAGGTTGACGGTGATGCCGCGCGCGCCGAGGTCGCGCGCCAGCCCGCGGGTGAGCCCGTCCAGCGCGGACTTGCTGGCCGCGTACACCGCGATGCCCGGGCGGCCGGCGCGGGCGGCGAGGCAGCTGCCGATGTTGACGATGCGGCCGCTTTCGCGCATGTGCGGCAGCACCGCCTGGGTCGCGACGAACACCGCGCGCAGGTTGACCGCCATGGTGCGGTCGAAATCCTCCAGCGCGAACCCGGCGACGTCGCCGGCGACCAGGACCCCGGCGTTGTTGACCAGGATGTCGATGCGGCCGAGGTCGGCGGCGGCGCGGTCGATGGCGGAGCGCAACGCCGCGGCATCGGCGCTGTCGGCCCGGTAGGCGCGGCCGCGGCGCCCGAGCTTCTCGATCCCGGCGACCACTTCGGCGGCCTTGGCTTCCGAGCTCGCATAGGTGATCGCCACGTCGGCGCCTTTCTGCGCCAGCCGCAGCGCGATCGCCGCACCGATGCCGCGGGATGCGCCGGTGACCAGCGCGGTCTTGCCTGTGAGTGTATCCATGGGCCTATTTATGTATTGATCGATATATAATTAAGGCAGGCTTGACCGCGGCCGTCAACCGCCTTATGTAGCAATCGGTAAATAAAGCAGGAGCTTCCCATGGCCGGACGCGGCCGCCCGCGCCAATTCGATCGCGACCAGGCATTGCACAGGGCGATGGACCTGTTCCGCGAGCGCGGCTACGACGCGGCCTCGCTGGGCGAGCTGACCCAGGCCATGGGCATCAATCCCCCCAGCCTGTATGCCGCCTTCGGCTGCAAGGAGGCGCTGTTCCGCGAGGCGGTCGACCTCTACCTGGCCACGGTGGGCGTGCATACCGTGCGCGCCCTGCAGGAGCCCGCCACCGCCCGCGAGGCCATCGACGCGATGCTGCGCGACAACGTCCGGGCCTTCACCGCGACCCAGCCGGCGAAAGGCTGCCTGGTCGTCCTCGGCGCCCCGCACCGCACCGCCGAGAACGGCGCGGTGTTCGACGAACTGTCCGCGCTCCGCGAACGCATGCAGAAGCGGATCCGCGACCGCCTCAAGCGCGGCATCGCCGAAGGCGACGTGCCGGCCGGCGCCGACGTGGCCGCGGTCGCCGCCTACTACGCCACGGTCCTGAACGGCCTGTCGCTGCAGGTACGCGACGGCGCCCCGCGCAAGCGCCTGATGTCGGTGGTGGATTGCGCGATGGCGAGTTGGGATTGCCTGGTGGGGCAAGGCCGGGCCTAGCCGGCGTCGATCGCGGCCGAGGGCACGTGGCTTGGCCACGTCCTCGGCCTGGCGGATATGCGATCGATCGGCACGAACCTGGCCGCGGCCTTTCAGGCAGCGACCGGCTCCCGGTCGAGCGCCGCGTCGAGGGGCACCTCGCCGAGGAAGCCTCCAGTGCTCGTGGCCGGGCGCTGGTCCTCGATCGCGTGTGCGAACGCTACGGCCGGATCCGCCTCGAGCTTGTCGTACAGCCGCTGCAGGTTGGGGAACTCGCGGCGGTCGATGGCCTGGTGGTACTCGTTCCAGCGGGCGATGCCGATGAAGTAGGCATCCGCCAGGGTGCGCTGCTGGCCGAGCAGCCACGGGCGGTCCCCAAGCATCGCCGACAGGTCGGCGTGGGCCTTGCGCACGCGGCTGCGGCCGAACTCGACCAGCACCTGCTTCTCCATGCCCTCGCTCCCGTGCTCGAGCGCATGCCAGAGCGGGACGTAGGCGCCGAAGAACGTGGTGTTGAGGAAGGCCAGCGCCTGGTTGAGGCGGTCGAAATCGCGCGTGCCCTGGGCGAAGCCCAGCCCCTGGTCCACACCGCGCGCGCCGATGTGGTTGAGGATCGCCATGCTTTCGCTGAGGAAGTCGCCGCCGGCGGTGCGCAAGGTGGGCGTCTCGCCGACGGGATTGATGCGGCGATAGGCTTCGGCGGTCACCATTTCGGGCATTTCGATGCGGCACAGCCGGTACGGCTGGCCCAGCCATTCCAATGCCACGATGGAACCGAAGGAACAGCCCGAGGGCACGCCGTAGAACAGGATCGGGGTCATCACGAAACTCCTTTGGGGTTGGACGAAGGCGGTCATGCCGCCTGTCCGAAAGCGTAGGTGTGTGGACCTTGGGCGTGTAGCTGGCAGAATCTGGACTCATCGTCCACATGCAGAGACTTTGGAGGTGGGGTGCTCAACCTCAACGACCTGACCTATTTCGTCGTCGCCGTCGAGCAGGGCGGCTTTGCGGCGGCCTCGCGGCGGCTGGGGCTGCCCAAGTCGACGATCAGCAAGCGCGTGGCGATGCTCGAGGAGGAACTGGGGACGCGCCTGATCCACCGGACCTCGCGCGCGTTCACGCTGACCGAGCTGGGACGCGATTTCTACGAGCACGCGCGCGGTGCGCTCATCGAAGCGGAGGCGGCGGAAGCGGTGGTGCGGCGACGGCAGGCCGAGCCCAGCGGCACGGTGCGCATCACCGCCTCGGTACCGGTCGCGCAGCTCTACCTGGCGCAATGCCTTCCCGCGCTCGCGCTGAAGTTCCCGCGGCTGCAGCTCGACCTCGACGTGAGCGACCGTTTCGCCGACCTGGCGCAGGAAGGCGTGGACCTGGCGATACGCAGCCACTTCGCGCCGCTGCCGGACTCGGCGCTGGTGCAGCGCCGCCTGATGGTGGAAGCGGTCATCCTGGTGGCAGCGCCGGCCTACCTGGACCTGCACGCCACCCCGGCTTACCCCGGGGAGCTGGACCGGCATCGGGCGCTGTTCTCCAGCGGCACGACGGTGGCCTGGGATCTCGCGCACGCTTCGGGAGCGCACGCGCAGGCCCGGCCGCAGGCGGCCATGGTCGCCAACGAATCGTCGCTGCTGTTCGCGGCGGCGGCCGCCGGCCTGGGCATCGCCTGCCTGCCGGAACGGATGTGCAGGGCGTACATCGCCTCCGGGCAGCTCGCGCACGTGCTGCCGGAGTGGACCGCCGGCCAGGTGACGACCACGCTGGTCATGCAGCACCGGCGCGGCTTGCTTCCCGGGGTGCGGGCCGCGGCCGATTTCCTGGTGGAGTATTTCCACGCGCTGCCCTGATGCGCCGCGGGACGAGGACGTGGCGCCCGCCGGCGATAATGGCCATCCGAACGGGGAGAGGAAACCGGATGCGAAATCTTCTGCGGGCATGGCTGTGCGCGGGCGCGCTGGCCTGGAGCGGAGGCGCGCTGGCGCAGGCGCCGGCGGTTCCGCCGAAGGACGTCACCGCCTTCGTGCGCGTCAACGTGTTGCCGATGGATCGCGAGCGCGTGCTGGCCGGGCAGACCGTGCTGGTGGAGGACGGCGTCGTCACCGCGCTCGGGCGCAAGGTGAAGGTGCCCGAAGGCGCGCGGGTGATCGACGGCCACGGCCGGGCGTGGCTGCTGCCGGGGCTGGCGGACATGCACAACCACCTGGACAGCCGCCAGGACATGGCGGTGCTGCTGGGCCTGGGCATCACCACCACGTTGAACATGGGCGAGGCGCGCAACAGCTTCGTCGGGCGCACGCGGCTGGCGATCGCCAACGGCGAGCTGGCCGGGCCGCGCGCGTTCGTGGCCCTGGCCGTGGACGGTTCGCCGCGCTACGGGCACCTGGTGGTGCGCGACGCGGGCGACGCGCAGGCGGTGGTCCGCATCGCGCAGGCCAACGGCTACGACTTCCTGAAGGTCTACAACAATCTTTCGGCGGAAGCGTTCCAGGCGCTGATGGCCGCGGCGAAGAGCGCCGGGCTGCCGGTGGTCGGGCACGGCGTCAGCGCGGTGGGCCTGCGCAAGCAGATCGAGGCCGGGCAGGCGATGGTGGCCCACGCCGAGGAGCTGTTCTACACCTATTTCCCGCAGCCGCCGGAGCACGATCCGAACGCGGCGCCGGATCCGGCGGAAATCCCCGGTGCGATCGCGATGCTGCGCCGCCATGGCACGCCGGTGGTCGCAGACCTGGTGACCTACCAGACCATCGCCGAGCAATGGGGCCGGCCGGACATCGTCGAAGCCTACCTGCGCCGGCCCGAGGCACGCTGGTTGCCGCCGCAATACCGGGTGTCCTGGCCTGCGCAGGGCTATGCGCGCCGCAGCGGCAGCCTGGCCGGCCGGGTCGCGTTCCTGCAGCGGCTGGTGCGCGAGATGCAGCAGGCCGGCATTCCCTTGCTGTCCGGCACCGATGCGCAGGACATCCCGGGGCTGGTGGGCGGCTTCTCCCTGCATGCCAACCTGCGCGCGCTGGAATCGGCCGGCCTGAGCCGCTACCAGGCCCTGGCCACCGCGACGCGCGTGCCTGGCGAATTCGTCCAGCGCCACCATCCCGCCACGCGCCGCTTCGGCGTGGTGGCGCAAGGCGCGCGCGCCGACCTGCTGCTGGTACCGGCCAATCCGCTGGACGACCTTGCGGTGCTGATGCAGCCGCAGGGCGTGATGGCGGATGGCCGCTGGTATCCGGCCGATGTACTGAAGGCGCGGATGGACGAGGTGGCCGAGAGCTATCGCCTGGCGCGGTGACGCGCGAAGGCGACGCGCGGCGGAGCGGAGGTCGCCCGGCGTCCGCGGGCATGCGCATTGCGCCGCAGTAGCGCTGTCATCGCCGCGCCCGCGCGGACGCTGTTGACGGCCCAGACCGCATCGTGTCTGTTTATCGCGGCGGCCACGCCGCCCATCCGACGCCGATGTTCTCGGCGAATCCCACGCAACGACCGATCAATGGAGGAGGGATCCATGAAGTTCGCGGCACTGAAAATGATAGCGCTAACGCGGCTGCTGCCGGCCGCCGTCCTCGCGCTGGGCGCGAGCGCCGGCGCGAACGCGCAGCAGGTCTGCAACAACCAGACCGGCACGCACAACGGCTACTTCTATTCGTTCTGGAAGGACGGAGGTTCGGCCTGCGTCACGCTGGGCAACGACGGCAACTACAGCACCACCTACAATCTCGGCGGCAACTACAACCTGGTGACCGGCAAGGGCTGGGCCACCGGCAGCAGCACGCGCCGCGTGGGCTACAACGCCGGCGTGTTCAATCCCGGTTCCAACAGCTACCTCACCCTCTACGGGTGGACCACCAATCCGCTGATCGAGTACTACGTGGTGGACAACTGGGGCGGCTTCACGCCCCCGGGCGGCGGTACCTTCATGGGCACCGTCAACAGCGACGGCGGCACCTACAACGTCTACCGCACGCAACGCGTCAACGCGCCGTCGATCATCGGCAACGCGACCTTCTACCAGTACTGGAGCGTGCGCACGTCCAAGCGCCCGACCGGCACCAACAACACGATCACCTTCGCCAACCACGTCAATGCGTGGGCCAGCTTCGGCATGAACCTGGGCACCCACAACTACCAGATCATGGCGACCGAGGGCTTTGGCGCCAACGGCAGTTCCAACGTCACGGTGTGGCAGCAGTAGGCGGTCTCACGGGAGGCCGGGCCGTTGCCGGCCTCCCGGTCCTCATTCCGGATCGTCGCGGTAGGGGATGTCCAGTTCGCGGGCGAGCAGGGCGAACTGGGCCAGGCGCCGTTCGATGAAGCGCAGCCGGCATCGCAGGAAATCCTCTTCCCAGGAAGGCTCGTCCGGCGCGCGGGCACCGCAGTTGGCATCGGTGACCTTGAGCCATTGCCGCTGTTCCGCGCGCACGCGGGCGATGTCGGCGTCGCGATCGCCCAGCTGGCCGACGATGGCCTGGTAGTCCTCGTTGAGCAGTCCGTCCTGCAGGGCGAACAGGCGCCGCAGGGGATGATGGACGTCCAGCGTCCCCGCCTGCCAGGCCACGGCCTCGGAACGTCCGGCTTCGCCGCCGTTGTGGTAGCCGAAATTCTCGACGTCCACGTGCACCCGGGTGACCGGCTCGTTCGCGAAGGGAGTGCGGTAGACGAGCAGCACGTAGCTGTCGGCCACGCCGCTGTAGAGGATCCTGCTGCCTTGCGGGGCGATGTCCCGGCCGTTCTCGTCGATCGCGAAGCCGAAGCAGCCGCGCCGGCTCTGGTTGGCATCCTGGCCCGCGCCGCCGTCCCGGCAAGCCTGCGGCGGCGGCATCCAGCCGTCCGCGCCCGGTTCGGCCGGGTCGGGGGAGGCCTCGTCATGGATGTGCAGCAGGAGCGCGGCCTTGTCGCCCTGGCGCGCCTGGTCGAGCACCACCACCGAGAGCGTGCTTTCCGCATGGGCGCTGGCCGAGGCGGCGAGCAGGGCGAAGAGGAAGAATTTCGATGCGGGCATGGCGTCCTTGCTGCCGGGACACGAGAGGTTCGTCGGACGGAGTTCCTCCACGGAACGCCGTGGCCGGAATCATAGCCTCGCGCGGTGGCGCGCCGCATGTCGTGGCGGCTCGATGCCGCCACCAGTCGCGCCGGCTGCCGGAATGCGGCAACGGCGCTCGCCGCCGCGTCCCTGCTGCCTGTCAATCGACGACGGCAGCGACCGTCCTGGCGCCGACGCGACGGCGTTCGGCGCCCATGTCGGACAGCGGCCGCACCTCGATGCTGCCGTAGCGGATCCAGGGGAACTCGTGGGCGATGCGGACCGCCTCGTCCATGTCCGCGGCTTCGATCAGGTTGAACCCGGCCAGGAATTCCTTGGTCTCGGCGAAGGGGCCGTCCAGCACGGCGCTGCGGCCGCCGCGCACGCGCACGGTGCGGGCAACGGCCGGCGGCTCCAGCTTCTGGTAGGCCAGCAAGGTGCCCTGGGCGCGCAGTTCCTCGGCATGGTCCAGGCAGCCGCGCATCAAGGTGTCGTATTCGGCGGCGGGCAGGGCGGCGAGCAGTTCGGGGTCGGGATAGACCAGCAGCAGGAATTGCATGATGGGCCGGGGGAATGCGGGTGGGCGGACATCCTCGCACAGGGGACGGTTGCAGGATGGTGCGGTGCGGCGAAAAAATTTTCGCCGCGCTTGTCGATTCCGGCCTTGCCCGTTCGTCGTATTGGATGAAGAGGGCCTTCCGCCCGCCAGAAAACGTCCGCGCGAACGTCGCGCCGATGCGGCAACCGACAACCCAAGGAGACGACGATGAACCCGATGTCCCGCCTGATGTTCCAGGGGCGATGCCCCGAGACGAAGCCGTCCCCGGCCGGTGGCCAGGGAGGTGCGGCATGAGCGGCACCGTTCGCCTGCACCGGGTGCTGCCCGCACCGGCGGAGCGGATCTACCGGGCCTTCCTCGACCCCGACGCGATGGCCAAGTGGCTGCCGCCGCACGGCTTCACCGGCAAGGTCCACGAGATCGACGCCCGGGTCGGCGGCCGCTACCGGATGTCGTTCACCAACTTCGGCACCGGGACCACGCATTCCTTCGGGGGCGAGTACCTGGAGCTGGTGCCCGGCCAGCGCATCGTCCATACCGATGCGTTCGACGATACGGGCCTGCCCGGCACGATGCGGACCACGATCGAGTTCAGGCCGGTACCGGTCGGCACCGAGCTGAACATCGTGCAGGAAGGCATCCCGGACGCGATCCCGGTCGAGGCCTGCTACCTGGGCTGGCAGGAGTCGCTGCAACTGCTCGCGCAGCTGGTGGTGCCGGAGATTCCCGACGACGCCTGACCCGCGCCATCGGCCAATTGAACCTGTGAGGAGAACCGCAATGAGCTACGTGGACGGATTCGTGGTACCGGTACCGGCGGCGAAGCTGGACGAGTACAAGAAGCTGGCGCGGCTGGCCAAGAAGGTCTGGCTGGAGCATGGCGCGCTGGGGTACATGGAAAGCGTGGCCGACGATGCGCCGGTCGGGAAGCTGACTTCCTTCCCCAGGTCGGTCAAGTTGAAGGACGACGAGGTGGTGGTGTTCTCGTACATCCTCTACAAGTCGCGCGCGCACCGCGACAAGGTCAACAAGCTGGCGATGGCCGACAAGCGCCTGGCCGGGATGGACATGAAAAGCATGCCGTTCGACGGCAAGCGCATGATCTGGGGCGGGTTCAAGGTATTCGTGCAGGCGTGAGCCCGGCTTGCATCCGCCGCGGCGCGGTGCTGTGATCCGCGCCGATGACACGATCCGATCTCCGCACCACCCTCGACACCCTGTGGCGCATGGAAGCGCCGAAGCTGGTCGCACGCCTGGCGCGGATCAGCGGCGACGTCGGCCTGGCCGAGGAACTCGCCCAGGAGGCCTTCGCCACCGCGCTGGAACGGTGGCCGCAGGACGGGGTCCCGGACAATCCCGCGGCATGGTTGATGACGGCGGCGAAGAACCGCGCCATCGACCAGGTGCGCCAGCGCAGGTTGCATGCGAGCAAGCACGCCGAGCTGGCGCTCGAACTGGAAGGCGAGTCATCCATGCGCGACGATCCCGCCAGCGATGCAGGGCTGGAAGACGACATCGGCGACGACCTGCTGCGGCTGGTGTTCGTGACCTGCCATCCGGTGCTGCCCGCCGAGGCGCGCGTGGCGCTGGCCCTGCGCCTGTTGTGCGGGTTGAGCACGCAGGAGATCGCGCGGGCCTTCCTGCAGGCCGAACCGACCATCGCCCAGCGCATCGTGCGGGCCAAGAAGACCTTGGCGCAGAAGCAGGTGCCGTTCGAGGTGCCGCGCAAGGACCAGCTCGAGGAACGCCTGGATTCCGTGCTGGAAGTCGTCTACCTGGTGTTCAACGAAGGCTATTCGGCCAGCGCCGGCGAGGACTGGATGCGGCCGGCGCTGTGCGAGGAGGCCTTGCGGCTGGGGCGCGTGCTGGCCGGGTTGATGCCGGGCGAACCGGAGGTGTGGGGGCTGCTGGCCTTGATGGAACTGCAGGCCTCGCGCAGCCGCGCCCGCAACGACGGCCAGGGCGGCATCGTGCTGCTCGACGCGCAGGACCGCGCGCGCTGGGACAGGCTGCAGATCGCGCGCGGGCTGCAGGCGCTGCAACGCGCGCAGCGGCTGGGCGGCGGCGACGGTTTCTACGTGCTGCAGGCGGCGATCGCGGCCTGCCATGCGCAGGCGCTGCAGGCCGCGGATACCGACTGGTCGCGCATCGCCGCGCTGTATGCGCGCCTGGCCGCGACCGCGCCCTCGCCGGTGGTCGAGCTCAATCGTGCCGTGGCGGTCAGCCGCGCCGACGGCGCCGCCACCGCGTTGCCGTTGGTCGAGGCACTGCTGGAGGATCCGCGGGTGCGGGACTATCCGCAGCTGCCGGCGCTGCATGGCGACCTGCTGGAAAAACTCGGCCGCCATGCCGAGGCCAGGGCGGCGTTCGAGCGCGCCGCGGGGTTGACCGGCAATGCGCGCGAGCGCGAGCACATGCAGGCGCGGGCGCGCGGCTGCGGCGGGTGACGGCAGGACGCCCGCGGCCGCCGCGGGTCAGCGCCAGCCCAGGCCCGGCGCGACGTGGACCAGGATGGACTCGATGACGTGCGCGCAGTAGTCCACGCCGAGTTGGTTGGGCACGGTCAACAGCAAGGTGTCCGCTTCGGCGATGGCCTCGTCCTTGGCGAGCTGCTCGATCAGCATGTCGGGCTCGGCGGCATAGTTGCGGCCGAAGATCGCGCGCGTATTGCCTTCGAGGTAGCCGATCTGGTCCCGCTCCTGGCCGCCCTGGCCGAAGTAGAGCCGGTCCTGGTCGTCGACCAGCGCGAAGATGCTGCGGCTGACCGACACGCGCGGGGTGCCGCCGTGGCCGGCCTGCTTCCAGGCCTCGCGATAGGCGCGGATCTGCTCAGCCTGCTGGATGTGGAAGGGGCGGCCGTCCTCGTCGTTCTTGAGCGTCGAGCTCTGCAGGTGCATGCCCAGCTTCGCGGCCCAGACCGCGGTCGCGTTGGAACCCGCGCCCCACCAGATGCGATCGCGCAGGCCCGGCGAATGCGGCTCGAGCCGGAGCAGGCCCGGCGGATTGGGGAACATCGGCTGCGGGTTGGGCTCGGCGAAGCCCTCGCCTTCCAGCGCCTGCAGCAGCACTTCGGCGTGGCGCCGCGCCATGTCGGCGTCGCTCTCGCCTTCGGCCGGCACGTAGCCGAAGTAGCGCCAGCCCTCGATCACCTGTTCGGGCGAGCCGCGGCTGATGCCCAGCTGCAGGCGTCCTCCCGAGATCAGGTCGGCCGCGCCGGCGTCCTCGGCCATGTACAGCGGGTTCTCGTAGCGCATGTCGATCACCGCCGTGCCGATCTCGATGCGCCGGGTCTTCGCGCCGATCGCCGCGAGCAGCGGGAACGGCGAGCCCAGCTGGCGCGCGAAGTGGTGCACCCGGAAGAACGCGCCGTCGGCGCCGAGCGCCTCGGCGGCCACGGCCAGTTCGATGGATTGCAGCAGGGCGTCGGAGGCCGAGCGCGTCTGCGACTGCTGCGACGGCGCCCAATGGCCGAAGGAAAGGAATCCGATCTTCTTCATGCGTGGCCCTGGCGGCGCCGGCTGGCGTTGGATGCCGCGATTGTAGGGCGGGCACGGAGAGGTGGCCGTTTCCCGGGCCGCCGGAACGGATTCCGAATGCCCGGCGGCCGCGTGCCGCGCCGCCGGGACGCGCCCTAGGCCTCCTCGCCGAAGCCGCGGCTCGACTGCGCCGCCGGTGCGGCCACGGCCGGGCCGGGCGCGCCCCCGGCCAGCGCGTCGCCGTGGGGCGGCGTGGTTTCGCGCCGGTCGACGCTGGCCGGCGCGGGCTGCGCTCCGGCCTGGCGCCGCTGCCAGGCCTTGTAGGCGAACACGCCGGCGGCGCCCACGGCCGCCCATTTGAGGATGCTCATCGCGGTACTCCTTCGTCGGTCCGGACCGGCACCGTAGGACGCGGCGGGTTAGCCGCGCGTGCGGCGCGCATCAACGCGCCGTGGGAATGCACATGCCCGCCACATTTCCTGGCGACGGCATTAACGCGGGCGCATGGACAGTGGACGTCCCTTCCCCCGCCAGGAGTCGCGCATGCTGGCCCTGAACTACCACGGCGCCCGGGACGTCCGGGTCGAACGCGTCCCCGACCCCGTCCTGGTCGACGCCGACGACATCATCCTGCGCGTGACCGCCACCGCGATCTGCGGCTCGGACCTGCACCTGTACCACGGCAAGATCCCGGCGCTGAAGCAGGGCGACATCCTGGGCCACGAATTCATGGGCATCGTCGAGGAGACCGGGCCGGCGGTCACCCGCGTGCGCCGCGGCGACCGCGTGGTCGTCCCGTTCGTGATCGCGTGCGGGCAATGCTTCCACTGCCTGCTGCAGGAATACTCGGCCTGCGAGACCACCAACCCGGACCGGGGCGCCACGCTCAACCGCAAGGGCCTGCGCCCGCCGGCCGCGCTGTTCGGCTACAGCCACCTGTATGGCGGCGTTTCCGGCGGGCAGGCCGAGTTCGTGCGCGTGCCCAAGGCCAACGTCGGGCCGCTGGCGATACCGGACGCGCTGCCCGACGAACAGGTGCTGTTCCTGTCGGACATCCTGCCGACCGGCTACCAGGCGGTCGTGGATGCCGGGGTCGGGCCCCGTTCCAGCGTGGCCATCTACGGCGCCGGCCCGGTCGGCCTGATGGCCGCGGCGTGCTGCCGCATGCTGGGCGCGGGCCGCATCTTCATGGTGGATCGCCATGCCTACCGCCTGGAGTACGCAGTGCAGGCCTACGACGCGATCCCGATCGACGCCGGCCAGGTCGACGACCCGGCCGACATCATCGTCGCGGAAACCGACGGGCGCGGCGTGGACGCGGCGATCGATGCGGTGGGTTTCGAGGCCGAGGGCAGCGCCATCGAGACCGCGATGACCACGCTGAAGCTCGAAGGCAGCAGCGGCGTGGTGCTGCGCCAGTGCATCGCCGCGGTTCGACGCGGGGGCACGGTGAGCGTGCCGGGCGTGTACGCCGGCTTCATCCATGCCTTCATGTTCGGCGACGCCTTCGACAAGGGCGTGACCTTCAAGATGGGGCAGACCCACGTGCAAAGGCACATGGCCCACCTGCTGGAGCGCATTGGCGACGGCGAGCTCAACCCGGCCTCGATCATCACCCATCGCCTGCCGCTGTCCGAAGCCGCGCGCGGCTACGAGATCTTCGACCGCAAGGAAGAGGACTGCCGCAAGGTGGTGCTGGTGCCGTAGCGGAGCCGGTCGCGCCGGCTCCGCCATGGCCATGCTGCTACTGCACCACCGGCCAGCCGCTGCCGTCGTAGCCGAGCCGGTTGATGCCCAGCCGCTCGGTGCCGGCGTCGTCGTAGTAGTGGTAGACGAGGATGTCGCCGTCGGCATCGGCGATCACCGACTGCCCGCCCGGCCCGTGCATGCTGCCCTGGCTGGAATGGATCACGGTGCCGCCGCCGGAACGCATGTCCACGCCGGACCTGTCCAGGTACGGGCCGGTGATCTGGCTCGCCCGGCCGACCGCGATCTTGTACGTGCTGGACGCGCCCTGGCAGCAGGCATCGAAGGAGACGAACAGGTAGTACCAGCCGTTGGCGCGATGGATGAACGGCGCTTCCACCGCGCCGGGGCTCGGGCGCGAGGCCAGGCTGTAGCGGGTGGTGTTGCCGGCGAGCTGCTTGCCGGTGGACGGATCGATCTGGATCAGCTTGATGCCGGTCCAGTAGGAACCGAACGCCAGCCACCAGCGGTTGGATGCGTCCACGACGAGGTTGCCGTCGATGGCGTTGAAGTCGTTGCTGGTGGTGGAGCTGTAGACGATGCCCTGGTCGGTCCAGGAGCCCGGCGCGCCGGTGCTGCTGGTGGCCAGCGCGATCGCCGACTTGTTCGAGCCGAAGCTGGAGGCGGTGTAGTACATCAGGTACTTGCCGCCGCGGTAGGACACGTCCGGCGCCCAGATGTCGCCGTCGCTGTTGTAGTTGTAGACCCAGCCGGGAATGCTGGAGAACGCCGCGCCGGCGTTGCTGAAGGCGGTGCGGTCGGTGCTGGTGAGGGTGACGTTGTGCGAGCCGTAGACGTAGTAGCGGCCATCGCCGCGCTTGATCATCGAGGGATCGTGGACGCGGGTCTCGCCGGTGACCACGCCCGGTCCGACCGCGAAGGCGGTGCCCGGGCCGAGCAGCAGTGCGGCCAGCCAGGCCAGCCTCAGGCGATGCTTGCTTGTAGCGCGTGTTGCCATTGGTTTCCTCCCATGTAGGTCCCGGTCGGGACGTGTCGTGCTTCGTGCGGGCGCGCGCCGGGCCGCCCGGCGGGAACGCGCGTGGCGTCGCCGGGTGTTCGATCGGCTGGATGGAACGGGGGGATGCCATCCGCACCGCGGTGCGGTCCGTCCGCGGCATTCCCCCGACGGCCCCGCGCCGCGAGGCGCATATCACGCTCTAACGGCGCGGCCTGACCCCGACCGCGGTCGCACTTCGCAAGAAACGCCGCGAGGGATGCCTTAATGGTTATCGCGCACGCGTTCCATGCGGCCTTGTATGATGCGGACCGCCAGCGGGCGTCGCCGCCGCCATCGCGTCGCGGCACTCTTCCTTCCCGTTCGGAGTCCTCGCGTGTCTTCCCAACCGTTGTCGCCGGTCGGCCGGCTGTTCGCCGTGGCCGCGTTCCTCGAAGCCTTGACCTGGGCAGGCCTGCTGGCCGGCATGTGGCTCAAGTACGGCCTGCAGACCACCGAGCTGGGCGTATGGCTGTTCGGCCGCCTGCACGGCGCGGCGTTCCTGTTCTACGTCGCGGCCAGCCTGGTGGCCGCGGTGCGGCTGCGCTGGCCGTGGTGGGCATGGGTGCTGGGCCTGCTCGCGGCGCTGCCGCCGCTGGTTACGGTGCCGGTGGAAATGGGCTTCCGGCGCGCCGGCTTGCTCGGGCGCGCGCCCGCGCGCTGAGCCCCGCCGGCGCCGTCACTTCGCCATGCAGCGTTTCCAGCGCTCGTCCACGCGCCCGGCGAACCAGGCCGTGGTGAGATTGCGGGTGATCTTGGGGCTCTCCAGCCTGATGCCCGGGAGCACCGCACGTGGCAAGGCGCGTCCGGCATCGCGTTCGGCCAGCGCGAACACCTGCCGGTAGAGGTCGGTGCGCTCGAAATCGAGCGTGTCGCCTTGCGCGAGCGCCTGGCGGATGGCGCGGTCGTCCAGGCCGAGCACGCCGCCGAGGCTGCGTGCGGCGCGCTCGGTCGCCCCGGGGGCATCCAGCGCGGCGCCGGGCACCAGCAGGTCCCCGTCGAGGGCGAGCGCGATGCCGCTGGCCTTCGACAACGCCGCCTGGAACGCCGCATTGCGGCTGGCATACCAGCCGGCGTTGAAATCGGCGAAGCGATAGCGCGGCGCATCGTAGCGGGCGGGATAGCCGAGCAGGTGGCGCGTGCCGAACCACACGCCGCCGCGCCGCGTGAAGACCTCGTTCCGGATCGAGCCGGACGGCGTGTAGGGATAGCCGTCGTCGTGGGCTTCGGCGAAGGCGATGCTCACCTGCATCGGCCCAGCGGTATGCACCGGGTTGAGGCGGCCGAACAGGGTCTTGCCGAGCGGCACGCTGCCGATGAAATCCTCGAAGACGTCGCTGAGTTCCTTCTCGGTGCGCGCCCTGGCGATGCGGTCGCGATAGGACACGCCGTCCGGCGACTTGAGCTTCAGTGCGGTGTCCACCACGAACGCCGGCACGTGGCGGGCGCCCGCGCGCCGGACGATCTCCTCGTGCGCGATCCTGCCCAGGTTCGGCACCGGCGGGTTGGCCTGGTAGGTGGATTCCTGCTCGATCACGGCCAGCACCGCGCAGATGTTCTCGGCGCTGGTCTCGAGCCGCTGCGAGGCCAGCGCCACGTAGACGTCGTTCGCCCAGCCGCTGCGATCGCCGATGCCGGCCGGGATGCGCCGCGCGATGTCCGCCTTGACGTCGGCGGGCGTGCGCTCCGGCATGCGGGGGGCGGAGGTCGCGCAGGCGCCGAGCAGCAGCGCGAGGCCGGACGGAAGCAGCCAGCGGGCGCGGGCGCCGGTGCGGATGGCGGTGGACGGGCATGTAGGCATGCGCCATCAATACCGCGCCCGCGCGACGGCAACAAGCCGAGCCCCGGCATCGGTGGCGTGGCCGGGACGGGGGCACGCGACGATACGCCGGCTATGGGCTCCGACAAATTTCCGACCTTCCGTAGCCGGCGCTGACTGAGCGGCGGCGGCGGGATATGGGCTGCGATTTTTTTCGGCTAGTGTCTGCGCGGCCTGTTTTCACGCCCCCCCCACCATGTCCAATCCAGGTTCCGCGTCGCGGCACGCGTGCTGCGTCTGTTTGCTGTTGCTGTTGTTCGCCGGCGGCTGTTCCTCGCCCAAGCAGGTCGCCCCGGGACCGGTGCGGGTCGGCACGATCACGCTGGCGGCGCGATCGATGCCGGTGGAGCGCACGCTGTCGGGCCGCACGGTCGCCTACGAGATCTCGGAAGTCCGTCCGCAAGTGGGCGGGGTGCTGCGCAAGCGGCTGTTCGAGGAAGGCCAGGAGGTGCAGCAGGGCCAGCCGCTATACGAGATCGACCCGGCGCCGTACCAGGCGGCCTACGACACGGCCAGGGGCCAGCTCGCGCAGGCCGAGGCCGCGGTGATCTCCGCGCGGCCCAAGGCCGAGCGCTATCGCACGCTGGTAGGCCAGGACGCGGCGAGCAAGCAGGACGCCGACGATGCGGAATCGGCGCTCAAGCAGGCCGAGGCCGCGGTGGTGGCGGCGCGCGCGGCGGTACGGTCCGCGCGCATCAACCTGGACTACACGCGCATCGTCGCGCCGATCGCCGGCCACATCGGCACCTCGGCGTTCACCGCCGGCGCGCTGGTCACCGCCGAGCAGGACGCGGCGCTCACCACCATCCAGCGCCTGGACCCGATCTACCTCGACGTGAGCCAGACCAGCGCGCAGGCGCTGGCGCTGCGCAAGGCGCTGGCCTCGGGCCGGATCAAGGCGGTGGACGGCAAGGCGCAGCTGCGCGTGCAGCTGGAGGACGGCACGCCCTACGACCATCCGGGCACGCTGGAGTTCGTCGGCACCTCGGTGGATGCCGGCACAGGCAACCTCACGCTGCGCGCGGTGATCCCCAATCCCGAGCACCTGCTGATGCCGGGCATGTACCTGCGCGCGGTGCTGCCGGTGGCGGTGGACGAGGCGGCGATCCTGGTGCCGCAGCAGGCGGTCACGCGCGATTCCAAGGGCCAGCCGCGGGTGCAGGTGGTGGGCGCGGACGACAAGGTCGTCGAGCGCCGCATCCGCACCGGCGACGTGGTCGGCCACGACTGGGTGGTGACCGCCGGGCTGAAGCCCGGCGAACGGGTCGTGGTGCTCAACGGCAGCGGCCTGGAAGTCGGGCAGAAGGTGCAGCCGTACCCCGTCTCGGAGGCGCAGCTGGCGACGCCGGCCTTGAGCAGCGCCGCGGACGGCGACGACGCCGGCGACGCCGGCGACCAGGCGAACTGAGGACCTGCCATGCTGTCTCGGTTCTTCGTCCACCGCCCGATCTTCGCCTGGGTGATCGCGATCGTGATCGTGCTGATGGGCACGCTCGCGATCTGGGTGCTGCCGGTGGAGCGCTATCCCGACATCGCCCCGCCCACGATCACGGTGCGCGCGACCTATACCGGCGCCTCGGCCGAGACGGTGGAGGACTCGGTCACCCAGGTGATCGAGCAGTCCCAGCAAAGCCTGGACCACCTGCTGTACATGACCTCCACCAGCGCGTCCGACGGTTCCTCGCAGGTCAACCTGGTGTTCAAGACCGGCACCGACCCGGACACCGCGCAGGTGCAGGTGCAGAACCAGTTGCAGGCGGCGATGGCCACGCTGCCGCAATCGGTGCAGCAGAACGGCCTGACCATCACCAAGTCCAGCGGCTCGGTGTTCGAGGTGATCGCCTTCACCTCCGACGACGGCAGCATGGACAACTTCGACGTCGCCAACTACATGGAGTCCAACATCGACGACCAGATCAGCCGGGTCAGCGGTGTCGGCAACATCCAGCCGATGGGCTCGGAGTACGCGATGCGCATCTGGCTGGACCCGGAGAAGATGCGCAAGTTCGGGCTGATGCCCTCGGACGTGGAGACGGCGCTGCAGGCGCAGAACGCCGACGTGTCCGCCGGCGAACTGGGCGGGCAGCCGGCGGTGCGCGGCCAGCGCCTCGACGCCACCGTCACCGCGCGCAGCCGCCTGCAGACGCCGGAGCAGTTCGGCCGCGTGGTGCTCAAGAGCGACGCCGGCGGCGCCTCGGTGCACCTGTCCGATGTCGCCCGGATCGGGCTGGGGCCGGAGACCTACGACAGCATCACCAACTTCAACGGCAAGCCTTCGGCCTCGCTGGGCATCGAGCTGAACTCCGGCGCCAACGCGGTGGCGGTATCCACCGCGATCGACGCGCGCCTGCGCGAGCTGCGCCAGTACTGGCCGCACGGGTTCGACTACCACGTCGCCTTCAGCACCACGCCGTTCGTGAAGGTGTCGATCAAGGAAGTGGCGATCACCCTGCTCGAGGCGATCGCGCTGGTGGTGGCGGTGATGTACCTGTTCCTGCAGAACTGGCGCGCCACGCTGATCCCGACCATCGCGGTGCCGGTGGTGCTGATGGGCACGTTCGGCGTGCTGGCGGCGTTCGGCTATTCGATCAACACGCTGTCGATGTTCGCGATGGTGCTGGCGATCGGCCTGCTGGTGGACGATGCGATCGTGGTGGTGGAGAACGTCGAGCGCGTGATGGGCCAGGAGGGACTGGATCCCAGGCAGGCCACGCTGCGGTCGATGGAGCAGATCTCCGGCGCGCTGGTCGGCATCGTGATGGTGCTGACCGCGGTATTCGTGCCGATGGCGTTCTTCGACGGCGTGACCGGCGTGATCTACCGCCAGTTCTCGGTGACGATCGCCGCCTCGATGATCCTGTCGGTGCTGGTGGCGATGACGATCACCCCGGCACTGTGCGCGACCATGCTCAAGCCGATCCACAAGGGCGATTCCCCCGCGGGATCGAGCGGTTGGGTGGCGTGGTTCTTCGTCTGGTTCAACCGCCGCTTCTACCACCTGTCCAACCGCTACCGCGGCCTGGTGGAGCGGGTGCTGGGCCGGCGCGCGCTGGGCATGGCGGCGTACGCGGCGATCGTGGTGGCCACCGCGTTGCTGATGATGCGCCTGCCGGAGGCGTTCCTGCCCGACGAGGACCAGGGCATGCTCAACGCGCTGATCAAGCTGCCGGCCGGCGCGACCCTGGAGCAGACCGCCGCGGTGACCGACCGGCTGACCCGGGCGGCCCTGAAGGACCCGGGCGTGGCGTCGATCCTCACTTCGGCCGGCTTCAGCGTGACCGGCAGCGGCCAGAACGTGGGCATGGCCTACATCCGCCTGAAGGACTGGGACGAGCGCAAGGACGATGCCGAGACCATCGCCGCGCACCTCACCCGGGCGCTGGCCGACGTCCCGGACGCGCGCATCTTCATCACCTCGCCGCCGGCGATCACCGGCCTCGGCGACGGCAACGGTTTCACCTTCGAGCTGCAGGACTACGGCGGCGCCGGCCACGTGGCGCTGGCGGCCGCGCGCGACAGGCTGCTCAAGCTGGCGGCGCAGGACCCGCGGCTGGCCAACGTGCGCTATGCCAGCCTCGAGGACGCGCCGGTGTACGCGCTCAGGATCGACGACGACAAGGCCAAGGCGCAGGGCGTCGATCCGGGCGACATCAACGACACGCTCAACATCGCGCTGGGCGGCGATTTCGTCAACAACTTCATCTACAAGGGCCGCATCAAGAAGGTCTACGTGCAGGGCACGGCCGGCGCGCGCATGGCGCCGGAGGACCTGGAGCGCTGGACCGTGCGCAACGGCAACGGCGACATGGTGCCGCTGCCGTCGCTCGCGTCCGCGAAATGGTCGAGCGCGCCGGCGGCGCTGGAGCGCTACGACGGCGTGTCGGCGATGGAGATCACCGGCCAGGCGGCGCCGGGCGTCAGCTCGGGCGCGGCGATGGACGAGATGGCCAAGCTGAGCGCGCAGTTGCCGCACGGCTTCGGCTACTCGTGGTCGGACATGGCCTACCAGGAACAAATGTCGGGCCACCAGGCGCCGATGCTGTACGCGATCTCGCTGCTGTTCGTGTTCCTGTGCCTGGCGGCGCTGTACGAGAGCTGGTCGGTGCCGTTCGCGGTGATGCTGGCGGTGCCGGTCGGCGTGTTCGGCTCGGCGCTGCTGATGAACCTGCGCGGGTTGAGCAACGACGTGTACTTCCAGGTCGGCCTGTTGACCACGGTCGGCCTGGCGGCCAAGAACGGCGTGCTGATCGTGGAGTTCGCGCGCGAGCTGGAACAGCGCGGCGAGGGCGTGATGGAGGCGATCCTGCATGCGGCGCAGCTGCGGCTGCGGCCGATCCTGATGACCTCGCTGGCGTTCCTGCTCGGCGTGTTCCCGCTGCTGGTCGGCAGCGGCGCCGGCTCGGCCGCGCATCATTCGCTCGGCACCGCGGTGACCGGCGGCACGCTGGCCTCGATCACGCTGGGCATCTTCTTCGTGCCGCTGTTCTACGTGGCGGTGCGCAGGCTGTTCCCGCGCCAGCCGGCCGTGGCTGGGCAGGAGGTGCAGGCATGAGCAGGCGATGGAACGCGCGCCGCGCGCTGGCGGCGGCGAGCCTGGCGGCGTTGGCCGGCTGCACGATGATGCCGCACTACGTGCGGCCGCAAGCGCCGGTGCCGGCCAGCCTGGGCGCCGACGCCAACACGGCCCAGGCCACGCCGGTGCTGATGCCGGACTGGCCGCAGGTATTCCTCGATCCCAAGCTGCGCCAGGTGATCGACCTGGCACTGGCCAACAACCGCGACCTGCGCGTGGCGATGCTCGATATCGACAAGGCGCGCGCGCAATTCCGCATCCAGCGCGCCGCCTTGCTGCCGTCGGTGGATGCCAGCGCCAGCCTCGATCGCGAGCGCGTCGCGCGCCAGGACGTGAACGCCGGGCAATCGCCGGTGGACACCGACCACAACCTGCAAGTGGGCCTGAGCAGCTGGGAACTGGACCTGTTCGGCCGGTTGCGCAGCCTGAAGAAGGAAGCGCTGGAGAACTGGCTGTCCACCGCCGAGACGCAGCGCAGCGTGCGCCTGAGCCTGGTCGGCGAAGTCGCCGCCGACTGGCTGGCCGTCGCCGCCGACCAGCAGCTGCTGGAGCTGGCCCGGCAGACGGCGGCGAGTCGCGAGCAGACGCTCGAGCGCATCGCCCGCCGGCACGACCAGGGCCTCGCTTCGGGCCTGGACCTGGCGCAGGCGCAAGGCGACGTGGAGGCGGCGCGGGTGGACGCGGCGCGCTATGCCACGCAACTGGCGCAGGCCAGGGACGCGCTGCAGCTGGTGGCCGGTGCGCCGGTGAGCGACGCGTTGATGCCGGATGCCGGTGCGATGGAACAGGGCGTGGTGCTGGCGCCGCTGCCGGCACGACTGGACTCGAGCGTGCTGCTGCAACGACCGGACGTACTGTCCGCCGAGCATGCGTTGATGGCGGCCAACGCCGATATCGGCGCGGCACGCGCGGCGTTCTTCCCGACCTTGGCGCTGACCGCCTCCACCGGCCGCAGCAGCGATGCGCTGTCGTCGCTGTTCGCCGCCGGTTCGCGCACGTGGTCGTTCGTGCCGAGCATCACCCTGCCGATCTTCCACGCCGGTGCGCTGAAGGCGTCGCTGGACGTCTCGAAGATAAGCAAGGACATCGCGGTGGCGCAGTACGAGAAGGCGATCCAGGCCGCGTTCGCGGAGACGGCGGATGCGCTGGCCGAGCGGGACCACCTGGGGGAGCAGATGGCCGCGCAGCAGGCGCGGGTGGATGCGGCGCAACGCACCTACACGTTGGCGGATGCGCGCTATCGGGCGGGAACGGACGATTTCCTGCAGGTGCTGGATGCGCAGCGGTCGTTGTATTCGGCGCGGCAGGATCTGATTTCGCTGCGACTGGAGGATGCGGGCAATCGGGTGACGTTGTACAAGGTGTTGGGGGGTGGGGCGGATGCGCAGGCGGATGAGTGAGGGGCTTGGTTTTGCGGCATGGGTGTGCCCGCCATCCGTCGGATCTCCGCTAACCCACTACCGTCATCCCCGCGAAGGCGGGAAACGCTTCTCGGCAGCCGAATGGCTGATCATCCAGCGACTTTTCCGCCCTCTATCCGACCCACGTTATCTTTCTACCGTCGTCCCCGTGCAGGCGGGGACCCAGTGTCTTTCCCACTCCGTATCCGGCCAACGCTATCTCTCTATCGTCATTCCCGCGAAAGCGGGAGGCGCTTTTCAGCAGCCGAACGGCTGATCATCTATGGACGTTGCTGTTGGGGCTTCTCGCAATAGCAATAAAGGCAAAAGCTTTCGCCTTTGGCGAGTTACTTTTCTTTGCTTGTGCAAAGAAAAGTAACCAAAAGAAGCGCTTCACAGCAGCCGAATGGCTGATCAAGCACACCCCGCCTTCGCGCCCGCAGCTGCGCTGCGGGTCCGCGGAGCCGGCGGATTTTTCGACGCGACATCCTGTCGCGGCGAAAAACGACGTGCTCGTCCGCTACGCGGCCGAGTCCGGGGCATTCGCCGCGCGGCGAATGCCCGCCCGCCGGGGCGAAGCAGTGCTTCGCCCCGGCGAGCCCATGCACGTCGCCCTTCGGGTGTTTCCCGCCGGCTCCGCCGCTTCGGAGGGGGCCGCGCCGCAGTGACATTCGTAGGCCATAGTGGTTGGCGCGCCGCCGCGCGAGGAAGTGTTGCCCAATCCAGAGCAAAATCACGAGCAACAGCAACAGCAACAGCAACAGCAACAGCAACAGCAGCAATTGCGGTGATTACCGCTGCCTCACGACCATTCAATCCTTCGGCATCGGCTTCATCGCGTAGTCGCGCGGTGGCACGGCACCCATCAGGTGTTGGACGAAGTAGTCCCAGCGGCGCCGGGTGACGTAGGGGGCGTATTCCTCGCCGTAGGCGTGGCGGGCGTTCGGCAGCATCAGCATGTCGAAGTCCTTGTTCGCCTTGATCAGCGCCTGCGCCATCAGCAGGGTGTGGTCCGGGGGGACGTTGTCGTCGAGGGTACCGTGCACCAGCATCAGGCGGCCCTTGAGCCGGTCCGCCAGCGCCGGGTTGGACTGGTTGTCGTAGTTGGTCTTGCCGTCCCTGTCCGTGGTCAGCAGGCCCTGGTATTTCTCGCCCCAGGCGTCTTCGTAGAGGCGGTTGTCGTGGTTGCCGCTCTCGGACCAGGCGACCTTGAAGAAGTCCGGGTAGCGCAGCATCGCGGTGGTCGAGGCGTTGCCGCCGCCGGAATGGCCCCAGATGCCGACCCGCGTCAGGTCGATCCACGGATGGCGCCGGCCCAGTTCCTTCAGCCCGGCGACCTGGTCGGGCAGGGTGTTGTCGCCCATGTCGCCGTACCAGGTGTCGTGGAACGACTTGGAGCGCCATGGCGTGCCCATGCCGTCGATCGCGACCACGATGAAGCCCAGCTCGGCCAGCGCCTGGTTGCCGCTGTGGTCGACCAGGAAACCGCGGCCGCGCACCGAGCCGGTCTGCGGGCCGGGATAGATGTAGTCGACGATCGGGTACTTCTTCGACGGATCGAAATGGGAAGGCTTGAACAGCGTGCCGTACAGGTCGGTCTTGCCGTCGCGCGCCTTCACCGTGATCGGTTCCGGCGGCACCCAGCCGATCGCCTTCAGCCGGCCGATGTCGGCCTTGGCCACGGTGGCGAGGGTGCGGCCGTCGTCGGCGGCGCGCAGCACCGCGACCGGCGGGGCGGCGTTGGTCGAGTAGCTGTCGACGAAGTGCGTGCCGTCCGGCGACAGGCTGATGACGTGGTCGGCCGGCTCCGGCGAGAGCAGCACCGGCGCGCCGCCGTCCAGTCCCACCTTCCACAGCTGCTGGTAATAGGGATCCAACCCCGGCGTGCGGCCGACGGCGCGGAACCAGGCGGTGCGCGTGGCCGGGTCCACCCGCAGCAGCTCGGTGACGTTGCCTTCGCCGGTGGTGATGGCGTGCTTGGGCTTGCCGGTGTCCAGGTCGTACAGGTACAGCTGGCCCCAGTCGCTGCGCTCGGAGAACCAGATCGCCTCGCGGCTCTCGGGCAGGTAGGCCCAGTTGGCGCCGACCTGGCCGCTCTCGTAGTAGGTCGGCACGGTCTCGTCGAACACGGTGCGCACCGCGCCGGTGGCCGCGTCGGCGATGCGGAACCAGGCCCGCTTGTAGTCGCGTGACACCGACACGAAGGCAAAGCTGGCGCCGTCGCCGGCCCACTTCACGTCGGTCAGCACGCCGTCCGGCGCGCAGGCCAGGTCGTCGCAGAGCGTGGAGCGGCGCTGGTCGGGATCCATCCGCAAGCGCACTACCTTGCGCGCAGGCACGTCGACCACCACGCGCTCGATCGTCGCCACGTGCTCGTCGCCGGCCAGCGGGTACTTCCACGCTTCCAGTTCCGGATGGCCGAGCCTGCTCTTGACCATGTACATGTCGCCGACCTGGCGCTGGTCCTGGCGATAGGTGGCGATCTTCCGCGAATCCGGCGACCACGCGACGATGGCCTTGTCGCTGTGCGACCAGCCGGCGTTGTCGGTCGCGTAGCCGTGGTTCTCGGTGCCATCGGTGGTGAGCTGCGTTTCCCGGCCGGTGGCGAGTTCGCGCACCCACAGGTTCCAGTCGCGCACGAAGGCTTCCAGGCGCCCGTCCGGCGAGGGCGTGCCGGGTTCCGGCTTGTCCTTGGCGTAGACCTTGGCGCAACGCGCCCGGGTGTCGCAGAACACCGCAGTGCCGCGCACGCTGAACCGGTAGCGGCCGTCGGCCGCCCGGCGGATGCCGCGGATCGGCAGCCTGTCCGGGTCCAGCGGCCGCTCGCCGGTGCGGAGCAGCCGGTCGAGCGTCCTGGCCAGCGCCTTCTGGTCGAACAAGGGCGTGGCCCGGCCGGTGGCGACGTCCATGCGCATGAGGCGATCGCCGCCGGCATCGTGGTCGATGTAGGCGAAATGGCCGGCGTCGAGCCAATCGACCCGGGTCACCGCGTGGTCCACCAGCGGTTGCGCCAGGTAGCCGAGCATCCGCTCGGCGCGGGCGTAGTCGGCTTCGCCGATGGCGGGGGGCTGGGCGGCGGCCAGCGCCGGCAGCACGGCGAAGGCGAGGGCACCGAGCAGGCGGTGCATGACGGAGGATGCGGGCATCGATGGTTCCAGGAGCGAAGGGCGCCGCGCTCGCGCGCGAGCGCCCGATGCTACCGGCTGCCGGGGTGCCGATACCCTGCCGGAAGTCGTGGCGCGGCCGCTCAGCGCAGGTGCGCGGCGAAACCTTCGACGCCGGGGGCGAGGTCGTCGCGCAGGGTCAGCGCCGGGATCGCGTAGTCGCCACCGTTCTGGCGCCGGAACGGGATGGGCGCCGTGGTCGCCAGCGTGTCCAGGCGCTGGCCGAGTTCGTCCTTCACCTGCGCCAGCCGCTGCGCGTCCATGCGGCCGCTGCGATAGACCACGTACGGCGGCAGCACGTCGAAGCCGGGGTAGTAGAGGATGCCGTGCTGGATCGGGAACAGCAGGTCGTCGATCGGGCCGTTGATGCCGCGCGCGGCGTAGTGCGATGGCCAGCCGCCGGCGGTGACGAGCAGCATCGCGCGCTTGCCCGCCAGCATGCCCTCGCCGTAGCGGTCGCCCCAATGCGTGTCCGAATGCTCGCCCACGCCGTAGGCGAAGCCATAGGCATACACGCGCTCGACCCAGCCCTTGAGGATCGCCGGCATCGAGAACCACCACAGCGGGAACTGCAGGATCACCGCATCGGCCCAGCGCAGCTTGTCCTGCTCGGCGGCGATGTCCGGGCTCTGGCGGCCGTGCAGGAACGCGTGCTGCGAGTCCAGCGAGGGATGGAAGTGCGCGCCGACCGGCGGGTCGAGGCTGTCGGCGGCGTCGAGCGTGGCCTTCCAGCCCATCGCATAGAGATCGGACACCTGCACCGCATGGCCGTTGCGGCGCAGCCGTTCGACGGCGAAGTCGCGCAACGTGCCGTTCAGCGAATGGGGCTCGGGATGGGCATGGACCAACAGGACGTTCATGGGGGCGTTCTCGTGGAGGGAGGCGCCCAGCCTGCGCACCACGGCACTATAGTGGAAATGAATTCTCGAAATTGCAGCCATTGCCATGGTTAATTTCAGGCGGCTCGACCTCAACCTGCTGCTGACGCTGGACACCTTGCTGGAGGAGCGCAACGTCACCCGCGCGGCCGAGCGCCTGCACCTGTCGCAGCCCTCGGTCAGCGTGCAGCTGGCCAAGCTGCGCGATGCGCTCGGCGACCCGCTGTTGCTGCCGGGACCGCGCGGCATGCGCCCCACCGCGCGCGCCGAGCAGTTGCGGGCGCCGCTGCGCGAGGCGCTGGATGCGTTGCAGCAGGCGGTGGCGGCGGAGGCTCCGTTCGATCCCGCGCGCGCGAAGGACACCTGGCGGGTGGCCGCGACCGACTACGGCGCATCGACCATCGTGCAGCCGGCATTGCAGCGGTTGCGCCACGCCGCGCCCGGTACGCGCCTGGCGGTGGTGGACATGGTGCCGGCGCGGATCGCGCGGCAGGCCGAGCAGGGCGAGATCGAGCTGGCGTTCCACATCGCCAGCGACGCGCCGCCGACGCTGCGCAGCCGCAGCCTGTTCACCGAGCGCTACGTGCTGGCCGGGCGCGCCGGCCATCCGCGGCTGCGGCGCAGGCCGACATTGGCGCAGTTCTGCCGGCTGGAACACGCGATCGTCTCGCCCGACGGCGGCGGCTTCCGGGGGGCGACCGACGAGGCGCTGGCCGCGCTCGGGTTGGCGCGCGAGGTGGTGCTGTCGGGGCCGCACTTCCTGTTCCTGGTGGATGCGCTGGCGGGCAGCGACCTGGTGGCGATGCTGCCGGAGCGGCTGGTGCGGGGCAGCCGTCGTTGAAGGCGGTCGAGGCGCCGCTGGAGGTGGCGGGATTCGAGATGGTGATGTTGTGGCCCGAGCGGGTGCACCGCGATCCGGCGCACCGTTGGTTGCGCGAGTGCATTGCGTCCTCGGTCTAGGCGGTTCTGCCTTCCTCGCTCGGATAGAAGCTTTCGCCTTCGGCGAGCCGATGTGGCCAGCACGGAATCGCGAGCAACGGCAGGGCGCCGGGATCGGGTGGGCTCAACGGCGAACGGCCAGCACGCCATCTAGTGCGAGCTGTGCCTTGAAGCCTGCCTTTTCCAGCCGTCGCGCCACTTCGCGCGGGACGTCGCGGCCGCTGGTGAGCTTGTTGGGGCTGCCGGTGTAGTGGAACAGGCGGCCGCCCTTGCGCAGGACGCGGGCGAGGTGGTCGTAGAAGACCTGCGAGTACAGTTCGCCGGCGATGCCGAAGCGGGGCGGGTCGTGCAGCACGGTGTCCACGGAGGCGTCGGCCAGCCGCGCGATCGCCTGCGAGACGTCGGCGTGCTGCAGGTGCAGGCGCCCGCCGCTCGCGGGGGCCTCAGGGTCCGGTGACCAGGGGTTGAGGGTGCGCAGCCACAGCACGTCGGCGTTCTTCTCGAACGACTGGATCCGCGCCGTGCCGGCCTCCAGGCAGCAGGCGGCGAAATAGCCCAGCCCGCCGCAGGTGTCCAGCACCGTCCTGCCGCGCGGCTCGACCAGCGCGACCTTGCGGCGGGCGTCCTCGAGCGGGGATTCCTTCATCGTCGGCAGCATCTTGATGCCGTCGATCTCGAAGGTCGGGGCTCCCCATTCTGTCGGCACCAGCTTGATCAGCGAGCCGGAGAAGCGCGAGACCGGGCTGAAGTCCTCCCCGTCCCAGTAGTGGATCGTGCGGTCCCTGAGCTTGCCCGGGTAGGGATAGGGCTGGCCTTGCCACGTCCATCGTTCCGCCCCGAGCAGGGCGGTACCGGTCGAGCGGCCGAGGTCGAGCGAGCCCTGCCAGTCGGGGGCGCCGCCGTCGCGGGCGGCATGCAGGGCGTCGGCGAGCGGCCGGGTCAGCAACGGGCCGGTGTAGTGGGGCACGTGGTCGGGCCTGGGCGGGAGGGGGCGCATCGTAACCGACCGACCCGTCCGGGGGCTGTACCTGAGACGCCTCCGGCCGGGGAGGGCAGGGCCGAAAGTCTTGTCCAGCGGTTGTCCGGCCGGGGTCGTACCAGGTCCCGGAAGCGCCCGGGTGCTTGCATTCCATGGTCCAGATGTTGTTCATTTGACTGAACGCTACATGCTGCGGACGGAAAAGTTCAGATCGGATTCACCCCGAAAAATCAAGAATTTGCCTCGCATTTCAGGGTCTGCGGCAGTTTCGGGAGCCCCTGCGTTTCACGACTTTTGAACCACCCTGAACACTCCGCTAGGATTTCCGGCTGTGACCCATCCCATCCACCGTCTTCGCATCGTCACCGTGGCCGCCGCCCTGGCGTCCGCCGTGGCGGTGCCGGCGTGGGCGCAGGATCCGGGCCTCCCCCCGGAGGCGCGGCCGATCATGCCGCAGGCCGCGCGCAGCGACGGCGGCCGTTCGCTGTCGGAGGCGATCCGGCGGGTGCAGCGTTCGACCGGCGGGCAGATCCTGGGCGCCGAGCGGGTACCGTTCGACGGCCGCAGCATCAATCGCGTGAAGTACCTGGACGATCGCGGTCGCGTCCGCTACATGGACGACCCCACGCCGGAGCGCCCGGCACCGCGCGCGCCGCGTCCTTCGGAGATGCCGGACGTCCGGCTGCCACTACGCGGCGATAACCGGTGAATGCCGATAGTCTGCCGTTACCGACACATCCCAGGCCTGACGGCCACCAACGTAACTAGGGAGAGTTCATGCGTATCCTTCTGGTCGAAGACGAAGCCCCGCTGCGCGAGACCCTGGCCGCGCGCCTGAAGCGTGAAGGCTTTGCGGTCGACGCCGCGCAGGACGGCGAGGAAGGCCTCTACATGGGCCGCGAAGTACCGTTCGACGTCGGCATCATCGACCTGGGCCTGCCCAAGATGTCGGGCATGGAACTGATCAAGGCCCTGCGCGACGAGGGCAAGAAGTTCCCGGTGCTGATCCTGACCGCGCGTTCGAGCTGGCAGGACAAGGTCGAGGGCCTCAAGCAGGGCGCCGACGACTACCTGGTCAAGCCGTTCCACGTCGAGGAGCTGCTGGCCCGCGTCAACGCGCTGCTGCGCCGCGCCGCCGGCTGGAGCAAGCCCACCCTCGAGTGCGGCCCGGTCGCGCTGGACCTGGCGGCGCAGACCGTCAGCGTGGGCGGCAGCAACGTCGACCTGACCAGCTACGAGTACAAGGTGCTCGAGTACCTGATGATGCATGCCGGCGAGCTGGTCTCGAAGGCCGACCTGACCGAGCACATCTACCAGCAGGACTTCGACCGCGACTCCAACGTGCTGGAAGTCTTCATCGGCCGCCTGCGCAAGAAGCTCGACCCGGACGGCGAGCTGAAGCCGATCGAGACCGTGCGCGGCCGCGGCTACCGTTTCGCGATCCCGCGCAACGAAGGCTGACCCTGGCGGCAGGACAGGACACAACGTGGTCGCCCGTTTCTGGTCCGTCCGGCGCTGGCGGCCGCGCTCGCTGCAGGCGCGCCAGCTGCTGGCCGCCAGCCTCAGCCTGCTCGCCTTCCTGGCCCTGGCCGGCTACGCGCTGGACGCGGTGTTCGCCGACACCGCCGAGAGCAACCTGCGCGAGCGGCTGAAGAACTACGCCACCAGCTACGTCAAGAGCATCGAGTTCGTCCGCGACGGCTCGCTCTACATCGGCGAGCAGCCGCCGGATCCGCGCTTCGACGTGCCCGGCGGCGGCGTGTACGCCGAAGTGGTGCGCCCCAGCGAGCGCTGGACCTCGATGTCGGCCGAGGGGCCGGTGCTGCCGCAGAGCGGCGGCATGCTGCGCCCGCGCGAGGAGCGCTTCGAGGGCCCGCTGCCGATGCTGCAGATCGACGGCAGCCAGGGCGAGGTGTACCGCTACGGCATGGGCGTGAGCTACGTCGAGCGCGAGCACGGCAACGAGATCCCCTACACGATCTACGTGATGGAGGACGCGCGCGGCCTCGGCGCGCAGCTGCGCCGGTTCCGCGGCAGCGTGTGGTTCTGGCTCGGCAGCGCCGGCGTGGTGCTGCTGCTGCTGCAGGCCTTCATCCTGCAGTGGAGCCTGCGCCCGCTGCGGCGCGTGGTGAACGAGCTGACCAAGGTCCAGCGCGGCATGGCCCAGCGCATGAGCGAGAACCACCCGCGCGAGCTGGAGCCGCTGACCGACAGTATCAACGCCTTCATCGAGAGCGAGCGCGAGAACCTGGACCGGCAGCGCAACACGCTGGCCGACCTGGCGCACAGCCTGAAGACGCCGCTGGCGGTGCTGCGCACCCAGCTCGACAGCGGCGGGCCCGAGAAGGAGCTGCGCGAGGAACTGGACGTGCAGCTGCGGCGCATGAACAACCTCGTCTCCTACCAGCTGGCGCGGGCCGCCTCGAGCGGGCACACGCTGTTCGCCGCGCCGCTGCCGATCGAGTCCAACGCCGAGGAGATCGTGCGCGGCCTGGAGAAGGTCTACGCCGCCAAGGGCGTGCTGTGCGAGTTCGACATCGACGAGGACGCGCGCTTCCACGGCGAGCCGGGCGACCTGCAGGAACTGCTCGGCAACCTGCTGGAGAACGCCTTCAAGTGGGCGCGCCATCGCGTGCTGCTGACCGCGCGCGTGACCGGCTCCAGCGGCACGCGCCGGGCCGGCCTGGTGCTGGCGGTGGACGACGACGGCCCCGGCATCGCGCCGGAGGACGTGGCCAAGATCCTGCAGCGCGGCGTGCGCGGCGACGAGCGCGTGCAGGGCCACGGCATCGGCCTGTCGATCGTGCAGGACCTGGTCAAGGGCTATCGCGGCGAGCTGCAGGTCAAGCGCTCGGAAGAGCTCGGTGGCGCGCGCTTCGAGGTCACGCTGCCGCCGGGGCTGTGACCCGGCGCCTGCTCCTGCGCGATTGCCCCGAAGTCCGCGAAGCTTCCGGCATCCATTCGATGCGGCCGCGTAGGCGCCGAGGATACGCGCACGTTGTCCGCGTTCCGATCGAGAT
This sequence comes from Xanthomonas boreopolis, assembly GCF_046529185.1. NCBI lineage: Bacteria > Pseudomonadati > Pseudomonadota > Gammaproteobacteria > Lysobacterales > Lysobacteraceae > Xanthomonas > Xanthomonas boreopolis. Next base: position 640,772 of record NZ_CP097162.1, read on the forward strand.
GGCCATGCAGCTATCCGTTGGAAACCGTGCGCAGTCCTCGGCCGTTGTGAGGGACCTCGGCTGCTGAAAAGCGCTTCCCGCGTTCGCGGAAATGGCGTCGGCAAGGATCCTGGGCTTCGCTCGCGTCCTCGTCCGCCCTGCGGGCACCTTCTTCCGTATACGGGGGAAGGAAACGGCTGCTGCTCAAACAAGACCGGCAAAGCCCGTCGGGATCGAAGTCCTTCCCGCAGAATCCCTCCCGCAAAGTCCTCCCTGCAAAGGACGATCCGCTTCGCAGACAGCCACGCTCAAGCGAACGGCGAAGGACCGTAGAAACGCTCCAGGTGCGCCGCCACGTCCGGCATCTCCTCGCGCAACAACCCCGGCGCCGAAAAATGGTATTCGCTGGCGACGGCGAAGAACTCCTCCGGCGCCTCGGCCGCATAGGCGTCGATCGACGTATCGCGGCCGGCGTCCACCCGTCTGCAGAACGCGTCGTAGCTGCGCTGGAAATCGCGCGCCCACTCGCGCTGCCACTCGCGCGGCAGCAGCGGCGTGCCGTCGAGCACCCCATCGAGCGCATCGAGCTTGTGCGCCATCTCGTGCACCACCACGTTGTAGCCGGCGTTCGGGTCGGCGATGTCGGCGCGCACGTCGGCCCACGATACGATCAACGGTCCCTGCTCCCAGGCCTCGCCGATCAGCTCGTCCTCCCACTCGTGCAGCACGCCCGCCGCATCGACATGGCTGCGATGCACGCGGAACGCGTCCGGATAGACGATCAGCTGCGACCAGCCGCGCCAGCCGCCCGGTCCGAGTTCCAGCAGCGGCAGGCAGCAGGTCGCGGCCAGCAACACCCGGTCGGCGTCCTCCAGCACGAGCCCGCCGATCGGCGAGAGGGTCTTTTCGCGGAGGAAGGCGGCGGTGAGCGCGCGCAGGCGTTCGGCGCGCGCCTCGTCGAGCGCGTGCAGCCACGCGCAACCTTCGCGGGCCGCGCGCCAGAGGGTCTCGTCGATCGTCGCCGGCCTGCGCCGGAACCAGCCGAACACGCCTTGGACTCAGCGCAACACGCCCTGGCTCAGCGGAACATGCCCGGCAGGAAGCTGTGCCAGCGCGGCATGCGCATGCGCGGCACGACCAGGTCGCCGTCGTTGCCGCCGCCCTGGGTGGTGGAGCTGCGCGAGCGCGTGCCGTTGGCGTGCGCCGGCGGGGCGGAGTCGGTGTCGGGAGCGGCGCCGCGCGCGGCCGAGTGCGGTGCGTCCACGCAGGGGCCACGGTCGGGATCGGCATAGCTGCCCGACGCCGCCCAAGCCAGCGTCGGGGCCAGCAACAGGATCAAGCAGGGAGCAACTCGGCGCATCGCGGACATCCGGGTGGCAGGTAAGCGCCCGATTCTAGCGCGGTTTTCGCCCCTGGCGGCAAGCCGGTCGGGGCGGATCGGGGCCTGCGGTCCGCCAGGGCGGCCGCATCGCGCATAATTTCCCGATTCATCTGTGGATAGAACGCCTAGTGGACGATCGCGCACTGCTGGCAAGACTCGCCGCCGGACGCACGTCGGGGGACGCGCTCGCGCGCGAGTTCGGGCTGACCCGGGCCGCGGTCTGGAAGCGGATCCAGAACCTGCGGGCGGCCGGGGTCGAGATCGAGGGCCGGGCCGGGGACGGCTACGGCCTGGCGCATCCGCTCGAACTGCTGGATGCGCAGGCCATCACCGCCCGGTTGCCGGCCGCCGCGCGGGCCTCGCTGGCCGGGCTGGAGATCGCCTGGACGCTGGAGTCGACCAATACCGAGCTGTTGCGCCGGCCGGTACCGGCGCAGGGCGCGCAGGTGCTGCTGGCCGAGCGCCAGACCGGCGGCCGGGGGCGCCGGGGCCGCCAATGGGCGTCGCCGCTGGCTTCGCACATCTACCTCTCGCTGTCGCGGGGCTTCGCCGGCGGCCTGGCGCAGCTGGCCGGGCTCAGCCTGGCGGTGGGCGTGGCCGCGGCCGAGGCGCTGCGCGCGGCGGGGTTCGCCCAGGTCGGGCTGAAGTGGCCCAACGACCTGCTCGCCGGGGGCGCCAAGCTGGGCGGGCTGCTGGTCGAGGGCGGCGGCGAGGTGGCCGGGCCGGCGCGGGCGGTGATCGGGCTGGGCCTCAACGTGCACATGCCGGCGGCGTTCGCGACCGGGATCGGCCAGGCCTGGACCGACCTGGACACGCTGGCCGGGCAAGCGGTGTCGCGCAACCGCATCGTCGCCATGCTGCTGGCGGCCTTGCTGCCGGCGCTGGACGAGTTCGACGCCGGGGGACTGGCCCCGTTCCTGCCGCGCTATGCGGCGCTGGACCTGCTGGCCGGGCGAGCCGTGCGCATCGAGGAAGCGGGCGCGCTGTCCGAGGGCATCGCGCGCGGCCTGGCCGACGATGGCGCGTTGCGCATCGAGACGCCCGGTGGCATGCGCCACGTCCATGCCGGCGAAGTCAGCGTGAGGGCGCAATGAGCCAGTGGTTGTTCGACCTGGGGAATTCCCGTTTCAAGTTCGCGCCGCTGCAGGGCGATCGCGCCGGCGACGTGCAGGCGTGGGCGCACGGTGCCGAGGCGATGGACGCCGGCCTGCTCGCGGCGCTGCCGACCGGCGAGGTGGCGTACGTCGCCAGCGTGGCCTCGGCCGCGCTCACGGCGCGCATGCTGCAGGTGCTCGGCGAGCGCTTCGGCGAAGTGCGCGTGGCGCGCACCGCCGCCGAATGCGCCGGGGTGCGCATCGCCTACGCCGAGCCTGCGCGCTTCGGCGTGGACCGTTTCCTGGCGCTGCTGGGCGTGCGTGGCGAAGGCCCGGTGCTGGTGGCCGGCGTCGGCACCGCGCTGACGATCGACGTGCTGGATGCCGACGGGCTGCATCGCGGCGGTCGCATTTCCGCCTCGCCCACGACGATGCGCGAAGCCCTGCACGCGCGCGCGGCGCAGTTGCCGGCGCAGGGCGGCGAGTACGCCGAGTTCGCCAACGACACGGCCGACGCGCTGGCGTCGGGGTGCGACGGCGCGGCGGTCGCGCTGGTCGAGCGCAGCCTGGCGCAAGCCGAGGCGCTGCTGCAGGCGCCGGTGCGGCTGGTGCTGCACGGCGGCGGCGCGCCGGCGCTGCTGCCGTTGCTGCCGCAGGCCATGCATCGCCCGCCGCTGGTACTGGACGGACTGGCGACCTGGGCGGGCTACCACCCTGCGCCACGCGGCTAGCGGCCGGTATCCGCGCCCCAAGGTCCCGCAACACGCTCTAGAATCCGCCGATGCTCGTACGCGCCCTCATCGTCGTTCTGGCCATCCTCAACCTGGGCGTGGCGCTGTGGTGGTTGTCGCGCCCGGACGCTGCGCCGGCCGTGCCGCCGGTCGCAGGCCATCCCGCCGGCGTGGCGACGCTGGAGCTTGCCGGTCCCGCCGATGCGTCCGCGACGCCTGCCGTGGAGGCGCCCGCCGCGACCGCGCAGGCGGAACCGGCGCCACCGCCGGCGGCCAATGCCGCGCCGCCGGCCGAACCGGAGGCGCGTTGCCTGAGCCTGGGCCCCTATGCGACGCAGGCCGAGGCGCAGGCTGCGCTGGGCCGCGCCGGTGCGTTGCTGGAGAAAGGCCGCCTGCGCGAGGAACACGCCGACGCCAGCGGCGGCTACCGGGTGCTGATGCCGTCGGTCGGCGATCGCGCCATGGCGCAGGCGATCGCCAAGCGCATCGCCGAAGCGGGACTGGGCGATTACTACGTGATCAGCAAGGGCGAGGACAACACCGTCGCCCTCGGCCAGTACCGCAGTCGCGAAGGCGCCGAGCGGCGATTGGCCGAGCTGAAGGCGAAGGGGTTCTCGGCCGAACTGGTCGTCAACGGCCAATCGCGCTGGTGGATCGACGCGCGCACCCGCGCGCCGGGCAAGTCCTTGCCGGCGGCGCTGGGCGCGCCGCGCCAGCGTTCGCTGGATTGCGCGGCCATGCGCTAGAATGCCGGGCTCCCGTGCCGGTATAGCTCAGTCGGTAGAGCAACCGCCTTGTAAGCGGTAGGTCCCCAGTTCGAATCCGGGTGCCGGCACCATCTTCTCCCAGGCCGCGCGCCCCGCCGCGATCTCCAGGGCCGGCGAGCGTCATCGACTCGCTCACGATCGCGCAACATCTTCCTAACAGTCGTTCGCGCATGCTTCGCCTACCAGCTGTGCAGCCGTAGGGGCGTGACCCAAGGCGGCTTAAAGGATGCAGGTATCCGCAGCTGGACCACATTCCCGGCGCGTGCGCGGTGGCTGACGCCACCGCGCACGCGCCGTGCTGTTGCGCTGCCGCAGGAGCCTGCGTATCGCCATCGCTAGACTGCGCTCCTTTGTTTGTTCCGGAAGGAGCCCAGATGACCATGCGATATCCCCCCGTTTCCCTGATCGGTGTGCCGACCGACATCGGCGCAGGCCATCGCGGCGCGCGGATGGGGCCCGAGGCGCTGCGCATCGCCGGCCTGGCCGAAGCGCTTTCCGCGCGCGGCGTGGAGGTGCGCGACGTGGGCAACCTCGATGGCCCGCGCAATCCCTGGCAGGCGCCGGTCGGCGGCTACCGGCACCTCGACGAGGTCGTCGAATGGAACCGCGCGCTGATGCAGGCCAGCTATCGTGAGCTGCAGCAGGGGCGCATGCCGATCATGCTCGGCGGCGACCATTGCCTGGCGATCGGTTCGATCACCGCGGTGTCGCGCTGGTGCCGCGAGCAGGGCAAGACGTTGCGGGTGCTGTGGCTGGACGCGCACTCGGATTTCAACACCAGCGAGGTCACGCCTTCGGGCAACGTGCACGGCATGCCGGTGGCGTGCCTGTGCGGGCTGGGGCCGCGTTCGCTGACCCACCTGGGCGGCGACGCGCCCGCGCTGCGGCCGGACCAGGTACGCCAGATCGGCATCCGCTCGGTCGACCCGGACGAGAAGCGCTTGATCAAGCAGCACCGCATCGACGTGTACGACATGCGCCACATCGACGAGGTGGGCATGAAGAAGACCGTGGAGGCGGCCTTGGAGGGACTCGACGAGGGCACCCACCTGCACGTGAGCTTCGACGTCGATTTCCTCGATCCGAGCATCGCGCCGGGCGTGGGCACCACGGTGCCGGGCGGCCCGAACTACCGCGAGGCGCAGCTGGTGATGGAGATGATCGCCGACACCGGCCGGATGGGATCGCTGGACATCGTCGAGCTGAACCCGGTGATCGACAACCGCAACCTGACCGCGGAACTGGCGGTGGACCTGGTGGAAAGCCTGTTCGGCAAGTCGACCCTAATGCGGGATTGATCGCTGCCTGAACGGTACCGTGGGCGTTCACGCCGATTCGACGGACGCGCAGTCAGATTTGTCGCCAAGCGGCAGGCGTGTGAGCGCCTGCCGCGCCGAAAGAGGATCAAGCCGATGAAACGACTGCTTACGATGACGATGCTGGGCCTGTTCGCCGCAGGCATGCTGAGCGGGTGCAATACCGTGGCCGGCGCGGGCAAGGACATGCAGGGGGCGGGCCAGAAGGTGGAAAACACGGCGGAGAAGTGCAGCGACGGCAAGTGCTGATGCCGTGCTCGGCGGTGGAGAGGCGCCGGTGCGGCGTGCCGCGCCGGCATACGACGACATGACCTGAGGGAATGATGCGATGAAGCGTGCAATGGTTCTGCTGATGCTGGGGCTGTTCTCGGTCGCAACGCTGTCCGGCTGCAACACCGTGGCCGGCGCGGGCAAGGACATCAAGGGCGCGGGCGACAAGATCGAGGACGCCGCGAAGAAGTAGGAGCCTCCCTGCTGTCGACGAGGAAAACGGGCCTTCGGGCCCGTTTTTTTTGCCGATGGCCGACGGCGTTCATGGCGGTGAAAGAGGCCTCGACGCGCGTTGATGCGATGCCAACGCGCGCGGCCGCACCGTGCCACGGGGCGCGACGATGCGCGCCTCGTTTGCTCACCAACGGGAGTTCGCGATGAACAAAGACATCATTTCCGGCAAGTGGACCCAGCTCAAGGGCAGGATGCAGGCGAAGTGGGGCGGCCTGACCGACGACGATTTCGACGTCGTCGAGGGCAATGCGAAGTACCTCTCGGGCAAGCTCCAGGAACGCTATGGCTGGGACCGCGACCGTGCCGAGCGGGAGGTGCGCGACTTCGAGGCGTCCCTGCGCACGGACTACCGCGAGTGACCGCCCGGCGGGGCCGGAACGGGTGGCCGGCCCCGCCGTAGCGGGCCGGTCGCCCCCGGGGAGCGGCCAGGGCGCGGGCAGCGGGTAAACTTCACCGGTTGAAACCCGCCAGTCCCCACCGCATGACCACCCGCGTCCTTACCGGCATCACCCCTTCCGGCACCCCCCACCTGGGCAACTACGTCGGCGCGATCCGCCCGGCGATCGCCGCCAGCCGGAACGCCGGCACCGAGAGCTTCTACTTCCTGGCCGACCTGCACAGCCTGATCAAGGCGCAGGACCCGGACCGCACCCAGCGCTCGACGCTGGAGATCGCCGCCAGCTGGCTGGCCTGCGGGCTGGACCCGGACAAGGTGTGGTTCTACCGGCAGAGCGACGTGCCGGAGACCACCGAGCTGATGTGGCTGCTGACCTGCGTGGCCGGCAAGGGCATCCTCAACCGCGCGCACGCCTACAAGGCGGCGGTGGACAAGAACACCGCCGAGGGCGAGGACGCCGATGCGGGCGTCACCGCCGGGCTGTTCATGTACCCGGTGCTGATGGCGGCCGACATCCTGATCTTCAACGCGCACCAGGTGCCGGTGGGCCGCGACCAGGTCCAGCACATCGAGATGGCGCGCGACTTCGCGCAGCGCTTCAACCACGTCTACGGCAAGGACTACTTCGTGCTGCCGGAGGCGGCGATCGACGAGAACGTGGCGACCTTGCCGGGCCTGGACGGCCGCAAGATGAGCAAGAGCTACGGCAACACGATCCCGATGTTCGCCCCGCGCGAGGAGCTCAGGAAGCTGGTGTTCTCGATCGTGACCGACTCGCGCGCGCCGGGCGAGCCGAAGGACACCGAGGGCTCCGCGCTGTTCCAGCTCTACCAGGCGTTCGCCACCCCCGAGGAAACCGCCGCGTTCGCGCGCGCCTTCGCCGAGGGCATCGGCTGGGGCGACGCCAAGCAGCAGCTGTTCGAGCGCATCGACCGCGAGATCGCGCCGCTGCGCGAGCGCTACGAGGCATTGATGGCCGACCCGGCCGGGATCGAGGCGATCCTGCGCGCCGGCGGCGCGAAGTTGCGCGAGAAGTACGCCAAGCCGCTGCTGGCGCAGCTGCGCGACGCGGTGGGCCTGCGCGACCTGGCGCGGCAGCCCGGGGCGGCCAGGCGCGATAGCGCGGCCAAGGCGGCGCTGCCGGTGTTCAAGCAGTACCGCGAGAAGGACGGGCGCTTCTACTTCAAGCTGCTCGATGGCGAGGGCGCGCTGCTGCTGCAGAGCGAGGGCTTCGATTCGCCGCGCGATGCCGGCCAGCTGATCGGCGTGCTCAAGCAGGCCGAGCGCGGCGACCAGCTGGAGACCCCGCTGGTCAAGGTCGAGGCCGAGGTCGCGAGGGTGCTGGACGCGTTGCGCGCATTGCGCGAGGCGGCCGAAGGGTAAATATCGCCCTGGTCTTGGCGGGAGCGGCTTCAGCCGCGATTCGGAAGCACCATCGCGGCTGAAGCCGCTCCCGCAAGTCCGCTTGCCTGGCCGCTTGCGACCAAAGCCGCATCGAAGCGGCGCGGCGCCTCTCCTAGAATCGGGCGGTCGCTACACGAGCCCGCCACGATGCCCCGCGATCCGAGCATCCACACCATCGACACCGGCTTCCAGCGCGCGCAGTTCGATGCGGCCTACCTGGTGGTCGAGCAGGGGCGCGGCGCCTTCATCGATTGCGGTACCAGCCTGTCGGTGCCGGCGATGCTGGCGGCGCTGCGGGATGCGGGGTTGGCGCCGGAGGACGTGGACTGGCTGATCCTCACCCACGTGCACCTCGACCACGCCGGCGGGGCGGGCCGGTTGCTGCGGTTGCTGCCGTCGGCGCGCTTGCACGTGCATCCGCGCGGGGCGCCGCACATGATCGACCCGGCGCGCCTGATCGCCGGCGCCACCGAGGTGTACGGCGCGGAGGAAATGGCGCGCAGCTACGGCGAGATCGCGGCGGTGCCGCAGGCGCGGGTGGCGGTGGCCAACGACGGCGATGCGCTGTCGCTGGCGGGGCGCACGCTGCTGTGCGTGGAGACGCCCGGACATGCGCGCCACCACCAGTGCGTATGGGACGAGCGCAGCCGCTGCTGGTTCACCGGCGATGCGTTCGGCATCTCCTACCGCGAACTCGACAACGCCCGCGGCGAGGCGTTCGTGATCCCCACGTCCTCGCCGGTGCAGTTCGATCCGGACGCGATGCGCGGCTCGATCGAGCGGATGATGGCGTACCGGCCCGAGGCGATGTACCTGACCCACTACGGCCGCGTGGAGGGCGTCGAGCGGCTCGCGCAGGCGCTTTACGAGCAGATCGAGGCGATGGTGGCGATCGCGCGGGGATGCGAGGGGCGCGCCGACCGCCATCGCTGCCTGGTGGCGGCATTGGGCGAACTGTACCGGGAGCGCGCGCGCCTGCATGGCTGCCTGCTCGACGAGCAGGGCGTGGAGCGCGTGCTGGCGGCGGACATCGAACTCAACGCGCAAGGATTGGGCTGCTGGCTGGACCGGCCGCGGCGGTGAGCCGCCGCGAGCGGCGGAGCGGCCCGCGCCGTGGATGTAAACTGGGCGGCCACTCCGTCGAAAAGGTCCTGTCGTGAACCCGATGCGCATCCTGCTCCTGTCCGCCTGCCTGTTCGTGGGGGGCATCGCGCAGGCGGCCAACGACGTGCCGGGCGGCGGGATCGATGCCGAGGCGCTGTCGCGGCACGTGCGCGTGCTGGCGTCGGACGAGTACGAAGGGCGCGCCCCGGCCAGCGCCGGCGAGCAGCGCACGGTCGATTACCTGGTCGACCAGTTCAAGCGGGCCGGCTTGCAGCCCGGCGGCGACAAGGGCGGCTGGACGCAGGCGGTGCCGCTGGTGCGGGCGCAGGTCGAAGGCCCGGTCGAGGCGACCTTGAAGGTCGCCGGGCAGAGCCAGGCGCTGGCCAACGGCGAAGACATCACCCTGCAGAGCCTGCGCCCGCTGTCGCGGGTGTCGTTCAAGGATGCGCCGCTGGTGTTCGTCGGCTACGGCATCGCCGCGCCGGAACGGCACTGGGACGACTACAAGGGCGTGGACCTGCGCGGCAAGATCGCGGTGGTGCTGATCAACGACGCGGATTTCGAGGCCGTCCAGCCGGGCGCGTTCGACGGCAAGGCGGTGACCTACTACGGGCGCTGGACCTACAAGTTCGAGGAGGCCGCGCGCCGCGGCGCCGCCGGCGTGCTGATCGTGCACGAGACCGCGCCGGCCGCCTATGGCTGGAACACGGTGCGCAGCTCGGGCCTGTCGCCGGTGTTCGACATCGAGCGCACCGTGGCCGACGCCAAGGCGCAGCACGTGCCGGCGCGCGGCTGGATGCAGCGCGAGCTGGCGGTGTCGCTGTTCAAACGCGCCGGGCTGGACTTCGAGGCCGCCAAGCGCAGCGCGCAGCGCGCCGACTTCAAGCCGGTGCCGCTGGGCGATGCGACGCTGTCGGTGGATTTCCGGGTCAAGCGCGAACGCGTGGTCACCCACAACGTGGTGGCGAAGATCGAAGGCAGCGCGCATCCGGACGAGACGGTGATCTTCTCCGCGCACTGGGACGCCTTCGGCGTGGCCGACGGCGCCGGCGCCGGCGGCGACCGCATCCGCCGCGGCGCGGTCGACAACGCCACCGGCGTGGCCAGCGTGCTGGAACTGGCGCGCGTGTTCGCCGCCGGGCCGCGCCCGCAGCGCACGCTGTACTTCATCGCGCTGACCGCCGAGGAGAAGGGCCTGCTCGGCGCCAGCTACTACGCCGCCCATCCGCTGGCGCCGCTGGACAGGACCGTGGCGGTGCTCAACATGGAGATGTTCAGCCCGGACGGCCCGACCCGCGACATCGCGTCCTGGGGCAAGGGCCGGGTGTCGCTGGAAGGCGACCTGGAGAAGGCGGCGCAGGCGCGCGGGCGCAGCTACTCGCCGGACCCGAACCTGGAAGCCGGCTTCTTCTACCGGGCCGACCATTTCGCGTTCGCGCGGATGGGCGTGCCGTCGATCACGATCGGACCCGGCCTGGACAAGTACGAGGGCGGCGTCGCCGCCGGCAAGGCCTTGCGCGAGAAGTACTTCGCCGACTGCTACCACCAGCCGTGCGACCGCTGGACGCCGCAATGGGACGCCAGCGGCCATGCCGCCGACACCACCCTGGTCTACGACCTCGGCGAGCGGCTGGCCAACAGCCGCGAGTGGCCGAGCTGGCAGGACGGGTCGGAATTCAAGGCGGCGCGCGATGCCAGCGAGGCCGCGCGGCGCTGAAGAGAATGTGTGGGGGGCTTCAGTCCCGGCGGGTTTCCCGTTAGAGCCCGTCGGGACTGGGCTCCCTCCCGCAAGGTGCATTAGTGGGAAGTCCTTCGGCGGGGGCCATCGCGATGCTGGTATTGGCGCCGTTGTTGGGCGGTGTAGTCTGCGTTTTCCGTTGGGGGCAGCTTCTGCGGGAGCGGCTTCAGCCGCGATGAAGCTCTACCGGTAAGGCCTGTCGCGGCTGAAGCCGCTCCCACAGGGTGGGTTCTCCGCTCCAGTAGGCCTGGAATCTTCTTTCTGTCTTGCGATCCTTCTATGTCATCTCCCGTTCCCGCGCCGGCCTCGCGCGCCGCCGTCGTCCTCGCCCTGTTGCTGGTCTACGTGGTTTGGGGCTCCACCTATCTTGCGATCCGCTTCGCGCTGGAAGGCGGCGCATTGCCGCTGACGATGGTGTCCGGCACGCGTTTCATCGTGGCCGGCACGCTGCTGTACGCGGTGCTGCGCTGGCGCGGCGTGCCGGCGCCGACGCGCGCGCAATGGCCGAACGTGGCGATGATGGGCGGCACGTTGCTGCTGCTCGGCAACGGCATGGTGGTGCTGGCCGAGCGCAGCGTGTCCTCCGGGCTGGCGGCGACCGCCGTGGCCTCGGTGCCGTTGTGGATGGCGCTGTTCGGCGCGATGCGCGGCCAGCACTTCAGCCGCGGCGAGTGGATCGGCGTGGTGATCGGCTTCCTCGGCGTGGTCTGGCTCAACGCCGGCAGCAGCCTGACCGCGACGCCCATCGGGCTGGTGCTGCTGTTGATCGCGCCGGTCGGCTGGGCGTTCGGTTCGGTGTGGTCGCGCGGCCGCGACCTGCCTTCGCCGTTCATGACCGCCGCCGGTCAGATGCTGTGCGGCGGCGTGCTGCTGGTGCTGGCCGGCCTGGCGATCGGCGAGCGGCCGCAGGCGCTGCCGACGCCGCACGGGCTGGCCGCGGTGGCGTACCTGTGCGTGTTCGGATCGATCGTCGCGTTCACCGCCTACGTCTGGCTGCTGCACCACGTGCGGCCGGCGCTGGCCGGCAGCTACGCCTACGTCAACCCGGTGATCGCGGTGGCGCTGGGGGCGTGGCTGGCGCACGAGCGGTTCACCGCGCACGACCTCGGCGCGATGGCGGTGATCCTGGCCGGCGTGGCGGTGGTCACCCTGGCGAAGGCGCGCAAATGAGCGCGACCGACGCGCGCGAGGCGCGCCGCGGCCTGGCGATGAGCGCCGGGGCCTTCGTGATCTGGGGCCTGGTGCCGATGTACTGGCACCTGCTCAAGTCGGTGCCGTCGTTCCAGATCATCGCCCACCGCATCATCTGGAGCACGGTGTTCGTGGTGGCCTGGCTGCTGTTCTCCTCGCGCCTGCGCTGGTGGCGGCAGGTCGCCGCGCAGCCGCGCGCGCTGGGCGTCCTGGCGCTGAGCAGCTGCGCGATCGCGTTCAACTGGGGCCTGTACATATGGGCGATCAACGCCGGCCACGTGATCGAGAGCAGCCTGGGCTACTTCATCAACCCGTTGGTCAACGTGGTGCTCGGCGTGCTGGTGCTGAAGGAGCGGCTGCGCGGCGTGCAGTGGCTGGCGGTGGCGTTCGCCGCGGCCGGCGTGGCCTGGATCACGATCGACGCGGGCGCGCCGCCGTGGATCGCGCTGGGCTTGGCCATGTCGTTCGGGCTGTACGGGTTGCTGCGCAAGCGGGTGGCGGTGGATGCCGTGGCCGGCCTGGCGGTGGAGAGCCTATACCTGTTCCTGCCGGCGCTGGCATTCGCGGTCTGGAGCGAGCTGGGCCACGTCGGCGCGTTCCTGCACGGCTGGGGCTGGCGCGACGACCTGCTGCTGGTGCTCGGCGGCCTGGTCACGGCGGTGCCGCTGATCGCCTTCGCCTACGGGGTGCGCCGCGTCGCGTTGTCGCTGGTCGGCATCCTGCAGTACATCGCGCCGAGCCTGCAGTTGCTGCTGGGCGTGTGGTTCTTCCACGAGCCGTTCGACCGGGCGCGGGCGATCGGCTTCGGCGCGATCTGGATCGGCTTGCTGCTGTTCGTCGGCGACAGCCTGTGGCGTGCGCGCCGCGCCGCCCCGTAGGCGGGGGTATCAACTGCGCGGCGGATCCGGCAGGTCCTGCTGCAGGGCCAGGATGTTGGCCTCCCGCGGCATTTCCGGGGCGGGGCAACCCGCGCGGCCCGAACCGTCCCGGGACAGCCAGTCGTCGACCACGCCGCCGAGCAGGTCCAGCCGCAGCGGCAGGCTCAGGTGGTTCTCGCCGCGCATCTCGATGTAGTGCACGCGCTGGCTGGCGCGGGCGAGCCTGCGGCCGTGCGCGACCGGGATGTGCTGGTCGGCGTCGCCGTGCAGCAGCAGCACGCAGGCCTGGGTATCGGCGAGCGCGCGGGTCACGTCGATGCGGTCCAGGTTCAGGCGCAGGCGCTGGTCGGCGGCGGCGATCACCGCGTCGAGGTCCTGGTTGCCGTAGCGCCACCGCGCATAGGTGGCCACGGCCTGCGCCTTCCAGCCGCTGGGCCGGCTGGCCAGCATGTGCGGGACCATGTCGCGGATGCCGCGCCCGGCGTTGGCGAAGGATTCCATGGCGACCACGCCGGCGACCTGCGGGCCGAGCTTGTCGGCGGTGAACAGCGCGGTGGCGGCGCCGTAGGAAATGCCGAACAGGTACAGCGGCCCGGCGACCTCGCCGCGGGCGCGCAGGGCGTCGATGACGTCGATGACGTCGTCGGATTCGCGGGTGCCGTAGCCGGCCGGGCCGCCGCCGGAATGGCCGTGGTTGCGCAGGTCGATGGTGACCACGCGGTAGCCGGCCTGGGCCAGCTGCAGCGACCAGGGCAGCAGCGAGTCGCCGTCCATCATCCAGCCGTGCAGCAGGACCACGGTGCCGCGCGGCGCCAGGGGCCGGAATGGCCGCGGCAGCGTGAAGGAGAAGTCCACGTCCAGCGGCTGGCCGGCGTCGTGGCGCTGGCCGAGGTAGCGGTAGCGCAGGCCGTACTGGCCGGGATCGAAGGCGCGCCAGAAGATCGGCACGCCGTCGCGGGTGACGACGTGGCCGTTGCGGTTGGGGATCGCGGCGATGGTGGCGGCGATCTGCTCTTCGTCGAGCAGCGGCGATACGCCGCCGGGAGCGACCAGGCGGTCGCTGAGCGAGGTGGATGAACAGGCGGCCAGCCACAGGCAGGCGCAGGCCAGGATCAGCAGGCGCATCATGGCGGTGGGGGAATGCGGGTAATGGCCGGGCAGGCTACGCCGTCATGGGGCGGTCATCTACCGCGTTTCGATGACGGTTGGATGACAGGTGGAGTTTGTTCAGGCTGGAGGTCCAAGATCCAGGAGCTTTGCTTTTGCTTTTTTGTTTAGGGCAAAAGCTTTCGTCTTGCGGCGAGTCACTTTTCTTTGCTTGTGCACGCGCGCTGCAGGAGCAGCGCCGCACGGCGACGCCGCCCGAAGGGCGCGGCACAGGGATGTGCCGCGTAAAGAAAAGTAACCAAAAGAAGCGCTTCACGGCAGCCGAAGCGCTTCACAACAGCCGAATGGCTGGTCATGGCTGATCAAGCACACCCCGCCTGCGCGCCCGCAGCTTTGCTGCGGGTCCGCGGAGCCAATGAGATTTTCGGACGCGACTCGTCCGCTATGCGGCCGAGCCCGGGGCATTCGCCGCGCGGCGAATGCCCGCCCGCCGGGGCGAAGCAGTGCTTCGCCCCGGCGAGCCCCTGTGCGCCGCCCTTCGGGTTTTCCCCGCCGGCTCCGCCGCTTGGGAGGGGCCGCGCCGCAGTGATATTCGTAGGCCATGGAGGTTGGCGCACCGCCGCGCGAGGAAGCGTCACCCAGCCCAAAGCAAAATCACGGGCAGCAGCAACAACCGCTATACCTCGCGCAGTGCGGCGGTGATCGGCAGCCTTGCCGCGCGCAGTGCCGGGAACAGGCCGCCCACCAGGCCGATGCCCAGGGACCATTTCAGGCCGGTCCACAGCAATTCGGGGGAGACCTTGAACTGGAATACCACCTGGCTGAAGTTGCTGCCCAGGGTGGAGGCGCTGTAGCCATTGAAGATCGACCAGGCGATCAGGCCGCCGAGCACGCCGCCGAGCAGGGCCAGCAGCATCGTCTCCAGCATCACCGCCATCACCACCGGCAGGCCGCGGAAGCCGATCGCGCGCATCGTGGCGATCTCGCGCGCGCGCGTGGCCACCGCCGCGTACATGGTGTTGAGCGCGCCGAACACCGCGCCGAAGGCCATGATCGTGCCGATGAACTTGCCCAGCACCTCGAGCACGGTGCTCAGGTTGCCGCCCTGCTTGCGGTAGTACTCGCGGGTGGTGAACACGTCCAGCTTCAGGCGCGGGTCGGCCGCCATCGCGGTCTTGAACTGCTGGAAGCCGCCGGTGCCTTCGGTACGCACGCTGATCGACTGGTAGGCGCTGCGGTTGTAGGTCGTGGCCAGGGTCTGCGTGTCGGTCCACAGCTCCGAATCGTGCGCGTCGCCGGTGGCGAACACGCCGACCACGGTCCACGTCTGGTTGCCGAGGGCGATGGTCTTGCCCACGTCCAGGCCGCGGAACTGCGCGCGCGCGCCCTTGCCGACCACGATCTCGCGCAGGCCGGGATTGAACTTGCGGCCTTCCACGATTTTCACCCGGTCGTGCACGGCCCAGGCCTGCTCGCCGACGCCGCGGAACTGCGCGTTGACGTCGGTGCCGTCGGCCTTGGACAGCAGGTTCACCACCTGCGACAGTTCCGGCGAGACCAGCGGCCGGTTGTCCGCGCCGCGCGCCACGCCCGGCAGGCTGGCGATCAGCGGCACCTGGTCGCGCATGATCACCGAGTTGGTCTCGGCCTGCGATCCGCCGCGCAGGACGATCGCGGTGGTGTCGTCGCCGGTGCTCTCCAGCGTGGCCTGGAAGCCCTGGCCCATCGCCAGCATCGCCACCAACACGCCGACCACGCCGGCGATGCCGACCACGATCACCGAGCTGGCACCCCAGCGCTGCGGCAGGCTGGCGATGCCGATGCGCGCCGCCGCCAGCGACAGCCGGCCGCTGCGGGTCAGCAGCAGCCACAGCGCCAGCAGCGCCGCCACCGCCAGCACCGCGTACCAGGGCAGCGCGATCCAGACCGCCAGGCCGACCACCAGCAGCACGACCGAGAGCAGGTTCCACATCCATTGCTTCTTCATGAGCTATCTCCCGTTAGCGTCCGGCCAGCGCGTCGACGATCTTCAACCGCCGCGCCCGCAGGGCCGGCAGCAGGCCGACCACGATGCCGATGACGGCCATCAATCCCAGCCCGACCAGCCAGGTCTGGCCCGGCACGCGATGCACCGGCAGCGCGCCGCCGCTGGCGCCGGCCAGCACCGGGATGGCGGCCGAGGCCAGCAGCATGCCGATCAAACCGCCCAGCACGATCAGCAGCACCGACTCCACCATCACCAGCGACAGCACGGTGCGGTCCTGGAAGCCCAGGGTCTTGAGCGTGGCCAGTTCCGGGATGCGCTCGCGCACCGCCTGCGCCATGGTGTTGCCGGTCAGCAGCAGCAGCGTGAAGAACACCGCGCCCATGATCGAGGTGACGATCAGGCCGATGTCGGCGAACTGCTTGACGAAGGCCTGCTGGAACGCCGACTCGGTCTGGGTCTTGGTCTCGTGGTCGGAGTTGGCCGACAGCGCGTCGATGGCCTGCGCCACGCGCGAGGCGTGGGCGGGGTCGTCCAGCCGCACGGTGTACCAGCTGACCTGGCCCTTGATGTAGTCGTTGCTCTCGTCGAAGTACTTCCAGTTCATCATCAACTGCTGCTCGGACTGCGCGTTGGCGCGGTCCTTGGCGCGGAAGATCGCCTTCAGTTCCAGCGGCCAGTCGTTGCTGCCGCCGCGCGGGAAGATCGTGGCCTGCAGCGGGATGGTGTCGCCGATCTTCCAGCCGTACTTCTTCGCCAGCGCCTCGCCGACGATCGCGCCGGTGCGGGTGTCCTGGAACGCCTTCAGCTGGTCCGGCGGCACCTCGTACTCGGTGTACACGTCGAAGAAGTTGGGCGCGATGGAGAAGTTGGCGAAGAACTCCTTCGGGTCCCGGTAGATGCCGCCGAACCACATCGCGTAGGTCACGTCGCGCACGCCGGGGATGGTGCGGATCTGCGATTCCAGGCGCACCGGCAGCGATTGGGTGATCGACAGGCGCGAGGCGACCACCAGGCGGTTGACGCCCTCCACCGAGCCGCCGGAGGTGAACGCCACGCGCACCGAGTCCAGCAGGCCGAACAGCAGGAACGCGACCACCACCGAGAACAGGGTCAGCAGCGTCCGCGTCTTGCTGCGGAACAGCTGCGCCCAGATGAGCGAGAAATATTTCATGTCGCCTCCCGATCAGTAGGCGACCGGCGCATCGGCCAGTTCGCCCTTGTCCAGGTGCACGGTGTGGGTGGCGTACTCGGCCGCCTTCGGGTCGTGGGTGACCATGATGATGGTCTTGCCGTGCTCGCGGTTGAGCTGCTGCAGCAGCTTGAGGATCTCCTCGGCGTTGTGGCGGTCCAGGTCGCCGGTGGGCTCGTCGCAGATCAGGAAGGTCGGGTCGGAGACGATCGCGCGGGCGATCGCCACGCGCTGCTGCTGGCCGCCGGACAGTTCGTTGGGCTTGTGGTTGCGGCGCTCGGCCAGGCCGACCAGGGTCAGCGCGATCTCGGCGTTGCGCTTGCGCTGGGCGGCGCCGAGCGGGGTGAGCAGCAGCGGCAGTTCGACGTTCTTCTGCGCGGTGAGCATCGGCATCAGGTTGTAGAACTGGAACACGAAGCCGACATGGTGGCTGCGCCAGGTGGCGAGCTGGCTGGCGCTCATGCGGTCGATGCGCTGGTCCTCGATCTCGATCTCGCCGCCGCTGGGGGAGTCCAGGCCGCCGATGAGGTTGAGCAGGGTGGTCTTGCCGGAGCCGGAGGGTCCCATCAGGGCGACGAAGTCGCCGCGCTCGATCTGCAGGTCGATGCCGTGCAGGACCTGGACTTTCTCCGGGCCGCGCTGGTAGGTCTTGGTGACGTTGCGGAGGGTGACGAGGGCGGTCATTGCGGTTTCCTCTGCGGTTCGATGGATGCTGGTGCGAAGAATTTTTGTGCTTCTGGTATGCGGTGCGGCGCTTCGTGTTGTTCGTGTTCGTGTTTCAGCCGTTGCCCCGAAGGCGGGGCTCTGCGAATTTCACGTTGTTCACTTGGCTCATATGCCCCACTCCCTCAGCAAACTCTCTACCGTCATCCCCGCGAAGGCGGGGATCCAGGGACGTTGCTTTTGGCCTTTTGGGCTTTGGCGAGAAAGGCAAAAGCTTTCGCCTTTGGCGAGTTACTTTTCTTTGCTTGTGCAAAGAAAAGTAACCAAAAGAAAGCACACCCCGCCTGCGCGCCCGCAGCTTTGCTGCGGGTCCGCGGAGCCGGTGGGATTTTTCGACGGGGCATCCTGCCCCGGCGAAAAACGACGTGCATCCATGCACGTCGCCCTGCGGGTTTTTCCCGCCGACTCCGCCGCTTCGGAGGGGCCCCCGGGAAAAGCGGACATCAAAAGCAAAAGCAACAGCGCAAGCAAAAGCTACTGCATCGCACCGACCACGGGATGAGAGTCACATGCCGTCACGGCCTCGGCGACCTCAATTGGCCTGGGCCAGCTTCACCTTGTCGCCATCCTTCAGCGCCTCCGGCGGTTCCACCACCACCGTGTCGCCTGCGGCCAGGCCCGACAACACCTGCTTGTCGTTGCCCATGTCGATGCCGGTCTTCACCTCGCGCAGCTCGACCCGGTCCTCGGCGCCGAGCGCGAACACCTGGGTCTTGCCGTCGCGCTGGACCAGCGCGCCGCCGGGCACGCGCACGCCTTGCGGCTTGCTCTGTTCCTGCGGCTGCGCCTTCTCCAGGAAGCTCACCCGCACGCCCATCTCCGGTACGATGCGCGGATCCTTCACCTGCATCGCCACGCGGACCTTCACCGTCGCCTTGCCGCGGTCGGCGGTGGGGATGATCGCGATCACCTCGCCCGGGATGCGCCAGTCCGGGTACGCGTTCAGCACCACCTCCACCGGCATCTTCGGCTGCACCCGGCCGATGTAGGCCTCGCCGACCTCGACCTCCACTTCCAGCGAATCCATGTCCACGATCGTGCCGATGCCGGTGCGGGTGAAGCCGCCGGTCGCCAGCGGCGAGACGATCTCGCCCGGCTGCGCGGCCTTGGCCGTCACCACGCCGGCGAACGGCGCGCGCACCACGGTGTTGTCCACGCCGATGTCGGAGATCGCCAGCTGGTCGCTGGAGACCTTGACGTTGCGCTGCGCGTTCTGCAGCTGCGCGCGCAGCGCATCGCGCTGCGCCACGGCCTGGTCGTACTGCGAGCGCGACACCAGTTGCTGGCCGACCAGCGCCTGCAGCCGCGCCGCTTCGGCCTCGGCCTGCTTGAGCTGGGCCTGCGTGTTGTCGACCAGGCTGCGCGCGGCGGACAGCTGCGAGGCCGACAGGCTGCGCTGCGCATCCGCGTCTATCGGGTCGAGCGTGGCCATGACCTGGCCTTCCTCCACGCGCATGCCTTCCTCGATCATCACCTCGCGCACCTTGCCGGTGATCTTGGCCGACACCGTCGCCATGCGCCGCGCGACCACGTAGCCGCTGGCATCGAGCACCGAGGACGAGGCGCCGCCGGCGCTGATCGCCACCGCCGGGGCCGTGCGCACCTCCACCGGCCGGGCGCGGCCGAACAGCCACGCCGCGGCGGCCAGCAACAGCAGCAGCACCACCACGCCGATCGCGATCCACAGCCAGCGCCGCGAAGGCGGCTCGCTGGGGGCGGCTTTACGGTCGATGCGGAGTTCCTTCAGCAGATCGGCGGATGTGTTCATCGTGGACACAAGGACGTAAAGAGGGACGAAATGTGACCGCAAGGCATGGCGGCCGCAAGCTGCCGGAAGTCACCAGAACGCCGGCCGTCCCCGAAGATGCCGGCCAGCATGCCTCCACGGCGCCGCGGAAGCCAGTGACAGGTGTCATCGAGGATCGCTGACGCCGGCGACTGCCGGGGCCGCGGCCGGGACTCCAGGCTACCCGCATGTTCCGGTCCGGCGTCGTGCTGCACCGCACGCGGCATCGGTGCGGGTGCCGCCCGGCCCGCGGCGGCACCCGCGGGCGCGCGGGGCCGGGACCGGTATCCATCGCGGCGGTATGCTTCGCGCTCGCGCCGCGGGGGTCGCGGCGCCTTCTTGATCCAGGAACGCGGGACCATGCACTTCCTCGAACCCAGCCACGATTCGATCATCGGCCGTCGCATCGACCGCGGCGGCGGCGAGCGCTCGCGCTGGTTCCCGGTGCTGATGCTGGGGTGGTCGGTATGGATCTTCGTCACGCCGCTGTACGAGTCGAAGTATTTCCCGGACTGGCTGTGGCCCACGGTGGCCAGCTACGCGGCGTTCCTGGTGCTGTACTGGATTGCCTACTACCGGAGCCGGCGCTTCGTCCTGGCCTGCGCGCTGGGCATCGCTGCCCTGGCCTACGCCACCACGCCGTTCAATCCAGGGGCGCAGGGATACGTCGTCTACGCCTGCGCGTTCCTGTCGTTCTGCGGCGGCACGCGGGTGGCGATCGCGTGGATGCTGGGGGTCCTGGTCCCCTACGTCGTGGTCTGGCTGCTGATCGGCTGGCCCAATATCTACCTGTTCAGCACGGTGCTGGTCAGCTTCATGGTCGGGCTGCTGAACATCATCATGGTCCAGCGGATGCAGGCCGACAGCGCGTTGCGGCTCAGCCACGAGGAGGTCCGGCGCCTGGCCGCCACCGCCGAGCGCGAGCGCATCGGGCGCGACCTGCACGATCTGCTCGGCCATACCCTGTCGCTGGTCGCGCTGAAGGCCGACCTGGCCGGAAAGTTGGTCGAGCGCGATCCGCAGGCCGCGCGCCGCGAGATCGGCGAGGTCGCGCGGGTGTCGCGCGAGGCGCTGGCGCAGGTGCGGCACGCGGTGACCGGTATCCGCGCGGCCGAACTCGCGGCCGAACTGGCTTCGGCGCACCTGCTGCTGGAGACCGACGGGGTCCTGCTGTCCTACACGTTGCCGGAAATGCCGCTGCCGCCGGAACTGGAAACGGTGTTCGCGCTGGTGGTGCGCGAGGCGGTCACCAACATCCAGCGGCATGCGCGTGCGCAGCGGGTGCGGATCTCGCTGGCCTGCGAGCGCCAGCAGGCGGTGCTGGAGATCTGCGACGACGGCCGCGGCGGCGACATCGTCCAGGGCAACGGATTGCGCGGCATGTGCGAGCGCCTGCAGGCGCTGGGCGGCGAACTGCGGGTCGACGCCCGGCGCGGGCAGGGCACGCGCCTGCAGGCACGACTGCCGCTGCCGCACGCGCCGCAGCCGGTCGCGGCCGGCGGCATGCCGTCCGACAGCGTGCCCGTCGTCCGCGCCGCCGGCCCTGTTTGCTAGCCCGGGAGACCGAAGTGCCGATGCGCGTGTTGCTGGCCGAAGACCAGGCGATGTTGCGCGGCGCGCTGACCGCGCTGCTCAACCTGGAGGACGACATCGAGGTGGTCGGCAATGCCGGTGACGGCGAGAGCGCCTGGCGCGAACTGCAGCGCCTGCAGCCGGACCTGCTGGTCACCGATATCGAGATGCCGGGCCTGACCGGGCTGGAACTGGCGCTGCGCATCCAGCGCCAGCAACTGCCGGTGCGGGTGGTGATCGTCACCACCTTCGCGCGTCCGGGCTTCCTGCGCCGCGCGCTGGACGCGGGCGTGTCCGGCTACCTGCTCAAGGATGCGCCGGCCGAGCAGCTGGCCGAAGCGCTGCGCCGCGTGCATCGCGGCGGCCGCGCGATCGACCCGCAACTGGCGGTGGAAGCCTGGGCCGAGGCCGATCCGCTCAGCGAGCGTGAGCGCAGCGTGCTGCGCCTGGCGGGCGAAGGCCGCTCGGCCAGCGAGATCGCCGAGCGGCTGGGCCTCTCGCACGGCACCGTGCGCAACTACCTGTCCGAGTGCATCGGCAAGCTCGGCGTGGCCAACCGCATCGAGGCGTATCGGCTGGCGCGGCAGAAGGGATGGCTGTAGGCGCGAAAGTCCTGCCGCGGCTGGCGAGCCGGCGCGGCCCCGGCGGGAGCAGGCCGAGGCGAACGAGCCATCGTGCGGCGCGCCCAGGCGCCGTGGGGCGATCGCGGGTATGTCGTCCTGGCAAACGTCTATGAAATTACCGCGGCCCGCGTCGCGGAGGACAGGGCGGCGGCTATCCTCGCCGGAACGTTTCGAGGGGAGCCGACATGAAGTGGATGCGCGCGTTGCTGCTGGGGTCGCTGCTGCTGGCCTGCGGCGGCGCCTGGGCGCAGCAGTTCAAGGTGCTGGTCGCGGCGATACCGAACCAGTACCACCACGACTACATCCCGGTGGCCAAGCCGCGCTTCGAGGCGATGGCGCGGCAGCACTACTTCGAGCTGGTGTGGGCCTGGAACACCGCCGCCTTCGACCAGGACCTGTCGCAGTACGCGGCGATCGTGCTGCTCAACACGCCGGCCACCGACCTCAATCCCGCCCAGCGCGCCAGGTTCCAGCAGTACGTGCGCAACGGCGGCGGCGTCGTCGCGGTGCACAAGGCCTTCGCGATCAAGCGCGGCGAGTGGGACTGGTACGACCGGATGATCGGCCGTTCGTTCCGGACCCACCCCTACATGCAGACCGCGATGGTCGACGTCGTCGACCGCAACTTCCCGGCCACCGCCGGCCTGCCGCAGCGTTGGGTCTGGACCGACGAGTGGTACGAGTACGACCCGCCGTACAGCGACGACCTGGTCACGCTGATGACGGTGGACGAATCCAGCTACGACCCGACCCTGATCTGGCCGGGCCAGGTCGCCAAGGGCATGGGCAAGGACCATCCGGTGGCCTGGTACCACCGCTTCGAGGGCGGTCGCGTGTTTGCCACCGCGCTGGGCCACCTGGCCGAGGCCTACAACGACCCGCGCTACCTCGACCATCTCTACGGCGGCATCTACTGGGCCGCCACCGGGCGCGGCCTGCGCTGAGGACAGGACTTGCCTGGTCTCGGGTGGGGCTCCGAACCCTCCAGCACGCTTGCCTGCAGCGCCCTCATCCGCCCCCGCTTTCGCGGGGGCAGGCTCTCGGGCACCTCGCCCCGCGCGCCGGACGTTCAGACGTGCGCGAGCCAATGGCCCGCAAGCCGCACGTCTTCATCCCGCAAGCGGGGCGCCGCAAGAAACCCATGGCCGCATTGCGGACGCCACGCGCCAGCCAAGACAAGCCATCGTGGAACAGGCTTGCAAATAGTTCGTCTGATGGGGCATGGCGATATTTTTTTCACGGCCGCTTCTTGTTTAAAGCACCCTCATCCGCCCTTCGGGCACCTTCTCCCGCAAGCGGGAGAAGGGAGGTTTCCGAACTTTCCTGGGGGGACATGACGATGGCGCCCCTGCTTTCCCTTCTCCCGCAAATGGGAGATGGGAGGTTTCCGAACTTTCCTGGGGGCATGACGATGGCGCCCCTGCTTTCCCTTCTCCCGCTTGCGGGAGAAGGTGGCGCGCAGCGCCGGATGAGGGGCGCCGTAATAAGAGCGGCTAACAAAACCCGGGAAGATGGCGAAGACAGATGACCGAGCAGGCGAGAGACAGCAGGGCCAGATGGATATCGATCCGGCGTTCGAAACGGATGCGCAGCTTGCCCATGCCCGCGAACCAAGCATGAGTGCGCTCGACTACCCAACGATAGCGTCCCAGCCTATCGTTGCGTTCTATCCCCTTGCGGGCGATACGCGGGGTGATACCTCGCTGGTTGAGGTGATCGCGGCAGCGGTCGATGTCGTAGGCCTTGTCGGCGTGCAGCTTGCCCGGCCAGCGTTGCGGACGCCCCGGCTTGCCAGCGATCGGGGGCAGTGCATCAACCAACTCCTCGAATACCACCGAGTCGTGCCGGTGGGCTCCGGTGACACAGAACGCCAAGGGAATGCCGTTGCAGTCGGTGATCAGGTGCCGCTTGCTACCGAGCTTACCGCGATCGGTCGGGTTCGGCCCGGTGTAGGCGCCCCCCGGGGGGCGGCCACACTGGCCGCGTCCAGGCTGGCTCGACTCAGGTCCAGCTTGTCGGCCCGGCGCAGTTCGGCCAACAGGACCTGATGCAGACGATGCCAGACCCCGGCGGCTTGCCAGTCGCGCAACCGCCGCCAGCAGGTCATGCCGCTGCCGTAGCCCAGTTCCTGGGGCAACTCCTCCCACGGGATGCCGGTGCGCAGGACATAGACGATACCGTTGAGGGCTTGTTGGTCGCTCACGCGCGGTCGCCCTCCCTTGGGCGAGGGCTTCACGGGCGGGATCAAAGGTTCGATGCGCTTCCACAGCGCGGCGGGAATCTCTTTGCGACGTGCCATGCAGGCGATTTTGTCATCACCGCTCAGGTGTACAAGGCGGTTTTGTTAGCCGCTCTAAACCCACGGCCGCATTGCAGATGAACGCGTCGCCGCTTTAAAGCACCCTCATCTGTCCTTCGGGCACCTTCTCCCGCAAATGGGAGATGGGAGGTTTCCGAACTTTCCTGGGGGGACATGACGATGGCGCCCCTGCTTTCCCTTCTCCCGCTTGCGGGAGAAGGTGGCGCGCAGCGCCGGATGAGGGGCGCCGTAATAAACCCACGGCCGCATTGCGGACGAACGCGTCGCCGCTTTAAAGCACCCTCATCTGTCCCTTCGGGCACCTTCTCCCGCAAATGGGAGATGGAAGGTTTCCGAACTTTCCTGAGGGGCATGACGATGGCGCCCCTGCTTTCCCTTCTCCCGCTTGCGGGAGAAGGTGGCGCGCAGCGCCGGATGAGGGGCGCCGCAAGAAACCCTCGGCCGCATTGCGGATGAACGCGTCGCCGCGCGGCAGCCAAGGCAAACCATCATGAAAACAGGCCTGGATGAGCACTTTCCTCGCAAACGGGGGAAAGCGCCGATTCCCGGCCTCCCCGCGCCAGCGGCGCGCACTGCGTTACGTGCCGAACCGCGATTTGAGCATCTCCCACGCCGAACGCAACGCCAGCGCCTCGCCGCCGGCCGGCCGGCCCGGGCGGTCGCTGTCGTTCCAGGCGTACACGTCCAGGTGCGCCCACTTCAGGCCGGTGGCGACGAAACGCTCCAGGTACAGCGCGGCGGTGACCGCGCCGGCCATGCGCGAGCCGGCGTTGGCCATGTCGGCGACGTGGCTGTTGAGGTAGCGCAGGTACGGGCGCCACAGCGGCATGCGCCAGACCGGATCGCGGGTACGCTCGCCGGCGGCCAGCCAGTCGTTGGCCAGCGCGTCGTCGTTGGCGAACAGCGCCGGCAGGTCAGGGCCGAGCGCAATGCGCGCCGCGCCGGTGAGCGTGGCGAAATCGAGGATCAGCGAGGGCTTGGCCTCGCTCGCGTAGGCCAGTGCGTCGCACAGGATCAAGCGGCCCTCGGCGTCGGTGTTGTCGATCTCGACGCTGACGCCGGCGCGGGTGACCACCACCTCGCCGGGGCGGAAGGCGTCCGGCCCGACCGCATTCTCCACCGCCGGCACCAGCAGCGTCAGCCGCACCGGCAGCTTGCGCGCCATCACCAGCCCGGCCAGCGCCAGCGCGTGCGCGGCGCCGCCCATGTCCTTCTTCATGTTGCGCATGCCGTCGGCCGGCTTGAGGTCCAGCCCGCCGGTATCGAAGCACACGCCCTTGCCGACCAGCACGAGGTGCGGGTGCGCCGCATCGCCCCAGTGCAGCTCGATCAGGCGCGGCGCGCGGTGCGAGGCGCGGCCCACCGCATGGATGGTCGGGAAGTTGTTCGCCAGCAGGGCGTCGCCGGCGACCACCCCGATGCGGGCGCCGTGCTCCTCGGCCAGCGCGCGCGCGGCGGCCTCGAGTTGCTCGGGGCCCATGTCCTCGGTCGGCGTGTTGACCCAGTCGCGCACGCGCAGGCAGGCCTCGATCAGCGCGGCGGTCTCCGCATCGGGCGTGGCCGCCAGCAGCGCCGGCGTGCGCACCGGCTTGCGATAGCGGGCGAAACGGTAGCTGCCCAGGCCCCAGCCGAGTTCGAGCGCGCGCCGTGTCGCGTCGTCCAACGCCGTGGCCGGCTGCCAGTGCGTGTCGGCCGGCAGCGCGAACGGGCCATGCGCATAGGCGTAGGCGTCGCCGCGATCGCCCACCGCGAGCAATGCGCCGGCCAGGCCGTGCTCGCCCGGCAGCAGCAGTACCGAGCCGGGGGCGGCGGCGAAGTGCTGCGCCTGCACCCAGGCGGCCACGCCGGCCGGCTGCCGCGCGCACCAGTCCGCCAGGCCTTCGCGGTCGACGACGTGCAGCGGCAGCGCGCGGGAGGTATCGGAGGTGAAGCCTTGCGGTAACGACATGGTGGGTTCCTGTGGGGAGGCGCTCGGCATGGCGCGGCGGTGGATGGGAAGGGCGGGCGCTCAGGCGCAGCGGCGCCCGCCACCGGGCTCGGCGAAGTCCGGATGGGCGTCCAGCCAGTCGGCCAGCCCGGTCAAGGTATCGAAATGCAGGTCGGGGGCGAGCGTGGCGTGTTCCCACGCGCGGTTCTCCCGGTTGATCCAGCAGCTGCGCAATCCGGCGTTGATCGCGCCGAGCACGTCCATCTCGACGTGGTCGCCGACGTGCAGCACCTGCGCGGGCGCGACGCCCAGCCGTTCGCAGGCGGCATGGAAGATGCTCGCCGCCGGCTTGGCGGCGCCGTGCTCGCGCGAGCCGAGCGAGAACGCGAAGTGGTGCATCAGCCCGATGCGTTCCAGGTCGGCGTTGCCGTTGCTGAGCGCCGCCACCGGCACGCGCGCGGCGATGCGCGCCAGCGCGTCGAGCGCATCCGGGTAGCACTCGACCTGGTTGCGGGCGGCGTAGAACACCTCGAAGGCCGGCTCGATCAAGGCGAGGTCGCCGCCGCTCTCCTCGAGCGCCTGGCGGATCGTCAGCCGGCGCAACGCGCTGAGGTCGTGGTGGAGATGCGGGTTCTCGGCGAAGCTGCGTTCGCGCAGCTGGCGCATCGCCTGCACCGGGAAGCGCTGCGCGGTGACCGGGCTATGGATGCTCAGCCAGTCGTGCAGCACCTGGTCGATGCGGGCGCCGATCGGCGCGAAGGGCCACAGCGTGTCGTCGAGGTCGAGGGTGATGGCGCGGATCGGGAAAGTCATCCGGGGATTTTACGGCAGTGGGGCGGGGGAAGCCGGGACCCGGGGCCAAGGGCCGGGGCTCGAAAAGCGACGGCCCCGTTCGGGTCGGATGTTGTCGTGGGAGGGACTTCAGTCCCGACAGGCTTTGCCGAAGAAGCCGGGACTCTGGTGGAGGCTGGGGCTCGGAAAGCGACCAGCCTGCTCCGGATCGAGTGTTGTTTGTGGGAGGGACTTCAGTCCCGACAAGGCTTTGCCGGCCCTCGGTCGGCACTGAAGTCCCTCCCACGGACAGCGAAAAACCGCAAGAAAGCATCGCGTCGCTCGACAGGGCGAACCCAGGCAAAGACGCTTTTCCCGAATCCCGAATCCCGAATCCCCGCTACTCCAGCAACCGCGCCCAGCGCTGCATGCCCTCCAGCCGGTTGAGCACCATCTTGATACAGACCAGCAACGGCACCGCCAGCAGCAGTCCGATCATTCCCCACAGCCAGCCGAACAGCATCAGGCCGAGGATCAGCATCAGCGGCGAGATCGCCATGCGCCGGCCGAGCACGATCGGGGTGACCACCTGGCCCTCGACGGTGTGCAGCAGCAGGTAGATCAGGGCCGGCAGCAGCGATTCCAGGGGCGCGTGGAAGTTCACGAAGCCCATCAGCAGCATCAGCATCACGCCGATCAGCGGGCCGACGTAGGGCGCGAAGTTCAACAGCGCCACCACCGTGCCCCACAGCAGCGCTTCCTGCAGGGGGATCGACAGCAGCGCGTTGAGGATGCCGGCGAAGACCAGGCCGACCGTCGTGTTGATCAGGCTGATCGTCAGCACGTAGCGCGAGACCTCGCGCTCGATGTCGCGCAATATCTCCGCGGTGAAGCGCTGTTTCTGCTGGCTGGGCAGCAACGCGATCGCATTGCGCTGCAGGTTCTCCCCGTAGACCATGAAGAAGAAGGTCAGCAGCACCACCGCCAGCACCGACGCGGCCAATTTGGGCGTGCGTACCAGCGCCCTGTAGGGATCGTCCAGCTGGGTGCGCACGATCTGCACCTGCCGCCCGCTCTCGCCGCCCGCGGCGCGCGCGAAGCTCTCGGCGGCCTGGTTGGCCTGCTGCACCGGCTTGGTCAGGTTGCGCAGCTCGCGCGAGATCTGCCGCATCTGCGACGGGGCCTGCTGGAACCACTCGCTGGCCGGGCCGGCCAGCTGCATCGCCAGCGCCACGGTCGCCGACAGGCCCAGCAGCAGCACCAGCAGCGCAGCGATGAAGCGCGGCAGGTGCAGCTTGCGCAGCAGGCGGATGATCGGGTTGCCGACCAACGCGAAGAACATGGCCAGCATGACCGGCAGGACCACCGTCTGCGCCGCCCACAGCGTGTAGCCGACCGCGAGCGTCGCCAGCACCACCAGCGAGGTGGGCGCGCGCGGGCGCGGGGCAGGGGGCAAGGGGGCACCGGTGGACGGGGCCGACGATTCTGCGGGAAGGCTCATGCGGACATTGGCGGGCCCGGCCTGCGCCGGCGGAGCGCCATTATCGGCCCACTGTGCGGTGGCGAGTAGGGTGGACGGCTCCGGGAGGGCTGGATCGTCGTCCCTTGCTGCCCGGCGTTTACCGCCATTTTCGCTTTCGCGGGAATGACCGTCCGAAAAGCGGGAAGGGCGATCCCAATCCGGTAGAGCGCCCCATTCGTCCCGGTATCGAGAGCAGGAAGCGTCCCGGCCACGCCTCAGCGTTCGGAAACCTCGGTGGCGGCCTCCGCCGGATGCGGCGGCGCCGGACTGGCGGGGGGCGCGGTGCCGCGAGGAGCCGCCGTGCGGACCGGTTCCGCCGGCGGCGCGGCGGTGCCCGTGGCGCCCTCGCGGGCCACGTCCTCCGCCTTCCCGGCGGCGCGCTCGGCCTGTTGCGAGGCTTCCTGGGCCTGGGTGGCGGTGAACAGCGCCGATATCGCGCTGATCGTCTGCAGCAGCTTGGGCACCGCCCCGACCTTGCCGGCCAGGCTGTTCAACGCCGTCCTCGGCTCGCTGATGCCGGCGGCGAAGCCGAGGCCCAGCCCAGCCAGCACGATCCGGCCCGGCGTCCACGCCGCGCGCCACAGCTGACGCAGCGTGCCCCATTGCTGCACGAGCTGGTGCTCGCGCCCTTCCAGCACCGCCTCGGCGCGGGCGATGCGGTGCTGCAGCTGTTCGAGTTTCATGGGTCCTCCTTCGGCGCGGGCACGTCTTCGTCGTCGCCGCCGATGCCGAGGCGGGCGAGCTGGCGCCGGGTGGCGTCGAGCTTGCTCATCTCGAAGTAGCGCATCGCCTGCCAGGCGCCCAGCGCGGTCACGGCCAGGCTCAGCAGGGCCATCAGCGAGGTCGCGGCCAGCCATGTCAGCCCGAAGTAGTGCAGCAGCGCGATGCCGGCCGCCACGATCAGCAGCCAGGCCGAGGCGCCGAACGCCACCGCCACGGTGAGCCACACCAGCGCATGCGCGAGCGCGGCGCGCGCCAGCGCGAGGTCGGCGGCGAACAGCCGCCGCAACGCCCGCAGCGCGTCCAGCCCGGCATCGAGGCCTTCGCGGCCGGCCTTGCCGAACTCGCCGATCGCCTCTTCGAGCGAAGGCGTGCGCGGGGCTTCGGCCTGGCCGCTGTCCTTGTCCGTATCGGCCACGGACCCGGCTTACTTGTCGCCGCTGCGTGCGAGCTTGGCGATGATCCAGCCGGCGGCGAAGGCGACGCCGAACGAGGCCAGCGGGCGCTCGCGGATCAGCTCGGCGGCGCTGTCGATCAGGTCCTTGCCCTTGTCCATCAAGGCATCGACCTGCTCCTTGGCGGCGGCACCGCCGAATTCGGCGGCGTTCAGGCCGGCCAGCGCGCTGTCGGAAAGTTCGGCCTTGATGTTGGCCTTGCCGAGCTTGAGCTCGTCGCCCGCCGCGGCGGCGGCACCCTTGACCGCCTCGCCGGCGGCGCTGGCGGCGGACTTCAGGTGGGAGCCGGCTTCGCTCAGGTTGTCCTTCAGCTGCTCGGTGTTGGTGGGGCTCATGCGGATCTCCTTGTCGTCGTGGCGGCCGCCGACGCGGCCGATGAAGCCTAGCAATAACATCGCGCAGGTGCAGGCGACGTTACGGCTGGCGGGCCGCCGGCGCTCAGCGCATCAAGGCATCGACCTGCACGTTCCCGCGCACGACCCGCAGCACCAGCTGTTGCGGCTTGCGCTGGAAATTGGCGCGCCAGCTCGCCAGGTCGGCGAACTCGCCGGCGGTGGCGGCCACGATCACGTCGCCGCTGGCCAGGCCGTTGGCGGCGGCGCGGCTGCCGCGCTTGACCTCGCTCACCAGCACGCCGTTGAGGCCGGACTGGCGCAGCGATTCGGGCAGGTCGGTGAAGGTCGCGCCGGACAGCCGCGGGTCGAGCGCGTCGCCGCTGACCGAGCGCGGCAGTTCCTTGAGCTTGGCGCTGAGCCTGAGCGGCTTGCCGTCGCGGCGCACGTCCAGCACCACCGTGCTGCCGACGGGCTGCAGGCCCTCGTAGTTGTGCAGCGCCTCGGCGCTGTCCACGCGCTGGTCGTTGGCGCCGACGATCACGTCGCCCGGCTGCACGCCCGCGGCCGCGGCCGCCGAGCCGGCGAGCACGCGCGAGACCAGCGCGCCGCGCACGCTGTCCAGGCCCAGCCCCTGCGCCATCTGCGAGGTCAGGTTCTGCGCCTCCAGCCCGAGCGTGCCGCGGATCACCACGCCGTTGTTCTTCAACAGCTGCTCGACCACGTTGCGGGCCAGGTTGGACGGGATCGCCAGGCCCAGGCCGATGTTGCCTGCCATGCTGCCCTGCGGGTTGAAGCTGGCGGTGTTGATGCCGACCAGCCTGCCTTCCAGGTCGACCAGCGCGCCGCCGGAATTGCCCGGGTTGATCGAGGCGTCGGTCTGGATGAAGTTCTGGTAGCCGAGCCCGCGGATGCCGCTGCGGCCGACCGCCGAGACGATGCCCGAGGTCACCGTCTGGGTGAAGCCGAACGGGTTGCCGATGGCGACCACGAAGTCGCCCACGCGCAGCTGGTTGCTGTCGGCGAGCTTGATCTCGGTGAGCTTGTCGGCCGGGATCCTGATCAGGGCGATGTCGGTGTCGGCGTCGGAGCCGAGGAACTCGGCCTTCACCGTGCGGCCGTCGGCCAGCGTGACCTGCACGTCGTCGGCGTTGTCGATCACGTGGTGGTTGGTCAGCACGTAGCCGTTCCTGGCGTCGATGATCACGCCCGAGCCGAGCGACTCGTTGATCCGCTCCTGCGGGATGTCCGGGAACAGCCGGCGGAAGAACGGGTCGGAGAAGAACGGGTTGCGCACCCGCACCACCTGCTTGGTGTTGATGCTGACCACCGCCGGCATCACCCGTTCCAGCATCGGCGCCAGCGTCGGCAGCGGCTGCCCGGCGACCGAGGCCGGCAGCGCCGCGGTGGCCGGCACCGACAACGCGGTCGGGACCGGGGCCGGCGCGGCCTCGGCGCGGTTGTCCAGCCACTCGTGGATGCCGGTGGCGGCGAAGCCGCCGAACGCGGCGGCGAGCGAGAGGGTCAGCAGGGTCGGGAGCGGTCGCATGAGGGTTCGTGGGTTGTGCGATCGGATGCGGGAAGAGATGGCGGTCGGTCCGCGTAAATCAAGCTGAACGAGCTTGCCGCGCGCTGATTTAACTATCGGTGAAAAGCCGCCCGGCCGGGACGCGCCGGCGCCGGCACGCCGGCGCCGCGCGCGTTTGACAGGTTCGGCCGCGTGGCGTTAGCGTGCGGCCTACGCGATGCCACTAGATATTGCGGGCATCGTATTAAGGAAGCCCAACATTTGGATGTTTCAGGGGCACCTTCGCTCGAGGGATGTGCATGACCGTCGCCGCAGACTACCGCCGTAACCGTTTCCTGCCGCACTGGCCGTTGCAGGGACGCGTCCGCGGCGCGATGGCGCGTGCCCGCGCCTGATTCCGTCTCCACCATCTACATGGCACCCACCCAGGGAGAGTCCCACACCATGAGCACGGTACGTCTGGAAGTGGTTTCCAACGGCACCCGATCCGACCAGGTCCCGATGCAGCCCGCCTCGCAGGACATCTGGGACAAGAAGTACCGGCTCAAGACCAAGCAGGGCGAGGCGCTGGACGCGGACATCGACGGCACCTACCGCCGCGTCGCGCGCGCGCTGGCCGACGCCGAGTCCACGCCGGACAAGCGCGAGTACTGGTACGAGCGCTTCCTGTGGGCGCTGCGCCGCGGCGCGATCCCGGCCGGGCGCATCACCTCCAACGCCGGCGCCCAGGAGCACAAGCCGGCCACCAGCACGATCAACTGCACCGTCTCCGGCACCATCGTCGATTCGATGGACGGCATCCTGGAGAAGGTCCACGAGGCCGGCCTCACGCTCAAGGCCGGCTGCGGCATCGGCTACGAGTTCTCCACGCTGCGCCCCAAGGGCGCGTTCGTGGCCGGCGCCGGCGCCTACACCTCCGGGCCGATGTCCTTCATGGATATCTACGACAAGATGTGCTTCACGGTGTCCTCGGCCGGCGGCCGGCGCGGCGCGCAGATGGGCACCTTCGACGTGTCGCACCCGGACGTGAAGGACTTCATCCGCGCCAAGCGCGAGGATGGGCGCCTGCGCCAGTTCAACCTGTCGCTGCTGATCACCGACGGCTTCATGCAGGCGGTGGAGAACGACGCCGACTGGCCGCTGGTGTTCCCGCTCGGCCGCCACGAGGCCGCCGACATCGACCTGGCCGACGCCGACGCGGTGGTCTGGCGCGACTGGCCCAGCCACGAGGGCTACGTCGTGCGCGACGACGGCCTGGTGGCCTGCAAGGTGTACGGGCACATCCGCGCCCGCCACCTGTGGGACATGATCATGGTCTCCACCTACGACTACGCCGAGCCGGGCTTCATCCTGATCGACCGGGTCAACGAGATGAACAACAACTGGTGGTGCGAGAACATCCGCGCGACCAATCCCTGCGGCGAACAGCCGCTGCCGCCCTACGGCGCCTGCCTGCTCGGCTCGGTCAACCTGACCACCTTCGTGCGCGACCCGTTCACCGACAAGGCGCGCTTCGACTGGGAGGAATACAAGGAA
This sequence comes from Xanthomonas boreopolis, assembly GCF_046529185.1. Taxonomy (NCBI): domain Bacteria; kingdom Pseudomonadati; phylum Pseudomonadota; class Gammaproteobacteria; order Lysobacterales; family Lysobacteraceae; genus Xanthomonas; species Xanthomonas boreopolis. Next base: position 673,354 of record NZ_CP097162.1, read on the forward strand.
GTGGTGCGGGTGTTCACCCGCATGCTCGACAACGTGGTCGAGGTCAACGGCCTGCCGCTGCAGCGCCAGCGCGAGGAGATCCTGCGCAAGCGCCGGCACGGCATGGGCTTCCTCGGCCTGGGCAGCACCCTGACCATGCTGAAGATGAAGTACGGCTCGCCCGAGTCGTGCGACTTCACCGAGGCGATCGCCCGCGAGATGGCCATCGCCGGCTGGGAGACCGGCCTGGCGCTGGCGCGCGAGAAGGGCCCGGCGCCGATCATGAGCGAGACCTTCGAGGTCACCGCCGAGATGTTGCGCAAGCGCCCCGAGATGGCGAGGGACGGCTGGCGGGCCGGGCAGCGGATCGAGGGCAAGGTGCTGCATGCGCGCTACAGCCGCTACATGCAGCGCATCGCCGAGGTCGCCCCGGAGCTGGTGGACGAGCTGGCCGAGACCGGCGCGCGCTTCACCCACCACAGCTCGATCGCGCCGACCGGCACGATCTCGTTGAGCCTGGCCAACAACGCCTCCAACGGCATCGAGCCGAGCTTCGCCCACCACTACAGCCGCAACGTGATCCGCGAAGGCAAGAAGACCAAGGAGAAGGTGGACGTGTTCTCCTTCGAGCTGCTCGCCTACCGCCACCTGGTCAACCCCAAGGCGATGCCGTTCGCCGAGGACCCGGAGGCGCGCCTGCCCGACTACTTCATCGCCGCCGACGACATCAGCCCGAAGGAACACGTCGACGTGCAGGCCGCCGCCCAGAAGTGGGTGGACAGCTCGATCTCCAAGACCGCCAACGTCCCCACCGACTATCCCTACGAGCAGTTCAAGGACATCTACCGCTACGCCTACCAGCAGGGCCTGAAGGGGTGCACCACGTTCCGCTTCAACCCGGCCGCCTTCCAGGGCGTGCTGGTCAAGGAAGCGGACCTGGAGAACACCACCTATCGCTTCGAGCTGGAGGACGGCTCGGTGGTGGAGGTCAAGGGCAACGAGCAGATCGAATACGACGGCGAACTGCATACCGCCGCCAACCTGTTCGACGCGCTCAAGGAAGGCTACTACGGCAAGTTCTGAGCGGCGGCGGCGCCGTCCTGCGGTGCCGCCGCCCCGCGTTCCTGCGCATGCGGCGAGGGGTGCCCGACGTTCCGCCCGCCGCCGCGCGTTTACCCCGTTCCACGCTTCATTCCGTCGGTATAGCATCGCCAGCGTTTCAACACTGACGCCCTGAAGGAGGGCATATGAGCAACGGTAATGGTGTGACGGCGACCATCTCCCAGGCCGCCGAGAACGTGAAGGAAAAGGCGGCCAACCTGGGCGAGACCCTTGCCAGCACCGCCAGCGAAGCGGTGGCCGCCACCCAGCAGACCGTCGAGAAGGCCAGGGCCGAGGTCAAGCAGCGCGTCGCCAAGGCCAGGAAGACCGTCAAGAAAGCCGGCAAGACCGTTGCCAAGAAAGCCAGCAAGGCCGCCAAGTCGGTGAAGAAGTCGGTCAGCGGCACCGTCGCCAAGGCCCGCCAGAAGCTGGAAGCCGCCAAGGCCAACGCCAAGGCCGAAGCCGCCGCGCTGGCCAGGAAGAAGGCGGCCAAGAAAACCGCCAAGAAGGCCACCGTGAAGAAGGCGGCGAAGAAGACGGTCGCCAAGAAAGCCGTGGCCAAGAAGGCCGCGACCAAGAAAGTGGCCAAGCGCAGCGCGGTGAAGAAGGCCCCGGCCCGCAAGACCGTCGCCAAGAAGGCGGTGGCGAAGAAGGCCGTCGCCAGGAAGGTCGCCAAGAAGAGCGCGACCAAGAAGACCGCCAGCAAGAAGTAGGCCTCCCCGTTCCCCTCTCCCGCATGCGGGAGAGGGGCCGGAGGGCGAGCGACACCGTCCAGCGTCCCAACCGAGCAAGCGCCATGGCCGTCAAGATCGACAAGAAGATCAAGGGATATTCCGTCCTCACCCCCGAGGACAAGGCGCGCGAGGCCGCGCCGGTCGTGCCCGCGGCATCGATCGAGCGCGCCACCGCCGAGGCCGAGATCCCCGGCGACAACATCATCCAGATGCACGAGCGCATCGAGCGCCCGGACATCCTGGTGGGATCGACCTACAAGATCAAATCGCCGCTGGTGGAGCACGCCATCTACGTGACCATCAACGACATCGTGCTCAACGCCGGCACCGAGCACGAGCAGCGCCGTCCCTTCGAGATCTTCATCAACTCCAAGTCGATGGAGCATTTCCAGTGGATCGTCGCGCTGACCCGCATCATCTCGGCGGTGTTCCGCAAGGGCGGCGACGTCACCTTCCTGGTGGACGAGATGAAGGCGGTGTTCGACCCCAAGGGCGGCTACTTCAAGGCCGGCGGCGTCTACATGCCCTCGCTGGTGGCCGAGCTCGGCAGCATCGTCGAGGAGCACCTCAAGACCATCGGCCTGCTGCACGACCCGGAAATGAGCGAGCACCAGCGCGCCATCCTCGCCGAGAAGCGCCGCCAGTACGAGGAACGCTCAAAAAAAAACGCTGAAGTGAGCCCCGCCGTCCCTTCTCCCGGCAAAGCGGGGGAAGGCGCCCGCAGGGCGGATGAGGGCGCTTCCGCCAGCCTCACCAGCTCCGCCGACCACGAGGAAGACATCGCCGTCACCGGCGACGGCACCAGCTTCCCGCCCAGCGCGACCATGTGCCACAAGTGCCACACCAAGGCGCTGGTGATCATGGACGGGTGCGCGACCTGCCTCAATTGCGGCTACAGCAAGTGTGGCTGAGCGCGCCGCCGGTGCGCGCAGGATCGACCTGAAGCGCGAGCTCAAGCATCTCTATCGCCCTCCGGCCACGCATGTGGTCCAGGTCGAGGTGCCGGCCTTGCGCTTCCTGATGGTCGATGGCCAGGGCGACCCCAATGCGTCGCCCGCGTATGCGGCGGCGGTCGAGGCGCTGTTCTCGGTGTCCTATGCGGCCAAGTTCGTGATGAAGAAGGACGGGGCCGGCATCGACTATGCCGTCATGCCGCTGGAGGGCTTGTGGTGGTCCGACGACATGTCGGCTTTTGCCGCCGACGACCGCGCCCAGTGGAAGTGGACGATGATGATCATGCAGCCGTCCTTCGTAACGGCGGCCGTGATCGAGAAGGCCATCGCCGGGGTGAAGCGGAAGAAGGCGCTCGCCGCGATCGATGCGCTCAGGCTGGAGGATTTCTCCGAGGGCCTGTGCGCGCAGACGCTGCACGTCGGGCCTTTCAGCGAGGAGGGCCCGACCATCCGGCGGGTCCACGATTTCATCCAGGCGCGCGCGGCGCTCGCCGGCAAGCACCACGAAATCTACCTGAGCGATATCCGCCGCGCCGACCCGCGCCGGTGGAAGACCATCGTTCGCCAGCCCATGCAGTGAAGCGCATGACGCGCGCGGCATGGCACGTGCGGGAGCGCAATCGCTCGCAATGAAGATGCGGCGTGCCGTGTATTTCAGGCCTGAATATTCCAGAAGCATCGGCGATTATCGATTTCGCGCGACCTCCACGTCCTGCTGCTAATTTGGAAGCCGTCGTGCCGGCGGCGGTTGGCCCGGCAAGGGCACGCGGGGATTTCGCCGGGATAATCGTACGTACATCGCGCCGTAGTGCTTGGGGCGGCTACGGGGAACCTGCATGGAATAGGGAGCCATTCGTATGCGAGTGCGCATCATGCTGGTAGGGGGCCCCTTCGATGGCCAGGATGTCATGGCGGACCTGCCGGAGATCGGCCGGGGTACGTACTGTCATTCCGGCACGGTCTACCGGGCGTTGGACAAGACCACGAGCGATGGCTTGCGCTTGTTCCAGGCCGTGGAGCGCGAGGACGACGGCACGCCGGCGGCTGCACCGACGCAGGTACCGGTGCCTGCGCGTCCCGAAACGTAACGGGCGAATCCGGGCAAGCGACCGGCGCGGAAAACCTTCGCGCCGATCAGGGAGTCACTTGCCGGTCTTTCCAGCGCGCTGCCGATGTTGCGCCTTTCCGTACGGCGCTCTCGAGGTGGCCTGGTCGCCCAGCGCCGCATGGGTTTCGGCGAGGCGATCCCCGGTGTTCGCCGAATACGGGAAGGGCGCGGATCGCATGCGATGCTGGATTCGCGCGCGCCTTCCGGCGTCGCCCCCGCCATCCCGCTAGCGTTGCGGCGCGGGCAGCGGCGCGTCCGGCGCCAGCACCAGCGGGATGTCGAGCGCGCCCGCGGGATTGTGGCTGCGCAGGTGCAGCGTCGCGGCGTCGAGTTCGACGATCTCGGTGTCGTAGGGCACGCCTTCCTCGACCATCGTCAGCCTGCCGTCCTCCAGGCGCCACTGGCCGGTCATCGGCGTGCCGTGCGGGGACTCGATCACCAAGGTGCCGTCGCCGAGGAACGCGTAGGTGGTGCCCGGTTCGACCGTGGAGGCGTCGTCCTTGGCGCGCCATACGCGGTCGACGAGGCGCGGGCGGATCGCATCGGCCGAGGCGGGAGGCGGCGCGGATTCCGGCTTCGCGGCCGGCGCCGGGGCGCTGTTTGCCGGGCGGGTCGCGGCCTGGTCGCCGGGCGGCGAGGGTGCCTGGCACGCGGCCAGCGCCAGGGCGGCCAGGATCGGGGCTGCTGCACGGGGCATGAGGGTCATCTCGGGTGATCCGCGTTGGGACGTGGAGAGAGGTTATCGCCATCGGGCGGGCGCCGTGCAACGGTTTCGCGCGGGGACGGGCACGCGATGCGGGCGCGAAAGCGTTTTCGTAGTTCTTGTATGGGATGGGTTCCGGGGCGGACGCACCATGCGCGGCGTCGGCGATGTCGACGGTCCTGCCGGCGCAATGCGGCAGGAGGAATCTCCGCCCGATGGCGGATCCGTTTCAGAACCCAAGGAAACCTTTCAATGAAGAACTTCAAACTCGCTTCCGCCATCGCGCTGGTCATGAGCGCCGCCGCGATCGGCAACGCCAGCGCCGTGGACAGCGGCACCATCACCTTCACCGGTTCGGTCTCCGATGCCACCTGCACCATCAGCGGCGGCGCCGGCACCGACGGCGGCACCGGCAACTTCACCGTGGCGCTGGACCAGGCCGCGCTGGGCGACCTGGCCAACGCCGGCGACATCGCCAAGACCAAGCCGTTCCAGGTGGTCATCGGCCTGCCGGGCGAGGCCAGCTGCGCCGCGGGCACCGTCGCCCACATGCGCTTCGTGCCGTCGAGCCCGCAGGTGGACGCCGACACCGGCGCGCTGCGCAACGCGATCCTGCCGGTCGCCGGCGGCGCCGGCAACACCCAGGTCCAGGTGACGGACAACGCCGGTGCGGCGATCAACCTGGCCGACGCGGCCAACAACACCGACGTCACGATCGGCGACAACAACACCGCGACGCTGAACTACCGCGCCCAGTACCTGGCCGTCGGTGGCGCCGCGACCTCCGGTCGCGTCAGCACCAGCGTGGTCTACGAGGTCAGCTACAACTAAGTAGCGCCGCTTGGTCCAGCGAGCCGGCGGCTATCCGGTAGCCGCCGGCTCGTTCCGTGCACGCTTGCATCGGTGCACGCCCGCATTCGAGGTGACGCATGAACAAGGTCATACGCCATGTCATGGCGGGCCTGCTCCTGGGAGCGAGCCTGCTCGTCGGCCGCAGCGAAGCCAGCGTGATCATCAACGGTACGCGCGTGGTGTATCCGGCCAGCAACAAGGAAGTGACGGTCAAGCTGACCAACAAGGGCGACAAGCCGGTGTTGGTGCAGGTCTGGCTCGACGATGGCGACAACAAGTCGACGCCGGAGAACGCCAAGGCGCCGTTCACGGTATTCCCGCCCGTGTTCCGCATGGAGCCGGGCAAGGGGCAGGCCGTGCGCCTGCTGTACACGCGCGAACCGCTGCCGCAGGACAAGGAAAGCGTGTTCTGGCTGAACATGCTGGAGGTGCCGCCCAGGCTGGAAGGGGCGGAGGACCGCAACCTGATGCAGTTCGCGTTCCGCACCCGGATCAAGGTGTTCTTCCGCCCGGACGGGCTGCGCGGGGACCCGGTCAAGGCCGGCGAGAAGCTGGCCTGGAAACTGGTCGCCGGCGAAGGCGGCAAGGGGCTGGCGCTGCAAGCGACCAATCCCACGCCGTACCACGTGAACTTCTCCCGCATCGGGCTGAAGGCCGGCGACCGCATCGTCGCCGAACGGAGCGGCGGCATGGTGGCGCCTGGCGCGACCGCGACGTTCCCGCTGCAAGGCCTGCAGGGCCGCCCTGCCGGCGAGACGAAGGTGGACTTCACGACGATTTCCGACTTCGGCGGCAGGACGCAGGTGCTCATCCCGCTCTCGCCATAACCCCACGACTTTCCCGCCGGCCAGGCCCGCGCTCCGGAGGCGAACGCCTCCGGGGACGGGCGACGGCCGGCCGCATTCCACCGCACGCAGATACGCAGACCTATGCGCCGAGAAATGGACAAACCGAACAAGCAGCCGCGCACCGCCCGCGCGTGTCGCGCAATGCTGCCGGCCATGATCGCCAGCGTGCTTTCGGCCGCGGCGCATGCCGCGCCGTCGCCGGGCGGCATGTTCGACGCCGACTTCTTCCTGGGCGGCGTCGCGCCGAAGGTCGACCTGTCGCGGTTCGACCGGGCCAACGCCGTGTTGCCGGGCACCTATCGCGGCGACATCCTGTTCAACGAGCGCTGGCGCACGCGCGGCGAGATCGTGTTCGTGGACGACCCCGCGACCGGCGAGGTGGTCCCGTGCTTCGACGCGGCGTCGCTGTCCAACTACGGCGTGGACCTGCAGAAGGTGGCCGCCGGCGACGCGCACCCCGGACGCAAGGCGATCCCCGCCGAGGGCGCGTTCTGCGGCGCGCTCGACGATTACATCCCGGGCGCCACGGTCGACTTCGACGGCGGCGAGCAGGCGCTGTCGATCTCCGTGCCGCAGGTCTATACCCGGCGCGACGCGCGCGGCTACGTCGATCCCGCGCTCTGGGACAGCGGCATCGATGCCGCCGTGTTCGGCTACAACGGCAACGTCTACCGGTCCACCGGACGCGGCGGCGGGCGCCTGCACGGCTATCTCGGCATCAACGCGTCGCTGAGCCTGGGAGGATGGCACGCGTTCCACCTCGGTTCGATGAGCTGGACGCAGCACCAGGGCCGGCGCTACGAGAACAACGCCACCTACCTGCAGCGCGACCTGCCCGGCGCGAAGGCGCAGCTGCTGGTGGGCGATCTCTATACCAGCGGCCAGTTGCTCGACAGCGTGCGCCTGCGCGGCCTGCGCCTGTACTCGGACGAGCGCATGCTGCCGGAGTCGCAGCGCGGCTACGCGCCGGTGGTGCGCGGCATCGCGGAAACCAATGCGCGCGTGCGCATCAAGCAGCGCGGCTACACCATCTACGAATCCACGGTGGCGCCGGGCCCGTTCGTGATCGACGACCTGTACCCGACCGGGTACGGCGGCGACCTGGACGTGGAAGTGCTGGAGGCCGACGGCCGCGTCAGGCAGTTCGCGGTGCCGTTCTCGGCCATTCCGCAGCTGCTGCGCGCCGGCCAGAACCGCTGGGAGGTGGCGATCGGCAAGGTCGCCTCGCCCCGGCTGATCAAGCAGCCGATGGCGCTGCAGGCCACCTTGCAGCGCGGCCTGAGCAACCGCGTCACCGCCTACCAGGGCGTGACCCTGGCCGAAGGCTATCGTTCGCTGCTCCTCGGCGGCGCGCTCAACACCGATCTCGGCGCGCTCTCGCTGGATTTCAGCAACGCGCGCGCCTACCTGCCGGGGCGGGCCGACTCGCAGGGCAACAGCTTCCGCGTCGCCTACAACAAGAACGTCGTCCGAACGGGCACCAACTTCGCGGTGGCCGCGTACCGGTATTCCACCCGCGGCTACCTGGGCCTCAACGAGGCGGTGCACCTGCGCGACGCGTTGCTGCACGGGCAGGCCGACTACGTACCGCAACGCATCCGCAACCGGATGGACGCCAGCATCTACCAGCAGCTGGGCGAACGGGGCGGGCAGGTCTACCTGACCGGTTCCCGCAGCAACTTCTGGGACAAGCGCGGCAGGCAGGTCGATTTCACCGCCGGCTACAGCAACAGCTGGAGGTCGGCCACCTTCAGCCTGTCGGTGCAGCGCACGCGCGAGCGCTTCGACGATGCGTGGCGGCCGGGTACCGGCCCGGTCGACGGCGCTCCCGGATTCCCTGAGCCGCCGTACTTCCCGGCCGAGGGGCGCCGCGACACGCTGGTGCAACTCAATGTCAGCGTGCCGCTCGGCACCGCGCCGCGTCCGCCGATGCTGGGCGGGCGCTTGGGCCGCTCCGACCGCGACGGCACCAGCACGCAGCTCAGCCTCAACGGCACCGCCGGCGAGGAAGGCCGGTTCACCTACGACGGCACCCTCGGCCGCGACGGAGGCAGCACCACGCTCGGCCTGTTCGGGCACTACAACGGCAGCCGGGCCAACCTGCAGGGCGGCTACAGCCGCGGCAACGGCTACCACCAGTTCAGCGCCGGCATGTCCGGCAGCGTGGTGGCCCATGGCGGCGGCCTGACGCTGTCGCTCCCGACCGGCGACACGGTCGGCCTGGTGCATGCGCCGGATGCCGCCGGTGCCCGCGTCGAAGGCGGCCAGGGCGCGGTGGTCGATGCGCGCGGCTATGCGGTCGTGCCGTACCTGACGCCTTACGTGCTCAACACGGTGGGCCTGGATCCCAAGGGCACCGCGCTCAACGTGGAGCTGAAGGAAACCGCGCAGAACGTGGCGCCGCGCGCCGGCTCGGTGGTGCTGCTCAAGTACGAGACCCAGGGCGGCGGCCGCGCGTTGCTGATCGACGCCCGGCTGCCGGACGGACGCCCGATGCCGTTCGGCGCGGAGGTGTTCGACGCGCGGGGCGACCGGGTCGGCATCGTCGGCCAGGCCAGCCAGGTCTTCGTCAACGGCATGCACGAGTCCGGCGTGCTCACCGTGCGCTGGGGCCAAGGCGAGGGCGACCGCTGCGACATGCAAGTGGCGCTGCCACCGCTGGCGGAAGACGCCCCGCCGACAGGCCAGGAACGCATGGAAGCCACCTGCGTGCTCGGCACCGAAGCGCCAGGCACCGGCGCTGCCGCCGGGCCCGCACCGGAAACCGTCCCTGGCCTGCGTGCCGCCGGCGGCAACGACACCGATAACGCCGCTGCGCGGCACCCGACCGTCTCGATAGGAGCAACCCCATGAAGCGCTCGATCCGCATCGCGTGGATGTCCCTGATGATCTGGAGCCTGGTCCAGGCGCATGCCTGGGCGGGAGTGGTCGTCAATCGCACCCGGGTGATCTACCAGGCCGACGAGCCCGAGGTCACCATCAAGCTGTCCAACCAGGACCCGTCGCCCGCCCTGGTGCAGGTATGGCTGGACGACGGCGACCCGAATGCCGCCCCGGAACAGGCCAAGGTGCCGTTCGTGCTGACCCCGCCGGTGGCGCGGATCGAGCCGGGCAAGGCGCAAACCCTGCGCGTGATCGGCACGCCCGCGGGCCTACCCCAGGACCGCGAGTCGATGTACTGGCTCAACGTGCTGGAGCTGCCGAAGAACACCGGCGAGGCCGGCGCCGGGAACGCGCTGAAGCTGGCGTTCCGCACCCGCATCAAGCTGTTCTACCGCCCGGGCCGGCTGGCCGGGGTGGCCGACGAGAGCGCCAAGCAACTGGCCTGGTCCCTGGCCGTGTCCGGTAATGGCGGCAAGGCGCTGCAGGTGCGCAACCCGACGCCTTACCACGTCAGCTTCAACAAGGTCTCGCTGGCCGGCGGCGGCCGTAGCTACGAGGTCGAGGCCGACATGGTCGCGCCGATGGCCTCGGCGAGTTTCCCGATCGCCGGCATGGCCGGGGTGCCGGACGGCCCGCTGCGGGTGGACTACGCCACGATCAACGACTACGGCGCGAGCGCCGAAGGGCAAGCGCCCCTGGTCGTGGCCGCCGGTGGAGAACCCTGACATGAGGCACGTCATTGCTGCCGTCGCGTTGGGTAGCGCAACGATTTTTTCGCACTTTGGCTTGGCGGTGGCCCCGCCCCCTCACGCTGCGACGGTCGCGAGGCCTTGGCGCTTGTTCAATTCCTCCATGCACAGATAGCGCTTGACGCCCCAGTGCGTGCCGGCCAGATAGCGCAGGCGGGCCGCGGCCAGCATCAGGGCGGCATGTCCGTCCGGGAACGCACCGACCACGCGGGTGCGTCGCCGGATCTCGCGCATCATCCGCTCCAGTGGATTGTTGGTCCGGATCCGTCGCCAGTGCGTCTCCGGGAAGGCGTAGTAGGCGAACGTCTCGGCGATGTGGGCCTCGACCTTGTCCGCCGCCGCCCCCAGCTTCATCTGCCGCAACTTGGCCACGACCTGATCGGCCTTGAGCTGCGCCGCCTCGATATCCTCGGCCGCGTGGATCGCCTTGAGCATGGCTGCCACCTCGCGCACCTTGCCGCTGGGCACCACGCTGAACACGTTGCGGTAGAAGTGCACCACGCAGCGCTGCCAGCGGGCCTCGGGGTAGTGTTCGCCCAGGCTCTCCACCAGTCCGGCACAGGCGTCGGAGACGAACAGCGCCGGCGTGGCCAGCCCGCGGCCCTTCAGATAGGCCAGGAAGCCGCTCCAGCCCGACTTGTCCTCCTTGGCTCCCTCGGCCACGCCCAGCACCTTGCGGTAGCCCTCGGCATCCACCCCGATCGCCACCAGCACCGAGACGTTGCGCACCTCGCCCGCCCACGTGCGCTTGAGCACGATCCCATCCAGGTACACGTATGGGTAGTGGCCGCTGATCGGCTCGTTGCGCCAAGCTTCGATCCGTGCGTAGACCTTCTGGTTCAGTCGGCTCACCGCCCCGGCGCTGACCTTCGTGCCCCACAGTGCCTCGGTGATGTCCTCCACCCGCCGCACCGACACCCCGGCCAGATACATCTCCATCAGCGACTCCTCCACCGACGCCTCCCGCCGCCGGTAGCGTTCGATGATCGCCGTCTCCAGCGGCAGCTTGCGCAGCTTCGGCACCTTCAACCGCACTTCCCCGGCCCGGGTGTGCAGCGTCCGCTCGTAGTGACCGGCCCGGGTGTCCCGCCGCTCCTGGCTGCGCTCGTATCGCCCGGCGCCGCACACCCGGTCGGCCTCCGCATCCAGCAGCCCGTTCAACGTCTCCTCGATCGTACTGCGCACGACCTGTCCGAGGTGGTCCTGGATCCGGGCCTCGTCGATCTTGATCACCTTGCCCAGTCCGGGCGTAGACTCGTTCATGGTGGTGGTCCTCGTTGGTGGTTGGAACGTCGCAGTCCCAAACGTCATCGTGGGCCACCGCCTTCGTCAAATGTGCGCAAGAAACGTTACGTCATCGTCGCGTTGTTGCTGGCCTGCGGCGGGGTCACGGTGCCCGCATGGGCGCAGGAGGCGACGGACATCACCATCCGCGGCCGGGTGACGCCGGGCACCTGCTCGCTGTCGGCCGACAGCGTCGACCAGACCGTCGCGCTGGACAATGTCAACGCCGGCGACCTGGCCGCGGCGAACGGGCCGGTCGCCGGGTCGAGGAAACCATTCCGGGTGCTGGCGGAGAACTGCGCGGCCAGCCTGTCGACCGTGTCGTTCTCGTTCCAGGGTGCGACGGTGGGCACGCCGGGCCACGTGTTGGTCAACACCGGCGCGGCCACCAGCGTGGGCATCGAGATGCGCCTGGACGACGGCAGCGACGCCGTGATCGCCCCCAATACCGGCCAGTACGACGTGGCCATCGACTCGCGCCGGGCCGAGTTGCGCGCGACGGCGACCTATTACCGCCTGCCCGGGGAACCTATCCGCGGCGGCAGCGTGCAAGCGCGCGCCACCGTGGTGGCGACGTTCCGCTAGCGCCGCTCGACCACATCTCCCAGGAATCGGACATCATGAAACGCATCAACCCTTTCCCTCGCTGGCTGGCCGCAATCGGCCTGGCGCTGGCCGCGCCGGTGGCCTCGGCTTCGTGCGTACTGGACATCACCGACGGCAATACCCTTCCGCGGTCGATCTACGTCAACTTCGGCAATGTCGTGACCACGTCCGGCACCGGCCGGTTGGCGACCGTGCAGCTGTCGCTGCCCGCCCGAACCTACCTTTGCCAGTCCAACCCCAGTCGCCCGACGTATAACTACGCGGCGGACGTACTGTTCGGCTTGTCGGACCTGATCGGCTCCGGGCAATGGTCGCCCAAGGACTTTCCGACGCTGATCCCCGGCCTGGTGGTGCGGCTGTTCGGCCCCGACGGGCGCCAGCTCAATTATCTGGGACACCGCGTCACCTGCTCGCGCGGCCAACTCTGCACGCTGCCGGCGATGACGGCGCGCGCCGAGCTGTGGAAGGTCACTGCCGGCAACATCGCGGGCGGGCCGATCTTCCCGTCCAACAACACCGTCGCGAATCGGATGGCGGTGATCTATTTCGGCACCTCGGTCGGCGAGAACTTCGGCTCCGGGTCGCAGCTGTTCAATATCATCGGTTCGGGCGGCAACATCGTCCCGGGCACCTGCTCGACGCAGACGACCTCGATCACCCAGACGCTGGCCGACGTGTCGATGAACCTGATGACCGGCGTGGGCTGGGCCCCGGCCCGGTTCGAAGCGATGCCGCAGATCACCTTGAACTGCCCCTACAGCGGCATCGCGGTCCGGGCCTCGCTGACCGACCAGACCACGCCGAGCAACAACGGCAACGTGTTGACGGTGCGTAGCGGGGCCGGCGCGGCGACCGGCGTGGGCCTGCAGATCGCGCGCAGCGCCACCGGGCCCGCGATCGCGATGCAGCAGCCTTGGAGCTTCACCGGCAGTGCGCCGACCACCACCGTGCAGCTGTTCACCCGCTACTACCAGACCGCGGACCGGCCGACCGCCGGCTCGGTGACCGGGCGGGCGACGCTCACCTTGACCTACAACTGAACCCGGCGCTTGGCGGCGCCGGCGCTGCCTGCCGGTGCGCGCCACCCGAACACCAGGAAGACAACCCATGGACATCGTGAAGTACGCGCTCCCCGTGCTGCTGGCGTGCGGTTTGGGCGCCGGCGAGGCCCGCGCGCAGAACGTGGACATCACCATCAATGGCCGGGTCACGCCCGGCTCCTGTTCGGTGCAGACCGGCTCGATCACCAAGACGCTGGCCGACGTGTCGATCAACGACATGACCGGGGTGGGCTGGGCGCCGCCCCGGTACGAGGACATGCCGCCGATCGTGCTGAACTGCCCGATCGACGGCATCCGGGTCACCGCCAGCCTCGCCGACCAGACCACGCCCGGCAATACCAGCGACGTGCTCTCGGTGCAGGGCGGGGCCGACGCGGCCACCGGGGTCGGGCTGCAGGTCGCGCGCGCCGCGGCGGGCCCGGCGCTCGTGCTGCGGCAGCCCTGGACGTTCGACAGCGTCTCGCCGACCACGACCGTGCAGCTGTTCGCCCGCTATTACCAGACGGCCGAGCGGCCGACCGAAGGCTCGGTGACCGGAAGGGCGACGCTGACGCTGACCTACAACTGAGCCGTCGCGCGCGGCACCGCTGCGGAGCCTAGTTGGAAAAGCCGTTCGTGCGCAGGTAGTGGAACAGCTCGGCGTCGTTCTTCAGCCCGAGCTTGCGCATGGCATCGCCCTTCTGCCGGCTGATCGTGGTGATGCTGCGATGCAGCTGGTCGGCGATCTCCCGCACGGTCAGGCCCGAGGCGAGCAGGCGCAGCACTTCCGTCTCGCGCGGGGAAAGCGGGCGAGCCGGCGAGCCGTTCACGTCCTCGGCGCCGATCTCGGCCACGCGTTCCTTCAGGCCGCGGCTGATGTAGGGCGCGCCGCGGTGCACGGTCTGGATGGCGACCGGCAGCTCGTCCATCGACGAGCCCTTGTCCACCAGGCCGAGCACGCCGGCCGAGGCGACCATCCTCAGCAGGCCCAGGTTGTTGGCCATGCTGAGCATCAGCACCGGCAGCCGCGGATGGCGGCGCCGGATCAGTTCCATCAGCGCGATGCCGTCGGCCTGTCGGCCGCCGGGCATGGCGAAATCGGTGACCAGCACGTCGCAGGGATGCGAGGCCAGGCACTCCATCAGTTCGTCGGTGCTGCTGGCCTCGGCCACCACGTCGCCGACGCCGCTGTTCTCGATGACGGCGCGCGCGCCGATGCGCACGACGGGATGGTCGTCGGCGATGATGATGCGCAGCCGCATGGCCTAGTATGGCCTGCCGCCAGGGACGCCGGTCGTTCCCGCGTCCTGCCGCCGTCGCAACTCCGTGAGGTCGTACGACATGACGTCGTTCCTTATCGTCCGTTGGCTCGTGCTGGGTTTGGTGCTGCTGTCGTGGCCTGCGGCGCAGGCCCGGGCGGGCGAGGGTCAGCCCCTGTTGTCGCCGGAACAGCAAGCGTGGGTGGCTGCCCATCCGACGATCGTGCTGGGAGTATACGACAGCGGTTGGCCGCCCTATGAGCGCGTCCGCGGGGGGGCGCCCCGAAGGGCTCGGCCCCGACTACCTGCACGCGCTCGCGCAGCGCCTGGGCCTGCGCTTGCGCGTGCGCACGTACCCCGGCTGGTCGCAGTTGCTGGACGCGGCGTGCCGCGGCGAGATCGACGTGGTGATGAACGTGTCGCTGACCGCCGAGCGCACCCGCTGCATGGTCTTCACCGACGAGTACGCGAAGGCGCCGATCGCGGTGGTCGGGCGGCGGGGCAGCGCCGGCGACGGGCGCGAGACGGGCCTGGCCAACCTGCGCATCGCGACCGAGGCGGGCTTCCTCAGCGGCGAGATGGCGCGCGCGTACTATCCGGGCGCGCGCCACCTGCAGGCGCGCGATACGCTCGATGCGCTGGCGATGGTGGCCGACGGCCGCGCCGACGTGTTCCTGGGCAACGCCTACGTGGCCCAGCAACTGATCGCCGAGCACGGCCTGGAGCGGTTGTCGCTGCTGCGCCCCAGCGCGCTCGCGCCGGAATCGCTGCACTTCGGCGTGCCCAACGCCAAGCAGCCGCTGGCCGAGGCGCTGGATGCGGCGCTCGCCGAGCTGGATGCGGAACAGCGCCGGCGGATCGAGGCGCGCTGGCTCGAGCCGCTGCGCTGGACCGACCGCCGCCAGCTGGCGCTGGCGCCGGCCGAGGCGGCGGTACTGGCCAAGCACCTGCGGCTGGGCTTCGCCACGCAGTGGGCGCCGATCTCCTTCCTGGACGAGGACGGCAAGGCCAGCGGCCTGGCCGCCGAGTACCTGGAACGGCTGCGCGGCATCGGCGCGCGCCTGGAGCGCACCCATGCCGGCAGCTGGCAGGACATCCGCCGGCAGATGCTCGACGGCAAGGTGGACGCGGTGATGGGCGTGCCCACCGACAGCCGGTTCCCGGAGGGCACGTGGGTCTACAGCAAGCCCTTCCTGAGCGTGCCCAACGTCATCGTCACCCGCATGGACGGGCGCGCGGTGCTCAGCCTGGCCGACCTGCAGGGCCGCACGCTGGTGCTGTCGGACCCGGAGCGGATCGGCCGCTACGTGCGCGACAGGGCGCCGGAAGCTCACATCGTGCCCGCGCCCGACGCCCGTACCGCGCTGGAGCTGCTGGCCGAAGGCAAGGCCGACGCCTACGTGGGCAACCTGGCGGCGGCCGACCAGTTGGTGCGACGGCACTACCCCGGCCGCCTGAACATCGCCGCGCCGGCCGGCTTCGACGACCACCTGGCGCTGGCGGTGCGCCGCGAGTACGCGCCGCTGGCCAGCGCGTTCGACCGGTTGCTGGCCTCGATGAGCCCGCGCGAGCGCGAGGCGATCCGCAGCGACTGGCTGGCGGTGGAGTACCGCAACGGCGTGGATTGGCGCCGCATCGCCCGCTGGGCGATCCCGCTGGCGCTGGTGCTGCTCACGGCCGGGGTGGTGCACGGCCTGGGCCACGTCCGGCTGCGCCGCGAAGTGGCGGTCCGGCGCGCGGTCGAACGGCGCCTGGCGGAAGTCACCGACAACCTGCCCGCGGTGGTCTACCAGGCCCGCCGCGAGCCGGACGGCCGCATCTCGTTCCCCTTCATCACCGGCGACATGCGCTCGCTGTTCGGGCTGGCGGCGGAGGAAGCGCTGCAGGAGGAACGGCGCCTGTTCGCCCGGGTCCATCCGGACGACCAGCCGCGCCTGGCCGAGGCCATGGCGCGGGTGGCCGAAACGCTGCGGCCGCTGGACATCGAGTTCCGCGCGCGCTCGCCCGACGGTTGGCGCTGGGTGCGCTCCAGCGCGCAGGCGCATGCCGCCAGCGACGGCGCCCTGCTGCTCAGCGGCTACTGGGTGGACGTCACCGAAGCGCATGCCCAGGCCGAGGCGCTGGCCGCGGCCAAGCAGGAGGCCGAGCGCGCCGCCGCCGCCAAGGCCGACTTCCTGGCCACGATGAGCCACGAGATCCGCACGCCGATGAGCGGCGTGCTGGGCATGCTCGAGGTGCTGGAGCACACCCGCCTGGACGGGGAACAACGCACGATCCTCGGCACGATGCACGACTCGGCGCAGATGCTCCGGCAGATCCTCGACGACATCCTGGATTTCTCGAAGATCGAAGCCGGCGCGCTGGCGCTCGCCGCCGAACCGGTGGACCTGCGGCGCGTGGTCGGCAACGTGCAGCAGATGCTGATGCCGCTCGCGACCGAGAAAGGCCTGCTCCTGCACCATCGCGTGGATGCCGCGGTGGCCGGGCGGCATCTCGCCGACGGCGTGCGCCTGCGCCAGATCCTGTTCAACTTGGTCAGCAACGCGATCAAGTTCACCGACCGGGGCGAGGTGGCGATCGCGCTGGAGGCGCTCGACCCGCAGCCGGGCGCGCAGCGGCTGCGGCTGTCGGTGAGCGACACCGGGATCGGCATCCCGGCCGAGCAGAAGGCGCGGCTGTTCCAGCCGTTCTCGCAGGCGCACATCGCCGCATCGCGGCGCCACGGCGGCAGCGGCCTGGGCCTGAGCATCTGCCGGCGGCTGGTGGACCTGATGGGCGGGGCGCTCCGCCTGGAAAGCGAGCCGGGGCGCGGCACCCGGGTGGAAGTGGAGCTCGCGCTGCCGTACGCGGCGGCCCCGGCCCCGGACGGCGAGGCGCAGGCCGCGGTCCCCGGCAGCAGCGGCGCCGGGTTCGCCGGGCGGCGGGTGCTGGTGGTGGAGGACCATCCCACCAACCGCACCCTGATGCAGTGGCGCATGCGCCAGCTCGGGCTGCACGGATGCGTGGTCGAGGACGCACAGGCGGCGCTGGAACGGCTGGCGACGGAGCGGTTCGACGCGATGATCACCGACTGCCGGATGCCCGGCATGGACGGCTATGCGCTGGCGCGCGAGATCCGCGAGCGCGAACGCCGGGCCGGCGCGGCGCGCCTGCCGATCATCGCGCTGACCGCCAGCGCGCTGGAGGGGGAGGCCGAGCGCTGCCGCGATGCCGGCATGGACGATTTCCTCGCAAAGCCGGTGGCGCTGGAGGCGCTCAGGGCATGCCTGGCGCGCTGGCTCGCTGCCGGCGCCGACGCGCCGGCAGCGCAGGCCGCGGCCTTGCCGGAGCAGCCGGCCGGCGCGCCCGCGCCGGATCGCGCCGGGCTGGTGCGCCGCTACGGCTCGGAGGCGGTGGTGCGGCAGATGATCGACAGCCTCGTCCCGGCCACCCGCGAGGACATCGCGGCGCTCGACGCAGCGCTGGCCGGTGCGGACGCGCAGGCGGTCTGCGACCGCCTGCACCGGATCGCCGGCGGCATCGCACTGGTCGACGGGGAGGAACTGGCCGCCTCCGCCCGGGTGCTGATGAGCTACATCGCCCGCGAAGGCCTCGTCGGCCACGCCCCGGCGGTGCGGCGCTTCCGCAGCGCGCTCGCCGCCTACCTCGACGCCCTGGCAGGCTGAGCGGGATTTTCGGAGTTGTTGCATGGTCCCGGCCGCGCCGGCGGGACACAGTGGCGGCATGAACGCGCTCCACGCCCCGTCCCGCCGCCCCGCCTGCCCCGGCCATGCCGGGGACGGGGGCGATCGTGCGCGCGCGCTGGCCGGCCTGCTGCGGGAAGCGGCGCGGAGCGAGGCGGAGCTGCTGTATCCGCTGTTCGCGGCGCTGCTGGATGCCCACATGGGCGCCGGCCACGCCGATGCCGCCGCCAACGCGCGCATCCGCGACCGGCTGGACGAGATCGAACTGCTGCTGGCGCTGGAGATCGAGCGCGCCGGCCTTTCCCGCGCACTGGCCGGCGGCGCGCGCCGGCGCGATTCGTAGTTGTTGCATTCAACGGCCGGCGCGCCGGCACGAGAATCGGACCCTCGCCGGCGTCGATTCGCCGACCCGCACGTTTCGCCCCTCGAGCGACCCCAGGAGGCCGGACATGAAAACCATGGACCCATTGACCGGATTGCCTAACCGCCTGGCGCTGGAACGCCGCCTGCAATACCCGGATCCGGGCGCGGCGCGGATGGCGCTGCTGGTGGTGGACATGGACGATTTCCATGCGATCAACGGCCGCCATGGCCGCGACGGCGGCGACGCGCTGTTGCGCGAGGCCGCGCGGCGCCTGCAGGCGGCGACGCGGACCGGCGACCTGGTGGTGCGCATGGAGGGCGACGACTTCGCCGTGCTGGCCGAGGTCGCCGAACCGGACCAGGTCAAGGTGATCGCGCGCCGCGTGCTCCGCTGCCTGCAGGCGCCGTTCGAGCTGGGCGGGCGTTCGGTCGACCTGCTGCCCAGCATCGGCATCGCCCTGGACACCGCGGCCGGGTCCCGGCACGCGCGCCTGATCGAGCAGGCCGGCATCGCGTTGCGGCTGGCGAAGGAGCGCGGGCGCAACCGCCACGAACTCTACGATGCGGCGATGAGCCGCAGCGCGACCGAGATCGAGCTGCTGCTGGAAGACATCCGGCAGGCGCTGGAGCGGCGCGAGTTCTTCCTGCTGTACCAGCCCAAGCTGGACATCCAGCGCGGGCGCATCGTCGGCGTGGAAGCGCTGCTGCGCTGGAAGCACCCCAGGCACGGGGTCATCACGCCCGACAACTTCATCCCGCTGGCCGAACAGACCGGCGCGATCGTGGACATCGGCCGCTGGGTGCTGGACGAGGCCTGCCGCCAGATGCGCGCCTGGCGCGACCAGGGCGTGGCCGACTGGAGCGTGGCGATCAACACGTCGGTGTTCGAGATCGGCTCGCCGGCCTTCTTCCGCGACATCTGCGGGACCCTGGAGCGCTACGGGCTGGACCCGCGCGACCTGACCATCGAGGTGACCGAGTCCGGCGCCATGCGCAACCCGGAACTCAGCCTGGCGGTGCTGCGCAGGCTGGCCTCGCTCGGCGTGCGCGTGTCGCTGGACGATTTCGGCGTGGGCTACTCCAGCCTGGCGCACCTCCGGCGGCTGCCCGTCGACGAAGTGAAGCTCGACCGCAGCTTCATCGCGGGACTGACCGAGAACGCCGAGGATCCGGCCATCGTCAGCGCGATCATCACCCTGGCCAAGGCCGTGAGCCTGCGGGTGGTGGCCGAAGGCGTCGAGACGCTCGAACAGCAGGCGACCCTGGCGGAAATGGAGTGCGACGCCATCCAGGGCTACCTGGTGAGCCCGCCGGCCGGGCCGGACGGCATCGCGGCGATCGCCTCCCGCTACCGGGAAGCGCACCGGCATTTCGACGAGGAACTCGCCGCGACCGCTCCGGCGGCGTCCGCCTGCCGCGGCCGCGTGAACGGATCCTGAGCGGTTCCGCGCCGCGGCCGCCGCGCCGCGCACCTTTTCGCCTCGTTCCCTCCTCTTTCCTTGTGTCGAATTTCTGGAGTGACGCTCGTGGGCCGCATGGCGATCGATGAAGCAGACCTGGCCGATGCCCATGCCGGCGACGCCGCCGCGCTGGAGCGGGTGCTGCGTTGCTCGCGCCAGGACCTGCGCCGCTACGCCGAGTTCCATTGCGCGATCAACGACGTGGAGGACGCGGTGCAGGAGAGCCTGATCACCGTGTCGAGGAAGCTGGGCAGCCTGCGCAGCCTGGACGCCTTCGTGTCGTGGCTGTTCCGCATCGTCAAGCGCGAGTGCAACCGCATGAAGCGCCTCCGCCGGATGCTGGCCGGCGATGCGATCACCGAGGAGATCCTGCCGGCGGTGGAAGCCGAACCGGTGGAGTGGCGCCAGGACATCGCCGCGGCGCTGGAATCCTTGCCCGGGCACTACCGCACGATCCTGCTGATGCGCGACCTGGAAGGCCTGTCCATCGCCGACATCGCCGAGCGGCTGCAGATCGGCCGGGAAGCGGCCAAGGCGCGCCTGCACCGCGCGCGCGTGCTGGCCCGGGAGTACCTGAGCCGATAGCGGACATCGAACACGCAGGCGCGGCGGGAGCCGCGTCGCCTTGCGGCCGGAGGGCGGCCGCAAGGCGCCATCGCAGGGGACCGTCCTCGCGATGCCTGCCAAGAACCGGATCCGCGGCGCCCGTCGCGGATCCAGGCCCGCCTGGAACCAGGCTTTTCCAACCAACAGGAGTCAAGCATGTCCCACAACAAGCACAACGGCCCGGTCAAGGGCACCCTGGCGGCCGTCGCCCTCACCGGGGCGCTGGCGCTGTCCGCCAATGCGTTCGCGATGACCGAGCTCGCCGCCGGCTACATGCAGGCCGCGCCCGCGGCGGCGAAGGCGGCCGAGGGCAAGTGCGGCGAGGGCAAGTGCGGTGCCGACAAGAAGCACGCCGAAGGCAAGTGCGGCGGGGAGAAGAAGGCCGGTGCCGAGGGCAAGTGCGGCGAAGGCAAGTGCGGTGCCGGCAAGAAGCACGCCGAAGGCAAGTGCGGCAGCGACAAGAAGGCGGGTGCCGAGGGCAAGTGCGGCAGCGGGAAGAAGACCGGCGCCGAGGGCAGCTGCGGTGGCGCGGCCTGATACCGCCGCTCCGGCGCGCCGGCATGGCACCGCCATCGACGCGATGGCGGTGGGCATCGGCCTGCGGCGTGCCCTGATGGGCACGCTGCTGGAGGCGGACGCGCGCGACTTCGACTTCGTCGAGTGCGCGCCGGAGAACTGGATCGGGGTGGGCGGCCGGTTCGGGGAGATGCTGGACGAACTGGCCGCGCGCAAGCCGCTGGCGTGCCACGGGCTGTCCCTTTCCTTGGGCGGCACCGAGCCGCTCGACCTGCCGTTCCTGAAGAAGGTCGCCGGCTTCATGGACAGGCACCGCGTGGACCTGTACAGCGAGCACCTGAGCTATTGCGGCGACGACGGCCACCTGTACGACCTGCTCCCGTTGCCGTTCACCGAGGAAGCGGTGCGGCACGTGGCCGGGCGCATCCGGCGGGTGCAGGACGCGGTGGGGCGCAGGCTGGCGGTGGAGAACATCTCCTACTACGCGCCGGCCACCGGCGAGATGGACGAGGCGACCTTCGTCAAGGCGATCCTTTCAGAAGCCGATTGCGACCTGCTGCTCGACGTCAACAACGTCTACGTCAACGCCGCCAACCACGGCTACGACGCGGCCGCTTTCCTGGCGGCGATGCCGGCCGGGCGCGTCCGCTACTACCACGTGGCCGGGCACTACGACGAACCGGACGGGCTGAAGATCGATACCCATGGCGCGCCGGTCAAGGACCCGGTCTGGGCGCTGCTGGCCCAGGCCTACCGGAGCATCGGGCCCCGGCCCACGCTGCTGGAGCGCGACGCCAACTTTCCCGACTACGAGGACCTGAGGAACGAGCTGCAGCTCATCCGCCGGCTGGCGGCAGGAACGGGAGCGCCCGCATGAGCCGCATCCAGGCGCCCGCCGCGTTGCGGGACCACCAGTTGCGCATGGGCCGATGCCTGCGCGATCCCGAAGCGGCCGCGATGGCGGGCGTGCCCCCGCGCCGGCTGGCGGTGTACCGGGAGCTGTTGTTCAACAACATGGCCGAGCTGCTGCAAGCCAACTTCCCGGTGATCCGGCAGATCATGGCCGGGCGCTGGGAAGCGCTGGTGCGCGATTTCTTCCGCGACCACCGCTGCACGACGCCGCTGTTCACCGAGATCGGCCAGGAGTTCCATCGCTACCTGTGCCGGCGGGCGGAACGAGCCACGCAGGATCCCTTGCCGGCGTTCCTTCCCGAACTGGCCCACTACGAGTGGGTCGAACTGGCGCTGTCGATCAGCGAGGACGCCTACCCGGGCGCGACCGCGCGGCCTACCGGCGGCATCGACGACCGGCCGCTCGTGCCGAACCCGCTGGCCTGGGCGCTGGCCTACCGCTGGCCGGTCCACCGGATCGGCGGCGGCGAGCTGCCCGGGGCGCCGCCTGCCGAGCCCACGCTGCTGCTCGCGCGAAGGACGCGCGACCACCAGGTCCGTTTCACCGAACTGGGCATCGTCGCCTTCGAACTGCTGCGATCCGTCTCGCAGGCGCGCCAGCGCACCGCGCGGCAGCACCTGGCACGGGTGGCGCGCCGGCTCGGCGTGGCGGGGCCGGCGCTCGCCACGTTCATGGCGCAGGGGCGTTCGACGCTCGAGCGGATGCTGGAACAGGACATCGTGTTCGCCGCGGCATGACGCGATCCACCCCCTTGAACCCAACGAAGGAGAGACGATGACATCGAAACCCGCGCGCATCCTCGCGTGGTGCGCCAGCCTGGAGCGCGGCGGCGATGTGGTGGGCCTGCTGCCCATCCGCGCGCTGCTGTGCTGGGAATACCTCGAAGCGGGCCTGGAGAAATACCGGGGCGAGAACTGGTTCGGCTCGATCGCGTTGCCGGCGCCGTTCTCGCTGTTCCCGGCCGATTTCAACTGGACCTTGTCCATGGCCCTGGAGATCGCCGGCGCGCTCTGCCTGCTGCTCGGCCTGGCGACGCGCTTCTTCGCCGCGGTCCTGCTGTTGCTGACCGTCGTGGCGACCGCGGCGGTGCACTGGCCCGAAGCCTGGAGTTCGTTCGCCGAACTGTGGATGGGCTATGCGATCACCGACCAGGGCTACGGCAACTTCAATCTGCCGTTGCTGTTCGCCGCGATGCTGTGGCCGCTGGTGGTGTTCGGCCCCGGCCGGTTGAGCCTGGACGCGCTGTTCCGCCGCGGGTTCGCACCGGCCGCCGCACGGGGCGCGGTGGACCCGGCGCAGGTCCTGCGCGTCTGGTCGGTGGTGCTGCTGATGGCGGGCATCGCGGTGGCGTGGCTCGTACCGGCCGCCGGCCTGGCGCTCGCGTTGGCGGGCATCGTCCTGCTCGCCCGGCAGGGGAAGGTCCTCGATGCGTAGCCCGCGGCGTACCGGCGCGCTGGGCCATGCCATGGCCCTCGCCGCGTTGCTTTGCCTCCCGGCGCTCGCCTGGGCCGGCGCGAAGCCCGGCCTGGAACTGGTCGTGCTCGGTTCCGGCGGGCCCGAGCTGGCGCATGGGCGCGCATCCACCTCCTACCTGGTCCGCGAGGACGGCAAGGCGAAACTGATGATCGACGCGGGCGCGGGCGCGATGGCGAACTTCGCCAGGAGCGGAGCGCGCATCGAGGACCTGCAGGCGGTGCTGCTGAGCCACCTGCACGTGGACCATTCGGTCGACCTGGCATCGTTGGTGAAGGCCTCGTACTTCGGCGACCGCACCAGGGACCTGCCCATCCTCGGACCCGGCGGCAACGGGCGCGTCCCCTCGACCCGCGAGTTCGTCGATGCGCTCTTCGCATCGCCCGGCGGTGCCTACCGGTATCTCTCGGACTACGTCGATGCGCGCGCGCCGGACCGGTACGCACTGCGCCCGGTCGACATCCGCGCGGACTGGGAACGACCCGGGATCTACCGCACCGAGATCGACGGATTCGCGATCAGCGCCATGCCGGTGTCGCACGGGCCGATCCCGGCACTGGCCTGGCGGATCGAGAAGCACGGGCGCGCCATCGTGTTCGCCGGCGACACCAGCGACCAGGCCGGCCGGCTCGCGGGGTTTGCGAAGGGCGCCGATGTCCTGGTCGTCCACCTGGCGGTGGCGGACGACGGCGACCCCGTCGCCAATGCGCTGCACATGCCGCCCGCGCGGCTGCTGCAGCGGGTGGACGAGGCGAAGCCGGGAAGACTCGTGCTCTCCCACATCATGGGCCGGACCGAATCGTTCGCGCCGGCGTTCGCCGGCCGCCTCGCCGCGCGTCGCGACCCGGTCGACGTGGTGGTCGCGCGCGACCTGGACGTGATCGCGCTGGAATGCGGCGAGGCATCCCGGCACGCCGGCCGCTGAAGGACGACGCCGTCCCCCCGGCCGCGGCGGCGGCTCGTGTGCCCGCCGCGGCGCTCGGGTAGAATCGCGCCATCCGACGACACGCCAGCTCCCCGCCCGCCAGATCGTCGTCACCTGCGCATGCCGATGGCTGCGTTCCAAACCTTTCCTGGGGAGCTGCGTTCCATGTTCCATTCCCGTTGCGGCGCGTTGCGCCTGGGCCTGCTGGCGGCCGGTCTTTCCGTTGCGCTGTCGGCGATGGCGCAGTCGCGATCGGAGGCGCCCGACAATGCCACCACGCTCGATGCGGTCAATGTCCGCGGCACGCTTCCGCGCGCGTATACGGTCGAGCAGAGCACGGCCGCGACGCGCTTGACGCTGACGCCGCAGCAGACCCCGCAGTCGCTGACCGTGGTGACCGAGCAGCGCATCGAGGACCAGGCCATGACCTCGGTGCGCGACGTGCTCGACAACGTCACCGGCGTTTCGTCCAACGCCTACGACACCGAGCGCGTGCTGTTCTACTCGCGCGGCTTCCTGGTCCAGAACATGGCCTACGACGGCGTGCCGGTCGCGCCGGGCCTCAATGCCGAATCCGCCGACGGCAGCCTGGACACCGCGATCTACGAGCGCATCGAGGTGCTGCGCGGGGCCAGCGGCCTGATGACCGGCGCGGGCAACCCCTCGGCGATGATCAACTTCGTGCGCAAGCGCGCCGACAGCCGCGAGTTCCAGGGCGAGGCCTCGCTCAGCGCGGGCTCGTGGGACACGTGGCGCGGCACGGTCGACGTGGCCTCGCCGCTGAGCGGGGATGGCCGCGTGCGTGGCCGCGTGGTGGGGGCCTACGAGCAGGGCGACTCGTACCTGGACCGCTACCACGGCAAGAAGACGGTGCTGTACGGCGTGGTCGATGCCGACCTCGCGCCGGACACCACGCTGAGCGTGGGCTACGACTACCAGAGGACCCGGCCGGAGCGCATCACCTGGGGGTTCTATCCGGTGTTCTACGCCGATGGCGGTTTCCTGGAATGGCCGCGCGGCTTCAACAGCGCGGCCGACTGGACGCACTGGTACAACACCACGCAGACCGCGTTCGCCGACCTGCGGCACCGCTTCGGCAACGGCTGGCAGCTGCGCGCGATGGCCAGCCATCGCGCCACCGAGGGCGACATGGCGCTGTTCTACGTCGAGGGATTCCCGGACCGGCTGACCGGCGAGGGCATGACGCCCTACGCCTACCGGGCGCGCCAGGAAGGGCGCCAGAACATGCTCGATCTATACGCCTCCGGCCCGTTCCGGGCCTGGGGCCGCGAGCACGAACTGGTGGTCGGGCTGAGCGGCTCGCGCTACGACACGGAGACGTTCGAGGCCAGCCATGGCGAGCTGGCCGCGGTCGGCGACTTCCTGGCGTGGGACGGGGACTACCCCTATCCGGACTTCAGCGCCGACAAGCGCAAGTCCGCCGACAACCGCACCGACCAGCAGGGCGCCTATGCCGCCGCCCGGCTGTCGCTGGCCGAGCCGCTCACGCTGATCGCCGGCGCGCGCTACAGCCGCTGGAAGAACGATACCCGCGACAGCAGCGTGTTCCACCACGAGCACAACAAGACCGTGCCGTACGCCGGGCTGGTGTACGCGATCACGCCGGTGTACTCGGCGTTCGTCAGCTACACCCAGGTATTCAACCCGCAGCCGTTCCGCCGGGCCGACGGCAGCTTCCTCGATCCGGTGCTGGGCAGCAGCCGCGAGGCCGGCATCAAGGGCCGCCATCTCGACGGGCGCCTGAACACCTCGCTGGTACTGTTCGACACGCGCCAGGACAACGTGGCGGTGGCCGATCCCGGGCAGTACCTGCCGGACGGCATCACCCAGGCCTACTCCGCGGTGGACGGCACGCGCTCGCGCGGTTTCGAGCTGGAAGCGTCGGGCGAGCTGGCCGAGGGCTGGAACGCGTCGTTCGGCTGGTCGCACTTCACGCTGGAAGGGCCGGGCGGCGAGCAACTGCGCCCGGACCTGCCGCGCACGCTGGTGCGGCTGTTCAGCACCTGGCGCCTGCCCGGCGAGTGGAGCAGGCTGACCGTGGGCGGCGGCGTCAACTGGCAGGCGGCCAGCCATGCCATGGTGAGCGCGCCCGTGCCGGAAGGCCTGCGCCGGGTGGACCAGTCGGCGGTGACGCTGCTGAGCGCGATGGCGCGCTACGCCTTCGGGCCGCGCGCCTCGGTGCAGTTGAACGTCGAGAACCTGACCGCGCGCAAGTACTTCGTCCTGGACCAGTACAGCAACCTGCACTACGCGCCCGGCCGGCGCGCCACGCTGGGCTTCACCTATCGTTTCTGAGCCCGGCCGGCCGGGCACGGCGCGGGCGGGCCGGCGGTAGCCCCGCCCGCGGGCGCGGCGATCGAGGCTGGCGCGGGCGGTGGGCTTCTCCTAAGTTGGCCGCTTGCCTTCGCCACCGCCGTCCGCCCCCATGTCCGATCCGTCCGTCCCCGACCACCTCCAGCGTTCCCTCTCCAACCGCCACCTCCAGCTGATCGCCATCGGCGGGGCGATCGGCACCGGCCTGTTCATGGGCTCGGGCAAGACCATCAGCCTGGCCGGCCCTTCGATCCTGTTCGTGTACATGATCATCGGCGCGATGCTGTTCTTCGTGATGCGCGCGATGGGCGAGCTGCTGCTGTCGAACCTGGAGTACAAGTCGTTCATCGACTTCTCCACCGACCTGCTCGGGCCGTGGGCCGGCTTCTTCTGCGGCTGGACGTACTGGTTCTGCTGGATCATCACCGCCATCGCCGACGTGATCGCGATCGCCAACTACGCGCAGTTCTGGTTCCCGGGGCTGGCGCCGTGGATACCGGCGGCGATGTGCGTGCTGTTGCTGCTCGTGCTCAACCTGGTGACGGTGAAGCTTTTCGGCGAGATGGAGTTCTGGTTCGCGCTGATCAAGATCGTGGCGATCGCCGCGCTGATCGTCACCGGCGCCGGCATGGTCGCCTGGGGCTTCCGCTCCCCGGACGGGCACGTGGCCTCGCTGGCCAACCTGTGGAACGACGGCGGCATGTTCCCGATGGGGGCGACCGGGTTCTTCGCCGGCTTCCAGATCGCGGTGTTCGCCTTCGTCGGCATCGAGCTGGTCGGCACCACCGCGGCCGAGACCGCCAATCCGATGCGCAACCTGCCCAAGGCGATCAACTCGATCCCGGTGCGCATCATCGTGTTCTACGTGCTGGCGCTGGCGGCGATCATGTGCGTGACGCCGTGGCGCGAGGTGGTGCCGGGCAAGAGCCCGTTCGTGGAGCTGTTCGTGCTGGCGGGCGTGCCGGCCGCGGCCAGCCTGGTCAACTTCGTGGTGTCGACCTCGGCCACGTCCTCGGCCAACAGCGGCATCTTCTCCACCAGCCGCATGCTCTACGGCCTGGCCGAGGAAAAGCATGCACCCAAAGGTTTCGCCAGGCTTTCGCGCGCGGCGGTGCCGGCGCGCGGATTGCTGTTCTCCTGCGCCTGCCTGATGGCCGGGGCGCTGCTGATCTACATGGTGCCGAACCTGGTGACCGCGTTCACCCTGGTCACTACGCTGTCGGCGGTGCTGTTCATGTTCGTCTGGTCGCTGATCCTGTGCGCCTACATCGCCTATCGGCGCAAGCGCCCGCAGCTGCATGCCGCGTCCACCTTCAAGATGCCCGGCGGCGTGGCGATGTGCTGCGTGGTGCTGGCGTTCTTCGCGTTCGTGCTGGTGCTGCTGACGCTGCAGCCCGATACGCTGCAGGCGCTGCTGGTGAGCCCGGCGTGGTTCCTGATCCTGGCGGTGGGGTATTGGCTGAAGCGGCGTGCCGCGCGCGGTTGAGCGCGCGGCACGCGGATGAACGCCGTCTGCACCGGCGACGGCGGCACCCCTTTGCCTGGGCCGTGGCATGCCCATGCTGTGCCTGCCGGCACTCGGCCGGCCCTCTCTCCCAGGTAACGGCATGACCCCGCAAGAACAGCAACTACTCGACGACTTCCTCGCCCGCCTGCGCGCCGGCGGCGGCGTGGCCAAGGACCCGCAGGCCGACGCGCTGATCCGCGACCGCCTGGCCGGGCAGCCGGACGCGGCCTACCTGCTGGTGCAGCGCGCACTGCTGCTGGAGCAGGCGCTCGAGCAGGCCAGGGCGCAGATCGCGCATCTGCAGCAGGCCGGCGCGGTCCCGGCCGCCACCAGCTTCCTCGGACAGGGATGGGGCGCCAGCCCGCCGCCGTTGCCGCCGGCCGCGCCCGCCGCCGCGCCGGGCTGGCGCGAACGCCTGCTCGGCGGCGCCACGCCGGAGCCGGCGCCGCAGGCGGCTCCGGCCGCGCGCGGGCCGGGCTTCCTGGGTACCGCGGCCAGCACCGCCGCGGGCGTGGCCGGCGGCATGTTCCTGTTCCAGGGATTGGAAAACCTGTTCGGCGGCCATCACGGCGGCGGCGGTTTCCTCGGCGGCAACGCGGGGCAGGACGTGGTGGTGGAGAACGTCACCACCAACAACTACTACGACGATGCGCGACCGGCGGACGCCGGCGGCGATGGCCTGGCCGACGACGCCGGCTTCGCGGACGATTCCGGCTTCGACGACAGCGACTGGACCTGAGCCCCGCCCGGCCCGGCACGCCATCGGGCAGGCCGGGCCGCATACTGTCGGTCCCGGGCGCGCGTGCGCCCGCCGCACCGGAATCTCGGATGGTCAAGGGCATCCTGCTGGGCTTCGCAAGCTATGCGGCGTACTCGATCAGCGACGCGTTCGTGAAGTTGCTGGAGGGCGGCCTGCCGGCCTACGAGGTGCTGTGCCTGGGCGCGGCGCTGATGCTGGTCGCGGTGCCGTTCCTGAAGGCGCCGGAAGACCGCTGGCGCGAACTGGTGGTGGCGAAGAAGCCGGCATTGTGGCTGCTGCGCGCGCTGGCCGCGGCGATCGGCAACCTGACCTCGGTGATCGCCTTCACCACGCTGCCGATGGCCGAGGCGTTCGCGCTGATCTTCCTGATGCCGATCTTCGTCACGGTGCTGTCGGTGCTGTTCCTGCGCGAGCAGGTGCGCTGGCGGCGCTGGTCGGCGGTGATCGTGGGGTTCGTCGGCGTGCTGGTGGTGCTGCGGCCGGGGTTCCGCCATCTCAGCCATGGCCATGTCGCGGCGATCGTGTGCGGGCTGGTGGGCGCGGTGTCGGTGATCGCGCTGCGCATGGCCGGCACGTCGGAGAAGCGCATCACCCTGTACGGCGCCGGCGTGCTCGGCCCGCTGGTGATGGGGGCGATCCTGATGCTGCCGGCGTTCGTATGGCCCACGCCGGCGCAGTGGGGGCTGCTGGCCGGCTACGGCCTGCTCGCCGGGCTGGCGGCGATCTTCCTGATGTATGCCACGCGCATGGCGCCGGTCAGCGCGGTGGCGCCGACCCAGTACAGCCAGATGCTGTGGGCGATCGGGTTCGGCTACCTGCTGTTCCACGACCACCTCGATTGGCCGATGGCGGTGGGCATCGCGCTGATCCTGGGGGCGGGACTGTTCACGCTGGTGCGCGAGGAAAAGGTCACCCGGTGGTGGAAGCGCACCCGCATCGTCTGATCCGCCCGCGGGCCCGGAAGGCCCTTCGCGCCGGCTTGGCGCAAGGCCCGCAAAGATGCCTCCAACTTCGAGTACGGGACAGGACATGATCTCCATCCATCCGATCACCGGCAGCCGGGCCGCGCCAGGCGTCTGGGTGGACCTATGCCGGCCGGAACCGGAGGAACTGGCGGAAGCGTCCAGGCAGGTGGGCTTCGAGATCCCCGGGCGCGCGGGGATCAGCGAGATCGAGTTCACCAGCCGCGTGCGCAGCATCGGCGATGCGTGGATCCTCAACCTGCCGCGCTTCCAGTCCGAGGACGGCACCGTCTCGCCGCTGGGCTTCGTGCTGTCCCCGGATGCGCTGGTGACCCAGCGCGAGGTGGCGCTGGACTATCTCAAGGACGTGGAGGAGGACATCGCCCAGCGGCCCTGCGCGGGCTCGCTCGATCTGTTCCTGCGCATCCTCGAGCACATCGTCGACAAGCTCGCCGACCGGCTGGAGACGCTGGAGGCGCACGTGACCGAGGCGACCCGCCTGGCGTTCGCGCCGAAGCGGCGCAATCGCGGCCTGGAGCGGATGCTGCGCGAGGTGGGGGCGATGGGGCAGCGCATCGGGGCGATGCACAACACGGTGCACGGGCTGTTGCGGCTGGCGACCTACCTGGACGAGGTGCCGCCGCAGTGGTTCGACGAGGCGGCGCGCCAGCGGGTCAAGTTGATCCGCAAGGACGTGGCGTCGCTGGGCGAGTTCGAGCAGCAGATGAGCGATCGCATCGAGTTCCTGCTGGACAGCGTGCTCGGGTTGATCAACATGGACCAGAACGAGGTGATGAAGGTGATGGCGGTGGCGTCGGTGGTGGGGATCCCGCCGACGGTATTGGTGGGGATCTGGGGGATGAATTTCGCGGTCATGCCGGAGTTGAAGTGGCACGACGCGTATTTCTGGGCGTTGGGGGTGATCGGGTTGAGCATCGTGGCGCCGTTGGTTTGGTTTCGGAGGAGGGGGTGGATTTAGCGTTTCCCCCGTAGGCGTTTTTTCCCTTCTCCCTTCGGGGTGAAGGCGTGTTGCTTGCGAACCATGAGTTCGCACACGCCTGAACGCCTGGCGCGCTGCGCCAGGCCGGGGCGCGAAGCGGGGTGCCCGTTTTTCCCTTCTCCCTGCGGGAGAAGGTGCCCCGAAGGGGCGGATGAGGGTACGGACGAAGTCTCGCGATCTTTATTGCCGTCATTCCCGAAGGCGGGAAGCGCTTTTCAGCAGCCGAACGGCTGATCACTCTGGGATTTTTGCTTTGGTTTCCATCTTCATTGCTTGAAGCAAAAGCTTTCGCCTTCGGCGAGTCACTTTTCTTTGCTTGTGCACGCGCGCTGCAGGAGCAGCGCCGCACGGCGAAGCCGCCCGAAGGGTGCGGCACAGGGATGTGCCGCGTAAAGAAAAGTAACCAAAAGAAAGCACACCCCGCCTGCGCGCCCGCAGCTGCGCTGCGGGTTCGCGGAGCCGGCGGGATTTTTCGACGCGACATCCTGTCGCGGCGAAAAACGACGTGCTCGTCCGCTACGCGGCCGAGTCCGGGGCATTCGCCGCACGGCAAATGCCCGCCCGCCGGGGCGAAGCAGTGCTTCGCCTTTTTCCGGCGAGCCCATGCACGTCGCCCTTCGGGTTTTTCCCGCCGTCTCCGCCGCTTCGGAGGGGCCCCGGCAAGTCAAAGTCAAAGGCGAGAAGCCGGAGCAAAATCACGAGCAACAGCAACAGCAACAGCAACAGCAACAGCAGCAATTGCAGTCGTAACTGCGGACACGACCACTACGCCTGCTGCCATTCTGCCGCGACGTTTCGCGAGGCTTCACCGAGCCGCCGCGTCAGCACCTTCGCCATACAACGCAAGCAGTTTGAGGGTGACGCCATTGGTCCAGCCAAAGCCGTCCTGCAGGGGATATTCGCCACCGCCGCCCTGGCCGGCTTCGGCGTTGTATTTCTCCACCAGCTTGTGGTCGCTCGCGTACACGGCTTGCACGCGGGCGAGGAAGTTGCGGGCGAGCTGGCGGGCGAGATCGTTTTCGTCGTAACGGCGCAGGCCGGCGACTGCGACCCATTGCAAGGGAGCCCAGACGTTGGGTGCGTCCCATTGCTGGCCGGTGTCGAGGGCGGTGGTGACCAGACCGCCGGGGCGCAGCAGTTGCGAGCGCAGGGCGGCGGCGGTGGCGTGCGCGCGCTCGGGGGAGGCGATGCCGACGAACAGGGGGAAGGCGGCCGCCGCGGTCAGTTGCTCGCTCACGCTGCCGCGTTGCCAGTCGTAGTCGGCGTAGTAGCCGGCCGGGTTCCAGAGGTGGCGTTCGATGGCCTGCCTGCGGGTTTCGGCGCGTTGCGCGAACTCGCTGGCGCAGGCCTCGTCCGCGGCTTGCTTGCAGGCCTGGGCGATGGTGCGCTCCAGGTGTTGCATCAGGCTGTTGAGGTCCACCGGCACGATCGCGGTGGTGCGGATGGTGTGCAGCTGGCGGCGGTCGCCCAGCCAGCGCGACGAATAGTCCCAGCCGCTCTCGGCGCCCGCGCGCAGCTCGCGATACACCTCGTCGGCGGGGCGTCCGCTGGCCTGCGCGGCGGTTTGGCGGTCCTGCAGGTAGGATTCCGGGCGCGGGGTATCGGAGGCGTCCCAGTAGCGGTTGAGCACGCTGCCGTCGCGCAGGCGCACGACGTGGCGGGCGGCGCTGCCGGGGGCCAGGCCGTCGGCGCCGTCCATCCAGTAGCGGTACTCGGCGCGCAACTGCGGCAGGTAACGCACGTAGAGCGAGCCGTCGCCGCCGGCGGTGGCTTCCAGTTCCACCATGTGCGAGAAGAACGGCGGCTGCGAGCGGCTCAGGTAGTAGCTGCGCGTGCCGTTGGGGATGTGCCCGTAGCGGTCGACCAGGTAGGCGAAGTCGTCGAGCATGTCGCGCGAGCGCTGCGCCTGCCCGCTCTCGTGCAGGCCGAGCATCGTGAAGTACGAATCCCAGTAGTACAGCTCGCGGAAGCGCCCGCCCGGCACGACGTAGGGCTTGGGCAGCGCCAGCTCGCTGCCATGCGCGGGCACCTGGCGGCTGTCGCGGACCAGCAGCGGCCAGAGCGCGTCGATGTGGGCGCGCAGCGAGGCGCGCGTGGGCAGCGCGGGCGACACGTGCGAGGCCGGCGCATCGAAACGGGCGGAGACGAAGGCGCGCAGGTCGAAGCCCGGTTGCCCGCGGCGGGCGAGGTAGTCGGCCTCGATGCGGGCCGGTTCGCTGCGCGGGACCATGTCGACGAACTGCTTCTGGTCCTCGAACAGCTCGGCCTGTTGCACGGCCTCGAACAGCGCCGGATAGGCCTGCTGCGGCGGCAGCGGCGCAGGTGGCGCGCTGCCGCGCTGCAACGGCGCGCAGGCGGTGGCGACCAGTAGGACGACGACGAGCAGGCGCAGATGCGCGACGCGTGGAATGGACATGGCAATCCTCGTGACGGCGGACCGGCAGGATAGGCCACGCCGGCGCAAGTGGCATCGGCATCGTCTTCACGCCGCCTCGTCGCGGGCAGGACGCGCCAACGTGAACGCCGGCTGTTGGCGGCATGCCGATGCAACGGAATTCATACGCGCCGGGCGGGGCCGGCCGCTAGATTGGCGGGCCGCGACGCCAGCGTGCAACGCCGGACACGCGCCGGCACCCGGCATGTACCCGGGCGCGGCACAATCCCTCATCCGCATCCCGCACTCTCCGTTATCCGTGAAGCAGCCCAGCCGCAGGGAAGACATGCTCACCCACCTGGGAGCCATGGCCGGCACGCTGCTGATCCTGCTGCTGTTCGCGCGCGTGCTGCTGCACGTGCCGGCGCCGGCCTCGCCGCAGGTGGCGCGCCAGGCCTCGGCGATGCGGGTGACCT
Source organism: Xanthomonas boreopolis (assembly GCF_046529185.1). NCBI lineage: Bacteria > Pseudomonadati > Pseudomonadota > Gammaproteobacteria > Lysobacterales > Lysobacteraceae > Xanthomonas > Xanthomonas boreopolis. Next base: position 706,805 of record NZ_CP097162.1, read on the forward strand.
TCCTGCCGCGCGAGCCGGCATTGCCGCCGACCCAAGAGGCGCCGCCGCCACGCGTACCGGCGGACGCCCGGCCGCCTGCGCCGGCCCGTCCTGCGCAGGCGACGCCCGCCATCGCGCCATCCGCCCCGCCGCCGGTACCGGCCCGTTCCAATGGCACGCAGGCGCAGCTGTACACGCGCGAAGGCAAGGTGCGGATGGGCGAGGTGGTCGATCCGCTCGACCCCGGCTACGCTGCGGTGCCGCCGGGCATGACCGACGAGAGGGCGTTGGACAAGGCGCGCAAGGTGCTGGAGCGGCCCAACCCGGTCGACTACCGCGAGACCCGCTTCGAGAAGGACTGGAAGAGCGACGGCACGCTCGGCGACGTAGCGATGCAGGGCCTCAACCGCGGTATGAAACGCATCAACGGCTTGATCTGGGGCAAGGACGTGCAGACGGTGAAGGCGCGGCCTCCGCCGGACGTGCGGTTCAACCCCGCGCTGGCCGGCAACAAGGCCGACCTGGGCAGCGAAGCCACCGGCGATGCCTACAAGGCCGCGCCGATCGCGCACGAGGACGTGCCGGACCTGAAGGGCGGTGCCAGCCGCCGCATCCGCGAGGAGCTGGCGTCGCTGGAGGCGTTGCCGACCGCCTGCAATGCCGCGCGGCGCACGCAGTTGCTCGCGCCGGCGCGCACGCACCTGGCCGACCTGGAGCGCGTGGAGCACGCCCTGGCGCACGGTGCCGACCCGGTGATGGCCGAGCAGTTGCTGCCGCGCCAGGCCGACAGCGCCTACGACCTGGCGCGACGCGCGCTGTGGTACGCGCGCAAGCAGTGGACGACGTGCGGGTAAGTAGGTTCCGTAGGAGCGGCCTCAGCCGCGATGGGACTCTACCGAGAAAGCAGCGGCCCTGTGGGAGCGGCTTCAGCCGCGACGAGGCCTTCATGCAGATCCCTCTGCAACAGCCTGCACGTCCCTGTGCAGGGGTTCAAATGAGAAAGCCCCTTCGCGGCTGAAGCCGCTCCCACAGGAGCCGCTCCTACGACGGTGAGGCAGACGCGGCGCCATCGCTACGGCGCCGCGTCATCCGGGCCTCACTTCACCGGCTTGCCGTCGGCATCGATCACCTGCACCTCGCCGAGGTTGAGCGCGCGGATCGGCGCCTCGATCTTCCCGAGGTCGCCGACGATCACCCAGGTCATCGACGACGGCGCGACGATCTGCTTGATCGCCGCCTGCGCCTGCGGCTGGCCGATGGCTTCCAGCCGCGCCTTGAGCGTGCGCACGTAGTCGTCGGGGCGGTCGAACTGGACGATGCCCTCGATCGCGCCGAGCACGGCGTGGGTGGTCTCGTAGCTGCCGGGCAGCGCGCGGATGCTCTGGTTCTTGATCTTGTCGACTTCCTCGCCGGTGAGCGGCCTGGCGCCGACCACTTCGCTGGCTTCCTTCAGCACCTCGGCGGCCGACTCGGCGGTCTTGTCGGTCTGCACCGGCGCGTAGAACAGGAACGGCCGCTGGCCCTGCGCGTCCATCAGGAAACTGAAGGCGCCGTAGGCCCAGCGCTTGTCCTCGCGCAGGTTCATGTTGAGGCGCGAGGTGAAGGTGCCGCCGAAGGCGTCGTTGGCGACGCCGATCGCGAGGTCGGCCGGGTCCTTGGTCGAAGGCGCCAGCAGGCCGGCCAGGATCAGCGATTGCGGCGCGTCGTTGCGGTTGATCAGGAACACGCGCGGCTTCGGCTGGGCCGCGACCCGGGCGACGTTCTTCCTGGGTACCGGGGACGCCGGCGCCTTCCAGTCGCCGAACACGGCGTCCAGCTGCGGGATGATCCGCTCCAGCGTGGTGTCGCCGGCGACGAGGATGCGCACGTTGTCCGGGCGCAGCCAGGTATCGTGGAAGCGCTGCAGGTCGGCGGCGGTGAGGCTCCGGATGGCCGCCTCGGTGCCGGTGCCGGTGAACGGGATGCCGTAGGCATGATCGCTGCCGTACAGCAGCGGCGGCAGCGTGCGCAGGGCCAGGCCTTGCGGCTGGGTCTTCTCCTGCGCGATGCCGGCCAGCCACTGGCCGCGCACGCGCTCGATGTCGCCGGCATCGAACGCGGGGTTGCGCACCACGTCGGCGAACAGCTCGAGCGAGGGCCGCAGCTGGTCGTTGAGCGCGTCCAGCGAAGCGCTGCACGCATCGAGGTCGCAGCCGGTGGCGATGCCGGCGCCCAGGCGCTGGCGGCGCTTGGCCACTTCCACCGAGTCCAGCGACTTGGTGCTCTCGCTCATCAGCTGCGCGGTGAAGCTGGCCGTGCCGAGCTTGTGGCCCTGGTCGGCGGCGTAGCCGGCGTCGAACAGCAGTTCGACCTGGGTGACCGGGATGGCATGGCGTTCGGCCAGGACCACCTCGATGCCGTTCTTCAGCCTGCCGCGCTGCAGCTCGGGGAAGCTCAGGCTCGGGAACCGCGTGGTCTGCGGCACGCCCTGGCTGCGGTCGACCTGGCTCCCGGCGACGCGGTAGGCCGCCGGGGCCGGCAGCTTCGGCGACGGCTTGCCGGGCTCGGCGCCGCGCGCGACCACGGCCTTGTCCTCGGCCGCCGGGTCGAAGTCCTCGCCGGCCGGCAGCACGGTCAGCAGGTAGTCGCCCTTGCCGAACCAGGTCCCGGCAGCCTGGCGGACGCTGGCCGGGGTGGCCGCGGCGGCGCGCTCCAGGTCCTTGCGGTAGGCGCCCGGGTCGCCGCGGTAGACCTGTCCCTCGGCCAGGATCACCGCCTTGCCGCTGAAGCCGCCGACCTTCTCCAGCCCGCGCACGAAGCCGGCGCGGTAGCCGACCTGCGCGCGCTGCAATTCGTCGGCGGTCGGGCCCTCGGCGAGGAACTTCTTCAGCTCGTCGTCGATGGCGGCCTCGACCTTGGCCGGGTCCACGCCGTCCTTCACGTCGGCCTGGATCTGCAGCTGGCTGGCCAGCGCGAACGGCTGCAGGCTGGCGGACACGTCGTCCACCAGTTTGTCCCGGTAGACCAGGCGCTGGTACAGGCGCGAGGTCTTGCCGCCGCCGAGCACGGTGGCGGCGAGGTCGAGCCGGATCGCGTCGTCGCTGCCCAGCTGCGGCGCCACCCAGGTGCGGTAGATGCGCGGCTGCGCGACGTGGTCGTGCTGCACGCCGCGGGCCTGGCGGGCCAGCGGCGTGATCCACGGCTGCTGGCGCGGCACCGGCTTGCCGGCCGGGATGTCGCCGAAATACTTCTCCGCCTTGGCCTTCGCTTCGGCCACGGTGATGTCGCCGGCCAGCACCAGGGTGGTGTTGGCGGCGCCGTAGTAGTCGCGGAACCAGTTCTTGACGTCGTCCAGCGAGGCCGCGTCGAGGTCTTCCATCGAGCCGATGGTGTCGTGCTGGTACGGGTGGTTGGCCGGGAACAGGTGGGAGAGGATGTTCTGGTCGACGCGCCCGTAGGGGCGGTTCTCGCCCTGGCGCTTCTCGTTCTGCACGACGCCGCGCTGGGTATCCAGCTCCTTCTGGCCGATCGCGCCGAGCAGGTGGCCCATGCGGTCGGACTCCATCCACAGCGCCATGTCCACCGCCGTGCTCGGCACGGTCTCGAAGTAGTTGGTGCGGTCGAACCAGGTGGTGCCGTTCTGGTCGGTGGCGCCGGCCTGCTCGAACGGGGCGAAGTAGGTGCCCTTGTGGTTCTCCGAGCCGGAGAACATCAGGTGCTCGAACAAGTGCGCGAAGCCGGTCTTGCCGGCCGGTTCGTCCGCGGAGCCGACGTGGTACCAGATGCTGACCGCCACCACCGGCGCCTTGTGGTCTTCGTGCACCACGACGGTCAGGCCGTTGGGCAGGGTGAAGCGCTCGTAGGCGATGTCGGGGATGGCGGCGTCGGCAGTGGTCCGGGCCAAGGAGGCGGGGGCGGCGTCCGCTGGTGGCAGGAAGGCGGGGCCGGCGGCGAGGAGGCCGGCGATCAGCAGAGACAGCGGGCGGGGCATGCGTCGCTCCATGTACGGGTTCGAGCCGTGGAGGCTATGCCTGCGTGGGGGCGGCATGCAAATGTTTTCGGAGGGTATGGAGTGGGGTGTTGGTGGTTGGTTCAAGTGGGGTGGTTGGGGTGGAGCTGGATGTTGTGCGGGTGTCTCTGCGTTATTCGATTTGGTGTCTGGTTCTTCTGCTGTTGTCTTTGTATCAGCGCGCCTGTTGGCTCTCCATCAAGCGGCTTTTTATCGGCTCGCGTGATCTTTCTATCAACCCGGACGATCCTTCTGCCGTCGTTCTCGCGAAGGCGGGAAGCGCTTTTCAGCAGCCGAACGGCTGATCATCCAGTGACTTTCCCCGTCACCTATCCGATCCACGCTATCTCTCTATCGTCATTCCCGCGAAGGCGGGAATCCAGGGACTTTGCTTTGGCTGTTGTGGCCTTTGGCGAGTACAGCCCAAAAGCTTTCGCCTTGCGGCGAGTTACCTTTCTTTGCTTGTGCAAAGAAAGGTAACCCAAAGAAAGCACACCCCGCCTTCGCGCCCGCAGCTGCGCTGCGGGTCCGCGGAGCCGGCGGGATTTTTCGACGGGGCATCCTGCCCCGGCGAAAAACGACGTGCTCGTCCGCTACGCGGCCGAGTCCGGGGCATTCGCCGCGCGGCGAATGCCCGCCCGCCGGGGCGAAGCAGTGCTTCGCCTTTTCCGGCGAGCCCATGCACGTCGCCCTTCGGGTTTTACCCGCCGTCTCCGCCGCTTCGGAGGGGCCCCGGTAAGTCAAAAGCGAAAGCTCAAAGCAAGATCACGAGCAACAGCAACAGCAACAGCAACAGCAGGTCGCTCGCGTTCCACTCAAGCCGCCGACGCGTAGTGCACATCCGGTGTTTGTCGGGCGTGCGATTCGTCGTCCAGCTGGAATACGGCTATCGCCTGGGTGAGCTGGCTGGCCTGGTCTTCCAGGCTGCGGGCGGCGGCGGTGGCTTCTTCGACCAGGGCGGCGTTCTGCTGGGTCATTTCGTCCAGTTGCATCACGGTCTGGCTGACCAGTTCGATGCCGGCCGACTGCTCCTGGGAGGCGGCGGTGATCTCGGCCATGATGCCGGTGACGCGCTCCACCGCTTCCACCACCTGGGACATCGTGCTGCCGGCGCTGGTGACCAGCGCCGAGCCCTGGGCCACGCGCTCCACCGAGTCGTCGATCAACGCCTTGATCTCCTTGGCCGCCTGCGCCGAGCGCTGCGCGAGCGCGCGCACTTCGCTGGCGACCACGGCGAAGCCGCGGCCCTGTTCGCCGGCGCGTGCCGCTTCCACCGCGGCGTTGAGCGCCAGGATGTTGGTCTGGAACGCGATACCGTCGATCACGCCGATGATGTCGGCAATGCGCGCCGAGGCCTCCTGGATCGACGCCATCGTGGCCACCACCTGCTCGACCACGCGGCCGCCTTCGCCGGCGACCTGGCCGGCGTTCTGCGCCAGCTTGTCCGCCTCGCGGGCGTGGTCGGCGTTCTGGCGTACCGTCGAGGTCAGCTCCTCCATCGACGCCGCGGTTTCCTCCAGGTTGGCGGCCTGGCTCTCGGTGCGCTTGGAAAGGTCGGCGTTGCCGGTGGCGATCTCCGCCGCGGCGGTGTCGATCGAACGGGCCGAATGCTGGATCCCGCGCACGATCGCGGCCAACTGCCCGGCGGTGCGGTTGGCGGCGTCGGCCAGGTGGCCGAACGCGCCTTCGTAGCGCGCGTCCACGCGCTGGCTCAGGTCGCCGTCGGCGATCGCGGCCATGATCCGGCCCACGTCGCCCAGGCCGGCGTCCGCCTGCTGCATCAGGCGGTTCAGTGCCCGCACCATCTCGGCGAAGGCGAACTGGTAGCGGGATTCGTCGCCGCGCGCGGAGAAATCGCCATGCGCGGCGGCTTCGGCCAGGCGGGCGATGTCGCCGTTGATCGACGACAGGTTGGCCTTCACCGCATCCAGCGCCTCGTGCAGGCGCGCGCGCTGGCCGGGCAGGCGGCGCATGTCGCGGCGCAGGTCGCCGCGGCCGTACTCGTCCATCACCGCCATCGCGTCGTTGATCGCGTCCAGGTGCTCGAACAGCACGGTGTTGACGCCGCGCGCGAGCGTGCCGTAGTCGCCCGGGAAATCCTCCGGGATGCGATGGCCGATGTCCTCGCCCTGCTGCAGGCGGATCATGGTCTGCATCTCGCCGTTGAAGCGCTGCAGCTGGTGCTGCATCTGGTCCATGCTGGCCAGCAGCTGGCCGGTCTCGTCCTTGGACGTGGCGGCGATCGCGTTGTCGAACCGGCCGCCGGCGATCGCCTCGGCAGTGCGCGTGGCCGCGCGCAGCGGCACGACGATCGACCCGGCGATCAGCCACGACAGGACCGTGATCACCACCACCACGCCGGCGCCGATCAGCGTCACCCAGCCGGTGAATCCCCACGCCTCGCGCTGGATGTCGTCGGCGTAGACGCCCATCGCCAGGATCCAGTTCCACTCGGGGAAGGCGCGTGCGTAGCTGATCTTCGGCAGTTGGGTCTTCTGGCCCGGCTTGGGCGCGGAGTAGTAGCTGAAGCCGTCGCCCTCGGCCACGGCCTTCTGGATGTCGCGGTAGACGTACTCGCCGGCATCGCTGCGGTAGCCGCTCATGTCGGTGCCGGCCTTGCGCGTGGGATGCATCACGATGCGCATCTGCGGGTCGGCGATGAAGAAGTAGTCCACGCCGTTGTTGGTGCGGACCGAGGCCAGCGCCGACCGGGCCAGCGCCTTGGCCTGGGCGGTGCTGATCTCGCCGCGCGCGGCCATGCCGGCGTAGTGGCCGATCATGTCCATGCCCATGTCGACCTGGGTCTTCACGCTCTGCTTGCGCGCCTCGACCAGGTCCAGGTACTGCAGGCGCGCGGCGCCGATGGCCAGCAGGACCACGCCCAGCGCCAGCAGCGCGCAGAGCAGGACGAACTTGCGGGTGACGGGGAGGTCGGCGACGCGGCGGCGCAACGAGGCGAGCGGGTTCATGGAGTGTCTTCGTATTCGAACATCGCCCGCGATATCGGCCCCGGTGGCGGAAAATTGACCGGGCGGCCGGCGGCCGGGCATGACCCCGTTCATGTGGAGCCACCCAGGCCATCCGGCACATCCCGGGGCCCCGGGGTCTTGGCCTAAACTCGACCGCTGTTTCGATAGAGCGGGGGTTCGCGGTGAAAAGACATCTGGTGGGAGTGCTGGCGCTCTCGGCGGCGCCGATGCTGGCGATGGCGGCCACGCCGGCTTTCGACGGCAAGCGCATTTCGCAGGACGTCAAGGTGCTGGCGTCGGACGAGTTCGAGGGGCGCGCCCCGGCCACGGCCGGCGAGGAGAAGACCATCGCCTACCTGGTCGAGCGGTTCCGCGAGGCGGGCCTGCAGCCGGGCGGCGACCTGCAGGCCGGCGGCACCCGCGCATGGACCCAGGCGGTGCCGTTGCAGCGCGCCGACATCGTCGGCACGCCGAAGCTGGCGCTGGGCGTCGCGGGCAAGACGCAGGCGCTGACCCAGGGCAAGGAGATCGCGGTCCGCGCCGCGATGGACGGCTCCACGTCGGTGGACATCGCCAACGCGCCGCTGGTGTTCGTCGGCTACGGCGTCAAGGCGCCGGAGCGCAACTGGGACGACTTCAAGGGCGTGGACCTGAAGGGCAAGATCGCCGTCGTGCTGATCAACGACCCGGACTTCGAGACCGGCCAGGGCGATTTCGACGGCAAGGGCATGACCTACTACGGCCGCTGGACCTACAAGTACGAGGAAGGCGCGCGCCAGGGCGCGCTCGGCGTGCTGATCGTGCACGAGACCGCGCCGGCGTCGTACGGCTGGGCCACGGTCGCCAGTTCCAACACCAACACCATGTTCGACGTGGTGCGAGACGACCCGGCGGCGGCGCACCCGAAGGTCGAGGGCTGGATCCAGCGCGACCTGGCGGTGCAGCTGTTCAAGGACGCCGGCCTGGATTTCGACGCGCTGAAGAAGCAGGCCGCCACGCGCGGCTTCAAGCCGGTGGCGCTCAAGGGCGAGGGCCTGAGCGCGAGCTACCAGGTCAAGCGCGACGTGATCACTTCGCACAACGTGGTCGCGCGGCTGGAAGGCAGCAAGTACCCGGACGAGACGCTGGTCTACAGCGCGCACTGGGACCACATCGGCGTCGGCAAGCCGGATGCGCGGGGTGACACCATCTTCAACGGCGCGCTCGACAACGCCAGCGGCACCGCGGCGCTGCTGGAACTGGCGCGCGGCTTCGCCAACGGGCCCAGGCCGGAGCGTTCGGTGGTGTTCCTGGCGGTGACCGCCGAGGAGAAGGGCCTGCTCGGCTCCGAGTTCTACGCTTCCAAGCCGCTGTACCCGCTGGCCAGGACCGTGGCGGTGATCAACATGGACGGCATGAGCCCGTTCGTGCCCTCGCGCGACTTCGGCATCTACGGCACCGCCAAGCTGGAACTGCTCGACGACCTGAAGACCGTCGCCAAGCAGGGCTGGAACCTGCGCTACACGCCCGATCCGAAGCCGGAAGCCGGCTATTTCTTCCGCTCCGACCACTTCTCCTTCGCCAAGCGCGGCGTGCCGGCGATCTCGTACTCGGCCGGCCAGGACTGGGAGAGCGGCGGCATCGCCGCCGGCAAGGCCGCGGCCGACGACTACACCGCCAAGCGCTACCACCAGCAAGGCGACGAATGGCAGCGCGACTGGACCTTCGCCGGCGCCGCGCGCGACCTGGCGGTGCTGTACAGGCTCGGGATGCAGCTGGCCGACTCGCGCCAGTGGCCGAACTGGAGCCAGGACTCGGAGTTCCGCGCCACCCGCGACGCGAGCGCCGCCGAGCGCAAGTGAGTCCCAACGTCCCTTCCCCCGCTTGCGGGGGAAGGTGCTCCCATGGTGTGTTCTGGACCGGCGCCGACTTCCCTTCCCCCGCCTGCGGGGGAAGGTGCCCGAAGGGCGGATGGGGGATGCGGTAGATCGCTTCACTTGAAGCGCCCTCATCCGGCGCTGCGCGCCACCTTCTCTCCCGTGAACGGGAGAAGGGACCTACCCGAACAACTTCGCCAGCTGCGCCACGGCCGCTTCCGAGGCGGCGCGGTCCGGCGTGGCGTCGGCGTTGCCGAAGTCGCGCGGGCCCTGGGCCTGGACCAGGATGCCGTCGCGGCGCGGCACCACGCTCAGGTTGTGGCCGCGCCAGTACAGGCCATAGTCCACTTCCGGCTGCGGGACCAGCCGTGCGGTCTGGCCGCGCACGGGGACGATGCTCTCGTCGCCTAGCAATGCGCGCGCGCCGTAGCCGGTGGCGTTGACGATCACCTTCTCGCGCAGGTCGGCGAACTGGCGCGGGCTCTCGAACTCGCGCGTGCGCAGTTCGCCGCCGGCCTGCAGGAAGTCGTCCAGCAGCATGCGCGAGTAGGCGCTGATGTTGAAGGTCATCTGCGTGTAGCGGGCGGCGAACGGTACCGGGAAGGGATGTTCGCCGGCGGCGAGGGGCGTCGTCCCGGGGCCCAGGTCGGCGAGCAGCTCGCGTTCCAGGTGCGGATACTCCGGCTCGTGGTCCTCGGCGCCGGGCACGGGCTGGTCGAACGGGACGTCGGAGAGCACGAAGCCGTCGCGCCATTCGATCGGCTCGCCGGGCAGGCCGAGCAGGGTCTGGTAGCGGCGGAACGAGATCCGCGCCATCTCTTCCCAGCGCCTGCGGAATTCGGGCGTGGCGTGCTCGGCCGTGCATACGCGCGAGCCGGGCGACCACACGCCGGTGGCGAAGAACGAGCGCACTTCCGGCGGGCGTTCCTTGGCGTAGATGCGCACGCGCAGGCCGGCGCGCTGCGCCACCAGCGCGGTGGTCAGCCCGATCGCGCCGCAGCCGATCACCGCCAGCCCGTCGCGGGCGCCGGCGGCTTGCGCGAGCCGCACCGCCAGCTCGGCGCTGCCCCACGACAGCGACCAGCCGCTGCCGCCATGGCCGTAGTTGTGGACGACCTGCCTGCGGCCGATGCGTTCGACCTCGATGCGCGGTCCCTGCGCGCGGAACGGCCGCGTGCAGACGCTCAGCGCGACGATGCGGTCGGGCGTGGCGCGGATCGGCGCCAGCGCCCGCGGCCCGGCGAAGCGCGACGCCAGCGGCGGCGGGAGGGGCGCGGCGGCCGGCGCGGCCTTGGCCGGCCCGGAGGCCAGCGCGCCGGTGGAGGCGGCGGCGAGGGCGGCGCCCGCGCCGCGCAGGAAGTGGCGGCGATGCATGGAGATCCTTCGTCCGGGGGAGCGCCGAGCATAGCGCCGCGCCACCGGGCCGGGGGCCGCGCCGGCCGGTTTCCTGCCGGGGAGCGGGATTTCGCGCCCTGGCGGCCGGCTTCCGTCGCCGATTCGGCGGTTCCATCGCATCGCCCGCCACGGCGCCGGCGCACGCGGCTATGCTCGCCCGGCACTCAACCCCGGAAGCCGCCGTGTCCGCCAGCCTCTTCCTGTTCGCGCGCATCCTGTTCGCCTGGATGATCGTGCTGATCGTCGCCAGCAATCTGTGGGACGAGCTGTTCGGCTCGACGGGCTCGGTGTTCACCCTGCTGGTGCTGGTCACCCTCGCCATCGTGCTGACCAACCTGGCCACCCACCTGCGGCGGGTGAAGCTGGCCGCCGGCCGCCTCGGCCACGACACCCTGACCAGCCGCCAGCGCCGCCAGATCGAGGTGCCCCTGGATGCGCCGGAGGCCTTCGCGGTGGTCGAGTCGGCGATCCGCCAGCTGCCGCGCGTGGAGGACGTGCAAAGCTCTCCGGGCAGCCTGCTGATCCGTGCCCGGGTGCGGCGCGACGACCTGCGCGACAACCACAACCCCTCCAGCTGGAACGTGTTCGCGCGCATGAGCATCAGCCACAACAAGGTCCTCGCCACGCTGGCGCCGGGCAACGGCACCAGCAGCGTCACCCTGCTGTGCGAGCCGGACGCCGGCGCCTGGGTGGACCTGTTCCTGGTCGACGAGGGCAGCAACTACGACAATGCCGAGACGCTCTCGCGCGCGATCACCGCGCAGGTCGCGCGCCAGCGCCGCAGCGAGCAGGCCGCCGCCGAGCAGTCGGCCACCGAGAAGGAACTGGCGGTGGCGCGCCTGAACCTGCTGCACGCGCAGGTCGAGCCGCACTTCCTCTACAACACCCTGGCCAGCGCGCAGGTGCTGACCCGCACCGATCCGTCGCGTGCCGACGCGATGATCGGGCACCTGATCCAGTACCTGCGCCACTCGCTGCCGAATGCCGGCGATGCGCCCTCCACGCTCGGCGACGAGCTGGAACGGGCCCAGGCCTACCTGGAGATCCTGCGCATCCGCATGGGCACGCGGCTGGCGCTGCAGATCGAAGTGCCCTACGAGCTGCGGAGCGTGCCGATGCCGTCGATGATGCTGCAGACGCTGGTGGAGAACGCGATCAAGCACGGGCTGGAGCCCAAGCCGGGCGGCGGCACGGTCTGGATCCTGGCGCGGCGCACCGACCAGCACGTCACGGTGACCGTGGCCGACGACGGGCAGGGCTTCAACAGCCAGAACAGCGGCACCGGCATCGGCCTGAAGAACCTGCGCGAGCGCCTGCGCCTGATCTACGGCGACCGGGCGGCGTTCGCGCTGGTGTCCAACTTCCCGGCCGGCATGGCGGCGACGATCAGCCTGCCGTTGCCAGCGGACATGCCGCCCCCGGTGCCGCGGCAGGAGGGGCTGGCATGAGCGCGCTGCGTGCGGTCGTGGCCGAGGACGAGGCGCTGCTGCGGCAATCGCTGCTGCAACTGCTCGGCGAGGCATGGCCCGAGCTGCAGGTGGTGGCCGAATGCGAGGACGGCGCCAGCGCGCTGGAGAGCATCGCCGAGCATCGCCCGGACGTCGTGTTCCTCGACATCCGCATGCCGGGCCTGACCGGCATCGAGGTCGCGCGCGGCGCCGCGGAAGCCAGTCCCGCATCGCAGGTGGTGTTCGTCACCGCCTACGACCAGTACGCGATCGACGCGTTCGAGCAGGGCGCGGTCGACTACCTGCTCAAGCCGGTATCGCGCGAACGCCTGCAGGCCACCGTGCAGCGCGTGCGCGCGCGCGCCGCCAGCGGCGGCCCCGACCACGCGATGCTGGAAACCTTGCTGCAACGGCTGGCGCAGCGCCCCGCGCCGCCCGCTCCGGAGAAGCCTCCCATGGCCTGGATCACTGCCAGTGCCGGCCGCGAGACGCGGCTGGTGATGCTCGACGAGGTGGCCTACTTCCAGGCCGACAACAAGTACACGGTGGTGATGACCGCCGAGGGCGAATCGCTGCTGCGCACGCCGCTGCGCGAGCTGCTGGAGGTGCTCGATCCGCGCATCTTCAAGCAGGTCCACCGCTCCACCATCGTCAACATGAGGGCGGTGTCCTCGGTGTCGCGCGACGACACCGGCAAGGGCTGCCTGAAACTGAAGAACCGGCCGGAGACGCTCGTGGTCAGCCAGCCGTTCATGAGCCTGTTCCGCGGCATGTGACGCCGCCGTCCCATCGCAGAAGGAAGGATTCGCCATGCGCCTGCTCGCTTCGATGCTGTATTGCCTGATGGGGCTGTTCGGCTGCCACCAGGAAAGCGGCACCACCTCGATCACCCGCTCCACCGTCGATGGCCGCGACCTGCTCTTCAGCAAGGTCGAATCGCATGCCGGCAACGCGGTCTTCCATTGCCTGGCCAGCAGCAGCGGCCATTGCCATTACCTCGTCTACGAGGCCGCCTGCAGCGCGACCGCCACGGCCGCGGCCGATTGCCCGCGCCGCGAACTGGACCGCTTCGAACTGGCGGTGGGGCAGGTGCGCGAACTGCGCGGCCTGGCCGAGGACTTCCGTCAGTGCGCGTCGGCCACGGCGATCATGGGCGGATGTTGAGGCGCGCCCGAGGGAGCTCGGGAAACCGCAGCCGGAAAAGCGAAAGGCCTGCTTCGGACCGAGTGCTGGTGTGGGAGAAAAAAACCGCAAGGTAGCACCGGGCCGCTTGACGACCAGGCCAGGTGCATTTCCCGAGTCCCGGCCTTTGCCTGAATGCGCCATGACGTCCGGCGCCCGCTTCTGCGATCATTGCCGGCTTGTTGCCGTGCCCGCGGCGTTCAACGTCAGGTAGCCCATGTCCGATAGCCCCCTGCGCCGCGAAGTCGGCCCCTTTGCGCTCATGCTCACCGGCCTGGGCTCGATCATCGGTTCCGGCTGGCTGTTCGGTGCATGGCGCGCGGCGGGGCTGGCCGGTCCGGGCGCGATCTGGGCGTGGGTGCTGGGCGCGGCGATCATCACCACCATCGCGCTGTCCTATGCCGAGCTCGGCGCGATGTTCCCCGAGTCCGGCGGCATGGTGCGCTACAGCCACTATTCGCATGGCTCGCTGGTCGGTTTCATCGCCGGCTGGGCCAACTGGATCGCGATCGTCTCGGTGATCCCGGTCGAGGCCGAGGCGTCGGTGCAGTACATGGCGTCGTGGCCGTGGCAGTGGGCGCAGGACCTGTACGCGCAGGCGCCGGGCGGCGCGGGCGAGCTGTCCACCGCCGGCCTGCTGATCGCCGCGGCGCTGGTGCTGGTGTACTTTTTCCTGAACTTCTGGAGCGTGAAGCTGTTCGCCCGCTCCAACACCGCGATCACGGTGTTCAAGCTGATCGTGCCGGCGCTGACCGGCATCGCGCTGATCGCCAGCGGTTTCCATGGCGAGAACTTCAGCGTCGGCCTGCACGGCGATGCGCACGTGATCGACTTCGCCGCGGTGCTCACCGCCGTGGCGACCGCCGGCATCGTGTTCAGCTTCAACGGTTTCCAGAGCCCCGTGAACCTGGCCGGCGAGGCCAAGAATCCCGGGCGCAGCCTGCCGTTCGCGGTGCTCGGCTCGATCGCGCTGGCCACCGTGGTCTACCTGATCCTGCAGGTGGCCTACATCGGCGCGGTGCCGCCGGAACTGCTGGCCAAGGCCGGCTGGCACGGCATCGATTTCCGCTCGCCATTCGCCGAGCTGGCGATCATCGTCAACCTGCACTGGCTGGCGATGCTGCTGTACATCGATGCCTTCGTCAGCCCCAGCGGCACCGGCATCACCTACACCGCGACCACCGCGCGGATGATCTACGGCATGGAGAAGAATGGCACGATGCCGGCGGTGCTCGGCAAGGTGCACGCGAAGTGGGGCGTGCCGCGCCCGGCGATGTTCTTCAACCTGGCGGTGTCCTACCTGTTCCTGTTCTTCTTCCGCGGCTGGGGCACGCTGGCGGCGGTGATCTCGGTGGCGACGATCATCTCCTACCTGACCGGGCCGATCAGCGCGATGACGCTGCGCCGCACCGCGCCGGACGTGCATCGCCCGCTGCGGGTGTTCGCGATGCCGGTGCTGGCGGGCATCGCCTTCGTGATGGCGACCGAGCTGCTGTACTGGGCGCGCTGGCCGCTCACCGGCGAGATCATCCTGCTGATGGTCGTGGCGTTGCCGGTGTACTTCTATTACCAGGCCAGGCAGGGCTTCAAGGATTTCCGCCGCAACCTCAAGGGCGCGGCCTGGATGATCGCGTACCTGCCGGCGATCGCCCTGCTGTCGTGGGCCGGCAGCACCACCTTCGGCGGGCACGGCTACCTGGCCTACGGCACCGACCTGGCGGTGGTCGCGCTGGTCGGCCTGGCGTTCTACGCATGGGGCGTGCGCAGCGGTTGGCGCACCCCGGCGATCGAGAAGGCGGTCGCGGCGGCGTAGTTTCGAGGCCCCTCTCCCGCCGGGGGGGCGACAAGGCACAGCTTGCGCACCGCGGGTGCGCGTGCCTGAAGCGCCCACGCCGCTGGCGTGGGCTCGGGAGGGTACGGGGCGAAGCGCCGCCTCTTCGCCCCGGAGGGGGGCGTCAGGCGGTCGCCGCCAGCCGCGGCCCGCCGTCGTAGTGGTCGAGTTCGCGCACGATCTCGGTGTACTGCCGCATGCGCCCCATCTCGCGCATGTTGACGATGTCCTCGTGGCGCAGGTCGCGCTTGGCCATCACCTGCTGCTTATAGCGCAGCACTTCCGGATAGCGGCGCGCCATCTCCAGCGCCTCGTTGACGCACTCGACCGAATCGGCGTCCGGGGCCAGCCGCGCGCGGCTGTTGAAGGCACGCAGCCAGCGCTCGAAGCCGGCGCTGTGGTCGAACAGGTCGGCGATGTACCAGAGCACGAACAGGATGGCCAGCCACGAGGCGAACACGATCACCACCCGGCTGAAGGTCACGTGGAAGTCGTGCTGCCACAATTGGTGGGTGATCACGCCGAGCAGGACCAGCGAGATCACCTGCCAGCCGATGATCGAAGCGACGACCCACTGCTGCTTGGCGACGGTGAGCAGTTCGACCTCCGCGTCGATCTCCGCGTCGGTCTTGTCGCGCCAGTGCGCGACCTGTTCCTCGAACGGCTGGCGGTGCAGTGCGTTGTCCTGCAGAAGCAGTCCCAAACCCCTGAACAAAGCAATCATGACGAGCTCCTTCCGGCGGGTACGAGCATGTGGCATGCGACAAACGGTCGCAGGTCCTTTCTAGCACTTCCGCACCGGTTCGCAATCAAGAGCGCGTGAGCGGGGCGTCACGGAGACGCCGGCTCCGGCGCGATCGGCATTTTTCCCCGGGGAAAACGCGGTTTCCCAGGTCCGGGGGCGGCGCCGCCTTGCTGCACTGCATCGCGAATTCGCGATGGCGGGCCAGCGCGGCCGGCCGCCGGGGCGGCGGTACGATAGGCGCATGTCCGCCGTGTTCCGCACGCTCGCCGCCCCCGCCACCGCCCAGATCCGCCGCTGGGTGCTCGGCGCCTTCCCGCGCGGGCAGAGCGGCATCGAGTACGACCGTCCGGCCGGCGACCCGGGCTGGTTCGGGCCGGACAGCGTCACCTGGCGCGTGCATTCGGAGTTCCCCGGCATGCTCGCCGGCGGGCTGTGCGCATTGATGCTGCAGACCCTGCATCCGCTGGCGCTGGCCGGCGTCTACGACCACTCCAACTTCCGCGAGGACCTGGTGGGGCGTTTGCGGCGCACCACCAACTTCGTCGCCGGCACCACCTATGCGCCGCGCGCCGAGGCGGAGCGCCTAGTCGCCCGGGTCCGCGCCATCCACGCGCGGGTGCGCGGCACGCTGCCGGACGGCCGCGGCTACGCCGCCGACGATCCGCGGCTGCTGACCTGGGTGCACGCCACCGAGGCCTACGGGTTCCTGCAAGGCTGCAGACGCCATTGCCGCGAGGTGCCGGCGGCGATCGCCGACCGCTACTACGCCGAGTACCGGCGCGTGGCCGAAGCGCTGGGCGCGCGCGACGTGCCCGCTTCCGAGCGCGACATCGAGGCCTATTTCGAGTCGATGCGGCCGCAGCTGGCGGTGGATGCGCGCTCGCGCGAGGTGCTGGACATCCTGGCCTCGATCCGGCTGCCGGTGCCGGTAGCGGGACTGTCGCGCGACGTGTTCCTGGGGGCGGGCGCCGCGTTGCTGCCCGGCTGGGCGCTGGACATGCTCGGGCGCAGCCCGCTGCAACGTGCGCGCGACCGCGCCTCGGCACGGTTGATGCGGGCCTCGGCGCCGTTGTTCCGCGCGGCATTGAACGACGGCCTAGCCGTGCGCGCCTGCCGTCGGGTCGGGGTCGCGCCGGAGGTGCTCGCGCGCTGGCCGTAGCCGGCATGGCCGGGAAGGGCCTTGTCGGGGTTGAAACCCCTCCCACAAACGACGGAGGACAACTCCCGAAGTCCTGTGGGAGGGGGTTCAACCCCGACAGGCCTTGCCAGGAAGGCCTGCCGGGGCCGGATTCCCGCCGGGCGCCGCTACCGCCGCGGGGCTACCAGATCTTCACGCGCTGGTCCGGCGCCAAGTACAGCTTCTGGCCTTCCTCCCACAAACGACGGAGGACAACTCCCGAAGTCCTGTGGGAGGGGTTTCAACCCCGACAGGCCTTGCCAGGAAGGCTTGCCGGGGCCGGATTCCCGCCGGGCGTCGCTACCGTCGCGGGGCTACCAGATCTTCACGCGCTGGTCCGGCGCCAGGTACAGCTTCTGGCCTTCCTTGACCTCGAACGCCGGATACCAGGCGTCGAGGTTGCGCACGGTCTGCGCGCGGAACCGGCCCGGCGCATGCACGTCGGTGAGGACCGCGTTGCGCAGCGCGGCATCGCGGTACTTGCCGCGCCAGGCCTGGGCGAAGCCGAGGAAGAAGCGCTGGTCCGGCGTGAAGCCGTCCAGCGTGGGCGCCGGCTTGCCCTGCAGCGACAGGTGGTAGGCGTCGTAGGCGGTGGCCAGGCCGGCCACGTCGGCGATGTTCTCGCCGAGGGTGAGCTTGCCGTTCACCGCCAGGTCGTCGAACGGCTTGTAGCCGTCGAACTGCGCGGCCAGGGCGGCGCCGGCGGCCTCGAACTTCTTCAGGTCCTCCGGCGTCCACCAGTTGTGCAGCGCGCCGCGCTCGTCGAACAGCGCGCCGGTGTTGTCGAAGCTGTGGCTGATCTCGTGGCCGATCACCGCGCCGATCGCGCCGTAGTTCACGGCATCGTCGGCGGCCGGGTCGAAGAACGGCGGCTGCAGGATCGCGGCCGGGAAGATCAGGCGGTTCTCCAGCGGCACGTTCAGCGCGTTGACCTCCTGCGGCAGCATGTACCACTCGCTGTGCTCGACCGGCTTGCCCAGCTTGGCGAGGTTGCGCCCGTACTCGAACAGCCCGGCGCGTTCGGCGTTGCCCAGCGCGTCGTCGCGGCGCACGTCCAGGGCCGAGTAGTCGCGCCAGCGCTCCGGCCAGCCGACCGCCACGGTCAGGCCGGCGATCTTGGCCTTGGCGTGCTGCTTGGTCTGCGGGCTCATCCAGTCCAGCGCGTCGATGCGCTTGCCGAACGCGGCGACGATGTTGGCGACCATCGCCTCGGCGCGCTCCTTGGTGTCGTGGCTGACGTAGCGGTCGACGTAGCGCTTGCCGACGGCCTCGCCGAGCGCGGCGTTGGTGGCGTCGATGCCGCGCTTCCAGCGCTCGCGCTGCCGCGGGGTGCCGTTGAGCGTGGCGCCGTAGAAGGCGAAGCGCTCGTCGGCGAACGCCTTGGACAAGTACGGCGAGGCGCGGTCGACGGCATGGAAGGCCAGGTAGTCCTTCCAGAGGTCGAGCGGCTGCGCGGCGACCAGCGCGGAGATCCCGGCCACGGCCTCCGGCTGCCAGACGATGAAGTCCTGCTGCGCATCCAGGCCGGCCGCCTTCAGGAACGCGTTCCAGTCCAGGCCCGGCGCCTTGGCCGCGAAATCGGCCCGTTTCCAGGCGTTCGCGCCGGCCTGCACGTCGTTGGTCCGCTCCTGGGTGGCGTGGACGCGCGCGATCTCCGTCTCCAGCTTCACGATCCGCTCGGCCTTGGCCTCGGCATCGGCGATGCCGGCCAGCGCGAGCACCTTGGCGACGTGCGCCTGGTAGGCCTTGCGCAACTCCGCCATGCGGCCGCCTTCGAGGTAGAAGCTGCGGTCGGGCATGCCCAGGCCGCCCTGCACCAGGTACGGCACGTAGCGCTCGGGGTGGTGGATGTCCTGCGACACCCACAGGCCGAACAGGCGGTCGGTGTAGTAGTCGGTGGCGTTGAGCAGGTCCACGTCGGCGCGCAGCTGCGCGCCCAGCGCGGCGGCCAGCGCCTGCTTGTCGGCGATCTGCGCGATCGCGTCCAGCTGCGGCTGCACCGGCGAGGCGCCCTTGGCCTCGATGCCGGCCTCGTCCATGAAGGCGGCGTAGTAGTCGCCGATCTTCTTCTCGTCGCCGGTGGCGCGGTCGTTGGCGGCGGCGCCCTCGACGATGTCGCGCACGTGCTTCTCGGTATCCACCACGATGCGCGTGAAGCTGTTGTAGCTGGCGCGGTCGGCCGGAATCTCGGTAGTCTTGACCCACTGGCCATTGGCATAGCCGAAGAAGTCGTCGCCCGGTGCGACCGAGCGATCCATGCCAGCGGCATCGAAGCCGAAGTCCCCCAGTACCGGTTTGGCGGGTGGAGCGGAGGCCGCATCAAGGGAGGCCTGCGACGCATCGTGGCGGCCACAGGCGGTCAGCGGCAGGGCGAGGATGGCGGTGATGGCAACCATCAAGGCGGAACGATGCAGCTGGAGCATGGGTGCAACTCGGCAACGGGAAAACCGGCAGTGTAGGCCGCATGGACGGCGTGCGACAGTCGCCGGCCTGAACTCCGGCGCACCGGCCGCGGGGCGGCGTGGCCGCGCCCCTGGCGTGCCCGCGGATGCGCGCGGAGTGCCGTGATGCGCCAGCTCCGGTCGCGGCGGTGGCAATGGCGCGGCGTGCTCGGCTTCGGCGTGCTGGCCGCGCTGCTGCTGGCGTTCGCCGCGACCGGCCATGGCGAGGCGCTGCGGCCGAGGTGGATGTTCATGGCCCTGGCGATCGCATTGCTCGTGGTCTATGGCCTGAGCCTGGCCTACCTGCTGCGCAGCCTCTGGCACGCCGAGCGACGGCAGGCGCAGCTGCTGTCGGACCTGCGCACCGGCAACGAGGACCTGCGGCGCGCGCACCTGGCCGGGGGCGTGGGCACCTGGTGGATCGGGCCGGACGGGGAATGGCTGCACCTGGCGCCGCAGACGATGCAGATGTTCGGGCTGGGCAGGCGCGACGTGGCGGTGGCCGCGTTCGTCGAGCGCGTGCACCCGGACGACCGGCACAAGGTGAAGCGCATCCTGGCGCAGGCCCGCGAAGGCCGCCAGGGATTCGACGTCACCTGCCGGCTGCTGCTGGCGCAGGCCGAGCACTGGATCGCGGTGCGCGGCGCGATGGTGGAGGACGACGGCGAGCGCCGGATGACCGGGACCGTGGTCGACATCAGCGAACGGATGGAGATCGAGGCGCTGGCCACGGACGCGCAGTACCGGTTCCAGCGGATCTTCGAGATCAGCCCGTTGCCGTGCTGGCTGTTCGACCTGGAGACGCTGCGCTTCCTGGAGGTGAACCCCGCGGCGATCCGGCAGTACGGCTACAGCCGGGAGGAGTTCCTGTCGATGCGGATCCTCGACATCGGCCTGCCCGAACAGGCCGAGCGGCTGGCCCAGCAGTTGCGCCAGCCCGATCCGCCCGGGCGCGGCACCTTGCTCACCGTCGTGCACCGGCACCGGGATGGCACGCGCATGGACGTGCGCGTGCACACCACGATGCTGGAGATCGGCGGGCTGCAGGCGCGGCTGGTGCTGGCCGAGAACGTCAGCGAGTACATGGCCTACCAGCGCGAACTCGCGCACCGCGCCAGCCACGACGCGGCCACCGGCCTGCTCAACGTGCCCGCCTTGGCCGAGCAGCTGCAGGAGGCCGCGCTGCCGCGCTATGCGGTCGCGCACGTGCAGCTGCGCGGCCTGCAGCTGATCGGCGACACGCTGGGGCGGCGGGTGGGCGAGGACGTGCTGCACCACCTGTGCGTGCGCCTGCAGTCGCTGGCCGAGGAGTACGGCTGGCTGGCGTTCCAGCCGTCGGAGGATTTCGTGCTCGCGATCGGCGAGGAACACGATCCCGACCGCGCGCTGCAGGCGTTGGAGGCGATGCTGTCCGAGCCGGTGCGCGGGCGCGATTCGCTGCATTCGCTGGACGTGCGCATCGGCGTGGCGCGCTTCCCGGAGGACGGCCTGCGCGCGGACGAGGTGATCGCGCAGGCCGCGCAGGCGGCGCATGCCGCGCGCGAGGCGGATGTCACGGTGATGCACTTCGAGAAGGCCATCGCCACGCGCCTGAGCGAACGCCTGCACCTGATCGGGCGGTTGCACGAGGCGATCGACCGGGGCGAGTTCGAGCTGCACTACCAGCCGATACTGGACGCGCGCAGCGGTGCGCCGGCGGCGCTGGAGGCGCTGGTGCGCTGGCTCAGCCCCGAGCACCGGCAGGTGTCCACCGGCGAGTTCGTCAAGCTATGCGAGGACACCGGCCTGATCCTGCCGCTGGGGCGATGGGCGATCCACCAGGGCGCGCGCGACCGGCGCCGGCTGGCCGACGCGGGATGGGAGGCGTTGCCGATCGCGATCAACGTGTCGGCGCTGCAGTTCCTCAACTCGGACGTCGCCGGCGACGTGGCCGCCGCCTGCCGCGAGTTCGGCCTGGGCCATGGCGCGCTGCACGTGGAGCTGACCGAGACCAGCCTGGTGCGCGATCCCGACCAGGCGCTGCAGACGATGAACGCCATGCATGCGCAGGGCGTGCGCATTTCCCTGGACGATTTCGGGACCGGCTTCTCCAGCATGTCCTACCTGCAGCACATGCCGCTGGACTCGCTGAAGATCGATCGCAGTTTCGTCGCCGACGTGGACGGCAACCCGCGCAACGCCGCGATCTGCCGCACGCTGATCACGCTCGGCCACAGCCTCGGCCTGCGCGTCATCGCCGAGGGCGTGGAGCGCCCCGAGCAGCAGGCCTGGCTGGTCGCGAACGGCTGCGACCAGCTGCAGGGCTACCTGCTCGGGACCCCGGCGCCGTTGGACGGGATCATCGCGTACCTGCGCGGCCGCGCCTGAGGCGGCCGCCGGCACGCTGCCCGCGCGCGCCGGTCAGCGGTGCAGCGCGCCGATGGTCGCCGCGGGATAGCGCGCGCCCGCGGCGGCGCCCGGCGGGAACACCGAGCCGATGCGGTCCAGTTCGTCCGGCAGCAGGGTGACGTCCAGCGCCCCGAGGTTCTCCTCGAGGTACTTGATGCGCTTGGTCCCCGGGATGGGCACCAGGTCGTCGCCCTGCGCGAGCACCCAGGCCAGGGCGAGCTGGCTGGCGGTGATGCCCTTGTCGGCGGCGATCGCCTCCACCTGCGCGACCAGTTCGATGTTGCGCGCGAAGTTCTCGCCCTGGAAGCGCGGGGAGTGGCGGCGGTAGTCGTCGGCGTCGAAGTCGTCCGGGCTCTTGAACGCACCGCTGAGGAAGCCGCGCCCGAGCGGCGAGTAGGGCACGAAGCCGATGCCGAGTTCGCGCACGGTGGCGAGCACGCCGTTCTCCTCGGGGTCGCGCGTCCACAGCGAGTATTCGGTCTGCAGCGCGGCGATCGGGTGCACGGCATGCGCGCGGCGGATGGTGGCGGGGGCGGCCTCGGACAGGCCGAGGAAGCGCACCTTGCCCTGTTCGACCAGGCGCGACATCGCGCCGACGGTGTCCTCGATCGGCACGCCGGGATCGACGCGGTGCTGGTAGTACAGGTCGATGTGGTCCACGCCGAGCCGCTTGAGGCTGGCCTCGCACGCGGCCTGCACGTACTCGGGGCGGCCATCGATGCCGCGCACCTGCGGATCGTTGGGGTCGAGCTTGATGCCGAACTTGGTCGCCAGGAACACCTGGTGGCGGCGGCCGGCGATCGCCTTGCCGACCAGCACCTCGTTGGTGTGGGGGCCGTACATGTCGGCGGTGTCGATGAGGCTGACGCCGCGCTCGAGGGCGCGATGGATGACCGCGATGGAGCCGGCCTCGTCGCTGCGGTCGCCGTAGAACGCGCTCATGCCCATGCAGCCGAGGCCGAGTGCGGAAACCACGGGGCCGTTGCGGCCGAGGGTGCGGGTCTTCATTGGGATCTCCTGTGAGGGGATGGGGCGGGGGCCATGATGACGAGGGGGATGTTGCGGTGGGATGGTGGGAGGTGGGCCGGGATGGGATGCAGTGTTGCGGAGGTTCGTGTTTTTGGTCATCGCCTCTGGCGCGGTGCTGAGCGCCATTGGGCTATGCCAATGGCTGGGATCGAAGGTCCAGGGACTTTGTTCCTCACGCTGTCTGTCCGCTCGCGCCATCCTTCTATCGTCATTCCCGCGAAGGTGGGACGAAGGGCCGCCGCTTGCGAGCCACTGGTCCGCGCGGCATCGAGCGCCATCGGGCTATGCCCGATGGCCGGGGATCGAAGATCCAGTGTCTTCCTCGCAATTTGTCCGGCTCCTGTTATCCCACTACCGTCATTCCCGCGAAGGCGGGAGGTGCCTTTCAGCAGCCGAACGGCTGATCATCCAGGGACTTTGCTTTTGGGCTCTTTGGGCCTTTGGCGATAAAGGCCAAAGCTTTCGCCTTGCGGCGAGTTACCTTTCTTTGCTTGTGCACGCGCGCCGCAGGAGCGGCGCCGCACGGCGAAGCCGGCCCGAAGGGCGCGGCACAAGGATGTGCCGCGTAAAGAAAAGTAACCCAAAGAAGCGCTTCACAACAGCCGAAGCGCTTCACAACAGCCGAATGGCTGGTCATGGCTGATCAAGCACACCCCGCCTGCGCGCCCGCAGCTTTGCTGCGGGTCCGCGGAGCCAACGGGATTTTTCGACGCGACTCGTCCGCTATGCGGCCGAGCCCTGGGCATTCGCCGCGCGGCGAATGCCCGCCCGCCGGGGCGAAGCGGTGCTTCGCCTTTTCCGGCGAGCCCATGTGCGCCGCCCTTCAGGTTTTTCCCATTGTCTCCGCCGCTTCGGAGGGGCCGCGCCGCAGTGATATTCGTAGGCCATGGAGGTTGGCGCGCCGCCGCGCGAGGAAGCGTTACCCAGCCCGAAGCAAAATCACGAGCAACAGCAACAGCAACAGCAACAGGACAGCGAACGTACGGCTGTTCTGGATGCCGGTCAGGCCCGGGGCTGCACGTGTGTGCCGCCGAATACCAGCTGATGCGGGATCGGGCTGCGGATGAAGTCGTGCGGGAAGCCGAGGGGGATGGCGCTGGCGGCGTCCAGGCGGCGGACGTGCTCGGCGTCCAGCGTCACCGCGAGCGCGCCCAGGTTGTCCTGCAGTTGTTCCGGCGTGCGCGCGCCGACGATCGGGATCGGTGCGCCCGGGCGCTGCAGCAGCCAGGCCAGGGCGATCTGCGCGGGGGAGTGGCCGGATTCGGCGGCGATCGCCTTGACCACCTCGCCGATGTCGATGCTGCGCTCGTCGAGCATGTCGTGCGAGTACGCCACCGCGCCGCGGCTGCCGTTTCCGGCGTCGGGCGAGTTGGCTGCGCCCTGCGCGCGCAGGCGCTCCAGGTCGGCGCGGCTGTACTTGCCGGTCAGGATGCCCATCGCCAGCGGCGACCAGGCCAGGACCGACAGGCCCAACTCGTTGGCCATGGGCAGCAGGTCGCGCTCGACGGTGCGCTGCGCCAGCGAGTACTCGATCTGCAGCGCCACCAGCGGCGACCAGCCGCGCAGTTCGGCCAGCGTCTGCATCCGCGCGACCTGCCAGGCCGGCGTGTCGGAGATGCCGGCGTAGACGATCTTGCCGGCGCGCACCAGGTCGTCGAAGCCGCGCATGATCTCCTCGACCGGGGTGGTGCCGTCCCAGATGTGCAGGTAGAGCAGGTCGAGGTAGTCGGTGCCGAGCCGCTTCAGGCTGGCTTCCACCGACTGGATCATGTTCTTGCGGTGGTTGCCGCCGCCATTGGGATCGCCGGGGAACGGGTTGAGCGTGTACTTACTGGCGATCACCAGCCGGTCGCGGCGGCCGGCGGCGAAGCGGCCGAGCAGGGCCTCGGAGCTGCCGTTGGTGTAGATGTTGGCGGTGTCGACGAAGTTGCCGCCGGCATCCACGTAGAGATCGAACAGGCGGCGGGACCCGGCCTCGTCGGCGCCCCAGCCCCAGTCCTGGCCGAAGGTCATCGCACCCAGCGAGATCGGGCTGACGCGCAGGCCGGAGCGGCCGAGCAGGCGGTAATGGTCGAGTTGCATGGCGAACCTCGTTGCGGGGAAGTGCGGCCACTCTAGGAGTGGCGGCGATGCCGATAAATCCGCAAAATCCGAACCTTCCTTGAAGTAGAACTAAATAATCCGGCATTGCGCCGGTAGGGCCAGGACTGCGGAGGCGGCATGACGCGACCCAATCCACTCCCGGCGGTCGATGCGTTCGTGCGCGTCGCGCGCCACGGCAGCTTCACCCGGGCCGCGGCCGAGCTGGACGTCTCCACCTCGGCGCTGTCGCAGATCGTGCGCGGGCTGGAAGCGCGGCTCGGCGTGCGCCTGCTCAACCGCACCACGCGCCGGGTCGGGCTGACCGAGCACGGCGAGCGCTTCCTGCAGCGGGTGGCGCCGGGGTTGCAGCAGATCGATGCCGCCTTCGCCGACCTGGACTTCCTGCGCGACCGGCCCTCCGGCCTGCTGCGGATCAACCTGGCGGGGGCCGCCGCCGAGCAGCTGATCTGCCCGCATCTGCCCGGATTCCTGGCGCGCTATCCGGACGTGGCCGTGGAGCTGTATGCCGACCGCACGCTGGCCGACATCGTCGCCGGCGGCTTCGATGCCGGCATCCGCCTGGGCGAATCGCTGGCGCGCGACATGGTCGCGGTGCCGATCGGGCCGCGGCTGCGGCAGGCGATCGTCGCCACGCCGGGGTATTTCGAGCGGCACGGCGTGCCGGCCGCGCCCGCCGAGCTGGTCGGCCACGATTGCATCCGCTGGCGGCGCAGCGACGGCCGCATCCAGCCCTGGGAGTTCACCCGCGACGGGCGCGATTTCCAGGTCGAGGTGGAGGGCAGGCTGATCGTCAACGATATGGCGGTCGGGATGGCGGCCCTGCGGCGCGGCGTCGGGCTCGGCCAGGTGTTCGAATGGGAGATCGCGGACGAGGTGGCCGCCGGCGGCCTGCTGCGCGTGCTCGACGACTGGCAGGCGCCGTTCGCGGGCTGGCACCTGTACTACCCGGCGCGCGAGCACATGGCGCCGAAGCTGCGGGTGTTCATCGACTACCTGCGCCGGTGCCTGGGCAACGACCGGGCGGCGTACGGCATCGACGGGGCCGGTCGCGGCTGAAGTCCTCCGCGGCGCGCCCGCGGGGACGGACGCCGATGCGCGCTACGGGTCCCCGCCCAGCGTTTCCACCAGGTAGTCGATGAAGCTGCGCACCTTCGGCGCGAGGTGGCTGCGGCTGGTGTAGACGGCGAACACGCCCAGCGTCGGCGCCTCGTATTCCGGCAGCACCTGCACCAGCCGGCCGGCGGCGAGGTCGTCGGCCACCAGGAAATCCGGCTGCACGATGATGCCCATCCCGGCCAGCGCCGCCTCGCGCAGCACGTCGCCGTTGTTGGCGCGCATTCCGCCGCCGATGCGTATTTGTTCCTCGCCGCCGTCGGCCCGCCGCAGTCGCCATTCCTGGCCGCCGGACCAGTAGCTGTAGGCCAGGCATTCGTGGCCGGCCAGGTCGGCGGGCAGCCGCGGCGTGCCCGCCCGCGCCAGATAGCCGGGCGAGGCGCAGACGAGCACCCGCACCGAGGCCAGCCTGCGCGCGATCAGCATGGGCGAGGGCTCGCGGGTGATGCGGATCGCCACGTCGTAGCCTTCCTCGACCATGTCCACGAACCGGTCCGAGAGCGCCAGGTCGAGCGTGACCTGGGGATGGCGGGCGCGGAAGCCGGCCAGCAACGGGCCCAGCCGGGCGATGCCGAAGCTCACTGGCGCGTTGATCCGCAGCAGGCCCGACGGTTGCAGCGCCTGCGCGCCGACCGCCGCTTCCAGGTCGGCGAACTCCGCCAGCAGTTGCACCGCGCGCTGGTAGTAGGCGGTGCCGGCGCTGGTCAGGCTGACCCGGCGCGTGGTGCGGTTGAGCAGGCGGGTACCCAGGCGCTGCTCGAGCGCCGCGACCTGGCGGGTGACGCTGGCGGTGGACCGGTCCAGCGCCTCGGCTGCGGCGCTGAAGCCGTTGCGTTCGGCGACCGCCACGAACACGCGCATCGCATCCAGGGTGTCCATTTGTTGCGCTTTTAGGAATAAACAATGGATGTAGCCGGTGTTTTATCAGAAAAGCGGCGGGAATAGCCTGCACGCACTTCCGAATGCCTCCCCTGGAGACGCCATGAATACCCCGGTCCGTTCAACGCTGCCCGCCTACGGTGTCGCCCTGCTGCGCGTTACCCTGGGCGGCCTGTTCCTGGTCCACGGCCTGACCAAGCTGCTGGTGTTCACGCCGGCCGGTACCGCCGGCTACTTCCGGTCGCTCGGCCTCCCGGGCGGCCTAGCCTACGTATCGATGGGGCTGGAGCTGCTGCTCGGCCTCACGATGGTGCTGGGCCTCTACGCGCGCTGGTTCGGCCTGCTCGGCGTGCCCCTGCTGCTGGGCACGATCGCGACCGTGCATGGCGCCAACGGCTTCGGCTTCGCCAATCCCGGCGGCGGCTGGGAGTACCCGGCGGTGTGGGCGATCGCCCTGGTGGTGCAGTTCCTGGTCGGCGACGGCGCGTTCGCGCTCAAGTCGCGCTGAGCACGTCGGTCCTGGTCCATGGAGACATCGATGCACGCCCTGCCTTCCCTGTACATCTCGCACGGCTCGCCGATGACCGCGCTGCGGCCCGGCCTGGTCGGTGAGCGGCTGGCCGAGCTGGCGGCGGCGCTGCCGCGCCCGCGCGCGATCGTGGTCGCCTCGGCGCATTGGCTGGGCCGGCGCCCGCTGGTCGGCGGCGCCGCGCGGCTGCCGACCATCCACGACTTCGGCGGCTTCCCGCCCGCGCTGTACGAGATCGAGTACCCGGCGCCGGGCGAGCCGGCGCTGGCCCGGCAGGTCCATCGCCTGCTGGAGCGGGCCGGCCTGCATCCGCAGCTGGACATGCAGCGCGGCCTCGACCACGGCGCCTGGGTACCGCTGCGCCTGCTGTATCCGCAGGCGGACATCCCGGTGGTGCCGCTCTCCATCCAGCCCGACCTCGGGCCGGCGCACCAACTGGCGCTGGGCCGCGCGCTGGCGCCGTTGCGCGACGAGGGCGTGCTGCTGGTCGGCTCCGGCTCGATCACCCACAACCTGCGCGACTGGCGCGGCGGCCGTGCCGACGGCGGGGAAGCCCCCTACGTACGCCCCTTCATCGAATGGGTGGAGCAGCGCCTGCAGGCCGACGACGTGCCCGCCTTGCTCGACTACCGGCGCCAGGCGCCGCATGCCGAGCGCGCGCATCCGACCGACGAGCACCTGCTGCCGCTGTACTTCGCGATGGGCGCGGCCGGCGGCGACGCGCTCGGCGCGCAGCGGATCGACGCCGGCATCGACATGGGCTTCCTGGCGATGGACAGCTACCGCTTCGACGGCGACCGGCCGCAACGCCGGATCGCGGCGGGAGCTTGACGATCCGCCTGCGCGGCGCGCATCCGCGCAGCCATGCATGAATGCGCGGTGTCGCTGCCCGGCGGCATCCGCGCGCGGCGGTTTCCATCGATCCCCGCGAGCCGTTATGTTCACGGGTGGCGCCGCCGCGTGCGGCGTCGCTCCCCGCGATGGCCCGCCGCGGCGTGCCGTCACCCGTCAAAGGCATACGCGCTCCAACATGCACTCGATCGACGTCGTCCTGGCGATGCTGCTGGCGGTGGCCGCCAGCGGTTACCTCATCCGCATCCTCCCGTTCTCGCTGCCCTTGCCGCTGGTGCAGATCGCGCTGGGCGCGGTGATCGCCGGCGTGTTCGACCGCGGCCACGAGCTGGAGCCGGAACTGTTCTTCCTGCTGTTCCTGCCGCCGCTGCTGTTCCTGGACGGCTGGCGCATCCCCAAGCAGGGCCTGTTCCGCGACAAGGGCGCGATCCTGGAGCTGGCGTTCGGCCTGGTGATCTTCACCGTGGTCGGCGCCGGCCTGCTGATCCACTGGATGATCCCGGCGATGCCGCTGGCGGTGGCGTTCGCGCTGGCGGCGATCATCTCGCCGACCGACCCGGTGGCGGTGTCCTCGATCACCTCGCGGGTGCCGATCCCGAAGCGGCTGATGCATATCCTGGAAGGCGAGTCGCTGCTCAACGACGCCTCCGGCCTGGTGTGCTTCCAGTTCGCGGTGGCGGCGGTGGTCACCGGCACGTTCTCGCTCGCCAATGCCTCGCTGACCTTCCTCTGGGTGGCCCTGGCCGGGCTGGCGGCCGGCGTGGCGGTCACCTTCGGCCTGAGCAGGGTGCAGAGCTGGATCTGGCGCCACTTCGGCGAGGAGCCGGGCTCGGCGATCCTGGTGAACCTGCTCACGCCGTTCGCCGCCTACCTGCTGGCCGAATGGCTGCACGCCTCGGGCATCCTCGCCGCGGTCGCGGCGGGCATCACGATGAGCTACGTGGAACTGCGCGGCAACGCGCCCGGCATCATGCGCGTGCAGCGCTGGGCGGTGTGGGACACGGTGCAGTTCACCTTCAACGGCATCATGTTCGTGCTGCTCGGCGAACAGTTGCCGGGCATCCTGGACGGCGCCGTGCACAGCGTGCGCGAGGCGGGCCACCTCAACCCCTGGTGGCTGGCGGTGTACGTGCTGGCGATCAGCGCGACGCTGGCGGCGCTGCGCTTCATCTGGGTATGGCTGTCGTTGCGCTGGAACCTGTTCAAGGCGCAGCGCCGCGGCGAACAGCGCGCGAGCCCGCCCTGGCGGGTGATGGTGGCGGCGTCGCTGGCCGGCGTGCGCGGCGCGATCACGCTGGCGGGCGTGCTGACCCTGCCGCTGCTGATGCCGGACGGTTCGCCGTTCCCGGCGCGGCAGCTGACGATCTTCCTCGCCACCGCGGTGATCCTGGTCTCGCTGGTGGTGGCCAGCATCGCGCTGCCGCGCCTGCTGAAGGGCCTGGAGCTGCCGGAGGAGCCCAACCACGAGCAGGAGGAGGACCTGGCGCGCACGGCGTCGGCGCGCGCGGCGCTGGAGGCGGTGGAGCGGCTGCGCCGGAAGTACGCGGACGACGAGGCCTTGGCCGAGCGCTACAACGCGGCCGCCACGCAGGTCAGCGCGCTGTACCAGCGCAAGCTCGGCGCGAGCGAGGATGCGGCCGAGCGCGACCCGGTGGAGGCGCGGGCGTACGAGCAGGCGGTGCGGGAGTTGCGCGGCGCGGGGTTGAAGGCGGAGCGCAACGAGTTGTTCAAGTTGGCGCGGGAGCGGCGGATTTCCGATGAATTGTCGCGGCGGTTGGTGCGGAACCTGGATCTGATCGAGGCGCGGCAGCGTAGTTAGGGAGGGGGCGTGTTGCTGCGGCGCGGCTGCGTTGTTGTTCGGGGAATACGGCGTTCTCTCTCCCTATCACCGTCCCCGCGCAGGCAGGGGTGAAGCGACGCTGGTTGCGAGCCATTGGCTCGCGTGGCGCTGAACGCCATCGGGCTATGTCCGATGGCCGGGGGCGAAGACCCAGCGACTTTTTCGCTATCTATCCGGTCCTCGTAATCTCTCTATCGTCATTCCCGCGAAGGCGGGAGGCGCTTTCCAGCAGCCGAACGGCTGATCATCCAGGGACGTTGCTTTTGGCCTTTTGGGCCTTTGGCAATAAAGCCAAAAGCTTTCGCCTTTGGCGAGTCACTTTTCTTTGCTTGTGCACGCGCGCCGCAGGAGCGGCGCCGCACGGCGGAGCCGGCCCGAAGGGCGCGGCACAAGGATGTGCCGCGTAAAGAAAAGTAACCAAAAGAAGCGCTTCACAGCAGCCGAACGGCTGATCAAGCACCCCCCGCCTGCGCGCCCTCCGCTGCGCTGCGGGTTCGCGGAGCCGGCGGGATTTTTCGACGCGACTCGCCCGCTATGCGGCCGAGCCCGGGGCATTCGCCGCGCGGCGAATGCCCGCCCGCCGGGGCGAAGCCGTGCTTCGCCTCTTCCGGCGAGCCCATGTGCGTCGCCCCGCGGGGTTTTCCCGCCAGCTCCGCCGCTTAGGAGGGGCCGCGCCGCAGCGATATTCGTAGGCCGTGGAGGTTGGCGCGCCGCCGCGCGGGGAGGTGTTACCCATCTCGTGAAAAATCACGAGCAACGGCAACAGCAACGGCAACAGCCGCTCCCCGGCTGTCGCCAGTCGTCTGATGAAGAACCAGACGGGACTTGGTCCCGCTCGCCATTCCGCCTAGCCTATGCGGCGACTTCGTCGTTCTTCCAGGGTTTTACGTGAATCCGATCGTTTCCATCCAGGGATTGAGCAAGACCTATGCCGGGGGCTTCCAGGCGCTCAGGCAGGTCGATCTGGACATCCGGCAGGGCGAGATCTTCGCGCTGCTCGGCCCCAACGGGGCGGGCAAGACCACGTTGATCAGCATCGTCTGCGGGTTGGTCAACCCGAGCACGGGGCGGGTGCTGGCCGATGGCCACGACATCGTGCGCGACTACCGCGCGGCGCGGGCGGCGATCGGGCTGGTGCCGCAGGAGCTGTCCACCGACGCGTTCGAGACGGTGTGGGCGACCATGCGCTTCAGCCGCGGGCTGTTCGGCAAGCCGCCCAATCCCGGTTACCTGGAGCAGGTGCTGCGCGAGCTGTCGCTGTGGGACAAGCGCGACAGCAAGATCTCCACGCTGTCCGGCGGCATGAAGCGGCGCGTGCTGATCGCCAAGGCGCTGGCGCACGAGCCCAAGATCCTGTTCCTCGACGAGCCCACCGCCGGCGTGGACGTGGAACTGCGCCACGGCATGTGGCAGATGGTGCGGCGGCTGCGCGAGCAGGGCACCACCATCATCCTGACCACGCACTACATCGAGGAAGCCGAGGAGATGGCCGACCGCGTCGGCGTGATCAACCGCGGCGAACTGGTGCTGGTCGAGGACAAGCACACGCTGATGCGCAAGCTCGGCAAGAAGCAGCTGGCGCTGACGCTGCAGGCGCCGCTGGCGCGGTTGCCCGAAGAGTTGCAGGGGCTGCCGCTGGAACTGGCGGCCGGCGGCGCTACGTTGGTCTACACCTTCGACGCGCAGGCCGAGGACACCGGCATCGCGCCGCTGCTGCGGCGGCTGGAGGCACTCGGCATCGACTTCAAGGACCTGCATACCAGCGAGAGCTCGCTGGAGGAGATCTTCGTCAGCCTGGTGCACGGGGCGCGCCGGCCGGAGGTGCGCGCATGAACCTGCATGCGATCGCGGCGATCTACCGCTTCGAGATGGCGCGCGCGTTCCGCACGCTGATGCAGTCGATCGCCTCGCCGGTGCTGTCGACCTCGCTGTACTTCGTGGTGTTCGGCGCGGCGATCGGCTCGCGCATGGGCGATGTCGACGGCATCGGCTACGGCGCCTTCATCATCCCGGGCCTGGTGATGCTCTCGCTGCTCGGCGAAAGCATTTCCAACGCTTCCTTCGGCATCTACATGCCGCGCTGGGCCGGCACGATCTACGAGGTGCTGTCCGCGCCGGTGGCCTGGTGGGAGATCCTGGTCGGCTACGTCGGCGCGGCGGCGACCAAGTCGGTGATCCTGGGCGTGCTGATCCTGGCCACCGCGCGCCTGTTCGTCGACTACGAGATCGCCCATCCGTTCTGGATGGCCGGATTCCTGGTCCTGACCGCGGCGACCTTCAGCCTGTTCGGCTTCATCATCGGCATCTGGGCCGACGGCTTCGAGAAGCTGCAGGTGATCCCGCTGATGGTGGTCACGCCGCTGACCTTCCTCGGCGGCAGCTTCTACTCGATCAACATGCTGCCGCCGCTGTGGCAGAAGATCAGCCTGTTCAACCCGGTGGTGTACCTGGTCAGCGGCTTCCGCTGGAGCTTCTACGGCAAGGCCGACGTGCACATCGCGGTCAGCACGGGGATGACGCTGGCGTTCCTGCTGCTGTGCCTGGGCATCGTCTGGGCGATCTTCCGCAGCGGGTACCGGCTCAAGCCGTGATGCGCGAACCCGGGGCGCCTTCGCGCCCCGGCGCCGCGCTTACTTGGCGGCCAGGAAGTACGGCTCGACCGTGCCCTTGAGCTTGAGCGTCATCGGGTTGCCGCGGCGGTCGCGCGCCTTGCCGGCCTGGACGCGGATCCAGCCTTCGCTGACCGAGTATTCCTCCACGTCGTCGCGCTCGATGCCGTTGAAGCGGACGCCCACGCCGCGCGCCAGCACGTCGGCATCGTGGAAGGGGCTCTGCGGGTTCACCGCCAGGCGGTCGGGAGGGGTATCGCTCATTCTGGATCTGCACGAAAGGGCCGTTGGGAGGGCGCAAGTTTAAACCGTGCGCCCCGGGGCGGCTTCCCCGATGCGGGCGCGAGGAGGAAAATCGCGGAGTTTCCCCTTGCGATGCCGCCCATGCCCGACAACAGCGCCGATTACGAAGAGTTCGACGAGCTGCCGTCCGATTTCGACGAGGACGACCACCCCGCGCGGGTCTGGAACCTGCTCGTGCTGATCAACCCGGGCGACGAGGAAGGCGCGCTGCGCCAGTTCGACGCCTGGCGCGAGGCCATGGGCGGCGAGGTCGCCGACGGCGGCGACGAGGCGTGGCTGTGGGCGCTGAAGGATGCGATCGACTGGCAGTCGGGCTTCTACGTGGACTGGAAGGACGTGGAATCGTTCGTGTCCGCCATGGACGAACTGGCCGCGCGCTGGAACCTGCGCATCGACTGGGGCGGCGACCTGGACGACGAGGACTTCGTCGCCGGGGTGGACGTGCCCGCGCTGATGGCCACCGCCTACGACCGCCTGCGCGAGCACGGCTATTCGCTGTGGAACTGGAACACCGGCGAGGACGCCTACGCGGGGTGGATCGCGCTCAGCCGCGACGACGAGGCGATGCTGGCGCTGACCTCGCTGCTGGGCGTGGAAGTGCGGCCCGGCAACGACGCGTTCTGAACGCGCGCCGCTAGCGCCACGCCTGCCGCAGTCCCGCGGCCTCGCCCAGCAGCGGGTCGCGCGCGGGAAGCGGTACCTGCCCGATCCGCGCGTCCGCGGCCGGGCGTTCCTCCGGCTCGCCGCGCATCAGGTCGGGTTCGCGGCCGCCCGGATAGGCGCCGACCACCTGGAATTCGGCGCTGGCGTCGAGGCGCTTGTGGCCCACGCCGGCCGGGATGACCAGCACGTCGCCGGCCTGGACCCGCACGGCGCGGCCTTGCTCGCCGCCGAGCTGCAGCGTGGCGGAGCCGGCGTGGACGCCGAGCACTTCGTGGGTGTTGCTGTGGTAGTGGTGGAACGGATAGATCGTCCAGCGCCAGGCGCCGGTCCAGCCGTTCTCGGCGAAGCGCCGTTCCAGCCAGGCGGCGCCGGCGTCGCCGCGCGCCGCGAACGCATCGCGGTACAGCAGCAGCGGCAGGCGGCTGTTGGGGATCGCACCGTCGTCGGCGAAATGCAGGTGCTCGGGCGCCGGCGGCGTCGCCGCGGCGGGAGCGGCGGCCATGGCGGCGCCCAGCAGGGCGGTGGGGAACGAGGCGGGCATTGCGACCTCCGCAGGCATTGTCGACCGGGAGGCCGAGGATGCCCTGGCCGGCGTCGCCGCGGTGTCGTCGGCCCCCGGGGTCGCGGCTACGGGTGCTCGCCGCGCGCCTGCGCGCGCGCATTGGCGATCAGCGCCTTGAGCCGGGCGCGGTCGGTGTGGCGGGAGATCGGGATGGCGCCGAACAGGATCGCCTGTTCGCGCATTTCCGCGGTCACGTCGTAGTGCGCGCCGCTGAGCTTGTTCTGGAAGGCGCGGCGGGGAATGCCCAGCCGCGCCGCCATCGCGTGCAGTTCGTCCAGCGTGTCGGCGAGCAGGTGCGCCCAGCGCTGGCCGCGCCAGGGGTGCACCGCATCGTCGATATAGACGGCCATCGCGCAGGTCAGGACGCCGGCTTGGCGTCTTCGCCCTCGGGGTGGGCGTCCTCGGTCCCGGTGGCGGCGTCCTCGCCTTCCCCGTCGCCTTCGACGCCCTCGAACTCGGCGACCAACCCGGCCAGGTATTCCTCGGCGCTCTTGCCTTCATCGGCGGCGAGGTCGTCGATCATCTGCTGCAGCTGCTCGGAGTAGTGCAGGCTGACGGTTTTGCCTTCCTTTTCCTGCACGTTGGCCAGGTGCTTGAGCATGGCCAGCATCGGCACCGGGTTGTCCGCGCTGCCCATGGTCTGGCCGCCGATGCCGAGCAGCCATTCGCCGCCGGCCTGCTGGCCGATCGCGGCCACCACGCGGCCCTCGCCGTCCTGCAGCACGGCATGGTTGGCGACCGGCTGCTCGCGGTCGAGCCGGGCGAACGGGCGCCTGGGCTGCTTCTTCTTGCGCTGGTCGCGCTTGGCCTTGGAATTGCGGGACACGTGAACCCTGATGTCGTGGCGGGCGGCCATTCTAGGCGTTCGCGACCGGGGCCGCAGGCGGCCTGCGCGCAGCGCGCTTGACTACAGGTGTAGACAGGCATAGTGTGTCTACACCTGTAGTCAAACCGGAGGCCCGCATGCCCCGCAAGACCATCGGCGACCAGGAACTGGCGCTGCTGCAGTACGTGTCCGAGCTCGGCGACGCTTCCGCCAGCGAGGTGGCGGGAGCGTTCGGCGAGCCGCGCGGGCTGGCGCGCTCGACGGTGCTGACCATGCTCGAGCGGCTTCGCGGCAAGGGCTACCTGCGCCGGCGCCAGGTCGGCGGGGTCTACCGCTACGCCTCCGCCGCGCGCCCGGACGACGTGGTGCGCTCGGCGGTGGGGCGCTTCGTCGCGACCACGCTGCAGGGATCGGTCTCGCCGTTCGTGGCCTGGATGTCCGAACGCCGCGACATCAGCCAGGACGAACTGGCCGAGCTGGAGGCGCTGGTCGCCACGCTGCAGTCGCGGCGCAAGGAGGACTGACATGGACGCGATGGCGGGATGGGCCGGGGTGGTGCTGGGACGGCTGGCGCTGGCGGTGCTGCAATCGCTGCCGCTGGCGGCGCTGGTGTGGATGCTGTGCCGCTGGCTGCCCCGGCTCGGCGCCGCCCGGCGTTGCTGGCTGTGGTGGCTGGTGAGCCTGCAACTGCTGGCCGGGTTGGTTTGGCCGGCGCCGGTGATGCTGCACTGGTTGCCGGCGCCTGCCGCCGCCGAGCCGGCCGTGGCGATGCCTGCCCTGCCGCCGATGCCGGCGGATGCGCTCTCCCTGCCGCCGGCATCGGCGCCGGTCGCGGCGGCCGGCACCGCCTGGTCCGGCCTGGTTCCCCTGGTGCTGTTGTCGATATGGGCCGTCGGTGTGCTGTGGATGGCATGGCGCAGCCTGCGCGACTGGCGCGCGGTGCGGCGGCGCATCGCCGAAGCCTCGCCGCTCGTGCCCGGGCCGGTGCAGCAGCGCTGCCGCGAACTGGCGCGCCGGTTGCGGGTCGCGCCGCCGGCGCTGCGCCTGAGCGGAGCGATCGATTCGCCGCAGCTCGTCGGCGTGCTGGAGCCGCACCTGCTGCTGCCGGCGCGAATGCTGCCGCTGCTCCCGGACGATGCCATCGACATGGCGCTGCGCCACGAACTGGCGCACCTGCAGCGCCGCGACCTGCTGTGGGGCTGGTGGCCGGCGCTGGCGCAGCACCTGTTCTTCTTCCATCCGGTCGCGCACCTGGCCGCGCGCGAGTACGCGCTGGCGCGCGAGGCCGCGTGCGACGCCGCGGTGCTGGCCGATCCGCGCGTGGCGCCGCAGGACTACGGCCGCCTGCTGCTGCAGTTCGGCGTGGCGCCGCGCGCGGTCGCCGTGGCCGGCGCCGCATCGCCCGATTTCGTCGCCCTCAAGAGGAGGCTCGTCATGTTGCAATCGCATGTTCCCGCCTGGCGCGTCGCCGGGCCGCTGCTGGTGGCGGTGGTCGGCGCGCTGGGCGTGATGCCTTACCGCGTCGTCGCGCAACCGGAACTCGATCCCGCGCAGCGGGCCAACCAGGCCGCCTCGTCCAGGCCCGCTGCCTCGCCGGCACCGGCACCGGCGGCGGCGATCGCCGCGCCCGCGCCGGCTCCCGAACCGGCGGCGCTGCCGCGGCCTCCCGCGCCGCCCGCCGCGCCCACCGCGCCCGAGGCGCCACCCATGCCGGAGCCCCCGGCGCCGCCGAAGCCGCCGCGTCCCGATGCCGGCATGTCGTTGATCGAGCTCGACGACGGCCGCGCGCTGGCCTGGGTGCTGATCGAGGATGGCCATACGCACGCGGTCGGCCAGTCGCCGGACGTGGCGGCGGCGCGCAGGCTGCGCGAGGGGAACGCGCCGGTCTGGTGGTTCCGCCAGGGCGATGCGCGCTACGTCGTGCGCGATCCGGGCACGATCGCCCGCCTCAAGCGCGCATACGAGCCGGTGACCGCGCTCGGCCGGCAGCAGGGCGAGCTGGGCCGGCAGCAAGGCGCGCTCGGCGGCAAGCAAGGCGAGCTGGGAGCGCAGATCGCCGCGCTGGCGGCGCGCCAGGCGC
The DNA here is from genome assembly GCF_046529185.1 of Xanthomonas boreopolis. Taxonomy (NCBI): domain Bacteria; kingdom Pseudomonadati; phylum Pseudomonadota; class Gammaproteobacteria; order Lysobacterales; family Lysobacteraceae; genus Xanthomonas; species Xanthomonas boreopolis. The sequence continues at coordinate 743,592 of NZ_CP097162.1, forward strand.
AGCTGGCGACCGGCGGCGGGCGCGACGCCGCCGGGCAGGAGGCGCTGTCGAGCCGGATCGAGGCGCTGGCCGAGCGCCAGCGCACGCTGGGCGAACAGCAGCGCGAACTGGGGGATCGCCAGTCGGCGATCGGCGAGCGCCAGAAGGCGGCCGTGGAAGGCCTGCTCGACGAAGCCAACCGCCTGGCGGCCGAGACCGTCCGCAACGGCACCGCGCAGCGCCTGTAGCCGCGCGCGCGGGCCTGCCGCGGTTTCAGTGCTGCGCGGGCGTGCCGGCTTCCCGCTGGGCACGGGCCGCGACTTCGGCGGCCCGCGCCAGCGACGCGGCCGCCGCCACCTGGCCGGCGGTCGAAACGGCGGCGCGATCCGCGCCGGTGCCGCTCGCGGCGACGGGAGCGGCAGGCCGGGCGGGTGGCGTGGAGGAGCCCTGCGACGGTTCCGGCGGCGGCGCGGGTGCATCGCCGCGAAGTTCGGGAACCCGGGTGTCCGCATCGGGCTGCGCCGGCCCCAGCGCGAGCGGCTGCCCGCTGCCTGCCAGCGCGGCCTGCTCGGCGGCGTGCGTCATCACCACGATGCTGATGCGGCGGTTGATCGGATTGTGCGGATCGGCCTTGTCGAACAGCACCGACGACGACAGCCCCACCACGCGAACCACCTTGGCGTCCTCCATGCCGCCGGCGACCAGCGTGCGCCGCGCGGCATTGGCGCGGTCCGCGCTCAGTTCCCAGTTGCCGTAGCCGGTGCCGGAGCTGTAGGCGGTGGTGTCGGTGTGGCCGGTGATGCTGATGTGGTTGGGCACCTGGTTGATGAAGCGCGCCAGCTCGCGCAGGATCGCGCTGGTGTAGTCCTTCAGCCGCGCGCTGCCGATGTCGAACATCGGGCGGTTCTGCTGGTCGACGATCTGGATGCGCAGGCCCTCGGGGGTCAGGTCCAGCAGCAGCTGGTCCTTGAACGGTTCCAGCGCCTGGCTGCGGCCGATCGCTTCCTGCAACTGCCGCATCAACGCCTCGAGGCGCCGTTTCTCCTGCTGGCGCTGCTGTTCCGGCGATTGCGGGTCGACCTTGTTCAGGGCGAAGTCGCGGCCCGGCCCGCGCGGGATCTCCATCGTGCCGCCGAGCTTGATCATCGAGCTGCTGGCGCCGCCCGGGCCGTTCATGCCGGGCGAAGGGGCCGGGCTTTCGCCCGCCAGCGGCGAGGGATTCCGGAAGTATTCGGAAATCGCCGCGCGTTGCCGGGGCGTGGTGGCGCCCAGCAGCCACAGCACCAGGAAGAACGCCATCATCGCCGTGACGAAGTCGGCGTAGGCCACCTTCCACGCGCCGCCATGATGGCCACCGCGGCGCGCCTTCCTGACGCGGCGGACGACGATCGTCGGTTTCTCGGCCATCGCGCTACTTGATCGTCTTCAGGTGGGCCTCGAACTGCGAGAAGCCCGGGCGCACGTCCGACGGCAACGTCTTGCGGGCGAACTCGAGCGCGATCTTGGGGTTGTAGCCGCGCAGGCAGGCCAGCAGGGCGGTCTTGACCGATTCGTAGATGCGCGCGTCCTGTTCGGCGCGCGCTTCCACCGCCGCCGACAGCGGGCCGATGAAGCCGTAGGCGAGCAGGATGCCCAGGAACGTGCCCACCAGCGCCCCGGCCACGTGCGCGCCGACCTCGGTGATCTCCCCGCCGATCGATCCCATCGTGATCACGATGCCGAGCACCGCGGCGACGATGCCGAAGCCGGGCAGGCCGTCGGACACCTTGGCCAGCGCGTGCGCGGGCGCCAGGGCCTCGTGGTGGTGCTTCTCCAGTTCCAGTTCCAGCAGCGGTTCCAGCTCGTGCGGCTCGATGTTGCTGCCGATCATCAGGCGCAGGCAGTCGGTGATGAAGTCGACCAGGTGCGGGTCGGCCAGCACCTTGGGATAGGTCTGGAACAGCGCGCTCTCCTGGGGCCGCTCGACGTGGTCCTCCAGCGCCATGAAGCCCTCGCGGCGGGCCTTGTTGAGCAGTTCGTAGACCAGGCTCAGCACGTCCAGGTAGTCCTGGCTCTTGTACTTGGGGCCCTTGAACACCGCGGGGACGGCGGCGAGCGTGGCCTTGACCGTCCTCGCCGGGGTGCCGACCAGGAACGCGCCGAACGCGGCGCCGCCGATGATGACCAGTTCGTAGGGCTGCCACAGCGCGGCGAGCTTGCCGTGCGCACCCACGTAGCCCCCCAGCACGCTGAGGATGACGACGACGAGTCCGGCGAGGATGAGCATGGCGGCAGCGGAAAACGGGGGGATCATCCCGTTTTCGGCGCTGCGCCTGCTTTCTGAAGCCCGGCGGCGCGATCGCCGCCGTCCCGGTTACCCGGCGTTGTTCCCGCCGGCGGGCGTGCACTTCAGCTTGTTGCCGCCGGTGGACAGCGTCGCTTCGCCCTGGTGTTCCCAGAACTCGTTGCCCTGCGTGTCGGCGTAGCGCGCGCCGGAGCCGGACTGCGCCGACGGCAGCTCCAGGGTCTTGCCGTCGATCTCGACGCGCACGGTCTGGGTGCCGTTGTCGAAGGTGGTGGTCGCGGTCTTGTCGCCGCAGTTCCAGCGCGTGGCCGCCGCGGCGGTGCCGGCGGCACCCGTGGCGGTACCGCCGGCGTCGTTCTTGGCGGTGTCCGGGCTCAGCGCCTCGTCGTTGGCCGGGCTGGTGGCGCCGGCGGTGCTGTCCGGGGTCTGCGGGGCGGCCGGATCGCCCGCGGCGCCCGGCGCCGTCGCCGGTGCGGCGTTGCTGGTGTCGGCGCCGCCCGAATCGGGGCGGCCGCAGCCGCTCAACGGCAGGACGCACAAGGCCGCGATCAGTAGCAGATGCTTGTTCATGGGCATTCTCCTGTGGGGATCGCGCCCCACCGTAGCGGCGGCACGGTAGCCGGGCGTGAATGCGCCCGGCCGCTTCTTCACGCCGGCTGCGCTTCGGCACCGCCGCGCTGCAGGGGATCCGGCAGGGGGCGGCCCTGTTCGGTGAAGCCGAGCGACACCGAGTTCAGGCAGTGGCGTTCGAACGTCGGCGGCGGGCCGTCCGGGAACACGTGGCCGAGATGGCTGCCGCAGCGCGCACAGGTGATCTCGGTGCGGATCATGCCGTGGCTGGTGTCGCGGACCTCGCGGATGTGCGCGGGGTCGTACGGGGCGAAGAAGCTGGGCCAGCCGGTGCCGGAGTCGAACTTGGCACTGGAGCGGAACAGCGGCAGGCCGCACAGCCGGCAGGTGTAGACGCCGTCCAGCTTGTTGTCGAGGAACACGCCGCAGAACGGCGCCTCGGTGCCGTGGTGCAGCAGCACGCGCTTTTCCTCGTCGTTCAGGCCGGCGACCAGGCGCTGGCGTTGTGCGTCGTCGGGAGGGGTCAGGTCGAACCGGGTCATGGTGTCCTCTGGGTCGCGCCGGCATGCACCGGCGGTGTCGATCATGGATGGGGTCGGGCGGCTATCATCCAAGCATCGCATCCGAACCGGAATCCCAGGAGCCGCGCCATGAAACAGCACGCCACCGGCCGCTTCGAGGTCAAGCTGCAGCCGCAGGCCAGCCGCCAGGTCGAAGGCAACACGCTGGCGCGGATGTCGCTGGACAAGGTGTTCAGCGGGGACCTGCAAGGCGAGGGCAAGGGCGAGATGCTGGCCGCGCGCACGGCGGTGGAGGGCTCGGCGGCGTACGTGGCGGCGGAAGCGTTCACCGGCAGCGTGCATGGCCGCAGCGGCAGCTTCCTGCTGGTGCATCGCGGCTGGATGGAGCAGGGCACCCAGAGCCTGCTGGTCAGCGTGGTGCCCGACTCCGGTACGGGCGAGCTGAAGGGCATCGCCGGCACGCTCGGGATCCGCATCGAGGACGGCGTGCACTACTACGACTTCGACTACACGTTGCCGGATGCCCGAGCCGCCCCCATGTAGTCGATCCCGTCCCCGGGAAATGCCATGAAACCGCTTTTCTGCCTGATGCTGGCCGGCCTGTTCGCCGCCGGCGCGGCGCATGCGCAAGGCTTGCAGAGCACGACGCCGGCCACGCAGAGCCGTTCCACCACGCGCGTGGAGCCGGTCCGCAGCCCTGCGCCGCCCCAGCGCCAACCCGTGCCGGCGCCGCCGCCGCGGCCCCTGGTCCCGCCGATCCCGAGTTCGCCCGACCAGCGTCCGCAGCCGCCGGTGCCGGTGCATGGCGCTTCGCGTACGCAGGACGCCGGCAAGGCGGCGGGCACGGTGCCGGCACCGGCGCCACCGGCGAAGGTGTACGACCGCAACGGCCGGTTGATCCCGGGCATGCGTCCCGCCGGCGCCAACCGCGTGCTCGACACGCGCACCGGTCGCTACTACGACACGGTGCCGAGCGGCGACGGCCAGCGGATCGTGCGTTGACCGGCGACGCGGGCATACAGGCTTCTGAATCGTTCAATCCGTTGGCGTGCGCTCAGCGCGGTGAAGCCGGCGCTGACCAAAGTTTTTCGCGTGGTTAACCGGAGCGGGGACAGCCTGTACGGGCGCGGGTCGGCTGGGTTTTCCCTGTCGCCTGTGCTCCTTCCACACAGAGAAATGCAGTCATGGCTAACCAGAACCAGCAGAATCGCGGCCAGCAGGGCGGTCAGCAGGACAAACGCGATCAGCATGGCCGTCAGCAGAACCAGCAGCAGTGGGACGACGAACAGAACCAGCGGGGCGGGCAGCAACAGCAGAAGCAGCAACGCGACCAGAACCAGAAGCAGCAGCGGTGATGGGATGTGAGGTGATGAAGTAGAAGGTGGCGGCGCGCTTCGGCGCGCCGCTTGCGTTTTGGGGTTGGGATCGTGGGTTGGGTTCGCTGTCGTCCTGCAGGTGTGGGACCGGCGTCGCCTTGGCCTTCCGTCGTTATCGCCTGAAGCAAGAGCTTTCGCCCTGCGGCGGGTTACCTTTCTTTGCTCGTGCACGCGCGCCGTCTCCGCCGCTACGGAGGGCCGCGCCGCAGCGACGTTCGCAGGCCATGGGGGTTGGCGCGCCGCGTGCGAGGAGGTGTTGCCCATCCAAAGCAACATCACGAGCAACGGCAATGGCGGTTGTTGCTCAATCGGCGATGGGTAGGCTCAGCGTTTCCTTGACTTCTTCCATCACGATGTAGCTCTTCGACTCGCGCACGTGCGGCAACGTCAGCAGGGTGCTGCCCAGGAGCTTGCGGTAGGAAGCCATTTCGTTGATCCGTGCCTTGATCAGGTAGTCGAAGTCGCCGGAGACCAGGTGGCATTCCAGGACGTTGGGCAGTTTCAGCGCGGCGCGGCGGAACTCCTCGAAGATGTCGCCGGACTTGTAGGCCAGGCTGATCTCTACGAACACCAGCAGGCTGGCCTTCAGGGCGTTCGGGTCCAGGCGTGCGTGGTAGCCGGTGATCACGCCCTCGCGTTCCAGGCGGCGCACGCGCTCGGTACAGGGCGTGGTGGACAGGCCCACGCGCTCGCCCAGTTCGGTGAAGGAAATGCGCCCTTCCTGCTGCAGGATGCGCAGGATCTTGCGGTCGGTCTTGTCCAGCTCGCGGCTGCGTGCGGCCATGTTCACGGTCTCCGGTCTGTTTCCGGTGAATTTTCCTGTGCTTCATGCGAAAGGCGGAAAATAGCACTGGCTTGGCGGGAATATACTGCCCCGAATTGCCGACCCATGGGGCTTGCCGTGGGAAATGATCTGGTCAGAGGTCCGCAATGCGCATACTGGTGCTGGGAAGTGGCGTGATCGGCACGACGAGTGCCTGGTACCTGCGCCAGGCCGGGTTCGAGGTCACCGTGGTGGACCGCCAGCCCGGCCCGGCGCTGGAGACGAGCTACGCCAATGCCGGGCAGCTCTCGTTCGGCTACACCTCGCCCTGGGCGGCCCCGGGCGTGCCGCTGAAGGCGGTCAAGTGGCTGTTCGAGGAGCACGCGCCGCTGTCGATCCGGCCGACCGGCGAGCTGCGCCAGTACGTGTGGCTGGCGCACATGCTGCGCAACTGCACCTCCAAGCGCTACGCGATCAACAAGGCGCGCATGGTGCGCATGTCCGACTACAGCCGCGACTGCCTGGACGAGCTGGTCGCCGCCACCGGCATCGCCTTCGAGGGCCGCCATCGCGGCACCACCCAGCTGTTCCGCACCCAGCAGCAGCTCGATGCGGCGGCGAAGGACATCGAGGTCCTGGCCCAGTACGGCGTGCCGTACCAGGTGCTGGCGCCGTCCGAAATCGCCCGCCACGAGCCCGGCCTGGCCGATGGCGGCGCCAAGATGGCCGGCGCGCTGCACCTGCCGCACGACCAGACCGGCGACTGCCGGCTGTTCACGCAGCGGCTGGCGCAGTTGGCGGCGCAGGCCGGGGTCGAGTTCCGCTACGGGCAGACGGTCGAGCGCATCGAGCACGAGGGCGGCCGCATCACCGGCGTGCGGATCGACGGCCGCCTGGAGACCGCCGACCGCTATGTGGTCGCGGCCGGCAGCTACTCCTCCGACCTGGTGCGGCCGCTCGGCCTGGCGCTGCCGGTGTATCCGCTGAAGGGGTTCTCGCTGACGATCCCGATCGTCGATGCCGCCCGCGCGCCGACCTCGACCATCCTCGACGAGAGCTACAAGATCGCGGTGACCCGCTTCGACGACCGCATCCGCGTCGGCGGCATGGCCGAGGTGGCCGGCTTCGACCTGTCGCTGAACCCGAAGCGCCGCGCCACGCTGGAGATGGTGGTCAACGACCTGTACCCCGGCGGCGGCGACCTGGCGCGCGCCGAGTTCTGGACCGGCCTGCGCCCGGCCACGCCGGACGGCACGCCGGTGGTCGGCGCCACGCCGTATTCCAACCTGTTCCTCAACACCGGCCACGGCACGCTGGGCTGGACGATGGCCTGCGGCTCCGGCCGCTACCTGACCGACCTGATGAGCTCGCGGCGTCCGCAGATCAGCAGCGAAGGCCTGGACATCTTCCGCTACCTGCCGGCCCGCCTGGCCCGCCCGCACCACGAGGCCGCTTCGTGCGCCCAGCCCACGCTCTGATCGATCTCGGCGCGCTGCGCCACAACTATCGCCTCGCGCGCCGCCTCGGCGGCGGCAAGGCGCTGGCCGTCGTCAAGGCCGACGCCTATGGGCACGGCGCGGTGCGCTGCGCGCAGGCGCTGGAAGGCGAGGCCGACGGCTTCGCGGTGGCCTGCATCGAGGAGGCGCTGGAGCTGCGCCAGGCCGGCATCCGCGCGCCGATCCTGCTGCTGGAGGGCTTCTTCGAGGCCGACGAACTGCCGCTGATCGCCGAGCACGACCTGTGGACCGCGATCGCCTCGCCCTGGCAGGTGCGCGCGCTGGCCGCGTTCAACAGCCCGCGCCCGCTCGGCATCTGGCTGAAGATGGACAGCGGCATGCACCGGCTCGGCCTGGACCCGGAGGATTTCCGCGAGGCCTGGCTGCGCCTGCGCGGCCTGCCGCAGGTCGGCTCGATCGTGCTGATGACCCATCTGGCGCGCGCCGACGAGCTGGACTGCAGCCGCACCGACGAGCAGGCGGTGGCGTTCGCGCTGGCCTGCCGCGGCATGCAGGCGGAGACCAGCCTGCGCAACTCGCCCGGCCTGCTCGGCTGGCCGGCGTTGCGCAACGACTGGTCGCGCCCGGGACTGATGCTGTACGGCGCCAATCCTTTCGGCCAGGAAACCGAACTGACCGCCCAGCTGCGCCCGGTGATGACGCTGTCGTCGCGCATCATCGCCACGCGCGAACTGGCGGTCGGCGAGCCGGTCGGCTATGGCGCGCGCTTCGTCGCGCAGCGCCCGACCCGCGTCGGCGTGGTGGCGATGGGCTATGCCGACGGTTATCCGCAGTTCGCGCCGAACGGCACGCCGGTGCTGATCGATAGCCGGCCGGGCGAGCTGATCGGGCGGGTGTCGATGGACATGCTGACCGTGGACCTCACCGACCACCCGCAGGCCGGCGTGGGGACGCCGGTGCAGCTGTGGGGCGATGCCCCGCGGATCGGCGCGCTGGCCGCGCGCTGCAATTCCAGCGCCTACCGGTTGCTGTGCGGCCTCAAGCGCGCGCCGCGGCACTACGTCGAATGACGATCCGCCGGCGCCGCGGACGCGACGCCGGCCACGCGGGCGCCGGCGCGGCTCAGCGCTCGGCGGTATAGCGGTCGTCGCGCAGTTCGCGGCGCAGCCAGTCGTCGATCATCCGCTTCTCGTAGCGCAGCGGATCGCTGTCGTTGAACGAGGTGCTGCTCATCAGGAAGGCGGTATCCACCAGCTTCTGCTCGCCCTGGTCGATGACCCGGCCGGAAGCGTCGGTGCGGGTCCAGGTGAACGACAGGCGCGGCGGATAGATGTCCTTGATGATGCGCACGTCGTCCAGGCGCGGTCCGTGCCACGGTTCGTAGTCGCCGGCGCGCTTGATGTCGGTGATGGTGACCTGCATCTGCTGGCCCTCCGGCAGGCGCTTGGCGGCCGCCTTCTGGAAGTAGCTGGCGAGGTCGTTCACCCAGTCGCCGCGCTCGGCTTCCCAGCGGTTGCGGCTGTAGCGGATGTCGGTGAACTGGGCCGGGTCGGTCCAGCTGACCTTGACCGGGCTGTCGGCGTTGCTGGCAAGCGCCCGCGGCGCCTGCGGGTCGGTGACCGAGCGCACGCGCGCATCGGCCGCGCCGGCGGTGGCGAGCGCGGCGAGCAGCACCGCGGCGGAAACGAAGGTCTTGTTCATGGTGTCCTCCAGGCCGGGACGATGGATCCAGTCTGCTCCGGTAAACGCACCGCCGCAACGACCGGCCGACCGCCCTCCGGGCGCCGTTGCCCGGCATTAATCCCGCTTCGAGAGCGATGACGGCGGGTTCACCGGGCATCGGCGTGCGCTTCACGGCCAGCACAGCACCATCGCGGCGAAACCGCCAGAGACGTCCCGCCATGAAGGCCCCGCCCGCGTTCCTGCCTCCTTCCGACTTCAAGCTCCAATTCATCGACTGGGCCAAACAGCATGGCCACAACCCGGAAACGGGGGCGGCGGCGTTCGTGGCATTGCAGAGCGACCGAGACCTGCGCGAGCGCCATCCCGCCCGCGGCGAGGGCGTGGACCTGCGCGCGGCCCTGCGCCGCGAGCTGGAGGCGCTCGCCGGGGAGGACGACGTGGCGGTGCAGTTCCCGCCGGTCTACGCCTATCGCGCCGCGGGCGGGATCGACTATCGCTACTCCCTGATGCTGGTGCTGGCCGAGGACTGCGTGGAGTGGACCGCGCGCGTCTGGCGGGGGCTGGACTACCAGGGGATGCTGGTCGGGCGGGGGCAGGGACCCCGGACCAACTACACCCGGCTGGCCCGGGTGGCGATCGAGCGCGAACTGGACCGGCCCGAGCCCGGCTACCTGAAGGAGTGAACGGCAGGCAAACGGGGCGCGATCCGCTGCGTGCCTTGTACTGCAAGCCTGCGATGGCGTTTTCCTGGCCATTCCCCGCTTGCGCGGTCGGTCCGGCTTGACGCGCCAGGGCGCTCTTTCCACCCTATGACGACATCGGTTGTGGCTTCATGCGCGTTCCGTCGCGCAACGACCTCGCCCCATCCAGGCCCGGAATCCCGCTTGAGCACGCCTCTTCCGTCTCCTGAAGTGCCGTCCACGCATGTCCCCCGGATACTGGAGGAGGGCGTCTATCGCGACATGTTCGCGAGCATGGACGCGGGCTTCTGCGTGATCGAAGTGGTGTTCGATGGCGAGCGCCCGGTCGATTACGTCTTCCTCGACATCAACGAGGCATTCGAGCGCCTGACCGGCCTGGACTGCCCGGTCGGCCGCTCGATCCGCTCGCTGCTGCCGGACATCGAGGACGAGTGGATACGGCGCTACGGCGAAGTGGTGAACACCGGCCAGCGGCTGCGCTTCGAGCTGGAGGCGCGCTCGCTGAAGCGCTGGTTCTCCGTGGATGCGTTCCGGGTCGGGCTGCAGGAGCAGCGGCGGGTCGGCGTGCTGTTCCTCGACATCACCGAGCGCAAGCGCATCGAGCGCGAGCTGGCCGAGAGCGAGGCGCGCTTCAGCGCGCTCGCCGACGGGCTGCCGATGCCGGTATGGGTGCTCGATGCGCATGGCGTGATGCGCTTCGTCAACAGCGCCTACGGCGATTTCTTCGGGATGGACATGGCCAGCGGCACCGTGCCGGCCTGGAGCGAGCTGCTGCATCCGGAGGACCTGCCGGTATTCCAGTTCGAGCTCGCCGCGGCGCTGGAGCAGCAGCACGGCATGCGCGCGCTGGTGCGCGCGCGCCGCCACGACGGGCGCTGGCGCTGGATCGAGATGAGCGCGATGCCGCGCTATTCCGCCGACGGCCGTTTCATCGGCCTGGCCGGCAGCAGCCCGGACGTGACCGAGCGCCGCGAGATCGAGCTGGCGCGCGAGCAATTGCTGGAATCGGAGCGCATCGCCCGCAACGAGGCCGAGAGCATGGCGCGGCTGAAGGACGAGTTCCTCGCCACGCTCTCGCACGAGTTGCGCACGCCGCTGACCACGATCCTCGGCTGGAGCGAACTGCTGCTGCAGCGCCTGGACGAATCCGATCCCAGCCACAAGGGCCTGTCGGTGATCGCCAGCAGCGCCAAGGCGCAGAAGCGGCTGATCTCGGACATGCTCGACCTGAGCAGCATGCTGCTCGGCAAGGTGCAGCTGGAGGTGGAGACGCTGGACCTGGCCGAGCAGTTGCGCGAGGCGATCGGCTCGCAGGAGCCGGTCGCCGAAGGCAAGGACCACGCCATCGGCCTGCGCGTGCCGGACGGGCCCTGCCTGGTGCTGGGCGATGCCACGCGCCTGCAGCAGGTGTTCTGGAACCTGCTTTCCAACGCGATCAAGTTCACCCCCGCGCACGGCAGCATCGAGGTTGCGGTCGCACGCGAGAGCGGCCACTTCGTGGTCAGCGTGCGCGACAGCGGCGACGGCATCGCGCCGGAATTCCTGCCGCACCTGTTCGGCCGCTTCCGCCAGGCCGACGGCACCACCACGCGCCGGCACGGCGGCCTCGGCCTGGGATTGGCGATCGTGCAGCAATTGGTGGAAATGCACGGCGGGCAGGTGAGCGCGGCCAGCGACGGGCCGGGCAAGGGCGCCACGTTCACGGTGCGCCTGCCCGAGTACACGCCCGACTGGCGCAAGCGCCCGCGCCGCGAACCCCGCCGCAACGTCGCCTCCGAGCAGGTCGTCGAGGCCAAGGCCTTGAATGGGCTGCGCCTGCTGGCGGTGGAGGACCAGCCGGACATGCGCGAGTACCTGCGCCGCCTGCTGGAGGAGCAGGGCGCCGAGGTCGCGGTGGCGGGCAACGCGACCGAGGCGCTGGAACTTCTGGACGACGGGGCGCACGCGCGCTTCGACGTGATGCTGACCGACATCGGCATGCCGGGCATGGACGGCTACGGGTTGATCCGCACCATCCGCGAGAACATGGGGCTGGACGCGACCGCGCTGCCGGCGGTGGCGGTGACGGCGCTGGCGCGCAGCGACGACCGCGACCGCGCGCTGGCTTCGGGGTTCCAGGGGCATCTGGCCAAGCCGTACAGCGTGGCGCAACTGGTGGCCGCGGTGCGCGATGCGCGCCAGCGCTAGCGCGTAGCGGGCCTGAGACGGCGCCGGTCCACGCCGGATCGCCGCGGGGCGGCGGCATCTCTTGCATGCGTGAATGCCGCCGCGGCCCGGACCCGCGGCTTGCTGCCGGGTTCACGGGCGCGCCTCTACGGTGCGACGGTCGAAGGCAGCAAGCGGACCGCATCGGGTCCGCAGGCCCGTCCAGGAGTCTCGCCATGAGCCGATATGCCCCCCACGTCTACACCGACCAGCGCCAGATCGCGATGATGGAGCAGTGGATGAAGCAGCTCGACGACGAGGCCCGGGTGGTGGTCACGCTCGACGACGGCACGCGCATCGCCGGCACGGTGGCGGTGCGCCCCACCGTGCAGAGCTACCTCGACGAGAACGAGCGGGAAGGCATGAACGGGGAACTGCGCCTGGACGCGCTGGACGCCAGCCAGCGGCCGCGCTGGATCTGGCTCGACCGCATCGTCGATGTCGCGCCGTTCCCGCTGGGGCACGATCCGCAGGTGATGCCGTGAGCGCGCGCACGCTTTGACGGGGCGTTTACGCTTGGGCGCGGCGCTGCCGGCATCATGCGGCGGGCAGGCGGATGTCGGCCTGGAGCGTGTGATGGTCTTCGGGATGAGATACGGTGGTCGCCCGCGGCACGGGCTCCGCGCCTGGGCACGCCCATGGCCGCTCCGCACCATTCCGCAATCCACACGACGCTGTAGGGGCAAAAACCGATGAAGTCCGTTGCGTTCGGCGCCACGCGCCACCTGCTCGCTTTGCTCGCTGCCGGCGGGCTCGCCGGGTGCGGCGATACCGCCAAGTACCCGGTGGAACAAGGCATCGGGCCCGACCCGGTGCTGCCGGAACCGGTCAAGCGGTTGATTCCGACCGTCAAGGTGGCGCCGGTGAAAGGCTGGGCCGACGGTGCCGCGCCGGTGCCGGCCGAGGACCTGCAGGTCAACGCCTTCGCGCGCGACCTGGACCATCCCCGCTGGCTGTACGTCCTGCCCAATGGCGACGTGCTGGTCGCCGAGACCAATGCGCCCGCGCGCCCGGACAAGGAGCCGTCGCTGAAGGATCGCATCGCCGGCGCGGTGATGAAGAAGGCCGGTGCGCGCACGCCCAGCGCCGAGCGCATCACGCTGCTGCGCGATGCCGACGGCGACGGCGTCGCCGAGACCCGCACGCAGTTCCTGACCGGGCTGTATTCGCCGTTCGGCATGGCCCTGGTCGGCGACCGGTTCTACGTCGCCAACGCCGATGCGCTGGTGCGCTTTCCCTACAAGGACGGCGACACGCACATTTCCGCGCAACCGGAGTTCGTCGCCAACCTGCCCGGCGGGATCAACCACCACTGGACCAAGTCGCTGGTGGCCAGCGCGGACGGCAAGCAGCTGTACGTGGGCGTGGGTTCCAACAGCAACATCGGCGAGAACGGCATGGACGCGGAACTGAACCGCGCCGCGATCCTGCAGGTGGACACCGACGACGGCGGCATCCGCGTCTATGCCAGCGGCCTGCGCAATCCGGTCGGCATGGCGTGGGAACCGTCCACGCAACGGCTCTGGACGGTGGTCAACGAGCGCGACGAGATCGGCAGCGACCTGGTGCCGGACTATCTCACCTCGGTGCGCGAGGGCGGGTTCTACGGCTGGCCCTACAGCTACTACGGGCAACACGTGGACGAGCGGGTGCAGCCGCAGGACCCGGAAAAGGTGGCCCAGGCGATCAAGCCCGACTATGCCCTGGGCGCGCACACCGCCTCGCTCGGCCTGAGTTTCTCCGGGAGCGCGCTGCTGCCGGCGCGTTTCCGCAACGGCGCCTTCATCGGCCAGCACGGTTCGTGGAACCGCAATCCGCCGAGCGGCTACAAGGTGATCTTCGTGCCGTTCGTGGACGGCAAGCCGCAGGGCATGCCGATCACGGTGCTGGATGGTTTCCTCGACGACGAGGGCGGCGCGCAGGGCCGGCCGGTCGGGGTGACGCTGGACAAGCGCGGCGCGCTGCTGGTGGCCGACGACGTGGGCAACGTGATCTGGCGGGTGACGCCCAAGCGGGCCGGAACGCCGTGATCCAGCCGCATCGGCCGGGCTGCGGCGGGAACCCGATGAGGGATCCGGGCGGCCCCGATGTCCCGCGCGAGGACTTCGGTCCCGATCGCGTGCAAAGGCGTTGCGTCCGTCCGCCACGCGGCCGACGACAGTCGTACCGGTAGCCCCGGTCGTTCGTCGGCGCGCGGTGGGCTACGACTGCCTCAACGCATCCGGCGATTCGGGCGTGGCCTCGAAGCGGCGCGCGTAGCCGCGCTCCTCGGCGATCCGCGCGATGTCCTCGTCGGGCATTTCCGGCGCGCCGTAGACGGCGTAGGCGATGCTGCCGTCCTCGCGCGTGCCGATCTGGTGCAGCCGATAGCGCGGGCGGCCGCTGCCGGTGTTGGCGGGGTAGTGCAGGGGCGGCGGCGCATCGTCCATGTCCATTTCGCTGTTGTCCACGACACCGCCGACGAACAGGGCTCGCATGATGTTCTCCGCAACGGACGAGTGCCCAGCCTAGGCAGGGCCGCATTCGCCGCAGGTCAAGGACGCGTACATAAATCCGCAAACGTGACCGGGCCCCCGGTCGTCACGGCGCGCGGTCGGCGCGGACGTGCACGGCGAGGGCGCTGGCGATCGCGTCGAGCTTGCCCCGGGCGGTCTTCGCCCCGAACAGGCCGAAGGTACGCGCGAGCAGCCGCAGGCCGAAGCCGGCGGTGTCGCCATGGCGGCGCGGGATGCAGTGCAGGTGGAGGTGCGGGATGTGCTGGTTCGCGGCGATGCCGTCGTTGAGCAGCAGGTTGCCGCCGCCGGCGGCGTAACCGCTGGCTTCCTGCGCGCCGAGCACGCGCTCGGCGAGCGCGAACAGCGTCTGGCGTGCGGCCAGGTCCAGTTCCGCGATCCTGCCGACGTGCCGCTTCGGGATGACCAGCGCGTGGCCTTCGCGGATCGGATGGATGTCCATGACCACCAGCCAGTCCGGGTCCTCGTGGACCACGCTCGCCGGCAGCCTGCCGCTGGCGATGCCGCAGAAGATGCACCGTGTCGCCGCCTGTCCGTTCATTCCACCCTCGCCTTGTCCGTGCTCCGATGCGTGCGCGCCGCCGGCGGTTTCGCCTGGAGGCGCGCGGCCAGGGCGGCGTAGTCGGTCTTGCCGTTGCTGTTGAGCGGGAGCGCGTCCAGCGCGTGGATCTCCGAAGGCACCATGTAGGCGGGCAGGCGCAGCTTCATCGCGGAGAAGGCCTCGCGCACGTCGAGTTGCGCGCGGACCACGAACGCCGCGATGCCGCTGGCGGCCTCCCCCGGATGGGCGAAGACCGGAACCACGGCCACCTGCGCCGGATGTTCCGGGGTGGAACAGGCCTCGCGCAAGTGCGCCTCGACTTCCTGCAGCTCGATGCGGTAGCCGCGCAGCTTGATCTGGCGGTCCGCCCGGCCGCAGAAGAGCGCGGTGCCGTCGGCCTCGATCCTGGCAAGGTCGCCGGTGCGGTACCAACGCGTCGCCTGCAGCCCGGCAAAGCGCGCCTCCACGAAGCGGGCCGCGGTCTGCTCCGGATCGCCCCAGTAGCCACGGGCCAGCTGCGCGCCGCCGAGCCAGAGTTCGCCGGTCTCCCCCGGTTCGCAGCGGCTGCCGTCGCCGCGCGTCGTCACGATCTCCATGCCGGCCAGGGGCGTGCCGATGGGCACCACGGTGCGTTCGCCGTCCTGCACGCCCACGCGGTGCGCAGTGCAGGCGATGGTGGCTTCGGTGGGGCCGTACAGGTTCTCGCAGCGGGCATGGGGGGCGGCCGCCAGCCAGGTCCTGGCCAACGGCCCGGGAAGCGCTTCGCCGCAGAACAGGGCGAGCTTCAGCGTGGGCAGCGCGCCGGCGTCCAGCAGCCGGTAGCGTTGCAGCGTGGCGGCCAGGGACGGTACCGAGAACCAGACGGTCAGGCGATGCTCGTTGACGAAGCCGGTCGGCATCATCAGCACGGACCGGGGAATGCTGTACAGGCACGCGCCCGCCGCCCAGGTGACGAACATGTCGTGCAGCGAGAGATCGAAGGTGGGCTCGAAGAACTGGGTGCAGCGCTGCCGTTCGTCGAGCTGCGGGTAGCGCGCGAGCACGGCCTCGACATAGGCGCACAGCGCCGCGTGGCCGACCGCCACGCCCTTCGGCTGGCCGGTGCTGCCGGAAGTGAACAGCACGTAGGCGATGTCGGCGTCCGCGACCGGGAGTTCCGACGCGGCGGGGGCGCTTGCCGCGAAGGGAAGCGGCGGCGGCGGGGAAACCTCGTCGAGGTCCGACTCCGGCGACATCACCACGACCGGGAAGGCGAGTCTGGCGAGCAGGCCGGGCAGGTGCTTGCGGCCGGGTTCGTCGCAGACCAGCACCGCCGGCCGGGTCCGCTCCAGGATGTTGGCCATGCGCGCCTCGGGGAAGCTGGCGCCGAGCGGGACGTGGATCTTGCCGGCGAGCATGCAGGCGAGCGGCGCGCAGTAGGCGGTGAGGCTGCGCTCGCCCAGGGTCGCGCAGACGGGGCCCTCGATGGCGCGCAGGCGCGCGGCGAGCTTCTGCGCGTGCGCCTGCAACGCGCGGTAGGTATGGGTCGTCCCGTCGACCCACAGCGCCGGCCGGTCGGGATGGCGGGCAGCGGAGCGCAGGAAGTAGTCGGCGGCGTGGAGCGTGTGCATGGAGGCTTACCTGGTCAGGCGGCGTATTGCCGGTCGGGCGCGAGATGCTGGCGCACGAGTTCCGCCACGCGCTGGTCGTAGTAATGGCTGAAGTGGTCGCCCTCCGCGTCCTGGTGCAGGCGGCCCTGGCGCAGGCCGTCGCACAGCGCCCGGCCCACGTCGGGATGGGTGACCGCGTCGCGGTCGCCGACGTAGACCAGGACCGGTTGGGTCACGTCGCGGGTCCAGGCATCCGGCCGTTCGGCGAACAGGGTGCGCATCATGTTGGCGTAGCGGTACAGCGACTCGGGCGTGCGGAACGGCAGGCTGGTCATGTACAGCAGGTAGGGATCGGTGCTGGTCAGGATGCCGCTCAGCATCCGGCTGTCGCCGGCATCGGAGGAGGCCGCGCCGTAGATGAGCTCGCAATACTTCTCCGCCATGCGGTAGTTGCCTGCGATCTTGTCGAACAGCGAGCGGATCCCGGTCTCGAAGCGGGTCACGCGGACCGTCTCCGAGGGCGGGATCGACACGCCGGGATTGAGCAGCAGCCCGGCACGGATGCGGTCGGGGAAGGCGGCCATCGCGCGCAGCGCGACTTGCGCGCCGCTGCTCCAGCCGACCACGCTGGCCGACTTCAGCGCCAGGGCGTCCTGGATGTCGATCATGTCCCGGGCATGCGCGAGCGAGCTGCAATCGCCCGGGTCGAACGGCTGCCCGGCATCGGGAACCCAGCGGCACTCCCAGGTCACCACGTGGAAGTGCCGGTGCAGGCGCTGCGCGAGCGGCAGCATGAACTCGGCCGGCATGCCATAGGCATTGGCGATGAGCAGCGGCGGCAGCCTGGGGCTGCCGTAGGAGAACACCTTCAGCGTGGCGCCGTCGCGGGCCGACACGGTCTGCGGGCGGAAGCCCACGCTGCCGACTTCCTCCTGCTGCAGTTCCTGCAGGAACGATGCCAGGTAGCGGTCGACGTCGTTCCAGTCGAGCTGCGGCTGGGGCGGCGCCTTGCGCGCGAACCGCTTCTCGCCCTTGTAGTAGCCGGCATAGAACCGCGTGCGCTCGTCGAACAGGTCCTGCAGCGGACTGCCCTGCTGGCTGCGCTCGGAAACGAAGGCCAGGCGGTCGGCGCCGGTCTTGCGATCGACCATGGCGATCAGCCCGGCCATGCTGACGCCTTCCGGGTTGCACAGGTGGAAGAAGCGCTGGTCGCCGAACCCTTCCGCGGACAGCCGGAGCATGTCGTACACGCATTCGTCGACCGGCGTCAGGTTCACGGTGGCGCGGGCGCTGCCGAGCAGTTCCAGCGGCTGCTTCAGTTTCGCGAGCGTTTCGCGGAGCCGGTAGACCTCCTTGGTGAACCCGTACACGCCGAACCGGGTGGTGCCGCTGTGATGGCTCGCGCGCGGCCCCATCACCACCGACGGGCGCAGGATCCGGTAGCTCAGCCGGTGGGCCTCGCAGAAGTCGACCACGCGGTTCTCGGCCAGGTTCTTGCTCTCCTCGTAGGCGTTGTTGTACTCGCGATCCGGGGCATGGCGCGCTTCCTCGATCACCCCCTGGGTCGCCCCGACGCTGTAGGCGGTGGAGATGTGCACGAACTCCGCCGGTCCGCCGTCGCGCGGATGGACCTTGCGGAAAAGCTCGAGCATGTTGGCGGTGCCGCCGATGTTCTGGTCGAAGATCTCGCGGCGGTGCCGGTCCTCGAACTTCAGGCTGGCCGCGCAATGCCAGAAATCGCGCACGCCGGCCGCCTGCAGCCGCGCCAGCGCGTCCGCGTCCAGCCCGCAGTCGGGCAGGGTGATGTCGCCGGTCACCACCCGCAGCCGGGTATCGAGCAGCTCCCGGGGCAGGGGCCTGGGGTACGAGGCGGCGCACTCGGCGAGATGGTCGTAGAGCCGCGCGCGCGCCTGGGCTTCCGACTCGCCGCGGACCAGGGCATGGACGATGCCCGGCCACTCGATCCTGCGCAGCAGGAAGTGGCCGCCGAGGAAGCCGGTCGCGCCCGTCACCAGGATCGCAGGCACCGCATGGGCGGGAACGAAGGGGCTGGGGTCTCTCACTTCGGGGCGCTGCATGGGAACTCCTTGTAGGTCGGCGCGATGGGTACTGCGGAAAACCTCCTCGCGCGGCCCCTTCATGGGACCGGCGTCCACGCTCTCCTCCCCAGCGCGCCTCCTCGGCGCGCGTTGCGCCCGTCAGGCACCGGCGAGGAAGTTGTCGCGCACGCGGGCGAGCGTGGACGTCCTCGGGATCAGGTCGGGCGTGACCGGGATCTCGCGGTCGATCAGCTCCTCGATGATCAGGATGTATTCCACGAAGTTGATCGAGTCGAGCAGCTTGCGCTCGAACAGATCGGTGTCGTCGTCGATGCGGGCGATGTCCGGATGCTTCTCGAGCAGCCACTCGCGCAGGGTCTCGATCCCCGATGCCTGGATGTTCAAGCGGGACTCCCTTCCAGTCTGATGCCGATCTCGCCCATGAACTTCAACGGGCGCCTCAGCAGGGCCGATGCGTGGTGCTCGCGCCGCGCCGGGTGCGCGAGCAGCTTGCGGCGCAGCGCCACGCCGCCTTCGATGCCGCTGTCGCGGTACATCGCCGGCTGGTACAGCGCCTCGATCGAGACCTGCACGAACCGTTGCAGGTGGGCGACGGCGGCCTCGCGTTCCCCGGGCGTGCTCGCGGAGAAGGCGATGTCCTTCGCCTGGGCCAGGATCGCGCGGCCGAACGTGATGTGGCGTGCCTCGTCGGCATGGTGGACCTGGTGGATCAGGCGGACGAAGGGCGAAACGCGCTCGTCGCCGCCGGCGACGACGTTGTAGTAGCCGCCGATCTCCTCGAACAGGAAGATGCGCGCGAACAGCAGGAAGAACTCCATCTGCATGCCGAAGCGCTCGTCGGCCAGGCCGACCTTCTTGCTGGAGTAGATCTTGCCGCCGTAACGGCGGCAGAACTCGCCGAAGAACCACAGGTGCTTGTTTTCCTCGTCGATGAAGTGGTGGATGTAGGCCTCGATGTTGGGCAGGTCGGGCGCGTAGAGCTGCGCGGAGAGCCGGTTGATCAGCTCGCGCTCGCCTTCCACGTTGAGGCTGAAGGCGTTGACGCACTCCCACTTCGAAAGACGCTTGAGCTGCGCTTCGGGCAGGCTGTCCATGTACTCCGTGCCATGCACGCTCAGCAATTCCGGGGACAGCCACCACTCGTCGTCCGGGATGGATTCGGGCCAGTCGATCTGCGAGAACGAATTGACGTGGCGCTCGCGGGAGAGCTGGACCAGCTTCTGCATCCGCGAGGCGAACACCGGGTCGTCGTCGATCCGCGTCAACGTGCCGGTGGAAGCGAGATTGGCTTGCGGAAGCATCCTGGCTCCTGTTCTGCGATGCAGGCTTGCAGCCTGTCGTGGAATTCCTTGCACGAGGCGCGATGCGCCGCGTCTGCCGCGGGGCCTAGCATACTTGGGGCAGCCGCGCGATCAAGCGGGCATGCGATGCGGTGGCGCGCTTTGGAGTCTTCACGCGGAAGCGCGCGGCGCAAATGGCGCGCCTGGCTGGCGTACGTGCTTCGTTTTCGTGATGGACAGCGCTTTTGGCGGGTGCGTTGCTTCAAGCTCTTCATCGCCGCTTGCGCGGCGACGAAGATATTTCAGCATCGAACCATCGTCGCCTGAATTCGCGCGGGTTCACTGCGCCGCGGCTTCGGCGCGCAATTCGCGGCGCAGGATCTTGCCCACATTGCTCTTGGGCAGCTCGGTGCGGAACTCCACGTACTTGGGCTGCTTGTATCCGGTCAGGTTGGCGCGCGCATGCGCTTTGACCTGCTCCTCGGTGAGGTGGGGATCCTTCCTGACGATCACGACCTTGACCGCCTCGCCGGACTTCTCGTCGGGCACGCCGAACGCTGCCACTTCCAGCACGCCGGGCATCAGGGCGATGACGTCCTCGACCTCGTTCGGATACACGTTGAAGCCCGAGACCAGGATCATGTCCTTCTTGCGGTCGACGATGTAGAAGAAGCCGTCGCCGTCCATGCGCGCCATGTCGCCGGTATGCAGCCAGCCCTGCTCGTCGATGATCCTGGCGGTCTCGGCCGGCTGCTGCCAGTAGCCCTTCATCACCTGGGGGCCGCGGATGCACAGCTCGCCGATCTCGTCCGTGCCCAGCACGTTGCCGTTGTCGTCCATCACGCAGGCCTCGGTGGACGGCACCGGCAAACCGATCGAGCCGTTGTACTCGGCGATGTCCATCGGGTTGATGCAGGCCGCCGGCGAGGTCTCGGTCAGGCCGTAGGCCTCGACGAGGGTGCAGCCGGTGACCTTCTTCCAGCGCTCGGCCACCGCGCGCTGCACGGCGGTGCCGCCGCCGAGCGAGAGCTTGAAGTTGGAGAAGTCGAGCTGGTCGAAGCCGGGCGTGTTAAGCAAGCCGTTGAACAGCGTGTTCACGCCGGTGATCGCGGTGAAGGGCACCTTGCCGAGTTCCTTCACGAACCCGGGCATGTCGCGCGGATTGGTGATCAGGTGGTTGCGCCCGCCGAACTTCATGAAGACCAGGCAGTTCGCCGTCAGCGCGAAGATGTGGTACAGCGGCAGCGCGGTGACGATGACTTCCTCGCCCATGCGGGCATTGGTCCCGATCCAGGCGGAGGCCTGCTGCATGTTGGCCACGAGGTTGCGGTGGGTGAGCATCGCCCCCTTGGACACGCCGGTGGTGCCGCCGGTGTACTGCAGGAAGGCGATGTCGCCCGAAGCGATGTCCACGTTCGGCAGCGGATGCCTGTCGCCCAGCGCCAGCGCCTCGCGGAAGCGGATCGCGCCCGGCAGGCGGTAGTCCGGCACCATCTTCTTCACATGCTTGAGCACGAAGTTGACGATGCTGCCCTTGGGGAACGGCAGCATGTCGCCCAGGCCGGTGGTGATCGCCTGCTTCACCTGGGTCTCGGCGATCACGTCCTGCACGGTCTTGCCGAAGTTGTCCAGGGCCAGGATGGCGCTGGCGCCGGAGTCGACGAGCTGGTGCTTCAGTTCGCGGGCGGTGTACATCGGGTTGGTGTTGACCACGGTCAGGCCGGCACGCAGGGCGCCGAACAGCGCGATCGGGTACTGCAGGCAGTTGGGCATCATGATCGCGAGGCGATCGCCCTTCTTGAGTTTCAGTTCGCCGGCGAGGTAGGCCGCGAACTGCCTGCTGTAGGCGTCGACCTCGGCGTAGGTGATGGAACGTCCCATGTGGGAGAACGCGGGACGGTCGCGGTATTTTTCGAGGGAGGATTGCAGGACAGATACGATGGACGGGTATTCGTCGGGGTCGATCTTGTGCGGCACGCCGGCGGGATAACTCTTCAACCACGGTTGCTCGAGAATCATTCTGTCCCCCTCCATGTAGTCGTGTTGCGGCTTATGGATTGCAGCTTCGTGCTGCGATCCGATTGGAGCATAGGGATTTGAAGCGTCGCAAGGCGATTTCGTGCTGCGCGGCAGCAGGCGGGCTGTTTTTTTCGCGTTTCCGCGATGCGTGCGCGGTGATATTGATGATGGGTTCCTTCATTAGTGGAGGAATTCGATGCCGGTGTCGTTTCTCCAGGACAAGGATTGCGGCTGCGCTGCGGACCAGAGATTCGTGGATGGAACCCGCGGATGAACATGTGGGAGGGACTTCAGTCCCGACGGGTTTTTCCCGGTGCGGTTTGAGTCGATTGTGTTTGCCTAGAGCAAAAGCTTTCGCCCTTTCGGGCGAGTCACTTTTCCTTGCTCGTGCACGCACGCCGCAGGAGAGGTCGGCGCGCCGCTGCGCGAGGAGGTGTTATCCAGGGCAAGATCAGGAGCAACAGCGACAGCAAAGACAAAACCAAGGAGGGCGCTGGCTCGGGGCAGATAGTGGGCCGGACAGCGGCCTTCGTCCGCAATCGATAGAATGTGCGGCTCCCCGTTGTCGTCGCCCGCAATGCCCGCCACGCAAGACGCTCCGCTCGAAACCCTGTTCCTGCCGTTCGCGCAAGGCGCATTGCGCTGGCCGGCCGGGCGCGTGCTGTTCCTGCGCGCGCGCGAGGGCTGGCCGCTGCGCCAGCATGCCGCCGCCGAGGGGCTGTTGTGCGAGCAGAGTTTCCGGCCGTTCGCCGATGCGCTGGAGCGGGGCGGTTGGACGGTGCTCGACGAGGCCGCGGTCGAGTCGGCCGGGGCGCGTTATCCGCTGGTGCTGGTGCTGCCGCCGCGGCAGCGCGACGAGGCGCGGGCGCTGTTCGCGCGGGCCGTGTCGTTGGCGGCGCCGGGTGGCGTCGTGCTGGCCTGCCAGGCCAACGATGAGGGCGCCAAGTCCGGCGAGAGCGACCTGCAGCAGTTGGCGGGCCTCGGCGGCAAGCTGACCAAGAACCATTGCCGCGTCTACTGGACCGCACCGCTGCAGGGGCGACATGACGGCGACCTGCTGGCGCGCTGGCTGGCGCTGGACGCGCCGCGCCCGATCCTCGATGGGCGGTTCAGCAGTCGCCCGGGCGTGTTCGCCTGGGATCGCATCGATGCGGCCTCGGCGCTGCTGGCCGGGCAGTTCCCGCCCGATCTGGCCGGACACGGCGCCGACCTGGGCGCCGGCTACGGGTACCTGTCCAGCGAGCTGCTGCGGCGCTGCCCGCAGGTGCGGGCGCTGGATCTCTACGAGGCCGAGGCGCGCGCGCTGGCCTTGGCGCGGACCAACCTGCGTTCGTTCGAGGACGAGGTGCGGCTCGGCTACCACTGGCACGACGTCACCGCCGGGTTGAGCGGGAGCTTCGATTTCATCGTCAGCAATCCGCCGTTCCACGCGCCGTCGCGCGAGGAGAGGCCGGACATCGGCCGGCGCTTCATCGAGGTGGCGGCCCGCGCGCTTCGGCCGGGTGGCCGGTTGCTGCTCGTCGCCAACCGGCACCTGCCCTACGAGCAGGTGCTGGGCGCGCAGTTCGACGCGGTGCAGGTGCTCGCCGAACGCGACGGTTTCAAGGCGATCGCCGCGGTGCGCGGGGCGCGCGCATGAAGCTGGTCAAGCACATCGCCAACCTCGGCTACGGCAGCCGCAGGCAGGTGCAGCAGATGTTCCGCGAGGGCCTGTTCACCGACGCGCAGGGCGAGGTGCTGTACGCCGACGACCAGGTGCCGCACGAGGCGATCCGCTTCGACGGCGAGGCGCTGGACCCGCCGCCGGGCTTCGCGCTGATGCTGCACAAGCCGGTCGGCTACACCTGCTCGACCAAGGACAGCGGCCGGCTGGTCTACGACCTGCTGCCGCCGCGCTTCCGGCTGCGCTCGCCGCTGATCTCGCCGGTCGGGCGGCTCGATCGCGACACCAGCGGCCTGCTGCTGATGACCGACGACGGCGCGCTGCTGCACCGGATCGTCTCGCCCAAGTCGAGGCTCGGCAAGGTGTACGAGGCAGAGCTGGCGCAGGACCTGCGCGGCGACGAGGCGGAGCTGTTCGCCAGCGGCACGTTGATGCTCGAGTCGGAAACCAAGCCGCTGCTGCCGGCGGAGCTGGAAGCGCTCGATGCCCGCCGCGCCCGCCTGACCCTGCACGAGGGGCGCTACCACCAGGTGCGGCGGATGTTCGCCGCCACCGGCAACCGCGTCGTCGCGCTGCACCGCAGCCGCATCGGCGGGCTGGGGCTGGGCGGCCTGCCCGAGGGACAATGGCGCGCGCTGGCGCAGGCCGATCTCGACGCGTTGTTCGCAGGAGAATCCACATGAACGCGGTTTTGCCGCTGCCGTCGTTGCCGAGGGCGGTGATCTTCGACATGGACGGGCTGATGCTCGATAGCGAGCGGGCGATCATCGAATGCCTGGCGCAGGCGAGCACGCTGCTGGGCGAGGACATCGCGCCAGACTACTGGCTCGGCATGGTCGGCAAGGGCGATGCGGCGTGCCGGGCGATGCTGGCCGAACGGATCGGGGAGGTGCGCGCCGATGCGCTGCTCGGCCGCGCCCGCGAGCTGTACGGCGATGTCGTCGAGCAGGGCATTCCGCACCGGCCGGGCATCATCGCGCTGCTGGAATGGCTGGCGGCGAACGGCATCCCGCGCGCAGTGGGCACCTCGACCCAGCGGCCGCTGGCGCTGCGCAAGCTCGAAGCGGCCGACCTGCTGTGGCGCTTCGACGCGGTCGCGACCAGCAGCGACGTGGAGCACGCCAAGCCGGCGCCGGACATCTACCTGCTGGCCGCGCGCAAGCTGGGCATCGCGCCCGAGCACTGCCTGGTGCTGGAGGATTCCCCGACCGGCGTGCAGGCCGCGCTGGCGGCGGGCATGACGCCGATCCAGATTCCCGACCTGGTGGCGCCCGACGAGGCGGTGCTGGCCTTGGGGCATCGCATCGTGGCATCGCTGGACGAGGCGCAGCGGTTGCTGGAGGAATGCCGGTCTGGATGAGGCCGGGACTCGGGTTTCGGGACTGGGGACTCGGCAAGGCGACAAGCCTGCTTCGATCGAGCGCTGTTTGTAGGAGAGGCTTCAGCCTCGACGGGCTTTACCTGAGAAGCCGGGACCCGGGACCGGGACCCGGAAAAGCAACAAGCCCGCTTCGGATCGAGTGCAGGTATGGGAGGGACTTCAGTCCCGACAGGCCTTGCCGGCCTTCTGTCGGGGCTGAAGCCCCTCCCACAAAAGAGCAAGAATCGGCGCAAAAAGCCTAAAAAAACACTTGGCAGGCAATCGAGGCCGAAGCTCCTGTTTTGGAGTCCCGAGTCCCGAGTCCCGAGTCCCGAGTCCCGAGTCCCGCACGTCCAAATACGAAGGGCCGGCTGCAGGCAGCCGGCCCTTCGTGAATCACCGCCCGCGGATCACGGCCAGTTGAGGTTGAACGACACGCCGACGATGCGCGGTTCGTTGTACACCGCGGCCATGTAGTTCTCGATCACGCCCTTGAGGTTCTTCTCGTTGGTGATGTTGCGCGCGAACGCGGCCACTTCCCAGGCGCCGTAGCCGCCGGTGTAGCCCACGCGCAGGCCGCCCTCGAAGCTGCCCTTGGCGTTGAACTCGGTGCTGTCGTACAGGACGAAGCTGGTGTAGCCCTGCTTGTTCCAGTCGGTGGCGACGAAGTACGAACCGCCGTCGTCGACCGGGATGTCGTAGCGGGCGCTCAGGTTGAGGTTGTACTTGGGCGCGTTCGGCAGCGGGTTGCCGTCGATCTGGGCGAAGGTGTTGGCGCCGACCTTGATCGTCGGGTCGTCGACCGTGCACACCACCACGCCGTTGAGGCCGCAGACCTGGGCGTACACGCGCTTGTCCTTGATCTCGCTGTGCAGCAGGCTCAGGCCGGCGCTGATCGCCAGGTTCGGCACCGGGCGCCAGTCGAGGTCGGCCTCCAGGCCGTAGGCCTTGGCCTTGTCGGCGTTGAACAGCACGCCGTTGCCGTTGGAGTCGTTGCCGTTGAGCTGGATGTCGTCGACCGTGTAGGTGAACGCGGTGGCGTTCAGGCGCAGGCGGTTGTCGAACAGGCTGCTCTTGATGCCCGCTTCCCACGACAGGATGGTTTCCGAGTCGGCGGTGGTGAAGTCGGCGTTGAACACCGCCGAGCGGCCCTGGATGGTCGGGCCGCGGAAGCCGCGGGCGACGCGCGCGTAGGCGCCGAACTCGGGGGTGAACTGGTACATCGCGCTCAGGTCCCAGCTCGGCTGGGTGTCGGCCATCTTCACGTCGCGGCGGCCGGTATAGGTGACGGTGCCGTCGGCGCGGTCGGCGGTCTTCAGCAGGCGCGTTTCCTTGGAGTCGCGGGTCTGGCGGACGCCGGCGGTCAGGGTCAGCTGGTCGGTGGCCTTCCAGCTGACCTGGCCGAACCCGGCCCAGGAAGTGTTGCTGTTGCGCAGGCGCACCCAGTTGTTCGGGTTGCGCGCGGCGCCTTCCAGGAAATAGGCGCGCTGGTAGAAATCGGTGGTGTCGCGGCCGTCGAACCAGAACGCGCCGACCTGCCAGGACAGCGGATCGGTCTCGTCGCTGGCCAGGCGCAGTTCCTGGGTGTACTGGTCGAGGTCGCGGATCTGGCCCATCGACTGGCCGTAGCCGTTCGGCACGCCGTTGACCGGGTAGTCGGCCGCGGCGCCGCCGTCGGTATCGCCGCGGCTGTAGCCGGAGGTGGTCTCGTAGGCGCTGATCGAGGTCAGCGAGACGTTGCCGAAGTCGTAGACCGCCTTGATCGAGCCGCCGTGGGTCTTGTAGGCCTGCGGGTTGTCGTGGGCTTCGTCGTAGGCGACCTTGTCGCGTGGCACGTCGACCTTGTTGGAGCCCTTCGTGAGCGCGCCGCGCAGGAACAGGGTGGAGGTGCCGTCGTAGTCGCGGGTGTGCGCCGAGGCCAGGATCGAGAACTCGTCGCTGGGCTTGAGCAGCAACTGCAGGCGCGCGTTGCGGTCGTCGTAGCCGCCCATCGCGTCCTTCTTGGGCGTGACCGTGCCGTCGGCGCTGGGGCCGCGGTAGGTGTTGTCGACCCAGTCGTCGCGGTGCTGGTACAGCGCCGAGACGCGGAACGAGAGCACGTCGTTGATCGGGCCGCCGAAACCGCCGTCGAGCGAGACGGTGTTGTAGCTGCCGTAGCTGGCGCTGACCCGGCCGGCGTACTCGTCGCTGGGCTTGATCGAGTCGAACTTGACGATGCCGGCGGTGGTGTTGCGGCCGAAGAGCGTGCCCTGCGGGCCGCGCAGCACTTCGACCTGGTCCAGGTCGTAGACCGGGTTGGACTTCAGCACGACGTGCTCGAGCACCACGTCGTCCTGGATGATCGAGACCGGCTGCGAGGCGCCGAGGTAGAAGTCGATGTTGCCCAGGCCGCGGATGTAGAAGCGCGGGAAGATGCGGCCGGTGGTCGTCTCGGCATAGAAGCTGGGCACGCGGCCGGACAGCGCCAGCAGGGTGTCGTCGCCGCCGGCGGTGATGTTGCGCATCGCCTCGCCCTGCATCACGCCGACCGAGACCGGGACCTCCTGCAGGTTCTGCTCGCGGCGCTCGGCGGTGACGGTGATCTGGTCGAGCGAGGTGGCCGTGTCGGCACCGCGCGGGGCGGCGTCCTGCGCCGAGGCGGCGGCCGAGGCCAGCAGCAGGCCGGCGCAGGCGCAGGCGAGCGCGTTGCGGCGCAGGGCCGGGCGAACGGGGGCGGCAGCGCCATGCGGCGCCGGGAGAACGGAGGGGTGCAACGGCATGGATCGGGTCCTTTGGTGCGCTGGCTGGGTTCCTTCCGGCCCTGCGCAAGGCCGGCGACCGCGCGGTGTCTTTCCGCGCCGCGGCACTGTATGTCGAAACCTTTGCGAAATGTTGACGGAATTTGAACGAATGGCCGCGCGCGCCATCCGATGGCGCGGAACGGCAACCGGCAGGCTCAGGCGTACTGCATCTTGCGGGTCATCCCGCCGTCGACGACGAAGTCCTGGCCGGTGACGAACCCGGACAGCCCGGGCGAGAGCAGGTATACCGCCAGCTGGGCGATGTCCGGCGGTGCGCCGACCCGCCCGGCCGGGTGCTGGGCATGGTCGCGGCGCGACAGCTTCGGCGTGCGCCGCCGCGCGGGGGCCTGCCAGTCGTCGGTGGCGATCCAGCCCGGCGCGATCGCGTTGACCCGCACCGCAGGTCCTTCGCTCAGGGCGAGCGCGTGGGTGAAGGCGAGCAGGCCGCCCTTGGCCGCGGCATAGGGCTCGCTGTGCGGCTCGGACTGGTAGGCGCGGGTCGAGAGGATATTGACGATCGCGCCGCTGCCCTCGGCTTCGCGCAGCGCGGGCAGGGCGTGCTTGCTGCACAGGAACGCGCCGTGCAGCGACGACAGCCGGCGCTGCCATTCGCTCCAGTCCAGCGCGTCCAGCGGCGGCACGTGCGGGTCGGCGATGCCGGCGTTGTTGACCAGCCCGTCGATGCGCCCGAACCGGGCCAGCGCGGCCGCGGCGAAGCGCGCGGCGCTGCGTTCGCTGGCCACGTCCAGCCTGGCGAACGCGCACCGCCCGGGCAGGTTCCACTCGCGCAGGCAGGCCTTGCCGGCTTCCGCGTCGAGGTCGCCGATCAGCACGCGGCCGCCGGCGCCGAGCACGGCCTGGGCGATGCCGCGGCCGATGCCCTGGGCGCCGCCGGTGACCAGGATCACCCGGTCCTGCAGCGGGGCGGCGGGCCAGGCGGATATGAGGGGCGTCAGTGACATGGGATTCCTCCGAACGGCAAGAGAGGCAGGCACGGAATGGCTGGCGGAACAACCCTGCAGGAGCGGCTGAGGCCGCTCCCGCGAAAGCCCCTTCTACGCACGACCGGGCGGGGCGGAATTCAGCGGAACAGCTTCTCCCAGCCCTCATGGCCGAGCTTGTCCAGCGTTTCGAGGTTGCGCTCCACGATCACGTCCGGGTCGGGGAACGCGGCGACGGCGCGCTCGACGCTGTCCTCGCGCAGCAGGTGCAGGGTCGGCCACGGCGAGCGGTTGGTGTAGTTGCCGATGTCGTCCGGCGCGGCGCCGGCGAACTGGTAGTCGGGGTGGAAGCTGGCCACCTGAAGCACGCCCTGCAGGTCCAGCGCCTCGACCGCCGCGTCGGCGTTGTCGAGGAAGTCGTTGTAGTCGAGGAAATCGCCCAGCACGTCCGGATGCACGATCAGCGTGGTGTCGATCCGCTCGGCCGGGGTATCGCGCAGCAGCACCAGTTCCTCGGCCAGCTGCTCCAGCAGCGCCTCGGGCGTGGTGGCGTCGCTGAGCACCAGCCGCACCTGGTCCTTGACGTAGACCGCCTTGGCGAACGGGCACAGGTTCAGGCCGATCACCGCGCGCTCGATCCAGCGGCGGGTATCGCCCAGGTAGTCGGGCCTGGCGGCGGGAGCGTCGTCGTGCTGCATCGCCCGCCTCAGTCGCGGAAGTTGTCGAACTGCAGCGGCACCTCGAACTCGGCCTTGCGCAGCAGGGCGATCGTCTCCTGCAGGTCGTCGCGCTTCTTGCCGGTGACGCGCAGCTTGTCGCCGTTGATCTGGCTGTCGACCTTGAGCTTGGCCTCCTTGATCCTGGCGGCGATCTGCTTGGCGACCTTCTGCTCGATGCCCTGCTTGACGGTGATCTTCTGGCGCGCGCCGGCGAGGTTGGTCTCCACGTCGCCGAATTCCAGGCAGCGGAAGTCGATGCCGCGCGCGCCCAGGCGCTGGCGCAGGATGTCGGTCATCTGCTTGAGCTGGAAGTCGCTCGGCGCCGACTGGGTGATCAGCTTGTCGTCCTCGAGCACGAACTTCGCGTCCACGCCCTTGAAGTCGAAGCGGGTGGACAGCTCGCGGTTGGCCTGGTCCACGGCGTTGGTCAGCTCGTGCTTGTCGACCTCGGAGACGATATCGAAGGAAGGCATGGCGTATTCCCGGGAAAAACGACGTCCAGTTTAGAACCGGGCGGCCGCCGTGGCGACCTGGGGCACCGCGCCGGCGCCCTGCGCACGCGTCCGGCCGGCGATGCGGTGCCTTCGCGGCCGTCGCCGGCGATAATGAGGCATGCCCAACACTCGTTCCCCTGTCCGCGCGGTCGCGTGGATGCTGGCCGCGGTCGCCAGTTTCTCGCTGATGGACGCCGCGATGAAGCTGCTGTCCGCGCATTACCCGCCGTTGCAGGTGACCATGCTGCGGGGCGGTGCCTCGCTGCCGTTCGTGCTGGCCTGGGTGCTGGCCAGCGCCGGCGTGCGCTCGATGGTGCCGGTGCGCTGGGGCCTGCACCTGCTGCGCGGCGCGCTCGGCATGGCGATGATCGGCTGCTTCGTGTACGGGCTGAAGCGCATGCCGCTGTCCACCGCCTACACGATCTACTTCGTCTCGCCGCTGCTGGTGGCGGCGCTTTCGGTGCCGTTGCTGGGCGAGCGGGTGGGGCCGCGGCGCTGGACCGCGATCGCCATCGGCCTGGTCGGCGTGATCGTGGTGCTGCGGCCGGGCGTCGACGGCATCATCTCGTTGCCCGGGCTGATGGTGCTGCTGGCGGCGGTGTCGTACGCGGTGGCCTCGGTCACGGTCAGCCTGCTCACCCGCACCGACACCTCGCAGTCGATGGTGGTGTGGTTCCTGCTGATCATGACGGTCGGCGCGGCGGTCCTGGCGATCCCGGTCTGGGTGCCGCTGCAGCCGGCGCATGCCGCGCTGATCGCCGGCATGGGCCTGGCCGGCGCGCTGGGCCAGGTCGCGCTGACCCGGGCGTTCCAGTCGGGCGAAGCCTCGATGGTGGCGCCGCTGGAGTACACCGGCCTGGTCTGGGTGATCGGCTGGGACTGGCTGCTGTGGCGCGTGCTGCCGGACCGGGCGACCTGGATCGGCGCGGCGATCATCGTCGCCAGCGGGCTTTACCTGCTGCGGCGCGAGCGGGTGCGGAAGGTGAAGCCGCTGCCGCCCCTGGACCATCCGTAGGCCGCCGGTCCGACGGAGCTCAGCGGCCGTCCGGCTTCCGTTGACGGCGGCCGCGGCGCGACGGCCGGCGTTTCGCGGACATCGCCTGCGCGGCCAGCCACAGGCCTAGCGCCGTGCACAGCAGGCCCAGCCCGCCCCAGATCAGTGGCGTGCCCCAGGTACCGACGAATCCGCCGACGATCGCCTGCTCCGGCGCGTCCGGGCGGTAGTAGACCTTGACCTCGGCACCGACCGCGGGCGATCGCTGCGTCGAGCAGGCCTCGCCGACGAACTGGACCGGCTGGCCGCGCGCGGTTTCGAACGCCACCTGCGGGCAGTAGTACTTGACGAGGCCGTCCTCTCGGGTGTTCAGCCAGCGCTCGCGCAGGGCGACGACCTTGCCGGTGGTGCGCAGGGCATCGTCCAGCGAGGCATAACGGCCCTTCACGATCAGCGCGGTCACCACCAGCACCGCCAGCCCCAGCGCCAACGGCGTGGCCCACAGCCAATGCGGGCTGATCTCGTAGTCCTTGCCGTCCGGTCCTGGCGCGCTCACGGTCCTGCCCCCTGGTCTGCCGGCCGTCACCCTAGCAGCCGGACCGGGGCGCCGTAACGAAGCCGCCGCCGGGCACGGTCCCGCGACGGGGCCGCGACCCTGGCCTGGCGGGGCGCCTGAGAACCAATGGGAATAAGATTCCACCTTTCGAAGCCCCCGGCGCCGGCCCTGCGCTGGTAGGCTTCACGCCCCCCCCGTTCCCCGACCCGGTTCCCAGCGCGGTGATCCAGTTCCAGCGCCTGCACAAGTCCTATTCCGTCGCCGGCCGCGAGGTCGTCGCCCTGCATCCGCTGGACCTGGAGATCCGGGCCGGCGAGGTGTTCGGCATCATCGGCCATTCGGGCGCCGGCAAGTCCACGCTGATCCGGCTGATCAACCGGCTGGAGGAGCCCAGCGGCGGGCGCCTGCTGATCGACGGCCAGGACGCCACGGCACTGGACCGCGACGGCCTGCGCGCGCTGCGCCGGCGGATCGGCATGATCTTCCAGCACTTCAACCTGCTGTCCTCGCGCACCGTGGCCGGCAACGTCGCCTTCCCGCTCGAGCTGGCCGGCACGCCGCGCGCCGAGATCGACGCGCGCGTGGCCGAGCTGCTGGGCACCGTGGGCCTGCAGGCGCATGCCGGCAAGTACCCGGCGCAGCTGTCGGGCGGGCAGAAGCAGCGCGTCGGGATCGCCCGCGCGCTGGCCACGCGTCCGCGGATCCTGCTGTGCGACGAGGCCACCAGCGCGCTCGACCCGCAGACCACCGCCGCGGTGCTGGCGCTGCTGGCGAAGATCAACCGCGAGCTGGGCCTGACGATCGTGCTGATCACCCACGAGATGGACGTGATCCGCCGCGTCTGCGACCGCGTCGCCGTGCTCGATGCCGGCCACCTGGTCGAGAGCGGGCCGGTGACGCAGGTGTTCCTGCATCCGCAGCACCCGACCACGCGCCGCTTCGTTTCCGAGGCCGAGCACGTCGACGAGGGCGAACTGCACCGCGATTTCGACGCGGTGGCCGGGCGCATCGTGCGCCTGACCTTCCTCGGCGGCGACACCTACCAGCCGCTGCTGGGCCGGATCGCGCGCGATACCGGCGTGGACTACAACATCCTGTCCGGCCGCATCGACCGCATCAAGGACACGCCGTACGGCCAGCTGACCGTCGCGCTGGTCGGCGGCGACATCGCCGCGGCGCAGGCGGGATTCGCCGCCGCCGGCGTGCACGTGGAGGAATTGCGCGCATGAACGCCCCGCTGATCGCCGCCGCGGACGGCTTCTTCCGCAACCTCGATGCCGCCAAGTGGGGCGAGATCGGCCGCGCCACGCTCGACACCCTGTCGATGCTGGCCGGTTCGCTGCCCCTGACCCTGCTGATCGGGCTGCCGCTGGGCGTGCTGCTGTTCCTCAGCGGTTCGCCGCAGCTGCGCCGCCGCCCGGTGCTGCACGGCGTGCTGGCGCTGGTGGTCAACCTGCTGCGCTCGGTGCCCTTCATCATCCTGATGATCGCGATGATCCCGCTGACGCTGGCGCTGATGGGCACCTCGCTGGGCGTGCGCGGCGCGATCCTGCCGCTGGTGGTCGGCGCCGCGCCGTTCTACGCGCGGCTGGTCGAGACCGCGCTGCGCGAGGTCGACCGCGGCGTGGTCGAGGCCAGCCAGGCGATGGGCGCGACCACCCGCCAGCTGGTGTTCAAGGTGCTGCTGCCGGAAGCGCTGCCGGGCCTGATCGCCGGCGCCACCGTGACCACGATCGCGCTGATCGGCTTCACCGCGATGGGCGGCGCGATCGGCTCGGGCGGACTCGGCGACGTCGCCTACCGCGAGGGCTACCTGCGCTCGCGCTCGGATGTCGCGCTGGTCACGGTCGTGCTGCTGCTGGTGCTGGTGCAGGTGCTGCAGATGCTCGGCGACCGGCTGGTGGCGCACTACAGCCGGCGTTGAGCCGGTTCGCCTGCGGGTCGATCCGCCCGTGGGAGCGGTTGAAACCCTTCCACAGGCAGTCTGTTTTGCTACGGTTTCCCACTCTCCCCCCTTGGAATCGCCGATGAAGACCTTCCTGCTCCGTCCGTTGTTGCTGGTCGCCTCCGCGCTGGCGCTGTCCGCCTGCGGCGGCGCGTCGTCCTCCAAGGGCGACACGCTCAGCGTCGCCGCCACCGCGGTGCCGCACGCCGAGATCCTCGACGTGGTCAAGCCGCTGCTGGAAAAGGAGGGCGTCAAGCTCGACGTGCACGTGTTCAACGACTACGTGCAGCCCAACGACCAGGTGGTGCAGAAGCAGATCGACGTCAACTACTTCCAGACCGAGCCGTACCTGGACGCCTACAACCGCGACCGCAAGAGCGACCTGGTGACCGTGGTCGGCGTGCACATCGAGCCGTTCGGCGCCTACTCGCGCCGCTACAAGTCGCTGGCCGAGCTGCCGCAGGGCGCGGACGTGGTGATCCCCAACGACCCGAGCAACAACAGCCGCGCGCTGATCCTGCTCGACAAGGCCGGGCTGATCAAACTGAAGGATCCCGCCAATGCGTTGTCGACCCAACGCGACATCGTCGAGAACCCCAAGGGCCTGAAGTTCCGCGAGCTGGACTCGGCGATGCTGCCGCGCGTGCTCGACCAGGTCGATCTGGCGCTGATCAACACCAACTACGCGCTCGATGCCGGCCTCAATCCCACCCAGGACGCGCTGGCGATCGAGAGCAAGGACTCGCCGTACGTGAACTACCTGGTCGCCCGCGCCGACAACAAGGACGACCCGCGCGTGCAGAAGCTCGCCAAGGCGTTGACCAGCCCGGAAGTGAAGGCCTTCATCGAGCAGAAGTACCACGGCGCGGTGCTGCCGGCGTTCTGATCCCGGGCGCGCGACCCGGTTTTCTCCGCGGAAGGCGTGCCCGTATGCGGGCAGCCGGCGCCGGCGCGCACCGCGGCGCCCGGCGTGGAACGGGCGTTCCGGGGCCGCCAAGAAGAAACGGGCCTTGCGGCCCGTTTCTTCCGAGATCGCGATGGACGATGCGGTCAGAACCGCGCGCCGATGCCGACGCCCACGGTCCACGGATCCAGCTTCAGGTCCTGGCCGGTGCCCTCGCCGCCGACGGTGACGTCCGGGCGCGCGTGCATGTAGCGCGCATCGGCACGGGCGAACCAGGTCGAGTTGATGTTCATGTCGACGCCGACCGTGCCGATCGCGCCCTTGGCCTTGTCCACGCCGACCCGGCCGTCGGCGCCCGCCAGCGCGTCGATCTTCTCGTTGCTGAACTTCGACTCGTAGTAGCCCACGCCGACGAACGGGCGGAAGGTGTTGTCGGCCTGGCCGAAGTGGTACTGCGCGCTCAGCGCGACCGGTTGCTGCTCGACCGTGCCGATCTTGCCGGCGTCGCTCTTGACGCGGTGGTTGAACTTGTCGGCCGCGCCCCACAATTCGACCGCCCAGTTGTCGTTGATGAAGTAGCTGGCGCTGATCGTGGGCGCGACATCGCCGTCGAGCTTCTTCACGCCCGTGGCAGGATCGCTCTTCGGCTGCAGGATCGTGGCGCTGCCGACGACGGCCCAGTGCTTGCCCGAAGCGGTTTCGTTGCTGACCGGGTTGCCGTAGATGTCCTGTTGCGCGGTGGCCGTATCCTGCGCGAACGCGGCAGGCGCAAAGGCGAGGGCAGTGACGGTGGCCAGGCTCAGGATGGAAATCGAACGCATGAGGTGACTCCTCTTTCTTCTCGTAGGCCCGTGGAGGTGGGCGCGGCACACCGTAGTCCGGCCGATATGAATCGATGCCGACCCCGGGCGGCACGCCGTCGTTTTCATTCAGCAATTCGCGGGAAAACCCGCGGCGTCGCTGGTTCCATGCCATTGCCGATGTTCATCCAGATGCAGCCATCGTGACGAAGAACACGCTCCTCCAAGGCTTGCCCGCGCAGCTCGACGCGCATTGCCGCGTGCTCGTGCTCGGTTCCATGCCCGGCGCGCAATCGCTGGCGCAATCGCGCTATTACGCGCACCCGCGCAACCGGTTCTGGCCGTTGATGGCGCGACTGCTCCGGTTCGATCCGGCGCTGGATTACCCGGCCAGGATCGCCGCGCTGAAACGTTCCGGCGTCGGCGTGTGGGACGTGATCGGGCAATGCGTCCGCAACGGCAGCCTCGATGCGTCGATCGACCGCGCGAGCATCGTGCCGAACCCGCTGCCGGAGCTGCTGGCCGCGTTGCCCGAGATATCGGTGGTGGCCTGCAATGGCGCGACCGCGGCGCAGGCGTGGCGCCGCCATATCGCACCGCAGCTGGCGGCGTCGCCGCGCGCGCCGGCGGTGCTGGCGCTGCCGTCCACCAGTCCGGCCAATGCGGCGTTCACGCTGGCGCGCCTGGAACGGGCCTGGAGCGCGCTGCTGCCGTACCTGCGCGGCTGAGCGCGGCGCTGCCGGAAGTCATGCCCGCCTTCGGCACGGGCGGCGGGCGGGCGGTCCCGGCAACATGCCGGGTAATGACCACGCGGAGCCGTGCCATGTTGCGATTCCTTGCCGTGTCCACCCTGCTGCTCGCCAGCCCGGCGCTTTACGCCGACACCCGCCTCGGCAATGTCCGCTGCGACGTCGAAAGCGACTACGACCTCACCCTCAACGATCGCAGCCTGATCCTGATCAAGCAGGACGGCGCGCCCCGGCGCATCGTGATGCGCCAGGGCCGGATGTTCGTCGACGACGCGTGGGTGGCGCTGTCGAAGGAGGACGGCGAGCGGGTCGCCGCATTCGAGCGCGAGACGCGCCAGACCGTGCCGCTGGCGCAGGAAGTCGGCCGGCAGGCGGCCGACATCGCGTTGACCGCGCTCGGCGAGGTCGCGGCCGGGTTCAGCCGCGATCCCGCCAGGACCCGCGACCAGCTCGGGCAGGTGCGCGACAAGCTCGACACGCGCCTGCGCCAGGACTTCAGCGGCGGCAAGTTCACCGAGGTGGACATCGACGGCGAGATCGGCTCGCTGGTCGAGGAGCTGCTGCCGCAGGTGATCGGCGATGCCGTCGCAGGCGCGGTGCAGGTCGCGCTGGCCGGCGGCGAACCGCGGTTGCGCTCGCTGGACGGGCTGGACGCACGCATCGAGAAGATCGTCGAACCGCAGGCGCGCAGGCTCGAACCGCTGGCCTTGCGCCTGTGCCAGCGCATGCAGGCGCTAGACGCCCTCGACAATGCGCTGGCGTATCGTCTCCCTTCGGGCGCACCGCTGGATCTGTTGCGCGTGGAACTGAAGTCGCGCGATGCCGGCGATGCCAAAACGGAATGAGGGCCATGCCATTTGCGCAGCTTTCCCGGCAATGGTTGGCGCTGCGCCCGCGGCCGGCCACAATAGGGGTTTCCCATCAGTTGCCGGAGTACCGTAATGGCCGAAATCAAGGAAGCACTTGTCCCCGATATCGGTGACTACAGCGATGTTCCGGTGATCGAAGTGCTGGTGTCGGTCGGCGACACGGTCAAGAAGGACCAGAGCCTGGTCACGCTCGAGTCCGACAAGGCGACGATGGAAGTGCCCTCGTCGGTGGCCGGCGTGGTCAAGGAGATCAAGGTCAAGGTCGGCGACACGCTGTCGCAGGGCAATGTCGTGGCGCTGATCGAAGCCGCCGAGGAAGGCGCCCAGCCGGCCGCGAAGGCCGCCGCCCCGGCGCCCGCGGCGAAGTCCGAGCCGGCCCCGGCTGCGCCGGCGAAGGCCGAGGCCGCCAAGCCCGCCTCCGGCGGCGTGGTCGAGGCGCGCGTGCCGGACATCGGCGACTACACCGACGTGCCGGTGATCGAGGTGCTGGTGTCGGTCGGCGACACGGTCGCCAAGGACCAGGGCCTGGTGACGCTCGAGTCGGACAAGGCGACGATGGAAGTGCCCTCGTCGGTGGCCGGCGTGGTCAAGGAGATCAAGGTCAAGGTCGGCGATGCGTTGTCGCAGGGCAGCATCGTCGCGCTGATCGAGGCCGAGGGCGCCGCCGCGGTGCCGACGCGCGGCGTGGCGTCCGCCGAGACCGGCGCCCAGGTCGCGCCGGTGGCGTACCCGGCCCAGCCCGACCGGCTCGCCGAGCGCGAGATCCGGCAGGAGCAGGCCGCCCCGGTGGCGGCGGCGCCGTCCGCCGGCGCGCCGAGCACCCCGCCGGTCACGTTCGACGCCGACAGCGTGCTGCCGTCGAAGGTCCCGTACGCCAGCCCGGCGGTGCGCGTGTTCGCGCGCGAACTGGGCGTCGACCTGAACCAGGTCAAGGGCACCGAGAAGGGCGGCCGCATCACCCGCGAGGACGTGCAGAAGTTCGTCAAGGCCGCGCTGAGCGGCCGCGTGCCGGCCGCGGCCGGCGGAGCCGCCGCGGCGGGCGGCGGCCTCAACCTGCTGCCGTGGCCGAAGGTGGACTTCGCCAAGTTCGGCGAGGTCGAGACCCAGCCGCTGTCGCGCATCAAGAAGATCTCCGGCGCCAACCTCGCCCGCAACTGGGCGATGATCCCGCACGTCACCCAGTTCGACCAGGCCGACATCACCGAGCTGGAAGAACTGCGCGTGCAGCTCAACAAGGAAGCCGAGAAGGCCAAGTCGGGCGTCAAGCTGACCATGCTGGCGTTCCTGATCAAGGCCAGCGCGGCCGCGCTCAGGCAGTTCCCCGAGTTCAACGCCTCGCTCGACGCGGGCGGCGAGAACCTCACGCTCAAGAAGTACTTCCACATCGGCTTCGCCGCCGACACGCCGAACGGCCTGGTCGTGCCGGTGATCCGCGACGTGGACAAGAAGGGCGTCAACCAGATCGCGCAGGAGACCGCCGAGCTGGCCAAGAAGGCGCGCGACGGCAAGCTCGGCCCGGCCGACATGAGCGGCGGCTGCTTCTCGATCAGCTCGCTCGGCGGCATCGGCGGCACCGCGTTCACGCCGATCGTCAATGCGCCGGAAGTGGCGATCCTGGGCGTGTCCAAGTCCTCGATCCAGCCGGTCTGGGACGGCAAGCAGTTCGCCCCGCGCCTGATGCTGCCGCTGTCGCTGAGCTACGACCATCGCGTCATCGACGGTGCGCTGGCCGCGCGCTTCACCACCTACCTGAGCCAGGTGCTGGCCGACATGCGGCGCGTGCTGCTGTAACGAGGCGCCGCGCCCGCTCCGGCGCCGCCTGGCGCCGCCCCTACACATGCTGCAATACCCGTCGCCGCGACCCGCCGGCGGGGCAATGAGGAGAATCCCATGGCGGAGATCGAGGTCAAGGTTCCGGATATCGGCGACTACAGCGACGTGCCGGTGATCGAAGTGCTGGTGGCCGTCGGCGACACCGTCGCCAAGGACCAGGGCCTGGTGACGCTGGAGTCGGACAAGGCCACCCTGGAGGTGCCGTCCTCGGCGGCCGGCGTGGTCAAGGCCCTGAAGGTCAAGGTCGGCGACACCCTGTCGCAGGGCGACGTGGTCGTGGTGCTGGACAGCGAGGGCGAGGCCGCCGCCAAGCCGGCGCCGGCCAAGGCCGAGGTCCCGACCAGCAAGCCGCCGGTGACCCCGTCGCACCGCGCGCCGGACCCGGCGGTGGTCGCGCAGGCGCTGCCGTCCAGCGGCCGCAAGGCCGACATCGAATGCCGCATGGTCGTGCTCGGTGCCGGCCCCGGCGGCTACACCGCCGCGTTCCGTTCGGCCGACCTGGGCATGGATACCGTGCTGGTCGAGCGCTACGCCTCGCTCGGCGGCGTCTGCCTCAACGTCGGCTGCATCCCGTCCAAGGCGCTGCTGCATGCCGCCGCGGTGATCGACGAGGTCGCGCATGCCGGCGATTTCGGCGTCGAGTTCGGCAAGCCGAAGATCGCGCTCGACAAGCTGCGCGAGTACAAGGAAAAGGTCGTCGGCACCCTGACCAAGGGCCTGGCCGGCATGGCCAAGCAGCGCAAGGTGCGCACCGTCACCGGCGTGGCGAAGTTCGTCTCGGCCAACGAGCTGGAGATCGCCGGCGCCGACGGCAAGACCCAGTTGCTGCGCTTCGAGCAATGCATCATCGCCGCCGGCTCGCAGGCGGTGAAGCTGCCGAACTTCCCGTGGGGCGACCCGCGCGTGATGGATTCCACCGACGCGCTGGAGCTGGCCGAGGTGCCCAAGAAGCTGCTGGTCGTCGGCGGCGGCATCATCGGCCTGGAGATGGCCACCGTGTACAGCGCGCTGGGCAGCCAGGTCACCGTGGTCGAGTTCATGGACCAGCTGATGCCGGGCGCCGACAAGGACCTGGTCAAGCCGTTGGCCGACCGCCTGAAGAAGCAGGGCATCGAGGTGCACCTCAAGACCAAGGCCGCCGGCGTCAGCGCCGACAAGAAGGGCATCACGGTCAGCTTCGAATCGGCCACCGAGGGCGAGAAGCCGGCGCTGGAGCAGGGCACCTTCGACCGCGTGCTGGTCGCGGTCGGGCGCGCGCCGAACGGCAAGAAGATCGATGCCGAGAAGGCCGGCGTGCAGGTCACCGAGCGCGGCTTCATCCCGGTCGACCGGCAGATGCGCACCAACGTGCCGCACATCTTCGCGATCGGCGACATCGTCGGCAATCCGATGCTGGCGCACAAGGCCACGCACGAAGGCAAGCTCGCCGCCGAGGTCGCCTTCGGCGAGAAGAAGGAATGGGTGGCGCGGGTGATCCCGTCGGTGGCCTACACCAACCCGGAAATCGCCTGGGTCGGCGTCACCGAGACCGAGGCCAAGGCCAAGGGCCTGAAGGTCGGCGTGGCCAAGTTCCCGTGGGCCGCCAGCGGCCGCGCGATCGGCATCGGCCGCACCGAGGGCTTCACCAAGCTGATCTTCGACGAGGAGACCCACCGCGTGATCGGCGGTGCCATCGTCGGCGTGCACGCCGGCGACCTGCTGGCCGAGATCGGCCTGGCGATCGAGATGGGCGCCGAAGCCGAGGACATCGGCCACACCATCCACGCCCACCCGACCCTGAGCGAATCGGTCGGCATGAGCGCCGAGGTCTACGACGGCACCATCACCGACCTGTACATCCCGAAGAAGAAGTAGGCGGAACGCTTCCGCCGGACGCGACGACGCCCCGCCTGCCGGGGCGTCGTCGTTCCTGGGGTGCCGGTCCCGGGCGGCGCGGGCATAATCGGCTTTCGACCACGCATGGAGCGGTGCGGATGCGACGGAAGATCGCGATGGCGTTCCTGGCCTGGGCGGGCACGGCCATGGCGCAACCGGCGGACGACCCGGCCCTCGTGGCGGCGCTCGCCCAATGCCCCGGGGCCGCGGAGTTCGTCCGCGTGCATGGCCATCCCTTGCAGCGCAAAGGCCCCGGCACGGAAACCGCGCCGCCGAGCGAGCCGGAACTCCGCCGGCAATTGCTGGACATGGAACGGATCGACCAGGAGGCCCGCAACGGCGATTGGTCGCAAGCGGCGGTGCAGCGGATGGCCGAGGTCGATGCGGCGAACCTTTCCAGGATCAAGCGCATCGCCGCCGACCACGGCGGGCTGCCGGACGTCGCCAAGGTGGGGGAGGACGGCCTGGCTGCCGCGTGGCTACTGGTGCAGCACGCGGACCGCGATCCCGGATTCCAGGCCGACGTGCTGGCGCGGCTGGCGCCTTTGCTCGACAGCGGACAGGTGACGCCCCGCCAGTTCGCGATGCTGACCGATCGCGTGCTGGCCGCGCAGGGCAAGCCGCAACGCTACGGCAGCCAGCTCCTGGCAGTGGACGGGAAGTGGGTTCCCAAGCCGATGGAGGCACCGGAACGGATCGACGAACGGCGCGCCGGGATCGGCGAGATGCCGCTGGCCGACTACATCTGCGTCGCCACGCACCTGATGCCTCCGCCCGCCGCGAATCCGTAGTCCGCGGGGCGCCCGCTGCCGGGCGCCCCGCTTCGCACCCCGCCACCGGTTCAGAAGGCCAGCGTGATGCCCGCCACCGGCCCCTTGAACTCCTGTTTCAGGCCGATGGTCGTCACGGCGTCCTCCTTGCGGTCGACGTCGAGCTTGAACCAGTCGTAGCCGACGAACACGCCGAAGTTCGGCGTGAAGCGGTACTCGACGATCGCGTTGGCGCGGCTCAGGTCGCCGTCGTAGTCGCCGAAGTCGCCCCAGTCGGTGTTGAGGTACTGGCCCTGGATGTTGAACAGCCAGCGTTCGCCCGGATGCGCGGTGAAGCGCAGGCCGACCACCGGCGCGGTGCCGTCCTCCTTCTCGTCGGCGAAGGTGCCGGTATAGAGGTCGCCGAGGTCGGCATAGCCCTTCGCGGACACCTTGGCCCACTCCGCGCCGATCTGCAGGCCGAGGCTGGCGCGGGGCGTGTCCACCACCGAGTAGTCGTAGACCAGGCTGGCCACCTGGTACTTCAGCTCGCCCTTGACGAAGCTGCCCGACGGCACCGTCACGCCGCCGTAGCTGACCGTCTCGCCGAGCGTCTCGCGGCGGTCCTTGTCGTACTTGAAGTAGTCGAAGATCAGGCGCTGGCGCTGGCTGATGCGGAACAGGCCATCCACGCGCGGCTCCCATTCCTTGCCGCCGAACGAGAAATCCTCCGAGCCGGACAGCGATCGCCCGTCGATCTCGGTGTCGCCGCGCAGCGTGTTGTCGTTGTCGATGTTCATCGCGCCCAGGCGCAGCTGGAAACGGTCGTCGCCGTCGGCGGCGTGGGCGAGCGGGATCGTCGCAGCGGCGAGCGCGCATGGCAGGACGAGGGCGAGCAGGTGTTTCATCGGGGGCTCCGTGTTCGATGGCGTGGGCGATCGCGCCCGGAGCCCCGACTATGCAAAGCGCGTTCGTCCAACATCCGTGAAGGTATGGTCTCCCGCTGCCCTCGCGTTCATGGCGGGGTCACGGCGGTGGACGCGTCGTCACGACGGGCCGAATGGAGGCGGATCCGCGCGCGGAGCCTTGCGGATCCCGCAAAAGGAAGCCCCGGTTGCCCGGGGCTTCACGGCCTGCCAAGGAGCTGTCGACGAGGAATGGAAGCAGGCCCGCAAGCTCAGACAGGCCGCTCCGGCAAAAGTTCCGCGCGAAAAAACGCTTACAACGAGCGGGTTTGGCGATTTTGCGC
Organism: Xanthomonas boreopolis; assembly: GCF_046529185.1. Taxonomy (NCBI): domain Bacteria; kingdom Pseudomonadati; phylum Pseudomonadota; class Gammaproteobacteria; order Lysobacterales; family Lysobacteraceae; genus Xanthomonas; species Xanthomonas boreopolis. Next base: position 785,613 of record NZ_CP097162.1, read on the forward strand.
CGCAGCAAATCCATGACTTGTCCCGGTTGTCTCGCAAATTGCGGCATTGCTATAATTTCGCGGCTCGACGAGGCGCATCCGCGTCTTACCTCCATCTTCAGGTCAAAGGAACTCACGTGCTGAACCCCGTGGAAACGGGTCGGCGGCTTATGCTGCGCGCAGCGGTATATCCGTTGGTCGCGGTAGCTATAGCCAGTTTGTTGTTCCTTCTGGTGGGAGGCAGGTACGCGTTCGGCGTCGCGCTGACCGGCATCGCCACCGTCGCCGGTGGCTGGGTCGCGGCGCGTACGGCGCTGGGAGGCGGGGTCCAGGCCGCAGGCGCGGCGATGACCCGGCTGGTCCTGGCGATGGTGCTCAAGTGGGTGCTGGTGATCGTGGCGCTTGCGCTGGGCTTTGCCTGGTGGCGGCTGCCTGCAACGGCCCTGCTGGCGGGTATCGCCGTCGCGATGATCTTTCAGGTTCTGGCCCTGGCCAGACGTTGAACCAAATTCAAGTTAAAGGGCTCCGGACAACATGGCAGGCGAGGCACTGACCCCCACCTCCTACATCCAGCACCACCTGCACAACCTGACCGTTCCGCTCAAGGAAGGCAGCAAGTTCTGGGTGCTGCACGTCGATACGCTGGTGATGGCCGTGCTGATGGGCCTGCTGATGGTGTTCGCGTTCTGGCTGGCGACCCGCAAGGCCACCGCCGGCGTGCCGGGCAAGTGGCAGGCGTTCGTGGAGATCTGCCTGGAGTTCGTCGACCGCCAGGCCAAGGACACCTACCACGGCAGCAGCAAGCTGGTGACGCCGATCGCGATCACCCTGTTCTTCTGGATCCTCCTGATGAACCTCATCAAGATGATCCCGGCCGACTTCATCGTCGCCCCGCTGGGCTGGGTCGGCATCCACGCCTGGAAGCCGGTGCCGACCGCCGACGTCAATGCCACCCTCGGCATGTCGATCAGCGTGTTCTTCCTGATGGTGTTCTTCTCGCTGCGCTCCAAGGGCATCGGCGGCTTCGTCCACGAGTTCCTGACCGCGCCGTTCGGCAAGTGGATGATGCCGTTCAACCTCATCCTCAACATCGTCGAGTGGCTGAGCAAGCCGATTTCGCTGGCGATGCGACTGTTCGGCAACATGTTCGGCGGCGAGATCGTGTTCCTGCTGATCTGGGTGCTCGGCGGCGCCGGCGTGTTCGGCGCGATCGCCGGTGGCGCTTTCGGCTTCGGCTGGATGCTGTTCCACCTGCTGGTCATTCCGCTGCAGGCCTTCATCTTCATGATGCTGTCGATCGTGTACCTGAGCCTGTCGGAAGACAGCCACTGAGTTTCGCTGCACCCTTCATCCGCTTCATCACCCTTAAGCAACTTCGTTCCTGGAGAAAACCATGTACCTCGCCGTCCTGACCAACCTCGCCCAAGTCCAGAGCTCCACCGTCCTCGCCGTCGGCATCATGATCGGCCTGGCCGCGCTGGGTGCTGGTCTCGGTCTGGCCATCATGGCTGGTAAGTTCCTCGAGTCGGCTGCCCGCCAGCCGGAGCTGATCCCGGTGCTGCAGGTCCGCATGTTCATCACCGCCGGCCTGATCGACGCCGCGTTCATCATCAGCGTCGCCGTCGGCCTGCTGTTCGCCTTCGCCAACCCGCTGGTCGGCGAGTTCGTCTCGCGCCTGCCGCAGATCGGCGGCTGATCCAGCGATAGCGGGATGTGGCCGGAGCGCCTGGCGCGCTCCGGTCGCGGATGAAGGCCCGGCCTGCGCCGCCACGGCGGCGCGGCCACCCGTAACTATCGATTGAGCGACCCATGGACATCACCTTTACCATCATTGCCCAGGCGCTGGCCTTTGCTGGCCTGATCTGGATCGTGGCGACCAAAATCTGGCCGCCGCTGCTGAAGGCCATCGAGGAGCGCCAGCAGAAGATCGCCGAAGGCTTGGCCGCGGCCGATCGCAGCCAGAAGGACCTGGCGCAGGCGCAGGAAAAGGTCAACGAGGCCCTCAAGGACGCGCGCACCAAGGCCAACGAGATCATCGACCAGGCCCACGCGCGCGCCAACCAGATCGTCGAGGCCGCCAAGTCCGAAGCCATCGCCGAGGCGAACCGGCAGAAGGAACTGGCCCAGGCCGAGATCGAGGCGGCCGCCACCCGCGCCCGCGAGGAACTGCGCAAGCAGGTCTCCGCGCTGGCGGTGAGCGGCGCCGAGAAGCTGCTCAAGCGCGAGATCGATGCGAACGCGCACAAGGCGCTGCTCGACGAACTGGCCTCGGAGATCTGATCGATGAGCCAGGCTTTGACCCTTGCCCGTCCCTACGCGCGCGCCGCCTTCGCGGTCGCGCGCGGCGAGGGCGGCTTGGCCGCATGGTCGCAGGCGCTGCGCTTCTCCGCGCAGGTCGCCGCCGACCCGCGCGTGGCCGGGCTGCTGGCGAACCCGGAGCTCGACCGGTCGCAGGCGATCGCGTTGCTGGCCCCGGAAGCGGCCGGCGAGTCGTTCGTCCGCTTCCTCGGCGTGCTGGCGCAAGCCGGGCGCCTGGCGCTGCTGCCGGAGGTCGCCGGGCTGTACGACCAGCTGCGCGCCGAGGCCGAGCGCGTGGTCAAGGCCACCGTGACTTCGGCCGGCGAACTGTCGCAGGCCGAACTGGACAAGATCGTCGCGGCGCTGAAGAAGCGCTTCGGCCGCGAGGTGGAAGTCACCACCGCGGTCGATGCCTCGCTGATCGGCGGCGCGGTGATCGACGCGGGCGACGTGGTGATCGACGGCTCGCTCAAGGGCAAGCTGGCGCGCCTGCAGAACTCGCTCGCGAACTGAATTCACTTGAACGCACGGCCCTGGCGGCCGGCACCTAGGACTGAACGATGGCAACCACGCTCAACCCCTCCGAAATCAGCGAACTGATCAAGACCCGCATCGAGCAGGTCAAGCTGTCCGCTGAATCCCGCAACGAAGGCATCGTGACCAGCGTGTCCGACGGCATCGTGCGCATCTTCGGCCTGGCCGACGTGATGCAGGGCGAAATGATCGAACTGCCGGACAACACGTTCGCGCTGGCGCTGAACCTGGAGCGCGACTCGGTCGGCGCCGTGGTGCTGGGCGACTACGAGCACCTGCGCGAGGGCGACGTGGCCAAGACCACCGGCCGCATCCTGGAAGTCCCGGTCGGCCCGGAGCTGCTGGGGCGCGTGGTCAACGCGCTGGGCGAGCCGATCGACGGCAAGGGCCCGCTGGGCGCCAAGCTGACCGCGCCGGTCGAGCGCGTCGCGCCGGGCGTGATCTGGCGCAAGTCGGTCGACCAGCCGGTGCAGACCGGCTACAAGTCGGTCGACGCGATGATCCCGATCGGCCGCGGCCAGCGCGAGCTGATCATCGGCGACCGCCAGACCGGCAAGACCGCGATGGCGATCGACGCGGTGATCAACCAGAAGGGCACCGGCATCAAGTGCGTGTACGTCGCGATCGGCCAGAAGGCCTCGACCGTGGCGAACATCGTGCGCAAGCTCGAGGAGAACGGCGCGCTGGCCCACACCATCGTGGTCGCCGCGACCGCGTCCGAGTCTGCCGCGATGCAGTACATCAGCGCCTACGCCGGCTGCACCATGGGCGAGTACTTCATGGACCGCGGCGAAGACGCGCTGATCGTCTACGACGACCTGTCCAAGCAGGCCGTGGCCTACCGCCAGATCTCGCTGCTGCTGAAGCGCCCGCCGGGCCGCGAAGCCTACCCGGGCGACGTGTTCTACCTGCACTCGCGCCTGCTGGAGCGCGCCGCGCGCGTGTCGGCCGAGTACGTGGAGAAGTTCACCAACGGCGAGGTGAAGGGCAAGACCGGTTCGCTGACCGCGCTGCCGATCATCGAGACCCAGGCCGGCGACGTGTCCGCGTTCGTGCCGACCAACGTGATCTCGATCACCGACGGCCAGATCTTCCTGGAAACCGACCTGTTCAACGCCGGCATCCGCCCGGCCGTGAACGCCGGCATCTCGGTGTCGCGCGTCGGCGGTTCGGCCCAGACCAAGATCATCAAGAAGCTGTCGGGCGGCATCCGCATCTCGCTGGCCCAGTACCGCGAGCTGGCGGCCTTCGCGCAGTTCGCCTCGGACCTGGACGAAGCCACCCGCAAGCAGCTCGAGCGCGGCCAGCGCGTCACCGAGTTGATGAAGCAGAAGCAGTACGCGCCGATGTCGATCGCCAACCAGGCGCTGTCGATCTACGCCGTCAACGAGGGCTACCTGGACGACGTGCCGGTGGGCAAGGTGCTGGCGTTCGAGGAAGGCCTGCACGCCCACTTCGCCAATACCCAGGGCGCGCTGATCGAGAAGATCAACGCCACCGGCGCGTGGGACAACGAGATCGAGGCCGCCTTCAAGAAGGGCATCGAAGAGTTCAAGACCACCGGCAGCTGGTAACCCAGCGTGATTCGTGATTCGTGATTGGTGATTCGCAAAGGCGCTTGCCTGGCGGATTCCACCACGAATCACGTATCACGAATCACTAATCACGGCGAGCGAAGCGAGTATGGCAGGCGGACGCGAAATCAAAACCAAGATCAAGAGCGTGCAGAACACCCGCAAGGTGACGCGCGCGCTCGAAATGGTCTCGGCCTCCAAGATCCGCAAGGCCCAGGACCGGATGAAGACCTCGCGCCCGTACGCGCAGGCGATGAAGCAGGTGATCGGCCACCTGGCCCAGGCCAGCACCGACTACCAGCATCCCTTCCTGGTGGCGCGCGAGCAGGTCAAGCGCGTCGGCTACATCGTGGTCTCCTCCGACCGCGGCCTGGCCGGCGGGCTGAACAACAACCTGTTCCGCAAGATGCTCGGCGAAGTGCGCCAGTGGCAGGACAAGGGCGCCGAGGTCGACGTGGTGACCATCGGCCAGAAGGCCTCGACCTTCTTCCGCCGCATCAAGGTCAACATGGTCGGCAGCGTCACCCACCTGGGCGACACGCCGCACGTGGAGCAGCTGATCGGCGTGATCAAGGTGATGCTGGACGCGTTCACCGAGGGCCGCGTCGACCGCGTCTACCTGGTCTACAACCACTTCGTGAACACGATGACGCAGAAGGCCAGCTTCGACCAGCTGCTGCCGCTGCCTGCGTCGGAGGCGAAGGTGGCCCACCACGACTGGGACTACCTGTACGAGCCCGATGCCGCGACCGTGCTGGAGCACGTGATGACGCGCTACATCGAGTCGCTGGTGTACCAGGCGGTGCTGGAGAACGTGGCTTCCGAGCATGCCGCGCGCATGGTCGCGATGAAGGCGGCCAGCGACAACGCCAGCAAGCTGATCGGCACCCTGCAGCTGGTCTACAACAAGGCCCGCCAGGCCGCGATCACGCAAGAAATTTCCGAAATCGTCGGCGGCGCCGCCGCTGTCTAAGGCGCGCAGTCAAGTATTCATCTAGAGGATCCATCAATGAGTCAGGGCAAGATCGTTCAGATCATCGGCGCGGTCGTCGACGTCGAATTCCCCCGCGGTGAAGTGCCGAAGGTGTACGACGCGCTGAAGGTCGAGAACACCGCCATCACCCTGGAAGTCCAGCAGCAGCTCGGCGACGGCGTGGTGCGCGCGATCGCCCTGGGCTCGACCGACGGCCTGAAGCGCGGCCTGGTCGCCACCAATACCGGCAAGGCCATCGCCGTGCCGGTCGGCGCCGGCACCCTGGGCCGCATCATGGACGTGCTCGGCAACCCGATCGACGAAGCCGGCCCGATCGATGCCAGCACCACGTGGGAAATCCACCGCGACGCCCCGAGCTTCGACGAGCAGGCCTCGGCCACCGAGCTGCTGGAGACCGGCATCAAGGTGATCGACCTGATGTGCCCGTTCGCCAAGGGCGGCAAGGTCGGCCTGTTCGGCGGCGCCGGCGTCGGCAAGACCGTCAACATGATGGAGCTGATCAACAACATCGCCAAGGCGCACTCGGGCCTGTCGGTGTTCGCCGGCGTGGGCGAGCGTACCCGCGAGGGCAACGACTTCTACCACGAGATGGCCGAGTCCGGCGTCGTCAACCTGGAGGTCCCGAAGGACTCCAAGGTGGCGATGGTCTACGGCCAGATGAACGAGCCGCCGGGCAACCGCCTGCGCGTCGCGCTGACCGGCCTGACCATGGCCGAGTACTTCCGCGACGAGAAGGACGCCAGCGGCAAGGGCCGCGACGTGCTGTTCTTCGTCGACAACATCTACCGCTACACGCTGGCCGGTACCGAGGTTTCGGCGCTGCTGGGCCGCATGCCGTCGGCGGTGGGCTACCAGCCGACCCTGGCCGAGGAAATGGGCGTGCTGCAGGAGCGCATCACCTCGACCAAGACCGGTTCGATCACCTCGATCCAGGCCGTGTACGTGCCCGCGGACGACCTGACCGACCCGTCGCCGGCGACCACCTTCGCGCACCTGGACTCGACCGTGACCCTGTCGCGCTCGATCGCCTCGCTGGGCATCTACCCGGCGGTGGACCCGCTGGACTCCACCAGCCGCCAGATGGACCCGCTGGTGATCGGCGAGGAGCACTACAACACCGCCCAGCGCGTCCAGCAGACCCTGCAGAAGTACAAGGAGCTGAAGGACATCATCGCGATCCTGGGCATGGACGAGCTGTCCGAGGAGGACAAGCTGGCCGTGTCGCGCGCGCGCAAGATCGAGCGCTTCTTCAGCCAGCCGTTCCACGTGGCCGAAGTCTTCACCGGCTCGCCGGGCAAGTACGTGCCGCTGAAGGAAACCATCCGCGGCTTCAAGGGCATCGTGGACGGCGAGTACGACCACCTGCCGGAGCAGGCGTTCTACATGGTCGGCACGATCGACGAGGCCGTCGAGAAGGCCAAGAAGATGGCCGAGAAGGCCTAACAGCCGGGATTCGGGATTTGTGATTCGTGATTCGTAGGAGCGGTGTTCTTGGGGTGGCGAGGTCTTTGGCTTTCGCCAATCACGAATCCCGAATCACGAATCACGTTCCGAACGCAGTGAGGGACACATGAGCACCATCCGTTGCGACATCGTCAGCGCCGAGCAGGAGATCTTCCACGGCGAGGCGACCCTGGTCGTGGCCACCGGCGAGCTGGGCGAGCTGGGCATCGCGCCCAAGCACGCGCCGCTGATCACGCGACTGAAGCCGGGCAAGGTGGTCGTCACCACCGCCAGCGGCGAGCAGCTGGATTTCGCGATCTCCGGCGGCATCCTCGAGGTGCAGCCGCAGGTGGTGACCGTGCTGGCCGATACCGCCATCCGCGCCGAGGACATCGACGAGGCCGCGGTGCGCAAGGCCAAGGAAGAAGCCGAGCGCATCCTGGCCAATCGCGGCGAGGCGATGGACGTGGCCGAAGCCCAGGCCAAGCTGGCCGAGGCCGTGGTCCAGCTGCAGGCGCTGGAGCGCCTGCGCCGCACGCTCAAGCACTGAGCACCCGCCAGGCGCCCGTTCGCGGGCGAAACGGTTGTCGCGATGCCGGCCTTGCGCCGGCATCGTCGTTCAGGGCGCCGGCGTTCGCTGAGCGTTCGCACAACGCGGCAACGCACGGTGCAGGCGGAGCGGCGAGCAGGCGGGGCAAGATGGCGCGTCGCCGCACCCGCGGCATCCCCCGTTCCCGGAGATCGACGCCATGAACGTGCATTTCCCGCCATCGCGCAAGATCGCCGCGCTGGCCTTGCTGGCGCTTGGCCTGGGGCTGTCCGGTTGCGGGCAGGCGCGCGATGCGCCCACGGCGCTTTTGCCGTTGCTGGAGCGGTTGGCCGAGCGCAATGCGATCGGCGACCAGGTCGCGTTGAGCAAATGGGACAGCGGCAAGCCGGTGCTGGACGCCGCGCGCGAGGCGGCGGTGCTGCAAAGCGTACGCGAGCAGGCGCCGGCGCACGGGCTGGAGCCCGAACCGGCCGCACGCTTCTTCGCCGCGCAGATCGAGGCCAACAAGCTGGTGCAGTACCAGTTGCTGGAACGCTGGCATCGGATGGGCCATGCCCCCGATCGGCCCCGGCCGGACCTGGCGGCGCTGCGCGCCCGCCTGGACCGGCTGCAAGGCGAACTGCTCGATGCGCTGGCACGGAGCGCGTCGCTGCGGGCCAGGCCCGACTGCGCCTCGGCCGTCGCCCGGGAGGCGGCGGCGTACGCTCGGCAGAGGCGGCTCGACGACGTGCATCGTGTCGCGCTGGGCCGCAGCCTTGGCGATTTCTGCCAATGACCGCGGCGCTGGCGGGCGCGGCCTTCAGCGATAGACCAGATGCCGGTTGAGGAAGAACGAGACCACGGCCAGCGCGCCTTCGACCAACGGCTTGGCCAGCCAGGCCCATTGCAGGCCAAGCGAATGGGTGGTCACCGAGAGCAGCCAGGTGCTGACCGCGGTGAGCGCGATCCACACCAGGGCGAAGCGCTGCAGGCGCTGCCAGCCGAGCCGGGCGCCGTCCGCTTCGGCGAAGGTGTAGCGCCCGTTGAGCCAGAACCCGAGCATGGCCCCGCTGACGCGGCCGAGCAGGTTGCCGCCGGCCACCGGCATGCCCAGCGCCGTGGCGGCGACGAACACGGCCCAGTCGAGCAGCAATTGCAGCAGTCCGACGAGGATGAACTGGCCGCCCTGGCGGAGCAGTTTCATGCGATGCGTTCCAGGCGAGGGACGCCATGCTAACCGCGAAACCGTAGAATCCGCAGCAATCCATGGAGAAACGCCGCACATGAGCCTGCCCCTGCACGTGATCATCCTGGCCGCCGGCGAAGGCAAGCGCATGAAGTCCGCGCTGCCGAAGGTGCTGCAGCCGCTGGCCGGCAAGCCGATGCTGGCGCACGTGATCGACACCGCGCGCGAGCTGCAGCCGGCGGGCATCCACGTGGTCTACGGCCATGGCGGCGAGCAGGTGCGCGCGGCCTTCGCCGACCAGCCGGATCTGGTCTGGGCCGAGCAATCGCGGCAGCTCGGCACCGGCCATGCCGTGCGACAGGCGATGCCGGGCGTGCCCGACACGGCGACGGTGCTGGTGCTCTACGGCGACGTGCCGTTGATCCGGGCCGAGACGTTGCGGCGCCTGCTGCAGGCGCCGGGACGGATCGCGGTGCTGGTGGCGGACCTGGCCGACCCGACCGGCTACGGGCGCATCGTGCGCGACCTGGAGGGCAAGGTCGCGGCGATCGTCGAGCAGAAGGACGCGGACGAGGAACAGCGCCGCATCCGCACCGTCAACACCGGCATCGTCGCGGTCGATTCCACGGCACTGGCGCGCTGGCTCTCGGCCCTGTCCAACGACAACGCGCAGGGCGAGTACTACCTGACCGACATCTTCGCCAGCGCCGCGGCCGAGTTCACCCCGGCCGAGCTGGTGCACGTGGACGACCCGCAGGAAGTGGAAGGCGCCAACGATCCCTGGCAGCTCGCCCAGCTGGAGCGCGCCTGGCAGCTGCGCGCCGCGCGCGCGCTGTGCCAGGCCGGCGCGCACATGGCCGACCCGGCGCGGGTGGACCAGCGCGGCCGTGTGACGGTGGGACGCGACGTGCGCATCGACGTCGACGTGATCTTCGAAGGCGAGGTGGAACTGGCCGACGGCGTCAGCGTCGGGCCGTTCACGCGCTTGAAGGACGTCAAACTCGGTCCGGGCACCGAGGTGCGCGCGCACTGCGACCTGGAGGGCGTGACGACCGAGGGCGCCGCGCTGATCGGCCCGTTCGCGCGGCTGCGCCCGGGCACGGTGCTGGCCGACGGCGTGCACGTCGGCAATTTCGTGGAGACCAAGAAGGTCGTGCTGGGCGTGGGCAGCAAGGCCAACCACCTGACCTATCTCGGCGATGCGGTGGTCGGCAGCAAGGTCAACATCGGGGCCGGCACGATCACCTGCAATTACGATGGCGTGAACAAGTCGCGGACCACGATCGGCGACAACGCGTTCATCGGCTCCAATTCGTCGCTGGTGGCGCCGGTCGAGGTGGGCGAGGGCGCGACGCTGGGCGCCGGCACGGTGCTCACGCGCAGTGCCCCGGCAGGCAAGCTGACCGTGGCGCGCGCGCGCCAGCAGACCGTCGATGGCTGGCAGCGTCCCAGCAAGAAGTCCTGAGCCGCGGCTCGCGCGGGCCGACGAGCTGGACGCGCTGCTCGCGATCGAGCGGCGCGCCGGCGAGCTGCTCCGGGGCCACGAGGCCCATGCGGTGTTCGCCGGGCATTGCCTGGACCTGGCCAGCCTCCGGGCCGGCCTCGCACGCGGCCAGTTGTGGCGGGTGGAAGCCCGGGGCGAAGCGGTCGGCTACCTGCTGGGCGGCGAGCTCGACGGCGCCTTCCACGTGCTGCAGATGGATGTCGATCCCGGCCATGGCCGCCAGGGACACGGGCGAAGGCTGCTGCGGCATGCCTTGGCACGGGCGAGGACGCAAGGGTACCGCGAGGCGCTGCTGACCACGCTTGCCGACGTGCCGTGGAATGCCCCGTTCTACGCCAGCGAGGGTTTCCGGCCGCTGCCTTCCGGGCAGTGGGGGCCGGGCCTGCGCCGGGTGATGGCGGAGGAGGCCGCGCTCGGCTTCCCGATGCACCTGCGCGTGGCGATGTGGCGCCCGCTCTGACGCGCCGGGCCCGCTAGGCCGGCAGCAGCAGCGTCACGCACAGGCCGCCGTCCTGGCGGTTCTGCAGGGCGATGCGCCCGCCATGGGCTTCGACGATCTCGCGCGTAAGGGCCAGGCCGAGGCCGGTGCCGTTGCGCTTGGTCGAGTAGAACGGCATCAGCGCGTTCTGCAGCACCGCCTCGTTCATGCCGTTGCCGCGGTCGAGCACCTCGATTCGCAGCCATTGCGGCAGGCGGGTCAGGCGCAGTTCCACGTCCTCGTTCGGCGGCGTGGCCTCGGCGCAGGCCTCGTGGGCGTTCTTGAGCAGGTTCAACAGGGCCTGCTCCATCTGCACCACGTCGATGCGGCTGCGGATGTCGCCGGCGTCCTCGCGCAGGTGGAACGGGATGTGCTGGTGCAGCCGCGCCAGGAAGCCGGCCCAGTCGATCTCCTGCAGCTGCGGTTGCGGCAGCTTGGCGAAGCGCGCGTAGCCGCGGATGAAGCCCTCCAGGTGGCGGGCGCGCTCCTCGATGGTGCCGAACACCTCGCCCAGGCGTTCGGTCTTCTGCCGCTTGACCAGTTCGTTGCCGGAATGCGCCAGCGAGGCGATCGGGGCCAGCGAGTTGTTGAGCTCGTGGCTGATCACGCGGATCACCTTCTTCCAGGTCTGCACTTCCTGCCGCCGCAGCTCGGCGGTGAGGGTGCGGATCAACAACAGCTCGTGCTCGCGCCCGTTGAGGTGGAAGCTGCGGCGGGCGAGGTGGAACACCTGCTCGTCGTCCTCGTCGCCGTCCGGCTCGCGCACCGCGAACAGGCTGTCGCCGCCCCGCGCGAGCGCCTGGCGCAGTTCCTCGGGCATCTGCTCGAGCAACTGGTCGATGCGCTCGCCCTCCAGCCGGCGGCCGCCCTGCAGGAGCTTGCGCGCGGCGAGATTGGAGAAGGTGACGCGGCGGATGCCGTCGCCGCCCGCGGCGACCAGCAGCATCGCGACCGGCGTGTTCTGTACCATCGCATCCAGCATCAGCTCGCGCTGCACCAGGTTCTGGCGCTGCTGGCGCAACACCTCGCCCAGGTCGGCATGCGCCTGCACCAGCTGGCCGAGTTCGTCGTCGCCATGCCAGTGCACGCCGAAGTTGTATTCGCCGTCGCGATAGCTGCTGGTGGTGCCGGCGAGCGCGCGGAACAGCGAGCGCATCGGCGCGGTGGCGCGCCGCAGCACCCACCACATCAGGCCGAGCAGGACCACCGCCGAGATCGAGGCGACTTCCCAGCCGCGATCCAGCCAATAGGCCAGCAGCCACGGCATCGCCGCCGCCAGGCCGAGCACCGGCAGCAGCCTGAGGAACAGGTGCAGGGTGAAGGAGCGGACGCGCATTCCCATCACGGCGATTTGATGCCGTACCGGTCCATGCGCCGGTACAGCGCCTGGCGGCTCAGGCCGAGCTCGGCGGCGGCCTGGGCGATGACGCCGCGCGCGCGCGCCAGGGCCGCTTCGATGCGCTCGCGGTCGGGTTCCTCGGCATTGACGGCCGGGCGTACCAGGGCCGGACGGGGCAGGTTGAGATCGTCGGCCTCGATGCGCTCGCCGGTGGCGAGCAGGCTGGCGCGCTGCATCACGTTGCGCAGCTCGCGCACGTTGCCGGGCCAGCCATGGCGCTGCAAGGCGGCGCGCGCCTGCAGCGAAAGCGGCCTGTCGCCGCCGAGGAAATGCTCGGCGAGCGGCAGGATGTCGCCAGGCCGCTCGGCCAGCGCCGGCACGGCGATCTCCACGGTGTTGAGGCGGTAATAGAGGTCCTCGCGGAACGTGCCTTCGCGGATCATCGCGGTGAGGTCGGCGTTGGTGGCGCTGATCACGCGCACCTTGACCTGGCGCTCGCGGTTGGAGCCGAGCCGCTCGAACCGGCCGGTCTCCAGCACGCGCAGCAGCTTCATCTGCCCGGCCAGCGACAGGTTGCCGATCTCGTCGAGGAACAAGGTGCCGCCGTCGGCGGCCTCGAACTTGCCCTCGCGTGCCTTGTTGGCGCCGGTATAGGCGCCCGCCTCGGCGCCGAACAGCTCGGCTTCGATCAGCTCGGCGGGGATGGCGCCGCAGTTCAGCGCGACGAACGGACCGCGCTTGACCGACGAATTGGCCTGGATGATCTCGGCGATCTTCTCCTTGCCGGCGCCATTGGGGCCGGTGATCAGCACCGGCAGCTCGGAACGCGCGACCTGGCAGGCCAGGGCGATCGCGCGCTCGCTGGCCGGGTCGGCGAACACCGCGCCGCGCAGGTCGTAGCGCTCGGCCAGTTGCTGCCGGCTGCGCTCCTCGCGGTTGCGGCGGCGATCGAGCTCGCGCCGCGCCTCGGACAGCTCCAGCAGGTTGTTCACCGTCGCCAGCAGCTTGGTGTCGTCCCACGGCTTGGCGATGTAGTCGGCGGCCCCGGCCTTGACCAGCTCGACCGCGCTGTCCAGGTGGGTCCACGCGGTGAGCAGGATCACCGGCAGGTCCGGGTGGCGCCGGCGGATCTGCGCGAACAGCGCCTGGCCCTCCTCGCCGGAGGTGGTGTCGGCGGTGAAGTTCATGTCCTGGATCACCAGGTCGAACGGCTGCGCGTCCAGCAGCGCCAACCCGGCCTGCGGGCTGTCTGCGTACTGGCTTTCGATGTCGTGCAGCGAGAACAGCACTTCCAGCGCCGTGGCCACGGCGGCGTTGTCGTCGATGATCAGGACCTGGGACATGGCGGGTCAGCGCGGGCGGGACATCATCGTAACGGCTTGCTGGCCGTGATGGAGCGATGGCCGTAGCTGAGCACGCGAGTGATCGTCCAGCGTCCGTCGCGCAGCTGCCAGACCATCACGAAATCGGCCAGACCTTCGCACTTGCCGCTGGCCATACCGCAGAAGCGGTGTTCGCCCTGAGAGATCGCGCCGAAGTCGCGTATCGGATAAACCTTCAAGGTGCCGGGAATCAGCTCGCGGACGTAATGGCCGCACACGTATTGGCGGGTATTGGCGAGCATGGCTTCCCGGGTCCAGGTCACGCCGCCGGTGTCGTGGTAGAACTCGACGGCGGGATCGAAATAGCTGGCATGCTTCTCCAACTGCCCCGGTTCGGCGCAATGGTTGAAGGCGTCGAAGACTTCGCCGTCCAGGCGGGCGATGGTGGACGAGAGGTCGTTCGCGGCGGTGCCGGCGGCGGCTTGCTCGGCCCAGGCCGGGCAGCAGAGCAGGAACATGGCGGAGAACAGGGTGGCCCGGCGGTTGTTCATGGTTGTGCTGTCTTCGTCTCGGGGGCGGGACGTTCGTTCATTGTGGGAGCGGGGATCGTCGCGATGGAACCTAGCGGTGACGCCGCTCCTGCGAGCCATGAGGTTGGCTAGGCGCTGCGCGTGGCCACCGCCGGCGGGATCGCCGCGGCACGGCGCGCGGGCCACAGCACGGCGAGCTGGCCGAGCAGCCACAGCAGCAGCGCGCCGATCGGCAAGTACGCCAACGGCAGGCGCGGCAGCTCGTAGCGGTCCATCAGCAGCAGGTTGAGCGAGTAGGCGAGCAGCATGCCGAGCACGATGCCGATGCCGGCAAGCAGGAAGTTCTCGGTCTGGAAGTAGCGCAGGATCTGCTGCCGGGTGGCGCCGAGCGCGCGGCGGATGCCGATCTGCTTGGTGCGCTGCTGCACCCAGAAGCTGGCCAGGCCGACGATGCCCAGCGCGGTGATCAACAGCAGCAGGCCCGATACGCCGACCAGCAGCCAGGCCATGGCGCGGTCGTTGCGGTAGTAGCGCTCGCGCAGTTCCTGCAGGGTGGTGCTCGTCCGCGACGACACGATGCGCAGCGGGCCCTGCGCCATCAGCGTCTTCTTGGCCGCCGCCAGCACGGCCTCGCGCTGGCCGGGGTCGGCGACGTCGAGCAGGTAGACGCCACTGTCGTAGTCGGGCATGCCGGGAAAGATCATCGACTCTTCGTAGTTGCCGGTCTTGCGACTGTCGCGAGGCTGCGTCATGCGCGCGACCACGCCGACGATCCGGTGCGGCGTGTCGCCGAAGACGTAGATCGCCTTGCCTATGGCCTGGCCGTCCGGGAACAGGTGCTGGGCCAGGGGCTGGCTGAGGATGACCGCGGGGAACGAAAGCGCGTCGTCGTTGCCCTGGTTCAGGTCGGAGTACTCGCTGGCGTTGAAATCGCGTCCGGCGATCAGTTGCAGTCCCAGCGTGCGCAATCCATCCCGGCCGACCATGTAGTTGGTGGAGACCAGCGTGCTTTCCTCCTGGTTCGCGTCAAGCTTCACGCCGCTGTTCCACATCGAGTTGCCGAACGGGACCTGATTGATGATCGTGGCCGCACGCACGCCCGGCAGCGACCGCAGCGCCTCCAGATCGGCGCGGGTGATGGCCATGGCGTCGCCGTCGCGGTTGACTGCGTTGACCTTCAGCGCTACCAGATGCGCTTCGTTGGTGCCGGAAGGGCGTTGCATGTGACCGATGCGGTCGCCGATCAGGAACAGCGCGTTGCAGACGATCGCGCAGCTGGCCGCGATCTCGAGCACGATCAGCAGTGCGGCGAGCTTGTGCCGGCTCAGGGATGAGACGATGGGGCGGATGTCCATGGCGGTATACCTGTGCGTCCCTTGGGTGGATGGCGGTGGATGGAACGGGGCCTGCGCCGTCGCTTGCGCGGCGAAGGCCACCCGGGCTCATTGCGACTTGAGTTGCAGCGCCGGCGCGATCTGCATTGCCCGCAGCGCCGGCAGCAACCCGGCCGCCAGGCTGCTGGCGATGGCCAGGACGAAGGTGGTCCCCAGCATCGACAGGTCCATGTGCACCAGCGCGCCGTAGTCGGTGGGTTGCCTGCGCACCAGCCACAGGCCTATCCATGCCAGGACCAGGCCGAGGATGCCGCCGGCCAGGCCGACCATCGAGGCTTCGACCAGGCATTGGAACAGGATGTCCCGGCGTGCCGCGCCCAGGGCGCGACGGACGCCGATCTCGCCGCTGCGGCGCAGGAACTTGGCCAGCATCAGTCCCACTGTATTGAGCAGGCAGATGCCCAGGAAACCCAATGCCAGCCACAGCTGCAGGCGTACGTCCGTGGGCACCACCTGGTTGTGGTCCAGCCAACCCATTACGTCGTGCAGCGCCGTGTTGGCGGGACGCTGGAACCGGCCGCTGGCATGCTGCTGGGCGGCGTAGTTGGCGAGGTAGTTGCGGTAGTCCGTCGCCTGCGCGGGCGAATCCAGCTCCACCCAGTACTGGATCCAGCTGCAGTTGGCATGCAGGCCATAGTTGCCGTCCGGGTCGCTCGAATCCGCATCGTCCCAGCAATCGAGATTGCCACTGGTACTCAGGCGCAGGTCGCGCGAGGTGGAGAACGGCACGAACACCTCTTCCACGTCGCCATACTGCTGGTTGGTGAGGTCGTAGAAGCGCGGGTTGGGAGTCCAGTCGCCCAGCACGCCGACGATGCGCAGGCCGGTGCCGTTCACCTTGAGCATGCGGCCGACCGGATCGGCCGCCCCGTACAGCTTGTCCGCCAGCGACTGGCTGATCACCGCCACGCGCGCGCGCGCCTGGTCGTCGTCCGTGGTCCATGGGTTGCCATGTGCGAACGGCACCTCGAACATCGGGAAGAAATCGGCCGAGGTATAGCGGGCGCGCGCCGTGAACGGGGGCGTGCCGGCCGCTTCCGGCTCGATCGCCAGGCCGCCGCCGGACATCATCGCCTGACGCTTGCCGCGCTTCTCGCGCAGCAGCGTTTCCGCATCCAGCCGGGTCAGTTGCAGCGCCGGTTCGTCGCCGGGGCGATAGCCGGCCAGCGGGCGCGGATCCATCTGCGGGTAGAACAGACGGTCGCTCTTGCCCGGGATCGGGTCGCCCGACAGCACGTGGAACACCGTCAACGTGGTCATCGACGTGCCGATGCCGAGCGCGATCGCCAGCACCATCAGCGTGGTGAGGATGCGGTTACGGCGGAAGCTGCGCAGCGCGAGTTTCAGGTAGTAGGTGAACATGCCTGCTCTCCGGCCTCAGGCGCCGCGCGTGGCGACGGCGGGGGGGACCGCCGCGGCGCGGCGCGCGGGGCCGAGCACCGAGATCTGGCCGAGCAGCCACAGCAGCACCGCGCCGACCGGCAGGTAGGCCAACGGCAGGCGCGGCAGCTCGTATCGGCCCATCAGCATCTGGTTGAGCGAATAGGCCAGCAGCATGCCGAGCACGATGCCGATGCTCGCCAACAGGAAGTTCTCGGTCTGGAAGTAGCGCAGCACCTGGCCGCGGGTGGCTCCGAGCGCGCGGCGGATGCCGATCTGCTTGGTGCGCTGCTGCACCCAGAAGCTGGCCAGCCCGACGATGCCGAGCGCGGTCACCACCATCAGCGACACGCAGACCACGATCATCAGCCCGACCATGGCGCGGTCGTTTCGGAAATACTCGCCCCGGATCTCCTCGTAGGTACGCTGGCGCAGCACCAGGCGATTGGGATCCAGCCGCGTCAGCGTGTCCACCGCGGCCTTCAGCAGTTCCTGGCGGCGGCCCGGATCGGCCACGCGCAGGAAGTAGAAGCCCTCCGTATAAGGCAGGCGGACCGGCAGGATGATCGAGTCGCCCTTGCCGGAATCGGCGCCCCAGATGTTCGGGCGCGCCAGCGTCTCCACCACGCCGACGATGGTCAGCGGGATGTTGCCGGTGTAGATCGTCTTGCCGATCGCGGGGCCGTCGGGGAACAGCTTGCGTGCCAGCGACTGGGTGACGATCACCGCCGAGGACACCTTCTCCGGATGCTCGGCCAGCATCTTGTTGACCGCGCTGCCGAGCAGGATCTCGTCGGGAAGGAAATCGCGGCCGGCGACCAGGCGCAGGCCGAGCGTCTTCACCAGCGTGTCGCCCTGGTACTGGGCCGCATTGACGGTGTTGTTGGCCTGGTTGGGCACCAGCCCGAGCCCGGTGTTGTTGGAATTGTCGAAGAACGGCACCTGGTTGCCGACGACGGCGTCGGTCACGCCGGGGATGGCGCGCAGCGCGGCCAGGTCCTCGGCCGTGCGCGCATCCTTGTCGGCCTGCTCGCCGATGCCGGCGAGGCTGATCTCCAGCACCTGGTCCTCGACGAGGCCACTGGGTTCGCTGAGCTTGTCGATGCGCTGGCTGATCAGGAACATCGCGTTGCAGATGATGGCGCAGGTCAACGCGATCTCGACGACGATCAGCGCGGCGGCGGTCTTGTGGCGCGACAGCGCGGAAAGAACGGGACGGATGTCCATGGGAATCTCCTGGGCAGAGCGGGCTCTGCGCTACTGGCTCTTGAGTTGCAGGGCGGGCGCGACCTGCATCGCGCGCCAGGCGGGCAGCAGGCCGGCGAGCATGCTGGCGAACAGGGTCAACGCGATGGCGGTCAGCAGCATCGGCAGGTCCAGGTGCGCCAGCGAGGCGTAGTCCACCGGCTGCCGCCGTACCGCGGCCAGGCCGGCCAGGGCCAGGCCCAGGCCGAGCAGGCCTCCCACGGTGCCGACGCCGACGGCCTCGACTAGGCATTGCACGAAGATGTCGCGGCGGCTGGCGCCGAGCGCGCGGCGCACGCCGATCTCGCTGCTGCGGCGCAGGAACTTGGCCAGCAGCAGGCCGACGCTGTTGATCAGGCACACCGCCAGGAAGCTCATCGCCAGCCACATCTGCAGGCGCACGTCGCCCGGCACGACCTTGCGGTACTCCAGCAGCGTCATCACGTCGCGCAGACGGGTGTTGGGCGGCCGCTGGTAGCGGCCTGCCTGGCGTTGCTGGGCCGAGTAGTTGTCGAGGTAGGCCTTGTAGTCGGCCGCCTGCGAAGCGTCCTTCAGCTCGACCCAGTACTGTAGCCAGGTGCAGCTGGCTTCCAGCGCGGTGCCGTCGGTGCTGGGCGTGCCGTCGGCGGAGAAGCAGTTCATGTTGCCGCGGCGGGACAGCTTGACGTCCATCGCGGTGGAGAACGGCACGATCACCTGCTCGGTCTCGCCGTACTGGCCGTTGAACAGGTCGTAGAAGCGCGGGCTCGGCCGCCACTCGTCCATGACCCCGACCACGCGGTAGGCGTTCTTCTCGATGCGCACGGTCCGCCCGGTGCCGTCGGGCGTGCCGAACAGCTTCTCGCTGAGCTTGCGCGAGATGACCACCACGCGCGCGCGCGCCTCGTCGTCCGCGCTGCTCCAGCCGCGGCCATGCAGCATCGGCACCTCGAACATCGGGAAGAAATCGGCGGTGGCGAAGCGCAGCATCAGCTGGAACGGCTTGAGGGTGCTGCCCTCCGGTTCGATCGCGCCGAAGCCGCCGGTGGTGATGGTCTGGCGGAAGGCGCGCTTCTCGCGCAGCAACGCCTCGGCGTCGTAGCGGGTGAGCTGGCTTTCCGGCTCCTCGCCCTCGTGGTAGTTGGCGATCGGCTGCGGGTCGAGCTGCACGTTGAACAGGCGATCGCTCTTGGACGGGATCGGGTCGCCCGAGAGCACGTGGAACACCGTCAGCGTGGTCATCGACGCGCCGATGCCGAGCGCGATCGCCAGCACCATCAGCGCGGTCAGGACCTTGTTGCGCCGGAAGCTGCGCAAGGCGAGATTGGCGTAGTAGCCGAGCATGGCGGCCTCCTCAGGCACCCGTGGCGGAAACGGACGGCACCGGGCGCGGGCGCAGCAGCACGGCCTCGCGTTCCAGGTCGGTGGCCTGGCCGTCGACGATGTGGACATTGCGCTGCGCGCGCGCGGCCAGCTCCGGATCGTGGGTGACCATCACGATGGTGGTGCCCTGCGAGTTGATCTCTTCCAGCAGTTCCATCACGCCGCGCGCCATCTGCGAGTCCAGGTTGCCGGTCGGTTCGTCGGCGAGCAGCAGGCGCGGGCTGCCGGCCAGGGCGCGCGCGATCGCCGCGCGCTGCTGCTGGCCGCCGGACAGCTCGGCCGGGTAGTGCTTCATGCGCGAGCCGAGCCCGACCTTGCCCAGCGACTCCTCGATGCGCTGCTTGCGCTCGGACGCGGACATGCCGCGGTAGCGCAGCGGCACGTCGACGTTGTCGAACAGATTGAGGTCGGGGATCAGGTTGAAGCTCTGGAAGATGAAGCCGATCTTGCGGTTGCGCAGCCGCGAGCGCGCGTCGTCGCCGAGATGGCTCACGTCCTCGCCGTCGAGCAGGTACTGGCCGCTGGTGAAGGTCTCCAGCAGGCCGGCGATGTTGAGGAACGTGGTCTTGCCCGAGCCGGACGGCCCCGTGACGGCGACGAACTCGCCTTCGCGCACGTGCAGGTCGAGCGAGCGCAGCGCGTGGGTTTCGACCTGTTCGGTGCGGAAGATCTTGGAGACGGAGGTCATTTGCAGCATGGGTTGGTTCCTCTGCGGATGATGTGTGGTGTTTCGGGAGCCGGACTCGGGACAAAGCAAAAGCAGGAGCGGACTCGGCGTTTCCGGGACCGGGTCCCGGCTTTCAATGGATCGTCACCCGCTCGGCATCGCCGAACAGGTCGCTGCCGGAGACCACGACGCGGTCGCCGGGTTGCAGGCCGGAAATCACCTCGACCTCGCCGAGGCTGGCGGCGCCGAGCTGGACCGGGCGGCGCACCGCGCTGCGGCCGTCCATGACGTACGCATAACGTCCGCCGGACTGCTCGACGAACGGCCCGCGCTCGACCTTGAGCACGTTGCGGCGGGTATCCATCAGCACGCGCGCGCTCATGCGCTGGCTCTGGCGCAGGCCCGGCGGCTGCTTGTCGGAGAAGCGGATGCGCGCGGTGACCTCGCCGTTGACCACTTCCGGCGACACCGCCGAGATCGCGCCGGGGAACGGCTGCCCGCTGCCGCTGGTCAACTGAGCCGGCATGCCGATCGCCAGGTCGCGCGCGAAGCTTTCCGGCACCTTGATCTCGACCTCGAACTTGCTCAGGTCGACCACGCCCAGCACCGGCGCGTTGGCCGCGACCTGGGTGTGCTGCACCGCCTGGACCTGGCCGACCTGCCCGTCGAACGGCGCGCGCAGGGTCAGCGCGTCGACCTGGCGCTGGACCTCGTTCACCACCGCGCGCTGGCGATCGGCGAGCAGGCGCTTGTTGCGCGCGTCCAGGTCGCCGCTGTCGCTCTTGATCCGGGCCTCGCGCTGCGCGTTGTGCAGCTCGATGTCGGTCTTCTTGAGCGTGTCCTGGGCCTTGGCCAGGTCGACCTGCGGCACCGCGCCGGCGTCGTAGCCGCGCTGGTAGCGCTCCAGGTCGCGCGCGGCGGCCTGGCGGTCGATCTCGGCCTGGTCGATGATCTTGCGGCCCTCGGCCTTGGCGAGCGTGGCGTCCAGCGCGGCGCGGCTGGCCTCGGCCTCCAGGCCGGCCAGCGTGGCCTGCTCCTGCGCCAGCTTGCTGCGCAGCTCGGGGCTGTCGATCACCGCCAGCTCCTGGCCCTGCTTGACCACGTCGCCGGCGACCACTTTCAGGTCCACCGTGCCGGCCGAGATCGCGTACAGGATCGGGCTGTTGGCCGCGATCACGCGGCCGTCGGCGGCGATGTCGCGGACCAGGTCGCCGCGCTTCACCTCGGCGATGCGCACGCGCCCGGCGTCGAACGAGCGCGTGCCCGCGCTCCAGCCGGCCACCGCCCAACCGATGCCGGCCAGCACGACCAGGCCGGCCACCGCGGGCCAGAGCCAGCGGCGCCAGGCCACCTTCGAGGAGCGGGAGGAGAGGATCTGGTCCTGGGCGGAGGTGTCGCGGATCATCGGGAAGCGTCGTCCGGTGGGAGTCGTGTTTCGTTAAGCACACGGCGTGCCAATCGCAAGTGATTGAAAGGAAAGGATTTGTGCGCGGTGGGCGGAGTGTCCGGGTGTCCGCGGACACCGGCGGCGGACACCTGTCCGGGTAGCGTCACGGGCAGGACAGGATCGGACACGACTAGAATGCGTGCCTTTCCTCCGGGTGACTTGCTCTATGTGCGGTATCGTCGGCGCGATCGCAGATCGCGATGTGGTTCCGGTCCTGATCGAGGGCCTCAAGCGCCTGGAATACCGTGGCTACGATTCCTCCGGCCTCGCCGTGATCGACGGCGGGCGCATCCGCCGCGTGCGCCGCACCGGGCGCGTGGCCGAGATGGCAGGCGCCGCCCAGGCGGAGGGCTTCGCCGCCCCGGCCGGCATCGGCCATACCCGCTGGGCCACCCACGGCGGCGTGACCGAGGCCAACGCCCACCCGCACCTCAGCCACGGCGTGGTGCTGGTCCACAACGGCATCATCGAGAACCACGAGGAGCAGCGCGAGAAGCTGCTCGCGCTCGGCTACGCCTTCGAGTCGCAGACCGATACCGAGGTGATCGCCCACCTGATCCACTACCATCTCGCCCAGGACGGCGTCGACCTGCTGGCCGCGCTGCAGCGCACGGTCAAGCAGCTGCGGGGCGCCTACGCGCTGGCGGTGATGAGCCAGGACGAGCCGGACCGCATCGTCTGCGCGCGCATGGGCTGCCCGCTGCTGGTCGGCGTGGGCGAGGGCGAGAACTTCATCGCCTCCGACGTTTCCGCGGTGGTGCAGGCCACCCGCAAGGTGATCTTCCTGGAGGAAGGCGATACCGCCGAGATCCGCCGCGCCGGCGTGCGCGTGTTCGACGCCGGCGATGCGCCGGTCGAGCGCGAACTGCACCTGTCGGACGTGTCGCTGGCCTCGCTGGAACTCGGCCCGTACCGCCACTTCATGCAGAAGGAGATCCACGAGCAGCCGCGCGCGCTGGGCGACACGCTGGAAGCGGCGATCGACGCCGGCGGATTCCCGGCGGAACTGTTCGGCAAGCGCGCGGCCGAGGTGCTGGCCGGCATCGAGGGCATCCAGATCCTGGCTTGCGGCACCAGCTACTATGCCGGCCTGACCGCGCGCTACTGGATCGAATCGATCGCCAACCTGCCGTGCAGCGTGGAGATCGCCAGCGAATACCGCTACCGGCTGGCGTATGCGAACCCGAAGCACCTGGTCGTCACCATCTCGCAATCGGGCGAAACCCTGGACACGATGGAGGCGCTCAAGTACGCCAAGTCGCTGGGCCACCTGCACACGCTGTCGATCTGCAACGTGCCCGAGAGCGCGATCCCGCGCGCCAGCGAACTGGTCTGCTACACCCGCGCCGGTGCCGAGATCGGCGTGGCCTCGACCAAGGCGTTCACGACCCAGCTGGCGGTGCTGTTCCAGCTGGCGGTGGTGCTGGGCAAGCTGCGCGGGCGCGTCAGCGAGGCCAACGAGGCCGGCTACCTGGAGCAACTGCGCTTCCTGCCCGGCAGCGTGCAGCACGCGCTGAACCTGGAGCCGCAGATCCAGGTCTGGGCCGAGCGCTTCGCCTCCAAGGCCAACGCGCTGTTCCTCGGGCGCGGCCTGCACTATCCGATCGCGCTGGAAGGTGCGCTCAAGCTCAAGGAAATCTCCTACATCCACGCCGAGGCCTACCCGGCC
This sequence comes from Xanthomonas boreopolis, assembly GCF_046529185.1. NCBI lineage: Bacteria > Pseudomonadati > Pseudomonadota > Gammaproteobacteria > Lysobacterales > Lysobacteraceae > Xanthomonas > Xanthomonas boreopolis. The sequence goes on from NZ_CP097162.1 coordinate 808,487, forward strand.
GGCGAGCTGAAGCACGGCCCGCTGGCGCTGGTGGACGCGGCGATGCCGGTGGTGGTGATCGCGCCGAACGACAGCCTGCTGGAAAAGGTGAAGAGCAACATGCAGGAAGTGCGCGCGCGCGGCGGCGAGCTGTTCGTGTTCGCCGACCAGGACAGCAACTTCAGCGAGTCCGAAGGCGTGCACGTGATCCGCACGCCGCGCCACACCGGCCTGCTCAGCCCGATCGTGCACACCATCCCGGTGCAGTTGCTGGCCTACCACACCGCGCTGGCGCGCGGCACCGACGTGGACAAGCCGCGCAACCTGGCCAAGAGCGTGACGGTGGAGTAAGAGCGGCTAACAAAACTCAGGAAGAAGTCGTAGGCAGATGATCGGGCAGGCAAGCGGCAGTCACGCCAGATGGATGTCGATTCGAGTTTTGAATCGGATGCGCAGCTTGCCCATGCCTGCGAACCAAGCGTGAGCGCGTTCCACGACCCAGCGACAGCGCCCAGGCGGTCGTTGCGCTCGGTCCCCTTGCGAGCGATGCGTGGCGTGATGCCCCGCTCCTTGAGGTGATGGCGGCAACGGTCGATGTCGTAGGCCTTGTCAGTGTGCAGCTTGCCTGGCCATCAATCGGCTGCTTACGACCCATGGCGGGCGGCGCTGGGGAATAGGCGGCCGGCCTTCGGCACTGATTCGGTTGCTCCCGCCTGAGGCCACGAAGTCCATCATTGGAACGCCAGCGTCAGCGCCCGTAACGCTTCCCGCGAACGGCGGTCGCTGAGCGTGCTGTAGAGCATCACGTCCTGCGCGGGGATGCGTGGCAGCGAGAGGCTTCCTGTGATGTCGAGGGTGCCGGACGGCGCGGCGCGTTTCGCCATTACCGCCACGGCCAGCCCACCCGCGGCGGCCGCGCCCAGGATTGCGGCTCCCTTGCCGATGAAGACCTCGCGCCATGCGATGCCCGCCTTGTCGAGCGCGCCGACTGCGGCGGCGCGTACCCGACACGCCTCGCCCTGAGTCGCCAGCGGTAATGGCTGCCCGGCGCGTGGTTCCCAGCCCACTGCGGCGAACCACGAAAAGGACTCGACGAACACCGCCTTCCCCCGCTTGCGGCGGTCGTCCGGTCGCAGCACCAGCACCGCGTCCAACTCGCCCTGTTCATACGCCTGCATCAGGTCGGACGTGCCCGCCACGCGCATCTCGACCAGCAGATTCGGATCGTGGTCGCGCATGCGCCTCAGCAGCGACGGGAATTCGCCGCCGACCAGTTGCTGGTTGATGCCTATCGCCAGCCGGCGCTGCTCCACCTCGAAGGCCGCCGCTGCGCGGTCATGGGTCGAAATCAGTTCGCGCGCCATCCCCAGGAAGGCCAGCCCCTCGGTGGACAGGCGAACGTGCCGTGGCGTGCGTTCCAGCAGGCGCCGACCCAGCTGTTCTTCCAGCCGGCGCAGCCTGAGGCTGATCGCGGATTGGGTCATGCCCAGCACGTCGGCCGCCCGGGTGAAGCTTTGCAGGTCGGCCGCGAGTACGAAGGCCTTTACCGCATCGATGTCCATCGCCTTCATATGCATTAATTCGTTTTTGAAATGATAGATATATCTATAGATGCGTTTAGTTAATCATGCAACGGGCTTACGCTGGCATCCGGTCATTCCATCCGGGAGCGCGACAATGAAACACCTGAGCGGCATGCTGATCGCGATGCTTGCCGGGCTGGCGACACGCGATACCGTCGAAGCGGTCCCCCCATCCCCTCTGCAAGGAACATGGACCCTGGTTGCCGCAGACAAGATCCTGCCGGATGGCACGACAGTCCGGGATTACGGTGAGAGCCCGAAGGGCAGGCTCGTCGTCGACGCCAAGGGGCGGTATTCGCTGCAGATCTTCAAGTCAGAACGCCGGCGTTTCGCCAGCGACAGCAAGGCCGATGGCAGCGCCGACGAACTCAGGTCCGCCGTGATGGGCAGCAGCACCCACTACGGCACGGTGGAAGTCGACGACAGGCAGGGGCTGCTCGTTTTCTCGATCGAAGGCTCGTCCTTCCCCAACTGGGAAGGCACGGTGCAGAAGCGCCGCTACAGGCTCCGCGGTTCGGAATTGAACTATCAAGTGCCGCCGCGCGAGGACGGCAGCATTCCGCTCTCGGTGTGGCGCAGGCTGGACTGAGGCGCGTGCCCACGAGATTGCTCATTGTCCGCTGGAGACGCCATGCCTCATTTCGTCGTCGACTGTGCCATGGGGCTTCTTCGCCACCAAGACGAAGAAGAGATCATCATGCGCTTGCACAACACCATCAATGCGACCGGGTTGTTTGAGGAATCCGACATCAAGATCAGAGTCAATCCCTACGCGATCCACGCGGCCGGCGGCGTGCGCGAGGATTTCGTCCATGTCTTCTCCTGGATCATGCAAGGGCGCAGTCTCGAGCAACGCGCGAACCTGTCTCGGGTCATTGTCAGCGAACTTTCCGAACTATTCCCGCAGGTGCCTCGCATCGCGGCGAACATCGCCGAGTTCGAGAAGGCCACCTATTTCAACCGCACGATGCTGTAATCCGTTGCCGGACTTCCGCGCCATCCCCGTCAACGCTCCGCAACAGGAGGAACTTGACTAGGTGCGCCCAATCCGGCCCATATGCATGCCCGAAGCCCGTCACCTGAGGCTGTAGTCCAGCATGCGCTCGGCATTCCGTTATCGGTCGTTATCAAAACGTTATCGCTTGATGCCCATGCCCGCGCCCGGGTCGTTCGCCATGGGCATTCAGCGGTAGTTTCCATGCGGGTGCGATTCTCTGGATCCCTGCCGGTTCCACGACGAACCGTCCCACGGATGCCGGTAGTGGCCATCCGGGGCAGTCGTAGAATCGAGCCGGACGGGAACGGGATGCGGCCCGGCAAGCGGCCCGTTCGATGCGGTACCCGGCCTGCCGATGGTCGCCAGCGGCAAGCCCGTACGCCAGGCGTGCGCTGAAGGATCTTTTCCCCCACAGGGCGAGTATCGGCAGAGCACACTTCTTTGACTTCAGTGATCTGCAATCAGGAAACAAGAATGAACGTCCGCGAACTCCTGCAATCGAAGAAAGAAGCCGTCATCACCATCGACGCGGAAGACACGATCGGTGCGGCCGCGCACAAGATGAGCGCGAACCGGATCGCCGCCCTGGTGGTGACGAAGGACGGTGCCCCGGTCGGCATCATCTCGGAGAAGGACATCGTGCGGGTCCTCGCCGAGGACGGTCCGCAGGCGGGCCGGCGCGTGATCTCCACGCTGCCCTCGACCGGCCTGGAAGGCATCGCGCCGGAGGCGACCCTCAAGCAGGCGATGTCGCTGATGACGTATTCGCGGCGCCGCCACCTGATGGTCACCGAAGGTTCCAAGCTGGTCGGCATCCTCAGCCTGGGCGATATCGTGAAGAACCTGTTGGGCGAGCTCGAACTGGAGAAGGCGGTCCTGCAGGACATCTACATGGCCGCGCACTGACCGCCGGCGCGGGACCGCGGAAGGAAGCCGGGCATTGCCCGGCTTCGTCGCGCCAGGGCGGCACCGGTTCAGAACGTGACCTTCACCGAATCGGCGCTGTAACTGGCCGGGCCGTGGTACACGACCTCGATGTTGTTGCCGTCCGGGTCGAGCGCGAACGCGGCGTAATAGCCGGGATGGTAGTCGCGCTCGCCGGGCGCGCCGTTGTCGCGGCCGCCGGCGGCGAGCGCGGCCTTGTGGAAGGCGTCGACGGTGGCGCGGTCGCGGGCCTGGAAGGCCAGGTGATGGCGCCCGGTGAGCTCGCCCTGGGCGTCCTTGCTGTCGGCGCTGGAGACGAACAGCTCGTCGGCCCAGAAGTAGTTGTCGCCCTCGCCGGCGATCGGGATGCCGATCACGTCGAACACCGCCTGGTAGAAGCGGCGGCTGGCGGGCAGGTCCCTCACCACCAGTTGCAGGTGGTCGATCAGCCGCCCGCGATGCAGTTCCATGGTTTCCATGCGCTCTCCTCGTTGTCGTGAGGAGAGCACCTATACCACCTCGGGCCGCGGGTCCGCGTGACCGGCCCGCCCGGGTTCAGTCGCGCGAGGTGTTCGAGATGATCTCTACCCAGTAGCCGTCCGGATCCTTGATGAAGGCGATGTTCTTCATGCGGCCGTCGCTCAGGCGCTTCTGGTAGGGCACTTCCAGCGCGTCGAAGCGCGCGCAGGCGGCCTGCAGGTCCGGCACCGACACGCAGATGTGGCCGAAGCCGCGCGGATCGGAATTGCCGTTGTGGTAGACCGGCCCGTCCTGCTGCTCGGTGCCGTGGTTGTGGGTCAGCTCGAGCACGCCGGGGATGCCGGCCATCCACACGCGGCGCTGCGCGTCGTCCTCGGGGACCTGCACGGTCTCGGGCAGCAGGGCGAGGAAATACAGGCTGAACGCCGCCTCGGGGAAGTCGCGCCGGTCGATCAGGCGGAAACCGAGCACGCGGGTATAGAAGTCCAGCGATTTCACGCTGTCCTTCACGCGCAGCATGGTGTGGTTGAAGACGAAGCCGGCGGTCTCGGCAGGCGGCCGGGCGGCGACGCCGGGTTGTTGCTGGAGGGATTGCAAGGTCATTGCGCGGTCCTTGGTGGGAGGTTGCCGGAAGGCATGGCAGGGAGGGCACGGGGCCCGTGCGGTCTTGCCGATTTTACGGGAGCCGGCGGTCGCGGTTTGATGTAGAACAGAAGGCGTGGTCTTTCGTCGATGGAGGTGATCGCATGAGCGAGGCTTTCAGGAACGGCGCACCGGCCGAGCTGTGGCAGGCCCTGGTGCAGGAGGCCGGCGAGCGCGCCGGCCAGCGGCTCGACGAGTGGCGCGAGGCGCACCTGGTGTTCGTGCTGTTGCGCTACCAGCGCGAGGGGGAACTGCTGTCGCACACGCAGGCGCTGGCCTGGTTGCATGCGCATGCGCAGGCGGGGCAGTGGCGCAACGAGTGCTTGCAGCGAGTGGGCGACGAGTGCCTGCTGATCGCGGGAATGTTCCCGGCGCTGGCGCAGCGGCGGCGGGTCAGCGTGGATTATTTCATCGAGCTGGGGCGAGGGGCCTACCACGAGGTGGCCGAGCACAGTGGGCGGGAGACGTCGTCGTTCTACGGCATGCTCGCGCGTAGTTATCGGCAGTTGGTATTGGTGCTGCGGCAGCTGCGCAAGGTGCCGGGGCCGCTGGTCCTGGGGTCTTCTCCTGTGAGTTGAGCGTGTGGAGGCCGGGGAACTGGGACTCGGCAAAGTTCGAGATCGAGCCTCTCTCCCGCGTGCGGGAGAGGGATGAGGGTGCGGGGCGAAGCCTTCAAAAGTTCAGCTGCCCGAGGCTTCGCCCGTACCCTCATCCGCCCCTGCGGGGCACCTTCTCCCGTGTACGGGAGAAGGGAACGGCCGGCGCTCTGCAGAGGCCGGGACTCGGTTTAGCGACTGGGGACTCGGCAAAGCTCGAGAACGAGCCCCTCTCCCGCGTGCGGGAGAGGGGTTGGGGTGAGGGTGCGGGGCGAAGCCTGCGCAAGGTTCAGCTGCCCGAGGCTTCGCCCGTACCCTCATCCGCCCCTGCGGGGCACCTTCTCCCGTGTACGGGAGAAGGGAACGGCCGGCGCTCTGCAGAGGCCGGGACTCGGTTTAGCGACTGGGGACTCGGCAAAGCTCGAGAACGAGCCCCTCTCCCGCGTGCGGGAGAGGGGTTGGGGTGAGGGTGCGGGGCTGAAGCCTTCGCAAGGTTCAGCTGCCGAGGCCTCGCCCGCACCCTCATCCGCCCCTGTGGGGCACCTTCTCCGTGTACGGGAGAAGGGAACGGCCGGCGCTCTGCGGAGTGTGCGCCGCAGTGGCATTCGCAGGCCATGGAGGTTGGCGCGCCGCCGCCGAGGAGGTGTTACCCAATCCAAAGCAAAGTCACGACCAACTGCAATGGCCTTGGCTTCGCCACATCGCCTAGAACCAGACCCGTATGCCGGCGACGAAACGGCTGTCGCGCAGGGATTCGCCGTGTTCGCGGGCGGCATCGGCGCTGCCGCCGAAGCGGCGTTCGTGTTCCCAGCCGATGTAGGGGGCAAAGCGGCGGGCGATTTCGTAGCGCAGGCGCACGCCGGCTTCGAGGACGTCGCCGCCGTTGCGTCCGGCATCGCCGGCCAGGGCGAAGGTGGTTTCCAGCCGCGGCTGCAGGATCAGGCGGTTGGTGAGCAGTACGTCGTATTCGCCTTCCAGTTTCAGCAGGCCGTCGCCGCCGTTGCCGAAGTAGAGGGTGGCCGCGACCTCGAACTTGTAGGGCGCCATGCCCTGCACGCCGAGGGCCGCCCAGGTGCTGCCCTCGGGGCGGAACTGCTGGCGGACGCCGGCGAGCAGGTCCCACCACGGCGAGATCGCATGGCCGTAGAGCGCTTCCAGCTCCGAGGCGTGGGTGCGTCCGCTGTCGCGTTCGCCCTCGCTGCGCAGCCAGAGCCGGTCGATGTCGCCGCCGATCCAGGCGCTGGCTTCCCAGGCCTGGCCGCTGCCGGCATCGCGATTCCACCCCTCCAGGCGGTCGACCAGCACGTAGCTGTTGAGGCCGGGGGCGTGGCCGGCATGCGCCTGCAGCGCAGGGAAGGCGGCGGCGCGGTCGGCGTCGGTCACGGCCGGGATCGGCTCGCGCGGCGTGGCGGAAGCGTGGTCCATGCCGTCGTGGTTCATCGCGCCATGATCCGTCGCGACATGCTGCGATGGATCGTGTTCCGCGTCCGGTGCGGGCATGGGGTGTCCGGCGTCGCCGGCGTTGGCCTGCGGTCGCATCGCCGCGTGGTCGTGCCGGTGCTGGTCGTGCTGCTGGGCGAATGCGGGGATCGCCAGGGAGGCGAGCAGGGCGGTGGCGAGTGCGCGGGTCTTCATGCGCGTTCCTCCACGCGCACCTCGCGCATCATGCCCGACTCCATGTGGTAGAGCAGGTGGCAGTGGTAGGCCCAGCGCCCGAGTGCGTCGGCGCGCACGCGGTAGCTGCGGCGGGTGCCGGGCGGGATGTCGACGGTGTGCTTGCGGACCTGGAAGGCGCCATCGGCATCCTCCAGGTCGCTCCACAGCCCGTGCAGGTGGATCGGGTGCGACATCATCGTGTCGTTGACCAGCACGATGCGCATGCGCTCGCCGTAGTTCAGCCGCAACGGCTCGGCGCCGGCGAACGGGATGCCGTCGAACGACCAGGCGAACTTCTCCATGTGCCCGGTCAGGTGCAATTCGATCTCGCGGCCGGGATCGCGGCCGTCCGGGTCGTCGAATAGGCTGTGCAGGTCGGCATAGGCGAGCGCGCGGCGGCCGGTATCGCGCAGGCCGATGCCGGGATCGTCCAGGCGCGGCGAGGTCGCGCTGCTGCGCATGTCGACCAGCGGGTTGCGGTCCTCGCTGGCAGGATGGCGCGGCGCCTTCGCCGCCGGCATCGCATGCGCGGCATGGTCCATGCCCATGTTCGCCCCGCAGCCGCCCTCCATGCCCTTCATCGCGGCCATGCCATGGCCGGCGTGCGCCATGTCGTGGCCCATGTCCTGCATCGTCAGCAGCGGACGCGGGTCGTTCGCCGGCACCGGCGCTTGCAGTCCATGGCGCACCGCCAGGGTGCCGCGCGCATGGCCGGTGCGGCCCATGTCCTGCGCGTAGATCGTGAAGGCGTCCTGGCCGGCGGGCTCGACGATGACGTCGTAGGTCTCGGCGGTGGCGATGCGCAGTTCGTCCACCGTCACCGGGTGCACGTACTGGCCGTCGGCGGCGACCACGGTCATCTTCAGGCCGGGGATGCGCACGTCGAAGTAGGTCATCGCCGAGCCGTTGATCAGGCGCAGCAGCACCTTCTCGCCGGGGCGGAACAGGCCGGTCCAGTTGCCGGCCGGCGCGGTGCCGTTGAGCAGGTAGGTGTAGGTGTTCGCGTTGACGTCGGAAAGGTCGGTCGGGGTCATGCGCGTCCGCCCCCACATGCCGCGGTCGGCCAGCGTGGCGCGCAGGCCGTCCTCGCGCGCGTCGCGCAGGAAGTCGCCCACGGTGCGCTGGTAGGTGTTGTCGTAGGTCGGCATTTTCTTCAGCCGGCGGAACAGCGCGGCGGGGTCGAGGTCGGTCCAGTCCGACAGCAGCAGCACGTGTTCGCGGTCGAACCGGTACGGCGGCGGTTCGATCGGGTCGATGATCAGCGCGCCGTACAGCCCGGCCTGCTCCTGGAACATCGAATGGCTGTGGTACCAGTAGGTGCCCGATTGGCGCAGCTGGAAGCGGTATCGGTAAGCCTCGCCCGGCGCGATGCCGTCGAAGCTCAGTCCCGGTACGCCGTCCATGTTGGCGGGCAGCAGGATGCCGTGCCAATGGATGGAACTGTGCGCATCGCGCAGGGTGTTGGCGACGCGGATGTCGACGGTCTCGCCTTCGCGCCAGCGCAGCGTGGGCGCGGGCAGCGAGCCGTTGACGGTGATGGCCGGGCGCGCGCGGCCGGTGAAGTTCACCGCGGACTGGCCGATGCTGAGGGCCAGGTCGGTCGCGCGCAGCACGGGTACGGTGGCGGCATGGCTGGCAGCGAAGGCGGGCGGGCGCCACAGCCCGGTGCCCAGGGCGACGCCGCCCAGCGCCAGCCCTTGCACGAAACGGCGCCGGCCCAGGGCGGGGCGCTCGAAGGAATCGAATGACATGGTGTGCTCCATGACCCGCGCGCCGATGGCGGCGCAGGTCGACGTTGGTCTTCAAAGCCCCTCTCCCCGCGGGAGAGGATGGGGGTGGGGGTCCGGGGCGTCGCCCGTACCCTCATCGACCCCGCCGGGACAGCCCGCCTTCGCGGGGCAGGCGCTTCTCCCCGGCGGGGAGAAGGCGCGCATGTCAGGCGATGGGAGGCCGGATCGGGCGGTACGGGGCCGGATCGCCGTGGCGATCGTGCAGCACCCAGCTCGGCTGCGAGGCGCTGGCGGCCGGCAGGCGGATCGATGCAGGCAGCGCCAGCGTGGCGCTGCAATGCTGCAGGCAGTCGCAACTGCCGCTCTTGCAGCAGCTGTCGTGCTTCTGGCCGGCGGCCTGGTGCGGGGCGGCCGGGGCGTGGTCGTCGGCCATCGCGGCCATGCCGGGCATCGCCGCATCGTGGCAGGGCGCGCCGGGGGCCTCGGCCGGGGGCGGCATCGCCATGCCGGTCGCCGCCCAGGCGCCAGCGGTCGTGTTGGCGACCAGGCACAGGCACAGCAGCAGGCGGAGCAGGATCGGGGCCACGCGGGGTCCGGAGGACTGAACGCGCCAAGGATAGCACCGTGCCGGCGAGCGGCCGGAGCCGGCGGCCGGGCGTAGAATCGCCGGGTTCCCGCTGCTTCCGCTCCCCATGTCGCAACGCCAGTGGGTGGCCAACGCCATCCAGAAGATCGAGGCCGACTTCAACCGGTCCGCCGATACCCACCTGATCCCGATGGAGCTGCCGGGCTATCCTGGCATCGACCTGTATTTCAAGGACGAGTCCAGCCATCCGACCGGCAGCCTCAAGCACCGGCTGGCCCGCTCGCTGTTCCTGTACGCGCTGGCCAACGGCTGGCTGCGCGAGGGGCGGCCGGTGATCGAGGCGTCCAGCGGCTCGACCGCGGTATCGGAGGCGTACTTCGCGCGCCTGCTCGGCCTGCCGTTCATCGCGGTGATGCCGGCCAGCACCTCGCCGGAGAAGATCGCGGCGATCGAATTCCAGGGCGGGCGCTGCCACCTGGTCGAGCGCGCCTGCGACCTGAACGCGGATTCCGAGCAGCTCGCGCGCGAGACCGGCGGCCATTTCATGGACCAGTTCACCTACGCCGAGCGGGCCACGGACTGGCGCGCCAACAACAACATCGCCGAATCCATCTTCAAGCAGATGGCCGAGGAGCCGCACCCGGTCCCGGCCTGGATCGTCTGCAGCCCCGGCACCGGCGGCACCGCCGCCACGCTCGGGCGCTACGTGCGCTATCGCCGCCACGACACCCGCATCCTGTGCGCCGACCCGGAAGTGTCGGTGTTCTTCGACGGCTATCGCCGCGCGCTGGCCGGCGAGGACGACGCGGGCCTGGCGATCACCGGCGGTTCGCGGATCGAGGGCATCGGCCGGCCGCGCGTGGAGCGCAGCTTCATCCCCAGCTGCGTGGATGCGATGGTCAAGGTGCCCGACGACCTGTCGCTGGCGGCGATGCGCCATGTCAGCGCCACGCTCGGCCGGCGCGTGGGCGGCTCGACCGGCACCAACTTCGTCGGCGTGCTGCACGCGGCCGCGCGCATGCGCGACGAGGGCCGGCGCGGCTCGATCGTCACCATCCTGTGCGACAGCGGCGAGCGCTACGCGCACAGCTACTACGACCCGGCGTGGTACGGGCCGCGCGGCATCGACGTGGAACGCAGTGATGCGGCCATCGCCGCCGCGGTGGCCGGCGGCGAACTGCCGGCGCTGGCTTGTGCCGCGCTGGAATAAGGTGGTCACGATTTCCAGGCAGCTCCTACACGTTTTGCGTTTTTTCGTCATTCCCGCGAAAGCGGGAATCCAAGGATTTTTCTCTCACCGCATAAAAGCTAACGTCCTTGGATTCCCGCTTTTGCGGGAATGACGATTTCATAACTCCGTATCGACCGATTCCCCCGAGACCGCCATGACCAACCCCCTGCTCGATTTCTCCGGCCTGCCGCGCTTCGACGAGATCCGCCCCGAACACATCGGCCCGGCGATCGACCACCTGCTGGCCGAGGCCGAGGCGGCGGTCGAGCGCGCCGAGACCGTCGCGCCGGTGACCTGGGACGGCTTCGTGGTGCCGCTGGACGACGCCACCGAGCGGCTGTACCGCGCCTGGGGCCAGGTCGCGCACCTGCAGGCGGTGGCGAACACGCCCGAGCTGCGCGAGGCCTACAACGCCAACCTGCCCAAGATCAGCCGCTTCGGCAGCGCGCTGGGCCAGAACCTGGCGCTGTACGCGCAATACAAGCGGCTGGGCGAGTCGCCCGAATGGGAACGCTACGACGATGCGCGCCGCAAGGTGGTGGAGAACGCGCTGCGCGATTTCCGCCTCGGCGGCGCCGAACTGGGCGAGGCCGACAAGGCGCGCTTCGCGCGGATCCAGGAGGAACTGTCGGCGCTGTCGGCGAAGTTCTCGCAGAACGTGCTCGACGCCACCGACGCCTGGTCGTATGTGGTGAGTCCCTCGCAAGAGCGGCGCACGCCCCCGCACGCGGATGCCGCGGGCGCCGATGGCGAGGCGGAGCTGGCGGGGCTGCCGGCCGAGGTGGTCGCCGCGGCGCGCGCCGCCGCCGAGAAGGACGGCATGCCGGGCTGGAAGTTCACCCTGCAGGCGCCGAGCTACCTGCCGGTGCTCAGCTATGCCGACGACCGCGTCTTGCGCGAGCGCGTCTATCGCGCGAGCGCGGTGCGCGCCTCGGACCAGGGCGACGACCCCGCGCTCGACAACAGCAGCAACATCGCCCGCATCCTCGCGCTTCGCGCCGAACTGGCCGCGCTGCTGGGCTTCGCGAGCTACGCCGAGTATTCGGTCGCGACCAAGATGGCGGAAAGCCCGGCGCAGGTGCTGGGCTTCCTGCGCGACCTGGCCGCCCGCGCCAAGCCGTACGCGCAGCGCGATCGCGCCGAGCTGGAGGCGTTCGCGCGCGACGAACTCGGCCTGGACACGCTGGAGGCCTGGGACATCGCCTATGCCAGCGAGAAGCTCAAGCAGGCGCGCTACAGCTTCTCCGAGCAGGAGGTGAAGCAGTACTTCACCGAGCCGAAGGTGCTGGCCGGCCTGTTCGACGTGATCCACGCGCTGTACGGCCTGCGCGCGGAGCACGACCAGGCGCCGGTCTGGCACCCGGACGTGCGCTTCTACCGGCTGGTGGATGGCGACGGCCGGCTGGTCGGGCAGTTCTACCTCGACCTGTACGCGCGCGAAGGCAAGCGCGGCGGCGCCTGGATGGACGATTGCCGCAACCGCCGCGACAAGGCCGGCGGCGTGCAGACGCCGCTGGTCTACCTGGTGTGCAACTTCGGTCGCGGCAGCGACGGCCGGCCGGCCACCTTCCGCCACCAGGAAGTGATCACCCTGTTCCACGAGATGGGCCACGGCCTGCACCAGTTGCTGACCCGCGTCGGCGAACTGGGCGTGGCCGGCATCAACGGCGTGGAGTGGGACGCGGTGGAGCTGCCCAGCCAGTTCATGGAGAACTTCTGCTGGGAGTGGGAGCGCGTGCAGGCGATGACCGCGCACGTCGAGACCGGCGCGCCGCTGCCGCGCAACCTGTTCGAGCGCATGCTGGCCGCGCGCAACTTCCAGAGTGGCATGTTCACCGTGCGCCAGCTCGAGTTCGGGCTGTTCGACATGCAGCTGCACCACGGTTTCGATCCGGCGCAGGACGACGTGATGCGGTTGCTCGAGCGCGTGCGCGCCGAAGTGGCGGTGAACCTGCCGCCGGCCTGGGCGCGCTTCCCGCACCAGTTCAGCCACATCTTCGCCGGCGGTTATGCGGCCGGTTATTACAGCTACAAATGGGCCGAAGTGCTCAGCGCCGACGCCTATGCCGCCTTCGAGGAGGCGCCGGGCAGGCTCGCCGAGACCGGCGCGCGCTTCCGCCACGAGGTGCTGGCGCGCGGCGGCAGCCGCAGCGCCGCCGAGAACTTCCGGGCCTTCCGCGGCCGCGCGCCGAAGATCGACGCGCTGCTGCGGCACAACGGCATGGCATAGGGCGGCCGCGGGCCTGCCCGCGATCGCCCGGCCTCACACCCGCCCGAAGACCAGGGTCGCGTTGGTGCCGCCGAAGCCGAAGCTGTTGGACATCACCGTGTCCAGCTTCGCCTCGCGGCTTTCGCGCACGATCGGGAAGCCTTCCGCGCGCGGGTCGAGCCGGTCGATGTTGGCCGAGCCGGCGATGAAGCCGTCGCGCAGCATCAGCAGGCAGAAGATCGCCTCGTGCACGCTCGCCACGCCCAGCGAGTGGCCGGACAGGGCCTTGGTCGAGGACAGCGGCGGCACCGAGTCGCCGAACGCTTCGCGCACCGCCTGCAGCTCGGTGATGTCGCCCAGCGGCGTGGAGGTGCCGTGGGTGTTGAGGTAGTCGATCGGGCGCTGCACGCCCCGCATCGCCTGGCGCATGCAGCGCACCGCGCCTTCGCCCGAAGGCGCGACCATGTCGGCGCCGTCGGAGGTCACGCCGTAGCCGACCAGCTCGGCATGGATGCGCGCGCCGCGTGCCCTGGCGTGTTCGTATTCCTCCAGTACCAGCATGCCGCCGCCCGAACCGATCACGAAGCCGTCGCGCTCGGTGTCGTAGGGGCGCGAGGCCGCGCCAGGGCGATCGTTGGAGCCGGTGCTCACCGCGCCCATGGCATCGAACATCGCCGTGGTGGTCCAGTGCAGTTCCTCGCCGCCGCCGGCGAACATCACGTCCTGCGCGCCGTGGCGGATCAGGTCGGCCGCCGCGCCGATGCAATGCGCGGAGGTCGCGCAGGCCGCCGCGATCGAATAGCTCACGCCATGGATGCCGAACGCCGTGGACAACGCCGCCGACACCGTCGAGCACATCGTGCGCGGCACCATGTAGGGGCCGATCTTGCGCACGCCGCGCGCGCGCAGCAGGTCGGCCGCTTCCACCTGCCATTGGCCGGAGCCGCCGCAGGAGCCGGCGATCAGGCCGGTGCGCGGATCGCCGATCGTCGCCTCAGCCAGCCCCGCATCGGCGATTGCGTCGCGCAGCGCCAGGTAGGCGTAGGCCGCGGCGTCGCCCATGAAGCGCTTGAGCTTGCGGTCGATCAACGTGTCCAGGTCGAGTTCGACGCGGCCGCCGACCTGGCTGCGCAGGCCCATCTCGGCGTGGTCGGGCAGGAACCGGATGCCGGAACGGCCCTCGCGCAGCGCCTGCGACACGCTGTCCGGATCGTGGCCCAGGCAGCTGGCGATGCCCATCCCGGTGACGACGACACGGCGCATCAGAACGCCTCCGTCGAGCCGAACATGCCCACGCGCAGGTCCTTGGCGACGTAGATCTCGCGGCCGTCGACGAGCATGCGCGCATCGGCCTGCGCCATCGCCAGCTTGCGGTTGATCACCCGGGCGATGTCCACCTCGTAGCGCACCAGTTTCGCGTCAGGCAGCACCTGCCCGGTGAACTTGACCTCGCCGCAGCCGAGCGCGCGGCCCTTGCCGGGCACGCCGAGCCAGGTCAGGAAGAAGCCGGTGAGCTGCCACATCGCATCCAGGCCCAGGCAACCGGGCATCACCGGGTCGCCGATGAAGTGGCAGCCGAAGAACCACAGGTCCGGGCGGATATCCAGTTCCGCGTGCACGTGGCCCTTGCCGCGCGTGCCGCCGTCCTCGCGAATGTCGGTGATGCGGTCGAACATCAGCATCGGATCGTTCGGCAGGCGGCCGAACCCCGGGCCGAACAGCTCGCCGCGCGCGCTGGCCAGCAGCGCTTCGCGCGAGTACGCATGGGGGCGATTCATGATCAATCCTGCGGATGACGGGAGTCGAAGTCGCGCAGCGTGCATGAGGCGCCATCGTTCAATCAAACGTTTTATCCGTACCGCGGCGTAGCGTACGCGGGCGTGCGGCGGCCGTTTGCCGCGGGGCGGCAGGCGGTTTCATGTCCCGCCAGCGCGCTGGCGTAAGATGCGCGGCGGACATACGCCGCCGCAGGTTCGTTTCCCGATGCGCAAGATCATCCACGTCGACATGGACGCGTTCTACGCGTCCGTGGAACAGCGTGACGATCCGTCGCTGCGCGGCAAGCCGGTGGTGGTGGCCTGGCGCGGCGCGCGCTCGGTGGTGTGCGCGGCCTCCTACGAGGCGCGCAAGTACGGCGTGCGCTCGGCGATGCCGGCGGTGCGCGCCGAGCGGCTGTGCCCGGACGCGATCTTCGTGCCGCCGGATTTTCCCCGCTACAAGGCGGTGTCGCGGCAGGTGCGCGAGATCTTCCACCGGCATACCGACCTGGTCGAACCGTTGTCGCTGGACGAGGCCTATCTCGACGTGACCGAGGCCAAGAGCGGCATGGCGGTGGCGACCGAGATCGCACGGGTGATCCGGACCCAGATCTTCGAGGAGACCTCGCTGACCGCCTCGGCGGGGATCGCGCCCAACAAGTTCCTGGCCAAGATCGCCTCCGACTGGCGCAAGCCCAACGGCCAGTTCGTGATCCCGCCCTCGCGGGTGGAATCGTTCCTGACGCCGTTGCCGGTCGGCCGCATCCACGGCGTCGGCAAGGTCATGGAAGGCAAGCTGGCCAAGCTGGGGATCACCACGGTCGGCGAGCTGCGCGAACGGCCGCTGGAGGAGTTGCAGGCGCATTTCGGCAGCTTCGGGCAAGGGCTGTACAACCGCGCGCGGGGCATCGACGAGCGGCCGGTGCAGCCGCACCAGGAGGTGCAGCAGGTCTCGTCCGAGGACACCTTCGCGGAAGACTTGCCGCTGGACGCGCTGGCGCCGCACGTCGCGCGGCTCGGCGAGCGGACCTGGAACGCGGCGCGCCGTGCCGGCAGGCCGGGACGGACGGTGGTGCTGAAGTTGAAGACGTCGGCGTTCCGCATCCTCACGCGGAGCCATACGCCGGAGCGGCCGCCGCAGTCGATGGAGGAGTTCGTGCGGATCGCGCAGGCGCTGCTCGGGCGGGTGGATTTGCCGGAGCAGACGCGGTATCGGTTGGTGGGGGTCGGGTTGGGTGGGTTCTTCGGGGATGGGGGCGAGGAGGTGGTGCAGGAGCGGTTGTTTGACTAGGAGGTATGGCTGGAGGACGGAGGGCCGTTTGTTTGACGGGTTCGATTGCCGCTGTTTCGCCGCTTGAGTTGATATTTCTACCGTCGTCCCCGCGAAGGCAGTGACCCAGTCGTTGACGTTCTGTCTGTCTGGATCACGCGATCCCACTACTTAACACCATCCCTCTATCCCGCGAAGGCGGGAGGCGCTTTTCAGCAGCCGAACGACTGATCATCCAGGGAATTTTCCGCCCTCTACCCGACCCACGTTATCCTTCTACCGTCGTCCCCGCGCAGGCGGGGACCCAGTGTCTTTCCCATTCCGTATCCGACCAACGCTATCTCTCTGTCGTCATTTCCGCGAAGACGAGAAGCGCTGTTCAGCAGCCTAACGGCTGATCATCCAGGGACTTTGCTTTTGCTTTTTGGGCCTCTGGCAATAAAGGCGAAAGCTTTCGCCTTTCGGCGAGTCACTTTTCCTTGCTTGTGCACGCGCGCTGCAGGAGCGGCGCCGCACGGCGAAGCCCCCCGAAGGGGCGGCACAGGGATGTGCCGCGTAAAGAAAAGTAACCGAAAGAAGCGCTTCACGGCAGCCGAAGCGCTTCACAACAGCCGAATGGCTGGTCATGGCTGATCAAGCACCCCCCGCCTGCGCGCCCGCAACTGCGCTGCGGGTCCGCGGAGCCAGCGGGATTCTTCGACGCGACATCCTGTCACGGCGAAAAACGACATGCATCCATGCACGTCGCCCTTCGGGTTTTTCCGCCGTCTCTGCCACTTCGGAGAGGCCCCGGTAAGTCAAAGTCAAAAGCTCAAAGCAAAATCACGAGCAACACCAACACCTCTCTTCGCCGCAGGAGTACTTGGCGGCATAAAATGCGGACTCTCCTACTCTTTGGACTCGCAATGCCACTCTTCTCGCTGGTGATCTTCGATCTCGACGGCACGCTGGTGGACAGTGCGTCCGATATCGCCGAGGCGCTGAATCTCACGCTGGAACAGTGGGGCTTGCGGCCGGTCGAGGAGGCGACGGTGCGGGGCTGGATTGGCGAAGGCGTGCGGGTGCTGTTGGCGACCGCGTTGCGCGCGCAGGGACGCGAGGATGCGCTCGACCGGATCATGCCGGACATGATGCGCCACTATGGCGAATGCCTGCTGCATCGCCCGCATGCCTATCCGGGCGTGCGCGAAACGTTGGAAGCGTTGCGCGCGCGCGACGTCGCGCTGGCGGTGTGCACCAACAAGCCGATCCGCTTCGTCGCGCCGCTGCTCGATCATCTCGGCCTGCGCGACCGCTTCTCGGCGCTGCTCGGCGGCGATTCGCTGCCGCAGCGCAAGCCGGACCCGGCACCGCTGCGCCACCTCGCGGCGCAGTTCGACCAGCCCGTGGCGGGCTGCCTGATGGTCGGCGACTCGGCCACCGACGCCGCCGCGGCCACCGCGGCCGGCATGCCGCTGGCGATGGTGCGCTACGGCTACCTGCGCGGGTTCGATCCGGCGGCGTCCGGCGCGATCGCGGTCGTCGACGACCTGCGCGAACTGCTGACGCTGCCGCCACTGGGCGGAATCGCGGCCTAGCGGAAGTGGGCTGCGACCCTTTGGTCGCAGCCGGCCCGCGTGACCCGTGGGGAGCGGTAAACCGGGATTTCCCACGGTCTTTCCGGGCGCGGCCATATATCCAGATTTTGAGAATAATTCGCATTCATGCCACAATGGGGTGGATGAATGCGACGTAACGCACGTGCGTCGCCTGCCGCGACCGCGCGTCGCGCCTCCCCCCGATCTGCCTCAAGCCTTCGCCAGAGGTGATTCCTGCTGCCCTGACGAGAGGTTCTGCCATGTCCGTTGTCGACCGCCCGGTATCGCGCATCCGTTCCGGATCCTCCATTGGCCCCTCCCTGCGTCCGCTGGCGCTGGCCTTGTCTGCCGCGCTGCTCGGCGGCCTCAGTGCCGCGGCCGCGGCCGACGAGGCCGGCGACGCGACCACGCTGGACACCGTGCACGTCACCGCCGAGCAGATCGCCAAGCAGGCGTTGGGCAGCTCGGTCATCACCCGCGAGGACATCGAGCGCCGCCCGCCGGCCAACGACCTGTCCGAGATCCTGCGCACGATGCCGGGCGTCAACCTGACCGGCAACAGTGCCTCCGGCGCCTACGGCAACAACCGCCAGATCGACCTGCGCGGCATGGGCCCGGAGAACACCCTGATCCTGATCGACGGCCGCCGCGTCGGCTCGCGCGACTCGGTGCGCATGGGCGTGGCCGGCGAGCGCAACAGCCGCGGCGACACCAACTGGGTGCCGGCCGAGGCGGTGGAGCGGATCGAGATCCTGCGCGGCCCGGCCGCGGCGCGCTACGGCTCCGGTGCCGCCGGCGGCGTCATCAACATCATCACCAGGAAGCCGACCGGCGACCTGACCGGCTCGATGACGCTGTACGGCCTGGTGCCCGAGCACGGCGACGAGGGCGGCAGCCAGCGCGCCGGCTTCACTCTGAGCGGCCCGCTCGCGCGCGACTGGTCGTTCCGCCTGTACGGCAACCTCAACAAGACCGACGCCGACGCCGCCGACATCAACAGCGCTAACTCCAGCAGCGGCACCGCCGCGGCCGGTCGCGAGGGCGTGCGCAACAAGGACATCAACGGCCTGCTGCGCTGGGACCCGAGCGGGACCCAGACCGTCGAGCTGGAGACCGGCTTCAGCCGCCAGGGCAACATCTACGCCGGCGAGTACCTCAATTCCGCGACCACCTCGGTGAACCGGCTGATCGGCTCGGAGACCAACGTGATGATCCGCCGCGACGCGGCGATCACCCACCGCGGCAAGTGGGACTTCGGCACCTCGCGCGTGACCTTCTCCTACAACGACACCGACAACACCCGCCTCAGCGAGGGCCTGGCCGGCGGCCCGGAGGGCACCATCGCCGCCTCGCCGAGCTGGACCACCTCCAACCTGAAGGACTACGTGCTCGACGGCGAGTTGAACGTGCCCTCGGTGATCGGCGGCATGGACAACATCTGGACGTTCGGCTTCGAGTACCGCGACAGCGAGCTGGACGACCCGTACTCGATGTCGCAGTCGGCCACCGGCGTCAGCGGCATCGACTCCAGCAGCCGCGACGGCAAGGCCGACGCGCAGACCGCCGCGGTGTTCGCCGAGGACAACATCTACGTGAGCGAGCGGCTGACGCTGACCCCGGGCGTGCGCTACGACCACCACAGCCAGTTCGGCAGCAACTTCAGCCCCAGCCTCAACGCACAGTACAAGCTGGCCGCGGACTGGCTGCTGAAGGGCGGCGTGGCGCGCGCGTTCAAGGCGCCGAACCTGTACCAGTCCAACCCGAACTACCTGTACTACACCCGCGGCAACGGCTGCCCCGACTACTACACCGGCTCGGGCGGCTGCTACATCCAGGGCAACGCCGACTTGAAGCCGGAGACCAGCATCAACAAGGAGATCGGCGTCGAGTGGGTGCCGGACAACGGCTGGCACGCCTCGCTGACCTACTTCCACAACGACTACGACAACAAGATCGTCGCCGGCTACAGCGACTACTACCAGACCTCCGCCAGCGCCTACGTCTACCAGTGGGTGAACGCCTCCGAGGCGGTCGTGCAGGGCGTGGAGGGCAACGTCAGCGTGCCGCTGCTGGGCGAGCGCGGCAACGTGCTGACCTGGAACACCAACCTCACCTGGATGATCGAGAATGAGAACAAGGAGACCGACCAGCCGCTGTCGGTGATCCCGAAGTACACGATCAACACCTCGCTGGACTGGCAGGCGACCGATAAGCTGTCGTTCGCGCTGACCGGCACCTTCTACGGCAAGCAGGAGCAGGCCTCGCGCGACCGCAACAACGAACTGGTGTGCGGCACCGAGGACCTCGGCGCGTGCGACACGCTGGGCGCCTACCAGCTGTGGGGCGCCAGCGCGCGCTACCGCATCACCCGGCAGATCAGCTTCGGCCTCGGCGTCAACAACCTAGCCGACAAGCGCATCTTCCGCGAGGGCAGCCGCGCCAGCAGCGCCGGCGCGGCGACCTACAACGAGCCGGGCCGTTCCTACTGGGCCAGCCTGAACTTCGGCTTCTGAGGCGCGGCGGCTAAGCTGTCGCGGTAGTGGACAGACGATGCGGCCGAGCGGCCGCATCGCAACGGAGGAACGAATGAGCAAGACGGCATGGCGCCTGGCGCTGTGGTTCGGCCTGGCGCTGGCCGGCGTGCTGCCGGCGCAGGCGCAGCCGGACCTGTCGCGCAAGGTGGGCACGACCCTGGCCGACACCGGCTCGGCATGGTACCGGTTCGAGGAATTCCGCCTGGCTTCCGCGGACGGCGCGCGCCGCTACCGCGTGCGCATCGCGGTGCCCAAGCGCGCCGCACCGGCGCAGGGCTACCCGGTCGCCTACCTGCTGGACGGCAACGCCGCGCTGATGGAGCTGGACGAGCCGCTGCTGGCCTCGCTGGCCGCGGGCGGTTCGGCGCCGGCGATCGTGATGATCGGCTACGACAGCGACCTGCGCATCGACCCGGAGGCGCGCGCGTTCGACTACACCCCCGCACGCCGCGCCGACGGCGCGCCCGAGTTCGACGAGGTCGCGGCCGAGCGCCGCAGCGGCGGCGCCGATGCGTTCCTGCAACTGTTCGAGACGGCGATCAAGCCGCAGGTCGAGCAGCGCGTCCGCATCGACCACGACCGGCAGACGCTGTGGGGGCATTCCTACGGCGGGCTGTTGGTGCTGCATGCGCTGTTCACCCGCCCGCAGTTGTTCAACAACTACGTCGCGGTCGATCCGTCGCTGTGGTGGGGCGAGGGTTTCGTGCTGAAGGAAGCCGAGCGCGGCATGGCGGGCGTGGAGGCGTCGGCTCCGCACCTGCTGGTGATCGCCGGCAGCGGCGGCGATGCGCCGGGGCGGCGTCCGCCGCCGGGCGCGGCCGCAACCGCGCCGGCGCAGCTCAAGCAGCAGCAGGCGCGGCGCGGCAACGTGCCGCAAGACGCGGGGCTCCAACTGGTCCAGCGCCTGCAGGCGGCACGGCTGAAGGCGGAATACCGGGAATTGCCGGGGTTGAGCCACGGGCAGACGCTGGGCGCTTCGCTGGCGCCGGCGCTGAGGTTCGCGGCCGAGCCGCGCTGAGGCCGGTTCCCGTGCCTGGGAACCGCGTAGAGCGGAGCTTGCTCCGCTCTACAGGGGGGGCGAGGCTAGGGCGTGTCGCGCCCGTCTTCCGCATCGAGCGCCGCCAGCGGATCGCTCTCGCTCTCCTCGCCCGGGCGGTGCACGGTGACGACATCGCCGCCGAGCGGGCGCCCGCGCGGCGCGGGTTGCTCGGCGATGGCCTGCTCCAGTTCCGCCTGCAGTTGCTGCCGGCGCGGAGGGGGTACCTGTTGCCAATGGCAGCCGACCAGCGCGCCTTCCAGCGAGTACAGCAGGTTGAGGCTGGGCTTGAAGCCGGCCCGGCGCACCCTCAGGAACGCGCCGACCGCCCCGACCGCGGCCAGGTCGTCCTGCGTGCGCACGCCGACCTGGCGCAGCCAGGCGGCGCTCTTCGGGCCGATGTTGCGCAGCGGCTCGGTCATGCCAGCGCGTCGACGAACGCCTGCGCGACGGCTTCCAGCCCGCGCTGGTCTTCCTCGTCGAAGCGCGCCAGTTCCGGGCTGTCCAGGTCGAGCACACCGATCAGCGCACCGTCCTTGACCAGCGGGACCACCAGCTCCGAGCGCGAGGCCGAATCGCAGGCGATATGGCCCGGGAACGCGTCGACGTCGGCCACGCGCTGGGTCCGGCGGGTGCTCGCCGCCGCGCCGCACACGCCCTTGTCGAGCGGGATGCGCACGCAGGCCGGCAGGCCCTGGAACGGGCCGACCACCAGCTCGCGGCCGTCGTAGAAGTAGAAGCCGGCCCAGTTCAGCGCGGGCAGGGCATGGAAGATCAGTGCGGAGAGGTTGGCGGCGTTGGCGATGCGGTCCGATTCGCCATGGAGCAGTGCCTTCGCCTGCGCCAGCAGCTGCGCGTATTGTTCCGGCTTGCTGCCGGTCAGGGTGGAGGTCGCGAACATCCTCGAAGTCTAGCAGCGTGCGCCGCGGGCGGAGATGGACGCGGGCGCGACGGTTTATCCTGCGCGCCCCGTCCACGTGCCACCCCGGAGAGGTGCTGCAGATGTCGCTTTCCGCTTTCTACGTCACCGGTACCGATACCGGCATCGGCAAGACCCAGGCCAGCGCGGTGCTGCTGCATGCCTTGCGCGCGCGCGGCCGGCGCGCGGTCGGGATGAAACCGGTCGCCAGCGGCTGCGAATGGGACGACGGCGCCTGGCGCAACGAGGACGCGCTGGCGCTGCAGGCGGCGAGCGACCCGCGCCCGGATTACGCGCTGGTCAACCCGTATGCGCTGCCGGCGCCATTGGCGCCGGAGATCGCCGCCGCCGAGGCGGGCGTGACGCTGGGGCTGGAACCGATCCGGTCCGCGTTCGATGCGTTGCGCGCCCAGGCCGACAGTGTGGTGGTCGAAGGCGTCGGTGGCTGGGCCGCGCCGTTGAGCGCCACGCTGGACCAACTGGATCTCGTGCGCGCGCTGCGGCTGCCGGTGGTGATGGTGGTCGGGCTGCGGCTCGGCTGCATCAACCATGCGCGCCTGACCGCCGCGGCGATCGCCGCCGAAGGCGTGAACTGCATCGCCTGGATCGCCAACGAGATCGATCCGCACATGGCGCGGATCGACGAGAACTTCCGGCTGCTACGGCAGCGCCTGCCGATGCCGTGCTGGGGCCGCATCCCGTATGCGCCGGGCGCCGATCCGGCGGCGCTGGCGGCGGTCCTGGAGCCCGCAGGCGCGACGTGAGCCGCGATCCGGCGGCGTTCCCGGCGTGAATAAAAAGGCCCGGCAGAGGGAGGGATCTGCCGGGCCGGGTTGCATGGGGGGAGGGACCCATGCAAATACCGCTCAAATTGTCCTGTCGCTCAGCGGGCGGAACGGCCGGCCTTGCCGGGTTTGCGCGCCTGCGCGCGTCCCGAGGCATCCTCGAAGCGCTGCCGCGCCAGCTCGCCGATCGCTTCCGACGCCTTCAGGCTCATCCCGACGACTTGGTGCTGGGCCGAGGCCACGCGTTCGAAGTTGTCGCGGGCGAGCTGCAGGCCCTTCGGCCACAGCGCCTGGAGCGAATCCAGGTTGCGCGCGTCGGCAAACTCGCCCAGGAAGTCCGTGGTCGCGCTGACGTTCCTGCCGAACGCCTGCAACTGCAGGCCAAAGGCGCTTTCGGCGTTTTCCAGGGCCAACCGATTGGCACGGGACGCGATCGCGGCGAACTGCTGGGTATAGCGGTCGAAACCTTCGAACTGCGCGGACATCTTCAACCCCGAGGGACTGCGTTTGCCGGTGTTGCGATGCAGCATACACGTTTCCTGCTGCGATGCAACATGCTTTTGGCGGGCGCAGCGGATAGAGGCACTTTGCGTTGCCGATCAGTCAGTTGCGTGACAGGCAGATGACGGTCACGCGGCGCGACCGCGACCGCGCCCGGGAGCCGGCGGTCCGCGAAGCTCAGCCGCGATAGCGGCAGCCGGAGGTGCAGGTCTCGTGGACCACCACTTCGCTCAGCAGCGGCAGGGCCGGCTTGAGCCGCTCCCAGATCCACATCGCCAGCCGTTCGCTGGTCGGGTTGTCCAGGCCCTCGATCTCGTTGAGGTAATGGTGGTCCAATCGGTCGTAGATCGGCCGGAATGCCGCCTTGATGTCGCCGAAGTCCATCACCCAGCCGGTCTCCGCACCCGGCTCGCCGCTGACGTGCAGTTCGATGCGGAAGGAATGGCCGTGCAGGCGCGCGCACTTGTGGCCCGGCGGTACGTTGGGCAACCGGTGGGCCGCCTCGATGGTGAAGACCTTGAAGATATCCATCGCGCCATTGTAAGCCCCGCGGGCGCCGCCGCCGGCATGTGCCGCGCGGTGCCGGCGCTTGTCGCGATGCGACATATCGGTATGCGGATAGGTGATTTCGGTCAAGCGCGCGTGCATGGCTCACTGGCGGGCCTTCCACCCGGATCAACCGCTCGTGTCGTTCCCCACGCCTCGCCTGTCGTCCCTCGCGATCCCGTTCCTGTTGTTCTCGCCTTTCTCGCATGCGCAAGACAGCGCCGGCGGCAAGACCCTGGCCACGGTCACCGTCACCGGCTCCAACATCAAGCGCAGCGACAGCGAAGGTCCCAATCCGGTGCAAGTGATCGAGCGCCAGCAACTGGAGCGGTCGGGCAAGCAGACCGTGGCGGACGCGCTGCGCTCGATCTCGGCCAACACCGGCAACGCCACCAACGAGACCACCAACAACGGCTGGGCCTCGGGGTCGGCCGGCATCGGCCTGCGCGGCCTGTCGCAGAAGAACACGCTGGTGCTGCTCAACGGCCGGCGCCTGGCCAACTACGGGTTCCCGGCGAACGGGCTGGGCGACACCTTCGTCAACCTCAACGCGCTGCCGCTGGTGGCGGTGGAACGCATCGAGGTGCTGAAGGACGGCGCCTCGGCCGTGTACGGCTCGGACGCCGTGGCCGGCGTGGTCAACATCATCACCCGGGAGGACTTCCAGGGCGCCGAACTGGGCGTCAGCGGCGGCACCTCCGACGAAGGCGGCCTGGATACGCAGCGCGCCAAGTTCGTCGGCGGCATCGGCGACCTGGAACGCGACGGTTACAACGTGCTTTTCAGTTTCGACGCCTACAACCGCGACCGGCTCGACCAGGACCAGCGCAGCCTGACCCGTTCGGGCATCTACAGCGACCAGCCGGGCGGCCGCTGGAACGGCTGGTCGGCCAAGGGCGCGCGCTACCTGATCAACGGCGCATCGGTGCCGATGCTGGACGCCAATAGCCATTGCCCCGAAGGCACCGTGCTGACCGCCAGCGCGCCGATCGATGGCCTGGCCGGCAACACCTGCGCCTTCAACCAGGCGCCATACACCACGCTGATTCCCTCGACCAAGCGCTACCAGGCCTATGCGAACGGCACCTTCCGCCTGAGCGACAACGTCGAGGCCTTCGGCGAGGCGCTCTACAGCCACATCAAGGGCGTGTCGATCTTCGGTTCCAGCCCGTACTTCACGCTGGAAGGCGGGCGCTTCGCCCTCAATGCGCAAACCGGCCTGGCCGAACCGGTCTCCAACCTGCTGCCGGCCTCCAGCCCGTACAACCCGTACGGCACCGCGGTGCCGATCGAGTACACCTTCTTCAACCTGGGCCAGTCGCTGAAGATCAACTACTCGCAGTCCTACCGCTTCCTGGGCGGCGTGCGCGGCCGCGGCGAGCGCTGGGACTGGGAGGCGGCGGCGTTCACCGCGCGCAGCGACGAGGACGAGCGGGTCGCGGCCGGTTTCGCCAATCGCTGGACGCTGGCCGATGCGCTGGCCAGCGGCAGCTACAACCTGTTCAATCCCGCCGCCACGCCGCAGTCGGTCATCGATGCGATCAACCTGAGCACGTTGCGCCCGGCGCGCTCGAGCCTGAGCGGCGTGGACGCCAAGATCTCCGGTTCGCTGTTCGAACTGCCGGCCGGCCGCGTCGGCTTCGCCGCCGGTACGGAATGGCGCCGCGAGGAGCTGGTCTCGCGCAATCCCTGGCAGATCGACGCCGGCCTGCAGATCCGCCCAGCGATCGCCGAGGTCGATGGCGACCGCAAGGTCTCGGCGCTGTATGCCGAGTTCAACGTCCCGCTGCTGCCCTCGCTGGAGCTGCAACTGGCCGGGCGCGGCGACCACTACAGCGATTTCGGCAACGCGTTCTCGCCCAAGGCCAGCCTGCGCTGGCAGCCGTTCGACGCGCTGCTGGTGCGCGCGGCGGCCTCGCGTGGCTTCCGCGCGCCGTCGCTGTCGGAGAACTCGGCCAGCACCAACATCTCCTACGGCACGGTGGTCGATCCGCACGATCCGGACGTGCCCGGCTCGCGCCAGAGCCCGACCTTCTTCACCGTCGGCAACACCGACCTCGATCCCGAGCGCACGCGCAGCTACAACTTCGGCATCGTGCTCTCGCCCTGGGCCGATACCAGCCTGAGCGTGGACTGGTACAAGATCGAGCTGGACAACCTGATCGGTACCGGCAACACCACCACGATCGTGCAGGGCAACGACCCGAACGACGTGATCCGCGACGCGCGCGGCAAGCTGGTCGCGGTCTACAACCGCTACCAGAACCTCAGCGAGCTGACCACGTCCGGCCTCGACGTCGAACTGCGCCAGCGCTGGCGCACCGATGCCGCAGGCGATTTCGGCATCGCCAGCGCCTATACCCACGTGCGCGACTACCGGCGCCCGGCCACCGCCGGAGGACCGCTGGTGGACTACGCCGGCGGCAACCTGCTCGGCGTCTCGCTGCCGCGCAACAAGGCCACCACCACGTTCGACTGGACCTGGCGCGGCTTCACCGCCGCGGTGACCTGGTACTACACCGGCGGCTACGACCAGAAGGCCAGCGCCGCGGCCGCGGCGGTGCAATCGCACGTGGACGCCTACGACCAGTTCGACCTGTATCTGGGCTACACCGGTTTCGAGCGCTGGAACCTGTATGCCAAGATCGAGAACGTCGCCAACGAGGAGCCGCCGTACGATGCGTCGTTCCCCGGCATCCGCGCGCCGTACGACTTCACCCAGTACGACCTGCGCGGCCGCTACTTCACGGTCGGCTTCGACTACCGCTTCTGATCCCGCACATTCCGCTAGGAGCTTCCCGATGACGCCCGTTCCCCGCGCGCTGCTGTTGGCGCTGTCCCTTGTTCCCGTGCTCGCCGCCGCGCAACCCGCGCCGCTGCCCGGCTACGACGCCCCCTCGGCCGATGCGCAGCGCGCGCTGGAGACGCGCTTCGACGCACTGGTGAAGCAGGCCGACTACGCGGGCTGGCTCAAGCGATGGTCGTCGAGGCCGAACCAGGTCGGCGCGCCGCACAACCTCGAGAACGCGCGCGACCTCCAGGCGCGCTTCGAGGAATACGGCTGGGACGCGCGCATCGAGACCTTCGAGGTGCTGTGGCCTTCGCCGAAATCGTCCTCGCTGGAACTGCTCGGCGCGCGGCCCTACAAGGCACGGCTGAAGGAACCGTCGCTGCCCGGCGACGCGACTTCGACGCAGACCGAGGACGTGCTGCCGCCCTACGTGATCTACGCCGGCAACGGCGAGGTCGCCGGCGACCTGGTCTACGTCAACTACGGCATCGCCGAGGACTACGAGGCGCTCGCCCGCAACGGCGTGGACGTGCGCGGCAAGATCGTCATCGCCCGCTACGGCAAGGGCTGGCGCGGGCTCAAGCCGCGCCTGGCGCAGGAGCATGGCGCGATCGGCGCGATCATCTATTCCGATCCGCGCGACGACGGTTTCTTCCAGAACCTGGCCTATCCGGACGGCCCGGCACGCAACCAGTGGAGCGTGCAGCGCGGCTCGGTCGCCAACTTCGCGATCTATCCCGGCGATCCGCTGACGCCCGGGGTGGGCGCCACCGCCGGCGCCAAGCGGCTGAAGGTCGAGGAGGCCGGCAGCGTCCTCAAGATCCCGACCCTGCCGATCAGCTGGGGCGATGCGCAACCGCTGCTGGCGGCGCTGCGCGGCCCGGTCGCGCCGGAGGACTGGCGCGGCGCGCTGCCGATCACCTATCGCATCGGCGGCGACGGCAGCGCGCAGGTGCGGCTCAAGGTCGATGCGGAGTGGGGCCGCAAGACCATCTACAACGTCATCGCGACGCTGCGCGGCAGCGAATATCCGGACCAGTGGGTGGTCCGCGGCAACCATCGCGACGCGTGGGTGTTCGGCGCCTCCGATCCGCTGTCCGGCACCACGGCGCTGCTGGCCGAGGCCCAGGCCATCGGCGAACTGGCCAGGCAGGGCCAGCGGCCGAAGCGCACGCTGGTCTACGCCAGCTGGGACGGCGAGGAGGCCGGCCTGCTCGGTTCCACCGAATGGGCCGAGCAGCATGCCGACGAACTGCGCCGCAAGGCGGTGCTTTACGTCAACTCCGACGGCAACGGCCGCGGCTTCCTCAATGCCGGCGGCAGCC
Source organism: Xanthomonas boreopolis (assembly GCF_046529185.1). Taxonomy (NCBI): domain Bacteria; kingdom Pseudomonadati; phylum Pseudomonadota; class Gammaproteobacteria; order Lysobacterales; family Lysobacteraceae; genus Xanthomonas; species Xanthomonas boreopolis. Next base: position 836,141 of record NZ_CP097162.1, read on the forward strand.
ATGCGCTGCAGCGCCTGGTCAACGGCGTGGCCGCCGACCTGCGCGATCCCGACAGCGGCGTCAGCGTGCTCGAACGCCAGCGCGCCCGCGCCCGGCTGGACGCTTTGGCACCGGGCGCCAAGCCCGCGCAGAAGGACACCGGCAAGAAGGCCGCCGCCGGCGAAGACCTGCCGATCAAGGCGCTGGGCTCGGGCAGCGACTACAGCCCGTTCCTGCAGCACCTGGGGCTGGCGACGCTGGACCTGGGCTACGGCGGACAGGGCGATGGTCGCGGCGTGTACCACTCGCTCTACGACTCCTACGACTACTTCTCGCGCTACATCGACCCCAAGTTCGAGTACCTGCCGCTGCTGGCGCAGACCGCCGGGCGCGCGGTGCTGCGGGTCGCCAACGCCCCGGTGCTGCCGCAGCGGCCCGGCGACTTCGCCGATGCGGTGGACGGCTGGGTGAAGGAACTGAAGCAGCAGGCCGACGGCGACCGCGAATCCACGCGGGTACAGGCCGAACTGGTCCGCACCGGCGCCTATCGCGCCGTCGACGATCCCAACCGGCCGTTGCAGGCGCCCGCGCCCAAGGCGGACGTGCCGGCGATCGACTTCTCCCCGCTGGAACAGGCGGTGGCGCGCCTGCAGGCCAGCGGCAAGCGCTACGACAAGGCACTGGCCGAACGCGGCGCGGCCCTGGATGCGGCGACCCGCGGCAAGCTCAACGCCTCGTTGCAGCGCCTGGACCAGACCCTGCTGGCGGAAGAGGGCCTGCCGGGCCGGCCGTGGTACCGCAACCTGATCTACGCGCCGGGCCTGGCCACCGGCTACGAGGTCAAGACCCTGCCGGGCGTGCGCGAGGCGCTGGAAGACCGCCGCTGGGACGACCTGCGCCGCTACATCGGCCGCACCGCGGCGGTGCTGGATGCGTATCGCGCCGAGGTGGAGCGCAACACCGCGCTGATCGGCGGCTGACGCCCCTCATTTCCAAAGCGCAAAGCACCGTGGGAGCGGCTTTTGTGGGAGCGGCTTCAGCCGCGATGAGGCCTTCATGCGAATCCCTCGCAAAGGCTCGCACATCCATGTGCAGGGATCCAACGGGAAAGCTCCATCGCGGCTGAAGCCGCTCCCACAAAAAAAGCCGTTCCTGCAGATCAATCGAGATCCCGCTCGTGATCGAGCGCCTTCGCGGTACACGAAGGCGCCCACGGCGGAAGTTTTACCGGCCGGCGTTCGGCCGCTGCCCGCCCCCGTTGCCGCCGCCACGGCGACGGTCACCCTGGCCGTGACCCTGGCGCTCGCCCTGACGACGCGCGCCACCCGGACCATTGCCACCGGCCGGTCGCGCACCTGCATGCGCATGCCGCGGCGCCTCCCCGTGCGGACGGCGCGCATGCGCCTTGCGCGGCGGGCGCTGGCCGCCCGGCTGCTCGGCCTTGCCGGGCGCGCTGTTGCCCCAGCGGATCGGCACCTGCGGCTCGAAGCCCGGCACGTCGCGGATCTCCATGTCCTTGCCGAGCAGGCGCACGATCTGGCGCAGCAGCTTGGCCTCGTCCTGCGCGACCAGCGACACCGCTTCGCCGCTGGCGCCGTTGCGGCCGGTGCGGCCGATCCGGTGCACGTAGTCCTCGGCGACCATCGGCAGGTCGTAGTTGATGACCTTGGGCAGCTCGTTGATGTCGATGCCGCGCGCGGCGATGTCGGTCGCCACCAGCACGGTCACGCGCCCGGCCTTGAAGTCGCCGAGCGCGCGCAGGCGCTGGCCCTGGCTCTTGTCGCCATGGATCGCCGCGGTCTTGATGCCGGACTTGTCCAGGAACTTGGCCAGCTTGTCGGCGCCGTGCTTGGTGCGCGCGAACACCAGCGTCTGCAGGCGCGAGTCCTGCGCCAGCAGGTGCAGCAGCAACTCGCGCTTGCGGCCGCCGTCGACCGGGTGCACGCGGTGGGCGATGGTCTCGGCCACGGTGTTGCGCGGCGTCACCATCACCTCGCGCGGATGGTGCATGAACTCCAGCGCCAGTTGCTTGATCGGCTCGGCGAAGGTCGCCGAGAACAGCAGGGTCTGGCGGTTCTGGCGCGGCAGCTTGGCCAGGATGCGCTTGATCGACGGCAGGAAGCCCATGTCGAGCATGCGGTCGGCCTCGTCCAGCACCAGCACCTCGATCCCGGACAGGTCGACGCTGCGGCGCTCGATATGGTCGATCAGCCGGCCCGGGCAGGCGATCAGCAGGTCCACGCCGCGGCGCAGCGCATCGAGCTGGTTGCCCATGCCGACGCCGCCGTAGATCACCGTGCTGGGGATGCGCAGGTACTTGGAGTAGCCGCGCAGGCTGTCGTGGACCTGGGTGGCCAGCTCGCGGGTCGGGGTCAGGATCAGCGCGCGCGGCTTGCGCGGGCCGTTGACCGCCTGCGGCGTGGTGCCCAGGTGCTGCAGCAGCGGCAGGCCGAACGCGGCGGTCTTGCCGGTGCCGGTCTGCGCGCCGGCCAGCAGGTCGTGGCCTTCCAGCACCAGCGGGATCGCCTGGTGCTGGATCGGGGTGGGGGTTTCGTAGCCCTGCTCGGCGAGCGCACGCAGCAGGAAGGGCGCAAGGCCCAGGGATTCGAACGACATTGGATGACTCCGGTGTGCCCCGCGCAGGCCGTGGGCCGTTACGCGAAAGGCGTGGGCGACTCGGAGCGTTCCCGTGAACCGCGCTGCGAGGATCGTTGGCAGCCGGCGCCAGGGGCGCGGCCGGTATGCATGAACGAAAGGCGTCGGGTGGGGCGGGCGGACCGGGGACCGGTGCGCCGGCGGTCCCTGAGGGAAACGGACGGCCGCTTGCAGACCTATGCAGTGTAACCGTCTTTGTGGCAATGCACAAAAAGCGTCGCCGGGACACCCATGCGGCGACGGCAAGCCCTTGATCGGCCACGCCCGGTCCCGGCCGTGCCGGGCATGACGTTTCATGTGCAACCATTTCCCCGGGCGCATCCGTACAATCGGGCGTTCATGCCAACCAGGGTGGAGCGATGAAGCTGGGTTCGTTGAAGGAAGGGGGCCGCGACGGCACGTTGGTGGTGGTTTCGCGCGACCTGGCCCGGGCGGTACGGGCCACCGGCATCGCCGCGACGCTGCAGCAGGCGCTGGAGGACTGGGCCCGGCTGGCGCCGCGCCTCGAAGCGCTGGCCGCCGACCTGCAGGCCGGCCGCGCCGAAGGCGCCTTCGCGCTCGACATGGCCGCCTTGGCCGCGCCGCTGCCGCGCGCCTACGAGTTCGTCGACGGCAGCGCCTACCTGCCGCACGTCGAACGGGTGCGGCGCGCGCGCGGTGCCGAGGTGCCGGCCAGCTTCTACACCGACCCGCTGATGTACCAGGCCACCAGCGCCGGCTTCTACGGCCCGCGCGACCCGGTGCAGGTGCCGAGCGAGGACTACGGCATCGACCTGGAGGCGGAGATCGTCGTGGTCACCGACGACGTGCCGATGGCGGTGTCGCCGCAGCAGGCCGCCGCGCACATCCGGCTGGTCGGCCTGGTCAACGACGTCTCGCTGCGCAACCTGATCCCGGACGAGCTGGCCAAGGGTTTCGGCTTCCTGCAATCCAAGCCGCGTTCGGCGCTGTCGCCGGTGTTCGTCACCCCGGACGAACTCGGCGAAGCCTGGCGCGGCAACAAGCTGCACCTGCCGCTGGTGACCCACGTCAACGGCGCCTGGTTCGGCGCGCCGGAGGCGGGCGAGGACATGCAGTTCGACTTCGCGCAGCTGGTCGCGCACGCCGCCAGGACGCGCCCGCTGGCCGCCGGCACGATCGTCGGCTCCGGCACCATCGCCAACCACGACACCTCGCGCGGCGCCTCGTGCTTCGCCGAGCGGCGCGTGGTCGAGGCCCTGCGCGACGGCAAGCCGAGCACGCCGTTCATGGCGTTCGGCGACGTGGTCCGGATCGAGATGTTCGACCGCGAGGGCGCCAGCATCTTCGGTGCGATCGAGCAGCGCATCGAACGGCCCGCCAGCGCCTGAGGCCGCCATGACCGCGACGCTGGAACTGTTCACCTACTGGCGCTCCAGCGCAGCCTACCGCGTGCGCATCGGCCTGAACCTCAAGGGCTTGCCGCACGCGCTCACGCCGGTGCACCTGCTGCGCGACGGCGGCCAGCAGCACGCCGCCGGCTATGTCGCCCTCAACCCGCAGCACCTGGTGCCCACGCTGCGCCATGGCGAGCGCGTGCTCGGCCAGTCGCTGGCGATCCTGGAGTACCTGGACGAGGCCTTCCCGGGCACGCCCCGGCTGCTGCCGTCCGATCCGGAGGGGCGGGCCCGCGTGCGCGCGCTGGCGCAGGTGGTGGCCTGCGACGTGCACCCGCTCAACAACCTGCGGGTGATGCAGTACTTCGAGCGCGAGTGGGAGATCGGGGCGGCGCGCCGGGACGAATGGATGCGGCACTGGATGCGCGCCGGCTTCGAGGCGCTGGAAGCCCTGCTCTCGGGCCATGCGGAAACCGGGCGCTTCTGCCATGGCGACGACCCGGGGCTGGCCGACGCCTGCCTGGTGCCGCAGCTGTACAACGCGCGCCGCTTCGGGGCGGACCTGGCGCCGTATCCCACCCTGCTGCGGATCGAGCAGGCCTGCCTCGCGCTGGACGCTTTCGATCGCGCCCGACCCGAGCGGCAACCGGACGCTATGCTCTGAATGCCGGGACCCGGGACTCGGCAAAGCAAGATCAAGATCGAAAGCCCCTCTCCCGCGTGCGGGAGAGGGGTTGGGGTGAGGGTACGGGCGAAGCCTTCGTAAAGTTCAACGCATGAGGCTTCGGCCGCACCCTCATCCGCCCCTTCGGGGCACCTTCTCCCGTGAACGGGAGAAGGGAATAGCAGGAGCTCTGCGGAGACCGGGACTCGGGACTCGGGACAGAGAGCCGGTAAAGCCCGTCGGGACTGATGGCCCAAGGCCACCCGGAGTCCCTCCCACAACAGCATTTCATCCGAAGCAGGCTTGTCGCTTTTCCGAATCCCGAATCCCGAATTCAGACGAACCCGTGACTGATCTTCGGCGCCTCGACGCTCTCGTAGTCCGCGTACGGGTCGTGCTCGCCGCTCGCGCCCTCGGACAGGCGGAACTTCAGGGCCAGCCCGTCGCGCGAGTCGGCGGCGCGCAGCGCTTCTTCCTGCTCGATCTGGCCGTTCTTGGTCATGCGGAACAGGCACTGGTCGAAGGTTTCCATGCCTTCCTCCAGCGATTCCTCCATCGCCTGCTTGATCTCGTGCACCTGGCCGCGCCGCAGCAGGTCGCGGATCATCGGCGTATTGAGCAGGACTTCCGAAGCCGGCAGGCGCCGGCCGTCCACGCCCTTGATCAGGCGCAGCGACACCACCGCGCGCAGGTTCAGCGCCAGGTTCATCAGCACGTTCTTGTGCGCGCTCTCGGGGAAGAAGTTGAGGATGCGCTCGATGGTCTGGTCGGCGTTGTTGGAGTGCAGGGTGGCCAGGCACAGGTGGCCGGTCTCGGCGAAGGCGATCGCCGCCTCCATCGTCTCCGCGTCCAGGATCTCGCCGATCAGGATCACGTCCGGCGCCTCGCGCATCGCGTTCTTCAGCGCATTGTGGAAGGCGTGGGTGTCCAGGCCGACCTCGCGCTGGTTGACGATCGACATCTTGTGCTTGTGCAGGTACTCGATCGGGTCCTCGATGGTGAGGATGTGCCCGGTCGTGGTGCTGTTGCGGTGGTCGATCATCGAGGCCAACGCGGTCGACTTGCCCGAGCCGGTCGAGCCGACCACCAGCACCAGCCCGCGCGGGGTCATGATGATGTCTTTCAGCACCTGTGGCAGATTCAGCTCCTCGATGCTCGGGATCCGGCTGCGGATCGCGCGGATCACCATGCCGACCTCGCCGCGCTGCTTGAACACGTTGACGCGGAAGCGGCCGGCGTCGGGCAGGGCGATGGCCATGTTGAGCTCCAGGTCGCGCTCGAACTGCGGCACCTGGCCCTCGTCCATCAGCGAGTAGGCGATCTTCTTGACCATCCCCGGCGGCAGGCCGGTGTTGCCCAGCGGGTACAGCTTGCCCTCGATCTTGATGTACACCGGCGCGCCGGTGGTCAAGAACATGTCCGAGGCGTTCTTTTCGGTCATCAGCTTCAGGAAATAGCCGATATCCATGCGCAATGTTTCCCCAACGAACTGTCGCGTCCCGTTGCAAGCGCGCGGCAGGCTTCCGACAATGGCCGTGTTCGATTGACTCGCTACGGCTCCCCAATGACGGCTAGCTTCGCACAAATGCGGCGATCCCTGTATGTGACCGCCTGCGCACTCGCATTCGCCCTGCCCGCTTTCGCGCAGGTGGCGCCGCCGGAACTGGCGGTCGCGGAACAGGCGGTGCAGCAGGCCACCCAGGCCGACGCCGACCAGTACGCCCCGGACCTGGTGAACCTGGCCCGGCAGGAGCTGATGCAGGCCCAGCAGGCGGCGATGGACCGCGGGGAGCGCAAGCAGGTGCCCCGGCTGGCCGCGCGCGCGGCCGCCGACGCCGACCTCGCCCGCGTTCGCAGCGAGGAGGCCGTGGCCCGCGCCCAGCTCGAGCAGCGCCGCGCCGAGGTGGCCCGGCTGCAGAGCAGCCTGGCCGGGGAGGGCGATCGATGAGACTGCGCCCCTTGCTCGTCGCCGGACTGGCGCTGCTGCCGCTGCTGGCGGTCGCGAAGGACGATCCCGAGGTGATCGCCCTGAACAACCGCCTCACCGCGCTGCAGGCCAATCCGGATACCGCCGACGTCGCCCGCTTCGAGCGCCTGCAGGCGCAGCAGGCGATCAATGCCTTCGCCGAGGCCAAGCGCCGCGATCGCGACGAAATGCGTTTCCTGGCCGACCGCCGCGTGGAAATCGCCGAGACCGCGGCCCGGACCGCGCTCGCGCGGCGCCAGCTGGAGCAGGTGGAGGGCACCCGCAGCGAGCTGCTGATCGAAGCCAGCCGCCGCGAGGCCGCGCGCGCGCGCCAGGAGGCCGAGCGGCTGCGCATGCAATCGCAGATGCAGGCCGAGGAGGCCGAACGGCTGCGCCAGCAGGCCGAGGCCGAGATGCTGGCCCGGCAAGACGCCGAGCAGGCGCTCAGCAGCGTGGCGAGCCACCAGACCGCCAAGTTGAGCGCGGCCCAGCAGAAGGCGGCCCAGCTCGCGCGGGAAGAGGCCGAGCTGACCTCCGGCGCCAAGCTGCCGCCGTCGAAGTTCGAGTCGCGCGGGGAGGTGTTCACCGTGCCCGCCGGCGCGTTCGATGGCGGGCAGGCCACCTTGTCGGGGGAGGGGAGCGGCCAGGCGAAGGCGCTGGCGGAATACCTGCAGATCGGCAAGAAGGGCCGGGTCAACATCGTCGGCTATGCCGCCGACGCCGCCGGGGCGCAGAAGCGCGCCGAGGCCCTGCGGGATGCCCTGGTTGCCGCCGGGGTGAGCGCCAACCGGCTGCAGGTGAGCGCGGGCAAGGGCGGCGGCAAGGGGCGCTCGGCCGAAGTGGTCGTCCTTCCTTGATAATTCACTGATTTTTAATGGATTTTTAGTTCCGTTCAGGCGGCCGGCAGGCGCCGGTCGCCCTGAATGCGCGGGTCTTTCGAAAAGTGCGCAACGGGCTATTGCCCCGGCGCCGGGAGCGGCGTAGGGTCTGATACCCAGGTGGCGCATCGGTCGCCTGGAAGAACGGAGGGCCCGGCCGATGAAGCAGTGGCACGCACCAGAGAACGAGGACCGCAGGGGCTGCAATCCCGTCCGCGTTCCTGCTCCCGCCAGCCTGCCGGTCGCCCTTTCATGTCCAAGCAGCGCCCCGTGCCATGACGGCCGGGGCGTTCTTGTTTCCAGCTGAAGGAGGCAACGCCAATGTTCGAAGGGCAATCGCAATCCGAAATCGAAGCCTTGATCAAGGCCGATCCGGAGTTCAAGCGGCTCTATCAACGCCACAAATTACTGGACAAGAAATGCATGGATGCCGAGCTTGGGGTGCTCCCCATCGATGACATGACCCTGGGCCAGATGAAACGCGAAAAGCTGCGTGCCAAGGAAAAGCTCACCCGCATGTACGACCAGATGACGCACTAGTCCCCTCCCGCAACCCGGACAGTTCACCGTCGCGGGCGGTGGCGGTCTCCTCGTCGGCCGCCACCGTCCGCGTCGCCTTTTCCGGCGCGCGCACGACGCCCGCGCGTCCGGACAGGCGAATCGAGGCGGTGCGGGCGGATGCCCGCCCCGCGCGCAGGGCGCGCGGACATTTGCGGCATGTTCGTCGGATAATGGCCCACCCGCCAAACCGCGAACCCAGGTATCCATGGCAATTCACTCCTCGGTCCTTGAGCTGATCGGCGAAACGCCCATCGTCAAGGCGCAGCGACTCGACGCCGGCGTCTGCGAGCTTTACCTCAAGCTGGAAAGCGCCAATCCCGGGGGCTCGATCAAGGACCGGATCGGCCTGTCGATGATCGAGGCGGCCGAGAAGCGCGGCGACATCAAGCCCGGCGCGACCCTGGTGGAGGGCACCGCCGGCAACACCGGCCTGGGGCTGGCCCTGGTCGCGCAGCAGAAGGGCTACCGGCTGATCCTGGTGGTGCCGGACAAGATGAGCCGCGAGAAGATCTTCAACCTCAAGGCGATGGGCGCCGAGGTCGTGCTGACCCGCTCGGACGTGGCCAAGGGCCATCCGGAGTACTACCAGGACCTGGCCGCGAAGATCGCCGCCGATACCCCCGGCGCCTACTTCATCAACCAGTTCGGCAATCCGGACAACCCGGCCGCGCACGAGTTCGGCACCGGCCCGGAGATCCTGCGGCAGATGGACGGCCAGCTCGACGCCATCGTGTTCGGCTGCGGCAGCTCGGGCACGATGACCGGCCTGTCGCGCGCCTTCGCCAAGGCCTCGCCCGGCACCGAACTGGTGCTGGCCGACCCGGTCGGCTCGATCCTGGCCGAATACATCAACGACGGCCGCCTGAACGACAAGTCCGGCAGTTGGCTGGTGGAAGGCATCGGCGAGGACTTCCTGCCGTCGATCTCCGACTTCAGCCGGGTCAAGAAGGCCTATGCGATCAGCGATGCCGAAAGCTTCCATACCGCGCGCGAACTGCTCGCCAAGGAAGGCATCCTCGGTGGATCGTCCACCGGCACGCTGCTGGCCGCGGCGCTGAAGTACTGCCGCGAGCAGGCCACCCCGAAGAAGGTGCTGGTGCTGGTGCCGGACACCGGCAACAAGTACCTGTCGAAGATGTACAACGACTACTGGATGCTGGACAACGGCTTCCTGGAGCGCCCGCAGTACGGCGACCTGCGCGACCTGATCCTGCGCCCGTACAGCCAGCGCGACACGGTCGTGGTCGGCCCCGGCGACCTGCTGACCACCGCCTACCAGCGCATGAAGCTGTACGACGTCTCGCAGCTGCCGGTGATCGACGACGGCGAACTGGTCGGCATCGTCGACGAGAGCGACGTGCTGCTGCACGTCTACGGCGACGAGGCGCGCTTCCGCGACCCGGTCGCCACCGCGATGGTCAGCAAGCTGGACCGCCTGGACGTCAAGTCGCCGATCGAGGCGCTGCTGCCGGTGTTCGATCGCGGCCAGGTCGCGATCGTGATGGACGGCAACCAGTTCCTCGGCCTGATCACCCGCATCGACCTGCTCAACTACCTGCGCCGGCGCGTTCAGTGACCTGCCCGGGCCGCGGCGCGGGCGCCACCCGACGCCGTGCCGCGCCGCACAAACGGTTCAGTATGGCTTGATACAATCTGCGACTTTTGCCGGGAGCCTCCCGATGTCAGACAGCAATCGAAGCCAGGACGGCGAGCGCGCGCTGGCGCTGGCCACCTTGGCGATCCACGGCGGCCAATCGCCCGACCCGAGCACGGGGGCGGTGATGCCGCCGATCTACGCAACCTCGACGTATGCCCAGTCGAGCCCCGGCGAGCACCAGGGCTTCGAATACTCGCGCACCCACAACCCGACGCGCTTCGCCTACGAGCGCTGCGTGGCCGCGCTGGAAGGGGGTGCCCGCGGCTTCGCGTTCGCGTCCGGCATGGCCGCCACGTCCACGGTGATCGAACTGCTGGACAGCGGCGCCCACGTCGTCGCGATGGACGACCTGTACGGCGGCAGCTTCCGCCTGTTCGAGCGCGTGCGCCGGCGCAGCGCCGGACTGGACTTCAGCTTCGTCGACCTCGCCGACCTGGCGGCCTTCGAGGCGGCGATCACGCCGCGGACCCGCATGGTCTGGATCGAGACCCCGACCAACCCGATGCTCAAGATCGTCGACATCGCCGCCGTGGCGGAGATCGCGCGCAGGCACGGGCTGATCGTGGTGGTCGACAACACCTTCGCCTCGCCGATGCTGCAGCGCCCGCTCGAGCTGGGTGCCGACATCGTCGTGCACTCGGCCACCAAGTACCTCAACGGCCACTCCGACATGGTTGGCGGCATGGCGGTGGTCGGCGGCAACGCCGAACTGGCCGAGAAGATGGCGTTCCTGCAGAACTCGGTGGGGGGCGTGCAGGGACCGTTCGACAGCTTCCTGGCCCTGCGCGGGCTGAAGACCCTGCCGCTGCGCATGCGCGCCCACTGCGACAACGCCCTGGCGCTGGCGCAGTGGCTGGAAACCCATCCGGCGATCGAGAAGGTGATCTACCCGGGCTTGGCCTCGCACCCGCAACACCCCCTGGCGGCGCGCCAGATGAGCGGCTTCGGCGGCATCGTCTCGATCGTCCTCAAGGGCGGCTTCGAGGCGGCCAAGCGCTTCTGCGAGCGCACCGAACTGTTCACCCTCGCCGAATCGCTGGGCGGCGTGGAGAGCCTGGTCAACCATCCCGCCGTGATGACCCATGCCTCGATCCCGGTCGCGCGCCGTGAGCAACTGGGCATCAGCGATGCGCTGGTGCGGTTGAGCGTGGGGGTGGAGGATGTGGGGGATCTGCGGGGGGATCTGGAACGGGCGCTGCGCGGAACCCACTGACCATGAGTATTCTTTCGGTGTTCGGAAAGCACCGTTCGCTGGCTTTCGAATTGACCCAGCGGGAAGTCCTCGGACGTTACCGCGGTGCGAGCTTCGGCCTGTTATGGTCGTTGATCAGCCCTTTCCTGATGCTGCTCGTCTATACCATGGCGTTCGGCTACATCATGAAGGGACGCTGGCCTGGTGCCAGTGGTTCCACCACGGATTTCGCTTTGATTCTTTTCGCGGGATTGACCGTGCACGGCTTCTTCGCCGAGTGCTTCACGCGCGCGCCCCAACTGATCGTGAGCAACACCGGCTACGTCAAGCGCGTGGTGTTCCCGCTGGACATCCTGGTCTGGAGCATGACGTTCTCCGCGCTTTTCCACCTGCTGATGAACATGGTGGTGCTGTTGGCGTTGTATCTATGCCTGAAGGGCAGCATTCACCCGACTGTCCTGCTCCTGCCTTTCGTGCTGGTCCCCCTTGTCATTCTGACGGTGGGGGTCGGTTGGATCGTTTCGGCACTAGGGGTGTACCTGCGCGACATAGGCCAGGTGGCCGGCGTGGTTGCCGCTGCGATGCTGTTCCTGTCCTCGGCGATCGTCCCTATAGATTCGGTGCCGGAAAGCTACCGCGTCGTGTTCGAGCTCAATCCGCTCACCTTCATCATCGACCAGGTGCGGGAGGTCGTGATCTGGGGGCGCCTGCCCGATTGGAAAGGATTAGGCATTTATGCCCTGATCGCTTGCGTCATCGCGTTGCTCGGCCATCGCGTCTTCAACAAACTGCGAGTGGGCTTTGCCGATGTCCTCTGACGGGTCCAATACCGAGGTGGTGATAGACGTACGTGGGGCGGGCAAGGCTTATCACATGTACGAGCGGCCCTCCCATCGTCTTTGGCAGGCATTGGCCGGCAAGCGCAAATCCTTCTACAAGGACTTCTGGGCGCTGCGCGATGTCAGCTTTTCGGTCCGTCGCGGCCAGACCGTCGGCATAGTCGGCCGCAACGGCTCGGGCAAGTCCACCCTGCTGCAGATGATCGCCGGCACGCTCAATCCGACCGAAGGCAGCATCTCGGTCAAGGGGCGGGTTGCGGCGCTGCTGGAACTGGGAAGCGGCTTCAATCCGGAGTTCACCGGGCGAGAGAACGTATTCCTCAACGCGACCATTCTCGGCCTGAGCCGCGAACAGATCGAACAGCGCCTGGACAGCATCCTCGCCTTCGCCGACATAGGGGAGTTCATCGACCAGCCGGTGCGCAGCTACTCCAGCGGCATGTCGGTGCGCCTTGCGTTCGCGGTGATCGCCCATGTCGACGCCGACATCCTGATCATCGACGAGGCGCTCGCGGTCGGGGATGCCTTCTTCTCGCAGAAGTGCATGCGCTTCCTGCGCGAGTTCCAGAAGAACGGCACCTTGCTGTTCGTCAGCCACGATGCCGCAGCGGTCACCAACCTGTGCGAGTACGCCGTATGGCTGCAGAACGGCCGGATGCGCATGTGCGCCGGTTCGCAGGAAGTCATCGAGGCCTACATGGCCGAGCAACACGTGGTCGGACGCCGCGAAGCGAGCGGCGAGAACGTGCTGATCACGAAGAAGAGACGCCAGGCCATCGGGGATGCGCCGGACTTCCGGCAGCCGGCGCTGCGGGAGGCTGGCGTACAGAATCGCATTTCCATCTTCCAGTTCGATCCGGAAAACGTCGGCCAGGAGTTCGGCGCTCAAGGGGCGCGCATCGTCGACGTGGCCCTGACCGATGAGGAAGGAGCGGCGTTGGCTCTGCTGGAAGGGGGCGAGCTGGTAAGGCTGAGAATACGGGTCGCCCTGCTCCAGCCGCTGGACAGACTGATTGTCGGCTTTTATGTGAAGGACCGGCTTGGCCAACGTCTGTTCGGCGACAACAGTTACTTCGCCTACAAGGACGACCCGGTGTCGGGCGCGGCAGGCGAAACCGTGGTCGCGTCCTTCCTGTTCCGCATGCCGATCATGCCCTCCGGTTCATACATGATCGATGCGGCGGTCGCCTCCGGCGACCAACACGACCACACCCAGCAGCACTGGGTCCATGACGCCCTGGAATTCCGGGCGATCGACGAAACCATGCGGTTCGGCCTGGTTGGCTTGCCGATGCTGGCCATCGATGTCTCGAAGGAATCCTGATGATCGAGTTCACGGGTGAACGATTCGTGCCCACCGAGCATGGCGTGATCCGCCAGGAGCACTTGCATCGTTATGCGTGGTGCCTGTCCTTGGTGCAAGGCCGGGATGTCCTGGATGTCGCAAGCGGGGAAGGCTACGGCAGCGCGATGCTGGCTTCCCGTGCTCGCTCGGTGCGCGGCGTGGATATATCCCAGGAAGCTGTCGAGCATGCTGCGGCGCGCTATGCGGGCATCGGCAATCTGAAATACCTGCAAGGTTCGGCTGCGGCCATCCCGTTGGCCGACGACAGTGTGGATGTGGTGGTCTCCTTCGAGACCATCGAGCACCTGCTTGAGCAGGAAGAGATGATGGCCGAGATCCGCCGGGTGCTGCGTGCCGATGGCATCCTCGTGATGTCGTCTCCGAACAAGGAGGTCTACTCCGACCGCGCGGGATATCACAACGAGTTCCACGTCAAAGAGTTGTACCAGGACGAGCTCCATGCGTTGGTCTCGCGCCATTTCCCTGCGTCGCGCCTGTACGGCCACCGCATGTCGGTTTGTTCCACGATAACCTCGCTCGACGGCAGTGCCGCGCAGCCTGTTTACCAGGCGTTGACCGATACCGTTGAAGGCGCCGTTGAGGAGCGAACCGCGGCGATCCCCGACGCGGTTTACTTCGTGGTTGTCGCGGCTGCCGATGCATCGCTGTTGCCGCGGTTGCCGGCGTCGGTCCTGTATGCGGAATCCGAAGACTTGTACGCCCATCACCACGAAGTTGCGCGATGGGCGCAGGCGCAGGATTCCGAGATCGGTGCTCTACGCGGCCATGTGGCACGCGAGCAAGGCATCGTGGCGGAACTGCACAGGCAACTGGAAGAAGCACGGCAACAGGAAAATATTCTACGGTCCGATGCCGAGCGGCTGCAGCAGCAACTCGCGGGGGAGCAGGCGCGGGCCGCTCGACTCGAATCGGCACTGGCCGAGGTCTGGGAAGTGCGTACCCGCCTGCAAGCGCAGATGAAGGCCATGTCCAGCCTCACGGACGCTGCGCGCGCCGAGTTGCAGCAACGCCACTACCAGATCGAGCAGCTGATGCAGAGGTCTGGCGTTCCCTATCCGTCGAACTCCGATGCTGCCGTCGAAGATGATGCAAACGGGGTTTCGGCGCTACTGGCTTCCTATCGCGCGGAACTGCAATCGTTGCAGGACCTCACTGGCTCGTTGATCGGCTCGCGTTCTTGGCACGTCACAAAGCCGCTGCGCTTCGCCGGCCGTGTCTTGCGCGGGGAGTGGCGCGTGGTGCTGCAGTCCTTGCGCGCGTCCGGCCTGGCGCGGCACCCCCTGCTCAGGCCGATCGCGCCTATGGCCAAGCGCGTGCTGCTTCGCCACGACGAGTCGACGGTGGCGCCTTTGGATGGCCTGTTGCTGGAAGAGGCCAGGCGCGATCCGCAGAGGGTCATTGAGAACGTGCGTTTTTACGACGTCCTCGAACCCGTGGTGAGCATCGTCATCCCCACTTACGGCAACTACGAGCAGAGCTTGGCCTGCGTGGCCTCCATCGCGCGGGTTGGCGCGAAAGTGCCGTTCGAGGTGCTGGTGCTGGAAGATGCATCCGGAGACGCAAGAATCGATGCGTTGGCGAAGATTCCCGGACTGCGTTATCACGCCAATTCCAAGAACCTCGGCTTCCTGCGTTCCTGCAATCAGGCGTTGGTCCTCGCCAAGGGGCGCTACATTTGTTTGCTCAACAACGATACCGAGGTGCGCCCGGGGTGGCTCGATGCTCTCGTGGATGTATTCCAGTCGCGTCCGGATGCCGGTTTGGTCGGTTCCAAGCTGGTTTATCCTGACGGGCGGCTGCAGGAGGCTGGAGGCATCGTTTGGTCGGACGGAAGTGCCTGGAACTTCGGGCGCCTCGATGATCCGTCGCGCCCGGCGTACGGCTATCTGAAGGAGGTGGACTATGTGTCCGGCGCATCGATCATGCTGCCGACGGATTTGTTCCGTGAGCTGGGTGGGTTCGATGAGCATTTCGCACCAGCCTATTACGAGGATACCGATATAGCCTTCCGCGTGCGTGCTCGTGGCTTGAAGGTCTACATGCAGCCGGCCTCGGTGGTGGTGCATTACGAAGGGGTGTCCAGCGGCACCGACGAGGGCAGTGGGGTGAAAGCCTGGCAGGCGATCAACAGGGACAAGTTCCTCGAGCGCTGGCAGGAAACCTTGCGGGAGGCACAGTTCGCCAATGGCGAGCACGTATTCCTGGCCCGCGATCGATCCCGCGGGAAGCGCCATGTCCTTGTTGTCGATCATTACATCCCCCAGCCGGACCGCGACGCTGGATCGCGTGCGACCTGCCAGGTTCTGCAGACGCTCGTGCAGGAAGGTTGCCAGGTCACCTTCTGGCCAGCCAATGCCTACTACGATGCGGAGTACGCATCGCCGCTACAGCGTATGGGCATCGAGGTTATGCACGGCTCCGAATGCGTGGGCGCGGCCGGATTCGAAAATTGGATGGCCGAGCATGGCCGCTACCTGGAGGCGGTGATCCTTAACCGGCCGCACATTTCGGCCGAACTCGTAGCCAGCGTCCGCCGGCACAGTACTGCCACCTTGGTTTACTACGGTCACGACATCCACCATTTGCGCATGCAGCAGCAGCTGGTGCTGCAGCCGGATAGCGAACTTGCGCAGGAGACTGACCGCTATCGCGATCTCGAACACACGCTGTGGCAGCAGGCCGATGTGGTGCTTTATCCTTCTGCTGATGAGACCGAGCATGTGCGTAGCTGGTTGGCCGCGCACGCTCCGACGGCCACTAGTCGGGTCGAGACTATTCCGCTGTATGCCTTCGAGTTAAAGGATGCGCTTCCCACTCCGCAGGGGCGGAAGGATATTCTGTTCGTAGCAGGATTCGCGCATGCACCCAACGTCGATGCGGCAAAGTGGTTCGTCAACGAGGTGCTGCCACTGGTCGAACGCGAAGTCCCCGATGTGCGGGTGAGCCTGGTTGGCTCGAATCCTCGCCCGGAGGTGCAAGCCCTCGCATCGGGGCGCATTGAAGTAACGGGCTATGTCAGCGATGCGCGTCTTGAGGCGTATTACGCGCATGCTCGAGTCGCGGTCGCGCCTTTGCGATTCGGTGGTGGCGTGAAGGGCAAAGTGCTTGAAGCTTTTCGCCACGGCGTGCCGTGCGTTACCACTTCAGTGGGCATGCAGGGCTTGGCGGGTGCAGGCGCTTTTATGCCGATATCCGATGAGCCGGCTGCGATGGCCGCGCACATCATTGCGTTGCTGCGTGATGACGCGCTATGGCGGAAGATATCGGCAGCCGAGCGGGCTTTCATCGAGCAGGAGTATTCGCGCGATGCGCTATGGCGCGTCCTGTCCGCCTCGTTGAGGCCCGCGGGACATGGACATGACCTGGGCAAGGAGAGCGGCGGGACAACGTAAACGTATGCGCGAGGCTACAGCTATCAGTTCGCTAAAATTGCGCGATCGCAGCACCGCAGTGGTAGTGGTGATCGCGATGATATTCGCGGCCATTCATCAGGTGTTCGTCAATCGCGCGCACCCGAATGCGCTGTATATGGATTCGTTGCGGCTGCTGTTTCAATTGGATCAGTGGCAAGCCGGGCATTTATCCACGTTTGAATTCTGGGGTGGGTCTTCGCATCGCGGATTCGTGAATCAGTTGTTTTTGTGGGCGAATGTTAGCCTCTTCGATCTGGATGTGTTACTGGCTAATCGTCTTACCGGTGCGGTAATTGCCCTCGTTGCGATTATCCTGGGTATGGCGTGGATGGCCGACATGCGCAGGCAGCCAGGTGTTCGCCGGCCGGTCCTGGAGATCGTGGTCGCGACGATAATATCTGCACTGTGCTTCAGTTGGGCAGGTTATGAACTGTTGACGCTAGACCTGGGCCTGCCATTGTGGACGAAGAATCTAGTCTTCGTATTCTTTTTCTTTGGTCACGCGCATTTGCTTTCGGGACGCTCGCGTTACCCTGCGCTTTGGGTGATAGGGCTTACGCTGGCCGCGCCCGTGGTGGTGCTGGTCTTTGGCATGGGCTGGAACTATGCCTTCGTCTGTGCTGTGCTGACGGTGCAGGTGTTTTCGTTCCTGCCGCATTGGCGTGCCGAAGGCCGTTGGACAGGCGTTCTGCCCAGCGTGGCCATCCTGCTGTCGATGGTCGCCTACCTGCTTGGCGGCTCGGTCACAGATGCCTCCACCAGGAATGGTTTCAACCACGGCCCGAGTGCCCTGGTATTGCCGTTCTACGCGATGGGTTCGGCCGTCGGCTACCCACAGGCAGTGCTGATGGGTAAGCTGCCAATGCCGATGATCGCGGTGATCGGTGGCGTCGTGCTAATAGTGGCTGTACTGGCCCTTTTCGCATGGTTACGACGCGGTGCTCCGGGTTCTCGGCTTCCGGTGGCACTGGTGCTGTATGGCGGGTTAGTGGCGGTGTCTGTCACCCTTGCGCGCGGCGCCGATGGCCCGCCTGCTGTCATGGCCTCCCGCTACTACATGGACCTGATGTTGGGCCTGGTGGGCGTGATTTGGTTGGCCGGACGCGAACTGCAGGCGGTCCACAAATCCGCTACCCCGACCTGGAAAGTTCTGACATGCGGGCTGTTAGCAGGTGTAGTGATCGCGCAGCTGCTCACCTACGGTAACGAGTGGAGGGCGAGTCCTTATCGTGCGGCGATCTTTGCTGCCATGAACGAGGCGCTCCTCCGGTCGGTTCCGGACGAGTCAGCGGCTAGCCTGCTGCAGTCGCCTCTGGATCATGCCAGGAAGGGCGTCGAGGTCATGCGCAACCGCCAACTGGCACTCTACTCGGGCGGTGCAATCGCCACTTGCTCTACGCGTGCCATTGAATACAACCAAGGTTGGCATCAGTCCGAAGGCAATGTGCGATGGAGTAGCGGAAGGGCGTTACTGACGCTTCCGCCCTGTTCCTGCGCTTATTTTGCGGACCTGTATGTGCCGGAAAACCAACCGAAGCGGCAGGTGCGGGTCGTCGCGAAGAACCACGAGGACAGTATGCTTACGGTCGAGCCGGGCCAATCCGTGCGTGCTCGCCTTGGCAACGACCATGTCGAGCTGGATGTAACCCCTGTTAGCATTCCTAGCCGAGACCATCCCGGCAATAGGGACGGTCGCGAATTGGGCGTACTGCTTACCGGCTTCTCCGTTAGCTGCGAGACGCCTTGAAGATGGCTGATGAGGACAAAAAGCCGTTGGCGTTCGCCCAAAGCCCGCCGGGTCCGTTGCAGCGACTGATCAAGGATCAGCGGATCCTGTTCCTGCTGGTCGGTGGTGCCAACACTGCTTTCAGCACCGCCTTGTTCGCCGCTTTGGTGCTGTTGTTGGGGCCGGGGGTGCCCTCGGTGGTCAGCCTGGGCATCGCCTGGATAACGTCGCTGGTGCTGGTGTTTTTCGTATACCGGCGGCTGGTGTTCCGGGTTACCGGCAATGGCTGGCGCGACTTCCTGCGCTTCACAAGCGTCAATATCGGTAGCCTATTGTTGAATATGGGAGCGCTGGCTCTGCTGGCCGATGTGCTGGGCCTGCCCGCCATTCCGACCCAGGTCGCCATCACCGTCCTGGTGGTGGTCTTCAACTATGTCGGCCACAAGTATTTTTCGTTCCGGCGCGCACCGGAGCCGCCCACTGGAGAGAACAAGGAATGAGTCCCCGGGTTTCGGTTGTCGTACCCGCGTACAGGAACGTCGAGTACCTCGCGCAAACGCTGGATTCGATCCTGGCGCAGGACTACGACGACTTCGAGTTGGTCGTGGCGGACCATTCCTCCAATGACGGTACCGAGGAGCTGCTGGCTGGCTATGCGGATCACCCGAAGGTGCGCGTGCTCAGTCCTACGCCAGCCGGTGGCGGTGCCAAGGCGAACTGGGATCGCGTGAGCATGGCTGCACGTGGCGAGCTGCTGAAGCTGGTCTGCGGAGACGACCTGATCGCACCGAATGCCCTTAGTCGCCAAGTCGCGGCATTGGATGCCCACCCAACGGCGGTACTGGTGGCCTGCCAGCGCGATCTGGTGGATGCATACGGCAAGGTGGTGATCGCCGCGCGCGGGCTGGGGTCGTTGCGCGGACTGGTCAGTGGCCGCGACGCCGTACGCGCTTCGGTGCGGGCGGGCACCAATCTGTTCGGTGAGCCGGGCTGCGTGCTGTTTCGCCGGGAACTGCTGGTGAAAGCGGGAGGGTGGGACAATACATATCCTTACTTGATCGACCAGGCGAGTTACTCGGCGATCATGCTGCAGGGGGATATGGTCGCACTGCGCGAGAGTCTGGCGAGCTTCCGCATCAATGCGGGGCAATGGAGCGTGCGGTTGGTGAACGACCAGGCGCGACAGGCCATCGGTTTCCACAAGACGTTGGCGCTGGCCGATCCCGATCTCATCCCGGCCATGACGCTGCGCCTAGGCAACCTGAAAGCGCGCCTGATGGCGCATGCGAGGCGCCTGGCCTATTTGTACCTGGGACACCGGATGGGGAAGGCCTGAATCCGCCGTGCAGTGGATCAGCCGCGATCGACCTGGCCCTGGTCGTCCAAGTTGGCGGTCCTTCCGATGACGTACTGGGGACGATTGTTGATGTTCAACAGGATGCGGCCCGTGTACTCGCCGATCGCTCCCAGTGCCAGCAATTGCAGCCCTCCCATGAACAGGATGGTGATGATTAGCGATGGCCACCCGACCGCCATCTGGGGCGTATGCAGCTTCTGCCAGAACACGACCACCGCAAGCAGGAAAGCGACAAGAGAAGCAGCCATGCCCGCCAATGAAACAAATCGCAGCGGGACGATGGAAAAGCTGGTGGCCATCTGCAACCACAGCGAGATCGATTTCTTCAGGCTATAGCCGGACTTGCCATCGCTGCGGGCATGGTGTTGCGCCTGAATGGTGACGATGTTGTCGGTGCTCTGGAGCAGCAATCCGTCCAGATAGACAAAGGGACCGTTGTAGCGGCTGGCCTCGTCCCGGATTTCGGCGCGGAAACCCCGGAATGGAGAGAGATACAGGCCGCGAGGCTTTTTCAACAGGCGGCTGGCGACAAGATCGTTGAAAGCGCTGCCGGCACGCTTCCAGAGGGCATGCTGACGCGACTCGAATTGCACGTAGCACAGGTCGGCACTCCGAAGCGCACTCAGGATGCGCGGGATGTCGTCCGGGTCGTGCTGCAAGTCGTCGTCCATGGTGACGATGAAGCGCCCGCGCGCCACGCTCAATCCTGCCATGATGGCGTTGTGTTGGCCGGCGTTCCTGCGCAAGTCCAATCCGCGCAGCCAGGAGCGGGTAGCGGCCAGATCGGAAATCACTTGCCAGGAATTGTCCGGGCCGTGGTCGTGCACCAGTACGACCTCGTAACCGCCTTGGCCGACCGAGCTGTCCAAGGCGGATTCGAGGCGCGCAGCGAGCCTGGGAAGGATGGTGGCACTGCCATAGACCGGGATGACGACTGAAACCTCAAGAGTCATGGGAGGCTCCGTAATATTTTTCGATCAATGATCGGGGGTAGTCGGGGCCGAGGTCGAGCTCGAGCCGATGAGCGATGGAAAGGGCTTCCCTCGCGTCGATCTGCATGGCATCCCCGCGGTCCTCCAGATCGAAGAGCGCTTTTTTTCCCAGCACCTGCTCGAACAGCGCAATGATCTCGGGCATCGTCAAAGTGTGCGGCGACGCGATGGGAATAGCTTGCGACGTCGGGCTATTGATCAATTCCGTGGCGATGGCGACGACGTCGTCGATGTCGATCAGGTTGCGCTGTGCATTCCGCCATACCGTGAATCGTTCGCCCGCGAGAATGCGATCGCGGAGAAAGTTGGTAAGCGTATGCGGGTTCGCCGTTCGGCCGACGACCTGGGGCAAGCGCAGGACGAGTCCGCCGCTGCTTCCCATGACCAACTGCTCCATCTGGCGCTTATGCTCGAAGTACGGACTGGTTTGCGCCGAATTGGCGACATTGCAGCTTCCGAAGTACACCAGGCGGGGGCGGCGCTGCGAGATGGCCTCCTGCAGCAACTGCCTTTCGCGCATGAATGCGGCGGGATCGCGCTCCTGGGAGTTCGAAACGCCGGAGGCAAACAGCAGTACGTCCCGTTCGTTGCCGAATCGAGGCGCGAATGCACGTGCAATCAGCCCGGAACCAATAATCATGCAAGCAGAAATGATCCAATAGCTGCCTGGACGGCCGTCCTGGCAAGTTCCAAACCTGAGAAGAACGCGCGCTGCATCCCCGTCCCGGGCGTCCCCCCGGTCGGCAGAGGCTACAGGAGTCCGCTCGCACTGGCAAAAGCAGTGCGCCCCCAGTGTGCGCGGAATCGCCGCGCCCCGGACCGATGCCAAGGCGCGGCCCGCCTGCCCTTACAGTGCCGCTTCCAGCTCCGGCAGCAGCTTGAACAGGTCCCCTACCAACCCGATATCCGCGATCTCGAAGATCGGCGCATCGGCGTCCTTGTTGATCGCCACGATCGTGCCGGCGTCCTTGATGCCGGTCAGGTGCTGGATCGCACCGCTGATGCCGATCGCGACGTACAGTTCGGGCGCGATGATCTTGCCGGTCTGGCCTACCTGCAGTTCGTTCGGGACGTAGCCGGCGTCCACCGCCGCGCGCGAGGCGCCGACCGCGGCACCGAGCTTGTCGGCGAGCTGGTAGATGATCTGGAAGTTCTCGGCCGAGCCGACGCCGCGGCCGCCGGAGACGACGCGCTTGGCGCTCTGCAGGTCCGGGCGGTCGGACTTGCCGGCGGCCAGGCCGACGAAGCGGGTGTGGCCGGGCAGGGCGGCGGAGACGTTCGCCGTTTCGACCGGCGCGTTGCCGCCCTGGGCGGCTTCCGGCCATGACGCGGTACGCACGGTGGCCACGACGACCTGGTCGGCCGGTGCCTCCACGGTGATGATGGCATTGCCTGCGTAGATCGGGCGCTTGAAGGTGTGGCTGCCCTCGACGGCCATCAGGT
Organism: Xanthomonas boreopolis; assembly: GCF_046529185.1. Lineage (NCBI taxonomy): Bacteria > Pseudomonadati > Pseudomonadota > Gammaproteobacteria > Lysobacterales > Lysobacteraceae > Xanthomonas > Xanthomonas boreopolis. The sequence continues at coordinate 858,184 of NZ_CP097162.1, forward strand.
CGGAGACCTGGTTGACGCCGAGCAGGGCAGCCACCGCCGGCATCAAGTCCTTGCCGAAGGTCGTGGACGGGCCGAACACGTGGCTATAGCCACCGGCCCTGGCGATCTCGACGATCTGCGGCGCCAGCGTTTGCGCGATCGCATGCTCGTTGGCGGGGTTGGCGATGGCCAGCACCTTCGACACGCCGGCGATCCCGGCGGCCTGGGCGGCGATTGCATTCGGGTCGGCGGCCAGCACGACGATGTCGACGGCTGCGCCATCGATCGCCTGCGCGGCGCTGACGGTCTTGGCCGTTGCGCCATTGAGCTGGCCATGGAGGTGTTCGGCGACTACCAGGATCTTAGACATCGGAACGTCCTTAAAATGTAGGGCACAAGGGCTTCGGCATTGGAAAGTCCGGCCACGGATGGCCGGGCTCTTGATCGGGGACGATCACAAGAGCCCCTTCTGCTTGAGTGCGGCCACCAGCTCGGCAGCGTCCTTGACCATCACGCCGCGGCTGCGCTTGGCCGGGGCGGCGTAGTGCGTGGTCTTCAGGCTGTCGTTGGTCTCCACGCCGAGGTCGGCGAAGGCGATCGTTTCCAGCGGCTTGCTCTTGGCCTTCATGATGTCCGGCAGCTTGATGAAGCGCGGCTCGTTCAGGCGCAGGTCGGTGGTGACCACGGCCGGCAGGTCCACTTCCAGCGTTTCCAGGCCGGCGTCCACCTCGCGGGTCACGGTGGCCTTGTCGCCGGCGATCTCGAGCTTGCTGGCGAAGGTCGCCTGCGGGCGGCCCCACAGCGTGGCCAGCATCTGGCCGGTCTGGTTGGCGTCGTCGTCGATCGCCTGCTTGCCCAGGATGACCAACTGCGGCTGCTCCTTCTCGACCAGCTTGAGCAAGGTCCTGGCGGCGGTCAGCGGCTGGATCGGGGCGTCGGCGACCACGTGGATGGCGCGGTTCGCGCCCATCGCCAGGCCATTGCGCAGGTGCGCGGCGGCGTCGGCCGGGGCGATCGTGGCGACCACGACCTCGCTGGCCAGGCCCTTGTCGCGCAGGCGCAGGGCCTCTTCGAGCGCGATTTCGTCGAACGGATTGGCCGACAACTTGACGCCGTCCGTGACCACGCCGGAACCGTCCGGCTTCACCTGGATGCGGACGTTGTAGTCCACCACGCGCTTGTAGGCGACGAGGATTTTCATCTTGTACGAGATCCTTCAGCTGTTGCGGGAAGGCCCGGCCGCGGCGGCTGGCGCGGGGCAGTCCCGCATTCTAGCGGGGGAAGGCTTACCATGCGATGGCGTATGGATTGATTGGGGGTCGTTCCGGCTTCATTGGTCCTTTGCTCGATGTAGCCGGCTAAACTGAGTGTTTGGACCGAGGCCTGCCCCTGCAGGCGACAAGACAGGAGATGTGCGTTGGCAACTTGGCTCGTGACCGGCGGTGCCGGTTTCATCGGCGGTAATTTCGTCCTCCAGGCCGTGGCGCTGGGGCACCGGGTGGTCAACCTGGATGCGCTGACCTATGCCGGTAACCTGAATACGCTGGCATCGCTCGAAGGGAATCCCGACCACGTCTTCGTCCAGGGCGACATCGGCGACCGTGCCCTGGTGGCACGCCTGCTGGCCGAGCACCGGCCGGATGCGGTGCTGAACTTCGCCGCGGAGAGCCACGTGGACCGCTCGATCGATGGCCCGGCCGCCTTCGTGCAGACCAACGTGGTCGGTACGCTGGGCCTGCTGGAGTCGGTGCGCGATTACTGGAAGGGATTGCAGGGCGAGGCGAGGGAGGCGTTCCGCTTCCTCCACGTCTCCACCGACGAGGTCTACGGCACGCTGGGCGAGACCGGCAAGTTCACCGAGACCACGCCGTATGCGCCGAACTCGCCGTATTCGGCTTCCAAGGCGGCTTCCGACCACCTGGTGCGGGCGTTCCACCACACCTACGGCCTGCCGACGCTGACCACCAATTGCTCCAACAACTACGGTCCCTACCATTTCCCGGAAAAGCTGATCCCGCTGGTGATCGCCAAGGCGCTGGCCGGCGAACCGCTGCCGGTCTACGGCGACGGCAAGCAGGTGCGCGACTGGCTGTTCGTCGCCGATCACTGCGAGGCGATCCGCACGGTGCTGGCCAAGGGGCGGGTGGGCGAGACCTACAACGTCGGCGGCAACTCCGAGCGCCAGAACATCGAGGTCGTGCAGGCGATCTGCGCGCTGCTGGACGAGCGTCGCCCGCGCGCCGACGGACGGCCGCGCGCCAGCCAGATCACCTTCGTCGCCGATCGCCCCGGCCACGACCGGCGCTACGCGATCGATGCCTCCAAGCTGAAGAACGAACTGGGCTGGGAGCCGAAGCACACCTTCGAACAAGGCATCGCCTTCACCGTGGACTGGTACCTGGACAACCAGGACTGGGTGAAGGGGGTCCTCGACGGCAGCTACCGGCTGGAACGCATCGGCACCGCGGCCTAAATGCGAGTCCCTCGCAAGAGCCCGCACATCCATGTGCGGGTTCCAAAAGGAAAACAACGATGACACAACGTAGAGGCATCATCCTCGCCGGCGGCTCCGGCACGCGCCTGTACCCGATCACCAAGGGCGTCAGCAAGCAACTGCTGCCGGTCTACGACAAGCCGATGATCTACTACCCGCTCAGCGTGTTGATGCTCGCCGGCATCCGGGAAGTGCTGATCATCAATACGCCGCACGAGCAGGCGTTGTTCCGGAACCTGCTGGGCGACGGCTCGCAATGGGGCATGGACATCCGCTATGCGGTGCAGCCGAGCCCGGACGGCCTGGCGCAGGCGTACCTGATCGGGCGCGAGTTCGTGGACGGCAAGCCCAGCTGCCTGGTGCTGGGCGACAACATCTTCCACGGACATGGCCTGACCGAGACGCTCAAGCGCGCCGATGCGCGCCAGCACGGCGCGACCGTATTCGGCTACTGGGTCAACGACCCCGAGCGCTATGGCGTGGCCGAGTTCGACGCCAACGGCAAGGTGATCGGGTTGGAGGAGAAGCCGGCGCAGCCGCGTTCGCACTACGCCGTGACCGGACTGTACTTCTACGACGGCCGCGCCGCGGATTACGCCGCCGAACTCAAGCCGTCGCCGCGCGGCGAGCTGGAGATCACCGACCTCAATCGACGTTACCTGGAAGACGGCTCGCTGCACCTGGAGGCGCTCGGGCGCGGCTATGCATGGCTCGACACCGGCACCCACCAGTCGATGCACGAGGCGGCCAACTTCATCGAGACGATCCAGGCGCGCCAGGGCCTGCAGGTGTGCTGCCCCGAGGAGATCGCCTTCGCCCAGGGCTGGATCGATGCGGCCCAGCTCGAGGCGCTGGCCGCGCCGTTGTTGAAGAACGGCTACGGCAAATACCTGCACGAGCTGGCCAAGCGAGGAGTGGTCCATTGAAGATCATCGAAACGTCCCTGCCGGGCTGCGTGGTGATCGAGCCGGCGGTGTTCGGCGACGAACGCGGCGTGTTCTTCGAGACCTGGAATGCGGAACGCTTCGGCCAGCACGGCCTGCCGACCCGGTTCGTGCAGAGCAACGTCTCCACGTCCGTGCGCGGCGTGCTGCGCGGCCTGCACTACCAGTGGCCGCGTCCGCAGGGCAAGCTGGTCTCCGTGCTCGAGGGGGAGGTCTTTGACGTGGCGGTGGATATCCGTCGCGGGTCGCCTACGTTCGGACGCTGGGAAGCGGTGGTGCTGAGCGCGGAGAACCGGCGCCAGTTCTGGATTCCGGAAGGTTTCGCGCACGGGTTTGCGGTGCTTTCCGAGCGCGCGGTGTTCAGCTACCTGTGCACCGACGTCTACGTGAAGGAGGCCGATGCCGGCGTGCGCTGGAACGACGCGGGCATCGCGGTGGACTGGCCGGTCTCCGACCCGGTGCTGTCGGCGAAGGATGCCAACGCGCCGTTCCTGGAGCAGATCGCCGAAGACCGGCTGCCGGTGTACGCGCCACAGAAGGAGACCCGATGAGAGTGCTGGTGTTCGGCGGCAATGGCCAGGTCGGCCAGGAGTTGCTGCGCGCTTTGGCCGGCCATGAAGTCGTGGCGACCACGCGCAGCGGTATCCTTCCGGACGGCACCGCCTGCGTGCGTGCGGACTTCGACCAGCCGGAGTCCTTGGCGGCCGTGCTCGATGGTCATCGTCCGGACCGGGTCGTCAACGCTGCCGCCTACACGGCCGTGGACAAGGCCGAGGGCGACCGCGAGGCTGCGTTCCGCGCCAATGCGGAAGCCCCCGGGGTCATCGCCCGCTGGTGCGCCGCTCGCGGTGTGCCGCTGGTGCACTACTCCACGGACTACGTGTTCGACGGCCAGGGCAAGCGCCCTTACTTGCCGGGCGATGCGACCGCGCCCTTGGGCGTGTACGGCGAGAGCAAGCTGGCGGGCGAGCAGGCGATCCGCGCGGCGGGCGCCGACCATATGATCTTCCGTACCGCCTGGGTCTATGCCTCGCACGGCCACAACTTCCTGCGCACGATGCTGCGGGTCGGGGCCGAGCGCGACGAGCTGCGCGTGGTGGCCGACCAGGTCGGCACGCCGACCCCGGCGGCGTTGATCGCCGACGTCACGGTCCAGGCGCTGCGACAGCCGCGAGGGGCTTGGGGAACCTACCATCTCACCGCGACCGGGCAGACCAGCTGGCATGGGTTCGCCGAGGCCATCTTCGACCAGGCCCGGGCCCGCGGATTGATCGCACGCGCACCGAAGGTCGCGGCAATCGCCACGGCGGAATACCCGACCCCGGCACGCCGTCCGGCCTATTCCTGCCTGGATACGACGTCGTTGGTGGAGACGTTCGGCGTCGTGTTGCCGGACTGGCGTGACGGGGTGGCGCGAGTGCTCGGAGAGCTGCAGGCCGCGTGAGACCCGGCACGGGACAGGCCTCGTGCCCATGGAGTCGTCTGCCGCCGGTGCAGCCGGCGGTCTTCAGCGAGGGGACTTCTTGCGGGGGCTTGGGCCCGGCGCTTGCGGCAGGCCCCCTCGGGACTGGAATCCCTGCCATGCACGGCGCTCCGGCGCGAATGCCGTCCAATGAAAACGGCGACCATGCGGTCGCCGTTTTCGTGGACGCCTGGCCGGAACGGGCTCAGGCTCGGCCGTAGGTATCCTCGAAACGCACGATGTCGTCCTCGCCGAGATAGCTGCCGGACTGCACCTCGATCAGCTCCAGCGGCAGCTTGCCGGGATTGCGCAGGCGATGGGTCACGCCCAGCGGGATGTAGGTGCTCTGGTTCTCGGTCAGCAGCAGGACTTCGTCGCCGCGGGTGACTTCGGCGGTGCCGCTGACCACGATCCAGTGCTCGGCGCGGTGATGGTGCATCTGCAGGCTCAGCGTCGCGCCCGGCTTGACGGTGATGCGCTTGACCTGGAACCGCTGCCCCATGTCGATCGAATCGTAGGCGCCCCAGGGGCGGTAGACCTTGCGGTGCCACGTCGCCTCGGAGCGGCCATCCTGCTTGATCTTCGCGACGACCGACTTGACTTCCTGGATGCGCTCGCCGCGCCCCACCAGCACCGCGTCGTCGGTCTCCACCACCACGACGTCGTCGAGCCCGACCATCGCGATCAGGCGATTGCCGTAGGCGTAGGTGTTGCGGCAGTCGACGGCGATGACGTCGCCATGATGGGCGTTGCCGTTCTCGTCCTGGGCGGAAACCTCGCGCAGCGCGGACCAGGAACCGACGTCGCTCCAGCCGGCGTCGAGCGGCACCACCACGGCCGCATCGGTCTTCTCCATCACGGCGTAGTCGATCGAGTCCGACGGCGTGGCGGCAAAGGCATCCTTGTCGACGCGGATGAAGTCGGTGTCGCGCCTGGCGAGTTCCCACGCCTTGCGGCTGCCTTCCAGGATCGCCGGGTTGAACTTGGCCAGTTCTTCCAGGTAGCGCGAGGCCTTGAACAGGAACATGCCGCTGTTCCAGTAATACTCGCCGGAAGCGACGTAGCCCTTGGCGGTCTCCAGGTCGGGTTTCTCGACGAAGCGTTCGACCGGGCGCGCGGACGTGCCGGCGGCTGCCTTGATGTAGCCATAGCCGACCTCCGGGCCCGTGGGCACGATGCCGAAGGTCACCAGCTTGCCCGCCTCCGCCGCGGCAGACGCCTCGCGCACCGCCTCGCGGAAGGCGGCTTCGTTGGCGATGACATGGTCGGACGGCAGCACCAGCAGCAGTGCGTCCTGGTCGTTGCGGGTGGCTTCGAGGGCCGCCAGTGCGATGGCGGGTGCCGTGTTGCGGCCCGCCGGCTCGAGCAGGATCGCTTGCGGACGGGCGCCGACTTGCTGCAGTTGCTCGGCAGCGACGAAACGGTGTTCCTCGTTGGCGACCACGATCGGGGCGCGGCCGGCGATCGGTGCCACGCGCTTCCACGTGGACTGCAGCATCGTAGTGTCGTCGACGAGGGGAAGGAACTGCTTGGGATAGGCCTCGCGCGAAAGCGGCCACAGGCGCGTGCCGGAACCGCCGGAGAGAATGACGGGCTGGATGTCGTTCATGGGGGGGCGTCCTTGGTCAGGCGTTGATGAGGGCGGAGATTTCCTGCGTACGCGCCTGCATCAACGCCGCGTCGCCACGCGATTCGACATTGAGCCGGAGCAGCGGTTCGGTGTTGGAGCTGCGGAGGTTGAAGCGCCAGTCGCCGAAGTCGGCGCTGACGCCATCCGTATAGTCCAGCGAAGGCGATTGGCCGGCAAAGTGCTCCATCACCCGCGCCACGGAGGCCTTGGCATCGGCGACCTTGAAGTTGATCTCGCCGCTGCAGGGGAATTTCCGCATGCGGTCCTCGACCAGGTCGGCGAGCGTGCGACCGCTGCGCGAAACCAGTTCGGCGATGAGCAGCCAGGGGATCATTCCCGAGTCGGCATAGGCGAACTCGCGGAAGTAATGGTGCGCGCTCATTTCGCCGCCGTACACCGCATTCTCGGAGCGCATCTTTTCCTTGATGAAGGCATGCCCGCTCTTGCACAGCACCGGGACGCCGCCTGCGGCCTCCACCATTTCCACCGTGTTCCAGGTCAGGCGCGGATCGTGCACCACCTTGCCGCCCGGATTCTTGGCGAGGATGGCCTGCGCCAGCAGGCCGACCAGGTAATAGCCCTCGATGAACCGGCCGGTGTGGTCGAAGAAGAAGCAACGGTCGAAGTCGCCGTCCCAGGCGATGCCGAAGTCGGCGCCATGCTCCTTCACCGCCTGAGCGGTGGCGTCGCGGTTTTCCGGCAGCAGCGGGTTGGGGATGCCGTTGGGGAAATGGCCGTCCGGTTCGTGGAAGACGCGCACGAACTCGAACGGCAGGTGCGGCGCGAGCAGGTCCACGATCAGGCCGGCGCCGCCGTTGCCTGCGTTGACCACCAACTTGAGCGGCTTGAGCTGGCGCGTATCCACGTAGCTGAGCAGGTGCTCGATGTAGGCCGATTTGTCCGGCCGGCTGTGCTGGGGCGCGGTGGGTTCGGTGGCGGCTGCGGTATCGGCGGCGACCACGTCGCGGATCGCGAACAGCCCGGTGTCGGAGCTGATCGGCCGGGCCTGTTCGCGCACCAGCTTCATGCCGTTGTAGTCCATCGGGTTGTGGCTGGCGGTGACCATCACGCCGCCGGCCGCGCCCAGATGGTCGGTCTGGAAATAGACCTCCTCGGTGCCGCACAGGCCGATATCGATGACTTCGCGCCCGGCCGAGCGCAGGCCGGCCGACAGGGCATCCTGCAGGGCGGGACTGGCCAGCCGCACGTCGTGGCCGAGCACCACCGGTCCCTCGTTCAGCTGTGCCGCCAACGCCACGCCGATCCGGCGGGCCAAGTCCTCGTTCAATTCGTCTGGTACGCGACCGCGGATATCGTAGGCCTTGAAGGCGGGCAGGGTCATGGGCATGTTCCGTTCGGGGGAAAGCCGAGTTTAGCCGCTTGGTGCAGGCCTGGCACCGTTGGTGCCGGGGTCGGAGGCTCGGTGACAGGCCCCAGTCAGCCACTACAATGCACTGCATCACATCAACGTGGCGAGGGCGTGGATGAGCAGTACGGAAGTTGTGGCGGGACGAGGCAAGCGCTGGCCCGACGCGGCCCGGGCGCTGGCCGATATCGTGGCCGACGGGCAGACGCTGGCGGTCGGGGGATTCGGCCTGTGCGGGATCCCCGAGGCGCTGATCGCGGCATTGCGCGATTCCGGCGTGAAGAACCTGACGGTCATTTCCAACAATGCCGGCGTGGACGGTTTCGGGCTGGGGCTGCTGCTGGCCACGCGCCAGATCCGCAAGATGATTTCCTCCTACGTGGGCGAGAACAAGGAATTCGAACGGCAATACCTGGCGGGAGAGCTCGAACTGGAGTTCAACCCGCAAGGCACGCTGGCCGAGCGCCTGCGTGCGGGGGGAGCCGGTATCCCGGCGTTCTATACGGCCACCGGCTACGGCACGGTCGTGGCCGAAGGCAAGGAAGTGCGTGAATTCGGTGGCAAGCACTATGTGATGGAAACCGCACTCCAGGCCGACATCGCATTGGTCAAGGCGTGGAAGGCGGATGCGGCCGGGAACCTGGTGTTCCGCAAGACCGCGCGCAACTTCAATCCCGCCTGCGCGATGGCGGGCAAGGTATGCGTGGCCGAGGTCGAGGAGTGGGTGGAGGTCGGCGCGATCGACCCCGACCAGGTCCACCTGCCGGGGATCTACGTCGACCGCATCGTGGTCAACGCCACGCCCGAGAAACGCATCGAGCAACGCACCGTCCGCAACAAGGAGGGCACCTGATGGCCTGGACCCGCGACCAGATGGCCGCACGCGCGGCCCGCGAGCTGGCGGACGGCATGTACGTCAACCTCGGCATCGGCCTGCCCACGCTCGTGGCCAACCATATCCCGGAAGGCGTGGACGTATGGCTGCAGTCCGAGAACGGCCTGCTCGGCATCGGCCCCTTCCCGGCCGAGGACGAGGTCGACGCCGACCTGATCAATGCCGGCAAGCAGACGGTGACGGCGCGGCCGGGAGCCAGTTACTTCGGCAGCCACGATTCGTTCGCGATGATCCGGGGCGGGCACATCGACCTGGCCATCCTCGGCGCGATGCAGGTCACCGACAAGGGCGACATCGCCAACTGGATGGTGCCCGGCAAGATGGTCAAGGGCATGGGCGGCGCGATGGACCTGGTGGCCGGCGTGAAGCGCGTGGTGGTGCTGATGGAGCACACCGCCAAGAACGGCGAGCACAAGATCCTGCCGGCCTGCACGCTGCCGTTGACCGGCGTCGGCGTGGTGAACCGGATCATCACCGACCTGGCGGTGCTGGACGTGACGGCAGATGGACTGAAGCTGGTCGAACTGGCGGACGGGGTGGACCTGGATGCGCTGCGTGCGGCAACCGGGGTGGCGATTTCATAGCGTGCCGGTCGTTCTCCGGGAATGCGAAAAAGCCATGCGGATGGCGCATGGCTTTTTCTGTTCGGAGCTGCAGCGTCAAAGGTTCTGGTAGTTCGGCCCCGAGCCGCCTTCCGGCGTCACCCAGTCGATGATCTGGTAGGGATCCTTGATGTCGCAGGTCTTGCAGTGCACGCAGTTGGCGGCATTGATCTGCAGGCGCTTGCCGGCCTGGGCGGCCGGGTCGTCGACGATCTCGTAGACGCCCGCCGGGCAGAAGCGGGTGCAGGGATTGTCGTACTCGGCGGCGCAGCGGGTCACGCAGATCGAGGTGTCGTGCACGCGCAGGTGCACGGGCTGGTCCTCGTCGTGTTCGGTGGCGGCGAAATAGACGGCCTGCAGGCGGTCGCGCGGCGCCAGGTCGCGCTGCACGTAGTCGCGCTTGGGGGCCTCGTGCTCGCCGATCCGGTCCAGCGAAGACCAGTCGGCGCTGTTCTTCAGGGTCCATGGCGAGGCGCCATTGACGACGGTTTCCCAGGCTGCGTTGAGCATGCCGAACCACAGGCCCTTCTTGAAGCCGGGCTTGATGTTGCGCACCCGCTTCAGTTCGGCCATCACCTCCGAGCCGCGCAGCTTCGCGTCGAAGCCTTCCGGCGCCAGCCGCGAGGCGACTAGGTGTTCGGCGGCCAGCATGCCGCTGCGGATCGCCTGGTGGGTGCCCTTGATCTTGGGTACGTTGAGCAGGCCGGCGGTGTCGCCGATCAGCAGGGCGCCGGGCATCTCGACCTTGGGCAGCGATTGCCAGCCGCCCGTGACGATCGCGCGCGCGCCCGCCGAGAGGATGTTGCCGCCTTCCAGCAGGGGCTTGATCAGCGGGTGGTGCTTCCACTGCTGGAAGGCCTCCCACGGCTTGTACTCGGGATCGTGGTAGTCCAGGCCGCTGACGTAGCCGAGCGCGATGCGGTTGTCGGTCAGGTGGTAGAGGAAGCTGCCGCCGTAGGTGCGGCTATCGGCCGGCCAGCCGAAGGTGTGCACGATCTTGCCGGGCGTGACGCGGCCTTCCGGCACCTGCCAGAGTTCCTTGATGCCGATCGAGTAGCCCTGCGGATCGCTGTCGGCGTCCAGGCCGAAGCGCTTGACCAGGCGCTTGGTGAGGTGGCCGCGCGCGCCTTCGGCGAGGACGGTGACCTTGGCGTGGATGTCGATGCCGGCGGTGAACCCGGGCTTGTGCGAACCGTCCTTGGCCACGCCCATGTCGCCGATGCGCACGCCGATCACCTTGCCGGACTCGTCGTGCAGGGTCTCCGCGGCGGCGAAGCCCGGATAGATCTCCACGCCCAGGGCTTCGGCCTGCGGCGCCAGCCAGGCGCATAGCGCGCCGAGGCTGACGATGAAGTTGCCGTGGTTGCGCATGCCCGGCGGTACCACCGGGAACTTGTGGCCGCCGTCCTTGTTCAGGAGCCAGAACTCGTCCTCCGCGGCCGGCACGCAGATCGGCGGCGGGTTGTCGCGCCAGCCGGGCAGCAGGGCGTCGAGCGGGCCCGGCTCGATCACCGCACCGGACAGGACCTGGGCGCCGATCGTGCTGGCCTTCTCGATCACGCAGACCGACAGTCCGGGATCGAGCTGCTTGAGCCGGATCGCGAACGCCAGGCCGGCCGGACCGCCGCCGACGGTGACGACGTCGTACTCCATCACGTCACGCTCAATGACCTCGGACGCGACTGCGCCGTCTCCCGCTACCGACATGTGTTCCGCTCCCGTTGGCTCGTGGCTGGGGACATTTTCGGGGTTTGCGCCGGGGCGGGCAAATTCCGGACGCTGGCGTATGGCGACGGGCCCGCGGTGCGGGCCGCAGGCGCCGCTCGCGGAGTAGGCGCCGTATGGATATCCGTCCGAAGAATGTTTAGCGTGGGCGGATGCGGATCGACCTGCCCGGCGCGGACGTCACCTTGCTGCCCGGCTGGTTGCCGCGCGCGCAGGCCGACGCCCTGCTGGCGGAACTGCTGGCCGGAATCGACTGGGAAGTGCACCGCATCCGGCTGTTCGGCCGCGAGGTCGACTCGCCGCGGCTGAGCAGCTGGATCGGCGACCCGGAGGCGAGCTATCGCTATTCCGGCACCCGTTTCGAGCCACGCCCATGGCGGCCCTCATTGCTCGCCTTGCGCGATCGCCTGGCCGAGGAGACCGGGGTGGCGTTCAACAGCGTGCTGGCCAACCGCTATCGCGACGGGCGCGATGCCATGGGGGGGCACAGCGACGACGAACCCGAGCTCGGTCCTGCGCCGCTAATCGCGTCGCTGAGCCTGGGGGCGACGCGGCGTTTTGGCCTGCGGCATCGCCGCGATCGGGCGGCCCGGCAGGTGCTGGAACTCGCCCACGGCGATCTGCTGCTGATGGCGGGACGGACCCAGGCGCTGTATCAGCACGCGCTTCCACGCACGGCGAAGGCAGTGGGAGAGCGGGTGAATCTGACGTTCAGGCGCATCGAGCCGGTTTTGTAGGACCGGCCTTTGCGGGAGCGGCTTCGGCCGCGATGGGGCTTTCATGCAGATCCCTCTGCAAAAGCCTGCACATCCATGTGCAGGGATTCAAAGAGGCAGGCCCCATCGCGGCCGAAGCCGCTCCTACAAAAACCGATCCTGCGCGGGTACGAGGCCTACTGCCTGGCCGGATGCGCCTGCGCATCCCGTTGCCCGGCGTCCAGCGTCCAGCCGACCAGGTCATGCGTGGCTTTCCGCAGAGCCGCTTCGAAGGCCATGGCGACCGCCGCGGTATCCGTCGAGGCCGCCGGTTCGGCCACCAGGAAGGTGCGCGAGGCGGCGATCCGCTGGTCCACGGTGTGCAGCAGCTTGGCGTTGAACTCGATCGTCGCCGAGGGAATGGCCTGGCCGGCGTAGTCGGACTCGAAGCGGCGCAGGTCGATGGCCAGCTTGTAGTCCGAGCGGATGCCGGTGCCCAGCCGCGCCACGCCGGCGATCCTGCCGGAGTCCTCGAAGGCGCGCAGCAGCGTGTCCTCGAACATGTCGGTGGACGGCTGCGCCCAGCTCACGCCGCGATAGACCTCCAGCTCGCCGGGCGTCGGCCGCACGTTGATGCGCGGGCTGTCGACCAGCCGCGCGGCGCTGGGCTTGGCGATCGCCAGCTGCCAGCCCACCTGCGGCCAGGCGGGGTCGGCCGGCACGCGCACGTTGGGCGCATAGATCGTCACCGGATCCTTGCTGCCGCTGGCCAGGACCGAGCAACCGGCCAGCGCGCACAGCGACAGGCCCAGCAACCAGGGGCGGAACGGAGTCATCGGGCTCATTTCGGTTCGAACTCCTTGGGGGCGTCGCGGCCGAGCAGGTAGCGCGCGGGGTTGTTCTCGAGGCGGTCGCTGACCCGGCGCAGGTCGCGGACCAGGCCGCGCAGCTCGGTCAGGGTCGGCCCGAGCTGGGCCAGGCCGTCGTTGGCGAAGCTGTTGATCGCGGCGCGGTTCTCGCCAAGGATGCTGTTGGCGTTGCCGGCGGCGGAATCCAGCTGGGCGAGGGTGGCGTCGAGCTTGTCGAGGATCGGCGGCAGCTGCTGCACCAGGTTCTGGTCCAGGCGCTTGATCGTGCCGTTGGTGGTGTCGAGCGTGGCATCGAGCTTGCGCGCGGCGTCGCGCGCGCTGACCAGCAGCGCCTGCATGCCCTGGTCGCGGTCGGCGACCGAGCCGCTCAACGCCTCCAGGTTCCGCAGCGTGGCCGAGATCGCCGCGACGTTGCGGTCGCTGAGCACCTGGTCGAGCCGTTCGACGATGCGGTTGGCGGTGTCGGTGATGTTCTGCAGCGCCGAGGGCGTGGTGAGGATGATCGGCGCATCGCTCTTGTCGACCGCGGTCAGGGGCGGCGCTTCCGGCGTGCCGCCGCTGAGCTGGATGATCGACGGCCCGGTGATGCTGGTGATCGCGAGCTTGGCGCGGGTGTCGGTCTTGATCGGCGTGGTGGAGTTGATCCGCAGCCGCGCGACCACCTGGCGCGGGTCGTTCGGCGCCAGCGTCAGCTCGGTGATCGAGCCGACCGCGATGCCGTTGTACTGCACCGGGCTGCCCACCGACAGGCCGGTCACCGCCTCGCGGAACACCACCCGGTAGTTCTGCCAGGTGCGGTCGGAGGAGTACTTGGCCGCCCACAGGCCGAACACCAGCAGGGCCAGGCCTGCCAGGATGGTGAAGGCGCCGATCAGGACGTAGTTGGCTTTGGTTTCCATGCTCAGGCGGTCTCGGTGGAGGCGGCCCGCGCATCGCGTGCGGCGCGCGCGCGCGGGCCGTGGAAGTATTCCTGGATCCAGGGATGGTCGATCTTCTCGATCTCCGCGAGCGGTGCGGTGGCGACGACCTTGCGGTCGGCCAGCACCGCGACGCGGTCGCAGATCGTGTACAGCGTGTCCAGGTCGTGGGTGATCAGGAACACGGTCAGGCCCAGGGCCTGCTGCAACGTCAGGATCAACTGGTCGAAGGCGGCCGCGCCGATCGGGTCCAGGCCGGCGGTGGGTTCGTCGAGGAACAGCAGCGGCGGGTCCAGCGCCAGGGCTCGGGCCAGGCCGGCGCGCTTGCGCATGCCGCCCGACAACTGCGAGGGCAGCTTGTTGAGGGCATCGGCCGGCAGCCCGGCCAGCTTCACCTTCAACAGCGCGAGCTCGTAATACCAGCGCTCGGGGAACTCGCGGTGGTGCTCCTTCAGCGGTACCTGCACGTTCTCGCCGACGGTCAGCGAGGAAAACAGCGCGCCGTCCTGGAACAGCACGCCGGTGTTGCGGGTGATGTGGCGGCGATCCTCCGGTGCATCCGAGCGCGCATCGACGCCGAGCACCTCGATGCGCCCGGCATCGGGCGTGCGCAGGCCCAGGATCGAGCGCATCAGCACCGACTTGCCGGTGCCCGATCCGCCGACCACGCCCAGGATCTCGCCGCGGCGCACATCCAGGTCCAGCCCGTCGTGCACGGTCTGGGCGCCGAAACGGTTGACCAGGCCGTGGACGCGGATGGCGGTTTCGCCGCCATCGGGATTCGCGATTCGCGATTCGCGATCCGTCACGGCGAAAGCCCCCCTGAAGCCGGGGCAGTGCCCGCGCTTTCGCTTCTGGCGGATATCGAATCACGAATCACGGATCATGGCTCCTCTTCACCACCCCATCTTCATGAACCACAGCGCGGCCAGCGCATCGATGATGATCACCAGCGAAATGGTCTGCACCACGCTGGACGTGGTGCGCTCGCCCACCGACTGGGCGGTGCCGGCGACCTTGAGGCCTTCCAGGCAGCCGATCAGGCCGATCACGATGGCGAACACCGGCGCCTTGGACATGCCGACCAGGAAGTGCCGGACCTGCATGGTCTCGTGCATGCGCGCCAGGTACATCTGCGGCGGGATGCCGAGGTCGAACGCGCCGACGGTCACGCCGCCGGCGAGCCCCGCCAGCATCGCGATGAAGGTCAGCAGGGGCAGCATCACCAGCAGGGCCACGACGCGGGGCAGCACCAGCAGGTCCACCGGGTCCAGGCCCAGGGTCTGGATCGCATCGATCTCCTCGCGGGCCTTCATCGCGCCGATCTGCGCGGTGAAGGCGCTGGCGGTGCGGCCGGCGACCACGATCGCGGTCATCAGCACCGCCAGTTCGCGCAGCGTGGCGATGGAGACCAGTTCCACCACGTAGATCTCCGCGCCGAAGTCGCGCAGGATCGTCGAGCCGAGGAAGGCGATCACCGCGCCGACCAGGTAGGACAGCAGTACCACCAGTGGCACCGCGTCCAGGCCGACGTGCTCCATGTGGCTGACGGTCGAGGTGAGCCGGAACCGGCGCGGCTGGCGCAGCAGGCGGGCCAGCTTGACCAGGTTCTCCCCGAGGAAGCTGGCCAGCGTGACGATGTCCCGGCCGGTGGTGCTGACCGCGACGCCGAGGCGCTCCAGCGCGGCGGCGAAGCCGTAGTCGCGCTTGGGCTTGGGCCGGTCGTCGGCCAGGTCCTCGATGGTGCAGACGAGCGCGCGGTGCTCCTCGCGGAAATCGATCGCCTCGTCGTTCAGGCCGCGATGGGCGGCAAACCGCAGCAACTGCAGCACGCCGGCCGAGTCGAGCTGCGCGATCCCGCGCGCGTCGATCCGGCTGACGCCCTGGGGCACGGCGTTGAGCAGTTCCGCCGCGGGCAGGGCCTGCGCGAGCACCCAGCTCCCTGCCAGCCGTATCCGTGCCGGGTCCTGTTCGTCCGTATCGATGTGGGGAGGCTGGGATGTCGTCATGGGCATTTCCGTGGGCGCGAGCATACCCTGCACGGCGTCAGGGCATGTCATCCACCTGCCGGAACGGGCGGTAGGCCGGGGCGGACCGGGCCGGCACGCTGCCCGGGACGGAACGGCCGGCATACACTTGCATGGCCGCCGGCGGTGTCCGCGCGGCTTTCCTTCACGACCGGCTTGCGCATGTCCGACGCTTTCCCCGTCAGTCCGTCCACCAGCGCGACCTACGCGCAGCGCGTGGCCTTCGTGACCGAGATCGCCGGGCGCCTGCACTCCTACGGCACCACCGCCCAGCGCCTGGAGGCGGCGGTGATCGCCTTGTCCCAGCAGCTCGGGCTGGATTGCGAGCCCTGGTCGAACCCGACCGGCATCATCCTCAGTTTCAGCGACCCGACCAAGGCGATCGGCTCTTCGGACATCACCCGCGTGGTGCGGCTGGCCCCCGGCGTGAACGACCTGCACAAGCTGAGCGTGGCCGACTATATCGCCGAGAGCGTCGCCAACGGGCGCATGAGCATCGCCCAGGGCCATACCGCGCTGCGCCGGCTCGACCGCGAGATGAGCCGGCGCGGCAAGGCATTGCAGATCGTCGCCTACGGCCTGGCCGCGGCCGGGGTGGCGGGGCTGTGGAAGCTGCCGTGGCTGGACATCGCCACGGCCTCGGCGATCGGGCTGCTGATCGGCCTGCTCACCCAGTACGCCGATCGCCGGCCGGCCACCAGGGAGGCCAGCGAGGCGCTGGCGGCGCTGCTGGCGGGCTTCGTGGCCACGCTGGTGGCCTCGGTCGCCGGCTCGCTCAACCTCAATACGGTGATCATCGCCTCGCTGGTGGTGCTGCTGCCCGGCATGTCGCTGACCAACGCGGTCAACGAACTGGCCAGCCAGCACTGGGTGTCCGGTACCGCGCGGTTGGCGGGTGCGGTCACTACCGTGCTCAAGTTGACGGTGGGCGCGGTGATCGCGGTGACGCTGGCGCAATGGCTCGGACTGGAGCCTCGGATACGCGCCTCGCGGCCGCAGGCGCACTGGATGGAATGGGCCTCGCTGTTGGTGGCGGCCTATGCATTCGCGGTGCTGTTCAAGCCGCATCGCCGCGACTATCCCTGGGTGATGGCGGCGGCGATCGCCAGCTATGCGATCGCGCGCTTCGCCGGGCAGGCCTGGGGCAGCCCGGCCGGGGTATTCCTGTCGGCGATGACGCTGACGGCCGCCGGCAACCTGTTCGGCCGGATCGTCCAGAAGCCGGGCGCGCTGATCCGCCTGCCCGGCATCATCATGCTGGTGCCCGGCAGCACCAGCCTGCGCGGGTTCCTCAATCTCGTCCAGCAACAGGACGTGGACGTGGGCCAGGCGGCCTTGCTCGCGGTCACCAATATCGTGATGGCGCTGGTCGCCGGGCTGCTGTTCGGCAATCTCCTGGTGCCCGCCCGCAAGAATCTCTGATGCCCAAGCGCGGCCGGCCACGATGTCGAAAGCAGGGGATTCCGCGCCGGCATGCAATGCTTTTCAGTGCCGCCACCCCGGCATTATCCGGCCGGATCCCCGCAGGCGAATACGCCGGGAGAATCGCCCTGCCGGGCGATGCTTATCGCCGATAAAGACGATCATGTCCCGTCGATCAGCGGGGGCCATCCGGTCTTTTCGAATCGCATGACCCGCCGATGGCGCCATGCGAAGGAAATGGATACGGATTAAACAAGGACGCCGGCATCGCGGCCGGCGTCCTCGAATATGGGGCGGGATTACTGCTTGGCCTTCTTGGCCGCGGCCTTCTTCGCGGTCTTCTTGGCGGGTGCCGCCTTGGCGATCAGGAAATCCTCGACCTTCTTGCCCTTGGCGGTCTGTTCGGCGAGCCAGCGCGGCTGCTTGCCACGGCCGGTCCAGGTTTCCTTGGGGTTGGCCGGATTGCGGTACTTGGGCGGGACCTTGCCGAGTTTGCGGCCCGGCTTGGGCCCCGGCTTTCCGGCCTTGCGGCCCGGTGCGGCCCCGAACAGCTCTTCGATGGAATAACCCTGGGATTTGGCCAGCTTGGCCAATTGCGCGCGGACCTTGGTGATCGAGGGACGCTTGGTGACGATCGCCTGCTGCTTTCTGGCGTTCTTGATGAGGGCACCCAACTGCTTGGCCGACAGGCCGCTGAGATCGATGGACATCGCTACTCCGAATTGAATGGGAAGAAATGCCGTCCCATGGCAGTGGTGCCCATCATAATAACGGAATATCGGGGTTACAAATCCACCGTATATTTCCGGTGGATTCGATTCGTTAATATCGGGGGCGGAAAGCCGCCCCGGATCAGCCGGATATACGGGCGAGCAGGGCCGCCTTGTCCAGATTCTCCGATTCGCTGGCGCGGCGCGCGCGATATTCGTAGGTACCGGCGGCCAGGCCGCGTTCGGATACCACGATGCGGTGCGGGATGCCGATCAACTCGATATCCGAGAACATCGCGCCCGGGCGCAGGCCGCGGTCGTCCAGCACCGCCTCGATGCCGGCCGCGGCCAGTTCGGCCAGCAGCGATTGCGCGGCCCCGGCGACGCCGGCGTCGTTCTTCGGGTTGATCACGCACACCGCCACGCGCCACGGCGCCATCGGCTCGGGCCAGACGATGCCGGCCTCGTCGTGGTTCTGTTCGATCGCCGCGGCGACGATGCGCGAGATGCCGATGCCGTAGCAACCCATCGTCATCACCTGCGCCTTGCCGTTCTCGTCGAGCACGGTGGCCTGCAGCGCCTCGGCGTACTTGCGGCCGAGCTGGAACACGTGGCCGACCTCGATGCCGCGCGCGATGCGCAGTTCGCCGCCGTCCACCGCGCGGTCGCCCTCGCGCACGTTGCGGATGTCGGCCACCTCCGGCTCTGGCAGGTCGCGGCCCCAGTTCACGCCCGCCAGGTGGTAACCCGGCTCGTTGGCGCCGACGACGAAGTCGGCCAGCGCGGCGACCTCGCGGTCGGCGACCACGCGGATCGGCTTGCGCGCGTTGACCGGGCCGAGGAAGCCCGGCTCGCTGCCCAGGTACTCGGCGATCTCGGCCTCGCTGGCGAAGCGATGGCCGGCCAACCCGGCGACCTTGGCCAGCTTGATCTCGTTGACCTCGTGGTCGCCGCGCACCAGCGCCAGCACGAACGTGCCGTCGGCGGCCATCAGGGCGATCGACTTGGCGGTGCGCTCCAGCGCGATGCCGAGCAGCGCGGCGACCGCCTCGCAGGTCTTCTGCGCAGGGGTGTCGACCTTGCGCAGCGCCTCGGCGGGGGCCGGGCGGGGCGCGGGATCGGCCGCGACCGCCGCTTCCATGTTGGCCGCGTAGTCCGAGCCGGTCGAGAACACCAAGGCGTCCTCGCCGGAATCGGCGATCACGTGGAATTCCTGCGAAGCGTCGCCGCCGATCGCGCCGGAATCGGCCTGCACCATGCGGAAGTCCAGGCCCAGCCGGGTGAAGATGCGGGTGTAGGCCGCCTTCATGTTCTCGTACTCGCGCACCAGGTCGGCGTCGGCGAGATGGAAGGAGTAGGCGTCCTTCATCAGGAACTCGCGCGCGCGCATCACGCCGAAGCGGGGGCGGATCTCGTCGCGGAACTTGGTCTGGATCTGGTAGAAGTTGACCGGCAGTTGCTTGTAGCTGCTCAGTTCCTGCCTGGCGAACTCGGTGACCGCCTCCTCGGCGGTGGGGCTGTAGCAGAAGCCCTGGTCCTTGCGGTCCTTGATCTTCAGCAACTGGTCGCCGAACTTCTCCCAGCGGCCGCTGGCCTCCCACAGCTCCTGCGGCTGGATCGTCGGGATCTGCAGTTCCAGCGCGCCGGCGCGGTCCATCTCCTCGCGCACGATCGCTTCCACCTTGCGCAACACGCGCAGCCCCAGCGGCGACCAGGTGTACAGGCCCGAGGCGAGCTTGCGGATCATGCCCGCGCGCAGCATCAACCGGTGGCTGACCAGTTCGGCATCGGCCGGGGTTTCCTTGGTGGTATGCAGGTGGAACTGGGAAAGGCGCATCGGGAAGCTTCGCAGGAGGCGGAAGCGGCTATTTTGCCAGTCCATGCGCGCCGGGGGTATGCGCGCCGGCGGCGCGCGGCCCGGGACGCCGCCCGGAGAACGGCAGGGCGCTACTTGCCGGGGGCGCAATACGCCTTCACGGCGGCGTCGGCCAGGTTCTTCTGGGCGGCGCGCTGGTTCTCGTCCAGGGTGGCGTCGGGCTTGCCGTCGCCGTCGGTGTCCTGCATCACCGGGGCGCTGCCGCCCAGCAGTTCCAGGTTCCGCCGGGCGGTGCTGCATTCGCTGGATTCGGGCCTGGCCGGCCCGGCTTCGGCCGCCGGGGCCACCCCGGCGCGGCTGTCGATCCGGCGGGTGTCGTACTTGCGGTCCTCCGGCGGCCTTTCCGAGTAGTGGGTCGTGCCGTTGGCGTCCTTCCACTTGTACAGGTTGGCGGCGCCGGCTGCAGTGCTGGCCGCCAGCAGCGCGAGGCCGAGCGCGCAGGACAGTTTCATCGCGGTTTTCCCCGGGTCGTTCCCGGGGGATTCCAGCACCCCCCGGCAGGGCTGGCAAGTCGATTAAACTGCGCCGATGGAAGAAATGAGACCCGCTCCGCGTTCGCGCACGATCTACCTGCTGCCGAACCTGTTCACCACCGCCGGCCTGTTCTCGGGCTTCTACGCGATCATCTCGGCGGCCAACGGCGACTTCGTGCAGGCCAGCATCGCCGTGTTCGTGGCGGCGGTGATGGACGGCCTGGACGGGCGCGTGGCGCGTCTGACCGGCACCAGCAGCGAGTTCGGCGTGCAGTACGACTCGCTGGCCGACCTGGTCAGCTTCGGCATGGCGCCGGCGCTGGTGATGTACCACTGGTCGCTGTCGGCGCTGAAGTTCGACGGCAGCGTGATGGGCCGGGTCGGGTGGGCCGCGGCGTTCCTGTACGCGGCCTGCGCGGCGCTGCGCCTGGCGCGTTTCAACACCCAGGTCGGCGTGGTCGACAAGCGTTGGTTCGTCGGCCTGGCCAGCCCGGCCGCGGCGGGGCTGATGATGTCGTTCGTCTGGGCCTTCGCCGACGGCAGCCTGGGCTGGAGCGGCGAGGAACTGCGCTACGTGGCGCTGGGGGTGACGATCGTGGCCGCGCTGCTGATGGTCAGCCGGATCCGCTTCTGGAGCTTCAAGGGCGGCGCGAAGGAGCCGCGCGGCGACCGCATCCCGTTCCTGGCGCTGGCGTTCGTGCCGATCGTGCTGGCGGTCCTGGTGATCGACCTGCCGCGCACGCTGTTCGCGATCGGCATCCTCTACGCGCTGTCCGGGCCGTCGCTGTGGCTGTGGCGGCGCGCGCGCAAGGTGCCGGAAAGCGCATGAGCGGGACCGCGGCCGAGCCGTTGTGGTCCGACCTGCAGCTGTCGTGGCTGCAGGCGATGGGCCATACCGTGTACCTCGACCGGGCCACGGCCGCCGCCGCTCCCGGACCGGCCGCCGAGGTCGCGCCGGTGCGCGAGGCCGGGCCGCCGCGCGCGCAGCGGCCGGAGGCCCGGGTGCCGCCCCAGGCACCGGTCCGGCGCAGCGCACCGGCGGCGCCGCCTGAAGCCATGCCCGCGTCCCGCGCCGCGGCACCGGCAGTGCGCCGCGCCCGCGTCGGCCTGCCCGACCGGTTGCAGATCGCGCTGCTGCGCGCTTCCGGTTGCAATCCGAACGATCCGGAGACGCAGCGATTGATGGCGACCTGGCCGCTGGACGCCTTGCGCGCCGACCCGGCCGCCAAGCGCGCGCTGTGGCCGCAGTTGCGCGCGTTGCGCAGGCGGTCCTCGCCATGAGCGCGGTCGGCGCGCCGGCGCCGTTGTCGTTCCGCGCGATGCGCGAGATCGATCTCGACGAGGTGATGGAGATCGAGCGCCGCGCCTATCCGTTCCCGTGGACGCGCGGCATCTTCCGCGACTGCCTGCAGGCCGGCTATCCGGGCCTGGTGGTGGAGGAAGGCTGGGACATGATCGGCTACGGCATGGTCAGCATCGCCGCGGACGAAGCCCACGTGCTCAACGTCTGCATCGATCCGGCGCGACAGTCGCGCGGCCATGGCCGCCAGTTGCTGCGCGCGTTGGTCAAGCTGGTCCGCGATCGCGGCGCCCACCGGATATTCCTGGAAGTGCGTCCTTCCAATACGCGCGCGGTGGCGCTCTACCAGTCCGAAGGCTTCAACGAGATCGGGCGCCGCCCGCGCTACTACCCGGCCCACAACGGGCGCGAGGATGCGCTGGTGATGGCGATGGAGCTGCATTTCGAAGGCTTTTCCTGACGTCGCGGGTCTTCCCGGTGCTGTCCTGCGATGGCGCGGGACATCGTTGCTGTCCTGTTTCCCTGTCCTCGAGACCGTCCGCGTGACGTTCTCTGCAATCCTGATTGCCTGCGCTTTTCCCGCCGCGGCATATCGCCAATAGTGCGCACGCCGAAAACATGCAGAGCGGCCGGGACGCCGCAGTGGCGGCGTCTCGCAACGTCAATCCTCGAGGAGGGATTCCCGATGAGACCGAAATACGCAATCGCGGCAACTCCGTTCGTGCTGTGCACGCTGCTCGCCACCGCGCAGCCGGCGTGGGCGGACGCTTCGCTCGATATCGCCACCACCGGGTGGGCGACGCAGAACGGCGGCACCCGCGGCGGATCGCGCGCGGCCGCGGCCGACATCTACACCGTGCGCAACGCCGCGGAGCTGAAGAACGCGCTGAAGGCGAGCGCGGGCAGCAACGGCCGCATCATCAAGGTAAGCGGCGTCATCGACGTCAGCGAGGGCAGGCCGTACACCACCACCGCCGACATGAAGGCGCGCGCGCGCCTGGACATCCCCGCCAAGACCACGCTCATCGGCATCACCTCCAATGCGGAGATCCGCGAAGGCTACATGTACGTCAAGGCCAACGACGTCATCATCCGCAACCTGACCATCGAGAACCCGTGGGATCCGGAGCCGGTCTGGGACCCGGACGACGGCAGCGCCGGCAACTGGAATTCGGAGTACGACGGGCTGACGATCGAAGGCGCCAGCAACGTGTGGGTGGACCACGTCACCTTCACCGACGGGCGCCGCACCGACGACCAGAACGGCACCGCCAACGGCCGTCCCAAGCAGCACCACGACGGCGCCCTGGACGTGAAGAACGGCGCGAACTACGTGACCATCTCCTACACGGTGTTCAAGCTGCACGAGAAGAACAACCTGATCGGCTCCAGCGACAGCCGCACCACCGACGACGGCAAGCTCAAGGTCACCATCCACAACTCGCTGTTCGAGAACATCTCCTCGCGCGCGCCGCGGGTGCGGTTCGGACAGGTGCACCTGTACAACAACTACCATGTCGGCAGCACGAGCCACGCGGTCTATCCGTTCTCGTACGCGCACGGCGTCGGCAAGAGCTCGAAGATCTTCTCGGAGAACAACGTGTTCGATATCTCCGGCGTCAGCAGCTGCGACAAGATCGCCGCCAACTACGGCGGCAGCGTGTACCGCGACTTCGGCTCGCTGCTCAACGGCAAGGCCTTGACCTGCAGCTGGAACAACAGCATCGGCTGGACGCCGCCGTACACCTACAACCTGTTGCCGGCCAGCCAGGTGGCGGCGGACGTCCGCGCCAAGGCGGGCGCGGGCAAGCTGTAAGGAGGCGGGCCGTCCGGAAGCGAAAGGCCACCGGAATGCATCCGGTGGCCTTTCGTGCTTCGCGCATCCATACATGCATGGGAGCGACGCTGGGTGGCCTGGGGCCATCGCTCGCGACGAGGTTTTACCGGCACCCCCGCCGCGACCGGGGACCCTTCCCGCATGGAGCCGGCTCAGAGCTTGGCGCGCTGTTCGCGCAATCCCTCGAGCTGGGCGCTCCAGTCGGCCAGGCGCTGGCGTTCCTGCTCGACCACCGCCGCCGGCACCTTCTCGGTGAACTTCGCCAGCTTGGCCTCGCTCTTGTCCTTCTCGGCGGCCACGCGCGCGATCTCCTTGTCCAGGCGCGCGCGCTCGGCATCGAGGTCGACCAGGCCTTCCAGCGGCACCAGCAGCTTCAGCTCGCCGACGATCGCCGCGGCCGCCGGCGGCGTGGCGGCATCGGCCGCCAGCCAGTCGATGCGCTCGAGCCTGAGCAGGAACCTGAGCTGGGCGGCGAAGCGCTCGACGCGGCCGCGGTCGGCCGGCTGGCCGGCCTGCAACAGCAACGCGACCTGCTTGGACGGCGCCACGTTGAGCTCGCTGCGCACGCGGCGCAATGCGGTGACCATGGCCTTGAGCCACTCCACGTCGGCCTCGGCGCCGGCGAAGTCCTGGCCGGCCGCTCCCGGCACCCCGCCTTCGGCGGCGCTCGTGCGCCCGTGCACGGCGAAATCGGCCGGCTGCGGATACGCCTGCAGGGAGATGGTGGTCGCGTCGATGCCCAGGCGCGGGGCGACCTGGCGCCACAGTTCCTCGGTCACGAACGGGATCAGCGGGTGCAGCAGGCGCAGCAGCGATTCGAGCACGTACAGCAGGGTGTGGCGGGTGCTGTCGGCCGCGGCGGCATCGTCGCCGTTGAGCGCGGGCTTGGCCAGCTCGACGAACCAGTCGCAGAACTCGTTCCAGGCGAATTCGTACAGCGCCTGCGCGAGCAGGTCGAAGCGATAGGCGGCGAACTGCGCCTCGGCCTCGGCCACGGTCTTGGCAAGCCGCGAGAGGATCCACTTCTCGGCATCGGTTTTCGGAGAAAGCGCGGCTTCGCCCTTGCCCTCACCCCCGGTCCCTCTCCCGGTGGCAGAGGGGAGCGAGAAGCCTTCCGTGTTCATCAGCACGAAACGGCTGGCGTTCCACAGCTTGTTGCAGAAGTTCTTGTAGCCCTCGGCGCGGCCGAGGTCGAACTTGATGTCGCGGCCGTGGCCGGCCAACGCGGCGATGGTGAAGCGCAGCGCGTCGGCGCCATGCGCGGCGATGCCGTCCGGGAACTCCTTGCGCGTGGCCTTGGCGATCTTCTCGGCGAGCTTGGGCTGCATCAGCCCGCGCGTGCGCTTGTCCAGCAGGTCGTCCAGCGTGATGCCGTCGATGATGTCGAGCGGATCGAGCACGTTGCCCTTGGACTTGGACATCTTCTGGCCCTGCGCGTCGCGGATCAGGCCGGTGATGTAGACGTCGCGGAACGGTACCTTGCCGGTGAAGCCGTCGGTGGCCATGATCATGCGCGCCACCCAGAAGAAGATGATGTCGAAACCGGTGACCAGCACCGACGACGGCAGGTAGCGCTCGAAGCCGCGCTCGGCCATCGCTTGCGCGTCCGGCCAGCCCAACGTGGAGAACGGCCACAGTTGCGAGGAGAACCAGGTTTCCAGCACGTCGCTGTCCTGGGTGAGGACGACGTCGGCGCCCAGGCCGTGCTTCTGCCGCACCTCGGCCTCGCTGCGCCCGACGTAGCACGCGCCCTGCGCGTCGAACCACGCCGGGATGCGATGGCCCCACCACAGCTGGCGGCTGATGCACCAGTCCTGGATGTTCTCCATCCAGTGCCGGTAGGTGTTGATCCAGTTCGGCGGCACGAACTTCACCTGGCCCGACTCGACCAGTTCCAGGCCGCGTTTGGCCAGGCCGTCCATCTTCACGAACCACTGGTCGGTGAGGTACGGCTCGATCACCTGGCCGGTGCGGTCGCCGCGCGGCACCTGCAGCTTGTGCGGCTTGGCCTCGACCAGCAGGCCCTGTTCCTCGAGTTCGGCCAGCACCAGCTTGCGCGCCTCGTAGCGGTCCAGGCCGCGGAAGCGCTCGGGCGCGTTCTCGTTCATCGCCGCGGTGGGCGTGAACAGGTTGATCATCGGCAGCGAATGGCGCACGCCGACCTGGTAGTCGTTGAAGTCGTGCGCCGGGGTGACCTTGACCACGCCGGTGCCGAACTCGCGGTCCACGTAGTCGTCGGCGATCACCGGGATCTCGCGCCCGGTCAGCGGCAGCGTCACGGTCTTGCCGATCAGGTGGGCATAGCGCTCGTCGTCCGGATGCACCATCACCGCGGTGTCGCCGAGCATGGTTTCCGGGCGCGTGGTGGCCACGACCAGCTCGCCGCCGCCGTCGGACAACGGATAGCGGATCGACCACAGGAAGCCGTCTTCCTCGACGTTCTCCACCTCCAGGTCCGAGATCGCGGTCTGCAGCACCGGATCCCAGTTGACCAGGCGCTGGCCGCGGTAGATCAGTCCCTGCTCGTGCCAGCGCACGAACGCCTCGGTCACCGCCGCCGACGGCTGGGGATCCATCGTGAAGGTGCTGCGCGACCAGTCGGCCGACGTGCCCAGGCGCCGCATCTGCCGCTCGATGGTGTCGCCGGAATGCTGCTTCCATTCCCACACCTTGGCGATGAAGCCCTCGCGGCCCAGCGAATCGCGGGTCTCGCCCTTGCCCTCGGCGGCGAGATTGCGGCTGACCACCATCTCGGTGGCGATGCCGGCATGGTCGGTGCCGACCTGCCACAGCGTGTCGTAGCCGCGCATGCGGTGGTAGCGCACCAGCGCGTCCATCAGGGTCTGCTGGAAGGCATGGCCCATGTGCAGCGTGCCGGTCACGTTCGGCGGCGGCAGCAGGATCGTGTACGGCTCGCCCTTGCCGGACGGCTTGAAGCGGCCGGCGGCCTCCCACTCTGCGTACAGGCGCGATTCGAAGGACTTGGGTTCGTAGCTGGGGGCTAGGGAAGTCATTGGGGCGGGATCGGGATTCGGGATTGGGGATTCGCAGGAGCGGGATGTCGGGACGAGGGGACGCTTCTGCGAATCCCGAATCTCCAATCCCGAATCCCCGCTTCTCGGCTACATGTCGTACTTGTTCACGTCGAGGCCGCGCGCCTTGTACTGCTTCCAGCGCTCGCGCAGCGGTTCGCGCGCGGCCGGGTCGGCGGGCACCACTTCCAGCACGCGCTCGCAGGCGCCTTCCCAGGCGGCGTCGCGCAGGTTGATCACCAGCGGGCGCGAGGGCGTGTCGCTGTCGGGCGTGGCGATCAGCACTGGGGTGATGTCGTCGTCCTCGTCGCTGCCGGCGATCTGGTGCGGGATGTAGGCATCGTCGTCGAACGCCCACAGCAGGTCGTCCAGTTCCTCGGCCTGGGCCTGGTCGCGGGCCAGGACCAGGGTCGGTTGGCCGCTGTCGTAGGCCTTGCGCGCCAGCTCGCAGACCAGCCGCAGCGGTTCGGCGAGGAAGCGCGGCTTGGCGATCAGGTAGAAGTCGGCGCGGGGCATGGGAGAAGCCGTGATTCGTGATTGGGGATTCGTGATTCGCAAAAGCGGTTCACGGCCAGCAGCGAGTGACAGGGGCGATGGGCATGGTGCTTTTACGAATCACCCATCACGAATCACCCATCACGCCGCGCCGCCCGCGGCGCGGTCCAGCAGCCACTGCGTCAGCAGGCCCACCGGCCGGCCGGTGGCCATGCCGCGCTTGCCCTCGTCGCTGGCGCTGCCGGCGATGTCCAGGTGCGCCCAGCGCTGGCCTTCGGTGAAGCGCGACAGGAAGCAGCCGGCGGTGATCGCGCCGCCCCAGCGGCCGCCGATGTTGTAGACGTCGGCGAAGGTCGAGTCCAGCAGGCCCTGGTACTCGTCCCACAGCGGCAGGCGCCAGGCGCGGTCGAACACGTGCTCGCCGGCGGCCAGCAGTTCCTCGGCCAGGTCGTCGTGCTTGCTCATCAGGCCGGTGGCCTGGTGGCCGAGCGCGACCATGCAGGCGCCGGTCAGCGTCGCCACGTCGACCAGCGCGGCCGGCTCGAAGCGTTCGGCGTAGGTCAGCGCGTCGCACAGGATCAGGCGGCCCTCGGCGTCGGTGTTGCCGACCTCGATGGTCTTGCCCGACATGCTGGTGATCACGTCGGACGGACGGTAGGCATTGCCGTCGATCGCGTTCTCCACCGCCGGCACCACCACCACCAGGTTGAGCGGCAGGCGCGCCTTGACCGCGGCGACGAAGGTGCCGATCACGGTGGCGCCGCCGCACATGTCGTACTTCATCTCCTCGATGCCGCCCTGCGTCTTGAGGTTGACGCCGCCGGTGTCGAAGGTGATGCCCTTGCCGACCAGCACGTAGGGCTTGGCGTCGCCGCCGCCGTTCCACTTCAGCACCACCAGGCGCGGGCGGTTGGCCGAGCCGCGCGCGACGGAGAGCAGCGAGCCCATGCCGAGCGCCTCCATCTGCTGCTCGTCGAGGATCTCCGACTCGGCGCCCTCGTGCGCGGCCGCGAAGGCCTGCGCCTGCGTGGCCAAGTAGGCCGGGGTGCAGATGTTCGGCGGCAGGTTGCCCAGCTCGCGGGCGAACTCCACGCCCTCGGCGATCGCGATGCCCTGCGCCAGCGCCGTGGCATCGTCGCCGGCGAGCGCGAATTCGGCCAGTGCGCGCTCCTCCGGCTTGCGCTTGCCGAGCGTGGCGGTGTAGCGGTAGGCCGCGTGGTCGGCGGCGGCGACGGCCTGGCGGACGTTCCAGGCGGCATCGCGGCCCTTGACGGCCAGCTCGGTCAAGGTCAGCAGCGCCTTGGCGACCGGTGCGCCCTTGAGCGCGCGCACCGCGTCGCCGACCGCCTTCAGGTATTGCGGCACGCCGAACTTGGCGGCGTCGCCCAGCCCGATCACCAGCACGCGCGGGGCGCCGACGTTCGGCAGGTCGTGCAGCAGGGTGCTGGCGCCGGTCTTGCAGGCGAGATCGCCGCGCGCGGACAGCGCCTTGATGCGGCCCCCGCTGGCGGCATCGAGCGCCTGTCCCGCCGGCGACAACGTGCCGTCGGCGAACGCGCCGACCACGACGCAGTCGAATTCCGCGCTGGCGGGGGCGGCTTGGTTCAGGGTGAATTGCAGGGCCATTGATCAGATTCCGTCGGCAAGTACGTACAATCGCGGACCGTCTACGCCGGGCGTGGCAGGCTGCCCGGTACCGCGAACGAATCAGAGAGTTTAAATCAACCCCACCCCATGCCGAAGCTCGATCGATACCTGCTGAGCGATTTCACCCAGAGCTTCCTGGCCACCCTGATCGTCCTGCTGGTGGTCAGCGTCGGCGGCGTGCTGGTGGACATCCTGGGCAAGATCGCCGACGGCGGCATCCCGGCGCGGCTGCTGCTGTCCCAGCTCGGCCTGCAGTTCGTGAGCTACCTGCCGCTGATCCTGCCGCTGGCGCTGATGCTGGGCCTGCTGCTGGCGCTGGCGAGGCTGTACCGGGACTCGGAAATGGCGGTGCTGACCTCGATCGGCGTCGGCCCGCGCCGGCTGCTGCGGCCGATCCTGATGCTGGTGCTGCCGCTGGTGCTGGTCACCGGCCTCTGCTCGCTCTGGCTGGGGCCATGGGCCAGCGCCACCTCGGCCAGGATGATCGAGGACGCCAACCGCAGCGTGGTGATCGCCGGGCTGGAGCCGGGCCAGTTCACGTCGTTGTCGGGCGGGGGCGTGGTCTACCTGAATACGGTATCCCAGGACGGCAAGCAGCTCGGCAAGGTGTTCATGCAGCGCGAGAAGGACGGCCGCCTGGACGTGGTCACCGCCGAGCGCGGCGAGGTCTACCTGGAGGGCCGCAACCACCGCTTCCTGCGCCTGCACGACGGCTACCGGGTCGAGGGGCCGGCCGGCGAGGCCGGGCTGGACTACCGGTTGATACGGTTCGCGGTCAGCGAATCGGCCCTGCCCGACAGCGCCGGCAGCCAGGACGCGAACGATCCCGAGATCATGTCCACCCCGCGCCTGGTCGCCGACCCGCGGCCGGAAGCCAAGGCCCAGCTGCACCTGCGCATCGCGCCGCCGCTGCTGGCGCTGGCGTTCGCCCTGATGACCCTGCCGCTGTCGCGCAGCGCCCCGCGGCAGCAGCGCTACGGGCGGATGATGCTGGCGTTCCTCGGCTACGTGGTCGGCAGCAACCTGTCCACGATCGGCGCGCGCTGGATCGCCGACGGGCGCATTCCCGCCGGGGCCGGCCTGTGGTGGCTCACGTTGCCGCTGCTGGCGCTGGCGATCTGGCTGTATGCCCGTGATGGCCGGCTGGGCCGCCCGCGGAGCGCCGCATGAAGCTGCTGCCGCGCATCCACGATATCTACGTCGGCCGCGCCGTGCTGACCACGGTGCTGCTCACCTGGGCGGTGCTGGTGGGCCTGTTCGTGATGATGGGCGTGTCCGACCAGTTCAAGGACATCGGCAAGGGCAGCTACACCTTCGCCCATGCCGTCGCCTACGTCGCCTATGGCGTGCCGCGCAACGCCTACAACCTGTTCCCCACCGCGGCGGTGATCGGCGCGTTGATGGGCCTGGGGCAGATGGCGGCGACCTCGGAACTGACCGCGCTGCGCGCGCTGGGCCTGTCGCGGCGCCGGCTCGGGTTGTCGGTGGCGGCGACCATCGCGATCCTGACCGCCGCGATGGTGGTCAACGGCGAGACGCTGGCGCCGTGGGCGCAGAACCAGGCCGACGTGCTCAAGGCCAATGCCAAGTACAACACCAACATGGCCACGGCGCGCTATTCCGGGCTGTGGGCGCGCGAGGGCGACACCTTCCTCAATGCCCAGGGCGGCGAGGAGAAGCTGGGCGAATCCGGCGGCACTTCGCTGCAGTTGCACGACGTGAGGCTGTACCAGGTCGGCGACGACGGGCGGCTGGAGACGCTGACCTATGCCGTCAGCGCCGAGCACGTGTCCTCCGGCTGGGTGCTGCACGGCGTGCGCCGGGATACCTTCGAGCCCCGTTCGGTCAAGCGCGAGACGTTCGAGCGGCTGCCGTGGAACTCGCGCCTGGACCCGGCGGCGCTGGCGGCGGGCCTGTCGCGGCCGCGCAACCTGTCCGTGCGCGAGCTGCACGACAGCATCGAGTACCGCCAGCGCAACGGTCTGGATGCGCGCGATTACGAGGACCAGTACTGGAGCCGCTGGTTCTATCCGGCCAACGTGCTGGCACTGTGCCTGGCGGCGGTGCCGTTCGCGTTCGGCTCGCTGCGCAGCGGCGGCATGGGCAAGCGGCTGTTCCTGGGCGTGCTGTTCGCGCTGGGCTTCTGGCTGCTGCAGCTGTTCTTCGGGCGCATGGCGGGCGCGTTGAAACTCGACTACCGCATCGCCTACGCGCTGTCGCCGGTGATGATGCTGCTGATTTCCGGCTGGCTGTTCCGGCGGCGCAGCAGTTGACCCGGGGGCCTGCAGGGCCCTGCCTCGTGCGGACCTAGGGGCGCTTCTGCCTGGGCCTGCGGACCAGCCTGGTCCCGCTCGCGCGGTCGTGCCAGGCCAGCCGTTCCCGGTCCAGCCAGGCCCACCAGAACCCCAGTCCGCCGGCGAGCAGCGACAGCGTGCCGACCAAGTAGCGCAGCCACAGCGCCTTCCAGGCCACCGGACCCGCGCGCTTCCCGTCGACCAGGTGCAACCGCCATGGCCGCATGCCGAGCGTCTGCCCGCCGCGGCGCCAGCTGATCGTCGCGTACAGGCCCGTGACCAGCCAGCAGCTTGCCCACAGCAGCCAGCTCAGCAGCGAGAACGGCGCGATGTTCTGGTGCGGATCGTGGTGGCCGAGGAAGGTGTAGCCGAGCGTGAACGGCACCGCGACCAGCATCCACAACGCGACGACCGGCCACGCGTCGTAGGCCAATGCGAGCAGGCGCCAGCCGACCAGGCTGCGGGGGCGTTCGGGGAGATCGGGCGATGAGGTGGTCTGCATGCGGTGCGCAGCATACCGGCAGCTCGCGCCCGCGCGTGCGGCGCCGCGGGAGCGCGGGTCGCCGCGGCGGGTCGCGCATCCCGCGATTGCCAAGCGCACGGCCCGCTCTAAGCTGTGCGCATGACCGCATCGACCCCGGCCGAGCGCCGCCAGTTCGCCTCGCAGTTGCCCGAATTGCGCGATGAGGACGCGCGCGCGATCCAGCGCTTCCTGGACGCCATCTGGGCCGAGCAGGGGCTGGCCCGGCAGACCCTGGACAGCTACCGGCGCGACCTGGAGGGCTTCGCGCGCTGGGCGAGCTGGCGCGCTTGCGAGCCACTGGCTCGCGCGCCGGCGAGCGCCCGGCCAGGGATGGCCGGGCCGGCGTGTCCGCAAGCCGAGGAGGTCGCGCCAGGGACGGCCTCGGGAACGGGCGTGCTGGCCGGCGCCGATCGCGCCCTGCTGTCGGCCTACCTGGCTTGGCGCTTCGAGCAACGTTATTCGCCCAAGAGCAATGCGCGCCTGCTGTCCTCGCTGCGCGCGTTCTTCGGCCGGCAGCTGCTGCACGGGGAGCGCGGCGACGATCCGACCGCGCTGCTGGAACCGCCCAAGCTGCCGCGTTCGCTGCCCAAGCCCCTCACCGAGAGCCAGGTCGACGCGCTGCTGGCGGCGCCGGACATCGCCACGCCCCTGGGCCTGCGCGACCGGGCCATGCTGGAACTGATGTACGCCGCCGGCTTGCGCGTGAGCGAGCTGGTCGAACTGCCGGCAGGCGCGGTCAACCTGCGGCAGGGGGCGCTGCGGGTCACCGGCAAGGGCAGCAAGGACCGGTTGGTGCCGCTGGGCGAGGAATCCCAGCACTGGCTGCAGCGCTACCTGGACGGCGCGCGGCCGGCGCTGGCGGCGGGCAGGCCGGTGCCGCCAATGGACAACAAGCAGGTGCCGCTGTTCATCGACGCCGCGCGGCACGCGTTGACCCGGCAGGCGTTCTGGGCGCTGGTGAAACGCTATGCCGCGGCCGCCGGCATCGACCCGGCCAAGATCAGCCCGCACGGGCTGCGGCACAGCTTCGCCACCCACCTGCTCAATCGCGGCGCCGACCTGCGCGCGCTGCAGATGCTGCTCGGCCACAGCTCGCTGTCGACCACCCAGATCTACACGCTGGTGGCGCGCGAGCACCTGCAGAACCTGCATCGCCGTCACCACCCGCGCGGATAGGGCCGGCGCCCGGGGCCGCGCTTCATCGTCGCTGTGCGAGAATCGGCGCAACCGTCGCTTCCGGATGCACGAATGCTTCGTTTCGCCATCGCCGCACTGCTGGGTGCCCTGAGCCTGTCCGCCTGCGCCCAGTCCTCGGCGCCTGCCCCGGCCCCCGCCAAGGGGACCGCCACCGCCAAACCGGCCGCCGCCCCGGTCGCCCCGGCTGGTCCGGCCGACCAGAAGGTGCGCGCCGCGCTGACCACGCTGGACCCGGATTTCAAGCCCGATTACATCGGTGCCGCGCCGTTCCCTGGGTTCCGCGAGGTGGTGGTGGGCGGCCAGGTGCTGTACGTGTCCGACGACGGCCGCTACCTGATGCAGGCGCAGCCGTTCGACATCCAGAACAAGCAGTTCGCCGCCAGCGAAGGCCTGCTCGCCTATCGCCGCAAGCAGCTGGAGGCCATCCCGAAGGCCGACCGCATCGTGTTCGCGCCGCCGAACCCGAAGTACACGATCAGCGTCTTCACCGACATCGAGTGCGGCTACTGCCGCAAGCTGCACAGCGAGATCGCCGAGCTCAACAAGCAGGGCATCGCGGTGGAGTACCTGGCATTCCCGCGCATGGGCCTGGGCAGCCAGGACTACAAGGACATGGTCTCGGTCTGGTGCGCGGCCGACCGCAAGCAGGCGCTGACCGCCGCCAAGCAGGGCCAGCCGGTCTCGGCGCGCAGCTGCAAGAACCCGGTGACGATGGAATACGACCTGGGCCAGCGCCTGGGCGTGAACGGCACCCCGGCGATCTTCGCCCCGGACGGCACCCAGCTGGGCGGCTACCTGCCGCCGGCGCAGCTGCGCGCGGCGCTGGACAAGCGAGCGGCGGCGAGCGCGGGCGGCGGCCGCTGATCCGTGCTTTTCCCTTCTCCCGCGGGAGAAGGGGCTCGAAGGGCGGTGCGGGTACGGCCGAAGCCTCGCGTAGCTTGGACGTGGCCCAGGGGCTCCGCCCCCGGGCCCCCACACCCCAACCCCGCTCCCGGAGGGAGAGGGGTTTCGAAGCTTCGGGGAGAGGGGCTCAAGGCGAGGGGCGTGGCTGACTCCGGTACAATAGCCGGCCCGTTACCTCCACGGTTTCCCGGATGATCGTCCTCGAGGGCGCAACCGCCCTGTCGCCGTTCCGTCTCGCCCGGCTCGAATCCCGCCTGCAGTCCGTCGTTCCCGACCTGCGCATCGCCGGCGCCTGGCACGTCTACTTCATCGATCCCGAGCCCGGCCGGACGCCCGGGCTGGACACGCTGCGCCGCATCCTGCAGGCGGAAGGCGAGCCGGTCGTTCCCGCGGATGCGGCGCAGTCGCGCTTCGTGGTGCCGCGGCTGGGCACGCTGTCGCCCTGGTCGAGCAAGGCCACCGAGCTGGTGCGCGGCGCCGGCCAGCCGATCAAGCGCGTCGAACGCGGCATGCGCGTCGACCTGCTGGGCTGGCCCGCCGATGCGGCCGAGCAGGCTGCGCTCGGCAAGTTGCTGCACGATCCGATGACCCAGTCGCTGCTGGACAGCGCGGACGCGGCGCAGGCGCTGTTCACCGCGCTGCCGCGCGGCACGGTGGAGCGCATCCCGCTGGCGGAGCTGGAGCGGGCCAACGCCCGCCTCGGCCTGGCGCTGGCGGCCGACGAGATCGAGTACCTGCGCGCGCGCTACGCCGAGCTGGGGCGCGATCCGTCCGACGTCGAGCTGATGATGTTCGCGCAGGCCAATTCCGAGCACTGCCGGCACAAGATCTTCAACGCCAGCTGGACCATCGACGGCAAGGACCAGGACCGGTCCCTGTTCCGGATGATCAAGCACACCCACCAGCAGACCCCGCAGCACACGCTCAGCGCCTACAGCGACAACGCGGCGGTGATCGAGGGCCATCCGGCGGCGCGCTACCGCCCCGATCCGAAGACCGGCCGCTATCGCAGCGAGGCGGTGGTGCCGAGCGCGTTCCAGATCAAGGTCGAGACCCACAACCACCCGACCGCGATCGCGCCGTTCCCGGGCGCATCCACCGGCGCGGGCGGCGAGATCCGCGACGAGGGCGCGACCGGCCGCGGCGGCAAGCCCAAGGCCGGCCTGACCGGGTTCAGCGTCTCGCACCTGCGCATCCCGACCCTGCCGCAGCCCTGGGAGGCGCCGCGCGCGCTGAACCCGCGCATGGCGTCGGCGCTGGACATCATGCTCGACGGCCCGCTCGGCGGCGCCGCATTCAACAACGAGTTCGGCCGGCCGAACCTGCTCGGCTACTTCCGCAGCTTCGAGCTGGCCGAGGACGGCATCGCCCGCGCCTACGACAAGCCGATCATGCTGGCCGGCGGCCTGGGCGCGATCGATCGCGTGCAGGTGGACAAGATCAAGCTGCAGCCGGGCGACGCGGTGATCGTGCTCGGCGGCCCGGCGATGCTGATCGGCCTGGGCGGCGGCGCGGCCAGCTCGGTGGCCTCCGGCGAGAGCACCGAGGACCTGGACTTCGCCAGCGTGCAGCGCGACAACCCGGAAATGGAGCGGCGCTGCCAGGAAGTCATCGACCGCTGCGTGGCGCTGGGCGCGGACAACCCGATCCACTTCTTCCACGACGTGGGCGCCGGCGGCCTGTCCAACGCGATCCCCGAGCTGCTGCACGACTCCGGCGTGGGCGGCGTGATCGACCTGGCCAGGGTGCCGACCGACGACCCGTCGCTGTCGCCGCTGGAACTGTGGTGCAACGAATCGCAGGAGCGCTACGTGCTCGGCGTGCCGGCCGACCGGCTCGAGGAGTTCGCGGCGATCTGCGCGCGCGAGCGCTGCCCGTTCGCCGCGGTCGGCGTGGCCACGGCCGAGGAGCGGCTGGTGGTGGGGTATGGGGCGACGGTCGAATCCGTCTACGGCAACGGCCCCGCGTCCGGCACACCCGGCCCGGCGAAGCTCGCCGGGCGTCCGGATGAGCCGCGCGGCAATGCTCACCCCATCGACCTGCCCATGGACGTGCTCTTCGGCAAGCCGCCGAAGATGCACCGCGATACCGCGCATCCGCCGGCGCCGCGTTGGCCTGCGCTGGATACGTCCGGGCTCGACCTGCACCAGGCCGGCCTGAGGGTGCTGGCGCACCCGACCGTCGCCGCCAAGAGCTTCCTGGTGACCATCGGCGACCGCAGCGTCGGCGGCCTGACCGCGCGCGAACAGATGATCGGCCCGTGGCAGCTGCCGCTGGCCGATTGCGCGATCACCCTGGCCGGCTTCGACACCTTCGCCGGCGAGGCGATGGCGATCGGCGAGCGCACGCCCCTGGCGCTGCTGAACTCGGCCGCCGCCGCGCGCATGGCGGTGGGCGAGGCGATCACCAACCTGTGCGCCGCCCCGGTCGAGGCGCTGGACACGGTCAAGCTGTCGGCCAACTGGATGGCCGCGGCCAGCCATCCCGGCGAGGATGCGCTGCTGTTCGACGCGGTCAAGGCGGTGGGCATGGAACTGTGCCCGGCGCTGGACGTGAGCATCCCGGTCGGCAAGGATTCGCTGTCGATGCAGGCGCAATGGCAGGCCGATGGCGTCGCGCACAAGTCGGTCTCGCCGGTTTCGCTGGTGATCTCGGCCTTCGCCCCGGTCGCCGACGCGCGCCGCCAGCTGGTGCCGCTGCTGGATCGCGAGGAAGACAGCGAGCTGTGGCTGATCGGCCTGGGCGGCGGCAAGCAGCGCCTGGGCGGCTCGGTGCTGGCGCAGGTGCATGCCGGCGACGAGGCGCTGCCGGCGTTCGGCGGCGACGTGCCGGACCTGGACGATCCGCAGCGCCTGCGCGCGTTCTTCGAGCTGATCCGCGACGCGCGCGAGGCCGGCCTGTTGCTGGCCTACCACGACCGCAGCGACGGCGGCGCCTTCGCGGCGATGTGCGAGATGGCGTTCGCGTCCCGGCGCGGCCTGGACATCGTGCTGGACGGCTGGGGCGACGACGCCTTCCGCAGCCTATTCAACGAGGAACTCGGCGCGATCGTGCAGATCGCCGCCGAGGACCGCGCCGCGTTCGCCGACCTGGTCGAGCGCCATGCCCTGACCGAATGCGCGCAGCGCATCGCTCGTCCGGTGGCCGCCCCGCGCATCCGCGTCGGCGCCGAGGGCAAGACCCTGGCCGAGTGGAGCTGGCAAGAACTGTTCGACGCCTGGTGGTCGGTGACGCATGCGATGCAGAAGCTGCGCGACAACCCGGAGAGCGCCGACGAGGAGCGCGAGGTCGCGCGCGACTTCAACGCGCCCGGGCTGAAGCCGAAGCTGGCCTTCGACCCGGCCGAGGACGTCGCGGCGCCGTACATCGCCACCGGCGTGCGGCCGAAGGTCGCGATCCTGCGCGAGCAGGGCGTCAACAGCCACATCGAGATGGCCAACGCCTTCGAGCGTGCCGGTTTCGACAGTTTCGACGTGCACATGAGCGACCTGATCGCAGGCCGCGTGGACCTGCGCGACTTCCGCGGCCTGGCCGCGTGCGGCGGCTTCAGCTACGGCGACGTGCTCGGGGCCGGGCGCGGCTGGGCGACCTCGATCCTGGAGCGCCCGGCGCTGCGCGATGCGTTCGCCGGGTTCTTCGCGCGCGCCGACACGTTCTCGCTGGGCGTGTGCAACGGCTGCCAGATGCTGAGCCAGCTCAAGGACATCATCCCGGGCGCGGAGCACTGGCCGCGCTTCCTGCGCAACCGCAGCGAGCAGTTCGAGGCGCGCACCTCGCTGCTGGAAGTGGTGGAGTCGCCGTCGATCTTCCTGCGCGGCATGGCCGGTTCGCGGATCCCGGTGGCGGTGGCGCACGGCGAGGGCCGCGCCGAGTTCGACAACGCCGTCGACCAGGCCGCCGCGCGCGTGGCGCTGCGGTTCGTCGATGGCGAGGGCAACGTCGCCACCCGCTATCCGCTCAACCCGAACGGTTCGCCCGACGGCATCACCGGCCTGACCACGGACGATGGCCGCGCCACGATCCTGATGCCGCACCCGGAACGCACCCCGCGCAGCATCAACCTGAGCTGGTCGCCGGCCGGCTGGGGCGAGGATTCGCCCTGGTTGCGGATCTTCCGCAACGCGCGGGTCTGGTGCGGCTGATCGTCCCGGATCGCCGTTCCATCCGCCACGAAAGCCCGCCGTCCCGGCGGGCTTTTTTTGTGCGCCGCATGGCAGGAATGGGCTGTTCGTGTCTTAGGTGATTGTTTTGATTGAAATTACCGGGAAGTTGCCGTTTTTGCATAAATCGTTGATTTTTCTCGTTTTTATTGAGAAATCCGTCAAAAACTTGACGCGACTTTTTGCCGCTGTTAACACTGGGACCACGCCGCACGGTTTGCTTCTGTTCATTTTTTGACGGAGTTCGCAAAAGACGTCCAGCTTTGGCAAAGACAAGCGAACGGGCCGTGCCGCCGGACAACCTCAGGGGGATCGCATGGCTGGAAGTTGCCGTGCGGTGGTGAGTTTTTCACCAAAAAAACCAGCCTATTCGAAGGAGCAAGACGTCGATGAATCGGATTTATCGCAAGGTCTGGAACGCATCGCTGGGTCTGTGGACCGTGGCCTCGGAACTGGCCAGCGGCGACAGCAGGGGACAGGTGGCACAAGGGGGGACGACGCGCCGCGGTCGCCTGGTACTGCCCGCGGCGGTGGCCGCGGTGCTCGCCACGGGGACGCCCGGCGCGGCCATGGCGCAATCGGTCGAAGTCGGCGGCAACCAGAACTGCGTCGTGCTCGGCGGCAGCATCATCGACAGCTGCGTGGTGGACGGTAGCGCCAACGCCTCCGGCAAGAACGCGGTGGCCATCGGTGCCGGCAGCCAGGCCACCGGCGAGCACAGCGTCGCCACCGGTACCGGCGCGGTCGCCAGCGGGGCCGCGGCGGCGGCCGTGGGCGCGCTGAGCCAGGCATCCGGCACCGAATCCACCGCGCACGGCTACTACAGCACCGCCTCGGGCGAACTCAGCACCGCGATCGGCGCGGAGAGCATCGCCGCCGGCACCAGCGCGGCGGCATTCGGCTTCGGCGCGCAGGCGGGCGCGAACTACGCCACCGCGCTGGGCGGCTATGCCAGCGCGGGCGGCTTCAACAGCACCGCGGTAGGCAACTTCAGCACCGCATCCGGCTCGGGCGCGGTCGCGCTGGGCGGCGACGCGGCCGCCTCCGGGGACTACAGCACCGCGTCGGGCCAGGGCAGCATCGCCAGCGGCTACAACAGCGTCGCGGTCGGCGGTGCGCTGGCCGGCTTCCTGCCGACCGAGGCTTCCGGCGACTACTCCACCGCGGTGGGCGGTGCGGCCTGGGCACCGGGCGCCAACAGCACGGCAGTCGGCAACTACAGCACCGCGTATGCCGACGACACCGTCGCGCTGGGCGCCGATGCCACCGCCGAAGCGGCCGGGAGCGTCGCGCTGGGGCAGGGTTCCCATGCCGATCGCGCGAACACGGTCTCGGTCGGTGCGGCGGGTGCGGAGCGCCAGGTCACCAACGTGGCGGCCGGCACGGAAGCGACCGATGCGGTGAACGTGGCGCAGTTGGACGAAGTGGCGGCGGTGGCGCAGGCCACCGACAAATACTTCAAGGCCAGCGGCAGCGCCGACAGCGATGCCGGTGCCTATGTGGAAGGCGACAACGCGACCGCGGCGGGCGAGGCGAGCAACGCGATCGGTGCGGGCGCGTCGGCCTACGGCAGCGGGGCGAACGCACTGGCCGGCGGCGCCACCGCGGTCGGCCTGGATGCGCTGGCCAGCGGCGCCAACGCCGCGGCGCTGGGCAGCAACGCGCAGGCGCTGGGCGAGAACAGCAGTGCGATCGGCAATGGCGCCGTCGCCACCGAGGTCGGCGCGACCGCGACCGGCGCCGGTGCGCAGGCGGCTTCGACCTACACCACCGCGCTCGGCAACGAGGCCACGGCCAGCGACAACCAGGCCACGGCGGTGGGCTTCCGCAGCGCAGCCTCGGGGATCGGTTCGACCTCGCTGGGCGGCTACAGCGAAGCGACCGGCTACCTGTCCTCGGCGCTGGGTTACGGTGCGGTGGCATCGAGCGACTACGCCACTGCGGTCGGCGTCGCGGCCACGGCCGGCGGCGCGAGCAGCGTGGCGGTGGGCGAGTTCAGCGAGGCCACGGGCGACGAGAGCGTGGTGGTCGGCGGTTCCGCGCTCGGGCTGATCTCGGCACGCGCCAGCGGCATCGGCGCGGCGGCGGTGGGCGCGGGCGCCTGGGCGACCGGCGACTACACCACGGCGATCGGCTGGAATTCCTATGCCAGCGGCGCCAATGCCACGGCGCTGGGCGAAAGCGCCTTCGCGCTGCAGCAGGATGCGACCGCGCTGGGCAGCAACAGCCGCGCCTCGGCCGCGAACGCGGTCGCGCTCGGCGCCAACTCGGTGGCGAGCCGTGCCGACACGGTGTCGGTTGGCGCAGCCGGTGCGGAACGGCAAATCACCAACGTCGCGGCGGGCACGGAAGCGACCGATGCGGTGAACGTGGCGCAGTTGGACGAAGTGGCGGCGGTGGCGCAGACCACCGATAAGTACTTCAAGGCCAGCGGCAGTGCCGGCAGCGACGCCGGGGCCTACGTCGAGGGCGACGACGCGACTGCGGCCGGCGAGGCGAGCAACGCGATCGGCATCGGCGCGTCCGCGCTCGGCAGCGGCGCCAATGCGCTGGCCGACGGCGCCACTGCGGTCGGCTACAACGCGCTGGCATCGGGACAGAACAGCGCCGCGTTCGGCCAGAACGCCCAGGCCACCGGGCCGGCCGCGGTCGCGGTCGGCGGCAATGCGGTCGACGAGAATGGCGATCCGCTGATCACCAACGGCGGCGTGCCGGTGGAGACCGGCGCGACCAGCGCGGGCATCGGCGGCACCGCGGTCGGCGCGAGCGCGGATGCGTCGGGCTTCGCCGCGTCGGCCTACGGCGTCGGCGCATATGCGTCCGGGGCGCAAGCCTCGGCGTTCGGCGCGGTCGCCAATGCGATCGGCGATTTCAGCACCGCGGTGGGCACGCAAAGCACCGCGACCGGCACCAGCAGCGTCGCGCTGGGCGGGCCGGTCGACCTGATCCCGGGCTTGGGCCTGTACGTGTCCACCCAGGCCAGCGGCGAAGCGTCGGCCGCGCTCGGTGCCGGTGCGATCGCTTCCGGCGACTACAGCACCGCGACCGGCACGCTGACCGAGGCGTCCGGCCTGGAAGCGACCGCGCTGGGCTACTTCGCCTACGCGCCGGGGGCGGGCGCCAGCGCCTTGGGCGCCGAGTCCTGGGCCAGCGGCGAGATGAGCACGGCGGTGGGCTTCTACAGCACCGCGCGTGGGGCCAACTCGGTCGCGCTCGGCGCCAATTCGGTGGCCGATCGCGCGAACACGGTCTCGGTCGGTGCAGCGGGTGCGGAGCGCCAGGTCACCAACGTGGCGGCCGGCACGGAAGCGACCGACGCGGTGAACGTGGCGCAGTTGGACGAAGTGGCGGCGGTGGCGCAGGCCACCGACAAATAC
Source organism: Xanthomonas boreopolis (assembly GCF_046529185.1). NCBI lineage: Bacteria > Pseudomonadati > Pseudomonadota > Gammaproteobacteria > Lysobacterales > Lysobacteraceae > Xanthomonas > Xanthomonas boreopolis. The sequence goes on from NZ_CP097162.1 coordinate 899,035, forward strand.
TTCAAGGCCAGCGGCAGCGCCGACAGCGATGCCGGTGCCTATGTGGAAGGCGACAACGCGACCGCGGCGGGCGAGGCGAGCAACGCGATCGGTGCGGGCGCGTCGGCCTACGGCAGCGGGGCGAACGCACTGGCCGACGGCGCCACCGCGGTCGGCCTGGATGCGCTGGCCAGCGGCGCCAACGCCGCGGCGCTGGGCAGCAACGCGCAGGCGCTGGGCGAGAACAGCAGTGCGATCGGCAGTGGCGCCGTCGCCACCGAGGTCGGCGCGACCGCGACCGGCGCCGGTGCACAGGCGGCTTCGACCTACACCACCGCGCTCGGCAACGAGGCCACGGCCAGCGACAACCAGGCCACGGCGGTGGGCTTCCGCAGCGCGGCCTCGGGGATCGGTTCGACCTCGCTGGGCGGCTACAGCGAAGCGACCGGCTACCTGTCCTCGGCGCTGGGTTACGGTGCGGTGGCATCGAGCGACTACGCCACCGCGGTCGGCGTGGCGGCGACCGCAGGCGGCGCCAGCAGCGTGGCGGTGGGCGAGTTCAGCGAGGCCACGGGCGACGAGAGCGTGGTGGTCGGCGGTTCCGCGCTCGGATTGGTCTCGGCACGCGCCAGCGGCATCGGCGCGGCGGCGGTGGGCGCGGGCGCCTGGGCGACCGGCGACTACACCACGGCGATCGGCTGGAATTCCTATGCCAGCGGCGCCGATGCCACCGCGCTGGGCGCCAACGCCAGCGCGGCCGCGGCCAATTCGGTCGCGCTGGGTACCGGTTCGCGCGCGACGGTGGCGGATACGGTATCGGTCGGCAGCGGCGACGGTGCCGGCGGCCCGGCCACGCGCCGGGTCACCAACGTCGGCGACGCGGTGGACGCCAGCGATGCGGTCACCAAGCGCCAGCTCGATGCGGTCGCCACGACCGCGCAGGCCACCAGCAACGGCTTCCAGGCCAATGGCGCCGACGTCGCCGTCGCCAGCGGCACCGACAGCACCGCCGCGGGTGCCGGCGCCGTGGCCAGCGCCGCGCGCAGCACCGCGGTCGGCGCCGACAGCACCGCGTCCGGCATCGGCGGCAGCGCATTCGGCGTCGGCAGTACCGCGGTCGGCAACAACGGTACCGCGATCGGCCGGCAGACCAGCGTGCTCGGCGAGAACGGCGCGGCCGTGGGCTACAACGCGTTCGTCAACCGCGGCGGCAAGAACGGCGTGGCGCTCGGCGCGAATGCCGGTGCCAGCGGCGCCGATTCGGTCGCGCTGGGTTCCGGCGCGCGCACCTACGAAGCCAACGTGGTATCGGTGGGCAACGGGACCGGCAACGGCGGCCCGGCCACGCGCCGCATCGTCAACGTGGGCGCCGGCAACCTCGCGGCCGGCAGCACCGATGCGATCAACGGCGGGCAGCTGTTCCAGTCGCTCGGCAACGTCGCCAGCTTCCTCGGCGGCGGCGCTGCGCTGGGCGCACAGGGCGTGTTCGTCGCGCCGACCTACGTGATCCAGGGCGCGAGCTACAACAACGTGGGCGCCGCGCTGATCGCGCTGGACCGCAAGGTCAGCGAACTGGATACGCGCACCGCGTCGGGCAGCGGCGCACCGGCACCATCGCTGCGCGCGCGGATCGCGTCGGTGGAGGCACCGGTCGAGACCGCGCAGGTGGCCAGCGTGCAGGCCACGGCGGATGCCGCATCGCCGTCGACTGGCAGTAGTGCCGCCACGTCCACCGCCCTGGGTACGGCCGCGCAGGCCAACGACGCGACCGGCACCGCGATCGGCGGCAACGCCTACGCGCACGGGCCCAACGACACCGCGATCGGCAGCAATGCGCGCGTCAACGCCGACGGCAGTACCGCGGTGGGCGCCAATGCCGGCATCGCGGCGGCGGCGACCAATGCGGTGGCGGTGGGCGAGAGCGCCAGCGTGAGCGCGGCCTCCGGGACCGCGCTCGGGCAGGGCGCGTCGGTGACCGCGCAGGGGGCGGTGGCGCTGGGCCAGGGCTCGGTCGCCGACCGCGCCAACACGGTCTCGGTCGGCAGCGCCGGCAACGAGCGCCAGATCGCCAACGTCGCCGCCGGGACGCGCTCCACCGACGCGGTCAACAAGGCGCAGCTGGACAGCGGCATCGCCAGCGCCAACAGCTACACCGACAGCCGCTTCGCCGCGATGGCCGACACCTTCGAGAGCTACAAGGGCGAGATCGACGATCGCTTCCGTCGCCAGGACCGCCGCATCGATCGCCAGGGCGCGATGAACGCGGCGATGCTGAACATGGCGACGAGCGCGGCGGGCATCCGCACCGACAACCGGGTCGGCGTCGGCGTGGGCTTCCAGAGCGGCGAGTCGGCGCTGTCGGTCGGCTACCAGCGTGCGCTCAGCGAACGCGCCACGATCACCCTGGGCGGTGCGTTCAGCGGCGACGACAAGTCGGTAGGCGTCGGCGCCGGTTTCGGCTGGTGAGACACCGGGCGGCCACGCTGTGGCCGCCCGCCTCGTAGTGGCCTGTGAGGACAGGCGGCAATCCCGGCGGGGCCGGCCGGGAGGCGCATGGAAGTGAATGGCCTGGAAAACGACGACGGATCCACGAAAAACACGAGAGGACTTCAACGTGATCGACAAGCACAAGCCCCGTCCCAACGCTCTTGCCTGCGCGCTGCTGGCCGCGGCGCTGGGCGCCTCCGGCGCGCACGCCGCCGAACCGAAGCTGCTGGTCAAGGAACCCGCCAAGGCGGCGCCCGCCGGCGCCGAGGCCGCCAGCCGCATCGTGGTCCGCTACCGCGATGGCAGTTCCGCCGCCGCCAGCGCGGCGAACAAGCTTTCGGTGGTGCAATCGGCGGTGACCCGCGCCGGCGTCAAGGCCACCGCGGCCGGCCGCGCGGCCGCGGTGGCGCCGAAGGCCAGCTACGTGCGCCGGCTCGGCGTCGGCGCCGACCTGCTCAAGCTGTCGGGCAAGCTCGATCGCGCGCAACTGGACAAGCTGGTGGCCGAGCTGGCCGCCGATCCGGCGGTCGAATACGCGGTGGTCGACGCCAAGCTGCAGCGCGCGGACATCCGCCCGGCCACCGACGCGACGGCGCAGTTGGTGCCGAACGACCCGTACTACGCCAACTACCAGTGGCACTACAGCAGCCCGACCGGCGGCATCAACGCGCCCGCGGCCTGGGACGTCTCGCAGGGCGAGGGCGTGGTGGTGGCGGTGCTCGACACCGGCATCCTCTACGACCATCCGGATTTCGCCGGCACCACCATCCTGGAAGGCTACGACTTCATCTCCGACGCGGCGACCTCGCGCCGCCCGACCGACGCGCGCGTGCCCGGCGCGCTCGACTACGGCGACTGGGTCGAGAACGACAACGAGTGCTACGACGGCTCGGTGGCCGAGGACAGTTCCTGGCACGGCACGCACGTGGCCGGCACCGTCGCCGAGACCACCAACAACGGCGTCGGCATGGCCGGCGTGGCGCACAAGGCCACGGTGCTGCCGGTACGCGTGCTCGGCAAGTGCGGCGGCTACCTGTCCGATATCACCGACGCGATCACCTGGGCCTCGGGCGGCCACGTCGACGGCGTGCCGGACAACCCGACCCCGGCCGAGGTGATCAACATGAGCCTCGGCGGCGGCAGCCCGTGCGACACGCTGTACCAGACCGCGATCAACGGCGCGGTCTCGCGCGGCACCACCGTGGTGGTCGCGGCCGGCAACGACGCCAGCAACGCCTCCAACTTCCGCCCGGCCAGCTGCGACAACGTGATCGCGGTCGGCGCCACTCGCATCACCGGCGGCATCGCCTACTACTCCAACTACGGCGCCAAGGTGGACCTGGCCGCGCCGGGCGGCGGCGGCAGCGTGGACGGCAATCCGGGCGGCTACGTCTGGCAGGCGGGCTACAGTGGCGCGACCACGCCGACTTCCGGCAGCTACACCTACATGGGCATGGGCGGCACCTCGATGGCCTCGCCGCACGTGGCCGCGACGGTGGCGCTGGTGCAGAGCGCGGTGGTCGCCGCCGGCGGCGCGCCGCTCACGCCGGCCGCGATGGAGACGCTGCTGAAGCAGACGGCGCGGCCGTTCCCGGTGGCGATCCCCAGCAGCACGCCGATCGGCACCGGCATCGTCGATGCCAAGGCCGCCCTGGACAAGGCCCTGGAAGCGCCGTGCGATCCCGGCACGGAGAACTGCGGCCCCTCGGCCACGCCGCTGACCAACAAGGTCGCGATCGGCGGGCTGGCCGGCGCGGCCGGCAGCGAGGCGCTGTACAGCTTCAAGGCCGACGCCGGCAAGGTGCTGAGCATCCAGACCTACGGCGGCACCGGCAACGTCTCGCTGTACGTCAAGTTCGAGGCCGAGCCCAGCGCCAGCAGCTATGACGCCAAGTCCGCGCGAGGCGGCAACAGCGAGACCGTGCGCGTCAACAAGCCGCAGGCCGGCACCTACTACATCAAGGTGGTGGGCGAGGCGGCCTATTCGGGGGTGAGCATCGTCGCGCGCCAGTGACGCATTCATCGTCCGCGGAAAACCCCGGCCCGTGCCGGGGTTTTCCGTTTCTTGACGGTGCTCACCGCGCCGGGCGCGCGGGCCGCCGCGCCGAACTGCTAAAGTCCGCGCTTCACCGTGGGAGAGATGTGTGAACGCGCTTGCGGCGGGACGGATCGAAGAAGGTGGCGCCGAGTCGCGCGTGATCGAGCGGCTGTTGAAACGGCGCAAGCTCAAGGAGGGCGACCTGGCGCGCGCGCGCCAGCTGCAGGCCGAGTCGGACCTGGGCCTGCTCGCGCTGCTGGGCCGGTTGGGCCTGGTGTCCGAACGCGACCATGCCGAAGCCTGCGCCGAGGTGCTGGACCTGCCCCTGTTGGACGCACGGCAGCTGCCCGACACCCCGCCGGAGTCGCTGCCCGAGATCCAGGCGCTGTCGCCGCGCTTCCTGAAGCAGTTCCACGTCTGCCCGCTCGGCGAGCAGGGCGGCAGCATCGAGCTGTGGAGCGCCGATCCCTACGACGGCTACGCGACCGAGGCGGTGCGGCTGGCGACCGGATGCCAGGTGCGCCTGCGCGTGGGCCTGCGCTCGGAGATCGACGACGCGATCGAGCGCTGGTTCGGCCAGGGCCGCAGCGCGATGGGCGCGATCGTCGAGACCGCCGACGGCGATGCCGGCAACACCGACGACATCGAGACGCTGCGCGACCTCGCTTCGGAAGCGCCGGTGATCCGCCTGGTGAACCTGGTGATCCAGCGCGCGGTCGAGCTGCGCGCCTCGGACATCCACGTCGAGCCGTTCGAGAACCGGCTGAAGGTGCGCTACCGCGTCGACGGCGTGCTGGTCGAGGGCGAGAGCCCGCCGGCCAAGCTGACCGCGGCGGTGATCAGCCGCATCAAGATCATGGCCCGGCTCAACATCGCCGAGCGGCGCCTGCCGCAGGACGGGCGCATCCAGCTGCGCGTGCAGGGCAAGGAGCTGGACCTGCGCGTGAGCACGGTGCCGACCGCGCACGGCGAGAGCGTGGTGATGCGCCTGCTCGACCGCGAGACGGTGGTGTTCGACTTCCACCGGCTCGGCTTCACCGACGAGTTCCTGCCGCAGTTCCGCAAGGTGCTGGAGCTGCCGCACGGCATCCTGCTGGTGACCGGCCCGACCGGCTCGGGCAAGACCACCACGCTGTACACCGCGCTGAGCCAGCTCAACACCTCCGACGTGAAGATCATCACCGTGGAGGACCCGGTCGAGTACCAGATCGAGGGCATCAACCAGATCCAGGCCAAGCCGCAGATCGGCCTGGACTTCGCCAACGCGCTGCGCTCGATCGTGCGCCAGGACCCGGACATCATCATGATCGGCGAGATGCGCGACCTGGAGACCGCGCGCATCGCGATCCAATCGGCACTGACCGGCCACCTGGTGCTGTCCACGCTGCACACCAACAACGCCGCCGGCGGCATCACCCGCCTGCTGGACATGGGCGTTGAGGACTACCTGCTGACTTCCACCGTCAACGGCATCCTCGCCCAGCGCCTGGTGCGCCGGCTGGAGCCGTCGCACGCGGAGAGGTACCCGGCCTCGCCGGAGGAGATCGAGAAGTTCGGCCTGCGCCGGCTGCAGCCGCAGGGCGAGATCTTCCTGTACCGCCCGCGGCCGTCGGCCGCGGCGCCGACCGGCTACCTGGGCCGCACCACCATCGTCGAGTTCCTGGTGATGAACGACGAGCTGCGCCGCGCGGTGATGCGCCGCGCCGGCATGGGCGAGATCGAGCAGCTCGCGCGCGCCGCCGGCATGCGCACGATGTTCGAGGACGGCCTGGCCAAGGCGTTGCGCGGGGAGACCACGATCGAGGAAGTGCTGCGGGTGACGGAGGAGGGGTGAGGATGCGGTTGCTTCCCGATGTCCGCTGTGGAAGTCGCTGGAGCCCTGCGCAGGCGGGTACCCTGCGACCCGGAATTCCGCAAGGGAGTGCGATCCATGGAGAAACAACCGGCGACCTACATCCTCGCCAGTGGACGCAACGGCACCCTGTATGTGGGCGTCACGTCGAATCTGGTTGCCAGGATCTGGCAACACAAGCAGCATTCGGTGGAGGGATTCACGCGGCACCACAGCGTGGACATTCTCGTCTGGTACGAGCTTCAACCGACGATGGAGGCCGCCATCGTGCAGGAGAAACGACTCAAACGGTGGAACCGCGCATGGAAAGTTCGGTTGATCGAAGAGCGCAATCCCTACTGGCGCGGCCTGTGGCCGGAGATCGCGGGCTGACAGGTCGACGCGATACTTCTGTCGTCGTCCCCGCGCAGGCGGGGACCCAGCGTCTTTCGCCGGACCGAAAAGGCAAAAGCCCGAAGTCACTGGGTCCCCGCCGGCGCGGGGACGACGGTCGATAAACATCCTTTCATCACGACCCATGCCCCTCTATCGCTACAAAGCCCTCGACACCCAGGGCGAAATGCTCGAAGGCCAGATGGAAGCGGCCAGCGATGCCGAGGTCGCCGCGCGGCTGCAGGAGCAGGGACACCTGCCGGTGGAGGCGCGCCTGGCCGAAGGGGCCCCGGGTACGGCCTGGTCGTCGCTGTTCCGGCGCAAGGGCTTCGACGGGCCGGCGCTGGTGCAGTTCACCCAGCAGCTGGCGACCTTGCTCGGGGCCGGGCAGCCGCTCGACCGCGCCCTGTCGATCCTGATGGACTTGCCGGAGGACGAGCGCAGCAAGCGCGTCATCGCCGCGATCCGCGACACCGTGCGCGGCGGCGCGCCGCTGTCGTCGGCGCTGGAGCGGCAGCACGGCGTGTTCTCGCGCCTGTACGTGAACATGGTGCGTGCCGGCGAGGCCGGCGGCAGCCTGCAGGAAACGCTGCAGCGGCTGGCCGACTACATGGAGCGCAGCCGCGAGCTGAAGGGACGGGTGATCAATGCGCTGATCTATCCGGCGATCCTGCTGGCCGTGGTCGGCTGCGCGCTGCTGTTCCTGCTCGGCTACGTGGTGCCGCAGTTCGCGCAGATGTACGAGAGCCTGGACGTGGCGCTGCCGTGGTTCACCCAGGCGGTGCTGTCGGTCGGCCTGTTCGTCCGCGACTGGTGGTTCGTGCTGGTCGCGGTGCCGGCGCTGGCCCTGGTCTGGCTGGAACGGCGCCGTCGCGACCCGCAGTTCAGGCTGGCGCTCGATGGCTGGCTGCTGCAGCGCAAGCTGGTCGGGACCCTGGTGTCGAAGCTGGAGACCGCACGCCTGGCGCGCACGCTCGGCACGCTGTTGCGCAACGGCGTGCCGTTGCTGGCCGGGCTGGGCATCGCCCGCAACGTGCTGTCCAACATGGCACTGGTCGAGGACGTCGGCGCGGCGGCCGAGGAGGTCAAGAACGGCCGTGGCCTGTCGGGCGCGCTGGCGCGCGGCGGGCGCTTCCCGCGGCTGGCCCTGCAGATGATCCAGGTCGGCGAGGAGTCCGGCGCGCTCGACGGCATGCTGCTCAAGACCGCCGATACCTTCGAGCAGGAAACCGCGCAGGCGATCGACCGGCTGCTGTCGGCCCTGGTGCCGGCGCTGACGCTGGTGCTGGCCTCGGTCGTCGGCGTGGTGATCGTGTCGGTGCTGGTGCCGCTGTACGACCTGACCAACGCCATCGGGTGAGCACGCATGCCGCCTCGCCCCATCCCATCGTGGAGCCCCGCCCGCCGCAGGGCCCGGCATGAAAATCCCCCTCGCGGCCGAGCCCGCACGATCGTCCCGCAAGCCCGCAACAGAAAACAGGAATCCGCAATGGCAAACCGACGTTCCCTGACTTCCTCGCCCTCCGCCGCGCGCCAGGCCGGCATGAGCCTGCTCGAGATCATCATCGTGATCGTGCTGATCGGCGCGGTGCTCACGCTGGTCGGCAGCCGCGTGCTCGGCGGTGCCGACCGCGGCAAGGCCAACCTGGCCAAGTCGCAGATCCAGACGCTCGCAGGCAAGGTCGAGAACTACCAGCTCGATACCGGCAAGCTGCCGAGCAAGCTGGAAGACCTGGTCACCCAGCCGGCGGGCTCCAGCGGTTGGCTCGGCCCGTACGCCAAGCCTGCCGAGCTCAACGACCCGTGGGGCCATGCGATCGAGTACCGGGTGCCGGGCGAGGGCCAGGCCTTCGACCTGATCAGCCTGGGCAAGGACGGCCGCCCGGGCGGCAGCAGCTACGACGCGGACATCAGGAACGAATAACGCCGCGATCCCGCCTGCCATGCGCCTGCCCGCCCCGCCGCGTGCCGCCCGCGGCGTGACCTTGCTGGAAATGCTGCTGGTCATCGCGCTGATCGCGGTGGCCGGGCTGCTGGCCGCAGGCGCGGTGACCGGCGGCCTGGACGGCATGCGCCTGCGCTCGGCCGGCAAGCAGATCGCCGCGCAGTTGCGCTTCACGCGCACGCAGGCCCTGGCGAGCGGACAGCCGCAGCGCTTCAGCCTCGATCCGGTGGCGCGGCGCTGGCAGGCGCCTTCCGGCCACCAGGGCGAGATCCCGCCGGGGCTGGAGATCCGCTTCACCGGCGCACGCCAGGTCCAGCGGCACGCGCGGGAAGGCGCCATCGTGTTCTTCCCCGAAGGCGGCGCCACCGGCGGGCGCATCGAGCTGCAGGCACGCAAGGCGACCTGGCGCATCGACGTGTCGTGGGTGACCGGCGAGGTCGTCGCGGGGCCGCTGCGGGGAACGGACGAATGAAGCGCCAGCGCGGCTACTCGCTGATCGAGGTGATCGTCGCGTTCGCGCTGCTGGCGGGCGCGCTGACGTTGCTGCTGGGCACGCTGTCCGGTGCGGCGCGGCAAGTGCGCGACGGCGAGGTGCACAGCCGCGCCGCGCTGTACGCGCAATCGCTGCTGGCCGCGCAGGGCGTGGAGGCGCCGCTGCAGCCGGGCCGGTTGGCGGGCGACCTGGAGGGCGGCAGGTTCCACTGGACGCTGGACGTGCAGCCGTTCGTCGATCCGCGCGCGCGCGGGGGGGTGTTGCAGCCTTCCGGCCCGTCGCTGTTGCAGCTGGACCTGCAGCTCCGCTGGGGCGACGCGCCCTCGCAACAACTGCATTGGCGCACGCTGCGCCTGGCCTCGCCGGTGTCGCCGTGACGCGCGGGGCATGCCGTTCCGCTTCGCCTTTTGCCCGCGAGCGGGGTCGTGGCGGCGGGCCGTCGAAGAGCGCCCTCCGCTCCCGCGGGAGCGGCGTATCCATGGAACGGCGAACCCTTCGCCGCAACGGCGGCGCCCGTGCCGCCGGCTTCACCCTGCTCGAAGTGCTGCTCGCCACCGCGCTGCTGGCCGGCGGACTGGCGCTGGCGTTCGCGACGCTGCGCTCGGCCGGCGCCGTGGGCCAGCGGGGCGAGGCGATCGCCAGGCAAAGCGAGCGGATCCGCGCGGTGGAAGGCTTCCTGCGCCAGCGCCTGGCCAGTGCGTTGCCGGTGATGATGGAGCGCGAGCGCGAAACCGGGCAGGCGGTGCTGTTCGTCGGCGAGCCGCAGAGCATGCGCTTCGTGGCCGACGTGCCCGACTACCTCGGGCGCGGCGGTCCTTATCGGCACGCGCTGAAGGTGGAGGGACAGGCGCCGGCGCAGCGGCTGCAGCTGGAACTGGCCATGGTGCAGGCCGGCAAGGTGGTCGAGGAGGCGCCGGTGCCGCCGGAGCAACTCGCCGATGCGCTGGAGGAGGTGCGTTTCGGTTACCGCGGCATCGACCCGGAGAACGGCAAACTCGGGGACTGGCAGGATCGCTGGCAATGGCACGACCGCTTGCCGGTGCTGGTACGCATCGACATCCGCTCCGCGCAGGGCAGGTGGCCGACGCTGCTGGTCGCCTTGCCGCAGGCGGGCAATGCGGGGGCGCGGCCGTGAGGCCCGTACGCGGCGCGGCGCTGGTGCTGGTGCTGTGGTTGATCGTGCTGCTGTCGGCGATGGTCGGCGCGTTCGCGCTGACCGCGCGCGTGGAGGCGATGCAGGCCGGCGTGTTGCGCGGTTCCGGGCAGGCGCGGGAGATCGCGCGCGCGGGCCTCGAGTACGGCTTGTCGCGGGTGCAGTCCGGCGACCCGGCCACGCGCTGGCAGGCCGATGGCCGCCGCTATCGCTGGTCGTGGGACGGCGCGCAGGTGGACATCCGCATCGTCGACGAGGCCGGCAAGGTCGATCTCAACGTGGCCGATCCGGCGCTGCTGGCCGGCCTGCTGCGCGCGCTCGGGGCCGAACGCGGCCAGGACCAGCGCTTGGCCGGCGCGATCGCCGACTGGCGCGACGTCGACGACCTGAGCCAGCCGGGCGGCGGCGCCGAGGACGGCGACTATGCCGCGGCGGGGCTGCCCTACGGCGCCAAGGACGCGCCGTTCGAGAGCCTGGGCGAGCTGCGGCTGATCCTCGGGATGACCCCGGAGCTGTATCGCCGGCTGTTGCCGAACGTCACCCTGTTCAGCGCGCGCTCGCAGCCGGATCCGCGCTTCGCGCCGGCACCGGTGCTGACCGCGATGGGCCTGGATGCGGCCGCGATCCTGGCGCGGCGCGACGCGCCCGCCGGCACCGCGCCGGTCGAGGCGACCGCAGGCGGGAGCGGTACCTATAGTATTGAGAGCCGGGCACGCTGGGGGGAGGGCCGCGAGGCGGTCCTGCATGCGGTGGTGCGTACCGGCGCCTCGCCGCTGCCCGGTGCGGCCTATACCGTGTTGCGATGGGAAGAAGGAGCGGCGGTGCAATGAGCGCGTGGCGCGACAGTCTGGAACGCATCGGCGTGCAAGCCATGCCCGGCGCCGCCGGTTTCTGGCGGTGGTGGACGCGTTCCCTGCTGGCCTGGGTGCCGGCGCGCTGGCGGCAGCCGCTGGGGCTGGAGCAGGCGCGCCTGCTGCTGGCGGTCCACGGCGACACGCTGCAGGTCTCGCGCGAGCGCGGCGGGACGATCGAACCGGTCGCCGCGCTGCCGTGGCCGGTGGCGCCGCCGGACCTGGATGCGGTGCTCAAGGCGCCGCTGGACACCTTGCCGCGCTGCTGGCTGCTGGCGCCGGAACAGGTCCTGCGCCGCCGGCTGCGGCTGCCGGCCGCGGCAGCTGCGCGCCTGCACGACGTGGCGCGCTTCGAGATCGACCGGCAGACGCCGTTCTCGGCCGAGCAGGTGTACTTCGACGTGCGCGCGTCCGGGCCCGTCGAGCAGTCGTTCGTCGATGCCGAGCTGCTGGTGGTGCCGCGCCGCGCGCTCGACGGCGAACACGGCGTCCCCGAGGCCTGGCGCGCCGCGCTGGCCGGGATCGACGTCGCCGGTGCGGCGGGGCAGCCGCTGCACGCCAACCTGTTGCCGGCCGCGCAGCGGCGCGTGCGCCACGATCCGATGCGGCGCTGGAACCGCCTGCTGGCGTTGGCCGGCGTGGTGCTGGTCGCGACCGCCGGCTGGCTGCTGCTGGACAACCGGCGGGCCGCGATCGATGCGCTGCAGGCCGACGTGCAGGCGCGCGCCGAGCGCGCGCGCGTGGTGGCCGGCGAACGCCAGCAATTGGCCGACCTGGTCGACGGCGCGGCGTTCTTCGAGCGCGAACGCACCCGCCGCCCGGCCGCGATCGAAGTCTGGAACGAACTCACCCGCCGCCTGCCCGAGGGCACCTACCTGGAAAAATTCTCGATGGAAGGCTCGCAGCTGCAGCTGATCGGGCTGAGCAACGAGGCCTCCTCGCTGGTGCGCCGCCTGGAAGGCTCGCCGCTGTGGCACACGCCGTCGCTGACCGGTGTGCTGCAGAGCGATACCGGCGGCGTGGACCGCTTCACCATCACCGCCGAACTGGCCGGCGGCGAAGCGAAGGAGAAGGAGGCGGCCGATGGCGCCGCGCGTTGATCGCGACCGCTGGCTGGCGCTGGGGCTGCTGCTGGCGGTGCTGGCGCTGGCCTACCTGCTGCTGGTCCACCCGTGGTTCACCCGGCCGTTGCTGGCGATGCAGGAGGAACTGCAAGGCCTGAGCGAGCGCGACCAGCGCGTGCGCGCGCAGATCGCGCAGGCGCCGCAGGTGAGCGAGCGCCTGCGCCAGGCGCGGGCGCTGCTGGAGGCCAAGCCCAGCTTCCTCACCGAGGCCTCGGCCGAACTCGCCTCGGCGGGCCTGGTGCAGCGCCTGGAGCGCGCGGTCGCCGAGGCCAGCCCGGGCAACCGAAGCTGCGCGATCAGCAACCGCTCGCCGCTGCCGGCCGACGGCAAGGGCCGCTTCACCCGGGTCGCGGTGCAGGTGCGGCTGCGCTGCGGCACGCCGGAGCTGGCGGCGGTGCTGTACGCGCTGGAAAGCGGCACCCCGCGGTTGTTCGTCGACAATCTCAACGTGATGGCGCAGCGCTACCAGCTCTCGCCCAACGAAAGCGGCAACGGCCTGGACGTGGCGTTCGAGCTGGCCGGCTACCTGCGCCCGTCCCTGGCCGTCGCGCCGCCGCCCGCGGAGGCCGCCGATGCGCGTTGAGACGATGGGCCTGCGCACCTGGCTGCTGGCGGCGTTCGCCGGCTGGGCGGCGCTGGTGTGCGTGCTGGCCTTCGCCGGCCTGGGCGGGCGCCTGGCGCTGCAGCCGGATGCCGCGCTGGCGTCGCCGCCCTTGCCGGCGCTGCCTGCGACCGGCGGCGAACGACTGGGACCGGCCGATCGCTATGCGGATATCGCCGCGCGGCCCGTGTTCGCGCAGGACCGCCTGCCGCATCCGTTCTACCTGAGCGGCGGCAACGGCGAAGGCGCCGCCAACACCGGCCTGCGCCTGACCGGCGTGCTGATCACGCCGCAGCTGCGGATGGCGACGTTGAACACCGAACAAGGCCAGTCGCTGCGCCTGCGCCTGCAGGGCGAGGCGGTGAACGGCTGGCGCCTGCTCGAACTGGAACCGCGCAAGGCCACCGTCGAAGGTCCCGGCGGCCCCCGCACGCTGGAACTGCAGGTGTTCAACGGCCAGGGCGGGCAACCGGTCAGCGCCACGCCGGGACACGGCCCGGTGGTCGCGAACGGCAACGCCCCGCCGGCGCCGGTCCTGCCCGCCGTCGCGCCCGCGCCTGCACCGGCCGCGGCCATGGCGCCCGCGCAACCGCCCGTGGCGCCGCCGCCGGCCGCCGCATCCACCCCCGATCCTGGCACCGCAGCGCCGCCGGCGCCTTCCGACGCGCAGCTGCAGGCCATCCGCGAACGCATCGAAGCCCGTCGCCGTCAGTTGCGCGAACGCCAGCAGACCGGCCAGTAACCGTAGAGAGAACGCATGACGCCACGCCTTGTCCCGTCTCCCCTGCCGATCGTCGCCCTGCTGGTCGGCGCGCTGGCCGGATGCGCCAGCACCCCCGCGCCCGACGTGCGCCGCCCGCCGGCGCGCGCCGACGGCACGGCGGGCGTGGCGGGCGCCCAGACCACGCCCCTGGAGACGCCCGACGTGCCGGAGGGCGGCCCGCAGCCGGTGATCCGGCGCGGCAGCGGCGAAGTCATCAACCGCAGCGCCGCCAATGCCCGGGCGCCTTCGCTCGGCAGCGCCGGCAGCGGCAGCGCCACCTTCAACTTCGAGGGCGAATCGCTGCAGGCGGTGGTCAAGGCGATCCTGGGCGACATGCTCGGGCAGAACTACGTGATCGCGCCGGGCGTGCAGGGCACGGTGACCCTGGCCACGCCCAAGCCGGTCTCGCCGGCGCAGGCGCTGAACCTGCTGGAGATGGTGCTGGGCTGGAACAACGCGCGCATGGTCTACAGCGGCGGCCGCTACAACATCGTGCCGGCCGACCAGGCGCTGGCGGGCACGGTCGCGCCGAGCACGGCGCCGGCCAGCGCGGCGCGCGGGTTCGAGGTGCGGGTGGTGCCGCTGAAGTACATCTCCGCCAGCGAGATGAAGAAGGTGCTCGAGCCGTACGCGCGCCCGAATGCCATCGTCGGCGTCGACAGCGCCCGCAACGTGATCACCCTCGGCGGCACCCGCGCCGAGCTGGAGAACTACCTGCGCACCGTCGAGATCTTCGACGTGGACTGGCTGTCGGGCATGTCGGTGGGCGTGTTCCCGCTCGAGTCCGGCAAGGCCGAGCAGGTCGCCGCCGACCTGGAGAAGGTGTTCGGCGAGAGCAGCAAGACGCCCAGCGCCGGCATGTTCCGCTTCATGCCGCTGGAGAACGCCAACGCGGTGCTGGTGATCACCCCGCAGGCCCGCTACCTCGACCAGATCCGCGACTGGCTGGACCGGATCGACAGCGCGGGCGGCGGCGAGCGGCTGTTCTCCTACGAACTGAAGTACATCAAGGCCAAGGAACTGGCCGACCGCCTGGCCGAGGTGTTCGGCTCGGGCGGCGGCGGGCGCGGCGACAGCCCCGCCTCGCTGATGCCGGGCGCGAGTTCCGGCACCTTGTCCAGCGGCGGCGATCGCGATGCCGCGCTGGGCAGCAGCAGCGGCGTGACCGGCGGCAGCGTGGGCGGCGACAGCCTGTCCTCCTCGTCCTCTTCCAGCGGCGGCGGGCTGGGCAACGGCTCGCTGCAGTTGCCGACGCGCGGCCAGGGCAACGGCGCGGTGACCTTGCAGGTCAAGGGCGACACCGTCGGCGTCGCCGCGGTGGAGGAGACCAACGCGTTGCTGGTGCGTTCCACCCCGCAGGCGTGGAAGTCGATCCGCGAGGTGATCGAGAAGCTCGACGTGATGCCGATGCAGGTGCACATCGAGGCGCAGGTGGCCGAGGTCAACCTCAAGGGCGAACTGCAGTACGGCGTGAACTGGTTCTTCGAACAGGCGGTCAACACGCCGTCCACGGTCGAGACCGGCACCGACACCGGCATCGGCATGACCGGCGCGGGCCTGCCGAGCGCGCTGGGCCGCGGCATCTGGGGCAGCATCGCCGGCAAGGTGACCAGCGAAGGGGCGACCTGGACCTTCCTGGGCAAGAACGCGGCGGCGATCATCACCGCGCTGGACTCGGTCACCAACGTGCGCCTGCTGCAGACGCCCTCGGTGTTCGTGCGCAACAACGCCGAGGCCACGCTCAACGTCGGTTCGCGCATCGCGATCAACTCGACCTCGGTCAGCAGCCTGGTCGGCGGCGACACCAGCTACACCACCGCGCAATACATCGACACCGGCGTGATCCTCAAGGTGCGCCCGCGCGTCACCAAGGACGGCATGGTGTTCCTGGACATCGTGCAGGAAGTCAGCAGCCCCGGCGCGCGGCCCACCGCCTGCACCTCGGCCACGACCGTGGTCAACGCCTCGGCCTGCAACGTCGACATCAACACCCGCCGGGTCAAGACCGAGGCCGCGGTGCGCAGCGGCGACACCATCATGCTGGCCGGCCTGATCAACGACAGCACCTCCGACGGCAGCTCCGGCATCCCGTTCCTGAGCAAGCTGCCGGTGGTGGGGGCGCTGTTCGGCCAGAAGACCCGCAACACGACCCGCAACGAAGTCATCGTGCTGCTGACCCCGACGATCGTGCGCAACCCGCAGGAAGCGCGCGACCTCACCGACGAATACGGCCGCAAGTTCAAGGCGATGGAACCGTTGCATCCCGGGTCGCGATGAGCGATGCCCTGCCCATCGTGCTGGTGCCGGTCGGCGTCGACGATGCCGCGCTGGACGCGTGCCTCGGCGCCCTGGAGCAGGCCACGACCGCCGGCACGCGGGTCTGGCTGGCCGACGACGCGCAGGCCGGCCCGCGCGGGCAGGCGGTGGTGGAGAGCTGGCTGGCGCGTACCCGCCTGCAGGCGGACTACACGCGGCGGCCGCGCGTGATCGGCGAGGTGGCGCACCTGGACGAGATGCTGCGCGCCTGCGGCGACGCCGACGTGGTCGTGCTCGTGGCCGACGCGCGGCCGTTGCCGGGCTGGCTGGAGCAGTTGGCGCAGTGCCTGGCGCGCGATGCGTCGATCGCCAGCGCCGTGCCCTGGTGCAACGCCGGCGAGGCGGTCGCCTGGCCGCGCCTCGGCGAGATCAACGCGCTGCCCGACGAACCGGGCCGGCTGGCGCGCGCGTGCGCGCGGATGCCGCCGCTGCATCCGGAGCTGCCTTCGGCGGGCTGCCACGCGGTCGCCTTGCGCGGCCACGCACGGCGCAAGGCCGGCGGCCTGGATGCGAGCAGCTACGGCTCCTGGTACGCGGCATTGATCGACCTGAGCCTGCGCATGGCGGGCCTGGGCTGGCGCAACGTGCTGTGCGAGACCGCCTTCGTCGCGCGTCCGCGCGAAGGCATGCCGTTCGACGGCGACATGGATGCGCTGGCCACGCGCTGGCCGGCCTGGCACGCGCGCCTGGCGGAATTCCTGATGGGCGATCCGCTGCATGGCGCGCGCGAACGCTTGCAAGCCCTGTACGACGAACAGCCGCCGGGCGACCCGCAGCGGCCGTTGTTCGGTTGAACGAGCGGCGCGGCTGTTGTGGGAGCAACTTTAGCCGCGATGGGGCTTTCCCCACGATGGATAAGGAAGAGAGAGTCTTTGTGGGAGGGACTTCAGTCCCGACAAGCTTTCCCGGTGAAGCCCGTCGGGACTGAAGTCCCTCCCGCAGGAATGCTTGTAGGGAGTGCCACGGTAGAGCCCATCGCAGACGTGGCTTTTGTGGTTTCGGCCGCTATCGGCCGAGGGGAGCCTCCGGCGCCCGTACATCCACCGTCACCGCCAGCGCATCGTGGCGCCAGGACTCGATGTCGAATTCCACGGCCTGGCCGTCGGCGGCATAGCTGACCCGCTGCAGGCGGAAGCACGCGGTGCCCGCGGTGGACTGCAGCAGCGCGGCCTGCTCGGCGTCCAGGCTGGACGGGAACATCGTCAGCCGGCTGCGCGCCTGCCGCAGGCCGAGTTGCGCCAGGATCGCGCTCAGCGAACCGGCGAGGTCGTGCTCGAACAGGGTCGGCACCCAGGAGGCGCGCAACACGTTGGTTTCCAGCAGCACGGCGCGGCGGTCGATCCAGCGCCGGCGCTGCAGCACGAACACCTCCTCGCCGGGATCGTCCAGTTCCAGCCGCCGCGCCCATTCCGTGCCGGCGGGCTGCCGGCGCGCGCCGAGCAGTTCCGTGCGCGGTTGCCGGCCCTGCTCGGCCACGTACTGCATGAAACCGGCGATGCTGGTCGGATCGTGGTGCACGCGCGCGGCGCTGACGAACCAGCCGCGGCGGTTCTCGCGATAGATGCGGCCCTCCGCTTCCAACTGCTGCAATGCTTCGCGCAGGGTGATGCGGGTGCAGCCGAACAGCTCGGCCAGCTCGCGCTCCACCGGCAGGCGCTGGTCGCCGGCCCATTCGCCGGCCTCGATGCGCGCCAGCAGCGCATCGACGATGCGCTGGCCGCGGCCGTCGGCCTGCTGGCGCTCGCTCATCCCGCGGTCCCGGCGGCCTGCCGGCGCAGGTCGGCCTGCCACAGCCGCAGCCCGTACGCGGCCAGCACCACGAAGCCGGCGTACAGCGCCGCGGTGGGGTAGAGCTGCTTGTAGAGGAAGACGCCGACGTAGAGGCAATCGAGCACGATCCACAGTCCCCAGTTGGCGATGCGCTTGCGCGCGGCCCAGAAGCTGGCGACCAGACTGAAGGCGGTCAGCGCGGCATCCAGCCACGGCAGCGCGGCATCGGTATGGCGGTGCATCAGCCAGCCCAGCCCGAGCGCGCCGGCCGCGCCGGCCAGAATCGACCATGCGCCCTCGCGCCATGGCAGCGCACTGGCGTGGACCTTGCCGTCGTCGGACAGGCCCCGGCGCCAGCGCCACCAGCCATAGCCGAGCAGGACCACGTAGACGCCCTGCAGCAGCATGTCCGAGTAAAGCTTCCACTGGAAGAACAACCACGCATAGAGCAGCACCGCCACGATCCCGACCGGCCAGCACCAGTGTATCCGGCGCGCGGTCAGCCACACGCCGAGCACGTTGGTGATGACGGCAAGGATTTCGATGGGGGACATGGGGGGCTCGGGATTGGGGATTTGGGATTGGGGATTCGCAAGAGCCAGCTTCGGGGCATTTTCCGGTCCGAGCATCGGGATCAAGGATGCCTTTGATCCCTAATCCCTAATCCCGAATCCCCAATCCCGGCTCTTCAGAAATCAAACTGCGCCGTAAAGCGTGCCGTCCGCGGCGCGCCCAGGAACAGGTAATCGTCGCCGAGGTACTCGCCGACGTCGCGCCAGTAGCGCTTGTCGGTCACGTTGTCCACGTTGAGCCGCAGCGTGGTCGGCACCGTGCCCAGGCGCGTGGCATAGCGCGCGCCGAGGTTGTACACGGTGTAACCGCCGACCTCCACGGTTCCCAGGCGGTCGGCATACTTGCTGCCGCTGTACTGTGCACCGCCCAGCAGCGCCAGCCCTTCCGCGCCGGGCACGTCCCAGGCGGCCTGCACGCTGGCACGCACCTTGGGCACGTTGAGCGACTGGTGGCCTTCGTAGGCGGGCGTGCCGGTGTCCTCGGCGCGGGCGCGGATGCCGGCGGCGCTGGCCTGCAGGTGCAGGCGCCCGGCGATGGTGCCGTCGGCCGACAGCTCGATGCCGCGGTTGTGCAGGCGTCCTTGCTGCACGTACAGGAACGAACCGTCGGCCTGCGGCTGCGCGTACTGGTAGGCCTGGCGGATGTCGAACAAGGCCGCGCCCAGCGCGAGGCCGCCGAGCTGGTACTTCACGCCGGCCTCGCGCTGGTAGGAAGCGGTCGGCGCGAACACCTCGTCGGCGTTGCTCGCGAACCACGACGCGGTGCCGCCCGGCGACAGGCCCTTGGCGAAGCTGGCGTACAGCGACAGGTCCTCCCATGGCTTGAACAGCAGCGCCGCCTGCGGCAGCAGTTCGGACTTGCGGGTACGCCGGGTCAAGATCCCGTCGCGGTCCCATACGCGTTCGTCGTAGCGGACCTGGCGCGCGCCCAGCAGCAGCTGCCAGGCCTCGCCGAAGCCGATGCGGTCGCTGGCGACCAGCGCGCGCTGGGTGCTGTCGAAGCGCCGCCGCTTGGGATCCAGCGTGGCGTCGGCCTGCGCGAACACCTGCGGATCGGCATGGATGTCGCCCGTGCCGACCCATTCGTTGATCGAACCGGTGCGCTCGATGGTGCGGTGCAGCCAGTCCAGCCCGACGCTGAGCTGGTGTTGCAGCGGGCCGGTGGCGAAGGTGCCGGCGACGGTGGCCTGCACCTGGTCGTTGCGGCGGGTGTCGCCCGGGCTGCGGTAGTCGTAGATGTCGTAGCTGCCGTCGCTGCCGAAATGGTTGGGCAGGGGATCGTCGGCGCAACTGGCCACGCCGTAGCAAGCCCACGGGAAGGCGGAGTAATCGTCGATCACCACGCGGCTGTGCGCGGCGGCCAGCTGCGCGCTCCACGCGTCGTCGAAGCGGTACTGGTAGCGCAACTGGCCGTTGAGCGACGCGATCCCGACCGGCTTGGACCACGGCTGGTAGGCGAGCAGCCGGTGCACCGACACCCCGCTCGGCACAGTGGTGCCGCCGAGCAACTGGTAGCCGGGCACCGAGCGCTGCGACTTGTCCTGGTATTCCACGTCCAGCTGCAGCAGCGAGCGCGGGTCGATCTTCCAGTCGGCCGCCAGCGAGACGAAGTTGCGATGGCCGTCGGCATGGTCGACGTAGCTGCGCATGTCCTCGTGCGCGGCGTTGACGCGCACGCCGAACTGCTTGTCGGCGCCGAACCAGTCGCCCAGGTCGGCGGCGTAGTAGCGCCCGCCCTCGTCGTCGGTGCCGACCAGCAGCGTGCGCACGCGTTGCGGGCGCTTGGTGACGTAGTCGATCAGGCCGGCCGGCTCGTTGATGCCCGACTGCAGCCCGGACAGGCCCTTGAGCACCTGCACCTGTTCCTTGTTCTCCAGCGCCACGTTCTGCTCGCCGACCGCGGTCAGCCCGTTGATGCGGTAGCTGTTGGCGGCGTTGAGCGAGTAGCCGCGCACCACGAAGTTCTCGTAGTAGCCGATCGGCGCATAGCTCTCGCCCACCGAAGCGTCGGCGCGCAGGGCTTCGCTCAGCAGGCGCACCTGGCGGTCGGACAGCTGCGTGCGGTCGATCACGCCGATCGAGGCCGGCGTGTCCAGCAGCGCGGCGTCCCCGTAACCGCCGAGGCTGGAGCGGTCGCGCGGGCGTTCGCCCTGGACGTTGACCGCGTCCAGTTGCACCGGATTCCGTGGGGTTTCATCGGCGGCATCCTCGGCGGCGCGTGCCGGCAGCGGAGCGGCGACCGCCAGTGCGAGTGCGAGCGTCAGCGGCGCAAGGGGAAGGGAGTGGGGCATGGGGAACCTCGGGCGGATGAAATCGAAAAGAAAGAAAGTGGAACCGTGCGGTGGCGTGGATTTCTTGTGGGAGGGGTTTCAACCCCGACGGGCTTTGCCGGTAGAGCCTGTCGGGGTTGAAACCCCTCCCACAGAACAGCCCTCAGCGGTGGGTGCGCCTCGCGCGGCGCGGCTCGGTGCCTCATCCACCACCAGCGGCAGCGAGGGATCGGCCGCCCATTCCTGCAGCGAGCCGTCGTAGAGGGCGATGTCGGTTTCGCCGACGAGCGTGAGCGCCAGTGCCTGGGCCGCGGCGCTGATGCCGCCGCCGCAGTACGGCAGCAGCGGTCGCGCGCTTGCGCGCAGCGGTGCCAGCAGTTGTTCCAGGCGGTGCACGGGCAGGTACCGGCCATCCGCGCCGAACAGGTCGCGGGCAGGCAGGTTGAGGCTGCCCGGGATGTGCCCGCGCCGTGCATAACGGGTCGGCGCGCTGCCGGCGAACAGCCGCGCCGGGAGCGCGCACACCAGGGTGCCCGGTGCGCGACCGGCCACGACCGCCTCGACGTGGCGGCGGTCCGCCCAGAGCTCGGGGCGCGGCCGGAGCGTGATCGTGCCGGGCTCGATATCGGCCGCGTCGCCGCTTTCCTCCGGCCATCCGGCAGCGCGCCATGCCTGCCAGCCGCCGTCGAGCACGCGCGCGTGGAGACCGAGGCTGCGCAGCATCCACCACAGGCGCGCGGCCCAGAAACCGTCGCTGCGGTCGTACACCACCACCGCGCTGTCGTCGCCGATGCCCAGCCGTTGCAGGGCGGTCGCCAGCACCGGCCAATCCGGCAGGGCGAAGCCGAAGCCGGCGCGTTTGTCGGCGAGCGCTTCCAGCAGGTCCGCATGGCGCGAACCCGGGATGTGCGCGGCGCGCCATCCTGCCAGGCCGCTGGCCGGGCGGTAGTCGCCGTCGAAGCGGGCCGCCGGCAGTTCGACGCTGGCGTCGAGCACGCGCAACCGCGGCTCGCCCAGGCGCGCGGCCAGCGCGGCGGCGTCGATCAGCGGCGAAACCTGCGCGCTCACGGCATCGCCTCCGCACGCCGCTGCAGGTGCCGCAGCAGGCGCTGGCCTTCCCCGCTGCCGAACCAGTCGGCATGGCCGAGCAGGTAGCGGTCGTAGGCGACGCCGGCATGTTCGTCCGAACCGGTGACGCCGGCGAAGTACTCGACTTCGCTGAGCGCGAAGTCCGCGTGCACCAGCGGCAGCAGCGCGGCCAGCAGGCGCAGCTGCGCAGCGTCCAGCGGCAACACGCTGGCGTAGCCGAACAGCAGCGCATCGAGCTGGTCGAGCTCGGCGACCGCGCGGCCGCCGCCATCCAGGTCCAGCCACGGGATCAAGTTGCGCTCGATCGCGGTGGCGAGGTCGAACAGCGCGAAGGTACGGTCGGACAGGCCGAAGTCGAACACCGCGCTGACCTCGGTCCCGGCGCCGGTCGTGCGCCACAGCAGGTTGGAAGCATGCCAGTCGCCGTGCGTCCACAGCGCCGGTTGCGGCTTACGCAGCGCTTCGGCCCGCGCATGCCAGGGCAGCAGGCGTGCCTGCAGGTCGCCCCGCCAATCGCGCCGCTGCAGCCATCCGGCCAGCGCGGGGCGATGCGGCAGGTCGCGTTCCAGCGCCTGCAGCGGGTCGGCCTGGCCGAACAGGCGGAAGTTGGCGACCAGCAGCGAGGTGCCGCGCGGCGCGGCGGCGTAGCCGGCCGCGGCGCGATGCAGTTGCGCCAGCGCATAGCCGGCGGCGTGCGCATGCTCGTCGTTCGCGAAGGGCGTCCAGGAGGTGGCCTGGCGATACAGGTCTTCGCCCTCGGCCGCGCGCTGCACCTCGTAGGTCCAGTCGCCGAGCTCCACCGCGCTGGCGCCATCGTGCGCGCGCAGCAGCTGCGGTGCCGGCACGCCGTGCGCGCGCAGGTGCCCGATGAAGCGATGCTCCTCGCCCAAGGCCCGCGCGTCGCGCACCGATCGATGGTGGCGCTTGACGAACAGCGTGCCGGCATCCGTCTCGACCTCGGTCGCCGCCGAGAACGGACGCGGGCTGTGCCAGCGCAATGCGCGCACGTGGCCGGCCCCCTCGAAGCGCTGCAGCAACGCCTGCACTTCGTCGGCACGCAGGGCCGGCCAGTCGGCATCGACGTTATCCACGCCCACGCCATGCATCTGATGGCGCGCGCTCATGCGGCGATCTCCGCGAGGAAGCGCCCGTCGGCCGCCTCGCGCCAGGCATCGGCGTCGGCCAGCACGCCGTGCTGCGCCAGCCAGTGCGCGTAGCCCTGCAGCAGCGGACGGCGCATCCGTCCCCAGCGCGCGTCGTGCAGCCAGGTCGGCGCGATCGCCTGCAGCGAGGCGGCCAGCAGGTCGCGCGGGAAGTACGGCGTGGCGCGTTCGTAGGCGTCGAGCGCGGCCAGCGGCTCGGCCGCCGCGGCGAGGAAGCCGCGTGCGGTCGCCGCCAGGAAATCGCGCACCCGCGCAGGGTGCCGTTCCAGCGTGCGCTCGTGCGCGCCGAGCAGGTAGCTGTGGTACGCCGGCGCGCCGAGCGCATCGACCCGCCAGGCCACCCGCCGGGCCGGTTCGACGCGGCTGTCCATCAGCGCCTCCCAGGCCCAGTAGCCGCCGAAGCTGGCATCGGCGATGCCGGCGGCCAGGTCCTCCGGGCGCAGCTCGCGGGCACCGGCGTCGACGATGACCACGGCGTCCGGATCGCCGCCGTCGGCCGCGACCAAGTGGCGCACCATCGCCCGCCCGCGCGGCGTCGGGTTCATCGCCAGCCGGCGCCCGGCCAGGTCCCGCGGCCGCGCGATGCCGGTGCCGGCCAGGGTCTGGATCGTTTCCAGCCCGCACTGGTTGATCGCGGCGATCGCGCGCAGCGGCTCGCCGGCGGTGCGCCGCACCAGCAGGCGGTTGCTCGGGAACACCGCGAAATCGCAATCGCCGCGCAGCAGGTGGTCGAGGCCGTCGCCGTGCCAGGAATCGGGGGTCTGCAACACCGGTTCCAGGCCGCGTTCGGCGTACCAGCCGCGTTCGCGCGCCAGGTAGAAGCCGGCGGAGTTCGGCCAGGGATGGAAGTATTCGAGCATGACGCGCAGTCGGCGCATGGCGGGAGCGGCAGGCAGGGGAGGGAACGGCATGCTCCCGCCGGCATCTGGTCTAGACCAATGACCCCGGGTCCTATCGTTACATCCGATCGATATATCGGCTGAATGGGCGACGGCGCCGCCGGGCCGTCGATAAGCGCGGCCACCGGCAAGCCGGCGGCGGCGTCTGGATTGGGGCGGCAGCATGCAACCACGGAGGGCGCTGGCCGTCATCTCGAACGTCGGAAGTCGTGGGCCGGGCGCGACCTCTGCGCCCGGGGCGCGAAGGATGGCCGAAACGCGGCCGCCCCTCGCGGACCGAGCATTATGGAGACGATGCGGGCGCGGCGCCATGGGGCGCGGGGATCCGGCGTGGGACGCAGTGGCCCGGTCGCCACGGGGTTCTTGTGGCGCGCCGCCGCACCGATAATCGGCCGATGAGCCAAGGACAGATAGCCGCGGTGGTCGTCACCTACGAAAGCGGCAGCACCATCGACGAATGCCTGCGCCGCCTGCGCGCGGCCCGCGACGTGGCGGAAATCCGCGTGGTCGACAACCGTTCCACCGACGACACGCTCGACATCGTGCAGCGGCACGCGCTGCAGGACGCGCGCCTGCATTTCATCGCCAATCCCGACAATCCCGGCTTCGCCACCGCCTGCAACCAGGGCGCGGTGGACTCGGCCGCCCCGTGGCTGGTGTTCATCAATCCCGACCTGATGGTGGAGCCGGACACGCTGGCGCGCCTGCGCGAGCGCGCCACGGGCATCGGCGAGGCCCTGCTGGGCGTGGAGCAGGTGGACGAGCACGGCCGGCCGGACGGCGCGGTGCGCCGGCGCGACCCGGACTTCGCCGCGATGCTGCGCTCGCCGCGGCGCGGCGCGCAGCTGGCGGTGCCGGCCGATCCGTCCCGGACGCTGCAGCCGGTGCCGGCGATCTCCGGGGCGCTGATGCTGATGCCGCGCGCGCTGTTCGAGCGGATCGGGCGCTGGGACGCAGGCTATCGCCTGCACGCCGAGGACCTGGACCTGTGCCGCCGCGCCCGGCAGGCCGGCGCGACGGTGGCGGTGGCCAACGACCTCAAGGTGCTGCACCTGCGCGGCGTCTCCAGCCGGTCGCGGCCGTTCTTCGTGGAATGGCACAAGCACCGCGGCCTGTGGCGCTACTTCCGCAAGTTCGAGGCGCCCTCGCGCGGCCTGGCGGTGCGGGTGGGCGTGTGGCTGGCGATCTGGGCGCACGCGCTGGTGCAGGTGCCGCGCCTGCTGCGCCAGCGGTGATCCGCCGTGGCGCTGCATAATGCCGGCATGATCATCACCTCGCTGCTCGACACCGACCTGTACAAGTTCACGATGATGCAGGCGGTGCTGCACCAGCACCCCGCCGCGCAGGTCGAATACCGCTTCCGCTGCCGCACGCCCGGCATCGACCTGGCGCGCTACCTGGACGAGATCTCCGAGCAGATCGATGCCCTGTGCTCGCTGCGCTTCCGAACCGACGAACTCGATTACCTGCGGCGGCTGCGCTTCGTGAAGCCGGATTTCGTCGATTTCCTCGGGCTGTTCCACCTGGACCGCAAGTACGTGCAACTGCGCGCCTCGGACAAGGCGCCGGGCGAGATCGAACTGGTGATCCGCGGCCCTTGGCTGCACACGATCCTGTTCGAGGTGCCGCTATTGGCGATCATCAACGAGATCTGGTTCCGCAACACCAGCGAGGCGGATTTCGCCGAGGGCCGGCGCCGCCTGCAGGCCAAGATCGACCTGCTGCGCGACGCGCCCGGCTACGAGGGCTGCCTGATCGCCGACTACGGCACCCGCCGGCGCTACTCGCGGCAATGGCACGGGGACATGCTGCCGCTGCTGGCCGAGGGCCTGGGCGCGCACTTCGTCGGCACCAGCAACGTCCATTTCGCCAAGCTGTACGGCTACACGCCGCTGGGCACGATGGCGCACGAGTACCTGCAGGCGTTCCAGGCCCTGGGGCCGCGCCTGCGCGACTCCCAGGTGGCGGCGCTGGAGTCGTGGGCGCGCGAGTACCGCGGCGACCTCGGCATCGCGCTGTCGGACGTGGTCGGCCTGGATGCGTTCCTGCGCGACTTCGACATGTACTTCTGCAAGCTGTTCGACGGCATGCGCCACGACTCGGGAGATCCGTTCGAGTGGGGCGAGCGGATCATCGCGCACCTGCAGCAGCACCGCGTCGATCCGCGCACCAAGGTGCTGGTGTTCAGCGACGGCCTCGACATCCCCAAGGTCAAGCGCCTGTACGACCACTTCAAGGGCCGCTGCCGCCTGTCCTTCGGCGTGGGCACCCACCTGACCAACGACCTGGGCCCGACGCCGCTGAACATCGTGCTCAAGATGACCCGCTGCAACGGCCAGCCGGTTGCCAAGCTCAGCGATTCGCCGGGCAAGAGCATGTGCGACGATCCGGGTTACCTGGCCTACCTGAGGCAGGTGTTCGACGTGCCGCAGGCGTCTGCTTCCTGATGTACTTGTTTCATGAACGCGTTCACCTTAACGGCCTTGGCTGAAAAAATGTGACGATGGTCATATAATTGACTGATCTGGGGCGGGCGTATTTCGAGACGGCGCAAAGCCGTCCCTTCTGGATACGAACCGACTACGTAGCCGAGAGGACTGGACTTGCAGTCGATTTCGCTCGACATCACGGGCATGCCAGCGGAGTTCACCGGCCTCCAGGCAGGAGGCCTCTACTGGGTGGCCTGCGCCGGCGCCGACCATGCCGATCTGCTGGCGGCCGGCGTGCTGGCGCGATCCGGGACGGCCGGCCTGGCGGTCCTGGCCGGACTCGGCCGTTCGCCGGCACCGTCGCTGGAGCTGCTGCCTGCCGAGGAAGGGCCGGCGCGCGTTCGCCTCTACCAATGTCCCGCCGGCAAGGTGCGCCGGGCCCTCCCGCGCTTGGCGGACGAGATGGCCGGTGCGGCAGGCCGGATCGGTGCGTTGTGCATCGTGCAGTGCCCGGCGACCGCCCTGGAGGCGTTCGACGACGCGCGGCTGGCACAGTGGTGCGGGCGACTGCAGCAATGGGCCCGGGCTGGCCGCTACACCGTGTTGCTGCTGTGCCACGGCGAAGTGGCCGCGCTCGCTCCACGCCTGCTCCCGTTGCATCGCAGCTGCTCGGGCGTGGCCCAACTGCACCCGCATCGCGGGGCGCTGCAGTACCTGGTCCATTTCTGGGCCAACCAGTCGGGCGTCGTGGCCCATCGCGAGTTCCAGGTGGAGCGCGCGGGCCGGTCATTGGGCCTGATCGCCGCCGCGGACGAGCCGGCGCCGGTGGTGCGGGAGGGCGGGGACCGCTTCCTGCACCTGGCACAGGCCCGGGCGCTGGAGGGCGCGCCGCCGTTCTCGCCCGCATGGCGGCTGTACGAAAGCTGGTCCACCCTGGTCGTGCCCGCGCTGCAGGCACAGGCCGCCAGCGTGGTGTTCGCGATCGAGGAAAACGCCCAGGTGGACGCGCTGGCGCATCTGCTCTACCGGCTCCGCAGCGAACGCGGCAACGGCCTGAAGCTGGTCGTGAGGGAGATGGCACCCTGCCTGCGCTATGCCGACGAACGCCTGCTGCTCCAATGCGGAGCCAGCCTGATCGTGCCGGCCAATATCCCGTTGCCGCGTTTCCTGACCTTGTTGGAGACCATCCAGGGGCAGCGCTGGTACGGGCAGCTGCCGGAGGACCCGGAACGCTTGGTCCGCGCGCACCGGCCGCCGGACGTGGAAGGCGTGGTCGACGCGCTGCGGTTCCGCCAGATCGTGGGCGACCTGTTCGCCCAGGAAGACGGCATGGTCGAGAGCGCGGTACTGGCGCTGCAACCGGTCGCCGGCCTGCGCCCGGAACAGGTGCTGCAGCAGTTGCGGATCCGGCGGCGCGGCGACCTCGCCTGCATCCATGGCCGGCAGGTGTGGCTGTTCCTGTTCGCGTGCCGGAGCGATGGCGTCGAGCGTGCGCTGGAGAATCTGTTCCGCTTGCCGTGGCGGGAGATGTTCGATGGTTACCAGCGCCTGGCCGAGTACGACGTGGCGACGATGAATGCCATCGATGCCGATCCGGAGACGGCCCGGCCGCTGCCGGTGGCGGAGCCGGAATTCCCGCCCGCGGCCAGGCCGTTCCTGCAGCCGCGGCCGCTGCGCCTCGGAGGGCGTGAATGAACGACCAGCAGGTGTGGGGACTGATCGCGGCTTGCGCGCTTTTGATGATCCCCTTGGGCGCGATGCTGGGAGCGATCTGGCGCGCGTTGCGCGCGCGGCTGGCGCTTTGGCTCCCGCCCCGGTACTTCAGGCGGATAGGCGAACGCCGGCGCCAGGATGGCGCCCACCGGGCGGAGGACCGGGCATGAACCGTTCGATGGCTACCTCGCCGTACGCCTGGGCCGACCTGAAGGGGTGGAACCTGTACTTCATGTCCAAGGTCGTGCTGGCCTGGATGGGCGCGTTGAACCTGCAGGTGCTGCCGAACCTGCTGCTGCTCGCCGGCTTGCTGGTGCCGCTGCCGTGGCGCTGGGCGCGCATCGCGCGCACCCTGGTCGCGCTGCCGTTCGCGGTGGCGCTGTACTACCAGGACACTTGGTGGCCGCCGTTCCAGCGGCTGCTGGCGCAACCGGGCGTGCTCGATTTCTCGGGTGCCTACCTGTGGGAGCTGCTGCAGCGCTTCATCAACTGGCCGATGGTGTCGGCGCTCGCCGTCATGGCCGGCGCCTACTGGCTGCTCAAGCCCTGGGTGCGCATGACCACGCTGAGCGTGGCCGGCATGCTCTGCATGGCGGCGCTGGCGATACCGTTGCCGGCCGATTGGCGCGAGGCCCCGGCGGCGAGCGTGGCCGGCGGCTCGGCCACGGCCGGGCGGAAGGGCGCGCCGGCGACCACCGAGGCGCTCGATGCCTACCTGGCGAGCTTCTACCAGCAGCAGGCCACGCTGAAGACGCAGTTCCCGGCACAGGGGAGCGGGGCGCCGTTCGACGTCATCGTCCTCAACATCTGCTCGCTGGCCTGGAGCGACCTCGACGAGGTCGGCCTGCGCAAGAACAACCTGCTGGACCGCATGGACGTGGTGTTCGACAACTTCAATTCCGCCACCGCCTACAGCGGCCCGGCCGCGATCCGTTTGCTGCGCGCAAGCTGCGGGCAGACCTCGCATACCCGCCTGTTCGATCCGGTGCCGGCCGATTGCCAGCTGTTCTCCAACCTGCAGCGGCTCGGGTTCCAGAACGAGCTGGCGATGAACCACGACGGGCACTTCGACGACTTCATCGGCGAGCTCGGCACCTACGGCGGCCTGCAGGCCAAACCGATGGACGTCGGCGGGTTGCCGCGCGCGCTCGTCGCATTCGACAACTCGCCGTTGCGGCGCGATGCGGACGTGCTGCTGAGCTGGTGGAAGCGCCGCCTGGCCGAGCCGGCCAGCCAGGTCGCCTTGTTCTACAACACCATCTCGCTGCATGACGGCAACCGCATCGTCGCGGCCAACGGGCGGGCGGCGAGCGCCGATTACAAGGCGCGCGCCGACATGGTGCTCAACGACATGGCGGGGTTCGTCCAGGCCCTGGAGCAGAGCGGGCGCCGGGCGATGGTCGTGGTCGTGCCCGAGCACGGCGCGGCATTGCACGGGGACCGCATGCAGATCCCCGGCATGCGCGAGATCCCGAGTCCTTCCATCACCCACGTGCCGGTGGGAGTCAAGCTGATCGGCATGGGCATTCCCGCCAGCGGCGGGCCGCGCCACGTCATCGAGCCGAGCAGCTACCTGGCGATCTCCGAACTGGTGTCGCGGGTCTATGCGCTCAACGCCCAGACCCCGCCCGACACGCGCGACTGGGATGCCCTGCTGACGGGATTGCCGGTGACCCCGTCGGTATCGGAAAACGAGGGCGCCACGGTGATCGACTACGACGGCAAGCCCTACCTGCAGTTGAAAGGCAGCCCGGGCTGGACGCCTTATCCGGAGGAGGGCCGCTGATGGCCGAGAAGCCACTGCCCGGCGCCGCCGGGCCGAACGGTGCCGTCCCGCACCCGTCCACGCCAGCCGCTTTTCCGGCCGGCGCCGGGGCCCAGGCCGCGCTCCAGCTTCCGATGGGAGAGGACGACGTCGGCTATCTGCGACGCCGGCTGGACATCCAGGACCTGCCCTACGTCGACTTCTCCGCGCGGCGCGAATGCGCCCAGGCGCTCGCGCGCTGGCCGCTGCTGGCGGAACTCTCCGCCCTCGACGAAGGCGGTGCCGGCCGATGAGCACGACGCTGTCGCTGCAGGGCGTGCGTGGCGGCGTGGGCGTCACCGCGGTACTGGCCGGGCTGGCCCTGGCATTGCATGCACAGCGCCAGCGCGTGCTGGTGGTCGACGCCAGCCCGGACAACCTGCTGGGCCTGTACATGAACCTGCCGTTGTCGGAAGGACGGGGCTGGGCGCGTGCCGATCTGGACGGCGGCGACTGGCGGGACGCCGCGTTCGCCATCGACGACGGCCTGGCCCTGCTGCCGTATGGCCTGCTGGAAGACGGGGAAGCGGAGCAGGTCGAGCGCGACCTCGCCGCGCGGCCCGGACGCTGGGCCGATCGCCTGGCGGCGATCGAAGCGCAGTTCGACTGGATCCTTTTCGACCTGCCGCAGCGGTGGCCGGCGCATGCGGCGGCGATCGAACACGCGGGGTGCGCGCTGCCGTTGCGGCTGACCACGGTGGACCCGGGCAGCCACGTGCTGCTGCATCGGCGGCGCGACATCGACAAACGCTTGCTGCTGGTCAATCGCTACGATCCCGCCACGATCGTCCAGCGCGACCTCATGCAGCTGTGGTTGCGCCAGTACGCGGGCCTGATGGTCCCGCAGCCGATCCACGAGGACGCGTGCGTGCCGGAGGCCCTGGCCGGCAAGGCGCCGCTGGGCCTGCATGCGCCCGATTCCCTGGCCGCCGCCGACATCGCCAGCCTGGCGGTATGGTGCCTGGCGCAGGCGGCGCGCCTGGCGCCGGGGAGGAACGGGTGATGCGCCTGTACTACCTGAGCTGGCCGCAGTTGCGGCGCAAGCTGCAGGCCCGCCGGATCACCCTGTACTGGATCTGGCTGGCGCAACTGGTCGCCTGGGCGCTGTTGCGGCTCGAAGGCCCGGCCTGGCAGGGCATCGCGGCAAACGTGCGCCAAGCGTTCCCGCAACTGCAGTCGCGCCGGCGCTGGCGCATCGGCGATCCGTTGCGGCTTCTGATCCAGGCCGTCTGGGTGGCGCTGGTGCGCGGGGCGCCGAAGACGTCGGAACGCCGCCATCGGTTCGCGCGGGCCGGCCGCCGGAACCTGGCGACGATGCGGGGCGTGGCCGGGCGTGGCCGGGCGCGCTACTTCGGCCTGCTCCAGGGCGCGCCGTCCAGGATATGGAACAGCGCCCTCTGGCAACGCGCCCTGGCCTGGTCGGGGTCGCTGGCGCCGCGGACGCGGCGGTGGGGCACGCTCGCGGCCGGCGTGTCGACGCTGGCGCTGGCCGCGCTGTGCGTGACCCAACCGTTCAACTATCTCGCCCAGTTCGTCTTCGTCGCGCTGCTGTGGGCCATCGCCCTGCTGGTAAGGCGCATGCCCGGCCGCTACGCGACCTTGATGCTGGTGGTGCTGTCGGTGACGGTTTCGTGCCGCTACCTGTGGTGGCGCTATACCGCGACGCTGAACTGGAACAGTACCTTCGACCTGGTGTGCGGGCTCGTGCTGCTGGCCGCGGAGACCTATTCCTGGCTGGTGCTGATGCTCGGGTACGTGCAGGTGGCCTGGCCGCTGAACCGCAAGCCGGCTCCCTTGCCCGCGGACATCTCGCAGTGGCCCACGGTGGACGTGCTGATCCCCACCTACAACGAAGACCTGTCGTTGGTGCGGCACACGGTGTACGCCGCCCTGGGCCTGGACTGGCCCCAGGAGAAACTGCGCATCCACCTGCTGGACGACGGCCGCAGGCCGGCGTTCCGGGAATTCGCCGAACGCGTCGGCATCAACTACATCGCCCGCAGCGACAACCGCCACGCCAAGGCCGGCAACCTCAACCATGCGCTGAGCAGGATCGACGGCGAGCTGGTGGCGATCTTCGACTGCGACCACTTGCCGGTGCGTTCGTTCCTGCAGATCACGGCCGGCTGGTTCCTGCGCGACCGGCGCCTCGCGCTGGTGCAGACGCCGCACCACTTCTTCTCGCCCGACCCGTTCGAGCGCAACCTGCGGGTGTTCCGCCGGGATCCGAACGAGGGCGAGCTGTTCTATGGCCTGGTGCAGGACGGCAACGATCTCTGGAACGCCTCGTTCTTCTGCGGTTCCTGCGCCGTGATCCGACGCGAGGCCATCGACCAGATCGGCGGGTTCGCCACCGAGACCGTGACCGAGGACGCGCACACGGCGCTGCGCCTGCACCGCAACGGCTGGAACTCCGCCTACCTGCGCATCCCGCAGGCGGCGGGCCTGGCCACCGACAGCCTCGGGGCGCACGTGAACCAGCGCATCCGCTGGGCCCGCGGCATGGTGCAGATCTTCCGGGTCGACAACCCGCTGCTCGGCAAGGGGCTGACGATCTTCCAGCGATTCTGCTACGCCAACGCGATGCTGCACTTCCTGGCGGGCATCCCCCGGCTGGTGTTCCTCACGGCGCCGCTCGCCTTCCTGCTGCTGCACGCCTACATCATCTACGCGCCGGCGCTGGCGATCCTGCTGTTCGTGCTGCCGCACATGGCGCATGCGAGCCTCGCCAACTCGCGCATCCAGGGCCAGTACCGCCGCCCGTTCTGGGGCGAGGTCTACGAGACGGTGCTGGCGTGGTACATCGCCCGGCCGACCACGGTGGCGTTGTTCAGCCCGGGGCGCGGCCGCTTCAACGTCACCGACAAGGGCGGCATGCAGGCGGCGGACCGCTTCGACTGGAAAGTGGCGCGGCCCTACTTCGTGCTGGCGGTGCTGAACGTGCTCGGGCTCTGCTTCGCGGTGTGGCGCTTCGCGCACGGGCCGGCCGACGAGCGCGGCACGGTGATCGTCAGTTCGCTGTGGGTGCTCTACAACCTGCTCATCGTCGGCGGCGCGCTGGCGGTGGCGGCCGAGGTCCAGCAGGTGCGCAAGACGCACCGTGTCAGCACGCGCTTGCCGGTGGCGGTGCAACTGCCCGACGGCCGCGCCCTGCGCGGCACGCTGCACGACTACTCCAGCGACGGCGTGGGCATCGAACTCGCGCAGGCGCCGCAGCTGGCGGACGGGACGCCGGTCGTGCTGCTGCTCGCGCGCGGCCGCCGCGAGTTCGCCTTCCGCGGAATCGTCCAGCGCTGCGTGGACTCCCGGCTGGGCGTGCTGCTGGACTTCGCCGGCGAGCAACAGCGCGTGGAATTCGCGCAGTGCACGTTCGCCCGCGCCGACGCGTGGCTGGACTGGCACGTGGGCTACGAGCCGATGAGCCTGCCGCGCAGCCTATGGGCGGTGATGGCGCTGGGTTGGCGCGGCTATCGCCGCGTGGGCGATTTCGCGCCGTTCGACCTCGACCGCCCCATGCACTGGAGCCGGCGCGCGCTGCGCTGGTTGGCCAGCTTCGCGCCACAACGACCGATTCCCTTCGTTCCGGCTGATGCAGCCGATGCCAGGTTCCGCCCATGAGCCCCCATTCCTACCTCCGTTGGCTGATGCTGCCGTTGCTCGCACTGCCCGCCGCGCAAGGCAGCGGCGCGGCACGCATCGTCGTTCCGCCCATGCCGGCGGCCGCATCCTTGCCGGACTCGGCACAAGCGCCGCCCGCGCCGGCGCCGGCGGGCGGCGCGGACGCTTCCCCGGCCGGCGCACCGGCCGGAGCGAGCGTGTGGACCGGCGGCCAATGGCCCTGGCAACGGAGCAGCAGCTTCGCCGATCTCGGCCGCAGGCAGGACGTGATGCTTTCCGGCGTGCGCACCACCGCCACCTACGAGTTCCAGGTGCGGCGCGATCGACTGGTGCGGCAGGCCGAGCTGCAGTTGAGCTTCACGCCGTCGCCGGCGTTGCTGCCCACGCTGTCGCACCTGCGGGTCTACCTCAACGACGCGCTGATGGACGTGGTGCCGATCGCCGGCGACCAGCTCGGCCGGCCGGTGCAGGCCAACGTGCCGCTGGACGCGCGCCTGATCGCCGATTTCAACCAGGTGCGCCTGGAGTTCGTCGGCCATTACACCGACATCTGCGAGGAGCCCACCCACAGCTCGCTGTGGGTCAACGTGTCCAGCGCCAGCACGCTGCGCCTGGGCGGGCAGCCGCTGGCCATGCAGGACGACCTGGCCAATTTCCCGCTGCCGTTCTTCGATCCGCGCGACACGGCGCGCCTGGAACTGCCGGTGGTGTTCGCCGGCACGCCGTCGCTGGCGCAGCAGCGCGCCGCCGCCGTGATGGCGTCCTACTTCGGGGCGATGGCGGGCTGGTGGCGCCAGGCCCGCTTCCCGGTCAGCTACGACCGGCTTCCCGACGCCGGGCATGCGGTCGTGTTCGCGGTCAACGGCAGGTTCCCGGCGTTCATCGCCGGCCACGCTCCCGTCCAGGGGCCGGTGGTGGAGCTCGCGTCGCTGCCGCAGGATCCGCAGCGCAAGCTGTTGCTGGTCCTCGGCCGCAACGACGAAGACCTGCAGACGGCGGTGGCGGCCATGGCATCCGGCAACGCGCTCTTCCGCGGTACCCGCGTGAGCATCGACGGGGTCAAGGAACTGGCGCCGCGCAAGCCTTACGACGCGCCCAACTGGGTGCGCACCGACCGTCCGGTGCGCCTGGCCGAACTGCTGGACTATCCGCAGCAGTTGCGCGCCTCGGGCGTTTCGCCGCAGCCGATCACCGTCAACCTCAACCTGCCGCCGGACCTGTTCATCTGGCGCAACCAGGGCATCCCGCTGAGCTTGCGCTACCGCTATACGCCGCCGTTCAGCAGCGACGAATCGCGCCTGAGCATCAGCATCAACGACCAGTTCATCTCGAGCTTCCCGTTGATCCGCCGGTCCGGCAAGCAAGGCATGGACGAAATCAGGCTGCCGGTGCTCAGCTCCGACGCCGGCAGCGGCGACGGCAAGCTGCTGATCCCGGCGCTCAAGCTCGGCGACCGCAACCAGCTCCGCTTCGATTTCAATTTCGCCAGCGTGATGGGCAGCGCGCAGCGCGACCATTGCCAGACCGTGCTGCCTCCAAACCTGCAGGCGGCGATCGAGGAAGATTCGACCATCGACTTCTCCGGTTTCCACCACTACATGGGCCTGCCGGACCTGTCCGCGTTCGCGCTGAGCGGTTTCCCGTTCACCCGCATGGCCGACCTTTCCGAAACCGTCGTGCTGATGCCGCCCAAGGCCAGTGCGGCACAGGTGGGCCTGCTGCTCGACCTGATCGGCGGCCTGGGCGTGCAGAGCGGCTACCCGGCCTATGGCCTGCGGGTGAGCGACGACTGGAAGCAAGCCAGCGCGCTGGACGCCGACTTGCTGGTGCTGGGGGCGCTGCCCGACGAGCTGCGCGGCAGCGACAAGCTTTCGTTGCTGATCGAGAACCAGCGCACCGTCCTGCTCAGCGGCCGCACCGCGGATCCCAAGGCCGCCGTCGAGGCCGCGCGCCAGGGCAACCCGCAGTCCGACGCGGCGATCAACCGCGTGGCGATGAGCGCCGATGCCCCGTTCGCGGCGATCATCGGCCTGCAATCGCCCCGGCACGCGCAGCGCAGCATCGTCTCGCTGGCGGCGACCCACGACGCCGACTACGCGCTGCTCGACGAGGCGCTCGCCGACATCGGCAAGCGCCAGGCCATCGCCGGATCGGTCGCGATCCTGCGCAGCTCCGGCATCAGCAGCCAGTTCGTCGGCGAGCATTACTTCGTCGGATCGCTGCCGTGGTGGCTGCTGCTCTGGTACCACCTGGCCGACCATCCCGCGCTGCTCGCCGCGCTCGCCGTGCTCGTGGTGCTGATGGTGGCGTTCCTGCTCTGGCGCGCGCTGCGCTGGGTCTCGCAGCGCCGCCTGGATCCGGATCGCGGATGATCTCCCGGGCTCGCTCGATGTTCGCCTTCGGCGGCGTGGCCCTGGCCGGCCTCGCCGGAGGCGTTTGCGCGCAGGCGCTGCCGGCCGTGCCGGCCGGCACGGTGCCGGAGCAGCGCCAATGGCTGCTGCAGCAGGTGCGCATCGGCGAGGCCACCGGCCGGCAGGAACTCATCGAGGATGCGCTGGCGCGGCTGCGGCTGCTGGCCCCCGACGACCGCGCGACGATGGTGGCGATCCTGGAAGTGCAGCTGTCGCGGCAGAAGCTGGACGACGCGGCGGCGACGCTGCAACGGTTGCGCGAGGCCGGGGCCGGGACGCGCGAGCTGGCCGCGGCCGAGCGCTTGTGGCGCGCCTACCGTGGCGACCAGCAGCAGGAACTGCAGCAGGCTCGCCTGTACGCCACCGGCGGTCGCACGGCCGAAGCGCTTGCGATCTACCGGCGCCTGTTCGACGACGATCCTCCCGGCCTGCAGTTGGGCATCGAGTACTGGCGCCTGCGCGGCGACGAGCGGTCCGGCCGCGCCCTGGCGATCGAGCGCCTGGCGGCGCTGGACCGCGCCTATCCCGGCAATCCCGCGCTGCTGCAGGCGCTGTCGCGCTTCCTGTTCGCCGCCGGCCGGGACGAAGAGGCATTGGCCGCCCTGCAGCGCATGGGCCGCAATCCGGAAACGCTCGCGCTCGCCGCGCAAAGCGAATGGGACTACCTGTCCGACCAGCCGGCCAACGACCGCACCGTGCGCCGCCTGCAGGCCTTCATCGCCCGCTATCCGGGCTGGGCGCAGATCGAGGACGCGCGCAAGCGCTACCAGGAACAATCCCGCCTGGTCCGCGACCCGAACTGGCGGGCGGGCCAGCACGGCCTGCAACTGCTGGACGCCGGCCGCAACGCCGAGGCCGAGCAGGCCTTCGCGCAGGCGCTCCGCGGCTACCCGCGGGAACCGGATTTCCTCGGCGGAATGGGGCTGGCGCTGATGCGCCAGGGCCGCCGCGAACAGGCACTGGACTATTTCCAGCGTGCGCAGCGTGCATTGCCCGACGGCAGCGGCAACGACAAGTGGTACGACCTGGCCGCGAGCACGCGCTACTGGCTGCTGCTGGAGCGGGGCGACGCGGCCCTGGAGGGCGGCGATCCGGACGCGGCGGAGGCGCTCTACGCCCAGGCCCGGCGGCAGCGTCCGCGCGAGGTCAACGCCATGATCGGCCTGGCGGACGTGGCGGTCGCGCGCGGCGACGATGCCGCCGCCGAACGGCAGCTGCAGGCGGCGCGGCGGATCGCGCCGAACGACGCCAACGTGATCCGCAAGCTGGTGCAGCTGTACGGCCGGACCGCTCCCGACCGGCTCGAGGCGTTCGCCGCGACGCTGCCCGCGGCGCAGCGCTTGCCGTATGCCGAGGAGTTGCACCGGCTGCAGCTGTCGCGGTTGCGCGAACAACGTGCGCAGGCGCTGGCGCGCGGGGACGCCGCCGGCGCGCTGGCGCTCGGGGAACGACTGCGCCGGGAGCTGCCCGCCGATCCCTGGCTGGCCTATGCGTTGGCCAACGAGTTGCGTGCCGCCGGGCGCACCGGCGAAGCCGACGCGGTGATCCAGGACATGCTCGAGCATGCCGGGAACCTGCCCGTGCCGCGCTATGCGCAAGCCCTCTACCTCGCTTCGTCCGATCGCCTGCCGCAGGCGCTGCAGGCCCTCGGCCAGGTGCCGCGCGAGTCCTGGGACGCGGACATGCTGGCCCTGTCCGATCGCCTGCAGCGCCAGCAGGTCGTCGACCGCGCCTGGGAGCTGCGCGCGCAAGGACGCGAGCCCGAGGCCGTCGCGCTGCTGCGCGCGCAGCCGCACCGCGCGGAGTACACGCTCATGCTCGCCGACTGGGCCCGGTTGCGCGGCGACCACGCGCAGGCCGTGCAGGCCTACGAACAGGTGCTGGCCGAACAGCCGGACAACGTCGACGCCCAGCTCGGCCGCCTGCGGAGCTGGCTGGGGCTGGGCGAGACCGAGCGGGCCCGCCGGCAGATGGCCAGCGCGCCCCCGGCCGTCGCCAGCGACGACTTCGGGCAACAACGCCAGCTGGCGGCGATCTGGACCGACCTGCGCGAGGATGCCAAGGCGCTGGCGATCCTGCGCGACCTGCTGGCCCGCAAGAACGGCCCCGATCCCCAGGCTTGGCGCGATGCCGCCAGGCTGGTCCGGAAGGAGGATCCGCAGCAGGCGCTCGATCTGTACGCGCATGCGATGCAGGAGAACGGCCTGCTCGATCCGTCGCAGGTGCGGCCGCGCGACGATCGCGCGCTGACCAGGGCCAGCCGCGAGGCCGGGGGCGACGACTGGCTGCGGCGCAGCCTGCGCAGCGATGTCGAAACCCTGTACCAGCAGCAGAATCCGACCCTCACCGTCATGCAGGCGTCCGACCGGCGCAACGACGGGACGCCGGGCATCTCCAGGCTGTCGCGCGATACCCGCATCGCCCACCTGGACGCCCCGTTCGCCGGAGGGCTGGGGTGGGCGCGCCTGGAGCAGGTCCACATGGACACGGGGCGTTTCCGCACCGACGCCGCAGGAACCTACGAAGACGATTTCGGTACCTGCGACCTCGACCTGGTGCTGGCCGACGGCAGCCGCCAGCGCGCGCCGGGCTGTGCCACGCACGTGCACCAGCGGCTGGACTCCGGCGTGGGCTGGGCCGTGGGCTGGCGTACCCTGGACGAACGCCTGGAAATCGACGTCGGCCATACGCCCTCGGGCTACGCGGTGGGCAATTGGCTGGGCGGGGTGACGCTCAGCGGCGACTGGGGCGTGCTCGGTTGGGGAGCGACGCTGTCGCGGCGGCCCATGACCAATTCGCTGCTTTCGCAGGCCGGCGCGATCGATCCGCGCAGCGGCATCGCGTGGGGCGGGGTTACCGCCAACGGTGCGACCTTCAGCCTCGGCTACGACCAGGGAGGACGCAACGGCGTCTGGTCGAACTGGAGCTGGCATCGGCTGACCGGCCGCAACGTGGCCGGCAACGACCGCGCCCGCGCCATGGCCGGCTGGTACCACAAGCTGATCCAGCGCCCCGACCTGCGCCTGGACGTGGGCGCCACCGCGATGTACTGGCAGTACCGGCACGACCTGGGCGGCTATTCGCTGGGGCAGGGCGGCTACTACAGTCCGCAGCGCTACGCGTCGCTGAGCCTGCCGGTGGGTTTCGCCTGGCGCAACGCGGACTGGTCGGTGCGCGTGGACGCTTCGCTTGGCGTATCCAGCGCCCGCACCGACCGCGTCAGCCGGTTCCCCGACCAGGCATCGATCGGGCGCGTGTTGGACGGCCTGGCTGCGCAGTACGGTCCCGTCGCGCTGGACGAGGCGAGCCTGTATACGAGCGGCGGCCACAGCAGCGGTACCGGATATCGCGTATATGCCGCGGTCGAGCGCCGGCTGGGCGACCACTTCGTGCTCGGTGCCGCCGGGACGCTGCAGCGCAGCCGCGATTTCTCGCCGAACACGTTCCAGGTCTATCTGCGCTATGCGCTGCAACCCTGGCAGGGCAACCTCCCGCTCCCCGTGTCGCCGCTGGAGCCGTACGGCGAGTTCCGCTGAACCGGCACGGGCGCTTTCGTGCGCGATAATGCCGGCGAACTCTCCAGGAGGTCCCGATGATCCGGGAAATCATCCGCATGGGCGACCCGCGCCTGCTGCGCCTGGCGCCGCCGGTCGAGCGTTTCGACACGCCGGAGCTGCACGCCTTGGTGGCCGACATGTTCGAGACCATGGACGCTGCGCATGGCGTCGGCCTGGCCGCGCCGCAGATCGCGGTGGACCTGCAGCTGATGGTGTTCGGCTTCGATAGCAGCCAGCGCTATCCGGACGCCCCGCCGGTGCCGCGCACCGCGCTGGCCAACGTCGAGATCGTGCCGCTTTCCGACGAGAGGGAGGATGGCTGGGAAGGTTGCCTGTCGATCCCGGGCCTGCGCGCCGTCATTCCGCGCTGGCGCCGCATCCGTTACCGCGGCGTGTTGCCCGATGGCACCCCGCTGGAACGCGAGGCCGAGGGATTCCATGCGCGGGTGGTGCAGCACGAGCACGACCACCTGATCGGCCGGCTGTATCCCTCGCGCATCGTCGACTTCGGCAAGTTCGGCTTCGAGGACGTGCTGTCGTACGAGTTGTGAGCCGGCGCTCGTCGCCCCCGCGAGGGCGGGGCAGTGGCTTCAGCGCGATCTGGGCGAAAGTCGCTGGATCTTCGATCCCCGGCCCCCGCGCACAGCGCGAGGGCGTTCGGCCGGGTGCGAGCCGGTGGCTCGCAAGCGACCCGTCCTCACCCACGCCTGCGCGGGGATGACGGTTTGGCAAAGCCGGGGCCGCGTTGCGGCCCCGGGCCAAATCGTCACTTCAGCGCCTTGAACCGCAGGCGCTTCGGGCCGGCGTCGTCGCCGAGGCGGCGCTTCTTGTCTTCCTCGTACTCGCGGTAGTTGCCCTGGAAGAACTCCACGTGCGAGTCGCCCTCGAAGGCGAGGATGTGCGTGGCGATGCGGTCCAGGAACCAGCGGTCGTGCGAGATCACGAAGGCGTTGCCCGGGAACTCCAGCAGCGCATCCTCCAGCGCGCGCAGGGTCTCGATGTCCAGGTCGTTGGACGGCTCGTCGAGCAGCAGCACGTTGCCGCCCTGCAGCAGGGTCTTGGCCATGTGCAGCCGGCCGCGCTCGCCGCCGGACAGCGTGCCGACCAGCTTCTGCTGGTCCGGGCCCTTGAAGTTGAAGCGGCCGATGTAGGCGCGCGACTGGATCTCGATGCCGTTGATGTTGAGGATGTCCAGCCCGCCGGAAACCTCCTGGAACACCGTGTTGTTCGGTTCCAGCGCGCCGCGGCTCTGGTCCACGTAGGCCAGGTTCACGGTCGGGCCGATCACGATCTCGCCCGAGTCCGGCTTCTCCTGCCCGGTGATCATCTTGAACAGGGTCGACTTGCCGGCGCCGTTCGGGCCGATGATGCCGACGATCGCGCCCGGCGGCACGATCATCGACAGGTTGTCGATCAGCAGGCGGTCGCCGAACTTCTTGGAGACGTTCTTGAACTCGATCACCGAGTTGCCCAGGCGCTCGCCCGGCGGGATGAAGATCTCGTTGGTCTCGTTGCGCTTCTGGTAGTCCTGCGATTGCAGCTCTTCCAGCCGGGCCAGGCGCGCCTTGCCCTTGGAGCGGCCGCCCTTGGCGTTCTGGCGCGACCATTCCAGTTCCTTCTGGATCGCCTTCTGGCGCGCCTTCTCCTGGTTCTCTTCCTGCTTCAGGCGCTCGTCCTTCTGCACCAGCCACTCGGTGTAGTTGCCCTTCCACGGAATGCCGCGGCCGCGGTCGAGTTCCAGGATCCACTCGGCGGCGTTGTCCAGGAAGTAGCGGTCGTGGGTGACCGCCACCACGGTGCCGGTGTAGCGGGCCAGGAACTGTTCCAGCCACTCGACCGACTCGGCGTCGAGGTGGTTGGTCGGCTCGTCGAGCAGCAGCATGTCCGGCTTCTGCAGCAGCAGGCGGCACAGCGCGACGCGGCGCTTCTCGCCGCCGGACAGATTGGCGATCTTGGCGTCCCACGGCGGCAGGCGCAGCGCGTCGGCGGCCACTTCCAGCTGGTTCTCCAGCGTGTGCGCGTCGCCGGCGGCGAGGATCGCCTCCAGGCGCTCCTGCTCCTTGGCCAGGGCGTCGAAGTCGGCGCCTTCCTCGGCATAGGCGGCGTAGACCTTCTCCAGCGCGGCCTGCGCCTGCAGCACCTCGCCGACGCCTTCCTCGACGGACTCGCGCACGGTCTTGCTGGGGTCGAGCTCCGGTTCCTGGGCCAGGTAGCCGACCTTGATGCCCGGCTGCGGGCGGGCCTCGCCCTCGAAATCGGTGTCCACGCCGGCCATGATCCTCAGCACCGTGGACTTGCCGGCGCCGTTCAGGCCCAGCAAGCCGATCTTGGCGCCCGGGAAGAACGACAGCGAGATGTCCTTGATGATCTGCCGTTTCGGCGGGACCACCTTGCTGACCCGGTTCATGGTGTAGATGTATTGCGACGACATGCAGTCTCCTGGCGCGCTTTCGGCCCGGCCCGGCGAGCGGACGGGTGGGGGATCTGAAGGGATGCGGCAAGTATAGCGGCAACGCCCGCGGGGCTTGCCGGAGGGCCTGCCGACTGGCCGATAAATGGGGGCGGGGGGTAACCGATTCCAGCCAATGCTGGTTCATCTACATGGCGCAATATTGCAGCCGTGACACCAACGAGCCTTGGAGCCGCCATGAAACCGATCCGTCTGATTGCCCTTGCCCTGACGTCCGTGTTGGCGCTGGGCGCCGTAGCGCCTGCCGCGATGGCCGACGGTCGCGGCCATGGCTGGGACCGCGGCTGGGATCGCGGCGACCGCGACTACGGCCGCCACGACCGTCATGACCGCCGGGATCGCTACGACCGTTACGAGCGCTACCAGGGGCGCCGCGACGCCTACTACCGCGGCTACTACGACGGCCGCCGCGACGACCGCTACTACCGGCCGGCGCCGGTGTACCGCGCAGGCCCCCCGTACGGCTGGGCCGTGGGCCGCCGCTACTACGATTCCTACCGCGGCCCGATCTACGTGGTGGACGACT
The DNA here is from genome assembly GCF_046529185.1 of Xanthomonas boreopolis. NCBI lineage: Bacteria > Pseudomonadati > Pseudomonadota > Gammaproteobacteria > Lysobacterales > Lysobacteraceae > Xanthomonas > Xanthomonas boreopolis. The sequence goes on from NZ_CP097162.1 coordinate 941,300, forward strand.
ACCCGCGCTACTACCTGCGCCGCCCGCCCCGCGGCTACCACTGGGTCCGCGACGACACGGGCAACTTCCTGATGGTGGCCATCGCCACCGGCATCATCGCCGACCTGGTGCTCAACCACTGACCGGCCCGCCGCAGGCGACGGGAGAAGGGCGCACGGCGACGTGCGCCCTTTTTCGTGGGCCCGCGCGGGCGGCGCCGGCTTTTTGCGGACCGCGTACCGGTATGGGGGTCCCCGGCGGGCGCGAATTGGTCACAAGCCCGCATGGGGCTTACAATTTCCGGCTCCAACCGCCCCCTTCAGCTGCCCCGGAGAGCCGATGTTCCCGCGCGACGCCCGTATCGAAACCTACGATCCCGAACTGGCCAAGGCCATCGCCGACGAGGCCCGCCGCCAGGAGGATCACGTCGAGCTGATCGCCAGCGAGAACTACGCCAGCCCGCGCGTGATGGAGGCGCAGGGCAGCCAGCTGACCAACAAGTACGCCGAAGGCTACCCGGGCAAGCGCTACTACGGCGGCTGCGAGTACGTGGACGTCGCCGAACAGCTGGCGATCGACCGGGTCAAGCAGCTGTTCGGCGCCGACTACGCCAACGTGCAGCCGCACAGCGGCTCGCAGGCCAACCAGGCGGTGTACTTCGCGCTGCTGCAGCCGGGCGACACCATCCTGGGCATGAGCCTGGCGCATGGCGGCCACCTGACCCACGGCGCCAAGGTCAACGCTTCCGGCAAGCTGTTCAACGCCGTGCAGTACGGGGTGAACGACCAGGGCCTGATCGACTACGACGAGGTCGAGCGGCTGGCGCTGGAGCACAAGCCGAAGATGGTGGTGGCCGGCTTCTCGGCCTACTCGCAGCAGATCGACTGGGCGCGCTTCCGCGCCATCGCCGACAAGGTCGGCGCCTATCTCTTCGTCGACATGGCGCACGTGGCCGGCCTGGTCGCGGCCGGGGTCTACCCGAACCCGCTGCCGCACGCGCACGTGGTCACCTCGACCACCCACAAGACCCTGCGCGGCCCGCGCGGCGGCATCATCCTGGCCAAGGGCGCAGACGAGGAGCTGATCAAGAAGCTGCAGTCGATCGTGTTCCCGGGCATCCAGGGCGGCCCGCTGATGCACGTGATCGCGGCCAAGGCGGTGGCCTTCAAGGAGGCGCTGGAGCCGGAGTTCAAGAGCTACCAGCAACAGGTGGTGAAGAACGCCCAGGCGATGGCGGATACGCTGATCGCGCGCGGCTACAAGATCGTCTCCGGGGGCACCCAGAACCACCTGATGCTGGTCGACATGATCGGCAAGGACGTGTCCGGCAAGGACGCGGAGGCGGCGCTGGGCAAGGCCCACATCACCGTCAACAAGAATTCGGTGCCGAACGATCCGCGCTCGCCGTTCGTGACCTCGGGCCTGCGCCTGGGCACGCCGGCGATCACCACGCGCGGCTACCTGGAGCAGGACTGCGTGGACCTGGCCAACTGGATCGCCGACGTGCTCGATGCGCCGGCCGACGAGGCGGTCATCGCCGCGGTGCGCGAGAAGGTGACCGCGCAGTGCAGGAAGTATCCGGTGTATGGTTGAGGAGCCGGGATTCGTGATTCGTGATTGGTGATTCGGAAATGCAAGTGCACGAACCGAGTTGCCGCACGTTTTCGCGGAGCGAGGCGTTCAGCGCTTTTGCCAGTCACGAATCACCAATTACCAATCACGGCCCCTGATGCACTGCCCCTTCTGCCAGCACAACGACACCCGCGTGATCGACTCGCGCGTGTCCGAAGACGGCGCCACGATCCGGCGGCGCCGCGAGTGCGAGGCTTGCGGCGAGCGCTTCAGCACGCTCGAGACGATCGAGCTCAAGTTGCCCACCGTGATCAAGAGCGACGGCGGCCGCGAGGCGTTCGACGCGCGCAAGCTGCGCACCAGTTTCGATCGCGCGCTGCAGAAGCGGCCGGTGTCGGAAGAGCAGATCGAGGCGGCGGTGCGCGCGGTGGTGCATCAGCTGCGCATGAGCGGCGAGCGCGAGGTGCCCTCGATCCGGGTCGGCGAGTACGTGATGGCCGAGCTGCGCAAGCTCGACCACGTCGGCTACGTGCGCTTCGCCTCGGTGTACCGCAGTTTCCAGGACGTGGCCGACTTCCGCGAGGAGATCGAGAAGCTGGAGCGCGAGCTGCCGGTCGGCAGCGACCAGCTGCCGTTGCTGGAAGCGGCGCTGGAGCAGGTCGGCAAGACCGGCAAGCGGTGAACGCGCCGCGCATCGTGCGTCTTGCGCAGGTGCCCGGATGCATCGGTGCGCTGGCCCGGGCGCACGTCGAGGCCTTCGGCGCGCTGCAGCCCGGCTGGAGCGTCGAGCAGGCCGCGGCCGAGTTGGCCTCCCATGGCAACGACGGCATTCCCGCCACCTGGGTGATGCTGGACGACAACGATCCGCGGGCGGGCGCTGGGCAGGCGATGGCCTGGCTGGGTTCGGTGAGCCTGCTGCACGACGACCATCCTTCGATCGGCGGCTACTCGCCGTGGCTGGCCTCGCTGTACGTGCGTCCGCGGGCGCGCGGGCGGGGCGCGGGCGAGGCGCTGGTCGCGCATTGCGTCGCGGCGGCGCGGCAGTCGGGCATCGCGCGCGTGTTCCTGTACTGCGAATCGTCCTTGGTGGCGTACTACGCGCGGCTGGGCTGGTCGGTGGAGACGCGCGTCGAGCTGCCGCACCTGCCTGCCGTGGCGGTGATGGCGATCGATACCGCGGCCGGGGCCTGATGCCGCACACTGTGCCGCACCGCGTCCCACGGATACCGACGATGAGCAGCGCATCCACCGCTCCCCTTTTCAGCGGCGAAGACCATCGCTGGATGGCACGGGCGCTGCGCCTGGCCGAGCAGGGGGCGTTCACCACGCAACCGAATCCCAGGGTCGGCTGCGTGATCGTGCGCGACGGGGAGGTGGTCGGGCAGGGCTTCCACCGGCGCGCCGGCGGGCCGCACGCGGAGGTGTTCGCGCTGCGCGAGGCGGGCGAGCGGGCACGCGGCGCGACCGCCTACGTGACGCTGGAGCCGTGCGCGCACTACGGGCGCACGCCACCGTGCGCGCTGGCGCTGGTCGAGGCCGGCGTGGCGAAGGTGGTTGCGGCGATGCGCGATCCGTTCCCGCAGGTCAACGGGGGCGGTTTCGAGCGGCTGCGCGAGGCGGGGATCGAGGTCGCCTCGGGGCTGATGGAGGCCCAGGCGCGCGCGCTGAACCAGGGATTCCTGTCGAGGGTGGAGCGCGGCCGGCCCTGGCTGCGCCTGAAGTACGGCGCGAGCCTGGACGGGCGCACCGCGCTGGCCAGCGGGGAGTCGAAATGGATCACCGGCGAGGCCGCGCGCGCCGACGTGCAACGCTGGCGCGCGCGCGCTTCGGCGATCCTGGCCGGCGCGGGCACGGTGCTGGCGGACGATCCGTCGTTGACCGTGCGGCTGCCGGCGCCTGCCGAGTTCGTGCCGCCGTTGCGGGTCGTGTTCGACACCCGCCTGCGCTCGCTCGGGCAGGCGAAGGTGCGCGACGGTGCGGCGCCGACGCTGTACCTGCACGCGGCCGGCCTGGTGCCGCCGGCGCTGGACGGCGTGGAGTTCGCCGGCGTGCCGTTGCGCGAGGGGCGGCTCGACCTGCATGCGGCGCTGGCGCTGCTGGGCGAGCGCGGCATCAACGAGGTGCAGGTCGAGTCCGGCGCGGAACTCGGCGGCGCGCTGCTGAAGGCCGGGCTGGTCGACGAACTGCTGCTGTACGTGGCGCCGGTGCTGCTCGGCGGCGACGCGCGTCCGCTGCTGTCGGGGCTGGGGATCGAGACGATGGCGCAGCGCTTGGCGTTCAGGCCGGCCGACGTGCGCCAGGTGGGGGATGACCTGCGCCTGTTGCTGCGCCCGGATGGCGCATGAGGCCGTCGCGGCCGCCGAGGGAGGATTGCTGTGGGAGGGACTTCAGTCCCGACAGGCTTGTGCAGATCTCCTTGCAAGGCCTGGACCTCCCCATGCGCGGGGGATTCAAGTGCAAGAGCCGCCGGGACTGAAGTCCCTCCCGCAAGGTGGCGAAGAAGAAGGGCTCCTTGCGGAGCCCTTCGTTCGCGGTGCCGGTCAGAAGCTGGCGCGGACGCCGAGCGACAGCTGGGTGGTGTCGTCGATGAACTGCGCTTCGCCGACCAGGCCCCAGGTGCGGTTGAAGTTGACCTGGCCGCCGAGGTTGCCGACGAATTCGCCCTTGTCGAAGTCGCTGCCGTCCATGTAGCCGGCCTTGATCCACGCTTCGGTGCGCGGCGAGGGCTTGCCGCGCACGCCCACGGTGGCGCGGCCGGCGTTGACGTGCTCCTTGTAGCTGCCGTCGATGCCGACGACGTCGAAGTAGTCGTCGTAGCCGCTCAGCTTCACCTTGGCGTTGAGGCGCAGGTAGGCGATGTCGGCGATGAAGTCGACGCGCTCGGTCCACTCCTGGCGGAAGCCGATGCCGATCTCCGGCTGGCTCAGGGTGTACTTGTCGCGCACGCCTTCGTCGTAGTGGTAGGTCTTCTCGACCTGGGCGAACGAGGCGAAGACGTAGGCCGGCTGGGCGATCTGCCAGGAGCCGCGGATGTAGCCGCCGTTGCCGTGCTCGTTGCCGTCGCCGATGTCCACGCTCAGGCGGGTCCAGCCGGCCTCGACGTAGTTGTAGCTCAGGCCGTCGGCGGCGGAAGCGGCGAAGGGGGCGGCCGCCAGCATGGCAGCCAGGATCAGGGTGTTGCGCATCAGGGGTTTCTCTCCGAATTGATGTCCATGTCGCCGTCCCGTTGCGGGCCGGCATGCGACAGTCCTGTCGCCGGCGCATTCTAGGTGCCGGCGCGTTCCCTGAACAGGCCGCCGACCGCGGAAAGGCGACATTCCGCCCGCGGAACGCTGCGTGGCGGCAGGCGTTCGTCCCGGGCTGGTAGAATGCCGCGGCCGGTTCGCCGGCATTCCACGAACGTCTTCAGGGCGGGGTGAGATTCCCCACCGGCGGTAGGTGCGGCGCCCTTGCGGCGAGGCACGAGCCCGCGAGCGCTTTCGATGGCATGCGATCACGCCACGCCGCGTGGGTCCGTGCCTTGGAAGGTCAGCAGATCCGGTCAGATGCCGGAGCCGACGGTCGGCAGGGCCCGGGGCCATGCCGGAAAGTCCGGATGAAAGAAGACGGTACCTGCACGGCATCCGCGTCGTGCGGTGCCTGTTTGCCTTGTGGCGTTTTTCGCTTACCCCAACGCGAGAAACGTATATGCAGCTCCTCCAGCAACTGCCCGCAGGCGCGGGCACTCCGATAAACGCCCTCTCCCGGGCCGCGATCGCCGCGGCCGGTTACCGGGAGGTGCGCTGATGTTCACCGGCATCATCGAGGGCGTCGGCCGGCTGGCCGCGCGCGAGCCGCGCGGCGGCGACGTCCGTTTCACGTTCGAGGTCGGCACGCTGCCGTTCGAGGACGTGCAGCTCGGCGAGAGCATCGCGGTCAACGGCGTGTGCCTGACCGTGATCGCGTTCGACTCGCGCTCGTTCCAGGCCGATGCCTCCACCGAGACGCTGGCGCTCACCACGCTCGGCAGCCTGGCCGAAGGCGCGGCGCTGAACCTGGAACGCGCGATGCGCCCCACCGACCGCCTCGGCGGCCACCTGGTCAGCGGCCATGTCGACGGCCTGGGCTCGGTGCTGTCCATCCACGACGACGAGCGCGCGCAGCGCTGGCGCATCGAAGCGCCGGCCGCGCTGCTGAAGTACGTGGCCAAGAAGGGCTCGATCTGCGTGGATGGCGTCAGCCTCACCGTCAACGAGGTGGACGAAGCGGGCTTCGAGGTCGCGCTGATCCCGCACACGGTCGCGCACACGCGCTTCGCGCACACGGCGGTCGGCGACGCGGTGAACCTGGAGATCGACCTGGTGGCCCGTTACGTCGAACGCCTGCTCGGCGAGCGGGGGCAGGCATGAACTTCGCCCCCGTTCCCGAGTTGCTGGAGGAGATCCGCGCCGGCCGCATGGTGGTGATCGTCGACGACGAGGACCGCGAGAACGAAGGCGACCTGATCATGGCCGCCGAACTGGTCAAGCCGTCGGACATCAACTTCATGGTCACGCACGGCCGCGGCCTGGTATGCCTGCCGTTGACCCGCGAGCGCGCGGGCCAGCTCGGGCTGGCGCCGATGGTGCGCGCCAATACCGCGCAGTTCCAGACCAATTTCACGGTCAGCATCGAGGCCGCCGAGGGCGTGACCACCGGCATCTCCGCCTACGACCGCGCGCATACCATCCGTACCGCGGTGAAGCCGGACGCCAAGCCGTCCGACCTGCACCAGCCCGGCCACATCTTTCCCTTGATCGCCCAGCCGGGCGGCGTGCTGACCCGCGCCGGGCATACCGAGGCGGGCGTCGACCTGGCGATGCTGGCCGGCCTGGAGCCGGCCGGCGTGCTGGTCGAGATCCTCAACCCCGACGGCACCATGGCGCGGCGGCCGGAGCTGGAGGCGTTCGCGCGCGAGCACGGGCTGAAGATGGGCTCGATCGCCGACCTGATCGCCTACCGCCTGGCGACCGAGCACACCGTCGAGCGCGTGGACGAACGCGAGATCGACACCGAGTTCGGTCCGTTCAAGCTGCTGACCTACCGCGACCGCATCGCCCACGACCTGCACTTCGCGCTGGTCAAGGGCGCCCCGGACGCGGCCACGCCGACGCTGGTGCGGGTGCAGGTCGAGAACCCGCTGGCCGACCTGCTGCACTGGCGGCGCGACGACTTCGGCATCGCCGGCACCGATGCCTTGCGCGCGATCGCCGCCGAAGGGCAGGGCGTGATGGTGGTGCTGTCGGCGCCGCGCGACAGCGACGCGCTGCTGGCCCGGCTGCGCCGCGAGCCCGTGGTGCGTCCGGCCGGAAAGGACAAGGACGTGGGCCAATGGCGGCGCAACGGTGCCGGCGCGCAGATCCTGGCCGACCTCGGCCTGGGCAAGTTGCGAGTGCTCGGCACGCCGCGCCGGCAGGTCGCGCTGGCGGGGTATGGACTGGAGGTCGTGGAGTACCTGGACGGGGCCGGGACCCGGGATCCGGACGCCGGGACTCGCAAGAGCGTTCCCGATGCCCCCGTCCGATAGCGCGGCCGGCTTTCCGCCGGCCCCTTGCCTGGCCGGCGGAGGACCGCGAGCCTTTCCCGAGTCCCGAGTCCCGAGTCCCGAGTCCCCGCTGTTAAACTGACCCACCTTTTGGATCCCCGCCCCGCATGAGCCACTACGAAGGCGACCTCCGCCCCACCAGCGCGCGCTTCGCGATCATCGCCAGCCGCTGGAACGCCCGCATCACCGACGTGCTGGTCGCCGGTGCCCGCCAGAGCCTGGCCGGCAACGGCATTCCCGACGGCGCGGTGGACGTCGTGCGCGTGCCCGGCGCCTGGGAGATCCCGATGGCCGCCAATCGCGTGGCCCAGGGCGGCCAGCACGCGGCGATCATCGCGCTGGGCTGCGTGATCCGCGGCGACACCCGCCACTACGAGCACGTCGCCGACCTGTGCGCGGAGGGCCTGATGAGCGTGCAACTGCAGACCGGCGTGCCGGTGCTGAACGGCGTGCTCGCGGTCGAGCGCGTCGAGGATGCCGAGGCGCGCGCCGGCGGCAGCCACGGCAACAAGGGCGAGGAGGCCGCGATCGCGGCGCTGGAGATGGTCAACCTGCTGGAGCAACTGCCATGAACAAGCCCGGCGGCCATCACAGGCACGTCCGCCGCGACGGCATCGACCCGGTGCTGCGTTCGCGCGCGCGCCGCCGCGCATTGCAGGCGGTCTACGCCTGGCAGATTTCCGGCGGCAACGCCAAGCAGGTGATCGCGCAGTTCGCCCACGAGCAGGCGCACGAAGTGGCCGACCTGGGCTATTTCGAGAACCTGGTCGAGGGCGTGCTGGCGCATCACGCCGAGCTGGACGAGGCGCTGGCGCCGTACCTGGACCGCAGCGTGGCCGAGGTCGACGCGATCGAGCGCGCGGTGCTGCGCCTAGCCGCCTACGAGCTGCTGTATCGCCAGGACGTGCCGTATCGCGTCGTGATCAACGAGGCGATCGAGACCGCCAAGCGCTTCGGTTCCGAGCACGGCCACACCTACGTCAACGGCGTGCTGGACCGCGCCGCGCTGGTCTGGCGCAAGGTCGAGTCGGGCGGCGGCGCGTAGCGCCGGCGCGGGATTCGGGATCGGGGATTCGCAAAAGCGCCCCTGCTTCTCACGAATCTCCGATCCCGAATCCCCAATCCCGCCTTATGCACGAATTCGCCCTGATCGACCATCTCCGTGCCCGCAGCCGCGGGCGCGGCGATATCGCGCTCGGCATCGGCGACGACGCCGCGCTGCTGCGGGTGCCGCCGGGCGAGGAACTGGTGGTGACGATGGACACGCTCAACGACGGCGTGCATTTCCCGCCGGAGAGCGCGCCATTCGACATCGGCTGGAAGACGCTGGCGGTGAACCTGTCCGACCTGGCCGCGATGGGCGCGCAGCCGGCCTGGTGCACGTTGTCGCTGTCGTTGCCGCAGGTGGACGCGCGTTGGCTGGACGGCTTCGCCGAAGGTTTCTTCGCGCTGGCCGATCGCCATGGCGTCGCGCTGATTGGCGGCGATACCACGCGCGGGCCGCTGTCGCTGTCGGTCACGGCGATGGGGCGGGTGGCGGCCGGCAGCGCGTTGCGCCGCGATGCGGCGCGGGCCGGCGACGATATCTGGGTGACCGGTTCGCTCGGCGATGCGGCGGCCGCCCTGAGGCTTTGGCAGGCCGGCACGCTGGCGGTGGCCGGCGCGGCCGATGCGGCGATCGAGCCGTTGCGGCAGCGCCTGCAGCGGCCGGCGCCGCGGGTGCAGGCCGGGTTGCGGCTGGTGGGCCTGGCGCATGCGGCGATCGACGTATCCGATGGCCTGCTGGCCGATCTCGGCCATGTCTGCGCGCGCAGCCGGGTCGGCGGGCAGGTGTACCTGGAGGCCCTCCCCGCATCCGCGGCGTTGCGCGCTGCGTTCGAGGGCGATGAGCGGTACGCGCTGCAGTGCGCGGGCGGCGACGATTACGAATTGTGCTTCACGGCGCCGCGCCAGCATCGCGACGCGGTGGAGCAGGCGATGCTGTTCGCGGACGTGCCGGTGGCGCGGGTCGGGCGGATCGTCGAGGGGGAGGGGGTGGTGGTGTTGGATCCGGCGGGGCGGGCTTGGGTGCCGCCGAGGACCGGATACCAGCACTTCGCGGGATAGCGGAGGACCTGCCCGAGCGCGTCGTGGGCGTTCGCGCAGCATCACCTTCTTGTCGTCCCCGCGCAAGGCGGGGACCCAGGGACTTCCAAACGATGTCCCCGATCCGCGGCTCCCCAGCTTGGCTGTAACCATACTTGATGGTACGGTCTGGCCGCTGGCTCCCCCGCCGGGTTCCACCTTGTCGTGCCTTCCGCCGGTCCATCCCGGTCCGGCGGGTTTACCTGGGAGGAGCCGTTACATGAGCAGGATCGTCGCCCGCTGGCTCGCGCTGGTCGCGTTGCTGGCCTTTTCCGCCGCTGCGTCCGCGGCCGGTTTCAGCAAGACCTATCAACGCATACCGGGCTGGGACGGCACCCCCCTCGGCGCCCTGGTGCTGGTGCCGCAAGGGCAGGGCGACGGACCCTTCCCGCTGGTGGTGATGCCGGCCAGTTGGTCGCTGCCGAACCTGGAATACCTCGGCCGCGCGACCCAGCTCGCCGGCAGCGGCTACGTGGTGGTCAGCTACACCTCGCGCGGGTTCTGGGATTCGGCCGGGCTGATCGACATCGCCGGCGCGCCGACCGTGGAGGACGTCAGCGCGGTGATCGACTGGGCGCTGGCGAACACCCCGGCCGACCCGGATGCGATCGGCGCCTCCGGCATCTCCTACGGCGCCGGCACCAGCCTGCTCGCGGCCGCGCGCGACCCGCGTATCAAGGTGGTCGCCGCGCTGAGCGGCTGGGCCGACCTGGAAGCCTCGCTGTACGCGAACCGGACCGTCAGCCAGCAGGGCGTGGCGCTGCTGGTCGCGGCCGGCGCGCTGACCGGCCGCCCCGGCCCGGAGCTGGCGCAGATCACCGCAAAGGTCGCGCTCGGCGACTACGACGGCGCGGTGCAAGGCTTCCTGCCGCGGGCCGCCAGCCGCGGGGTGGTGCACGAGGCCGACGCGCTCAACCGCAACGGGACCGCGGTGCTGCTGGCCAATGCGTTCAACGACGGGTTGTTCCCGCCCAACCAGTACGTCGACTTCTACCAGCGCCTGCACGGGCCCAAGCAGTTGCTGCTCAGCCAGGGCGACCACGCCACCGCCGAGCTGCCCGGTGCGCTGGGCCTGCCGAACGCGGTCTACGACGCGGCGGTGCGCTGGTTCGACCGCTACCTCAAGGGCGCCGCGAACGGGGTCGAGGACGAACCGGCGGTGCGGCTGGCGACGCTGGACGGGCAGTGGCTCGACTACCCGGACTGGAGCGCGGTGCAGGCCGCGCCCACGACCTACGGGCTGGACAAGCCGGCCGGGCTGCTGCTGCCGACCGGGCGTTTGCTGGCCGGCGACGCCACCGGCTGGTCGCACCGCATCGTCACCGCGGTGCCGACCGTGGCCGACTCGGGCGTGGTGCTGGTCAGCGGACTGCTGCAGGGCCTGGGCCAGCCGGCGGTCGCCTCGATCCCGCTGGTCGCGCGCGCCGGCGCCGGGGTGTGGATGGGTCCGGTGTATTCCAGCGAGCACACGCTGGCCGGATCGCCGACGCTGCGGATCACGGTGACGCCGAGCCAGCCGGACGTGTCGCTTTTCGCTTACCTCTACAGCGTCGATGCGCTGGGGGTCGGCCAACTGCTCAGCCACAAGCCCTACAGCCTGCGCGGGGCGACGCCGGGCGCGGCGCGGACCGTGAACATCGTGCTGGAGGCGAGCGCGGCCAGGATCGCGGCCGGCCGCCGGCTGGTGTTGGTCGTCGACACCCTCGACCCGCGTTATGCCGACGCGACCACCGCCGGCGGTACGGTCACGTTCGGCTCGCCGACGGCGGCGCCATCGCGGCTGAGCGTGCCGCTGCACTGAGCCGGTGACGGCGGCGCCGGTCAGGCGCCGCCGTCCGATCGAAGTTACGCAGAATTTATGGTCTCTCGCAGCGTCCGCCATGGAGACTTTATGGGGGACAGGAACAGACTGGCTGCATCGGCGGAGGGGTTCCGCCCATGGATCGTGTTTCATGAAATTGCAGTCTGGTCTTCCGTCGTGCCTGCCGGGTGCGATGTTCCTGGGCCTGTGCATGGCGATGCCGTCCGCGCAGGCCGTTACGTTCGGCGGCAGCGCCGCGTTCACCAGCGACTATGTCTGGCGCGGCTCCAGCCAGAACCAGGGCAACGCCGCGGTGCAGGGCGGGTTGAAGGCTTCGGCCGACAACGGCCTCTATGGTTCGCTGTGGGGCTCGTCGGTCGATTTCGGCGATGCGGTCGGCGCCAGTACCGAAATGGACTTCGTCGCCGGCTGGAGCGGCAGCCTGGCGCCGGACTGGGCGCTGGACGTCAACTTCACCCGCTACCAGTACCCGGGCAGCAAGGCCGACCTCGACTGGAACGAGGTCGGCGCCACCGTGACCTGGAAGCGGAATTACTGGCTGCAGCTGGGCGTGTCCGACGATGCGCTCGCCAGCGGCCGCGCCGGCAGCTACGCGCAGATCGGTGCGCGCCTGCCGGTGAACGATGCGCTGCGCTTCGAAGCGCTGGCGGGGCATTACTGGCTCGACAGCGCCTATGCCGACGACTACACGCACGGGCAGGTCAGCGCGGTATGGGCCTTCGCCCGGCCGTGCGAGCTACGCGTGAGTGGCCATTTCACCGATGACGCCGCGCGCCGCCTGTTCCCCGGGCAGGCCGGCTCGCGGCTGGAAGTCGCACTGCAAGCGTCCTTTTGACAGGAGAGAGCAATGAGCGGCTGGCTTTCGTTCGTCTGCGGTGTCGCCGTGCTGGTCGCGGCGGCCTACCTGCTGTACGTGGTCCTGCGCCCGGAAGAGTTCTGAGGACGCCGACATGACCGAAACCTTTCTCGTCTACGCGCTGGCGATCGTGCTGGCATGGCCGCTCGGCCGCTACCTGGCGGCCGTGATGCGCGGTGCGCCGATGCGCGGCGACGCGCTGTTCGGCTGGGTCGAGCGGCCGCTGTACGCGCTGCTCGGCGTGCGGCCGCGGCACGGCATGTCCTGGCGCGGCTACGTGCGCGCGTTCCTGGCCAGCAACCTGGTGGTGGGGCTGCTGGTCTGGGCGGTGTTCATGACCCAGGCCTGGCTGCCGTTCAATCCGGACGGCATCGCCAACCTGCGCTGGGATACCGCGCTGCACACGATGGTGTCGTTCCTGACCAACACCAACCAGCAGCATTACTCCGGGCAGGCGCAGCTGTCGTACCTGTCGCAGATGACCGGCATCGTGGGTTTGCAGGTGGCCACGCCGATGATGGGCCTGGCGCTGGTGGTGGCGACGTTGCGGGCTTTGTTCGGTGGGCGGGCGGTCGCGCGTCCGGCCGATGCCCTGCCGGCACCGGCCGCGACCGGGCCGTACGATCGGGATGCGGCCATGCTGCGCCAGGAACGGTCGCGCGATGTCGCCGGGGAAGGCCGCGCGGATGCGGTCGATGTCGGCAACTACTGGGCCGACGTGATCCGCCCGAGCGTGCGCTTCCTGCTGCCGCTGTGCCTGCTCTGGACGCTGCTGCTGGGCTGGCAGGGCGTTCCCTCGACGCTGCACGGCGCCGCCGTCGCGCATCCGCTGGATGCGAGTGCCGGGATGGCCGAGCAGAAGATTCCGGTGGGCCCGGTCGCGGCGATGGTCGCGGTCAAGCAGCTGGGCACGAACGGCGGCGGCTGGTACGGGCCCAACAGCACGGTGGCGCTGGAGAACCCGACGCCGCTGGCGAACCTGCTGGAGACGCTGGCGCTGGTGCTGATCCCGGTCTCGGTGGTGTTCATGGTCGGCTTCTTCACCGGGCGCAAGCGGCTGGCCGCGCTGGTGTTCGGCACGATGCTGCTGATGTCGGCGGCCTCCACCTCGCTGCTGCTGTGGTCCGAGGCGCATTCGGCCAGTGCCGCCTCGGCGGCGCTGATGGAAGGCAAGGAGGTGCGCATCGGCGCCGACGCGTCCGCGCTGTGGGCGGCGTTGACCACGCAGACGTCCAACGGCTCGGTCAACGCGATGCACGATTCGCTCGCGCCGCTGAGCGGGCTGGTGACGCTGGTGGACATGCTGATCAACGCGATCTGGGGCGGCATCGGCTGCGGCCTGCAGCAGTTCATCGTCTACCTGATGCTGGGCGTGTTCCTGGCCGGGCTGATGACCGGGCGCACGCCGGAGCTGTTCGGGCGCAAGATCGAGGCGCGCGAAGTGCAACTGCTGGCGCTGCTGATCCTGCTGCAGCCGCTGGTGCTGCTGGGGCTGACCGCGTTGGCGCTGGCGCTGCCGCAGTTCACCGGCAACTCCAATCCGGGCTTCCACGGCATCAGCCAGGTGTTCTACGAGTACACCTCGGCCTTCGCCAACAACGGTTCCGGCTTCGAGGGACTGGGCGACGGCACCTACTGGTGGAACCTGAGCTGCGCATTGGTGCTGGCGCTGGGCCGCTATCCGGCGCTGGTCGTGCCGCTGGTCGTCGCCGCGCGCCTGGCCGCCAAGCGCCGCGCGCCGGAATCGGCCGGCAGCCTGCAGATCGAAACCCCGACTTTCGCGCTGACGCTGGTCGCGGTGATCGTGGTCCTCACCGTGCTGCAGTTCATGCCGGCGCTGGTGCTGGGACCGATCGCCGAACACCTGGCAATGCACTGAGGATCACCCCATGAATGCTCCTGTTTCCACGGAAAAGCGCATCCGCACGCAGCCGCGCCTGTTCGATGGCGCGGCGCTCGCCGCGGCCAGCCGCGATGCCTTCCTCAAGCTCTCCCCGCGCCACCTGCTGCGCAGCCCGGTGATGGCGGTGGTGATGGCCGGCACGCTGCTGGCCGCGTTGATCGCCGCCACCGGCCAGGCTTCGCCAGGCTTCGCCTGGGCGGTCACCGCGATCCTGTTCGTCACCGTGCTGTTCGGCAACTTCGCCGAGGCGATCGCCGAAGCGCGCGGGCGCGGCCAGGCCGCCTCGTTGCGGCGCGCGCGCAAGGACCTGGTCGCCCGCCGCCTCGGCGGCGAGCACGACGCGCGCGAGACCCGCGTGCCGGCGGCCGAGCTGCGCCCGGGCGACTACGTGGTCGTGTCCGAGGGCGAGTTCATCCCGGCCGACGGCGAGATCGTGCGCGGCCTGGCGACCATCAACGAGGCCGCCGTGACCGGCGAATCCGCGCCGGTGCTGCGCGAGGCCGGCACCGATCGCAGCGGCGTGATCGGCGGCACCCGCGTGCTGTCCGACGAGATCGTGTTCAAGGTCACCGCCGAGCCGGGGCAGAGCTTCCTCGACCGCATGATCGCGCTGGTCGAGGGCGCCAACCGCCAGAAGACGCCCAACGAGATCGCGCTGACGCTGCTGCTGGCGGCGATGACGCTGACCTTCCTGATCGTGGTGGCGACGCTGCCGGCGATCGCCGGCTTCGTCGGCGTCAAGCTCGATCCGCTGCTGCTGATCGCGCTGCTGGTGTGCCTGATCCCGACCACCATCGGCGGCCTGCTGCCGGCGATCGGCATCGCCGGCATGAACCGCGCGCTGGCCGCCAACGTGCTGGCCAAGTCCGGCAAGGCGGTGGAAGTGGCCGGCGACGTGGACGTGCTGCTGCTCGACAAGACCGGCACCATCACCCACGGCGACCGCCAGGCCACCGCGTTCCATCCGCTGGCCGGGATCGACCGCGGCCAGTTGCGCGACGCCGCGATGCTGGCCTCGCTGGCCGACCCGACCCCGGAAGGCAAGTCGATCGTGAAGCTGGCGCGCGAACAGGGCGCGGCGATGCGGGAGCCGGACGACGCGCATTTCATCGCCTTCACCGCGCAGACGCGCATGTCCGGCGTGGACGTGGACGGCCGCAGCATCCGCAAGGGCGCCGGCGACGCGATCGCCGCCTGGGTGCAGGCGCAAGGCGGCGTGGCGTCGCCGGAACTGGCCGGCCGCATCGAGCAGGTCGCGCGCGGCGGCGCCACGCCGCTGGTGGTGGCCGAAGGCAAGCACGTGCTCGGCGTGGTCGAGCTGAGCGACGTGGTCAAGCACGGCATCAAGGAGAAGTTCGCGCAGTTGCGCGCGATGGGCATCAAGACGGTGATGATCACCGGCGACAACCCGCTCACCGCCGCCGCCATCGCCGCCGAGGCCGGCGTCGACGACTACATCGCGCAGGCGCGCCCGGAGGACAAGCTGGCGCGCATCCGCAGCGAGCAGGCCGGCGGCCGGCTGGTGGCGATGGTCGGCGACGGCACCAACGACGCGCCGGCGCTGGCGCAGGCCGACGTCGGCCTGGCGATGAACTCCGGCACGCAGGCGGCCAAGGAGGCCGGCAACATGGTCGACCTGGATTCGGACCCGGCCAAGCTGCTGGCGGTGGTGGAAGTGGGCAAGCAGCAGCTGATCACCCGCGGCGCGCTGACCACCTTCTCGCTGGCCAACGACGTGTCCAAGTACTTCGCGATCCTGCCGGCGCTGTTCGCCGCGGCGATTCCCTCGATGGCGGCGCTGAACGTGATGCAGCTGTCGAGCCCGCGCAACGCGGTGCTGGCGGCGCTGGTGTTCAACGCGCTGATCATCCCCGCACTGATCCCGCTCGCCCTGCGCGGCGTGCGCTTCCGTCCGGCCGGGGCGACCGCGCTGTTGCGCCGGAACATGCTGGTCTACGGCGTCGGCGGCGTGCTGCTGCCGTTCGCCGGCATCAAACTGATCGACATGGCGCTGGCCGCGCTGGTCGGCGCCTGAGGAGAATCCCATGCCTGTTTCCGATGTTTCTTCCGGTTCCCGGCCGCTGCGCGACCCGGGCGCCTGGCGTGCCTCGCTGGCGATGGCACTGGTCATACTGCTCGGCTTCGGCCTGGCGTATTCGCTGGTCGCCACGGGCATCGCCGGGGCTGCGTTCCCGCGGCAGGCCACCGGTTCGCTGATCGAGCGCGATGGCCGGGTGGTCGGCTCGGCGCTGGTGGCGCAGCCGTTCGCCGACGCCAAGTATTTCCAGCCTAGGCCCTCGGCCGCCAAGTACGACCCGATGTCCGCGGCCGGCAGCAACCAGGCGCGTTCCAATCCCGAACTGGTCCAGCGCATCGCCGATACTCGCAAGGCCGTGGCCGCGCGCGACGGCGTCGCCGAGGCCGAGGTCGCGACGGACCTGCTGACCCAGTCCGGCAGCGGCCTGGACCCGCACATCTCGGTGGCCGCCGCGCGCCAGCAGGTAGCGAGGGTGGCGCGGGCGCGCGGCTGGCCCGAGGCGCGCGTGCGCGCGCTGCTCGACGCACAGGCCGAGCAGCGCCAGTTCGGTGTGCTCGGCCAGCCGCGGGTCAACGTGCTGGCGCTGAACCTGGCGCTGGACGCGGTACGGTGAGTCCCTTTCCCTCACCCCCGCCCCCTCTCCCGCATGCGGGAGAGGGGAGATGCCCAGCGCCTCTCCCGCGGGCAGGAGGGGAGAGGTGCTCATTCCTTCTCCCGCTTGCGGGAGAAGGTGCCCGCAGGGCGGATGAGGGCAGCCTCTCCAGCGTTCGGCGACAATCCATCTCATGACCGATGCCCGCACCCAACAGGCCGATGCGCTGATCGGCGAACTGCAACGCGAACGCGGCGGCCGGCTGACCGTGTTCCTCGGCGCGGCGCCGGGCGTGGGCAAGACCTACGCGATGCTGTCGCGCGCGCGCGAGCGCATGCGCCAGGGCGTGGACGTGGTGGCCGGGATCGTCGAGACCCATGGCCGCGCCGAGACCGCCGCGCTGCTCGAAGGGCTGGCGCTGCTGCCGCGCAAGCGCGTGAGCTACCAGGGGCGCACGCTCGAGGAACTGGACCTCGACGCCCTGCTCGCGCGCAAGCCGCAGCTGGCCCTGGTCGACGAACTGGCCCACCGCAACGTGCCGGGCAGCCGCCACGAGCGGCGCTGGCAGGACGTGGACGAACTGCTCGACGCCGGCATCGACGTCTACACCACGGTCAACATCCAGCACCTGGAGAGCCTCAACGACCTGGTCCATCGCATCACCGGCGTGCGCGTGTCCGAGACCGTGCCGGACGCGGTGTTCGACCGCCTGCGCGACATCGTGCTGGTCGACCTGCCGCCGCGCGAGCTGATCGAGCGCCTGCAGCAGGGCAAGGTCTACCTGCCCGAACAGGCGGCGCAGGCGTTGCAGGCGTTCTTCTCGCCGTCGAACCTGGCGGCGCTGCGCGAACTGGCGATGCAGACCGCCGCCGACCGCGTCGACAGCGACCTGCGCGATGCCCAGGCCGCGCGCGGCCTGCCCGGCACCGCGGCGCTGCGCCGCCGCGTGCTGGTGGCGATCGACGGGCGAGGCGGTTCCGAGTACCTGGTGCGGGTGGCGCGCCGCCTGTCCGAGCGCCGCGACGCGCCTTGGACCGTGGTGACCGTGCAGACGCGCACCGTCGCCGAGGACGACTGGCAGCTGGAGATCGACCGCGCGTTCGCGCTGGCGCGCCGGCTCGGCGGCGACACCGCGCTACTGCACGGCACCGGCATCGCCGATGCGCTGCTGGACTTCGCCGCGCAGAACGGCGTGTCCACGCTGGTGCTCGGGCGCACCCACGAACGGCCGTTGGCGCGGATGTTCAACCGTACCTTGACCCAGCAGCTGCTGCAGCGCGGCGCGCACTACGAACTGGTGATCGTCAGTTCCGCCGATGCGCGCGCGCGCGCGCGCCGGCGCTGGCGGCGCCCGGGGCAATGGCTGCGCCGCTACGACCTGGCCTATGCCGCGCTCGCCGCGGCCGGTGCGGTCGGCGTGGCCTGGCTGCTGCAGCGCTGGACCGACATCGACGACCTGTCGATGGTGTTCATCGTCGCGGTGGTGCTGGTGGCCGCGCGCACGCGCATGGCGGCGGCGGTGCTGGCGGCCTTGCTGAGCTTCGTCGCCTACAACTTCTTCTTCATCGAGCCGCGCTTCACCCTCAACATCAGCGCGCGCCAGGGCGTGGTCACGGTATGCCTGTTCCTGATCGCCGCACTGGTCGCCGGCCGCCTGGCCTCGCGCCTGCGCGGCCAGGTGCTGGCGCTGCGCGCGGCCAACGCGCACGCCAATGCACTGCAGGCGCTGGGCCGCCGGCTCGGCGCCGCGGCCGACCTGGGGCAGGTGCTGGATGCCGGCCGGCGCGCCTTGTCCAGCGCGCTTGGCGCCGAGGCCTGGCTGCGGCTGGAGCAGCGCGAGAGCGACCCCGGCGCCGGATTGGCCGCGCTGGACCGCGATGCCGCGGATTGGGCGCAGCGCCACGGCCAGCCGGCCGGGCGCTATACCGATACGCTGGCCGGGGCGAGCTGGTGGTGCCTGCCGGTGCGCGCCGAGCAGGGCACGCTGGGCGTGGCCGCGCTGCGCTTCGACGCGCGCCAGGCGCGCCCGACCCTGGAGCAGCGCCGCCTGGCCGAAGCCATGGTCGAGGACATCGGCCAGGCCGCATTGCGCACGCGCCTGGTCGCCGACCTGGAGAGCGCGCGCGTGACCGGCGAGACCGAGCGCCTGCGTTCGGCGTTGCTGTCGTCGGTCTCGCACGACCTGCGCTCGCCGCTGGCCTCGATGATCGGTTCGGCCAGCAGCCTGGCCAGCTACGGCGACCGCATGGACGCCGCCGACCGCCGCAGCCTGCTGGAAACCATCCAGCTGGAAGGCGAGCGCCTGGACCGCTACATCCAGAACCTGCTCGACATGACCCGGCTCGGCCACACCGGCCTGACCTTGAACCGCGACTGGATCGGCGTGGACGAACTGCTCGGCTCGGCGCGGCGGCGCCTGCAGCGCTACCAGCCGCAGGCCAGGGTCGAGCTGGCGCTGGCGCCCGGCCTGCCGCCGATCTGGGTGCATCCGGCACTGGTGGAGCAGGCGGTGTTCAACGTGCTGGAGAACGCCGCCAAGTTCTCCCCGCCGGACGAGGCGGTGACGATGAGCGCATCGCTGCACGACGGCGCGCTGCGCATCGACGTCGCCGACCGCGGCCCGGGCATACCCGAGGACGAGCGCGCGCGCATCTTCGACATGTTCTACAGCGTCGAGCGCGGCGACCGCGGCCGCCACGGCACCGGGCTCGGCCTGACCATCTGCCAGGGCATGATCGGCGCGCATGGCGGCAGCGTGGAGGCGCTGGCCGGCCCGGACGGGCGCGGCACCGTGATCCGCATTACCCTTCCGCTGTTGCAACCCGCCCCCTCCGCGCGTGCCGATGACGACTGACCCCGCCTCCGCGATTCCGGCCCCGCGCGTGCTCGTGGTCGACGACGAGCCGCAGATCCGCCGCTTCCTCGACATCAGCCTGCGCGCGCAGGGCTACCGCGTGCTGCAGGCCGCCACCGGCGAGGAAGGGCTGGCGACGCTGGCCGCACAGGGCGCGGAGCTGGTGGTGCTCGACATCGGCCTGCCCGACCGCGACGGCCACGAGGTGCTGCGCGCGATCCGCGAATGGTCGGCGGTGCCGGTGATCATGCTGACGGTGCGCGCCGGCGAGGCCGAGAAGGTGGCCGCGCTCGACGCCGGGGCCAACGACTACGTCACCAAGCCGTTCGGCGTGCAGGAACTGATGGCGCGCATCCGCGTGCTGCTGCGCCAGGCCGGCGCGGCGGCGGCGAGCATGGAGGAGGTGGTGTTCGACGACGGCCACCTGCACGTGCACCTGGGCTTGCGCGAGGTGGCGCTCGATGGCGAGCCGCTGGCGTTGAGCCGCAAGGAATACGCCTTGCTGGCGCTGTTGCTGCGCCATGCCGGCCGCGTGGTGACGCAGCCGCAACTGCTGCGCGAGCTGTGGGGACCGACCCACGAGGGCGATACGCACTACCTGCGCATCCTGGTCGGCAAGCTGCGCCAGAAGCTGCACGACGATGCCGCGGCGCCGCGCTACATCGTGACCGAGCCGGGGGTAGGGTTGCGCTTCATCGGGGTGCAGCGGGCGGGTTGAGGCGGTGCTTTTGTTGGCGTGAGGTTTGATGCGCCATGGGTGGTTGAGGTTGTAGCAATCCCTCCTCGTCGTCTCCGCGTAGGCACCTAGGCACCAGCGACTTTTCCGCCATCTATCTGCTCTTGTTGTTCGTCCTCAGCTATCTATCTACCGTCATCCCCGCGAAGGCGGGGATCCAGGGACGTTGCTTTGCCTTTTCTGTTTGGAGCAACAGCAAAAAGCTTTCGCCTTACGGCGAGTCACTTTTCTTTGCTTGTGCAAAGAAAAGTAACCAAAAGAAGCGCTTCACAGCAGCCGAATGGCTGATCAAGCACACCCCGCCTGCGCCCCCGCAGCCTTGCTGCGGGTTCGCGGGGCCGGCGGGATTTTTCGACGCGACATCCTGTCGCGGCGAAAAACGACGTGCATCCATGCACGTCGCCCTTCGGGGTTTTTCCCGCCGTCTCCGCCGCTACGGAGGGGCCCCCGGTAAGTCAAAGTCAAAGGCGGGAAGCCGAAGCAAAATCACGAGCAACGGCAACGGCAACGGCAACGGCAACAAGTACTCCTTGCTGCTTCATCCTGACCAGTCGGTCGATGCACCGTAGGAGCGGCTTCAGCCGCGAGGGCCTTTCATGCGGTCTCTCCGCAAAAGCCAACATCACGGTGCGGGAGCGCGACGAAGCAAGGCTTGCCGAGGCTCATGCCGCTCCTGCAAAGGCCGCGTTTGCTACGCCGGCAGCACTTTCCCCGGGTTGAGGATGCCGTCCGGGTCCAGCGCGGCCTTGATCGCGCGCATCGCCGCGAGCGTCTCGGGCGAGAACGCCTGCGCCATGTAGTCGCGCTTGGCCACGCCGATGCCGTGTTCGCCCGAGAGCGTGCCTTCCAGGGCCAGCACCAGCGCGAACACGCGCGGCAACGCGGCCTGCGCGCGCGCGGTTTCGGCGGCGTCGCCGTCGTCGTACATGATGTTGACGTGCAGGTTGCCGTTGCCGGCATGGCCGAACGCCACGATCGGCAGGTCGAACTCGGCGGCCAGCGCCTCCACGCCGGCCACCAGGTCGGGAATGCGCGACACCGGCACCACCACGTCCTCGTTGATCTTGCCCGGCTTGATCGTGCGCAGCGCCGGCGACAGCGCCTTGCGCGCCGCCCACAACCGGTCGCGCGCGGCACCGTCGGCGGCGACGTCGAGCGATACGAGGCCGTCGCCCTCGGCGGCATCGGCCAGCGCCTGCAGCGCATAGGGGAGCGTGTCGTGGTCGCCGTCGGCCTCGATCAGCAACATCGCCCCGGCGTCGGGCACGTCGCTGCCGTTGCGCCGCAGCAGCGCGATCGCGCTGCGGTCCATGAACTCCAGCATCGCCGGCGTCGCCGGCCGCGCCATGATCCGCGATACCGCGGCCGCCGCGCTGGCCGCGTCGCGGTAGAACGCGCGCAGCCCGGCCTGCGCCTGCGGGCGCGGCGCCAGCTTCAGCGTCGCCTCGACGATGATCGCGAGCGTGCCCTCGCTGCCGACGATCAGGTGGGCGAGGTCGTAGCCGGTCGCATCCTTGGTGTAGGCGCCGCCGCAGCGGATCACCTCGCCGGCGCCGGTCACCGCGACCAGTCCGAGCACGTTGTCGCGGGTCGCTCCGTACTTCACCGCGCGCGGTCCGCCCGCGTTCGTGGCGAGATTGCCGCCGATGCTGCACAGCGCCGCGCTCGACGGATCCGGCGGCCAGAACAGCCCGTGCGGCGCCAGTGCGTGCTGCAGCGCCTCGTTGAGCACGCCCGGCTCGACGATCGCACAGCGATCGGCCGGGCGCAGCGCGACGATCCGGTTCATGCGCGCCAGCGACAGCACGACGCCGCCGTCGAACGGCACCGATGCCGCGGTGGTCGCGGTCCCCGCGCCGCGCGCGATCAGCGGCACCTTGTGCGCGCGGCAGGCACGCACGACCGCGACCACCTCGTCGACCGTCCGGGGCAGGGCGACGGCGTCGGCCAGCGCCCAGCGCCGCGAATCGTCCTCGCCGTAGCGGCGGCGGCTGTCGGCGTCGGTGAGCCAGCCGTCGGGGCCGAGCCGTTGCGCCAGGGTTTGCTGCAGGTCGAAGGGAAGGTCGCGCATCGCCGCATTATCGCGCGGGCCCGGCCGCTCGGGCCGGATCCGGTTCAGACTTCGTCCGCGCGGAAGGCGTCGCGGATCCACTGCAACTGCGGCGGGTCGCCGTGCGCGTCGACCACGTCGAAACGGCAGGGGGCCTGCGCCAGCGCCGGATGCGAGGCGAGGAACATCTGCGCGGCCAGCGCCAGCTTGCGGCGCTTGCGCAGGTCCACCGAGGCCGCGCCGCCGCCGAACGCGGCATCGCGGCGATAGCGCACCTCGACGAACACGACGCTGTCGCCGTCGCGCATCACCAGGTCGAGTTCGCCGCCGCGGTAGCGCGCGTTGCCGGCCAGCGTGCGCAGGCCGGCGCGTTCCAGCAAGCGGCGCGCGGCCGCCTCGACCGCGTCGCCGCGCGCGCGCCGGTCGTCCACCCTCAGCGGTCGGACGACACCGGCGTCGGCACGCCGGACTGGAAGGTCGACCACGCCGGCGTGCGCATCACGTTGCCGAAGCCGTCCAGGTGCAGCGTGCCGGTGGCGCCGGCCAGGCCGCCGCCGGTGCCGGTGGCGAGCTTCTCCAGGTAGGCGGTGATCGTCCAGGCGTCGTAGCCGAACGCGAACAGGCGCGAGGCCGGCCCGCGCGCGGTCGGCAGCAGGTTGGCGGTGCTCGACGCCGACGGCAGGCCGGCCACGCCGCGCGCGCTCCAGGCCTCGGTCGGGAACACGATGCCGTCCAGCGACACGTCGTCCTCGGCCTTGCCGGTGCCGAGCATCAATTGCGAGGTGCCCACCCGGCTCTTGCCGGCGAACCCGGCCAGCGCGAGCTGCGGGGCCAGGGCGCGCGCGGTGTTGCCGCGCACGGCGAGGAACACCGCGTCGGCGGTGCCGTGGTTGCGCAGCTGCACGCCGATGTCGCCCGGCGCCTCGGCGACGCTGATCACGCCGGCCACCTGGCCGCCGCGCTCGGTGAAGCGCTGCCGGAACGCATCCACCGCGCGCCGGCCGTTGTCGTCGCTGCTGCCGATCACCAGCACGTTGCGGCGCTCGCGCGCGAGCAGGTATTCGGCGGCGATGATGCCGTCGTCCTCCGGCGCCAGCGAGAACCCGGCGCTGCCCGGCGGCGGGGCCTTGCCGTCGGCGGGACGGTTGAGCGCCAGCACCGGCACCTTCAGTTCCTGCCGCGCGAACAGCGCGCTGACCTCGTCGCGGCCGAGCGGGCCGACCACGAAATCGGCACCGGCATCGACGGCCCGGTCGTAGGCCGCCTTCGCGCCGGCCGCCGTGCCGGCGGTATCGAAGAAGTCGATCTCGGGGCGGCGCCGGTGCTCGGCGTAGTAGCCGGCGAGCAGGCCGTCGCGGACCGGCGCGGCGGCGGTGGCGAGATTGCCGGTCAACGGCAGCAGCACCGCCAGCTTGACCGGCGGCCGGTAGCCGTCGCGATCGGCGGGCGGGCGCTTGCTGGTGTCCAGCCCCCACTGCGCGTCGCGGTCGAACGGGCGCGGCAGCGGCAGGCCGCGGCTGATCAATGCGCGGCCGGCAAAGTTGTAGAGCGGGTCGCCGGCGGCCAGCGCGGCGGTGCGGCTGGCGAGGATGGTATCGTCGAGCGAGGCGAGCAGGCGGGCGATCGCGCGCTGGTTGTCGCTGCGCGCCGCGCCGCTCAACGCGATGTCGGCGCTGGCGCGGTCGCCGGCCGCGCCGAACGCGTCGCCGGTGGCCTCGCGGCCCTGCGCCCGCGCCAGGTGCCAGCGCGCCTGCAGGTCCTGCGGCAGGCCCTGCGAGGATTCGCCCAGCGCCGCCAGCGCCTGCGCCGGCTGCTTGTCGGCGATCGCCAGTTCCGCGTTCAGCAGGCCGAAGCGGGCCCGGGTCTCGCCGCCGAGATGGCGCGGGTTGACCTGCGGGATCAGGCTGCGCGCGCGCGCGTCGTCCTTGGCCTCGTGCCAGGCGAAGGCGGCATCGGCCAGCAATCGGCTGCGCTGTGCGCCGCTGGCGGTGGCGGCCTGCGCCTCGAGCTGTTGCGCGGCATCGCGCGGCTTGCCCTGGGCGAGCAAGGCAAGGGCGGCCGACTGCTCCGGCGTATTGGTCTGGGTGAGGCTGCCGGTGGCGCACCCGGCAGCCAGCAGCACGACGAGCGACAGGGCGGAAATCCTTGCGAAGCGCTGGTTCATTCTCAGGTCCATTCGGCGGACGTGCCGGTGAAAACGCTACGATTCTACCCTTGACCCCGGAATGCCCGCTGATGACCGTCCCTGGAATCCTGCACGTGGTTGCCACCCCGATCGGCAACCTTGCCGACCTGTCGCCGCGCGCCCAGGAGGTGCTGCGCGGCGTGGACGCGGTCTGCGCCGAGGACACCCGCCACAGCAAGCAGTTGCTGGCGCACTTCGGCATCGAGCGGCCGCTGCTGGCGCTGCACGAGCACAACGAGGACGCCATCGCGCAGAAGATCGTCGCGCGCCTGCTGGACGGGCAGGCGCTGGCGCTGGTGTCCGACGCCGGCACCCCGCTGGTCAGCGATCCGGGTTTCCGGCTGGTGCGCGCGGCGCGTGCGGCGGGCGTGAAGGTGAGCCCGGTGCCGGGGCCGAGCGCGGCGATCGCCGCGCTCAGCGTGGCCGGCCTGCCGAGCGACCGCTTCGCCTTCGAGGGCTTCCTGCCGGCCAAGGCATCGGCGCGGCGCGAGCGGCTGGCGCGCCTGGCCGGCGAGGCGCGCACGCTGGTGTTCTACGAATCCTCGCACCGCATCGCCGAGTCGCTGGCCGACCTGGGCGAGGCGTTCGGCACGGACCGTCCGGCGGTGGTCGCGCGCGAGCTGACCAAGCTGTTCGAGACCGTGCTCGACGGCACGCTGGGCGAACTGCGGGCGCGGGTCGAGGCCGATCCGGACCAGCGCAAGGGCGAGTTCGTGGTGATGGTGCAGGGAGCTGGCGAGGACGAATCGGCCAAGATCGCCGAGGGCCGCCGCGTCTACGCCTTGCTCAACGCGCACCTGCCCCCCTCGGCGGCCGCCAAGCTGGCCGCGGAGATCACCGGCGCGCCGCGCAAGGCGCTGTATGGGCAGCCGGGCTGAAGGACCGCCGCGCGCGCGCGGGCCGGGCGCCTGGGAGGTGTTCCGGGTGTTCCTGCGGCTGGGATTGACCAGCTTCGGCGGCCCGATCGCGCACCTGGGGTACTTCCGCGAGGAACTGGTGCTGCGCCGGCGCTGGCTGGACGAGCCGGCCTACGCCGGGCTGGTCGCGCTGTGCCAGTTCCTGCCGGGGCCGGCCAGCAGCCAGGTCGGGATGGCGATCGGGCTGTCCCGGGCCGGCCTGCGCGGAGCGCTGGCGGCGTGGTGCGGGTTCACGCTGCCGTCCGCCGTGGCCATGATCCTCATCGCGATCACCTTGCCGGCCTGGGATCCCGGCACCCTGGACGCACTGGTGCATGGACTGAAGCTGGTCGCCGTGGCCGTGGTGGCGCATGCGGTGTGGGGCATGGCCAGGGCGTTCTGCCGCGACTGGGCGCACGCGGCGCTGGCGTTGGCGGCCGCCGCGTGCGTGCTGGTCCGCGACCAGCCCTGGGTCCAGGTCGCGGTGATCGCGGCCGCCGGGCTGGTCGCGCAGGCCTGCTTCCGGCGGCCTGCGGGCGGCGGCGGGACGGCGCTGCCGCCCGCGCCGGTCTCGCGCGCCGGCGCCTTCGCGGCGCTGGCGCTGTTCTTCGTCCTGCTGGGGGTGCTGCCGCTGCTGGCGGCCTGGTGGCCCGGGGCGGCGATCGCGGACACGTTCTACCGCACCGGCGCGCTGGTGTTCGGCGGCGGCCACGTGGTCCTGCCGCTGTTGCAGTCGGGCACGGTCGGCGCGGGCTGGATCGGGCAGGACACGTTCCTGGCCGGCTACGGCGCGGCGCAGGCGATGCCCGGGCCGTTGTTCACGTTCGCTGCCTTCCTCGGCGCCGCGATGGCGGAAGGACCGGGCGGCTGGGCGGGCGGCGCGCTGTGCCTGGCGGCGATCTTCCTGCCGTCGTTGCTGCTGGTGCTGGGCGTGTTGCCGTTCTGGAACGCGCTCCAACAACGGCCGCGCATCCAGGCCGCGCTCGGCGGCATCAACGCCGCGGTGGTCGGCCTGCTCGCGGCGGCCCTGTACCGGCCGGCGTGGACCGGCTCGGTGCAAGGCGCCACGGACGTGCTGTGGGTGGCGTCCGGCATCGCCATGCTGGCCTGGTTCAAGTGGCCCGCCTGGCTGGTCGTGCTGGTGGTGGGCGGCGCGGGATTCCTGTCCGCGCGGTGATCGCGCGCGGCGCGCGGCGGGCGCGAACGGCCGCGGCATGCGACAATGCGCGCGGCGGAGTCGGCCAGGCAGTCGCGTCATCCGAAAGGATGCCGAGGAAAGTCCGGGCTCCACAGGGCAAGGTGCCAGGTAACGCCTGGGCGGCGCGAGCCGACGGAAAGTGCAACAGAAAGATACCGCCTACGTTCCTTCCGAGGAGCCGGCAAGGGTGAAATGGTGCGGTAAGAGCGCACCGCGAGTCCGGTAACGGACCGGCACGGCAAACCCCACCTGGAGCAAGACCAAATAGGGATCCGATGGCGTGGCCCGCGCCGGATCCGGGTAGGTTGCTCGAGCGTCGCGGTGACGCGGCGCCTAGAAGAATGACTGTCCACGACAGAACCCGGCTTATCGGCCGGCTTCGCCGCCTTTTCAGGCTTCGCCCGAAAAGGCGCCCAAGTTTTTGTACCGTCGATACGGCGGTACAAAAAACTTGGGTCCCGCTCCTTGGCTTTCCGAATCCCCGCGGCTGTCGCCGCGCCCCTTTACCAAAGGGGCTGCCTCCTCTTGAATCTATCCGTAAATCCCTTCTCCCTGTGGGAGAAGGTGCCCCGAAGGGGCGGATGAGGGGGGCGGGCGAAGCCTTGTGGGGTTTGAATGCCCTAGGAGCTTGGCCCGTACCCAACCCCCGCGTCGCGCCCCGGCCCACGCCAGCGGCGTGGGCGTTCCAATGCACGCGCGCCATGGCGCGCAATCGGTGCCTTCTCACCCCAGGAGGGAAAGGGCTCAGATATCCAGACGCGTCTCGCCCAGGAACACGCCGTCCGGGCCGAAGCGGCGTTCATGGATCCAGCCGCGGCCGTCGTGGCCGATCGCCAGGATCGTGCTGGCGCGGGTGCCGTAGTCGTGGCCACGGATGAACGCCGGCGACAGGCGCCGTTCCAGGTCCAGGCCGACGCCGGTGTCCGGCAAGGCATCGTCCGGGGCGATCGTTTCGTCGGCGAGGGCGGCCCATAGCGGGTCGAGCGACGTCTCGCCGGCGGCCTGCCAGTCCGACAGCCGCCCGGCC
This sequence comes from Xanthomonas boreopolis, assembly GCF_046529185.1. Taxonomy (NCBI): domain Bacteria; kingdom Pseudomonadati; phylum Pseudomonadota; class Gammaproteobacteria; order Lysobacterales; family Lysobacteraceae; genus Xanthomonas; species Xanthomonas boreopolis. The sequence goes on from NZ_CP097162.1 coordinate 968,695, forward strand.
AGCCGGCGTGTCTTGGGCCAGGGGGCGTCGAGCCGGCCGTTGGACATGCCGTGGATGCCGGGCTCCAGAGGGCGGCAGGCGGCCGGGTGGTTGCCCAGGTAGTGGCAGCGCCCGGCATCGACCAGCAGCAGGTTGAACGGCGGGTACTCGGCGGCCCGGCCGCGCATCACCTCGGCATAGGCCGCCGCGTCCGCGCTGCCGGCCAGGTAATCGGCGATGAGCTGCCCGCGCGAAGGGCCCGAGGCGCTCGCCAGCGGATCGCGGACGTTGGTCACCACCGCGGCCCGGCCCTGCCGGTTCGCGCCCACCCAGCTGCCGCCGGAGCGCAGGTCGCGCCCCGCCAATACCCCTTCGTGGGGCGTCGGCCAGGCGTGCAGCGGGGCGGTCGGGCGCCCGTGGAACTCATCGCGGTTGCCTGCCATCAGCAGGCGCCAGCGAGGGTGGGATTGCCAGGAAAGGGCGACGAGGCACATGCCGGGATTGTGGCGCGTTGCGCAATCGGCGGCGATCCCGCGCGATCGAAATCCTGAATGGGAAGCGCCGCTTAACGGCACCTCCACGGGGCTGAATTTCGGTTCAATCTCAAAATCTGAGACGAAACAGCAACTTGTGGATAAGCCTTGAACAAGTCTCTAAAGATTGCTGCAAGCCATTGATGTGCATGGCGATTTGTCCGCCGAAAAGTTGTTGACAACCCATCGCCCGCTGCTAAGGTGGGCATACGAGGGAAAACCGGGTTTTTTGTGGGTTTTCGTGGTTCAATGACCATCCGGGCGGATATCTGAGGTAGCGACGGCGTGTTCCAGGGCGAGACGGCCATCACGGTGGACGACAAGGGGCGAATGGCGGTGCCGACCGCGTATCGCGACCTGGTCGCGCGCGTGAGCGGCAATCGCCTGGTGCTGACCTACAACCCGTTCGAGTCCGGCTGCCTCTGGCTGTATGCGGAAAAGGAATGGGAACGGGTCCGTGACGACGTCATGGCCAAGCCCAACACGCAGCGGGTCGTGCGGGTCCTCCAGCAGAAGCTGGTGGGCTCCTCGGCGGTGCTGGAACTGGACGCCAACGGTCGCATCAGCATCCCGTCGAGCCACCGCAGCGCGGTCGGCATCGAGAAGAAGGCGGTGCTGCTCGGCATGGGCGACAAGTTCGAACTCTGGAGCGAGCAGGCCCATCGCGCATTGATCCAGCAGACGCTGTCTGACGGGGATCTGGGCGATGGATTGCTCGACCTCAGGTTGTGAGCCGGGGTGCCCGGATGCGCGACGAAGCGCAGCCCGGTCACCCGGTGTCGCAGCCGCCGGCGGTGCATGTGCCGGTGCTGTACACGCAGGTCCTGGAGGGTCTGCAGGTGATCGGTGACGGAACTTACCTCGATGGCACGTTCGGGCGTGGCGGGCACGCGCGCGGGGTGCTGCAACGACTCGGCCCGGGAGGCCGGCTGCACGTGATGGACAAGGATCCCGACGCGATCGCGGTCGCCGAGCAAGCGTTCGGCGCCGATCCGCGCGTGTCGATCCACCGCGGCAGCTTCGCCACGCTGGCGCAGGTGGTCGCGCCGGCGTCGCTGGACGGCGTGCTGTTCGACCTGGGTGTGTCCTCGCCGCAGCTGGACGTGGCCGAGCGCGGCTTCTCGTTCGGCAAGGACGGCCCGCTCGACATGCGCATGGACCCGGAGTCCGGCGAGAGCGCGGCCGACTGGCTGGCGCGCGCCGACGAGCGCGAGATCGCCGACGTGCTGTGGACCTACGGCGAGGAGAGACAGAGCCGCCGCATCGCCCGCGCGATCGTCGCGCGCCGCGCCGCGCAGCCATTGGTCCGTACCGCGCAGCTGGCCGAGCTGATTGCCTCGGTGATGCCGCGCGGCAAGGACAAGATCCATCCGGCCACGCGCAGCTTCCAGGCGATCCGCATCCACGTGAACCGCGAACTGGCCGACCTCGAGGCCGGCCTGGACGCCGCGCTGGCCGCGCTCAAGCCGGGCGGCCGGCTGGCGGTGATCAGCTTCCACTCGCTGGAAGACCGCATCGTCAAGCAATTCATCAATCGCCACGCCAAGGCGCCGCCGAGCAACCGCCGGCTGCCCCAGGCGCAGGCGTTCGTGCCGGCGTTGCAGGCGATCGGCGGCGCGGTCAAGGCCGGCGACGACGAGCTGGAGGCGAACCCGCGCGCGCGCAGCGCGGTGCTGCGGGTGGCCGAGAAGCTGGGATTCGGGATTCGGGATTCGGGATGGGAGAGGGACGCTTCGCGAATCCCCAATCCCCAATCCCCAATCCCGGCACCTCCAGAAGGAGGTGCCCAATGAGTCGCATCCTGCTGATCGTGCTGCTGGCCTGCACCGTCGCTTCGGCGATCGGCGTGGTCTACATGCGCCACATGCACCGCAAGCTGTTCGTCGAGCTGTCGCGGCTGGAGCGCGAGCGTGACGAACTGAACATCGAGTTCGGCCGGTTGCAGCTGGAACAGGCCACCTGGGCCGAGAGCAACCGCATCGACCAGATCGCGCGCGAGCGGCTGGGCATGAAGTTCCCGGAAGCCAACGACATCGTGGTGGTGCGCCCATGAAGGCCGGCCGCAACCGCCCCCGCAGCAACTTCAACCTGCGCGGCCGCGTGATGCTGGTCGGCGCGGCGCTCGGGCTGTGCTCGGTCACGCTGATCGGCCGGGCCGCCTACGTGCAGCTGATCAACAGCGACTTCTACCAGCGCCAGGGCGAGGCGCGCTACCTGCGCGAGCTGCCGATCGCGACCTCGCGCGGCATGATCACCGACCGCAACGGCGAGCCGCTGGCGGTGTCCACGCCGGTCGAGTCGATCTGGGCCAACCCGCAGGAGCTGCTGCGCAATCCGGACCGCATTCCCGAGCTGGCGCGCGCGCTGGACCTGCCGGCCGACGAGCTCACCGCCCGCCTGACCCAGAAGGGCGACAAGGAGTTCATGTACCTCAAGCGCCGGATCAACCCGGACAAGGCGCACCAGGTCGTCGCGCTGAAGATCCCCGGCGTGTTCTCGCAGCGCGAATTCCGCCGCTTCTACCCGCAGGGCGAGGCGATGGCGCACGTGCTGGGCTTCACCAACATCGACGACCGCGGCCAGGAAGGGCTGGAGCTGGCCTTCGACGACTGGCTGCGCGGCAAGCCCGGCGTCAAGAAGGTGGTGCGCGACGCGCGCGGCGCGATCGTCGAGAGCGTGGACCTGGTGCGCCCGGCCGAGCCCGGCAAGGACCTGACCCTGAGCATCGACCGCCGTATCCAGTTCCTGGCCTACAAGGAGCTGCGCAAGGCGCTGGTGGAGAACAACGCCGCCGGCGGTTCGATGGTGATCATGGACGTGGCCACCGGCGAAGTGCTGGCGATGGTCAACCTGCCCACCTACAACCCGAACGCGGTGACGGGCATCAACCCGTCGGCGCGCCGCAACCGCGCGGTCACCGACCTGGTCGAGCCGGGTTCGACGATGAAGCCGCTGACCATCGCCACCGCGCTGCAGGCCGGCGTGGTGACGCCGGACACGATCATCGACACCAATCCCGGCTACATGACGCTGGGCCGCTTCACGATCCGCGACGTGCCGCGCAACAACGGCGTGCTCAACGTGACCGGCGTGATCACGCGCAGCTCCAACATCGGCGCGGCCAAGATCGGCGCCAAGCTGACGGACCAGGCCTTCTACCAGTCGATCCACAACTTCGGCTACGGCAGCGCGCCCAAGAGCGGCTTCCCGGGCGAGTCGTCCGGCGTCGTGCCGGCGCCGGGCAGCCCGAGCTGGTACGGCACCACCAAGACCACGATGTCGTACGGCTACGGCCTGTCGGTGACGCCGCTGCAGATCGCGCAGGCGTACGCGGCGCTGGGCAACGGCGGCAAGCTGATCCCGCCGACCTTCGTGAAGGGCCAGCACAACGAGCCGCGCCAGGTGGTCAGCCCGCAGGTCGCGCGCGAAGTCATCGACATGATGGAGACCGTGGTCACCCAGGGCGGCGCCAAGGGCGCAGCGATCCTGGGCTACCACGTGGCGGGCAAGACCGGCACCGCGCGCAAGAACGGCCCGCGCGGCTACGAGCGCGGCCATTACAACTCCCTGTTCGCCGGCCTGGTGCCGGCCTCCAGCCCGCGTTTCGCGACGGTGATCGTCATCAACGACCCGCAGGGCGGCAAGTACTACGGCGGCCTGGTGTCCGCGCCGGTGTTCCACGACGTGATGGAAGGCGCGCTGCGGCTGATGGACGTGCCGCCGGACGACATCCAGTCGTGGTTGGCGGCCCAGGCGAACAGCAAGAACGGCAAGTCCGTGGCCAAGCCGGCGGTGGAGCCGGACCCGGCGACGATGCCCGACGCGGCCGACGAGGTCGAGGCGGCGATCCCGGTCGCCACGGCAGGCGCGCCGGCGCCGCTGAAGGAGAGCCATCAATGAGCCGGTCGATGGCGCTTTCGCAGCTGATCCCCGACGTGCCGATGGCGCGCGACGTGGCGGTGTCCGGCCTGGTGCTGGACAGCCGCCAGGTGCGGCCGGGCTATGCCTTCGTCGCGATCGCCGGCTTCGGCGCGCACGGGCTCGGCTTCGTCGACCAGGCGCGGGCGAACGGCGCCGCGGCGATCCTGTTCGAACCGCCGGCGCCGGCCGAGCTGCCGGCACCGGCCGACGCGATCGCGGTGCCGGGCCTGCGCGCGCGCATGGGTGCGATGGCCGACCGCTTCCACGCGCATCCGTCGCAGACCATGACGATGGTCGGCGTCACCGGCACCAACGGCAAGACCTCCACGGTGCAGCTGCTCGCGCAGGCGTGGAAGCTGATGGGCACCGAGAGCGGCAGCATCGGCACGCTCGGCGCCGGGCTTTACGGGCAGGTCGTGCCGACCGGTTTCACCACGCCGCTGGTGCTGCAGATGCACGAGCTGCTCGCGCAGCTGCGCGACGCCGGCGCGCAGGCGGTGGCGATGGAGGTGAGTTCGCACGCGCTCGACCAGGGCCGGGTCGATGCCGTCCACTTCGACGTGGGCGTGTTCACCAATCTCACCCGCGACCACCTCGATTACCACGGCGACATGGCCAGCTACGGCGCGGCCAAGGCGAAGCTGTTCGCGCGGCCCGGGTTGAAGGCGGCGGTGCTGAACCTGGACGATGCGTTCGGCCGCACGCTGCTGGCCGGCCTCGATCCGGCCGTGCGCGGCATCGGTGTCAGCTCGCGCGGCCAGGCCGGTGCGACGGTGCGCGCCGGCAACCTCGAACTGGACAACCGCGGCATCGGCTTCGACCTGTGGATCGACGGCCAGGCCCACCGGGTACGGTCCCCGCTGCTGGGCCGCTTCAACGTCGACAACCTGCTGGCCGTGGCCGGGGCGCTGCATGCGCTGGGCCACGCGCCGGTGCAGGTCGCCGCGGTGCTGTCGCAACTGCAGCCGATCCGTGGGCGCATGAACCGCCTCGGCGGCGACGGCAGGCATCCGCTGGTGGTGATCGACTACGCGCATACTCCCGACGCCCTGGAGCAGGCGCTGGACAGCCTGCACGCGCACCTCGAAGGCCGGCTGATCTGCGTGTTCGGCTGCGGCGGCGAGCGCGATGCCGGCAAGCGCCCGCAGATGGCCGCGATCGCCGAGGCCAAGGCCGACGTGGTGATCGTCACCGACGACAACCCGCGCAACGAGGATGGCGATGCCATCGTCGCCGGCATCATGGCCGGTTTCGCCGATCCTTCCGTGGTCGCGGTGCAGCGCGACCGCGCCGCGGCGATCGCCACGGCGATCGGGCAGGCCAGGGCCGGCGACATCGTGCTGGTGGCCGGCAAGGGCCACGAGCCGTACCAGGAGATCGCCGGGACCAGGCATCCCTTCGACGACACCGAAGTGGCGCGCGCGGTGCTGGGAGGTGTCCAGTGAAGCGCACGCCCTTGTCGTTGATCGCGCACTGGGCCGGCGGCGAGCTGCACGGCGACGACGTCGCCATCGACGCCGTCACCCAGGACAGCCGCACGCTCGCGCCCGGCAGCCTGTACGTGGCGCTGCGCGGCGAACGCTTCGACGGCCACGACTTCGCCACGGATGCCGCGGCGCGCGGCGCGAGCGCGCTGCTGGTCGAGCGCGTGTTGCCCGACATCGAGTTGCCGCAGGTGCGCGTGGCCGACAGCCAGCTCGCGCTGGCGCGCATCGCGCAGGGCATGCAGCGCGGCCGCGCGACCAAGGTGTTCGCGGTCACCGGCTCCAACGGCAAGACCAGCGTGAAGTCGCTGCTGCTGGCAGTCCTGGAACATGCCGGCCGCATCGCCGGCACCACCGTGTACGCCAATCCCGGCAACCGCAACAACGAGATCGGCCTGCCGCTGGCGGTGATCGACGCGCCGGAGGACGCCGATTACGCGATCTACGAGATGGGCGCCGGCAAGCCCGGCGACATCGCCTACCTGACCGAGATCGTGCGGCCGGATTTCGCGCTGGTGAACAACATCGCGCCGGCGCACCTGGAACGCATGGGCAGCCTGCTCGGCGTGGCCCTGACCAAGGGCGCGATCTATGCCGCGCTGCCGGAGGGCGGCGTCGCCGCCGTCAACGCCGACGATGCGTTCGGCGCGTGGTTCGAGCAGCATTTTTTGCGACTCCCTCGCAAGGGCACGGCACATCCCTCTGCCGGGGTCCTTTCAAGCGCGGCACCGCGCCGGCAGGTGTTGCGCTATGCGCTGGATGCCAGCGCCGACGTGCGCGCGCGCAACGTGGCGCTCGGCGAGGGCGGCTCGCGCTTCACCCTGGTCGCGCCGCAGGGCGAGGCCGAAGTGGCGCTGGCGCTGCCGGGCCGCCACAACGTGCGCAACGCGCTGGCCGTCGCCGCGCTGGCGCTCGGTGCCGGCATCCCGCTGGCGCAGGTCGCCGCGGGCCTGGCCGAGGCCAGGCCGGTCGCCGGCCGGCAAGTCCGCCACGTGCTGGCGAACGGCGCGGTGCTGATCGACGACAGCTACAACGCCAATCCCGGTTCGCTGGCCGCGGCGATCGACGCGCTGGCCATCGGCCCCGGCGAGGGTTGGTTGGTGCTCGGCGACATGCGCGAACTCGGCCCGGAAGCCGAGGCGCTGCACGCCGCCGCAGGCCGCCGCGCCCGCACCGCCAAGCTGGCGCGCCTGTACGCGCTCGGGCCGCTGAGCGCGGCCGCCGCGGCCGCGTTCGGCGAAGGCGGGCGGGTGTTCGGGAGCCATGGCGAGCTGGCGGCGGCGCTGAGGGCGGATATCGCGCGGGTCGTCGGGACCCGGGAACAGCAGGATCAAGAGCAGGAATCGAAGCCGATGCATGAAAACACCGGCGGCAGCGCCATCGGCGGCCGCGCGCCTTCCCGGGTCCCGACCATCCTGGTCAAAGGCTCGCGCGGCAGCGCCATGGACAAGATCGTGACCGCGCTGCTGGCGCATGGGGAGGAAACCTCGGATGTTGCTTGAGTTGGCCCGCTGGCTGCAGCAACTGGAAAGCCTGTTCGGGCTTTTCAACTACCTGACGTTCCGCGGCATCCTCGCCGCGTTGACGGCGCTGTTCCTGTCGCTGTGGATGGGCCCGGCGGTGATCCGCAAGCTCGCCCAGTTCAAGGGCGGCCAGCCGATCCGCAAGGACGGCCCGCAGACGCACTTCTCCAAGGCCGGCACGCCGACCATGGGCGGCGGCCTGATCCTGATGACCGTGCTGGCCTCGGTGCTGCTGTGGGGCGACCTGCGCAACCGCTACGTGTGGCTGGTGCTGGCGGTGATGGTCTGCTTCGGCGCGATCGGCTGGTACGATGACTGGATCAAGATCGTCAAGCGCGATCCCAACGGCCTGAAGTCGCGCTGGAAGTACCTGCTGCAGTCGATCTTCGGCCTGGCCGCCGGCCTGTTCCTCTACTACACCGCCGACGTGCCGGCGGCGATCACCTTCTACATCCCGCTGTTCAAGTCGATCGCGCTGCCGCTGGCCGGCATCAGCTTCGTGGTGATCGCCTACTTCTGGATCGTCGGCTTCTCCAACGCGGTCAACCTGACCGACGGCCTGGACGGCCTGGCGATCATGCCGACCGTGCTGGTCGCCTGCGCGCTGGGCGTGTTCGCCTATGCCTCGGGCAACGCGGTGTTCTCCGGCTACCTGAAGATCCCGACGATCCCGGGCGCCGGCGAGCTGATCATCATCTGCGCGGCGATCGCCGGCGCCGGCCTGGGCTTCCTGTGGTTCAACACCTATCCGGCGATGGTGTTCATGGGCGACATCGGCGCGCTGGCGCTGGGCGCGGTGCTCGGCACCATCGCGGTGATCGTGCGCCAGGAGCTGGTGCTGGTCGTGATGGGCGGCGTGTTCGTGATCGAGACGCTGTCGGTGATGATCCAGGTCGCCAGCTTCAAGCTCACCGGCAAGCGGGTGTTCCGGATGGCGCCGATCCACCACCACTTCGAGCTGAAGGGCTGGCCGGAGCCGCGCGTGATCGTGCGCTTCTGGATCATCTCGGTGGTGCTGGTGCTCATCGGCCTGGCCACGTTGAAGGTGCGCTGATGAACGACCTGTCGCGCCAGGCCACCCGGCTGGAATCGATCGGCGGACGCTACGATCCGTGGCTGATGGGCGCGGCGATCGCGCTCGCCTCGATCGGCGTGGTGATGGTCGCTTCCAGTTCGATCGAACTGACCGACAGCCCGTTCTACTACCTGACCCGCCACCTGCTGTTCCTCGGCGTCGGCGTCGGCCTGGCGTTCTGGGCCATGCGCACCGAGCTGAAGACCGTCGAGCAGCACAACCAGATGCTGCTGCTGGCCTGCTTCGGCCTGCTCATCCTGGTGTTCGTGCCGGGCCTGGGCAGCAGCGTCAACGGCGCGCGGCGCTGGATCAACCTGGGCATTTCCAAGTTCCAGACCGTCGAAGCGGTCAAGGTGCTCTACATCATCTGGCTGTCGAGCTACCTGGTGCGTTTCCGCGACGAGGTCAACGCGACCTGGCCCGCGATGCTCAAGCCGCTGGGCGTGGTCGGCCTGCTGATCGGCCTGCTGCTGCTGCAGCCGGACTTCGGCTCGTCCACGCTGCTGCTGGGCATCACCGCCGGCATGCTGGTGCTGGGCGGGGTCAACCTGCCGCGGATGTCGATGCCGATCGTGGTGGCGCTGCCCGCCCTGGTGGCGCTGGTCGTGTTCGAGCCGTACCGCATGCGCCGCGTCACCTCCTTCCTCGACCCGTGGGCCGACCAGCTCGGTTCGGGCTACCAGCTGTCCAATGCGCTGATGGCGATCGGCCGCGGCGAATGGAGCGGGGTGGGCCTGGGCGCTTCGGTGCAGAAGCTCAACTACCTGCCGGAGTCGCACACCGACTTCATCTTCTCGGTGATCGCCGAGGAGCTGGGCTTCGTCGGCGTATGCCTGATCGTGGCGCTGTACGCGCTGCTGGTCGGGCGCGCGTTCTGGCTGGGCATGCGCTGCATCGAGATGAAGCGCCACTTCTCCGGCTACATCGCGTTCGGCATCGCGCTGTGGATCGCGATGCAGAGCTTCGTATCGATCGGCGTGAACCTGGGCATCCTGCCGACCAAGGGCCTGACCCTGCCGTTGATCTCTTCCGGCGGTTCGTCGGTGCTGATGACCTGCGTGGCGATGGGCGTGCTGCTGCGCGTGTCCTACGAGACCGATCGCGCCGAGCGGCTGCGCAGCAAGCTGGCGCCGGGAGCGCAGCCGGTCGCCGACGCGGCGCCGGCGGAAACCGGGACCGCGGTGCCGGCGCACGCGCCGTCCGTCGCGCCGGCGTCGGCCGCGGTGCAGAGGCCGCTGTCCGAGCGCGGCACCAGCCGCATGCGCGAGCGGGTCGAGCCGACGTTCGGGAGGCTCGCATGAGCGCGGGTCTCTCGCAAAAGTCCGCGCGTCCCAGTGCGGGGATCCGACAGGTGGATCCCATGCAGGGCGGAAGCCGGCCGGTGATGATCCTGGCCGGCGGCACCGGCGGTCATATCTTCCCGGGGCTGGCCGTGGCCAAGGTGCTGCGCGCGCGCGGCGTGCCGGTGGTGTGGCTCGGCGCGGTCGGCAGGATGGAGACCAAGCTGGTGCCGCAGCACGGCATCGAGATCGACGCGCTGGAGATCGGCGGGCTGCGCGGCAAGGGCAAGCTGGCCCTGCTCGGCGCGCCGCTGCGCGTGATGCGCGCGATCCGCGCCGCCGGTTTCGTGCTGCGCCGGCGCCAGCCGCGCGTGGTGGTCAGCTTCGGCGGCTTCGCGGCCGGGCCCGGCGGCATCGCCGCGCGCTTCATGCGGCTGCCGTTGATCGTGCACGAACAGAACCGGGCGCCCGGCATGACCAACAAGGTGCTCGCGCGCTTCGCGCGGCGCGTGCTGGCCGGGTTCCCGGGCAGCTTCGCCGCGCGCGAGGAAGCGGTGGGCAACCCGGTGCGCGAGGAAATCGCCGCGTTGCCGGTGCCGGCGGAGCGCTTCGCCGGCCGTGCCGGTCCGGTCCGGCTGCTGGTGCTCGGCGGCAGCCAGGGCGCACGCGTGCTCAACCAGTCGGTACCGGCCGCGCTGGCCGCGCTTGGCCGCCACGACGTGGAGGTGCGCCATCAGTGCGGCGAAGCGCTGCGCGCCGAGGCCGAGGCGGCCTACGCGCAGGCCGGCGTGCGCGCCAGCGTCGAACCGTTCATCGCCGACATGGCCGGCGCCTACGCCTGGGCCGACCTGGTGGTGTGCCGCGCCGGTGCCTCCACGCTGGCCGAACTGTGCGCCGCGGGCGTGGGCAGCGTGCTGGTGCCGTTCGCGGCCGCCGTCGACGACCACCAGACCCGCAATGCCGAGTACCTGGTCCAGGCCGGCGCCGCCGTGCTGCTCAGGCAGGACGACGCGCTCGCCGCCAACCTGCAGTCGGTGCTGCCGGCGCTGCTCGACGACGCCGGTCGCCGCCTGGCCATGGCGCAAGCGGCGCGCGGCCTGGCCAGGCCGGACGCGGCCGAGCGCATCGCGGACATCGTTCTGGAAGAAGCCGTGATTCGGGATTCGGGATTCGTGATTCGTAAAGAGCAAGAACAAGAGCAGAAGCACATGCACGACAGCCCGCATGACGAGTCGCAGGGACCATCGGCTACAAGCGAGCCCTCGAATCACGAATCACGAATCACCAATCACGGCACCTCCGACGGAGGTGCCCCATGATCCGCCGCCTACACGACACCGGCGACCTGGTCCGCGCGTTCCCGCGCGTGCATTTCGTCGGCATCGGCGGCACCGGCATGAGCGGCATCGCCGAAGTGATGCTGACGCTCGGCTACGAGGTCTCCGGCTCGGACAATGCCGACAACGCCGCCACGCGCCGCCTGGCGCAGCTCGGCGCGCGGGTGATGCGCGGCCATTCCGCGGCGAACGTGCTCGGCACCGATTGCGTGGTGGTCTCCAGCGCGATCCGCGACGACAACCCGGAATTGATGGAGGCGCGCAGCCAGCGCATCCCGATCATGCCGCGCGCGGCGATGCTCGCCGAGCTGATGCGTTTCCGCCGCGGGATCGCGGTGGCCGGCACGCACGGCAAGACCACCACCACCAGCCTGACCGCGGCGGTGCTGAGCGAGGGCGGGCTCGACCCGACCTTCGTGATCGGCGGCAAGCTGCTGGCCTCCGGCGCCAACGCCAAGCTCGGCGGCGGCCAGTGGCTGGTGGCCGAGGCCGACGAGAGCGACGGCAGCTTCCTGCGCCTGAACCCGCTGGTGGCGGTGATCACCAACATCGACGCCGACCACCTGGAGAACTACGGCAACGACTTCGCGCGGGTGCAGGCCGCCTTCGCCGAGTTCCTGCAGCGCCTGCCGTTCTACGGCCTGGCGCTGCTGTGCATCGACGACCCGGAAGTCGCCGCGCTGGCGGCGAAGACGCCGCGCCACGTGATGAGCTACGGCATGAGCGGCAACGCCGACGTGCGCGCCGAGGACGTGGTGCAGGACGGCCCGCGCATGCGCTTCACGCTGCGCCTGCCGGAAGGCACCACCACGCCGGTGACGCTGGCCCTGCCGGGCCGCCACAACGTGCTCAACGCGCTGGCCGCGGCCGCGGTGGGCTGGCAGCTGGGCGTGCCGCCGGAGACGATCGCGCACGCGCTGGAGAACTTCGCCGGCATCGGCCGTCGTTTCAACGACCTGGGCGAGGTGACCACCGCCGGCGGCGCGCGCGTGCGCATCATCGACGACTACGGGCATCACCCGCGCGAGCTGGAGGCGGTGTTCGCCGCCGCTCGCGGCGGCTGGCCGGACCGCCGGCTGGTGGTGGCGTTCCAGCCGCACCGCTTCAGCCGCACCCGCGACCAGTTCGACGCCTTCGCGGCGGTGCTCAGCACCGTCGATGCGCTGGTGCTGAGCGAGGTCTACCCGGCAGGGGAGGCGCCGATTCCCGGTGCCGATTCCAAGGCGCTGGCGCGCGCGATCCGTGCGCGCGGCCGCAGCGAGCCGGTGGTGGTGCCGCAGGTGGCCGAGCTGGCGTCGGTGCTGCCCGACGTGCTGCAGGACGGCGACCTGCTGTTGATGATGGGGGCCGGCGACATCGGCTACGTGGCCCAGCAGATCGCCGGCGAAGGCTTCCAGGGAGGCAAGGCATGAGCGCGTTGCCCGCCCTCCGCCATTCCGATCCGGCGGTGTTCGGCCGCGTGGCCGTGCTGCTCGGCGGCACCTCCTCCGAGCGCGAGGTATCGCTGGACTCCGGCCGCAACGTGCTGGAGGCGCTGCGCACGCGCGGCGTCGACGCGCATGCGGTCGATGGCATCCCGGCGCTCGCGCAGGCGCTGGTCGAGAAGAAGTTCGACCGGGTATTCAACGTCCTGCACGGCCACAACGGCGGCGGCGAGGACGGCATCGTGCAAGGCCTGATGGAGGCCTTCGGCGTGCCGTACACCGGCTCGGACGTGCTCGGTTCGGCGTTGAGCATGGACAAGGTGCGCACCAAGCAGGTGTGGCTGTCGCTGGGCCTGCCGACGCCGCGCTACACGGCGCTGGCCGCGGGCGCGAGCCCGGAGGAAGTGCGTTCGGCCGCCGCCGGCCTCGGCCTGCCGGTGATCGTCAAGCCGGCCAACGAGGGCTCCAGCGTCGGCGTGAGCCGCGTGTTCGACGGCGCCCAGCTCGGCGAGGCCGTCGCGCTGGCCGCGCGCTACGACGGCGAGCTGCTGATGGAGCAACTGGTCGAAGGCGACGAGCTGACCGTCGCCATCCTCGGCGACCTCGCGCTGCCGTCGATCCGGATCGTGCCCAAGGGCCAGTGGTACGACTACAACGCCAAGTACATCGCCGAGGACACCCAATACCTGTGTCCCGGCCTCGATGGCGCGGCCGAAGCCGAGATCGGCCGCATCGCGCTGGCCGCGTTCCGCGCCGCCGGCTGCCGTGGCTGGGGCCGCGTCGACGTGATGCGCGACCGCGCCAGCGGCGCGTTCTACCTGCTGGAGGTCAACACCGCGCCGGGCATGACCAGCCACTCGCTGGTGCCCAAGGCCGCGCGCCAGCTCGGCGTGTCGTTCGAGGAACTGGTCTGGCGCGTGCTGGAGATGACGCTGGAGGACGCGGCCTGATGCTCAACGCCTCGCTGCGCATCCTGGCATGGCTGCTCGCGGTGGCGCTGGTCGCGCTGCCGGTGGTGGCCGTGCTCAACGGCTGGGTCGGCGCCGAGCGCTGGCCGTTGAGCCGCTTGCGCGTGACCGGGGATTTCAAGCGCATCTCGCCGGAGCAGCTGCGCGCCGTGGTGCTGCCGTATGCGAAGTCGGGCTTCTTCGCGGTCAAGCTGCAGGACGCGCAGGACGCGATCGAGCGCTTGCCGTGGGTGGAGAGCGCGCAGGTGCGCAAGAGCTGGCCGGACGTGCTGGAAGTGCGCGTGGTCGAGCACAAGCCCTTCGCGCGCTGGGGCGCCGACCGGATGCTGTCCGAGCAGGGGCGGCTGTTCCCGGTGCCGCCGCGCCTGAAGGATCTCGAGCTGCCGCAACTGGACGGGCCGGACGGCAAGACCGCCGAGGTGGTCGCGCTCTACAACGAATCGCGCGCGCTGTTCGCGCCGGCGGGCCTCGACGTGAAGCGGCTGGCGCTGGACGCGCGCGGCAGCTGGTCGCTCGGCCTGAGCAACGACGTGCAGGTGGTGGTCGGGCGCGACGACGCCAAGGCGCGCCTGCAGCGCTTCGCGCGCGTGCTGCCGCAACTGGCCGATCCGGCCCAGCCGATCGTGCGCGCCGACCTCCGCTACACCAACGGCTTCACGGTGGAGAGGCAGGCAGTGGGGGCTCGGGATTCGGGATCGGAAAAGGCGACGCCCCGAAGCGCCGCGTCCTACGGCCCGGTCCCCGCCATCGGCAATCCACTCCTCGCGAATCCCCAATCCCGAATCCCGAATCCCGGCTCCAGAACATGAACCGCAAAGGCGACAAATCCCTCATCGTCGGACTCGACATCGGCACCTCCAAGGTGACCGCGCTGGTCGGCGAGTACTCGCCGGGCAATCCGATCGAGGTGATCGGCATCGGCACGCACGAATCGCGCGGCCTCAAGCGCGGCGTGGTCGTGGACATCGAGTCCACCGTGCAATCGATCCAGCGCGCGGTCGAGGAAGCCGAACTGATGGCCGGCTGCGAGATCCGCTCGGTCTACGCCTCGATCTCCGGCAACCACGTGCAGTGCCGCAACTCGCAGGGCATCCAGCCGATCCGCGACGGCGAGGTCACCTGGAACGACCTGGAGCGCGTGCTGGAGGCCGCCAAGGCGGTGGCGATCCCGGCCGACCAGCGCATCCTGCACGCGATCCCGCGCGAGTACGTGCTGGACGACTCGCAGGAAGGCATCCGCAACCCGGTCGGCATGACCGGCGTGCGCCTGGAAGTGCACGCGCACCTGGTGACCTGCGCGCAGTCGGCGGCGGCCAACATCAGCAAGTGCGTGCAGAAGTGCGGCCTGCAGGTCGACGACCTGGTGCTGTCCTCGCTGGCGTCCTCGGTGGCGGTGCTGACCGCCGACGAGCGCGAGCTGGGCGTGGTGCTGGTCGACATCGGCGCCGGCACCACCGACATCACCGTGTACGTGCAGGGCGCGATCAGCCATACCGCCTCGCTGCCGATCGCCGGCGACCACGTCACCAACGACATCGCGCACATGCTGCGCACGCCCACGCCGGAAGCCGAGCAGATCAAGGTGCGCTACGCCTGCGCGCTGGCGCAGCTGGCCACCGCGGAGGAAAGCATCCAGGTGCCGTCGGTCGGCGACCGGCCGCCGCGGCGGATGCCGCGCGCCTCGCTCGCGCAGGCGGTGCAGGGGCGTTACGAGGAGATCTTCGAGATGGTGCAGGCCGAACTGCGTCGCTCGGGCTTCGAGGAACTGGTGCGCGCCGGCATGGTGCTCACCGGCGGTGCCTCGAAGATGGAAGGGGTGGTCGAGCTGGCCGAGGAAATGCTGCAGATGCCGGTGCGCGTGGGCATCCCGCAGCACGTCACCGGCCTGGGCGAAGTGGTCGGCAACCCGGTCCACGCCACCGGCGTCGGCCTGCTGCTGATGGGCAGCCAGATCGAGCACCCGCGCCGCCCGTCGATCCCGACCGGGCGCGCCGGCAGTTTGTTCAAGAAGTTGCGGAACTGGTATCGCGGCGAGTTCTGAGGGCCGGGATTCGTGATTGGTGATTCGTAAGGGCAAAAGCAAGAGCAAGAGCAGGGCAAGCGTTGTAGCAGGGCAGTAGAACAACCAACAAGAGAACGCCGGAATTTGTGGTGGTGCCGAAGTGATTCATCGAATCGCCAATCGCCAATCACGAATCACGGCTCCACCATAAAGAGGACAACGGACATGGCACATTTCGAACTGATCGAGAAGATGGCACCGAACGCGGTGATCAAGGTCGTCGGCGTCGGCGGCGGCGGCGGCAACGCCGTGGCGCACATGGTCAACAGCAGCGTGGAGGGCGTGGAGTTCATCACCGCCAACACCGACTCGCAGGCGATCAAGAACTGCGGCGCCAAGCTGCAGCTGCAGCTCGGCAGCAACGTCACCAAGGGCCTGGGCGCGGGCGCCAATCCGGAAGTCGGCCGCCAGGCCGCGCTGGAGGACCGCGAGCGCATCATGGACGCGCTGCAGGGCGCGGACATGGTGTTCATCACCGCCGGCATGGGCGGCGGCACCGGCACCGGCGCCGCGCCGGTGGTGGCGCAGCTGGCCAAGGAGATGGGCATCCTGACCGTGGCGGTGGTGACCAAGCCGTTCCCGTTCGAGGGCCGTCGCCGCATGCAGGTCGCGCTGAAGGGCATCGAGGAGCTGAGCCAGCACTGCGACTCGCTGATCACGATCCCGAACGAGAAGCTGATCACCGTGCTCGGCCGCAACGCCACGATGATCCAGGCGTTCCGCGCCGCCAACGACGTGCTGCAGGGCGCCGTGCAGGGCATCGCCGACCTGATCGTGCGCCCGGGCCTGATCAACGTGGACTTCGCCGACGTGCGCACCGTGATGAGCGAGATGGGCCTGGCGATGATGGGCACCGGCTCGGCGCGCGGCGACGACCGCGCCCAGGCCGCGGCCGAGGCGGCGATCCAGAACCCGCTGCTGGACGACGTCAACCTGGCCGGCGCCAACGGCATCCTGGTCAACATCACCGCCGGCCCGGACTTCACCATGGCCGAGTTCGACGAGATCGGCCGCACCGTCGAAGGCTTCGCCTCCGAGGACGCGACCGTGGTGGTCGGCACCGTGCTGGACCCGGACATGCAGGACGAGGTCCGCGTGACCGTGGTCGCCACCGGCCTGAACCGCGCGGTGTCGCGCCAGTCGCAGCGCCCGGGCGAGCGCGCCCCGATCAAGCTGGTGCGCAACGCCACCACCGGCCAGGCCGAGTTCGGCGACTACGACAACGGCGGCGACGCGGTTTCGCGCGCGGTGGGCGGTTCGATGGGCCTGGGCCTGCGCCGTCCGAGCAGCGACACGGCGGCCGCCTCGTCGTCCTCGCTGGCCTCGACCGTGCCGACCGCGGAACTGCCGAGCGACTACCTGGACATCCCTGCCTTCCTGCGCCGCCAGGCCGACTGAGGCCATCCATGGCGATGCATGGCGACTTCGGAGCGTCCGGCCTGGCCGTCCCCGGCCGGGCGCCCACCGCCGCGCGAAGCAGTCCTTCGCAGGCGCGGCGGCGGGTCCTGCGTCGCCAGGCCGGCTGAGCGGACTCTTCCTCCCATGGGGAGGAGGACGACGCGAAGCGTTGGAGGGGGCACGGGCGTGGCCTTGCGCGGTTGGATGGCGCAAGGGCTTGTCCGGGGCCCCGACCCCGCCCCTCTCCGGGGAGGGGGCTTGAACGTGGCGTGGGGCCTTGTCCACCCCGCGCCGCGGCACCATCATCTTGTGAGTCCCTCACAAGAGCCGGCCCTCGTGCCGGGTCCTCTTTCTGCCGGGTCCCAAAGGGCCCGGCAGGTTTTGCCGACCGCGCCACGACGAGTGATACGGCAGCAATCCGGACCTGCTAAATGTTAAGATTCGGCTAATTCGGCGCCCTCGCGCCCGGTTCAGCTCCCGTCTGCACCTGTCCTTCACACTCCCGGTCATGACCCAGCAACGCACCCTGAAGAACACGATTCGTGCCACCGGCATCGGCCTGCACAGCGGCAACAAGGTCTACATGACCCTGCGACCTGCGCCGGCCAACCATGGCATCGTGTTCCGCCGCGTCGACCTGGATCCGGTGGTGGAAGTCCCCGCGAGCGGCGAGCTGGTGACCGAGGTGACCCTGTGCACCGGCCTGACCTGCAACGGCGCCAAGATCCAGACCGTCGAGCACTTGATGTCGGCCTTCGCCGGCCTCGGCATCGACAACGCGATCGTGGAGCTGTCCTCGGCCGAGTTGCCGATCATGGACGGGTCTTCCGGGCCGTTCGTGTTCCTGCTGCAGTCCGCCGGCATCGTCGAGCAGGACGCGGCCAAGCGCTTCATCCGCATCAAGCAGCCGATCGAAGTGCGCGACGGCGACAAGATCGCCCGTTTCGAGCCTTACGACGGCTACAAGCTCGGTTTCACCATCGAGTTCGACCACCCGATGATCCCGGCGCGGCAGTCGCGCCAGGAGATCGAGTTCTCCACCGCGGCCTACATCAAGGAAATCTCGCGCGCCCGCACCTTCGGCTTCATGCGCGACCTGGAGTACATGCGCGAGCGCAACCTCGGCCTGGGCGGCTCGATGGACAACGCGATCGTGCTCGACGAGTTCCGCGTGCTCAACGAGGACGGCCTGCGCTACGCCGACGAATTCGTGCGCCACAAGATCCTGGACGCGATCGGCGACCTGTACCTCGCCGGCGGCCCGATCCTGGGGCACTACGAGGGCTTCAAGTCCGGCCACGCGCTCAACAACAAGCTGGTGCGGGCGCTGCTGGCCGAGCAGTCGGCCTGGGAGTGGGTGAGCTTCCCCGAGGGTTCGACGCCGCCGCCGGTGGTCTACGCCTCGCCCGCCTACGCCTGAGTCGCCCAACGGGAGGGGTGCCGTCCCGAAACGTGAACCCCGTCGGCCCCATAGGCTGAATTTAACGTTTTCTTAATTTTCATCTAACGATTGCCCGCGCCAAGGCGGCTAGGATGCGTCCGGTCGCGTGCGGGCTTTTTGCATTCCCTTCACGCGCGAAGCCGGCTCCCGGAGCCGGGGACGTCAGCGCTTCTTGGCGAGTCCTTCGCGAGAGCCCGCACTTCCACGTGCGGGGGACTCCCGGGTCGGCGCGACATCCTGCAAGGACGCCAATGCGTCGCGCAGTCCTCTCTGCGTGGCCTCGGAAATCGGTTGTGACCGGTGTGGATCCTGTTGCGTTGGGGAACGCAGCGCAGCGGTCGCGGTCTTGATGGTCACTCGCGTGACCTTCAGCCCGATGGAGTGGGCGGCATCGATGAGCTGGTGTTCGGCGAGCCGCAACTTGGCGTGCCAGACCGGGGATTCGACGAGAAAAACGAGCTGTCCGTCCTTCACGTTGGCCAGCCGGCAACGATTGGCGAGCGAAGGCGGCAGATGGGGGCGCAACTGCCGATCCAGCGCATCAAGCCACAGGGCTCTGCGCAGGGGATCGCCAGACTTTTCCGCCAGCGCGGCCTCGAGGGCCGGCCGGGGGGGAGAGTTGGGTGTGCTGGAGTTCGGCTTTGACATGACAACGCAGATGGCTTTGAAGAAGATCGTAATCAAATCCAGGGAAACCGGTGGGCAGCGCCTCGTGCGGCGGCTCCAGGGTTTCGCCGAGAACCGCCCGCTCGTGGTGCTGGGCACCGTGCTGGGCGTGGGCCTGCTGGCCGGGATCGGCAGCAGTGTCGCAGTGGGCATGGTGGACAATTCCCGCCTGCAGGCCAAGGTCGAGCAGCAACAGGCCGAGCTGGCGAAGGTGCGGCGCGAGTCGCAGGCCGAGGTCAACGCGCTCGCCGCGCGGCTGGGCGAGCTGCAGGCCCAGGCCAACCGCCTCAACGCGCTGGGCCAGCGCCTGACCGAGATGGGCCAGCTCAAGGACGGCGAGTTCGACTTCGAGGATCCGGTCGGCGTCGGTGGCGGCGACGAGCCGATGCAGGACATGCCGGCCCAGGACCTCAAGCAGTCTCTAGGGCAACTCGAGCAGCAGTTCTCCACCTCGGGCAAGCAACTGAACGTGCTGGCGTCGCTGATGTTCGACCACCAGCTGGAACAGAACGCGGTGCCGTCGCGCACGCCGATCAAGAACAGCTACATCACCTCCGGCTTCGGCCGGCGCGCCGATCCGTTCAGCGGCGGCGCGGCCGAGCACAAGGGCATCGACTTCCACGCCAACGTCGGCGACCCGGTGCTGGCGGTGGCCGATGGCGTGGTCAGCTTTTCCGGCGTCCGCAGCGGCTACGGCAACGTGGTCGAGGTCGATCACGGCAATGGCTACGTGACCCGCTACGCGCACAATTCGCGGCTGGTGGTGAAGGTCGGCGACCTGGTGCGCGCCGGCCAGCAGATCGCCAAGGCCGGGTCGACCGGCCGTTCCACCGGCGCGCACGTGCATTTCGAGGTCTGGAAGGACGGGCGGGTGATGAACCCGCGCAAGTTCCTGGGCGACAGCACCACGCCGGTCGGGCGCAGCGGCCGCGGCTGAGCCTCGTCCCGCCCGGCGGCGGGCCCGGCGCTCCCGGGATCGCCGGTGATGCGGGCTTGAATCACCCGGGGCCGCCCCAAGCTACAATGAGGCGTTGCCAGAGACAGGGCGCATTGCGCCCTGTTTCGTTTACGGCGCTCGGGTCCAGGGGAGCCGGCGCCGGTCGAACCGTTCCTTTTCAACCGGTTTATTCAATGATCAACAGCCTGCTTACCCGCGTCTTCGGCAGTCGCAACGAACGCCTGCTCCGCCAGCTCAACCGGATCGTCGCCAAGATCAATGCCCTCGAGCCGGAGCTGGAGAAGCTCTCCGATGCGGAGTTGCAGGCCAAGACCCCCGAGTTCAGGCAGCGCATCGCCGGCGGCGAGACCTTGGACAAGGTGCTGCCCGAGGCCTTCGCGGTCTGCCGCGAGGCCAGCAAGCGCGTGCTCGGCATGCGCCACTACGACGTGCAGCTGATCGGCGGCATGGTGCTGCACCTGGGCAAGATCGCCGAAATGCGCACCGGCGAGGGCAAGACCCTGGTGGCGACGCTGCCGGTGTACCTCAACGCCCTGGAAGACAAGGGCGTGCACGTGGTCACCGTCAACGACTACCTGGCCCGCCGCGACGCCGCGCAGATGGGCAAGCTGTACAACTGGCTGGGCCTGAGCGTGGGCGTGGTCTACCCGGGCATGCCGCACAGCGACAAGCATGCCGCCTACGCGGCCGACATCACCTACGGCACCAACAACGAGTTCGGCTTCGACTACCTGCGCGACAACATGGCGCTGTCCAAGGCCGACCGCTACCAGCGCGGCCTGCACTACGCCATCGTCGACGAGGTGGACTCGATCCTGATCGACGAGGCGCGCACCCCGCTGATCATCTCCGGCCCGGCCGACGAATCGCCGGAGCTGTACATCCGCGTCAACCGGATCGTGCCGCAACTGACCCGCCAGGCCGAGGAGGAAGGCGAGGGCGACTACTGGGTGGACGAGAAGTCCAAGCAGGTGCACCTGTCGGAAGCCGGCATGGAGCGCGCCGAGGAGCTGCTGCGCCAGGCCGGCATCATCGGCGGCGACGCCGAGGGGCTGTACGCGGCGCAGAACCTTAGCGTGGTCCACCACCTCAACGCGGCGCTGCGTGCCCATGCGATCTACCAGCGCGACGTGGACTACATCGTGCGCGACGGCGAGGTGGTGATCGTCGACGAGTTCACCGGCCGCACGCTGCCGGGCCGGCGCTGGTCCGACGGCCTGCACCAGGCCGTGGAAGCGAAGGAAGGCGTGCCCGTGCAGCGCGAGAACCAGACGCTGGCGAGCATCACCTTCCAGAACCTGTTCCGCATGTACAAGAAGCTGTCCGGCATGACCGGCACGGCCGACACGGAAGCCTACGAGTTCCAGAGCATCTACGGCCTGGAAGTAGTGGTGATCCCGACCAACAAGCCGACCATCCGCAAGGACTATCCGGACCAGGTGTTCCTCAACCGCAAGGGCAAGTTCAACGCGGTGCTGGCGGACATTGAGGATTGCGCCAAGCGCGGCCAGCCGGTGCTGGTCGGCACCACCTCGATCGAGACCTCGGAGATGCTGTCCGAGCACCTGCGCAAGGCCGGCGTGAAGCACGAGGTGCTCAACGCCAAGCAGCACGAGCGCGAGGCGACCATCGTCGCCAACGCCGGCCTGCCCGGCGCGGTGACGATCGCCACCAACATGGCCGGCCGCGGCACCGACATCGTGCTCGGCGGTTCGCTGGAGGCGGAGCTGCAGGCGCTGGGTCCGGACGCCGGCGAGGACGCGCGCTTCAAGGCCAAGACCGAATGGCAGCGCCGCCACGAAGCGGTCAAGGCCGCCGGCGGCCTGCACATCGTGGGTACCGAGCGGCACGAGTCGCGGCGCATCGACAACCAGCTGCGCGGCCGTTCCGGCCGCCAGGGCGACCCGGGTTCGTCGCGCTTCTACCTGTCGCTGGAAGACAACCTGATGCGCATCTTCGCCTCCGACTGGGTGCAGAAGGCGATGCGCATGATGGGCATGAAGGAAGACGACGTCATCGAGGACCGCCTGGTCAGCCGCCAGATCGAGAAGGCCCAGCGCAAGGTCGAGGCGCACAACTTCGATATCCGCAAGAACCTGCTCGACTTCGACGACGTCAACAACGACCAGCGCAAGGTGATCTACGCCCAGCGCGACGAACTGCTGGACGCCGAGTCGGTCAAGGAGAACATCGACGGCATCCGCACCGACGTGGTCTACGACCTGGTCGCGCGTTTCGTGCCGCCGAACTCGGTGGACGAGCAGTGGGACCTGCCGGGCCTGGAGGCCACGCTGGAGGCGGAACTGGGCGTGCAGATGCCGCTGGTGAAGATCGCCGCGGAGCACGAGGAACTGGACGCCGAGCAGATCGCCGAGAAGGTGCAGGAAGCGGTGGCCAGCCACTTCGCCGAGAAGGAGGCCGCGGTCGGCGCCGAGACCATGCGCGCGCTCGAGAAACACGTGATGCTGACCGTGCTCGACCAGGGCTGGAAGGAACACCTGGCCAAGATGGACTACCTGCGCCAGGGCATCTACCTGCGCGGCTACGCGCAGAAGCAGCCCAAGCAGGAGTACAAGAAGGAAGCGTTCGAGCTGTTCTCGGAGATGCTGGAGAACGTCAAGCGCGAGGTGGTGAACCTGCTGGCGCGCGTGCGCATCCGCAGCGAGGAGGAGGTGGCCGCGCTGGAGGAGCAGGAGCGTCGCCAGGCCGAGGCGCGCCTGCTGGCCTCGCAGTTCCAGCACCAGGAGGCGGGTGGCTACGGCGCCGACGAGGAGGCCGCCGAGGTGGCCGGCCGCGGTCCCGGTGCGGGCGCGGTCGCCCAGGTCGTCCGCGAGGCGCCGAAGGTCGGCCGCAACGATCCGTGCCCGTGCGGCAGCGGCAAGAAGTACAAGCACTGCCACGGTCAGCTCAGTTGACGCTGAGCTGACCGTGGCGCAGCCCGTTTCACGGGCTGCGCACCCGGAATCCGCTACGCGGATTCCGGGCTCGCGGTCTTACCTCCGATCCCCCGCGGCTGTCGCCGCGCCCCCTTACCAAGGGGGAGCACGCATCGGGCTTCGCCCGCTGCGCCCCAAACTTCGCCCGGCGAAGTTCGGGTCCCGGCTCGACACTTCCAATCCCCCGCGGCTGTCGCCGCGCCCCCTTACTAAGGGGGCTCCGCTCCAGAGAGTTCTGTGGCGGGTTGGGGGGCTTGCGATATGCCTTCTACCGTCGTCCCCGCATCGGCGGGGTCCCAGCCAGCGACTTGGGCCTCCTGGGGAAAGCACGAGGTTCTTGGGCATCCATGTAGGGCTGGTTTGACGACTGATATGGGTCTCCAAGTGCTGAAAGGATATCCGTCTCTATTGCCCGACGCCGGTCCATCACGGCAAAGTCGCGGGCATGCCTGAACCCTTGAGATCGATCCATGTCGTGGCCGGCGTCATCCAGGACGCGCGCGGCCGCATCCTGCTGGCACGCCGTACCGAGACCCGGGACATGCCGGGGCTGTGGGAATTCCCCGGCGGCAAGCGCGAGCCGGGCGAGAGCTCGGAAGATGCGCTGGTGCGCGAACTGCAGGAGGAACTGGGCATCGAGGCCCAGGTCGGCGAGTGGCTGATGGAAGTGCCGCAACTGTATCCGGACAAGCGCCTGCGCCTGGAAGTGCGGCGCATCGACGGCTGGAAGGGCCAGCCGCGCGGGCGCGAAGGGCAGGCGCTGACCTGGGTGAGCCCGGAGAAGCTCGAGCGCTACTCGATGCCGCCGGCGGACCTGCCTGTGGTCGCGATGCTGCGCCAGCCGGAGCACTACCTGGTCACGCCCGAACCCGGCGCGGACGAGGAGCGCTGGCTGGAGCGCGTCGGGCAGTTGCTGCGCGCGGGCGTCCGGCGCATGCACCTGTGCACGCGCGGGCGCGATCCCGCGCGCCGGGCGCATCTGGTCGAGCGAGTGTTGGCGCAGCGGGGGCGCAACCCGGTGCAGCTCCTGCTCGAGGGCGACATCGCGCTGGCCCGCGAGCTGGGGATCGGCGTGCATCTCGACGCCGTGCAGCTGGGGGGCCTCGACGGGCGGCCGCTGCCAGCCGGACAGCCGGTCGCCGCGTCCTGCCACGATTTGCCCAGCCTGCAGCAGGCGCAGCGGATCGGGTGCGACTTCGCGGTGTTGGGGCCGGTGCTTTCCAGCGTGTCCGCGCCGGCGGCGCCGTTCGGCTGGGAAGCGTTCGAGGCGATGCGGGAGAAGGTGTCGCTGCCGATCTACGCGGGCGGCGGATTGCATCCGTCGCACCTGGCCGAGGCGCGGCGGCATGGGGCGCAGGGGATTGCGGCGCTGCGGTCGCTCTGGGCGGGGTGAGGGATGGAGCGGCCGGGCTGGCGAGGCCGATGGGCAGCCGTCCAGGCCGCCCGGGCAAGGCGACCGCGTGAGGCGTCGGCCGTCATCCGTATGGCGCGATCCTCCTAGGCCGAGAATCCATGCGGTGCGGCCGCGAAGCCCACGGCGACCGCGCCCTTGCCGACGTTGACCATGCCGGTCAGGCTCATCACGCTCTCGAACAGTTCGACCTCCTTTTCCACGCAGGCGTCGCGCAATGCGGCGTAGCCGGGCAGGGCGCGCAGTTCTTGGAGTTCGCCGCCGTAGCCGACGCATACGGTCGGCGTCATCAGGCCCTCGCGTACCTTGCGGGCGGTGAACTCGAACATCTTCTGCACCGAAGGTTCGAAGCCTTTCAGCTTGGCCACCGGTTCGGTCACGCCGCGGTACGCACGCAGCACCGGCTTGATGTCCAGCGCGCTGCCGAGCGCGGCGCTGATCAGGCCGACGCTGCGGTCGCCCTTGGCGCGGGCCCGCGCGCGCAGGTAGTACAGGTCGCGCGGGATCATGTAGCCATAGGTGTTCTCGGCCAACTGCTCGATGCGCGTGCGGATCTGCGCGACGCTGGCGTCCTGCGCGCGCAGGCGCGCCGCTTCCACGGCGGTGACGCCCTGGCCGGCGAACAGGTTGAGCGTGTCGATCACCCGCAACGCGAACGGCGA
Source organism: Xanthomonas boreopolis (assembly GCF_046529185.1). NCBI lineage: Bacteria > Pseudomonadati > Pseudomonadota > Gammaproteobacteria > Lysobacterales > Lysobacteraceae > Xanthomonas > Xanthomonas boreopolis. The sequence continues at coordinate 993,753 of NZ_CP097162.1, forward strand.
GTTGTAGCCGGCCGACTGCCGCACCGGCTTGTAGTCGTTGAGGATCGCGAAGCTGGCCTGGGTCGCATTGTCGAAGATCTGGCTGCGCAGCTTGGAGATGGTCAGGCAGAACACGTGGTCGTAGTCGATGACCAGCCGCTCCAGGAACAGGTCGCGGATCTGGTTGACCGAGAACGGCGTGGTCTCGGCTTCGTGGCCGCGCTCGGCGACGTGGGCGCGCAGGAACTCCAGCGTGGCCTCCTCGTCGCGGTGGTCGGCCAGTACCGCCTCGCCGATCCGCACGGTGATCGGCAGGACGACGATGTTGTTCTTCTGGATGAAGTCCTGTGGCAGATCGCAGGCAGAATCCACCACGATTCCGATACGCATCGTTGCCCCCTCCGGCTGCTGCGTCCCAATTCGAGTGTGAAAGCTATCGCAAAAATGCCGGGCCGCGTAGCGGCTTGGCCTATCCTCCGCGGCGGATGCCCTCCGGCAGCGTGGCCAGCCTCGCCATCGGCTCGCGCGCCAGGTACTCGGGATCGGTCAGCACCGTCTCGATCAGGCCGTGCGCGTCGTTGCCCCAGAACAGCTCCCCGCCGATGGCCAGGGTGGGCACGCCGAACACGCCGGCGGCGAGGGCGGCCTCGGTATTGGCGCGCAGTTGCGCCTTCACCTCCGGCGCGGCGATCGCCGCTTCCGGGTCGGTGACCCCGAGCACCTCGGCCACCGGGGCGAGCGCGGCGGCGCTGTCGCCGGGATAGCCGTTGCGCCATATCCAGTCGAAGATCGCATCGACCGCCTGGGCGTGCCCGCCGACCGCGATGCACAGGCGCAGGGCCGGGAGCGGATTGAACGGATGCGCCGGTGGGAAGCGCAGCAGCACGTCGTCGTGCTCGGCTTGCCATTGCACGCGGCGGTAGGTGAAAAGCCGCTTGCCGGGAATCTCGGCCGGGCCCCGGATGCCGGTCGCTTCCAGCACCGCGCCGAGCAGGATCGGGACCGGCTGCACCTGGGCCGCCTGCGGCATGCGCTGCAGCTTCTGCCAATGCAGGTAGGCGAACGGCGAAACGAAGTCGAAGTACCAGGGGAGCTGCATGGTGGTCCTCCTTGGAGCTTTCGCGGCGCTGGGGACGATGGGCCGTGGTTCCCGCGCGAGCGGGCTCATGGATCCGGCCGTTGCCCGGCCTGCAAGCGATGTCCGGTTCCCGCTCCGGCGGGCACGACGAGGCAGGTGCAGGTTCCCGGAGAGAGGCGGAAACGGACGCTGGATCCTTCCCGATTATCCACGCCGCGACCCGAAGTACGAAGCCGCGCACGCAGGATGCGACGACTGTGCCTCGCTATTTCCGAACCGGCATAGGGCGCGGCGTAATCGTGATGAATGCTGCAGTGCACAGGCTGCTACGGTCGCCCACGGCTGCGGTCCGATGGCCGCGGCCGGCGGCAGGAGCCGCCCGGACCTGGGCAGGATGCCATCTCGGGAGGGCACCACATGCAACGCGCCAGTTCGAACCACGTGTCTCGCGATCGTTCCGCCGCACCGCCATCGCCGCGCCGCCGCTCGCGCGTCGTGCTGGCGCTGGCCTTGGCCGCGCTCGCGCCGGCCGCCTGGGCCGGGCCGTACAAGGTGTTCGGCAACCACTACGCCTGGGTCAACAACTTCAACGATCCCAACAACGTCATGCAAGGCTCGTTCGGTACCGGCAGCCTGCCCGAGATGACGGTGACCTTCAATTACTCCACCAACAATCTCTACGGCTACCCGGCCATCGTGCGCGGCTGGCACTACGACTGGAATCCGACCAGCGACACGCTGTTCCCGAAGCGGGTCTCGACTATCAACAGCATCCCGGTGACCTTCGGCTACCAGGCTGGCGGCACCAACCTCGGCGGCGACTTCGCCTACGACATGTTCTTCCGCTGGGACACCAACAAGGGCACGCCGCAGCTGGAGGTGATGATCTGGGGCGACCACAATTCGTGGCCGATCGGCACCCAGACCGGCACGCGCGTGATCAGCGCCGGCGGCCGCACCTTCGACCTGTGGGAGGGCTACAACAGCGGCGCCGGCTACTACGTCTATACCTTCATCCCGACCGGCACCGCCGGGCAGGCCAACCTGGCCACCAGCGGCAGCCTCAACCTGGACGTGAAGCCGTTCCTCAACTGGCTGCATGCCAACCGCTCGCAGGACGGGCGCTACAACAACTCCATGTACCTGCACGTGGTCGAGGCCGGTTTCGAGGTCGTGCGCGGCAACGGCTGGGCCTACTTCAACGCGACCATCAACGCGAACTGAGGCCGGGTGCGGCGGGCAGGGGCGATGCATCGCCTCCTGCCCGTCCGTGCTCAACGCGAATACGAGCGCGGCAGCGAGCCCTGCTGGCGCAGGTAGCGGTCGCGCAGTTCGGTCTGGCGCGAGCGCATCGGGATGGCGCGGCCGCCGAGCCAGACCTGCTCGGCGTAATGGGCCACGTCGAGCGGGTCGCCTTCCCACAGCACCAGGTCGGCCTGCTTGCCGACCGCGATGCTGCCGATGCGGTCGCCGACGCCGAAGATCTCCGCCGGCACCCGGGTCAGGCCGGCCAGGCCGTCGTCCCACGGCAGGCCGTTGGCGACGGCGTTGCCGGCCAGCTGCCGCACCTTGCGCGCGTTGTGCGAACCGTCGCCGCCCTGGGTGAAGCTCACTTCCACGCCGGCGGCGCGCAGGCGCGCGGCGTTCTCCAGGGTCGCGCCGATCTGGTCGAAGTTGGACGGCAGGTCGGCCAGGGCTTCGACCAGTACCGGGACCTTGGCCTGGGCCAGTTGCGGGGCCAGCTTCCACGCCTCGCTGCCACCGGCGATGGCGATCCGGACCTTCTCGCGCTGCGCCCAGCGGAGGAGCTGGCGGATGTCGGCGGCGCGCTCGACCTGCACCACGATGCGGCCCTGGCCGGCGAGGTACTTCGCCAGCACCGCCCGGCCGGCCGGGGTGAGCAGGGCATGCGGCGAATCGGCCGGCACGCGGCCGCGCGCCTCGGCGACCAACTGGTCGAGCAGCATCCATTGCGCCGCGCGCGAGTTGCCGGTCAGTTCGGACGCATCCGCGCCCAGGCGCAGGAACAGCGCATGCGGGCCGATCGGATCGGCGCTGCCGTCCAGCCGCACCACGCCGCCCTGGCCGGCGACGAAGGCACCGGACGTCGTCGCGCCGAGCGCCGTGAAACCGATGCCTTCCACGCGCGCCACCGGCACCAGCACCGAATCCGGGTTGTAGGCGAGGGTGGCGTCGAACTCGGGGCGCATCGGCTGGTCGGCCAGTTTCAGGCCGCTGTCGACGGTGGCGTCCTCGCCGGAGACCTCCTCGATGCCGATCTCGGTGATGCCGCCGAACAAGGCCGGCGTCAGCGGCCGCCCCGCGGCCTCGACCACGCTGGCACCGGCCGGCGCGGCCAGGCCGTGGCCGATCGCGCGGATCGTGCCGCCCTGCACCAGCACGTCGGCATGCTGCAGCGTGCCTTGCGCGGTGGCGGTGTGCACGGTGGCGTCGCGGATCAGCACGTCTTGCGCGATAGCGTGGCCGGACCAGAACAGCGACAGCAGCAAGGCCGTCGTTCCCGCGAAGGCGGGAACCCAGCGGCCTCGCTTCTTCCGTTCTCCTGCAGGAAAACCGGGGCACGTCCCTGCATGCGAAGTCCACGGCGACGTCCCTGGGTTCCCGCCTTCGCGGGAACGACGGGCAGAAGCAATGCGGGCCAAGGCAAGGCGAGCGAAAGCAAGGCGAATCACGGCGCACCTCCCTGGCCCAGCATGAAGTCCGAGACCGGCTGCAAGCTCCGGTCGTGGCGGTCGTAGACCTGCGCACCGTCGATGTAGACCTTCTCGGCCAGCGCATACGAGCTGAACGGGCTGCCGTTCCACACCACGACGTCGCCCATCTTGCCCGGCTCCAGCGAACCGGTCTGCTTCTCGATGCCCAGCGCCTTGGCCGCGTTGAGGGTGATCCAGGCGATGGCGTGCTCGGGCGCGACCTGGAGCCCGGCGCGGCGCGCGCTGGCCATCGCCTTGGCCGCTTCCTGGTTGAGCCGCTGGATGCCTTCCTCCGAATCGGAATGCACGATCGCGCAGCTGTCGGCGGGGCGGTCGACCAGCGCGATGTTCTCCTGGATGCCGTCGAAGGCCTCCATCTTGAAGCCCCACCAGTCGGCCCACATCGCGCCGCAGATGCGTTCCTGCGCGAGCCGGTCGGCGATCTTGTACGCCTCCACCGCATGGTGGAACGCGGCGATGTGGAAGCCGAATTCCTTGGACAGGTCGATCATCGTCGCCATCTCGTCGGCGCGATAGCAGTGGATGTGCACGCGGATGTCGCCGTTGATCGCGCCGGCCAGCGTGTCCAGCTTGAGGTCGCGCTTGCCGCCGGTGTCGCCGCTGCTGTCGTCGTCGCCGCCGCGGCTCCACCAGTGGTGCTTGGCGGGCTGCTTCTTCGGTGCGTTCTTGCGCAGGTACTCGGCCGCATCGATGAAGGCGGCGCGATAGCCGGCGACGTTGCCCATGCGCGTGGCCGGGCCGCCCTTCTGGCCGTAGACGCGCTTGGGATTCTCGCCGCAGGCCATCTTCAGGCCCCACGGCGCGCCGGGGAACTTCATCGCCTGGTAGGTCGTGGCGGGCACGTTCTTCAGGGTCACGCCGCGCCCGCCGATCAGGTTGGCCGAGCCCGGCAGCACCTGCAGCGAGGTGATGCCGCCGGCCAGCGCGGTCAGGAAGCCGGGATCCTGCGGCCAGACCGAGTGCTCGGCCCAGACGTTGGGAGTGACTGGCGCGGTCATCTCGTTGCCGTCGCTGTGCGCCTTCACGCCGGGGCTGGGATAGACGCCCAGGTGCGAGTGCACGTCGATGATGCCCGGCGTCACCCACTTGCCCCTGCCGTCGACGCGGGCGGCGCCGGCGGGGGGCGGCAGGCCGCGGCCGACGGCCTGGACCTTGCCGTCGGCCAGCAGCACATCGGCATCGTCCAGGCGCTGGCCGGTCCCGGTCAGCACGGTGGCGTGTTCGATCAGCACCGGGCCGGAGGCGAGCGGCGCGTAGGTGCTGGGATAGGGATCGGCGACGAAGCGCGAGGCCGCGGCCGCGGGCCCGCACAGCAGGACGCCGGCCAGGCCGGCGAGCAGGAAGTGGCGCATCAGGTTTTTCCCCGGATGGATTGCGTGCAGCGGCCACGACGCTAGCCGGCGCGGGGCGGGCTTGCCAAGCCCCATAGGTCACGCTCCCGGCCCGCCGTGACGCGGCGCAGCGGGTGCCCTTGACCGGGAACGGGCATGCTGTGCGGCGGCCCGCACCCCCGAGACCGCTCGATGAAACCCGCGGATACACGCAAGCACATCGCCTCCGTATGCGAGTTCTGGGAGCGCGCGGGGCCGGAGCGCTGGTTCTCGAAGAACGAGTCGTTCGACACCAATTTCCGCCAGCATTTCCTCGAGCTGCACCACGCGGCCGCGCGCCGCGAATGCGAGCACTGGATGGACAGCGCCGACGGCGCGCTGGCGCTGATGATCCTGCTCGACCAGTTCCCGCGGAACTGCTTCCGCGGCGGCGCGCATGCCTATGCCACCGACGGCCTGGCGCGGCACTATGCGCGCCGCGCGATCGAGGCCGGCTACGACTACGAGGTCGCCCCTTCGCTGCGGATGTTCTTCTACCTGCCGTTCGAGCACAGCGAGGATCCGGCCGACCAGGCGCGTTCGGTCGAACTGCATCGCGCCCTGCCCGGCGAGGGCGCCGCCGAATGGGCGCTGCTGCACCGGGACATCATCGCGCGCTTCGGGCGCTTCCCGCACCGCAATGCGGCGTTGGGGCGGGACACGACGCCGGAGGAGCAGCGCTTCCTCGACGAGGGCGGGTTCGCGGGTTGACCATCGTTGATGGCCGGCCTGGCGGGCTTTTGTGGGAGCGGCTGAAAAACCCCGCCGCGGCTGAAGCCGATCCCACAAAAAGCAGGCGGCGGGCCCGAACGAAAAAACGCCGCTTTCGCGGCGTTTTTCGCGGATCCGACGCGTGGCTCAGTACTTCGGCACGCCGTTGTCCACCTCGTCGGACCAGGCGTCGATGCCGCCGGCGACGTTGTAGACGCGGGTGAAGCCCAGGCCGCGGAAGTGCTCGGCGGCCTGCAGGCTGCGGCCGCCGCGGTGGCACAGGAATGCCAGCGGGGTGTCCTTCGGCAGCCGTTCCAGCGCGGCGCGCTCCTCGCCGTCGAGCGTGCGGAACGGCGCGTTGACCGAGGCGATCGCGCGCTCGTCGGCCGGGCGCACGTCCACCAGCGTCAGCGTGCCGGCCTTGACCTGGTCGTCGGCGTCGCGCGGGGCCAGTTCCTGCACCGGCTTGGGCGCGTTCGGGTTGTCGATCGCCAGGCCGCGGCCGCGGATGTCGTCCACCCAGTCGATGGTGATGCCGTCGGCGCGCCGCGCGCTGGACGGGTCGAACTGCACGCGCAGGCCGTTGGACTCGGCGGCGATCGCCTTGGGATTTTCCGGCACCAGCTGGAAGTTGGGCTGGAAGCGCGCATCGATCGCCAGCTGCAGCGCCGCGCCCGGGGCGTCGGCGAGCGCGCCCTTGAGCATTTCCACCGCCGCCGGGGTGATGGTGATCGACGGCGGGGTCAGGTCCGGGGCGGCCACGCCCAGCAGCTGGCTCAGTTCGCCGCTCTCGTACATCTGCAGCATGATGTCGCTGCCGCCGACCAGCTCGCCGTCGATGTACAGCTGCGGGATCGTCGGCCAGTCGCCGTAGGCCTTGATGCCCTCGCGGATCTCCTGGTCGGCCAGCACGTTGACGTGGGCGTAGTCCACGCCCAGCTCGTTCAGCACGCCCACGGCCTTGGCCGAGAAGCCGCACTGCGGCATGTTCGGCTGGCCTTTCATGAACAGCACGACGCGGTTGGATTGCAGCAGCGATTCGATGCGCGAACGCAGGGCGGGGTCGAGGGACATCGTGGGGACCGTGGATCTTCTGGGAGACCGTCCATTCTACGCGCCATGCGAAGATGGGGCATGAGCTCTCCGGAAACACTGCATCGCGCCGCATTCCGCCCGCACTGGGGCTGGTGGCTGGCCGCCTCGCAGCTGGCGGTGGCGCTGCTGTGGTGGCGGTTCGGCTGGCCTGCGGGCGTGCCGGCCCTGCTGGGTTCGCACGCCTGCTTCGTCGCCGCGGTGTTCCTGCCCGGGGCCCGGCTGTACGCGCCGGTCGCGACCCGCCTGGCGGGGGCGGAGCCCCGGGTCTGGTTGACCATCGACGACGGGCCCTCCGACGACACGCTGGCGATGCTGGACCTGCTCGACCGGCATGGCGCCCGCGCCACTTTCTTCCTGGTCGGTGAGCGGGCCGCGCGGCGGCCGGAGCTGGTGCGCGAGATCGTCCGCCGCGGCCACGGCATCGGCAACCACAGCCATACCCATCCGCAGCGCTGGTTCTGGGCGCTGGGCCCGCGCCGGATGGCGGCCGAGATCGGCCAGGCCCAGCGCACGTTGCGCGACATCGCCGGGCAGGCCCCGCGCTGGTACCGCTCGGTGGTCGGCATGACCAATCCCTGGGTGGCGGCACCGCTGCGCAGGCACGGACTGGTGCGGGTGGCCTGGAGCGCGCGCGGGTTCGACGGGGTGGCCTGCGACCCCCGGGCGGCCGTCGCGCGCATCGTGCGCGACCTGCGGCCCGGCGCGATCGTGCTGCTGCACGAGGGCATCGCCCGGGGCCACAACCTCGCGGTCCTGGAAGGCGTGCTGCGCGCGCTGGACGAGCGCGGCCTGGCGGCGGTGCTGCCGCGGGCGTGAGCCGGGCGCCAGGGCCGCCCGGCACGATGCCGGCGTTACGCCGGCTCGGCGACGATCAGCCAGTTGTTGAACGGGGTATTGCCGTAGAGCGGGGTGAAGCGGGCGCGCAGCCCGGCGGCATCGAGCTCGGCCTGCAGGCGCGCGCGCGTGGGAGGGCAGCGCGGGCGCTCCTGCATCCAGCCGGCCACGTGCGCCAGGACATCGCCGATGCGGCTGGTACGGCCGCGCCGGCTGCCGTCGTCCAGCCCGCAGCGGATCACCAGGCGGGCGCCGGGCTCCAGCATCCGCGCGGTGTCGGCGATCAGCCCGGATTGCCCGGCCTCGGGCAGGTACTGCAGGACGTCGAGGATGGCCACGCTGCCGCGATGGCCAGGTGCGCCGTGCTTGAGGTCGAGCACCTCGAAACGGGTGCGCGGCAGGCCGCTCCGCTCGGCGATCCGGCGCGCGCGGCGGATCTTGGCGGCATCGATGTCCACGCCGCGATAGTCCAGCGCCTGCCCGTCGGCGCGCAGGGCGTGCGCGAGCAGGCCCAGGCCGCAGCCGAGATCGAGCAGCGGCGCGCGGGTGCCGCGCAGGGCCTCGAGCACGCCGGGATAGAGAGGATCGGTGCGCAGCTTGATGCGCGTGTAGTAGTAGTCGTAGCGGTTGCCCAGCGGATGCGCCGGCAGGAAGGCGCGGGCGATCGCCTGGGCTTGCGGCGGACTCAGCGGGCGGACGGTGTCGCTCACGGTGCGTTTCGGGGCCGGCGGTGGGGTCAGCTTAGGGCACGCACGGCTTCAGGCAGCGTCAACGCGGTCCAGCCCGCGTACATCGCGGCGGACGGATGCAGCGCGTCGTCGACGAGCATGTCCGCTTTCTCGCCGTGCGCACGGCTGTAGGGCGTGATGTCGATGAAGGCGACGCCGCGCCCGGCGCAGGCCTGGCGCGCGACAGCGTTGAAGGCATCGATCTCGCGCCCGACCAGGGCCGCGTCGCGGCCTTGCGCGCGCGCGAACGGGGTGACGCCCCAGTCCGGGATCGACAGCACCAGCACGCGCTGCGGGCGTCCGGCCGCGAAGGCGATGGCGCGTTCGAGCAGCGCCGCGAACTGGACGCGGTACTCGTCGAGCGGGCGGCCGCGGTACTGGTTGTTGACGCCGACCAGCAGCGTCACCAATCCGAACGGCCCCTGCGGCGCGGCCGCATCGATGCCGGCTTCCAGCTCGTCCGTGGTCCAGCCGGTGGTCGCGACGATCTGCGGATCGTCCAGCGCGATGCCGCGGGCGCGCAGCGCCTGCGCCAACTGCACCGGCCAGCGGCCCGATTCCGGCACGCCTTCGCCGATGGTGTAGGAGTCGCCCAGGGCGAGGTAGCGATGGTTCATGTTCGGCGGGAACGGCGCGCAAGCGCGGCGCGGACAAGGCTGACGGGATGGAGGCCGAGCATACACAATCGCGGCATTCGTCCACCGAGGAGGCTTGCGATGAAACAGTGGCTGCTGCTGGGAGGCGCGATCCTGGCCGAAGTGGTGGCGACTAGTTCGCTCAAGGCCAGCGATGGCTTCCGCAATCCGCTGCCGTCGATCGTGGTGGTGGCCGGGTACGCGGCCGCCTTCTACCTGTTGTCGCTGACCCTGAAGACGATCCCGGTCGGCGTCGCCTACGCGATCTGGTCGGGGCTGGGCATCGTCCTGGTCGCGTTGATCGGCTGGCTGGCCTACGGGCAGAAACTGGACCTGCCGGCGCTCGCCGGCATGGCGCTGATCGTCGCCGGCGTGCTGGTGATGAACCTGTTCTCCAAGGCCGGCGCGCATTGAGCCGCGGCCTGGCGGCTCCTTCCTGGACCGGCGAACGGGACCGGGCTCAGGCCGCCGACTGCTTGCGCTTGAGCGGCACGACCTTGGTGTTGGCCTCGGCGCGGCGCGACAGCGCCCGGTCGATGCGCGCGAACACGTCGCGCATCACCGCCGGCTCCGGCAGCAGGGTCACCCGGAAATGGTTGCGGTAGGGCACGTTGAAGCTCGAGCCGGGCACCACCAGCACGCCTTCCTCGTTCATCAACTCGAGCGCGAACTCGTGGTCGTCGAAGCCGCGCGCGGCATGGCCGACCACCGACGGGAACGCGTACAGCGCGCCGGCCGGGGCGACCAGCGACAGGTGCTCGCTGGCGGCGCAGGCCTCGATCACCGCGCGGCGGGTCTCGTACAGGCGGCCGCCCGGCGAGCACAGCGCGGTGATCGTGTCCGGTCCGTTGACCGCGGCCTCGATCGCGTACTGGCCCGGCACGTTGGCGCACAGGCGCAGCGCGCCGAGCAGGTCCATCGCGTTGCGCAGGTCGCCGATGCGGGCGATGTCGCCGGACAGCAGCGCCCAGCCCACGCGCCAGCCGCAGGCGCGGTGCACCTTGCTCAGGCCGCCGTAGGTGATGCACGGCACGTCGCCGGCCAGCGGCGCGACCGGCTGGAACCGCGCCCCGTCGTAGAGGATCTGGTCGTAGATCTCGTCGACCATCAGCAGCAGGTCGTGCTTGCGCGCGATGGCGACGATCTTCTCCAGCAGTTCGCGCGAGTAGCTGGCGCCGCTGGGGTTGTTCGGGTTGATCAGCACGATCGCGCGGGTGCGCTGCGAGACCAGGGTCTCGATCTGCACCGGGTCGGGCAGGAAGCCGTTCTCCGGCAGGCAGCTGTAGAACACCGGGCGGCCGTCGTTGAGGATGGTCGCGGCCGACCACAGCGGGTAGTCAGGCGAGGGCACCAGCACTTCGTCGCCCGGGTTGAGCAGGGCGCGCAGCGACAGGTCGATCAGCTCGGACACGCCGTTGCCGACGAAGATGCGGTCCGGATGGGCATCCGGGTGCTGGCGCTTGGCGTAGGCCGCGGCGATCGCCTCGCGCGCCACCGGCAGGCCCTGCTGGTGGGTGTACGGGTCGGTGCGGCCCATGTCGTCGGCGATCGCGCGCTGCAGGTGCTCGGGCGCGCGGAAACCGAAGTTGCCGGGATTGCCGATGTTGAGCTTGACCAGCTTGTGGCCCTGGGCCTCCAGCTCCCGGGCTCGCCGCGCCAGTTCGCCCCGGATCTCGTAGCGGACTTCGGACAGGCGTGCGCGGGTGGCGAGCGGCTTTTTCGGGGCGGACATGGAGGTGGGGGCCGTCTTGGCGTGGAACCGGCATGGTAGCGGAAATGCGCCGGGACTGAATGGCGGTTTTCCTTGCAGTTGCAACCACGTCCGGCCAATAGCCGGGGCCCCCGGAGCCGGCCTGGGCGTGCGCGGCCCGGGGCCGTTCCCGGGCCGTCAGGACGCGCTGCTCGGGGAGAAAGCCAATTGGGGCGGCAGCGTCGCCGGTTCGAGCCTCTTCTCGATCCCGTGCTCGGTCCAGGTGCGGCGGCTGCGCCGGGTCTGCGCGCGCAGCTGGCGGTTGAAGGCGATGCTCTCCGCGGTGGCGTAGCCGCGCGGATGGTCCAGGTGCAGGGCCACGGTGCGGTGGCGGATGCGCTTGCCGCGGACGCCGGCGTTGGCCAGGCGCTCGCCGAACTCGCGGTCCTGGCCGCCGTAGCGCATGCGTTCGTCGAAGCCGTTCACCGCCAGCAGGTCGTGCTTCCAGCCGGAGGCGCCGTGCCCGTTCCAACTGGCGCGAGCCGGGCTCACCAGGTCGAGCAGCCAGCCCAGCCGCGGCCCGGCGGACAGCTTGAGATCGCGCCGCGAGGCCCGCATGCCGCGCTCCCGCAGCCAGCGCACGTCGAAGCAGCGGCCGCTGGCGATGTCCTGCGCGCCGATCGCGCGGCTCGTGTCCATCGGCAGCTTGTGGTAGCCGCCGGACAGGAAGCGCCCGGGTTCGCGCAGGCGCAGGTGGGTGGCGACGAAGTCGCGGCGCGGGATGCAGTCGCCATCGGTGAAGATCAGGTAATCGGCGTTGCTGGCGACGATCGCGCGGTTCAGCGCCTCGCACTTGCGGAAGCCGCGGTCCGGCTGCCACAGGTGCAGCACCGGGTACGGCAGGCCGGGCCGCAGCCGTTCGATCGTGGCCCGCGTTTCCTCGCCGCTGCCGTCGTCGGCCACGATCACCTCGAAGTCGAGCCGGCTCTGCGCGGCGAAGCCGAGCAGCACCTTCTCCAGCCACGCGGGCTGGTTGTAGGTGGTGAACACGATGGTGGCGGCGGGCACGTTCGGCATGGCGGAGGCTCGGCGGAAGGCGGTCGCGGCGGGTGGCCGCCACGAACGGAAACATGGCGGCGATACAGTGCGCGGGCATCCCCATGCCCGTGCCGCAGGGCACTCTGACGAGCCATCGCGACAATGCCGTTACGCGCACATGACCCCACGCCGATTTCCGCGACCGTGATCACCCGCGACGAGGCCGATCGCATCGCCGATTGCCTGGCTTCGCTGGCGTTCTGCGACGAGATCGTGGTGGTCGATTCCGGGTCGGGAGACGCCACGCGGGATATCGCCGAGCGCATGGGCGCGCGCGTGCTGGTGCGGCCATTCGACGGATTCCGCAGCCAGAAACAGTTCGCGGTCGAGCAGGCCGCGCACGACTGGGTGCTGTGCGTGGACGCCGACGAGCGCATCGACGCGGTGCTGCGCGAGGCGATCCTGGCCGAGCGCGCGGCCGGCTTCGCACGCGCGGCCGGCTACCGTTTCGCGCGCAGGTCGTGGTACTTCGGCCGCTGGCTGCGCCACGGCAATGCCTATCCGGACCGCAAGTTGCGGCTGTTCGACCGCCGCCGCGGCGGTTGGCGGGGCGAACGCGAGGTGCACGAGAGCGCCAGCGTGGACGGGCCGGTGGCCACGTTGCCGGGCGACCTGCTGCACCTGCCGTTCCGTTCGTTCGAGCACCAGCTCGACAAGGGCCGGCGCTATGCGCAGATGATGGCCGAGCATGCGCATGCGCGCGGCAAGCGCGCGTCCTGGAGCAAGCTGGTGCTGGCGCCGGCATGGCGGTTCTGGCGGGGTTATCTGCTGCGCGGCGGCTTTCTGGATGGGCGAGCGGGATTGGTCTATGCGTACGTGACCGCGTTCACCGCGCGCCAGAAGGCGATCCGGTTGTGGGGATTGCAGGCGGGGGATGGGGGGAACGGTCCGGGTACATGATTCGCGCGTGGCGTGCGGCGCCTCCCGCCGAGGCGCGGCGCGTTCGCGCGGCCCTTTCGCCGCGGCGCCGTCTCCCTGCCGCTGGGCGTCGCGTCCAGGGGCGGATTCCAGCCTGGGCTCGCTCGCCTCCGGGCGGCGGACCCGTAGAATCCCCGCCATGACCGATGCTTCTCCCGACTACCCCGAACTGCGCCGGATCGGCTGGCCCTGGATCGGCACGGCCGAGGACCCGGATTGGCAGGCGCTGTTCGAGGCGCATCCGCAGGCGTTGCCGGCACGGGTGGTCGAGCAGCATCGCTCCGGCTACGTGGTCGCCGATCGGGTCGATGCGGCGATCAAGGCCGAGTCGCTCCCGCAGTGGCAGTTGCCGCGCTTCCCTTCGCATGAACGTGCCGCGGTCGGCGACTGGGTATTGATGGAGGGATCCCGGATCGTCGCGCTGCTGCCGCGGCGGAGCGCGATCAAGCGCGGCGCGGCCGGCGAGCATTACCACCAGCAGGTGATCGCGGCCAACATCGATACGGTGTTCATCGTCTGCGGGCTGGACGACGACTTCAATCCGCGCCGGATCGAGCGCTACCGCCTGCTGGTCGGCAGCGGCGGCGCCGAGCCGGTGGTGGTGCTGACCAAGGCCGACCGCAATGCCGATGTGCCCGGCGCGGTGGCGGCACTGATCGACCTGGCGGCGCAGGACGTGCCGGTGCGCGCCGTCAACGCCAAGGATCCGCACAGCGTGAGCGCGCTGCAGGCCTGGCTCGGGCCGGGCCGCACCGCGGTGCTGGTGGGATCGTCCGGCGCCGGCAAGTCGACCCTGACCAACACCTTGCTCGGCGTGGAGAAGATGCGCACCGGCGAGGTGCGCGAGAGCGATTCGCGCGGCCGCCACACCACCACGCACCGTGCGTTGATCGCGCTGCCGGACGGCGCCTGCCTGATCGACACGCCGGGCATGCGCGAGCTGAAGCCGACCGGCGAGGAAGACCTGGCCGAGGGCGGCTTCGCCGACATCGAGGCGCTGGCGGCGCAGTGCCGCTTCCGCGATTGCTCGCATCGCAGCGAGCCCGGCTGCGCGGTGCGCGCGGCGATCGAGGCGGGCCGGCTCGATCCGGCGCGGCTGGCGAACTACCTGAAGCTGCGCGAGGAAGTCGCCGGAGCCGCCGGCAAGCTGGCAGTGCGGCTGGCGCAGAATGCGGCCGCGAAGGCGCCCGGCAAGCCCTCCGACAAGCGCTCCGGCGGACGGCGTGGACGGCGTTGAGATGACCGGGACCGACCGCGCCGTCGCGCATCACGCGGCGCTCGATGCGCGGTTGGTGCGCGCGGTGCGCGGGATCAAGCTGCTCAGCCTGACCAGCTGGCCGGCGTCGTTGCAGGCGCCGTTCCTGGAGAGCGTCGCGCGCGGTGCGCCCAGGCCACCGCAGGTGGCGTACCCGCGGCTGGATTTCGCCGATGCCCGCCGCGAGCTGGAGGCGATCGCCGCGGCGGCCGATCCGCAACACCCGCTCGGCCACTACCTGCGCGAGTCCGTGCGCAGCTGGGACCTGGCCGCGGCGTTGCTGGAGTCGCTCGGGACCGTGCAGGCGGCGCGCCATTCCGAACGGCTGTTCGGCGTGCCCGACGACCCGATGCCGGGCGAGGGCCCGACCACGCGCGAGGCGGCGCGGCATTTCATCCAGATCGCGCAGGAGCTGGATCGCGAGCTGCTGGCGCCTGAGGAGCAGGTGCCGGTGTCGGCGACCGCGCTGGCCCTGCAACTGCAGAACGACCTGGACGATTTCTTCGAAGGGCGCGTGATCGCGGTCGAGCTGGACCCGGAGCTGATCGCCAAGGCCGCGGCCGGTCCGGAGCGCATCCGCTTGCGCAGCGGCGCCAGCTTCGGCGACTACGACCGTGCGCAGTTGTTCCACCACGAGGCGCTGGTGCACTCGCTGACCGGGCTCAACGGGCGCGAGCAGGCGAACCTGCCGAGCCTGGCGTTGTCGTCGCCGCGCGTGACCGCGACCCAGGAGGGGCTGGCGACCTTCGCCGAGCAGATCACCGGCAGCATCGATATCGAGCGGCTGAAGCGGATCAGCCTGCGCATCGAAGCGATCGCGCGGGCGCGCGAGGGGGCGGACTTCGTCGAGGTGTTCCGCTACTTCCTCGACGCGGGACAGAGCGAGGCCGAGAGTTTCGCGTCGGCGCAGCGGGTGTTCCGCGGCGTGCCGACCGGGGGCGGCGCGGCCTTCTGCAAGGACACGGTGTACCTGCGCGGGTTGGTGGCGGTGCACACGTTCTTCCGCCAGGCGCTGCAGCGCGACCGCCTGCCGCTGTGCCGTTGGCTGTTCGCCGGCAAGATGGCCCTGGAGGACGTTGAGCCGTTCGCGCCGTTGTTCGACGCGGGCGTATTGGCGCCGCCGCGGTGGCTGCCGCGCTGGGTGCTGCGCACCAGCGGATTGGCGGGGATGCTGGCGTTCTCGCTGTTCGCCAACCGGATCAGGATGGACCGGTTGGGACGCTTGCCCGGCGAGGACGAGGCCGGTTGAGCCCTCCGGCGCGTCCCCTTCGGGAGGCATCCCGGTCCCGGAGGCTCATCCCATGTACAGCCCGCCGTTGACCGCATAGTCGGCGCCGGTCACGTAGGCGGCCTCGTCGGACACCAGCCATGCGCACAGGCCGGCCACTTCCTCGGCCTTGCCGAGCCTGCGCACCGGCACCGAGCTGGCGAGCCGGTCGAGCACGTCCGGCGGGAAGCTGCTGATGGAAGCGCTGGCGATGTAGCCGGGCGAGATCGTGTTGACGGTCACCCCGCGCATCGCCACCTCCTGCGCCAGTGCGCGGGTGAAGCCGTGCATCGCCGCCTTGGCGGTGGCGTAGTTGACCTGGCCGATCTGCCCTTTGTGCGCGCTGACCGAGCCGATGTTGACGATGCGGCCCCAGCCGCGCGCGGCCATGCCGTCGATCACCTGCTTGGTGATGTTGAACAGCGAGTCGAGGTTGCTGGCGATCACCGCCCGCCAGTCCTCGCGGTTCATCTGCCGGAACAGCATGTCGCGGCTGCCGCCGGCGTTGTTGACCAGCACGTCGATCTCGCCGACCTCCGCGCGCACCTTGTCGAAGGCGGCCACGGTGGACTCCCAGTCGGCGGCGTTGCCTTCGGAGGCGATGAAGTCGAAGCCGAGCTCGCGCTGCTCGCGCAGCCAGGCGGCCTTGCGCGGCGAGTTCGGGCCGCAGCCGGCGACCACGGTATGGCCGTTGCGGGCGAGCTTCTGGCAGATCGCGGTGCCGATGCTGCCCATGCCGCTGGTGACGTAGGCGATGCGGAGGGTCATGGTGTCGTTCCTCGGGAGTGGACGCGGGCGGACAGTGGGGGGAGGGCTCAGGCCGCGAGCGGGTACAGCGCGAACAACAGGCTGCCGGCCATCAGCAGCAGCGAGATCAGCACCGCCCATTTCAGGGTGAAGCGCTGGTGGTCGGCGAAATCGACCTTGGCCAGGCCGCACAGCAGGTAGGTGGACGGCACCAGCGGGCTGAGCAGGTGCACCGGCTGGCCGGCCAGCGAGGCGCGCGCCATCTCGACCGGGGTGATGCCGTAGTGGCCGGCGGCCTCGGACAGGATCGGCAGCACACCGAAGTAGAACGCGTCGTTGGACATGAAGAAGGTGAACGGCATGCTGGCGATCGCGGTGATCACCGCGAGGTAAGGACCCCAGCTTTCCGGGATCACCGCCAGGAAGCTGCGCGACATCGCCTCGACCATGCCGGTGTTGGACAGGATGCCGGTGAAGATGCCGGCGGCGAAGATCAGCGACACCACGGCCAGCACGTTGCCGGCATGGTTGACCAGGCGACGGCGCTGCTCGGCCAGGTTCGGGTAGTTGATCACCAGCGCCAGCGCGAAGCCGATCATGAACAGCACCGGCATCGGCAGCACGCCGATCACCAGCGCGGTCATCAGCGCCAGCGTCAGCGCGAAATTGACCCACAGCAGCTTCGGCCGCTTGGTGTCCTCGGCGTCCTCCACGCGCGGCAGCGCATCGCCATCGTCGGACACGCTGGCGTCGAGCCAGTTGTCGCCGGGCAACTGCACCACGCCCAGGCGCGCGCGTTCCTTCAGGCCCAGGTACCAGGCCAGCAGCAGGATGCCGGCGATCGACAGCGCCATCGCCGGGACCAGCGGGATGAACACGTCGGCGGGATCGACGTGCAGCGCGGTGGCGGCGCGCGCGGTCGGGCCGCCCCAGGGCGTCAGGTTCATCACGCCGCCGGCGAGGATGGTCACGCAGGTCATGTTGAGCGCGTTCATGCCCAGCCGGCGGTACAGCGGCAGCATCGCCGACACCGTGATCATGTAGGTGGTCGAGCCGTCGCCGTCGAGCGAGATCAGCAGGGCGAGGATCGCCGTGCCCATCACGATCTTCATCGGGTCGCCCTTGACGATGCGCAGGATGCGCCGCACCAGCGGGTCGAACAGGCCGGCATCGATCATCACGCCGAAGTAGAGGATGGCGAACATCAGCATCACGCCGGTCGGCGCGATCTTCTTGATGCCTTCCAGCATCATCTCGTTGATGCCGGAGCCGAAGCCGCCGGCCAGCGCGAACACGATCGGCACCACGATCAGCGCGACCAGCGGCGAGAGCCGCTTGCTCATGATCAGGTACATGAAGGTGATGACCATTCCGAAGCCGAGCACGGTCAGCATGGGAGTTCCTCGGTAATGCGGGGGAGGGAGGGCTTCTGTGGGGGGCGTCTTGCGGGAGGGACTTCAGTCCCGGCGCTTCCCGGGAAGTCCCATCGGGACTGAAGTCATTCCCACAGGAGCGGGCCTGTCAGAAGTCGTAGTGGAAGCGCCCGGTCACCGCGCGGGTGTGGTCGAGCGTGGTGCCGGCCAGGTGGTCGCGGTTGCGGCTGTCGATCAGGTCCAGCATCAGCCGCAGGTTCGGCTTGAGGTACCAGTTCGCGCCGAGCGTCCACGAGGCGGTGGAGGCGTCGATCAGGTCGGCGCCGCCGATGCGGTGCTGCTCGCCCCACATGCGGTCGTAGCGCAGCGCCAGTTCGAACGCGCCGGCATCGTGGTTGAGCGCCTTGACCCGGCCGAAACGCCCGGTCTTGCGGTCGTAGGCGCGCGATTCGCCGGTGACGAACCAGCTGACGAAGCCGTAGGCCGCCTGCACGCGGGCGCGCTGCGCGCCGTCGTCGAACAGGCCGCCGCTGTACTCGCCTTGCCAGGACAGCGGGCCGCGCACCTGCGCGTACTCCAGCGACCACTTGTCCACGTCGGTGTCGCGGCCGTCGGCGAAGCGCGCCAGGGTCAGCCGGCTGTTGTCGGAAAGGTGCCCGGCCGGGCGCGGGCGGATGCTCAGCACCGCCGCGCCGTCGCTGCCGGGATGGTCGTAGCGCTCGTGCGCCAGCGACAGGCCCAGGTGCAGCACGTCGCCCTCGCGCGCGCCGGGTGCCCAGGTCGCGCGGCCGCCGAAGGCGCCGCCCTTGGTGTCGGAAACGTCGATGCTTTCCAGGCTGTAGACGCTGGCCGCCCAGGTGTAGTCCTTGCCTGCGGCCTGCCAGGACACGGCCTTGCGGTACAGCGGCGCCAGCGTGCTGGCCGCGCCGCCGCGTTCCAGGAACTGGCCATAGTTGGAGCCGGTGCGGTCGTCCAAGGTGAAGTACTGCTTGAACTGGCCGATGGTGAGCACGCCGCGATCGAAGCTGCGGGTGATGTAGACGTCCTTGGCCTCGATGCCCTTGCTGCCCGGCTCGTCCTGCAATCCGGCGAAGTCGCCTTCGACCTTGTAGCCGAAGCCGTAGAACTTGCCGGATACGTCCAGCCACACGCGCCGGAATTCCGTGTCGTTGCGGTTCGGCGCGCCGCGGTCGTCGTTGTCGAAGCGGGCGAAGTCCCAGTGGATGCGGCCGCCGAGCTCGGCGGTGACGTTGCCGTCGGCCCATTCGGCGGCGGTGGCGGTGCCGGCGGCGAACGCCAGCGCGCAGGCCAGCGGACCGCGCAGGCGCAGTGTGTGGTGATGCACGTACCCTCCCAGGTGCGCGTGATGGCGCGTTGTTCCAGGGCCATCCCCGTGGCGGGGTGGCCGTACCGGGAGACTAGGCGGGCAAAGCTGTCATCCACCTGTCGAGGAGGGCTCGGGACCGGGAGCCCGGGATCCGGCGAAGCGGCAAGCCCACTCCGGATCGGCGTTGTCGCGGGAGGGACTTCAGTCCCGACGGGCTTTGCCGGCCTGCTGTCGGGACTGGACGGCCTCGGCATGCCGAGGCCATTCCCACAAAGAAGCCCAAAAAACGGCAGGGAAAGCATCAAATCGCTTGACAGCCAAGGCCAGGCAAAGATGCTTTTCCCGAATCCCGAATCCCGAATCCCGAATCCCGAATCCCGAATCCCGAATCCCGAATCCCGAATCCCGAATCCCGAATCCCGAATCCCGAATCCCGAATCCCGAATCCCGAATCCCGAATCCCGAATCCCGAATCCCGAATCCCGAATCCCGAATCCCGAATCCCGCTTAAGATCCCTCCCGATGCGCATCCTGCTGGTAGAAGACAATCCCGACCTCGCCGACGCCATCGTGCGGCGTATGCGTCGCAGCGGGCATGCGGTGGACTGGCAGAACGACGGCATGGCCGCGGCCGGCGTGCTGCGCTACCAAAGTTTCGACCTGGTGGTGCTCGATATCGGGCTGCCGCGGATGGACGGGCTGCGGGTCCTGCAGGGCATGCGCGAACGCGGCGATACCACGCCGGTGCTGATGCTGACCGCGCGCGACGGCATCGAGGATCGCGTGCAGGCCCTGGACGTGGGCGCCGACGACTACCTCGGCAAGCCGTTCGATTTCCGCGAGTTCGAAGCCCGCTGCCGCGTGCTGCTGCGGCGCAACCGCGGCCAGGCCAGCGAAGTGGTGCAGATCGGCGGGTTCCAGTTCGACAACGCCGCGCACCGCGTGAGCCTCGATGGCGAGGTGCTGGACCTGCCCAACCGCGAGTACCGCCTGCTGGAGATCCTGATCGGCCGGCTTGGCCAGGTGGTCGGCAAGGACGAGATCGGCAACGGCCTGTTCGGTTTCGACGACGAGGCCGGTCCGAACGCGATCGAACTGTATGTCGCGCGGCTGCGCAAGAAGCTGGCCGGCGCGCCGCTGCACATCGTCACCGTGCGCGGCACCGGCTATCTGCTGGAGGCCATCGAGGCCGGGACGGACGATGGAACGGCCGGCTGACGGCGGTTCGATCCGTCGCACCCTGTGGCTGTACCTCGGGCTGCTGTCCGCGCTCGGGGCGGTGGTGCTGTTCTTCGGCGCGCGCGCGTACGGCGAGCGCGCCGCCAACCGTTCCTACGACCACCTGCTGGTGTCCTCGGCGCTGTCGATCCTCGACAGCGTCGCGCTGGCCGGCGGGCAGTGGCAGGTGGACCTGCCGTACGCCGCGCTGGACCTGCTGGCGATGGCGCCGGACGACCGCGTGTTCTATCGCGTCTACGACCTTCGCGGCGGCACGATCACCGGCTACGGCGACCTGCCGGCGCCTCCGCGCGCGCCGGTCGCCGGCGCCTCGCCGCAACTGTTCGACGCCGACTACAGCGGCGAGCGCGTGCGCTTCGTGGTGGTCGCGCGGCTGGTGTCCTCTGCGGCCGGGCAGGCGGAGGTGCGCGTGCAGGTCGGCCAGACCAGGCGCGCGCGCGACGCGCTGGCCCGCGCGGTGGTGGTCAACGCGTTGCTGGCGATCGCGGTGCTGACGGCGCTCTCGCTGGCCCTGGTCGGGCTCGGCGTGCATCGCGCGCTGCGGCCGCTGCGACGGATCGAGAGCGACCTGTCGCGCCGCGAACCATCCGATCTCAAGCCGCTCGCGGTGGCGCCGCCGCGCGAGATGGCGCACATGGTCGGCGCGCTGAACCGCTTCATGGAGCGCCTCGCCGGCAGCAACGAGACCCTGCGCGCGTTCATGGCCGAAGCCGCGCACCAGATGCGCACGCCGTTGGCGGCGTTGCGCGCGCAGGCGCAGCTGGCGCTGGACGAGGACGATCCGCGCGAACTGCGCCGCAGCCTGGAGGCGATCGAGCGCAACGCCAGCCACATGAGCCGCCTGCTCAACCAACTGCTCAGCGACGCCAGCGCCATCCACCGCTCGCAACTGCAGCGCTTCGAAACGGTGGACCTGGCCGAGCTCGTGCACCAGGCGCTGCACGAGGCGATCCCGCGCAGCGGCGGCGCGCCGCGGGTGCAATTGGCCATCGATCCGCAGCCGGCGCGCGTGCATGGCGATGCGCTGCTGTTGCGCGAGGCGTTGAAGAACCTGATCGACAACGCCTGCAAGTACGGTGGCGGCGCGCCCTTGCAGCTCGCGTTGACCAGCGACGAACGCGAGTGCGTGCTGGCCGTGGCCGACCATGGCCCCGGCATTCCCGCCGCGGAGGCCGAGCGCGTGTTCGAGCGCTTCGTGCGCGGCGAGCATGCCCCTTCCGGTGGTGCCGGCCTGGGCCTGGCGATCGTCAAGCGCATCGTCGAGAGCCATGGCGGCCGCATCGATCTTTCCAACCGCGTCGGCGGCGGCCTCGTCGCCACGCTGCGATTCCCGCGGGTGCACGCATGAGCCATGCAACGAGTACGCGCGAAGGGCGCAGGGTTCCCGTACTGGCGGGAGCGATGGTCCGGCCATCTCCGGGAAAGCCAGGATGGTATCGGTGGCCCTTGCTGCTGTTGCTGGCCTGCTGCCTGCAAGCGTTCGCCAACCCGGGCGACGTGAAGCGCTTTCCGGCGCAGGGGCCGGCAACCGCGCAGCTGCGCATCCAGGGATCGACCGACATCGAGGTGTTCGCCGCGGTGATCGCCGACTACCAGCGCCTGCATCCGGGCACCGAGGTGGTCTACGAGGACGTGATCGCCTGGGACATGTACGACCGCTACCTGCATCCGCAGGCCGGCGCGGCCGGCGCGGACCTGCTGATCAGCGCGAGCATGGACCTGCAGACCAAGCTGGTGAACGATGGCCACGCGCTCGAGCATCGCTCGCCGCAGACCGAGGCGCTGCCGCAGTGGGCGCGCTGGCGCAACGAGATCTTCGCGATCAGCTACGAGCCGGTGGCGATCGTCTACAACACCCGGCGCTTGCCTGCGGCGAAGGTGCCGCATACGCGCCGCGAGCTGCTGGCGCTGCTGCGCGACCCGGCCATGCCGCTGCGCGGGAAGGTCGGCACGTACGATGTCGAGCGCAGCGGCGTGGGCTACCTGTTCGCGACCCAGGACGCGCAGCTCGGCAGCATCGCCGGCGCCTTGCTGGCCGCGCTCGGCGACAACCAGGTGCACCTGGAGGAACGGACCGGCGTGCTGCTGGACAAGGTCGCGCAGGGCGAGCTGGTGCTGGCCTACAACGTGCTCGGCTCCTATGCGCAGGCGCGCATCGATGCCGGCGCCCCCTTGGCGATCGTGCAGCCGGAGGACTACACGCTGGTCGCCCTGCGCACCGCCGTGATTCCGCGCCGCGCGCCGCACGTGGCCGAGGCCCGCCGTTTCCTGGACTACCTGCTGTCGCCGCGCGGCCAGCAAGTGCTGGCGCGCGAGGCCCGGCTGGCGCCGATCGTGTCGGCACCGGCGCGCACCGCGCCGCCGTTCCGGCCCATCGCGCTCGGCCCCGGCCTGCTGGTGTACCTGGACGCGCTCAAGCGCCAGCAATTCCTTGATGCCTGGCGCAGCAGCGTCAGGCAGTCGGCGACCGCCGGCCCTTAAGAAAGCCGCTCTCTCCGGCGCGCCCGGCGTCCAGGCGTGTGCGCACCGATGGTTCGCAGGCAACACGCCTCGCCCCGGAGGGAGAAGGGAAAAGCTTCCCACCCCGCCCGAGGCACCGGGGCATGGGTTTTGCGCCCGGCCATGCGCGTGCCAGACTTGCGCGCATGTCCAGTCCCTGCCTCATCGTCGCCGACGACCACCCGCTGTTCCGCGCCGCGGTGATCCACGTGCTGCGCGGCAGCCTGCCGCAGGCCGCGGTAGTCGAGGCTTCCAGCGCCACCACGCTGGGCGCCGCGCTGCAGGCCCACCCCGAGGCCGAGCTGGTGCTGCTCGACCTGGCGATGCCGGGCGCGCGCGGCTTCTCGGCGCTGCTGCACGTGCGCGGTGAGCACCCGGACATCCCGGTGGTGGTGATTTCCTCGAACGACCACCCGCGGGTGATCCGGCGCGCGCAACAGTTCGGCGCGGCCGGCTTCATCCCCAAGTCGGCGCCGGCCGAGCAGATCGGCGAAGCGGTGGCGGCGGTACTGGACGGCGGCAACTGGTTCCCGCCGATGGCGGCGGAGCGTTCGGAGGCCGATGCGCAGCTGGCCGCGAAACTGGCGCAGCTGACGCCGCAGCAGTTCCGGGTGCTGTTGTGCCTGGCCGACGGCCTGCTCAACAAGCAAATCGCGCACGAACTGGGATTGGCGGAGAACACGGTGAAAGTGCACGTCACCGCGATCCTGAAGAAGCTGGACTGCTATAGCCGCACGCAGGCGGCGGTCCTGGTGAAGGGACTGGAGCCGGAAGGCGAGGGTGGCGATATTCGTGATTCGTGATTCGTGATTGGTGATTCGCAAAAGCGCAGGAGCGGCTTCAGCCGTGGTCAGGTTTTCCCTGGTAAGGCCCCGATCGCGGCTGAAGCCGCTCCTACGAATCACCAATCACGAATCACGAATCACAGCCTTCAAAAGCACCTGACTCATCAAGGCGCGCAGCGCGGCCGGGCGCACCGGTTTCGACAGGAATCCCCACCCGTTTCCGGCGGCCAGCGCGCGCAGGGCGTCGTCGCGCTCGGCAGTGACCAGGATCACCGGCGGCGTGCTGCCCCAGCGTTCGTGCAGGGCGCCGGCCACCTGCGGGCCCTCGAATGCGCCCATGCGCACGTCCAGCAGCAGCAATTGCGGCGCCTGGCCGGGGGAGGCAAGTTCCAGCGCTTCCTGCGGCCCGCCGGCGAAACCGACCCGGCAACCCCAGCGTTCCAGCAGGGCGCGGGTGGCTTCGCATACGCGCGGGTCGTCGTCCACGCACCAGACGCTGCAACCCTGCAGCGGCGAGTCGCCGTTGGCATCGACCAGCGCCGGCGCGGGCGCCTCGGCCCGCTGCACGGCGGCCGGGTCCCCCAGCGGCACGCTCACGGAGAACACGCTGCCGCGGCCCAGCCGCGAGCGCAGGCCGATGCGGTGGCCGAGCAGGCGGCCGATGCGTTCGACGATCGCCAGCCCGAGCCCGGCGCCGCGGTCGTCGGCGCGCGCATCGTCCAGGCGGCGGAACTCCTCGAAGATCTCGCGCTGCAGGCTGTCCGGGATGCCCGGGCCCTGGTCGTGCACCTCGATCCGCAGGTGGCCGGCCTCGCGGCGGCAGCCGAGCAGCAGGCGGCCGCGCGGGGTGTAGCGGATCGCGTTGGACAGGAAGTTCTGCAGGATGCGGCGCAGCAGGCCCTCGTCGCTGCGCACGACCGCGCGGGTCGGCACGCCTTCCAGCACCAGGCCATGGCTCTCGGCGATGATCCCGAACTCGCGCAGCAGGGCGTCCAGCAGCGGCTGCAGCGCGAAATCGCGCACCCGCGTCTGCAACTGGCCCGATTCCATCCGCGAGATGTCGAGCAGGCTGTTGAGGATCGCGTCCTGGGCGCTGAGCGCGTTCTCGATATGGTCGGCGACCTGGCGGCTGTCGTCGTCGCGCAGGCGCGCGCGCAGCGCGGAGACGAACATCCGCGCGGCGTTGAGCGGTTGCAGCAGGTCGTGCACGGCGGAGGCGACGAAGCGGGTCTTGTAGCGGTTCGCCGCCTCCGCCTCGCGCTTGGCCGCTTCCAGGTCGCGCGTGCGTTCCTCGATGCGGTGCTCGAGCGCATCGGCCAGCGAGCGCAGTTCGCGCGCGGCGTTCTTGTAGCTGGTGATGTCCGCGTAGCTGGTGACGAAGCCGCCGTCCGGCAACGGATTGCCGCGGATCTCCAGCACCGTGCCGTCGTCCTTCTCGCTCTCGCGCATGTGCGGCTTGCCGCTGCGCAGGTGGTTGAGGCGGCGCTGGATCGCCTCCTCGATCGGCCCCGGGCCGAGCAGGCCGCGGCGCGCGTTGTAGCGGAACAGGTCCTCGATCGGCCGGCCCACCTTCACCAGCTCCGGCGGGAAGCGGAACAGGTCGACGTAGCGCGAGTTCCATGCGACCAGGTTGAGGTCGGCGTCGATGATCACCACGCCCTGCGGCAGGTGTTCCAGGCTGCGGCTCAGCCCGGTGTCGGCCTGCTGCGCGGCCTGCACGATGCCGTCCTGCGCCGTGCGCAGCTCGCGCGCGTGCTGTTGCAGCACCACTTCCAGCTCCTGCCGGCTGCGCTGGCGCAGGGCGGCCAGCCGGCGCCGTTGCTGGACGTACAGCACCAGCAGCGACAGCGCGAGCCACAGCCCGGCCGCGGTGAGCGCGGCGCCGCGGCCGGCCGCGCTGCTGGCGCGGGTGTCGTGCAGCAGGTGCAGGCGCCAATGGCTTTCCGGCAGCTCCAGGGTCTGCCAGAGGATGCGGCCGGGCAGCTCCGGCTGGTCCACGCGCGCGAGCACGCCGCCGTCGGCGGTCCGTTCCAGCCGCCGGTAGCGCAGCGGCAGCAGCAGCTGGTCCAGGTACTGGCGGGTCTGATCCAGCTCGCGGCGGTCCTGCTCGCTCAGCGGCGCCAGCACCCGGTAGCGCCATTCGTTGCGGCTGGCGAGGAACACCACGCCGTGCGCGTCCGAGGCCAGCACCACGTCCTGCGTCTGCAGCCATTCGCGTTCCAGGGCCGCGAGCGCGATCTTGATCGCCACGATGCCGCGCACCGTCCCGTGCTCGTCCACGATCGCCTGCGACAGGAAGTAGCCGGGCTCGTTGGTGGTCATGCCGATCCCGTAGAAGCTGCCGCTGCCTTGCGCCAGGGCCTGCTGCACGTACGGGCGGAAGCTGTAGTCCCAGCCGACGTTGCTGCGCGGCTCGCGCCAGTTGCTGGCCGCCAGGGCGATGCCGCGGCGGTCGATCAAGGTCAGCGTGGACGACTGGGTGACGGCGTTGGCGCGTTCCAGCTTGAGGTTGAGCCGCTCCACGTCGTCCGCTTCCAGCGGACGCGATACCGCCTCGCGCAGCTCCGGGTCCATCGCCAGGATCTGCGGCAAGGTGCGGTAGCGATCGATGCGCTGCTGCAAGGCCTGTGCGTACAGGTCGAGCTGCCGGCGCACGGTGGCGCTTTCCTCCTGCAGCGCGCGCCGTTCCACCAGCACGTCGGCGCTGACCGCGGCCAGGACCATGCCGCCGACGACCACCAGCAGGGTCAGCAGCAGGCGTTGGCGTTGGTGGGGGGAGTACATGCGGGGATTATCGGCGACTTCCCTCCCGCGTTGGAGGAGAAGGCGTGTCGCTTGCGAGCTGTCGGCTCGCGTGCGCGTGGCCTGGCGCGAAGCGCCGGGCGAGGGCACGGGCGAAGCCGCGCCGCAGGGAAGGAAGACGCGTCGCCACGCGCCAGCCAAGGCGAACCATCGCACGGCGCACCTTCGGATCATTTGCCATATCGGCGCGCGGCGACGCGTTCAGCGATTCGTCGCCGCGGGATCCGGAGGCACGGCTTCGCCCCGTACCCTCAGCCCAGCCCCCGCTTCGCGCCCCGCCCGGCACAGTGCGCCGGGCGTTCCAGGGCACGCGCGCCATGGCGCGCGTGCCGTGCCCTATCGCCCATTGGGGAGAGGGGCTTCAAGCCAGGATCAGAACATCACCTGCGCGCGCAGTTCGACGATGTCCGGCTTGGTCTCGACGCCGGCGCGCTTCACGTCGGCCTTGACGTAGTTGGCCTGGAACTTGAAATGGCTGGTCAGGTACCAGTTGGCGCCCAGCGTCCAGGCGTTCTGGCGGCCGCCCTGGATGCCGGCGTCGTTGAGGTCCAGCGTGCTGTAGCGGGCCAGCAGTTCGACCGCGCCGTAATCGTGCTCGGGCTTGACGTTGGCGACCGCGCCGCCGGCGTACGGCCGCGACTCGCCGGTCACGATCCAGCTGCCGTACACGTAGCCGCCGTTGGCGGTGTAGTCGGGCAGGCCGTTCTCGCGGGTGACCTTCATCTGCAGGGCTTCGCTCTGGACCGAGAACGGGCCGTGGATCCAGATCTGCTCCAGGCCCACGCGCTGGATCTGGTCGACGAAGCGCAGCGTGCCCGAGTCGACCAGGCGCACGTCGGTCAGGCCGGCTTCCGGGCGGGCGCGCACGCGCGCGCTGGGCGGGAAGCTGACGTCCAGGCCGTTGTGGTAGCCGCGCGGGTTCTCGACCGAGGCGGCAATGCCCAGGTGCAGCACGTCGCCCGGGGCCTTGAACGGGGTCCAGACCGCGCGCACCGCCTGGGTGGTGCCGGGGTTGTCGCCCTGCAGGTCCTTGCCGCCGTAGGCGCCGACCTGCAGCAGGTACTGCGGGCGCTCCAGCACCCATTCCACGCCGGTGCGGCGACCCTCGTAGATCGCCTGCGTCGGCAGGCCCACCTCCATGAAGCTGGTCGCGCGCGAACTGGTCACCGCATCCAGACCGACCGGGGTCTTCATGTAGCCCAAGCGGACGCGGCCGTAGTCCTTGCCCAGCAGCGCCTTGGTCTCGAAGCGGAAGAACACGTCGAGCCAGGTCTTGGCCTCGAAGTCGAAGTAGACCATCGCGTCGTAGACGCCCTTCTTCTTCAGGGTCGCGCCGAACTCGCGGCGGCGCATGCCGTCGTCGTCCTCCAGGCGGCTGTTCCCGGAGAAATCGTTGTAGTCGTAGGCGAAGTTCAGCGTGCCGGCCAGCTCCGTGCCATCGCTGAAGGTGTACTTGGTCGGCCAGTTCTCGAGGTCCGCGGCGCTGGCGGCGGCGGGGGCAACGGCCAGGCACAGGGCGGTGAAGAGCGTAGTCGGGCGCATGGAAATTCTCGTATGGGCGGTCGGTTAGGGGCCGTGGGGGCCTGCCGTGGGCGGGCATCCGTCGCCGTCGTGCGGCGGAATGTCCGGGCCCGCCGCTCCGGCAAGGACTGGGAGCCTACGCGACCGCGGCGGGGGATGGCGGCCGGCTAGTACCAATAGGTTATCCGCACCGGCGCGAGGCTCGGATAAAAAGTGCGCCTCAGCCGCGTCCGCCGGACACGGCCGTGTCACAGCCGGAGCCCTCGCCATGCATGTCAGCACGCCCGTCCATACGCCCCCGGCCCACGTGCCCTTCTACCGCCAGCTGTACTTCCAGGTGATCGTCGCGATCGTACTGGGCGCGGTGCTGGGCCACTTCGAGCCGGCCTTCGCCGAGAAGCTCAAGCCGCTGGGCGACGCGTTCATCAAGCTGGTCAAGATGATCATCGCCCCGGTGATCTTCCTCACCATCGTCACCGGCATCGCCGGCATGACCCACCTGCGGACGGTGGGGCGCGTGTTCGCCAAGGCGATGATCTACTTCCTGTTCTTCTCCACGCTGGCGCTGGTCGTGGGCATGATCGTGGCGCACGTGGTGCAGCCCGGCGCCGGCATGAACATCAATGCGGCCGACCTAGACCAGAGCGCCGTGCACAGCTACGTGGAGAAGTCTCACGAACTGACCCTGGTCGGCTTCGTGATGGACATCATCCCGAAGACGCTGGTCAGCCCCTTCGTCGGCGACAACATCCTGCAGGTGCTGTTCGTGGCGGTGCTGTTCGGCGTGGCGCTGGCGCTGGTGGGCGAGCGCGGGCGACCGGTGCTGTCGTTCCTGGAGGCGCTGACCGCCCCGGTGTTCCGTTTGGTCCACATCCTGATGAAGGCCGCCCCGATCGGCGCGTTCGGCGCGATCGCCTTCACCATCGGCAAGTACGGCGTGGAGTCGCTGGTCAACCTGGCCTGGCTGGTGGGCTCGTTCTACGTGACCTCGCTGCTGTTCGTGCTGGTGATCCTGGGCGCGGTCTGCCGGATGAGCGGCTTCTCGGTGGTCAAGCTGATCCGCTACCTGAAGGCGGAACTGCTGCTGGTGCTGGGCACCTCCTCGTCCGAGTCGGCGCTGCCGTCGCTGATGGAGAAGATGGAGAAGGCCGGCTGCGGCAAGTCGGTGGTGGGCCTGGTGGTCCCGACCGGCTACTCGTTCAACCTGGACGGCACCAACATCTACATGACCCTGGCCGCGCTGTTCATCGCCCAGGCCACCAACACCGAACTGACCCTGGGGCACCAGATCGCGCTGCTGCTGGTGGCGATGCTCAGCTCCAAGGGCGCGGCCGGCGTGACCGGCGCCGGCTTCATCACCCTGGCCGCCACCCTGGCGGTGGTGCCGGAAGTGCCGGTGGCCGGCATGGCGCTGATCCTGGGCGTGGACCGCTTCATGAGCGAGTGCCGCTCGCTGACCAACTTCATCGGCAATGCCGTGGCCACCGTGGTGGTGTCGCGCTGGGAGGGCGCGCTGGACCGCGACCGCCTGCGCAGCGTGCTCGACGGCGAAGTGCCGCCGCCCGCGCTGGACGCCGAGCCCGTCGTCGCGCGCTGATCCCGTCCGTTCCCACCGAACCCGCGCCATTCCGATGGCGCGGGTTTTTTCTCTGGCGCGAGGCCGCGGGCGCTCGCACGCCGCCCGCAGGGGCCCGGCGGACGGGCACGCGACAGCCGAGCGACAGGTCCATCCGGCGGGGTGGGGGTAGAATCCCCGTTCCCGCGCCCATTCAGCGATCCATCTCCCGATGTCCAACGACGAATTCAAACAGGCCGCCCTCGACTACCACCGCCAGGCGCCCGCCGGCAAGATCAAGGTCACCGCGACCAAGCCGATGCTCACCCAGCGCGACCTGTCGCTGGCGTACTCGCCCGGCGTGGCGTTCGCCTGCCAGGCCATCGTCGAGGACCCGCAGCAGGCCAGCGAACTGACCGCGCGCGGCAACCTGGTGGCGGTGATCTCCAACGGCACCGCGGTGCTGGGCCTGGGCAACATCGGTCCGCTCGCCGGCAAGCCGGTGATGGAGGGCAAGGGCGTGCTGTTCCAGAAGTTCGCCGGCATCGACGTGTTCGACATCGAGATCGACGAGCAGGACCCGGACAAGCTGGTCGACATCATCGCCAGCCTGGAGCCGACCTTCGGCGGCATCAACCTGGAAGACATCAAGGCGCCGGAGTGCTTCATCGTCGAGCGCAAGCTGCGCGAACGCATGAACATCCCGGTGTTCCACGACGACCAGCACGGCACCGCGATCATCGTCGGCGCGGCCGTGCTCAACGCGATGGAAGTGACAGGCAAGAAGATCGAGGAGGTCAAGCTGGCCACCACCGGCATGGGCGCGGCCGGCATCTCCTGCGTCAACATGCTGGTGGCGCTGGGCCTGAAGCCCGAGAACATCCTCGCCTACGACCGCGACGGCGTGATCCACACCGGCCGTACCGACCTGGACCCGGAAAAGGCCCGCTACGCGCGCGAGACCGACAAGCGCACGCTGGCCGAGATCGTCGAGGGCGCCGACATCTTCCTCGGCCTGTCCGCGGCCGGCATCCTGACGCCCGAGATGGTCGCCACGATGGCGCCCAACCCGGTGATCTTCGCGCTGGCCAACCCGACCCCGGAGATCATGCCGGAAGCGGCCAAGGCCGTGCGCCCGGACGCGATCATCGGCACCGGCCGTTCGGACTACCCGAACCAGGTCAACAACGTCCTGTGCTTCCCCTACCTGTTCCGCGGCGCGCTCGACGTGGGCGCGACCACGATCAACGAGGAGATGAAGATCGCCTGCGTGAAGGCGATCGCCGCGCTGGCCCGGCGCGAGGCCTCCGACCTGGGCACCGCCTACGGCGGCGAGACCCCGAGCTTCGGCCCGGATTATCTTATCCCGCGCCCGCTCGACCCGCGCCTGCTGGTCGAGCTGTCCTCGGCGGTGGCGCAGGCCGCCATGGACTCCGGCGTGGCCTCGCGCCCGATCGCCGACATGGCGGCCTATCGCGACCGCCTCAGCCAGTTCGTCTACCGCACCAGCCTGATGATGAAGCCGGTCTACGACCGCGCCCGCGCCGACAAGCAGCGCGTGGTCTACGCCGAGGGCGAGGAGGAGGTGATCCTGCGCGCGGTGCAGAACGTGCTGGACGAGGACCTGGCGTACCCGATCCTGATCGGCCGCCCCGACGTGATCGAGGCGCGCATCAAGCGCATGGGCCTGCGCATGAAGCCCGGCATCGATTTCGAGATCACCAACATCCACGACGACCCGCGCTTCAACGACTACTGGCAGTACTACCACGCGCTGACCGAGCGCCGCGGCGTCACCGTCAGCGCCGCCAAGGAACTGATGCGCTCGCGCCCGACCCTGATCGCCGCGGTGATGGTCGCGCGCGGCGAGGCCGACGCGATGCTGTCCGGCGTGGTCGGCCGCTTCCACAAGAAGCTCGGCTACGCGCGCAGCGTGATCCCGCTGGAACCGCGCGTCAGCTCGACCTCGGCGATGACCGGCGTGATCAACCAGCAGGGCGCGTTCTTCTTCGTCGACACCCACGTGCACGAGGACCCGAGCGCCGAGCAGATCG
This sequence comes from Xanthomonas boreopolis, assembly GCF_046529185.1. Lineage (NCBI taxonomy): Bacteria > Pseudomonadati > Pseudomonadota > Gammaproteobacteria > Lysobacterales > Lysobacteraceae > Xanthomonas > Xanthomonas boreopolis. The sequence continues at coordinate 1,025,048 of NZ_CP097162.1, forward strand.
CCGAGGCCACGCTGCAGGCGGCCTACCGGCTCAAGCTGTTCGGCATCGAACCGGCGATCGCGCTGCTGTCGCACAGCAACTTCGGCAGCCACGACTCGCGCGACGCGCTGAAGATGCGCCAGGTGCGCGAACTGCTGCTCAAGCGCAACCCCAAGCTCAACATCGACGGCGAGATGCAGGGCGACACCGCCTGGGACGAGGCGCTGCGCAAGCAGATCATGCCCAACAGCACCCTCAAGGGCCGCGCCAACCTGTTCGTGCTGCCGAACCTCGAGGCGGCCAACATCGCCTACAACCTCGTGCGCGTGTTCACCGACGGCGTGGCGATCGGCCCGATCCTGATGGGCATCTCCAAGCCGGTGCACATCCTTACCACCAGCGCCACCTCGCGCCGCGTGATGAACATGACCGCCATCGCCGCGGTGGACGCGCAGATCCGCAAGCAGCTGGAAGGCGAGAAGGTCGGCTGATGGACCGGGAAGCGGCGGTGAGCCGCCGCTTCCTCCCATGGGTTTGAGGCACTGCTAGAATTACCCGACCCCGATCCCCGCAGTACATACCGCCATGAGCCAGACCGCCACCGCGCCCGCCAATGCCGAGAAGCGCTACACCGTGCATCGCAGCGACCTGCCGCTGAGCTGCCCGACCCCGGAAATGGCGCTGTGGAACTCGCATCCGCGCGTGTACCTGCCGATCGAGGACGAGCCGAACCGCGAGGCCAAGTGCCCGTATTGCGGCGCCGTGTTCACCCTCGCGGACTGAATCCCGCCCGATGCACCGCCTGACCGTGGTGCAGTTGCTGCCGGCCCTGCAGTCCGGCGGCGTCGAGCGTTCGACCCTGGAAATCGCCGCGGCGCTGGCCCGCGCCGGGCATCGCGCCGTGGTGGTCTCCGCCGGCGGCCGGCTGGTGCCGGCCTTGCTGGCGGCCGGCGCGGAGCACGTCGCCCTCGACATCGGCCGCAAGTCGCTGCTGACCTTGCGCCACGTCGCCACGCTGCGCCGGCTGTTCGCCGAGCTGGGGGCCGACATCGTGCACGCGCGCTCGCGCCTGCCGGCCTGGATCGGCTGGCATGCGCTGCGGGGAATGCCGGCGGCGCGGCGGCCGCGCTTCGTCACCACCGTGCACGGGCTGAATTCGCCCGGCCGCTACAGTGCGGTGATGACCTACGGCGAGCGGGTGATCTGCGTATCGCAGACCGTGCACGACTATGTGCTGCGGCATTACCCGCGCACCGATCCCGGCACGTTGCGCACGATTCCGCGCGGCATCGACATCGCGCAGTTCCCGCGCCGGCCGCAGCCCGACCCGCGCGCCCGCGCCTGGGTGCGCGAGCAGGTGCCGGCGCTGGCGGCCGATGAGCGGCTGTTGCTGTTGCCCGGCCGCGGTACCCGGCTGAAGGGGCACGCCGATGGCCTGCGCCTGCTGGCGACGCTGCGGGCGCAAGGCATGCCGGTGCGCCTGTGGCTGCCGGGTGCGGTCGAACCGGGCCGGGAGGCCTATCTGCGCGAGCTGCAGGCCGAGGCCGGGCGGCTCGGGGTGGCTTCGGCGGCCACGTTCAGCGAGCCGACCGCCCGCATCGCCGAGGCCTACGCCGGCAGCGACCTGGTATTGCAGCTCTCGCGCAAGCCCGAGGCGTTCGGGCGAACCGTGCTCGAGGCGCTTGCGGTCGGACGCCCGGTGCTGGGATGGGCGCATGGCGGCGTCGGCGAGCTGCTGGAAGGGCTGCAGCCGGAGGGCGGCGTGGCGCCGTTCGACGAAGCGGCGCTGGCGGCGCGGGCGGCCGCGCTGTTGCGGCAGCCGCCGCGCCCGCCGCAGCATATCCCCTATACGCTGCAGGCCATGCAATCGGCCACCTTGAAGGTCTATGACGAACTCCGCCGTTGAACCCGGCGCCGTCGGCGCGCCGACGCGCGAGCCGGGGCACTGGACGCCGGCCTGGATCATCGCGTTCGTGGCCTTGTGGCCGCTGCCCGGCATCGCCGAATCGGTGCTGTCGCTGGGAGCGCTGTTCGCGGCGGTAAGGCTGTTGCAGACGCGCTTCCGGGGCGGTACCCGGTTGCTGAGCGGGGCGGCGTGGGCGCTGACCTCGGTGCTGTTCTTCGCCTACTGGCTGCCCGAGCTGCTGTCGGCGTTCGATGCGGTCGACGTCGGCCTGGCGCTGCGCAAGACCGCCACCGACCTGCGCTACCTGCCTTTCATGTGGTTGTGCGCCATCGCAGTGGCCACGTCGCGCCGCCGCCGGGTCACCTTCGGCGGACTGGCGGCGATCGGCATGGTCTGGACGATCGATGCCCTGGCCCAGGTCGCGCTCGGCAGCAGTCCGCTGTTCTGGTCGCTGGACCAACTGAAGCAGATGGTCAGTGGCCATGGTTTCTGCACGCCGGAGGAAATCGCCGTCGCCGACCGGCTCAGCGGCGTGCTCGGGCCATGCAACCTGAAGTTCGGGCAGACCCTCGCCAGCCTGTCGCCGTTCCTGCTGTTCGCGGCGGGCGGGCGTTCGCGCGCGGCGTGGCTGCTGGCCGCCGCCGCGGTGGCCGCGGTGCTGGTGCTGGCCGGTTCGCGCGCTTCGTGGATCACCTTCGCGGTGATCGGGGTGCTCTCGGGCTGGAAGCTGCTCGGGCCGCGCCGGTTGCTGGCGGTGGCGATGGCGGGCGTGGCGCTCGCGGCAGTGCTGGTCTACGTGTCGCCGCAGGCGCGCGAGCGCGTCCATCGCACCACGTTGGCTTTCACCGGCGAAGGGACGGGCGTGAACGAGGCGCTTTCCGGGCGCAGCGACATCTGGAGCGCGGCGTGGTGCATGGTGCGCGAGCACCCGCTCAACGGCATCGGCGCACGCGGTTTCCGCGAGGCCTATCCGGCCTGCGATCCGCACCCCGGGCAGGCGCCGGCGTGGGGCGAAGGCCCGGCCTTCCATGCCCACCAGATCGTGCTGGAAATCCTCGCCGAAACCGGCGTGGTCGGCCTGCTGCTGTGGCTGGCCGGTGCGGCGCAGGCCTGGCGCGCATGGCGGTACTCGTCGCCGGAAGCGCGCGATGCGGCGCGTCCGGCGATGGTGGCGCTGGTCGCGACGGTGTTCCCGTTCAATACGCACCTGGCGTTCTATTCCAGCTTCTGGGGCGGACTCGCGCTGATGCTGGCCGGCCTGTATGCCGGTGCGCTGCTCAATGCCGGCGACGGGAAATAGATGGCGCTCGATGGATGGCGCTTCGCCGTCCCCCGTGCGCTCTCAATCGTAGAAGGAGCCGCGGCCGCCCGGTTGGCGCTTGAAGCGGCGATGGATCCACAGGTACTGGTCCGGCGCCTGCCGCACCATGTCCTCGATCACCTCGTTCACGCGCGCGGTGTCGGCGACCACGTCGTCGGTCGGGAAATCCTGCAGCGGCGCGCCGATCTTCAGCCGGTAGCCTCCGCCTTCGCGCCGGTGGTAGTACGGCACCACCGCGCATCCGGTAAGCCGTGCGAACTGGTGGGTCGCGGTGATCGTGGCCGCCGGATGGCCGAAGAACGGCACGAACACGGTGTCCTTGCCGCGCATGTCCTGGTCGGGCGCGTACCACAGGAATCCGCCGCGCTTGAGATGGCGCACCGTCGCGCGGATGTCGCCGTTGCCGAACATGTGCGTGGCGTAGCGCAGGCGGCCGCGCTTGACCGCCCATTCGGTCACCGGGTTCTTGTACGGGCGGTACATACCGGCCAGCGGGACGTAGTCGCACAGCAGCCGCCCGCACATCTCCAGCGTCATGAAGTGGCCGGACACCAGCAGCACGCCGCGGCCTTCCTCCTGCAACCTGCGCAGGTGTTCCAGCCCCTCGACCTGCACCTGCGGGCGGATCGCGTCGATGCTGCCCCACCAGGCGCGCGCGAACTCGAGGATGCCGACGCCGAACGCATCGAAGCTGTCGCGCAGCAGGCGCTGGCGCCAGGCCGGGTCCTGGTCGGGAAAGCACAACTCGAGGTTCGCCTGCGCTGCCCTGCGCCGGCTGCCCATCAAGCGATAGGCGATCCAGCCCACGCCGCGCCCGATCGCCCGCTGCAGCGTCCACGGCAGGCGGGCCGCGGCAGCGGCAAGGGCCAGCCCAAGGAACGTGGGCCAGTGGGCCGGCTTGAGCAGGGAGGGGCGGATGGCGACATCGGGCGCTTCGGACATGCGGGAATTCTACTGGACCCGGGGCTCGGGACCGGGACTAGGGCTAGGGGAAGCCTGCCCGGGATCGAGCGCCGTTGCAGCCGGGCTTCAGCCCCGACCCGGTCTTGCCGGGAGCCGGGGCTCGGATCTGAGGACTCGGGACTGGGAAGCACGACAAGCCAGCTTCGGGTCGGGTGTTGTTGCGGGAGGGACTTCAGTCCCGACAGGGCTTCACCGGCCCTCCCTCGGGAAAGTCCCTCCTAACAAAAAGCTGCAAGAAAGCACCGGATCGCCTGGCAGCCGAACCCAGGCAAAGATGCTCTGCCCCGAGTCCCGAGCCCCGCCATCCCGTATCCTTCGCGGATGCGGAAAGACCCCATCGAATGGCTGTTGCGCACGCTGTACTCGGCGCTGCTCTACCTGTTGCTGCCGATCACGGTGTACCACCTGGTGTGGCGCGGATTCCGGGTCCGCGAGTACTTCAACCGCTGGAACGAGCGCTATGCCTCGTATGCGCGCTCGTGCGGGCAACCGCGGGTATGGCTGCACGCGGTGTCGGTGGGCGAGGTCAATGCCGCCGCGCCGCTGGTCAACGCGCTGCGTGCGCAGCGCCCGGACATCCGCTGGGTCATCACCACGATCACGCCGACCGGTTCGGAGCGCGTCCGCGCGCTGTGGGGCGAGGCGATCGACCACGTCTACCTGCCCTACGACGTGCCGGGCAGCGTCGGGCGATTCCTGGAGCACTTCCGGCCCAGCCTGGCGCTGATCCTCGAGACCGAGTTGTGGCCGAACATGCTGTTCGGCTGCCGCGACCGCGGCATCCCGGTCTACGTCCTCAACGCGCGCCTGTCGGCGCGCTCGCTGCGCGGCTACCGGCTGTTGGCGCCGTTGATCGCCCGCGCGCTGCGCACGGTGACCTGCGTGGCGGCGCAGTCCGCGGACGATGCGGCGCGCTTCGTCGCGCTCGGCGCGCGACCGGAACAGGTGGTCGCGCTCGGCAACCTCAAGTTCGACATCGGCGTGCCGGAGCATCTCGACGCGTTCGTCGCGCAGTTCCGGCAGCACGTGCCGGCGGCGCGCCCGGTCTGGATCGCCGCCAGCACCCACGATGGCGAAGAGGCGGCCACCCTCGATATCCATGCGAAGCTGCAACGGCGTTTCCCCGACCTGCTGCTGCTGTGGGCACCGCGCCATCCCGAGCGGTTCCCCAAGGTCGAGGCGCTGGCGCGGGAACGCGGCTGGCGCGTGGCCACCCGCAAGGCCCAGCAGTGGCCGGACGCGCAGAGCCAGGTGTTCGTGATCGACACGCTGGGCGAGTTGATGGCGTTCTATGCCTGCGCGCAGGCGGCCTTCGTCGGTGGCAGCCTGCAACCGATCGGCGGGCACAACCTGCTGGAGCCGGCCGCGGTCGGCACGCCCTCGGTGACCGGCCCGCACCTGCACAATTTCTCGGAGATCTCGCGCCGCATGCGCGAGGCGGGCGCGGTCGCGATCTGCAACGATGCCGAGGCCGTCGCCGACGCCTTGGAAACGCTGCTGGCCGACGCCGGGGCGCGCAAGGTGATGGCCGAGGCCGGGCTTGCGCTGGTGGCCAACGGCCGCGGCGCGGTGCAGCGGACGCTGGCGCAGATCGCACCGCACTTGCCGCCGGTCGCGACCCTGCCCGGCAAGACGGCCTGCTGAAAAAAAGAGCGGGCCGAAGCCCGCTCTTGTGTCGTTGGCAATCTGCCTTCGCTCAGCGCGAGGCTATCGGCGATTGCAGCCGCGCCTCGGCATCGGCGGTCAGCAGGCGGTTGATGTCCTGCAGGTCGGCGATGTCGAGCTTGCCGGTGGCCTGCGCCAGCAACAGGCGGTTCTGCAGGAAGTTGTACTTGGCATTGGCGTAATCGAGCTTCGCCGCGAACAGGGTCTTTTGATTCTGCACCACGTCCAACACGGTGCGGGTTCCGACCTCCAGTCCGACCTGCGAGGCGTCAAAGGCGGCTTGGGCCGACACCACCGCCAGGCGGCGCGCCTCGATCTCGGAAATGCCCTGCACGACCGTCTGGTAGTAGTTGCGCACGTTGCGATCCAGCGCGCGCTTCTGCTGCTCGTAGGTGTCCTGCTGGATGTCGCGCTGGGCGATCGCCTGGCGCACCGCCGACTGGGTGGCGCCGCCGGAGAAGATCGGCACGCTCAGGGTGATGCCGATGGTGTTGGTGTCGTTGCGCGGACCGCCGATGCCGCCCGGGTCCTGGCTGGCGAGCTCGCCCGAAATGTCGCCCCAGGTGGTGCTGCGGCCCAGGCTGCCGGTCAGGTTCAAGGTCGGCAGGTGGCCGGCGCGCGCGGCGGACACGCTGGATTCGGCGGCGCTGACCTGCAACTGCTGGGCCTTGAGCGCCGGGTTCTCCCCGATCGCGTTGGCGACCAAGTTGTCGACGTTGCCGTAGTTGGCCGGCAGTTCGGGGCGGAAATCATCCGGCAGGCCGCGCAAGCCACGCACCGGCTGGCCGGTGATCTCGGTCAACGCCTGGTAGTAGTCGGCCAGGGTGTTGCGTGCCGTGATGGTATTGGCACGCGCCTGGTCGTATTCGGCGCGGGCCTCGTGCACGTCGGTGATCGGCGCCAGGCCGACCTGCAGGCGCTTGTCGGCGTAGTCGAACTGCTTCTTGGCGGCCGCTTCGTTGGACTCGGCCGCGGCCAGCGACTCGATCGCCACCAGCACGTTGAAGTAGGCGGCCGAGGTGCGCACGATCAGGTCGTCGTTGGCCGATTCCAGGGTGAAGTCGGCGGCCTTGCTGACGTCGCGCTGCGCGCGCAGGTTGGAGAACTGCGCCCAGTTGAACAGCGTCTGCGTGCCATCGACAGAGTAGCGGCGGGTCTTGGAGATGCTGCGGCCGGTCAGGCCTTCGGCTTCGGTGCGGGTGCGGCTCAGCGAAGCGGTACCGTCGAGCTGCGGCAGCAGTGCGGCGCGTGCCTGGACCTGGCCTTCCTTGTTGTACAGGCGGGTCGATTCGGCCGACGCCAGCGTCGGGTCGCCGTTGCGGGCCATTTCGTAAGCCTGCAGCAGGTCGGTAGCCTGCGCGGCCATCGGTAACAGGGCGGCGGCCAGCGCCAGAACGAGGGATCGGCGAATCATCGGGGGCTTCCTTGGGATCAGAATTTGAACTGGGGCGCAGGTGCCGCGCCCTTCAGGTACGCGAGGTCGGTTTCGAACAACGATTCCACGCGCGGGGCGTTGACCTCGCCACGCACGAGCACCGCTTCCATCACCGGGTCACGGCCGCGCACCACGAACAGGCGGCCGTTCGGGCGCAGCCAGGAAAGCAACTGCAGCGGCAGCGCATCGACCGCGCCGGTCAGGCAGATCGCGTCGAACTTGCGCTCGGTCTGCCAGGCGAACACGTCGGCGGCCTCGATGCGGACATTGCTGCCCAATCCGGTGGCATCCAGGCGGGCACGGGCACCGGCGGCCAGCGCGGGATCGATCTCGAGGCTGACCACCTCGCGCGCCAGCGCGGCCAGGCAGGCCGTGGCGAAACCGCTGCCGGTGCCGACTTCCAATACGTCCTCGCCCGGCTGCAGGTCGAGGGCCTGCAGCATGCGCCCCTCGACCACCGGCTTCATCATCTTCTGGCCGCCCGGCAGCGGGATCTCCAGGTCGGCATAGGCCAGCGCCTTGTAGGCGTCCGGCACGAAGGCCTCGCGCGGCAACCGCGCCAGCACGTCCAGCACGCGCAGGTCCAGCACGTCCCAGGGACGGATCTGCTGTTCGACCATCTTTTCGCGGGCCTGGGTGTAATCGATCGTCATGGTGCGGTCATCCAAACGCAGTGGGGCGGGCATTTTACCGGGTGCCGCGAGCCGTTGGCGTGGCTAGCATCGCCGTGGGCGGCACCCCGGCGCAGTGCCGGAAGTCATCGCGACCACCGGCGCCGTCGGGGGAGGAGCGGGAAGGCACACCCTAGCGCGGAGCATAGGCGCGCAGGAAGAAGTCGACGCTGGCGGCGAGGTGGTGTTGCACCTCCTCGGGGCTCGGCGGCGGCCGCACCCCGCACATCATGGTGATGTGAAGGTCGCCCTTGAGCAATTGGAAGAACTGGGAGGCGGCCAAATTCAGGTCGTCGATCGCCAGTTCGCCCGCGCGCACCCGGGCGGCGAGGAAATCGGCCATCGCCTGCTGGGTGCGGTGCGGGCCGGCTTCCCAGAACATGCGGCGGATATGGTCGTCGCCGGTGCCGGGGCTGAGCATCATGCGGTGGGTGGCGATCGCCGCATCGGTGCTGATCATCGCGAAGAACGCCGAACCGATCTCCAGCAGTTGCTCGCGCAGGGAACCCTGCAGTTCGTGCTGGAACAGGTCGTCCGGCATCATCTGCTGGCACTGCGCGCGGATCGCCTCGCCGAACAAGGTGTCCTTGTCGCCGAAGTGGCTGTAGACGGTGAGCTTGGACACGCCGGCCAGCGCGGCGATGCCATCCATGCTGACGCCGGCATAGCCCTGTTCGAAGAACAGCGTGCGCGCGGCGTTCAAGATCGCGGCGCGTTTGCCGAGGTCCTTGGGCCGGCCGGGGCCGGTGCTGCGGATGCGTGCCTTCGAGGGAGTCGTGGTCGCCATGGCGCCAATACTAGACCATGCGGTTCTATATTTATACTGAACCGATTGGTTCATTATTTCGACGTGCAGCGGGGCGGCACGGCTCGATGATGGGACGCCGCCGATCGAAGGGGGCTTCAGGCCGCCTTGCCGCCGATGCCGGGCGCTTGGCCGGCCGGTGCTTCGGTTGCCGGTTCCGGCGCGGTCGGCGCCGGCCGCGGCGGGGTGGCCGAGTGCCGCGGCTGGTCGCGGTCGCGGCGGGCCTTGGCGCTGGCGATCTCGGCCTGGAAGGCCAGGTTGGCGGCCGTGTTGCTGTCGCGCGTGGTCATGCCGTCGGTACCGGTGAGGCGGGCAGGAACGGCGCCGATGCGCCGGAAAGGACGGACCGCAGTCCGCCGCAGGGCAGAAGGATGACGGGAGGCATGACGAGGGGTCTTGGGATGGCGATCGAGCTGAGGCAATTCCCGTGCCGTCTTCGAGGCTGGTGGAAGGCGGAGGTCGCGAGGGAGACCGCGGCGGCAGGGAGGGCTGGCTGTAGTGGGGCGGAATCCTTGCAGAGAACAGGCGGGCGGCCCGGGGCCGGCGGAGCGCGCAATGTAGGCCAAGCCGGAGTGGTTGTCACCAGCGGTCGGCGTGCTCCTCCAGCAGGGCGATGAACGCCCGCGCGGCGCGCGAACGGGTGCGCCCGCCATGGGTGACGTGGCCGAGCCGGCGTCGCAGGTCCACGCCGGGCAGCGGCAGCGCGACCACCTGGGCGTCGACCAGGCTCTGCGGCAGCACGCTCCAGGCCAGCCCCACCGACGCGAGCATCTTGATCGTCTCCAGGTGGTTGGTGGTCATGCGCAGGCGCAACGACAGCCCGTGCGCGGCGAACAGCTCGGCGACGATGCGGTGGGTGAAGGTGTGCCGCTCCGGCAACACCGCGGGGTGGCCGGCGATGTCCTGCAGCGTGAGCGCCGCGCGCGTGGCGAGGGAATGATCGGGGGCGACCACGAACTGCAGCGGGTCGTCCCAGACCGGGACCGCCCGCAGGGGAGGATGGGTCTCCGGCCCGAGCGTGGTCACCGCCAGTTCCACTTCGCCCTGCAGCACCTGGGCATAGGCCTGTTCCGAATCGAGGAAGCGGATGTCGAGCGCGGCCTCGGGATGGCGCGTGGCGAACTGGCGCAGCAGGGGCGGCAGCCGGTGCAGGCCGACGTGGTGGCTGGTGGCCAGGCTCAGGGTGCCGCCGACCTCGCCGCCCAGGGTGTCCAGCAGCCGGCGCGCGTCCTGCACTTCGTCGAGGATGCGCTGCGCGCGCGGGCGCAGCGCCTGCCCGGCCTCGGTCAGCACGACCTGGCGGCCGAGCCGATCGAACAGCCGGACCCGCAATTCGGCTTCCAGCAGGCCGATGCGCTTGCTCACCGCGGGCTGGGTCAGGTGCAGCCGTTCGGCGGCCCCGGAAAAGCTCCCGCTGTCGGCAATGGCCAGGAACGCGGCCAGGTTGGCGATGTCCATTTCAGTCGCATTGGTTATGGATTTGAATGAAAAATATGAATTTGTTTTATGGAGTGCAACGGCCTAGCATCGTTTCTCCAGCCCGGCGGCCCGCTCCGCCGATCGCCAGAACCGTTTTGGAAGCACTGCAATGGCCGGCAAGACCCTCTACGACAAGCTGTGGGAGATGCACGAAGTGGCCCGTCGCGACGACGGCTCCTCGTTGATCTACATCGACCGCCACATCCTCCATGAAGTGACCTCGCCGCAGGCATTCGAGGGCCTGCGCCTGGCCGGGCGCAGGCCGTGGCGCATCGATGCCAACATCGCCACGCCCGACCACAACGTGCCGACCACGCGCACCGAACGCCTGGGCGGGCTGACTGCCATCGCCGACCCGGTCTCGCGCCTGCAGGTGCAGACGCTGGACGAGAACTGCGACGACTTCGGCATCCTGGAGTTCAAGATGAACGATGTCCGCCAGGGCATCGTGCACGTGGTCGGCCCGGAGCAGGGCGCCACGCTGCCGGGCATGACCGTGGTCTGCGGCGATTCGCACACCTCCACGCACGGCGCGTTCGGCGCGCTGGCGCACGGCATCGGCACCTCCGAGGTCGAGCACGTGTTGGCCACCCAGTGCCTGGTCGCCAAGAAGATGAAGAACATGCAGGTGCGGGTGGAAGGCACGCTGCCGTTCGGCGTCACCGCCAAGGACATCGTGCTGGCGGTGATCGGCAGGATCGGCACCGCCGGCGGCAACGGCCATGCGCTGGAATTCGCCGGCAGCGCGATCCGCGCGCTGTCGATGGAAGGGCGCATGACGATCTGCAACATGGCGATCGAGGCCGGCGCGCGGGTCGGCATGGTCGCGGTGGACGAGAAGACGATCGAGTACGTGCGCGGCCGCCCGTTCGCCCCCAGGGGCGCCGACTGGGACGCGGCGGTGGCGGCATGGAAGGAACTGGTGTCCGACCCTGACGCGCATTTCGACGCGGTGGTCGAGCTGCGCGCGGAGGACATCAAGCCGCAGGTCAGCTGGGGCACCTCGCCGGAGATGGTGCTGGCGGTCGACCAGAACGTGCCGGACCCGGAACGCGAGGCCGATCCGGTCAAGAAGGATTCGATCGTGCGCGCGCTGAAGTACATGGGCCTGCAGCCCAACCAGCCGATCACCGCGATCAAGCTCGACCGCGTGTTCATCGGCTCGTGCACCAACTCGCGCATCGAGGACCTGCGCGCGGCGGCGCAGGTCGCCAAGGGCCGCAAGGTCGCCGCGAACGTGAAGCAGGCGCTGGTGGTGCCGGGCTCGGGCCTGGTCAAGGCGCAGGCCGAGGCCGAGGGCCTGGACAAGGTGTTCGTCGAGGCCGGCTTCGAATGGCGCGAGCCGGGCTGCTCGATGTGCCTGGCGATGAACCCGGACAAGCTGGGCAGCGGCGAGCATTGCGCCTCCACTTCCAATCGCAACTTCGAAGGGCGCCAGGGCGCCGGCGGGCGCACCCACCTGGTCAGCCCGGCGATGGCCGCCGCCGCCGCGGTGGCCGGCCACTTCGTCGACGTGCGGGAGATGGTGATCCGTGATTCGTGATTTGTGATTCGTTAAAAGCAGATCCTCCGAACCCGTCTCCGGCCTTTCCCAATCACGAATCACCAATCACGAATCACGTCCAATGAAAGCCTTCACGACCCACACCGGCCTGGTCTGCCCGCTGGACCGCGCCAACGTCGATACCGACCAGATCATCCCCAAGCAGTTCCTGAAATCGATCAAGCGCACCGGCTTCGGCCCGAACCTGTTCGACGAATGGCGCTACCTGGACGTCGGCGAACCCGGCCAGGACAACAGCGCGCGCCCGATCAACCCCGAATTCGTGCTGAACTTCCCGCGCTATGCCGGCGCCAGCGTGCTGCTGGCGCGCGAGAACTTCGGCTGCGGCTCCTCGCGCGAGCATGCGCCGTGGGCGCTGGACGAGTACGGTTTCCGCGCGGTGATCGCACCGAGTTTCGCCGACATCTTCTTCAACAACAGCTTCAAGAACGGCCTGCTGCCGATCGTGCTGAAGGACGCGGAGGTCGATGCGCTGTTCGCACAGTGCGAGGCCACCGAGGGTTACACGCTGACCGTGGACCTGGCTGCGCAGACCGTGACGCGGCCGGACGGCGTGCAGTACCGCTTCGAGGTCGACGCGTTCCGCAAGCATTGCCTGCTCCACGGGTTGGACGACATCGGCCTGACCCTGCAGGACGCCGACGCGATCCGCGCCTTCGAGGCGCGCCATCGGGCGGCGCAGCCGTGGCTGTTCGGCCTGGGCGAACGCGCGTGAGCGCGTCCGCTTCCCACGCGCAGGTGGTGCAGGCGCAGTTCGGCGAGCAGGCCGAGGCCTATCTCCGGAGCGCGGTGCACGCGCAGGGGAGCGAGCTCGCCGAGTTGCAGGCCGCGCTCGCGGCACGGCCCCGGGCGCGCGTGCTCGACCTGGGATGCGGCGCGGGACATGTCGCGTTCCATCTGGCTCCCCTGGCCGACGAGGTGGTGGCCTACGACCTGTCGGCGCAAATGCTCGACGTGGTCGCCTCGGCGGCGGCCGGGCGCGGGCTGGACAACATCCGCACGGTGCGCGGCGCGGCCGAGCGGTTGCCGTTCGCCGACGCGGAATTCGATGTCGTGGCCAGCCGCTATTCGGCGCATCACTGGAGCGACGTCGGTCAGGCGTTGCGCGAAGTGCGCCGGGTGCTGAAGCCAGGCGGCACGGCCGCCTTCATCGACGTGATGGCGCCCGGCGCGCCGCTGCTGGATACGCACCTGCAGGCGATCGAGCTGCTGCGCGACACCAGCCATGTGCGCGACTACTCGGCCGCCGAGTGGCTGCGCCTGGCCGGCGAGGCGGGATTGCAGGTGCAAAAGCTGCATCGCCAGCGCCTGCGGTTGGAGTTCGCCCCGTGGGTGGAGCGCATGCGCACGCCGGAGCTGTTCCGCCAGGCGATCCGCTCGCTGCAGCAGGGCGTGGGCGCGGAAGTGCGCGAGTACTTCGAGATCGCCGGGGACGGCTCCTTCAGCACCGACGTACTGGTGCTGTGGGCCGGACGCGGGTAGACGCGGGTACATGCCATCCATCCTGTGGGAGCGACTTCAGTCGCGACGGGCTTTGGCGGTAAAGCCCCATCGCGACTGAAGTCGCTCTCACAAAAAGTAAAAGCAGCAAAAACAACAAGGAAATATAGATGAGCAAGCAGATTCTGGTCCTTCCTGGCGATGGCATCGGCCCGGAGATCGTGGCCGAGGCGGTCAAGGTGATCGAGCGCGTGGACGCGCGCTTCGGGCTGGGCATCACGCTCGCCTTCGACGAGCTGGGAGGCGCCGCGTACGACAAGTACGGCACGCCCCTGGCCGACGAGACCCTGGCGCGCGCGCGCGCCGCCGACGCGGTGCTGCTCGGGGCGGTCGGCGGGCCGAAGTGGGACACGATCGATCCGGCGCTGCGCCCGGAGCGCGGCCTGCTCAAGATCCGCTCGCAGCTGGGCCTGTTCGCCAACCTGCGCCCGGCGCTGCTGTACCCGCAGCTGGCCGAGGCCTCGACGCTCAAGCCCGAGGTCGTCGCCGGCCTGGACATCCTGATCCTGCGCGAGCTGACCGGCGGCATCTACTTCGGCCAGCCGCGCGGCAACCGCACGCTGGAGAGCGGCGAGCGCCAGGCCTACGACACGCTGCCCTACAGCGAAAGCGAGATCCGCCGCATCGCCAGGGTCGGCTTCGAGATGGCGCGGCTGCGCGGCAAGAAGCTGTGCTCGGTGGACAAGGCCAACGTGCTGGCGTCGAGCCAGTTGTGGCGCGCGGTGGTCGAGGAGGTCGCCAGGGACTACCCGGACGTGGCGCTGTCGCACATGTACGTGGACAACGCGGCGATGCAGCTGGTGCGCGCGCCCAAGCAGTTCGACGTGATCGTCACCGACAACATGTTCGGCGACATCCTGTCCGACCAGGCCTCGATGCTGACCGGCTCGATCGGCATGCTGCCGTCGGCCTCGCTGGATGCCGACAACAAGGGCATGTTCGAGCCTTGCCATGGCTCGGCGCCGGACATCGCCGGCCAGGGCATCGCCAACCCGCTGGCGACGATCCTGTCGGTGGCGATGTTGCTGCGCTACAGCTTCGGCCATGCCGAATCGGCCGAGGCGATCGAGCGCGCGGTGGGCGCGGTGCTCGACCAGGGCCTGCGCACCGCCGACATCTGGTCGGAAGGCACGACCAAGGTCGGCACCGCGGCGATGGGCGATGCGGTGGTGGCGGCGCTGTAAGGCCGGAAATGATCTGAAGCGCAAAGCCCCTCTCCCATCGGGAGAGGGGAGAGGGCGCGCGGGCGAAGCCCTCCCGTGACGTTCAACTGCACGAAGCTTCGCCCGAACCCTCATCCGCCCCTTGCGGGCACCTTCTCCCGAGGGAGAAGGGATTTGCCTACGCCGCCACCACGTCCTGGCGGTTCTGCTCCGCATTGCGCTGCCGCAGCAACCGGTTGGCCACGTCCAGCCAGGCCAGTGCGCTGGCTTCGATGATGTCCTTGCTGGTGCCGGTGCCTTCGTACTCCACGCCGTCGTGGCGCACGCTCAGGCTCGCCTCGCCACGCGCATCGGCGCCGATGCCGACGCTGTGCACCTGGTAGCTGTCCAGCTCCAGGCGTACGCCGGTGGCGGCCGACAGCGCGCCGAACAGCGCGTCGACCGGGCCGTTGCCCTGCGCGGTCTCGGCGACGCGGTTGCCGTCCGGATCGGACAGTTCGACCAGCGCGTTGGCGCGGCTGCCGACGTCGCTGATGGTCATCGAGGCCAGGCGATAGCCGTCCTGGGTGGTGGCGCCCTGCATCAGCGACTGCAGGTCGGCGTCGGTGACCACGCGCTGCTTCTCGCACAGCGCCTTGAACTGCTCGAACACCAGCTTCAGCTCTTCCTCCTCCAGCCAGAAGCCGAGCGCGCGCAGGCGCGCCTCGACCGCGGCGCGGCCGCTGTGGCGGCCCAGCACCATCTGGGTGTCCGGCCAGCCCACGTCCTGCGGGCGCATGATCTCGTAGGTGCCGCGATGGCGCAGCATGCCGTGCTGGTGGATGCCCGACTCGTGCGCGAACGCATTGGTGCCCACCACCGCCTTGTTGCGCTGGACCGGCATGCCGATCAGGCGCTGCAGCAACTGCGAGGTCGGCACGATGCGCGGCGTGTTGATGCCGGTCTCGAACCCGTAGAACGCGTTGCGCACCTTCAGCGCCATCGCGATCTCCTCCAGCGCGCAGTTGCCGGCGCGCTCGCCGATGCCGTTGATGGTGCACTCGATCTGGCGCACGCCGGCCTCGGCGGCGGCCAGCGAGTTGGCCACCGCCAGTCCCAGGTCGTTGTGGCAGTGCGCGCTGAACACCACCTTGTCCGCGCCCGGCAGGTCGGCCACGCCGGCGATCACGCGCCGGAACATGTCGCCGATCTCCTCCGGCGTGGTGAAGCCGACGGTGTCGGGCAGGTTGATGGTGGTGGCGCCCGCGGCGATCGCCACGCGCGCGACCTCGATCAGGTACTCGACCTCGGTGCGGGTCGCGTCCTCGGCCGAGAACTCGATGTCGTCGATGTAGCCGCGCGCCAGCGTCACGTGCTTGTGCACCGATTCCAGCACCTGCTCCTGGGTCATGCGCAGCTTGTGCTCGCGGTGCAGCGGGCTGGTGGACAGGAACACGTGCAGGCGCGGGTTGGCCGCCGCCTCCAGCGCCCGCGCGGAGGTCTCGATGTCGGCCTGCAGGCAGCGCGAGAGCACCGCCAGGGTCGGGCGGCGCAGCTCGCGGCCGATCAGCGCCATCGCCTCGCGATCGGATTGCGAGCTGGCCGGGAAGCCGGTCTCGATGATGTCCACGCCCAGCTCGTCCAGGGCCCGGGCCATCACGACCTTCTGCTGCGGGGTCATGCTGCAGCCGGGGGATTGCTCGCCGTCGCGCAGGGTGGTGTCGAAAATTCGGATACGCGGGGTCTGGTTGGATACGGTCGTGTTCACCAGGATGACTCCTCTACTGCGATGGCTATTGCGGGCGTGGTGGCGGGGGCGGTGGGGCGGGGTGGAGCGGTCGGGGGCGAAGCGTCGGGTGGCCGGCCGCGTTGGCCCTTGATCCGCTCGCTGCTGCGCCGGCGCGGTTTCCGGGGCGGCCGCGGCCGCACTTCGGAGAGCAGGTTGGCCAGCACGGTGGCGTCGATATTACCGCCTGAGACGACGGCGCACTTGCGTTTGCCGGCCACGCGTTTACCCGCCGCCAGCGCCAGCGCGCCGGCGCCCTCGGCGATCACGTGTTCTTCCAGCGCCAGCCGGACCAGGGTTTCGCGCAGTTCGGCCTCGCGCACGATCACGATGTCGTCGAGCAGGCTGGTGCACAGCCTGCGCGTGATGAAGCCGGGGACCTTGACCTTGACGCCGTCGGCGAGGGTGGCGACCGGCTCGATGGCGCGCACGTCGCCCTTCACCGCGCGGGCCATCGAATCGACCCCCTCGACCTGCGCGCCGATCACCCGCACGCCCTGCGATTTCAGCGCCAGTGCGACGCCGGAGGCCAGGCCGCCGCCGCCGATCGGCACGATCACCACGTCCGGCATGTGCGGGGCGATCTCGATCCCGAGCGTGCCCTGGCCGGCGATCACGTCCGGGTCGTCGAACGCGGGCAGGAAGCGGTAGCCGTTCTGCTGGGCCAGCTCGCGCGCGAACGCGTAGGCCTCGTCGTAGCTGTGGCCGTGCTGGCGCACGGTGGCGCCCCAGTGCTGGACGCCGGCGATCTTGGTGGCCGGGGCGGCCAACGGCATCACGGTGATCGCCTGCAGGCCCAGCCGGTAGGCCGACCAGGCCACGCCCTGGGCATGGTTGCCGGCCGAGGCGCAGATCACCGGGCGGTCGTCGCCGCGCTCCAGCCCGGCCAGCATCGCGTTCAGCGCGCCGCGTACCTTGTAGGAGCCGGTGCGCTGCAGGTTTTCCAGCTTGAGCCAAGTGCCGAAGCGTTCGGCGTAGTGCAACGGCGTGGGCGTGAGATAGCGGCGCAGGCGCGCCTGCGCGGCCAGCACGTCGGCCACGCTGACGGCTACGTCGCCTACGTCCGGTTCCTGGGCAGGGGCACGGCCGGCGTCAGGCATGGTGGTGGAGCCGGTGCTGGGGACCCGGGGGCCGGGTCCCGGGAGAGCGACAGGGGCGAAGAAGATCCCTCCGCGGTCCAGACGACAGGCACCGGTGGCAGGACGCCGGGAGGCGTCGAAGAAGACGCCTCCTGCCGGGCGCGCGAACCAGGCGGCGAGGGCTTGCCCCGAGTTCCCGGTCCCGGGTCCCCGGCCCCGGCCTCACCGCGTTCATGCCGCTTCCTCCAGCGCGGTGATCCGCACCGATTCGCAGTCGTAGACCTTTTCCAACTGGCGCTGCAGGGTCTCGGCCGGGCGTGCGCCGCCATCGACCACCAACTGCAGGTGCCAGCGGCCGGCATCGGCCGCGTTCGGGCTGCCGCTGATCGCGCACGGGCTGAAGCCGCGGCGCTCGGCCATGCCGATCACGCGCAACAGGGCGCCATCGACGGGCTTGATGACCAGGTCAAGCCGGTAACGCATGGCTGGCCTCCTTCGGGGCATGGGCGGGGTTGCTCTCCAGCATGGTGCTGTTGGCGTTGTTGGGGGGGACCAGCGGCCAGACGTTGGCGCGCGCGTCGATGGTCACGTGCAGCAGCGCCGGGCCGGGCTGCGCCAGCAGTTCGGCCAGGCCGTCCTCGACTTCGCCGCGCAGGGTGATATGGCGGGCCGGGATGCCGAACACCTGCGCCAGCGCGGCGAAGTCCGGGTTGTCGGACAGGTCGATCTCGCTGTAGCGCTCGGCGAAGAACAGCTCCTGCCACTGCCGCACCATGCCCAGCGAGGCGTTGTCGATCAGCACGATCTTCACCGGCAGCCGGCAGCGGGCGATGGTCGCCAGCTCCTGCACGTTCATCATGAAGCCGCCGTCGCCGTTGACCAGGATCACGGTGCGGTCCGGGCAGGCGAACTGCGCGCCCATCGCCGCCGGCAGGCCGAAGCCCATCGTGCCGAGCGCGCCGCTGGTCAGATGATGGCGCGGATGGTTGAAACGGTAGTGCTGGGCCACCCACATCTGGTGCTGGCCGACGTCGCAGGCGACGATCGCGTCGGCCGGGGCGACCTCGCTCAGGCGCTTGAGCAGCGCCGGGGCATAGATGTCGGTGCCGGGCGCGTCGTAGCGCGCGCCGAAGCGCTCGCGGTTGGCGATGCAGCGCTTGCGCCATTCCTCGCAGGTGCTGCGCGCGGCCGCGAGCGCCTTCAGGCCGGTGGCGACATTGCCGGGAATGGCGATGTCGGCGCTGCGCAGCTTGGAGATCTCGTAGGCGTCGGCGTCCAGGTGGATCACCCGCGCGAACGGCGCGAACTCGCTCAGCTTGCCGGTGGCGCGGTCGTCGAAACGGGCGCCGACCACGATCAGCAGGTCGCATTCCTGCACCGCCATGTTGGCGGCGCGGGTGCCGTGCATGCCGAGCATGCCCAGGTACTCGGGATGGTTCGCCGGCAACGCGCCCAGGCCGCGCAGGGTCAGCACGGTCGGGATGCGGGTGGCGTCGACGAACTGGCGGAACGCCTCCACCGCATCGGCCAGGCCGATGCCGCCGCCGCCGTAGATCACCGGCTTCTCGGCGCCGGCGATGGCCGCCAGCGCCTCGTCCAGGCGCGCCGCCTCCGGCGGCGGCGGCGGCTCGATCGCCGCCGGCACGTGGTCGGGCAGGTGCGAGGCGTCGGCCAGCTGCACGTCCTTGGGCAGGTCGATCAGCACCGGCCCGGGACGGCCCTCGCGCGCGATCCGGAATGCCTCGCGCACCATGTCCGGCAGGTCGTCCACGCGCTTGGCCAGGAAGCTGTGCTTGACGATCGGCATGGTCAGGCCGAACACGTCCAGTTCCTGGAAGGCATCCGTGCCCAGCAGGCTGGTGGCCACCTGGCCGGTCAGGCACACCATCGGCACCGAGTCCAGCATGGCGTCGGCGATGCCGGTCACCAGGTTGGACGCGCCCGGGCCGGACGTGGCCACGCATACGCCGACCTTGCCGGAGGCGCGCGCGTAGCCGTTGGCGGCCAGGGCGGCGCCCTGCTCGTGGCGTACCAGGATGTGCTTGAGCCCGGAGTCCACCAGGGCGTCGTAGAACGGCATGATGGTGCCGCCCGGATAGCCGAACAGCGTGTCCACGCCTTCGGCTTCCAGGGCCTGCGTCAACCAGCGCGCGCCATTGCGGGGCGCGCCGGGTTGTGCGGAGGTGTTCATGCGGTGGCGACCTTTGCGTTGCGGTGGGGGGAGGCCGCGGTTACGCGGCCTGTTGCTGCTTGGCGGATGCGGGCGCGGTCTCGGTCTGGCCGCTGAGCCATACCATCTTGGCGCGCAGTTCCTTGCCCACCTTCTCGATCGGGTGCTCCAGGTCGGCCTGCTTGAACTTCTTGTAGTTCGGCAGGCCCGCTTCGTACTCGGCCACCCAGTTCTTGGTGAAGGTGCCGTTCTGGATGTCGGTCAGCACGTCCTTCATGCGCGCCTTGACGCCGGCGTCGATCACGCGCGGGCCGCTGACGTAGTCGCCGTACTGGGCGGTCTCGGACACGAACTCCAGCATGCGGGTGATGCCGCCTTCGTAGAACAGGTCGACGATCAGCTTCAGTTCGTGCAGCACTTCGTAGTAGGCGATCTCCGGCTGGTAGCCGGCTTCCACCAGGGTCTCGAAGCCGGCCTGCACCAGCGACGAGGCGCCGCCGCACAGCACGGCCTGCTCGCCGAACAGGTCGGTCTCGGTCTCTTCCTTGAAGGTGGTCTCGATCAGGTTGGCGCGCGCGCCGCCCAGGCCGGCGGCGTAGGCCAGGGCGTAGTCCTTGGCCTTGCCGCTCTTGTCCTGGTAGATGGCGTAGATGCACGGCACGCCGCGGCCGATCTCGTACTCGCGGCGCACCAGCGCGCCCGGGCCCTTCGGCGCGACCAGCACCACGTCCAGGTCCTCGCGCGGGGCGATCATGCCGAAGTGCACGTTCAGGCCATGCGCGAACAGCAGCACCGCGCCCTGCTTCAGGTTCGAGGCCAGCACCTCGTCGTAGAGCTTCTTCTGGACCATGTCCGGGGTCAGCACGGCGACCAGGTCGGCGTCCTTGACCGCCTCGGCGGGCGCCTTGACCACGAAGCCGTCGGCCTGGGCCTTGGCCTCGGTCGGGCCGCCCGGGCGCAGGCCGATGGTGACGTCGAAGCCGGAATCGCGCAGGTTCAGCGCATGCGCGCGGCCCTGGCTGCCGTAGCCGATGATCGCGATTTTGGGGTTGGACTGCTCGTTGCTCATGGTGGATTCCTCGGGGAAGAGTGGGACGGGGAGGGCGGAAAGAAAATCAGCCGGCCGCGGAGGCGCTGGCCGGCTGACGATGAGGGGTTTCCAGGGCTGCGGCGCGGGCGCATGCCATCGCCGCGCGCGGGGCGGTGGCTTTGCCGTTGGCCTGTTTGCGGGTTGCCGTGTTCATGTCATTCGAAACTTTTCTGGATCCCTGAAACGCGAAACCCCGCGCCGTTGCCGGTGCGGGGTCTTGTCGAAACCTGTGTGCTTCTGCTGCTTACACGTAGGCTCGTCCCGCACCTGTCGGCGAGGTAATGAGTACGAGCACGAGAAGCGAAGCGGCCACGCCACTGCCTGCCGGCAAGGGCAGCGAAGCGTCGAAGGCGGCGGTGCGTGGCGTCATGCCGTTGAGATAAACACGCCGTTTTCGCCGCTGTCAACCCTTGCGTGCGGAATTACGTGACCTGCGTTGCCGGGGGCTCCCGGAAGCCCTGTCGCGAAAGGATCGTTACCGTCGAAACCGACCCGCCTCGCGGCCCCGTTCCGGCCCGTCCCGGCCACATTTGCGCAGATTCGCGGGGAGGAAGGCCTGAACGAAGGCGGCGATGGCGTTATCGTGCGGGGCTGTTCTTCCGGGGAGTCCTGCATGCACCACCGTCTTCGCCTTCTGCCGCTGGCCGCGATCCTGCTGGCCGCCCTGCCGTCCGCCCATGCCGCCGACCGCATCACCGGACCGTCCTTCGCCACGCGCTCGGAGGTGATCGCGCCCCACGCCATGGCCGCGACCTCGCAGCCCCTGGCCACCCAGGTGGCGCTGGACGTGATGAAGCGGGGCGGTTCGGCCGTGGACGCGGCGATCGCCGCCAACGCCGCGCTCGGATTGATGGAGCCGACCGGCAACGGCATCGGCGGCGACCTGTTCGCGATCGTCTGGGATCCCAGGACGAAGAAGCTGTACGGCTACAACGGATCCGGCCGCTCGCCGAAGTCGCTGACCCTGGCCGAGTTCCAGCGCCGCGGCTTGAAGGAAATCCCGCCGACCGGGCCCTTGCCGGTGTCGGTGCCGGGGGCGGTGGACGGCTGGTTCGCCTTGCACGAACGTTTCGGGCGCAGGCCCATGGCGGAGAACCTGGCGCCGGCGATCCGCTATGCGCGCGAAGGCCACCCGGTCGCCGAGACCATCGCGTATTACTGGGACCGCTCGGTGCCGCGGCTGTCGCAGTACCCCGGCTTCAAGGAGCAGTTCACCATCGACGGCCGCGCGCCGCGCAAGGGCGAGTTGTGGAAGAACCCCAACCTCGCCAATACCCTGCAGAAGATCGCCGAGGGCGGCCGCGATGCGTTCTACAAGGGCGACATCGCCCGTACCATCGATGCGTACTTCAAGGCCAACGGTGGTTTCCTGAGTTACGAGGACATGGCCAGCCACCACGGCGAATGGGTCGAGCCGGTGTCCACCAACTACCGCGGCTACGACGTCTGGGAACTGCCGCCCAACAGCCAGGGCATCGCCGCGCTGCAGATGCTCAATGTGCTGGAAGGCTACGATTTCTCGAAGATCGCCTTCGGTTCGCCCGAGCACGTGCACCTGTTCGTGGAAGCGAAGAAGCTGGCGTTCGCCGACCGTGCGCGCTTCTACGCCGATCCGTCATTCCAGCCGGCACCGGTGAAGAAGCTCGTCTCCAAGGAATACGCCGCGCAGCGCCGGCAGCTGATCTCGATGGACAAGGCGCTGAAGGAGGTGCAGCCCGGCACGCCGAAGCAACTGGAGGAAGGCGACACGATCTACATGACCGTGGCCGACGCCGACGGCATGATGGTGTCGCTGATCCAGTCGAACTACCGCGGCATGGGCAGCGGCATGGCGCCGCCGGGACTGGGTTTCATCCTGCAGGACCGTGGCGAGATGTTCGTGCTGCAGGACGGGCACCCGAACGGCTATGCGCCGGGCAAGCGCCCGTTCCAGACCATCATCCCGGCGTTCGTCACCAAGGACGGCAAGCCGTGGCTGAGCTTCGGCGTGATGGGCGGGGCGATGCAGCCGCAGGGGCACGTGCAGATCGTGATGAACCTCGTCGACTTCCGCATGAACCTGCAGGAGGCGGGCGACGCGCCGCGCATCCAGCACGACGGTTCCACCGAACCGACCGGGCAGAACGCGGCAATGAGCGATGGCGGCGAGGTGAACCTGGAAACGGGATTCCCCTACGAGACGATCCGCGCGCTGATGCGCAAGGGGCATCGCGTGGTGTTCGCCGACGGACCCTATGGTGGTTACCAGGCGATCCTGCGCGATCCGGATACCGGCGTGTATTACGGCGCTTCGGAGAGCCGCAAGGACGGGCAGGCCGCGGGCTACTGATCTCCACAAAAAAATTGCCGCCGAGTCTGGTCGGCGGCAGGGGAGAGAGAGCTTTTGTAGGAGTAGTGGAGCCAGCCTAGGCCGCTCCGGTGCCTGGCGTTTGCCGGCGGTTGCTAGGCGAGTTGTGTCATGTGGCGCGGATGGCAAAACCGGGACGTTCGTCGTTCATTCGCTGAATGGAAACGAAACGACGCATCCCCGGCGCCTCACAAAAAAAACGCGCCAGAAGGCGCGAATTCTGAAGCAGATTGTATGAATGCGTCGGCGAGAGAGAGAGCCTGATGCGGCCCCCCTGATAGGGGAACTACATTGCATAGGCTAAAATTCATCGTCGCTGCCGCGCCTGATCGAATCCGTTGCGATGCTTTGCAGGATTTGGCGATTGGCTGGCCCGCAGAACGAGCAACGAAGATCGCTGTCCTCCGCCCATGAATTCCGCCCCACTTGAGTCCACGTCGCCTTCACGGCTGCGCATAGGCGATTGCGTGGTGCATCTGGCGTCGCGCGAGGTGCATTCGCCGGCGGCCAGGCGGGCGGCCAGGCTCACGCCGAAAGCGCTGGCCGTGCTGCAGGTGCTGGCCGGCCATGCCGGCCAGGTCGTCTCCCGCGAGCAGTTGCTCGCCGAGGTCTGGCCCGACACCTTGCCGACCAACGACGTGGTCACCCAGGCGGTGACCCAGTTGCGCAAGGCCCTGGTGCAGGGCGAAGGACGCGAAGGCGGAATCGAGACGATCGCCAAGACCGGTTACCGGCTGCTCGGGTCCGTCGAGTGGCTGGATGAGCCCGTGGCGCCCGCAGCCCCGGCGCCTGGGCCCGCGCCGGAGGCGTCCGAGCTGCAGGAGGAGCAGGCGCATGCCGTGCCGGTGGCCAATGCACGCCCGCCGATCTCCCGGCGCTGGTTGGCCATGGCGGGCTTGTTGCTGCTGGCCTTCGCCGGTGGTTTGTCGCTCTCCTTCTGGTTGCGTCCCGAAGCAGAGAAGAGCGCCGCGGTGAGCGTCCCCAAGCCGCCCTATCGCCTGATCACGTCCAGCGGCAATTTCGACATCACCCCGACGCTCTCGCCGGACGGATCGATGGTGGCCTATACCTCGGTGGTGCCGGAGCAGCCCGGGACGTCCATCCTGGTCAAGACCACCGACAATGCGCCGCCGCGCGTACTCAGCCGCCCGCCCGCGCAGGGGAGCGACAATCTGCCGGCCTGGTCGCCGGACGGGCGCGAAATCGCCTTCGCGCGGCATTCGGCCGATGGGCAATGCCGGGTGATGATCGCCTCGGCCAATGGCGCGGCCGACGAGCGCGAAGTCACGCGCTGCGATGGAGCCGAGATGCTCAGCTTCAGCTGGTCGCCGGACGGGCGTGCGCTGCTGTTCGGGAGCATGGCCAAGGGCGATGCCGGCCACGGCATCCGCCGCTTCGATATCGCGAGCGGACGATGGACGGAACTGTCGTACCGGACTGGCCCGCAGGATTTCGATTACGCCCCCCGGTATTCGCCGAACGGCAAATGGATCGCCTTCATCCGCAATCCGCAAATGGGCGACATCTGGCTGATGCCGGCCGACGGTGGCCAGCCCGAGCCATTGACACGCGACAACGCCGAATTCCGCGGCCTGACATGGTTGCCGGACAGCAGTGGACTGGTGTTCGGGCGGCGGATCGAGAGCCAGTCGCGCCTGTACCGGATCGACCTGGCGACGCGACGCGTCCGCGACATGGGCGTGGACGATGCCCAGGCGCCGGTGGTTTCCGCCAGCAAGGACAAGCTGGCGTTCGTGCAGCGCAAGCCGAAATTCGGCATCTACCGGGTCGAACGCGACGGGCAGGGCGGCTACAGGCGCGAACGTCTGTTCGCCTCCAATGGCCGGGATGCGCAACCAGTGGTGGCGCCGAATGGCCGCCAGATCGTGTTCACTTCGGACCGTTCGGGCGAGTTCGCGTTGTGGTGGGCGGACCTGGCAGCCCCCGATTCGCTGCGTCCGGTGGAAGGACTGGTGCCGGAAACGCGGCAGCCGCCGGACTGGTCCCCGGACTCGCTGAGCGTGTTGGTGGTGGCACGCGACGACGAGGGCCGCTCGGCCTTGTACGAAGTGATGCCTGCGCTGAACCGGGTTGCGCGCCTGACGGTGCCGGAACGGCGGCCGCTGCAGGCGGTGTACTTGTCCGACTCGACCCGCATTCTGATCCTCGGCGCGAGCGACGATGGGGCTGCGACCTTGAGCCTGTACGACCGCTCGAGCAGCCCTTGGAAGCGGGTGGCCTCGCTCGGCGATGTTTCGCAGGTGCGCTTCGATCGGGCCAGCGGGCGCATCCTGTTCACCCGATTCTCGTCGGAGGGGCTCTGGGCGGCCGATGCCGCCCTCGATCTCGCCAGTGTCAGTCGTGTGGACGCCGAAGGTC
Organism: Xanthomonas boreopolis; assembly: GCF_046529185.1. Lineage (NCBI taxonomy): Bacteria > Pseudomonadati > Pseudomonadota > Gammaproteobacteria > Lysobacterales > Lysobacteraceae > Xanthomonas > Xanthomonas boreopolis. Next base: position 1,050,329 of record NZ_CP097162.1, read on the forward strand.
CTTCCCGGTGGCGCTATCGTAGCTGGGCCGTGGGAGGCGGGGGGCAGATCCACTATCTGGCTCCCGTCCAAGCTTGTTCGACCTTCGAAAGCGTCCTCGGAAGCGGGCAGCCATCTCCCGGCGGATGCCTGGATGCGAGCAGCTTCAGTGCCACGAACGGGTTCAGCATCAATGCCGCCTCGTCCGTGCTGTATGTCTCGCTGGCAAGCGAAGAGGGAAGCGGGATAGGCTTCATGGACCTGCCACATGAGCGGACTAGCTTTGTTGGCCTTGCCCCCAAGTTGTTGAATGTTTTGGAAAAATAGATTTCGTAACTTTTTCGGAAGCCATTCGTGGCGAATTCGCCACGAATTCGGCAAAACCTCCTGATTGGTGCCAGATCCGGCAAAACAATCCTGCCCTTCGTGCACATCCGGAGGGGCGAATGAATCAGGTAATGGTGGCCGACCGGGGCGTCCCGGTACTCCTGGACCATGAGGTGGACCTGCCGGCCACGGCCTGCATGGCGGCGGCGCGGCTGGGCAGCGTGCGCGCCGCGCCCAGCATGTTCACCATCTGGGTGCAGTTGCGCGGTCGCTCCTGGATCGAGGCGAAGGAGGGTAAGTTCCGGCTGCGGGCCGGCGACTGGATCGCCTTCGACAAGGAATCCCGGCCGACCCTGCAGGCCGATCGCAATGGCCTGTGCATCGGCGTAGGGCTGGACGGCTCCAGCCTGCAGTCGTTGGCCGAGCTGACCGATACCACCTTGTATCCGGGGCGCAGTCGCCTGGCTACGGGCGACCTGCGCGCGGCCCTGCGGCTGTGGCGCACGGCCGCCCAGGGCGAGGGGGCGCACACCGCCAGGCCGCTGTTGCTGCATCTGGCGCAGATGCAGCTCGGATTGGCCGAGCAGGAACAACGTTGCCCCGGCCGGTCGCGCAGCCGGCGCCGCCAGGTGCTGCATCGCATGCAGCGCGCCCGCTTGTACCTGGAGGGCAACAGCGACCGGGTGGTGCGCGTGGCCGAGCTAGCCCAGCTCACCAACTTTTCCAGCTGGTACGTCTCCAAGACGTTCCAGAGCCTGTACGAAGAAAGCCCCCAGGCGCTGTCGGCCCGGCTCCGGCTGGAGCGGGCGGCCGATCTGCTGCGCGACACGTCGATGATGATCGGCGAGGTGGCGGCCGCGAGCGGGTTCGACAATTGCTGCAGCTTCGCGCGCGCCTTCCGTGCGCGCTTCGGCGTCTCCGCATCGCGCTACCGCGAGCAAACGGCACTGTCGCCAGATTCGGCAAAGTCACGTGGCGTCCGCCGCAAAGCGATGCCCTTTATGTGAACGTAACTTCTCCAAGGTGTTTTAACGCACACCTAACGACCTTGGAGAGATTGATGAAGCTTCGCACTCCTGCGATGCGGATGGGCCTTTTGCCCGCCGGCATTGCGATCGCGTTGGCGCCGGCCTTCGCCGGCGCACAAGAGCAGCCCGCCAACCAGACCACCACCACGCTCGATCGCATCGAGATCACCGGTTCGCGCATCCGCTCGGTGGATGTGGAAACGGCCCAGCCGGTGTTCACCGTTTCCAGCGAGGACATCAAGAAGTCCGGTCTGGTGAGCGTGGGCGACATCCTGCAGAACATGTCGATCTCCGGCACGCAGACCTTCAGCAAGGCCGCGGTGCTGACCTCGAACCCGGAGCAGGGCGGCCAGTACGTCAACCTGTACAACCTCGGTGAGAACCGCACCCTGGTGCTGGTCAACGGCAAGCGCTGGACCTCCAGCCTGGCCGGCTATACCGACCTGTCGACCATCCCCAGCGCCCTGATCGAGCGCATCGAAGTCCTGAAGGACGGCGCTTCGGCGATCTACGGCTCCGACGCCGTCGCGGGCGTGGTCAACATCATCCTGAAGAAGAACTTCGACGGCGCCGAAGCCTCGGTGCTGTATGGCCAGAACGGCCGCGGCGACGGCAGCAAGACCCAGTACTCGCTGACCTTGGGTACCGTTGGCGACCGCTCGTCGCTGATGTTCGGTGCCAGCTACACCAAGGAAGATCCGGTGTGGGCCAAGGATCGCGAACTGACTCGTTATACCTATGGAACCCGGCATATCTCCAGTGGCCTGAGCGCCACCGGTCCGTGGGGCCGTTTCGTCGATCCGCGTGCTCCCGGTACCGCGGGCGCAGGCAACTATCTGAACGACGACGGCGAAATCACCGATGCCGCCAACGGCAAGTGGACGCCCAATCAGTGGGTGCTGAACCATACCGGCAGCTGGGATGGCGTGGGCGTTGGCGCTGACAGCCGCAACTTCGCCAACTACCACAACGGCGTGACGACGAACGATCGCTACAACTCGATCGATCAGATGATGTGGAACCAGGGCAGCACCAACAAGTCGGTGTTCGCCTCGGGCAGCTACAACATCACCGACAACATCACGCTGAACTCGACGGCGATGTACTCCGAGCGCGAGTCCAAGCGCCAGATCGCCGGTTATCCGCTCAGCACCGATTCGCAGCCGAATTTCCCGGTCTACGTCGACGCGGACAGCTACTACAACCCGATGCCGGGCAACGACCTGACGTTCTACCGCCGCATCACCGAGATCCCGCGCGTCACCGACAACAACGTCAAGAACACCCACTTCGACGTGTCGCTGGAAGGTGCGTTCGACGTGGGCACCCATGGCTGGAACTGGGACGTCGGCTTCAACTACAACAAGTACGACGTCACCCAGGTCAGCACCGGCAACATCAACCTGCTGGCCCTGCAGAAGGCCCTGGGCCCGTCGTTCATGAACAGCCAGGGCGTCGTGCAGTGCGGCACGCCGGATAACCCGATCACCTATGGCACCAACATCGGCCTGGGCCAGTGCGTGCCGTTCAACATCCTGGGCGGTCCGAGCGCTTCGACTGCCGACGTGATGAAGTACATCGGCACGTTGGGCCAGGCGACCCAGCGCAGTGAAAGCAAGATCTGGACCGCCAACATCACCGGCGGCCTGTTCGACATGCCGTGGGAAGCGGGCGAGCTTTCCTTCGCTGCCGGCGTCGAGCACCGCTCGGTCGAAGGCTACGACTATCCGGACCAGGCTTCGAGCAACGGCTTCACCACCGATCTGGCCGCGCAGCCGACCACCGGCCGCTACCAGACCAACGAGGCCTACCTCGAGTTCATGATCCCGGTGCTGAAGGACGTGCCGTTCGCGAAGGAACTGTCGTTCGACGTGGCGGGCCGTTACTCCAACTACGACCGCTTCGGCAACACCACCAACACCAAGTACAGCTTCACCTGGAAGCCGATCGAGGACCTGCTGGTCCGCGGTACCTACGGCAAGGGCTTCCGTGCGCCGACGCTGGATGACACCTTCGGCGGTGGTTCGCAGTCCTTTGACACCTACCTCGACCCGTGCGATGCCGTCTACGGCTCGCGCAACAACCCGGTCGTGGCGGCGCGCTGCGCGGCGGATGGCCTGGCCGGCAACTTCCGCCAGACCGACAACGCAGGCGTTCCGGTCGACGGCCCCAGCGGTACGCAGGGCATCGCGCCGTTCCAGGCAGGCGTTGGCAACAGCGAGCTGGAGCCGGAGTACAGCCGTACCCGTACCCTCGGCTTCGTGTACAGCCCGAGCTACGTGCAGGGTCTGGACGTCTCGTTGGATTGGTACCGCATCTCGATCTCCAACGTGATCACCCCGATCTCGGCGGACTACGTGCTGGATCAGTGCTACACCGGTGCCAACACCGACTACTGCAACCAGTTCACCCGCAACGAGAACGGGCAGGTCATCACGCTGCAGCGTGGCAACGTCAACCTGGGCAAGCGCGAGACCGAGGGCTACAACTTCGGCGTGAACTACCGCCTGCCGGAGCTGGGCATCGGCCAGTTCGTCGTCAACCTCGACGCCAACTACTTGGTCAACTACCGTATCCAGAGCGATGCGGGCGCTGCATGGGAAGATTACGCCGGTTACTGGAACTTCCCGCGCGTGCGCGGCACCCTGGGCGTGAACTGGTCCAAGGGCGATCTGTCGGCGAGCTGGGACCTGCGTTACTACGGCGGTTTCCGCGACTACTGCTGGGATACCGACGTGGAGTGCAACGAGCCGGGCTACATGACCTCCAACCCCGGTTGGGGTGGCGGCCAGGGTGCCAACAAGAAGGGTTCGATCAACTTCCAGGACGTGTCCGTCAGCTGGAATGCCCCGTGGAACGGCAGCGTGACCGTGGGCGTCCGCAACATCTGGGACAAGGAGCCGCCGATCACCTATTCGGTGACCAACGCCAGCACCGCGTTGCTCGATCCGATGCTGGACTACGATCGCTACTTCTTCATGCAGTACACCCAGCGCTTCTGATCGACCGAAGCCTGGCGCAACAAGGGAGGGCGGGCCGCAAGGCCCGCCCTCTTCCTTTGTCGGGACCGGCGCCGTGGCTCACCAGTCGTACTGCACCTGGAACCGCACGTAGCGCGGGGTGGTGTAGTACTTGCCCACCAGGTAGTTGTTGTAGACGTAGCCGTAGGTGGTGTTGTCGGTCTGTTCGTAGACCTGCAGCGGCTCGACGTTGTTGAACAGGTTGAGCACGGAAAGCTGCATGCTCAACCCGTCCAGCCAGGACGGGCGATAGACGGCGTTGGCGCCGAGCGAATACGTCCAGGGCGTGCGGCCGGCGGTGCCGAGCTTGGCGATCTCGCCGTTGCAGTAGTGGAAGACGCCGCCGTAGCCGTACTGGGTATCGAACGTGCCTGTGCCGCCGCCATAGCAGCTGATCGGGGAACCCGATTGGACCTGGAGATCCAGGCCCACCTGCCATTCCGGCGTGAAGTTGTAGGCGCCGTAGGCCTTCAGCGTGTGGCGGTGGTCGTTGAACAGGTAACCGTCTGCACCGTACATGATCTCCGGGAAGTCGAAGTCGGAAGTGGTGCCGGTGTCGTCCTGGCCGTTGGTGCTCTTGACCAGGCCTTCGTAGTTGCCGCTCAGCTTGGCCCAGGTGTAGTTGAGGCTGGCGTACCACTTGTCGGTCTTCTTGTCGGCGCTGAGGGTGACCGCCTTGTAGTAGCGCTTGGCCTTGGGGCCGAGCTCGCTGCCGGGCACGGTGATGGTCTCGGTCGTGCCGTTGCCGTCCACGTCGAGCGTGACGGTCAGGTCCTCGCCTGGGTTGTACAGCCAGCAGCCGGGCAGGTTGCCGGGCACCGTCCATTCGTCGTCCCAATTGGACAGGTCGTAGCCGGCGGCCGTGGCCGCGTTGTAGAGCGCGCGCGCGTCGCAGGTGTCGTCGATGACATTGTTGATGCGACGGTAGGTGCCCTTGATGCCCAGCGTCCAGGCGTCGAGGAAGCCGACGTCCGAATGCAGGTCGAACTGGTAGCCGAGGATCGCCTCGTCCTGCGTGTACGGCTTCAGGTTCTTGCTGGCCACGGCTTTCGCGTCCGGCACCGTGCCGTTCTCGCCGTTGTAGACCGCGTCGTAGGCTCCGTTGGCGTATGAGCCGGTGACATTCGGCACGCCGCTGACCGCGTCCACGCCGCTGTAGGTGTAGTAGTTGACGGTGTAGTACGAGGCGCTCGCCGCGCGCAGCGCGACGTTGGCCGCGATCGGAAGCGAGTAGCGCCCCAGCGAGGCGAACAGCTTGCTGCTGCCGTCGCCTGCGAGGTCCCATGAGAAGCCCAGGCGCGGCTGCCAGATGTTGTCCTGCTTGACGAAGCTGGTGCCGGCCGAGTTCTTGTTGTCGAACCCGTCGTTGCGGATGCCGTAGTACAGCATGAAGTTGTCGGTGATCTGCCAGTTGTCCTGGACGTACCACGACTTCTGGTCGATCTCCACGCTGCCGCCGGTACGGTAGTTGATGCGGTAGGCATAGCTGCTGCGGATGACCCAGTAGGCGCCGGCCGAGTACGACTCGCCTTGCTTGGACTTCCAGTCCTCGTCGCTGTAGCCGAACGACAGTTTGTGGTCGCCCAGTTGCCATTCGAAGTCCAGCTTGCCGCCGTCGCGTTCGTTGCGGCCGCCGTAGATGCCCACGCTGCTGGTCACCGCACAACCGATCTGCTTGCCCGCCACGTACGAGTATACGTACGGGCACGCGCCGTCGGCGGCATTGATGTCGCCGGTGTAATAGCTACGGACCCCATCCGGGCTGATGGTGAACTGCGAGCTGCGGTTGCGCATCTGGCCGTACTGCAGCGAGGCTGTCAGGTTGTCGGTCAGGTAGCTGGTCCACTTGAAGATATCGGTCTGGCCGCCGCTCTTGCCTACCAATTGGCCCTTGTAGGAGGTCTTGCCGACGTCTCCGGTGTCGGTGTCGTAGGTCGCGTTGTAGTAGTCGTAGGTATAGCGGCCGCGATTGCGGAAACCGGTGTATTCGAGGTGGTTCCAATCGTTGGGATACCAGTCCAGCTTGACCAGTTCGTACGGCGTCTTGTTGGCGTAATCATAGGCCGTTGCGGAGACCGAGGCGTCGTTGGTGGACGAACGTTCGCCATAGCTGGTGGTATGGCTGTCGTTGAACTGGCCCAGCGCGTAGACGAACAGCTTGTCCTCGATCAACGGACCGCCGACCCAGGCGGTGTAGACGTTGGACGCGTTGTAGTTATTGTCGTAGTTCCGGAAGATTTCACCGTCATTGCGGTGGACCTTGCCCACCGACTCGCGCAGCGAATCGGGGGCACCGGTCCAGCTGAAGCCGCCCTTCCATTCGTTGGTGCCGTGCTTGACGTTGACGCTGGTCACGCCGCCGGTGGAGAAACCGTACTTGGCGCCATAGCCGCCGGTCTGGACGTCGAGCTGGTCGATCGCCTGGAATGGAACCTCGGTGAACGACAGGCTGTCGTAGAGGTTGGTGACGTTGAAGCCGTCGACGTAATAGCTGTTCTCGGCCGCCGAGGCGCCGCCGAACGAGGCATTGTTGAAGTAGCCGCTGCTGCTCACCGTGCCGGGCGTCAACAGCGAGACCGAGGTGATGTCGCGCGGCACCGGCAGCTCGTTGAGTTGCTTGGCGGTGAACGTGGTGCGCGACTCGACGCTCGACAGGTCGATGGCATTGGGCCCGGTGCCGCGGACCACGATGGTGTCGAGACTGGTGGCCTCGCTGAAATTGGCGGTGGCCGCTTGGCCCGCCACCACGGTGACCACGCGCGTGCCGGTGGCCTGGCCGTCGCGGATGAGCGTGACTTCGTACTGGCCGGTGGGCAGGGCCGGGAAGCGGAAGCGGCCGTCGGCGACCGGGACTTCGCGCGTGACGCCGGAATTCAGGCTCTTGACCTGGACTTTCTCGCCCAGCGAAGCCGGGACCGTGCCGATGATGTCGCCGGACGTGCTCTGGGCCCAGGCCGTGCCCTGGCCGAGCGTGGCGGCCAGGACCATGGCCAGGGCGGTGCGCTTCAGCGCCGTTCTGTTTGCTCGATTCATGTCATCCCCTAGGTTGTAGGCGCGCCGGCGAGAAGCCGGCGGCGTGCGGCGTCATCCGGCGGCGAGGCCGCGGCGAATGACGACTAACGGGACCCTAACAACCGGGATGCGCGCTCCAATGTTGGCCAAGGCCTACGAGTGGCTGGCGGGGACACGATGTTGCGGCGGTGTGACAAAAAGAACGCCCGGCTGCACAACCGGGCGTTGCTGTGTCGATGCGATGGGAAATATGACGCCAGGAGATCAGCCGTCCCCGGCGGCCTGCCCCGAGAACGTCTCGGCCTGCTCTTCCCACGCCGGCAGGCGCGCGATCATCCCGACCTTGGCCAAGTAGTCCCTGTTCACCGGCTCACCGCTGGCCAGGGCCGTGGCGACGTGCACCGCGCCGGTGACCCAGAAGCTGCGCAGGCTGGAGCGTTGCGGGTCGCGATGCAGGGCCACCGCTTCGATGATCGGCATCGGCAGGCCCCACAGGCCGAGCAGATAGGCGCCGGCCTCGGTGTGGCCGGGGCGCTCGTCGTCTTCGCTGGCCGGTTCCTGGCGCTCGTCGCGCACGCCCGGCAGCAGCAGGCCGATATCGGCCAGCAAGGCCGCGGTGGCGCCGAGTTCGGAGCTCGAGGACGGCAGCAGCTTGGCGGCGATGCGCGAGGCGAGCAGGGCGCGGCGCTGCATCGCCGCGCGCTCGGCCGGTGCCAGGGTCGGGGCCGAGAACACTTCGCTGGCCAGGACCAGGTCGCGCAGCGTGGACACTCCCAGCCGGGTGACGGCGGTGCGCAGGTCGGTGATGGGGCGGCCATTGGAGAAGAAGGCCGAGTTGCACAGCTGCAGCACCTTGGCGGCGATCGCCGGATCGGCCGCGACCAGCTTGGCGATGTCGCCGGCGTCGCTGTCGTCGTTCTCCTCCAGCGCGTGCATCAACCGCGTGTACAGGTGCGGCGGCGAAGGCAGCTTTTCGATGCGGCCGATGGCGCTGCGCAGGCGCGGGTTGTCCAGCAGCTCGCGCAGTTCTTCCAGGCTGGTGATCGCTTCCAGCAGGAATTCAGGTGGCAGCGGCAACGGCAGGAAACGATGGGCCACCCCGATGATGCGGGTGGGTGCGCGGCCGCCCTCGTTGGCGTCGAGCAGGGCGATCCGGATCGTTTCCGGGCGCAGGGTCCGGATCTGGCCGAGCAGGGTCGCCGGCGTCAGGTCGGGCAGCGCGGGAGCGACGATGACCGCATCGAACGGCGAGTGCGCCGCGGCCGCGATCGCGGTGTTGCCGTCCGGCACCTGCTGGGCGTGCCAGTCGTCGCCGAGGTCACGGATATAGCCCACCAGCTCCGGCGGCAGGCTGGCTTCGTCGCCTACAAACAGAATACGCAAGACACTTCCCCAAGATCGGGCCGGCCATGCTGGCGGCCTGGACTGCGCTGGAAATGTACCCAATCCCTTGGGGTGAGGTCACCGGGATCACGCGCGAAACGTGATCCCGATTCAGGGAGCGGCCGGTCCGGCGGGAGCGGACCGGCCCGCTTCGGGTCAGGCCGCGTCGGCCTTGTAGCGTTCCACGGCCTCGACCAGGATGCGCTTGGCTTCCGTGGCGCCGCCCCAGCCGTCGAGCTTGACCCACTTGCCCTTCTCCAGGTCCTTGTAGTGCTCGAAGAAGTGGCCGATGCGCTCCAGCCAGTGGCTGGACACCTGCTCGATGTCCTCGATGTGGGCGTAACCGGAGAAGATCTTGGCGACCGGCACGGCCAGGATCTTCTCGTCGCTGCCGGCCTCGTCGCTCATCTTCAGCACGCCGACCGGGCGGCAGCGCACCACCGAGCCCGGCACCAGCGGCAACGGCAGCACCACCAGCACGTCGGCCGGGTCGCCGTCGCCGCACAGGGTGTTGGGCACGTAGCCGTAGTTGCAGGGGTAGCGCATCGGGGTGGACAGGATGCGATCGACGAAGATCGCGCCGCTGGCCTTGTCCACTTCGTACTTGACCGGCTCGGAATCCTTGGGGATTTCGATGATGACGTTGATTTCTTCCGGCACGTTCTTGCCGGAGTTGACCAGTTCCAGGCCCATGCGCTAGCTCCGAAGCTTGCAGTGATTGTTATGAGGCGGCCAATTCTACGCGTTCGGCTGCTGCGCTGCAGCGAGGCCGGTTCGGGTTTTCCCGACGGTAGCCGACTGGCGTTTCCGGCCCATGGCAGGGAAAAAGGCCGATCCCGCAGGCCCGCGACCGGCGCGATGCTGGCCCTTCCATCAACGAAGGAGCCGTGCATGCGCAAGGGAATGGGGATGGCCGGGGTATTGGCGGCGGGACTGGCGATGGCGCTGGCCGGGACGGCCAGCGCGGCGGAGCCGGTCTACGTCGATGCGGTGGACTATCCCGGCAACGGCGAGGGCTGGGAGGCGTTCGGCGACCTGCGCCGCAAGCTGGAGAAGGATTTCGACATGATCTGCGGCGATACCTTCTGCGAGGGCGACTTCAGCGACTACCGGCCGCTGCGCCTGCGCTGCTCGGTCCACCGCGCCAGCGGTGCGATGCGGCAGTGCACCTGGACCTTCGGGGCCAGCGAGATCGACGTGGAGCCGCGTACCGGCCGCCTGTTGGTGACTACCCGGACCTGGCGCTGCCCGATCGCGCTGCCGCCGGGGCTGACCCTGCCGGAGTTCCATCGCGCGCTGGCGGTGCCGAATCCTCTGTTCCGGCCGTTGCCCGGTGGGCAGCCCATCTACGAGAACCTGATCGGTTGCCTGTGACGGCGACCCCGGCCCGCCCGGGGCGAGTGGCTGTGCCACGTTCGCGATCCCCGGCGGCTGCGGAAAGCCCGCCATCCTCGCTTCCGCGGGATGGCGGGCAGGGAACAGGGCGGCCCGGCGCCCGGGGGAAGGTTGCGAGCGCCCTCCCTCGAGCGCCATGCCGCGGGCGGAATGCGGAAGCGCCGCGCGCCGCCGGTTGGCTCGCAGCGACGGTACCAGCAGCGGCGCCACGATGTTGACGATCTTGATGACGCCTTCGGCGCGCCCTCGCCCCGTTCCCCTCTCCCGTGGGGCGGGAGAGGGGCGAAGGCGTCGAACGCGGCCGGCTCCGGTCAGAGCAGCGGCACCATCAACAACGCGACGATATTGATGATCTTGATAAGGGGATTGATCGCCGGCCCGGCGGTGTCCTTGTAGGGGTCGCCCACGGTATCGCCGGTGACCGCCGCCTTGTGCGCCTCGCTGCCCTTGCCGCCGAAATGGCCGTCCTCGATGTACTTCTTGGCGTTGTCCCAGGCGCCGCCGCCGGTGGTCATCGAGATCGCCACGAACAGGCCCGTCACGATCGTGCCGATCAGCAGGCCGCCGAGCGCGCGCGGCCCGAGCAGCAGCCCCACGACGATCGGCACCACCACCGGCAGCAGCGAGGGCAGGATCATTTCCCGGATCGCCGAGCGGGTCAGCATGTCCACCGCGCGGTCGTACTGCGGCTTGCCGGTGCCCTGCATGATCCCGGCGATCTCGCGGAACTGCCGGCGGACTTCCTCGACCACCGCGCCGGCGGAGCGGCCCACCGCTTCCATCGCCATCGCGCCGAACAGGTAAGGGATCAGGCCGCCGATCAGCAGGCCGATGATCACCGTATGGTCGGACAGGTCGAAGGCGAACGTCTCGCCCGGGTGCGCGGCCTGCAGGTTGTGGGTGTAGTCGGCGAACAGCACCAGCGCCGCCAGGGCGGCCGAGCCGATCGCATAGCCCTTGGTCACGGCCTTGGTGGTGTTGCCGACCGCATCGAGCGGATCGGTGACGGCGCGCACCTCCGGTGGCAGTTCGGCCATCTCGGCGATGCCGCCGGCGTTGTCGGTGATCGGGCCATAGGCATCGAGCGCCACCACCATGCCGGCCATCGACAGCATCGCGGTCGCGGCGATGGCGATGCCGTACAGGCCGCCGAAGTGGAACGCTCCCCAGATCGCCGCGCACACCGCGATCACCGGCAGCGCGGTCGATTTCATCGATACCCCGAGCCCCGCGATGATGTTGGTGCCGTGGCCGGTGGTGCTGGCCGAGGCGACGTGCTGCACCGGCTTGTAGTTGGTGCCGGTGTAGTACTCGGTGATCCACACGATCAGCCCGGTCAGGACCAGGCCTATCAATGCGCATGCGTAGATCGCGTTCGCCCCGTGCTCGTTGCCGGCCATCAGTGCGCGGGTGATGGGCCAGTAGGCGATCGCCGCCAGCACGCCCGAGACGATCATGCCCTTGTACAGCGCGCCCATGATCGAGCCGCCGGCCTTGGCCTTCACGAAGGCCGCGCCGATGATCGATGCGACGATCGACACGCCGCCCAGCACCAGCGGATAGAGCACCGCGTGGGGGCCGGTTTCGCCGGCCATCAGCCCGCCCAGCAGCATGGTGGCGATCACGGTGACCGCGTAGGTCTCGAACAGGTCCGCCGCCATGCCGGCGCAGTCGCCGACGTTGTCGCCGACGTTGTCGGCGATCACCGCCGGGTTGCGCGGGTCGTCCTCGGGGATGCCGGCCTCGACCTTGCCCACCAGGTCCGCGCCGACGTCGGCGCCCTTGGTGAAGATGCCGCCGCCCAGGCGCGCGAAGATCGAGATCAGCGAGCTGCCGAACGCCAGGCCCACCAGCGCATGCAGCGCCTGCTCGCCGCTGGCGCCGAGATGGCGGGTCAGCACGGCGTAGTAGCCGGCCACGCCCAGCAGTCCCAGCCCGACCACCAGCATGCCGGTGATCGCGCCGCCGCGGAAGGCCACGTCCATGGCCGGGCCGAGCCCGTGCCGCGCCGCTTCGGCGGTGCGCACGTTCGCGCGGACCGAGACGTTCATGCCGATGTAGCCGGCCAGTCCGGAGAGCACCGCGCCGATCGCGAAGCCGACCGCGGTGTACCAGCTCAGGAACAGGCCGACGAGGACGAACAGTACGATGCCGGCGACGGCGATGGTGAGGTATTGCCGGTTGAGGTAGGCACGCGCGCCTTCCTGGATGGCGCCGGCGATCTGCTGCATTCGTTCGTTGCCGGCCGGTTGTTTCAGGATCCAGCGCGCTGACACCACGCCGTAGAGAATCGCAAGCAGTGCGCAGCCCAGTGACAGCGCCAACCCGTACTGTTCCAGCATGACCCCTCCCAAGGATGATGGATGTCGCCCAGCCGGGGACGAACAAGGGGAGCGGTGCGCGGCGAGTGGAACGGCGAAAACGGACTCGTCGGCCCGGAGGGCCAGAAGCGCACGTCGCGATGTTCATGCCTGCCTGGGTCTGGGCCGAGTATGCGCGCGGGGTGGCGCGATCGCCACTGTGCCGTTTTGTCGCGACGTTCAGTCGGGTCGTGCCAGCCTGCCGGTCCCGACGCTTCCAGGAGCCATGCGATGGATCTTCGTCAGTTCGCCTTGGTGGGCTTACTGCCCGTGGCCGGCCTGGCCATGGCCGCCGATCCCGTGCCGGAGCTGCAGCGCCCGGTAGGAACGCCGCAGGCGGTGGGCGCCGCGCATACGCTGCGGCAGATCCCGGAGGCCTGCACGCGGCTGGAGGGCATGTTCACCGGCGATGCCGCCCAGCCCTACAGGTTCGCGACGGTACGCACCAGCCCGACCTGCCAGCCGCGCGCGCGTTTCGTCGATTTCGACAAGGCCCAGCCGAGCGAGGCGGGAGGCTGGAGGCTCAACGACGTCATCCGCGTGCCGAGCGCGGAGTGCCCCTCGCAGCAGGCGGTGGTGCGGGTATGGCACAAGCGGGTGGACGGCAAGCCGCAGCTGGATGGGCAGGGCCAATCGCGGATCTATCTCGAGGAGGCCCGGCAGCAGGCGGCGGCGGGCCAGATCGCGCAGATTCCCATGTACGCGGCGCAGATGAAGGTGGAAGGGAAGGCGTGCCGATAGGCGCGGAAGCTTTCCTGGGGGCTTCCCGATGCCGTCTTCCGTGGGAGGGATTCCGGCCCCGGCGGGCTTTGCCGGTGTCGCCTGGTCTGCCGCCATCCCCGCGCAAGCGGGGATGCAGGCCCTCTGCTATCGCCGGACGAACGTCGCTGGGTTCGCGCCTGCGCGGGGACGACGGACTCCCGTCTTGCCGTTGCTAGTCGAAGCGCCCTTCAAACCAGTCCGAAGCGCCGCAGGACCCGCCGCATCGAGGCCGCATGGGCCACGGTGTCCGCATGCAGGCCGGCCGCGCGGGCGCCGCGGACGTTGACGAACAGGTCGTCGACGAAGAGCGTGGTCGCGGCGCGCGCATCCAGTCGCGCCAGGGCCCGCGCATAGACCTGCGGTTGCGGCTTGCGCCCGCCCAGCGCGCCGCTGCACAACACGCGCCCCTGCAACGCGCCCGCCAATGCCGGAACGATGCGCGGCACCGCCGTGGCCATGAGCGGGCCGTTGTTGGTCAGCACGGCGATCGGCATGCGGGCGGCGACGTCCGCCACCAGTGCCTGCGTCCGCGGGTCGGCGCTGCATGCGGCGATGCGCGCGGCGATCCAGGCGGCTTCGTCGATCTCGGCACCCAGGCCTTCGCCCAGCCGGCGCAGGTAGTCGGCCGTCGTCAGCTCGCCGCTGTCGTAGGCGGTTTCCAGGCCCGAGGCGAACAGCACTTCGTCCACCCGGGCGGCCGTGGTACCGGCGCTCCGGGCGAGGTGGGCGCAACGCAGCGGGCGGGCATAGCGCGCCAGCACGCCGTCGAAGTCGAGCAGCAGCAGCTCGAGCGAAGGCCTCATCGGCGCCGGCCCATGACGGATGCGCGCGCGATGCCGTGGATGTCGTGGGCAGGCAAGGGTGGCGAGGGGTTGGCGAGGAGACGGACAGGATAGTCGCGGGCCGGCCGCCGGGTAGGCGGCGAGCGATGCGGCAACGAGTCGCGCGAGCCGTGGATACCCGGCCGGGATGGTGGCCCCCACCCATCCGTGGCGGACCTACCCGCCGGATGTGATCGATTCGTTAATCGCCGTGGCTATGGTCGATCCATGCCCGACGTGGCTACTGGCCGGCCAGGGGAACCGGCGCGACGCAATCCATCACCACCACTTCTTCCGGGGGTTCCGAGTAATGGGCAAGCGCATCAATTCCGATCGTTTGGCGTATTCGATTTCCAGGGCGCTCGGCGCCAGGCCGCAGGCCGGCCGGCTCGCCGCGGCCGTGCTGCTGATGGGGCAGGTGGCGCCCGTGCTGGCCGCGGACGCGCCGGCCGACGACGCCAAGACGCTGGATGCGATCACGGTGATCTCCACCGGCACGCGCAAGAGCAACATGGCGGTCACCGACAGCCCGGCGCCGATCCAACTGGTCAGCCTCGAGAAACTGGCCTCCACCGCCGCGCCGGACCTGCAGAACGCCATCGCCAACCAGGTCCCGTCGTACAACGCCAACCAGGTCGGCAGCGACATGGCCAGCCAGACGCTGACCGCCGCATTGCGCGGCCTGTCGCCCAACCACACCCTGATCCTGATCAACGGCAAGCGCCTGCACAACACGGCCAACGTCAGCGCCGGCACCGGCGCGGCCGCGCCGGACCTGTCGTTCATCCCGGAGGCGGCGGTCGACCACGTGGAAGTGCTGACCGACGGCGCCGCGGCGCTGTACGGCTCGGACGCCATCGCCGGCGTGATCAACATCATCCTGAAGAAGAACCCCGATGGGGGCGAGGTCACGGCCGGCTACTCGGGGTACCAGGACGGCGGCGGCCGCGACTTCAAGTGGGGCGCCAACCTCGGCTTCGGCGACACCCAGAACTTCTTCAACCTGAGCGTCGAGGCCGAGAACCGGCAGTCGGTGTACCGGTTCGTGCCGTCGGCGATGGGCGCGTGCATCCAGAACCCGGCCGACTGCCGCGCCAATGGCCTGGGCATGCAGGATTTCGCGCTGAGCGCCGCCAACCTGCAAGCGGTGTTCAATCCCAAGTTCCCCTACCTCAACAACTGGCTCAATCCGCCGGAGGTGCATCGCAAGGCGCTGTACTTCAACTCCGGGGCGGTGCTCAGCGACAGCGTGTCGTTCTACGCCTTCGGCGGCTACGGCAAGAAGACCGCCTCGTCCGAGGAGAACTACCGCGCGCCCGACCAGTTGATGGGCTACACCGATGCCTCGGGCACGGAGCAGTACAGGTACCCCTACGGCTTCAACCCATCGGAATACGCCGACGAGGACGACTACACGTTGACCGCCGGCCTGACCGGTTTCGTCGCCGATTGGACGTGGGACGCCTCCACGACCTACGGCAAGGACAAGATGGACGTCTACACGATCAACTCGATGAACCAGAACCTGTGGAACGAGTTCGGCTATACGCCCACCGACTTCTACGACGGCACGTTCACCGCCAGCCAGTGGACCAGCGACCTCAACGCCACCCGCGATTTCGACGTGGGCCTGTCCTCGCCGCTGACCTTCAACGCCGGCGTGGAGTACCGCCAGGACAAGTACGCGATCTCGCCGGGCGACGCCGCCTCCTACTACAAGACCGGCGCCTCGTCCTTCCCCGGCTACAACCCGGCCACCAATACCGGCAGCTACAGCCGCAACAGCTATTCGGTGTTCGCCGACGCGATCTTCTATCCGCTGGAGAAGTGGCTGGTCGACACCGCGGTGCGCTACGAGCACTACAGCGACTTCGGCAGCAAGACCATCGGCAAGCTGACCACCCGCTACGACTTCAGCGACGGCTTCGCGGTGCGCGCCACCGCCAGCACCGGCTTCCGCGCCCCGACCCTGGGCGAGGAGTACTACTCGGCGGTCAACGTCAGCCCGTCGGGCGCCTACCCGCAACTGCAGCCCAACGGCAGCGCCGCCGCTTCGCTCGGCTTCGGTGCGCTCAAGCCGGAGACCAGCACCAACTTCTCGCTCGGCTTCGTGTTCAATCCGCTGACCCATCTCACCAGCACGCTGGACTTCTACCGCATCACCATCAAGGACCGCATCGACCGCGGCAGCTTCTGCTACGTCAGCGGCAGCGCCCCGTGCGACCCGGTCAGCGGCGCGGAAACGGACAGCTACAACACCGCGCTCGGCCAGGCGCTGGTGGACGGCGGCTACCTGGGCAGCATCGATCCGACCGCGAGCGACGAGGGCTCGTTGGACACCAGTGCGCGCCAGAACATCAGCGTGTACCTGTTCAACAACGCCCTGGATACCCGCGCGACCGGCGTGGACTGGGTGACCAACTATCTGACCCCGTTCGACTGGGGCTCGGTGGACTGGATCCTGGCGGCCAACTACAACAAGCTCGACGTCATCAAGGTCAAGGAAGCGCCAGCGAGCCTCGGCGGCGGTTCGATGTACAGCACCGCCACGCTCATCAACATGGAAAACGCCTCGCCGAAGTTCCGCGTCAACCTCGGCGCCACCATCAACGTCGGCAAGTTCAGCATCAACGTCACCGAGGCGATCTACGGGCCGCAGTACCAGTGGGCCGACACCAACACCAACGACGAGGGCATGGGCAACGAGTTCCCCGACGAGGTGCTGGCGCAGCTGGATACCAGGATCATGGACGGCCGCACCTACTACAAGGAGAAGATCGGCGTGCTGGCCACGACCAACCTCAGCATCTCCTTCAAGCCGAACGACAAGTGGACCCTGACCGTCGGCGGCGACAACATCTTCAACAAGTACCCGGACAAGTATCCGGCGGCGGTCTGGGACTGGGTGACCTCGCACTACGAGAACCAGTGGGGCTACCTGACCAAGTACCAGACCGGCAGCCCGATCGGCTATTTCGGCGGGCGTTGGTACGCCAAGTTGGCGTACCGGTTCTGAGCGGCCGGCGGCGGGTTCCCGGCGCGACTCCCGTGCGGCCGTCCGCCCTGGCGGGCGGCAGCGCGACGGGACACGCGCCGGTCCGCTAGCCGCGGCATCGGAGCGCACGCTCCGGCCTACCCGCTCCATCCCGACCTACCCGCGGCGGGTGGCTTCCGCCACCACGCCTGCGGCTATGGTCATCGTGCAGTCCGCCTGGCGCCGTGACGAGGGCCAGCGCCGACATGCGGTCCCTATGAGGCTTCGTTGAAGATGCAGGCAAGATCCCGTGGAGCGATGACGCGCCGCCAGCTGCTGGCCAGGATCGGCATGGCGGCCGGTGGCGCGATGATGTACCAGGCGATGAGCAGCCTGGGGATGGCGGCGGAATCGGATTTCCGCGAAGGCTTCAGGCTCGAGGGCGATGCGCGCGGCGCCTCGGTGCTGATCCTCGGTGCGGGCCTGGCCGGCATGACCGCGGCATACGAGTTGCGCAAGGCCGGCTACAGCGTGCAGGTCCTGGAATTCAACGATCGCCCCGGCGGGCGCAACTGGACGCTGCGCGGCGGCGACCGCTATACCGAACTGGGCGGGGCCAGCCAGGAGTGCCGGTTCGACGAGGGCCACTATCTCAACCCGGGGCCGTGGCGGATCCCGCACCACCACCGCGCGGTGCTGGGGTATTGCCGGCAGTTCGGCGTCGCGCTGGAAGCGTTCAACCAGGTCAACCACAACGCGCTGCTGCACAGCCAGCAGGGCTTCGGCGGCGTGCCGAAGCGCTTCCGCGAGATCGACGCCGACTACAAGGGGCACGTTTCCGAACTGCTCGCCAAGTGCACGCGGCAGCATGCCCTGGACCAGGCGGTGAGCAAGGAGGACCAGGAGCTGTTGCTGGAATCGTTGCGCGCCTGGGGCGCGCTCGACGGCAAGTTCGGCTACGTGAAGGGACGCGAGAGCAGCGAACGCCGCGGCTTCGCCAAGTATCCCGGCGGCGGGCTCTCCGGCATGCCCGAGTTCTCCGAGCCGTTCTCGGCGCAGGACGTGCTGCGCTCGCGGTTGTGGGCCACGCTGGCGGCCGGCAGCAACTACGAGATGCAGACCACGATGTTCCAGCCGGTGGGCGGCATGGACCAGATCGGCAAGGCATTCGCGCGCCAGCTGCCGGGCCTGATCCGCTACAACGCCAAGGTCACCGGCATCGACCAGGATGCGCACGGCGTCACCGTCACGTGGCAGGACACCGCCAACGGCCACGCCGAGCAGGTCGCCAAGGCCGATTGGTGCATCTGCACGATCCCGCTGTCGGTCCTCAGCCGCATCCCGGTCACCGCCAGCGAGGCGATGACCAGCGCGATCGCGGCGGTGCCCTATGCCGCCTCGGTCAAGGTGGGCCTGCAGTTCAAGCGCCGCTTCTGGGAAGAGGACGAGGCGATCTACGGCGGCATCAGCTATACCGACCTGCCGATCACCCTGATCAGCTACCCGAGCACCGGCTACCACGGCGCCGGCAAGGGCGTGCTGCTGGGCGCCTACGTGTGGGGGCTGGAAGCCTACGAGTTCACCTCCATGGCGCCGGCCGAACGCGTGCGCAAGGCGGTGGAATACGGGACGCAACTGCATCCGCAGTACCCGCGCGAATTCGACAACGGCATCGCGGTCGGCTGGCACCGGGTGCCGTTCACGCACGGCTGCTTCGGCATGTGGAGCGAGCAGGCGCGCGCCGACCACTACCGCAACCTGTGCCAGATCGATGGCCGGCTGGCGCTCGCGGGCGAGCACGCGTCCTACATCCCGGCCTGGCAGGAGGGGGCGATCCTGTCCGCCCACGACGTGATCCGGCGCCTGCATGGGCGCGTACTGTCCGAAGGAGGCCGCGCATGAAACCGCTGCAGGTATCGACGATCGCCGTGGTACTCGCCGCGATCGCCTGGCTGATGGCGCCGCCGCTCGGGCCGCAGGCGCGCGCGCAGAGTTCCGATGCCACGCCGCTGTATCCGCAGGCCGGTTTCGGCGCCGTCGACGGGCGCACCGTCTACCAGGCGATCTGCCAGGGCTGCCACATGCCGGAGGGCCAGGGCGCGCGCGGTGCCGGCGAGTATCCTGCCCTGGCCGGCAATCCCAAGCTCGCCGCCGCGCCTTACGTGGCGATGATGGTGATCGACGGCCATGCCGGCATGCCGGGCTTCGGCGAGATCCTCAACGACCGGCAGGTGGCCGAGGTGGTCGGCTACGTGCGCAGCCAGTTCGGCAACCAGTATGCCGACACGCTCAGCATCGAGGACGTGCGCAGCCTGCGCCACTGAACCGAACCTCCCTTTTCGTTTCCACGCCACAAGGAGCCAGCATGTTCCCGTCCAAGTCCTCCATCGCCGGCCTGTTGCTGCTGTTGCCGCTGGCCGCCAGCGCCGCCGACGTGGTGCGCCACAAGATCCCGGGCAGCGATTTCCCGATCGCGGCGGCGGTCGAGATACCGGCCGGCAAGACCACGGTCTACGTCAGCGGCAAGGTGCCGGCGGCGATCGACCCGAGCGCGCCCAAGGACTCGCAGGCGGCCTGGGGCGATACCAAAGCGCAGACCATCAGCGTGCTGGCCCAGATCAAGCAGCAGCTCGAGTCGATGGGGCTGGGCATGGGCGACGTGGTGAAGATGCAGGCGTTCCTGGTCGGCGATCCCGCGCTCGGCGGCAAGATGGATTTCGCCGGGTTCATGGCCGGCTATACCCAGTTCTTCGGCACCAAGGAGCAGCCCAACCTGCCGGCGCGCTCGGCATTCCAGATCGCCGCGCTGGGCAATCCGCTGTGGCGCGTCGAGATCGAAGTCGTCGCGGTGCGTCCCTGACGCCCTTTTCGAGGAGGATCGCATGAAGCCTTCGCTCTCCCGCCGCGCGTTCCTGCGCGATTCGGCCATGTTCGCCGGCAGCGCCGGCACGCTCGCCGGCGCGCTCGCCGGCGCGCCCTGGCTGGCCCAGGCCGCGCCGCTGGCCGGCCGGGCCACCGCCGATGCGCCGGTGATGATCAACGCCAACGAATATCCGGACGGTCCCTCCGCCGCCGCGCTGAAGGCGATCGCCGAGATCGCGCCGCAGGGCGGGCGCTACCAGTGGGCACTGCAGATGGAGTTCCTGCAGACGATCGCGCAGCAGCTCGGTGTCGGGATGGATCACCTGATGGCCTATGCCGGCTCCACGGAACCGCTCGATTACACGATCCTGGCGTTCACCTCGCCGCAGGCCGCGCTGGTCACGGCCGATCCCACCTACGAAGCCGGCTGGCGCGCCGCCGCGCGCAACGGCGCACAGGTGATCAAGCTGCCGTTGCGGCAGGACGATTCGCACGACGTGCAGGCGATGTGCGCGGCCGATCCGAAGGCAGGCGTGATCTATATCTGCAACCCGAACAACCCCACCGGCTCGGTCACCGCGCGCGCCGACCTGGAATACGCGCTGGCGCACAAGCCCAAGGGCAGCGTGCTGGTGGTCGACGAGGCCTACATCCATTTCTACGACGGCGCGGCCAGCGCGGTGGACATGGTCGCTGCGGGCGAGGACGTGGTCGTGCTGCGCACCTTCTCCAAGCTGTACGGCATGGCCGGCATCCGCCTGGGTTATGCGGTGGCGCGCCCGGACCTGTTGCAGAAGCTGAAGTTCTATTCGGTCAACAGCCTGCCGGTAACCGCCGTGGCGGCGGGCCTGGCCAGCCTGCGCGACCCGCAGCTGGTGCCGCGGCGCCGCGCGGCCACCGCCGCGATCCGTACCGACACGATCGCCTTCCTCGAAGGCCAGGGTTATCGCTGCACGCGCGCGCAGAGCAACTGCTTCATGGTCGACGTCAAGCGGCCGGCCAAGGGCTTCATGGACGACATGGCCACCCATGGCGTGTTTGTCGGGCGCAGTTGGGAGGTATGGCCGAACGCGTCGCGCATCACCGTCGGCACCGCCGCGGAAATGGCGCGCTTCAAGCAGGCCTTTGTCGAAGTGGCGGCGGGCAGGCGCGGGCCGTTGCCGGTGCCCTCGCCGGGCATGGCGTTGTACGATCCGATGAACAGGTTCTTCCGCTGCGCATGAGCCGCGACCGGTCGTCGCAGGCACGCCCATCGATCGTTCGCCTAGAATCGCTTTCCAACCGCCGCCCCGAAGGAGCGTCTCTTGAAGCTGTTGCAGAAGTTCGCGTTGCTGTCGCTGTGTTTGGTCGCACCCGCTGCCTGGGCCAAGACCTGCGCGGTCACCATCGTCGGCAACGACCAGATGAAGTTCGACCAGAGCGCCATCAAGCTCGCGCCGGACTGCACCGAGGTCAGCCTGACCCTCAAGCACAGCGGCAAGATGGCCGCCACGGTGATGGGCCACAACTGGGTGCTGACCCGTACCGCGGATTTCCAGGCGGTCGCCAATGCCGGGCTGCGCGCCAAGATCGAGGACAGCTACCTGCCCAAGGACGACAAGCGCGTGATCGCCCACACCAAGGTGATCGGCGGCGGCGAGAGCACCACGATCAAGTTCCCGACCAGCAAGCTGGAAAAGGGCGGTGCCTACACCTTCTTCTGTTCGTTCCCGGGACACTGGGCGATGATGAAGGGTACGCTGAGTTTCGGTTGATGCGGTGAGTTCGACTCGAGAGCCCCTCTCCCTGCGGGAGAGGGGTTGGGGTGAGGGTACGGGGCGAAGCCGCGCCGCACGAAATCCATGGTGGCAGCCACGATGAACGCGTCGCCACGCGCCCGGACGGCAAACGATGCGAGCCTGCGCTCTGATGGTTTGCCTTTACCGACGCGTGGCGACGCGTTTTTCGATACGACGACAGTGGGTTCCCTGCGGCGCGGTTCCGCCCATACCCTCATCCGCCCTTCGGGGCACCTTCTCCCGAGAGGGAGAAGGGAGTGTCCCTGGTGACCGTTAGGCGTCCGACAACGGCAAAGGTCCGTTGTCCTGACCTCTCAAAACCCCCCGCTGCAGGGCATTCGCCAGTGCCGCCTCGCGGGTGCGCGCATCCAGCTTCCGGTAGAGGTTCTTCAGGTGGAACTTCACCGTGTTCTCGGACAGGTGCAGGTTCCGCCCGATCTGCTTGTTGGAATGGCCGCCGGCCAGTTGCGCCAGCACTTCCAGCTCGCGTTCGCTGAAATCCTCGCTGAGGGCGTCCTCCTCGCCGCTGAGCCGGTCCAGCAGCGCCTGGATGGTGAGCGCGCGCGTGGTGCCGGCGACGATCTCCGGATCGTGCTGGCGCAGCGAACGCAGCATCGCCTTGGCCGGCAGGCCCAGCTCGGCCACCACCTGCCAGCTGTGGGTCAGCGCGACGTGGTCCAGCACGCTGTGCAGGTGGGGCAGGGCGTCGTCCAGCTCGCCGCGCTGCTGCAGGACCAGCGCCATGCGGATGTGGGCGCGCATGCGGTGGTGCTGATTGCCCTCGGCGGTGCAGGCCTCTTCCAGTTGGCGCAGGATCGCCAGCGCCGCGCTGGTGCGCCCGGCCAGGCCGTGCCAGCGCGCCAGCGCGAAGCCCAGCGCCGCGCGCTGGCGCCAGTGGTGCGCGTGCCGCAGCGCGTGGGCCAGGCCGGCCTCGCCGCCGGCGCGTGCGATCAGCAGGTCGGCGCCCGCGTGCGCGGGCAGGTCCAGCACCACCTGCAGGCGCCAGGCCACCGCCAGTTCCGAGAGCCGGGCCAGGTGGCGCGCCTGCGCGATCGCGTCGATGTGGTCCAGCAGCGCCAGCGCGCCGCGACCGCTGCGGTCGCGTGTCTTCGCCAGGCCCAGCGCGGTTTCGTAGCCGCTGGCGAACAGGTCCAGCCATCCGTCGTGCTGCTCCAGGAACGACAGCGAGGATTCCAGCAGGTCGGCCGCCTGGTCGTGGCGCCCGCGCTCGTACTGCAGTTGCGCCAGCAGGCAACTGGCGGCGGCCTGCAAGGTGCGGTCGGTGTGCTCGTGGCGCTGCGCCAGCTGCATCGCCTGCTGGTAGGCGGCTTCGGCCTCGTCCAGCGCGCCGCGGTAGTAGCGGCTCTGGCCGAGGTGCAGCAGCGCGTAGTTGACGCCGATCTCGCTGCCGCAGCGCCGCATGTCCTCGCACGCCGCCAGCGCGTGGCGCTCGGCCGCCGCGAAGTCGGCCTGGCCCAGCGCGGTGGTGGCGCAGATGCAGGCCAGCGTGCCGCGGCCGAGGTGGTCGTCCTCGTCGAGCGCGGCGGCCTGCGCGGCGATCTGCACGCGCCCGTGCGGGTTGCCGCAGATCTCGTCGAACAGGTCGCGCAGCAAGGCCACCACCACGGTGTAGTCGCGCTGGAACGGTTCGCGCATCGCCGCCGGGAAATCGCGGAAGCGCTCCAGCAGCAGGCGCGCGTGCGCGAACTCGCCCAGCTTCATGTGCAGGTAGGCCTGGGTGAGGTTGAGCGCGGGCGTGTCGCGGATCGTGCGGTGGTCGAAGTGCCGCAGCAGCGTGCGCACCTGCGCCGGGCCGTGCCGCAGCAGCAATTGCCAGGTGCCTGCGCGCGCGATGTAGCCGGCGGCCAGGTCGCCGGCGCCGCCGCGCGCGGCATGCCGCACGGCCTCGGCCAGGTGGCCGTGCTCGCCGAGCCAGCGCGCCGCGCGCTGGTGCACCTGTTGCAGCTCGCCGGGGCGCTCGCGTTCGAGCTGCTGCTGGAGATAGTCGGCGAACAGCGGGTGATAGCGGAACCAGGCGTGCTCGTCGTCGAGCGGCACCAGCAGGCCGTGGAAGCGTTCCAGCCGGGTCAGCAGCAGGCCGCTGTCGGTGCTGCCGCGCACGTGGTCGGCGAGCGCGCCGTCGAAGCGTTCCAGGGGCGCGGTACGCAGCAGGAAGTCGCGCGTGGCGGCGTCCAGGTCGTTGACCACCTGCTCGGCCAGGTAGGCGGCGATTTCCGCCGAGCGCCCGCTGAAGCGCGCCATCTGCGCCGGGCGCTGGGCGGCATCGCGCGCCAGCCACAACCGCGCCAGGTGCAGCGCCACCGGCCAGCCCTCGGTGCTGCGGCGCAGTTCCAGCGCGACATCCTCCGGAACCTCCGCACCGAGCAGGGCGAGCGTCTCGGCGGCGTCCAGCGCCAACTGGCCGCTGCCCAGCCGCGCCAAGCGCCCTTGCGATCCCAGCCGCGCCAACGGCAGCGCCGGCGCGCGCCGCGTCGCCACCACCAGGTGCAGGCGCGGGCCGGCGTGTTCCACCAGCCGCAGCACCACGTCGTCGACCAGGGTGCAGCTGGCGCGTTCGTAGTCGTCGAGCAAGACGGTGAGTTCGTGCGGCGCGCCGTGGATGGCACGGATCAGCAGGTTGACCGCCGCGCCGCAGGTCTGCGCATCGCAGGGCTGCTGCAGCAACTGCGCGCATGCCGACGGCTCCGCGCCCGCGCTCTGCAGCGCCAGCGCCAGATGGCCCAGGAAGCGCTCCACCTCGGTGTCGTCGTCGTCCAGCGACAGCCAGGCCACCCCGGCGCCCCGTTCCTGCAAATGGCGGTGCCATTGCGCCAACAGCGTGGTCTTGCCGAAGCCGGGCGGCGCCAACAACAGCGTCAGCGGCAGCGCTTGCGCCTGCTCGAGCTCGCGCAGCAGCGCATGGCGGGCGATCGCGCTGGCCTGGACCTGCGGCGGATCGAGCTTGTAAGGAAGGACCCAGTCGGGCAGCCCGGGCTGGTCGCGCGCGGGCTGTGGACGCGGATTGAGCAACGCAACGGGCTTGAGCATGGGCGAGGGGCATGCCAGGCGGTCGACCCACTGCGCACCGGCCAGCACGCTCGGGGACGGGAATGACCAAGCGCGGAACGCGCGTGCCGCCCGGGGCGGCATCGGTTCGTGCGCATTGTGTCGAGGGTCCCCACCCATGCCCTTCCATGGACACCGGGCGTCAACTTATGACAGCGAAAAGACAAAAGCAAAGGCCGCCTGCGATCACGCCGCGTCGCCGGCGCTCCAGCGACACCGGCTCGATAGCTGCCATCAATCAGGGAGCGGCTTTGCGGAAGCGGCTTCCGTCAGCCGGCGGTGGCGCGGAACGCCTCGCGCGCCGCGGCCACGGTCGCCTCGATCGTCGCCGCGTCGTGCGCGCTCGACACGAAGCCCGCCTCGTACGCCGAGGGCGCCAGGAACACGCCGCGCTCCAGCATCGCGTGGAAGAAGCGGTTGAAGGCCGGGATGTCGCACGCGGTGGCCTGGGCATAGGTCTCCACCTTCTGGTCGGTGAAGAACACACCGAACATCGCCCCCACGCGGTTGGTGGTGACGGCGACCCCGGCCTCGCGCGCGGCGGCCTCCAGCCCGTCGCACAGGGTGGCCGTGGCCGCGGCGAGCCGGTCGTGGAAACCCGGCGCCTGGATCAGTTCCAGCATCGCCAGGCCCGCTGCCATCGCCACCGGGTTGCCGCTGAGCGTGCCGGCCTGGTAGATCGGCCCGCTCGGCGCGATCTGCGCCATCAGCTCGCGCCGGCCGCCATAGGCGCCGACCGGCATGCCGCCGCCGATGATCTTGCCGAAGGTGGTCAGGTCCGGCGCGATCCCGTAAAGCGCCTGCGCGCCGCCCAGGGCGACCCGGAAGCCGGTCATCACCTCGTCGAAGATCAGCAGCGCGCCGTGCTGCGTGCACAGCTCGCGCAGGTGCTGCAGGTAGCCGGGCCGTGGCGGGATGCAGTTGGCGTTGCCGACCACCGGTTCGATGATCACCGCGGCGATCTCGCCGCCGATCTCGTCGAACAGCCGCGTCGCCCCTTCGAAGTCGTTGTAGCTGAGCGTGGCGGTCAGCTCGCTCAGCCCGGCCGGCACGCCCGGCGAGGTCGGCACGCCGAGCGTGAGCATGCCGCTGCCGGCCTTGACCAGGAACGAGTCGCCGTGGCCGTGGTAGCAGCCCTCGAACTTGACGATGCGCTGGCGCCCGGTGGCGCCGCGCGCCAGGCGGATGGCCGACAGCGTCGCCTCGGTGCCGGAATTCACCATCCGCACCATCTCGCATGACGGCACCAGCCGGGTGATGGCCTGCGCCATCGCCACCTCGGCCGGGCACGGCGCGCCGAACGACATTCCGTCGCGCACCGCCTTCTCGACGGCCTCGCGTACCGCCGGATGGTTGTGCCCGACGATCATCGGGCCCCACGAGCCCACGTAGTCGATGTAGCGGTTGCCGTCCACGTCGAACAGGTAGGCGCCATCCGCGCGCTGCACGAAGAACGGCTCGCCGCCGACCGACTTGAACGCGCGCACCGGCGAGTTCACGCCGCCGGGAATCAGCGCCTGCGCCTGGGCGAAGAGATCGTGGGAACGGGCGTTGTGCATCGGCGGATCCTCGGAGGCTGCGGGGGAAGACGGGCGCCTATTGTCGCGGCTTCCTCCGGTCCGCGCCTAGGGCGTGTCATCCAATCCCGAACAGGTCGCGTTGGCTCTGGAAAGCCGTCAGTTGGTGTTGCGTGGCGCAGCGCCTGACTGGCCGTCAGGTCAAGCCGCGCGGCGCCGACTGGCGGCTTTCCAGAGCCAACCCGGAGGGCCGCCGCTGCGCGCGCCCGGAGCCGCGTCATCACTCGGGCGTGGACGGACGTCCACTTCCTCGCTCTTCCTTGCTCCGAGCACGCGTAGCGACGGCGCGACCTGCTCGGGATTGGATGACACGCCCTACCCGGCCGGTGCGGACCTACCCGCCGTGGCGATTCCGGAGCCGCGACCCGCTCGGCCACTCTCGGCGGAGCGGGGACATGAAGTCATGGCCGATGGTTATTGGGCAGATGCCATCCCCCCTGAACAAAGTGTTCCGGTGGTCCCGCGCTGGCAGGCCACCTCTGCCGTTCGTTTCGTCATCGACGATTTTCATTCCGGGGAATAGAGAAAGCATGAACAAAGTCATCCAGAGGCGCGCCCTGGCCTTGGCCTTGGCGGTCGCCATCGGCGGCGCGCACGCGCAATCCACCACCGGCAGCATCGTCGGCAGCGTGGCCGACGGCGCCGGCAAGACGGTATTGGTGGAGAACAACAGCGGCTTCAGCCGCGAAGTGCCGGTGGACGAGCGCGGCCGCTACAGCGTCGGCAACCTGCCGCTGGGCACCTACAAGGTCACCGTGAAGCGGGACGGGGCGGTGCTCGACAGCCGCGAGAACATCAGCCTCACCGTCGGCGCGAACACGGACGTGTCCTTCGCCGCGGGCGCGATGCAGACGCTGGACAGCATCAGCGTGGTCGGCTCGCGCCTGCAGGCGATCGACGTTTCCAGTGTTGATACCCGCACCGTCATCTCCGCCGAACAGCTGCAACAGCTGCCGCTCGGGCGCAGCGCCGAAGCGATCGCGCTGCTCGCGCCGGGCGTGGTCGTCAACAGCGGCGGCTTCGACAACGGCCCACTGGGCGGGTCGCTGCCCAGTTTCGGCGGCTCGGCGGCGTCGGAGAACGCGTACTACCTCAACGGCTTCAATACCACCGACCCGGCCCGCGGCCTGGGCGGCCTGACCTTGCCCTACGGCGCCATCGACCAGCAGGAAATCTTCACCGGCGGCTACGGCGCGCAGTACGGCCGCAGCAACGGCGGCGTGATCAACCAGATCGGCAAACGCGGCACCAACGAATGGAAGTTCGGCGCGGCAGTGGTCTGGGAGCCGGACGGCCTGAAGGCCAAGCAGCGCGACCTGTACTGGCGGCCGGACAGCCAGGCCTCCACGGTCAACAACACCGCCTACAACTACGCGCGCGCGGCCAACGGCTTGTACCAGCCGCAGAGCGAGGCCGAAGCCAGTTCGACCACCTATAGCGCTTATGTCGGCGGCCCGATCGTGAAGGACAGGCTGTTCTTCTTCCTGGCCGCCGAGGAGGTCAAGTCCGACGGCATCCGCGTGGCGAGCAATCGCGACGTGGGCGCCGGCATCAGCAGTTCCGGCGTAGGCACCAGCGGTGGCCTGACCGACTACGACTACACGCAGAAGCGCTGGTACGCCAAGCTGGATTGGTACATCACCGATAACCACCTGCTGGAATTCACCAGCGCCGGCGACAAGTCCGAGACGGGCGGGAAGATCTACAACTACGACTACGCGAACCGCGAGCGCACCACCTATTACGCCGACGACCAGAAGCAGGAGACCGGCCCGACGCTCAACACGGCCAAGTACACCGGCTATTTCGGCGACAACGTCACCCTGACGGCGCTGTACGGCAAGATGCGCACGCCCGACCGGGTCACGCCCTACCAGTACGATCCGGCCAATGGCGCGCGCATCATCGATGCGCCCCTGCAGAACCCCGCCTACAACGGCGGCAACGAGATCGAGGGGGCGCAGAAGGTGGTGTCGGTCAGCGCTTCCGACCGCGCGTATGAGAAGGACAACCTGCGCCTGAACCTGGAATGGCGCCTGGGCGACCATGCCGTCAGCGTCGGCATCGACAACCAGAAATCGGAAGGCATCGACATCGGCTCGATCCTGTCGGGGCCCGGCTACTCGTGGACCTATGGGCGGACCAACGACCCGTACGGCCTGCAGACGGGCGGCCTGGTCAGCCAATCGGCGAACGAGGCCGGCGGCGTAGGCGCACCGAGCCCGGGCCTGGTCGATCCCACCTACGGCTCGCAGGGCTACTACGTGGTCCGCAACGTCAACACCAGCCTGTATTCCTATGAAGCCAAGCAGAAGGCGTACTACATCGAGGACAAATGGCAGGTCACCGACAACCTGCTGCTCAGCCTGGGCCTGCGCAAGGACGAGTTCACCAACTACACGCCCTTCGGCCAGGCTTACATCAACGTCGACGACGCATGGGCGCCGCGCCTGGGCTTCAGCTGGGACGTCAACGGCGATTCCAGCCTGAAGGTCTACGGCAACATCGGCCGCTACTACCTGGGCCTGCCGTTGTCGCCGGTGGGGTTGTTCACGCCCGCCATCAACACCGATACCTATTTCACCTACAGCGGCATCAATGCCGACGGATCGCCGATCATCTCCCAGCAGTTGGGCTCGGCGGTCTCGGCCAACTCGCGCTTCGGCCGCATCGCGGACATACGCACGGCCGTGGCCAAGGACATCGAGGGCGAGAACCAGGACGAGATCATCCTCGGCTTCGCCAAGCAGTTCGAAAGCGGCTGGGTATTCGGCGTCCGCGGCACGCACCGGCGCCTGAACGCCGGCATCGACGACCAGAACTACGACGTGTCCAATACCGCGCTGATCGACGCGGCGGCGGCGCAAGGCGTGACGATCGACTGGTCCAAGGTGTCCGGCGCGGCCCTGATCAATCCCGGGCAGACCAACACCTGGGGCGTGATCGGCACCGACGGCCAGTTCCATGAAATCAAGGTGAGCCGCGAAGCCTCCGGCTTCCCGAAGTTCAAGCGCAACTACTCCGCGCTCGAGTTCAACCTGGAGCGCCCGTTCGACGGCAAGTGGTACGCCAAGCTGAACTACGTGTGGTCGCACAGCTACGGCACCACCGAGGGCCAGCTGCGTTCGGACCTGTGGCGCACCGGCGGCACGCTGGGCAGCTACCAGGGGCAGGCCTCCGTCTCCACCACCCAGAGCTGGGACCACCCGGCGCTGATGGAGCATTTCAATGGCGACCAGTCCAACGACCATCGCCACCAGATCAAGTTGTACGGCTACTACCAGCTGACCCGCGAGTGGGGCGTCTCCGGCAACCTCAGCCTGATCTCGGGCGCGCCGCGCAGCTGCCTGGGCAATTACTACGGCGACGACTACAGCGGCAGGGATCCGGCCGGCTACGGCGGCAGCGCGATTACCGGCGGTCCCTACCACTATTGCTACAACCCGCAGACCGGCGTCGGCGAGCCGTCGCCTCCCGGCTCGCACGGCAGGCTCGGCTGGATCAACCAGTTGGACGTGGGCGTGACCTACAAGCCCGGCTTCGCCGACGGCAAACTGGCGTTCAACCTCAATGTGTTCAACATCACCAACGAGCAGACCGCGACCAACATCTATCCGTTCTCGCAGCTGCCGGACGGCTCGGTGAACCCACTGTGGAACCAGCCGGTCGCCTACCAGGCGCCGCGCTACGCAAGGCTGACGGTGAGCTACGACTACTGACCAGGTCTCCGGCCCGCCGTCCGGCGGGCCGGAGCGCAGCTTTCTGTGGGAGGGGCTTCAGTCCCGAGGCTTTGCCAGGATCGGTAAAGCGTCGGGACCAAAGTCCCTCCCACTTCATTCCAGGCGTAACGCGCGTTCTTGCCTATCCGACCAAGCCGAAGCGGGCGCGATAGGCCCGCAACACCGCCAGCGGATCGTCCGCCGAGTACACGCTGCTGATCGTCGCGACCAGCTCGGCCCCCGCATCGATGGCCGGGCCGCAGTTGTCCGGCGTCAAGCCGCCGATCGCCACGCGGGGCACGCCCAGGGGCGCGGCATCGCGCAGCAACTGCGGCGTGGCCCGGCAGGTCGTCCGCTTGCTCGGGCTGGGGAAGAACGCGCCGAAGCCCACGTAGCTGGCGCCGGCCGCGACCGCGCGCTCGGCACGCTCGAGCTGGTCGTAGCAGCCGGCGCCGACGATCGCCTCCGGACCGAGCAGCGCGCGGACCTCGGCGATGTCGCCATCGTTGGCGCCCAGGTGCACCCCGGCGGCGCCGACCGCCTGCGCCAGCTTCGCGTCGTCGTTGACGATCAGCGGCACGCCGGCCGCGGCGCACAGCGCCTGCAGGGCCGAGGCCTGTTCGCGGCGCAGCGCCGCGTCGGCCTGCTTGTTGCGGTACTGCAGCCAGGCGATTCCGCCGAGCAGCGGCCGCGTGCGCGCCAGCAGGCGCTCGGTATCGGGCTCGTCGGGAGTGACGAGGTAGACGCCACGGACGGCAGGGGGGACGGTCATCGGCAAAGCTTCCTGAACGGAGGGCGGGATGGGACAATGCGAAGTCCCATCCGCACCGCGATTATCCGATGAGCAACACGCCCGAGACCACCTATCGCAGCTGGATGTGCGTCGTCTGCGGCTTCATCTACCACGAGGCCGACGGCCTGCCGGAGGAGGGCATCGCGCCAGGCACGCGCTGGGAGGACATCCCGGACACCTGGACCTGCCCGGACTGCGGCGTGACCAAGGACGATTTCGAGATGGTGGAGCTGTAGTTCCTTCTCGCTCCGGGTGGCTTGCGAGCCGTTGGCTCGCCACACGGCTGAACGCGCGGTGCGCTGCACCGGGCCGGACGCGGAGCGGAGTACCCGCTTTTCCCTTCCCCTCCGGAGAAGGTGGCGCGAAGCGCCGGATGAGAGTACGGGCGAAGCCTCGTGCATGCTCAACCTACATGAGGTTTCGCCCGTTCTCGCCCCAACGCCCGCTCTGCGCCCCGGCCCGCGCCAGCGGCGCGGGCGTTCCAAGGCGCTGCTCGCGCTGCGCTAATGCGCGTAAACCGGCTGGCTGCCCAGGTCGATCAGGTGCTCGCGCATGCCGGCCGCATCCTGTGCCTGGGGATTCAGCTGCAGGTAGCGCGAGAGGTCCTCGCGGGCACCGCTGGCATGGCCGAGCTGCAGGTAGGCCAAGCCGCGGTCGCGCAACGCTTCGGCCTGGTCGGGCATCAGCTTGAGGATGCGGTCGGCACTGCGCGCGGCCCGGTCCCATTGCGCCTCGTCGGCGTACACGCCGTGCAGGTTGCGCAGCACGCGGACCAGGATGGCGCGGTGCGGGGCCGGGTCGAGGATGCGCGCCAGGGCGCCATCGTCGGGGATCTCGCCCAGGTGCGGGCGGGCGCGTTCGCGCAGCTCGTCCACGCCGAGCGGGCGGCCGCCGTTGAACGGATCCATCACCAGCAATCCGTCGTCCACCGGCAGGCGCACCAGGAAGTGGCCCGGGAACGACACGCCGTCGAGCGGGATGCCGAGCCGGCGCGCCACCTCCATCTGCACCATCGCCAGCGAGATCGGGTTGCCGAGGCGGCGCTCGAAGACCTGGTTGAGGTAGCTGTTGCGCGGGTCGTAGTACTCGTCGTGGTTGCCCGAGTAGCCGAGCTCGTCGAACAGGTGGCGGTTGACCGCGGCCATCTTCAGCGGCCACGGGTCGATCGACTCGACCTCGTGGCGCAGGTGGTCGACGTGGTTCTGCACCAGCGCGTCGTAGCGGTCGGCGTCGAGCTCGGGATATTCGTCGCGCGCGATCAGCAGCGCGGTCGCCAGCAGCGGCAGTGAGTCGTCGTCCTGCTTCGCCAGCGTGTTCCAGACGGGCAATGTGAGTCGTTCCCCCATGCCGCAAAGACTGGAGGCAAAACGTGGCATCTTCAAGTCCGGCGGGCGCGGACGACGACGGGGCGAGCCCCGCGTGTGGGGCGTGCGGGCTCGCGCGGATCGGCAGGTCAGTGCAGCGTGGGGATGCCGGGGCCGAAGACCAGCTCCGCGCCGTCCTGCAGGTCCAGCCGCCGGGCCTGCCCGGCATTGAGTTCCAGCACGTAGCGCGCCGGCCGGTTGCTGGGATAGGCCGGGCAGGCGTTGCCGGCCGAGCACGGCGGTACGTCGCGCTGTTGCGACACCAGCCGGCGCTGCTCGTCGAAATACAGGATGTCCAGCGGGATCTTGGTGTTCTTCATCCAGTACGCCTGCGGTTCGGTGGCGTCGTGGATGAACAGCATGCCGTGGTCGGCCGCCATCTCGTCGCGGAACATCAGCCCGCGCGCGCGCGAGGCATCGTCCTGCGCCAGCTCGACCTGATAGCGCTGGCCGGACAGTTCCACCCATTTGCCGCCGGCACTGGCGCAACCGCTGGCCAGCATCATCAGGGACAGCACGCAGGCGCGAAGCAGGGCATTCATGGCGGGGTTCCGGCAGTGGGGCGCTGCGCACCTTCGGGGAAGGGGGCCGGGTTCGTCAAGCGGTTCCGGCCGGGATCCGGGTCAGCTGGTCGAACAGTTGCCGGCTTTCGCGCCGCAGTCGCTCCAGTATCGCGGGCGGCGGCTGAGTGAACAGCTGGCAGGCCAGGGCGAGGGACACGGCGTCCAGGCCCAGCGGATCCTCGGCGTGGCGGCCGAGGCTGAAGAAGCGGTCGTAGAGATCGAAGCGGCTCTCGACCAGGTGCACGATGCCGGCGCCGAGTTCGTCCTGCACGTCGCAGTCCTGCAGGTGCAGCGGCAGTGGCCATCCGCGCGGCGGACGGGCCGGATCTAACAGGACGTCGCCCGTCGGTGTCGCTCCCGGCGGGCCCGGCCGGCGCGCACGGCAGGCCAGCCAGAACCGGAACAGGCCGAGCTCGGCCATGGCCTGGCGCGGCTGCGGGTGGCGCGACAGCAGGTCGGCGTAATGCCGGCGATAGTCG
Organism: Xanthomonas boreopolis; assembly: GCF_046529185.1. Lineage (NCBI taxonomy): Bacteria > Pseudomonadati > Pseudomonadota > Gammaproteobacteria > Lysobacterales > Lysobacteraceae > Xanthomonas > Xanthomonas boreopolis. The sequence goes on from NZ_CP097162.1 coordinate 1,083,590, forward strand.
AGCGAAGCGTAGACGGCGATCGACAGCGCCGGGCCGGACAGGGCCGGCGACGGGCCACGCAGGTGCTGGTGCATGGGTGTCTCCTTTCGGTGGGCGGAACGTCCTTGCGGCTATGAAACCAATAAGTTCACTATAATGGAAGTGATAGGTGAGTTCACGCTGAGCGTGCTACGTAACGTTGCGCGCCATGAGCGACGAACATCATCAGTTCTCCCGCCGCCTGGCCGAGGCGATGCGCGCCAATGGCTACGAGCCGCGCCCGGCGGTGCTGTTCCGTCTGTTCAATGCGCGCTATGCGGGGCGTTCGGTGACGTTCCAGAGCGTGTCGCGCTGGTTGCGCGGGCGCTCGATCCCCGAGCAGGACAAGCTGCAGGTGCTGGCCGACCTGTTCGGCGTGGCGCCGCACCTGCTGCGCTATGGCGGCGGGCACCGGGTGAGCGAGCCGCAGGCGCCCTGGCCGCCCCAGGCCGGGACGCGCGAGCGCGAGGTGATCAAGGCCTATCTCGCGTTGCCGTTGCGGCAGCGCGAACTGGTGGGGGAACTGGTACAGGCGCTGGCGGGCAAGAAGTCCTGAGCCTGGGCGCCGCGCGGCGCGACGGGGGCCGCCATCGGTGGACTCGCACGGGGAGCGGCCCGTGCCGCCCCCGCGGAAGGCTGGCCGCTCAGAACACCTGCGGGGGTTCGCCGCCGACGATCACCACGTCGGCACGACGGCGCGCGAACAGGCCCACGCAGACCACGCCCGGGATCTGGTTGAGCTGGGCCTCGAGCTTCACCGGGTCGGCGATGTGCAGGTTGTGCACGTCCAGCACCACGTTGCCGTTGTCGGTGACCACGCCCTGGCGCCAGACCGGCTGGCCGCCGGTGAGCGCCAGGATCTCGCGCGCGACCAGGCTGCGCGCCATCGGGATCACCTCGACCGGCAGCGGGAACGCGCCCAGCACCGGCACGCGCTTGCTCGGATCGACGATGCACACGAACTGCTTGCTGGCCTCGGCGATGATCTTCTCGCGGGTCAGCGCCGCGCCGCCGCCCTTGATCAGGCACTTGTGGGGATCGCATTCGTCGGCGCCGTCCACGTACAGCGACAGCGTGCCGGTGTGGTTGAGGTCCAGCACCTCGATGCCGTGCTGGAGCAGGCGCGCGGTGCTCTGCTCGGAGCTGGAGACGGCGCCCTTGATGCGGTGCTTGATCCGGCCCAGCGCGTCGATGAAGTAGGCCACGGTCGAACCGGTGCCGACGCCGACGATCATGCCGTCCTCGATGTAGTCGATGGCCTTTTCGGCGGCCAGCCGTTTCGCTTCGCTCATGGGGACGTGATTCGTGATTGGTGATTCGTGATTGGTGAAAAGCGATGCGTGAGCCGTGGGCTGGTGCTTTTGCGAATCACCAATCACGAATCACGAATCCCGGCTACTCCAGCGACAGCAGCAGCTTCCACTGCGCGGCGGTGACCGGGAACACCGACAGCCGGTTGCCGCGCGCGGTCAACGGGAAGCCTTCGCCCAGCGCCTCGGCATGCCGCTTGATCTCGTCCAGCGGGATGGTCCGCGCGAGCTTGCGCTCGAACGCCACGTCCACCAGGAACCAGCGCGGCTGTTCGCGGCTGGCCTTGGGATCGTAGTAGTCCGACTTCGGGTCGAACTGGGTCTCGTCCGGGTAGGCTTCGCTGGCGACCGTGGCCAGCCCGACGATGCCCGGCACCTTGGCGTTGGAGTGGTAGAACAGCACGCCGTCGCCGACCTTCATGCCGTCGCGCATGAAGTTGCGCGCCTGGTAGTTGCGCACCCCGTTCCAGGGCTCGGTGCCGACCCGTTCCAGGTCGTCGATCGAGAAGGCGTCCGGTTCGGACTTCATCAGCCAGTAGCGCTTGCGGGCGGTCATGCGGGAAGGGTGTCGCGGGAAGGGAAGGTGGCCAGTTCGGTGCAGACCGCATCGACCGGGACATCCCAGTCCTCGACCGCGAGCGCGGGGGTCTGCTGTGCGGCGAAGCCGACGCCGACCAGCCAGGGCGGCGGCGCCTGGCGATGCCGGAACGCGAAGCTGCGATCATACCAGCCGCCTCCCATGCCCAGCCGGTGGCCGGCCGCATCGAAGCCCACCAGCGGCGCGACCACCAGGGCCATCGCCTCGGCGGGCAAGGCGGTGGCCGGATCCACGTCGGGCTCGGGAATGCCGTAGCGATTGGGCTTGAGCGGTTCGCCCGGGCGCCACGGCGCGAACCGCAGGTGCTTGCCGTGCAGCACCGGCAGGCAGTAGCGCACGCCGGACGGCAGCGAAAGCTGCCAGCGATGCAGGCCGATCTCGCCGTCCATCGCCCAGTAGCCGGCGACATGGCCTTCGCGGGGCGCGAACGGCAGCGCGAGCAGGCGCCCGGCCAGGGCATCGGCGGCGGCGATGCGCTCGGCGGCGGGGATCGCGCGGCGGCGTTCGCGCAGGTGCCGGCGCAAGGCGTCGCGGTCTGGGGTGGTCATTGGCGGAAGGAGCGCAGCGAAGAAGGGCCCCTCTTCGCTTCGGGCGAGAGGGTGGGGGCAGGGTAGGGGCGAGGCCGCGTGCAGCTCAATACCCCGGGGCGTCGCCCACGCCTCATTCGCCACTTTGGGCAACCGCACCTGCAGGGAAAAGGATCGCGTGGACCGCCGCGAGGGCCCCACCCTCGGGATCCACGCACGTGATCTGCGGGCGCTTGCGGGGACTCGCCCCTTGGGTCCCTGCACACGGATGTGCGAGCCCCTGCGAAGGACTCGCCCTTTGTACCCCCGCACACGGATGTGCGGGCTCCTGCGAAGGACTCGCCCTTTGGATCCCCGCACACGGATGTGCGGCCTCCTGCGAAGGACTCGCAAAAAAGAAACGGCGCCTTGCGGCGCCGTTCCTGGAATATTGCATTCTCCGCGGTGACGATGCGTGCGAAACGACCTTGAACCCGGGGTTCAAGTGGGAACGCTGGGAGGCCATCGGGCTTTCCGCTGCAAGGCGGACTTGCACACCCGGCGTCGTCGCGCCCCCGTGGTCGTCATTAAGGGACAAGGCGAATGTTTGCACACGCCGTCGTTCACAGCAGAGAACGCGTGGCCATTATAGCCGCCACGCCCCGGCTGGGAAGGCCGTTCGTCGGTTGCCGGTTCCCGGGGAATTCATTTTTTCCATCGGGAGCCGCATTGGGTTTCAACGCAGTGTATCGGGCAGGTTGTCCATGCGCCGGTTCAGTTCGTCCAGCGTGCGCGCCAGTTCGCGGTTGTACTGCGCCTGCTCGTCGCGCAGTTGCTGCAGCTCGTGGGCCAGGTTGAGCGCGGCCAGCACCGCGACCCGGTCCAGCGCGGCCATCCGGTTGCTGCCGCGGATCTCGCGCATGCGCGCGTCGAGCAGGCGCGCGGCGGCGGCCAGGCTGTCGCGCTCCTCGGCGGTGACGCCGACGGTGTATTCGCGGTCGAGGATGCGGACGCTGACCGGTTCGCTGGCGTGGCTCACGTGTGCTGCTCCAGCGACTTGAGGCGGGCGATCATTCCCTCCACCCGCGAGCGCGCCTGTTCATTCTTGGCCAGCAGTTGCGAACGTTCGCCGATCAGCTGCTCCTGCTGGTGGCGCAGGCTGCGGTTCTCGTCGGCCAGGCGCTGGCTGCGTTCGACCAACGCCTCCACGCGCGCGGCCAGTGCGCGGAGCTGGGCGAGGGCGTCGGCGTTGTCCATGCGCGGAAGATAGGCGTCGGCCGGAGCGACGGTCAAGATGGCAGCGGCTCGGCCTGCCCGACCAGCGGCTTGCGCCGCAGCAGGATCTCGCAGGCCTCCGGCTCGAGCGCCGGCGAGACCAGGTAGCCCTGGATCTCGTCGCAGCCGTGGCGGCGCAGGAAGTCGAGCTGGGCCGAGTCCTCCACGCCTTCGGCAACCACCTTCAGCGACAACGCCCGCGCCATTGCGATGATGGTGCTGGTGATCGCCCGGTCGTCGGGGGCGCGGTTGAGGTCGACGATGAATTCCTGGTCGATCTTGAGCGTGTCCACCGGCAGGCGCTTGAGGTAGGCGAGCGAGGAATAGCCGGTGCCGAAGTCGTCGATCGCCAGGCCCACGCCGAGTTCGCGCAGCGCGCGCAGCGCGCCGGCATTGCCGGGCGCGTCGTCCAGGGCGGCGCTCTCGGTCAGTTCGAGTTCGAGCCGGCCGGGGGCCACGCCGGTCTCGTGCAGGATGCGCTCCAGCGTGGCGGGCAGGTGGCCATGGTCGAGCTGGACCGCCGAGATGTTGACCGACATGGCGATGTTGTCGATGCCGCGCTGCGCCCACTGCTGCAGCCGCAGGCAGGCCTGGCGCAGCGCCCATTCGCCGAAGGCCACGATCAGGCCGGTCTGCTCGGCGAGCGGGATGAAGCGGTCCGGCGAGACCGAGCCGAACTCCGGGCTGTCCCAGCGCATCAAGGCCTCGAAGCCGACGATGCGGTCCTCGCGCAACGAATAGCGCGGCTGGTAGACCAGGCGCAGCTCGTCCTCGATGCGCAGGCGCCGCAGCGCATTGGTCAACAGCGCGCGCTGGCGCGCGCCTTCGTCCATGGGCGGCGAGTGGAGCCGGTAGGTGCGCCGCCCGGCGGCCTTGGCGCGGTACATCGCCGCCTCGGCGGACTCGACCAGCGGATCCGGCCGGCGGGCATGGTCGGGGAACAGGCTGATGCCGATCGACGGGGAGATCGCTACCGCGCGCGCCTCGTCCAGCACGAACGGCCCCTCGAAACCGGCCAGCAGCCGGCGCGCGGCCTGTTCGGCTTCCTCGGCGTGGGCGAGGTCCTCCATCACGATGGCGAACTCGTCGCCGCCGAAACGGGCGATGGTGGCCTCCCGCGGCATGGCCTGGCGCAGGCGTTCGGCCACCAGCCGCAGCACGCGGTCGCCCGCGCCATGGCCCATCGAATCGTTGATGTCCTTGAAACGGTCCAGGTCGAGGAACAGCACCGCGAGCCGCGCGCCGCGCCCGAGCGCCTGTTCCAGGCGTTCGGACAGCACGGCCCGGTTGGGCAGGCCGGTCAGCGCATCGTGCCGGGCCAGGTGCTGCATCGCCCGTTCGGTGGCCCGGTGGGCGCGGCGGTGCCCGCGCCGGGAGAGCCACAGCCAACCCCCGACGAGGCCGGCGCAGGCCACGGCCAGCGCCGCGGTCCAGGCCGGTAGCGCCGGCATCGGCGCGGCGGACCCCACGACGACGCAGGCGGGCAACATGGGACGGGGGTCACTCTTTTGGATGGAGGCGGCAGAGTGTAGGCGCCGACGTGGAAGCCGCACAAGGCGATGGCCGGGCATGCGCCGTCCGGTCCCGGAACGGACCGCACCGGGCCGCGGAGGACCGGCCGGGACGGCTCCTCGCGCAGTGGCCGAGGCGCCCCGTTTCCTCCTCGTGCTCGACCCGGGGCACGCAGCGGGGCGAAGCAACGGGCCGGGCCGGTGGGTGCCGGTTGCTACACTGCGCGATCTGGGTGGAAGGACCGTCGTCCGTCCGCCATCGTCCACCGGATCGAGATTGCGGAATGACCACGAATCACCTGCCCGACGTGCTGGCCGTGCAACGCGAGAGCCAACAGTTGGGACTGGCCGCCAGCGCGGCGGAATTGCACGGCGGATTGAGCGGCTGGCTGGCCGCCGGCGGCGAGGACAGCGAGCGCTGGCCGGCGCGCATCTTCGCCGACGACAGTCTGCCCCCGCCGGCGCCAGCCGGGGCGCTCGACCAGCTGCGACAGGCCACGTCCACCCAGTTGGAGGACCGCGACTTCGCCTTCGAGCTGTTGCTGGCGGAAGACAGCGCACCGCTGGCGGCCCGCGCCGATGCGCTGTTCGAGTGGTGCCGGGCCTTCCTGGGAAGCTTCGGCCTGGTCTCGGGCAAGCGGCCGGCGCTGTCGGAGGACGGCGAGGAGGCGCTGCGCGACCTCGCCAAGCTGGCGCAGGCGTCCAGCGCCGATTTCGACAGCACCGAGGAAGACGAGGACGCGCTGGCCGAGATCGAGGAGTTCGTGCGCGTGGCGGTGCTGTTGCTGCACAGCGATTGCGTGCTCGGCCCGCGCTACCGGCAACGCTTGAACTAAGGCCTGCCGGGAGCGGGACGGGTGCTGATGAAGAAGCTCACCGGCATCGGCGCGGCCGAGTACGCGCGCCGCCGCAGGCAGCTGATGGAGATGGCGGGCGAGCACGCGATCCTGGTGCTGCCTGCGGCTCCCGAGCGCGTGCGCAGCCACGACACGCATTATCCCTATCGCCAGGACTCCGATTTCTGGTACCTGAGCGGGTTCCCGGAGCCGGACGCGGTGCTGGTGCTGGTGCCGGGCCGCAGGCACGGCGAGGTCATCCTGTTCTGCCGCGAGCGCGACCCCGAGCGCGAGGCCTGGGATGGGCCGCGCATCGGGCAGGAGGGCGCGGTCGAGCAGTACGGCATGGACGACGCGTACCCGATCGAGGACCTGGACGACATCCTGCCGGGGCTGCTGGAAGGACGCTCGCGGGTCTACTACCACTTCGGCCGCGACGCCGACTTCGATCTCAAGCTGATCGGCTGGGTCAACCGGGTGCGTGCGCAGGTACGCCACGGCGCGCAGCCGCCGCACGAGTTCCTGGAGCTCGGGCACCTGCTGCACGAGCAGCGCCTGTTCAAGTCGCGCGACGAGATCGCCCTGATGCAGCGCGCCGCCGACATCAGCGTGCGGGCCCATCGCGTGGCGATGCGCTCGGCGCGCCCGGGCATCCATGAGTACGAACTGCAGGCGGACATCGAGCGCGAATTCCGCGCCGCCGATGCCTGGCCGGCCTACGGCAGCATCGTCGGGGCCGGGGCCAACGCCTGCGTGCTGCACTATCGCGCCAACAACGCGCGCGCGCGCGAGGGCGAACTGGTGTTGATCGACGCCGGTGCCGAGTACCGCGGCTACGCCTCGGACATCACCCGCACGTTCCCGGTCGACGGGCGTTTCAGCAAGGAACAGCGCGCGCTGCACGACCTGGTGGTCGCGGCGCAGGCGGCGGCGCTGGAACAGGCCCGGCCGGGCGTTCCCTACGAGGAAGGCCACCTGGCCGCGGTCGAGGTGCTGACCGAGGGGCTGCTGCGGCTGGGCCTGCTGAAGGGCGACCTGGAGGAGAACATCGTCGACGGCAGCTACAAGCGCTTCTACCGCCACAAGACCGGCCATTGGCTCGGGCTGGACGTGCACGACGTGGGCGACTACAAGCTCGCCGGCGAGTCGCGCCTGCTCGAGCCGGGCATGGCGTTCACGATCGAGCCCGGCCTGTACATCGCGCCGGACGACGCCAGCGTCGAGCCGAAGTGGCGCGGCATCGGCATCCGCATCGAGGACAACGTGGTGATCACCGAGGACGGGCACCACGTGCTGACGGCGGCGCTGGCGCGCACGGCGGAGGAGATCGAGGCGGAGATGGGGAAGGGGCGGGATTCGTGATTGGTGATTCGTGATTCGTGATTGGTAAAAAGCGGAGGGCCGCCCGTTGGACGGCCCTCTTTCACGGTTCAGCTGCAGGCAGTTGTTTTAACGAATCACCAATCACGAATCACGGCCACCCTCAGGTGGCCAAGAACGCCGGCCGCGTCAGGTTCTCCGGCTCGCCGTCGGTGCACGCGACCTCGTCCTCGATGCGGATGCCGCCGTAGGGCTTGAACTGGTCCACGCGCTTCCAGTCCACGCTGGCGGCGTGGCCGGCCTTCTTCACCTCGTCGAGCAGCATGTCGATGAAGTAGAGGCCGGGCTCGATGGTCACCACCATGCCCGGCTCCAGCACGCGGGTCAGGCGCAGGTAGGGGTGGCCGGCCGGCCGCTCGATGCGGCCGCCGCGGTCGCTGGCGGCGAAGCCGGCCACGTCGTGCACCTGCAGGCCGATGCCGTGGCCGATGCCGTGCGGGAAGAACGCCGCGCTGACGCCGGTGGCCAGCGCCGCCTCGGGCGAGACGGTGATGACGCCGAACTCCTTGAGCACGCCCATCAGCGCCAGGTGCGCGTCGATGTGCAGTTGCTTGTAGTCGAAGCCGGCGCGCACCGCCCGGCCCATGGCCAGCTGCGCCTTGTCGACCGCATCGATCAGGGCCTGGAACTCGCTGCCGGTATCGGCCGCGTAGGTGCGGGTGATGTCGCTGGCGTAGCCGTGGGCGGACGCGCCCGCGTCGATCAGGAAACTGCGCAGCGACGGCGGCGCGGTGCGGTCCAGCTCGGTGTAGTGCAGCACGGCGCCATGCTCGTTGAGCGCGACGATGTTGCCGTAGGGCAGGTCGTTGGCGTCCTGGCCCACGGCGCTGCAGTACGCCATGTGGATCGCGAACTCGCTGTGGCCGGCGCGGAAGGCGGCCTCGGCGGCGCGATGGCCGCGCACCGCCAGCGTCTGCGCCTGGCGCATCAGCGCCAGCTCGTACGGCGTCTTGAAGGCGCGGTGGTACTCCAGGTAGTTCACCACGGCGTCCGGGTTGTTGGGCGCGTAGTCGCCGAGCGCGCTCTGCGGCTCGCCCAGGATCGCGCAGCGCGCGGCGTCCTTCGGCAGCAGCGCCAGCGCTTCCCGCGGCGTGCGGATGATGTGCACATCGCAATGCTCGACCCACCAGCCGCTCGGCGCATCCGGCACCACGTGCCAGTAGTCGAAGGGCTGGTGGAAGATCACCTTCGGCCGTTCGCCCGGCGTGTGCACCAGCCAGCTGTTCGGCACCCGGATCAGCGGCACCCAGGCCTTGAACTGCGGGTTGACCGCGTACGGGTAGTCGCGATCGTCGAAGGCCTGGTAGTGCAGCGTGCCGCTGGGAACCACGAGGTGGTCGAAGCCGCCGCGCGCCAGCGCCTCGTCTGCGCGCTGCCTGAGGACGGTGAGGTGCGCCGGATACAGCGTGGCAGGGTCTTGCACGGTCATGGCGATGGCTCGTCCGGTGTTGCGGAAAGACATCGATTTTGCCGCAAGATCGCGCGAGGCGCCGCTTCGGGGGCCGTCAACGCCGTAGGGCTAGGTCCCGCCGACCCATTCGCGCAGGCGCTCGCGATGCGCATCGGAAAGCGCGACGAAGCGGAAGCCGGCCCAGGCCTGGCCGGGCGCATGCGCCGGCTCGGACCACAGCAGGTGCACGCCCGCGTCGATCTCGACCTGGCGGCCGTCGCGGTCCGGCAGGGCAAAGCGGAGCTGGTAGAGCGCATCCTCCACCAGCGGCACGGAGGCGAGCAGCAGCATGCCGCCTTCGGACAGGTTGCCGAGCCGGCCGATCGGCGCATCGGCGATGAAGTCGTGCACCGGGATCGTGCCGGTGGGCTGGCGGCGCGGCGAGCGGCGCGTGTCGTGGCTCATGCGGAGGGCTCCTGCGGCGGCGCCGGATGCGAGGGAGCGGCCAGGGACCGCAGCATGCGCACCGCGGCCTGCCAGGCGCGGTCGATGCTGCGGCTGCGCTCCTCGGTGACGATGCGCAGCCGGCCGTCCGCCATCATCCGGGCCAGGGCATCCAGCGAGTACTCGCCGGCCTTCTGCCCGCGCTGGTTGACGAACAGGGCATGGTCGGTGACCGGGCTGTACCAGGACAGGCGGCGCCGCTGCGCGGTGCCCTGCGCCGGCGCGAGGAATTCGAACCAGGTGCCGAACGGCAACGTGCGCAGCTGGTCATGGCAGGCCTGTTCGGCAGGCGTGCGCGGCGCGGCGGGCGTGGACGGGGTTCCGTCCACGCCGCCCAGGCGCGGGCGTGCCTTGAGCCGGGCGGCCAGTTCGGTGCGCGAGGTGGCGTCGTCCTGGCCTCCGGGCGTGGACAGCCGGCGGGCGATCGCGGCGGCTTCGTCGGCGGGGTAGCCGACCTGCACCAGGGCCTGCTCGATCTCGCCGCCGAGCGCGGTGTCCGGCGTTCCGCCGGCGGGCCGGCACGTCGCTTCGGCGATGCGGGCGGTGAGTTTCCGCCGCTCTTCCCATTCCCCGGACGACTCGCCCTGCCTCAGCAGGGTCAGCGTCAGCACGTCCGACCAGGCCTGCCTGAGCAGGGTCTGCACGAACCGGGGCGGGCCGGCCTGCTCGCACAGGCGATCGATGCTGTCGCCGGCCAGCCGCTTGGCCAGCTCCAGCCGTTCCTTGCCGCGCGCGGCCTCGACGTGGCGGCGTTCGGCCATCTCCGCCTTGCGCGCCTGCGCCTCGCGGTGCGCGTGGACTTGCCGATGGGCCTGTTCGAACACGGCGTCGTCGCCCTGGTAGCGATCGACGACCTGGTCCACGGCGCGGGCCAGTTCCTGCAGCAGTTGCGGATCGGTGTCGTCCTCGGCCAGCCAGGTCGCACCGGATTCGGCTACGGCGTTGAGCAGCTCGCGCGCGGGATGCCGGTCGCGCACGAAGAAGGTGGGGTCGGCGAGCGCCGCGCGCGCGACCGGCACCTGCAACCGTTCCAGCAGCCCCGCCGCCGGCGAGCCGGGCTTCACTTCGCGCGCGACTTCGCCGTAGAGCAGGCCGAGCAGGTCGAAGGTGTCGTGGTCCTGCGCGGAGAGGTCCGCCTGCGGTCCGTGCGCCTCGCGCAGCATCGCGAGCAACTGCTGGCGCACGTCGCGGATGCTGCGCCCGGCTGCCGGAGGCATGGGGTGCCCGGCTTGCGAGCGTGCCTGCAGCAGGCCGAGCGCCTGGGACAGCGTGGCGGGCCGGCGCGGCGCGGGCGACGTGCCGGCGGGGGCGCTGCGGGCGACGTCGAGCCACTGCCGCAGGCGCGCGAGGTCCTGCGCATGGCGTTCGTCGCCGGTGGATGCGGGGGCCGTGGCTGGACCGCCAGGAGCGGGAAGTGGCGGCCCCGCGCCCGGATGCCCGCCCAGCATCGCGCCGTGCCAGGACGCGGCCGGGCCCTGGCCGGCCCAACTGGTCGAAGGGCGCATGCCGACGGGGGCGGATGGCGCGCCCGGCGATGCGGCATCCGGCGGACCGGCCGGGCGCCGCCGCGGCGAGCGGCGGCCCAGGTAGGGCAGGTAGACCAACCCGGGCAGCACGCCCTCGTGGGCGAGCAGCGCGTTGGCGCGTTCGAGCAGTTCGACGAGGCGGTCGCGCATCTGCGCTTCGAACGCGCGGTAGAGCAGCAGTTGGGTGCCCAGGCGCAGCCCGAGCGTTTCGCCGGCGTCGCGCAATATCCGGCACAGCGCGTGCGGGCCGATCGGTATCTGCTCGATCTCGAAGGCCGGCCGCGCGGCGAGCACGCCGAAGCGCTGCGCCAGCAGCTGCAGCGAGGTGCCGCAGCGCAGCGACTCGCGCCGCGCGATGTCGTGGAGGGCGATGTCGCGGTCGATGTCGATGTGCTCGACCAGGGCCAGCGACAGTTCCGCCGGTTCGCCGGCGTCTTCCTTGCGCTCGGGGGCGGGCCGCAGCGCCAGCGCGTCGGCCAGGCCGGAGATCATCGATGTTTCGAAGCGTTCGCCCTGGCTGCGCACGCGCTGCATCTCCGCGTGGAGGTCCGCCTGCATGTGGCTGGCGGTGCGCTCGGCTTGCCGGAACAGTTCGCGCTCGAGCTCGACCATGGTCAGCTTGAGCGGGTTGGCCAGGGACTGCGCGAAGCGGGCATGCAGCGCTTGCAGGATCCCGCGTGCGCGCACGGAAACCGGCGACGCAGTCCATGGATCTGCCGGGCCGTTGGGCGGAGGGGATGCGGACGCTGACATCGCGGGTGACGCCGGATTTCCCTGTGAGGGGCGTTATGTAACCACGTTGCCGGGGGAGCGGCCAGCAGGCGTTTTTTCTTCGGGGAAGGGCTTAAGTTCCGGCGTTTCTTGCCGATGTCGTTCGACCGGGTGAAGGAACCTCGCGGGAGGGGCTTCAGTCCTGGCGGGCCTTGCCGGCGTGGTTCGGCTTTTGCTTTGGAAGCAGAAGCCTTCGCCTTTTCGGGTATGCCCATGCATGTCGCCCTTCGGGTTTCCTCCGCTGGCCCCGCCGCTGCGAATGGGCCCGGCGAGTCAAAGGTGGAGCAACGACAACGGCAAGGTCGCGAGCAACGGCAACGCCGTTGTCTTGCTCTCCCGTCAGTCCAGGAACAGCTCGATCACGTCGTTGGTGAAGCGACGGCCCAGTTCGGTGGGCGTCCAGCGTTCGCCGGTGCCGTCCGGTTCGAGCCAGCCGCGTTCGCGGGCCTGCGCCAGCGGCGTGGCGATGGCGCTGCGGGGCAGTCCGGTGCGGGCCTCGAAGTCGGCCAGGCGGAAGCCTTCGTGCAGGCGCAGCAGGTTGAGCATGTACTCGAACGGCAGTCGCCCGGGCGGGACGATGTCGTCGCCGCCGATCGCCTGCGCGCCGCCGGCGCTGTCCAGGAACGCCTGCGGGTGTTTGTGCTTCCAGCGCCGCACTACGTGCTGCTCCGCGCCGGAGCTGATCTTGCCGTGCGCGCCGGCGCCGATGCCCAGGTAGTCGCCGAAGCGCCAGTAGTTGAGGTTGTGCGCGCACTGCCGGCCGGGGCGGGCGTAGGCGCTGACTTCGTACTGGGCGTAGCCGGCCTCGGCCAGCAGGCGCTGGCAGTGCTCCTGCATGTCCCAGGCCGCGTCGTCGTCGGGAATGCCTTGCGGCGGCCTGGCGTAGAAGACCGTGTTCGGCTCCAGCGTCAGCTGGTAGTGCGAGATGTGCGCCGGCGCCAGCGCGAAGGCGCGTTCGAGGTCGGCTTCGGCCTGCGCCAGGGTCTGTTCGGGCAGGGCGTACATCAGGTCGAGGTTGAGGTTGTCGTAGCCGGCGTCCTGCGCCAGCTTGACCGCGCGCTCGGCTTCGCCGCTGTCGTGGATGCGGCCCAGGCGCTTCAGCGCGCCGTCGTCGAAGCTCTGGATGCCGAAGCTGATCCGGTTCACCCCGGCGGCGAGATAGCGGTCGAAGCGGCCGTGCTCGGCGGTGCCGGGGTTGGTCTCCAGGGTGATTTCCAGGTTCGGCGCGAAACGCAGCCGCGCGCTGGCGGCCTGCAGGAAGCGGTCGATCGCCTCGGGCGGGAACAGGCTGGGCGTGCCGCCGCCGAAGAACACGCTGTTGACCACCCGGCCCCAGACCAGCGGCAGGTCGAAATCGAGGTCGCGCACCAGCGCGTCGACATAGGCGTCGAACGGCAGCGTCCCCTTGGCCGCGTGCGAGTTGAAATCGCAATACGGGCACTTGCGCACGCACCAGGGCAGGTGCACGTAGAGCGAAAGCGGTGGAGGAATGAGCATGGAGGCCATGGCGGGCTGTGGCGTTGCGCAGGAGCGGCTCCAGCCGCGATGAGGTTCGCCGGGAGGGGGTCATCGCGGCTGGGGCCGCTCCTCTGCATGAGAAGGGGCGGCGACGCGCGGCGGTTCAGCCCTGGAAGCGCGCCAGTTGCTCGCGCAGCTGTTCCAGCGCGCGGGCGCGGTGGCTGAGCCGGTTCTTGGTGGCGGCATCCATCTCCGCGGCGGTCATGCCGTGCTCGCGGTCGAAGAACACCGGGTTGTAGCCGAAGCCGCCGCTGCCGCGCGGTTCGAAGGTGATCTCGCCTTCCCAGCTGCCCTCGGCGATCAACGGCTGCGGGTCCTCGGGGTGGCGCAGCAGCACGATCACCGCGTAGAAGCGCGCGCCGCGCTGGCCGGCGGGCACCTCGCGCATCGCTTCCAGCAGCTTGGCGTTGTTGGCCGCGGCATCGGTCGGGGTGCCTGCATAGCGCGCGCTGTACAGCCCGGGCGCGCCGCCGAGCGCGTCGACGATCAGGCCCGAGTCGTCGGCCAGCGCCGGCAGGCCGGTGACCGCGCTGGCGTGGCGGGCCTTGATCAGCGCGTTCTCGACAAAGGTCAGGCCGGTTTCCGGCACGTCCTCCACGCCGAGTTCGCCCTGCGCGACGATCCGCAATGGCAGGTGCGCGAGCATGGCGCGCAGTTCTTCGAGCTTGCCGGCGTTGCCGCTGGCCAGTACCAGTGTCTTCATGATTTCGGTTCCAGCAGGTCCCAGGTATTGCCGTAGAGGTCGCGGAACACCGCGACCGTCGCATAGGGTTCCTCGCGCGGTTCCTCGAGGAACTCGACGCCGTGGCCGCGCATCGCCCGGTAGTCGCGCCAGAAGTCGTCGGTGTGCAGGAAGAAGCCGACCCGGCCGCCGGTCTGGTCACCGATGCGGGCGCGCTGCGCCTCGTCGCTGGCGCGCGCGAGCAGGAGGCCGGCGCCGCGGCCGCCGGGCGGGGCGACGACGACCCAGCGCTTGCGGCCCTGGTCGAGGTCCTGCACCAGCTCGAACCCGAGCTTGCCGGTGAACCAGGCGATCGCTTCGTCGTAGTCGGCCACCACCAGGGTGACCAGGGCCAGCCGGCGGTTCATCGTGCAGAGCCTGTCATCGGGTGGGGTCGGCAAGGCCGCCAGCCGGCGTCGCGCGAATCGACCCGACGGCCCCTCAACGCCAGGGGGCGCGTCACGCAACACCCCCGGACGGCCTTCCGGATCCGATGCGATCCGCTGGAGAGCCGATGGCGGACTCCAGCGCCTGGCGCTGCAGGGCGAACAGTTCGGCGGTGCCCTTTTCGGCCAGCGCCAGCAGCGCGTCCAGTTCCTCGCGGCGGAACGCATGGCCCTCGGCGGTGCCCTGCAGTTCGATGAAGCCGCCGCCGTCGTTCATCACCACGTTCATGTCGGTGTCGCAGTCGCTGTCCTCGGCGTAGTCGAGGTCGAGCACCGGCACGCCCTTGTAGATGCCCACGGAAACCGCCGCCACCGCGCCGACGATCGGCGAGCGGTTGCCGGAGGGCGGTTTGATGTCGCGCTTGTCGATCAGCCCCTGCACGGCATCCACCAGCGCCACGTAGGCGCCGGTGATCGCCGCGGTGCGGGTGCCGCCGTCGGCCTGCAGCACGTCGCAGTCCAGGGTGATGGTGCGCTCGCCGAGCAGGCCGCGGTCCACGCACGCGCGCAGGCTGCGGCCGATCAGGCGCTGGATTTCCAGGGTGCGGCCGCCCTGCTTGCCGCGCGCGGCCTCGCGGTCGGAGCGGGTATGGGTAGCGCGCGGCAGCATGCCGTACTCGGCGGTCACCCAGCCTTCGCCCTTGCCGCGCAGGAACGCCGGCACCTTGTTCTCGACGCTGGCGGTGCACAGCACGCGGGTGTCGCCGAAGCTGATCAGCACCGAACCTTCGGCATGGCGGGTGAAGGCGCGTTCGATGCGTACGGGACGCAACTGGTCGGCCTGGCGGCCGCTGGGTCGGGAGAAGCTCATGCGAAGGTCCGGGAGTCGGGATGGAGAGTCGCGGCCGGCGCTGTTTGACCGGGCTGTCGAGCGCGCTAGGTTACCATTTGAGCTTTTCCGCCAAGGGACTGAGCATGATCCGAAGCATGACCGCCTTCGCCGGCAGCGAACGCACCACGCCCTGGGGGACCCTGGGCTGCGAGCTGCGCTCGGTGAACCATCGCTTCCTCGAGCTGGGCGTGCGCCTGCCCGAGGAACTGCGCGCGCTCGAGCCGCAACTGCGTGAGCGCGTGGCGGCACGCATCAGCCGCGGCAAGCTCGACCTGGTGGTGCGCCTGCGCGCGCCGGAAGACGGTGCCGCGCTGGCGGTCAACGAACCGATGCTGGAGCGCCTGGCCGAACTGGCGCGCCGGCTGGACGCGAAGTTCCCCGACCTGCGCGTGGAGTTCACCGAGCTGCTGCAGCTGCCCGGCGTGCTGCAGGCGCCGGCGGCCGACCCGGCCGCGCTGCAGGCGCAGGCGCTGGACGTGCTCGACGAGGTGGTCGACGGCTTCGTCGCCGCGCGCGAGCGCGAGGGCGCCAAGCTGGCGGTGGCGATCTCCGAGCGCGTGGACGCGATCGAGCGGATCGCCGGCGAGGTGCGGGCGCTGATCCCGGCCATCCGCGAGGGCCAGCGCGCCAAGCTCGCCGCGCGCCTGGCCGACCTGCCGCACCCGGTCGATGCCGGGCGCGCCGAGCAGGAGCTGGTGCTGTGGCTGCAGAAACTGGACGTGGACGAGGAGCTGGACCGCCTCGGCAGCCACATCGCCGAGATCCGCCGCGTGCTGCGCCAGGCCGAGCCGGTGGGGCGCCGGCTGGACTTCCTGCTGCAGGAGTTCAACCGCGAGGCCAACACGCTCGGCTCCAAGTCCGTGGACAGCCGCACGTCCAACGCGGCGGTCGAGCTGAAGGTGCTGATCGACCAGATCCGCGAGCAGGTGCAGAACATCGAGTAGCCGGCCCCGGCCGCCGCCGCATTTGCTCCGGCGGCCCAGGCTGGTTATCGTGCGCCGCCCCGAACCCCATCGACCCAGGGACCTGAGCGATGATGCGTGGCACCCTCTACATCGTCGCGGCGCCCTCCGGCGCCGGCAAGAGCAGCATCGTCAACGCCACGCTGGCGCGCGACCCGCAGATCGCCCTGTCGATCTCCTTCACCTCGCGCGCGCCGCGCCCGGGCGAGCGCCACGCCGAGCACTACCACTTCGTCTCGGCGGCGGAGTTCGAACGGATGATCGCCGCCGGCGACTTCTTCGAGCATGCGCTGGTGCACGGCGACTGGAAGGGCACGGCCCGCCAGTCGGTGGAGCCGCAGCTGTCGGCCGGCCGCGACGTGCTGCTGGAGATCGACTGGCAGGGCGCCCGCCAGGTGCGCGCCCAGGTGCCCGACGCGGTCAGCGTGTTCATCCTGCCGCCCTCGCGCCAGGCGCTGGAGGAGCGCATGCGCAAGCGCGGCCAGGACAGCGAGGAGGTGATCGCCCGGCGGCTGGCCGCCGCGCGCGAGGAGATGTCGCACTACGGCGAGTTCGACTACGTGATCATCAACGAGGACTTCGAGACGGCGGTGTCCGAGATGTGCTCGATCTTCGTCGCCAGCCGCCTGCGCCGGCAGGCCCAGGCCGAGCGCCACGCCGGGCTGATCCGGACGCTGCTGGCCGAATGAGAGGCTCGCCCTCATCCGCCCCTTCGGGGCACCTTCTCCCGCGGGCGCGGGAGAAGGGATGGGGTGCCGGAGACGGCGAGGTGCGCGCTTGCTTCGCCTTCCCTTCTCCCGCTTGCGGGAGAAGGGCACACCATCGGACGCGCCGGGCCGCATACTGTCCTTCCCTTCTCCCGCTTGCGGGAGAAGGTGCCCCGAAAGGGGCGGATGAGGGAACGCAACTGCCTGATCGGAAAGGAAACTGAACCGCCGCAACTTGCGATCCGGGACCGGCCGGCCGTACAATCCCCGCCCTTTCCCCATTCAGATGGCGCGACCCTGACGGTCGCCGGGAGCCCGCATGGCCCGCATTACCGTAGAAGATTGCCTGGAAGTCGTTAACAACCGTTTCGAGCTGGTCGTGATGGCGTCCAAGCGCGCCCGCCAGCTGGCCAACGGCGTGCAGCCCCTGATCGACAACAGCGAGAGCGCGGACAAGCCGACCGTGCTGGCCCTGCGCGAGATCGCCGCGCGCAAGATCGACAACGCGCTGATCGACCAGGTCGAGAAGGCCGAGCGCGAGCGCGCCGAACGCGAGGCGCTGGAGTGGGCCGCGGCCGAGGTGGTGGCCGACGAGGACATGTCCAAGAACGACGATTGACCGCGCCCCCCGGGACGATGGATCGCGTCACCCGCAGCCCGCGACCTCGCGGGCTGTTTGTTTTGCGCGGAGCCTTCCGCGAGCGCCCGGCCATCCATCGCCGGGAGGCCGGATGAAGCTGCCCGCGACGGTTTTCCCGCGGTAATTGCCGTCTTCTTTCCGCTGGCATAGTCTTCCGGCATGAACCCAGGCCCTACCGCCCAGGCAGCCGTCGCCGCGCCTGCGCCCTCCGGCGCGGAGACGCCGGACTACGTCCTTCGCCTCGAGCACGCCGCCAGCTACCTGCCGAAGGAACAACTGCCGCTGCTGCACCGCGCCTGGGAAGTGGGCGCGGCCGCGCATGCCGGGCAGACCCGCAAGTCCGGCGAGCCCTACATCACCCATCCGGTCGCGGTGGCCTGCATCCTCGCCGAGCTCGGCCTGGACGTGGAGGCGCTGATCGCCGCGATCCTGCACGACACGATCGAGGACACGCCGCTGACCCGCGACGAGCTGTCGGGGGAGTTCGGCGAGACCGTCGCAGAGCTGGTCGACGGCGTCACCAAGCTGGACAAGCTCAAGTTCCGCGATCGCCAGGAGGCGGCCGCCGAGAGCTTCCGCAAGATGCTGCTGGCGATGTCGCGCGACCTGCGCGTGATCATGATCAAGCTGGCCGACCGCCTGCACAACATGCGCACGCTCGGCGCGCAGAGCAACGAGGCGCGCGGCCGCATCGCGCGCGAGACGCTGGAGATCTACGCGCCGATCGCGCAGCGCCTGGGCATGAGCCTGGTCAAGTCGGAGCTGCAGAACCTCGGCTTCAAGGCGCTGTACCCGTGGCGCCACGCGATCCTGGAGAAGCACATCCGCAGCCAGCCGGTGGTGCGCCGCGAGGCGATGGCGCAGGTGGAGGTGCAACTGTCGCAACGCCTGGCCAAGGAAGGGCTCGAGCACCGCCTGGTCAGCCGGATCAAGACGCCCTGGAGCATCTACAACAAGATGCGCGAGGAGAACAAATCCTTCGACCAGGTGATGGACGTGTTCGGCTTCCGGCTGGTGGTGCGCTCGGTGGCCGACTGCTACCACGCGCTCGGCGCGGTGCACGCCACCTTCAAGCCGCTGGACGGGCGCTTCCGCGACTTCATCGCGATCCCCAAGGCCAACGGCTACCAGTCGCTGCACACGGTGCTGTTCGGGCCGTACGGCTCGCCGATCGAGGTGCAGATCCGCACCGAGGAGATGGACCTGATCGCCGAGCGGGGCGTGGCCGCGCACTGGACCTACAAGCTCGGCGCGGATTCGCCCAACAGCGCGCAGAGCCGCGCGCACGCCTGGATCGTGGAGCTGATCGAGAGCCAGCGCGCGGCGGGCTCGTCGCTGGAGTTCCTCGACAACGTCAAGGTCGACCTGTTCCCGGACGAGGTCTACCTGTTCACGCCCAAGGGCAAGATCCTGGCGCTGCCGCGCAACTCCACCGCGCTCGACTTCGCTTACGCGGTGCATACCGACGTCGGCAACAAGGCGGTGGCCTCGCGCGTGGACAAGAAGCTGATGCCGCTGCGCACCAAGCTGGCCAGCGGCCAGACCGTGGAGATCATCACCGCGCGCTCGGCCACGCCCAAGCCGCAATGGCTGGAGTTCGTGGTCAGCTCCAAGGCGCGCACCGCGATCCGCCACCAGCTCAAGCAGCTCGAGCACGAGGACGCGGTGCAGCTCGGCCACCGCATGCTCGACCGCGCGCTGGAAGCGATGGATTCCTCGCTGGAGCGGCTGCCGAAGGGGCGGCTCGACGCGTTCCTGGCCGAGCACCGCTATCCGCGCCTGGAGGCGCTGCTGGCGGACATCGCGCTCGGCAACTGGATGCCGACCCAGGCGGCGCAGGCGCTGATGGCGTATGCCGAGCTGCGCGGCGGCGCGCATTCCAAGCATTCGCAGGAGAAGATCCTGATCGACGGCAGCGAGCGCGGCGTGATCAGCTTCGCCAACTGCTGCCAGCCGATCCCGGGCGACGAGATCATGGGCTACCACACCGCCGGCAAGGGCATCGTGGTGCACCGGCTGGACTGTCCGAACCTGGCCGAGCTGCGCAAGTCGCCGGAGCGCTGGGTGCCGATCGACTGGGATTCCAACGTCGGCGGCGACTACGACACCGCGCTGATCGTGGAAGTGGAGAACCGCACCGGCGTGCTGGCGCAGCTGGCCGCGGCGATCGCGCAGAGCGAGTCCAACATCGAGCGGGTGGACTACCTGGACCGCGATTTCAACGCGGCGGTGCTGCGCTTCAACATCCAGGTGCGCGACCGCCGCCACCTGGCCGAGATCATGCGCCGGCTGCGGCGGTTGCACGTGGTGCAGAGCGTGCGGCGGCAATAGGGATGCCTCGGGGCCAAGGCTCGGAAGAGCGGCAAGCCTGCCTCGGCTCGAGTAGTGTTCATGGAGGGACTTCGGTCCCCAAAGATCGCCAGTAAAACCCTGCCGGGATTGAAGTCTCTCCTGCAAAAAAGCAAAAACGCTGCAGAGAGAGCATCGGGTCGCTCGAAGGTCGAACCGGGCAAGGACGCCGGGCACGCATGGAGGAACCGGGCTGGGACCTTTTTTTGCATGTACCTGGACGTGGCCAGCGGCCGCCGGACCTGGGCCGAGCGGCACCGGCTGCACAACGACCTGGCCTTGTTCAATCCGGCGCCGATCACCTGAGCGGCGCACGGCGGGCGGACGTGATCTCGCGGCGCGCGGGCCGATACAATGCGCGTTCGTTTTCAGCGTCCACGGAGCCGCCATGTCCCGCCAGATCATCCACACCGACCAGGCCCCCGCCGCGATCGGCCCGTACTCGCAGGCCGTGCGCGCCGGCAACACGGTGTATTTCTCGGGCCAGATCCCGCTGGACCCGGCCACCGGCGAGATCGTGCCCGGTGACATCGGCGCGCAGGCGCGCCGCGCGTTCGACAACCTCAAGGCGGTGGCCGAGGCCGCCGGCGGGTCGCTCGACAGGATCGTCCGCCTGGGCCTGTACCTGACCGACCTGGGCCAGTTCGCCGCGGTCAACGCGGTGATGCAGGAATACTTCCAGGCACCGTTCCCGGCGCGTTCGACGATCGAAGTGTCCGCCCTGCCGAAGGGCGCGGGCTTCGAGGTCGACGCGGTGATGGTGCTCGACTGACCGGTGCCGCGCGCGCGCGCGCCCTCGCCGAACCTGGTTGCAGCCGGCGACGCGGCACTGACGGTGCTGCCCGGCGTCGGCGCCAAGGTCGCCGAGAAACTCGCCGCGCGCGGCATCGCCACCTTGCAGGACCTCTGGCTGCACCTGCCGCTGCGCTACGAGGACCGCACCCGCATCACCCCGATCGCGCAACTGCAGGCGGGCGTGCCCGCGCAGGTGGAAGGCCGGGTGGAGGCGGTCGAACGCGGCTTCCGCTACCGGCCGATGCTGCGGGTGGCGCTCACCGACGATTCGCGTTCGACGCTGGTGCTGCGCTTCTTCCACTTCCGCGCTGCCCAGGTCGCGCAGTTCGCGCCCGGTGCGCGGGTGCGCGCATTCGGCACGCCCAAGCCCGGCCAGTACGGCTGGGAGATCGTGCATCCCTCCTACCGCGTGCTCGGCGCCGATGAGCAGCCCGGCCTCGGCGATACGCTCGACCCGGTGTACCCGGCGATCGAGGGCGTAGGCCCGGCCAGCCTGCGCAAGCTGATCGGCATGGCCCTGGAACGCCTGCCCGACAGCGCGTCGCTCGAACTGCTGCCCCCGGACTGGCTGGCCCGGCAGCATCTGCCGTCGCTGCGCGACGCGGTGCTGACCATGCACAAGCCGCCGCTCGGCAGCGATACGGGCGCGCTGCTGGCCGGCAAGCACCCGGCGCAGCAGCGGCTGGCGATCGAGGAACTGCTCGCACACCAGCTCAGCCTGCGTCGCCAGCGCATCGCCCTGCAGCGCCACGCGGCATCCGCGCTCGATGGCCGCGGCGCGCTGGTGCGCGAGTTGCTGCGCACGCTGCCGTTCCGGCTGACCGGCGCGCAGCAGCGCGTGTTCGAGCAGATCCGGGCCGATCTGGCGCGGCCTTTGCCGATGCTGCGGCTGGTGCAGGGCGACGTCGGCAGCGGCAAGACCGTGGTCGCCGCGCTGGCGGCGTTGCTGGCGGTGGAGCAGGGCAAGCAGGTCGCGCTCGCCGCGCCGACCGAACTGCTGGCCGAGCAGCATCTCGCCAACCTGCGCACCTGGCTGGAACCGCTGGGCGTGCGGGTGGTCTGGCTGGCCGGCAAGGTCACCGGCAAGGCGCGCGCCGCGGTGCTCGCGCAGGTCGCCTCCGGCGAGGCGCAGGTCGTGGTCGGCACCCATGCGCTGATGCAGGAGGCGGTGGCGTTCGACGACCTGGCATTGGCGATCGTCGACGAGCAGCACCGCTTCGGCGTGCACCAGCGCCTGGCGCTGCGCGACAAGGGCGCGGCGACCGGTCGCGTGCCGCACCAGCTGGTCATGACCGCCACGCCGATCCCGCGCACGCTGGCGATGTCGGCCTACGCCGACCTGGACGTCTCGGCGATCGACGAGCTGCCGCCCGGCCGCACGCCGGTGCAGACCCTGGTGCTCAGCGCCGAGCGCCGCCCGGAACTGGTCGAGCGCATCCGCGCCGCATGCGCGGAAGGCCGGCAGGTCTATTGGGTCTGTACCCTGATCGAAGAGGCGGACGAGCCCGCGAAGACCGCGACGGGACCGGCCCGCGCGGGCGGCCGCCCCGCGAACGGCATCGAGGCGCAGGCCGCGCAGGCCACTTACGAAGCGCTCTCGGCGCAATTGCCCGGCCTGAAGGTCGGGCTCGTACACGGGCGCATGAAGGCGGCCGAGAAGCAGCAGGTGATGCAGGCGTTCAAGCAGGGCGAGATCGGCCTGCTGGTCGCCACCACCGTGATCGAGGTCGGCGTGGACGTGCCCAATGCCTCGCTGATGGTGATCGAGAACGCCGAGCGCCTCGGTCTGGCGCAATTGCACCAGCTGCGCGGCCGGGTCGGGCGCGGGGCCACCGCATCGAGCTGCGTGTTGCTCTACCAGGCGCCGCTGTCGGCCATGGCGCGGCAACGCCTGGAGACGATGCGCCAGACCAGCGACGGCTTCGTGATCGCGGAAAAGGACCTGGAGCTACGCGGCCCCGGCGAGCTGCTCGGCACCCGCCAGACCGGCTTGGCCAGCTTCCGCGTGGCCGATCTCGCGCGCGACGCGGCCTTGCTGCCGCGGGTGCAGCGGCTCGCCGAGGACCTGTTGCGCGACCGTCCCGACATCGCCGACCGCCTGGTCGCGCGCTGGATCGGCGGCGCGGTGCGCTATGCGGCGGCGTGAGGCCGCGATTGGCGATTGGCGATTCGCAAAAGCAGGTAGGCTATCCCCCGAACCACGAATCGCGAATCACATGACCGACAGAATTCCGTTGTTGATCGACACCGACCCGGGCGTGGACGACGCGCTGGCCCTGCTGATGGCCTTCAACGACCCGCGCCACGACGTCGTGGGCCTCACCATCGCCGCCGGCAATGTCGGCTTGCAGCACACCGTGCGCAATGCGCTGAAATTGTGCGAAGTGGCCGGGCGCAGCGACGTGCCGGTGTTCGCCGGCTGCCCCGATCCGCTGGTGCACCCGTCGGTGGACGCCGCCCACGTGCATGGCATCGATGGCTTCGGCGACGTCGGTTTCGAGCCGGCCGGGCGCCAGGCCGAGGCCGAGCACGCGGCGCTGGCGATCCTGCGCCTGTCGCATGAATACGCCGGCGACCTGCTGTTCGTCGCGCTGGGGCCGCTGACCAACGTCGCGCTGGCGCTGAAGCTCGACCCGACCTTGCCGCAGCGGATCAAGCGCTTCGTGGTAATGGGCGGGGCGATCACCGGCCACGGCAACATCACGCCGGCCGCGGAATTCAACATCGCCTTCGACCCGGAGGCGGCCCATATCGTGTTCGGCGCCTTCCCGCACCTGGAACTGGTCGACTGGGAGGCCACCATCGCCCACGGGCTGCTCCACAGCGACGTCGGGCCGTGGCTGGCCGCACCTTCGCCGCGGGCGCGCTTCTACGAGGAAATCTCGCGCAAGACCCGGCTCTGGTCGGAGGACAGCCGCGGCGAGTACTGGTACGCCGCCGACGCACTGGCGATGGCGTACGCACTGCAGCCGGAAGGCGCCACGCGGCTGGAGCCGCGCCCTGTCTCGATCGAGCTGGCCGGGCGCTTCACCCGCGGCATGACCGTCGTCGACTGGAACCGGCAGGAAGGAACCGCGGACAACGCCACGCTGCTGATCGGCTACGACCAGGCGCGCTTTCAGGCGCTGGTCAGGGACGCGCTGGCCGCCGGCTGACGGACGCCGGCCCTGCTTGCGGGGCAGGGCGGCCGTGCAGGCGGTCTTGCCCGCCCTGCAAAGGCCCGCTTGACTCCGGGGAGGGGCCTTTCCCGGACAATCCGGCGGCGGCTTGTGCCGGCCGGCCGGGCATGGCTATAATGCCGCTCTTGTCCAGCAGCCCTTAACGGTGCGAGCCCATGAAGGCCGACATCCATCCGAATTACCGCGACGTCGTCTTCCACGACGTGACTTCCGATTTCAAGTTCCTGACCCGTTCCACGATGGCCACCAAGGAAACCATCAAGTGGGAAGACGGCCAGGAATACCCGCTGATCAAGGTCGAAATCTCCTCGGCTTCGCACCCGTTCTACACGGGCAAGCACAAGGTGATCGACACCAGCGGCCGCATCGACAAGTTCCAGAAGCGCTACGCGCGCTGATCCGTCGACGCCAAGGGTTGCAAGCGACGGCCGCGCCCAGCGCGGCCGTCGTTTTTTCGTACCTGGCCACCCGCCCGGGCGGGAATGCAAGCCGTGCCGGAGCAACGGTGCGTCGCGGGCGCGCACCGGCCTCTACGACTTCCGTCCAAGCGACGGGAAAAATGTTGCTGTGCGATAATGGCGGAATCCAATGGGCCCCGTATGGAGCCCGCTGGACGTCCATCACGTACCTGCCCTCGCCAGGGCGGGTGCCTTCCACTGAGGAGCGCACACTGTGTCCGATCTTGATCAGGTCACGCTCAACGCCGGCGACAAGTCGGTCGTTCTGCCGGTTCTGAAGCCCACCCTGGGCAACGATTGCGTCGACATCTCCAAGCTGACCAAGGAAACCGGTCTCTTCACCTACGACTCGGGTTTCACCGCCACCGCCAGCTGCAAGTCGGCCATCACCTACATCGATGGCGACAATGGCGTCCTGCTGTACCGCGGTTACCCGATCGAGCAGTTGGCCCAGCATTCCAACTTCCTGGAAGTGGCCTACCTGCTGATGAACGGCGAGCTGCCGAACAAGGACGAGTTCGCCAAGTTCGAGCACGAAGTGACGCATCACACGATGATGCACGAGTCGCTGAAGGCGTTCCTCAAGGGCTTCCACTACGACGCCCACCCGATGGCCATGCTCGCCGCCTCGGTCGCCTCGCTCTCGGCGTTCTACCACGACAATCTCGACCTCGACGATCCGGAACAGCGCCGCCAGGCCGCGATCCGCCTGATCGCCAAGGTGCCGACGCTGGCCGCTGCCGCCTACCGTTACTCGATCGGCCAGCCGATCCGCTATCCGCGCAACAACCTCGAGTACGTCACGCGCTTCCTGCACATGATGTTCGAGGTGCCGAGCGAGCCGCTGGAACTGAACCCGGTCGTGGCCAAGGCCATGGACCTGCTGTTCATCCTGCACGCCGACCACGAGCAGAACGCCTCGACCTCGACGGTGCGCCTGGTCGGCTCGACCGGCGCCAACCCGTACGCGTCGGTCGCCGCCGGCATCACCGCGCTGTGGGGTCCCGCGCACGGCGGCGCCAACGAGGCGGTGCTGAAGATGCTGGAGGAGATCGGCGATGCCAAGAACGTCGATTCCGCCGTCGCCAAGGCCAAGGACAAGAACTCGTCCTTCCGCCTGATGGGCTTCGGCCACCGCGTCTACAAGAACTTCGACCCGCGCGCCAAGATCATCCGCGAGATGACCCACAAGGTGCTGGGCGAGCTGGGCGTCAACGACCCGCTGCTGGAAGTGGCGCTGAAGCTGGAAGAGGCCGCGCTGAAGGACGACTACTTCGTGCAGCGCAAGCTGTACCCGAACGTCGACTTCTACTCGGGCATCATCTACAAGGCGCTCAACATCCCGGTCGAGATGTTCACCGTGATGTTCGCGATCGCCCGTACCGCCGGCTGGGTCTCGCACTGGCTGGAGCAGCAGACCGACCCGGAAATGAAGATCGGCCGCCCGCGCCAGATCTACACCGGCTACGACAAGCGCGACTACACCGCCGCCAAGCGCTGACCGGCAGGTCCGCGTACCGGAAAACGCCCCGCGACGCGGGGCGTTTTCGTTCGCGGGCGCAGCGCTCCATCCTGGCGGCGTGCCGGCATGCCGCCGGGGTGGCGGTCCTGCAGCGCAACCGGCCGGATGCGTCGCTTCCAGGCTGTACCGCAAGCGCCCAAGCTCAGGGCATCGCCTGCTCGTAGCCGCGGATGTCCTCGTCCACCAGCATCTGCCGCAACTGCGGCGCGGAGGCGCGCTGCATGGGGCGTTCGTCCACCTGCGACAACGGCGCCTGGCGCAGCGCGATGCGGGGCAGGACGGCGATGTCGAAGGTCAGCTCCTCGGCGCTGAACAACCATACCGGCACGTCGGCGCTGCGTTCGTGGTCCAGGCGCAGGCGGCGCATGCGCGATTCGGCCGGGACGCCCTGTTCCTCCAGGAACCGCTGCACGGTTTCCGGGTCGTCGCTGTGCAGGTGCAGGTGCACCGGCGAATGGCCGTCGGCGGTACCGTCGAGGACCGGCCCGACCAGCCGCGGCGCGAAGGCGTCGAAGAAGTCCATGGCCCGCAGCGCGGCCTCGCGGCGCTGGCGCAATCCCCGGGCGTGCCCAGGGCCGGCGAACAGGCGCTGGTACTCGCGCAACGCCTCCTCGATCTCGCGATTCCGCGGCAGCGAGGCGTCGTCGAAGATGCCGAGCCGGTTGGCGGCCTTGAGCTTGGCCTGGTGGTAGTCGCGGATGCCGCCCTCGGCCATGAGCCGGGCGGCTTCGTGGGCGAGGCGATGGCGGCGTTCGCGGGTGCGGGTCTCGGCGTGCTTGCGTGCGTGATGCATGGCCGGCTGCCCTGTGTGGAACCTGGGCCGACTCTACCGCATGTGGGTTCAAAAGCCGTGATTCGGAGAAGAGAGGCCGGGACCGGGTTGGAGACCAGGGGGCGGTGCTCGGAAAAGCGACGAGCTGGCTGCGTATCGAAGGCTGTTGTGGAAGGGACTTCAGTCCCGACAGCTGGCCGGTAAAGCCCCGTCGGGACTGAAGTCCCTCCTGCAAAAAGCAAGGGAATCCGCGAAAAGCATCGGATCGCTTGGCGGCCGGACCCAGGCAAAGAGGCTTTCCCGAATCCCGGATCCCGGCCGACCGTCAGAAAATATCGAACGCCTTCTCGTCCGCCTGCTGGTCCTGCAAGCCGTAGTCGTAGTCCTGCAGGCGATCCAGGTCCTCGTTCTTCACCCACTCGACGGCGCCGTTGATCGTGGTCTGGGTCATGCCGTCGGGCGGGTTGTTGGCGGCGATGGGCTGGTCCTTGAGCGCCACCCGCATGTAGTCGATCCAGATCGGCAACGCGGCCTTGCCGCCGTACTCGCGGTATCCCAGCGACTGGAAGTCGTCGCGACCGACCCAGACGGTGGTCACGAACGGCCCGCCGAAGCCCGAGAACCAGGCGTCGCGATGGTCGTTGGTGGAGCCGGTCTTGCCGCCCACGTCCTCGCGGCCGAGCACCTTGGCCGCGGTGCCAGTGCCGCGCTGGACCACGTCGCGCATCATCGAGACCAGCTGGTAGGCGGTGCGCTCGTCGATGGCGCGCGGGGCGATCTTCGCGTCGGCCGGCGGGGCGGGTGCAGGCTCGGCCTCGGCGGCCGGCTTCTGCGCATCCTTGGCGGGCGGCGGCGCGGGCGCGCCGAAGTTGAAACCGTCCACCACCTGGCTCACCGGCGCGACCTTGTCGCCCTGCAGGGCGCAGCTGCGGCAGGCGACGGCCGGGTTCTCCTTGAAGAGGACGTTGCCGTCGCGGTCCTTGACCTCGTCGATGACCCAGGTGTCCACGCGCGAGCCGCCATTGGCGAACACCGCATAGCCGCGCGCCACCGACAGCGGGGTCAGCGAAGCGGTGCCCAGCGACATCGACAGGTTCGGCGGCAGTTCGGCTTCGTCGAAGCCGAACTGGTGGATGTACTTGCGCGCGAAATCCACGCCGATCGCGTCCAGCAGCCGCACCGACACCAGGTTGCGCGACTGCACCAGTGCCTCGCGCAGCCGCATCGGGCCCCTGAAGCCGCCGCCGTCGTTCTGCGGCGACCAGGTCTTGCCGCGGCGGTCGCGGAACACGACCGGGGCATCGAGCACGATCGAGGCGGGATTGAAGCCCTTTTCGAACGCGGCCGCGTACACGAACGGCTTGAAGCTCGAGCCCGGCTGGCGGCGCGCCTGGGTGGCGCGGTTGAACTTGTTGCCGGCGAAGCTGAAGCCGCCGACCATCGCCTTGAGCGCGCCGTTGTTGGCGTCCAGCGAGACCAGCGCGGCCTGGCCGCGCGGCAACTGGTCGATGATCCATTCGCCTTCCTTCGCGCCCGCCCGGATCCGGGTCAGGTCGCCGCGCTTGAGCAGGCTGGCCGGGGTCTTGTTGGTCCAGCGGCTGGCGGAGGCGGGCAGGGTGAGTTCGGACTTGTCGTGGCGGACCACCGTGACGCCGCCGTCGGGATGGGTGCGGGCCACCACGACCGGGATCAGGCCCGACTGGGTGAAGATCCCGCTCAGGTGCGAGGCCAGCGCCGCCGCATCGGCATCGGCGGGCACGTCGAAGTGTTGCTCGACGCCGTGCCAGCCATGGCGGTGGTCGTACAGCAGCAACCCGTCGCGGACCGCGGCATCGGCGGCGGCCTGCATGGTCGCGTCGATGGTGGTGGTGACGTGGTAGCCCTTGTTGAGCACGTCGCCGCCATAGCGCGCGATCATCTCCTGGCGCACCATCTCGGCGACATAGGGCGCGTAGACCTGCACCGGCGGTTCGTGCGGGGTGGCGTGCATCGGCACCGCCTTGGCGGCGTCGGCCTCGGCCTGCGTGATGAAGCCCAGGTCGGCCATGCGCTGCAGCACGTAGTAGTCGCGGCGCTCGCGGGCGCGCTCGGGGTTGCTGATCGGGTTGCCGCTGGACGGGAACTTGGGGATGCCCGCCAGCGAGGCCATCTCGTCCAGGCTCAGTTCGTTCAGCTTCTTGCCGTAGTAGTACTCGGCCGCGGCGGCCACGCCGTAGGCGCGGTTGCCGAAGAAGCTCTTGTTGAGGTACAGCTCGAAGATCTCGTCCTTGGTCAGTTCCGACTCGATCTTGCGCGCCAGCAGGATCTCGGCCAGCTTGCGGGTGTAGCTGTACTCGGAACTGAGGAAGAACTGGCGGGCCACCTGCTGGGTGATGGTCGAACCGCCGGGTACGCGCTTGGCATCGGTGGTGGCCAGCAGCCAGACCGCGCGGGCGATGCCCTTGTAGTCCACGCCGCCGTGCTCGTAGAAGCGGGCGTCCTCGGTGGCGAGGAAGGCCTGCTTCAGGCGCTCCGGCACGTCCTCGATCCGGATCGGGTAGCGCCGGGTCTCGCCGTAGACCGCCATCAGCCGGCCGTCGCTGGCGTAGACGTACATCGGTTCCTGCAGCTCGACCTGCTTGAGGGACTGCACGTCCGGCAACTTGGACGAGATGGCGTAGTAGACGCCGCCGGCGGCCAGGCCACCCAGCAGTGCGAGCACGACGAACGCGGCCAAGATCCAGCCCAGCCAACGACGGACACGGGGCATCGAGACAGATTCCGATTGCAGATTTCGTGGTCGCAGAGTATAGATTACGCCAGGTCTGGCCGGGGCCGGACCAGGGGATGCCGTTGGACACCGTTGGGGTCGCGTGATCGCCTTCTCGGCTTTCGTGCGAAGTGGTTGCCAACCGAAAAAAAAACTGATTATTAATGCCGGGGTACAGAAGGCGCGTCCAAGTGCCCGCCGGCAGGGGAGTTTCCGTGGGGCTTATTTCCAAGGGGCAGTCGCCGCTCGTCGGCGTCGATATCAGTTCGAGCGCGGTAAAGCTCCTGCAGCTTTCCCGTAGCGGCAACCGTTTCCGTGTGGAGCACTACGCGGTCGAGCCGCTGCCGCCGAACGCCGTGGTGGAGAAGAACATCGTCGAGGTCGAGGCGGTCGGCGAGGCCATCCGCCGGGCGCTGAACCGGTCCGGGTCCAAGGCCAGGTTCGCCGCGGCCGCCGTGGCCGGCTCGGCGGTGATCACCAAGCTGATCCCGATGCCGGCCGAGCTGGACGAGCACGACATGGAGGCCCAGGTCGAGCTCGAGGCGACCAACTACATCCCGTACCCGATCGAGGAAGTGAACCTCGATTTCGAGGTGCTCGGCCCGATTCCCAACAATCCCGAGATGGTGCAGGTGCTGCTGGCGGCCTCGCGCTCGGAGAACGTGGAGTTGCGCCAGTCCGCGCTCGAGCTGGGCGGGCTCGCCGCCAAGGTGATGGACGTGGAGGCGTTCGCGGTCGAGAACGCCTTCGCGCTGGTCGCCAGCGAGCTGCCGGTGGCGCAGGACGCGGTCGTGGCGCTGGTCGACATCGGCGCGACGATGACCACGCTCAACGTGCTGCGCTCCGGGCGCAGCCTGTACAGCCGCGAGCAGGTGTTCGGCGGCAAGCAGCTCACCGACGAGGTGATGCGCCGCTACGGCCTGACCTACGAGGAGGCGGGGCTGGCCAAGCGCCAGGGCGGCCTGCCCGAGAGCTACGAGATCGAAGTGCTGGAGCCCTTCAAGGAGGCGACCGTCCAGCAGATCAGCCGCCTGCTGCAGTTCTTCTACGCCGGCAGCGAGTTCAACCGGGTCGACCACATCGTGCTGGCCGGCGGTTGCGCCGCGCTGGCCGGCCTGCCGGACATGGTGGAGGAGCAACTGGGCGTGGCGACCACCGTCGCCAACCCGCTGGCGCAGATGACGCTGGGGCCGAAGGTCCAGGCCCAGGCGCTGGCGCAGGACGCCCCGGCCCTGATGATCGCCACCGGTCTGGCCCTGAGGAGCTTCGACTGATGGCACGCATCAACCTGTTGCCCTGGCGCGCCGAGCGCCGCAAGCAGCGCGAGCGCGAGTTCTACTCGATGCTCGGCTTCGCCGCGCTGGCCGGCGTGTTGCTCTCCGCGCTGGTCTGGTTCTACTACGACCGGCAGATCGACGGCCAGAACGAGCGCAATGCCTACCTGACCGCCGAGATCGACAAGGTCAAGGCGCAGAACAAGGAAATCGACGAACTCGACAAGAAGCGCGACCGCCTGCTGGCGCGCAAGCGCGTGATCGAGGAGCTGCAGGCCAACCGCTCGCAGATGGTGCACCTGTTCGATTCGCTGGTGCGCACGATCCCCGACGGCGTGGTGCTGACCACGGTCAAGCAGGAGGGCGAGGTCCTGACCCTCGAAGGGCGCTCGCAATCCAACGCCCGCGTCAGCAACTACATGCGCAACCTCGAAGGCTCGGGCTGGATGACCAAGCCCGACCTGTCGATCATCGAGGCGAAGGCGCAGGACAAGACGGCCAATGCCGCGCCGGTGCTGGATACCAAGGCGCTGCCGTACGTGTTCACGCTGAAGGTCACGCTGGCCAACCCGAACCAGAAGGCCGAGGAACAGGCCGGGACCGAGCCGGGCAAGGCCGGCGCGGCGCCGGCGGGCGGCCAGCCGCAGCAGGGGGCAAAGTCGTGAGCCAGAAGAAATTCAGCATCAAGGACCTCGATTTCAACAACATCGGGATCTGGCCGCAGCAGGCGAAGATCGTCTTCTGCGCCCTGGTCGGGGTGTTCATCGTGGCCATGGCGTGGTTCCTGGTCATCAAGGGCAAGAGCGACGAGCTGGAAACCCTGGAGCAGCGCGAGGCGCAGCTGCGCGCCGACTTCGAGAAGGAGCAGGGGCGCGCGGTCAACCTGGAACCGTTGAAGCAGCAGCTGGCGCAGATGGAGCAGGTGCTGCAGCAGATGCTGCGCCAGCTGCCCAGCAGGACCGAGATGCCGGACCTGATCATCGACATCTCGCAGACCGCGCTGTCGAGCGGCCTGAACAACGAGCTGTTCCAGCCCGGCCCGGAGACGCCCAAGGAGTTCTACGCCGAGAAGCCGATCGCGTTGCGCATGGTGGGCAGCTACCACCAGTTCGGCGCCTTCGTCAGCGGCGTGGCGTCGCTGCCCCGCGTGGTGATCCTCACCATGCACGACATCAATCTCAAGCCCAAGGACCCCAAGAGCGGCATCACGCAGCGCGGGGCGCTGGAACTGTCCGGCACGGTCAAGACCTACCGCTACCTCGACGACGAGGAAATGGCGGAACAGGAGAAGGCCGCCGCCGAGACGGCCAAGAAGAACAACAAGAAGAGCTGAGGCATGAGCACGATGTCCTACGAGAGACTTTGTTGTGAGTCCCTCACCAAAGCGGCGCACGTCCCTGTGCGCGGACTCTTTTGTTGTGAGTCCCTCGCGAAAGCGGCGTACATCCCTGTACGCGGACTCTTTTCCTGCTTCGCTCTGGTGCTCTTGCTGGCCGGTTGCGCGCGCGGGGTGACCAGCACCCCGGGCGATGCCCCGAACCTGGAACGCTGGGTGGCCGAGGTCCGTGCGCGTCCCGCGCCGCCGCTGGAGCCGTTGCCGGTGATGCAGCAGTTCGAGACGTTCGAATACGCCGCGCAGGGCATGCGCGATCCGTTCGCCGACGCCTGGGTCAACCCCGACGGCGGCAACGGCCTGCGCCCGGATCCGAACCGGCGCAAGGAACCGCTTGAGGCTTTCCCGCTGGACAGCCTGGACATGGTGGGGACCATCGGCACCGGTCCGGGGCTGGTGGCGCTGGTGATGGCACCCGACAAGGTGACCTACCGGGTCCGGCCCGGTATCTACATGGGGCAGAGCGATGGGCGCGTGACCGGGGTGTCCGAAGACCACATCGACCTGATTGAACTGGTGCCGGATGGTGCGGGCGGCTGGCTGGAACGGCCGGCTTCGATCGCGCTCGATGATCAATGATTCGATAGGGGATAGCACGATGACTTTTTCCAAAGCCCTGGGCCTGCGTCCGGGCCGGCGCCGGACGACGATCCAGGCTTGCGCGTTGGGGTTCGCGCTCGCCCTGGCGAGCGGTGCCTCGTTCGCAGCCACCGGTGCGGCCGACCTCAACGCCCATGACCCGGCCAAGACGGTGCCGGCCAAGGTGTCGGTGTCCAAGATCGACTTCAAGCGCGGCGAGGACGGTTCCGGGCGCCTGATCCTGCAGTTCGACGGCCAGGGCGCGAGCCCGGACCTGCGCACGCAGGGCAACAGCGTGCTGGTCGAGGTCGGCAACGCGCGCCTGCCTGCCGAGCTGCAGAAACCGCTGAACGTCACCGACTTCGCCACGCCGGTGCAGCGCATCGACGCCAAGCCCCATGGCGGCGGCTCGCAGCTGGTGCTGAGCATCAACGCCCCGTTCGAGTCGCTGGCGTACCAGAGCGGCAACGAGTACGTGGTCGAGATCAGCCCGCGCAAGGGCCAGCCGGCGATGGGCGCGGTCACGGCCGAGTCGGTGAGCAAGGCCGCCGCGCAGATCGCCTCGCGCGGCTACAGCGGCCGCCCGGTGACGTTCAACTTCCAGGACGTGCCGGTGCGCACGGTGCTGCAGCTGATCGCCGAGGAATCCAATCTCAACGTCGTGGCCTCGGACACGGTGCAGGGCAACGTGACCCTGCGCCTGGTCAACGTACCGTGGGACCAGGCGCTGGACATCGTGCTGCGCGCCAAGGGCCTGGACAAGCGCCGCGACGGCAGCGTGATCTGGGTGGGCCCGCAGGCCGAGCTGGCCAAGTTCGAGCAGGACAAGGAAGACGCGCGGATCGCGATCGAGAACCGCGAGGACCTGATCACCGACTACATCCAGATCAACTATCACTCCGCATCGGCGATCTACAAGGCGCTGACCGAAGCCAAGGGCATCGGCGGCAGCAGCGGTGGCGGCGGTGGCAATGGCGGTAGCAGCCAGAACGAGAACGGCTTCCTGTCGCCGCGTGGTCGCCTGGTGGCCGACGAACGTACCAACACGCTGATGATCAGCGATATCCCGAAGAAGGTCGCGCAGATGCGCGAGCTGATCGACCACATCGACCGTCCGGTCGACCAGGTCCTGATCGAGGGGCGCATCGTCATCGCCACCGATACCTTCGCGCGAGATCTTGGAGCCAAGTTTGGCATTGGCGGTACGCATACCTACGGCGACAATGTTGCGACGATCGGCAGCAACGCTACTGGCGGCGGTACCGCCGCCACGCGTGGCCTCAACGTGAACCTGCCTGCCAGTGGCTTCACGACTGGTACATCGGTCCCGAGTCTGGCTTACACATTGCTGGGATCCAACTTCAACCTGGACCTGGAGTTGTCTGCGCTGCAGGAGGAAGGTCGTGGCGAGGTCATCTCCAACCCGCGCATCGTCACAGCCAACCAGCGAGAAGGCGTGATCAAGCAAGGCAAGGAAATCGGCTACGTCACCATCACCGGCGGCACGGCCGGTACGGCGGCCACCCCCAACGTGCAGTTCAAGGAAGTGCTGCTGGAACTCAAGGTCACGCCGACCATCACCAACGACAACCGCGTCTTCCTGAACATGAACGTGAAGAAGGACGAGGTCGAGCGCTACATAGAACTGTCCGGTTACGGCACGATTCCGGAAATCAATCGCCGCGAGATCAATACGGCGGTACTCGTCGACGATGGTCAAACAGTGGTCATCGGTGGCGTCTATGAATTCACGGATCGCAGCAGCGTAAGCAAGGTCCCGTTTCTGGGCGATGTGCCGTTCCTCGGCAACCTGTTCAAGAAGCGCGGCAAGAGCAAGCAGAAGGCGGAGTTGCTGGTCTTCGTCACGCCGAAGGTATTGCGTGTGGCCAAGGCCGGGGGCTGATCGACTTCGCTTCGGGATCGCGGAAGGGCCGCCGAGGCGGCCCTTCGCTTTTCCTGCATCCCGGCTGAGCGGCGAAGCGGCGGAATTGCCCCCGATGCTGAACCAAACCGGCGCGGATGGGTCAAACTGGGCCTATGAACATGCCTCCCCAGCTCCCTACCGAACCGTTGGGCGGCACCGGCGACGCCCGGTTGCACGCTGCCTTCATCGAGCTCCGTGACGCGCTGTCCGCGCGCATCATCGGCCAGGCCGGCCTGGTCGAGCGCCTGCTGATCGCCTTGCTGGCCGATGGCCACCTGTTGGTGGAGGGCGCGCCCGGCCTGGCCAAGACCACGGCGATCCGGGCACTGGCCTCGCGCCTGGAGGCGGATTTCGCGCGCGTCCAGTTCACGCCCGACCTGCTGCCGGCCGACCTCACCGGCACCGAGATCTGGCGCCCGCAGGAAGGCCGCTTCGAGTTCGTGCCGGGGCCGATCTTCCACCCCATCCTGCTTGCCGACGAGATCAACCGCGCGCCGGCCAAGGTGCAGTCGGCGCTGCTGGAGGCGATGGGCGAGCGCCAGGTCACGGTGGGCCGGCACACCTATGCACTGCCGCCGCTGTTCCTGGTGATGGCCACGCAGAACCCGATCGAGCAGGAGGGCACGTTCCCGCTGCCGGAGGCGCAGCTGGACCGCTTCCTGATGCACGTGCGGATCGGCTACCCGCAGGCCGAGGCCGAGGCCGAGATCCTGCGGCTGGCGCGCGACAGCGCGCGCGAGGTGCTCGACCGGGCCGAGCATGCGCCGGCGAAGATGCCGCTGGAAGACGTGTACGCGGCGCGCCGCGAGGTGTTGTCGCTGCACGTGGCGCCGCAGCTGGAACGCTACCTGATCGAGATCGTGCTGGCCTCGCGCGACGCGCAGCGCTACGACGCGGCGCTGGCGCGCCGGATCGCCTGGGGCGCCAGCCCGCGTGGATCGATCGCGCTGGAACGCTGCGCCCGGGCGCGTGCGTGGCTGGCCGGGCGCGACTACGTCACGCCCGACGATGTGCGCGCGGTGGCGCCGGACGTGCTGCGGCACCGCGTGCTGCCCAGCTACGAGGCGGTCGCCGAGGGCTGGGACGGCGAGCGGCTGGTGCAGGCGTTGCTCGACCAGGTGCCGCTGCCGTGAGCATGCGCTGCGACGGCGGTGCACGGCCGGTGGCGGGCGTGTCGATCGGATGAGATGGGCGTGACGTTGGCGAACGTTCTTTCCGGACAGATGGCCGGATCCGACGGCCTCCGGCCCACGTTGGCCGAACTGGCGGCGCTGCAGCGGAGCGCCGTGCGGCGGCCGCCGCCGCGGCGCGGCCGGTACGGCATGGCCGGGCCTGCCCCGGCACCGCAGCGCGGGCGCGGGATGGAGTACGCCGAATCGCGCGAGTACGTGCCTGGCGACGACGCGCGCCACATCGACTGGCGCGTCACCGCGCGCAGCGGCCGGGCGCATACCAAGCTGTTCCAGGCCGAGCGCGAACAGCTCAGCCTGATCGTCGCCGATACCGCGCCCGCGCTCTATTTCGGTACCCGGGTGCGCTACAAGTCGGTCCAGGCCGCGCGCGCGGCCGCGGTCGCGGCATGGGCGGCGCAGCGGCGCGGCGATCGCATCGCGGCGTTGCGCGGGAGCCTGGCCGAGGCGCCGGTCGCGCCCGCGACCGGCCAGCGTGGCGTGCTGCGGGTGCTGGATGCATTGGTGCGCTGGTATGCGCAGCCGCCGCGCGAGGATGCCGGGCTTCCGGTCGCGCTCGACCATGCCGGGCGGCTGCTGCGGCCGGGCGCACGCCTGTACGTGTTCGCCGATCCGGCGAGCGCGGGTGCGGTGCCGCTGGCGCGTTGGGCCGCATTGGCGGCGCACCACGACGTCACCGCCGTGCTGCTGGTCGATCCGCTCGAAACGGCGCCGCCCTCGCAGGCACTCGCGTTCATGGCCGGCGATGCGCAGGTGCAGGTCGACCTGGGAAGCGTCGAGGGCATGCAGCGCTGGCACCAATGTTTCGGCGAGGCGGCGGCGTCGTTGCAGCGCGAGCTGGCGGCGCGGGGCGTGCGCGCGCACCTGCTGTCCACGCCCGATCCCAGCGATGCCTGGATGGGCGGCGGCGTCCGGGAGGGCGTTCCGCAATGAGCCCGGCGCAGCTGCCGTTGCGGGACGTCCACCTGCCGCCCGCGCCGTCGTGGTGGCCGCCGGCGCCGGGCTGGTGGATCGTGTTCGGGATCCTCGCGCTGCTCCTCGGCGTTGCGTCGGCATGGTGGTGGCGCCGGCGGCGGCAGCGTGCGCGCTGGCTGGCGTCGTTCGACCGCGAAATCGCGGCCGCGCCGGACGATGCCGGCCGCCTGGCCGCGTTGTCCTCGCTGCTGCGCCGGGCTGCGCGCCGGGTCGAGCCGGGGGCGGACCGCTTGCAGGGCGAAGCGTGGTTGCGGCTGCTCGACGGCGCCAAGCGGCGCGACTTCAGCCAGGGCATCGGGCGGGTGTTGCTGGAAGGCGGCTTCCAGCGCGATCCGCAGGTCGAACGGCTGGCGCAGGTCGAGGCGTTGGTGCGCCGGCGCTTCGTCGAACTGATGGCGGGGCGGCGATGAACGGCTTCGATCCGGCGCAATGGCAGCCGTGGTTCTCGCAGTTCGCCTGGCCGTGGGCCTGGGCGCTGCTGCCGCTGCCGTTGCTGATGCGCCTGCTGCCGCGTCGGGCCGAACGCCAGGCGGCGCTGAAGGTGCCGTATCCGGAACGGATCCGCGAACTGGCGCAGGCGACGACGCTGTCGCACCTGCGTCCGGGACGCTGGCTGGCCTGGTTGGCCTGGGCGCTGCTGTGCGCGGCCCTGGCGCGCCCGCAGGTGCTCGGCGAGCCCATCAGCCCGCCCCAGCAGGCGCGGCAGATGATGCTCGCGGTGGACCTGTCCGGCAGCATGAGCGAACCGGACATGGAGCTGGGCGGCCGCGTCGTCGACCGGCTGACCGCGGCCAAGGCGGTGCTGGCCGATTTCCTCGACCGCCGCGAGGGCGACCGGGTCGGCCTGCTGGTGTTCGGGCAGAAGGCGTATGCGCTGACGCCGCTCACCGCCGACCTCGCTTCGGTGCGCGACCAACTGCGCGACAGCGTGGTCGGGCTGGCCGGGCGCGAGACCGCGCTGGGCGACGGGATCGCGTTGTCGGTCAAGCGCCTGCGCGACCAGCCGAGCGGGCAACGCGTCCTGATCGTGCTCACCGATGGCGTCAATACCGCCGGCGTGCTCGATCCGCTCAAGGCCGCCGAGCTGGCCAAGGCCGAAGGCGTGCGGGTGTACACGATCGCCTTCGGCAGCGATGGCGGCGGCATGTCGCTGTTCGGCATTCCCGTGCAGGCCGGCGACGAGGACCCAGTGGACGAGAAGACCCTGCGCGCGGTCGCCGAGCAGACCGGCGGGCGTTTCTTCCGCGCCCGCGATACCGCGGGATTGGCGCAGATCTACGCCGAGCTCGACCAGCTCGAGCCGGTCGCCGCCGCGGCGCCCGCGGTGCAGCCGCGGATCGAACGCTATGCATGGCCGCTGGCGGCGGCGCTGGTGCTGGCCGGCTTGGCTTTCGTGTTGCCGGCGAGGTGGCGATGAACGCCGCGCTGCAGGACTGGAACGCCTTCCTGGGCGCGCTGCATTTCCTGCGCCCGGGCTGGCTGTGGGCGTTGCTCGCGGTACCGCTGGCGGTCGCGCTGTGGGTGTTGCGCCGGCGTCGTGGCGAGGTGTGGAAGCACAACGTCGATGCGCACCTGTTGCCGCACCTGCTGGTTCCGGGCACGCGGCGCGCCTGGGGCGGGCTGGTCGCGCTGGTGCTGGGCACGGTGCTGGCGATCCTGGCTTTGGCCGGGCCGAGCTGGCGCCAGCAGGAACAGCCGCTGTATCGCCCGCACCAGCCTTTGGTGATCGCCCTCGACCTGTCCACCAGCGCGCTGGCCGGCGATCTGCCGCCGTCGCGATTGCTGCAGGCGCGCGCGAAGCTGGCCACGCTGCTGCGCGAGCGCCGCGGCGGCGACGTCGCGTTGCTGGCGTATGCCGGCGAGAGCTTCACGGTGGCGCCGCTGACCGAGGACGCGGCCAACGTCGCGCTGTTCCTCGATGCGCTGTCGCCGGACGTGATGCCGGTGGACGGCAAGCGGGCCGATCGCGCGATCGAGGCGGCGGCGTCCCTGCTGGCGCAGGCGGGCTACCGCCAGGGCGACATCCTGCTGCTGACCGACCAGGCCGATGCGCGCACGCGCGCCGCGGCCGCGGCGGCGCTGCAACGGGGTTTCCGCGTGTCCGCGCTGGGCCTGGGCACCGCAAATGGCAGCGCCTACCGCGATCTGCAGGGACGGATCGAGCAGGCGCGCCTGGACGAGGACGCGTTGCGGGCGCTGGCCGGCAGCGGCGGCGGCCGCTATGCACGCCTGACCGTCGACGACGCCGACCTGCGCAGCCTGGGCGTGCTGGATCCGGCACGGGCGCAGGCGGGAGCCGATGCGTCGTCCAATGGCCAGGCCTGGCTCGACGATGGCTACTGGCTGCTGCCGCCGGTGATGCTGCTGGCCCTGCTGGCGTTCCGCCGGCGCGGGGTCGCGGCCTCCGTGCTGGCGTTGGGCCTGTGCCTGCCGCTGGCCTTTCCGGCGCGGGCCGCCGACGAGGGCGGCTGGTGGCGCCGTGCCGACCAGGTGCGGCAGCAGCGCATCGAGCAGGGCGTGCAGGCGTATCGCAAGGGCGATTTCGCGCGCGCGCAGCAGGCGTTCGACGGCATCGACAGCGACGAGGCGCAGTACAACCTCGGCAATGCGCTGGCGAGGCAGGGGCGCTACGACGATGCCATCGCCGCTTACGACCGCGCGCTCGCGTTGCACCCGGGCATGCCCGACGCCGTCGCCAACCGCGCCGCGGTCGAGGCAGCGCGCAAGCGCCGGCAGAACGGCCAGAAGCAGGGCCAGTCGGGCCAACAGGAGGGACGGCAGCCGCCATCCTCGTCGTACCCCGGCAATGGCACGTCGCAACCGCCGCAGGACGCACGCGACCGGTCGTCGCAGCAGGACGATGGGCAGGCGCCCTCGCAGCAGGACGATCCTCGGCAGGACAAGCCGCAGGACGGCCAGGGCCGCAACGGCAAGGAACCGCCGCCGCAGGACCCGAAGGCCGAGGATGCCCAGGCGCAGCAACAGGCCAACCGGGCGCAGCAGCAGCGCATGCAACAGGCCCTGGACCGGCAGGACCCGGCGCGCAAGCAGGACGCGGCGGCGATGCGGGCGGATGAAACGCCGCAGCAGCGCGAGCAGCGCCAGGCGGTCGAGGCATGGATGCGGCGCGTGCCGGACGATCCGGGCAGCCTGCTGCGGGCCAAGTTCCGGCTCGAATACGAACGCAAGCAACGGGAAGGGCAATGAATCCTCGGCAAGCCTCGTCGACATGGGGATGGATGCCGTCCGTGCTGCTGCTGGCGCTGGCCGGCGCGGCGCAGGCGGAAACGCGCGCCTGGCTCGACCGCGATGCGGTGGCCGTCGGCGAGCCGGTCACGCTCAACATCGAGACCGACCAGGGCTCGGTGGTGCCCGATTACTCGCCGTTGCGCGGCGATTTCTCGCTCAGCGGCGAGAGCAGCAGCCGGCAGATGCAGGTGGTGAACGGGGCGATGTCGGTGCGCGCGCTGTTCGGCGTCGTGCTGACGCCGCGGCGTGCCGGCGACCTGGCGATCCCGGCGCTGCGGGTCGGCGGCGAGACCACCGCACCGCTGCGGCTGCGCGTCTCCGGCGACGCGCGGGACGCCGCGCCGGCGGCCGTGCAGGGCAACGAGCGGGTGTTCGTCGAGACCGTCGTGGACGACAAGCAGCCTTACGTGCAGCAGAGCGTGGGCGTGGTGGTGCGGCTGTACTTCGCCACCCAACTGGCCTCGGGCGAACTGGACCTGGCCACGCCGGACGGCGCCTCGCTGCAGCGTGTCGGCGACGACGTCAGTTCGGTGAAGACGGTCAACGGCCGCCAGTACAACGTGGTCGAACGGCGCTTCCTGCTGGTGCCCGAGCGCAGCGGTCCGCTGACCTTGCCGGGCGCACGGTTCGACGGCCGCGCGATAGGCGGCTTCTTCGACGATTTCTTCGATCGCGGGAGCGGCACGTTGAGCGCCCGCGGCGCCAGCCAGACGCTGCAGGTG
This sequence comes from Xanthomonas boreopolis, assembly GCF_046529185.1. Classification (NCBI taxonomy): domain Bacteria; kingdom Pseudomonadati; phylum Pseudomonadota; class Gammaproteobacteria; order Lysobacterales; family Lysobacteraceae; genus Xanthomonas; species Xanthomonas boreopolis. The sequence continues at coordinate 1,124,171 of NZ_CP097162.1, forward strand.
CGTGCGCAGCCGGACGACGCGCCGCAGCCATGGCTGCCGCTGCACGACCTGCGCCTGCGCTATACCGCCACGCCGCAGCAGGCCATCGCGGGGCAGGCGGTGCAGGTGGTGGTGGAGGCCACCGCCGAAGGCGCGACCCGATCCCAGTTCCCCGACCTGCCGACGCCGACCGTGGCCGATGCCCAGGTATTCGCCGAGCCGGCGCAGTACGACGAGCGCTTCGTCGGCGGCACGCCGCAGCTAAAACTCACCCGTCGCTATTCGATCGTGCCCAACCGGGCCGGCGCGCTGGTGGTGCCTGGCCTGCGCATGGACTGGTGGGACGTGGCGGCCGGTGCCGCGCGCGAGGCGCGCCTGCCCGACATCAAGCTGCAGGTGGCGCCCGGCAGCGGTGGCTTCGCCACGCCGCCACCGCCGGTGCCGGCGCAGTCCGCGCCGGCTGAAGCGAGCGCGCGAGCGCTTGGCAACGACGTGGAGGCTGGCGCGGCCGCGCCGCGGCCATGGCGCTGGATCGGCCTGGCCGGCCTGTTCGCGTTGCTCTGGCTGGCGACGCTGGCCTGGGCGCTGGTGCGCCGCCCGGCCGCGCGCGCGCCGGCTGCGGCCGTGGCGAACGGGTCGGGCGCCACGCCGGCGCCGCGCTACGCCCTGGCCGACCTGCGCCGCGCGCTGGACGCCGACGGCCTGGACGAGGTCGGGCGGGTGCTGTGCGCGATGGGCGGCGTGCCCGACCTGGACCAGGTCGTGGCGAAGCTGGATTCCGCGCCGCAGCGCGAGGCCATCGTGCGCCTGCAGCGGGCGCGCTGGGCCGGCGAGGGCGACGTGGCCGGCGCCCGCCAGGCCTTGCGCGAAGCGTTCCGGCAGGGGCCGCAGTGGCGCGCCGCCGCACCCCGGGAGCAGGACGCGCTGGAATCGCTGTATCCGCGGTGATCGCGGAGGGTCCGCTCTCGTGCAGGAGCAGCTTTTGTGGGAGCGGCTTCAGCCGCGATGAGGCGGTATCGGTAAGGCCTCATCGCGGCTGAAGCCGCTCCCACAGGGGGCTTGCGCGGGAGGGTTGGCGTGACCTGGGTCCCGGTGGGGTTGGGCGCGTCCGGCCCGGCGGCCGGGCCGGGCCTGCTAAGCTCGCGGTTTGTTCAGCCGACAGCAGGTAATGCCGATGACCCCAGCCCCCTCCACGCCTCGCAAGAAGCTTCCGCTGCATTGGAAGATGGGCATCGGCTTCGGCGTCGGCCTGCTGCTGGGACTGGTGAGCTACTACCTGGCCGGGGACGCCGGCTGGGTGCGCGGGGTGACCACCTGGGTCACCACGCCGCTGTCCAAGCTGTTCCTCAACCTGATCTTCATGCTGATCGTGCCGCTGCTGTTCTCGGCGCTGGTGATGGGCGTGACCGAGATGGGCGACATCCGCGCGCTCGGCCGGATCGGCTGGAAGACCCTGGGCTACACCGTGGTGTTGTCCGGCGTGGCCGTGCTGCTGGGGCTGGTGCTGGTCAACGTGCTCAAGCCGGGCGCGGGCGTGGACCCGCAGCTGGCGCAGCAGTTGCTGGCCGAGAACGCCGAGCGCAGCCGCGAGATCGTCGCCTCCAGCGGCACCCAGCCCAAGGGCATGGACATGCTGATGTCGATCGTGCCGAGCAACGTGGTCGAGGCGGCCTCCAGCAACGGCGCGATCCTGTCGCTGATGTTCTTCGCGGTGATGTTCGGCGTCGGCATGGTGCTCGCGCCGCAGGACAAGGTGGATACGCTCCGGCGCGGCATCGAGGGCGTGTTCGAGATCTCGATGACGCTGATCGGGCTGGTGATCCGCCTGGCGCCCTACGCGGTGGCCTGCTTCATGTTCAACCTGGCCGCGCTGTTCGGCTTCGACCTGCTGGTGAAGCTGGGCGCCTATGTCGGCGTGGTGGTGCTGGCGCTGGGCCTGCACATGGTGGTCAGCTACGGGCTGGCGGTGTGGTTCGCCGGACGCTCGCCGCTGCGCTTCTTCCGCGAGACGCAGGAGGCGACGGTGATGGCGTTCTCGACCGCCTCGAGCAATGCCACGCTGCCGACCGCGTTGCGCGTGGCCGACCAGATGGGGCTGCCGCACAAGGTATCGCGCTTCGTGCTGACGGTGGGCGCGACCGCCAACCAGAACGGCACCGCCTTGTTCGAGGGCGTGACGGTGATCTTCCTGGCGCAGTTCTTCGGCGTGGAGCTGAGCCTGTGGCAGCAGTTCACGGTGATGCTGGTGTGCATCCTCGGCGGCATCGGCACGGCCGGCGTGCCGTCCGGTTCGCTGCCGGTGGTGGCGCTGATCTGCGCGATGGTGGGCGTCAACCCGGTCGGCATCGGCCTGATCCTGGGCGTGAACCACTTCCTGGACATGTGCCGGACCGCGCTCAACGTCACCGGCGACCTGGCCCTGACCACGCTGGTGTCCAAGGGCGAGAGCGACGAGGCGGAAAAGCCGGGATCCGGGGCGCAGGGACCCGGGAAGAGCGTCGGTGCGGAGGGAGCCGCGTGAAGGCCCCGTCGCGGCCTGCGCCGTTCTTGCAAGCACGAAAGCAGGGGATGCTGGTGGAAGCGGCTTCGGCAGCCACTCCATCGGCGTAGGCGTTTGCGGGACCCGGAACCCGGGTCCGGCTTCTCATGACTTATCCGGACAGGGGTGGGACAATGTAGGGCCCGGGCGCCCTGCGGCGCCCATCCCGTCGCCTCCGGAACCTCCCTCGCCGCTCATGACCCAGCCCACCCGCCGCCAGCTGGCCAACGCCATCCGTTTCCTCGCCGCCGATGCGGTGCAAGCCGCCAACTCCGGCCATCCCGGCATGCCGATGGGCATGGCCGACATCGCCGAAGTGCTGTGGAACGACTTCCTCCGCCACAACCCGAACGACCCGAAGTGGTTCAACCGCGATCGCTTCGTGCTGTCCAACGGCCACGGCTCGATGCTGCAGTACGCGCTGCTGCACCTGTCCGGCTACGACCTGCCGCTGGACGAACTCAAGCGCTTCCGCCAGCTGCACAGCAAGACCGCCGGGCATCCCGAGCGCAGCGAGACCCCCGGGGTGGAGACCACCACCGGCCCGCTCGGCCAGGGCTTCGCCAACGCGGTCGGCTTCGCGCTGGCCGAGAAGCTGCTGGCGCAGCGCTTCAACCGCCCCGAGCACGAGATCGTCGACCACCGCACCTGGGTGTTCATGGGCGACGGCTGCCTGATGGAAGGCGTCTCGCACGAGGCCGCCTCGTTGGCCGGCACCTGGGGCCTGGGCAAGCTGACCGCGTTCTGGGACAACAACCACATCTCGATCGACGGCAACACCGAAGGCTGGTTCACCGACAACACGCCGGAGCGCTTCGAGGCCTATGGCTGGCACGTGATCCGCGACGTGGACGGCCATGACCCGGACCAGATCAAGGCCGCGATCGAGGCCGCCCTGGCCGAGGAAGGCAAGCCGACGCTGATCTGCTGCCGCACCGTCATCGGCTTCGGCTCGCCGAACAAGGCCGGCAAGGAATCCTCGCACGGCGCCGCGCTGGGCAAGGACGAGCTGGAGGCCACCCGCAAGGCGCTGGACTGGCCGTACGGCCCGTTCGAGATCCCGCAGGAAATCTACGACGGCTGGCGCGCCACCGGTGCCGGCGCGCTGCGCCAGGCCGAGTGGGAGCAGGCGTTCGACAAGTACGCGCGCCAGTACCCGGCCGAGGCCGCCGAGCTGACCCGCCGCTCGCATGGCGAACTGCCGACCGCGTTCCTGGCCGAGGCCGATGCGTTCATCGCCAAGGTCCAGGCCGACGGCCCGACCATCGCCTCGCGCAAGGCGTCGCAGAACACCATCGAGGCGTTCGCGCCGCTGCTGCCGGAACTGGTCGGCGGCTCGGCCGACCTGGCGCATTCCAACCTGACCTTGTGGAAGGCCAGCAAGTCGGTCGCCACCGACGACCCGAACGCTAACTACGTCTACTACGGTGTGCGCGAGTTCGGCATGACTGCGATCGCGAACGGCCTGGCGCTGCATGGCGGCTTCATCCCGTTCGACGCGACGTTCCTGGTGTTCAGCGACTACGCGCGCAACGGCGTGCGCATGAGCGCGCTGATCCCGGCGCACGCGATCCACGTCTACACCCACGATTCGATCGGCCTGGGCGAGGACGGCCCGACCCACCAGCCGGTCGAGCACCTGGCCTCGCTGCGCTACATCCCCAACAACGACGTGTGGCGCCCGTGCGACGCGGTCGAGTCGGCCGTGGCCTGGAAGGCGGCGATCCTGCGCAAGGACGGCCCGAGCTGCCTGGTGTTCAGCCGCCAGAACCTGCAGCACCAGCCGCGCAGCGCCGAGCAGGTGAGCCTGATCGAGCGCGGCGGCTACGTGCTCGCCGACAGCGAAGGCCACCCGGAGGTGATCCTGATCGCCACCGGCTCGGAGGTCGGCCTGGCGGTGGAAGCGAAGAAGACGCTGGACGCCGAAGGCATCAAGACGCGCGTGGTGTCGATGCCTTCGACCGACGTGTTCGAGCGCCAGGACGCGGCCTACCGCGAGGCGGTGCTGCCGAACGCGGTGCGCAAGCGCGTGGCGGTGGAAGCCGGCGTCACCGGCTTCTGGCGCCAGTACGTGGGCCTGGACGGCGCGGTGGTCGGCATCGACACCTTCGGCGCCTCGGCGCCGGCCGACGAGCTGTACAAGCACTTCCGCATCACCGCCGCGCACGTGGTGGAAGCGGCCAAGGCGCTGTAAGCCCGGGCTGCCTTCGATCCGGCGATGCTCGAGAAGGGCCGGCGCAAGCCGGCCCTTCGACCTTGGCGGGATCGCCGCGCCCGCCGGCCGGGATTTCCCCGGTCCCGTGCCGCGCTCCGCGTCGATCAGCGCCGTGCGGTGCGCGCCAGCGCGAGCTGCAGCAACCGCGCCTCGACCCGTTCGCCCACGCCTTGGGGACGCTCCAAGGCCATCCGCTGCAGCGCGGCGCGGTGGTCGCCGGGCCGGCCGGAAGCGGCCAGCGCTTGCCCGAACGTGCGCAGCTTGCCGATCGGCGTTCCCGTGGCGCGCTTGAGCCAGCCGAGCGCACGCAACAGGTCCTGTTCGACCGGGGTGAAGTCGCTGCCGAGCGGGTAATCGGGGAGCGTGCCGTCGGCACGGAACGGGGCGAGCGCGCCGGCCACGTGCCGGCGCGTGTTGTGTTTCCATCGAGTCGGCGCCCGGAAGTCCTCGCGCAGCTTGCGATGGGCGCGCGCCTGGCCGAGCAGGTCGTCCTGGAAGCGCGCATCGCAGATCGAGGCCATGGCGATCACGCAATCCTCGTCGGTGCGGCCGCGCAGGTCGGCGATGCCGTATTCGTTGAGATAGACGTCGCGCAGGTGGCGCGGGATGGTGGCATGGCCGTAGTTCCAGCGCACGTTGGACTGCGCGTGCCGGCCGTCCTCGCGCACGGCGCGGAACATCAGCACGCTGCGCGCGTCCGCCAGCGCATGCGCCATCGCCACGAAGTTGTACTGGCCGCCGACCCCGGACACCACGCGCCCGTCCTCCAGGCCGTCCGAGACCGCCGCGCCGAGCGCGGTCGCCATCATGCAGGTGTTGAAGAAGCGCGCGTCGCGGCGCTGCAGGCGTTCGAGCGCCTCGTTGCCGCCGTAGAGCTGGTTGATCTCGCTGATCCGGCGCATGCCGACGGCGCGGCGGGTGGCATCGTCCATCCCGCGCAGCCAGCGATAGAAGTCCGGCGAACCCAGGTAGAAGGCGCCGTGCAGGAACTCGCCCTCGGCCTCCAGGCGCGCCTGGTCTTCCGGCGATGCCTCGCCTCGCGCCAGCCGCTGCATCAGTCCCGGGTCGTCGTGCACCTTGCGCCGGATCACGCCGCTCTCGACCAGGCGCTTGAAGCCCTCGTTGAGCATCTCGCTGCACCCGTACAACCCCGTCTCGAACGGCCCCAGGCCGCCGCTCTCGACCACCGCCGGATGTCGCTCGATGTCCGGCGCCAGCGCCCGCAGCACGCGCCGGTAGCCGGCGTTGTCGGTATGCCGCAGCACCAGCGCATGGCTGAGCGCGTCGGCCAGCGTGCCGATGCCGATCTGCAACGTGCCGCCGTCGCGCACCAGCGCGCTGGCGTACAGGCCGATCGCGTAATCGACGTCGCCGACCGGCTGGCGCGGCAAGCCGAACAGGCGCGGATGCGGCCCCGGCGGCGCGACCACGAGGTCGAAGAAATCGCGCTCCACCACCGCGCTGCCGCCGATCCACGGCAGCTCCGGATCGATCTCGGCCACCATCAGCGGGCGCGGCAGGCCGCGCGCGCGCATCGCATCGAGCAGGTCCTGGGTGATGTCGGTGTTGGACGACAGCGACAAGCGCGTGCCATCCGGTTCCGCGGCCACTTTCTGCACCACCACGTTGGGTTCGCGCGTGGCGATCGCATCGGCCGCCATCGTGTAGTTGAGGCTGGTGTAGGCGCGCTGAGCCTGGCGCGAATGCAGCAGCGCGCCCGACTGCATGTAGAACTCCTCGACCTGCACGTGCGGCGGCAGGACGTCGGCCTGCAGCGCATCGACATAGGCCAGGCGCGGGAAATCGTCGCCGAAATGGCGCGCCAGGAAGGGCTTGGCGAAGCGTGCCTGCAGGCCGCTGCCGGGCGAGGGCGGGTTCAACGAGAGCGCGGTGTACAACTGCATCGGCCGCGAGGGATCGTCGACCACGCGTGCGTACAGCGCATTGATCAGCCGGTGCGGCTTGCCGATGCCCAGTGGCGCGCCGACGCGCAATTCGCCGGGACGCCGTTCGAGGATGCGGCTGGCGGCGGCGTCGAGATCGGTCGTCAGGTCGGTCATGCATCCAGCCCGGGCTTCGTGTCCTGCGGGAACTCTAAGCGGTCGTTCCGTGAAGCGGTAATCCACGCGAGGCCGGGACCGGGCATCTTCGGCGTCCCGGGCGGACGCGGGCAGGGGGTTGACAGGGCGAATATTTACGCGCGTAATCATTAAAAATTACGAGCGTAATCGTATGGCCATCAGCGAAGCCGAAGCCGTGGTGATGCAGGTGCTGTGGGAGCGCCACCCGTTGGGTGCGGACGAGGTGGTCGCGGTGCTGGCCGAGCGCAGCGATTGGGCGGAGCCGACGATCAAGACCCTGCTCAATCGACTGCTCAACAAAGGGGCCGTCCGCGCGGCCAAGCAGGGACGCCGCTACCTGTACTCGCCGGTGCTGCAGCAGGCGCAATGGGTGGCGCAGCAGAGCGAAGGCCTGCTCGAACGCCTGTTCGGCGGCCGCGTGACCCCGCTGGTCGCGCACTTCAGCGAGCGAGGCAAGCTGTCGCGCGAGGACATCGCCGAACTCAAGCGCCTGGTCTCGGAGCTGGACGATGAACCCTGATCCGATCATCGCCGCATTGGCGAAGTCCATGCTTGCCGCGGGCGCGGCGGTACTGATGGTATTGCCGCTGCGCTGGCCGGTCCGCCGCGTGTTCGGTGCAGGAGCGGCGTATGCCTTGTGGTGGTGCGTGCCGGCGGCGATGCTCGCCGTGCTGTTGCCGGCGCGGCGCATCGTGGCCGCGGCGGTACGCCCGGAGCTGGCGGTTCCCATCCACGACGCGGCGTTTCCTGCCGGAAGCGCCGGCATCGCCGGCGCATGGGGGCTGTTGGCGCTCTGGCTGTCCGGCGCGCTGCTCGCGGCGGTGGCGCTCGCGCGCCGCCAGCGCCGTTTCGTGCGCGGGCTTGGAGCCTTGCACGCATGGGAAGGAAGCCGGGTGTTCCGCGCCGAACGTGGCGACGGACTGCCGGCGCTGGTGGGATTGCTGCGCCCGCGCATCGTGGTGCCGCACGATTTCGCCGAACGCTACACCGCGGACGAACGGCGGCTGGTGCTTGCGCACGAGTGGGCGCACCTGCGCCGTGGCCACGGCTGGGCCAATGCCGCCGCATCGCTGCTGCTCTGCGTCCATTGGTTCAATCCGCTGCTGCACCTGGCCATGCGTCGCTTCCGCCTCGACCAGGAACTGGCCTGCGATGCGCTCGTGGTCGCAAGCCATCCCACGGCACGCAAGGCCTACGGCAGCGCGCTGCTCAAGACCCAGGTCGCGGGCCCGCTCGCGCCGGTCGCATGCCAGTGGGCGCCCCGCCATCCGCTGAAGGAGCGTATCGCCATGTTGAAAAGGAAAACCCCCTCGCGTGCGAACCGGATGTCCGCCCGCGCGCTGGTGCTGGGATTGTGGGTCGCCAGCGGTTATGCGGCGTGGGCGCAACAGCCGGCGCGGGTCGTCGGCCCGCCACCGGGCAACGCGATGGCCGGGCCTGCCTCGAACGAAGCAGGCGCATCCTCCCGGGGGGCGCCACCGCAGCCGTCCCAGCCGCCCAGGTATCCCGCCGCCGCGCTCAAGCAGGCGCAGAGCGGCAAGGTCATGCTGCTGATCGACATCGACGCGCAGGGCGTGCCGACGAATGTGCGGGTGGAGAGCAGCCAGCCCAAGGGCGTATTCGATGCCGCGGCCATCGAAGCGGCATACAAGTGGCGCTTGCGGCCGGAGACCAGGGACGGACAGCCCGTTGCCGGCCGCGTACGCGTGCCGGTGTCGTTCGACGCCCAGATGCAGCCGGTGGCGGCGCCTGCCGGTCATGCGGGCGACGCATACGCCTGGTACCGGGTGAACTGGGATCCCTCGGGCAAGCAGATATGCGACCTGGTGTTGTCCGAGCCGGGCGGCGGTCCCGATGCGCCGCCGCTGTGCGGCATCCGCAAGGTGGCGAAGAAATGAGCCTGCGGCTGCCGTGGCCGATACTCGCGACATGCTTGCTGGCGGCCTGTGCCGGCCGGCCCGTGCGCGAGGCCGAACAGGCGGTGTACCGGCAGGACGTGGCCATGCAGATGCTGCCGCCGTCGTCCGGCGGGATGGGTACGGGAGCGGCGCAGAGTTATTCGTTGCAGCCGGGCGAACGTTTCCGCATGCCGGAGCCGTTGGTGGATACGGCGCCGGTGCTGCCGGAACCGGTGTTGACTCGCGAGCTGGCCCCGACCCGGATCTGCGCGCGGGTGGCGATCGGCGCGGATGGCGCGGTGATGTTCGCCGACAGCCTCACGGCACGCGAGGCGTGTACCGCCGGTGACGATCCGGCCAATGCGGCCCTGGTCGAGGCGGCCTTGGCCGCGGTGCGCAGCTGGCGGTTCCGTCCGGCGGCGCTATGCCGGTTTGCGGCCGGTGCGCCGCTGCCGGACGGTGACGGTTGCGACGGCGCGCGGGAGGTCGAGCCGGTGCCGGTGACGCTGCAGTTCGCCTTCACCTTCGCGGTGCACGCGGGGCGCGCCGAGGTGCATCGCGACGGCATGGCACGCTGAAGGCCTTGGGCCCGGGGCAGCAGCCTGCGAGGGAAGCGTCATTCCAATCGATGCACCGTCTCGGCGATGCGCTCCACCTCGTCGATGTGGTGGCTGACGTAGAGCATCGGCAGCCGTACTTCGTCGCGCACGCGCTGCAGGTAGGGGATCAGTTCCTCGCGGCGCGCGCGGTCCAGCGCGGACAGCGGCTCGTCGAACAGCAGCAGCGCCGGCTGCGCGAGCAGGGCGCGGCCGATCGCCACCCGCTGCGCCTCGCCGCCGGAGAGGTTGCGTGGCCGCCGTGCCAGCAGCGCGCCGATGCCCAGCAGCGCCACCACGTCGTCGAAACGGAAGCCAGCGTCGCGGTTGCCGTGGCGGCCGTAGCGCAGGTTGCCGCGCACGTCCAGGTGCGGGAACAGCCGTGCGTCCTGGAACACGTAGCCGACCCGGCGCCGGTGCGCGGGCAGGTCGATGCGCGCGGCGCTGTCGTACAGCACGCGCCCGTCCACCGCGATGCGGCCGCGCTGCGGGCGCACCAGCCCGGCGATCGCGTTGAGCACGCTGGTCTTGCCGGCGCCGGAAGGACCCACCAGCGCCAGCACGCGCGAGTCGCCGCGGATGGCGACGTGCCGCCGGAAGCTGCCGCGCTGCAGTTCGACGTCGATCTCGAGCATCAGTCCTCCCGCCGGGCGGGGTGCCGTCGGACCAGCCATTCGGAAAGTAGCAGCGCGGCCAGCGAGATCGCCAGCGCGACGCAGGCCAGGCGCCAGATCCCGGATTCCATCCCCGGCACCTGCATCAGGCCGTAGATCGCCGCCGACAGCGTCTGGGTCTCGCCGGGGATGTTGGAGACGAAGGTGATGGTCGCGCCGAACTCGCCCAGCGCCTTGGCGAAGGCGAGCACGGTGCCCGCGACCAGTCCCGGCCAGGCCAGCGGCAGGGTGATGGTGAGGAACACGCGCCATGGCGCGGCGCCCAGCGTGGCCGCGGCCTGTTCCAGGCGGCGGTCGGTGGCCTCGATGGACAGCCGGATCGCGCGCACCATCAGCGGGAATCCCATCACCGCGCACGCCAGGGCGGCGCCGGTCCAGCGGAACGCGAACTGGATGCCCAGGTGCTCCAGCAGCCAGCGCCCGACCGGCCCTTGCGTGCCCAGCGTCACCAGCAGCACGTAGCCGGTCACCACCGGCGGCATCACCAGCGGCAGGTGCAGCAAGGCGTCGAACAGCGCCTTGCCGGGAAAACGCTTGCGCGCCAGCAGCCAGCCGCAGGCGATGCCGGCCGGCAGGCTGGCCAGGGCCGCCGCCACCGCCACTTTCAGGCTCAGCGCGATGGCGGTGGCTTCTTCCGGCGTGAACAGGGCCAATCGTCAATCCTGCAGCGAAAAGCCGCGGCGCACGAAGATCGGCTTCGCCGCCGGCGTCGCCAGCCATTGCACGAATGCGCGCGCCGCCGGGTTGCGGGCGTTCCTCAACGGCGCCACCGGGTAGACGATCGGCGCATGCGAACTGGCCGGGAAGGTGGCGACCACGCGCACCTTCGGCTCGGCCTTCGCATCGGAGCCGTAGACGATGCCGAGGGGGGCTTCGCCGCGGGCCACCAGCATCAGCGCCGCGCGCACGCTTTCGCTCTCGGCGAGGCGACCACCCAGCGCATCCCATTGGCCGAGCTTCTGCAGCGCTTCCTTGGCGTACTTGCCGGCCGGCACGCTGGCGGTCTGGCCGACCGCCAGCCGGCCGGAGGCGCCGAGCGCGGCGGCCAGCGACCCGGCCTTGGCCAGATCGACCCGTGCGGTGCTCGCGGCCGGCGCGACCAGCACCAGCGTATTGCCGAGCAGGTTGCGGCGCTGCGTCGCATCGACCTGGCCGCGCTGCTGCAGGTAGTCCATCCATTCCAGGTCGGCGGAGAAGAACACGTCGGCCGGCGCGCCCTGTTCGATCTGGCGGGCGAGCGCGGAACTGGCCGCATACGAGACGCGCACCGGCGTGCCGGTCGCCTGCTGGTAGGCCGCGGCGGCCTCGTCCATCGATTCCTTCAGGCTGGCGGCGGCGAACACCGTCAGCGGGGATTGCGCATGCGCCAGCATCGGCAGCGCGATGGCCAGCATGCACGACAGGCGCTTGGACCAGGACATGGCGTGGGCTCCTCGGTGGGGATTGCCGGGATGATGACAGGGCCGGCCCCGGCGTGCATGTGGATCAATCTCCCAGGGAAGGATGGCGCCCGCCCTGCAGGTTGGCGCGCAGCGCCGGGCGCATCAGGCGCGGTTGCGGCAGCGTGGCGTCGCGTGCGCGGCGCCGCGCGACGAAGGCGGCCTCGTCGCTGCCGTCGTGCACGTGCACGTTGCCGCGGCGTTGTTCGCCGATGCTGGTCTCGCAGGCCACCGCGCGCCCGCCCGGGCCGTAGTCGTGGCAGACGAACACGCGGGTGGCGTCCGGCAGGGCGAACAGGCGCTGGATCGAGCGATACAGCTGGCCGGCATCGCCGCCGGGGAAATCGCAGCGCGCGGTACCGCCGTCGGGCATGAAGATCGAGTCGCCCGGGAACAGCGCATCGCCGATGAGGTAGGCGATGCTGTCCGGCGTGTGCCCGGGTACCGCGATCACGCGCGCCTGCAGCGTGCCCAGCTGGAACGCCTCGCCGTCGGCGAACAGGCGGTCGAACTGCGCGCCGTCGGGCTCGAAGCCGTCCGGCAGCGCATGCTGCGCGGCGAACGTGCGTTGCACGTGGCGGATGCCTGCGCCGATCGCCAGGCGCGCCTGCGGGCGCTGGCGCCGCAACCAATGGCCGGCGGAAAGATGGTCGGCGTGCGCATGCGTCTCCAGCAGCCAGCGCAATTGCCAGCCCCGTGCATCGAGCGCGTCCAGCAAGGCCTGCGCGGACGCGGTCGAAGCCTGGTCGCGCTCGGCGTCGTAGTCCAGTGCAGGATCGACGAGGGCCGCCTCGCCGGTGGCGGGATCGGCGACGAGATAGCTGAAGGTGTTGCTCTCGGCATGGAAGAACGGCAGGACCTCGGGCGACATGGCGGGCTCCGTCAAGGCGCGCCGAGCGCGGCATCGAGGATCGCGGCGAGGCGGTCGCCGGCCAGGCGCAACTGGGTTTCGGCGACCGGCCGCCAGGTCGCCACGTAGCCGTCGGGCAGCACGTGGCGCGCAGGGTACACGCCTGGCGTGACCGCGATGCGGCACGAGGCCCGTGCCCAGTCGGCGGCCGGCGGCGGCAGCGCGGGCCTATTGCCGGGGGCAGGGCGCGGCAGCGCGAGCAGTCGCGCCAGGTAGGCGTCGTCGTCCACATGGCGGTCGTAGAGCATGCCGCTGTCCCACAGGGCGTGCAGGTTGGTGCCCTTGCCATCGAACTGCAACTGGAAATCGTTGCCGCCCTTGTCGTGCGCGTAGCCGGCGTGCATGGGCTGGTGGATGTCGCCGACGAGATGGACGACGAACTTCAGCGCTTGCCGGCGCACGGCGAGCGGCTGGCTGCGGTCGGCGAGGAGGGCGGTCTGGGTCCTGAGCGCCTCCACCACGCAGTTGCCGTCCGGGCAGTCGCGCGCCGGCTCGTAGGCGCAATCGTGCTCGCCGAGATTGACGTAGTGCCAGGACGCACTGCGCTTGCCCAGATCGGGATCGGACTTGCGCAGCTCGTCGGCCCAGGAGGCGATGCCGGCCAGCGTCGGGTCGGGTTCGCCGGCGAGCAGGCGGGCGACTTCGGCATGCGCCTGCGGCGTCAGCTCGCGGTCGGCGATGCGCGCGACCAGGCGATGGCCCTGGCCGCCCCAGGCGTGCGCCTGCGGCGAGGGGAAGGAAAGCGCCAGGACGGCGCCGAGCGAAACGATGGCTGAGAACATGTTCATCGTTTCGATTCTAAAGGGCGCGGGAAGACCGGCGCGGGAGGAACCGAAGTCCCTCCCATCGCAACGAGCCCGTAGCGGGCTCGCACGGGATGTCGAACGTCAGAACCGGAAGACGTAGGACGCGCCATAGATCAGCGGGTCGATCCTGGCGGTGCCCAGGCGCGCGCCGTCGACCTTGACCTGTGTGTCGATGTCGGCCCAGCGCAGGTCCACGCGCAGCGCGCCCTTGCCGGGCAGCGCGAAGTCCAGGCCGGCATGCGCGGCGATGCCCCAGGAATCGCCAAGGTCCAGCTTGGCGCCTTGCAGCGCGCCCTTGCCGTCGGTGTCGAAGAACCGGGTGTAGTTCACGCCCAGGCCGAGGAACGGCGTGATCTTGCTGCGGTTGGCGAAGTGGTACTGCAGCGACACGACCGGCGGCAACTGCCTGGTACGGCCGATCTTGCCGAGGCCCTGGATGCCGACCTCGTGCTCGAACGGCAGCGCGCCCAGCACTTCGAGGCCGATGTTGTCGGCGATGAAGTATTCGAACGTGATGGTGGGCTTGGCGTCGCTGTCGACCTTGGCCGGCAGCGCGCCCAGCCCGAGCGCGGAACCGTCGAGGTCGCCGGCGCCGGACCTGGGATCGACCACGCCCATGCCCACGCCGAGCGTCCAGTCGCCCTTGGACTGGGCCATGGCGGGCGCGGCGGCGAGCAGGGCGGCAGCCAGGGAGGCGGCCAACAGGGAGGAAGACTTGCGCATTGCGGTGCTCTCTTGGGGATGAACCAGGGACGGGCACAGCTTTCGGCTTCCTTAACGCCGCCGCCATGATCCTGATCAAGGCGGCGGCCGGGCGGTTTCCGGCCGACGCGGTCCGGACCTTGCCGGGGGCGGCCTGCTAGAATCGAGATCCCTTTCCATCCCGCCGCGACGGTCGCGGCCGCAGGAGCTCGTGAACATGGCTATCAAGGTCGGCATCAATGGTTTCGGTCGCATCGGTCGCAACGTGCTGCGTTCGGCGGTGCAGAACTTCGGCAACGACATCGAGATCGTGGCCATCAACGACCTGCTGGAGCCGGATTACCTGGCCTACATGCTGCAGTACGACTCGGTGCACGGCCGCTTCAAGGGCGAGGTGTCGGTCGAGGGCAGCACGCTGGTCGTCAACGGCAAGAAGATCCGCCTGACCCAGGAGCGCGACCCGGCCAACCTGAAGTGGGACGAGGTCGGCGCCGAGGTGGTGATCGAGTCCACCGGCCTGTTCCTGACCAAGGAGACCGCCGAGAAGCACCTGGCCGCCGGCGCCAAGAAGGTGATCATGTCGGCCCCGTCCAAGGACGACACGCCGATGTTCGTCTATGGCGTGAACCATGAGACCTATGCCGGCGAGGCGATCGTCTCCAACGCCTCGTGCACCACCAACTGCCTGGCGCCGCTGGCCAAGGTCGTCCACGACAAGTGGGGCATCAAGCGCGGCCTGATGACCACCGTGCACGCCGCCACCGCGACCCAGAAGACCGTCGACGGCCCGTCCAACAAGGACTGGCGCGGCGGCCGCGGCATCCTGGAGAACATCATCCCGTCCACGACCGGCGCGGCGAAGGCGGTCGGCAAGGTGATCCCGGCGCTCAACAAGAAGCTGACCGGCGCGAGCTTCCGCGTGCCGACCTCGGACGTGTCGGTGGTCGACCTGACCGTCGAGCTGGAGAAGCCGGCCAGCTACGAGGAAATCTGCGCGGAGATGAAAGCCCAGAGCGAGGGCGCGCTGAAGGGCATCCTCGGCTACACCGAGGACAAGGTGGTCGCCACCGACTTCCGCGGCGATGCGCGCACCTCGATCTTCGACGCCGAGGCCGGCATCGCGCTGGACAGCACCTTCGTCAAGCTGGTGTCGTGGTACGACAACGAGTGGGGCTATTCGAACAAGTGCCTGGAACTGGCCAAGGTCGTGATGGCGAAGTAAGCGCTGCCACCGTCGTTGTACTCCGAAGACCCCGGCCTTGGCCGGGGTCTTCGCGTTCGTGGGAGGGACTCCGGTCCCGACGGGCATTGCCGGTGCTTCTTGGGGCCGATGCGCCCGTCGCGGGCAAGCCCCCGGGAAACCGCATCCCGGCGGCGCTCGCGGTAGCATGGCCGCATACAAGGGAAGGCGCCTGGCGGCGTGGGGTACGTTTGGAAACGATCATCGTGGCGGTGGTATTGGCCGTGCTGGCGGTGCCGGTGCTGTTGCTGGTGGCGCTGGTCTCGATATCGGGCCTGAAACGCCGCGTTTCCGAACTGGAGCGGCAATTGGCCGAACTCCGGCAGGCAGCGCCTCGGCCGGTGTCCGCGCCGGTACCGCCAGCGCCTGTCCCGGTATGGGACGGGCCGGCCCCGGTTTCGCCGCGGCCCGCGGAAGCCGGGTCCGAAGCGGCGGCCGAGTCCCCGGAACCACCCGCCCCCGAACCTGTCGCGCCGCCTCCGCTGCCTTCGCGCCCTGCCATGGACGTACCGCCCAGCGGTCCTGGCTTGCTGGAACGGGCGGCGAGTGCGCTCAAGCGCTGGTTCACCGAAGGCAACGTGCCGGTCAAGGTCGGCATGCTGGTACTGCTGGCCGGCGTGGCGGCGCTGCTCAAGTACGCCGGCGACCAGGGCTGGCTGGCGCTGCCGCTGGAATTGCGCTACGCCGCGATCGCCGCGGCGGCCCTGGGCGGGTTGGTGTTCGGCTGGCGCCAGCGCGAGCGGCGGCGCGGCTTCGCCCTGGCGTTGCAGGGTGGGGCGATCGGCGTGCTGCTGCTGGTGGTGTTCGCGGCGTTCAAGTTGAGCGGCCTGCTGCCCGCGCCGGCCGCGTTCGCGCTGAGCGTGGCGCTGGTGGCCGGCCTGTGCGTGCTGGCGGTGTTGCAGGAATCGCGAACGCTGGCGCTGCTCGGCATCCTGGCCGGTTTCCTCGCGCCGATCTGGCTGTCCACCGGCCAGGGCAGCCACGTCGCGCTGTTCTCGTACTACGCGGTGCTCAACGCCGCGGTGTTCGCGATCGCGTGGTTCCGTTCCTGGCGCGTGCTGAACCTGGTCGGCTTCGGTTTCACCTTCGGCATCGGCACGTTGTGGGGCGTGCTCGCCTACCGGCCGGAACACTTCGCCACCACCGAACCGTTCCTGCTGCTGTTCTTCGCGTTCTACCTGCTGATCCCGGTGCTGCATGCGCGGCGCGGCGACGGGCAGGCCCGGGCGATCGACGGCAGCCTGCTGTTCGGCACGCCGCTGGTGGCGTTCTCGCTGCAGGCCGGGTTGCTGCATGGCGACCGGCTGGCATTGGCGCTGTGCGCGCTTGGCCTGGCGGCGATCCATGCCGCGCTCGCGGCGTGGCTGCTGCGCGGCGAACGCACGCGGTTGCTGGGACAGGGGCATGCGGTACTCGCGGTCGCGTTCGCCACGCTGGCGGTGCCGCTGGCGTTGTCGGCACGCGCGACCGCCAGCGTGTTCGCGCTGGAAGGCGCCGGCTTGCTGTGGCTGGGCCTGCGCCAGCGGCGCCTGTTGCCGCAGGTCGCCGGGCCGTTGCTGCAGCTGGCGGCGGCGGTCGGTTTCCTGTGGGGCGTGGCTGCCGGACCGGACGACCTGCACGCCATCGCCAACCCGACCTTCATGAGCGCGCTGTTGCTCGCGGCCGGCGGTCTTGCGAGCGCGTGGTGCCTGCGCGACCACGCTCGTTCCTCCCTTGCCCTGGTCGCCTATCTGTGGGGACTGGGGTGGTGGACGTGCGCTTGGCTGGCCGACATCGGCCGTTTCGCGCCCGGGCGCGTCGCGCCGGACCTGGTGCTGGCCTGGCTGGCGGCGAGCGCGTGGCTGGCGGCGGAGGCGCACCGCCGGCGGCCGGCCGGCGCACTGGCCTGGACCTCGATGGTCGCGCTGGCGCTGGCCTTGCCGGTAACCGGGTGGCAGACGCTGGCGCATTCGCAGCCCTTCGGCGATTACGGCGTTTGGGCGTGGCTGGCGTTCGCGCTGCTGGGCGTGCGTACGTTGGCCTGCCTGCGCGACACCCTCGGCGCGGCCCGTGGCGCGGCGCAGTTCGCCTGGCTGTTGCTGTGGCCCGCGGCGCTTTCGTTGGCCGGCGCATGGCTGGCCGATCGCCACGGCCTCGCCGGAGGTTGGCAATGGGCCTTGCTCGGCTGGCCGTGGTTGCTGCTGGCCGCGCTCGCGCTGCTGCGCTGGGCATGGCTGCGCTGGCCGCAGGGTCGGAGTTTCGACGGGCTGCGCGTCGCGTTCGCCTGCGTGGTGTTCGGCGTGATCGCGCTGGGCTGGTTGCTGGCGCTGTCCGCACCGGTGCCGCCGGCGCCCCTGCCGTGGTTGCCGCTGCTCAATCCGGCCGAACTGGCGCAGTTGGCGGCGCTGGTCTTGCTGGCGTATTGGTTGCGCTCGCCGCATGCGCCGGCGGCGTTGCGGGGCCGGCGCGCGTTCGTGCTGGCCGGTGCCGGCCTGGTGCTGGTGACCGTGACGGTATTGCGCAGCGTCCACCACTGGGGCGGCATCGCCTGGAACGGCGCGCTGCTGTCGTCCAGCCTGGCCCAGACCAGCCTTACCGTGACCTGGAGCATCCTGGGCGTGATCGGCTGGGTGCTCGGTTCGCGGCGCGGCCAACGTGGCGTATGGCTGGCCGGCGCGTTGCTGATGGCGCTGGTGCTGGCCAAGCTGGTGCTGGTCGATCGCCAGCACCTGGGCAACCTGCTCGGCATCGGCTCGTTCATCGCGTACGGCCTGCTGTGCACGGCCGTAGGCTACCTGGCGCCGGCACCGCCGCGCCAGGGCAATCGGGAGGAGGTGGCATGAAGCGCCTGGGATGGTTGTTGCTGGTGCCGCTGGCGGCATGGGCGGACGTGCGCGGCGACTATGTGCGGCAGTGGCCGCTGCAACTCGACGACCCGGATGCGGGCGCCTATCGGGTGGCCTTGACCGGGCCGGTCTATCGCACGGTCCGCCAGGCGACGCTGGCCGACCTGCAACCCCTGGACATGGCCGGCAATCCGCTGCCGTCGGCGCTGTTGCCGGCGGACGCGCCATCGCAGGCGCCGCGCCTGCGGGCGTTGCCGTTGTTCGCCTTGCCGCCGGTGCCGGCCGGGGGCGGCGAACTGCAGGTGATCGCCGAGCGCGACGCCAGCGGCGCGGTGCGACGGATCGAGACGCGCACGGGGCAGGCCGCGCGCGAGGGCCTGCCGGCCTGGTTGCTCGATGCCAGCGCCTTGCGCGAGCCGTTGCAGGCGATCCGGCTGGACTGGCCCGCCCAGCAGCGGTTGCAGGCCGAGCTGCGCATCGAGGGCAGCGACGATCTGAACACCTGGCACCTGCTCGATCCGCACGCCACGCTGGTGGAACTGGACAACGGCAGCGAACGCCTGCGGCAACGCCGCATCCCGCTCGATACGCGTTCCCGCTACCTGCGCATCACCGCGTTGTCGCCGCAGGCGCCGGCACTGACCGCGGCCGAGGCCGAACTGGCGCCGGAGCACCGGAGCGCGCCGCTGCAATGGCTGACGCTGGGCGGGCGATCGCGCGAGGGCGGGTTCGAGTTCGAGATGGATGGCCGGTTCCCGATATCGCGGGCCGATGTCGCCAGCGACGGCAACGACGCCGTGGAATGGCGGCTGCAGAGCCGCGACGCCCGCGACGGCACCTGGATCACGCGGGCCGGCCCCTGGCTGGCCTACCGGGTGGGGGCTGGCGCAGGCGGACGTTCCGAGCCGCAGGTGCTGGCCACGACGCGCGACCGCTACTGGCGGCTGGTGCCCGCCGCAGGCACGACGGTCTCCACGCCGCCGCGGTTGCGCCTGGGCTGGCAGCCGGAGGCGCTCGTGTTCGTCGCCCGCGGAC
This sequence comes from Xanthomonas boreopolis, assembly GCF_046529185.1. NCBI lineage: Bacteria > Pseudomonadati > Pseudomonadota > Gammaproteobacteria > Lysobacterales > Lysobacteraceae > Xanthomonas > Xanthomonas boreopolis. The sequence goes on from NZ_CP097162.1 coordinate 1,143,110, forward strand.
AGGCGCCGTACGCGCTGGCCGCAGGCAGCACGCGGGCGTTCCGCAGCGATGCGCCGCTGCAGCCCTTGCTCGATGGCTTGCGGCGCGAACGGGGGCCGCAATGGCAGCCGGCACGGGCCGCGGTGGGCGAACCGGCGCGCGAGCTGGCCGGCGATGCCGCGCTGGCGCCGGTCCGCGACTGGAAGACGTGGATCCTGTGGGGACTGCTGGTGCTGGGCGCGCTGGTGGTCGGCGGTTTCGCGCTGAGCCTGTTGCGACGATCCGGGCCGTCCGGGCATTGAGTCCCGCCGGCAGGGCGTCGCGAGTCGCCCGTGCGTTTGCCGCTCGGCCGCCGAGGCCGGACAATAGCGGTCTGTCTCCGCCACGGGAAAACGCATGTCCATCCTCCGCATGACCGACCTCGACCTCGCCGGCAAGCGCGTATTGATCCGGCAGGACCTGAACGTGCCGATCGAGAACGGCCGCATCACCTCCGAGCAGCGCATCCTCGCCTCGGTGCCGACGATCAAGGCGGCGTTGGAGAAGGGCGCGGCGGTGATGGTGACCTCGCACCTGGGCCGCCCGAAGGAAGGCACCTGGACCGAGGAGGACTCGCTGGCGCCGGTGGCCGCGCGGCTGTCCGAACTGCTCAAGACCGAGGTGCCGCTGGTGCGCGACTGGGTGGAGGGCGTGCAGGTCCAACCGGGCCAGGTGGTGCTGCTGGAGAACTGCCGCATGAACGTCGGCGAGGGCAAGGACGACGAGGCGCTGGCGAAGAAGTACGCCGCGCTGTGCGACGTGTTCGTGATGGACGCCTTCGGCACCGCGCATCGCGCCCAGGCCTCCACGCACGGCGTGATCCGCTTCGCGCCGGTGGCGGCCGGCGGCCCGTTGCTGATGGCCGAGCTGGACGCGCTGGCCAAGGCGCTGCAGCACCCGGCCAAGCCGTTGCTGGCGATCGTCGCCGGCAGCAAGGTCTCGACCAAGCTGGAGCTGCTGACCAACCTCGTCGAGAAGGTCGACCAGCTGATCGTCGGCGGCGGCATCGCCAACACCTTCATCGCCGCGGCCGGCTACGGCGTCGGCAAGTCGCTGTGCGAACCGGACCTGATCGACACCGCGAAGAAGATCGTCGCCCAGGCCAAGGCGCACGGCGCCGACATCCCGCTGCCGACCGACGTGGTGGTGGCCAAGCAGTTCATGCCGGACGCGGAGGCGACGGTGAAGGCGGTCGACGCGGTGGCCGAGGACGACCTGATCCTCGACATCGGCCCGCAGACCGCGGCGGCGTACGCGGCGCTGATCGCCAAGGCCGGCACCGTGGTGTGGAACGGCCCGGTCGGCGTGTTCGAGTTCGAGGCGTTCGGCAAGGGCACCGAGACGCTGGCGAAGGCGATCGCCGAATCGCCGGCGTTCTCCATCGCCGGCGGCGGCGACACGCTGGCGGCGGTGGACAAGTACGGCATCGCCGACCGGGTGAGCTACATCTCCACCGGCGGCGGCGCGTTCCTGGAGTTCCTGGAAGGCAAGACCCTGCCGGCCGTCGCGGCGCTGGAAGCGCGCGGCTGACGCCGCTTTGGCGTCTCCGTTGGATTTGGCCCCTCTCCCGGTGGAGAGGGGTGAGGGTACGGACGAAGCTTCGCGCACTTGAGTTGCTCAAGCCCCATGCCCGGATCGTTTTCCTATCGGGCGCGTGGCGGCGCGTCCATCGTTGCTCCACTGCAAGTTCCGTGCGGCGCGACTCCGCCCGTACCCCCATCCGGCGCTTCGCGCCACCTTCTCCCGCCGGGAGAAGGGAACAGCCTGGATCTCGTTCCCCATGCAAACCCTCTTCTTCGACCTCGACGGCACCTTGATCGATTCCGAGCCCGGGATCATCGGCGGGCTCGTCCATACCTTCGGCGAGCTGGGCCATGCCCTGCCGTCCATGCAGCAGCTGCGCAGCTGGATCGGTCCGCCGCTGCGCGACAGCTTCCACCAGCATTTCGCCGGCGACGCGGCGCTGGTGGGGCAGGCGCTGGCGCTGTATCGCGACCGCTACGACAGCGTCGGCTGGACCGAGCACAGCGTGTTCGACGGCATCCCCGAAACCATCGCGGCGCTGCGCGCGGCGGGCCATCGCATGGCGGTGGTCACCTCGAAGAACGAGCGTTTCGCCCGCCGCATCGTCGAGCACCTGCCGTTCGGCGACTGCTTCGAGGACGTGATCGGTACCAGCGACGACGGCAGCCGCCGCTTCAAGGTGGACCTGATCGCCGAGGCGCTGCGCCGGTTGTCGCTGCAGCCGGCGCAGTGCGTGATGATCGGCGACCGCCGGATGGACATCGAAGGCGCGAACGCACACGGCATGCGCAGCATCGGCGTGCTGTGGGGCTTCGGCGACGAGGCCGAACTGCGCACGGCCGGTGCCGGGGCGCTCGCGACCGTTCCGTCCGAGCTGCGCGCACTGGTGGCATAGAGGGCGCCTGCGGCAGGCCGGCGTGCCGGGGCGGGCACTTCGCCATCGGCGCCAGGCGCGGGTGTCGCGCGATGTCTCCATGCGGTCCCGCATGGCATGCAAGACATGCCGCATTCGCGTCGGGGCTATTCCGCAATGCCATCCTGCAAAGCGTGCAGCTGTGCTACTTTTCCGGACTTTTCCGGGGGAGCCCACACCGCCATGATCGAACGCCAGCGCCGCACCAGAATTCTCGCCACCCTCGGCCCGGCCACCGATCCCCCGGGCGTGCTCGAGGAGCTGTTCCGCGCCGGTGTCAACGTGGTGCGCCTGAACTTCAGCCACGGCGATCCGTCCGGGCAGGCCAAGCGTGCCGCGGAAGTCCGCGCCGCCGCCGCGCGCGTCGGCGCCGAGGTCGGCATCCTGGCCGACCTGCCGGGCCCCAAGATCCGCATCGAGCGCTTCGCCGAAGGCAAGGTCGTGCTGAAGGCGGGCGACCGCTTCGACCTGGTCGCCGACGCCAACGCCGCTCCCGGCGACGCCACCCAGGTCGGCGTGAGCTACCTGGGCCTGCCGAAGGACGTCGGCCCCGGCGACGTGCTGCTGCTCGACGACGGGCTGATGCAACTGCGCGTGGTCGAGGTACAGGGCGAGCGCATCGTCACCACGGTGCTCAACGACGGCGTGCTGTCCGATCGCAAGGGCCTGAACAAGCAGGGCGGCGGCCTGTCGCTGGGCGCGCTGACCGAGCGCGACAAGGAGCTGATCGGCATCGTCGCCAAGATCGGCGTGGACTTCATCGCGGTGTCGTTCTGCCGCAACGCCGACGACATGAACGAGGCGCGCCGCATCGCCCAGTCGCACGGCAGCGATGCCTGGCTGGTGTCGAAGATCGAGCGCACCGAGGCGATCGAGAACCTCAGCGAGATCGTCGAGGCCTCCGACGTGGTGATGGTCGCGCGCGGCGACCTCGGCGTGGAGATCGGCGACGCCGAGCTGCCGGGCCTGCAGAAGAAGATCATCAAGGAGTCGCTGGCGCGCAACAAGATCGTCATCACCGCGACCCAGATGCTGCAGTCGATGGTGGAGAGCCCGATCCCGACCCGCGCCGAGGTGCTCGACGTGGCCAACGCGGTGATCGACGGCACCGACGCAGTGATGCTGTCGGCCGAGTCCGCCGCCGGCGCCTATCCGGTCAAGGCGGTGGAGGCGCTGGCGCGCATCTGCCTGGGCGCCGAGCGCCAGTTCGAGATGGACACCGACTTCGAGGCCGCCCAGCGCAACCTGGAGCGTGCCGACCAGGCGATCGCGATGGCGACGATGTTCCTGTCCGAGCACATCAACCTGGGCGGCGTGGTCGCGCTGACCGAGAACGGCGGCACCCCGCGCTTCCTGTCGCGGTTCCGCTCCAACGTGCCGATCTACGCGTTCACCCGCCACGACGGCGCGCGCCGGCGCATGGCGCTGATGCGCGGCGTGTTCCCGATCAGCTTCGACAGCCGCGGCCTGACCCCGCGCGAGGCCGCGCGCGCGGCGATCCGCCTGCTGGTCGACGGCGGCCGCATGGGGCCGGGCGACCGCGTGGTGTTCACCAGCGGCGAGCACATGGAAACCCACGGCGCGACCAATACCCTGCGCCTGCTCGAGGTCGGCCCGGACGGCCGCGCCAGCGGCCTCGGCGAGCTGTAATCCGAGGCGGGGCCATCCGCGGGAGCGGCTCGTAGAGCGGCTCCTGCGGAACCCTGCCTATCCTTGTGCGGTGATTGCGGGTGCAGACAGCGCAGCCGCTCACATATCCAATTGAGCTGTAATCGTTTGCACGCCATTCCATGACGGAATGTGTACGTTCCGCCCGGCTATAATTGCGGTCTCCCCCGCTGCTGCCACAGGAACTACATGAGCATCGAACAGCTTGCCGAAACCGCACAGGCCATGGTTGCCCCTGGCAAGGGCATCATCGCCATCGACGAGTCCACCAGCACCATCGCCAAGCGCTTCGCCGGGGTGGGCATCGAGAACATCGAGGAGAACCGCCGCGCCTACCGCGAGCTGCTGCTGACCACGCCGAAGCTGAGCGACTACATCTCCGGCGCGATCCTGTTCGACGAAACCATCCGCCAGTCCACCAAGGACGGCGTGCCGTTCCCGAAGTACATGGCCGAGCACGGCATCATCCCGGGCATCAAGGTCGACAAGGGCGCCCATCCGCTGGCCGGCTGCCCGGGCGAATTGGTGACCGAGGGCCTGGACGGCCTGCGCGCGCGCCTGGAGGAGTACTACAAGCTCGGCGCGCGTTTCGCCAAGTGGCGCGCGGTGATCAACATCGGCGAGGACATCCCGTCGGGCACCTGCATCGAGGCCAACGCCCATGCGCTGGCGCGCTACGCTGCGCTGTGCCAGGAGCAGGGCCTGGTGCCGATGGTGGAGCCCGAGGTGATCATGGACGGCGACCACGACATCGAGACCTGCTACGAGGTCACCGAGGCCACGCTGCGTTCGCTGTTCGGCGCGCTGTACGAGCAGAACGTCGTGCTCGAGGGCACCATCCTGAAGGCCTCGATGGTGATCTCCGGCAAGGACTGCCCCGAGCAGGCCGGCGTCGAGGAAGTGGCCGAGTCCACCGTGATGTGCCTGAAGTCGACCGTGCCGGCGATCCTGCCGGGCATCGTGTTCCTGTCCGGCGGTCAGACCGACGAGCAGTCCACCGCGCACCTCAACGCGATGAACAAGCTCGGCAACCTGCCGTGGCCGCTGAGCTTCTCCTACGGCCGCGCGATGCAGCAGGCCGCGCTGAAGCTGTGGTCGCAGGACATGAAGGGCAACTTCGCCAAGGCCCAGCAGATCGTCTACGAACGCGCCAAGGAGAACGGCCTGGCTGCCCAGGGGCAGTGGAAGGGCTGATCCAGCAAGAACAGGAACGCCGGCGCAAGCCGGCGTTCTCGTATGTGTCCCGCGCTGGCGGGAATCTCGTGGAGGGCCCCTCGCAGAACGGCGCTCGACGGGGACATCGCCCCGCGTGGCGACGCGGCGGGTGCCACGGCTCACTGACCCTGCGGGGCGGACTGAAGCCCCCTTCCATACACAACGGAAAGCCGCGGCCTCAGGCCGCGTTGCTCTCGCGCTGGGCCATCAGCACGGCCTGTTGCAATGCCTTGGCGGTGGCCTCGTTGTAGGCGACCAGCAGGATGCGCTTCGGCACCGCGTGCGACTTCTGCCAGGCCAACGTTTCGGTGGCGGCGATCCTGGCCGCCTGGTGCAGCGGATAGCCGAACACGCCGCAACTGATCGCGGGAAAGGCGATCGAATGCAGGCCCATCTGTTCGGCCAGCTTCAGCGACTGCCAGTAGCAATTGGCCAGCAACGCGGGCTCGTCGTGGTGGCCGTCGCGCCACACCGGCCCGACCGTGTGCAGGACATGGCGCGCCTTGAGCCGGTGCCCGCCGGTCGCGCGCACCTCGCCGGTGGGGCAACGCACGCCCGGCCGGAGTTCCGGCAACTGGCGGCATTCCTCCAGCAGGCCCGGGCCGGCCGCGCGATGGATCGCGCCGTCCACGCCGCCGCCGCCGAGCAGGGACTCGTTGGCGGCGTTGACGATGGCGTCCACGTCCAGGTCGGTGATGTCGCCCTGCCAGACTTCGACGTTCATGCGGCGATCTTCATGCGATGAGGATGAGCGAACCGTGAGCGGAAGCCGGCCAGCATGAGCCGAAGCTGTCTCCCGGAGTGAGACGCCGGGAGAGGCGAGCGGGGGAACTTGCATGGGTCGCGGTGGTCCGTCGTCCCGGGCCCGGCGCCGCTGCCGCCCAGGCCGCTTCGTTCACAAGGACCGAGACCGATGAAGCACCGCACCGTTTTCCTTCGCCCTGCCGCCATGGCCCTGTTGCTGTCGTGCGCTTTCCCGGCCGCGCATGCCGGCGAGCGAGCCGACGCATCCTACGCGGCGGCGCTGCTGGAGCTGGGCAGGACCGACCAGGACGCCCGCGAGGCATGGCGGGCGCGCCATACCCCGGCCGAACTGCAGCGGGATCCCGCGCTCGCCAGGCAGGCCGCGCAGGAGCTTGCGCAGGTGCAGCGGCGGAACGAACAGGCCCTGCGCACGCTGGTCGAACGGCGGGGTTTTCCGGACCGGGACACGGTCGGGGCCGAGGCGGCCGGGGCGGCGTTCCTGGTCGCCAGCATTCGACCGATCGCGCGTACCGCGCCTGGTTCCTCGAAGGGATGCAGGCCGCGGTGGACGCGGGACACTACGACCGGGCCGACTGGGCGATGTTCGTGGACCGCGACCGCGTCCTGGCAGGACAGCCGCAGCGTTTCGGCACCCAGCGCCGGGCCGACGGGACGCTGTTCCCGGTCGAGGCGCCGGAAGCGCTGGCCGGACGCCGCGCGGAAGTCGGCCTGCCGCCGCTCGAACGATGACCCATGCGCAGACGCCGCCCGAGGGCGGCGTCTGGCGGGGCGGGACGTTGCGGCGCGCTCAGGGCAGGCCGGCCAGCCACTCGTCGTCGCTGCCCTCGTTGATGTCGGCGAACAACGGGGTGGAGAAGTAGCGCTCGCCGGTGTCGGGCAGCACGGCCAGCAGCACCGAGCCCTCCGGCGCCTTTTCCGCCACTTCCAGCGCGGTGGCGACGGTCGCGCCGGCGGAGATGCCGACGAAGATGCCTTCCTCGGCGGCGAGCCGGCGCGAGGTCTCGATCGCACGCTCGTCGCTGATGCTGTACAGCTCGTCGTAGACCTCGCGGTCGAGCACGTCCGGCACGAAGTCCGGGGTCCAGCCCTGGATCTTGTGGGGTTTCCATTCGTCGCCCTTCAGCAGCGCGGCGCCGGCTGGTTCGGTGGCGACGATCTTCACCTCGGGGCGGGCGACCTTGAGCACCTGGCCGACGCCGGTGAGGGTGCCGCCGGTGCCCCAGCCGGTGACGAAGTAGTCCAAGCGCTGGCCGGCGAAGTCGCGCAGGATTTCCGGCGCGGTGGTGTTGCGGTGGTACGCCGGGTTGGCGGGATTCGCGAACTGGCTGGCGAGGAACCAGCCATGCTTCTCGGCCAGTTCCCTGGCCTTGCGGACCATGCCGCTGCCGCGTTCGGCGGCCGGGGTCAGGATCACCTTGGCGCCGTAGGCGCGCATCAGCTTGCGGCGTTCGATCGAGAACGTCTCCACCATCGTGGCGACGAACTTGTAGCCGCGCGCGGCGGCGACCATCGCCAGCGCCACGCCGGTGTTGCCCGAGGTGGCCTCGACGATGGTGTCGCCGGGCTTGAGCAGGCCGCGCTGCTCGGCGTCGAGGATGATCGCCAGGGCCAGGCGGTCCTTGACCGAGCCGCCGGGGTTGAACGACTCGACCTTGGCGTAGAGGGTCTTGCCCGTGGGCGCGATGCGGTTGAGCTTGACCACCGGAGTGCGGCCGATGGTGTCGAGGATGCTGTCGTAGATGGGCATGCGAGGGTCTCCGTGGACAGGTCAGGCGGCGTTCGCCAGCGTGGGCGAGGCGGGCTTTGCGGAAGGTGAGGACGAGGCGGCGAGCGGGGCAGGGCCGAACCAGTGCAGGCGGCCGGCCAGCGCGGCGACTTCGCCGACCACCAGCAGGGCGGGCGAGCGCACCGCGTGCAGGCGTGCGGTGCCGGGCAGGTCGGCGAGCGTCCCGGTGACGACGCGCTGCTCGGGCCGCGAGCCGTTCTCGACGATCGCGAACGGCGTGGCGGCGCTGCGGCCGGCCTGCAGCAGGCGCTGCTGGATCGTGTCCAGCCCGGCCACTCCCATGTAGAACGCCAGGGTCTGCCGGTCCTGGCCCAGCGCCTGCCAATCCAACGTGTCCAGCGAGTCCTTGCAGTGCGCGGTGACCAGGCGCAGCGATTGCGCGTGGTCGCGGTGGGTGAGCGGGATTCCGGCGTAGGCGCCGCAGGCCAGCGCGGCGGTGATGCCGGGCACGACCTCGAAGGCGATGTCGTGGTCGTGCAGGAATTCCAGTTCCTCGCCGCCGCGGCCGAACACGAACGGGTCGCCGCCCTTGAGCCGCACCACACGCCGGCCGCGCCTGGCGTGTTCGAGCATCAGTGCGTGGATGTGTTCCTGGCGGGTGCTGTGGCCCTGCGCCGACTTGCCGACCTCGATGCGCTCGGCGCCAGGCCGGGCCAGGCGCAGTACCGCCTCGCTGACCAGCCGGTCGTGCAGGATCACGTCGGCCTCGCCGAGCGCGCGCAACGCATTGAGCGTAAGCAGCCCGGGATCGCCGGGGCCGGCGCCGACCAGCGTCACCGAACCGGGACGGGCGCGGCGCGACGGGGCGGCGGCCGGGGTATCCGTGCTCCTTTCGACCAGCAGCCGGCGGGGCTCGGCGGCGGCGGCGACCGCGCCGGCGAGCCGGGCATCGGCATCGGCGAGGACCACCAGCCAGACCGGCTCGTCCAGCCATGCTTCGTCGAACTCGCCGGCCAGCCAGCGTACGCGACCGGCCTCGGCCCAGCGCCCCAGCGCCGGGGTGAGCGCCGGCGCGCCGACCAGCGGACGCGCGCCTGCCTGCAACAGCGCCTCGGTCCGGCGCTCGGCCACTGCGCCGCCGCCGACTACCAGCACCGGGCGATCACGCAGGTCGGCGAACAGGGGGAACGGGGCGGCGGTCACAGGGGCGAATGGCGGGAAGGGAAGGCCGTGACCGTAAACCCCGCTTATAGCCGTCGGAAATGACTTCATGAATGCAGTAAATAGCTTTCGGTTATAAGCTGCACGAGCGAACTCCACTACAGTCTCTGGAGCGAATTCCCCACAAGAACCCGGCATATCCACGTACCGGGTCCTGGTGCGACTCCCTCACGAAGCACGGCACCTCCGCGTGCCGGTCTCTGGACTCCGAACCACGCCGATGACGCTGACCCAACTTCGCTACCTGGTGGCCATCGCCGATGCCGAGCTGAACATCACGCTCGCCGCCGCGCGCGTGCATGCCACCCAGCCCGGCCTGTCCAAGCAACTCAAGCAGCTCGAGGACGAGCTGGGCTTCCTGCTGTTCGTGCGCAAGGGGCGCAGCCTGGAGTCGGTGACCCCGGCCGGCGTGGAGGTGATCGAGCGTGCCCGCGCGGTGCTGGCCGAGGCCAACAACATCCGCACCTACGCCGCCAACCAGCGGCGCGAGGCCCAGGGCCAGCTGACCCTGACCACCACCCATACCCAGGCGCGCTTCGTGCTGCCGCCGGCGGTGGCGCAGATCAAGCACGCCTATCCGCAGGTCAGCGTGCACCTGCAGCAGGCGGCCGAGAGCGATGCGCTGGACCTGCTCAGCCAGGGCGACGCCGACATCGCGGTGGTCAGCACCGCCGGCGGCGAGCCGAGCGCCGGCGTCGCGGTACCGCTGTACCGTTGGCGGCGACTGGTGATCGTGCCGCGCGGGCACGCGCTGGACCGCAAGTCCGCGCCGGACATGCAGGCGCTGGCGGAGCAGCCGTTGATCAGCTACGAATCCTCGACGCGGCCGGGGTCGTCCCTGCAGCGCGCCTTCGCCCAGGTCGGGCTGGAGCCGCGGCTGGCGCTGACCGCGCTCGATGCCGACCTGATCAAGACCTACGTGCGCGCCGGGCTGGGGGTCGGCCTGGTCGCCGAGATGGCGATCACCGCCAACGACACCGACCTGCGCGCGTGGGCGGCACCGGCGCCGATCGCCGAGTGCATCGCGTGGGCGGTGCTGCCGCGCGATCGCGTGCTGCGCGACTACGCGCTGGAACTGGTGCACGTGCTGGCGCCGCAGATCGACAAGCGCGACCTGCGGCGGGTGCTCGACGGCAACCAGGAAGCGAACTGGCCGGAGCCGCCGAGCTGGGAATCGCTGACCCAGACGATCACCAGCTAGTCGCGGGTTCCGCGCGGCGGCGCCATGATTCGTGCCCGGAACCGGGAGGGAGTCCGATCCGCGCCGCGGAAGCGCCGATGCGCCAGGGGCCCAGCAAAGCCTTGTGGGAGGGACTCCGGTCCCGAGGGGCATTGCCGAGGTATTGCACCAGGCGGGATGACCCCTTCGACGCAGGGTCGTGAAGCACGCCCACGACCGCCGGGAACCTGCGACCGTTCGTCGCATCGGACGCACGGACCGGATGGCTATCATGCCGGGATGATCCGCTCCCGGCCGTTCCTCGCCGCCATGCACCGGTTCGCGTTCGTCGCGACGCTGCTGATGGTGTGCGCGCCGCTGGTGAGCCGATGGCTGCAAGCGGCGCCTCCCGATCCGCAGGCGCTGTGCACCACCGAGGGCTTGCGGGTGGCCGCGCTCGCGTCGCCCGCGATGGACAGCGCGCATGCCGGCCACGCGATGGCAACGGCCGCCGGCGAGGCGCACGGCGGCGGGCATGCGCCGGACGACGGGTCCGGCCATGCCGAGCATGGCTTCGCCTGCGATTACTGCGTACTCGCCGCGCGGTTGTTGCTGTGGCTCGCGGTGGCCCCGCTGGTGCTGCCGCTGCTGCGTGCGATGGCGCCCGGGTTGCGCTTCGCCGCGATCGCCCCTGCTTCGACGTACTGGCCGGCGGCGGTGCCGCGCGGTCCTCCGCTGCACGCCTGACGACACGCCTGCATTTTCCGCGCGGTGCCCGCAGGGCGCCGTGCGCATCCGCGTTCTTCCGGAGTGCATCGCAATGATTGCCCGTTTCCAAGCGCCAGCGCCGGTGGCGTTGTCCTGTTGCATCCTGCTTTCCCTGGGTTCGCCGCCGGCGCGTGCGGACGACCCGGCCAAGACCCTCGATACGCTGGTGGTCACCCACAGCGCGCCGTCCACGCCGTTGACCTGGACCACCGACCCGAAGCTGCCGCGCCAGCCGGTGCCGGCCAGCGATGGCGCCGACTACCTGAAGACCGTCCCCGGCTTCGCGATCGTCCGCAACGGCGGCACCAACGGCGATCCGGTGCTGCGCGGGATGTTCGGCTCGCGGCTCAACGTGCTCAGCAACGACGGCAGTCTCGTCGGTGCCTGCCCGGCGCGCATGGACAACCCGTTGTCCTACATCGCGCCGGAAACCTACGACCGGCTGACCATCGTCAAGGGGCCGCAGACCGTGCGTTGGGGCCCGGGTGCCTCGGCGGGAACGGTGCGCTTCGAACGCGATGCGCCGCATTTCGAAACCGCCGCGCTGGAAGGCAACGCCAGTGCGCTGGCCGGCTCGCGCGACCGCAACGACCAGGCACTCGGGGCGACCGCCGGCGGCCCGCTCGGTTACGTGCGCCTGGACGGGAACCGTTCCGAGTCCGACGACTACACCGATGGACGCGGCGACGTGGTGCCGTCGCGCTGGCGCAAGTGGAACAGCGACGTCGCCGTGGGATGGACGCCCGATGCCGATACGGTGCTGGAACTGTCGGCCGGTACCGGCGATGCGCTGGCGCGCTATGCCGGGCGCGGCATGGACGGGGCCCGGTTCCGCCGCACCAGCTACGGCGCGCGCTTCGAGAAACGGCACTTGTCGGAAACCTGGCAATCGCTGTCGGCCAACGCCTACTACAACGAGGCCGACCACGTGATGGATAACTACACGCTGCGCAGGCCCAACCCGGATTCGTCGATGCCGATGGCGATGGCCGCGAACGTGGATCGCCGCACGACCGGAGGACGCATCGCGTCCGAGTGGCGCTGGGGCGATGTCGAGCTGGTCGCCGGCATCGACGTCCAGGACAGCCGCCATCGCGACCGCAGCGCGATGGGGCGCGGCGCCTACCGGGCGATGCCCTGGCGCGTGGACGCGCGCCTGGCCAACCTGGGAGCGTTCTCGGAGATCACCTTCGGCGCCGGTACCGCCGCGCGCTGGGTGGCGGGTTTGCGCGTCGACCGCGCGGAGGCGAGGGACGAGCGCGCCACCATCGGCATGATGGCGATGCCCAATCCCACCGCCGGGCAGGCCCGCAAGGAGCGCCTGGGCAGCGGCTTCCTGCGCCGCGAAGGAGATCTTGGCGGTGGCATCGGCTGGTATGCCGGGTTGGGCCACAGCGAACGCATGCCGGATTACTGGGAGCTGTTCTCCGCGGACCGCGGCCCGGACGGGGCGGCCAATGCCTTCGCCGGCGTGCGGCCGGAAAGGACCACCCAGCTCGATCTCGGCCTGCAGTATCGCGGCGAGCGCGTGGATGCCTGGGTCTCTGCCTATGCCGGCCGCATCGACGACTACATCCTGTTCGCCTACGCCGCGGGCGGGATGATGGGGACAAGCAGCACCGCGCGTAACGTCGATGCAAGCATCGCCGGGGCCGAAGCGGGACTGGACTGGCGCCTGCGGGGCGGCTGGAAGCTTGGCGGGACGCTCGCCCATGCCTGGGGCGAGAACCGCAGCGACGGTTCCGCCTTGCCGCAGATGCCGCCGCTGGAGTCGCGCTTCAGCGCGGACTGGCAGGGCCGGCGCTGGTCGGCCGGCCTGTTGTTGCGTGCGGTGGCGCGCCAGGGCCGGGTGGCGGTGGGCGAAGGCAACGTGGTCGGGCAGGATCTCGGCGAGAGCGCCGGCTTCGCCACGCTTGCGCTCAATGCCGGCTACCGGATCAGCGACGCGATGCGCGTGACCGCCGGCGTGGACAACCTCCTCGACCGCGATTACAGCGAGCACCTGAACCTGGCCGGCAGCGCGGACTTCGGCTATCCGGCCGATCCGGTGCGCATCCACGAACCCGGGCGCAATGCCTGGCTGAAGCTCGACTACACCTTCTGATCCCGTCCGCGGCGCGCCGGCATTGCGCCGCCGCGGACGGGAGGAGTCTTTCGCATGAACCGCCATGTCCATCCCGCTCCAATACCGTTGGCCGGTGCCGTGCTGTGCGTGCTCGCCTGCACCGCGCATTCCGCCCCGCAGGACGATTCCGTGCTCACCCTGGGCACGGTGCGCGCCGAGGCCCGCGCCGCGGGCGAGCGTAGCTTGCCGGTGGGGCGGGTGTTTTCCTCGGTCGACGTGCTCGGCGCCGACCTGGTGCAGGACCAGCGCGTCGACTACAGCTGGGAACTGTTCGCGCGCGCGCCTGGCGTGCAGGTGACCCAGTTCAAGATGGGGACCGACGCCGGCCGCATCTCCTTCCGCGGCTTCAACGGCGAGGGCCGCATCAACGCGGTCAAGCTGCTGATCGACGGCGTGCCGTCCAACGACAACGCAGGCGGGATGCCGTACCTGGACGCGGTGTTCCCGCTCGACATCGCCGCGATCGAGATCGTGCGCGGCACCAACGATCCGCGCTACGGGCTCAACGCCATCGCCGGCGACGTCAACGTCGTCACCCGCAGCGGCGGCGACGAGGGCGCGCTGAGCGTCACCGCCGGCAGCTTCGGCACGCGCGACGTGCAGCTCGCCAAGGGCTTCGAGCAGGGGCCGTGGAGCCAGGACTATTTCGCCGGCTGGCGCGATTCGGACGGGTATCGCGAGCATGCGCGGGCGATCAAGCGCACCTTCGCCGGCAAGTGGTTCTATGCCGATCCCGAGGATCGCTGGCGTGCCGGGCTCAGTACCCGCTATTTCCACAACGATGCGCAGGAATCCGGCTACCTGGCCTATGCCGACGCGGTGGCGCGCCCGCGCAGCTCGCCGGCGTATTCCGACCAGGATCGCAGCGAGCGCCAGACCGTGCAGACCGCGCTGCACCTGGATGGCCGCATCGGAGCCGACTGGAACTGGAACGCCAAGGCCTACGTCAACCGCTACACCAACGACCGGGTGGTGAAGTTCACCGCTGCCGGCGCGCGGCAGGAGCGCTACAACGACGAGACCCACCGCGGCCTGCTCGCCAACGCGACCTGGACGCCGCAGGTGGCATGGGCGCGCGAGTTCGCGCTGGAGGGCGGCGTGGACGCGCAGTGGCAGGACAACGTCGCGCGCCGCTTCGGCATCGTCGACGGCGCGCGCGGCACGGTGCTGCGCGACTGGGCCTACGCGCTGGACACGCGCGGCGCCTACGTGCAGGCGGTGATCCGCCCGGGCGAGCGGCTCAAGCTGGTGCCGGCCTATCGCATCGACCGCGTCCACGGCGATTTCGACGACGTCGCCAACGGCGCACGCTATCCGGTCTACGGCTACGGCACGATCCGGCAGCCGAAGTTCAGCGCCGCCTACCGCCTGGGCGAGACCTCCACCGCCTATGCCAACTGGGGCCGCAGCTTCCAGATCGGCACCGGCAACGGCGCCTACCGCACCGGGGCCAACGACCTGGCGCCATCGATCAACACCGGGTGGGAAGCCGGCCTGAAGTTCCGGCCGGGGCCCTGGGCGGACGCACGGCTGGCCTATTGGGAGCAGCGTGCATCGGGCGAGGTCGCCACGGTGCTCGGGGTGAACGGCAGCGTCGCGGTCGGCGACGTGGCCAACGTCGGCAAGACGCTGCGCAGGGGCTGGGACGCGCAGTTCAACCTGCAGCCGGGCGAGCGCTGGCGCGCGTGGCTGGCGTATTCGCGGCAGAAGGCCACGATCGTGGCGCCGGACCCGGGCGCGCCCGACACGCGCGGCAAGGAGATCGAGAACGTGCCCCGCTGGTTGGCGAACGCGGGCGTGGAATGGCAGGCCGGCGCCCGGCTCAAGCTCAGCGCCTGGGGCAACGGCCAGGGCGATTACTACGTCGAGCGCACCAATACGCTCGGCCGCTACGGTGGCTACGTGCTCGGCAACCTCGGCGCGACCTGGACGCCGGATGCGCGCAATGCGTTCTCGCTGCAGCTGAAGAACGTGACCGACCGCTTCTACGCCTACGCCTGGTACGACAGCGGGTCGTCCGGCTATTCCCCGGGCGATGGCCGTGCGTTCTACGTGAACTGGACGAGGCGCCTGTGAGCCGGTCGCGCGAAGGCGAGGCGGCGCCCTGGCGCTTCTACCGTGCGGTCTGGCGCTGGCATTTCTATGCCGGCCTGCTGGTGCTGCCGTTCCTGGCCTGGCTTGCGTTGACCGGCGCGGCGTTCCTGTACCAGAAGCCGATCGACCGGTTCTTCCACCACGATCTGAAAGTGGTGGCGCCGGCGGATGGGCCGCGGCAGCCGGCCCGGACGCAGTTGGAAGCGGCGTTGCGCAGGCAGGCCGGGCAGGTCTTCCGCTACGTCGCGCCCGAGCGGGCGGATGCCAGCGCCGAGGTCGGCATCGTCGCGCCGGAAGGGAGCCGGCAGGTGGTCTATGTCGATCCGTACCGGGCGCGCGTGCTCGGCACCTTGCCCGAGCACGGCACGGTGGCCTGGACGATCCGGCGCCTGCACAGCCTGGACCTGCTCGGCGTGCCAGCCAACGCGATGATCGAGGTCGCGGCGGGATGGGCGATCCTGCTGGTGCTGACCGGCTTCTACCTGTGGTGGGCCTCGGCGCGAGCCCCTCGCAAGCGCCCGCACGGCCCCGCGCGGGGATTCGGGTTCGCGCCGCGTGGGCGGCCGCGGCAGCGGCTGTTCTGGCGCGACCTGCACGCGACGCTGGGCGTGTCCGTCGGCGGCGTGTTGCTGTTCCTGGCGCTGACCGGGCTGCCGTGGTCGTGGCTGTGGGGCGCCAAGGTCAACGCATGGCTCAACGGCCATGACTACGGCTATCCCGCCGGGCTGCGCGTGCAGGTGCCGATGTCCGACCAGCGCCTGGCCGATGCGACGGTACCGGCGTGGTCGTTGCGGCAGGCGCGGCTACCGCGTTCCGAACCGCATGCCGGGCACGAGCCGGCGGCACATGCGGCGCATGCCATGGCCGCCGGCGCGGGCGACTACGCGCCGCAGCCCGGCGCGATCGGCCTGGACGCGGCGCTCGCGCGCTTCGATGCGCTGGATGTCGCGCCGGGCTATGCGGTGTCGTTGCCGCGCGGCGCGGAAGGGGTCTATACCGCTTCGGTCTACCCGGCCGACCTGGCGCGCCAGCGCGTGGTCCATCTCGACCAGTACAGCGGCCGGGTGCTGCTGGACATGCGCTATGCCGACTACGGCGCGCTGGCGCGCGCGGCGGAGTGGGGCATCAACGTGCATCTCGGCCAGCAGTACGGGGTCGCCAACCAGCTCGTGCTGCTGGTGGCGTGCCTGGGCATCGTCGTGTTGTGCGCCAGCGCCGTGGCGATGTGGTGGAAGCGCCGGCCGGCAGGGCGGCTCGGCGTGCCGCCGGCACCGGTGGACCCGCGCACCTTGCGCGTGGTGACCGCGCTGCTGGCGATCGGCGGCGTGCTGTTCCCGCTGACCGGGCTGTCGATGCTGGTGGTGCTGGGATTGGACCGTTTGTGGCCGGGGCGGCACCGCTGATCGTCGGCCGCTGAGCAGGCCGGAACAATCATTGTGGGAGCGACTTCAGTCGCGACGGGGCTTTACCGGTAAGGCCCGTCGCGACTGAAGTCGCTCCCACAGGTGCGTGGTGGAGCGCGTACTGGTGATGGGGCTGCTCCGATGACAGAGGTGCCGCTGCCGGCGGCGCTGGAAATGATTGTGGTTGGGCTGGTGTGCCTGCTCGCCGGCCATCGAGGGCCTGAATCATCGTGGGAGCGACTTCAGTCGCGACAGGGCTTTATCGGTAAGGCCTCATCGCGACTGAAGTCGCTCCCACAGAAGCCGCTGCCACAGGAGTCATTGCCATAGGAGTCACCAGGCGCTTGTCCGCCGGGCCGCTCAGATGTCCTCGTGGATGCCGCACTCGCGCTTGAGGCCGAAGAAGCGGGTGTCCTCTTCGCGCATGCCCGGTTCCCAGCGGCGGGTGGTGTGGAAGTCGCCGATCGAGACGTAGCCCTGTTCCCACAGCGGGTGGTAGGGCAGGTCGTGCGCCTTCATGTACTGCCAGATGTCGCGGTCGGTCCAGTCGGCGATCGGGCTGATCTTCCAGCGCTCGCCGCGCTGCTGCACGATCGGGGTGTTGGCGCGGCTGGTGGCCTGCTGGCGGCGCAGGCCGGTGAACCAGGTGCCGACCTGCAGTTCGTCGAGGGCGCGGCGCATCGGCTCGACCTTGCGCAGGTTGTTGTATTGCTCGATGCCGACCACGCCCTGTTCCCACAGGCGGCCGTGGCGCGCCTCCATCCAGGCGCGGCTGACCAGCGGGCGGTAGACCTTGAGGTTGAGGCCGAGCCGTTCGGTCAGCGCGTCGGCGAAGCGGTAGGTCTCCGGGAACAGGTAGCCGGTATCGATCAGGATCACCGGGATGTCCGGCTTCTGCCGGGTCAGCATGTGCAGCGTGACCGCCGACTGCGCGCCGAAGCTGGAGGAGAGCGCGGCCTGCTTCGGTCCGTGCTCGAGCGCCCAGGCCACGCGTTCGACGGCATCGAGCTTCTCGAGCCGCGCGTTGACCGATTCCAGGTCGTAGGGGGCGTCGTGGTCGTTGGAGGCGGGACGGGCGGTCATGCGCGCAGTTCCAGTGAGATTTCGCGATGGGTGGGATAGGCGGGCAGGGCGATCTCGCCGCTGCGGTGCAGGAAATCGCCGAAACCCTCGTCGCCGCCGCGCTCGGCGGCGTAGCGGGCCAGCAGCGGGTCGAGCGCGGCCAGGATCTCGGGTTCGGTGATGTTTTCTCGGTACAGCGTGTTCAGGCGCTGGCCGCGGTGGTCGCCGCCGAGCATCAGGTTGTAGCGGCCGGGCGCCTTGCCGACCAGGGCGATCTCGGCCAGGTACGGGCGCGAGCAGCCGTTGGGGCAACCGGAGATGCGCAGCAGGATCGGCGCCTCCGCCAGTCCGTGTTTTTCCAGCAGGGGCTGCAACCTGGCGTTGAAGTCGGGCAGGTAGCGCTCGGCCTCGGCCATGGCCAGCGCGCAGGTCGGCAGCGCGACGCAGGCCATCGAGGCGCGCGCCAGCGCGGTCGGGGCGCGGTTGTCCTGGTCCAGGGCATGGGCGCGGACCAGGGCGTCGATGCGTTCGCGCTCGCCGGCCGGCACCCCGGCGACGATCAGGTTCTGGTTGGCGGTCAGGCGGAACTCGCCGCGGTGTACCCGGGCGATCTCGCGCAGGCCGCTCAGGTGCGGCGTGCCGGGGCGGTCCGCGATGCGGCCGGTCGGCAGCGACAGGGTCAGGTGCCAGCGCCCGTCCTCGCCCTCGACCCAGCCGAAGCGGTCGCCGTTGTGGTCGAAGCGGAACGGCCGTGCCGGCTGCAGCCGGAAGCCGGCGCGTTCCTCCATCAGCGCGACCACGGCATCCAGGCCGAGGTCGTCGATGGTGTACTTGAAGCGCGCATGCTTGCGTTCGACGCGGTCGCCGTGGTCGCGCTGCACCGTCACCGCGGCCGCGGCGATCGCCAGTACCTGGTCGGGCGCGACGAAGCCGATCACGCTGCCCAGGCGCGGATAGGTCTTGGGGTCGCCATGGCTGGCGCCCATGCCGCCGCCGATGGTCACGTTGAAGCCGGCCAGGCCGCCGTCCGCATCGACGATGGCGATCAGGCCGAAGTCGTTGGCGAACACGTCCACGTCGTTGGTCGGCGGCACCGCCACGGCCATCTTGAACTTGCGCGGCAGGTAGGCCTTGCCGTAGACCGGGTCCTCTTCCTCGCCGCTGTCGGCCAGCTTCTCCTGGTCCAGCCAGATCTCGTAGTAGGCGCGGGTCCTGGGCAGGAACTCGGCCGACAGGCGCTGCGCCCACGCGTGTACCTCGGCATGCAGGCGCGACTGCAGCGGGTTGCTGGTCGACAGCACGTTGCGGTTGACGTCGCCGCAGGCGGAGATGGTGTCCAGCGCGGCGGCGTTGATCGCCTGCATGGTCGCCTTCAGTTCGCGCTTGATCACGCCATGGAACTGGAAGGTCTGGCGGGTGGTGACGCGCAGCGAGTGGTTGGCCCAGGTGGTGGCGATGGCGTCCAGCTTCAGCCACTGCTCGGGGCTGAACACCCCGCCCGGGGCGCGGATGCGGATCATGAACTGGTGTGCGGGCTCCAGCTTCTGCCGGCGGCGCTCGTCGCGGATGTCGCGGTCGTCCTGCTGGTAGGTGCCGTGGAACTTGACCAGGCGCTGGTCCTCGAACGACAGCGAGCCGGTGACCGGGTCGGCCAGGCCTTCCAGCAGCGTGCCCCGCAGGCCGCGGCTGTTGATCTTGATGTCTTCGACGGAAGGATGGCTCATGGGGCTTGCATTCCGATGTGGAGGGCGGCGACCGGTCGCGCGGGTTCTCGTTCCTGCGGATCCGGACCGCCGTGCCGGCTTCTTTCAGTAGACGTCGCGGCCGTAGCGGCCCTCCGCCTGCAGGGCGGCGAGGTACTCGGCCGCGGCTTCGGCGTTGCCGCCGTTGTGCGCGGCCACCACGTCCAGCAACGCGGCGTGCACGTCCTTGCCCATGGCGATGGAGCCGCAGACGTAGAAGTGCGCGCCGCCCTGCAGCCAGGCGTACAGCTCGGCGCCGCGCTCGCGCAGGCGGTCCTGGACGTAGACCTTGCGCGGCTGGTCGCGCGAGAACGCCAGGTCCAGGCGGTGCAGCTCTCCGCGGTGCAGCGCTTCCTGCCACTCGGTCTGGTAGAGGAAGCCGGTATTGAAGTGCTGGGCGCCGAAGAACAGCCAGTTGCGGCCGCGGGCGCCGGTCTCGGCGCGCTCCTGCACGAAACCGCGGAACGGCGCGACGCCGGAGCCGGGGCCGACCATCACGATGTCGCGCTCGCCGTCGGCGGGGACGCGGAAGCGCTCGTTGGCCTCGACGTAGACCGGCACGCTGTCGCCCTCGGCCAGCGCGGCCAGGAAGCCGCTGGCGCTGCCGACGTGGGGGTGGCCGTGCGCCTCGTAGCGCAGCTCGTCGACGGTGAGGTGGACTTCCTCGCCGACCCGCTTGCGGCTGGAGGCGATCGAATACAGGCGCGGGGCGAGCGGGCGCAGCGCCTCGAGCAGGCCCTGTGGGTCCCAATCCGCCGGCCAGCGGCGCAGCACGTCGACCACTTGGTGGTCGGCCAGCAGCGCTGCCAGGCCGGCGGTCTGGTTCGGGTCGAGCAGGCGCTTCAGCTCCTCGGCGCCGCTGCGCTCGGCATGCGCGGCCAGGAACGGCCGCGACAGCTTGGTCAGCTCGCGGCGTGCGGCCAGCCATTCGGCCAGGCGCTGGGTTTCCTTGCCGAGCGCGACCTCGGTACCGGCATCCAGGCGCGCGGCCTGCAGCACGGCCTCGACCAGCACCGGCGGATTGCGGTGCACCACGCCCAGGGCGTCGCCGGGTTCGTAGGCCAGGCCGCTGCCTGCGATCGACAACTCGAGGTGGCGTACGTGCTTGGATGCAGGACCGTAGACGCGGAACGCCGGCCCCTTGAACTCGCGGCCGCTGATCGGCTGGTTGGCCAGCACCTCGGCGGCGAACGGGTGGGTGGGCGACCAGGCGTGCGCCGCCGGCGCGGCATGGCGCAGCGGGGTGACGTTGCCGGCCGGCGCGGTGTCGAGGAATTCGCGGGCCCGGGCCAGCGCCTGCTGGCGCCACGGCGCGGCCACGGTGTCGATGTCCAGGTCGGCCTCGCCCAGCGGCTGCAGGCGGGTGGCGCCGAGCTCGGCCAGGCGCGCGTCGATGCGGCGGCCGATGCCGCAGAAGTCGGCATAGCTGGAATCGCCCAGCGCGAGCACCGCGTACTTCAGGTCGGGGAGCTTGGGCGCGCGCCGGCCGGCCAGGAACTCGACGAAGCCGATCGCGTCGTCCGGCGGGTCGCCCTCGCCCTGGGTGCTGATCACCACGTACAGCAGGCGCTCGCCGGCCAGCTCGCGGGTGGGGTAGGCATCGGCGCGGACCAGCCGGACCGACAGCCCCGAGGCCTCCGCCTCGGCGACCAGCTGCTCGGCGGCACGGCGCGCGTTGCCGGTCTGGCTGCCGTACACGACGGTGAGGCGCTGGCCGGCCGTGGCCGCCACCGCACCGCCGCCGCCCGGCACCAGCGCCAGCGAAGGCGGCGCGGCATGGCCCTGGGCGAGCCCGGCGGTATAGCCGGACAGCCACCACAGCGATGGACCATCCAGGCCCTCGACCAGCTTCGCCAGCAGGGCCCTGCGGTCCTCGGGCAGGGGACTGGGAAGCGATGGGGCGGTGGCGGCGGTCATTCCCGTTCCGGATACAAAAGGAGGACGTCCGATGTTAGAGAAGCGTTTTTCCGTTCAGAAAGGACCAGCGGTTATCCGCTTATGCCCGTCGCTTATTTCGCCGCGTGACGGCCGGACGACACACTGCCGGTCCCGGTCGCCTGGCCGGGCGTGGCCGCTGCTACGCTGGGCCCTGCCTTTATCCGCCTGCTTCGTGGTTCGATGAGCGCTCCTTCCCTGTCCCACCTCGACCGGCTCGAGGCCGAAAGCATCCACATCCTGCGCGAGGTCGCCGCCGAGTTCCGCAACCCGGTGCTGCTGTATTCGGTCGGCAAGGACAGTTCGGTGCTGCTGCACCTGCTGCTGAAGGCGTTCGCACCCGCCCCGCCGCCGATCCCGCTGCTGCACGTGGACACGCGCTGGAAGTTCCGCGAGATGATCGCCTTCCGCGACCGCCGCGCCGCCGAGACCGGCGTGGAATTGCGCGTGCACATCAACCCGGAGGGCGTCGCCCAGGGCATCGGGCCGATCAGCCATGGCGCCGCGATCCACACCGACGTGATGAAGACCCAGGGCCTGAAGCAGGCGCTGGACAAGTGGAAGTTCGACGCGGCCATCGGCGGCGCGCGCCGCGACGAGGAGAAGTCGCGCGCCAAGGAACGGGTGTTCTCGTTCCGCAACGACAAGCACCGCTGGGATCCGAAGAACCAGCGCCCGGAGCTGTGGAGCGTCTACAACGCCCGCATCCACCCCGGCGAGAGCGTGCGGGCGTTCCCGCTGTCGAACTGGACCGAGCTGGACATCTGGCTCTACATCTACCGCGAGAACATCCCGGTGGTGCCGCTGTACTTCGCCGCCGAGCGCCCGGTGGTCGAGCGCGACGGCGCGCTGATCCTGGTCGACGACGAGCGCCTGCCGTTGCGCGAGGGCGAGGTGCCGCAGCTGAAATCGGTGCGCTTCCGCACCCTGGGCTGCTATCCGCTGACCGGCGCGATCGAGTCCACCGCCGACACGCTGGAGGCGATCATCGCCGAGATGCTGGTCGCGACCAGCTCCGAGCGCCAGGGCCGGGTGATCGACCACGATCCGGGCGCGTCGATGGAGAAGAAGAAGCTGGAGGGGTATTTCTGATGAAGAGCCGTCATTCGTCATTCGTGATTCGTGATTCGGAAAGGCAAAGTTCGGCGAGCGTAGGGGCCGCTTTTGCGAATCACGAATCACGAATCACGAATCACGGCGACGACGACGTCGCCGCCTACTTGCGCCAGCACGAAGACAAGCCCCTGCTGCGCTTCATCACCTGCGGCAGCGTGGACGACGGCAAGAGCACCCTGATCGGGCGGCTGCTGTACGACAGCAAGCGCCTGTTCGACGACCAGCTCGCCGCGCTGGAGAAGGACAGCCGCCGCCACGGCACCCAGGGCGAGCGCATCGACTATGCGCTGCTGCTGGACGGGCTGGCCGCCGAGCGCGAGCAGGGCATCACCATCGACGTGGCCTACCGCTACTTCGATACCGACAAGCGCAAGTTCATCGTCGCCGACTGCCCGGGCCACGAGCAGTACACCCGCAACATGGCCACCGGCGCTTCCACCGCCGACCTGGCGGTGGTGCTGGTGGACGCGCGCAAGGGCTTGCTGACGCAGACCCGGCGGCACAGCTACATCGTCTCGCTGCTGGGTATTTCGCACGTGGTGCTGGCGGTGAACAAGATGGACCTGGTCGGCTACGACCAGGCCGCGTTCGAGGCGATCGCCGAAGGCTACCGCGCGCTGGCCGCGCAGCTCGGCATCGCGCACGTGCAGGCGATCCCGCTGTCGGCGCTGGAAGGCGACAACCTCTCCACGCGTTCGCCCAACACGCCGTGGTACGGCGGCCCGTCGTTGCTCGAGCACCTGGAAACGGTGCGGGTCGAAACGCACGGCGAGGCCAGCGGCCTGCGCCTGCCGGTGCAATGGGTGAACCGGCCCAACCAGCATTTCCGCGGCTTCTCCGGCACGATCGCGGCGGGCGAGGTGCGGCCGGGCGATGCCGTGGTGGTGCTGCCGTCGGCGCGGCGCTCGAGCGTGGCGCGCGTGCTGGATGCCAATGGCGACGCCGAGGTCGCGCGCGCCGGGCAGGCGGTGACGCTGACGCTGGCCGACGAGATCGACGTCAGCCGCGGCGACGTGATCGCCGCCGCCGGCGATCCGCCGGAAGTGGCCGACCAGTTCGCCGCGCACGTGCTGTGGCTGGACGACGCGGCGCTGCTGCCGGGCCGGCCTTACTGGCTGAAGATCGGTGCGCGCACGGTCTCGGCCAGCGTCAGCGAGATCAAGCACCGCGTCGACGTGAACACGCAGGAGCACCTGGCGGCCAAGCGACTGGAACTGAACGAGGTCGGCTACTGCAACCTGTCGCTGGACGAGCCGATCGCGTTCGAGCCCTATGCGCGCAACCACGTGCTGGGCGGCTTCATCCTGATCGACCGCCAGAGCAATGCCACCGTGGCCGCCGGCACGCTGGAGTTCGCGCTGCGCCGCGCCGGCAACGTGCACTGGCAGCACCTGGACGTGGACAAGGCCGCGCGGGCGCGGATCAAGGGCCAGTCGCCCAGGGTGCTGTGGTTCACCGGCCTGTCCGGCGCGGGCAAGTCCACCATCGCCAACCGGGTGGACAAGCGCCTGCACGCGCTCGGCTACCACACCTTCATCCTCGACGGCGACAACGTTCGGCATGGATTGAATCGCGACCTGGGCTTCACCGAGGAGGACCGCGTGGAGAACATCCGCCGCGTCGCCGAGGTCGCCAAGCTGATGACCGACGCCGGCCTGATCGTGCTGGTGAGCTTCATCTCGCCGTTCCGCGCGGAGCGGAGGATGGCGCGGGAGCGCTTCGCCGAGGGCGAGTTCGTCGAGGTGTTCGTCGACGTGCCGTTGGAAGTGGCCGAGGCACGCGACGTGAAGGGGTTGTACGCGAAGGCGCGCGCAGGGCAGATCCCGAATTTCACGGGCATCGATTCGCCGTACGAGGCGCCGGAGCATCCGGAGCTGCATCTGCGGGCGGATGGCGAAAACGTGGAGGCATTGGCGGCGCGGGTGCTGGAGTACCTGGGGCTGGATCGCTGAGCCTGGCCGGGCATCCGCCGCGCGGCGAACACCTTCCGCCGGCGCGAAGCAGTGCCCCGGCTTTCCCGTCGAGGCCATTCGCGTCGCTCTTGCAGGCGCCGTTGTCGTAGGCTCCGCCATGAGTCCCGAAAAGCGGAAAAGCCAGGTGGAATCATGAACAGCAGGGGGGCCTGGGCGAGGCATGCAGCGCCTACGGCGGCCTTGCTGCCGTTGTCCCTCGACGGAAGCCGGGCGGCTAGCCTCGACACGCCTGCCGCCTTCCCCCTGTATAAAGAAGCTCTCTCGTGAGGAACGGCAGCGGGCCGCGGCTGCCTGGTCGGGAAATGCACCATGGCAAGGGTCTTTGGTCATGGCGATTCAGGGGCGTTCCGGGGCGGCCGGTGCCATGTCCTCTCGTTAAACTCGGGGCAACCGTAGTCAGGACCTCTCGATGCTTTCTCGACACCGCGCGCGCGCCGTGGTTGCCGGGCTGCTGGCCGTCGGGCTGGCGGCGTGCGGCCGCCAGGCCCACGAGCCAGCCGCCAGCGCTCCGATCCCCGTCACGATCCAGGCGGTGGCGGCGCAGCCTTGGCATTCCACCGTCCAGTCGATCGCCACGGTACGGGCGCGCGAGTCGGTGGCGTTGACCGCGGCGGTCAGCGACGTGGTCGAGCAGGTCCACTTCGAAAGCGGCGACGAGGTGAAGGCCGGGCAACTGCTGGTGTCGCTGCGCGGCAATTCGCAGCAGGCCGCGCTGGCGGCGGCCCAGGCCACCTTCGAGGAAGCCGACCAGCTCTATCGGCGCCAGCAGGAACTGATCGGCCAGCAACTGGTCGCCCGTTCCACCCTCGATACCCAGCGCGCCCTGCGCGATGCCGCGCTGGCGCGGGTGCAGCAGATGCGCTCGGACATCCGCGACCGCGAGGTGCGGGCGCCGTTCTCGGGCGTGCTCGGCATCCGCCAGGTCAGCCCCGGCTCGTTGGTGACCGCGCAGACGGTGATCGCCACCCTCGACGACATCGAGCGCATGCACGTGGATTTCCAGGTGCCGGAGGCGCAACTCGGGTTGGTGCGGATCGGCCATGCCGTCACCGGCAGCGCGGCCGCCTATCCTGGCGAGCGGTTCGAGGGCACCGTCGCGGCGATCGATTCGCGCGTGGACGAGGCCACCCGCGCGGTCACCGTGCGCGCCGACTTCGACAACGCCGATCGCCGCCTGCGCCCGGGCATGCTGCTCGACGTGCGGCTGTACCAGCCGGCGCGGCAGGCCTTGGTGATCCCGGAGATCGCGGTGGTGCAGGTCGGGCGCGATTCGTTCGTCTACCGGGTCAAGGACGACGGCAGCGTCGAGCGTGCCGACGTGCGCACCGGCGAGCGCCGCGACGGCAAGGTCGAGATCGTGGACGGCCTGGCCGCCGGCGAGCGGGTCGTGGTCGACGGTACCGGCAAACTGCGCCCGGGCCTGAAGGTCCGCGACGGCGGCGAAGCCGCGCAGGCCGCGGCGAAGGAAGCCGGATGAAACTCTCCGACGTTTCGATCGCCCGCCCGGTGCTGGCGGTGGTGATGAGCCTGCTGCTGGTGGTGCTGGGGGTGATGTCGTTCACCAGGCTGACCCTGCGCGAGCTGCCGGCGATCGATCCGCCGATCGTCTCGGTGGACGTGGAGTACACCGGCGCCTCCGCCTCGGTGGTGGAAAGCCGCATCACCCAGGTGCTGGAGGATGCGCTCGCCGGCATCGAGGGCATCGAGACGATCGAGGCGCGCAGCCGCAACGGCAGCTCGGACATCAGCATCGAGTTCAAGCCGAACCGCGACGTCGAGGCCGCCGCCAACGACGTGCGCGACGCGGTCAGCCGCGTCACCGACCGCTTGCCCGACCAGGCGCGGCCGCCGGAGATCTCCAAGGTCGAGGCCGACGCCGACCCGATCCTGTGGCTCAACATGAGCTCCTCGACGATGGACACGCTGCAGCTGTCCGACTACGCCGAGCGCTACGTGGTGGACCGCTTCTCCAGCCTGGACGGCGTGGCGCAGGTACGCATCGGCGGTCGCCAGCGCTACGCGATGCGGATCTGGCTCGACCGCGACCAGCTCGCCGCGCGCGGGCTGACCGTGGCCGACGTGCGCACCGCGCTCGGCCGCGAGAACGTCGAACTGCCGGCCGGCAGCCTGGAATCCGAACAGCGCGACTTCACCCTGCGCGTGGAGCGCAGCTACCTCAAGCCGGAGGATTTCGCGCGGCTGCCCCTGGGCAAGGGCGGCGACGGCTACGTGGTGCGCCTCGGCGACGTGGCCAAGGTCGAGTTGACCTCGGCCGAGCGCCGCGCCTACTTCAAGAGCAACGGCGTGCCCAACATCGGCCTGGGCATCGTGCGCAACTCCACCGCCAACGCGCTGGACGTGGCGCGCGCCGCGCGCCAGGAAGCCGAGGAGGTGCAGAAAACCCTGCCGCAGGGCACCAACATCTTCGTCGCGTTCGACACCACCACCTTCATCGACGCCTCGGTCGAGCGCGTCTACCACACGCTGGTGGAAGCGGTGATCCTGGTGCTGGTGGTGATCTGGGTGTTCCTCGGCAGCGTGCGCGCCGCGCTGATCCCGGCGGTGACGGTGCCGGTGTGCCTGGTCGCCGCGTTCATCGCGCTGTACGCGTTCGATTTCTCGATCAACCTGCTGACCTTGCTGGCGTTGATCCTGTGCATCGGCCTGGTGGTGGACGATGCGATCGTGGTGGTGGAAAACGTGCAGCGCCGCATCGATCTCGGCGAGCCGCCGCTGGTCGCCGCGCGGCGCGGCACCGCGCAGGTGGCGTTCGCGGTGATCGCCACCACCGCGGTGCTGGTGGCGGTGTTCCTGCCGGTCGGCTTCCTCGAAGGCAGCACCGGGCGCCTGTTCCGCGAGCTGGCGGTGGCATTGGCGGCGGCGGTGGCGATCTCGGCGTTCGTGGCGCTGACGCTCACGCCGATGATGTCGTCCAAGCTGCTCAAGCCGCACGCGAAGGAGAAGCCTAACCGGTTCCATCACTGGTTCAATGCGCGCATGGAGCGGGTCAGCGCCGCCTACCGGCGCTCGCTGGAGCGCAGCGTGGGCCGCAGCTGGCTGTTTGGACTGTTGATGCTGGGGGCGCTCGGCGCCAGTGCCTGGTTGCTGACGCGGATCCCCTCCGAGCTGGCGCCGGCCGAGGATCGCGGCAGCTTCCAGATCATGATCGACGGCCCGGAAGGCGCCGGTTTCGACTACACCGTCGGGCAGATGCACCAGGTCGAGGCGATACTCGCGCCCTACATCGGCCCGGACAAGCCGATCGTGCGCGCCAACCCGCGCGTGCCGGGCGGCTGGGGCAGTAGCGAGGAGATGCATACCGGCCGGGTCAGCGTGTTCCTGCAGGACTGGGACAAGCGCGACCGCCCGACCACCGAGGTCGCCGACGAACTGCAGCGGCAGTTGTCGGTGCTGACCGGCGTACGGGCGCGCACGCAGGTCGGCGGCGGGTTGGTGCGCGGGCGCGGCCAGCCTTTCCAACTGGTGCTGGGCGGACCGGAGTATGCCGAGATCGCCCGGTGGCGCGATCGCATCCTGCAGCGGATGGAGCAGAACCCGGGGCTGATCGGCCCGGATTCGGACTACAAGGAGACCCGGCCGCAGATGCGCGTGAACATCGACCGCCTGCGCGCGGCCGATCTGGGCGTGCCGGTCACCGAGATCGGCGGTGCGCTGGAAGCGTTGATGGGTTCGGTGCGCGTCACCACCTTCGTCGACAACGGCGAGGAGTACGACGTGATGCTGCAGGCCGGCCGCCAGGGGCGAATGTCGCCGGAAGACCTCGCCGCGATCCGCGTGCGCTCGGCCAGCGGCGAACTGATCCCGTTGTCCAACCTGGTCACGCTGGCCGAAGTGGCCGAGGCGGGCACGCTCAACCGCTTCAACCGGCTGCGTTCGATCACCATCAATGCCGGCCTCGCACCGGGCTACCCGCTCGGCGAGGCGATCGCCTGGGTGCAGCAGGTGGCCGCCGAAGAACTGCCCGATTACGCCCAGCTCGACTGGAAGGGCGAATCGCGCGAGTACCTGCAGTCCGGCAGCGCCGTGCTGCTGACCTTCGCGATGGCGCTGCTGATCGTGTACCTGGTGCTGGCGGCGCAGTTCGAGAGCTTCGCGCATCCGCTGGTGATCATGCTGACGGTGCCGCTGGCGGTGCTCGGCGCGCTGGTCGGGCTGTGGGTCACTGGCGGCACGCTCAACCTGTTCAGCCAGATCGGGATCGTCATGCTGGTCGGCCTGGCGGCGAAGAACGGCATCCTGATCGTCGAGTTCGCCAACCAGTTGCGCGACGAGGGCCGCAGCGTGCACGAGGCGATCGTCGAATCGGCGGCGGTGCGCCTGCGCCCGATCCTGATGACCTCGATCGCGACCGTGGTCGGCGCGATCCCATTGGTGGTGGCCGGCGGCCCCGGCTCGGCCAGCCGCGCGACCATCGGCGTGGTGGTGATCTTCGGCGTGTCGCTGTCGACGCTGTTGTCGCTGTACGTGGTGCCCGCGTTCTATTCGCTGATCGCGCCGTTCACCAAGTCGCCGGAAGCCCTGGCGCGCGAGCTGCAGGCGCTGGAGGCGCGCACGCCGTCGGTCGGCGGGCATGCGTGAGGGCGGAAAGGCATTGCGACGTCATGCCGTGGGGAGTGCTTTCCGCCTCCTTCACGGCACGATCGATCCATCTGCGGGCCATCGTTCCGGCGGGTGTGCCGGCGGCCGCGCCGGTTCCTGCGCATAGCCAAGCGACAAGGCCCGTTGCAGCGCGGATGCGGCGATCCCGGCCGCGCATGTCCGTTGATCCTGTGCCGGTGGAGCCGGCAGCGCTTTGCATTTGCACCATGCCTTCCGGCACGGGTGGTGCCTGGGCGGATGTGGTTCGCTGGGCCGATGTCTTTCCAAGGATGCCACCCGATGATCCCGATTCTTCGCCCACTGATCGTATCGGCGCTTTCCCTGTGCTGTGCCGCCGCGCTGGCGCAGGCGCCGGATGCCGTGCCCGCCGGTCGCCTGCCGGAATGGGCGGTGCCGGAGCACTACACGCTCGACCTGAAGATCGATCCGGACCAGCGTGACTTCGGGGGCACGACTACCATCCGGATCCGGCTGGAGCGGGCGTCCGATCATCTCTGGCTGCATGGCAAGGAACTGTCGGTCGCCAAGGCGACGGTGGCGCCGGCCGGCGGCGAGCCGTTCCCGGTCCGCTACATGCAGGCCGATGCGCAGGCCGGCGTGGCGCGCATCGAGTTCGGCCGCGAGCTGCAACCGCAGGAACTGACGCTCGCGATTACTTACACTGCGCCGCTCAACCAGCAGTTGCAGGGCCTGTACCAGGTCAGGCACCAGGGGCATGCGTACGCGATGACGCAGATGGAGCCCATCAGCGCGCGCTACGCCTTTCCCGGTTTCGACGAGCCGTCGCTGAAGACGCCTTTCGACATCCGCCTGACGGTGCCGGAAGGCGAGCAGGCGCTGGCCAATACCCGGGCCGTGTCCAGCGTGCCGGACGGCAAGGGCTGGAAGACGGTGACGTTCGCGCCGACGCTGCCCCTGCCGACCTACCTGGTGGCCTATGGCGTCGGCCCGTGGGACGTCGTGGACGCACCGGCGATGCCGCCGACGCCGCAGCGCGACCGGGCGACGCCGCTGCGCGGCGTCACCGCGCTCGGCCAGGGCGGACGCATCCAGCAGGCCCTGGCGCAGACGCCCGCGATCATCGCCACGCTCGAGGATTACTACGGCTTCGGCTATCCGTTCGACAAGCTCGACCTGGTGGCCGCGCCGGACTTCTCCGCCGGCGCGATGGAGAACCCCGGTTTCGTCACGTTCCGCGACTGGCTGCTGCTGCTGGACGAAGGCTCGCCGCAGCGCAACGTCAAGGGGTCCTTCAACGTCACCGCGCACGAACTGGCGCACCAGTGGACCGGCGATACGGTGACGATGGCCTGGTGGGACGACCTGTGGCTCAACGAGGCCTTTGCGACCTGGATGCAGCAGAAGATCACGATGAAGCTGCGGCCGGAGTACCGCGCCGACCTCGACCGCATTGCCGGGGCGCAGCGCGCTATGGACAACGACAGCCTGGTCAGCGCACGCAAGATACGCCAGCCGATCACCGGCAACGGCGACATCGAGACCGCCTTCGATGGCATCACCTACCAGAAGGGCGCGGCGGTGCTCGCCATGTTCGAGAGCTTCGTCGGCCAGGACGCCTTCCGTACCGGCATGCGCAGGTATATCCGCGATCACCGGTTCGGCAACGCCACCGCCGACGACCTGGTCGACGCGATCGCCGCTGCGGCCGGCAAGGACGCGGCGTTCAAGGCAGCCTTCCGCAGCTTCCTCGACCAGCCCGGCGTGCCCTACCTGCAGGCCGGCCTGGAGGCGGCTCCTCAGGGCGCCGTGCTGAGGTTGCAGCAGCAGCGATACCTGCCGCTCGGGTCCGGTGGCGATCCCGCGCGCCGTTGGGGCGTGCCGGTGTGCGTGAAGTACGGCACCGCGCAGGGCGTGCGGCGTGCCTGCGAGATGATCTCCGGCGCGGACGGCAGCATCGTGCTTGAGGGGGGCGGCGAGGACAGTTGGGTGTTGCCCAATGCCGACGGCGCCGGTTACTACCGCTTCAGCCTGCCCAAGGCGCAGCTGGCCGCGCTCGGCCGGCACGTAAATGCACTCAACGACGCGGAGAGGCTGGCCTATGCCGATGCCATCGACGCGGCCTTCCGCCGTGGCGACGCCGACACCGCGGACGTTCTGGCGGCAATGAAGCAGTTGGCATCGGCACCGGCCGAGCCGGTAGCGACCGCACTGGTCGACCGCTTCGGCTGGATCTGG
The DNA here is from genome assembly GCF_046529185.1 of Xanthomonas boreopolis. NCBI lineage: Bacteria > Pseudomonadati > Pseudomonadota > Gammaproteobacteria > Lysobacterales > Lysobacteraceae > Xanthomonas > Xanthomonas boreopolis. The sequence goes on from NZ_CP097162.1 coordinate 1,174,353, forward strand.
CGCGTGCTGGCCCGCGACGATGCGCAGCGCGAGACGCTGCGACGGGCGGCCACGGATGCGTTCGGTGCGCGCCTGCAGGCACTGGGTTACCAACGTCGCGCCAACGACAGTGCCGACGACGTGGCGTTGCGCTCGGTGCTGGCCAACCTGCTCGGCGTGGACCTGCGCGTGCCTGCGGTGCGCCGGGAACTGTTGGCACAGGGCGATGCGGTGCTGGCCGGCAAGGACGGCGGGCTCGACTTCGGTGCCGCCGATCCGGACCTGCTCGGCAGCGTGCTGGCGGTGGCGGTGCAGGAACGCGGCGCGCCGGCGGTGGATCGGCTGGCCGCCGCGCTGCGCACCCATGGCGAGCCGGCCCAGCGGAATGCAATGATCGCGGCGTTGTCGGCGGTGCGCGACCCGGCCCTGCTGCGGCAGGTGCGCGACTTCGCGCTGACCGATGCGATCAAGGTCGGCGAGATGTCGCAGTTGCTGATGGGCGGCCATGCCGAGCAGGAGGGCCATGCTTCCATGTGGGACTGGTACGTGGCCCACTTCGACCGCATCGTCGCGCGCAGCGGGTCGTTCGATGGCGGGCGCCTGCCGGCGCTGGCGGCCGCGGGAGGTTGTGATGCCGCCGAAGCCGATCGTCTGGAGGCGTTCTTCCGGCCGCGCCTAGGGGAACTCAGCGGCGCCGACCGCGGCCTGGCACAGATGGCCGAATCGATCAGGCTGTGCAGTGCTCTGAAGCAACGCCAGGAGGCGGCGCCGGTCGCGCGCTGATCGGCGCGGGAGAGGTCGCGCCGGCTACTGCCCCGACCCGCAAGCGCCTCCGGCAGGCGCAGCCTGGGGAGGGGCCTCAGCCCGGCGCCTCCACTACCACCGGCTGCACGTCCCAAATCTCGCGCGCGTACTCGGCGATGGTGCGGTCGCTCGAGAAACGGCCGGACGCGGCGATGTTGAGCACCATCTTGCGCGACCACGCCTCCGGATCGGCGTACAGCGTGCCGAGCCGCGCCTGCGCCGCCGCATAGCTGCCCAGGTCGGCCAGGTGCCGGTAGTGGTCCACGTGCAGCAGCGTGTCCAGCAGCGGGGCGAACACGCCCGGTTCGTCCGGACTGAAGTGGTTGGAGGCGATCAGGTCCAGCGCAGCGCGTGTATCCGGATCGTTCTCGTAGTGCCAGCGCGGGTCGTACCAGCCAGCGCCGTCGCGGACCTGCCTGGCGTTGAGGCCGAACAGGAACAGGTTGTCCTCGCCGACGGCCTCGGCGATCTCGATGTTGGCGCCGTCGCGGGTGCCGATGGTCAGGGCGCCGTTCATCATGAACTTCATGTTGCTGGTGCCGCTGGCCTCGTAGCCGGCGGTGGAAATCTGCTCGGACACGTCGCTGGCCGGGATCAGCTTCTCGGCCACCGATACGCGATAGTCCGGGATGAACACCACGCGCAGTTTCTGCGCGATCGCGGGGTCGCGATCGATGGTCGCGGCGAGATTGTTGATGAACTTGATCACCAGCTTGGCCAGCGCGTAGGCGGGCGCGGCCTTGCCGGCGAACAGGAAGGTGCGGCGTGGCAGCGGCGCATCCGGCTGCTCGCGCAGCCGCCGGTACAGCATCACGATGTGCAGCGCGTTGAGCAGCTGGCGCTTGTACTCGTGGATGCGCTTGATCTGGGTGTCGAAGATCGTCTCCGGGTCGAGCGCCGGTCCGCCGGCATGCCGCAGCCATTCGCAGAAGCGCAGCTTGGCCTCGTAGCGGGTGACGCGCAGCTGTTGGCGGAAGTCGGGGTCGTCGGCGAGCGGGGCGAGCTGCTCCAGTTGCTCCAGGTCGGTGATCCAGCCCTCGCCCAGGCGCGCGGTCAGCAACCGCGCCAGCGCTGGGTTGGCCACGCGCAGGAAGCGGCGCTGGGTGACGCCGTTGGTCTTGTTGTTGAAGCGCTCCGGGAACATCTCGGCGAATTCCGGTACCACCCGCTGCTGCAGCAGTTGCGTGTGCAGCGCCGCCACGCCGTTGACGCTGTGACTGCCGAGGATCGCCAGGTGCGCCATGCGCACGCGCTTGCCGTTGCCTTCCTCGATCAGGCTCATCCGGCGCAGCCGTTCCAGGCGGCCCGGCCAGCGCATGCTCACCTGGTCGAGCAGGCGGCGGTTGGCTTCGTAGATGATCTCCAGGTGCCGCGGCAGCATCGCCTCGAACCAGCCCACCGGCCATTGTTCCAGCGCTTCCGGTAGCAAGGTGTGGTTGGTGTAGGCGAGCGTGCGGCGCGTGAGGTCCCAGGCCAGGTCCCAGTTGAGTCCCGCCTGGTCGAGCAGGATCCGCATCAGCTCCGGCACCGCCAGCGCCGGGTGGGTATCGTTGAGCTGGATCGCGGCCTTGTCCGGCAGTTGCATCCAGTCGTTGCCGGCGGCGCGGAAGCGGCGCAGCAGGTCGGCCACCGAGCAGGCGACCAGGAAGTATTCCTGCAGCAGCCGCAGCGCCTGGCCGGAGACCGTGCTGTCGTCCGGATAGAGCACGCGGGTGATGGTTTCCGCGCCCAGCGAGGCGGCGAACGCGCCGACGAAATCGCCGCTGCTGAACTGCGCGAAGTCGAACGAGACCGGCGCCTGCGCCGACCACAGCCGCAGCGTGTTGATGGTCCTGCCGCCATAGCCGACCACCGGGCGATCGTAGGGGATGCCGAGCATCGTCCAGGGCTTGCCCGGTACCGCGCGCAACACGCCGCCGCGCAGTTCCAGCGCGCAGTGCAGGGTCACCTCGACCGCTTCGCCGGGGCGGGCGATCTCCCAGGGGTCGGGCCGGGCGAGCCAATGGTCGGGCGTTTCCCGCTGCCAGCCGTTGGCGATCTGCTGGTGGAAGATGCCGTATTCGTAGCGCAGCCCGTAGCCCATGCCGGGCAGGCCGAGCGTGGCCATCGAGTCGAGGAAGCACGCCGCCAGGCGGCCGAGGCCGCCATTGCCCAGCCCGGCATCCGGCTCTTCCTCTTCCAGCTGCGCCAGCGCCGAGGCGTGGTGCTGCTGTTGCAACTGCTCCAGCGCCAGGTCCAACTGCAGGTTGATCGCGTTGTTGGCGAGCTGGCGGCCGATCAGGAACTCCATCGACAGGTAGTACACGCGCTTGGCGTTGCGTGCCCGGTAGGTCGCCTCGGTGGCGATCCAGCGCTGGCTGAGGACGTCCCGCAGCGAGGCCGCCGCGGCCTCGTAGCGCTCGCGCATCGTCGCGGTCTCGGGACGCAGGATGTGATCGAAGGTGAGGTGGCGCTCGAACAGGGCGTTGGGGTCGCCGGAAAAATCCACCGGACCGGCGCCGTAGCGATTGATCAGGTCGGCGAGGCTGATGCGGGTCATGCGGGATCTCCGTGGGGGAAGGAGTGCGGTGCCGCTTGCATCCGCGAGCTTGCCTGCATCCATGTGACCGGTAAATCCTGTCGGCCCGCGGCGGTGCCGCGAATCGGGCCGGGAGGCGGCATGTACGAGGCATTGCGGTTGCAGGGCGGGGGATTCCTGTTGCGGCGCTGGCAGGCCGGCGACCTCGAGGCGCTGCTCCGGCATGCCGACGATCCGCAGGTGGTGCGCGGGCTGAGCGAGCGTTTCCCGCATCCGTACACGCGCGCGGACGGCGAGGCCTTCCTGTCCGGGCGGGTGGTGGACCTGACCCAGCCCGTGCTGGCGATCGAGATCGACGGCGAGGCCGGCGGGGGAATCGGATTGCGCCAGGGCAGCGGCGAGCGCGCGCATTCCGCCGAACTGGGCTACTGGCTGGGGCGGCGGCATTGGGGAAAGGGCTGGATGACCCGGGTCGTGGCGACCTATCTGGAATGGGCGGTGCCGGCGCTGGCGCTGGCGCGCATCGAGGCGCACGTGCTGGACATCAATCCCGCCTCGGCCCGGGTACTGCTCAAGAACGGGTTCCAGGAGGAGGGCGTGCGCCGCTGCGCGATCGCCAAGCCCGACGGGCTGCACGACCTGCGCGTGTTCGGGCGGATCCACCCGCCGGCGGTCCCGGCCCCCGCATGAGGCCGGGATCCTCGTAGGAAGGGTTTCAACCCGACTCCAAGGAGCCCGTCGGGATTGGGATCCCTCCCGCAGTCGCCCGGATCAGCGCGTTCCAGGCGATTCATGCACAATCAGGGTCAGCCCCGCATTCCGGGGCGATTCTGTAACCATCTTCCGGGGAACTGCATGGAATCCATCATCAACGCCGTCAACGGCGTCATCTGGAGCAAGGCATTGATCGCGATATGCCTGGGCGCCGGCCTGTTCTTCAGCTTCCGTACCCGATTCATGCAGGTGCGCGGGTTCTTCGAAATGTGCCGCCTGACCGTGCGCGGCCAGAAGTCCGAGGCAGGCGTGTCCTCGTTCCAGGCGCTGGCGATGTCGATGGCCGGCCGCATCGGCATCGGCAACATCGCCGGCGTGGCCACCGCGATCGCCTTCGGCGGACCCGGTGCGATCTTCTGGATGTGGGTGATGGGCTTCCTGGGGGCGTCCACCTCGTACGTGGAAAGCACGCTGGCGCAGATCTACAAGGTCAAGGACGCCGATGGCCGCTACCGTGGCGGCCCGGCCTACTACATCGAGCGGGCCATGGGCCTGAAGTGGTATGCGATGGCCTTCGCGGTGGTGACCATCGTCGCCGCCGGCTTCCTGATGCCCGGGGTGCAGGCCAACGCGATCGCCGACAGCGCCGCCAACGTCTGCGCCGGCAGTGCGCTGTGCGGCCCGATGGACGGGCAGTGGCTGGGGATGCCGGCCCGCGACGCGTTCAAGCTCGGGGTCGGCGCCGTGGTGGCGCTGCTGCTGGGCATCATCATCTTCGGCGGCGTCAAGCGCATCGCCAATTTCGCCGAGGTGGTGGTGCCGTTCATGGCGGCGGGCTTCATCCTGATGGCGATCACGGTGATGGTGCTGAACGTCGAGCGCGTGCCGGAGATGTTCGCGACGATCATCAGCAGCGCCTTCGGCGCGCATGCGGCCTTCGGCGCCATCATGGGCCTGGCGGTGGAGTGGGGCGTCAAGCGCGGCATCTACGCCAACGAAGCCGGCCAGGGCACCGGCCCGCACGCGGCGGCCGCGGCGGAGGTGTCGCACCCGGCCAAGCAGGGCTACGTGCAGGCCTTCGCGATCTACTTCGACACGATGATGGTGTGCACCTCGACGGCGTTCCTGGTGCTGTCCACCGGCATGTTCAACGTGTACTCGCCGGGCGGCGGCGCACCGTTGTTCAACGGCGTGCCGGGCGTGGAGGAAGGCCCCGGGTTCGCCCAGGCCGCGGTGGAATCGGTGCTGCCCGGCTGGGGCGCCATCTTCGTGGCGGTGGCGCTGTTCTTCTTCGCGTTCACCACGATCATGGCCTACTACTACATGGCCGAGACCAACCTGAGCTATGTCAACCACAACCGGCACCGGCCGCTGACCGTGCTGCTGCTGCGCCTGGGCATCATCGCGATGGTGGTGTTCGGCGCCTGGCGCAACGCGCAGCAGGCCTGGGCGCTGGGCGACATCGGCGTGGGCCTGATGGCGTGGCTGAACATCATCGCCATCCTGATCCTGCACAAGCCGGCGATGCTGGCGTTGCGCGACTACGAGCGGCAGAAGAAGCTCGGCCTGGACCCGGTGTTCGACCCGGACGTGGCCGGCGTCCGCAATGCCGATTTCTGGAAGAAGAAACCCTGACATGAGCAGTCCCTGGAATACCGGGCCGCGCCGCCCCGGCGGCGGGGCCCCTCGCCATCCCGGCAAGCGCGGCGGCAGCGACGAGCGCGCGCCGCGGCAGTCCCCGGCCGAAACCGGCGAGCGCATGCCCGCGCCGGCCGGACGCCGGCACGAGGAGGTGCGGCTGTATGGCCTCAACGCCGTGCGCGCGGCGTTCCAGGCGCGCCCGCAGGCGCTGCGCAAGCTGTACCTGGCCGAGGCGCGCATCCCCGAACTCAAGCCGCTGCTGGCATGGTGCGTGAAGCAGCGCGTCGGCTACCGCGTGGTCGCCGACGAGGACCTGCGCAAGCTGGCCGGCAGCGAGCACCACGAAGGCGTGGTCGCCGACGTGGCCAGGACCGAGCCGTTGCCGCTGGCCGAATGGCTGGAGACGCTGCGGCCCGGTCCGCAACTGCTGCTTTGGCTGGACGGGATCGGCAATCCGCACAACTTCGGCGCGATCCTGCGCTCGGCCGCTCACTTCGGCGTGGCGGGCATCCTGTTGCCGGCCGAATCCACGCTGACCCTGTCCGGCGCGGCCGCGCGCATCGCCGAAGGCGGTGCCGAGGCGGTGCCGCTGGTCCGCTTGCCGAAGACCTCGTTGGCCGACGAACTGCTGCACGACGCCGGCTTCGTGCTGGCCGCGACGTTGGTGGGAGGCGGGCAGGACCTGTTCGCCACGCCGCTGCCCCAGCGCCTGGTCTATGTGATGGGAAGCGAAGGCGAGGGCATGGACCGGCGCCTGGCCGATGCCTGCGACCTGCGCGTGTCGATCCCCGGCACCGGCGCGGTCGAGAGCCTCAATGTCGCCGCCGCGACCGCGGTGTTGCTGGCGAGCTGGCGCGCGCGCCTCGGCGGGAACTAGGCATCTGCGGCCGCGGGCACCCATGTGGGAGCGACTTCAGTCGCGACGGGGCTTTCCCGGCGAAGCCTGGCGCGACCGAAGTCTTTCCCACGGAAAAGCCTGAGGCCTGGGCTCAGCCCCCGGCCGGCGGCGCGGTCGAGCCGCGCCGCACCAGGCTGTAGCGCATCGTGTGCCGGACCGGCTCGGCCGCCTCGCCCTGGCGGCGCCGGCGGATGTCCTCGACCAGTTGGGTCACCGCGGTGCGGCCCATCGCGGTCACCGGCTGGCGGATCGTGGTCAGTTCCGGCCAGACCGTGGTCGCCACCGGCGTATCGTCGAAGCCGGCCACCGAGAGCTCTTCCGGCACGCGCAATCCCATGCCGTGCGCCACCGCCAGCGCGGCGGCAGCCATGTCGTCGTTGCTGCAGAACAGGGCGGTAGGGCGCCGCGCGCGGTCGAGCAAGGCCTGTGCCGCCGCCAGGCCCGAGCGATAGGTGAACAGGCCTTCGGCGACATCCTCCGGCGGCACCTCCAATCCGGCCTCGGCCATCGCGTCGAAGAAGCCGGCCGCGCGCAGCGCGCTCGGCGCATGCGTCGGATCGCCACGCACGAAGCCGATGCGGCGATGCCCGAGTTCCAGCAGGTAGCGCGTCATCGCCTGCGCGCCCTGGTAGTCGTCGATGCGCACCGCGCTGACCTCGGCGACCGGCGCGCCGCCGGCCACCGCCAGCACCGGCATGCCGCGCGCACCCAGCGCGGCGATGGTGAAGCGCGAGTCGCACAACGGCGGCGGCAGGATCACCCCGTCGACGCCGGCGGCGAGCAGGCGCTCGGTGGCGGCGCGCTGGCTGCGCAGCGAGCCGCACTTCTCCACCAGCACCTGGTGCCCGTCCAGGCTGCTCTGCTCCAGCACGCCCAGCATGAACTGGTTGAGGTAGGCCGCGCTGGGATTGCTGTAGAGCAGCCCGATCCTGATCTGCTGCGCGGTGCGCAGCGAACGGCCGGCGAGGTTGGGGCGATAGCCCAGCGCGCGTACCGAGGCCTCCACGCGCTGGCGCATCTCCTCGCCGACCTGCGGGTGGCGGTTGATCACCCGCGAGGCCGTCATCGGCGAGACGCCGGCGTGTTGGGCCACGTCCAGCAGGGTCACTGCACCACCTTTGCGGCGTCGCTGTCGTACCGCCATCTCGGAGTCGTCGGACGTTGCGCCGCGCAGCGCGGCAGCGCCGAGCTTACTCGCTCGGCGGCACCGTCGGCTTGGCCTCGCTGCCGAAGCCGCCATCGGCCTCGGCGGCCAGGTAGGCGAACACCGCATAGGCCGCGACGTTCTGCGCCAGCGCCTTCGGATCGATCTTGTCGAGCGTATCGTCGGCGGTGTGGTGCAGGTCGAAGTAGTCGGTCCCGTCCTGCGCCAGCCAGGCCCAGGCGCCGCCCTTGGCCGCGATCGGGCCGATGTCCGGGCCGGGGCCGCCCTTGTCGGGCGCGTACTCGATGCCGAGCGGCGCCAGCGCCTCGGCGATCTGCCGGGTCGCCTCGCGCGAGCCTTCCGGCGCCGGCGAACCGGTGTTGAAGGCGTAGATGCGGCCCGCGCCGAAATCGCTCTCCGCGCCGATCTGGTGCAGCTTCAGGTCGTCGGCATTCCTGCCGTGCGCTTCGGCATAGGCCTTGCCGCCGTACAGGCCCTGCTCCTCGTTGGCGAAGGCGACCACGCGGATGGTGCGCTTGGGCGCCTGCTTGAGCTGGCCGATCAGGTGGCCGGCGGCCATCGTGATGCCGACGCCAGCGCCATCGTCGATCGCGCCGGTGCCCAGGTCCCACGAATCCAGGTGGCCGCCGATCACCACGACCTCCTTGGGCTTCTCCCGCCCGGTGATCTCGCCGATCACGTTGTACGAGGTCGCGGTGCCATCCCAGCCGCAGTCCAGGCTCAGGCGGATGCGGGTCGGGCCGCGTTCGACCAGGCGCGCGAGCTGGTTGGCGTCGGGCACCGACAGCGCCGCCGCCGGCACCGGCGCCAGGCCGTCGTCGAAGCGTGTGATGCCGGTATGCGGCACGCGATGCGAGTCGGTGCCGGCCGAGCGCATCACGAAGCCGACCGCACCCTTGCGGATCGCTTCCGACGGCGCACGGCTGCGGATCGCGCCGCCGTTGCCGTAGTCCTTGCCGTCGCGCGCCTTGACCATCTGGTAGTCGACGAAGGCGATCTTGCCCTTCAACGATCCCTCGGGCGCGGCCTTCAGCGCCGCCAGGTCGGCGAAGCGGACGACCTCGCCCTCGACCGTGCCGCCGGGGCTGCCGCCCAGCGCGGTGACCTTGAGCGGCTGCGCGTGCGGGCCGATCACCTCGGCCTTCTCGCCGCGGCGCTCCCACTTGGGAAAGGTCACCGGCTCGGTCCAGACCTTGTCGAAGCCGAGCTGCTCGAACTTGGCCTTGGCCCAGGCCACCGCCCGCGCATCGGCCTCGCTGCCGGCCAGGCGCGGGCCGACCTCGGTGGTCAGCGACTCGACCACCTTCCATCCGGTATTGTCGGCGAGCGCCTGCTCGCGCAACTGCGCCGCCGTGGCCAACGCCTTGTCCGGGATCCGCGTGGCCGGCGCGGCCTGCGCGCTGGAAGTGGCAAGGAGGGCGGCGATGGCGACGGCTAGGTAACGCATGGGCGACTCCAAGTAAGGGGAGAAGGAAAGGGTTGTCGCGAGGGCCCCGCACCATTGGGATCCCCGCACATGGATGCGTGGCCTGTTGCGAGGGACTCGCACCATTCTGGATCCCCGCACATGGATGTGCGGGCTGTTGCGAGGGACTCGCACAACAAGAAGGCCACGAGCCTAGCAGCCCGTGGCCTCGCCGTTCCTGTGCGGGAGGTCATCCCTCCCGGGCATCACTTGCGGAGCGAATCGCGGATCTCGCGCAGCAGCACCACTTCCTCGCTCGGCGGCGCCGGCGGCGCGGGTTCCTCGGCCTTCTTGCGGCTCAGCCTGTTGATCGTCTTGACCACCATGAAGATCGCGAACGCCACGATCAGGAACTGGATCACCGTGTTGATGAAATCGCCGTAGCCGATCACCACGGCGGGCACTTCCTTGCCGGCGGCGTCCACGCTCGCCGCCTTCAAGGTCCAGGACAACTTGGAGAAGTCGATCCCGCCGATCAGCAGGCCGATCGGCGGCATGATGACCTTTTCTACCAGCGACGTGACGATCTTGCCGAACGCGGCGCCGATCACCACGCCCACCGCCAGGTCGATCACGTTGCCGCGCATCGCGAATTCCTTGAATTCGCTCATCATTCCCATGGTCCTCTCCTTCATTGCCGGTCGCGGCAGGCTCGCCGCGACGGCATCCTAGCCTGTTCAGGTCAATCGGCGGTGATGACGCCGTGCCTTTCGGCGACATTTTCCAGGCGGGCGCTGAAACGATCGCCGGGCTGGAGCGCGGCCACGCCGGCCGGGGTCCCCATGAACACCAGGTCGCCGGCCTTGAGTGCGTACAGCTTGGACAGTTCGTGCAGGATCTCCGGCACGCTCCAGATCATCTGGTCGAGCAGCGACTGCTGGCGCACCGTGCCGTTGACCTCCAGGGACAGGTTCAGCGCATCCAGCTCGCCCACTTCGCCAGCGTGCACCAGCTCGCTGACCGGCGCCGAGTGGTCGAAGCCCTTGGCGATGTCCCAGGGCAGGCCCTTGGCCTTGGCGGCGGCCTGCAGGTCGCGGCGGGTCAGGTCCAGGCCCACGCCATAACCATAGACCAGCGCCTCGGCCTGTTCCACCGGCAGCACGCCGGCGGGCGCGTCCTGGCCGAGCGCGACCACCAGCTCGACCTCGTGGTGCAGCTCCCGGGTGCCGGGCGGGTAGGGAATCGGATCGCCGTGGCCGACCACGATGGCATCGGCAGGCTTCATGAAGAACACCGGCTGGCCGCGCTCCGCCTTCGAGGCGGGCGCGTTGGCGCCCATCTCGCGGGCGTGGTCGGCGAAGTTGCGGCCGACGCAATAGATGCGGCGCACCGGGAACGTGCCGCCGCCCACTACAGGGATGCGTGGAATCTGGGGGGCGGGGATCACATCGCTCATGCAGGGAGCCTCGTTGCGGGGAGGCGCGAGTCTAGCAACTGCACGGCATGGTGGCGGCTTCCCGCCGGGTCCGCGCAACGGACGTGCGCGGACGTTGCGAGGGACCCGCGCTTCAGCGCGAGAGCGGCAGCACCGGCTTGCTGACGACGCGGTATTCGCCTTCGACGATGGTGCCCGCATTGGCGGCCGCGGTGCGCTTGCCCGGCTTGCCGAGCAGCTTCCACGCCACGCCGCCCAGGATCATCGCCGCGCCCACGAACACGCCCACGAACACCAGCAGGGCCAGGATGGCCAGGCCGAGCAGGCCGAAGCCCAGCCGGACCAGCGGATGGCGCGGCTTGCGGGGTTCGAACCACTGGCGTAGGTGGCTGAAGTTAAGGAAACGTACGCGCATGATGACAGTTGTCTGTCGGAACGGACTGGGCGGGGAGTATCGTTGCAGTCGCAAGTTACTGCGTCAAAAAAACGTTAATCGCGCGGGCGGTGTTGCCGGCCGATCATGTATGGCGGGGCGTCCGTCCGGGGACGCATGCCAGAATGCCGCTCCTTTTCACGATCCCGTTGGCGATGGCGACTCCCCCGATCCGTTTGCTTGCCCGAGACCAGATTCCCGAGGGCGGTTTCGCCGAGGTGGAGGCGCCGGTCGACGGCGCCGCCGAATCGCTGGTCCTGTACCGCGAGGGCGGCGTGGTGCGGGGATGGCTCAACGTGTGCCCGCACGCGGGACGGCGGTTGGACTGGGCACCCGGCCAGTTCCTCAAGAGCCGCGAAGGCCAGCTGGTCTGTGCCGCGCACGGGGCAGCGTTCGAGCTGGAGGGCGGGACCTGCGTCGCCGGGCCTTGCCGGGGCGATGCGTTGCGGGCGGTGGAGCTGCGGGTCGAGGGAGAGGACGTGGTGTTGGTAGGGTAGTGGCTGGGGTCGTGGTGGGTGGATTCCCACGATCATTTCCATGCGGATGGCTGGGTGCTTGCACCTTCTTTCCACCGTCGTCCCCGCGAAGGTGGGCAGTGTTTTTCAGCAGCCGAACGGCTGATCGTCCAGGGACGTTGCTTTGCTTTTGGCTTTGGGCCTTGGGCAATAAAAAAGCCAAAGCTTTCGCCTTCGGCGAGTTACCTTGATCAGCCATGACCAGCCATTCGGCTTCGTGTTTTTCCCGCCGTCTCCGCCGTAGGCCATGGAGGCTGGCGCGCCGCCGCGCGAGGAGGCGTCACCCAATCCAGAGCACAATCACGAGCAACAGCAACAATGCCTGCCTACCGGCCGGTCCACCAGAACAGCAAATTGATCACCGGCACCATCACCAGCACGTAGATCAGCGACAGCGGGCCGCCCACGCGCCATAGCTCGCGCGGCTGGTAGTTGGCGGGGCCGGTGACCATCGAGATCACCGGGTTGGAGGCGGTCATCAGGTTGTTGGAGGCCGACAGCGCCACGATCAAGGCGAAGGCGGTCGGATTGCCCCCGGCCGCCAGGGCCAGATTGACCGCGATCGGCACCATCACGATGGTGGCGCCGACGTGGCTGATCACCAGCGAGAACGCCGTGGTCAGCAGCGCGAGCGCCAGTTCGATCACCCAGATCGGGATGCCCTGGGGCAGGCGGTCGATGGTGTGCCCGGCCACCCAGGCGGCGGTGCCGCTGCTGTCCATCGCCCAGCCGAGCGGGATCAGCCCGGCCATCATGAAGACCGTCTTCCAGTTGATCGAGGCATAGGCCTCGTCCATGCGCAGCACGCCGGTGACCAGCATGAAGGCCACGCCGGTCATCAGCGTCAGTGCCACCGGCAGCTTGGAGGTCAGCGCGATCAGGATGGTCAGCAGGAAGATCGCCATCGCGATCTTGAACTTGTGCGGGCGCTGTTCGCCCTTGGGATAGTCGGTGACCGGCACGAAGTCGCGGCTGTCGGCCGCCTGCGCCAGGTCCTGCCAGATGCTGTGCAGCACCAGCATGTCGCCGGCGCGCAGCGGCACCTTGCGCACGTCCTCGCGGATCACCTGCTTGTCGCGGTTGATCGCCAGCAGGCTGAGGCCGAACTGCTTGCGCAGCCGCAGGTCGGCCGCGCTCTTGCCGATGAAGCGCGAATTCGGCGGGATCACCGCCTCGGAGATGCCCGCGCGCGCCGGATTGAACAGGTCGCCCAGGTTGCGCAGCCGCGAGGACATGCGCAGGAAATGGTTCTGCGCGAAGTCGGCCACGGTCTGGCGCGCGCCCATCACGCCGAGCACGCTGCCGACCCAGATGCGCATGTCCGCCGGCGGCGACAGGCGAGTGTCGTCGCCGGTCTTCAGCGCCAGCAGCAGCGGCGCGTCGTGCATCGCCTCGGCCTCGCCCAGGGTCATGCCGACCAGCGGGCTCTCGGCGCTGACGACCAGCTCGAACACGTCGCCCTCGATCCCGTAGGTCTTGGCGAAATAGCTTTCGGTGCGCGCGGGCGTGACGCCTTCGTTGACCAGCGTCTCCTCTTCGATCAGCTTGCGGTCGCCGTAGAAGCGGAAGTACAGCAGCGCCGCGGCCAGCAGCGCGACGCCGACCGGCAGCGGCGCGAACATGGTCAGCGGCTCGATCGTGGCCATGCCCGAGGGCAGGTTGTTGTTGGCCGAGACCAGCAGGTCGTTGAGCAGGATCAGCGGCGAGTTGCCGACCATGGTCAGCGCGCCGCCCATCACGATCGCCGCGGCGATCGGCAGCAGCAGCCGCTGCAGGGTGAGCCCGGTGCGTGCGGCCAGGCGCGAGGCCACCGGCAGGTACAGCGCCATCACCGACGGGTTCTGCATGAACGAGGAGTTGAGCCCGGAGATGCCAAGCGTCAGCATCATCAGCCGCTTCTCCTTGCCGCGGGAGCGCCGCAGCAGCCACGACGCCAGCCGGTTCAGCGCGCCGGTGCGCTCCAGGCCCGCGCCGAGCACCGTGGTGGCGATGATGCTCATCACCGCGTTGCCGGAGAAACCGCCGAAGATTTCCTCCGGCGCGATCAACCCGGTCACGCCGAGCACCACCAGCACGATCAGCGCGACCACGTCGGCGCGGATGCGCTCGAACAGGAACATCGCCATCGTGAAGCCGACCAGCCCGAGCACGAGCTTCATGTCGTTGGTCAGCGTCAGCGCGGTATCCATGAGTGGCCGTGATTGGTGATTGGTGATTCGTGATTCGTCAGAAGCGGGGAGGCGGCGGATCATGCATCCGGAGCGGTGATGCGCTGTTGCGAATCACCAGTCACGAATCACGAATCACGGTCGTAGAGCAGGTCCCACACGCCATGGCCCAGCTTCTGCCCGCGCGTCTCGAAGTGCGTCTGCGGGCGCCATTCCGGCCGCGGCACATGGCCGCGCGGGCCGGCCCGGTTGACCAGCCCCGGGGTTGCGTCGAGCACGTCCCACATCTGCTCGGCATAGTGCTCCCAGTCGGTGGCGGCATGCAGGCGGCCGCCCGGGCGCAGCTTGCGCACCAGCAGCCGGGCGAACTCCGGCTGGATCAGGCGGCGCTTGTTGTGGCGCTTCTTGTGCCAAGGATCGGGAAAGTAGATGCGGACTTCGTCGAGCGCGCCATCGGCGATCTCGTTGCGCAGCACCTCGACGGCGTCGTGGTGGTACAGGCGCACGTGGCGGGCGTCGTCCTCGGCCAGCGCATTGAGCAGGCGGCCGACGCCGGGCGCGTGCACTTCCACGCCGATGTAGTCGCGCGACGGGTCCTGCTGCGCGGCGAAGCGCAACGCGGCGCCGTTGCCGAAGCCGATCTCGAGCACCTTGGGCGCATCGCGGCCGAACAGCGCGTCCAGGTCGCGCCGCTGGCCCGTGTAGTCCACGCCGAAGCGCGGCCAGCGCTCGTCGAACGCGCGCTGCTGGGCAGGGGTGAAGCGCCCCTGGCGCAGCACGAAGCTGCGGACCGCGCGGTGGCCTTCGGTGACGGTGAAGGGCTTGGGCGGCACCTTGGCGCCGTCGCTGTTGAAAGGATCGGTCATGCGGCGGCAACCCCGCCGGAACGGCCGCCGGGGGGCCTGCGCGGCCCGGTGGGAATGAAGGTCTTCATGGCGGAATTATGGCCTCTTACGGCCACGCGCGGGGAGCAGTCACGGGCCGGGCGAGCGCGGAGTCACGGAAATGGAACATTGCTGCGCCAGCATGCGCGGCTGTCGTTGCCAGGGGAGGTGGCGAACCGTTTCCATCATTTCGAGGTACTTGCGATGCTCATTGCGCTCCCGTGCGGCCGGAACCGGCTGCATCTCGCCCTGCGGCTGGTCCTGGCTGCCGCGCTCGCCCCCACCGCCGCCCTGGCCCAGCAAGCGCCCGCGCCCGGCCGCAGCCAGGTCCAGGACCTGGACAGCATCGTGGTCACCGGCCGCGCCGGCACCGGCGTGCGCACCAAGGCCGAGACCAGCTACTCGGTCACCAACATCGAGGAAGAAAACCTGCGCCTGCAGGCGCCGACCAGCGTCACCGAGGCGATGAAATCGGTGCCGGGCTTCTGGGTCGAGGCCTCCGGCGGCGAGGCCAGCGGCAACATCCGGGCGCGCGGCGTGCCGGTGGACGGCTTCGGCTCGGTGCAATTGCTCGAGGACGGCATGCCGGTGCAACACGATCCCGCGCTGGGCTACCTCAATGCCGACCAGGCGTTCCGGCTCGACGAGACCATCGAGCGCATCGAGGTGGTGCGCGGCGGCCCGGCGCCGGTGTTCTATTCCAACGCGCCGGCCGGCGCGATCAACTTCATCCCGCGCCAGGTGGGCGACAGTGCGGAAGGCCTGGTCAAGCTGACCGTCGGCCGCGACGACCTGTACCGCACCGACTTCTGGTACGGCACGCCGGTGGGCGATGGCGCCTGGAAGCTCGGCGTGGGCGGCTTCTACCGCAGCGAGGACGGCGTGCGCGACCTCGGCTTCACCGGCAACCAGGGCGGCCAGCTGCGGCTCAACCTGGCCCGCGAGCTGGAGAACGGCCGCATCAGCTTCGACGTCAAGCGCCTGGACGACAAGGTCGCGTTCTACACCGGCATCCCGATGCGCACCGATCGCGACGGCGAGATCCGCGCGGTGCCCGGCTTCGACGGCCACTACGGCACCGTGGCCGGCCCGGAGACCGCGCACGTGCGCATGGTCACCGGCGGCGGCGGCGACTACGACTTCGACAACACGCTCGGCACGCAGGTCAAGCGCACCCAGTTCAGCGCAGGGGCGCAGTTCGAGCTGGGCGACGGCTGGCAGCTCAACGACCGGCTGCGCTACAGCGACACCGAGACCCAGCGCAACGGCGTGTACCCCAATACCCTGCAGAGTGCGAGCAGCTTCCTGGCCAGCCGCGCCGCCGACCTGGCCTCGGTGCCGGGCGCCAGCGCCCTGCAACTGCGCTACGTGACCTCGCCCGGGCAGGTCTACGACGTCGCCAACCAGAACGGCAACGGCCTGGTCATCCTCGGCGGCCTGCGCGGCATCACCATGCCGGTGAAGGAACTGGCCAACGACCTGCAGTTCTCGCGCGTGTTCGAGGCCGGCAGCCAGCGCCACAACGTCACCTTCGGCTACTACTACGCACACATCGAGGAGGACTTCGACCGCTACTCCTCCATCGCCCTGCTCGACGTGCAGGACAACGCGCGGCTGCTGGACCTGGTGGCGGTGGATGCCGCCGGCAACGTGCTCAGGCAGTTCACCGACGATGGCATCACCCGCTACGGCTACGAATGGGAGCATGCGGCGGGCAAGCAGACCACGCACGCGCTGTACCTGGCCGACGAATGGCAGATCGACGATGCCCTGCGCATCGACGCGGGCCTGCGCTGGGAACGCATGAACACCCACGGCTGGGTCGAGCAGAAGAAGACCGTCAATCTCGGCACGCCGGCGACCTCCAACATCCTCACCGGCAACGGCACCTACGCCGACTACGACGACACCTTCAGCCGCGTGGCCTGGACGGTGGGCGCCAACTGGCAGTTCAGCCGCAGCCAGGGCCTGTTCGCGCGCTACACCTCCGGCAACCGCCTGCCCAGCCTGGGCAACTACATCACCAACGCCGGCGCCACGCCGTACGTGCAGACCATGGACCTGGCCGAGATCGGCTACAAGTACTCGCAGCCGCTGCTGGACGTGTTCGCCACGCTGTTCTGGACCAAGTACGACAACGTCTCCTTCAGCAACTACGTGTTCAATGCCGACGGCGCGACGGTGGAGGAACCGCACTTCGCCAGCACCCGGACCTTCGGCCTGGAACTGGAGACCGCGCTGCGGCCGGTCGACTGGTTCGACGTCAGCGCGACCGTGACCTTGCAGGACCCGGAGTACCGCGGCCTGACCTACCTCGACAAGACCGGCACGCTCAACGACTACGACGGCAACCAGTTGATCCGCGTGCCCAAGACCAGCGTGCGCCTGGTGCCGGGCGTGAACCTGATGCAGGGCCGGCTGCGCCTGCAGGCCGCCTGGGAGTACCAGGGCAAGCGCTACGTCGACACCGCCAACTCGGTGCGCCTGCCGTCCTACGACGCGGTCAACTTCAGCGCGCGCTACGAGGTCAACGACCGCCTGTCGCTGTACGGCTACGTCGACAACCTCACCAACTCGCTCGGCCTGACCGAAGGCAATCCGCGCGCCGGCGAACTGGCCAGCGCCGACCGCGGCGCTAACACCTTCATCGCGCGGCCGCTGCTCGGGCGCAACTACCGCCTGGCGTTGATGTACAAGTTCTGATGGGGCGGGATATGCGCAAGACGATGTGGTACGCATGCCTGGGCCTGTTGCTGTGGCCGCTGTGGGCCGCCGCGCAGCAGGCCGTGGTCGTCGAGGGAACGCTCGACGACCACGATCGCCAGCATTACGTGCAGGTGCCGTTCGACGTCCCGGCGGGCACTGCCCGGATCAGCGTGGACTTCGATTACGACGACCAGGGCAGGGCCGTGGTGGTCGACCTGGGGTTGCAGGGTCCGGCCGGATTCCGCGGCTGGAGCGGCGGCAACAAGCGCAGCTTCACCGTATCGGCCAGCGACGCCACGCCGTCGTACCTGCCCGGGGCGATCGAGCCGGGCAAGTGGCACCTGCTGCTGGGCGTGCCGCACCTGCGCCCCGGCACTCGCGCCCCTTATCGCGCCCGCATCGAGTTCACGCCGGTCGAGCGGGCGGACGCCTTGCCGGCGTCGCGGCAGGTACGCCTGGACGGCGCCGCGCGCTGGTATCGCGGCGACCTGCACATGCACAGCGGCCACAGCGACGGTACCTGCGCCGCGCAATCCGGCGCGCGCGTTCCCTGCCCGTTGTTCATGACGCTGCAGGCGGCGGCCGACGCCGGACTGGACTTCATCGCCGTGACCGAGCACAACACGATTTCGCACGTGCAGGAACTGGTGGCCGCGCAGCCGTACTTCGATCGCCTGCTGCTGATCCCGGGCATGGAGATCACCACGTTCCAGGGCCATGGCAACGTGTTCGGCCTGCGCGCGCCGTTGGACTTCCGCGCCGGCGACGGCACCGACTGGGCGGCGATCGCCCGCGAGGCGCATCGCCGCGGCCTGCTGTTGTCGGCCAACCATCCCGGCAATCCTTCCGACGAAACCTGCATGGGCTGCGGCTGGACGCCGGCCGTGCCGCTGCCGCCGGGCAGCCTGGCGGCCGTGGAAGCGGTCAACGGGCTCGACGCCGATACCCCGACCTCGGGCATCCCGTACTGGGAATCGCTGCTGGCGGCCGGCGAGCGCGTGACCGCGATCGGCGGCAGCGACAACCACGACGGCACCCTGCGGGCCGGCGTGCGCGGGCGCAGCCGGATCGGGGTCCCGACCACCGTGGTGCACGCCACCGGGCTGAGCGAGCGCGAGATCCTCGACGGCATCCGCGCCGGCCGTGTGTTCGTCGATGCCGAGGGCAGTCGCGACCGACTGCTCGACCTGAGCGCCCGGGCCGGCGACCAGCAGGCGAACATGGGCGGCGGGTTGGCCGCGCCGAACGGTACCCCGGTCCGGATCGGCGTGGACGTGGCCGCGCCTGCCGGCTCGCGGCTCGTGCTGAAGCTCGACGGCAAGCCGTTGCCCGCATGGACGGCGCCGCTGGGCGCGGCCCGCGAGCGGCGTGATTGGACCTGGACCAGCGATGGCGCCCGGCATTGGCTGCGTGCCGAAGTGCGCGCGCCGGATGGCCGCTTGCTGCTGCTCGGCAACCCGGTCTATCTCAACTGACCTTCCCGATCGGGTCGTGCCGGCGCTCGCCGCGACGTGGCCCGGTGGGCGCCGCACTGCCACGCCATGCCGGCTTCGTGACATCATGTCCGCATTGCGCGCCGAGGGCGCGCGATTTGTTTGGGCAAGGCACCGCGTGTGCCTTGCCGCAATGCAGCGTGAGCGGTCCGACCGGTGGTGGAAAGATGTGACCATTCGCCGGCGTACGCCGGCGTCGGCATTTGTTCCCATCCTCCACAAGGGAAGTAATCCCATGGCTTCTTCGATCCGCCCGATCCGTTCCCTGATGGCCGTCGCCATCGCCCTGGCCGCCGCGCCGGCGATGGCCGAGTCGGCCTACGACCAGACCGTCTTCTTCGGCGACAGCCTGACCGACAGTGGCTATTTCCGTCCGCTGCTGCCGGCCTCGGCGCAGGCCGTGACCGGCCGCTTCACCACCAACCCGGGCTGGACCTGGGCCGAGTACGTCGCCGATTACTACGGCACCAACGCCTCGGCCCATGGCAATGGCCAGACCGGCGACAACTACGCCGTCGGCGGCGCTCGGGTCGCCGTCGACGCCACCAATGCCCAGCTCGGCGGCGTCGCGGTGCCGTCGCTGGCGACCCAGGTCAACGGCTACCTGTCCAGCAATGGCGGCAAGGCCAATCCCAATGCGCTCTATACCGTATGGGGCGGCGCCAACGACCTGTTCGCCGCCGCGGCGGCGCCGGCCCAGGCACAGAGCATCATCGGCAGCGCGGTGACCGCGCAGGTCGGCATCGTCGGCACGCTGGAGAATGCCGGTGCGCGCTACGTGCTGGTGCCCACCATTCCCGATGTCGGCCTGACCCCCAGCTTCAACGGCAGCGCGGCTACCAGCGCGCAGGCCACGGCATTGGCCGCGGCCTACAACAACGCGCTGTTCTCCGGGCTGAAGAGCGCCGGCCTGCGCGTGATCCCGGTGGATACCTTCCACCTGCTGCAGGAAGTGGTCGCCAACCCATCGGCGTACGGCTTCGTCAACGCCACCAACGCCGCGTGCACCACCAGCTCCTCGCTGACCTGCAACCCGACCAGCCTGGTCGCCGCCAATGCCGCCAACACCTACGTGTTCGCCGATGGCGTGCACCCGACCAGCGCCACCCACCAGGTGATGGGCCAGTACGCGCTGTCGATCCTGGAAGCGCCGCGCCTGCAGCAGGTGCTGACGCACTCCGCGCAGGTGGTCGGGCGCGCCCGTGCCGACCAGGTCGCCTGGCACATCGGCGGCAAGCCCGAGACGGACGGCCTGCGCTGGTGGGGCAGCGTGCGCGGCGACATGCAGCGCTACGACCATGCCGACCTGTACGACGGCACCTCGCCCGCCGGCCTGTTCGGCGTGGACTGGACCCGCGGCGACCTGGTGTTCGGCGGCTTCGCCGGCTACGGCCGCCTGGACGCCGATTTCGGCAACAGCCGCGGCAGCTTCAAGCAGACCGACACCACGCTCGGCGGCTTCTTCGGCTGGTACACCGGCCCGGTCTGGGTCAACGCCCAGGTCAGCTACACCTGGCTCGGCTACGACGTGGACCGCAAGGTCCAGCTGGGCGCCGCCACGCGCACCCACAGCGGCTCGCCGGACGGCAGCAACCTGACCGCGGCGATCAATGCCGGCTACGAGCTGGGCCAGGGCGCGATCAAGCACGGTCCGGTGGTCGGCCTGACCTGGCAGAAGATCAAGCTCGATGGCTACGAGGAAAGCAACGAGAGTTCCAGCGCACTGGGCTACGGCGACCAGGACATCGACTCGCTGGTCGGCCGCGTCGGCTGGCAGGTGCGCCTCGACGGCGCGGCGGTCAAGCCGTACCTGCAGGTCACCTACGACCACGAGTTCGAGGACCCGAAGGAAGCCAGCGCCTGGCTGCAGTCCATGCCGGAGGTCGGTACCTATCGTGTGCCGGGCCTGGACCTGGACCGCAACTACGCCACGGTGGTGCTCGGCGCCCGTACCGGGGTGTGGGGCCTGCAGAGCAACTTCGGCATCACCGGCACCACTGCGCAGAAGGGTGCGCGCGACGCCACGCTGTTCGTCAACTTCAGCGGCAGCTTCTGAGATGCCGCGGCAGCGAGGGGCCGGTGCGCCGGTCCCTCGCCCGGCCGCCGGCACCTCTCTTCTCAAAGGGCATGACTCGCTCTAGACTTGCCCCACGCCGCGCGGGCGTAGCTCAATGGTAGAGCTGTAGCTTCCCAAGCTACTGACGTGGGTTCGATTCCCATCGCCCGCTCCACTTCAACTTTCCACGGTGTTCCAAGGACCTCCATGGAGTGTTGCAAGTCATTGTCACGGTTCGATTTTTCCAGAAAATCCGTTCCAGTGACGTCCAGCGAAATCTACTGACAGCCGGTCAAAACCGGTACATTAAGTGGTACATCTCAATGCGGAGCTTCCCGATTCCGCATTGTTGCTGGGGGAGCCGGGGCTCGATGGGAAACATGGCACTCAACTCGCTTTCAAGGAGTTGGGATCATGCTTTCGGACCTCACGGTTCGCCAAGCCAAGGCGACCGGCAAACCGTACACCCTGGCCGACACAGACGGCCTTTCCCTCTTTGTTTCAGCCACCGGTGCAAAGGCGTGGCACTTCCGCTTCTCGTGGGGCGGCAAGCGCGACCGCATGTCCTTTGGCACGTATCCAGCGCTCTCGCTGAAGGACGCCCGCGCGCTGCGCGATGAAGCCCGCTCGCTGCTCGCCAAGGGCGTCAATCCCCACAGCGAACGCAAGCGCAAGCGGCACGCGATCGTCCTGGCCGGCGAGCACACCTTCATGGCCGTCTACGAGCAATGGCTGGCCCATCGCCGTCTCTCGCTGGAGGAAGGACGGCAGACCAGCCTGGAGCAGATCGGGCGCGTCTTCAAGAAAGACGTGTTCCCGTCGCTGCGGCACCTGACCATCTACGAGATCACCCGCGCGCACCTGCTGGACATCATCGGCAGGGTGGAAAAGCGCGGCTCGCTGTCCGTGGCCGAGAAGCTGCGGACCTGGTTTACCCAGTTGTTCACCTACGCCACGGTGGCGATTCCCAACATGGGCGAGAACCCGTCCAGGGACCTGGAAGTGGTCGCGCTGCCATTGCCGCCGGTCGAACACAACCCGTTCCTGCGCATGCACGAGCTGCCAGTCATGCTGCAGACGCTGCGCAAGTACCGCGGTCGCCTGAACACGCAATTGGGCTTGCGGTTGCTGATGCTCACCGGTGTGCGCACTGGCGAGTTGCGCTTCGCCACGCCCGATCAGTTCGATCTCGACCGGGGCCTGTGGATCATCCCCGTGGCCAGGCTCAAGCAGCGCAAGCTGCTCACCAGGAAGAAGCGCAAGCGCCTGATCGACATCCCGCCCTACATCGTGCCGCTGTCGGTGCAGGCGCAGGAGATCGTTCGCCACCTGTTGGACCAATGCAAGCCTGCCCAGGTCCATCTCATCCCAGGCGACTGGTGCCTGAAGAACCCGATCAGCGAGAACACGCTCAACGCCGCGCTCAAGCGCATGGGCTACGAGGACCAGCTCACGGGGCATGGCATCCGGGCGACGATCTCGACGGCGCTGAACGAACTCGGCTACCCGAAGAAATGGGTGGATGCCCAGCTATCGCATGCCGATCCAGACAAGATCAGCGCGACCTACAACCATGCCGAATACGTCGAGCAACGCCGCGTCATGATGCAGGACTGGGCTGATCGCCTGGACCTGTTCGAGCAGAACCAGGTCGAGGTTGCCAGCCGGCATCTGACCATCACGCTCCAGGGCCTGCCGACCATCGCCGGCCAGGCGGCCGTGCAGTCTCCGGTGGTCGACCTCACTGCGCCGCAACTGATCGTGACCGCGCCAACGCCCGACCAACTTGAAGCGCCGGCATCGGTGCAGCGGCTGTCGGCCGTGCGCATGCCCGAGTACGCACGGCCGCGCCTGTCGGAGGCGCAGC
Organism: Xanthomonas boreopolis; assembly: GCF_046529185.1. Classification (NCBI taxonomy): domain Bacteria; kingdom Pseudomonadati; phylum Pseudomonadota; class Gammaproteobacteria; order Lysobacterales; family Lysobacteraceae; genus Xanthomonas; species Xanthomonas boreopolis. The sequence goes on from NZ_CP097162.1 coordinate 1,197,034, forward strand.
GCGAACGCCTGCAAGTGCTGGAGACCTTCGAGGCACCACACAACCTCTCGGTGGCGGACTACGCCAAGCTCGCGGGCAAGTCGCGCCGCTGGATCACCTACGAGATCCAGGCCGGCAACCTGCTGTCGATCCACATGGGGCATCGCGGGCAGCGGGTGCCGGACTGGCAACTCGATCCGCTCAAGCGCAGGCTGGTCCAGTCCGTCCTGAAGCAACTGCCACGGGGTATCGACACCTGGGACATCTACCACGCTCTTCTGCGCTCGTACGAGGCTCTCGGGACACGGCCGGCCATCGAAGCCGTCAATCCAACGAACCTGCACCTTGCCGCGCGGCTGGTGGCCGCACAGTGCACGCAGGCGAGCGAGCCAGCCGTGACGACCGAGTTCCCTGAGCCGGTCCGGCAAAGCGTGCAGCGGCTGGTGCGCGAAGCCGTCGCTGCCGATGCCGCCGAAGCGACGGCCGGAGATTGATCAAGCCAGGGTCGCGCCGAGGTTCGGTCAGGCGCTTGCCTGGAGCGCTTGGAAAAACGGCTCCAGGTGGGTGCTGTCCGTACTACGACGGCTCAGGAAGTACGTGGTGAGCGTCAGCGCGCCCTCTTGCAAGGGACGCTGGACAACGCCAAGGGAACGATGACCCTCGATGCGGGCGGCGGGTGCGAGGCAGACGCCGTAGCCGGCGGCCACCAAGGTCATCATCAACCCGAACGATGTGGCCGTCGTGACGGCCGAGGGAACGACGCCGGCCGCCGTCAGCAGTGAGTCGATCTGCCCGCAGTAGCCCACACAGCCGCGCCCATCCAGGGCGATCCAAGGGTGGTCAGCCGCCTGCTCCAGGGACACTGACGCGAAGGCCAGCAAGGGGTGATGGGCCGACACGGCCAATGCCAGCGTGTCGCGCCAGACGGGGCGCACATCGATGCCTTCCGGTGCTGCGGGCGACTGGCAGAGGCCTGCCTCGAAGGCCCCCGCGAGCAGTCCTCGATGCAGATCCACCAGGCGTTCTTCATGAAGGCGAATGGGGTGGTCCGGATGGCGCCGGCGATGTTCCGCCATCGGCACCGACAACCGGGGATAGGCCAGGCAGTCCGACAGGGCAATGTTCAAGGGATCGGGAGCGATCATCGTGTCACCTGCACAACGCCGACACTGGGAAAAACCGGGCGCGACCGGTCGATGAGATAAGTTTAACGTGGTTTAGATTCGCTTTGCGCGTGACGCTTCTGTTGATGCAGAAGCGATCGGTGCAACGCGGGAGACCCGCAGGGACAAGAACCTATGAAAGCGAGCCAGCGCGCGCTTTCGGCGTTGCCGTGCGCGAGGCCCGGTCCGCGCAGGGGCTGGCGCAGGAGGTGCTCGCGGAACAGGCGGGCATCGCCCGGTCGCACATGGGCAAGATCGAGCGCGGCGAGCACATGCCCACGCTGGTGTTGATCCTGCGGATCGCGAAGGGGCTGGGGTGCTCGGCCGCGGCACTGATGGCCGCGACCGAGGCGCAACTGTCCGAGGAAGAGAGCGGCACCGAATAGCCATGCCGTCATGGCGGTGAGGTGTCAACAACGTTCTTGTACGTCAAGGCTGTGACTTGCCAGGTGTTCATTGCCACCTCGCATTTGACACGCGGCCTTTTTCGTAACATCATTTGTTTCATGAAAAGAGACAGCCGCCTCTCGTCTGTCCTGCATGCGCTGCTGCACATGGCCGAGCAGGATGGACCCGTTACCTCGGAAACCTTGGCGCTGTGCCTGGGCACCAACCCGGTCGTCGTTCGGCGCACGATGGGATACCTGCGGCAAGCGGGAATCGTCACCTCCGAACGAGGCCACGCAGGAGGATGGCGTATCCACGCCGACCTTGGCAGCGTCACCCTGCGTCAGTTGCACGAAGCCCTGGGAGAGCCGGCGACGTTTGCCATCGGCAACCGCAACGAGACACCGGAGTGTCTGGTCGAGCAGACGGTCAATGCGGCACTCGAAGGCACGTTTGCCGAAGCCGAGGCGCTGCTGCTCACGCGGTTTTCGGAAATCACCCTTGCCGATCTGGCCTCTGACTTCGCACGCCGGCATGCGGCCTTACGACACTCAAGGAATAAATCATGAATCACGACGTGATCGTCGTCGGCGGAAGCTACTCAGGCATGGCCGCGACCCTGCAACTGGTGCGCGCACGCAGGTCAGTGCTGGTGATCGATGCGGGCCAGCGGCGCAACCGCTTCGCCAGCCATTCACACGGATTTCTCGGCCAGGATGGTGTGCCGCCAGGTGAAATCGCTGCAAACGCACGCCGCCAGCTCGAGGCCTATCCAACGCTGACCTGGCTTGAAGGTCGGGTGGAAGCGGTCGCCGGGCAGGCGGACGAATTCACCGTCACGACGGCCGATGGCGAGTCGCACCTGGGGCGACGCATTCTATTGGCGACGGGGGTGACCGACCAGCTTCCAGCCATCGACGGACTCGCGCAACGCTGGGGGAAGACGGTTTTTCACTGCCCGTACTGCCATGGCTATGAACTTGGACAGGGACGCATCGGCATCGTCGGTGCCAGCCCGATGTCCATCCATCAGGCTGAGCTGCTGACGGATTGGGGGGATGTCACCTTGCTCGTCAACGGTGCATTGGAACTCAACGAGGAAATCAGGTCCACTTTGGAACGCCGAGGCGTGGTCATCGACGAGGCCCGCATCGACAGGATCGAGGGACATGCCGACGTGACGATGGTGGATGGGAGGCGACTGAGCTTTGCGGGCCTGTTTGTTGTAACGCGAACCGCCCCCTCCAGCCCTTTGGCCGAGACAATCGGTTGTGCACTGGAAGAAACGCCCATGGGCATCCAGATCCGCACGGATGCCGAGAGCAAGACCTCGGTGCCTGGGGTCTTTGCCTGCGGCGACGCGGCACGGTTTCCTCATTCGGTGTCGCTGGCCGTGGGCAACGGGGCCATGACGGGATTTCACATTCACCGGTCACTGCTTTGGCCCGAGACGATCGAGCCAGCGCAAGCGGAAAGCCGCGCTCTATGACGTCGTTCTCCGACCCGGCGGCTGTATCGGGCTATGCGGAAAGAACCGCGAGGATCGTGCCGGGCCTGTGCGACCTGCACCGGATGGCGGGCGTGCTGCTGGCCGAACGCGCACCGGCCGACGCGCGCATCCTGGTGCTCGGCGCCGGCGGCGGGCTGGAACTGAAGGCCCTCGCTGAAATGCAGCCCGGCTGGCAGTTCGACGGCGTCGATCCTTCCGCAGAGATGCTCGAACTCGCCCGCACGATCCTGGGCCCGATGGCGCCTCACGTGCGCTTGCACGAGGGCTATATCGACAGCGCCCCCAAGGGGCCCTTCGATGGCGCGACCTGCCTGCTGACATTGCATTTCCTGCCTCCAGCCGAGCGCCTGAAGACGCTGCAGCAGATGCACCTGCGACTCAAGCCCGGTGCGCCCCTTGTCGTCGCGCATCACAGCTTTCCCGGCGAAGATCCCGGTCGGGACAGATGGCTCTCGCGCAATGCGGTGTTCGCGGCTATTTCCGGCGTACCCGTGCGTCAAGCCGAAGGCAGCATCGCGGCGATCAAGGAACGGCTGCCCGTGCTTTCGCCCGTGCAGGATGTCGATCTGCTCCGCGAGGCTGGATTCACGGACATCGACCTTTTCTATTGCGCGTTCACCTTCAAGGGTTGGGTCGCCCATCGAGCATGAGGGGGTATCGACGATGCAAGACATAGGGTCGGCAGGTGCGCTGCCCGTGTGTGGCGAGGAGACTCCTAGCCGCGCGCCAGGGACAGGTAGGGGTTGTCCGGCGGGACTTCCGCGAACAATGCCGAAGGCGCCGCCAACAGATAGCCGTGCAACCGCCGCGACTTGCGCGGTCCTGTGACATCGCAGGTCCAGATGTTCAGGCCGCTGTCCTGTTTGCGGTGCAGCCCCAGCTTCTCGAAGCGCTTCTGCACCCATTGCCAGTCGTGCAGATCGTCCTGTCGGGCCAGCGCCTGGATCTCCGGATGTTCCTGCACGTAGCGCTGGAAGACGCCGGGGCTGACCAGGTACGCCGTGCCATCGACGGTATGCACCAGTGCCTTCGCATCGTTGATGATGAGCTTGCGCGACTCGATGCCTTGCCTGAGCCAGGCGATGAAGGCTTCCCCGGACGGCGTGGCCTTCGCGGGAGCCGGCATCGTGGCAGGACCGGTCAGCGCCGAATGGGTCACTGTCACAGTTGCTCCGGCGGATGGTGACGGCGGTTCCGCGCCGGCGGACGATGCACCGGCGGTGGCTGCGCCGGATGCATCGAGCATCGACAGCAGATCGGAGACCGGGTCCGCGAGCCCGGCCGGGGAATCCGCCACCCCAGGGGGCGGTGAGGTGGCCGGGATGCCGTCGGAGCCCGGCGCTGCCTCATCGCCAGGGAGGGGCTCTTCCGTCGTGACCGTGCCGGCGAACGGTGCGGGACGCTCGCCCGACTCCCAGATCAAGGCCGGCGACAGGCGCAGGAAGGTAAAGCTGTGCGACCAGCCGGTGCCGCTCGTGACGGTCGCCCGCCAGATCGCCTTTCCATCCGGGGCGGGCTGCACGATGCCATGGTCCTGGAGCACCGAGAAGACGGCGGTGTTGTTCGATGGGATGCCTTCGATGCCCTGCGACAGGAGATGCGCGCGCAGTTTGTCGCTGACCGTCTTGCTGACGAGCCAGAGTGCGTCCTGGGTCAGCCATCCATCCGACGGGCCGCCGGGCTGGTTCAGCTTGAACTCCTCGCGCAGCAGGTAGCGCAGGCCATCCAGCAGCTTGCGCTGCAGCGCATGCTTCGGCGCCGCCATGGCCCTGGCCGGATCACCGCCGAGCGCCAGGGCCACCGATGCCTGGTCGGCCTTGACGACCAGCTCGCCCAGCGTGCCGGCATGCTCGTACTGGCCCGCCAGGACGTAGAGCAGCGCCGACCATAGATCGTGGTAGTCGCTCAGCCAGTCGAGGATGCCGGCATCGAGCACACGGGTGTAGAGCAGCCCAGTGGCGGCGCCATGCAGCCGGTACTCGCGATCCGTCCGGTAACGAAAGCGGTACGGCTGCCGCAGCGGCCCGTGCCAGGGGTGCCAGACCAGGCCATCGGCCTGCTCGACGTGCAGGTCGACCGCGATCTTGCCAATGTCGTGCAGCAGCGCGGCGTAGGCGGTACCGGCGGTCCAGGCCTCGGCTTGCGCGGCCTGGGCCTCGGGCGAGGCGCCGGCCGGGAGCAAGTGGGACTGCCTCAGTTTGAGCGCGTAGGCCACGATCTCCAGGCCGTGGTCCAGCATGCCGCCCGGCCAGGCATGGTGATGCGCCTCCGAGGCCGGGAACTGCTGGACCAGCTCGGCGTAGCGCTCCAGTGGCGCCAGGTACAGCGAGCGGAACTGCCGACGCGACAGCGAGGTGCGCTGCCAGATGTGTTCCAGCAATCGCTGCCGGCGCGGCTCCGCCAGCAGCGATGTGGCCGACTGCGGCCGGGTCAACCCTTTGGCAGGCTCGACGGGAGGCGGCGCCGCGGCGTTGGCCAGCGGCACCCGTTTGCGCTGGAACAGCGAAAGCATGGCGACATCCTGGTGATGGGCTGGCCGGAGGAGCCTTTTGGCCTTTTCGGGTAGGGCCTTTCCCGTTGAGGCCATTCCCTTGCCCCTTCCCCAGCCCTTTGGCCTTCGACAAGCCCTTTGGTATAGGGGCAGTTGGCTTCGTGTGCCGCAATCAATGCGGAGCCCATGCGCTCCAGGATTGGGGATCGGAACAGGCGCTGTGTTTTCACCGGATCAGGCCGCTTCAACCGGCGCTGAAAGCACGGCAGGTCCTGAAATCCATGCGCCCGAAGGCATGCTTGTCGGGAATGAAGTAAGGAAGTAAGATTTCCTTTGAAACTTACGGAGGCTTCCCATGCTTGCCAAGCTCACTTCGAAAAACCAGATCACGCTGCCCAAGGCGGCCGTGTCCGGCGTGGATGCGGCGGAGTACTTCGACGTGACCGTCGAAGGCGGTCGGATCGTCCTGACCCCCGTGCGGGTCCAGAAGGCCCAGGCCGTGCGCGAGAAGCTGGAGCAACTCGGGATCACCGAGCAGGACGTCGAGGATGCCGTGGCCTGGGCGCGGCGCTGATGCGCAGGGTCGTGCTCGACACCAACATCGTGCTGTCGGCGCTGGTCTTCAATGCAGGACGCCTGGCCTGGATACGCCATGCCTGGCAGCAACAGCAGTTGCAGCCGCTGGTCTGCCGGGAGACGGCCAGTGAACTCCTGCGCGTCCTGGCCTTTCCCAAGTTCAAGCTGTCGACCTCGGAACAGCAGGAGTTGCTGGCGGACTTTCTGCCCTACGCCGATGTGGTGGAACTGCCGGCGCCATGGCCAGACCTGCCGGCCTGCCGCGACGAGAAGGACCAGGTGTTCCTGGTGCTCGCGCATGTCGGCAAGGCGGATGCATTGATCACAGGCGATGCGGACATTCTCGCCATGCGAGAGGACTTTCCCGGCTTGATCATGACCGCCGAAGCATTCGCGGCGCGGCAGGCATGAAGGAGAACGGCACCGCCTAGCCCAACGACCGTGGAACGACCATGAGGTAGCCAACCATGAAGCACACCGCACGCATGACCACCGCAGCGCGACTCGGCCGCTGGCTGGGCGGTGTATGGGGCGTTTGCCTGCGCGCGGAGCGTCGGGCGCATCGGTGGCTGGTGGCGCAGGCACTGCCGGCGGGCGGTGCAGCGGTGCTGATCTGGGTGATCAAGCTGGCGGTCCTCGGGGTGTTGCTGTACGTCGCATTCTGGGTGGCGCTGATACTGGTCGCTCTCGTTGTGGCAGCCAGGATGGCGGAGCAGACGCCGGGGGGCGACGACGATTTTGACCTGCAATTTCCTGCGAGTCTGGATGAACTACGTCAAACGCCTGGCTACGATCCAAACCTTTACAACGACACCTCTCACGTGATGTACAGCGAAGAAGATTGAAGCCGTTCATCGCTGAATCATTTCAGCTTCCTCGACATGACGCCTAGCCCCTTGCCGCCCGCGTTGCCCGCGTCTTTGGTGCCTGCCGAGAAAGCATTTGCGACAGTTCCGGCCCTAATCCCAGCCCAAGTCAATGCGCCAATCCAGAATGCCGGGAGCACTAGGAACATCGTCGCCATCACGAAGTTCAGCAGCATGTCTCCGAAGGTGTTGTTGAGGCCCACCAGCGGATCGAAGTTCGTGTGCGGCCGGTTCCAGCCCCACCCCCAGCCGTAGAGCGCATCCAGGATCGTCGAGTCGATCCAGCGGGCGAGCTGAAACCAGAATTCGGTGAAGAACAGCGCGAACTGCACCACGCTCACCGTGACCATGGTCTTGAGGTCATAGGTGCCGATTAGCAGCACCAGCGGGATGCAGATGACCAGCGCCATCTTGAGCAGCGACAGCACCATCGGCAGCGCCTGCCGCACCACGTCCATCGCCGGGAAATAGCCCAGTGATCCGACGGTCAGCCCCACGTCGCTGGCGGCGCGGGTGACGATGTTGGGCAGCGTCATGTCGATCTGGCCACCGTAGTCCGTGTAGACCGCCCCCCGGTTGAGCTTCTGTTGCCGAGGGCTCGCGACGGCGCGGATCACCGAGTCGTTGACCTCGGCCTGGCTCAGGAAGCCCGCCCAGCCGGCCAGTCGCGTCAGCAGGTTGGGATCGACCTGGGCCAGCAGTCGTGCCCGCAGGCCCTGGCCGCCGTCGGACCACCACTGCCGGCAGGTCGGGTAGCCGCCCCCGCCGGGCACCTGGGCCAGGCCGGCGTCGCGCGTGGCGTCGAACGGCCAGGCATCGCGCGGTGTCCTGGAGCGGTAGCTGTCGTAGAAGCCGGCCGTGTCGACGAAGTAGCTGGAGCCGATCCAGGTGACGTCGTGCATCTGCTCCTCGCTCAGGCTGGGCCGGGTCATGAACAGCTTGGCGCGGGCGGGGCCATAGCAGTCGCGGGTGAAATCGCTGACCTCCTGGGCCAGCACCGGGTCGTCGATGCGGGTCGCGTCGATGTCCATGCGGATCTGCCGCAGGTCGGTGCCGCAGGGAATGGCCGCGACCGAGGCGCCGGTGATCGCGCGCGAGATCGCGTGCATGGCGAACCACCACACCGGCACCTTGGCCGACTGGTTGTTGATCGTGCTGAACGATTGCGACCAGCCGGTATCGGTCGGCTCCGGGACGCTTACCTGGCATTGCGTCGAGCGCGAATGGTCGTAGCGGATAGTGTTGAGATCGACATCGATGAAGGGAATGCCCGCGAACATGATCACCACGATGGCGACGAAGACGCGGCTCTCGATGCGAGCCGAGGACAGCACGCCCTTGTTGCCTTCGTCCGCGCCTTCCGCGCGGGCTTTCAACCATTCCTGGATGACGATCGCCAGGAACGGGACGGCGAACATGCCGCTGGCGACCAGCACCGACCAGATGCCGTTGTGGACCACCCAGGACACCAGCGTCAGGTAGTACTCCAGGTAGTCGGTGGTGTACAGCGTCATGGCGAACCCCGCGCTACCGTGCCTGCATCAGCAGGCTGGCTTCCAGCACGATCACGGCGACGATGGCCGCAATCTCCGCGTGCAGCAGCCGCTGCCCGGCAGCGTGCTCCGGTTCCCGTGCGCGCAGGCGACGTCGCATCCAGAGCCAACCCCAGGCGGTGGCGGCGTAGAGCAACAACCGCCAGGCCAGGAAGGCTCCGGATTGCGCTGCCATCCATGCTTGCCAGCCGTCGATGCCGCCTGCGATGCGGATGCCGACTGCATTCACGACGGTCGCGGCGATCAGCAGCAGCAATGCCCACAACAACGCCACGCCGACACGCCGGCTGGACAGCCAGCGCAGGCGCCACTTGCCGGCGTTCATGGATGGCTTCCGCCGGACGGCGGCCGCTGGAGTTCATCGACGCGGTTGCGCACCGGATCGCCCTCGTAGATGCCGCGCGAACCCGCCGCTCGGGTGCTGTGCCGCTGGATGATCGCCATCGGCGAGTTGCTGGCCAGTTCGCGGCGCAGTTCCAGTTCGGTCTTCAGGTTGTGAATCTCGCGATCGAGGATGTCGCTTTCATGGGTGACGGCCTTCTGGGCCAGTTCGTTGGCGGCCACGTTGGGCTCCTTGCGCCCGGTCAGCAGCGTGCGTTGCAGCAGCAGCGCCTTCTCCAGCACGCTGGCCAGCGCAACCTCCGAGGCCAGGCGCCGAGCCAGGATGTCCTGGTCCGTCTCGTCGCGCAGCGCCTCGATCACGCCACGGGTGATGGGCAGCGACGCGCTGCCCGCAGCCTGCAGGTTCTGCGCCGTGGTTGGACGGCTGCCGGCGACCAACTCCTGCAGGGCCTGCAGCTTGTCCTCGTATTCCTCCTGGATCAGCGGGGTCAGGCCAACGCCCGGCGTGGTGACGGTCTTGGTGCATGCATCGCAGGTGCGCTGTTCCTGCTCGCCCAGCACGCGAACGGCCCAGGCCGCGGCGGCATCGGGCGAACTCCAGGTCTGGCAGGCCATGTTGCCGCCGCAACTGGCTTGCGGAATCGAACTGGCATCGCCGACGCCACGGCCATTGAGCAGGTTGTAGCCGGCGCGGGTCACGTCGCCGACCACACGCACCGGGCGTTGGCCCGCGCCGCCGGCGTTGTCTCCGCCGACCCACGGAACGCCATTGTTGCCACGGTTCGCCTCGGCGTCGTCGATCGCCGAGACCGCATCGGTGCTCGCGAGGGCCTGCTTCAGCGCCATGCCTTCGGCAAGCTGGTCCCAGCCGAGTTGCCCACCCGCCATGTCGGCCATGCGATTGGCGATGGCACGGCAGGTCAGCTTGCTGCGATCGAAATCCAGCCTGGCTTGCAGCACCCCATTCGTCAGCAGGTTGTACAGCCCTGGGTCGGCGCGCTGGATGATCAAGGCGGGCAGCGACGCCACGGCAGCGGTGGCGTTCTGGATCACCGAGGACATGATGGCCTGGAAGCCGTTGGTGATGCCGTTCAACTGGTTCTGCAGCGTGGTGGTGATGCTCATGTCGCCACAGATCAGGTTGCTGTTCCAGCCGACGCCAACACCGATGGAGTGCATGCTGGCCGCACCGCTCATGGACACCGCGCGGCCGCCTCCAATGCTGTAGAGCACGTCATCGCCGATCACGCTGCCCTGATGCTGGACGCCGTACTCATTGACGCTGGTCTGTGCCCCGGCGCTGGAGCAGCACAGCGATGCGACAACGGCCAATGCGACGTGCAGAAATCGACGGGCGTTCGGAAATGAAGTCGTCATGGCATCGGGCCTCACAGGAAATCGACGCTGCCGAGGAATATCTGGCCGCGGCGCTGGCAGCAGCTATAAGGACGCCACAATGCCCAGGCGTAGTCGCCTTGCCGGGCCTGCACCTTGGCATTGCCGTGGGGGAATACCGCGCAACTGCGGGACAGCGTGGGGGTCAGCTCCTGCCACTTGCCCGTGGCGGCATCGGTTTCCATCAGGGCACCGGCCGGCCAGTAGCCATCGCGCGAACTGGCGAGCAGCGGTTGGTAGACGTGGATCTGGTTGCGGCGCGTCACGATGTCACCCGCGCGCTGGGCGACTACGGCTGCGGCCTTGTGGTCATCCACCTGGTGCAGGAAGCCGCCACGCGGATAGACGTTGCCCCAGAGATTCATGGCCGTGCGCGTGCCGATCTCGCGCCGGCCGGGAATCAGTGCTTCCGGATACAGCGCCTCGGGGATGTTGTAGCGCCATGCCATCGTGTCGAGCGTGCTCAGCAGATAGGGCATGAAGGCGGTGCCGGCGCCCTCGCAGGTGTAGCCGGAGGCGCTGGCGAACTGGCTGAACACATGGCCACCGGGATGGCCTATGACGTCGGCGTTCTTGAACTTCGCCAGGTTGTTCTCGTGATCCTCGTTGGTGGTGCCGTCGCCGCCGGCCTTCGCGGTCGGGTTCGGCAGGCTCATCGCCCGCACCTCGACCCAAGGGTTCTCGCCGGTGTTCGAGTAGCTCGACACCACGGCATCCGGGATGTAGTGGTGCACCTTGATCGAGGTGCGCACGGTGCATCCGGTCCAGGTGCAATAGAGCCAGTAGCAGATGCCGGTGACGCGGTACTCCAGGCAATCCGGCGACAGGGTGGAGGCCACGATGGTGGCGGTGTTCAGTGCGAAGGACGATGCGGAACACCCCAGCAGCAGCGCTGCGATGGCCAACCGCTGGCGCCGGGATGGCGCGAAGGGACGCCTCGTCATGGCTGCGTCCTCCGGTATTGGTCGATGCGGGCTACCGCATGGCCCACGTCCGTCTCGCCATAAACCACGTATCGGCGATCCACCACGATGGCCGGAACCTTGGTGACGCCAAGGCTCCAGGCGTCGGCAATGCCCTGGTAGGCGGTGCCGATCCTTCGCTGCAGGTCTGTAGCGCCCAGCTTCAGGCGTTGCTGGACGATGGCGCTGGCGCGCTCAGGATCGGTGGGCAGGTTGTCGGCCAGCTCCGCTTCGAGCACCGCGGCCGCGTCCAGGATGAGGTGTCGGTCAGCCTGGCCAAGGACCGGATGATGCGAGTCGGTAACGACCCAGACTTCCGCCGCGGCGGCGCGGGTGGCCAATGTCAGAATGGCGATGGCCGTAGCAATCAATGCTGGGCGAGCGCGAGCGGCATGAGGAACAGCGCAAGAGTTCATGGGACAACACCGGAGGGAAGCCAATCCGGTGGCAGTCGAACCGAAACCAGTCCTCGACGCGACAAACAAAGCGGAGACCACCTCGCCCCGTTTTCACCATCCTTGTCTGCCCCGACTCGCTGATCCGGACCTACGCGCGTGCCATGAGCTGACTGTGTGCAGTGGATGGGTATGGGCCGATCCGGCCCCGTGGCCCAAGCTGTTCACATCGGACGCCGATGTGGCTTGATTGCTGGCCGAGATTGATATCGGCGATGACAACGGCCACGTATCTGGTTGTTGCGACTTGAGCCTAGACGATGTCCCCAGTCCTACTGGATGTCCTCGGCGGAAGGAATGCCGCGGCAGACCACATGGTCGCGGGAGGCGTTGAGCGCATAGACGTACCCGTACTGCCCTTTGCTGGCCGGGAACGCTTTGAGCTCGTGGGCGATGAGGCCAACGATCAGATCGTTGACCTGCATTGTGGACTAGTTGTGATCTCTCAGTAGGTTGTTCATCCGGGGCATCTCTGGAAGATGGGGGTTACGAAGCCAAACCAGCCCCCAGGAGCCCCGGATGAACAACCTACTGAGAGATCACAGCTAGAGGCAGAGAAGACTAAGCCACCAGCATCACCAGCAGAACGACGCACAGCAGCGTGATGTATGCCTTGGCGTGAATGGTATCGGGAATCCGGCCAATCCACCTCGATGTGGCCCGGATACCCAGCCATGAACCAACCGCCAAGACCGCGCAAGCGCGCAAGTCGATGTAACCCGCGTGCCATGCACCCAGCGGTGCATCGTTCCACGCCAGCAGCGCATAAGTCGCCGAGCCGACCACGGCCATTGGCAGCGACAGTGGGTTGGCCGCTGCTGTCGCAGCGGTCATGCTGGCGCCGCGGCGGCGCATCAGCGGCACGGTCATCACGCTGCCGCCCACGCCCAGGAAGGCGGCGATCGCACCAATCGCCGTGCCTGCGGCAGCGGTCATCCACCGTCCCCATGGACGAATCCGCGCAGCCGTTTCCTGGGTGAAGCCCGGCCGCAGGATGCTGTCGAGGATCGTCAACCCCAGGTAGAAGATGAAGGCCCAGCGTACCCAGTCCCCGCTCAATGCCAATGCGGCAGCCGCGCCCGGTATTGCGCCCACGGCGATGTAGCCCAGTAGCGGGCGCACCTGATCCCACGGCACCGTGCCAGCTTTGTGATGGCGCATCGTCGCCAGCCCCGCACCGAAGATCATCACGCAGGTGGACGTGGCAACGGCCACGTGCATGGCGGCGTCGCCCACGGCGCTGCCGCCATGCGTAGCCAGGAGCACGGAATACAGCACGGGCACGACGACGAAGCCACCGCCGAAGCCGAACAGCACGGTCGTTATCCCGGCGAGGAAACCAAAGAACAAAAGCAGGAAGTACATGGCGGAAACCGCATCGTGAGAGGACGAAACTTCACGATAGGGTGCGCCGAATTGGCTGTCTCTCGCTGATTGGTCAATAATCCTTTTGTTTAGGCCATCCATTGCCATGCGCAACATACCGCTGGACTCCGTGGATGCCGTGGCGCGCCCCGTGCTGGCCATCGGCACCGATTACCCGCCGGGCACCTTGCTCGACACCCATACGCACCGGCGCGCCCAGGTGCTGTACGGCATGAGCGGGGTGATGGAAGTGGAAACGGACGATGGCGCATGGGCCATTCCACCGTACAGCGGCGTGTGGATTCCCGCCGGCAAACCCCACCGCGTGCGGATGCAGGGTGTGAGTACGCGCAGCCTCTACATCGAGCCGGCTGCCGCGCCGCGCCCGGCAGATCACTGCGAGGCGCTGGTCATCTCCCCTCTGCTGCACCAGTTGCTGCTGGCCTCGGCGGACATGCCCGCGCTGTACGACGAGGACGGGCGCGACGGTGCGCTGGCGCAGTTGCTGCTGCACGAAGTGCGCCAGACGCAGACGATGCCCCTGTTCGCGCCGATCCCCCAAGACCGCCAGCTTGCACGGCTGTGCAAGGCGTTCCTGAAGTCGCCCAGCATCCAGGCCACGCCGCAGATGTGGGCGCAACGGCTGCACAAGAGCCTGCGCACTTTCACCCGGTTCTTTCACCAGCAGACGGGCATGAGTTTCGGGGCATGGCGGCAGCAAGCCTGCCTGCTGGCGGCGCTGCCCCGGCTATCGGCTGGGCAGTCCGTCACGCAGGTGGCGCTGGATCTGGGCTACGACAGCCCCAGCGCGTTTTCCACCATGTTCAAACGGCGGCTCGGCAAGACGCCGATGAACTTCATCAGCGAATCCGACACGGCCGCATCTCGGTAGGGGGTTCCGTGTCCCTGTCGTGAAATACACATCGCCCAGCCGCCGCAAGCAGGCAGTGGCTGAACGTTAACCATCCGTTCCCCATGATCGCCATGTTCATCGCTACCTTTCCTTTTCGGAGGACAAGGCCTGTCCTTGGCTGCGTACGGAATTCAAGCCCGCACCGCGTTTTCTTGCCCGCGTCCTGGCGATATCGACACGGCACCAGGGACGTACCTGCCAATGCTCAGCTTCGAACCGGTCGATGGCTGCTGCATCGCGCAAGGTCATGCCGATCATGTCCAAGCCATCGACCAGCATCCGCTTCTGCCTGGGTTGCAAATCGAAGGGATATTCATCGCCCTGCGGCGTGGAAACGATTTGCTTCTCCACGTCGATGGTCAGGCGCTTTTCCTGGCCATGCGCCACGCTGTCCATCAACGCCTGGACCTGCTCCGGCGGCAAGGTGACAAGCAGCAGGCGATTGTTCATCGCATTGAAATAGAAGATCTCTCCGTAACTCGGCGCGACGACAGCATCGAACCCGGCCTGCTGCAATCCCCATACCGCGTGCTCCCGGCTCGATCCGCAGCCGAAGTTCGCCCCGCCCAACAGAATGCGCGCGCCGCGATATTCCGGACGGTTGAGCACGAAGTCCGGGCGAAGCCGACCTTCGGTGTCGAAACGCAGGTCATGCAGCAGTCCGTCTGCCAATCCGCTCTTGTCGATCCCCAGCAGGAACTGCTTGGGCATGATCTGGTCGGTGTCCAGGTTGCCGATTGGCAATGGCGCCGCCACGCCTGTGATACGGTGCGTTTCGCTCATGCACGGAACTCCTTGCGAATGTCGACGATGCGTCCGGCGATTGCGGCAGCGGCAGCCATGGCCGGACTCATCAGATGCGTGCGGCTGCCCCGGCCCTGCCGACCCTCGAAGTTGCGGTTGGTCGTAGAGGCGCAACGCTCGCCCGGCGCGAGTACGTCGTCGTTCATCGCCAGGCACATCGAACAGCCCGGCTGTCGCCATTCGAACCCTGCCTCGACCAGCACCTGCGCGATCCCTTCGCGTTCGGCCTGGTCACGGACCAGCCCGGAGCCAGGCACCACCATCGCCCGCACGCTTGGTGCAACCTTGCGCCCCTGCACCACCCGCGCCACCTCGCGCAGGTCCTCGATGCGGGCATTCGTACACGAACCGATGAACACGCGGTCGATCGGAATACCTTCGATCGGCGTGCCAGGCGCCAAGCCGATGTAATCCAGCGCCTTGTGCCAAGTTGCCTTCTCGATATCACCCGAGGCGTCGCTCAATGGCGGCACGGTGCCATTCACCGGCAGCGCCTGGTCGGGACTGGTCCCCCAGGTGACATAGGGGGCGACCTCGGAAGCATCGAAGCGATGCTCGGCATCGAAACGCGCCGATGCGTCCGTGCGGAGTTGCTTCCATGCCGTGTGCGCGGCCGCCAGCGCAGCGTCGTCCATATCGCAGATCCGCTCGGACACGTAGTCGGATGTGATCGCGTCAGGCGCGATCAGCGCCGCGCGGGCACCGGCTTCCACGGTCATGTTGCACAAGGTCATGCGCGCCTCGGCGGACAGTGCGGCGATAGCTTCGCCGACATACTCGACCGCATAGCCACGCGCGCCTTGTGCTCCGATCTTGGCGATGATGTGCAAGATCAGGTCCTTGGACGTCGTCCCCAGAGGCAGTCGACCATCGACTTGGATTCGCATGTCCTTGGCCACGCGGTACACCAGAGTCTGCGTGGCAAGCACATGCTCCACTTCCGACGTGCCGATCCCGAACCCGAGTGCCCCGAGGGCACCGTAGGTCGTGGTATGGCTGTCGCCGCATAATACGACCATGCCGGGACGGATCAGGCCAAGTTCCGGCGCGACGACATGCTCGATTCCTTGCATCGGATCACGCACGTCGAACAGCTCAATCCCCTGCTCAGCACAGTTGGCGGCAAAGTTCGCCGCTTGCCGTGCGGCGGGGGCGATGTCGATCGTACGCGCCGCGATCGGCACCGGGCGCGTGGGGATGACGTGATCGACCACGCCCATTTGCTGGTGTGGGCGCCGCACCCGCAATCCACGTTGCGCCAGTCCTGCAAAAGCTTGTGGGCTGGTGTATTCGTTCATGATGTGCAGGTCGACATATAGCAGCACGTTGTCGACATCCAGGCGTTCGACGGTGTGCGAATCGACCAGTTTTCGGTAAAGCGTCGTCGCTGGCATGGGCAGGCTCGAGGACATTCATGAAGGCAGGAAGGCGAGGACGTGATCGAGCAACACCTCGGGTGCTTCCTCCGGGATGTAGTGGCCGCAGGGCAGCGCCATACCCTTTACGCCGGGATTCCAGCGGCGCCACTCGGCCAGAGGGTCGAAGCACCGTTCGATCACGCCATCGCGTCCCCACAATGCCAGGAAGGGACATTGGATCTGCTTGCCCGCGGCAAGATCGGCCTGATCGTGTTCGAGGTCGATACCTACCGAGGCACGGTAGTCCTCGCAGATGCCATGTGCGGTTGCCGGATCGGACAGGCAACGCAGATAGGCAGCATAGGCCTCCGGCGCGAAAGGCTTCAGGCCGGCACTGCGGGCTCCCATGGTCTGCTTCAGGTAGAGATCCGGGTCGGCCCGGATCAACGTCTCTGGGAAAGGCGACGGTCGCACGAGGAAGAACCAGTGCCAGTAGGCGTGCGCGAATTCGAATGAGGTCTGCTGGTACATCGCCAGCGTGGGTGCCACATCCAGCGTGACCAGGCGGGATACCACATCTGGATGATCCAGCGCCATCCGCGCCGCGACCCGACCACCCCGGTCATGACCGATCACCGCGAACGTCGGCAGGCCCAGCGCCTGCATTAATCGCACTTGGTCCAAGGCCATCCGACGCTTGGCATAGTTGGCGTGGTCTGGCTCGCCTGGCGGCTTCCCGCTGTCGCCATAGCCGCGCAGGTCCGCAACGACAACCGTGAATTGCCGCGCCAGCGTCGGAGCCACCTTGTGCCAGATCGCGTGTGTCTGAGGGTGTCCATGCAGCAGAAGCAGCGCCGGCCCGGTGCCGGCCATCAACGCATGAATCTTGATGCCATCGACCGTGGCGGATACGTCGGAAAAGCCTTCGAACATCCCTTGCCTCCATGTTCCGACGGCCATTCTATTCCTGCATCAGAACGGCGTTATTGAATTATATTTATTCAATTCATAACTTATAAGAACGAATTGGAGCATCATGTCCGAGTTCTCCGACATCCGCCTTTTCACCCTAGTGGCGCGCCATCGCAGCTCGGCTGCGGCCGCGCGCGAACTTGGCGTCACCCCGCCAGCGGTCAGCAAGCGCCTGGCGCATTTGGAAAAGCGGCTCGGCGTGCGCCTGACCCATCGCACGACACGACGCCTGACACTCACGCCGGAGGGCGAACGCTACCTGGCCGAGGGATCACGCCTGCTCGGGGAATTGCAGGAACTTGAGCAAGTGCTGATCCGCGGCCATGCCGAACCGGCCGGACTGCTCCGTGTCAATGCCTCATACGGTTTCGGTCGTGCGCGGGTGGCACCGGCCATTTCGGCGTTCGTTGCCCGCTATCCCGCCATACGGGTGCAACTGCAATTGACCGACCAGCCCTTGAACCTGCGCGAACACGGTTATGACATCGGCATCCGCTTCGGCGATCCCCCCAGCACCCGGATCAATGCAAGGTTGTTGCTGCGCAATCACCGTCTTTTATGCGCTTCGCCGGCCTATGTTGCCCAGAACGGTAAGCCGAACGTTCCGCACGACTTGGTGCGTCACGCCTGCTTGATCGTTCGGGAAAACGATGCGGCCTACGGCGCTTGGCATTTCCGCCGCGGAAAGTCCACCGAGACGGTCAAAGTCGACAATGTGCTATCGAGCAACGATGGCAACGCCGTGCTGCGCTGGACGCTGGACGGCCATGGCATCGCCATCCGCTCAGCATGGGAAATCGCACCCTACCTGGCCCGGGGCGAACTGATTCCATTGCTGGGGGATTGGAAGCTACCCAACGCCGACATCTACGCGACCTACCTGGAACGCAGCGAGGTGTCGTCCGCCAAAGTGCGCGCGTTTCTTGACTTCACGGCAAAATACTTGGCGACGAGTTGAAACGCCATCAAAAGGCAGCAATAAGCATTTCCAGGGGAGGAGTCATCGTGACGCCAAAGGCGATCACGCACTCGAGAGGCCGATGCCAGGCGGATCACACATCGGCACTGTTGCAATGCCCCATCAACAACGCCGATTCCACCATCCCCGGCAGCAGACTGCGCTGGGCGAGATCGCGCTTGAGCCCTCGCCGAGGTTGCGCCGCCAGAGTCCAGCAACAGCCGCGGCAGCGGACTTCAGTGCTTCATTTGTGATGCGCACAATCTCGTTGACGAACCTCATCCCGGCGCGCTTGGTCACGCATGAATGCAACCCAGCGGTCGGAGGCGAATGAGGTGTCGCTGGGGAGTGCAAACGATCACATGGCTTGACCGGCAGGTGCGACGGCGATGCAGTTGACATCGCCATTGCTACGGAATAGCATTCTAACTAACGATCGTTAGGTATTCTCGGATCGTTATCGGTTGTTGACCGATACGAATTCACCACATGGAGAGTTCTCGAATGAGTGCGGTTGCAGGACCAGTCGATGGTGAGGCGGGATTTCCGCTGAAGATCTACGACTTCCCTCGGGGCCCTTACCCGACGCGTGTCCGGATCGCCCTAGCAGAAAAAAACCTCCAGTCACGCGTGGAGTTCGTGATGGTTGATCTCCGCAAGGGGGAGCACAAGGATCCCAGGTTCATCTCGGATAAAAACTACTCCGGAACGGTTCCGGTGCTTGAGCTTGCGGATGGAACGTGCATTGCCGAGTGCACCGCCATCACGGAGTATCTCGATGCGCTTGTCGGCGGTCCGGTTTTGACGGGCTCCACAGCGTTCGAGAGGGGAATGATTCACATGATGAGCAAGCGCGCCGAACTGGAGCTGCTTGACGCCATCAGTGTTTACTTCCACCATGGAACGCCGGGTTTGGGGCCACTGGTGGAGCAATACCAGAACAGGGAATGGGGACTCAGGCAGCGCGACAAGGCCTTGCGAGGCATGCATTATTTCGACGATGTGCTTCGCAAGCGAGCTTATGTTGCCGGCGACGCGTTCTCCATGGCCGACATTACGGTCATCGCCGGACTGATATTCGCTGATATCGTCGACTTGGCGGTACCCGCCGAATGCACGGCGCTCTTGGCATGGTACGAAAGGATGAAAATGCGCCCCAGCGTAAAGAGCCAACCCGCATTTGCTCGCAGGTAGGCCGTTCGACGTACTCGTAACCAGACGGTCGCAAGACAAGATACCGCAGTGGAGCGTCATTACACAAGTCGAGGGCGACAGCCGTGGAGAGTCAGAGAAACACGAACTCCAGTGACAAGATCTTGTCCATTGCAACACGAATCGCCCAGGCGCACGGTTACGGTGGCTTGAGCGTTCGCCGCTTGGCCGAAGAAGTCGGTGTCAAACCTGCAAGTCTTTACCATCATTTCCCGAGCAAGGCGGCTCTTGCTGCTGCAGTTGCCAGACGATACTGGGAAAATTCGTCGACGCAATTGGAAGAACTGTTGAATCGGTTTCCGGACCCCACAGATTGCTTGCGCAGATATCCCAATATGTTCAGGAAGGCGCTGGAGAACGACAACCGCATCTGCCTGTGCAGTTTCATGACGGCTGAATACGATGACCTTCCCGAGAATGTGAGGCAAGAAGTTCGAACATTCTCTGATGTGCATATCACATGGCTGGCTAAGGTTTTGGCGAGCGCCGGGATTGTCAATCCGAACATCGCGAAAGAACGCGCGCAGGCCATCTATGCTGCAATCACAGGAGCGCAGCTGATGGCACGTGGGCGTTCCGACTTAAGTCTTTTCGATACGTTGATCACGAGCTACAGGGCAACCGGGCTTCTGCCGGCCTAGAGGCGAGGCCAGCGGACGCACCACGAAGACAAGCGCTCGACTGCTGTTTGAGCAAGGCAACCGCCACGCTACGTTTGGGGCGCGTCCAACGCCCGGCATTCTCAGGGCTGGGGCTATGCATTCCAGGGCTCAGGGGCAACCTCAAGCCGTAGTGCTCCTATGCATGAGATCCCATGGCTGCGTGTCGCCGAAGCTCATGCTCAGATGCTCGATGAAGCGGCGAACTTTCAACGACACATGCCGCTTGCTCGGATAGATGGCATGAATCGCCAAATCAGTTGTTTTGTGGTCGGCCAGCAGGACACGAAGCGCACCGCTGGCGATGGACTGCTCGAACACGAAGCTGGGGCCGTAGACCACCCCCGCCCCTGTCAGCGCTGCCGCTAGCAGCATCTGCATGTTGTTTGCAGCGAGCCGGATCGCACCATCAATGTGATGGGTCTGGCCGTTAGCATCCGTGACGCTCCAGTCTCCGGCTGAAACCGCCTGGGAGAAAGCGAGCCGAGGTGCCTGGCGGAGCTGTTCGACGGTTTTCGGCTCGCCATGTCGTGCCAAAAAGGATGGCGCTGCGCAGAACATCATGCGACACGAGGCGAGCCGCCGAGCAACGAGATCGGAGTCTTGCAGACGGCCGATGCGGATAGCAATGTCGATGCCATCTGCCAGTAGATCGACATAGCGATCGCTCAGCGTGGTCTCGATCGAGACATCGGGGTATTCAGCCAGATAATTCGATACAACGCGACCAAGATGCAGTGCCCCAAAGGTTGTCGGCGCAGCCACGCGCAACATTCCACGCACACTCTGTTGCGCGTCCTGGGCTTCGCGATTCGCGTCCTCGTACTCTTCCAGTAAGCGCTTGCATCGCGTGTAGTAGGACCTTCCTACATCCGTTAGCGTCAACTTGCGCGTGCTGCGTTGAAGCAACCGAACTTTCAGCTGTTCCTCGATCGCGGAAACGTGCTTGCCCGCCATCGAGGGTGACAGGCCAAACCGTCGAGCGGCGCTTACCAAGCTGCCTTCTTCGACTGCGGAGACGAACACCGCCATGCTGAGCAATCTATCCATACCACCTCATTCGATATCCTGATTATCAGGTGGTGATAAATCTAGGCCTATTATCGTCCGAATGGAATGGGTCTAGCCTAGCACTGTAGCCAGCCGATCCCCGGTGGGCTTTAGCAAAAGGATGTTCCAATGAAGATCGAATCGAACAGCATAGAGATCCATGTCGAGGAGCAAGGGCAAGGCGATCCGTCACTCGTTTTTCTGCATTACTGGGGCGGCTCCTCCCGCACTTGGAAGCACGTCTGCTCCAGGCTGGCGCCGAACTTCCATACGCTTGCTCTCGATCATCGCGGCTGGGGTCAATCCGACGCGCCTTCGATGGGCTACGGGCTGGCAGACCTTGCAGCCGATGCAGAGGGCGTGATTGCAGCGCTGCACCCGAAGCGCTACGTTCTGATCGGTCACTCGATGGGGGGCAAGGTCGCTCAGCTTATGGCGTCGCGGCGGCCTGCCGGACTGGCCGGGTTGGTTCTCGTCGCTCCTTCACCGCCATCGCCAATGATCTTGCCGAAAGAGGCACGCGAAATGATGGCAGGAGCCTACGCAAACCGTGAAACAGTGGAGGCGACTATCGATAACGTGCTGACGGCCCTCCCGCTGTCAGCGGAGGATCGCGAACAAGTGATCGCGGACAGCTTGCGTGGCGCGCCAGCGGCCAAGCTAGCTTGGCCCAGAGCGACCAGCTTGGAAGACATCACTGGACAGGTAGGTGCCATCGACGTACCTACGCTTGTTATTGCAGGCGAGCGGGATCGCGTGGATTCGCCCGAGGTACTGAGGAAAGAATTACTTCCCCGCGTATCGCAAGCCGTCATGACCGTAGTACCAGATGCAGGGCATTTGCCTATGTTAGAAACACCGGATGCATTGACTCCATTGATTGAGAATTTCTGCCGTTCACTGCCAGGGAAGGGGTGAAGCGGACATCGCGGCGGTGCGCAATCGAAGCGCCTCGCAGCTAATACGCGGCGAAAAGCTCGCCCCCCGAAGGGCGTTGCACGGACGTGGGCGGCGCAGTTCGTGCACTGGTACAACCACGAGCACCTGCACAGCGGGCTGCGCTTCGTGGCCCCGGCCGTTCGCCATGCCGGTCAGGATGAGGTCCAGTTGCAGGCACGCAGATGGGTATACGAGCTTGCCCGCCAGCGTCATCCGCAGCGCAGGACCGGACCGACCCGCAACTGGAGCCGCGTTGGCGCCGTCACCCTCAATCCCGACCGCGATGCGGGCGCGCCGAGGCAAAGCCGACAGCATGACAAGTAACCGATTAGCTGCATGAGATCAGGCGACAACTACCTTGACACGCACCGAGAGCACGCCGGCAACGGCGTGTTCTTACCCGAAGGCAAAGTCAGGTCCTGAGCGAAAGTCCGTATCGCTACCACACTGGATCAGTGCAACGCCTTTTCGCCCGGGCGCAGCGTCAAGACACGCACACCGTTCCCGGTGACAGCAACGGTATGCTCGAACTGAGCCGACAATTGCCCATCGCGCGTAACCACCGTCCAGCCGTCGTCCTCAGTTCGAATGGCACGTCGTCCTTGGTTCACCATCGGCTCTATGGTGAAAACCATGCCTTCGCGCAGTACTAGCCCCGTTCGCGGCTTGCCCCAGTGCAAAACCTGGGGGTCCTCGTGCATTTCACGACCGATACCGTGCCCACAGTATTCCCGGACGATCGAATAACCATTCCTGCGGGCATGCCGCTCGATGGCGTGGCCCACGTCACCGAGCGTGGCACCTGGGCGGACAGCCTGGATGCCTTTCCACATCGCTTCATAAGCCACTTGCACGAGCCGCCGTGCCGGCTGCGACACCTGGCCCACCAGATAGGTCTTGCTGGAA
Organism: Xanthomonas boreopolis; assembly: GCF_046529185.1. Lineage (NCBI taxonomy): Bacteria > Pseudomonadati > Pseudomonadota > Gammaproteobacteria > Lysobacterales > Lysobacteraceae > Xanthomonas > Xanthomonas boreopolis. The sequence continues at coordinate 1,219,849 of NZ_CP097162.1, forward strand.
TCGGCGATGTAGCCATTCTTCTCCAGCGTGATGTCGAAATTGACGATGTCCCCGTCCTGCAGGATGTCCTCGGCGGAAGGAACGCCGTGGCAGACCACATGGTTGCGGGAGGCGTTTAGCGCGTAGGCGTAACCGTATTGCCCTTTGCTGGCCGGGCGTGCGTTGAATTCATGGACGATGAGGTCATCGACCAGATCATTGACCTGCATCGTGGACATGCCAATCAGATTCAGCCGATCAAGATGGCTGAACACCTGTGCCAAAAGCTGGCCTGACTCCGCCATCAGCGCGATTTCTTCTGGCCGTTTGGTCATGACGCCCCCATCTTGATGGGTTGCGCCACAACGCCCGCGGCCCGCAGTTCACGAGCAACGATATCGTTGAAGCTTTGCGTTGGATTCATTTCACACAGCATGCCGATCCTGATCCAGAAGGCTGCCTGTGCGTTGATCGACCGGCACGATACTGCGCTGGCCTTGCGCAGTTGGTCATGCAGATCGTCGTCGATGTTCACGATACCCATGTGTCTAGTTGTATATGAAACGTATACGAATCATATAGGCGTCATGGCCGTAGCGCAAGTGAACTGCGCTGACGTGACCAAGTCGACGCCATGATGGTTTCCTAGGAGCCGGTAGCGCAGGCCTGACTCGGCGCGATAGCAATGGCGGGCCGAGTTCGCCGATCGGGCTATGACGGCATGGGCATCGGCAAGCTCGGCCAAGCTCCACTCTCGACCGAGGGCGTCGCCTTGACCTCGAACCTTCAGTCCCTGGCAAAAAAGGCATTCATGCCCGGCAGGTCGGACAGGTAGGTCTCGATAGCAGCGATCTTGCCATCGCGCAAGGTGCAGACCGTAGCCAGATGCTCGTCCAGTACGAGGTCATTCCGGCGTGCAGTGTTATGCAGCGAGAGCGCGACATTATCCCGGCTTACCAGAATGTGCTTGAGCTCGAAATTCAGGCCGAAGCTGGCAATTAGCTCAGCTCTGGCAACGACTGCTTCCGCACCGACCGCTGGACCAGAGATCTGATTGTCTCCGGGCAGAACCCAGGTGGCATCGTCGGTAAGAAGCTTACGGATCGCCTGCCAGTCGCGGCGGGTCAGTGCGGCATGAAACTGCTTGGCCAAAGCAAGCTTTGTTTCGTAGGTATGCATGACTATTCTCCTGTAGCAGGGTGTACAGCGAGATTAGACAGCGCCAGGAATGGATCTGTAAAATTGATATTTGATAGTAGCTAGCAATAGATTAAAGTTATGAAGAAGCACGACATGGGTCTACTGGTGTCGTTGGATGTTCTGCTTGAAGAGGCCAACGTCACTCGTGCAGCACGACGCTTAGCCATCAGCCAGCCTGCACTCTCAGCCCAATTGGCCCGCTTGCGGCAGGTGCTTGATGATCCTTTGCTGGTGCCGGCCGAGCGCGGCCGAGGTATGCGGTTGACGCCACGTGCAGCGCAGCTGAAATCACCCCTGCATGAGTTGCTGACACGGCTTGAGGATCTTGTCGAGGCGCCCTACGCTTTCGATCCCAGCACGGCCAAGCGCGATTTCACGATCGCCCTCAATGACAATGCCGCGATGACGATTGGACTGGATCTCATCGAGTGCATTCGGAAGCAGTCGTATGCAGGCATTAGATTGGCCATGCTCCAGATACCCCGGGATGAGGTCCTGGATCTTGCAGCTCGCGGCCGCATCGACCTGGTGATCGGCACCCGAGCCTTCATGCCCCCTGGTTTGCGCACCCATGATCTGGTCGACGACAGGTTTCAGGTGGCCCAACGCAAAGGGCATCCTCGCGGCACGGCTGCAATGACGCTGGAGCAATACTGCGCTTATGAGCATGTGCTGGTGTCTACCAATGGCAGTTATCACAGTGGGATCGATGATTTTCTTGCAGAGCTGGGGCATTATCGACACACCACGGTATCCGTGCAGTACTACACAGCGGTGCCACCGATACTTGAGCGCACGAACTGCCTGGCGACGTTGCCTGAGCGCTTCCTACACCGCTTTGATCACATGATCGACCGCTTCGACCTCCCATTCGCATTCGATCCGTTCCAGCTGCAGGTCGGTTGGCATCCGCGCTTTGACGAAGATTTAGGACATCAGTGGCTGCGTGAACAGCTGATTGCGGTGAGGCCCTTCTAACGCATGAAATGACGGGTACTCAAGGGGCTCGAAGCCCACGGGTAGTTGAGTTTCGCATCGGCCGAGTTTGCAGGCAGGAAACCGTGACCCGATGGAAAGCATTCCTGGGGCGTATGCAGGAAATTGTGCCGTGGAAGCTGCTGGCGAGTGTGATCGAGCCGTTCCAACGGAGGGCTGTTGAGTTCCATGCAGGGCATCGTCCCATTGGCTGGAGCGGATGCTTCTCATGGGCGCAACTACGTCCACCGCAGTCAATTCTTGCCGGAATAATAGCCGGAGGCAGTCGCGTGCAAGTTAGAGCGGCTAACAAAACCGCCTTGTACACCTGAGCGGTGATGACAAAATCGCCTGCATGGCACGTCGCAAAGAGATTCCCGCCGCGCTGTGGAAGCGCATCGAACCTTTGATCCCGCCCGTGAAGCCCTCGCCCAAGGGAGGGCGACCGCGCGTGAGCGACCAACAAGCCCTCAACGGTATCGTCTATGTCCTGCGCACCGGCATCCCGTGGGAGGAGTTGCCCCAGGAACTGGGCTACGGCAGCGGCATGACCTGCTGGCGGCGGTTGCGCGACTGGCAAGCCGCCGGGGTCTGGCATCGTCTGCATCAGGTCCTGTTGGCCGAACTGCGCCGGGCCGACAAGCTGGACCTGAGTCGAGCCAGCCTGGACGCGGCCAGTGTGGCCGCCCCCCGGGGGGCGCCTACACCGGGCCGAACCCGACCGATCGCGGTAAGCTCGGTAGCAAGCGGCACCTGATCACCGACTGCAACGGCATTCCCTTGGCGTTCTGTGTCACCGGAGCCCACCGGCACGACTCGGTGGTATTCGAGGAGTTGGTTGATGCACTGCCCCCGATCGCTGGCAAGCCGGGGCGTCCGCAACGCTGGCCGGGCAAGCTGCACGCCGACAAGGCCTACGACATCGACCGCTGCCGCGATCACCTCAACCAGCGAGGTATCACCCCGCGTATCGCCCGCAAGGGGATAGAACGCAACGATAGGCTGGGACGCTATCGTTGGGTAGTCGAGCGCACTCATGCTTGGTTCGCGGGCATGGGCAAGCTGCGCATCCGTTTCGAACGCCGGATCGATATCCATCTGGCCCTGCTGTCTCTCGCCTGCTCGGTCATCTGTCTTCGCCATCTTCCCGGGTTTTGTTAGCCGCTCTAAGAGCGGCTAACAAAACCGCCTTGTACACCTGAGCGGTGATGACAAAATCGCCTGCATGGCACGTCGCAAAGAGATTCCCGCCGCGCTGTGGAAGCGCATCGAACCTTTGATCCCGCCCGTGAAGCCCTCGCCCAAGGGAGGGCGACCGCGCGTGAGCGACCAACAAGCCCTCAACGGTATCGTCTATGTCCTGCGCACCGGCATCCCGTGGGAGGAGTTGCCCCAGGAACTGGGCTACGGCAGCGGCATGACCTGCTGGCGGCGGTTGCGCGACTGGCAAGCCGCCGGGGTCTGGCATCGTCTGCATCAGGTCCTGTTGGCCGAACTGCGCCGGGCCGACAAGCTGGACCTGAGTCGAGCCAGCCTGGACGCGGCCAGTGTGGCCGCCCCCCGGGGGGCGCCTACACCGGGCCGAACCCGACCGATCGCGGTAAGCTCGGTAGCAAGCGGCACCTGATCACCGACTGCAACGGCATTCCCTTGGCGTTCTGTGTCACCGGAGCCCACCGGCACGACTCGGTGGTATTCGAGGAGTTGGTTGATGCACTGCCCCCGATCGCTGGCAAGCCGGGGCGTCCGCAACGCTGGCCGGGCAAGCTGCACGCCGACAAGGCCTACGACATCGACCGCTGCCGCGATCACCTCAACCAGCGAGGTATCACCCCGCGTATCGCCCGCAAGGGGATAGAACGCAACGATAGGCTGGGACGCTATCGTTGGGTAGTCGAGCGCACTCATGCTTGGTTCGCGGGCATGGGCAAGCTGCGCATCCGTTTCGAACGCCGGATCGATATCCATCTGGCCCTGCTGTCTCTCGCCTGCTCGGTCATCTGTCTTCGCCATCTTCCCGGGTTTTGTTAGCCGCTCTAAGTCCAAGACGTTCCGCGTCGAACGGCGTCAATTCGCCGAGGCAATTCTGAGCCGGGCGGTGCTGGTCGTGGAGGGATCGACGGAGGCAGCCCTATTTCCGGTAGCTTCGTCGATCATGGAGGCGTCCCTCAATCCGGAGGACTACACCCACCTCGATCTGGCTGGCGTCAGCATTTTCAATGCCGGCGGGGATGGCTCGGTACCGCGTCATGGTCCGGTGTTTTCGGCGCTCGGAAAGCTCGCCTTCGGTTTCTACGACAAACCCAACGCCCCGCTGAACCAGGATGCGATGGACAAGCTGAAGAGCTATACGCAGGTTTGGGAGTCCCCCGAGAAGGGCATTGAGGAGCTGCTCGTAAAGGAGACGCCCATCGCAGTTGTGAGGCGGTTTCTCAATGAGGTGAAGGATCGACCCGACTATCCCAGTGTCGGCGTCTATGATCCGGCGGCGGGCGATGGTGAGGTAACTGCATTGGCGACGAAGGTTTTGAAGGCGCGCAAGGGCGACGCTTACGGCTATGCCGCCATGATGATCAGCCAGTGCCAGCACGCCGACCAGCTACCGGCGACGATCCGAGAAATCCTTGAAACCATCCACAAGGCGCTGAGCGCCGTTTCCGAAGATGTCGCAGCACCGCCGCCGGACGACTTGGAGGATCTCTTCTAATGAAGCTGGAGCTGTGCGAAAAACGCAAGGCGGTCATCGCACAAGGCGGACACCTTTTGGTCCTCGGCGGGCCCGGCTCCGGCAAGACCACGATCGCCCTGCTGAAGGCCCAGCGCCAGTCTGCGACGCTCAAGCCAGGACAGGGAATCCTCTTTCTCAGCTTCTCGCGCGCTGCCATCCGCCAGGTTCTCCTGCGCTGCAAGGAGATCCTGACGCCAGCCGAACGGCGGGCCGTCACCGTCCAGACCTATCACGCCTTTTGCATGGAGATTCTGGAAGCCCACGGCCGCCTCCTGCACGGCCGGCCGATCCGCTTTCTCTACCACGGGGAGGAACGTCTTCAGAAATCGGCGTTCGATGGGGATTGGATGGTCGAGCGACGACGTCTGGCATCGGAGCAAGGGCTCTACTGCTTCGATCTCTTCGCAGCGGGCGCGGCAGACCTACTGGAGGGATGCGCGGCGCTGCGCGACCTCATTGCCGATCGGTTTCCGATGATCATCGTCGACGAGTTCCAGGACACCGACGACAACCAGTGGCGGATCGTTCGCGCTCTGGCTGAAGTCACGGACGTGTTCTGCCTTGCCGATCCAGAACAGCGGATCTTTGATTACCGGGATGATATCGATCCGCGCCGGCTGGATATTCTCCGAGAGGATATCCAGGTCACCGAGTTCGATCTGGGCGGGGAAAACCACAGAAGCCCAAACGCGGGAATCCTTCAGTTCGCCGACGCAGTACTGCACAACCACAGTCCGCTGCCGGCCACCCCAGACATCAAACAGGTTTCGTACTGGCAGAACACGTTTGCCGCAACGGTCCATGCAGCGGTGATATGGACCTTCAGCGCGTTGCGGAAGAAGGGGGTCGAGCATCCGAGCGTGGCGGTGCTGTCGAGAAGCAATTCGCTCATCGCCGACCTTTCGGTGATCCTGTCGGAGACGCACACTTACAACAAGCAGACCCTACCCGTCATCGAACATGATGTCGTTTGGGATGCTGAGCTTTCCGCGGCGGCGGCGGTGGTCGTGGCGTCAATCCTAGAATGGCCGACCGGCCCGGCCGAAGAGACCCTTGCGCGGACGCTCCGGGTCATTGCTGGATATTACAAGCTGAAGAACGCGGAGGAGCCGACCAACGCCGCGGCGGAGCACGCACGTAAGTATGACGAGGCGGCAGCCAAGGTGGCGACGGGCGAAGGACCGCGCATCAATGCCGCGAAAGCCCTCGTCGCGGTCTACAAGGCTGGCATCGATCTGGTCGGAGAACCTGTCGCGGACTGGAAAGCGGCGCGCTGGGTGCTTCACGATATTCCAGCGCTGAATGAGCTGTTCCGCGAGGCCCGGCTAGTGCGGCTGTTCAGGGCGACCGACGCTCTGGCCTCCGGACTCGGCGAGCGTTGGCTCGCCTTGAGCAGCTATGCAGGTGCGAGCGAACTAGTCAAACGTATCCTCGAGCAGGAGCGGCTCGTGGCAGCCGAGCGCGACCCCCAAGGCTGCATCCTGATGAATATGCACAAGGCCAAGGGAAAGGAGTTCGATGGGGTCGTTCTCGTGGAAGGCGCTTTCAAGTCGAGCTTCTTCGATGAGAGGAATGAGCAGCCGCCGTTTGAACGTAGCCGCCGGCTGCTGCGGGTCGGCCTGACGCGGGCTAGGACGCTAGTGACGATCGTGCGACCGCAGAATGCCCGGCCGCTGGTCGATTGAGCGGATCGGTGGCCAGTCTGACGAACAAGGCGACCGATGACGCGACCGTCCTCGTCATCAAGCTGAACGGGAACAGCCGTGGGGATCCTGCTTGGCTGGTCAGGATTGCGGCGCACCACTATCAGATGCAGAGGGCTTCGCACCCAACGTCACCGCCTCAATGCGATACGGCAGAATGCCCACGCGCCGCGCTTCGATCTTGAAGGTCACCCGTTCGTTCTCGTCGGCGTCCTCCCATTCGTCGCGCACGGTGCGGCCCTCGACCAGCACCCGCATACCTTTCTGGTACAGCGTCTTCCAGTGCTCGGCGTCGCGGTGCCACAGCTCCACGGGCGCCCAGAAGCCGCCGCGATCTTCGTACTCGCCGTCCTTCTTCGGGATCGGGTTGTCGAAGTAGACGTTCAGGCGAAGCAGCCGGCGCGGCTCGTCGTTGCCGTTCGGAAATTCGCGGTAGTCCGGCGCAGAACCGATGTTGCCCTCGCCGACGAAGTGCGTGCTCATGGTGACTCCTTGGTGGTGGGTGGAACGGACGCGGTATGCCCGTGGACGCGCCGCAGGTAAGCCGCTTCGGCCTGCGCGGCCTTGTTGGCGCATTCCAGGGCTTGGCGAGCGATGCTGTGGGTCAGGCTGATCTGCATGTTCAGCACGATGCGCTGCAGTTCGATCGCGTACAGCTCGTCGATCAGCGAGGCCGGCGTCGCGGGGTTGGCCAGCAGGGCCTCCCACAACGCCACGCCCATGGAGGAACGGTCGAGGTTGCGCCAGCGCAGGAAGGTCGTCCCTGCACCAGTGGCCTGCTGGGCCAGTTGCACGTCGAGCAGGCTGAAGGGGTAGGCGCGCGCCTGGGGCAGCACGCGCCGCTGCGCCAGGCCAATCACGTCGTCGCGCAGCGCTGCGCACTGGTTGGCCCAGGTCTCCAGACTCCCCTTACCCTTAAAAGGCTGTAAAAGGCCTTTTAGGTAGCCTGCGTGTTCCAGCCGCTGGAAGTCCGCCTGTTCCAGCGGAACGAAGCGCGCGGAAGGAGTCAATGCCGTCATGCCGCGGCATCCTCGTCTGGTGCCCCATCGGCTGCGCCATCTTTCGGTGCCAGCTTCACCGCATCGGCGGCAGGCGCCGCAGCCGGCGCACCGGGCCGGTTCGCCCGCCGTGCGATGGGTGGCGCAAAGCGGGAGCGGCGCGTGCCTTCCAGCACGTCCTGCGGCAACTCGCCGAACTTCTCCAGCGCCGCTCGCGCCGCGGCGTTCTTCGCCGCGAAGTCGTCGCGCGTCGTGCCCGAGTAGCGGTACTGCTGGGCCAGCGAGAACAGGCTGCGCAGCGCGTGCGCGCCGTCATTGAGCCAGCGCTCCAAGGTGCTGCGGTCGATCAGCGCCGTGTGGTGCGCCAGGATGAGTTTGCGTGCCAGGTCGTCGTAGTCGGCCAGCAAATACACCGCCATGAAGCCGAGTTGGGCATTCACGAACAGCGGCAGCTTCACCGGCTGCACGTTCATGTTCTCGCCCAGCGACAGCGCCGGGGGTACACCGGCCAGCGCCTGGTCCACCTGCTCGCGCAGCGCCTGCAGCGTGCTCTTGGTCTGCTCCAGCTTGTCTTCGATACGCAGCATCCAGAAATCGGAGTACGGATCGTCCTGTTCGGCGCCGCGCTTCATCTTGTTCATGGCGCTGATGAAGCCGTTGAGACCGATGATGCCGGCGCGTCCCTCGGTCGGCGCCCGGCCGTGCCAGATGCGCGAAGCGTGATGAGTGTGCAGCGTCAGCGACATCGCGCTGCGCAGCGAGCCGAGATTCAGTTGCAGGGGTTCATTGGCCATGGGTGACGACTCGCATTAACGGAACGAGTCGCCAGCATCGGCACCGACCGGAAGGCCGTCAGTCAACAAACCGCAATCGGCGTGCGCCCGGTTTGTCCGTGGCGGGAAGGCTGGCTGTCCCAGCTATCCCCTGGGGATAGCCTCGCGGCGGGTAGCGACGGCAAGCGCCGCCTGCTGTCCCAACTGTGCAATGAAACCTTCGAGTTGGCCGTCGGCGACATCGGCATGGCGGCCGGCGGTGATGTCGGCCCAGCCCATGCAAGCTGCTTCCTGCAGCGCCTTGAGTTTGGCTGCTTCAGGCTCCTTGGCATTCATGGTGAATCTCCACTGATGAAAACCGCCTTCACTCCCGTGCTGGCGGCCACTGCTGCGCGGCGTGCAACACGCGCAGGATGGACACCGCGCGGGTGTCCTCCATGTAGATCACCACGTAGTTCGCACGCACGACCATCTCCCGCGTGCCGGCCACGCGGCCAGGCCGGTAGAGCTTCGGGCGCTCCGGCAGCTTTGCGGCCTTGGCCTCGATGTCGTCCTTCAACCGCTGCGCGGCATCGGGGTTGTCGTCCGAGATGTAGTCAACAATCGCCAGCAGGTCGGCGCGGGCAGCTTCCCGCCACTCAAGTACGCGCACGCCGCTTCCTGTCGATCAGGGCCTGCGCCTCGTCCATGACCTGCTGGTGCGGCACCGGCGGCCGTGTGTCGGCCAGCGCCTCCTGGACCTTCGCCCGGAACCAGGCATCGTAGGCCTCCGGGTCGGCCGTGAGGCCAGCCGGCAGCGCGCCTTCCTTGACCACACGGGTCAGCAGGATGCGCACGGCGTCCGAAACGGTGAGGCCGACCCCGGCGAGCTTCTCGGCGGCATCGGCCTTGAGCTTGTCGTCCACACGGATGTGCAGCATCGAAGTCTGTGCGGCCATCGTTGCTTCTCCTGTTATGCATTAGTCCCTATTTTGTATCTCAATTGAGACCTTGGCAAGGATGTAGCCGGATTGACCCGCCGGAAGGCTCCCTGTCCCAGCTATCCCCTGGGGATAGCTCGGCCGGTCACGGGTCGCGCAGAGCCGCCCGCAGCCGCGCCAGGTGGGCGCGCGCCACTTCGGGGGATACCGGCGGTGCCGATGGCGCCGGTGCCGGTGCGGGTGGACGGGAAGCAGGCGGCACCGTGGCGCTGTCGCCCGCCCAGGCCTTGAACTCCCCACGGATCGCCTTCTGGATGATGCCGAACAGGTAGCCAGCCGGGTTGCGCACCGCGCTGTTGCAGCAGCGCGCCTCCCATTCGTCCAGCACCGCCTGCCGCAGGGCTTCGTCCACCTGCCGCAAGGCCACCAGCGCGCCGGACTGCTGCTCGTGCTTCAAACGCTGGAAGCGGTCTGGCAGCCGCAGGTTCTGCAAGGCCCTCGCGCGCGGTACTGTACGTACTTCATTCATACGATCATTACGTACTGTACGGTCCTGCTTCGGAATCCGAAGATGGCCGTCCTGCGCGGGTTCCAGCCCTGCTTCGGATTCCGAAGCAGGGCGCACGCCATTCCGAAGAAGGGCTTCCTGGCCTTCTTCGGATTCGTGGTCGGCACCCTCCTGTGGATAATCTGGCGTCGTCCAGCCATGCCGCGCCATGCGCTGCGCCAGCACCTGCAATCGGGTCGGCAGCGTTCGGCCGCTGAGCAGCGGGTCTTCGGCAATCTCCTTGAGCGTGTTCATGCCCACGATCTGCACCGCCTTGGCGGCATGGGTCAGCGCCTGGCTGACCAGGCCGAGGTAGTCGGCATCGAGCTGCATCGCCTCGAAGGGCGACAGCGGTTCGTCGTGCAGCACATAGAGGTTGCCTTGGATGCGGCCGGTCTTCGGGTCGCGCCGCCGCCGCACCAGGCTCAGCCAGCGCGTCAGCCGCAGCAGCGTCAGGGCGCGCGCCACGGTCTCGTGCGATGCCTGCGCCGCGCAGGGCATCGAGGCCAGGTAGGGGCGCAATTGGTCGTAGGTGGGAAAGGCGGTCACGCCGTCGTCGCTGAGCTGCAGGCGGAACACCTGCCAGGCGTTGCGCTCCAGCGGCGTCAGGCGCCGGTCGAGGAACAGTCGGCGCGGCACGCTCTCATGGCGGTTGCCGCTGTAGAGGAAACCGTCCTGGTTCGGCGCCGTGCCCTGCGCCAGTTCCTTCGGCTCAAGGTGCCGCAGCGCCTCGTCGAACAACGCCGACAGCGCAACCGGGCCATCGCGCCGTGGTGCGCCGCACGTGGCCATGGCTACACCAGCCCCTGGTCGATCCAGTTCCGTATCGCCGACCAGATCACCGACATGGGCAGGGTCATGGCCTCGGCCAGGTCCATGGTCAGCGCCAGCATCGCCATGTCGTCGGTCAAGGCGATATGGCGCTCGGCGACGCCGGCCTTCCAGCGTTCCCACAAGGCCACGTCCTGCGCCTCGTCGAGCACCGGATGCCGGCCCTTGCGCTTGGGCAGCCCGAGGATGTCGCGGCGCAGCGCCACTTCCTGATGCGTGAGGCCGTAGAACTTGCTGACCATCTCCGTGCTCGCCCCCAGGCGCAGCATGCGGTCCACCGTGGCGATCTCCCGCTCCACGTCGTGCACCTGGCTCAGCAGCCGCTTCAACACTTCCCGGTTCACCGACACCGAACACCACGACACCGTGGCATTCACCAGCATGCTCACGAGTTCGGGGTGCTTCAGCGCATCCAGTTCCTCCTCGCCGAAGCCCATGGCCTTGCAGCGGCGCAACTGGCCGTTGCGCAGGTCATGCAGGGCCTGGGCGATCACGGCCTGGTTGAGCGGGTGCGGTGCCGACATGCGGGAGCCTCCTGCGCTCAGGAATCCTGGCTCGCTACGCCGGCTTCCAGATCCAGCAGCCGGCGCGCCAGGCGCAGCAGACGGAACAGCTTCACCAGCGCAGCATCGCTCAGGCGTGTGGCCGAGCCGCCATGGCCATGGAGCAGCGCCGCCAACTCATCGGCCAGCCGCGCGCGGTCCAAGCCGTTCGCGGCGGGTGGCGCCGAACTCAGCGCATCCAGCAGGGTCAGCACCGCCCGCGCGAATGCCGGCAGCGCCTTCGCCTGGCCGACGGCCGGCGCCACGCAGACGAAGCCGATGCCGCTGACGCTGGCCTCGATGTGGTCGGCGACCGCCGCTTCCTCGCCGATCTCGCGCGCGAACTGCGCGATGTGCACGCGCAGGCGATCCGGCACGTCCAAGCTCGGCTCGATGTACCAGACGTCCGAGATGGGATAGAGCCCGCCGACCTGCACGGGGATCGCACGCAGCGCATCGGCCTCGAAGTCGGGCAACTTGTCGCCGAGCTGGTCCGCGACCATCCGTTGTATGGACTGCAGGCGCTCGGTGGTCGGTGCCGGTGTCACGATGTGCCCTTGCAGGCGATCGTCGTGTGGTCCGTGCTGGTCCTCCAGCGCTTCGGACGATGCAGGCGATGTCGCTGCTGGCGCCGAAGGCGCGACCGGCGTGGTGTCGCGCGGTACGGACGACCCGGGTGGCTGCTGAGGCGCGGAGACCGGTGCGGAAGTAGCAGCAGGCACGATAGGCGCTGCCGGAGGCGTTAGCGCCGCCGGTTCGCTGGTCAGCGCACGCTGGCGGTTTTCGCTGTCGTCGATCTCCAGCGCCAGCGTGTCGTAGTCCGTCTCCAGCAGTTCGGCCATCTGGCCCACCAGTTCGTCCTGCACCCGCTGCGGCGAGAAGTCATCCGGCTGCGTGTCGAACTGCGTCAGCACATCCTGAAACAGCGTGGCGAAGTCCACGGCCACCGTGCGGCCCAGCGTACGCCGCTCCCAGGTGCGCTCGCACGCCTTGCGCAGTACCGCGATCCGTTCCACCTGATGTCGTCCCAGGCCGCCGTAGAGCAGGTTCGGTATCGCCGGCAGCAGGTAGCGCACCGCATCGTTCATGCGGCTGATGTGTGACTGCGGCACCGGATAGCCGTCGGCCGTCAGCCGCCGTGCGAGTTCGCTCTGTGACAGCGCCTGGCCGCTTTCTTGCTCGTAGAACTCGCGCGCCTTCTCGATGCCCAGGGCGCGCTCGATGAAGGTCAGCCCACCGCGCAGTTCGTTCTCGGCCAGGTGCCCGGTCAACGCCACGATTTCGCCGCGCGCCGGCCACGGGCGGAACAGGCACGCGATCCGGAAGAAGCGGTCTTCCTTGGTTTCGCTCCACAGTTCGCGCAGGATGGCGAGCCGCGTATTGCCACCGTTCCTGATGATGTAGTGCGCCTCGCCCGGCCGGCGGGTGATCGCGGGCGGTGCGTCCAGCCCGCGCTCGCGGATCGAGGCCTTGATTTCCTCGTAGGCCGGGTTGCGCGTCACGCGTGGGTCATGTTCATAGGGACGCAACTCGTCCAGCGTCACCACCATCGGCGTATCGGCGATGGGGTCGGTCAGGGCAGCGGCCGAAGGACCGCTGCGTTCGAAGCCGGTGGCCAGCAGCTTGGCGGCCATGTCCTGCGGCGTCGACTCAGCCATCGCTGCTCTCCCGAGATGCCACCGGTGCCTGTCGATCGGCGCGGCGAAGCTGCGCGCGAGCGTTGCGGCTGGCGCGGTGATCGCTCGCGGTCGAACTGGTGTAGATCGCGGCGCAGCCGGGCTTGGTGAACATCAGGTGCCCGCCGCGCGTGCGTTTCACGTGCCAGCCTTCGCCCAGCGCGAACTCGATCAGCGCGCGCAGCCGCGCATGGCCGCGGGCCAGTTCATGCGCGTTCGGCATGACTGGTTCCCCCTGCGCGGCCTCTGCCGGTAACGCACGCGAAGCGCTCCCGCCATGCCGGGAACAACTCGCCAGCCAGCGCACGCATCGTCTCCAACGCCGCAGGGGCAGTACGGCCCACTGGTTGCCGGTACTCGACGCGATGCACCGGCAGTCCTCGTGTTGCGGCACGTGGGTAGGCTTCGATGGCCGGGATGTCGGTGTTCAGGACCTGTATGCCAGCGTGCGCCTGGAACACTTGTCGCAGGGCCTGCTGGATCAGTCGGGCGTTCGACGAAACCGGATGCACGCGGTTGATGAGCAAGCGCAGCGGCGGTGGCTCGATGCCGAGGTGCCGATACGGAGCGATGTCCTCGATCAGTTGCAGCGTGCCGCGCCTCAGCTCACGCGCCGCCAGGATTTCCGGTGTCACCGGCGACAGCGCCAGGCTGGAGGCCAGTACCGCCATCTCCAGCAGCACACTGCGCGCTCCCTGGGTATCGATCAGCAGCAGGTCGTAGTGCGATGACAGCGCGGGGAGCAGGTGACGCAGGCGCAGCCGGCCGTCGGGTGCGTGCAGCAGCAATGTGTTCAGTTCGCCGCGGTGGTCGTTCGACACCACCAGGTCGAGACCTGCCACAGCGGTCTGCGAAGCCAATTGCTCGATACGCTGCTCGTTGAAGGCCAGCATCTCGTAGATACCGGCAGGCGCATGCGTGCCGAGCGTGAAGTAGCTCGACAAGGTGGGCTGTACGTCCAGGTCCAGCAGCAGCACGCGCAGCCCTGCATCGGCGATGAAGCCGCCCAGGTTCGCCGCGGTGGTCGTCTTGCCGACGCCACCCTTGGTCGAAATGATGGATACCACCTGCATGGCGCGACTCCTCGTGGAAGGGATTCCGACGGAGCGCGGGCTCACGCCCGTTCCCTGAGTCGATCGGTGATCCACTGATCGATCTCCACCGAATCCCAGCCGATGGCGCGTACCCCGAGGCGCAGGGGCTTGGGAAACTTGCCCTCCTTGATCAGGTTGTAAATGTGGGCGCGCTTGAAGCCGGTCTTGGCCTCGACTTCCGCGCGGCGCAGGATGCGGTGTTCGTTCGGCGTCGCGGTGGCGATGGTCTGGGCAGTCACGAGGGGCACTCCTTGGCGCTGTGTAGCGGCGGTGATGGACGTGCCCCGTATTCAATAGCGCGGTTCCCGCGCAGTCACCGCAAGTGCAGGCTCGGCGTCTGCACTTGCAGTCAGCGGTCCTGGGTGGCGAGATGACGCTTGGCTGCCGAAAACTTCGCCCACAGCGTTCGCTCGCTGATCCCGGACTTGTCGCCGTAATGGGCAACCAGCGCACTGATGACCGATTCCAGCGTCTCGAAGGACGAATAGGGAACGCCATTGGGCGACTTGCCCAGCAGCAGGGTCAGAAGACCGCCAACGATGTTCAGGTAGGTGGACTCACTGCGGGCGCCCGGCACCCCGGAACGCTTCTCGCGCTCCGTGCGCGCCTGGTGCTCCTGGCTGAGCGCCTGGAACTGGGCATAGAGCGCATCCCAGGCTTGCACCCTGTCGGCAAGCTGGAGCTTCAACGCCTCGCGATCCATGACCAGTGCCTGCACCGCATCGACACTGACGGCCGGGTGCAGGTGACGCTCGAAGGCATCGAACAGGAAGGCCGGTCGCTGGTCGGGATAGAAACGGATCATCCAGGCCTTCAGATCGACGTGGCGAATTGTGAGGCTGGGGTCATCGAGCAAGGCGGGGTCGTTGCTCGTGATGCCGTCCTTGCCGTAGGGAAGGTCGAGATGCACCAGTGCGTCGTAGATCCGTTCCGCGTTCAAGCGAAGCTGTGGCCAGCGTGCCAGTTCGGGGTGCTCCGGCAAGCGGTTCATCCCCTTGGTGACATCGAGGATGCGGCGCTCGAAACGCGACAGTCCCGCCCACTGGATGGCCGCCTCGATCGGACGGTAGAAGACTTTGGCTTGGACGTCGGATGAAGGTGGCTTTCGCATGGCTGCTCCCTGGTAACAGGATTCAGGACATCTGTTTCCTCTCGTTGATTGGAATCGCTGCCGGGACGCGCCTTCACGGCGCGAGACGGTGGCGGCTTGGCTTGTGGGAAAGGCCGGGATGACGGATGTGCACCAGAGCAGCCGCCTGTCGATATGGCGCTTGTCCACCAGCACCGAGCCTCTGCGTGGCGGTATGCTTCAAGCGGTTGACTGCACATGGCAGGATGGCTCGATAGCGAGGTTTTGCTACAGACGCCATCGCGGCGAAAGACGGATTCGGTCTTCTCGCGTTCGAGCCAGGGCGATACCGGCGTGCAAGACAGCGACGGTCTATCAGCAGACGCAGTGCAGGCGGAAACAGGTGTGGCGATGCCGCCTCGACGGGGTGCGGCGAGGTTTGGGGCAAGACGCGAGGGGTCTTCCCCCAGATCGACAAAGCATGACGCCCCGTTTCTCTCACGTGCGTAGGAGCCGTTTGGTGGCTCCTGCGAACAATCGAGCGGTGACGAGGTGAGATCACCTGCCGGATTTCATCGGGAGTTGGCAGCCCGGTGACACCTCTCACGAACAGGACGGCTGGCAATGGCGCAGCGCGGTCACCAGAACTGCAAGGGCAGACATGGACTGGGTTGACTGACCCCCATTTTTGCATTCAAATATGAATGCTTATTTCGAGAATAACTTCATATTTGAGGCCCTAAAAGATGTCTTCTTCCGAGCAAAAGCGCTCCGGTGCGCAGGTGGCGATGCCGCAGCCCGTCGCGCGTGCGCTGCGCCGCCTGGGACAGGACATCTCGGCGGCGCGGCGCATGCGCCGCCTGAGCCAGGAAGACCTTGCTCAGCGCATCGGCACGTCCCTGAGCACCGTCAGGCGCATGGAAGATGGCTATCCCGGCACCGCGCTGCACACCTTCCTCCGCGCGCTGCATGTGCTGGGCCGGCTCGATGACCTGGCCCAGGCGATGGCCCTGGAGAACGATGCGCTCGGCATGGAACTGGTGCGGGAGCAACTGCCGCAGCGGGTACGCACCTCTGCCGGCAGGAAGCGGCAGGCAGCACCCGTCGTTGACAAAGGCGATGCGCCCGCGCCTGCCGATGACCTGGAGGGCTTCTGATGGCAACGCCTCGGCCCACACGACGTCCGGACCTCGAAGTCCACCTGGGGGCGAGCGGCTTGGTCGTGGGGCGCCTGCATCTTGGCAGCGGCCGGCGCAGCGCGTTCAGCTACGACGAAGACTGGCTGCGGGATGCCCGTTTCTTCACGCTGTCGCCCGATCTCCAGCCGGTGGCCGGCGTGCAGCATCCCCGTCAAGTGTTCTTTCTCGCGCTGGAGGACACCGCGCCCGACGCCTGGGGCGAGCGCGTGATCCGGCGCGCCCATGCCAGGTTGCGGCAGGAAGACCGCGACACGCCCGCATTGGACCCGGTGGACTTCGTGATGTGGGTGGACGACGAGGCGCGTGTCGGCGCGCTGCGCCTGTTCGATCCGCAATCTGGCGCGTACCTGCGTGCCGGTGGAGCGAACCGGCATGTACCGCCCCTGGTGGAACTGGAGAAGGTGCTCCACGCAGCCCGCGCCCTGGAAGACGGAACGGAAAGCGCGCAGGACCTGCGCTACCTGCTGGGGCAAGGCACGTCGCTGGGTGGTGCCAGGCCGAAGTCCACGGTGCGGGACACCGATGGACGCTTGGCGGTCGGCAAGTTTCCCAGCCAAGCTGATCGGCGCGACGTGATCCGGGGCGAAGTGCTGGCCATGCAACTGGCGGCCAAGGCCGGCATCCGCGCGGCGGCGGCCCGCGTGGAAGTGATCGGCGGCACGGAGGTCGCCATCATCCGGCGTTTCGACCGCACCGACGATGGCGGCCGCATCCCTTACGTGTCGGCCGCGACGATGCTACAGTCCGATGGCCGCGACGCGACGCATGCCTACACGGAACTGGTGGATGTGCTGCTTCAGTCGGGCGCCGATCCGATCGCCGACATCCATGAGTTGTGGCGCAGGCTGGTCTTCAACTTCATGATCTGCAACACCGACGACCACCTGCGCAACACCGGCTTCCTGTACGACGCACGCCAACGAGGCTGGCGCTTGTCGCCGGCCTTCGACCTGAACCCGATGCCGGGCGACCGCCGGGAGAGCAAGACCTGGCTGACCGAGGACACAGGCGTCATCGACAGCCGTGACATGCTGATGAGTGCTGCGCCGTATTTCAGGCTGGATGCTGCGCAAGCGCAGGCGATCTGGAGCGAAGTGGCCCAGGCCGTGGCGGGCTGGCGTGCATTGGCCCGGGGATTGGGCATGCGCGGTACCGACCTGCTGGATTTCGAGCCGGCGTTCGTCGAATCGACCACGCCCTGACGACATCGGCAGGACATACCGCTACGGCCGAGAATCGTCCTGGGCTGTTGTCGCCAACGCCGCGCATAGCCAGCGATAGCCGATGCGTTCCTGTTCCAGCCGCAGCTGTGGCCGGATTCGGTCATTACGCAAGTCGTCGTAGAGAGCTGCCTCCTCATCGACCAGTCGGGGCAAGGGCAACATATGGCGTTTGTCGAGGGGCTCCTCACCCCATTGGAGTGCGTGGGCCATCAGGGTAGAGCGGTCCATGAGGAACGAAGCGGCTAGCGGGAAATACTTGCGCAGGCTGTCCAGAATGGCAAAGCCATGGGTATCGATGTCTCCCCAATAGTGCAGAGAGGCGCGATGCAGCCAGTTGGCTCGGGCAAGTGCTCCCCAGCCATAGCCGGCACCGAACACGACGATGGCACCGGAGACCGGTGGGAACGCCAGGAAGTTCACCTCGTTTTCGGTGATGAAAACACGCTGCGCAGGCAGGGCGAGCGTGGCGAAGCTGTCCTCATCCAGGGTGATGTCGGTCAGTCCCGTGCAGCCGGGAAGCTGGAGCAGCTGCGGATCGAGCAAGCGCAGGCGGATGCGAACGGGCTTCTCCAGAAAGCCGTAGCGACGGGCAAACCCGGCCATCCCGGTTGCAGCAGGCTCGATGGCTTCAGTCGGCAAGGCCAGGTCCAGCCATTGGCCCAGTATGCCGCGATGCGCTTCGATGAACTTGCTGTCCACGCCCGGCGCGTCGACCTGCCGAAGATAGACGCCTGGGCGCGGATGGGCCTGCACCCAGGCTACCACGGCCAGCAGGCGCGGCCAGTGTTCGGCCAGTGCCAGGGTCTGCAACGGTGATCTGTGCAGCCATGGCAGCAGTGCGGGTTGCGCTTCGGCAGTTTGCTGCCAGAGTGCCTGGAACCGGCGGCCATCTCCGGTCTTGCCGATCATCGCCAGCGCGTCTTCCAGCGTATCGATCCAGAGCGTGTCCGGCAGGCGTTGCCGGCCCTGTACCCGGTGCGTCCACTCGCGCCACTCGATGCGCACGCGTGGCATGGCGCTGATATCGCGCACCCAGCCGCGCACGGCATCGAAACGGTTGCTGAGATCGGCAGCGGAAGGCGACTTGAGCGACAGCCGCAACGGCCAGCCCAGCGCGCCGTCATCGACCACGGCACGCAGCAACTCGCCGCGCTGCCACAGCCGTTCGATTTGCGCGCGAAGGTCGGCGGGCCGGCTCCATGTCATGCAGCGCCTCCCGTGGCGGCAGCCTTCTGTGCCCGGTATTCCTCGATGCTCAGGCTGCGCAGCCGCGACTCGCGGCCGCTTTCGTTGTGCACGAAGCCGACGCTGGACACGTAGGGCTCGATGATGTGGATCTTCTGCAGTGGCGTGATGATCAGCAGTTGCAGGTTGAGCTGGCGGAACAGTTCCAGCCCATACTGGGCCGACTCATCCGAGCCGCGCCCGAAGGCTTCGTCGATCACGACGAAACGGAACGAGCGCGAGCGCACCGCCCCCCATTCCAGGCCGAACTGGTAGGCCAGGCTGGCGGCCAGCACGGTATAGGCCAGCTTCTCCTTCTGCCCGCCGGATTTGCCGCCGGAGTCGGAATAGTGTTCGTGTTCGGCATCGTCCTCGCGCCAGCGCTCGCTGGCGGAAAACAGGAAGCCGTTGCGCACGTCGGTCACCTTCTGCATCCAGCGCCGGTCGACCTCGGCCAGCCCCTCGCGGCCGCGGAAGCGGTCGATGATGGCCTTGACCTGCAGGAACTTGGCCTCGGAATACTGCTCGTCTTCCGAGCCGCTCAGCGCGCCTTCGGTGCAGGCACGCAGATCCTGCAGGAAGTCGCGGATCTCCGCATCGGGGCTGGGTTGCGCCAGCAACCGGATGTAGCGTCCGGGGTTGTAGTCGATCACCTGCAAGGATTGGTTGATGGCATCGACCCGCTCCTTGATCGTTTCCCGCTCGCGCGCGAGCTGGGCGTTGAAGTTGGCGATCTCGTTGATGGTATTGACGTTGAGCAGCTCCTTGAAACGCGCCTCGAAGCGCGGCAGGTCGTCGCGCTGCAACTCGTTCATCAGGCGCTCGAACTCGGGCAGCGCGGCCAGGCTGATGTCGATCTCGGCGGTCTCTGCCTTGAAGGTCTCCTTGAAACCGCGCATGGCGTTGATGATGCGTTCGGTCAGGCGTGTCAGACGCTTGTCTTCGGCATCGATGCGCGCCTGCAAGCCGTTGCGCACGTCCTGTTCGCGGTTGTCGCAGGATTCCACCGTGAGCTGGTGGTCGCCCAGGACTTCGGCGCGCCAGCCCTCAAGGGTTTGCAGCAACTTGTCGTCAAGTGCGGCTTGCGCCTGGATTTCGAGAGCCTGTGCGTGCTGTGCCAAGGCAGTTTCGTGCTTGCTGCGGATTTCTCCGCGCTTGCCTTGGGCCTCGCCAAGATCGCCTTCGATCTCCTTCAGGCGTTCGACGACCTGCGCCAGTTGGCTTTCCAGTTCCCGCAGGGTATCGGAGGCCGCCTTGAGGCGGTCGCGTTCCTCGGTCAGGCGGGCCATCTCGCGCGCCGGCGCCTGCCAGTCGATCTCGCTGTAGCGGGTGAAGACTTCGAGCTTGGCCAAGGCTTCCAGTTGCGCCTGGCATTGCCCGCGCAATCGCTGCGCGTCGGCAATGCGCAGACCGATATCGCCCATTCGCTGTTCCAGGCCCTCGCGTTCGTCACGCA
The DNA here is from genome assembly GCF_046529185.1 of Xanthomonas boreopolis. Taxonomy (NCBI): domain Bacteria; kingdom Pseudomonadati; phylum Pseudomonadota; class Gammaproteobacteria; order Lysobacterales; family Lysobacteraceae; genus Xanthomonas; species Xanthomonas boreopolis. The sequence continues at coordinate 1,239,986 of NZ_CP097162.1, forward strand.
AGGTGCGCAACTTGTCGGCGTTGCTCCAGCCCAGCACGTAGCGGCTGCGATCGTCGATGCGGCGGCGGTCGTCCTTTTCGTGGCGCCCGCTCGGGTCCTTGATCTGTCCGGCGCGGGTGATGGCGCGGGTCTCGCGGCGGAACTGCTCGGTGCTGTCGCAGCAGGCCAGGTCGAAGCGATGGTGCAGTTCGCGTTCCAGCCAGTCGTAGTGCGGCGTGTCGGGCTTGATGAGCAGCTTGCGCACCAGCGACTGGGGGTGCAGGCTGACGGCCTGCGTGGACTTGCGTGCACGCACGTGGAAGTACACCAGTCGCGTGCCAAGGTGCTGGCGCTCCACCCAATCGGCCACGTCCTTGTAGTGCGCATCCGGCACCAGCAGGGACAGGCCGAAGCCATGCAGCAGGCGTTCGGCCGCGCCCTCCCAGTCGCGCTCGTCCTCGCGCACCTGGATCAGTTCACCGGCAAAGGGCAGGTCTTCCTCGGCGATGGACAAAGCGGCGCACAGGGCTTCGCGGATGCGCACCTGCGCCGCATCGATATTGCTTTTGCGACGCGCAAGGCTGTCGATCTCGTCGCTGAGCGCTTTGTGTTCTTCCTGACCCCGTCGCAGCGCATATCCGTCTTCATTGATCTGCGTATCGTGGTCCGCAATGCTTGTGCGCAGCGCTTCGGCGTGTTCTCCGATGGTGGATCTTTGTGTCATGAAAGCAGCTTCGTCTCCCGGCGCTGCTTCTCCAATGCGCGTCAATAGCGTGGTGTAGGCGTCCGCTTTCTCCTGCCGTTGCTGTTTCTCTGCCTCCTGCTGCTGAATGGCGGCAGCGAGTTGTTGCAGTCGGTCGCCGCCGTTCTCGCGCAGTGCGCCTTCGAGCTTCCCCTGCTCGATTCGGGCGTTGTCTCGTTGCTCTCCCAGTTGCTTGATGCGGGCATCCCAGCGCATCGCATCCTGGGTCAACAATTCCAGGCGCCTCTCCAGCAATGCTGCCTTCAAGCCGGCGAAGTATGGGCGCAGTGCATCGCGTCCTTCGCGCAGCGCCTGGATCTCGGCAGCTATCTGCCCGTGGCGACGGCCATCCTCCACCAGCGGCGTCAACAGCTCGATCTGGCGCTTGGCCTTGAGTACCGACTGGTGGGCGCGGTCGAGGTCATCGAAATGGCCGAGCAGTGCCTCGACTCGGCTGCCCACGTCGAACGGTTCGAGCATGTGGCTGCGCACGAAGTCGGTCAGGTTGCCAACCGATTTCATGGAAACCGTCTGATGGAACAGTTCCAGCGCCTGCTCGTGCTCGATGCCGAAGCGGCGGCGGAACCAGGCGCCGTAGGGCGGGAAGCTGTCGTTCAGTTCGCAGCCCATCGCGCGCAACTTCTTGCGCAGGCCGTTGATGTCGCTGCCGAATCCGGAAAAGTGCTCGGTGATGGACAGTTCCCGCTCTACAGTCACGAACAAGCGCGCGGGCTGGCCCTGTGGTTCGCGAAACCAGAAGACTTGCGCCAACGTGACCGCCTGGCCGTAGCCTTCGTTGCGGAAGACACCCAGGATCACGCTGTAGCTGGTGGTGTCGCGCAGCGCCACCGGGCGGGCGCTGCCGGTGGCTTCGTTGCGCTCGCTCTTGTAGTGGCCCAGCACGTAGGATCGCAATGATCGCTCACGCGTTTCGGCGCCCGCGGCCTTGTTGTAGGCGATGCGGTGCGCTGGCACCAGCAGCGTGGTGACGGCATCGACCAGGGTGGATTTGCCCGAACCGATGTCGCCAGTGAGCAGGCCGTTGCGCCCATCGAGTTCATAGCGCCAGACGCGCCGGTCGAATGTGCCCCAGTTCAGGACTTCCAGCCGCTGCAGGCGAAAGCCGACGCGGCTGTCGTCGGCCACGAAATCGAGCTGCTGTGGCGAAAAATCGTTCATCGGCCGGCTTCCTTGTCGCGATCGCCACCTGACAACGCGGTGCGATAACCCTCCAGGCGCGCATCGAAGTCGGCCAGCCACTGCGCATCGACGAACGCCTTGAGGATGCGCCGCACCTCGTAGCGGGGTGCCTGCTGACTTGCACCGGCAGCGGGCTTGAGCTTGCGCAGATAGCCCAGTTCCACCACCTTGGTGATGGTCGAATCGACCTGGTCGATGAGGCGCGCCTCGTTGGTGCCGTCCGGCAGGAACACGCGCATCAGTTCGGCGATCTCCTCGCGCGACAGCACCAGCCGGGTATCGCCGCCGCCGGCGTCGGATTCGGCCAGGCGCTTGCGCAGCAAGGCCAGCATCAGGCTGACCGGATAGGACAGCGGCCGTCGTGCGATCAGGCGTGGCAGGCGAGGTGTGGCGTCCGCATGCTCCGGCTCCGGCTGGCTTTTGAGGAAGGCGTAGCCCTCGGCTTCGTCCAGCACCAGATCCAGCAACAACACCGCCGCCTGCTCCCGTACACGCGCCTGCAGGTTCAGCAGACTGGCCCATAGGCGCTCGTCGTCCTGGCGGTACAACACGCCTTTGAGCAAATGCACCATCAGTTGCGAGAGTTCCGCTACCACGGGCGGGCGCGATTCGGCACTGCCTTCTGGATCATCCTGATGCATATCGTTCATGGGTCTTTGCTCTGTCCGTCGCAGCTTGCATTCAGCGCGTAAAGATCACGCGCGGCATTCGCGCCCGCCGTCGTACCGTCGAGCCATCGCTGTCCTGCATGGCCCATTCGACGATCTCCTGCGCATCGTCATCCACCGTGGCCCTGAGGCCATCCAGCCCGCGGTTTCCCGCGTGGGCCAGTTCCAGCCAGGTGACCAGTTCGGCCAATCCCTGTTGCAGCGGCTGAGTCTCCAGCAACGCGCGCAAGCTGATCTGCGACTGTTGCCGCAATGCCTGCCGCAGGGCCTCACGCAAGCGGGCCTTGTCCACGACGTGCTGGTCGAACAGGCGTGCGGTGTCGATGTCGTCGTCCTCGCCGGATTCAAGTATCAGTTCCGCCAGGCGTGGCTTGGCATGGAGCGCAAACAGGGGGCGTTCCTGCGGCAAGGCGATGTCCGCGCCCATCTCGTCGAGGAGCATCACTTCGCCGGCCGGTGGCGTGTCGCGCAATGCAAGCGCCTTGATCTCGATGCTGCGCAACAGTTCGAGGATGCGACGGTTTTCCTGGAAGGCCCGGTCATCCAGGAAGCGGCGCAGTTGCTGCGACAACTGCGCCACCGTGCGTTGGGTATGTTCGCCCGCTTCCAGCCAATCGTGGTGAACCCGGCGGGTGCGCGGCTCCGGCTTGAGCGCGGCCACGGCAGGCAGGCCGAGGACTTGGTCGAGCCGTGCGGACAGTTCTTCCTGGCGACGGCTGGACATCAGGAAATCCCAGAACGCACGGAAGCTGCGCCCCTGGTCGGAATCTCCGATGGCATCGCGCTCGCCCATGACTTCGTCGAGCAAAGCCCCCTTGCTGCCGTCCCACAACGCGATTTTCTCGCGGACGCTGCGGTCGAGCTGGCGGAAATTGTGCTCCACCTGACGGAAGTCGCTCAGCAGTTCGCGCGCCAGTTGCTGAAATTGCAGGAAGCGATCCTTGATGGCCGTGTCATCCATGAGCGGCACATCGCCGGACAGGACGCGTCCGATCTCGGCATCGATCTCGTCGCGCTTGCGGCGCAGTTCCTCCAGGCGCCTGGCTGGATCAGCCTGGCTTCCGGTGCTGATCTGCTCCAGCAGCGCGAACAAGGTCAGCAGGCGCGATTCGGTACCGACGAAAGGCCGCTCAGTCAGCGACACCAGCCAGGCGATGGCCTTTTCGGTGGCAGGGGTAAGGTCGAACTGGGCCTCGTCGGTGCCGGGCTTGTAGAACTTGCGCAGCCAGCCCTTGTCTGGCGCGCACCAGTCATTCAGGTATTCGGTTGCGGCTTTCGGATACACCTCGGCGCCGAGGGCTTCGCGCAGGGCAAACAACTCGTCTTCCAGCATCTCGGCCAGATCCGCTTCGCTCGTCACCCGCACGTTCGGCGCGACGAACACCCGGTACAGGAAGCTTGCCACCAATGGCGCATGTGGCGAGGCCAGCAATCGCCATGCAGGATGCCGATCGCGGTATGTCGTGAGTGTGAGGTGGTCCAGTGCCATGATGGGCTGCCTATTCGAGCCGTTCGCTGACAACGACGTCTCGATCCAAATGCACGGATCGGCTCGCCCAGAAAGCGCGAATCAAGGCGGCGTGGTCACTCATGCGAAACCGCCTCCAGGTAAGGGCGCATGACATTTGCGACCCGGCAGACCTTGGCATGGCGCCATAGGTCATCGGCTGAAGCCTTGCGTGTCTTCCAGGCAGCCTTCAGCGCCTCGATGGCCACGTCCAGGCCGATCCGGTTGCGGTGCTTGAAGCAGTCCGCCACGGTTTTTGCGGCACTGTAGACCCGCAGTCTGGCGCCATCGCGTTCGTGCTCATCGATGCCCGAGGCATAGGCATCACCCGCCATCTGCACCATCTTGATCAGCGGGTGCTCGATACGCGGGGTGTGGCTGCCACGAGGCATGGCAATCCAGACCTGGCGAGGCCGTTGCGTGGTCAGTTCGTGGAACTGGAGTGCCGTCAGCAAGCAGAACACGGCCTTGGGAACCTTGACTGCAATCGTGGCGAGGTCCTCGTGCGCGGACATGGGGTTGCCCGGCAAACGGTAGAGGCCGCGCCCGACACGCTCCAATTGCCCGGATGTGGACAGACGTGTCAGCACCACCCGCGGCGCGCCGATGGTGTCCAAGTCGCTGGTGCGCAGGAAGCCCTGCTCGTGGAGCAGGGCAAGAGCGCGATGGGCATGTGAGGATCTTTCCATCGCTCCAAAGATGTTCCTTGATTTCGTTGATCTTATACATCAAACGATAGAATGAAACACGTCTGCCTGGAGCGCGTGTTGATGACGGACCGTGAATGTCAGCAAACAAATGCGGACAGGATCTGGTTGCCGACGCGGTACGCCCGGTACATAATCTGGCCTGATTCCGTAGCGCCAACGGAATAAACCTGTTATCAATCAACGATTTGAGTGCGGCGTGATGTTCCCTTCACCCGCTCCATCTTCCAGCCCCGGCACGGGGCTGAGGCAGCCGCCACCGGCCCGGGCAAGATGCACCAGGCTGCTCCGCGCGAACCCGCGATGAAGCTCGCCATCCTTTCCCGCAACAGCAAGCTCTATTCCACCCGCAGGCTGGTGGAGGCCGCGCGCGCGCGCGGGCACACGGTACGCATTCTCGACCCGCTGCGCTGCTACATGCGCATCGCGGCCGACGGCTTCTCCATGCACTACAAGGGCAAGCCGATCACCGGCTACGACGCGGTGATCCCGCGCATCGGCGCCTCGATCACCCGCTACGGCACGGCGGTGCTGCGCCAGTTCGAGATGATGGGGACGTACACCCCCAACCCGTCCGACGCGATCCTGCGCTCGCGCGACAAGCTGCGCGCCCACCAACTGCTGGCCGCGCAGGGCATCGACATGCCGGTGACCGTGTTCGGCGACAACCCGGACGATACCCAGGACCTGCTCTCGATGCTCGGCCCGCCGCCGCACGTGGTGAAGCTCAACGAGGGCGCGCAGGGCGCCGGCGTGATCCTCACCGAGAAGGCCAGCGCCTCGCGAGGGCTGGTCGAGGCCCTGCGGGGCCTGTACGCCAACTTCCTCGTCCAGGAATTCATCGGCGAGGCCGCCGGTGCCGATCTGCGCTGTTTCGTGGTGGGCGACAAGGTGGTGGCCGCCATGCGCCGCCAGGCCGCCGAGGGCGACTTCCGTTCCAACCTACACCTGGGCGGGACCGCGGCCGCGGCCGAAGCGAGCCCGCAGGAGCAGGCCGTGGCAGTGCGTTCGGCCCAGGCGCTGGGACTGTCCGTGGCCGGCGTGGACCTGATCCGTTCCTCGCGCGGGCCGTTGGTCCTGGAGGTGAACTCGACGCCGGGGCTGGAGGGGATCGAGGCGGTCTGCGGCGTGGACGTGGCCGGGGCCATCGTCCACCAACTGGAGCGGTTGACCAGGAAAGCAGGCCCCCCTTCTCGTCATCCGGTCGCTTGATAATTATTTAATACCGGCGTTTTTCGACCTTAACAGGACGGCCGGCCAGGGGCGGGTGCGGCCGTTCCCGTGTTTCCTTGCGCATGGTCGAGGAGTTGGTCAACATGGGGACTCATGGCGTGCCGACGCAGGATTTCTAAGGAGGGAGAAGGGAAATGCGTAGTTTCGTTCTTGTGCTGTTTCTGGGCCTGATGGCGTCTTCTTCGGCATTCGCTCAGGCTCAGAAGGGTAAGTTGCCGCTGGACCTGGGCAAGCCCGGCCCCGATGTCGCAGGGCAGATCCAGCAGATCCGCGCCGACCTCGCGGAAGGCGAGCTCTATTCGGAGATCGAGGCGGCCAAGCGGGCCGAAGTGGTGCAGGCGCTGGACCGTATATCCGCAACGATAGACCGTAACCAGGGTCGTGAACTTTCCAGGGCCGATCAGGTCTCACTTTCCAACGACCAGGAGCTCGTCAACGTCATCCTGACGCGTGCGAAGGAAGACAGCCGGATGGTATGCCGGCGGGAACGAGCGATCGGCAGCAACATGATCACGTCCCAGTGCATGACCGTGGCGCAGCGAAGGGAAGCCCAGCGCCGCAGTCAGCAGGACATGAACGACGTACAGCGCAGGTCGCGGCTGGATTAGGTCAAGGCAAATCACGAGGCTCAAGTGCGTATTCTGGTAATCGAAGACAACAGCGACATCGCCGCCAACCTGGGCGACTACCTCGAGGACCGGGGCCATACCGTCGACTTCGCGGCCGACGGCGTGACCGGCTTGCACCTGGCGGTCGTCCACGAATTCGATGCCATCGTGCTCGACCTCAACCTGCCGGGCATGGACGGTATCGAGGTCTGCCGCAAGCTGCGCAACGAGGCGCGCAAGCAGACCCCGGTCCTGATGCTCACCGCGCGCGACTCGCTGGACAACAAGCTGGCGGGCTTCGACTCGGGCGCGGACGATTACCTGATCAAGCCGTTCGCGCTGCAGGAAGTCGAGGTCCGGCTCAACGCGCTGGCCCGGCGCGGCAAGGGCGTGCATACGCGGGTGCTGGAGACCGGCGATCTCGAGTACAACCTGGACACGCTGGAAGTGCGCCGCCGCGGCAAGCTGCTGCAGCTCAACCCCACCGCGCTGAAGATCCTGCAGGCGCTGATGGAAGCCGCTCCCGCCGTGGTCACGCGCCAGGAACTCGAAACCCGCGTCTGGGGCGAGGAACTGCCCGATTCGGATTCCCTGCGGGTGCATATCCACGGCCTGCGCTCGGTGGTGGACAAGCCGTTCGACGTGCCGTTGATCCAGACCCGCCACGGCATTGGCTATCGCATCGCGGCACCCGATGCCTGACGGCGGTAGCTCTCCGGCCGGTACGCCCGAGCGTCGCCGCGGGCGTTACCGGCGGCGGCTGCGCAGCCGCATCATCCTGTCCTTCGTCCTGCTGGGCACCGGCCTGACGGCGCTGTTCGCCTACCTGACCGACTACGCGCGGCAGCGCGTGGAAAACCAGCTCGTCGAAGACGTGATGAACAAGAACATCGACGAGTACGCGCGGCGTTTCTACCTGGACCCGTCGCGCAGCCCCGACATGCCCGTGCAGCAGATGATCGCGCGGGTGGTGAAGAGCGACAAGTTCGAGGAACTGCGCCGGGAGGAGCCGGACTGGTACGAGCTGCCGAACGGCATCCACAGCATTTCCGGCGTGGACGAGAAGGGCAAGCCGTTCGCCTACAAGCTGGCGGTGCGCAAGACGCCCAACGAATGGTTCTTCTTCGCCTACGACGTGACCCAGAGCATCAAGGGCGAACAGCAGCTCAAGCGCGCGCTGTACATCTCGGTGATGCTGTTCAGCGGGCTGTCGCTGCTGATCGGCTGGTGGTCGGCCTCGAAGGTGATGCGGCCGGTGTCGGACCTGGCCGCCCGGCTGCGGGCGTACCGCGGCGGCACCAGCGAGTTCAAGCCGCTGGCGCCGCACTTTCCCGACGACGAGGTCGGCCAGCTGGCCGAGGCATTGGACGATTACTCCGTCCGGCTGACCGAAGTGGTGCAGCGCGACCGCGAGTTCAACGCGGACGTGAGCCATGAGCTGCGCACGCCGCTGGCGGTCATCCGCGGCGCCACCGAGCTCCTGCTGACCCGGCCGAACCTCGACCCGAAAGTCCTGCAGCGGCTGCAACGCATCCAGCGCGCCGAACAGCAATGCAGCGACCTGATCGGCGCATTGCTGCTGCTGTCGCGCAACGAGCGCGGGCAGGGCAGCAGCAACGTCGCCAAGGTGGCCGAGCAACTGCTTGAGGCGCATCGCGCCCAGTTGGGCGGCAAGCCGCTGGAGCTTGTGCTGGAAGGCGAGCGTGGCCTGGTCATCGACGCGCCGGAGTCGGCCCTGTCCGTCGCGCTGGGCAACCTCATCGGCAACGCCGTCAAGTACACGCAGGATGGGCAGGTCTGCGTAAGGGTGACGAACGATGCCGTCGAGGTCACCGATACCGGCCCGGGCCTGAGCGAAGAGGATGCGGCCAAGCTGTTCCAGCGCGGGTACCGCGGTACGCATGCCGGGCACTCCCAGGGCGGCGGCATCGGCCTGTCGATCGTCAGCCGGCTCTGCGACCTGTACGGATGGCAGGTGAGCGTCCGCCCCGGCAAGGAGCGCGGCGTGGTGGCGACGCTGCGTTTCGGTCAGGCGCGTGGAGCGACCCCTGCGGCTTGAGATGCCGTCGCGGCGGCGATCCCCGGCCAAGGCCGGGATCGCGCCTATCCGGCGGTCTTGGATGCGGCGAGTCCTCGATAGCGGCCGTCCAACGCCGCGACGAGCCGTCCAAGCGCTTCGGCATCGCCGTCGTTGACGATGACGTCGTCGGCCAGGGCAAGCCGTTGTTCGCGGCTGGCCTGGGCGGCGATCATGCGGTCGGCCAGGGACGCATCGATGTTGTCCCGGAGCATCAGGCGCTGGCGCTGGAGCGCCATGGGGGCATCGACCACCAGGATGCGATCGAGCCAGGGATAGCCGGTGCGCCCGCCGGCTTCGGCAAGCAGCGGGATCGCGGCGATGGCGTAGGGGCCGATGGCGGCCTCGCAAGCCTGCCGCAGGCGCAGGCGGATCTCGGGGTGGGTGATCGCTTCCAGCGCCCGGCGAAGCTCCGGGTCGGCGAATACCAGCTCGCGCAAGGCGCGCCGGTCCAGGCGCCCGTCGATTTGCAGGATGCCAGGGCCGAAGCGTTCGGCGATCCGCGACAGCGTCGGGCCGGGTTCGACGACCTCGCGTGCCACCGCATCGGCGTCGACGACCGTTATGCCGAGCGCCTCGAAGCGGCGCCCGGCCTCGCTCTTGCCCGAGGCGATTCCACCGGTAAGGCCGACGATGAAGTCGCTCATGCCGGTCGCGGATCAGGCCAGGCCGGCGAGCCGCAGGTAGCCGTCGATGATCTGGTCGCCCCAGAAGAACACGATCCAGCCCGCGATCGCCAGGTACGGCCCGAACGGGATGGGGGTGGCGCGGTCGCGGCCCTTGGCCGCCAGCCAGATCGACCCCAGCAGCGCCCCGACCAGCGAGGAGATCAGGATGATCGGCAGGATGCCCTTCAGGCCGCACCACGCACCGAGCGCGGCCAGCAGCTTGAAATCGCCGTGCCCCATGCCTTCCTTGCCGGTGAGCTGCTTGAACAGCCACCAGACCATCCAGAGCGAGACGTAACCCACCGCCGCGCCCAGCAGGGCAGGCTTGGCGTGCATGTACAGGTTGTCCATGGACCCGACCAGGCCCAGCCACATCAGCGGCAGGGTCAGCTGGTCGGGCAGCAACCGGGTCCGCAGGTCGATGCCGGACAGCGCGACCAGGAAGCAACTGAGCACGATCGCGCCGAATCCCTGCCAGCCGAAGCCGAAGCGCCACACGCTGGCGACCACCAGCAGCGACGTGAGCAACTCCACCAGCGGGTACTGGAGCGAGATCGGCGCATGGCAGTGCCGGCACTTGCCGCCCTGGATCACCCAGCTGACCAGCGGGATGTTCTCGTACCAGCTGAGCCGGTGCTTGCAGTGCGGACAGTGCGAGGGCTCCACCACGATCCCGGGCGGCGGCGGCTCGTAGATGTCCGGCTCGCCCAGGATCTCGCGCGCGTCGCGCTTCCACTGCCACTCCATCCGGCGCGGCAGCCGCAGGATCACCACGTTGAGGAAACTGCCCAGCAGCAGTCCCAGCCCGGCCGCGGCGGGAAAGCCAAGTCCGGGATGCTGGTCGAGAAATGCCATTACCTGTTATCCGACGACGGCGCCAAGTTTGAAGATGGGCAGGTACATGCCGATGACCATGCCGCCCACGATGGTACCAATGAACACCATGATCATGGGTTCCAGCAGGCTGCTCAGGGCGTCCACCGCGTTGTTCACTTCCTGCTCGTAGTACTCGGCCACCTTGAACAGCATCGCGTCCAGGGCGCCGGCCTCCTCGCCGATGGCGGTCATCTGCACGACCATATGGGGGAACAGGTTGACCTGCTTCATCGCCATGTTGACAGGATAGCCGACCGACACGTCGTCGCGCATGCGAAGCACGGATTCCTCGTAGATCTTGTTGCCGGTGGCGCCCGCGACGATGCCCAGCGCCTCCACCAGCGGCACGCCGGCCTTGAACGTCACCGCCGTGGTACGGGCGAAGCGGGCGATCGAGCTGTTGTGCATGATCTGGCCGATCATCGGTACCTTCAGGATCAGCCGGTCCATGCCGTGCTGCATGCGTGGCGATCGTTTGTAGGCGAAGATGAAGCCAAAAATGGAGCCGACGGCTACGAGCAGCATCAGCCACCAGTAGCTGACCATGAAGCGCGATGCAGCCACGATCATCTGGGTGAATGCCGGCAACTCGGCGCCGAAGCCCTTGAACACCTCCTCGAACTGCGGGACCACGAAAATCAACAGGATCGCGCTGACGATGATCGCCACGGCGATGACCATCGCCGGGTAGAACAGCGCCTTCTTGATCTTGCCCTTGAGCCCCTCGATGTTTTCCTTGTAGGTGGCGATGGTGTCGAGTACGGTCTCGAGCACGCCAGCGCCTTCGCCAGCGCGCACCAGGTTCCGGTACAGTTCGTCGAACTGGACGGGATGCTTGCTGATGGCCTCGTATAGCGAAGAGCCGCCCTCGATGTCGCCACGGATATCGCCCACCAACTTCTTCATGCGTGGATTCTTGTGGCCGCTGCCGATGATTTCCAGAGCCGCGACGATCGGTACGCCGGATTTCATCATGGTCGCCATCTGGCGGCTGAAGAAGGCGATATCCTTGGGCTTGATAGCCGCGCCGGCGCTGCCGAACAGCGGCTTGGGCTTGGGCTTGACCACGCTGGGCGTGATGCCTTGCTTGCGCAGCTCGGCCCTGAGCAGGTTGGCATTGCGGGCGGCCTGTTCCCCCTTCATCTTGACGCCGCGCTTGTCGGTGCCCTCCCAGACGAAGGGCTGAAGCTGGCTGGCACTGCGGTTTACGGGCTCTTTCTTGACGGCGCTACGCGCTATGGACATATGGATTCCCCGGGTCCGGCCATCCCCAGGCCGGAAGTATGTGGATGGTACTGGGTTCCGGCCTGACAGGCATCGGGAACAGCTACAAGCGTGGAGACGGTCACGGTGGCCGGGGAAGGCACGATGCCGGAAAGGGATGGTGGCAAAAAGTGACGTTCTGCGTCACATCGAAGTTTTTGTCGCAAATGCAGTAGAAGGGGGCTTCCAATTGCCGTGCAGGCTGCCATCATTGCGCCGGGGAGTTGTACCGGAAAGATGCAGGGAAGTTGGCATGCTATCTGCGATAAGCAAGCTTGCGTGCCGATTCGCTCGATAGACTCAGCCCGGTAGGCGCCTTCAATCAACCAACCTCTAGGGGATGACACATGAAGAAGCAGCAGGGCTTTACCCTGATCGAACTGATGATCGTTGTGGCGATCATCGCCATTTTGGCTGCTATCGCGCTGCCAGCCTATCAGGACTACACGATCCGCGCTCGCGTGTCGGAGGCGGCAGTCCTAGCCTCCGGTGCGAAGACCACCGTGGCCGAGAACATCGCCAACAATGGTGGTCAGATCGCTGCCGGTGCTTGTGCTGGTGTTGATACGACGGCTCCGGGTACCACCAATGTCGCTTCCTTTACCTGTACCGATGATACTGGCGTGATTGGTGTGACCACGACTGCTAAGGCGGGTTCGGTGACCCTGACCTTTACTCCGACTGCTGGCGCTGGTGTCGCTGGCACTAAGTGGGCTTGCTCGGCCACGGGCGGCAAGCCCGCCTACTATCCGGCCGAGTGCCGCACCGCTGCCGCCGGCGGCAGCACCGGCGGCGGCAGCACCGGCGGCTAATAGCTGCTGGTGCGATGAGAAGCCCCGCTCCGGCGGGGCTTTTTTACTGAGACTTGAAGAATTCGGAGGGGGGGATGCGTCGAAATGAGGGGTTTACCCTGATCGAATTGATGATCGTCTTGGCGATAATTGCAATCCTGGCTGCCATCGCTTTGCCTGCGTACCAAGACTATACCATTCGCGCGCGGGTGTCCGAAGCCGTTGTCCTTTTGAGCGGCGCCAAGGCCCTTGTGACAGAAAACATCAATAACGAAAACTCGCTCAGCTCGACGGCATGCAATGGCGTTTCAGGCGTTGCGCCCGTTAGTGCCAACGTTACGTCCTTTTCATGCCAGGGCAATGGCGTACTGACAGTGACGACCGCGCCCAAGGCGGGCAGCGTGACGCTGACATTGGTGCCAACCTATGTCCAGGAAGAGCCGGTTAAATGGCGCTGCGTACGCACGGCGGGCGAGAATAAGCATGTGCCCCCGGAATGCCGTGCCTGATCTAGAGCCCTCGCGACCGGATCAAGGTGGGGGGGCGGCTCCAGTTGCGTTGCCTTCTAGTGCTGTGCCTATCCGCGTAGCTTTAATTGGCGCCGCAGGCGCGATCATTGCGTTCTTGGTTAGCTGGTTCGGCCATCTTGGCCCGCTATCTGCATTGTGGCTGTTGATCGTGGCCGCGGCTGTGCCCATGTGGCTTCTTGAACGCAAACGCTTTGGCGGTAGCGAGCTTCCAATGCGCTCGAGATGCTCTGGAGTGGCTTGGTGGACCGGGGCTTTGGCAGTTGTTGGCCTTTTCCTTCTGAGCTTCATGCTGCAGGTGAGGTTAGGTGGTCCCCGAGCCTTTTCATTCCCGGAAATATTGTCCTCTCTTCTTGCAATTCTGGGGGTGATCTTCTTCCTCTCGTTGCGAGATTATCTTGATGGTCTGGTGGAGCCCGTCTCCCAGTTCGGCAAGGTATTGCTTCGTGACTGGGACGCCGAAGCCGGGCGCGCATCCGTTGTGCTGGGGTGGGTGGTCAAGGCTTTTTTCCTGCCGCTCATGTTGGGGTGGTGCTACACATGGCTGGAAAGTGCGTTAGCTGCCGATATGAAATCGGCTTCCTCAGCAGTATTCGTGTTGATATTCGCGCTTCTGTATGCGGTCGATTGCGCGTTCGCCATTATTGGTTATGTATATAGCAGCACAAGGATTGGGGCAGAGATCCGTTCAGTAGATCGAACATGGCTGGGTTGGTTGTCAGTGCTTGTTTGCTACCCGCCATTGGCAGTGTTTGTCATTGACGGCTGGCTGCTCTATCGGAGTGCGGAAGATTGGCGGCATTGGTTGGGTGGATCGTCACTGCTGGGGCCTATCTGGGCCGCCGGGATCTTGGCTCTGACGGCTATCTATACTTCTGCGACGATGGCATTTGGGCCGCGATTTTCTAATCTGACACATCGTGGGGTCATCACTTCTGGTCCCTATCGCTTTGTCAGGCATCCGGCCTACATAAGCAAGAATCTCAGCTGGTGGATGATATCTATGCCGTTCTTTTCGGTGCATGGCTATGGAACAGCTATATTCAACTCACTGGCTTTGTTGTGCGTTAACGGGATATATGCGCTACGCGCCTACACGGAGGAGCGACATCTGCGATCCGACCCCGAATACCTGCGCTATGTACACTGGATCGAGCATCACGGCCTCGTCGCGCGGATTTTTGGAATGTTTCGCCGTGTGGTGTAGGTATCGTTTGGTAGCTGTCGCGCTCGGCGCTTTCATTCTGGTCGGCTGTTCGGATGGCCCAGAGGAGCAGTGTTTGCGCGATGCTATGTCGCACACAGGACTGGCGCGTGGGGTCCTGTTTGCTGATCTTGCGGCAGGGCCGAAGCAGGTCTCAATGGAATGGATGGATTCCCTTATGCCTTCCGGCTGGCGCACCTATTCAGCGGCGAGCCTGACGAAGCCAATCGTGGCGAGCCAGGTGGCTAAGCTGATCGATGCCGGTAGCATTAGCCTTGATGCGTCAGTGGCCTCGCTCTTCCCCGAACTCCACGGTGCAAAAAATTACCCTGAGATCCAAGTTCGAAACCTGATCCAGCATACCGGAGGGTTCGATCGCGATTCATCTGGTGATCCCTTATGGGACGGCGATCAGGTGCGCCCGTGCCCCGTTGCGGCACAGATCGCCCTCTCGCGACCACTGGATTTTGTTCCTGGACAGAAGATCTCATACTCAAATGTCGGATACTGCTTGCTCGGTATGCTAGTGCAGAAGAGCCTGCCGCAGGCCGACGAGGCATTGCTAGAGGCGTTGCAGTCTCCTTTGGGTGCGGCCGGTGGATGGCAGTCTTCGTTGCCTGAGTTGCATTCGCGTCTCAAGGCTACGCTGCCCGTGCGTGATCTTCCGCCGACGGTGGTCCTTGATGACGGCTCATACTACGCCTATGGCTGGCGACACTGGCCTACGAAGGACCCAGACCTGGCTTGGACGCATTTTGGGCGGCTGCCCGGAATGCTGTCGGTAGCTTTCACCGATGGCCGGTCAAACATGTTGGTGGCGTATTTCGAAGGGGATCCGCGCAACTATAATGCAACTGGGCTGGCCTTCAGCCGCGAGGCATGGCGCTGCCTTTCCGCCTGGGAGAGGGCAAGGTAATGAAAGGCCATCGGGCGCAGATGAGGGGACTATGAACGCAGCAGTCACTGCTAATCTTGTGGGAGTCACTGGCATTGCCCGCCGCCTCGTCCAGGACGGCGTGCTGGACGAGTCCGCCGCCCGCGCGGCCATGGACCAGGCCGCGGTCGCCAAGGTCCCGCTACCGCAGTGGTTCGCCGAGAAGAAGCTGGCCACCGCGGCCCAGTTGGCGGCGGCCAACTCGGTCGAGTTCGGCATGCCCTTGCTCGACGTGTCGGCCTTCGATGCCAGCCAGAGCGCGATGAAGCTGGTCAGCGAGGAGTTGCTGCAGCAGCACCAGGTGTTGCCGCTGTTCAAGCGGGGCAACAGGTTGTTCGTGGGGGTCAGCAATCCGACCCAGACCCGCGCGCTGGACGACATCAAGTTCCACACCAACCTGGCGGTGGAGCCGATCCTGGTCGACGAGGACCAGATCCGGCGCGCGCTGGAGCAGTGGCAGTCGAGCAACGGCGTCCTGGGGGCGGCGCTCGGCGAGGACGACGAGGGCATCGACAATCTCGACGTCGCGGTCGGCGACGAGGACGTGGGGGCCGGCGGCGATGCCGGCATCGACGCGAAGGGCGACGACACGCCCGTCGTGAAGTTCGTCAACAAGGTGCTGGTGGATGCGATCCGCCGCGGGGCTTCGGACATCCATTTCGAGCCTTACGAGGACGACTATCGCGTCCGCTTCCGCATCGATGGCCTGCTCAAGCAGGTGGCCAGGGCGCCGGTCAAGTTGAAGGAGCGCATCGCGGCGCGCCTGAAGGTGATGTCGCAGCTGGACATCGCCGAGAAGCGCGTGCCGCAGGACGGCCGCATCAAGCTCAACCTGTCCAAGACCAAGCAGATCGATTTCCGCGTCAGCACGCTGCCGACCCTGTTCGGCGAGAAGATCGTGCTGCGCATCCTGGACGGCAGCGCGGCCAAGCTGGGCATCGACAAGCTGGGCTACGAGCCGGACCAGCAGAAGCTGTTCCTGGAGGCCATCCACAAGCCGTACGGCATGGTGCTGGTGACCGGCCCGACCGGATCGGGCAAGACGGTGTCGCTGTACACGGCGCTGGGCATCCTCAACGACGAGACCCGCAACATTTCGACGGCCGAGGATCCGGTCGAAATCCGCCTTCCCGGCGTGAACCAGGTCCAGCAGAACAACAAGCGCGGCATGACGTTCGCCGCCGCGTTGCGCTCGTTCCTGCGCCAGGACCCGGACGTGATCATGGTCGGCGAGATCCGCGACCTGGAGACGGCGGAAATCGCGATCAAGGCGGCGCAGACCGGCCACATGGTGCTGTCGACGCTGCATACCAACGATGCGCCGCAGACCATCGCGCGCTTGATGAACATGGGCATCGCGCCCTACAACATCACCTCGTCGGTGACGCTGGTGATCGCCCAGCGCCTGGCGCGCCGCCTGTGCCCGCATTGCAAGCGCAAGACGGAACTGCCGGCCAACGCACTGCTGGCCGAGGGGTTCACGCTGGAGCAGATCGAAGCCGGCTTCGACCTGTACGAGCCGGTCGGTTGCGACGAGTGCACCGAAGGCTACAAGGGCCGCACCGGCATCTACCAGGTGATGCCCATGACCGACGAGATCGCCGCGATCGTGCTGGCGGGAGGCAATGCGCTGCAGATCGCCGAGGCGGCGCAGAAGCTCGGGGTGAGGGACCTGCGCCAGTCGGCGCTGCTGAAGGTGGTGCAGGGGGTGACCGGACTGGCCGAGATCAACCGGGTGACGAAGGATTGAGGCGGGCCAGTCCTGCCCTCATCCGGCGCTTCGCGCCACCTTCTCCCGCCGCGCGGGAGAAGGGATGGCTGTTCCCTACTCCATCCCCAGCTTCTTCAGCTTGTAGCGCAGGGCTCGGAAGGTGATGCCGAGCTGGGCCGCGGTGCGGGTCTTGTTCCAGCGGTTTTCTTCCAGCGCCTTCTGGATCGCCGCGCGTTCGAGCTGTTCGATGTAGGAGGGCAGGGCGGCCTTCGCCGGGTCGATGTCGACGACGGCTTCGGCGGGCTCTGCCGATGCGCCGGGCAGGCGCGGCGCGTTGTGCTGGGGCAGGCGCAGGTCGCTGGCGCTGATCTGGTCGTCTTCGGCCAGGGCCAACGCCCGTTCGAGGATGTTCTCCAGCTCGCGCACGTTGCCGGGAAAACCGTAGTGCCCGAGCGCGTCCAGCGCGGAAGGCGAGAGCAGGGGCATCGGCCGCCCCTGGCTGCGTGCCAGGCGGGCCAGGATCGAGGCCGCGAGATGGGGCAGGTCGTCGCCGCGCTCGCGCAGCGGCGGCACGCGCAGTTCGATCACGTTGATACGGTAGTACAGGTCGTGGCGGAAGCGGCCGTCGGCGACCAGCTCGCCGAGATCCTTGTGCGTGGCCGACAGGATGCGCACGTCCACCGGGACCTCGGCGGACGCGCCGACCGGGCGCACGGATTTTTCCTGGATCGCGCGCAGCAGCTTGACCTGCATCTGCAAAGGCAGTTCGGCGACCTCGTCGAGGAACAGGGTGCCGCCGCTGGCGGCCTGGAACAGGCCGGGCTTGTCGGCGTGGGCGCCGGTGAAGCTACCCTTCTTGTGGCCGAAGAACTCGCTTTCCATCAGCTCGGCGGGGATCGCGCCGCAGTTCACCGGGACGAACGGGCCGGCGGCGCGCGCGCCCTGCTCGTGGATCGTGCGCGCAACGAGTTCCTTGCCCACGCCGGATTCGCCGAGGATGTAGACCGGCGCCTGGCTGCGCGCGACCTTGGCGATGGTGGCGCGCAGCGCGCTCATCGCCGGGGAGTCGCCCAGCAGGCGGCTGGCCTGCTCCGGCGGCGGAGGTGGCGGGGCCGGGCGCTCGCTGTTGTTCAATTCCAGCGCGTGCTTGACCATGCGGCGCAACACATGGATGTCGACCGGCTTGCTGACGAAATCGAAGGCGCCGGCCTTCAGCGCTTCCACCGCGAGGTCCATGCTGCCGAACGCGGTGATCATCGCCACCGGCGTGTGCGGATGGTGGCGGGCGATCTCGGTGACCAGCTCGATGCCGTTGCCGTCGGGCAGGCGCATGTCGGTGATGCACAGGTCGAAGCGGTTGCTGCCCAGCAGTTCGCGCGCTTCGGCGAGGTTGGCGGCGGTACTGACGCGCAGGCCCATGCGTCCGAGCGTGAGGACCAGCAGTTCGCGGATGTCGCGTTCGTCGTCGACGACGAGGGCACTTCGGCTTTCGTTCATGGGGGACAAAGATAGATCGGCGCGAACGATGACGACAAATTCTGCCGGAATATGCCGCGCGGCGTCGTTTCGGGGCTGTTCGTCGAAATCATGGCGGCGCCAGTGTATGCGGCCCGGGCAGGACCACCCGGAAGCAGGCGCCGCCCGCGGGAACCGCCACGTACTCGAGCCGGGCCTGGTTGGCGCGGCAGAGCTCGCGGGCGATGTACAGGCCAAGCCCGGTACCGTGCTCGGAAGTGGTGAAGAACGGGCGGAACAGCTGCGCGGCGACCGCGTCGGGAATCCCGGGGCCGCGATCCATCACGTCGACCACCGCGCTGCGGTCCTGTGCAGCCACGCGCAACCTGACGCGCGCGGGCTCGTCCATCGTGCGCCCGTACTTGAGAGCGTTGTGCACCAGGGCGGTAAGGATCTGGTGCAGGTGCTTGGGGTCGACCAGCGCCTGCACGGTGGCTTGGCTGGTGATGGCTTCCAGGCTGTCGGTCTCGATCGACAGGGTCTGCCGGTACTCCAGCACGAAGCGGCGCACGAACGCGGAGAGGTTGAGGTTCTCGGGATTGGCGCGCTCGCGCCTGGCCAGGCCGAGCACGCTTTCGACGATGCCGTTGGTGCGCAGGCACTGCTGGTGGATGATCTGCAGCAGGCGGCGGTCGGCATCGCCGATCGCGGTCGATTCTTCCAGCAACTGTGCGGCATAGTTGATCGCCGCCAGCGGATTGCGGATCTCATGGGCCAGGCTCGCGGAGAAGCGGCCCATCGCCGACAGGGTCAGCGATTCGGCGCGCCGCGACACAACGGTGGCGTCATCAAGGAAGACCAGGGTGAGGTCGCTGTCGGCCAGCAGCCGGGCGAAGCGCGGTTGGACTTCCGGCTGGTCGGGGGAAAGCTGCAGCGGCGCCTCGTCCTGGGTCCAGCCGTTGCGCCAGCGCTGCAGGCGCCGGGCCAGCTCCGGCGCGGCGCTGGCCAGTTCGAGTTGGCCAGCGCCTGCGTAGCCGTCGGCGTCGCCGAGCAGGGCGGCGGCGGCCTCGTTCGCGAGCGCGACGCGATTGCGCGCGTCCACCACCAGCACGCCGGTGCGCATGCGGCGGATGATCAATTCGTTGATCTCGTAGAGGTTGGCGACCTGGGCGCCGCGCCGTTCGGCCAGGGCCTGGTTGTTGCGGGCGCGCTGGCCGATCTGGTGGCAGATGTAGGCCAATGCCAGGTAGCTGGTGACGAACATCGCGAGCTCGGCCAAGGTCCGGTTGCTGGCGTCGCCGTCGAGCTGGGTCCAGGCGTACTCGAGCACGGTGGCGATGCCGGCGAACACCGCGATGCCCAGGCCGTAGCGCAGCGGCAGCAGCATCGCCGCCGCCGCGACGTTGAACAGCAGCATCATCGCGATGCCGGCGCTGGCGCTGGGCAAGGCATGGATCGCCAGCGTCGCTGCGAGGATGTCCGCCGCGGTGCTGCAGGCCACGATCGGCGTCAGCCAGCGATCGTTGCGGCCCCAGAACAGCAACAGCATGGCCAGCAGCAGGTAGGCGGTGGTGACGCCTTGTGCCAGGCCGGGATGCAGCGGCTTGCCGACCAGCATGGACAACGGGCTGAAGACGAGCGCGGCCAGCAGGCCGGCGACCAGCACCCGGTACAGGGCGAAGAAATAGAGCTCGCGCCGGGGTACGGACTCGATCCGGTCGATGAGCGAGGTGCTGGGTGACAAGCCGGAACTCCCCTTCTGGCTGGCAGGAGCCGGAGTATAGGGGCGTGTCGATGGCGTGGTTTGCCGGGCCAGGCCGTTATGGGCGGTGCCTGGGCCCGATGCGCTGGCGCTGGCGCCCGCCGGGCCCGAACTCGCTCGCGCAAAGTCGCCGGGAATGCCCGATTTTGCGCCGCAGCCGCTCGTCGGCGACAATAGGCGGCCCGCCCGAGCACGTCAGGCAGCCCTGCAAGGCAGGGTCGCCGTGGTACCGGACGGTCGTTTCCTTTTCCCACGGTGACGCATGAATTTCCACGAATACCAGGCAAAACAATTGCTTGCCGAATACGGCATCCCGGTCCCGGCCGGCAAGGTCGCGGCGACTCCGGATGAAGCGGTCGAAGCCGCCAAGTCGTTGGGCGCCGGCCCCTGGATGGTCAAGGCGCAGATCCATGCGGGCGGCCGCGGCAAGGCCGGCGGCGTCAAGTTCTGCAAGACCGTCGACGACGTGAAGGCCGCGGCGGCCAAGATGCTCGGCACCAAGATGGCCACCTACCAGACCGCCGGCGTCGAGCTGCCGATCAACCTGGTGCTGGTGACCACCGCCGGCGAGATCGTCAAGGAACTGTACCTGTCGGTGCTGGTCGACCGCGGTACCAAGACCATCACCTACATCGCCTCGTCCGAGGGCGGCGTCGAGATCGAGCAGGTCGCCGCCGAGACCCCGGAGAAGATCCACACCCTGAACGTGGACTTCGTCGAGGGCGTGCAGGGCTACCATGGCCGCGACATCGGCTTCAAGCTGGGCCTGACCGCCAAGCAGGCCGGCCAGTTCGCCAACATCATGGTGAACCTGTACCGCATCTTCAACGAGAAGGACCTGGCGCTGGTCGAGATCAACCCGCTGGCGATCCTGGACGACGGCAACCTGTATGCGCTGGACGGCAAGTTCAACAGCGACGACAACGCCAACTTCCGCCACAAGGAACTGGTCGCCATGCGCGACAAGTCCCAGGAAGACCCGACCGAGGTGATCGCCTCGGAGCTGGACATCAACTACGTCACCATGGACGGCAACATCGGCTGCATGGTGAACGGCGCCGGCCTGGCCATGGCCACCATGGACGTCATCAAGCTCAACGGCGGCGAGCCGGCGAACTTCCTGGACGTGGGCGGCGGCGCGAACAAGCAGCGCGTGGTCGAGGCGTTCAAGCTGATCCTGTCCTCGGACAAGGTCGAAGGCATCTTCGTCAACATCTTCGGCGGCATCGTCCGTTGCGACATGATTGCCGAGGGCATCATCGCCGCGGTCAAGGAAGTGGGCGTCAAGGTGCCGGTCGTGGTGCGCCTGGAAGGCAC
Source organism: Xanthomonas boreopolis (assembly GCF_046529185.1). NCBI lineage: Bacteria > Pseudomonadati > Pseudomonadota > Gammaproteobacteria > Lysobacterales > Lysobacteraceae > Xanthomonas > Xanthomonas boreopolis. The sequence continues at coordinate 1,261,215 of NZ_CP097162.1, forward strand.
CAACGTGGAAGAGGGCAAGCAGCTGCTGCGCGACAGCGGCATGGCCATCATCCCGGCCGACAACATCAACGACGGCGCCAAGAAGGTCGTCGAAGCGGTCAAGAAAGCCGCCGCCTGATCATTCCTGTTTCGGGGCACCGGGCTGCGCTTCTCCAGCCCCCTTGAGTCAAGGGGGCGACATCGCCGCGAAGCGGCGATGTGGGGGATGTGGAGGCATGTCTGAGTGATGTTCCGCATGGCGAAACATCACGTGGTTCCGAAGCCGATAAACAGCCAGAGATTCAGAGGACTCAAACGAATGTCCGTTTTGATCAACAAGAACACCAAGGTGATCGTGCAGGGCTTCACCGGCCAGCAGGGCACCTTCCACGCCACCCAGATGATCGAGTACGGCACCCAGGTCGTCGGCGGCGTCACCCCGGGCAAGGGCGGCACCACCCACCTCGAGCTGCCGGTGTTCAACACCGTGGCCGATGCCGTGCAGAACACCGGCGCCGACGCGTCGGTCATCTACGTCCCGCCGCCGTTCGCGGCCGACGCGATCCTGGAGGCCGCTGCGGCCGGCATCAAGGTCATCGTCTGCATCACCGAGGGCATCCCGGTGCTGGACATGCTGCGCGTGAAGAACGTGCTGACCCGTTCGTACCCGGACACCGTGCTGATCGGGCCGAACTGCCCCGGCGTGATCACCCCGGGCGAGTGCAAGATCGGCATCATGCCGGGCCACATCCACAAGCCGGGCAAGATCGGTATCGTCTCGCGCTCGGGCACGCTGACCTATGAAGCGGTCAAGCAGACCACCGAGGTCGGCCTGGGCCAGTCCACCTGCATCGGCATCGGTGGCGACCCGATCAACGGCCTGAACTTCGTCGACTGCCTGAAGCTGTTCAACGAAGACCCGCAGACCGAAGGCATCATCATGGTCGGCGAGATCGGCGGCGACGCCGAGGAAGCCGGTGCCGAGTACATCAAGAACCACGTGAAGAAGCCGGTCGTCGGCTTCATCGCCGGTGCCTCGGCGCCGGCCGGCAAGCGCATGGGCCATGCCGGTGCGATCGCCTCGGGCGGCAAGGGTACGGCCGAAGGCAAGTTCGCCGCGATGGAAGCGGCGGGCGTCAAGACCGTCCGCTCGCCGGGCGACCTGGGAGCGGCGATCGCTGCGCTGGTGAAGTAAGCCGGCGCTGCATTGCAGCTTTTTGGAAGGCCGCCCTCCGGGCGGCCTTTTTTCATGGGGCGAAGGCGGTGGCCCTCATCCGCCCTTCGGGCACCTTCTCCCGCGAGCGGGAGAAGGAAATCGCGAGCTTTCACTTTCCACGAAGGAGGAAGGAGCCGCGGGTTTTCCCCTTCCCGCGAGGGAAGGAGGTAGCGAGTTTTTTCTTCCAGCGGGGAGTAGGTAGCGAGTTTTTCCTTCCAGCGGGGAGTAGGAAGTCGCGAGTTTTGAGGTGAGAAGGAGCCTGCGAGCTTTTCCCTTCCAGCAAGGGCGAGAAGGAGCCGTGAGCTTTTCACTTCCGGCAAGGGGAAAAGAAGCCGCGAGCTTTTCCCCAGCAAGAGGAAGAAGGAGTCGGCGAGGTCCCACCCCCAGCAAGAGGGAGCAGGAGCCGGCGAGCTTTTCCCCTCTCCCGCTTGCGGGAGAGGGGTAGGGGTGAGGGCGCTTCCCTACATCAAATTCCCGCCTCCTCCGATCCCGCGCCTTGGCTCGCCGTTCGATCCTCATGCCTCTCCTGCAAGGAAAGGGCGGGATGCGCAACGGACAGAAAACCTCATCCGCCAGAGCTCTCCGCGGCCGGATGACCGACGCCGAGCGTCGGCTCTGGTACAGGCTGCGCGACCGCCGCCTGTTCGGCTGCAAGTTCCGCCGCCAATGCCCGATCGGTCCGTACGTGGTCGATTTCGCTTGTCTGGAACGGCGGCTCGTGATCGAACTCGACGGTAGCCAGCACCTCGATTGCCAGGCGGATTCCCGGCGCGACGCTTTCCTGGCGGGCGAGGGCTTCGCGGTCCTGCGGTTCTGGAATAATGAGGCGTTGGCGACTACCGACACGGTCTGCGGCGAGATCGCACGATGGTTGGCGGAACATCGCCCGATCCCATATCGGCCGCCGCACGGCGGCATCCCGTGAAAGGCTGCCCGACATGTCCAAGACCCTTCGCATCGCCCTGGCCCAGTTCGATTTCCCGGTAGGCGCCGTCGCGCAGAATACCGACCGCATCATCGAGATGATCGGCCACGCGCGCGACGAGTTCGGCGCCGACGTGGTGCTGTTTCCCGAACTGGCGGTCAGCGGCTATCCGCCGGAGGACCTGCTGCTGAGGCCGGGGTTCCTGGCGCACTGCGCGGAGGCGATCGAGCGCATCGCCGCGGCCGCGAAGGGCATCGTCGCGGTGGTCGGCTGGCCGCAGAGCGCGGGCGCGGTGGTCTACAACGCGGCCAGCGTGCTGCGCGAAGGCCGTATCGCGCAGACCTACCGCAAGCGCGAACTGCCCAACTACGCGGTGTTCGACGAGCGCCGCTACTTCGACGTGGATCCGGATGGCGGCAGCTGCGTGTTCGAGGTCAAGGACGTGCCGGTCGGCCTGGTGATCTGCGAGGACCTGTGGTTCTCCGAGCCGCTGGCGGATACCGTGCGCAACGGCGCCGAACTGGTGCTGGTGCCGAACGCATCGCCGTTCGAGCGAGGCAAGCATGCGCAGCGCGACGCGCTGCTCGCCGAGCGCACGCGCGAGAGCGGTGCGGCGATCGCCTACCTCAACGTGGTCGGCGGGCAGGACGCGCTGGTGTTCGACGGCGCGTCGGTGGTCGCCGACGGCGACGGCACCGTGCATCCGGCCGCGGCGGCGTTCACCGACCAATGGCTGGTGGTGGACTACGCCGCCGGCGAGCGCCGCTTCGCGCCGGTGGTGTGGATGGACGACGGCGACGAGAGCATGGACGCGCTGGCCTGGCGCGCGGTGGTGCGCGGGGTGCAGGACTACTGCCGCAAGAATGGATTTTCGAAGGTGTGGCTGGGCCTGTCCGGCGGCATCGATTCGGCGCTGGTGCTGGCGATCGCGGTCGATGCGCTGGGGGCGGACAACGTCACCGCGGTGCGGCTGCCGTCGCGCTACACCGCCGGGCTGTCCAACGACCTGGCCGAGGAACAGTGCCGCGCGCTGGGGGTGAGGCTGGAGACCGTGCAGATCGAGCCGGCCTTCAAGGGGTTGCTGGAATCGCTGGGGCCGCTGTTCGCCGGCACCGAGCCGGACATCACCGAGGAGAACCTGCAGTCGCGCAGCCGCGGCGTGATCCTGATGGCGCTGTCCAACAAGTTCGGCGGGCTGCTGCTGACCACCGGCAACAAGAGCGAATACGCGGTCGGCTACGCGACGATCTATGGCGACATGTGCGGCGGCTATGCGCCATTGAAGGACCTCTACAAGACCGAGGTGTTCGGGCTGGCGAAGTGGCGCAACACGGTGGGCGGCGCGCCGGTGATCCCGCCGGCGGTGATCGCGCGCCCGCCCTCGGCCGAACTGCGCGAGAACCAGAAGGACCAGGACTCGCTGCCGCCCTACGACGTGCTCGACGGCATCCTGTACCGCTACGTGGACCAGGAGCAGTCGCGCGAGGACATCGTCGCCGCCGGGTATGCCGCCGAGACCGTGGACCACGTGCTGCGCCTGGTGCGGATCAACGAATGGAAGCGCCACCAGGCCGCTCCGGGGCCGAAGGTGTCGCGGCGGGCGTTCGGGCGCGAACGGCGCTATCCGATCACCAACGGCTATCGCGGGCAGTAAAGATGGGGCGAAAGCCCCTTCTTCTGGGGGACTGCCAGTGCCGGGTGATGCTCCTGCGGGAGGGACTTCAGTCCGCGCCGCAGAAAAGCCAGTGAGCTATAGGGCTTGGCGCGCCGCCGCGCGAGGCGATGTCACCGTTGGGGGCTGTCCCGTGGGAGGGACTTCAGTCCCGACGCTTGGCCAGAGGATTTCGAATCGAGCGACAGCCCAGTCGATGGCCGTAGGCGCGGCTTCGGCCGGAAGCTCCCTCGGGAAGGCCTCGTCGCGGCTGAAGCCGCTCCTACAGGAGACAGGATCCGTAGGCGCTGAATGAAGATCCGCGACAAGAAAGGGGCCCTGGAGGCCCCTTTCATGGTTGCGTGGATTCCGCTTTTGCTAGTTGCGATTCATCTTGGCGTTGGCCTGGCCGGTAGCGGCCGACTTCTCGCCCGCGAACGGGTTCAGCTTGCGGATCGCCCACGGGTACTTGGGCCAGTCGCCGGTCAGCCAGGGGTGCTTCGGATCGTTCATCTCGAGCACGCGGCGGGCATCGTCGGCGAGCTGCTTGTTGCCCAGGTGGGTATAGGCCTCGGCCAGCACCGCCACGGCGTCGTACTGGAACGCGCTCTGCGGGTAGGTCTCGAGGATGTAGTTGGCGCGGCCGGCGGCCGACACCCAGGCGGTGCGGCGCAGGTAGTACAGCGCGTTGTCCAGCTCGTACTGCGCGAACGTGTCGCGCAGCGCGATCATGCGCAGGCGGGCGTCGGCGGCGTAGCGGCTGTTCGGGTAGCGGTCGGCGACGGTGTTGAAGTCGTTGTAGGCCTGCTGTGGGGTGGACAGGTCGCGGCGGCTCGGGTCGAGCGACCACACCTTGCGCAGGAACACCGTGTCGCGGTTGCTGTTGGCCAGGCCGCGCAGGTAGTACAGGTAGGCGATGTTGCGGTGGGTCGGGTAGGTGCGGATGAAGCGGTCGATGCTGGAGACCGCGTCCTCGTTCTTGCCGGCCTTGTACTGGGCGTAGGCGCTCTCGATCATCGCCTGCTCGGTGTACGGGCCGTACGGGTACTGGGCGATCAGGCGCTTGAAGCTGGCCTCCGCACCGGCCCAGTTGCCCTTTTCCATCAGGCCGTGGGCCTTCTCATAGATCTGCTCGACGGGCGCGCCCTCGTCGGGGTTCTTCTTGGCGCCGCGGTGACAGCCCGTGGCGACCACCACCAGGGCGAGCAGCAGGGCGGCGATGCGGACGGGCGCGTGGAGCTTGGAGCGTCGGATCATGGGTCGAGGGCAGGACGCGTCAGGAATACGAAAGGGCGATAATAGCCTAGTGGCCTGTCCGGCGACTGACTTCGGCCGGCCAGGCCCCGATTTCTCTTCACTTTCCCGGTTCCCCATGTCCGACAACCTCCCCGAATCCCCGCGCCAGGCCGTCGTGCCGGACCAGGCCGCGGGCCGCCGCTTCGATGCCGTGCTGGCCGAGCTGTTTCCTGAATTCTCGCGCTCGCGGCTGGCCGAATGGATCAAGTCGGGCGACGTGCTGCTGGACGGCGAGCCGGCCCGGCCGCGCGACCCGGTCCGCGGCGGCGAGACCGTGCGGTTGCAGGCGGTGCTGGAAACCCAGACCCACGCCGAGCCCCAGGACATCCCGCTGGACATCCTGTACCAGGACGACCAGGTGTTCGTGGTGAACAAGCCGGCCGGGCTGGTGGTCCATCCCGGCGCCGGCAACCCGGACGGCACCCTGGTCAACGCCCTGCTGTTCCGCGACCCGGCGCTGTCGGCGCTGCCGCGCGCCGGCGTGGTGCACCGGCTCGACAAGGACACCAGCGGGGTGATGGTGGTGGCGCGCACGCTCCAGGCGCAGACCGCGCTGGTGGAGCAGCTGTCCGCGCGCGAGGTGCACCGGCAGTACCTGGCGGTGGTGGTGGGGGCGCTGGTGTCCGGCGGCACCGCCAATGCCGCGATCGAGCGCCACCCGCGCGACCGGTTGCGGATGGCGGTGCGCGAGGACGGCAAGGAGGCGGTGACCCATTACCGGCTGCGCGAGCGGTTCCGCGCGCACACCGCGCTGGAGTGCCGGCTGGAAACCGGGCGCACCCACCAGATCCGCGTGCACATGGCGCACCTGAAGCACCCGATCGTCGGCGATCCGCTCTACGGCGGCCCGCTCAAGCTGCCCAAGGGCGCGACCGAGGACCTGGTCGCCGGGCTGCGCGGCTTCAAGCGCCAGGCGTTGCATGCGGAGACGCTGGAGTTCGCGCATCCGGCCAGCGGCGAGCCGGTCCGTGCCGTCGCGCCGGTGCCGGCGGACATGCAGCGGTTGCTGGCGGTGCTGCGCGAGGATTCCGCGCTGGCCGCCGAGCGGGAGCGGCGCTGACATGGCGGGCGTGCCGCTGCTGTGGGCGGATTGGCCGGCGCCTCCCGGCGTACGGGCGTTCACCACGCTGCGGCACGGGGCGGGCGGCTCGCAGCCACCGTTCGATCATTTCAACCAGGGCAACCGCTACGCGGCCGATGGCGACGACCCGGCCCAGGTCCAGCGCAATCGCGACGAACTGGCGGCCCTGGCCGGGCTGCCGTCGCCGCCGCACTGGCTGCGACAGGTGCACGGCACCGGCGTGCTGCGTTTCGAGGCGCCCCCGGCGGCGCAGGGGATCGAGGCCGAACCGACCGCCGATGCGGCGGTGACCGCGGTGCCGGGCGTGGTGCTGGCGATCCTGACCGCCGACTGCCTGCCGGTGGTCTTCGCCGCCGCGGACGGCAGCGAGGTCGGCGCGGCGCATGCCGGCTGGCGCGGGCTGGCCGACGGGGTGCTGGAGCGCACCGTCGCCGCACTGCGGACCGCGCCCGGGCGCCTGCGGGCCTGGCTGGGCCCGGCAGCGGGGCCGCAGGCCTACGAGGTCGGCGAGGACGTGTTCCACGCCTTCGTCGATGCCGATCCGGGAGCGCGGGCGGCTTTCGCCGCGACCCGGCTCGGGCACTGGAAGGTCGACCTGTACGCATTGGCCCGGCGGCGACTGGCGGCGGCAGGGGTTCCGGCCGACGCGATCCATGGCGGCGGCCTGTGCACGATTTCCGACCCCCAGCGGTTCTTCTCGCATCGCCGCGATCGCCGCAGCGGCCGCATGGCGACCCTGGCCTGGATCGCGCGCTGACCTCGCCCTTGTTCGAGGAAGATGCGGCGGTGGAGGTCGCGCTACCCCAGGTTCGGTCGGCACGGCGCCTGCCTGGCGCCGGACGTGCCGCTGCGCGGGCGGTCCCTCTCGGCTAGATCCGGAAGGGCTGGGCGACAGGTTGGCGGGAGGGACTTCAGTCCCGATGCTTGCCGCCAAAGCCCGCCGGGACTGAAGTCCATCCCGCAAGATCACAGGGAGCATGAAAAAAACCGGCCATCTTGCGATGGCCGGTCCGATTCCCGGAGCTGCGCTGCGACTTACAGCGATTGCATCTCCGGATTGGCATTGCGGTTCTTCTCCTTCTCGGCCGGCTTGGCCGCCGGAGCCGGTGCTGGCGCGCCATCCGCCTGCGCGACCGGCACTTCCAGGTAGGGCAGGTGCAGCGCCTGGCTGGTCATGCCGCGGATCTCGTTGGTCAGGGCCGCGCTGTCGTTGAGCTTGCGCCCGTAGGACGGGATGATGTCCTTCAGGCGCGCCTGCCAGCCGGCGGCCATTTCCTTCGGGAACGCCTTGGCCATCAGGTCCAGCATGATCGGCGGCGAGGTCGAGGCGCCGGGCGAGGCGCCCAGCAGCGCGGCGATGGTCTTGTCCTTGTCGGTCACGATCTCGGTGCCGAACTGCAGGATCGCGCCCTTTTCCGGGTCGCGCTTGATGATCTGCACGCGCTGGCCGGCGGTGATCAGCTTCCAGTCCTCGCGCTTGGCGTTGGGGTAGTACTTGAGCAGTTCGGCCTGGCGGTCCGCGTCGGTCAGCTCGGCCTGCTGCATCAGGTACTTCACCAGGTCGAGGTTGTCCTTGCCGACCTTCAGCATGTCGACCACGTTGTCGTGGTTGACCGAGGAGTACAGGTCGAACCAGGAGCCGTCCTTCAGGAACTTGGTGCTGTACAGCGCGAACGGCCCGAACAGCACCACCGGCTTGCCGTCGAGCTTGCGCGCGTCGATGTGCGGCACCGACATCGGCGGCGAGCCGGTCTCGGCCATGCCGTAGACCTTGACCTTGTGGCGCTCGGCGATGGCCGGCGCCTCGAAGGCCAGGAACTGCCCGCCGACCGGGAAGCCGGCGTAGTCCTTGGCCTCCGGGATGCCCGACAGCTGCAGCAGCTTGAGCGCGGCGCCGCCGGCGCCGATGAAGACGAAGCGGGACTTGACCGTGTGTTCCTGGCCGCTCTTGAGGTCCTTGACGGTGACGTTCCAGGTCTTGTCGTCGTTCTGGCGCAAGGCGGTGACTTCATGTTGCAGCTGCAGCTTGAAGTTGGGATTGCGTTGCAGGGCGCGGGTCAGCTCGTTGGTGATCACGCCGAAATTGACGTCGGTGCCCAGCGGCATGTAGGTCGCGGCCACCTTCTGGTTGGGATCGCGGCCTTCCATCACCAGCGGCGCCCATTGCTTGATCTGCTCCGGGTCGGTGGAGAACTGCATGCCGTAGAACAGCGGGTTCTTGACCAGGGCGTCGTGGCGCTTGCGCAGGTACTCGATGCGGTCGTCGCCCCAGACGAAGCTCATGTGCGGGGTCGGGTTGATGAACTCCGACGGTTCCGGCAGCCGGCCCTGCTTGACCTGGTAGGACCAGAACTGGCGCGAGATCTCGAACTGCTCGGCGATGCCGACCGCACGCTTGGTCTCGATCGAGCCGTCCGGCAGCTCCGGCGTGTAGTTGAGCTCGGCGAAGGCGGAGTGGCCGGTGCCGGCGTTGTTCCAGCCGTTGGAGCTTTCCAGGGCCACGCCGTCCAGGCGCTCGAACAGTTCCAGGCGCCAGTCGGGCTGCAGTTCCTGCAGGTAGGTGGCCAGCGTGACGCTCATGATGCCGCCGCCGACGAGCACGACGTCCACGGGCTTGTCGTTCTCGGCGGGCGGCACCGAGCGCTCGTGGAGCGGCCAATAGAGGAACAGCACGCCCGCCAGTAGCAGCAGCACTACGACGCCTGCCAGGACCTTGATGAATTTCTTCATTGGATACTCGGGATGGGAGAGGGGGAGCCGTGCCATCGGAGCTGGATGCGGACGCGACGGGGCGCGTGCGTCGGGCAGGCACGAAGGTCGATTTTACTGCAATGCAGCATAATGGCCTCCCGGCGCCGGCAGGGCCCGCTGGATCAGCCGCCCGCCTGCAGGGCCCGAAGATAGCACCGCCGCCAGTGGTTGATGTCGTTGCGGCGTAAATGCTCCATCATCGCCTGCCAGCGCTCGACCCGCTTGGGCCGGGCGAGGGTGGCGGCGGTGGCGATCGCGTCGGCGACCCCGTCCAGGTCGTGCGGGTTGACCAGCAGCGCCTCCTTCATCTCGTCGGCGGCGCCGGCCAGCAGCGACAGCACCAGCACGCCGGGATTGTCCGGGTCCTGCGCCGCCACGTACTCCTTGGCGACCAGGTTCATGCCGTCGCGCAGCGGGGTCACCAGGCCGACCGCGGCCGTGCGGTAGAAGCCGGTGAGGGTGGCGTGGGTGAAGTTCTGGTTGACGTAGCGCAGCGGCGTCCAGTCCGGCTCGGCGTGGCTGCCGTTGATGTGCCCGGCGATCTGTTCGAGCTGGTTGCGCAGTTGGCGGTACTCGGCGACGTCGCCGCGCGAGACCGGGGCGATCTGCAGGTAGGTCAGGCTGCCGCGCTGGTCGGGATGGCGGTCGAGATAGCGCTCGAAGCCGAGGAAGCGCTCGGGCAGGCCCTTGGAGTAGTCGAGCCGGTCGACGCCGATCGCGAGCTGGCGCCCGCTCAGGCTGGTGCGCAGGTCGCGCACGGCCTGCTTGGACATCGCCACCTTGGCCTGCCGGGCGATCTGCTCGGTGTCGATGCCGATCGGGAACGCGGCGGCGCGGAAGCGGCGCCCGCCCGGGGCTTCCACCAGGTCGCCGTCGAGCAGCCGGCCGCCGCCGAACAGGCGCACGTACGACTTGAACCGGTCCACGTCGCGCTGGGTCTGGAAACCGACCAGGTCGTAGGCATACAGGCTGGGGAAGAAGCGCGCATGGTCCGGCATGGCCTGCACCAGGTCGGCCGAAGGCATGGGCACGTGCAGGAAGAAGCCGATCCGCCCGCCGAAGCCGCGCTCGCGCAACAGCGCGCCGAGGGGGATCAGGTGGTAGTCGTGGATCCAGACGACGTCGCTGTCGCGCAGCATCGGTGCGAGCTTTTCGGCGAACAGCGCGTTGACCCGGCGATAGCCGTCGCGGGTGGCGCGGTCGTAGTCGACCAGGTCCAGCCGGAAGTGCAGCAGCGGCCACAGCGTTCGGTTGGCGAACCCGTTGTAGTAGGCGTCGATGTCGCGCTTGTTGAGGTCCATGGTGACGAAGCGGATGTCGCCATCCTGGTGCTCATGCAGGGCGCCGCTGTCGCCGCGCACGGTCTTGCCGCTCCAGCCGAACCAGATGCCGCCCTGCTCCTTGAGCGCGGCCAGCAGGCCGACGGCGAGGCCGCCGGCGCGGCTTTCGCCGGGCACCGCGACGCGGTTGGATACCACCACCAGTCGGCTCATGACGCTTCCCTCCAGCTGCGCGACAGCCGCATCGCCGCGATGATCAGGCCGACGTGCGAATAGGTCTGCGGAAAATTGCCCCAGGCTTCCCCGTCCTCGAAGGCCAGGTCTTCCGACAGCAGGCCCAGGTGGTTGCGGCGCGCCAGCACGCTTTCGAACAGCTGCCGTGCCTCGTCCATGCGGCCGATGGCCGCCAGCGCGTCGATGTACCAGAAGGTGCAGATGGTGAAGCTGGTCTCCGGCTCGCCGAAGTCGTCGGGCGCGATGTAGCGGTACAGCGAGTCGCCGTGCTTGAGGGTGCGGCCGATCGCCTCGACCGTGGCGATGAAGCGCGGGTCGTCGCTGGCGACGATGCCGATGTCGGCCAGCAGCAGCAGGGACGCATCCAGGCGGTGGCCGCCGAGCGTGTCGGTGAAATGGTTGCGCTCTTCGCTCCAGGCGTCCTGCAGCACGCGCTGGCGGATCGTGTCGGCGCGCTCGCGCCAGTAGCCGATGCGTTCGTCCAGGCCGAGCCGGTGGGCGATCTTGGACAGCCGGTCGCACGCGGCCCAGCACATCGCCGCCGTGTAGGTATGCACCTCGGCGCGCCCGCGGAACTCCCACAGTCCGGCATCGGGCACGTCGTGCAGCGCGTAGGCGCGCTCGCCGAGCGGCTCCAGCCGGCGGAAGGTGTGCTCGTCGCCGGGGTCCTTCAGGCGCTGGTCGAAGAACAGCTGGGTGGAGGCGAGCACCACGCTGCCGTAGACGTCGTGCTGTTTCTGGATCCAGGCCAGGTTGCCGCGCCGCACCGGGCCCATGCCGCGATAGCCGGCCAGCGAGTCGACCTCGTGTTCTTCCAGCTGCGACTCGAAGCCGATGCCGTACAGCGGCTGCAGCGTGCCGTCGCTGGTGGCGATGTTGAAGATGTAGGCGATGAACTGCTCCATCGTGCGGGTCGCGCCGAGCCGGTTGAGCGCGCGCACCACGAAGGCGGCGTCGCGCAGCCAGCAGTAGCGGTAGTCCCAGTTGCGCGGCGTGTTGGGAGCCTCCGGGATCGAGGTGGTCATCGCGGCGATGATGGCGCCGCTGTCCTCGTACTGGCACAGCTTGAGGGTGATCGCGCTGCGGATCACCGCATCCTGCCAGTCGAGGCGGATGGACAGGTAGCGCACCCATTCGCGCCAGTAGTCCTCGGTGCGCTCCTGCGCCTCCTGCACGTAGCCGGTGAGGGAGCGGTTGAGCGACTCGTCCACGCCCAGCACCAGGTTGACCGGGTGGTTGAGCACGAACGGCAGCCCGTCGCGGATGAAGCGCACCGGCACGTCGGTGGTCAGGCGCAGGGTGAAGTCCGGCAGCAGCCAGCGGATGTGGTTGCTGCCCCAGGTCGATTCCGGCTTGCGCGAGCCCCAGTCCGCCAGCGGGCGGGCGCGTACGACGATGCGCGGGTTGCCGGACAGCGGGCGGATCTGGCGGATGATGCTGACCGGGCGGTAGAACCGCCCGTTGTTGCGCCAGCGCGGCGCGAAGTCGATCACCTCGATCGCGCCGCCCTTGTCGTCGCGCAGCACCGTGCGCAGGATCGCGGTGTTGGTGATGTAGCTCTGCTCGCTGCCGACCAGGCCTTCCAGCTCGACGGCGAAATCGCCGCCGGGCTGCTCGCGCGGCGAAAGCAGCGCGCAGAAGGCGGGGTCGCCGTCGAACGCGGGCATGCAGCTCCACACGACGCGCGCCTGCTTGTCGATCAGCGCGCCGAAGCTGCAGTTGCCGATCACGCCCAGGTCGAGATTGGGGACGCTTGGAACCGGTGAGTTCATGGAGTGTCTTCCGTTCACGGCCGTGCGTTGTCGTGCAGCCATGCGTGCACGGCGGGAATGTCGGGCAGGGCGTAGCGCGCCTGGGTGCCGGTGCGCCGGCCGACCAGCACGCTCCAGCCGCCGAGGCGGTTGGCGGCGGCGAAGCCGAACTCGTCGGTCAGGTCGTCGCCGACGAACACGGGGCGGCGGCCGGCGAACGGGGGCTGCCGCATCAGTCGTTCGACCGCGCCGCCCTTGTCGCTGCCTTCCGGCACGAACTCGACGACGTGGTCGCCGGGCTGCAGGCGATAGCCCGGCAAGCCCGCGATCTCGGCCTGGGCGAAATCGAGCACCGAAGCGCCGGCGTGCGGTGCCGAGCGCCAATGCAGCGCCAGGCTCACGCCCTTGTCCTCGACGAGCACGCCGGGATGGGCCTGCGCCATGTGCGCGGCGCGCCGGTGCAGTTCGTGCAGGAAGCCGGAGGTGTCGTCGGGAATGGCCACGCGCGCCTGGGCATCGCTGCGCAGTTCGTGGCCGTGCAGGCCGGCGGCGGGCAGTCGCAAGGGCTCGAACAGCGAGTCGAGTTGCGCGAGCGGCCGGCCGCTGACCAGCGCCACCGCGCCGAGCAGTCGGTCGCCGATGCGGCCTATGGTTTCGCGCACGTCGGGCAGCAGGCGGACCTGGTCGGGCTGCTCGGAGAAGGCGATCAAGGTGCCATCGACGTCCAGGAACAACGCGCAGGCGTCGTCCAGCGATGGCGGGGTAGGGAGTGGAGGGACCTCAGCCATTGGGGCATTGTGCCGGAAGTGGGTGTGAGCTTCCGGTTATGGCGGCTGGGCGAATGCCGGATCCTCGTTACTTCGTGCAGGAGGGATTTCGGTCCCGATGGGCTCTACCGAATTCGCTGGGTGGTCGCGGCCTCCTTCCATCGGGATGAAGGCGTGTTGCTTGCGAGTCGTTGGTTCGCAAGCGCCCGGACGCCTGGCGCGCCGGCGCCAGGCCGGGGCGCGCAGCGAAGTGCGCGATAGGCGGATGAGGGCGGGCGAAGCCTGCAACGACCCGTCACGAGCCGCGCGTACATGCCTCGGTATGACCCGGGCGGCATCTGCGGCCCGGGTCCCCGTGCGATCGGCATCGCCGGTCAGAACGTGTAACGCACCCGTCCGTACCAGTACGCGCCGTTGCTGCCGATCGGCGAGAGCACGTCGTACGGGAGGTTGCCGTAGTAGTTGGTCTCGCTGTTGGACAGGTCGGGATAGCTGTCGGTGACGTTCTGGCCGCCGATGGCCACGGTCCATTGCGGGGTGATGCGGTACTCGGCTTCCACGTCCAACTGCAGTTCCGCGCCGTAGGTCTGCGGGGCCGAGGCCCAGCCGAAGACGCGGGTGACGCTGCCGTAGCGCGACAGCCGCGAGGACAGCGTCCAGCGGTCGTTGCTCCAGTTGCCCGCCAGCGAGGCGCGCGTCTTGGGCGTGGCGGTGGTGAGCGTGTTGGTTTCCTCCACGCCGAACAGCACGTAGTCCGGGTCCAGCGCCAGCAGCTGCGACGGCGTGGCCAGCACGTTCTTCAGCGTGGTCTTGGCGTAGCTGTAGGTGCCGGTCAGCAGCAGGTTGCCGCCGAACGCCTCGCCGCGCCAGTTCGCCACCAGCTCGGCGCCGCGGGTGCGGGTGTCGGCGGCGTTGACGAAGAAGCTTGCACTCTGCAGGCCGGCGACGCCGAAGTTGCCCGCGACGTAGTCGGTGAGCGCGTCGCCGGTGATGCTCTCCGACAGCGCGATGCGGTCGTCGATGTCGATCTGGAAGAAGTCCAGCGACAGGTCGACGTGCTGGCCGAGGCGGCTGGTGAAGCCGAGGCTGTAGTTGACCGACTTCTCCGGCTTGAGGTCGGTCGCGCCCAACGCGCGCGCGATCGGGTTGTTGACCGACAGCACGCGGCTCTGCACCAGCTGGCCGTCCGAACCGTAGCCCGTCGAGGTGGATTCGAAGCCGATCTGGCTCAGCGACGGGGCGCGGAAGTTGTTGGAGATCGCGCCGCGCAGGGCGAATTCCGGCGCGAACTCGTAGCGCGCGGCGAGCTTGCCGGTCCACTGGCTGCCGAAGTCCTGGTAATGCTCGTAGCGGCCGGCCAGGTCGGTCGAGAGCCTCTCGCCGAACTGGCTGGACAGGCTGGCGTAGGCGCTGGCGACGTTGCGCGACAGGTCGGCCGCGTCTTCCGGGGTCAACCCGCCGCCGGCCTGTGCGCCCGTCGGGCGATCGCTGTACGGGCCGGCCGCGTAGCTGGCCGGGTCGCCCGCGTAGGTGCGGAACTGCTCGCGGCGGAATTCCACGCCGGTGCCGAAGGTATGGCTGGCGCCGGCGGCCTCGAAGCCGCGGGTCAGGTCGAGGTTGGCCACGGTCGCGTCGAAGACGTAGCGGCCGACCTTGAACGAGGTCGGGCTGTCCGGGCCGAGCGAGGCGTTGAGCGAATCGCGCAGCTTGTAGGTGAAATCGTTGCGGCCGTAGTCGAGGCTGGCGTCGTAGTCCCAGTCGCCCCATTGCCCGCGCGCGCCGACCACGCCCTGGTAGTCGCGGTTGTAGCCGAGCGAGACGGGCCGGTAGCCGTTCGGGTAGACCTCCGGCCAGTTGGCGCCGTCGGTGTCGTCCGGATAACGGAAGTAGTTGGCGCCCTGGGTGTCGCGATGGCTGTAGGTGCCGAAGGCGTAGAAGCGGCCGGTCCGGCCGAACGGCAGTTCGCCGTTGAACCAGGCGTTGATGTCGCGCGATTTGCCGTCGCCCAGCTGGTAGTTGCGCTTGCCCTGCAGCGCGAGGTTGGCCTCGTTCTGCTGCCAGTCCGGGATCTGGTCGAAACCGGCGCGGTTGGTCGGCGAGCGGCGCTTGTATTCCAGGCCGGCCTTGATGAAGCCTTCCTCGCCGAGGCGGGTGCCGGCCTTGGCGGTGACCTCGCCGGTCTGGCCGTCGGTCACTTCGCTGTGGATCGGCTTGAGATCGGTGTGGTGCGCGCCCCAGGTGGCTTCGACCTCGCCGTGGTCCGGATCGTCGTCGAGGATCACGTTGATGACGCCGGCGATCGCGTCCGAGCCGTATTGCGCGCCGGCGCCGTCGCGCAGCACTTCGATGCGCTTGATCGCGCTGACCGGGATCGAGTTGAAGTCCACCGGCGTGGTGCCCTTGCCGATCTTGCTGTCGGTGTTGACCAGCGCGGAGGTGTGGCGGCGCTTGCCGTTGACCAGCACCAGCACCTGGTCGGGCGACAGGCCGCGCAGCTGCGCGGCGCGCACGTGGTCGGCGCCGCCGGAATTGGACTGGCGCGGGAAGTTGAACGACGGCAGCAGCGCCTGCAGCGCGCTGCCCAGCTCGCCGTTGACGATGCCGGCCTTGCGGAGGTCCTCGGCGCTGAGCACGTCGACCGGGGCGGTGGATTCGAGCACGGTGCGGCCGCTGGCGCGGGTGCCGGTGACGATCACGGTATCCAGCGTGGCGGCGTCGGACTGCTGGGCATGAACCGGGGCGGACAGGGCCAGTGCCACGGCCAGGCCGAGCAGGGTGGGGATGGGGCGCGACATGGGGGGAGGGTCTCCTACGAACTGCGGGGATCGCGGCGATGGTTGCGATCGATATCAACATCCATCCGGATGAAGCGATATATTAACGGGCCGTTGACGCCGGCGCGAGGGGCCATCGGCCGTCCGCCGGCATCAGCTCATCACGGATACTTATTTGCGAGTCCTTCGCGGAAGCGGCGCATATCCCCATGCGCGGACGCTTCCGCGAACCCGTCGCAAGGCACGGCGCACCCCACGGGCGCCCCGGGCCTTGTTCTTTCGTTGTCCCTGGAGAACCCATGAAATTGCTGCGCACTTCCCTGCTGGCCGCCGCCTTCGCCCTGTCGGCGTGTTCGACGCTGGCCCCGACCGCGCCGGACACCAGCGGTACCACCGCCACCTTGCAGGGCGACGCGGCCCGCCCGGCCGACGCGCACGGCTGGGTGCGCAGCGAGCTGTATTTCGGCGTCGGCGAGGAGACCGGCCCGGCCGAGCGGCCGCAGACCGAGAAGATCAGCGAGGCGCAGTGGCGCGCCTTCCTCGACAAGGAGGTGACGCCGCGTTTTCCCGACGGCCTGACCGTGTTCGACGCCTACGGCCAGTGGTTGTTCCGCGGTGCCAAGGAGCCGAACCGGCTGGCCACCAAGGTGCTGGTGATCCTGCACGAGGACACGCCGCAGCGCCGCGCCGACATCGAGGCGATCCGGTTGGCATGGAAGCGGGCCACCGGGCACCAGTCGGTGCTGTGGTCGCGCCAGGCCGTGGACGTGTCGTTCTGAGCGCGGCGCGGATGACCGGCCCGGGTTACGCGATCCGCGAGGACGACCTTGGTGGCGAGGCGGTCCGCGCGCTGTTGGCATTGCACCTGCGGGGCATGCATGCGCAGTCGCCGCCGGGCAGCGTCTACGCGCTGGACCTGTCCGGCCTGCAACGGCCGGACGTGGCCGTCTGGAGCGCCTGGCGCGGCGATGCGCTGGCCTCGATCGGCGCGTTGCGGACGCTCGGCGATGGCCACGGCGAGCTGAAGTCGATGCGCACGCATCCGGCCTTCCTGCGCCAGGGCGCGGCCGCGGCGTTGCTGGACCACATCATCGGCGTCGCGCTCAAGCGCGGCCTGCACCGGCTGAGCCTGGAAACCGGCAGCGGGCCGGCGTTCGAACCGGCACTGGCGCTGTACCGGCGGCGCGGCTTCGTCGAGGGCCCCGCGTTCGGCGATTACGCGGCCAGCGATTTCAACCGGTTCCTGCACCTGGACCTGCGGGAAGGCGTATGACGCCCATGGCGAAATGGATGTTGGCCGCAAGCGCGTTCGCGGTGTCCGTGCCGGCGGCGGCAGGGAATCCGTTGGAGTTCCAGGTTGCGGCAGGCGTGCATGCCCGGGTCGATGCAGCAGGCGACGGTTCTTTTCAGGTCAAACTGCTGCCGAGCGGCATCGTGCAGCAGTTGCAGGGAGCCAGCAATGAGGACGGTGAGTCCAGCATCGATCATGCCGACTACAACTTCGATGGCTACGAGGACCTGGTGTCGTCGGCAAGGATGGGGCAGGTCAACGACGTCAATATCGTGTACCTGTTCGATCCCGGAAGCGGACGTTTTACCGAGCTGAAGCTGCCTGCGAACGCACCCAAGAGTTGCGAAGGTTTTTGGGATCTCGTGCCCGAGCCAAGAACCAGGCAGCTCTTCAGCAGTTGCCGTGGTGGCCCGATGTGGTACACGGACGTGTATCGCTACGACGTGCAAGGGCGGCTTTATGTGTATCGATCGGAGCGGGTGGTCGATCCCGCGGTGAGCGCAATGCTGGACCTCACGCCGGATGACGGCGCCCCTGTGGCGGTATGGTCGACTTACGACCCTGCGGGACGAGTGACGGAGCGGGCCGTCGGACTTGGGCTCGTGACCCCGCCCGAAGGCCCGCTAGTGCCATTGCAGGGCGTCGTCTCCGCGGAGCGCTTGCCGTTGCATGCCAAACCGATCGACGGAGCCGCCGCTCGCTACCTGGTGAAGCGGGATCGCTTCGAGGCGCTGGACATCAGCGAGGACGGGCAGTGGCTCAAGGTCCGCTACCGCAATCCGGACAAAGGCGCCGTCGTCGGTTGGGTGCATGTACCGCAGGATGCCTTATGAGCGTACGAGCCCGATGCGGCACAACGCTGTCGATGGCCCCGCATTCGGCGATTACGCGGCCAGCGATTTCAACCGGTTCCTGCACCTGGACCTGCGGGAAGGCGAAGCGGGATAGCGAAAGGGAGCCGACATGCCCTCGATGTACGACATCTATGCGCGCCATGCCGATCGATACGACGAGCTGGTCTCGCGCGAGGACTGGCAGGGGAATCTTGGCCGGTACCTGCTCGGCACCTTCGATTTCGAGGGCAAGCGGGTGCTCGAGTTCGGGACGGGGACCGGCCGGGTCACCGCGTTGTACGCCGGCCTCGCCGCGCAGGTCGTGTGCTTCGACCGGTCCGCGCACATGCTGGAGCGCGCTCGGCGCCGCCTGCGGGCGCACGAGCACAAGCTGGCGTTCCGCCTGCTCGACAACGCCGACATCGCCACCCTGGCGGAGCAGGCGGACGTGGTGATCGAAGGCTGGAGCTTCGGGCACCGGGCGCTGGACATGGACGACCCGGCGGCGGCGGCCGACGAGCTGGTGGAGGCCTGCCTGGCGCAGCTGCGTCCCGGCGGCACGCTGGTCCTGATCGAGACCCTGGGCTCCAACGTCGATGCTCCGGCCGCCCCGCTTCCCGGACTCGAGACGTTCTATCGCGCTCTGGAGCGGCGCCATGGCCTGCGCCGCGATGTCGTGGCGACCGACTACCGCTTCGACAGCCCGGCCGATGCGGCGCGGGCGTTCGGCTTCTTCTTCGGCGAGGATGCCGCGGCGGGCATCGAGCAGCGCCACGATGGCGTGATTCCCGAGTACACCGGCGTATGGTCCAGGCGGAAGTAGCCGTCCGCCCCGGTCCCGTGCGCAATGCAGTATCCCGCCGCGGTCGTCCTTCCGGAGGGGCGCGGGGATTATTCTCCGCTCCCTTGCCCCGTCTTCCTCCTCCCACGTCCCTTTAACCACGCATGAGCACATCCCCCTCCAAGTCGCCGCGCTGGTTCGTCGCGGCCGACCTCAACGGCTTCTTCGGCCTGGTGGTCGACAACCTGTCGATCCTGGGCTTCATCGCGATGGCCCTGGTCGGCATGTTCCAGTTCCCGGCGGACGTGGTGTTCGGCCGGATGTTCCCGGGCACCGCGTTCGGCGTGCTGGTCGGCAACCTGCTGTACACGCTGATGGCGCGGCGGCTGGCCGCCCGCACCGGGCGCGACGACGTCACCGCGATGCCCCTGGGCCTGGATGCGCCGACCAGCATCGGCATGGCGTTGCTGGTGCTCGGCCCGGCGTTCGTGGCGTTCAAGGCGCAAGGCCTGGACCCGCACGCGGCGGCACTGGCGACCTGGAAGCTGGGCATGGCCTCGCTGATCGTGATGGGCCTGCTCAAACTGGTGCTGTCGTTCTTCGGCGAGGCGGTGACGCGGGCCTTGCCGCGCGCGGCGCTGCTCGGCTCGATCGCCGGCATCGCGCTGGTGCTGATGGGGCTGCTGCCGCTGCTGGAGACGCTGCGCTCGCCGATCGCAGGCTTCACCACGCTCGGCCTGCTGCTGTACGTGCTGGTCGCCAAGGGGCGCCTGCCGGTGAAACTGCCGGGCGTGCTGGTCGCGTTCGTGTTCGGCACGTTGCTGTACTACGGGCTCGGGTTGGCCGGGCTCGGCGCGCCGGGCTTCGCCTTGCCGCAGTGGACGCCGCCGCAGGTGGTGCTGCCGTGGCCGACGCTGGGCTTCGTCGAGGGCCTGCCGAACACCGTGCCGTACCTGCCGCTGCTGCTGCCGTTCGGCCTGCTGATGGTGGTCGGCGGCATCAACGTCAGCGAGAGCGCGCGCGCCGCCGGCGACGACTACCGCACCCGCGACATCCTGCTGGTGGAAGCGTTCGCCACGCTGGTCGCCGGCGTCTGTGGCGGCGTCGCGCAGACCACGCCGTACATCGGCCAGCCGGCCTACAAGCACATGGGCGCGCGCAGCGGCTACACGCTGCTGACCGGCCTGTTCGTGGGCATCGGCGGCATGCTCGGGATCGTCTCCGGGCTGGTGCAGTGGCTGCCGCTGGCGGTGCTCTCGCCGATCATCGTCTACGTCGCGATCGACATCACCACGCAGGCGTTCCAGGCCACGCCGAAACAGCACGCCGGCGCGATGGTGCTGGGCTTCCTGCCGTCGGCCGCCTACCTGCTGGCGATCAAGGCGCCCGGCTGGATCCCGCCGGAGCAGCTCGCCGCGCTGACCACCCGCGTGGATGGCCACGGCCTGCCGGAGCTGGCGGTGATCTTCACCCTGGGCAACGGCTTCATCATCACCGCGATGCTGTGGACGGCCGCGGTCGTGGCGATGATCGACGGACGCCTGCTGCGCGCCGCCGGATTCCTGCTGGTCGCGGCCGGCCTGGCCCTGTTCGGCCTGATCCACTCGGTCGACCCGCGCGGCGGCATCTACCTGCCGTGGCAGCTGGAAGGCCTGGCGCGCACGATCAGCTGGCAGTTCGTCGGTGCCTACGTCGCCCTGGCGGCGTTGCTCGGGTTGTTGTCGTTGCAGCAGGGGAAGGAAGCGGCCGGCACCGGGGGCGCAAGGGATACCGGGCACTAACCGGCGCAAGCGGTCTTTTTTGCTCGGCCACTGCGCGGACTGGCAATCGCGGCATGGTGCGTGGTTGGAGCAGGCAGGCAGTGCGTACGGAGAATCGCTCCGTTCGCGCGGTCCCGGGACCGTGACGCCGGGGAGCTGAAGGCGCGGCCCGCGGGATGGAACCTCGCTGCGGTACCGCGGTCCGACGTAGGTGTTCCTACGTTGGAGTGTTCGCATGCAGAACAAGACCGCGCTCTGGCCCTGGCTCACCGGGGCGATCCTGGTCGCCGGCATCGGCTGGTGGCTGTTCCGCCCCGACACGACCACGCACACCACGGCCTCGCCGCCGGCCTTCCCCTCGCGCACCGAACCGCCGGTCCAGGCGCCGCCCTCCGCGAGCGCCGCGGCGCCCGGGGGGCCGCAGCATCCGGTCGAGAGCCCGGCGGCCGCGGATCCGGCCATTCCGGCGCTGGCGGACAGCGATGCGGCGGCGTGGGAGGCGCTCTCCAACCTGGCCGGCGATGCGTCCGTGCTGGACGTGCTGTTGCGCGACCACCTGATCCAGCGGCTGGTCACGATGGTCGACAACCTGCCGCGGCGCAGCGCCACCCGCCAGTCGCTCGCGCTGCGCCCGCTGCCGGGCGAACTGCAGCTGCGGCAGGACGAGGCCGGCGCGACGCTGGCTCCCGCCAATGCCGAACGCTATGCGCCGTACGTGAAGGCCTTCGCCGCCGTCGATCCGCAGGCGCTCGCGCGCGCCTACCGGCGTTTCTACCCGCTGTTCCAGCAGGCCTACGTGGAGCTGGGCTATCCCGACGGCTACTTCAACGATCGCCTGGTGCAGGTGATCGACCATCTGCTGCAGGCGCCGGAACCGGCGCAGCCGCCGCTCGTCGAACCCAACGGACGCGGCAAGTACCGCTTCGTCGACCCGGCGCTGGAATCGCTGTCGGTCGGACAGAAGGCGCTGGTGCGGCTGGGCCCGGGACAGGAGGCGGCGGTGAAGCGCCAGTTGCGCGCGATCCGGGCGGCGTTGACGCGCTCCTGAGCGGCAAGGCGGGACGGAGGAAGGATCAGGCCGGATCCGTTCGCGCGGGTTCGTCCTGTCCCGCCAGCAGCCAGGCCAGCTTGCGCGCGCGCGGCTGCCGCTTGAGCTGCCACTCCGCGCGCGAGGCGGAAGCGCGATCGGGGTAGGGCCGGCTGCCGAGCAACTGCAGCGGCGGATTCGCCCGGGTATAGCGTGCGCCCTTGCCGGCCAGGTGCGCTTGGTAGCGCGCCTGCAGGTCGTTGGTGATGCCGGCGTAGTAGCTGCCGTCGCGGCACAGCAGCAGGTAGAGATACCAGGGCTTGGGCGGTTGCATGGCGCGCATTATCGGCCTGCGTCGGGGGCGAGGGGGCGGAGGGCGTGCTTGGCCTGGCGCGGATGCTCGACAGGTAGGCGTTCCGGGTAGCGTGGCTGTCCTCGCCGGGGATTTCCGGCCGGCCAGTCCATCGGTATCGGTGGCGACGAATGCGATGTCCCCGGCGCCGCGCTCGAGGAGGCGAGTTCGGGCATCGGCACCGGGCCGGGATGTGAGAGTGACTTCAGCCGCGATGGGGGCGGTCATGCAGGCCCCTCTGCAAAACCCCGCACGTCCATGTGCGAGGGCCAAATGGAGGGGCCCCATCGCGGCTGAAGCGGCTCCCGCAGGGACCCTGGCCGAGCTCTTGAAACCGCCGCGTCGAGCCGCATCTGCTTGATATCGCCGGGTTTCCCGGCCCTTCACTGTTCCGAGGATTCCCCATGCGGATGGACAAGCTCACCTCGCGTTTCCAGCAGGCGCTGGCCGACGCGCAGTCGCTGGCCGTGGGCCGCGACCACAACATCATCGAGCCGGTGCACGTGCTGACCGCGCTGCTCGACCAGCAGGGCGGCAGCACGCGGCCGCTGCTGGCCCAGGCCGGCGTCAACGTGCCGGTGCTGCGCGAGCGCCTGGGCGAGGCGCTGGACAAGTTGCCCAAGGTCTCCGGCCAGGCCGGCAGCCTGTCGATCGGCAACGATCTCAACCGCCTGCTCAACCAGACCGACAAGCTCGCCCAGCAGCACGGCGACGCCTTCATCGCCAGCGAGTGGTTCGTGCTGGCGGCCGTGGACGATGGGGGCGCGCTCGGCGTCGCGCTGCGCGCGGCCGGCGCCGACAGGGGCCGGATCGAGGCCGCGATCGAGAAGGTGCGCGGCGGCGAGACCGTGCAGAGCGAGAACGCCGAGGACCAGCGCCAGGCGCTGGAGAAGTACACCATCGACCTGACCGCGCGCGCCGAGAGCGGCAAGCTCGATCCGGTGATCGGCCGCGACGAGGAAATCCGCCGCACCATCCAGGTCCTGCAGCGCCGCACCAAGAACAATCCGGTGCTGATCGGCGAGCCGGGCGTGGGCAAGACCGCGATCGTCGAGGGCCTGGCCCAGCGCATCGTCAACGGCGAAGTGCCGGAAGGCCTGCGCGGCAAGCGCGTGCTCTCGCTCGACATGGGCGCGCTGATCGCCGGCGCCAAGTTCCGCGGCGAGTTCGAGGAGCGCCTGAAGGGCGTGCTCAACGACCTGGCCAAGAACGAGGGCCAGATCATCCTGTTCATCGACGAGCTGCACACCATGGTCGGTGCCGGCAAGGCCGATGGCGCGATGGACGCCGGCAACATGCTCAAGCCGGCGCTGGCGCGTGGCGAGCTGCACTGCATCGGCGCGACCACGCTTGATGAGTACCGCAAGTACATCGAGAAGGACGCCGCGCTGGAGCGGCGCTTCCAGAAGGTGTTCGTCGGCGAGCCGACCGTGGAGGACACCATCGCGATCCTGCGCGGGCTCAAGGAGCGCTACGCGGTCCATCACGGCGTGGAAATCACCGACCCGGCGATCGTCGCCGCGGCCACGCTGTCCAACCGCTACATCACCGACCGCCAGCTGCCGGACAAGGCCATCGACCTGATGGACGAGGCCGCCTCGCGCATCCGCATGGAGATCGATTCCAAGCCGGAGGAACTGGACCGCCTGGAGCGGCGCCTGATCCAGCTCAAGATCCAGCGCGAGATGCTGAAGAAGGAGAAGGACGAGGCGTCCAGGCAGCGGCTCGCGGACCTGGAGAACGACATCGACAAGCTCGAGCGCGAATTCTCCGACCTCAACGAAGTGTGGAAGTCGGAGAAGGCGGCGCTGCAGGGCGCGACCAAGATCAAGGAGCAGATCGAGCAGGCCAAGATCGAGCTGGAAGCGGCGCAGCGCCGCCAGGACTTCGCCAAGATGAGCGAGATCCAGTACGGCGTGCTGCCGCAGCTGGAGAAGCAGCTGGCCGCGGCCAACGAGGCCGAGCAGCACGAGTTCAAGCTGGTGCAGGACCGCGTCACCGCCGAGGAGATCGCCGAAGTGGTGTCGCGCTGGACCGGCATCCCGGTCAACAAGATGCTGGAGGGCGAGCGCGACAAGCTGCTGCGCATGGAAGATGTGCTGCACGAGCGCGTGGTCGGGCAGGAGGAGGCGATCAAGGTCGTGTCCGACGCGGTGCGCCGTTCGCGGGCGGGCCTGTCCGATCCGAACCGGCCGAGCGGCTCGTTCCTGTTCCTCGGCCCGACCGGCGTGGGCAAGACCGAGCTGTGCAAGGCGCTGGCCGAGTTCCTGTTCGACAGCAGCGACGCGATGGTGCGCATCGACATGAGCGAGTTCATGGAGAAGCACTCGGTCGCCCGGCTGATCGGCGCGCCTCCGGGCTACGTCGGCTACGAGGAAGGCGGCTACCTGACCGAGGCGGTGCGACGCCGCCCGTATTCGCTGATCCTGCTCGACGAGGTGGAGAAGGCGCATGCCGACGTCTTCAACATCCTGCTGCAGGTGCTCGACGACGGCCGCCTGACCGACGGCCAGGGCCGGACGGTGGATTTCCGCAACACCGTCATCGTGATGACCTCCAACCTCGGCTCGCACCAGATCCAGGAGCTGAGCGGCGACGATTCCCCGGAGGCCTACACCCAGATGAAGGCGGCGGTGATGGGCGTGGTGCAGGCGCACTTCCGTCCGGAGTTCATCAACCGGCTCGACGACATCGTGGTGTTCCATCCGCTCGACAAGCGGCAGATCAAGCAGATCGCCAAGATCCAGATGCATGGGCTGGAGAAGCGGTTGGCCGAGCGCGGCTTGAAGATCGAGGTCTCGGACAAGGCGTTCGAACTGCTCGGCAACGTCGGCTTCGACCCGGTGTACGGCGCGCGTCCGCTCAAGCGCGCGATCCAGTCGCAGTTGGAGAACCCGCTGGCGCAGCGCATCCTGGCCGGCGATTTCCTCGGCGGCGACACCGTGAAGGTGGATGCCGAGGGCGGGCAGTTGGTGTTCGCCAAGGGCTGAGCCCGGCACCGGGGCGGGACTCCGGTCCCGCCCTGGCTGGCCCATGGGGGCGCTAGAACGGCGGCAGCCGGCGCTTGACGGGTTGCGACTTCACGATCGAGGTACTGGTTTCGGCCATTTCGGCGATGCGATCGAGGATGAAGTCCAGGTGCTCGATGGAGCGCAGATAGAGACGGCCGATGAAACAGTCTTCGCCGGTGACCTTGTCGCATTCGGCGAACTCCGGGATGGCTTCGATCAGCGCCTGCACGGCCTTGAGTTTTCCGGGCATGGGCCGGATGCGGACGATGGCCTGCATCGGATAGCCCAGGGCGCGCGGTTCGGCCTGCACGGTGAAGCCCTGGATCACGCCGCGGTCCTCCAGGCGGCGCAGCCGGTCGGCGGTGCCCGGGGCGGACAGGCCGATCCGTTCGGCCAGGGCCTTGGTGGGCATCCGGGCGTCCTGTTGCAGCAAGGCCAGGATGTGGCGATCGGTTTCGTCGAGCGACATGAGAAATATCCTGGGTCTTTCCTTTCAAGGAAAGATTTTCTTGTGGGTTCGCCTTTCTTTCGAAAGGAAAGATCGCCTGGCCGTCTGTAGATTGCAAGCCCACGATTGAAGAGGGCGTTGCAATGACGGAACGTACCCGGGGTGTGCTGGAAATGGTCGCGGCGATGGCGATCTCCGGGACCATCGGCTGGCTGGTGGTGGTGTCCGGGCAGCCGGTGGCCAGCGTCGTGTTCTGGCGCTGCCTGTTCGGGGCGCTCACGCTGATACCGGTGTGCCTGATGCGCGGCTATTTCAGGTCCGGCACGATCACGCCGCGGCAGGCCGGGGTGGCGGTGCTGGGCGGCATCGCGCTGGTGGCGAACTGGCTGCTGCTGTTCGCGGCGTATTCCGGCGCTTCCATCTCGATCGCCACCGCGGTCTACAACACGCAGCCGTTCATGCTGGTCGGGCTCGGCGCCCTGTTCCTGGGCGAGCGGCCGACGCTGCGCAAGCTGGGGTGGCTGGCGCTGGCGTTCGGGGGCGTGCTGTTGATCGTCCAGGCGCGGCCGGGGCAGGGCAGCGGCACGCACTACCTGGCGGGCGTGTTGCTCGCGCTCGGCGCGGCCTTCTGCTACGCGCTGGCGGCGCTGTTCGCGAAACGGCTCAAGGGCGTACCGCCGCACCTGATCGCCTTGGTCCAGGTGTCGGTCGGGGTGGCCGCGCTGTGGCCGTTGGCGAGCTTGCCGGAAGCGACCGGTGCGGCCGCCGCCTGGACGACGCTGGCGACGATGGGCGTGGTGCATACCGGGTTGATGTACATCCTGCTGTATGGCGCGATCCAGAAGCTGCCGACGCCCGTGACCGGCGCGTTGTCCTTCATCTATCCGATCGTCGCGATCGCCGTGGACAGGCTCGCGTTCGGCCATGCGTTGCAGCCGGTGCAGATCGCCGGTGCCGTGATGGTGCTGTTGGCGGCGGCCGGCATGACGCTGGGCTGGCCATGGCGCAGGCCAGCGCCGGCAGCCGCGTCGCAGGCGACGCGTTGACGGCCGGCCCGGCGCTCGCGCAGCACGGGAGGCAGCCGAAAGCTGGGCGAAAGCCGCGCCGGCCAGCCTGGTGCCGGGCCTGCTTCCTCCCTCCCCGCATGCAGGCCGAGGAGCTGCCTGCGATGCCGTCCATCCCGCATGTCTGGGCCTTGCTGGTCGAAAGCCTGGCCGACCGGGTGGTGGCGCCTGCGCTGGCCGCGCTGCACCTGACCGGACTGAGCGACGATCCCCGCGACATCGCGGCCTCGCTGCTGATCGCGACGTTGCAGTTGTGCATCATCGGCTTGGTGTTCCGGCCGCTGGAAAGCCTGTGGCCGGCCGAACGCTGGGAGCACCGGCGGCTCGCCCGCATCGATTTCCACTACACCTGGACGATGCTGGTCGGCGTGTTCCCGCTGTTCTCGTTCCTGGTCCTGGCGCCGCTGGCCAACCTGCTCGGAGGCGGCCAGGGCGGCGAGGATGCCCGCGTCGGCCTGCGCTATGCGTGGCCCTGGCTGGACCGGCATCCGCTGGCGCTGTTCGCGCTGTACTACCTCGCCTACGACTTCACCTACTACTGGATGCACCGCGTGCAGCACTGGATGCCGTGGTGGTGGGCGATGCATAGCATGCACCACAGCCAGCGCCAGCTCAGCTGCTGGGCCAACGACCGCAGCAACTATCTCGATGGCGCACTGCAATCGTTCGTGCTGGCCGGGGTCGGCGTGGCGTTCGGCATCGCCGCCGACGAGTTCGCCTGGCTGATGCTGCTGGGCGAACTGGTGCAGAACTTCTCGCACGCCAACGTGCGCATCGGTTTCGGGCCGGTGCTGGAAAAGCTCTTCGTCGATCCGAAGTTCCACCGCCTGCACCACATGGTGGTCGACCCGGAACGCCCGGACCTGCACAACTGCAACTTCGGCCAGGTGTTCGCGATCTGGGACGTGCTGTTCGGCACCGCGCTGTACGGCGAGCCGGTACGGCCCACGGGCGTGGCCGACCCGATGGTGGACCGCGACAACGCGCTCGGCTTCGTGGCCTTGCAGGTCGAAGGGCTCAGGCGTTTCTGGGGGGCGGTACGCCGTCGCGAGGGGTGGACCCCGGGCGAGGTCGCCTTTGGCGAGGACTATCGGCCGATCCCGGTGCGGCATGTGCCGGTGCCGCGGCTGGAGGAGACCGAGGCCGATCCGTCGTAAGGGCTTCGAGCGCGTTTCGAGAGCGGCGGCGACGCCTTGCGTGACGTCGTGGAGAGCCCGGGCCGCTTCCGCGATGCGCGCCAGGTGGCCTGGCCGTCTTCCTGCTACCATGCGCGGCCCTGAGGTGACTGCCGGGATGCCGGCGGTTTAAACGGGAATCCGGTGCGTCGGCCGTCCATGCCGGCAATTCCGGAGCTGCCCCCGCAACGGTGGGCGAGTACACGTTCCGCATGCAACGCCACTGTGCCGCCGGCATGGGAAGGCGCGGGACGGAAGGCGCAGCCTTCGCTCGCGAGCCCGGAGACCGGCCCCAGGATCGACCCGGCGCGCGGTGGGCGTGGCCATGGTGCCGGCGCGAACGCCGGCGCCATCTCCTGCTGCCTGCATGCCGGCTTTACCCAGATGTCCGCGCGGGAAGGCGCGGCTGCAGGAGCCACCCACGATGTCGTTGTCCCCGATCGTTTCCCCACGCCGCGCCGCGCTTGCGCTGGCGCTGTCCCTGGCCGCCGCTCCGGCGCTCGCGGCCGATGCCACCGACCTGGACCAGGTCGTGGTCACCGCGAGCCGTACCGCGCAGACCCAGGACCAGGCCCTGGCCCCGGTCGCCGTGATCGATCGCGCCGAGATCGAGCGCCGCCAGGCGCGCTCGCTGCCGGAACTGCTGCGCGGCGAGCTGGGCGTGTCGATCGTCAACAACGGCGGGCCGGGCAAGACCACTTCGCTGTTCCTGCGCGGCAGCGAATCCGACCACGTGCTGGTGCTGGTCGACGGCGTGCGGATCGGGTCGGCCACCCTCGGCGGCGCGTCGCTGCAGGACATCCCGGTCGAGCAGGTCGAGCGCGTGGAGATCGTGCGCGGGCCGTTCTCCAGCCTGTACGGCTCGGAGGCGATCGGCGGCGTCATCCAGATCTTCACGCGCAAGCCGCAGGGCGCGTTCGTACCGACCTTCAGCGTCGCGACGGGCAGCGACAACGCGCGCCGCTACGGCGCCGGCGTGGCCGGGCGCAGCCAGGGCGACCTCGGCGAGCGCGGCGGCTGGTACTCGGTCAATGCGGTGCACGACGAGACCGACGGCATCAACGCCTACCTCGATACCGCCAACAGCGCCTACGATCCGGACCGCGACGGCTACCGCAACGATTCGCTGAGCGTGAAGGGCGGCTGGCGCTTCAACCGCCAGTGGGATGCGGACGTGCAGGCCCTGCGCGCCGAGAGCCGCAACGAATACGACGGCACGATCTACGGCGGCAACCTCTCCAAGGGCGTCCAGCAGGTGGCGGGCGGCCGCGTCCGCTACGCGCCGAGCGAGGCGTTGAAGCTCACCGCCAGCCTCGGCGCCAGCCAGGACCTGAGCGATGCGTACTACGACGGCAGCTACGTCTCCACGTTCGACACGCGCCGCGCGCTCGGCTCGCTGCAGGCCGACCTCGATGCCGGCCCGGGCCTGCTGACGCTGGGCTTCGACTGGCAGCGCGACCGCATCGCCAGCAACGAAAGCTACGACGAGGACCAGCGCATCAACCGCGGCGCGTTCGCGCAATGGCAGCAGACCTTCGGCACGCAGTCGCTGCAGGCCAGCGTGCGCCGCGACGACAACAGCCAGTTCGGCGGCAAGAACACCGGCAGCCTGCTGTGGGGCTGGAACTTCGCCGAGCACCTGCGCCTGACCGCCAGCTACGGCACCGCGTTCAAGGCGCCGACCTACAACGAGCTGTACTACCCGGGCTACGGCAATCCGAACCTGGGGCCGGAGACTTCGCGCAGCGTGGAGCTGGGGCTGCGCGGCGAACACGACTGGGGCACCTGGACGCTCAACGCCTACCAGACCCGCGTCGACGACATGATCGCCTACGACGCCGCGCTGGTGGACGCGGCGCATCCGTTCGGCCAGCCCAACAACATCGACAAGGCGCGCATCCGCGGCGTCGAGGCCGGCTACGACACCACGCTGGCCGGCTGGACGGTGGCGACCCGCCTGACCTGGCAGGACCCCAAGGCCGACGGCGCCGTCAACCACGGCAACTGGCTGCCGCGGCGCGCGCGCCAGAGCGGCAGGATCGATGCCGACCGGCGTTTCGGCGCGTTCTCGGTGGGCGGCAGCGTGTACGCCTCGGGCGAGCGCTACGACGAACTGGCCAATGCCACGCGGCTGGGCGGCTACGGCCTGCTCGACCTGCGCGTGGGCTGCGCGGTCGGCCGCGACTGGAACCTGGCGTTGAGCGCGAACAACGTGTTCGACCGCGACTACCAGACCGCGGCCTGGTACGCGCAGCCCGGCCGCAACTACCAACTGACCCTGCGCTACCATCCGGCGCAGTGACGGCGCGGCGTCGTGGTCCCTCCCGCGAGTTCGCCCGTCCCCGGCAGTCCCGTCCCTTCTCCAGGAAAGCCCCGATGAAATCCCTGTCCCGCCCCGCAGAAACCGGCCTGTTCGTCGCGCTGATGGTGGCCATGGTGGCCACGCGCTTCAATCACGTGGGCGATTGGCTGCACCTGCCGGACGCGTCGATGGCGGTGTTCTTCCTGGGCGGGCTGTACCTGCGCCGGCACTGGCAGTTCGCGGCGCTGCTGGGGCTGGCGTTCGCGGTGGACTGGGCGGCGATCGAGCTGGCCGGCGTCAGCGATTTCTGCGTCACCGCGGCGTATGCGCTGCTGCCGGTCGCGTACGGCGTGCTCTGGTACGCCGGCCGCGCCTTCGCCGCGCGGCTGAGCGAGCGGGTGGGTTCGCTGGCGCTGGCCTGGCTGGTCGGCGTGGTCGCGGCGGCGCTGTCGTTCCTGGTGTCCAACGGCGCCTTCTACTGGCTCGGCGGCCGCTACGCCGAACCGCACATGGCCGAGTACCTGGCGCGCGCCTGGCAGTGGGGGCCGCTGTTCGTGCGCACCACGGCATGCTACGTGGCGGCGGGATTGGCGCTGCACGGCGCGATCGCCAGGGTCGCGGCGACGCGGCGCGTGGACGCGGCCGGGCGGGCGGCATGAGCGGGATCGAGCGCGACGACGCCTACTACCGCGAGCGCGCGCAACGGCAGAAGGAACTGGTCGACCGGCGCATCGCGCGGGCGACGATCGACCGCGGCGTGCTGGTAGTCAACACCGGCAACGGCAAGGGCAAGAGTTCCTCCGGCTTCGGCATGCTGGCGCGGTCGCTCGGGCACGGCCTGCGCTGCGGCGTGGTGCAGTTCATCAAGGGCAGCTATTCGACCGGCGAGGAGGCGTTCTTCCGACGCTTCCCGGAGCAGCTCGACTACCACGTGATGGGCGAGGGCTTCACCTGGGAAACCCAGGACCGCGGCCGCGACATCGAGGTGGCCATGGCGGCATGGGCGCTGTGCAAACGGATGCTGTCCGATCCCGGCTACGACTTCGTGCTGCTGGACGAGCTCAACATCGTGCTGGCCAAGGAGTACGTGCCGCTGGACGACGTGCTCGCCGCACTGGCCGCGCGCCCGCCGCGCCAGCACGTGGTGATCACCGGGCGCGGGGCGCCGGATGCGCTGGTGGAAGCCGCCGATACCGTCACCGAGATGCGCGTGGTCAAGCATGCGTTCAAGGCCGGCATCAAGGCGCAGAAGGGCATCGAGCTCTGAGCGCGATGGCCGTGGCGATCGCGCTCGCGGCGGTCGTGCTGGACCTGGCGCTGGGGGAGCCGCGCCGCGCGCATCCGCTGGTGCTGTTCGGGCGCTGGGCGGGCTGGATCGAATCGCGCTGCCATCGCGACCGCCGCCGTGCCGGGGCGCTGGCCTGGTGCCTGGCGGTGCTGCCGTGGGTGGCGCTGGCCGCGCTGTCGCAATGGCTGTTGTGGCGATGGTCGCCATGGGCGGGCGCGGCGTTCTCGGCCATCGTGCTGTATGCCGCGCTCGGCCTGCGCAGCCTGGGCGAACACGCGCTGCCGGTGGCGCGGGCATTGGAAACGCACGACCTGCCGGCCGCCCGCGCCGCGGTGGGGCGCATCGTCAGCCGCGATGCCGCCGCGCTCGACGCGGAGCAGGTCGCCGTGGCCGCCACCGAATCGGTACTGGAGAACGGCAGCGATGCGGTGTTCGCCGCGCTGTTCTGGGGCGGGCTGCTGGGCGCGCCGGGCGCGGTGCTGTACCGGTTGGCGAACACCCTGGACGCGATGTGGGGTTACCGCACGCCACGATGGCTGCGGTTCGGCTGGGCGGCGGCGCGCATCGACGACGTGCTGAACCTCATCCCGGCGCGGCTGACCGCGCTGACCTATGCCGCGCTCGGCCACACGCGCACCGCGCTGGACTGCTGGCGCCGACAGGCGAAGAGCTGGAAAAGCCCGAACGCCGGCCCGGTGATGGCCTCCGGCGCGGGCGCATTGCGGGTCGCCTTGGGCGGGCCCGCGCCTTACCACGGGCAATGGCAGGCGCGTCCGGCGCTCGGCCTGGGCCGCACGCCGGATGCGCAAGGCATCCGCCGCGCCCTGTGGCTGGTGCGCGGCGGGGTGGCGCTGTGGCTGTCGTTGGCGGCGTTGCTGGCCGCCGGGAGCCCGTGGTGATGTCAGTGGGTCTTCAGGCAACCGCTGACGAAGGTCTTGCGGGCATCGCCGGTCAATTGCTTGGCGGTGGCCTCGGCATTGCAGTCCTTCATGCGCTGCTGCGGCGAGACCTTGGCGTTGCTCGCGCTCTTGCCGCCGCCCAAGCAGGCTTTCTGCGCGGCCTTGTAGTCCTCGCCGGTCTTGCCCTTGTTCTGCGCCGAACACTTCGCCATCAGCTCCTGCTGGGCGGTCTTGGGGGCGGCGGTGGCGAGCAACGGGGTGGCGGCCAGTGCAAGGACCAGGAGGGGAACGAAGCGATGGGCAGGCATGAGGATGGCTCCGGGGAAAGTGGCCACATGCTGCGCCCGCGTGGTGACGGCGAATATGTCGGCGCCGCCACAATCGCGGGTGCCGCTCAGCCGGCGGTCGGCCGTGCCGGCGCGGGGGCGGGATGATGCTGGAGCACGGGGGGCGGTTGCTGCGTGCGGCGCAACGCTACGGCATTCCGGCCGAGCGCTGGCTGGACCTCTCGACCGGGGTCAGCCCGTTCCGTTGGCCGGTACCGCCATTGCCGGCGGCCGCCTGGCATCGCCTGCCGGAGGACGAGGACGGCCTGGTCGAGGCGGCGCGGGCGTACTACGGCGCCCCGGCGCTGTTGCCGGTGGCCGGGTCGCAGGCCGCGATCCAGGCCTTGCCGCTGCTGCGCGCGCCGTGCCGGGCCGGCGTGATCGCGCCTGGGTATGCCGAGCACGCGCATGCATGGCGGCGCGCCGGGCACGCGGTGCACGTGCTTCCGGCGGAAGACCTGCTCCGGCGCGCGGACGCGTTCGACGCGATCATGCTGATCCATCCCAACAATCCCGGCGGCGACCGGTTCGACGTTCCCGCATTGCTCGACCTGCACGCGCGGCTGGCGGTGCGAGGGGGCTGGCTGGTGGTGGACGAGGCGTTCATGGATGCGACGCCGGAGGCCAGCCTGTGCCCCCACGCCGATCGCGAGGGACTGGTGGTGCTGCGTTCGGTGGGCAAGTTCTTCGGCATGGCGGGCGCGCGCGCCGGTTTCGCGTGCGCAGCGCCGGCGTTGCTGGAGGCGTTGCGCGAGCGGCTCGGGCCCTGGACGCTGGCCGGTCCCACGCGCTGGGCATTGCGCCAGGCATTGGCCGACCGCACCTGGCAGCGGCAGGCGATCCCGCGCCTGCACGAGGCCAGTGCGGCCCTGGCGGCGGTGCTGCGCCGGCATGGCCTGGAGCCCAGCGCCGGCACGGCTTTCTTCCAATGGTGCCGGCACGCGGACGCGGCCGGGGTGCACGAAGCGTTGGCCCGGCGCGGCATCCTGGTGCGGTTGTTCGACGCGCCGGCGAGCCTGCGCTTCGGCTTGCCGGCGGATGCTGAAGAACTGACGCGGCTGGATGCGGCGCTGAGCGAAGTAATGCCCCCCGCCCCGCGGGAGAGGGGGGAGAGTACGGAGCGAAGCCCTCGTGTGGCTCAATTGCACGAGACTTCGCTCGTACCCTCATCCGCCCCTTCGGGGTGCCTTGTCCAGGGGGGAGAAGGAAGGAATGCCGCGACTTTGATGGTCCAAGGCTGCACCTCCGACGCCGGCAAGAGCACGCTGGTGGCGGCGCTGTGCCGTTGGCTGCAGCGGCGTGGCGTGGCGGTGGCGCCGTTCAAGCCGCAGAACATGGCGCTGAACTCGGCGGTGACCGCGGACGGCGGCGAGATCGGGCGCGCGCAGGCGGTGCAGGCGCAGGCC
Source organism: Xanthomonas boreopolis (assembly GCF_046529185.1). Taxonomy (NCBI): domain Bacteria; kingdom Pseudomonadati; phylum Pseudomonadota; class Gammaproteobacteria; order Lysobacterales; family Lysobacteraceae; genus Xanthomonas; species Xanthomonas boreopolis. The sequence goes on from NZ_CP097162.1 coordinate 1,294,883, forward strand.
TGCGGGCTGGAGCCGCATACCGACTTCAATCCGGTGCTGCTCAAGCCCAACAGCGATACCGGCGCGCAGGTGATCGTGCACGGCCGCGCCATCGGCAACCTCGATGCGGTCGCCTACCACGCCTACAAGCGCACCGCGCGCGAGGCGGTGCTGGCCTCGCATGCGCGCCTGCGCGAGCGCTTCCGGGTGGTGATGGTGGAAGGCGCCGGCAGCCCGGCCGAGATCAACCTGCGCGAGGGCGACATCGCCAACATGGGGTTCGCCGAGGCGGTGGACTGCCCGGTGCTCCTGGTGGCCGACATCGACCGCGGCGGCGTGTTCGCGCACCTGGTCGGCACGCTGGCGCTGCTGTCGCCGAGCGAGCGCGCACGCGTGGCCGGCTTCGTCATCAACCGCTTCCGTGGCGATCTCGCCTTGCTGCAGCCCGGCCTGGACTGGCTGCAGCGCGAGACCGGCAAGCCGGTGCTCGGCGTGCTGCCGTACCTGCACGGCCTGCAGCTGGAAGCGGAAGACGCGCTGCCGCATGCCCGGCCCGACAAGCCGAGCGCGCAACTGCGGGTCGCCGTGCCGGCGCTGCCGCGGATCAGCAACCACACCGATCTCGACGCGCTCGCCGCGCACCCCCAGGTGGCGCTGCATTTCGTCGGGCCGGGCGAAGCCGTGCCCGCCTGCGACCTGATCGTCCTGCCCGGCAGCAAGTCGACCCGCGCCGACCTGGCCTGGTTGCGCGCGCAGGGCTGGGAGGCGGCCATCGCCCGGCACCTGCGCCATGGCGGCAAGCTGGCCGGCATCTGCGGCGGTTTCCAGATGCTGGGCCGGCGCGTGCACGACCCGCACGGCATCGAGGGCGAGGCGGGCAGCAGCGAGGGGCTCGGCTGGCTGGACCTGGAGACCACATTGGAACCGGAGAAACAGCTGCGGCGCAGGGCCGGCACGCTGCACCTGGGCGGAGCCGCGGCGCCCGTGCACGGCTACGAGATCCACTGCGGGGCCAGCGACGGCCCGGCATTGCGGCGGCCGTTGCTGCACTTCGCGGAAGGCGGCGCCGACGGCGCGGTCTCCGACGAGGGGCACGTGATCGGTTGCTACCTGCACGGCCTGTTCGACGCGCCGCAGGCCTTGGCCGCGTTGCTGGAATGGGCCGGGCTGCGCGAGGCGCAACCGCTGGACATCGCCGCGTTGCGCGAGGCCACGCTGGACCGGCTGGCCGACGCGGTCGAACGGCACCTGGACACGCGCGCGCTGGCGCGCCTCACCGGCACGGAGGACCTGGCATGCGCGAACTGATCCTGGGCGGCGCGCGTTCCGGCAAGAGCGCGCTGGCCGAACGCATCGCCGCCGGCAGCGGCGAGGACGTGGTCTACGTCGCCACCGCGCAGGCGCTCGACGACGAAATGGCCGCGCGCATCGCGCACCATCGCGCACAGCGCCCCGCGCACTGGCGCTGCATCGAGGAACCCCTGGCATTGGCCGACGTCTTGCGTGCGCATGCCGCCGGCGGCCGCTGCCTGCTGGTGGATTGCCTGACGCTGTGGCTGAGCAACCTGCTCGCGGGCGAAGACCGCGGGCGCCTCGCGCGCGAGCGCCAGGCCTTGCTCGACACGCTGCCGCGTCTGCCCGGCCGGATCGTGCTGGTGAGCAACGAGGTCGGCCAGGGCATCGTGCCGCTGGGCGAACTGACGCGCCGTTTCGTCGACGAGGCCGGTCGCCTGCACCAGGCGCTGGCCGCGCGCTGCGAGCGCGTGGTGTTCGTCGTCGCCGGCCTTCCCATGGTGTTGAAAGGAGACCCGCTGTGAACCTGGACTGGATCCATGCCCCGTGCGCGGTGCCGGACGCGCAAGCCCGCGAGGCCGCCGCCGCGCGCCAGCGCCAGCTGACCAAGCCGCCCGGCTCGCTGGGCATGCTGGAGCGGCTGGCGCTGGACCTGGCCGCCTGGCAGGGGCGCGAACGGCCGCGCCTGGACAACGTATGGATCGCGGTCTACGCCGGCGACCACGGCATCGCCGCCGAGGGCGTGTCGGCCTTCCCGCAGGCGGTGACCGGCGAGATGGTGCGCAACTTCGCCACCGGCGGCGCGGCGATCGCGGTGCTGGCGCGCACGCTGGGGGCGACGCTGGAAGTGGTCGACCTGGGCACGGTCAACGACCCGGGCGAGGTGCCCGGCGTGCGCCGCGCGATCATTGCGCCGTCCACCGCCAATGCCTGCGAGGCCCCGGCGATGACCGAGGCGCAACTCGCCGCCGCGCTCGCGGCCGGCGCCGAGAGCGTGGCGCAGGCGCGTGCCGAGCAGGCCGGGCTGTTCGTCGCCGGCGAAATGGGCATCGCCAACACCGCTTCGGCCGCCGCGCTCGCCTGCGCGTTGCTGGCGCGGGAGCCGGAGGCCATGACCGGCGCGGGCACCGGCCTGGACGCCATCGGCATCGCGCACAAGGTCGCGGCGGTGGCGCGCGCGCTCGCCCGCCATGCCGGCGCCGATACGCCGCTGGAAAAGTTGCGCTGCCTGGGCGGCTTCGAGATCGCGGCGATGAGCGGCGCCTATCTCGCCGCGGCGCAGGCCGGCCTGCCGGCGCTGGTGGACGGCTTCATCGCCAGCACCGCGGCGCTGGCCGCGGTGCGGATCAACCCCGGCGTGCGCGACTGGCTGCTGTTCGCGCACCGCTCGCCCGAACGCGGCCACGCCGCGGTGCTCGAAGCGCTGCAGGCCCGGCCGCTGCTGGACCTCGGCATGCGCCTGGGCGAGGCCAGCGGTGCGGCGGTCGCGGTACCGCTGTTGCGCCTGGCCTGCGCGCTGCATGACGGGATGGCGACGTTCGACGAGGCGGGCGTGTCGGAAGCCGGGTCCCGGCAGCCCGGGGCCGGACAGGCGAAGGCATGAAGGCGGTGAAACTTCCGCTCCCGGCTTCGATCGAGCTGCTCCGCCACGGCGACACCGGCCAGCGCAGCTATCGCGGCCAACTCGACGATCCGCTCAGCGAACTCGGCTGGCGCCAGCTGCGCGAAGCCACGGCGAACGGGGAGTGGGACGCGGTGGTGTCCTCGACCCTGCAGCGCTGCGCGCGCTTCGCCGAAGAGTTGGCCGCCGCGCGCGGGCTGCCGCTGCGGCTGGACGCGCGCCTGCAGGAGTACCACTTCGGCGACTGGCAGGGCGTGCCGATCGCCGACATCGACCGCGACCACGGCGAGGCGCTGGGACGCTACTGGGCCGATCCGGCGAACCATCCGCCGCCGAACGCCGAGCCCTTCGCCGCATTCCGCCAGCGCCTGTCCGACGCGCTCGACGCCATCGTCGCCGAGCATCCGGGCCGGCGCGTGCTGGTGGTGACCCATGGCGGGGCGATCAAGCTGATCCGCAGCCTCGTAGAAGGCCGCGCGTTCGGCGGCATGGTCGAACTGCACGTGCCGCACGCCTCGCTGCATCCGGTCGCGTGGCCGCCGGCATGATCGACGGCCTGCTCGCCGCGCTCGGCCTGCTGACCCGCATCCCGGTCCCGGCGCGGGTCTGGCAGGCGCCGGGCGTGCAGGCGCGTTCGCTGCCGTGGTATCCGCTGGTGGGGATGCTGCTCGGCGCCTTGCTGGCGGCGCTGGCGTGGTGCTTGCGCGATGCCTCGCCGTTGCTGATGGCGGCGATGCTGGTCGCGGCGTGGGCGTGGCTGACCGGCGGCCTGCACCTGGATGGCCTGGCCGACAGCGCCGACGCCTGGGTCGGCGGCCTGGGCGACCGCGAGCGCACGCTGGCGATCATGAAGGACCCGCGCAGCGGCCCGGCCGGCGTCGTCGCGCTGGTGCTGGTGCTGCTACTGAAGACCGCCGCGCTCGCCAGCCTCGCCGCGTCGGCGTGGTGCGGGTTGTGGCTGGCGCCGCTGCTCGCGCGCGCGGCGCTGGTCGCGGCATTCCTGGCGTTGCCCTACGTGCGCGCCGGCGGCATGGGCGCGGGGCTGGCGGGTGCGGCGCGGCTGCCGTGCGCGGTCGCAGTGCTGGCGACGTTGCTTGCGGCGTTGCTGGCCGCGCGCATGCAGGGCGCGCTGGCCGTGCTGGCGGCCGGCGTGGTGTTCGCCTTGTGGTGGCGCGCCTGCCGCAAGCGCCTGGGCGGCATGACCGGCGATACCTGCGGCGCGCTGGTCGAACTGGTCGAGGTCGCAGTGCTGGTCGCGTTGGCGTTGTAGGGTTCTCGATCGGGAAGGCCGGCAGCGTTTCCGATCATGGACGTGCCCCTGTGGGAGCGGCTTCAGCCGCGGCGGGACTTACCGGGAAAGCCTGTCGCGACTGAAGCCGCTCCCACAGGGGCGCCGGCATGGAATGGACAGGAACATCAACGACGGGAGTGCCGCTCAACCGAAGAACCGGCTCGGCGGCAATCCGAACTGGCGCCGGAACATCGCGCTGAACGCGCTGGGGCTGTCGTAGCCGAGCGCGATCGCCACGTCGATGATCTTCTCGCCCGCGGCGAGCCGCTCCAGTCCCCGCAGCAGCCGTACCTGCTGCCGCCACTGGCCGAAGGTCATGCCGAGTTCGCGCTGGAACAGGCGCTGCACGGTCTTGCCGTCCAGGTGCAGCCGCGCCGCCCAGTCGTCCAGCGTCGAGGCGTCGGCCGGATCGGCCTGCAACGCGTCGCAGATGCGGCGCAGGCGGGCGTCGTCGGGCTCGGGCAGGTGCAGCGGCAGTTCCGGCAAGGCGTGCAGTTCGTCGAGGATCAGGCGCATCAGGCGGCCGTCGCGCGACTGCGCCGGATGGTCCCAGGGGATCGCCGCGGCGTGCCGGATCAGCTCGGCGAGCAACGGCCCGACCTCGACCACCGAGGGTTGCGCCGGCATCCCCGCGATCGCGCCGGTGCGTATGTACAGGCTGCGCATGCGCACCATGCCGATGCAGCGCACCGCGTGCACGGTGCCGCCGGGTATCCACAATGCGCGCGTGCTCGGCACCACCCAGCGGCCGTTGCCGGCCATCACCACCATCAGCCCTTGCATCGCATAGATCAACTGGTGGCGCTGGTGGTGGTGCGCGGCGATGAACGCGTCGGCCGGGTAGTCGGTCGCCCGGCAGACCACGTCGGCAGGGGCGCCGTCGGCGTCCTCGGGACGGGTCCGGCGGGCGGGTGGAATGTCCTTTTTGCGACGATGGATGACCATATCTCGCGAGAAGGTCGAGGGCGATCACCCTACCATGCGCCGCACCTTCCATCAGGTTCGCCAGGATCGCACCCCCATGTCCGTCTCGAGCGCTTCCCTTGCCGCCACACGCCGCCCGGTCGCGGTGGGCGTGCTGGCCGCGATCACCTCGTCCCACCTGATCAACGACATGATGCAGTCGCTGATCCTGGCGCTGTATCCGGTGCTCAAGGGCCAGTTCCAGCTCAGCTTCGCGCAGGTCGGCCTGATCACGCTGACCTACCAGCTCACCGCATCGCTGTTCCAGCCATTGATCGGCCTGCGCACCGACCGGCGGCCGGCGCCGTATTCGCTGCCGGTCGGCATGACCTCGACCCTGTTCGGCCTGTTGCTGCTGGCGTACGCGCCCAGCTTCGCCGCAGTGCTGCTGGCGGCGGCGATGGTCGGCATCGGCTCGGCGGTGTTCCATCCGGAGTCCTCGCGGATCGCGCGGCTGGCTTCCGGCGGCCGCCACGGGCTGGCGCAGTCGGTGTTCCAGGTCGGCGGCAACGCCGGCACCGCGCTCGGCCCGCTGATCGCGGCGGCGGTGATCGTGCCCAACGGGCGCCACAGCGTGGCCTGGTTCGGCGCCGCGGCGCTGCTGGGCATCGCGCTGCTGTCCTACGTCGGCCGCTGGTATGCGCTGCACCTGAGCCTGCGCGCGGCCACGCCGCGGCCGGCCGCCACCGCCGAGGCGGCGCCCTCGCGAGGGGTGGCCTGGATCGTCGCGATCCTGCTGGTGCTGATCTTTTCCAAGTACTTCTACATCGCCGGCATCAGCAGCTACTACACCTTCTACCTGATCCAGCGCTTCGGCATCTCGGTGCAGGAGGCGCAGCTGCACCTGTTCGCGTTCCTGCTGGCCTCGGCGCTGGGCACGCTGATCGGCGGCCCGGTCGGCGACCGGATCGGGCGCAAGCCGGTGATCTGGGTATCGATCCTGGGCGTGGCGCCGTTCGCGCTGGCGCTGCCCTACGTCGGCCTGCACACCACCACGTTGCTGGCGGTGTTGATCGGCTTCGTGCTGTCCTCGGCGTTCTCGGCGATCCTGGTCTATGCGCAGGAGCTGATGCCGGGCCGGATCGGCATGGTCTCCGGCCTGTTCTTCGGCTTCGCCTTCGGCATGGGCGGGCTGGGCGCGGCGGTGCTGGGCCTGTTCGCCGACCGGTTCGGCATCGTCGCGGTCTACAAGGCGATGGCCTACCTGCCGCTGCTCGGCATCGCCGCGGCCTTGCTGCCCGGACGGCGCACCCGCGGCTGAAGGGATCGAGCAAGATCGGGAACGCGCACCGGCCTGCGCGGTGACACACTGCGTCCCTGCCACGGAGGAGAGGGGACATGCGCAGCCGTACCGGCCATGCCTATCGGCGCGCGATCGAACGGGCGGTCGCGCACCTGCAGCGCCTCGTGCAAGCCAACGCACCGTTGCCGGACCTGGACGCGCTGGCGGCGGTCGCGCACCTGTCGCCGTTCCACTTCCATCGCATCTACCGCGCCCTGACCGGCGAGACCGTCGGCAACACCGTGGCGCGGCTGCGGATGCTGCGCGCCCTGCGACTGCTGGCGGAAGGCGACGCACCGGTCGCGCGGATCGCCCTGGACGTGGGTTACGGCACGCCCCAGGCGCTGGCCCGCGCCTTGCGCGCGGCGGTCGGCGCGTCGCCGAGCGAACTGCGTTCGACGCCGGGGCTGCTGCAGGCCAAGCAGCGCGTGCTGGCCGACCCGCCGGCGCCGGACAGGCCCGATGCGACGCCGTTGCAGGTGAGGGTGGACGTGCTGGCGCCGTTCGAGGTGGTGACGCTGCGCAAGCGCGGTGCCTTCGACGATCTGGATCGCGGTTTCGCGCGCCTGTTCGGTTGGGCGGTGCGGGAGGGCATCGCCGATCGCCTGCAATGCCTGGCCGGCATTCCGCACGGGGACCATCGCGATGTGCCGGCACGCGCGCTGGAGTTCGATTGCGCGATGGGCTTCGATGCGCCGGTGGCCCCGCCGTCTCCGTTCGCGACGCGCACGCTCGGCGGCGGCCGTTACGCGCTGCTGCGCCACGTCGGCCCCTACGACCGGCTGGAGGACGCGCTGGACCGGCTGCTCGCCGAGTGGCTGCCCGGTAGCGGCCACGCGCTGCGCGACGCGCCGGTCCACTACCTGTTCCTGGACGATCCGGAGGAGGTGCCGGCGGCGATCCTGCGGGCGGATGTCTGCGTGCCGCTGCGCTGATGGCATCGCGCAGCGGCAATACCGAGCCGGATCCACTTCCGCCGGGCATCGCGTCCAGGCCTCCTGGGCCTGGGCCGCATGGGGGTACGTCCTAGCCCCGCAAGGCCCGGTACGGCGGCGTGGACATCACCATCTCCGCCAGCGAGTAGGCCAGCTCGCGCTCGGCCAGCACCGCGCCGTCGGCGCCGTGTTCCAGCAGGTGCTTCACCTCGGCATCGCTGTGCGCGCGCGCCAGCAGCGTCAGCGCGGGGTTCATCGCGCGCAGCTTGGCCAGGGCTTCGCCGGCCTCCAGCGGCTGCGGGATGGCGAGGATCGCGATCTTGGCGCGTTCCGGGTGCGCCTCGGCCAGCACCAGGTCGGCCGCCGCGCTGCCGCGGATGCCGGGAATGCCTTCGTTGTGCGCGCGCTCGACATGGTCGCGGTTGTCGTCGATCACCAGCACCGGCACGCCGCGGTCGCGCAGCAGGTGCGCCAGCGCGCTGCCGACGCGGCCGTAGCCGATCACGATCGCGTGGTCGTGCAGGTCCAGCGACGGGCCGGGCGGGATGTCCGGTTCGGCCACCACGGGCGCCTGCTGCGCATGTCTGGCCTGCCAGCGGTCCAGCCAGTTGAACAGGAACGGGTTGGCGATGATCGACAGCAGCGCGCCTGCCAGGATCAGGTCGCGGCCGGTCTCGGGCAGGATCGCCAGGCCCACGCCCAGGCCGGCGAGGATGAAGGAGAACTCGCCGATCTGCGCCAGGCTCACCGAGATCGTCAGCGCGGTACCGGCCGGGTGCCCGAACGCGCGCACGATGAAGAACGCGGCCACCGACTTGCCGACGGTGATGGTCAGGAACGTCGCCAGCACCTGCCACGGGTGCTCGATCAGGATGTGCGGGTTGAACAGCATGCCGACCGAGACGAAGAACAGCACCGCGAACGCGTCGCGCAGCGGCAGCGAGTCGTTGGCGGCCTTGTGGCTCAGTTCGGATTCGTTGAGCAGCATGCCGGCGAAGAACGCGCCGAGCGCGAACGACACGCCGAACAGCGTGGCCGAGCCGAACGCCACGCCCAACGCGATCGCCAGCACCGACAGCGTGAACAGCTCGCGCGAACCGGTCGCGGCGATCTTCTCCAGGATCCAGGGGATCGCGCGGCGGCCGACGATCAGCATCACCGCGACGAACGCGGCCATCTTCAGCAAGGTCCAGCCCATCGCCGCCAGGATCGCGCCGGCGCCGCCGTCCTTGCCGCTGTCCAGTGCGCTGGCCAGGGCCGGCAGCAGCACCAGCGTCAGCACCATCGCCAGGTCCTCGACGATCAGCCAGCCGATCGCGATCCTGCCGCGCTGGGTTTCCAGCAGGCGGCGTTCCTCGAGCGCGCGCAGCAGCACCACGGTACTGGCCACCGACAGCGCCAGGCCGAACACCAGCCCGTGCAGCGCCGGCCAGCCCATGCTCCAGGCGAGGATCCAGCCGAGCGCGGTGGCGACCGCGATCTGCGCGACCGCGCCGGGGATCGCGATCCACTTCACTTCCAGCAGGTCTTCCAGCGAGAAGTGCAGGCCGACGCCGAACATCAGCAGCATCACGCCCAGCTCCGAGAGCTGGTTGGCCAGGTCCTGGTCGGCGACGAAGCCGGGCGTGAACGGTCCCACCACCATGCCGGCGATCAGGTAGCCCACCAGCGGCGACAACCGCAGTTTGTTGGCCAGCGCGCCCAATACGAAGGCGACCGCGAGGCCGACGGCGATGATGTCGATGAGGCTGGTGTCGTGATGCATCTAGCGCGTGTCTTCCATTCCAGGGAGTGAGGTGTCCAGGCGGCCGTCCGCGGCCCGGCGTGCGCCGGGGACCGACGCCCGGGCCCATGCGCGGCGCAAGGCGTCGGCATGGCGAAGACCAGGGGGGAGCCCTCATGGCAGGAGCATCATCGTCCAGCCATGGGAGCAGCCACGGCCTTGCGTTTACCCGATCCGGGCGGCACCAGAACGGCGGCCCCGTCTGGACGGACGACACGCCCCGGAACACGGGGGCAGGAGTCCCGAGTGTCGCCGATCTATGCGTCCCAGGGCAAACCGCGCGGGGAAACGGCGCTGTCCGCTTCCACGCGATTTCCGCCGCGGCTGGCCCGCCGTGTCCTCCGCCGTGGCGGGAAGGACTTCGGTCCCGGCGCCGGGCCGGGACCGCCCGTCGGGGCTGAAGTCGCTGCCGCAACATCGCTGCCGATGAGGGCGAATCGGAGCAGGAGCCCCGACGCCGAGTCGGGGCCCGGGGCGGCCGGCGCGGCGGTCACCACTTGTAGTTGACGTTGGCGTACGCGAACGCGCCGTTGAAGCCGAACGGCGAGGAGCCGCTGTACGGCAGGTAGGTGCGCGTGCCTTCGCCGACCCGCATGCGATCGGGGTACTCGTTGGTCACGTTGTCGCCGCCTAGCGTGAAGCTCCACCTGTCGAGCGTGTAGGTCGCGGCCAGGTCCAGCGTCCACTTCGCCGAATAGGTCTGCTGCACCGGCGCGCTGGTCGGCGAGTTGTAGACGGTGAACTCGCCCCAGCGCGTGGCGGTCGCGGTGAACGACCAGCCGTCCAGGTTCCACACGCCGCTCAGGAACGCCTTGTTGCGGGGCGCGCCTTCGGTGATGCGGACCAGCTCGGCCTGGCCGATGCGGACCGCGGTCGGGTCGATCGCCGCCAGCCGCGCCGGGTTGTCGGCGACGCGGGTCACCTCGGTCTTGTTGTAGTTGTAGCCGAGCGTCAGGTCGAGCGCGCTGCCGTCCAGTTGCCAGTGGTAGCTGCCGACCGCGTCCACGCCGGTGGTCTTGGTGTCCACCGCATTGGTGAAGTAGCGGCCGCCGCCGATGCCGGCATAGCCGTTGGCCTGCAGGTAGTTGCGCACCGCGGTGGAAGTCAGGTTCTCCGACAGCACGATGCGGTCGTCGATGTCGATGCGGTAGGCGTCGATGGTCACGTACAGCCCGTCCACCGGCTGCAGCACCAGGCCGAGCCCGTAGTTCCGGGATTCCTCGGCCTTGAGCGGCTCGGCGCCGAGCGCGACCGCGGCCGGGTTGTCGGTGCGGAACGTGCCGATGTCGTACGGCACGCCGCCGATGAAGTTGGTGGCGATCGACTGGAAGTACTGCTGCTGCAGCGACGGCGCGCGGAAACCCGTGGACGCGGTGGCGCGCAGCGCGACCTTGCCGGTGAAGGCGTAGCGCAGCGACAGCTTGCCGGTGGCGGTGTCGCCGAAGTCGCTGTAGTTCTCGTAGCGCCCGGCCAGGCCGGCCGAGAGCTTCTCGGTGAGATCGCCCTCCAGGTCCGCGTACAGCGAATAGCTGTTGCGGTCGTAGTGGCCGGCGTCGGTCGGCTTGAAACCGGCGAACACCTGCGCGCCCGGCAGCAGCGTGCCGGCGCTGGAGGGAATGCCGCCGTTGGCGTAGGACGCCACCTCGCCCGGCGATTCGTTGAACTTCTCGCCGCGCCACTCCGCGCCGAACGCCAGCGTCACCGGGTAGGCCAGGCCCCAGTCCAGCGACTTGCTGAAATCGGCGTTGAGCACGTTCTGGGTGACTTCCAGCGCGCCGGCGTAGAACTCGGTCGGGCTGTCCAGGCCGAGGCTGTTGTTGAGGCTGTGGCGGACGTCGAAGGTGAGGTGGTTCTGGCCGTAGTTGTAGCTGAGGTCGATGGCGAGCCCGCCGGCGGTGCTGGTCTTCAGCCCGCCGACCCAGCTCACGTCCTTGCTGACGTTGTAGATCTGCGGCAGGAAGCCGTCCGGGTAGATCTGCGGGCGGTTGCGCGGGTCGGTGGCCCAGCGGAAGTAGCCGTTGGACAGCGCCTCGCGGCGGCTGACCATGCCGAACGAGTAGAAGGTCAGGTAGTCGGTCGGGCTGTACTCGCCGTTGTAGGAGAACGCGCCCTGGTCGATCTCGGGATCGCCGTAGCGCTGTTCGACCACGCCGTTGTAGGGCTTGGCGCGATCGGTCTGGTCCTGGTGCCCGGCCTGCGCGGCGAAGTGGACCTTGCCGGTGCCGGCGAAGCTGAGGCCGGCATCGCCGGATAACTGGTACTGCTCGCCGTCGCCGGCGCTGTACTTGCCGTAGCGGCCGGCGATGCTGCCGCCTTCGCCGCTGCCCTTGAGCACCACGTTGATGACGCCGGCGATCGCATCGGAGCCGTACTGCGCGGACGCGCCGTCGCGCAGCACCTCGATGCGCTCGACCGCGGCGATCGGGATGGTGTTGATGTCGGCCGGCGAGGAGCCGCGGCCCTGGCTGCCGTTGAGGTTGATCAGCGCGGTGGTGTGGTAGCGCTTGCCGTTGACCAGCACCAGCACCTGGTCGGGCGCCAGGCCGCGCAGCTGCGCGGGGCGCACCGCATCGGTGCCGTCGGTGATCGCCGGACGCGGGAAGTTCAGCGAGGGCACCGCGCGCGACAGCGCGGTGGCCAGCTCGGTGGTGCCGGTGGCCTCGAGCGTCTGCGGCGAGATGATGTCGATCGGCGAGCTCGACTCGGCGACCGTGCGGTCGGCCACGCGGGTGCCGGTGACGATGATGGTGTCCAGGGTGCGGGCACCGCCGCCCTCGGACTGGGCCTGGGCGGAGGCGGAGAACGCGAGGGCGGCGGAGACGGCGAGGGCGAGAGGGCAGCACTTCGACTTGCGCTTCATGCAGGAACTCCGGGAATGGTTGAGGAAGCGCCGCGGCATTCCCCCCCGGGTCGCACGTTTCGTGTCGACAGCTGCGGTGCTGTGGCAACCAGTAACCCGAACCGGCAAGTTTCGTCAAATTTTTGTTAAGTTGCGATTGCAACCGTCATGCGCGCGGCAATGCGACGGCATGGCAGGACGTTGCCGGACGCCGCGCCTGGATCAAGGATCGGGTTGCAGCCGTGCCATGAAGTCCCGGGTCAGCCGCGCGACTTCTTCGGTCTTTTCGTCGAGGGCGAAATGGCCGGCATCGAGGACGTGCAACTCCGCTCCCGGGACGTCGCGCTTGTAGCCCTCGGCGCCCGGCGTGACGAACGAGGGATCGTAGCGCCCCCACATCACCAGCAGCGGAGGCTGGCGTTCGCGCAGCCAGGCCTGCCAGCGCGGATAGGAGGCGACGTTGGTGCGGTAGTCGTAGAGCAGCGCCGCTTGGATCGCGCGTTGCCCGGGCCGCGAAAGGAATGCGAATTCGTCGGACCAGGTATCGGGGTCGTAGCGCTCGGGGTGCGGGCTGTTGCCCAGGTGGCGCAGCCTGGTGCCTTCGAAACCGACGAAGGCATCGACTTGTTCGGGATGCGCTTCCGGAGCGGCCCAGTACTTGGCGATGTTCGCCCACTTGGCGCCCAGCCCTTCCTCGTAGGCGTTGGCGTTCTGGACGATCAAGGCCTGCACGCGCTCGGGTGCCGCCAGGGCGATGCGGAACCCGACCGGTCCGCCGTAGTCCTGCATGAACAGCGTGTAGCGCCCGATCCCCAGCTTTTCGAGCAGGTGCGAGGTGGTTTCGGCCAGGTGATCGAAGGTGTACCGATAACGCTCCGGGGGAGGCGCTTCGCTCCGGCCGAAGCCCGGGTAATCGGGGGCGACGACGTGGTAGCGGTCGGCGAGCAATGGAATCAGGCTGCTCCACATGCGCGAAGAGGACGGATAACCGTGCAGCAGCACGATCGCCGGTGCGGTCTTCGGCCCGGCTTCGCGGTAGAACAACCGTACCCCGTCCACGTCGGTCGTACGGTACTCGGTGGTGGCACTCGTATAAGGAACGGCAGGGCCACCACTCGCCAGTGCAATGGCCATGGTCATTTCCTTCAGCATCTAGAGTTCACCCGTCAGGAACTGGGCCTTGCCCAGGCCGAAGCTCCAGTCGGCATCGGTGTTCTCGATGCAGGAGACCATGACGTCCCCGGCGGCGATCCCGCAACGCTCGCCAAGGTTTTCCACCAGGAGCGCGTAGAAGCGCTCCTTCATGCCGCGCGATCTCGGGCGCGTCGTCATGTGGATGAGGACGCGGCGATCCGTCCGGTCGAAACCAAGACCGGTGTCTTCCATCACCAGATGGCCCGCCTCGTGCTCGTGGAGGATCTGGTAACGATCCCGGACCGGGACCTCGAACGCGGCGACCATGGCCTCGTGGATGGCCTGCAGCAGGACCGAGGTCTGCTGGGGCGTGCGTCCCTTGACCACGTGGATGTCGAGCAGGGGCATGGCGGTTTCCTCGGTGGGGATCGGGGGCGCGCTCAGGAACCGGCCGGCCACAGCTCCCGGGCGAGCTGCTGGACCAGCCGGGCGGCGGGCAGTTCGCGCGCCAAGGGCGCTCCCTGTCCTGCCCAATGGGCGGCGAACGCGTGGTCGCCCTGCGCCGCGGCGATGGCGTTGAGCCGCTTGGCCAGGTCGTAGGCGACCGGATAGGCCGGCGGTGGCGGGCTCCCCGCCGCTTCGCCGTATTCGATGAGGCGGTTGGCGATGCCCCGTGCCGGGCGGCCCGACAGGACGGCGGTCAGGCGCGTGGTCCCGGCGCGCGCGCTCCTGAGGTTTTCCCGGTAGCCGGCATTGGCCGCCGACTCCGGGCACAGCACGAAGGCGGTGCCCAGCTGCGCGGCGGCGGCACCCAGGTCGAGCGCGGCGCGGATGCCGCGGCCGTCCATGATTCCGCCGGCGGCGATCACGGGCAGCCTGGTCTTCGAGCGCAGCAGCCTCACGAGGACGGCCATGGGCAGCCTTTCGTCGGCCCGGTGCGGATCGAACAGGCCGCGATGCCCGCCCGCCTCGATGCCTTGCGCGACGATCCCCTCGACGCCTGCCGCCTCGATCGCCAGCGCCTCGTCCAGGTGGGTCGCGGTCGCCAGGGTGGCGATGCCGGCCTCGCGGAAGGCGTCGATCCACGCCCGCGGGGGCAGGCCGAAGTGGAAGCTGACCACGGCGGGGCGCGCTTCGAGCAGCATGCGGAAGACCGCTTCGCCCGAGAGGAAGCTCTCGTAGATTTCCTGCAGCTCGGCCGGCGGTTCGGCCTGGAACTCGGCGAACAGCGGGGCGAGGTGCTTCAGCCATGCGGCCTCGACCTGCGCATCGCGCCGCGCCGGCGCGTGGCAGAAGACGTTGACCTGGAACGGCCGGTCGGTCAGCGCGCGCGTGTCCTCGATCGCCTGGCGCGCCTGGGCCACGGTGCTCGCCCCGATCGCGATCGATCCCAGTGCGCCGGCATTGGAGACCGCGGCGGCGAGCGCAGGCGTCGACACGCCGGCCATCGGCGCCTGGATGAGAGGGAGGTTGATGCCGAGCCGGTCGAGCAGGTCCATGGGCGTGGGAATGGATGGCGAAGGGGCGGAGAACAGCGATCGACACTTGTTCCTGGATTGAGAATACACTTGCAGGAAAATTCTGCAATGGAGAATTGGTTTGGACCTCGCATCGTTGGGTGTGTTCCGTGCCGTGGCCCTGCAGCAGAGCATCACGCGGGCGGCCGAACTGCTCGGGCGCGTTCCCTCGAACGTCACCACCCGCATCCAGCAATTGGAGGCGGAGGTCGGCGTACCGCTTTTCCAGCGCGACCGGAAGCGCATGGAACTGACCCCGGAAGGCGTGGCCTTCCTGGACTACGCGGAGAAAATCCTGAATCTCGCCGACGAGGCCGTGCAGGTCGTCAACCCGGCCGGGCCGAGGGGCGTGCTTCGCGTGGGCTCGATGGAATCCGCCGTCGCCACGCGGCTGGCTTCGCCGCTGGCGCAGTTCAACGCGCGCTGGCCGGAGGTGGCGCTCGACCTCACGACGGGGCCGACGCGCCAGCTCGTCGACGCGCTGCTAGCGCGGCGGATCGATTGCGCCTTCGTCGCGGCGCCTTCCGAGGCATGGTGGGAGGCATCGGATGCGCTGGACAGGACGCCGGTGTTCCGGGAGGAACTGGTCCTGCTGTTGCCGCCGGGCCATCCGCGAGCGGCGCGCCCGGAACAGATCGGGCCGAGGGCCCTGGCGGCGTTCGCGCCGGGTTGCACCTATCGCATGCTGGCCGAGGACTGGATCGCCGGCTCCGCTTCCCGGCCCGTGGCGCTGCAGGTCCACGAAGTGAGGTCCTATCACGCCATGGTCGCGTGCACGGCCGCAGGCGCCTGTTTTTCCGTGCTGCCCAGGCGCGTGCTCGACCTGTTCCCGGATGCGGCCCGCTTCACCGTCGTTCCGCTGGTACGCGCCGACACCTGGCTGGTGTCCCGCCCGGGCTTCAAGACGCCTGCGTTCGAGGCGTTCCGGGACCTGGTGGTGGCGTCTTCCGACTTCGCCGGGGCGCGGCATGCCGCGACGAGCGCATAGCGCCGCGGCGGCCCGGGACCCGGCGATCGGCCGGGCCCGGAACGCCGGGTCGCCATTGGATCACCAGCGGTAGGCGATTCGCCCGTACACGTAGGCGCCGTTGAAGCCGAACGGCGAGTAGTTGCTGTACGGCATCATCCCGTAGGTGGAGTTCAGCGGGTTGACCACCTTGTCCGGGTAGGTGTCGAACAGGTTGTCCGCGCCCAGCGTCAGCGTCCACTGGCTGCTCGGCTTGTAGCTGACCGAGGCGTCCGCCAGCCACTTGGCCGCGTAGGTCTGGTCGCGCGCGGCGGTGGCCGAGTTGCGCACCGTGTAGCTGCCGTAGCGGGTGGCGGTCAGGCTCACGTCCCAGCGGTCGGACTTCCAGGTGCCGCCGAGGATGATCTTGTCCTTCGGGAAGCTGTCCTCGATGCGGCCGACCTCGTCGCGCGCCACCAGCGCCTGGGTGATGCCGAGCGTGCCCAGCACCGCCGGCGAATCGGCGACGCGGGTCACCTCGGTCTTGTTGTAGCTGTAGCTGGCGGTCAGGTCGAGCGAGCTGGCCGCGAACGGGATGGTGTAGGTGCCCACCACGTCCACGCCGCGGGTGCGGGTGTCCAGCGCGTTGGTGAAGTACGAGAACGCCGTGACCGGGGTGATGCCGAGGCCGCTCAGCAGGTTCTGGGCGGCGGCGGTCGTGGCCACGCTCGACGAGTAGATGATGCGGTCGTCGATCTCGATCTGGTACGCGTCCACGGTCACGTACAGCTGGTCCACCGGCTGCAGCACCAGGCCCAGGCTGTAGGAGGTGGACGTCTCCGGCTTGAGCGGGGTGGCGCCCAGCGCCTGCGCCGCGGCGCTGGTGGTCGGGAACGTGCCGCGGTCGTAGAACACGCCGTTGGTGGTGATGCTGGAGATCGCCTGGTAGCTCTGCTGCGCCAGCGACGGCGCGCGGAAGCCGGTGGAGGCGGTGGCGCGCAGCGCGACCTTGTCGGTGAACGCATAGCGCGCCGAGAGCTTGCCCGAGGTCTTGTCGCCGAAGTCCGAGTAGTCCTCGTAGCGGCCGGTCAGGCCGGCGGAGAACTTGTCGGTGAGGTCCGCTTCCAGCCCGGCGTAGACGGCGTAGTTGTGGCGGTCGGCGTGCACGGCGTTGGCCGGGGTGAAGCCCGGGAAGCCCTGCGCGCCGCTGCCGGTGTAGGAATTGGGCTCGCCTGGCGACTGGTTCCACTTCTCCTCGCGGTACTCGGCGCCGAACGACAGCGTCACCGGATACGCCAGGCCCCATTCCAGCGGCTGGGTGAAGTCGGCGTTGAAGATGTTCTGGGTGTACTCCAGCGCGCCGTCGTAGAAGCGGGTCGGGCTGCTGGCGCCGAGCGCGTAGTTGATGGTGTTGCGGGTGCCGTAGTCGATCTTGTTGTAGCCGTAGTTGTAGCTCACGTCCCAGGTGAAGCCGCCCTGGGTGGCGCCCTTCAGGCCGGCCACCAGCGAGCGGTCCTTCGAGTACTGGTTGATCTGCGGCACGTAGCCGTCCGGGTAGAACTGCGCCAGCAGCGCGCTCTGGCCGCTGTGGTTGGCCGAGCGGTAGAACGCGGAGGAGGTGATGTCGCGGTTGCTGGCGATGGCGGTCGCGTAGGCCGACACCGCATCGCTGAACTGGAAGCTGCCGTTGGCCGAGACCGCCTTGGCATCGACCTCCGGGTCGCCGACCACGAAGGTCTTCTCGCCGACGCCCGGGTAGTTGCCGGTGTCGGCCAGCGAGGCCGGGCCCTGGAACGGGCCGGCGCGGTTGGTGGCGTCCTGCTGGGTGACCTGGCCGGCCAGGTGCAGCGTGCCGCGGCCATCGGCGAAGGTCACGCCGGTATCGCCGGAGAGCTGGTACTTGGCGCCGTCGCCGGCCGAGTACCGGCCGTAGTCGGCCACCAGGCTGCCGCCCTGGCCGGAGCCCTTGAGCACGATGTTGATCACGCCGGCGATGGCGTCGGAGCCGTACTGCGCCGAAGCGCCGTCGCGCAGCACTTCCACGCGCTCGATCGCCGCGATCGGGATGGCGTTGAGGTCCACCGCGGTGGAGCCGCGGCCGATGGTGCCGTTGATGTTCAACTGCGCCGAGGTGTGGCGGCGCTTGCCGTTGACCAGCACCAGCACCTGGTCGGGCGACAGGCCGCGCAGCTGCGCGGGACGCACGCCGCTGGTGCCGTCGGTCAGCGCCGGGCGCGGGAAGTTCAGCGAGGGCAGGGCGCGCGACAGCGCGGTGGCCAGCTCGGAGGTGCCGGTGGCGTTGAGCTGCTCGGGCGAGATGATGTCGATCGGCGACTGCGACTCGGCGACCGTGCGGTCGCTGACATGGGTGCCGGTCACGATGACCGTGTCGAGGGTGTTGGGCGTGGCCGGGGTCGAGGACTGCGCCAGGACAGGCGCGGCGAAGGGGAGGCCGAGCGCAACGGCGACGGCGGCGGCGAGCGTGCTGGTCTTGCGGTTCATCAGGGTACGGCTCCGGTGGGGACAGACACGTCGCAGTGGCCGGCCGGCCGACGGCGCCGGGGCGACTACGAGGCGCGTCTGGGATTAACGCATTGCTAATCTTTGTGTCAAAACAGGTTTCGGCTGAAAGCGCGCCCGCGGGCGGCGCCGGTGCCATCGCCAGGGCGACGATGCGCCCCGGCGGTGTCAAGTATTCGTTAACGCTAGAATGGCGTCGCAGGAGTGCTGCTCATCTGCTCATTCCTTTCGGTTATATCGGATCGTCCCCACATGATTTCCCTGCGCAACTTCGCCATGCGCCGCGGCGAGCGGCTGCTGTTGTCCAACGTCGACCTGACGATGCATGCCGGCTACCGGGTCGGCGTGGTCGGCCGAAACGGCACCGGCAAGTCCAGCCTGTTCGCGGCGATCCGCGGCGAGCTGGAATCGGACAAGGGCGACGTGGAGCTGCCGGGCAAGGTGCGCATCGCCAGCGTCGCGCAGGAGACGCCGATGCTGCCGGACCCGGCGATCGAGTTCGTGCTCGGCGGCGACGACGTGATCGCCGCGGTGCTGCGCGAGGAAGCCGAGGCCAATGCCCGCGAGGACTGGGAGGCGGTGGCCGCCGCCCACCAGAAGCTGGCCGAGCTCAACGGCTACGACGCCGAGGCCCGCGCCGGGCGCCTGCTGCACGGCCTGGGCTTCCCGGCCGAGACCCACCACCGGCCGGTGTCCTCCTTCTCCGGCGGCTGGCGCGTGCGCCTGAACCTGGCGCGCGCGCTGATGATGCCGTCGGACCTGCTGCTGCTCGACGAGCCCACCAACCACCTCGACCTCGACGCGGTGTACTGGCTGGAGCAGTGGCTGCTCAAGTACCCGGGCACGCTGCTGCTGATCTCGCACGACCGCGAGTTCCTCGACAACGTCGCCACCCATACCCTGCACCTGCACGGCGGCAGCGCCAAGCTGTACGTGGGCGGCTACACCGATTTCGAGCGCCAGCGCGCCGAGCAGCTGCGCCAGCAGCAGATCGCGCACGAGAAGGAACAGGCCGAGCGCGCGCACCTGCAGAGCTTCATCGACCGCTTCAAGGCCAAGGCGTCCAAGGCCAAGCAGGCGCAGAGCCGGATGAAGCGCCTGGAGAAGCTGGCCGGCACCGAGGCGGTGCGCGCCGAGCGCGAGTTCCGCATCGAGTTCGCGCCGCCGAACAAGCTGCCGCATTCGCTGATCCGGCTGAACCACGTGCGGGCCGGCTATCCCGGCCAGGATTCGGGATTCAGGATCGGGGATTCGGAAAAGCGGGATTCCTCGGCTGTTGCTCTTGCGGATTCCCAATCCCCAATCCCCAATCCCGTCGTCGTCCTCGACGACGTGGGCTTCGGCCTGGAGGCCGGCGACCGCATCGGCCTGCTCGGCCCCAACGGCGCCGGCAAGACCACGCTGGTGCGGACCCTGGTGGGCGAGCTGGCGCCGCTGGCCGGCGAGCGCAGCGCACACCCGGACCTGCGTATCGGCTACTTCGCCCAGCACACGGTCGAATCGCTGCACGAGGGGCAATCGCCGATCGACCACTTCCGCGAGATCTCCCCGGACGCGCCCACGCAGTCGTTCCGCGATTTCCTCGGCAAGTGGAACTTCCCCGGCGACCGCGCCTTCGAGCCGGTCGACGGCTTCTCCGGCGGCGAGCGCGCGCGCCTGGCGCTGGCGCTGATCGCCTGGCAGCAGCCGAACGTGCTCTTGCTCGACGAACCGACCAACCACCTCGACCTGGAGATGCGCGAGGCGCTCGCCGAGGCGCTTTCGGACTTCGACGGCGCGATCGTGATGGTCAGCCACGACCGCCACCTGATCGGCCTGGTCTGCGATACCTATTGGCGCGTGGCCGACGGGGTGGTCGAACCGTTCGCCGGCGACCTCGACGCCTACGCGGCATGGTTGCGCGCCCGCCCGGGCGCGCAGGGCGCCAAGCAGCGGATGGCCGAGGCCGCGCCGGTCGCCAAGCCGCAACCGCAGCCGCCGGCGAAGAAGCCGGCCAATCCGCACAAGCTCGCCGCCGCCGAGAAGAAGGTGGGAGAGCTGGAAGCGTTGCTGGCCGAACTGGACCGCCAGCTCGGCGAGCCGGCCCATCGCGCCGACGGCGCGAAGCTGGCCGCGCTGGGACGCGAGCGCGAGGCGGCCGCGCAACGCCTGGCCGAGGCGGAAGCGGCGTGGCTGGAGCTGATGGAAGGCGCGTCCTGATCCGGCGCGGGACGCCGTAAGTGGCTCGTAAGCCTGGCGCTCGGATACTGGCCGGCATTCCCCCTGCCGGATCGGTACATGACCAGGTTGCCCGCGTTGTTCTTCCTGCTGTTCCCTTCGCTTGCGCTCGCCCAGTCCTCGGTGGTCGAGGACGTGGCTTCCACCAGTGCCCCGAAACGCTGGCAGCTCGGTGCGGGGGTCTCGGTCAACGACAGCCCCTACGTCGGCGAAGGGATGCGGATCCGTCCGTTCCCGTGGGTCAGCTACGAAGGCGAGCGCCTGTTCTGGCGGGGGCTGTCCGGCGGCGTGCACGTCTATAAATCGGACGGTTTCGTCTTCGACGCGATACTCGCCGGCAACTTCGACGGTTTCGACATCGACGACCTCAGCCGCAGCGGGCTCGAGCGCAACGGCCTGGACCCGGCGCGGCTGGAAGACCGCGACGACGGCGTCGATGCCGGCCTGGCCGCGACCTGGCGCGGGGCGGCAGGAGAGCTGAAGCTGCAGGCGTTGGCGGACGTGACCGACCGCAGCGGCGGCTACGAGCTCGGGCTCGACTACGGCTATCCGCGGCGATGGGGCAGGACCTTGCTGATCCCGAGCGTCGGCGTGCGCTGGTTGTCCAAGGACGTGGTGCGCTACTACTACGGCACCCTGGACGAGGAGGAGGCGCGCGGCGTCGCGCCGTACCGCCCGGATGCGGCGCTGGTGCCGCAGGTCAGGCTCGGCATCGTACGGCCGCTCGGCGGAAACTGGCGCCTGGTCGGTGCGCTGAGCTACCGCTTCCTGCCCAGCGAGATCGGCGACAGCCCGTTCCTGGAGCGTGGCAGCAACGGTACGGGCAGCCTGCAGCTCGGCTTCGTGCGGAGCTTCTGAGCCGGCGGCGGGACGCTCCCCTATGCTGTCGCCCGGCGTTGCCGGAGACGGAGGCTGAGTGAACAGGATCGCATTGGTCGAGGACCATCTGCGCCTGGCCGAACTGATCGGCCGCGGGCTGGAACCGGCAGGCATCGGCGCCGACGTGTACGGCAGCGTACAGGCGGCCTGGTCGGGCATTGCCGAGCGGGACTACGCCGCGATCGTGGTCGACCGCGGCTTGCCCGACGGCGATGGGCTGGCGCTGGTAAGGCGCCTGCGCGCCGCCGGCAGCCGCGTGCCGTGCCTGGTGTTGACCTCGCGCGACGCGCTGCGCGATCGCGTCGACGGGCTCGAGGCGGGCGCCGACGACTACCTGCCCAAGCCGTTCGCGCTGGAGGAACTGGTGGCGCGGGTGCGCGCGCTGATGCGGCGCGCGCCGGTGCTGCGCGACCTGCAGCCGTGCCACGCCGACCTGCGGGTGCTGCCCGAGGCCGGATGCATGAGCTGCGGCGAGGAGAGCGTCACCCTGTCGGCATCGGAACTGCAGATCATCATCTGCCTGGTCCGCGCCGAGGGCGGCATCGTCCGCCACGCCACGCTGGAGGCCGCGGCCTGGGGGCGCGGCGAAGGCGTCACCCCGAACGCCCTCGAGGTGGCCCTGCATCGCCTGCGCAGGAAGCTGGCCGCGATCGGCTCGGAGCTCTCGATCAGGAACATCCGCGGCCATGGCTTTGCCCTTTATCGAACGCATGTGGCCCCGTAGCCTGTCCGGCCGCCTGATGCTGGCGACCCTGGCGGGCATGGTCGCCGCGGCCGGCGTGGTGGCGGTCGCGATGCTGGCGGCGCGGCCTTCCGTCGCGTCGATGATGGCGCGCGAACTGGCCAAGGCCGCCGACCGGATCGACCAGGGGCTGCGCATCGACGCGGCCGGCGACGCATCCGTCCACCTGGATCGCCGCAAGAGCGACATCTACGACGCGATGCGGAAGGACGCGGCGTACCGGGTGGTCGATGCCGGTGGCCGCACCGTCGCATCGAGCGGCGAAGGCCCGCTGCTCGATGCGCTGCAGTCGATGCCGCTCGCGGTGAGGGAGTTCAGGATGCCCGCTCCCGACGGGGACATGGCGATCCTGGCCGACGCCCGCCCGGTCGTGCGCGACGGGCGCCGCTACACGGTGCAGGTCGCGCGCAGCGACCGCCTGGTGCTCACGCTCGACGAGTACGAGGGCCAGCTCTACCTGCAGGCCGGGCTGGCCAGCGCGGCCTGCGCGCTGGCGGTCTTCTGCCTGGTGGTGTTCCTGACGGTCAGGCGCATGCTCCGGCCATTGCATGAAGCATCGCTCGCCGCATCCCGGATCGAGCCGCGCAACCAGACCGCGCGCCTGCGCGTGGATGGCCTGCCCGGCGAGATCCGGCCGCTCGTGCAGGCCTTCAACGCCGCGCTGGAACGCCTGGAGGCCGGCTACCGGGTGCAGCAGGAATTCCTCGCCGCCGCCGCGCACGAGCTGAAGACGCCATTGGCGCTGCTGCGGACGGGGCTCGAGCTCGGCGACGCGGCGGACCGGAAGATGCTGCTGCGCGAGGCCGACCTGATGGCGCGGCACGTCCACCAGCTGCTGCACCTGGCGGAAGTGAGCGAGGTGCAGAACTATCGCTTCTCCTCGTTCCGGCCGGACAGCGTGGCGGCGGACGCCATCGACTACCTGGCGCGCATGGCCGCGAACAGATCGGTCGCGCTGGTGCTCCAGGGCGACGAGGCGGGCACCGGAACGATCGTCGCCGATGCCGGGGCGATGTTCGTGCTGATGAAGAACCTGCTGGAGAACGCGCTGAACCACTCGCCGGAGGGCGGCGTGGTGACGCTGGCGCTGGACGCGACCGGCTTCAGCGTCGCCGACGAAGGCCCCGGCATCGACGAAGCCGACCGGCCGCTGTTGTTCCAGCGGTTCTGGCGCGGCCCGCGGGCGGGCCACGAAGGCACGGGGCTGGGTCTCGCGATCTGCAGGGAGATCGCGCTGGCGCACGGCTGGCATATCGATGTGGCGGTGGCCGCGGGACGCAAGGGCGCGGTCTTCCGCGTGCACTTCGATGCGCGGCAGGGCGGCCTGCAGCCATGAAGACGACGGCCACGCGAGCGCCCGCACCGGACGCGGACATCCTGGAGGTCGCGAGCCTTATCCAGCGTTGCCGCCGCTGCGCGCTCGAGTGGTACCGGGACGAGGCGGTCGCCGCGTTCGGGGGGCTGACGGCCGAGCAGATGGTGGAACGCGGCGAAGGCGACAAGGTCCTGGTGTTCCTGTTCTCGATCGCGTGCGGCCATCGCGGCTGAAATCCCTAAAGACGGGCCTGGTCCTGCAGCCACTCCCGGAAACGCCGCGCCGCCTCGCTTTCCGGGCGCGAGCGCAGCCGGGCGAGCCAATAGCAGCCCGCGTCGATGTGCAGGTCGAACGGGCAGACCAGCCGGCCGGCGTCGAGGTCCTGCTCGAACATCCGCAGCGGCAGCAGCGCGACGCCGGCGCCGGCCGCGGCCGCGGCGGCGATCGCCAGCGAGGAATCGAACACCGGTCCGCGCGCGTCGATCGCCGGCAGCCCGGCCGCCTGGAACCAGCGCGGCCATTCGTCGGCGCGATACGAACGCAGCAGCGGAATGCCGGCCAGGTCGGCCGGCGCGGCGAGCCTGCGGGCCAGGGCCGGCGCGCAGACCGGCGCGAACGGCGCTTCCAGCACCGGCGTGCAGAGCTGGCCCTGCCAGTCGCCGTCGCCGAAGCGGATCGCCAGGTCCAGGCCCTCGCCGGCCAGGTCGATGCGGTTGTTGTGGGTGTGCAGCCGCAGGTCGATGGTCGGGTGCGCCGCGGCGAACGCCGGCAGGCGCGGCAGCAGCCAGCCGGTGGCGAACGTGCCCACCACGCCGATGCTCAGCACCTCGCGATAGTGGCCGCCGGCGAAGCGGTCGAGCGTGGCGGCGATGCGGTCGAACGCCTCGTTGAGCACCGGGTAGAGCGCCGCGCCCTCGTCGGTGAGCGCCACCCCGCGCGCGAGCCGATGGAACAGCACCACGCCCAGGCGCGACTCCAGCGCCTTGATCTGGTGGCTGAGCGCGGCCTGGCCGACGCACAGCTCGTCGGCGGCACGGGTCAGGTTCTGGTGGCGCGCGGCGGCTTCGAAGGCGCGCAGGGCGTTCAACGGCAGCTGGGGGCGGATCATCGCGAGGCATGAAATGGATCGATGGCTGGGATTGAATAACCTCGCTGGTGGTTCCCGGTCAACGTTCCAATAATCCAGCTTTCCCAGGAGGTGGACGATGATCGCGAGAAGGCGTTTCCTGCAGGTGTCCGGCTTGGCGCTGGCGTCGCTGGCGAGCGGCGGGGCATGGGCGAAAAGAGGCGTAATGAATGCCGCCGGCGACCTGGCGGGGCGCTGGGCCGCGATCGAGCGCGACAGCGGCGGGCGGCTTGGCGTGATGCTGCTGGACACCGCCGGCGGCCGGCGCGTCGGGCATCGGCAGGACGAGCGCTTCCCGATGTGCAGCACCTTCAAATTTCTATTGGCTGCCGCCGTGCTGAAGCAGGTCGACGCCGGCAAGGTCGGCCTGGACCGGCGCCTGCCGATCCAGGCGTCGGACCTGGTCGGCCACTCGCCGGCCACCGGGAAGCATGTCGGCCCGGACGGCCTGAGCGTGGCCGAGATGTGCCAGGCCACGCTGATCTGGAGCGACAACGCCGCCGCCAACCTGCTGTATCCGCTGGTCGGGGGGCCGGCCGGCCTGACCGCCTTCCTGCGCGGCATCGGCGATGCGACCACCCGCACCGACCGGCTCGAGCCGATGCTCAACGAGTTCGCGCCCGGCGATCCGCGCGACACCACCACCCCGGCGGCGATGGCCGGCACCCTGCAGCGGATCCTGCTCGGCGACATGCTGCGCCCGGCGTCGCGGCGCCGGCTCACCGACTGGCTGATCGACAACCGCACCGGCAACGCGCGCCTGCGTGCGGGCCTGCCGCCCGACTGGAAGATCGGCGACAAGACCGGCAGCAACGGCGAGGACACCGTCAACGACATCGCCATCCTCTGGCCGCCCGGCCGTCCGCCGCTGCTGCTGGCGGCCTATCTCAACGGCGCCAAGGTGGATGCCGCCGGCCAGGACGCCGCCTTGCGCGCGGTCGCGCAGGCGGTCGTGCTCGACCTGCAAGGGGCGAGGTAGGCCGTCCGTTTCATCGCAACAGCCAGCGTCCGGCGCTGGCGGCGAGGTGGTCGGTGAGCGCCTGCAGCGCGGCGCCGCCGCTGCGCCAGTAGTGCCAGTACAGCGGCACGTCGATGGGACGCCCCGGCGAGAGCTCGCGCAGCATGCCGCGCTCGAGCGCGTCGCGGCATTGCAGTTCCGGCAGCAGGCCCCAGCCGACGCCGGCCACGACCGTTTGCAGGAAACCCTCGGCCGAGGGGCAGAAGTGGTGCGGGAAGGCGCCCTCCAGGCCAAGCCCGGCGAGATAGCGATGCTGCAGGCGGTCGTCCGGGCCGAACACGATCGCCGGCGCGCGCGCGAACGCGCCGGCGTCGGTACCCGCCCCGAAGTGGCGCTCGCAGAACGCCGGGGCCGCCACGGCGAGATAGCGCATCGCGCCCAGCGCGAGCATGCGCGCCCCCGCGACGGGTCCCGGGCTGGCGCACAGGCAGGCGGCCACTTCGCCGGCGCGCATGCGGCGCAGGCCCACGTCCTGGTCCTCGACCACCATGTCCAGCAGCAAGGCGTCGGCGATCAGCCGCGGCGCCACCGCCGGCATCCACCAGGTCGCCAGGCTGTCGGCGTTGAGCGCCACCCGCAGCCGTTGCGGTCCTTCGTCTTCGCCCAGTTCCGGCACGGCGGCCTGCAGGTCGGTCTCCAGCAGGCGTACCTGCTGCACGTGGTGCAGCAGGCGCAGCCCGAGCGGGGTCGGGCGGGGCGGGGACGCACGCACCAGCACGGCCTGCCCGAGCCGCGCTTCCAGCAGCTTGATGCGCTGGGACACGGCCGACTGGGACAGCCGCAGCCGGCGTGCCGCGCGCTCGAAGCCGGCTTCTTCCACCACGGCGGCCAAGGCGGCCAGGAGCTTGTAGTCGATCATCAGGGAAGCTAATGACGCATTCGCATAATTCGTTTCCCTTATAGCGCGTTGGCGGACAGAGTGCCCTTCCAACTCGTGAGTCCCTCACGAAAGCGACGCACGTCCAGGCGCGCGAATCGAATCTTTCCCCCCACGGGAGCCCGGCACGCAGGCGCCGGTGCCCCTCTGCCGGAGCCGCCGATGCCGAAGTCCCTTTATTCCGCCGACCGCATCCATGGGAACGCGCGATGAGCGCCAGCTACCTGACCGGATTGCTGACCATGGCCAGCCTGATCGTCGCGCTGGGTGCGCAGAACGTATACGTGCTGGCGCAGGGCCTGCGTCGCGAGCATCACCTGGCGGTCGCGGCGTTCTGCACCGCCTGCGACATCGTGCTGGTGGGCGCGGGCGTGTTCGGCCTGTCGGCGCTGATCGGGTCGAGGCCGTGGCTGCTGGCGCTGTTGCGCTGGGGCGGGGTGGCTTTCCTGGTGTTGTATGCGGCGCAGGCGCTGTGGCGCGCCTGGCGGCCGCAGGCGCTCGGCACCCTGGCAGGCGCGCCGCGCCGCAGCCTCCGCCAGGCCTTGCTGGCCGCGGCCGGGGTGTCGCTGCTCAATCCGCATGTGTACCTCGATACGCTGCTGCTGGTCGGCTCGATCGGCGCGCGCGAGGACGCGCCGGCCGCCTTCGCCCTGGGCGCCGGCACCACTTCGACGCTGTGGTTCTTCGGCCTGTCGACGGGGGCGGCACGGTTGGCGCCATGGCTGGCGCGTCCGCGGGTCTGGCGGGTCCTGGACGTGCTGGTCGCGGGGGTGATGCTGTGGGTGGCGTGGCGGTTGGCGAGCGCCGGCTGAACTTGCCCCGGCGCGGCGCTTGCGGGGAGGATGCGGGCATCCAACGGAAGGCATCCCCCGCATGAGCCGAGAACTGGTCTACCTGCTGCTGATCTTCGCCTTGCTGGTGATCCCGCGCGCGCTGCAGCGCTTCAAGGTCCCCGCGCCGCTGACCTGCCTGCTGTTCGGCATCGGCGCGATGCTGGCGATGGGCGATAAGGTCCACGACGAGGTGATCGTCCTGCTCGGCACCCTCGGCATCTCCTCGCTGTTCCTGTTCGCCGGGCTGGAGGTCGACCTGCGCGCCTTGCGGCGCGGATTGTGGCCGTTGCTGGCGCACCTGGCGATCCGCTGCGCGGTCCTGGTCGGCGCCGCCTGGCTGGTGTGGCGCTACGCCGGGCTGTCGTGGCAGGCCGCCGGTTTGCTGGCGCTGGCGCTGCTGACGCCTTCCACCGGTTTCATCCTCGATTCGCTCGGCCGGCTCGGGCTGGCGGAGGACGAGCGGTTCTGGGTGACCAACAAGGCGATCGCCGGCGAGCTGCTGGCGTTGGCGGCGCTGTTCGTGATCCTGCAGGCGGGCGACCCGGTGCGGATGGGCGTGTCCAGCGCCGTGATGCTGGCCATGCTGGTCGGGCTGCCGCTGCTGTTCGTCGGCCTCGGGCGCTGGGTCGCGCCGCAGGCGCCGGGGTCGGAGTTCTCGCTGCTGGTGATGGTCGGGCTGATCGCCGCCTACGTCACCTACAAGCTCGGCGTGTACTACCTGGTGGGCGCGTTCGTCGCCGGCCTGGTCGCGCGCCTGCTGCGCCAGCGCATGCCGGCGCTGGCCTCGGACGAGAACCTGCACGCGGTGCGGCTGTTCGCCAGCTTCTTCGTGCCGTTCTATTTCTTCAAGGCGGGCACGCACGTGCCGGCCGGCGCGCTCAGCTTCGCGGCGCTCGGCCTGGGGCTGGCCATCACCCTGGTGGTGCTGCCGCTGCGCGTGGGCGTGATCTGGCTGCAGCGCCGCCTGATGTTCGGCGAGGACTTCCGGTCCAGCCTGCGGGTTTCCCTGGCGCTGGCCCCGACGCTGATCTTCACCCTGGTGCTGGCCGGCATCCTGCGCGACCGCTTCGCCATCCCCGAGGCGCTGTTCGGCGCGCTGCTGCTGTATGCGGCCCTGACCACGCTGTTGCCGTCGCTGGTGTTCCGGGCGCCGTTCGACGTCGATCCGGCCGAGCCCGAGGCCAACCTGCACCCGGAGGACCGCCTGGGCCGCCCGCCCGCGGAAGAGCCGGTACAGATGGATGCGCCGGTGGGCGATGCCGCGCCCGAGCCCTTGAACCCGGCCGGATCGCCACGATAATCCGCCCGGGTTTTTGCTTTCGATCTTCCCGTATGCCGATCTACGCCTTCCAGTGCGCCGCTTGCGGCCATGCCTTCGACCGCCTGCAGAAGCTTTCCGATCCCGACCCGACGACCTGCCCGGCCTGCGCCGCCGCGGCGGTGAAGCGCCAGGTCACCGCGCCGGCGTTCCGCCTGTCGGGGACCGGCTGGTACGAGACCGACTTCAAGTCCAAGGGCGAGAAGAAGAAAAACCTGGCCGACGCCGCGTCCGCCGGCGACAGCGCCGCAGCCGCGCCCGCGCCAACCAAGGCCGAGGCTCTCGCGGCGTCGTAAGCGCTCCGGGGCCGGCCCCATGAGTGTCCACCGGCCCTTCGCGAGCGAGGGGCCGGTGGGCGACCGGCATGCGGGCCGGCCGCTTGGGGGAAGCCGCGGTACGCCCTAGCGCGCGCCGAAGCGCGCCCGGCAGCCGTCGTCCACCCAGATCGTGTTGCCGCGGTAGCCCCAGGTGCGGCCTTCCACGCACGGCGTGCCGGAGAGCTGCTTCACCACGTAGGGACGGCCTTGCCGGCGATCCCAGTCGCAGGTGCGCTGGCGCTTGTCGTTGCTGCTGCAGGTGACGAAATAGTCGCTACCGCCGCCCGGGCCCCAGCCACCACCACCACCACCGCCGCCCCAGCCGCGGCCTTCGGCGAATTCGCCGCGGCAGCCGTCGTTGACCCAGACCGTGCCGTTGCGGCTGCCCCAGTTGCGGCCCTCGATGCAGCGCGTGCTCGACAGCTGGCGTACCAGGACCGCGCTGCGCCAGCCGGTATTGCAGACCCGCTGGCGCTGGTCGTTGCTCTCGCATCGGATGGTGCCGCGGTTGCCGCCGCTCCAGCCGCCATCGCCGCCCCAGCCGCCCCCGCGTGCCTCGACGAAGCGCCCGCGGCAGCCGCGGTCCACCCAGATGTAGCCGTTGCCGCTGCCCCAGTTGTGGCCTTCGATGCAGCGGGTGCCGGACAGGTTCTCCACCAGCGCCGCGCGCCCGCGGAACGGCGTGCTGCACTGGTTGCGGCGGTTGTCGTTGCTGGAGCAGGTGACCACGGGCCGCCCATCGTTCCAGCCGCGGTCCTGCGCCCGGGCGGGCGCGGCGGCGGTTCCGAGCAGCACGGCCAGGCCCAGGCCGGACAGGCACAGCAGATTGCGCAACATGGCTTCCCCCCGGTTGAGTGTCGATGCCGGGACTATCGAGCGGGCTTCCTTAATTCGCAGTGAGTCCCGCCGGGATTTGCCCCGGCCGGGGCGTCCCGCCAGAATATTCGGCTTTCCGGCGGGTCCCCCGCCGGCGTTCCCTCTCCGGAGTTTTCGATGCGTACCCACTTCTGCGGCCTGGTCGACGAGACCCTGATCGGCCAAACCGTCACCCTTGCCGGCTGGACCGACGTGGCCCGCAACCTGGGCGGGGTCTGCTTCATCGACCTGCGCGACCACGAGGGGATCGTGCAGGTGACGGTGGAGCCGGGCGACGCGGAGGTGTTCGCGGTCGCGGCTTCGCTGGGCTACGAGGACGTGCTGCAGGTCGAGGGCGTGGTGCGCGCGCGCCATGCGGTCAACGACCGGATCCGCACCGGCAAGGTCGAGGTGGTGGCGAGCAGGATCACCGTGCTCAACAAGGCCGCGCCGCTGCCGTTCCACGCGCACGAGAACCCATCCGAGGAAACCCGCCTGCGCTACCGCTACCTGGACCTGCGCCGCCCGGAGATGCAGCGCATGCAGCGCACCCGCATCAGGCTGGTGCAGGCGCTGCGCCGGCACCTGGACGCGCGCGGCTTCCAGGACATCGAGACCCCGATCCTGACCAAGGCCACGCCCGAGGGCGCGCGCGACTTCCTGGTGCCGGCGCGCATGCACCCGGGCGAGTTCTACGCGCTGCCGCAGTCGCCGCAGCTGTTCAAGCAGATCCTGATGGTGGCCGGCTTCGACCGCTACTACCAGATCGCGCGCTGCTTCCGCGACGAGGCGCTGCGCGCCGACCGCCAGCTGGAATTCACCCAGCTCGACATGGAGTTCGCTTTCGTGCGCGAGCGCGACGTGCAGGACTTCGTCGAGGAGATGATCCGCGCCATCTTCAAGGAGGTGGCCGATGTCGAGCTGGACGCGCAGTTCCCGCGCATGACCTGGGCCGAGGCGATGCGGCGCTACGGTTCGGACAAGCCGGACCTGCGCATCGGCCTTGAGCTGGTCGACGTGGCCGAGCTGGTCAAGGGCAGCGAGTTCAAGGTGTTCGCCGATGCCGCCGCCGATCCGGACGGGCGCGTCGCCGCGCTGCGCATCCCGGGCGGCGCCAGCCTGTCGCGCAAGCAGATCGACGAGTACGCCGCGCACGCCGCCAAGTACGGCGCCAAGGGCCTGGCCTACGTCAAGATCGCCGACAACGGCGAGATCAGCTCGCCGATCCAGAAGTTCTTCGGCGAGGACGCCTTCGCCGCGCTGGTCGCCCGCGTCGGCGCCGGCAACGGCGACATCGTGTTCTTCGGCGCCGGCGGCTACAACAGGGTCTCCGACTTCATGGGCGCGCTGCGCCTGAAGGCCGGCAAGGACTTCGGCCTGGTCGCCGAGGGCTGGCGCCCGCTGTGGGTCACCGACTTCCCGATGTTCGAATGGGACGAGGAGGAGCAGCGCTACGTCGCCTTGCACCATCCGTTCACCGCGCCGGCCGTGGACGACATCGCCGAGCTGCGCGCCCACGCCAGGACCGCGGTGTCGCGCGGCTACGACATGGTGCTCAACGGCAACGAGATCGGCGGCGGCTCGATCCGCATCCATCGCCCGGAGATGCAGAGCGCGGTGTTCGAGCTGCTCGGGATCGGCGAGGAGGAGGCGCGCGCCAAGTTCGGCTTCCTGCTCGACGCGCTGAACTACGGTGCGCCGCCGCACGGCGGCATCGCCTTCGGCATCGACCGCATCGCCGCGCTGATGGCGGGCACCGAGTCGATCCGCGACGTGATCCCGTTCCCGAAGACCACCGGCGCGCAGTGCCTGATGACCGGCGCGCCGTCGCCGATTCCCGACGCGCAACTGGCGGAAGTGCATATCCAGGTGCGCCCGCAGGCGAAGTAGGCGAACCTTTACCCCGACGCAACCCCAACGACAGACGGAGACAGCGCCATGAGTTCGGAAGTGCCTTTCAACCTGCAATGGGAAGCCCTGGGCAACGAAGGCGCGGAGGTCGGGACCACGCTGCGCGCGCGCGTGTTCGGCGGCTGGCTGGTGCGCGTGGGCGAGTCGCTGGCGTTCGTGGCGGACCCGGAAGGGCGCTGGGACGGCGAGGACTTCGGCGAGGACGACTACGAGTACGAGGACGAGGAAGAAGAGGACGAAGAGGACGAGGACGCCGACGAGGAAGAAGAGGAGGCGTGATCCATGCGGATCAGGCGCGCCACCCCGGACGATGCGGAGATCCTGTCGCCGCTGGCGGCGCGCACCTTCACCGAGACCTTCGGCCATCTCTACCCCGACGAGGACCTGCGGGGATTCCT
Source organism: Xanthomonas boreopolis (assembly GCF_046529185.1). NCBI lineage: Bacteria > Pseudomonadati > Pseudomonadota > Gammaproteobacteria > Lysobacterales > Lysobacteraceae > Xanthomonas > Xanthomonas boreopolis. The sequence continues at coordinate 1,326,792 of NZ_CP097162.1, forward strand.
CGCCGAGACCTACGCGGTGGAGCGCTCGCGCATCGTGCTCGCGCATCCTGACTATGCGATCTGGCTGCTCGAGCACGATGGCGAGGCGATCGGGCATGCCGCGGCCGGCCCGTGCGGGTTGCCGCACGCGGAGGTGTCGCCGGGCGACGGCGAACTCAAACGCCTGTACCTGCTGAAGGAACACCAGAACTGCGGCTGGGGCAGCCGCCTGTTCGAGACGGCATTGGAGTGGCTGGAGCGCGACGGCCCGCGCACCCTGTGGATCGGGGTGTGGTCGAAGAACTTCGGCGCGCAGCGCTTCTACGCGCGCTATGGATTCGAGAAGGTCGGCGACTACGAGTTCCCCGTCGGCCGGATCCGCGACCACGAATACATCCTGCGCCGGTCGCCGCGCTGAGAAGTCGCTTTACCTGTTTATCCGCAGGAGCGGCTTTTGTGGGAGCGGCTCCAGCCGCGATGGGGCTTTCTGCGCGTGGATCGCGGGCTCTTGCAGAGATCGCTATCTGCGTGAAAGCCCCATCGCGGCTGATGGCCCGGGGCCACGTAGGCCTGCTCCCATGGACAACACTGCGAACGTCAGTTGGATGCGCCGCCGCTCTCAGCCGGATTCCGCGCAGGTCGATTTCACTACGTGCCGGTCCGCAGGCACCACCGCGCGCCGGCCACGCGAAGCCAGCACCACGCCGCCGATCACGGCGACCACGCCCAGCAACTGGGCCGGCTGCGGCACGCGGCCACCGGCCAGCGACACCAGCAGAGTGAAGACCGGGACCAGGTTGAAGAAGGCCGCGGTACGGGCAGGGCCCAGGCGGCGGGTCGCGTCGAACCAGAACAGGTAGCCCAGCACGGAACTGCAGATCGCCAGGTACAGCAGGCCCCAGTGCACGCTGGCCGGCGCCTGCGCGGCGGCCTGCAGGGGGTGTTCGCGCCAGGCGCCGATCAACAGCATCACGATCGTGCCGAGCACGATCGACCAGGTGGTGGTCTGGCGCGCGTCCACGTCCGGCAGGAAGCGGCGCGAGATCACCGTGGCCAGCGCCCACGACAGCGCACCGGCGCAGACGATGGCGTCGCCCGGCGCCAGCCGCAGGTGCGCAAGCCGCTCCGGGTCGCCGCCGCTGATCACCAGCACCACGCCGGCCAGCCCGCTCGCCAGTCCGGCGCACCGCCAGCGGTCGATGCGCTCGCCCTCGACCAGCCCCGACAGCAGCATCGTCCACAACGGCGTGGTCGCCATGATCAGCGCGGCATTGAACGGCGTGGTCGAGCGCAGCCCGAAGAACATCGCCAGGTTGAAGCCGACGATGCCGAGCACGCCGATCGCGGACAGCGCGGGCAGGTGCGCGCGCAACAGCCGCAGGTCCAGGTTGCGGCCGGCGGCGAGCACGCCGAGCAGCACGATGCTGGCGATCGCGAAACGTTCCGCGCCGGCGCTGATCGGCGACATCCGGGCGATCACGTGGGCGCCGACGTTGAAGGCGCTGCCCCAGAAGAAGGTGGTCACCACCAGGGCGGCATAAGTGGGCAAATGAGAGCGCATGGGGGAAGCTCCTTTCCAAAGCGCGCATCCTGCGCGCACCGCCACCCCGGTAAAATTCCCAGAAACCGATGCCCCCATGTGAGGAAATTCCCAGGATGGATTGGGACGACCTGCGCCACTTCGTGGCTTTCGCCGATGCCGGCTCGCTGGCCGGCGCGGCGCGCCGGTTGCAGGTCGAGCACGCCACGGTCGCCCGGCGGATCGCCGCGCTGGAGGAGGCCTTGCAGCTGAAGCTGGTGGACCGGCGTACCCGCAGCTACGTGCTCACCGCCGATGGCGAGCGCATCGCCCGGTTGGGGCGCGACATGGAGGCCGGCGCGCAGGCGGTGCTGCGCGCCGCCGCGGCCGGGCAGCAGGAAGTGGCCGGCACGGTGTCGCTGAGCGCGCCGCCGGCGACGGCGACCACGTTGCTGACGCCGCACTTCGGCGAGCTGTACCGGCGCCATCCGGCGATCCGGCTCCGCGTGATCGCCGAGACCCGCATGGCGTCGCTGCGCAGCGAGGTCGACCTGGCGATCCGGCTCGGTCGGCCGGACGATCCCGAACTGGTGGTGCGCCGGCTGCAGCGGATGACGTTCTCCTACTATGCCGCGCCGTCCTACCTGGCGCGCACGGCGCCGGAGGACTACGTGTTCATCGGCTACGACGAGAGCCTGGACGAGAGCCCGCAGCAGCGGCAGATGCGCGCCTTCGCGGCCGGCCGCCCGCTGGTCCTGCGCAGCAACAGTTCCGACGTGCAGCGCGGGGCGGTGCGGGCGGGCGTCGGCGTGGCGCTGCTGGGCGACCTGCCGGGCAACGTCGACGATCCGGGGTTGGTGCCGTTGCCCGGCGGCGCCGGCGTGCTGGAACGCGAGTTGTGGCTGGTGGTGCACCGCGACCTGCGACGCGCGCCGGCAGTGCGCGCGGTCGCCGAGTTCCTGGTCCAGGCGCTGGCGGAGCCCGGCTAGGGCGGCGTTCCCGCCGCGCCCCGGAAGACGAGGATCTGAGGCCTCCTTGGAGCGGCTTCAGCCGCGACGGGGTTTTCATGCAGGTCCCTCTGGCAAGAGCCCGCGCATCCATGCGCGGGGATCCAAACGGGGAAAATCCCGTCGCGGCTGAAGCCGCTCCTACAGGTCGGGGCGGCGATTCGAGCGTTATAGGCAAGCCCGCCGGGACCGGAGTCCCTCCCACAAGCAATATAGGGGCCGAGTCTCACCGGCTGGCGGTACGCACCGCCATGACTTCCGCGCGCGGCGGTGCGCCGAACAGCCGCTTGTATTCGCGGCTGAACTGCGAGGGGCTCTCGTAGCCGACCCGGTGCGCCGCGGCCGCGGCTTCCAGCCCGTCCACCAGCATCAGCCGGCGCGCCTCGTGCAGCCGCAGCTGCTTCTGGTACTGCAGCGGCGACATCGATGTCGCCGCCTTGAAGCCGCGGTGCAGCGCGGACACGCTCATGTGCACCGTCCGCGCCAGCGCTTCCACCCGCAGCGGTTCCAGGTAATGCCGCCGCAGCAGCATCACCGCCTGCGCGACGCGCTGGTGCTGGCCGTCCTTGACCGCCAGGGCGCGCAGGCGCCCGCCGAGGTCGCCCTGCAGCACGCGGTAGAGGATCTCCCGGATCGCCAGCGGCGCGAGCACGCGCAGGTCCTCGGGGGCGTCGAGCAGGCGCATCAGCCGCAGCACCGCGTCCAGCAGCGGCGTGCCGACCCGCGCGGCATAGGCGGCGCAGGCACCGTCCTCGCCGGCTTCGTTGTCGCCGGCCCGCTCGGGGCCGTCCAGCAGCAGCCCGGCGATGTCTTCCGGCGCGAGGTCCAGGCGCAGGCACAGGTAGGGCTTTTCCGGGCTCGCCTCCACCACCTGGCCGATCATCGGCAGGGTCACCGACACGACCAGGTAATGCAGCGGGTCGTAGCGGTAGTGCTGTTCGCCCAGGATCGCCAGCTTGCTGCCCTGGACCACCAGGCACAGCCGCGGCTCGTAGACCGTCGGCATGCATGCGGTCGGCGCGTCGAACCGGATCAGGTGCAGCGCGGGCAAGGCCGTGCGGTGGAAGCCTTCGCCGCCGGCGGTCAGCCGGGCGATCCGGTCGGTCAGTTCCGCCAACGGCGCGGCGAGCGAGTGCTGGGCGATCAGCTCGGACGGGGACAGGGTATTCATGGACTTCGCGGGGCATGGCCTGCGGCGATACGCCGAAGAGTACCGGAGGCGGGGCGCACAGGTGAGGCCCGCGTGCAGGATCCGGCAATCTTGCGGCAGTAACGGGCAAACGCCGGCGCGGGCATTTCGGAGAGTCTGTTGCGGCCGCCGCACGGCAGTGTCCTGCCCGGGCCTGCTTGTGGCAATGGCCGTGCGACGCGCACTATCGATGTCCGCGAACCGCTCGCCCCCAGCCCCCACGGAGCCGTCCGCATGTGGATCGTCCAGTATGCGCTTTCGCGCCGCTACACCATTGGCGTGCTCGCCATCCTGATCCTGCTGTTCGGGATCCAGTCGGCGCGGCGCATGCCCACCGACATCCTGCCCGAGGTCGGCATCCCCTCGGTCAACCTGATCTGGACCTACGCCGGCCTGCCGGCGGCGGAGATGGCGGCCAAGCTGACCTCGTTCTCCGAGATCTCGGTGCTCAACACCGTCGACGACCTCAAGGAAGTGCGCTCGGAGAGCCTGAACGGCATCGGCATCGTGCGCGCCGACTTCCAGCCCGGGGTCAACCTGGAGCGCGCGCTGGCGCAGATGACCGCGGTCTCGCAGACCATCCTGCGGCGCATGCCGCCGGGCACCTCGCCGCCGCTGGTGGTGCGCAACAACCTGTCCAGCACGCCGGTGCTGCAGTTGGTGCTGTCGTCGGACTCGATGAGCGAGGCGCAGCTGTACGACTACGCGCGCCTGCAGCTGCGCTCGCAGATCCAGTCGATCCCCGGCATCCGCATGAGCCTGCCGTACGGCGGCGCGGCGCGCCAGGTCATGGTCGACCTGGACCCGGAGGCGCTGCAGACCTATGGCCTGACCCCGCAGGACGTGACCGGCGCGCTGGAGCGCGGCAGCCCGACGCTGCCTTCCGGCACGATCCGCGAAGGCGCGCGCGAGATGCAGATCTCGCTGGAGACCAGCCCGGAAAGCGCCGCCGGCTTCCTCGACCTGCCGGTCGCCAGCCGCGGCGGCAACGTGATCTACGTGCGCGACGTGGCCAGCGTGCGCGACGGCGGCGCGCTGCAGACCAACATCGCGCGCATGGACGGCGCCAGCGCGGTGTCGGTGGCGCTGATCAAGATGGGCGGCGCGTCGGCGGTGGAGATCGTGCGCCAGGTGCGCGAGCGCCTGCCGGAGATCGCCGCCTCGGCGCCGCCGGGCACGCGCATCGAGCCGATCTTCGACCAGTCGGTGTTCGTCGACAACGCGATCGGTTCGATCCGCCACGAGGCGATCCTGGTCGGCCTGCTGGTCGCGGCGGTGGTGCTGGTGTTCGTCGGTTCGTGGCGCTCGAGCCTGATCGTGCTCTCGGCGATCCCGCTGGCGCTGCTGGCCTCGGTGACCGCGCTGTACCTGCTCGGCTACACCTTCAACGTGATGACGCTGGGCGGGCTAGCGCTGGCGATCGGCATCCTGGTCGACAACGCGGTGGTCGACGTGGAGAACACCAACCGCCACATCGCGATGGGCAAGGACGTGCGCACCGCGATCCTGGACAGCGCCGGCGAGGTGGTGTTCCCGGAGTTCGTCTCCACGGTGTCGATCTGCATCGTGCTGACCCCGATCCTGCTGATGACCGGCCTGTCGGCCTGGGTGTTCACTCCGCTGGCGCTGGCGGTGATCTTCGCGATGCTGGCCTCGTTCCTGCTGTCGCGCACGCTGATCCCGGTGCTGTGCTACCTGCTGCTGCCGGCCGACATCCGCAGCCGCCAGCAGCCGCGCTGGGCCGCCGAGCGCGCGCTGCTGAACCTGCACCACCGCATGGAGCACGCGCTGGAGTGGTTGCGCGAGCGCCACCACGCGCTGCTGTACCGGCTCGGCCACCATGGCGGCGTGCTGGCGCTGGCGGCGTTGGTGCTGATGGCGCTGGGAGCGGGCAGCGCGGCGCTGCTGGGGCGCGAATACTTCCCGCAGGTCGATGCCGGGCAGTTGCGCCTGCAGGTGCGGCTGCCGTCCGGCACGCGCCTGGAACAGACCGCGCAGCGGATGGCGCAGATCCAGCGCGAGATCCGCCAGATCATCCCGGCCGGCGAACTGCAGACCGTCTACGAGCAGATCGGCGTTCCCGACGCCGTCAACCTGGCCTGGGTGGACAGCGCGGTGGTCGGCTCGTTCGAGGCCGAGCTGATGCTGCAGCTGCGCACGCCGCACGCGCCGACCGCCGGCTACCTGAAGGCGATCCGCGAGCGCATCGCCGAGCGCTTCCCCGACGTGCGCGTGTTCGAGCGCCCGCCGGACGCGACCGGCCGCACCCTGGCCGGCTCGGCGGTGGGCGCGCTGGAAGTGCGCTTCAACGGCCGAGATGCCGCCGGCAACCTGGCGCTGGCGCGCGAGCTGGTGCCGCAGCTGCAGCGGATCCCCGGCGCCACCGACGTGATGGTGCGGCAGGTGCTCGACCTGCCCGAGTACCACATCGCCATCGATCGCACCCGCGCCGCGCAGCTCGGCATCAGCGCCCAGGACGCCAGCCGCGCGGTGCTGGCGGTGCTCGGTTCGTCCGGCACCGTGACCCCGGTGTACTGGGTGGAGCAGGCCAGCGCCACGTCCTACACGGTGCAGCTGCAGGTGCTGCCCTCGGACCTGGCCGGCATCGATACGCTGCTCAACACGCCGCTGCGCATCGGCGCGAACGGCACCGTCCTGCTGCGCAACATCGCCAGCGTGACCCCGCGCGCGGTGCCGGCCAGCGTCGGCCGGGTGATGATGGCGCCGACCGTCAGCGTCATCGCCAACGTGCAGGGGCGCGACCTCGGCTCGGTGTACTCGGCCCTGGGCGGGCTGACCGAGCAGATGCGGCCGCGGCTCAAGCCGGGCAACCGCATCGAGATCGTCGGCCAGGCCGGCGAGATGCAGAACGCCTATGCCGAGCTGGCCTCCGGCCTGCTGATGGCCGCGGTGCTGGTGTTCCTGGTGCTGGTGGTGAACTTCCAGTCCTGGATCCAGCCGCTGGTGGCGATGTCGGGGCTGCCGCTGGCCATCGCTGGCGCGGCGGTGGCGCTGTTCGCCACCGGCACCCCGCTCAGCGTGCCGGCGCTGATGGGCGTGATGATGGTGATCGGCGTGTCCACCGCCAACAGCGTGCTGGTGACCAGCTTCGCTCGCAACCTGGTCGCCGCCGGCCACGATCCCGAGCAGGCCGCCTACGAGGCCGCGGCGGTGCGCCTGCGGCCGGTGCTGATGACCGCCAGCGCGATGGTGCTCGGCATCGTGCCGATGGCGCTGGGGCTGGGCGAGGGCGGCGAGCAGAACGCCCCGCTCGGCCGCGCCGTGATCGGCGGGCTGTTGTTCGGCACGCCCGCCACGCTGCTGCTGGTGCCCTCAATCCTGGCCGTGCTCGGCCGCCGCCACAACCGCCGCGTCGCCGCGGCTGCAACCACCGCCGAAGGCCTGCCGGCCGGCGGCGAAGGAGCCACTCGATGAACGTCCCCCACGTGTTGTCCCGCCCCGTTCCGTCCGCGGCGTTCGCCATGCCGCTGCTGATGGCCGCCTGCCTGCTGGCGGCCGGATGCGGCAACAGCCGCGCGGTGCCCGCGTCCGCCGAGGTGCCCGAGGTGTCGCTGGTGCAGGCGCGCGCGGCCGCGGCCGACTACGCGCTGGTGCTGCCGGCGCGCGCCCAGGCCGGGCAGAGCGCGCAGGTATTCGCGCGCGCCACCGGCCTGGTCGGCACGCGCCTGGTCGACATCGGCGATCGCGTCCGCGCCGGCCAGGTGCTGGCGACCATCGCCGCCCCGGAGATCGACCAGGCGGTGCGCCAGGCGCAGGCCGACCTGGCCCAGGCCGAGGCCGACCTGACCCTGGCCAGCGGCAACTACGAACGCGCCGCGGCGATGCTGCGCACCCAGCTGATCTCGCGCGAGGACTACAGCAGCCGCCTCGGCGCGCGCGACGCCGCCCAGGCGGCGCGCGACGCCGCGCGCGCGCAGCTGGCCAGCGCGCGCGAACGGCAGGGCTTCGCCAGCGTGCGCGCGCCGTTCGACGGCGTGGTCAGCGCGCGCAACGTCGACGTCGGCGACCGCGTGGTCGGCGACACCGCCTCGGCGACGGTGCCGATGTTCCGCATCGACGCGCTCGATCCGTTGCGGGTCGCGGTGGACGTCCCGCAGAGCGCTGCGCTGCAGGTGCGGCCGGGCCTGCGCGCGCAGGTCACGTTCCCGGAGCTGCCGGGCGAGCAGTTCGACGCGGAGGTGGTGCGCACCGCGCAGCGCATTTCCGAGGACGCCGGCGGCATGCGGGTGGAACTGCGGCTGCCCAATCCGGACAACCGCATCCCGGCCGGCATGGTCGGCCAGGTACGCCTGAGCGTCCCGCGCACCGTGCCGGCGGTGGTGCTGCCGCTGGCCACGGTGGTGCAGGACGGTGCGACGGCCAAGGTGGCGAAGGTGGGCGGCGACGGCCAGGTGCGTTTCGCCCAGGTCAGCCTGGGCCGCAATCTCGGCAACGAGATCGAGGTGTTGTCCGGCGTCGCCGCGGGCGACTCGGTGGTGCTGGCGCCCAACGCGCTGCTGGCGGACGGAACGCGGGTGCGCGGGCGGCCGCAGGCGCGATAGGCCCGCCCGCGCCGCGTTCAGGCCGGGCGCCGTAGCCTGGGCATCCGCCCCGAGGACGGTCGCATGCCATCGGTCGTGTTGCTGCATGGAATCTGGAACCCCGCCTGGTGGCTGCTGCCGCTGGCGAGGCGCCTGCGGCGCGAGGGCTTCGAGGTGCAGCTGTTCGGCTATAACGGGGCCCTGGCCGGGCCGGACGCCGCGGTGCAGGCGCTGGTGCGCTACCTCGGCCGGCTGGGCGGCGGGCCGGTCTCGCTGGTCGGCCACAGCCTCGGCGGGCTGGTCGCGCTGGAAGCGGCGCGACGCGGCGCGCCCGGCGTGGAAAAGATCGTGTGCCTCGGCAGCCCGCTGCTGGGCAGCGCGGCCGCGCGCGCCTTGTGCGGGCACCGCGGTTGCGCCTGGCTGCTGGGGCGGAGCCGCGCGTTGCTGCTGGAAGGCGTCGCGCCATGGACCGGGAAAGCCGCGGTCGGGATGATCGCCGGTCGCCGCGCCGCCGGCCTGGGGCGGCTGTTCGCCGACCTGGGCGAATCCGACGGCACGGTCGCGCTGGCGGAGACCCGGCTGCCTGGGTTGGCCGACCATTGCGTGGTGGATGCCAGCCATACCGGGCTGACGTTCTCCGCGGAGGCGGCGCGGCGGGTGGCGGGGTTCCTGCGCGAGGGGCGCTTCGATGCCGGGACGGCCCCGGGAGGGGCACCGCGGCCAATCGGGTAGAATCCGCGCCCTGTCATCCAAGCAAGACCGGTAACCCCATGGGTAGAGGCCCCTCGATCGAAGCCCGCAAGAACGCGTCCGACGCCAAGCGCGGCAAGGTTTTCACCAAGATCATCCGCGAGATCGGCGTGGCCGCGCGCGCCGGCGGCGGCGACCCTGCCAACAACCCGCGCCTGCGCGTGGCGGTGGACAAGGGCCTGGCCGCGAACATGTCCAAGGACGTGATCGAGCGCGCGATCAAGAAGGCCACCGGCGAGCTGGAAGGCGTCGAGTACGAGGAAGTGCGCTACGAGGGCTACGCCCCCGGCGGCGTGGCGGTGATCGTCGACTGCCTCACCGACAACCGCGTGCGCACCGTGGCCGACGTGCGCCATGCCTTCAGCAAGTGCGGCGGCAACATGGGCACCGAGGGCTCGGTGGCATTCATGTTCAAGCGCCTGGGCGTGCTCAGCTACGCGCCCGGCGCCGACGAGGACAAGGTCACCGAGGCGGCGATCGAGGCCGGCGCCGACGACGTGGTGGTCTACCCGGAGGACGGCGCGATCGACGTGCTGACCGCGCCGGAGGCGTTCTCGCAGGTCAAGGACGCGATGGTCGCGGCCGGCCTGGAGCCCGGCCATGCCGAGATCACCTTCCGCGCCGACAACGACATCGCCGTCGACGGCGACACCGCCGTGCAGGTGCGCAAGCTGCTGGACATGCTGGAAGACCTGGACGACGTGCAGGATGTGTATTCCAACGTCGACCAGGCTTCTTTGGGGAGCGCCTGACGGCGCTCCGGGATTGGTGATTCGTGATTTGTGATTCGCAAAAGCAATCGGCCTGCGGCGGAGCGCGCTTTCCCGAACCGCCAATCCCGAATCGCTAATCACGGCTCTTTCATGACCCGCATCCTCGGCATCGATCCCGGCTCGCAGCGCACCGGCATCGGCATCATCGACGTCGACGCGGCCGGGCGTGCCCGGTACGTGCACCACGTGCCGCTGGTGCTGCTCGGCGAGGGCGATTTCGCCCAGCGCCTGAAGCGCCTGCTGCACGGGCTGGCGGCGCTGATCGAGGAGTACCGGCCGGACGAAGTGGCGATCGAGCAGGTGTTCGTCGGCAAGAGCGCGGACTCGGCACTCAAGCTCGGCCAGGCGCGCGGCGCCGCGATCAGCGCGGTGGTGTTGCACGACCTGCCGGTGCACGAGTACGCGGCCAAGGAAATCAAGCTGGCGCTGGTCGGCAAGGGCAGCGCCGACAAGGTCCAGGTGCAGCACATGGTCGGCGTCATGCTGAACCTGAAGGGCAAGCTGCAGGCCGACGCCGCCGACGCGCTGGCCGTGGCGATCACCCACGCGCACGTGCGCACCACCGCGCAGCGGCTGGGCGTGAACACGAAGCAGGCTTGGAGCAGGAAATGAACGGACATCGGAGCGGGACCCGGGTCCCCGGTCCCGGCCTCAAAGGAGCCCACCCATGATCGGACGCCTGCGCGGCATCCTCGCCTACAAGCAACCGCCGTGGCTGGTGATCGACGTCGGTGGCGTCGGCTACGAGCTGGAGGCGCCGATGAGCACCTTCTACGACCTGCCCGACCTCGGCCGCGAGGTCACGCTGTTCACGCACTACGCGCAGAAGGAGGACAGCGTTTCGCTGTACGGCTTCCTGCGCGAGGGCGAGCGGCGGGTGTTCCGCGACGTGCAGCGGGTCTCGGGGATCGGCGCCAAGATCGCGCTGGCGGTGTTGTCGGGCGTGAGCGTGGACGAGTTCGCGCGCCTGGTCCAGACCGCCGACGTCACGGCGCTGACCCGCATTCCCGGCATCGGCAAGAAGACCGCCGAGCGCATGGTGGTCGAGCTCAAGGACCGCGCGGCCGACTTCGGCGGAGGCGGCGCGCCGATCGTCGGCCAGCTCGGCACCGATGCCGTATCCGAAGCCACGGTCGCGCTGCAGCAGCTCGGCTACAAGCCGGCCGAGGCCGCCAGGATGGCGCGCGATGCCGCGGCCGACGGCGACGACGTCGCCGGCGTGATCCGCAAGGCGCTCCAGGCCGCGCTGCGCTGAACCGCCTCTTCCCGATCCTTCACGTCCTCCACGCCATCCGGCGATAACCTCGGTCCGCCATGTCTTCATCCCCCTCAGCTTCCCACGGCCACGGCGGCAATGCGTCCCACGGTCCCGCGCAAGGCGGTTTCGCCCTGGTGCTGGCCGCGATCGGCGTGGTCTTCGGCGACATCGGCACCAGCCCGCTGTACACGCTGAAGGAGGCGTTCTCGCCGCACTACGGCCTCAACAGCGACCACGACACCGTGCTCGGCGTGCTGTCGCTGGCGTTCTGGGCGCTGATGATCACGGTCACGCTGAAGTACGTGACCATCATCATGCGCGCCGACAACGAGGGCGAGGGCGGCATCATGGCGCTGATGGCCCTGGCCCAGCGCACGCTGCGCAAGGGGTCGCGCTCGGCCTACGTGGTCGGCATCCTCGGCATCTTCGGCGCCTCGCTGTTCTTCGGCGACGGCGTGATCACCCCGGCCATCTCGGTGATGGGCGCGGTGGAGGGCCTGGAGGTCGCCGCGCCCAGCCTGCATCCGTTCATCGTGCCGATCACCGTGGCCGTGCTGGTGCTGGTGTTCATGGCGCAGCGCTTCGGCACCGCCAAGGTGGGCAAGGTGTTCGGCCCGATCACCTCGCTGTGGTTCCTGTCGATCGGCCTGATCGGCGCCTGGAACATCGTCGACGCGCCCGAGGTGCTCAAGGCGTTCAATCCGTGGTGGGGCGTGCGCTTCTTCATGGACCACGGCTGGCACGGCATCTTCATCCTCGGCGCGGTGGTGCTGGCGGTGACCGGCGGCGAGGCGCTGTACGCGGACATGGGCCACTTCGGCGCCAAGCCGATCCGCCACGCATGGTACTTCTTCGTGCTGCCGTGCCTGCTGCTGAACTACCTGGGGCAGGGCGCGCTGGTGCTGGTGCACCCGGCCGCGCTGAAGAACCCGTTCTTCGAAGCGGTGCCCGGCTGGGCGCTGTACCCGATGATCGTCCTGGCCACGCTGGCGGCGGTGATCGCCTCGCAGGCGGTGATCACCGGCGCCTACTCGGTGGCGCGCCAGGCCATGCAGCTCGGCTACATCCCGCGCATGCTGGTCAAGCACACCTCGCACGAGACCATCGGCCAGATCTACGTGCCCGGCATCAACTGGATGCTGGCGGCGATGGTGATCTCGCTGGTGCTGATCTTCCGCAGCTCCACCAACCTGGCGGTGGCCTACGGCATCTCGGTGTCGATGACCATGCTGATCGACACCCTGCTGCTGGCGCTGGTCGCGCGCGCGCTGTGGCCGCGCTGGCGGCGCTGGGTGCTGCCGCTGTGCGTGGTGTTCTTCCTCATCGAGCTGGCCTTCGTGATCGCCAACGGCGCCAAGCTGCTGCAGGGCGCCTGGTTCCCGCTGGTGCTGGGCATCGTGGTGTTCACGCTGATGCGCACCTGGCGGCGCGGCCGCGCGCTGCTGCGCGAGGAGATCCGCAAGGACGGCATCAAGATCGACAGCTTCCTGCCCGGGCTGATGCTGGCCCCCCCGGCGCGGGTGCCGGGCACCGCGGTGTTCCTGACCGCAGACCCGATGGTGGTGCCGCACGCGCTGATGCACAACCTCAAGCACAACAAGGTGCTGCACGAGCGCAACGTGTTCCTCAACGTGGAGACGCTGCCGATCCCGTACGCGCCGGCCGAGAAGCGGCTCAAGATCGAGTCGATCGGCGACGAGTTCTACCGCGTCTACGTGCGCTTCGGCTTCATGGAGACCCCGGACGTGCCGCTGGCGCTGATGCGCTCGTGCGACCACGGCGGGATCTACTTCGACCCGATGGACACCACCTTCTTCGCCAGCCGCGAGACCATCGTCGCCAGCGCCAACCGCGGCATGCCGATCTGGCGCGACAAGCTGTTCGCGCTGATGCACCGCAACGCGGCGCCGGCCACCGGCTTCTTCCGGATCCCGGGCAACCGGCTGGTCGAGCTGGGCGCGCAGATCGAGATATGAGGGGGCGGGGCCCGGGACACGAGACCGGGATCCCGCGGGCGCGTCAGACCCGCCCGGAGTTGCCTACAATGTGCGCCATGCCATATCGACCTCTTCGCACGCTCTCCTCGGCCTGCTCCGAATCCCGGGTCCCGGGTCCCGGGGGGCGCTGATGGACCGCATCATCGACGGCGGCGCCACCCGCGAAGACGCCGCGGCCGAGGCCAGCATCCGTCCCAAGCGCCTGGCCGACTATCTCGGGCAGGTGCCGGTGCGCGAGCAGCTGTCGATCTACATCGAGGCGGCCAAGAACCGTGGCGAGGCGCTGGACCACGTGCTGATCTTCGGGCCGCCGGGCCTGGGCAAGACCACGCTGAGCCACGTGATCGCCAACGAACTGGGCGTCAACCTGCGGGTGACCTCCGGTCCGGTGATCGAGAAGGCCGGCGACCTGGCGGCGCTGCTGACCAACCTGCAGCCGTTCGATGTGCTGTTCGTGGACGAGATCCACCGGCTGTCGCCGGTGGTCGAGGAAGTGCTGTACCCGGCGATGGAGGACTTCCAGATCGACATCATGATCGGCGAGGGCCCCGCCGCGCGCTCGATCAAGATCGACCTGCCGCCGTTCACCCTGATCGGCGCCACCACCCGCGCCGGCCTGCTGACCGCGCCGCTGCGCGACCGCTTCGGCATCGTCCAGCGCCTGGAGTTCTACTCGCCCGAGGAGCTGACCCGCATCGTGACCCGCTCGGCCTCGATCCTCGGCATCGACTGCACGGCCGAGGGCGCCGGCGAGGTCGCGCGGCGGTCGCGCGGCACCCCGCGCATCGCCAACCGGCTGCTGCGGCGGGTGCGCGACTACGCCCAGGTCAAGGCCGGCGGCCGCATCGACCGCGAGATCGCCCAGGCGGCGATGGGCATGCTCAAGGTGGACCCGGAGGGGTTCGACGAGCTCGACCGGCGCCTGCTGCACACCATCGTCGACCATTTCGATGGCGGACCGGTCGGCGTCGAGTCCCTGGCCGCCTCGTTGTCGGAGGAGCGCGGCACGCTCGAGGACGTGATCGAGCCGTACCTGATCCAGCAGGGCTTCCTGGTCCGCACCGCGCGCGGCCGCATGGCGACCCGGAAGGCCTACCTGCACCTGGGGCTGAAGCCCAAGGACCCGGGACCCGGAAATACGGGGGAACTGTTTTGACACGCGAGATGCACGGACCCTTCCCCGCGATGGCAGGGATCCCATGACGGCCGGGCCGCCGGTCCCGGGCCCTGGATCCCGGTTCCTATTCAGTTGGCCGACACGCGTCTATTGGGAAGATACCGACGCCGGTGGCGTGGTCTACCACGCGCGCTACGTCGCCTTCATGGAGCGGGCGCGCACCGAATGGATGCGCGCGCTGGGCTATGGCCAGGAGCGCCTGCGGCAGGAGCACGACCTCGTGTTCGTGGTGCGCTCGATGGAGCTGGACTTCCTCAAGCCCGCGCGGCTCGACGACGTCCTGGACGTGTCGGTGGCGCTGCGCCGCTGCAGGCGGGCCAGCCTGGAGTTCTTCCAGGCGATCCGCCGCGGCGAGGAGACCCTGGCCACCGCGCGCGTGCGGATCGCCGCGGTCGGTGCCGCGAATTTCCGTCCGCGCGGCATGGACGACGCGCTGCTCGACGAGTTGAAGACCCTGGAAAACCAAGAATCCGAAGACTGAGGAAAGACGGATGTCGATCGCATTGCTCCTGGCCCTGCAGGACACGGTGGTGGAAGCGCTGCCGCAGGAAGTCACCAGCGCCGCCGCGCAGGCCGCCACGGTCGCCCATACCGGCAGCATCAACTATCTCGAGCTGATGGTGCGCGCCAGCATCCCGGTGAAGATCATCGTGCTGCTGCTGCTGGTCGGCTCCTTCATCAGCTGGGTGATCATTTTCCGCAAGGCCCGCGCCTTCAAGCAGGCCGGCCGAGAGGCCGAGGACTTCGAGAACCGGTTCTGGTCCGGCGCCGACCTGGGCAAGCTCTACTCGGCCGCCACCGACCGCAACCGCAGCGTCACCGGCATGGAGGCGATCTTCGAGGCCGGCTACCGCGAGTTCGCGCGCCTGCGCGACCGCCGCCTGGACGGCCGCGTCCAGCTGGAAGGCGCCCAGCGCGCCATGCGCGTCACCTTCGCGCGCGAGGTGGACCAGCTCGAGCGCAACCTCGAGACGCTCGCCAACATCGGCTCGACCGCCCCGTACGTCGGCCTGGTCGGCACCGTGTTCGGCATCATGGTGACCATGCACGACATGATCAGCAGCGGCGAGCAGGCCGGCATCGCCTCGGTCGCGCCGGGCATCTCCGAGGCGCTGTTCGCCACCGCGATCGGCCTGTTCGTGGCGATCCCGGCGGTGTGGGCCTACAACCGCTTCACCAACCGCGTCGAGCGGCTGTCGGTGCGCTACGACACCTTCGCCGACGAGTTCAGCTCGATCCTGCAGCGCCAGGCCGGCGCCGACGAATGATGCGAGTCCCTCGCAAGAGCCCGCACGTCCACGTGCGGGAATTCAAGACGCGAGTCCCTCGCAAGAGCCCGCACATCCATGTGCGGGGATTCAATTAGGAAGCTACCGCGATGATGTCCGGCATTTCCCGCCGCAAGAAGCGCAAGCTCAAGTCAGAGATCAACGTCGTGCCGTACATCGACGTGATGCTGGTGCTGTTGATCATCTTCATGGTCACCGCGCCGCTGCTCACGCTGAGCACCGACGTCAACCTGCCGACCTCGCGCGCCAAGGCGCTGGAGAGCCGCAAGGACCCGGTCGTGGTGGTGGTATCCGCCGACGGCCAGCTCGCGCTGCAACTGCCCAAGGACAAGCCCAAGGCGATGGATGCGGCCACGCTGCAGGCGCAGCTGGCGGCCATCGTCGCCCAGGACAAGGAGGCGCGCGTGGTCGTCGCCGGCGACCGCGACGTGCCGTACCAGAAGATCATGGACGCGATCGATGCGATCAAGCAGGCCAAGGTCGAGAAGGTGGGCCTGATTTCCGATTCGGGTGGCAATGCACGCTGACGCGCTTCCGCCGCAGGCTCCGCGCGAGGGCGACTGGGCGCGCCCGGTCCTGCTCGCGCTGCTGGTCCATGTCCTGGTGCTGCTGGTGTTCACCGCGGCCTGGCTATGGTCGCCCGAGCGCACCCCCGAGGCGGCGGCGGGCGATCCGTCGCTGGAGGCGAGCCTGGACGTGTCCGCCGCCGACGCGCGCGTCGCCCGCCAGGCGTTGCAGGCCGAGGCCGAGCCGTTCACCCCGCCGCCGCAACCGGCCCCGCTGCCGGAGCCGGCGCCGGAAGACACCGTGCCGCCGCCGCAGCCCATCCCCGAGCCGCGGCCGCAGGACGCGCCGACCCCGCAGCAGGCCAATGCGCAGGAGCGCATCGCCCAGCCGGACAACATCGACCAGGAGCGCGTCAGCGCGATGGCCGAGTCCGAGGAGAAGGCCAGGCAGGAGCAGGAGGCCAAGCGCCGCCAGGAACAGATCGACCTGACCGAGCGCAAGCGCCAGGAAGAGGCCGAGCAGCAGCGCCGCCTGGCCAAGCAGCAACAGGAGGAGGCGGACAAGAAGAAGGCCGCCGAGCAGGCCCAGGCGCAGGCCGAGCGCGACAAGAAGCTGGCCGAGATCCGCAAGAAGCGCGAACAACTCGAAGCGCAGATGGCGCGCGACGCCAGGCAGGCCGAGCTGGCCGAGCAGAAGCTGCGCCAGCTGGCCGCCGCGCGCGCCCAGCAGGCGTCCTCGGGCGCGACCGCCGCCAGTGCGCCCGCCGCGCCCGGCGCCGGCGGCACCAGCAACGACCTGGCCGCCAGGTACGCCGCGGCGATCCAGCAGGCGGTGCTGGCGCAGTGGGTCCGGCCGGATTCGGTGCCGCTGGGGCAGAAGTGCACCATCCACATCCGGCAGGTGCCGGGCGGCAGCGTGATCCAGGCCGAGGTGGCGCCTAACTGCCCGTTCGACGAGGCCGGCAAGCGCTCGGTCGAGGCGGCCGTGCTGCGTGCCCAGCCGTTGCCGTACCGCGGCTTCGAGTCGGTGTTCGCGCGCGACCTCAACTTCAACTTCACCGCGCAGGACCGCTGAGGCGATGGCGGTCGCGCACCTGCGCCGATCCGGTGGCCTGCTGGGCCGCATGGCCCTGGCGTTCGGGGCGATGGCCGTGGCCGGCGCGGCGGTGGCCGAGGTCGCCCGCAGGCCGACGCTGGACAACGCGCCGCCCGTGGACAATCTGCGCGCCCGCTATGCCGCGGCCATCCAGGCGGTGGTGGTCGCGCATTGGCTGAGGCCGGACTCGGTCCAGCCCGGCCAGCATTGCGCCGTGCTCGTCCGCCAGTCGCCGGGCGGGCAGGTGCAGGGGGTCGACGTCGACGGCGACCGCTGCGACTACGACGAGGCCGGGCGGCGCTCGATCGAGGCGGCCGTGCGCCGCGCCGCCCCCTTGCCCTACCGGGGGTACGAGACGGTGTTCGATCCGGAACTGCGGCTGGTCTTCGCGATCGAATCCTGAGGCGGCCGGGCGTCC
Organism: Xanthomonas boreopolis; assembly: GCF_046529185.1. Lineage (NCBI taxonomy): Bacteria > Pseudomonadati > Pseudomonadota > Gammaproteobacteria > Lysobacterales > Lysobacteraceae > Xanthomonas > Xanthomonas boreopolis. The sequence goes on from NZ_CP097162.1 coordinate 1,344,291, forward strand.
GGGCCGGACGGCATGCGACTTTCACACTGCTTTCGTTCACGATTGCGAATATGTTCACCCTCCACTTGCTATCCCTTGCCCACTTTCCCGTCAGACCGACCGAGCGATCCATGAAGAAATTGCCGCGCTGGCTAGCCGTGTTCACCGCCTTGCTGCTGCCGTTCGCCGCCTCCGCGCAGCAACAGGGCCTGACCATCGACATCGTCGGCGGCAGTGCCTCCGCCACGCCGATCACGGTGGTGCCGATGCCGTACCAGGGCTCGGGCGCCGCGCCGCAGACCGACGTCTCGCAGGTGGTGGGTGCCGACCTCGACCGCTCCGGGCAGTTCCGCACGCTTCCGGCGGCGCAGATCGTCGAGCGGCCCACCCGCGGCAGCGAGATCCAGTACCCCACCTGGCGCGCGCTGAAGCAGGACTACATCGTGGTCGGCCGCGTCCTGGATGCCGGCGAGGGCGCCTACCGGGTCGAGTACGAGCTGTTCGACGTCGCCAAGGGCGAGCGCCTGCTCGGGCTGGCGATGACCGCCCGCGCCAACGCGATGCGCGACGTCGCCCACCAGATGGCCGACGCGATCTACGAGAAGATCACCGGCGTGCGCGGCGCGTTCTGGACCCGCATCGCCTACGTCACCGCCACTGGCAAGGGCGGGGCCATGCGCTACGCGCTGATGGTGGCCGACTCGGACGGCTACAACCCGCAGACCATCGTGCGCTCGGCCGAGCCGCTGCTGTCGCCGAACTGGAGCCCGGACGGCCGCAAGCTGGCGTACGTGAGCTTCGAGCGCGGCAATTCCTCGATCTACGTGCAGGACATCGCCACCGGCGCGCGCGAGCTGGTGTCCAGCTTCCGCGGCATCAACAGCGCGCCGGCGTTCTCGCCGGACGGCCGCAAGCTGGCGCTGTCGCTCTCGCGCAGCGGCAACCCGGAGATCTACGTGATGGACCTGGGCAGCAAGCAGCTGACCCAGTTGACCAACCACTTCGGCATCGACACCGAGCCGACCTGGGCGGCCGACGGCCAGTCGCTCTACTTCACCTCCGACCGCAGCGGGCGCCCGCAGATCTACCAGGTGCCGGCCACCGGAGGCTCGGCCAGCCGGGTGACCTTCCAGGGCAACTACAACGCCAAGGCCAGCGTCTCCTATGACGGTAAGAAGCTCGTGACTGCCCAGGGCAGCGGCAATACCTACCGGATCGCGATGATGGACCGCAGCCTGGGTTCGCCGAGCTGGAGCACGCTGTCGCCGGGGTCGCTCGACGAGTCCCCGAGCTTCGCGCCGAACGCCAGCATGGTGCTGTACGCCGCCCGCGAGGGTGGCCGCGGCGTGCTGTATGCCGTTTCCGCCGACGCGCGCGTCCGCCAGCGCCTGGTGCTGGCCGATGGCGACGTAAGGGAACCTTCATGGGGGCCTTACCGTAGCGCGCATTAATGTTAATATTTCGCTGCGTTAAACCCACACCATTGGCTTAGGAGCCACAAAGGTATTGCCATGAACAAGTCCACTCGCGTCCTGCTTGTTTCTTTGATGTCCGTGGCCGTTCTGGCCGGCTGCTCGAAGAAGGTCAAGGAAACCCCCCCGTCCACCCCGGTCGATACCACCCCGACCGCCCCGACGGCTCCGACCACTTCGGGCCTGTACGGTCCGGACGACCTGGATACCGACGCCTGCCTGCGTCAGCGCGTCGTCTACTTCGATTTCGACCAGGACGCCGTGAAGCCGGAGTTCCAGGCCATCATGGCGTGCCACGCCAAGTACCTGCGTGACCGCCCGAGCGCCCGCATCACCCTGCAGGGCAATACCGACGAGCGCGGCACTCGCGCCTACAACCAGGCTCTGGGCGAGCGCCGCGGCAACGCCGTCAACTCGGCCCTGCAGGCCAACGGCGGTTCAGCCAGCCAGCTGACCGTGGTCTCGTACGGCGAAGAGCGTCCGACCTGCACCGAGTCGAACGAGAGCTGCTGGTCGCAGAACCGCCGCGTCGAGATCGTCTACACCGCGAAGTAATCGACGATGCGTCCCGGGGTAATCACCCTGTTCGTCGCGGCGGCCCTCGTGGCCGCCGCGCCGGCGTACGCCCAGCGCCAGAGCCTGGCCGACCGCGTCGCCGCGCTCGAGCAGCAGGCCGCCAATCCTCAGGCGAACCTGGACCTGCTGAACCAGATCAGCGCACTGCGCTCCCAGGTGCAGGACCTGCAGGGGACGGTGGAGCAGCTGCAGCACGAGAACGAACAGCTGAAGCAGCAGGCCAAGGACCAGTACCTCGACCTGGACGGCCGGCTGAACCGCCTCGAAGGCGGCGCCGCGCCAGCGTTGCCGGCCGCGCCTGCCAACGGCGCGCCTGCGCCTGCGGTTCCGGCCAAGCCCAGCACGGCGGCCACTTCCGAGCGGCCGCCTTCCGTGCACGGCGATCCGGGCACGCTGGCTTCGACCGGCGATGAGCGCACCGCCTACAACGTCGCGTTCGACGCGCTCAAGAACGGCAAGTACGACGATGCGTCGCAGCTGTTCCTGAGCTTCCTCGAGCTGTACCCGAACGGCGTCTATACCCCCAATGCCCTGTATTGGCTCGGGGAGAGCTATTACGCCACCCGCAATTTCCAGTTGGCCGAGGTCCAGTTCCGCGACCTGGTCAACCGCTATCCCACCCACGACAAGGCCGCCGGCGGCCTGTTGAAGCTGGGCCTCTCGCAGTACGGCGAGGGCAAGAGCCGCGATGCGCAGCAGACGCTGCAGCAGGTGATCTCCAAGTATCCCGGCAGCGATGCCGCGCGGGTGGCGCAGGACCGCCTGCAATCCATCCAGCTCGGCCAGCAGCTGCGCTGAGTCCTTCCCAGGCCCTGCCGCCGTGGTTGCGGGCCGTATGATCCCGCCATGACCACCGCCGCAGCCGCCACCCCCAGTGAGATCGTCCAGTCGCCGTTGCCGCGGTTGAAGATCACCGAGATCTTCCTGTCGCTGCAGGGCGAGGCCGAGGCGGCGGGCTGGCCGACGGTGTTCGTGCGCCTGACCGGCTGCCCGCTGCGCTGCCAGTATTGCGATACCGAGTACGCCTTCCATGGCGGGCAGTGGCGCGACATCGACGACATCGTCGCCGAGGTGGCGGGGCACGGGGTGCGCCACGTCTGCGTGACCGGCGGCGAGCCGCTGGCGCAGAAGCGCTGCCTGTCGCTGCTGCAAAAGCTGTGCGACGCCGGGCTGGACGTGTCGCTGGAGACTTCCGGCGCCCTGGACGTCTCGGCGGTCGATGCGCGCGTATCGCGCGTGGTGGACATCAAGACGCCGGGGTCCGGCGAGGTGCACCGCAACCGCTGGGACAACCTGCCGCTGCTGACCGCGCGCGACCAGGTCAAGTTCGTGCTGTGCGGTCGCGCCGATTACGAGTGGGCGCGCGAGGTCGTGCGCGAACGCGGGCTGGCCGCCCGCTGCACGGTATGGTTCTCGCCCAGCAAGAGCGAGCTGGACCCTCGCGAGCTGGCCGACTGGATCGTCGCCGACCGCCTGCCGGTGCGCTTCCAGCTGCAATTGCACAAGCTGCTCTGGAACGACGAGCCGGGGCGGTAGGACCGGACCGTGATTCGTGATTGGTGATTCGTGATTGGGAAAAGCGAGTCGCCATCCGATGCGGTAGCTTTGACGAATCACGAATCACGAATCACCAATCACGGTCATATGAAAAAAGCAGTCGTACTCCTCTCTGGCGGCATGGATTCCGCGGTCGTCGTCGCGATGGCGCGCGAGCAGGGCTTCGAGGTGCATGCGCTGAGCGTGCGCTATGGACAGCGGCACACGTCCGAACTGGCGGCCGCGGCGCGGGTGGCGCAGTCGCTGGGCGTGGCCGAGCACAAGGTGGTGGACGTCGACCTGCGCAGCATCGGCGGTTCGGCGCTGACCGCCGACATCGACGTGCCCGATGCGGGCGGCCCGGGCATCCCGGTTACCTACGTGCCGGCACGCAATACCATCATGTTGTCGATGGCGCTCGGCTGGGCCGAGGTGCTCGGCGCCAACGACCTGTTCTGCGGGGTCAACGCGGTGGACTATTCCGGCTATCCGGATTGCCGTCCCGAGTTCGTCGCCGCCTTCGAGGCGCTCGCCAACCTGGCGACCAAGGCCGGTGTCGAGGGCGCGGGGCTGCGTGTGCATGCGCCGCTGCAATACCTGAGCAAGGCCGAGATCGCGCGCGAAGGTGGCCGGCTCGGCGTGGATTTCGGCCTCACGGTGTCGTGTTACCGGGCCGACGGGGACGGTCGCGCCTGTGGGCATTGCGATGCGTGCAGGCTGCGTGCGGCCGGTTTCGCCGACGCCGGCATCGACGATCCGACCCGCTATTCGATTTCGCGTTGACGCCCCCTTGGGGTAGAATGCGCACCCCCGGCGCGAGCCGGATGTTCGTTTTTGGGCCGTTAGCTCAGTCGGTAGAGCATCGGACTTTTAATCCGCTGGTCGTTGGTTCGATTCCAACACGGCCCACCATTGACGACGAGGCTCCAGGCCCGGCCTGCCGCTCCGCAATCCTTGGCCCGCTCCGCGATTGCCGTGCGCGCGGCGTTCTTCCGCAATGCGGCCTTACGCCGAGACCCGGCCCGTTTCGAGGGGCCGCCAGACATGTCGCCGTTCCCGCCATGTCCGAGGGCCGGGCACCGGCCGGCCGCGTCCGTCCGGATCGCAGCCGCACGGGACTGGACGCGAAGCCTCAGGGCGTCGGCCGCAGCACGCCATCGGCGCCGCGTTTGAGCGGGTAGGGCTGCTCGGGCAGCGGGGCGCCAGGGGCCTGGTCGATGGTGACGCCGTGCGGCCAGTCCGGGGGCGCGATCGCGACGTAGCGCGCGAAGCCGCCCGTGCCGCCTTCCGGCTTGGCGTAACCGATCGCGATCAATGCGCCGGCCTCGGGGACCTGGTCGAGGTTGGCCACGCCTTCGGCCTGGGCGTAATTGTGGTGCAGCAGCCAGTGCTCGCCCTCGAGGTTGTCGGTGGCGTCGGTGTCCAGCGGCTCGTGCCCGTGGAACAGGATGCGACGCTGCAGGTGCAGGTACTTCAGCGCGTCCAGGGTGATGCCGGGGAACGGCTTGCGCGCGAAGCGCCCGGCGTCGTTCCAGCGCTTGGACCAGTCCGACCGGATCATCACCACTGAGCCTTCGGGGATGGGGCCATGCCGCTCTTCCCAGGCCTGGATGTCGGCCACGGTGGCGTGATAGCCGGGGTCGCGGGCGACCTTGTCGTGGACGTCGATCACCACGAGCGGGCGCACCGCGTAGGTCGGCGGCAGATCGCTGATGGTGGCTCCCTTGGGATTCCAGTGCGCCGGCGGGTCGAGCTGGGTGCCGTACTGGTCGGTGGTCAGGTCGTACGCGGTGGCGACGAAGCCGTGCTTGCCGTAGGTGAACTCGTCGCCGGGCTTGGCATAGTCGCCGAGGTCGTTGCCGGCGACCGCGGGCTTGAACCGCGCCGGCGCGAAGCCCGGCCAGACCGGCTGCCCGGGGGAGAACGCATGGGTCAGGTCGATGTACTTGGCGTGCCTGAGCGTCTGCTCGTAGCTGGTCCAGAGCGAGAGGTCGGCAGCGGCCCAGGCGGCAGGAAGCGGTGCCAGCAGCAGGACGAGGGCGAGCGGAACGCGGAGGGCGGGCATGGACGACACCGGCGGCGGAGGTCGAGCCATGGTAGTGGGCCGTGCCGGCGGAAGGGGGCGCCGGCGTGCTCATATCGATATGCCGGCCGTCGCGCCGGGAGCGCGGAGCCCGCGCTTACCAGATCGGGCCGTGGCCGTAGCCGTAGGGGTGCCCGAAGTAGCCGGGGCCTTCGCTGCGGCCGACGCTGATGCTGATGCCGACTTCGCGCGGGTTGCCGTCGTCGTCGTAGTAGGTCTTGCAGCTGTGCAGGTTGGCGCCCTGCCAGTTGCTGTTGCCGCCGCGGCTGGAATAGCCCACGCCGGCGGCGACGCTGCCGTGCAACTGGCCCTGGCACTGTTCGGCGCGCGCGGCGATCCGCTGCTGCTCGCGCACGGTGGCCGAGGCGGACTTGCCGCTCTTGTCGCCGTAGAAGGTGCCGGGCGGGTCCTTGGCGTAGGTCGGGTCGCTGCGGTACTGGATCGGGGCCTGGGGGACGCTCAGGTCGAGGTCGCTGGCCGACGTGCCCGCGCCGGCAGGCTCCTGGGCCATCGCGCTGGCGCAGGCGAGCAGGGCACCGAGGAGAAGGAGAGTGCGGTTCATTGGGCGAGGCTCTCGGAGGGCGGGCGTCCATGCCGGTGGCATGCCGTTGAAGCTAGCAACGCGAGATTGAATGTGCGCTGTCGATTTCCCGGATTTTTCTTGCAGGCTTGACACGGAGGCTAGCCCTGCTCGCGGATGATGTCGACCAGTTGCTGGCCGTAGCGGGCCAGTTTGCTGCCGCCGATGCCGCCGACCCGGGCCAGTGCGTCCAGGCTGGTGGGGCGCTGCTCGGCGATGTTGCGCAGGGTGCTGTCGTGGAAGATCACGAAGGCCGGCACGTTCTGCTCCTTGGCCAATTGGGCGCGCAAAGTGCGCAGCGCGTTGAACAGGCCCAGGTCCTCCGGTTGCACCGGCAGGCCGGTACGCGGGGTGCTGCTGCGGTCGCCGCGCTCGCGCGCGGCGGTCTGGTCGCGCCGCATCATCACCTGGCGCTGGCCCTTGAGCACCTGGCGGCTGGCGTCGGTCAGGCGCAGGCCGCCATGGCCCTCGCTGTCCACTTCCAGCAGGCTCGCGGCGACCAGCTGCCTGAACACGCTGCGCCAGGCGCGCGCGTCCAGGTCGCGGCCGATGCCGTAGGTGCTGAGCTGGTCGTGGCCGAACTGGCGGATCTTGTCGCTGTCCGCGCCGCGCAGGATGTCGATCAGGTGCCCGACGCCGAAGCGCTGGCCGCTGCGGTAGACGCAGCTGAGCGCCTTCTGGGCCGGGACGGTCGCGTCCCAGGCCGCGGCCGGGGCCAGGCAGTTGTCGCAATTGCCGCACGGCTGCGCGTAGGTCTCGCCGAAGCCGGCCAGCAGCACCTGGCGGCGGCACTGCATCGACTCGCAATAGCCGAGCAGGTGGTCGAGCTTGGCGCGCTCCAGCCGCTTGCGCTCCTCCGGCGCCTCGCCCTGCTCGATCATCTGCTTGAGCAGCACCACGTCGCCCAGGCCATAGCAGAGCCAGGCCTCGGACGCTTCGCCGTCGCGCCCGGCGCGACCGGTCTCCTGGTAGTAGCCTTCCATCGACTTGGGCAGATCGACGTGGGCGACGAAGCGCACGTCCGGTTTGTCGATGCCCATGCCGAAGGCGATGGTGGCGCACATCACGATGCCGTCCTCGCGCAGGAAGCGGCGCTGGTTCTCGGCGCGGACCTCGGCCGGCAGGCCGGCGTGGTAGGGCAGTGCGGTATAGCCCTGCGCCGCCAGGAATTCGGCCGTCTCCTCGACCTTGCGCCGCGACATCGCGTAGACGATGCCCGCCTCGCCGCGGTGGCGGCCGAGGAAGTCCAGCAGCTGCCGGCGCGCATTGTCCTTCTGCACGACGGTATAGCGGATGTTGGGACGGTCGAACGAGCTGATGAAATGCTCGGCGTGCTCCAGGTCCAGGCGCTCGGCGATCTCGCGCTGGGTCGGCGGATCGGCGGTGGCGGTCAGGGCGATGCGCGGGATGTGCGGCCAGCGCTCGTGCAGCACGGTGAGCTGGCGGTATTCCGGCCGGAAATCGTGGCCCCATTGCGACACGCAGTGCGCTTCGTCGATCGCGAACAGGGCGATGCGGCTGCGCGCCAGCAGCGAGAGGAAGCGCGGGGTCAGCAGCCGTTCGGGGGCGACGTAGAGCAGGTCGAGTTCGCCGGCCTGCAGGTCGCGCTCGACCCGCGCGGCGGTCTCGGCGTCCAGCGTGGAATTGAGGTACTCGGCGCGCACGCCGAGTTGCCGCAGCGCCTCGACCTGGTCCTGCATCAGCGCGATCAGCGGCGAGACGACGATGCCGGTGCCTTCGCGCAGCAGCGCCGGTACCTGGTAGCAGAGCGACTTGCCGCCGCCGGTGGGCATCAGCACCAGGGCATCGTTGCCGGCGGCGACGTGCTCGACGATGGCCTGCTGGTTGCCGCGGAAGGCGTCGTAGCCGAAGACGCGCTTCAGCAGTTCATGGGCGGGGGAAGACATGCGACTAGGATAGCGCGCAGGGTTCGGGCGTGGCCCGCCATGCGGGCTACGCCGCCCAGGATTGTGCTGCGCAAAACCCTGGGCCCCGCTTCCGGCTTCGCCTATCCCCGCGCCTTGCGCGCCCCCCTTAACAGAAGGGGGGCTTTCCTCCAGCAGGGTTCCTGAGGGTAACGCCCTCGGTGATTTGCCGTTTACGCCAGCAGCGAGCGCAGCATCCAGGCATATTTCTCGTGGGTCTGCAGGCGCTGGGTCATCAGGTCCGCGGTCGGATCGTCGCCGGCATCGTCGGCGGTGCTCAGCACCTTGCGGGCGGTGCGGCAGACCGCTTCGTTGCCGGCCACCAGCTGGCGTACCATCTCGCGCCAGTCCGCGCTGTCGGTCAGGCCCGGTTCTTCCGGGATCGAGGTCAGCGCAAGGTATTCCTTGTACGAGCCCGGCGCGTTGTAGCCCAGTGCGCGGATGCGCTCGGCGACCTCGTCGAGCGCGCCCCACTGTTCGGTGTACTGCGTTTCGAACATGGTGTGGAGCGAGTTGAACATCGGCCCGGTGACGTTCCAGTGGAAGTTGTGGGTCTTCAGGTAGAGCGTGAACGCGTCGGCCATGTAGTGCGACAGGCCGTCGGCGATCTTCTTGCGATCGCCGCTCTTGATCCCGATATCGATGTTCGGTGCGGACGCGGCCGCTTCGGCCAGGGTCCTGGTGCCGCTCTTCTTGCCGGTGCTCTTGCTCTTGGCCATGGGGATTTCCTTGCTCCGTTGATTGGACGTCACAATAGACGCGATATGCGATTTATTGAAATTCAATATTCATGGTCTAACAATTGATGTCACCTATTGAATCCGATTCCAGCGTTGGGCTCCGTGAAGGGCGCGCGGCGATCGAAGGCGGGTTGACCCGCGACCGCGGCCGCTTGCTGGGGCTATGGTCGCGCTGGCGCGGCCAGCCGGGCAACCCGAAGTTGCGCGAGAGCTTCGAGCAGGCCGTGCGGGCATCCGTCGCGCAGCGCGAGGCGCGGGCGGCGGAGCAGCCGGCGATCGTCCTGGACGAGCAACTGCCGATCGCGCGCGAGGCCGAGCGCATCGTCGAGCTGATCCGCGCGCATCCGGTGGTGGTGATCGCCGGCGAGACCGGCTCGGGCAAGACCACGCAGCTGCCCAAGCTGTGCCTGGCGGCCGGCCGCGGCATCGCCGGCATGATCGGCTGCACGCAGCCGCGCCGGATCGCCGCGCGCGCGGTGGCCACGCGCGTGGCCGAGGAACTGAAATCACCGCTGGGCACGACGGTCGGCTTCCAGGTGCGCTTCACCGACAAGGTCGGCGACGCCTCGCGCATCAAGTTCATGACCGACGGCATCCTGCTGGCGGAGATCGCCAGCGACCGCTGGCTGTCGGCCTACGACACGATCATCGTCGACGAGGCGCACGAGCGCAGCCTCAACATCGATTTCCTGCTCGGCTATCTCAAGCAACTGCTGAAGAAGCGTCCCGACCTGAAGGTGATCGTCACCTCGGCGACCATCGACACCGCGCGCTTCTCCAGGCACTTCGACGATGCCCCGGTGATCAGCGTCGAGGGACGGACCTATCCGGTGGAAGTGCGCTACCGCCCGCTCGAGGGCGAGGGCGACGCCGGCGGCGAGCCGCGCGAGGGCGACCGCACCGTCAACGACGCGATCGTGGCGGCGATCGACGAGATCACCCGCAGCGATCCGCGCGGCGACGTGCTGGTGTTCCTGCCCGGCGAGCGCGAGATCCGCGATGCGCACCACGCGCTCGAGCGGCGCAAGTACCGCGAGACCGAGGTGCTGCCGCTGTACGCGCGGCTGTCGGCCAACGACCAGGACCGGGTGTTCAACCCGGGGCCGAAGCGGCGCCTGGTGCTGGCCACCAACGTCGCCGAGACCTCGCTGACTGTGCCGCGGATCCGCTACGTGGTCGACCCCGGCTACGCGCGGGTGAAGCGCTACAGCCCGCGCCAGAAGCTCGACCGCCTGCACATCGAGCCGATCAGCCAGGCCAGCGCCAACCAGCGCACCGGCCGCTGCGGCCGCATCGCCGAGGGCATCTGCTACCGGCTCTATGCCGAGGCGGATTTCCTGGCGCGCCCGGAATTCACCGATCCGGAGATCCGGCGCTCGTCGCTGGCGGGCGTGATCCTGCGCATGCTGCAGCTCGGGCTCGGGCGGATCGAGGATTTCCCGTTCCTGGAGGCGCCGGACGAGCGCGCCATCGCCGACGGCTGGCAGCAGCTGGTCGAGCTCGGTGCGGTGGACGGCGAGCGCAAGCTGACCGCGATCGGCCGGCAGATGGCGCGGCTGCCGGTGGACGTGAAGCTGGCGCGGATGCTGGTCGCCGCGCACAAGCACGGCTGCCTGCGCGAGATGACGGTGATCGCCGCGTTCCTGGGCATCCAGGACCCGCGCGAGCGTCCGCCCGAGGCGCGCGAGGCGGCCGACAACGCGCACGCGAAGTTCGCCGACCCGCGCTCGGAGTTCGTCGGCATCCTGCGCCTGTGGGAGGCCTACCGGCAAGCGCACGAGGACCTGACCCAATCCAAGCTGCGCGACTGGTGCGAACGGCATTTCCTCGGCTTCCTGCGCATGCGCGAGTGGCGCGAGCTGCACCGCCAGTTGCGGTTGCTGTGCGAGGAATTGGGCTGGCAGGAATCCGGCGCCGGCCTGTCGCCGGCCTTGCTGGCCGGGCCCCCCGCCGCTGCCGGGCAGGGCGACGGCCCGGGCCGGCGCCCGAGCCGTGGCGAGTTGCACCGCGCCGCGCGCCTGGCGCGCGAAGGCAAGGCTGCACTTGTGGGTGGGACTTCGGTCCCGGCGGGTTCTGCCGGCGTAGCCCCCGCGGGACTGGAGTCGCTCCCGCAGGCGCCGCGCATCGGCGAACGCGAGCGCGCCTCGGCCTACCAGGCCCTGCACCGCGCCTTGCTCGCCGGCTTGCCGACGCAGGTCGGCCATCGCACCGAGAAAGGCGATTTCCAGGCGCCGCGCCAGCGCCGCTTCCTGCTGTTCCCCGGCTCGGCGCTGGCCAGGAAACCGCCGCCGTGGGTGCTCGCCGCCACGCTGCTGGATACCCAGAAGGTCTGGGGCCTGACCAACGCCGCGATCGAGCCGGACTGGGCCATCGCCGAGCTGGGCCACCTGCTGCTGCGCAAGCATTTCGACCCGCACTGGTCGCGCGCGCAGGGACAGGTGGTGGCCTCCGAGCAGATCAGCCTGTTCGGGCTGGTGCTGGCGCCGAAGAAACCGGTGCATTACGGGCGCATCGACCCGGCCGCCTCGCACGACATCTTCGTGCGCCAGGCGCTGGTGACCGGCGAGATCAACACGCGGGCCGGTTTCGTGGCCGACAACTTGAAGGTGCTGGAACAGGCGCGCGAGGAAGAGGCGAAGCTGCGCCGCGCCGGCCTGGTCGCCGACGAGGACTGGCAGGCGCGCTGGTATCTCGACCGGGTGCCGCCGGAGATCCATTCCGCCAGCGCGCTGGACGCCTGGTGGAAGACGCTGCCGGAGGACAAGCGACGCGGCCTGCATTGGACGCTGGCCGACCTGCTGCCCGGGGAAGGCAGCGAGGAGGACCGGTACCCGAAGTACTTCCCGCTCGGCGATGCGCGCCTGGCGCTGCACTACCGGTTCGAGCCGGGCGCGGGCGACGACGGCGTGACCCTGGAAGTGCCGCTGCACCTGCTCAATGCGCTCGATCCGGCGCGGCTGTCGTGGCTCGCCCCGGGCTTCGTCGCCGACAAGGCCTCGGCGCTGATCCGCTCGTTGCCCAAGGCGATGCGGCGCAACTACGTGCCGGCGCCGGATTTCGGCCGGGCGTTCTTCGAGGCGTTCCCGAAGCCTTCGGGGGACGACATCCGCGGCGAGCTGGCCCGCTTCCTCGGCAAAGCCACCGGCGCGCAGGTGGCCGCGATCGACTTCGACGAAGCCGCGCTGGAGCCGCACCTGCGCATGAACCTGCGCCTGCGCGACGAACGCGGCCAGGTACTGGCCGAATCGCGCGACCTGGACGCGCTGCGCGCCCGCTTCGGCGAGCGTGCCGGGCGGGCGTTCGCGGTACGCGCCGGGTGCGAGATGGCGGCGGAGGGCTTGCGGGAGTTCCCGGCGCAGGCCATCCCTGCGCAGGTGCCGGGCGAGGCCGGCGTGCCGGCGTATCCGGCGTTGGTGGATGCGGGGGAGACCGCATCGCTGCGCATCTTCGCCGATCGCGCCGAAGCGCTGGAGGCGCATCCGCGCGGCGTGCGCCGGCTGCTGGAGATCGCCCTGGCCGACAAGGTCAAGCAGGCGCGCAAGCAACTGCCGGTGTCGCCCAAGACCGGGCTGTTGTACGCGGCCATCGAATCGCAGGAGCGCCTCCGCGGCGACCTGGTCGACGCGGCGATGAACGCGGTCCTGGCGGAAGGGCTGGGCGACGTCCGCGACCGTGCCGCGTTCGACCGGCGCCGCGAGGACGCCGGCAAGCGCCTGTTCGGCGAGGCGATGGATCGGCTGAAGCTGGCCGAGTCGATCCTGGCGCTGGTGGGCGAGCTGAAGCCCTTGCTGGAGGCGCCGCTGATGGGCTGGGCGCGCGGCAACCTGGACGACATGGAACGGCAGCTGGCCGGGCTGGTCCACGCCGGCTTCCTGCGCGAGACCCCGGCCGATGCGCTGGCGCAGTACCCGCGCTATCTGCGGGCGATGATCCTGCGCACCGAGCGCGCCAAGCGCGATCCCTCGCGCGACCAGCAGCGCATGCTCGAGCTCAAGCCGTTCCTGGACGCGCTGGAGGACGCCGCCGCGCAAGGCCTGCAATCGCGTCCGCAATGGCAGGCGCTGCGCTGGGACATCGAGGAACTGCGCGTGTCCACGTTCGCACAGGAGCTGGGCGCCAAGCCGGGCATCTCGGCCAAGAAGCTCGCGCAACGGGTGGCGGCGCTGCAGGCCGGAGCATAGGAAAGCCCGCCGTCCGCCCCGTGCGGGGACGGCGGGGAGGTGGACGCGGCGGCGCGCCTATGCCTCGCCGTCCTCGACCCGCTCGCCCATCATCTCGCGCTGGCGCTTGTCGAGTTCCTCGGCATAGCGCTTGCGCACGAAGGCTTCCGACAGCACGCCGAGCAGGTGGCCCTCGGCATCGACCACCGCCATCTCGTCGCTCTGGGTCTCGTCGAAGCGGCGGATCACGGTCAGCACGTCGGCATCGGGCGGCAGCGCCATGTTGCGGTTGCCGGCGAAGGCCGCCAGGGTGGCGTCGGCCTTGACGCCGTCGGCATACACCGTGGCCACCGGCACGATGCCGGCGTAGCGCTGTTGCGCGTCCAGCAGGGCCACGCGCGTGCTGGAGCCGAGCGGGAAGCGGCGGCGGAACTCTTCCACGGAGGCGTCGGCGGCGATCGTGCCGGTGCCTTGGCGCATCATCTTGCCGGCGGTGAGCGCATGCACCCAGCCGACGTCGCGCGCGCTGGTGATCGTGCCGCCGCGCAGGTGCAGGCGCCAGGTCGAGAACGAGTAGCCGAACGCCTGCCGCACCACCGTGTTGGCGACCAGCACCGCGGCCATCACCGCGCTGGCGAGCACGAAGTCGTGGGTGCCTTCCAGCACCAGCATCGCCATCGTCATCGGCGCGCCGACCACCGCCGCGGCCAGCGCCGCCATGCCGGCCAGCGCGGCGGCGGTGCCGTCCACCAGCGCGCCACCGCCGGCGAGGTTGACCAGGCCGGCGAACAGAGCCCCCACCAGCGTGCCCATGAACAGCGAGGCGAAGAACAGGCCGCCGCGGAACCCGAAGCCCAGCGAGATGCCCGAGGCCAGGCACTTGGCCAGCAGCAGCCCGCCGATCCACAGCAGCGGCAGGTGCGTGGTGAGGTCCACGTGCAGCGCGCCATGCCCGGAGGACAGCACCTGCGGGGTCGCCATCGCCAGCGGGATCAGCAGCAGCCCGCCGATCACCGGCCGTCCCCAGCCCGGCAGCGGGCTGCGATTGACGCGCTGCTCGATGCCGGTGACCAGGCGCATGACGGCGATGCCGACCAGCGCGCAGACCAGGCCGAGCACCGCGAATATCGCGTAGTCGCGCGGATGCAGGCCGATCTCCGATGCCGCCGGCAGCATGTAGGGCGGCACGCCGGCAGCCTGGGCGATGAAGCTGCCGGCCAGCGCGGCCACCGCGACCGGCGCCAGCGCCGAGGGCGTGTAGGCGCCGATCACGATCTCGAACGCGTAGAACGCGCCGGCCAGCGGCGTGCCGAACGCGGCGGCGATGGCGCCGGCGGCGCCCGCGCCGACCAGCGTGCGGGTGTCCGAACGCCGCAGGCGCAGCGCCTTGGACAACTGCGAGCCGCTGCCGGCGCCCATCTGGGTATACGCCGCTTCCAGCCCGACCGAGGCGCCGAAGCCGTTCGACAGCAGCGTCTGCAGCGACACGATCAGGTTGTCGCGCATCGACATGCGGCCGCCGTGCAGCGCATTGGCTTCTACCGCGTCGAGCAGGCGCCGCTTGCGCAGCGTCGCGGCCAGGCTGACCAATCCGACCAGCAGGCCGCCGATCGGCAGCGCCAGCAACGCGGTGAATTCCACCCGCGCGCTGGAGCTCAGGCGCATGTCCTCGTCCAGGCCGTACAGCCAGGCCTGCAGCGCATGCGCCAATCCGCTCTGCAGCAGCGTGAGCAGGCCTGCGATCAGCCCGGCCAGCAGCGCGAGCACGATGAGCCAGCCATCGCCGGTGCGGAACCGCCTGCGTATCGCCTGCAGCATCCGCTGCATCGGGCCGGCCGGCGCGCTCATCGCGGATTACTTGACGCGGCGGACCTTGGCCTGGGTGTTGTAGTTGCCGACCTGCATGTACCACACGCCCATCATGCCCGGCTTGATCTTCACCTTGGGCGACTGCAGGCGCACGCCGGACAGGCTGGCCGGCTCGATCTGCTCCCATTCCTGGCCGTTGGCGAGCACGAAGGTCTTGCCCTTGCCGAAGCCGTTGAAGTCGCCCACCAGCGTGCTTTCGATCGGCTCCTTGGAACCGAAGTCGAAGAAGCCGCGGTTCTTGGTGATGACTTCCTGGCGGCCTTCTTCCTTGGCCTTCTCCAGGGCGACCTGGGTTTCCTTCTGGACCTTGCCCTGCAGCCAGCCGTTGAGCGCGGCCAGTTCGGCCGGGCTGAGCTTGTCCAGGCCGGCGGCCTTGAACTCGCTGGGCGTCATCTCGCTCTGCAGATCGCCCGAGACCGTGCGTTGGGCATGGGCGGGGGCGATGGCGGCGAGGGCCAGGCACAGGGCGACGGGAAGGGCGCGCGAGAGCGGCATCGGTGCGGTTCCGGAAGAGGGTGGCGCCTAGTGTAGCGCCGCGCCGGCGGGCCCCATCGGCCCGGATCGAAAGCCGCTGCCGCGATCGCGGGAAAGGCTCCGGTGCGGATCGGTGCGGCCGATCGCGGCCGGATCGTGCCAGGCGTTCGCACCGGCCCGTCCGCGCTGTTCGCCGCTGCGCCGGCGCGTTAACTTAGGTGCCATCTTCGATGGACGATCTGCTGCTGTGACGCTTTCTTCCTCCGACGGCATGGAGGCCTTGCTGCGACGCCCGGCGGCTTCGGTGCTGGCGCCGGCGCTGCGCGAGGCCCTGGCGCAGGCATGGCGCGCGCGTTCGCCCGCCACGGCGGAACCGGCGGTGGCCTGGCCGGTGCTGGCCGACACGCTGGATGCGCTGGCGCTGCTGTCGGCGGACGAGGCCACGCTGCTGGCCGCGCTGTTGTTCGACCTGCCGCCGCTGCGCGCGCAGCTGGCCGGATTGCCGTGGCCGGACGCGCAGCGTCGCGCGGCGGTGGAGGGCCTGCTGGACGGACAGGACGCCGCCGACCAGGTCTGGGCGCTGCATGCCGGGCGCGAGGCGGGCCGCAACAGCGAGGGACTGCGCAGGCTGCTGCTGGCGATCATCCACGATCTGCGGGTCGTGCCGATCCTGCTCGCGCGCCAGCTGGCGAAGATGCGCGCCGCCGTCGGCCTGGCCGACGGGGAACGCAGGGCGCTGGCGCAGCTGACCCGCGACATCCACGCGCCGCTGGCCAACCGGCTCGGCATCTGGCAGTTGAAGTGGGAGCTGGAGGACCTGGCGTTCCGCTATCTCGAACCGGACACCTACCGGCACATCGCGCGCGAGGTCGACGAGACCCGCCTGGAGCGCGAGCGCTACATCGATTCGGTCAAGCGCCAGCTTTCGCAGGCACTGGGCGAGCAAGGGCTGGAGGCCGAGGTCAGCGGCCGGCCGAAGCACATCTACAGCATCTGGCGGAAGATGCAGAGGAAGCACCTGGCCTACGACCAGCTCTACGACATCCGCGCGGTGCGGGTGATGGTCGACAGCGTGGCCGACTGCTACGCCGCGCTCGGCGTGGTGCATGCGCTGTGGGCGCCGGTGCCGAGCGAGTTCGACGACTACATCGCCCGCCCCAAGGCCAACGACTACCGCTCGCTGCACACCGCGGTGATCGGGCCGGAGGGACGCACCGTCGAGATCCAGATCCGCACCCACGAGATGCACCAGCAGGCCGAGCTGGGCGTGGCCGCGCACTGGAAGTACAAGGAGGGCGGACGCGGCGCGGAAAAGGCCTTCGAGCGCAAGATCACCTGGATGCGGCAGCTGCTGGAGCAGTCGCAGGAAGGCGAGCAGGGCGGCCTGGCCGGCGCGTTCGATGCCGAACTGGTCGAGGACCGGGTCTACGCGCTCACGCCCAGGGGCGAGGTGATCGACCTGCCGCAGGGCGCCACGCCGCTGGATTTCGCCTACCACGTGCACACGATGGTCGGGCACCGCTGCCGCGGCGCCAAGGTCAACAACCGGATCGTGCCGCTGACCTATCGCCTGCGCAGCGGCGACCGGGTCGAGGTGCTGACCGCCAAGGAACCCGATCCGCGCCGCGATTGGCTGCTGCCGGCCAACGGCTTCCTCGCCAGCGGGCGTTCGCGCGACAAGGTGCGCGCCTGGTTCCACAAGCTCGACCGCGCGCGCAACGTGCAGGCCGGCAAGGAACTGCTGGAACGCGAGCTGCGCCGGCTCGGCCTGTTGCAGGCGGACCTGGCGCCGATGGCGAAGAAGTTCCATGCCGACAGCGTGGAGGACCTCTACATCCAGGTCGCGCTGGGCGATACCGGGCCGAGCCAGGTCAGCCGCGCCCTGCTCGAGGCCGAGCGTGCCGCCGCGCAGCCGGCCGCGCCGCCGATGCCGCGCCCGACCGCGCGCCGCGACGACCTGGGCAAGTCCAAGTTCACCGTGCAGGGCGTGGGCAACCTGCTGGTGCAGCTGGCGCGCTGCTGCCACCCGGTCGCCGGCGAGCCGATCGTCGGCTATCTCACCCGCGGCCGCGGCGTCACCGTGCATCGCAGCGACTGCGCGGCGCTGGCGCGCCTGGCCGCCGCCCATCCGCAGCGGGTACTGCCGGTCGAGTGGGGCAAGCTCGGCGGCAGCTACGAGGTCGACGTGCTGATCCGCGCGGTGGACCGTCGCTGGCTGCTCAAGGACATCACCAACCTGATCGCCCAGGAGGATGCGCACGTGCTGGAGATCAACAGCGACAACACGCGCGACAGCGGGCGGGCGCAACTGCGGCTGCGCCTGAAGGTGGCCGACTACGGGCAACTGGCGACGCTGCTGGGCAAGCTCGACGCGCTGCCCGGGGTCAACGAGGTGCGCCGGCTGGGCTAGCGCCGGCAAGGAGCGTGCCGCCCTCGACGGCATCGTTATCGCCGGGACGCTACCATTCGCGCGTCAACGCGTCCGGTCCGGTCGCGCCCGGAATCACGCCGCCGCATGCCAAGCACATCGCGATGGGCCAGATCACGGCTGTGGTCGCCACTCAGGTCGCCCCGCTTCTGGTGGAGCGTGCTGGCCGTGGTGGTCGCGATGGCGCTGCTGGCGGTGGCGTTCCGGCGGCCGCTCTCGGACTGGATCTGGCCCGATACCCGGATCCAGCAGTTGCTTGGCCGCGCCGAAGGCGCGCTGGCGCGCGGGCACCTGAGCGCCGGCGATGGCAGCGGCGCGCGCGAACTGTTCGAGGCGGCCCTGGCGCTGGACACCGACCGCGACGAAGCCCGCGACGGACTCGCCCGCACCGGGCTGGCGGCGGTCGCGCAGGCGCAAGCGGCGCTGGCCGCCGGCCGCCTCGACGCGGCGGCGCAGGCGCTCTCGCTGGCGCAGGCCTTGCAGGTGCCGCGCGCGCAGGTCGGCCCGCTGCTCGACGATCTACGGCGGGAACGCGCCCGCAGCGCGGGGCTCGACGAACTGCTGGCCCGCGCCGCGCGAGCCCGCGCGGAAGGGCGCCTCGACGGCACGCCGGACAGCGCGTTGCCGCTGTATCAGCAGGTGCTGCAGCTGGCGCCCGAGCGCACCGAAGCGCTGGAAGGGCGCGAGGACGCGCTCTCGGACTTCATCCAGCAGGCCTGGGCCAGCTTGCGCAGGGACGACGTCGCCGCGGCGGCTCCGATCCTGGCGGCGGCGCGCCGCTACGATCCCGGCCATGCCGAACTGCCGGCCGCGCAGGCCGAGTTGAACCGCCTGCTGGAGCGGCATCGCCGCAATGGCGAGGTGCAGTTGCGGCGCGGCCGGCTCGATGCGGCGGCGCGCAGCTTCCAGGCGGTGGCGAAGGCGCAGCCGGACGATGCGCAGGCGCGCGCGGACCTGGCACGCGTGGCGGCGGCCTTGGCCGCGCAGGCCGCGCGCGAAGCGGCGGATTTCCGTTTCGACGCCGCCGGGGCGGCGCTGGCGGCCGCGCGCGACCTGGACCCGGGCAATCCCGCGATCGCCGCCGCCAGGGAGAGCGTCGAGCGTACCCGCCAGGCCCACGACGCGCGCCAGCCGAAGTTGTCGCCGGCCCAGCGCGAACGGCGCCTGCGTACCCTGATGCAGCAGGTGGAGCGGGCCGAGACCGCGCAGGACTGGCTGACGCCCCCGGGAGCCAGCGCCTACGACAAATTGCGCGAGGCGCAGGCGATCGCGCCGCAGGACAAGCGGGTGCTGCATGCGCTGCGCCGCATCGTCGAGGCGACGCGCGGCTGCTTCGAGGACGAACTGCGCGGCAACCGCCTGCGCGCCGCGCGCGTCTGCCTGGACGCCTGGGAAGCCACGGCGACGCGCGAGGCGGAACTGGCCGCCGCGCGCCGGCGGCTGGCGCAGCGATGGATCGCGGTGGGCAGCGAACGGTTGCGGGCGGCGGACGTGGCGTTCGCGCGCCAGGCGCTGGCCGAAGCGCGCGGCCTGGATCCGGCCACGCCGGAACTTCGCGACTTCGCCGGCCAGGTGGAAGCGGCGGCCCTGCGCTGAGCCCGGCGGCTTCAGCGCAGGAATACCCGTTCCACCGTCGCGCGCGCGGCATCCAGCGAGAAATGGCGCGCGATGTTGTCCAGTCCCTGGGTCGACAGCCGCCG
Source organism: Xanthomonas boreopolis (assembly GCF_046529185.1). Taxonomy (NCBI): domain Bacteria; kingdom Pseudomonadati; phylum Pseudomonadota; class Gammaproteobacteria; order Lysobacterales; family Lysobacteraceae; genus Xanthomonas; species Xanthomonas boreopolis. The sequence continues at coordinate 1,363,813 of NZ_CP097162.1, forward strand.
CCATAGCGCCTCGTCCCGGTAAAGCCGGACCACGGCGTCTGCGAAGGCGGCGGTCCCGTCGGCGACGAGCACGTCCTCGCCGTCGCGCAGGTGCATGCCTTCCACCGCGCAGGTCGTGGCGACCACCGGCTGGCCGTGCGCCATGCTGAGGTTGACCTTGCCCTTGACGCCGGCGCCGAATCGCAATGGCGCGACCGCCACGCGCGCGCCTTCCATGTAGGGCACCAGATCCGGCACGTGGCCATGCAGGATCACGCCGGGGCGGGCGTTGGCCAGCGCCTGCAGTTCGTCGGGCACGTCGATGCCGATGCAGTGGAACGCCACGTCGGCAAGCGCCGCCCGGACCAACGGGAACACCTCGCCGATGAACCAGCGCATCGCATCCAGGTTCGGCGGGTGGCGGAAGCCGCCGACGAACACCAGGTCGCGGCGCTGCGCCCAGGGAAGGCCGGGGCCGGCGAGGTCGTGCAGGTTCGAGAGCAGTTCGGTATGCACTTGCGGCGCGTCCTGCCCCAGTTGCCGCTGTTCGGCCTCCGAGACCAGCAAGGTCACGTCGACGCGCGCCATCACCTGCAGCTCGCGCTCGCGGGTGCGCTCCGCCTCGCGAAGCAGGTTGGCATCGCCGGCGACCTCGGCGCCGCGGCGCTCGCGCAGGTAGTGCAGGTCGACGGTATCGAACACGGTGCGCGCCTGGGGCGCGAACGAAGCGAGCAGCGGCAGGCAGGCATGGGCGACGTGGTGGCGTACCAGCAGTACCACGTCGAAACGGCGGCCGTGCTCGCGCAGCCAGCTGCCGATGCCCTGCAGGTAGGGTGCGTACCACACCTCCACCCCGAGCTGCTGCAGCGCCGCGGTGTGGCGGCCGGCATGTTCGCGCAGGGTCGGCACGAACACGACGTGGACGCCGGCTTCGACCAGCATGCGGATCAGGTTGAACTGCCGCAGCGAGGCGGAGTCGCGGTCCGGTTGCGGGACCGCTTCGTCGAGGATCAGCACCTGGCGCTGGCGGCGATGCAGCAGCGCGGGCGAGGGCACTTCGCCGGGCGCGGGCTGCGCAGGCAGCAACCCGGCCCATTTCGCCGCGAACACGCCCTGGTTGCGTACCTGGTAGGCCTTCACGCCGCTGCCGGTATCGGTGCCGTTGCTGGTGCCCTCGTCGTGCACGACCACGCTGGCCGGCTGCACCCGCGCGCGATAGCCGGCGGCGCGCACCGCGAAGGCCAGGTCGGTGTCTTCGTAATAGGCCGGGGCGTAGCGCGCGTCCAGGCCGCCGAGCGTGGCCAACAGGGCGCGCGGCAGCATGATCGCCGCGCCCGAGCCGTAGTCGATCTCGCGCACGTAGCCGTAGCGCGGGTCCTGCGCGGATTCGAAACGGCCGTAGCTCCAGGCGCTCCCGTCGGCGAACACGACGGCGCCGGATTCCTGCAGCCGCCCGTCCGGGTACACCAGTTGCGCCGCCGCCAGGCCGGTATCGGGGTGGCGGGCGAACGTGCCGGCCAGGGCGTCCAGCCATCCGGGTTGCGGGATGGTGTCGTTGTTGAGCAGGACCACGTATTCGCCGCGGGCGAGCGCGATGCCGTCGTTGCAGGCGGCGATGAAGCCGCCGTTGGCGGTGCGACGGTGATAGCGCAGGCCGGCGACCTGGGGCAGCCATTGGGCGGTGGCGTCGCCGCTGCCGTCGTCGACGACGATCACCTCGCACGCGGCCTCGGGCGGGTGCGCGGCGATCGCGCGCAGGCAGGCCAGGGTATGTTCGACGTGGTTGTATACCGGGATCACCACCGATGCGCGCGGTGCCTCGGCCGCCGGCACCGCGAACGGCGCGAAGGGAGCGGCCTGCGGGAACCAGAGCGGCTCGCGCGGCAGCTCGGGCGCGCGCCGGGCATGCACGCGGATGCGCTCCCAGGTCGCGCGCCAGCCGCGGGTCCGCAGGCTGGCCAGACTGCGGCGGAACAGGCCGACGACACGGTTGAACAGATAGCGCGCGTCGGCCAGCGACATCGACATCTCCTTTGTGCGAGTCCTTCGCAGCAGCCCGCGCATCCATGCGCGGGGGTTCAATGGGGCGGGTCCCTTGCAGGCCGTGCATCACCTGTGCGGGGATTTAACGGGGATCGTGGCGGGTCCGCACGGCCGATGGGGCTGCGCTAGACTCGCCGGAATTTACATTCTCGCATCCCCGTGCCACGACGCTACGATTACGAAGACTCCGAGGAATTCGAGGACGACGGCCAGCCGCTCTGGCGGCGCCGCCTGATCGTGTGGGGCCTGGCGGCGCTGGCCCTGGCGCTGGGCTTTCTGATCCCCTACACGCTGTACCTGAACGGACAGGTCACCCAGCGCTTCGGCGAGCTGCGCTGGCAGATCCCCACCCGCGTGTATGCGCGGCCGCTGGTGCTGGTGCCGGGCAAGGCGCTCGACGCCAAGACGCTCAAGACCGAACTGGATGCGGCGTCCTACCGCGACGACGGGGTAGGCAAGCTTCCCGGCACCTACCAGCAGGACGGCGGCCGGTTCGTGATCTCCAGCCGGGGCTACGTCGACGTGGACGGGCGCGTGCCCGCGCGGCGCATCGAGGTCGGCGTGGGCGGCGGCAGCGTCGCCGGGTTGCGCGATGCCGACAGCCGCAAGAGCCTGAAGAGCGCGCGCCTGGACCCGGCGCGGATCGCCACGCTGTACGGGCAGAAGCAGGAGGAACGCCGGCTGGTGCGCCTGGAAGAGGTCCCCGAGCTGCTGGTCACCGGGCTGCAGGCGGTCGAGGACCGCGATTTCAACTACCACCACGGCATCGACCTGAGCGGCATGGTGCGCGCGCTGTGGGTGACGGTGCGCAGCGGCGGCCATACCCGGCAGGGCGCCAGCACCCTGACCCAGCAGCTGGCGCGCAGCGGCCTGCTGGGCATCGGCAAGGAGCAGACGCTCACCCGCAAGTTCAACGAGATCCTGTACGCGCTGATCATGGAGGCGCGCTACGACAAGCGCACCATCCTGGAGGCCTACCTCAACCAGGTCTACCTGGGCCAGCGCGGCGGCCAGGCGGTGCACGGCATGGCTTCCGGCGCCGAGTTCTGGTTCGGCCGCCAGCTGGGGTCGCTGACCACCGAACAGGTGGCGCTGCTGATCGGCCTGGTGAAGGGCCCGTCCTACTACGATCCGCGCCGCTATCCCGAGCGCGCCCTGGACCGGCGCAACTTCGTGCTGGAGAAGCTGCACGAGAACGGCCTGATCGACGACGCCGAGTACAAGCGCGCGCGGGCCGCGCCGCTGGGCGTGCCGGCCGAGCCGGGGCTGGTGGCCGCCAACCGCTTTCCGGCCTACATCGACCTGGTGCGCCGCCAGCTCGCCCACGACTACCCGGAAAGCGCGCTGCAGGGCGCGGGCCTGAGCGTGCTGACCGGCATGTCGCCGTCCGCCCAGGCCTATGCCGAGGGTGCGGTGATGCGCACGATCAAGTCGCTGGAGAACAAGAAGCGTCCGCCGCTGCAGGCCGGCCTGGTGGTGACCGACGTGCACAACGGCGACGTGCTGGCGGTGGTCGGCAGCCGCGACGTGTCCACGCCCGGGTTCAACCGTGCGCTCGAGGCGCAGCGGCCGGTGGGATCGCTGCTCAAGCCCTTCGTGTACCTGCTGGCGCTGGCCTCGCCGGACCGCTGGTCGCTGGCCAGTTGGGTCGACGATTCGCCGGTGACGGTGCAGCTCAGCCGCGGCCGTACCTGGTCGCCCGGCAACGCCGACAACCGCAGCCATGGCACGGTGCGGCTGGTCGATGCGCTGGCGAATTCCTACAACCAGGCGACGGTGCGGGTCGGCATGCAGGTCGGGCCCGAGCGGATCGCGCAGCTGATCAACGTGCTGGCGGGCCTGAAGGCCGACAGCAACCCGTCGCTGATCCTGGGCGCCACCGACCAGAGCCCGTATGCGATGGCGCAGCTGTACCAGTTCCTCGCTTCCGGTGGCGAGATCCAGCCGCTGCACGCGGTGCGCGGCGTGCTGGACCCGCAGGGCAAGCTGCTCAAGCGCTACGACAAGACCCCGGCGCCGGCGCAGGAGGGCGATTCGATCGCGGCCAACCTGATCGGCGTGGCGTTGCAGCAGGTGGTCAGCCATGGCACCGGCCGCGCATTGCTCGGCGACGGCCTGGGCCGGCTGTCGCCCGCCGGCAAGACCGGCACCTCCAACGACGGCCGCGACAGCTGGTATGCCGGCTATACCGGCGACCATCTGGCGGTGGTCTGGATGGGCAACGACCAGAACGCGCAGACCGGCCTGTATGGCGCCACCGGCGCGATGCGCGTGTGGGCGGGCATCTTCGCGCGCCTGCCGAGCGCGCCGCTGCGGGTCAACGGCAAGGGCCTGGACTGGCAATGGATCGAGCCGGCCGGTTCGGGCGCGACCGATCCGTCGTGTCCGGGGGCGCGCCAGTTCCCGTTCGTGGCCGGGTATGCTCCCGCCCATGTTCCGTGCAGCGCCGGGATGGCGCCGCCGGCGGAAGAAGCCCAGGGCGAGAGCGGCGGCGGTTGGCGCAGCTGGTTCGGCCTGGACAAGAAGGAGGCGCCGGCGCAGCCCGCCTCCGAAGCTCCCCCACGAGGCCAGTAGTCCATGTCCAAGCTGCGTTATGCCCTTGCCGTCGCCGTTTCCGCCGCGCTGGCGGCCTGCACCAGCACGCCGCCCCCGCCCCCCGCGCCGGTGGCCACCGTCACGCCGGCCCAGCGGATGGCCGAAATCGAAAAGATCGCCGGCGTCGACGATACCGAGCTGACCGTGCAGCCGCTACGCGACCCGCAGGTCGGCGATTTGCGCGATGCGGCCGAGGCCAAGCGCAACGCCGGCGATCTCGCCGGTGCCACCGCGGCGCTGGATCAGGCGTTGAAGCTGGTGCCGAACGACCCGGGCGTACTGCAGGAGCGTGCCGAAGTGGCATTGCTGCAACAGGACTACACGGGCGCCGAACGCTTCGCCAAGCAGGCCATCGATCTCGGTTCCAAGACCGGCCCGTTGTGCCGCCGGCATTGGGCGACGATCGAGCAATCGCGGCTGGCGCGCGGCGAGAAGGAGAACGCGGCATCGGCGCATGCGCAGATCGAAGGGTGTACGGTGCCTGGGATCAAGCGTTATTGACGATGCTGGGTTTCGGGACCGGGACCCGGGTCCCGGAAGAGCGACAAGCTCACTTCGGATCGCGTGCTGTTGTGGGAGGGACTTCAGTCCCGACAGGCTTTACCGGCCCTCTGTCGGGACTGAAGTCCCTCCCACAGAAAAAAAGCAAAAATCGGGGCAAAAAGCTTAAAAACACTTGACAGGTAATCGAGGCCAAAGATCCTGTTTTGGAGCCCCGAGCCCCGAGCCCCGAGCCCCGAGCCCCGAGCCCCGAGCCCCGAGCCCCGAGCCCCGAGCCCCGAGCCCCGAGCCCCGAGCCCCGAGCCCCGAGCCCCGAGCCCCGAGCCCCGAGCCCCGAGCCCCGAGCCCCGAGCCCCGAGCCCCGAGCCCCGAGCCCCGAGCCCCGAGCCCCGAGCCCTTGAATGTCGCAACTCGCCACCGCCAGCCGTGAAGCGCTCAGCGAAGGCGGTGCGCTCGCCAATCGTCTCGAGACGTTCGTCCCGCGCGCCGCGCAACTGCGCCTGACCGAGGCGATCGCCGATGCCTTCGACCAGCGCGACGTGCTGCTGGCCGAGGCGGGGACCGGCACCGGCAAGACCTTCGCCTACCTGGTGCCGGCGCTGCTCTCGGGGCTGAAGACCATCGTTTCCACCGGCACCCGCGCGCTGCAGGACCAGCTCTACCACCGCGACCTGCCGCGCGTGCGCGGGGCGCTCGGCGTCGGCCTGCAGACCGCGCTGCTGAAGGGGCGCGCCAATTACCTGTGCAAGTACCGGTTGCAACAGGCGCGCGGCGAGCCGCGCTTCGCCTCGCCGGAGCAGGTCGCGCAGTTCCAGCGCATCGTCGCCTGGAGCGGGCGCACCCGCGCCGGCGACATGGCCGAACTGGAGGCGCTGCCGGACGATTCGCCGTTGCTGCCGATGGTGACGTCCACCGTCGACAACTGCCTGGGGACCGATTGTCCGTTCTGGGACGAATGCTTCGTCGTGCAGGCGCGCCAGCGCGCCCAGGCGGCCGACCTGGTGGTGGTCAACCATCACCTGCTGCTGGCCGACCTGGCGCTCAAGCAGGAGGGGTTCGGCGAGATCCTGCCGGGGGCGCAGGCGTTCGTGATCGACGAGGCGCACCAGCTGCCGGAACTGGCGGCCAACTTCTTCGGCGAAGGCTTCGGCATGCGCCCCTGGCAGGAACTGGCGCGCGACTGCCTGGCCGAGGCACGGCTGGTGGCGGGCGCGCAGTCGGCGCTGCAGGAGCCGGTGCGCCTGCTCGACGAGGCGCTGCGCAGCCTGCGCACCGCGATGGAAGGCCTGCCTCCGCGCGGCACGCAGTGGCGGGCGCTGGCCAAGCCGGACGTGCGCGACGGCTTCGATACGGTGATGTCGGCGTTGGCGCAGTTGGGCGAGGCGTTGAAACCGCTGCGCGACGCCTCGCCCGGCCTGGATGGCTGCGCCGCGCGGGCGGTCGAGGCGCTCAATCGCCTGTCGCGCTGGTTGGGCGAAGAGCCGGGCCCGGTGGTCGAGAATCCGGGATGGGACATGCCCGCCGCGGATGGCGAGCCGGTTTCTCCGGAGTCCCAGGCTTCCGCCTCCGATGCCGATGTCTTCTGGTACGAGCTGACCCCGCGCGGCTTCCGTTGCCAGCGCACGCCGCTGGACGTCTCCGGGCCGCTGCGCGAACACCGCGAAAAGACCCACGCGGCCTGGGTGTTCACCTCGGCCACGCTGGCGGTGGACGGCGATTTCCAGCACATCGCCACGCGCCTGGGCCTGCACGATCCGATGACGCTGCTGCAGCCGAGCCCGTTCGACTGGGCGCGGCAGGCGTTGTGCTACCTGCCGCCGGGCCTGCCCGATCCGGCGGCGCGCGGGTTCGGCACCGCCCTGATCGCGACGTTGCGGCCGGTGCTGGAAGCGTCCGAAGGCCGCGCGTTCCTGCTGTTCGCCTCGCATCGTGCGTTGCGCGAGGCGGCCGAAGCGTTGCGTGGCGGGCCGTGGCCGCTGTTCGTGCAGGGCGAGGCCCCGCGCGCGACCTTGCTGGAACGCTTCCGCGCTTCCGGCAACGGCGTGCTGCTCGGCAGCGCCAGCTTCCGCGAAGGCGTGGACGTAGTCGGCGAGGCGCTGAGCGTGGTGGTGATCGACAAGCTGCCGTTCGCCGCGCCGGACGACCCGGTGTTCGAGGCCCGGCTGGACGCGATCCGGCGCGAAGGCGGCAACCCGTTCCGCGACGAACAGTTGCCGCAGGCGGTGATCGCGCTCAAGCAGGGCGTGGGGCGGTTGATCCGCAGCGAGCACGACCGCGGCGTGCTGGTGTTGTGCGATCCGCGCTTGCTGTCCAAGGGGTATGGGCGCAAGTTCCTGGACTCGCTGCCGCCGATGCCGCGGACCCGCGATATCGCCGAGGTGAGAGGGTTTTTCGGTTGGCAGGATGCGGGACAGGAGCCCCGGGACCCGGCCACGCCCCGGGACGGCGCGGACTTGCCGTAGGGCGCTTGGCGGGGACCGAGGCCAGCCGCGCCCGTCCCGGGGCCCGGGCCCTCGATGCTAAGCTTTGCCGCTTATTCGGATCCCGGCTCCATGAACGTCCTCGCCTTCGAAACTTCCACGGAAGCCTGTTCGGTCGCCCTCCATGCCGGCGGCCGGACGCTGGAGCGGTTCGAGGTCGCCCCGCGGCGCCATGCCGAGCTGGCATTGCCGTGGGCCGAGCAGCTGTTGGCCGAAGCCGGGCTCGCGCGCGCGCAGCTGGACGCGATCGCGGTCGGCCGGGGTCCCGGCGCGTTCACCGGGGTCAGGCTGGGGATCGGACTGGCGCAAGGCATCGCCCTGGCGCTCGACCTGCCGCTGCTGCCGGTGTCCACGCTCCAGGTGCTGGCACTGCGCGCGCCGGCCGATGCGCCGCGCGTGCTCGCCACCATCGACGCGCGCATGGGCGAGGTCTACGCGGCCGCGTACGAGCGCCGCGACGGCGTGCTCGTGGCGGCATCCGACGAGGTGGTGCGCGCGCCGGAGGCGGTGACGCTGCCCGGTGCGGACGATGGCTGGCATGCGGTCGGCACTGGCCTGGCCGCCGCCAACGGCGTGCTGGCCGAACGCCTGGCCGCGCGCCTGGCAGGCGTGGACGCACGGGCCTTGCCGCATGCGGCGGACCTGCTGGCATTGGCGCTGCCCGCCTTCGCCCGTGGCGAGACCGTGGCGCCGGAGAGCATCGAACCCGCCTACCTGCGCGACAACGTCGCGCTCACGCTGGAGCAGCAGCGGAAAAGCCGGGATTCGGGATCGGGGCTCCGGAATTCGTGAAAGCGGCATCCGCGAGGCTGCTGTTCCGCTTCCCCGAACCCCCCTCCCGGCTTCTTCAGCGGTCGTCGCGCAACTCGCCGCCGGGCAGGAACAGCCAGGTGCGGGTGACCTGCAGGATGTCGACGCCGTCCTCGGTCTTGGGCAGCGGCGGGAATGGCTGCGCCAGCTGCACGATGCGCAGGGCGGCCGAATCGAGCATCGGCGTGCCGCTCGAGACCAGCACGCGGCTGCTTTCGATGCTGCCGTCGCGGCGCACGCCGACGGTGATCACCACGCGCCCGCCGAGGCGGCGCCGGCGCGCTTCGTCCGGATAGTTGAGGTTGCCCACCCGCTCGGCGCGGTCCACCCAGGCGCGCAGGTAGTTGGCGTAGGCGTACTCGCGGGTGCTGGCCGAGACGAACTTGCGGTTGGGGCGCTTGGCATATTGCTCGGAGCGCAGGTGGACCTCGGCGGCCAGGCGCGCCATCTCCGCGTCGCGTCGTTCGCGCTCGGCATCGGCCGGCGTCGCCGGCCGCTCGGTTTGGGGGCGGGGCTGCGGCGCCGGCATCGATTCCTCGCCATGCCGGCTGCTCACCACGCGCGCCTGCGGCGCAGGCGCCTGCGCCGCGGTCGTGGCCTGCTGCGGCTGCGGCGCCAAGCCGGCGTGCGGCTGGGGGACCACGCCCGGCTGGCTGTCGCGCGGGCGCTGCGCCTTGTCGCTGTCGCCGCCGCCCTGCTGGTTGGCCTGGGCGAGGAAATCCGCCTGCCTGGGCGTCAGCGGCGTGCTGGTCTGGCTGAAGATCACGTCCAGCGTCGGCACCAGCGGCGCCTCGTCGCTGACCGCGAAGCCGACGCCGAGGATCAGCAGGCCATGCACCAGCAGCGACAGCGCCAGGGTCGCGATCAGGCGCTGGCTTGCATCGATGCGGGGCGCTGCGACCGCGGCGCTCATTGCGGACGGCCGGCCTCGATCGCGTCGAACAGCAGCCCGGCGATGTTCAGGCCGAACTGCGCGTCCAGTTCGCGCACGCAGGTCGGGCTGGTGACGTTGACCTCGGTCAGGTAGTCGCCGATCACGTCCAGGCCGACGAAGCGCATGCCGCGCCGCTTCAGTTCCGGACCGACCTGGGCGGCGATCCAGCGGTCGCGCTCGCTCAGCGGGCGGCCCTCGCCGCGGCCGCCGGCGGCGAGGTTGCCGCGGAACTCGTCGCCCTGCGGGATGCGGGCCAGGCAGTAGTCCACCGGCACGCCGTCGACCAGCAAGATGCGCTTGTCGCCGGCGCTGATGTCCGGGATGAAGCGCTGCGCCAGCGCGAGCTTGCGGCCGCCGTCGGTCAGCGTTTCCAGGATCACGTTCAGGTTGGGATCGCCGCCGCCGCTGCGGAAGATCGAGCGCCCGCCCATGCCGTCCAGCGGCTTGAGCACGGCTTGGCCGTGCTCGCGCACGAACGCCTTCAGCGCGGCGGCGTCGCGGCTGACCAGGGTCGGCGGGCAGCATTGCGGGAACAGCAGCGCCGCCAGCTTCTCGTTGTAGTCGCGCAGGCCCTGCGGGTCGTTGACCACCTCGGCGCCGGCGCGCTGCGCCACGGTCAGGACCTGGGTGTCGTAGATGAATTCGGGATCGACCGGCGGGTCCTTGCGCATCAGCACGACCTGGCCGGGGCCGAACGCCAGTTCGGCGAACTCGCCCAGGGCGAACCAGCCGGCCTTGTCGTCCTTGACCGACAGCGGCGCGACCTGGGCCACCGCCACGCCTTCGCGCAGCGCCAGTCCGCCGGGGCGGACGTAGTGCAGGCGGTGGCCGCGGCGCTGGGCCTCCAGCAGCATGGCGAAGGTGGTGTCCTTGGCGATCTTGATGCTGGCGATGGGGTCCATCACCACGATGACGTCGAGCGGCATGGGGGAAACCTGGCAGAGAGGCGCCGATGTTAACGGTTGCCGCGGCGGCGGTGCGATCCGGAGGGCCGCCGCCGCCGCCCGGAACCGCGAACCCGGTCGCAGCGGGAACCGCTTCCAGGTGCGACGTTCGTCACGCGCCCTTGACAGCATGCGCCGGTGCTGGGATATAGATGCCGTTTCGCAGTGGCGCCGGAGGGATGAAGCGCCACGCGCCCCGGGGATATTGGAATGACAGAAAACATTGCTGCGGGCGGGGAGCTCGCAGGACTCAGAGTGATGGTCATCGACGATTCGAAGACCATCCGCCGCACCGCCGAGACGTTGCTCAAGCGGGAAGGGTGCGAGGTGGTCACGGCGACGGACGGCTTCGAGGCGCTCGCCAAGATCGCCGACCAGCAGCCGCAGATCATCTTCGTCGACATCATGATGCCGCGGCTGGACGGATATCAGACCTGCGCGCTGATCAAGGGGAACCAGCTGTTCAAGTCGACGCCGGTGATCATGCTGTCATCCAAGGATGGTTTGTTCGACAAGGCGCGCGGCCGCATCGTCGGCTCCGAGCAGTACCTGACCAAGCCATTTACCCGTGAAGAACTGCTGAGCGCGATCCGCACATACGTCAACGCCTGACCAGGGGGGAAGGGCAACAACATGGCTCGAATCTTGTTGATCGAGGACTCGCCCACCGACAGGGCGGTCTTCAGTCAGTGGCTTGAAAAAGCCGGCCACCAGGTGGTGGCCACCGACAACGCCGAGGACGGCCTCGAGCTGGCGCGCGGGCAGGCACCGGACCTGGTGCTGATGGACGTCGTGCTGCCCGGCATGAGCGGTTTCCAGGCCACGCGCGCGATGGCGCGCGACGAGGCCACCCGCCACATCCCGGTGCTGATCGTCAGCACCAAGGGCATGGAGACCGACAAGGCCTGGGGCTTGCGCCAGGGGGCGGCGGACTACTTCGTCAAACCCCCGCGCGAGGAAGACCTGATCGCGCGGATCAAGGAATTGGTGGGCTGATGCGTTCCCCGTTCGAGATCCTGGAAGGCTACGAGCGGCGCAGCCTGGCGCACGCGGTGCAACTGCCCGAGAAGCAGTTCGCCGCCGACCTGTGGCGCGGCGTCGGCTACCGCGTCGGCACGCGCCGGCTGGTGTCCGACTTCCGCGAGGTGGTGGAAATCGTGCCGATGCCGCCGGTGACGCCGGTGCCCGGCGCGCAGCCGTGGCTGCTGGGCGTGGGCAACCTGCGCGGCAACCTGTTCCCGGTGGTCGACCTGAAGCAGTTCATGGAAGGCCGGCGCACCGTGCTGCACGAGGGCCAGCGCGTGCTGATCATGCGCCAGGCCGGCGGCGACGTCGCGCTGACCATCGACGAACTGTACGGGCAGCGCAGTTTCGAGCAGGCGCAGGCGATCGAGCCGGGCGAACTGGCCCAGGGCCGCTACGCGCACTTCATCGACCGCGCCTTCCGCAGCGACACGCAGGAGTGGGGCGTGTTCTCGCTCTCGCTGCTGTCGCGCACCCCCGAATTCCGGCAGGCCGCCGCCTGAGCGCGGCCGCCACGCATCCGACCGAGAGGTTCCCATGAGCACCCCCGCCCCGGCCGCCACCAAGAGCCACAAGCTTGGCAGCGCCAACACCGGTTTCTGGCTTGGCCTGCTGATCCTGTCGATGATCGTGTTCGGCGCCAACACCGGCGTTGCGACCTGGCAGGGCAGCCGCCTGGCCGGGGCCAGCACGGGCGCGGCCGACCTGCAGGTGCTCTCGCAGCAGATCGCCAACCAGGGCCGCGAGGCGGTCGGCGGCGACGCCAAGGCGTTCGCCGCGTTCAAGGACACCAAGTCGCGCATCGACAACACCGTCAGCGAGCTGGAAGGCCAATACGGCAACGAGGCCGGCGTGGCTTCGCCGATCCGCCAGCTCAAGGCGACCTGGACGCCGCTCGGCAAGAGTGCCGGGCAGGTGATCGCCTCCGAACCGGCCGTGCTGGCGCTGTCCGGCAACGCCGACCGCTTCAGCGCCAGCGTGCCGCAGCTGCAGGCGCAATTGAACGAAGTGGTGCGCGCGATGACGGTCAGCGGGGCGCCGGCCTCGCAGATCTACAACACGCTCCAGCAGGTGGTGGTCGCCGGCACCATGGCGCGGCGCGTGACCGAAATGCGCGCCGGCGGCGCCGGCGCCGCCGCTGCCGGCGACGCGCTGGCGCGCGACGCGGTGGTGTTCGGCCAGATGCTGGACGGCCTGCGCAACGGCAACGAGGAGCTCGGCATCGCCCCGGTGCGCAATGCCGCCGCGCTGTCTGCGCTGGAGCAGTCGCAGGCGCAGTGGACCTCGATGAAGACCGACCTGGACGCGATCCTGGCCAGCTCGCGCAGCCTGTTCGCCGCGCAGTCCTCGGCGGCGGCGCTGACCGCCGGCTCGGGCAAGATGCTCGAAGACAGCAAGAAGCTGTTCGACGCGTTCTCGGCGTTCGGCTCGACCCGCGACACCCGCATCTTCCCGAACTTCTGGCTGAGCGTGGCGTCCGGCCTGCTGCTGGTGCTCTCGCTGGCGATGTTCGTGTGGTCGACGGTGCGCGCGCGTTCGCGCGAGCAGGAAGTCCGCTACCAGACCCAGGTCGAGTTCAACAGCCGCAACCAGCAGGCGATCATGCGCCTGCTGGACGAGATCAGCTCGCTCGGCGAGGGCGACCTGACCGTGAAGGCCTCGGTGACCGAGGACATGACCGGCGCGATCGCCGACGCGATCAACTACGCCGTGGACGAACTGCGCCACCTGGTGACCACGATCAACGACACTTCGGCCAAGGTCGCCGTGTCGGCGCAGGAAACCCAGTCCACCGCGATGCAGCTGGCCGAGGCGGCCGGCCACCAGGCCAACCAGATCACCACCGCGTCCGAGCGCATCAACGAGATCGCCTCGAGCATCGAGCAGGTATCGCGCAACTCCACCGAATCGGCCGAGGTGGCGCAGCGCTCGGTGGTGATCGCCGCCGAAGGCGCCGGCGTGGTGCGCGAGACCATCCAGGGCATGGACCAGATCCGCGACCAGATCCAGGAAACCTCCAAGCGCATCAAGCGGCTGGGCGAGTCCTCGCAGGAGATCGGCTCGATCGTCGAGCTGATCAACGACATTTCCGAGCAGACCAACATCCTCGCGCTCAATGCGGCGGTGCAGGCCGCCTCGGCGGGCGAGGCCGGCCGCGGCTTCGCGGTCGTGGCCGACGAAGTGCAGCGCCTCGCCGAGCGCACCTCCAGCGCGACCCGGCGCATCGAGAGCCTGGTGCAGGCGATCCAGGCCGACACCAACGAGGCGGTCACCTCGATGGAGCAGACCACCTCCGAGGTGGTGTCGGGCGCGCGCCTGGCCGAGGACGCCGGCACCGCGCTGACCGAGATCGAGCGCGTGTCCAACGCGCTGAACAACCTCATCAAGAACATCTCGATCGCCGCCCACCAGCAGGCCGCGGCGGCGACCGACATCACCCAGACCATGAGCGTGATCCGGCAGATCACCGGCCAGACCTCGCAGGGCGCCGGCCAGACCGCCGAATCGATCGGCCGGCTGGCGCAACTGGCATCGGACCTGCGCCGGTCGGTTGCCGACTTCAAGCTGCCGGCATGACCGGCGCCGAGCTGGGGAAGGACACGCAGATGACGTACCGTGACACGCCGATGCAGCACGCGAGCGCCCGCCCGGCGCGCGCGCCGGGGAGCATGCGATGAGCGCGCTGGCCGATGCGATGAACCACGCGGCGCTGGGCTGGGTGAAGCCGGAGCTGGACGAGACCCTGCGCCAGGCGCGGGCCGAGATCGAGGCCTTCGCCGAGGCGCCTTCCGACACCGGCCGCATGCGCTTCTGCGCGGGCTACCTGCACCAGGTGCAAGGCACCTTGCGGATGGTGGAGCTGTACGCCCCGGCGATGGTCGCCGAGGAACTGGAACTGCTCGCCCAGGCCGTGCAGGCCGGCCGGATCGAGGACCGCGACGAGGCCTGCGCGATGCTGATGCGCGGCACGGTGCTGCTGCCGGACTACCTGGAGCGCCTGCAGAACGGCCATCGCGACATCCCGATCGTGCTGCTGCCGCTGCTCAACGAGATCCGCGCCGCGCGCGGCGAACCGGGGTTGAGCGAGAGCGTGCTGTTCGCGTTCAACCCGGACGCCGGCAACGCCACCCCGGCCGAGCTCGAGCATGCCCGCGGCAGCCTGAGCGGGCGCAATCGCGAACTGCTCGACACGGTCGGCAACGCGGTCAAGGAGGAACTGCTGCGGGTCAAGGACGCCCTGGACCTGCACCTGCGCACCGGCGGCGAGCCGGCCGAACTGCAGGCCCAGGTCGCCGAACTGGGCGCGGTTGCCGACACCCTGGGCATGATGGGGCTCGGCGTGGCCCGCAACGTGGTCGTGCAGCAGCGCGATGCGCTGCGCCGCATCGTCGACGGCCAGCAGGCGATCGACGAAGGCCTGCTGCTCGACATCGCCGGCGCGCTGCTCTACGTGGATGCCTCGCTGGACGACCAGGTCGCCAATCTCGGCGCCTATGCCGAGGGCGGCGACGACGCCGGCGCCAGCGCCAACGCGTCCGAAGTGCGCCGCACCGTGGAGGTGCTGGCGCACGAGGCGATCGCCAATTTCGCCGCCGCGCGCGAGCACTTCGTCGCGTTCATCGAGACCAACTGGGATCACGCGCGCCTGGCCGACGTGCCGGCGTTGCTCGACGAGGTCGGCGGCGCCATGCGCATCCTCGACCTGCCGCAGCCGGCCGACTACCTGGAAGGCGTGCGCCGCTATGTCCAGCACGAGCTGATCGACAAGCGGCGCATCCCGAGCGGGCGCCAGCTCGACACCCTCGCCGACGCGATGGCCAGCCTCGAGTACTACCTGGAGGCGCTGCGCGAGCGCCGCCCCGGGCGCGAAGAGATCCTCGACATCACCCGCAACAGCCTGGAGACCCTGCGCTACTGGCCATTGCCGGTGGCGACGGCGGCGGCCGAGCCGCAATGGCACCCGGCACCGGCAATGGCGGTGCCTGCCGTTGCCGCCCAAGCCGAAGCCACGCTGGCGATGGAGGCCTGGACGCTCGCCCCGGCGGAGCCGGAACGCGGTCCGGCCGACGTGGCCGCACCTGGCGATGCGCCTGCCGAGGCGGCGGGCAGCGCGTTCTCCTTCGATCCGGTGGCGGCGGAAGAAGCGCTGCACGGGCTCGATGGCTTGCCGCAGGCGCAGGTCGCGCCGATCGACCTGTCGGTCGACGGCGGCCAGGCCCCCGCGCACTGGCGCAACGATTTCGCCGGGCAGGGCGCGGCACCGTCGGCATTCGATCCGGTGGCGGCCGAATACGTGGAGCACCCGCCGGCCGGGGCGGAAGAGATCCGCTATACCTTCGATGCGGCGGCGCTCGACGACGTCCCGGCGCCGGCCGTGGCGGAGGCGCCGGCGAGGGCCTACGACGCGCTCGCGGAGCTGGCCGCGCCGGAGGCCGCCGCGATCACGCCGCCGTTCCTGGCCGAGGTGCCTGTCGATGCGGTGTTCGTCGGCGAGCCGCAAGCCGACGCGGCCGAACCTGACGAGGCCGTGCCCGTACCGGCACCGGCCGATGTCGCCGGCGCGGACGGCGAGGCCGTGCAGCCGCTGGCGATCGAGGAGGACAATCCGTTCGTCGAGCGGATCGAGGCCGTCCCGGTTCCCGACGCCGAGCCCGCGTTCTCCGCGGCGCAACCGGGCGTGCACGAGGCGGTGATCGGCAAGATCGAACTCGACGAGGCCGCGCGTGCGTTCCTTGCGGAGCTGGATGCGGCCGCGGCCGGGTTCTCGCTCGACGAACCCGAAGCGCCCGAGGAGGCCGAGCCCACGCCGGCCGAACCGGTCGCCTCGGCGCCGCTCGCGGTGCAGGGCGGATTCGAGGACAGCGGCGGCGAGATCGACGACGACATCCGCGAGGTGTTCCTCGAGGAGTTCGACGAGGAGCTCGCCAACCTGTCCCAACTGCTGCCGGTCTGGCTCGCCGCGCCCGGCAGCCTGGACAACCTGCGGCCGATCCGGCGCGTGTTCCACACGCTCAAGGGCAGCGGCCGCCTGGTCGGCGCGCGTACCCTCGGCGAGTTCAGCTGGAAGATCGAAGGCATGCTCAACCGCGTGCTCGACGGCACCCGTCCGCCCAGCCCGGCGGTGGTGGCGATGGTCGAGCGGGCCTATGCCGTGTTGCCGCAGCTCAATGCCGCCCTGCGCCACGGCACGCCGGTCCATGCCGACCTGATGGCGATGGAGGCGGTGGCCGACCGCATCGGCGCCGGCGAGGAAACCTTCTACGTCCCGCATGCCGACGCGGACCCCGTCGAACCCGTGCAGGCGGCGGAGGGCACCCCGGCGTCCGTGGACAGCGTGCTGCGCGAGATCCTCGAGGCCGAGGTCGCCACCCACCTGGAAACCGTGCACGCCTGGCTGCAGGCCTCGCAGGTCGAGCCGCAGCCGGCGACCGAGGCGCTGTTGCGCGCGGTGCACACGATGAGCGGCGCGTTCGCGATGACCGACGTGCCCGAGATCACCTCGGTGACCTTGCCGGCGGAAAGCTACGTCAAGCGCGCCCTGGCGGCGGGCGTGACGCCCTCGCACGAAGGCGTGGAGGGCCTCGGCGCGACCGCCTCCGCCATTTCCGCCACCATCGACGCGCTCCAGGCCGAGTCGCCGCGGGTGCCGTCGTTCGCGGCGCTGGCCACGCGCATGCGCGGATTGGCCGACAGCCTGCCCGAGGCGCAGTGGCCGTTGCAGCATTTCGACGAGGAAGCCGAGCTGGAAGCCGAGCCGCCGTCGGTCCCGGAGCAGCCCGGCGAGCTCACCGGCGTGGAGGACCTGAGCGCCTACCTCGACGAGTCGGCATTGGCGGCGGCGGAGATCCACGCGCCGTTGCCGGTCGAGCCGGCGGAAAGCGTCGAGCCGGCCGCTTCGCTGCCGGTGGAGCCGCTCGGGTTCCCGTCGGCCGGAGCCGAGGCTTTCCTCGACGCTCCGGAAGCGCCCGCCGAGATCGAAACCGAAGCCGAGACCGACGCCGAAGCGGCAGCCATCGGCGATGCGCCGGCCATGGCCCAGGCGGACGATGGTGCAAGCGACGCCGATCCCGCCGATGCGGATGCGTTCGGCGAAGTGGAAGACATCACGCTGGAAGCGCCCGAGTTCGTTGGATCGGAAGAACACGTGGCCGATGTGGCGTTCGATGCGTCGTCGATCGCAGGCGAACCGGCGAACGATGCCGATGGCGGGATCCCGTTCGACCGGGAAACCGCCGCGGCAGCGCCGGGAACGGTCATCCACGAAGACCAAGCCCAGGACGAACCGCATGCCGGGCTGCCGGCCGTCGCGGAGTTCGCCGGGCTGTCCGGCGTGGCCATCGAGCACGGCCAGGACGATGCGCCGGCCGATCTGCGGGAGCTGGCCGAAGTGGCCGAGGAAGCCCTCGCCGCCGAAGGCCACGAAGAGGCCAGCGACCTCGACGCGCATGCGGCATTCGACGTCGCCGAGCCGCCCGCGATCGACGCGCCGGCGGACATGCAGGCCGCGGTGGAAGCCGAGGCCGCGACCGCCGAGGCCGACCCGAACGACCTCGGCCCGCTCGACTTCCAGGAGCTGGACAGCGAGCTGGTGGACATCTTCGTCGAGGAGGGCAAGGACCTGCTCGACCATTGCGACAGCCTGCTCGCCGGCCTGCGCGAGACGCCGGACGAGCGCGAGCTCCTGATCGGGCTGCAGCGCGACCTGCACACGCTCAAGGGTGGCGCGCGCATGGCCGGCATCAATGCCATCGGCGACCTCGGCCACGGCATCGAGTCGCTGCTGGAAGCCGTCGCGGCGCAGCGCACCGCGCTGGCGCGCGAGGACGTGGGCCTGCTGGAACGCGGCTTCGACCGGCTGCACCGCCTGCTGGTGCTGACTGGCCAGCATCGCGCGGTGGCGATGCCGGTCGATCTGATCGAGGCATTCGAGGCGCGGACCCAGGGCCGCGGCGAGCCTGCCGTGGAGGCGCCCGTGGCGTTCGCCCGGCCCAGGCCGGCCGCCGAGCTGGTCGAACCGGCGCCGCTGTCCGCGCCGGTGCCGCTCGAGCCGCAGCCCGAGGAAGAACTGCTGCCGCGCGTGCAGCAAGAGCAGGTGCGCGTGCGCGCCGACCTGCTCGACAGCCTGGTCAACCATGCCGGCGAGGTGGCGATCTACCGCTCGCGCCTGGAACAGCAGCTGGGCGCGTTCCGCGGCGCGATGGCCGAACTCGACCGCACCAACGTCCGCCTGCGCGACCAGTTGCGCCGCCTGGACCTGGAGACCGAGGCGCAGATCGTCGCGCGCTACCAGCGCGAGCAGGAGCATGGCGACCGCGACTTCGATCCGCTGGAGCTGGACCGCTTTTCGACCCTGCAGCAGCTCAGCCGCGCGTTGAACGAATCGGCCGCCGACCTGGCCGGCCTGCAGGGCGTGCTCGACGACCTGGCGCGCCAGTACGACAGCCTGCTGCAACAGCAGTCGCGGGTCAGCTCGGAACTGCAGGAAGGCCTGATGCGCGCCCGCATGGTGCCGTTCGACGGCCTGGTGCCGCGCCTGCGCCGCGTGGTGCGGCAGGCCGCCGGCGAAACCGGCAAGCAGGTCCAATTGGTGCTCGACGGCACCCACGGCGAGCTCGACCGCAACGTGCTCGACCGCATGGTCGCGCCGCTGGAGCACATGCTGCGCAACGCGGTCGCGCACGGCCTGGAGGCGCCGCACGCGCGGCGGGCGGCCGGCAAGCCGGAGGAAGGGACCATCACCCTCAGGCTTCGCCGCGAGGGCTCGGAAATCGTGCTGGAAGTGGCCGACGACGGTGCCGGCCTCGACCGCGAGGCGATCCGCCGCCGCGGCGAGCAGCGTGGCCTGGTCGCGCCCGGCGAGGCGCTCGCCGACAGCGAACTGGACGAATTGATCTTCGCCTCCGGCTTCAGCACCTCCGAACAGGTCAGCCAGCTGGCCGGCCGCGGCGTCGGCATGGACGTGGTCCGCAACGAGGTGCGCCAGCTCGGCGGTTCGGTCGACATCCACTCGGTACGCGGCGAGGGCGTCACCTTCACCCTGCGCCTGCCGCAGACGCTGGCGGTCACGCAGGCGGTGTTCGTGCGCATCGGCGAGACCACCTTCGCCGTGCCGGTCGCCTCGGTCAGCGGTATCGGCCGCATCGCCCGCGCGCGCTACGACTCGGGCGAGGGCGGCTACCGCTACGGCGGCGAGGACTACACCCTGTACGACCTGGGCACGCTGGTCGGGCAGGCCGCGGCCACCGCCGACGGCGCCGCGCAGGTGCCGCTGCTGCTGGTGCGCTCGGGCGAACTGCGCGCGGCGGTGGCGATCGACCAGGTGCTCGGCAACCGCGAGATCGTGGTCAAGCCGGTCGGGCTGCAGATCGCCTCGGTGCCGGGCATCTACGGCGCCACCATCACCGGCGACGGCCGCGTGGTCGTCATCCTCGACGTCGCGCCGCTGGTGCGCCGCCATCTCGCCCAGCCGGCGCGCCCGGTGATCGAGGCCCCGGCCGAGGTGCAGCGCATCGCGCCGCTGGTGATGGTGGTGGACGACTCGCTGACCATGCGCAAGGTCACCGGCCGCGTGCTGGAGCGCCACAACCTGGAGGTGGTCACCGCGCGCGACGGCGTGGAAGCGCTGGAAAAGCTCGAAGAGCGCATCCCCGACCTGATGCTGCTGGACATCGAGATGCCGCGCATGGACGGCTACGAGCTGGCCACGGCGATGCGCGCGGACGCGCGCTTCAAGGCCGTGCCGATCGTGATGATCACCTCGCGCAGCGGCGACAAGCACCGCCAGCGTGCGTTCGAGATCGGCGTGCAGCGGTATCTGGGCAAGCCCTACCAGGAGTTGGATCTGATGCGAAACGTGTACGACCTGCTGGGGATCGCCCGTGTCCGCGAGTAATCCCGCAGGTGAAGCCAAGCCGGTCGCGCTGCTCGGGCGCGCCGGTCCCGCGCGCGAGCGCCTGCGCGAGGCGCTCGCGCTGGCCGGCGCGCATGTGGTGCTGGAAGACGAGCCGGCCGCGGTGGATGCGCAGGCCTTGCGCGATGCCGAACCGGTCGCGGTGCTGGTGGCGCTGGAGCCGGCCATCGAGGATGCGCTGGACGCGCTCGAACCGGCGCTGAGCGCGCCCGGGCTGACGGTGATCTTCGACGAGGCCGATCTCGCCGCCCGGCGCGAAGGCTGGGACGCGCAGCGCTGGGCCCGCCACCTGGCGGCCAAGCTGCACGGGCATGGCGACGTGCTGCCGCCCGGCGCGGAAGTCGAACCCGCCTTCCTGCCCGAGCCCGGCCTGCCGGTCACGCCGGCGCAACTGCATTCGCACCACCCGGTGGACGCGCACCTGGAAGCGGCGGCGTTCGAGCTCGACCGCGTGCCGGGCGATGCCCTGTTCGACCCGGTGGACGTGCCGGGCCCAGGCGCCGGCCCTGCCGGGGTCGCGGCCCCCGCGCCCATGCAGGCGTTGGGCGATTCCAGCACCTGGGGCCTGGTCGACGTGGCCGTGGACGAGACCCCGCGCGTCGCGCGCGATTTCTCCGACCTGGCGACCGGCGACCTGGCCCTGGTCGCGATCGAGGAGGAGGCAGGCTCGCCGGCCGGTGCGGTGCTGGTGATCGCCGGCATCGGCGGGCCGGATGCGATACGCCGCCTGCTGTCCGCGTTGCCTGCCGAGTTCCCGCGCGCCGTCCTGGTGCGGATGGCGTTGAACGGCGGCCAGTACGGCAACCTGGTGCGCCAGATGGGCCGCGTATCGACGCTGCCGGTCGAACTGGGCGAAGCCGGGTTGCCGATCCGGCCGGGCAAGGTCTACATCCTGTCCGATGGCGTGTCGGTGGCCGAGGCGGAGGGCGGATTGGCGTTCGTCGCCGGCGACGATGCCGCCGCGCTGGTCGCGTCGCTGCCGGCGGCGGACAGTGCCGTGCTGTTGCTCAGCGGCGCCAGCGAAACCCTGGTCGAAAGCGTGCTGGCGGCGGCGCAGGCCGGCGCCTGGGTGGCCGGGCAGTCGGTGGACGGCTGCTACGACCCGGCGGCGGCTTCGCGGCTGGCGCTGCACGGCCGGCCCACGGCCGACCCGTCCCAACTCGCGCAGGCGCTGGCCGAGCGCTGGCCGGCCTGACATCGGAGAGTGCAGTGAGCTACGCCAACAACGACGAAATCCGCGGCGTCCTGATCCAGGCCGGCCAGGAACGCCTGCTGCTGCCGAACGCGACCGTGGCCGAAGTGATGTCGCGCGTGCCGGTCGAGCCGCTGGCCGACGCGCCGCGCTGGCTGGTCGGCCGGATCGCCTGGCACGGCTGGAAGGTGCCGCTGCTGTCGCTGGTGCGTTTCAGCGGCCTCGGCGAGGAGCCGCCGGCGGTCAACAACAAGGTCATCGTGCTGAAGGCGCTGGGCGGGCATTCCTCGCTGCCGTACTTCGCCTTGCTGACCACGTCGTTCCCGCAGCTGATCTCGGTGCCGCGCGACGGCCTGCTGGTCGACGCGTCGGAGGACGCGCTGCCGCAGGGCGTGCACATGCGGGTGCTGCTCGGCGAGCAGAGCGCGTTGCTGCCGGACCTGGAAGCGATCGAGGCGCGCCTCTTGGAACCGTCAGCCGCGTTGTAGATAAACGCGTCGCCACGCGCCAGGGAGGGGGAACGATCAGGCTGTTGCCGTTCCCCCTTCCTGGCGCGTGGCGACGCGTTCGTCATGGCGTCGGCGCCGGGTCTCTCCTGGCGCCCTACAGATCCCCGAACCGCGCCTGCAACGCCGCGATCGCCGCCAGGCCCGCGGTCTCGGTGCGCAGGATGCGCGGCCCGAGTCGCAGCCCCTGGAATCCGGCCTGCGCCAGCACCTCGCGGTCGCGCGGCGACCAGCCGCCCTCCGGGCCGATCGCGACCACGACCTGCGCGGTGGCGACCGCCATCGACTTCAACGCGTGTTCGCCCTGCGGGTCGAGCGTCAGCCGCAACGCATCGGCGGGAAGCCGGGCCGCCAGCTGGTTCAGCGCGGCCGGCGGCGCCAGCGACGGCAGCGTCGCCCGCCCGGACTGCTCGCAGGCCGAGACGATCACGCTGTGCCAGTGCGCCACGCGTTTCTCGGCACGGGCGGCGTCGAGCTTGACCTCGGTGCGCTCGGCATTGACCGGGATCACCGCGGCCACGCCCAGCTCGGTGGCCTTCTGCAGGATCAGGTCCATCTTCTCGCCGCGCGCGATGCCCTGCACCAGCGTGATCCGCAGCGGCGACTCGTTCGCCACCGGCTGCGCCGATTCGATCCGCACCCGGGCATCGCGCTTGCCGGCGGCGGCGACGACGGCGGCGTAGTCCTGGCCGTCGCCGTTGAAGAGCACGCACGCATCGCCCTCGCGCAGCCGCAGCACGCGCAGCAGGTGGTTGGCGGCGTCTTCCGGCAGCGCGACCTCGCTGCCGGCCTGCAACGGCTGCCCGACATGGCAACGGGTCAGGCGCATGCGGCGGCCTCCTCGATCGCGGCCAGGGTGGTCTCGGCCAGCAGCGCCAGCTGGGACTCGTCGATGCAGTACGGCGGCATCCAGTACAGCACGTCGCCGAGCGGGCGCAGCACCACGCCCCGCTTGAGCGCCGCCCTGTAGGCGCGCAGGCCGACCCGGGCCGAGGCCGGGAACGGCGTGCGCCTGCCGCCGTCGCGCGCCAGTTCGAACGCCAGCACCATGCCGGCCTGGCGCACGTCGGCGACGTGGCGGTGGTCGCGGAACGGCATCGCCAGCTGGCGCATCGTCTCCGCGGTGGCGCGGTTGCGTTCGAGCACCTGGTCCTGCTCGAAGATGTCCAGCGTCGCCAGCGCCGCCGCGCACGCCAGCGGGTTGCCGGTATAGCTGTGCGAATGCAGGAAGGCGCGTTCGCGCGAATCGTCCAGGAAGGCGTCGTACAGCTCCTGCGTGGCCAGCACCGCCGCCAGCGGCAGGAAGCCGCCGGTCAAGCCCTTCGACAGGCACAACAGGTCCGGCACGACCTGGGCCTGCTCGCAGGCGAACATCGTGCCGGTGCGGCCGAAGCCGGTGGCGATCTCGTCGGCGATCAGGAAGGCCCCATGCGCGTCGCACAGCTCGCGCACACGCTTGATGTACACCGGGTCGTGCATGCGCATGCCGCCGGCGCATTGCAGGCGCGGTTCGAGGATCACCGCGCAGATCTCGCCCGGGTGCCGGTCGAACAGGTCGGCCAGCGCATCGGCGGCGTGCAGCGCACGCTCGGCGGCGGACTGCCCCGGCGCGGCCAGGTAGGCGTCGGGCGAGGGAGTGAACAGCGCCTCGGCCAGCAAGGGCGCGTACACGCGGCGGTACAGCGGGATGTCGCCGACCGCCAGCGCGCCGATGGTCTCGCCGTGGTAGCCGTTCTCCAGCGCGACGAAGCGCGTGCGGCGTTCCTCGCCGCGATTGCGGAAGTAGTGGAAGGCCATCTTCAGCGCCACTTCCACGCCCGCCGAGCCGTTGTCGGCGTAGAACACCTTGGCCAGCGGCGCGCGCCCGGGCTGCCGCGGCGCGATCGCCAGCAGGCGCTCGGCGAGCTGCACCGCCGGCTCGTGGGTGAAGCCGGCGAGCATCACCTGCTCCAGCTGCGTGGCCTGGCGCGCGATCGCCGCGCCGATGCGCGGCTCGGCATGGCCGAACAGGTTGGTCCACCAACTGCTGACCGCGTCCAGGTAATGGCGGCCGTCGTGGCCGATCAGCCAGGCGCCGTCGCCGCGCGCGACCGGCACCAGCGGCAGCGTGTCGGGGTGCTCGCGCATCTGCGTGCAAGGGTGCCAGACCACCTCGAGGTCGCGCTGGCGCCAGCGGGCCGACAGCCCTGCGTCGTTGGCGTCTGCTAGCATTCCGGGTTCATGAACATGTTTCTGCATCCGCGCATTCTATCGGCCCTGCCGGCCGCCCATCGTGGCGCGTGGTGGCCATGAGCCGTTCCTTGCCGACCATCCACAAGGTCACCGAGATCGCCGACGGCGGGTTCCGCCGCCAGCAGCTTGATCTCGAGTTTTCCAACGGCGAACGCCGCCTCTACCACCGCCAGGTCAGCCAGGGCCACGGCGCGGTGGTGGTGGTGCCGATGCTGGACAGGGAGACCGTGCTGCTGGTGCGCGAGTACGCCGCCGGCGTGCACCGCTACGAGCTCGGCCTGGTCAAGGGCCGGATCGATGCCGGCGAGACGCCGGAGCAGGCCGCCGACCGCGAGCTGAAGGAAGAGGCCGGCTACGGCGCCCGCGACCTGGTCGTGCTGCGCGCGATGACGCTGGTGCCGACCTACATGACCCACCAGTCGTGGCTGGTGGTGGCGCGCGACCTGTACCCGGAGCGCCTGCCGGGCGACGAGCCGGAGGAACTGGAAGTGGTGCCGTGGAAACTGGCGCGCCTGGACGAGCTGATGCTGCGCGAGGACTTCTCCGAAGGACGTTCGCTGGCCGCGCTTTTCATCGCGCGCGAGTGGCTGGGGCGTCAGGCATGATCCGCCTCACCGCCGACCTGCGCGAGACCGTGATCGCGATCGCCGCCGATGCCGGGGCCGCGATCATGGACGTGTACGCGCGCGACTTCGACGTCGAGACCAAGAGCGACCGCAGCCCCTTGACCGAAGCCGACCTGGCCGCGCACGGCGTCATCGTCCAGGGGCTGGCGCGGCTCACCCCGGAGTTGCCGATCCTCTCGGAGGAATCGGCCGCGGTGCCCTGGGCCGTGCGCCAGCAGTGGACCAGCTACTGGCTGGTCGATCCCCTGGACGGCACCCGCGAGTTCATCAAGCGCAATGGCGAATTCAGCGTCAACATCGCCCTGATCCACATGGGCACGCCGGTGTTCGGCGTGGTGCAGGCGCCGGTGGACGGCCGCGTCTGGCACGCGATGCGCGGCGAGCAGGCGTACCGTCGCGACGGGGCATACGACACCGCGCTGCGCGTGCGCAGTCCCGCGCATGCGCCGCTGCGCGTGGCGGCCAGCCGCTCGCACCGCGACGCCCGCACCGAGGCGGCGCTGGCGCGCATGGGCGAGATCGAACTGGTCGCGCAGGGCTCCTCGCTCAAGTTCTGCCGCATCGCCGAAGGCGAGCTGGACGTGTATCCGCGCTTCGGCCCCACCTCCGAGTGGGATACCGCCGCCGGGCAATGCGTGCTGCTGTCCGCCGGCGGCGCGCTGGTGTCCGCCGCGACCGGCAAGACCTTCCGCTACAACCGTCGCGAGAGCCTGCTCAACGGCGATTTCGTCGCGCTGGGCGATACCGCGCTGCCGTGGCGGGACTGGCTGGCACAGTCGTAGGCATCATGTGCCCTTCTCCCTTCGGGGGAGGGCGTGCTGTTTGCGAACCATGGGTTCGCACGCGCCTGGAGGCTTGGCGCGCTGCGCCAGGCCGGGGCGCGAAGCGCGGGGTCCCAAAGAGGCGGACGAGGGTACGAGCGAAGCCTCGCGTTGCTTGGTTGCATGAGGCTTCGCCCGTATCCTCGCCCCAACCCGCACCCTGGCCCCACGCCAGCGGCGCGCGTGCCTTATCGCCCCAGCGGGAGAAGGGCTTGCCAACTGGATTTTCAACGACTATGCGGAGCCACGGCGTGGACCAGCCGAGCAACCCCGGACAGCGCGACATCATCGAACTGCTGCGCATCATGGCGCGGCTGCGCGATCCCGACGGCGGATGCCCGTGGGACCTGGAGCAGACCTTCGCGAGCATCGCGCCCTATACCGTGGAGGAAGCCTACGAGGTCGCCGACGCCATCGACCGCAACGACCTGGCAGGACTGAAGGACGAACTGGGCGACCTGCTGCTGCAGGTCGTGTTCCATGCGCAGATGGCGTCCGAGCAGGGCGCGTTCGGGTTCGGCGACGTGGTCGCTGCGATCTGCGACAAGCTGGTCCGTCGCCATCCGCACGTGTTCGCCCGGACCGAGGTCGAGGACGCCGAGGCGGTGGCCGCCAACTGGGAGTCGATCAAGCGCCAGGAGCGCAAGGACGCCGGGCATGCCGACGACTCCGCGCTGGCCGGCATCTCGCGCGGCCTGCCGGAGTGGATGCGCGCCGCCAAGCTGCAGTCGCGGGCGGCGCGGGTCGGTTTCGACTGGCCCGGCCCGGAGCCGGTCATCGAAAAGCTGCTGGAAGAGATCGGCGAGGTGCGCGAGGAACTCGCGCGCGGGCCGGTCGAGGGCAACCACGCGCGCCTGCAGGACGAGATCGGCGACCTGCTGTTCGTCTGCGCCAATCTCGCCCGCCATGCCAAGGTCGATCCTGGCGCGGCGCTGCGCCACGCCAATCTCAAGTTCGAACGCCGGTTCCGCGCGATGGAGGCGGCGGCGGCCGCGGATGGCACCTCGCTGGCGCAGCTGCCGCTCGAAGAGCAGGAGCGCTACTGGCTGCGCGCTAAGCTGGCCGAGCGCGGCATCCCGTGAAGACGCTGCTGCTGTTCGTGCTCACGGCGCTGGCCGAGCTGGTCGGCTGCTACCTGCCGTACCTGTGGCTGCGCAGGCAGGGCAGCGCCTGGCTGCTGGTGCCGGCCGCATTCAGCCTGGCGCTGTTCGTCTGGCTGCTGACATTGCACCCGGCCGCCTCCGGCCGCGTCTATGCCGCCTACGGCGGGGTCTACATCGCCACCGCGCTGCTCTGGCTGTGGTGGGTTGACGCGATCGTGCCGACCCGCTGGGACCTGCTCGGCGCCGGCCTGTGCCTGCTCGGCATGGCCGTCATCATGTTCTCGCCCCGCCCGGCCTGATCGCCAGCGCCCATGGCGGGCGTATGCTGCCGGCGGGAGGGCAGGGCCATGAAGCGATTCCGGAATTTCTCCGAGTTCTATCCGTTCTACCTGAGCGAACACGCCAACCGCACCTCGCGCCGGCTGCATTTCGTAGGCAGCTGCGGGGTGCTGCTGCTGGTGCTGCTCGCCATCGTGCGCGGCCAGCCATGGTGGCTGCTGGCCGCGCTGGCCTGCGGCTACGGCTTCGCCTGGGTGGGGCACTTCTTCTTCGAGAAGAACCGGCCGGCCACGTTCCGGCACCCGTTCTACTCGTTCATGGGCGACTAGGTGATGTTCCGCGACATCCTGCTGCGGCGCATCCCGTTCTGACCCCGGGCTTCCGGCATACTGGATCCCGTTCGCGTAACCGAAAAGGAGAAGACGATGTTCTCAAATGGATTCCTGGCGCTGGTGGTGCTGGTCGCCGGCGTGATCGTGCTGTTCAAGACCGTGCGGATGGTGCCCCAGGGCTACGAATGGACGGTGGAGAAGTTCGGGCGCTACACCCACACCATGAGCCCCGGCCTGCACTTCCTGATCCCGATCGTGTACGGCGTCGGGCGCAAGGTGAACATGATGGAGCAGGTGCTGGACGTACCCAGCCAGGACGTCATCACCAAGGACAACGCGGTGGTGCGCGTGGACGGGGTGGTGTTCTTCCAGGTGCTGGACGCGGCCAAGGCGGCGTACGAAGTGGCCAACCTGGAGGTCGCCACGATCGCGCTGGTGCAGACCAACATCCGCACCGTGATCGGTTCGATGGACCTGGACGAGTCGCTGAGCCAGCGCGAGACCATCAACGCGCAGCTGCTGAGCGTGGTCGACCACGCGACCAACCCGTGGGGGATCAAGGTCACCCGTATCGAGATCCGCGACATCCAGCCGCCGCGCGACCTGGTCGACGCGATGGCGCGGCAGATGAAGGCCGAGCGCGAGAAACGCGCGCAGATCCTCGAGGCGGAGGGATCGCGCCAGTCCGAGATCCTGCGCGCCGACGGCGAGAAGCAGGCCGCGGTGCTGGAGGCCGAAGGCCGCAAGGAGGCCGCCTTCCGCGACGCCGAGGCGCGCGAGCGCCTGGCCGAGGCGGAGGCCAAGGCGACCCAGATGGTGTCCGACGCCATCGCCCAGGGCAACGTGCAGGCGATCAACTATTTCGTCGCGCAGAAGTACGTGGAGGCGTTCCGCGAGCTGGCCACCGCGCCCAACCAGAAGTTCGTGCTGATGCCGATGGAGTCCTCCGGCATCATCGGATCCATCGCCGGCATCGCCGACCTGGCCAAGGAAGCGCTGGGCAGGTCGAACGAAGCCGCCTCGCAACGGCCGCCGCAACCGCCTCGTTTCGGGAACTGAGCCATGCGCTGGGACGTGGTGGGATGGGCGGCGGTGGCCTTGCTGCTGTTCGCCGCCGAAGCGATGGCGCCGGGCGCCTTCATGCTGTGGATGGGGCTGGCCGCGGCGGTGGTGTTCGTCGGCGTGCTGCTGGTGCCGGGAACCTCGCTGCTGCTGCAGGTGGTGGCGTTCGTGCTGCTCAGCTTCGTCTCCATCCAGATCTACCGGACCTGGTTCCGCCACCGCGACCGCCCGAGCGATCGGCCCTTGTTGAACCGCCGCGCCGAGCAACTGGTCGGGCGCGTGGTCGTGCTCGACCAGCCGATCCGCGACGGGCAGGGGCGCGCCAAGGTCGACGATGCGTTCTGGGTAGTCGCCGGCCCGGAACTGCCGGCCGGCACTTCGGTCAGGGTCGTCGCCGTGGACGGGATGACGTTGAGGGTGGAGCGGGCCTGAGGCGGGAAGGCCGGGACCCGGGCATGGGAACTCGGGACTCGGCGAAGCGACAGCCTGCCCCGGATGGAATGCTGTTGCGGGAGGGACTTCAGTCCCGACGGGCTTTGCCGGCCTACCTGTAGGGACTGGAGTCCCTCCTGCGAAAAGCAAAAAAGCACCGGGTCGCCTGGCGCCGAACCCAGGCAAGGATGCTTGTCCCGAGTCCGAACCCTGGCCTCCCTGGGTCCGACCCCATGGGATAATGCCGGACTTTCCCTTACGGACTCCGGCCATGACCCAGAAGACGGTTCTCAACGACACCCACCGCGCGCTCGGCGCCAAGATGGTCGACTTCGGCGGCTGGGACATGCCCATCCATTACGGGTCGCAGATCGACGAGCACCACCAGGTGCGCCGCGACGCGGGCATGTTCGACGTCAGCCACATGACCGTGGTCGATCTGCATGGCGCGCGCGTGCGCGACTTCCTGCGCCGCCTGCTCGCCAATTCGGTCGACAAGCTCAAGGTGCCGGGCAAGGCGCTCTATAGCTGCATGCTCAATGCGCAGGGCGGGGTGATCGACGACTTGATCGTCTACTACCAGGCCGAGGACTTCTTCCGCCTGGTGGTCAACGCCGCCACCCGCGAGAAGGACCTGGCGTGGATCGGCGAGCAGGCGGCGGCGTTCGGCGTGCAGGTCCAGGAGCGCCCCGACTTCGCCATGATCGCCGTGCAGGGGCCGAACGCGCGCGCCAAGGTGATCGGCCTGCTGGTCGAGGGCGACCGCGCCGCCGCCGAGAAGCTCGGTCGCTTCGCCGCGCTGCAGGCCCGCTCGACCGACGGCGTGCCGCTGTTCGTCGCCCGCACCGGCTACACCGGCGAGGACGGCTTCGAGATCGTCCTGCCGGAAGACAAGGCGGTCGCGTTCTGGAACGCGTTGCTGCAGGCCGGCGTCAAGCCCGCCGGGCTCGGCGCGCGCGACACGCTGCGCCTGGAAGCCGGCATGAACCTCTACGGGCAGGACATGGACGAGCAGGTCTCGCCGTACGAGGCGGCGCTGGCCTGGACGGTCGCGCTGGACGAAGGCCGCGACTTCATCGGTCGCGGCGTGCTGGAGCAGCAGAAGGCCGCCGGCGCCCCGCGCCAGATGGTCGGGCTGGTGATGGACGAGAAGGGCGTGCTGCGCCATGGGCAGAAGGTGCTCACCGCCAACGGCGAGGGCGAGATCCTCTCCGGCACGTTCTCGCCGACCCTGGGCAAGGCGATCGCGTTCGCGCGCATTCCGGCCGGGGAACCGGGCCAGGTGCGGGTCGACATCCGCGGCAAGGAAGTGCCGGTGCGCGTGGTCAAGTTCCCGTTCGTGCGCGATGGCCAGGCGCAGCCCGGCGTGCTCGGCTGACGCCGGGCGCACACTTTATTTATATGTGCGCCATCCCCGATGCCGTGGATGCCCGCGCCTGCGCACGGGCGTCCGTCTAAAACGGCATGACACCCTCTAAACTATCTTCCTGTCACGAACCCTGTTTCCCCGGAGCATACCCATGAGCGAGATCCCAGGCGACCTCAAGTTCCTCAAGTCCCACGAGTGGGCACGTGTCGAAGGCAACGGCCGCGTCACCGTCGGCATTTCCGACCATGCGCAAGGCCTGCTGGGCGACCTGGTCTACGTCGAGTTGCCCAACGTCGGCGACACCGTCGAGGCGGGCGCCGGCGCGGCCGTGGTGGAGTCGGTCAAGGCGGCTTCGGACGTCTACAGCCCGGTCAGCGGCACTGTGGTCGAGGTGAACTCGGCGCTCAGCGACAAGCCGGAGACCATCAACGAGGATGCCTACGGCGACGGCTGGATCTTCGTGGTGGAAGTCAGCGACCCGGACCAGCTCAACGACCTGCTCTCGCCCGACGACTACGCCGAACTGCTCGCGGACGAGGACCACTGAGTCCACCCGCGATCCGACGACGTCGAGGACGGCCGCGCAAGCGGCCGTTTTCGTTTCCGGACGAGGTGCCGGTCGACGTGAGCGCCGCGTGAGTTGGCACGAGGAATGCGAACGGTCGGACATGCCGCGTCGAAGACCGTTTCCTGCTCCGGCAGGCACGAGGCGCGAGTCTTCGACGCGCCTCGGAGGTGTTCGAAGTTTGCGCATTTCCGCTTGTGCGACGCCGGAACGGCGCCTTCGGCGAAAAAAATTTTCAGGCGGCAGACAGACGCGGTTGCGCTTTCCGCCGAGGCGGGCGCGCGGCGGCGGCGATGCCTGGATGGCGTGCGCCTGCATGCGCGCGATGCGCGCGCGCAGCTGAAAACAAGCTTTTTTTTTCGATGCGTGGCGGCGGCGGTGCGCGCGTGCGGGCAAGGCCGGTGGCACTTCTTTCGCCACCGCCTGGCGCCGTGCCCGGCAGCGTCCGGGCGGGCCGGAAAAAAAATTGCGCGCGAGTGTTGACAGTAAAAAAAACCGTGATTAGGTTTCGCCCCAGCAGACGATGCTGCCGAAGAGAGTGAGCCGAATCGACATTCTGGCGACAAGCACAACCCACGCGTCCACCGGCAAACCTACGAGGGTGGAGTTGGGCCAGCTTCCCTCCAAGAAAAGCAGCATCGTCCCCGAGCAAGCACCCGCGTCGGCGCCTGATGCGGGTGTTTCTGTATCCGCCGAGCCACGCTTCGCGTGTTGGCGGTTCCCGCAGGCAGTCCATCGCCGCGGATTTGGTTCAACTGGGCGTTTTAACTTCATACTTCACTGACGAGGAGCCATCCCATGGCCACGAAGAAAGCTGCGAAGAAGAAACCTGCCGCCAAGAAGGCGGTGAAGAAGGTCGCTAAGAAGGCCACCGCCAAGAAGGCGGTGAAGAAGGTCGCCAAGAAGGCCACCAAGAAGACCGCCAAGAAGGCGGTGAAGAAGGTCGCCAAGAAGGCCACCGCCAAGAAGACGGCGAAGAAGGCTACCAAGAAGACCGCCAAGAAGGCGGTGAAGAAGGTCGCCAAGAAGGCCACCGCCAAGAAGGCGGCGAAGAAGGCCACCAAGAAGACTGCGAAGAAGGCTGCCAAGAAGCCGGCGAAGAAGGCTGCTGCCAAGAAGAAGCCTGCTGCCCGCAAGAAGAAGGCTGCTCCGGTTGCGCTGCCGGCGACCCCGGCTCCGCTGATCTGATCGATCCCGGTCGCACCCCATAAACTCTCTCCCCGGTGCCCAGCGGGGAGGGAGTTTTTTTATGCCCGGGCCAGGCGCGCGACGGGCCCGGCCGCGCAGGCACGAAAAAGGCGGCCGGAGCCGCCTTCCACGGTGGGACCGCAGGTGGCGCTCAGCGCGGCGAGGCCACCGACCTGCTGGACGAAGCTCCCTTCTTCTTCGGGTCGGGCTTGTCGGCCAGGATGTTGTCGCTGCCGAAGTCGCTGTCCACGTCGATGTCCAGCCAGCGCTGCGCCGGCAGGCCGAGCGCGCGGTCGAGGATGGTCGGCATCAGCCCCGAGGGCAGGCTGCTCTCGCCGTTCCACATGATGGCGATGCCCAGGTCGCGCTCGGGCAGCAATGCGACCAGGCCGCGATACCCCTGCACCGCGCCGGCATGGAAGACCACCTGGTGCCCGGCATAGTCGAACACGCGCCAGCCGAGCGCATAACCGGCCGAGTTGATGCGCTGATGGCGCCAGCCGGAGCGCATCTCGCCCGGCGTGGAAATCAGCGAGGCGTGCAGCGTGGCCAGCAGCGGGGCCGGGAGCACGTCGGGGCGATGCCCGGTATGCGCCAGCAGCCACTGCGCCATGTCGCTGGCGCTGGCGTTGACGCCGGCGGCGGGAGCCAGGCGGTAGTAGGTGGGCTTGGGCATCAGCGACACCCAGCCGTTGCGGCTGCGCACGTGCGGGCGCGCCCAGCGCGGACTGGCCTGGATGCCCGCCAGGCCGAGGCTGGCGTCGTTCATGCCGAGCGGCTTGAAGATCCTGCGCTCCACCGACTGCTCGTAGAAGCTGCCCGAGGCGGCGAACACCACGTCGCCGACCAGGCTGAAGGCGACGTTCTGGTAGGCGTAGCACTCGCCCGGCGCGCAGCGCAGCGGCGCCGAGGCGAGGCGATGGGTCAGGGTGTAGTAGTCGGCGTTGGATTCGATGTCGCGGTCGTAGGCGTTGCGGGTCAGGCCGACGCGATGGCTGAGCAGGTCGGCCACCGTGAGCTGGCGGGTCGCCTGGGGATCGCTGAGCTGGAAGCCCGGGACGTAGTCGGTGACCTTGCTGTCCCAGCGCAGGACGCCATCGTTGACCAGCAGGCCGGCCATCGTGCCGGCGAAGGCCTTGGACAGCGAGGCGAGCCGGAACACGGTATGCGCATCGACCGGTTCGGGGTTGTTGACGTTGGTGACGCCGTAGCCCTTGGCGCTGAGCACGCGGCCGCCCTGCACGATGGCCATGGCCATGCCGGGCACGCGCTGGCCGTAGGTGAGCTGCTCGGCCATCGCCTCGAAGTCGGCGACGTTGAAGCCGGCGGCAGGCGGCTGCACGTCGGCGGTGCCCAGCGTGGTGCGATAGGGAGCGGGTTGGGTCAGGGCGGCGCCGGCGACGGGCTGCAGGGACTGCGCGACCGGGGCAGGCGTCTGGGCGGTGGAAGACAATGCGAACGGGACCAGGATCCCGAGCAACCCCGATGCGACCGGCCGCATGCGCCGGTGCCTGCTCTTCTCTTTCATACGTCTGTCCGCCGAAGGCCCTACCTTCCCGGGATTCTAGCGCCGCATTTCTGAATTGCACAAACAAGGCAAGGATGAATGGGCATCGCATTGAAAACCCACGATTTACGGGATCAAAACGGCGTGAAGCGTGCCGCATGCGGCGGGGGGCGGGTGCAGGCGATGCTATCCGCCTGCCGGCTGCGATCGCTGGCACGTTTCTCTTGGTCCATCGTCCGCTAGCCCGCATCGCCGACGACGCAGCCGTGCTGTCGCCGGCTCCATGGGGCGAGCGGTCCTTGTTGCACCGCATCGTATACTGCCCGCCTCGTCGGGCAGGGCAAAGCGGATGCAGGTCGAACAGGCATCGGGGCGGGTTTCCACGGGAAGGGTCAAACAGGGGGAGTGGCGTGCCGTCGCCATTTCTTTCGTCTGTTTTTTCTGCGTGCTGGCTGCCTACTACGTAATCCGCCCGGTGCGCGAGCAATTGTCGGCCGCGGTCGGCTCGACCCAACTGCCTTGGTTCTACGCGGCCACCTTCATCGCCACGCTGGTGCTGACCCCGGTGTTCGCCGCGTTCGCCTCGCGCTGGCCAAGGCGCAAGCTGGTGCCTCTGGTGTACTTGTTCTTCATCGCGTGCCAGCTGGCTTTCATTCCTGCCTTCACCCATCTGGGGCTGCTCAGTCCGCGCATGCTGGGAATCGTGTTCTTCGTCTGGGTCAGCGTGTTCAATCTGTTCGTGGTGTCGGTGTTCTGGATATTCATGTCCGACATCTGGAGCCTGGAACAGTCCAAGCGTCTCTTCCCGATCATTGCCGTTGCCGGCACGCTCGGTGCGCTGGTGGGGCCAGCGCTGACCCGTTCGTTGGTCGAAGTGATCGACGTGGCGCCCTTGTTGGCGGTCTCCGCCACATTGCTGGGGATCGCCACGGTCTGCGTGGTGCTGCTGGGCCATTGGGCGAGCGCGCATGGCGCGCGCCGGCACGAGGCCGGCCACGAGGACGCGATCGGCGGCAGCATGTGGGACGGGTTGAAGCAGATCTTCACCGATCCGTTCATGCGTGGCATGGCGATCCTGCTGCTGCTGGCCGATGGGATCGGCACGGTCAACTACGCGCTGATGGTCGATTACTCGGGGGCGACTTTCGCCGACGCGGTGTCGCGCACCCGCTTCCATGCCGACGTCGACCTTGCCGGCAATCTGCTGACGGTGGTCGTCCAGCTCGGCGTGACCCGCTGGTTGCTGCCATGGAAGGGGCCCGGTGCATTGATCATGCTGTGGGCGTCGATCAGCATCGCCGTATTGCTGCTGGTGGTGTTCTCGCATGATCCGCACGCGCCCTTGTTTTCCTTGCCGATCCTGATCGGTCCGATAGCACCTACCGTGTTGGCCCTGGTGGTCAGCCGCGGCTT
This sequence comes from Xanthomonas boreopolis, assembly GCF_046529185.1. NCBI lineage: Bacteria > Pseudomonadati > Pseudomonadota > Gammaproteobacteria > Lysobacterales > Lysobacteraceae > Xanthomonas > Xanthomonas boreopolis. The sequence continues at coordinate 1,398,660 of NZ_CP097162.1, forward strand.
GGCCTACGGCATGGCCGAGCCGGCACGCCATAGCCTGTACACGCGGGTGCCACGCAGCGTGCGCTACAAGGGCCAGAATGCGGTCGACACCGCGGTATGGCGCTTCGGCGACGTGGCAATCGCCACCGGCATGAACGGGCTGAAGTCGCTCGGCATGGCGATCGGCGGATTCGCCGCCATCAGCGCCACGGCGGCCCTCCTGGCTGCCGGTATCGGCTGGCGGCTCTGGAAGCGGATCGAGTACGTGGGCGCTGCCGTATCATCGGCGGAACAGCGATGACGAGTGGACAGATGTAGCGATGCCGCCGATTGCGACGATCCTCACCGGCCTGGTAGCCGCGCTGCACCTGTACATCCTGGTGCTGGAGATGTTCCTGTGGACGCGCCCGCCGGGCCTGAAGGCGTTCCGCAACACGCTCGAGAAGGCGCAGGCCACGCGCGTGCTGGCGGCCAACCAGGGGCTCTACAACGGCTTCCTGGCAGCGGGGCTGGCCTGGGGCGCGATCGCCGGCCGCGCCGACGTGGCCGCGTTCTTCCTCGGCTGCGTGGCCGTGGCCGGGCTTTACGGCGCCTGGAGCGTCAGCCGGCGCATCCTGTTCGTGCAGGCAGTCCCCGCCGCACTGGGGTTGCTGTTGCTGTGGCTGGGGATCTGACCGGTCCGGCTTACCCGCCCGCGCGCTGGCGCGGCGATACCCACATCATGATCCGTGCCTGGAACACGGCCTCGCCGGCCGTGTTGCGCACCGCGACCTCCACCGGCAGGTCGTAGCCCTCGGCCGATTCGCGCAGTGCCACCGCCGGCGTGGCGTTGGCGTGCATCGTGCCGGTGGCCTTCTTCAGATAGTCCACCTGCATGCCCTTCGGGATCCAGCGCATCGACGGCGGCAGGCTGGCGTCGACCATCACCCCGGCGACCAGCTCCGCGAGATTGCACAGCGCGATCGCGTGCACCGTGCCGATATGGTTCTGCACGCGGCGGCGATGCGCGATGCGGGCTTCGCAGCGCCCGGGTTCGAGCAGGGTGATGCGCGGGGCGATCGTGGCGAAGTAGGGCGCCTTGAGGCAGATCGCGCGCGAGAACAGCCAGTGGCCGGCGGGCCAGCGGGCGAAGCGCCGATACAGCGAAAGCAGGTTCGTCATTTCGGGGGACCGGATGCGAGGACGGCGGACCTGGGTCCGCCGTCCTGGTGTCGATGGAATTGGATCAGGCCGCTTCGCGCGACGGCTTCGGCTGGTGCCGGTCGTAGTAGCTGGCCGCGCGCAGCTCATGCGGATCGAAATCGTCGACGGTGATGGTGTCCATCGTGAGTTCGCGCAGCTCCTCCAGCAGCTTGCGCTCCTCGCCGGTGATCACGCCCTCGGCCACGGCTTCGTCCAGCTGTGCCGGGAACTCCAGCGCCTCGATGCCCTTGGACTTCAGCGCCTTCAGGAACTTGCGCTCCACCGGCTCGGCCGCGACCGCCTTGGCCAGATAGCTGGCGATGCGCCCGCCCGGATTGTTCTCGCACGGGGTCAGGAACACGCCGCGGGCGAGGCTGTCGCGCGCCTCGTTCGGCGCCATCAGCAGCGCGGCGACGCGGCGCGACAGGCGGTCGCCGGGGGCTTCCGCGCGGCGGCCGAGCGGGAAGATCAACGCCCACATCAACCAGCCGACCGGGCGGATCGGGAAGTTGCGCAGCGCGGCCGACAGCGCCTCCTCGATCTTGTGCACGCTGTCGTGGAACGCCCAGGCCAGCAGCGGGCGCTCGGCCTGCGGCGCGCCTTCGTCGTGGTAGCGCTTGAGCATGGCGCTGGTCATGTAGATGTGGCTCAGGACGTCGCCGAGCCGGCCGGACAGCGATTCCTTGAACTTCAGCTTGCCGCCCAACATCATCATCGACACGTCCGCCATCAGCGCCAGGTTGGCCGAATAGCGGTCGAGCTTGCGGAAGTAGCGGCGGGTGTAGTCGTCGCCCGGCGCCGAACCGAACTTCGCCCCGGTCAGGCCGAACCAGAACGAGCGCACCGCATTGGAGATGCCGAAGCGGATGTGGCCGAACAGGCTCTGGTCGAATTCCTCCAGGCCGCGCGCGCTGTCGCTGTCCTGCGCCGCCTTCATCTCCTTCATCACCCACGGATGGCACAGGATCGCGCCCTGGCCGAAGATCAGCAGGCTGCGGGTCATGATGTTGGCGCCCTCGACGGTGATGCCGATCGGCGAGGCCTGCCAGGCGCGGCCGGCGAAGTTGCGCGGGCCGAGGATGATGCCCTTGCCGCCGATCACGTCCATCACGTCGCTGACGATCTCGCGCGCCATCGTGGTGCAGTGGTACTTGGCGATCGCCGACGGCACCGACGGCACGTCGCCGCGGTCCACCGCCGCGGCGGTGGCCTGCGACAGCGCGCTGCACACGTAGGCCTTGCCGCCGATGCGGGCCAGGGCCTCTTCCACGCCCTCGAAGCGGCCGACGGACAGGCCGAACTGCTTGCGGATGCGCGCGTAGGAACCGGTCACCACCGCGCCGAACTTGGCGCCGCCGCTGGAGGTGGAGGGCAGGGTGATCGAGCGCCCCACGGCCAGGCATTCGTTGAGCATGTTCCAGCCCTTGCCGACCATGTCCACGCCGCCGATCAGCTGGCTCAGCGGGATGAACACCTCGCGGCCGTGGATCGGCCCGTTCTGGAACGGCGAGTTAAGCGGGAAGTGGCGGCGGCCGATCTCCACCCCGGGGGTCTCGCGCGGCAGCAGCGCCAGCGTGATGCCGATGTCCCGGGTGTCGCCGATCAGGCCGTCCGGGTCGTACATGCGGAACGCCAGGCCGATGATCGTGGCCACCGGCGCCAGCGTGATGTAGCGCTTGTCGAAGGTGAGCTTGACGCCGAGCACGTTGGCGCCGTTCCACTCGCCCTTGCAGACGATGCCGTAGTCCGGGATCGACGTGGCGTCGGAGCCGGCGAACGGACCGGTCAGGCCGAAGCACGGGACCTCGATGCCCTGCGCCAGGCGCGGCAGGTAATGCTCCTTCTGCTCTTGGGTGCCGTAGTGCACCAGCAGCTCGCCGGGGCCCAGCGAGTTCGGCACGCCGACGGTGGAGCTGACCACGCTGCTGACCGAGGCCAGCTTCTGGATCACCTTGTGGTGCGCCAGCGCGGAGAAGCCCAGGCCGCCGTACTCCTTCGGGATGATCATGCCGAAGAACTTGTTCTTCTTGATGAAGTCCCACAGCTCCGGCGGCAGGTCGGCGTGGACGTGGTTGATCTCCCACTCGTTGACCATCTTGCACAGTTCTTCGACCGGGCCGTCCAGGAAGGCCTGCTCCTCGGCGGTCAACTGCGGCTTGGGATAGTTCAGCAGCTTCTGCCAGTCCGGGTCGCCGGTGAACAGTTCGCCCTCGAAGCCGACCGAACCGGTCTCCAGCGCGATGCGCTCGGTCTGCGACAGCGGCGGCAACACCTTGCGGAACACCTTGAGCAGCGGCGCGGTGATCAGCGGCTTGCGCAGGAACGGCAGCAGCACCGGCACCGACACCAGCAGCATGAGCACGGCGGCGACGGCCGTGGCGGTGGGATTGGCGCCCAGCAGCCAGCCCGCGACCAGCAGGGTCGCCGCGATGGCGACCCAGGCGGCCAGGCGCATGCGGTGGTAGGCGGCGAAACCGGCCGCTACCAGTACGAGGAGGAACGGCACAACGATGCTCATGATCTTGCTCCAGTGACGTGCTCGATGAGGTTGGACGTCGCGACGTTTGCCGGGGGCAGCGAGTCCAGATAATGCAGCACAGCCGCGGTAAACGCGGTGTTGTCGTCGCCGGCCACCATGTGGGTGGCATCCGGGAGCTGCACATGCTGCGCGTGCGGCACCAGCGACATGAATTCGGAAATCGTCTGCGGCGTGACCAGGTCGCTGCGCCCGCCGCTGACCAGCAGCACCGGGCAACGCACCTGCCTGGCCGCCTCGACCATCACCGCCTGCTGTTGCGCGGCATCGCCGCCGGCCAGCTCGGCGATCAGGCGCGGATCCCAGTGCCAATGCCAGCGGCCATGGGCATCGGGATGCAGCAGGCGACGCAATCCGTCCTCGGACTTGCGGGGACGATGCGGCAGGTAGGCGGAAATCGCGTCCGCCGCGGCTTGCAGCGAATCGAAGCCGTCCGGATGCGCGGTCATGAACGCCAGGATGCGCTCGACGCCGCGGGTATCCCAGCGCGGCGTGATGTCGACCAGCACCATCGCCCGGAACAACCCCGGCCAGCGCGCCTCCGCCAGCAGTCCGAACAGCCCGCCCATCGACGCCGCGACCAGCACCGGCGGCTCGCTCATCTCGCCGGCGATGACGATCAGGTCGTCGGTGAACTGCTCGCCGCTGTAGGGCGTGTCCTTGGCGTTCCAGTCCGATTCGCCATGTCCGCGCGCGTCGTAGGAGATCGCGCGGAAGCCTGCATCGGCCAATGCCTTCGCGGTGGATTCCCACGCACTGCGCGTCTGCCCGAAGCCATGGGCGAGCAGCACGGGCACGCCGTCGTCGGGACCATGGAAGCTCGCCTGCAGGCGCATCGCATCGGCCCCGACAAGCGGCCGCGCAGGAGGCATTGCAGGGAGGGAGGATGTCGTAACCATACCTAATGGTATGGATGGCTCTCCGCGAGTGTCAATACTGAGGGGTATGGCGATATAAGTGCCTGAACCGGGAGGATTCGAGGTGGGGATCGCGGTCCACATACTGCAACCGACTCCGGCGTATGGTTAAATCGGCCGATGAGCAATGACACCGATTCCAGTCCTGCCCAGGAACGCCCCGGCAACGGACGCAACTCCCGCCTCAGCGCGGAAGACTGGGCGCAGGCCGCTCTCGATCTGATCGCCGAACAAGGCGTCGGGGCCGTCGCCGTCGAGCCCCTGGCCCGGCGCCTGGGCGTGACCAAGGGCAGCTTCTATTGGCATTTCCCCTCCCGGGACGCCTTGCTGCAAGCGGCGCTGGAGCGCTGGGAACAGGTCGAGCAGGAACAGGTGTTCGGCAGCCTGGAGGAAGTGGCCGACCCGCGCGTGCGCCTGCGCGCGCTGTTCCAACTGGTCGCGCACGAGGTCAGGCCGCACGTCATCTACAGCGAACTGCTCAAGGCCCTGGACCACCCCGCGGTACGTCCCGTCATCGACCGGGTATCGCAAAGCCGCATGGACTACCTGGTCGCCTCGTTCCGCCAGGCCGGCCTGAGCTCAACCGATGCCCGCCATCGCGCCCGCCTGGCCTACGCCGCCTACGTCGGCTTCCTGCAACTCTCGCTGCAACTGCAGCAACCCAAGCAGGCGCGCGAGGATTTCGAGGCGTACGTGGAGCACGTGATCCTGACGTTGATCCCTGGGTGAGCGACGGATTCTAAATTCCGCCACAAAGGCAAAATGCCCTGCTCTCGGAGCGGGGTTTTTTTTATTGTCTGGATCGAACTTGCAAAGTAATGAGCGCATACAAAAGAAAAACCGGGCCATTTCTGGCCCGGTCTTGAGGTGTTGCAATTAGCAATATCAGAAGCGCTGGGTGTACTGCATGAACAGGTAGCGATCATAGTCCAGCATCGGGTCGAGGGCCGCGGTGCTGGAGTTGGTTACCGAGTAAGTGATCGGCGGCTTCTTGTCCCAGATGTTGCGAGCGCCGACGGTCACGGTGCCATTCCAAGGAGCGTTCCAGGAAATCGAGACATCCTGGAAGTTGATCGAGCCCTTCTTATTGGCTCCAATGCCGCCATCCCAGCCGGGATTCTGGGTCTGGTAGTTGGGTTCGTTGCACTCCACGTCGGTATCCCAGCAGTAATCCCTGAAACCACCGTAGTAGCGCAGATCCCAACTGACCGACAGATCACCCTTGGACCAATTCACGCCGAGGGTGCCGCGCACTCGGGGGAAGTTCCAGTAGCCGGCGTAATCGGCCCAGGTGGCGTCAGCGGTACTCTGGGTGCGGTAGTTCACCAGATAGTTGGTATCCAGGGTCACCACAAACTGACCGATGCCCAATTCCGGCAGGCGATAACGGGCGCCGAAGTTGTAGCCCTCGGTCTCCATCTTGCCCAGGTTGGTATTGCCACGCTGTAGCGACACGACCTGGCCGGTGGTGGCGTCACGCCCATACTGGTTGCAGTACTGCGCCGAGCCACCGGCATAGCACTGATTCAGCACGTAGTTGGCCGAAATCGCGGTGATGATGTTGGAGATCGAGATGCGGTACCAGTCCAGCGAAATGTCCAGGCCCTGCACATAGCTTGGGCTATATACGAGACCCAGGGTGCGGGTACGGCTGTACTCCGGCTCAAGGAACTCGTTACCCACGCCCGCTTGGAACGGCGCGATGCCCTGAGCGCCACCGGGGCCATCGATAGGATCACCTGCGTTGTCGGTCTGGCGGAAGGTGCTAGCCAGGCCCTCGGCCGTGCAACGTGCGTTCACCACGGGGTTGTCGCGCGAGCCGAATTGCGCGTCACACGGATCCACGAAGGTGTCGAACGACTGCGAACCACCGCCGAAGGTGTCATCCAGCGTCGGGGCCCGGAAGCCCTTGCCGTAGGTGCCGCGCACCAGCAAATCGTCGATCGGCTTCCAGGTGAAGCTGTACTTGGTATTGGTAGTGTTGCCGAAGCGGTCGTAGTTCGAGTAACGGCCAGCCACGTCGAACGACAGCTCCTTGGCAAACGGCACATCCTTAAGGACCGGAATCATGAACTCCAGGTACACTTCATTAGTTTGGTAACGGCCTTCGGTGGCCCAACTGGCCAGGTCGGTGGTGAAGCCGTTGCTCGAAGCCTGGTCCGGATAGTCGTAGCCCTTGACTTCGCGATGCTCCAAGCCGGCGGCGAAGGACAATTCGCCCGCGCCCCACGGCATGTCGAACAGGCCGCCGGTGATGTTGGCGGTCCAGATGCTGGTTTCGCTTTGCTGGGTGGACTGGCCGAGCGTGCTGATGTACTTCAACGCGTCGGCGGTCGAGGCGCTCGGGCCACCCAGCACGTTGAACGGCGTGCACTGGCCCAGGCCCAGGTTGGTGCCCAGCGGGAGCGGATTGGCTTCCGTTCCGCACTGCACGACGCCATCGGCGTTCAGGAACGACGGACCCAGCGCTTTCTGGAGTGCCAGCAGGTTGATATTGCCGGTGCTGATGTCGGTGACGTGGAACTTGTTGTAGTTGAAGCCGACATCCCAGTTCCAACCATGGGTACCGACGTCGAACGCGCCTTCCAGCGAAACGTCGAAGTGGGTGTTCTTGACCTTGTTCTCGGTAACGCGCGGCATCTCGATGGTGCGGCGGAAGAACGTCAAGTCGTTGCCCGGCAGCGGGTTGTAGTAGCTGTCCGCATCGATGTAGACCGGGAAGTTGGGTTGCGCCGTGGTGCTGAGCGGATAGCCCGCGATCTGGCGCTTGGAGTCGCGCTCGGAGTACATCGCCGTCGAAGTCAGCTTGATGTTGTCGGTGATGTCATAGGCGCCCGAAGCGAACAGCGACTTGTTGGTGTTGCTCTGGTTCCACATCATTTGGTTGATCGCGTTGAAACGATCATTGGTGGTGACGCCGCGGTGATAGTTGGCGATGTTGCGCGAATCGGCGCCAACGCCGTCACCGTCGTAGGAGCCGGTGTGGTTCAGCACCATCTGCGCACCGGTGTCGGGGTGGATGAAGCGGCCCCACGGACCAGTGGCGCTCAAGCCGGAGGTGGCGTGATTGGGACCGTAGGTGTAACGAGTCAGCTCGCGGTCCTTGGCCCAAACTGGATCTTCATCGGAGTAGGAGGCACCCAGCAGGATCGATGAGCGTTCGCCGGTCGCACCCATGGTCAGTGTGTACCGGGTCTTGGTGCCATCGCCATCCGAGTTCTGGCCGTACAGGACCGATGCTTCGGCGCCGTCGAAGCTCTTCTTCAGGATGATGTTGACCACGCCAGCCACGGCATCGGAACCGTAGATTGCCGAAGCGCCGTCCTTGAGGATCTCGATGCGCTCGATCAGCGAGCTCGGGATCGTGGACAGGTCGGTGAAGCCGGCCAAGCTGGTGGTCCAACGCTTGCCGTTGACCAGCACCAGAGTGCGCTGTTCACCAAGGTTGTACAAGTTGACGTACTGACCACCCTGCTCCGGATTGGAGGTCAGCACCGCCGCCTTACTGAAAGTCTGAGTGCCGGAGATGGACAGGTTCTGCAGGATGTCGCCAACGCTGATCAAGCCGGACTTCTGGATGTCCTCGCTGGAAACGGTGAAAACCGGCTGGGCAGTTTCCACATCCACCGAACGAATGCGCGAGCCGGTAACCTCGATGCGGTCGAGGTTGGTCGGGGAACCAGAATCCTGGGCGAACGCGGTGCCGGTGCCGGTCGCGCCCACGGCGAGCGCGAGCACAACTGCATCGCGCAGTGTGTTGGTCTTGCAATTCATTAGCTCTCTCTCCAAGTGAGATCTTGGGTACTGCCAAGGGTTTGCCCGAGGGCGGCTTCGAAAGAGCGAAGCCAAAGCCGTCAGGGTGAACCGATGGTATCTGCGTTCCGGAGAGAATTAAAGTCCCGTTAACAATGGATCAGGGGGTGGGGTGAAGGGGCAGGCCGTCCCGGTTTCTCCAGGGTTCGGCCTGACGCGGAAAGCGCCCCCTGCGCGGGAGCGCCTTGCTTTCGGGATATCGGTGAATGGGCCGCCGCGGAACGGGCGGGCCTCAGAGATCCTGCTCGTACCGAACGTACGGTACCGTGCTGTCGCTGTTGCTTTCGTTGTTGGGCGCGAACGGGTTCTTGCCGCGGGTGACGATGTTCTCGGCGCCTACGGTGAGCTGGCCGCTCCAGGGCGTGCGCCAGGTCAGGCCCAGGCCGAGGCCCTGCCACTTCTCGGGTTGGCCGGGGACGTCGACGACGCGGCCGATGATGTTGGCGCTGAAGGAGCCGTAGCCGCCGCCGACGCTGAGGGTCTTGCTGTCCCATTGGTCGACCAGGCCCGGCGCGGCTTCTGCCAGCGGGACCAGGCGCGCGCGCGCGAAGGTGCCGCCGATCGAGACGAAGCCTTCCTTGCCGATGTTCTTCTGTCCGAACACCGTCAGGTCGTTCTGCTCGACGCGGGCCGGCGGGGTCTTGGTGCCGGCGGTCAGCCAGCCGGGAAGGGTGTCGCGGCCGTTGCCCAGGCTCACGCCGACGCGGGTGCCGCCCCGGTTGAAGCCCAGGGTCGCCGATGCGTGCTTGCCGGTGACGTCGTCATCGTCGCCGAGGCTGGCGAGCAGGCAATGGCTCGCCAGGCCGCTGATGCTGGTGCCGCGGTTGCTGTTGCACAGCAGGCCGAGCGAATCGCCCGAGGACAGGCCGAAGGCGGCGTCCAGCGAGTTGCGGCCGAAGTGCCAGCGTGCGCCTGCCTTCTGCTCGCCGGTCGGTTCGAGGTAGAGCAAGGCCTCGACCTTGCCGCTGCCCTGGTTCCAGACCGGCAGGACCGTGCTGGAGGCCGCGTTCTGCGCGTGCACGCCCGTCGCCGCGGCAAGCGCGGTGGACAGGGCAAGCGACAGTCGCAGGAGGGCTCTCATGACGAACGATCAGACCGAGGGGCAGCCGTTAAGTTCCCGGGAAGGCAGGGTGAAAATGTTAGGAGGATTATGATTTCTTAACAAGTCTCAGTTCTCCCCAGAACTCAAACCTGGTGTATTCCCGACACGACGCCCGGCCCCGCGCCTCGAACCGCGCCGGCATCCGGGTCATTGAAGCCTTTCCGAGGCGGGGGCCTCGGCCGGCCGCTCGGCGAACAATATAGGCAATTCGGTCAACGGGAAGTGATACTCCCGCCCACAGAATTCGCATCTTACCTCGATCGCGCCGGTCGGTTCGGCCGCGGCGCGGGCTTCTTCCTCGCCCAGCGACTGCAGCATGGCGGCGACCCGTTCCCGCGAACATGAACAGGCGAAACCCAGGGGTTTTTCGCCCAGCAGCTCGGGGTTCTCCTCGTGGAACAGGCGGTGCAGGAGCTCGCGCCCGGGGGTTGCCAGCAGCTCGGGGGCGGCCAGGGTGTCGAACAGGGCGCCGCTGCGGGTCCAGCCGTCGTCGTCGCCCTGGTCGCCCGGCAGCTTCTGCAGCAGGAGGCCGGCCACGTGGTCCTGGCCGGCCGCGAGCAGCAGGCGGGTCGGCAATTGCTCCGATTGGCGGAAATAGCCTTCGAAGGCCTCGTCCAGGAACGGCACGTCGAGCGACACTAGGCTCTGGTAGCGCTGCGGTTCGCGCGGGTCCAGGCCCGGATTCTCGATGGTGATGGCCAGGACCGACTGCCCGCCCAGCCGGGTCAGGTCGTCGGGAGCGTCCTGGCCGTCTTCGAGGCGGACGATGCCGCGCAGGGTGCCGGCGGCGGTGCATTCGGCGAACAGGGTGCGCAGGCCGTGCTCGCCGCGCAGCTGGATCGAGAGCCGGCCATCGACCTTGGTGTGGCCGGTGAACAGCGCGGCGGCGGCGCAGGCCTGGCCGAGCAGCGCCTTGGCCCGCGGCGGGTAGTCCGAGTGGCCGGTGATGTCGTGCCATGCCTGGTCCAGGCGCACGTGGACGCCGCGCACGCCGGCGGCGGGCAGCAGGAAGCGGATCAGTTTGTCGTCTTGGACTTCGATGGAAGGCATGCGAGGTTCCTGTTGCCGGATAATGCAGCCAGGTAAATTGAAAAGGACACCGGCACAGGGATGTGCCGCGCTTTTGTGAGGGATTCACACCCAAGACACCGGCACGCGGGTGTGCCGTGCTCTTGCGAGGGACTCATAACAGACAGAGGGGATAGTGCAACGATGGGGGCGGAGCCGCAGGAGTACAAGACGGGGCATCGCCGTCGTCGCTGGGGGCGCTGGCTGTTGGCCTTGCCGCTGTTGTTCGCCGCGGCCAGCTTCCTGCAAGTGGCGGTGCTGCGTTTCGTCGATCCGCCGGTGAGCGCGGTGATGGTATGGCGCTGCGTCGAGGCCTGGGGCAGCGGCGACTGGGAGTTCCGGCTGCGCCATGAATGGCGCGACCTGGACCGGATGTCGCGGAGCCTGCCGATCTCGCTGGTGGCGGCCGAGGACCAGCGCTTTCCGCTGCACGATGGATTCGACCTGCAGGCGATCGAGAAGGCGCGCGACCACAATGCGCGCGGCGGCCGCCTGCGCGGCGCCAGTACGATCAGCCAGCAGGTGTCGAAGAACCTGTTCCTGTGGCAGGGCCGGAGCTGGGTGCGGAAGGGATTGGAGGCCTGGTATACGGTGCTGATCGAGCTGCTGTGGCCCAAGCGGCGCATCATCGAGATGTACGCGAACTTCGCCGAGTTCGGCGACGGCATCTACGGGGCGCAGGCGGCCGCGAAGACGTTCTGGGGCACGGATGCCGATCGGTTGACGCCGGCGCAATCGGCGCGGCTGGCCGCGGTGCTGCCGGCGCCGCGCCGCTACGACGCGCGCAATCCAGGTCCCTACGTGTCGCGCCGCGCCGCCTGGATCCAGCGCCAGGCGGCGCAGCTGGGCGGGCCTGCCTACTTGGAGGCGAGATGAGCCCCGCGCCGGCAACACGCCTGACGGTGGTGATCGCCGCCTACAACGAAGCGGCTTCGCTCCCGCTGTTGCATCCCCGGCTGCGCAAGGTGCTCGACGCGATGCCGGAGCTGCGGCCCCGGGTGCTGTACGTCGACGACGGCAGCACGGACCGGACCTGGGACGTGCTGGAAGAACTGGTCCGGACCGATCCCGGCGTCGGTGCGATCCGCCTGTCGCGCAACTTCGGCAAGGAGGCGGCGATCACGGCCGGCCTCGACCACGTCGAGGACGGGGCCGTGGTCCTGCTGGACGCGGACGGGCAGGACCCGCCGGAGCTGATCCCCCAGTTCGTCGAGCATTGGCGCGCCGGCTACGACAACGTGTTCGGCACGCGCGTCTATCGCGACGGCGAGGGCTGGCCGAGGCGGATCGCCGCGGCGGCGTTCTATCGCGTGATCGGCCGGCTGTCGCATACGCCGATTCCGGCGGATACGGGCGATTTCCGCTTGCTTTCGCCGCGGGCCTTGGCCGCACTGCGGCAGTTGCGCGAGCACAACCGGTTCATGAAGGGATTGTTCGGCTGGGTGGGGTTCCGGCAGGTGTCGGTGCCCTACCGGCGCGAGCCGAGGCTGTCGGGGCGCAGCAAGTTCACGTTGTGGAAGCTGTGGAACTTCGCGCTCGAGGGCATCACCAGCTTCTCCACGGCGCCGCTGCGCGCCGCGACCTACCTGGGGTTGCTGACGGCCGCGTTCGCGCTGGCGTTCGCCGTCTGGGTGGTGGCGAAGGCGGCGCTGTTCGGCGATCCGGTCGCGGGCTGGCCGACGATGATGGCGGTGATCCTGTTCCTGGGCGGCGTGCAACTGGTGGCCCTGGGCATGATCGGCGAATACCTGGGGCGGCTCTACGACGAGGCCAAGCACCGGCCGTTGTACTTCGTCGACATCCGGGCCGGGGCCGCGGAGGTATCCTCCGGGCACCAGTCCAGCGATGGAGCAGGCCATGCAAACCGTTCGGCAATTGTTGAAGGCGAAGAAGACGCCTGAGGTCTTTGCGGTAGGGAGCGATGCCGCGGTCATCGACGCGATCCGCCTGATGGCGGAGAAGAGCATCGGGGCGGTGCTGGTGATGCAGGGCGAGCGATTGGTCGGGATCCTGTCCGAGCGCGACTACGCCCGCAAGGTGGTGCTGCGCGACCGCTCCTCGGCCACGACGCAGGTCGGCGAGATCATGACCGCACAGGTGGTGACGGTGGCGCCGGCGGAAAGCGTCGAGCGCTGCATGCAGATCATGACCGAGCGCCGCATCCGCCACCTGCCGGTGACGGAGGACGGGCGCGTGGTCGGCGTGGTGTCGATCGGCGACCTGGTCAAGGCCGTGATCGAGGAGCAGCGGCGCGACATCGACCAACTGCAGCGCTATATCGCCGGTTGACCCGGCTCATCGGGCGTAGCGGCCGCCGCAGTCGCTGTCCTTGCCCGGGCCGGCCTCGATCGTGGCCAGCAGCGCCGCCGGCGGGGCGATGCTGCCCAGGGTGAGCGCGATCACGCCGCGTGCGCCGAGCGCCTTGGCGTCGGGCCGGAACGAGGGATCCTTGAACGTGCCGCCGATGCGCAGCGGCGAGCGGAAGGCGAGGATGCTGCGGTCCTTGGGGCGCGGCCGCAGCAGCAGATCGAGGGATTCGTCCTTCAGGTCGACGGTGCCTTCGCCGAGGATGATCGTGTCGGTGGTGTCGAAGGCGAACGCGCGCGATCGCATCCGCCCGTCGCGCACGCCGAAGTCGGCGAAGGCGCAGCGCAGCGGGATGCTGCGGTCCTTGCCGAGCAGGTACTTGAGGGTTTCGGCGACGTCCAGGCCCGCCAGTTCCATGACCAGGTTGCTGACGCGGCCGCGCCCCATCCCGATGGCGACGTTGCCGTCGGACGAGCCGAGCATCGCCGCGATCGAGTTGCCGTCGCCGGTGAGGTCGATTTCGCCGCCGATGGCCCCGGAAGCTTCCCGGGCCAGTTTCGCGTCCGGGAAGAGCCGGCCGAACTGCAGCTTGCGCAGGCTGGCCCGCAGCTGGGTGGTGATGGCCGCGCGCCGCGCATCCATGCTGACGTTCGCGCGGATGTCGCCGCCGGCCACGCCGAAGTCCAGCGGATCGAGTTCGAGCAGCCCGTTCTCGAGGGTGAGACGGACGTCCATGTCGTCCAGCGGCAGCGACGGCGCATCGATGCGGTGGGCTTTCCAATGCACCTTCGCGTCCATCGCGCGCAGCTTCGACAGGTTGTAGGGCGTATCCGGCAGGACGCGCGGCTTGGCGGCGCGCTCGGCGGCCAGCCGCCTCTGTTCGGGATTGGCGGCCTCGCCGGCATCGGTCCTGGGCGGTGCGCCGATGAATCCCGCGAGGTCGTCGAAATCCAGGCGCCGCGAAACCAGTTCGGCGGTGAGAAGGGGGCGCTCGCCGCCGGTGTCGATCCGTGCGGTGCCGGACAGGTCGCTGTCGCCGGCGCGCCCGCTGAAGCCCTCGTAGCGCCAGGTCTCGTTGTCGCGCTTGAGACGGCCTTCCAGGTGGTACGGCGGCGTCGGGGGGATCGCCACGCCGATGAGCGGATACAGGTCCTGCATGTCCTGGCCGTCCAGGGTCATCTGCAGGTCGAATACGCGGAACTGGAACGGGTTGGTCAGCGTGCCGCGCACGTGCGCGCGGGTCGGGCCCGCGTTGCCGCGCAGGTCGATTCGGAACGGATGGTCGGTCTGGCTCAGTTCCAGCGGCGAGGCGGTGCTGCCTTCCAGCGCGAACGGATTGCCCCGCCAGCGTCCTTGGCCGGCCACCGCGATCGGTGCGGCGGGATCGCGGCCTGCGGCCGGCAGGCTGTGGATGTCGACGTCGATGTCGGTGCGGCTGGCCGCATCGACGAAACGCAGGCGGCCTTGCTCTACCCGCAGCCGTCCCATGGCCGGCAACCGGCCGCCGCCGGCGCCCTGCCCGAAGACCCAGTTGCCCGGGTGGTCGCCATTGCCGGCTTCCAGCCACACCTCGGGACGGTCCAGGCGTATTTCCGGAATCCGCACTTCGCCCCGGAGCAGGGGCCAGGGGCGAAGGTCGATCTCGGCGCGCTTGGCGCGGGCCATCAGCGGTTGCCGCGACCAGGCGGCATTGGCGAGGGTGAGGTCGTCGCCGCGGATCGTGGCGACGCGGCCAAGATCGACGTCGAGCCGTCCTATCCGGAACTCGCGTCCGGTCCGCGCCTGGACCATGCGTTCGACCGGGCCGCGGAACCAGTTCCAGTCCCACAGCGCGACCAGCAGGGCCAGGAGGATCGCCAGCGCCGCGAGTACGGCGAGGAGGATCGGGCGGCGGCGCGATGGGCGCCTGGAAGAATCCGGGGCGGGCGCATCGTTCATGCGCCCATGGTTCTCAGCCGTGCGTGCAGGGGGCGCGAAACCCCGGCGGCGGCGTCACAGCACTTGTGAAGTCACCGCAACGAAGTGGCAGACGCTGCCCGCGAGCACGAACAGGTGCCAGATGGCGTGGAAATAGCGGATCGAATCGCGCTGGTAGAACCAGGTGCCCAGCGTGTAGAACAGGCCGCCGGCGAGCAGCCAGCCCAGCGTGAAACCGTCCAGCGCCTGCAGCAGCGGCTTGAGCGCCACCACCACCAGCCAGCCCATCGCGATGTAGATCAGGGTCGAGAGCAGGCGGAAGCGGCCGGTGTAGAAGAGCTTGAACACCACGCCGGCGATGGCCAGCGACCAGATCGCCGCGAACAGGCCCCAACCCCATGGCCCGCGCAGGCCGATCAACGTGAACGGGGTGTAGGTGCCGGCGATCAGCAGATAGATGCAGCAGTGGTCGAACACCTGCAGCCGCGCCTTGGCGCCGGGATGCGGGATCGCGTGGTAGAGCGTGGAGGCCACGTAGAGCAGGAGCAGGGTGGCGCTGAATACGATCGAGGTGCCCAGCTGCCATCCGTCGCCATAGATCGCCGCCAGGGTGATCAGGACCGCGCCGCCGGCCAGGGCGGCGATGGCGCCCAGGCCGTGGGTGAGCGCGCTGGCCAGTTCGTCGCGGAAATCGGTGGAGGGCGAGGCATCGGCGTTCATGGCCGCACGTTACCCTAATTGCGAGACATTCGCATTGCTGGGCATCGCAAGCACCTCGCCCCGCCTGCCCGCGTAGGCAGGCTGCGTCCGGCCCATGCCGGCGGGGAGAGGCCTAGTTGCGGCGGCCGATCAATCGACCGCCACGCTGTGGGCGTGCTCGCGGGTGGCATGGAACTTGACGCCGGGCGCGCGTTCCTGGGCGAGCTGCAGGTTGACCCGGGTCGGCGCGAGATAGACCAGCTCCCCGGCGGCGTCGATGGCCAGGTTCAGGGCGTTCTTCTCGCGGAACTCTTCCAGCTTCCTGGCATCGGCGCACTCGATCCAGCGCGCGGTGGTGACCGCGACCGGCTCGAAGGTGGCGTCCACGCCGTACTCGTCCTTCAGGCGGTAGGCGACCACGTCGAACTGCAGCACGCCGACCGCGCCGAGGATGAGGTCGTTGCTCATCAGGGGGCGGAAGAACTGGGTGGCGCCTTCCTCCGACAGCTGCGCCAGGCCCTTCTGCAGCTGCTTGAGCTTGAGCGGGTCGCGCAGGCGCGCGCGGCGGAACAGCTCCGGGGCGAAGTTGGGGATGCCGGTGAAGCCGAGCTGCTCGCCCTCGGTGAAGGTGTCGCCGATCGAGATCGTGCCGTGGTTGTGGATGCCGATCACGTCGCCCGGGTAGGCCTCGGCGGCGATCTCGCGGTCGGAGGCCATGAAGGTCAGCGCGTTGGCGAGCTTCACTTCCTTGCCGCTGCGCACGTGGAAGGCCTTCATGCCGGCGGAGAACCTGCCCGAGCACACGCGCATGAACGCGACGCGGTCGCGATGCTGCGGGTCCATGTTGGCCTGGATCTTGAAGACGAAGCCGGTCAGCTTTTCCTCGGTGGGCTGCACCCCGCGGCCGGTGGTGGCGCGCGGCTGCGGCGAGGGCGCGTGCTCGACGAAGAAGTCCAGCAGCGGCTGCACGCCGAAGTTGTTCACGCCCGAGCCGAAGAACACCGGGGTCTGCTTGCCGTCCAGATAGGCCTGCTTGTCGAACGGATGGCTGGCGCCCTGCACCAGTTCCAGTTCGTCGCGCAGGTGGGCGAGCATCTCTTCGCCGATCTTCTCGGCCAGGCCGGGGGCGTCCAGCGACGGGAAGATCGTCGAGTCCTGGCGGGTGAAGTTGCGGCCCGGCTCGTACAGGTGCACCTCGCCGGTGACCAGGTGGACCACGCCCTTCAGGCGCTGGCCCATGCCGATCGGCCAGGTCACCGGGGCGCACTGGATGCCGAGCACGCTTTCCACTTCGTCCAACAGCTCGATCGGGTCCTTGCCCTCGCGGTCGAGCTTGTTGATGAAGGTCATGATCGGCGTGTCGCGCAGGCGGCACACCTCCATCAGCTTGATGGTGCGCTCCTCCACGCCCTTGGCCACGTCGATGACCATCAGCGCCGAGTCCACCGCGGTGAGCACGCGGTAGGTGTCCTCGCCGAAGTCGGCGTGGCCGGGGGTGTCGAGCAGGTTGACGATCTTGCCTTCGTACGGGAACTGCATCACCGACGAGGTGACCGAGATGCCGCGCTCCTTTTCCAGCGCCATCCAGTCGGAAGTGGCGTGGCGCGCGGCCTTGCGCCCCTTGACCGAGCCGGCCATCTGGATCGCGCCTCCGAACAGCAGCAGCTTCTCGGTCAGCGTGGTCTTGCCGGCGTCGGGGTGGGAAATGATGGCGAAGGTGCGGCGGCGCGCGGCTTCGGTGGCGACTTCGGACATGGAAACGCGCCCGGCCGGGCGCTGGAGCGGAAAGGGAAGCCCGGGATTATAGCGGGCTTCCTGGCGCGGCCGGCGCGGGCGCGGAGACGGCAGGCCGCGCGAAGCGCAGCTCGCCCAAGGGGCCGGCCATCCGGAAGGGCACCGACACCAGCCGCATTCCGCGGTTGAGTTGTACGGCAAAATGCAGGTGCGGGCCGGTGCTCAGGCCGGTGTTGCCGGACAGCCCGAGCCGGTCGCCGGCGCGCACGCGCTGGCCGGGCCGGACCCCGGTACCGCCGGGGGCGAGATGCGCGTAGAGGGCCATGCTGCCGTCGGCATGCAGGACGCGGACGAGGTTGGCCTGCGTTCCGAACCGTGCCGGGTCGCGCCCGCCCTCGCGGAAGTCGCCGCGTATCTCCATCACGACACCCTCGCGGGCCGCGAGTACCGGCGTGCCTTCCGGCAGGGCGAAGTCCAGCGCGTGGAAGTTGGCGGGGTCGCGATGGCTGAACGCGCCGCCGAATCCCTGGCCGACATGGACCGGGACGCCGGAGAACGGCAGGCGGTAGACGACGTCGTCCGCGCGGCCTCGCGGCGAGCCGGGAACGGCGTCGATGTCCAGCCGCAGGGGCGGCATCTTGCCGGGAGCCGACGGATAGAGCCGCGCGGCGAGCCGGCGCTCTCCCGCCTCCAGTTCCAACGTCACCGGCAAGGCCGGTACGGCCCTGGGCCCGCCGCCGGCATCGCCCACCAGGCGGACCTGGACGGGCCCGGCCAATGGGTTGCCGATCCAAGCCCGCTGGATGCCGCCTTCGTCCTCGATCTGCAGCCAGCGCGGCGGCGCGGCGGCCGGGGCGGATGCAGCGGGGGCGGGCGTTTCTCGGTGGCGCCAATCCAGCAGGCGCTGGGCCATCGCCAGCGCGGGGATGCACGCGAGCAGGGCGGCGCAGCAGAGGCGGAGGGAGCGCTGGGGCACGGGCGCGGATGGCTGAATGGGGGGCGGATTATCGCGGGCGATCGTAACCGTTGAAATCGTATCGCTTCATCCGAATAAAGCGATTGACATGCTCGGGGGGCGGTGGCATCGTAGCCGCACCATCGAGACCGGCGGAGGGACAGGCCCTTTGATGCCGGGGCAACCAGCGCGGCGCAAGCCGCGTGTTCGGTGCCAAATCCTGCGGGGACCCCGCGTCCGCCGAAAGATGGTTCGAACCTTGCCTTCCGCAGGTCGAACGCGAGCTCCGCGAAGCTCGATGGCCGTTTTCCCCCGGAATCCCGCCATGAGCCTCGCCCAAGCCGTTTCCCGCAACGCCTATGCCTACACGCCCGTCGCCGACGACGAGGGGCGCATCGCCGTGCGCGGCGAGGTGGTGGTGGCGTTGCCGATGCGCCATGCCGGCCTGCGCAATGTCGTGCTGCGCTACGAGCTGGTCGGCGCGGCCGACGCGCCGGTGGTGTTCGTGGCCGGCGGCATCTCGGCGCATCGCCATGTCGCATCGAATGCGCTGTTCCCGGAGAAGGGCTGGGCGGAAGGATTGCTGGACGCCGGGCGTACGCTGGCGCCGGCGCGGTGCCGGGTCCTGGCCTTCGATTTCCTCGGTGCCGACGGGACGCTCGATGCGCCGATCGACACCGCCGACCAGGCCGATGCGATCGCCGCGCTGCTCGACGCGCTCGGTATCGAGCGCTTGCAGGGCTATGTCGGCTATTCCTATGGCGCGCTGGTCGGCCTGCAGTTCGCGATCCGGCATGCGCCGCGGGTTCGGAAGCTGGTCGCGGTCAGCGGCGCGCATCGCGCGCACCCGTACGCGGCGGCCTGGCGCGCGCTGCAGCGCCGCGCGGTCGCGCTGGGCCAGCTGCAATGCGCCGAGAGCCATGGGCTGTCGCTGGCGCGCCAGTTCGCGATGCTCAGCTATCGCACCCCCGAGGAGTTCGGCGAGCGCTTCGACGCGGCGCCGGAAGTGATCAACGGCCGCGTACGCGTGGCCGCCGAGGACTACCTCGACGCGGCCGGCGCGCAGTACGTCGCCCGCACCCAGGTCAACGCCTACCTGCGCCTGTCCGAATCCATCGACCTGCACCGCATCGATCCCGCCGCGGTCGCCGTGCCGACCATCGCGGTCGCGGTCGAGGGCGACCGGCTGGTGCCGCTGTCGGACATGGTCGCCCTGGTCGAAGGCCTGGGCCCGCGCGGCAGCCTGCGCGTGCTGCGTTCGCCCTACGGCCACGACGCCTTCCTGAAGGAAACCGATCGCATCGACGCGATCCTCGCCACCGCCTTTCGCGCTACCGGAGAAACCGCATGAGCTTCCACGACACCGACCTTCCCTGTAGCCCGGCCACCGGCGCGGTGCGCGCCGGCATCGATCGCGATGCCGCCTACGGCGCGGTGACCCCGCCGATCGTGCTGTCGTCGAACTTCTCGTTCGACGGCTTCGGCAACAAGCGCGAGTACGACTACACGCGCAGCGGCAACCCGACCCGCGACCTGCTCGGCGAGGCGCTGGCGCAGCTGGAGGGCGGCGCCGGCGGCGTGGTCACCTCCACCGGCATGGGCGCGATCAACCTGGTGCTCAACGCGCTGCTGCAGCCGGGCGACAAGCTGGTGGTGCCGCACGACGCGTACGGCGGCAGCTGGCGCCTGTTCAACGCGCTGGCCAAGAAGGGCCATTTCGAGCTGATCACCGCCGACCTGACCAACCCGGTGTCGCTGGGCGAGGCGCTGGCGCAGGCGCCGAAGCTGGTGCTGATCGAGACCCCGTCCAACCCGCTGCTGCGCATCACCGACCTGCGCTTCGTCATCGATGCCGCGCACAAGGCCGGCGCGCTCGCGGTGGTGGACAACACCTTCCTGTCGCCGGCGCTGCAGCGGCCGATCGAGTTCGGCGCCGACCTGGTGGTCCACTCCACCACCAAGTACGTCAACGGCCACAGCGACGTGGTCGGCGGCGCGGTGGTCGCGCGCGATGCCGAGCTGCACCAGCAGCTGGTCTGGTGGGCGAACGCGCTGGGCCTGACCGGCTCGCCGTTCGATGCGTTCCTCACCTTGCGCGGCCTGCGCACGCTGGACGCGCGCCTGCGCGTGCACCAGGAGAACGCGCAGGCGGTGGTGGCGCTGCTCGACGGCCACGACGCGGTGTCGAAGGTGTACTACCCCGGCCTGGCCTCGCACCCGGGGCACGCGCTGGCGGCGCGCCAGCAGAAGGGCTTCGGCGCGATGATCTCCTTCGAGCTGGACGGCGGCGAAGCGGCGGTGCGCGCGTTCGTCGATGGCCTGCGCTACTTCACGCTGGCCGAGTCGCTGGGCGGCGTGGAGAGCCTGGTCGCGCACCCGGCCTCGATGACGCATGCGGCGATGACGCCGGAAGCGCGCGCCAAGGCGGGCATTTCCGACGGCTTGCTGCGCCTGTCGGTGGGCATCGAGGCGGCCGAGGACCTGGTGGCCGACCTGCAGGCCGGCTTGGCGCGCGCCGCGGCAGTGCTGGCGGAGTCCAAACGCAAGCTCGCCGACGCATGAGCTCGGTCGTGTGCTTGGCCTCGGCGACGGCGCCGAGGCCCCGATTGGGCTTGCTCGGCACCGGCGTGGTCGGCACGGCCTTCGTGGCCCGCTACGAACGCCTACGCACGCGCGGGCTGGCGCTGCCGCCGCTGCTGTGGCTGGCCAATTCGCGCGCCTTGCAGCATTGCGCGGAGGGCGCCGAGCGCGCGCTGCTGCAGGCCCGCAATGCGCCCGCGCGCAGCGATGCCGGTGGCTTGCCGCCCTGGGCCGAAGGCGAGGCGCTGCGGGCCGGCGACATCGTGGTGGACGCCACCGCCAGCGACGCGGTCGCCGGCTGGCACGTGGACTGGCTCGCGCGCGGCGTGCACGTGGTCACCGCCAACAAGCTCGGCAACGGCGCGGCGCTGGGGCGGGCGCAGGCGATCGCACGGGCACGTGCCGAGTCCGGCGCGCATTACGGCGATGCCGCCACCGTCGGCGCCGGCCTGCCGCTGCTGCGCAGCCTGCGCGCGCTGGTGGCCGGCGGCGACCGCATCCATCGCGTGGAAGGCGTGCTGTCCGGCTCGCTGGCGTGGCTGTTCAACCACTACGACGGCATGCGGCCATTCTCGGGGTTCGTGCGCCAGGCGCGCGAAGCCGGCTATACGGAACCCGACCCGCGCATCGACCTGTCCGGCGAGGACGTGCGCCGCAAACTGCTGATCCTGGCACGCGCGGCGGGCATGCCCTTGCAGTCCGACGATGTGCAGGTGGCCTCGTTGGTGCCGGCGTCGCTGCAGCGGTTGCCGTTGGCCGAGCTGGATGCGGCGCTTGGCCAGTTGGACGAGCCGTTGTCCGGGCGCTTCCGCGAGGCGCATCGCAGTGGCGCGCGGCTGCGTTTCCTCGGCCGGTTCGAGCAAGGACAGGCGAGCGTCGGCCTGCAGGAGTTGCCGGTGGAGCATCCGCTGTGCGGCGGTGGCGGGACCGACAACCGGGTGGCGATCTACAGCGACCGCTACGACGTGCAGCCGTTGGTGGTGCAGGGGCCGGGCGCGGGCGCGGAAGTGACGGCCGCGGCGTTGCTGGACGACGTGCTGCGCATCGCGGTGTGATCGCGGAAAACGCATGCAGTGCGGGGAGGGCGGGCCGTAGCCCGCCCTCCAACCTTCCATCGCGGGCTTACTTCAGTCCTTCGCCCAGGGTGCGCAGCAGCTCGCCCTGGTAGTCGCCGCTGAACTCCCAGAAGAAGGCGCCGCCCAGGCCCTGCACCTTCACGTAGTTCATCTTCTCGGTGACCATCGCCGGGTTGTCGTAGCTCCAGAACGTGTTGCCGTCGTACTTCCAGTGCGCACGCGCCTGCGCATCGATGTAGCTGGTGCCGGCACGACCGCGCAGGACCTTGTAGTCCTCGTTGCCGGCCTCGTAGGTGCCCGGCGCCGCGCTGCCGTTCTGGTACAGGCCGTTGTTGGCGCTGGATACGCCCGTCCAGCCGCGGCCGTAGAAGCCGATGCCGAGGTTGAGCTTGGACGCCGGCACGCCGCGGTCGAGGAACGCCTGGATGGCGTCGTTGCTGTTGTAGTAGCGCTGGTCGCCGGTGGACGGATCGCTGGGCGAGCTGAACAGCGCCGAGTGGTGGTTGGTCTTGGCATCCCAGGTGCCATGGAAGTCATAGGTCATGACGTTGATGTAGTCCACGGACGCGGCATACAGGTTGGGATCGGTCACGCGCACCTTGTCCACGCCGGCGCCGACGGCCACCGTGAGCAGCAGGCCCGGACGCACCTCATCGAGCTGGCGGCGGAACTCGGCCAGCAGTGCGGTGTAGTTCTGGCGCTCTTCTGCGGTGCCGCAGGCCAGGCCGCAGGCAGCGGGGTATTCCCAGTCGATGTCGATGCCGTCGAACACGCCCGCCGCCGCTCCCGTGCCGCCCGCACCGTCGGTCACCGGCAGGTTGCCGCGAATGTAGGCGTCGATGCACGAGGCCACGAACGCCTGGCGGTTCTCCGGGCGCGCCGCGCTGGCGAAGCCGCGCGACCAGGTCCAGCCGCCGAGCGAGATCAGCACCTTCAGCCCGGGGTGCTTGGCCTTGAGCTTCTTGAGCTGGTTCCAGTTGCCGCGCAGCGGCTGGTCCCAGGTGTCGCCCACGCCATCCACGCTCTGTCCGGCCGCGAACGACTTGGTGTAGTCGGCGAACGCATCGCCGCCTTCGCCGGTGGATTCGTTCGAGGGAATCGTCTTGCCGACCTCGCACACGTTGTTGCGCACGTTGCCGAAGGCGTAGTTGATGTGGGTCAGGTAGCCTGCCGCGCCGCTGCTCTCGATGTCCTTCACCTGGTAGTTGCGGCCGTAGATGCCCCATTGGGTGAAGTAGCCGATGACGCGCTTGTTGCCGCCGTTGCCAGTGCCCGCCTGCGTGCGCACGCTGATCTGCGCGCTGTTGGCCGAGACGTTGCCGGCGTTGTCGCGCGCGCGCACGGTGTAGGTGTACGCGGTGTCGGGCTGCAGCGCGGAGTCGGTGTAGGACGGGGTGGTGGGCGAGCCGACCAGCGTGCCGTTGCGGTACACGTCGTAGCCTGCCAGGCCGCTGCCGCCGGCATCGGTGGAGGCGCTCCAGGCCAGAGTGATGCTCGCGCTGGTCTGCGAGGTGGAGGCCAGGCCCGTCGGCACGCTCGGGGCGGTGGTGTCGGTGCTGGTGGCGTTGACGGTGATGGGGACCGCGCCGGACGTGGTGGTGGCGCCGGCGTTGTCGGTGGCCTTGGCGGTGAGCGAATAGCTGCCCGCCGTCGCGCCGCTCCAGGTCACGCTGTAGGGCGCGCTGGTATCGCTGCCGAGCGAAGTGGTGCCGCGGAAGAACTCGACCTTGCTGATCGTGCCGTCGCTGTCGCTCGCGGCGGCGGAGAGCGTGATGGTGGCGCCCGCGCTGTAAGTGGTGCCTGCGGTGGGCGCGGTGAGCGCGACGGTGGGCGGCGTGTTGCCGCCGGTGGTGCCGCAGGTGCCGAGCTCCTGGTACCAGCCGCAACTGGTGCAGTAGGTGGGGGCGACGTTCCAGATCTGCGTCGTGGTCTGGTAGAGCTTGCCCTGGTAGGTCAGCTTCGCGCCGGCCTGGTAGATCGTGGCGGCGTTCCATTCGGATACGCCACTACAGGAAACGGACTGAGCCTGGGCCTGGAAAGCCAGGGCCAGGCCGGTGCAACCGCACAACAGCCAAGCTAAGGCGTGTTTCACGTTCACGATAGATCTCCTGTCCGGTAGATGGATGTCCCTTCCCCGGCGTTGCGCCGGGTTTTCCCCCTGTGGCAACGAACTGCGGTGATCGCGAAGCGGGCCAGGCCATCGCGGCCGGCGGACAGACCTTCTCTTGGTGATGATAACGTTGTCAACAAAGCGTCATCAGCGAGCCGCCAGACTGTGACGGTCTTCCGGTGACAACGTTTACAGCGAGGGCCGGGTGCTGCGCCGCCGCATGGCGGCGACGCAGCGGCACGTGGCGGTCAGTCGGCCAGGGCCTTGAGCAGCGCGGCGTTGAAACGGGCCGGATCCTGCACCTGCGGCGAGTGGCCCAGTTCGGGGAACTCCACCAGCTTCGCGCCGGGGATCGCGGCGGCGGCGCGCTTGCCGAGCGCAGGATAGTCGCCCAGCTTCGCCCTGGCCTCGGGCGGTGCCAGGGCCTTGCCGATGGCCGTGTTGTCCTTCTGGCCGATGAAGAGCGTGGTCGGCACGCGCAGCAACGGCAGTTCGTGGACCACCGGCTGGTTGAGCACCATGTCGGAAGTCAACGCCTGGTTCCAGGCCACGGCCTGCTTGCCGGGGCCCGCGTACATGCCCGCCTGCATGCGCGCCCAGTGCTCGAACTCCGGCTTCCATTCGCCGGCGTAGTAGGTGGCGAGCTGGTACCGCCTGATGCTCTCGTAGTCGGTCTTGAGTTCGCCGGCGTACCAGGCGTCCACGTCCTGCCAGGGCACGCCCGCGGCCTTCCAGTCCTCCAGGCCGATCGGGTTGACCAGCACCAGGTGTTCGGTCGCCTGCGGATACGTCAGCGCGTACCGGATCGCGAGCATGCCGCCCATCGAGTGGCCGGCGATCACGGCGCGGTCGATACCGAGCTTTTCCAGCAGCGCATGGGTGTTGCCGGCGAGCTGGGCGAACGAGAACTGGTAGGCGGCGGGCTTGCTGGATTTGCAGAAGCCGACCTGGTCCGGCGCGATCACGCGGTAGCCGGCCCGGCTGAGCGCGTCGATGGCGTGCTGCCAGGTGGCGGCGCAAAAGTTCTTGCCGTGCAGCAGCACGACGGTGCGGCCGTTCGGCGTGCTCGAAGCGGCGACATCGAGGTAGGCCATCTCCAGTGCCTGCCCCTGCGAGCGGAACGCGTAGGTGTGCACGGGGTACGGGTAGTCGAAGCCTTCCAGCCGGGGGCCGTAGGTTTCGCTGGCGTGGCCGGAAAAGGCCACGGCGAGGGCAAGCGCCGGGATCAGGGATTTCATGGCGGTCGTCGCGACAGGGGATCGCCCGAATGTAAACGATCCGGGCGAACCTGCCGCGACGCCCGTCACTCCCCGGGCGTCGCGCTCAGCATTCGATGACGTTCACCGCCAGCCCGCCGCGGCTGGTTTCCTTGTACTTGTCCTGCATGTCGCGGCCGGTGTCGCGCATGGTCTTGATGACCTTGTCGAGCGAGACCTTGTGCTTGCCGTCGCCGCGCATGGCCATGCGCGCGGCGTTGATCGCCTTGACCGCACCCATCGCGTTGCGCTCGATGCAGGGGATCTGCACCAGCCCGCCGATCGGATCGCAGGTCAGGCCGAGGTTGTGTTCCATGCCGATCTCGGCGGCGTTCTCGACCTGCCCGGGGTTGCCGCCGAGCGCGGCCGCGAGCCCGGCGGCGGCCATCGAGCAGGCCACGCCGACCTCGCCCTGGCAGCCGACCTCGGCGCCGGAGATCGAGGCGTTCTCCTTGTAGAGGATGCCGATCGCCGCGGCGGTGAGCAGGAAGTCGAACACGCGCTGCTCGCTGCTGCCCGGGCAGAACCGGTCGAAGTAGTGCAGCACCGCCGGGATGATGCCCGCCGCGCCGTTGGTCGGGGCGGTGACCACGCGTCCGCCGGCGGCGTTTTCCTCGTTGACGGCGAGGGCGTACAGGTTGACCCAGTCGAGCGTGGTCAGCGGGTCGCGCATCGCCGCCTCCGGCTTGGAGGACAGTTCGCGGTACAGCGCCGGCGCGCGGCGCGCCACGTGCAGCCCGCCCGGCAGCGTGCCTTCCTCGCGGATGCCGCGTGCCACGCAGCTCTGCATCGCTTCCCAGATCTCGCGCAGGCCGGCGCGGATCTCGTCCTCGCCGCGCCAGCTCTTTTCGTTCTCGAACATCAGCTCGGCAATGCTCAGGCCGCTGCGCGCGCACTGCGCCAGCAGTTCGTCGCCGCTGTTGAAAGGGTAGGGCAGCGGCGTGGCGTCGGGCACGATGCGGTCGTCCGCGGCATCGTCGGCGTTGACCACGAAGCCGCCGCCGACCGAGTAGTAGTCGCGCGTGGCGATCACTTCGTCGCCGGCGCCGTAGGCGGTGAAGCGCATGCCGTTGGTGTGGTACGGCAGCTTCTGGCGCTTGTTCATCAGCAGATCGCGCTTCTCTTCGAAGGCGATCTCGTGCTGGCCCATCAGCTTGATGCGCTTTTCGGCGCGGATGCGCTGCAGCGTGGCCGGGATGATGTCCGGGTCGATCAGGTTGGGGCGGTGGCCTTCCAGCCCGAGCAGGATCGCCTTGTCGGTGCCGTGGCCGCGCCCGGTCAGCGCCAGCGAGCCGAACACCTCGGCGCGCACGCGCACCACGTCCCCGAGCCGGCCCGGATCGAGCAGCCAGCGATGGATGAAGCGTTCGGCCGCGCGCATCGGGCCCACGGTATGGGAGGAACTCGGGCCGATGCCGATCTTGAACAGGTCGAAGGTGCTGACTGCCATGCTTGCGGAGGAAAGACGAGAAATCCGGATATTCTACGGGCCCGCCGCCATTGCCATGGCCTGCACCGCAGCATCCGCGCCCTCCCGTCCATGCCGTTGATCCTCTACCAGCGCGACGACTGCCATCTGTGCGACGCCGCCGTCGCCGTGCTGGCGCAGGCACGCGCCGGCGATTTCGCCAGCGTATTCATCGACGACGACGAGGCCCTGGAGGCGCGCTACGGCACGCGCGTGCCAGTGCTCGCGGACGTGAACGGACGCGAACTGGACTGGCCGTTCGACGTCGCGCGGTTGCGCGGTTGGCTCGACGGGAGCGGATGAGGCCGCCCGGCCCGTCGATCAGCGCCCTTCGCCCGGTCGGTCGAGCAACGGCAGGATGTTCGCCTTGGCGAAACGGATGAAGGCCTCGGTCCGTTCGGGATCGGGGGGCACGTCGCCCACGACCAGGCCTCGATAGGCGTCGCGGGCCTCGCGCAGGATCGGCCGGTGCTCGCCGGGCAGGCGTTCCAGCAGCCAATCCGCGGCGCTGTCCTTGGGGGCGATCCGCCCCGTCGAGGCGCTGTACCAGATGCGGGCGAGCGCGAGCATGATGTGCCGTTCCTCGCCTTGCCAGTCCTCGGCGGAATTCCATTGCGCCACGGTATCGGCCAGGGCGCCGGCGAAGTCGCGTGCGGGGACCGGGTCGAACAGCGCCTGCGCCGGCGGGCCGAACAGCGCGAGGCTGTGCTGCCTCGCCTTCGTCAGCAATATCGCCAGGTCGTGGTCGAGCATGGGCGGTTCGAACGTGCCGTCCAGCAGGTCCTGCCGGAGCCATTCGCCGAACTGCAGTTCGCGCCGGGCAGGGTAGCGCCAGGGCACCACCTCGCCATGGGCGACGACGGTCACTTCCAGCGGGCGCCACGACGGATCGCCGGGCGGCGCCGAGACGGCCAGAAGATCGAGCAGGAGCGCCCGGCGGACGGATTCGCCGGGCGCGACGCGGGCGGTGACCAGCAGGTCGATGTCGCTTTGCGGCTTGAGGCCGCCGTCCATCGCCGAGCCGAACAGGTGGATGGCCTGCAGCGTGGTGCCGAGGTGATGTTCGATCGTGGCGCAGGCGCGCGCGGTCTGTTGCGCGATTTCTTCAGGCAGGTGCCGGGGCATTCCGATGCGTGTCTGGAAAGGAATGCCCGATTGTGGCGCATGCGGCGCAAAAAAACGGCGGACCCGACGAGTAGTCCGCCGCGCAACGGCATGTGGAGCCGCATGCCGGTATGGCGATCACTTCGCCTTGAGGATCACCTTGGTGCTGATCGCGGTCTCGTTCGGGATGGTCTTGGTGTCGGCCCAGTCGCCGCCGCCCACACCGAAGTCGAGGCGGTTCACCGTGGCCTTGCCCGAGAGCACCGGCTGCGCGCCGGGCGTCCAGGTGAAGGTCAGCGTCACCGGCTTGGCCACGCCGCGCAGCTCCAGGGTGCCGTCGGCGGCGTACTGGTTGCCGCCTAGCGCGCGGAACTTGTCGGCGCGGTAGTGGGCGGTGGCGAACTTGGCGACGTCGAAGAAGTCCGGGCCCTGCAGGGTCGAGTCGCGGTCGCTGTTGCCGCTCTTGGCGCCGGCGAGCGGGATGGTGACGTCGAGCTTGCTGGCCGCGAGATTGGCCGGGTCGAAGCTCAGCTGGGTGTCGAAGCCGGGAAAGGTGCCGGTGAACACCTCGCCGTCGTACTTGGTGGCGAAGACCAGGATCGACCCCGGTGCCTGCACGTAGTCGGCGGCGATGGCGGGCGCGGTGGCGAGCATCGCGGCCAGCGAGGCGGCCACGGCGGCAGGAGCGGGGAAGCGGAACGACATGGCGGGAGTCCTCATTGCTTGGGGGGGAGCCAACCCTGCGGCAGCATGCGCGCCAAGGTGGCGTCGCGCTGGAACAGGTGGTGGTAGAACGCGGCGCCGGCATGGGCGAGCACCACGGCGATCAGCAGCCAGAAGCCCCATTCGTGCGCGGAGTGCGACAGCGCGCGCAATTGCTCGTCGGGCGGGCTGAGCTTGGGCATCTCGAACAGGCCGAACCAATGGAACGGGCGCAGTCCGCTGGCCGAGTCGTACAGCCAGCCAGACAGCGGGATGGCGAAGATCAGCACGTACAGCAGCACGTGCGTGGCCGCGGCGATGCGTTCCTGCCAGCCGGGCGTGCCGGGCTCGGGCCTGGGCGCGCCGGCGTACAGGCGCCATGCCAGGCGCACGACGGCCAGCGCCAGCACGGTGATGCCCAGCGACTTGTGCGCGGTGTAGACCCAGAAGTACTTCGGCGTCTTGGGCAGGTCGCCCATGGTCAGCCCGACGATGCCCAGCAGCAGGATCAGCAGGGCGATCAGCCAATGCAGGAGCTGGCTCACGCCGCCCCAGCGGTCGGCGGTGTTCTTCAAGGTCATGGCGTGGTTTCCGGCGTTGGCGTGGGGGCGTCGGGGGCTGGGGATCCGTCGTCGGCCTTGCCCTCGCGCACGGCCTCGGCCTCGATGCGCAGTTCCACCGTGTCGCCGATCATCGACTTCCATGCGTCGATGCCGAAGTCGCTGCGTTGCAGCGTGGCGTTCGCGGAAAAGCCGGCGGTGCGGCGGAACGGCGGCAGCGGGTGGCGCTTGAGCGCGTTGAGGGTGACCTCCAGGGTCGCCTCGCGGGTGACCCCGCGCAGGGTCAGCTGGCCGACCACCTTGGCCCGGCCGGGGCCCTGCGGTTCGACCCGGGTGGAGACGAAGTGCGCCTCGGGAAAGCGCTCGCCGTCGAGCAGGCTGCGCGCCAGTACGGACTGGGTCCACTTGGGATCGCCCAGGTCGACCCGGGCGATCGGGACGCGCACGTCCAGGCGCGCGCCGGCCCAGTCGTCCGGGTCGAACACCAGCGTGCCGGTGCTGCCGGAGACCGTGCCCAGCGCCTTGGAGAAGCCGGCATGGTCGATGGCGAACAGGACCCGGGTGTGTACCGGGTCCAGTTCGTAGCGGGCCGGGGCCGCCGCGGCCGCGAAGGCGGCTAGGGCAAGGGCCGGGGCGAGCAGCAGGCGGAGGCGGGAGCGGGTCATGGGCCGGGATTCTAGGCATATCCCGGCCGGGCACGCTCGGCTTGCGCCCGCAACGATCCGTTGCGA
Source organism: Xanthomonas boreopolis (assembly GCF_046529185.1). NCBI lineage: Bacteria > Pseudomonadati > Pseudomonadota > Gammaproteobacteria > Lysobacterales > Lysobacteraceae > Xanthomonas > Xanthomonas boreopolis. Next base: position 1,428,456 of record NZ_CP097162.1, read on the forward strand.
GCATCTCGGGTTCGACGGTGAAGGAACGCCCATGCGTGCGCTGAAAATCCTGCTGGCGGTGGCGCTGCTGCTGCACCTGCCCGCGCTGGCGGCGGTGCCGCAGATGCCGCGCTTCCGCCTGATCGACGCGACCTCGGGCCTGCCGTCCAGCTCGATCACCGCGATGGCGCAGGACCGGGCGGGCTACCTGTGGCTGGCGACCGGCGACGGCCTGGCGCGCTACGACGGTACCGGCTTCCAGGTCTGGCGCCACGACCCGGCCGACCCGCGTTCGCTGGCCGGCAATTCGGTGCAGACGCTGTACATCGACGCGCAGGACCGGATCTGGGTGAGCTCGGAGAGCGCGGGCATCAGCGTGCTCGATGCCGCCCGCACCGGTTTCCGCCGGTTCAACCACGCCAACCAACCGCGGATGAGCAACGACGACGTGTTCGTGCTCACCGGCCGGGGCAGCGAGATCTGGTTCGGGAACTACGGCGGCGACGTGCATCGCATCGATGCGGAGGGGCACGTCACCCGCTTCGACCTGGACCGGATGGAGGACCCATTGCCGCGCAGCCACGTGATGGCATTGGCGGTGGATGGCGACGGCCGGCTCTGGGTGGGGACGCCGGAAGGGCTGGCCTGGTTCGACGGGAAGCGCATGCACCGCGAGTACCTGCCGGATCCCGGGGCCGGCGTGTATTCGCTGGCGTGGACCGGCGGCATGCTGTGGGCAGGCAGCTCCAAGGGCATCTACCGGCGCGGCGCGGACGGGCATTGGCGGGCGCCGGCGTGGGCGCCGATGTTCGCCGGCGGCAACCTGCTGTGGTCGGTGGTGGATGCCGGCGACGGCGAGTTCTGGCTGGGCACGGAGAAGGGCTTGTGGCGCACGCGCGGCGAGCAGGCGCCGATACCGGTGTTCGACGGCGAGGCGCCGCTGGTGAGCGGCCGCAACGTGCAGGCGCTGCTGCGCGGCGGCGATGGCGGGCTGTGGGTGCCGATCCACGGCCGCGGCCTGGCCTACCTGCGCGAGGACTGGAAGCGCACCGCGGTCTTCCACCCGCCGCACGACCTGGGCGATGGCATCTATTGCAGCCTGATGCCGGCGGCGCACTCGGGCGGGTTGTGGCAGATCGATCCGCAGGGGCGGCTGCAGCGCTTCGACATCCAGACCGGCGAGGCGACGCTGACCGGCTGGCAGCACGACAAGCTGCGCTCGATGCAGGTGACCGCCGCGCACGAGGACCGGCGCGGCCGCCTGTGGCTGGGCAATCTCGACAGCGGCCTGGCGCGGCTGGACTTGCGCACCGGCGCGTTCCGGGAGTGGCCGCCGAGCGGCCCCGATCCCAGCCCCCAGTACGGCGCGCCGGACTGGGTGGTGGAGGCCGAGGACGGCAGCATCTGGGTGTCCACGCTCGGCGTACTGCAGCACCGCGACGGCGAGACCGGCAAGCTGCTCGACGAGATCCCCGGCGGGCATGGGCCGACCGAGAGCAACGTCGAGCAGCTCGGGCTGGGGCCCGACGGCGGGATCTGGGTGGCCGGCGGCGGTGGCGTGGCGGCATGGCAGCCGCGGACGCGGCGCTTCGAGCCGGTGCCGGGCCTGGAAGGCGCGCGCGTCTACGGCTTCGCCTTCAACGATCCACGGCATGTCTGGCTGCATCGCATGGCCGGATTGGAGCGCTGGCGCCGCGACGGCGCGCGCTGGGTGCGCGAGACCGCGATCGGCCCGGCCCAGGGACTGCCGGCCCTGGAGTCGATGGGCATGCAGCTGGATGCGGCGGGACGGATCTGGCTGGCGACCCAGCGCGGGCTGTGGCGGGTGGATGCCACGCAGGACCGGCCGCACCTGCGCGGCTTCGGCTTGCGCGACGGGCTCACCAGCCAGGAGTTCATCGATGGCTGCCTGCTGATGGCGCAGGACGGCGTGCTGGTTGGCGGCACCGCCGACGGCTACGTGGTGCTGCTGGACACGACGATGCCGGACCCGGCGCCGTTCACGCCGGAAATGATGCTGGAGGGAGCCAGCGTGCTGCGCGAGGGCCGGCGCGTGGACCTGGCCGGCGACGGTTTCGTCCTGCATGCCGACGACCGGCAACTGCAGGTCGGCATGCGCCTGCTCTCGTTCGGCGACCCCACCGCCAACCGCTATCGTTCCTGGCTGCATGGCCTGGACACCGGTTGGGTGGAACAGGGCACGACCGGCATGCGCGAGTTCTCCGCGCTGCCGGCCGGCGACTACACGCTGGACTTGCAGGGCGTGGACGCGGCGGGCAATGCCTCGAAGGTGCGCACCCTGCGCTTCTCGGTGGCGCCGCCATGGTGGCGCAGCGGGTGGGGCATGGCGGCGCTGGCGGCGGTGGTGGCCGTGTCCGCCGTGTTGCTGGCGGCGCTATACCGGCGGCGGGTGCGGGTGCGCAGCGAGCGCCAGCTGGAACAGCACAAGCGCGAGCTGGCCGAGCATGCTTCCGAGGCCAAGAGCCGGTTCCTGGCGACGCTCGGCCACGAGGTGCGCACGCCGATGACCGGGGTGCTCGGCATGGCGGAACTGCTGCTGGCCACGCCGCTGGATGCGCGCCAGCACGGCTACGCGGCTTCGATCCAGTCGGCCGGCAAGCACCTGCTGCGCTTGGTCAACGATGCGCTGGACCTGGCGCGCATCGAGGCCGGCAAGCTGCCGCTGGACGCGCGCAACTTCGACCTGCGGGAAATGCTCGACCAGGTCTGCGCGCTGGTGCGGCCGATGGCCGAGGCCAAGGGCCTGCGCTTCGAGTTCCGCAGCGAGCCGAACCTGCCGCGCGCGCTGCACGGCGACAGCAACCGCGTGCAGCAGATCCTGCTCAACCTGCTGGTCAACGCGATCAAGTTCACCGAGCGCGGCCATGTCTCGCTGCATGCGGCACGGCCGCCGGGCGGCGGCGTCGGCAGCGGCATCTGGTTCGAGATCCGCGATACCGGCCCCGGCATCGGCGTCGAGCAGCGCGAGCGGTTGTTCCGCCGCTTCGAACAGGCCGACGGCGCGCGCACCGCGGCGCGCTACGGGGGCAGCGGCCTGGGCCTGGCGATCTGCCGCGAACTGGCGATCGCGATGGGAGGCCGCATCGATGTCGACAGCGCGCTCGGGCAGGGCACGCGCTTCGAGGTGGAATTGCCGCTGCGCTGGTCGGCGGGCGCGGCCCCGGCCGCGGCAGGGATGGCGCCCCGTTCGCCGGCGCGTTCGTTGCGGCTGTTGCTGGTGGAGGACGACCCGACCGTCGCCGAGGTGATCGGCGGGCTGCTGCGCGCGCGCGGACACGAGGTGATACACGCCGTGCACGGGCTGGCGGCGCTGGCGGAGGTGGCGTCGGGCGCGTTCGACGCCGGTTTCTGCGATCTCGATCTGCCGGGGCTCGATGGCCTGGCGCTGGTTCGGCAGTTGCGCGCGATGGGTCATGCGTTCCCGCTGGTGGCGATCACCGCCCGTTCCGATGCCGATGCCGAGCCCGATGCGTTGGACGCCGGTTTCGACGGTTTCCTGCGCAAGCCGTTGACCGGCGACCTGCTGGAGGAGGCGTTGGCCGGCATACTGGACGGGGCGGGCTCGCCGATGGTGGATCGCTACCGCCATGAGTGAACGGATGCGGCGGCCCGCGAACAGGGACACCAGGAAAACGATCATGCGTGGATGGTTCGACACCACCAGGGGGACGCGCGGCCGATGAAGACCGCCATCGCATGTTGGCTGGCCATGCTGCTTGCGTGGGCGGCCGTCGACGCATCCGCGGCCGGCGTGGAGACCCCGCGCATGCGCCGGCTCGGCGTGGCCGAGGGCTTGCCCTCGCGGATGGTGCTGGCGTTGGCGCAGGATCGCCAGGGCTACATCTGGGTGGCCACCGACGACGGTCTCGCGCGCTACGACGGCCTGCAGTTCCGGACCTGGCGGCACGTGCCGGACGATCCGGCCTCGCTGCCGGCCAACAGCGTGGAGACGCTGCTGGTCGATCCGCTCGATCGCGTCTGGGTCGGCACCAACGGCGGCGGCCTGGGCATGCTGGACGCCGGGCGGGATGCGGTACGGCAGTTTCCGGACGTGGACGCGGCCTGCCGTTCGCAGCCGTGGGCGCTGGCCTATGCCGAACAGGCGCTGTGGGTCGGCACCAGCGAGGCGGGGATATGCCGGCGCGACGAACGGGGCCAGGTCACCGTCTATCGCGCCGACCCCGGCAACCCCGAGGCGCTGCCCAGCGACACCGTCTACAGCATGGCGACCGACGGGCGCGGCCGGCTCTGGATCGGCACCGGCGCCGGATTGGTGCGGATGGAGCGCGGCCGCTTCACCCGCATCGCGGTGCCGCAGTTGGGCGAACGTTCGATCATGAAGGTCAGCGTCGAGGCCGACGGGACGGTGTGGGCCGGCAGCGGCAGCGGCCTGTTCCGGATCTCGGCCGACGACCGGGCGGTGCCGGCGCCGTGGCCCAAGAGTGGCGAGCTGCGTGCCGGTGCGGTCGTGCACGATCGCAACGGCGGTTACTGGATCGGCTCCGCCGACGGCCTGTTCCGCGACGGCGATGGCCAGTTGCGGCTGATGGCGGGCGATCGCGGCAGCGGTTTCCTCACGGGCAACAGCGGAGTGCTGGACATCCTGCAGGACCACGAGGGCGGGGTCTGGTTCGGGTTGATCAACCAGGGACTGGCCTACCTGCCTCCGGGATGGCAGCGCTTCTCCACCTTCCTGGAAGCGGAAGGGCAGTCGCTGGAAAGCCTGTTCATGGTCAACGCGGCGGCGCAGGGCCGCGATTTCCTCGTCGCGACCTCGCAGGGCGTGTATCGCCTGCAGGCCGATGGCGGCATCCGCCGGGTCGTCGGCCTCGACGCGATCGGCAAGGGCACGGTGCGCTCGGTGCTGCCGATGCCGGATGGCCGGTTGTGGCTGGGCCGCCCGGGGCGGCTGACGATCTACGACCCTGCCAGCGGGCGCAGCCAGGACCTGCTCACAGGCTTCGGCGAGGAAGGCTTCAAGCTGGTCGACCTGTTGCGCGCCGCGCCCGACGGCAGCGTGTGGATGTCGGTGTCCGGCGGTGGCGTGCAGCACCGCGCCGCGGATGGCCGGGTACTGGACAGCATCGCCTTCGAGGATGGGCGCGGGCTGCCGGAAGGCCAGGTCGAGCAATTGCGCCACGGGCCGGACGGCCGGCTATGGGTGGCGAGCGCCGAAGCCTTGCGCGCCTGGACGGGCGAGCGCTTCGAGCCGGTGCCGGGCTTGGCCGCGGGCCTGGTCTACGACTTCGTCTTCGTCGCGCCGGATACGCTGTGGGTGGCGCGCGCCGGCGCCATCGAGCGCTACCGATGGGATGGCCGCGCGCTGGAGCGCCAGCAGCGCATCGATGCCGCGCAGGGCATGCCCGCCACCGAGATCGGGGGAATCGTGGCCGGCGCGGACGGCTCGGTATGGGCGACTACGCCGCGCGGCATGGTGCAGTACCTGCCGGGCCAGCCGCGGGTGCGCGTGTTCACCGCCGACGACGGCCTGCCGGATGCCGAGTTCTCGATCCGGCCGCCCGCGGCCAACGCCTACGGGCAAGTGCTGGCATGGACGGCGAGCGGGCTGGTGGAGTTCGAGCCCGCGCGCCGGTTCCCGCCGCTGCCGCCATCGCCGCTGGTGATCGAGTCGATGGACGTGCGCCGCGGCGATGCCGAACATGCCGCGCCGCTGTCCCCGGCCGCGCTGCCGGTGCTGAAGGCCGAGGACCGCGACCTGCGCATCGCCGCGCGATTGCTGTCGTACGTCAATCCCCGGCGCACCCGCTACCGCTACCGGGTGGAAGGCTACGACCAGAACTGGGTGGAACAGGACCACCAGGGCGTGCGCGTGCTGTCGCGATTGCCGGCCGGGCATTACCGGATCGAAGTACAGGCGCGCGGCGTGGAGAACGATTGGACGCCGGCGCAGGCGCTGGACGTGAAGGTGCTGCCGCCGTGGTGGCGCAGCTGGCCGGCGCTGGCCGCCCTGGCCCTGCTGCTGGCCTTGCTGGGCTGGTGGGCGGTGCGCGCGTCGCGGCGGCGCCAGCGTTCGCGCCAGGAGATGGCCTTGTCGAAGCAGCGCCAGGAACTGGCGGAGAAGGCCTCGCTGGCCAAGACCCGCTTCCTGGCCACGCTCGGCCACGAGGTGCGCACACCGATGACCGGCGTGCTCGGCATGAGCGAGCTGTTGCTCGATACCCCGCTGCAACCGCGCCAGCGCGCGCACGTCGAATCGATCCGCCTGGCCGGCCTGCACCTGCTGCGGCTGGTCAACGACGCGCTCGACCTGGCGCGCATCGAGGCCGGCAAGCTGGAGCTGGAGCACAAGCCGTTCGCGTTGCGCCAGGTGCTGGAGGAACTGGCCGATTTCATGGAGCCGATCGCGCAGTCGCGCGGCCTGGCGTTCGAGCGCGCGCTCGACGTACCGGCGGACCTCGTCGTCGAAGGCGACGCCACCCGGCTGCGCCAGGTGCTGATGAACCTGCTCGGCAACGCGATCAAGTTCACCGAGCGCGGCAGCGTCGGGCTGGCAGCGGCGCAGGACGATGCCCGCGGCACGCTGCGCTTCGCGGTCAGCGATACCGGCCCCGGCATCAACGCCGAGCAGCAGGCGCGGATCTTCCAGCGCTTCGAGCAGGGCGAGGGCGCGCGCACCGCGTCGCGCTACGGCGGCAGCGGCCTGGGCCTGGCGATCTGCCAGGAACTGGCCGTGGCGATGCAGGGCAGCATCCACATCGACAGCCAGCTCGGCCGCGGCACCCGCTTCACCGTCGAACTGCCGCTGCCGTGGCGCCTCGATGCGGCGATGCCGGAGTCCGCGCCCGCCGGCGCGGCCGCGTCGGGCGCGCCGCTGCGCGTGCTGCTGGTGGAGGACGACGCCACCGTCGCCGAGGTCATCGTCGGCCTGCTCGCCTCGCGCGGCCATGCCGTGGTGCATGCCGCGCATGGATTGGCGGCGCTGGCCGAAACCGCGCAGGGGAGTTTCGACGTCGGCCTGCTCGACCTCGACCTGCCCGGGCTGGATGGCTTCGCCCTGGCCGCGCAGTTGCGCGCGCTGGGCCATGAGTTCCCGCTGGTCGCCGTCACCGCGCGTTCCGATGCCGACGCCGAGCAGCAGGCGCAGGCGGCGGGATTCGAGGCGTTCGTGCGCAAGCCGGTGACCGCGGAAATGCTGTTGGCCGCGATCGCCGACGCGCACGCGCAGCAGGCGCGGCAGCGTACCCTGGCGGAACTCGACGGGGCGTTGCAGGCGCAGCAACTGGTGGCGGGGAGCTGACCATGGCGTCGATGGAGCAAGCGGGGCCTGCGCGCCGCCCATGCCGGGCGGCACGCGGATGGCTCGGCGCCTGGCTGGCGTGCGTGCTGCTCCTGTCCGTGCCGGGCTGGGCCAGGACGGTGTTGCCCGCCACGCCGCAGCCGCGCCAGCTCACCGTCGCCGACGGACTGCCGTCCAACTCGATCAACGATTTCGCCGAGGACGCGTACGGCTACCTGTGGCTGGCCACGGACGACGGCCTGGCCCGCTACGACGGGCGCAGCTACCGGATCTGGCGCATCGAGGACGGTCTGCGCGACAACCGCATCTGGGCCGTGCACGTCGACGAGCGCAACCGGGTCTGGATCGGCACCGAGAACGCTGGGATGGTGATGCTGGACGCCGCGCGCCAGCGCTTCCATTTCTACGACCATCGCGGCTATCCGCAGATGCTCGGCGGCGCGGTCTGGTGCATCACCTCCACGCCCGACGGCAGCATCTGGTTCGGCACGTCCGCGTCCGGGCTGTACCGATTGCCGCCGGACGGGAAGATGCAGCGCTTCCAGCCGGAGCCGGGCAATCCGCGCAGCCTGCCGGACATGGCGGTCAACTTCCTCGCCAACACCCCGGACGGCACTTTGTGGATCTCCACGTCGAATGCCGTGGCGCGCTGGACCGGGCGCGATTTCGAACGCCTGGCCTTGCCGCCCGGCCGGATCAACAACGGGATCACCACCGAGGCCGACGGCAGCCTGTGGCTGGCCGATTCCTTCGGGCGGATGCTGGTGCGGCGGCCGGACGGCACGCTGGAGGAGCAGCCCTGGGCGCATGCCGGTTCCGGCACCACGGTGCTGAAGATGCTGCTGCGCGATCGCAGCGGCGCCTATTGGCTGGACACGCTCGACGGCCTCGGCCGCGCCGCCGAGGGCCAGTTGCGCAACGTGCCGCTGTACAGCGTCTCCGCGCATGGCCTGGTCAAGCCCAACTGGACCAGCGCCTACCAGGACCGCGAAGGCGGCCTGTGGTTCGCCAGCCCCAATACCGGACTGTGGCACCTGCCTCCGAACTGGCAGCAGTTCGCGGTGCTGGCCAACCGCCGCGAGGATCCGTCCACGCCCGCCAATCCTTACGCGCTGGCGGCGGCGAATTCCGCCGACGGCCGGTTCTGGCTGGTCGGTACCCGCGGCGCGCTGGACCGGCTGGATCCTTCCACCGGCGCGGTGGAGCACCACATCGCGCCGATCGACGGCCTGAAGTGGCCCAGCACCGTCACCGAGGACGGCAACGGCCGGGTATGGATCGGCCTGCGCGGCTCGCTGGTGCGCTACGACCCTCGCGATGGCGCGGTGCGGCGCTGGCACGACGACGACCCCGTCGACCCCGCGCCCATCGAAGCGCCGGACCTGATGCGCCAGGTAGGCGACCGCTTGTGGCTGTACTCGGCCAACGGCGGTTTCCAGGTGCGCGACCTGGAGGGGCGCGTACGGCGCCTGTTGCCGCTGGGCAGCCACGGGTTGTCCCAGGGCATGATCGTCAACGACATGCGCACGGGGCCGGACGGCACGCTGTGGCTGGGGAGTTCGCGCGGGTTGCTGGCGTGGAACGAGGCGCGGGACCGCTTCCTGGCCGTGCCCGGTACGCCCGGCACGCCGGTGTATGCGTTCCGCGTCACCGACAGCGGCATCGCCTGGCTGGCCGGGTTGGGGCGATTGCAGCAATACCTGTGGCAGGACGGCCGGCTGCAGCTGCTGGACAGCATCGGGGCGGCGCAGGAGTTCCCGGTCCTGGTGCCGGGCAGCCTGGTGGTGGACCCCGATGGCGTGGCCTGGCTGTCGAGCGCGCGCGGCCTGATCCGGGTCGATCCCGCCAGCCGGGCGATCCGCGTCTACGGCGTGCACGACGGCCTGCCCAACCAGCAGTTCCGGCCGCATACCCTGTTGCAGTCGGTCAAGGGGCAGATCATGGGAGCCACCCCGGACGGGCTCGTGCTGTTCGATCCCTCGCGGGTCCGGCCTTCCACGCGGCAACCGCCGCTGATGATCGAGCGGGTCGGCCTGCGCCGCGGCGAGAGCGGCCTGGACGTGACCCACATGCGGCCCCTGGTGGTCCAGGACGGCGACCGCGACCTGCACATCGTCGCGCGCATGCTGTCCTTCGCCGATTCCGACTCCATCAGCTACCGCTTCCGCCTCAGCGGCTACGACCCGGACTGGGTCGATGTCGGCTCCGGCGGCGAACGCCTGTTCTCGCGCCTGCCGGCCGGCCACTACACGCTGGAAGTGCAGGCGCGCACCGCCGACAGCGTCTGGTCCAAGGTGCAGACGCTGCGTTTCCAGGTGCTGCCGCCGTGGTGGCGCAGCCCCTGGGGCCTGCTGGCCCTGGCGTTGCTCGCGGCGGCGGGCATCGCGCTGGCGATCATGCTGTACCGGCGCCGCCTGCAACGCCTGCACGCCTTGCAACTGGCGATCCACAAGCAGGAACTGGCCGAACAGGCCTCGCTGGCCAAGACCCGCTTCCTGGCCACGCTCGGCCACGAGGTGCGCACCCCGATGACCGGCGTGCTCGGCATGAGCGAGCTGCTGCTCAATACCGACCTGGACGAGCGGCAGCGCAGCTACATCGACGCGATCCGGCGGGCCGGGGCGCACCTGCTGAGGCTGGTCAACGATGCCCTGGACCTGGCCAGGATCGAATCCGGGCGCCTGGAACTGGACCTGCAGCCCTTCCTGGTGCGGCAACTGGTCGACGAAGTGCAGGGGCTGATGGAACCGCTGGCGCGCGACCGCGGACTGGGCTTCAACGTCGAGGTCGGCCTGAGCGGCGACATCGTCGCCAACGGCGATGCCACCCGCGTAAGGCAGATCCTGCTGAACCTGCTGGGCAATGCGATCAAGTTCACCGAGCGCGGGCTGGTGGTGCTCAAGCTCACCACGCTCGGCTCCCACAAGGGCCTGCGCTTCGAGGTCGCCGACACGGGGCCTGGCATCAATGCCGAGCAACGCGAGCGGTTGTTCCAGCGCTTCGAGCAGGGCGAGAGCGCGCGCGCGAACTCGCGCTACGGCGGCAGCGGCCTGGGGCTGGCGATCTGCCAGGAGCTCGCCGTGGCGATGGGCGGGCACATCGAAGTGGTCAGCCGCCTCGGGGCAGGCACCCGCTTCATCGTCGACCTGCCGCTGCGCTGGGTACCCGCGCCGGTCGCGCGGGACGAAGCGGTGGCGCGCCCGATCGCGCCCATCGCGCCGTTGCGGATCCTGCTGGTGGAGGACGACGACACCGTCGCCGAGGTCATCGCCGGCCTGCTGCGCGCCCAGGGACACGCCATCGTGCACGCGCCGCATGGGCTCGCCGCGTTGACCGAGACCACCGAGCACCACTTCGACGTGGCGTTGCTCGATCTCGACCTGCCGGGCCTGGACGGCTTCGCGCTGGCGCGCCAGCTGCGCCTGTTCGGCCATGCGATGCCGCTGGTCGCGGTGACCGCCCGTTCCGACGAGCGGGCCGAGCCGGCCGCGCGGGAGGCCGGCTTCGATGCCTTCCTGCGCAAGCCGGTCACGGGCGAGATGCTGGCCGAGGCGTTGGCCGGGGTGATGCGCGCGGCGGGGTGAGGCGCGGCGGAGCTTACTCCGCCACTTCTTCCACCGTGTGCGGATGCGGCCGGGTATCGGCCAGCTGCCAGAAGATGAGTGTCGAGGTCAGCGTGATCGCGCCGACGCAGACGAACGTGGCGTGCAGCGCGGCGGTGGCGTCGGCATGCGTGCCCAGGTGGTGGCTGAAGGCCGCCAGCAGGCTGCCTGCCGCGGCGGCGCCGAAGCCCGTCGCCAGCATCATCACCATCGACAGCAGGCTGTTGCCGGGGCTGGCCAGCTGGCGGTCGAGGTCGCGCAACGTGACGGTGTTCATCACGGTGAACTGCAGCGAGTTGACCGCGCCGAACAGCGCCAGTTGCAGCAGGCGCCAGGCGAGGTGCTGGCCCGGCACCACCAGCACGAAGCTGGCCATCATCACGCCGACGAGCACCGTGTTGACCATCAGCACGCGGCGGTAGCCGAACCGGCTGACCAGCCTGACCGCCGCACGCTTGGAGGCCATGCCGGCCAAGGCCACCGGCACCATCATCAGGCCGGCGTTCATCGGGCTCATGCCGAGGCCGACCTGCAGCAGCAACGGGATCAGGAACGGCATCGAGCCGCTGCCGACCCGCGAGAACAGGTTGCCGAGGATGCCGATGCGGTAGCTGGTGACCTTGAACAGCGCCAGCGGGAACAGCGGCGCGGACGAGGTGGCGGCGTGCAGCCAATAGCCGGCCAACGCCGCGAGCCCGCCGATCGCCAGCAGCATCACGAAGGCATGGCGCAGGCCCAGTTCGGAGATGCCGTCCAGCGCCAGCGAGAGCGCGACCATGCCGAACGCCAGCATCAGGTAGCCGGGCAGGTCGAAGCGCTGGCGCTGCTCGCCGTAGTGGTCCGGCATCACCTTCAGCGCGGCGGCGAAACCGATCGCGCCGATCGGCAGGTTGATCAGGAACACCCAGTGCCAGGAGGCGATCTCCACCAGCCATCCGCCCAGCGTGGGGCCGACCAGCGGGCCGATCAGGGCCGGGATCGCGATGAAGCTCATCGCGCGCAGGAAGTCCTCGCGCGGGACCGAGCGCAGCACCGCCAGGCGGCCGACCGGCAGCAGCATCGCGCCGCCGATGCCCTGCAGCACGCGCGAGGCGACCAGTTGCGCCAGCGACTGCGAGAGCGCGCAGAACAGCGAGCCGAGCGTGAACACGATGATGGCGGCGAGGAACGTGCGGCGGGTGCCGAAGCGGTCCGCGATCCAGCCCGAGGCGGGGATGAACATCGCCACCGCCAGCGCGTAGGAGAACACCACCGACTGCATCTGCAGCGGGCTTTCGTGCAGGCTGCGCGCCATCGCCGGGAGGGCGGTGTTGACGATGGTGCCGTCCAGCATCTGCATGAAGATCGCCAGCGATACCAGCCACAACAACGGTTTGATCGCGTTGTAGTCGGGCTGGAGCGGGACTGGCTGGCTCATGGGGCGGATCGCGGCCTGGGAAGAGGCGGATTATCCGGCAGGGGATGTGCAGGCGATGCGTGCGCAGGGGCACGGCAGGCGCGAGCCCGGCGACATCCATCGCTGTTGTGGGAGGGACTTCCGTCCCGACGAGCTTTGCCGGCGTTGCCTGATGGCACGGAGGTTCCTTCTCCCGTTACCGGAGAAGGTGCCCGAAGGGCGGACGAGGGTGCTTTTTGGCCTGGAAGCGAAAACTTTCGTCCTCCCGGACGGGCCACTTCGATCCATCATGCGGCAGCTGCGAAGCGCATCTTCGCTCGGGCACGCGCACCGCAGGAGCGACGCCGCACGGCGTCCGCGTGGAGTTCCCGCGAGCCTTCCTCCCGCCGCCCCCGCGAAGACGGGGACCCAGCGGCTTTCAGGCCGCCCGCGACGGACCGTACCGGACCAGGCCAACCGCGATCAAAGATCCGCAACGAGCGGCCATCGCCCTTCGTGCTCGTGCCGGTTCCGGCCAATCGAAGTATCAGCGCCTGCTCAGTTCGTGCACCGCTTCGACCAGCGCCGCGGCGTGCTCCGGGTCCATGTCCGGCGACATGCCGTGGCCGAGGTTGAACACGTGGCCCTCGCGCGAGCCGCCGTTGCCGGCCGCGTAGCTGTCCAGCACCCGGCCGGCCTCGCGGCGGATCGCCTCGGGCGCGCCGTACAGCACGGCGGGATCGAGGTTGCCCTGCAGCGCGACCTTGCCGCCGGTGCGGCGGGCGGCCTCGCCGATGTCGATCGTCCAGTCCACGCCGATCGCATCGGCGCCGGTGGCGGCCAGCTCCTCGACGTAGCCGCCGGTGCCCTTGCCGAACAGGATCAGCGGCGTGCGCGCCTCGCCTTCGCCGCGCTCGAGCCCGCGCGCGATGCGGGCCAGGTAGGGCAGCGAGAACTCGCGGTACATCGCCGGGCTCAGCACGCCGCCCCAGGTGTCGAACACCTGCAGGACCTGCGCGCCGGCCGCGCGCTGCGCGCCCAGGTAGGCGATCACGGCGTCGGTGACCACGCCCAGCAGCCCGTGGAGCAGCTCCGGCGCGTCGAGCGCCATCGCCTTGATCCTCGCGTAGTCCTTGCTGCCGCCGCCTTCGACCATGTAGCACGCCAGCGTCCACGGGCTCCCGGCGAAGCCGATCAACGGCACGCTGCCGTCCAGCTCGCGGCGGATCAGCCGCACCGCGTCCATCACGTAGCGCAGTTCGGTCTCCATGTCCGGCACCGCCAGCCGGGCGACGGCCTCGGCATCGCGGACCGGGTGGCGGAAGCGCGGGCCTTCGCCTTCGACGAAATACAGTTCCAGCCCCATCGCGTCGGGCACGGTGAGGATGTCGGAGAACAGGATCGCCGCGTCCAGCGGGAAGCGCCGCAGCGGTTGCAGCGTGATCTCGCAGGCGACCTCGGGATTCTTGGCCATGCCGAGGAAGCTGCCGGCCTTGGCCCGGGTGGCGCGGTACTCGGGCAGGTAGCGTCCCGCCTGGCGCATCAGCCAGACCGGGGTGCAGTCCACGGGTTGCCTGCGCAGGGCGCGCAGCAGGCGGTCGTTCTTCAGCATGGAAGGTCCTCAGCGCGGCGCATCGGCGCCACGGGTGAACATGACTTGGAAACCGCGCTTGAGCTGCGCGTCGCGTGCCTTCTCGAAGGCGCGGTGGGCCTCGTCCTGCAGCAGGAACTGCTCGCGCCGCAATTGCGCGCGGCCGCCGATCTGGCCGCTCTCGCGCAGCAGCTCCCAGCCGCCGAACAGGTCCGGTTGCAGGGTCAGCTGGACGTAGCGGGGCGAGTCCTCGCCGACCGGGAGTTGTTGCAGGAATACGCGCATGGCGCGAATTGTAGCCGCTGCGGGTGACGTCCAGCTGACCCCGCGGGCGGCGGCGGGCCTCAGCCGGCGCGCAGCACGTCCAGCACCGCCGCTTCGTCCACGTCCGGCACCACCTCGGCCTTGCCGATGCCGCGCCAGAGCACCAGCCGCAGCCGGCCGGCGAGGTTCTTCTTGTCCAGCCGCATCCGGGCGAGCAGGCGATCCGGCTCCAGCCCGGCCGGGATCGCGGTGGGCAGGCCGTAGCGTTCCAGCAGCGTGCGCAGCGCTTCGGTATCGGCCTCCGGCGCCATGCCCAGCGCCGCCGACAGGCGCGCGGCGAGCACCATGCCGACCGCGACCGCCTCGCCGTGCACCAGGTTGTCGCTGCCGGGGCTGGCGTAGCCTTGCTCGGTCTCGATCGCATGGCCGAAGGTGTGGCCGAGGTTGAGCAGGGCGCGTTCGCCCTTCTCCAGCGGATCGCGCTCGACGATCTCGGCCTTGTGTTCGCAGCTGCGCGCGATCGCCTGCGCCAGCGCGGCGTGGTCGCCGGCCAGCAGCGCCTCGCGTTCGGCATGCAGCCACTGGAAGAACAGCGGGTCGCGGATGCCGCCGTACTTGATCACCTCGGCCAGCCCCGCGCGCAGTTCGCGGGCGGGCAGGGTGTGCAGCGTCGCGGTGTCGGCGATCACCGCGCGCGGCGGATGGAACGCGCCGACCAGGTTCTTGCCCTGCGGGATGTCCACCGCGGTCTTGCCGCCGACCGAGGAGTCGACCATCGCCAGCAGCGTGGTCGGCAGTTGCACGCAGTCGATGCCGCGCATCCAGCAGGCCGCGGCGAAGCCGGCCAGGTCGCCGACCACGCCGCCGCCGAGCGCGAACACGCAGGCGTCGCGGGTCGCGCCCAGCTCGGCCAGCGCGGCGATCGCCGAGCCGAAGGTGGCGAGCGTCTTGGAGGCCTCGCCGGCCGCGATCACCAGTTCGCCGACCAGCAGGTCCGGGCGGGCCTGCAGCAAGGCCTCGCGCACGCGCCAGGCGTACAGCGGCGCGACCGAGGAATCGCTCAGCACCAGCACGTGGCGGCCGCGTACGTGCGCGGCCAGGCGGGCGCCGTCGTCCAGCAGGCCCGGGCCGATGGCAATGGTGTAGGGAGGCGCGCCGCCGACGTCGACGGTGCGTGGGGAGGGGGCGTCGATCATGCAGCGGTACTCGAAATCTGCCATTGCGCGGCCAGCCGCAGCACCAGCTGCGCGGTGGCCTCGCCGGCGGAAAGCCGGTCGGTGTCCAGGACGAGGTCGGCGACCTCGCGGTAGAGCGGTGCGCGCACCTGCGCCAGGTCGCGCAGCACCTGTTCGCGGTCGTCGCGTTGCAGCAGCGGCCGGCTGCGGTCCCGCGCCAGCCGTTCCAGCTGCGTCTCCACGCCGACGCTGAGGTAGACCACGAAGCCGCGCTCGCGGATCCGCCGGCGGTTGTCGGCGTCCAGCACCGCGCCGCCGCCGGTGGACACCAGCTGGCCGTCGCCGGCCAGGATCCGTGCCAGCACGGTGCGCTCGTGTTCGCGGAAACCCGCCTCGCCGGAGTGATCGAAGATCGCCGGGATGCTGGCGCCGGCGTGCTCGACGATGGCCTGGTCGACGTCGACGAACTGCAGGCCGAAGCGCTCGGCCAGCCGTCGGCCGATGCAGCTCTTGCCTGCACCCATCGGGCCGACCATCACGAGATTCGGAGCGGGATTCATCGCGGCATGCTAGCACCCGCGGGCGCCGGCTTCGCCTTTGCTGACGGATGAAACCGTCGCCGGCCGCGCGCGGCGGCGCACGGTTCGCGCAGTGCCTGCCGGCGTCCCGATCCCCGTCGTGTGCGTGCCCGGGGCCTTGCGGCCACAATAGGCGGAAACCGCAAGCCCGCCGTGACCATGACCGATCTACTTGCCGAAGCCGTCTCCACCTTCGCCCAGCTCTACGAGGAAGCCCAGCGCGCCGGCGAACTCGAACCCAACGCGATGACCGTCGCCACGGCCAGCCTCGAGGGGCGGCCGAGCGCGCGCACGGTGCTGCTCAAGGGGTTCGACGAACGCGGCTTCGTGTTCTACACGCACCTGGACAGCCCCAAGGGCCGCGAGATCCAGCTCAACCCGCAGGTCGCGCTGCTGTTCCTGTGGCGCGGCCTGCGCGAGGCCGGCGTGCAGGTGCGGATCGAGGGCGAGGCGCAGCTGGTGTCCGCGGCCGAGGCCGACGCCTACTTCGCCTCGCGTCCGCGCATGAGCCAGATCGGCGCGTGGGCCTCGATGCAGTCGCAGACGCTGGCCTCGCGCGAGGAGTTCGAGGAGCGCCTGGCCAAGGTGGAGGCCAGCTTCGAAGGGCGCGAGGTGCCGCGCCCGGAGGGATGGAGCGGCTTCCGGATCGTGCCCGGCCGCTTCGAGTTCTGGTACGGCGCCCGGTTCCGGCTGCACGAGCGCTGGCGCTACGACCGCGATGCCGGCGGGCGCTGGTCCAAGCGCATGCTGTACCCCTGATACGGGCCAGTCAGCGCGCCCGCGTGCGGCCTGCCAGCGCGCCGGCCAGCAGCGCCAGCGCGAGGGCCAACCCGAAGGCCAGCAGGTAACCGAGCCGGGGGCGCTGGTCCAGCATCATCGCGAACAGCGAGCCGCCCACCGCCAGCATGGTCGCGACCGCGACTGCTTCGCACAGTTGCAATGCGGAGCTGTTGCGGCCTTCCGTGCCCGGCGGCGACAGTTGCAGCACCAGGACCGACAGGCTCGGGTAGACCAGGCCCATGCCCGCGCCCGCCAAGCCCCAGCCGGCCACGGCGACCGCGACGGGCACCGCCGGATGGATCGCCAGCGCGGTCAGGCCGATGCCGGCCGCCAGCGTGGCGGCGCCCAGCGCGATCAAGCGCTGGCGCGGACGGCTGCCGGCGTAATGGCCCTGGTACCAGGAACCGCAGAACCAGCTGAAGGCGCCGACGCTCAGGGCGATGCCCGCCAGCGCCGGCGAGAGGCCGCGCTCGCGCGACAGCAGCAGCGGCACGAACGCCTCGCAGCCGAAGAACGCCGCCGGTGCCAGCCCGCGCAGCAGGACCACGCTGGGCAGGCCGCGCGCCGCGCGCAACGTGCCGGCCGGCAACAGCCGGTACACGCAGGCGAGCAGTACCAGCGCGGCGATCGCCATCGCCGCCAGCGCGCCGCCGCCGCGCGACTGCCCGCCGACGTACATCGCCAACACGCCGACCGCGGCGCCCGTCGCCCAGGGCCACAGCGGCGGCGTCCCGGCGTCCCGGTGCGGCGCCGGCGGCAACTTCGCCAACGGGCGATACAGCAACGCCGCGGCCGGGATCGCGATCGCGGGCACGCCCAGGAAGATCCAGCGCCAGCCCGCATGCTGCACGATCAGCCCGGCCAGCGCGGGGCCGACCAGCGAGGGCAGCACCCAGCCGGCGGAGAACGCGGAGAACACCCGCGGCTGCAGTTCCGGCGGATACAGGCGCCCGACCAGCACGTACAGCGCGACCGACATCGCGCCGGCCCCCAGCCCCTGCAATACCCGGCCCGCGATCAGCCATGGCATCGAAGGCGCCAGGCCGGCCAGCAGCAAGCCGCACAGGAACGTGGCCAGGCCGCTCCACAACGGCCGCGCCGGGCCATGGCGGTCGCCGCTGCGGCCGGCCAGGGTCATGCCGACCACGCTGGCCGCGAGCATGCCGCCGAACGCCATCGCATACAGGCGCAGTCCGTCCAGTTCGCGCGCCACGGTCGGCATCGCGGTCGCCACCGCCAGCGCTTCGAAGGCGCCGAGCGAAACCAGCGCGACCATGCCCGACGTCGCGGCCCGGTACGGCGCGGCCATGACCGAATCCGCAGCCGGGCCGGGGCATGCCTGGGGGAGGGGAGTGGAACTCATGCGGCAACGTCTCCTGAACGCTTGCACCCGGGGGACGGGGCGCGCAGCATCCAACCTCAACCAAGGTCGAGGTCAAGCGATGGCGGAGATGAGCGTGGGCGAAGTGGCGCACCGCAGCGGCGTGGCGGTGTCCGCGCTGCACTTTTACGAACGCAAGGGGTTGATCCACAGCCTGCGCACCAGCGGCAACCAGCGCCGCTACGCCCGCGACGTGCTGCGCCGGCTGGCGGTGATACGCGTCGCGCAGCGCGTCGGCATCCCGCTGGAAGCGGTCGCCAAGGCCTTCGCGGTGCTGCCGCGGCAGCGTCCGCCGACCCGCGCGGACTGGGCGCGGATGTCGGCGCTGTGGCGCAACGAACTGGACGAGCGCATCGCCAGGCTGCAGCAGTTGCGCGACCAGCTGACCGACTGCATCGGCTGCGGTTGCCTGTCGCTGCAGCGTTGCCGGCTGGCCAACCCGGGCGATGCGCTGGGCGAGCAGGGCGACGGGCCGCGGCGTTGGGGCGGCGGCTGAAGCGCGGGGCCGCGTGGATCGGCGCTCGCGGCTGCGGGAGGAATTTTCTTTGTGGGAGGGACTTCAGTCCCGACGGGGCTTTTGTGCAGGTCCCTCTGGCACCCGCACCTCCATGTGCGTGGATTCAACACGGGCCTCCGTCGGGACTGAAGTCCCTCCCACAAGGAGCCAAGCGGGATGGTGGGAGGTCCGGGAAGTCGGAGGCCGTGGGGAATCAGCGGTTCAGTCGTTCGCCGCCGACAACTCGCGGCCGCGCGTCGTGGCCGCGGCGATGGCCTTGGCGGTCAGCGCTTCGAAGCCGCCCGCCTGGAAGGTCTCGATCGCCGCCTGGGTGGTGCCGTTGGGCGAGGTGACGCGCCGGCGCAGTTCCGCCGGCGCCTCGCCGGCCTCGGTCAGCATGCGCGCGGCGCCGAGCACGGTCTGCAGCACCAGGGTGCGCGCGGCCTCGGCGGGCAGGCCTTGCTGGAGCGCCGCCGCTTCCATCGCCTCGGCGAGCAGGAACACATAGGCCGGGCCGCTGCCGGACACGGCGGTGACGGCGTCCATGCGGGCCTCGTCCTCGATCCACACCGTCGCCCCCGCACTGGCCAGCAGGCGCTCGGCCTGTTCGCGCTGCGCCGCGCTGACGCGGGCATTGGCGTGGAGCCCGGTGACGCCGGCACCGAGCAGCGCGGGCGTGTTGGGCATCGCCCGGACCACCGCCTGGCCGCCTCCGAGCCAGCGGTCGAGCTGGGTGCCGGTGATGCCGGCGGCGATCGATACCACCAGCGGTTGGTTCCGCGCCGCGTCCGCCAGGCCGGCGCATACGCTGCGCATCACCTGCGGCTTGACCGCCATGACCCAGGTGTCCGCGCCGGTGATCGCCGCGTCCGCCGAGGCGAACGTACGCACGCCGAACTCGCGCGCCAAGGCGTCGCGCAGCGCTTCCATGGGCTCGGCGACCTGGATGCGCCCGCCCGGCACGCCTTGCCGTACCAGGCCGGCGATCAGGCTGCGCGCCATGTTGCCGCCGCCGATGAAGGCGATGGCGGGGCCGGGACTCGGGACGGGGGGCTGGGGACTGGAATGGGTCATGGCGATCTGCGCTGGCGAAGAGGGACGAAAGTGGCAGGGCGGGTCAGGCGGGGCTTGCCGGGACGCGGCTTCCGAACAGCGCCGTGCCGACCCGCACCATCGTCGCACCTTCGGCGATGGCCTCGGCGAAATCGCCGCTCATGCCCATCGACAAGGTGTCGGCCTGCGGGTGCCGGGCCGCGGTCGCATCGAACAGGGCACGCATGCGACGGAAGGCGTCGCGGCGGCGCTCGACCTGCGGATACGGCGCCGGGATCGCCATCAGCCCGCGCAGCGCCAGGCGCGGCTCGGCGGCGATCGCCGCGGCCAGCGCGGGCACCTGCTCGGGCGTGCAGCCGTGCTTGCTGGTCTCGTCGTCGATGTTCACCTGGATCAGCACGTTCAGCGGCGCGCGTTCGGCGGGACGGTATTTCGCCAGTGCGGCGACCAGTTTCGGCCGGTCCACGGTCTGCACCCAGTCGAACAGGCGGGCGGCCTGTTCGGCCTTGTTGGACTGCAGGTGCCCGATCAGGTGCCATTCCAGCCCCAGCGCTTGCAGCTGCGCGATCTTGGCCGCCGCTTCCTGCACGTAGTTCTCGCCGAACGCGCGCTGGCCCTGCGCCGCGAGCGCGGCCACCGCCGCGGCCGGTTGGGTCTTGGACACCGCCAGCAGCGCGGCGGCCGGCCGGCCTGCGGCGCGGGCCGCGGCGTCCATGTCCGAAAGGATCTGTCGTAGCGATGAAACCGGCACGTCGGCGCCTTCCAGCGATAAGCGGGAACGCTATACTGCCGGCCGGGGAAAAATCCTTCCAGTCGCAGCCCAGGGGAAAAGCAGCGTATGGATATCGCTGAACTATTGGCGTTTTCCGTCAAGAACAAGGCGTCGGACCTGCACCTGTCCGCAGGCTTGCCGCCGATGATCCGCGTCGACGGAGATGTGCGCCGCATCAACATTCCCGCGCTCGACCACAAGCAGGTCCATGCGCTGGTGTACGACATCATGTCGGACAAGCAGCGCCGCGACTACGAGGAGTTCCTCGAGGTCGACTTCTCGTTCGAGATCCCGTCGCTGGCGCGTTTCCGCGTCAACGCCTTCAACCAGAACCGCGGCGCCGGCGCGGTGTTCCGCACCATTCCCTCCGAGGTGCTGACCCTGGAGGACCTGGGCTGCCCGCCGATCTTCCGCCAGCTGATCGAGCAGCCGCAGGGCCTGATCCTGGTGACCGGGCCGACCGGCTCGGGCAAGTCGACCACGCTGGCGGCGATGATCGACTACATCAACAAGAACGAGTACGGCCACATCCTCACCGTCGAGGACCCGATCGAATTCGTCCACACCTCGCAGAAGTGCCTGATCAACCAGCGCGAGGTGCACCGCGACACCCACGGCTTCAACGAGGCGCTGCGCTCGGCGCTGCGCGAGGACCCGGACATCATCCTGGTCGGCGAGTTGCGCGACCTGGAGACCATCCGCCTGGCGCTGACCGCCGCGGAGACCGGCCACCTGGTGTTCGGTACCTTGCACACCAGTTCGGCGGCCAAGACCATCGACCGCATCATCGACGTGTTCCCGGCCGGCGAGAAGCCGATGGTGCGCTCGATGCTGTCCGAATCGCTGCGCGCGGTGATCTCGCAGGCGCTGCTGAAGAAGGTCGGCGGCGGCCGCACCGCGGCGTGGGAGATCATGGTCGGCACCCCGGCCATCCGCAACCTGATCCGCGAGGACAAGGTCGCGCAGATGTACTCGGCGATCCAGACCGGCCAGCAGTACGGCATGCAGACCCTCGACCAGCACCTGCAGGACCTGGTCAAGCGCAGCCTGATCACCCGCAACCAGGCCCGCGAGTACGCCAAGGACAAGCGCTTGTTCGAGTAGGGCAGTGATTGGTGATCCGTGATTTGTGATTAGTCAAAAGCCGGGGTTCTGAGTGGTGATTGGTGGGCGAAAACGGGGGATTCCCGCTTTTCCGAATCACGAATCACGAATCACGAATCACGGCTCCTCCCAGGAGCCACCCATGAGCACCATCGACTTCACCTCGTTCCTCAAGCTGATGGCGCACCAGAAGGCGTCGGACCTGTTCATCACCGCGGGCATGCCGCCGTCGATCAAGGTGCACGGCAAGATCAGCCCGATCACGCAGACGCCGCTGACCGCGCAGCAGAGCCGCGACCTGGTGCTGAACGTGATGACGCCCTCGCAGCGCGAGGAGTTCGAGAAGACCCACGAGTGCAACTTCGCCATCGGCGTGGCCGGCGTCGGCCGCTTCCGCGTGTCGTGCTTCTACCAGCGCAACCAGGTCGGCATGGTGCTGCGCCGGATCGAGACGCGCATCCCCAGCGTGGACGAGCTGAACCTGCCGCCGGTGATCAAGACGCTGGCGATGACCAAGCGCGGCATCATCATCTTCGTGGGCGCCACCGGTACCGGCAAATCGACCTCGCTGGCGGCGATGATCGGCTACCGCAACCAGAACTCGACCGGCCACATCATCACCATCGAGGACCCGATCGAGTTCGTGCACAAGCACGAAGGCTGCATCATCACCCAGCGCGAGGTCGGCATCGACACCGACAGCTGGGAGAACGCGCTCAAGAACACCCTGCGCCAGGCCCCGGACGTGATCATGATCGGCGAGGTGCGCACCCGCGAGGGCATGGACCATGCCATCGCCTTCGCCGAGACCGGCCACCTGGTGCTGTGCACGCTGCACGCCAACAACGCCAACCAGGCGATGGACCGCATCATCAACTTCTTCCCGGAAGACCGCCGCCAGCAGCTGCTGATGGACCTCTCGCTCAACCTCAAGGGCGTGGTCGCGCAACAGCTGGTGCCGACCCCGGATGGCAAGGGCCGGCGCGTCGCCCTGGAGATCCTGCTCGGCACGCCGCTGGTGCAGGACTA
The DNA here is from genome assembly GCF_046529185.1 of Xanthomonas boreopolis. NCBI lineage: Bacteria > Pseudomonadati > Pseudomonadota > Gammaproteobacteria > Lysobacterales > Lysobacteraceae > Xanthomonas > Xanthomonas boreopolis. The sequence continues at coordinate 1,450,914 of NZ_CP097162.1, forward strand.
CATCCGCGACGGCGAGATCCACAAGCTCAAGGAAGTGATGAAGGAATCCACCAACCTCGGCATGAAGACCTTCGACCAGAGCCTGTTCGAGCTGTACCAGGCCGGCGAGATCAGCTACGAGGACGCCCTGCGCTACGCCGACTCGCAAAACGAGGTGCGCCTGCGCATCAAGCTCTCCCAGGGCGGCGACGCCAAGACCCTGGCGCAGGGGTTGGATGGGGTGGAGATCGCCGAAGTGCGCTGAGCCTTGCGCGGCCGGGCCCCCGCAAGGCCGCAGGGCGGCCTTGCGTCCGGGCGTTCATGGAGCGGAACCGGTTTCGGATGTAACCGATGCCCGGGATGATGTCTAATATCGTCCCCCACCGCAGTACCCCCTCCCGTGAGCCTCCCCGATTCCGACCTGCGTCCGGAGCAGGAACCGTTGCCCGACGACGGCGCCGTCGTCACCGCCGGCCCGTTGACGCCGCCGCCCGATTCGGCCGGCACGCCGGCCGACGACCGCGCGTTCCATCACTCGGTCGCCGAGGACGTGCAGGGCATGCTGCTGGCGACGCTGGTGGCCTCGCTCGGGCTGGCGGTGTTCGCCAAGGGCGGGATCATGATCGGCGGCATGGCCGGGGTGGCGTTCCTGCTGCACTACGCGCTGGACTGGAACTTCGGCCTGGTGTTCGTGCTGGTGAACCTGCCGTTCTACTGGCTGTCGGTGCGGCGCATGGGCTGGGAGTTCACGCTCAAGACCTTCGCGGCGGTGGGGGCATGCGGTCTGCTGACCGATCTGCTGCCGCGCTGGGCCGGCTATTCGCACATGGCGCCACTGTACTCGGCGCTGGTCGGCGGGTCGCTGGTCGGGCTGGGCATCCTGTTCTTCATCCGCCATCGCGCCAGCCTGGGCGGCGTGGGCATCCTGGCGGTATATCTGCAGCGCGAGCGCGGCTGGAGCGCGGGCAAGGTGCAGATGGCCTTCGACGCGGTGCTGATCTGCGCGGCGTTCTTCGTGCTGACGCCGCAGAAGGTGCTGTATTCGGCGGTGGGTGCGTTGATGCTGAGCCTGGTGTTGATGTTCAACCATCGGCCGCACCGCTACATGGGCGTGTGATGCGCCAGGCCGCCGTCATGGGCGGGCCGGGCAGGTGCTGCTGAACCCGAGCGCCAGCATCAGGCTGCGCGCGTCGAACGGGGCATGCACCTTGGCATCGTTGTCGAGATAGCAGTAGACGTCGCGGCCGGCGCGCTTGCGGGCGGGAGCGCCGGCCCGCTGCGCGTCGTCCGGTTCGCCGCCGGCGGCCCAGGCGGCGATGCGCCGCGCCCAATGCTCGATCGCCTGCTCGCCGTAGCCGCTGGTGTACAGCTCAGTGTCGCCGTGCAGGCGCACGTAGACGAAGTCGCTGGTCACGTCCTCCAGGCAGGGGAACTTGCGTGCGGTGTCGGCCACCACCAGTGCCACGCCATGCTTGCGCAGCAATGCCATGCAGGCGGGATCGGCGAAGCTGGGGTGGCGGACTTCCAGCGCATGGCGCAGGCGCCGGTTGCGGTCGATCGCCAGGGCGCTGCGGCCGTGCATCAGGGAGCGGTCGCGGCGGCGGGCCAGCGACAGGGCCGCCTCGGTGTCGCGCGGCAGCGAGGCCAGGAATCCATCGAGCAGGTCCGCGTTGAAGCGCAGCGAGGGCGGCAGCTGCCACAGCAGCGGCCCGAGCTTGGCGCCGAGGCGGAGCACGCCGGAAGCGAAGAAGTTGGCCATCGCCTGGTCGCAGTCGCGCAGGCGCTTCATGTGGGTGATCAGGCGCGGGGCCTTGACCGCGAACACGAACGCCTCCGGCGTGGCTTCGTGCCAGGCCCGGTAGCTCTTCGGGGTCTGCAGGGAATAGAACGAGCCATTGAGCTCGATGCTGGGGAAGCAGCGCGAGGCGTATTCCAGCTCGCGACGCTGGGGCAGGTCGGGAGGGTAGAACACGCCACGCCAACGGGCATAGCGCCAACCGGAGATGCCGATGCGGATGCTCATGCGGGCAGCGTCGCGGCCGCGCCGTAAGCCATGCGTCAGCGCGACGTGCACGCAGCGTGCAGTCCGGCGGCGCCGCCGTTCAACCTTCTCCGCGCACGCGCATCCAGGGCGGATCGAGGCGCGCGATGCGCGCATGCGCCGGGCAGTCGGCGCGGTGCGCGCCGGGCAGGTAGCCCAGGCTCATCAGGAACTCGCCGGTGATCTCGCCGCCGGTGAAGCGGAAGGTCTTCTTGAACAGCTTCACCCACTCGGGCTTGGACAGCGGGTGGTGCGCGTCCAGCCAGGCGGCGAAGCCGCCGTGCGTCGCGCGCAGGCGCCGGATCACGCCGGCGTTGTGGATCGCCGCCAGCACCTTGAGCCGGTTGCGGATGATCCCCGGGTCGGCGAGCAGGCGGGCGACGTCGTCCTCGCCGAAGCCGGCCACCGCGTCCACGTCGAAGCCGGCGTAGGCTGCGCGGAAGCCCTGGCGCTTGCGCAGGATCGTCTCCCAGCTCAGCCCGGCCTGGTTGATCTCCAGCACCAGCCGCTCGAACAGCTCGCTCTCCGCGCGCTGGGGAAAGCCGTATTCGTGGTCGTGGTAATGGCCGTGGACCGGATGCCCGGGCGCGATCGTGCAGTAGCCGCTCATCCGGGCATTGTAGGGGGCGCCGGCGCCCGGATGGGCCCGGCGATGGCCCGCATCCGGCGGCAGGCCCGTAGAATAGGCCCATGTCCGAGGCCCCCACCCACCTGACCCACCAGCTGCTGATCGCGCTGCCGACGCTGTCCGATCCGCATTTCGCGCGCAGCGTGGCATTGATCTGCCAGCACGACGACAACGGCGCGATGGGGGTCGTGGTCAACCGGCCCTCCGAGTACACCCTCGGCGAGGTGCTCGCCCAGATGGGCATCGGCACCGCCGACGAGGTGTTGCGCGAGCGGGCGGTGCTGGCGGGCGGCCCGGTGCATCCGGAACGGGGGTTCGTGATCCACGACGACGCCCGCGACTGGGATTCGAGCATCGAGGTGGGCGAGGGGCTGTACCTGACCACCTCGCGCGACATCCTCGAGGCCATGGCCGAGGGCCGTGGCCCGCGCAACGCCATCGTCGCGCTCGGCTGCGCCGGCTGGGGCGCGGGGCAGCTGGAATTCGAGATCGCCGAGAACAGTTGGCTGACCGCGCCGTCCGATCCGCAGCTGCTGTTCGACCTGCCGCTGGAAGACCGCTGGCGCGCCGCGGCCGGCCGCATCGGCGTGGACCTGTTCCGGATGACGGACTACAGCGGGCATGCCTAGCGCGGGCTCGCCGTCCCCGATCCGTCCCGACGCCACGGTGTTCGGTTTCGACGTCGGCGCCAAACGCATCGGCGTGGCGATCGGCAGCGCACTCGGCGCCGGCGCGCGCGCGCTGGCGGTGATCGAGGTGCGCGGCGACACGGCCGACTGGGCCGCGCTCGACCGGTTGCACAAGGACTGGCGCCCGTCCGGCCTGGTGGTCGGCGACCCGCTCACCCTCGAAGGCGAGGACCAGCCGGCGCGCCGGCGCGCGCACGCCTTCGGCCGCCAGTTGCGCGCGCGCTACGGGCTGCCGGTGGTGCTGGTCGACGAACGTTCCAGTTCGGTCGAGGCGGCGCGCCGCTTCGCCCACGAACGCGCCGAGGGCCGCAAGCGCCGCCGCGACGCCGAGGCGCTGGACGCGATGGCCGCCGCGGTCATCGTGGAGCGCTGGCTGTCCGCGCCCGACCAAGCCCTTCCCCTTCCCTGATCCCCGCCTCAACGCAATGACCACCATGCAACTCGATTCGGACGGACGCCTGCGCCACCTGCTGACCCTGGAAGGGCTGCCCCGCACCACCTTGCTGCAACTGCTCGACCGCGCCGGCCAGATCCGCGACGCCGCGGTCGGCCGGGTCGGCAAGCGCAACGTGCTCGCCGGCAGCGCGGTCTGCACGCTGTTCTTCGAGCCGTCCACCCGCACCCGCAGCTCGTTCCAGCTGGCCGCGCAGCGGCTGGGCGCGGACGTGCTGAACTTCGACGCCTCGACCTCGTCCGCCCGCAAGGGCGAGACCGACCGCGACACGATGAAGAACCTGGAAGCGATGGGCGTGCGCGGGTTCGTGGTGCGCCACCCCGGGGACGGCGCGGTGGAGCGCCTGGCCGAGGCGGCGGGCGAGGGCACCGCCCTGGTCAACGCCGGCGACGGCCGCAGTGCGCATCCCACCCAGGGCCTGCTCGACATGCTCACCCTGCGCCAGGCCAAGGGCGCGGATTTCTCCAGGCTGAAGCTGGTGATCGTCGGCGACGTGAAGCATTCGCGCGTGGCGCGTTCGGACCTGCATGCGCTGCGCACGCTCGGCGCCGGCGAGATCCGCGTGTGCGGGCCGAAGTCGCTGCTGCCGGACGACGGCACGCTGCACGGGTGCGTGGTCGGCGACGATTTCGACGCGATGCTGGAGGGCGCCGACGCGCTGCTGATGCTGCGCCTGCAGCGCGAGCGCATGGAAGAGGGCCTGGTGCCGTCGCTGGAGCAGTACCACGCCGAGTACGGCCTGACCGCCGAGCGCCTCAAGCGCGCCGCGCCCGACGCGGTGGTGCTGCATCCGGGGCCGATCAACCGCGGCGTGGAGATCACCGACGAGGTGGCCGACGGCCCGCAATCGTGCGTGCTGCGCCAGGTCGCCAACGGCGTGGCGGTGCGCATGGCGGTGCTGGAGACGTTGCTGGGCTGAGGCCGGCAACGCCGATGGCCTTCTGCCCGGGCGCGGGAGAAGGCCCAGGCTGCGGCGCCTGGCCGCGACCGCTGCCCGCATGGGCGCTGCGAGGCACGCCTCGGCGCGTACGAGCGTGCCCGCCTCCGCGGGAGGGCTGTTGCCAGGGGCCATCGATTCGCCGAACCTGCGCGGGTTCCCGCCGCGTGGGTTCCCTATGCGCAGTCTCGATTTCAGCTCGTGGAGCGCAATCCTCAGCACCTTGTTCGGCCTGGTGCTGGTGTCGCTGGTGGCCGTTGGGATCCGCATGCTGGTCATGCAGACCGTGCAGCGCCGGCGCGAGCGCGAGAACCGGCAGATCAACGAGCGGCTCAAGACGCTGATCGCCGCCTACAAGACGCTGGGAGGCTCCTTCACGGGGGAACTGGAAGTCGATCCCTCCCACCTGCGCGACCGGCGCCGTCGCAGCGGGACGGCACAGGCGAACGAAGCGGCGGCGCCGGCCGCGACGGTGTCGGAGCGGCGCCGGCGCATCCGCGACGCGGTCGAGGCGGCGCTATCCGACGTGATCCTGCTCGGCACGGAGGAACAGGTGGCGCTGGCGGCGCAGGCCGCGCGCGACATGGTGGCCGGGCGCCCGGTACGCACGCGCGAGCTGGTGGTCTCGCTGCGGCAGTTCATCCGGCAGGCGCTGGACCTGGAGCCGATCCCGCCGTCGCTGGAAATCCCCGAGCAGGGGCCGCTGCGCACCGCCGGAAGCGGCGGCAGGGGCGGGGGCGGCGAGGCGGGTGGCAAGGGCGGAGCGGGAGGCGGTGGAGCAGGAGGCGCCGCCGGCGGTGCCGGACTCGGCATGGGTGCCGGGCTGGGCCTGGGCCGGCTCGGCGACGACGTCCGCCCGGACGAACGCTGAGGCGCGTTGCCGGGCCGCGCGACAGCGTGGGGCGACCTGGTACCAATGGCAGGGCCGGCACCGGCGCGCGCTGGCTAAGATCGGGATCCTCCCCATTGCGCACGGTGGTGCCCATGATCCGACTGCTGTCCGGCGGCCTGGCCGCGGCGATCCTGTCGTCCTTTCCCGCGCCGGCGCCCGCCGCGGATGCGCCGGCGGCCGGCACCGGGGGCTTCGATCCGCGCGCGCTGTTCGCGCCGTTGCAATTGCCGGATGCGCCGAACGCCTACCGCAGCGGCAGCGGCGTGCCGGGACCGATGTTCTGGCAGAACCGCGCCGACTACGACCTGCACGCGACGATCGACCCGGGCACGCGCACGCTGAGCGGCCAGGAGACGATCACCTACACCAACAACGGCCCGGACACGCTCGACGTGCTGTGGCTGCAGCTCGACCAGAACATCTACCGCGCCGATGCGCGCGCCCGCGACGTACGCGCGCCCCGGCCCGGCCGGCCGCAGCCGGCGGGCAACACGACCGAGGGCTACCGCATCGCGCGCGTGGAGGTCGACGTCGCCGGCAAGCGCCAGCCGGTGGCGTTCCTGGTCGAAGACACCCGGATGCGGGTCGAACTGCCGCAGCCGCTGGCCGGCCACGGGAAGTCGCTGAAGCTGCACATCGACTACGCCTATACCGTACCCGGGACCTGGGGCGGCCGCACCGCGGTGACGCCGACCAGGAACGGCGAGATCTTCGAGATCGCGCAGTGGTACCCGCGCATGGCGGTCTACGACGACCTGCGCGGCTGGGACACGCAGCCGTACCTGGGCTCGGAGTTCTACCTGGAGTACGGCAGCTTCGACTACGCCGTCGCCGTGCCGTGGGATTGGCTCGTGGTCGGTTCCGGCGAACTGGTCAACCCGCAGCAGGTGCTGACGAAGACCCAGCAGCAGCGCCTGGCCCAGGCGCGCGCCAGCGAGTCGACGGTGATGATCCGCACGCCGGAGGAAGTCGCCGATCCGGCCAGCCGCCCCACCCGCGGCGGCACCCAGACCTGGCGGTTCCACATGGACCACACCCGCGACGTGGCCTTCGCCGCCTCGCCCGCGTTCGTCTGGGACGCCGCGCGCATCGACCTGCCCGGCGGCGGATCGTCGCTGGCGATGTCGGCGTACCCGGTCGAGGGCGCCGCCAACTGGAAGCGCTCCACCGAATACGTGAAGGGCGCGATCGAGCACTTCTCGCAGTGGTACCCCTACCCGTGGCCGGCCGCGGTCAACCTGGGCGGGCATGGCGCCGGCATGGAGTACCCCGGCATCGTGTTCGACGGCTACGACGACACCGGCAAGGGCCTGTTCTGGATCACCGCCCACGAACTGGGGCACGGCTGGTTCCCGATGATCGTGGGATCCAACGAGCGCCGGCACGCGTTCATGGACGAGGGCTTCAACACCTTCATCGACGTCTACGCCTCCGATGCGTTCAACCGGGGCGAGTACGCGCCCAAGCGGGATTCGGAGTACGCGCCGAAGGGCGGCAACCCGGCCGAGGAGATCCTGCCGTTGCTGGCCGACGCCGGTGCGCCGACGCTGATGGACCTGGCCGACGCCACCAGCGAGAAGTACCGGCATCCGCTGACCTACTTCAAGGGCGCGCTGGGGCTGGTGCTGCTGCGCGAGCAGATCCTCGGGCCGGAACGCTTCGACCCGGCGTTCCGCAAGTACATCGCGACCTGGGCCTACAAGCACCCGACGCCGTCGGATTTCTTCCGCTTCATGCAGAGCGAGGCGGGCGAGGACCTGTCGTGGTGGTGGCGCGGCTGGTACTTCAACAACTGGCAGCTGGACATGGGCGTGGCCAAGGCCGAGTACGTCGAGCACGATCCCGCCAAGGGCGTGCTGGTCACGCTGGCGAGCCGCCAGAAGCTGGTGATGCCGGCGACGCTGCGCATCGACCTGGCCGACGGCTCCCACCTCGACCGGCGCGTGCCGGTGGAAGCCTGGCTGCAACAGGCCGCGCCGACGGTGCGGGTGCCGACCACCCAGAAGATCGTGCATGTCACGCTGGATCCGGACGCCAAGCTGCCGGACGCCGACCGCGGCAACAACCGGCTCGACATCGTCGGCTGATCCCGGACGCGTCGTGCACCGCGCGCGACGCGTCCTGGCCGGGCGGGATCAGGCGGATTTGCGCAGCGGCGTGTTCCCGAGCTTCTCGATCCGGCCGCCCGAGCGCTGGAACGCATCGAGCTGGCTCTGGATTTCCTCGTGGGCCGCTCGCTTGTCCTCGCGCGGCTTGGAATAGATCTGGGTGGGCGGAACGGCCTTGGTGCTGCGCAGTGTCGTCATCGATACCTCGTGCGGTTGCGGAAGCAGAGTGACATCGGCGGTATTGCAGGACCGTGAAGGTCCATGCCGGGCGGCGAGCCGGCGCCGGGCCTGCCGCTCCGCCACTTTCCTCCCAGGCGCGCCCGGTTGGCAATAGCCCGCGCCGCCGCGGTCGCAGGACGTTGCAGGCGGGCGCGGCAGGCGCAGAATGTCCTGTGTCGCTCCGGCCCTGGACTTTCCCGATGAACCTGCACACCTGGTGGTTGTTCTTCGCGACGGTGTTCGTGCTGTCCGGCACGCCGGGGCCGAACATGCTGCACGTGATGACGCGCAGCGTGAGCTTCGGCGTGCGCCGGAGCGTGCTGGCGATGAGCGGCTGCCTGGCGGCGGTGCTGCTGGTGCTGATCGCCTCGGCGACCGGGCTCGGCGCGATATTGCAGGCTTCGCCGCAGGTCTTCGAGGTGCTGCGCTATCTCGGCGCGGCGTACCTGGTCTGGCTGGGCATCAAGGCCTGGCGCAGCGAGGAGGCGCCACTGGACGTGGGGCAGCCGGACGCCCGCGCATCGGCCTCGAACCTGCAACTGTTCCGCGGCGGCCTGCTGATCGGGCTGAGCAATCCCAAGCTGCTGCTGTTCGCCGCCGCGTTCTTCCCGCAGTTCGTCGACCAGGCGCGACCGCAATGGCCGCAGTTCGCCCTGCTGGTGGCGACCTTCGCCGCCTGCGAGCTGTTCTGGTACGCGGTCTACGGCCTGGGCGGCGGCTCGTTGCGGCGCCATCTGGCCAGGCCGGCGCTGCGGCGCTGGTTCGACCGCCTGGCCGCATCGATCTTCGTCGGCTTCGGCGTGCTGCTGTTGCGCTTCCGCCCGCAATGACCTGACGCGTCGCGTCCACCTGTGACGGGGTCCGGTAAATCGACACGTGCGCATGTCGGAATGCAACGTTTCATCGCTATGCTCTCCGCGCCTTCGCGATCAATGGGGATTGGACGCGAGGGCATGACAGGGAACGGCACGCACGGCGGAGCCGCCGCTTGCATCGATCGCCCCCGCTCGGCAGGGAAGGGCCCGTGCCCTCTGTCTTGAAGCGGAGCCGGCCACATTGGGGGTGGCCGCGGGCGACTGCGGCAGGCGGGGAAGCCAGGTCGGGCGCATGGGCGCCCGCGTCGTGCCGGCGCCAATCGGCCCAACGGGGCGGCAGCGTTGCGAATCGTGCCGGACGTGGTGATCCGGCGGGCGCAGCGCTGCCGCCCTGGCGGGAATCCGCGCGCACCTCCCGCTCCGCGGGGGCGTAGCCGGAGGCGGCGGGCGAGCGAGTGGTGCAGTGCAGCATTTGCGCGGATAATGGCGCTTTCCCGCTCTCCCAAGGACGACGCCATGGCCGCCCCCCACGCCATTCCCGTCGCCGCCCCGTCGGCCCCCGCGCTGTCGCGGCGCGACTACTTCCTGATCCTGTTCGCCCTGTCGATGGGCGGTTTCGCCATCGGCACCAGCGAGTTCGCCTCGATGGGCCTGATGCCCGACATGGTGCGCGGCCTGTCGATCAGCGAGCAGCAGGTCGGCCACCTGATCAGCGCCTACGCACTGGGCGTGGTGGTCGGCGCGCCATTGCTGGCGATCATCGGCGCGCGCCTGCGGCGGCGCCCGTTGCTGCTGGCGCTGATGGGCTTCTACGCGCTGGGCAACCTGGCCAGCGCGGTGGCGCCGAACTACCACGCGATGCTGCTGTTCCGCTTCGTGGCCGGCTTGCCGCACGGCGCGTACTTCGGCGTGGCGGCCCTGGTGGCGGCCTCGATCAGCCGGCCCGAGCAGCGCGGCGTGGCGGTCGGGCGGGTGATGCTCGGCTTGACCCTGGCCATGCTCGCCGGCAATCCGCTGGCGACCTGGCTGGGGCAATTGCTGGACTGGCGCTATGCGTTCGGCCTGGTCGCGCTGATCGCGGTGCTGACGGTGGTGCTGGTGGCGCGGTTCCTGCCGGTGGATCCCAACGAGGCGCCGCAGCAGCCCTTGCGCGAACTGAAGGCGTTCAACCGGGCCCCGGTATGGCTGGCGATGCTGCTGGGCTCGATCGGGTTCGCCGGCATGTTCAGCGTCTTCAGCTACCTCGCCCCGACCATGACCCAGGTGACCGGCGTGTCCGAGCGCTGGATCCCGTTCGGCATGGCGGCGTTCGGCCTGGGCGGCGTGATCGGCGGGCAGGTGGGTGGCTGGATGTTCGACCGGTTCCAGTTCCGCGCCATCGCGATCGTCCTGGCCTGGTCGGTCCTGGTGCTGCTTGCGTTCCCGCTGTTGGCGCACTCGCCGTGGACGGTCTTCCTCGGCGCCCTGCTGGTCGGGTCGATGGTGGCCGTGGGGCCGGCCCTGCAGACCCACCTGATGGACGTGGCGGGCGAGGCGCAGACGCTGGCGGCGGCTTCCAACCACTCCGCCTTCAACATCGCCAACGCGCTCGGCCCGTGGCTGGGCGGCATGGCCATCGGCGCGGGCTTCGGCTGGACCTCGACCGGCTACGTCGGCGCGGCCACCGCGCTGGCCGGCCTGGCGGTGTGGTGGATCGCCGCGCGCCAGGGCGCGGAACGGCCCGTCGGCGCAGCCGCGCACGACTGCGCCTGAGTGCCCGCGCGGACGAGGCAGCGGCCGGCGCGAACGGGTATCTTGTGGCGTTTCCGCCCGGACCCCGTCCACGATGCCGAACCCGCCCGTCACCGAAGCCGCCTCGCCGTCGCAATCGCTGGACCACGCGCTCAAGCCTCGCCAACTGATCATGATGGGCCTGGGCAGCGCGATCGGCGCCGGCCTGTTCCTCGGGTCCGGCGTCGGCGTGCATGCGGCCGGCCCGGCGGTGCTGGTCTCCTACCTGGTCGCCGGTGCGCTGGTGATCATCGTGATGAACGCGCTCGGCGAAATGGCGGCTGCCAAGCCGGTCAGCGGCGCCTTCTCGGTCTATGCCGCCGATGCGCTGGGCGCGACCGCCGGCGCGACGGTGGGCTGGCTGTGGTGGGTGCAGCTGGTGATCGTGATCGCGGCCGAGGCGGTCGGCGCCGCCGGCCTGCTGGCGACGATCTGGCCGGGCCTGCCGGTGCCGGCGGCGGCATTGACCTTCATGGCGGCGTTCACCGCGATCAACCTGCTGGGCGTGCGCAACTTCGGCGAGTTCGAGTTCTGGTTCGCGATCCTCAAGATCGCGGCGATCCTCGGCTTCATCCTGATCGGCATCGCGCTGCTCCTCGGGTGGCTGCCCGACGTGCCGTCGCCCGGGTTGTCCAACTTCACCGACAACGGCGGCTTCGCGCCGAAGGGGCTGGCCGGGATCGGCGCGGCGTTGCTGGTGGTGGTGTTCGCCTTCGGCGGCACCGAGATCGTGGCGGTGGCCGCGGCCGAGACCGACGATCCATCGCGCAGCCTGGCGCGCGCGATCCGCACCGTGGCCTGGCGCATCCTGGTGTTCTACATCGGCTCGCTGAGCGTGATCATCGCGGTGGTGCCGTGGACCAGCGTCGAGCTGGCCTCGCCGTTCGCGGCGGTGCTGCAGGCCGCCAGGATCCCGGGGGCGGCCACGGCGATCACGCTGATCGCGGTGATCGCGCTGCTCTCGGCGCTCAACGCCAACCTCTACGGCGCCTCGCGCATGATCTTCTCGCTGGCGCGCCGGCAGGAGGCTCCCGGCGTGCTGGGCCAAGCCAACCGGCGCGGCGTGCCGGTGCCAGCGGTGCTGGCGAGCGTGCTGTTCGGCTTCGTCGCCGCGGTGCTGGAGCTGGTGTATCCCAACAAGGTGCTGAACGTGCTGCTCAACATCGTCGGCGCCACCTGCCTGCTGGTATGGACGATCTCGCTGCTGTCGCAACTGGTGCTGCGCGCGCGCGCCGATCGCGCCGGCACGCCGTTGCCGTTCCGGATGCGCGGCTATCCGGTGCTGACGCTGGTCGGGCTGGCGGTGCTGGCGTTGATCTTCGTGCTGCTGGTCAGCACGCCGGACACGCGCATGCAGTTCGTCTCGATGGCGGCGTTGGCCGCGGCGATCGCGGTGGTCAGCGAGGTGGCCCGGCGGTTGCGGGGCAGGGCGGGCTGAGGTGGCGATGCTTAATCGCAGAGGCAGGCGGGCAGTATCCCTTGCGCGGGGAACTGCAGTCCCGGCAGGCATTCCCGATCCAGTTTGAATGATGGTGGTTCCCTTCTCCCGCAAGCGGGAGAAGGGGCCCGAAGGGCGGATGAGGGTGTCCTTGCTTTTGCTTCGAGCGCAAAGGCCCCGGCATTGGCGAAGGGCGAAGTTCCGCCCGCCGGGGCGAAGCGGTGCTCGCCTTCTTCCGGCGGGCCCTGGCACGTCGCCCTTCAAGGCCCGGCGCTACTGGTGGATACGGATGCGCCCGGATTTCACGGCAGGTGCTGGCTGAACATCCACTCCCACATCGCCGGGCTCGCATAGGTGGCGTCCCAGACGTTGTGGTTGCCGTTGGGGTACTCGGTGTAGCGGATGCGTGCGCCGGCCTTGTGCGCGGCTTCGTAGATCAGGCGGTCGTCGTCGGGCTTGACCACGTCGTCGCGCGCGCCATGGAACATCCAGGTCGGCACGTGCTTGAGGCGCGCCACCAGGGCGCCGTAGGGATCGCGCTCGTCGGAGACCGCGCTGACGAAGATCGGCTCGTCGTCGTCGTCCGGCGAGGTCAGCGCACCGCAGATCGGCACCAGCGCGGCGAAGCGGTGCGGATGCCGCAGCGCGATCTCCCAGGTGCCGTAGCCGCCCATCGACATGCCGGTGAGATAGGTGCGCTTGGGATCGGCAGCGAACTCCTGGCTGGCCGCGTCCAGCGTCGCCATCGCCATGCGCGCGTTGTGGTGGGTCCAGGCCTCGTCGTCGGGCGCCTGCGGGAACACCACCAGCGCCGGGAAGCTGTCCGCATGCCGGCGCAGGTACGGGCCCAGGCCGGAGGTGGTCTGGTCGTGGCCGTCGTCGCCGCGTTCGCCCGAGCCATGCAGGAACAGCACGACCGGCCACGGCCGCGGCATCGAGGCCGCGGGCACGAACACCTCGTAGCGGAAAACGCGGCCCTCCACCTCCAGTTGCCGGTGGACGAAATGGCCGTGCGCGGGGTCCGGATCGTCATCGGGCATGGAGGTGCAACCGGCGAGTGAACACAGCAGGACGGCGAGCAACAGGACCAGGCGAGGCGGCATGCGGGCACTCCGGGGGGAGAATGCGACCGCGCCGAGTATGGAGGGGATGGCGGGCCCGCCGATACGCGGCCAGGCGAGGGCGTTCAGCCCCGCGCCATCCGGGGCCGCGGGAAGCCTTCCCGGGAGCGGCGCGCTAGCGCAGCAGGATCAGCGTGGCCAGGCCGAGGAAGCTCAGGAAGCCCATCACGTCGGTCAACGTGGTCAGGATCACGCCGCCGGCCAGCGCCGGGTCGAAGCCCAGCCGCTTGAGCGTGACCGGCACCAGCACGCCGCCCAGCGCCGCGGTGCACAGGTTGATCGTCAGGGCCGAGCCGATCACCACCGACAGCATCGGTTGCCGGAACCAGGCCAGCACGATCAGGCCCAGGCCGACGCCCAGGCAGACGCCGTTGATCAGGGCGACGGTCAGTTCCTTCTTGAGCAGCGTCATCACGTTGGACGCGCCGATCTGGCCCAGCGCCAGGCCGCGCACCATCAGCGCCAGCACCTGGGTGCCGGCGTTGCCGCCCATGCCGGCCACGATCGGCATCAAGGCCGCCAGCGCCACCAACTGGGCGATGGTGCCCTCGAACCGGCTGACCACGCTGGAGGCGATGAACGCCGTGCCCAGGTTGATCCCCAGCCACAGCAGGCGGCGGCGGAACGCGCGCCGCGCCGGGCTGAACATGTCCTCGTCCTCGTCCAGGCCGGCCGCGCTCATCGCCTGGTGCTCGGCCTGCTCGCGGATGATGTCGACCACGTCGTCGATGGTGATGCGGCCGAGCAGGATGTTGTTGTCGTCCACCACCGGGGCGGAGATCCAGTCGTGGTCGGAGAACTGGCGGGCCACTTCCTGCGCGCCTTCGCCGACGTCGATCGCGGGCTGCTCGTCGTCGATCAGCCGGTTGACCGGCGTGCCGTCCTCGTGGGTGACCAGCGAGGCCAGGGAGATCCGGCCCAGGTACTGGTGGCGGCGGCTGACCACGTACAGGTGGTCGGTGTGCTCCGGCAGCTCGCCGCGCAGGCGCAGGTAGCGCAGCACCACGTCGACGTTGACGTCGGCGCGCACGGTGACCACGTCCGGGTTCATCAGGCGGCCGGCGGTGTCTTCCGGATAGGACAGGACCTGCTCGAGCCGCTCGCGGTTCTCGCGGTCCATCGACTTGAGGACTTCGTCGATGACGGTGTCCGGCAGGTCCTCGACCAGGTTGGCGAGGTCGTCGATGTCCAGGTCCTCGACCGCCGCGACGATCTCGTCCGGGTCCATCTCGGCGATCAGGCTCTCGCGCACTTCCTCGCCGACGTGCAGCAGCACCTCGCCGTCGTCCTCGGCGTCGACCAGTCCCCAGACCACCTCGCGCTTGCCCGGGGGCAGCGATTCGAGCAGGTTGCCGATTTCCGCCGGCGAGAGGGTGTTGACCAGCCGCCGCACCGGCCCCAGGCGTCCGCTGTCGAGCGCATCGGACAGCAGGCGCAGCTGGCGCGCGGTCTCAGAGCCTGTCTTCATGCGCTATGTGGTCCGCGCTGGGGCCGTGCGCCCGGGATGCAAGTAAGAGGGGGGAAATGTATGTCGATACCCGCCCGATCGATGAGGCGGCGGCGCGGGCGCACGGCCCCAGCCCTTCGGGTTGCGCCGCGATGGCGCATGAAGACAGGCTCTTGGCGGACGGCTTCGGCCATGCGCAGCTCCCCTGGGGTGGCGGGCGGTACCGCTCCGGGAGGATGCGGCAGTGCAGGTGGTCAACGCGTCATTATCGCTTGAGGTAGCCGGCGCCGCCCAGACGGGGAGGCGCAAAAAAACCAGGCTTTCTCCGCGGCCGCGTCACCGTGCGGTCATGCCGGCGTGGCAGGCGTGGTACGGAAGTCGCTGGGTCCCCGCCTGCGCGGGGACGGCGACGGAAAGTTTCCCGGGACGCCGATCGCTCCTGGAGATCGCACGGCGTTTCCAGTGTCGTCCCGCGCAGGTGGGGACCCGGCGACTTCCAGCGGGAACGCCGGCGGTTCACGCCTGCCCGGCGGCGCCCGCGCTCTCCAGCCACTTCTCGATGTCCTTGCGGTCGCGGGCGCGCAGCAGCTTCGGCGCGAGCGCGAGCAGCTTGCCGAGGTGGCGGCCGCGGATCGCCCGGCGCACTTCCAGCAGCGTGGCGGGATGCAGGCTGAACTCGCGCAGCCCCAGCGCCAGCAGCATCGGCACCAGGTGCGGGTCGCCCGCGATCTCGCCGCACACCGCCACGGGGGTGTCGTGCGCCTGCGCGGTGGCGATCACCTGCGCCAGCAGCCGCACCAGGGCCGGATGCAGCGGCGAGTACAGCTCGCCGAGTCCCTCGTGGTTGCGATCGACCGCCATCAGGTACTGCACCAGGTCGTTGGTGCCGATCGACAGGAAGTCGACCTTGTCGATGAAGGTCTCCAGGGCCAGCGCCGCGGACGGCACTTCGATCATCGCGCCCAGCGGCACGTGCTCGGCGATCTCGTGGCCTTCCTCGCGCAGCTGCGCGGCCAGGCGCTTGATCTTGCGGCGCAGCTGCACGATCTCCTCGCGCGCGCTGACCATCGGGATCAGCATCCGCACCGGGCCATAGCCGGATGCGCGCAGGATCGCGCGCAGCTGGGTCCTGGCCACGGCCGGGCGCGCCAGCATCAGGCGCACGCCGCGCAGGCCGAGCGCCGGGTTCTCCTCGTCGCCGAGCACCAGCCCGGTGCGGTCGGCCTTGTCGGCGCCCAGGTCGAGGGTGCGGATCGTCACCGGCCGGCCACTCATGCCGAGCACGGCGTCGCGGTAGCGCTCGAACTGCTCCTGCTCGTCCGGCAGCTCGTCGCGCTGCAGGAACAGGAACTCGGTGCGGTACAGCCCCAGGCCGCCCGCGCCCAGCGCGTGCGCGCGCGCGACGTCCTCGGCGGATTCGGCGTTGGCCAGCAGGGTGATGTCGACCTCGTCGCGGGTGCGGGTCGGCTTGGAGCGCAGCCGGCCCAGCTCGCGCTGCTCCTTGGCCAGCTCGCGCAGGCGCTCGCGATAGTCGCGCAGGTCGGCCGGCGTGGGATCGACGATGACCTGGCCGCTGCCGCCGTCGACGATCAGCACGTCGCCGTCGTTGACCTTCTGCAGCGCGTCGGCGGCGCCGACCACCAGCGGCAGGTGCAGGCTGCGGGCCAGGATCGCGCTGTGCGAAAGCGCGCTGCCGGCGCTGGTGACGATGCCGACCACGCCCTGCGATTGCAGCTGCGCCAGCTCGGAGGGCGCGACGTTGTCGCTGACCAGGATCTCGCCGGCCACGCCTTTCACGTCCGGCCGGCGCTTCTGCAGGAACGCATGGATGCGGCCGATGACGTGGTCCAGGTCGTCCATGCGGCTCTTGAGGTAGGCGTCCTCCATGCCCTCGAACACCGCCGCGAGCCGGTCGCGCTGCAGGCGCAGCGCATAGTCGGCGCTGTAGCGGCCGGTACGGATCAGTTCGTCCAGCCCGAACAGCAACTCCGGGTCGTCCAGCAGCAATGCGTGCAGGTCGAGGAATTCGCCGACCTCGCGCACCAGCGCGCCGTGCAGGCGCTCGCGCAGCTGGTGCATCTCGTCGCGGGCCAGGTCGACCGCGCGATGCAGCCGTTCCAGCTCGCTCTCCACGCGGTTGGCGGGGATGCGTTGCTCGGTGACTTCCAGCGCATGCGGCAGGCGCACGCGCGCGCGTCCCAGCGCGGTGCCGCGCGAGGCGCCGTGGCCGCGCAGGCGCTGGCTCATGTCCGTTCCCCTGGAGCGGACGGGTGGCAGGGATCGGCCGGGGCGGGACCGCTGCCGTCCACGCTCAGCTGTCCTCGTCGAAGCGGCGTTCGAACAGGGCGACCAGCGCGTCCATGGCCTGCGCCTCGTCGTCGCCGTCCACGCGCACCGTCACCGGCGTGCCCTGGCCGGCGGCCAGCAGCATCACGCCCATGATGCTCTTGGCGTTGACCTCGCGTCCCTTGGCCGCCAGCGTGGCGCTGCAGCGGTACGACGACAGGGTCTGCACCAGCTTGGCGGTGGCCCTGGCGTGCAGCCCGAGGCGGTTGGATACGATGAGTTCGCGTTCAAGCATCGTCGATGATCGCTCCGTTGCGGGTGCCTGCCGCCGCGGTGGCGGGCAGGTCCTGCAGTTCTTGTTCGGGGTAGTTCATGACCCGCAACAGCATCGGCAGGCTCAGCGCGGACACGCGCCGGACCGGCGTGCCCAGCTGCGCCACGCGCCGGGCGAGATTGCTGGGGCTGGCGCCGTACAGGTCGGTCATGACCAGCACGCCTTCGCCCGTGTCGACCCGCCGCAACGCCGCCGACGCCTGCGGCAGCAGGGCATCGAGGTCGGCGTCGAACGGGACTTCGAAGGCTTCGGTCTTCAACGGCAGTTGCCGCAGCAACCCCGTGGCGACGCTCAACAGCGCGCTGCCGATGCCGGGGTGGGTGATGAGGAGGATGCCACAGGCCATGGCGGAACGTTAACAGGTCGGCGTGACCGGACGATAGCGTCTTGCCGGGATTGCCGGCGGGATGCACCGGCCCACGCCGGCCGCTCTTGAGATCGGTTCCGGCGCCCCGATGGGGGCAGGGTCAGTCGAGCTCGCGATGGAAAGTGGCCACCTCGGGCCAGCCCTGCTCGCGGGCATGGCGGGCCAGGCGCTCGGCCAGGTACACCGAGCGGTGCTTGCCGCCGGTGCAGCCGAAGGCGATGGTCACGTAGCTGCGGGTGTCGTTGCGCAGGCGCGGCAGCCAGGTGTCGAGCAGGCCGGTGATCTGCTCGACGTAGCGCACCACTTCCGGCTGCCGTTCCAGGTAGTCGCGCACGCCGGCGTCGCGGCCGGTGAGCGGGCGCAGGTCCGGCTCCCAGTGCGGGTTCGGCAGTACGCGGGCATCGAACACGAAATCGGCCTCGGCCGGCACGCCGCGCTTGTAGGCGAACGATTCGAACAGCAGCGAAAGGCGGTTGTCGTCGTGGCTGAGCGCGAACTCGGTGACCACGCGCCGGCGCAGCTGGTGCACGTTGAGCGTTGAAGTGTCGACGATCGCGTCGGCCTGCTCGCGCAGCGGCGCGGTCAGCACGCGCTCGCGCGCGATCGCCTCCGGCAGCGACAGGCCCAGGTGGCTGAGCGGGTGCCGGCGGCGGGTATCGGCGTAGCGCTTGAGCAGCGCCTCGTCGCTGGCCTCGAAGAACAGCAGGCGCGCGCCGATGCCGTACTGCTGCGCGCGTTCGCGCCATTGCGCCAGCTGCGAGAGATCGCTGCGGCTGCGCACGTCGATGCCGACCGCGAGGCGCTGCTCGCCGACGGGCTGGTCGGCCAGGCGGCTGCGCACGAAGTCCGGCAGCAGCTCCACCGGCAGGTTGTCCGAGCAGTAGTAGTCCAGGTCCTCGAAGGTCTTCAGCGCCACCGACTTGCCCGAGCCGGACAGGCCGCTGACGATGACCAGGGTATGGCCGGCCTGGCTCATGGGTGGCGCCGCTCCAGCAGGTTGCTGTGGCGGGCGATGAACATCGCGGCCGGATCGATGCCCTTGGTGCGCAGGATGTGCAGGCGCGTGGCGGCCTCGGTCAATACCGCCAGGTTGCGGCCGGGCATCACCGGCAGGGTGATCAGCGGCACGTCCAGGTCCAGCACGTGGCGGGTGCCGGAATCGCCGGTCAGGCGCTCGTAGCCGTGCGGGGTGGGTTCGGTCATCGGCTTGGTCAGGTGCACGATCAGGCGCAGGTACTTGTTCTTCTTCACCGCGGTGTCGCCGAACATGTCGCGCACGTTCAGCACGCCCAGGCCGCGCACCTCCAGCAGGTCCTGCAACAGTTCCGGGCAGGTGCCGTCGAGCACGTCCGGGGCGATCTGGGTGAATTCTGGCGCATCGTCGGCGACAAGCCGATGACCGCGGCTGAGCAGTTCCAGCGCCAGCTCGCTCTTGCCGGAGCCGGCCTCGCCGGTGATCAGCACGCCGATCGAGTAGATCTCCATGAACACGCCGTGCAGCGTGACCCGCGGCGCGAGCGTGCGCGCCAGGTGGTAGGAGAGGTGGTTGAGCAGCTCGTGGCCGCGCTTGGGCGAGACCCACAGCGGGATGTTGGCCTCGTCGGCGGCCGCGCGCAGGTCCTCCGGGCAGGCCTGGTTCTTGCTGATCACCAGCGCCAGCGGCTGGTATTGGACGATCTTCTCGATCGTCTCCCAGCGTTGGCGCGAGTCGAGCGAATCCAGCCAGGTCAGCTCCTCCGTGCCGAGGATCTGCACCTTGTTGGGGTAGATCGCGTTGAGGTAGCCGGCCAGCGAGGGCCGGCGCGAGTTGGTGCCGCCGGCCTCGATCTCGCGATGCTCGCCCTTGTGCCCGGCGATCCAGCGCAAGCCCAGTTTCTCGCGCTGCTGGTCGAACAGCTCGCGCGCGGAAATGCTGGTGTTCATGCGGCGCCGGCCCGGAGGGCCGCGCGCGGGCGCGCGCGATGCTGCATCGTCACTCGGTCTCTCATCGACATGGGTTCTCTCTCGTTCTTGCTTGCCTGGCCCGCGCCGAGGCGCGGCGGGACCGCCCCGCCGGCGTCAACAGACCCCGGGAGTATGCGTGGAAAGCAGGTGCAGCAGCGCCGTTTCGTCCGGCGCCCGGCGCAGCGCGTCGCGGAAGGCCGGGTCCGAGAAGTGCTCGGCCAGCTCGGACAGCAGCATCAGGTGTTCGTGGGTGTAGTGGCCGGGGACGGCCATGGCGAACAGCAGGTCGACCGGCTCGGCGGCGCCGAAATCGATCGGGCGCTGCAGGCGGATCAGGGCGCCGCGGGGTTCGCTCAGCCCGGGGCAGCGCCCGTGCGGGATGGCGATGCCGTGGCCGATGGCGGTGCTGCAGAGCGCCTCGCGCTCGCGCAGGCTGGCCAGCAGTTCGTCGCTACCGGCCTGGCGGCAGGCCAGCAGGCCGGCCGCCAGGCCCAATACGCTTTCGCGGTCGGCGGCCGGCGACACCACGGTGCGCACGGCCGCCATCAGCTGGGTCAGGAGCATGCTTGGATCAGGCGGGACAGTCAGGCCTGATTGTCGCGCACCTCGCGGGCATGGTGGTCCTGTTTCTTTTCCTTGTGCTTGAGGATCAGGCGATCGAGCTTGTCGGCAAGCAGGTCGATGGCGGCGTACATGGTCGGCGCGCTGGCGTCGGCATGCAGGGTGCGCCCCGGGAGGTTGACGGTGGCGATCACGTGGTGGTCGGGCTTCTTCAGCGCCAGTTGGGTGCGGACTTCGCAGTGCTGGTCGAAATGACGCTGCAGGCGCTGCAGCTTGGTCTCCACGTATTCGCGCAGGGCGGGAGTGACTTCGACTTGCTGGCCATACGTCTCGATACGCATCGGATACCTCCATTGGTTCGGTGGGCCAATGAACTTCCCGCCCCGACGAGGAGTCAGGCGATGCGTACGCGCTCGTGGGAGGCGGAAATGTTCATGGCCTCACGATACTTCGCCACGGTGCGGCGCGCCACTGGCACGCCGGAGGTCTTGAGCAGCTCAGCCAGCTTGGCGTCAGACAGGGGCTTGCGCGGGTTCTCCGCCTCGATCAGGCGCCGGATCATCGCCTGAATGGCCGTGCTGGAGGCCTCCCCGCCGCTGTCGGTATCGATGCCGGAGGCAAAGAAGGCGCGCAGCGGGATCGTCCCGCGCGGGGTGCGCACGTACTTGCGGGCGATGGCGCGGGAGACGGTCGATTCGTGCAGCCCCAGTTCGCCGGCGATTTCGCGCAGGGTCAGCGGTCGCAGCGCCTGTTCACCGAATTCCAGGAACCCGGCCTGCTCCTTGAGCAGGCAGCGCACCACCTTGAGCAGGGTCTCCCCGCGCGCTTCCAGGCCCTTGAGCAGCCAGCGCGCCTCCTGCAGTTGGGTGCGCAGGTAGCCGGCGTCGGCCTCGCCGCAGCGGCGGATCAACTGCTCGTAGCCGCGGTGGATGGTGATCTTCGGCTGCGAGCGGCCGGCCAGCGCCGCGCGCCAGACGCCTCGCTGGCGCCAGATCACGCAGTCCGGCGTCACGTACGTGTCCGGCGCCAGCTCGCCGACCTGCTTGCCGGGGCGCGGATCGAGCGAGCGCACCAGTTGCACGGCCTGTTCGACCTCGTCGGGCGGGCGCTTCAGCTCATGGGCCAGGCCTGCGACGCCGGCGCGCGGCAACCGGTCGAGCGGCCCGGCCACGATCTGCAGCGCCAGCTCGCGCCCGGGCGTGCCGGCCGGGAGGACCTCCAGTTGCAGCGCCAGGCATTCGCCGAGCGAGCGCGCCGCCACGCCGAGCGGGTCGAAGCGCTGGATCTGGTGCAGGACGGCGAGGATCTCGTCCTCGTCGGCGTGGAATTCGCCGGCGAGCGTCTCGGCGATCGCGGCGATCGGCTCGCGCAGGTAGCCGTCGTCGTCCAGCGCGTCGATCAGCGCGGCGCCGATGCGGCGGTCGCGGGCCGACAGGTGCGACAGGTGCAGTTGCCAGAGCAGGTGGTCGGCCAGCGTTTCCGGGTCGGCGACCCGTTCGGCCGGGTTGGCCTGATCGTCGTCGTCATGGGAGCCGGGGGCGGCGGTCCAGGCGGTTTCGTCGGGGCTCCAGTCGCCGTCCTGGTCCTCGTCCCGGGAAGGGGGGGCGGCATCGGCGTCGCGGCCGTCCTCCGCGGCGTTCCCGTCCAGCGAGAGCTGGGCGTCCTCCACCCATTCCAGCAGCGGGTTGGTCTCCACCGCCTCGGCGATCTCCAGTTCCAGCTCGGCGGCGGACATCTGCAGCAGACGGATGGCCTGACGCAGCTGCGGCGTCATGACCAGCTGTTGCCCCATCGATGTCTGCAGCCTTGCCTTCATGTCGGTCCCGTGGGGGGAAGCGCCGGGCCGCGGCCGCAGGTCAGAGCCGGAAGGTCTCTCCCAGGTAGACGCGGCGCACGTCCGGATTGGCGAGGATGTCGTCCGGGGCCCCCTGCGCGAGGACGACGCCCTCGGCGAGGATATACGCGCGGTCGCAGATTCCCAAGGTTTCGCGCACGTTGTGGTCGGTGATCAGCACGCCGATGCCGCGCTCCTTGAGGTGGGTGACGATGCGCTGGATCTCGCCGACGGAGATCGGGTCGACGCCGGCGAAGGGCTCGTCCAGCAGCATCAGGCGCGGCTTGGCGGCCAGGGCCCGGGCGATCTCGACGCGCCGGCGCTCGCCGCCGGACAGGCTGGCGCCGAGCTGCTCGGCGACGTGGCTGACCTGCAGTTCGTCCAGCAGCGAGGCCAGTTCCTTCTCGCGGCCGGCGGCGTCCAGGTCCTCGCGCAGCTCCAGCACCAGGCGGATGTTGTCGGCCACGCTGAGCTTGCGGAACACCGACGGTTCCTGGGGCAGGTAGCCGACGCCGAGCTTGGCGCGGCGGTACATGGGCTCGGCGGTGATGTCCTGGCCGTCCAGTTCGATGCGCCCGGAGTCGGCCTCGACCAGCCCGACGATCATGTAGAAGCAGGTGGTCTTGCCGGCGCCGTTGGGACCGAGCAGGCCGACCACCTCGCCGGCCTCCAGCGACAGGCCGAACTCGCGCACCACCTCGCGCTGCTTGTAGCGCTTGCGCAGGCCGCTGGCGACCAGCATCACTTCTTCTCCTGCGTGGGCGCCGCCGGCGTGGCGGTCTTGTTCTTGGGCTGGATCACGGTGCGCACGCGCGAGCCGTCGCCGCCGCTCTGCATGTCGCCGGTCTTGGTGTTGTAGACCATGCGCTGGCCGGCGTTGGTGCCCTTGGCCGATTCGACGCGGTAGTTGCCCGTGAGGATCACGACGTCCTGGTTGACCTGGTACTCGATGTTGTCGGCGCGGCCGTTCATCCAGGTGCCGTCGTCCAGCTGCTGCTTCAGCGTGGCCTGCCTGCCGGTGAGCACCACCTTGTCGACCTGGCCGTCCTTCTGGAAGACGTCGGCGGTATCGGCGTGGATTTCCAGGGTGCCCTGGAGGATCACCACGTCGCCGCTGTAGCGCACCTTGGCGTTGTCGCCGAGCATGCTGCCGCTCTGGGTGGCGGCGTCGATGGTCATCGGTTCGTTGCGGTCGCTGGTCTTGGCGACGGCGAGCATGGGCAGCGCCAGGGCGAGCAGCGCCAGCGCCACTGACTTACTTGGCAGCATTCGGTTCATATCGGGTCTTGACCTGTGAAAGGAGCTGGTACTGCCGGGTCTTGAGGTCGGCCTCGAAGCCGACGCCACGCTGGATGATACCCGGCCGGGTCATGGTGACCGGCTCGGCGGTCTTGGCGAGGTTCCGCTTCGGGAACACGTCCAGGCTCTCGGTGCGCAGCGTGGTCGGCGGGACGTTGCCGGTGGTCGGGCTGTCGCCCATGACGTCCTCGCGCAGGCGCAGCTCGTCGCCGCTGGGGCTGAGCCAGCCGGTCTTGGCGCGCAGGGTCCATTCCTGGTCGTTGTTGTCCGGGATCAGGAACAGCGGCGTGGTGATGTGCGAGATCTCGTCGGCGCGGTCCCGGTGCATCTCCGGGGCGCGCAGGACCAGCGCCACCTTGCCGGTGTCCTTGTCGAGCGCGGTCATCTCGAAGTCGCGCAGCACGTAGTCCGCGCCGTTGTCGTCCGCGTCGCCGGCCAGTGCGCGGTCGCGCTGGCGCCAGGCCGACCAGCCGCTGAGGATCGCCGCCGCCAGCAACACCCAGCCGAGCACGCCGCGCCAGCTCATGCGGAGAACCTCGCGATCACCGCGTCCACCTTGTCCTGGGCCGCCAGCAGCACGTCGCAGACCTCGCGCGCGGCGCCTTCGCCGCCGCGCGCCTGGGTATGCCAGCGCACCCGCTCGGCGATCCAGGGGTGCGCGTTGGCCGGGGCGACCGGCAGGCCCACCGCCAGCAGCGCGGGCAGGTCGGGCAGGTCGTCGCCCATGAACAGCGTGTCGCCGATCGCCACGCCGTGGGCCTCGCACAGGGCTTCCACCGCCAGGCGCTTGTTCTTCACGCCGATCTGCACGTGCAGGCCGAGGTCCTGGCCGCGCTTCTCCGCCGACAGGCTGGAGCGCGCCGTGATCAGCGCGACGTGGATGCCGGCCGCCTCCAGCTGCTTGAGGCCCTGGCCGTCGAGCACGTTGAAGGCCTTGCTCTCGTTGCCGGCATGGTCGTAGTACAGGCGCCCGTCGGTCAGGGTGCCGTCCACGTCGAAGCACGCCAGGCGGATCCGCGCGGCGCGGGCGGCGAGCTCTTGGGGCAGGCGGTGCAGCGGCGAGTAGGGCATCGGGATGGGGACTTGGCTATCCGTGTCGTTCATGGGGGCGCAGGGGCGGTTACACCACCTTGGCGCGCAACAGGTCGTGAATGTTCAGCGCGCCGACGGCGCGGCGGCGCTCGTCGACCACGATCAGGCCGTTGATCTTGTGCGCCTCCATCAGCCGCGCCGCCTCGGCCGCCAGCTGGTCGGCGCCGATCGTGCGGGGATTGCGCGTCATCACCTCGGCGATGCGGGTATTGCGCACGTCGATGTCGCTGTCGAGGGCGCGGCGCAGGTCGCCGTCGGTGAACAGGCCGAGCAGGGTGCCGTCGGCATCGACGATGGCGGTCATGCCCAGGCGCTTGCGGCTCATTTCCATCAGCGCCTCGCTGACGGTGGCGTCCTCGCGCACGCTCGGCAGGTCTTCGCCGCCGTGCATGATGTCGGTGATGTGCAGCAGCAGGCGGCGCCCCAGGCTGCCGGCCGGGTGCGAGCGGGCGAAGTCGTCGGCGGTGAAGCCGCGCGCGTCCAGCAGCGCCACCGCCAGGGCGTCGCCCATCGCCAGCGAGGCGGTGGTGCTGGAGGTGGGGGCGAGGTCGAGCGGGCAGGCCTCGACCGGGATGCTCACGTCCAGGTGGACGTCGGCCGCCTGCGCCAGGGTCGAGCCCGGCCGGCCGGTCATCGCGACGATCGGGTTGCCCTGCCGCTTGAGCACCGGCAGCAGCATGCGGATCTCGTCGGACTCGCCGGAATAGGACAGCGCCAGGACCACGTCGGCCTCGGTGATCATGCCCAGGTCGCCGTGGCCGGCCTCGCCGGGGTGCACGAAGAAGGCCGGGGTGCCGGTCGAGGCCAGGGTCGCGGCGATCTTGCGGGCGACATGCCCGGACTTGCCCATGCCGGTGGCGACCACGCGGCCGCGGCTGCCGAGGATCAGGCGGCAGGCGGCCGCGAAGTCCTCGCCGATGCGCTCGCCCACCGTCGCCAGCGCGCCGCGCTCGATCTCCATCACGCGCCGGCCGCTGGCGACCAGGTCGGCGTCGCGGACGGCATCGAGGGACAGGGGCGACACGGCCATGCGGGACCCGGACGGAGAGTAGAATGGCCGATCATTTTATTAGGAAAGCCCGTTGGACGCCGAAACCATCCGTAAACTCATCGAGACCGGCCTGCCGCAGTCCCGCGCCGAGGTGCACGGCGAGGACGGCGTGCACTTCGAAGCGACCGTGGTCTGCGAGGCCTTCCGCGGCAAGCTGCCGCTGGCGCGGCACCGCATGGTGTACGCCACGCTCGGCGACCTGATGGGCGGCGCGATCCACGCGTTGCAGCTGAAGACCGTCACGCCCGACGAAGCCGCCTGATCCGCTCCCCCAAGAATCCCCGCAGGAGCGGCGCCGGCCCGGCAGGGCCCCACGGGGCAGGCCGCCGCCACTCCTGCGAAAAGCCACATTCCCGGACATTTCGCACATACATGGCCAAGATCGTAGTGACCGGCGGCACGCCGCTGCACGGTGAAGTCAACATTTCCGGCGCCAAGAACGCGGTGCTGCCCATCCTCTGCGCGACCTTGCTGGCGGACGCGCCGGTGGAGGTCACCAACGTACCGCACCTGCACGACGTGATCACCACGGTCAAGCTGCTGAGCGAGCTGGGCGCCGAGGTCGGGCTCGACGAGGGCACGCTCGCCAAGGGCAGTTCGATCGTCGTCGACCCGCGCACCGTCAACCAGCACGTGGCGCCCTACGAACTGGTCAAGACCATGCGCGCCTCGGTGCTGGTGCTGGGGCCGCTGCTGGCGCGGCACGGCGCGGCGGAAGTGTCGCTGCCGGGCGGCTGCGCGATCGGCTCGCGGCCGGTCGACCAGCACATCAAGGGGCTGCAGGCGCTGGGCGCCGAGATCGTGGTCGAGAACGGCTACATCAAGGCCACCAGCAACGGCCGGCTCAAGGGCGGCCGCTACGTGTTCGACGTGGTCAGCGTCACCGGCACCGAGAACGTGCTGATGGCCGCGACCCTGGCCGAGGGCACCACGGTGCTGGAGAACGCGGCGATGGAGCCGGAGGTGGTGGACCTGGCGCAATGCCTGGTCACGCTCGGCGCGAAGATCGAAGGCGCCGGCACTTCCCGGATCGTGATCGAGGGCGTGGAGCGGTTGAGCGGCGGACGCCACGCGGTGCTGCCCGATCGCATCGAGACCGGCACCTTCCTGGTCGCTGCGGCGATGACCGGCGGCCGCGTCACGGTGCGCCGCGCCCGGCCGCATACGCTCGACGCGGTGCTGGACAAGCTCAAGGAGGCCGGCGCTGAGCTGGACTGCACCGAGGACACCATCACCCTCGACATGAAGGGGCGGCGGCCGCGCGCGGTGAGCCTGACCACCGCGCCGTACCCGGCGTTTCCGACCGACATGCAGGCGCAGTTCATGGCGCTCAACTGCGTGGCCGAGGGCGTCGGCGTGATCAACGAGACGATCTTCGAGAACCGCTTCATGCACGTCAACGAACTCATGCGCCTGGGCGCGAACATCCAGATCGAGGGGCATACCGCGATCGTGCAGGGCGCCGAGCAACTGAGCGGCGCGCCGGTGATGGCCACCGACCTGCGCGCCTCGGCGTCGCTGATCCTGGCCGGCCTGGTCGCCCAGGGCGAGACCACCATCGACCGCATCTACCACCTGGACCGTGGTTACGAGAACATCGAGGAGAAGCTGGGGGCGCTCGGAGCGACCATCCGGCGCATCGCATGATCCTGCGCGGCAAGTTCACCGCGCGCCGCAAGGCGCTGGCGGGCGTGATGCTGGTGGTCCTGGCCTGGCTCGGATACGCCTGGTACGCCGGCATGGCGATCACGCAGGGCGTCGAGCTGCGCGACATGGACTGGAACGGCGACGGCACCGCCAGCCGCAGCGAGATCGCGCAGGCGTTCTACGCGGTGGCGGTGAAGAAGACGGTGGACGGCAACCGCCACTGCAGCACGTTCTACTGGCGCGGCAGCGGCCAGCAGATCCGCGTGGACTGCCGCACCGTGTTCAAGCAGGAATCGGCGGGCGACGCCAAGTAACCGGTTTGGCGGGCACCGCGGGAGCGATCGGCGTCGCTCCGGCGGTGTCTTCGCCTCAGCGCACCGACTGGATGGTCAGGTCGAGCGAATCCTGGCCCTTGTCCCGCTGCAGCAGCCGCGCCGGTACCGGCAGGCTGGGCACGATCCAGGCGATCAGCTCCTTGTCGCCATCGGTGCGCGAGACCTTGGTGGCCTGCTGCGACTTGCCGTTGACGGTGATGTTTTCCTTGCCCACGACCTTGTAGGTCATCGGCTTGACGCGGCCCTCGTCGACCATGCGGTAGCTGAGCGACTTGCCGGCCGCCAGGTCGCGCGCGATCGCCAGGTTGATCAGCAGCGCGTCCATGTCGCCCGGCTGCAGCGCCACCGGGCCGCGGCGGTCCGGCTTGATGTCGCCGCTCCAGGTGGCCTGGCGGCTGTTCCAGTCGTAGCTGGCCTGCACGTTGCGCTTCTTCACCAGCAGCGAGGACGAGTCGTTGCTGCTCAGCGGGCGCAGCTGGCCGTTCTGCTCGTCGAACACGGTGCTCTGGCTGAGGTTGGCGAGCTGGTTCTGGATCGTCAGCGTGTAGCGCCACTGGTTGTTGCCGGCCGCGGCCAGGGTCATCGTGCCGTTGGCCTGCATGCCCATGTAGTTGGCCTTGTAGTCGGCCTGGAAAGGCTGGATCGCCAGCGCCGGCAGGCTCGCCAGCGCGAGGCCGGCGGCGGCGATCAGGGAAAGGGAACGCTTGAGGCTGTTCATCGGCTCAGACTCCTTGGTATTCGATCAGGCGCAGGTCGATCTGGTCCTCGCCCTTGTCGCGTTGCAGGATGCGCACCGGCGTGGGTACGCCGTTGGCGATCCAGAGGATGGTTTCGTTGTCGCCGCTGTTGATGCGCTGGACGCGCAGCGCGTCGTAGCTGAGGTCGCCGACCTGGACGCTCTCGGTCGCCTCCGCGGCGCGGTAGTCGTACTGCCTTACCCGGCCCAGGTCGACGTAACGGTAGCTCATGGCCTGGCCGGGGCGCGCATCGCGCATCAGCGACAGGTTCAGCAGCAGGGCGCTCTGGTCGCCGGGCTTGAGCGCGATCGGCTGGCGGCGTTCCTTCTTCAGGTCGCCTTCCCATTGCACCGTGCCGTTCTTCCAGTCGTAGACGCCGGTGACCTGCTTGCCGAAGAACAGCGCCTTCCTGACCGTGCTCTGGGTCAGCGGCACGTAGACGCTGCCGTCGTTGCGGAACACCGTGCTCTGCTCGAGGTTCAGCCCCAGCACGCTGGCGAAGCCCTTGCGCCCGCGCACCGCCATGTCCACGCGCCACTGGTCGCCGCCCGTGTGGGTGACCTGCATGGTGGCGTCGCCGGCTTCCTTGCCCTTGTAGAAGGCCTGGTAGGTGGCGACGAAGGGCTCCAGCGCCGGCGGCGTCCATTCCTGCGCGGGCACGGCGGGGACCTCGGCGGCGGCCGGGGGGGCAGGCGGCTCCTGCGCGTTGCCCGTCGCCATCGGCAACAGCAGGGAAGCGAGCAGCAGCGTGGAGCGGAAGGCGGGCATGGAGGGATACGCGGGAAGGTCAGGCATCAGCATGCCTGAAGAAGGGTCACGGGGATGTGTCCGTATTCAGCGCGAGAGATGGCCCGCCGAATCTAGGCGCAACGGCGTAAACAGGTCCTGACCGTCCAGGCGCAGGGTTCCCTCGCGTTCATTCAGGCGGCCGCCGGCCAGCAGGGCCAGGCTGGCGACCAGCAAGGGGTGCTCGCGTTCCAGCACCCGGGCGGCCAGGGTGGCCACGTCGTCGCCCGGCAGCACCGGCACCACCGCCTGCGCGATCACCGGGCCGGCATCCAGTTCCGGCACCACCACGTGCACGCTGGCGCCATGCTCGGCGTCGCCGGCCTCCAGGGCGCGCAGGTGGGTGTGCAGGCCGCGGTGCCGCGGCAGCAGGGAGGGATGGATGTTGATCATGCGGCCGGCGAAGCGGCGCACCAGCGCCTCGCCGAGGATGCGCATGTAGCCGGCGCAGACGATCCAGTCCGGGCGGCTGGCCGCGATCGCGTCGCCGAGCGCCGCGTCGAAGGCCTCCCGGCCGGGGAAGTCCTTGGGCCGGGCCGACCAGCGCAGCGGCTCGGGTACCTTGCCCAGCGCCGCGGCGTCCGGGCGGTCGGAGAACACGCCGACGACCTCCGCTTCCAGCCGGCCGGCCTCGATGGCGTCGAGGATGGCCTGCAGGTTGCTGCCACGGCCGGAAGCCAGTACCGCGATGCGCATGCTCATGCCGCCGATTCCCTTGCCCTGGTGCCGCGGCGACTCAGGGCGCGGGCGCGTCGAACAGGGCCTTCACCTGCGGGCGCAGCAGCACCACCAGGGTGAACACGCCGAGCACCGTGCCGAGCGGCATGAGGGCGCAGGAGAGCCCGGCCACGACCAGGCACAGCAGGTGCCGCCGCCGTCGCGCGATGCAGCGCCCGGCATAGGCCATCGATGCCGCCAGCGCCATCCCGCCGAGGATGAACAGGGCCGCGAAGCCCACGAAGAACCAGCCGAACAGCCGTGGATCCATGGGCGGGGCGTCCGCGCCCTGGGGCTCCATGGGCATCCGCCCGGTGACGATCGCCAGGCCCATGAACAGGTGGATCAGCGGGAACAGCGAGAACAGGGCGGTGAGGCCGGCGAGCACGTAATGGAAGATCGAGAGCAGCCGGAGCTGCTGCACGTCCTCGGGTGTGGCCGGCAACTGCGGTGGCGTGGCGGCTTCCATGCGAGGCCTGCACGCTCAGCCGATGCGCACGCGTTCGCCGGCGCCCGCGGCCACCACCTGGCCGATCCGCCAGTGCGCCAGGCCCTGACCGTCCAGCGCCTGTTCCAGCGCGGCCGCCTGCGCCGGCTCGGCCACCAGCACGAAGCCGATGCCGCAATTGAAGGTGCGCCACATCTCGGCGTCTTCCACCGCGCCCTCGCGCTGCAGCCATTGGAACACCGGCGGCAGCGGCCAGCTGCGCGCATCGATGTCCAGGCCGAGGCCTTCGGGGATCACGCGGATGATGTTCTCGGTCAATCCGCCGCCGGTGACATGGGCCATGGCGTGGATGGCTTCGCCGTGGGACGCCAGCAACGCCAGCACCGGCTTCACGTACAGCGCGGTGGGCGCCATCAGCGCGTCGATCAGCTTCACGCCGCCCACGTCCAGGTCGGCCGGGGAGCCGGCGCGCTCGTAGATGCGGCGGACCAGCGAATAGCCGTTCGAGTGCGGGCCGGAGGAGGCGATGCCGATCAGCACGTCGCCCTCGCGGACCTTGCCGCCGTCCAGCAGACGCGATTTCTCCACCGCCGCCACGCAGAAGCCGGCCAGGTCGTACTCGCCCGGCGGATACATGTCGGGCATCTCGGCGGTCTCGCCGCCGATCAGCGCGCAGCCGGACAGTTCGCAACCGCGGGCGATGCCGCCGACCACCGCGGCCGCGGTGTCCACGTCCAGCTTGCCGGTGGCGAAGTAGTCCAGGAAGAACAGCGGCTCGGCGCCCTGGACCAGCACGTCGTTGACGCACATCGCGACCAGGTCGATGCCGATCGTGTCGTGGCGGTTCAGCTGCTGGGCCAGCTTCAGCTTGGTGCCGACGCCATCGGTGCCGGACACCAGCACCGGCTCCTTGTACTTGCCGGACAGGTCGAACAGCGCGCCGAAGCCGCCCAGCCCGCCCATCACCTCCGGCCGGAAGCTGCGCTTGACCAGCGGCTTGATGCGTTCCACCAAGGCGTTGCCGGCATCGATGTCGACGCCTGCGTCGCGGTAGGTCAAGGGCGTGGGGGCGGAAGGGGATGGGCTGGTCACGGGCGGCGGCTCGGCGGAAAGGGCGCGATTTTAGCAGCCACGTTGGCGCCAGGCCCGCATTCGGGCAACAATTCCCCCGGAATACGTCGAGCTAGAGCGTGTTATGCCCTTCTTCATGAGATGCGTCGGTCGGCTCCGCGCCGTTGACGGCCCGTCCCCCGGGACCCTGCCGGGAATGCTGCGGTCCCGCGTCGCGCGCCTGGCCTCGAAGCGCCCCGGCGAGCGTCGCGTCCATCCGAAGGGCCGCGGCACGCTCCGCATGTCCATGCGCGCCGGCGCGCTCGCGCTTCTCGCCGCGGCGCTGGCGATGCCGGCGGCGCCGGTCCTGGCCCAGGCCGACCTGCGTACCGAGGGCGACGTGGCCAAGGCGCAGGGCGCCTACGAGGCGGAAGTGCCGGTCAACAGCCAGGCCGAGTCCGACCGGGCCGGCGGGCTGGCGCGCGCGCTGGGCGCGGTGCTGGCCAAGCTGTCCGGCGACCGCAACGTCATGGCCCGGCCGGGCGTGCCGCAGGCGTTGCGCAACGCCGGCAACTACGTCGACAGCTACGACTACCGGCAGGACCAGGGCACCTCCCCGACCGGCGCGCCGACCTTCAAGACCATGCTGGTGGCGCGCTTCCGGCAGGACGACGTGGACGGCCTGGTGGCCGCGCTCGGCCTGCCGGTTTGGCCGCAGCCGCGGCCCAAGCCGGTGCTGTGGCTGGCGATCGACGACGGTTCCGGGCCGCGCCTGGTCGGGTTGCAGCAGTCCAATGCCGCGCGCAGCGTGCTCGACCGGGCGGTGGAGCGCGGCTTCCGGCTCGGCCTGCCGGGCGGCGGCGCGGCCGAGCAGGCCCTGGTCGGCGCGATCTGGCGCCAGGACACCGCGGCGGTGGCGCGCGCCTCGGCCCGCTACAGCCCGCCGATGCAACTGATCGGCAAGTTGTACCGGTCCGGCGGCGGCTGGGCCGCGGATTGGGTGTTCGTGGACGACGGCAAGGTGCTTTCGACCTGGTCCACCAGCGATGGCGATGCGCGCCGGGCGATGGCCGGCGGTGCCGACGGCGCCGCCGATGCGCTGGTCAAGCGCTACGCCAAGCGCGTGGAGACCGGCACGCCCGGCGTCTACCGCGCGGTGTTCACCGGCATCCGCAGCGCCGACGACTACCTGCGCCTGTCGGCCGCCCTGCAGGGCGTGTCGGTGGTGCGCGGCATCCGCCCGGTCCGCGCTTCCGGCGACCGGCTCGAGGCGGACCTCGAGCTGTTGACCGGCATTTCCGGCCTCAACCGCATGCTCGGCGACGACAGCCCGGTGGTGCCGGTGTCGGTGCCGACCGAAGGCCCGGTCATCCTGGACGGCGAGCGCGCCGAGTACCGTCTGAAATGAACCTGTCGCCCGAAGCCGAAATCGCCCTGTTCCTGCGCCGCCTGAAGTGGACGGCGCTGGCGGTGGGCGTGTGCTGGGTGATCTGGCTGCTGGCCCCGGTGCTGACCCCGTTCGCGCTGGCGCTGCTGCTGGGATGGCTCGGCGATCCCCTGGTCGACCGCATCGAGCGCACCGGGCTGTCGCGCAACACCTCGGTCGTGCTGGTGTTCGCCTCGATGCTGCTGCTGGTCGCGCTCGCGTTGATGATCCTGGTGCCGATGATCGAGCGCCAGATCGTCACGCTGATCAACGCGCTGCCGCAGATGCGCGATTGGGTGATCGGCACCGCGGTGCCGTGGATCGAGCAGAAGACCGGGCTGGAGCTGATGACGTGGCTCGACCCGGAGCGCCTGATCGACTGGATCCGCTCGCACTGGCAGCAGGCCGGCGGCGTCGCCAAGACCTTCTTCGGCTACCTGTCGCGCTCGGGCTTCGCGATGGTCGCCTGGGTGCTCAACATCGTGCTGCTGCCGATCCTGACGTTCTACTTCCTGCGCGACTGGGACAAGCTGGTCGAGCGCGTCGCGGCGATCATCCCGCGCAACTACATCGGCACCGTCGGCCGCCTCGCGCAGGAGTCCAACGAGGTGCTCGGCGCCTTCATTCGCGGCCAGTTCCTGGTCATGGTGGCGCTGGGCGTGATCTACGCGGCCGGGCTGTCGATCAGCGGCCTCAACCTGGGCCTGCTGATCGGCCTGATCGCGGGCCTGATCAGCTTCATCCCCTACCTGGGCGCGACCACCGGCGTGGTGCTGGCGGTGCTGGCCGCGCTGGTGCAGGCGCACGGCTTCGACCTGCGGCTGATGGTCGGGCTGGCGGCGACCTTCACGGTCGGGCAGCTGCTGGAGAGCTACGTGCTGACCCCGCGCATCGTCGGCGACAAGATCGGCCTGCACCCGGTCGCGGTGATCTTCGCGGTGATGGCCGGCGGCCAGCTGTTCGGCTTCCTCGGCATGCTGCTGGCGCTGCCTGTGGCGGCGGTGGCCAATGTGCTGCTGCGCTACGCCCATGAGCGCTACAAGCAGAGCGACCTGTACGCCGGCGAGCGGCCGACGATCCTGCTCGACAGCTACGTCGACAAGAACGCGGTCGTCGAAGTGCCTAAGGACGGCGATCCGACGTGAGCGTGCCGCAGTTGCCGCTGGCCCTGCGCTATCCGCCGGACCAGCGTTTCGAGAGCTTCGTCGCCGCGCCCGAGGGGCTGGTCGAGCACCTGCAGGCGATGGCCGCCGGCGCGGTGCGCGACTGGCTGTACCTTGCCGGCCCCGCGGGCAGCGGCAAGACCCACCTGGCGCTGTCGCTGTGTGCCGCTGCCGAGCAGGCCGGGCGCGCGGCCGCCTACCTGCCGTTGCTGGCGGCGGCGGGGCGCCTGCGCGAGGCGCTGGAGGCGCTGGAAGGTCGCGACGTGATCGCGCTCGACGGCCTGGAACATGTCGCCGGCACGCGCCAGGGCGAGCGGGCGCACGGCATCGCCGGCAACCGCGACGACGAGGTGGCGCTGTTCGATTTCCACAACCGCGCGCGTGCCGCGGGAGTGACGCTGCTGTATACCGCGCAGGCCATGCCCGATGCCTTGGCGCTGGCCCTGCCGGACCTGCGCTCGCGGCTGTCGCAATGCACGCGGATCACCTTGCCGGCGCTGGACGACAGCGGCCGTGCGGCGGTGCTGCGCGACCGCGCGCAACGCCGCGGGCTGGTGCTGGAAGAAGCGGCGATCGACTGGCTGCTGGTGCATGGCGAGCGCGAACCGGCGGCGCTGGTGCGGCTGCTGGACCGGCTCGACCGCGAATCGCTGGCGGCCAAGCGGCGCGTCACCGTGCCGTTCCTGCGCCGGGTCCTGGGCGAGGCCAGGAACCCGTAGCGGTCGCAAGATGGATGCAAGCCTTTCCCTTCCCCGGGAGAAGCTGCCCCGCAGGGACGGATGGGGGTACGGGCGAAGCCCCCGCGCCGGGAAATGACGGCTATGGCACTGGAGAGCGCCGTGCGTTCAGTTGCCGATCCAACTGCGCCAGCCGCTCCGGCGTGCCCACGTCGGTCCACTGCCCGCAATGGCGCTCGCCGGTCACGCGGCCTGCCTGCATCGCCGCGCGCAGCAACGGCGCCAGCTTGAAGCGCGGCGGCGTCGCGTCGGCGCCCGGCGCCGCGCCGATCGCGTCGCGCCAGCGATCGAGCAGGCCCGGGCGGTACACGCCGATCCCGGCGAACGTCAGCGCGGGATGGCCCGCCTCGCGATCGCATACCCGGCCGTCGTCCAGCAGGCGGAAATCGCCGGCCGGATGGTGGTCGGGATTGTCGACCAGCACCAGGTGCGCGTCGCCGTGCGGGGCCCGAGGCAGCCGCGCCAGGTCGAAATCGCTCCAGACATCGCCGTTGATCGCGATGAACGGCGCGTCGCCCAGCAGCGGCAACGCATGCAGCATGCCGCCGCCGGTCTCCAGCGGCACCGGTCCTTCGAACGAGTAATGCAGGCGCAAGCCGAAGCGGCTGCCGTCGCCGAGCATCTCCGGGAACCGTTCCGCCAGCCACGAGGTATTGACCACGACCTCGCGCACGCCGAGCGCGGCGAGCCGGTACAGGTGCCAGGCGATCAGCGGTTCGCCGCCGGCCGCCAGCAGCGGCTTCGGGGTGCGGTCGGTGAGCGGCCGCATGCGTTCGCCGAGGCCGGCAGCGAAGATCAGCGCCTTCATGCGCCCGCCTGCGCTTCGCGCGCGGCCAGCGCGGGACGGATGCGGCTGTCGAGCAGGTGCCGCAGCGGCTGCAACGGCGGATGGCGCGGCAACACTTCGTCCAGGTAGGCGATGAAGCGCGGCACGTTGCGCAGGTACCAGTCCTTGCCGTCGCGGTAGTTCAGGCGCGAGAAGATGCCCAGGTTCTTCAGGTGGCGCTGTACGCCCATCCAGTCGGCGTCGCGCAGGAAGCGCTCGCGGCTGGCGGGCACCGGGATGCCGGCTTCGAGCGCGCGCGCGTGATACCGCGCCAGCCAAGCGTCGACGCGCGCCAGCGGCCAGCTCACCGAGGTGTCCTTGAACAGGCTCACCGGGTCGTAGGCGACCGGGCCGAGCACGCAATCCTGGAAGTCCAGCACCGCCGGCCCGTCCGCGGCCGGCATCAGGTTGCGCGGCATGAAATCGCGATGCGCCAGCACGCGCGGCTGGGCGAGCGCATTGTCCATCAGGCGGCGCTGCACGAGCTGGAGCTGTTCGGCCTCGCCGCAATCCAGCGCGATGCCCAGGTGGCGGCCCAGGAACCATTCCTCGAACAAGCCTGCGTCGCGCTGCAGCAGGGCCTCGCCGAACTCGCCGATGCCCTCCGGTGGCGCGATCTTCTGCAGCTTGAGCAATTGCCCGACCGCCGCGTCGAACAGGTCGTCGGCGTTCGATGCATCCAGTACCTGCGCCAGCGTCGGCCCGCCCAGGTCCTCCAGCAGCAGGAATCCCTGCTCAACGTCCTCGGCCAGCACCTGCGGCACGCGCACGCCGGCGCCGCCGAGCAGCCGCTGCATGCGCAGCCATGGGCGCACGTCCTCCAGGCCGGGCGGCGAGTCCATCACGATCCGCGACGGGCCTTTCCCCTCGCTGCGCCAATAGCTGCGGAAGCCGGCATCGATCGAGGCGCGTTGCAGGCTGGCCTGCGCATCGCCGAGGGCCTGGCGCGCCCAATGCAGGCGCTGCCGTTCGCGTGGGGAATCGCTGTCGGTAACTGGGGTCATCGCGTGCGAAGAACGGGGCGGCACCGGGGCGCCGCCGCGGGAAAGCGGGGAGGAGGAAGGGGTCAGGACTTGCCGCTGAACAGCCGCAGCAGCGCCAGGATGGCCACGGCCCCGAGCAGTGCGGCGAGGAAGCCGGCCGGCTCGCCGGCGGCGTACCAGCCCATGTAGCGGCCGAACCAGCCCGCGAGCACCGCGCCGCCGATGCCGAGCACGATCGTCAGCAGGCAGCCCATGCGGTTGTTGCCCGGCATGAAGAAGCGGGCGAGCAGGCCGACCACGAAGCCGACCAGGATGATGTAGAGCCAGCTGTCGCTGCCGAACAATCCGCTCATGGGACACTCCGGTGGGGAACCGCGCGCAGACTAGCAGGCCGGGGCGTGCGTTGGGGCGGGACCCGCGAAGCCCGCCCCCGCATCGAACGCCGTCGTGGGGGGAGCTTCAGCCCTGCAGGGCTTCACCGGGCAAGGCCGGGACCCGGTTTGGAAACTCGGAGGAGCGACACGCCTGCTTCGGG
Source organism: Xanthomonas boreopolis (assembly GCF_046529185.1). NCBI lineage: Bacteria > Pseudomonadati > Pseudomonadota > Gammaproteobacteria > Lysobacterales > Lysobacteraceae > Xanthomonas > Xanthomonas boreopolis. The sequence continues at coordinate 1,487,610 of NZ_CP097162.1, forward strand.
TCGGATGTCGTTGTGGGAGGGGCTTCAGCCCGACGGGCTTGACCGGCCATCTGTCGGGACTGAAGTCCCTCCCACAAAAAAAGCGAGAAACTGCAAGAACGCATCGGATCGCTTGACAGCCGACCCCAGGCGAAGGCGCCTTTCCCGAATCCCGAATCCCGAATCCCGAATCCCGAATCCCGAATCCCGAATCCCGAATCCCGAATCCCAGGTCCCAGGTCCCAGGTCCCAGGTCCCAGGTCCTAGGTCCTAGGTCCTAGGCCCGGATCAGCAACAACCGTGCCCGCCGTGCCGGCTGCCGCTGTCGGCCGCCACCGGCGAGCCGCTGGTTTCGCCGCGCAGGCTGGCCGCGTGGTGCTCGGCGATCACCTTGGCCACGCAGGCGGTGACGCGCTTGCCCATCGGGATGTGCAGGAACTCGTTGGGGCCGTGCGCGTTGGAGTGCGGGCCGAGCACGCCGGTGATCATGAACTGCGCGCCCGGGAACTTCTCGCCGAGCATGCCCATGAACGGGATCGAGCCGCCTTCGCCCATGTACATGGCCGGCTTGCCGAAGAAGGTCTGGCTGGCCTCGTCGATGGCCTTTTCCAGCCACGGCGCCATCGCCGGCGCGTTCCAGCCGCTGGATGCCTTTTCCAGCTCCAGCGTGACCTGCGCGCCGTTGGGCGGATCGCGCAGCAGCGCTTCCTTCAGCCGCTCGCCGCAGCGCTTGCCATCGGCGGTCGGCGGCAGGCGCAGCGACAGCTTCACGGCGGTATGCGGGCGCAGCACGTTGCCGGCCGACTCCAGCGGCGGCATGCCGCCGATGCCGGTGACCGACAGCGCCGGGCGCCAGGTGCGGTTGAGCACCAGCTCGGTCAGGTCCTCGTTCATCGGCTCGAGGCCCTTCACCAGCGGGAACTTGTCGAAGATCGCGGTATCGACCACCTCGGCGGCGCGCTTGGCCTGCGCCAGGCGCTCCTGCGGCACCTCGACGTGCAGGTCCTCGAGCAGGATGCGGCCGGTCTTCTCGTCCTCGATCCGCGACAGCAGCTGGCGCAGCAGGCGGAAGCTGGACGGCACCACGCCGGAGGCATCGCCGGAGTGCACGCCTTCCTCCAGCACCTTCACGGTCAGGTTGCCGCCGGTCAGGCCGCGCAGGGAGGTGGTGCACCACAGTTGGTCGTAGTTGGCGCAGCCCGAGTCCAGGCACACCACCAGCGACGGCTTGCCGATGCGGTCGGCCAGGTGGTCGACGTACGCCGGCAGGTCGTAGGAGCCGGATTCCTCGCAGGCCTCGATCAGGATCACGCAGCGCGCATGCGGCAGGCCCTGTTCCTGCAGCGCCATGATCGAGGTCAGCGAACCGAAGATCGCGTAGCCGTCGTCGGCGCCGCCGCGGCCGTACAGCTTGTCGCCCCGCAGCACCGGCTTCCACGGACCCAGCTCCTCGTCCCAGCCGGTCATCTCCGGCTGCTTGTCGAGGTGGCCGTAGAGCAGCACGGTGTCCTCGCCGGTCTCCGGGCCGCTGGCCGGGATTTCAAGGAAGATCAACGGGGTGCGGCCTTCCAGGCGGACCACCTCGACCTGCAGGCCGGCGATCTTCTGCGCCCGGGCCCAGTTCTCCATCAGGGCGACCGCCTGGTCCATGTAGCCGTTTGCGACCCAATTGGCGTCGAACATCGGCGACTTGTTGGGGATGCGGATGTAATCGACCAACTGCGGAACGATGTCCTTGTCCCATTTCTCGCTGACGTACTGGTCGATCTTGCGGCTGTCCATCGGGTGCTCCGGGAATACGTGACTAAGAGCGCCCATTCTACGCCTGCCGCCGTTTGTAGGAATTTTCCTACAGCACTGCGCGCGGTTTACCGGCTGTGCGTGCGGGGGGCCGACGATACGCTTGTCTCATGTGGCGCGGGACACTGTTCCAGCCGGCAGGAATGCCGGCCAGGACCCTTCCCAAGCCACAAGGAGCGTTGCCATGAAGTCTTTAGCCGTAGTCCTGCAGTCCTTGTTCCTGGCGTTGCTGCTGTCCTCCGCGGCCCATGCGGTCGAAAGGATCAACATCAACACGGCGAGTGCCGCCGACCTGGACAGGGTGCTGGTGAACGTCGGGCCCGCCAAGGCGCAGGCCATCGTCGAACACCGCCGGGCCAACGGTCCCTTCAAAAGCGCCGAGGAGCTGGCGCTGGTCAAGGGAATCGGACTCAAGACGGTCGAAAGGAACAGAGACCTGATCGAAGTGGGGGCAGGGAATACCCCCGCTGCGAAGGCTGCCAAGGCGGCGGCTGCACAGCCGGTGCAAAGACGCTGAGGGGAATGGAAATCCGCAATACGGTCCGACGCAGGATGCGTGGCCGCTACCTATCTGGACAGGAAGTCTAGGGGAAGGCTGGAAGCCGAGATGGATGTGTATCGCCCGGTGTTGCACATTGACGTGCAGCCGGGCGATTTTCGTTGTGGGACTGGAACCCGGGATTGGGGATTGGGGATCTGCCGATGCCGCCTTCGAGGCGCCCGGTCTCGCGCGGCCCGGCAGGCGCAGGCACAATGCCGGGATGTCACTCCTGCATGCACCGTCCCGGGTGATCGCCGCGGCCGATTACCGGCGCGAACGCTGGCGCAACGGCCTGGGCTGGACCCGCGAAATCCTGCGCCTGCCCGGCGACGGCGACTGGTCGTTGCGGCTGTCCATCGCCGAGATCGAGCGCGATGCGGCGTTCTCCGCGTTTCCCGGGGTCGAGCGCGAGCTGGTGCTGTTGCAGGGCAACGGCGTGCGGCTGCGTTTCGAGGACGGGCGGGTGGAGACGTTGTTGCCGCCCTACCAACGCGCGCGGTTTCCCGGCGAAGCGATCGTCGCCGGCGAATTGATCGACGGCGTCACGCACGATTTCAACGTGATGTGGCGGCGCGATGCGCTGCAAGTGGACGTGCTGCACCGCCCGTTGGCCGGGCGGATGGTGTTCTTCACCGAGCCCGGGGTCGCCTGGGCGATCCACCTGCTGGCGGGACAGGCGCGCTTCGATGCGGGCAGCGGCCTGGGCGGGATAGCGGCTGGCGATACCGCCTGGCTGGGCGCCGGAACACGCGAGGGGCACGGGGTCGACGGCGCCGGCGAATTGCTGGCGGTCCGGATCCGTCCGGCCTGAGGGCCTGGCTCAATACACGTCGCGCCGGTAGCGGCCTTGAAGCGAGAGTTGCTCGCGCGCCTCCGGGCCGAGGACCTCGTCCAGTACCCGTTCCACCTCCGGCGCCATGCCGCGCAGGCTGCCGCAGACGTGGATCGCGGCGCCGTCGGCGACCCACTCGCGCAGGGTTGCGGCGGCTTCGCGCAGGCGATGCTGCACGTAGCGGGCCGGGCCGGCGCCGTCGCGGGAGAACGCCGTGTCGAGGCGTTCCAGCCAGCCATCGCGCTGCCAGGCGCGCAGGTCCTCGCCGAAATGCAGGTCGAAGGCCGCATTGCGTTCCCCGAACAGCAGCCAGTTGCGCCGCGCCCCGGCGGCGATGCGTTCGGCCAGGTGCGCGCGCAAGCCGGCGATCCCGGTGCCGTTGCCGACCAGGATCATCGGCACCTGCGGCCCGGGGCCGTGGAAATTCGGATTGCTGCGGATGCGCAGGGCGATTTCGTCGCCAAGGCGGGCATGGCGGCACAGCCAGCCGCTGCCGAGGCCGGGTTGGCCCCGGGCGTCGGTCTGCAGGCGCAACAGCAGCTCCAGGCGGCCTTCCGGGGGGATCGAGGCGATCGAATACTCGCGGTGCGGCAGCGGCTGCAGCCCGCGCACCAGCGTCGCCGGATCGGCGGGGCCGGCCAGGTCCGGCAGGCGCGATTCGCTCAGCCAGTCGCGCAAGGGCCGGCCGTCCACCCGTTGCGTGCCGTCCAGTGCGTGCGTCCGCAGCCAGGCATCCACGCGGGTGGCCGCCTGGCGCGGACCGATCTCGGCGATGTCGCCGGCCTGCCAGTGCGGCAGCGGCCCCCGGGCCGGCGCGAGCGCGATGCGATAGACCTCGCCGCCGGCACTGCCGGCGTTGAGCAGGTTCCGTTGCAGCAGGCGCCATGGCGCATAGCGTGGCTTCTCCCAGTCCGGCAAGGTCGACGGCCGGTCGCCGAGCTGCGCCAGCAGCGATTGCCATTGGCGCAGCGCTTCCGGCGCGGCGCGGTCCACGTCGATCCGCTCGAACAGCGCATGCGCGCCCTGGTGCCGCAACCATCGCTCGAGCCGGCGGCCGAACGCGCAGTAGTCGGCGTAGTCGCGGTCGCCGAGCGCCAGCACGGCGTAGCGCAACGACGGCAGCTGCAGGGAGCGCTGCATCACGTCGCGCAGGAACGGTTGCGCGTGGTCGGGCGCGTCGCCTTCGCCGGTGGTGCTGGCGATGAACAGTATGCGGGCGCCGGAAGCGAGCCGGGAAGCGTCGAGCCGTTCCAGCGGCAGGGCGACGGCCGGCTGGCCCACGTTCGCGAGGGTTTCCACGCTGCGCTCCGCCAGTTCGCGCGCGAACCCGGTCTGGCTCGCCCAGGCGACCAGCAGTCCGGCGCCGTCGGCCGGCCCGGTCGCGAGGCTGCGCGAGCGCGATGCGACCCAGGCGCTGCCGGCGGCGTAGGCGAGCACGGCGATGCCGGCCAGCCACCAGCGCCCGGGCAGCGGCGGGGCGCTCCACCAGTCGCCTTCGTGCAGGCGCAGCAGGCCCAGGGCGATCGACGCCAGCAATGCGCCGACCGCCAGGTTGCCAGCGACGGCACGCCGCGATGCGCCGTTCATGCGTGGGTTTCCAGCAGCCGCTCGAAGGCTTGGCTCATGCGTTCTTCCACGCCGGCGTGGGTGCGGGCAAGAAAGCGCACCGCCAGCCCGCGTGCGTCGGCCAGGGCGATGCCGGGGCCCGGGCCGAGCACGGTGAAGGCGGTCGCCCAGGCATCGGCTTGCGTCGCGTCGCCGGCGATCACGGTCACGGCCGCGGCGGCCCGTTCGACGGGCCGGCCCAGGCGCGGATCGAAGGTGTGCGAATAACGCCGGCCGTCCGCATCGAAGCGGTGCCAGCGATCGCCCGAGGTGGCTATCGCGAGGTCGTCCAGCGCCAGCACGCGCGGCGGCAGGCCGGAGGCGTCGTCCTCCTCCGGCGCCGATTCCACCAGCACGCGCCACGGCTGGCCATCGGGCTTGCGACCGTAGCCATGCAGTTCGCCCCCCACTTCCACCAGCGCGCTGGCGATGGCCTGTTCCTTCAGGTGCCGATGCACCGCATCCACGCCGTAGCCCTTGGCGATGCCGGACAGGTCGAGTTCGAGCCCGCCGGGCTGCAGCAGCTCGTGCCCATCGTCGCGCCATTGCAGCCGCGTCCAGCCCACGCGCGCGCGCATGGCGTCGATCGCGTCCTGCGCAGGCACGCGCCGGGCCCCGGCATGCGCGCCGAATCCCCACAGCGAGACCAGCGGCCCGACGCTGGGATCGAATGCGCCGCCGCTGGCGCGGGCGACGTCGAGCGCCACCTGCATCACCGCGCGGAAGCCGCCGGGCAACCGGTGCCAGCTGCCGGCCGGCGCGCGGTTGTAGCGGCTGATGCCCGACTCCGGCTCCCAGGTGCTCATCTGCGCCACCACGGTGTCCAGCACGCGCTGGATCCCGGCGTGGATCGGGTGCAGGTCGCGGTGGCGCGGCACGACCAGCTTCACGCTCCAGGTCGTGCCCATGGTCTGGCCGCCGAGCGTGGCGATGTCGAGGGAGGCGTGGGACATCCGGGGACTCGTGCGGGTGCCGTCGTTCCCGCCTTCGCGGCAACGAGGAGCGCCCGGCGGTGGATCACTGCGGCAGCACTTCCAGCGTGGCGACGTAGCTCAACCGGCGCTGCCTGGCCTGGGGTACCGTGGTCTTGCCGTCTTCCGTGGCGGTCTCCAGCCAGTACATGCCGGCTTCCGGCCAGGTCACCGAGAACGCGCCCTGGGCATCGGTCTTCACCTTGATCTCGTCCTGCGCATTGCGATAGCGCGTCCCGCCGCGGACGATCTCGACATCGAGGCCCGCGGCCGGCTTGCCGTCGATCTGCAGCTTGAACTGCGCCGGTTCGCCGGCGAACAGGTCGTTGGGATGGGTGACCGGGACCAACTCGATGCCCTTGCCGCCGGGCTCAAGCGCGGTCTCGTTCGGCGCGCCGTTGGTCACGAACGTCTCCACGCGGCCGAGCGACTGCGACACCTGCAGGTCCTGCGCGTTCTTCGGCACCTCGGTGGCGAAGCGCGCTGCGTCGCCGCGCCAGCGCTTGGGCTTGCCGTCTTCCTTCCAACTGGCGAACAGGCCGTCGTTGACCACCGCCAGGCGATAGGTGCCGGCCTGCTTGAGCTGCAGGTCGAACACGCTGCGGTAGCGGCCGGTGGCGGCGTTCTCCGGCTGCAGGCGGCTGCCGTCCGGCGCGGTGATCGCCAGGTTGTCCAGGCGCAGCGGCACGTGGTTGAAGTAGAACAGGTCGTTGGAGACGGCGCCGTCCACGGTGATCCAGGGCTGTTCGCCGGCGATCACGGTCTGCGACGGCAGCAGCCAGGCCTTGTGGGCGAGCGCGGAGAACGGCAGCGCGGCGAGCGCGGCGGTCAGGACGAGGGAACGCTTCATCGGAACTCCTGTGGCGATCGTCGATCGAGGGAAGGGATCACGGCTTGGCGGCCAGGGTCACGCTGCCCAGCTCGCTGCTGCCCTGGGCCTTGCCGCTCTGCGGGCTCCTGGCCGGCCAGCTGAAGGGGATCTTCAACAGCTCGCGGCCACCGACTTCGCGCGCGGCCTCGACCACCAGCGTGTATTCGCCCGCGGCCAGGCCCTTCAGCTGCGGCTGCTGGTCGGTGAAGGAGAGCGCGTGCTTGCCGGCGGGCCGGGTCGGGCCGGTCACCCCGTCGACCGGCACCTGCAGCGTGCGCCCGCTCTTGCGCCACCACTGGCGCAGGTCGGGCAGCCACTTGGTGCCGTGGCCCTCGGCGGTGTCCCTGGATTGGTACCAGACGGCGAGGTTGGCGGCGACCTTCTGGTCGGCCCCTTCGATCCAGATCGCCACGTAGGGACGGTGGTACTCGGCGACGTTGAGCTTGGGGATCTCGACGTTGATGTCGAGCGTGGCCGCGTAGGCCGGCACGGCCAGCAGGCCGCTCAAGGCGATGGTGAGGGTGGCGGTGACGCGCATGGAAGTCTCCGGGCGTGGATTAGTGGATCAGGAGCAGGGCGATCAGCAGCGGGACGAGCAGGCCCAGCCCGACCAGCGGCCAGGTCATGCGGCGCTGGCGGGCGTGCATCTGCAGCAGGAACAGGCCGGTGACGCAGAACACCAGGCACGCGACCGCGAACAGGTCGATGAACCAGCTCCAGGCGGGGCCGGCATTGCGTCCCTTGTGCAGGTCGTTGAAGTACGAGATCCAGCCGCGGTCGGTGGCTTCGTACTCGACCGCGCCGCTGGCGCGATCGATGCTGAGCCAGGCGTCCGCGCCGGGGGCCGGCATCGAGAGGTAGATCTCGTCGCCGGACCATTCCGCCTGGCGCCGGCCGAGCGATACGGACAGCTCGCGGTCCAGCCAGGCCACCACCTCGCGCGGCAGCGGCGCGTGGCCGTCCTCGGGACCGTCCAGCGCACGCAGCAGCGGCGCCGGCAGCGTGGCCTGGCGGTTCGTCACCGTCGGCTTCGCCTCGATGCGCGCGGCATGGTTCAAGGTCAGGCCCGTCGCGGCGAACACGAGCATCCCGGCCAGGCAGATCGCGGAGCTGATCCAGTGCCACTGGTGCAGCGTCCGCAGCCAGAAACCGCGACGTTGGCGCGCCGTGGCGTGATCGGTGGCGGACGGAGTAGGCAACGGACGCTGTCGGGAGGGGCCGAGGAGGAAGTTATTCTACAGAAATGAGAATTGATCTCAATTATGGAATTCGAGTCTGCGCTCGTGCCAGGCCTGGAACGCGCCCGGCAGCGAGCCGTGCTCGTGTGGGAGCGGCTTTAGCCGCGATGGGGCTTTTCCCGGGCAAGCCCGATCGCGGCTAAAGCCACTGCCACAAACAGCGAGAAGGAAACCCGAGCTCTTCGACGCACGACGGGCACGCAGATTGATGGCGTCCGGTCAGGTCTCCGACCACTCGCGCAGCAGGTTGTGGTAGACGTTGGTGAGCTTGAGCAGCGCGCCGCGGTCCGCGCCCGATGCGGTCAGCGCCTGGATCGCGGTGTCCAGTTCGAACAGGCGTTGCCGCCTGGCGCTGTCGCGCACCAGGCTCTGCACCCAGAAGAACGAGGCCAGCCGCGCGCCGCGGGTCACCGGGGTGACGCGGTGCAGGCTGCTGGAGGGGTAGAGGATGAGGTCGCCCGCGGGCAGTTTGACCTCGTGCTCCCCGTAGGTGTCGCTGATGACCAGTTCGCCGCCGTCGTATTCCTCCGGCCCGCACAGGAACAACGTGCAGGAGAGATCGGTACGCAGCGTCATGGCCGGCTGCGTCGCGCTGGCCGCCAGCGTCATCACCGCGCCATCGACGTGGAAGCCGTATTCGCCGCCACCCTCGTACCGGTTGAAGCGCGGTGGGATCGTGCGCAGCGGCAAGGCCGCCGCGAAATAGAGCGGGCTGCGGGCGAGCGCCCTCAGCACCGCCTGTCCCAGTTCGTGCTTGAGCGGCGACGCGTCGGGCAGTTGCAGGTTGCGCTTGACCTGGGCGCCCTGCGCGCCGACGGTCTCGCGACCGTCGGTCCAGTCGGCGCCGTCGAGCGCCTGGCGGAAGCGCGCCACTTCGTCGGCGGTCAGGATGCCGGGGATGTGCAGCAACATGGCGTGCTCCGGGAAAAGGTCTCCGTTCTTATCATGACGCGAACGGTGCCACCGCGGTGCGGGAGGGCTCCAGCCGCCGGGACTGAAGCCCCTTCCGCAAGTACCTTCCGCAGCGGAGGGTGGCCGGGGAAGGTGCCGCCTGCGCGGATCAGAACTTCAGGTTGGCCGTGAGCAGCGCCGAGCGCGGCGCGCCGGGCGTGTAGCGGAATCCGCTCTTGTTGATGCCGGCCACGTAGTCCTTGTCGAACACGTTGTTGACGTTCAGGCGCAGCTCGAAGTGGTCGTTGACCGGGTAGGTCACCACCGCGTCCCAGACCGCGTACGACTTGACGAAGGCCGGCGTGCCGATCGCGCCGTCGGTGCCGCGCTTCATCTCGCCGGAGTAGCGCACGCCGCCGCCGATGGTCAGCTTGAACGGCAGCGTGTAGGTGGTCCAGGCGGTGAAGGCGCTGTCCGGCGTGTAGGCCAGGTCCAGGCTGCCGTCCTGCGACACCTTGGCGCCTTCCTTGACCTGCGCGTCCATCCGGGTATAGCCGGTGGAGAGCGCCCAGTTCTCGGTGAGCTTGCCCACGGCGGAGAGTTCCACGCCCTTCACCCGCTTCTCGCCGGTCTGGTAGTACAGCCCGTCGCTGCCCTGGCTGATCTCGTTGGTGACGTCGGTCTGGAACAGCGCCAGGGTCACGAACAGGTTGTCGTCCAGGAAGTTCCACTTGGTGCCTACCTCGGCGGTCTTGGCCTTCTGCGGGTCGAAGCGGGGGTTGTTGGCGTTGTTGGCCGACGCGCTCAGTTCCAGCGAGCTGCCGCCCGGCGGCTGCTGGGAAATGGCGTAGTTGGCGTACAGGCTGATGTTCTCCGCGGCCTTGTAGACCGCGCCGAGCTTCCAGTTGAACAGCGTGTCGGAAACGTCGGCATCCACGCCCACCTGGGTGGCGCACGGCACCGCGTTGGTGGTGGCGGAGGTGCAGGTCAGGCTCTTGAAGTCGGTCTTGTAGCGGTCCAGGCGCACGCCGGCGGTGACCAGGAAGCTGTCGCCGAACTTCAGCGTGTCGAAGGCGTAGGCAGAGAACGTGGTGGTCGTGCCCTTGCTGTGCGCGCCGTTGCGCGCGCTGGCCAGCGGCGTGGTGTTCCAGTCGGGGGCGTACAGGTCGACCGGGTTGGCGGCGAGCCAGGCGGCGCGGTCGACGATGTTGCGCCCCCAGCTCTGCAGTTCCTCGCGGGTGGCCTCCACGCCGGTGCTGAGGTTGTGCCTGATCGCGCCGGTGGCGAAGTCCACGCGCAGGTTCAACTGGTCGGTGAGGATCGTGTACCGCTGGTCCTTGAAGGTGGGCAGGCTGCGCGCCACCGTCCAGGTCGACGGGTCCGCGGGGTCGGGCGTGCGCAGGTTGGCCGCGTTCGGCATGAACGCGAACAGCAGGTAGTCCTGCTCGTTGCGGCCCCAGCGCGCGGTGTTGGTCAGCTTGACCGCGTCGGAGAAGTCGTGCTCGAAGCGGAACGTGGCCATCTTCGAGGTGACGTCGTCGTGGTCGTAGCGGGTGCCGTAGAAGTTCTCGCCGTCCACGCGCGCCGCATTCGTCAACCACGGACGGGTCGCGTCGGGCGAGGAATAGCCGGGCAGGCCGATGGTCGGCACGCCGCCGTCCGGCACGTTGTCCTGCTTCACGTACAGCAGGTCGATGAAGTAGCGGGTGCTGGTATCCAGGCCGAACGCGAGCGACGGCGCGATGCCCCAGCGCTTGTTCTGGACGTGGTCGCGGCCGATCGCGTCGCTGTCCTGGCCCATCACGTTCACGCGCAAGGCGCTGGTGGCGCCGAGCGCCTGGTTCCAATCGCCGGTGACGCGACGCTGGTTGTCGGTGCCGCCGGTGAGGGATGCGCTCAGCGCATCGGCCAGGAACGGTTGCTTGGTGACCAGGTTGATCGCGCCGGTCGGCGCGCTGCGGCCGTTGTCGGTGCCGGCGGGGCCTTTCTCGACCTCGATCTGCTCGATGTTGAAGACGTCGCGCGAGATCGAGCCGAGATCGCGGATGCCATCGACGAAGATGCTGCTCGAACTGTCGAAGCCGCGCATGTAGATCGCGTCGCCGGTGGTGGTGTTGCCGTTCTCGCCGACGTAGAACGTACCGACGCCGGGACTGTTGCGCAGCGCCTCGGTGAGGGTGGTGGCGCCCTGCTCGTTGAACAGGTCCTTGCTGATCACGTTGAGGGTCTGGGGCGTATCGATCAGCGCCTGGGTGAACTTCGGCGAGGCCGGCGCCTCGACCAGGTAGCGCTTGGCCCGGTCGCCCTGGACGTCGACCTTGTCCAGCGTGGTGGGCGGGGCCGCGGCGGCATCGGCGGCGAAGGCGGGGGAGGCCAGGCCCAGGCTGCCGAGCAGGGCTGCGGCGGTGAGGCTCTGGGCGGATGCCTGGGAGAAGGAGTGCTTGCGGCTCTTGATCTTGGAGGTCATCGTGACGGAGGTGCAGGGCTGGATGCTCGCCGGCGGCGCGCGTTCTCCGGTCCCGTGGGCCGGGGAGCGCGCGTTCGAGCCGGGGTGGTTGGCCAGACGGGCTGGCTGCCTCTGGCCGCGTTTCATGCGGTCATCGCGGCATATTTCCTCGCAAATGCGAATTGTTTGCAATATGTTTCGCATCCGGGCGAATCGTGCCGGCGCGCGGGAAACGCGGAAAACCCCGCCGAGGGCGGGGTTCTTCTGGTGAAAATCGCCTATCTTTCAGCGACTTGCATGGATTCCGCCGACTAGCGGTCGTCCCGCGTCCAGACGCCGCCGTGCTCGAGCTTCACCGGGAACTTGGCCACGGGCGTATAGGCGGGCGCGCACAGCGCGCGGCCGTCGCGGACGTCGAAGCGGGCGCCGTGCAGCAGGCACTCGATGGTGCCGGCCGAGGCGTCGTACTCGCCGGCCGAGAGCTCGTAGTCCTCGTGGCTGCAGCGGTCCTCCAGCGCATAGAAGTCGCCGTCGAGGTTGAAGACCAGGATCGGCGCATCGGTCACCTCGTCCCAGACCGTCTTCATCTCGCCCGGCAACAGCTCGCCGGTGGCGCAGACGAAGGTCCAGTTCTCCTTGGCGTCGCTCACGCTCCTGCCCCCAGCGGCTTCTCCAGCACCTCGAAGCGCAGGTCGTCGCGGAGCGGCACGCCGAAGCGCTCGTCGCCGTAAGGGAAGGGCTTGGTCACGCCGGTACGGCGATAGCCGCGGCGCTCGTAGAAGGCGATCAGTTCGGAGCGGATGTCGATCACGGTCATCCGCATCACGGACCGGCCCCATTGGTCGGCGACGATACGCTCGGCTTCCTCCATCAGCCGCTTGCCTATCCCGCCGCCCTGCAGCGTGGGACTGACCGAGAACATGCCGAAGTAGCCGGCGCCGTCCTCGTCGGCGATATGCGCGCAGGCGACCAGCTGGCCGTCCTGTTCGACCAGCAGCACCAGGCTGCGGTCGCGCAGGATGTCGGCGCGCAGGACCTCCGGGTCGATGCGCTGGCCGTCGAGGAAATCGGCTTCGGTGGTCCAGCCCGTGCGGCTGGCGTCGCCCCGGTAGGCGGAGGTCACCAGGGCGACGATCGCGTCGACGTCGGCCACGGTGGCGGTGCGGAAGGTCAGTGTCTGCATCCGCGCATCTTAACGGCAGCCCCCGCTTTGTAGGAGCGGGGAGCCTGCGGCGGCATGGAGCCTCGCCCCTGCGGGCCGCGGGGGATGGCTCAGCCCAGCAGCCCGCGGACCTTGGACAAGGCCGCCATGAAGCGCTCGATTTCCTCGTGGGTGTTGTAGAACGCCAGCGAGGCCCGGCAAGTCGCCGCGACGCCGTAGAACTGCAGCAGCGGATGCGCGCAGTGCTGGCCGGAACGGACCGCCACGCCTTCCAGGTCGAGCAGGGTCGCCAGGTCGTGCGCATGCGCGCCTTCGACCAGGAACGACACCACCGCGGTCTTCTCCGGCGCGGTGCCGAAGATGCGCAATCCTTCGACCTTGCGCAGTTCCTCGGTGAAATGCGCCAGCAGCTCGGCCTCGCGGGCCTCGATGTGCTCCCGCCCGATGTTCTCCAGGTAGTCCACCGCCGCGCCCAGGCCGACGAAGCCGGCGATGTTGGGCGTGCCGGCCTCGAACTTGTGCGGCGGGTCGTTGAACACGGTGCCTTCGAAGCTGACTTCCTTGATCATCTCGCCGCCGCCGAGGAACGGTGGCATCGCCAGCAGGTGTTCGCGGCGCGCCCACAGCACGCCGGTGCCGGTCGGCCCGCACATCTTGTGGCCGGTGATGGCGTAGAAGTCGCAGCCGATCGCCTGCACGTCGATCGGCCGGTGCGGCGCGGCCTGCGAGCCGTCGACCACGGTGACGATGCCGCGCTTGCGCGCTTCGCGGCAGATCTCGCGCACCGGGTTGACCGTGCCCAGCACGTTGGAGACGTGGGTCACCGCCAGCAGCTTCACCTCCGGCGTCATCGCCCGGCGCAGCGCGTCCAGGTCGAGCGCGCCGTCGGGGGTGATCTCGGCGACGCGGAGGGTGGCGCCGGTGCGTTCGGCGACCAGCTGCCACGGCACGATGTTGGCGTGGTGCTCCATCCGCGAGACCAGGATCACGTCGCCGGCCTTCAGGCGCGGCAGCGCCCACGAATAGGCGACCAGGTTGATCGCGAAGGTGGTGCCGCTGCACAGCACCAGTTCGTCGGGGCGCGCGTTGAGGAAGCGCGCGAGCTTGCCGCGCGCGCCCTCGTAGGCCTCGGTGGCCTCGGTGCCGAGCGTATGCACGGCGCGGCTGACGTTGGCGTTCTGGCGGCGGTAGAACTCGTCCGTCGCCGCGATCACCTGCATCGGCTTCTGGCCGGTGTTGGCGTTGTCGAAGTACACCAGCGGCTTGCCGTGGACCTGCCGCATCAACAGCGGGAAGTCGGCGCGCACGCGCTCCCAGTCGGGCCGGTCGTGGCCGCTGGCGGCGGCCTGGGGCGTGGCGGCGTTCATGCGACCCCCGCCGAGCTGAGCGCCTGGTCCAGGCGGGTGGCCAGGATCCCGGCGATCGGGCCCTCCAGCGCCGCCAGCGGCTCGTGGCAGAACGCCGCGCTCAGCAACTGCTGGGCGCGTTCCCTGGGAATGCCGCGCGAGCGCAGGTAGAACAGCGCCTGCGGGTCGAGCTGGCCGACCGTGGCGCCGTGCGCGGCCTGGACCTCGTCGGCGTCGATCACCAGCACCGGCTGGGTATCGATCTCGGCGTTGGCCGACAGCAGCAGGTTCTTGTTCGACAGGCGCGCGTCGGTGCCGTCGGCGCCTTCGCGGATGTGGATGCCGCCATGGAACACCACGCGGCTGCGGTTGGCGGCCACGCCGCGCCACAGCAGCTCGGCGCTGGTGTCGCGGGCGATGTGCTCGATGCCCAGGCGGGTGTCGATGTGGCGCTTGCCGTTGCCGAGCAGCACGCCGTTGGCGACCAGGCGCGCGCGGTCGCCTTCCAGGCGGACGTTGAGTTCGTGGCGGGTGAGGCCGGCGCCGAGTTCCAGGTCGACGCGGCGGTAGTCGGCATCGCGCGCCAATACCGCGTCGGTGCGCAGCAGCGACGTCAGCCCCGCCGCCTCGGACTGGATGCGGGCATGGTCGAGGCGGGCGCCCTGTGCCAGGTGCACGTGCGCGAGCACGTTGCCCAGGTGCGCCGCTTCGCCGTCGTGCAGATGGTGCTCGACCAGCGCCAGCGAAGCGCCGCGGCGCAGCTCGATCAGGTGGCGCAGGTGCCAGGCGTGGTCGGTCGCATGCGCGTCCGGCGCGGTGCCGACGAACACCAGGTGCAGCGGCGCCGCGACCGCCACGCCCTCGTCCACGCGCAACAGCACGCCTTCGTCGGCGAGGGCGGCATTCAGGCGCGCGAACACCTCATCGCTGCGCTCGAAGCGACGGCCGAGGAAGCGCAACGCCTCGCCGCCCTCGGCCAGGGCGCTCGACAGCGGGCGCAGTTCCACGCCGTCCGGCAGGCCGCCCAGGTCCGACAGCGCCGGGGCGTGGCGGCCGTTGACGAACACCAGGCGCGGCGCGGGGATGTCCGCGAGCAGCGCGGCATCGACCGCGGCGGGTGCGGCCGGCGCCGGCGCGAAGCTGCGCCGCTCCAGCGCACGCAGCGAGGTGTACTTCCAGGCCTCGCTGCGCGGGCCGGGCAGGCCATCGCGCAGCGCTTCCTCGAGCGCCTGGCGACGCGAGGCGTCGTCGTTCGAGTCCCCGCGCACGGAGGTGCGGGCTTTCGCGAAGGACTCGCGCATCGACTCCAGCAGCGCGCTCATCAGACCGCCTCCGGCGCCACGCGGTCCTTCAGCCAGGCGTAGCCGTGCTTCTCCAGCTCCAGCGCCAGTTCCGGCCCGCCGGTCTGCACGATGCGGCCCTCGGCCAGCACGTGCACCACGTCCGGCTTGATGTAGTCGAGCAGGCGCTGGTAATGGGTGATCACCAGGAACGAGCGGTCGGCGGCGCGCAGCGCGTTGACGCCGTCGGCCACGGTCTTGAGCGCGTCGATGTCCAGGCCCGAGTCGGTCTCGTCGAGGATCGCCAGCTTCGGTTCCAGCACCGCCAGCTGGAAGATCTCGTTGCGCTTCTTCTCGCCGCCGGAGAAACCTTCGTTGACGCCGCGATGCAGCAGCTCGTCCTTCAGGTGCAGCACGGCCAGCTTCTGCCGGACCAGCTTGAGGAACTGCATCGAGTCCAGTTCGTCCTCGCCGCGCGCCTTGCGCTGCGCGTTGAGCGCGGCGCGCAGGAAGTAGGTGTTGTTCACGCCCGGGATCTCGACCGGGTACTGGAAGGCCAGGAACAGGCCGGCGGCGGCGCGCTCCTCCGGCTCCAGTTCCAGCAGCGCCTTGTCGTCGAACTCGACGCTGCCTTCGGTGACCTCGTAGCCGTCGCGACCGGCCAGCACGTTGCCGAGCGTGGACTTGCCCGCGCCGTTGGGTCCCATGATGGCGTGCACTTCGCCGGGCTTCACTTCGAGCGAGAGGCCCTTGAGGATTTCCTTGCCGGCGACGTTGGCGTGGAGGTTCTGGATCTTGAGCATGGGATTCGGGATTCGTGATTCGTGATTCGTGATTGGTTAAAGGCAAGGCGCAAAGCGGATTCGGTCTGGAGTGGTGACTCGCTTTTGCGAATCACCAATCACCAATCACGAATCACGGCGGTCGGCGTCAGCCGACCGAGCCTTCCAAAGATACTTCCAGCAGCTTCTTGGCCTCGACCGCGAACTCCATCGGCAGCTCGCGGAAGACCTGCTTGCAGAAGCCGTCGACGATCATCGACACCGCGTCCTCCTCGCTGATGCCGCGCGCGCGGCAGTAGAACAGCTGGTCGTCGCTGATCTTGGAGGTGGTGGCCTCGTGCTCGACGGTCGCGCCCGGGTTCTTCACCTCGATGTAGGGGAAGGTATGGGCGCCACACTGCTTGCCGATCAGCAGCGAGTCGCACTGGGTGTAGTTGCGCGCGCCTTCGGCGTTGCGGTCGACCTTGACCAGCCCGCGGTAGGTGTTCTGGCCGCGGCCGGCGCTGATGCCCTTGCTGACGATCTTGCTCTTGGTGCGCTTGCCGACGTGGATCATCTTGGTGCCGGTGTCGGCCTGCTGGCGGTGGTGGGTGAGCGCCACCGAGTGGAACTCGCCGACCGAGTCGTCGCCGAGCAGCACGCACGAGGGATATTTCCAGGTGATCGCCGAGCCGGTCTCGACCTGGGTCCAGGTCACCTTGCTGCGCGCGCCGCGGCATTCGGCGCGCTTGGTCACGAAGTTGTAAATGCCGCCGCGGCCTTCCTCGTCGCCCGGGTACCAGTTCTGCACCGTGCTGTACTTGATCTCGGCGTCTTCCAGCGCGACCAGCTCGACCACCGCGGCGTGCAGCTGGTTCTCGTCGCGCATCGGCGCGGTGCAGCCTTCCAGGTAGGAGACGTAGGCCTTGTCCTCGCACACGATCAGGGTGCGCTCGAACTGGCCGGTATGGCCGGCGTTGATGCGGAAGTAGGTGCTCAGCTCCATCGGGCAGCGCACGCCCGCCGGGATGAACACGAAGCTGCCGTCGGAGAACACCGCCGAATTCAGCGCGGCGAAGTAGTTGTCGCCGACCGGCACCACGCTGCCGAGGTACTTCCTCACCAGCTCGGGATGTTCCTTGATGGCCTCGGACATCGAGCAGAAGACGATGCCCTTCTCGGCCAGTTCCTTGCGGAAGGTGGTGCCGACCGACACCGAGTCGAACACCGCGTCCACCGCCACGCCGGCCAGCTTGGCGCGCTCGTGCAGCGGCACGCCGAGCTTGTCGTAGGTGTCGAGCAGCTCCTGGGGCACCTCGTCCAGGGACTTGTACTTCGGTCCCTTGGGCGCGGAGTAATAGCTGAGCGCCTGGAAATCGATCGGCGCGATGTTGAGCTTGGCCCAGTGCGGCATCGGCATCTTGAGCCAGTGGCGATAGGCTTCCAGGCGCCACTCGGTCATCCATTCCGGCTCGTCCTTCTTGGCGGACAGGGCGCGGATGATGTCCTCGTTCAGCCCGGGCGGGAGCGAATCGGACTCGATGTCGGTGACGAAGCCGGCGTCGTAGCGTCGGCCCAGCCGTTCGAGGATCTCGGCGTTCTGGGGAGGTGCAACTTCGGTGGCCATGATGGGCTGCCTACGGGTCAGGTGGTCGCGACGGTGACGGCGATGCGGCGCCGGTCGTCGCCGGTGGGGGAAAGGGGATGGAGCATCTGGGCCAGGGTCACGCCGCGCAGGGCGTCGGCGACCACGTCGTTGATCAGGCGCCAGTTCGAGCGGACGCCGCACTGGTGGGCAATGCCGCACTGGCCGTGGTCCTGGCTGCATTCGGTGATCGCCAGCGGGCCTTCCATCGCCTCGACGATCTCGATCAGGGTGATCTCGCCGGCCGCGCGCGCGAGCCGGTAGCCGCCACGCACGCCGCGCAGGCCTTCGACCAGGCCGGCCTGGGCCAGCGGCTTGAGCAACTTGCTGACCGTGGGCGGCTCCAGGCCGGCGTGTTCGGCCAGTTCGTTCGCACTGAGCACCTCGCCGGGACGCGCGGCGAGCACGGTCAGGACGACGGTGGCGTAATCGGTGAGCTTGGTGACGCGCAACATCGGCGGGGTAAAGCGGGCAATTCGAAACTGGACCGAAATTGTACTCTTTAATCCCGGGCGGGCCAAGTCGCAGGTTCAGCCCCGGCTCGGGAACCGGTCGAGGCCGCCGCGGCGGCACGGATTTGTCGTGCGCTGGCGTGCAGGCCACAATGGGCGGCCCCCTCAATGGAAGCCTTCATGTCGCGCAAGATCGCCGCCCGCAAGTCCCGCATCCATGGAAACGGCGTGTTTGCCGTCAAGGCGCTCAAGAAGGGCGAGCGCATTATCGAGTACAAGGGCCGCCGGCGCACCCACGAGGAGGTCGACAACGACGACAGCGGCGACGTGGAGAGCGGCCACACCTTCCTGTTCACGCTGAGCGACGAGTACGTGATCGACGCCAACTACGAGGGCAACGACGCGCGCTGGATCAACCACAGCTGCGACCCGAACTGCGAGGCGGTGATCGAGGAGGACGAGGACGACTCGCGCAACAGCCGGGTGTTCATCGAGGCGATCCGCGACATCGAGCCGGGCGAGGAGCTGACCTACAACTACGGCATCACCCTGGCCGAGCGCCATACGCCGCGCCTGAAGAAGATCTGGGCCTGCCGCTGCGGCGCGAGGAATTGCACCGGCACGATGCTGCAGCCCAAGCGCTGAGCCTGGAAGGCGATGGTTCGGGCGGCTCGGCCGCCCTTCGCGTTCCTGACGTTTTCCCCACATCGGTTCACGGGCGGGCAACGCGCTCCTGCCTAGCGTCGTTGCGGGTATCCAACATCAGGAGGACGACGATGGCACACCGGCTTTCGGGCAAACGCATCGCGGTGCTGGCGACCCATGGCTTCGAGCAGTCGGAACTGCAGGAGCCCAAGCGCCTGCTGGAACAATGGGGAGCCGAAGTGGAAGTGATTTCCCCTGCCCAGGAATCCAGCATCCGCGGCTGGAAGAAGAAGGACTGGGGCGACGACGTCGCCGTGGACACGCCGTTGGCGGACGCCGATCCGGCCGATTACGACGCGATCGTGCTGCCGGGAGGCGTGATCAATCCGGATGCGCTGCGAACCGACCGCAACGCGATCACGTTCATCAGGGCCTTCGCCGACGCCGGCAAGCCGGTCGCGGCGATCTGCCATGGCCCCTGGCTGCTGGCGGAAAGCCAGCTGGTGCAAGGGCGCGAGGTGACTTCATGGCCGTCGGTGAAGACCGATCTGGTCAATGCCGGCGGCCGCTGGAAGGATGCGGAAGTGGTGGTGGACGGCAACCTGATCACCAGCCGCAAGCCGGACGACGTCCCGGCGTTCGCGGACGCGGTCGCCACGGCCCTGGCCGCCTGAGCGTCAGGGCCGCGTCACTGCTGCTGCAGGGCGCCGGCCGGCAGCAGCTGCGACACGTCCTGGTTGAATTCGACCACGAGCCGGCCGTCCCGCACGGAAGCCGATTCCACCTGCAGCGTGCCCATCAGGCTGGCGATGGACGGCTCGATCCGGTAGATCGGCTGCTTGCGCGCATAGTCGACCAGCCAGGCGTTGAGCAGTTCGCGGGTACCGGCGTCGAGGCGGGCGCCGGCATGCACCGGCTGGAAGTCCTCGATCGCGGGCTGGTCCAGGAAGAATCCCTGGCGCGCGTTGTCGTAGCGCAGCCCGCTGCTCAGCGAGACGTGCCCGACCGGCGAGGGCGCGCCGCCGGCGGTGGCGACGGCCAGGTCGAAGCCCAGGTTCAGGCGGTTGCCGGGCGGCAGCCGCAGCTGGGGATCGCTGACCGTCAACGCGAGCAGGCCGCCCAGGGCGTCGTGCGTCTGCGGGAAATGGCCCGACAGGTACTGCTGCACGTCGCCGGCCTGCACGCTGACCTGCCGGCCCTCGATCTGCGGAGCGGCGAACGCGCTGCCGGCGCAAAGGACGAGGCCGCAGGCGATGCCGAACAAGGACGGGCGGAATTTCATGGCGCGCGATTTCCCTGGAATGTGACGCCACAATAGCGGCGGACGGTGAACGGGCGGTTAGAGCGTGTTATGAACTTTGATCCGGCTCGGCTATCGTAAGCGGATGAAGCCGCCACGCCCGTATCCGACCGACGTCACCGATGAAGAGTGGGCGTTCGCCGCGCCCTACCTGACGCTGATGGACCCGCAAGCACGGCAGCGCAAGTACGAGCTGCGCTTGATGTTCAACGCGTTGCGCTGGATGGCCCGGGCCGGCGCGCCCTGGCGCTTGATTCCCCATGAGTTTCCGCCGTGGGAAGCGGTCTACCAGCAGACCCAGCGCTGGCTGCAGGCGGGCTGCTTCGAGGCCATGGTCAACGACCTGCGTTCGGTCTTGCGGGTGGCGCAAGGCAAGCAAGGGCAGCCCAGCGCCGTGATCCTGGATGGCCGCACGCTGCAGTCCACGTGCGAGAGCGGTCCGCGGGCCGGCTACGATGGCTACAAGCGCAAGAAGGGCAGCAAGGTGCACATGGCGGTGGACACGCTCGGCCACCTGCTGGCGGTGCAGGTCACGCCGGCCAACGCGCAGGAGCGGGCCCAAGTGCGATCGCTGGCGCAGGAAGTCCAGCATGTCACCGGCGAAACGGTGAAGCTCGCCTTCGTCGATCAGGGTTACACCGGCAAAGACCCGGCCGAAGCCGCGCAGGAGGAAGGCATCGAACTGCACGTGGTGAAGCTGCCGGAGGCCAAGAAGGGCTTTGTGCTGCTGCCACGCCGCTGGATCGTGGAACGCAGCTTCGGCTGGATCAACCGCTTCCGCCGCTTGGCCCGTGACTACGAACGCCTGCCTGAAACCCTCGCAGGACTCCACTTCGTCGTCTTCACCATCCTCATGCTCAGTAATGCCGCTTCGATACTTCAAAGTTCATAACACGCTCTAGCGGCGCGGGCGTTGCGCCTGCGTGCGCGGCAAGGCGCACCGGCAAGGGGAATCGATATCCGGACGAGCCAACGGCGCGGATGGGGACCCTCCGGCGAATCCGGCGGGCGCGGCTGTTCTTCCTCGCTAGTCGAGGACCGGCTGTATCGATGCGGAGGTGATTTCCCAGCCCTGGCCGTCGACGCGCATGCGCATGCGATACCAGCCGCCGAAGCGCCGGCGCCCTTCCGCGGTGGCCGCGGTGATGCGGATCGGCACTTCCAGCGCCCGTGGAGGATCCTCGCGATCGAGGGGCTGGGCCGCGCCGGTCTCCATGCGCAGGCTCTGCAGTCCCTGCAGCGTGCGCAGCACCGTGTCGTCGGGGCGCGGCGCGGGCTTGCCGCCGGACCAGAATGCGTCGGCGTCCGGTTTCGAGTTGAGCAGGACGGTCAGGTAGGCGCGGAGCGTCGAGGACGCCTCGGTGGCTGCGCGCGAGAAGCGCTGCCGCGAAGCGGTATCTTGTCCCAGGGAGGAGGGGGCGTCGGCCGGTGTCGCCGGCGTGTCCGCATCGCGTGCGGCGGCGGGGATGGCCGGGGGCGTTTCCGCCGCGGCTTCCGGATCGCGATGGCAACTGCAGCCGGCGACCAGCACGGGCAGGGCGGACATCAGGAGCCATCGGCGCATCGCACACCTCCGCGGGACAGGCCGCGGAGTGTAGCGCCAGGCTCAATGGCGGCGTTCGTTCCCGATGCGGTCGAGCAACGCCTGCAGGTCGGGCTGGAGCTCGGCGAGCGCGCCTTGCCCGTCGGTATGCGACTGCGCCAGTTCCCCCAGCAGCAGGGTGCCGACCGCCAGGGCCGCGCAGTCGTCGCCGCTGAAGCGGCGCTGGGCCTGCAGCGCTTCGAGCCGCCGCATCCAGTTCTCGTTCGAGCGTCGTTCGAATTCGATCGTGCAACGGCCGGTGCACGGCCGGCCATCGCTCTCGATGGGCGTGACGGTGATGCGGTAGCGTTGCGTGGACATGGCGGGGGAGGGCGGTGGGCTCGGGAGCCAAGATAGGCCCGCGCCTGCCGGACCGCGAGGGCGGTGACCATGACGGAGTGTTCCAGCGTGCCGAATGGATCAGCGCGTTCCGCCGGTCGGGCCGGATGCGGATGCCGGGCCGCCAAAAACAAACGGGACGGCAAGGCCGTCCCGTTCGGGCGATGCTCGGAAGCAGCCGTTATCAGGCGGCGGCGTCCTTGAGCTTCTTCAGCGGACGCACCTTCACCTTCACCGAGGCGGGCTTGGCGGCGAACCACTGCTCTTCCTTGGTGAACGGGTTGATGCCCTTGCGCTTCGGCTTGGCCGGCACGTTGACGGCGGTGATCTTCAGCAGGCCCGGCAGGGTGAACGAACCGGCGCCCTTCTTGCTGATCGAAGCGTGCACCGCGCCTTCCAGCGCGGCCAGCACGGCGCGTACGTCCTTGGCGGCGACGGCGGTGGCTTCGGCGATGTGCGCGACCAGACCCGACTTGCTCAGGGCTTCCTTGATCGGCTTCGGAGCGGCCGGCTTGGCGGCTGCCTTGGTGGCGACTTTCTTCACTGCCTTCTTCGGGGCAGCCTTCTTAGCGGTCTTTGCCATGATTTCCTGTTCCGTGAACGGTTGGTTGTTGGGTCTCGCCGACCCCGTCGGCAAGCGAAATGTAGGACAAGTGCAGCGCCTCGCCAATAGGGGAATGCACAGAAAACCTCATGAAAAAGCCGCTCGCCCGGCCTCGGACCCGGGCATGAGCGTCCGGGAAGGCGGCAAACGCGGGCCTCAGTCCTCCTCGCGGACGGGCTGGTGGCTGGCGACGAGCCGTTGCTGCACGGCCGCAGGAACCGGCTCGTAGTGGCTGAAATCCAGGGAAAAACGCCCTTGTCCGGCGGTGAGCGACTTCAGCTCGGCCGCGTATCCGTCCAGCTCCGAGAGCGGCACCTGGGCGTGCACGACGATCTCGCCATGCTGGCTGTCGGTCCCTTGGATCCGCGCGCGCTTGGCGGCCAGGCTGCCGGTGATGTCGCCGGCCTGGGCCTCCGGTGCGCTGATTTCCATCTCCACGATCGGTTCGAGCACCTGCGGGACTGCACGCGATACCGCGTCCAGGAACGCCTTCCTGCCGGCCGCGACGAAGGCGACCTCCTTGCTGTCCACCGGATGGTGCTTGCCGTCGTACACGGTCACCCGCAGGTCCTGCAGCGGGAAGCCGGCCAGGGCGCCATTGGCCACCGCCTGGCGCACGCCCTTCTCGACCGCGGGCATGAACTGGCCCGGGATGGTGCCGCCCTTGACCTCGTCGACGAACTCGATCCCGGCGCCGCGCGGCAAGGGGGCCACTTTCAGGAACACTTCGCCGAACTGGCCGGCCCCGCCGGTCTGCTTCTTGTGGCGATGGTGGCCTTCGGAGGGCGCGGAGATCGTCTCGCGATAGGCGATGCGCGGCGTGCGCGTGACGACGTCCACGCCGTAACGCAGGGCCAGGCGTTCCAGCATGATCCGCAGGTGCAGGTCGGACAGGCCGCGGACCAGGGTCTCGTGCGTTTCGGATTGCTGTTCGACCACGAAGGCCGGGTCTTCCTGGGCCAGGCGCTCCAGCGCGAGCGCGAGCTTCTGTTCCTGGCCGCGGCTGGCCGGCGAGATCGCCAGCGAGAACATCGCCTGGGGGAAGCGGATCGGCGCCAGGTGCAGGTGGTCCTGCTCGTGCCGGTCGTGCAGGACCGCGTCGAAGTGGATTTCCTCCACCTTCGCGAGCGCGGCGATGTCGCCTGCCACGACCTTGTCCACCGGCAGGTGGTCCTTGCCCTGCAGCCGGAACAGGTGCGAGGCGCGCACCGGCTTGCGGGCGTCGTCGACCAGCAGCGGCATGTCGCGGACCAGGGTGCCCTGGTACAGGCGGAACACGCCGATCTTGCCGACGAACGGGTCGTTGACGATGCGGAAGACGTCGGCCACCACCGGCGCGTCCGGATCGGCGGCGACCGCCACCGGCACGCCGCCGGCGCTGAACGCGGGCGGATTGCCCTCGTGCGGGGCGGGCAGCAGGTCGCGCGCGATGCCGATCAATTCGGCGACGCCGGTGCCGCTGCGCGCGGAGACGAAACAGACCGGCACCAGGTGGCCTTCGCGCAGGCACTGCTCGAACGCTTCGTGCAGTTCGTCAGGCCGCAGGCCGGCCTCGCCGTCCTCCAGGTAGTGCTCCATCACGCTCTCGCGGATCTCCACGACCTGGTCGAGGATGCGCTGGTGCCACTCGGCGATCCCGCCCAGGTCGCTGCCGCCGTCGTGCCCGGAGAAGCAGTCGACCACGCGCCTGCCGCGCTCGGCGGGCAGGTTCACCGGCAGCACCTCGCTGCCGAACTCGCCGCGCAACCCGTCCAGCAGTGCGGCGCAGTCGGCGCCGTCCTGGTCGATCTTGTTGACCACGATCATCCGGCACAGGCCCCGCTCGCGCGCCCGTTCCATCAGTCGGCGCGTGCCGTGCTGGATGCCGCGCGCGGCGTCGACGACGATCAGCGCGGTCTCCACCACCGCCAGCGCCGGCAGGCTGGCGCCGCGGAAATCCGGGTAGCCGGGGGTGTCGACGAGGTTCAGGTGCAGCCCTTCGCGGTCGATGCTGGCGATCGCGCTGTCGATCGAGTGGCCGCGCTGCCGTTCCAGCGGGTCGTGGTCGGACACGGTGGTGCCGCGCTCGACGCTGCCTGCCGCCTGGAGGGCGCCGCCGGCATGCAGCAGGGCTTCGAACAGGGTGGTCTTGCCGGCGCCGGGGTGGCCTGCGAGGGCCACGTTGCGGATGTCTCGGGTGGCGTAGGACATGAGGCCTTTCCTCCGGGAAGGAATGCGGCGTCATGGCTGTCCGGTGCGAGCGGGCAGTCGCTCGATGGGCGGTCATGGCGGTTCCCGGGCACTGTAGCGCCGCCGGGGACGAGTGGCGCGTTGCGACGCACAAGGGCGTAACGGTTGGCCGGTTATGGTGGCGGGCCATCCACACCACGGGAGCATTGCCATGGGTATTTCGCGTCACGCCACCGCGCACTGGGAAGGCGATCTGAAGAGCGGCAAGGGCCTGCTCAACACGCCGCAGAGCGGCCTGCTGGACAACACGCGCTACGGTTTCAACAGCCGCTTCGGCGACGAGAAGGGCACCAATCCGGAAGAGCTGATCGCGGCCGCGCACGCCGGTTGCTTCACGATGGCGCTGTCGGCGCAGCTCAGCGAGGCGGGCTTTCCGCCGAAGTCGCTGGACACGCGCGCCGAGGTGGACCTGTCGCTGGAAGGCGGTCCGCAGCTTTCGCAGATCCGCCTCAAGCTGAAGGCGGTGGTGCCGGGCATCGACCAGGTCAAGTTCGACGAGCTGGCCGACAAGGCGAAGAAGAACTGCCCGGTGTCCAAGGCGCTGAGCGCGGTGCCGATCAGCCTGGAAACCGAGTTCTCGAACTAGGGCGCGCGGAGGGCCTCGGGGCGGTCGTGCGCGGCCGTCCCGGGCAGGCTGTTGGCCGGCTGAACGGAAAGGCCGGCAGGGGGCGGATTCAGGGCCGTTTCACCGGCCCACGCAGAGCATCGCGCTCGTGATCCTTCTCCATTCCTCCGACGGACGAGCGCAAATGAAGACCTTGATGCTGGGTGTGTTGACCACGGGACTGCTGGTCGCGGGCAGCGCCTCCGCCCAGCGTTACGACGGCCGCTACGACGGGGGCGTCTACGACTACGCCCGGGTGGTGCGGGTCGACCCGATCATCGTGTCCGACTACGCCGAGCGCAGCGAGCCGCGCTGCTACGAGCGCCCGGCCGATGGCTACGTCGATCGCGGCGGCGGTTATTACGACGGCTATGGCGGCGGCTACGCGAGCCCGGGCAATCCGTCCGGGCGCTCGCTGGCCACGGTGGTCGGCGGCGTCGCCGGCGCGGTGCTGGGCAGCCGGGTCGGCGGCGGCAGCGGCCGCCTGGTCGGTACCGCGATCGGCACGATGGTGGGCGGCGTGGCCGGGCGCTCGATCTACGACGCCAATCATCCCGGCTACGCGCAAGGCAGCGTCCGGGTCTGCGATCCGGTGACCTACCGCGACGAGCGCGAGCGCGTGGACGGCTACGACGTGACCTACGAGTACGCCGGCCGGACCTACCACACGCGCAGCGACTACAACCCGGGCGATCGCATCCGGGTGCGGGTGGACGTGGTGCCGCAGTGATGCGGCGCCGGGCCGCGCCTTTGCCTCAAGGCCAGTCGATCTCGCCGCGGATGACGGTCTGCACCTCGCCGCCGGACCAGACGTCGCCGGCCTCGTCGATGCTCAGTTCCAGCCGCGCATCGAAACCGACTTCGCGGCCCTGGCTGACGGCATAGCGGCGATCGCCGCGAGGCAGGGCGCCCTGGCTGTCCAGCCAGGCCGCCAGGACCGCGTTGGCCGCCCCCGAGGCGGCGTCCTCGAAGCGCCGGCCGTTGCCGACGAAGGCGCGCACCGCGAGATCGACGTCCCCGCCGCGCGTACGGGCATAGGCGAACACGCCCATGCTGCCGGTGGATTCGGCCAGCGCGGCGATCGCGTCCCAGTCCGGCGACTGCATGCGCAACGCGGTCTCGTCGGACAGTTCGACCACCCACCAGCGGCGCCCGCCGTCCATCAACGCCGGCGGCAGCGAACCGAGCGACCAGCCGGCCAGGGCGGCGGCCAGGCGCGGATCGCCGGCGCGGGCGATCTCGGCGACGCGCGCGCGCGGCGTGCGGATCGAGAGGCGGCGGCGTCCATCGCGTTGCTCCACGCGCAACGGCAGTTTGCCGGCGATGCCGTCCTGCACGAGGATCGTTCCCAGGGCGCCGCCGTCGTGCGGTCGCGCCAGCCCGGCCTCGAGCACGGCATGGGCAGTGCCGACGCTCGGATGGCCGGCGAACGGCACTTCCTTCTGCGGGGCGAACATGCGGAGTCGATAACTGGTACCGGGATCCACCGGCGGCAGCACGAAGGTGGTTTCCGGCAACTTGGTCCAGCGGGCGATGGCCTGCATCGCCGCATCGTCCAGGCCTTCGGCGTCGAGCACAACGGCCAACGGATTGCCGCCGCCGGCGCGGGTGGAAAACACGTCCACTTGCAGGAATCGGCGTGTGGTCATCGGACTGCGCGCTGCGTGGGAAAGGGCGCGCAGCTTACCAATCGAGGCGGCCGTCGATCACCGGCTGCACGTGGCCGCCGATCCAGACCTCGCCAGCGGCATCGACCTCGATCCCGACCCGGCCGTCGCGGCCGAGTTCGCGGCCCTGGCTGGCGACGTAGCGGCCGCCAGGGCCCGGTAGCCGCCCTTGCTGCGCGAGATGGGCGGCGATCAGCGCGTTGGCGCTGCCGGTCACCGGGTCCTCGCGGATGCCCACGCCCGGCGCGAAGGCGCGCACGGCGAGCTGGTAGTCGGCGGCATCCGTGGCGAAGGCGAACGCCGCGAGCTTGCCCTTGCCGGGCAGGGCGGCGATCGCGTCGATCTCCGGTTCGAGGGTGCGCAGGGCGGTTTCGTCGGCCAGTTCCAGCAGCCACCAGTCCGGCCCGTTGTTCCATAGCTGCGGCGCGCGGCCCGCGGCGGCCGCGGCGAGCCGGGGCGGCAGCGACGGCGGCGCGAGCCCGCGTTGCTGCGCGCGCGGGCTGCGCACCCACGCGCGGCGCCCCGCCCCAGTGTCCTCGATCCGCACCGGCAGCAGGCCGGCCGCGCATTGCTGGACCAGCATGCCCCCGCGCGGCCTGGCCAGGCCGAGTTCGACCGCGGCCCAGGCCGCGCCGACGCTGGGATGGCCGGCGAACGGCAGTTCGCCCTTGGGGGTGAAGATGCGGATGCGGTAGTCCGCGCCGGGCGCGTCCGGCGGCAGGAAGAAGATCGTCTCCGACAGGTTCAGCCACGCCGCCAGCTGCTGCATCCGCGCCTCGGCCAGGACGGTTGCATCGGTGACCACGCCGAGCGGGTTGCCCCGGCCGGGCGCGGAGGCGAATACGTCGAGTTGCAGGTAGCGGCAGGCGGCCATCGGCGTCGGGTTGGCAGTAGAATCGGGGGTTACGCCCGGAGGTCCGGGCGCTTTCCCCCACATCCTAAAACGTCCAACTCAATGTCAGCTTCCTCTGCTTCCGCCGATCGCTGGATCGTCCTCAAGTTTGGCGGCACCTCGGTGTCGCGTCGTCATCGCTGGGACACGATCGGGAAGCTGGCGAAAAAACGCGCGGAGGACACCGGTTCGCGCGTGCTGGTGGTGGTCTCGGCGCTGTCGGGCGTCACCAACGAGCTGACCGCGATCGCCGACGGGGCCGCCGACAGCGCGCAGCGCGTGGCCGCGCTGGAGCAGCGCCATCGCGAGTTCCTGGCGGAGCTCGAACTGGACGCCGATGCGGTGCTGGGCGAGCGCCTGGCTGCGTTGCGCGGCCTGCTGGACGATCCGCGCGCGGCCGGCCGCACCCTGGACTGGCAGGCCGAGGTGCTCGGCCAGGGCGAGCTGCTGTCCTCGACGCTGGGCGCGGCCTACCTGCGCGCGAGCGGCCTGGACATGGGCTGGATGGACGCGCGCGACTGGCTCGACGCGCTGCCGCCGCAGCCCAACCAGAGCGAATGGTCCAAGCGCCTGTCGGTGTCCTGCCAGTGGCAGGCCAATGCCAGCTGGCGCGCCCGCTTCGACCAGCAGCCGACGCGCCTGCTGATCACCCAGGGCTTCATCTCGCGCCACCAGGACGGCGGCACCGCGATCCTGGGCCGCGGCGGCTCGGATACCTCGGCGGCGTACTTCGGCGCGCTGCTCGGCGCCTCGCGCGTGGAGATATGGACCGACGTGCCGGGCATGTTCAGCGCCAATCCGAAGGAAGTGCCGGACGCGCGCCTGCTGACCCGGCTGGACTACTACGAGGCGCAGGAAATCGCCACCACCGGCGCCAAGGTGCTGCACCCGCGCTCGATCAAGCCGTGCCGCGACTCAGGCGTGCCGATGGCGATCCTCGATACCGAGCGCCCGGAGATGCCGGGCACCAGCATCGACGGCGAGGCCGAGCCGGTGCCGGGCGTGAAGGCGATCAGCCGCCGCAACGGCATCGTGCTGGTGTCGATGGAAGGCATCGGCATGTGGCAGCAGGTCGGCTTCCTGGCCGACGTGTTCGCGCTGTTCAAGAAGCACGGCCTGTCGGTGGACCTGATCGGTTCGGCCGAGACCAACGTGACCGTCTCGCTCGACCCGAGCGAGAACCTGGTCAGCACCGACGTGCTGTCGGCGCTGTCGGCCGACCTGTCGAAGATCTGCAAGGTCAAGATCATCGTGCCGTGCGCGGCGATCACCCTGGTCGGGCGCGGCATGCGCTCGTTGCTGCACAAGCTCTCGGACGTGTGGGCCACGTTCGGCAAGGAGCGCGTGCACATGATCAGCCAGTCGTCCAACGACCTGAACCTGACCTTCGTGATCGACGAGGCCGATGCCGACGGGCTGCTGCCGGTCCTGCACGCCGAGCTGATCGACAGCGGGGCGATGCCGGTCTACGAAGGCCAGGTGTTCGGCCCGCGCTGGCGCGAGATCATCGGTGCGGTGCGCCCGCGCCCGACGCCGTGGTGGAAGGGCCGGCGCGAGCGCCTGCTGGCGCTGGCCGCCGAGGGCACGCCGCGCTACGCCTACCACCTGCCGACGGTGCGCGAGCGCGCGCGCCAGCTGGCCGCGATCGGCGCGGTCGACCGTCGCTACTACGCGATCAAGGCCAACTCGCATCCGGCGATCCTGAAGGCGCTGGCGGAGGAGGGCTTCGGCCTGGAGTGCGTCTCGCTCGGCGAGTTGCGGCGCGTGTTCCAGGCGTTGCCGGAGCTGGCGCCCGAGCGCGTGCTGTTCACCCCGAGCTTCGCGCCGATCGCCGAGTACCGGGCCGCGTTCGAACTGAGCGTGACCGTCACCGTCGACAACGTCGAGGCGCTCAAGCGCTGGCCGGAGGTGTTCCGCGGCCGCAGCCTGTGGCTGCGCATCGACCTGGGCCACGGCGACGGCCACCACGAGAAGGTGACCACCGGCGGCAAGGCGTCCAAGTTCGGCATCGCGGCCGCCCGCGTCGACGAGTTCGTCGATGCCGCGCGCGCGCTGGATGCCAGCATCGTCGGCCTGCACGCGCACCTGGGCAGCGGCGTGGAGACCAAGGCGCACTGGCGGCAGATGTACGACGAACTGGCCGGCTTCGCGCGCCGCATCGGCAGCGTGCAGGTGCTGGACATCGGCGGCGGCCTGCCGATCCCGTACAGCGAGGACGACGAACCGTTCGACCTGGACGACTGGGCGGCCGGGCTGGCCGAGGTCAAGGCGGTGCATCCGGCGTTCGCGCTGGCGATCGAGCCGGGCCGCTTCCTGGTCGCCGAGGCCGGCGTGCTGCTGGCGCAGGCCACGCAGGTGATCGAGAAGGACGGCGTGCACCGGGTCGGCGTGGATGCCGGCATGAACACGTTGATCCGTCCTGCGCTGTACGACGCCTGGCACGACATCGTGAACCTGTCGCGGCTGGAGGAAGCGCGCGGGGCCGATTTCGACGTGGTCGGGCCGATCTGCGAGTCCAGCGACGTGTTCGGCCACCGGGTCAAGCTGCCGGCGGCGACCGCGCCGGGCGACGCGATGCTGATCGCCGACGCAGGCGCCTACGGCTACACCATGGCCAGCACCTACAACCTGCGCGACCTGCCGTGCGAGGACGTGCTCGATGATTGATCGACACGCCCCGACCGCGTGCCTGCTACGACCGGTGCGGCGAAAACCGTCGGATCTGGAGCGCGCTATGGACCTTGGGGTGAGATGCGCGGGCCGGCTGCGTGCCGCTGGCGACCCATCCTCCGGGAAGCGGCCCGGGGCGCGCCGATACTGCGTTGCGCGCTTTGCCCGGGCGACCGGCCTGGGCCGCGACGCAGGCCTTGCCTCGACGCGCCCAACGCCGCTTCGCACGCATTCCAAAGGCCGTAACACGTTCTAACCCCGGAATATCCATGACCGCTGCTTTCGACAAACACCAGATCACGACCTTCCGCTTCGTCCGCTGCGGTTTCGACGCGGCCACCGGTGTGGCCTCGCTGGTGTACGCCTTCGACCAGGGGCCGGAACTGGTCGAGACCATCACCGTGCCGGGCGCGCCGTTCGCGCTGGAAGGCGCGCGCGCCGAGGCGGTGCGGCAGGCGCTGCGGCTGCTGCACCTGTTCGCAGGCGTGAGCTATTACAAGGCCGCGGTACCGGCGAAGGTGTCGATCGACGACTATGCGATCGATGCGGAGACGGCCGCGCTGGTGGAGAACCTGTACCTGCACGGCCTGGGCGAGTTCGCCTACCGCAACGGCCTGGACCTGCACGGCCGCTTCAAGCTGCCGGTCGAAGCGCCGGCGGCGGCGCCGGCCCCGGCGGCGGGCCTGCGCGAGCACGCGCTGGTCGCCATCGGCGGCGGCAAGGATTCGCTGGTCAGCATCGAGGCGCTGCGTACCGCCGGCGTTGCCCAGACCGTCACCTGGATCGGCGGTTCGCAACTGATCCGCGCCTGCGCCGAGCGCACCGGGCTGCCGACGCTCAACATCGGCCGCACGCTGGCGCCGGAGCTGTTCGAGCTCAACCGCCAGGGTGCCTGGAACGGCCATATCCCGGTGACCGCGATCAACTCGATGATCATGGTGTTCGCCGCGCTGCTGCTGGGCGTGGACCAGGTGGTGTTCTCCAACGAGCGCTCGGCCAGCTACGGCAGCCTGATCCCCGGCACCGGCGAGGTCAACCACCAGTGGTCGAAGGGCTGGGCGTTCGAGCAGGCGTTCGGCGAGCACGTCGAGCGCCACGTCGCCGCCGACCTGCACTACTACTCGCTGCTGCGGCCGCTCTCCGAGCTGGCGGTGGCGCGGCAGTTCGCCAAGAACGACCACTACGACGCGCATTTCTCCAGCTGCAACCGAAACTTCCACATCATGGGCGAACGCCCGGTGCACCGCTGGTGCGGGGTCTGCCCGAAGTGCCATTTCGTGTTCCTGGCGCTGGCGCCGTTCATGCCCAAGACGCGATTGGTGCGGATCTTCGGCCGCAACCTGCTCGACGATGCGACCCAGGCCGCCGGCTACGACGCATTGCTGGAGTTCCACGACCACAAGCCGTTCGAGTGCGTGGGCGAGGGCCGCGAGTCGCGCGCCGCGATGGCGACGCTGGCCGCGCGCGCGGAGTGGCAGGAGGACGCGCTGGTGAAGCGCTTCGTCCGCGAGATCCGGCCGCAGCTGCAGGCCGCGGAGCTGGAGATCGAACCGCTGCTGGCGATCGAGGACGAACATCGCATCCCCGCCGTGCTGTGGGAGCGCGTGCGTGCGAATTTCGCAGCTTGAGGGGCGCCGCGTCGCGCTGTGGGGCTGGGGCCGCGAAGGGCGCGCGGCGTATCGCGCGTTCCGGGGCGCGCACGCCGCCGCGCCGCTGACCCTGTTCTGTGGCGAGGCCGAGGTCGCCGAGGCGCAGGCGCTCGGCGATCCGCTGCTGGACATCGAGACCGAGGCCAGCGCCGGGCGCCTGGCGGCCTTCGAAGTGGTGATCAAGTCGCCGGGCATCAGTCCGTACAAGCCCGAGGCGCAGGCCGCTGCGGCGCAGGGCACGCAGTTCGTCGGCGGTACCGCGCTGTGGTTCGCCGAGCACGCCCAGCCGGGCGGCCAGGTGCCGGGGGCGGTGTGCGTCACCGGGACCAAGGGCAAGAGCACCACGACCGCGCTGCTGGCGCACCTGCTGCGCGCGGGCGGCCATCGCACCGCGCTGGCCGGCAACATAGGCCTGCCCTTGCTGGAGTTGCTGGCGCCGGAACCGCCGCCGCGGTACTGGGCGATCGAGCTGTCGAGCTACCAGACCCTCGATGTCGCGCGCAGCGGCGCGCGCCCGGAACTGGCCTTGGTGCTGAACCTGTTCCCCGAGCACCTGGACTGGCATGGCAGCGAGGAGCGCTACGTCGCCGACAAGCTGGCGCTGGTCACCGCGGCGCATCCGCGCATCGCCCTGCTCAATGCCGCCGATCCGCGCCTGGCGCGGCTGGAACTGCCGCACAGCGAGGTGTGCTGGTTCAACCGGCCCGATGGCTGGCACATGCGCGAGGACGTGGTGTATCGCGGCGAAGAATCGGTATTCGACACCGCCAGCGTGCCGTTGCCGGGCCGGCACAACCGCGGCAACCTGTGCGCGGTGCTCGCGGCCATCGAGGCGCTCGGCCTGGATGCCGCCGCGCTGGCGCCGGCCGCCTTGACCTTCCGCCCGCTGCCAAACCGGCTGCAGACCGTCGGCGCGAGCGACGGCATCACCTGGGTCAACGACTCGATCAGTACCACGCCGCACGCCACGCTGGCGGCGCTCGCCTGTTTCACGGCGCGCCGCGTCGCGGTGCTGGTCGGCGGCCACGACCGCGGCCTGGACTGGCACGACTTCGCCGAACACATGCGCCAGGCGCCGCCGCTGGAGATCGTGACGATGGGCGCCAACGGCCCGCGCATCCACGACCTGTTGGCGCCGATCGCGCCTGGCCGCTTCGGGCTGCATGCCGCCGCCGATCTGCCGCAGGCGGTGGCGTTGGCGCGCCAGGCGCTGGGCGGGCAGGGCGGCGTGGTACTGCTGTCGCCGGGCGCACCGAGCTTCGGCGCCTACCGCGATTACGTCGCACGCGGCCGCCATTTCGCCGAACTGGCCGGATTCGATCCGGACCAGATCAGCGCGATTCCCGGATTGGGCGTGGCCTGACCCGGGAATGGCCGCGCCGGGACGCCTCGTCCCGGCGGCAGGGAGTGGCGAAAATTTCGCCTTGCGCTGCCGGGGCCATGCGGCACAAGGCCTGCCGGCGCTTATCCACAATGTTTTCCGCGGCTCGTCCACACCGGTTGTGGAAAACGGCTCCGAGGGCTGGCGAAAATTTCGCCATGTCGCCGCGCCCCCCCGCGCCGCAAGGCCCGTGCGAGGTTGTCCACAGGCTTCTCCCGGCCTGATCCACACCGGCTGTGCACAAGCCCGCGGATCGACGCGCCGGGCTGGACTACACTCGCCGCAGTTCCCGGCAGAGGCGGACCGATGAGCAAGCGCAAGACGTGGTGGCAGGCGATGGGCGTGGTGGCGATGGCGGCGCTGTCGCAATCGGCCATGGCGGCGATGCAGGCGCGACCGGTGGAATGGACGGTCGGCAAGGACACGTTCTCCGGCGTGCTCGTCTACGACGATGCCGAGCACGACGAGCGGCCGGGCCTGGTGATGGTGCCGAACTGGATGGGCGTGACCGATACGGCGGTGGAGACGGCCAAGAAGCTGGCCGGCGACGACTACGTGGTCCTGGTCGCCGACGTCTACGGCAAGGGTCGCCGCCCCGCCGACGCGGGCGAGGCCGGCAAGCTGGCCGGCGGACTCAAGCAGGATACGGCGACGCTGCGCACCCGCGCGCTCAAGGCGGTGGAGGCATTGAAGGCGCAGGCCGGCAAGGCGCCGCTGGATGCCTCGCGGATCGGCGCGGTCGGTTTCTGCTTCGGCGGCAGTACCGTGCTGGAACTGGTGCGCGCGGGGACGCCGCTGGCCGGGGCGGTCAGCCTGCATGGCGGCCTGTCCACGCCGACGCCCGCGGCGGCCGGCGTCGCCAGGACCCCCGTGCTGGTGCTCAACGGTGCGGCCGACAAGAGCGTCGGCGCGCAGGACATCGCGGCGTTCGAGCAGGAGATGGACCGGGCCGGCGCCGACTGGCAGTTCGTCGACTTCAGCGGCGCGGTGCACTGCTTCGCCGAAGCCGAGGCCGGCAACGATCCGGCCAGCAACTGCCGCTACGACGCGCGCGCGGCCAAGCGCGCCTATCGCATGCTTCACGATTTCTTCGAGGAACGCTTCGGCGACTGACGGAAGGTTCCGCTCCTGGCGGGCGGTGCACTTGTGGGAGCGACTTCAGTCCCGACGCGCGGCATCGACCAGCGTCGGGACTGAAGTCCCTTCCCACTAAAGAGACGTGTCGCGATTGCCCCGCTTCTATCCGCAACGGCGGATCAATGCGTGCGCGACACCGCGTAGCGGGCCAGGCCGCGCAGGGCGGCGACGGCCTCGTTCTCCGGCAAGCCGTCGAGGGCGCGCTCGGCGGCCAGCGCGTAGTCGAACGCGCGCTGGCGGCTGTAATCGAGCCCGCCGGTGGCCCGGATCGCCGCCAGCACCTCGGGCATCGCCGAAGCCTCGCCCTGCTCGACGATCTCGCGCAGGCGCTGCCGCGTGGCCTCGTCCGAATGCGCCATCGCATGGATCAGCGGCAAGGTGGCCTTGCCTTCGGCCAGGTCGTCGCCGAGGTTCTTGCCCAGCGCTTCGGCGTCGGCGGCGTAATCGAGCACGTCGTCGGCGATCTGGAAGGCGTATCCGAGCTGCATGCCGTAGTCGTACAGCTTGTCCTGCACCGCCTCGCCGGCGCCGGAGGCCAGTGCGCCCAGGCGCGTACCGGCGGCGAACAGCACCGCGGTCTTGCGCTCGATCACCCGCAGGTATGCGGCTTCGTCGGTATCCGGGTTGTGCACGTGCAGCAGTTGCAGTACCTCGCCCTCGGCGATGCGGTTGGTGGTGTCGGCGAGCAGGCGCATCACCGCCATGCTGTCCAGTTCCACCATCAGCTGGAAGCTGCGCGAGTACAGGAAGTCGCCGACCAGCACGCTCGGCGCATTGCCCCAGAGCGCATTGGCGGTGCTGCGGCCGCGCCGCAGGTCGGATTCGTCGACCACGTCGTCGTGCAGCAGCGTCGAGGTATGGATGAACTCGATGATCGCCGCGAGCTGGTGGTGGTCGGCGCCGGCGCGGCCGACCGCGTGGCCGGCCAGCATCACCAGCATCGGCCGCAGGCGCTTGCCGCCGGCGGAGATGATGTGGTCGGCGATCTGGTTGATCAGCACCACGTCCGAAGCCAGCCGGCGGCGGATCAGCGCATCGACCGCGGCCATGTCGGGAGCGGCGAGGGCCTGGATCCGGGGCAGGTCCAGGGCGGGACGGAGGTCTTCGGCGATGCTCATGCGGTGCGATGGGATGGCGTGCCCGGAATTATAAGTGCCGGGGTCCGCCAGCGGGCCTGCCGGCGTGCGATGGATCATTCCGCCGCGTTCCCGCCGGCATCGCAGAACGCACAGAAACCGGCCACGAACGATGCCAGCCGCTGCTGCATCGCCGGATCCTTCAGCGCGCCCCGCTCGTCGAACGCGCGGTCGGCGTGCGACAGCATCAGGCGCCCGCCGAACCACGGCCGCGTGCCCAGGGTGCGCAGCACCTGCAGCCAGGCGGTCTGGCTCAGCAGGGTGCCGAACGGCCCGGGCGAAGCGCCGACGAGCGCGACCGGCGTGCCGCCGAACACGCGCGCGATGTCCTGCGACGGCCGCGACATCCAGTCGATGGCGTTCTTGAACACGCCCGGGATGCCGTTGTTGTACTCCGGGGTGACCAGCAGCAGGCCGTCGGCCTGCGCGACCGCGTCCTTGAGCCGGGCCACGGCCTCGGGGATGCCCGAGGCGGCCTCCACGTCGCCGTCGTACAGCGGCACCTCGCGGATCGAATGGATGTCGATGCGGCTGCCCGCGGGGGCGACGGCCGCCGCCTGCCGCAGCAGGGCGGCATTGAAGGAGTCGCGGCGCAGGCTGCCGGCCAGACCGACGATGCGGGCCATGGGAGTCTTCCAGCGGAGGGGAGGCCACAAGCCTAGCAGGTAGGGCGAACGCCCCGTGGAGCTTGTCCTACCCGGCGGCGGGGACTGCGCCTACCTGCGGACGGGAGGGACACGCCGGGAAGGGCGGTCCGGCGGGATGGTACTATCGTGCCCCATCCAGCCTCACCCCGCCGCCGGCGCCCGTGCCGGCCGGCACAGACGGAAGAATTCAATGGCCCGCGGCATCAACAAAGTCATCCTGGTCGGCAACCTCGGCAACGATCCGGACACCAAGTACACCCAGAGCGGCATGGCCGTGACCCGCATCAGCCTGGCGACCACGAGCGTCCGCAAGGACCGCGACGGCAACAACCAGGAACGCACCGAGTGGCACCGCGTGGTGTTCTTCGGCAAGCTCGGCGAGATCGCCGGCGAATACCTGCGCAAGGGCAGCCAGGTGTACGTGGAAGGCGAACTCCGTTACGACAAGTACACCGGCCAGGACGGCGTGGAGAAGTACAGCACCGACATCGTCGCCAACGAGATGCAGATGCTCGGTGGCCGTGGCGAGGGTGGCGGTGGCGGTGGCGGGTACGGCGGGGATCGCCCGCAGCGCCAGGCGCCGCAGCGTCAGGAATACGCGCCGCGCCGCCAGCAGGCCGCGCCGCAGCCGTCCGCCGCGCCGCCGATGGACGATTTCGCCGACGACGACATCCCGTTCTGAGCGATCTCGCGCCAGGCTGCTGCGCGCGCGAAGGGAAAGGCCCGCTCTTGCGGGCCTTTCTGTTTCTGGGAGGGGCGGATGGCCTGGCCGGCAGGGCGACCGGCACGGACTGCCGTCACTTGCAGGGATGCGCGGCGCCGAGGGCTTGCACGACCGCGACCGAGGCCGGCTCGTCCAGGCGGGCAGGGGGCAGCTTGGCGAGGTAGGCATAGGTGACGGAGGCCAGTTCGCTGATCGCCAGCCGGGGTGGCGGGCACCACGCCTTGCCCGCGGTGATGTCGGCAACGCCATAGACGTAGGCCATGGCCCTGCCGGTCGAGAGTTCGCGCTGTCTTGCCGGGTCAGGGGTCGGGGCCGCCAGTGCGCCTTCGTCGATGCCGGCCAGGAGTTCCTTGGCTCGCAAGGTCCGATAAGGCTGGCCCGACGCTCCCGCCGGGGCCGGCTGCGGTTGCGCCGATAGCGTGGTGGCGAAGAGCGAGGTGGCCAGCAGTGCGGCGGAAAACAGGCGAGGCAGGCGCATGGCGAGGGCTTCCGTTCGGAGAGTGGAGCGGGGCGGTCGGTGGATCGGCGCGCAGGCTTTGCCGAAACGCCGATCGAGCGGATCCCGGCGAGACGCCAGCCAGGTGTCGCCGTCGCCGCCGAAAGGCCGGTGCATCCCGGGCGTCCCGGCATGGTACTTGCCGCCTGGCGAGAAGACGTGACGGGCCCGTTCCTCTTCGGCCGCCCGCCGGCCGGCACGGGCCACCGGGGCGCAACGTAGAGCGGGGCAGGCGCAGGGCCGGCGGGGCGTTACTTCGCGTAACCCTGCAACAGCTTGAGCAGGACCCCGGCTTCCTGCCGTCGCGCGTCCTGGTCCTGTTCGGCGACCACGTGTTCCTCCAGGTGCCCCCGCAGCACCTCCATCATCAGGCTGTGCATCGCGCCCTTGGCCGCGGCGATCTGTACGAGGACGTCGCCGCAGTCGGCCTCGCCTTCCAGGGCCTTCTCGAGGGCCGCCACTTGCCCGGCGATGCGCCGGACGCGGCTCAGCAGGGCTTTCCGGTTTCGGGTCACGTGCGCCATGGCCGCGGATTATATACCCTAGGGGGGTATATTCCCACGCAGGTTTTCCTATGTCCCTGGATGCCCTCGCCGAACAGCGGCGCCATACCCACGCGTTCGATTCCGGCAACGCCCTGGCCGAGCGGGGAGCCAGGCGCGCGATGTGGCTGACCATCGCGATGATGGTGGTGGAGATCGCCGGCGGCTGGTGGTTCAACTCGATGGCGGTATTGGCCGACGGCTGGCACATGAGCTCGCATGCGCTGGCGCTGGGCCTTTCCGCGTTCGCCTATGCCTGCGCCCGGCGCTACGCCCACGACCGCCGCTTTGCGTTCGGAACCTGGAAGATCGAGATCCTGGGCGGATACACCAGCGCGGTGCTGTTGCTGGTGGTGGCCGCGCTGATGGCGTTCCAGTCGATCGAGCGGCTCATGCTGCCCAGCCGCATCCACTATCCGGAGGCGATCGCCATCGCGGTGGTGGGGCTGGCGGTGAACCTGGTCTGCGCCTGGTGGCTGCGCGACCACCACGACCATGGCCATGAGCATGCCCATGAGCACGATCACCACCACGACCATCACCACGATCATCGCGGGCACGGCCACGACTTGAACCAGCGTTCGGCCTACCTGCACGTGATCGCCGATGCGGCCACGTCGGTGCTGGCCATCGTCGCGCTGCTCGGCGGCATGGTGTTCGGCGCGGCCTGGCTGGACCCGGTGATGGGATTGGTCGGAGCCGCGCTGGTGACCGTCTGGGCGTGGGGACTGCTGCGCAAGAGCGGGCGCATCCTGCTGGATGCGCAGATGGACGCGCCGGTGGTCGAGGAAATCCGCGAGGTGATCGAACAGGGCGACGTGCCCGCGCGCATCTGCGACCTGCACGTCTGGCAGGTCGGCAAGGGCAAGTACGCCTGCGTCGTCGGAATCGTCACCGACTCGGACCGCGACGCGGACGCGTTCCGCCGCGCACTGGCCATCCACGAGGAACTCGTGCACGTGACCGTCGAGATCCATCGGGTGCACCACGATGCCGCTGCCGGGGGCAGCCGGCAGGCGCCCGGTTGAACGGGAGCGGGTTACCGGCGGAGCCCGGCGAGGTGGGCCGCCGTGGCGGGATCAGGCGAACCGGGCGATGAAACCGGCCATCACGGCGGCGTAGACCAGCACCAGGCCGGTCTTGACCGGCAATTCGTACTTGCGCAGCAACTGTTGCATGTGCCTTCCCCCAAGGCATGGTCGCTGGGGAGGAGCATATCGCGGGATGTGACTTCCGTCACGTAGGAATTGTCCTACCCGGATATGGGGACGGGACTGACGGCGCGGCGGGGGGCGGAGGAGGATGCTGGCGGCGCCGGACGCGGGGCCGATGGCTACTCAACCCGCGGCCCCTTGAGTAAGGGCGCGCCGGTTCGAGTGCTGGAACACCCCCTGCACATTCCCCGAGTGCCGGAACACGGTGTTTGGCGCCCTGCCGGCTCGCCGTGACCAGTGGCTCGATGGTTGGTGCTTTCCCGTTCGGGGCCCCCCATGGGGGCGCGTTATGGATTCCGAGACGAGTGCGGAGCGGCCTTGGGCGCGTCGAGCAAAGGCATGCGCTGCGGCCGGGAGCTGGCCGCCAGGGCAATGCGTGCAGCGCAGCATCGGCCGCAAGATCGGCCGCCAGCCACATGGAACCGCGGCTGGCGATCGGCGCATCTCGTCCCGGCGTCCATGGCCGTTCCCGATACCGTCGCAGCCGAGGAAGTCATGGAATCGAAGGATCGCTACGTCGTCAGCATCGAGCCGGAGAAGGGCGCCTGGCTGGTGTGCCGGCCCCACTGGTCGCCGCTGCGCTACCTGCGCGAGCAGGGCGCGCTGGAGAACGCCGAACTGATGGCGAAGCTGCACCGGCTCACCACCGGCCAGCCCGCGGACGTGGTCCTGCGAGCGCCCGACGGCGAGCGGGTGGTGCGCCGCTACGAATGAGCCCGTCGCCGGCGCCCGCGCCGGGTGGGCGGGTGCGTCCCGGATTGGCCCCGGGAGCCAGGCTCGGCTAGATTCGGCGTTTCCCCGTTCCCGGCCAGGTCGTCAGTGAACCCAGATTCCCATGCATTGATCGACAACGACATCGTCGTCTTCGGCCTGATCGCGGCCACGCTCGGAGCGGTGTTCTGGACCGCCTCGCGCGAGCAGGGCTTCTGGAAACGCTTCTACGCATTCGTGCCGGCGTTGCTGCTGTGCTACCTGCTGCCGGGCATCTACAACACCATCGGCCTGATCGACGGGCAGACCACCCGGCTCTACAACCCGGTGGCGCGCGACGTGCTGCTGCCGGCGGCGCTGGTGCTGCTGACGCTCGCGGTCGACATCAAGGGCATCCTGCGGTTGGGGCCCAAGCTGGTGGCGATGTACCTGGGCGCCTCGCTGAGCATCATGCTCGGGGCCGTGGTGGCGTTCCAGCTGATGAAATGGCTGCACCCGTCCACGGTCGCCGGCGATACCTGGGCGGGCATGGCGGCGCTGGCCGGCAGCTGGATCGGCGGCGGCGCCAACATGCTGGCGATGCGCGAGGTGTTCAACGTGGACGCGACCACGTTCGGGCAGTTCGCGGTAGTCGATGTCGGCGTGGGCTACGTCTGGATGGCGACGTTGATCTTCCTGGCCGGGCGGGCGCAGCGTATCGATGCTCGCAGCGGCGCCGATACCCGCGCGATCGACGAGCTGAAGGCGCGCATCGCGAAGTTCCAGGCCGAGCACGAGCGCATCCCGAGCCTCACCGACCTGATGATGATCGTCGGCGTGGCATTCGGCGCGGTGGGACTGTCGCACGCGATCGCCGCACCGCTCGCCGGATGGTTCGGGCGCAACGTGGCGTGGGCGGCGCAGTTCAGCCTGGACTCGACGTTCGTCTGGGTCGTGGTATTGGCCACCAGCTGCGGCCTGGCGCTGAGCTTCACGCGGGCACGCACGCTGGAAGGCGCCGGCGCGTCGAGGATCGGCTCGCTGCTGCTGTACTTCCTGATCGCCTGCATCGGCATGCAGATGGACCTGCTGTCGCTGCTGGACCGGCCATGGCTGTTCCTGCTCGGGCTGATCTGGATCGCGGTGCACATCGTGCTGTTGTGGGGCCTGGGCCGGCTGCTGCACGTGCCGTTCTTCTATTTCGCGATCGGGTCGCAGTCGAACATCGGCGGTCCCGCCTCGGCCCCGGTGGTGGCGGCCGCATTCCATCCCGCGTTGGCACCGGTCGGGGTGCTGCTCGGTACGATGGGCTACGCGACCGGCACCTATCTGGCGTACCTGGTGGGCGTCATGCTGCGTTCCATGGCAGGGGCATGAGGGCCGGTCGAGCCGGCGGCGCGCATGTTGCTGCGCGCAAAGGCCCGGCGACGCGGCCATGCCAGAATCCGCCCATGCTCCGCCTTGCCATCGCCCTGCTGCTTGCCGCCCTGCTGCCGTGTTCGTCCGCGGCCGCAGCGCCCGTTCCCGAGACCGCCATGCGCGTGCTGATCTTCAGCAAGACCGCCACGTTCCGCCACGACTCCATTCCCACCGCGATCGCGACGGTACGGCGGCTGGCGGAGGAGCAGGGCATGCAGGCCGATGCCAGCGAGGATCCGGCGGCGTTCACCGATGCGGCCTTGGCGCGCTATCGCGTGGTGGTATTCGCCAACACCACCGGCGAGGTGCTGGATGCGGCGCAGCAGGCCGCGTTCGAGCGCTTCATCCGCGCCGGCGGCGGTTTCGTCGGCATCCACTCCGCGGCGGACACCGGCTACGAATGGCCCTGGTACGGGAAACTGGTGGCCGCCTACTTCGGCGGGCATCCGCCCGGATTGCAGGGCAGCCGGGTACAGCCCGAGCGCTATGGCCGGCCGGACGGCGAAGCCTGGCCGGTCCGCGACGAGCTGTACAACTACCGCAGCAATCCGCGCGGGCAGGTGCAGGTGCTCGCCACGATCGACGAGAAGCTGTACGAAGGCGGGACCATGGGCGCCGACCATCCCATTGCCTGGTGCCATGCCTTCGACGGTGGCCGTGCGTGGTACACGGGACTGGGGCACGATGCGGCGATCTATGCCGATCCGCATTTCCTGGCGCAGTTGCGTGGCGGATTGCGGTACGCGGCGGGCATCGCGCCGGGCTGTTGAGCGTCTGAAGGCGCCCGTTGGGAGGCTGCAGTCCTGGCAGCTCTATCGCTGTTGCCTTGCAAGAGCGGTTTCCTTCCTCGGATAGAGACATGCGCGAGTCATCGGCTCGCGCATGTCTGGACGGACCGGCCGATCGGCCG
This sequence comes from Xanthomonas boreopolis, assembly GCF_046529185.1. NCBI lineage: Bacteria > Pseudomonadati > Pseudomonadota > Gammaproteobacteria > Lysobacterales > Lysobacteraceae > Xanthomonas > Xanthomonas boreopolis. Next base: position 1,529,907 of record NZ_CP097162.1, read on the forward strand.
ATAGGGCGCGCCCAGGTTTCCGTGCTTCGTGCTCGCATTCCGTCGTTGTCGAACACGACATGCTCAGCCATCGGCGACGACGGAGTCCGGCACGCCGCCGGAACGCGCTGCGGCGCGCATTGTTCAAGAGCCGTGTTGGCCGGGAGCAAGGGAGCCTGCGGGAATGAAAACAGGCGGCCCGGAGGCCGCCTGCCGGTGTCGTCGCCCGGGGAAGGTTCAACAGCAGCGGAAGCCGCTCTTGCCGCCGTAGCGGGCTTCCTGGCGCTCGCGGAAGAAGGTCGGGTAGTCCATGACCGGACGGTCCGGGTGCTTCTCCAGCATGTGCCGTACGTAGTTGTCGTAGTCGGGTATGCCGCAGCACAGCCGCGCGGTCTGCACCAGGCGCCGCCAGAAGCGGCGGTGCGCCTGGTACTGCCCGACCGGGACCAGGTCCGTACTCATCACAGGTCCGCCATCTGGGCCGGGGTGAGCGCGACGTACGGCGTTTCCTTGTCGGTGCGCTGCGCATTGCGCCGGGCGGCCACGATCGTCTTGATCGAGTAGATCAGCGTCGCGAACACCACGAACAGGAACAGCACGGTCAAGCCGGTATTGACGTAGGCGTTGGTGACGATCTGCTGCATCTGCGCCACGCTCTTGGCCGGGGCGGTGACCGTGCCGCTGGCGATGGCGGCCTGGAACTTGTGCGCCTGCGCCAAGAAGCCCTGTGCCGGGTTGCTGTCGAAGATCTTGATCAGCCCGGCATAGCTGGTGCAGATCAGCAGCCATACCGCCGGTACCGCGGTGACCCAGGCGTAGCGGTCGCGCTTCATCTTGAACAGTACCACCGTGCCCAGCATCAGCGCGATGCCGGCCAGCATCTGGTTGGAGATGCCGAACAGCGGCCACAGCGTCTGGATGCCGCCGAACGGATCGACCACGCCGGTGTAGAGCAGGTAGCCCCACAGCGCCACGCAGCCGGCGGTGGCGATGATGTTGGCGGTCCACGACTCGGTGCGGCGCATCGCCGGGACGAAGTTGCCGATCAGGTCCTGCAGCATGAAGCGGCCGGCGCGGGTGCCGGCATCCACCGCGGTCAGGATGAAAAGCGCCTCGAACAGGATCGCGAAGTGGTACCAGAACGCCATCATCGCGTCGCTGCCGCTGGGGATGGCCTCGTGCAGGATCTGCGCGATGCCCACCGCCAGCGTCGGCGCGCCGCCGGCGCGGTGCAGGATGGTTGGCTCGCCGATCGCCGCGGCCGTGGCTTCCAGCTGCTCGGGACTGATGGTGAAGCCCCAGGTGTTGGTGATGTAGTGCGCGGCCGAGACCGCATCGGCGCCGATCACCGCCGCCGGGCTGTTCATCGCGAAGTAGATGCCCGGCTCGATGATCGCGGCGGCCACCAGCGCCATCACCGCGACGAACGACTCCATCAGCATGCCGCCGTAGCCGATGTAGCGCATGTGGCCTTCGTTGGCGAGCAGCTTCGGCGTCGTGCCCGAGGAGATCAGCGCGTGGAAGCCGGAGACCGCGCCGCAGGCGATGGTGATGAACAGGAACGGGAAGATGCCGCCCTTCCAGACCGGGCCGTCGCCGCTGGCGGCGAACTGGGTGAGCGCCGGCATCTTCAGGTCGGGCATCACGATCAGGATGCCGATCGCCAGCGCGATGATGGTGCCGATCTTGAGGAAGGTGGACAGGTAGTCGCGCGGCGCCAGCAGCAGCCACACCGGCAGCACCGAGGCGACGAAGCCGTAGCCGATCAGCATCCAGGTGATCTGGGTGCCGGTGAAGGTGAAGGCCGGGCCCCAGGTCGGGTCGGCCGCGACCTTGCCGCCGAACCAGATCGCCGCCAGCAGCAGGATCAGGCCGACCACGGAGATCTCGCCGATCTTGCCGGGCCGGATGTAGCGCATGTAGATGCCCATCAGGATCGCGATCGGCATCGTCGCGATCACGGTGAACATGCCCCAGGGGCTTTCCGCCAGCGCCTTCACCACCACCATCGCCAGCACCGCCAGGATGATGATCATGATCAGGAAGGCGCCGAACAGCGCGATGGTGCCGGGCACCTGGCCCATTTCCTCGCGCACCAGGTCGCCGAGCGAGCGGCCGTTGCGGCGGCTGGACAGGAACAGGACCATGAAGTCCTGCACCGCGCCGGCGAAGACCACGCCGACCACCAGCCACAGCAGGCCCGGCAGGTAGCCCATCTGCGCGGCCAGCACCGGGCCGACCAGCGGGCCGGCGCCGGCGATCGCGGCGAAGTGGTGGCCGAACAGGACGTGCTTGTTGGTCGGCACGTAGTCCAGACCGTCGTTGTTGAGTACCGCGGGCGTGGCCCGGGTCGTATCGAGCTGCATCACCTTGTTGGCGACGAACAGCGCGTAGAAGCGATAGGCGATGAGATAGATCGAGACGGCGGCGACCACGATCCACAGCGCGTTGATGTGCTCGCCGCGCCGCAATGCCACCGTCCCTAGACAGAACGCGCCCACGACCGCGAGCGCGGCCCAGGCCAGCTTCGAGAAACCTTTCATGCACGTCCCTCCGGAAAGACCGGTTAAGGTTCCCCCCCTGCCGCGGGCCGGTCAATCCCGCCGGCGTGGCGGCCGCTACCACTTTGGTCGTAGGCGGCGGCGCCGGCCGCGGGCGGGAGCCTGCCTGCGCCAGCCCGGCGCTTCTGGAACAATGGGTTGCGTCGTTCGCCATTGGCGCCCGCGGCCCGGGCGCCCATATCCGCGGTTTCCAACAGGAGCGCTTCCATGAGCGACACTTCCCGCATCCCCTCCGCGAGGATCCTGCGGACCCTGCATGGCCAGCCGACCTCCGATGGCGCCGGCGTCAAGCTGACGCGCGTCATCGGCACGCCCGAGCTGCCGGACCTGGATCCGTTCCTGATGCTGGACGAGTTCGGCACCGACAGGGCCGAGGACTACATCGCCGGCTTTCCCGAGCACCCGCATCGCGGCTTCGAGACCGTGACCTACATGCTGGACGGGCGCATGCGCCACCGCGACAACCACGGCAACGAAGGCCTGCTGACGCCGGGCAGCGTGCAGTGGATGACCGCCGGGCGCGGCCTGGTGCATTCGGAAATGCCCGAGCAGGAGTCCGGGCGGATGCGCGGCTTCCAGTTGTGGGTGAACCTGCCCGCCAAGGACAAGATGACCGAGCCGAAGTACCAGGAGTTCGCCCCGGACCGCATCCCGGTGGCGACGCCGGCGGACGGCGTCGCGGTAAAGGTGATCGCCGGCCGGGTCGGGGAGGTCGCCGGCCCGATCGTGCAGCCGGCGACCGATCCGCTTTACCTGGATATCGAGCTGGCGCCCGGCGCGAGTTGGGACTACCTGCTGCCGGCCGGGCACAACGCGTTCGCCTATGCCTTCGAAGGAGGGCTGGCAGTGGGCGAGGGCGACGACGCGCGGCCGTTGGAGACGCGGCAGCTGGCCGTGCTCGGCGGCGGCGAACGCCTGCAGCTGCGCGCCGGCCAGCAGGGCGCACGCCTGATCCTGGTCGCCGGCCGGCCGCTGCGCGAGCCGGTGATGCGCTACGGGCCGTTCGTGATGAACACCCGGCAGGAATTGATGCAGGCCTTCGTGGACTTCCAGGAAGGACGCTTCTGAGACCCGCGGCCGGCACCAGCCGGTCGCCTTGCAGCGGAGAACGCATGAGCGAGACCACGATCGTCACCGCGCGCAGCGAGGCTGCGCCGTACCACGTCGTCATCGACGACGGCCGCCATTCGTGGAGCGCCGACACGGTGCCCGCCAATGGCGGCGCCGATGCCGCGCCCGATCCCGAGGCGCTGGTGCTGGGCGCGCTGGGCGCCTGCACCGCGATCACGCTGCGGATGTTCGCCGCGCGCAAGCAGTGGCCGTTGCAGGGCATCACGGTGCACCTGCGGTACGGCAAGCGCGATGCCACCGGGACCGCGATCGAGCGCAACGTCGTACTGCAGGGGGCGCTCGACGACGCGCAGCGCCAGAAGCTGCTGGAGATCGCCGAGAAATGCCCGATCCACCGGCTGCTCACCGGTGAGGTCGGCATCGCCACCACGCTGGCGCCCGCCTGACGCCGCCATCGCGGGGATCCGGTCGAACGGAGGTGGAGATGCCTGGCAGGATCAGGCCGGTCGCGCGCCGCAGGCGTTGCGGCATGCACCGGGAATAGTTCCCGGCGCATCAGCCAATCCGTGCCGGGAAGATGGCGGAGCCGATCGAGATGGACCGGCTCCAGGCCACGCTTGCGCGCGATGCGGCTCGACCCGCCGGCGGGATCTCCGCCGGCGGGTCGAGCGGGTTTCAATGTTTCCCCAGCGCCTTGTAGATCACGCCGCCGAGCGCACCGCCGATCAGCGGCGCCACCCAGAACAGCCACAGCTGGCCGATCGCGCCGCTGCCGGCGAACAGCGCCACGCCGGTGGAGCGTGCCGGGTTCACCGAGGTGTTGGTCACCGGGATGCTGATCAGGTGGATCAGCGTGAGCGCCAGGCCGATCGCGATCGGCGCGAAGCCGGTCGGCGCGTTGGCATGGGTCGAGCCCATGATCACCAGCAGGAACACCGCGGTCAGCACCACCTCGCACAGGAACGCCGCCGCCAGCGAATAGCCGCCCGGCGACAATGCGCCGTAGCCGTTGCTGGCGAATGCGCCGGCCTGGCTGCCGTCGATCGCGAAGCCGGCGCTGCCCTGCGCGATCTGCAACAGGATGAAGCCGGCGAAGATCGCACCCGCGACCTGCGCGACCACGTAGGGCACCAGGTCGGCGAGCGGGAAGCGCCCGCCGGCCCACAGCCCGAAGCTCACCGCCGGGTTGAAGTGCCCCCCCGAGATGTGGCCGAACGCATAGGCGCCGGTGAGCACGGTGAGGCCGAACGCCAGGGCCACGCCGAGGAAACCGATGCCGAGGGGATTGCCGTCGCCGCCGAACTTCGCGGCGAGTACCGCGCTGCCGCAACCGCCGAGGACCAGCCAGAACGTACCGAGGAACTCCGCCGTCAATCGTTTAGCCAGTGACATGGTCGACTCCTGAGCAAGCCCGCCCGGACTGGGCGGGATGCGCCATTCAATACTCGCGCCGCGCCAGGTTCAACAGAGGGGGCTCAGCGGCCGAGCGCCAGGCTGGCCGGTTCCAGGTCCAGGCTCTGCACCAGCGACTGCACCGAGGCCAGCTCGTCGCCGCTCGCGGCATCGATCCAGATCTGGGCATAGCGATGCTTGCCGAGCTCGGCCACGGTGATGCGGCGCGATTCCATTTCAGGCAACTGGCGCCCGCCCAGGTCGAGCCTGTACCAGTACATCGATTCGCCGCCGATCTCGCCCTTCTCGGCGCGGCGATCGCGCGACAGCACGATGCCGGGATCGCGGGTGGTGAACATCAGGCCCACCACTTGCCTGCCTTCGGCATTGGAGGCCTTGCAGGCGAGGTAGTCGCTGCCGGCCTGCTGGTTCCATTGCAGGCCCGAGGACGGTGGCAGGGTGGGACAGGCGGTTTGTTGCTGGGCCCACGCGGACGCGGACAGCAACGACAGGCCGACGAGGCGGAAAGCGGATTTCATTCAAGGTTCCCCGGACAGAAAAGGACCCCGCACATGGAGCGTGCGGCGCTCTCGTGAAGGACCCACGATGGAGGCCATCCGGCGATGCACCGTGTTGCGTCAAGCGTTGCCCGGGCCACCCTCCCCGATCGCCCGTACAGCGCCCCCCCTGGCGCACCCCCGACGTGCCCGGCCAGGCGACCAGGCCGGGCCACGATAACCAAGCCCGGCGGCCGTGACAAATCCCGCCGCGACGGTCTTGCCGCCGGCTCAGGGATAGTTCGGCGGCTTGGGGGCGGGCTGCTCGGGCAGGGGGATGAACTCCTGGTCGTCGCCCGGGATGGTACCGAAGCGGCCGTTGCGCCAGTCCTCCTTGGCCTGTTCGATGCGCTCCCTGGAGCTGGACACGAAGTTCCACCACAGGTGCCGGTGGGCATCGAGGGGCTCGCCGCCCATCAGCATGGCCTTCAGCGGGGTCTTGGCGCGCAGGCGCGCACGGCTGCCGGGTTCGGGGACCACCAGGTGGCGCGCGGGGATGTCCACGCCGTCCAGTTGCGCCTCGCCTTCGAGGATGTAGAGCGAGCGTTCGCGATGGCCGGCGTCGAGATCGACCTCCGCGTCCGGCTCCAGGTCGATCGCGACGTTGAGCGTGTCGGCGAAGACCTTCACCGGCGACTCCTCGCCATAGGCGCGGCCCGCGATCACGCGCAGCCAGGCGCCGCCGCGGCGCTGCTGCGGCAGGGTCGCGGCGGCGTGGTGATAGAACGCGGGCTCGACCTCCTCATGCTCCTTCGGCAGCGCGACCCAGGTCTGCATGCCATGCAGGCGCTGCTCGTTCCGGCGCGCCTGCTGGGGCGAGCGCTCGGAGTGGGCGATGCCGCGGCCGGCGGTCATCCAGTTCACGTCGCCGGGCTGGATCACCTGGTCGGAACCGAGCGTGTCGCGGTGCTGGATCGCGCCGGCCCACAGGAACGTCACCGTGGCCAGGCCGATGTGCGGATGCGGGCGCACGTCGATGCCGCGGCCGGGCTCGAACACCGCCGGCCCCATGTGGTCCACGAACACGAACGGGCCGACGCTGCGCATCTGCAGGGTCGGCACCGCACGGCGCACGGTGAGGCCGTCGCCCAGGTCGTGGGTGCGGGGATCGATGATCGTGGTCATGCGCGGGCTCCGGCGTGGATCGAGGCGGCAGGATGGCACGGGCAGTGGCGAGGAGGGGTCACGGCGGGGAAATGGGGTGTTCCAGCGGCGGCATGTCGCCGCGGCGCGAGGCCAGGCGGTCCGCCAGCCGGGTCGGTTCGGGCAGCCGGTAGCCGCGCAGCGTGCGCTGCGTCCAGGCCAGGGCCGAATCGAGGCCGATGCCGTGCCCGGGCGAGACGATCAGCGGATTGCAGCGCGCCTTGCTGCGCAACGCCCAGCCGACCTGCTCGCCGTGCAGCTCGATCGGGGTGTGGTCGCCGGCGGCTTCGCCCGGCGGTTCGAACCGGCCGGCGAGCGGCTTCTTGGCCACGCCCAGCGTCGGCAGCCCGGTCGCCACGCCGAAGTGCGCGGCGATGCCGAGCCGGCGCGGATGGGCGATGCCCTGGCCGTCGATGAACACCAGCTCCGGCCGCCGCGACAGTTGCGCCAGCGCCTGCAACAGCGCCGGCAGCTCGCGGAAGCTGAGCAGGCCGGGCACGTAGGGCGTCGAGGTCGGCACGCGCGCGACCTGCAGCTCGAGCGGCCGCAGCGTGCGCGCGTCCAGCAGCACCGCCGCGGCGCGGGTGGTGGCGCCGGCGTCCTCGAAGCCGACGTCGAAGCCCGCCAGCAGCAACGGGGAGGACGGGAACAGGTCGCGCAGCAGCACCTGCCGCGCCAGTTCCTTCTGCAGCGCGCGTGCGCGCTGGACGCTGCCGTCCCAGCCCGGGAACACGGATGAAGTCTCGGTCATCATGGGCCAAGCATGCACGGGACGGGGCATGCTTGGCGTGACCGGGCTCGGAACGCGTGACGCCGCTACAATCGGCGTCCTCACCCGCGTCCCGGAGATCCGTAGTGACCCGCAAACTCGTATTGCTGCGCCATGGCCAGAGCCAATGGAACCTGGAAAACCGCTTCACCGGCTGGGTGGACGTGGACCTGACCGAGCAGGGCCGCGCCGAGGCCGCCGCCGCCGGCCGCCTGATGAAGGAAGAAGGGCTGCAGTTCGACGTCGCCCACACCTCGGTGCTCAAGCGCGCGATCCATACGCTGCAGGCCGCGCTGGCCGAGCTGGACCAGGACTGGCTGCCGGTGCACAAGAGCTGGCGGCTCAACGAGCGCCACTACGGCGGCCTGCAGGGCCTGGACAAGGCCGAGACCGCCGCCAAGCACGGCGAGGAACAGGTCAAGATCTGGCGCCGTTCCTACGACATCCCGCCGCCGCCGATGGACCTGGAGGACCCGGGCCATCCCTCGCACGACCGCCGCTACGCCGGGCTGGACCGCAAGGCGCTGCCGGCCACCGAGTCGCTGGCGACCACGCTCGAGCGCGTGCTGCCGTACTGGCACGATGCGATCGCCCCGCAGCTGAAGGAAGGCAAGACGGTGCTGGTGACCGCGCACGGCAACTCGCTGCGCGCGCTTTACAAGTACCTCAACGACGTCAGCCGCGAAGAGATCCTGGAACTCAACATCCCGACCGGCATCCCGCTGCTGTTCGAACTGGACGACCAGCTGAACGTGCAGTCCTACCGTTACCTGGGCGATCCCGAGGCCGCCAAGCGCGCCGCCGAGGCCGTGGCCAACCAGGGCAAGGCGAAGTAGGCCCGCCCCGTCGCGACGCAGCAAGCCCGGCCCCGGCCGGGCCTTCCTGCGGCTACGCCGCGGCGGGCATGGGGTCGCCCGCGACGGTTCCGGGCAGTTTCGCGACCACCTTGATCTCGAACTCGAAACCGTACAGCCAGGTCACGCCGATGCCGGTCAGCGTCGGGTGCGGCGCCTCGCCCCAGTATTCGGAGGCGATCTTCCAGATCGCGTCGAACTTCGACGCCGGATCGACGATGAACACGGTCGCGTCGATCACGTCGTCGAAGCTGCAGCCGGCCGCCGCCAGGACCGCGTTGAGATTGTCGAACGCCCGCCGCACCTGCGCTTCCAGGCCCGGCTCGGGCGAACCGTCCTCGCGGCTGCCGACCTGCCCGGAGACGAACAGGAACCCGTTGGAGCGGATCGCCGGCGAATAGCGGTTGCGCTGGTAGAGCGCCTGGCGCCCGGCGGGAAAGACGACATCGCGTGTTGCCATGAAAACCTCCGATGGGGACCGTGGCGGTCCGGTGTCTCGACGATGGCGGTAGCGTAGGCGGCGGGTCCGGCCGGATAAACGCGTCGATCCGGGTATCACCGTTTGTAGAATCCAAACAGTTCCCGGGCGCCGGAGTCGTAAATGGACCGTTTCGATGCGATGCAGGCGTTCGCCCGCGTGGTGGAGACCGGCAGCTTCACCAAGGCCGCCGAGACCTTGCGCACGAGCAAGACCAGCGTGACGCAACTGGTCCAGCAGCTGGAGGCGCGGCTGCGGGTGAAACTGCTCAATCGCACCACCCGCAAGGTCAACGTCACCGCCGATGGCGCCGCCTACTACGAACGCGTGGTGCGCCTGCTTGCCGACCTGGACGATGCCGAGACCGGCCTGTCCGATGCCTCCGCCTCGCCGCGGGGCCGCTTGCGGGTGGACGTGCCCAGTCCGTTGGCCCGGATGATCCTGGTGCCGGCCTTGCCCGACTTCCATGCCCGCTATCCGGACATCCAGATCGACATGGGCGTGAGCGACCGCAGGGTGGACCTGATCGGGGAGGGCGTGGACTGCGTCGTGCGCGGCGGCGAGCTGACCGATCGATCGCTGGTGGCGCGGCGCGTGGGCGATCTGCGGCTCGGCGTCTACGCCGCGCCGGGCTACGTGGCGCGCGCGGGCCGGCCCGCGCATCCTCGCGAACTGGAGGATACCCATCATCGCATCGTGGGTTTCCTGTGGGCGCGCGCCGGCAAGGCGCTGCCGTACGCGATGCGCCGCGGCGGGGAGCGCGTCGAGGTGCGCGGGCGCTACGTGCTCGCCGTCGACGACGGCAATGCCTATCTCGAGGCCGGCCTGGCCGGCCTGGGCATCCTGTGGTTGCCGGATTACATGGCCAAGCCGCACCTGGCGCGCGCCGAGCTGGTGGCGCTGTTCGAGGACTGGCATCTGGAGCCGATGCCGCTGTACCTGGCATTCCCGCCTAACCGGCATGTCAGCGCCAAGCTGCGGGCGTTCATCGATTGGGTGGTCGAACTGATGGCACGGCATGCGCCCGTCGCCGGCCTCGAGAGCGTGCCGCGCGCCGACGATGCGCGCGGGCCGGCCTGGCGGTGCGCATCCGCCGATCCGTGCGCAGCGTGCCGTGCGCGACGTGGCGACGCGGGCTTGCCGGCTCGCACCATGACCAATGGCCGATCAGCGGGCGGCGGCGATCGCATAGGTTGGAGGGCTGCACCGGAAGCGGTGCGTTCCCGATGTCAGGCTGGAGAACCCGATGACCCTCAGCAAGCTCGCCCCACTGTCCCTGGCAGTGGCCATCGCCGTGTCGCTGTCCGCCTGCGGCAAGCCCGAGAATCCGGCAGGAAGCGCCGGCGCGGCCGGCCAGGCGCCGAAGCTCGATCTGTCCAGGATCGATGCGCCGTCCGTGGCGTTCGACGTCACCGACCTGGATCCGTCGGTATCGGCGTGCAGCGACCTCAATGGCTTCGTCAACAGCAAGTGGCTGAAGGCCAATCCGGTCCCGGCCGATCGCACCAGCTGGGGCAGCTTCGAGGTGCTGGGCGAGCGCTCGCTGGCGATCCAGCGCGCACTGGTCGAGCGGGCCGCGGCGGCCACGACGGCGGATCCGATCGAAGCCAAGCTCGGCGCGCTGTGGCGCAGCGGCATGGACGAGGCGGCGATCGACCAGGCCGGCCTGGCCCCGCTGCAACCGCAACTGCAGGCCATCGACGCGCTGGAGGACGGAGCAGCGATCGCCGCCTGGCTGCGCGACAGCTACGCGAAGGGGCAGGGCTTCCTGTTCTCGTTCGGCGGCAATGCCGACTACAAGGATTCCGGGCAGGTCATCGCCTACGCCGGCCAGGGTGGACTGGGGCTGCCCGAGAAGGGCTACTACCTCGACGCCGACAAGGCCGGCATCCGCGACGCCTACGCGGGCTACATCGCCAGGCTGCTGGAGCTGTCCGGCGCCACCACGGCGGATGCCGCGGCACAGGCCAAGGCTGTGCTCGAATTCGAGACCCGCCTGGCCAAGGCCTCGCTGTCGCGCATCGAACTGCGCGATCCGGCCAAACGCTACCATCCGGTCAGCGCGGCCGAGGCCAACCGGATCACCCCGCATTTCGACTGGAACGCCTTCTTCGACGCGCTGAAGGTGCCGGCCGCCGGCAAGTTCTCGCTGAGCCAGCCCGGTTTCTTCGCCGAGCTGGACAGGATGCTGGCCGACACGCCGGCCGATACCTGGAAGGCCTACCTGCGCTTCCACGCCCTGGACGAGGCCGCGCCGTACCTGGCCAAGCCGTTCGAGCAGGCCAACTTCGAGTTCTACGGCAAGGCGCTGCGCGGCCAGCAGGAGATGCTGCCGCGCTGGAAGCGCACTCTCCAGGCGGTCAACGACGCGATGGGCGAGGCGCTCGGCCAGCTGTACGTGCAGGCCGCGTTCCCGCCCGAGTCCAAGGTCGAGATGCAGCACCTGGTGCAGAACCTGTCCACCGCGTTGAAGGCGCGGCTGGAGAAGCTGGACTGGATGAGCGAGGCCACCCGGCAGCGCGCGCTGGAGAAGTGGGCCAGTTTCACGCCCAAGATCGGCTACCCGGACAAGTGGCGCGACTGGAGCGGACTGCAGGTCGGCGAGGGCTACCTGGCCAACATGCAGGCCGCCCGGGCGTTCAACTACCGCTGGCGCCTTGACAAGATCGGCAAGCCGGTCGACCGCACCGAGTGGGGCATGACGCCGCAGACGGTCAACGCCTACTACAACGCCACCAAGAACGAGATCGTGTTCCCGGCGGCGATCCTGCAGCCGCCGTTCTTCGACGCCAAGGCCGACCCCGCGCTGAACTACGGCGGCATCGGCGCGGTGATCGGCCACGAGATGATGCACGGCTACGACGACTCCGGCAGCCAGTTCGACGCCAAGGGCAATTTCGACAGCTGGTGGACGGACGAGGACCGCAAGCGCTTCGAGCAGCGTGCCGACCAACTGGTCGCGCAGTTCGACGGCTACGAGGCGATCCCCGGCGTGCACGTGAAGGGCAGGCTGACCCTCGGCGAGAACATCGGCGACCTGGGCGGCCTGACCGTGGCCTACGACGCGCTGCAGGTGGCGCTGAAGGAAAACCCGGAAGCCGACAAGCCCATCGACGGCTACAGCCAGGACCAGCGTTTCTTCATGAACTGGGCGACGGTGTGGCGCCGCAACTTCACCGACGGCGAGCTGCGGGTGCGCCTGAACACCGACCCGCATGCGCCGGCCAACTTCCGCGCCATCGCCGCGCCGTCGAACATGCCGGCCTACGCCGCGGCGTTCCAGTGCAAGGCGGGCGACCCGATGGTGCGCGCCGGCAAGGATCGCGTGGCGATCTGGTAAGCGCGAGGTCTCGCCGCGGGAGGGCCCGGCGCAATGCCGGGCCTCCTCTGCACACGCGGCCGTGGCGCCGGCCGTGCCTACAATCGGTCCCGTTCCTGGCATGGACCGGCGGATGAAGAAAAAACTGAAGTGGGCCGGCGCCGCGCTGCTGCTGTTCGCGCTGGCGTCGCTGGCCTCCCTGTACGGCTACGGGCGCTTCGCCGAACGCGCGCGCGGCCCCGCTTCGCAGGCGCTGCCGGTGGCGGACGATTCCCCGATCGACCGGGTGGTGGTCCCGCTCACCGCGGCGCATCCGGGGCAGGCGGGGTTCGCGCTGGTCTCGGACAACATCGAGGCCTTCGCGACCCGCGCGATGATGGCCCGCTCGGCCGGCCGTAGCCTGGACCTGCAGTACTACATCTGGCATCCGGATTTCACCGGCAACCTGCTGTACGCCGAGTTGCTGCGCGCCGCCGACCGCGGCGTGCGCGTGCGCCTGCTGCTGGACGACATGAACGTGCACGGCAGCGGCTCGGTGCTGGCCGCGCTCGACCGCCACCCGATGATCGAGGTGCGCCTGTTCAACCCGACCCGCGCGCGCGAGGGCACCCTCGTGCGCGGCGTCGAGCTGCTGCTGCGGTTCTTCAGCATCAACCGGCGCATGCACAACAAGGCCTGGATCGCCGACGGCCGCATCGCGGTGGTCGGCGGGCGCAACATCGGCGACGAATACTTCGACGCCGACAGCGAGATGAACTTCATGGATGCCGACGCCACGGTGATCGGCCCGCCGGTCGGGCAGGCGTCGGCGATCTTCGACGCCTACTGGAACAGCCGCAGCGCGATCCCGCTGGCGGCGCTGGCCGAGGCCAGCCCGGACGCGCTGGACCGCCTGCGCGCCGGGATCGACGCGGGCATGGCCTCGCCCAAGGCGCGGCCGTACCTGCAGCGGCTGCGGCAGTCGCCCAACGTGCGCGACCTGGTCCAGGGCCGCCGCGCCTTGCACTGGACGGCCCGGGCCAGCATCGTGTCGGACCCGCCGCAGAAGGCCGAGGGAGGACGGGCGCAGCCGGACTGGATGACGCCGGTGCTGGTCGACCGGATGGCCAGCGTACGACGCGAGCTGAAGCTGATCTCGCCGTACTTCGTGCCCGGCCGCGAAGGGCTGCGCTGGATCGCCGGCCTGCGCCGGCGCAATGTCGAGGTGGGCGTGCTGACCAACTCGCTCGCCGCCAACGACGTGCTCGCCGTGCACGGCGGTTACGCCGGTTACCGCGTGCCGCTGCTGCGGGAGGGCGTGGAGCTCCACGAACTCAAGCCGCGCGGCGAGCCCTCGGGAAGCCTGTTCGGTTCCAGCGGCGCCAGCCTGCATACCAAGGCCTTCGTGATCGACGGGCGCGAAGGCTTCGTCGGGTCGTTCAACCTCGACCCGCGCTCGATGAACCTCAATACCGAAATGGGGCTGCTGTTCGAGAGCCGCGAGGCCGCCGCCGAGCTGGAGGCGCTGTACCGGGCCAAGACCTCCGCTCGGCTCAGCTACCGGCTGGCGCTGGAGCATGGCGAGCTGCGCTGGCACGACGACGCGGCCTCGCCGCCGCGCACCTGGACGCGCGAGCCGGAGGCGGGCATCTGGCGAAGGATCGCGGCCCGCGCGGTCGGCTGGTTGCCGGTCGAATCGCAACTGTAGCAAGGGACGGGGATGGCTAGCATCCGCGTACACCCGGTAAGGTAGGCGGCAGCCAGGTTCCAGTCGACCTCCATGCTAATAGGCAGCAGGCGCGGTCTCCCGCCCATCAATCTCCGCCAACTGGTCCTGATCCTGTCGGGCGTGTCGGTGGTGCTGACGCTCGCCAGCGTGATGTGGGCGAGCTACAGGGTGCAAAAGGAGCTGTTGATCGACAGTACGCTGGAGGCCAACCGGGTCTATGCGCTCAAGCTGGCCGACACCACGGACTATTATCTCGACGGCGCCAAGCGCATGGTCCGGACCCATGCGCAGTCGCTGGCCGAGCACTGGGGATCGGTCGCCGAACTGAGCCGGGACATCCAGCGCATCCTGGCGGAGTACCAGGGGTTCAATTCCGTCCTGGTGGTCGATGCCGAAGGCCGGGTGGTGACGACCGCGCCGCAGGTGCTGGCACCGGGCACGCGGTTGAACTCGCTGGGCGCGCGGCTGGCGCTGCAGCATCGCGAGGTGCAGGTCAGCCCACCCTACGTGGGCGCGAGCGGGAGACTGGTGGTGGTCGTCTCCAGCCCGATCTTCGCGCAGGACGGACGCTATCTCGGCTACGTGGCGGGCTCGATCTACCTGCACGAGGACAATGCCTTGCACAGGCTGCTGGGCGAGCACTACTACAAGGACGGTTCGTACCTGTACGTGGTGGACGGCGACCGCCGGGTGATCTACCACCGCGATACCGAGCGCATCGGCGAGCGCATCGACGACAACGCGGTGGTCGACCGGGTATTGGCGGGCAAGGCCGGCAGCATGCAGGCGCCGAACAGCCGCCGCGTGCAGATGCTTGCCGGGTTCTCTCCGCTCAGGTCCGTGCATTGGGGGGTGGTGGCGCAGCGCCCGCTCGACACCACGCTGGCCCGGTTGGACGCGCTCTCGCGCCGGCTCGTGCTGTACACGCTGCCGCTGCTGCTGGTCACGCTGGGCCTGATCTGGTGGCTGTCGCGGTTGATCGCGCTGCCGCTGTGGAAGCTGGCGCGGCGCGCGCAGATCATGGAGGAAGCGGGAGCGGAGCAATCGATCCAGGGCGTGCGGGCCTGGTACTACGAGGTCGCACAGCTCAAGCGCGCGATCCTGGCCGGCCTGTCGGCGATGAGCAGCACGATCCGCCGGCTGAACACGGAATCGCTCACCGATCCGTTGACCGGCCTGCTCAATCGCCGCGGCTTGCAGGAGTTCCTGGAGCAATGGCGCGAGGCCGGGCGCGGTTTTTCGGTGATCGTGCTGGACATCGACCACTTCAAGGCGATCAACGACACCTGGGGCCACGACAGCGGCGACCGCGTGCTGTCCGCGCTCGGGGGCGTGATCGGCAAGGCGTTGCGTCCTGGCGACGTATCCTGCCGCAGCGGCGGCGAGGAGTTCACCATCCTGCTGCCGGACACGCCGCTGGAGCTGGGAACGCAGACTGCGGAGCGGCTGCGGCAACTGGTGGAAGAGACGCTGCTCGGCATGGACGTGGCGATCACCATCTCGCTCGGCGTGGCGCACTTCCCCGATACCGCGGACGAAGTGGCGGCGGTCCTCAAGCAGGCCGATCGCGCGCTCTACCAGGCCAAGGAGCAGGGACGCAATCGCACCGTGCAGGCCGGCTAGGGCCGTTGGCGCGACGGCCCTAGCCTCGCGAGGGCGAGGCCAGGGCGTCGGGAAGATGCCTCAGCCCGGCCGCAGCGTCGCCAGCAAGGCCTTGGCGGCGTTGAAGCGGTCGGCGGGCTCCGGGAGCGGGTGCTTGATGCGCAGCTTGTCCGGCCCATCCATCGCGTAGAGCCTGGGCTGTTTCTGGATCAGCTGGATCACCGCCATCGGGTCGATGTCCGGCTTGGCCTCGAACACGATGCGTCCGCCGTTCTCGCCCAGTTCCAGCTTGCGCACGCCGAGCGCGCTGGCCTGCAGCTTGAGTTCGGCGATGGCGAACAGGTGCTTGACCGGGTCGGGCAACAGCCCGAACCGATCGATCATCTCCACCTGCAGTTCGCGCAGCGCCTCGCCGTCGCGCGCGCTGGAGATGCGCTTGTACAGGGTGAGGCGGGTGTGCACGTCGGGCAGGTAGTCCTCGGGGATCAGCGCCGGCACGTGCAGCTCGACCTCGGCGCCGCGCGCTTCCTCGCCGGCGTCCAGGTCCGGCAGCTTGCCCTGCTTGATGCTGCGCACCGCGCGTTCGAGCAGCTCGGTATAGAGGCTGAAGCCGACCTCGGCCATCTGCCCGCTCTGGTCCTCGCCGAGCAGCTCGCCGGCGCCGCGGATCTCCAGGTCGTGGGTGGCCAGGGTGAAGCCCGCGCCCAGTTCGTCCATCGAGGCGATGGCTTCCAGGCGCTTCTCGGCATCGGGCGTCATCGAGCGCCGGTCGGGCACCACCAGGTAGGCGTAGGCGCGGTGGTGGGAACGACCGACACGGCCGCGCAGCTGGTGCAGCTGGGCCAGGCCGAAGCGGTCGGCGCGGTTGATGATGATGGTGTTGGCGTTGGGGATGTCGATGCCCGATTCGATGATCGTGGTCGACAACAGCACGTTGAAGCGCTGCTTCTGGAAATCCAGCATCACCTTCTCCAGCTCGCGCTCGGGCATCTGCCCGTGCGCGATGCCGATGCGGGCCTCCGGCACCAGCTCGGCCAGGTCGCGCTGCATGCGGCCGATGCTTTCCACGTCGTTGTGCAGGAAGTACAGCTGGCCGCCGCGCGAGAGCTCGCGCTGGAACGCCTCGCGCAGCAGCGCGTTGTCCCACTGGGTGATGAAGGTCTGCACCGCCAGCCGGTTCGGAGGCGGCGTGGCGATGATCGACAGGTCGCGCAGGCCGCTCATCGCCATGTTCAGCGTGCGCGGGATCGGCGTGGCGGTGAGCGTGAGCAGGTGCACGTTGGCGCGCATCGCCTTGAGCGCCTCCTTCTGGCGCACGCCGAAGCGCTGCTCCTCGTCGACGATGACCAGGCCCAGGTCCTTGAACTTCACGTCCGGCTGCAGCAGCCGGTGGGTGCCGACGATCACGTCGATGGTGCCGGCGGCCACCTTTTCCAGCTCGGCCTTGATCTCCTTGGTGCTCTTGAAGCGCGAGAGCACCTCGACCTTGAGCGGATAGTCGGCGAAGCGGTCGCGGAAATTGCGGTAGTGCTGCTCGGCCAGCAGCGTGGTCGGCACCAGCACCGCGACCTGCTTGCCGGCGCTGGCGGCGGCGAACGCGGCGCGCACCGCGACCTCGGTCTTGCCGAAGCCGACGTCGCCGCACACCACGCGGTCCATCGGCTGGCTGCTGGCGAGATCGCGCAAGGTGGCGTCGATGGCGGCGAGCTGGTCTGGGGTTTCCTCGAAGGGGAAGCCGGCCGCGAACGGCTCGTACATCGCGCGGTCCACCTGCAACGCCAGCCCGGCGCGGGCCTGGCGGCGCGCCTGGATCTCCAGCAGCTCGGCGGCCACGTCGCGGACCTTCTCGGCGGCCTTGCGCTTGGCCTTGGCCCATTGCTCGCCGCCCAGCGAGTGCAGCGGCGCGGTTTCCGGGGATGCGCCTGAGTAGCGGCTGATCAGGTGCAGCTGCGCGACCGGCACGTACAGCCGGTCGCCCTTGGCGTATTCGATCTCGAGGAATTCGCCGGGCATGCCGCCCACGTCCATCGCGATCAGTCCGCGATAGCGGCCGACGCCGTGATCCTCGTGCACGATCGGCGCGCCCTCGGTCAGCTCGCCGAGGTCGCGGATGATCGCTTCCGGCTCGCGCCCGGCGCGGCGGCTGCGGCGCGGCTGGGTGGCCCGCTCCGGGAACAGCTGGCGCTCGGTGAGCACCGCGACCTGGGGGTCGTCGAGCGCGAAGCCGTCTTCCAGCGGCGCGACGGCTATGGCGAAGCGCGGCAGCCCTTCCTGTCCTTCGGGTCGCCTTCCCCCGGGAAGAGAAGGGAGGAAGGCCGCGAAATCGGGGAGCACCGCAGGCCGCAGTTCCGCCGCCGCCAGCACTTCCAGCAAGGCCTCGCGTCGGCCGGGGGAATCGGCGGCGATCAGCACGCGCCCGGGATAGTGGGCGATGAAGGATTTCAGCGCCTGTCCGGCGGGCGCGTCCTTGGCCGCCACCGGCAGCGGCGGCAGCGGCTGGTCGCCGAGCGCGCTGGCCTTGTCGAGGTTGGCGTGCTCGGGCGGCCAGACCTCGATGCGCGGCAGCGCGTTCAGGCGCTCGCGCAGCGCGTCCGGCACCAGGTACAGCTCGGCCGGCGGCAGCAACGGGCGCTCCACGTCGTGGCGGCGCTGCTCGTAGCGGTTCTGCGCCTGGGTCCAGAACGCGTCGGCGGCGTTGGACACGCCCGGCGCCACCAGCGCCAGCACGCTCTTGTCGAGATAGTCGAACAGCGTCGCCGTGGCCGGTTCCTTCGCCGCGCGCGCCGGCTCGAAGAACAGCGGCAGGTAGTACTCGATACCGGACGGCGCCAGGCCTGCCTTGAGGTCCTGGTACAGCGCGCTGCGCCGGGTGTCGACGTCGAAGCGCTCGCGCAGGCGCGCCAGCACCCGCTCGACGCTGGCCTCGTCCATCGGCACCTCGCGGCCCGGCAGCATCTTCACCGCGTCCACCCGGTCGAGCGAACGCTGCGACTCCGGGTCGAACTCGCGGATCGAGTCGATGTCCTCGTCGAGCAGCTCGATCCGCAGCGGCGCGGTGGCGCCCATCGGGAACACGTCGAGCAGGCCGCCGCGCACGGCGAAGTCGCCCGGGTCCATCACCTGCGGCACGTTGCGGTAGCCGGCGCTTTCCAGCCGGCGCTTCTCCGCGTCCAGGTCCAGGCGCTGGCCGACCTTCAGGTCGAAGCTGCCGCCGACGATGTAGCTCAGCGGCGCCAACTGCTGCATCAGCGTCTGCACCGGCACGATCACGATGCCGCGCTTCAGCGACGGCAACCGGTGCAGCGCGCTCAGGCGCTGGCTGATGATGTCCGGGTGCGGGCTGAACTGGTCGTAGGGCAGCGTTTCCCAGTCGGGGAACGGCACGATCGGCAGCGCCCGACCGTCGCCGAGCAGCGCCTGCAGGTCCGATTCGAGCTGGTGCGCGCCCTGGTTGTCGCGCGCGACCACCAGCAGAGGACCGTCGTGCGACTCGGCGGCACGGGCGATGTACCAGGCCAGCGCGCTTGGAGAGGCAGGGGCGCGCCACCAGGCGCGGAGCTGCCCGGCACGGGGCAGCGGCGGAGCGGGGAGGGGGGAAGGAGACAGCATGACCCCCGATTTTAACGCGCTTGCCCGAGCGGAAGCCTATTCCGCGGCCCGCGCCGATCCAGGGCATGCATCGGGCCTGCTGGAGGAAAGTCCCTGCATGTCAAAAGGGACGCGGCAGCAGCCGCGGGAACAGGCAAGCGAAGCGGGCGCGAAGTTCCGCGCGGACTATGGGGGGCCAAGCCGGCCGGGCCGGGCTACGCTTCCAGCTCGAGCACCATCCGCACCAGCTCCGGCGAGTTCGGGTGCGGGTGCGGCTTGAAGCCGAGCGATTCGGCCAGCTGCAGCATCGGCACGTTGCTGCGCAGCACGTCGCCGAACACCCGGTCGAGGTACTTGCGGCGGGCCCACTTGACCAGCTTGCGCATCAATTGCCGGCCCAGTCCCTGGCCGGTGACGAAGCGGCTGACCAGGATCGTGTACTCGGCTTCGCGCGACCCGGGCAGCACGGCGGCGCGCGCGATCGCGCCGATCACGGCCTCGCCCGGCGGCAAGGTCTCGGCCGCCACCAGCACGATCTCGGTCTTGGGATTGGGATGGGTCAGGCGCTGCACCTGGTCGGAGGTGAGATCGCCCGCCGGGCGCAGCAGCCGGTCGCGGATCTCCGCCGGTTCGAGCAGGCTGAAGGCGCCCTGCAGCGGCGGGCCGTCTTCCGGGCGGATGGGGCGGAGCAGGAGCGTATGGCCATTGGGCAGGGTGAAGTTTTCATGCCATGGGGGCATGCGATTGCGGATGGCCATGTCCGGTATTCCTCAAATAAGGAAGATTCTGGCATTACCCACGGCGGCAGAATGAACGCTTCCGATGCACGCGGCGGAAGCCTGAACAGGGGCCGCGGCGCGACTGTACTCGGCCGGGGCGTGATCCGTTCGTGAACACCGGGTGAAACTCACGCCGGTTGCTTGAGCCACTCCAGGCGGGTGGAAGCGCCGGCCTCGCCGAGGTGCCGCTTGAGCACCGGCAGCGCCGGCGCGAGCACCTGGTCGAACTGCCAGGGCGGGTTGAGCAGCAGCAGGCCGCTGCCGTTGAGGCGCAGCGGCGAATCGTCCGGGCGCACCAGCAGCTCGGCCACCAGCAGCGACTTGGCGGGCAGGGCGGTGGCCTTGCGGAAGAACGGCAACAGGCTGCGGCGCTGCTTGACCGGATACCACACCGCGGCCATCGCCTGCGGCCAGCGCGCGAGGATTTCGCGCAGGCTCTCGACGATCTGGGGGTACTCGGCGTCCTGCGCTTCGTAGGGCGGGTCGATCAGCACCAGGCCGCGCCCGATCCTGGCCGCACCGGCCTTGGGCGGCAGGAAGGCGCGGACCGCGGCGTAGCCGTCGCCGGCATGCACGCGCACGCGCGGATCGTGGGCGAACAGCGCCTCCAGGGCGGCGGCTTCCTCCGGCTGCATCTCGCAGAAGGCGAACCGGTCCTGCCCGCGCGCCGCCTGTGCGGCAAGCAGCGGCGAGCCCGGATAGGCGACCAGGGCGCCCACCGGATTGTCGGCCTGCACGGCGCGCAGGTAGCGTTCCACCACCTCCGGCAGCCGGGGTTGCGCCATCAGCCGCATCACGCCGTCCTCGGCCTCGGCGGTCTTCTTGCTCTCCTCGCCGCCGAGCAGGTAGCGGCCGCGCCCGGCATGGGTGTCGAGGACGAAGAACGGGGTGTCCTTGCGCTTGAGCGCGTCGATCAGGGCGAGCAGGACAATGTGCTTGAGCACGTCGGCGTGGTTGCCGGCGTGGAAGGCGTGGCGGTAGTTCATGGGTGCCAGTGTAGAGGCTTGGGGCTTGGCTGGGTGTGGGTTTTATTGGTTGTTGGTTGGGTGAGAAGGCGGGGGCGAAGGGCCGCTGCTTGCTGGCCACTGGCTCGCGCGGCGCTGAGCGCCATCGGGCTATGCCTGACGGCCGGGGGCGAAGATCCAGGGACTTCCGCGCTATCTATCCGGTCCCTGTGGACCTACTACCGTCATTCCCGCGAAGGCGGGAGGCGCTTTCCAGCAGCCGAACGGCTGATCATCCAGGGACTTTGTTCTTGCTTTGGCTTTTCTCGCTTGAAGCAATAGCTTTCGCCTTCGGCGAGTCACTTTTCTTTGCTTGTGCACGCGCGCTGCAAGAGCAGCGCCGCACGGCGAAGCCGCCCGAAGGGCGCGGCACAGGGAATGTGCCGCGTAAAGAAAAGTAACCAAAAGAAGCGCTTCACAGCAGCCGAACGGCTGATCAAGCACACCCCGCCTGCGCGCCCGCAGCTGTGCTGCGGGTCCGCGGAGCCGGCGGGATTTTTCGACGGGGCTCGTCCGCTACGCGGCCGAGTCCGGGGCATCGCCGCGCGGTGAATGCCCGCCCGCCGGGGCGAAGCGGTGCTTCGCCTTTTTCCGGCGAGCCCTGCCCCGGCGAAAAACGGCGCACTCGTCCGCTACGCGGCCGAGTCCGGGGCATTCGCCGCGCGGCGAATGCCCGCCCGCCGGGGCGAAGCAGTGCTTCGCCTTTTTCCGGCGAGCCCATGTGCGTCGCCCTGCGGGTTTTTCCCGCCGTCTCCGCCGCTTCGGAGGGGCCCCGGTACGTCAACAGCGGAAAGCAACAGCAACGACAAAAATCATAGGCAACAGCAACAGCCTTGGCTCCGGAACTGTTCGGGCTGGTGGAGTGGTTCCGCTGTCTCCATCAAAACAATCCGGTTCCCGCCAGCAGCCACCTGGCCCCCGGTACCGCTATGCTGCGCGCCATGTCCGTTTCCGCCGCCCGTGTCCTCGTCGTGGAGGACGAGCCCGCCATCGCCGATCCGGTGCTGTATGCGCTGCGCAGCGAGGGTTACGCGGTGGAGCACGTGCCGCTGGGGCGGCAGGCGCTGGCGCGGTTGCGCGAGGCGCCCGCGGTCGATCTGGTGCTCCTGGACGTCGGCCTGCCCGACATCAGCGGTTTCGAGGTCTGCAGGGGGCTGCGCGGGTTCACCGCGGTGCCGGTGGTGTTCCTGACCGCGCGCAACGACGAGATCGACCGCGTGCTGGGGCTGGAACTGGGGGCGGACGATTACGTGGCCAAGCCGTTCTCGCCGCGCGAGCTGATGGCGCGGGTGCGTGCGCGGCTGCGCCGCCACGTGCCGGCGGCCGAGGCGGGATGGCAGCGGCACGGCGATTTCGCGATCGATCGCGAGGGATGCCGGGTCCGTTATCGCGACCGGCTGCTGCCGCTGACCCGCTACGAATACAGCCTGCTGGCGGCGCTGCTGGCGCGGCCGGGCGCCATCCTCAGCCGCGCGCAGTTGATGGACCGCGCCTGGGACAGCGACGCCGACAGCGCCGACCGCACCGTCGATACCCACGTCAAGACCCTGCGAGCCAAGCTGCGCGAGGCGGGGGCGACGGTGGACCCGATCCGCACCCATCGCGGGCTCGGCTACGCGATCGAGGCGTGACGTGCGCCTGGGCCTGAAGCTGTTCCTGGGCTTCTTCCTGATCGTCGGGGTCGCCGCGTTCTTCGTGATGCGGGTGTTCGTCAACGAGGTCAAGCCGGGCGTGCGCCAGGCGATCGAGTCCACGCTGGTCGATTCGGCCAACCTGCTGGCCGAGATGGCGGCGCCCGACCTGGCCGCCGGACGCATCCGCGACGGCGCGTTCGCACGCCAGGTGGCGCTCGCCCAGCAGCGCGATCCGCACGCGCTGGTCTGGCGCTTTCCCAAGCGAAGCATCGACTACCGGGTGACGGTGACCGACGCCCGCGGCGTGGTCGTGTTCGATTCCAGCGGCCGCGACCTCGGCCGCGACAATTCGCGCTGGAACGACGTCTACCGCACGCTGCGCGGCGAGTACGGCGCGCGTTCCAGCCCCGAGGACGCCGCGACGCGGGACAGCCCCAGCGTGATGCACGTCGCCGCGCCGATCTACGCGCCCGGCGACCGCCAGCGCCTGATCGGCGTGCTGACCGTGGCGCAGCCGAACCGCAGCATCGAGCCGTTCATCGTGGCCAGCCAGCGCAGCATCCTGCAGCGCGGCGCCTGGCTGGTCGGCATCGCCGCCTTGATCGGCGTGCTGGCGACCTGGTGGCTGTCGCGCGGCATCGGCCGGCTGCACCGGTATGCGCGGGCGGTCAGCGCCGGCGAACCGGTACCGCCGCCGCCGCCGCGCCGCGACGAGATCGGCGATCTCGGCCGGGCCCTGGAGCAGATGCGCCGCAAGCTCGAGGGCAAGGCCTACGTGGAGCAGTACGTGCAGTCGCTGACCCACGAGATGAAGAGCCCGCTGGCGGCGATCCGGGGGGCGGCCGAGCTGCTGCAGGAGCCGCTGCCCGAACCGGAGCGGCAGCGCTTCGTCGGCAACATCCGGTCGCAGGAGCGGCGGCTCACCGAGACCATCGACAAGCTGCTGGCCCTGGCCGAGGTCGAGCAGCACGGCTGGCTGCAGAAGCGTGCGCCGGTGGATGCGGGGGCGCTGCTGCGCCAGGCGGTAGAAGCCACCGCGGTGCAGGCGGCGGCACGCGCGGTGACGCTGCGGATCGACGCGGAGGAACCGTTGCCGGGCCTGGATGGCGATGCCTTCCTGCTGCGCCAGGCGCTGTGCAACCTGCTCGACAACGCGATCGCGTTCTCGCCCGCGGGCGGCGAGGTCGTCCTGGCCGCGCGGCGGGAGGCGGGCGGGCTGCGGCTGAGCGTCGAGGATGCCGGGCCGGGCGTGCCCGACTACGCGCGCGAGCGCGTGTTCGAGCGGTTCTACTCGCTGCCGCGCCCGGACGGGACGCCGCGCAGTTCCGGCCTGGGGCTGCCGTTCGTGCGCGAGGTGGCGCGGCTGCACGGCGGCGAAGCGCGGCTGGACGACCGCGCCGGCGGCGGCGCCCGGGCGGTGCTGTTCTTGCCCGTCGCGCGGACGGCCTGAACCGGCGGGACTTCACGCAGACTTCAAATTCGCCACAAACCGCGCTCACCGTGCGGCCGCAAGCTGCGGTCCTCTTCCAGGAGGATCGTCGATGAAGTCCCTCAAGTTGCTGTTGCGGTTCGCCATCGTGGGCGGACTGCTGCTGGTGTTGCTGGTCCCGTTGCTGCTGATCCGGAGCGTCATCAAGGACCGCGAGCGCTACCGCGACGAAGCCGTCCAGCGCGTGGCCCAGAGCAGCGCCGGCGAGCAGCGCTTCGTCGGACCGCTGCGCTACATCCCGTGGACGCGCGAGGTCGAGGTCAAGGTCCGCGACGACGCCGGCAATACCACCGTGCAGCGGCGCCGCGAGACCGGGCACCTGGTGCAGGCGCCGGCCCGCTTGCGGATCGAGGGCGTGCTGGTGCCTTCCGTGCGCCGCGTCGGCTTGTTCAAGGTGCCGGTGTACGTGTGGCAGGCGCAGGTGCGGGCGACGTTCGCGCCGATGCGCTACGAGCCGTCCCCCGGCCGCGTGTACGGCCAGCCCTACCTGGCGCTGGGCATCGCCGATGTGCGCGGGCTGGCCGGCGAGCCGAGCCTGGCCGTGGCCGGCCGCGCGCTGGAACTGGAGAACGGCAGCGGCGGGCTGGAGCCGACAACGCAGGGCATGCACGCGCCGCTGCCGATGCCGGGCGATGCGCGGGACGGCACGCTGCCGGCGCTGGAGGACGTCGTGCTTGACCTGCGCCTGTCCGGCACCCGCTCGCTGTCGGTAGTGCCGGCAGGCGACAGCAACCAGGTGACGTTGCGCTCGTCCTGGCCGCATCCCTCCTTCGGCGGCGAGTTCCTGCCGGTCGAGCGGCAGGTCGATGCGAACGGCTTCCGCGCGCAGTGGGCGCTGTCCTCGCTCGCCACGCGCGCGCAGGCGCAGTTGATCGAGGGCACGCGGCCGGATGCGTTGCGCGTGGACCTGTTCGATCCGGTCGATGCGTATACCCAGGCCGACCGCGCCAGCAAGTACGGCGTGCTGTTCGTGCTGCTCACCTTCGTCGGCTTCGTGCTGCTGGAATTGACCAGGCAGTTGCGCATCCATCCCGTGCAGTACCTGCTGGTCGGGCTGGCGCTGGCGATCTTCTTCCTGCTGCTGCTGAGCCTCTCCGAGGTCGTCCCGTTCTGGCAGGCCTATGGCATGTCGGCCGCGGCGTGCATCGGATTGCAGTTCTTCTACCTGGCCGGGGTGCTGCACAGCCGGTCGCTCGCGGCCGGGTTCGCGGCGCTGCTGACCGTGCTGTACGGGGTGCTGTACGGACTGCTGGTCTCCGAGGACAACGCGTTGCTGATGGGGTCGCTGCTGCTGTTCGGCATCCTGGCCGCGATCATGTGGCTGACGCGCCGGCTGGACTGGTACGAACTTGGAGCCCAGCTGCGATGAGCGCCCTGTCGGCGCACGTACGCCTGCTGCGGCGGGTCCGGCGCCTGTTGCCTACGGCGCTGGCGACGGTGGCGATGCTGGCCCCGGCCGATGCCGTGTGCTGGGAACGCTCGCCGCTGTCGCGATTGCGGTTGCGGAGCGGGGGACGCGGCGCCATCGGCCTGCGCCTGGAGCGCCGCGCCGCCGCGGCGCTTCGCGAGCGGGGCATGGGCTGGTTGCGCCGGGCTACGGCCCCTTCGCCTGGCGACACGTCGCCCTACAGCGATTGGCGCTGTTTGCGCGCGCATGGCCGGTGCGTGTTCTGGAGCGAGCGGGAGGACGCGCGCCTTGCGCTGTTGCTGGATCCCGCCGACGGATGCCTTTGGCTGTTCTGGCAGGAAGAGGGCGGGAAGGCGAGATGTCGGTGCTGCTCTTGATCGCGGTGCCAGCCTTGGCGCTCGTGGCGTTCCTGGCCTGGGTGGCGGCCCGCTCCTGGGCCGCCTTCGCCCTGCTCACGCTATTGCCGATCCTGCTGGCGTCGCTGGGTGTCGGCATGTCGTGGAGCATCGCGGACTGGCCGGCGCGACAGATCGTCCCGTCGCTCGGCCTGGAGGCCTTGCTGCTGGGGGCGGGAGCGGTGGCGATGGCCGTGCTTTCTGCGATCGCCTCGCTGCTCGGCCTGTGCATGCGCGGGCTCCGCCACTGGCGTTCGCGATCGGGATGGTTTCGCGCTCGCCCCAAGGGACGCGGCACGCCCTAGAATTCGTCGCATGTCCTCGCTGCCTGCCATCGACGTGTTGCGCGGTCCCCGGATCGCGCCTTTCCTCGACGACGTCGCGCGCCTGCGCATCGCGGTGTTCCGCGACTGGCCCTACCTGTACGAGGGCGACCTGGACTACGAGCGCGGCTACCTGGCCGCGTACGCGCGTTCCGCGGACAGCGTGTTCGTGCTGGCGCGGGACGGCGATGCGGTCGTCGGCGCCTCCACCGGCCTGCCGCTGCTCGACGACGCGCCCGCTTTCCGCCAGCCGTTCCTCGATGCCGGCCTGGATCCGGCGCAGGTGTTCTACTTCGGCGAATCCGTGCTGCTGCCCGCGTATCGCGGACGCGGGCTGGGGCATGCCTTCTTCGATGCGCGCGAGGCGCATGCGCGGCAGCTGGGGCGATTCACCGCCACCGCGTTCTGCGCCGTCGATCGCGATCCCGGCGATCCGCGCTGCCCTCCCGGGCATCGCGGCAACGAGGCGTTCTGGCACAAGCGCGGCTACGCGCGCCGGCCCGGATTGACGATGCGCCTGCACTGGGAGGAAATCGGTCGCGGCGAGGCCGAGCATGCGCTCACGTTCTGGACCCGCCCGCTGGAGCCATCCTCATGAAGGTCGCCGCCGCCAAGTATCCGGTCGGCCGTCCGGCCGCCTTCGCCGCCTTCGCCGACAAGCAGGCCGCGCTGCTGGCGCAGGCCGCGCAGGCCGGGGCACGCCTGGCCGTGCTGCCGGAGTACCTATCGCTGGAACTGGCCGCGACCTTCGGGCTGCCGGTGCTGGCCGACCTGCACGCATCGCTGGAGGCGACCCAGCGGCTGCATGCCGATTACCTCGCGCTGTTCGGGAACCTGGCAAGCCGGCTCGGTCTGCACGTGGTGGCCGGCAGCTTCCTGCTCGCGGTGGGCGAAGGGCGCTATCGCAACCGCAGCTACTGGTTCGCGCCGGACGGGCGCCACGGCTGGCAGGACAAGCTGCAGCTGACCGGTTTCGAGAAGAAGACCGGCGTGATCGAACCCGGCGATGCGCTGAAGGTGTTCGAGGCCGATGGCGTGCGCGCCGGCGTCTCGATCTGCTACGACAGCGAGTTCCCGTTGCCGGTGCGGGCGCAGGCCGAGGCCGGTGCCCGCCTGCTGGTGGTGCCCAGTTGCACCGATACCGCCGCGGGCGCGACCCGGGTGCAGGTCGGATGCCTGGCGCGCGCGCTGGAAAACCGCATGTTCGTGGCGCAGTCGGTCACGGCCGGGTTGGCCGAGTGGAGCCCCGCGCTGGACGTGAACACAGGCGAGGCCGCGCTGTATGCGCCGATGGACGTGGGCCTGCCGGCCGACGGGGTGCTGGCGCGCACCGCCGGCGAGGACGTCTGGGCGGTGGCGGAGCTCGATTTCGCCGCACTGGAGGCCAGCCGGGCGCGCGCCCAGGTGGCCAACGACCGCGACTGGCCCGGCCAGCTGCAGCCGGCGCTGCGGCATGCGCGGCTGGCCGCCTTCGGCGAATCCTAGAAACGCCGCGATACCTGCAGCGACAGCGTGCGCGGGTCGCCCAGCGCGACCGCACGTGCCAGGCCGCCGCTGAAGTAGTCGCGGTCGAACAGGTTGCGCACGTTCAGTGCGCAGCTCCATGGCCCCAGGCGATAGCCCGCGCCGGCATCGAACACGGTGTAGCCGGGGATCCGGTAGCCGTAGCTGATGCGCGCATCGGCGGCGCGCGCGCCTGCGCTGGCGTACCAGCCGTCGCCGCCGGCGTACGGGTCGTAGCGCAGCCACAGCGCCCCGCTGTGCCGCGGCACGTTGGGCAGGCGGGTGCCGACGGTGCTGGGCTGCTGGCCGCCGTCGTCGCTGATGCGCGCGTCGGTATAGGCATAGCTGGCATTGACGCTGATACCGCTGCCGAAGTCGGCGCTGAGTTCCACTTCGCCGCCGCGGCTGCGCTGCTCGCCGATCGCGATGCTGTAGCCGTCGTTGGCGGGATCGCTCTGCAGCACGTTGCGGCGGCGCAGGTCGTAGATCGCCGTGGTCAGCATGGCGCGTTCGCCCAGCGCGTACTTGACGCCCAGTTCCCATTGCTTGCCCCGTTCGGGTTCGAAGGCCGCGCCCTGGGCATCGGTGCCGGCGTTCGGCGTGAACGATGTCGCATAGCTCAGGTACGGGCGCACGCCCGGCGCGAGCTGGTACATCAACGCCGCCGAGCCGGTGGTGGCCTGGGCATCGACACTGCCGCGGCTGCCGATCAGGCGGTTCTCGGTCTCGACCCGGCTGCGGTCGTGGCGCAGGCCGAGCAGCAGCAACCAATCCTCGCCCCATTGCAGGCTGTCGCGCAGATACAGGCCGCCGGAGGTCACGATCGAAAGATTGTCGCGGCTGCGCGCGGAGGGACAGGCGATGCCGGTGTAGACCGGGTCGTACACGTCGATCGTTCCGACCTGGCAGGTTTGCTGGGAGGCCCACTCCCAAGTGCGGAAGGCGTTCAGGCCCACGATCAGTTCCTGGCGGAAAGCGGCATCGCCGAAATTGGCCGCCAGGTAGGTGTCCTGCGTCCAGGTCCTGCCGCCCCATTGCTGGCGGGTACCGGAGCGGCGCAGGGTGCGCTGGTCGGCGAGGAAGGTCTCGTTGGCGACCAGGTCGCCATCGACTTCCGATTGCTGCCAGCGCAGGCCATGATGGAGCCGCCAGTCGTTGCCGAAGCGGTGGTCGAGTTGCCAGCCGGCACGCCATTGCTCGGCGTCGTAGGGCGATTGGCCGGGCTCGCCGGTGAACAGCGTGCGCCGCAGCGGGCCATTGCGGTTGGGCAGCACCGCCCCCTGCAGCGGCAGGCCCTGCTGGCGGACGTAGCGGCGCTGCTGGTAGCTGGTCAGCAGCACGAAGTCGGTGTCTTCGCCCAGGTCCAGTGCCAGCGCCGGTGCGATGAAGCGCTCGCGCGACCAGACGTGGTCGGTCGCGTCATCACTGTTGCTTGCCAGCGCGTTGATGCGCAACGCGGTGCGCTGCTGTTCCAGGGGCAGGTTGAGATCGGCGCTGGCCTGGCGCAGGCCGTAGCTGCCGACGGTCAGCTCCGCGTGGCCGCGGGCGACCGCCAGCGGGCGCTTGCTGACCAGGTTGACCATGCCGCCGGGCTGCACCTGGCCGTACAGCAGGGACGCCGGGCCCTTGAGCACCTCGACCTGTT
Organism: Xanthomonas boreopolis; assembly: GCF_046529185.1. Classification (NCBI taxonomy): domain Bacteria; kingdom Pseudomonadati; phylum Pseudomonadota; class Gammaproteobacteria; order Lysobacterales; family Lysobacteraceae; genus Xanthomonas; species Xanthomonas boreopolis. The sequence continues at coordinate 1,559,108 of NZ_CP097162.1, forward strand.
CCAGGCCGTACATCGGCTCGGCCACGCGGTTGCCTGCGGAGCTGCGCAGGCCATCGACGAAGACCGAGTCCGACGCGGTCTGGCCGCGGATGATGAAGTCGTCCCAGCCGCGCCGGCCGAAGGTGCCGCCGACCGCGCCGCCGGCGCTCTGCAGCGCGTCGTTGAGGCTGCGTACCTGCTGGCTGTCGAGCAGGGCGCGGCCGAGCACGTCCAGCGCCAGGGGCGTCTGCTCCAACGGCAGGTCGGACTTGGCGCTCGTCGCGGGCGCGGCGGGATGGAAGCCGTTGCCCTGGTTGCTGACCCGCACGGCCGACAGGGTGGTGGTCACTGCCTCTTCCGCCGGTGCCAGCGCCGGCACGGCAACCGAGGACAGCAGGGCACAGGCACCGAACAGGCGGCGCCGGGGCGATAGTCTGGACATGGGGGAGTGCCGGGAAACGGTGGGGGATGAGTATGATAGTGAGAATGAATCTCAATATCGACCATCCGGTGCGCCCGAGTGCGCCCGTCGACCGGGCCAGGACGGTTGCGAGGCCCCGGCAGCGCCGATGACGCTCCGGTAAAATCGAGGGATTTCCCGTCTCACGAGCGTTCCATGACCTGCCGCACCCGTTTCGCCCCCAGTCCCACCGGCTACCTGCACATCGGCGGGGCCCGCACCGCCCTGTACTGCTGGCTGGAGGCGCGCCATCGCGGCGGCGAGTTCGTGCTGCGCATCGAGGACACCGACCGCGAGCGCAGCACCCAGGCGGCGATCGACGCGATCCTGGAAGCGATGGAGTGGCTGGGCCTGGACTACGACGAGGGCCCGGTCTACCAGACCCAGCGCATCGATCGCTACAAGGAGGTGGCCGAGAAACTGCTCGCCGAGGGCAAGGCCTACTACGCCTACGAGACCCGCGAGGAACTCGATGCCATGCGCGAGGCGGCCATGGCCAGGCAGGAGAAGCCACGCTACAACGGCGCCGCGCGCGAGCTGGACCTGCCGTACCGCGACGATCCGAACCGGGTGATCCGTTTCAAGAACCCGCTCGACGGCGTGGTCGCCTTCGACGACCTGATCAAGGGCCGCATCGAGATCGCCAACAGCGAGCTGGACGACATGGTGATCTTCCGCCCGGACGGCTACCCCACCTACAACTTCGCGGTGGTGGTGGACGATTGGGACATGGGCATCACCGAGGTCATCCGCGGCGACGACCACATCAACAACACCCCGCGCCAGATCAACATCTACGAGGCGCTGGGCGCGCCGGTGCCGAAGTTCGCGCACATGCCGATGATCCTGGACGAGCAGGGCGCCAAGCTGTCCAAGCGCACCGGCGCGGCCGACGTGATGCAGTACAAGGACGCCGGCTACCTGCCGCACGCGCTGATCAACTATCTGGCCCGCCTGGGCTGGTCGCACGGCGACCAGGAACTGTTCTCGCGCCAGGAACTGATCGACCTGTTCAAGGTCGAGGACGTCAACTCCAAGGCCGCGCGCCTGGACATGGCCAAGCTGGGCTGGGTCAACCAGCACTACCTGAAGACCGACGACCCGGCGACGATCGCGCCGCAACTGGTCTACCAGTTGGAGAAGCTCGGGGTGGACGTGGCCGCCGGGCCGGCGCCGGCCGACGTGGTGGTCGCACTGCGCGAGCGCGTGCAGACGCTGAAGGAAATGGCCGAGAAGGCGGAAGTCTGGTACCGGCCGCTGCAGGCCTACGACGAGGCCGCCGTCGCCAAGCACCTCAAGGCCGGCGCGGAAGCCCCGCTGGCCAAGGCCCGCGAGCTGCTCGCCGCGCTGCCGGAATGGACCGTCGAGGCCGTGGCCGCCGCGCTGCACGACACCGCCGCCGCGCTGGAACTGGGCATGGGCAAGGTCGCCCAGCCGATGCGCGTGGCGATCACCGGTACCCAGGTCAGCCCCGACATTTCCCATACGGTCTACCTGGCCGGGCGCGAGGAGGCCTTGAAACGCATCGACGCCGCGCTTATGAAGATCGGGACGGCGGCCTGAGCCGTCCCGTTCGAGGTCACCATGCCCGCCAAGTCCGCCAAGCACAGCTGCACCGATCCCCATCACCACGTCGATAGCGCCGATGCGTTCGTCCGCGCCGTGGAGCGCGCCTGCGCCGAGCGCGGGCTGCGGCTGACCCCGATCCGCGCCAACGTGCTGCGGCTGATCGCCGATGCCGGCAAGCCGGTGAAGGCCTACGAACTGCTGGAGTGGGTGCGCGAAGGCAAGGGCGTCGGTGCCGACGCCCCGCCGACGGTGTACCGCGCGCTGGATTTCCTGATGGCCAACGGCTTCGTGCACAAGCTGGAATCGGTCAACGCCTTCGTGGCCTGCCACCACCCCAACAGCGTGCAGCATTCGGTGCCGTTCCTGATCTGCGACCGCTGCCACAGCGCGGTGGAGCTGGAGGACAAGGACGTGGTGGCCCAGCTCGACGCCCGCGCCAAGGCGCTGGGTTTCCAGCCGCAGGCGCAGACGCTGGAAGTGCACGGCCTGTGCGCGAAGTGCGCGCGGATCTGAGGGCATCTTCGCCCGCGCGGTAGCCGGGCGCCGCCGCGATCGCGGCGGCGGGAGTCAGGCGGCCGCCGCGGCCATCGCGGGGCGGCGTTCGCGGATCGGCAGGTTCGCCAGTGCCGCGCCCGCGGCCAGCGCCATGTCGGCGTACCACATCCAGGTGTAGTCGCCGAACTTCTCCAGCGCCACGCCGCCCAACCAGGCGCCGAAGAAGCCGCCGAGCTGGTGCGAGAGCAGGGTGAGGCCGAACAGCGTGCCGAGGTAGCGCGGGCCGAACAGCTTGCCGACCAGGCCCGCGGTCGGCGGGACCGTCGCCAGCCAGGTGAAGCCGAGCGCGGCGGCGAACACGTAGAAGGTCAGCGGCGTCGGCGGGGCCAGCAGGTACAGCGCGATCAGCGCGGCGCGGCCGGCGTAGATGGCGAACAGCAGCCACTTCATCCTGAAGCGCTCGCCGAGCTTGCCCGCGGCCAGGCTGCCGGCGACGTTGAACAGGCCGATCAGCGCGATGGAAGCGGCCGAGACGCTGGCCGGCAGCCCGCACAGCGCCACCTCGCCCGGCAAGTGGGTGACCAGGAAGGCGATGTGCACGCCGCAGGTGAAGAAGCCTAGGTGCAGGCACCAGTAGCTGCGGTCGCGCAGGGCCGCGCGCAGCTGCGAGCGCAGGTCGCCGCCGGGCGGCGCGGCATGCGGGGCGGCATGTGCTTGCGGCTTGCGGCGCAACGGCCATGCCAGCGGCAAGGTCAGCAGCGAAAGCGCCGCCAGGCCGATCATCGCCATCGCCCAGCCGGCGGCGCCGATCATCAGCTGCACCAGCGGCGCGAACAGGAACTGGCCGAGGGAGCCGCCGGCGTTGATGATGCCTGCGGCGAAGGAACGCTTCTCCGGCGCCAACCGGTGCGCGGTGGCGCCGATCAGTACCGAGAAGCTGCCGGCGCCGGCACCTGCCGCGGCGAGCAGCCCCAGGCTGAAGATCAGCCCCCATTCGCTCGGCATCAGCGGGGTCAGGCCGAGCCCCAGCGCCAACAGCAAGCCGCCGGCCGCCAGCACCGGCAGGGGGCCGCGCTGGTCGGCCAGCGCGCCGAACAGCGGCTGCACCGCGCCCCAGACGAACTGGCCGACCGCCAGCGCGAAGCTGATCGCGGCGATGCCGAGGCCGGTGTCGCGGTGGATCGGATCGACGAACAGGCCAGTGGTCTGGCGCGCGCCCATGGTCAGCATCAGCACCGCCGACGCCGCGGCGAGCAGGCCCCAGTGCGCGGCGCGCGCATCGCGCACGGAGGCGTTCATGGCGTTCCTCCGTCGCGCAGCGCGCGGTCGAGGCGCTTGAGCGCGTCGTGCAGGGCAGTGGTGTCCTCCCGGCCGTACAGCGCCTCGATGCGGTCCTGCGCGCGTTGCCAGTGCGGCAGCGCGCGCTTGAGCAGGCGCCGGCCGGCGGCGCTGGTGGCGATGAGCTTCTGCCGCGCGTCCTCGCCGCGGCGTTCCTCGATCCAGCCCGCGGCCAGCATTGGCCGGAGGTTGCGCGAGAGCGTGCTGCGATCCATGCCCAGGATCTCGGCCAGCGCGCCGAGCTGCCTGGGCTCGCCGGCGCGACGCAGGATGGAGTACTCGTTGAGGCTCAGGCCCGCTTCCGCCAGTTCGCGATCGTAGACCAGCGAGGTCCGGCGCGCGGCGCGGCGCAGGTAGAAGCAGGTGCAGCGGCAGGGAGCGTCGGGCATGGACGAAGGAGTCCTGGGCGGCGATGTCGCGATGATATGTGTATATGCACCTATTCGCCAGCTTCGATCCCGGACTGGCCGCCGGGCCATGGCAAGAGGCTGGCGCAGGTGGATCCGCCTCCGCGGCGTGGGACTTCGGTCCCGGCGGTTCCACCGGGACGCCGGGACCGAAGTGGCGCGGACGGGCCGCTACCAGCGGTACGCCACCGACACCTGGTATTGGCGGCCGGCGATCGGGCGGCCCATGAACACGCCGCCGGTGGCCGCGCCGGGCACGCGCACGTTGCCTTCGGTCAGGCCCAGCTCGTCGGTGACGTTGCTGCCGCTGGCGGTGAACTCCCAGTGGTCGCCCACGTGCATGCTCGCGCCGACGTCGAGCATGTGGTACGAGGGCAGGCGCTGGGTATTGGCCAGGTCGGCGAAGCGTTCGCCGATGTAGGAGTAGGTGGCGAACAGCTTGAGGTCGCCGAACGGCAGCATCCAGTAGTAGCTCGGGGTGAGCCGGAACTGGCGCTTGGGCTGGCGCATCACGCGGTTGTCGGTGTACTCGCGGTAATTGCGGTACTTGGCGTCCAGCCACACGCCGGTGCCGGCCAGCTCGAAGCCGCCGAACGGCCGGATCGCGCCCTCCACCTCCAGGCCGTAGGCGCGCGAGTCGCCGACCGTGGTGAAGTTGCTGCCGTCGGCCAGGAACGCCTGGAACGGCGAGTTCTTGAAGGTGTTGTAGAACGCGGTGAGGTACAGGTCGTAGCTGGACGCGCCCGACTTCAGGCCGAGCTCGTACTGGTCGACCTGCTGCACCTTGTCCTGACCGTCGCGCAGGTTGTCGAAGCCGGGGAACTTGACGCCGGAGTTGGCGCGGGCGAACAGGCTGTTGTGCTCGTCCAGCCGGAAGTTCAGGCCGGCCGTCCACGACAGCTCGTCGTCGTCCTGGTCGATGCGGCGCACGCCGGGCAGCGCGACCGAGGTCTCGTTGTCGTAGAGCGTGTCCGGGTTGCCGTCCAGGTCGACGGTCGCGGTGTCGTGCACGTCGCCGGTCACGCTCTGGCGCTCGTAGCGCACGCCCAGGTCCAGGCGCAGGCGCTCGTTGAGCTCCCACTCGTCGGCGACGAAGGCGGCGATGTTCTCGCCGTCGTACTTGGCGCGCAGGTTGAAGAACGAGGTGCTGGTGAAGCCCTGGCGGGTCACCTGGCGGCCGTCGTCGAGCGCCACGTCGATGCGGCGGGCATGGTTCTGCGCGGTCAGCAGCATCGTGTTGCCCAGGTACCACAGGTCGTCGGAGGAGTACTTGGCGTAATAGGCGCCCACCGTGAGGGTGTTGCCGGCGAACAGTTCGCGGCTCAGGCGCAGGTCGTTGGTGAAGGAGTTGATGCGCTTGTCCACCGACCACCAGCCGGCTTCGAGCACCTGCTGGTCCGGGCTCACCGCGCCGCCGCCGTTGGTATAGGTCGCGGTGCCGCCGGTGCCGTAGCGCGCGATGAAGTCGCCCAGGCGCAGCGGCGCATCGCCGGTGAACAGCGCGTAGGTCGGCGCGGTGCCGCTCATCACATTGAAGCGGTCGGCCACGGTCCAGCCGCCCACGTCCCAGTTCAACTCGCCGCCGAACAGGTCGATGTTGACGCCGCGGCCATCGGCCAGGTCGCGGCGCACCGTCTCCCCGCCGGGGCCCACCAGGAGGTCGACGTTGCGGAAGTCGTTGCTCAGCAGCGTGCCGGTCTGCGGGTCCAGCCCGGGGAAGCCGGACAGGTCGCGCCCGTCGTTGCGCGACAGCAGCGGGATGGCGGTGTAGAAGGCGTTGTTGTCGTCGGTGTGGCGCGCGTAGAAGGTCAGCTCGCCGGTGTCCCAGCGCTTGCTCAGCGTGGCGCTGAACTGGCCGCCCTTGTCGGCGGAGAACTGCGGGTCGCGCACGCCGTCGCTCTCGCGGAAGAAGCCGCCCACGCTGTAGTACCAGCCGTTGCCCATCGGCCCGCTGTTGAACAGGTCGATGCGGTGCAGGCCGTCGCTGCCGCCGGTGAGGCGCACGCTGCCTTCCGGTTCGTCCTGGCCCTTCTTCTGGATGAAGTTCACGGTGATGCCGGGCTGTCCGTTGGAGAAGATCGGGCTGGAACCGCCGCGCAGCACCTCCATGCGCTCGACGGTGTCGTCGGTGCGGAACAGCGTGGAGTTCTCCAGGAACGACAGCGTCGGCGGCGGGAACAGCGGCGAGCCGTCCAGTTGCATGGTCACGAACGGCGCGTCGCCCTCCGAGGGCATGCCGCGCACGAAGATGTTGGCGCCGGTACCGCCGCCGCTGGGCTCGGCCCAGACGCCGGGCACGATCTTGAGCAGGTCGGCGGTGCTCTGCGGCACCGCCTCGCGGATCTGCTCGGGCGAGGCGGTGGTGATCGAGAAGCTGGCATCGCGCTTGCGCACGCCCTGGAAGCGCGCGGTACCGCTGACCACGATCGCGTCCAGCGTGGTCGCTTCCTGGCGCGGGTCGGGCGCGGCGGCGTCCTGGGCGAGGACGGGCGGCGCGAACATGGTGGCGATCAGGACATAGGGACTTGCATGAAGTTTCATGAGGGCTCCCTGTTTTTCGGGTGGTGGCCGGCACCTGCGCGGGGGTCCGCATGGCAGGGCAGGCGGGCGTTGCCTTCAGGCACGGGGGCGTGCCGGTCGCAATTAACCACCAACCGGCGTGAAGACCGCCGTGAAATCCGCTGCGTGCCCGGCCGCGGCAAGGCGGCGGATGCAGGGGCGGGACCGGGATTCCCGCACAAAAAAGAGGCCGCCCAGGGGGCGGCCTCGTCTGCGGCGGGGAGAGGACGCCGTCAGAAGAACATGCGCACGCCGAAGGAGTAGTTGCGGCCCGGCAGCATCACGTCGTCCTTCAGGAACGAGGTGTGCACGCGCGCGTCCTGGTCGGTGAGGTTGTTGCCGTCCAGGAACACTTCCCAGGCGGTGTTCGCGCGGTCGATGTGGTAGGCCACGTGCGCATCGACCATCGTGTAGCCGGCGGTCGGGGTTTCGCCCACGGCGACCTTGTCCTGCTTGTTGACGCGGGTGGCGCCCAGCGAGGCGCGCCACGCGCTATCTTCCCAGCGCAGCTGCGCGCCGACGCGCGAGGGCGCGATGCGCGGCAGGTTGCCGCCGTCCTTCAACCGCGCGCGTACGGTGTCGCCGAACACGTGCAGGTCCCACGCGCCGCTGTCGTTGTTGGCCAGGTGGAACGTGACCTCGCCCTCGAAGCCGTGGAAGACCGCGTCGGCCTGGGTCCACTGGCGGATCGGCAGTTCCTCGCCTTCCTCGTCCCAGAACCAGGTGTCGCCGGTGTCGGCGAGGTAGATGAAGTCGTTGTAGCGGTTGTAGTAGGCCGAGACCTTCGCGTCGACCCAGTCGTTCTGGTAGCTCAGGCCCAGCTCGGCCTGGTTGGCGGCTTCCTTCTTGAGGTCCGCGTTGCCGATCTCGTAGGCGAGCGTGGCGATGTGCGGGCCGTCGGCGAACAGCTCCTCTTCGGCCGGCGCGCGCTCGGCGTGGTCGAGGTTGAGGGTCAGGCGCCAGTTGTCGTCGAAGCGGAAACCGCCGCTGAGCGACAGGCTGCCCGGCTTGAAGTCGCGCGAGATGCCGTTGTCGGCGTCGTACTTGACCCGGTCGATGCGCGCGCCGAGGTCGGCCTGGAGCGGGCCCCAGCTGTTGCGCGCCACGCCGAACACGCCGATCGAGGTGTTGTTGGTCTTCGGCACGAACGATTCCTCGCCCACCGCCTGGAAGGTGGAATCGCTGCCTTGCACGCCGACCGCGGTCTTCCAGCCGCTGGCGGCGGCGAACGACGCCTCGATGCGGCCTTCGTTGGCGCGCTTGCTGAAGACGGTGCCGACCTCGTCGCCCTCGAACTCGGTGTGCGCGTAGTCGGTATGGCCGAAGCTGTAGCGCAGGCCGCTGCCTTCGCCCCACGGGTCGTTCAGGCCGCCCTTCAGCTCGTAGCGGTCCTGCTGCAGGTGCAGCCACACGCCGCGCTCGCCCGCGGCCAGGTCGCCTGGCTCGCCGGGGTTGCCGTAGTTGTCGCGGAAGCGCGAGGCCGACACGCCGACGAAGCCCCAGTCGCCGGCCAGCGAGGCGCCGATCGAGCCGGACTTGGTATCGATGAACGAGTTGGCCTGCTTGCCTTCCGGCGTGTCGTAGTCGTTCTGGTTGCGGTAGACGCCGTCGGCGTGGATCGACAGGCCGCTGCCGTTGCCGGCGTCGATGCGGAACATGTCGGTGTTGCCGTCCTTGTCGCCGCCGTCGAAGCGCACCTCGGCGCGGCCGTTGAAGCCGTCCACCGGCGTCTCGGCGATGCGCCCGTCGACCACGTTGACCACGCCGCCGATCGCGCCGGAGCCGAACAGCAGGGTCGACGGGCCCTTCAGCACCTCGATCTGGTCGGCCAGGAACGGTTCGACCGCCGGCGAATGGTCCTGGCTGACGGTGGAGACGTCCTGCGAGGACAGCCCGTCGTTCAGCACCGCCACGCGCGGGCCGTCGAGGCCGCGCACGATCGGGCGGCCGACGCCCGGGCCGAAGTTCGAGCTCTGCACGCCGGGCAGGCCGGAAACCGTCTCGCCCAGGCTGGCGGCGCGGGCTTCGTCGAGTTTCTCGCCGGCCAGCACTTCGACCGGGCGACTCAGTTCGGCCGCGGTGTCGCGCAACGGGCTGGCGGTCACCACCACGCCGTCCAGGTCCTTCACGTGCCGGCCGGCGGCGGGCTGCGCCTCGTGCCTGGGATCGGAAGAAGGAGGCGTCTGCGGATCGTCGGCGGCGAACCCGAGGCCGGGCGCGATCAGCGCGGCGAGGGCAAGGCAGAGCGGGGTACGACGGAAGGTAGAAGGCATGGGAACATCCAGTCTGTTGTTACTGTGTATCACCGGCGGGGCAGGCCTGTATCGGCCGTGAAGCCGCGACGGTGTGCATGGGTCATGGGAAGTAGCTGGGTTAATGTTATATTATTCCAATCCATCGTTTCATCCCTGCAGGAAGTCATGCAACTGCCCGCGTCGCTCCGCCACCTGCTCGACCGCTTCGGCGCCACCGGTTCGCTGCTGTGCGCCGTGCACTGCGCGGTGCTGCCCCTGGCGCTGGCGGTGGCGCCGTCGCTGGGGCTGTCGTTCTGGCTGGGGGATACCGTGGAACGGACGATCGTGGTGTTCGTGACCCTGCTGGGGCTGTTCAGCCTGCTGCTGGGGTATCGCCGGCACCACGCCCTGCGGGCGCTGGGGTTGCTGCTGCCGGGGCTGGCGGCGCTATGGGCCGGCGTGCTGTACGACCCGCTGCACCACGCCGCCGTGCCGCACGCGGTGGTCATGACCCTGGGCGGCACTTTGGTGGCCGTGGCGCACCTGATGAACCTGCGCTTGAACCACGGCCATGTTCACGATGCCAGCTGCGCGCATTAGAACCGTCATGTTAGGCTTGCCGACCTTGCGCGAGGGGCCGGAACGGCCTGCCTCGCCGGACCCGTGTCCGCACGGGGTTTTCGTAAACACATTCAGGAGTCGATGACATGGGTAAGGGTGACCGCAAAACCGCCAAGGGCAAGCGCTACAACGCCAGCTACGGCAACGCACGCTCGCACAGCGTGAGCAAGGTGGCCGTGGGTGCCGGCGCGCCGGTCGCCAAGAAGACCGTGGTCAAGGCCGCCAAGAAGGCCGTCGCCAAGAAGACGGTCGCCAAGGCCGGCTGATCGGTCCCGCTCGAGGTACGAAAAACGCGGCGCATGCGCCGCGTTTTTTTATGCCTCGTCCGCGCCTGGCGGAGATCCCGGGGCGGGGGCCGACGCTCGCCGGCACCGCCCTCCGGGACTGGGGTCCTGAATCGCCCGGTGCCTCAACGTCCGGCCGGCGCGGCCGCGTCGCGCAGGGCCGGCAGCAGCGCCTGCGGGTCGCCGTCGTTCGGCGCGGGCCGGATGCCGACCAGGCGGGCCAGCAAGGGGTAGACGTCGACGTTGTCGAACGGCGGCAACTGCTTGCCGACGGCGAACGACGGGCCGCGCGCGATGAATACCGCCCGCATCGACGGCAGCGCCGGATCGTAGCCATGCGAGCCGCGCCCTTGCGCCTGGCCGCGGCGTTTCTCGGCCTGGGCGCGCGGCAGCGCATCCCAGCCTTCGTGCATCTGGCACACGATCGAGGGCACGCGCGGGTTGCTGCCGTAGTGCCAGCGTGCCGGCAGTTCCTGCTTGCGCCAGCAGTCGTAGCGTTCGTGGGCGCCGAGCAGACGCGCCTCGGCCTTGGCCTGCTGGCCCGGCAGCGGCTCGATGCCGACCGATTGCCCGACCGACACGACCCGGGCTTCCTCGACCGGCACCATGTCTTCCACCGCGACCACGTGGCCCGGTTCGACGCTGGCCATGCCGTGGTCGGAGACGACGATGACGTCGGTGGTGTCCAGCACGCGCTCGCGCGCCATGCCGTCGAGCAGGCGGCCGATCGCCTTGTCCACGACGGCGATGGCCTGCGCGTACTCGGGCGATTGCGGGCCGTGGTCGTGGCCGGCGTGATCGACCTGGTCGAAGTACAGGGTCATGAAGCGCGGGGCGTCCGCGCCGTCCTGGGCCAGCCAGCCGAGCACGGTATCCACGCGCGCCTCCGGCGGGACCTTTCCGTCGAAGGGCTGCCAGCGGCTCGGCTGGATGCCCTGGATCGGCGCTTCGCTGCCGGGCCAGGCCCAGGTCGCGGTACGGATGCCGGCCTTCTCCGCGCCGACCCAGATCGGCTCGCCGCCCCACCAGGCGCCATTGCCCACCGCATCGCGCTGGCTGAGCGCGAAGCGCCCCAGGGCGGCGTCGTCCATGCTGTTGTGGACGATGCCGTGATGGTCCGGCCGCAGGCCGGTGACGATGGTGTAGTGGTTGGGAAAGGTCAGCGAGGGATAGGACGGGCTCATCCAGCGCGCACGCACGCCTTCGGCGGCCATGCGCGAGAGGTTCGGCGACAGGCCGCGGTCGAGCGCGTCGGCGCGCAACCCGTCGATCGAGATCAGCAGCACCTTGCGCGGTGCCGGCGGCGCGGTGTCGGTGGAAGGAGAGCTTGCGCAGGCGGCGAGCAGCAGTGCGCAGGTCGCGGCGAGGAACGGATGCAGGGACTTCATCCCGCCAGTGTAGGCGGCCCAGGTGACTCGTCGAAGACAACCTATGGCACGGGCGTCATGCGAACAGATCGGCTTCGCGCGCGTCGGCCACGCATGCGGCGCCCTCCAGGCGCAACAGCGCCTGCTTGGTCGGGAGTCCGCCGCCGAAGCCGGTGAGCGCGCCGTCGGCGCCGATCACGCGATGGCACGGCAGCACGATCGGCAACGGATTGCGGCCGTTGGCCGCGCCCACCGCACGCGTCGCGGACGGGCGCCCGACCTGCTGCGCCAGCTGCGCGTAGCTCCAGGTTTCGCCGTACGGGATCCGCGCGAGCGTGTTCCACACCTGCAACTGGAACGGCGTGCCGACCGGCGCGAGCGGCAGTTCGAACGCGGTGCGTTCGCCGCGCAGGTAGTCGAGCAGCTGGCGCCGCGCTTCGGCGACCGGGCGGGGATCGTGCTGCCAGTGTTCGCGGTCGCGCGCTTCGTGGCGGTTGCGCGGGAACAGGATGTGATGCAGGCGGCCATCGGCATCGGCCGCCACGGTGAGCGTGCCGATCGGGCTTTCGAAGGCGTCGTAGTAGAAGGCGGTCATTGCGGTCTCCTTGGTCCTGGAGGCTATCGTCGGGTGGTCGTGCGGGAAATCCGCGGTCCGGGATCCGTCAGCGTTGCGTCGCTGCGGACCCGCTCGCGCTTTTCCCGCGCCGGGGGCGCCGCGACCCGGTGTCCGCGGGCGCGGCGGCGGAGGGTTTCGCAAGCGGCGCGAGGTGCCATAGATGCAGCACGGCATAGCTGCGCCACGGACGCCAGGCTTGCGAGCGCGCTTCGGTGGCGCGCTCGCTCAGGCGGCCGGGATGGCCGAGCACCTGCTGCAGGATCAGGTCGCCGGCCGGGAAGGCGTCGGGCTGGGCGAGCGCGCGCATGGCGATGTAGTGCGCGGTCCACGGGCCGATGCCGGGCAGGGCGGTGCAGCGCTCGACGAACTCGGCCAGGCGCTGGCCGGCGCCGAAGTGCAGCCGTCCATCGGCCACGGCCCGGGCCAGCGCGCGGATCGTCGCGGCGCGGGTGCGCGGCAGGCCGATCTGTTCCAGCGGCGCATCGGCCAACTGGTCCGGCGTGGGGAAGATCCGGTCCAGCCCGCCGGGCATGCCGCTGCGGCGGCCGCCATGCCGTTCCACCAGCCTGGCCGCCAGCGTCGCCGCGCCGGCCACGCTGACCTGCTGGCCGAGGATCGCGCGCACCGCGACCTCGAAGCCGTCCCAGCCCCCGGGCACGCGCAGGCCCGGGCGGAGGGCGATGCCCTGCGCCAGCAACGGCTCGCCGGCGAAGGTGGCGTGGACCGCCTGCAGGTCGGCGTCGAGGTCGAACATGCGGCGCACCCGGCGCACGATGTCCGGGATCGCGCGCGGATCGGTGGCGCCGATCCGCAGCAGCAATTCCGAACGCCTGGGAGCGGCGGCGACGTGGATCAGCGTCGAGGCATCGGCCGGCCCGATCACGCGCCGGTAGCCGTCCTCGTCGACCTGCTCGATGCCGGGGATGGCGCGGCGGCGCAGGAACGCCAGCATCGCGGGGAAGTCCAGCGGGGGACGATAGCCCAGCCGCAGCTCGAGCTCGCCGCCGGCGATCTCGCCGCGCTGCCGGCGCAGGGCGGAAGGCGGCATGCCGCAGCCTTCCAGGAACGCGGCGTTGAAGCGGCGCAGGCTGTTGAACCCGGCCGCGAGCGCGACCTGGGTGACCGGGAGCGCGGTCTCGGTGAGCAACTGCTTGGCCATCAACAGCCGGCGCGTGGCATGCACCTGCGCGGGCGTGGCGCCCAGTTGCTGCAGGAACTGCCGTTGCAGCTGGCGCGCGCTGAGGCCGAGCTGGCCGGCGAGGTCGTCCACCGTGCGCTCCTGCAGGTAGCCTTCGGCGATCAGCGCCAGCGCGCGCTGCACGGTTTCTTCGCCCAGGTGCTGCTGTGCCTGCGGCGACAGCTCGGGCCGGCAGCGCAGGCACGGCCGGTAGCCGGCCGCGCTGGCCGCGGCCGCGCTCGGGTAGTAGCTGACGTTGCCGGGCTTGGGCGGCGGCGCCGGGCAGACCGGCCGGCAGTAGATGCCGGTGCTCTTCACGGCGGTGAAGAACAGGCCGTCGAAGCGCGCGTCGCGCGCCAGCCTGGCGCGGTCGCATTGTCCGGGGTCGAGCGGGCGGTGCGTTTGCATGGGGCCAGTCTAGGGGCTGGCGGGGATGTCGGCTGGCCGTTTTCGGACATCGATGCCGCGGTTCAAGCCGGGTTGGTCCGGCGGGGGCCGACACGTCCTAGACTGTGGCGTTCTTCCCGCTCCCGCGCCGCACTTTCGATGCCGAAGTTCCGTTGGTCGTTCGCCCTCGTCCTGCCCGTGCTGGTGGCCTGCCGCCAGCCCGAGGCGGTGCAGGCCCCTGTCGTGGCGCAGACCACCCCGGCCGCCGATGGCGACCACATGGTGTCGGTGGACGCGCCGCCGTTGCCGGCACCCCCGCCGCGCAAGCCGGCGCGCCAGGACGACGCCTGGTCGGACGTGCAGCTCGAGGCCGGGCAGGCCTGGGTGAGCTGCGCGACCGACTACACGGCCGAGGCCGGCGACGGCCAACCGCTGGCGGCGCTGGACAAGGCCTCGATCGAGGCGGCGATGCGGCCGTGCAAGGACGCCGGGCTGGTGCGGGTGCGCTACTCCGGCAAGATCAATCCGGCCTTCGCCGAACTGATGTGGCGGCTGGCATCGGTGGCCGACGGGCTGCGCCTGCAGCGGCGCATCCTCGACCTGGACTCCAGCGGCGGGCAGGTCGAGGCGGCGATCCGCGCCGGCGACTCGATCGGCGCCTCGCACTGGACGGTCTGGGTGCGCGAAGGCTCGATCTGCCACAGCGCCTGCGTGTTCGTGCTGGCCGCCGGGGACAACCGCCTGATCGCCGGCAAGGTCGGCATCCACCGGATGATGCGGATCAGTTCCAAGGCGACCTCGCGCGCCGAGCTGCGCGACGAACTGCAGCAGGTCTACGGCAACGTCAAGGACTACCTGGAGCGCAACGGCGTGGCGGTCGCGGTGGCCGACCTGATGATGACCGTGCCCAACCGCAGCCTGCGCCTGCTCACGCCGGAGGAACTGCGCGAATACGGGCTGGACGGCACCAACGCCGTGCAGGACGACCTGGACCGCATCCGGCTGATGCGCGAGTGCGGCGACGACTTCGTCAAGCGCAAGGACGCGTTCCTGGTCGCGTTCGACCAGCAATGCAAGCGCGAGGGCGAGGAACTGGAATCGGTCAACGCCTGCGGCCAGGCGCTGAAGGAACAGTTCGGTTTCCCCGACCCGGCCTGCCCGGAGGAGAGCCCGTTGTCGGAAAACGACGCGGCGGCGCTGCTGCCGCGCCAGGCGACGGTCGAGGCGCCGAAATCCTGAAGCCGGCCGCGGCGCTTCCGAGCCGCCCTTGGGCATCGGCAGCGGGCCCAACGCGACTTGGCCGCGAGCCGGCGACATGCCCTAGACTCGCCCGGCAGATCCGGCTCCCAGGAAAGGAACGTCCCGCCATGCACCGCACCGCACTGCTGCTCGCTTCGCTCGCGTTGGCCAGCCCGCTCGCGCACGCCCAATCGGCACCGGCCGCTGCGCGTCCCGCGCCCGCGCCTCCTGCGGCGCCGGCCGCTCCCGCGCTGACGCCGGCCCAGCAGGCGCAGTTGGCCAAGCAGAACGCCGAGATGAGCCAGGCCGCGCTGAAGGCCGCGCAGATGGTGGACGCCAACCAGCTCGGCGAACTCTGGGACGGCGCCTCCGTGGTCGCCAAGAAAGCCGTGACCCGCGACGTGTTCGTGCGGCAGGTCGGCAGCGAGCGGGCCCGGCTGGGCGCGCTGGCCGGGCGTGGCGCCGCGACCGTGACGCGCGTGCAATACGGCCCGGGCGCGCAGGTCCCGGAAGGCCTGTACGTCAACGTCAGCTTCCCCACGCGCTTCGCCAATGCGCCGCAGCCGGTCCGCGAACTGGTGTCGTTCCGGCTCGACGAGGACCGGGTATGGCGCCTGTCCGGCTACAGCTTGCGCATGCCCAACTGAGGCTGGGGGCCGTCCGGCAAGGCGCCCTGGATCCGCGCTTCGCACCGCGCGGAGATCCGTGAGCGCCAAGGCCGCAGCGGCGTAGTCATGCGGACGGCGCCGGGCCTGCCGCGAGCGGGCCCGACAGGTGCTGGATCAGTTCGGTCACGCGGAAGGGCTTGGAGAAATACGTGACCGTCGCCGGGATGGGCGGCAGGTGATGCGGCGAGATCCCGGACACGAGCACGACCCTCGCCGCGGGATTGCGGTCCTTGGCCGCGTGGGCCACGTCGATCCCGCTGACCCCGTCGGGCATGGTGACGTCGGTTATCACCCAATCGAAATCCTCGGCCGCCAATTTGGACTGGGCGTCACGCCCGTTCAACGCCTGGACGACGGTATGTCCTTCTTCCTCGAGGGCTATCGACGTCACCAGGCGCACCAGGTCGTCGTCCTCAACGTACAGTATTTTCATCGGTGCCCTGCTGTCTGAGTTCGGGGATGAACATCGTCACGGTGGTCCCGGCGTCCGGGAGGCTGTCGATCTCGGCGAAGCCGCCGCTCTGGCTGGCGAAGCCGAAGACCTGGCTCAGCCCCAGTCCGCTGCCCTTGCCGACATCCTTGGTGGTGAAGAAGGGCTCCATCGCCCGCAGGCGGATCTCCTCGGGCATGCCGGGCCCGTCGTCGGCCACCGAGACGCAGACGTAGTCGCGGTCGGGGCATGCCTGCGAGTGGCGCAACCGGTCCGGGCGGGCGACGCGGGTCCTGACGACGACGTGGCCGGCCGGCGAGGCGTCGCGCGCGTTCGCGACCAGGTTCATCACTGCCGCTTCCAGTTGGGTCCGGTCGACCATGACGGGAGGCACGCGCTCGGCCAGTTCGAGGGTGCAGCGGACCGCGTCGCCGGCCGCGCGCCTGAAGAGTTCGAACGAGTTGCGGATGAGTTCGTTCACGTCGTACTGGGCCGGACGCAGGTGCTGCCCCCGCGTGAACGCGAGCAGTTGGTGGGACAGGTGGCTGCCGCGCTGGGCGGCCTCGGCCGCGGCATTGATCAGCAGCGACTTCCTCTCGTCGCGTTCCTTCTTCGCCAGCAGGTCGAGGCTGTTCACGATCACGGCCAGCACATTGTTGAAATCGTGGGCGACGCCCAGGGCGAGGCGGCCGAGAGCCTCCAGCTTCTGGGATTGCGCAAGCGCGCGCTCGGTTTCGCGGAGGCTCTTGATGGCCTCGTATTTCTCGGTGACGTCGCGGGTCACTTTCGCGAAGCCCACCAGCCTTCCGTCCTGCCATATCGGATCGATGATCACGTTCGCGCGGAACAGGCTGCCGTCCTTGCGTACCCGCCATCCCTCCGCCTTGTACCGGCCGGTCTGCCTGGCGGCCTCCAGTCCTTTCCACGGCAGCCGCCGGGCGATGTCGTCCGGCGTGTAGAAGATCGAGAAGTGCTGGCCGAGGATTTCCCTGTCGGTGTAGCCCTTGATGAGTTCGCCGCCGGGATTCCAGCTGCGGATGTAGCCCTCCGGATCCAGCATGTAGATCGCGTAGTCGGTCACCGCCTGCAACAGCAGGCGTTCGGCTTGCTCGCTGTCGCCATGCTGCTTCTGTTCGTGCATCGCGCACTCCCGTGGATCGCCGGCAAAGCCTATACGCCGCCCCGTGAGCGCGGAGTCTTGTCCCGCGGGGCCGCTCCAGGCGGAGCCATGCTTGTCGCGGCGGCGTGAACGGCCGGGTGCAGGCGGCGGGAGCGCGCCTTTTCCCGCGGGTTGATCTCGATCAAGCCCTCCTTGCGGCGCGGCGGCGTAGACTGCCCACGCGATTCGAGCGGGAGCGCGCATGAAGCATGTCGACGTGGCAGTGGTCGGGGCCGGGCCCATCGGGCTGAGCTTTGCGCGGTCGTTGGCCGGGAGTGGCCTTTCGGTGGCGCTGGTCGAACGGCAGGATCGTTCGCGCCTGGCCGATCCGGCGTTCGACGGCCGCGAGATCGCGCTCACGCATGCCTCGCGCCAGGTGATGGAGAGGCTGGGGCAATGGGCGCGCATTCCGGCCGGCGACATATCGCCGTTGCGCGATGCCCGGGTGATGAACGGTTCCTCGCCGTTCGCGCTGACGTTCGCCGCGCATGCGGGGGACGTCGGCGAGCTGGGGTGGCTGGTGCCCAACCACCTGGTCCGGCGTGCCGCCTGGGAAGCGGTGCAGGGCCAGCAAGGGCTGCATGTCCTGGACAACAGCGCGCTGGCGGCGGTGCAGGCCGCCGCAGGCGGCGTCGCGCTCGTGCTGGCCGATGGGGAGCGGCTCTCGGCGCGCCTGCTGGTCGCCTCCGACAGCCGTTTCTCCCAGGCCCGGCGCCTGCTCGGGATCGGGGCGCGCACGCGCGATTTCGGCAAGTCCATGCTGGTTTGCCGCATGCGGCACGAACGGCCCCACCACCACGCGGCCTGGGAATGGTTCGGCTACGGCCTGACCATGGCCCTGTTGCCGCTGCACGGCGACCGGGCCGGCGTGGTGCTGACGCTCCCGCCGCGGCGGGTGGAGGCGTTGATGGCGATGGACGAGGCCGCGTTCGGCGCCGCGATCACCGATTGCTTCGAGGGGCGGCTGGGCAGGATGGACCAGGAAGGCTCGCGCCATGTCTACCCGCTGGTCGCGACCTACGCGGAGCGCTTCGTCGGCGAACGTTGCGCGCTGGTCGGCGATGCGGCGGTCGGCATGCATCCGGTGACCGCGCATGGATTCAACCTGGGGCTGCAAGGCCAGGCGCGGCTGGCGAAGGCGATCGTCGAGGCGGCCGCGGCGGGGGACGACATCGCCGCGCCGGCGCTGCTGGCCGGCTACGAACGCGCGCACCGGCTGGCTACGCGCCCGCTGTACGAGGCGACCAATGCCATCGCCTCGCTGTACACCGACGATCGCCCGCCGATGCGACTGCTGCGCGACGGCGCGTTGCGCGCGGCCAGCGTGGTGGCGCCGTTCCGCAAGGCCATTGCCGCGCACCTGACCCAGCGCGCCGTCGCCTAGCAGGGGATCGCGAAGGCTTCTTGCGGGAGGGACTTCAGCCCCGAAGCCCTGCCGGCAAGGCCCTGCCGGGACTGAAGTCCCTCCCACAGGGGCCAACCATCGGCTAGGCGGCGACCACGCGGATTTCCACGTCGTCGATGCGCACGACCTGGCCGCCGCGGATCTTGGCGGTCTTGCGCAATTCCACCTCGCCGTCCACGCGCACCGCGCCGCTGGCGACGATCGCCTTGCCCTGGCCGCCGCTGTCGGCGATGCCGGCCAGCTTGAGCAACTGGTTGAGTTCGACGTATTCGCGGTCGAGTTCGAAATCGAGGGTTTGCATGGCGTCGTCGTTGGCAGCCGGGGGCGGCGATTATCCGTCTACTCGCGCTCGAATTCGCGCACTTCCTCCAGCAGCGCGCGCGCTCGGCGCAGGCTGAAGCCTGTGACGGCATCTTCCACGCGCTGGGCCAGCCGCGGCCGGCGAGGATTGCGCGACCAACGATGGAACCAGGCGGTGCCGATCCAGCCGAGCGCGCCGATCGCCAGGCTGCCCCAGATCCAGCCTGGTGCCCCGGCGGGTATCGGCATGCGCGCCAGGCCGGCCACGGCGACCACGACGATGACCCACATCACCCACCATGGCCAGCCGGCGAGCATGCCGTTGAGGGCGTAGAACCGCCGCAACCTGGCGAGCCGGTTCTCGATCTGCAGTACGGGGGCGCCGTAATCGATGCGGGACGCCAGCGCGAGGGTGATACCTGCAAAGACTGCAGTGACCACCCCGAAGGCGTGCAACGTCGCGCCCGCGACGAGGTAGCGCGGGGCGTCCGGATTGTGTCTCCAGCAGGCGATGCCGAGCAGCATCAGCGCCACGCCGAGCGCGACCTGCAGCCACTGGCCCCGGACCAGCGGGCGCAGGCTGCTGCGCAAGTGCTCGCGCTTGCGTTCGCCCAGCAATGCGTTCTGCAGCGTTTCCTGGCGTTCGAGACGCTGGCCCAGTTGCCGCCAGGTGGCCTTCAGTTCGTCCGGTTCCATGTCGGGATCCTCGGGTTCAGAGTTCGTGACGGATGCGCGCCTTCAAGCGGCCGATCTTGGTGGCGACGTTGGTTTCGCTCAGGCCGAGTACCCCGGCCATCTCCCGGTAGCTGCAGTCTTCGAGGTAGAGCAGCATCAGCGCGCGTTCCAACGGCGGCAGGGCATGGATGAAGCGATGCAGTCGCTCGACCTGCTGGGACATTTCCGGGTCGTGCGGGCGCGGATCCGGCAGATCGTGGTGCGCCTCGTTCCAGGAGTCGGCCTGGGTGCTCCGCGTGCGGCTGCGCACGTGCGAGATCGCCACGTTCAGCGCGATCCGGTACATCCAGGTCGAAAACGGCCTGGCCGCGTCGTAGGACGGCCAGGCCCGCCACAGCTGCGCCGCGATGTCCTGCATCAGGTCGTCGCGATCCTCGCGCTGCCAGGCGTAACTGCCGGCGACCTTGACCAATACGCCGCGGTGCCGCTCCAGCAGGGCGGCGAATGCCTGGCGGTGGTCGCAAGACGTCGTTGCGGGCTGTTCCATGGCGGGGGCTGGAAGGGGGGCTCGCGAGGTGATTCGCCGGCAGGGGCGGATCATCACACCTGAACGGAATCCCGGCCCCCTTTCGACAGCGGGGCCGCCAAGGCGCACAATATGCTGTCCTGCGCCCGCCCGTTCGCGGCCGGCGCCTCCCGGAGTTCCCCATGTCAGACCAATCCCCCGCGCCGCTGCGCTTCGCAGACCTCGGCCTGAGCGAGGCCGTGATGCGCGCTGTGGCCGATGTCGGCTACGAGTCGCCGTCGCCGATCCAGGCCGCCACCATCCCGGCCATGCTGGCCGGCCGGGACGTGCTCGGCCAGGCCCAGACCGGCACCGGCAAGACCGCCGCGTTCGCGCTGCCGGTGCTGTCCAACGCCGACCTGGCGCAGGCCAAGCCGCAGGCGCTGGTGCTGGCGCCCACCCGCGAGCTGGCGATCCAGGTCGCCGAGGCCTTCCAGCGCTACGCCACGGCGATCCCGGGCTTCCGCGTGCTGCCGGTCTACGGCGGCCAGCCCTATGGCCAGCAGCTGTCGGCGCTGCGCCGCGGCGTGCACGTGGTGGTCGGTACGCCGGGCCGGGTGATCGATCATCTCGAGCGCGGCACGCTGGACCTGTCCGAGCTGAAGACGCTGGTGCTCGACGAGGCCGACGAGATGCTGCGGATGGGCTTCATCGAGGACGTTGAGGCGGTGCTGAAGAAGCTGCCCGAGTCGCGCCAGGTGGCGCTGTTCTCGGCGACGATGCCGCCGCAGATCCGCCGCATCGCGCAGACCTACCTGCGCGACCCGGCGGAGGTCACCATCGCCGCCAAGACCACCACCTCGGCCAACATCCGCCAGCGCTACTGGTGGGTGAGCGGCCTGCACAAGCTCGATGCACTGACCCGCATCCTGGAGGTCGAGCCGTTCGACGCGATGATCATCTTCGCGCGCACCAAGGCCGCCACCGAGGAACTGGCCGAGAAGCTGCAGGCGCGCGGCCTGGCGGCCGCCGCCATCAACGGCGACATGCAGCAGGCCCAGCGCGAGCGCACCATCGGACAGCTCAAGGACGGCAAGCTCGACATCCTGGTCGCCACCGACGTGGCCGCGCGCGGACTGGACGTGGAGCGGATCAGCCACGTGCTGAACTACGACATCCCCTACGACACCGAGAGCTACGTGCACCGCATCGGCCGCACCGGCCGCGCCGGGCGCAGCGGCGAGGCGATCCTGTTCGTCACGCCGCGCGAGAAGGGCATGCTGCGCCAGATCGAGCGCGCCACCCGCCAGCCGATCGAGGAAATGCAGCTGCCGTCGGTGGACGCGGTCAACGACACCCGCGTGAGCAAGTTCATGGCCCGCATCAGCGATGCGCTGGCCGAAGGCGGCGACATCGAGTTCTATCGCGAGCTGCTGCAGCGCTTCGAAGGCGAGAGCAACGTGCCGGCGATCGACATCGCCGCGGCGCTCGCCAAGCTGCTGCAGGGCGATGCCCCGTTCCTGCTGGCGCCGCCGGTGCGCGGCCCGCGTCCGGAACGTAGCGACGAGCGCGCGCCACGCCGCAGCGAGCGTCCCGAGCGTAGCGAGCGCCCGGCCCGTTTCGAGCCGCGCGCCGAGCGCGCGCCGCGTACCACGGACGACCGTGCGCACGCGGCGGCCTCGCATCCGCGCGCCGAACGGCAAGGCGGCGACTTCGATTACGAGCGCGATGTCGGCAGCTTCGAGCGCCCGCGCCGCGACAAGGTGCCGCCGCGTGGCGAGCCCGAGTTCGGCATGGAGACCTATCGCATCGAGGTGGGCCATATGCACGGTGTGAAGCCGGCCAACATCGTCGGGGCCATCGCCAACGAGGCCGGGCTGGAGAGCCGCTACATCGGCCGCATCGACATCCACGACGATTATTCGATCCTGGACCTGCCGGCGGAGATGCCGCGCGAGATCCTGCAGCACCTCAAGAAGGTGTGGGTGTCCGGCCAGCAGCTGCAGATGCGGCGCGTGGACGGCGACGAGGCGCATGCGCCGTCGCGCGGGAAGCCGAAGTTCGCGCGGGCCGGCAAGCCGGGCGGCGCGGCCAAGCCGCATCGCAAGGGGCCGGGCAAGCCGAAGGGCGCGCGCCACGAATGATCGCCGCACCTTCCTCGCACGCGGGGAAGGTGCCCGGAGCGGCGCCTCCGGCACCGGGCGCCATCACGGCCTGCATCCTTGCCGCCCCGGCACGACGTCCGCGGCGCGGGCGCGGGCCGGTGGCGCGCCTGCGGGACGTCCTGGCCCGCGGGCATGGGAAGGGCCGCGTCCTGTCTTCCATGTCTTTCTTCGAGTGATCTCCATGACCACCCGCCTCAACAAGCACATCGCCGAGACCGGATTCTGCTCGCGCCGCGAGGCCGACCGCCTGATCGGCGAGCGGCGCGTCACCGTCAACGGCGTGGTGGCCGGCACGGGTGCGGTGGTGGGCGAGGGCGACGAAGTGCGGGTGGACGGCCAGCCGCTGCGCGCGCGCATGGCGAGCAAGCCCGGTGCCCGCCGCCATGTTTACATCGCGTTGAACAAGCCGGTCGGGATCACCTGCACCACCGAAAGCTCGGTGAAGGGCAACATCGTCGATTTCGTCGGGCACGAGCAGCGCATCTTCCCGATCGGGCGGCTGGACAAGGATTCGGAAGGCCTGATCCTGATGACCAGCAACGGCGACATCGTCAATGAGATCCTGAGGGCGGAGAACCGCCACCAGAAGGAATACCTGGTGGCGGTCAACAAGCCGGTCACCGACGAATTCCTGCGCGGGATGGCGCGCGGCGTGCGCATCCACGGGCAGATGACGTTGCCGTGCCGGACCGCGCGGATCGCCAAGTTCGGGTTCCGGATCGTGCTGGAGCAGGGCCTGAACCGGCAGATCCGCCTGATGTCGGCTGAGTTCGGCTATCGCGTCACGCAGTTGCGACGGACGCGTATCGACAACATCAAGCTGGGGACGTTGAAGCCGGGGCAGTGGCGGAATTTGACGGATCTGGAGTTGAGGGGCTTGTTGCCGCAGCGGCAGGATTTTTGATCGGTTGATCGGTTGATGGGGCTTTCGGGCGTTTGATCACGCTGTCCCTCCGGCCTGCGACATCTATCTACCGTCGTCCTCGAGAAGGCGACGGCCCAGCGACTTTCTCGCTATCTATCCAGTCCCCGTGATCTCACTATCGTCATCCCCGCGAAGGCGGGGATCCAGGGACTTTGCTTTTGCTTTGTTTCGAGTGGATGCAAAAACTTTCGCCTTTGGCGAGTCACTTTTCTTTGCTTGTGCACGCGCGCCGCAGGAGCGGCGCCGCACGGCGAAGCCGCCCGAAGGGCGCGGCACAAGGATGTGCCGCGTAAAGAAAAGTAACCAAAAGAAGCGCTTCACAGCAGCCGAAGCGCTTCACAACAGCCGAATGGCTGGTCATGGCTGATCAAGCACACCCCGCCTTCGCGCCCTCCGCTGGGCTACGGGTCCGCGGAGCCAATGGGATTTTCGGACGCGACCTCCTGTCGCGGCCGAAAACGGCGCACTCGTCCGCTACGCGGACGAGCCCGGGGCATTCGCCGCGCGGCGAATGCCCGCCCGCCGGGGCGAAGCAGTGCTTCGCCTTTTCCGGCGAGCCCCTGTGCGCCGCCCTTCGGGTGTTTCCCATTGTCTCCGCCGCTTCGGAGGGGCCCCGATAGATCAAAGGCGAAAAGCAAAAGCAACGGCAAAACACGAGCAACGGCAACAGCAACAGCGCTGCGTCTTCGGCCTTGGGCTGTAACGGCAGGCCATGCCATGTCTAATCGGCCAGGTTCTTCGACTCGGCCGTGCCCAGCAGTTCCGGATGCTCGATGCGGCGCCGGCGCTCCAGCAGCGGATGCAGGAACACGGCGCCGAGGATGATCGCCACGCCGAGGTAGAACAGCGGCGTCAGCTCCTTCTGCTCGCCGAGCAGCAGGGCGGCCAGCACGATCGCGTAGATCGGTTCCAGATTGGTGACCAGTTGCACCGAGTACGCGCTCAGGTGGCGCAAGGCTACCAACGCCAGCGCGAACGGCAGCAGCGTGCAGGCCAGGGCGAGCGCCAGCAGCAACGCGCCGTCGTGCAGGCCCGGCACCTCCAGCAGGTCGCCGCCGAAGGCCGGCAGCAGCAGCGGCATCAACGGGGCAAGCGCCGTCAGTACCAGCGTGCCCGCGCCGAGCTCCAGGCCGGTGACGGTCAGCGGATCGGCATGGCTGACCATGCGCTTGTTGAGCGAGCCGAACAGCGCCACCAGCAGCGCGGACACGGCTCCTACCGCGATGCCGGCGCGCATGCCGCCCGGCACGCCGCCGACCACCATCGCCACGCCCGGGAGCACCGCGATGCCGAACAGCAACTCGCTCGGCCGGAACGGTCGGTGCGCCACCCACGGCTCGATCACCGCGGTGAACACCGGCGCCAGTGCGATGCAGGTGGCGGCCACCGAGGCGTTGGCCAGCTTGATCGCGCCGTAGAAGGTCAGCCAGTGCAACGCCACCAGCGCGCCGATGCCGCAATAACCCCATGCCAGCCGCGGCGTCAGCGCGCGCAGGCCGCGCCATACCCGCGGCAACAGCGCCAGCGCGGCCACCACGATCAGCATGCGCCACCACACCAGCGGCAGCGCCGGCAGCGTGATCAGCTTGCCCAGGATGGCGGTCACGCCCCACAGCAGGACGCAAAAATGGATTTGCAGTTGCGCCTTGCGCAGGGGAGTCATCGGCATCCGGCTATTGTCGCCGAGGCGCCGGCGGCATGACCATCGCGCACGCCGCGCGGCGCGACGGCGCTCGCGTGCCGGATCAGGGAGCCAGCGCCTTCATCAGCGCCATGGCGGCCGCGGGATTGCGCTCCTTGGCGGCGCTGATGAAGTAGACGAACACCTCGCGCGGCTCGCCGGGCTCGAGCGGAGCGGCGACATGCGGCAGGTCCGGGTTGTCCTCGCCGTCGCGCCAGGCCCGGATGCGCCGTGCCCAGGCCCGCAGTTCGGCCGCGGGATAGCCGGTATCGACGTCGGACCGGCTGCGCATCAGCCGCGCATACACGAAGTCGCCGCCCAGGTCGGCGAAGGAGGGGTACTCGTCGCTGTCGGTGAACACCGTGGCCATGCCGCGCCGGCGTATCCGCTCGAGCAGCGCGGCATCCACGAAGGCCGGATCGCGGATCTCCAGGACGTGGCGCAGGCGGTGGCTGCCGGCATGGCTGGGCAGCAGGTCGAGGAACGCGTCGAAGTCGTCCTGCTGCAGCGTGCGGCCGTGCGCGAACTGCCATACCAGCGGCCCCAGCCTGTTGCCCAGTTCGGAGATGCCGCCGATGAAGTCGTCGACCTGCGCGCCCGTGCCGGCCAGCCGCCTGGCCTGGACGATGCGCTTGGGGGCCTTGGCCGAGAACACGAATCCCTCCGGCGTCTCGTCGCGCCACTTGGCGTAGGTGGCCGGCTTCTGCGTGCCGTAATAGGTGCCGTTGATCTCGATGCTGGTGAGGTGGCGGCTGGCGTATTCCAGTTCGCGCCGCTGCACGAGCCCGGGTGGATAGAACATGCCGCCACGCCAAGGTTCGTAGACCCAACCGCCGATGCCGATATGGATGCCCCCGCCGTTGGCCGGCGCTGTGTCGAAGAGTTCGTTCAACGGAATATCCCTGTCTACTGCCTGCACTTCTCGTTGCCGCGTGCCCGCGTGGCCTCCACGGGCGTGCGTCCCAATGTCGTTGCCCGGCATCCGTCCGGAGCGGTTCGGCGGCTACCTGCCACCGGTGGCGTCGCAATGCGGCGGTGGGCCGGGGACGGCGTGCCGTCATGCCTGAGCGGGGATGCTACGGCCAGCGGGGCCGGCGGTGCGTTACCGTTTTGCAAAGAGGGTCTGATTTCCGGCAAGCGGGCCGGCGGCCGCTGCCGTGCTGCACCATGATGGGGCGCGGGGCGGCCGCCCGGCTCTCGCCCCTGGCCCCACCCGGACTTTGGGCACTGCGCGCCCGGGAGGCGGGCGGCTACCATCCGGACATCCCCGCCCGAGGACGGCCTCCATGAACTGGACCACCCCCGACCTGTGCGACCGCTTCCCCGAGGTGGCCGTGGCCGAGCCGCTGTTCCGCAGCTTCGGCGGCCGGGCCGCGTTTTCGGGGCCGTTGGCGACGGTACGCTGCTTCGAGGACAACTCGCGCGTGCGCGAGCTGGCGATGACGCCGGGCGAGGGGCGGGTGCTGGTGGTGGACGGGCAGGGCTCGCTCCGGCACGCGCTGGTGGGCGACCAGATCGCGGCCAATGCCGCGGCGAACGGTTGGGCGGGCATGCTGATCCATGGCTGCGTGCGCGACGTCGAAATACTGGCCACGCTGCCGGTCGGGCTGCTCGCGCTGGCGGCCTGTCCGCGCAAGACCGACCGGCGCGGACTGGGGGATGTGGATGTACCGGTGAACTTCGCCGGGGTGGCGTTCGTGCCGGGCCATTGGCTCTATGCGGATGCCAGCGGCGTGTTGGTGTCATCGTCGCCGTTGGACCTGGCGGCGACCTGAGCGAACGAACGGGAGAATGCGGTTGAACAGAGGGTGGTGGGTGAGCGGAATGACCATGGCGCTAGCGGCGGCAGTGGCGGCACAGGCCGCGGAAACGCCGGCGGGACTGCAGGACTTCGATGCGCAGGTCGAGCGCGTGCGCCGGACCTTCGACGTACCCGGCATCGCGGTCGCGATCGTCGAGGACGGGCAGGTGGTGCTGGAGCGGGGCTACGGCGTGCGCGAGGCCGGCAAGCCCGGGGCGGTGGAGGCGACCACGCCGTTCGCGATCGCCTCCAATACCAAGGCGTTCACGGCGGCGTCGCTGTCGATCCTGGCCGACGAGGGCAAGCTCAAGCTCGACGACCGGGTGATCGACCACCTGCCGTGGTTCCGCATGTCCGATCCCTACGTCACCGGCGAGATGCGCATCCGCGACCTGCTCGCCCACCGCAGCGGGCTGAGCCTGGGCGCGGGCGACCTGCTGTTCTGGCCGACCACCGGCTACAGCACCGACGAAGTGGTGAAGCGCCTGGCGAAGGTGCCGTTGAAGGGCGGCTTCCGCGACCGGTACGCCTACGACAACATCCTCTACGCGGTGGCGCAGAAGGTGATCGAGCAGGTCTCCGGCATGTCCTATGCCGACTTCCTGCAGAAGCGCATCTTCGATCCGGTCGGCATGGGCGGCACCCGCTTCAACGCCGACCATCTCCGCCCCGGCGACGCGCCGGCGGTGGGCCATGCCAAGTACGACTTCCGCGAACTGCGCACGGTCGCGCCGCTGACCTGGTCGAACAACTCCGGTGCCGGCGGCATCTATTCCAGCGTGCACGACATGGCCAAGTGGATGAACGTGCAACTGGCCGGCGGCAAGCTGCCGGACGGCACGCCGCTGTTCAGCGCGCAGCGCCAGCGCGAGATGTGGTCGGTGATCACGCCCATCGCCATCCCGGAGCCGAGCGTGCCCGAGCTGGCGCCGGCAAGGCCGAATTTCGCCGGCTACGGCGAGGGCTGGAACCTGAGCGACTACCGCGGCCACAAGCTGGTCTGGCATACCGGCGGGTGGCCGGGCATGGTCTCGCGCCTGACCCTGGTGCCGGAGCGGAAGCTCGGCGTGATCGTGCTGACCAACCAGGAAGTCGGCGCCGCGTTCAATGCGGTGACGATGCAGGTCCTCGACGCCTATCTGGACGCGCCGAAGACCGACTGGACCGATGCCTATGCCAAGGCCGTGGCCAAGTCGCAGGAGAAGGCCGACGAGAGTTGGGACAGGCACATGGCGGCGCGCGATGCGAAGTCCAGGCCTTCGTTGCCGTTGTCCGGTTATGCCGGCACCTACCGCGACCCGTGGTACGGGGACGTGGTGGTGCGCCGGGAAGGGGAACGCCTGCGGCTGCAGTTCTCGAAGACGGCGCAGTTGCTCGGGACGCTGGAGCATTGGCAGCACGATACGTTCATCGTGCGCTGGGACGATCGCTCGCTCAATGCC
Organism: Xanthomonas boreopolis; assembly: GCF_046529185.1. Lineage (NCBI taxonomy): Bacteria > Pseudomonadati > Pseudomonadota > Gammaproteobacteria > Lysobacterales > Lysobacteraceae > Xanthomonas > Xanthomonas boreopolis. The sequence continues at coordinate 1,586,996 of NZ_CP097162.1, forward strand.
GATGCGTTCGTCACCTTCGCGCTGACGCCGGATGGCAAGGTGCGCGAGGCGAGGATGGAGGCGGTGTCGCCGTTGACGGACTTCAGCTTCGATTTCCAGGATTTGGTCTTGGTGCCGGTGGAGTGACGGGGCTTAATCGATAGGGGGTGTCCTGTCATTGTTTTTGTGTAGAGGAAGCTCTTTGGCTTTGATGCCATTCCGCTGCCCCGCGGAATCTCTCTACCGTCATTCCCGCGAAGGCGGGAAGCGCTTTTCAGCAGCCGAATGGCTGATCATCCAGGGACTTTGCTTTTGGGCTCTTTGGGCCTTTGGCGATAAGGCCAAAGCTTTCGCCTTACGGCGAGTTACCTTTCTTTGCTTGTGCACGCGCGCCGCAGGAGCGGCGCCGCACGGCGGAGCCGGCCCGAAGGGCGCGGCACAAGGATGTGCCGCGTAAAGAAAGGTAACCCAAAGAAGCGCTTCACAGCAGCCGAACGGCTGATCAAACACACCCCGCTTGCGCGCCCGCAGCTGCGCTGCGGGTCCGCGGAGCCAATGGGATTTTCGGACGCGACCTCCTGTCGCGGCGAAAAACGACGCACATCCATGTGCGTCGCCCCTTCGGGGTTTTACCCGCCGTCTCCGCCGCTTCGGAGGGGCCCCGGTAAGTCAAGGTCAAAAGCGAAAAGCCAAAGCAACATCACGAGCAACAGCAACAGCAACAGCAACAGCAACAGCAACAGCAAAGGCAAAGATCGCCCGGGCCTGCATGCAAATCACACGGCCTCGCTCGCCACTTCCTCGCGTGCCAATTCAAAACCCTCGTCCAGCCAGCCTGTGATGCCGCCGATCATGAGCTTGACCGGGCGCCCCAGCATGGCCAGGCGTACCGCGGCCTTGTCCGCGCCGTTGCAGTGGGGTCCGGCGCAGTACACGACGAACAGGGTGCCGGCCGGATGATGGGCGAGCTTGCCCTGGACGATCTTGCCGTGGGGCAGGTTGATCGCCCCCGGTACGTGGCCCCGGGCATACAGCGCCGGGGCACGCACATCGAGGAGGACGAAGCCGGGGGCGCCGGATGCCATCGCTTCGTGCACGTCCCAGCAGTCCGTTTCCAGGTGCAGCTTGGCGGTGAAATGGCGCAGCGCTTCCGCGCTGGCGGCGGCGGGGACCTGCAGTACGGGGTTCGGCATGGATCGTCTCCTTGGCTGGGGCGGTGCCAGTGTGGTCCGGGCAGGGCGCCGGTTAAACTGGCAGGATTGACGGATACCGGTCATTTCCTGCCATGGCGAAGAAAACCCCGTACGTGGTCGCGCTGGCGTATCCGGACCTGTGCCTGTTCGAGTTCGGCATCGCCGCCGAGTTGTTCGGCCTGCCGCGGCCGGAGCTGGAGGTGGCCTGGTATCGCTTCGGCGTGGCCATGACCGCGGGACGGGTGCGCAGCGGGATCGGCGGCATGCGGATCGCGGCCGATGGCGGGCTGGAGCTGTTGCGCAGGGCGCATACGATCGTGGTGCCCGGCTGGAGCGGGCCGGAGGTGAAGCCTTCCGCAGCCTTGAAGTCCGCGCTGTGCCGGGCGCACGCGCGCGGCGCGAGGCTGATGTCGATCTGCTCCGGGGCGTTCCTGCTCGGCCACTGCGGTCTGCTGGACGGACGCCGGGCGACCACGCACTGGCGCTACGAGCAGCGTTTCCGCGAATGCTTCCCCGCCAGTACGCTGGTCCCCGATGCGCTCTATGTCGAGGACGGCCGGATCGTCACCTCGGCCGGCAGCGCGGCCGGGATCGACGCGGGCCTGCACCTCATCCGCAGCGACTTCGGTACCGCGATCGCCAACCGGGTGGCGCAGCGGTTGGTGATGCTGCCGCACCGCGAGGGCGGGCAGCGGCAGTTCGTGGCCAGTCCGGTGGCCAGGCGCCGCAACGATCCGTTCGATGGCGTCTTCGACTGGGCACGGCAGCGGCTGGCCGACGGCATCGCCGCCGCCGACCTGGCCCGGGCGGCGGCGATGAGCGAGCGCAATTTCTATCGCCGCTTCAAGCAGGCGATCGGCACGACGCCGGGGCAGTGGCTGCAGCAGGAACGCATACGGTCCGCGAAGGCGCTGCTGGAGGCCGGCCGGCTCGACCTGGAGCGGGTGGCGGAGGCCTGCGGCTTCGAAACGCTGGAGGCGTTCAGGGCGGCATTCAGGCGCAACGTGGGCGTGGCGCCGTCGGCGTACCGCAAGAGTTTCGGGCAGGGCGCCTGAAGCGGGTACGCGATCCGCCGTGAGGGAAAGCGTTCAGTTTGCGGGCCTCCCCGAAAGGCTGGCGGAAGGCCGGAATGGCCACACTGGAGACGTGCCGGGACCGCTTGTCCGGGCGAGCGTCTGTTTCCAGGGAGAGACTCGGGATGGTGGCTTTTGCTCGCGGCGCGCGGCGCCTGGCTTTGTTGGCCCGGGCCGGCATGCCCTTGACCTCGTGGGCCGCGCCTGCCGATCCGGATCCTGCGGCGTCGCCTGCCGCGCCCGGGAGCCTGTGGGGCGACAAGACCGAATTGACGGTCGGGATGGCGCCCGTCACCACGCCGAGCTACGACGGCGCTTTGCAGGACCGTTGGGAGCCGCTGCCGGTTGTCGGTACAACGCGGCATCCTGTTCGCCGACAGCACGCGCGGCGCGGGCCTGCAGTTCCAGACGGCTTCGGGCTTGTACCTGTCGCAGTCGATCTACTACGACTGGGACCACATGTTCACGCCGCACTGGAGCAGCGTGCTGCTTGAAGGCCGCCTGCTACCCCAGGCCGCGTCTCGCGACGATGCGCTCCGGACGTGTTGCGCACGCCGCCGTTCGCGCCGCCGGTGCGGGGCCGGGCTCGCCGCGATCGGTTCGATCCCGTTCGCTTGACCACCACATCCAATGAGCTACCCTCGGCGCCTTTGTCGATTGGGGTCTGGCGATGTTCCGGTGGTTCGAATCCTTGGTGGAGGTGTTTCCTTCGCCGGAAAACCGCACGCCACCCGGTGCGGTACGGCGTTTCTACCTGCATTACCTGCGCCCGCTGTGGCCGGTCCTGCTGGCGACGCTGGTCGCCGGCCTGCTGTTGGCGCTGGTCGAAGTGGCGATGTTCGATTTCCTCGGCCGCATCGTCGACATGGTGGCCGAGCGCCCGGGCCCGGATTTTTTCCGGCGCCATGCCGTCGAGCTGCTGTGGATGGGAGGCATCACCCTGATCGCGCGCCCGCTGCTGGTGGGCGTGCACAACCTGCTGGTCAACCAGGCGATCGTACCGGGGCTGAGCAACCGCGCGCGCTGGCTGATGCACAACTACGTGGTGCGGCAGAGCCTGTCGTTCTTCCAGAACGACTTCGCCGGCCGCATCGCCAACCGGGTGATGCAGACCGGCACCTCGCTGCGCGAGTCGGCGGTGCAGATGGTCGATGCGCTGTGGTACATCGTGGTCTACACCGGCAGCGCGCTGTACCTGTTCGCGCAGGCCGACCCGCTGCTGACCGCGCCGCTGCTGCTGTGGCTCGTCGCCTACGTGGCGCTGATGGTCCACTTCGTGCCGCGCATGAAGACCCGTGCCTGGATCGCCTCGGATGCGCGCTCCAAGGCGATGGGCCGGATCGTCGACGGCTACACCAACGTGGCGACGTTGAAGCTGTTCGCCCGGGCCGGGCGGGAGCAGGGCTACGTGCGCGAGGCGATCGACGAGCTGGCGGTCAAGCATCGCGCGCAGACCCGCGTGACCACCTCGATGGATACCTCGATCGCGATCATCAACGGCTTCCTGATCGTCGGCACCTGCGCGCTGGCGCTGTGGCTGTGGAGCCGCGGCCAGGTCAGCGTCGGCGCGATCACCGTGGCGACCGGCCTGGTGATCCGCATCCACAACATGTCCGGCTGGATCATGTGGACGATCAACGGCATCTTCGAGGACATCGGCACGGTGCAGGACGGCATGCAGACCATCTCGCGGCCGCTCACGGTGCAGGACGCGCCGGACGCGCGCGAACTGCAGGTGACGCGCGGCGAGGTGCGCTTCGAGGACATCCACTTCCATTACGGCAAGCAGGGCGGGGTGATCGCCGGGTTGGACCTGGAGGTGCGGCCGGGCGAGAAGATCGGCCTGGTCGGCCCGTCCGGCGCCGGCAAGTCGACGTTGGTCAACGTGCTGCTGCGCCTGTACGACCTGGAGAGCGGCCGCATCCTGATCGACGGGCAGGACGTGGCGCGGGTGACGCAGGAGAGCCTGCGCGCGCAGATCGGCGTGGTGACCCAGGACACCTCGCTGCTGCATCGCTCGATCCGCGACAACCTGCTGTACGGCCGGCCCGACGCCACCGAGGCGCAACTGCACGAAGCGGTGCGCAAGGCCCGCGCCGACAGCTTCATCGAGACGCTGGTGGACGGCGAGGGCCGGCGCGGCTACGAGGCGCACGTGGGCGAGCGCGGCGTGAAGTTGTCGGGCGGCCAGCGCCAGCGCATCGCGATCGCGCGGGTGCTGCTGAAGGACGCCCCGGTCCTGGTGCTGGACGAGGCCACCTCGGCGCTGGATTCGGAGGTCGAGGCCGCCATCCAGGACAGCCTCGACGAGCTGATGGCCGGCAAGACGGTGATCGCGATCGCGCACCGGCTCTCGACCATCGCGCGCATGGACAGGCTGGTGGTGATGGACCGCGGCGCGATCGTCGAGACCGGCACGCACGCCGAACTGGTCGCGCGCGGCGGGCTGTATGCGCGGCTGTGGGCGCGCCAGACCGGCGGGTTCGTGGCGGCGGAGGCCTGAGGCAACGCACCGCCGCGGTGCGCGTCGGCCCGCCCGGCAGGTTCCGTATCCGGGCGGCCCGCTACGGGGCCCGTCCCTTGGCGCTGGCTTCCGCCAGGCGTTCAAGGTAGGCGCAGAACATGTCCGCCATCGCGTCGGCGTAGGCGGCGATCTCCTCCGGCCGGCGCGGGCTTTCGGAGAACTGCTTGCCGGCGCCGCTGAGGGTATCGGTGATCAAGCCGCCGGCCCGCGCGCGGGTCGGCGCGTCGGCCCTGGGCAGCGCTTCGCGCATGAAATCGGCGAAGGCGCGTTCGCCCGCCTCGCGCGCCTGGCGCGCCTCGGGCGCGTGCCGGTAGAACGGCGCGGCATCGCCGAGCGCGACGCGCATGTCCGCTTCCTCGCACTCGGAGCGCACGAACGCATGCACCAGGGCGCGCAAGCGCCCGGCCGGCGGCTGCGCGCGATCGGCCATCAGGCGGGCCAGCAGGTTGCTGGTGTGGCGCCATTCGTCGCTCTGCAGGCGGAACAGGATCGCCGCCTTGTTGGGGAAGTACTGGTACAGCGAGCCGATGCTGACGCCGGCCTTCTCGGCGACCCGAGCGGTGGTGAAACGGGTGGCGCCTTCGGCGGCCAAAACCTGAGCGGCCGCCTGCAGGATCGCCGCCACCAGTTCGTTGGAACGCGCCTGTTTGGGCTGTTTGCGCTGGGAAATACGGGGCGCGTGCGGTGCGCTCATGGCCAGTCCCGGAATGCGATTAGAAAACGCGAATGATTGCTCGCATTCTAGTCCGGCGCGACGTGCACCTTCATTCCTTTCGGAGATTCACCAATGAACACCCCGGTTTTCCCCCTCCTGGCGCCGCTGCTGGACCGCCTGTTCGCCGAGGACGCCGCCGCCTCGCCCGTGGACAGCCCGGCCGTGGCCGCATTGTCCGCGGACGAGCAAGCGCGCCTGATGCGCAGCAAGACCGACTACCTGGATTTCTACGGCCGGTTGAAGGATCTGCCGCTGGCGGTCTCGCGGCGGACCGGCACGTTGCTGTACATGCTGGCCCGCAGTTGCCGGGCGCGCAGCATCGTCGAGTTCGGCACCTCCATCGGCATCTCCACGTTGCACCTGGCCGCCGCCTTGCGCGACAACGGAGGCGGCCGGCTGGTCACCAGCGAGTTCGAGCCGTCCAAGCTGGCGCGCGCACGCGCCAACCTCGAAGCGGGCGGCCTGCTGGACCTGGTGGAGATCCGTGCCGGCGACGCATTGCAGACCCTGGCTGCGGATCCGCCGGAGACGATCGACCTGTTGCTGCTGGATGGCGCCAAGGCCTTGTACCCGGAGGTGCTGGCGCTCCTGGAGCCGCGGTTGCGCCCGGGTGCGCTGGTGGTCGCCGACAACGCCGACTACAGCCCCGAGTACCTGGCGCGGGTGCGTTCGCCGGAAGCCGGCTACTTGTCGCTGGCGTTCGACGAGGACGTGGAACTGTCGATGCGGCTGGGCTGAGGCGGACTTCCATGCGCCGCATCGGAGAGCGATGGCGGCGCACGGAGGCGGTCAGTCCGAGCCGGGGCCGCCACCGCCCGGTGGCGGCCCGCCGCGGCCTCAGAAGCGGTAGGTCGCCGTGCCCACCATGTTGCGGGTGTTGCCGCTGAAGCAATCGCCGAAGTTGCGGCACGGCGCGAAGTATTCTCTATTCGCAGTGGCATGGCGGCCACGCAGGCGCGGAGCGGGCTGGCCGATCGCCGCCTCAAGCGGCGGTGCGGGCCTGCGGCCGCACCGCGCTCGGCGGCACGCCGATGATGCGCTTGAAGGCGCGGCTGAAGGACGCCTCGCTGTCGTAGCCCAGGCGCCCGGCGGCTACCGCCACGCGCATGCCTTCCTGCTCGATCCAGCGGCGTGCGCGGAACATCTTGACCTTGGCGACGTAGCGCGCCGGGCTCTCGCCGACGGTGCGCGTGAACGATTCGGCGAAGCGCGAGCGCGAGGCGCCCATCAGGTCGGCGAGCTCGGCGACGCTCCAATCGCGCTCCGGTTCGGCATGCACGGCCGCGATCACCTTGCCGATCTTGGGGCAGTGCACCGCCGCGATCCAGCCGCTGGCGTCGCTGCAGGCGCATTCCACCCAGGCGCGGATGATGCTGGCGGCGAGCACGTCGGCCATGCGCGCGAGGATGCCGCAGGCGCCGATGCGGTCCAGCGACGCCTCGCGCTCCATCGCTTCCAGCAGCACAGGCACGGCCGGGTCGCGCTTGAGCAGGTCGCCGGCCAGCATCTGCTCCGGCATCATCGCCAGCAGCGGGTGCAGCGGGTCCAGGTTGAAGCGCATCGCCCCGCAGAACAGTACGTCCGGCGGCGGAGGCTCGGCCTTGCCGTCGCCGCCGGTGCCGTCGCAACCGCGCTTGCAGACGAGGTAGACGTCGTCGCACACCGGCGTGCGCGCGCAACTGCCGATCTCCACCGTGGGCACGTCCGGCGCGCTGGCCAGCACGTGCGCGCTGCCGCGCGGCAGCAACACCGCGTCGCCGGCCTGCAGCCGCTTCCATTCCGCGCCCTCCACGCGCAACCATGCGCCGCCGCGTGCGACGAAATGGAAGCGCGCATCGCGCTGCGCCGGAAACGCCAGCGACCACGGCGCCTGCAATTCGCAGCGGCCGTACTCCACGCCGTCCAGGCGCAGGCCCAGCAACACCTGGGTCAGCATGTCCGGGGGCGTCTGGGCCGAGGCGATCGGGGAGGGTTGGGAGGATTGGACAAGCATTAGGGGTTTTCCGGCATGGAAACGCCAGAATCATACGCCTAATCTGCCGGTCCCTTCACTTCCCGGTCCCCCACCGTGATCCCCGACACCCGTTCCGACCCCGCCTCCGGCCCTGTTCAGCCCGACGCTCCCGCCGCCGCCAACTGGTGGGCGGTGGGCGCCATGACGTTGGGCGTGTTCGGCCTGGTCACCGCGGAATTCCTGCCGGCCAGCCTGTTGACCGCGATGGCGGCCGACCTGGCGGTCAGCGAAGGCGCGGCCGGGCAGAGCGTCACCGCGACCGCCCTGGTGGCCGCGGTGGCCGCCCCGGCATTGCCGCTGCTGACCCGGCGCCTGGACCGCCGCCAGGTGATGTTCGGCCTCACGCTGCTGTTGCTGTTGTCGAATGTCCTGGCGGTGATGGCGCACACCCTGTCCACGCTGCTGGTGGCGCGCGTCGTGCTGGGCGTGGCGCTGGGCGGCTTCTGGGCGATGGCCGCGCCGCTGGCGATGCGCCTGGTGCCGGAGTCGCTGTTCCCGCGCGCGATGTCGCTGATCCTCACCGGCGTCTCGGTCGCCACGGTCTGCGCGGCCCCGGTAGGCGCGTGGATGGGGGACACCTGGGGCTGGCGCAGCGCCTTCATGGCGGCCGGCGCGGTCTCGCTGCTGACCCTGCTGGCGCAACTGCTCAGCCTGCCGGCGCTCAAGCCGCGCGCGCAGTCGGACCTGCAGGTGCTCGGGCACCTGCTGGCGCGGCCCGGCATCCGCGTGGTGCTGCTGGCGGTGCTGCTGGTGATCTCGGGCCACTTCGCCGGCTTCACCTACGTGCGCCCGTTGATGGAGAACGTCAGCCACCTGTCGCTGAGCGCGATCTCGGCGGTGCTGCTGGCCTACGGCATCGGCGGCTTCTTCGGCAACCTGTTCGGCGGCTACCTGGCGGGGCGCAGCGAGCGCCTGGCGATCATGTTCGGCAGCGTGACCATCGCCTTGCTGGCCGCCAGCCTGCTGGTGCGCGGCGAGTCGGCGCTGGTGGCCGCGGTGGCGATCACCTTGTGGGGCTTCGCCTTCGCCGCATTCCCGGTCGGTTTCCAGATCTGGATCGTGCGCGCCGCGCCGGACCAGGCCGAAGGCGCCAGTGGCCTGCTGGTGGCGGCCTTCCAGGTGGCCATCGCCAGCGGTGCGGTGGGTGGCGGCGTCCTCGTGGACCACATGGGGGCGCTCGGGGCGCCGCTGTTCGCGCTGGTCACCATGGTGCTGGGCGCGATGCTGACCTGGCACCGCGGTCCGCGCATCGGCCAGGAACCGGCCGGCGAAGCGGCTTGAAGCACACGATGGAGAACCCGATGCAAAGCACGTCTCCCGTGGCGGGATCGCCGGTCAACCGCCGCATCGTCCTCGCCGCGCGGCCGCAGGGCCTGCCGAGCGCCCGGGATTTCCGCCTCGAGCAGGTGCCCGTGCCGTCGCCGGAGGAGGGCGAGGTGCTGCTGCGCACGCACTATCTCTCGCTCGATCCGTACATGCGCAACCTGATGGACGAGATCGGGCCCGGCTATGCGCCGCCGCTGGCGCTGGGCGAGGTGATGGTCGGCGGCACCGTCAGCCGCGTGGTCGAATCGCGCCATCCCGGCTTCGAGGCGGGCCAGCTCGTGCTGGCGCAGGCCGGCTGGCAGGACTATGCGCTGTCCGACGGAACCGGCCTGGAACGCCTGGGCGACATGGAGCGGCCGTCGCTGGCATTGGGCGCGCTTGGCATGCCCGGTTTCACCGCCTACGTCGGCCTGCTCGACATAGGGCAGCCGCGGCCGGGCGACACCGTGGTGGTGGCCGCGGCCACCGGCGCGGTCGGGGCGATGGTCGGGCAGATCGCCCGCCTGAAGGGCCTGCGCGTGGTCGGCATCGCCGGCGGTGCCGACAAATGCCGGCATGCGGTGGAGACGCTCGGCTTCGATGCCTGCGTGGACCGCTACGACGAGGACTTCGCGCAGCGGCTCGCCGCGGCCTGCCCGTCGGGGATCGACGTGTACTTCGAGAACGTCGGCGGCGCGGTGCTGGAGGCGGTGCTGCCGCTGCTGAACATCGGCGCGCGCGTGCCGGTGTGCGGTTTCATCGCCCACTACAACGCGGCCGGCGAGGCGCCGGGGCCGGACAGGTCGGCCAGGCTGCTGGCGACCGTGCTGAGCAAGCGCGTGCGCATGGAGGGTTTCATCATCCTCGACCACTACGCCACGCGCCACGCCGAGTTCCGCCGCGAGGCGGAAGCCTGGATCGCGGCCGGCCTCATCCATCCGACCGAGGACATCGTCGATGGCCTGGAGCAGGCGCCTGCGGCGTTCGCCGGGCTGCTCCAGGGGCGCAACTTCGGCAAGCTCGTCGTGCGGGTGGCCTAGAGCCTGGATTCCAGGAAGTGCCCGGCCCGGCCGGGCACTTCCGTTGCCGGTCACTCGATCGGCTGGTCCAGCATCAGCTCGCGCACGAAGCGCACCGGCGGCGCGCCGTACGACAGCACCTGGTCGTGGTAGGCCTTGAGGTCGAACTTGTCGCCCAGCTTCTCCTGCACCGCCTTGCGCATGTCCAGGTGTTCCTGCACGCCGACGAAGTAGGTCGGCAGCTGCGCCGAGGACAACTGCGCGCGCACCCATTTGCCGGCCGCCTCGCTCTCCTGCTGGAACGCGTCGTGGGTCATCAGGTGCATCGCCTGCTCGCGGCTCCAGCCGTCCACGTGCACGCCCTGGTCGAGGATCGCGTTGGCGATGGTGCGCAGGTAGAACTTCAGCTGCACCAGGTGGAACAGCGGGTCGTTGTCCAGGTAACCCTGCTCCTGCATCATCCGCTCGGTGTAGACCGCCCAGCCCTCGGCGAACATGCCCGAGCGCAGCACGCCGCGCAGCGTCGAGGGGAACTTGGCCGAGTGCCAGCCTTCCAGATAGTGGCCGGGGATACCTTCGTGGATCGACAGCAGGTGGATCATCCGCGAGTTGTACTCGCGCAGGAACGAATCGACCTGCGCCTGCGACCAGTCGTCCGGGATCGGCGAGATCGCGTAGAAGGTCTTCAGGTTCTTGTCGAGCGGGCCGGGCGAGTCGCAGTAGGCGACCGCGACGCCGCGCTGGAACTCCGGCATCAGGATCACGTCCACCGGCGCGTCCGGCAGCGTCACCAGGTCGTGCGCGCGCACGAAGTCGGTGGCCGACTTCAGCGAGGCCTTGGCGTCCTCGACCACCTTGTCGCGCGCCGGGCGCTCGGCGTAGGCCAGCTCCAGCGCGGCCTCGATGGCCTTCTGCTGCTGCTCGTCGCTGGGCGCGTCCGGCAGGGCCGGGGCGCCGGGCTTGTCCTTCAGCACGGTGCGGGCGATCCCGTACATCTCCTCGCGCACGCGCTTGAGTTCGGACTCGGCGCGCTGCTTGATGTCGGCGCGCGAGAGCGAGGACAGCAGCGCGAACTTCAGCTTCTGGTCGTACTTCTCCGCGCCGATGCGGAAATCGCCCTTGGCGTTCGGCACCAGGGTCTTGTCCAGCCATTCCTGCTGCTCGGCGACCGCCTTCTTCAGCGTCTCGATCGCGGCGCGGGTGCGTTCGGCATCGGCCGGCGCCAGTTCGCCCAGGTGCGGGGTGATGAAGGCGTCGACGATGGAGAGGATGCCCTTGTTCTGCTTGGCGACGGTCTCGGCGTGGATCTTCGGCACGCGCGCCGGGTCCAGGTTCTCGCGGGCCTGGGCGAAGACCTGCGGGATCTTCTCCATGCGCTCGGTGGCGGACTTGATGCGCTCGGGCAGCGGCGCGAACTCGCGCGCCATCAGGCCGTAGATCGCGCTGCCGGCCAGGCCGTTGTAGAGCTGCGGGTCCCAGGCCCAGCTCTGCAGCGTCTCGGTGCCCCAGATGTCCGACTGCAGCTGGTTGCGCAGGATCGCCGCATCGACCTGGTTCTCGCGCGAGAGCCTGGCGACGTCGATCGCGTCCAGCTCGGCCAGCAGGGCCTTGCCGGCGTCCAGGCTCTTCTGCCGGCCGGCCGCGCTGAGGTCGTCGATCTGCGTGTCGAAGCGATGGTCGCCGATCTGGGTGGCGTTGACCGGCGAGAGCTGCATCCAGGTGTCGAGCGCCTTCTTCGACAGCTCGGCGAAGCGGGCGTCCACGGCCGGGTCGGCGGCCGGGCTGGCCGTGGCGCTGGCGGCGGAGGACGAGGCGGACGACGGGGATTCGGCCTGCTGGCAGCCGGCGAGGGCGGCGAGCAGGGCGGCGGCGAGCAGATGCTTGCGCATGGGATGACCTTGGGTGGACGAAACCCCCAGCATACGGCGCCCGCCGCCCGGGCACCCCTGCCGTTGGATGGGGCCAGGTCCATCGGGCCGGCTCGTCGCGTCCCGTCCCACGGGCCGTCGCTCGCTCTAAACTGGCGCTTTCCAAGGGAGGGTACGCACATGAAGTACGCAGGCAGCTGTCATTGCGGGGCGGTCGCGTTCGACCTGGAGGCCGAGCCGGCCATCGCCGAGGTCTACGACTGCAATTGCTCCATGTGCAGGCGCCGCGGCGGCCTGCTGTGGTTCGGTCCGCACGCATCGTTGTCCCTGCACGGCGATCCGGCCGGGCTGGCCACCTACCGGTTCAACCACCATCACATCGATCACCACCATTGCACCGTATGCGGCATCGCGCCTTTCAGCGAGGGCACCGATCCCCGCACCGGCGAGCGGATGGTGGCGGTGAACGTGCGTTGCCTGCCGGAGGTGGACCTGTCCACGCTGAAGGTGGTGCCGATCGACGGAGCGCGCCTGTGACCCTGCGCATGCTCGGCCTCGCCGCCGCGGCGCTGGTCGCGGTGGGCTGCAGCCGCCAGGGCGGCGAAGGTGCCGCGGCGGAGAGCTTTGCCGCCATCGCGCCAGCGGCGCCGGCGGCCTCGGCCAAGATGCTGCAGGCGCCCGAAGGGACCTTCCTCGCCTACGAGACGGACGTGCAGGTGCGCGTGCCGGCGGCGGAGATCCCCAAGCGCATCGATGCGGTGCAGCAGGCCTGCCAGCAGGCGCGCTTCGGCGATTGCGCGGTGCTGTCGGTGTCGCAGCAGGGCGGGCCCTACGCGAGCGGCGACATCGAGCTGCGGATCGCGCCGGCGGGGGTCGAACCGATCCTGAAGCTGGCCGGAGAGGGCGGCGAACTGGCCTCGCGCAGCACCCGCGCGGAGGACCTGGCCCAGCAGGCCGCCGACAACCGGATGACGCAGGAGCGGTTGCAGAAGGAGCATGCGCGCCTGCTCGAATTCCAGCAGCGCAGCGACCTGAAGGTGGCCGACCTGCTCGCGATCTCGCAGCGGCTGGCCGAGATCGAGGCCTCCGCGGAAGCGGCGCAGCGCGAGGCGGCGCAGCAGCGCCGTCGTATCGATACGCAGAAGGTCACGATCGCTTATCGCGCCACCGGCGGGGAGCAGGGACGCAGCGAGATCGGCGAGGCGTTCGCGGAAAGCGGCCGGATCTTCGCGGGGAGCGTGGCGTTCCTGGTGCGTGCGGTGGCGGGATTGGCGCCGGTCGCGATCGTGGTGGTGGTGTTGTTGGCGGTGTTGCACGGGTGGTGGCGCAGGCGGCGCAAGCGCGGCGCGTGACAGATTGGCCATGTGGATGGGAGGTTTGCGCTTCCCGTGGAGCCCATCCCATCCACGTGGTTCTCGCTATTGCCGGCCGGTAAAGGGTGGCGTGAGGTCCTCTTCTCGGGGCGAAGACGTGTGGCCCGCGAGCCACTGGCTCGCACGCGCCTGAGCGTCCAGCGCGCGAAGCGAGGTACTCCGAAGGAGCGGATGAGGGTACGAGTGAGGCCTTGGGATCCTTGCCATCGCCATTCCCGCGAACGCAGGAGTGCTTTCAGCAGCCAAAGTGCTTCATGACAGCCGAATGTGGCTGGTCATGGCTGATCATCCCGGGATTTTCTCGCCATCCATCCGGCCCCCATTATCCATCTATCGTCATCCCCGCGAAGGCGGGGATCCAGGGACGTTGCTCTTGGCTTTGGGGCCTTCAATCAAGGCAAAAGCTTTCGCCTTCGGTCAGTCACTTTTCTTCGCTTGTGCACGCGCGCCGCAGGAGCGGCGCCGCCCGGCGAATGCCCGCCCGCTGGGGACGAAGCGGTGCTTCGCCTTTTCCGGCGAGCCCTGCCGCGGCGAAAAACGACGTGCAGCCATGCACGTCGCCCTTCGGGTTTTTCCGCCGGCTCCGCCGCTTCGGAGGGGCCGCGCCGCAGTGACGCTCGCAGTCCATACAAGGTTGGCGCACGCCGCGCGAGGAGGGGCTACCCCGATCCAATGCGAGATCACGGGCAACAGCAACAACTGCTATTGCCTCAGCCTTCGTCCTCTTCGAACTCCACGAACACGTCCAGTTCTCGCGCCAGCTCTTCAACCGCATCGCGCACTTTCTGCGCAGTGGCGTCGTTGCCGGCTTCCACTTCGATCTCGTGGGTGCCGGGGCCTTCGTCGTCGGGCAGTCCGGCCGAACTGGAGTCGTCGTCGTCCAGGTGGGACATCAGATCGTCCACTTCCTCGACGTGCTCGATGCCGTCCAGGCTCAGCAACAGGTTGCCGATGGCGCGGGCGTCGTCTTCGCTGCCGGTGATCCGAAGGCGTAGTGTCGGCATGGTCGTCACTCCGTGGTGAGGGACGACCAGCCTAGGCAGGCCGCGGGCAACGCGGGGTGATGGCGCGCGGATGCGGGGCATTCCGGCGTGTCGATGTCACGCGCCTGGGCCCGCGCGGGCCGGGCGCCTGCGTTCGCGCGTCCGTCCGCTGCCGGTGGCCGGCAATCCCGCCAGGTCGGCCGGCAAGGCCGGCATCGGCGTGCGTTCGTCGCCGGCCTCGCGCTTGAGCCAGTCGATGAACAGCGCCGCGGCCGGGCTCGGTGCGCGGTGCGTGGGGTAGACGATGTAATACGAGGGCCGGGCGCGCAGGACCGGTCCCGGCAGGCGTACCAGCTCATGGCGCTGCAGGTACGGCTGGGCGATGTGCTTGCGCGCCAGCGCCGCGCCGATGCCGTACACGGCCGCGCGCATCACGTCGGTGCTGTCGTTGAAGCTGTGCATCGGCGGCAGCTCCAGGCCGTGCACGCCCGCGGCGCGGAACCAGTCGCGCCAGCCCTGCGGCGACAGGTCGGTGAGCAGCGTCAGCGCCGCCACGTCGCGCGCGCCGCGCAGCCCGGCGACCTGGGGCAGGGCGGGCGAGGCCACCGGGAACAGTTCCTCGTCCATCAGGTGATGGGCGGTGAGTCCCGGCCAGGCGCCTTCGCCATAGCGGATGCCCAGGTCCGGGCCGCCTTCCTCGAAGCGCGAGAATGCGCTGTCGGTCTGCACCTCGAGGCGGATATGCGGGTGCGCCTGGCAGAAGCGCGGCAGCCGCGGCAGCAGCCAGCAGTACGACAGCGAGCGCAGCGTGGTGATGCGCAGCGGCGCGGCGTCCGGGCGCGGATGCAGGTTGCCGGCCACCGCGGCGATGTCGTTGAGCGCGGCGCTGGCGGCGTCGGCCAGTTGCCGGCCCTCGGGAGTGAGCTTGACGCCGCGCGCGTGGCGTTGGAACAGCGTCGTGCCGAGCAGCGTTTCCAGCTTACGCACGTGATGGCTGACCGCGCTGGCGGTGAGGTGCAGTTCTTCGGCGGCATGCGCGAAGTTCTGGTGGCGGGCCGCCGCGGCGAACACGCCGAGCGCAGGCAGCAGGGTCGGGCGGAGCTTCATCGAGACGTGAGTGAGATTTGTGGCTCGCCGCGATACTACTCGCTTGTGGCCGGCGGGTCCGAGGCGGATGCTCGCATCCTCTCCCACCGGGTTCCTGCCATGCGTGCCGTGTCGTCCGCCGTCGTGCCTTGTCCTTCCGCAGTGCCTGCCAAGGCGGTGTCGCCATGAGCGGCGCGCAGGGCGAGGCGGTGGCGGCGCCGCTGGCGGCGAGCCGCGATTGGCGGACGCCGGTCGAGCTGCTGTTCCTCGGCGTGGTCTGGGGCTGTTCGTTCCTGTTCATGCGTGTGGCGGCGCCGGCGTTCGGGCCGTTCGCGCTGGTCGAGCTGCGGTTGACGCTGGGCGCGCTGGTGCTGCTGCCGTTCCTGTGGCTGGCGCGCCAGCGCTTCCCGCTGCGGCGCTGGCCGGTGCTGGCCGGGATCGGCGTGCTCAACTCGGTGCTGCCGTTCCTGCTGTTCGCCTGGGGAGCCGAGCGCGCGCCGGCGGCGATCGGGGCGATCTGCAATGCGATGACGGTGCTGTTCACCGCCCTGGTGGCGTTCCTGTTCTTCGGCGAGAAGATCGGCGCGCGCCGCGCCGGCGCCTTGCTGGTCGGCTTCGCCGGGGTGGTCGTGCTGGCCACCGGCAAGGCGGGCGGCCTGAGCGTCGGCCCGGCCGCGCTGGCCGGTGCGACAGCGTCGCTGCTGTACGGGATCGGCTACAACCTGGTGAAGCGGCACATGGCGGACCTGCCGCCGGCCGCGTCGGCCGCGGCCACGCTGAGCGCGAGCGCGCTGTTGCTGTCGCCGCTGGCCTGGTCGCACTGGCCGGAAGCGGCGGTCCCGGCGCGCGCCTGGGCGTGCGCGGTGGCGCTCGGCGTGGTCTGCACCGGCCTGGCGTACCTGCTGTACTACCGCCTGATCCATCGCATCGGCCCGGCCCGCGCTTCGACCGTGACCTACCTGATCCCGGTGTTCGGCGCGCTGTTGGCCTGGTTGATCCTCGACGAGCCGCTGACCTGGACGATGCTGCTGGCCGGCGTGCTGATCCTGGGCAGCGTGGCGGTCAGCCAGCGCGCGCGTTGAGCCGGACGAGAGGCCGGGCAGTCGCATGGAAAGGCAGTTCGCATACAAGGCGTGGGCCAACGCGGAGATACTCGACGCGCTCGCGCGGATCGATGCCTCGAGATATCCGGAGCAACGCAAGCTCGCCATCCGCCTGGTCAACCATACCCATGTGGTGGACCGTATCTTCGCCGCGCACCTGAGCGGTGCACGGCATGGCTTCCAGGACACGAACACCCCGGAGACGCCCACGGTCGAACGACTGCGCGAGCAGGTCGCCGAGTCCGACGCCTGGTACCGGGATTACGTCGGCAGGCTCGACAGGCAGTCGCTGCACGAATCCATCGCCTTCATCTTCACCGACGGCGACAGCGGCACCATGACGCGCGAGGAGATCCTGTTCCATGTCCTGGCGCATGGGACCTACCACCGCGGCAATGTCGGCATGGTGCTGGCCGAATGCGGCATCGACCGCCCCCGCGACTCGTTCACCCGCTTCCTGCATGCGACCGAGCCGGGTCGCCGCCGCGCGAGGGATTAAGATCCGCGCTTGTTTCTCCAGCTCGTTTCTCCAACGGGCCGCTTGTCCTCGGGGCTGCAAGCGCATTTCTCCCGCTCGCGAGAGAAGGTGGCGCAAAGCGCCGGATGAGGGCCTTTGGCCGGTGCACATTCCCCCATCCGCCCTGCGGGCACCTTCCCCCGCAAGCGGGAGAAGGGAAAGCCGGTGTTTCTCCGGCTCGTTTCTCGATCTGGCCGCTTTGCCACCCGGCTGCAAGCGCACTTCCTTCTCCCGCTCGCGGGAGGAGGTGGCGCAAAGCGCCGGATGAGGGCCTTTGGCCGGTGCACATTCCCCCATCCGCCCTGCGGGCACCTTCCGCCGCAAGCGGGAGAAGGGAAAGCCGGTGTTTCTCCGGCTCGTTTCTCGAGCTGGCCGCTTTGCCACCCGGCTGCAAGCGCACTTCCTTCTCCCGCTCGCGGGAGGAGGTGGCGCAAAGCGCCGGATGAGGCCGCTTTGGCCGGTGCACATTCCCCCATCCGCCCTGCGGGCACCTTCCCCCGCAGGCGGGAGAAGGGAAAAGCCGGTGTTTCTCCGGCTCGTTTCTCCAACGGGCCGCTTGCCCTCGGGGCTGCAGGCGCATTTCCTTCTCCCGCTCGCGGGAGAAGGTGGCGCAAAGCGCCGGATGAGGGCCACTTTGGCCGGTGCACATTCCCCCATCCGCCCTGCGGGCACCTTCCCCCGCAAACGGGAGAAGGGAAAAGCCGGTGTTTCTCCGGCTCGTTTCTCCAACGGGCCGCTTGCCCTCGGGGCTGCAGGCGCATTTCCTTCTCCCGCTCGCGGGAGAAGGTGGCGCAAAGCGCCGCATGAGGGCCGCTTTGGCCGGTGCACATTCCCCCATCCACCCCCGGCACCTTCCCCCGCAAGCGGGAGAAGGGAAAAGCCGGGTTCCCGGTCGATCGGTATCTCTGCGCGATCAACCTTTCGTTGGCGCACGCACCGGGACCGGGACGTTGCACAGGTCGATGTGCCCGGCCGGACGCTTGTAGAAGTCGTCGACGCGGTTGCGGCGCGCCTCGGTCGCGTCGCGGAAGGTCTGGCTGTCGGTGCGCAGCACCTGCAGGGGCGTGCGCTCGGTTTCGGGCACCTCGCTGGCCAAGCGGATCGCGCGGATCGGCGTGCGCTGCGCGGGATCCTCGTAGAAGCCCATCGGCGGCGGGCCGCGCCGGATCGTGCTGAGCAGTTCCATGCCCTGGACCACGCGCCCGACCACGGTGATGTTGTCGTCGAGCTGGCGCGGCGACTGGCCGATCACCACGTAAAGTTCGGCGCCGATGCTGCTGTCGTCGGCGTTGTTGCGGCCGGCGCCCAGCATGCCGTAGCAGTGCGCCAGCCAGGCGGTGCCCTTCTTCGGGTCGCGCGCGGCGGGAAAGCCGGCGACGAAGCCCACCTCCGGCGCCCAGCCGTCGCTGTCGGGCAGGCGGTCGAAGGCCAGCCCGGCGGCGGGACGATGGAACTCGGCGGGCAGGTGGGTCCTGGCGCTGCCCAGCGACTTGGCCTTGCCGGGTTCTTCCCCGTCCGGATCGCCGAACTGCACGACGAAGTTGTCCTGCGCGCGATAGATGCTCAGCCCATCCCAGAAGCGCTCGTGCGCCAGCGTGCGGATGTTGGCGACATGCTCCGGCGCGAACTCCGGCGCCAGCTCGATGATCACCCGCCCGGCGTCCAGTTCCATGTACAGCGTGCGCGCCGGATCCAGCGTGCGCCAGGCCGAAGCGGGCGAGGCGTCGAGGATCTGCTGGGCGCTGCGATAGGGCGTGGCGGCATCGGCGCAGGTACAGGCGAGCAGGGCGGCGCAGGCCAGGGCAAGGCGGGTGGCGGGCATCGGCGTATCCAGGACGGGATCGGCCGATTGTGAGCGAGCCGCGGGCTGCGGTACAGCGAAGTCCGGCTTCCGGACCGGCTGGCACGCGCGGGATGGATCGCGCGGGATGGATTGCAGGAGTGGTTCCTGTGGGTGCGGCTTTTGTGGGAGCGGCTTCAGCCGCGATGGGGCTTTACCGGTAAAGCCCCATCGCGGCTGAAGCCGCTCCCACAAGAAGCAGGAGCCTGGCGCTCTAGGTTCGCGCAGGTTTGCGTTTGACGTACAACTGCTTGCGCACGCGCGCGACCACGTCGCCCTGGGCGTCGGTCACCTCGTTCTCGAACCAGCGCAGGTACTTCTCGCCGCCGGCGGTGGCGGCGCGGATCTCTTCCAGCAACGCATCGTCCAGCCGGAACTCGGCCAGGACCGTGCCGCGCCCGGGCTTGACGAACTCGATGGTCCCGGCCTTGTCCCAGACGTAGTAGTCGCGGCCGACGTTGTGCATCACCAGCAGCATCCAGAACGGGTCGGTCATCGCGAACAGGCTGCCGCCGAAGTGGGTACGCACGTAGTTGCGGTTCCACGGGCGCATGCGCAGCTCGACCCGGGCATGGCGATAGTCCTCGGCCAGGGTGGTCACGTGGATGCCGGTGAACAGGAACGGCGGCCACAGGTTGAGACCGAATCTGAGCAACCCTGCCTTCATGCGCAGCTCCATGGATCGCAAAAGACGGAGCTTACCATTCGCATGGGTATGGTGGTCAGGGGCGCGCGCTGGCGGCGTAGCCGTCGCGCCCCCCTTCCTTGGCCCGGTACAAGGCCGCGTCGGCCTGGGCGAAGAAGCCCTGGGTGCTCTGGTCGGGGTTCCCGGGGACCGCGCTGTGCACTCCGAGCGTCACGGTGATGGCGGGCGGATGCCGCGGATCGGCGGCGTGCAGTTCATGGACATGGGCGAGCAGGTGCTCGGCGCACTGGCAGGCCTTTTCCCGCGGCGTCTCCGGCAACAGCAGGGCGAACTCGTCGCCGCCCAGGCGTGCGGCCAGGTCGCGCGCGCGCCGGGCATGCGCGCGCGCGGCCCCGGCGATGCCGCGCAATACCAGGTCGCCGGTCGGGTGGCCGAGCCGGTCGTTGACCTGCTTGAAGTGATCGACGTCGATGAGGATCAGGGCCAGCGGTTTCCCGCTTCGACGGGCGGCCTCGAATTCGCGGGCGAACGCGGTTTCGAAGCCGCGGCGGTTGGCGAGCCCGGTCAGCGGGTCGCGTTCGGCCAGGGTCCGCCAGTGGTGCAGGTGGATGCCGAGCCATGCCGCGAAGACCGCGGCCGTGGTGATCATGGCCGGTGCGATCGCGGTCCCGCGTTCGGCGCCCAGCAGCAGGAGCAGGCCGGCCAGGGCGATGCCGCCGAGGGCGACGACCGGGGCAGCCACCCAGCCGCGCCGGCGTTGCGCAGGCAGGGTGGCGACCCAGGCGCCCGCGGCGGCCAGGAACGCCGCCAGCAGCATCCGCAGCGTGGGAGGCAGTGGAGTGACTGCCTTGGACTGCAGCAGCATCGAGGCGACATTGGCCTGGACTTCCGCCCCGCTCATCCAGGTCTGCTGCGACATGGGGGTCAGGAACCGCGGGCCGAGGCCGCTGGCGGTCACGCCGACGATGACGTTGCGGCCGCGCAACAGGTTCGAAGGCACCCGGCCTTCGATCACGTCGATGTAGGAAAACGTGGGAAAGGTGCCGGGAGGGCCGGCATAGCGGATGCCTGCATAGGCGTCGCGGTGCCAGCGATAGGCGGTGCCATCGCCCGGGATGTTCGAGCGCAGCCCGGGAGGCGGCGGCTCGACTCCGGCCAGGGCGGCGCCGAGCGCGGGCCAGTGGGCATCGCCGAGCCCCGCGCGCAGGTACACGCCCCGGGTCACGCCGTCGGCGTCGCGCTCCAGGTCGGTATGCCCGAAACAATGGGTGCCGGCCGCAACGGTGGGCGTGGGCAGCAGTTCCTGCGGCGGGAGGGCCGCGTCCATGCTAGGGATCACCGGCAGACAGATGCGCCCGTTGCGGGCGATCGCCGCGCCCAGCGTGCGGTCGTCGTCCGGGGCGCGGCTGTCGGGCTCGCTGAACACGAGATCCAGTGCCACCGCATTGGCGCCGGCCGCGCTCAGCTGGTCCACCAGGCGCGCGTGCACCGCGCGCGGCCAAGGCCAGCTTCCCAGCGCCTGCAGGCTGCGGTCGTCGATCGCGATGATCGCCAGTCTCGGATCGGGCGGCACCGGCCAGTTGCGCACCGCCATGTCCTGGATCTGCCTGTCCTGCCGCCACGACAACCCGGACCAGGACAGCGCGCCGGCGACCAGCGTGGCGGCGGCGACCAGCGTCCAGCGCAAGCGCGACATCGCTACAACGCCAAGAGCAACAGCAAGCTGCCGCCGGCGATGCCGTAGCAGGTGTAGCAGCGCAGCGCGATCTGCTGCGGCTCGGAGAACGGTGCGGCGTAGCCATCGTCGTCGAGGGTCTGCACGCGCACGTACCAGGTGCCACCCCATGGCCGCTTCAGGCTGACCTGCGGCTGGTCGACCACTTCGTCCAGCTTTGGCCGCGCGAAATCCGGCTTGCGGGCGAGCTGCACGCGATAGCGCTGGCCCGGGGCGCCGGCCTGCCAGCGCAAGGTCAGGCGTCCCTTTTCGTTCTCAGGCGCCAGCCCCGGGTCGACCGGGGCGTCGCTGACCTGCAAGGCCAAGGGCTGGCCGAACGGCCCCAGGTGGCCTTCCGCGGCGCGCGAGGCCACGCGCCAGTAATAGTTGCCGGGCGGCAACGGTTGCGGCGCGCGCGCGCGCACGCCCTTGACGTCCTGTTCGAACACCAGGTCGGCGAAGGCTTCATCGTGCGCGACCTGCAGCCGCGTCGCGGCGGCGTCCGGATGGCGGGTCCATTCGAAGCGCGGTTGCGGCTGGTGGACTTGCGCGTCGGCGAGCGGGGCGATGGTCAGGGGCGGCGTCGGGGTGGCCGCCACGTCGAGCGCGTGGACGGCGTCCTCGCCCTCGATGCCGTAATCGGTGATGGCGCGGACCAGCAACCGGTATTGGCCCGGTTCCAGCCCGTCGAGCTGCAACGAAGGCTGCGTGGTCTCGCGGGCATAGCGCAACACCTGCGGGCGCTCGGCTTCGACCGCCTCGATGCGGTATCCGCTGGCGCCCGGCACCGGTGCCCAGGCCAGCCGGAACGGCGGCGTGTCCAGCCGGCTCGCGGCGGCGTCGAAGACCGGGGCCGGCAGCAGCGGTTCCTGCTGCGGCGCGCTCGCAGCCCCCTGCCGCGCGGCCTGCCCGGGGCGCAGCAGGCGCTGGGCCTTGCCGCTCTCGACCTGCACCACGCCATGCAGCACCTCGGTCGCGCCACGCCCGTCGTCCGCACCCGCGGCGACGCGGAAACGGGTACCGCGCACGCTGCTGCTGCCATTGGGCGTATCGATGATGTATCGCGAGGCGGGGCCGCGGGCCGGGGCGACCTCGTTGAGGAGCCGCCCGGTCTCCAGGCGCACCTCGGTGTCGACCATGCCCGTGGCGCCGTACCGGCTCATCCGGTCGAACCGCACGCGAGTGCTCTCGCGCAGCTGCATCTGCGAACCGTCGGCGAACTCGACGGTGGCGCTGGCATCGGGGCCGGTTTGCAACTGCGCCCCGATCTGCAACGGCATGCCGGTCGTGGCCGGCAGCACGACGTGCCCGGTCAGCACCTGGACGCCGCCGCGTACCGCGATCAGCCGCGCCGGCGCCGGTTGCACCCGCAGCCATGGGATCGGGAAGCGCAGGGTACGGCCGGGCGGCAGCGCGTACGGGTCGGCGACCGCATTGAAGCTGCCCAGGCGCTGCCAGGGGACGTCCGGCTTGAGGTAGCGCGCGCTGAGGTCCCACAGCGTGTCTCCCGGGCGCACGCGGTAGTTCCAGTCCGCGGCCTGGACCGGCATCGACATCGCAAGAAGACAGAGCAAAAGGCAGCGGACCGCTTGGCTCCACGGGAAACGCGACTGGCGGCGGGAGAGCAAAGACAAAGGCGGCACAGTTTCCTCGAAGACGCAGGACCGCAGGCCGGTGGGAAGCGCGTCGGCTTCGTGCCGTCCTTTAGCCGTGGGGTGGAGCAACCGCGGTCGATTCCGCGTTCAATAATGTGACGCAGTGCGCCCAATTATGCGGCATATCCCGGTATCCCCGCATATCCCGCCCCCGGGACCCTCCCCGCCGGGGAGGGCTGGACGACGCCGGCTCAGAACAGCAGCGAGGACATCTTCCGCCGGTAACGGCCCACCAGGTCCTCGTCTTCGATCACCCGGAATGCGTCGATCAGCGCCTTGCGAGGCAGCCCGTCGTCGAAACCGCGGTCCTGGCGCAGCATTTCCAGGAACTGTTCCAGGGCCGCTTCGTCCTGGCCGTCCAGCAACAGGCGCACGCCGAGCAGGTGGCGCGCGCGCAGGTCGGCGCCGTTCGCCGAAATGGCGGCCTGCAGCGCATCGGCGGGCGGAGCGTCCTTCAGGACCCCGGCAAAGCCCAGGCGCGCCTTGGCGCGCAGGGCCCGGTCATCGGTGGCGAGATTGGCAGGCAACGCATCGATCAGCTGGCCGGCCTCGGCGGTGTCGCCGGTCTTCAGCAACGCGAGCGCCAGGTCGAGCTTGAGCTCCTCCTTGTCGGGGGCGGCGGCGATCGCCTCGCGCAGCCGCGCGACTTCGGCATGCGGATCGAGCGGAGCTTCCGGCACCGCCGCTTCGTCGCCAGCTTCGGCCGGGACGATCCCGTGCTGGGCGAGGAATTCGCGCAGCTGGCCTTCCGGCAGCGCGCCGGGGAAGCCATCGACCAACTGGCCGCCCTTGACCAGGAACACGGTCGGCACCGAACGGATCTGGAAGGCCGCGGCGATCTGCTGCTCCTTGTCCACGTCGACCTTGGCCAGTTCGAAAGCGCCGCGATACTCGGCCGCCAGCTTCTCCAGGATCGGCCCCAGCGTCTTGCACGGGCCGCACCAGGTGGCCCAGAAGTCCACCAGCACCGGCACCTGCAGCGATTTTTGCAGGACCTCGGTCTCGAAGGTCTCGGTCGTGGCGTCGAATACGTAGGGCGTGTCGGACATGGGGCTCGTTTCGGTAGCGGCGAAATCCGCTTTATGGTGGCGAAAGCCCCCCGACTCAAGCCATGGCCCGCTTACCCCTCGCCGTTGCCGGCCCGCGGGGCAGTGCGCGGAGGCGCGATGGATGCCAAAACATGGATTCCAGCGCGCCCGGCGCCACCTTCCCCTGGAGGTGGCAGGGCATGCGTGCACGGGGCGCGGCGGGCGCAGGGTAGGGCCGCTCCGCCCTGCGAAGCGGCCCCTGGATCCTATGGCGTGTCCGCCGCTGCCGGCGTCGGGCTCGGTGCCGGCGGCGTGTTGACCGGCGGCAACTCCAGGTCGGGCTTGACCTGCTGCGCCTGCAGCGCCTGGATGCGCTGGTTGATCGCCTCCAACTGCGAATTGCTGGCACGCAGCTCGCTGCTCAGCGATACCGCCTGCTGCTTGTTGGCCTCGATCGACGCGCTGACCTGCATCGCCTGCTGGCGCTGCTGTTCGATTTCCTGCTGCATGCCCTGCAGGCGCCGCTCGTTGAGCGAGACCATGCGCTCGGTATAGCGCTTGCCGGCTTCCAGGCGGATCGTGTCGATGTAGACCTGGGCCAGCTGCTGGGTCTGGTCGGCGAAGGTGCGATAGAGCTGCTCGGCGTTCTCGACCGAATCGGTGCGGATGACGCGCCAGAACTCCTTGTCGTGGAACAGCGCCACGTAGTAGTGCAGCGAATCGGCGTGGAACAGCAGGCTGGCGCCGTAGTTGCCGTTATAAGTGGTGCGCAACTCGGTCAGTTGCTGGGCGTCCATCAGCCGGCGCAGTTCGGCCGCGGTATTGCCGACGGTGCTCTCCGGGGGCGGGGCCGGAGCCGTCGTGGCCGGTGGCGGCGCTACGCTGCGCTGTTGCCCACGGGCGGCGGAGGCAATGGGCGTGCAAGCGGTGGTGACCAGCAAGGTGAGGGCAAGCCAGCCGGCCGCGATATAAGTACGATGCGTCATCCCCTTTGATTCCTGCATGTCGAGCCTGGACGGGTCCCCGTGTGCGACTGCACGTCGCCGGGCGAGTCTAGCATGGGCTGAATGCCGGCCGAGGGTGGCAGGAAGCCTGTCAGTGAACAAGTTGAGCGGAATGGCATTGGATGGATTGGACGTGGACGTCGGTACGGCCCAGTTCCAGGCCGAGGACGCTGGCGAGCACATTGCTGAGCAATCCACCGAGGGCATTCAACAGGGGGCGCAGGACACTGTCCACCACCGGCCGCAGCAGCAGGCAGACCACGCCGCCGCAGCTACCGGCGCCGCTGGACGGGTTGTAGCTGCCCAGGTTGTCGAGTCCATCGGGTTTGGTTTGCAGGTAATTGGCCAGATTGTTCCGGACGCAGTTGTTGTAGGCCAGCAGTTGGGTCAGCAAGCCGTCACAAGCGGTCAGGCCGAGCAGGTCGAGTACCGACCCCAGCAAGCTGCCGCCGATCTGGGTGGAATTCAGGAATCCCTGCCAGACGTCTCCCTTTGCTTTCCAGCAAATAAGCAGGTTGCAGGTGGGAATATCCGTCTCCCACGTGCCCAGCGCTCCCAGATCGTTGATCCCGTTCCTCAGCGCGGGAATGACGTTCGCTGCGTTGTAACGGCCGCTCGGATCCTTGGTCGCTTCGAGGTACTGCGTCGCGATCGTCGACGCGGTGCTGCTATCGCTCGAACTCGGGCTCAACAAGTCGCCCAGCAGGTTCAGGAGCGCGTTGACAAGATTCGCGACCGTATCGCCGATCAGTAATCTGTTGGGCTCGGTCGACCCCGTTTCGCCTTCGTCGACGGTCAGGCTCTGGCGATCGGCAAGCGCGGGGAGCTTGATCTGGCTGTTGAGAAGAGGGCGGGAGAACAGCGTGAGCAGTTGTTCGTTCTGCAAGCCGGTGGCGCACATGTCGCGGGTGGATGTCCAGTCCACCGTAGCCTTGCCAACGCAGACGTTGGCTATGGCGGAAACCACGTCGAAGGTGGCGTTCTTCGGTGTGCTGGTGCAGTCGATCGCCGAGGCCGTGGCGTAACCGTCGATCACGTCGATGTAGATAGGGAGCTTCAGTCGAGTGCCCAACAGCTTGAACACCGACGAAAGCAGGGCAGTCAGGTTGTTGGTGTCGATGTCGACGAACAGCCGCACTTGTGCGTTGTAGGCGGTTGTGCCGACAGGGCCTACGCCGATGGAGGGCGGTTCGACGATGCTGGATTTCACGGTGACGCCGGAACCGAGCACCTGCAGGTCGCCGATGGCGACGGCGTGTCCCGAGCCGGCGATGCTCACTGCGCCGCCGATCAGGTCCAGGGCGTTGAGCTGTATGTCCAGGCCGGCGGCCGGGTCGGTGATCGGCCCGATGATGCTGGCGAACAGGCCTGGCGTGGATTCACTGGAGCCGAGCTTGATCTCCACCTTGTCCAGCTCGGCGGACGCCAGCTTCTGCTGCAGCAGGCTCAGGTCAACGCCGAGCAGGCCTTGCTGGGACGCCAGTTGCGCCATGATCTCGAGCAGTTTCCCTACGCTGATGCTGGTGCCCCGAAGCAGTGCGTTATAACCGCCGACGGTAAGGTCGGTGCCGACGCCTATGCCCAGTGCTTCGAGTAGTCCGCGTGGCGTGATCTGAAGATTGGCCAATCCCTGGTAGCCAAGGACCGTGGTGTTGTCGATATCGACGCCGACCAGCTTGAGGACTTGCTGCAAGGGCGCCTGGCCGTTCACATTCAGGAGTTGCGATCCGACGGTGAAAGCCACTTGCGGAGACGATCGCCAAGCCACGGCGCTAGCCGAGATCGTTGGCAGCGACTCGATCTGGTGGAAGAACGGGACGGGGCTGCGCTGCGCAACGACCTTGACCGCGTTCACCGGGGTGGCGGACGTAGCGCTGACGAAGTGGTCGTCGCCAGGATTGCTCGGATTCCAGTAACCGCACTGGATAGCCAGTGTGCCGGCGAAACTGTTGTCGTTCACCGCGTTTCCGCGTGCGGCCGCGTTGTCGCTATTGGACGCGTTGCACTGGTCCAGCCGGCCAGCGCCCGCCAGCGCTGCAAGATCGGCGACCTTCTGCAGGTCGCGCTTGGTCCAATAGAGATAACCGACCTCCACCAGCCCCAGCATCGCGACCAGCGACAGCATCAGCAGCAGGATGGTGACCGCGGCGGCGCCTCGCTGCCCCTCGATCGCGCGCGGACCGCTTGGCGATGTGGACGACGATGGCCGGATCGAGGTGGACATGGCGGCTTACTGGGTTTGGTTGTTGTCGCGGACGGTCTGTTCGAAGCGCTCGGGGATCGGGTAGTCGAAGCTGTCCAGGTAGCGCTTGTAGCTGCGGCTGGCCTGGTCGCCGAGGATCGGGAGCGAGCGGCCGGCGTAGGTGCCTTCGGCCTGCAACCGCAGCAGGGCGCGGGTGGCATCGCCGATCTCGTGTCGCGCCGGATGCGTGGAGGCGGCCACCGGAGCCGGAGGCGCGGCATCGGCGAACGGCGAGGTTTGCGGCGGCAGTGGCGTGGCAGGGCCGGCATCGGGCGCCCGCAGCGGCTCCGTGGTCGTGGTGGCTGCCGCCGTCGCGGGCGTTTCGGGCAGGGTATCGGTCAGCCGGCGCTGTTGCTGCTGGGCCCCGGCACCGCAGGCGAACAGGGCCAGGATGACGGCGATCGGCAGGCGCCAGGAGTTCGGTGCGGTCACGGGGTGGTCTCCGAAGAGGGGGAATTGGGACTGCCGAAGCGTTCGAGCATCGAAGGCGGTGCGACGATGCCCGGGCGTGGCGGCGCGGCCGTGGCGGGTACGGAAGAGGGCGGGGTACTGGCGACACCGGGCGCCGCGCCGGGGGCCGGCCGTGGCCGGGCGTTGCGGAGGTTGCCGGCCAGGCGATAGACCTCGTTGCGGGTGGCATCCGGCAAGGTGGCCTGGCGCATGATCGCCTCGGCCTGGGATGCCTGCCCGTGCAGCAACATCCACAGCGCCAGGTTGGCTGCGGCGCGCGGATCGCCCGGGGCCAGTTCCGCGGCTTGCGCCAATGGTGCTCGGGCCTCCTCGGCCTGGCCGTTGCGCAGGCGGTTGAATCCCAGGTCGCCCAGGTAGTCGACGTTGAGCGGATCCAGTTCCACTGCCTTCGCCAAGGCGAACTCGGCATCGCCGCTGCGCTCCTGGGTCGCCGCGATCAGGCCCAGCCCATGCCAGGCGGCGGCGGCTTCCGGACCCTTGAGCAGGCCTCGGTAGATCTCGGCGGCTTCGTCGCCGCGGCCGGTGCGGCGCAGTGCCTCGGCTTGCAGCGAGCGCAGGACCGGCGTGTCGGGGAAACGCTTGCGGTAGGCGTCGATGTGCGCAAGCGATGCGTAGTAGGCACCCTCGCGCTGCATCCGCCGGATCAGCTCGAGATACATGCCGCGATCGTCCTGCGGCGATGGCTCGGACAAGGTCTCGGCAGCCACGGGCGGGCGCATGTAGCCGCCGTGCGCGCAGGCAGCCAGCAGGCAAGCCGTGGCAGGCAGGAGTATTTTCTTCATGTTCCCACCTTGCCGATGACGTTGGCCAGGACAAGCAGGGCAGGGCCGCCCAGCACGAGCATCAGGGCCGGCAGCAGGGTCAACATCATGACCATGGTCATCTTCACCGACAGCTTGCCTACCTTCTCCTTGAGTTGCATGCGGCGCTGCTCGCGCAGGCGCATGCCGAACTGGCGCAAGGGTTCCTGCATGGCGCCGCCATGCTGGTGCACTTGCACCAGCATCTGCACCAGGCTGTGCAGGTCCTCGTTGCCGAACGATTCGCCGATGCGGCGCAACGATTGCGCCCGGCTGCGGCCACGCGTGTAGGCGGTATTGGCCTCGTTCAATTCTCTGCCGAGCAATGGCAGCGCGCCGCGCAGCTTGTCGCCGAGCATCTGCAGGCTCTGGTCGACGCTGAAGCCCACGCCCTGCAGTAGCCGCAACAGGTCGATCAACAGCGGCAGTTCGTCGCTGGCGCGCTTGCGCAGGCGTGCAGCCCAGCTCCGTAGCACCAGCTTGGGCAACAGTACGCCGGCTGCGAGGGCGGCCAACGCCACGATGAATGCACGGATGCCGGAGGGTTGCAGGAAAAGCAGCGCCAACAGCAGGAACAGGAAGGCGAGCAGCAGGCGCAGCCCAAGGAAGGCCGCCATGCCGTTGCGGGTGTTCCAGCCGACCTGTTCCAGCAACAGGCGGTCTTCCGGCGCCAGCAACCACGCATGCAGTCGGCTGCCCTCCAGGCGCTGGCCGAGCAAGGTCACCTTGTCGAGCAGGCGCTGGACAGGAGTGCGCGACGCGCTATCTGCCTGCGCCTGCTCGCGCTGGCCTTGCAGCGCCTGCTGCAGGGCGCGTTCGGCCTGTTCCGCGCGGCGGCCGCGCAACAGCAGGTCGATGGCGAACAGCAGCAGCGCCAGGGCGAACAGGAACACGGCGGTGGCGAGCAGGTTCATGGACTCTCCGTGGCCATCGATGTCATAGCGACTTCGCCATGCGGTACAGCAGGAACGCCCCGAGCACCTCGAGCCCCAGCGCGCCGAGCAGCAGCTTGTGGCCGAAGGACTGCGCCAGCATGGGCTGGAAGAACGCAGGGCTGAACAAGGCCATCAACAGCGCGCAAATGGGCGGCAGCAAGCCGATCACCCAGGCCGACATGCGGGTTTCGGACGTGGTGGCGGTCAATTCCTGCTGCACCTGCTCGAGATCGCGCAGGAAGTCGCTCATGCGCTGCAGGATCTGGTCGCTGCGGCCGCCGATGCGCAGGCTGGTACCCAGTACCACGGCCAGCGTCTCGATCTCAGGCAGGCGATAGGGGCGTGCGGCGTGTTGCAGGGCGCGGTCGAGGTCCAGGCCGCCACGCGTGTAGACCAACGCGTTGTCCAGCAACGGGCGCAACGGGGGCACCACCTGCGCCGTGGCGGTCTGGAACGCCATGGACAGGCTGTTGCCCACGCCAGCCAGGCGCACCATGTTCTCGAGGAAGTCGGGCAACTGGCGCAGCAGTTGCTTGCGCTGGCGCTCGATGCGCCGCCGGATCCACAGGGCTGCCACCAGGGCGTACAGCACCAGCGCAAGCATGGCGAAGCCCAGCGAATGCAGGCGCAGCCAGGTCAGCAGGGCCAGGACCAGGCCGGGCACGGCCAACAATACGAGGGTGGAGATGCTGTCGCGCAAGTTGGCGCGCCGCAGGAGGGCGCGCCATGCCGGCAAGGCCTGTTGTGGTGCGAGCGCGCCGGGGCGTGGGGGCGCCGCCATGCCCGGAGCGGTGGCGGTGCCCTGCGGCTGGACGTTGCCGAGCCGGTTTTCCACGTGGCTGGCCGCCGCGCGCTGGCGCTGCCGGGCCGTGGTGTTCCACCACAGCTCGATACCGCCGGCGAGGCACAGCAGGGCGACGCTCAGCAGTACCAGGGCCGCGGTCACTGGAAGTCCTCCGTCGCGGCATTGCGCAGGAACTGGCGGAACGGCTCCAGCTTGTGGCAATGCGGATGGAAGCCGAGCCCGACCCAGCGGTCGCGCTCGACGTTGTTGGCGTCGTACCAGTTCTCGTGGCGGAACAGTTCCTGGGTGGTGATCAGGTTGTCGGTCACGCCGGTGACCTCGGTGATCGACACGATCACGCGCCGGCCACCGCCCAGGCGCGCGATCTGCACGATGAAGTCCACCGCGCTGGCGATCTGGCGGCGCAGGCTTTCCTCGCTGCCCTGGAAGCCGGCGAAACCCGCCAGCATTTCCATGCGGTAGAGGCAATCGCGCGGCGAGTTGGCATGGATGGTGGCCATCGAGCCGTCGTGGCCGGTGTTCATGGCCTGCAGCATTTCCAGCACCTCGGCGCCGCGTACCTCGCCGACCACGATGCGGTCCGGGCGCATGCGCAAGCTGTTGCGCACCAGGTCGCGGATGCTGACCGCGCCGCTGCCGTCAGGACCGCCGAGCCGGCTCTCCAGGCGCACCACGTGCGGATGGTTGAGCGACAGTTCGGCGGTGTCCTCGATGGTGACCACCCGCTCGTCGTGCGGGATGAAGCTGGCGAGCGCGTTGAGCAGCGAGGTCTTGCCGGAACTGGTGCCGCCGGAGATCAGGATGTTGCACCGGCCCAGGACCATGGCATTGAACAGCGCATGCATGGGCTTGTCGAAGGTGCCCTTGGCGAGCAGTTCGTCCGGCGTGAACGGATCCTTGCGGAACTTGCGGATCGACACCATCGGCCCGTCCACGGCCAAGGGCGGGATGATCGCGTTGAGGCGGCCGCCGTTGGGCAGGCGCGCGTCGACCATCGGATTGGATTCGTCCAGGCGCCGGCCCAGCGGGGCCAGGATGCGGCGCAGGATCCGCAACAGGTGGCGATCGTCGCTGAAGCGTTGCTGCGCGCGCCTCAGCACGCCGCCCTGGGAGATATGGACGTCCTTGTAGCTGTTGATGAGGATGTCCTCGATCGTCGGATCGAGCAGGAGATCCTCCAGGGGCCCGAAGCCGGTCAGCTCCTTGTGCAGGGCCGTGGCGACCTGCTCCATTTCCTGCTCGTTGACCGGGATGCGCCACTCCTGCACGAAGCTCGCGGTATGCGAGCGCACGTACTTGGCGATGGTGTCCGGCGCCCAGGCATCGATATCGATGCGTTCGTCCTCGATGCGATTGAGCAGGTGCTCGTGCGCGGCCGACAGCACGCCCTGGAACTGCTCGGACTGTTCGAACGGCTGCGGCTCGGCGGGAGCGGCGACCGCTACCGTCGCACCACCGGAATTGAGCACGGTTACTTTGTTTTCCATAGATTGCCACTCAGGCCGCGAACGAGGCGTTGATGAAGGCCGACCGGCTGTGCCGGCACTGCGGCGGGATCGAGCCGGCGCACCAACGGCGCGAGGGCCCGGATGTAAGGGTCGTTGGGCGCTTGTTCGGAGAGCAGTTTGCCTTCGGCCGCGCAGGCGTGCAGGGCGCGAGCACGATCCGGCAAGGTGGCCAGCAGCGACAGCCCGAAGCGCGCGGCGAGCTGGGGCGCGCTGATGCCGTGGCTGTCGTCGTAGCGATTGACCAGCAACTGCAGGCGCTCGTTGCGGAGCCCTCGCTGTTCCAGTTCCTTGAGGAGGTGGTCGAGCGAAACCAGGGCGCCGATGCTCTGGTCGGTGAGCAGCCAGGTCTCGGCGGCGGCGTGCAGCAGCCCGCTGGGCAGTTGCTGCGGTGCCAACCCGCCGAGGTCGCACAGCACCAGGCCAAACACGCTGCGCAGGCGGTCCAGCAGCATGCTGGGGTCATGGGCCGGCGGCTGGATGCCGGTGGGATGACCCAGCAGCGCCAGCCCGCTCGCGTGGTGGGCAAGCGCCGTGCGCGCCAGGGTGGCGTCGATCCTGCCGAGATTGCGCAGGGCGTCTTCGTAGTGGAAGGTGACGTCGGTATTGAGGTAAAGCGCGGCATCGCCGCTGGGAATGCCCAGGTCGAGCAGGAGGCGGCGCGCCTCCGCGCTTTCGTTGTCGCCGGGAGCATCCGCCGGTCGTTGCAGCAACACGCTCAGTTGGGTGGCAAGGGTGGTGGTGCCGACACCGGGCCGGCTGCCCAGCAGCACGACCAGCCGGCCCTTGGGCTGCGGTACCGGCGCCGGCTCGGCCGCGACCGGCACGCGTGCCGTGGCCGGTTGCGCCAGTACCCGTTTCAGGGTCGTCTGGATTTCCTCGGCGGGGCTCTCGATGTCGATGAAATCGCTCACGCCCGCGCGCAATGCGGCGAGGACGGTCGGCGCATGGTCGGCATTGGCGAGGCCGACCGCCACCACCGGCAGGGCTGGCATCAACGAGCGCAGTTGGACGGTGAGTTCCGACGAGTAGTTGGCGTTGGTATTGGAATAGTCCAGGAGCACCAGGCGCCAGCTTGCCTGCTGTGCCGCCAGCATCGCCGGGGCGATGTCGCGGCTGTCTTCCCACTGGAGGTCGCCGAAGCCGGCCAGCTTCGCGGCCAGGCGCGCGCTATAGCGATTGTCGGGGGCGTACAGCAGCACGCGCACCGCCTGACCGGCTGCGCTGCGGACCTGCTGCATGGCCGTTACCTTCGACATGGGCGGATGGGGTTCCTCGCTACTCAACGGGAAAAACCTGGCAATTGGTCGGACCCGGCCGGGTGCGTCAGCCACGCCCCCCAGACCGGCATGTTGGGTTTGGATTCGCGTTCGCCCGGCAGCGGCAGTTCGGCGCCGCGCGCGATCGGACGCACCAGCCGCGGCGTCACCACGATCACCAGTTCCTTGTCCTGCCGGCTGTAGTTCAGATTGCGGAAGAAGGAGCCGATGATCGGCAGGTCGCCCAACAGCGGAATCTTGTTGACCGTAGAAGTGAGATTGCTGCTGACCAGACCGCCGATCACGAAGCTCTCGCCATCGCCCAGCTCGACCGTGGTGTCCGCGCGGCGGGTGGTGATTGAAGGCACTTGGATGCCGTTGTAGGTGACGCCGTTGCTGTAGTTGAGGTCGCTGGCTTCCGGGGCGACCTTCAGGGCGATGCGGTCGGCCGAAAGTACGGTAGGCGTCACCGTGAGACCGATGCCGAACGGCTTGAAGGTCACCGTCGTGGTGCCAAGCCCCTGCGGCTCCAGGATCGGCAACTCGCCGCCGGCCAGGAAGCTGGCGCTCTGGCCCGATAGCGCGACCAGCGTCGGTTCCGCCAGCACCCGCGCCATGCCGTTGCTCTGCAACAGGTCGATATTGGCTTCCCAGCCATGCGTCAGCGAGCTGGCCACCAGGTTGAACGCCGACGACAGTGCATTGCCGCTGCCCCCGGTGCCGCCACTGCTGGAATTGCCGCTCGGCGAGGTGATGCCATAGCTGAAGCCGCCGTTGGTGTTCTTGAAGTTGATGCCGATCTGGCGCAGCACGCTCTTGTTGAACTCGACGACCTTCACCTCGACCTGGACGACGCCGCCGGTGGCGACGGTGGAGACGTCGCTGATCGCTCCCTTCTCGCCCGCCGAAGCCTGGGCGGCCTTGTAGGCCCGCTGGTGCGAGAGCACCGAGTCGGTATCGCCCTGGAGCAGGGAGCTATCGCCGGCCAGGGTAAGTCCCGGGCCGCGGCCATCGAGCAGCTCTTGCTGCACCGGGCTGCGCACGGCCACCTGGATGCGCTGAGGACTGCCGTTGCCGCGCTGCCAGAGCAGCAGGGTGGTCTGCCCCGGTTGCTTGCCCACCAGCAGCACCTGCTGCTTGTTCTTCAGGGTCACGAGGTCGGCCACGGCGGGATCGGCGATGGCGATGCGTTCCAGGTTGGCGGGCAGGTTCCAGGGACGCTGCTCATGCGTCTGCAGTACCAGTTCGGTGCCCGTGCCCTCGTTGCCGGCGGCACCGGTGCAGGCCAGCGCGAGCATGGCTGCCAAGGGCCAACGGCGGAGGATGGAACGCATGCGGCGGGATCGTTCGCTCATGTGGGCACCGGATCAGGGAGAAGAAAGCGTGCCGCTCTGGCCGCCACGGATGATTTCGAGAGAGGGGCCGGCGGGCCGGCGGATGCTGCGCTGCTGCGGAGCCGCCACGCGAGTCGGAGACGCGGTGTTGCGACCGGCCAGCGCCGCGCCGTCGATGCCCGCGAACGCAGTGTTCTCCGGCGTCGAGGCGGTCTCGCGCAGGCTCGGATCCAGGTCCAGGCGCGGCGTGAGCACGTTGCGCGGGCGTGGGAACAGGCTTTCGTCGGGCCGGCCGGGGTCGGAGGGATGGCGCAAGGCGAGGAACAGCTTGCCGCTTTGCGCACCGAGCAGCAGCCGGTTCGCCTCTTCGACCGGGACGGCCAGCACCGCGCTGCGCGGTTGTGCGGCCCGTGCCTGGCTTCCGGAGGTGCCGCCGCCGCTGCGGCTGGCGATGCTGGCCGCCCGGCTGCCTTCCGGGGGCTGGGAGGCGCCGGATCCCGCATCGTCCGTGGACGGTGGAATGGAATCGATGTCCTGGGTACCGTAGCCAAGTACCCGCAGGTGCGAAAGCAGCAGGCGCGACTGGCTCTCATCGCCTTCCTGTTGCTGCAGGCCACGCTGCTTGTCCTTGAGGCTGAGGAAGACGTCGACGTAGTCGCCCGGGACGATGCGATTGCCGACGCCGGCCAGTTCGTCCACGGGCACCGCCAGCGCGCGCTCGCCCGGCTGCAGGTTGAGGGCCAGGCCCTCCGCCAACTGGTTGCTCGTCAGCGGCGTGCCGCTGCCGATCGCCACGGCCGGCACCTTGCCGATCAGCGGCGCGGCATTGGCGAATCCGCCCGGCGGCAATGCCGCCAGCGGCGCCATGCGCAGGTCGCCCGTGGTGATCGGTACGCCGGCGGGAAGATCACGCGCCGCCACCACCACCGCGACCTCGCCGCGCAGCGTGGACGTCGTCGTGGCGACCGGCGCGGCCGGCTTCGGCTTGCGCAAGCCCATCGCGATCGCGACGACCAGCAACAGGCCGGCGAGGGTGACCTGAGTATGGAACTTGTAGCCAATCAGGCAGTGAGTCCGGGGTTGATGGTATCGGGTTTCGACCAGTTCCGGCGAACGCTCGCCGGGGGTTTGTAACCATGGGCGCTGTGCGGCCGCTGCTCGTTG
The DNA here is from genome assembly GCF_046529185.1 of Xanthomonas boreopolis. Classification (NCBI taxonomy): domain Bacteria; kingdom Pseudomonadati; phylum Pseudomonadota; class Gammaproteobacteria; order Lysobacterales; family Lysobacteraceae; genus Xanthomonas; species Xanthomonas boreopolis. The sequence goes on from NZ_CP097162.1 coordinate 1,622,150, forward strand.
TAGAACTGCCGCCAGCGTTCGATCAGTACCTTCGCCTCGGCGCGGCTGCGGAACCATTCGCGGTTCAGCAGCTCGTCCCGCAGCTTGCCGTTGAAGCTCTCGACGAAGCCGTTCTGCCACGGGCTGCCCGGCGCGATGAACGCCGGGCCGATCGCCGCGTCGCGCAGCCAGCGCATCACCTTGGCTGCGGTGAACTCGGCGCCGTTGTCGGAGCGGACAAAGGCCGGCTTGCCGTAGAGCCGCATCAACCGCGACAGGGTCAGGATCACGTCCTGCGCCCGCAGGCTGGCCCCGACCTCGATGGCCAGGCACTCCCGGGTGTATTCGTCGATCACGCACAGCATCTTCAAGGCGCGCCCGTCGACCATCTGGTCGTGGACGAAGTCGTAGCTCCAGACGGCATTCGGGCGAACCGCGCCCGGAAGGCGGATATCGTTGCCGGATCGGCGGCGACGCGGCCGGCGGCGGGGAATGTTCAAGCCCAGCCGACGCCACAGGCGCCGCACCCGGGCCTCGCCCAGGTCCAGCCAGGCCGCCATCCGGCGATACCCGAACCGCGGCACCTTCGGCGACGCGGCCAGCAAGCGCTCGGCCACCGCCTGGTCCTTGGCGGCCTGGCGCGGGGCGTAGCTGGCGATGCGGCGGCTCAAACCCAGGTAATGCAGGGCCTTCCGCTGCGAGATCCCCCGACGGACCAGCACCTGGACCGTGTCGCGTCGTTCCGACGGGGTCGTCATTTTTTTCGGACGATCTCCTTCATCCCGTCGATGACCAGCATCTGCTCGGCCACCAGCCGCTTGAGCCGGGCGTTCTCGGACTCCAGGTCTTTGAGCCGGCGGGCGTCGGGTACATCCAGGCCGCCGAACTTGTTGCGCCAGCGGAAAAAGGTCTGCTCGGTCAGGTTGTGTTTCTTGCACAGCGCCTTGATCGACATGGCGCCGACCTCGGCCTCACGCAGGATGCCGATGATCTGTTCGTCGGTGAATCGCTTCTTCATGGAGCTCTCCTTGCCTGTTAAGGGTAGAGAACTCACCAGCCAACTGGCTACACGATCCGTCTCAGGTCAAGGGCGACCAACAGCAAGGCAACGGTCCTGGTCACTTTCTGCATCGCCGGTTCTCCTTGTTGCGAATTTGAATAATCAGTTGCCCATGTCGAGCTGGGCCACGGCGGAGCTGGTCAAATCGCCTACCGTCCAGCCGTAGAGCGCCACGGTGCCGGGCAGGAAGGGATGGTTCTCGTAATCGTAGGAAACGGTGACCCGCATGCACTGAAGCCCGGCGGTTCCCGTGCACGCCACGGACTCGACGGCGATGGGGGCGGCACTGGCGCTGCTGCAGTTGGGGGTCTGCCGGGAGAAATCGAGCAGCCATTGCATGGACCGGCTCGCGGCCGTGCAAGCGGCCTGGCGGCGCTCGGGAAGCGTGCCATAGCGCAGCGAGGCTCGCGCGCCTTCGGCTGCGGCAAGCGACAGCGTCTGCTTGGCGGCGAAGATCATCACGCCGGTAAAGGTCAGCATGAGCAGCGGAACGATCCCTAGAATTAGCATCAACGAAAATTCAATAGTGACGACGCCTGCGGCGTTTCGTCGACGCTGCATTTCATGGGGCTTCGTTGATTTTTTATGGGTTAACCCAGGCATTTGTGAGTTTATCCATGGAAAAAATCATCGCGGAGAATGCGAGATAGGCGGCGTAGGGTATGCCCTTCCTGCCTTGGCGCGCCTCCATCATGCGGCGATGCAGCGGTGCCTCATCCAGCCTGCGCTGTGAATATTCAATGGTTGTGCGTAATGGTACCGGTAGAAATTCCACTAGACGTGGGACTGATAAAACTACAACTGCGTGTAATCCAGCCAAAAGACTCGCGCCGATCCAGATAGGTAGCATCGGCTGATAGCCCAGGAGAAAGCCCAGCGTGCCGAAGAACTTAACGTCACCGGCTCCCATCAATCCGAATGCGTAGAAAGGTAGCAGCACCAGCCCACATAACAGCCCGACAAGAGCTTGGAGAGGGCTGGGGCTGCCGTTTTGCAGGCCGATGGCGATCGCCCCGGTCAGTAATGCTGCAAGCAGCACACCATTCGATACGCGCCTTGAATACAAGTCGCTGAGGGCAACCTGCACGCAAAGTAGGCAGAGAATGGTGGTCGTCATCTGGAAAATTAGCCTGGTTAAGGCGTGGTGCCGGTGGTTCCGGAGGCGATGTCATTGAGCCTGGTGAAGAGGGTTTTGAAAAAATCAGCTAGCTCATCTCTTGCAACAGTGACGAGCACTCCTGCAACTACAGCAGCGAGAAGCCCATACTCCAAAGCCGTAACGCCATCTTCCTCACGCAGAAAACGCTTGATCGAGCTAACCATGGTGGATCTCCTTGTCAGTGGTCGGGTTCGCCTGCGTGACAGGCAACACCCGGGGGGAATCGGTATCGATTGATACCGAATGGTTGCTTGGCGAAATGAATGGGCGAGGTGAGGCGAGTGGCGAGGCCCGACCCACCTGCGCGGGACTAACTGTCTGGTCTCATGGCATTCCCCTGCTTATGCCGAAACGTAGGGCTTCGCCCCGTTAGCATCGATACTCAGGCAAAAATCCGCATGCAAATGCGCAAAAACGGCAAATCGACGCTTCCCAACGTGATTTTCATCGCAATGGACATCATCAGTGGACCGGTGTGAAGATTTCTTCACGCGGCGTTCGCACGCGAATTACATAGTAGCATCCGGGACAAGCCGGGCACGAATTCACGGAGATGATTCGGCCCCCGGCTTCGGCTGGAGCAAGACCGCGAGCGTGCCGCCCTCGATGGGGCGAGGGCGCGCTTCGGGCAACACAAAGAGGACCTGGGGATTGTTATGGAAGGTGCCGGCGACAGGCCAAGAGCGTTCGACCTCGTCGGATTGGGGGGATTGCTGCGGGTCTGCGAGATCGAACTGGTGCTCCTGGACGGGAACGGGCCGAATGCGACCGTGACCAGCCACGTCCACGACGAGGCGCTGTTCTGCACGATCAAGACGGAGTTCGCCGCGCGCGGACGTTTCATGCTGCCGTTGGATTGGTGCCTGCTCGGCTATATCCATCGCACCGACGATGCGATGAGCTGGTGCCATGGCGCGATGATGGCGACGGGCAGCGTGGTGACGCTGATGCCCGATGGCGTGAGCGAGTTCGCGCTCAGCGCCAACAGCTGGGTGACGCTGGTGATGGTGCCGGTCAAGCGGCTGCGCCAGAAGTTCAACGAGCTGCACCTGGGCGACCGCCCCGGCCATTCGCTGGCGCTGCTCAACCCGGGGCCGTCGAACCCGCTGCGGCGCTACTACGCGGAACTGCAGCAACGCCTGGTCGAGGGGCCTGCATCGATGGCCGACCTCCGGCTGGACGACGTGCTGGACCAGCACCTGCGCGGGATCCTGGCGACCAGTCCGCTCGATCGCGCGGTCAAGGGCAAGGGGCGGCGCGGGCATTACCTGATCCTGCGCAAGGCCGAGGACTTCATGCGCATGAACCTCCGCCAGAACATCTACATGAACGAGATCTGCGCGGCGGCCGGCGTCAGCGAGCGGGCCCTGCGCTACGCCTTCGACGACATGCTCGGCATCTCGCCCAACCGCTATCTGTCCATGCTCCGCCTCTGCACGGCCTGCCGCAGCCTTTCGTCGGCCGACGCGGGCAGGAAATCGGTGAAGGCCATCGCGCTGAGCTGCGGGCTCTGGGACCTCTCCCGCTTCGCCGAGAACTATCGCCGCGTGTTCGGGGAACTGCCGCGCGAGACGCTGATGCGGCAGTCGGGCAGTGCCGAGTACGCGTAATGCACGTATTCGGCATCTTCCGGTGCCGGGACCGACGGGGAAACCGGCCGCTGCCGTAAATGTGCATTGGCGTGCCGGATTTCGCCAACGACTTGCCGTATTGGCTTCTTTGCCTGCCGAAACGGAGTAAGAACGCGGCGCGCGAAAATCTGTAATGGCTCCTACAACGCCGGCATCGGGTGGATGCCGCGGAATACAGGGAGCAAGCATATGAATCGCATCTACCGGCTGGTGTGGAATCACCGCCTGAACGCTTTCGTCGTCGGCTCCGAGCTGGCGTCCGCAAGGGGCAAGAAGAGCAGCGCCGACCGGCAGCTGCAGACGCTGTTGGCCTCGCCGCTGGCTTTCGGCCTGGCCTTGTTCGCCGCGGGGTGGCATGGACAGGCCTTCGCTGCCGATCCGCGCATGGACGAACTGCTGGACCTCGCCGGCAAGTACGCCACCCCGGCGCCGGTGCTGACGCTGCCGGAGCCCGGGACCTCGTCCGCGGGCGCCGCCGTCGTCTCCGCCGCAAACACGCTTTCCACTTCAACGCGTTCCACGGCGCTGTCCGTGTCGTCGGCTGTCACGCCCCTGCGGTCGGCGGCACGGACAACGTCTCTTGCTTCCGCGCCTGTGCGCAGCGCTTCGAGCGCAGCGAAGGCGAGCATCCGGGCCGCCGTGCCCGCGACGCTGGGCCTGGTCGATGCCGCTGGCGGCCTCGTCGCGGGTTCCGCGCCGGCGAGCGGCGCCAGCCTGCAGGAGCCGATCGCACAGATCGTCGCGCATGTGCAGGACAGCATCGCGCTGAAGGATGGCAGCCAGCTCGTTGGCGCCCCCGGCGATGGCCCGCTGGTCGGCCGCGACAATCCGATCGGACCGGTGAAGGACGTGGTGGCGACCACCGCGAGCCTGGTCGAGAACGGCCATGGCGGCAAGTTGCCGACCTCGCTCGGTGGCGCGCTGACCGAGGTGGTCGGAAAGACCGGCAAGCTGGTCTCCGGCACCGGCCAGGTGCTCGACAAGACGCTGAAGGGCGTGACCGGTTCGACGTCTCTGGGTGGTGTCGTCAGTGGTGCCACCCAGAACGTCGAAACGGGCTTGAACGCGACGACTTCGTCGCTGGTGGCGGGCAACGTGCCGGGCGTGGTGGATCGCGTCAGCGACACCGCGCAGTCGCTGGTGACCACCACGACCAAGGGCCTGGATGCGGTGCTGACCGGCACGGCCGGCGGCACGGTGGGCCTGGGCAAGGTGGGCACGGCGGTGAACGGCGTGGTCAACGGCGTGACCGATGCCGCCAGCAGCGTGCTGGCGGGCACCGCCGGCGGCAACAATCCGGTCGGCCAGGTCGTGGACAAGGTGGTTGGCGGCGTCGTGGGCAAGGTCGGCGATACGGTCTCCGGCGTGCTTGCGGCGGGAAGCGCGCACGACGTGCTGACGACCGTGGCGGACCTGACCAAGGGTGGCGGCACGCTGCCGGTTTCGCTCGGCGAGGTAGTGACCGATGTGGCCGGGAAGACCGGCAAGCTGGTCTCCGGCACCGGCCAGGTGCTCGACAAGGCGCTGACAGGCGTGACCGGTTCGACGGCCCTGGGTGGTGTCGTCAGTGGTGCCACCCAGAACGTCGAAACGGGCTTGAACGCGACGACCTCGTCGCTGGTGGCGGGCAACGTGCCGGGCGTGGTGGATCGCGTGAGCGACACCGCGCAGTCGCTGGTGACCACCACGACCAAGGGCCTGGATGCGGTGCTGACCGGCACGACCGGCGGGACGGTGGGCCTGGGCAAGGTGGGCACGGCGGTGAACGGCGTGGTCAACGGCGTGACCGATGCCGCCAGCAGCGTGCTGGCGGGCACCGCCGGTGGCAACAATCCGGTCGGCCAGGTCGTGGACAAGGTGGTCGGCGGCACCGTGAGCACGGTGGGCAACACCGTCGCCGGCGTCCTGGGCGCGAAGAACGGGCAGGACGTGGCGAAGGTAGTGGCGGACACCGGCAGCGACGCGAAGTCGCTGGTGACGACGACGGCCGGCGCCACCAGCAGCTTGTTGTCGAGCATCGGCAGCGGCGGCCAGCCGGGCGGCAACGTCCTGGCCCAGACCCTCAGCGGCGTGCTGAAGGGCACCGTGGACGCGCTGGGCAAGACCACGGCGGGCCTGCTGGATGCGACCAAGCTGGGCGACACCACCGGGAAGGTGGTCGATGGCGTCGCCGCGGTGGTCGATGGCGCCGGCAAGGTGGTGGGCGCGACGGTCGAGAAGGTCACCGGCTCGGAAGCGCTGGCCGACACCGTCACCGGTACCACGTCGGCGCTGGGCAGCGGGCTGAAGGACACGGTGTCGAACCTGAAGGAAGGCGACCTGGTCGGTGTCGTCGATAGCGCCGGCAAGACCGTCGGCAATTCCGGCAGCACCCTCGTATCCGGCGTCACCAAGACGGTGGACCAGTTGACCGGCTCCAACTCCGGCATCGCCGGCGTCGGCAGCACGCTCGCCGGTGCGGTGAGCAGCGTCGGCAACGGGCTGGGCAGCACGGTGGGCAACCTGCTCGACCTGGGCACGTCGTCGCCTGGCGGCGGGACCATCAATGCGGCACCGCCGGTGCCGGCGCAGACCGGCAGCCCGGGCCTGATCATCGGCACCGGCGGCTTCACCGGCTCGTTGAACCAGCTGCTGAGCCCGACCCTGAGCAGCCTGCTCGGTGGCGATGGCTACGTGCGCAACGGCGATCTGGCCATCAACAGCGCCAACGTGGTGCAGACCTATTCCAGCGTGAGCGTGCTCGGTATCCCGGTGGTCAACCTGACCCCGGTCGGGCAGCTGCTGAACGGCCTGGGCGGCGCCACCACCGGCGGCAACTCGCACATGACGCTGATCGGCGGCGTCACCTCCGACAGCTACATCTACAACATCAACAACGGCGATCCGAACGGTCTGCTCGGGCTCATCCTGCCCGACCAGGCGCCGGCCTGGGCCAGCAAGTGCCTGAACGTGCTGGGCGTGGTGGAAGCCGATTGCTGGGCGATCAACGCCGCGCAGGACTACCAGGTGCTGATCGGCGACGGCGCCTATGCCAACGGTTCCAAGGAAGTGGTGATCGGCACCAATGCCCGCCACGAACTGGCCAAGCAGGATGCCAACGTGGCCTTCCCGGGTGCGGGCACCAACGACCCGAACAATCCCACCGGCGTGCCGACGGCCGACTACGATGCGCGGCAGGGCCACTCGGTGGTGATCGGCGACAGCGCCAAGGGCACCGCCAACGCGCAGACGCTGATCGGCGCCGGCGCGAAGTCGGACAAGGCCAATACCGTGGCGTTGGGCTACCAGTCCAACGCCGATCGCGGCGGCATGGACAACTACACCGCGGTCGGCCTGAGCACGCCGCAGACCTCGATCGGCGAAGTGGCGGTGGGCTCCGCCGGGCGCGAGCGGCAGATCACGCATGTCGCCGCCGGCAGCCAGGACACCGACGCGGTCAACGTCGCCCAGTTGAAGGGCGCGGTGATCCAGGCCAACGAACTCGCGGTGACCTACGACACCGATGCTTCGGGCAACCCGGACTACACCCGCGTGACGCTGGGCAAGGGAAGCGCCCCGAACGGGACGCTGCTCGACAACGTCGCCGCGGGCTCGGTCGCCGCCAACAGCCGCCAGGCGATCAACGGCAGCCAGCTGTACCAGACCAATGTGCAGCTGGCGGACTTCCTCGGTGCCGGTACGCAATACGATTCCGCCACCGGCACCTGGACCGCGCCGCAGTTCCAGATCACTTCGGTCGCCACGGACGGCACCACCAATGTTGCGACCTATGGCGACGTCGGCTCGGCGTTCGAAGCGGTGGATGGCTCGCTGACCAACGTCAACCAGCGCATCACCAATATCGACAACACCACCAAGTACCTGTCGGTGTCCTCGACGGCGGCCGCGGCCTCGGCCACGGGCGCGGAGGCCGTGGCGGTCGGCCCGCAGGCGGTCGCCAGCGCGGCCGGCAGCGTGGCGCTGGGTGCGGGCGCGGTGGCGGATCGTGCCAACGCGGTCTCGGTCGGGGCGGCGGGCGCCGAGCGCCAGATCGTCAACGTGGCCGATGCCACCGCGGACCACGACGCGGTCAACCTCAAGCAGCTGAACAGCGCGATCGACAATAGCAACGCGTTCGCGGTCACCTACGACAAGGATGCCGCGGGCAACCCGGACTACACCCGCGTCACGCTGGGTTCGGCCGGTTCCGGCAGCGCCACCGTGATCGGCAACCTGGCCGCCGGCGTGGTGTCGGCCGACAGCAAGGAGGCCATCAACGGCGCCCAGATGTTCGCGCTGGCGCAGGGCACCGCGCTGCACCTCGGCGGCGGTTCCACCGTGGGCCCCGACGGCGTGCCGACCGCGCCGCTGTACGTCATCAACAACATCGGCGCCGACGGCACGGTCACCACCGGCAACTACAACAACGTCGGCAGCGCGCTGGATGCGATCAGCCAGTCCCTGGCGAACGTGAGCTCCAACGACACCGATGCGCTGGCCGTGCACTACGATGCCGACGCCAACGGCGCCGCGACCAACAAGGTGACGCTGAAGGGCGACAACAGCGGTGCGGCGGTGACGATCGCCAACCTGGCGAACGGCGCGGTGGCCGCCGACAGCAAGGAAGCGATCAACGGCAGCCAGCTGTACCAGACCAATGCGCAGCTGGCCACCTTCCTGGGCGCCGGCACGCAGTACGATCCGGCCACCGGCACCTGGACGGCGCCGCAGTTCCAGATCACCTCGATCACCAGCACGGGCGGCACCAGCACTTCGAGCTACGGCAATGTCGGCGACGCGTTCGAAGCGGTGGACGGTTCGCTGAACAACCTCAACCAGCGCATCGACAACATCAATACGGGCGGCAGCAAGTTCGTGTCGGTGAACTCGACCAAGGATGCGGCCTCGGCGACCGGTACGGATGCGATCGCGATCGGCCCCGTGGCCGTCGCAAGCGGTGCCGGCAGCGTGGCGCTGGGCGATGCGGCCTCGGCCACGGCCGCGGGCAGCGTGGCGCTGGGTTCCGGGTCGGTGGCGAGCCGCGCCAATACGGTCTCGGTGGGCAGCGCCGGCGCCGAGCGCCAGATCACCAACGTCGCCGCCGGTACCGAAGACACCGATGCGGTCAACGTCGCCCAGCTGAAGGACTCGATCGGCAAGGCGCAGGCGGGCGTGGTCCGCTACGACACCAACAGCGACGGCAGCATCGACTACAGCCGCGTGACCCTGGGCGCCCCCGCCAATGCCTCCGGCGACGTGGCCGCCGCGGCGGCTGCTCCCGTGACCATCTCCAACGTGGCCGATGGCGCGGTGACCGCCGACAGCAGCGATGCGATCAACGGCAGCCAGCTGCACGAGACCAACACCAAGGTGGCGCAGTACCTCGGCGCGGGCGCGCAGTACAACAACGGCACCTGGACCGGACCGCAGTACCAGATCACCTCGGTGGGCAGCAACGGCAACACCACCCAGGCGAGCTATGGCGACGTGGGGTCGGCGTTCGCGGCCATGGACAGCTCGCTGGTGAACGTCAACCAGCGCATCAACAACATCCAGGTCTCCGGCAACGAATACGTGTCGATCAACTCGTCCAAGGCCGCGGCCGCGGCGACGGGCGCCGACTCGGTGGCGATCGGCGGCGCGTCCACCGCCAGCGGCACCGGCAGCGTCGCGTTGGGCGACGCGGCGGCGGCCAGCGCGGCCAACAGCGTGGCCCTGGGTGCCGGCTCGGTGGCCAACCGCGCCAATACGGTCTCGGTCGGCAGCGCGGGCGCGGAGCGCCAGATCGCCAACGTCGCCGCCGGTACCGCGGCCACCGACGCGGTCAACGTGGCCCAGTTGGAGGCGTCGCAAGCCGGCTCGGTGCGCTACGACACCAACAGCGACGGCAGCGTCAACTACAGCAGCGTGACGATGGGCCGGGGCACCAACACGGTGACCCTGCACAACATCGCCGCGGGTACTGCCGATACCGATGCGGTCAACGTCGGGCAGCTCAATGCCGGCCTCGTCAACGCGATGGACTGGTCGAAGGACTACACCGACCGGCAGATCAAGCGTCTCGACAACCGCGCATCGGCAGGCGTCGCTTCGGCGATGGCCATGGCCGGCCTGCCGCAGCCCACCGAGGCGGGCCGCAGCATGGCGTCGATCGGCGCCAGCTCCTTCGGCGGCGAATCGGGCATCGCGATCGGCCTGTCGGGCGTCTCCGAGGGCGGGCGCTGGGTCTACAAGGCCAGCGGCTCGACCAACAGCCGCGGACAGGGTGGTGTTTCGGTGAGTGCCGGCATCCAGTGGTGATGCCGGTTGACCAGGCGCAATACGCAGGAGGGGCGAAGTCATGCAGACGATGATGAAGATGGTGGTGTTGGGCCTGGCGTCGGCAGCGGCGCTGGGACTGGCGGGATGCAGGAGCGTGGCCGGCGATGGATTCCCGGATCCGGAGCGCGCCTATCCGCGCGGGGGCACGTTCGTCAACATCGACGACCTGCGCCAGTACGCACCGGGGATGAACAAGGACCAGGTCCAGGCCTTGCTGGGACCGCCGCAGTTCAACGAAGGAATGTGGGGCGTCCGCGAATGGAACTACCTGTTCAACCTGCGCCGCAGCGTGGGAGCCGAGCCGGTGCGTTGCCAGTTCCGGATCGAGTTCGACTCGAAGGGCGTGGCCCAGAACCAGCACTGGAAGCCGGAGGCGTGCAGCGCATTGCTTGAGCCTCCGGCGGTGGCGGCTCCGGCGGCACCGCCGCCGCCGCCTCCGGCACCGGTGCGATTACAGACCGATGCGCTGTTCGATTTCGACAGCGCCACGCTCAAGCCGGCTGGGCAGGAGCGGTTGCGGCAGCTGGTGCGGGAAGCCGGCGACCTGGAGGCGGTACGCGACGTCCTGGTGGTCGGCTATACCGATCGCATCGGCAGCGACGCGTACAACCTAAAGCTCTCGCAGCGCCGTGCGCAGGCCGTGCGCGACTTCCTGGTCGGGCAGGGACTGCCCGCCAGCGCGGTACGCGCCGAAGGTCGCGGCGAGGCCGATCCGGTGGCCGAATGCCCGCCCGGCAGCAGCCGGGCGGTGATCGAGTGCCTGGCGCCGAACCGCCGGGTGGAGATCACGGGCATCACCGTGCCGGCCAAGAGCGGCTGAGACACCCGGTCCGTAGGGCGGCGCCAGCCGCGATGGAGCTTGTCCTTTGGAAGGCCAGTATCCCAGTACTGGCCTTCCGCGTGAAAGTCCCATCGTGGCTGGCGCCGCTTCCACAGGGGTGGCCGAACTTGGGGTCCCGCCTGTGGAAGGGCGGATGACAGCCGCTGACATTCGCCTCTTCTGGCGGATTCACCTCGGTCGCCGCAGCGGCGAGAATGGTCGCCTGGGCCGACGCGACATGCACCGCATCGGGTGGTGCAAGTGGCGGCCCCGGGAGATGCCGAGTGTCGAATGTCGTGAAGTGGGGGCGCTGGGCCGCGGCCCTGGTGCCGGTGAGCCTGGTCGTGGCGGTCGCCGGATTCGGTGCCGCGTTGCCCGGCTATTCGCAATGGCGGCATCCGGTCGCGCTGCTGGGCGCCACCGGCATTCCCCATGCTTCGGCTTTCTGCGTGCTGGGCTTCGTGCTGCCCGGCCTGCTGGCGTTCGCGGCGGTGCCGGGCCTGTTGGCGGGCAGCCGCGACAAGCTGCAACGCATCGGCCTGCAACTGACGATGCTGTCGGGCATCGCCTTCTGCGGACTGGGCCTGTTCCCGCTGGATCCTACCGACCTGGACGGCCGCTCCAGCCAGTTCCATGCCACCGCCTGGCTGCTGTGGGCGCTGGCGTTCGTCCCGGGCGCCGGGATGCTGGGCCTGTGGCTGCGGCAGCAGCCCGGCGGCCGGCTGCCGGGCGCGCTCTGCCTGGCAGCGGCCGCGGCGTTGGCGCTGTTGTCGTTCCTGCCGCCCGGCCCCTGGCTGCCGGCCCCGCTGGCGCAGCGCCTGGCATTCCTGGCCTGGGCGCTGTGGTGGCCGCTGGCCAGCTGGACCTGGCCGCGGGCACGGGGCACCGCCCTGTAACAAGGGGAGCGGCGTTCCCCGGTGCCGCCGGGTGGAGCGGCCTGCTGCGCTGCGGTACCCTTTGCGGCTTTGCGCCGTCCCGCGTCCCGACCGCCTTCCATGTCCTCCGCCGAAACCACCGCCTACGACCCGCAGCAGGTCGAATCCTCCGCCCAGTCGTTCTGGGAGTCCACCAAGGCCTTCGAGGTCAAGGAGGATTCGGACAAGCCCAAGTACTACTGCCTGTCGATGCTGCCGTACCCGTCCGGCGCGCTGCACATGGGCCACGTGCGCAACTACACCATCGGCGACGTGATCAGCCGCTACAAGCGCATGACCGGGCACAACGTGCTGCAGCCGATGGGCTGGGACGCGTTCGGCCTGCCGGCCGAGAACGCCGCGATCAAGAACCGGACCGCGCCGGCGGCGTGGACCTACAAGAACATCGACCACATGCGCAGCCAGCTCAAGTCGCTGGGCTACGCCATCGACTGGTCGCGCGAGTTCGCCACCTGCCGCCCCGAGTACTACGTGCACGAACAGCGCATGTTCACCCGGTTGATGCGCAAGGGCCTGGCCTACCGGCGCAACGCGGTGGTGAACTGGGACCCGGTCGACCAGACCGTGCTGGCCAACGAGCAGGTCATCGACGGCCGCGGCTGGCGCTCGGGCGCGCTGGTGGAAAAGCGCGAGATCCCGCAGTGGTTCCTGCGCATCACCGACTATGCCCAGGAACTGCTGGACGGCCTGGACCAGCTGGAAGGCTGGCCGGAATCGGTCAAGACCATGCAGCGCAACTGGATCGGCCGCTCCGAGGGCCTGGAGATCCAGTTCGACGTGCTCGACGCCCGGGGCCAGCCGCTGGATCCGCTGCGCGTGTTCACCACGCGTCCGGACACGCTGATGGGCGTGACCTTCGTGTCCATCGCCGGCGAGCACCCGCTGGCGCTGAAGGCGGCCGCGGGCAATCCTGCGCTGGCCGCGTTCCTGGACGAGCTGAAGAAGGGCGGCGTCTCCGAGGCCGAGCTGGAAACCCAGGAAAAGCGCGGCATGGACACCGGCCTGAAGGCGGTGCACCCGGTCACCGGGGAGCAGGTGCCGATCTGGGTCGCCAATTTCGTGCTGATGGGCTACGGCACCGGTGCGGTCATGGCCGTGCCGGGCCATGACGAGCGCGACCACGCCTTCGCCAACAAGTACGCGCTGCCGATCCGCCAGGTCATCGCGCTCAAGGATGCCCGCAACGACGACGAGCGCACCTGGGAGCCGACCCGCTGGCGCGACTGGTACGGCGACAAGACCCGCGACATCGAACTGATCAATTCCGCCGAGTTCGACGGCCTGGACTACCAGGGCGCGTTCGAGGCCCTGGCCGAGCGCTTCGAGCGCCAGGGCCGCGGCCAGCGCCGGGTCAACTACCGCCTGCGCGACTGGGGCGTGAGCCGCCAGCGCTACTGGGGCTGCCCGATCCCGGTGATCTACTGCGATAGCTGCGGTGCCGTGCCGGTGCCGGAGGACCAGCTGCCGGTGGTGCTGCCGGAGAACGTGGAGTTCAGCGGCACCGGCTCGCCGATCAAGGCCGACCCGGAATGGCGCAAGACCACCTGCCCGGAATGCGGCAAGCCGGCCGAGCGCGAGACCGACACCTTCGACACCTTCATGGAGTCGAGCTGGTACTACGCGCGCTACACCTCGCCGGGCGCCAAGGACATGGTCGACAAGCGCGGCAACTACTGGCTGCCGGTGGACCAGTACATCGGCGGCATCGAGCACGCGATCCTGCACCTGATGTACTTCCGCTTCTACCACAAGCTGATGCGCGACGCGCGGCTGGTGGACAGCGACGAGCCGGCCACCAACCTGCTGACCCAGGGCATGGTGATCGCCGAGACCTTCTATCGCCAGAACGACGATGGGTCCAAGGACTGGATCAACCCGGCCGACGTGGAGGTGCAGCGCGACGACAAGGCGCGCGTGGTCGGCGCGATCCTCAAGTCCGATGGCCAGCCGGTGCTGATCGGCGGCACCGAGAAGATGTCCAAGTCGAAGAACAACGGCGTGGACCCGCAGGCGATGGTCGACAAGTACGGCGCCGACACGGTGCGCCTGTTCTCGATGTTCGCCGCGCCGCCGGAGCAGTCGCTGGAGTGGAATGAGGCCGGCGTGGACGGCATGGCGCGCTTCCTGCGCCGGTTGTGGGCGCAGGTGCACAGGCACGTCGCCGACGGCGCGGCCCCGGCGCTGGACGCCGCGGCGCTGGACGCCGGGCAGAAGGCGATGCGCCGCAAGACCCACGAGACCATCGGCAAGGTCGGCGACGACTATGGCCGCCGCTACAGCTTCAACACCGCGATCGCCGCGGTGATGGAGCTGTCCAATGCCCTGGCCAAGTTCGAGGACGCCAGCGCGCAGGGCCGCGCCGTGCGCCAGGAAGCGCTGGAAGCGATGGTGCTGCTGCTCAACCCGATCACCCCGCATGCCAGCCATGCCTTGTGGCAGGCCCTGGGCCATGCCGAAACGTTGCTGGAGGACGTGCCGTTCCCCGCGGTGGACGAGTCCGCCCTGGTGCGCGATGCGCTGACCCTGGCGGTGCAGGTCAACGGCAAGCTGCGCGGGACCATCGACGTGCCGGCCGATGCGCCGAAGGACCAGATCGAGGCGCTGGCGAAGGCCGAGCCGAACGCCGCCAAGTTCCTGGAAGGCCTGACGATCCGCAAGGTGATCATCGTGCCGGGCAAGATCGTCAACATCGTTGCGGCATAGCCGCAGCGATGTTCATGCCGTCGGATGGAGCCTGACGGCTGCGCCATGCACTTCCATCCCCATCCGTGCTACGCGCGGATAGCCCCAACTTGGAGGCGTACCGGCTTCGTCGCGCATTTCCTGGCCGTCGTCCCCGCGCGAGCGGGGGGGGGCAGCGGCTTCCGCATGCTGCCTATCCTAGGAGCGGCGTCAGCCGCGAAAGGGCTTCCATGCGGAGCCCCGGCGCAGATGCCTTGCCCGAATCCCGAATCCCGAATCCCGAATCCCGAATCCCGGCTTTTCGCGGCTCAAGCCCCACCTGCGCCCCGTCGCATGCGTTGCCGCGCGGGCGAAAACCTTGTCTCAAGCGGCGTTCACGCGGTTTCGGGCAGGCTGTGGCGCTGCTTCCAGTTGCCGCTTCCGGCCCGCTCATCCAGACTGTGCCCATGATCCGATCCTTCATCGTCCTCGTCCTGGTCGCCGGGCTGACCGCCTGCGGTTTCCATCTGCGCAGCAGGCTGGCCCTGCCGCCCGACGTGCCGGCGGTGAAGGTGACTTCGGTGGCGCCCTACAGCGAACTGGTCAAGCTGCTCAAGCGCAGCCTGACCGCCTCCGGCGCGACCATCGCCGACGAGGACGCCAAGACCGGCTTCGCCCAACTGAACGTGCTGTCCGAGCGCTGGGGCGACCTGCCGATCGCGATCGACGCCGAGGGCCGCGCCCAGGAGTACAGCCTGCGCTATGCCGCGATCTTCACCCTGCTGGCGCCGGACGGCTCGGTGATCGTGCCGCAGCAGGTGATCGAGATGTCGCGCGACTACGTGTCGCCGCCGACCGACGCCACCGGTACCGCGACCGAGCGCGAGATCCTGGCCGACGAGCTGCGCCGCGACATGTCCGCCTCGATCCTGCGCCGCATCGACAGCGTGGTGCGCGCCCGCACCAAGAACGGGTTGCCGCTGAGCTCCGGCGCCGTCCCAGCCGGCGGATCCGGCACGACCCCGGCCGAACCGGCCAAGTGAGCGCGCGCCAGCCGATGCTGGCGCATTCAGCCGAAACTCCATGGAACTGCGTCCGGAACAGCTAGCCAATCCGTCGGGCTCGCAGCCGTTGCAACCCGTCTATCTCGTGGCCGGGCCCGAGACCCTGCGCGTGCTCGAAGCGGCCGATGCGATCCGCGCGCGCGCGCGCGCCGAGGGGATCGGCGAACGCGAGGTGTTCGACGCCGAAGGCCGCGACTTCGACTGGAACCAGCTCGATTCCTGCTTCAACGCGCCCAGCCTGTTCAGTGCGCGCAGGCTGGTCGAACTGCGCCTGCCCAGCGGCAAGCCGGGCAAGGAGGGCGCCGAGGTCATCGCCAACTTCTGCGCCAATCCTCCGCCGGACGTGGTGCTGCTGATCACCGCCAACGAGTGGAGCAAGGCGCACCACGGCAAGTGGGCGGACGCCATCGCGCGCATCGGCACGATCGCGGTCGCGTGGGCGATCAAGCCGCACGAGCTTTCCGACTGGATCGAGCGCCGCCTGCGCAGCAAGGGCTTGCGCGCCGATGCCGAGGCCGTGCAACGGTTGGGCGAGCGCGTGGAAGGCAACCTGCTTGCCGCCGCGCAGGAGATCGACAAGCTGGCGTTGCTGGCGCAGGGCGAGACGCTCGACGCCGCGGCGATGGAGTCGCTGGTCGCCGACGCGGCGCGCTACGACGTGTTCCGGCTCGCCGAGACGATGTTGTCCGGCCAGCCGAACGCGGTGATCCGCATGCTGGCGGGCCTGCGTGCCGAGGGCGAGGCCGCCGCGGCGCTGATGCCGATCCTGATCAAGGAATTGATGCGCACGGCGGCCCTGGCCAAGGTGCAGGCGCGCGGCGGCAACCTGGCCGCCGAAATGAAGGGGCAGGGTATCTGGGAGTCGCGCCAGGCCCCGTTCAAGCGGGCGCTGCAGCGCCATGCCGATCCCCGGCGCTGGGAGCGCTTCGTCGCCGAGGCCGGCAAGGTGGACCGGATCGCCAAGGGACGCGGCGATGGCGACGTGTGGGTCGCGCTGGAACGCCTGCTGGTGGCCGTGGCCGAGGCGCGCGCGGTGCGGTTGCTGGCATGAAGGCCGGCCCCGAACTCCACCTCTACTACGGCGGCACGTTCGACCCGGTCCATCAAGGGCACCTGGCCATTGCGCGCGCCGCGCGCGACGAACTCGGCGTGCCCGTGAACGTGGTCCCCGCGGCCGACCCGCCGCATCGCGCGCCGCCCGGAGCCGATGCCGCGCAGCGCGCGCGCATGCTGGAACTCGCCCTGGCCGGCGAGCACGGGCTGATCCTCGACCGGCGCGAGCTCGAACGGGCGGCGCGGACGGATCGTCCCTCCTATACGGTGGACACGCTGGCGGAACTGCGGACGGAACTGGGCCCCCGGGTCCCGATCGCCTGGTTGCTCGGGGCCGACAGCCTGGTATCCCTGGCCGACTGGCACCGCTGGCAGGAGCTGTCGGGCCTGGCGCACCTGGTCGTGGCCGAGCGTCCAGGCGCCTCGCTGGAAACCCAGATGCCGGACGCCGTGCGCGCCCACCTGGATGGCTGCTGGGCCGAGGACGCGGCGGAACTGTCGAGCCTGCCTGCCGGCCGGGCCTGGCGACTGCGCCAGCCGCTGCACCCCGGATCGGCCAGCGAGGTCCGCGACCGCATCGCCTCCGGCGAGCCCTGGCGCGATCTGGTGCCGGCCCCGGTCGCACGCTACATCGACGACCACCGGCTGTACCGTGGCGCCGGTGCCTGAACGCGGCAGGGCGGCCAGTTGCCTATAATTCGCTCCATCCCATCGAGTCATTCGCCTTTGACCAGTCAAGCCCAAGTCATCAAGACCTCCCTTCCCAACCCGCCGCCGCCGCTGCCGGTGCTGCTGGCCACCGTCCGCGACGCCGTCGAGGAGCTCAAGGCCAAGGACGTGGTGGAGATCGACGTGCGCGGCAAGTCCAGCGTCGCCGACTACCTGGTGATCGCTTCGGGCACCTCCACCCGCCACGTCAAGGCGATCGCCGACGAGGTGGTGAAGTTCGCCAAGAAGCTCGACGTGATGCCGCTGGGCGTGGAAGGCGAGCGCGAGGCCGAATGGGTGCTGGTCGATCTGGGCGACGTGATCGTCCACGTGATGCTGCCGCGCGTGCGCGAGTTCTATGCGCTGGAACGGCTGTGGACGGTCGGCGACCAGCCGCCGTCGGACGAGGACGGCGCCGACGATTGATCGTCGCGTCGTTGTCCAGGCGTGGCGGAGTAGGAAATGACCGGAGCCACCCCAAAGAAATCATCGATCCAGGTACGGCTCGCCGAAGGGAGCGACAGCTACGCGGCCTCCGCGGTGCGCAGGCGCTTCGATGGATTGGTGAGCCGGCTGGAGAGCTGCCGGGCCTCGTTGCAGGCCTGGAACGAAGCGCTGCCGCGTTGGCGCGAGCGCTATCACGAGCAGCTCGAACCCTTGTTCCGGCAACGCGACGACCTCGATTGCGAAAAGCTGGATCTGCTCGATCGGGCCCACGCCACCTACAAGCTCGGCAAGACCGACCGTGGCTTCCTGTCCGAATTGATCTGCGCGCTGGCCGGCCCGTTGATCGAACAGGGGCACGTGCGCCTCAAGCCGTTGTACGATCGCCACAGCGCGGTCGGTTACGACGAGAGGGGCGAGGCATCCAGGCAACTGGCCAAGGAACTGCTGGGGGCGCATCTTGGCCTCGCTCCCGACGAACTGGATGAACTCGCTTCGGCCGAGGGGCTGTTCGAGAAGCTGCGCGAGCGCGAGCGGGCCCAGCAGGCGCACGCGCGGGAGCGCCAGGAGCGCGCCCGGGCGCGCAAGGCGCGGAGCAAGGGCAAGCCGGATCCGGCCGAGCCACCGAACCTGCCGCCGGCGCGGGAGCTTTATCGGAAGCTGGCGACGGCGCTGCACCCGGATCGCGAAGCCGATCCGTCCGAACGTGCGCGCAAGACCGAGCTGATGCAGCGCCTCAACCAGGCCTACAAGGCCGGAAACCTGCTGGCGCTGATCGAATTGCAACTGGAGATCGGCCAGTTGCTGCCGGAACAGTTGCGCCGGATGGACGATGCGCGGATATGCGACTACAACCGGGAACTGGATCGCCAGTTGAAGGAAATCGAATCCGAGTTGTTGCAGGTGGAGGAAGGATTCCGCGCCGAGTACGGCCTGACGGGCGGCCGCCGGCTGGACCCTGCCAAGCTCAATGCGTTGATGGCCGGGATCAAGCGCGACCTGGGCGAGGATATCCTCGACACCGAGGCCGAACTCCGGGCATTGCAGACGCAAGCCGAATTCAAGCGCTGGCTCAAAGGCCAGCGCGAGCGGGCCGAATGGGACGCGCAGGCCTTCGGCGGCCTGGGCTCGCCATCGTGATGGGCCGGGAGCATCCGCACGCATGAAAGCCCGGTTGATCGCCACCGGCGAACGCGCGCCCTCATGGGTGGCGCAGGGATTCTCCGAGTACCAGAAGCGGCTCTCGCACTGGCTGCCGCTGGAACTGGTCGAGATCGAACCGGGCCTGCGCGGCAAGGGCCGCGATCCGCAACGGGCGATCGAGGACGAGGGGCGCCGGGTACTGGCGGCGTTGCCGAAGAACCCGCACGTGGTCGCGCTGGATGTGCCGGGACGGCAGCTCAGCTCGGAGCAGCTGGCGCAGCGCCTGGAACATTGGCGCGGGCAGGGGCGCGACCTGGCGTTCCTGATCGGCGGTCCCGAAGGTCATGCCCCTGAAGTCAAGGCCGCCGCCGCCGAACTGTGGTCGCTGGGGCCATTGACCTTGCCGCACATGCTGGTGCGCCTGGTGGTCGCCGAGCAGTTGTACCGGGCCGCGGCGATGCTGGCCAACCACCCGTACCACCGGGGGTGAAGCCCCGATGGTACGGGTGGTGCTAGGGGCATCCTATCCCCGCGCCTTGGGCGCGCCCCCTTAGCAAAGGGGGATCCACACCATGAAGAGGGCCGGGGTTTTTGTAGGAGCGGCTTCAGCCGCGATGGGGCTTTCCCGGGAAAGCCCCATCGCGGCTGAAGCCGCTCCCACGGTTTGTGGATGTCTGAAGCAAGAACGTTCTAGTCCAGCGAGAACGCGATCGGCACCAGGCCGTAGGCCTGGATCGCCTGTCCATCCTGGATCGCCGGCTTGAAACGCCACTGCCGCAGCACCTGGGTACGCGCGGCCTGGTCGAGCACGCGGTGGCCGCTGCTGGATTCGATCGTCACTTGCAGCGGTTTGCCATCCACGTCCACGAGCACGCGCAGCATGACCGTGCCGGTCAACCGGTCCTGGAGCGCGACACGCGGATAGGGCGGTGGCGGAGCGGCCAGGTACTGCAATTGGATGCCCGGGACCGGCGGGGCGAGGGCGGTGGGCGCCGTTGTCTCGGCGATTGGCGCTGCATCGGCTTCCATGGCCGCCACGTCCGGGACGGGCGCATCCATCGTCGGTTGCACCGAGGGGATGTCGAGGGCAACCGGCTGCGTGCGGGGCGCGGGAGCGGTGCGGGGCTGCTCGGGTTGCACCTGCCGCGGCGGCGGAGGTGGGGTCGGAATGAGCTCGGGAAGCTGCCAGCGTACCTGGATGCGTTCCGGCGGCGCGGCGGCAGGGTGGTAGGACAGCGGGGCGAGGAGCAGCGCGAGCGCCAGCACGTGCAAGGCGATGGCGGCACTGAAGGCGAGGACGCGGGAGGGATCGATGCCGGGAAAGCGCGGCGCGGAGTGCGTGCGAACCATGATTCCACCTCCTGGAAGGACCTGCGGAAAGGAAGCAGCGGTAGCGCCCTGCGGATCCTGCAGGGCAATTCCATCATGGTGCGCGGCCAGGGCCGATGGGCAGGGGCGTGCCCATCGTCGTTTGGCTGGCGTTGGGGATCGATTGCCGGGATCGGGGGTGTACCAGCCGGTTCGAGAAAATCCGATTGCTTAGTAACTGTCCCTGCCCCAGGTCGTTCCGGCCGTACGCCGCTGAACAACGGGGCGCCCTGTCCCGGTAGGGCGCCCCCGGACGGATTACTTGCCCAGTTCGAACGTCACGTCCAGGTTGACCGACAGGCTGGTTTCGCCGGGGGACACCGGCGGGGTGGCGGCATCGGCCGCCATCGCCTGCATCCGCATCATCGGCATCGGGCGCACGCCGCCGCCGCGACCCTCGGAGATGCTGACGATGCGGCGCACTCGCAGGCCGAGCGACTTGGCATAGGTCTCGGCGCGCGCCTGGGCCTGTTTCAGGGCGGCGATGCGGGCTTCGTCGTAGACCGGCTCCGGCTTGTCGATCTCGAAGCTGGGGCCGTTGATCTGGTTGGCGCCCTGCGCGGCCAGCACTTCCAGCACCTTGCCCAGGCGGGTCAGGTCGCGGACCTTGAGGTTGACGGTGTTGCTGGCCTGGTAGCCGGTGATGCGCGGGTTCTCGCCTTCCTTGTAGGTGTACTGGGGATAGAGCGTGATGCCGCTGGTCTGCACGTCCTTCTCGGCGATGCCGGCGCCGCGGATCGCCTGCATGACCTTTTCCATCTGCTGGGCGTTCTGGCGCATCGCGGTGTCGCCGTCGGGCGCCTGGGTCACGACGCCGGCCGAAAGCGAGGCCACGTCCGGCACGCGCTTGGCCTCGGCCTCGGAGGCGATGTTCAGCAGGGTGCCATCGGCCGGGATGGCATAGGGGGCCACGGTCTGGGCATGGGCGGTCATGGCAACTCCGGTGGCGAGGCTCAGGGCGAGCAGGAGCGGGGTCGAACGAAGGGTGGTGCGCATAGACGTCTCCTTGGTTAGCGCGTGTCATGGATTCCGGGATGGGACGCGTGGGCCTTCAGCGGCGCCGGTTCCGTGCCGCAGACGGTCCACCCTGCGGGACATGCTTCCCCAGGCCGCTTCGCGTCCGCCCCAACTCCATGACGCTCATATGCGGGCAGTGAGCGTGGCGGCAAGCGGATGAACCGGCTGTGAGCCGCGCCGGGCCAAGCATGCGCCATCCGGCGCGCGACGGCTCCGGTTATGCTTGCCGGATGCTCTATCTCGCTTCGCGCTCTCCCCGACGAAAAGAACTGCTGGCGCGCCTGGGCGTCGCGTTCGAGACCCTGGACCTGGACGTGCCGGAGCTGCGCGGCGAGGGCGAGCCGCCGGCCGGCTACGTGCGCCGCGTGGCGCTGGAAAAGGCCCGGGCGGGATTGGCCCAGGTGGGCGGGCGCGACCCGCAGGCGGTGGTGCTCGGGTCGGATACCGAGGTGGTGCTGGGCGACAGGGTGTTCGGCAAGCCGGTGGACCGGGCCGACGCGATCGCCATGCTGCAGGCCCTGTCCGGCCGCACCCACGAGGTGATCACGGCGGTCGCGCTGGTCGCCGGGCAGCGCGAGCCTGCCCTGGCCGAGGTGGTCTCGCGGGTCACCTTCGCAGGGATGACGGCCCGGCAGATCGAGGCTTATGTCGATACCGGCGAGCCGATGGGCAAGGCCGGGGCCTATGCGATCCAGGGCGGCGGCGAGCGCTTCGTGGTCCGGCTCGAGGGCAGCTTTTCCGCGGTGATGGGCCTGCCGCTCCACCATACTTCGCAGCTGCTGGCTGCCTTCGGGGGGCATTGAGTGTCCGAGGAAATCCTGGTCAACGTCACCCCGCGCGAGACCCGCGTGGCGGTGATCGAGAACGGCATGCTGCAGGAGCTGCACATCGAGCGCGGCTGGCGCCGCGGGGTGGTCGGCAACATCTACAAGGGCAAGGTCCAGCGGGTGATGCCGGGCATGCAGGCCGCCTTCGTCGAGGTCGGGCTGGAGCGCGCCGCGTTCCTGCACGCCAACGACGTGGTGCGGCCCGCCCCGGCCGCGGCCAGCGTGGTCGACACGGAGGAAACCCCGATGCCGCCCCCGCCGCCGGCCTCCGTGCCGATCGTCGAGCTGCTGCGCGACGGCCAGGACGTGGTGGTGCAGGTGGTCAAGGACCCGATCGGCACCAAGGGCGCGCGCCTGACCACCCAGATCAGCATCCCTTCGCGCTACCTGGTGCTGCTGCCGCAATCCAAGGTGGTGGGCGTATCGGCGCGGATCGAGGACGAGGCCGAGCGCGCGCGCCTGAAGGCCATCGTCACCGAGCTGGCGGCCAGCCATGGCGGCTACGGCTACATCATCCGCACCAATGCCGAGGGCCAGCCGGCCGAGGCGCTGGCCGAGGACATCGCCTACCTGTCGCGGGTCTGGAACGTGGTCGAGCGGCGCGGCCGCGAAGCGCCGCCGTGCAGCATGATCTACGAGGACCTGAGCCTGCCGCTGCGCGCGGTGCGCGACCTGATCCGCAAGGACGTGGACAAGGTCAAGGTGGACTCGCAGGAGACCTTCGCCAAGCTGCAGGCGTTCGTCGCCAAGTACATGCCGGTGCTGGCCGAGCGGATCGAGCTGTACACCGGCGACCGGCCGATCTTCGACCTGTACGGGGTCGAGGACGAGATCGGCCGGGCCCTGGACAAGCAGGTGCCGCTCAAGTCCGGCGGCTACCTGGTGATCGACCAGACCGAGGCGATGACCACGGTGGACGTCAACACCGGCTCGTTCGTCGGCCAGCGCAACCTCGAGGAGACGGTGTTCCGCACCAACCTGGAGGCGGCGCAGGCAGTGGCGCGCCAGCTGCGGCTGCGCAACCTCGGCGGCATCATCATCATCGACTTCATCGACATGGACGATCCCGAGCACCGCCGCCAGGTGCTGCGCACGCTGGAGAAGTCGCTGGCGCGCGACCACGCCAAGACCACCGTCTACGACTTCTCGCCGCTGGGGCTGGTCGAGATGACCCGCAAGCGCACCGTCGAGAGCCTGGAGCGGCAGTTGTCCGAGCCGTGCCCGGAGTGCGCCGGGCGCGGTTCGATCAAGACCGCCGAGACGGTCACCTACGAGATCTTCCGCGAGATCACCCGCCAGGTGCGCCAGTTCGACGCGGCCCGGCTGCTGGTGATCGCCTCGCCCAAGGTGGTGGCGCGGATCACCGACGAGGAGTCGGCGGCCGTGGCCGAGCTGGAGGAGTTCCTCGGCAAGACGATCAGCTTCCAGGCCGACGAGCAGTACCTGCAGGAGCAGTACGACGTGGTGCTGTTGTGAGGCGGGGATCGGGGTTGGGAGATTCGGGATTCGCGACGGCGGTTTTCACGCGGCCCGGGCAAGCTGTGTTGCATCGCGATTCCGGTGCATGCAGGCATGCTTTCTCCCATCCCGGATCCCCCATCCCGAATCCCGGCTCCTAGATGCCCACTCCGCTGCGCCGCCGACTTCGCCTGACCCGCCGCTACGCGATCTACGCCTGTGCGATCGCGGTGGTGGCGATCGCGCTGGTGGTCGGCGCGGCCAGCCAGTTGCTGCCGCTGGCGGAGCAGCATCCGCAGCGGATTGCCGCCTGGCTGAGCGAACGCGTGGGCAAGCCGGTGCATTTCGACCGGCTCGATACCCGCTGGACCCGGCGCGGCCCGTTGCTGCAGCTGAAGGGGCTGCGGATGGGGGCGGGCGAGGGCGTACGCATCGGCGATGCCGATGTGCTGGTGGCGATGTACACGGGGCTGTTGCCGGGGCGCTCGTTGACCGAGCTGCGCCTGCGCGGCCCGGTGCTGACCCTGTTGCGCGCCGACGACGGCACCTGGTCGGTGCAGGGATTGCCGAGCGACGGGCGCGGCGATGCGCTGGATTCGCTGCGCCGGCTCGGCGAGCTGCAGATAATCGGGGCGCGGATGCAGGTGCATGCGCCGTCGCTGGGCCTCGACGTGGCGCTGCCGCGGATCGACCTGCGCCTGCGCGTCAACGGCTCGCGCCTGCAGGCCGGCAGCCGCGCCTGGATCGATCCGCAGCGGGCGCCGCTGCAGGCGGTGGTCGACTTCGACCGGAACCGCGGCGACGGCACCGCCTACCTGGAAGCCGAGCCGGCCGACCTCGGGGCGTGGGCGCCGCTGCTGCGCGTGGCCGGGGTGCAGGCGCGCGGGGGGCGCGGCGAACTGCACGTGTGGGCCCAACTGCGCGAGCACTGCATCGCCTCGGTCAGCGTCGATGCCGACCTGCGTTCGCTGTTGCTGGAAGGCGCTCCCCTGCCGGGGCAGCGCAAGCCGCCGGCGCTGGCATGGGAGCGCTTGCAGGCCCGGGCGCGCTGGACGTCCGGGACGGAGGGATGGCGGCTGGATGTGCCGATGCTGCGGGTCAGGAGCGGCGGCAAGGTACAGGCGATGGACGGGGTGGCGCTGGCCGGCGGCAAGCGGTTCGCGGCGGCGGCCGGGGCCGTGGATGCCTCTCCCGCGATCGCCGCGCTGGCCTTGAGCGATCGGCTCGGTCCCCGCCTGCGCCAGTGGCTGGCCGGCGCGCGCCCGCAGCTGCGCCTTTCCGAATTGACGCTATCGGGCACCCAGGGGGGGGCGCTGCGGGCCCAGGGACGGCTGGCCGAGCTGGCGTTCTCGCCGGTGGGCGACGCGCCCGGGTTGAGCGGGCTGCAAGGCCGTTTCGACGGCGACGCGCAGGGCGTGGTGTTGCAGTTCGAGCCGCAGGCGTTGCTGCGTTTCGATTGGCCGACCGGGTTCGGCGTGGTACACGAACTGCACCTGGCCGGGCGCGTGGTCGGCTGGCGCGAAGGCGAGGGCTGGAAGATCGAGACCCCGGCGCTGCGCGTGCAGGCGCCGGACTATGCGGCCGACGTGCGCGGCGGGATGTGGTTCCAGAACGACGGCAGCCGGCCGCGCATCGACCTGGCCGCCAAGCTGGACGATGCGCCGGTGCCGGTGGCGAAGAAGTTCTGGATCCATTCCAGGATGAGCAAGGCGGCGACCGGCTGGCTGGATGCCGCATTGGCCGGCGGCACGCTCAGCGGCGGCATCGGCCTGGCCAGCGGCGACCTGGACGATTGGCCGTTCGACCAGCACGACGGGCGTTTCGAGGCCACCGGCCACATCCGCGATGGCCAGATCCGGTTCCAGCACGACTGGCCGCCGATGGAGAAACTCGACGGCGACATCGCCTTCATCGCTAACGGTTTCTCCCTGCGCGGCACCGGCGAACTGGCCGGCGTGGCGGTCTCCGGGATCGAAGCGGGCATTCCTGACTTCAAGACCAACGAGCTGTACGTGCGCGCCAGCAGCCGCAGCGACGCGGCGACGATGCTGGAGATGCTGCGCCGCAGCCCGCTGCAGAAGAGCTACGGCGACACCTTGAAGAACCTCAGCGCGTCCGGTCCCGCCACCGCCACGTTCGACATGCTGCTGCCGCTGCGCAACGACAACGGCCAGGGGCACCTGCGCGGCAACGTCGGCCTGGAAGGCATCAAGCTGGGCGACAAGCGCTGGGACCTGGCGTTCGAGGGCGTGCGCGGCAGCGCCGGCTACAGCGACCGCGGCTTCGACGCCGAGAACCTGGCGGTGGTGCATCGCGGTCGCCCGGGCCAGCTCTCGCTGCGCGCGGGCGATGCGGTGAAGGATCCGCAGCAGGCGTTCCAGGCCGATTTCTCCGCCGCGCTCGATGCGAAGGAACTGTTCGATCGCGCGCCGCAGATGGAATGGCTGCACCCCTATGTGCACGGTACCTCGCAGTGGCGGATCGGCGTGGACCTGCCCAAGGTCGAGCCCGGCGCGCCCGAGGAACCGACCCACCTGACCCTGGACTCGGACCTGATCGGCACCACGCTCGACCTGCCCGCGCCCCTGGACAAGCGGCCGGACAAGCCGTTGGCGACCCACGTCGACGTGGCCTTGCCGTTCGGTACCGGCGACGTCGACGTAGCATTCGGCAAGCTCGTGGCATTGAAGGCGTCCAGCCGCGGCGACCAGACCGGCGTGCGGGTGGTGATGGGCAGCGACCGCGTGCAGGAGCGGCCGCCGGCGAAGGGCCTGGTGGTCAATGGGCGCACCCCGTCGCTGGATGCGATGGACTGGATCGCGCTGACCCGGTCGGGGGCTTCCGATCCCAAGCAGGCCGATGCGATGCCGCTGCAGCAGATCGACGTGCAGGCCGACCGGTTGCTGATGCTCGGCGGCGTGTTCCCGAATACGCGGCTGCAGTTGCGCCCGGTCCGCGATGCGGTCGCGGTGACCCTGGACGGACCGTCGCTGGCGGGCCAGATCAACGTGCCCAATGCCGACGGCGCGGTGGTGCGCGGCCAGCTGCAGGCCGTGCACTGGCAGCCGGCTGCGCCGGTCGAGCCGGCGCCGGCGCAGCCGCAGGCGGCGCCGACGGCGGTGCCCGCGCCGCTCGCCGACAACCTGCCGGAACCGGCGCGCAAGGCGGTCGCCGATTTCGACCCGGCCACGATCCCGCCGCTGGCGCTGGACATCGCCGATCTGCAGTTCGGCAAGCTGGCGCTGGGCAGCGCCACGCTGCGCACGCGCCGGCTCACCGACGGCATGCAGGTGGACCAGCTGCAGCTGCGTTCGGACAAGCAGAAGATCGCCGTCACCGGCGCCTGGCGCGGCAAGGGCGAGTCGGCGACGACCCGGGTGTCGGCGCGGGCCGACAGCGAGAACCTCGGCCAGCTCATGCAGGCGCTGACCTTCGGCGGCCAGCTGCGCGGAGGCGAGGGCCAGATCGAACTCAACGTGGGCTGGAACGGCGCGCCGACCGCGTTCCAGCTGGCCTCGCTGCAGGGCAACCTCAAGGTCGACGCGCGCAACGGCCAGTTGCTCGAAGTGGAGCCCGGCGCCGGGCGCGTGCTCGGCCTGCTCAGCCTGGCGAAGCTGCCGCGGCGCTTGATGCTCGATTTCCGCGACTTCTTCTCCAAGGGCCTGGCGTTCAACCGGGCCAGCGGCGAGGTGCTGTTCGGCGATGGCCTGGCCAAGGCCGACGGCATCCGCATCGAAGGGCCGGCGGTGGACATCGACATGCGCGGCCAGGCCGACCTGCGCCAGCAGACGTTCGACCAGACGGTCGATGTCTATCCCAAGTCCGGCAACCTGCTGGCGGTGGTCGGCGCGGTCGCCGGCGGACCGGTCGGCGCCGCGGTCGGCGCGGCCGCCAATGCGGTGCTCGGCAAGCCGCTGGGCGAGATCGGCGCGAAGACCTACCACGTGTCGGGGCCGTGGAAGGACCCGAAGGTCGAGGTCGTGGACCGCCAGGAAGCGCGCAAGGACCGCCAGGCCGACCGCGCGGAGAAGGCCCGCCTGGATTGAAGCGCGATGCGCCGGGCGCGCAGGCGCGGGACGCGTGCGCGTTCGGTCCTGGCCCGGTCCTTCGCCGGGGCGTTCTTCTTCATCCGGCTGCCCGCCTTCGCCCGATAGGCAGCCCATATCGGCAGCCGGCTTGTATGCGCCGGCCGCGGGCCCCATCCTGTCCGGATGACCGACAACGCACTCTCCCTGGCCGAATCGCGGCTACTGCTTCCCGCCGGGCTCGACGCCGGCCAACTCGACCGTGCCTTCGGCACCCTGCTCGGGCCGGGCATCGACTTCGGCGACCTGTATTTCCAGCACTCCCGGCGCGAGAGCTGGAGCGTGGAGGACGGCATCGTCAAGGACGGCGCCCATTCGATCGAGCAGGGCGTCGGCGTGCGCGCGATCGCCGGCGAGAAGACCGGCTTCGCCTATTCCGACGACATCCACCGCGATGCCCTGCTGGAGGCGGCGAACTCCGCGCGCGCGATCTCGCGCGAGGGCGGCGCGGCCAGTTCGCGTTCGCTGGTGCGCGGCGATGCGCGCGCGCTGTATCCGGCGGTAGACCCGGTCGATGCGATGGAGAACGCCGCCAAGATCGAGGTGCTGCGCCGGCTCGACAAGTTCCTGCGCGCGGCCGATCCGCGCGTGCAGCAGGTGATGGTGAGCCTGAGCGGCGGCGTGGACACCGTGCTGGTCGCGCGCAGCGACGGCGTGCTCGCCGCCGACGTGCGCCCGCTGGTACGGCTCAACGTGCAGGTGATCGTCGAGCAGGACGGCCGCCGGGAGTCCGGCTATGCCGGCGGCGGCGGTCGCTACGGCTACGAGGAACTGTTCGCCGAAGGCCGTCCGGAAGCGTTCGCGCGCGAGGCGCTGCGGCAGGCGCTGGTCAACCTGGAGGCGATTCCCGCGCCGGCCGGGGTGATGCCGGTGGTGCTGGGCGCGGGCTGGCCGGGCGTGCTGCTGCACGAGGCGGTCGGTCACGGCCTGGAAGGCGACTTCAACCGCAAGGGCACCAGCGTGTACGCCGGCCGCATCGGCCAGCGCGTGGCGTCGCCCGGCGTGACCATCGTCGACGACAGCACGCTCGACGGCCGCCGCGGTTCGCTCAACATCGACGACGAGGGCACGCCGACCCAGTGCACCACGCTGATCGAGGACGGCGTGCTGGTCGGCTACATGCAGGACACGCTCAACGCCCGCCTGATGGGCATGAAGCCCACGGGCAACGGCCGCCGCGAATCGTTCGCGCACCTGACCATGCCGCGCATGACCAATACCTACATGCTGGCCGGCCGGCATACCCAGGAAGAGATGATCCGCTCGGTGAAGAAAGGCCTGTACGCCGTCAACTTCGGCGGCGGGCAGGTCGACATCACCAGCGGCAAGTACGTGTTCTCGGCGACCGAGGCCTACCTGATCGAGGACGGCAGGGTCACCGCGCCGGTGAAGGGCGCCACGCTGATCGGCAACGGCCCGGAGACGATGCAGAAGGTGCGCATGGTCGGCAACGACCTGGCCCTGGACGAGGGCGTGGGCGTATGCGGCAAGGACGGCCAGAGCGTGCCGGTCGGCGTCGGCCAGCCCTCGCTGTTGATCGAGGGACTGACCGTGGGCGGTACGCAGGCGTGAGCGCGCCGGCCGGGACCGGGAGCCCGCGACCGGGGCCCCGGGAAAAGCGGGCGCCGGCCGGGCCTTTGCGCTTACTCGGCTTCCGGCTCCCGGCTCCCGGGGCCCGCCGCCACCAGCATCAGCTCGCGAAGGACCTGGTAGATCTCGCGGAACGCGCGCGGCGGCTTGTTGCGGGCGCGTTCTTCGGCGGCATTGCGCACCAGCTGGCGCAGGTGCTGGCGGTCGGCGGCCGGGTATTCGTCGAGCAGCGCGGCCAGGGCGGTGTCGCCTTCCTCGATGAGCCGTTCGCGCCAGGCCTCGATGCGATGCATCACCGCCACTTCGCGGCGCGAGGTCTCGCTGTTGGCATCGAGCGCGTCGCGGATGGCTTCCAGCACCTCGTCGTCCTCGCGGCGCATCTGCTTGGCCAGGTAGGCCAGCTGGCGCTTGTGCGCGATGTGCGAGGTGATCCGCTTGGCTTCGGCGATGTGCGGAAGCAAGTCCTCCGGGATCGGCAGGCGCGCCAGCTGGGCCGGCGTCAGCGCCACCAGCTTTTCGCCGAGCGCGAGCACCTCCAGCGCTTCGCGGCGCTTCTGCCCGCGGCTGGCGTCAAGGAATTCGCCGGTTTCTTCGTCGCGTCCGCGCATCGGTCTGCCACTCACTAGACTTCAAGAAATTAGACAGTCCGGCCGGATGGCCGGGTTTTTTCGCGAAGGATTCGCCCAGCAAGGATAAAGCATTGAACGCGATCACCCCTGAAACCCGCATCGACGACGACAGCACGGCGCGCCTGGACGCGCTGGCCGACATCTCGCAGCGCCTGCTCGCCCGCGCCCGCGAACTCGGCGCCAGCCAGGCCGAGGTGACCTGCAGCGAGGAACGCGGCCTGGACGTGAACGTGCGGATGGGCGAGGTCGAGACGGTCGAGTCCACCCGCGACCGCGGCGTCGCCATCACCGTGTATTTCGGCCAGCGCAAGGGCAGCGCCAGCACCGCCGACCTGCAGGCCGCCAGCCTGGAGGCCACGGTCGCCCAGGCCTGCGCGATCGCCCGCTATACCGAGGATGATCCGGCCGCCGGGCTGGCCGAGGCGGAGTCGATGGCCACCGAATTCCCGGACTTCGACGGCTGGCACCCGTGGGCGATCGACGCCCAGCAGGCGGTGGACATCGCCCTGGCCTGCGAGGCCGCCGGGCGCGATGCCGACGCCCGGATCAGCAATTCGGACGGGGCGTCGTTCGGCAGCAGCCGGAGCCTGTCGGTGTATGCCAACTCGCACGGCTTCATCGGCCGCGAACGCGATACCCATCACTCGATCGGCTGCGCGCTGATCGCCGGCGAGGGCGATGGCATGCAGCGCGACGGTTGGTATACCAGCGCACTGGCCCGCGAGGACCTGTGGAGCCCGGCCGAGGTCGGCCGGCGCGCGGCCGAGCGCACCGTGGCCCGCCTGCAGCCGCGTTCCGTGCCGACCGGCGAGTATCCGGTGCTGTTCGCGCCGGAGGTGGCCCGGTCGCTGGTCGGGCACCTGCTCGGGGCGATTTCCGGCGGCGCGCTGTACCGCAAGGCCAGCTTCCTGGTGGGCAGCGCCGGGACCCGGCTGTTCCCGGAGTGGCTGTCGATCGAGGAGCGCCCGCACCTGCGCCGCGGCCTGCGCTCGACCGCGTTCGACAGCGAAGGCGTGGCGACCCAGGCCGCCTCGCCGCTGGTGACCGACGGCATATTGCAGCGCTATGTGCTGGGCAGCTACTCGGCCCGCAAGCTGGGCCTGCGCAGCACCGCCAACGCCGGCGGCGTGCACAATCTGCTGGTTTCGGCGAATGCCGGCGACCTGGCCTCGATCATCGCCGATCTGCCGCGCGGCCTGCTGGTCACCGAGCTGATGGGGCAGGGCGTCAACAGCGTGACCGGCGACTATTCGCGCGGTGCCGGCGGCTTCTGGATCGAGAACGGCGCGATCGCCTACCCGGTGGACGGCATCACCATCGCCGGCAACCTGCGCGGCATGTTCCATGGCATCGAGGCGGTGGGCAGCGACATCGACGTGCGCTCGCACATCCATGTCGGTTCGGTGCTGGTCGGCAGGATGACCGTAGCCGGCGACCGGTGAGGTCCGCCGCTCGTCCGCATCTTCTTGACGGGGCTCGGGCGACTGCCGACAGTGGCGTTCCGGCAACCGCCGATCAACCCCATCGAGACTAGGGAAGGAAGCAGATGAGCGAGTTCGAGAACCTCACCACCCCGCCGCCGCCGGTATCCGGCGTGCCCTCGGCGGAAGAAAAGCAATGGGCGCTGTTCGCGCACATCTCCGCGTTGACCGGCCTGTTCACCGGCGGCATCGGCTCGATCGTCGGCCCGCTGGTGATCTGGCTGATCAAGAAGGACACCATGCCGTTCGTGGACGACCAGGGCAAGGAAGCGCTGAACTTCAACATCACCGTGCTGATCGCGGTGGTCGCGCTGACCATCGTCGGTACCGTGCTGATGGTGATCCTGATCGGTTTCCTGTTCTACCTCTTGGCGGGCGTGGTCGGCATCGCCTGGCTGGTGCTGACGATCGTGGCCACGATCAAGGCCAGCAACGGCGAGAGCTACCGCTATCCGCTGACGCTGCGCCTGGTCAAGTAACCGATCCGCGCATCGGCAGGCAGGAACCCGGCTGCGGCCGGGTTCCTGCGTTCCGGGCGGCGGCATGCCTCCCGCGAAAGGACGCCGGCAAAGGCATTCGAATCCGGCAGCGACAGCCCGGCGTCGCCGGCGAACGCCCGACCTAGTGATTGCGCTCGACCGCCATGCGCGCCAGCGCCAGCAGCGGGCCGGCGGAGTCCCCGTAGGCTGCGAGCTGCGCATGCATCTGCCCGGCCAGCATCGACAGGCGCTGCTTGGCGCCGTCCATGCCGAGCAGGGCCGGGAACGTGGACTTGTTCTGCGCGACATCCTTGCCGGCGGTCTTGCCGAGCTGCTCGGAGCTGGATTCGACGTCGAGGATGTCGTCGCGGACCTGGAAGGCCAGGCCGAGGCCGCTGGCGAACGCGTCCAGCCTCCCTAGATCGGTTGCGCTGGCGCCGGCGCCCAGGGCGCCCATCCGCACCGCGGCGCGGATCAGCGCGCCGGTCTTCAACGCGTGCATGCGCTCGAGCTGCGGCAGCGACTGCTGCTGCCCGGTGGCGTCGATGTCGAGCGCCTGTCCCCCGCACATGCCGGCCGCGCCGGATGCGTTCGCGAGGGTCTGCAGCCAGTCCACCCTGAGCCCCGCATCCACGGGCGCACGGGCCAGCACGTCGAAGGCGAGGGTCTGCAGGGCGTCGCCGGCGAGGATCGCGGTGGCCTCGTCGAAGGCCACGTGCACGGTGGGCCGGCCGCGGCGCAGATCGTCGTCGTCCATGGCCGGCAGGTCGTCGTGGACCAGCGAATAGGCATGCACCAGTTCGACGGCGCAGGCGGCGGCGTCGAGCCTGGACGATTCGGCCTGCAGCAGCGTGCCGGTCGCGTACACCAGCAACGGACGCATGCGCTTGCCGCCACCGAGCACGGCATGCCGCATCGCCTCGTGCAGGCGGTGCGGGGCGAGCGACGGATCGGGCAGGCAGGCTTCCAGGCAGGCCTCGATATGCGCCTGCCAGCGTGCGAACAGCTCGGCGGCCACGTCTAGGTGCCGTCGCCGGGCGGATCGAACGGTTCCGCGGCCTCGGGCCGGGCCGGATCGCTGAGCAGGCGCACGCGCAGTTCCGCCTGCTCCAGCGCCTGCTGGCACTGCCGGTACAGGCCGATGCCGCGTTCGTAGGCGCTCAGCGATTCTTCCAGGCTCAGGTCGCCGGCTTCCATCTTCTCGACCAGTTGCTCCAGTTCCTCGAGCGACTGCTCGAAGCGGGCCACCGGCGAGGTCTCGTTGGGGGACTTCTTGGGCATCCCGAAAGTGTGCGGGCCACGGCCGGGCGGGTCAATTCGGGAAGATAGGAGCGGGCGCGCGGGGATCCCGTGGGAGCGACTTCAGTCGCGATGGGGTTTTCTCATTTGAACCCTGCACAGGGATGTGCAGGCTGTTGCAGAGGGATCTGCACGTAAGCGCCATCGCGGCTGAAGCCGCTCCCACAAGGTGCGCTGCATGGATCATTCCGGCGGTTGCCACGCCAGCCGCGCCGCCCGAGCATCCAGCCAGGCGCGCAGACGCGCCGAGACGATGCCGTCGCCGGCGGCCAGCAAGGTATCGCCATCGAACAGCAAGGGCATCGCCAGGCGCTGCCATGGTGGCAGGTCCGCCTCCTGCAGCAGGTGCTTCAGCGCATGCGAATGCGCGCGGCCCGGCAGCAGGATGCGCTCGCCGCCGCGCCGGGCGCGGACCTGCAGCGGATGCTCGAAACGTGGCGACGCGGGGCCGAGCAGCGCAAGCGTCCCGCCGTCGGGCAGGGACAGCGGCAAGGCGCCGTCCCAGTCGGCTCGCCAATCCGGCGGCCATGCGCGTGCGGGGCGGAGCAGGTACAGGCGCTGGCGCCAGCGCCGGATCTCGACGTCGCGCCAGGCGAAGCGCATCTGGCGATCGGGACCGGCATGGGCGAGTTCGGCTTCCAGCGCCGCCACGCCCTGGGCCGGCAGTGCGGGGGCGTGCCGACCGGCCACCCAGCGCCGCAGCAGGCGGGCGCGCAGCGGGGAGGGCTGCGCGCGCAAGCCCTCGAGGTCGAGCGCGCCCTGCGCGTCGAGCAGGCCCGCCAGCGCCGCGGCCTCGCCAGCGGCGAGCAGGCCGGCGGCCTCGCCGCTCAGCATGGCGCTGCGCGCCAGCGCCGCCGACGCGTGCGGCCAGCGCTCGCGCAGCAACGGCAGGACGCGATGGCGCAGGAAATTGCGGTCGTGTTCCAGGCGCTCGTTGCCGGGATCGTCGATCCAGGCCAGCCGGCGTTCGCGCGCATAGGCGAGCAGGTCCTGGCGCGGCACCTCGAGCAGCGGCCGCCACAGCGTGCCGGCGGCGAACGGACGTTGCGCGGCCATCGCCGCCAGCCCGTCCGGCCCGGAGGCGCGCAGCGCGCGCAACAGGAAGGTCTCGGCCTGGTCGTCGAGGTGATGGGCCAAGGCAAGCCACTGGCCAGGCGCCAGGTGCTCGGCGAAGGCGGCATGGCGGGCATGCCGGGCCGCGGCTTCCAGCCCTTCGCTGGCGTCGCGCGGCACCTGCACGCGCGCGATCCGCAGCGGCACCCCGAGCGCGTCGCAGGCCGACTGGCAGTGCCGGCTCCAGGCATCGGCTTCCGGGTGCAGGCCGTGATGGACGTGCAGGGCCGCCAGGCCGCGCGCGCGCTGGACGGGCGAGGAGGCCAGCCAGTGCAGCAGCACGGTGGAATCCAGCCCGCCGCTGTAGCCGACCAGCAGCGGCGCGTCGATGTCGGCAGGGGCGGGGAAGGCGGCCAGGACGATGGGCGGCAAACGAAAACGGCGGCCAGTATGGCCGCCGTTCCGATCCGGTCCAAGGCCCGGCGCCGCCTAGCCGGCAGCCGGGCGCCGCAGCTTCATTGCGCGCCGGCCTGGCGCTCGAACTGCCTGGGCTGCGGCAGCTCCACCGGCACGCCGTTGCCGTCGCAGGTGCCGGCCGAGCACAGGCGCTGGCGCAGCCGGGGCGTGGCCTGCACGATCACGTGGTAGATCACGTTCTCTTCCAGCGTGCCGCGGAAGGCGCTGCTGCCCGGGCCGGTGGCCCAGATGCCGACGTCCTCGCCGCCATGGGTCTCGGCGCTGGTCGGCACCAGCGCTTCCTGCATGTAGTCGGGCGCTTCGGTGTCGACGTGGGTCAGGTCGGGGCGGCCCTGGACCGGCTCGACGCTGCTCGGCGAGTGCGGGAACTTCTTGGGGCCGGCGGGCTGGGCGTTGCTGGCGCCGGTATAGCCGGGGCCGTTGGCGTAGCTGAGCGTGGTGTAGGGCAGGCCCAGCTGGTCGCGCGCGTACTGGGTACGGTCGCCGTCCTCGCCGCCGGTGCCGCGCACCTTGCCGAGGATCGGGTTGCCGCGCACCGGGTAGCCGACGAAGTTCAGGGTGTGGGCGTGGTCGGCGGTGACGACGATCAACGTGTCCTCCGGCGCGGTCTCCACGGCGGTGCGGACCGCTTCGGACAGGGCGATGGTCTCGTCGAGCGCGCGGTAGGCGTTGCCGGCGTGGTTGGCATGGTCGATGCGCCCGCCTTCCACCATCAGCACGAAACCGTTGGGATCGTGCGCCAGCGACTGGATCGCGGTACGGGTCATTTCGGCCAGGCTCGGTTCGCCGTCGGGGCCGCGCTTGCGGTCGTGGTCGTACTGCATGTGGTCCGGCTCGAACAGGCCCAGCAGGGCCGGTGCGCCGGCCGCGGCCTGCAGCTGTTGCTCGTTCCAGACATAGGCGCCCTGCGGGTGCGCCTGCTTCCACTCGCCGACC
Source organism: Xanthomonas boreopolis (assembly GCF_046529185.1). Lineage (NCBI taxonomy): Bacteria > Pseudomonadati > Pseudomonadota > Gammaproteobacteria > Lysobacterales > Lysobacteraceae > Xanthomonas > Xanthomonas boreopolis. The sequence goes on from NZ_CP097162.1 coordinate 1,657,806, forward strand.
AGGTCGCGGCCGTCCAGGCGCAGGCCGACGCGGTCGTCGTACTCGGGATCGCGCTGCTCGACCGTGGTGAACTGGCCGCGGCCGCCGCCGAGCACGACCAGCGGGCCGCGCCCGTAGCGGGAGGCCGACAGCAGCTGCTGGGCGATGTCGCGACAGCCGGCGGCGACGGCCTGCTCGGGCAGGTCGGTATCGCTTTCCCAGTTGCGCTCCGGCGAGTGCGCGTAGGTGGCCGCGGGCGTGGCATGGGTGATGCGGGTGGTGGTGACGATGCCGGTGGCCATGCCGGCGCTGTCCGCCAGCGCCAGCCAGCTCAGCAGGCCCTTGCCGAGGCTGTCCGTGCAGTCGCTGCGGTTGCCGGCGCTGACGCCGATCGCGCCCATGTGGGTCTTCACGCCGGTGGTGATCGCGGTCATCGTGCCGGCCGAGTCGGGCGTCTGCGAGTCGGTGTTGTAGGTCTTGCTCAGCGCGGTCGCCGGGAAGCGCTCCCACGACAGCAGGTTTTCCTCGCCGGGGCTGCCCTTGCGCTGGCCGTCCAGGATGCGCGCGGCGGCCACCGTGGTCAGGCTCATGCCGTCGCCGAGGAACAGGATCACGTTGCGGGCCTTGCCGGCCATGGCCCCGTTGGCGGCCGCCTTGGCCGCGCCGCTGCGGTACCACCAGGCCGGCGTCTCGCCCTGCGGGTGCGCCACGGCGGGGACATCGACGGCCAGGCCGGCCGGCGGCGCGCTCGGGGCGGAGGCGGGCTGCGTGGCGCAGGCCGCCAGCAGCAGGGTGTAGAGCGTGGCAAGGAGCGGGGTGCGGCGGGACATGAGGCGCGGTTTCTCGCGGCAGGGTGAAGCCTTCATTATGACCGGATGACAAAGTCATGCCGATGACATGCCGCTGTTCCAGCCGTGGCGTCGCGGCGGGCGGTGGCATGAGCTAATGTGCGTTTCTTCCTCCTCCCGCTTGGCGATCTGACGACATGAAACTGGTCTCGGCCTGGTTGCGCATCCCGTTCTGGCAGCGCGTGGTGGGCGGCTTCGTGCTCGGCGCCCTGGCCGGTTGGCTGATGGGGCCGGCGGCGGAGACCTGGTTCGGGCCGCTCGGCGACCTGTACGTCACCCTGATCAAGATGATCGCGGTGCCGCTGGTGTTCTTCGCGGTGATCAACGCGATCTCGGCGCTGCACGGGCAGAAGTCGGTGGCCGCGCTGGGCGGGCGCACGTTCCTGTGGTTCATCGTGACCGCGGCGCTGGCGGTCTGCGTGGGCCTGGCGGTGGGCACGATCATGCAACCGGGCGCCGGCCACTTCGGGCTGAGCGTGGACTCGGCCTGGAAGCCGCGCGACGTGCCCAGCCCGATCAAGGTGCTGCTGGACGTGGTGCCGGCCAACCCGTTCTACGCGCTGACCGGCATCGGCACCCGCACCAACGCCGCCGGCGAGACCGTGCTGGCGGCCGGGCGCGGTTCGATCCTGCCGGTGATCTTCTTCGCCGCGCTGCTGGGCTTCGCGATGGTCAAGCTCGGCGAGCGCGTGGCCGAGGCGCGCAAGCTGGCCGGGCAGATGAGCGAGATCATGATCCAGGTCACCCGGTTCGTGCTGGAGGTGACCCCGCTCGGCACGTTCGGCCTGATCGCCGGGCTGGTCGGCGCCTACGGCTTCGAGAAACTGCTGCCGCTTGGCAACTTCGTGATGGCGCTGTACATCGCCTGCGCCATCCACATCGTGGTGGTGTACGGCTCGCTGCTGCTGGTGCATGGGTTGAACCCGTGGAAGTTCTTTCGCGGCGCCGCGCCGGGCATGCAGGTGGCCTTCGTCAGTTCGTCGAGCTTCGCGGCGATGCCGGTGGCGATGCGCTCGATCACCCACAACCTGGGCGTCAACAAGGACTACGCCGCGTTCGCGGTGCCGCTCGGCGCCAGCATCAAGATGGACGGCTGCGGCGCGATCTACCCGGCGCTGTGCGCGGTGTTCATCGCGCAGTACACCGGCGTGCCGCTGACCGCCGACCAGTACTTCGTGGTGCTGATCGCCTCGGTGCTCGGCAGCTTCGGCACCGCCGGCGTGCCGGGCACGGCGGTGGTGATGGCGACCGTGGTACTGAGCGCGGCGAACCTGCCGCTGGAAGTGATCGGCTACCTGTACGCGATCGACCGCATCCTCGACATGATGCGCACGATGACCAACGTCACCGGCCAGATGCTGGTGCCGGTACTGGTGGCCAAGGAGACCGGCCTGCTCGACCGCCAAGCCTACGACGTGGCATCGACCAACGTCGGGGTCGAGGACGCGACCTGATTCCCGGCCGGAAACGGCGGGCTGGAAAGAAAACCCGCGCGGTCGCCCGCGCGGGTTTTCCATTGCCAGACATCACCAGCTGGCGCGCAGCACGGCCGAGTAGCGTCGGTCGTTCTCGAACCAGGCGCGCGTGTACAAGGTCTCGTCCACGTAGCCGTCGCGGTTGTACTTGCGGGGCCCCATCAGCAGCTTGGTGATGCTGTTGGTCAGGTTGTTGGCCTGCACGCCGATCTGGACGTGGTCGTTGATGCGGTAGAAGAACGAGCCGTCCAACTGGCCGTAGTCGTCGTTCCAGACCGGCAGGCGGATGATCGCGTCGCTGCTGGTCAGCAGGTAGCGCGAGCGCCAGTTGTAGGCCAGGCGCAGCGACACCGGGCCCTTCTCGTAGATGCCGACCAGGTTGTAGGAACGCTTGGAAAGCCCTTCCAGGGGCAAGTCCACCGGCGCGGTGCGCAGGTCGGTCTCGTACGGGTTCACGACCGCGTTGGTGCCGCCCTTGCTGTCCACGTAGGTGAAGTTGGCCTGCACGCCGAAACCGGGCAGGAAATCGTAGAACTGCGAGTAGCCGATCTCGAAGCCGCGGATCTTGCCCTTGTCCAGGTTGCGGGTGCGGGTGATCTGGTACTCGTTGCCGAACAGGACCTCGGTCCCGGTGCCGCTCGCGAAGTAACCTTTCACGTCCTTGTAGAAGAAGGTGGCGTACACGCTGTTGGCCGGGCCGAAATACCACTCCAGCGCGGTGTCGAACTGGTTGGCGCGCATCGGCTTGAGTTCCGGGTTGCCGCCGCTGCCGCTGTAGCTCAGGTCGGCTTCGCCGCACAGTTCGGTGCGCAGCCCGTCGCTGAGCGCGCGCTGGCACGCCGAGGCGCTGGCCTGCAGGGGCAGCCACGGCTGCATCAGGCGGAACTCCGGCCGGGCGATGGCCTTGGACGCGGCGAAGCGCCATTGCAGGCCATGGTCGAAGCGCGCGCGCAGGTTCAGGCTGGGCAGCACGTCGGTGTAGGAACTGCGGGCGTCGGTACTGAAGATCTGGCCGGCGAACTTCTGCAGCACCTCCGGCGTCACCACGTCGGCCCAGCTCTGCATGTCCGGCATTTGCCCGCCGCCGGTGGTGCTGACGCTGGTCTTGACCACGCGCACGCCGATGTTGCCGTCCACCGGCACGTCCAGCGCATCGTTGCCGAAGTAAAGCGCCAGGTAGCCGGCCTGGGTGCGTTCGTCCTGCTTGTTGACGTTGCCCGGCCCGTAGTCGAGCGGCCGCCATTTCGCGTTCGGGATCTGCGCCAGCGTCGCGGCGACCCGGTCGATGTCGACCATGCCGTTGGCGGCCGACCAGAACCGGGTCGGCACGTTGGCCTTGCCGCCGAAGAAGTCGCCCATCGAGTACAGCACCGAGTCGCTCGGGTAGAACAGGTCCAGCCAGGCCACGTCGGGGCGGGCGGGGTCGGGGCTTTCGGTCTTGTTCCAGTCGTCGCTGATCACGCCCCAGTTCCAGCCGGTGGCGTAGCTGGTGTAGCTGCGGTCGGCCACGCGCGCGCCGAAGCGGACGAAGCGCAGCCAGTCGCTGTCGCGGAAGTTGTACTCGAAATCGACGCGGCCGGCACGTTCGTCGCCCTCGTTGTCGGCGATGTGGTCCATCGCCGAACGCCAGAAGTAGCGGTTCTTGTCGAGCGCGGTGCTCGGGTCGCCGAGCGTCACCGAGGGGTATTTCCCGCTCAGGTCCAGGGTCAACTCCTCCAGCAGGGTGGTGGTGTGCAACGAGAAGTCGACCTGGTCGCTCTCGGCCTTGACGTACTGGAAATCGCCGCGGACCACGAAGTCGTCGGTGATGAAGTGCTGGAAGCCGGCCGACCAGTCGGTGGTCTTCGAGGTCTGCTGGTTCAGGCGATGGCCGCTGATGAACTGGATGCCGGGTCCCTGGTACAGGCCCGGCTCGGCATCGCCGGGCTGGCCGCGCCAGCCGCCCTGGCGCAGGGTGCCGCTGACGAAGCGGCCGTTGGCGTCGTAGACGAACTGCGTGCCCGGCATCGGGATCACGTTGTTGGTGCGGTCGGCCAAGCCGTCGGTGTACCACGGGTTGTAGTGGTCCGGGTCGCCGTTCCAGTTCAGTTCGTTCTTCTGCGAGGCGCCGCCGAATTCCATGAAGTGCTCGCGCCAGGTCAGGTCGTACTTGGAGGTGATGAACTGCGTGTAGACCTCGGTGTCCTGGTTCGGCCTCCACTGGAAGGCGAAGGCGCCGCCCTGGCGCTTGCGCTCGAAATCGGTGCGGCGCCAGTTGACGCCGCCGGGGACGAAGACCTGGTCGAAGTCGGTGCCGGCCAGCAGCGATTCGCGTTGGGACTCGGCCGATTGCCAGCTGCCCTGTTCCCAGTCGTAGACGTAGTCGCTGTCGCCTCCCTCGGGTTGTTCGGCCGGCTTGCGGCCGCGCCTATCGAAGGGCATGACCTGGATACCGTCGGACTGCGTGGCCATCTCCGAATACGAGGCGTTGGCGAGGAAGCCGATTTCGCCGATGCCGGTCTGCCAGCGGTCGCTGAACAGGAACGAGGCCGAGGGCTTGCCCTTGCGCGCCTTGTCGCCGCGGTTGTAGTCCACGCTGCCGGCGATCTTGCGCCCGGCTTCGTCGAACGGCTTGCGCGTGCGCAGGTTGATCGTGCCGCCCAGGCCGCCTTCGATGATCTCGGCCGAGGGATTCTTGTACACGTCCACGCCGGCCATCAGTTCGGCGGGCACTTCCTCGAAGCTGATGCCGCGACCGCCGTTGGCGCTGAACACGTCGCGGCCGTTGAGTTCGCCGCGCACGAAGGTCAGGCCGCGGATCATCACGCCGCTGCCCTCGGCCGAGAAGTGGTCGGTGTCGTCGCGCGCGGCGAAACCGGTTACGGTGACGCCGCTGATGCGCTTGAGCGACTCGGTGACGCTGCGGTCGGGCAGGGCGCCGATGTCCTCGGAAGTGACCGAGTCGATGATCTGCTCGGCGTCCTGCTTGATGTCCTGGGCACGGATCATGGCGCCGCGTACCCCTTTCACCACCACGGCGTCGAGTTCCTTCACTGCGGCCGGGGCGGCATTCCCGGATTCTGCGGCCTGTTGGGCATGCAGCATGCCGCTGGCCAGCGCGCACGCCACGCCGACGGCGAGCGTGCGATGGCCGGGGATGGAGCGGTTGGAAAAAAGAGTGGCGCGCGCGAGGACGCCACGGCCAGCGGTACGGACCGGTCGATTCAACTTCACGATTCCCCCTCCCAGAGATATCGATTCCATGTTGTCGGCAAGCGCTTCCCGGCCTCCCGGACCGAGGGCATGCCGAATTCAGGTTAGCGCTAACAACAAAGGCATTGCAAAGCCATGACAAGCCACTGATTCATAAGGGCAATATCATGCTGCGCTGCGGAAACCAGGGCGCCGCGAGGGATGCGCGGTAGCCGGCGGACCGGCAAAACGAGAAAGGCCGCGACGAGCGCGGCCTATCCGAGAACGCCAGCGGATCGGAAGGATCACATCGCGACGCGGCGCGCCTGCATGAACTTCTGGCTCCAGTAACCGCTGGCGAGCGAGTCGATCTGCACGTCCTTGCCGCGGCTGGGCGCGTGCAGGAAACGGCCTTCGCCGACGTAGATGCCGACGTGGTCGATGCGGCCGCGCTTGCCGAAGAACACCAGGTCGCCGGCATTGAGCGCGTTGCGGTCCTTGATGATCTCGCCGCTGCCGTCGTGGGCCATCTCGCGCGAGACGCGCGGCAGTTCGATGCCGAGGGCGGTCTTGAACACGTAGCCGACCAGGCCGCTGCAGTCGAAGCCGTCCGGCGAGGTGCCGCCCCAGCGGTACGGAGTGCCCAGCAGGGTCATGGCGCGCTTGAGGATGACCTGGACCTTGCTGTCGTTGACCGCGGCTTCGGCGGCGGCGACGGCGCTCTGCGAGACGTCGTAGTTGGCGAGCAGGCGGCTCAGATCGCCGGCGAACATCGCCGAGCGGTCCATCAGCGGAATGGTGTCGTTGCCGGCCAGATGCGGCAGCAGCGCGGCGAGGGTGGCAGTGGCGGCGGCATCGGCGCGGCTGCGGGCCGGTGCGGGGGTCTTGGCGGCGGAAGAGGGGGGAGCCGGTTCGGCGGCGGGGCCGGGGACATCGGCGATCTGCGGCGGGGTGGATTGCGCCAGGGCCGGAAGGGAGGCCATGCAAAGCGCGGCACTGCAAAGCAAGCGGAGCGGATGGGACAGGCGGCGAGGGGCGGCGAAGCCGGGTTTGAGCTGGTCGTCGGTCGTCACGCGTGGGTCACATTGCGGCAGGCGATGCGCGATGATGCCCCGGTGAAGGTGGCGTGATGTTCAAAAAAAGTTAAATTTCCGTTGGGTTAAATGTGACGCAGTTCGCTTTTCAGGGCAAAACCCGTTTTGCGCCCGTGTAGTGATCCCGCCAGTAATACCCGTCGAGGTAATCCAGCCGGACCGTGCCGCCGGTGCTCGGCGCATGCACGAACCGGCCCTCGCCGACGTAGATCCCGACGTGGGACACGTTGCCGCGCGTGCCGAAGAACACCAGGTCGCCGGCCGCCAGCCGGTCCTGCGCGATCTTCGGCCCCTGGACGGCGGCCAGTTCGCCGGAACTGCGCGGCAACCGCAGGTCCAGCACGTCGCGATATACGTAGGCGACCAGCCCGCTGCAGTCGAAGCCGGTTTCCGGCGTGTTGCCACCGTAGCGGTAAGGCGTGCCCACCAGGCCCAGGGCCCGCATCAGCACGTTGTTGGCGGCGGCCGGATTGGCGGGGGCCACTTGCGGCCAGCTGCGATGCGAGGGCGGTGGGCCGGCCTGCTTGACCGGGGCGCTGCCGCAACCGGCCAGCAGCAGGAGCGAGAGGCTGGCCAGCCATGGCAGGAGCCGTGGCGGACGCATCGGGACGGCTGGCTTGTTGTGCATCGAGCCGGGATAATGCGCGGTTTGAGATGCCGCCATGATGGCGGCGCCCCCGGCGGCCGACAAGCCGTCCCCCTCGTCTGCCACCGGGCAGCCCATTCCAGAGTCAGGCATGAAGATCGAAAAAGACCGCGTCGTGCGCTTCCATTACACCGTTTCCGAGGTCGGCCAGGAGCCGATCGAGAGCTCCAAGGATCGCGAGCCGCTGGCGATCCTGATCGGCCACGGCAACATCATCCCGGGCCTGGAGAACGCGATGATGGACAAGGAAGCCGGCGAGAGCTTCGGCGTCGACGTGCCGGCGGCCGATGCCTACGGCGAGCGCCGCGATGGCCTGACCCAGCGCATCCCCAAGAAGCATTTCGGCAACACCAAGCTGGCGCCGGGCCAGCAGGTGGTGCTGCAGACCAACTTCGGTCCGCGCGCGGTCACCGTGCAGAAGGTCGGCCTGAGCGTGGTCGACGTCGACCTGAACCACCCGATGGCGGGCAAGGACCTGCATTTCGACGTGGAGATCGTCGAGGTGCGCGAGGCCAGTGCCGAGGAAGTCGAGCACGGCCACGTGCACGGCGACGGTGGCCACCACCACTGAGTCATGTGTGAGTCCCTCTCCTGTTGGTTGAGAGAGGGGTTGGGGTGAGGGTACTGGGGCGAAGCTTCGTCCGTACCCTCATCCGGCGCTTCGCGCCCGGCCCGGCGTAGCGCGCCGGGCGTTCAGGCGTATGCGAGCCAGCGGCTCGCAAGCAATACGCCTTCATCCCGAAGGAAGAAGGGAATAACGGCCTATTCCAATGACGCCCACCTCCTTCCAGCCCGTCGCCCCCGGCGAACGCATCGCCCTGCTGGACGTGCTGCGCGGGTTCGCGCTGCTGGGCATCCTGCTGATGAACATCGAGGCGTTCGTCGGCCCGCTCAATGCGGCGCTGACCGGCGTCGATCCTGCGTTGGCCGGCGCCGATCGCTGGGCCGATGCGCTGGTCTACGTCCTGGTGCAGGGCAAGTTCTACACGCTGTTCTCGCTGCTGTTCGGCATGGGATTCGCGGTGATGGCGCAGCGCGCCGGGCAGGCTGGGCGCCCGTTCGCGGGGTTCTACGTGCGCCGCAGCCTGGGCCTGCTGGCGATCGGCCTGCTGCACGCGCTGCTGGTCTGGTCCGGCGACGTGCTGGTGAGCTATGCGCTGCTAGCGATGCTGTTGCTGGCGGTGCGGTCGATGCCGACGTCCTGGCTGCCGGTCGCCGCGATCGTCGTCTACCTGTGCGCCCCGGCCATGGTGATGGCCTATGGCGCGCTCGGCTCGCTGATGCAAGCGGATCCTTCCAGCGCGGCGGAATGGCAGCGCACGATGGCGCGGATCGGCCAGGACGCGGCGGCGGCGGTGGACGCGCAGCGGGCGGTGTACGGCGCGGGCCGCTATGCGCAGGCGGTGCTGCAACGCCTGCACGATCTCGGCGAAACGCTGCGCGGGTTGACGATCAACGGCCCGGCCATGTTCGGCATGTTCCTGCTGGGGGGCTGGTTCGTGCGCTCCGGCGCGATCCAGGCGCCGGAGCGGTTCGCGCGGTTGTTCGCGGCGCTGCGCTGGGGAGCGTGGCCGCTGGGGCTGGCGGCCATGCTGGCCAGTCTCGCATTGGAGCCGTACATGGACCCGGGCCGGCTCGACCTGCGCCTGTCGAGCGCGTTCGCGCTGTCCTCGGTGGCCGGTCTGCTGATGTGCCTGGGTTACCTCGCCTGGGTGGCGCGCTGGCGCGGCGCGCTGGCGTGGCTCGCTCCCGCCGGGCGCATGGCATTGAGCAACTACGTGCTGCAGTCGCTGCTGTGCACCTGGATCTTCTACGGCTACGGCCTGGGCTACTTCGAACGATTGCCGCGCGCCTGGCAGCTGCCGTTCGCGACCGGGCTGTTCCTGCTGCAGGTGGCGGCGAGCGCATGGTGGCTGCGCCGGTTCCGTTTCGGTCCGCTGGAATGGGCATGGCGCGCCTTCACCTACCTGCAGCGGCCACCGCTGCGGCGATAGGGCCGGCGCGCCGGCGGCGCCCCGGATGACGGGATGCGGAAGCCGGGAGCGCTACGATGTCCCGCAATCCGGAAACAGGAAGGAGCAGCCGATGTCGATCGGGGCGGGAGGCAAGTGATGGGGGCAGCATTCGATTACGACGTGATCGTGCTGGGCGGCGGTTCCGGCGGCCTGGCCGCGGCGTTCCGCGCCGCCCGCCATGGGGCGAGCGTGGCGATGCTCGAGCCCGGGCTGCTGGGAGGCACCTGCGTCAACGTCGGCTGCGTCCCGAAAAAGGCGATGTGGCTGGCCGCCGACCTGGCGAACCGGCTCGACCAGGCGCGTGCGCTCGGCTTCCGGATCGGGCCGAGGCCGGCGCTGGCGTGGGACACCCTGGTCGAGCACCGGCAGGCCTACATCGCCAACATCCATGCCAGCTACCGCAAGCGGCTCGACGAGAACCGCATCGCGGTGGTGCCGCGGCGCGGGCGGTTGCGCGATGCGCATACGGTGGTGTGCAGCGATGGCGTGGCGATCAGCGGACGGCACATCGTCATCGCCACCGGCGCGCATGCGGCCCGCCCGTCGTTCGAGGGTGCCGGGCTGGGCAGCATTTCCGACGACTTCTTCAAGCTGAGCGCGGCACCCGGACGGGTCGCCGTGGTCGGGGGCGGCTACATCGCGGTGGAACTGGCGGGCTTGCTGCAGGCGCTGGGCAGCCAGGTGGAAATGTTCGTCCAGGGGCGCCAGCTGCTGGCGCGTTTCGATGCCGAGCTGGCGGCGCAGCTGGCCGAGAGCCTGCGCCAGCAGGGCGTGCACGTGCACTTCGAGTATCGCGTCCGCCGGATCGAACAGGCCGGCGGCGGGTTGCGCGTGCTGGGGACCGGCGATACCCGGGATGCCGCGTTCGACCAGGTCTTCCTGGCCATCGGGCGCCGCCCCAATACCCAGGACATGGGCCTGGAGGACGTGGGCGTGCGGCTCGGGGAAAAAGGCGAGGTGGTGGTCGATGCCTGGCAGACCAGTTCGGTGCCCAACATCCATGCGGTGGGCGACGTCGCCGGCAAGGTCGGCTTGACCCCGGTCGCGATCGCCGCCGCGCGCAGGCTGATGGACCGGTTGTTCGGCGGCGATGCCGAGGCCCGGCTCGACTACGAGAACGTGCCGACCGTGGTGTTCTCGCATCCGCCGCTGGGCATGGTGGGCATGGGCGAGGAGGAGGCGCGCGAGCGCTACGGCGACGCGGTGAGCGTCTTCCGCAGCCGTTTCCGGCCGATGTTGAACGCCTTGTCGGATTCGCCGCACGGCAGCCTGTTCAAGGTGGTATGCCTCGGCGAGGAGCGGCGCGTGATCGGCGTCCACCTGCTCGGCGAGGCCGCCGACGAGATCCTGCAGGGCTTTGCGGTGGCGCTGAAGATGGGCGCGACGCTGCAGGACTTCGAGGACACGGTGGCGATCCACCCGACCTCGGCCGAAGAAGTGGTGTTGATCCGATGACGCGCGCGGCCGCACGCAAGCCCGCGCCCGGCGCGCGCAAGAAGGCGGTGGCGAAGGGCGCGGCGATGACGCCGGAGCAGGCGCGGGCCCGCATACTCGCGGCGATCCGGGCGATCCCGCGCGGCCAGGTGGCCGGCTACGGCGAGGTCGCCGCCCGCGCCGGCTTGCCCGGGCGCGCACGGCTGGTGGCGCGGGTGCTGGCCGGCAACGACGATCCGGACCTGCCGTGGCATCGCGTGCTGCGCTCGGACGGCCGCATCGCGATGCCGGAAGGCTCGCGCGGCTGGAGGGAGCAGAGCCAGCGCCTGCGCAGCGAGGGCGTGGCGGTCGAGCGCGGGCGCGTGAAGCGCGAGAGGACGCGCGACGACGACCTGGATGCGGCGCTGTGGGGACCGCCGTCATAGGGACTTCTTCGCAGGACCGCTCCGCCTGCCGCCATCCGGCAGCCTGGCCGGAGTTTCCCGTGGGAGCGACTTCAGTCGCGACAGGGCTTTACCGGTAAAGTCGCTGCCGCGACTGGAATCGCTCCCGCAACCCGCGCGCTATCGCAGCGGGATCTCTCTCATTCGCCGCCCATCCGTACTTCGACCCCGGGAACGCCTTCGTGCAATTCGCCGACCACCGCGGCCTGCGCGAACCCGGCATCGCGGAACACGTCGAGCACTTCGTCCGCCGCTTCCGGGGCGCAGGCCAGCAACAACCCGCCACTGGTCTGCGGATCGGTGAGCAGCGACTGCCACGGCGCGGGCAGGTCGGCCGCCAACGCGACTTCGGCGCCGTACGATTGCCAATTGCGGTTCGACGCCCCCGTCACGCAGCCTTGCGCCAGCAGTGCCCGTGCCTGGCGCAGCAAGGGCAGGCGGGTCGCGTCCACGCGCGCCTTGGTCCCGCTGGCGCGGCACATTTCCAGCAGGTGGCCGAGCAGGCCGAAGCCGGTCACGTCGGTCATCGCGTGCACGCCCTCCTGGCGGGCGAGGCGGGTACCGGGCCGGTTGAGGCGGGAGGCGGTGGCCAGCATCTCGCGGTAGCCGTCGGCGTCGAGCAGGTCTTTCTTCAATGCCGCGGAGTAGACGCCCACGCCGAGCGGCTTGCCGAGTACCAGCAGGTCGCCCGCGCGCGCGCCGCCGTTGCGCTTGAGGTGCGCGGGATCGATCATGCCGATCGCCGCCAGTCCGTAGATGGGTTCGACCGAATCGATGCTGTGGCCGCCCGCGACCACGATGCCGGCGTCGGCGCATGCGGCCTCGCCGCCGCGCAGGATCTCGCGGATCTGCGCGTGCGGCAGGGTGTTGATCGGCATGCCGACGATCGCCAGCGCGAACAGCGGCGTCGCGCCCATGGCGTACAGGTCGGACAGCGCGTTGGCGGCGGCGATCCGGCCGAAGTCGAACGGATCGTCCACGATCGGCATGAAGAAGTCGGTGGTCGCCACCACCGCCTGGCGGTCGTCGAGGCGATACACCGCCGCGTCGTCGGAGGTTTCGCGCCCCACCAGCAGGTCGGCCGGCGCGGGCAGCGCAGGCATGCCGCGCAGCAGCTCCGACAGCACGCCCGGTGCGATCTTGCATCCGCATCCGCCGCCATGGGCGAGCGAGGTCAGGCGCGGTTGCGCGTTCCCGGCAGGGGCTTGCGAAGCGGGCGGCGAAAGCGTGGCCATGCATTGCGTCCCTGGATCAGGAGCGGCCCCGGTGCGGGCTCGCATCCTGCGCGGAATGGCGGAAGGCAGCAGGAGTCGAACCTACCAGGAAGCGATCGACGCCCCCTACTGGGTTTGAAGCCCAGCCGCATGCCCGGATGCGCATGCCTCCCGAATCGAGCGGCGACCCGCGGCCTTCGCACTGGAGCGCCGACTGCATCATGGCGCGGCATTCCATTGCATGTCGTTGCGCAGGCGGTGGCTGTCGCCGACGCGGCGAGTGTAGCCGACGCGATCGAAGAACTCCAAAATCTGGATGCTGCGCTTGCGCCCGAGGCCGATGGCATCGCGGAAGAGCGCGGCTTCGACCGCGCCGTGGGTCCTGGCCAGTGCGCCCAGCGTGCCTGCCAGCTCGGCGATGCGCTGCGGGTGGTAGAACAGGTCGGACACCACCTGGAACACCTCGCCGCGCGCGGCCGCGTGCCTCAGCGTGGCGCGTACGAGTTCCTCGTCCGCGCCGGTCTGCGCGGCGAGCGTGCGCACCCAGGGCGGATCGAAGCCGCCGGCGGACAGCAGCGGCAGCAGCTCAGGCAACAGTGCCCGTTCGCGTTCCGGCAACGGCGTGTCGTGGCCGGGCAGGTGCCACCAGGCGCCGTTGCGCTGGATCCGCCCGTTCGCCTGCAATTCGTGCAGGAGCGCCTGCCACAGGGCCGGGGCCAGCCCGGGCAGGGTGCTGCGCTGCAGACGCCCGCTGTCGACGCCCGGTTCGTCCGGCCGCCGCTGGTGCCAGGTGCGCAGGGATTCCAGCACCTGGTCGCAGAGCGCCTGCCAATGCGTCAGGAGGATCGCGTGGCCATCGTCGCGGCCTTCGACATGCCGCGCATCGGCCGGCAGGACGATGCGCTGGGCCGGCAGGCGGCAATGGCGCGCGAGCGCGGCCATGGACAGGCCGAGCGGCGATTGCCGCAACAAGGCTTCGATGCCGTCGCCCGCCGCCAACCGTTCCAGCGCCGCCAGCCAGGCGAGCCGGGCCGGGCTACGGCGCCGGCGCTGCGGCGGATCGGTGTCGAGCACCACGCCGCCGCCGAGAGTGGCCGTCGCGCCGGCGTTGCGCACGATGAAGCGGTCGCCGGTCATCGCGCACACGGGCGCGTCGAACACCAGTTGCACGAGCATGCTGCGCGTTCCGCCGGGCGATGCCTGGCCGCCGTCGAGTACCACGGCATGCGCCAGCCGATGCATCGTGCCCCAGTGCACGTGCAGCGGGGTCCAGTCGCGCAGGGGCGGCGCATCGGCGTCCAGGTGCAGGCGCACGTCCACGCGCGGGCTGGGAAGGAAGGCGCGCGGATCGGCGATCCAGTCGCCGCGCGATATCGCATCGCGCCCGATCGATGCCAGGTTGAGCGCGCAACGTTGTCCGGCCTCGGCGGCGGCGGCGGCACGGTTCTGCGCATGGATGCTGCGGATGCGCACGGCGATGCCTTGCGGCATCAGGCGCAGGTTGGCGCCGACCTCGGCGCGGCCGCCATGCACGGGGCCGGCCACCATGGTGCCGTGTCCCGGCAGCGTGAACACGCGGTCGATCGGCAGCCGGAACAGTTCCTCGTGCGCGGAGGCGCCGTGCCTGCCGGCCGCGCCGGCGGCTTGCGCATGCAGGTACGCACGCAGCGCGGCGATGCCGGCGTCGGCCGGAGCGGTGCTGTCGCAGGCGAAGCTCGGCGCATCCCGCAACGGCGTGCCGGCCAGCAGGGCAGCGACCTGCGCCTGCACTTCGGCCAACCGCGCCGCGTCCACCCGGTCGATCTTGGTGAGCGCGATCGCGCCGCGTTCCACGCCCAGCCACGCGAGGATCGCGAGGTGCTCGCGGGTCTGCGGCATCACGCCATCGTCGGCGGCGATGACCAACAGCGCGAAATCGATGCCGGTGGCGCCGGCGACCATCGTGTGCACGAAACGCTCGTGGCCGGGCACGTCGACGAACCCGAGCATCTCGCCGGCGGCGGCGTCGCCCTCGAGCGGCACGTAGGCGTAGCCGAGTTCGATGGAGATGCCGCGCGCCTTCTCTTCCTTCAGGCGGTCGGTGTCGATGCCGGTGAGCGCGCGGACCAGGCGGGTCTTGCCGTGGTCGATATGGCCGGCCGTGCCGACGATCATCCGCGCAGCTCGTGGAGTTGCGCGAGGAACGCGGCTTCGTCCCCGGGTTCCAGGCAGCGCAGGTCCAGCCACAGCGCATCGTCGGCGACGCGGCCCAACACGGGGCGCGGCAATGCGCGCAGGCGCGTGGCCAGGCGGTCCAGGCCGCCGCGCTTCGCGCCGGCCGGCTGGATCCGGAAGCCGGCGCTGGGCAGGCGTGCTTCGGGCTGCGCGCCGCTGCCGACCTGGCTGTGCGGCGATGCCGGTTCGACGCTGTAGGCCGGCGCCAGCGCCTGCTGCAGCGGCGCGAGCAGGCGCTGCGCCTGCTCGCGCATCGCTTCGGGCGGGCGGGCGAGCGCGCGCAGGGTCGGCAGGCGCCGCGCCAGCAGTTCCGGCTCGCGGTACAGGGCGAGCACCGCTTCGAGCGCGGCCAGCCCCATCTTGTCCATGCGCAGGGCGCGCTTGAGCGGATTGCGGTTGATGCGCGCGATCAGGTCGGCGCGACCGGCCAGGATGCCGGCCTGAGGGCCGCCGAGCAGCTTGTCGCCGCTGAAGGCCACCAGGTCGGCGCCAGCGGCCAGGGTTTCCTGCACGGTGGGTTCGTGCGGCAGGTCCCATGCTTCCAGACCGCACAGGCTGCCGCTGCCCAGGTCGACGGCCAGCGGCAGCGCATGCCGGCGTGCCAGTTCCGCCAACTGCGGGACCTCGACCTTGGCGGTGAAACCGGTGATGGCGTAATTGCTCGCATGCACCTGCATCAGCAACGCGGTGCGCGGGCCGATCGCGTTGGCGTAGTCGCCCGGGTGCGTGCGGTTGGTGGTGCCGACTTCCA
This sequence comes from Xanthomonas boreopolis, assembly GCF_046529185.1. Taxonomy (NCBI): domain Bacteria; kingdom Pseudomonadati; phylum Pseudomonadota; class Gammaproteobacteria; order Lysobacterales; family Lysobacteraceae; genus Xanthomonas; species Xanthomonas boreopolis. Next base: position 1,673,090 of record NZ_CP097162.1, read on the forward strand.
CCAGCCGCGCGCCGGCGCTGCGCATCACGTCGGGGATGCGGAAGGCGCCGCCGATCTCGACCAGTTCGCCGCGCGAGACCACCACTTCGCGACGGTTGGCGAGCGTGTTGAGCATCAGCAGGACCGCCGCCGCATTGTTGTTGACCACGCAGGCGGCTTCCGCGCCGGTGAGTTCGCGTACCAGGGCCTGGACGTGCGCATCGCGTTCGCCGCGACGGCCGCGATCGAGGTCGAACTCCAGGTCGACCGGCGACGCCATCGCCCGCACCACCGCTTGCACTGCGGTTTCCGGCAGCAGGGCGCGGCCGAGATTGGTGTGCAGCACGGTGCCGGTCAGGTTGAATACCGGTTGCAGCCGCTGGCGGTCCTCCTGGCGGATCGCGTCTTCGAGCGCCATCGCCACGGCCGCGTCCTGCAAGGCGTCGTCCAGCGCATCGCGCGAAAGTCCGCCCAGCGCGATGCGCTCGCGCAGGGCTTGCAGGCGGATCCGCAGCAGCCGGGCGATGCGCGAGCGGCCATGCCGTTCCAGCAGGGGCGCGAGTTGCGCGCTGCGCAGCAAGCGGTCGAGCGAGGGCAGGGCGTCGGCCGATGCCGGTTCGGCACGCTGCATCGGCTCAATCCCCATCCGCCTGCCACAGCAAGGGGTTCTGGCTGGCGCGCTCGTAGCCCTGTTCGCCCAGCAGCAGGTCCAGCGCCAGCGTGCCGAGATCGTCGGCGACCGGCTCCACCTGCGGGTCCTTCTCCAGGTACAGGATCTTGCGATACCCGTGGCAGCGTTCGCAGGTCTCGGCGCGCACGGCGGCGTCCTTGGCCGTATCGGCAGGATCATCGATGCCGGCCAGCGAGGGGTAGGCGATGTCCTTGCCCGCGGCGCCGCAGCGGCTGCACTGCACGCGTACGTAGTGCCATTGGCAGGCGCACAGCGCACAGTACAGGTAACGGTAGGATGCATGGGGAGCCTGCGCATGCACGAGGCTGGCGACCGGCGCGGTGCCGCACAGCGGGCACAAGCCGGGGGCATCCGCCATCGGGGCAAGCTCGCCGGTCCCGTAGGCCAGGCCCAACGCGACCCAGTACACCTGCAGGGCCGCCATCACGAAGGGGGCAGTGCCGGCTTCTACCGGGGGAGCGCCCGGCACGTCGAGCAAGGCATCGGCCTGGGCCTCGATCCAGGCATCCTGGGCGGCGGCCAGCTGCTCCAGGATCGCCTTCGCCTGCGCCGGGAAGGCTTCATGCCCGGCGCAGTGGGCGCACAACTCGCGCAGGAGCGTGCGCCAATATCCGTCGCGCGCGAGGCTGGCGGCATGCAGCGGCGGCATGCCGGCACCGGCGGCGCCGTTGCGCCGCTGCGACGCGGCGGCGGCCTGCAGGCCGGCGAGCCGTTCGGGCGCGATCCGCGCAAGCGCGGCGTGCTGCGCATCGACCAGCGCGGCGAGCAGTTGCAGGTAGCCGGAGATCGGGCTGGCGGAGGCCAGGACGCGCAGTCGGTCGGCGCGCGCCGCGAACAGGCGATCGCGGTCGGCGAGGATGATGCGGGGAATATCGCGCTGCGCGAGCGTTTCGATCTGGCCGGGTTCGAGGATGCGTTGGGCCATGGCGATGCCGGTGGGCTAGCTGCCCGGTATCGTCGCCGTTGTCGGTGGTCGAGTCCAGTGTGGTGCGGCGACGGGTGCGTTCCGGAGCTGGGAACGCTGGAGTGCCTTTGTGGGAGGGACTTCAGTCCCGGCGGGCTTCATTGGCCCATTGTCGGGACTGAAGTCCCTCCCGCAGAAAAATGCCTGATCCAGGCCAGGATGCTTTGCCGAATCCCGAATCCCGAATCCGGCTACTCCTTCGGCCGCTGCCCGCTCAACACCTGGCGGAACCACGCTCGATGGTGCTTGTGGGCCCAGCCGTAGCTGACCTTGCCGCGGGTCATGGCCTTGACCGAACCCTTCACCCAGATCGCCGCGTAGATGTGCACCACGATCGCGCAGACCAGGACCAGGCCGAACAAGGCATGCACGACGACCGAGAAGCGGATCACGCCGATCGGGAAGTAATGGCTGAAGTAGGCGCGCCAGATCACCAGTCCCGACAGCAGCAGCGCCAGCAGGCAGCCGACGATGCTCCAGAACAGCAGCTTCTGGCCGGCATTGAAGCGGCCCACCGGCGGCAGCTTGTCGTCCTCGTTGCGCAGCACGTGGCGCATGCCGCGCAACCAGCTCCGGTCGTCGCGGTCGAGCAGGTTGTCGCGCCACATGCGCGCGGCCAGCAAGGCGAACGCGACCACCATGACCAGGCCGATGAAGGGATGCAGGATCCGCGTCCACGGGCCGCCGCCGAACAGCGCGCTCAGCGGGAACAGGGCCGGGTGGAACAGGGCCAGTCCGGACAGCGCGACCAGCACGAAGCTGATCGCGACGATCCAGTGGTTGATCCGGGTCGGGGCCCGGTAGCGGACGATCTCGTTGTCGCCAGGCGCATGGCTCATGGCCGTTCCTCCTCGTTGGCGGTCCCGGCGCGGATCTTCTCCGCCTCGCGCTCGGCGGCCTTCTCTTCGTCCTCGTCGACGGTGTTCGGGCCGACGCCGATGTAGTGCAGGAAGCCGGCGAACGCGGTGGCGGCGATCGCGAACAGGCCCAGCGGCTTGGCCGCGCCCTTCCACAGCGACACCATCGGGCTGATGTGCGGGTCCTTGGGCAGGTCGCTGTACAGCTGCGGCTGGTCGGCATGCTGCAGCACGTACATCACGTGGGTGCCGCCGACGCCGGCCGGATCGTACAGGCCGGCGTTCTGGTAGCCGCGCGACTTCAGGTCCTCGATGCGCTCGGCGGCGTGCTGGGTCATCGCCTCCTTGCTGCCGAAGGTGATCGCGCCGGTCGGGCAGGTCTTGACGCAGGCCGGTTCCATCCCGACCGCGACCCGGTCCGAGCACAGCGTGCACTTGTAGGCCTTCTTGTCCTTCTTCGAGATGCGCGGCACGTCGAACGGGCAGCCGGTGACGCAGTAGCCGCAGCCGATGCAGTTCTCCTCGTGGAAATCGACGATGCCGTTGGCGTACTGCACGATCGCGCCGGGCGAAGGGCAGGCCTTCAGGCAGCCGGGGTCGGAGCAGTGCATGCATCCGTCCTTGCGGATCAGCCATTCCAGGTTGCCGTTGGCGTCCTCGTACTCGTCGAACTTCATCACCGTCCACGACTGGTCGCTCAGGTCGGGCGGGTTGTCGTAGCTGCCGGTGCAGTTGCCCACCTCGTCGCGCAGGTCGTTCCACTCCATGCAGGCGACCTGGCAGGCCTTGCAGCCGATGCACTTGCTGACGTCGATCAGCTTGGCGACCTGGCCGGTGTGCGCGCCACGCGCCTCCGGCGAGGGCGTGGTGGTGGCCGAGCGGCGGATGATGTCCAGCGATTGCAGTGACATGGTTCGTCTCCTACGCCTTCTCGACCTTGACCAGGATGCACTTGGACTCGGGCGTCTGCGAGTTGCCGTCGCCGATCGCGTTGGTCAGCGCGTTGGCGATGTAGCCGGGCTTGGCCGCGCCGAGGAAGCCCCAGTGGATCGGCACGCCGACCTGGTGCACGGTCCTGCCGTCGATCTGCAGGGCCTTGATGCGCTTGGTCACCATCGCCACCGCCTCGATGTGCCCGCGCTTGGAACTGACGCGGACGCGGCTGCCGTTGGCGATGCCCAGTTCGTCGGCCAACGCCGTGCCGATCTCCACGAACTGCTCGGGCTGGATGATCGCGTTGAGCCTGCCGTGCTTGGTCCAGAAGTGGAAATGCTCGGTGAGGCGGTAGGTGGTCGCCACGTGCGGGAACTCGTCCGGCGAGCCGATCTGGGCGCGGTCGCTGGCGAACACGCGCGCGGCCGGGTTGTTCAGCGCCAGCGGCTGTGCCGGGCTCAGCGGGTTCTTCGCCAGCGGCGTGTCGAACGGTTCGTAGTGCTCGGGGAACGGACCTTCGGCCATGCCGCCCTTGGCGAAGAAGCGGGCGATGCCTTCCGGGTTCATGATGAACGGGCCCATGCCGTTGGCCGGGTCTTCGTCGGCCTTGTAGTCCGGCACGTCCACGCCGCTCCAGCTCTTGCCGTTCCAGGCGATCAGCGTGCGCTTCGGATTGAAGGGCTTGCCGGCCGGGTCGCAGGACGCGCGGTTGTACATCACGCGCCGGTTGGCCGGCCACGCCCAGGCCCAGCCGATGGTGTTGCCGATGCCGGAAGGATCGCTGTTGTCGCGCTGCGCCATCATGTTGCCGGTCGGACCCCAGGCGCCCACGTAGATCCAGCAGCCGCACGCGGTGCTGCCGTCGTCGCGCAGTTCGCCGAAGGCGGCCAGCTGCTCGCCGGCCTTGCGTACCAGCTTGGTCGGGTCCTTGGGGTCGTACACGTCCGCCAGCGCCTTGCCGTTGTACTCCATCGCCAGTTCCTCCGGCGTCGGCAGCTCCGGGTTGGCGTACTTCCAGGCCAGGTCGCGCACCGGGTCCCACCAGGCGCCGCCTTCCTTCTCGTACAGGGCCTTGATGCGGTGGAACAGCTCGGACATGATCTCGATGTCGCTGCGCGCCTCGCCCGGCGGCTTGGCGCCCTTCCAGTGCCACTGCAGCCAGCGCGAGGAGTTGACCACCGCGCCGTTCTCCTCGGCGAAGGACGTGGTGGGCAGGCGGAACACCTCGGTCTGGATCTTGCCCGGGTCCACGTCGTTCAGCGCGCCGTGGTTCTGCCAGAACGCGATGGTCTCGGTCTCCAGCGGGTCCATGCTGACCATGAACTTCAGCTTGGAGAACGCGCTGATCAGCTTGCCCTTGTTCGGCGCGGAGGCCAGCGGGTTGAAGCCCTGGCAGATGTAGCCGTTCATCTTGCCCTGGTCCATCAGCTCGTAGGCCTGCAGCATGTCGTACGGCTTGTCGAGCTTGGGCAGGTAGTCGAAGCACCAGTCGTTGTCGGCGGTGGCCGCGTCGCCCCACCACGACTTCATCAGGCTGACGTGGAACTTGGGATAGTTCTGCCAGAACGACATCTGGTTGGGTCGCAGCGGCTTCTGCGTGCGCTTGGCGATGTAGGCCTGGTAATCCTGCTCGTCCTGCTTCGGCAGGGTGAGATAGCCCGGCAGCAGGTCGGACATCAACCCGATGTCGGTCAGGCCCTGGATGTTGGAGTGCCCGCGCAGCGCGTTCATGCCGCCGCCGGCCACGCCGATGTTGCCCAGCAGCAGCTGCACCATGGTGCCGGCGCGGACGTTCTGCGCGCCGACCGAATGCTGCGTCCAGCCCAGCGCGTACAGGATCGTCATCGCCCGGTCCTTGCTGGCGGTGGAGGCGATCATGTCCCAGATTTGCCGGATCTTGTCGGCGGGCGTGCCGCAGATGCGCTCGACCATCTCCACGGTGTAGCGCGCGTAATGCTGCTTGAGCAGGTTGTAGACGCAACGCGGGTCCTTCAGCGTCGGGTCGGTGCGGACGTAGCCGTCGTCGCCGTACGCGTAGTCCCAGCTGGAACGGTCGTAGCTGCGGGTCTGCTCGTTGTAGCCCGAGTACAGGCCGTCCTTGAAGGCGAACTCGTCCTTCACCAGGAACGGCATGTCGGTGTAGTTCAGCACGTACTCGTGCTGGATCCGGTCCTCGGCGAGCAGGTAGTTGATCAATCCGCCCAGGAACACGATGTCGGTGCCGGTGCGGATCGGCGCGTACACGTCGGCTACCGCGGCCGAGCGGTTGAAGCGCGGGTCGACCACGATCAGGCGCGCCTTGTTGTGCGCCTTGGCCTCGGTCACCCATTTGAAGCCGCACGGGTGCGCCTCGGCGGCGTTGCCGCCCATGATCAGGATCAGGTCGGCATTCTTGATGTCGACCCAGTGATTCGTCATCGCACCTCGGCCAAGCGTCGGGGCAAGACCTGCCACCGTCGGGCCGTGTCAGACACGCGCCTGGTTGTCGAACGCGAGCATCCCGAGGGAACGGACGACCTTGTGGGTCAGCACGGCGGTTTCGTTGCTGGTCGCCGAGGCGGCCAGCATGCCGGTGGTCAGCCAGCGGTTGACCGTCTGGCCGGCCTCGTTCTTCTGCACGAAGTTGGCGTCGCGGTCGGCCTTCATCAGCCGCGCGATGCGGTCCAGCGCGTCGTCCCAGGACAGCCGCTGCCACTTGTCCGAACCCGGCGCGCGGTATTCGGGATAGAGCAGGCGCGACTTGCTGTGGATGATGTCGACCAGGCCGGCGCCCTTCGGGCACAGCGTGCCGCGGTTGACCGGGTGGTCGGGGTCGCCCTCGATGTGGAAGATGCTCGCTTCCGCGTTCTTGGCGCCGTCGCCCAGCCCGTACATCAGGATGCCGCAGGCGACCGAGCAATAGGTGCAGGTGTTGCGGGTCTCGGTCGCGCGGGCCAGCTTGTACTGGCGCACCTCCGCGAGCGCTACCCCGGGCGCGAAGCCCATCAGAGCCAGGCTGGAACCCACCAGGGTCGTCCCGGTGACTTTCAGGAACTGGCGGCGACTCAACGTGGTCATGCCGTTCTCCTCCCCGCCTTCATGAAGACGCCAGAAGGGCAGTGCCGCTTCGTGGCATCGCTGCTCGCCGAAGCCGTCCGCTCCCGTGGCTGTGGATGCCACGCGGACGGCCCCGGCCCACCGGCGCCTTATAGCACACCCATGTAAGCGCGGCGTTGCGCCGGCGCGGCCTGGGCCGGCCGCGCCGGGCCCCATGGCGGCCAAAGCGCTTGCCGCGGAGACAGGGGCAGGCGGTGGCAGCCGTTATGATGTGGCGCAGTTTCCACGGATGCCGCCATGTTCCCCCGACTGCCCACCGTCACCAAAGCGTTGCTGATCGCCAACGGCCTGCTGTTCCTGCTGCAATGGGCATTGGGGGACGGCACGTTCGCGCCGCTGATGCTGTGGCCGGTGGGCGAGGCCGGTTTCGACCCGTTCTCGCCCGGGCAGAACTTCCAGGTCTGGCAGCTGCTGACCTACGGCTTCCTGCACGGCAGCTTCTCGCACCTGTTCTTCAACATGCTGGCGCTTTTCATGTTCGGCGCCCCGTTGGAACAGACCTGGGGCGAGAAGCGCTTCCTGGCCTATTACCTGGTCTGCGTGGCCGGTGCCGGCCTGTGCCAGCTGCTGGTGGGCTGGCTGGCCGGCAGCGACATGCCGGTGCTGGGCGCGTCCGGCGGCGTGTTCGGCTTGCTGCTGGCCTACGGCATGCTGTTCCCGAACCAGCGGGTGATGCTGCTGTTCCCGCCGATCCCGATGAAGGCTCGTACTTTCGTGATCGTGTTCGGCGCGATCGAGTTGTTGTTGGGCTTCACCGGCTGGCAACCGGGCGTGGCGCACTTCGCGCACCTGGGCGGCATGCTGTTCGGCTGGCTGCTGATCCGCTACTGGCGGGGCCAGCCGCCCTTCGGCGGCAAGCGCAAGCCACCGATGCGGATCGTCCGCTAGACACCAATAAATAAAGAAGGGGCGCGATTCCGCGCCCCTTCTTGCTTGCCCGTCCCGGACCGGTCAGCGCCAGATCCGGACCTGGTCGGCCTCCGCGCGCTGCATCGGCTGGCCCGGCTTGCAGCCGAAGGCCGCGCCGAACTCCGGCAGGTTCGACAGCGGGCCGTTGGTGCGCCACTTGCCGGGCGCGCGCACTTCCGCGGTGGCGCGCTGCACCGCCTCGTTCGGGGACAGCTGCTGTGCCCAAAGCCCGGCCCAGGCATTGAAGAACGCCTGCTTGCTGGCCTGGGTGGCCTGCGGCTGGGCCTTGGCGAAGGCCTGCCAGGCCAGCTCGACGCCGGCCTGGTCGGCCAGGTTCTCCTCGGCGGTCAATGTGCCGTTGACCTTGGTATTGGGAACGCCCGGATAAGGGTAGGCGCCGTACTGCGCGGCGACCTTCTGCGTCAGCAGGGTCCAGGCGGTCTTCTCGGCCGGGCTCCACCAGCTGCGCAGCTGGCCCTGCGCATCGACCAACGCGCCCTTGGCATCGATCGCGCGGGTGATCTCGTGCGCGGCGAGCGCGCCGAACGCACCGTACTGGGCGGCCGGGTCGCCGCCCTGCGCGAACACCGGCGCCTGCAGCACCGCGGCGGTGACGATCAGGCGGTTCTGCGCGATGTCGTAGGCGATCGCCGGCTGCTGCGGCAGCACGTCCCAGCGACGGTCGGCGTTGCCCTTGCCGATCCGCTTCATTTCCTCGCGATGGCGCCAGGTGGAGGCGATCAGCATGTTGCCGCCGAAGCTGCCGCGGCCCATCGGCTGCACGCTGTAGTCGAGGTCGCGGCGGGGCGCGCCGATCTCGATCTTCATCGCGTCGAGCTTGGCCTTGGCCTCGGCCACGACTTCCGGATTGCCCCAGCCGGTGCGTTCGATCGCCGCGATCTGGGCCTCGCGGACCTGGTCGACGATGACGGCGGCCTGGCGGCGCGTGTCCGCGCCGAGGTAGCGGGCGACGTACTCGCGGCCGAGCATCGGGCCGGCCGCGACGTTGATCGCGTCCAGCACCTGCTGCCAGCGCGGCGGCGGCAGCACGTCGCCGCGCAGCAGGCGCCCGCGGAACTGGAACTCGGTGTCGCGGAAGCCCTTGGACAGGTACGGCGCCATCGCATCGCCCACGCGCCAGCGCAGGTAGGCCTTCCACTGGTCCGGCTTGAGGCTGGCGATCAGGCCGTCGAGCTGCTTGAAGTAGCCCGGGTCGGCCATCGACACCAGGTCGTCCTGCACGCCCTGGGCTTTCAGGAAATCGGCCAGCTGCAGGTTCTTGAACTGCTTGGCGACGTCCTTGGTCGCCAGCGGCGCGTAGTTGTTGAAGGGGTTGTTGATGTCGGCGACCGGCTTGCCGGCCTTGGCCAGCAGCGTCTCGATCTGGATCACCGCGGCCGAGTCGGCGTCGAGGCGGTTGGCGGCGGTGCCGGTCAGCGCCAGGATCTGCTTGACGTAGGCGCGGTAGCGGCCCATCAGCGCGGTGGTATCGGCATCGGTGCGGGTGTAGAACGCGGGATCGGGCAGGCCGGTGCCGCCCTGCATGAAGTAGCCGATGTGACGGTCCAGGGCCTTCAGGTCCACGTCGGGACCGAAGTTGAACGCCACCGGGATGCCGACCTGGTGCAGCGCGGCGATCGCCGCCGGTATTTCCTTGGCCTTCTTGATCGCGTCGATACGCGAGAGCAGCGGGGCGATCGGCCTGGAGCCATCGGCCTCGACCGCCGCTTCGTCCAGGCCGCTGGCCCAGAAGTCGCCGAGCAGCTTCTGCACGTCGTTCTGCGGCGCCTTCATCGCGGCGTCGAGCAGGTCGCGCTGCTGCTGCAGCGCATGCTCGGCGAGTTGGCCGAGCGCGGTGGTCGCGCCGGTCTGCGGCAGCGGGTTGGCCTTCAGCCAGGCGGCGTTGGCGGCGTCGTAGAAATCGGTGCAGGCCGGCGGCACGGCCGGGGCCTTGGGAGTCTTCTTGCGGGCGGCTTCGGCATGGGGCGCGGCCAGCAGGGCGGTCAGGCTGAAGCCGAGGGCGAGGGCAAGCGGACGAAGGGTGGGCATCGAAATGGATCCAGCCAGTTGGAAGTCGGCGGAGTTTAACAAGGCCGGCAAGCGTGCTGTCAGGGGATTGACGATCCGGCATGGGCCAAGCAAAAAAGAAGGCCCGGCAATGCCGGGCCTCCATGGATCGCACCTACGCGGGCGGTTTACCAGATGACCACCTGCTGGTCGCCCTGGCGCACCATCTTGTCGCCCGGCTTGCACGAGAACGCCGCCGCGAACGCCGGCATGTTCGACGGCGCGCCGATCGCGCGGAAGTTGGCCGGGGCGTGCGGGTCGGTCTTCAGGCGCACGGCCAGTTCGTCCGGGGTGAAGTTGCGACGCCATACCGTGGCCCAGTTCAGGAAGAAGCGCTGGTCGCGGGTGATGCCGTCGGTCTTCGGGTCTTCCTGGCCGGCGGTCGCCGCCTTCATCGCGTCGTAGGCGGTGTTCAGGCCGCCCAGGTCGGCGATGTTCTCGCCCAGCGTCAGCTTGCCGCTGACGTTGCCCTTGTCGGTCTTGTAGCCGTCGAACTGCTTGACCAGCCTGTCGGTCCGGGCCGCGAAGCCCTTGGCGTCGGCCGGCGTCCACCAGTTCTCGAAGTTGCCGGTCGGTCCGAAGCGGCTGCCCTGGTCGTCGTAGCCATGGGTCATCTCATGGCCGATCACCGCGCCGATGCCGCCGTAGTTCATCTCCACCGGGGCGTTCGGGTCGAAGAACGGCGGCTGCAGGATCGCGGCCGGGAACACGATCTCGTTCTGCAGCGGGTTGTAGTAGGCATTGATCGTCTGCGGCGTCATGCCCCATTCGGTCTTGTCGACCGGCTTGCCGATCTTGGACAGGTTCCACTTGTAGTTGAACTCCTGGGCCGCCTGGAGGTTGCCCAGGTAGCTGTCGCGGTTGGTCTGCAGGCCGTCCCACGAGCGCCACTTGTCCGGGTAGCCGATCTTCGGGGTGAAGCTGTTCCACTTGGCGATGGCCTTTTCCTTGGTCTCCGGGCTCATCCAGTCCAGCTTCTCGATGCGGGCCTTCAGCGCGGTGCGCAGGTTGCCGACCAGCTCCTCCATCTTGGCCTTGGAATCGGCCGGGAACGCGACCTGCACGTACAGCTGGCCCAGCGCCTCGCCGACCTGGCCGTTGACCGCGGCCAGCACGCGCTTCCAGCGCGGCTTGATCTCCTTCTGGCCGCGCATTTCCTTGTTGTAGAAGGCGAAGTTCTCCTCGACGAACGGCTGGCTCAGGTACGGCGACGCGCTGTCGACCGCATGGAAGCGCAAGTAGGCGCGCCACACCGCCGGATCGGTGTCGGCGATCATCTTGCTCACTTCCTCGTGGAAGGCCGGGATCGCCAGCGAGAACATCTGGGGCACTTCCACGCCCTGCGACTTGAAGAACTCGGTCCACGACCAGTTCGGGGTCAGCTTGTCGGCGTCGGCGGGGCTGACCGGGTTGTAGAACAGCGAAGCATCGCGCGAGAGCTCGGTGCTGGTCTTGGAGACCTTGGCCAGGCGGGTCTCGAACGCGACCACCTGCTTGGCCTGCTCGGCGGCATCGGCCGCCGGCGTGCCGGACAGCTCCAGCACCTTGGCGATGTGCGCCTGGTAGGCGTCCAGCTTCGGCTTGTTCTCGGCCTTGGTGTAGTACTCCGGATCCGGCAGGCCCAGGCCGCCCTGCGCGGCATAGGCGATGTTCATGCTGGAGTTCTTGAAGTCGGCCTCGGCGCCGAACGAGAACAGCCCGTTCCGTCCCTTGGCGGCGCTGGTGCGCAGGTAATCGACCAGCTTGGCCTGGTCGGTGACGCCGTCGATGGCGGCGAGTTCGGGCTTCAGCGGCTCGATGCCCTGGGCGTTGATCTTGGCCTCGTCCATGCCGGTGGCCCAGATGTCGCCGACCAGCTTCTCCACGCCGGTGGCGTTCTTGTCGGCGGCGGCCTGCTCGACCAGCTGGTGCTGGACCGCGTTGGAACGCTCGTCGAGCATCTCGAACGCGCCCCAGCTGGTGCGGTCGCCCGGCACCGGATTGGCGGCCAGGAACTTGGCGTTGGCGTAGGCGTTGAGGTCGGTGCAGGCGTTCGCGTTCGGGTCGATGTCGCTCGGCTTGAACTGGTTGAACGGCGGCAGCTTGGACTCGTCGAGGGTCAGTTTCTTCGGCGCGGCTTCGCTTTCGCTGGCCGGCGCGGCGGCGCTGGGGGCTTCCTCGGGCTTCTTGCAGCCGCTCAGCGCGGCGGCGACGGCGAGGGACAGCGTCAGCAGATGAGGTTTGCGGAAGGTCACGTAGGGCTCCGGAATCGGGCATGGACAAGGAAGCCCCGTCGCCGGGGCGTGGCCGGCATTCTGAACCTCTGCGCGACGGTAGTCAGTGTCGAAGGTCATGGCCGGCTGGGGCCGGACATCCGCCGTCTCCGGGGAAGAGCAGGACCGACGTGGCGACGCGCCGGCCAGGCATGCCTGGCCAATCCGGGGAATCGGACCCCGCCAGCGCATGCTATACAGGCCGGCATGGGCACCCGACGCGACCCGTACGACACGATCATCATCGGCGCCGGCCACAACGGGCTGGTGTGCGCCGCCTACCTCGCCAAGGCCGGCCGCAAGGTGCTGGTGCTCGAACGGCGCGACGTGGTGGGCGGGGCCGCGGTCACCGAGGAGTTCCATCCCGGCTTCCGCAACTCGGTCGCCTCCTACACCGTCTCGCTGTTGCAGCCGAAGGTGATCGAGGACCTGGAACTGCCGCGGCACGGCCTCAGGGTGGTGCCGCGCCGGATCAACAACTTCCTGCCGCTGCAGGACGGATATCTGTTGGCCGGGGCCGGACGGACCGCGGCCGAAGTCGCGAAGTTCTCCGCCCGCGATGCCGAACGGCTGCCGGCCTACGAGGCGCGCCTGGAACAACTGGCCGACGTGCTGCGCGCGCTGGCCTTGCAGCCGCCGCCCAACGTCACCGACGGCGGGTGGTGGCAGGCGCTGCCCCAGCTCTGGCGAGCCGGCCAGCTCGGGCGAAGGCTGCATGCGCTGTCGCCGGCCCTGCGCCAGGAACTGCTCGACCTGTTCACGATCTCGGCGGCCGAGTACCTGGACCGCTGGTTCGAAAGCGCACCGATCAAGGCGCTGTTCGGCTTCGACGGCATCGTCGGCAACTACGCCAGCCCGTACGCGCCGGGCACCGCCTACGTCTTGCTGCACCACGTGTTCGGCGAGAGCAACGGCGTCAAGGGGGCGTGGGGGCACGCGATCGGCGGCATGGGGGCGATCACCCGGGCGATGGCCGCCTGCTGTCGCGAACGCGGCGTGGACATCCGTACCGGACGTGGCGTCGCACGCGTGCTGGTCGAAGGGGGACGAGCGGTCGGCGTGACGACGCTCGACGGCGAATCGCTGCGCGCCGACTGCGTGGTTGCCAACGTCAACCCCAAGCTGCTGTACGAACGGTTGATCGATCCCGCGCACGTGCCGGCCGCGACGCGCGAGCGCATGGCGAACTGGCGCTGCGGCTCCGGCACCTTCCGGATGAACGTGGCATTGTCCCGGCTGCCGGACTTCCGCGTCCTGCCGGGCGAGGGCGACCACCTGACCGCCGGCATCATCATCGCCCCGAGCCTGGACTACATGGACAAGGCCTGGCGCGACGCGCGCGACCACGGCTGGTCGCGCGAGCCGATCGTCGAGATGCTGATCCCGAGCACGCTGGACGACTCGCTGGCACTCCCGGGGAAGCACGTGGCGAGCCTGTTCTGCCAGCATGCCGCGCCGGTACTGCCGGAAGGACGCAGCTGGGACGACCACCGCGAGGAAGTCGCCGACCTGATGATCGCGACGGTGGAGCGGCACGCCCCCGGCTTCGCCGCCTCGGTCCTGGGGCGCCAGGTCCTGAGCCCGCTCGACCTCGAGCGCGAGTTCGGCCTGGTCGGCGGCGACATCTTCCACGGCGCGCTGAGCCTGAACCAACTGTTCTCCGCAAGACCGATGCTGGGCCAGGCCGATTACCGCGGCGCGATCCCCGGGCTCTATCTATGCGGGTCGGGCACGCACCCGGGAGGCGGCGTCACCGGGGCGCCTGGGCACAATGCGGCGAGGGTCGTGCTACAGAGGCCTTGGTGAGGAAGACGGTTGTTTCCAGTTGAATACAAAAGGGGGCGGCCAGTGGCCGCCCCCCTTTGCTGTTCCAGAAGGAATCAGAACTTGTACTGCACTCGGGCAAAGATCGTTCGCCCATACCAATCGTACTGCGATGCATATAGCGGTGCATTGCCATAGCGGGTGCCAACGCCGGTCGAGATCAGATCCGGTTCCTTGTCGAACAGGTTGCGGACACCGACCATGATGCCCCAATCGCCTGGTTCGTAAGCGATGGATATGTTGTGCAGGAACTGCCAACCAGCCTTGATGTCCCGGGTCGCGCCTTGGTATCCCTGATAGGTGAAAGTACGATTCAGGTCGCGATTTTCAGTCGAACTGACATAGGTGGTCTGATAGCTGAAGGTCCAGTCGTTACGCTTCAGGTCCGCTGCCAACAGGCCAACAGTCTTGGGACGGCCGATGTAGCCAATCTGGTTGTCGGTGGCGAGCCCGCTTTCTGACGAACTGTCGAACAGGCGAGTGAGATCCTCGATGGTATAGGTGACCTGCGCCTCCAGCGACAGCTTGCCGAACGAGAAGTCGTTGTCGTAGTTCAACTGCAAGTCATAGCCACGAGTGCGCTCGCGATTGATGTTGATGTACTTGTTGTAGATGGTGGTAATCGCATTCGGCGCGCTCGGATCGTTCGGACTGTTGCGAACGAACTGATCACAGAATGCATTTGGGTAGACCGCCGAGCCATAGCAGCCGTTGATGATGTCGTACTCATCCAGTTGGCTGATCTCGCCACGGATGTCGTAGTCGAAATAATCCACGGCGACGCTCAAATTGGCGAATTCCGGGGTCCATACCAGGCCCAATGTTCTGGCCTTGGACGTTTCAGGCTTCAGATCGCCCTTGCCGCCGCGGGAATAAACCGTAGCGGTGGCGCCAGTGCCTGCATAATTTGCAGGAATGCCGGCTGCATTGCAGTTAGCCTGGAGGAATGTGTTGCTGCTTTCCCCCCACAATACGCAGGGATCGATTTCCGTCTGTTGGCGATAGCCAGTCTGGTCGCCCAAGTAAAGCTCATAAAGGCCTGGTGCACGATATGAAGTGCCAACGCTACCGCGCAGACGCAGGGACGGAATGATCTGCCAGTTCAGGCCGGCCTTCCAGACATTGTCGGAGTCTTCCACCGAGTTGTATTTGAAAGCACGGCCGGACAGGTTGACCGACAGCGATTCGAAGCCCGGCTTGCCCTTGATGAGCGGAATATCGAGTTCGGCGAAAGCCTCACGAACGTTGTCGGTTCCCTTCGTGGCTTGGGCGGAGCTATAGCCCCAGATATCGCCGATCTTGGTCAGTTCGTCGGGTTCATCATCGATCTTGGAATGCCGGTACTCCACGCCGAACGCCGCGCCGACATCGCCTGCAGGCAGGGTGAACAGGTTGCCGGTAATCAATCCGTTGACGATCGCCTGGTCGTAAACCGTATTGCCTTTGGTCATGACTCCAACGGCATTCACCAGCTCGTTCATGCGCTCGCCGCTGAGAAAGCCAGGATCGAAGTAGTTGAGTGGCGGATCGGTTTCGACATACGAAAGATCGCCCGTGCGCGAAGTCTGGATGTCGTTGTGTTCGTAGTCACCGTCGGATCGTGAGTAGCTGGCATTGACCTCCCAGCTCCAGCTATCGCTCCACTTGAATGCGCCATCGAACTTGGTGCTGCCATAGAAGTAGTCTACGGTGATCTTCTGATCATCCGGATACGGCATGATCGGTTCGTAGTAATTGTCGTCGGCTTCGTTGTACACGACGGGGAAGAACTGCCGATATCCGTGGGTCTTCGTCTCACGACGGTTGTACAGCCACTGGGTCTTCCAGTTGAAACTGTCGAAGCTGAAGTCGCTGGCGCCGTACAGGCTGATGCGTTCACGCTGGTCGATGACTTGAGCACTGTCCCAGAAGGGGAAGTTCAAGACGTCTTCGTAGTAGGCCTGTGGCGAATTCGCATAGGTTCTGCTGGGGTAAGGGCGTGGACGATAGCCGGGGAACGGTCCCACGGTGCTGCCGTCCGGAGAGGGCACGTAGCGAGTGCTGGGGTTGAAGTAGTCAATAATGGTATTGGCATAGAGGTTGCCCGATGAGCATCCTCCCAGCTTGGTATCGCCAATGATCGAACGATCCTCACGATCAATTCGCTGGCCGTCCTTGCCCCAGACCCTGTCTTCAGCGCATCGCAGGAAGTCGCGATCGCCAAACTTGAGGGCATTCAACCTATCCCACTGCACCGCTCCGACGATGCTGCCATTGTTGAAGTCCTTTCCGGCAGCGAACGATGCCGAGAACTGTTCGCCGCCACCATGCTGCGGGACGCTCATGGTGTAGTCCATGATCGGCTTGTCGATACTCTTGCGAGTGATCAGGTTGACTGCACCCGCGACCGCGTCGGAGCCGTAAATCGAGGATGATCCGTCCTTGACGATCTCGATGCGTTGCAAGATGACCTTGGGAATGACGTTGAGGTCGAATGCGCCAACCTGTCCGCGAGTACCGGCAGGGCCGGGCCTTTGGCCATCCAAGAGGATCAGGGTGCGATTCGCCCCCAAGCCGCGCAGCGAAACGGTTTGCACGCCGGTACCGCCTTCGACGACGAAACCGCCGAATTGGTTGTTGAGCTGGGTGGAGCCAGCGGCGACGGCAGAGGTCTGCAGGAAGTCAGCAACGTCGAACTTGCCTGCGGCGATGCTCTTGTCGACGGAAATCACTTGCACCGGCGACGTGGTCTCATACTCCGGACGCTTCAGGAGCGAGCCGGTGACGGTAACGGCATCAAGGTCCTTGGCCTGGCGTGACTCCGCTCCTTGGGCGGGCTTGGGAGTGGTGTTCTTTGCTTCATCCGTTTGATCCTGGGCCATGACCGGTGCTGCCTGTAAGGCTGCGACGACGGCGATGGCCAAAGGTAAGCGTTGCAATCCGTGTCGAACGGACATGGTGCCTCTCTCCTGAATAGGGCTAAACGAGAAACCGGCGTTATGCTCCGGTTAAGCGAATCTACTTCGGTGAGGTTGCTAATGCAACATTCATGTTGCATATGAACAAACCCGGCATCGGGCCCGATACCGGGTTCGGCCTACAAACCGCCAGGGCCGCAGTCGTTCTTGAGATAGCTCTCGATCAATCCCAGGGTTTCGCGCTGCTGCCGTGGGTACCACGGCATGCTATGGGGCATGTCGGAGATCAGGGTGAACTTGGCGGGAACAGTGTTCTTGACGGCCTCGTAGAAGTCCTTGGCATGGAACGATGGCGTGCGGACATCCCGGTCGCCCACGAACAGCAGGATCGGCAAGGTCGCATTGGCCGTATTCTGCATTGGGTCCATGCCCTTGACGGTCTGGCCTTGCAGGATGCGCTGGAGGCGGTTGTCGCTCCAGGCAGTTCCAAGCCGCCCAAGATTGGTCACCGGAGCGCCGGCAATCGCGCACTGGTAAGGGGATGGCTTGCGAACGGCTGCTGCAGCGGCGGCAAAACCGCCGTAGGAATAACCAAAGATGGCAATTCTGTCTTTTGCGGCGATCTTCTGTGAAACCAGCCATTCCGCGCCGTCATCATTGTCGTCGGACATCTTCTTGCCCCATTCCCGATCGCCAGCGATCCACAGGTCACGGCCCAGGTTCGTCGATCCACGATACTGGGGACGAAGCACTGCATAACCACGCGATGTGAGCAGGGGAACCCAGCCGCTAGCATCCCAGCCCATGTAGTCGCGCGCCCATGGGCCACCATGAGGATTGATGATGGCGGGGACAGGAGGATCACCTTGCTTCCAGCCTGCAGGAAGATCCAGGATGGCAGGTATCTTCCGGCCGTCTCGGGCCGTATAGGTGACCCAACGTTGCTCGCCGGTCTGGCCGTCCCTTAGCCACGGCCGTTCGCTGCCCAACTCGACGACATTCTTTTTTCCGACGAGAATGTGGTAGCTGGCCGGCTTCCCAGAGCTCATCGTGCTGAACAGGATTTTCGAAAAGTCATCCGTGTAGTTGACGATCGATACTTGCTGCCCTGGGTACGCTTGCTTGAGCCCGGCCTGAATCGAGTTAAGGGCGGGGTCGACATAGATGGTTTGACGACTGGGACCATCGATCACGAATCCGACGACTTTGTTGAAATTGCTGGGTTGGGAGCCGAACACCAGGCTGTCAATGGAGAAATCCGGGTTCGCTACCGCGGGCTCGGAGTCGAACTTGCGCAGCTTGGGGTCGTAAAGGTAGGCCTGCACCTTGTCGGAGAAAAGGTCGGTCAATACGTAGAGCTTGCCGGTTGCGTCGTCGATTCCTTCTATCTGGACCGTACGCCGATCGGCCAACTTGGTACTCAGCGCATCGTGCGCCTCGAACTGCCCGCTCTCGGAGTTGAGAATGAGCAGTTTCTGGAGATAGTTATCGGCTCCGATGGGCTCGATCTCCGTCTTGGCCAGTACCTTCCCCGTGCGCGGATCGAAAAGAGAGGGCGTGCTGCGTGCATTGCCCCGGAACAACAGCTCGGTTTGTTTGGTGCTCAGGTTGTAGAGATAGTAGTTGGCGCTGAAGGTCAGCTCATTGAGCTGCTGGATGATCACTCGCTCCGGGTCGAGCGGGAGGCGATGCACTAACGATGCGGTGCCGGCAATCTCTAGACAGCGTTGGGTCTGTTCACTCACCCCGATCTTCCGGGTGTTGTCGGCAAAGGCCTCTTCGAACTTCTTCTGATCATCGCCAGTGAGGTAGGCTTTGACCACGAACGTCTTGGTGGCGCCAGAGACACTGCCTTCGCCGCAGCCTCCCAATTGCCCGGTCCACTCCTGGCGCCCGAGAACAAGAATCTTATCGGCCTTGAGTGCTCCGGCGGCGATGAACTTCATCCGATCGCCGGAGGGCGTCACGACTTTGGGGCCATTAGAAAGCTTGTCCATGTCCCATGTAGCCAACGCCGTCTCGTCATTGTTGTTTGGAGACGGGATGACAGCTACGAGATGCTTGCCGTCCGGGCTCATCGAAACGGACTGGATGGCGGGCAGTCGTGCCAGGTCTTCTATCGCGATGGGTTCTGCGGCTTGCGCTCCGGCGGTCGCAAGCAGCGAGGACACGCCGATTACGATGATCCGAAGGCGAGCTGAAAACAGGTCATGCTTGATCACTCGAAACTCCCTTTAATTTAAGACGTACACACCTCCTTCGGGTCACCGGAGGCAATATGAATGATGCCTGAAAATTATCGAGTTGAAATCTATGCCAGAAGTTGGCCCAGAGCGCATTGCCGGCTGTTCGATATGCAGGTTTAATTCGATCGTGGCGAGATGTTGCGGGCCTGTGCCTCGGAGTGAGGAACTCAATAGCGTTTCGTGCTGAAGCGCCGTTCTGGCAGCATGTCGAGCGTCGGGGAAGGTTGGGAAAGTCGCGAGCTTGCTGGACAATGTCCGCATGAAGACATTCGCCCATCGGCCGCAAGGCGGCCTGTCCCCCCATCCCCGCATCCGCAATGTCATTGCCGTCGGTTCCGGCAAGGGCGGGGTGGGGAAATCCACCACGGCCGTCAATCTGGCGCTTGCCTTGCACCAACTTGGTGCAAAGGTCGGGGTGCTCGATGCGGACATCTACGGGCCCAGCGTGCCGGCGATGCTGGGGCTGAGCGGGCGTCCGGAAAGCCCCGACAACAAGTCGATCGAGCCGTTACGGGCGTTCGGGGTCGAGGCGATGTCGATCGGGCTGCTGATCGACCCGGACACGCCGATGATCTGGCGCGGGCCGATGGCGACCTCGGCGCTGACCCAGTTGTTCAACGACACGCTGTGGGGCGACCTGGACTACCTGCTGATCGACCTGCCGCCGGGCACCGGCGACATCCAGTTGACCCTGTCGCAGAAGATCCCGGTGGCCGGCGCGGTCATCGTCACCACGCCGCAGGACATCGCGACGCTGGATGCGCGCAAGGCGCTGAAGATGTTCGAGAAGGTCGAGGTCGCCGTGCTCGGCATCGTCGAGAACATGGCGGTGCACGTGTGCTCGAACTGCGGGCACGAGGAACACTTGTTCGGCGAGGGCGGCGGCCAGCGCATGGCCGGGCAGTACGGGGTGCCGCTGCTGGGTTCGTTGCCGCTTGACATCGGCATCCGCGAGCGCGGCGACGAAGGGCGGCCGATCGTGGTGGCCGACCCCGGGTCGGCGGCGGCCAAGGCGTACCTGGCGGCGGCGGAACGGTTGGCCGAGGAGCTGGGCAAGCGGCCCCGCGCGGCGATCCCGATCGTGTCCTCGCTGGCCTGAGCCCGTTCGCGGGAGGGCGGCCGAAGTCGCTCCCCCGGGGCACTCATGGGTAGAATTGCCGACCCCCACGGGCATCAGGATTCCGCATGAGCATCAAGAGCGACCGTTGGATCAGGCGCATGGCCGAACAGCACGGCATGATCGAGCCGTTCGAGCCGGGCCAGATCAAGCAGGACGCCGCCGGGCAGCGCATCGTCAGCTACGGCACGTCCAGCTACGGCTACGACGTGCGCTGCTCGCGCGAATTCAAGGTTTTCACCAACATCAACTCGACGATCGTCGACCCGAAGCAGTTCGACCCGAAGAGCTTCGTCGACGTGATCGGCGACGAGTGCATCATCCCGCCGAACAGCTTCGCGCTGGCGCGCACGGTGGAGTACTTCCGCATCCCGCGCGACGTGCTGGTGGTATGTCTCGGCAAGAGCACCTACGCGCGCTGCGGCATCATCGTCAACGTCACGCCACTGGAGCCGGAGTGGGAAGGCCACGTGACGCTGGAGTTCAGCAACACCACGCCGCTGCCGGCGCGCATCTACGCCAACGAGGGCGTGGCGCAGATGCTGTTCTTCCAGTCCGATGCCGACGACGTCTGCGAGACCTCGTACCGGGACCGCGGCGGCAAGTACCAGGGCCAGACCGGGGTCACGCTGCCGCGGACCTGAGTCGCGGCCGGCGGATCAGGCGCCGGCGCTCTTCCCTTCGAAGCGGCGCGTCAACTGGCCGATCCCGGCCAGGATCAGCAGGGCCGGCCACCAGGTGGCGACCAGGTGGCGGGCGTCGAGGTCGGCCAGGCCGAGATTGTCGAGCAGGAACAGGGTGCCCAGGCAGATCAGGACCAGGGCGGGGATCAGGCGGCGAGGCATGGCGGGCGTCCTTGTTGGCGTGGCGCCATGCTGCGTCCGGGCCGGCGCCGGATCAGGTGCCGGAAGTCAGCTCTTCCGGGTGCCGGTGGTCAGCCCCAGACACTGCGGGGCCGCCGGGGGGGCGCCGAGCTACTTGCCCTTGCCGAACAGCATGCCGATGCCGACCGCCACCAGGATCGCCGGCCACCAGGTGGTGATCAGCTTGCCGATGCTCAGGTTGGTCCAGCCGAGGTTGTTGGCCAGGAACAGCAGGCCGACCACGATCAGGATCAGGGCGGCGACGATGTTCGATCTCATGCAGGTGACGGTCCGGAAGGGCCGCCTATCGTAGCCGCTGTGCCCATGCGCTGGCACGCTCGGCCAGCGCCTCGGGAGCGAAGCGCTGGGCGGGGCCGCTGCCCCAGACCGGCCCCGGCCAGGCGGGGTCGCCTTCGCGGCGGCCCACCAGGTGCACGTGCAGTTGCCGCACGATGTTGCCGAGCGCGCCGATGTTGAGCTTGCCGACGCCTGGCTCCGCGCGCAGCAGGTGCGAGAGCTGGTTGATCTCGGCCAGCAACAGGCGCTGCTGGCCGCCGTCCAGGTCGATCCACTCGCTGGCGCCTGCGACGCGGGGCACCAGGACCAGCCAGGGGAAGCGCATGTCGTCCATCAGCCGGACCTGCGACAGCGGGCCGTCGGCGACGAACGCGCTGTCGGCGGCCAGGCGCGCATCGAGCTGGAAACCGCTCATGCCAGGTGCTCGGCGAAGAAGCGCAGTGTCCGTTCGCGTGCGAGGCGGGCACTCTCCGGCTCGTGGGCGTGGCCGCCGTCGCGGTTGAAGGCGTGGTCGGCCGGATAGGTGAAGACTTCCATCCGCGGCAGCTTGTCGCGATGCCGCTGCACCGCTTCCGGCGGAATGCTCTTGTCCTTCTCGCCGAAGTGGAACATCACCGGCGCCTTCGGGGTTTCGTCGAGGAACTGCGTGTTGCGGGCGCCGTAGTAGCTCACCGAGGGCAGGCCCAGGCGGATGGCCGCCAGCAGCGCGATGGTGCCGCCCCAGCAATAGCCCACCGTACCCACGGGACCGGCGGGAGCCAGCGCCATCGCCGCGGCCTTCACCACGTCGACCGCCTTGTCGAAGCCGATCTGGCCGACCAGTTCCAGCCCGCGCTTGACGCCTTCGTTGTCGTACGGCAGTTGCAGGTCCTTCTCGACCAGGTCGAAGAAGGACGGCGCCAGCACTTCGTAGCCTTGCGCGGCGAAGTCCTCGGCGACCCGGCGGATGTGATCGGTGGTGCCGAAGATCTCCTGGATCACGACCAGGCCGCCGCGCGGCGCTGCGGCGGGCGTGGCATGCCAGGCCGAGACCTGGCCATGGGGCGTGTCGAGGGTGGTCCAGTGGGCCATGAGCGTTCTCCTGACGGGGGAAGCGGGGATTATCGCGCCGTGGGATGTCGCGGGAGTGTTTCCGGCCGTCGTCCATCGTCCCGGCGACGGTTGCGTGCGAGCCCGGACTGCGCGGCATTCAGGCCGGCCTGCGGCGGCCGGCTATAATCCGCCGGCTCAGGCCCCAGGCCGCATCCCACCCAGGCCCCCCTCGTTTCCCATGTCCTTGTCGAACCCCAAAGTCGGCTTCGTCAGCCTTGGCTGCCCGAAGGCGCTAGTCGATTCCGAACGCATCCTCACCCAGCTGCGGGTCGAGGGCTACGACATCGTGCCGTCCTACGATGCCGCCGACGTGGTGGTGGTCAACACCTGCGGTTTCATCGACTCGGCCGTGGCCGAATCGCTCGACGCGATCGGCGAGGCGATGAACGAGAACGGCAAGGTGATCGTCACCGGCTGCCTGGGCAAGCGCAGCGAACTGATCCGGGAACAGTACCCGGACGTGCTGGCGGTATCCGGCCCGCAGGACTACGACAGCGTGATGCAGGCCGTGCATGCCGCGCTGCCGCCGCGGCACGATCCGTTCGTGGACCTGGTGCCGGACTACGGCGTCAAGCTGACCCCGCGCCACTACGCCTACCTGAAGATCTCCGAGGGCTGCAACCATCGCTGCAGCTTCTGCATCATCCCGTCGATGCGCGGCGACCTGGTGTCGCGGCCGGTCGACGAAGTGCTGCGCGAGGCCGAGCGGCTGGTGCGCGGCGGCGTGCGCGAGCTGCTGGTGGTGTCGCAGGACACCTCCGCCTATGGCGTGGACCGCAAGTACGCGCCGGGTACCTGGCAGGGCCGCGAGTACGCCACGCGGATGAAGGCGCTGTGCGAGGGCCTGTCCGAACTGGATGCCTGGACCCGCCTGCACTACGTGTACCCGTACCCGCACGTGGACGACGTGGTGCCGCTGATGGCCGAAGGAAAGATCCTGCCGTACCTGGACATCCCGTTCCAGCACGCCAGCCCGCGCATCCTCAAGCTGATGAAGCGCCCGGGCGCGGTCGACAAGACCCTGGAGCGCGTGCTGCGCTGGCGCGAGCTGTGCCCGGACATCACGGTGCGTTCGACCTTCATCGTCGGTTTCCCGGGCGAGACCGAGGCCGAGTTCGAGGCGCTGCTGGATTTCCTCGACGCGGCCCAGCTCGACCGCGTCGGCGCGTTCGCCTATTCGCCTGTGGAAGGCGCGGCGGCCAACGACCTGCCCGACCCGGTGCCGGAGCCGGTGAAGCAGGAACGCCTGGCGCGCTTCATGGAAAAGCAGGCGGCGATCTCCGCGGCCAAGCTGGAAGCCAAGATCGGCAGCGTGCAGCAGTGCCTGGTCGATGCGATCGAGGACGGCGTCGCGGTGGCGCGTTCGAAGGCGGACGCGCCGGAGATCGATGGCCTGGTGCACATCCAGAACGCCGGGGAGGCGAAGCTGCGGGTCGGCCAGTTCGTCCAGGTGGAGATCACCGACAGCGACGAGCATGATCTGTTCGGCGAAGCCTTGCCGGCGCAGAACGCGGGCTTGGGCGGGCCGCGCGCGCTGGACCTGCGGGTCGTCTGAACGCCGCTGTGGGAGGGGCTCCGGTCCCGGCGAGGCTCTACCGGTAGAGCCTCGCCGGGACCGGAGCCCCACAATCGTTCAATCCGCGTATTCCACCGCCAGCACCGCGAAGCGATGCCGGCCGCCCGGCAGCTGGACCTCGAACTCGTCGTCGATGCGCTTCTTCAGCAGCGCGCGCGCCAGCGGCGAGTCGATGCTGATCCAGCCGCGGGCCGCATCGGTCTCGTCCGGACCGACGATCCGGTAGCGCACGACCTCGCCGCTGTCGGCGTCCTCCAACTCCACCGTCGCGCCGAAGAATACCGCCTCCGGATCGGACGGCACGGTGTCCACCACGCGCAGGCTTTCCAGGCGTTTGCTCAGGTAGCGCACGCGCCGGTCGATCTCGCCGAGCTGCTTCTTGCGATAGGTGTACTCGGCATTCTCGGAGCGGTCGCCTTCGGCCGCCGCCGCGGCCAGGGCCTTGACCACCTCAGGCCGCCGCACCCGCCACAGCTCGTCCAGCTCCGCCTTCAGCCGCGCGTGGCCTCCGGGGGTGATCAGGGCGGTGCTTTTCTCTGCGGGGGGACGCCAGCGGCTCATGCTTTGCGGGAGGGGGCCAGGTACGGGCGCACGATGCTAGCGCCTGCCGGCTTGCGTGTCCCGCGGCGATCGCCGAAGCTGCGCGGCCATCGATACATGGAGTGTCGCGATGTTCATCCTGCCCCTGCACAAGCCGCTGGACCGGGAGACCTTCCCGTGGATCACGATGCTGCTGGTGCTGGCGAACGTGCTGGTGTTCTTCGGCCTGCAAGCCGGGGACGATGCGGCGTTCGCGCGGGCACGGGCGTACTACCTCGAATCCGGCCTGGGCCGCTACGAACTGCCGGCCTACGAGCGCTACCTGCAGCAGGCCGGGCGCGGCGACGCACTGGCGGAGTTGCGCCGGCAGCCGGAGCCGCTGCGGTTCGCCTACGTGGCGGCCGGCACGGTCAACGATCCGGCGTTCCAGCGCGCCCTGGCCGCGGGAGGCCTGTTCGAGGACGCGGGCCAGGAGTCGGCCTGGGAGCCGTTGCGCCGGCGCTACGACGCATTGCTCGGCGAGGTGTTCACGCTGCGCCACAACCTGCGCAGTTCGGAATGGTCGCCCTGGCGCATGCTGGCCGCGGCGTTCCTGCATGGCGGGGTGATGCACCTGGTCGGCAACATGTTGTTCCTGGTCGCGCTGGGCCTGCTGCTGGAAGGCGCGATCGGCCCGCTGCGGCTGCTGGCGGTGTACGTGCTGGGGGCGTTCGGCGCGAGTGCGGCGAGCCTGCTGTGGCGCTGGGGGCAGCCGGGCGGCGGGCTGGGCGCGTCGGGCGCGATCGCGGCCCTGATGGGAGCGTTCTGCGTGGTGTGGGGGCGGCGCCCGGTGCGCTTCTTCTACTGGTTCGGCGTGGTGTTCGACTACGCGCGCGCACCGGCGATCGTGCTGCTGCCGCTATGGTTGGGATGGGAGCTGTACAACCTGCTTTTCGGCGGCGAGAAGGGCATCGGCTTCGATGCACATGCCGGTGGCCTGGTGACCGGGGCGTTGCTGGGCGGCGTGCTGGTGCTGACGCGGCAGACCCGGCCGGACTTCATGCACGACGCCGGCGAAGCCGGAACCGGCGACGATCGCTGGGAACGCGCGCAGCGGCACCTGGGCAGGATGGAGAACCTCGAGGCCGAGCGCTTGCTGGCCGACCTGGCCGCCGAGCAGCCGCAGCGCTTCGACGTGGCGCTGGCGCGCTGCCGGGTGGCGCGCAATGCGGGCCAGCGCAGCGCATTGCGCGATCGCGCATTGGAACTGCTGGCATTGACGGCGACGGACGCGGAGCAGGCCCGGGCGCAGCGCGCCATCCTGCAGGAGCTGCCGCCGGGAGCGTTGCCCGCCCGGCAGTTGCTGTCGCTGGCGCGCCGCTGGAGCGAGCTGGGCTTGCTCGCCGAAGCGGAAGCGCTGCTGCAGTCCGCCGGCCAGGCGGATGCGTCGCGCGAATGGGTGGCGCAGGCGTGGCTGTCGCTGGCGATGCGCCATGCCGAGCAGAACGCGCCGGAGGGGCAGCGGCGCATCCTGGGCCTGGTGGCCGAACGCTATGCCGACCAGCCGCAGGCGGCGAAGGCGCGCTTCCTGCTCGACAACCTGTAACCGCCGCGCCGCGCCGGGGCGGCGGGGGCGTCATGGGCGTGCCGCCGCGATATCCGTCCCCGACAGCGCCTTCAGCGCCGCCTGCAGCTTGCGTCGCTGTTCCTCGTCCTCGCTGGCCGCCAGCCCTTGCTGCAGCAGCGCGCGGGCATCGTCGTCGCGGCCGAAGCGCTCGGCCAGCAGCATCGCGGCATCCAGCGACCATTGCGGCGCCTGCGGCGAGCGTGGCCAGGTCTTCAGCATCGCCGAGAGGATGTCGCTGGCGAGCTGGTACTGGCCGGCCAGGCGCGCGCGCTCGGCCAGCAGCGCCGCCTGGGCGTCCTGCGCCGGGACGAAATCCGGTTGTTGGTCGAGCATCTCCCGCATCAGCGCGAGCGCGCGCCGTTCCTGGCGCTCGTCGACCAGGCGCGAGACGTAATGGCGGGCGTGTTCGCGCAGTTCGTCCCGGCGCGCGCCCTGCCGGAGCAAGCGATGGTAGAGCTCGTGCACCGGCAGGCCCACGGCGCGGCTGCGCACGGCGGCGCGCAGCGTCTCCAGCGCGGCTTCGGGGTGGCCGTCGCGGACCTGCCCCTCGGCCTCGTCGAGCAGGGGCCGGTCCGGGTCATGCCGGTCCGGTGCGTCCAGCGCGTCGGGCTCGAAGCCCAGCACCTCGTGATACTGGTAGACCAGGTAGCCCATCAGGTGGAAGGTGGCGAACAGGCCCCAGATCGAGACCACGGTGATCGCCAGGTCGTCCAAGACCGGGGGCAGGTAGCGGTGCAGCCAGCGGTTGGCGGTGAAGGCGCTGCCCTGGATCACGAACAGCAGGCCGAATGCGGCCAGGTAGGGCCAGCCGATGCGCGTGGCCAGGCCCAGCGATACCGCCGGATTGAGCGCCCTGCGCAACGAGCCGTCCAGCGCCAGCGAGATCACGCATCCCGGCTGCAGCAGCGCGGCGAGCAGCAACGCCACCCCGGTCAGGGCAGGGCTGCGGGTGAGCAGCGCCACGGCCGCCACCGCGGCGACCATCAGGATCATCAGCAGGATCAGCCGCAGCACCGTTCCGTCGCCGACGTCGAAGCCGTGCTGGGGCGACTCCAGGTGCCCGTTGGCGGTGTGGCGCAGGATCTCGAAGGCGTACTTGTAGATCGCCAGCCAGGTGGCGATGGCGATGATCCAGCCCACGCCCGGCAATATCCCCAGCAGGCTGCACAGGGTCAACGCGACCAGCGTCCATAGCGCCGAGCCCTGCAGCGGATACAAGGCGATGGCGCGGGTGCGGGTCCAGAACGGTGCGGGTGCGGCGCTGTGGCCGGACCGTGCCCGCGTCCGGTAACGACGGTCTTCCATGACATTCCCCTGAGTGTCGATGGCGGATTTTGGTGGGAACGGCAGCGGCGGTGCAATCGGGTCGGTGGCATGGCCTGCCGTGGCGCCCGAGGCTCCCGCGGGCGCATTCGTGCGCTGCCCGCGCGGGGGGATTCCGCTCCCGCGCGATATGCCGATGTTCGAGTGGCCGTGCCCGGGTTCCTTTCCCCACCCGGCATGCAGGAGGGCCGGGTGGA
Source organism: Xanthomonas boreopolis (assembly GCF_046529185.1). NCBI lineage: Bacteria > Pseudomonadati > Pseudomonadota > Gammaproteobacteria > Lysobacterales > Lysobacteraceae > Xanthomonas > Xanthomonas boreopolis. Next base: position 1,700,416 of record NZ_CP097162.1, read on the forward strand.
GCGACGGCGCGCTAGCGCTTGCCCCCGAAAATGCCGCCGAGGATGCCGCGCACGATCTGCTGGCCGAGCTTGCTGCCGACCGTGCGGGTGGTCTGCTTGGCCATGGTTTCCAGCAGGCCCTGGCGGCGCTTGGTGCCGAACACCACGTCCTTGACCGCCTGGCCCCAGTCGTTGCCGGCTTGCGCCTCGTCCTGCTCGCGGGTGCGGGCGGGCGGGACGCCGGCCTTCGCGGATTGCTCGCCGGCGCGCTTGGCCAGCATCTCGGCGGCCGATTCGCGATTGACCGCGGTGTCGTACTTGCCGCCGACCGGGCTGGTGGCGCGGACCTGGGCGCGCTCGGCGTCGGTGATCGCGCCCATCCGGCAGCGCGGCGGGGCGACCAGGGTCTGCTGCACCGGCATCGGCACGCCCTTGTCCTGCAGCGTGGACACGAGCGCTTCGCCGGTGCCCAGGCTGGAGATGGTCGTGGCGACGTCCAGCTTGGGGTTGGCGACGAAGGTCTCCGCGGCGGTCTTCACCGCCTTCTGGTCGCGCGGCGTGTAGGCGCGCAGCGCGTGCTGCACGCGGTTGCCGAGCTGGCCGAGGATGTTGTCCGGCACGTCGTCGGGGAACTGCGAGCAGAAGTACACGCCCACGCCCTTGGAGCGGATCAGCCGCACCACCTGTTCGATGCGCTGCACCAGCGCCGGCGGCGCGTCGTCGAACAGCAGGTGGGCCTCGTCGAACACGAACACCAGCTTGGGCTTGTCCAGGTCGCCAACCTCTGGCAGCCGCTCGAACAGCTCCGACAGCAGCCACAGCAGGAAGGTCGAGTACAGGCGCGGCTTGAGGATCAGCTGCGCGGCGGCGAGGATGCCGATCACGCCGCGGCCGTCCGGGGCCGTGCGCATGATGTCGGCCAGGTCCAGCGCGGGTTCGCCGAAGAAGCCCTCGCCGCCGTCCTGCGACAGCCGCAACAGCGCGCGCTGGATCGCCGAGGCCGACTGCGCGCCGATCAGGCCGTACTCGGTGGAGACTTCCTTGCGTTCCTCGACCACCAGGTTGAGCAGGGCGCGCAGGTCGTCCAGGTCGAGCAGGAGCAGGCCGCGGTCGTCGGCGAGCTTGAACACGATGTCGAGCACGCCGGCCTGGGTGTCGTTGAGTTCCAGGATGCGCGCCAGCAGGGTCGGGCCCATCTCGCTGACGGTGGTGCGCACCGGATGGCCGAGCTGGCCGTACAGGTCCCAGAACACCACCGGGCTGGCGCCGGGCGCGTAGTCGGCCACGCCGATGTCCTTCGCGCGCTGCAGCAGCTTGTCGTTGCCATCGCCGGGCGTGGCCAGGCCGGCCACGTCGCCCTTCACGTCGGCCATGAACACCGGCACGCCGATCCGCGAGAAACCTTCGGCCAGGGTCATCAGGGTGACGGTCTTGCCGGTGCCGGTGGCGCCGGCCACCAGGCCATGGCGGTTGCCGAAGCGGGGATTCAGGACGACCTGGATGTCGTCGGTGATGCCTTTGCCGAGCAGGATCGGGTCCATGGCGGTCTGCGGATGGGAGGTGACCGGATTCTAACGGCGGACTGTCCTCCCGGCGCCAGTCGCCTTGCTCCGGCGCACGGCCGGCGGCTACCCTGCGGGCCTTTCCGTCGCGCCCGCCCACGATGCCGCTTTCCCGATTCGCGCCGCCCCTCCGGTCGACCCTGGCCGTCGCCCTCCTGATGTCGTTGTTGCCCGCCGCGCACGCGGCCTCGCGCGAGGAGAAGATCGCCGCGCTCGACCAGCGCATGGCCGCGGCCGAGAAGCGCTACCGCGACGGCATGGTGCTGGTGAACAACTCCGACCCGAGGGGGCAGGCGGAGACCGACGCCGCGCTGGAGGACATGGAGGACGTCATCGATGCCTGCCTCAAGCTGCGCGGTTGCCAGGTCAACACGATGCTGGCCGGCTACAAGCGCCTGCTGAAGGCCAACGTCGATGCCGAGGCGGCGGCCAGCGACGAGGAGGGCGACGAGTTGCTCGAGGCCGATCCGGACCACATCGGCCCGCTCGCCGCGGACGTGCCCGAGGCGGCGCGCGCCGCCGACCTGCTCAACGACCACCGCCATGCCTTCGACGACATGGTCCAGTACAACGCCGCGGTGCAGGCCGGCATCCGGCGCTGGCTGACCGACCTGCGGCCGGCGCTGCTGACCAGCTACGAGAACTACGAGAACCTGCGCGCGATCATGTGGCCGGAATGGCAGAAGCGCGGCCTGCCCGAAGCGCTGCTGTTCGGCATCATGGCCAAGGAGTCCAACGGCCGCGTGCACGCCAGCTCGCGCGCCGGCGCGGCCGGGTTGATGCAGTTCATGCCGGCGACCGCGGCGCGCTTCGGCCTGGGGCCGGACGGCACCGGCTTCGATACCCGCTTCGATGCGCGCAGCGCCGCCGAGGCCAGCGCGAGCTACATCAACGAGCGCCTGGCCGAACTCAACCGCAGCGTCGAGCTGGCGCTGGCCGCCTACAACGGCGGCGAGGGCCGCGCGGCGCGCGTGTTCGCCCAGACGGGCGGGCGCAACTTCTGGGACCAGTCGGTTTACGAGCAGTTCCCGGCCGAGACCAAGGACTACGTGCCGATGGTGATCGCCGCCGCATGGATCTTCCTGCATCCGCGCCAGTACGGGGTGGAATTCCCCAAGATCAACGCGCAGCCGGCCACGCTGCGGCTGGCCAAGTCGACCACGATCTACGAGTTGACCATCTGCCTGGGCAGCGCCGGTACCCGCGACGGCTACATGCGCGTGCTGCGCAACCTCAACCCGCGCTACGAGGCGGACGGCTGGATCCCGGCGGGCACGCTGATCAATGCCAACACGCGCATCGTCGGGCTGTACAACAGGTACTGCGTGAGCGGCCCGCGCGCCGACCTGGCGCGGACCCTGATCACCGCCGACCTGAACGCGGCGATCGTGCGCCCCGCGCCGAACAGCTATACCGGCAGCGTCGCGGTGGGCGATGCCTCCCCGATCGCCGCCGGCGTGCCGACCACGGTGGCCACCGGCCGGCCGGAGCCGGCCAAGCCGAAAGCGAAGCAGGCGCGCAGCTACAAGGTCGCCAAGGGCGACACGCTGGGCCGCATCGCGCAGAAGTACCAGTGCGAGCTGAAGGAGCTTGCCCGCGCCAACGGGCTCAAGGCGCCGGCCTATGCGATCAAGCCGGGGCAGACGATCAAGCTGCAGGGTTGCGACAAGTAGGCCGCGGGCAAGTAGTGCCCCTCTCTTCCGCGCCGCTGGCGTGGGTGGGAAATGGGGTGGGACGGGCCGAGGGTACGGGGGCGACGCCCCCAGCCTTGTTTAAATCCCATGAGGCTTCGCCCGAACCCCCATCCGCCCCCTGCGGGCCCTTCTCCCGAGGGGAGAAGGGGGCACCGGACAACACGCCTTCATCCCTGGAGGGATAAGGAAAAACTCAGTCCCGCCGCGCCAGCGCCTGCCCGAGCTTCACCGGACTCTCCGCTTGCAACCCCGGGGCGAACGCGGCCACCCCGGGCGGCAACAGCACGATCACCGTGGAGCCGTAGTTGAACCGCGCCATCTCGGCGAACCGCTCCAGCACGATGCCCTTGCCGCGCCAGTCCTTGCGGGTGATGCGGTCGCCATAGGCGGGGATTTCCACGCCGCTCCACACCGTTTCCACCCCGGACACCAGCAGCGCGCCGACCATTACCTGCACCATCGGCCCGAAGTCGGTGTCGAAGTGGCAGACCAGCCGCTCGTTGCGGGCGAACAGCCTCGGCACGTTGCGCACCGCGTCCGGGCCGACGCTGAACAGGCGGCCGGGCACATGCACGGTCTCGCGCAGCGTGCCGGTCCACGGCATGTGCACGCGGTGGTAGTCGCGCGGTGACAGGTAGACGGTGGCGAACAGGCCGTCGTTGAACGGCGTGGCGGCGGCCTCGTCGCCGAGCAGTTCGGCGGCGGTGAAGGATTGCCCCTTGGCCTGGAAGATGCGGCCGGCCTGGATCGGGCCGAGCTGGCTGATGCGGCCGTCGGCCGGCATCAGCAGGGTGCGCGGGTCCGGGTCGGCCTGGCGCGCGCCGGGTTTCAGCGGACGGGTGAAGAACGCATTGAAGCTGGGATAGGCGCGGGCATCGGGCTCGGCGGCCTCGGCGAGGTTGACACCGAACTTGGCCACTACGGTGTCGATCAGGCGCTGCTTGATCGCGGGATGGGTCGAATACGCCAGCCGGCGCGCCAGCGACGACAGCAGGCGGTGCGGCAGGGCGTAGGTCAGGGTGGTAATGGAGCGTGTCATGCACTTTTTCATGAGATGCGTTGGTCGTCAGCGGTGCGGAGCGTGTGTTGCGTGGGGCAGTCTCGGCTGGCGGCCAAGGCAAGCCGCGCGGCGCTGGCTCCGTGCCGCTGACGACCAACCCTCCGGGAAGTCCCTTGGGACGCGCCGATCCTGCGTTGCGCGCCTTGGCTCGCCGCGCCCCAAGGGACTTCGCACTCATGAAAGAGTGCATGACACGCTTTACAACTCAAGGGGCGGTTTCCTGGGTCAGCTTGGTGAAGTCGGCGGCGATCGCCTGCGGGTCGAGCGGGGGGCGGATCAGGCCGGCGAGGCGGCCTTCCGGGTCGAGCACGGCGATGCCGGCCGAATGGTCCATGCTGTAGTCGTTCGGGTTCTCGTCGAAGTGCTTGCCCGGCACCTTCTGGAACACGAAGCCGAGCGCGGTGGCGAAGCGCTCCAGCGAGGGCGTGTCGGCGGTGGCGGCGAGGGTGTCCTTGTGGAAGGCATGGGCGTACTCGCCCAGCCTCGCCGGCGGGTCGCGGTCGGGGTCGACCGAGACGAAGAGCACGCGCGGGCGCAGCGAGTCGGGGATCGATTCCCACTGCTTCTGCGCGATCGCCAGGTCGGCCAGCGTGGTCGGGCACACGTCCGGGCAGAACGTGAAGCCGAGGAACACCAGCGTCCAATGGCCCTTGAGCTCGCCCGGGACCAGCTGGGTGCCGTCGGACTGGCGCAGGCTGAAGTCGGGCAGGGTGCGCGGCTGCGGGTAGAAGGTCACGGTGCGGGTGTCCGGCCACGGCGCGGGCTTGCCGCCGCCCAGCAGCTTCTGCCCGAGCAGCAGGCCCAGCCCGGCGGCCAGCGCCACCACCAGCACGATCAAGGTATTCCGGTTGAACATGGACGTTTCCGATGCAACAGACGCTCAATCATACCGGCGGGAACCCTATAATCGGGGGCCGACCTGACCCAGCTGTTGCCATGACTGCCGCCGCGGCCGACGAACTGCACACGATCATCGACCTGATCCGCTACGGCGCCAGCCGTTTCAACGAAGCCGGCCTGACCTTCGGCCACAGCTACGACAACGCGCTGGACGAGGCCACCCAGCTGGTCCTGCACGCGCTGCACCTGCCGCACGACCTCGGCCCGGCCTACGGCCAGGCGCGCCTGCTGCGCGCCGAGAAGGACGCGGTGCTGGCGCTGTTCCAGCGCCGCATCGACGAGCGCGTGCCGGCCGCCTACCTGACCGGCGAGGCCTGGTTCGCCGGGTTGAGCTTCAAGAGCGACGCGCGCGCGCTGGTGCCGCGCTCGCCGATCGCCGAGCTGATCGAGGCCGGCTTCGAGCCCTGGCTGGCCGGGCGCGACGTGCACCGCGCGCTCGACCTGTGCACCGGCTCGGGCTGCATCGCCATCGCCATGGGCCACTACAACCCGAACTGGGACGTGGACGGCGTGGACATCAGCGACGACGCGCTGGCGCTGGCGGCCGAGAACAAGGAGCGCCTGCTCGCGCACAACGTCACGCTGCTCAAGTCCGACCTGTTCGACGGGCTGACCGGCCGCCACTACGACCTGATCGTCACCAACCCGCCCTACGTCACCAACGCCGAGACCGACGCCCTGCCGAAGGAGTATTCCTACGAGCCGGAGCTGGGCCTGCGCGCCGGCGAGGACGGCCTGGACCTGGTGCTGAAGATCCTGCGCGACGCCCCGCTGCACCTGAGCGAGGATGGCCTGCTGATCTGCGAGGTCGGCGATTCCGAGCAGCACCTGGTCAAGCTGCTGCCGGAGGTCGATTTCGCCTGGATCGAGTTCAAGGTCGGGCAGATGGGCATCTTCGCGGTGGAGTGCCGCGAGCTGATCCGCCACAACGCCCGCATCGCGGAGCTGGCCGCGCAGCGATGAGCTCCAATTCGTTCGGCAAGCTGTTCACCGTCACGACCTTCGGCGAATCGCACGGGCCGGCGATCGGCTGCGTCATCGACGGCTGCCCGCCGGGCCTGGCGATCGCCGCCGAGGAGTTCGCCCACGACCTGCAGCGGCGCGCCACCGGCAAGACCCGCCACACCTCGGCGCGGCGCGAGGCCGACGAGGTCGAGATCCTGTCCGGCGTTTACGAAGGCGTCACCACCGGCACGCCGATCGCGCTGTTGATCCGCAACACCGACCAGCGCAGCAAGGACTACGCCACCATCGCCGCGCAGTTCCGCCCCGGCCATGCCGACTACAGCTACTGGCAGAAGTACGGCATCCGCGATCCGCGCGGCGGCGGCCGCAGCTCCGCGCGCGAGACCACGATGCGGGTGGCCGCCGGCGTCGTCGCGAAGAAGTGGCTGAAGCAGCGCCACGGCGTGAGCGTGCGCGGCTACCTGTCGCAACTGGGCGAGATCAGGCCCGAGGGCTTCGACTGGAGCGCGGTCGAGGACAATCCGTTCTTCTGGCCGCACGCCGCGCAGGTGCCGGCGCTGGAGGCCTACATGGACGCGCTGCGCAAGTCCGGCGACTCGGTCGGCGCGCGCGTGGACGTGGTCGCCGATGGCGTGCCGCCCGGTTGGGGCGAGCCGATCTACGGCAAGCTCGACGGCGAACTGGCCGCGGCGCTGATGAGCATCAACGCGGTCAAGGGCGTGGAGATCGGCGACGGTTTCGCCAGCGCGGCGCAGAAGGGCACCGAGCATCGCGACCTGATCACGCCGCAGGGTTTTCTCAGCAACCATGCCGGCGGCATCCTCGGCGGCATCTCCACCGGCCAGCAGGTCGTCGCCTCGATAGCGCTCAAGCCCACCTCCAGCCTGCGCCTGCCGGGCCGGACCGTGGACGTGGACGGCAACCCGGTCGAGGTGGTCACCACCGGCCGCCACGATCCCTGCGTCGGCATCCGCGCCACCCCGATCGCCGAGGCGATGGTCGCGCTGGTGCTGATGGACCAGGCGCTGCGCCATCGCGCCCAATGCGGCGACGTCGGCGAGGTCGCGCCGCGCATCCCGGGGAGCGTCGATGGCTGAGTCGCGGCCACGCGTGTGGGTCAGCCAGCCGCTGTTCGACGACGTCGTCGCGCAGCTGGGCGAGCATTTCGATCTGGCCACCACCGCGGACGTGACCGCGTATTCGCCGCAGGAACTGGCGGCGAAGCTGGCGCCTTTGGACGGCGCGCTGGTGACGCTCAACGAGCGCATCGGCGAGGCCGAGATCGCCGGCGCGCCGAGGCTGCGCGCGATCGCCAACGTCGGCGTCGGCTACAACAACCTGGACATCGCCGCGCTCAGCGCGGCCGGCATCGTGGCGACCAACACGCCCGACGTGCTGACCGAGACCACCGCCGACCTGGGCTTCGCCCTGCTGATGGCGGCGGCGCGGCGCATCACCGAATCCGAGCGCTGGCTGCGCGACGGGCAGTGGGGGCAGTGGTCGTTCAAGACCATGCTCGGCGCCGACGTGCACGGCGCCACGCTGGGCATCCTCGGCATGGGCCGGATCGGCCAGGGCATCGCGCGCCGCGGCCACCACGGCTTCGGCATGAAGGTGCTGTACCACAACCGCTCGCGGCTGCCGGAAGGCGTCGAGCGCGAGGTCGGCGCGCGCTACGTCGGCTTCGACGCGCTGTTGGCGCAGGCCGACCACCTGGTGCTGGTGTTGCCGTACAGCGCCGCCTCGCACCACGTCATCGACGCGGCCGCGCTGGCGAAGATGAAGCCGACCGCGACGCTGGTCAACGTCGCCCGTGGCGGCCTGGTCGACGAGTTGGCACTGGCCGACGCGCTGGCCAACGGCCGCCTGGCGGCGGCCGGGCTCGACGTCTACGAGGGCGAACCGCAGGTGCGCCCGGAGTTGCTGGCGCTGCGCAACGTGGTGCTCACGCCGCACATCGGCAGCGCCTCGCTGGCCACGCGCCGGGCGATGGTGCAGCTGGCGGTGGACAACCTGGTCGCGGCGCTGGGCGTCGGTCCCGATGCCGGCCACCCGCCGTGCGCGATCAACCTCGACGCGGCCAAGGCGGCCGGCGGCACCGCGGGCGCGGGCAAAACCGGCGAGAAACGATAGGGAACCTCCGCGGCCGTATCCGGAGGTTCCCCGAACCCGTTGGTGCGATTCCCTCGCAAGAGCGCGGCACATCCATGTGCCGTTATCAAACTTCGTTTCCTATCCAAAGGTCCGCAATGAACAACCCTGCCCGTCGTTTCACCGTCGCGGTCGTGGGCGCCACCGGCGCCGTCGGCGAAACCATGCTGTCCATCCTGGCCGAGCGCGATTTCCCGGTCGGCAAGCTGATCCCGCTGGCCTCGGCCCGTTCGGCCGGCAGCCAGATCGAGTACAAGGGCGAGAAGGTCGACGTGCTCGACCTGGAGACCTTCGACCCGGCCGGCGTGGACATCGCGCTGTTCTCGGCCGGCGGCGGCGTCTCCAAGGAGTACGCGCCGAAGTTCGCCGCCGCTGGTGCGGTGGTGATCGACAATTCCTCCACCTTCCGCTACGACGACGACGTGCCGCTGGTGGTCTCCGAGGTCAACCCGCACGCGCTCAAGAACCGTCCGCGCGGCATCGTCGCCAATCCGAACTGCTCGACCATGCAGCTGATGCCGGTGCTGGGCCCGATCCACAAGGAATACGGCATCGAGCGCATCAACGTGGCCACCTACCAGTCGGTGTCCGGCGGCGGCCGCTCGGGCCTGGAGGAGCTGGGCAAGCAGACCGCGCAACTGCTCGCGTTCCAGGACATCGAGCCGAAGAAGTTCCAGGTGCAGATCGCCTTCAACCTGATCCCGCACATCGACGAGTTCCAGCCCAACGGCTACACCAAGGAAGAGATGAAGCTGGTCTGGGAGACGCAGAAGATCCTGGAGGACAAGAACATCCTGGTGAACCCGACCGCGGTGCGCGTGCCGGTGTTCTACGGCCACTCCGAGGCGGTGAACATCGAGACCAGGAAGAAGATCACCCCGGAACAGGCGCGCGAGCTGCTGCGCCGTTCGCCGGGCGTGGAGGTAGTGGACGAGCAGAAGGCCGGCGGCTATCCGACCCCGGTGACCCATGCCTCCGGCAAGGACCCGGTGTTCGTCGGCCGCATCCGCGAGGACTTCTCGCATCCGCGCGGCCTGAACCTGTGGGTGGTGGCCGACAACATCCGCAAGGGCGCCGCGCTCAACGCGGTGCAGCTCGCCGAACTGGTCGCGCAGGAAGGCTGAAGCCCGGCCGGCGATGCGGTGCCGGCCATCGACGCCCCTCTCCCGTCGGAGAGGGGTTGCGGCGAGAGAGCGGGCTAAAGCCGTGTCGAGGGAACTGGAAACCATCGCATCGAAGAAGGCATCGTGGCCCGCCCGGTCGGGAAACGATCCGGGCTCCGCGATGGATTCCCGGGCCGATGCGCGGCGACGCGTTCTTCCATGTCGCCATCGGGGGGCCTTGCGGCGCGGTTGCGCCCGACCCACGGCCTTGGGGGCGGTATCCAGGCGTGTGCGAGCCGAGAGGAAGAAGGAACGCGGCCACCCGATGCCGATCGGCACCGCGCGCGCCACGCGCAGTATTCGGATCAGGGGCTTGCGGCTATATTGGCGCCCATGAAACGTAGCGGCAGGGGCGCATTGCGCCCGTTACAAGGTCTGGGTGCATTGGTCCTGGCGCTTTGCAGCGGCGCGGCGGCGGCGCTGGGCCTGGGCGACATCCGGGTGCTGTCCGGGCCGGGGCAGCCGCTGGTCGCCGAGATCCCGGTGATCTCCAACGAGCCGGGCGAGCTGGAGAGCGCGCGCGTCGCGCTGGCCTCGCCGGAGACTTTCGAGCGGGTCGGGTTGGAACGCCCCACGGGATTGGTCAACGACCTGCAGTTCCAGTTCACGCAGGATGCGCGCGGTCGCGCGGTGATCCGGGTCACCAGCAGCGTGCCGGTCGAGCAGAAGGCGATCGGTTTCCTGATCGAGGTGGATTGGGGCAGCGGCCGGCTGGTGCGCGAGTATTCCGCGTTGGTCGACGCGCCCAATGCCGCCACCGCGATCGCCGAGCCGGCGATCGAGGCGCCCCAGGCGGGCAACAGCGACGCGATCGTGCGCGAGTCGGCGCCGGCTGCCGCGCCATCGGCGGATGCGGCAGCCGCCGCACCGGCCGCGGCGCCAGCCGCACCGGCAGCCAGGCCCCAGCGTCCGCCGCCGGCCGCACCGGTATCCCCCGTGGCGCCGGGCGAGAACCTGGCCCCGGTGCGGCGCGGCCAGACGTTGTCGCAGATCGCCATGCAGTTGAACCGCGGCGCCGGCTATTCGCTCGACCAGACCATGCTGGCGCTGCTGCGGGCCAATCCGGAGGCCTTCATCGGCGGCAACATCAACCGGCTCAAGCAGGGCGCGGTGCTGCGCACGCCGCGGCAGGACGAGCTGGCGCAGATCGGCGCCTCGGAGGCCCGGGCGATCGTGCGCGAACAGGCCGCGCAGTGGCGGCAGGCGCGCGCGCCGATTCCGCAGCCCGCGGAAGCGGGCGCGACGCCGCGGGCGGCGAGCGCCGCGCCGGCCGCGGCGACCGGCGCGCGGCTGGAGATCGCGCCGGCCGTCGCCAGCGACGGCAACAAGGCAGGTACGACCACCGGCACCGGAGCCGGCGGCGAAGGGGACAGGCTCGTGAACGAACAACTGCAGCAGGCGAGGGAAGACGTCGCCACCCGCGATGCCGAGATCCAGGAGCTGCGCACGCGCGTGGCGGAGCTGGAAAAGCTGCAACAGCAGCAGGCCAGGCTGATCGCGATGAAGGATACGGACCTGGCCGCGGCGCAGCAGCGCCTGGCCCAGCAACGGCCTGCGGACGGGTCCGGCGGTTTCCCGATGTGGTTGTGGGGCGGCGTGGTGCTGGTGCTCGCGGGCATCGCCGCATGGCTGGCTTCGCGGCGGCGCAAGCCGTCGCCGTTCGCCGCGCCGCCGCGCCGCTTCGACGGCGCGGCGTTCGGCGCGACGACGACCGCGCCGGCCGCCGTGCAGGACGAGCCGGTGATCGGCGAGCGCGAATTCGACCACGACGTGGAGATCGAGGAAGCGTCCCTGCGCGCGGACGAGCGCATCGCGAGGAGCGAAGAGCCCGAAGCGCCCGTCGCGGAGGCGCCGCAACCGCTCGAAGAGCGTCCGCTGCCGGCCGCGTGGGGGCCGACCTGGCATGCTCCGGAGGCGCCCTCGATCGCCCCGTTGAATCCGGCCCCGGCCGGCCGCGACAGGCTGGAGCTGGCGGTGGCCTATCTGGACCTGGGCGACAAGGAAACCGCGCGCAGCCTGCTGCTGGAGGTGGCGGCGAGCGGGGACCCGGACGCGCGTGCCGAGGCGTCCGCCTTGCTCAGCCGGATCGGCTGAAGCCACGTCCTCCGCGGGGCGGCGAAAGCCGCGCAGGGCTTCGACGAACGGCTCGCTCGGCAAGGCTCCGCCGCCTCGTGCGTGGCGGTTCGAACGCAAGGTTCCATCGTGTCCGTGTCGCTGCCGCGGCGGCAATCGTTCCGGCAAGTGCGGCCAAGATCCAATCAGTAGAGGTTCCGATGCGCTACGCCATGGGCGTGGAATACGACGGCAGCGAGTTCCTGGGCTGGCAACAGCTCGGCGAGCATGGCGGCCCCAGCGTGCAGGCGACCTTGCAGGAGGCGCTGTCGTCGGTCGCCGCCGCGCCGGTGCAGGTGGTCTGCGCGGGGCGTACCGACGCGGGCGTGCACGGCGAATGCCAGGTGGTGCACTTCGACAGCGAAGCGAAGCGCGAGCCGCGCGGCTGGATGCTGGGCACGACCGCGCGCCTGCCGGTTTCGGTGGCGGTGCGCTGGTGCGTGCCGGTGGCGGACGACTTCAACGCCCGCTTTTCGGCGCGGGCGCGCCGCTACCGCTATCGCCTGCTCAACCGCCAGGTGCGCCCGGCGCTGCACCGGCAGACCCTGAGCTGGGAACGCCGGCCGCTGGACGCGGCGGCGATGCACGATGCCGCGCAGGCATTGCTGGGCGAGAACGACTTCAGCGCGTTCCGCAGCGTGCAGTGCCAGGCGCTGCACGCGCGCCGCGAGTTGCAATGGATCGACGTGCGCCGCGATGGCGACCTGGTCGAGATCGGCGTGCAGGCCAATGCATTCCTTCATCACATGGTGCGCAATATCGTCGGTTCGCTGATTCTGGTCGGAGCCGGAGAAAGGCCGGTGGAGTGGATCGCGGAACTGCTCGCCGGGCGCGACCGCACCCTCGCGGGCCCGACCGCCCCCCCGCAGGGCCTGGTCTTCGTCGGGCCGCTGTATCCGGCAGAATGGCGCCTGCCACCCGAGGTCACCCTATGAGCCGAACCTTCTACCGTACCCGCATCAAGTTCTGTGGCATGACCCGGGCGGGCGACATCCGCCTGGCCGGCGAGCTGGGCGTGGATGCGGTGGGCTTCATCTTCGCGCACGGCAGCTCGCGCCGGGTCGCGCCGACCGAGGCGCGCGCGATGCGCCAGGCAATCGCGCCGATGGTCGACGTGGTGGCGCTGTTCCGCAACAACCCGAAGGAGGAAGTGCGCGAGGTGCTGCGCACGGTGCGGCCGACCCTGCTGCAGTTCCACGGCGAGGAAGACGACGCGTTCTGCCGCAGTTTCAACCTGCCGTACCTGAAGGCGGTGCCGATGGGCGGCAGCGAGGAGGTCAGCGCGCGCGGCCTGCAGTTGGCGCACCCGAACGCGTCCGGCTTCCTGTTCGACAGCCATGCGCCGGGCGCCAGCGGCGGCAGCGGCCTGACCTTCGACTGGGCGCGCCTGCCGACCGGGCTGCACCGGCCGTTCCTGCTCGCCGGCGGCATCACCCCGGACAACGTGTTCGACGCGATCGTCGCGACGCTGCCCTGGGGCGTGGACGTGTCCAGCGGCATCGAGCTGTCGCCGGGCATCAAGGACGGCGACAAGATGCGCCGCTTCGTCGAGGAAGTGCGGCGCGCGGACTGCCACGAACTGGGGTGATCCCTTTCGCGGCGGAGCGGCTCCGGAGCGGCGGCCGCTCCCGATGGCCGGAGGGCGCGGGTCAGCGCTCCAGTTCCTCGCGGAACCATTGGGCCAGCCGCTCCACGCGCGGGTCCGGGTTGCGACGCAGCCGACACAGCGCCCAGCGCGCCGGCGTCTCCACGAAGCCCCAGGGGGCGATCAGCCGGCCGGTCGCGAGGTCTTCGCTGACCAGCGGCTGCGGCGCGATCGCGATGCCAAGGCCGGCCACGGCCGCTTCCAGCAGATAAAGCAGGTGTTCGAACTCGCTGCCGTGGCGCAGCGCAGCGGCCTCCATTCCATGCGCGGCAGCCCAGTCGGGCCAGGCCTGCGGGCGCGACCGCGTATGCAGCAGCGGGTAGTCGAGCAGGCGCTGCGGCGCGCTGCCGACAAGCCGGGCGACGTCCGGATGGTGCGGGCTCAGGACCGGGCCGATCCGTTCCGGCCCAAGGTCGGATACCTGCCACTCGGATGGCCACGGGGGCGCCGCCAGCAACAGCATCGCGTCGAGCCCAGGCAGGTGCGGTTCGGGCGCCTGTTCGCGTGCCGACAGGTGCAACCGGACCGCCGGCAAGGCCTGCTCCAGCCGGCCCAGGCGCGGGATCAGCCAGCGTGCCAGCAGGCTGCCCGAGCACCCCAGGACCAAGGGCGTCTCGGCCGGCAGGCGGCGCAATTGGGTCCAGGCGTCGCCCAGCTGGGCGAAGGCTTCGCTGGCGGCTTCGCGCAGGCGCTCGCCCGCCGGGGTCAGGGCCAGGCCTCGCCCGGCCTTGGCGAACAGGGCGGTGCCCAGGGCCTGCTCCAGGGTGCGGACGTGCCGGCTGACCGCCCCGTGGGTGACGTGCAGTTCATCGGCGGCCCGGCTGACGCTGCCCAGCCGGGCCGCGGCCTCGAAGGCGCGAAGGGCGGCAAGCGGGGGCAGGGGAGAGGTCATGATGTGTGAGTATAGATCACGCATCGTGCGTAATCGTCGATTTTTCCGGGGTGCCCAGGCGCGCTAGAGTGGCGTCCAAACCACTGTTCCCGCGTTCCGCGGGATGGAATCTCCCCGATGTCAGCCTCTCCCATTCGTGATTTCCACGCCTTCCCCGACGCGGCCGGCCATTTCGGCCGCTACGGCGGCCGTTTCGTCGCCGAGACCCTGATCGGTCCGCTGGAAGAGTTGGCCGCCGCCTACGACGAGGCACGCCGGGATCCGGCCTTCATCGCCGCCTACGACAAGGACCTCAAGCACTACGTCGGCCGGCCCAGTCCGATCTATCACGCCGAGCGGCTGAGCCGCGAGGTCGGCGGGGCGCAGATCCTGCTCAAGCGCGAGGACCTGAACCACACCGGCGCGCACAAGATCAACAACACCATCGGCCAGGCGCTGCTGGCCGCGCGCATGGGCAAGAAGCGGATCATCGCCGAGACCGGCGCCGGCCAGCACGGCGTGGCCAGCGCCACGGTGGCGGCGCGGCTGGGCCTGGAGTGCGTGGTCTACATGGGCGCCACCGACATCGAGCGGCAGAAGATCAACGTCTTCCGGATGAAGCTGCTCGGCGCGACCGTGGTGCCGGTGAACTCCGGCTCGGCCACGCTCAAGGACGCGCTGAACGAGGCGATGCGCGACTGGGTGACCAACGTGCAGGACACCTTCTACATCATCGGCACCGTGGCCGGGCCCGATCCGTACCCGCGCATGGTGCGCGATTTCAACGCCATCGTCGGGCGCGAGGCGCGCGCGCAGATGCTGGAGGACTATGGCCGCCTGCCGGATGCGATCGCCGCTTGCGTCGGCGGCGGCAGCAATGCGATCGGGCTGTTCCACGCCTTCCTCAACGATGCCTCGGTGAAGATCTACGGCGCCGAGGCGGCCGGCGACGGCATCGGCACGGGCCGGCATGCGGCCTCGATCGCGGCCGGCCGGCCCGGCGTGCTGCACGGCAACCGCACCTACGTGATCTGCGACGACGATGGCCAGATCATCGAGACCCATTCGGTCTCGGCCGGCCTGGACTATCCCGGCGTCGGCCCCGAGCACGCGTTCCTGGCCGACAGCGGCCGCGCCAGCTACGTCGGCATCACCGACGACGAGGCGCTGGCCGCGTTCCACCTGCTGGCGCATACCGAGGGCATCCTGGCCGCGCTCGAATCGAGCCACGCCGTCGCGCAGGCGATCAAGCTCGCCCGCGACCTACCCAAGGACGCGCTGGTGCTGTGCAACCTGTCCGGCCGCGGCGACAAGGACGTGCACACCATCGCCGCGCGCGAAGGCATCGTGTTCTGAACCTTTCTCTCTTCTCCCGTTCGGGAGAAGAGCTTGCCCCGCGAAGGCGGGGATGGCGCGAAGCGGCGGACGAGGGCAGCAGGCGGAGCCTTGCATGCCCGAGTTCGCGAGGCTTCGCCCGTACCCTCACCCCGACCCCTCTCCCGATCGGAGAGGGGCTTACAGGCAGCCCGTCCATGAGCCGTATCGCAGAGAAGTTCTCCCAGCTTCAGTCCCAGGGCCGCAAGGCGCTGATCCCCTTCGTCACCGCCGGCGATCCCTCGCTGGAGGCGACTGTGCCGCTGATGCACGCGCTGGTGCGTGCCGGCGCCGACGTGCTCGAGCTCGGCGTGCCGTTCTCCGATCCGATGGCCGACGGCCCGACCATCCAGCGCAGCTCCGAGCGCGCGCTGGCGCGCGGCGCCGGCCTGGCCTACGTGCTGGAGGCGGTGCACGAGTTCCGCCGCGAGGACGCTTCCACCCCCGTGGTGCTGATGGGCTACCTCAACCCGATCGAGATCCACGGCACGGAGCGCTTCGCCGAGGAGGCGGTCAAGGCGGGCGTCGACGGCGTGCTGCTGGTCGACCTGCCGCCGGAAGAGGCCGCCGAGACCCGCGCGATCTTCACTGCCGCCGGGCTGGACCTGATCGTGCTGGCCGCACCGACCACGACCGACGCCCGCCTGGCGACCCTGTGCGATACCGCGCAGGGCTATCTCTACTACGTCAGCTTCGCCGGCGTGACCGGCGCGGACCGGCTCGATACGCGCTCGGCCGGCGATCGCCTGCGGCGGATCCGCGAGCGCGCGAAGGTGCCGGTGGTGGCCGGCTTCGGCATCAAGGACGCGGCCAGCGCCGCGGCGATGGCGGTCGACGCCGACGGCGTGGTGGTCGGCAGCGCGCTGGTGGCGGCGCTGGCCGAGGCCGGCGATACCGCGACGGCCCGCCAGCGCGCCGAGGCCTTCCTGGCGCCGTTGCGGGCCGCGCTGGACGCCGGCTGAGCGGTCCGCCGGCGCAGCGTCCGGCGAGACCCGCGGGCAAGCGGGCGCAACCCATCCTGCAGCGCAGGCCCGGCGGGGGCGGCGCTCCATTCGGTGCCGTCCTGCACCCCAATGGGGCGCCGAGTTAGACTGTCGCCCCTCTGCGGTCCCCCGGGGCCGCCCTGCATGGATTTTTCATACCGCATGAGCTGGCTCAGCAAATTGATGCCCTCCGGCATCCGCACCGACAACACCCAGAGCAAGAAGCGCAGCGTTCCCGAGGGCCTGTGGGAAAAGTGCAGCAACTGCGGCGCGGCACTGTACCGGCCCGAGCTGGAGGAGAACCTCGAGGTCTGCCCGAAGTGCGGCCACCACATGCCGATCCGCGCGCGCGCGCGCCTGGCGGCGCTGTTCGATCCGGACAGCACCACCGAGATCGCCGCCGGGCTCAGCCCGACCGACGTGCTCAAGTTCAAGGACCAGAAGAAGTACGTCGACCGCATCAAGGCCACCCAGAAGAGCACCGGCGAGTACGACGCGCTGGTGGCGATGCGCGGCCTGCTCAAGGGGCGCCCGCTGGTGGCCGCGTCGTTCGACTTCGCCTACATGGGCGGCTCGATGGGATCGGTGGTCGGCGAGCGCTTCGCGCGGGCGGCCGAGGTCGCGCTCGAAGCCGGCTGCCCGTACGTCTGCTTCTCCGCCAGCGGTGGCGCGCGCATGCAGGAAGGCCTGTTCTCGCTGATGCAGATGGCCAAGACCTCCGCCGCGCTGGGCCGCCTGCGCGAGGCCGGCCTGCCGTACATCTCGGTGCTGACCCATCCGACCACCGGCGGCGTGTCGGCCTCGTTCGCGATGCTGGGCGACATCAACATCGCCGAGCCGCAGGCCCTGATCGGCTTTGCCGGCCCGCGCGTGATCGAGCAGACCGTGCGCGAGAAGCTGCCGGAAGGCTTCCAGCGTTCCGAATTCCTGCTCGAGCACGGCGCCATCGACCAGATCTGCGACCGCCGCGAACTGCGCGACCGCCTCGCCGACCTGACCGCGCTGATGATGCGCCAGCCGATGCCGCAGGAGAGCGCGGCATGAGGCCGGGAAGCGCGGGGGCCGGAAGGGCCGATTGCCGTTCCGTTTCCCGCCTGCAGGGGCGGCGGGGCGGCTCCTGCCCTCAGCGGGTCCCGGCTTTCCCATGAGCGCCCGCAAGTACTTCGGCACCGACGGCATCCGCGGCCGGGTCGGGCAGGGGCCGATCTCGGCCGATTTCGTGCTGCGCCTGGGCAATGCGCTCGGCCGCGTGCTCGGGCAGAAGCGCGCCGGCGGCAAGCGGCCGATGGTGCTGATCGGCAAGGACACGCGCATTTCCGGCTACATGTTCGAGGCCGCGCTGGAGGCCGGGCTGGTCGCCGCCGGCGCCGACGTGCAGCTGATCGGGCCGATGCCGACCCCGGCGGTGGCGTTCCTGACGAACACCTTGCAGGCCGATGCCGGCATCGTCATCAGCGCCTCGCACAATCCGCACTACGACAACGGCATCAAGTTCTTCTCCGCCGACGGCGAGAAGCTCGACGACGCCACCGAGGCGGCGATCGAGGCCGCGCTGGACGAGCCGTTCTTCACCGTCGAGTCCGAAGGCCTCGGCAAGGCCGCGCGCGCGCGCGACGCGATCGGGCGCTACATCGAGTTCTGCAAGGCCAGCGTGCCGCGCGGCTTCGACTTGCGCGGCATCCGCATGGTGCTCGATTGCGCGCACGGGGCCACCTACCACATCGCGCCGATGCTGTTCCGCGAACTGGGCGCCGAGGTGACCGTGATCGGCGCCGCGCCCGATGGGCTGAACATCAACGCCGGCGTGGGCTCGACCCACATCGACAACCTCGCCCTCAAGGTGCGCGAGGTCGGCGCCGATCTCGGCATCGCCTTCGACGGCGACGGCGACCGCGTGCTGATGGCCGACGACCAGGGCAACCCGGTCGACGGCGACGACCTGCTGTACGTGCTGGCGCGCGCCTGGCAGGCCAGCGGCCGCCTGAAGGGCGCGGTGGTCGGCACGCTGATGACCAACTACGGCCTGGAGAAGGCCCTGGCCGGCCTGGACATCCCGTTCAAGCGGGTCAACGTCGGCGACCGCTACGTGCACCAGGCGCTGGTCGAAGGGCAGGGCGTGCTGGGCGGCGAGACCTCCGGCCACGTGCTGTGCCTGGACCGCGCCACCACCGGCGACGGCATCGTCAGCGCGCTGCAGGTGCTGGAGGTGCTGCGCCGCGACGGCGTCTCGCTGCGCCAGGCGTTGTCGGGCCTGCAGAAGGTGCCGCAGAAAACCGTCAACGTCCGCCTCGAGGGCGCCAATGCCGAGGCGGCCGTCGCCGATGCCGGCGTGCAGCACGCGCTGCAGCAGGCGCAGGCGGCGGTGCAGGGGCGTGGCCGCGCGTTCCTGCGCCCGTCCGGCACCGAGCCGGTGGTGCGGGTCACCGTCGAGGCCGGCGACGAAGCGTTGATGCAGTCCACGCTCGACCGCCTCTCGGCCGCGGTGCGCCAGGCCGCGGCGGCCTGAACCATTCCCCGCCAGGCCGCCCATGCGCGCCGGCCACCTTCCTGGAGTCAAGACGATGAGTTCCCGCATTCCCACCCTCGACATCACCCGCTTCGAAAGCGACCGCGACGCCTTCGTCGCGGAGTTGGGCGCCGCGTACCGCGAATGGGGCTTCGCCGGCATCCGCAACCACGGCATCCCGCAGGCCGAGATCGATCGCGCCTACGAGGCGTTCAAGGCGTTCTTCGCGCTGCCGGAGGACGTCAAGAAGAAGTACCACGTGCCGGGCGGCGGCGGCGCGCGCGGCTACACCGCGTTCGGCGTCGAAACGGCCAAGGACTCCAAGCACTTCGACCTGAAGGAGTTCTGGCACATCGGGCGCGAGATCCCGGACGACTCCAAGTACCGCGACGTGATGCCGCCGAACCTGTGGCCGGTCGAGGTCCCGGGCTTCCGCGAGGCCGGCTACGGCCTGTACCAGGCGCTGGACAAGCTCGGCTCCAAGGTGCTGTCGGCCCTGGCCCTGCACATCGGGCTGCCGGCGGACTACTTCGCCGACAAGACCGACAACGGCAATTCGATCCTGCGCCCGATCCACTACCCGCCGATCACCGCCGACGACATCCCGAACGTGCGCGCCGGCGCGCACGAGGACATCAACCTGATCACCCTGCTGGTCGGGGCCAGCGCCGCCGGCCTGGAAGTGAAGTCCAAGCAGGGCGAGTGGGTGCCGTTCACCTCGGACGCGGACACCATCGTGGTCAACATCGGCGACATGCTGCAGCGCCTGACCAACCACGTGTACCCGTCCACCACCCACCGCGTGGTGAACCCGCCGGGCGAGGAGGCGCGCAAGCCGCGC
Source organism: Xanthomonas boreopolis (assembly GCF_046529185.1). Lineage (NCBI taxonomy): Bacteria > Pseudomonadati > Pseudomonadota > Gammaproteobacteria > Lysobacterales > Lysobacteraceae > Xanthomonas > Xanthomonas boreopolis. Next base: position 1,720,223 of record NZ_CP097162.1, read on the forward strand.
TATTCGGTGCCGTTCTTCCTGCACCCGAACCCGGATTTCCTGATCGACGTGCTGCCCTCGACGATCACCCCGGACAACCCCAAGCGCTACCCGGAGCCGATCACCGCGCAGGGGTACCTGGAGGAGCGCCTGCGCGAGATCAAGCTCAAGTAGCGCCGGGCGGCGCCCGGCGGGCTCGGGATCCACGTCGCACGGGGTTCCTCGGCGCCGGGAGGGCGGGTCCGGCGGCAGGCGACCAGGGACAAGGGCCGGTCAATCGACCGGCCCTTGTCGTGTCCGGCATGTCCCGTCGCTGTCCATCCATAACCTGACGGAAGCGGTCGATAGATTATCCTTATACCTTTGGCATGTTCCCGAGGAGTCTCGATGTCCAAGCGCCGCAAGATCGTCGCCGGTAACTGGAAGTTGCACGGCACGCGCACCTTCGCCCACGAGCTGGTCCGCGAAGTCGCCGCCGGCCTGCCGATCGAGGGCGTGGAGGTGATCATCCTGCCGCCGCTGCCTTACCTGGGCGACCTGATCGAGGACTTCGAGGGCCGCCCAATCGGCTTCGGCGCCCAGAACGTCAGCAGCAACGAGGTCGGCGCCTATACCGGCGAGGTCTCCGCGGCGATGCTGGTGGATGTCGGCGCGACCTACGGGCTGGTCGGGCATTCCGAGCGGCGCGAGCACTACCACGAGGACAGCGAGCTGGTCGCGCGCAAGTTCCGGGCCGCGCTCAACGCGGGGCTTGTGCCGATCGTCTGCGTCGGCGAATCGCTGCAGCAGCGCGAGGCCGGGCAGGCCGAGGCGGTGATCGCCGCGCAGCTGGGCCCGGTGCTGGAGCTGGTCGGGGCCGAGGGGATCGGCCGGGGCATGGTCGCCTACGAGCCGATCTGGGCCATCGGCACCGGCCGCAGCGCCAGCCCGGAGCAGGCGCAGGGGATGCACGCCTTCATTCGTGGCGAAGTGCGCCGGCACGATGCTAGAATCGCCGATTCGTTGCCGATCCTGTATGGCGGCAGCGTGAAGCCCGACAACGCCGCCGTGCTGTTCTCGCAGCCGGACATCGATGGCGGGCTGGTGGGCGGAGCATCGCTGGTCGCCGGGGATTTCCTGGCCATCGCGCGGGCGGCCGCGAACAGATAAGCCAATAGGTCTCGTCCGGGACGGATTCGAAATGTTGATGTTGATCCTCAATGTGGTCTACGTGCTGGTGGCGATCGCGATGATCGCGCTGATCCTGATGCAGCGCGGCGCGGGCGCGGCCGCCGGTTCGGGTTTCGGCGCCGGCGCTTCCGGTACCGTGTTCGGCGCGCGGGGTGCATCGAATTTCCTGTCCAAGTCCACCAAGTGGCTGGCCGTGGTGTTCTTCGGCATCAGCCTGTTCATGGCGTGGTACGCCAGCCATGGTTCGCGCCCGGCCGACCAGGGCCTGGGCGTGATGTCGCAGGCCGCGACGCCGGTCCCGGCCGCGCCCGCCGGCGAGATGACCCAGCCGCTGCCCCAGGCCCCGGCGGCCGCCGCTCCCGCCCAGCAGCCCCAGCAGGCGCCGGCGAAGAGTGAAGAAAACGCTTCAGAACCATCACAAAAACACTGAAGCCGGTTACAATACGCTGCGCACTTGAGTACGGGTGCGCAACGTAAGCCCAGGTGGCGGAATTGGTAGACGCACTACCTTGAGGTGGTAGCGACGCAAGTCGTAGGGGTTCGAGTCCCCTCTTGGGCACCATGTTTGGCTGCGAGTCCTGTGCGTGTCGGTGATGCCGGCACGCGGGGGTTCGTTTATCCCCCATGCCCGCATGCGGTTGGTGCGGGCAGAGGCAAGAGAGAAAAGCCGTGCTGGCCGAATATTTGCCGAGTCTGCTGTTCCTGGTCGTCGCCACCGGTATCGGCATCGCCCTGATGCTGATCGGTAGTTTCCTCGGCCCCCGCCGTCCCGACGCGCAGAAGCTTTCGCCGTACGAGTGCGGTTTCGAGGCCTTCGAAGACGCGCGCATGAAGTTCGACGTGCGCTACTACCTGATCGCGATCCAGTTCATCGTCTTCGACCTGGAAATCATCTTCATCGTGCCCTGGACCCAGGTGTTCATGGATATCGGCCCGCGTTCGCTGGTCACCATGGGCCTGTTCGTCGGCATGCTTTTCCTTGGCTTTATCTACGTGTGGAAGAAGGGAGCGCTGGAATGGGAGTGATTCAGACCCTCGATCGTCTGATGACCAATCCGATCCCCGAGGGTCGGGTCGACGACATCCTGCGCCCGGAAGGCGAGAACCCGCTGCTCGAGAAGGGCTACGTGACCACCAGCGTCGACGCGCTGCTGAACTGGGCGCGCACCGGCTCGATGTGGCCGATGACCTTCGGCCTGGCCTGCTGCGCGGTGGAGATGATGCACGCCGGCGCGGCGCGCCTGGACCTGGACCGCTACGGCGTGGTGTTCCGCCCGTCGCCGCGTCAGTCCGACGTGATGATCGTGGCCGGCACGCTGGTCAACAAGATGGCCCCGGCACTGCGCAAGGTGTACGACCAGATGCCCGATCCCAAGTGGGTGATCTCGATGGGCAGCTGCGCCAACGGCGGCGGCTACTACCACTACTCGTATTCCGTGGTGCGCGGCTGCGACCGCATCGTGCCGGTCGACGTCTACGTGCCGGGCTGCCCGCCGACGGCCGAGGCGCTGGTCTACGGCATCCTCCAGCTGCAGAAGAAGATCTGGCGAACCCAGACCATCGCGCGCTGACCCCTCTACCTTAAAGAGAGCAGCCAAGCCCCCATGGCAGAGCAAGCATCCTCCTTCACCGACCGACTCAGTGCGCGCTTCGCCGGCGCCCGGGTCACCGTGGTCGAACCGCGCGGCGAAGTGACGCTGGAAGTGCCTGCGGCCGACTGGCATGCCACCTGCCTGGCGCTGCGCGACGAGTTCGGTTTCGAGCAGCTGTCCGACCTGTGCGGCGTCGACTATCTCGGCTACGGCAGCGACGAGTGGGATACCAGCGACGTGTCGTCGCAGGGATTCAGCCGCGGCGTCGAGGGCAAGGCCGTCGGCCGCTTCGCCTGGGGCGAGTTCCCCTCGCGCGAGACGGCCGAGGGCGTGCAGCCCGACGTGCTGCCGGCGCAGCGTTTCGCCGTCGTCGCGCAGCTGCGCTCCTACCAGCACAACCTGATGCTGCGCGTGCGCTGCTACGCGCCGAACGACGAGTTGCCGGTGGTGGCCTCGGTCACCGACGTCTGGCCGGGCGTGAACTGGTTCGAGCGCGAGGCGTTCGACCTGTACGGCATCGTCTTCTCCGGCCATCCGGACCTGCGCCGCATCCTCACCGACTACGGCTTCGTCGGCCACCCGTTCCGCAAGGACTTCCCGCTGATCGGCAACGTCGAGGTGCGCTACGACGAAGAGAAGAAGCGCGTGATCTACGAGCCGGTGACCTCGGTCGAGCCGCGCGTGAACGTGCCGCGCGTGATCCGCGACGACGCGCGCTACCAGACCGCGGCCGGCGAGTCCGCACAGACGGAGGCCGCCAAGTGAGCGAGTTCCACCAGGCCCACCAGGGCTTCGCGACGCCTGCGCAGAGCAAGCAGGAAATCCGCAACTACACGATGAACTTCGGTCCGCAGCACCCCGCCGCGCACGGCGTGCTGCGCCTGATCCTGGAAATGGACGGCGAGACCGTGGTCCGCGCCGACCCGCACATCGGCCTGCTGCACCGCGGTACCGAGAAGCTGGCCGAGACCAAGCCGTTCAACCAGTCGATCGGCTACATGGACCGGCTGGACTACGTGTCGATGATGTGCAACGAGCACGCCTACGTGCGCGCGATCGAGACCCTGATGGGCATCGAGGCGCCGGAGCGCGCGCAGTACATCCGCACGATGTTCGACGAGATCACCCGCATCCTGAACCACCTGATGTGGGTCGGGTCGAACGCGCTCGACCTGGGCGCGATGGCGGTGATGCTCTACGCGTTCCGCGAGCGCGAGGAGCTGATGGACGTCTACGAGGCGGTCAGCGGCGCGCGCATGCACGCCACCTACTACCGTCCGGGCGGCGTCTACCGCGACCTGCCGGACCGCATGCCGAAGTACAAGGAGTCGCGCTGGCACAAGGGCAATGCGCTGAAGAAGCTCAATGCCGCCCGCGAAGGCTCGATGCTGGACTTCCTGGAGAACTTCACCAACGAGTTCCCCAAGCGCGTCGACGAGTACGAGACGCTGCTGACCGACAATCGCATCTGGAAGCAGCGCACCGTCGGCGTCGGCGTGGTCGAGCCCGAGCTGGCCAAGGCCTGGGGCATGACCGGCGTGATGCTGCGCGGCTCGGGCATCGCCTGGGACCTGCGCAAGAAGCAGCCGTACGCCAAGTACGACGCGGTCGATTTCGACATCCCGCTCGGCACCCAGGGCGATTGCTACGACCGCTACCTCTGCCGCGTGGCCGAGATGCGCGAGTCCAACCGCATCATCAAGCAGTGCGTCCAGTGGCTGAAGGCCAACCCAGGCCCGGTCATGGTCAAGAACTTCAAGGTCGCTCCGCCCGCGCGCGAGGACATGAAGGACGACATGGAAGCGCTGATCCACCACTTCAAGCTGTTCAGCGAAGGCTATTGCGTGCCGGCCGGCGAGACCTACTGCGCCGTGGAAGCCCCGAAGGGCGAGTTCGGCTGCTACCTGGTCTCCGACGGCGCCAACAAGCCGTTCCGCGTGCACCTGCGCGCGCCGGGCTTCGTGCACCTGTCGTCGATGGACGCGGTGGTGCGCGGCTACATGCTGGCCGATGTGGTGGCGATGATCGGTACTTACGATTTGGTTTTCGGTGAGGTCGACCGATGAAGGCGACGGGTAATTTCGAGGCGGCGCGCGACGTCGATCCGATGGTGGTGCTCAGCGACAAGACGCGGGCGCACATCGACCACTGGCTCGCCAAGTTCCCGCCGGACCGCAAGCGTTCGGCGGTGCTGCAGGGCCTGCATGCCGCGCAGGAGCAGAACCAGGGCTGGCTGACCGACGAGCTGATCGCCGGCGTCGCCAAGTACCTGGACATCCCGCCGGTGTGGGCCTACGAGGTCGCCAGCTTCTACTCGATGTTCGAGACCGAGAAGGTCGGCCGCAACAACGTCGCCTTCTGCACCAACATCAGCTGCTGGCTCAACGGCGCCGAGGAACTGGTCGCGCATGCCGAGAAGAAGCTCGGTTGCAAGCTGGGCCAGTCCACCGCCGACGGGCGCGTCTACCTCAAGCGCGAAGAAGAATGCCTGGCCGGCTGCGCCGGTGCGCCGATGATGGTCATCAACGGCCATTACCACGAGCGCCTGACCAAGCAGAAGGTCGACGAGCTGCTGGACGGGCTGGAGTAACGGCATGGCACATCACCACGAATCCCATGGGCCGGTCGGCCCGGCGCCGCAGCCGTACCAGGTGGTCTACACCACGCTGCACTACGACACCCCGTGGTCGTACGAGAACTACCTGAAGACCGGCGGCTACGCCGCGCTGCGCAAGATCCTCGAGGAGAAGATCCCGCCGGCCGACGTGATCGAGATGGTCAAGCAGTCCGGCCTGCGCGGCCGCGGCGGCGCGGGCTTCCCGACCGGGCTGAAGTGGTCCTTCATGCCCAAGGGCGACATGCAGAAGTACATCCTGTGCAACTCGGACGAGTCCGAGCCGGGTACCTGCAAGGACCGCGACATCCTGCGCTACAACCCGCACTCGGTGGTGGAGGGCATGGCGATCGCCTGCTACGCCACCGGTTCGACCGTGGGCTACAACTACCTGCGCGGCGAGTTCCACCACGAGCCGTTCGAGCACTTCGAGCAGGCCCTGGCCGATGCCTACAAGCACGGCTGGCTGGGCAAGAACGTGCTGGGCTCGGGCGTGGACATCGACATCTACGGCGCGCTCGGCGCCGGCGCCTACATCTGCGGCGAGGAAACCGCGCTGATGGAGTCACTGGAAGGCAAGAAGGGCCAGCCGCGCTACAAGCCGCCGTTCCCGGCCAACTTCGGCCTGTACGGCAAGCCCTCGACGATCAACAACACCGAGACCTACGCCTCTGTGCCGGCGATCATCCGCAACGGCCCGGAGTGGTTCAAGGGCCTGAGCAAGACCGCCAACGGCGGCCCCAAGATCTTCTCGGTCTCCGGCTGCGTGCAGAAGGGCGGCAACTTCGAGGTGCCGCTGGGCACGACCTTCGACGAGCTGCTGGAGATGGCCGGCGGCCTGCGTCCGGGCCGCAAGCTGAAGGGGGCGATCCCGGGCGGCGTGTCGATGCCGGTGCTGAAGGCCGAGCAGCTCAAGGGCCTGCAGATGGACTACGACACCCTGCGCGCGCTCGGCACCGGCCTGGGTTCCGGCGCGATCGTGGTGCTCGACGACAGCGTCTGCTGCGTCAAGTTCGCCTGCCGCATCAGCCAGTTCTTCCACAAGGAATCGTGCGGCCAGTGCACGCCGTGCCGCGAAGGCACCGGCTGGATGCACCGGGTGCTGGAGCGCATCGTCGCCGGCAAGGCCACGATGGAAGACCTGCACCAGCTGCGTGCCGTGGCCGGCCAGATCGAGGGCCACACGATCTGCGCCTTCGGCGAGGCCGCGGCCTGGCCGATCCAGGGTTTCCTGCGCCAGTTCTGGGACGAATTCGAGTACTACATCGTCAACGGTCATTCGATGGTTGACGGCAAGAAGGTGGAGGCTGCTGCCGCATGAGCGCGCAACCGGTAAATCCAAACGTGCCGCCGGATCACGTCACCATCGAGATCGATGGGCAGAGCCTGGTCGTGCCGAAGGGCTCGATGATCATCCAGGCCGCCGACAAGGCCGGGATCCCGATCCCGCGCTTCTGCTACCACGACAAGCTGGCGATCGCGGCCAACTGCCGCATGTGCCTGGTCGACGTGGAGAAGTCGCCGAAGCCGTCGCCGGCGTGCGCGACGCCGGTGATGGACGGCATGAAGGTCTTCACCCGCAGCGACAAGGCGCTGAAGTACCAGCGCTCGGTGATGGAGTTCCTGCTGATCAACCACCCGCTGGACTGCCCGATCTGCGACCAGGGCGGCGAGTGCGAGCTGCAGGACGTCTCGCTCGGCTACGGCCGCTCGGTCAGCCGCTTCAACGAGCGCAAGCGCGTGGTCCCCGACGAGGACCTGGGCCCGCTGGTCGCCACCGAGATGACCCGCTGCATCCAGTGCACGCGCTGCGTGCGCTTCACCGCGGAAGTGGCCGGCACCTACGAGCTGGGCGGCATGTACCGCGGCGAGAACCTGCAGATCGGCACCTACGACGGCAAGCCGCTGACCACCGAGCTGTCCGGCAACGTGATCGACGTCTGCCCGGTCGGCGCGCTGACCAACAAGGTGTTCCAGTTCCGCGCCCGTCCGTGGGAGCTGCAGGCGCGCGAATCCCTGGGCTACCACGACGCGATGGGCTCGAACCTGTTCCTGCACGTGCGCCGCGGCGAAGTGCTGCGCGCGGTGCCGCGCGACAACGAAGCCGTCAACGAGTGCTGGTTGTCCGACCGCGACCGCTATTCGCACCAGGGGCTGTACAGCGCCGACCGCGCGCTCAAGCCGCTGAAGAAGGTCAACGGCGAATGGCAGGAAGTGAGCTGGGCCGAAGGCCTGGCCGCGGCCACCGAGATCCTCAAGGCCCACCGCGGCGACGCGCTCGGCGTGCTGGCGCACCCGGCCACCTCCAACGAGGAGGGCGCGCTGCTGGCCCGCCTGGCCGAGGGCCTGGGCACCGGCAACCTGGACCATCGCATCTACAACCGCGACTTCTCCGACGCCGCCATCGCCCAGCCGTTCGCGATGCCGCTGGCCGAGATCGAGCAGGCCGACGTGATCGTCCTGGTCGGCAGCAACGTCCGCCACGAGCTGCCGCTGCTGCATGCCCGCCTGCGCAAGGCGCAGACCAAGCACGGCGCCAGGATCCACTCGGTCAATCCGGTCGACTTCGACTTCGCCTTCGCGCAGGCCGGCAAGAAGATCGTGGCCCCCTCGGGCTACGCCGCCGCGCTGGAAGACGGCGCGCTACGCGATGCGGTCAAGGCCGGCACGCGTGCGGTGGTGATCGTCGGCGGGCTGGTCGAGAACCATCCGCAGGCCGCCACGCTGCGCAAGGCCGTGGCCGACTTCGCCGCCGCGACCGGCGCCGCGCTGTGCCGCATCCCGCAAGGCCCGAACAGCCTCGGCCTGGGCGCCCAGGGCGTGCTGCCGACCGGCCTCGACGCCTCGGCCATGCTGGCCCAGCCGCGCCAGGCCTACGTGATCTACGGCATCGAGCCCGGCCTGGACTTCGCCGACACCGCGGCTGCGCGCAAGGCGCTGGCCGGTGCCAAGGTGGTGGCGTTCAGCCAGTTCGCCTGCGCCTCGACCCGCGACGTGGCCGACGTGATCCTGCCGATCGGCGCGTTGCCGGAAATCGAGGGCACCCTGGTCAACCTCGACGGCCGTGCGCAAACCACGCGTGCCGCCGGCAAGCTGCCGGGCGAGGCCCGCGAGGGCTGGCGCGTGCTGCGTGCGCTCGGCGGCGAGCTGGGCCTGGCCGGTTTCGATTTCACCGACCTGGCCGGCCTGCGTGCAGGCATGCAGCAGCGCGACGTGGCGCCGAAGGCCTCGGCCCAGCCGTCCGTGGCGGGCGAGGGCCTGGAAGTGGCGGCGACGGCGGCGATCTACCGCACCGATGCCGTGGTGCGCCGCGCCCAGGCGCTGCAGTCGCATCCGCTGAACGTGGCGCCGCATGTCGCCCTGCATCCCGACGAGGCCGCGCGGCTGCAGGTGCGGGAAGGGCAGGTGGTCAAGGTCGGCACCGCCACCGGGCATGCCACCTTGCCGGTCGTCGTCGACGCGCGCGTGGCGGCCGGGACGGTCTGGATTGAGTCGGGCCACGGCGCTACCGCGCCGATCGGCGCCGGTCGCGTAACGGTGGTGGCTGCATGAACGAGATGCTGTTGAACGCGGTGGACCCGCTGCACCAGTGGTTCCTGGGACTGGGCACCATCGGCGCGATCCTGTGGATCGTGCTGAAGATCCTGCTGATCGCCGTGCCGGTGATCATCGCGGTCGCCTTCTACGTGGTCTGGGAGCGCAAGCTGATCGGCTGGATGCACGTGCGCCACGGGCCGATGTACGTCGGCATGGGCATCTTCCAGGCCTTCGCGGACGTCTTCAAGCTGTTGTTCAAGGAAGTCATCCAGCCGAGCAGCGCGCACAAGGCGCTGTACGTGATCGCCCCGCTGATCGTGCTCGCGCCGGCGTTCGCGGCCTGGTCGGTGGTGCCGTTCGACGCGAAGGTGGTGCTGTCCAACGCCAACGTCGGCCTGCTGTACCTGCTGGCGATGACCTCGCTGGGCGTGTACGGCATCATCCTCGCCGGCTGGGCCTCGAACTCGAAGTACGCCTTCCTCGGCGCGATGCGCTCGGCCGCGCAGGTGGTCAGCTACGAGATCGCGATGGGCTTCGCCCTGGTCGGCGTGATGATCGCCGCGCAGAGCGCGAACCTGAGCGAGATCGTGATGGCGCAAGCCGGCAGTTCCGGCTTCCTCGACTGGTTCCTGATCCCGCTGCTGCCGCTGTTCGTTGTGTACTGGGTGTCCGGCGTGGCCGAGACCAATCGCGCGCCGTTCGACGTGGTGGAAGGCGAATCGGAAATCGTGGCCGGCCACATGGTCGAGTACTCCGGCGGCGCGTTCGCGCTGTTCTTCCTGGCCGAGTACGCCAACATGATCCTGGTCAGCTTCCTGATCTCGATCTTCTTCCTCGGCGGCTGGTTGAGCCCGATCCAGGGCTGGGTCGCGGCGGACGTGTCGCCGTGGGTCAACTGGATCTGGACCGGCGGCTGGCCGTGGCTGCTGCTGAAGGTGCTGTTCTTCGCCAGCGCGTACATCTGGTTCCGCGCCAGCTTCCCGCGCTACCGCTACGACCAGATCATGCGCCTGGGCTGGAAGGTGTTCATTCCGTTGACCATCGTGTGGATCGCGGTCACGGCGCTGATGGTGTTCTACGGCGTGATCCAGAAGGGCGTTTGATTTCGATGAACAAGATCACCCACTACTTCAAGAGCCTGCTGCTCCTCGAGCTGATCGGCGGCCTGTGGCTGACGCTGAAGTACACCTTCAAGCCGAAGTACACCGTGCTGTACCCGATGGAGAAGTTCCCGCAGTCGCCGCGCTTCCGCGGCCTGCACGCGCTGCGCCGCTATCCGAACGGCGAGGAGCGCTGCATCGCCTGCAAGCTGTGCGAGGCGGTGTGCCCGGCGCTGGCGATCACCATCGACTCGGCCAAGCGCGAGGACGGCACCCGCCGCACCACGCGCTACGACATCGACCTGTTCAAGTGCATCTTCTGCGGCTTCTGCGAGGAGAGCTGCCCGGTCGACTCGATCGTGGAGACCCACATTCTCGAGTACCACTTCGAGAAGCGTGGCGAGAACATCGTTTCCAAGCCGCAGCTGCTGGCGCTGGGTGATCGGCTCGAGGCCGAGATCGCCGAGCGCCGCGCCGCCGACGCCGCCTTCCGCTGAGGTCATGATGGACTGGGTCAATATCGCTTTCTGGGCCTTCTCCGCCATCGCGGTCGTCGCCGCGGGCGCGGTGATCAGCGTGCGCAACCCCGTGTACGCCGTGCTGTGCCTGATCCTGACGTTCTTCTCCATCGCCTGCGTGTGGCTGCTGGTCGGCGCCGAGTTCCTGGGCGTCACGCTGGTGCTGGTCTACGTCGGCGCGGTGATGGTGCTGTTCCTGTTCGTGGTGATGATGCTGGACATCGACACCAGCCGCCTGCGCGAGGGCTGGGTGAAGTACCTGCCGGTCGGCGCGGTCGTGGCGGTGGCGATGCTCGTGCAGATGATCACCCTGATCGGGGTCAAGGCGCGTTCGGCCACGCCGCTGCCGGCCGACAACGCCGCCGCCCAGGCCGCCGACGTGTCCAACCTGAAGTGGCTGGCGCACAGCCTGTTCACCGAGTTCCTGCTGCCGTTCGAGTTCGCCGCCGTCATCCTGACCGTGGCGGTGATCGCCGCGGTGATGCTGACCCTGCGCAAGCGCGAGGGCGTGAAGACCCAGGACGCCAGTGCGCAGACCCGGGTGAAGGCCGGCGACCGCCTGCGCATGGTCAAGATGCCCGTCGAGAAGAAGCCGGCCGCGTCGTCCGGTTCCAATGCCGAAGCACAGGAGGCTAAGTCGTGATCACCCTGGGCCACCTGCTCGCGCTGGGCGCGGTGCTGTTCTGCATCAGCCTGGCCGGCATCTTCCTGAACCGCAAGAACATCATCGTGCTGTTGATGTCGATCGAGCTGCTGCTGCTGTCGGTCAACATCAATTTCATCGCCTTCTCCCGCCAGATGGGCGATCCAGCCGGCCAGTTGTTCGTGTTCTTCATCCTGACCGTGGCGGCCGCCGAGGCCGCGATCGGTCTGGCGATCCTGACCACCCTGTTCCGTACCCGCCGCACGATCAATGTGGCCGAAGTCGATTCGCTGAAGGGCTGAGCCGTAGATGGAAATCACTCTCTCCAAGAATCTGCTGATCGCCGTGGTGCTTGCGCCGCTGCTGGGCAGCATCATCGCGGGCCTGCTGGGCCGGCAGGTGGGGCGCAAGGGCGCGCAGCTCGTCACCATCCTCGGCGTCGCCGTCAGCTGCGCGCTGTCGTGCTGGACGCTGTACCAGCTGGTCGGGCAGGGCGCGGTGCCGTTCAACCAGAACGTCTACACCTTCTTCGAGGTCGGCAACTACTCCGCCCACGTCGGCTTCATGGTCGACCGCCTGACCGCGATGATGATGGTCGTGGTGACCTTCGTGTCGCTGCTGGTGCACGTGTACACCATCGGCTACATGGCCGACGACCCGGGTTACCAGCGCTTCTTCAGCTACATCTCGCTGTTCACCTTCTCGATGCTCACCCTGGTGATGAGCAACAACTTCCTGCAGCTGTTCTTCGGCTGGGAAGCGGTGGGCCTGGTGTCGTACCTGCTGATCGGCTTCTGGTTCAAGCGCCCGACCGCGGTGTTCGCCAACATGAAGGCGTTCCTGGTCAACCGCGTCGGCGACTTCGGCTTCATCCTCGGCATCGCCGGCGTGCTGCTGTGGTTCGGCTCGCTGGACTACTCGGTGGTGTTCGCCAACGCGCCGCTGCTGGCCGGCGCCCAGGTGCAGCTGTTCGAGGGCCATACCTGGAGCGTGATGACCCTGATCTGCATCTGCCTGTTCATCGGCGCGATGGGCAAGTCGGCGCAGGTCCCGCTGCACGTGTGGCTGCCGGACTCGATGGAAGGCCCGACCCCGATCTCGGCGCTGATCCACGCCGCGACGATGGTGACCGCCGGCATCTTCATGGTCGCGCGCATGTCGCCGCTGTTCGAGCTATCGCAGGCCGCGCTGGACTTCGTGCTGTTCGTCGGCGCCACCACCGCGTTCTTCACCGGCCTGATCGGCATCGTGCAGAACGACATCAAGCGCGTGGTCGCGTACTCGACCCTGTCGCAGCTGGGCTACATGACCGTGGCGCTGGGCGTGTCGGCGTACTCGGCGGCGGTGTTCCACCTGATGACCCATGCCTTCTTCAAGGCGCTGCTGTTCCTCGCCGCCGGTTCGGTGATCATCGGCATGCACCACGAGCAGGACATGCGCAAGATGGGCGGCCTGCGCAAGTACATGCCCATCACCTACATCACCAGCGTGATCGGCACGCTGGCGCTGGTGGGCACGCCGTTCTTCTCGGGTTTCTACTCGAAGGACACCATCATCGAGGCGGCCGCCCATCACGCCCACGAGGCGCACAGCTGGGTGGCGAACTACGGCTACTGGGCGGTGCTCGGCGGCGTGCTGGTGACCAGCTTCTACAGCTTCCGCCTGCTGTTCCTGACCTTCCACGGCAAGGAGCGCTTCCGCGACGCGCATGACGACCATGCGCATGGCCATGGCGCCCACGCCCACGACGACCACCACGCCCACGACGATCATGGCCACCACGGCGCCCACGAGCCGCACGAGTCGCCCTGGGTGGTGACCCTGCCGCTGGTCCTGCTGGCGATCCCGTCGATCGCGGTCGGCTTCTTCTCGATCGGCCCGATGCTGTTCGGCACCGACTGGGCCGGCCACCACGCCGCCGAGGCGATCAAGGGCCAGGCCGTGTCGTTCTTCACCGGCATCGTCGACTTCTACGATCCGGCGCGCGACACGGTCGGCGCGCTGGCCGAGGAGTTCCACGGCCCGGTCGCCTTCGCCCTGCATGGCCTGACCGCGTGGCCGTTCTTCCTGACGGTGGCCGGCTTCCTGCTGGCGGCGCTGATGTACCTGTGGAAGCCGGAGCTGGCCGCCAGGGCGCGCGAGGCCTTCTCGCTGCCGGTGCGCATCCTCGAGAACAAGTACGGCTTCGACAAGCTCTGGATCGGCGGTTTCGCCGGCGGCGGCGTCAAGCTGGGCAAGGTCTCGCGCGCCATCGACACCTACGTCGTGGACGGCGCCGCGGTGAACGGCTCGGCGCGCCTGGTCGACCTGGCGGCGAACCTGCTGCGCCGCACGCAATCCGGTTTCCTCTACCACTACGCCTTCGCGATGATCATCGGTCTGATCGCTCTGCTGGCGGTACTGATGCATTACTGGCGTTGACCTGTACGGAATAAGAAGACGTGTCGAACTGGCCCTTACTGTCTGTCCTGATCTGGCTGCCGATCGTCGGCGGTGCCCTGATCCTCGCACTGCGCAATGCGCAGGCCGCCCGCTGGGCGTCGCTGCTGGTCGCCGTGGTGACGTTCCTGCTCAGCCTGCCGTTGCTGAGCGGATACGACACCGGCAACGACGCCCTGCAGTTCGTCGAGCAGCACGCGTGGATCCCGGCCTACGACATCGGCTACAACCTGGGCGTGGACGGGATCGCGGTGGCGCTGATCCTGCTGACCACGCTGGTGACGGTGCTGGCGCTGATCGGCGCGTGGAGCGCGATCGAGAAGCGGGTCAACCAGTACGTGGCCGCGTTCCTGATCCTGGAAGGCGTGACCGTGGGCATCTTCGCGGCGACCGACGCGATGCTGTTCTACGTGTTCTTCGAGGCGATGCTGATCCCGATGTTCCTGATCATCGGCGTCTGGGGCGGCCCGCGCCGCATCTACGCGGCGATCAAGTTCTTCCTGTACACCTTCCTCGGCTCGGTGCTGATGCTGGTGGCGCTGATCTACCTGTACCTGAAGGGCGGCAGCTTCCAGCTGCACGACCTCTACGCGCTGCAGCTGACCGCCAGGGAGCAGACCTGGATATTCTTCGCGTTCCTGATCGCCTTCGCGGTCAAGGTGCCGATGTTCCCGGTGCATACCTGGCTGCCCGACGCGCACGTGGAGGCGCCGACCGCCGGTTCGGTGATCCTGGCCGCGATCGCGCTGAAGATCGGCGGCTACGGCTTCCTGCGCTTCAACCTGCCGATCGTGCCGGACGCCAGCCACGAATGGGCCTGGCTGGTGATCGCGCTGTCGCTGGTCGCGGTGATCTACGTCGGCCTGGTCGCGCTGGTGCAGGACGACATGAAGAAGCTGGTGGCGTACTCGTCGGTCGCGCACATGGGCTTCGTCACCCTGGGCACGTTCATCGCCTTCACCCTGGTGCGCGACTACGGCAGCGTCGATGCCGCGCGCCTGGGCCTGCAGGGCGCGATGGTGCAGATGATCTCGCACGGCTTCGTGTCCGGCGCGATGTTCTCCTGCATCGGCGTGCTGTACGACCGCATGCATACCCGCCGCATCGCCGACTACGGCGGCGTGGTCAACGTGATGCCGTGGTTCGCCACCTTCGCCATGCTGTTCTTCATGGCCAACGCGGGCCTGCCGGGCACCAGCGGCTTCGTCGGCGAGTTCATGGTGATCCTGGCCAGCTTCCAGAAGCACCCGTTCGTCGCCTTCGGCGCGGCGACCACGCTGGTGATCACCGCCGCCTACACGCTGTGGCTGTACAAGCGCGTGTTCTTCGGCGAGGTGGCCAATGCCCACGTCGCCGAGTTGAAGGACATCAACGGCCGCGAGGCGTTCGTGCTCGGCGTGTTCGCCGCCGGCGTGCTGGCCCTGGGCCTGTATCCGAAGCCGCTGACCGATCTGATGGAGCCGTCGATCGCCAAGCTCGCCACGCAGATCGCCGCGAGCAAGCTCTGAACGGCCGTTGCAAGACTTGATTCCAGGATTTGATGATGACCACGCCAACGCCCTTGTCGTTGACCACCGCTGATCTGGCACCCCTGGCCCCCGAGCTGGTGCTCGTCGCCGGCGCCTTCGCGCTGCTGATGATCGACCTGTTCGTGAGCCAGCGGCACAAGGCGGTCACGCACGTGATCTCGGTGGCCATCCTGGCCATCGTGTTGGCCATGCTGGCCACCGGTACCGGGGGGCAGGGGGAGGTCTTCCACGGCATGTTCGTGCGCGATACCGCCGCGGACGTGATGAAGGCGGTGATCGTGCTGGTCAGCGGCCTGACCCTCGTCTACGGCTGGAGCTACCTGCGCGAGCGCAACCTGTTCCAGGGCGAGATACCGGTGCTGGTGCTGTTCGCCACCTCGGGCATGATGATCCTGGTCTCGGCCGGCAGCCTGCTGATGGTGTACCTGGGCCTGGAGCTGCTGGCGCTGTGCTCCTACGCGCTGGTCGCCTCCAACCGCGACAACGCGCTGGCGACCGAGGCGGCGATGAAGTACATCGTGCTGGGCTCGCTGGCCTCGGGCCTGCTGCTGTACGGCATGTCGCTGATCTACGGAGCCACCGGCACGCTGAGCCTGGCCGGCATCCACGAGGCGATCGACGGTTCGTCCGAGAAGACCCTGCTGCTGACCGGCACGATCTTCATGATCGCCGGCGTGGCCTTCAAGCTCGGCGCCGCGCCGTTCCACATGTGGCTGCCGGACGTCTACCAGGGCGCGCCGGCGCCGATCGCGCTGTTCATCAGCTCGGCGCCGAAGCTGGCGGCGTTCGGCATGGCCTACCGGCTGCTCGAGGTGGGCGTCGGCCCGCTGTCGCAGCAGTGGCACCTGCTGATCGGCGGCCTGGCGGCGGCGTCGCTGGTGATCGGCAACCTGATGGCGATCGCGCAGAGCAACCTCAAGCGCATGCTGGCGTACTCGACCGTTTCGCACATCGGCTTCCTGCTGATGGGCGTGGCCGGCGGGGACGAGCGCGGCTACGCGGCGGCGATGTTCTATGCGGTGAGCTACGCGATCATGTCCACCGCGTCCTTCGGCGCGATCATCGCGCTGTCGCGCAGCGGCTTCGAGGCCGAGAACATCGACGACTTCAAGGGGCTGAACGCGCGCAACCCGTGGATGGCCGGCCTGGTGCTCTGCATCATGGCGTCGCTGGCCGGCATCCCGCCGTTCCTGGGCTTCTGGACCAAGCTGGCGGTGCTCGGCGCGGCGGTGCACGGCGACATGCTGTGGCTGGCGATCCTGGGCGTGATCTGCGCCGTGATCGGTGCCTACTACTACCTGCGCGTGATCAAGGTCATGTACTTCGACGAGCCGGTCGGCGAGCCGCTCCCGGCCAACAACGACCGCGTGCTGGGAATCGTGCTGGGCGTCAATTCGCTGGCCCTGCTGGCGCTGGGCCTGGCCTGGAACCCCATCATGGTGTGGTGCCAGCGCGCCTTCGCCGGGCTGGCCTGATCGGCCGTTCTGCGCCCGCGGCCTCCGTTCGCATGGAGGCCGCGGCGACGGATTGGGTTGTTCGTATTCCTTAATCGGAATACAGCGGTTATCATTGACCGCCTCGATGGACGCGCTTCGGCCGATCATCGATCGAGTGAACAGGGCTTGCAATGTTTCCCCGGTTCCCTCATAATTCCGCTTCTGCTGCGGGGTGGAGCAGTCTGGCAGCTCGTCGGGCTCATAACCCGAAGGTCGCAGGTTCAAATCCTGCCCCCGCTACCAAGTTTCGGTTCGTTGCCTTTGCGGCGAATGTCCTTGGAATCGCAAAGACGCTTGTTCCCGTCTTTGCGCCAACCCTCCGAGGTTGGATTTTTTCGCGCAAGGGGCCCACTGGGCCCCTTGTTGTTTCCGGGGCTCATGTTTTTCCGGGGCCTCGCTAGTCAGACTGGATCAGGTGGCTGTGAGCGACAAGGCAACCGAAATCGCGAATATGCTGGCTCCCACGGTGCAGGCCCTGGGGCTCGAGCTGCTGGGCGCGGAATACCTCCCCGCGCCCGGCAGCGCGACCTTGCGCCTGTACATCGACGTTCCGTTGGCGGAGCAGCCCGAGCGGGTGGTGAACATCGACGACTGCGAGCGGGTGAGCCGCGAGGTTTCGGCGCAGTTGGACGTGGAAGACCCGATCAGCGGCAACTACACGCTGGAAGTGTCCTCGCCGGGCGTCGACCGCCCGCTGTTCACGCTGGACCAGTTCGCCCGCCATGTCGGCGAATCGGCGAAGGTCGGCCTGAAGCTGCCGCAGGACAACCGCAGGCGCCTGCAGGGGACGATCGTCCGCGTCGAGGCGGCGGCCGGCCAGGTCGTCTTCGACGTCGACGGTAGCGAGATGGCGGTCGCTTTCGACAACATCGACAAGGCGCGGATCGTCCCCGACTGGGTCGCTCTGGGGCTGGCGCCGCAGAAACCGAACAAGCCGGGCCCGAAGAAGGCGGGCCAGGCCAAGAAGAAACCATCCAACGAGTCGGCGGCCGGCAAGCCGCGCGCGGAGTGATCAGATGAGCAAGGAACTTTTGCTGGTAGTGGACGCGGTCGCCAACGAGAAGGGCGTCCCGCGTGAAGTCATCTTCGAGGCGATCGAGGCGGCGCTGGCGTCGGCGGCGAAGAAGCGCTACGTGGACCAGGACGTGCTCACGCGCGTGAGCATCGACCAGAAGGATGGCAGCTACGAGACCTTCCGCCGGTGGGAAGTGGTGGCCGACGACGTGGTGATGGAGTCGCCCGACCGGCAGATCCGCCTGATGGACGCGATCGATGAGGCCGATGGCGTCGAGGTCGGCGACTACATCGAGGAGCAGATCGAGAACCCGGACTTCGGGCGCATCGCCGCGCAGGCCGCCAAGCAGGTGATCGTGCAGCGCGTGCGCGAGGCCGAGCGCCAGCAGGTCGTAGACGCCTGGAAGGACCGCGTGGGCGAGCTGGTCACCGGCGTGGTCAAGCGCGTGGAGCGCGGCAACATCTACGTCGACCTGGGCGGCAACGCCGAAGCCTTCATCCCCAAGGACAAGGGCATCCCGCGCGACGTGCTGCGCGCCGGCGACCGCGTGCGCGGCTACCTGGCCGAGGTGCGCTCCGAGCCGCGCGGCCCGCAGCTGTTCATCAGCCGCGCCGCTCCCGAATTCATGATCGAGCTGTTCAAGCTCGAGGTGCCGGAAGTCGGCCAGGGGCTGGTCGAGATCAAGGCCTGCGCGCGCGATCCGGGCGACCGCGCCAAGATCGCCGTGATCGCGCACGACAACCGCACCGATCCGATCGGCGCCTGCATCGGCATGCGCGGCTCGCGCGTCCAGGCGGTCTCCAACGAGCTCAACGGCGAGCGCGTGGACATCGTGCTGTGGAACGAGAACCCGGCCAACTTCGTCATCAACGCGATGGCGCCGGCGGAGGTGCAGTCGATCATCGTCGACGAAGAGAAGCATTCGATGGACCTGGCCGTGGCCGAGGACCGGCTGGCCCAGGCGATCGGCAAGGGCGGCCAGAACGTGCGCCTCGCCAGCCGCCTGACCGGCTGGCAGCTCAACGTGATGACCGCCGACCAGGTCGCCGCCAAGTCGGAAGCCGAGCAGGCGGCCGCGCGCCAGCTGTTCATGGACAAGCTGGAGGTCGACGAGGAGATCGCCGGCATCCTGGTGTCCGAGGGCTTCAACACGGTCGAGGAAATCGCCTACGTCCCGGTCGGCGAGCTGCTGGCGGTGGAGGGCTTCGACGAGGACATCGTCGAGGAGCTGCGCGCCCGCGCCCGCGACGCGCTGCTCAATGCCGCGCTGGCCGAGGAGGAAGGGCTGGACGAGCAGCAGCCGGCCGACGACCTGCTGGCGCTGGAAGGCATGGACGAGGCCACCGCCTTCGCCCTGGCCGCGCACGGCGTGCGCACCAGCGAGGACCTGTCGGACCTGGCCGCCGACGAGATCGTCGAGTTCGGGATCGAGGGCATGACCGCCAAGCGCGCCGCCGCGCTGATCCTGGCCGCCCGTGCCGAGGAGATCGCCCGCCTGGAGCGCGGCGAATGAGCCGGCGATGAACCGCGCCCTGACCCCTTCAGGGCTTAGAATCTGCGTTTCCCTTGCGATGGGCGAGGGGGCGCCCACCAGAGCATAGGATCCGAATGTCGCAGCAAACCACCATCCGCAAGCTTGCCGAACTGGTCAACACGCCGGTCGAGAAGCTGCTGGAGCAACTGGCCGAGGCCGGCATGAAGTTCAGCGGTCCCGACCAGGTCGTGACCAGCACCGAGAAGATGAAGCTGTTGGGCTTCCTGCGTCGCATGCACGGCAAGTCCGAGGCTTCGGCCGAGGCCGTGGGCGAGGCGCCCAAGAAGATCACGCTCAACCGCCGCAAGCTGCAGGAGGTGACCGTCAACGCCGGTCGCAGCAAGACGACGGTGAACGTGGAAGTGCGCCAGAAGCGCACCTACGTCAAGGCCGCCGAGAACGAGGCGGCGCCGCGGGCCTCCGCCGGCCCGGTGGACGACGAGCGCGCCGAGATCCTGCGCAAGCTCGAGGAGTCCCGCCAGCGCAACCTGGCCGAGCAGCAGCGCCTGGCCGAGATCGACCGCCAGCGTGCCGAGGAACTCGAGCGCAAGCGCAAGGAAGAAGAAGCCGAGCGCGAGCGCCAGGAGGCCGAGCGGCGCGCCGTCGAGGCCGCGGCAGCGGCCGAAGCCGCGCCGGCCGGTGCCGACGGCACCGATGACGAGGCGCCTGCGCCGCGTGCCGCGCGCACCGCGCCGGCCGCGCGTCCGGCCGCGCCTGCGCCGCGTTCCGCGCCGCGCAGCGACGATCGCGGTGCCCCCCGGCACAAGAGCCGCGGTTCGCACGCGATGGTAGCCGGCGTGGACGACGACGATACGACCAAGCGTTTCGCCGGACAGTTGCACCTGTCGGCGGCCGACCGGGCGCGTCGTTCCAGCTCCAATACCCGCGGTCGTCCGGGCAAGGCGTCGCAGGGCTCGCGCCGCGGCAACGAGCCCTCGCGCAGCGGCGGCGGCAGCCATGGATTCGAGCGCCCGACCGCCCCGGTGGTGCGCGAGGTCGCCATCGGCGACACCATCACCGTGGCCGACCTGGCGCAGAAGCTGGCGCTGAAGGGCGGCGACGTGGTGAAGGCGCTGTTCAAGATGGGCGTGATGGCCACCATCACCCAGAGCATCGACCACGACACCGCGGTGCTGGTCACCGAGGAACTGGGCCACAAGGCCACGCGCGCCGACAGCGCCGACTTCGAGGACGCGCTGCTGGCGCATGCCGAGGAAGTGCAGGGCGAGACCTCGCCGCGTCCGCCGGTGGTCACCATCATGGGCCACGTCGACCACGGCAAGACCTCGCTGCTGGACTACATCCGCCGTACCAAGATCGCCTCGGGCGAGGCCGGCGGCATCACCCAGCACATCGGCGCCTATCACGTCGAGACCCCGAAGGGCGTCATCAGCTTCCTGGACACCCCCGGCCACGCCGCGTTCACCTCGATGCGTGCCCGCGGCGCCAAGATCACCGACATCGTGGTGCTGGTGGTCGCGGCCGACGACGGCGTGATGCCGCAGACCAAGGAAGCGGTGCAGCACGCGAAGGCGGCCGGCGTGCCGCTGATCGTGGCGGTGAACAAGATCGACAAGTCCGACGCCGACCCGCTGCGCGTGAAGAACGAGCTGCTGGCCGAGGACGTGGTGGCCGAGGAGTTCGGCGGCGACACCCAGTTCGTCGAGGTCTCGGCCAAGACCGGCCAGGGCATCGACAACCTGCTCGACGCCATCAGCCTGCAGGCCGAGGTGCTCGAACTGAAGGCCGTGGCCGAAGGCCGCGCCAGCGGCACGGTGATCGAATCCTCGCTGGACAAGGGACGCGGCCCGGTCGCGACGGTGCTGGTGCAGCAGGGCCGCCTGAAGAAGGGCGACTACCTGGTGTGCGGCATCCAGTACGGCCGCGTGCGTGCGCTGTTCGACGAGACCGGCAAGCAGCCCGAGTTCGCCGGGCCGTCGATCCCGGTGCAGGTGCTCGGCCTGTCCGGCGTGCCGGATGCCGGCGACGACTTCGTGGTCGTCGACGACGAGCGCCTGGCCAAGGACGTCGCGCAGCAGCGCGAGGCCAAGCGCCGCGAGTCGCGGCTGGTGGCCTCGGCGGGCAACCGCATGGAGGACATCCTGGCGCAGATGGGCAAGGGCGAGGGCCAGCAAGTCCTCAACCTGGTCATCAAGGCCGACGTGCAGGGCTCGGTGGAGGCGCTCAAGCAGGCGCTGGTGGCGCTGTCCAACGACGACATCCGCATCAACGTGATCCACGCGGGCGTCGGCGGCATCACCGAGTCGGACGCCAACTCGGCGGTCGCGGCCAAGGCCACGGTGATCGGCTTCAACGTCCGCGCCGACGCGTCGGCGCGCAAGATCATCGAGTCCAACGGCGTGGACCTGCGCTACTTCTCGATCATCTATGACGTGATCGACCAGGTGAAGCAGGTGGCTTCCGGCCTGTTGGGCGTGGAGATCCGCGAGGAGATCATCGGCATCGCCGAGGTCCGCGACGTGTTCCGCAGCTCCAAGTTCGGCGCGGTCGCCGGCTGCATGGTGGTCGAGGGCGTGGTCAAGCGGAGCAAGCCGATCCGCGTGCTGCGCGACAATACCGTGGTGTTCGAGGGCGAGCTGGAATCGCTGCGTCGCTTCAAGGACAACGTCGACGAGGTGCGCAACGGTACCGAGTGCGGCATCGGCGTGAAGGCCTACAACGACGTCAAGGTAGGCGACCAGATCGAGTGCTTCGAGCGCATCGAAGTGGCGCGGACGCTGTGAGGCCGTGATTCGGGATTCGGGATTCGTGATTCGCAAAGGCGGAACACGTTCCCCGATCCCGCCACTGCTTGGCGAATGACAAATCACGAATCACGAATCACATGCCCACCAAATCCTTCCACCGTACCGACCGGGTCTCTGCGCAGATGCGCCGGGACCTGGGCACGATCGTGCACGCCGCCGTGCGCGAGCACGGGTTGCCTTCGGTCAGCGTTTCCGACGTCGAGGTGAGCCGCGACCTGGCGCATGCCAAGGTGTTCGTCACCGCGCTGCAGCCGGAGCGCTCGGCCGAGGCGGTCAAGGGCCTGAAGGAACTGGCCCGCGAATTGCGGACCCAGTTGGCGCGCGCGATGAAGCTGCGCCACGTGCCGGAACTGCACTTCCAGTACGACGATTCGGTGGACCGCGGCGAGCGCATCGGCAACCTGCTGCGCGATCTGCCGAAGGCCGACGAAGAATAAGCCGTCCCGGCTGTGGCGCCCGGTTGCCAGCCGGGTAGGCCCGTCGGGACCGGGGCCCGCCCGCAACGGCAGGCCCGGCTTCGCACCGCACTCGATCCTGAATGACCTCGAAGAAGATTTCCTTCCGTCGCCTGGACGGCATCCTCTTGCTCGACAAGCCGGCAGGCATGAGCTCCAACGGGGCGTTGCAGGCCGCACGCCGGCTGTTGCGGGCCGAGAAGGGCGGGCACACTGGCAGCCTGGACCCGCTCGCGACCGGCCTGTTGCCGTTGTGCTTCGGCGAGGCGACCAAGATCGCCGGGTTGCTGCTCGGCTCGGCCAAGGCCTACGAGGCCGGGGTGGTCCTGGGCGCCACCACCGATACCGACGACGCCGACGGCGTGGTGCTGCGCGAGCGACCGGTGCCGGCCCTGGACATGGCTTCGGTGCGTGCGGCCCTGCAGCCGCTGACCGGACGCATCCGGCAGCGCGCGCCGATCTATTCCGCGCTCAAGCAGGGCGGCGAACCGCTGTACGCCCGGGCGCGACGCGGCGAGGCCATCCAGGCGCCGGTGCGCGAGGTCGAGGTGCAAGCGATCGAGGTCCTGGAGCTGGCCGCCGGGCGCCTGCGCCTGCGGGTGACCTGCGGCTCCGGGACGTACATCCGCAGTCTGGCCCGGGACCTGGGCGAGGCCCTGGGATGCGGGGCGCATATCGCCACGCTGCGGCGCCTGTGGGTGGAGCCGTTCCGGGAGCCCGGGATGGTCACGCTGGAAGCCCTGGAAGCGGCCCCGGAGGCCGGGCGCGAGGCGATGCTGTTGCCGCTGGCGGACGGACTGGCCGGGTTCCCGCGGCTGGAGCTCGACGGCGAGCAGGCGCGCCGCTTCCGCATGGGCCAGCGCCTGCGCGATGTGGCCTTTCCGCAGGGGCAGGTCGCGGTGTTCGGGCCCGACGGGGCGGCGAGCGGCCTCGGCCACGTGGACGGTTCAGGTTTGTTGTCGCCGCAGCGGCTGTTCAACCCCTGAATCCGGCCCGGATCCAGCCCGCGCCAAGCCCGCGCCAAGCCCGCGCCTTGTTCCGGGAAGTCGCCAACGTTACAATTTCGTGCGCCTTTCTGGCGCATTCCGGCGCCAAGGGCGCATATCACCAGCAAACGGCGAGTCGGGCGGTGCGCAATCGTGCGTTCCTGCCGGCCACGCATCTACGAGAAAACTACCATGTCGATCGACACCCAGAAGGTCATTGAAGACAACAAGCGCAGCGCGCAGGACACCGGTTCGCCGGAAGTGCAGGTCGCGCTGCTGACGGCCCGCATCGAGCTGCTGACCGAGCACTTCAAGACCCACAAGAAGGATCACCACAGCCGTCGCGGCCTGCTGCAGATGGTCAACCGCCGTCGCAGCCTGCTGGACTACCTGAAGAAGAAGGACGGCGAGCGCTACAAGGCCCTGATCGAGAAACTCGGCCTGCGCCGCTGATCACCCTAATCCGCCGCGGCGCAGCGATGCGCCGCGGCTTCGTTTTGGTTCTTCGCTGAACTTCCGGCCGGGATCGCCCGGCAGCCGTCCACGGCAAGGGCCGCGGCCGGTCCATCCGCAGAAAAGCATTCATTCCCCAAGGAAACCCTCGTGGCAAAAATCACCAAAACCTTCCAGTACGGTAAACATACCGTCACCCTGGAAACGGGCGAGATCGCCCGCCAAGCCAGCGGTGCCGTCATCGTCAACATGGACGAGACCGTGCTGCTGGTCACCGCCGTCGCCGCCAAGAGCGCGCGCGAAGGCCAGGACTTCTTCCCGCTGACCGTCGACTACGTGGAGAAGTTCTATGCCGGCGGCCGCATCCCCGGCGGCTTCTTCAAGCGCGAGGGACGCCCGACCGAGAAGGAGACCCTGGTTTCCCGCCTGATCGACCGCCCGATCCGCCCGCTGTTCCCGGAGGAGTACAAGAACGAAGTGCAGATCATCGCCCAGGTGATCTCGCTCAATCCGGAAGTGGACGGCGACATCCCGGCGATGATCGGCGCCTCGGCCGCGCTGGCGCTGGCCGGCACGCCGTTCAAGGGCCCGATCGGTGCCGCCAAGGTCGGCTACAAGGACGGCCAGTACATCCTCAACCCGACCACCACCGAGCTGCAGACCTCGCAGCTGGAGCTGGTCGTCGCCGGCACCTCCAACGCGGTGCTGATGGTCGAATCCGAAGCGCAGCTGCTGAGCGAGGAAGTGATGCTCGGCGCGGTGACGTTCGGCCACCGCGAGATGCAGAAGGTCATCAACGCGATCAACGAGCTGACCGTCGAGGCCGGCACCAAGCCGAGCGACTGGATCGCCCCGCCGAAGAACGAGGCGCTGATCTCGGCCCTGAAGGAAGCGGTCGGCACCAAGCTGGCCGAAGCCTTCCAGATCCGCGACAAGCTGCAGCGCCGCGACGCGATCGCCGCGATCAAGAAGGACGTGACCGAGCAGCTGGCCGGCCGCGTCGAGGCCGAGGGCTGGAGCCCGGCCGAGCTGTCGAAGGAATTCGGCGAGCTGGAATACCGCACCATGCGCGACGCGGTGCTGGACACCAAGATCCGCATCGACGGCCGCGACCTGACCACCGTCCGCCCGATCGCCGTCAAGGCCGGCGTGCTGCCGCGCACCCACGGCTCGGCGCTGTTCACCCGCGGCGAGACCCAGGCGATCGTGGTCACCACGCTGGGCACCGCGCGCGACGGCCAGATCATCGACGCGATCAGCGGCGAGTACAAAGAGAACTTCCTGTTCCACTACAACTTCCCGCCGTTCTCGGTGGGCGAGACCGGCCGTTTCGGCGCGCCGAAGCGCCGTGAGATCGGCCACGGCCGCCTGGCCAAGCGCGGCGTGCTGGCGGTGATGCCGAGCCTGGAGGACTTCCCGTACACGATCCGCGTGGTCTCGGAGATCACCGAGTCGAACGGCTCCTCGTCGATGGCCTCGGTGTGCGGCTCCTCGCTGGCGCTGATGGACGCCGGCGTGCCGGTGAAGGCGCCGGTCGCGGGCATCGCGATGGGCCTGGTGAAGGAAGGCGACCGCTACGTCGTGCTGAGCGACATCCTGGGCGACGAGGACCACCTCGGCGACATGGACTTCAAGGTCGCCGGCACTGCCGAGGGCGTGTCCGCGCTGCAGATGGACATCAAGATCGATGGCATCACCGAGGAGATCATGAAGGTGGCGCTGGCCCAGGCCAAGCAGGGCCGCCTGCACATCCTCGGCGAGATGAGCAAGGCGCTGACCGCGCCGCGCGCCGAGCTGTCGGACTACGCGCCGCGCCTGCTGACCATCAAGATCCACCCGGACAAGATCCGCGAGGTGATCGGCAAGGGCGGCTCGACGATCCAGGCGATCACCAAGGACACCGGCACCCAGATCGACATCCAGGACGACGGCACCATCGTCATCGCGTCGGTCAACAACGCCGCCGCGCAGGAAGCCAAGCGCCGCATCGAGCAGATCACCTCGGACGTCGAGCCGGGCCGCATCTACGAAGGCAAGGTCGCCAAGATCATGGACTTCGGTGCGTTCGTCACGATCCTGCCGGGCAAGGACGGCCTGGTGCACGTCTCGCAGATCTCCAGCGAGCGCGTCGAGAAGGTCAGCGACAAGCTGAAGGAAGGCGACGTGGTGAAGGTCAAGGTGCTGGAAGTCGACAAGCAGGGCCGTATCCGCCTGTCGATCAAGGCCGTCGAGGAAGAGGGCGCCGGCGAGTAATCGCGGCGATCCTGGCACTCGGGAAAAGCGGGCTCCGGCCCGCTTTTTCTTTGTCCCATGCAAGCCTTGAGTAGGAATGTCTTTCGTGGGAGCGGCTTCAGCCGCGCTGGTGCTTTCCCATTCAAACCCCTGCACAAGGATGTGCAGGCTTTTGCAGAGGGACCTGCATGAAAGCCCCATCGCGGCTGAAGCCGCTCCCACGAAAAGTCGCTGCTAGGGGTTTTCAGGGTTTTGCGGATTCGGGGGATTCTGCCGCTCCTGCCTGGTGGCCGGCCGTGGTGGCACCACGCGCGGGAATCCCGGTGGCATCGCGGTGGGGGCGGATGCGGGAATGGACTGCGACGGGACGACCGGCAGGCTGGCAGGCGCCGCCAGCGCGGCGTCCTCGCGCAGCTTCAGCAGCGCGGCCCAGTCCCGGCGGTTGAAGTCGCACAGTTCCTCGCGGGCGGGCGTGCATTCCAGGCCGGCGCCCTGGGTGTCCTCGTCGCTGCCGCCGTTGCCGTCGATGGGCGCGGGCAGGACCAGGTGGCCGGCGCGGTCCAGCGGCAGCTTGCGCATCATCACCGTGTTGAGCACGTTGCCGCCGATCAGGTACAGCGTGCGATCGCCGCCGACATTGGCGGCCACGACGATGTCGCAATGCGATTTCCAATGCACGGTGCCGCCGCGGGCGAGTTCCGCGTTCAGGCCGGCGAAGCCCAGCGAGCGGTCGCGTCCGCGCAGCAGGCACAGCAGGTCGCCGGGCGCGGGTTTCTCGATGCCGGGGTCGGTCAATCGATAGGGGCTGCCGCCGTCGTTGCGGTAGGCGGCGCGGATGTAGTCGATGTGGCGCGGGGAGCGCAGGAAACCCGCCACGCCGGCCTGCGTCATCACCCACGATACGAAGGCCGCCGACCACGGATTGTCGCTGATGAAGGCGCGGCAATCGCTGGCGGTGTAGCGCGAACCGTCCAGCGCCGCGCAGCCGGGGGCGCCTTCGATGCCGCCCATCGCCGCCAGCGTGCCGCTGTCGCGCCAGTAGCCGGCCACGCGCTGCCAGGCGACCACGCCGTGGTCGGCAAGGTAGCCGCTTTCCGCTTCGGTGATGGACAGGCTCGCCACGCGTCCGCGCAGGTCGATGAACGGACGCATCCACAGGCGATGCTCGTTGCATGCGGTGCGGACGATGGCGATGGCGGCCTGCCCGAGACCGTAGCGCGGCGGCAGGTCGCAGACTTCCGCGGCGGCGGCCGGAGCCGCCAGGCCGGCCAGCGACAGGCACAGCCAGGACAGGCGGGTACGAGCCATCGAGGATCCTTCCGGAGGGAGAGAGAGGATGCCGGGAGGCTGCCAAAGACCACCGCGAACGGGTCGTGAAAGCGCCTGTCGCCGTTCCGGCGAAGTCGTGGGCTCCTACGGTGCGGGCTTGCGGGATGCCCCGCCGCCGTCCGCGGTCGCTCCGGGCGGATGGCCGGTCAGCCCGGCGGCGGACCGAGCTTGAGCGAGAGGTCGACGGCCTGCACGTGCTTGGTCAGCCCGCCGATCGAGATGAAATCCACGCCGTCCTCGGCGATGGCGCGCACGCCGGCCAGGTCGACGCTGCCGGAGACTTCCAGCGGTATGCGGCGCCCGGACGGGGCCGAAGCGACGATGCGCACGGCCTCGCGCCGCATCGCGGCGTCGAAGTCGTCGATCAGGATCCTGTCGCAGCCGGCCTGCAGCGCTTCGCGCAACTCGTCCAGCGTCTCGACCTCGACGATCAGCGGCAACGCCGGCTGCTGCGCGCGCGCGGCCCGGATCGCCGCGCCGATCGAACCGGCGGCGCGGATGTGGTTTTCCTTCAGCATCACCGCATCGAACAGGCCGATCCGGTGGTTGAGGCCGCCGCCGCACCGCACCGCGTACTTCTGCGCCATGCGCAGGCCGGGCAGGGTCTTGCGGGTGTCGAGGATGCGCGCGCCGGTGCCGGACACCGCGGCGACATAGCGTGCGGTCGTGGTGGCGGTGGCCGACAGGGTCTGCAGGAAGTTCAGCGAGGTGCGCTCGGCGCTGACCAGGCTGCGGCTGCGGCCCTGCAGGGTCGCCAGCACGGTGCCGGCGGCGACCGGCTGGCCCTCCTCGACGCGCCAGTCGATGCGCACCTGCGGGTCCAGCGACCGGTGGCAGGCATCGAACCAGGGGCGCCCGGCGATCACCGCGTCCTGCTTGCACAACAGGTAGGCGCGATCCTCGGCATCCGGCAGCAACGCGGCGGTGACGTCGCCGCTGCCCATGTCCTCGGCCAACGCCCGGGCGACGTCGGATTGCACCGTCAACGGATCGGGGGCGATCACGGCCTGCATCGCGATGCGCCTTACTTTTCGGGAAAATCGGCCACCTGGGCGGTGGCGATGGCTTCCTCGGCCAGCAGCACCGGGATGCCGTCGTCGACCCGGAACACCTGCTTGCGGTCGCGGGTGACCAGCGCCTCGCGCAACGGCTGCTCCTGGCGGCTGCCGTCGGCGCGCTGGACGCCACCGGCGGCGATCGCGCGATTGAGTGCCTCCAGCCCTTTCGCGTCCAGCAGCGAAAGCGGCTGGCGGGTGTCGGGCGAGCACAGCAGGTCGAGCAGTTTGCGGTCCATGGGGCTTGTTCGGGTCTTCGTCTTGCGCGGAAGACGGCTAGAATACGTCTTTAAGGCAGGGCAGGGCCATGACCTCGAACCAAACCACGCCGCTGGTCGGCATCGTGATGGGGTCCCGATCCGACTGGGACACCATGCAACACGCGGCACAGAAGCTCGACATGCTCGGTGTGCCCTACGAAGTGAAAGTGGTTTCGGCGCATCGCACGCCGGACGTGCTGTTCTCCTACGCCGAACAGGCGGCCGGGCGCGGCCTGCGCGCGATCGTCGCCGGCGCCGGCGGCGCGGCGCACCTGCCGGGCATGCTGGCGGCCAAGACCGCGGTGCCGGTGCTGGGCGTGCCGGTCCAGTCCAAGGCGCTGAACGGGATGGACTCGCTGCTGTCGATCGTGCAGATGCCGGCCGGCATCCCGGTGGCGACGTTCGCGATCGGCAATGCCGGCGCGGCCAACGCGGGGCTGTTCGCCGCGGCGCTGCTGGCGCCGGAGCACCCGGCGATCGGCGCGGCGCTGGCGCAGTTCCGCCAGCGCCAGACCGACGACGTGATGGCGGCGGACGATCCCCGGCAATGACCACGGTCGGCATCCTGGGAGGCGGGCAGCTGGCCCGCATGATGGTCTTGGCGGGAGCGCCGTTGGGATTGCGGTTCGCGGTGTTCGACCCGGCGACCGACGCGTGCGCGGGCCAGGTCGCTCCGCTGCAGGTGGGAGGATTCGAGGACGAATCCGCGCTGGCCGAGTTCGCCGCGCAGGTCGACGTGGTGACCTTCGACTTCGAGAACGTGCCGGCGCGCAGCGCGCAGTGGCTGGCCGATCGCGTGCCGGTGTTCCCGAATCCCGGTGCGCTGGCGGTCGCCCAGGACCGGCTCAGCGAGAAGAGCCTGTTCCGCGAACTGGGCATCCCCGTCCCGGACTTCGCCGCGGTCGACGACCGGGCGGGCCTGGATGCGGCGCTGGCGCGCATCGGCACGCCGTGCATCCTCAAGACCCGGCGGCTCGGCTACGACGGCAAGGGCCAGTTCCGGATCAAGTCCCCGGCCGACGCCGATGCGGCCTGGGCCGCGCTGGGCGAGCAGGCGGGCAAGGTCGGCCTGATCGCCGAGGCGTTCGTGCCGTTCCAGCGCGAGGTCAGCGTGGTCGTGGTGCGCGGCCGCGACGGCGAGTTCCGCGCCTGGCCGCTGACCGAGAACTGGCATGTCGATGGCGTGCTGTCCGCGAGCCTGGCGCCGGCGCCGGTCGACGCGGGCATGCAGCAACGGGCCGAGGCGCATGCGCGCAAGTTGGCCGGGAAGCTGGATTACGTGGGCGTGTTCGCGCTGGAGCTGTTCGTGCGCGACGGCGAACTGCTGGCCAACGAGATGGCACCGCGCGTGCACAACTCCGGGCATTGGAGCATCGAGGGAGCGGAGACGTCGCAGTTCGAGAACCACGTGCGCGCGGTGCTCGGCCTGCCCTTGGGCAGCACCGCGATGCGCGGCCATGCCTGCATGCTCAACTGGCTGGGCGAGATGCCGCCGGCCGTGCCGTTCCTGGCCGTGCCCGGCGGGCACTGGCACGATTACGGCAAGCAGCCGCGCGCCGGGCGCAAGGTGGGACATGCGACCCTGCGCGCCGATGATGCCCGGGCGTTGCGGGCAGCGTTGGCGCAGGCGGGCGATGCGCTGGGGCGCCAGGCACAGGTGGCGCCGGTGCTGGAGCGATTGGCGCAGGAGTGATCCTGCGGCCCGGCGCGAGCCGCGCCGGGCTTGCCGCCCCAAGCCGCGCATGGGCGCGTGGGTTTTCGCAGGAGGTGCATCGGCGCCCCGCGGCGGCTTGCGTCGCGCCCGCGGGACGCGGGCTCATTGCAGCCGGCTGGCGACGAAGTCCCAGTTGACGACTTTCCAGAACGCTTTCAGGTAGGCGGCGCGCGCGTTCTGGTGGTCCAGGTAATAGGCGTGTTCCCAGACGTCGCAGGCAAGCAGCGGCGTATCGCTGCCGGTTAGCGGCGTGCCGGCATGGGGCGTGCTCGCCACGGCCAGGAGGCCGTCCGGGCGCTGCACCAGCCATACCCAGCCCGAACCGAACAGCGCCAGCGCGGCGCGATCGAATTCCTGGCGCAGTTGCGTGACGCCGCCGAAGGACTGGGCGATCTTCTCGGCGAGCGCGCCGGTGGGATCGCCGCCGCCGCGCGCGCGCATGCATTGCCAATAGAAGCCGTGGTTCCAGACCTGCGCGGCGGTGTCGAACAGGCTGCCCTGGGCGCGCCGGACGATTTCCTCCAGCGCAAGATCGGCGAACTCCGTGCCTTCGATCCGCGCGTTGAGCTCCTCCACGTAGTTCCGATGGTGCTGGCCGTGATGGCTGTCCAGCGTCGCGGCCGACAGGTGCGGCTCGAGGGCGGAGCGGGAATAGGGCAGGGGAGGCAGTTCGATCGGCATGAAGGCGTTTTTTCCTGGTCGGCCCGCGGTTGAACGCGTTGGGGCTTACAATGGGCGGCAATGCGGAAGTCTATCCGACCCGGATGGCCGGGCTTCCGCCCAGCAAGGAGAATCCCATGGCGGTGATCGAGCGGATCCAGGCCGAAGTCGAGCGGTATCCCATCGTGCTGTTCATGAAGGGCACGCCGCAGTATCCGATGTGCGGGTTCTCAAGCCGGGCCGTGCAGGCGCTGCTGGCCGCCGGCGCCGAGCAACTGCACACGGTCAACGTGCTCGAGGAGCCCGAGATTCGGGCCAACCTGCCGCGCTTCTCCAACTGGCCGACCTTCCCGCAGCTGTTCATCCACGGGGAACTGATCGGCGGTTGCGACATCACGCTGGAGCTGTTCGAGTCCGGCGAACTCAAGCGCATCGTCAGCGAGGCCTACCAGCCGTGAGCCAGGAGCAGGCAACCTCCCTGCCAGCGGCGGCGTTGGCGGGGCGCGTGGTGTTGGTCACGGGGGCCGCGGGCGGCCTCGGCGCGGCGGCGGCGCGCGCGTGCGCGGCGGCGGGCGCGACCGTGGTGCTGCTCGGACGGCAGGTGCGCAAGCTCGAGCGCGTCTACGATGCCGTGGCGGCGGCAGGGCCGGAGCCGCTGCTGTATCCGATGGACCTGGCCGGCGCCAGCCCGGACGACCATGCCGAGCTGGCCGCGCGGATCGGGGCCGAGCTCGGCCGCCTGGACGGCGTGCTGCATTGCGCGGCCGATTTCCCCGGCCTGACGCCGCTGGAGAACACGGATCCCGCGATGCTGGCGCGTTCGCTGCATGTCGGCCTGACCGCACGGCTGTGGTTGTCGCAGGCTTGCCTGCCGCTGCTGCGCCAGCGCCAGGACGCGGCGCTGGTGTTCGTGGTCGACGACCCGGCCCGGGTGGGCCAGGCGTACTGGGGGGCATACGGCGCCGCGCAGCATGCGCAGCGCGGCCTGGTATCGAGCCTGCACCAGGAGACCGCCGCCGGGCCCGTGCGGGTCTGCGGCCTGCAGCCGGGGCCGATGCGCACGCCGTTGCGCGCGCGCGCGTTCCAGCACCAGGACGACCATGCGGCCGTGGATCCAGGGCATTACGCGGATGCCTGCGTCGCCTTGCTCTCCGCGTCGGGCATCGCGCACCGCGGCACTGTCTGGAGTCCTTCGGCATGACCATTCTTTCCGCCGCACTGCTGTTGTTCCTGATCCTGGACCCGCTCGGCAACGTCCCGGTGTTCCTCAGCGTGCTCAAGCCGCTGCCGCCGCGGCGCCAGCGCATCGTGCTGGCGCGCGAGCTGCTGATCGCGCTGGTGGTGCTGATGGGGTTCCTGTGGGGCGGCAAGTACGCGCTGGAGCTGATGCACCTGCGCCAGGAGTCGGTGGCGATCGCCGGCGGCATCGTGCTGTTCCTGATCGGCATCCGGATGATCTTCCCGCGCCCGGAGGGGCTGATGGGCGAGATCCCCGACGGCGAGCCGTTCATCGTGCCGCTGGCGATCCCGCTGGTGGCCGGTCCTTCCGGCATGGCCGCCGTGATGCTGATGGGCAGCAACGAGCCGGCACGCCTGCCGGAGTTCAGCCTGTCGCTGCTGCTGGCATGGGGCGCGACCGCGGCGATCCTGTTCTGCTCGCCCTTGCTCTACAAGCTGCTGGGCCACCGCGCCCTGACCGCGCTGGAGCGCCTGATGGGCATGTTGCTGGTGGCGATCTCGGTGCAGATGTTCCTCGACGGCATCGGTACCTATCTCAAGTTGCCGGTGAACATCTGATCGCTACGCGATCTTTGTGACAACTTGATGGCGAGCGAGGACATTTTCCTTGCTCGTCCTTGCCGGCGTGTGTCTGGCTTGCAATACGCCCCGGCATATGGCGGCGACATGTGCTGCTTAACGTGATCGTCACGTTTCGAGCGCCCTCCCTCTTCGGTGGATCGACCGGACGCCGGCATGCCGGCGGCGGGAGGGGCGCGCTTGTCGCATTCCTTCAGCCCAGAGGTCCTCCATGAAATCACGCCAGCCGTCCTCCCTGTCGGTGCTCGCCGTCGCCCTGGCCAGTGCGCTCGCCAGCCACGCGCAAGCGCAGAGCAACGACACCGAGCAACAGCAGAGTTCCCGCGTCACTGCGTCCAGCACGTCCAACACCACCTCGGCGTACGACACCAAGCGCGTGCAGGAACTCGACAAGGTCAGCGTCACCGGCAACAAGAACGCCTACGTGCTAGGCGGCGGCAACATGACCGTGCAGACCGCCAGCAAGGCGATCTCCACCGTGACGCGCGAGTCGATCTCGCAGGCATCCGGCGGCAGCAACTTCACCCAGGTGATCGACGCCATCCCCGGCGTGGATGCTTCCACCAGCGACGTGACCGGCCTGAACAACGGCAACTACAGCCTGCGCGGCTTCGATTCCTCGGCGATCGGCATCACCGTCAACGGCGCGCCGGTCACCGACAGCGGCAGCTACTCGGTCTACGCCACCGAGTACGGCGATGCCGAGAACTACAACGACATCACGGTGATGCAGGGCACGCCGAACGTGGACCAGCCGGAGATGGGCGCCACCGGCGGCCAGATCGCCTGGTCGACGGTCGATCCGACCCACGATTTCGGCGTCGACTTCAACCAGGGCTTCGGCAGCAACGACTATCGCCGCAGCTTCATCCGGGTGAACACCGGCGATACCGGCCCGGTGCGCTCGTGGGTCTCCTTCTCCCGCAACACCGCGGACAAGTGGAAGGGCAAGGGCACGATGGACGTCAACAAGATCGACGGCAAGAGCCTGTGGGAGATCAGCCCCGGCAACTCGATCAGCGCCTCGTTCCAGTACAACCGCCAGTCCAACTACTCCTACCAGACCGGCAGCAAGGCCCAGCTCGCCAACGATTACGAGTACGACTACGCGGACGACTGGGGCACGGGATCGACCTCCTACTACAAACTGCGCCGCAACCCCTACAAGAGCCTGCTGGCCAGCCTCGATGGCGAGTTCACCCTGAGCGACAGCCTGCGCCTGTCGGTGGTGCCGTACGTGTGGTGGGGCCAGGGCGGCGGCTCCAGCGCCACCACGATCCGCCCTTCGACCAGCAGCGCCAACGTCTACGGTCGCTCCGGCAGCGTCGCCGACGCCAGCGATTACGCCTACACCTATTCGTACTCCAGCACGGTGCGCCCGGGCATCGTGGCCAAGTTCTTCCAGGACATCGGCCTGGACCACAATCTGGTATACGGGTTGTGGTTCGACCGCTCGCGCAAGAGCCAGAACAGCAGCAGCGTCGCCGTCGACCAGTCCACCGGCGAACCCTGCGACGTGTGGGCCGATACCGACAGTTGCTTCATCACCTATCCGGACGGTTCGGTGCAGCAGAGCTATCGCACCTACACCGTGACGAACGTGCAGAAGTACTTCGTCCAGGACAACTGGACGCCGACCGACGATTGGGCGCTCAACCTGGGCCTGTCGTGGATCCATGCCACCCGCAAGGGCCACAACTACCAGTGGCCGGGTTCCACCCAGGAGATCGGCGTGGAGTTCGACAACAGCTACAGCAAGCTGCTGCCGGCCTTCGGCGTGAAGTACTCGCCGGACAGCCGCAACCAGTTCTTCTACGGCGTGGCCAAGACCTTCCGCGTGCCGGCGACCAACTCGATCACCTTGAACATGTCCGCCGACCAGGCGATCCCGGAACCGGAGTCGGCCTGGACGAACGACATCGGCTGGCGCTTCTACGGCGACCGCCTCGCCGTCTCGTCGATGCTCTACCAGAGCAACTACGAGAACAAGCAGATGAGCAGCTACGACCAGAACACGGCGCTGACCACCTACGTATCGATCCCGAAGGTGCGCATGCGCGGCTTCAACACCGAAGCCAGCTACGCGTTCACCGACAGCCTGAAGCTGTATGGCTCCTACACCTATACCCAGGCCAAGATCCTGAGCGATACGCTGGCGGTGGGCACTTCCAGCGGCGTCTACGAGTACGCCGTCGGCGGCAAGCAGTTGGCCAACACCCCGAAGAACATCGCCAACCTGCGCCTGAGCTACAACTACGGCAACTTCTGGGCCACCTTGAAGGGACGCTATTCCGGCTCCCGCTACGGCGACTACATGAACACCGAACGGGTCGGCGGCTACACCACCTTCGGCATCGACACCGGCTATACGTTCAACGATTGGGCCTGGCTGAAGAAGCCCTCGATCAAGCTCAACCTGTACAACCTGACCGACAAGCGCGCGATCACCTGGGCCAATACCACACAGGTGCTCGCCGCCTCCGGCGCCAGCGAGTACCCGGACGTGGCGCCTACCGGCACCCCGTACTACTCGGTGCTGGAATCGCGCGCCTTCGCGGTGACCTTCGGCGCTTCGTTCTGACCTGATCCAGGCGTTCCACCGAAGCGAGTCCATGCAGGGAGGCCGGCGCCGAGCGCCGGCCTTTTTTTTGCGCCTGTGTTCCCGGCACCCCGGGCTCCCCAACGCCCGGGGTTGTCATTTTTCTTTCAAGTTCGCGGTTCCGGACGGCTTCCCCCGACGACGGACGAGCATGGGACTTTCTTTTTTCTGAATGAATTCAGGTTGATGTGCCATACGCTGGCGCCTGCGGACCGGACCCGCATCACGGCCGAGGTGGCGGATGCATCGCACTGCGAAGAGCGCTTGCCGGCGGGTGCGTTCCGGATGTTCTGTCCGCAACAAATGTCCTGATGCGCTAAAAATGTCATGGCACGGTCACAATCCGTGGATACCGTGTTAACCTGTTGTTAACCGTTG
This sequence comes from Xanthomonas boreopolis, assembly GCF_046529185.1. Taxonomy (NCBI): domain Bacteria; kingdom Pseudomonadati; phylum Pseudomonadota; class Gammaproteobacteria; order Lysobacterales; family Lysobacteraceae; genus Xanthomonas; species Xanthomonas boreopolis. The sequence continues at coordinate 1,756,096 of NZ_CP097162.1, forward strand.
CGGCTGCAACCGGCCGCCCGGTCAGGGAACCCCAGAGCACAACACATTCAGGTCCATCCATCTCTTCCAGTGGATGGATCAGCACGTCTTTTTTCGTCCGCCAAATCCGCATCGAGGCTACCGACAATGACTGACCACCGCCGTCTCCGCATGTCCAAGCTCACGCTTGGTCTCGTGGCTGCGCTCGCCGCCGCTCCCGTCTTCGCGCAGAGCACCTCCGCCGGTGTCGGCGGCCAGGTGACCACCACCAGCGGCCAGCCGGTTGCCGGTGCCGAGGTGACGATCACCCACGTGGAGTCGGGCACGGTCAGCCGCGCGACGACGGATGCCGCCGGCCGCTACAACGCGCGCGGCCTGCGCGTCGGTGGCCCGTACACCATCACCATCACCAAGCCCGGCGAAGGCACCAAGACCGAGGATGGCGTTTATCTGGCCCTCAATCAGATTAGTACGGTCAATGCGCAGCTGACTGGCGACGTGACCACCTTGGGTACCGTGACCGCAACCGCGATCGCGGGTGGTTCGGAAGTGTTCAGTGCCAACAAGATGGGGGCGGGTACCTCGATAGACCAACAGAAGATCGAAGCGCTGCCTTCGATCAATGGCAATATCCAGGACTACATGCGCCTCGATCCGCGCGTGGCCTTCGTCGATCGCGCTTCGGGCACCATATCTGCCGGTGGCCAGAATCCACGCTACAACTCGATCAGCATCGATGGCGTCTCGGCCAGCGATACCTTCGGTCTGGAAGGCAACAACATGACCACCCGTCGCCAGCCGGTATCGATGGAGGCCATCGAGGCGATCGACATCAACCTGTCCAACTATGACGTCAGCATCGCCAGCGCCGTGGGTGCGACGGTCAATGCCGTAACCAAGTCGGGTACCAACGAGTTCCATGGATCTATCTATGGCAACTACCGGGACGGCGACTGGTTCGGCGACAACCCGGATGGCACGCCATTCAACGGCTTCACCAAGGAGAAGACGTACGGCGCGACCTTTGGCGGCCCGATCGTCAAGGACAAGCTGTTCTTCTTCGCCAACTACGAAAAGTTCGAGCAGAAGGCTCCGGGCGCCGACCTGAGCAGCACGGCTTATGGCAAGCCCAATGCGTTGATCACCGATTCGGTGATCCAGCAGGCTCAGGATATCGCCCGTAACACTTGGGGCATCGACGCTGGCGGCCTGTCCAGCGACGGCAATACCGACCTCGAAGAGTACGCGCTGAAGCTGGACTGGAACATCAACGACAATCATCGTGCCAGCCTCCGTTACAGCAAGTTGGAGCAGAACAAGCTCCGGATCAACGGCATGAGCACCAGCAGCCAGGTATCGCTGAGCTCTTACTGGTACGAACACGAGAAGACCGTCGAGAGTTACGTCGGCCAGCTTTTCAGCGACTGGACCGATAATTTCTCCACCGAGTTCAAGGTGTCCTATCGCGATTACTCGGCGATCCGCGTCGTGCCGACGACTGCCCCGAGCATTGCGATTTATATGGGAGGCGACGAAGCTACTCCGTCCGGAGACGTGCTGTACTTCGGTACCGAGACCAACTCCCAGAACAATATCCTCGAAACCAAGACTTGGAACTACTACGCCGCGGGTACTTGGACGCTGGGTGACCATGACCTGAAGTTCGGCGTCGATTACAGCGACAACGACGTCTACAACTACTATGGCGCCAATTCCTGGGGCGTTTACCGCTTCTATGGCCTGGAGAACTTCCGTCTTGGCAAGTGGAGCCAATACGACCTCAGCGCCGAAACTTCGCCGGGTTCGATCGCCGCAGACTACAAGAACAAGAACCTTGGCCTGTTTGTGCAGGATACCTGGTACGTCAACAGCAACCTGACGCTGACCCTTGGCCTGCGCGCCGATCGCCCCGATACCTCCCCGGCGCCGGCCTACAATGCTGCGGCCTCAGAAAAATTCGGTTACGACAATAGCAAGATCTTTGATGGCGACTTCCTGATCCAGCCGCGCTTCGGCTTCAATTACACCTTCGATACCGATCGCCCCACCCAGCTGCGCGGCGGCGTCGGCTTGTTCCAGGGCGATGCACCGCAGGTTTGGATCGGCAACAGCTACGCAACCACCGGCCTCAACTACACTTCGTACATCAACTACTTGGTATCCAGCAGCCCGTCGAACCAGACGTGGACCACGCTGCCGTTCAGTCCCGATGGTTTGGCCCAGAACGTGCCGACGGTCGCAGGTTCGGCGACCCAGAACGTCAACTTCGTGGCCAAGGATTTCAAGTTGCCGTCCGTATGGAAGGCCAACTTGGCATTCGATCACGAACTGCCGTGGTACGGCATCGTCGGTTCGGCCGAGTTCCTGATCACCAAGGTCAAGAACGGCTTGTTCTACAAGAGCTTGAACATCGGCAATGTGGCCGCCCCGGGTGAGGATCCGAGTCCGACCTTCTATGGTCCGGATGGCCGAGCCCTGTATTGGAACCCGAACAAGCGCAATACCGGCGTTTGGCAATCGGGTGATGCGCGTGCCGGGCGTGACCGCAACTACAACAACGTATTCCTGATCGACAACACCGATAAGGGCGAGAGCCGTCAATTCACGGTGTCGTTGACCAAGCCGTTCAGCGAGACGAGCGATTGGTCATGGACCTTGGGTTACACGTACACCGACGCGACCGAAGTGGGCCCGCTTACCAGCTCCACCGCCAGCTCGGGCTTCGGCTACCAGTATGGCTTCAATACCAACGACAATGTTGCCACGACCTCGCGCTACGAGATCAAGGATCGGGTCTCGGGCTCGCTGAACTGGAAGCACAAGTTCTTCGGCGATTACGAGACCCGCGTGGGCTTGGTATACGAAGGCCGCAGTGGCCGTCCGTTCAGCTACATCTTCAACGGCGATGCCAATGGCGACAGCCGTACCCTGAACGACCTGTTCTATGTCCCGTCGGGTCCTGGCGATGTGCTGTTCGGAACCATTGGCAACAACGGTTCGTTCACGCCGAATGCCGCGTTGGAGAAGCAGTTCTTCGACTGGCTTGCCCAGCATCCGCAACTGGCCAAGTATGCTGGCACCTACGCGCCGGCCAACGGCTTCCGTACCGGCTGGGTCAATACCTTCGACGTGCGTATCACTCAGCAATTGCCTGGTTTCGCCAAGGGGCACAAGTCGGAACTGTGGCTGGATATCCAGAACGTCGGCAACCTTCTGAACAAGAAATGGGGCCGCATCATGGATTACGGCTTCTATGCCGATGCCCGTGTTGCCAACCTGCAAGGTATCTACAACGGGAAGTACGTGTACAACACCCTGTACACCGATGCGCCGACCGCCGCCAACTCCGACGCGGACGGTTTCAACATCGGCGTCTCGCAGTGGTCCATGCAGTTGGGCTTCCGCTACGAGTTCTGATCCTTCGCGGTATATACTGCAGTCCATGGAACGGCCGGGGCGACCCGGCCGTTTCCTTTTGGATGGGGGAGTGCGTTACATTCCCGCGGCTGCAGACAGGAGCACACGATGGAAACAGGCAATACGGCACCGAGGGCGTTGCCGGTGGTGGACGCGCGGATCTATCCGCGGGGCGGTCTGGACGTGCTGTCGCGGGCGGAGGTCGCCCGGTTGCGCGACGCCTCCAGCGGCGGCATGCACGAGCTGCTGCGCCGCTGCGCGTTGGCGGTGCTGACCAGCGGCAGCGCCTCGGACGATCCGCGGGCGGCCCGCGACCTGTACCCGGACTTCGACATCCAGGTCGCGCAGCGCGACCGGGGCATCCGCCTGGAATTGACGAACGCCCCGGCCATGGCCTTCGTGGACGGCGAGATCATCAACGGCGTGGCCGAACTGCTGTTCGCCGTGGTGAGGGACCTGGCCTACATGGCGATCGAGCTGGGCCCGGAATCCACGGCCGACCTCGAATCCAGCGAGGGCATCACCAACGCGGTGTTCGGCCTGCTGCGCAACGCCCGCATGCTCCAGCCCTCCGATCCCAACCTGGTGGTCTGCTGGGGCGGACACTCGATCTCGCGCGACGAATACCTTTACACCAAGCAGGTGGGTTACGAGCTGGGCCTGCGCGGCCTGGACATCTGCACCGGCTGCGGCCCGGGCGCAATGAAGGGGCCGATGAAGGGCGCGACCATCGCCCATGCCAAGCAGCGCCGCACCAGCACGCGCTACATCGGCATCACCGAGCCCGGCATCATCGCCGCGGAGTCGCCGAACCCGATCGTCAACCACCTGGTGATCATGCCGGACATCGAGAAGCGGCTCGAAGCCTTCGTGCGCCTGGGGCACGGCATCATCGTGTTCCCGGGCGGCGTGGGGACGGCCGAGGAGATCCTGTACCTGCTCGGCATCCTGCTGCGCGAGGAGAACCGCGACCTGCCTTTCCCGCTGGTCTTGAGCGGGCCGACCATCGCCGCGCCGTACTTCGAGCAGATCGATCGATTCATCCGCCTCACGCTCGGCAACGAGGCCGCGTCGCGCTACGAGATCGTGATCGGCGATCCGGTGATGGTGGCCCGGAAGATGGCGGAGGGCATCCAGCGCGTGCGCGAGTATCGCAAGGACCAAAAGGACTCCTTCTACTTCAACTGGTCCGTCGACATCCCGCTGGAATACCAACGTCCGTTCGTGCCAAGCCACGAGGCGATGGCGGCACTGGACCTGCACCACGGGCGCCCGGCCCATGCGCTGGCCGCCGACCTGCGCCGCGCCTTCTCCGGCATCGTCGCCGGCAACGTCAAGGAAGACGGCATGCGCCGGATCGAGGCCTTCGGCCCGTTCGAGATCAACGGCGACCAAGACATCATGCAGGCGCTGGACGGCCTGCTGCGCGCCTTCGTCGAGCAGCGCCGGATGAAGATCTCGGGCGAGTACCACCCCTGCTACAGGGTGGTGACCTGAGTCGGTATCACTCGGCATGTGATGGGCGTCAAATCGTTGACGCCCATCCCGCCTGAACGACCGTTCGTCCCCGGGGATCTTGCCGCTTCGGCGGCGCTTTGTCAGGCTTTGCCCAACACGCTGGGGAGCGTTCTTCGATGTCACCTCGTCGGATTGGCGGCTTCACGCTGGTGGAGCTGATGGTCACCGTTGCCGTGCTGGCGATCCTGTCGGCGATCGCGTATCCGAGCTTCCAAGGGGTGATCCGTTCCAATCGCGTGGCCACCACGACCAACGAGTTGATCGCCTCGGTATCCCTGGCCAGAGCCGAGGCCGTGCGCAACAACCGCGGGAGCAGCATCTGCGCCAGCGCCTCCGGTCTGGGCTGCGACGGCAACTGGGCCGATGGATGGATCGTCTTCTCGGACAGGAATGGCAACGGCACAGTGGACGCGGACGAGGCCGTGCTGCGGTATTCGCAAGGACGCAGCGACATGCTGGTCAGCGGTCCGGCCAACTTCGTCCATTTTGATTCCCGCGGCCGCCGCACCAGTACCGAGGCCGATGCGGGCTCGCTGGCAGTGCAGCCTGCCGAATGCGGTGGAGGCGAGTATCGGCGGGAACTGGCGATCTCGCCGACGGGCCAGGTGCGAAAGGATGGGGGACTGGTTGCATGTCATTGAGTACCGGATCCATGAGAAGAAGCAGGGGCGGGCAAGAAGGCTTCACCCTGATCGAGGTGATGATCGCGGTACTGGTACTGGGAGTCGGCCTGCTGGGCTTTGCGCTGCTGCAAGTCAACAGCCTCAGGATGTCGCAGAGCGCGAACTATCGTACCCAGGCCACCAATCTTGCGACCGAACTGCTCGACCAGATGCGCAGCAATCGATTGAGTGCGGCCGCCTTCGCGGCCCAGGCAACGTTCGCCAAGGGGAGTCGCAGCGGCAACCCGTGTGCCCCTGCCACGGGAAGCCAGAATGTCTCGGCGATGGCGGAACTTTGGAAGTGCCAAGTGGTGCGAGCACTGGGAGACAATGCAGGCGCGACCGTGACCTACCAGGGAAATGTCGTCCAGGTGACATTGGTCTGGGGCGAGCGTACGCAGGCCGGCGACGATCCGGAGGAAACCAGCTTCGAAGTAAGGAGCAGGTTATGAGATTGGTGGCCTACAGGACGGTGAAGGGAATGTCACTGGTCGAGCTGATGGTGGCGCTGGTGATCGGCAGCATCCTGATGCTGGGGGTCGTGCAGATATTCGGCGCCTCCCGGACCGCATATCAGCTCAGCGAAGGCATGGCCAGGACGCAGGAGAACGCACGCTTCGCCATCGATTACCTGCAGCGGGACCTGCGCATGGCCGGGCACTGGGGGTGCGTCAACGACCAGTCCCACCTGCAAAGCGCAGGCGCGATGGCGTCGCATTTCCCCAGCGGCAACGATCCGCTGAACTTCGCCGTCTCGATCCAGGCCTATGAAGCGACCGGTACTGCGCCGGGAGACGCGGTGACCTTGGGCGCGGCTGCCTCCGGATGGTCGCCTGCCTTGCCGGGGACGATTTCCGGGCTCAATCCGTTGCCTGGCAGCGACATCCTCGTATTGCGCTATCTGTCGAACCAGGGAGCGCCGGTGAATGCCATCACTATGTCCGGCTCGAGCACCTCCTTCACCGTTCCGGTGGAGCGCTGGAGCGCCTTGACGGGCGACGGCGTGAGCGCGCCGCGCCTGTTTGGCATCGCGGATTGCAGCTTCGTCGACATTTTTCCGGCCAGTGCGGTGTCAGCCGGGGCAGGCATGGTCACGACCGGTTCGGCCATCGACCGCTACACCGCCCAGCCGTCTGGCCAAACCGTGCTTTACCGGGCCGACTCCGTGGTCTACTACATCGGCGCAGGGGCGAGCGGCGAGCCGGCATTGCGTCGTGCACGCCATGACGGTACCGCCTATGTCAGCGAGGAGCTGGTGGAAGGGGTGGAGAGCATGCAGTTGGTCTTCGGGCGCGACCGCGTGACCGACCTGACCACGAAGCCGCCCAGTGGCTACATCGACGACTATGGCACGGCGGAAGACATCGGCGCGAACGCCGATCAATGGCGCCGGGTGGGAAGCGTCCAGGTCGGCCTCGTCATGCGGAGCCCGGAGCCTGCGGCAGCCCCCCAGCCTACGGAGGAAGGTCTTCGTGTGCGCGCGCTTGGCGTGCGCTTCGATCCGTCGGCCAACGGCGATGGCCGGGTGCGCGCCAGCTACGAGACCACGGTCGCGCTGCGCAACCGCCTCTACGGCAACTGAGGTGTCCATGGACAGGCAAATCTCCCGTTCGCACGGGCCCAAGGCAGAGCGGCAATCGGGTGCGGTGCTCTACGTTGCCTTGATCATACTGATCCTGCTTGCGCTGCTTGGCGTTGTGGGCATGCAGGTCACGGGGTTGCAGGAGAAGATGGCTTCCAATTATCGCGCCGCCAATCTGGCGTTCCAGAATGCCGAGGCACAGGCGAGGAACGTCGAATGCGGCGTCGAAGATCTGGTGAACCGGACCAGCACCGTCGGTTGTCCTGCGGTTTCGAACGTAAAGGTCTGCGATGAACCGTTCGACGCAGTCGGCTGGGCAGCCTCGCTCACGTACAGCGATGGCGACCAGACCAATGTGCGCCTGATTGGCCCCTGCATTTCGGGCAATTCTAGCTTCGCCATGGGGAAGCCGATCAACGAGGACGCCAACCCGATCTACCAGATCACCGCCTACAGCACCAACGACGGTGCCAATGGCTCGGCCGATTCGGCCGTGGACACCATTTTCAGACCTTGAGGTCGACATGACGTTCCGCAGAAAGAGACTGGCCGCATTGGCGATCGTGTTGGCGGCGCTCGCCAGTTATGGCCTGTTCAACGCCTTTTCCATCCAGGGACAGGGAGAGTTGGCGCAGTCGCCGCTCAACATAGACGCACCGAAAACGCCTGCATTCATCATGGCGGTGGACGACTCGAACTCGATGACGTTCGAGCGCATCTTTCCTGGAGGCGATGGACGGCTACAGTGGAACTCGGGGAACGCGAGCTTCTTCCAGAGTGCCGGGGTTTTCTACAACGTAGGGGCGGGATGCTCGAACAACTCCCCCGACTGCTTGCTGTATCTGTTCCCCCATAGCGGCTACAACGCCTCCTACAGCCCCGGCAGGGCCATTCCTCCGTTGGATGCTTTCGGCTTTGCGCGTTCGCCGGCCTATAACAAGGGTTACTTCGATCCCAATGTCGTCTACCAGCCTTGGCTCAATCCGGACGGGAAAACGCGCTGGAGCAATGCCGATCCCGAGAATGCCAGGGCGGATCCGCGCGATCCTGCGGTCTACGGAAGCAGCTTTGCCCGGGCGTACAACGTCGTTTACAACCTCAAGGCCAATCGCGCCAACACAACGGAGACATTTTCCCTGCTCAATGGCATGAGCATTCCCGATCTGGCGGGGCGCGGAATGAAGTACTACTCGAACAGCCAGTGGCGAACGAGCGCGCGCAGCATCACCAGCAATACCTCGATCGCGTTCGATTACTTTCCCGCCACCTTCTATCTTCCGGAAAACCAGGCCGCGCCGGCGGGATACAAGACCGGTGACGAATATCGCCCGATCGTGAGGAATGCCTGCGGCCCGGGCTGCAACCTGCGCCGTTATGAGATCAAGCCGGACAACTACGACAGCGGCTACAACGATGCGATCCAGAACTTTGCGAATTGGTTCCAGTACCACCGCAACAGATTGCTGGCCATGGTCGGCTCGATGACGGAGTCGATGGCGGCGGTCGACAACATGAGGGTGGGCTACTTCACCATCAACAATCGGGTGAAGGTCGACATGCGCGACATCCGGGATCCCAGCGGCAAGTCGGCGCTGTACGACCAGATGCTGAGGCTGCAGGCCGGAGGATTGATCACTTCCGGGAGCGGCGGCACGCCCAACCGCAGTGCCGTGGCCCACCTGGGCAGCCAATTCAGCCGTGCGGAGGAGGACGGAAGCGCGCCGATATTGAATGCCTGCCAGAAGAATGCCGGCATGTTGTTCACCGACGGCATCACCAATGCCAGCGACAAGGTAAGCGGCTATGGCAATGCCGATGGAGGCCTGGGGTCACCGTTTGCCGACAACTACGGAGACACCATCGCGGACATCGCCGCCAGCTACTACAACGGAGCCAATGTGCCGCTGCGCACCGGCGATGCCTTCCCCCGCGGACTGGTGAAGGTGCCGAAACAATGCGCGGAACTGGATCGGGATTCCCCGGATTGGAAGCGCTTGGACTGCCAGGCAAACCTGCACATGAATTTCTACGGCATCGTGCTGGGGGCCGGGGGGCGCATCTACGGCGCCAACGAAGCCGCCACGAAAGATCCGTATGCCAATCCGCCGCTGTGGAATACCTTACCGAATCCTTCCAGCGTCGATGATGGAACGGCCGTGGACGAGATATGGCATGGCACGATCAATACACGTGGCGAATTCGTCAATGCGCAGACTCCGGCCGAAGTGACCGCCGCCATGCGCCGCATCCTTTCCCTGAGCGGAGAAGGGAACTCGCCGTCTGGGAGTTTGTCGCTGACCGGTTCGCGCATCGGAACGGGTTCCTTCTCGGTGACTCCTTCCTACGAAGCCACGAACAACGGTACCGACTGGTACAGCAAGCTGACCGCCCAGTCCATCGCCACCAACGTGATCACGGGCGAGGTCAAGTACACCACCTTGTGGGAGGCCAGTGCCAAGCTGCCGGACGCAGCCAACCGCAATATCTATTACGGCGGCGCCGACGGCACGGCGCGGGAATTCTCCTCCACTACGATCGGGCTTGCGGATCTTTGCAGCAACACGGCCAATGGCATGTCGCGCTGCAACGGCAGGATCAATGATCTCGGTATCGACGCGGCGCAGGCGATTGCCTACCTGCGCGGCGACCAGTCGTTGGAGAGTTCCGAGTCTACGCCACTGCGCAAGCGTACGACCCGCTTGGGCGACATCGTCAACTCCACCCCAGTCATCTCCGCACCTACCGACGACTTCGGGTATCGCTCGATCTACAACGCGGCCCTCAATCGCTACGATGCCTATGGCTACGCGGCCTACATGACGGCGAAGAAGGACCGCAAGCCGATAGTCTACGTGGGCGCCAACGATGGAATGCTGCACGCATTCGACGGCAAGACCGGGGCGGAGCTATTCGCCTATGTGCCCCAAGCAGTGCTAGGGCACATGGGCAACCTGTTGTTCCCCTACAAGGAGGAGGACAAGGACTACCAGGTGTTCCAGCACCGCTATTACGTTGATGGCCCAGTTGCGGTGGCGGATGTGGCAAGCAGTGCCGGTAACTGGAGGACAGTGCTGGTCGGCACTACCGGTGCGGGAGCCAAGGGGGCATTTGCGCTGGATGTCACGAGGCCTGACAGCTTCGATGCCGGCGACGTCTTGTGGGACATCAACGGCAACAGCAGCGATGCGATCGTCGCCAGCAACATCGGACATGTCCTCGGTCGCCCCGTCATCGTGCCGGTCAAGAACGCCAACGGCAGCGCCAGCTGGAAAGCGATCTTCGGCAACGGATACGGCAGCGCCAACGGCCGGGCGGCGTTGTTCGTGGTCGACATCAGGACCGGCAAGGCGACGGTGATCCAGGCGATCGAGTCGGGAGTGGCGGGTAGCAACGGACTGGGAAACATCGTCGTGGTGGATCGCTGGAGCGGCGATGGCCTCACCAGGCAAACGCGCGATGGCTTCGCCGACACGGTGTACGCGGCCGATCAGAACGGCGCCATCTGGAAGTTCGACCTGCGCCAGGTGCCGGCGAATCCGTCGAACAGCTCGACCCTTGCCGCGGTCACAGTGCCCCTGTTCGTGGCCAGGGATTCCCAGAACAACCGTCAACCCATCCTTGGAGGAATACAGGCAGCCGCTGGCCCAGCAGGCGGCGTCATGGTCTATTTCGGAACGGGTGCCTTTTCGTTCGTGAACGACGAGAACGATGTCTCGAAACAGACTCTGTATGCCGTGCTCGACCGCGGGGACGGCCGTACGCTTGGTCGCGCCGATCTGCAGGTCCAGACGGTCGTCGCAGCGGATGATGGTTCTCGCACGATGGTCGCCAACGCGATGGGAGTCGGCAAGCGCGGCTGGTACATCGACCTGCCGGGCCGAGGGGAGCGCTTCGTCGGTTATCCGGAGATCGCCAACGGCATCGTGTTCTTCCCGACCTACGAACTGGGAGTGGTTTCTTCCTGCGGTCCCAGTGGCACCAACTGGCTGTATGGGCTCAATGCTTTGACCGGCGCGCCCGCGCTGTCGGGATTGCGCATCGGATCGTTGAGCGGAGCCGCTTATGGGAGCGGTACTGCCGGGATAGGATTGCGAACGGATGGCTCGGCGCCGGTGAAGGATGTCGCGGTAATGAGCACATCGCGCTTGACGCCGCTGTCGGAAGGCGCAACGGAAAGCGAGCTCGCCAAGGCGCTCGAGATGCAGTGCTCCATGGTGGTCCAAGCTTCGGGGGCCGAAGCGGGCTATATGCCACGTGCGTGCGGCCGCCAGTCGTGGCGCCAAGTCAAATGAGGAACGGGACATGGATCTGAACGGAACCAGACAGAAGGCTGCGGGTTTTACGCTGATCGAGCTGATGATCGTGGTAGCCGTGGTGGCGATCCTGGCCGCGGTCGCCTACCCGTCATACCAGGAGTATGTGCGCAAGGCGCGGAGAGGGCAGGCCAAGGCGGACTTGGTGGAGTACGCACAGCGCGCCGAGCGGTACCATACCGTCAACAACACCTACGTGGGCTTCACGCTCCCTTCGCTGCAGTCGCCGCGCGAAGCGGGTGCCACAGCCCGGTACACGTTGGCCCTCAACCCGGCGCCGACCCAGTCCACGTTCACCATCGTCGCCACCGCGACCGGCGCCCAGGCGACGGACAAGTGCGGCAATCTGTCCTTGGACCAGGCGGGCAGGAAGGGCAACAGCCAGGGCAGCCTTGCCGACTGTTGGTAGCCTCGAAAAAATTTTTTGAGGAAAGGCTTGCTCCAGCCGGAATGATCTCGTTACAATGCGCGCCCCCGCCCGAATAGCTCAGCCGGTTAGAGCACTTGACTGTTAATCAGGGGGTCGTTGGTTCGAGTCCAACTTCGGGCGCCATATCCTGCAAAGGGCTGCGAGAGATCGCAGCCCTTTGTTTTTTTGGCTTCACCGGCCGCAGGGCAGGTTGCCTGTGGGGCGGGAGGTGCGGACGCGGCCGAGGTTGTTCACGACGATTTCGGCCATGAAGCGTTCATCCGAGCAGACCCGCACGCTCAGGTTTGTGCCCGCACTGCGGCCGTCCGGCAGGAAGCGGATGAGGCGGCGGCCCGGGCTCGAGAGCAGGCGCGTCGCGCCTGAGGCCGGCCGGTTCTCCCACCTGAGCACGGACGCGGCGTCGGCGGGCTGGGGTGTCCTGCCGGGATCGCGGTACATGATCCAGCCGCGGCTCCAGTCGGTGCCCTCCGTACAGCGGAGCCCGTCCGCGGAAGGACACACGGTGGTGGGGGTGCGATGGCTGATGGCCGCGCTGCGGGCGCTGGCGAACTGGGCGCTGAGCAGGTGCGTGGCGGTACGGGCCCGTTGCCGTTCGAGCGTGGCCTTGAAGGCGGGGATCCCGATGGCGACCAGGATGGCCAGCACGGCCATGGCCATCATGGATTCGATCAGCGTGAAGCCGGTGTCTCTGCCTGGCATTGCGACTGCTTCCCTGCGGTCCCGGTGCAGTGTCGGGGGCAGGGGCGCCGGCATGAATCGGTGAAGCAGTCCGGCGGGGGTAGGACTTCTGCCCACGAGGGCGTCGGCGAACGATGGCTATACTGGTCAATCGTCCAGAGCGGCACCCCCTTGCCATGAGCGACCGTTTCCAGTTGGTATCCCCCTATTCGCCCGCGGGCGACCAGCCCGCGGCGATCGAGAAGCTGGCCGCCAATTTCGAGGCCGGGCTGGCCAAGCAGGTACTGCTGGGCGTGACCGGCTCGGGCAAGACCTACACCATCGCCAACGTGGTGCAGCAGATCCAGAAGCCGACGCTGGTGATGGCGCCGAACAAGACGCTGGCGGCGCAGCTGTACGGCGAGTTCAAGGCGTTCTTCCCGCACAACGCGGTGGAGTATTTCGTCAGCTACTACGACTACTACCAGCCGGAGGCCTACGTGCCTTCGTCGGACACCTACATCGAGAAGGACAGCTCGATCAACGAGCACATCGAGCAGATGCGGCTGGCGGCGACCAAGACGCTGCTGTCGCGCCGCGACGCGCTGGTGGTGGCGACGGTGTCGGCGATCTACGGCCTGGGCGCGCCGGAGGATTACCTCTCGCTGCGGTTGATCCTGTCGGTCGGCGAGCACATCGACCAGCGCCAGCTGATCCGGCACCTGACCGACCTGCAGTACACGCGCAACGAGTTCGAACTGACCCGCGGCGCGTTCCGCGTGCGCGGGGAGGTGGTGGACGTGTTCCCGGCGGAGTCCGACACCGAGGCGCTGCGCATCGAGCTGTTCGACGGCGACATCGAGAACCTGACCCTGTTCGATCCGCTGACCGGCGAGACGCTGCGCAAGCTGCAGCGCTACACGGTGTATCCGAAGACCCACTACGCGACCACGCGCGAGCGCACGCTCAGCGCGATCGACACCATCAAGGCGGAACTGAAGGAGCGCCTGGAGCAGCTCTACGCGCAGAACAAGCTGGTCGAGGCGCAGCGGCTGGCCCAGCGCACCCAGTTCGACCTGGAGATGATGGCCGAGGTGGGGTACTGCAACGGCATCGAGAACTATTCCCGGCACCTCACCGGCAAGGCGCCGGGCGAGCCGCCGCCGACGCTGTTCGACTACCTGCCGCCGGACGCGCTGCTGGTGATCGACGAATCGCACGTGACCATCCCGCAGATCGGCGCGATGTACAAGGGCGACCGCTCGCGCAAGGAGACGCTGGTGGAGTTCGGCTTCCGGTTGCCCTCGGCGCTGGACAACCGGCCGCTGCGCTTCGAGGAATGGGAGGCGCGTTCGCCGCGCAGCATCTACGTCTCGGCGACGCCGGGGCCGTACGAGTTGCGCGAGGGCGGGGACGAGATCACCGAACTGGTGGTCCGCCCGACCGGCCTCGTCGATCCGGAAGTGGAGATCCGGCCGGTCGCGACCCAGGTCGACGACCTGATGAGCGAGTGCAACGAGCGGATCAAGCTGGGCGACCGCGTGCTGGTCACCACGCTGACCAAGCGCATGGCCGAGAACCTGACCGAGTACCTCGGCGAGCACGGTATCCGCGTGCGCTACCTGCACTCGGACATCGATACGGTCGAGCGCGTGGAGATCATCCGCGACCTGCGCCTGGGCAAGTTCGACGTGCTGGTGGGCATCAATCTGCTGCGCGAGGGCCTGGACATGCCGGAGGTGTCGCTGGTGGCGATCCTGGATGCCGACAAGGAGGGCTTCCTGCGCTCCACCGGGTCGCTGATCCAGACCATCGGCCGTGCCGCGCGCAACCTGCGCGGCAAGGCGATCCTGTACGCGGACAAGGTCACCCGGTCGATGCAGGCGGCGATCGACGAAACCGACCGCCGCCGGCAGAAGCAGATCGAGTACAACGCCGAGCACGGCATCGTGCCCAAGTCGGTGGCGCGGCCGATCGCGGACATCCTGGAAGGCGCCCGGGACGAGGGGGCGGCGACCGGCAAGGGCAAGTCCAAGACGCGCCGGGCCGCGGAGGAACCCGCGGATTACCGCGCCCTGGGGCCGGCCGAGGCCGCCGCCCGGATCAAGGCGCTGGAGCAGCAGATGTACCAGCATGCCCGCGACCTGGAGTTCGAGGAGGCGGCCCGGATCCGCGACCAGATCCATCGCCTGAAAGAAGCCAGCCTGGGCTGAGGCGCCACGATCGGCCGGAATTTTCGTGTGGCTATTGTGAAGTGCCCGGGAGCTGGGCTAGAATGCGCGCCCCTGCAGAGAGCAACTCACTGCAGATGACGGGCGGTTAGCTCAGCGGTAGAGCACTACCTTGACATGGTAGGGGTCACAGGTTCGAACCCTGTACCGCCCACCACTCCGGACCAGGCAATACAAGGTTCCGGGTGGCTTCACGATCATCGATGCGATCTCCGCTGACCCCAAGGTGACCCTAGTCGATCGGGGTAAGCGCGGTTGCGTATCGATCGTTTCCTGCCGATCCGCGCGTGGCGAACGCAGTCGCGCTCCCGTCGCCTGCCATCACGCGGGCTTGCCGGCACGTGGACGCGGAATTACGCCCACGGATGCTGCGATGGCCCTGTCGAGTTCCCGAGCAGAGGTCATCATGCCGCGCATTTCGATAGGCATCCCGTTCGGCCATGCGCTCCGTGCGTGCGGACATGGCGCCTGCCGGGCCGGCCGCGGGCGCCCGTCGCCGAGGGGCGGCGCATGAGCCGGCGCAATCCCGGTCCGGAGCCGACGCCGCCGGATACCGAGCCGGTGTCGGAGAACGTCGATTCGCGTGGCCGTCCGCGGGATCCGGAACGGGTCGATGTCAACGATGAGTGGGAGCTGCGCTACTGGGCCCGGGAGCTCGGCTTGACGGAAGACCAGTTGCGCACGGCGGTGCGCGAGCTCGGCGACCTGGTCACGCGCCTGCGCCAGTACACGCCGCCGCACTGAAAGGCAGGCTCCCGGCCCTATCCGATGCCGGTCCGCCGGCATGACCGAAGCGATGTCGGGGCGTTCATGGAGCTGCCCGCCTATCTTCTCTATCTCGCCTGGATCGCGGCCGGCCTGGGCGATTTCGCCCTGCATCGCCGCAGCGATCTGCCGCATACGTCCGGCCTGGCCGAATCCCGCCTGCACCTGGCGCAGCTTTGCGTGGTCGGGTCCGGCGTGCTTGCCTGGTGGGCACTGGAGGCCACGTCGACCGCCTGGGGCGTGCTGGCCCTGGCCGCGCTTGCGCATGCCGTGCTCGGCTATGCCGATACATGCACGGCGTACGGCAAGCGGGTTCTCTCGCCGTTGGAGCAGCACGTGCACAGCGTGCTCGATATCGCACCGTGGATCCTGTTGGGTTGGGCGGCGCTCGGCGTGGACTGGCACGATGGGTGGCTGCGCTTGGAGCCGCGTGCGCCTGGAGTCCTGCTGGCCCTGCTGGCCCCCGCGCTCCTGCCGGTGACGGCGGCATCCTGGGAGTTCGCCCAGGCCTGGCGCGTGGCGAAACGGTGAAAGCAGGCGCTGCGCCTCCGGGCTTCCTGGACGTCATATCGATGGGGTCCGGTGCAGGGTAAGGCTTCATTCCCAAGGGAAGACGCCCATGCCGCACCACAAAGACCCGGCCAGCCCGGCGCCGGACGAGCAAAAGCGCCGCGAGCAGCGGCTCCAGGACAAGCAACGCCAGCAACCGCAGGATCCACGCGAGCAACGCGAAGGAAATCCCGAGCAGCGGCAGATCCGTTGAGCTTCCGCCGGGCCGCGATGTCAGCCGTCGTCGCGGTCCGGCTCGGGCTTTTCCTCGGTGCTGGCATAGGTGCCGTGCTGGCCGAAGTTCGGTTGGGTGCGTCCATCGCGCTCGGGATGGCCTTCCGGTTCGCCTTCGCCCAGGCGGCCGCCGCGGCCGTGTCCGCGAGGGTGGAAGCCTTCCGGCGAGCGGCTTTCAGGGAGGGGCGCCGACGGCGGTTCGCGACGCGGATCGTTCGTTGCCGGAGAGCGTGGTTGGGGCTTGCGGGAAGACGTCAT
Source organism: Xanthomonas boreopolis (assembly GCF_046529185.1). NCBI lineage: Bacteria > Pseudomonadati > Pseudomonadota > Gammaproteobacteria > Lysobacterales > Lysobacteraceae > Xanthomonas > Xanthomonas boreopolis. The sequence goes on from NZ_CP097162.1 coordinate 1,772,691, forward strand.
GGGGAACTCCAGTGATTCTTCATGTCGATCCGGTCGATCCGGACATGGGGACGTGGTTGCGCGGTGAATCCCGGCAAAGGCGTGCCGGGAATCTTGATCCGGGCATGGCGTGCGGTGCGATGTCATGCCGGCCAAGGAGGTGGTTATGGATCGAGCGACAGTGCAGGTGGTCGATGAGGAAATGGCGCATTGGCAACAGGAGCACCGGAAAGGCGAACTGGGGTATTGCGAATTCGACCGGGTGCCGGCGAGGGTGGTGCGTGCCGCCTGCACGCAGTACCTGAGCGACCCAGGCCGGGACGAGCGCGAAGCGCTGCATGCGGTGTACGCCATCCTGGCGTTGCCGGAGGGATCGATGGACGCGGCGCTGGCCGCCTGGCTGGCGCCGCGCTGCCTGCGGCGCCTGCGCAGCCGGCGGCCATGACGGACGATGCCCTGTCGCCGTCCGGCGGTCCTGGCCTTGGATCCACCGGTCAACGCTTGGCCGTCACGCCTTCCGCCGCCTCGCGTTGGAGGAAGCGCTTGACCAGGCCGGTGTGGTGCTCCAGCAGCCAGTCCGCCATGGCTTGCTCCTCGGCCAGGATGTTCTCGCAGACGGTGGCGATCTCGCCATGGCCGGCCTCGCGGGCGGCCACGATCAGCGCGCGATAGGAGGCGACCTCCATGTTCTCGAAGGCGTAGCTGATCCCGACGCCCTTGACCACTTCGTCGCTCATCATGGCGTTGCCGGTGGCGTGCACCTGCGCCATCAGGCTGGCGAACAGGCTTTTCGCGGTGGGCAGCGATCCGCCGAGGCGTTCGATGCAACCGCCGATGCGATCGGCCTGCAGGCGGGTTTCCTCGACGTGGCGTTCGACGCGTTGGCGCAAGTCGGGGTAGTTCTCGAGCCGGCCCGCAAACGCCTTCATCATCGTCTCGGCTTCCTGCTCCATCGCATAGGCGTCCTGCAGCCATTGCAGAAGGCGTTTCTCGTAATCGGTGCTCATCGCGTGGGTCCTCGGCTGGAAGTCCGGGATACCGTGGCGTGGCCGGGGTGGATGGAGCGTCGCCGGACGGCGGTCGTCGGCAGGCCTTTTCACGCCTCGGGCACGATGCCGCACGGCGAAGCGGGACGTTCCGGATCGACCATGGCGCGGCGCGTGGATCCCGGTCCGAGCGCTTCGCCGCGCCGCGCGGCGAAGGCATGAATACGTATGCGGACAGGCATCCTGAAACCGGCTCGACGCTAAGCTAGCGGGGTTTTCAAGGCGCCGTCCCGCGGGCGCCTCAGCCCGGAGGGGGGCGCTCGATGTCGCAGACTCCATGGTGGCGCGGAGCCGTCATCTACCAGATCTATCCACGCAGTTATCTCGATACCAACGGCGATGGCGTCGGCGATCTTCCCGGCATCATCGAGCGGCTGGACTATGTCGCTTCGCTGGGCGTGGACGCGATCTGGGTCTCGCCGTTCTTCAAGTCGCCGATGGCCGATTTCGGCTACGACATCGCCGATTACCGCGATGTCGATCCGCTGTTCGGCACGCTCGACGATTTCGACAGGCTGTTGGCCAAGGCGCACGCGCTCGGCCTGAAGGTGATGATCGACCAGGTGTTCAGCCATACCTCGGCCGACCATGCCTGGTTCCGCGAAAGCCGCGAGGACCGCAGCAATCCCAAGGCGGACTGGTACGTGTGGGCGGACGCGCGCGAGGACGGCATGCCTCCCAACAACTGGCTGTCGATCTTCGGCGGCGTGGCCTGGCAGTGGGAGCCGCGACGGCGCCAGTACTACCTGCACAACTTCCTGGCGTCGCAGCCGGACCTGAACTTCCATAATCCGGAAGTGCAGCAGGCCACGCTGGACTACGTGAAGTTCTGGCTGGACCGGGGCGTGGATGGGTTCCGGCTGGACTCGATCAACTTCTGCTTCCACGATCCCGCGCTGCGCGACAACCCGGCCAAGCCGATGGAGCTGCGGTTGGGGCGGGGCTTCAGCCCCGACAATCCGTACGCGTTCCAGTACCACTACTACAACAACACCCAGCCGGAGAACCTCGGGTTCCTCGAGCGCTTGCGCGGGTTGCTGGACCGGTACCCGGGTACGGTGACGCTCGGCGAGATTTCCTCGGAGGATTCGCTGGCGACCACCGCCGAGTACACCGCGCCGGGGCGCCTGCACATGGGCTACAGCTTCGAGCTGCTGGTGGACGATTTCAGCGTTTCCTACATCCGCGGGACGGTGGAGCGCCTGGAAGCGACGATGCGCGATGGCTGGCCGTGCTGGGCGATCTCCAACCACGACGTGCAGCGCGCGGTGACCCGTTGGGGCGGGAAGCCGGCGCGGCCCGAACTGGCGAAGATGCTGGTCGCGATGCTGTGCTCGCTGCGCGGCTCGGTCTGCGTGTACCAGGGCGAGGAACTCGGCCTGGGCGAGGCGGAAGTGCCGTTCGAGGCGCTGCAGGATCCCTACGGCATCACCTTCTGGCCCAACTTCAAGGGGCGCGACGGTTGCCGCACGCCGATGCCGTGGCGGGACGAGCCGCTCGCGGGCTTCACCACCGGCAAGCCGTGGCTGCCGATCGCGGCCGAGCACCGGACGCATGCGGTACAGGTGCAGGAGCCGGACCCGGGCTCGGTCCTGAACGCGTTCCGTGCGTTCCTGGCCTGGCGCAAGACCCAGCCTGCCTTGGTGGTCGGGGCAATCGAGTTCGTGGATGCGCCGGAACCGGTGCTGATGTTCCGGCGCGAGCTGCAGGACGAGACGCTCCTGGTGGCCTTCAATCTCTCGCCCGAGGCCGCAGTCGCGCCGCTGCCGGTGGGACGCTGGGAGCGGCTCGACGCGCCGGGGCCGGCGAGCGGAGAAGTGCGCGGCGAAGGATTGGCGTTACCCGGTTATTCGGCGTTCTTCGCCAGGCAGGCCTGAGGCCGGACGAACATCGCTGCACGAAGAAGGCCACGGATGTGCTCCGTGGCCTTTTGCTTTGACGCCGTTTGCGTTCGTTGTGGACGATTCCGCCGACACGGCAGCGGGGCTTGTCGCAGGAGGGACTTCAGTCCGACGCTTTGCGGTAGAGCCCGTCGGGACTGAAGTCCCTCCTGCGACAAGCAGGGGCCGTCGCGGTGGTGCTCGAAGCGGGGCGTCCAAAAAAAGCCCGCCGTGGTGAGCGGCGGGCCGTGCATGCATCCAGGCTGGAGGATCAGAAGCGGTAGTTCGCGCCCAGCAGGTAGGTGCGGCCGTACTCGTAGTACTTGTTGACGCGCTCGTTGAGCGAGTCGTTGTTGGAGCGGAACGGCTCGTTCTCCAGGTTGTTGACCTGCAGCAGCAGCGACAGGTTGGCCAGCCGGCCGCTCTGGAAGGTGTAGCCGAGCTGCAGATCGGTCACGGTTTCCTTGCCGAACATCACCTGCTCGCGGTCGCCGCCGTAGCCCTGCACCTCGCCCAGGAACTGCGAGCGGTGGCGGCTGCTGATGCGGGCCGAGAACCCGTGGCGCTCGTAGTAGGCGGTGATGCTGGAGACGTACTTGGAAAGGCCCGGCAGCGGCTGGGTGGTGCCCGGGCCGTCGGGGTGGATCTCGCTGGTGGTGTCGGAGTAGTTGGCGACGATGCCGAAGCCTTCCAGCGGCGACCACAGGATGTCCAGCGGCACCGACAATGCCAGCTCGTAGCCGCGGATCTTGCCGCCTTCGCCGTTGACCGGCTGGGTGTATTCGCCGATCGTGCTGGACGAGTACGAGGCCAGGGTCTCGGCCGAGATCGGCAGCTGGCTGAAGTCGTACTGGACGGTCTGGCTGTAGATGTAGGTCTTCAGGTCCTTGAAGAAGTACGCCGCGCTGAAATATCCCTTGTCGCCGGCGAAATACTTCTCGTAGGACAGGTCGTAGGCATCGGCGAGCCAGGGCTTGAGGTTCGGGTTGCCGCCGCTGCCGGTCCATTTCTGCTTGGTCTGGTCGTAGCTGAAGACCGCGTTGCCCGCCATCTGGTCCATGCGCGGGCGCGCCATCTGCCGCGAAGCGCCCAGCCGCAGCACCTGTTCGTGCGGGAAGCCGAACGACAGGTTCATGCTCGGCAGGTAGTTGGTGTAGGAGGTGCCCTGGGTATTGCTGTCCCCCAGCGCCACGCCGTCGAAGGTGGCGACGCCCTCCGATTCCTGGTCGACGTTGACCGCCTGGATGCCGACGTTGCCCTTGACCGACACCGGCCCGAGGTCTCCGTCGAGGTTGAGCTGCGCGTAGGCGGTGGCTACTTGCTCGTCGACCTGCCAGTTCTTGTTGCTGATGTCCGGGTCGTCCTTGCCGACCAGGTAGTAGACGCCGTCATTGAGCATCCCCAGCACGTCAAGGCGCAGCACCCGGCTGATGCCGGCGAAGTTGAAGTCGGTGCCCTTGACGTACGGGGTCGGCACGGCCATTTCGACGTTGTCGGTGCAGGCCGCGGTGGTGCACAGGGTGTACTCGGTGGAGGCGCGGCTCTTGCTCCGGTCGGTGAGGTTGGCGCCGAACTGCAGGTTGCTGATGAAGCCGCTGTCGAAGCTGCGCGACAGGTCCAGGCGCACGGCCGAGAGGGTGTCCTTGACCTGGAAATACTTCAGGTAGCCGGCCTGGGCGCGCGCGCCGCCCCAACTGCCCGGGTCGTAGAAGGTCAGGTTCGAGGCGTCGCCGTAGTCCGCGCCGAGGTAGCTGTCGTACCAGCCATTGCTGTTGTAGGTGAAGGTGCCGCTGTCGCTGGCATCGCCGGCCAGGCCGGCATAGCTTTCGAGCAGGGTCTCGTCGCGCTTGGCGCGCGAATAGCTGACGTCGGCGGTGGCGGTCCAGTGGTCGTTGATCGAGACCTTGTTGTTCCAGCCGACCGAGATCAGCTTGTCGTCGGTCTCGTTGTAGTCGTTGCGCACGACCACCGGAGAGATGTTGCTCCACTGCGAGGACACCGTGGTGCCGTTCTGGTACTCGGCGCTTTCCAGGGTGGAGCCGCTGCCGTAGGCCAGGCCGTACTGCAGGCCCCACTTGGATTCCTTGCGCTTGAACTCAGAATAGAACAGGTCGAGCGTGGACTCGAAGCGGTCGTTCGGCTTGAACTGCACGGTGGCCATCACGCCGTCGCGCTTGTTGTCGATCTCCGAGCGGTAGGCATTGCCGCCGCCGATGATGCCGTTGCTGTAGCCCCAGGACTCGTACTGCTTGCTCTGGCCGGGGCTGTCCATATGCGCCAGCCCGAGCACCACGCCCCAGGTGTCGTCGGCGAACTGGTCGATGTAGGAGGCGCTGAGGCGGTTGCCGTAGTCCTTCAGGTCGCCAAGGCGGTTCATGTCGCCGCGGACGTTGATCGCGACGGCGCGCTCGCCGTAGTCGAGCGGGCGCACCGTCTTCATGTTCACCGTGCCCGACAGGCCCTGGCCGACCAGCTCGGCGCTGGTGGTCTTGTGCACCACCACCTGGCTCATGAGCTCGGACGGATACTGGTCGAACTCCACGCCGCGGTTGTTGCCGAAGCTAACCTGCTCGCGGCCGTTGAGTAGCGCGGTCGAGAAGTCGCCGGCGAAGCCGCGGATGTTGATCTCCTGCGGGCGGCCGCCGTAGCGCTGCGCGGTCAGGCCGGGCAGGCGCGCGAGCGAGTCGGCGATGCTGGCGTCGGGCAGCTTGCCGATGTCCTCGGCCGAGATCGCCTCGACGATGGTGTTCTCGGCCTGCTTAGTGATGATCGAGGCCTCGATCGCACGGCGGATGCCGGTGACGGTGACCGAGTCGAGCTGCTTGATGGCGCCGTCGGCGGGCGGGTTGGCGGCTTCTTCGGCCTTGGCCTGCTGCTCGGACGCGGTGGTGTCGGCAGACGTGGTGGCGGACTGGGCCATGGCCAGCGTCGGCGTCAGGGCGACGGCCAGCGCGATGCTCAGCGCGCTGCGCTTGTGGTTCAACATTTTCCCCTCCCAGGCAATGTTGTGATGTCGAGTTGTGCGTCCGGGTGATTGTCTGGACGTGGGTTGCACGCAGCGGAATGGTCCGTTCGCGACTGGCACGTATGGTAGACAGCGGCATACCTCGCGCGTCCTTCTTGCATACGTATTCAATGGCCGCAGCCAGGGTGGAATCGATTTCACGAGGCACCATGGCGCCGCCGCGGGCGGAAGGGCATCGGTCCCGGGCGAGGCTGGATCGCAGGAAGGGAGGAAACATGCGGACCATGAACAAGCTGGCGTGCCTGGCCGGCATGTGGCTGTCCGGCGCGGCCGTGGCGGCCGCGCCCACGGAGCCGGCACGCGACTGGCGCGATCAGGTCATCTATTTCGCGATGATCGATCGCTTCGACAACGGCGATCCAGGCAACGACGACCAGGGCGGCGGCGAATACGATCCGGCTGATCTGCGCCGCTTCAGCGGCGGCGATCTCGCCGGGCTGGCGCGGCGGCTCGACTACATCCAGGACCTGGGCGCGACCGCGTTGTGGATCACCCCGCCGGTAGCCAACCAGTGGTGGAACGCGCGTGCGCAGTACGGCGGCTACCACGGCTACTGGGCGCAGGACTTCACCCGGGTCGATCCGCACTTCGGCGACCTCGCGGCCTATCGCGCGCTGGCCGACGGCCTGCACGCGCGCGGCATGCGGCTGGTGCAGGACATCGTGGTCAACCACACCGCCGACCATTTCTCGTGCACCGCCCCCGGCCGTTGCGTGCGCCACGACGCCACGCGGGTGCGGCCGGCACCGCTGCAGCACAACGATCCGCGCGATCCGCGCGACCGCGCCCGCGGCATCTACCACTGGACGCCGGACATCGCCGATTTCGGCGAGCGCCGCCAGGAGCTGGGCTACCAGCTGGCCGGCCTCGACGACCTCAATACCGAGAACCCCGAGGTGCGCCGCGCGCTGCGCCGCATCTACGGCGACTGGATCGGGCAGGTGGGGGTGGATGCGTTCCGCGTCGACACCGCGTTCTACGTGCCCGAGCGCTACTTCCGTGATTTCCTCTACAGCGACGACCCGCAGGCGCCGGGCATTCTGCGGCTGCGGCCGTTCGCAGGCGGCGCCGGCTTCCACGTGTTCGGCGAGGGCTTCGGCATCGACCGCGCGTTCGACGACACCCAGGCGCGGCGGATCGAGGCGTACACGCGCGACGCCGACGGCCCGTTGCTGCCGGGCATGCTCAACTTCCCGCTGTACGGCACGCTCGGCGAGGTATTTGCGCGCGGCCGGCCGGCCGCCGAGCTGGGCTGGCGCATCGAGGACATGCTGCGCGTGCATGCCGATCCGTGGCTGATGCCGACGTTCGTGGACAACCACGACGTCGAGCGGTTCCTGGCCGGAGGTAGCGAAGCGGCGTTGCGGCAGGCGCTGCTGGCAATCATGACGCTGCCCGGCATCCCGGTGATCTACTACGGCACCGAGCAGGGCTTCCGCGGCCAGCGCGACGCGATGTTCGCCGCCGGCTACGGCGCGGGCGGGCGCGACCACTTCGACCGCGACGCACCGCTCTACCGCTACCTGCAGCGCGCCATCGCGCTTCGCCGCGGGAACCGGGTGTTCTCGCGTGGGACGCCGCGCGTGCTGCGCGCCGAGGCGGCGGCGCCGGGCGCGCTGGTCTACCGGATGGACGCCGCGGACCAGAGCGCGCTGGTCGTGTTCAACACCGCGGACCGGCCGGTGCTACTGGACGGACTGCAGACCGGTCTGGCGGCGGGAACCCGGCTCGATGCGCTGTTCTCGATCGACGGCGAGGCGCCGGCGCAGCGCATTGGTGCGGGCGGGCGCCTGGACCTGGTGCTGCCGCCGCGTGCGGGCTGGGTGTGGCGTGCGACGCCGGCCAGCGGCGGCATCCCGCGCGCTCCGGATGCGATGACGATCACGATGCCTGGCGATCCGGACCAGGTGGGTGACTTCGAGGTGCGCGGCGTCGCGCCGGGCGCCGGTCCGGTGCGGCTGGTGATCGACGGCGACCTCGGCCGCGCCCAGGTCGCGCAGGCCGGCGACGACGGCTGCTGGTCGCTGCGGCTGCGCACCGACGCGCTGGTCGATCCGCAGGCAGGGCACCGGCTGGTCGCCTGGCAACCGGCGACCGGCGCGATGTCGGCGCCAGCGACGTTCCGGGTGGCGCGCGAGTGGCGGCTGCTGGCGCAGCAGGACGATCCCGAGGGCGACGACGCCGGGCCGGACGGGCGCTACCGCTATCCCGCCGATCCGGGCTGGAGCCGCGAGCGGCCCGGCGACCTGCGCCGCGTGCGGGCGCTGACCAGCGGCGGTTCGCTGCGGCTGGAACTGGAGACGCACAGCGTGGTCTCGGAATGGAACGCGCCGAACGGCTTCGACCACGTCGCCTTCACCGTCTACCTCGGCCTGCCGGGACGATCGGGCGCGACGCTGATGCCGCTGCAGAACGCGACGCTGCCCGACGGCCTGCACTGGAACTACCGGCTGCGCATCGGCGGCTGGGCCAACGCGCTGACCGGCGCCGACGGCGCCGCTGCCGATCATGAAGGCACGCCGGTGTCGCCCGGGGCGCAACTGGAGGTGGACAGGGCCGCGCGCCGCATCACGATCACGCTGCCGGCCGATGCGCTGGGCGATCCCGACGACCTGCGCGGCGCGACGGTGTACGTGACGACCTGGGACTACGACGGCGGATACCGCGAGCTCACCCCGGGAGGCGGCAGCGCGAGTTTCGGCGGTGCCGACGGCAGGGTGGCGCCGCGCGTGCTGGATGCGGCGTTGCTGAGGCTGCGGCCGGACTGAGAGAGGTCAACAAAACGCGTCATCTCCGCCGCAAGCGCACTGCTGTTCGGGGAAAATCTGCTCGTCGCCCCAGCGTGGGCGGGGGGCAGTGACTTTGCCGTGATCGGCACGAGAGTCCCTGGATCCCCGCCTGCGCGGGGATGACGAACTTGAAGCCCGCGCTAGCGCGCCGGCCCCAGCGGCACGAACCGGATCGCCTCGCCGCCGCCCGGCGCCAGTTTCAACTCCAACCGGTCCGCGCTGCCCACCTCGCGCGTTTCGCGCACGAATGCGAACGGGTTGCTGCGGTAGTCGGCGGTGTCGCCGTCGCGGTAGATCTCGGCGCGGTAGCGAACGCCCGGCTCGAGGAAGGAGAGATCGATCGGCAATACGCGGCCATGTTCGTCGGTGATGCTGCCGACGAACCAGTCGCGGCTATGGCGATCCTTGCGCGCGATCGTCACGTAGTCGCCGACCTCGCCGTTGAGCACGCGCGTATCGTCCCAGTCCACGGCGACGTCCTCGATGAAGCGGAACGCCTCGCGGTGCCGTTCGTAATGTTCCGGCAGGTCGGCGGCCATCTGGATCGGGCTGTAGATGGTCACGTACAGCGCCAGTTGGCGGGCGAGGGTGCTGGGGATCGGCTGGCCGCCGCGTCCCTTCAGGCTGAGGATGCCGGGGGTGTAGTCCATCGGCCCGGACAGCAGCCGCGTGAACACCAGGTCGACCTCGTGCGCGGGAGGATTGGGTGGTTGCCCCCAGGCGTTGTACTCCATGCCGCGCGCGCCCTCGCGCGAGAGCCAATTCGGATAGGTCCGGCGCAGGCCGGTGTCCTTGATCGGTTCGTGCGCATTGACCGACAGGTGCCGCCTGGCCGCTTCCTGCACCACCTTCAGGTGGTGGCGCGCCATGAACTGCCCGTCGTGCCACTCGCGCCACAGCGGGCCGCCGGCCGGGTTGCGCCGGTCGACCTGGCCGTCGTCGCAGACGTAGCCGGTCTTGAAGGTGTCCACGCCGAGCCGCGCGTACAGGTCGAGCGCGGCATCGAGCTGGTCCTCGTAGTGCTCGATGGCGCACCCGGTCTCGTGGTGGCCGATCAGGTGCACGCCTTTCTTCGCGGCGTAGGCGCTCAAGGCCTCGATGTCGAAATCCGGCGTGGGCCGGGTGAAGTCGAAGGCATAACCGTTGCCGACCCAGTCGCCATCCCAGCCCGGATTCCAGCCTTCCACCAGCACCCCGCGGAAACCATGGGCGGCCGCGAAGTCGATGTAGCGCTTGGTGTTGGCGGTGGTGGCGGCATGCCTGGGGCCGGTGGCCCAACTCTGCTGGTCGAGGTGCATCGACCACCACACGCCGACGTACTTGGCCGGATGCACCCAGCCCACGTCGCCCAGCACATTGGGTTCGTTGAGGTTGAGGATCAGGTCGGACTCGACCAGCCCGCCCGCGCGGTCGGCGATCTGCAGGGTGCGCCAGGGCGTATCGAACGGAAGGGCGCGCCGCACCTTCCAGCCTTCCGCGGACGGCGAGAGCTGCGCACGCAGGCGCTGGCCTTCGGTGCGGCGCAGCCACATGCCGGCGTAATCGACCAGCGCCGCCTCGTGGATGGCCACGTGCAGGCCGTTGCGGCTGCGCAGGGTGAGCGGCGTGTGCGCCAGCGGCACTTCGTCCAGCGGCGTGCGCCGGTACAGGTATTCGTAGTGGATGGGTTCGCCCGCCGGGATCCACCAGGCGGTGGATTCGGGGGCGATCGCGAATTCGGTCAGTTCGTCGTCGATGACCGCTTCGCGCATGGAGGCCTGCTCGGGGAAGCGGTAGCGGAAGCCAAGGCCGTCGTCGTAGACGCGGAATTCCACGTCCAGGCGCCTTTTCAGCCCGCCGCGCTCGGCCAGCCGCACCGTGAGCGCGTTGTAGCGGTTGCGCACGTAGCGGCGTTCGCCCCAGGGTTGCTCCCAGGTCTCGTCGTGGTTGGACGCGGACTGGTCCAGCAGCACGAAGTCGCGGTCCAGGCGGCCATTGCGCAGCTGGAAGCCGAGCTGCGAGGGCGCCACCACCGTTTCGCCGAAGCGCTCCACCGTATAGCTGGGGCGTCCGCCGTCCAGCTGCAGCGACACGCGCAGCACGTGCCCGGGGGATTCGACGCTGGCGACCGTGGCGGGCTCGGCCTGCGCCGCGAGGGCGAACACGGTCAGGAGGATTGCCGACAGCATTCTTGCCGTCATCCCCGCGAAAGCGCACTGCTGTCCGGGGAAAGTCCGCTCGTCGCCCCCGCGCAGGCGGGGGCCCAGTGACTTTGCCGTGATCGGCGCGGAAGTCACTGGATCCCCGCCTCCGCGGGGATGACGAGCGTTATCGGTTGTCCTACGGCAATGAAAAACGCGGCGATGCGGCGTCAGCGGCATGTCCCCTCCCAAGGCGGCCGGTGGCGTGGATGTGCCGGGAATATAGCGGCGCGACGCCGGTCTCCATCCGGGGATTCGATGAATACGTATGCAGCTGCGCATCGTCCCGCCGCCCGCGTCTACCATGTCGCACGGTGCCTCGGGAGGGGCCGTACGACCATCGCGCCGCGGTGCGGTGGAACACAACGGGCAAAGAGGGAGGGAGGCCAGCCGGCGCGTGCCGGTGCGCCGCTTCGATGCTGAAGATGACAGGTCTGGCCATCGCCCTGGCGATGATGGCAAGTGCATCCGTGCAGGCCGCGGATGTGGAATGGAACGGGCTCGGGGCCCAGGCCACCGCATTGCCGGACGGCGGCTTCGTGCTGGCCACGCCGCAAGGCGAGCGGCGCATCGCGGCGCAACCGATGCGCAGCGAGACCGGCAGTGCCATGTTCGACGCGCTGTTCGCGCTGGCCCAGCAGGAGCTCGAGGCGGATCGGGTCGATGCGATCCGCGATCCCGCGTTCGACGAGGGCAAGCCGGTGGCATGCCGCTGCTTCGAGACCGGCGAGCGCTGGCCCTACGTGTGGACGCGGGACGTCAGCTATGCCACCGACCTGGCGCTGGCGCGGCTCGATCCGGAACGCGCGCGCGCATCGCTGCGGTTCAAGCTGTCCAGGGCGCGCGGCGAGCATGCCCCGGCCGGATTGTTCGTGGCGCAGGACACCGGCTCCGGCGGCAGTTGGCCGGTCAGCACCGACCGGGTGGTGTGGTTCCTCGCCGCCGAGGACCTGCTCGACGATCCCGCCTTCGCCGGCGAGGTCTGGCAGGCGCTGCAGGGCACGCTGGCCCAGGACCGCGAGTACGCGTTCGATCAGCGCATCGGGCTGTACCGCGGCGAGACCTCGTTCCTGGATTGGCGCGAGCAGACCTATCCGGGCTGGACCGCCTCCGACGTGCGCTTCATCGGCGAATCCTTCGCGCTGTCCACCAACGTGCTGCACTATCGCGCGCTGCGGCTGGGCGAGCGGTTGGCGAAGGCGCATGGCGACGCCGCGGCCGCGGGGCGCTACGGGCAGTGGGCCGGGGCGCTGCGCCGCGCGATCGACGTGCGCTTCTGGCGCGAGGAGCGCGGCCAGTACATGAGCTACATCGGCACGGCCGCGCATCCGGTGCCGTTCGAGAAGTACGACCTGCTGGGCCTGTCGCTGGGCATCGTGTCGGATGCGTTGCCGCGCGAGCGCGCCGCCGCCGCGCTCGCGCGCTACCCGGCCACCGCGGTCGGCAGCCCGGTGGTGTGGCCGCAGGAGCGCGAGCAGCCGATCTACCACAATCGCGCGCTGTGGCCGTTCGTGAGCGCCTATTCGCTGCGCGCCGCGCGCCGGCTTGAGGATGCGCCGCGCATCGCGATGGAGATCGAATCGTTGCTGCGCGGCACGGCGCTGGCCGGCTCCAACATGGAGAACTACGAAATGCTCAGCCAGGCCGTCCACGTGGACGAAGGCCGGCTGAGCGGGCCGGTGGTGAACTCGCCGCGCCAGTTGTGGTCGGTGGCCGGCTACCTGTCGATGGTGATCGAAGGCGTGTTCGGCGTCGAAGCCGAGGGCAGCGTGGCGCCGAAGCTGCCGGCACGGCTGGTGCCGCTGCTGTTCGGCGAGCGCGACCGGATCGTGTTGCGGATGGACGGGCGGCGCTGGACGCTGCTGCGGCCGGCGCGGGACGCCGGCGACCTGCTGGTGGCCGGCCGGCTGGACCGGCGCGGCGACGAGACGATCGTGCACCTGGTCGGCGCACGGTCCCGGAATGCCGCGCCTCCCCCCCTGGCTGAGGCCCATTTCGCTCCCGAAACGCCGGCCGAGCCGCGGCTGCAGGCGGATGGCGCGGACTGGCGCGTGCAGGTCCCGGCCGACGCCACGCTGTACCTCGATGGCCGGCCATATCGCGGCGATGCCGCTGCCTTGCGCCTGCCGCGCGAGGGCATCGCGCACTGCCTGAGCCTGACCAGGCGCGATGCGCATTGGGAGTCGCTGCACGGTCCCACCGTCTGCACGGGCGCACAGGCCACGCTGGCGGGCGACCGGGCCTGGACCTGGCTGGCGCCCGCCGCCGGCCGCTACCGGGCATCGCTGCGCTATCGCAACGGCAACGGGCCGATCAACACCGGCGTGACCGCCGCGGTGAAACGGCTGGTCCTGCGCTGCGAAGGGCAGCCTCCGCAACGGCATGCCGTGGTGATGCCGCACAGCGTCGGCGAGCAGGATTCCACCCATGCCGTGTTCGATGTCCCCACCGCGGGACGTTGCGGGTTCGCGCTGGAGGAGGGCTTCAACATGAGCGGCCTGGAGCATTTCGCGCACTACACCGGAGGCGCGGGAGGGCGCTCGGGCGTGCTCAATGCCGCCGACGTCGTGGCGCTGCAACTGGTACGCGTCGGCGCGGACGGAGCGGCGGACCAATGAACCGCAAGCCGACCCTGTCGTTCTGGCAGATATGGAACATGTGCTTCGGCTTCCTGGGCATCCAGTTCGGCTTCGCGCTGCAGAACGCCAACGCCAGCCGCATCTTCCAGACCCTGGGCGCCAACATCGACGACGTGCCGGGATTGTGGATCGCCGCGCCGCTCACGGGCCTGCTGGTGCAGCCAATCATCGGCCACCTGTCCGACCGCACCTGGAACCGCTTCGGCCGGCGCCGGCCGTACTTCATGATCGGCGCGGTGTTCACCACGCTGGCGCTGCTGGTGATGCCCAACTCGCCGGCGCTGTGGATCGCGGCCGGCACGCTGTGGGTGCTCGACGCCTCGATCAACATCTCGATGGAGCCGTTCCGCGCCTTCGTCGGCGACCAGCTCGCGCCGGCGCAGCGCCCGACCGGTTATGCCATGCAGAGCTTCTTCATCGGCGTCGGCGCGGTCGTGGCGAGCTTCCTGCCCTGGCTGTTGGCCAAGTGGGGCGTCGCCAATACCGCGGCGCCGGGCGAGATGCCGGATACCGTGCGCTACGCCTTCTACCTCGGCGGCGCGGTGCTGTTCCTGTCGATCGCCTGGACGGTGCTCACCACCCGCGAGTATTCGCCGCAACAACTGGCTGCGTTCGACGACGCCGTGCCGCCGGAGGCGGCGGGAGAAGCGCGGCCTGCCGGCCTGCCGTCGTCCGCGGCGGGCGCCGGCTGGGTGGGCGCCGGCCTGGCGCTGGCGGCCGCGATCGCCTGGCGCGAGGGCGACCGCATGCTCTACGTGCTGGCCGGGCTGCTGGCCGGCTACGGCCTGCTGCTGCTGGCGGCGCGGTGGATCCGTCGCGACCGCATGCTGGTCTCGATCGTGCACGACCTGGGCCGGATGCCGCAGGCGATGCGACGGCTGGCCTGGGTGCAGTTCTTCTCCTGGTTCGCGCTGTTCGCGATGTGGATCTACACCACCGCCGCGGTGACCCAGGTGCACTTCGGCGCGACCGATCCCGGTTCGGCCGCCTACAACGACGGCGCCAACTGGGTCGGCGTGCTGTTCGGCGCCTACAACGGCTTTGCCGCGGTGGCCGCGCTGGTGATCCCGTGGATGGTCCGCGCGATGGGCCTGCGCTGGAGCCACCTGGTGAACCTCGCGCTCGGCGCGGCAGGCCTGTACTCGCTGCTGCTGATCCGCGATCCGCAATGGCTGCTGCTGTCGATGGTCGGCGTCGGCTTCGCCTGGGCCTCGATCCTGTCGCTGCCGTACGCGCTGCTGTCCGATTGCGTGCCCGCCGCCAAGATGGGCGTGTACATGGGCATCTTCAACTTCTTCATCGTGATCCCGCAGCTGGTCGCGGCCAGCGCGCTCGGCTTCGTGCTGAGGCATTGGCTGGGCGGCCAGCCGATCCAGGCCCTGGCGATCGGCGCGGCCAGCCTGGTGGTGGCGGGAATCTGCGTTCTGCGCGTGCCGGTCGTCGGGGAGAAAGCATGAGATCGAACAGGTGGGTGGCCATGGCGACGCTCGCCGCGCTGGCGGGGGCGGCCGGCGCGCAGCAGCGCGCGGTCTACTACGGCACCCTGGAGCCGTTCGCCGCCAACGCGGTGTACTTCGTGGTCACCGACCGCTTCGTCAACGGCGATCCGTCCAACGACCACCGCGACCAGGGCGGGCGCCACCGCACCTTCGACATCCCGGTGCGCTGCCCCGACGGCATCGACGGCAACATCGGCTACCTCGGCGGCGACTTCAAGGGCGTGGTCGACAACGCGCGCTACATCCGCGACCTCGGCTTCGGCGCGGTCTGGATCACCCCGATCGTCGACAACCCGGACGAACCGTTCAGCGGCGGCAAGCCGGTCGGCTGCAGCAGCACGCTCAGCGACCAGGGCAAGACCGGCTACCACGGCTACTGGGGCGTCAACTTCTACAAGCTGGACGAGCACCTGCCCAGCCCGGGGCTGGACTTCGCCGGCTTCACCCGCGCCATGCACGCGCAGGGATTGAAGGTGGTGCTCGACATCGTCGGCAACCACGGCTCGCCGGCGTTCACGATGACCCGCAAGCAGGCCGGCTACGGGCAGGTCTTCGACCGCGACGGCAAGCTGCTGGCCGACCACCAGAACCTGCCGCCGCGGCAGCTCGATCCCAAGCACAATCCGCTGCACGCGTTCTACAACGACATCGGCCCGGTCGATCCCAAGGACGGCTCGATCTTCGACGGCAACCTCGCCGAGCTGGCCGATTTCGACCAGGACAACCCGGCGGTGCTGGACTATCTCGCCGGCGCCTACCTGCAATGGCTGGGGCAGGGCGCCGACGCGTTCCGCATCGACACCATCGGCTGGATGCCCGATGCGTTCTGGCACCGGTTCAGCGCGCGCATCCGGGCCGAAAAGCCGGGCTTCTTCATGTTCGGCGAGGCCTTCGACTACGACCCCGCCTCGATCGCCCGCCACACCTGGACCCGCAATGCCGGGGTCAGCGTGCTGGACTTCCCGCTGCGCGGCGCGTTGTCGGACGTGTTCGGCCGCAAGCGGGCCGGCTTCGAACGGCTGGCCGACGCGCTGTTCCTGCAGGACGGCCCGTATCGCAATCCGTACGAACTGATGACCTTCTACGACAACCACGACATGGCGCGCCTGGATGCCGACGACCACGGCTTCATCGACGCGCACAACTGGCTGTTCACGGCGCGCGGCATCCCGGTGATCTACTACGGCTCGGAGACCGGCTTCATGCGCGGCCGCGCCGAGCATGCCGGCAACCGCGCCTACTTCGGCCAGGAGCACGTCGACATCGCCCCGCAGAGCCCGATCTTCGCGCCCTTGCGGCGGATCGCCCGCCTGCGCGAAACCACGCCCGCGCTGCAGCGCGGCCTGCAGGTCGACGTGGCGCTGCGGGGCGACCAGGCCGCCTTCTACCGGGTCTACCAGCACGGCGGCCAGGCCCAGACCGCGCTGGTGCTGCTCAACAAGGGCGATGCGCCGCACCGCTTCCGGGTCGACCGTTACCTGCAGGCGGGGCGTTGGCGCGACGCGCTGGACGGCAGCGCGGTCGAGGCCGGCCGGAGCTTGGAAGCCGAGGTGGCGCCGCACGACGTCAAGGTGTTCGTGCTGGATGCCGCGGTGACCGAGCCGGCACTGGTCCGGCAGCTGGACCTGCAGATGCAGGCCCAGGCCGAGCGCGACCGGCGCGATGCGCGGTAGCCGCCGCGAACCGGCGCGCGCGGGCTAGCTAGCCGGCCTGCGACGAATCGCGCAGCACCAGCCGGGTCGGAATGGTGCGATTCTCCGCGGGTTCGCCCCGGATCAGCGCGATCAGGCTCTCCACCAGCAGTGCGCCGGCCTGCTTGGTGTCCTGCTGCACGGTGGACAGGGCCGGCGCCATCGCGCCGGCGATCGGGATGTCGTCGAACCCGGTCACCGCGACGTCCTGCGGCACGCGCAGGCCCCGCTCGCGCAGCGCCCGCATCGCCCCGATCGCGATCAGGTCGCTGGCGGCGCAGATCGCATCGAACGGCACGCCCCGCGCCAGCAGCTCCGCGGCCGCCTCGTAGCCGGACTGCTCGGTGGTGATCGC
Source organism: Xanthomonas boreopolis (assembly GCF_046529185.1). Classification (NCBI taxonomy): domain Bacteria; kingdom Pseudomonadati; phylum Pseudomonadota; class Gammaproteobacteria; order Lysobacterales; family Lysobacteraceae; genus Xanthomonas; species Xanthomonas boreopolis. The sequence goes on from NZ_CP097162.1 coordinate 1,789,774, forward strand.
ATCGGCCTGCAGCGCGGCATCCGCCGACAGCCCGGCGCTTTCCAACGCCTCGCGATAGCCGCGCCAGCGCTCGAAGAATTCCGGGTAGTGGTTCGAGGCATGGCCGAGGAAGGCGATCCGGCGGCGGCCGCGCTCGATCAGGTGGCAGGTGATGTCCAGCCCGCCCTGGAAGTTGTCGCTGCCGATCGAGATGCCGGGCTGGTCGGGCAGGGCGGCGCCCCAGCGCACGAAGTGCGTGCCCTGTTCGACCAGTTGCTGCAGCCGGTGCCGGGCCTCCAGGTAGTCGCCGTAGCCGAGCAGGATCAGCCCGTCGGCCTTGTGGCTGTCCTCGTAATCGGCGTGCCAGTCGGTGGACAGCTGCTGGAACGACACCAGCAGGTCGTAGCCGCGCATCGCGCAGGCGCGGGTGATCGAGCCCAGCATCGAGTGGAAGAACGGGTTGATCAGCGAATCGTCCGGGGTCGGGTCCTCGAAGAACAGCAACGCCAGGGTCCCGGCATTGCGCAGGCGCAGGCTGGAGGCGTTCTTGTCGACCTTGTAGTTCAGCTGCCGGGCGATCTCCAGGATCCGCTTGCGGGTCTCCGGGTTGACCATCGGGCTGCCGCGCAGCGCCCGCGACACTGTCGGCTGGGAAACCCCGGCCAGGTAAGCGATGTCGAGCGAGGTGGGCTTGCCCTTGATGGTCATGGCGGCCGAAGGCACGGAACGGGTCAGGCATCATGCCACGTCGCGCACCGCCGCCGGGATTGGTTTACCATTGCCGGGATCACTCTCCTGTACGGACAAGGTGGCCCGCGGAAACGCCGGCCGAGCGTGCGACATGAGCACTACCACCGCCCACCGCTGACCCATGCCGCAGGCCCCGCACAGGCGCCTTCCGGCGCCTTTTTTTGTGGGTCCCTGAACAGAGCTGCGCCTTCGCGCGGCTTTCCGAACGCAACCCCGCCGGCCCCGGCCAGGCATCGAGTTCTTCCCCGCCATGATCACCATCACGCTCCCCGACGGCAGCCGCCGCGAATTCGAAGGTCCCGTTTCCGTCATGCAGGTCGCCCAGTCGATCGGCGCCGGCCTGGCCAAGGCCACCATCGCCGGCTCGGTGGACGGCGTGCTGGTCGATGCCAGCGACGTCATCGACCACGACGCCAGCCTGCGCATCATCACCGCCAAGGACGAGGAGGGCGTGGAGATCATCCGCCACTCCTGCGCGCACCTGGTCGGGCACGCGGTCAAGCAGCTGTACCCCGAGGTGAAGATGGTGATCGGCCCGGTCATCGCCGAGGGCTTCTACTACGACATCTACTCCGAGCGCCCGTTCACGCCGGAAGACCTGGCCGCGATCGAGAAGCGCATGGCCGAGCTGATCGCCCAGGACTACGACGTGGTCAAGAAGATGACCCCGCGCGCCGAGGTGGTCGAGATCTTCAAGGCGCGCGGCGAGGACTACAAGCTGCGCCTGATCGAGGACATGCCCGAGGACGTCAAGGCGATGGGCATGTACTACCACCAGGAATACGTGGACATGTGCCGCGGCCCACACGTGCCGAACACGCGCTTCCTGAAGGCGTTCAAGCTGACCCGCATCTCCGGCGCCTACTGGCGCGGCGACGCGCAGAACGAGCAACTGCAGCGCATCTACGGCACCGCCTGGGCCGACAAGAAGCAGCTCGACGCCTACATCCAGCGCATCGAGGAAGCCGAGAAGCGCGACCACCGCAAGATCGGCAAGGCCCAGGACCTGTTCCACCTGCAGGAGGAAGGCCCGGGCCTGGTGTTCTGGCATCCCAAGGGCTGGGCGATCTGGCAGGTGGTCGAGCAGTACATGCGCCGGGTCTACCGCGAGAGCGGCTACGGCGAGGTGCGTTGCCCGCAGATCCTGGACGTGTCGCTGTGGCAGAAGTCCGGCCACTGGGACAACTACCAGGAGAACATGTTCTTCACCGAGTCGGAGAAGCGCACCTACGCGGTCAAGCCGATGAACTGCCCGGGCCACGTCCAGGTGTTCAACCAGGGCCTGCACAGCTACCGCGACCTGCCGATCCGCTACGGCGAGTTCGGCGCCTGCCACCGCAACGAGCCGTCCGGCGCGCTGCACGGCATCCTGCGCGTGCGCGGCTTCACCCAGGACGACGGCCACATCTTCTGCACCGAGGAGCAGATCGAGGCCGAGGTCACCGCGTTCCACCAGCAGGCGCTGAAGGTCTATTCCGACTTCGGCTTCGACGACATCCAGATCAAGATCGCGCTGCGCCCGGAAAAGCGCCTGGGCGACGATGCGACCTGGGACAAGGCCGAGGCCGCGCTGCGCTCGGCGTTGAGCCGCAACGGCGTGAGCTGGCAGGAACTGCCGGGCGAGGGCGCCTTCTACGGCCCGAAGATCGAGTACCACCTGAAGGACGCGATCGGCCGGACCTGGCAGCTGGGCACGGTGCAGGTCGATTTCATGATGCCGCAGCGCCTCGGAGCTGAATACGTCGACGAAAACAGCCAGAAGAGGCATCCGGTGATGCTGCACCGGGCCATCGTCGGCTCGATGGAGCGGTTCATCGGCATCCTGATCGAGCACCATGCCGGTGCGTTCCCGGCCTGGCTGGCCCCGGTGCAGGCGGTGGTGGCCAATATCACCGACGCGCAGGCCGAATACGTCGAGTCGGTCCGGAAAACCCTTGCAAATCAAGGCTTCCGGGTCGAGGCCGATTTGCGGAACGAGAAGATCGGCTATAAGATTCGCGAGCATACGCTGCAACGCGTGCCATACCTGCTGGTGGTCGGCGACCGCGAGAAGGAAAATGGCGCGGTCGCTGTGCGGACGCGGTCGGGCGAGGACCTGGGGACGATGTCGGTCTCCGCCTTCATCGAGCGCCTACGGGCAGAGCAGGCAGCCTAAGCCAACCCCGGCCGGTCTGGATGATCCGGAAGTGCCGGTTCGATTCCCCTGGGAGATTGCAACAATCAGTACCCCTGACAACAAACAGAACCGCAGGAACCATGAAATCCGTGTGCCGCGCGTGCGCGTGATCGGCAGCAACGGCGAAATGGTCGGCGTGTTGTCGCGCGACGAAGCGCTGTCGATGGCCGAGGACGAAGGCCTCGACCTGGTCGAGATCCAGCCGCAGGCCGATCCGCCGGTCTGCAAGATCATGGATTTCGGCAAGTTCAAGTTCGAGCAGCAGAAAAAGGCCAACGAGGCCAAGAAGAAGACCAAGCAGGTCGAGATCAAGGAGCTCAAGTTCCGTCCGGTCACGGACGAGGGCGACTACCAGATCAAGCTGCGCAACATGCGCCGCTTCCTGGAGGAGGGCGACAAGGTCAAGGTCAACATCCGCTTCCGTGGCCGCGAGATGAGCCACCAGGAGCTGGGCCGCGAGATGGCGGCGCGGATCGAGGCCGACCTGGGCGACGAGATCGTCATCGAGTCGCGCCCGCGCCTGGAAGGGCGCCAGATGGTCATGATGATCGCCCCCAAGAAGAAGTCTTGAGGGCGCGCCCCCGGCCGGTGCCCGCACGTCCCGTGCGGGGATCCGGCGGGGCGGGACCCGCGCGGCCGCCCGTGCCCCCGCACCGGGGCGCCGGCGCCAATGCGCTGATTTGCAAGACATTCCGCAATCTGGCATGATAGGCGGCTCCGATTCGTCGGGGTGCCGCGCGAGCGGTACAGGACCGGCTCCGTTCCCTTGGGGAACAGGGGCTTACAAGCAGGCCGGGGCAAGGACGGAAAGCGTGGCAAGGCCACCGCCCTCGTCAGTGACATACACCATCAAGGACATAGCAATGCCCAAGATCAAGACCAACCGGGCGGCGGCCAAGCGTTTCCGCAAGACCGCCTCCGGCAAGTACAAGGCCGGCCACGCCAACCGTAGCCACATCCTCACCAAGAAGGCGACCAAGCGGAAGCGCAACCTGCGTCAGACGAACCACGTCCGCGCAGAAGACGCAGGCCGTCTGGACCGCATGCTTCCCTACCTCTGAGGACTGAACAATGGCACGAGTCAAGCGTGGCGTGCAGGCGCGCCGCCGTCACAAGAAGATCCTGACCCTGGCGAAGGGCTACTACAACGCCCGCCGCAAGGTCTTCCGCGTCGCCAAGCAGGCGGTCATCAAGGCGCAGCAGTACGCCTACATCGGCCGCAAGCAGAAGAAGCGCAATTTCCGCTCGCTGTGGATCACCCGCATCAACGCGGCCGCCCGCATCAACGGCCTGAGCTACAGCCGTTTCATGAACGGCCTGCAGAAGGCCGGCATCACCCTGGACCGCAAGGTGCTGGCGGACATCGCCGTGCACGACGCGGCCGGTTTTGCCGCGCTGGCTGAGAAGGCGAAGGGCGCGCTGGCGGCTTGAGTGCGAGTCCCCTCGCGGGAACCCGCGCCTCCGTGCGCGGGCTCTTGCTAGGGAAACATCGCCGAAATCCGGGGGAAGGGCGCGAGCCCTTCCCCTTTTTCTTTGAGGCAAACGGATGCCGGAATCCATGAGCGACATCGAGACCCTGGGCAGTCAGGCGCTGGCGGACATCGCCGCCGCGCAGAATCCCGAGCAGTTGGAGGCGCTGCGCGTCGCGCTGCTGGGCAAGAGCGGCAGCATCACCGCGCAGCTCAAGCAGCTGGGCGCGCTGCCGGCCGAGCAGCGCAAGGCCGCCGGCGAGGCGATCAACGTGGTCCGCGATGCCGTCTCGACCGCGCTCGGCGAGCGCCGCGCGGTGCTGGAGGACGCCGCGCTGGATGCGCGCCTGGCCGGCGAGCGGATCGACGTGACCCTGCCGGGCCGGCGCGGCGAGCGCGGCGGCCTGCACCCGGTCACCCGCACGCTGGAGCGCATCGCCGAGATCTTCGGGCGGCTCGGCTACGAGCTGGCCGACGGCCCAGAGATCGAGGACGACTGGCACAACTTCGAGGCGCTGAATTTCCCGCCGCACCATCCTGCGCGGGCGATGCACGACACCTTCTACTTCGGCGACGGCCGCCTGCTGCGCACCCACACCTCCGGCGTGCAGGTGCGCTACATGGACGCGCACCGGCCGCCGCTGCGGATGATCGCCGCCGGCAAGGTCTACCGCAGCGACAGCGACCAGACCCATTCGCCGATGTTCCACCAGATCGAAGGCCTGCTGGTCGACGAGCATTCGACCTTCGCGGACCTGAAGGGCACGCTGTCGGAGTTCGTGCGCGCGTTCTTCGAGCGCGACTTCGAGATGCGCTTCCGTCCCAGCTATTTCCCGTTCGTCGAGCCGGGCGCCGAGGTGGACATCGCCTGGCAGCAGCCGGACGGCAGCACGCGCTGGCTGGAGGTGCTCGGCTGCGGCATGGTGCACCCGAACGTGCTGAAGAACTGCGGCATAGACCCGGAGCGCTACACCGGCTTCGCGTTCGGCTTGGGCGTGGAGCGCTTCGCGATGCTGCGCTATGGCGTCAACGACCTGCGCGCGTTCTTCGAGAACGACGTGAGGTTCCTGCGCCAGTTCGCCTGAATCACGTCCGGGACTCGGGACGGGGCTCGGACTCGCAGAAGCGCTACTGCTGCTGCCGGTCCGCGAGCCAGCCCCTCCGAGTCCCGGGTCCCCAGTCCCGAGTCCCGGAAAGACCATGAAATTCTCCGAAAATTGGTTGCGCAGCCATGTCCCGACCAGCGCCTCGCGCGATGAACTGAGCGCGGTGTTGACCGCCATCGGCCTGGAGGTCGAAGAGGTCGCCGCGCTCGGCGAGGGCCTGCAGCAGGTGGTGGTGGCGCGCATCGTCGAGGCGGTCCGCCACCCGGAAGCCGACCGGCTTCAGGTCTGCAAGGTCGATGCTGGGCAGGGCGAGCCGTTGCAGATCGTCTGCGGTGCGCCGAACGCGCGCGCTGGGCTGGTCGCGCCGCTGGCGCTGGTGGGCGCCCAGGTCGGCGAGCTGAAGATCAAGCCGGCCAAGCTGCGCGGCGTGGAGTCCAACGGCATGCTGTGCTCGGCCAGGGAACTGGGCCTGGACAGCGACGGGTCGGGCCTGTTCGAGTTGCCGGACGACGCGCCGGTCGGCCAGCCGCTGGCCGAGTACCTGGGGCTGCCCGACGCCAGCATCGAGATCAAGCTCACCCCGAACCGCGCCGACTGCTTCAGCGTGCGCGGCATTGCCTACGACGTGGCGGCAGCCACCGGCAGCACCGTCAATCCCTTGCAGGCCGAACCGGTGCCCGCGCAGAGCGACAGCCGCCTGGAGGTCGAACTCCAGGCGGGCGCGCGCGTGCCGCGCTTCGTCGGCCGCGCCATCGATGGCGTCGATGCCGGCCGGCCGACGCCGCTGTGGATGGCCGAGCGCCTGCGTCGCGCGGGCCTGCGCCCGATCAGTTTCCTGGTCGACGTCACCCAGTACGTGATGCTGGAACTGGGCCAGCCGATGCATGCCTTCGACCGCGACACCTTGCAGGGTCCGGTGGTGGTGCGTCCCGCGCGCGCCGGGGAAACCGTCAAGCTGCTCGACGAGCGCACCGTCAGCCTGGACGAGGAGTTCCTCGTCGTGGCCGACAGCCAGGGCGGGGCCGGCGCACGCGCCGTCGCGCTGGGCGGCATCATGGGCGGCGCGGATACCCGCGTCACCACCGCCACCACCCGCGTTTTCCTGGAGGCGGCGCACTGGGTTCCCTCGGCGATCATCGGCCGCAGCCGCCGCCTGGGGCTGCATACCGACGCGGGGCACCGCTTCGAGCGCGGCGTGGACCCGCAGTTGCCGCGCATGGCGATCGAGTACGCCACCCGGCTGATCCTGGACGTGGCCGGCGGCGTGCCGGGGCCGGTGGTCGAGGCCGTGCGCGAGCAGGACCTGGCCAGGCCGCAGCCGATCGGCCTGCGCCGCGCGCGCATCGCGCGCGTGCTGGGGATCGCCATCGAGGACGCCGAGGTGGAGCGCATTCTGCGCGCCCTGGGCATGCAGGTGGCCGCCTCCGCCGATGGCTGGCAGGTGACTGCGCCGGGCCGCCGCTTCGACATCGCGATCGAGGAAGACCTGATCGAGGAACTGGCGCGCATCCACGGCTACGGCAATATCCCGACCACGCTGCCCGGGGGCGCCGCGCGCGTCGCGATGCCGACCGAGACGCGGGTGGACGAGTGGAACGCGCGCCGCCAGCTGGTCGCGCGCGATCTGCAGGAGACCATCAACTACGCCTTCGTCGATGCCGGCTTGCTCGGACACTGGCAGCTCGAGGCCGATACCGTCCCGCTCGCCAATCCGCTGTCGGCCGAGCTGGCGGTGATGCGGCCGCAGCTGCTGCCGGGCCTGGTGGCGGCGCTGGGCCGCAATGCCGCCCGCCAGCTGGGCCGGGTGCGCCTGTTCGAGCTGGGCAAGGTGTTCTCGCGCGCGGCCGAGGCCGGTGCCGCGCCGGTGGAGCGCCTGTGCGTGGCGGCAGCGGTCTGCGGCGATGCCCAGGCCCTGCAATGGGGCGAGCCGGCGCGCAAGGTAGATTTCCACGACCTGAAGGGCGACCTGGAATCGCTGGCCGCGGCGTCCGGCGCCCAGCTTGAGTACCGCCGCTCGGACCGCCCGTTCGGCCATCCGGGCCGTTCCGCCGACGTCTACCGCGACGGCGAGCGCATCGGCTGGATCGGCCAGTTGCATCCGCGCCTGGCGCGGGCGCTGGACCTGGACATGGACGTGTTCGGTTTCGAGCTGGAGTTCGAGGCCCTGGCGCGGCGCGCGCTGCCGCGGGCGGCCGAACTGTCGCGCTATCCCTCGGTGCGCCGCGACCTGGCCTTCCTGGTGCCGGAGGCGGTGGACTGGTCCGCCCTGGAGGCCACGGTGCGCGGGACGGTCGGGCCGCTGCTGCGCGAGGTCCAGCTGTTCGACCGCTACGTCGGCACGGGGGTCGAGCCGGGCTTCAAGAGTCTGGCTATGGGCTTGATTTTGCAGGATAACTCGCGCACTCTGACCGACCGAGACGTGGATGCCGTCGTGAACGAGGTGGTGACCGTCATCGAGCGCGAGCACCGCGCCCGGATCCGTGGTTGAGGCGGTAGGCTGGGGGATGTGATGGCATTGACGAAAGCGGAAATGGCAGAACGGTTGTTCGACGAGGTCGGTCTGAACAAGCGCGAAGCCAAGGAGTTCGTGGACGCGTTCTTCGACGTGTTGCGCGACGCGCTGGAGCAGGGGCGGCAGGTGAAGCTGTCCGGTTTCGGCAACTTCGACCTGCGTCGCAAGAACCAGAGGCCCGGTCGCAATCCCAAGACCGGCGAGGAGATTCCGATTTCCGCCCGCACGGTGGTCACCTTCCGTCCGGGCCAGAAGCTCAAGGAGCGGGTGGAGGCATATGCTGGATCCGGGCAGTAACCGCGAACTTCCGCCGATTCCGGCCAAGCGCTACTTCACCATCGGCGAGGTCAGCGAGCTGTGCGACGTCAAGCCGCACGTGCTGCGCTACTGGGAGACCGAGTTCCCGAGCCTGGAACCGGTCAAGCGTCGCGGAAACCGCCGCTACTACCAGCGCCACGACGTGCTGATGGTGCGCCAGATCCGCAGCCTGCTCTACGAACAGGGCTACACCATCGGCGGCGCGCGCCTGCGCCTGGAAGGCGAGGGCGCCCGCCAGGAATCCGCGCTGAGCAACCAGATCATCCGGCAGGTGCGGATGGAGCTCGAGGAAGTCCTGCAGCTGTTGCGGCGTTGAACGTGCCGGGCGAGCTAGGAAAAGCCTTCACAAAGCCGCTATAATCGCCAGCCCGCCGAGAAGCGGGACACCTTCCGGGGTATAGCGCAGCCTGGTAGCGCACCAGTCTGGGGGACTGGTGGTCGTCGGTTCGAATCCGGCTACCCCGACCAAACCATCGAAGCGGCGGCCTGCATCGTGCAGGCCGCCGTTTTCGTTTGGCGGTCGGGCGCGCAACCGCATGCGCAGTTCTCCCGCGCGGGGGCGTCGGCTCCGCACCGATGCGCGTTCCATCGGCCGAGTTGCGCAACGCGCCCTCGCCATCGGCATGGATTGAGACATGCCGCGCACATTGCCCATGACCGGATGCGCGGCCGTCCGCGACGCGCGGATCAATGCAGCGAAGTGCGCAAAACGTCGCAGCTTCATGTGGTGAATACGTGAATGTGTGATCGCGGTCGTTCGATGCGCACAGCTTTCGCCACGCTTTCTTCGCATGGATATTCATGCGGCGTGAAGGCCTTGGGAACGAACTTGAACCCTGCCTACAACGCGCGTCAAAAAATCGACGCGAGAGCATTGCAGGACATCTTTTCTGTGCCATAGTGCGGCGCAACACGTAGCTCCGTTGTTGGTTCCGGCCGGGAGTGCCGGAATCGGAAATCCTCCGTAGACACCCGTTTCGACTGGCGCACCGGCGTCGGCCGAAGGGTGCCGGAGTTCCCGAACCCCACCCAACAAAGGCGGATAGACGCGACGCATGAAGACACCGATCGGAAGACCCGGACAAGGCGCGTGCCTGGCCCTGATCTGCTCGATACTCCTGGGCGCATGCAGCACGACCTCGCACATGGCGAGCCAGCTGCCGGAGCCCGATCCGCTCGCGCTGTCGACGGTGCAGCCCGAGTACCGGTTGGCCCCTGGCGACCTGCTGCTGGTGAAGGTGTTCCAGGTCGACGACCTGGAGCGCACGGTGCGCGTGGACAACCAGGGCCACATCACGCTGCCGCTGATCGGCGAGGTGCAGGCGTCCGGCGTGGGCGTGGTGGAACTGGAGAAGCAGATCGCCGATCGCTATCGCACGGGCTACCTGCAGGACCCGCAGGTCTCGGTCTTCGTGCAGGAAGCCAACGGGCGCCGCGTCACCGTGACCGGCGCGGTGGACGAGCCGGGCATCTATCCCGTCGTCGGTTCCAACCTCACGCTGCAGCAGGCGCTGTCGCAGGCCAAGGGCGTGAGCAGCGTGGCGAGCCGGCGCAACATCATCGTGTTCCGCACCGTGCAGGGCCAGAAGATGGTCGCGCGGTTCGACCTGACCGACATCGAGGAGGGCAAGGCGCCCGATCCGGAGATCTACGGCGGCGACATCGTGGTCGTCTATCGCTCCGACGCGCGGCTGTTGTTGCGCACCGTGCTCGAGCTGACTCCCTTCGTCATGGTGTGGCGCGCCTACCGATGAGCATCCATCCCGAACATCGTTCCGTGCCGCATGGGCACCTGCAACCGGCTGACATGGGCCTGCGCGACTACTGGCAGGCGCTCTACGGCCAGCGCTGGCTGATCGTGCTGATCACCGTGGCGATCGTGGCGCTGGTGGCGCTGGCGACGTTCCTGCTGACCCCGAGCTATCGCGCGAGCAGCACGCTGCAGATCGAGCGCGACACGCTCAACGTGGTCAACGTCGAAAGCCTGATGCCGGTGGAGTCGCCGCAGGACAAGGACTTCTACCAGACCCAGTACCAGCTGCTGCAGAGCCGCTCGCTCGCGCGCGCGGTCATCCGCGAGGCGAAGCTCGATCAGGAGCCGGCCTTCAAGCCGCTGGTCGACGAGGCCGTGGACAAGGTGCAGTCGGCCAGGCGCGAACGCGGCGGGGAACTGGTGAGCCGGCAGAGCATCGCCGAGCGCGTGCTGACCCCGGTGCTGCTGGCCGGGCTGGACATCGAGCCGGTGCTGAACTCGCGGCTGGTCTACATCAACTTCGATTCGCCCGATCCGGCGCTGGCTGCCAAGATCGCCAACGCCTATGCGCGCGTGTTCATCGTCAGCAACCAGGAACGGCGGCTGCGCGCGTCCGCGTTCGCGACCAAGTACCTGTCCGAGCGGCTGGAGCAGTTGCGCGGCAAGGTCGAGGAGTCGGAGAAGAACCTGGTCGATTACTCGAGCCAGGAGAAGATCGTGTCCGTCGGCGAGGACAAGCCGTCGTTGCCGGCGCAGAACCTTACCGAGCTGAATGCGATGCTCGCTTCGGCGCAGGACGCGCGGATCAAGGCGGAAGCGGCCTGGCGGCAGGCCGCGGCCGGTGACGGCATGAGCCTGCCGCAGACGATCGCCAACCCGCTGATCCAGACCCTGCGCGCCGAACAGGCCAAGATCGACGCGGAGTACCAGCAGAAGCTGGCGACCTTCAAGCCGCAGTATCCGGAGATGCAGCGGCTGCAGTCGCAGCGCGACGAGCTGCAGCGCCAGATCAACCGCGAGGTGCTGAACATCCGCGGTTCGCTCAAGGCGGCCTACGACGCCGCGAGCCGGCAGGAGCAATTGCTCGAAAGCCGGATCGCCAGCCTCAAGGGCGACGAGCTGGACCTGCAGTCGCGCAGCATCCGCTACAACATGCTCAAGCGCGAGGCCGATACCAACCGGCAGCTCTACGATGCCTTGCTGCAGCGCTACAAGGAGATCGGCGTGGCCGGGAACATCGGCAGCAACAACGTCTCGATCGTCGACGTGGCCGACGTTCCCAGTAAGCCTTCCTCGCCGAAGTGGCCGCTGAACCTGGCGATCGGGTTCATCTTCGGCGCATTCATCGCGGTGGCTTTCGCGTTGCTCCGGTATTTCCTGCGCGAGGAACAGCGGTGACGTCGATGAACGCAGCGCCGCGAGGTACAGCTTCGGTAACAGGAACTGACGATGATGAAGTGCGATCCGGCGAGAAGAGGAGGCATTCCATTACCCTGCGAGTCCGCGTGTTGAACGTTTGATCTGTTGATTGTCGAAGGGCTGTCGCATGGCCTGGGGTCGGTGTTAGGGGCGCCGCAGCGGTGTGCGACAGACGAATCGAGACCCGGTAAACCGGCGTGTCCCCCTGCATGCCGGCCGACGGGTTTGGAGGACCACCCCATGCTCTTGGCAGACCTCAGTAGTGCGACCTACACGTCTTCGTCGCGACGTCTCCTCTCGAAATACTCGGCGGCGGCCGACCTGGCCTTGCGAGTGCTCGATCTCGCCGTCGTCGTCGCCTCCGGCCTGGCGGCGTACCGCGTGCTCTACGGTACCTGGGTGCCGGCGGCCGCCTATCGCGTGGCGATCGGCACCACCTTGCTGTACGCGGTGATCTGCTTCGCGATGTTCCCGTTGTACCGGAGCTGGCGCGGTCGCGGCCTGCGCAAGGAGCTGCTGGTGCTCGGCGCGGCGTTCGCCGGCATCTTCGCGCTGTTCTCCGTGCATGCGCTCATCGTCCAGTTCGGCCAGACCGTGTCGCGGCTCTGGATCGGACTGTGGTTCGCCGGCGGGCTGGCCGTGCTGGTGCTGGCGCGCACCGGCCTGCGCACGTTCCTGAACCACCTGCGCGCGCGCGGCATGGACGTGCAGCGCGTCGTCGTGGTCGGGTTGCGCCACCCGGTGCTGAAGATCCATCGCTACCTGGACCGCAACCCATGGGTCGGCATGAACGTGGTGGGCTATTTCACCAGCCGCTACGACCTGGCGCTGCCGGAAGATCGCTCCGCGATCCCGTGCCTCGGCGCGCCGGACGAACTGGTGGCCTATCTCGACCAGAACCGCGTGGAGCAGGTCTGGATCTCGCTGCCGCTGGGCGAGCGCGACAGGATCAAGCAGTTGCTCGAGAAGCTCGAGCGCTACCCGATCAACGTCAAGCTGGTGCCGGACCTGTTCGACTTCGGCATGCTCAACCAGTCGGCCGAGCAGATCGGCACGGTGCCGGTGATCAACCTGCGCCAGGGCGGCGTGGACCGCGACAACTACTTCGTGGTGGCCAAGGCCCTGCAGGACAAGATCGTGGCGGTGCTGGCGCTGATGCTGCTGTGGCCGCTGATGCTGGCGATCGCGGTCGGCGTGAAGCTGAGCTCGCCCGGCCCGGTGTTCTTCCGCCAGCGCCGCAACGGCCTGGGCGGGCGCGAGTTCCACATGATGAAGTTCCGCTCGATGCGCGTGCATGACGACAGCGGCCCGCAGATCGTGCAGGCCACGCGCAACGACCCGCGCATCACCCGCTTCGGCGCCTTCCTGCGCAGGACCAGCCTGGACGAGCTGCCGCAGATCTTCAACGTGCTGGGCGGCAGCATGTCGATCGTCGGGCCGCGCCCGCACGCGGCCCAGCACAATACCCATTACGAGAAGCTGATCCACCGCTACATGCAGCGCCACTACGTCAAGCCGGGCATCACCGGCTGGGCGCAGGTGAACGGCTTCCGCGGCGAGACCCCCGACCTGCGGACGATGAAGAAGCGCATCCAGTACGACCTGGACTACATCCGCCGTTGGTCGCTGTGGCTGGACATCCGCATCATCGTGCTGACCGCGGTACGCGTGCTCGGCCAGAAGAACGCCTACTGACGGCCATGGAGAAAGGGCACCCCGCCAGCGTCCCGCCAGGACCGCCGCGACCGCCGGAAACCCCGGTGGCCGCGGCGGAGACCGCGCGGCTGCGGCGCACGCGCTGGATGAACTTCGGCATCGAGGTGCTGATGTTGCTGGCCGTGGGCTACAACATCGTGCTGGCGGTGATCAACGCGAAGGTGTTCACGGTCCGGCCGGCGATGACGTATGCCGTCGAGTTCCTGATCTACGCGGCCTGCTTCGCGATCGGGATCTGGTCGCTGGAGCGCAGGCGGCTGGCGCTGGTGGTGAGCGGGCTCGGACTGGTGGTGGCGTTGATGCTGGTGCGGTTCCTGTTCTCCTGGCAGGTGGATCCCAAGTTCTTCCGCGACGCGCTGATCGCCTTCGCCTTCCTCGTCCTGGGCGCGTCGTACCGCGGCTCCCTGCCCAAGCTGTTCCTGCGCATGACCGTGGTGGTGGCGCTGGTGGCCCTGTTCGAGCTCGCCACGCCGGACGTGTACGGGGACGTCGTCAACCCGAAGAGCTACTTCGTCAACGCCCGCGGCGCCAGCGCCGAGGGTTTCTGGAACCAGGACAGCAATCTCTACGTCAGCGCCACGCGGCCGGGCGAGCGCAACTTCCTGCCGGGTTCCAACCTGCCGCGCGCCTCTTCGGTGTTCGTCGAGCCGGTGACGATGGGCAACTACATCATCTTCTTCGCGGCGATCGTGCTGGCGTTCGCGCGCTGGTTCAAGCCGCCGGCACTGCTGTTGTCGATCGGATTGATCGGCTTTCTGATCGTCGCCTCGGACGGACGGCTCGCCGCCGGCACCTGCGTGCTGATGCTGCTGCTGGCGCCGTTCCTGTTGCGGCTCGACCAGCGCCTGGCGTTCCTGCTGTTCTTCCTGGTGCTGGCCGGAGGATGGCTGCTGGTCTGGGTCTCGGGCATCACCGCGTACGAGGACACCACGCTCGGCCGGATCTTCTTCACCGTCGATTCCATCAACCATCTCCCGTTCGCGACGTGGATGGGATTGGATCCCGGGGCGGCGTACCGCTACTTCGACAGCGGCATCTCCTACTTCATCGCATCGCAGTCGGTGGTCGGCGTGCTGGCGTTCCTGCTGGCCTATTCCTTCCTGCTGACGCTGCCCACGCGCGAGGGGCAACTGTTCAAGAACCTGGCGATCTTCGCCTTCGCGCTGAGCCTGCTGGTGTCCAACGGCTATTTCTCGATCAAGACGTCGGCGCTGTGGTGGTTTGCCTGCGGCTGCCTGTGGCAGATGCAGGCCATGCCGGCGGCGAGCGCCATGCGGGCGGACAGGGCCGTACGCTCGCCCACGTCCATCGCCGGAGGGAAGGATCACGTTCCGGCGGGAGCGCTGCCATGAGCGGCGTGCTGCGGGTGGGGAACGCGGTCCTCCCGGCACACCGTGCGGCGACGCCCGTGCGCGTGCGCGACCTCAGGATGGACGCCGCCAAGGCCCTGGCCATCGTGCTGGTGGTGCTCGGCCACGCCAAGGGCATACCGCAGGCATTCACGATCCTGGTCTACAGCTTCCACGTGCCGCTGTTCTTCTTCGTCTCCGGCTGGGTGGGGGAGGGACATGGGTCGGCGCGCGCGGGCTGGAAGGCGTGGAAGAAGCTCGCCCGCACGCTGCTGGTGCCGTACGTGTGCTTCTTCGCGCTGGGCTACGCGTACTGGCTGCTGACCCGCAACATCGGCGAGAAGGCCGCACGCTGGGGCGACCGGCCTTGGTGGGAGCCGCTGCAGGGATTGGTGAGCGGCATCGGGCCCGAGTTGTACGTGCAGCCGGCGTTGTGGTTCCTGCCGGCCCTGTTCGTCACGACGCTGGCCTATCTTTACCTGCGGCGGCGCGTCCTGCCGGGGTGGATGGCGCTGGGCGCCGGCGTGGTGTCGTGGCTGTGGATCGGTTGGTTCCCGGGACTGGGGCTGCGGCTCCCGTTCGCGCTGGACGTGCTGCCGGTGGCGCTCTTCTTCTTCTCCGCGGGCGCCCTGTGCTCGTATGCGGGCTGGCTGCTGCCGCGCACTCCGGCCGGCAACCTGGTGGGCCTGGTGGTGCTGGGCCTGCCCTGGCTGGTATTGGCCTGGCGCAACGGGCGGGTGGACATCAACCAGTTGGAGTTCGGGTACTCCCGCATCGTGTTCCTGGTCGCGGCCCTGCTGGGCACGGCGATGACGCTGTGCGCCGCGCAGCTGCTGGCGCGGTGGCGCTGGGTGCAGTGGATCGGCCGCAACACGTTGCTGGTGCTGTGCACGCATCTGCTGGTGTTCTTCGTGCTTTCCGGGGTGGCTTCGCTGCTGGGTGGCTTCGGCCCCGGCGGTCCGGGGCCGGCCTGGGCATTGTTCGTGTCGGTCGTGGCATTGCTCGCCTGCGTGCCCATGCGCGCGGTGCTGATGCGGTGGGCGCCGTGGTCGCTGGGGGCCAGGCCGGCCGCCGCGGGTACGGCCGCCTGATCCGTTCGTTCTGGAGGAGAGAGAAGGCCTGATGAAAGTCGTGCACGTGGTCCGCCAGTTCCATCCTTCCATCGGTGGCATGGAAGAGGTGGTGCTCAACATCGCGCGCCAGCATCGCGCGGTGGCGGACGACGACGTGCGCGTGGTGACGCTGGACCGGCTGTTCACCGCGCCGGCGACGACGCTGGCGCGCGAGGCGCACTACGAGGACCTGCCGGTGACGAGGATCCCCTATCGCGGATCCACGCGTTACCCGCTGGCGCCCTCGGTGCTGGCGGCGCTGGGGGCCGCCGACCTGGTGCACGTGCATGGCATCGATTTCTTCTACGACTTCCTCGCCGTGTCGCGGCCACTGCACGGCAAGCCGATGGTGGTCTCGACCCATGGCGGCTTCTTCCATACCGGCTATGCGTCCAGGCTCAAGAAGGTGTGGTTCAACACGCTGACGCGCGCTTCCGCGCTGGCCTATCGCCGGGTGATCGCGACCAGCGAGAACGACGGCGACATGTTCTCGCGCGTGGTGGCCCCGGCGCGGCTGCGCGTGATCGAGAACGGCGTGGACGTGGGCAAGTACGCCGGGCAGGGGGCGCAGGTCCCCGGCCGCACCCTGATCTACTTCGGGCGCTGGTCGGTCAACAAGGGCCTGATGGAAACGCTGGACCTGCTGAAGGCGCTGATCGCGCTCGATCCGGCCTGGCGGCTGATCGTGGCCGGCCGCGAGTACGACTTCAGCGAGGCCGACATCCGCGCGGCCATCGCGACCCGCGGGTTGGCCGCGCATGTCGATCTGCACGTTTCGCCGAGCCAGGAGCAGTTGCGCCTGCTGATGCGCCAGGCGCAGCTGTTCGTCTGCCTGTCGCGGCACGAGGGATTCGGGATCGCGGCGGTCGAGGCGATGAGCGCGGGACTGATTCCCGTGCTGAGCGACATTCCCCCGTTCGCGCGGCTTTCGGGTGAGTCGGGGCAGGGCATCCTGGTCGATCGCGACGACCCGATCGGGGCGGCCGTGCGCGTGGAGCGGCTGGCGCTGGAGCTGGAGCTGGAGCGAGATTTCGGCCGGCGCCGCGAAGCCGCCATGGCCTACGTCGAGCGCTACGACTGGCGGCATGTCGTGGGGCGCTACCTCGACGAGTACCGGAGCGCGCTCGGCCAGCGGCACCCGCAGGAGGCGCTGCGATGAATGCCATGACGATGGCGCGCGAAGCGACGCTTCCCGAGATCACCGTGCTGTTCTCCACCGAGCAGCCGGGGGAGAAGACCAATCCGTACCTGACCCAGCTCTACGCTGCCCTGCCGGAGCGGGTGACGCCGCGGTTCTTCTCGATGCGCGACGCGCTGATGTCGCGCTACGACGTGTTGCACCTGCACTGGCCCGAGTACCTGCTGCGCCATCCGACCCGCCTGGGCACCCTGGCCAAGCAGTGCGCGGTCGCGCTGCTGCTGCTGCGCCTGAAGCTGGGCGGCACGCCGATCGTGCGTACCCTGCACAACGTCGCCCCGCACGAGGACCATGGCGCGATCGAGCGCGCGTTGCTCGGGTGGATGGACCGCATGACCCGGCGCTGGATCCGCATCAATGCCGCCACGCCGGTGCGGCCGCCTTTCACCGACACGATCCTGCACGGGCATTACCGCGACTGGTTCGCGCGCATGCCCCAGGCCGCGAGCGTGCCGGGCAGGCTGCTCCACTTCGGGCTGATCCGCCCCTACAAGGGCGTGGAGGCGCTGCTGGATGCGATGGGCGACGTCGGCCGGGCCGGGGTTTCGCTGCGCATCGTCGGCAACCCCGCCACGCCGCAGATGCGCGAGCGCGTGGAGCGGGCCTGCGCGGAGGACGATCGCATCAGCGCGCTGCTCGCCTACGTGGAGGAGCCGGTGCTGGCCAGGGAGGTCAGCCAGGCCGAGCTGGTGGTGCTGCCGTACCGCCAGATGCACAACAGCGGCACGTTGCTGCTGGCGCTGTCGCTGGCGCGGCCGGTCCTCGCGCCGTGGAGCGAATCCAACGCCGCGCTCGCCGAGGAGGTCGGCCCGGGCTGGGTATTCCTGTACGAGGGCGATTTCGAGCCCGCGTTGCTGGAATCCACGCTGGACAAGGTGCGCGGCACGCCACGCGGCAGCGCTCCCGATCTTTCGCAGCGGGACTGGCCGAGGATCGGCCGGCTGCATTACCGCACCTATCTGGAGGCGCTGGGCCTGGACGGGGACGCCGCGCAATGAGTACGGAGGCTTCGACGATGGCACCACCCACTCCGCCACGAAGCCTGGCCTCGCGTGCCGCCGGCGGCGCGGCCGTGACGATGGCCGGGCAGGCGGCCAAGATGGCGGTGCAGTTCGGCGGGATCGTGCTGTTGGCGCGATTGCTGACGCCGCACGACTACGGCCTGATGGCCATGGTCACCGCGATCGTCGGCGTGGCCGAGATCCTGCGCGACTTCGGCCTGTCCTCGGCCGCGATCCAGGCCCGCCACGTCAGCCGCGAGCAGCGCGACAACCTGTTCTGGATCAACAGCGGCATCGGCCTGGTGCTGTCGGTCGCGGTGTTCGCGTCGGCGCATGCGATCGCCTCCTTCTACGCCGAACCGGCGCTGGTGACGATCTCGCAGGCGCTGGCGGTGACCTTCCTGCTGAACGGCATGACCACGCAGTACCGCGCCCACCTCAGCCGCGGGCTCAGGTTCGGGCAAGTGGCGCTGAGCGACGTCGGGGCGCAGGTCGCGGGCCTGGCCGCCGGCGTCGCCGCCGCGCTGCTGGGCTGGGGCTATTGGGCGCTGGTGCTGCAGCAGGTCGTGCAGGCGTTCGTGAACCTGGCCATCGCCGCGGCCTGTTCGCGCTGGCTGCCGCGCGGCTACCGGCGCGATGCGGCGATGGGCGGCTTTCTCAGCTTCGGCTGGAACCTGATGGCCGCGCAGCTGCTCGGCTACGCCAGCCGCAACGTCGGCCAGGTGATCATCGGCGCCCGCACCGGGGCCGAGGCGCTCGGCCTGTACAACCGCGCGTTCCAGCTGCTGATGATGCCGCTCAACCAGATCAATGCGCCGGCCACGACGGTGGCGCTGCCGGTGCTGTCGCAGTTGCAGGACGAGCGCGAGCGCTTCGGTGCGTTCCTGGTGCGCGGGCAGACGGTGATGGTGCACCTGATCGTGGCGCTGTTCGCGTTCGCATGCGCCCAGGCGCTGCCGCTGATCGTGCTGGTGCTCGGCGAGCAGTGGCGCGACGCGGTGCCGTTGTTCCAGGTACTGACGCTGGGCGGCATCTTCCAGGCCGCGGCCTACGCGGCCTACTGGGTGTTCCTCGCCAAGGGCCTGATGCGGCAGCAACTGGTCTATTCGGTGGTGTCGAGGGTACTGCTGATCGCCTGCATCCTGGTCGGCTCCTGGTGGGGCGTGATGGGCGTGGCGGCAAGCTACTCGATCGGCCTGTTGCTGCTGTGGCCGCTGTCGCTGGTCTGGATCGGGCGGATATCCGACGCCCCCGCCGCGGCGCTGTTCAACAACGGCTTGCGCGCGTTGGCCGGCTACGGTGCGGCGGCCGCGCTCTCCTGGTACGTGTCGTGGAGGATCGGCGGGCCGCTCTGGCAGGTGCTGGGGATCGGCTGCGCGGCGATGGCGCTGGGATGCGTCGCCGTGTTCCTGGCCTGGCCGGCCTTCCGCCGCGACGTGATGGCCATCGTCGACATCCGCAAGCTGATGCGGGAAGGAGGAGCACGCCGATGAATGCCGCCGCTCGTCTCCAGCCCGTGGGAGTCCAACCATGAACGCGATCCGCACCGACGGCGTCCCGAGCCCGCGGCGCCCGCGCTATCTCGTGCTTTCCGCGCACGACTACCGCACGCCGCGCCGCGCCAACATCCACTTCATCGCCGACGAACTCGCGCGCCGTGGCAAGACCCGGTTCTTCTCGCTGCGCTACAGCCTGCTGTCGCGGATGAAGGGCGATGCGCGGCTGCCCCTGGACGACACCGCCAACCGCGTCGTCGAGCACAACGGGGTGGAGTGCTACCTGTGGCGCACCGCGGTCCATCCGTTCAACACGCGCCGGCCCTGGCTGCGCCCGGTCGAGGACGCCATGTTCCGTTGGTACGCCTCGCATCCGCCCCGCGCCTTGGTGGACTGGATCAGGGACTCGGACGTGATCGTGTTCGAGAGCGGCTATGCGATCGCCTTCATCGAGCTGGCCAAGCGGCTCAATCCGAACGCCCGCCTGGTGTATCGCGCTTCCGACGGGCTCAGCACGATCAACGTGGCGTCGTGGATCGAACGGACCTTCGACCGGGTCGCGCCGGCGATGGACGTGATCGCGCTGGTGTCGCCGGCGATGGCGGCGGAGATTTCCAGCCGCGACAACGTGTTCCACGTCGGGCACGGCGTCGACCACGACCTGGACAGCCTGGGCGACCCGTCGCCCTACGGAGAGGGCACGCATGCCGTGTCGGTGGGCTCGATGCTGTTCGATCCCGGCTTCTTCGTCGTGGCGGGCCGGGCTTTCCCGGAGGTCACCTTCCACGTGATCGGTTCCGGCATGGGGCGGCACCCGGACTACGGCGACAACATCGTGGTCTACGGCGAGATGAAGCACGCCGAGACGATCCGCTATATCAAGCACGCGCGCTTCGGCATCGCGCCCTATGCCTCCGAGCAGGTGCCGGACTACCTCGCCGACAGTTCGATGAAGCTGTTGCAGTACGACTTCTTCGGCCTGCCGGCGGTGTGCCCGCATCGCGTGGTCGGCGGCTACCGCGCGCGCTTCGGCTACACGCCCGGCGACGCGGACTCGGTGGTCGCCGCGATCGGCAAGGCGCTGGAGGCGCCGCGCGTGCGCTACCGGCAATGCCTGAGCTGGGCGGAGACGACCGATCGCGTGCTCGATCCTGCCGCCTATCCCGAAACCCGTCTCGTGCAGGCCGCTCCGACGGCCAGCGGCGATGGCCTGCGAACGGCGCCCGCCTGACCGGCGGCCTCCTCCTCCTCCCCCCCGTCAGAAAGAAACCCGATGCCGAACCCGTTGTTGCAGAAATGGCTGGACCGTGCCGAGCGCCAGGCGCTGTTCTGGTGGCAGCCCAAGAGCGGCCGCATCAACATGGGCGATTACCTGTCCAAGGTGATCGTGTCCAGCGTGCTGGCGCTGCAGGACAAGGTGCTGATCGAGAAGCGCCAGACCGGGAACAAGCTGGTCGCGATCGGCTCGGTGCTGCATTTCGCCAATACCGGCGACACCGTCTGGGGCAGCGGCATCAACGGCAAGATCCCGGCCGAGCGCAATGCCTTCGGCATGCTCGACGTGCGCGCGGTGCGCGGGCCGAAGACGCGCGAGTTCCTGCTGGCGCGCGGCATCCCGGTCCCCGAGGTCTACGGCGATCCGGGCCTGCTGATGCCGAAGTTCTTTCCCGCCGATGCGCTCGGCCCGCCCGAACCGCGCCGCTTCGTGGTCGTGCCGCATTTCAACGAGCCGCGCGAGAAGTACGCGGCCTGGTCCGAGCACCTGGTGTTCCCGGAAGGCAAGCCGGCCGCGTTCGCGGCGCGGCTGCAAGGCGCGGAGCTGGTCGTGAGCAGCTCGCTGCACGGGCTGATCCTGGCCGAGGCCTACGGCATCCCGGCGGTCTACCTGGACTGGGGCAACGGCGAGGACCGCTTCAAGTACGACGACTACTACCTCGGCACGGGAAGGCCGGGTTGGCACGCCGGCGCCAGCGTGGAGGAATGCCTCCAGCTCGGCGGCAATGGTGCATTCGACCTGTCGCGGCTGCAGGCGCAGCTGCTGGCGGCGTTCCCGTACGACCTGTGGTGACTCCATGAACATCGAAACGTCCACTGCAAAAAAGAACCGCCGTAGCCGCGGCTCCCGCGCGCCGGTCCAGGGCGGATGCCGCCCCGGTCCGGCGTGCTGCCAAGCCCGGACGACGGTACGCCTTCACCACAGCCAGGATGGCCCCCCCACGCCCGGAAGGATCGAGTGCCATGCCTAAGACCCTGCTCCATCGCATGCTCGAAAGTGCCGAGCGCCGTGCATTGTTCTGGTGGCAGCCGCGTAACGGGGAAGTCAACGTCGGCGCCCATCTGTCGAAGGTCATCGTCAGCTCCATGCTGGCGCTGCGGGGGAAAGAGCTGATCAACAAGCGCGACCCGACCCGCCGCCTGCTGGCGACGGGATCGATCCTGCATTTCGCGCGCCAGGGCGACACGATCTGGGGGAGCAGCGGCGACAGCCGGGTCGTTTCGGAAATCGACGGCATAACGTATCTGGACGTGCGCGCGGTGCTCGGCCCGCGCACGCGCGAGCTGCTGCTCAAGTGCGGCATCCGGGCGCCGGAGGTCTACGGCGATCCCGGCCTGCTGATGCCGCGCTTCTTCCCGGCCGACGCGCTCGGTCCGCGCCAGCGCCGGCCCTACGTGGTCGTGCCGCATTTCAACGAGCCGCCGGCGAAGTACAAGGCCTACGCGGAGCACCTGGTGTTCCCGAACGTCAAGACGATCACCTTCGTGCGCAAGCTGCTGGGCGCGGAACTGGTCATCAGCAGTTCGTTGCACGGCCTCGTGCTGGCCGAGGCCTACGGTATCCCCGCCGTGTACCTGGATTGGGGCAATGGCGACGACCGCCTGAAGTACGACGACTACTACCTGGGCACCGGGCGTCCGCAATGGCACCTGGGCCGCTCGGTGGAAGAGTGCCTGGCGTTGGGAGGGAACGCCTCGTTCGACCTGGCCGCCGCGCAGGAGCGGTTGCTGGATTCGTTTCCCTATGACCTATGGTGACCCCAATGACTGACAAGTACCGTGGAAATCGTGCATCGACGATGAGCGGCGACATGCCGGTCGCCCGTGGCCGGTTCGAGGTCGGCGAACTCGTGCCCCTGGGCGGCTTTCCCGTGTTGTCCACCACCCAGGAGGCGTTCGCGGAAGACCTGTTCCGCGCGATGGAACGGCGGCAGCGCCGCCGGATCTGCTTCGCCAACACCAACTTCGTGGTGAAGTGCCAATCGCTGCGCGGGCGGATGACCGGGCCTTCCTGGCGCATCGTCAACGATGGCATCGGCATGGACCTGGGGGCGCTGCTGATCCATGGCCGCCGCTTCGCCCAGAACCTCAACGGCACCGACCTGATCCCCTACCTGTGCAAGCGCTCGCCGCGTCCGCTCAGGTTCTTCCTGCTCGGTTCCGGCGCAGGCATCGCCTTCGAGGCCGCCGACCTGCTGCGGGGCATGGGCCAGGACGTGGTCGGCACCTGCGACGGCTATCGCGAGTTCCAGGCCGGCGAGGAGAGCCTGGTCGACCGCATCAACGCCAGCGATGCCGACGTGCTGCTGGTCGCGTTCGGCAACCCGCTCCAGGAACGCTGGATCGTCGAGCACGGCGCGCAGCTGCGCACGCCGCTGGTGTTCGGCGTGGGCGCGCTGCTGGACTTCCTGTCCGGCAACGCCCAGCGCGCCCCGGCCTGGGTGCGGCGCGTGCGCGGCGAGTGGCTGTTCCGCCTGTTCAACGAACCGAAGCGGCTGATCAAGCGCTACAGCTGGGACCTGCTGCTGTTCTTCGCCGTCTGCCTGCGCTCCGGCAAGCGGGTGTCGCGCAAGATGCAGACCAAAGCGTGATGCGGCTGCGGGAGCCGGAACGCCGGGGCCCGCCATGGGGCCTGGGGCGGGCTGCGCCGCCGCGCAGGCCCCCGAAGTCCACGGCACGCTCTAAGATCGGGCAATGGACGACATCGCCGCGGAACTCATCGAGCGCTTCGACCTGCAGCCGCATCCGGAAGGCGGGCACTACCGGCGCATCCACGAGTCGAGGGTGCGCAATGGAGCGCGTCCGGCCGTCACCGGCATCCGCTTCCTGCTGGCGCGTGGCGAGGCGAGCCGTTGGCATCGCGTCGACGGCGACGAGTGCTGGCACTGGCAGCAGGGCGGCGTGCTGGAGTTGCTGACGCTCGATGCGCACGGCGGTGCGGTGCGGCGGCAACGGCTGGGCCCCTACGGCGGCGGCGTCGAGCCGATGCGCGTGGTGCCGGCCGGCGTGTGGCAGGCGGCGCGTCCGTTGGGCGATTTCGCCTTGGTGGCGTGCACGGTGTCGCCGGGATTCGCCTGGGAAGGGTTCGCGTTGATGGCGCCGGACGATCCGCTCGCGACGCCATTGCGCCGGGCGGGCGTGTGGTTCGACTGAGCCGGGCAACGATTCGCTAACGCCGCCCGCCGGGGAATCGGCTAGCTTTCCCGGCCGGAATCGCCATGGATCGCGCCGGGGGAGGGCGCAAGCGGCATGAAGCAGGGACTGGGCATCGCGTTGTGGTTGGCGGCATTCGCCGCAGGGGCGCAGGCCGCGGAGCCGCCTCCCGTGCCGGCGCGCGAGGCCGCCATCGTCGACCTGGACGCGATGGTGGTGCGGGGCGTGCAGCCCGGTCCCGGCCTGTGGAAAGTCAGCAAGGGCGAGCACGTGCTGTGGATCCTGGGCACGGTGTCGCCGCTGCCGAGCGATATCGAATGGAAGCCGGACGAAGTCGAGTCCGCCATCGCGCAATCGCAGCAGGTGCTGCTTTCGCCCGCGTTGGCGTTCGACGCCGACGTCGGGTTCTTCGGCAGGCTGGCGCTGGCGCCTTCGGCGCTGAAGGCGATGAAGAACGAGGACGGCGCCGAGCTGCGCGACGTCCTGCCGCCGGATCTCTACGCGCGCTGGCAGGTGCAGAAGCAGCACTATCTCGGGCGCGACCGTGGCGTGGAGAGGAAGCGGCCGATGGTCGCGGCCGGGGAGCTGTACGAGGCGGCGGCGAAGAAATCGGGTCTCGGCCGCAAGCTGCTGGTCGGGCCGGTGGTGGAGCGGGCCGCCAAGGCGGCCGGCATCAAGCCTACCCCGACCCGGCTGGTGCTGAAGATCGAGGACCCCAGGGCGGCCATCAAGGAATTCCGCGCAGGCGGCATGGACGACGTGGAATGCTTCCGCAGCGTGCTGACGGCGGTCGAGCGCGACCTGCCGACCATGGTCGAACGCGCCAACGCATGGGCGATGGGCGACATCGAGGCCTTGCGCCGCCTGCCGCGCGAGGACCCGCGCGGCGTGTGCACGCGCGCCCTGTCGCAATCGGGCTTCGCCAGGGGCCGGGGATACGGCGATCTCAACGAGAAGCTGGCGCAGCACTGGCTGGCATTGGCCGAGGCCGCGCTGCAGAAGAACGGGAGCACCTTCGCCTTGCTGCCGATCAGCGAATTGCTCGCGCCGCAGGGCTACCTGGCCCGGCTGCAGGAGCGCGGCTACGTCGTGGAAGCGCCCTGACCAGTCGATGGCGGTCCGGGCTGGCCGCCGGGTCTGCCGGCTTTCCCGATGCGATCCCCGCTCGTCATTCCCGCTTTCGCGGGAACCACGGATAGAGCGCATGCGAGGTCATAACGGCCGGCCCAGCGTGCCGGCGCCATGCGACAGAAGCCGGCCCCTCGATCAACCTGCCGCGCTGAGCGGGCCGTTGGCCACCGCGAGCGCGGGCCAGCGCTTGAGCACCGAGGCGCGAATGCCGGCCGCATCGATGCCGGCCTCGGCCAGCAGGTCCTCGCGGCTGGCGTGGTGCTGGAAGGCGTCCGGCAGGCCCAGGTGCAGCACCGGCAGCAGCACGCCTTCGGCATTGAGCAGTTCGGACACGCCGGAACCCGCACCGCCGGCGACCACGTTGTCCTCGACGGTGACGAAGCCCTCGTGCGTCTTCGCCAGCTCCAGCACCAGCGCGCGGTCGAGCGGGCGGACGAAGCGCATGTTGACCACGGTGAGGCCGAGCTCGCGGCCCACCTGCTCGGCGGCGGCGACGGTCGCGCCGAACGCCAGCAGCGCCACGCGCGAACCGGATGCGCGCAGCTGCGCCTTGCCGATCGGCAGGGTCGAGAGATCGCTGCCGGGCGCGACGCCCGGACCGGTGCCGCGCGGGTAGCGCACCGCGGCCGGACCCTTGTATTCCAGGCCGGTGGTGAGCATCTGCCGGCACTCGGCCTCGTCGGCGGGCGCCATCACCACCATGTTCGGCACGCAGCGCAGGAAGCTCAGGTCGAGGTTGCCCGCGTGCGTGGCTCCGTCCGGGCCGACCACGCCGCCGCGGTCGATCGCGAACAGCACGTCCAGCTTCTGGATCGCCACGTCGTGCACCAGCTGGTCGTAGGCGCGCTGCAGGAAGGTCGAGTAGATCGCCACGACCGGCTTCGCGCCCTGGGTCGCCATGCCGGCCGCCAGCGTCACCGCGTGCTGCTCGGCGATCGCCACGTCGAAATAGCGCTCCGGGTATTCCTTGCTGAAGCGGACCAGGCCCGAGCCCTCGCGCATCGCCGGGGTGATGCCCAGCAAGCGCGGCTCGGCCTTGGCGGCATCGCACAGCCAGTCGCCGAACACGTCGGTATAGGTCGGCTTCTTCGCCCCGCCCTTGGCGACCAGGCCCTTCTCGGGATCGAACGGGCCGACCGCGTGGTAGCCGATCTGGTCGCCCTCGGCCAGCTCGTAGCCCTTGCCCTTGGTGGTGATCACGTGCAGCAGCTTGGGCCCCTTCAGGCCCTTGAGCGTCTTCAGCGTGGACAGCAGCGCCGGCAGGTCGTGGCCGTCGATCGGGCCGGTGTAGTGGAAGCCCATTTCCTCGAACAGCGTGGACGGCACGAACATGCCTTTCCAGTGTTCCTCCCAGCGCTTGACGAAGCGCGCGGTCGAGCTGTTCTTCTTGTCGCCGAGGATCTTCTTGCCGCCCTCGCGGATCGCGTTGAGGGTGCGGCTGCCGCTCATGCGGCCGAGCATCTTGGTCAACCCGCCGACCGCCTCGGAGATCGACATGCGGTTGTCGTTGAGGATCACCAGCAGGTTCGGCTCGGGGTCCATGCCGCCGGCGTGGTTGAGCGCCTCGTAGGCCATGCCGGCGGTCATCGCGCCGTCGCCGATCACCGCCACCACCTTGCGCTCGTCGCCGCGCTGCTGCGCCGCGATCGCCATGCCCAGGGCCGCCGAGATCGAGGTCGAGGAGTGGCCGACGCCGAAGGTGTCGTACTCGCTCTCCTCGCGCTTGGGGAACGGCGCCACGCCGTCCTTCTGCTTGACCGTGTGGATGCTGTCGCGGCGCCCGGTGAGGATCTTGTGCGGGTAGGTCTGGTGGCCCACGTCCCAGACCAACTGGTCCACCGGGGTCTGGTACAGGTAGTGCAGGGCGACGGTCAGCTCGATCACCCCCAGCCCGGCGGCGAAATGCCCGCCGCTGCGGCCGACCGACTCGATCAGGTAGGCCCGCAACTCGTCGGCCACGGCGGGGAGCTCGGCCTCCTCGAACCTGCGCAGGTCGTCGGGGGTCTGGATGCGCGCCAGGCGCGGATAGCGGGTGGAATCGATCATCGTCTTGGCTTTCAGCTGAAGCGGCATTTTCGCCCCCCGGGTCGGGGTGGGGCAAGCAAACCGGTTCAGGTGCCAGCGCGGGGTGACGCGCGGGAAAACGCCGCGTGAAGCGAGGCCCGTCCCGCCGGGATTCCGGCGCAACCTCAGCCGAGCCGGCGCAGCGCCTGGCGGGGCAGCTGCGCCTTCAGGAAGGCCATCTGGTCGGCCAGGATGTTGCGGTTGGAGAGGATCAGGTGCTCGATCCAGCTGGGCCGGTAAGGCACCGCGAGCAGCGGCATGTTGGCCTGCTGCGGGGTACGGTTGGCCTTGCGCGAATTGCAGTGGAAGCAGGCGGTGACCACGTTCTCCCAGGTGTCCTTGCCGCCCTTGGAGATCGGCATCACGTGGTCGCGAGTCAGGTGCGGGCGGCTGAAGTGCTGGCCGCAATACAGGCACAGCTGCGAATCGCGGGCGAACAGCGCGGTGTTGGTCAGCGACGGGGTCGGGTCGAGCGCGCGCGCATGGGCGTGGCCGCGGGCCGCGATGATCGGGTGGAGTTCGAGCACGCTGCGCTCGCCGGTCGCGCGCGAGATGCCGCCGTGGATCTGCAGGCAGGGCTCGCCGAGGGTCCAGGACACCGCGTCGCGGGCGTACAGGCAGGCGGCGTCCTGCCAGTTGATCCAGTCCAGCACCCGGCCATGCGCGTCGAGCGACAGGAATCGCATCGAGCCGACGGGGCGGGAAAGGGAAGGGAAGTCCGCCGGAGCGGAAAGGACCGGCGCTGCGCAGGCTCCGGTGTCGATCAGATCACGCGAGGTAGTGTCTGTCTCCATCGGGAAGACAGCTTATACCCCATTGTTGACAATTTGTGTATGGCTGTTCAGGGGGGAAGGTCGGGGCTCGGGTTTGGGACTCGGCAGAGCGACAGGCCTGCTTAGAGCCGGGTTTGTTGTGGGAGGGACTTCAGTCCCGACAGGGCCTTGCCGCCGACTGTCGGGACTGAAGTCCCTCCCACAGAAGAGGGGAGGCAGGAAATCCGCGCAAAGCATCAGGTCGCTTGACGACCGGACCCGGGCAAAGATGCTTTTCCCGAATCCCGAATCCCGAATCCCGAATCCCGAATCCCCGCTCAGCCGAACAGCGCCTCGTCCAGTGCCATCAGCGGCTTGGCCCCGGCGCGGATGTTGGCGGCATGGGTCAGGGTGCGTGGCAGGATGCGGGCGTAGTAGAAGCGCGCGGTTTCCAGCTTGGCGCGCTTGAAGCCCTCGTCGTGCGCCGAGGCGTTGGCGGCGGCGACGCTGCGCGCCCACCAATAGGCCAGCACCACGTAGCCGGAATAGAACAGGTAGTCGTAGCTGGCCGCACCGATCTCCTCCGGATCCTTCGCGGCGCGTTCCAGGACGTCGCGGGTCAGCATCGCCCATTCGCTGGCCTTGTCGCGCAGCGGCTTGATGAACTCCGTCAGGGCCGCGTCGCCTTCGCATGCGCGCGCGAACTCCTCGACCTCGGCCAGGAACAGCTTCAGCCCGGCGGCCTGGGTGGAGGCGGTCTTGCGACCCATCAGGTCCAGGGCCTGGATGCCGGTGGTGCCTTCGTACAGCGTGGTGATGCGCGCGTCGCGCGCCAACTGCTCCATGCCGTGTTCGCGGATGTAGCCGTGCCCGCCGAAGCACTGCAACGCGTGGTAGGTGTTCTCGATGGCCCATTCGGTCTGGCAGGCCTTCGAGATCGGGGTCAGGAAGCTCACCAGCGTGTCGGCGCGCTCGCGCTCGGCCGGATCCTGCGAGCGGTGGGCGACGTCGATCAGCGTGGCGGCGTGCAGCGCGAGCAGGCGGCTGCCCTCCGTCAGCGACTTGATCGTCAGCAGCATGCGGCGCACGTCCGGCTGCACGACGATCGGGTCGGCCGGCTTGTCCGGGAACCTGGCGCCGGCCAGCGAGCGCGACTGCAGGCGCTCGCGCGCGTAGCGCAGCGCGTTCTGGTAGGCGCGCTCGGACAGGCCGATGCCTTGCAGGCCCACCCCCAGGCGCGCGGTGTTCATCATGGTGAACATCGCCTGCAGGCCCTTGTGCGGCTGGCCGACCAGCCAACCCTGGGCACCGTCGAAGTTCATCACGCAGGTGACCGAACCCTTGATGCCCATCTTGTGCTCGATCGAGCCGCAGTGCAGCGCGTTGCGCTCGCCGACGGCACCGTCGCGGCCGACCTTGAACTTCGGGGTGACGAACAAGGAAATGCCCTTGGCGCCCGGGGGCGCGTCGGGCAGCTTGGCGAGCACCAGGTGGACGATGTTGTCGGTCAGGTCGTGCTCGCCGGCGGTGATGAAGATCTTGGTGCCGGTGATCGCGTAGCTGCCGTCGGCGTTCGGTTCGGCGCGCGTCTTCAGCAGGCCCAGGTCGGTGCCGCAGTGCGGCTCGGTCAGACACATCGTGCCGGTCCAGCGGCCCTCGATCAGTGGCTTGAGGAAGACTTCCTGCTGCCATGCCTCGCCGTGCTGCTTCAACGCCTCGACCGCGCCGTGCGAGAGCAGCGGGAAGTTGCCCCAGGCCAGGTTGGCGGCGTTGACCATCTCGTTGAGCGGGATGCCCAGCGTATGCGGCAGTCCTTGGCCCCCGAGTTCCGGCGCCGCGGTCAGGCCGGTCCAGCCGCCCTCGACGAACTGCTCGTAGGCCTGCTTGAACCCCGGCGGCGTGGTGACCTCGTGCGTGGCCTTGTCGAAGGCGCAGCCGATCTCGTCGCCCACGCCGTTGAGCGGCGCCAGCACGGTGCCGGCGAAGCGCGCGGCTTCCTCGAGCACGGCATCGACGATGTCGCGGCTGGCCTCGGCATGGCCCAGGCGGGAGAACAAGGCTTCGACGCCGAGCACGTCGTACAGGGCGAAGCGCAGGTCGGCAAGCGGTGCGGAATAGCTGCTCATGGTGTTCCCGGAGTTCGCGTGCCCGTGGCCCGGGCGTGGATGGTTCAGCGCAGGACGCCGTCCAGTCCCGGTGCGGGGCTGAGCGTGTTGCGCGCATCGACGTCGAATTCGCGCTGCTTCTTCTCCTCGGGCGTGGCCCAGACCTTGCCCTTCAGTTCGTAGGGCAGCGAGCGCCGCCCGGCGAGCACGTCGGCGACGGCGAGCTTGGCGAACGAGGAGGGTTGCAGGGCGACCTGCACGACATCAGCGGTTTCCGGGCCGATCGAAATGCCGATGGCCTGGTCGATCTTGCCCGCGCTCTGGTCGGAGAGCAGGACATCGAGGGAAACCCGCTCGAAGCGCATCGGGATGCTGCTGTAGTTCTGCAGGCGCAGGTCCAGCGACCAGCTGCCGTCGGCCCGGACGGTGAGCTGCTGGATACTGGCGGTGGGCTCGGACACCCGCCGCACCATGCCGCCGCCGCAGCCAGCCAATGCCAGCGCGACCACTACCAGGATCAAGCTTCGGTAAAAACGCATGCCGCATGCCCCTCGATGGCTGAGAAACGGCCTCAAGGATACTACGGCGTATGGGGCGGGCGCCGTGGCGGCGGTGCGCTCAGTCCAAGGGAGCGGCCACGACCAGGTCCGACAGGTCGTAGCCCATGCGGACGGCCTCGTCCTTGAGCTGCTCCAGCTGCACGCGCGACATCCGCGGCGAGCGCGAGAGGATCCACAGGTATTTGCGGTCCGGCTCGCCGACCACGGCCCACCGGTAGTCCGGATCCAACACCAGCACCCAATAGTCGGCCCACACGAACGGTACCCAACCCAGCCAGTCCGGGGCGAAGCGCACCTGGAGCCGAGCAGGGTGCCCAGGCACCCGGCGCGCCACGCCTTGCGCTTCGATCTGCGTTCCATCGTGCGTGACGCATGCGTTGCGCACGCCGATCAGGCCATCGTCGCGCAAGGTGTACTGTGCGGTGATATCGCGGCTGCACTTCTTCTGGAACGAGACCGGCAGGTGTGCGATCTCGTGCCATTGGCCTGCATAGCGCGAGATGTCGAGTCGCTCCACCGCGACGACCGGTTCGGCGGCGATGGCGGCAGGCGCGAAGGCGAGCAGGCTGGAGAGCAGCAGCGGACGAAGACGCATCGGCACACTCCGATCGGATGCCGCGACGCTAGGCGAAGCGATCTTCGTCTCGCGTGAACGAAAGGGCGGGCCGCCGGCTTGTCGATGGTGCCCGGATACGAAAAAAGCGCCTTCCGGCGCTTCTTCGATCATGGTGGCCGGGGAGGGAATCGAACCCCCGACACGGGGATTTTCAATCCCCTGCTCTACCAACTGAGCTACCCGGCCACTTCGCCGCAATGCAGTGCCTGCGTTGCGAGGACGCGCATCATAACGACCGTCCGCGGATAGGGCAAGCCTTTGTTGCGGATTTGCTTCGATGAAGGGGGGCGAGGGTTCTCGCGCCTGCTTGTTCCACGATCTCCCGGGTATCGACGCGTGGTGGAACGCAAGGCCCTGCGGGCCACCGATGGATCTGGCCTTGATTCCGCGATGAGGATGACGGGCCGTTGGCTTTCCTGGCCGCACCGATGCGGCGGTGCATACGCCGCTCGTCGTTCAGGTCGCGGGCGCGACCGTTTGCGGGCTCGGGTTGGCCTGGGGCAGAGGATGCCGGCTGCTCGGGCAGGCGCGGCCGAGGACCTGGGAGAACGTCGCCAGGGCCTCGACGATGGCGGGCTCTTCGTCCGGGTAGGTG
The DNA here is from genome assembly GCF_046529185.1 of Xanthomonas boreopolis. Taxonomy (NCBI): domain Bacteria; kingdom Pseudomonadati; phylum Pseudomonadota; class Gammaproteobacteria; order Lysobacterales; family Lysobacteraceae; genus Xanthomonas; species Xanthomonas boreopolis. The sequence goes on from NZ_CP097162.1 coordinate 1,821,379, forward strand.
GTCAACAGCAGCTCGTGCGCCCGCTGGTAGGCCATGTTGAACAGCCGCGGATCCCCGGCTGTGGCGGCCTGGAGCAGGGCATAGGCCTGCGAGTAGGCGTGTTGGCGGGCGGATTCCGGTTCCATGAGTCGGACTTTAAGGATGCTGGTCTCACCAGCTGAGACGGCAGTGGTTGGTAGGGGGCTAGAGCGTGTTATGAACTTTGATCCGGCTCGGCTATCGTAAGCGGATGAAGCCGCCACGCCCGTATCCGACCGACGTCACCGATGAAGAGTGGGCGTTCGCCGCGCCCTACCTGACGCTGATGGACCCGCAAGCACGGCAGCGCAAGTACGAGCTGCGCTTGATGTTCAACGCGTTGCGCTGGATGGCCCGGGCCGGCGCGCCCTGGCGCTTGATTCCCCATGAGTTTCCGCCGTGGGAAGCGGTCTACCAGCAGACCCAGCGCTGGCTGCAGGCGGGCTGCTTCGAGGCCATGGTCAACGACCTGCGTTCGGTCTTGCGGGTAGCGCAAGGCAAGCAAGGGCAGCCCAGCGCCGTGATCCTGGATGGCCGCACGCTGCAGTCCACGTGCGAGAGCGGTCCGCGGGCCGGCTACGATGGCTACAAGCGCAAGAAGGGCAGCAAGGTGCACATGGCGGTGGACACGCTCGGCCACCTGCTGGCGGTGCAGGTCACGCCGGCCAACGCGCAGGAGCGGGCCCAGGTGCGATCGCTGGCGCAGGAAATCCAGCATGTCACCGGCGAAACGGTGAAGCTCGCCTTCGTCGATCAGGGTTACACCGGCAAAGACCCGGCCGAAGCCGCGTAGGAGGAAGGCATCGAACTGCACGTGGTGAAGCTGCCGGAGGCCAAGAAGGGCTTTGTGCTGCTGCCACGCCGCTGGGTCGTGGAACGCAGCTTCGGCTGGATCAACCGCTTCCGCCGCTTGGCCCGTGACTACGAACGCCTGCCTGAAACCCTCGCAGGACTCCACTTCGTCGTCTTCACCATCCTCATGCTCAGTAATGCCGCTTCGATACTTCAAAGTTCATAACACGCTCTAGCCGCGCGGTAATTTGTTAAAAGATGCAATAGGGCATTCTGAAGGATCGCGCCATGAAAGGTCTGCTCAGTGCGGTGGTTGTGGCCACGTTGCTGGCGGGTTGCGCGACGGGGCGCCTCGGCGACGACGAGCGGTTGTCGCTGTACCGGGCGCATGCGGGCGCGCCGGTCAAGGACTTCCAGTACTTCGGCAGCCTCAACGGCTGGACCAACCTGGGCGATACCGCGTTGGCGGTATGGACCAGGCCCGGGACGGCGTACCTGCTGGAATTGGCGGGCCGCTGCAACGACCTGGACTTCGCGCCGGCGATCTCGATCACCAACATGATGGGGCGCGTATCGGCGCGCTTCGACGACGTGATCGTGTTGGGCGGGCCGCGCGGGATCCGCATTCCCTGCCGGATCCAGGCCATCCGCCCGTTGGACGTGAAGGCGCTGAAGACGTCCGAAAAGGAACTGCGCGAAGCCAAGGTCGAGGAACGCGCCCGGCCGCAGGACGGCGACGGCCGCTGAGGCCGCCGCCGGCGTGGGTCATTCCGCGCCGGGGGCCACGTAGCCTGCCGGCTTCTCGGCGTCGCGCGCGAACAGGAATTTCTGCAGCTGTTCTTCGAGGAAGGCGCGATGCTTGGGATCGCGCGGGGACAGCCGGTTCTCGTTGATCAGCATGGTCTGGTGGGCAAGCCATGCGGCCCAGCCGGCCTTGCCGATCTGCTCGAACACGCGCTTGCCCAGTTCGCCGGGATACGGGACGAAGTCCAGGCCTTCGGTTTCGCGTTGTTCGTAGTGGCAGAAGACGGTACGGGGCATCGGAGGTCCTCGCGGGCGGCCTAGAGGCCGTCGAGCAGTTTGCGGATCGGGGCGGGCAGGCCGAGCGCGACGAGGTCGGCGCGCGCCACCCAGCGCTGGTCGCCATTGTCGCGCACCCCGCCGCGCAGGGCGACCTTGCGCAGGCGCAGCGGTTGCAGGTGCAGGCGGTAGTGGCTGAAGGTGTGGACGATCGTGGGCAGCGCCTCGGCGGCGTCGTAGTCGCCCTCGATCTCGCGGGCGAACCAGTCGCGCAGTTCGGCGTCGGTATCGGCCTGCGGCAGCGTCCACAACGAAGCCCATATGCCGGTCGGCGGGCGGCGCTGCAGCAGCAGCTCGCCGGCGGCGTTTTCCAGCAGCAGGGCGGTCGCTTCGCGTTCCGGCAATGGCTTGCCCGGCTTGGGCGTGGGCAGCGCGTCCACCAGGCCTTCGCGGCGCGCGCTGCAGTCGTCCTGCAGCGGGCACACCACGCACGCCGGCTTGGCGCGGGTGCACAGGGTGGCGCCGAAATCCATCTGGGCCTGGGTGTAGTCGGCCATGCGGCCTTCCGGCACCTCGGCGACATGGTCGCCAGCGAACGACCACAGCGTTTTCTCCACCGCGGGCAGGCCCGGCCAGCCGGCGATGCCGTGGTAGCGGGCCAGCACGCGCTTGACGTTGCCGTCGAGGATCGGGAAACGGTCGTTCCAGGCCTGCGCGAGGATCGCGCCGGCGGTGCTGCGGCCGATGCCGGGCAGGGCGTGCAAGGCGTCGAAGTCGCGCGGCAGGTCGCCGCCGTGGTGCGCCACGCAGGCCTTGGCCGCCGCATGCAGGTTGCGGGCGCGGGCGTAGTAGCCCAGGCCGGCCCAGTGCGCCATCACCTCGTCGGTGGAGGCGGCGGCGAGGTCGGGCAGGGTCGGGAAGCGCTCGACGAAACGCAGGAAGTACGGGATCACCGTGGCGACCTGGGTCTGCTGCAGCATGATTTCCGACAGCCAGACCCGGTATGGCGTGCGCGGATGCTGCCAGGGCAGGTCGTGGCGGCCGTGCTGGTCGAACCAGGCGAGCAGGCGGGGGGCGTAGGGGATGGGCTGGCTCATGCTGTCGGTGGCTGGAGTTCCTTTTCCTTGCGGGAGAAGGTGCCTTGCGGGGAGATGAGGGTACGGGCGGAACCGCGCCGCAGGAATACGGCCGATGGATGATGGACGCGTCGCCGCGCGTCAGCCAAGGCGAACCATCGCGTCGCGGTAGCGCTGCCTTGGCTGCGGAGGTTTCGCCCGTAGCCTCAACCCAACCCCGCTCCTCACTCTGGTCTGCGCTTGCGGCGCGGGCGTTCCAGAGCACGCGCGCCAATGGCGCGCAAACCGTGCTCTGTCACCCCGGCGGGATAGGGGACTTGGATGCTTAGGTGCCCAGGGCTTCAGGGAGCAGGGCATCCACGAAGGCTTCCGGATCGAACACGCGCAGGTCCTCGGGGCGCTCGCCGATGCCGGCGAAACGGATCGGGATCCCGAACTCGCGGGCGAGCGCGAACACCACGCCGCCCTTGGCGGTGCCGTCGAGCTTGGTCACGACCAGGCCGGTGACGTTGACCGCGGCATGGAACTGGCGCAGCTGCGAGAGCGCGTTCTGGCCGGTGGTGCCGTCGATCACCATCAGCACCTCGTGCGGCGCTGCCGGATCCAGCTTGCCGAGCACGCGGCGGATCTTGCCCAGCTCGTTCATGAGGCCGGTCTGGGTGTGCAGGCGGCCGGCGGTGTCGGCGATCAGCACCTGGGTGCCGCGCGCCTTGGCGGCCTGCAGTGCGTCGTAGGCCACCGACGCGGCATCAGCGTTCTGGCCTTGCGCCACCACGGCCACGCCGTTGCGCTGGCCCCAGGCCTGCAGTTGGGCGACCGCGGCGGCGCGGAAGGTGTCGCCCGCGGCCAGCATCAGGCTGTGGCCTTCGTCCTTGAAGCGCTTGGCGAGCTTGCCGATGGTGGTGGTCTTGCCGACGCCGTTGACGCCGACGGTCAGCACCACGAAGGGCTTGGCGTCGCGGTCGATGACCAAGGGCCTGGCGACCGGTTGCAGCAGCGCGACCAGGTCCGCGCGCAGCGCCGCCAGCAAGGCGTTGGCGTCGGCGAATTCGCGCGCCTTCATGCGCTTGCGCAGGTCCTCGACCAACGCGGTGGTGGCGGGCACGCCGACGTCGGCGGTGATCAGCGCGGTCTCGATCTCGTCCAGGAGATCGTCGTCCAGGCGCGGGTTGCGCGAGAACAGGCCGCCGAAGCTGCGGGCGAAGGCGCTGTTGCGCAGGCGCTCGCGCCAGCCCGGCTTGCCGGCCGGGGCGGCGGGCGCGGCGTTGGCCGGCACCAGGGCGTCGTCGGCCTGCACCGGGGGCGCAGGCGTGGCCACCGGGTCGGGAATCGCGGCGATCGGGACCGGTACGGGCTGCGCGACGGGGGCCACAGGCTGCGGGGCGTCCTGCGGGGTTTCCAGCGGCAGTGCGGCGATCGGCGGGGCCTCGCCGGCGACCGCCGGAGGGGCGTCGGCACGGGCTTCGACCGGGGGCGTCGCCGGCGGCTCGGCGGCAGGCGGTTCAGGGGCGGGGGGCTCGGACGCGGACGGAGCCTGCGGGAACGCGGCAGCCAGGTCTTCGTTGCTGTAGTGCGCGGTCCGCGGTTGGTCGCCAGCGGCGTCCTGGGGCTTCTTGCGGCGGAAAAAGCTGAGCATCGGACAGGGGGACTTGAACAGGCCGACATGCTACCACCGGGGCCGGCACCGGCCGTGATCCGGCTCCGGCACGGCGTCCGGGGGCGGGCCCGCCGCCGGAGCCGGCAACTGCGAAGAAACCGGCGGATTCGGCGGTTTTGCGCATCCGGGCCGCGCGGCGCCCGGCTACAGCTGCCCCTTCAGGGTGCGGTAATCGCGCGGCGTCATGCCGACGGTGGCCTTGAACTGGCGGGCGAACGCGCTCTGGTCGGCGAACCCGCACTGCTGTCCGATCGCGGCGATGCTGTCGTCGCCGTGCAGCAGGCGCATCGCCGCCTCGATGCGCAGCTTGGTCAGCAGCTGCTGCGGGGTGACCTGGAACACGCGGCGGAAATGCCGCTCCAGCTGCGCCACCGACAGGCTGGCGAGGTCGGCCAGGGTCTGCACGCGCACGTTGTCGCCGAAGTTGGCCTGCATGTATTCCATCACCCGGTTGAGGCGCTCGTAGGCGCTGTGCTTGCTGTCGGGCTGGCCGAGGTCGCGCGAGACGCCGATGATGCCGACCACCTCGTCGCCTTCGATCAGCGGGCGCTTGAAGGTGAGCGCCCAGCCCGGCATGCGGTTGGGGTACAGGTGCATCTCCAGCTGGTTGTCGATCAGTTCGCCGCAGAGCACGCGGCGGTCCTGCATGATGTAGCTGCCGCCCAGCGCCACCGGGAACACTTCCAGCGGCAGGCGCCCGATGACTTCGCTGCGCTGCTTGCGCCCGAGCCGGCGCACCAGGGTGAGGTTGCAATGGGTGTAGCGGCCTTCCCGATCCTTGACGAAGAACACCACGTCCGGCAGCGCGTCGAACAACGTCTGCATTTCGAGGGCGGGCAGGTTGAGGTCCATCGTGTTCTCTGGCGTGATGCGGGTGCGAAGATGAGGCGCCGGTCACGGCCGGCCAACCGATGCTAGCGCAAACCACGGTTGCCGACGCATTGCCGCGTTGTGCGGATTTCCGCATTGCGGGCCGGCATTCTCCGCTAGTCGCCATCGCGCTCCGGATGTGAGCATGGCGGCATGCACACCATCGACGTGATCGACTCCCATACCGCCGGCGAACCGACCCGGGTCGTGCTCGCCGGATTCCCTGACCTGGGCGACGGCGACCTGGCCGGCTGCCGCGAGCGTTTCCGTGCCGAGTTCGACCATTGGCGCAGCGCGATCGCCTGCGAGCCGCGCGGCTCGGACACGATGGTCGGCGCGCTGCTGCTGCCGGCCCGCGACCCCCGCGCCTGCACCGGGGTGGTCTTCTTCAACAACGTCGGCTACCTGGGCATGTGCGGCCACGGCACGATCGGCGTGGTGCGCACGCTGCAGCACCTGGGCCGGCTCCAGCCGGGCCGGCATTTCGTCGAGACGCCGGTGGGCACGGTCGGCGTGGACCTGGACGCGGACGGACGGGTGTCCATCGACAACGTCGAGAGCTACCGGCACGCACAGGACGTGGCGGTGCAGGTGCCTGGCCATGGCGAGGTGCGCGGCGACATCGCCTGGGGCGGCAACTGGTTCTACATCACCGAGCAGTCGCCGTACGTGCTCGACCTGGCGCACCAGCGCGAACTGACCGCCTACACCGAGGCGATCCGGCAGGCGCTGGAGGCAGCCGGCATCACCGGCGCGGACGGCGGCGAGATCGACCACATCGAGGTCAACGGCCCCGCGCCCGACGGCAGCGGGGAGGCGCGCAACTTCGTACTGTGCCCGGGCCTGGCCTACGACCGCTCGCCGTGCGGTACCGGTACCAGCGCCAAGCTGGCCTGCCTGGCCGCCGACGGCAAGCTGGCCGAGGGCGAGGTCTGGATCCAGCAGGGCATCCTCGGCAGCGTGTTCGAGGGCAGCTATCGCCGCGGCGAGCGCGGCGTGCTGCCGCGCATCGCCGGGACCGCCCACGTCACCGCGCGTTCGCAGTTGCTGGTCGATCCGGCCGACCCGTTCGCCTGGGGCATCCGCGTCGGATGAGCCGCTACGACCTCATCGTCGTCGGCGCCGGCATCGTCGGCGCGGCCTGCGCCGAGGCGGCGGCGGGCGAGGGCCTGCGCGTGGCCATCGTCGAGCCGGGCCCGGTCGGTGGCGGCGCCACCGCGGCGGCGATGGGGCATCTGGTGGCGATGGACGACGATCCGGCCGAACTGGCGCTTTCGGCCTACTCGCTGCGGCTGTGGGAGCGTTACGCGGACCTGCCGGAGGCCGAGTTCAGCCGCTGCGGCACGCTGTGGGTGGCGCGCGACGAGCGCGAGCTGTCGGCGGTGCCGGCCAAGATCGCGCGGCTCGCCGCGGCGGGCCTGGAGGCCGAGCGGGTGGATGCGCGCCGGCTCTACGAACTGGAACCGTGGCTGGTACCCGGCCTGGCCGGCGGCATGCGCGTGCCCGGCGAGGCGGTGGTGTATCCGCCGCGGATGGCGCGGCACCTGGTCGCGGTGGCGCAACGCGCCGGTGCCGTGCTGTACCACGGCCTGCGCGTGGATGCGCTGCTCGACGACGGCGTGCGCCTGGACGATGGCACGCAGCTGTCCGGGCCGGTGCTGGTCGCGACCGGCACCGAGCTGCCGCGGCTGCTGCCGGAACTGCCGCTGCGCCCGCGCAAGGGCCAGCTCGCGATCACCGATCGCCATCCCGGCCTGGTCCGCCACCAACTGCTGGAACTGGGCTACGCCGATTCCGCGCATGGCGACGCCGACAGCAGCGTGGCCTTCAACGTGCAGCCGCGTCCGACCGGGCAGATCCTGATTGGTTCCTCGCGCGAGTTCGGCGCGACCGACCGCGAGGTCTCGCTGCCGCTGCTGCGGCAGATGCTGCAGCGCGCCTTCGCGTTCCTGCCGGTGCTGCGCGAACTGCAGGCGATCCGGATCTGGACCGGGCTGCGCCCGGCCACGCCGGATGGGCGGCCGTACCTGGGCAAAGTGCCGGATCGCCGCGATGTCTGGGTGGCCGCCGGCCACGAGGGACTCGGCGTGACCACCGCGCTGGGCAGTGCGCGCCTGATCGTGGACGCCCTGCTCGGGCGCGCGCCGGCGATCGATCCGGCGCCGTACCTGCCGTCGCGCGCGTTGCCAGGAGCCGCGGCATGAGCGGCACGTTGCGCCTGGAAGTCGACGGCCGGCCGGTGGACGTGCCGGCCGGCGCCAGCGTGGCCGCGGCGGTGGCGGCGCTCGGCGTGCCGTTCCGGCGCTCGCGCGAAGGCCAGCCGCGCGCACCGTTGTGCGGCATGGGCGTGTGCTTCGAATGCCGCGTGCGCATCGACGGCGTGGCGCAGCTGCGGGCGTGCATGACGCCGGCGCGGGAAGGCATGCAGGTGCGCACCGATGGCTGATCCGGTCCGCCATTACGACGTGCTGGTGGTCGGCGCAGGCCCGGCCGGGCTTGCGGCCGCGCGCGCCGCGGCCTCGCATGGCGCGCGCGTCGGGGTGGTCGATGCGCAGCCGCACGCGGGAGGGCAGGTGTGGCGGCACGACGTCGAGCGGGGCGTGCCGGCGATGGCGCGCCGCGCGCTGGAGGCGTTGTCCGGTCCCGGCATCGAATGGTTGCCGGGCACCCAGGTGGTGCTGGCGCAGCCGGGGTGGCTGCTGGCCGAGGGCGCGCATGGCGCGCTGCGATTGAACTACCGCGCGCTGGTGCTGGCGACCGGCGCGCGCGAACTGCTGCTGCCGTTCCCGGGCTGGACCTTGCCGGGCGTGACCGGCGCAGGCGGTGCGCAGGCGCTGGCCAAGCAGGGCTGGCAGTTGCGCCGCAAGCGCGTGCTGGTGGCCGGCAGCGGGCCGCTGCTGCTGGCGTCGGCGGCGACGCTGCAGGCGCATGGCGCGCGCGTGCTCGGCATCCACGAACAGGCGCCGGCGCATGCGTTGCGCGATTTCGCGCTGCGGCTGCCGCGCTGGCCCGGCAAGGCGCTGCAGGCGCTGGCATTGCGCGCGCGCCTGGCCGGCGTGCCTTACCGCAGCGGGAGCGTGGTGGTCGCCGCCCATGGCGACGACGCGCTGCGCGAGGTCGAGATCGAAGGTCCGCGCGGGCGCGAGCGCATCGCCTGCGACCAACTGGCGGTCGGCTATGGGCTGGTGCCCAACACCGAACTGGCGGCATTGCTGGGCTGCAGGCTCGAAACGGCCGGGAGGCATGCGCGCGTGGCGACCGACGAGGCGCTGCGCACCAGCGTGGACGGCGTGTTCGCCGCCGGCGAGGCGCTCGGCATCGGCGGCCGCGATTGCGCGCTGGTCGAGGGCGAGATCGCCGGGCACATGGCCGCGGGCGCGGAATCCGCCGCGCGGGCGCTCAAGCCGCGACGCGACCACGCGCGTGCCTTCGCCGCGTTGCTGGACGACGCCTTCGCGCTCGACCCGCGCGTGCATGCGCTGGCCGAGCCGGAGACCCTGGTGTGCCGCTGCGAGGACGTGCCGCTGGGCGCGGTGCGCGACATCGCCGACGCGCGCGACGCCAAGCTCGCATCGCGCTGCGGCATGGGCGCCTGCCAGGGCCGCATCTGCGGCACCGCGCTGGCGGAACTGGGCGTCAACCGGCCCGGCACCTCTTCCGATGGCGGCCGCCGGCCGCCGCTGTTCCCGGTCCGCCTCGCGGCGCTGGCCGATCCCTTCACCAACGATCCGCAAGAGACGACATCATGAGCAACGCTTCCTTCTGGAAGGGCGTCCTGCCCGCCATCACCACCCCGTTCAACGCCGACGGCAGCGTCGACCACGCATTCCTCGCCAAGCACGCCAACCAGCTGGTCGATGCCGGTTGCACCGCGATCGTGCCGCTGGGTTCGCTCGGCGAAGCGGCGACGCTGTCCTTCGACGAGAAGGTGGCGATCATCCAGACGCTGGTCAAGGCGGTCGGCGATCGCGTGCCGGTCGTGCCGGGCATCGCCTCGCTGTCCACCGCCGAGGCGGTCAGGCTGGCGCAGGCGGCCAAGGCGGCCGGCGCGCGCGGCCTGATGGTGCTGCCGGTGTACGTCTACTCGTCGGACTGGCACGAGGCCAAGGCGTACGCGCGCGCGGTGCTGGGCGCGACCGACCTGCCGTGCATCCTCTACAACAACCCGGTGGCCTACCGCACCGACATCCTGCCTTCGCAGATCGCCGAGCTGGCGGCCGAGTTCCCGAACCTGCAGGCGGTCAAGGAGTCCTCGGGCGAGGTGCGCCGCTTCGCCGCGATCAAGGAGCTGCTGGGCGACCGCCTGGTGCTGCTGGTCGGCATGGACGATGCGATCGTCGAAGGCCTGTCGATGGGCGCCGAAGGCTGGATCGCCGGCCTGGTCAACGCCTATCCGGTCGAGTCGGTGAAGTTGTTCGAGCTCGCCCGCGACGGCGGCTACAAGGCCGCGGCCGGGCTGTACAACTGGTTCCTGCCGCTGCTGCGCCTGGACACCGTGCCCAAGTTCGTGCAGCTGATCAAGCTGGTGCAGGCCAAGGTCGGCATGGGCAGCGAGACCGTGCGCGCGCCGCGCCTGGCGATCGAGGGCGCCGAGCGCGAAGCGGTGCTGAAGGTGATCGACCACGCGATCGCGACGGCTCCGAAGCCGTGAAGCCTGAAACCTCTCTCCCTCCGGGGTGACAGGGCGCGGTTTGCGCGCCACTGGCGCGCGCGCTCCGGAACGCCGCAAGCGCGGGCCGGGGCGCGGAGCGGGGGAGGGTACGAGGGCGAAGCCTCTGAGCATGTTCGACTACACGAGGCTTCGGCCGTACCCTCATCCGCCCCTTCGGGGCACCTTCTCCCGACGGGAGAAGGGAATGACGCAACGAGGTCCATAGCAATGAACGAAACGATCCAACCCATCCTGCTTGCCGGCCGCTGGCAACCCAGCCTCGAAGCGAAAGGCAGCTTCCGAGCCGCCGACCCGACCACGGGCGAGGCGATCGGCCCGGCCTTCCCAATCAGCGGCGCCGCCGACGTGGAAGCCGCCGTCGCCGCGGCCAGCGCCATCGCGGCCGAACTGGCCGCCGCACCGGTGGAGAAGATCGCCGCATTCCTCGAGGCCTACGCCGACGCGCTCGACGCCGATGCCGACGAACTGGTCGCATTGGCGCACGTCGAAACCGCATTGCCGGCGCCCACGCGCCTGCGCGGCAACGAACTGCCGCGCACCAGCGGGCAGCTGCGCCAGGCCGCCAAGGCGGTGCGCGAACACGCCTGGACGCAGCCGGTGATCGATACCGCCGCCGGCTTGCGCGCGCACCTGGCGCCGCTGGCCAAGCCGGTGGTGGTGTTCGGCCCCAACAACTTCCCGTTCGCCTTCAACGCGATCGCCGGCAGCGACTTCGCCTCGGCGATCGCCGCGCGCAACCCGGTGATCGCCAAGGCGCACCCGCTGCATCCGGCCACCAGCCAGCGCATGGCGCAGCTGGCGCACCGGGCCCTGCTCGCCAGCGGCTTGCCGGCCGCGGCGGTGCAGATGCTCCATCACCTCGACAACGCCGCCGGGCTGAAGCTGGCCGGCGACGCGCGGATCGGCGCGATCGGCTTCACCGGCAGCCGTGGCGGCGGGCTGGCGCTGAAGGCGGCCGCCGACGCCGCCGGCATCCCGTTCTACGCCGAGCTGTCCAGCGTCAATCCGGTGTTCATGCTGCCCGGTGCGCTGGCCGAACGGGGCGAGGCGCTGGCGATGGAGTTCTTCGCCTCGTGCACGCTCGGCAGCGGGCAGTTCTGCACCAATCCCGGCGTGGTGGTGGTGCCGCGCGGCAGCGAGGGCGATGCCTTCGTCGCCAAGGCCGCCGCGCATTTCGCCGGGGCGTCGCCGATGGTGCTGTTCTCGCGTTCCGGCGTGGAACACGTGGCGCAGGGCGTGGATACGCTGCGCAAGGCCGGTGCCGAGGTGCTGGCGGTGGCGCCGGACCGGGGCGAGGCCGGGTTCCGCTATCCGCCGACGCTGCTGTCGGTGGATGCGGCCGATTTCCTGGCGCGTCCGCGCGAGCTGCAGACCGAGGCGTTCGGCCCGGTCAGCCTGCTGGTGCGGGCGCGCGACACCGACGAGATGGTGGCGGTGGCGCGCGCGTTCGAAGGCAACCTGACCGGCACGCTGTACCGCGCGGCCGATGGCTCGGACGACGCGGCCTGGCGCGCGATCGCGCCGGTGCTGCGGGTCCGCGTGGGCCGCCTGATCAACAGCAAGATGCCCACCGGCGTGGCGGTCAGCGCGGCGCAGAACCACGGCGGGCCGTTCCCGAGCACGGGGCACCCGGGCTTCACCGCGGTCGGCATGCCCGGCGCGATCCGGCGTTTCGCCGCGCTGCACAGCTACGACGCGGTGCCCGATGCGCTGCTGCCGGTGGAACTGCGCGACGCCAACCCGGGCGGCGTGCAGCGTCTGGTCGACGGGCGGTGGACCACCGCCGACGTCGGGACGCCGGCATGAGCGCGCAGGTCGGCCACCTGACGCTCGCCGAGGCGCAGGCGCAACTGCAGCCGTGGGCGCAGCGGGCGCCTGCGATCTCCGGCGCGGAGTACCAGCAGCGGATCGAACGCGCGCGCATGCTGCTGCGCACGCTCGGCGCCGACGCGTTGCTGGTCGGTGCCGGCACCTCGCTGCGCTACTTCGCCGGCGTGCCGTGGGGCGCGAGCGAGCGCCTGGTCGCGCTGCTGGTCACGCTGGAGGGCGATCCGCTGCTGGTCTGCCCGGCGTTCGAGGAAGGCTCGCTCGATGCGGTGCTGAAGATTCCCGCGCGCAAGCGCCTGTGGGAAGAGCACGAGGACCCGCACGCGCTGGTGGCGCAGGCGATGGCCGAGCGCGGCGCGCGCACGCTGGCGCTGGATCCGGGCGCCGCGTTCGCGATCCATACCGGCCTGCGCGCGCACCTCGATCCGCGATCGATCGTCGATGCCGCGCCGGTGATCGACGGTTGCCGGCTGTGCAAGTCGCCGGCCGAGCTGGCATTGATGCAGCAGGCCTGCGACATGACCCTGCACGTGCAGCGGCTGGCGGCGGGCATCGCCCGCGAGGGCATCGGCACCGACGAACTGGTGCGCTTCATCGACACGGCGCATCGTGCGCTCGGCGCCGACAACGGCTCGACCTTCTGCATCGTCCAGTACGGCCACGCCACCGCGTTCCCGCACGGCATCCCCGGCGTGCAGCACCTGCGCGAGGGCGAACTGGTGCTGATCGACACCGGCTGCACCGTGCAGGGCTACCACTCCGACATCACCCGCACCTGGATCTTCGGCACGCCCGACGACGAGCAGCGCCGGATCTGGGAGCTGGAGAAGGCGGCGCAGGCCGCGGCGTTCGCCGCGATCCGGCCCGGCGTGGCCTGCGAGGACGTGGACAATGCCGCGCGCAAGGTATTGGAAGCGGCCGGGCTCGGCCCGGACTACCGCCTGCCGGGATTGCCGCATCGCACCGGGCACGGTTGCGGCCTGGCCATCCACGAGGCGCCGTACCTCGTGCGCGGCAACCGCACCGCGTTGCAACCGGGCATGTGCGCCAGCAACGAGCCGATGATCGTGGTGCCGGGGCGGTTCGGGGTACGGCTGGAGGACCATTTCCATGTCACCGGGGACGGCGCGCAGTGGTTCACCCCGCCGTCGGTGGCGATCGACCGGCCGTTCGCGTGATGGTGATGGAACAACGGCCCTCATCCGGCGCTCCGCGCCACCTTCTCCCGCAGGCGGGAGGAGGGATGGGAGGGCAGGGCTTCTCGGATGTCGCCCTCTCCCGCCTGCGGGAGAAGACGCCCGGAGGGCGGACGAGGGCACCTTCAAAAACGCTATCCCGACTTCCTGGAGAGACCGCATGCCACTGATTCGATCCGTCGCTGTTCCGCTGCTCGCCGCGGCCTTGCTCTCGGCCTGCGGCGCTTCCCAGCCCCCGGCCGCGCCGAAGGCGGATCCGGCCAGCGCCGGCACCGCTCCCGAACAGGCGGCCCAGGCTTTCGACAAGCTCCTCGACGAGCAATGGCAGTACCAGCTCGAACATAGCCCGGAGTTCGCCAGCATCATCGGCGACAAGCGCTACAACGACCGCTGGAGCGATTATTCGCTGGCCGCGGTGGCGGCCGACCGCAGGGCCACGGCCGACTTCCTGCGGCGCTTCAAGGCGGTGGACGCCGCCGGCCTGGACGAACAGCGCCGGCTGAGCCAGCAGATGATGCTGCGCCAGCTGCAGGACCGGCTCGATTCGATCGACCTGAAGAACCACGAGATGTTGCTGGAACCGGTCGGCGGCATCCAGCTGGCATTGGCCGGCTATGGCGATGCGTTCCCGTTCGAGGAGGCCAAGGACTACCAGGACTGGATCAAGCGCCTGCAGGCGGTGCCGGCGCTGGTCGACCAGGTGATCGAGGCCTCGCGCCAGGGCGCGAAGGACGGCCTGGTGCAACCGCGCTACCTGCTGGAGAAGTTGCCCGGGCAGATCCGCAAGATCGCCGCGGCCAAGGGCGCCGACAGCCCGTTCGCCTCGCCGCTGAAGAAGCTCGAAAAGGCCGTGCCCGATCCCGCGCATTGCGATGAACTGCGCAAGCAGGTGATCGCCGCGATCGACCAGCAGGTGCGTCCGGCCTACGAGAAGCTGGCCGCGTTCGTGCAGGACGAGTACGCGGCGCAGGGGCGCGAGCATGAAGGGCTGTGGTCGCTGCCGGACGGCGACAAGCGCTATGCGTTCGCGGTCCGCACCCAGACCACCAGCGACAAGACCCCCGAACAGATCCACCAGATCGGCCTGCAGGAAGTGGCGCGGATCGAGGGCGAGATGACCGCGATCGCGACCTCGCTGGGCTACGAGGACCTGGCGAGCTTCCGCAAGGCGGTGGCGAGCGACAGGAAGCACTTCGCCAAGAGCAGCGGGCAGATCCTCGATCTCTATCGCGGCTACATCGCCGGGATGGAACCCGAGCTGCCCAGGCTGTTCGGCCGCCTGCCGAAGACGCCGCTGGAAGTGCGCGCGATGCCGGCGTACCGGCGCGAGGCGCCGGGCGCCGAGTACTGGCAGAGCAATCCCGAGGGCACCAAGCCGGCGATCGTGATGGTCAACGCCAACGATGCCACCGAGCGCACCCTGATCAACATCGAGACCACCGCCTACCACGAAGGCGTGCCCGGCCACCACCTGCAGATCTCGCTGTCGCAGACCCTGCCGCTGCCGCCGTTCCGCCAGCAGGCCGGCTACAACGCCTTCATCGAGGGTTGGGCGCTGTATGCCGAGCGGCTGGGCAAGGAGGTCGGCTTCTTCAAGGACCCGTACAGCGACTATGGCCGGTTGTGCGGCGAATTGCTGCGCGCCAACCGGCTGGTGCTCGACACTGGCGTGCACTACAAGCGCTGGACGCGCCAGCAGATGGTGGATTTCTTCCACGCGCATCCGTCCGACGACGAGCCGAGCATCCAGGCCGAGACCGACCGCTACATCGTCTGGCCGGGCCAGGCACTGGGCTACAAGATCGGCCAGCTGGAGATCCTGGCGCTGCGCGCCAAGGCCGAGAAGGAACTGGGCGACAGGTTCGACATCCGCGCCTTCCACGACGCCATCCTCGGCGGCGGCGCGATGCCGCTGGACCTGCTGGATGCGCGCATCGACGCCTGGATCGAGCAGACCAAGCGCGCGCCGGCCGCATCGGCCGGCGGGTCCGGAAGCGAGGGGAAAGCATGAGCCGGCTGCACGCACTGCCTGCCGCCCTGTTCGTCGCGATCGCCGTGGCAGGGACTTCGGTCCCGGCCGCGGTCCGGGCAGAGCCGACCGGGGCCGAAGCCGCTGCCACGGAGGCCGCCACCCAGCGCTTCAAGGCCCTGTACCAGCGCGAGTGGGCGTGGCGGCAGCAGCAGTTCGCCGGTGCCGACGACGAGGACGGGCAGGGCGCGCCGGCCGACCACCTGCCCAGGGTCGATCCGGCCACGCAGCAGGTGCGCACGGCGTACTGGCAGCAGGTGATGAAGGAACTGGACGCGATTCCCCAGGACCAGCTGCCGCAGGCCGAGCAGGTCAACTACCAGGTCTACCGGCAGCAGATCGCGGTGTTCCTCGACCAGCAGCGCTTCCGCGCGTGGGAGATGCCGTTCAACAGCGACACCGCGTTCTGGAGCAACCTCGGCTTCACCGCGCGCGGCAGCTTCCACAGTGCGGAAGACTACCGCCGCTATCTCGGCCAGCTGGCCGACATCCCGCGCTACTTCGACGAGCAGATCGCCAACATGCGGGCCGGCCTGGCGCGCGGCTTCAGCCAGCCGCGGGTGACGCTGGACGGGCGCGACCAGTCGATCGCGGATGTGGCCCGGGCGACGGGCGAGGCCAACCTGTTCTACACGCCGTTCAAGCGGATGCCGGCGGCGATCCCGGCGGCCAAACAGGCCGAACTGCGCGGCCGGGCGCTGGCGGCGATCTCCTCCAGCGTGATCCCCGCCTATTCCAAGCTGCTGCGCTTCATGCGCGAGGAATACCTGCCCAAGGCGCGCACCACGCTGGCCGGCGAGGCGTTGCCGGACGGCAAGGAGTACTACCGCGCGCAGATCCGCGAATTCACCACGCTCGACCTCGACCCCGGGCAGATCCACGCGCTCGGATTGAAGGAAGTGGCGCGCCTGCGCAAGGAGATGGACGAGACCATCGCGGCCAGCGGCTTCGAGGCGCCGGCCGGCGAGCAGACGTTCCCGGCGTTCCTGCACTTCCTGCGCACCGATCCGCGGTTCTACCCCAAGAGCGCCGAGGAACTGCTCAAGGAGGCGGCGTGGATCGCCAAGAAGGTGGACGCCAAGGTCGGCGACTACATCGGGCGCCTGCCGCGCCGGCGCTTCGCGATCGAGCCGGTGCCGGCCGATCTGGCGCCGTTCTACACCGGCGGCCGCGGCGGCCCGGGCATCTACCTGGTCAATACCTACGACCTGCCGTCGCGCCCGCTCTACAACCTGCCGGCGCTCACGCTGCACGAGTCCTCGCCCGGGCATGCGCTGCAGATGCCGCTCGCGGCGGAGGACGCCACGCTGCCCGACTTCCGCCGCTACAGCTACATCTCCGCCTATGGCGAGGGCTGGGCGCTGTATTCGGAGTACCTGGGGCAGGAGATGGGCATGTACACCACGCCCTACGAGCGCTTCGGCTATCTCACCTACCAGATGTGGCGGGCCTGCCGGCTGGTGATCGACACCGGCATCCACCACGGCGGCTGGACGCGCGAGCAGGCCATCGCCTACCTGCGCGACAATACCGCGCTGAGCGAGCACGAGGTGACCACCGAGGTCGACCGCTACATCGCCTGGCCGGGGCAGGCGCTGTCGTACTACCTCGGCGAACTGAAGATCCTCGAACTGCGCCGCAAGGCCGAGACGGCGCTGGGCGAGAAGTTCGACATCCGCGCCTTCCACGACGCCGTGCTGCAGACCGGTTCGGTGCCGCTGCCGGTACTGGAGGCGCAGGTCGATCGGTTCATCGCGGATGGCGGCAAGTCGCCGTGGGCGGACAAGAACAAGTCCCAGGATGCTGCACTGTAGGAGCGGCTGAAGCCGCTCCCACGGGGTGGTCATGCCGGTTGTACCTTTTCCAGGGGAGATCCATGGCTGCACAAGGCAAGTTCCACAAGAGTCTGAGCCTGACCGACCTGACCTTCATCGGGCTGGGCTCGATCTTCGGTTCCGGCTGGCTGTTCGCCGCCAGTCATGTCTCGGCGATCGCCGGCCCGGCCGGCATCCTGTCCTGGGTGATCGGCGGCATCGCGGTGCTGCTGCTCGGGCTGGTGTACTGCGAACTCGGTGCCGCCTTGCCGCGCGCGGGCGGGGTGGTGCGCTATCCGGAGTACTCGCACGGCGCGCTGCTCGGCTCGCTGATGGGCTTCATCACCCTGATCGCGTTCTCCAGCCTGATCGCGATCGAGGTCGAGGCCTGCCGCCAGTACGCCGCGGCCTGGTTCCCGTCGCTGAGCCAGCCCGGCAGCACCCATCCGAGCCTGTCCGGCTGGCTGCTGCAGTTCGCGCTGCTGGTGCTGTTCTTCGGGCTCAACTACTTCAGCGTGAAGACCTTCGCGCTGGCCAACAACATCGTCAGCGTGTTCAAGTTCGTGGTGCCGGTACTGGTGATCGTGCTGCTGCTGGCGCACTTCGACACCGGCAACCTGCACGTGCACGGTTTCGCGCCGTTCGGCGCGGCCGGCGTGGAGGCGGCGATCTCCGCCGGCGGCATCATCTTCGCCTACCTTGGGTTGACCCCGATCGTCTCGGTCGCCAGCGAGGTGCGCGAGCCGCAGCGCACGATCCCGATCGCGCTGATCCTGTCGGTGGCGTTGTCCACGGTGATCTACGTGCTGTTGCAGCTGGCCTTCCTGGGCGGCATTCCCGCCGACCATCTCGCCGATGGCTGGAGCGGCATCGACCGGACGTTCTCGCTGCCGTACCGCGACATCGCGCTGGCGCTGGGCATGGGCTGGCTGGCGGCGCTGGTGGTCTGCGACGCGGTGGTGTCGCCGAGCGGCACCGGCAACATCTACATGAACGCCACGCCGCGCGTGGTGTACGGCTGGGCGCGCAGCGGCGGGTTCCTGCCGGTGCTGACCCGGATCGACGCGAAGTCGGGCATCCCGCGTCCGGCGCTATGGCTGAGCTTCGCCCTGTCGGTGTTCTGGACGTTGCCGTTCCCGTCGTGGGAGACGCTGATCAACGTGGTCTCGGCGGCGCTGGTGCTCAGCTACGCGGTCGCGCCGGTGACCGTGGCGGCGCTGCGGCGCAGCGCGCCGGCGCTGGCGCGACCGTTCCGGGTGATCGCGTTCGGCGTGATCGGGCCGCTCTCGTTCGTGATCGCCGCCTTGATCGTCTACTGGTCGACCTGGAAGACCTTGTCGTGGCTGCTGGGACTGCAGGTGCTGGCGTTCGCGGCCTACGTGGCGTACCGGCTGCCGTCGCGCGAGGCCCGGCCGCGCCTGCTGCGCCAGGTGCGCGGCTCGTCGTGGCTGATCGGGTTCTACGTGCTGGTGATGGCCGTGTCGTACCTGGGCACCTTCGGCGGCATCGGCGCGATCGCGCACCCGTGGGACACGCTGGCGGTGGCGGCCATCGCGCTCGGCGTCTACCACTGGGGCGCGCGGACCGGCTTGCGCAGCGACGAGCTGGCGCTGGAAGAGGACGACGGGGAATAGTTTCTGCATTTGCTGGAGCGGCTTCAGGCGAGCCCCCATCGCGGCCGATGGCCCCAGGCCACGTAGACCTGCTCCCGCAGGAGCATGATCGGAGATGTCGGGAAAGCCCATGAGAAGCGTCTTTGCTGCATTGCTGCTGGGCTGGCTGGGTATGGCCCATGCCGGCCCTGCGCTGGCCGACTACACGCGCTCGCTGGGTCTGCGTGAAGCCTGGAGCGGCCTGACCCGCGATGTCGCGTTCCCGGCGCAGTGGCGCGACGACGGGCGTTTCTACTACCGCAAGACGGTCGAAGGCGGCTTCGCCTTCGTGCTCGGCGATCCGGGCGGCGATGCGATGCAACCGGCGTTCGATGCGGCACGGTTGGCGCGGGCGCTGTCGGAAGCCAGCGGCCACGCCTATGCGCCGTCGCAGTTGCCGTTCGACCGCTTCGACTACGTCGCGGCTGGCGGCGACCCCCATGGCGCGATCCGTTTCGATATCGGTTATGCACCGTGGCGCTGCAGCCTGGCCGACTATGCCTGCGCGCCCGTGCAGGACAAGACGCGGCCGCGCGCCTTCGGCGTGGTGCGCGACCTGCGCGTGCCGGCCGACGACACGCCGCGCCGCTCGCCGGACGGGCGATGGGAGGCGTATGTCGATGGCCTTGGCGTGGCGCTGCGCCGCGTTGCGGATGGCCAGGTGCGGCGGCTCTCGAATGGCGGCTCCTGTGCGAATCCCTCGCAGGAGCCGCATACGTCCGTGTGCGCGGATTCTTCCTGTGCGAGTCCCTCGCAGGAGCGGCGCACATCCCTGTGCGCGGATTCTTTCTACGATCCGGAAAGCATCGCCTGGGCGCCGGATTCGCGGCATTTCGCGTTGTACCAAGTCAAGCCCGGCTATCCGCGGTTGGTGACGCGGGTGGAGTCCTCGCCCTCGAACCAGTTGCAACCGATCGTGCGTACCCAGCTGTACCCCAAGCCGGGCGATGCGGTCGACATCGAGCGGCCGGTGCTGTTCGGCGTGGACGGCACGCGGCGCGAGATCGATGATGCGCTGTTCGCCAACCCGTATTCGCTGTCGCCGATCCAGTGGCGCCGGGACGGTGCCAGTTTCAGCATCCAGTACGTGCAGCGCGGCTTCCAGCGGGTGCGCGTGATCGCGGTGGACGCCGCCAGCGGCAAGGCGCGTGCAGCGGTCGAGGAGGATGCGAAGACCTTCGTGCATGCCGACCGGACCTTCGCCCACGAGGTCGACGGCCTGGGCAAGGAGATCGTCTGGATCTCCGAACGCGACGGCTGGCGCCATCTGTACTTGATCGATGGCAACCGCGGGCGCGTGAAGCGGGCGATCACCCACGGCGACTGGGTGGTGCGCGAAGTGCTGAGGGTGGACGACCGTCAGCGCCGGATCTGGTTCTTGGCCAGCGGCATGGACGCGGGCAAGGATCCGTACCATCGCCAGCTGTTCGCGGTCGATTTCGACGGATCGCACCTGGACCGGCTGACGCAGGCCGATGCCGACCACGACGTGGCGATCTCCGGCGACGGCCAATGGTACGTGGATGTGTACTCGCGTCCTGACCTGGCGCCGGTCGCCGAACTGCGTCGCATCGACGGCATGCTGGTGCGGACGCTGGAGCGCGGCGACATCTCGCGCCTGCTCGCGGCCGGCTGGAAGCCGCCGCAGAGCTTCGTCGCCAAGGGCCGCGACGGCAGGACCGACATCTGGGGCATGGTGGTGCGGCCGCGCGATTACGATCCCGCGAAGAAGTACCCGGTGATCGAGAACATCTACGCCGGCCCGCACGATTCGTTCGTGCCGAAGACGTTCTGGCCTTTCGGCTACCACTCCGGCGGGGACAAGCAGATCGGCATGCAGGCGCTGGCCGACCTGGGCTTCATCGTGGTGATGATCGACGGCATGGGCACCGCCAACCGTTCCAAGGCCTTCCACGACGTGGCCTGGAAGAACCTGGGCGACTCGGGCTTCCCCGACCGCATCGCCTGGCACAGGGCGCTGGCGGCGCGGGACCCGTCCTACGACATCGCGCGCGTCGGCATCTACGGCGCTTCGGCGGGCGGGCAGAGCACGCTGGGCGCGCTGGAGCGGCACCCGGACTTCTACAAGGCCGGCGTGGCGATGGCCGGCTGCTACGACAACCGCATGGACAAGATCAGCTGGAACGAGCAGTGGATGGGCTGGCCGGTGGACGACGGCTACGCGCGCGCCTCCGGCGTGGTCAACGCCGGCAAGCTGCGCGGAGACCTGTTGCTGGTCGTCGGTGAGCAGGACAGCAACGTCGATCCGGCCTCGACCGCGCAGGTGGTCGGTGCGTTGATCGCCGCGGGCAAGGATTTCGAGCTGCTGAACGTGCCGGGCGGCGAGCACGCGGTGGGCCGCTCCAGCGGGCCGGTCGACTATGTCACACGCCGCATGTACGACTTCTTCGTGCGCCATCTGCAAGGCGCGCAGACACCCCACTGGAATTCGCTCGAGGAAAGCCCGCAATGAAGCCCGTCATCAGGAATACGGCAGGGACCCCAGTCCCGGCGCTTGCCCGGCAGATCCCGTCGGGGCTGAAGTCCCTCCCACAACGGATCTTGCCGGTTTTGCTGCTGCTGTTGCCGCTGCTGGCATGGGCCGAGGAGATCCCGCGTTACGTCACCGAGAACGGCCGCCATGCGCTCTACGTGGACGGCGCGCCCTACCTGGTCCTCGCCGCGCAACTGCACAACTCCAGCGCCTGGCCGGCGGTATTGCCCAAGGCGATGGACGAGGCCAAGGCGCTGAACGTCAACACCATCGAGGCGCCGGTGTACTGGGAACAGTTCGAGCCCGAGCCCGGCCGCTACGACACCGCCAACGTGGATGCGTTGATCGCACAGGCGCGCAAGCGCGGGGTGCGACTGGCGCTGCTGTGGTTCGGCACCTGGAAGAACGGCCAGATGCACTACGTGCCGGAATGGATCAAGCGCGACGATGCGACCTATCCACGCATGCGCGATGCGGACGGCGAACCGATCGACGTGCTGTCGCCGCATGCGCCGGCCAGCCTGGAAGCCGACGCGCGCGCGTTCGCCGCGTTGATGCGCCACCTGCGCAAGGTGGACGGCGGCAAGCGCACGGTGATCCTGGTGCAGGTCGAGAACGAGCCTGGTGCGATCGGCAGCGTGCGCGACCATGGCCCGCTGGGCGAGGCCGCGTTCGCACGGCCGGTGCCGGCGCAGATCGCGGCGAAGCTCGGCAAGCCGGCCGGTACCTGGCGGCAACTGTTCGGCAGCGAGGCGGCCGAGGCGTTCAACGCCTACAGCACCGCCGCCTACATCGAGCAGGTGGCCGCCGCCGGCAAGCGCGAGTACCCATTGCCGATGTACGTGAACACCTGGCTGCGCTACAAGGGCAAGCGTTATCCGGGACTGGACTATCCGTCCGGCGGCGCCACGGTCAACGTGTTCGAACTGTGGCGCGCGGCCACGCCGTCGATCGATTTCGTCGGTACCGACCTGTACACCAGCGATTACAACGAGTTCACCAAGGTCGTCGGCCAGTACGCCCGCCCGGACAATCCGGCCTGGATCTCCGAAACGGGATTCGAGGCCGCGACCGCGCCCTTCCTGTTCCACGTGCTGGGGCAGGGCGGGATCGGTTTCTCGGTGTTCGGTGTCGACGGCAATGCCGACAGCGAGGACAACCGCGCGGCGATCGCCGCGCATGCGGCCAGCTTCGGCCAGTTGGCGCCGATCGACCGCCTGCTGGCCATGGCCAATGCCGAAGGCCGGTTGCAGGCGGTCACCGAGCAGCCGGGCCAGCCGCAACGGACACTGGTTTTCGACGACTGGCAGGTCAAGGTGTCGTTCGGTGCGCCGTATTGGGGCGATGCACCGCCGATCCTGCCGGGCAATGCCGATCACGGCGGGCGCCTGCTGGTGGTGCGGCTCGGGGAGGGCGAGTTCCTGGTGACCGGCTTCGCCGCGCGTGCCGAGTTCTCGCGGGTGGCCGCCGATGGCCGGCGCGGGCAGGTGTTGCGGGTGGAGCAGGGCCGGTATGTGGATGGGCGCTGGCAGTTCGAGAGGGTGCTCAATGGGGACCAGACCGACTACGGGCTCAATTTCCGTGCGTCCGATCCGCCGGTGTTGCGGGTCAGGGTGGGGGTCTAAGGGGATCCGACCGGGCTATGCCGGTATTGCCTGGGTGGTGGTTTCCTTCTCCCGTTCACGGGAGAAGGCGCCAGAAGGGCGGATGAGGGGCTTCGGCTTTTCCGCTTTTGCTCCAGGAGCAAAGGTTTCGGTCCCTTGGGCGAGCCACTGCTGCGTCGCCGCGAATGGGCTCCGCTAAGTCAAGGGCGAAAAACCGAGCCGCGCGCGACAGCCGCGGCCATTCCCGCTCATGAATGCCGACATGTCCCGGCATCCCGGTCCGGGTAAGGCATGAGGTGCCGCGGCTTGTGCCGAAAGCCGCATGGGGGCCGTCGTCCTGCAACAAGACAGCCGAGGCCACGGGCCGCAAGATCGAAGCGGCATGGCGGGAGCCATGGGAACCGGAAAAGCAGGCGAGGGCCGGATTCTGGCGGTATTCCAAGGGGCTGGACGGGAATATGCCGGGATACGCGTGCAGCGGGGATGGCGCCGCGACGCGCTGGCGACGATGGCGTCGGGTCGCGTTGGTTATGCGATTTGCCGCGCTGCCGCAGTTCCGGAGCTTGCGCCCGCGCGGCGGTCTGGTTGAAGAACACTTCGGCGCGCGACGTTCGCGCCGGGGCCTGGGAGGGCCAGGATGGATGCTTCGGCGAATCCGGCGGCACCGGAGACGACAGCTCGGCTGCCGCTGTACGAAAAAGTGGGCTATGGCCTGGGCGATGCCGGCGGCACCGTCGTTACCTGCCTGATCATGAGCTTCCTGAATTTCTACTACACCGATGTCGCCGGCCTGGCGCCGGCGGCGGTGGGGGCGATGTTCCTGGTGGTGCGCGTGCTCGATGCGGTGGCGGACCCGTTGATGGGCATGCTGGCCGACCGCACCCGCAGCCGCTGGGGACGCTACCGGCCCTGGCAGCTGTGGATGGCGCTGCCGGTCGGCGCGGCCGGGGTGTTGGCGTTCAGCGTGCCGGGGCTGGGCGAAACCGGCCGGCTGGCCTGGGCCTGCGCTACCTACTTCCTGCTGTCGCTGGGGTACACCGCGGTCAACGTGCCGTACTGCGCGATGATCAACGCCATCACCACCTCGCGCCGGGAAATACTGGCTTTCCAGTCCTGGCGCTTCACCTTGTGCGGAGTCGCATCGCTGCTGGTCTCGGTGGGCCTGCCTTGGCTGGTGCAGGCGCTGGGCCGCGGCGACGCCAGGCGCGGCTACAGCCTGGGCGTGGCGGTGGTCTGCGCGCTGGCGGTGGCGATGCTCCTGGCCTGCTTCGCCAGCGTGCGCGAGCGCGTGCCGCTGCCGCGCGAACGCGCCGGGCTGCGCGGGCGGTTGGCGACCGTGCTGGGCAACGACCAGTTGCGCCTGACCATGCTGATGTCGTTCCTGTTGATCAACGTGATGAACCTGCGCGGCGGCGGCTATCTGTACTTCGCGACCTACGTGCTCGGCGGCGGCACGCGCTATGCCTCGATGTTCCTCGGACTGGTCGCGCTCGCGGCGATCGCCGGCGCGATGCTGGCCGCGCCGCTGGCGCGCGGGCGCGACACCCTGCGCCTGTACATCGGCATCAACCTGTTGCTGGCGGCGATGTCGCTGGCGATGTGGTACCTGCCGGCCGGGCCATCCTGGCAGGGGCTTTGGCTGGGCGTGGTGTTCGCCAACGGCACCGTCCTGGGGCTGACCTTGCCGCTGCATTTCGCGCTGCTGGCGTATGCCGACGATTACGGCGCATGGAAGTCGGGGCAACGCAATTCGGGCCTCAACTTCGCCCTCAACCTGCTGGCGATCAAGCTGTCGTGGGCGGCCAGCGCCGGGATCATCGCGGCGGTGCTGTACCTGGTCGCCTACCAGCCCAACGTGCCGCAGAGCGCATTGTCGCGCCAGGGCATCACCGCATTGGAAACACTGATCCCGGCCGCGCTGCATCTGCTGCTGGCACTGGCTGCGCGCTTCTGCACGCTGGACGAGCCGTGCATGCGCCGCGTCGCCGCGGACCTGGACCGGCGGACCGCCGCCTGAGCCGCTCGCTGCATCCCACCCCCTTTCGCCGAATCGAACGCACAGGAAATACCGCATGCCCGGCATCCAGGACCCCCAGCTGAAACAGATCGCATTGACCGCGCCGTTCTGGAGCGGCTACCAGGCGCTGGTGCGCGACGTGGTGGTGCCTTACCAATGGCTGGCGCTCAACGACCGCGTCCCGGATGCGGAACCGAGCCACGCCATCGCCAATTTCCGCATCGCCGCCGGGCGCGAGCAGGGCGATTTCCGCGGCATGATCTTCCAGGACAGCGACGTGGCCAAGTGGCTGGAGGCGGTCGCCTACCTGCTGGCGCAGCAGCGCGACCCTGCGTTGGAGCGCACCGCCGACGAGGTGATCGACCTGGTCGCCGCCGCCCAGCAGCCGGACGGGTATCTCAATACCTACTTCACCCTGAAGGCGCCGGCCGAGCGTTGGAGCAACCTGGCCGAATGCCACGAGCTGTACTGCGCCGGGCATCTGTTCGAGGCCGGCGTGGCGTATTTCCAGGCCACCGGCAAGCGCACGCTGCTGGAGGTGTGCTGCCGGTTCGCCGACCATATCGATGCGGTGTTCGGCACCGGGCCGGGCAAGCTGCAGGGCTACCCCGGGCATCCGGAGGTCGAGCTTGCGTTGCTGCGCCTGTACGAAGCCACGGGCGAGGAACGCTATCGCGCATTGGCGCGCTACTTCATCGACCAGCGCGGCAGCCGGCCGCACTGGTACGACATCGAGCACGAAAGGCGCGGCGGCGTCTCGTACTGGAACAACCATGGCAAGGACTGGATGGTGCGCAACAAGGCCTACAGCCAGGCGCACCTGCCGCTGGTCGAACAGCAGCACGCCACCGGCCATGCGGTGCGCTTCGTCTACCTGCTGGCCGGCGCGGCGCACCTGGCGCGGCTGGACGGCGACGCCGCCAAGCGCGAGGCCTGCCTGCGCCTGTGGCACGACATGAGCGCGCGGCAGATGTACGTGACGGGCGGCATCGGCGCGCAGGGTTGGGGGGAATCCTTCACCAGCGCGTACGACCTGCCCAACGACAGCGCCTATGCGGAAAGCTGCGCCGGCGTGGGGCTGATGATGTTCGCAAAGCGCATGCTGCAGATGGAGGGCGAGGCCGGCTACGCCGACGCGATGGAGCGGGCGTTGTACAACGTGGTGCTGGCAGGCATGTCGCTGGACGGGAAGGCGTTCTTCTACGTCAATCCGCTGGAGACGGTGCCGCGCGCGATGGCGGCCAACCACGCCTACGACCACGTGAGGCCGACGCGCCAGCGCTGGTTCGGCTGCGCCTGCTGCCCGCCCAACATCGCCCGCCTGATCGCTTCGCTGGGACACTACGTCTACACCAGCCGCGCCGAGGCGCTGCACGTGGACCTGTACGTCGGCGGCGAGGCGTGGTTCGAACGCGACGGCGTCCGCTTCGGCCTGCGCCAGCGCACCGACTATCCCTGGGACGGGCGCGTCGAGATCGAGGTCCTGGCCGAGCAGGCCTTCTCCACCGCGCTGGCGTTGCGCCTGCCGGACTGGTGCGGGCAGCCGCGGTTGCAGCTCAACGACGAGGACGTGCCGCTGCAGGTGCGCAAGGGCTACGCCTGGCTGGAGCGCGAATGGCGGCCCGGCGATCGCCTGCGGCTGGAGCTGCCGATGCCGGTGCGGCGGATCGGCGCGCACCCGCGCCTGCGCCAGGCGGCCGGCAAGGTCGCCCTGCAGCGCGGACCGCTGGTCTATTGCCTGGAGGAGGCCGACAACGGCGCCGACCTGCACCAGCTGGCGCTGCCGGCTGACGCGGCGCTGGTGCCGGTCGCCGGCGATGGCGTGTTCGCGGGCATGACGCTGGTCGAGGCCGATGGCCTGCGGCGCGAGCCGCAGGGGCGGGAAGCGCTGTACCGCTATGACCCGCCGCCCGCACGGGCGCGATCGCAGCGATTGCGGTTCGTGCCTTACTTCGCCTGGGCCAACCGCGGCGAGGGCGAAATGCGGGTGTGGCTGGACGCGGGTTGAGCGGACCGCGAACGGCGGTTTTTCGAACGGCCAGGTCGCCGGGCGGCGCCGGCCCGATCTTTTCGAGAGGAGCGTGACAAGTGGACCGGAGACAGTTCTTGCGTGGAGGCGTCGGCGTCACTGCCGGGACCATGGTGTGGGGATGGCAAATGCCGGCGATCGCCGGCGCAGCGGAGGGGGTGGCATCGCCGGCGCTCTCGCCGCCGCGCGACCCATTGCCCGAGTATGCGAAGTTGCTCGAGTTCGACCACCGGGGCCGGCGCTGGAGCGTGCACGAGGACCTGCGCACGCCGCAGGGTTCGCTGGTGCTGGCCTGCGCCGAGGGCGTGCTCGACCTGGGCAAGCGCACCGAGGCGGTGTGGGGCAGCGACCGGCCGCCGTATTTCGGCATGAAGCTGGCCGAAGTGGCCATGGCCGAGGCCGACCTGCTCGCCGACCGATTGCTGCGCGACGGCGACCCACGCGAGGACGAGGTACGCGACGCCGCACCGCCGCCGGCCTCGCGCCTGGATCCTAAGGACTACAACGGCCGCCTGCCGTGGACCACCTTCGTCGGCACCGTGCAGGGCAACGACGCCATGCAGGTCTATCCGGACGGGCGCACCCGCACCTACCGGGCGATCCAGTACTTCCCCGAGCTGGGCGAGGCCGGCAAGATCGCCCGCCGCGAGGAGGGCCTGCTCGGCGGCTGGCTCCCGGCGGTGCACAAGGTGGTGCCGGCCGGCGAGGGCCGCTGGTACGACCTGATCGTGTTCGCCGACGTGAATGCGCACGACCGCTTCGTCGTGCAGACCTGGCACCGCGCGGTGCTGGTCGAGAACGGCAAGGCGGCCAGGACCGTCTACGGCTACAGCTATCCGGAGTACCCGCCGCGCCGCAACGGCGCCAGCGCCGAGGACTTCTACCGCGGCCTGCTCGATTTCGCCGGCTATTGGCAGGCGCGCGTCGCCGATGCCGCCGAGGCGCAGTTGCCCGACCCGAGCTGGGCCGACATGGCGCGCTTCGCCTTCGCGCGTGAACTGGTGGTACGCCCGGCCGGGGTCTATCCCAAGTACGGCGCGGTCGACCGCGACTACTACGGCAACGAGTACGACGGCTTCCAGGACACCTTCACCAGCTCGCTGTACGCCAACCTGGAGTGGGGCCGCTTCGCCCAGGCCGCGGCGGTGCTCGACAACTACCTGTCCGAGTACACCCAGGCCGATGGCATGATCAACATGCGCGGCCCGGAGACCGGCCAGTTCGGCCTCACGCTATCGCTGCTGGCGCGTTACCTGCGCTATACCGGCGACGCCGCGCTGCTGCGCAAGCATCGCGGCAAGATCGCCGCCACCGCGCAGATCCTGGCCGAACTGCACGATGCCGCGCTGGCGCTGCCGAAGAACGACCGCGGCCATGGACTGATCCATGGCTGGAACGAGTCCGATGCCTGCCTGTATCCCGATCCGTCGCTGTGGTGGAAACCGTACTTCGCCAACAGCGCGTTGGCGATCCGCGGCTGGGAAGACATCGCCGCGGTATGGACCTCGCTCGGCGGCAGCGGCACCGAGGCCGCGCAGTGGCGCGCGCGCGCGAAGCGGCTGCGCGAGCGCCTGCTGCAGAGCATCCGCGCCAACGTGCGCCGGGACCTGTCGCCGCCGTACATCGGCCCGCTGCCGGGCGCCACGCAGACCTTCCGCGAGGCGATGTCGCAGGAGGACCCGAGCAAGAGCGAGCAGCTCTGGTCGCACCGCGTCTATGCCGAACTTCTGCAGGCCGACGTGCTGCCGGAAGACCTCGCCAACCTGGTGATCGATTGCCTGCGCGGCCACGGAGGCACCACGCTCGGCATCGTTTCCAACATCTGGAAGCCGACGCCGGAAGGGCGCGACATCCTCGGCTTCATTTCCTACGGCTACGCGCAGCAGCTATTGCGCCTGGACAGGATCGAGGAATACCTGTTGTTCCTGTACGCGCATCGCTACCAGGCGCATACGCGCGGCAGCTGGACCGCCGGCGAGGTGGCCGGCATCACCGGTGGCATGCCGCTGTTCTGCATGCCGGCGCAGATGACCGTGCCGCTGCTGTTGCGCTGGATGCTGGCGTTCGACCAGGACGACGCGCTGTACCTGGCGCGCGCGCTGCCGCGCGACTGGCTCGCCAGCGGCAGGCCGGTCGCGCTGCGCGGCGCGCCGACGCCATGGGGGCGCGCCAGCCTGCACCTGCAGGCCGATCCGGCACGGGGCACGATCGAAGGACGCGTCGAACTGCCGGAACGCGCGCTGTCGCGGGCTTGGCTCAGCCTGCGGGTGCCGGCGGGCAAGCGCCTGGTCGAAGTGAGCGTCGATGGCCGTCCTGCCGTTCCCGCCGGTCCGCAGCGCGATCGCGTTGCGTTGCCGGTGAAGGCGGGCGGCAGCGTGATGGTACGGGCGCGATATGCCTGAATCCGTATGCGCCGGATCCGGATTTGATATCGCATGACCGAGGCGGATCCCGTATTCGGCTCTTGGATATCCATGGATATCCAAGAGCCGGGCCGCCGGGAAATCCTCCCGCCGTTCGACGGCATGGCGGGAAGATCCGCGGGACGCCGAACCCGCTGCGGAAAGTGCGGATTTCCGCATCCTTCTTCGCTATTTGCGTCAAGACGTTTGCGCTGTCGTTACCGGAACATGAATTCCACGTGGGGGAAGGCGTGAGGGTTCCCAGGCACGCACCACGGGCGCGGTAATTCGCCGATCCACGCCGCGTCGCCGTTCCGAAGTTCCGTTGCACATCGACCATCCCGCTTCCGGCGCCATGCGCCGGGACGGGGTCGTTCGGCCCGAATTCCAGCGTTCCCTTAGCCAGAATCGCCAGAGGAATCCTCCGATGTCGCCCAGTTCCGCTGTTCCCGTCCCGCACGTCGCCGCGTCCCGCGCCGCAAGGCATTCGTGTCCATTGACGCTGGCGATCCTGCTGGCGATGAGTGCGGCCGCGCCCGCGGCGCACGCGCAGGAGGCCGGCGACGACCGGCCGCAGGACAACAAGAAGGCCAAGCAGCTCGACACGGTGACCGTGACCGGCTCGCACATCCGCCGCGTCGACATGGAGACCGCGAGCCCGGTGGTCACGATCGACCGCCAACGCATCGAGGACAGCGGCAAGGCGACGGTCGGCGACATGCTGCAGAGCCTGCCGGTGATGTCCGGGATCCAGACCAACACTTCGATCAACAGCGGTTTCAGCCATGGCCGCGCGTTGGTCTCGCTGCGCGGGCTGGGGCCGGAACGCACCCTCGTGCTGCTCAATGGCCATCGCATGACCGGCCCGGCCAGCAGCGTCGCCGCCGCGCCCGGCGTGGACGTGAATTCGATCCCCGCGGCGATGGTCGACCACATCGAGGTGCTGACCGCCGGCGCTTCGGCGATCTACGGTTCCGATGCGATCGGCGGTGTGGTCAACATCATCCTCAAGAACGGCTACGACGGCGGGGCGATCGAGGCCGACTACGGCATCAGCGGCCATGGCGACGCGGCCCGCCGCAACTTCGCGGTGGAATGGGGCAAGACCTGGAGCCGCGGCAGCGTGATGCTGGCGCTGAGCCACAACTCGCAGAACGCGCTCTACAACCGCGACCGCGGCTTCGCGAAGAGCCAGCTCAGCTACAACAACGGCGTGATCGGCGACATGACGGGCAGCAATACCCGTGCCGTGCTGAGCGACGGAACGCGGCTGACGCCGAACTACGACGTGGGCGCCGGCGCCCTGACCGCCGCGGACTACCATGCGTTCGGCACCGATTCGCGCGACCGCTACAACTACTACGATTCCCAGTACATGATCACGCCGGGGGACCGCACCAACTTCTCGATGCGCGCCACCTGGGACATCACCGACGGCATCCAGGCCTATGCCGACCTGCTGTGGACGCACAGCAAGACCACCTCGCACCTGCAGCCCTATGGCATCAGCGCGGCCGGGCTGGGCGCCGACGTCGCCGGCAATCCATACAATCCGTTCGGTTCGGACCTCAGCGACTACATCCTTCGCACGCCGGTCTTCAGCCGCAAGTACGTCTCGTCGATGGCGCAGACCAACGCCGTCGCCGGCCTGCGCGGCAGCTTCGGCGATTCGAGCTGGCAGTGGGACGCCAGCGTCGGCTACGCCAGCTACAAGGACAAGCTGGTGCGCTACGGCTTTGCGGTCACCTCCGAGCTGGTCGACGTGCTCGAAACCGGGAACGTCTTCAACCCGAACGACCCGGACACCCTTGCCGCGCTCCGGTCGACCCTGCTGCCGGTGGACCTGAAGGACGAGAGCACCTCGAAGAACATCAACCTGGCCACCAATGGCACGCTGTTCGCGCTCCCGGCCGGCGAAGTGAAGGCCGCCTTCGGACTGGAATACCGCAGGAACGATTTCCACCAGGGCACGCAGAGTTCGGTCGCGATGGCCGATGCGTACGGCGCCTGCGACTACATGGACGGCTGCATCATGAAGCAAGGACACGCCGAGACCCTGAAGGAAGCCTATGCCGAGCTGCTGGTGCCGATCCTGTCGGACCTGCCGCTGGCGCATTCGCTGAGCCTGGACATCGGCAGCCGCCTGTCCGACTACAGCGCCTGGGGCCGTACCACCAACAGTTCGCTGGCGCTGGAATGGCGCCCGGTCTCCGACCTGCTGGTGCGTGCCACGGCCGCCGAAGTGTTCCGCGCGCCGGCGCTGGGCGACTTGTACGGTTCGCCCTACCAGGGCATCAACGATGCAGGAAGCTACTACGATCCATGCGAGCACTACACCGGCGGCGCCGGTGCCGGCGGCTGCCAGAACGTGCCGGCGGACGGCAGCTTCGTCAACACCGGCACGATGACCGTGATCGTCACCGGCGACGCCAACGCCGGATTCGACCTCAAGCCGGAATCCGGCCATTCCTACGACGTGGGATTGGTGTACGACCCGGATTGGTTGCCGGGCTTCTCGGTGAGCTTCGATGCCTGGAAGGTCAAGCTGGAGAACATGATCAGCGGCACCGGCTACGAGCAGGTGCTCGATCGCTGCTACCAGGGCGAAGCTGCCTACTGCGCGCTGGTGACGCGCAGCGCGACGGGTCAGTTGCTCAGCGTGACCGTGCCGTACTCGGTGAACCTCGACAAGGTCGAAATCCGCGGCTACGACTTCGCCACCAAGTACCAGCTGGAGACCGATCGCTGGGGCCGTTTCCAGCTCGGCCTGGATGCGACGCTGATGTCGAAGTACCTGGTCGGCGACGACGGCCACAACTACGTCGGCGAGACCTCCAGCTACGGCAACCTGCCGCGCCTGAAGGCCAACCTCAACCTGGGCTGGGACTATGGCGACTGGCATGCCGCCTGGACGATGCGCTACATCGGTTCCAGCGTGGTCGGCAGTGCTTACGAGGGCTACTGCAACAATACCGACGCGAGCGGCAATTGCGTTTACTTCGACGTGCCTGCCTACGTCTACAACGACCTGACCGTCAATCGCAAGTTCAAGTCGCTCGGCCTGACCGCGACGATCGGCGTGGACAATGCCTTCGACAAGAAACCGCCGATCTATTACGGGTATTACTCCAACGCTTCCAACACCGACGCCTGGACCTACAACACGATCGGCCGCTATTTCTGGGGCAAGGTGAGGTGGGAGTTCTGATCCGAGCGTCGAGGGAGCTCGTCATCGCCGCGAAAGCGGGGATCCAAGGACATTGCTGGTCAAAGCCAAAATCCCTGGATCCCCGCCTTCGCGGGGACGACGGGTTGAGGTGGCGGTTCCACGAGGCTGCATGAATATCTACGTTTCCGTCCCGCGTTGTCGGGCCCCACGATGGCGATGCCTGCTCCTGGCCTGGCTGGCACTGATGCCGGCCGCATTCGCAGCATCCGCCGGCGAGCCAGCGCCGGCGCATCCCAATGCCGCCATCGGCGAGCCGCGTTTCCTCGGCGATGCGCATCCGGTACCGGAGACCGGCGTGGACTTCGTCCCGGGCGGCCACCTGCAGCGCGTGTTCGCGGCCGATCTCGCAGCCGGCGCCGGCAGTGCGCCCGGGCGCGACTTCTGGATCGACCGGATGCTGGCGCGCGCAGGCGAGGGCGGTGGCCACGGGGATACCAACAACTGGCTGTTCACGCGCGGCCGTGCCGCCTATCTGTACACGCACAAGCCGGAGGAGCCTGGCTTCGTCGGCGATGTGGCGTACTGGCACAAAACCGGACACGACGCGTTGTTTCGCGTGCAGGTCGAGCAGGATGGAAAGACGCTGGCGCTGAAGGAGGTCGCGCCGCAGCGGCGGCAAACGCCCAGCTACTTCTCCACGGTGTTCGAGGATGCCGCCGCGGGTGTGCGATTGCACCTGGTGAAGTTCATCACCCAGCAGAACGTGGCGGTGGCCGAGGTCACGCTGTCGGCGCTGGACGGGCGTGCGCACGCGCTGACGCTGCGCGCGATCTCTCCGATGGCGGTACACGCCGATGATGTCGAGTTGACCGGCGCATTCCAGGCGCGCAACGACGTCACTACCGTATTCCCACGCTTCTCCGGCGATGGCTTCACGGTGGCCGACGGCGCGCTGGCACGGCCAGTGCGGGTGCCGGCAGAAGGCGGGAGCGCCACGTTCAAGCTGCAACTCGGCCTGACCACGCGCGAGCTTCCTTCCTCGCTGGCCGAGTATCGACGGATCGCCGCGCAGTCGCCGCAACAGGCGTATCGGGAGCACGTGCTCGCCTACAACCGCTGGTGGGCCGACAACATCCCGTACCTCGACACCCCCGAGGACAACATCGACAAGACGTTGTTCTATCGCTGGTGGTTGCTGCGTTTCAATTTCCTCGACGCCGCGGTGCCGGGCAACGACTACCAGTTCCCGGTGGCGATCGAGGGCGTGCTCGGCTACGACAACGCCATCGTGCTGACGACCTGCATGTTCCTGGACGACCTGAAGTACCTGCGCGATCCGGTCTATGCCTACGGGAGCTGGATCGGGGCGGGCGAGGTCGCGGGTGGCGGCAAGTACGTCGACAACCCCGGCTCGCCGCAGAATTGGTCCAACTCCTACGCGCAGTACATCACCGCCGCGGCCTGGCGCGCCTACCAGGTGCACGGCGGGCCTGCGGCGCTCGCGGGCAAGCTGGCCGGCTACGGCCGCGGCGACGTGCTCGGCCTGCTGAAGGCCTACGACCGCAACGGCAACGGCCTGATCGAATACGACTGGGCGGCGATGACCGGCAACGATGCCGACGCGGTGTCGTTCGACTGGGCCAAACGGCATGGACAGGCGCGCATGGATCGTGCCGAGAGCGCCTATGTCTGGGCCAATGCCAAGGCGGCGGCCGAGGCGGCGCGGCTGGCCGGCGATGCCGACGTCGCGCGGCAGATGGAACAGGTGGCGGCGCGCATCCGCGCCTCGGTGCTGGCGGTGCTGTGGCAGGACCGCA
The DNA here is from genome assembly GCF_046529185.1 of Xanthomonas boreopolis. Taxonomy (NCBI): domain Bacteria; kingdom Pseudomonadati; phylum Pseudomonadota; class Gammaproteobacteria; order Lysobacterales; family Lysobacteraceae; genus Xanthomonas; species Xanthomonas boreopolis. Next base: position 1,855,534 of record NZ_CP097162.1, read on the forward strand.
GCAGTGCGGCCGACTCGATGGGCCTGCACGGCGACCTGCTCAAGCACCGCCAGGCCAGCGGGCCGGAACTGCCGGTGGATTGGAAGGAGACCAACAACTATTTCCCGTTCGCGGTCGGGCTGATGCCCAAGCGAGGCGATGCCGACTACGACCCCAAGTACGTGCGCGCGCTGCGCCTGTTCGCCGATGCCGACCAGTACCCGGTGTTCCCGTTCTACACCGCGAACCAGGCCGACAAGCATGCGCGGGGCGAGGAAGGCAGCAACAATTTCTCGGTGATCAACTCCACCGTGATGTTCCGCCTGCTGGCTTCGGCGCTGCGCGACTATCCGAGCCCGTACCTGGATGCAGGGTGGTATCGCAAGCTGCTGTACTGGAACGCCTGGGCGCACTACATCGACGGCGACAACCGCTACCCGGACCAGAACGAGTTCTGGGCCAAGGGCAGCGCCGCCGATGGCGGCAGCATCGGTTATCGCTCGTGGATTCATCACACCCAGCTCGGCGCCACCAACTTCACCGTGATCGAGGACGCGATGGGCCTGCGCCCACGCAGCGACGCCAGGATCGAGCTGGATCCAATCGACATCGGCTGGGACCACTTCGCCGCCGACGGCATCCGTTACCGCGACCACGATCTGTCCATCGTCTGGGACCGCGATGGACGCCATTACCAGGGCAAGGTGCCGCAAGGCTATTCGCTGTATCTGGATGGCCGGCGGGCGTTCACGGTGGACCGGCTGGCGCACGTGCTCTACGACCCGGCCAACGGCCGTGTCGAGCCGGTCGCGGATGCGCGCGGCCAAGTCGCGGCGACGGTGCTGCACGCCGGGCGCGCCACGCTGGCGCGCCCGGAACAGGTACGCATCGAGACCGGCACGCGCACTGCCGAGGTGCTGGCCGATGCCGGCATCGAGGTCGCCCCGGCGCTGGCCGGCGCACGCAACCTGGCGCGCGACGCGACGGTCTCGGCCAGCTTCGCCACGGCCGGGTTCGAGGCGAAGGGCGCGGTCGATGGCAGCACCGCGAACGAGCCGTTCTGGGGCACCGCCGGTTCGCCCGATGCCAGCGATTGGATCGAGCTGGACTTCGCCCGGCCGCAAACGCTGGACACGCTGCTGCTGTACTTCTACCGGAGTTCCTCGGCGGAAGGCGAGCAGCATGGCTTTCCGTCCGGCACCCGCGCCGGCTATGCGCCGCCCTGGATGTACACATTGCAGTACCTCGACGGCGGCACCTGGAAGGACGTACCCGGGCAAGTGCGCGACCCCTCGATCGCGCAGGGCAACCGCAACCGGCTGCGTTTTCCTGCGATCGGCGCCGCCCGGTTCCGGGTGAAGGTCTTCCATGCCGGCACGCTCCGCACCGGGATCAAGGAAATCCAGGCATACGCGACCGGTATGCCGGCGCCGAAAGCGGTGGCGAACCGGGCACCGCAGGTCGTGGCATGGCAGGAGGATCGCGCGTCGGCATCGGGGGCGTTGCGGTTGTCCGGCCGGGTCGGCGACGACGCCTTGCCGCAGGGGCGATTGGCGTTGCATTGGAGCAGGCTGAGCGGGCCGCGGGATGGCGAGGCGATCTTCGAGGATGCCGGCGCTACCGATACCTTCGTGCGCTTCACCGCAGCCGGCGACTACGTGCTGCGGTTGACCGCAAGCGACGGGGCGTTGCAATCGCATGCCGACGTGCGCGTGAGCGCTGCGGCGAAGGCGTCGGGGCAGGGTATCCAGGTGCAGGGCGATGCCGTGGCCAGTGCCGAGTTCACCGCGTCCCATCATCGCGTGCAGGCGCTCAACGACGGCGAGGTGCCGGTACCGGGCAGCACGCCGAGCGGCGACCGGCGCTGGGGCAGCTGGGGCCGGCAGCAACCGGCGACGGTGTGGCTGCAATACCAGTGGCGGCAACCGGTGCGGATCTCGGCCAGCACGCTGTACTTCTGGGACGACCAGCCCGGGGGCGGCGTGGCCGAACCCCGCGGCTGGAAGCTGCAATACCTGCGCGACGGACGCTGGCTCGACATCGCCGCCGATTATCCGCTCGCGGGCAACGGCGCACCCAGCCACGCGCGCTTCGCCCCGGTGACGACCTGCGCATTGCGCGCGGTGATCGCGACTGCACCCGACGGTGCCGGCTACAAGGCCCTGGGCGTGGACGAATGGCAGGTGTTCGCCGATCTGCCGGAACGGCTGGAGCCGATCGACGTGCGTACCGGCATCGGCCAAGCGCCGCGGTTGCCGGAGAGGATCGCGGCCTGGTATGCCGATGGCGGCAGTGCCGAGGTCGGCGTGAGCTGGCCGCAGATCGATCCCGCCAGGCTGGCGAGCGATGGACGCATCGACCTGCATGGCCTGGCCGAAGGCGGCGTGCCCGCGACCGCCACGGTCTGGGTGCGCGCCAGCGAGCCGGGGCAGGTCAATACCGTCGATGCTCCACCGGAGGTGTGGGTAGCGCCTGGCCAGGTGCCGGCGCTGCCCGCGTTCGCCACCGTGCAGTACAACGACGGCTCGCGGGAACGGCGCGCGGTGCGCTGGCGTTCTGCGCCCGGAACCGCGCCCGCGGCGGGTACGACGCTCACGGTCGAGGGCGAAGTCGACGGGCGCGGCGCAACCGGCACGCTGCCGCTGCAGGTCGTGGTGCGCACGCGGGAGGGACGACCGTGATGGCAGGATCGAAGATTCTTCGACTTCTCTCCAGCCGTCAGCCCCGCGAAAGCGTTCGTTGGCGATTGCGAGCGCGTCCATGGATCTACGATCCCCGGCCGTCGCGCATAGCGCTCCGGCGTTCGAACGGGTGCGAGCCAGTGGCTCGCAAGCAACCCGTCCTCACCCCAGCTTTCGCGGGAATGACGCGTTGGATGGTCGTGATGGCGTGCATGATCGCTATGCCCAACGCAACGGCTGGCATCACTCCGCGCGTCGTGCAGGCGCACGGCAATCCGATCCTGGCCGATGGCGATTACTACTCGGCCGATCCCGCGCCGCTGGTTGCCGGTGGCAAGCTTTACATCCTCGCCGGCCGCGACGAGGCACCACCGGAAGTCAACGACTTCGTCATGAAGGAATGGCAGATGCTGGTCACCGACGACGTGGCCGGCGGGCGTTGGCAACACTATCCGGGGATGCTGCGCCCGGAGCAGGTGTTCGCATGGGCCGCTCCGGGCCGGGCCTACGCCGGCCAGATCGTGCAGGGGCCGGACCGGCGCTATTACCTCTATGCGCCGGTGGAAGAGCGCGATTCCACCAATCCCGACCGGTTCGCGATCGGCGTGGCGGTGGCCGACACGCCAGTGGGGCCATGGCGGGATGCGCATCCACAAGGGCCGATCGTTTCCCAGTCGGTGCCCGAGAAGAACGACATCCAGAACATCGACCCGACCGTGATGGTCGACGACGACGGCCAGGTCTACCTGTACTGGGGCACCTTCGGCCGGCTGCGCGGCGTCGAGCTGGAACGCGACATGCTTACGCCCAAGGGCGCGGAGTTCGCGGTGTCCACGCTGGACGGCTTCTTCGAGGCACCCTGGCTGTTCAAGCGCGGCGGCACCTATTACCTGGCCTATGCCGGCAACGAGGCAGGGCCCGATTCGCCCTGCACGCCGGCGATCTACCACGCGTGCATCGCCTACGGCACCGCACCCACGCCGCGCGGGCCGTGGACCTACCGCGGCGTGATCCTGGGCCCGGTGTCCTCGACCACCTCGCATCCGGGCGTGATCCTCTACAAGGGCCAGTGGTACCTCGTCTACCACACGGCCGACGCACGGGGCGGCGGGCATTTCCGCCGCAGCGTGGCGATCGACCGGATCGACTGGGACGATGCGGCCACGCCAGCGCGGATGCGGCCGGTGCGCCAGGCCCGTCCGCCGCGACCTGCACCGAAGCCGCAGCGCAATCTCGCGCCGGCCGCGTTCGCCAGCGCGTCCAACAGCCCGGGCGTGCCGGTCCAGTACTGGATCGCCGCGCTCAACGACGGCATCGCCCGTGCCGCGCCGTTGCCGCCGGACATGTGGAGCAACTGGACGCCGCGGCCACCGGCGCGTGCATGGATCCAGTACGCCTGGGACCTGCCGGTGACGCTGGATGGCAGCACGATCGTGTTCTTCGCCGACCAGCCGGCCGGCGCCACGACCGGCATCGCGCCGCCGCGCGCCTGGCACCTGGAATATCGCCACGAGGGCCGCTGGCTGCCGGTGCGGCACGCCAGCGGTTACGGCACCCGGCCCGGCATGCCCCAGCACGTGCGCTTCGCTCCGGTGACCACGCGCTGCCTGCGCGCGGTGTTCGATACATCCGGCGACGGCGACGCCCACGCCGCGGTGGCGGTGCAGGAGTGGATGGCCCTGTCGGTGCGGCCGCAATGGCTGCCGAAAACCGCGACCGCGGGCGCCGCGCACTGCGACGGACCTTGAGGCCTTGCCGGATTTCGTGCGGATTTCCGCATCGATGCCCGCGGGCCGGGTCAAGACGCGCGACGCACAGGGCGCGATAGTCGGGACTTGCGTGCCGTCGCGTCGACGGTGCCGATTCGCCGCTCTTGCGGTGCAGCAAGCCCGTGCCTTCCCCCGCAGACGCCAAGGGTACCGGGATCTTCGTTGCGCGGACCGGCGACTTCCACCTGATCGGTCCCGCGCCGATCGCCGCCAGGAGAGAAACCCCGCATGCGTTCTTCCGTTCCTTCCGTACCCGCGTCCGACACGCCTTGTCTGCAGGCCGCCCACGTCCACGCCGCGGCCGCCGGCATCGACGATCCGGCGCGCCGCCGCTTCCTGCAATGGAGCGCGCTGGCGGTCGCCGCCGGCTTCCTGCGCTTTCCCCTGGAGGCGGCCGCAACGGAGGCCGGCAAGGTGCAGGCGGTGCCGCTCGGGAACGTCCGGCTCAAGCCTTCGCTGTTCCTGGATTCGGTATTGACCAACCGCCGCTACCTGTTCGAGCTGGAACCGGATCGCCTGCTGTGCAACTTCCTCAAGTACGCCGGATTGCCGCCGAAGGGCGAGAGCTATGGCGGCTGGGAGGGCGACACCATCTCCGGGCACACCCTGGGCCATTACCTGAGCGCGCTGTCCAAGCTGCACGCGCAGACCGGCGACGCCGACGCCAGGCAACGCATCGACTACATCGTCGCCGAGCTGGCGCGCGCGCAGGCGGCCGACAAGGACGGCTACGTCGGCGGCTTCACCCGCAAGAACGACAAGGGCGGGATCGAGGGCGGCAAGCAGGTGATGGAGGAGGTGCGGCGCGGCATCATCAAGGGCAGCAAGTTCAACCTCAACGGCAGCTGGTCGCCGTTGTACACCCAGCACAAGCTGTTCGCCGGCCTGCTCGATGCGCACGCGCTGGCGGGCAACCGGCAGGCGCTGGAGGTGCTGGTGCCGATGGCGGGCTATTTCGCCGGGGTGTTCGACGCGCTCGACCATGCGCAGATGCAGCAGTTGCTGGACACCGAGTTCGGCGGGCTCAACGAGTCCTACATCGAGCTGGGCGCGCGCACCGGCGATCCGCGCTGGACCGCCGTGGGCAAGCGCCTGCGCCACGAGAAGGTGGTCGACCCCGCCATCGCCGGCCGCGATGCGCTGCCGCACATCCATGCCAATACCCAGATCCCCAAGTTCATCGGCGAGGCGCGCCAGTTCGAGGTAGCCGGCGACGCCGATTCGGCGGCCGCCGCGCGCTTCTTCTGGGAAACGGTGACCGCGCACTACAGCTACGTGATCGGCGGCAACGCCGACCGCGAGTACTTCCAGCAACCGGACACCATCGCCGCGTTCCTGACCGAGCAGACCTGCGAGCACTGCAACAGCTACAACATGCTCAAGCTCACCCGGCACCTGTACCAGTGGACGCCGCAGGCGCGCTACTTCGACTACTACGAGCGCACCCTGCACAACCACACGATGGCGGCGCAGCACCCGGGCACCGGCATGTTCACCTACATGACCCCGATGATCGCCGGCGGGCGCCGCGAGTTCTCCGACAAGTTCGATTCGTTCTGGTGCTGCGTCGGCACCGGCATGGAGGCGCACGCGCAGTTCGGCGACTCGATCTTCTGGCACGACGCGCAATCGCTGTACGTCAACCTCTACATTCCCTCGGCGCTGGACTGGCCGGAGCGCGATCTCGCCCTCGACCTGGACAGCGGGCTGCCGGTCGACGGGAAGGTGCGCTTGCGGGTCGCGCGCATCGGCGAGAAGACGCCGCGCCGGTGGTGCCTGCGCGTGCCGGCCTGGTGCGAGGGGCGCTACGCGCTGCGCATCAACGGCGTTCCCCGGAAGGCGCAGGCCGGGGAGGGCTACATCGTCCTGGAGCGCGCCTGGAAGGCGGGGGACACGATCGACTTGGAATTCGCCATGCCATTGCGGCTGGAACCGGCGCCGGGCGATCCGGACACGGTGGTGGTGATGCGCGGTGCGCTGGCGCTGGCGGCCGACCTCGGCCCCGCCGGCGAACCCTACGATGCGCCGGATCCGGCGCTGGTGGCCGACGCCTCGCCGCTCTCGGGCTTCGCCGAGCGTCCTGCGCCGGCGACCTACCTGGCCAGCACCACGCGCCCGGAGGGACTCACGTTCGTGCCGTTCTATTCGCAATACGAGCGTCGCAGCGCGCTCTATTTCAAGCGCATGGATTCCGCGCGATGGGCGCGCGAGTCGGAGCGGCGGCTGGAGCAGAAGGCCGCCTTCGAAGCCATGCAGGCCAGCGCCGTCGATTCGATCCGGTTCGGCGACGAGGCGTCGGAGAAAGCGCACGGGCTGACCAGCGATACCTCCTTCGGCGGCGAGTATCGCCGGCAGAAGTGCCGCGACGTGCGCGGCAAGGGTTTCGTCGAGTTCGAGATGAAGGGCAGCGACCGCCCGTTGGCGCTGCGCCTGCGCTTCTGGGGCAGCGACAAGGGCCGCTTCAACATCCTGGTCAACGGCACGCTCGCGGTGGAAGTGCAGGTCGAGCGCGGCCAGGTGATCGACTTCGTCGACCGCGACTATCCCTTGCCCATCGCGCTCACCCGCGATGCGAAGACGTTGAAGTTCAGGTTCGAGCCGCAGCACGGCGATACCGCCGGGCCGCTGTTCGGCGGTTGGCTGGTGCATGCCTGATGGGACGGCCGGCGACGCGGAATGGTTGCAGGCGTATCGGCTTGCGGCCGGCGGCGGCGCGACGCGCGGAAATCATGCCGTTTTCCGCAGCCATGGACGAAAAATGCGACAAGACGCCATGTCGGACTACAGGCACATTGTTACCGACTGATTAACGCAAGACCCGACGCCGTTGCCTGGCACGGCGTCGAAGGTTGCCCCGCTTTTCGTTGAACCTGCGTTCCAGCGCGGGATCCGGCGGTCCTGGCACGGGTGCGCTGCCCCCGTCGCGCATGACGCCTGCGCCCGGCTGCATTCCATCTTCCGATTCGCCGGCCGCGCCGGCGTGGCCTCGCTTTGCCCGAAAAACGCTGCACATCACCTCCGAGGAGTCCGCTGCATGTCGTTGCATCCGTCAAATCCCGCCCCGATGTCCCGCCCGCCCATCGCCCCCGGCACCGCCGCGCGCCGGCTCAGCCTCGCGATCACTTCCGTGCTCGCCTCCGCGGTGGCGGCGCCGGCGTTCGCCCAGGATGCGGCGCCCTCGGGCGGCGATGCCACCCAGACCCTGGACAGCGTGGTCGTGACCGGCTCGCGCCTGCGCCGCGTCGACACCGAGACCGCCAACCCGGTGGTCACCGTCAGCGCCGAGCAGATCGCGGCCACCGGCAAGGCCACGGTCGGCGACCTGCTGCAGGAACTGCCCTCGATCGCCGGCAACGCGACCAACCCGTACACCAACAACGGCGGCGGCACCGGCGCCTCCACCGTGTCGCTGCGCGGCCTGGGCGACAAGCGCACGCTGGTGCTGGTCAACGGCATCCGCCTGGCCTACAACGACGTCAACGCGATCCCGGCCAGCATGATCGAGCGCGTCGAGGTGCTCAGCGATGGCGCCTCGGCCGTGTACGGCTCGGACGCGATCGGCGGCGTGGTCAACTTCATCCTGCGCGAGAAGTTCGAGGGCGTGCAGTTCAGCAGCGACTTCGGCACCAGCTGGAAGAGCGACGGCAACCGCCGCAACTTCGCGCTGACCGCCGGCAAGGCCTGGGACCGCGGCAGCCTCGTGGCCGGCGTCTCCTACCACGACATCGATCCGGTCTCGGCCGGCGCGCGCGGCTACTCCAAGGACGCGCTGTACCTGATCGACGGGCAGTCGGTGAAGCAGGGGTCCTCGGCCACGCCGACCGGTTCGATCAACTTCAACGACGGTTCCGACGCCTCCAAGGCCCTGGCCGCCCGCCACGGCTGCTCGCGCGTGACGCTCGACGGCGGCGTGAGCGGCACCCCCGGCCAGGGCGACTTCCATTGCTACAGCGCCACCGCCGATTCGTACAACTACCAGCCGTTCAACCTGCTGCAGACGCCGCAGAAGCGCACCAATGCGTTCGTGCTCGGCAGCTACCGGCTCACCGACAACGTCGAGGCCTACGTCAACACCTGGTTCAGCAAGACCGAATCGGCCTCGGTGATCGCCCCGATCCCGATCTTCGCCAACGGCGACAACTTCCTGGTGTCCGCCGACAGCTACTACAACCCGTTCGGCGTGAACTTCGGGACCGACCGCGCCACGGGCACCTCGTACAACGATTTCAACACGCGCATCACCTCGCTCGGCAACCGCCGCTACCAGTACGACACCTACAACTTCCAGGCCACGGCGGGATTGCGCGGCGGCTTCGGCGAGAGCTCCTGGCGCTGGGAAACCGCGCTGAACTACGGGCGGGTCAGGCAGAAGTCGACCAACTACGGCTTCCTCGATTACGCCAAGTTCAACCAGGCGGTCGGGCCCTCGTTCATGGACAGCGACGGCACGGTCAAGTGCGGCAGCGCGGGCAACGTCATCGCCGGCTGCACGCCGATCAACGTCTTCAACATCAACGATCCGTCCAACACCGCCGCGCTGGAATCGATGGTGGTCGACCCGGTGGTCACCAGCATCTACACGGTCAAGCAGTTCGAGGCCAATGCCAACGGCGACCTGTTCGACCTGCCGGCCGGCACCGCCAGCCTCGCCGCCGGACTGTCGTATCGCAAGGAAGAGACCACCACCCATGCCGATCCGCTGTGGACCGCCGACGAGAACGGCCTGTGCGGGGTGATCGAGTACTGCGGCTCGGTTCTGAACGGCGGCTTCAACGTCAAGGAGGCCTACGCCGAGGCGCTGTTCCCGCTGCTGAAGGACCTGCCCGGCGTCAGCTCGCTCAACGTCACCATCGGCACGCGCTTCTCCGACTACAGCTCGGTGGGCAGCAAGACCAACAGCAAGCTCTCGATCGAGTACCGGCCGGTGGAGGACCTGCTGCTGCGCGGCACCGTCTCGCAGGTGTTCCGCGCGCCCAACATCAGCGAACTGTACGCGGGCGTGGCCGGCGACGCGGCCACCGCCAACGATCCGTGCAACGGCTACACCGGCGGCCACGAGGCGGCCTGCGCCAACGTGCCCACCGACGGCAGCTACCAGCAGGCCGACGGCCAGGTTTCCGGCAAGGCGTCGGGCGCGGCCGTGGCCGGCTACCAGCTCAAGCCGGAGACCGGCAAGTCCTACGACGTCGGCTTCGTCTACGATCCGCACTGGATCGAAGGGTTGTCGCTGAGCGCGGACTGGTGGCGCATCGACCTGGAGGACACCATCACCACGGTGTCGGCGCAGACCGTGCTCAACCAGTGCTACGCCAACTCGGCCAGCGCGTTCTGCGCGCTGATCCATCGCAACGGCAATGGCACGATCAACTACATCGCCGAGCCGACCGTCAACCTCGGCAAGCTCTGGGCGCGCGGCATCGACTTCAACCTGACCTACCGGCTGCCGGAAAGCGCGTGGGGCCGCTTCACCGCCGGCCTCACCGGCACCTACCTGACCCGCTACGACATCCTGCCCGACACCACCGACCCGAGCACGGTGACGATCCACAACGTCGGCAAGTACACGTATTCCTACGGCAACTTCCCGCGCTGGCGCGGCCTGGCGACGCTGGGCTGGAACCTGGGCGACTGGAGCGCGAGCTGGCGCGTGCGCTACGTCGGCAAGACCCAGATCGGCAGCAGCGACCTGGAGCAGAGCTTGTCCGCCGATTCCGGCGCGCCGGGCGTGGTGCGCGAGATCGGCAGCTACGTCTACCACAACCTGCAGGCCGGCTACGATTTCACGCCGTGGCACCTGCGCTTCGAGGTCGGCGTGGACAACATCACCAACAAGCAGCCGCCGCTGTACTACGCCAACAACGTCAACAACGCCAACACCGACGTGGCGACCTACGACCTGCTGGGCCGCTACTACTGGGGCCGGGTGACCGTGAAGTTCTGAGTGAGGCCGGGACCCGGGACTCGGAAAAGCAGTTTCCCGCGACCGGTTCGGTCGCGGGCTTCCCTGGCAGGCCGCGAGAACGCGGCCTGCTTTTTTTTGAACCCTCAGTCCGGCTCTTACACCGTCAACTGCAACAACAGCTTGTTGAGCCGGCGCACGTAGCCGGCCGGGTCCTTCAGGCTGTCGCCGGCGGCGAGCGCGGCCTGGTCCAGCAGCACCCGGCTGAAGTCGGCGAAGCGGTCCATGTCCTGCTCGGCGTCGAGTTTCTCGATCAGCGGGTGGGTCGGGTTGAACTCGAACACCGGCTTGCTCTCCGGCACCTTCTGGCCGCTGGCCTCCAGGATCTGGCGCATCTGCAGGCCCAGGTCGCCCTGGCCGATGGCGAGGATCGCCGGGGAGTCGGTCAGGCGATGGGAGACGCGCACCTCGGCCACCTCGTCGCCGAGCGCGGCCTTGATCCGGCTGGCCAGGCCTTCCTTGGTCCTGGCGACTTCCTCCTGCGCCTTCTTTTCCTCCTCCGAGTCCAGGCTGCCCAGGTCGAGGTCGCCGCGCGCCACGTCCACGAACGACTTGCCGTCGAACTCGGTCAGGTAGCCCATCAGCCACTCGTCGATGCGGTCGGTCAGCAGCAGCACCTCGATGCCCTTCTTGCGGAACACCTCCAGGTGCGGGCTGTCCTTGATCTGCGCGTGGCTCTCGCCGGTCAGGTAGTACAGCTTGTCCTGGCCTTCCTTCATGCGCGCCACGTAGTCGGCCAGCGACACGCTCTGCTCGCCGCCGGCGTCGTGCGTGGACGCGAAGCGCAGCAGGCCGGCGATCTTCTCGCGGTTGCCGTAGTCCTCGGCCGGGCCTTCCTTCAGCACCTGGCCGAAGTTGCGCCAGAACGTGGCGTAGTCCTCAGGCTTGTCCTTGGCCAGCTTCTCCAGCATGTCCAGGGCGCGCTTGGTCAGCGCGGACTTCATCGAGTCGACCACCGGGCCGGACTGCAGGATCTCGCGCGAGACGTTGAGCGAGAGGTCGGCCGAGTCCACCACGCCCTTGACGAAGCGCAGGTACAGCGGCAGGAACTGCTCGGCCTGGTCCATGATGAAGACGCGCTGCACGTACAGCTTCAGGCCCTTGGCGGCGTCGCGGTGGTACAGGTCGAACGGCGCGCGGCCCGGCACGTACAGCAGCGAGGTGTACTCGAGCTTGCCCTCGACCTTGTTGTGGCTCCACGCCAGCGGGTTGGCGACGTCGTGGGCGATGTGCTTGTAGAACTCCTGGTATTCCTCGTCCTTGATCTCGGACTTGGGGCGGGTCCACAGCGCGCTGGCCTTGTTGACCGCCTCCCATTCCGGCTCGGCCGGCTTGTCCTCGCCGTAGTGCTCCTTGAGCATCTCGATCGGCAGGCCGATGTGGTCGGAATACTTCTTGAGGATGCCGCGCAGCTTCCAGCCGTCGGCGAAGCCTTCCTCGCCGTCCTTCAGGTGCAGCACGATGCGGGTGCCGCGCTGCGGCTTGTCGATCGTGGCGACCTCGAAATCGCCTTCGCCCTTGCTCGACCAGTGCACGCCCTCGGCGGCCGGCAGGCCGGCGCGGCGGCTGTACACGTCGACCTGGTCGGCGACGATGAACGCGCTGTAGAAACCGACGCCGAACTGGCCGATCAGGTTGGCGTCCTTCTTCTGGTCGCCGGACAGGTTCTTGAGGAACTCGCCGGTGCCGGACTTGGCGATGGTGCCGAGGTGGGCGACGGCCTCCTCGCGGCTCATGCCGATGCCGTTGTCGTCGATGGTGACGGTCCTGGCGTCCTTGTCGAACTCGACGCGGATGCGCAGGGCGGGGTCTTCCTCCAGTAGCGCCGGCGCCTTGAGCGCCTCGAAGCGCAGCTTGTCGGCCGCGTCGGCGGCATTGGAGACCAGTTCGCGCAGGAAGATCTCCTTGTTGGAGTAAAGCGAATGGATCATCAGCTGCAGCAGCTGCTTGACCTCGGTCTGGAAGCCCAGCGTCTCTTTGTGCGTCTCAACGGTCATCGTCGTCTTGCTCCGTGGTGGCCTGGGCCGCGTGGCGGCCGATGGGCCCGGGGTATGGGTTGGACGGGCGATTTCAAGGCAAGGCGCCCGTTCGGCCCGCCGATTGCGGGAGGACTCCGGTCCCGGCGGGCCTCGCCGGGAAAGCCCGCCGGGACCGGAGTCCCTCCCGCGGTCCACCGTGTGGCCGCGGTGGAGCCCCTTTCGCAAGCGCTATCATGCCGGCCGCTCTCCGTCGCCTGTCCGCATGTCCCGACCACCACGCCCGTCGCCGCGCCCCGCCCATGGCGGAGCGGGCCAGATCCGCATCATCGGAGGACGCTGGCGCAATACGCGCCTGCAGGTCCCGGACCTGCCCGGATTGCGCCCAACCGGCGAGCGGGTGCGCGAGACCCTGTTCAACTGGCTGATGCCGAAGATCGCGGGTGCGCGGGTGCTCGACCTGTTCGCCGGCAGCGGCGCGCTCGGGCTGGAGGCGGTTTCGCGCGGGGCCGCCTCGGCGGTGCTGGTCGAACGCGATCCCGGCCTCGCCGCGCAACTGCGCCAGCAGGTCGCCAGGCTGGATGCCGGGACGCAGGTGCAGGTCGTGCAGGCCGATGCCCTGGCATGGCTGCGCCAGCCGGGGCAGGGGGACTTCGACGTCGCCTTCGTCGACCCGCCTTTCGCCGCGGGGCTCTGGGACGCGGTGCTGGAATCGCTGCCGGCGCGGCTGGCCGGCAGCGCCTGGCTGTACCTGGAGTCGCCGCAGGACGCCCATCCGCGCCCGCCCGCCGACTGGCACCCGCACCGCGAGGGGACGACCCGCGAGGTGCGCTATGCGCTGTACCGGCGGGCCGCTGGTACACTGCGCGACGACCTGAATCCGACCGCAGACGCATGACCGTGGCCAATAGCCGCATTGCCGTTTACCCGGGCACCTTCGATCCGATCACCAACGGCCACATCGACCTGGTGAGCCGCGCCGCGCCGCTGTTCGAGAAGATCGTGGTGGGCGTGGCGCAGAGCCCGTCCAAGGGGCCCGCGCTGCCGCTGGAGCAGCGCGTCGAACTGGCCCGCGGCGCGCTGGCCCGCCATGCCAACGTCGAGGTGCGCGGTTTCGACACCCTGCTGGCGCACTTCGTGCGCGACGTCGGCGCCGGGGTGCTGCTGCGCGGCCTGCGCGCGGTGTCGGACTTCGAGTACGAGTTCCAGATGGCGAGCATGAACCGCCACCTGATCCCCGAGGTGGAAACGCTGTTCCTGACCCCGGCCGAGCAGTATAGCTTCATCTCGTCCTCGCTGGTGCGCGAGATCGCCCGGCTCGGTGGCGACGTCTCCGGCTTCGTGCCGGCCTCTGTCGTCGAGGCCCTGCGCCGGGTCCGCGAAGCGCGCGGCCAGGCCTGACCCAAAACACATCATCACACGTCCTACAGAGGGAGGAGTTCCATGAAGACCACCATGCGCGCCCTGGCGCTCGCGACGATGACCACGCTGGCCCTGGCGGCCTGCAAGAAGGAAGAGGCCCCGGCCCCGGTCGCCGAGGTCCAGGCCCTGAAGGCCCCCGCCAAGGACGACAACGCCGGCTGGAAGCAATACCTGCAGGCCGAGGTCGGCCAGAACCTGGGCACCATCACCAACAGCCCGTTCCTGTACTACCTGCCGCCGGAGTCGGATGCCGAGTTCCAGGGCAGCTACGAGCGCCAGCTGGAGAGCGTGAAGACCGCGCTGAGCCGTGGCGTGCAGCCGGGCAACATGCTGGCGTTCGGTTCGTCGGCCTCGGCCAAGATGGCGGACCTGATCGAAGCCTCGTTCAAGGACGTGCAGGCCGACTCGATGAAGGGCGTGCGCGTGCTGTTCATCGGCGAGGCGGCCGACAACGAGCGCGTGCAGGCCGTGGTGAAGCCGACCGGCGCGGAATACGTGTTCGTCGAAGCGAAGTGATGCCGGGCGGCGGGCTTCGGCCCGCCCGTCCACGACGCGGAGGCGCCGTGCTTCCGCCGCCGGTGCGACCGGCGGCCGGGGCGGGCGCCTCCCGCCTTTTGTGGGAGCGGCTGAAGCCGCTCCCACAAAAGGCGCTCCACGAAGGCCGTCCCCCGGCGAAGCCGGCATCGCAAAAGCCGGCCGCAGCGTTCCATGCGGGGCCGGACCTGCCTGTCCGATCCCGGTAATATGGCCGGGTTGGTGCCGAATTCCCCTAAATGTCCCTGAAGATCAACGAGCTCTGCGTCAATTGCGACGTCTGCGAGCCGGCCTGCCCGAACCACGCCATTTCGATGGGCGAGACGATCTACGTGATCGATCCCGCGCGCTGCACGGAATGCGTCGGCCACTTCGACGAGCCGCAGTGCGTCGTGGTGTGCCCGGTGGAGTGCATCGATCCCGACCCGGACATCCCGGAAACGCACGACCAGCTGCTCGCCAAGCTGCTGCGGCTGCAGCAGGAGCATCCCGAACTGTACGAACAGGAGCCCCCCGCCTCATGAGAACGTTCGCCCGCCATGTCCTGCTGCTGGGCCTGATGCTGTCGCCGGTCGCCTGGGCCGGGACCGCCCCTGCCGCCGGCACCGCGGCGCATCCGCCGGGCGCGGCCGTGGCCAGCGGGCACCGGCTCGCCACCGAGGCGGGCCTGCAGATCCTGCGCGAAGGCGGCAACGCGTTCGACGCGGCCGTGGCGGTGTCCTCGACGCTGAGCGTGGTCGAGCCGATCAGTTCCGGCCTGGGCGGCGGCGGCTTCTTCCTGCTGCACGATGCCAAGACCGGGCAGGACGTGATGCTGGACGCGCGCGAGACCGCGCCGGAGTCGGCCACGCCCGACCGGTTCCTGGACAAGGACGGCAAGCTCGACCCGAACAAGTCGATCAACGGCCCGTGGTCGGCCGGCATTCCGGGCCTGCCGGCGGCCCTGGTCGAACTGGCGACGAAGCACGGCCGCCTGCCGCTGAAGCAGTCGCTGGCGCCGGCGATCCGCATCGCCACCGAGGGCTTCCCGGTTTACGCGCGCATGGCCAGGGGCTACGCGCAGCGGCGCGAGGTGATGGAGCGCTACCCCGGCACGCGCGAGGTGTACCTGCGCAACGGCAAGCCGATCGCCGAGGGCGACATCTTCAAGCAGCCCGAACTGGCGCGCACGCTGGCGTTGCTGGGCGAGAAGGGCTTCGACGGCTTCTACAAGGGCGAGACCGCCAGGAAGCTGATCGCCGGCGTCAACCAGGCCGGCGGCAAGTGGACCGCCGCGGAACTGGCCGCCTACCGGGTCAAGCAGCGCACGCCGATCCAGTTCGACTACAAGGGCTGGAAGATCACCACCGCGCCGCCGCCGTCCTCGGGCGGCATCGCGCTGGCGTCGATGCTGCAGATCCTGGAGGGCTACGACCTCAAGGCGATGGACCCGGCGCATCGCACCCACCTGGTCGTCGAGGCGATGCGCCGCGCCTATCGCGATCGCACCTTCTTCCTGGGCGATCCGGATTTCACCGCGATCCCGCAGCGCGTGCTGCTGAGCAAGGACTACGCGCTTGGC
Source organism: Xanthomonas boreopolis (assembly GCF_046529185.1). Lineage (NCBI taxonomy): Bacteria > Pseudomonadati > Pseudomonadota > Gammaproteobacteria > Lysobacterales > Lysobacteraceae > Xanthomonas > Xanthomonas boreopolis. Next base: position 1,871,415 of record NZ_CP097162.1, read on the forward strand.
CTGCGCTCGACGATCAACCCGGAGAAGGCCACGCCCAGCGACCTGCTGTCGGGCAATCCGACGCCCCTGGAGGACGACGAGACCACGCATTTCTCGATCATCGACGACGAGGGCAACCTGGTCGGCGCGACCCAGACGGTGAACCTGCTGTACGGGTCCGGCCTGATCCCGAAGGGCACCGGGGTGCTGCTCAACGACGAGATGGACGACTTCGCGCTCAAGCCGGGCACGCCGAACGCCTTCGGCGTGATGGGCTACGAGGCCAACGCGCCCAGGCCAGGCAAGCGCCCGCTCAGCTCGATGACGCCGACTTTCATGCGCAACGCCGACAAGACCGTGGTGCTGGGCACGCCGGGCGGCAGCCGCATCATCACGATGGTGCTGCTGGGCATCCTCGGCTACGACGACGGCCTGACCCCGCAGCAGGTCGCGGCGCTGCCGCGCTACCACCACCAGTGGCTGCCCGACGTGATCGAGGCCGAGAGCGGCACCTTCGACGAGGCTACGGTCAAGGGCCTGCAGGCGATGGGCCACGCGCTCAAGCTGCCGGGCGACACCGCCGCCGGCGGGCGCGGCTCCAGCCACGTCTGGGGCAATCTGCAGACGGTGGAATGGGACAGGCGCAGCAACACCCTGGCCGGCGGCAGCGATCCGCGCAACGAGGTCGGGGCGGCCGAGGTGCAGTTGGACAAGTGAGGGAGCCGGAACCCCAGGAGCAGGAAGCCGGAAAAGGCTGCTCCGGGGCCGTTGCGGGAGGGACTTCAGTCCCGACAGCTGGCCGGTAAAGCCTGTCGGGACTGAAGTCCCTCCCACAGGAAAGCAAGAAGCAGCAAGAAGCGGCAGGTCGCTTGACCGCCTGGCCCAAGCAAGGATGCTTTCCCCAATCCCCAATCCCCAATCCCCAATCCCGAATCCCGAATCCCGAATCCCCAGCCTGCTTCCAAATCCTTAACGCCGAATCCCCGATGATTTGCAAATGAAACTTTGGTCGATACGGGGCAATACCCAGAAGCTGGATGGCGGTGCGATGTTCGGGAACGCGCCGCGCGCGATGTGGGAAAAGTGGGCCGTGCCGGACGAGGCCAATCGCATCGAACTGGCTTGCCGCGCCTTGCTGGCCAGTCCGCTGGCGGGCAAGACCGTGCTGTTCGAGACCGGTGTCGGCGCGTTCTTCGAGCCCAGGCTGCGCGAGCGCTACGGCATCCAGGAAGAGAACCACGTGCTGATCGAATCGCTGCGCGAGGCGGGGTTCGAGCACGAGGACATCGACGTGGTGGTGCTCAGCCACCTGCACTTCGACCATGCCGGCGGCTTGCTCGCGCCGTGGGCCGAGGGGCGCGCGCCGGAACTGCTGTTCCCCAATGCGACCTACCTGGTCGGCGCCGCGCACTGGGAACGCGCCAGGCATCCGCATCCGCGCGACCGCGCCAGCTTCATTCCCGAACTGCAGGACCTGCTCGAAGCGAGCGGGCGGCTGGAGATCGTCGATGGCCCGCATTCGCGCGTGCTCGGCGAGGCGGTGCGCTTCAGCTTCAGCGATGGGCATACGCCGGGGCTGATGCTGTCGGAGATCGTCGGGCCCGAACAGGTGCAGGGGCGGGCGCACGGTGGCGTGGCGTTCTGCGCGGACCTGATTCCCGGCCGCTCGTGGGTGCACTTGCCGATCACGATGGGCTACGACCGCAATGCGGAGCTGCTGATCGACGAGAAGCGCGAGTTCCTGGAAGACAAGCTCGCGCGCAACGTGCACCTGTTCTTCACCCACGATCCGTCGTGCGCGCTGGCCCAGGTGGTGCGCGACGACAAGGGGCGTTTCTCCACGGCGCACGAGGTCCAGGAACTGCGCGCCCGGCCGCTGGCGGCCTAGCCGGCGCGGCTATTCGGCCGCGCGCGCCGCCTATAACCGGCACGATCTTGCTGGCCGGCAGGGGCGGCGGCAGTATCGGCGCATGAACCGGATCGCTTTCCTCGCGCTCGTCGCCTGCTGCATGCCGTGGAGTGCCCAGTCGTCCGAAGCCGGGTCTCCGGCGGCGGCGCCCATCCATCTCGACCAGCTGGGTTTCCTGCCGGGATCGCACAAGCTCGCGGTGGTCGGACGGCCGGCGGGATCCGCGGCGGCCGCCTCTGCCTTCAGCGTCGAGGATGCGCGAGGGCGCGTCGTCCTGCGCGGGACGCTGTCGCCGCCGCTCGAATGGGCGCCGGCAGGACAGGCGGCGCAGGTGGCCGACCTCAGCGCCCTGGACAAGCCCGGCCGCTACCGGGTGCGGGTCGAGGGCCTGCCTCCGTCCGATCCGTTCCCGGTGGCGGCGGAGGCCTACGTGCCGCTCGCCCGGGCCGCGTTGAAGGCCTTCTATTTCAATCGCGCCAGCACCGATCTTCCGCAGCGCTACGCGGGGCGTTTCGCGCGCGCTGCCGGCCATCCCGATACCGACGTGCGGATACACGCGTCCGCGGCCTCGGCGGCGCGGCCCGAGGGCAGTTCCATCTCCGCGCCCAAGGGCTGGTACGACGCCGGCGACTACAACAAGTACGTGGTCAATTCGGGCATCAGCACCTATACGCTGCTGGCCGCCTACGAACACTATCCGCAGTTCTTCCGGACGCTCGAGGCGGGCATCCCGGACGACGCGCCGGGCGTGCCCGACATCCTGCAGGAGGCGTGGTGGAACCTGCAGTGGATGCTGGCGATGCAGGACCCGGCCGATGGCGGGGTGTACCACAAGCTGACCACGCTGCGGTTCGAGGGCAACGTGATGCCCGAGCAGGCGCGCGCGCAGCGCTACGTGGTGATGAAAGGCACCGCGGCCACGCTCGATTTCGCCGCGGTGATGGCTGCCGCGAGCCGGATCTACGCCCCGTTCGAGAAGCAATACCCAGGCCAGGCCGCGCGCATGCTGGACGCCGCACGCAAGGCCTGGGCCTGGGCGCAACGGCACCCCGACACGGTCTACAGGCAGCCGCCGGACGTGCATACCGGCGGCTACGACGATGCCGAGCTGGACGACGAACTCGCCTGGGCCGCGGCCGAGCTGTACGTCGCCACGGGCGAGGACGGTTTCTACGATGCGTTCGCCGCGCGCGACGTGCCGGCCAGCGTGCCGTCGTGGGGCAACGTCGCCGGGCTGGCGTGGACGACGCTGGCGCAGCATCGCGAGCGGCTGACGGCACGCGCCGATCGCGAACGCATCGTCCGCGAGGTCGACGGGCTGGCCGCGAGGTTGTCCGCGCGGTGGCGGCAGTCGCCGTGGCGAATCGCGATGAGCGAGGACGACTTCCGCTGGGGCAGCAACGCGATCGCGCTGAACCAGGCGATGATGCTGTTACAGGGCTACCGGCTATCCGGCCAGCGCGATTACCTGGATGCGGCGCAGTCGCAGCTCGACTACGTGCTGGGGCGCAATCCGCTGGGCCTGTCGTTCGTCACCGGCATCGGCCTGCGCTCGCCGATGCACATCCATCATCGCGTTTCCGAGGCCGACGGCATCGCCGATCCGGTCCCGGGCTGGTTGGCCGGCGGGCCGCAGCCGGGGCAACAGGACGCGGCGGGCTGCAAGGCGGCCTATCCGTCCAGCCTGCCGGCGCTGTCGTACCTGGACGACGCGTGCAGCTATGCCAGCAACGAGGTGGCGATCAACTGGAACGCGCCGCTGGTGTACGTCAGCGCGGCGATCCAGGTGTTGACGCGTTGAGAGACGGGACCTGGGGCCCGGGACTCGGCAAGGCGCCGAGCCTGCCCCGGGTCTAGCGCCGTTGTGGACGGACTTCAGTCCCGACGGGCCTTGCCGGGAGAGCCAGGACTCGGGGCCGGGACCCAGCCCGGCGAAGCGACGAGCCTGCCCGGACCGGATGCCGTTGTGGGAGGGACTTCAGTCCCGACAGGGCTTTCCGGCCCCCTGTCGGGACTGAAGTCCCTCCTGCGAAAAAGCAAAAAGCCGCGAAAAATCCGCAAATCGCCTGATGGAGCCAAGCGCGGGCAAAGATGTTTTTCCCGGGCCTGCCGCTTCACTCCACCCGCGTACCGAAGATGCGGTCGCCCGCGTCGCCCAGGCCGGGCAGGATGTAGCCCTTCTCGTTGAGGCGCTCGTCGATGGCGGCGGTGTAGACCTCCACGTCCGGATGCGCGGCTTCCAGGGCCTTCAGGCCCTCCGGCGCCGCGACCAGGAAGATGCCCTTGATGCGGCGGGCGCCGGCGCGCTTGAGCATGTCGATGGTGGCGATCAGGGTGCCGCCGGTAGCCAGCATCGGGTCCAGGATCAGGGCGTCGCGCTCGGTCAGGCGGCCGGTCAGGCGCTCGAAGTAGGGCACCGGCTGCAAGGTTTCCTCGTCGCGCTGCAGGCCGACCACGCTGACGCGCGCGGCGGGGATCAGCGCCAGCACGCCCGGCAGCATGCCGAGGCCGGCGCGCAGGATCGGCACCAGGGTGATCTTGGCGCCGGCGATGCGCTGCACCTGGACCGGCCCGGCCCAGCCTTGCTGGGTGTGCGCTTCGGTGTCGAGGTCGGCGGTGGCCTCGTAGGCCAGCAGCGTGCCCAGCTCGGTCACCAGCTCGCGGAAGCCCTTGGTGCTCAGTTCCGCATCGCGCAGCAGGCCGATCTTGTGCTTCACGAGGGGATGGCGGACTTCGACGATCTTCATGGGGTTGTCTGGCGTGGGGGTGCGCACAGTGTGCCGCAGGCGCGCCGCCTGCCGCCAGCTGTCACCCGGGTGTCATCTCGGTGTGCCGCCGGGTGCCGAAAACGCCTCCTTTGTCGGAGCGGCGTCGGAACGGCGTTAAAAACACGTCGGAATGTCACTGGCATGAAACCTGTCGGAAATACGTTGCCTGACCATCTTTTGTGAATCCGTCACAAGAGCAGCGCACATCCACGTGCGCGGGTCCTTTCTTTTACCGACATGGGGAATCCGGCAGTGCACACCAAGCATCCATTGTTCGTGGCGATCGCCCTCGGCCTGGCCGCGGCGGCCTCCGCCTCCACCGCGCAGGCCGCCACCGGGGCGGCGAGCGCCGCCGTGGACCTGGACCGCGTCGAGGTCCGGCCGCAGCTGGAGGCGCAGGCGCGCGCGGTGGACCTCAAGCGCGAGTCCGATGCGATCCTGGACGCGGTGTCGGCGGACGAGGTCGGCGACTATCCCGACCAGAACGTCGCCGAGTCGCTGCAACGCCTGCCGGGCGTCAGCGTCACCCGCGACCAGGGCGAAGGCCGTTTCGTGGTGGTGCGCGGCCTGGACGCGGCGCTCAACAGCGTCAGCGTCGACGGCATCGAGATCGGCACGCCCGAGAGCGACAACCGCGCCGCGCCGATGGACGTGATCCCGTCCGAGTCGACCGAGCGCCTGAAGGTGGTCAAGTCGCCGACGCCGGACATGCCGGGCGACTCCATCGGCGGCGCGATCCAGGTCGAGTCGGCCTCGGCGTTCGACCGCGACGGCCGCAGCATCCGCGCCAAGGTCGAGGCCAACCACCAGCAGCTCAGCGACAAGACCAGCCCCAAGGCCTCGTTCAACTACAGCGACCTGTTCGCCGACGATACCTTCGGCATTGCGCTGGGCCTGAACTACCAGGACCGCGAGTTCCAGTCCGACAACACCGAGGGCGAGTACGACGAGATCGACAACGGCGACCTGGTCATGGTCGAGCAGCAGCGCCGCAAGTACTACATCGACCGCAAGCGCATCGGCGCCAACCTCAACCTCGACTGGCGCCCGGACGCGGACAACCGCTATTACCTGCGCACGCTGTTCAGCAGCTTCGAGGATGCCGAAACCCGCCAGAACACGGTGATCTCGTTCGAGCCGGACGACATCGAGGCCAACGGCGACGGCACCTATTCGGCGCCGGTCGACAAGCTCTCCAAGCGGGTGCGCTACCGCACCAAGAAGCAGGACACGCTGGCGGCGAGCTTCGGCGGCGAGCATCGCCTGAGCGGCGCGGTGGTGGATTACCAGGCCGGCTACACCAAGACCCGCGAGCGCGTGAACGACGAGAAGGAAGCGCGCTTCAAGTACGACGGCGACGACCTGGATGCGGACATCGACCAGACCGGGCGGATGCCGGCCATCGGCCTGTCCAGCGACGAATGGGTGTCCAACGACGGCTACAAGTTCGACAAGTTCGTGGTCGCGCCGGGCCGCACCGACGACGACGAGTACAGCGCCAAGGTCAACGTTCGCTTCGACGACGACAACGCCAGCTACAAGTTCGGCCTGCTCGGGCGCTGGCGCGACCGCGACGTGGACAAGAACGAGGCCGAGCTGTCGGAAGGGCCCAAGATCGACCTGGCCGACTGGACCGTGGCGCCGCCGTCGCACCGCGGCAACAGCCTCGGGCAGGCGCTCAGTTCCTCGGCGATGCGCCGCTACTGGGCGCAGTCCGGCGGCCTGTACAGCGCCGACGACGGCGACGTCGGCAGCAATGCGGTGAGCGCGCTGTCGGAGGACTACACCTCGCGCGAGGACATCCTGGCCGCCTATGCGATGGGGACCTGGGACATCGGCGCGCTGCGCGTGATCGCCGGCGTGCGCGTGGAGAACACCCGCTTCAACGCGACCGGCTACCAGATCGACGTGGCCGAGGACGGCGAATCGTTCGCGGTAAGCCCGCTCGAGGCCAGCGCCAGCTACACCAACGTGCTGCCGGGCCTGCACCTGCGCTGGAACGGCGGCGACGACTGGGCGCTGCGCGCGGCGGTCAACAAGACCGTGTCGCGGCCCGGCTTCGGCCAGATCGCGCCGCACGCGGCGATCAACAACGACGACGAGGAAGTGTCGCTGGGCAACCCGAACCTCGATCCGTACGAGTCGACCAACGCCGACCTATCGTTCGAGAAGTACATCGGCAAGAGCGGCATCGTCTCGCTGGGCCTGTTCCACAAGTCGATCGACGGCTACATCGTCGATACCGTCGTGGACAACGATCCGGCCTATGCCGGCTACGACGTGAGCATGGCCATCAACGGCAAGAGCGCCAAGGTGTACGGCGCGGAGTTCAACTGGCAGCAGCAGTTCGACTTCCTGCCGGAAGGCTGGAACGGGTTCCTGGCCGGCGCCAGCGGTACCTGGCTGCACACCGACTTCGACCCGGGCCTGGAAGGCCGCGAGGACGAGGACTTCACCCTGCCGCGCGCTTCCAAGAACGTCTATACCGCGTTCCTGGGCTACGAGAAGAACGGCTTCTCGGCACGCGCCTCGGCGGTGTACCGCAGCGAGTACCTGGACGAACTGGGCAAGGCCCGCGACTACGATATCTACGTGGCGCCCAACACCCAGCTCGACTTCAGCCTCAGCTACCAGGTCACCGACAACGTGCAGCTCTACTTCGACGCCTCCAACCTGCTCGACAAGCCGCTGGAACGCTACCAGGGCACGCGCTCGCACACGCAGCAGTACGAGGAATACGGCCGCACCTACGCGGTCGGCCTGCGGGTGAAGCTGTGATGGCGGCCGCTGCGATGCTGCGGCTGGGAACGCTTGCGCTGGCCTGCGGGCTGGTCGTCGCCTGCAAGGCGCCGACGCCCGGGCCGGCGCAAGCGGCGACCGCCGCGACGGCCGGCGACCGCGAGCCGGACGAGGCGGCCGGGAAGGATCCGTTGCTCGGCGAGGCCAAGGTCCCGCACCAGGTGGTGGCCGAGGCCTTCGTCACCGCGTCCGCGCCGGCCGACAACCTCGACTCGCCGGCCAGCTGGACAGCGCCGGACGGCAAGCGCTGGGTCATCACGACCGCCAAGAAGAGCGGCGAACTGGTGGTGTTCGACGGCGACAGCGGCGAACGCCTGCGCACCGTCGGCGGCAAGGGCGGCGCGGCGGGACAGCTGGACCGGCCCAACGGCGTGGCCGTGGTCGGCGACCGCGTGCTGGTGGTCGAGCGCGACAACCACCGCGTGCAGATGTTCTCGCTGCCGGACTTCGCCTCGGTGCTGACTTTCGGCGCCGACGACCTGGCCAAGCCCTATGGCCTGTGGGCGCGCGAGAAGGAGGGCGGCATCGAGGTTGTCGTCAGCGACAACTACATGCTGGGCGCCGACGAGAAGACCGTGCCGCCGCTGGCGGACCTCGGCCGCCGCTTCCGGCGCTACCAGTTGATGCCCGAGGGCAGGGGCTGGAAGGCCGCGCTGGTGCAGACCTTCGGCGACACCGGCGAAGCCGGCGCGATCCGCATTGCCGAATCGGTGTTCGGCGACCCCGCGCACGACCGGCTGCTGCTGGCCGAAGAGGACGTGGCGACCGGCACCCGGCTGCGCGAGTACGGGCTGGCCGACGGCAAGTACCGCGGTCGCGACATCGGCGCCGGCCTGTACAAGGCGCAGGCCGAGGGCATCGCCCTGCAGGCCTGCTCAGACGGCAGCGGCTACTGGATCGGCACCGACCAATTCAAGGACCGCAGCGTCTTCCACGTGTTCGACCGGCAGACGCTGGCGCACGTGGGCGCCTTCGCCGGCAAGGTCACCGCCAATACCGACGGCGTGTGGATGGACATGCGGGGCGATGCGCGCTTCCCGCAGGGCGTGTTCTACGCCGTGCACGACGACCAGGCGGTAGCGGCCTTCGACTGGCGCGACGTGGCCAAGGCGTTGAAGCTCAGGACCTGCGCGCAATGAGGCCGGTGCGCCAGGGAGGATGGGCGCGGTGGCTGCTGGCGCTGGTGCCGGTGCTCGGCCACGCCGCGCCGGCGGCCGAGCCGAACACGCAGGTGCCGCCGGGAAGCCGCCACTATGCCGCCAGCGGCTTTCCCGACCGCATCGTCGCATCGCCGGCGCAGGACGCCGCGCACGGCTTCGCGGTGATGTGGCGCACCGACGCGTCGGTGGACCGGCCGCAGCTGGAGCTCGTGCCGGCCGGCGATTCGCCGGACCTCGGCACGCCGCGCCGGATCGCCGCCACCACGGTCGGACTGCAGAGCGAGAACGGCGTGTCGCACCACCACCGCGCCGACGTGGACGGACTGCAACCGGACACGCTGTACGCCTACCGCGTGCAGGGCAACGGCACCTGGGGGCCGTGGGAACACTTCCGCACCGCCGCCAGCGCCGAGGCGCCGCTGACGCTGCTGTACTTCGGCGATACCCAGAACAAGAACCTGAGCCTGGTCTCGCGGGTGATCCGGCAGGCCTGGCGCAGCGCGCCGGACGCGCGGCTGGCGCTGTTCGCCGGCGACCTGGTCAGCGGCGGCGACGGAGTGGACGACAGCGAGTGGGGCGAGTGGTTCGAGGCCGGGCGCTGGCTGCTGGAAGGCACCGCGGTCGCGCCGGCCCCGGGCAACCACGAGTACCACGAGGAGTTCGAGGACACGCCGCAGGAGCGGCGCGTGCTCGGCGGGCACTGGCCGGTGGCGTTCGCCCTGCCGCGCAACGGGCCGGCGGAAACGCAGCACACCAGCTACTGGTTCGACTACCAGGGCGTGCGCATCGCGGTGCTCGACGGCACGTCGGCGCTCGATCTCGGCACCGGCGCGGCGCAGGCCGCCTGGCTGGACAAGGTGCTGGCCGGCAATCCGCTGCCGTGGTCGATCGTGCTGATCCACCAGCCGTTCTACTCGCCGCGCGCCGAGCGCGACAACGCCAGGCTGGTGGAGCAGGTATTGCCGGTGATCCGCAGGCACAAGGTCGACCTGGTGCTGCAGGGGCACGACCATACCTATGGCCGCCGCAGCGACGAGGGCAGCACGTCCACGCCGGTGTTCATCGTTTCGGTGGCCGGGCCCAAGCAGTACCGGTTGTCGGATTTCGCGCGCCGCACGATGAAGCCGGTGGGCGAGGACACCCAGCTCTACCAGGTGTTGCGCATCGATCCGCAGCGGCTGGCCTACGAGTCGCGGACCGCGACGGGGCGGCTCTACGATGCGTTCGAGCTGGTCCGCGAGGGCGCGGACAAACGCCTGGTCGAGCGCGAGGAAGGCCGCATCGCGCCGCGCGATTGTGCGCGGCCGGTTTCGCCGAAGGGGCGGGCGGATCGGTGTTGGGAGTGAGTGGGGACGGTGTGGACTGCCCTGATCTGATTCTTTCCGCAGGAGGATTTCGGCACCGACGAGCTTTGCTGGTTTGCTGGCGGTGCTCGATAGTGAATAACGGAGCTGCTTTCCCTGCTCCCGTTTACGGGAGAAGGTGCCCGAAGGGCGGATGAGGGTGGCTTTGGCTTCTCTTTTTTTGAAAGCAATAGCCAAAGTTTTCGCCTTGCGGCGAGTCACTTTTCTTTGCTTGTGCACGCGCGCCGCAGGAGCGGCGCCGCACGGCGAAGCCGGCCCGAAGGGCGCGGCACAAGGATGTGCCGCGTAAAGAAAAGTAACCAAAAGAAGCGCTTCACAGCAGCCGAACGGCTGATCAAGCACACCCCGCCTTCGCGCCCGCAGCTGCGCTGCGGGTTCGCGGTGCCGGCGGGATTTTTCGATGCGACATCCTGTCGCGGCGAAAAACGACGTGCTCGTCCGCTACGCGGCCGAGTCCGGGGCATTCGCCGCGCGGCGAATGCCCGCCCGCCGGGGCGAAGCAGTGCTTCGCCTCTTCCGGCGAGCCCATGCACGTCGCCCTTCGGGTTTTTCCCGCCGTCTCCGCCGCTTCGGAGGGGCGCGCCGCAAGGAAAATGGGGGGGCAGCAAAGATTGGCGCGCCGCCGCGCGAGGAGGTATTACCCTGCGCTGGGCAAATCACGAGCAACAGCAACAGCATCGGGACTGAAGTCCCTCCCAGAGGTGAACAGCAATAGAGGCCGAGAGAAGCCATGAGCACATCCCATGTTTTGCGCCCGCTGTTGCTGGCCCTGGCGCTCGCCGCGCCTGCCGCATTGGCAGGTGACTTCATCCGCCATCCGTTCCTGGCCGCGCAGCCCAAGGCCGCGCCGGAAGAGGCCAACCTGGCGGTGGAAATCCCCGCCGGCAGCTTCACCAAGTACGAGATCAACGAGGAAGGGCTGGTCTACGTCGATCGCTTCCAGTCGATGCCGGTGGCGTATCCGGCCAACTACGGGTCGATGCCGCGCACCCTGGCCGGGGACGGCGATCCGCTCGATGCGCTGGTGCTGACCCGCGAGCCGCTGCATCCGGGCGTGCTGATCCGCTTCCGCCCGATCGGCGTGCTGCGCATGATCGACAAGGGCGAGCGCGACGAGAAGATCGTCGGCGTGCCGACCGACAAGGTGGACCCGACCTATGCCGGCATCCGCGATCTGTCCGACCTGCCGAAGGTCGAGCGCGACCGCATCGAGGCGTTCTTCCGCGTCTACAAGGACCTGCCGGAAGGGCGCAACCCGGTCGAGCTGCGCGGCTTCGGCGACGCGGCGGAGGCCAAGGCGCTGGTCGCCGAGGCGATGCGGCGCTTCGAGGCGGCCGAGCCCGCACGCTGAGCCGCGGGTCGCCCGCTGCCTACGCGCCCAACGGGCGTTCCAGGAAATCCCGCAGCAGGCCGGCCAGCGCCCCTGGCTGTTCCTCGGGAACGTAGTGGCCGCAGTCGGCGATGGTCGCCGCTTCCACGTGCTCGAAGCAGGCGCGCAAGGGCGCGGCCATGTCGCGGATCGAGCCCTGGTCGGCACTGATCGCCAGCAGCGGCACGGCCAACTTGCCGGCGCGGGCGCGCTCGCGGTTCTGTTCGGCCGAACGCCCGGCGGCGCGGTAATAGCCCAGGCCGGCGCGCAGCGCGCCCATGCCGGCGAAGCCGCGCAGGTACTCGTCGATGTCCGCGGCGGAAAACGTGCCGGGATCGGCGGCCTTGCGCTTCAGGAACCACTCCAGATAGAGCCGTTCGCGCCCGGCCAGCAGCGCTTCGGGCAGGTCGGGCAGGGCATGGAAGGCGAAATGCCAGGTCTTCCAGGCGACTTCGGGCGCGCTCGGCAGCGCGTCCGGCAAGGTGGCGCCCGGAATGCCGGCATCGATCAACGCCAGCCGTTCCACGTCGGCGGCGAACATCCCCGCATAGGCATAGGCGACCCAGGCGCCGACGTCGTGGCCGACGACGGCGTGGCGCCCCCAGCCGAGCTTGCGCACCAGGGCGTGCAGTGCGTTCGCCAGGGCCGCGGTGTCGTAGCCCTCCAGCGGCCGGTCCGAGTCCCCCTGGCCGGGCAGGTCCGGCGCGAGCAGGCGATGATGCGGCGCGAGCAGCGGCAGCACGTGCCGCCACGCGTACCAGCTCTCCGGGAAGCCGGCCAGCAGCAGCAACGGCGGCGCGTCGGCGCGGCCGCCTTCGACGTAGTGCAGGCGCAGGCCGTCGACCAGCGCATGGCGATGGACGAAGCCCTCGGGGGTATGGGGATGGGAAGGTTGCGCGGACATGGGGATCTCCATTTTAGGAAACGTTAGTTTCCAAATTAGGCGAAAAATCAGTCGAGGATCTTCAGCGCCAGCCCGCGCAGGGCATCGCCGTGCAGCGAGTGTCCGGCCTTGCCGAGTACGCGCAGGCCGAGCAGGAACGCCAGCAGGGCCTGGGCCGCGTGGCCGGGAACGAGTCGCGAGGGAACCGAGCCATCGGCCTGGCCCTGGCGGACCAGCTCTTCCAGCTGCGCCTGGTTGCGCCGCAGCGCGTCGGCGACGATGGCCTGCATGGAGGTGTCCAGCGTGCGCGCCTCGGCGGCGCTGCCGGCGACCAGGCAGCCACGCAGGCCTTCGATCCCCTGCGAGAATTCCAGGTAGAAGTCGATCGTGGCCGCGATCCGCTCGCGGCCGCTGCGGCGGGTTTCGAGCCGTTGCCGCAAATCCGCGGCGCGCGCCTGGACATAGCGCTCGAAGGCTTCCAGGAACAGCGCGCGCTTGTCGCCGTAGGCCTTGTAGATGCTGCCGGTGGTCAATCCCATCGCCTGCCCGAGCAAGGCGATCGAGGCGCCGCCGTAGCCGCGCTCGCGGAAGACCTCGAGCGCGCGTTCCAGCGCCAGCTCGGCGTCGAACTCGCGCGGACGGCCGGGCAGGCGGGTGGAAGCGGCGGCAGGCATGCCCGGCATATTAGGAAATGATCGTTTTCCAATCAAGCCGCTCCGGAGCGATGCCGGGCCGGCGCGGCCCGGTGCGTCCGCGCGGGTCAGGCCGCGGCGGCCTGCTCGCGCCGCGGTCCCTCGCGCAGGGCGCGGCCGATCATGCCGACCAGCAGGTCGAGCTCGGCGTCGTCCATCGCGAAGTGCGGGGTGAACCGCAGCGAGTTCTCGCCGCCGTGGATGACGTTGACGCCGTGGCGGCGCAGCCATTCCTCGGTCGAATCGGCGCCGTAGCACTTGAACTGCGGCGACAGCTCGCAGGAGAACAGCAGGCCGGTGCCCTGGACCTTGGTGATCAGCCCGCCCAGCTCGCTCTTGAGCTGCTCCAGCTTGCGCACGGCCGCCTCGCCGCGCTCGCGGATGTTGGCGCGCACCTGCGGCGTGAGCAGGCCGAGCGTGGCGCAGGCCACGTCGAGCGCGCGCGGGTTGGTGGTCATGGTGTTGCCGTAGGTGCCCTTGCGATAGACCTGCGCGGTGGCCTCGGTGACCGCGAGCACCGAGAGTGGGTACTGCGCGGCGTTGAGGGCCTTGGAGTAGGTCTCCATGTCCGGCGCTTCCAACTGCTCGAAGCCGGGATAGTCCACCACCGACAGCACGCCATGCGCGCGCAGCCCGGCCTGGATCGAGTCGACCAGCAGCAGGCTGCCGTGGGCGCGGGTCAACTCGCGCGCGGCGGCGTAGAACGCTGGCGGCAGCGCACGGCCGGGGTCGCCTTCGCCCATCACCGGCTCCAGGAACACCGCCTCGATGAACCAATGGTTGCGGTCGGCGTCGGCGAAGGCCTTGCGCAGCGCCTCCACGTCGTACGGGGCGATCACGAGCAGGGAATCCTCGCCGCGATAGCTGGCGAGGTACTGCAGGTAGGTCTTGCGGCTGGAGTGCGAGTACAGCCCGGGCCGGTCGGTGCGGCCGTGGAAGCTGCCCTTGACCACCAGCCGCTTGATCGTGGCGCCGGCGTGGCGTGCGCCCGGGTCGGTCTGCAGCTTGGCGTTGGTATCGACGATGCGCGCGGCCAGGCCCACCGCTTCCGAGCCGGAGTTGAGGCACATGAAGCGCGCGTACGGGCAGCCGCCGGCGCGGGTCTGGCCGATCTCGCGGCGCAGCACCGCATCGAAGCGCCGCTGCGACAGGCTCGGCGTCATCACGTTGGCCATGACCTGCGGGCGCGCCATCGCCTCCAGCACCGCCTCCGGGGTATGGCCGAAGCCGAGCATGCCGTAGCCGCCGGCGTCGTAGAGGACGGCGCCCTTCAAGGTCACCACCCAGGGGCCGCGCGCCGCCAGGGCGATGTACGGGGTCACGCAGTCGTCGGCGTAGAAGTTGACGAAGCCGCCCTGGACCGCCTCGATCTGGCGCCGTTCGTCCAGGTCCAGCAGGTCGGCGAACTCGTCCTTCAGGCGGGCGTACTCGGCGGCGGCCGCCTCCAGGGCCTGGCGCAGCGCCGGGTGCGAGGCGGCCAGGCGTTCGACCGTGGCGTCGTCCAGGCCATCGGTGAGGCGGCTGCCGGCGTGGGCGCGCAACGGGGCGAGGGTGTCGATCAGGGACATGCGGCTCTCCGGGTTGTGGCGGATTTCGGTTTCCCCGGACGCGCGCCGGATGGGCGGGTTCGACGAGGGACTTGTCTAATGTAGAGGGAGGGACTCGTCGTTTGGCAGCTATGATCCGTGCATAATCCCGGAATGTTTCGTCGTTTCGACGAAGGAGTTTGGCAAAAATGAAACTCACGGCAGCCGACGAAGCCTTGCTTGCCCTGCTGCGCGAGGACGCCCGCGCCTCCACCGCGCAGATTGCGCGCCGGCTCGGGGTGTCGCGCACCACGGTGCAGAGCCGGATCGAGAAGCTGGAGCGCCAGGGCACCATCCGCGGCTACACCGTGCGGGTGGACGACGCGGTGGAGCAGGCCTACATCCGCGCCCACATCATGATCACCGTGCTGCCCAAGCACATGCCGCAGGTGGTGAAGGCGCTGCAGGCCATCCCCGAGGTACGCGAACTGCACTCGGTCAGCGGCCCGTTCGACCTGGTGGCGCTCGGCGCGGCACCGACCGTGAGCGAAATGGACGTGCTGACCGACCGCATCGGTGCGCTCGATGGCGTGGAGCGCACCACGTCGGCGATCGTGCTGTCGACCAAGTTCGCGCGGTGAGTGGGGCCGGGTCTCGGAGGACACGGAGCCCGGAACACGGGGGAACGGGGGCACGGAAAGCCTGTTCCGGCGGGAGGCCCGCTGTGGGAGGGGCTTCAGTACCGGCCCACTGCCGGGACTGAAGTCCCTCCTGCAGGAATCCATGTCGCCTGGCAAGCGACCGGGACCGAAGCGCTTACCCGAGTCCCCGGTCCCGGCTCCCGAGCCCCGGCCGCTACAATGCCACCCCCGAAAGCTCCCTGCCCCTTGCGTTGAAGAAGTCCGATTTCCGCTACGAACTGCCCGAAGAACTGATCGCCCAGGCCCCATTGGCCGAGCGCTCCGCCAGCCGGTTGCTGGTGGTTCCGCCGGCGCCGGCCGCGCTGGACGACCGCCACGTGCGCGATCTGCCGGAGCTGCTGAATCCCGGCGACCTGCTGATCTTCAACGACACCCGGGTGATCCCGGCCCGGCTGTTCGGCCACAAGGCCAGCGGCGGGCGGGTCGAGATCCTGATCGAGCGCCTGCTCGGCGCGCAGCAGGCGCGGGCGCAGATCGGCGCGAGCAAGTCGCCCAAGGCCGGCAGCCGGATCGCGCTCGATGCCGGCGGCGAGGCCGAGGTGCTGGGCCGCGACGGCGAGTTCTACGTGCTGCGCTTCGAGGTGGCGGAGCCGCTGGAACAGTGGCTGTTGCACGCCGGGCGCCTGCCGCTGCCGCCGTACATCCGCCGCGAACCCGGCCTGGACGACCGCGAGCGCTACCAGACCGTGTTCGCCCGGGAGGTCGGCGCGGTGGCCGCGCCGACCGCGGGCCTGCATTTCGACGAGCCGCTGCTGGAACGCCTGCGCGAGCGCGGCGTCGAGTTCGGCCACGTCACCCTGCACGTCGGTGCCGGCACGTTCCAGCCGGTGCGGGTGGAATCGCTCGACCAGCACGTCATGCACCGCGAATGGCTCAACGTCGGCGCCGAGGTGGTGGAGCAGGTGCGCCGCACCCGCGCCCGCGGCGGGCGGGTGATCGCGGTGGGCACGACCGTGGTGCGCTCGCTGGAGAGCGCGATGCGCGATGGCGAGCTGCAGCCGTTCGCCGGCGAGACCCAGATCTTCATCATCCCGGGCTATCGCATCCGCAGCGTCGATGCGATGGTGACCAACTTCCACCTGCCCGAGAGCACGCTGTTGATGATGGTCTCGGCCTTCGCCGGCCGCGAACGCATCTTCGAGGCCTACCGCCACGCGGTCGAGCAGCGCTACCGCTTCTTCAGCTATGGCGACGCGATGCTGCTGTGGGGTGGGGATTCGGGATCGGGGATTCGGGATTCGTAGAAGCGATTCCGATCCCCCGCCTTTGCGAATCCCCAATCCCGAATCCCCAATTCCGGCCTTCCAATGTCCCGACTCCAGTTCCAACTCCAGGCCACCGACGGCAACGCCCGGCGCGGCCAACTGACGTTCCCGCGCGGCACCGTGCAGACCCCGGCCTTCATGCCGGTCGGCACCTACGGCTCGGTCAAGGGCGTGCTGCCCGGGCAGCTGCGCGAGCTGGGCGCCGAGATCATCCTCGGCAACACCTTCCACCTGTACCTGCGCCCGGGTTTGGACGTGATCGGCGACCACGGCGGGCTGCACGGCTTCTGCAAGTGGGACGGCCCGATCCTCACCGACTCCGGCGGGTTCCAGGTGTTCTCGCTGGCGCACCGGCGCAAGATCACCGAGGAAGGCGTCACCTTCGCCGCCCCGACCGACGGCTCCCGGGTGTTCCTGGGCCCGGAGGAGAGCATGCGGATCCAGAAGGTGCTGGACTCGGACATCGTGATGATCTTCGACGAATGCACGCCGTACCCGGCCACGGAGGAGGTCGCGCGGCGCTCGATGGAGTTGAGCCTGCGCTGGGCCAAGCGGTCCCGGCAGGCCCACGATGCGCTCGGCAACGACGCGGCGCTGTTCGGCATCGTCCAGGGTGGCGTCCATGCCGGGCTGCGCAGCCGGTCGGCCGAGGGCTTGCAGGCGATCGGTTTCGACGGCTACGCGATCGGCGGGCTGGCGGTGGGCGAGCCCGAGCACGAGCGCAACGCGATGCTCGACCACATGCATCCGATCCTGCCGGCCGACCGGCCGCGCTACCTCATGGGCGTGGGGCGGCCCGAGGACCTGGTCGAGGGCGTGGCGCGGGGCGTGGACATGTTCGACTGCGTGATGCCCACCCGCAACGCCCGCAACGGCCATTACTTCACCTCGTTCGGCACCGTGCGCATCCGCAACGCCCGCTACGAGCGCGACCAGGACCCGATCGAGCCCGGCTGTGGCTGCTACGCATGCCGCACCGGCTACACCCGCAGCTACCTGCGCCACCTGGACCGCTGCAACGAGATGCTGGCGCCGATGCTCGGCACCCTGCACAACCTCTGGTACTACGAGAAGCTGATGGCCGACATGCGCGCGGCGATCGCGGCGGGAACCTTTGCCGAGTTCCGGCGGTCCTTCTATGCGGCCAGAGGAGCGGTGACGCCGTCGCTCGGGGGGGAATGACCGGTCGTCGTCCCCGCGAGCGGGGACCCAGCGACTTGGGGCTTTGCCGCGGCAGGGCACTGGATCCCCGCGGGACGATGGCCGGGGCCCTCAAGCTGTCTCCCCGGCAGGGATACGCGGGTCCCGAGAGGGCTTGCATAAACCCATGGCATACTTCGCGGCTGACCTCCGCCCCGGCGGGGACCACAACGGCCGGCACGCCCCCGGGCAGGCCGGCAACCAACGATAGGAAGCAACCTGATGAACCTGCTCGATTTCCTGATCCCCGCCGCCCAGGCGCAGACCGCTGGTGGTGCGCCGGCCCAGGGCTCCATGGGGCTCACCACGCTGCTGTTCCCGATCATCCTGATCGCGGTGATGTACTTCCTGATGATCCGCCCGCAGATGAAGCGGCAGAAGGAGCACAAGGCCATGCTGGACAAGCTGTCCCGCGGCGACGAAGTCATCACCAACGGCGGCATCGCCGGCATCGTCAGCGATATCGGCGACAACTTCGTCACCGTCGAGGTGGCCGACAACGTGCGCGTGCGCGTGCAGAAGGGCGCCATCGGCCACGTGCTGCCGAAGGGCACGCTGAAGTCCGCCAACTGATCGATCCTCACCCAACGCTAGGCGCGGCGCCGGGAAGGCGCCGCGCGGGACCGTCGCAATGCTCGAATTTCCCCGCTGGAAATATTTCCTGATCCTGGTCGTGCTGGTGCTGAGCACGCTGTACGCGCTGCCCAACGTCTACCAGAAGGACCCGTCCGTGCAGATCACCGCCAACCGCGGCGGGCAGATCGACGATGCGTTGCGCGAGCGCGTGAGCGCCGACCTGGCCGCGGCCGGCATCGCGCCGAAGTCCGTGGCCAAGGAAGGCGACAGCCTGATCGTGCGGCTGCCGTCGCTGGAGGCGCAGACCCGCGCCAACGACGTGCTGCGGCAGAAGACCGGCGAGAACTACACGGTCGCGCTCAACCTGGCCTCGACCGTGCCGGACTGGCTGGCCAGGCTGGGCGGCAAGCCCATGGTGCTCGGCCTGGACCTGGTCGGCGGCGTGCACTTCGCGCTGCAGGTCGACCAGAAGGCCGCGCTGGACAAGCGCCTGGACGGCTTCGCCGAGGACATCCGCACCACGCTGCGCGATGCCCGCATCGTCTACCGCAGCGTCGACCGCCGTGCCGACAACAGCATCCAGGTGCAACTGGGCGAGGGCGCCGACGCGGACGCCGCGCGCGCCGCGCTGGCCAAGGCGCAGCCGACCCTGAACTACGCGGTCTCCGGCAACGCCATCGCGGTGACCGTGCCGCAGGCGGAGCTGCAGCAGATCGCCAGCGGCGCGATCGAGCAGAACCTGACCACGCTGCGCAACCGCGTCAACGAGCTGGGCGTGGCCGAGCCGATCATCCAGCGCCAGGGCGAGGACCGCATCGTGGTCGAGCTGCCTGGCGTGCAGGACACCGCCGAGGCCAAGCGCCTGATCGGCGCCACCGCCACGCTGGAGTTCCGCGGCGTGGTCGATGGCAACGCCGAGGACGCGGTGCGCACCGGCAACATCCCGCCGGAAGCCAAGGTCTACCGCCTGCGCGACAGCGGCGCGCCGGTGCTGCTGAGCAAGCGCGTGCTGGTCTCGGGCGACCAGATGGTCAACGCGACCGTCGGTACCGACCAGAACGGCCTGCCGGCGGTCAGCGTCACCCTCAACAACTTCGCCGGCCAGCGCATGTTCGACTACACCAGCGCCAACGTCGGCAAGCTGATGTCGGTGGTCTACATCGAGCGCATCCCGACCGTGACGATGGTCGACGGCAAGGAAGTGCGCAGCGTCCGGGTCAAGGAAGAGGCGCTGGCGCCGACCCGCATCGCCGGCGTGTTCGGCAAGAACTTCCAGACCACCGGCCTGGAGAAGACCGAGGCCGAGAACCTGGCCAAGCTGCTGCGCGCCGGCTCGCTGGCCGCGCCGATGGATTTCGTCGAGGAATACGTGATCGGCCCGAGCCTGGGCGCGGAGAACGTCGAGCGCGGCATCCAGGCGGTGGTGTTCTCGTTCCTGTTCACGCTGGTGTTCTTCACCGTCTACTACCGCGTGTTCGGCGCGATCACCTCGGTGGCGCTGCTGTTCAACCTGCTGATCGTGGTCTCGGTGATGTCGCTGTTCGGCGCGACGATGACGCTGCCGGGCTTCGCCGGCCTGGCGCTGTCGGTGGGCCTGTCGGTGGACGCGAACGTGCTGATCAACGAGCGCATCCGCGAGGAACTGCGACACGGCATGCCGCCCAAGTCGGCGATCGTGGCCGGCTACGACAAGGCCGGAGGCACCATCCTCGACGCCAACCTGACCGGCCTGATCGTCGGCGTGGCGCTGTACGCGTTCGGCACCGGTCCGCTGAAGGGCTTCGCGCTGACCATGATCATCGGCATCTTCGCCTCGATGTTCACCGCGATCACCGTGTCGCGCGCGCTGGCGACGCTGATCTACAGCCGTCGCAAGAAGCTCAAGACCGTTGCTATCTGATGCGAGTGCATCGCAAGCGCCCGCCCTTCAACGCGAGTCCCTCGCAGAAGCCCGCGCATCCGTGCGCGGACTTTTAAAACGGAAGAACATGGCATGAAATTGTTCCCGCTCCACCTCATCCCGAACGACACCAAGATCGACTTCATGCGCCACCGCAAGCCGGTGCTGGTGCTGATGCTGGTGCTGCTGGCGGCGTCGATCGCGATCATCGGCATGAAGGGCTTCAACTACGCGCTGGAGTTCACCGGCGGTACCGTGGTGCGCACCCACTTCGACAAGCCGGTCGACGTCGACGCCGTCCGCGAGAAGCTGGCCGCGGCCGGCTTCGAGGGCGCGCAGGCGCAGAGCGTCGGCGGCGGCAACGACGTGATGGTCCGCCTGCAGCCGCACGGCGAGCACAACAACGCCGACGACGCCTCGCGCCAGGTCGCCGAGCAGGTCCGCCAGGCCGTCTCCAGCCCCGACAACCCGGCCACGGTGCAGCCGGGCGAGTTCGTCGGCCCGCAGGTCGGCAAGGACCTGGCGATGAACGGCGTCTATGCGACGATCTTCATGCTGGTGGGCTTCCTGATCTACATCGCGTTCCGCTTCGAGTGGAAGTTCGCGGTGGTGGCGAGCCTGACCGCGTTCTTCGACCTGATCCTGACCATCGCCTACATGTCGCTGCTCGGCCGCGAGTTCGACCTGACCGTGCTGGCCGGCCTGCTGTCGGTGATGGGCTTCGCGATCAACGACATCATCGTGGTGTTCGACCGCGTCCGCGAGAACTTCCGCAGCCTGCGCGTGGAGCCGCTGGAAGTGCTGAACCGCTCGATCAACCAGACCCTGTCGCGCACGATCATCACCGCGGTGATGTTCTTCCTGTCGGCGCTGGCGCTGTACCTGTACGGCGGTTCGTCGATGGAAGGCCTGGCCGAGACCCACATGGTCGGTGCGGTGATCGTGGTGGTGTCCTCGGTGATCGTGGCGGTGCCGCTGCTGTCGATCGGGCCGTTCGCGGTCAGCAAGCAGGACCTGCTGCCGAAGGCCAAGGACGTGGAGGCGCTGGCGCGCCGGCCTTGATCGGCGCTGGCGTTCGGCCGCGCAACGAAACGCGAAAGCCGCGCCCGAAAGGGCGCGGCTTTTTTTCGTGGCAACCGGGGAAGCCTTGCAGGAGGGACTTCAGTCCGACCGGCTTCGCCGGCGTTTGTCCGGCTGGCGGGGCTTTCTCCTCTCGCGCTTGCGAGCCCCATGCGGTGCTCCCGGGCGGGGCATCCGCTGGCTCCGCCGTTGCGAACGAGGACGCGCAACGGCGGAGCCCGGAGGCCAGGGAGCCGGGCGCGCCGCCATGCGGAGAGATCCTCTGCGGCGGCGGGAGCATCATCTGCCCGCCACGGCGCGGCCCTACAGGCTCCAATCGATCCGCATGCCCGCGATCAGCGCGTTCGGCAGGTCGTGCAGGCGCGCGGGTTCGTCGAACTGGTCCGGGTGCACGATGTAGTGCAGGTTCGGCGCGATCCGCAGCTTCGGCGTGACCTGGATGCCGTAGCTCAGTTCCATCATGACCTGGCTGTCGTGCGGGGTGCCGCTGCCGCCGGCCGCGGCACGGGCCAGGCGCTGGTCTTCCAGCGCGATGCCGCTGTACTTCTGCCGTGTCACGACGAAGGCGATGTTGTCCTGCGGGCGACTGGCGAAGGTGCCTTTCTGCACCAGCCCGGCTTGCAGGAACCAGTCTTCGATCAACTGGCCGGAGGTGCCTTTCAGTACCGCGCCGAACACGGTCAGGCCGCGCCCGTCGCCATCGCCGGTGAGCTGCTGCTCGAAGCGCGCGAACGCGCCGGAGCGGCCGTGGCGGCTGGCGTAGTCGAGGCCGCTGAGGCGCGCCGGCATGCCGTTGGCGTCACGCAGCGGATCGTCGTAGCTCGAGTTGTCCTGCCAGCCGCCGATCTCGTACTTGGCCTTCAGCCGGGCCGAGGCGGGGCTGCGCCAGCCGATGGCGTAGGGCACGATCCAGCCGGTGGCCTGGTTCGTGCTCCACTTCAGGCCGTGCTGGCCGTCCTCGGCCTGGCTGGGGTCGACCTGGTAGGCGCCGACATGCACGTAGACGTCCGGCGTGACCCAGGCGGTGGCGTCCGCCATCCAGCTCGACACCGGCCACCAGGTGAAGTTGCTGGTGCGGAACACGTAGGTCGGGTTGCCGCACGCGGAATTGCCCTGGAAGTACTGGCACAGCTCCGAGCCGAGGAAGTGGATGTTGGCGACGCTGCGTCCGGCCTCCAGCACCAATCGCTCGCCGAACAGTTTCTGCTCCAGCGTCAGGTTGGCCAGGCGCGTGCCCTGGCCGCCGTAGATCTCCTGTACCGAAGTGCTGTTGCCGGTGCTGCTCCTGGCCAGGTTGGTGCCATGGCGGTTGATGCCGTAGGCCTTGAGCGTGGCGCCGCGCCAGCCGAAGGCGGCATCGAGGTCGACGTCGGCGCCGAACATCAGCTGGCCGGCATAGGCGCTGCCGCTCTTCTTGCCGCCGTCGAGCGTGGCCGCCGCTTCGCCGGTGTAGGAAAGCTTGGGAGTGAAGACGTCGTCCGCATGGGCCAGCGGCGCGAGCGCCCATGCGGTCGCGATCGCCAGCAGGCGCGGGGTGGAAGGGATGGGCATGGCGGGAGACTCCAGGGTGGGGCGGTGGTCGGGCGCTTGGTCGATGCGGGAGGCCTCGTTCCCGCGTGGGCGGAGATCCGGCGGCTGGCTGGAATCGGGCGCGGGTCGCCGGATCCCCGCTTGCACGGGGACGGAGGCGGGCGCTGCCTCGGCCGGGAGGGGCCGGGAATGTCAGGTCGAGTTCGCGATGGGCTTCTTCAGCACGCGCAAGGCGACGGCGGTGACGGCGACGCCGGCCAGCAGCGCCAGCAGGTAGATGCCCAGGTGCGTGACCGCGTTCGGGATCGGCAGCACGAACACGCCGCCGTGCGGCACCTTGAGCTCGACGCCCGCCGCCATCGAGATCGCGCCGGCGACCGCGGAGCCGAGCACCAGCGCAGGGATCGTGCGCAGCGGATCGCGCGCGGCGTAGGGGATCGCGCCTTCGGTCACGAACGCCAGCCCGAGCACGCCGGCGGCACCGGCGGTGCCGCGTTCCTCGCGGGTGAAGCGGTTGCGGAACAGCCAGGTCGCCAGCGCGATGCCCAACGGCGGGGTCATGCCGCCGATCATCGTCGCCGCCATCGGCGTGTAGACCTGGCTGGAGATCAGTGCGGTGGAGAACGCATAGGAGGCCTTGTTGACCGGCCCGCCCATGTCCACCGCCATCATCCCGCCCAGCAGCAGGCCGAGCAGGATCGCGCTGCTGCCCTGCATGCCGCGCAGCCAGCCGGTCAGCCAGGCCAGCAGTTCGGCCACCGGCGTGCCGATCACGTACATCATCAGCAGGCCGACCAGCAGCGTGCCGAGCACCGGCAGGATCAGTACCGGCTTGAGGCCCTCCAGGCTGCGCGGCAGGCGCAGCGTGCGGTTGATCCAGTGCACGCCGTAGCCGGCGATGAAGCCGGCCAGGATGCCGCCGATGAAGCCGGCGCCCATGTTGGCCGCGACCAACCCGCCGATCATGCCCGGCGCGATGCCGGGGCGGTCGGCGATGGAGTAGGCGATGTAGCCGGCCAGCGCCGGCACCATCAGGGTGAAGCCGGCCTTGGCGCCGATCTGGAACAGCGACCAGGCCAGCGTGCCCTTGTGCGCGTCGTCGAAGGCGTAGATGCCGCCGAGCGCGAACGCCAGCGCGATCAGCAGGCCGCCGGCGGTGACGAACGGCAGCATGAACGACACGCCGGTCATCAGGTGCTTGTACGGGCCGGCGGCCTGGGTCTTCTCGGGGGCAGCCTTGGCGCCTGCGGCGCCGGCATGCACGCTGGCCTCGGCCAGCGCCTTGCGGATCAGGTTCTGGCCGTCGTTGATCGCCGGCTTGGTGCCGCTGCGGTACAGGCGCTTGCCGGCGAAGCGCGACAGGTCCACCTCGCGATCGGCGGCGACCAGCACCAGGTCGGCGTCGCGGATCTCGGCCTCGCTCAGCGCATCCTGCGCGCCGACCGAACCCTGGGTCTCGACCCGGATCGCATGGCCCAGCGCCTGCGCGGCCTGCTGCAATCCTTCGGCGGCCATGAAGGTGTGCGCGATGCCGGTCGGGCAGGAGGTGACCGCGACGATGCGCTTGCCCGCGGCCGGTACCGTGGCGGCGGACGCGAGCGGCGCCAGCGCGGCGGCCGGATCGTCCAGCACCGCGCCCAGGCCGGCGCGGACGAGCGCGGCGTCGCCGAAGCGCGCGAGGTCCGCGTCGCCATCGCCGACCACCAGCACCTGTGCGGCGGCGCGCGCCTGCGCGTCCGCAAGCGCGCCGGTCACGCCGTGGTCGCTGCGGATCTCGATGGCCAGCTCGAGCCCGCGCTGGCGCGCGGCGCGGCGCAGCGCTTCGGCGGCGAGGACCGCCTCGATGCCGCGTTCGCCGGCGGCGATGACCACGATGGAAGCTTGCATGGATGACTCCTGGGATTCTCTTGTTCTGCTCTTGCGCTTGTCTTGCCCTTGTGGGAGCGGCTTCAGCCGCGATGGGCTTTACCGGTAAAGCCCATCGCGGCTGAAGCCGCTCCCACGGATGTTTTCACTGCGGCTCGATCAACACTTCGCCGGCCCACGCACGTACCTGCGCCGGGTCCACCCGGCGCGCATCGCCGCTTTCCAGCCGGCTCATCGAGAAAGCGGTCGCCAGCCGCGCGCAGGCCTGCAGGTCGAACGCGGGCTCGAGCAGCGCCGCGGCGATGCCGGCGACCATCGCGTCGCCCGCGCCGACCGTGCTGCCCGCGGCAAGCCGCGGCGGGCGCGCGATCGCCGCGCCGTCGCGATCGACGAACAGCGCGCCTTCGGCCCCCATCGAAATCGCCACCAGCGCGATGCCGCGCTCGACCAGGGCACGGGCGGCATCCAGCCATGCCGCGCGGTCGGGCAGCGACGTGCCGGCCAAGGCTTCCAGTTCGTGCCGATTGGGCTTGATCGCATAGGGCAGGGCGCCGCCGGCTGCGTCCAGCGCGCTGGCGAGCGCATCGCCGCTGGTGTCCAGCAGCACGCGCGCGCCGGCCTGGGCGGCGCGCGCCTGCAACCGGGCCCACGCATCGGCCGGTAGGCCGGACGGCAGGCTGCCGGACAGCACCACCGGCATGCCAGGCGCCAGCAGCGCGTCCAACCGCTCGCGCACCGCGTCCAGTTCGCCGTCGCCCAGCACCAGGCCGGGCAGGTTGACGTCGGTGGTCTCGCCGCCGGCGTCGTCGACGAGCTTGATATTGGTGCGGGTCTGGCCCGGCACGCGCAGGCAGCCGTCGGCGATGCCGCGCTGGGCGAACAGCGCGCGGAATGCGCCGTCGTTGTCGGCGCCGAGCACGCCCAGCGCGGCGGTGGGGATGCCCCAGTCGGCCAGGCAGGCGGCGACGTTGACGCCCTTGCCGCCGGCGTCGTCGCGCGCGCTGCGGGCGCGGTGCACGTGGCCGGGGTGCAGCCGGTCCAGCCGCACGGTCTGGTCGATCGCCGGATTGAGGGTGACGGTGACCGCGCGCGCGCTCATGCGGTGCCTCCCTCGAGCGCGCGCACCTGCTCGGCGGTCTCGCAATCCAGGGCCTTGCCGGCCAGCGCCTGCAGGTCGGCGAGCGCCGCGCCGCGCAGGCGCGCCTTCACCGCCGGGATGTCGTTCGGCGTCATCGACAGTTCGTCCACGCCCAGGCCCGCCAGCAGCGCCGCGCCGAACGGATCGCCGGCCAGGCCGCCGCAGACGCCGACCCAGCGGCCATGCGCGCGCGCGCCTTCCACGGTGGCGCGGATCGCGCGCAGCACCGCCGGGTGCAGGCTGTCGGCTTCCGCCGCCAGCTCCGGGTTCTGGCGGTCGATCGCCAGCACGTACTGGGTCAGGTCGTTGGTGCCGATCGAGAAGAAGTCGGCGTGGCGCGCGAGCACGTCGGCCTGCGCGGCGGCGGCCGGCACCTCGATCATGATGCCGACCGGCACCTGCGGGGCGTCGAGCCCGGCGCGGATGCGCTCGCAGATGCCGCGCAGCGCGACGAGTTCCGGCACCGAGGTGATCATCGGGAACATGATCGACAGCCGCGCGCCGTCCTTCGCCGCGCGATACAGCGCGCGCAGCTGCGGCTCCAGCAGGTCGGGCCGGCGCAGCAGCAGGCGGGCGCCGCGCACGCCGAGGAACGGGTTTTCCTCGCGCGGCAGCTCCAGGTGCGCGACCTGCTTGTCGCCGCCGATGTCGAGCGCGCGCACGATCAGCGGGCGGCCGTCCAGCGCCTGCGCCATCGCGCGGTAGGTCTGGTATTGCTCGTCCTCGCCCGGCGTGCTGCCGCGTTCGAGGAACAGGAACTCGGTGCGCATCAGGCCCACGCCTTCGGCGCCTTGCTCCAGCGCCAGCGGCACCTGGTCGGGCAGGTTGACGTTGGCGCCGATGTCGACGCGGTGGCCGTCGGTGGTCTGCGCCGGCTGCGCGCGCTGGGCCGCCTCGCGCTCGCGGACCTGTTGCTGTGCGGCGATCCACGCGCGTGCGGAGGCGAGGTCGGTTTCGGTCGGCGACAGGTACAGGCGGCCGCTGTTGCCGTCGATGATCGCGGGCGTGCCGTTGGCGATCGCGAGCAGTTCGCCGCCGCCCGCGACCAGCGCCGGCAGGCCGAGCGTGCGCGAGAGGATCGCGGTGTGCGAGGTCGGCCCGCCCTGCGCGGTGGCCAGGCCGAGCACGCGGTCCGTGTCGAGGTTGGCGGTGTCGGACGGCGACAGGTCGGTGGCCAGCAGGATGCAAGGGTGTTCCGGCAGGTCGGCCAGTCCGCCGCCGGCCGCGGCCGGGTCGAGTTGGCCCAGTACGCGGCGGCCGACGTCGCGCAGGTCGGCCGCGCGCCCGGCCAGCACCGGATTGCCCAGTGCGGCCAGCCCGGAGGCGATCTGCTCGACCGCCTGGTGCCAGGACCAGGCCACGCCGTGGCCTTCGACCATCAGTTGGCAGGTGCGGGTGATCAGGTCGGTGTCGTTGAGCAGTTCGGCCTGGGCCTTGAAGATCGCCGCGTCGGACGCGCCGAGCCGGCGCTGGGTGTCGTCCTGCAGGGCGGCCAGTTGCTGGCGGGTACGGTCGAGCGCGTCCTGCAGGCGCGCGCCGCCCTCGCCAAGCGGTTGCGGCCGGTCGGCAATCTCGGCGTTCGTGCCGGCGAGCACGTGCACGGGGCCGATCGCCAGGCCCGGGCTGGCGCCGATGCCGACGATCGCCGGCTGCGCCTCGGGCGGGTGCCAACCGGCGACCGGGGCGGCCTTGCGCTGGGCGGCGCGCTCCGCGTCGGCCTGCTCCTGCGCGACCAGGCCATCCATGACCTTGCGCAGGGCGGCCAGCAGCGCCGGCGCATCGGCGCCCTCGGCCGAGACCACGACCGGGTCGCCATGGCGCAGTCCCAGTTGCAGCAGCGCCACCAGGCTCTTGGCGTCGGCGGCCTGGTCGCCGGCGCGCACCTGTACGCGTGCGGAGAAGCCGCGTGCGGTCTCGGCCCAGCGCGTGGCGGGGCGGGCGTGCAGGCCGCTGGGGTAGGCGACGGTCCACTCGAAGCACTCGGCGAGGTCCGTCGCCGGCGCCGCGGCCGCCGCGGGAGCGGCATCGCCGGACAACGCCGCGACGATCTCGCCCGCGTCCGTGGTGGCGAACAGGCGCTGCAGCGTCGCATCGTCCTGGATCAACCGGGTGAGGCGGCGCAGCAGCGTGATGTGGGTGTCCGACTGGGCCGCGATGCCCACCACCAGCCGGGTGGTCTGGCCGGGGTTCCATTCCACGCCCTCCGGCAGCTGCAGCACCGCGATGCCGTCGCGGTGCACTAGGTGGCGGTCCTCGCCCAGGCCGTGCGGAATGGCCACGCCGTGGCCGAGGAAGGTGTTCGCCAGTTGCTCGCGCCGGCCCATGCTGGCCTCGTAGCCGGGCGCGACGCAGCCGGCGGCGACCAGCATCTGCGCGGCCTGGGCGATGGCATCGGCCTTGTCGCGGGCGCGTGCGGCGAGGCGGACCAGTTCCCGGCTGACGGGTTCGGAGGAGGGCAGGGACGGCACGGACGGACTCCAAGCGTATTCGTGCGGTGTATTGGGAACGTTCCCAATCGAGAATTCAATGTGCAGTGCACAAAATGCCATTGGTTATTTGGCGTTAGCATGCCGGTGGCCGGCATTTCGGCCGGGATGTGGGATATTTTCCGGGAACGTTTCCAGTGAGCATCAGCATCAACGACGTGGCCCGCGTGGCCGGCGTCTCCAAGTCCACGGTCTCGCGCGTGATCGGCGGCGGGCCGGTCAGCGAGGAAGTGCGCGCCCGGGTCGAGGCGGCGATCCGCCAGACCGGCTATCGCCTCAACCTGCAGGCGCGGCGGTTGCGTTCGCGCCAGAGCGGCATCGTCGGGCTGATCGTGGCCGACATCCGCAATCCGTTCTTCACCGCGCTGATCCGGGCGGTGGAGGAGGTGGCCTACCGCGAGGGCCTGCGCGTCACCTTGTGCAATACCGACGAGGATCCCGAGCGCGAGGCGCTCTACCTGCAGCTGATGCAGGAGGAGCGGATCAGCGGGCTGATCTTCGCGCCGACCCGGACCACGGTCGGGCGCCTGGACCGGCTGCCGCTGGACTATCCGACCGTACTGGTGGACCGCGCCGCGCCCGGCGGCCCGCACGACAGCGTGGTGCTCGACAACCCGGCCGCGATGGCCGGGCTGGTCGAGCACCTGGTCGAACGCGGCTATCGCCGCATCGGCGGGCTGTTCGGCAGTACCAGCACCACCGCCGCCGAGCGCCGCGACGGCTACCTGGCGGCGATGCGCACGCACGGGCTGGAGCCGGACTACCGGGAAATCGAGCCGACCGCCGAGGCGGCCATCGCCACGACCGGAAGGTGGCTGGCCGATCCGGCGCGTCCGGAGGCGATCGTCGCCAGCAACAGCCTGCTGCTGATGGGCGCGCTGAAGGCGGTACGCGCCGCGGGACTGGCGATCCCGCGCGAACTGGCGCTGGCGGGTTTCGACAACGAGCGCTGGACCGACCTGGTCGAGCCGGGCATCACCGTGGTCGAGCAGCCGGTCGAGGACATGGGGCGGGCCGCGATGTCGTTGTTGCTGGAACGCATGCGCACGCCGCAGTTGCCGGTGCGCCGGCTGGTGATGACCGGCCGCTGCGTGGTGCGCGGGTCGACCGCGTCGCGCTGAACGCGCCGGCCGCATGGCGCTGGTTTCCGGCCACATGGCGCCGGTTTTTGTGGGAGCGGCTTCAGCCGCGATGAGGCTTCACCGATAAAGCCTCATCGCGGCTGAAGCCGCTCCCACAGAGGCCGCTCCCGCGCACCCTCCATCTTCGCGGCGGCGCCGAAACCGGCGCCGCAAACAAGAAGCCCCGGCATGGCCGGGGCTTCTTGCGCGCGCGGAGCGGACGGATCAGCGATCCGGCCGCGCCTCGGCGGCTTCCTTGCGGGCTTCGATGAACTCCTTCGATTGCTCGTCCAGCTTGTCGCCCAGCATGCGCCGCACCGTCACGAAGAACAGCGGGATGAAGATCACGCCGAGCACGGTGGCGAACAGCATGCCGCCGATCACGCCGGTACCGATCGAGTGGCGCGCGTTGGCGCCGGCACCGGTGGAGATCGCCAGCGGCAGCACGCCCAGGATGAACGCGAACGAGGTCATCAGGATCGGGCGGAAGCGCAGGTGCGCCGCCTCGATCGCCGCCTCGCGCAGGGTCTTGCCCGCCGCACGCTGCTCGACCGCGAACTCCACGATCAGGATCGCGTTCTTGGCCGCCAGGCCGATCACCGTGATCATGCCGATCTTGAAGTACAGGTCGTTCGGCAGGCCGCGCAGCAGCGAGAACGCCACCGCGCCGAGCACGCCGATCGGCACCACCAGCAGCACCGCGACCGGGATCGACCAGCTCTCGTACAGCGCCGCCAGGCAGAGGAACACCACCACCACCGACAGCACCAGCAGCAGCGTGGCCGCGTTGCCGGCGATGATTTCCTGGTAGGACATGCCGCTCCAGTCGAAGCCGAAGCCCGGCGGCAGGTCGTTGGTGACGATGTCCTCCATCGCCTGCATCGCCTGGCCGGAGCTGCGCCCCGGCGCGGCGTTGCCGACGATGTTGACCGCCGAGTAGCCGTTGTAGCGGGTCAGCGAGGGCGAGGCGTAGATCCACTCGGCCTTGACCACGTTGCTCAGCGGGATCATCGACGCCTGGCCGTCGGCATCGGTGGCGGAGCTGCTGGGCACGTAGAAGCTGCGCAGCGATTCCGGCCCGGTGCGGTAGGCCTCGTCGGCGCGCACGTTCACGCGCTTGATGCGGCCTTCGTAGAAGAAGTCGTTGACGTACGTCGGCGCCAGCATCAGCTGGATGGCGCTGTAGATGTCGCTGACCGAAAGGCCCATCGCCTGCGCGGCGACGCGATCGACGTGCAGTTGCAGCTGCGGCGAGTTCTCCAGGCCGTTCGGGCGCACGCCCACCAGCGTGTCCTGCCGCTGCGCGGCCTGGCCGAGCAGGATGTTGCGCGCCTGGGTCAACGCGTCATGCCCTGCGCCGGAACGGTCCTGCAGCCACATGTCGAAGCCGCCGAACTGGCCCAGGCCCTGCACGGTCGGCAGGTTGACCGCGAAGATCTGCGCGCCCTTGATCCCGTAGAACATCCCGTTCAACTGCTGGATGAGCTGCTCGGCGGTGATCTTGCGCTCGTCCCAGGGCTTGAGCCGGATGAACGCCATGCCGACGTTCTCGCCGGAGCCCAGGAAGCTGAAGCCGGCCACCTGCAGCATGCCTTCCACCGCGTCCTGCTGCTGCAGGATGCCGCGCATCTGCGCGAACACCTCGTTGGTGCGGGTCTTGGTCGCGCCCGGCGGCAACTGCACGATCGCCAGCGCGAAGCCCTGGTCTTCCTCGGGCAGGAAGCTGCCGGGCATGCGCGTGAACAGGAAGCCGCACAGCGCCACCAGCACCACGAACAGCACCATCCAGCGCGGCGCGCGGTTGAGCGTGTTGCCCACCACCCGCACGTAGCGGTTGGACACCTTGTCGTAGTACTTGTCGAAGGTGCGGAACACCCAGTTCTTCTTCTGGCCGTGCGTGGACTTGAGGAAGGCCGCGCACAGCGCCGGGGTGAAGCTCAGCGCCAGGAACGCCGAGAACGCCATCGACATCGCGATCGTCAGCGCGAACTGCTTGTAGATCGCGCCGGCCGCGCCGGGCTGCATCGCCGAGG
The DNA here is from genome assembly GCF_046529185.1 of Xanthomonas boreopolis. Classification (NCBI taxonomy): domain Bacteria; kingdom Pseudomonadati; phylum Pseudomonadota; class Gammaproteobacteria; order Lysobacterales; family Lysobacteraceae; genus Xanthomonas; species Xanthomonas boreopolis. The sequence continues at coordinate 1,902,760 of NZ_CP097162.1, forward strand.
GGATGAACACCGCCGCCAGCACCACGGTGATCGCCACCACCGCGCCGGTGATCTGCGTCATCGCCTTGACCGTGGCGGCCCGCGGCGACAGGTGCTCCTCGGTCATGATGCGCTCGACGTTCTCGATCACCACGATCGCGTCGTCGACCACGATGCCGATCGCCAGCACCATCGCGAACAGGGTCAGCTGGTTGATGGTGAAGCCGATCACCCACATGCCCAGGAAGGTGCCGAGCAGCGCCACCGGGATCACCAGGGTCGGGATGATGGTGGCGCGGAAGTTCTGCAGGAACACCAGCATCACCAGGAACACCAGCACGATGGCCTCGGCCAGGGTCTTGACCACTTCCTCGATCGAGATCTTCACGAACGAGGTGCTGTCGTAGGGCACGAACCAGCTCACGCCCTGCGGGAAGCTGGCCTGCAGCTCGTTCATCTTGGCCTCGACGGCCGCGGCCACGTTCAGCGCGTTGGCCCCCGGCAGCAGCTGGATCGCGAACGCGCCCATGGGCTGGCCGTTGTACTGCGTGTCAACGCCGTAGCTGTTCGCGCCCAGCGAGACGCGGCCGACGTCCTTCAGGCGCACGGTGGCGCCGTTGGCGTCGCTGCGCAGGATGATGTTCTCGAACTCCTCGGGCGAGGAGAACCGGCCTTCGGCCGAGACGGTCGCGGTGAAGCCCTGGCCGTCGGGTGCCGGGTCGGCGCCGACCGAGCCGGCGGCGAACTGCACGTTCTGGGCGCCGATGGCGCTGTAGACCTGGCTGGCCGACAGGTGGTAGCCCTGCAGCTTCTCCGGGTTGAGCCAGATGTTCATGGCGTACTCGGCGCCGAACTGCTGGGTGCTGCCCACGCCGGGCACGCGCGATATCTGCTCAAGCACGCGCGCGCCGACGATGTCGTTGAGGTCGTCGCGCGTGATCGAGGGATTGTCCGAGCGCAGGCCGACCACCATCAGGAAGCCGGCATTGGCCTTGGCCACCACCACGCCCTGCTGGGTGACCTCGGTCGGCAGGCGCGGCGTGGCCAGCGAGACCTTGTTCTGCACCTGCACCTGGGCGATGTCCGGGTTGGTGCCGGTCTCGAAGGTCAGCGTGATCGAGGCCTGGCCGTTGGAGGACGAGGACGAGTTGAAGTACAGCAGGTGGTCGATGCCGGTCAGCTGCTGCTCGATCACCTGGGTGACCGACTTCTCGGTGGTCTCGGCGCTGGCGCCGGGGTAGGTCGCGGTGACGGTGACCTGCGGCGGCGCGATCGAGGGGTACGACTCGACGCCGAGGTTGAGGATCGCGATCACGCCGCTGAGCGAGATCAGGATCGCCACCACCCAGGCGAAGACCGGATGGTCGATGAAGAATTTTGGCATGGCGGGATCCTGTTACTTCTTCTCGGACGGAGCGGCGGCCTGGCCCTGGCCCTGCTGGCCCTGGCCTGGCTGGCCTTGGCCGGGAGCCTGGCCGTTCTGGCCGCCCTTGGCGTTCGGGTTGTACGGCACCGCCTTGGCGGGCTGTCCTTCCTTGGCCTTCTGCAGGCCTTCGACGATGACCTGGTCGCCGGTGGCGAGGCCGCCGGTCACCACCCACTGGCCCTGCTGCTGGCTGTCGATGGTCACGTTCTTGCGCGCGACCTTGCCGTCCTTGCCGACCACCAGCGCATAGGCGCCGGCCGCATCGCGCTGGATCGCCGCCTGCGGGACCAGGTAGGCGTTGTTGCGCTGGCCCAGGTTGGCCTTGAACGATACGAACGCGCCCGGCAGCAGCGCATGCTCGGGGTTGGGCAGCGTCGCGCGCAGCGACACCGAGCCGGTGCTCGGGTCGACCGTGACCGAGGAGAAGTCCAGCGTGCCGCTGTGCGGATAGGTGCTGCCGTCGCCGAGCAGGACGTCGATGGTGGACTTGCCGTCGCCGCTCAGCTGCAGGCTGCCCTGGTTCTGCGCGGCGCGCAGCTGCGACAGCTCCTCGCTGTTCATCGAGAAATTGACGTACAGCGGGTCGATCTGGTCGATGGTGGTCAGCAAGGTCACGTCGCCCTGGCCGACCAGCGCGCCCTCGGTGACCTGCTGCTTGCCGGCGCGGCCCCCGATCGGCGCGGTGACGCTGGCGTAGCCGAGGTTGATGCGGGCTGTCTGCACCGCGGCGCGGGCCTGCTGCACGGCCGCGGACGAGCTGCGCTCGGTCGCCTCGGCGGCATCCAGGTCGGACTGCGAGACGTACTGCTGCGGGATCAGGCGGCGGGCACGGTCGGCGGCGGCCTTGGCGTTGAAGTAGGTCGCCTCGGCCGAGGCCAGCTCGCCCTGCGCCTGCGACAGCGAGGCCTGCAGCGGCGCCGGGTCGATCTGGAACAGCACCTGGCCTTCCTTGACGTCGGTGCCTTCGGTGTACAGGCGCTTCTGCAGGACGCCCGCCACGCGGGCGCGCACGTCGGCCGAGCGGTAGGCGGACAGGCGGCCCACCAGCTCGCGCTGCAGCGGCAGGGTCTGCGGCTGGGCGTTGACCACGCTGACCTCCGGCGGGGGCGGCATCTGCTGTTCCTGCTTGCCGCAGGCGGCGACGGCCGCCGAGATGGCGCAGGCCAGGGCTAGGGTGCGGAGCGGGGCAATCATCGGGAGAAACTCCGTTTACAGGTTTGAATGGGGAAAATCGCTGGCGGAGAAGGTGCGCAGGAAGCTGTCTACCGCGAATTCAGCCCATCGCTGCCGCTCCCTGGCGGTAGCGCGATGGGGCATGTGGAAACGCCGGCGTTCGAAATCCAGGCCGACGATCATGCCGAGAAGTAGCTCGGCCATGAAGTGCGGATCGTCATGACTGCTCAACTGGCCGCGGTCCATGGCCGCCCGCAGCCAGTCGGCCAGGCGGTGCTGCAGCCCGGCCACGCCGTCGCGGTAGATCCGCCGGGCCTGTTCCGGGAAACGGGACGATTCCGCCTCGATCAGCTGGCTGATGCGGATCGTCTCGGGGCGGTTGAGCTGGTCCAGGTGCTCCCGGGCGAAGGCCAGCAGGCCGGCGCGCAGGTCGGGGCCGTCGGCGACCAGGTGCGCCGTGATCAGGTCGGTGTACTCCTGCATCACCTGCCGCAGGAGGTTCTGCTTGCTGCCGTAGCGCGCGTACAGGGTCTGCTTGGCGCAGCCGGCGCGTGCCGCCACCGCGTCCATGCTCAGCCGCATGCCCTGTTCGGCCAGCAGCGCGTGGACCGCCTCGCGGACCCGGCGGTCGCGCTCGTCGGAGGGCAGGTGGAGGGCGGTGGAGGCGGTCATCGCGTGGACTATACCGTCCAGTTTAGTTTTTCAGAAGCCCTTGACGCTGCTGGATGTTCGTGCGCCGCGCGGCCGGGCCGGCGGCGGCGGGCCCGGCTTTGCGGATCATGGCGGCAACGAAGCGCGCCGAGTGTGCGAAAACGGCGGCGAACGCCGCGTGAGCCCCGCGTCGACGCGCCCGGCGCCGCTTGAACGCCATCGCAACGCACGGGCGCGTTTGCGCTGTGCAGCAAGGCAGCGTCATGGCGCATCGCTACAATTCTCCGCTTTATATCCTCGGCATCCGCCAGCTTCGTCATGAAACCCAAGAAAGCCGCTTCGAAATCGACCCAAGCTTCTTCCACAAGGACGACCCGCAAGAAAGCCCAGTCGCCGTCCGGTACCGGAACCCAGGCCTTCAGCCTGGAGCCCATCTTCGAAGCGCTGCGCAAGCGCTATCCCGCCTCCAGGCAGGCCGAGGCGCTGGCGTTCGCCGCCGATTTCTACCGGCGCATGCAGGAGGACGAGTATCCGCACCACGGCGCCGAGGAATGGGCCGCGCTGGCGGCGGACACGCTGGAGTTCGCGCGGGCGCGCAAGGCCGAGACGGCCAGCATCCGCGTCTTCAACCCGACCCGCAAGGCCAACGGCTGGGAATCGCCGCACACCGTATTGCAGATCGCCAACGACGACATGCCGTTCCTGGTCGACACGGTCAGCATGACCCTGGCCGAGCTCGGCGTCGGCGTGCACGTGCTCGGCCACCCGGTGCTGCGCTTCACCCGCGACCGCGCCGGCAAGCTCACCGCGATCGGCGAGGGCAAGTCCGAGTCGCTGATGGTGCTGGAGATCGATCGCCAGCCGGCCGACGAGATGAAGCGCATCGAGGACGCCGTGCGCGCCGCGCTGGCCGAGGTGCGCCAGGTGGTCAAGGACTGGAGCGCGATGCGCGAGAAGATGGTCGCGCTGGCCGACGACCTGAGCACGCGCCGGCTGCCGGTCGACGACACCGCCCGCCGCGAGGCGCAGGAGTTCCTGCGCTGGGCCGCGGCGGACCACTTCACCTTCTTCGGCTACCGCGAGTACCGGGTCGAGAAGCAGGGCGGCAGCGAGATGCTGGTGGCCGAGGAGAAGAGCGGGCTGGGCCTGCTGCGCGGCCGCGACAAGTCGCCGGCGCGCCCGGTCGCCACGCTCGCCGCGCACGGCATCAACGCCAGCACCGGCTTCCGCGACGGCGTGATCCTGACCAAGACCAACGCCCGTTCGCGCATCCACCGCAACGGCTACATGGACTACATCGGCGTGCTGGAATTCGACGCCAAGGGCCGCATCGTCGCCGAACAGCGCTTCCTGGGCATGTTCACCTCCGGCGCGTACAACCGCCGCCCGTGGGAGATCCCGCTGGTGCGCCAGCGCTACGAGTACGTGATGGCCAAGTCCGGCCTGTCGCCGACCAGCCACAGCGGCAAGGCCCTGCGCCACATCCTGGAGACCCTGCCGCGCGAGGAGCTGTTCCAGTCCAACGAGGAAGAGCTGTTCGCCACCGCGATGGGCATCCTCGGCCTGCAGGAGCGGGTGCGCAGCCGCCTGTTCCTGCGCCGCGACAAGTACGGCCGCTTCATCTCCACGCTGGTCTACATCCCGCGCGACCGCTTCAACACCGACGTGCGCCTGCGCATCGAGGCGCTGCTGAAGGACGCGCTGCACGGCGAGCACGTCGATTCCAGCGTGGTGCTGGGCGAGTCGCCGCTGGCCCAGTTGCACCTGATCGTGCGGCCGAAGAGCGGCGAGGCGCTGGAGTTCGACACCAGCGACCTGGAGAAGCGCTTGGCGCACCTGCTGCGCAACTGGCAGGACGACCTGCGCGAGACCCTGGTCGCGCGCCACGGCGAGGGCGAGGGCCTGCGCCTGGCCGCGCGCTACGGCCGCGCGCTGCCGGCCGGCTACATCGAGGACTCCTCCGCCGAGGCCGCGGCCACCGACGTCGAGCACCTGGCCTCGCTGGCCGGCCCCGACGACCTGCACCTGAGCCTGCAGGCGGTGCAGCGCCCGAACATGTCCGGGCTGCGCCTGAAGCTGTACCGCCAGCTCGACGACATCCCGCTGTCCGACGCGCTGCCGATGATGGAGAACCTCGGCCTGCGGGTGATCTCCGAGCGCCCCTACCGGCTGCAGGTCGACGACGCGCCGGTCTACATCCAGGACTTCGAGGTCGAGTCCACCGCGGGCGCGATCGACGCCGCGAGCGTGGACGCCGCCTTCGGCGAGGCCTTCTCGCGGGTCTGGCACGGCGATGCCGAGAACGATGCGTTCAACCGCCTGATCCTGGCCGCCGGCCTGCACTGGCGGCAGGTCGCGCTGCTGCGCGGCTACTGCAAGTACCTGCTGCAGACCGGCGTGCCGTTCTCGCAGAGCTACGTGGAGGCCACCTTCGCGCACTATCCGTTGCTGGCGCGGCTGCTGGTCGAGCTGTTCGAAGCCCGCTTCGACCCGGCCACCGGCAACGAGAGCAAGACCCAGATCGCCGAGGGCCAGGCCCGCTTCCGCAGCCAGCTCGAAGCGCTGGCCGGGGGCGACGAGGCCACGCTGAAGGCGCTGGAACCGGTGATCGCCGCCCGCGGCAGCGACCGCCAGGCGCAGATGGACGCCACCCGCGCCGCGTTGCTCAAGTTGATGGACCGCGTCTCCAGCCTCGACGAGGACCGCATCCTGCGCAGCTTCATCGGCGTGATCGACGCGACCCTGCGCACCAGCTACTACCAGACCGGCAAGGACGGCCAGGTCGGCCACTGCATCAGCTTCAAGTTCGACTCGGCGCTGGTCCCCGACCTGCCCAAACCGCGCCCGTACCGCGAGATCTTCGTCTACGGCCCGCGCGTAGAAGGCGTGCACCTGCGCTTCGGCGCGGTCGCGCGCGGCGGCCTGCGCTGGTCGGACCGCCGCGAGGACTTCCGCACCGAGGTGCTGGGCCTGGTCAAGGCGCAGATGGTGAAGAACACCGTGATCGTGCCGGTCGGCGCCAAGGGCGGCTTCTTCGTCAAGCGCCCGCCGGTCGGCGGCGACCGCGATGCGGTGCAGGCCGAGGGCATCGCCTGCTACAAGCTGTTCATCCAGGGCCTGCTCGACATCACCGACAACATCGTCGGCGGAAAGATCGTGCCGCCGCCGCAGGTGGTGCGCCACGACCAGGACGACCCGTACCTGGTGGTCGCCGCCGACAAGGGCACCGCGACCTTCTCCGACATCGCCAACGGCCTGGCGCTGGAACACGGCTTCTGGCTGGGCGACGCGTTCGCCTCGGGCGGTTCGGTCGGCTACGACCACAAGGGCATGGGCATCACCGCGCGCGGCGCCTGGGAATCGGTCAAGCGCCACTTCCGCGCGCTCGGCCGCGATTGCCAGAGCCAGGACTTCACCTGCGTCGGCATCGGCGACATGTCCGGCGACGTGTTCGGCAACGGCATGCTGCTGTCGCGGCACATCCGCCTGGTGGCCGCGTTCGACCACCGCCACATCTTCCTCGACCCCAACCCGGACGCGGCCGCCTCGTTCGCCGAGCGCGAGCGCCTGTTCAAGCTGCCGCGCTCCAGCTGGGCCGACTACGACGCCAAGCTGATCAGCAAGGGCGGCGGCGTCCACGCGCGCACGCTCAAGTCGATCGAGATCACCCCGCAGGTGCGCGAGGCGCTGGGGCTCGACGCCTCGGTCAAGAGCCTGTCGCCCAACGAACTGATGAGCGCCATCCTGAAGGCGCCGGTGGACCTGTTCTGGAACGGCGGCATCGGCACCTACGTCAAGGCGTCGAGCGAGACCCATGCCGACGTCGGCGACCGCGCCAACAACGCGCTGCGCGTCAACGGCGGCGAGCTGCGCTGCAAGATCGTGGGCGAGGGCGGCAACCTGGGCCTGACCCAGCTCGGCCGCATCGAGGCCGCGCAGAACGGCGTGCTGCTCAACACCGACTTCATCGACAACTCGGCCGGCGTGGACACCTCCGACCACGAGGTGAACATCAAGATCCTGCTCAACGACGTGGTGCAGGCCAAGAAGCTGAGCTTCGAGGCGCGCAACAAGCTGCTGGCCTCGATGACCGACGAGGTCGCCGAGCTGGTGCTGTGGGACAACATCCGCCAGAACCAGGCGCTGAGCCTGATGGAGCGGATGAGCGTCAAGCGCCTGGGCTCCAAGCAGCACTTCATCCGCACGCTGGAGAAGCAGGGCCTGCTCGATCGCCAGATCGAGTTCCTGCCGAGCGACGCCGAGCTGTCGGCGCGCAAGGCGCGCGGCCTGGGCCTGACCCGTCCGGAGCTGGCGGTGCTGCTGTCGTACTCCAAGCTGGTCGCGTTCCAGCAGCTGCTGGAATCGGACATCCCCGAGGACCCGTACCTGTCCAAGGAACTGCAGCGCTACTTCCCGCAGCCGCTGCAGAAGAAGTACGCCGACGCGATGGAGCGGCACCGCCTGAAGCGCGAGATCATCGCCACAGCGGTGACCAACACGACGATCAACCGCATGGGTGCGACCTTCCTGATGCGGATGCAGGAGGACACCGGCCGCAGCATCGCCGAGGTGGCCAAGGCCTACACGATCAGCCGCGAGACGCTGGACGCGCGCGCGCTGTGGACCCAGATCGACGCGCTCGACGGCAAGGTGCCCGAGTCGGTGCAGATCGATGCGCTGGAGGTGATCTGGAAGCTGCAGCGCTCGTTCGTGCGCTGGCTGCTGTTCCGCCCGGGCGCGATGCCGGCGATCACCGCGGCGGTGGAGCGCTACCACGGTCCGTTCAACGACATCCGCGTGGCTTCCGGCGTGCTGCCGGACGCGCAGCGCCCGCAGTACGAGGCGCTGGTCCAGCAGTGGCAGGACAAGGGCCTGCCGGCGGCGCTGGCGCAGCAGCTGTCGGAGCTGCAGTTCCTGGAGCCGGCCTTCGACATCATCGAGCTGGCGCGGACCCGCAAGCTCAAGCCGGTGGAAGTGTCGAAGGTGCACTTCCGCCTGGGCGACGCGCTGCGGCTGCCGTGGTTGTTCGAGCAGATCGACGCGCTGGAAGTGAACGGGCGCTGGCATGCGGTGGCGCGGGGCGTGCTGCGCGACGAGCTGGCCGCGCACCATCGCACGCTGGCCGGGCAGGTGCTGTCGATGCCGGGCGGCACGGCCGAGGAAAAGGTGGCGCAGTGGATTTCCCGCGACGACACCAGCCTGCGCTTCACCCTGTCGATGCTGCAGGAGCTGGCCGAGCAGAAGACGCTGGACTACCCGACGGTGTCGGTGGCCGTGCAGCGCCTGGGCCAGTTGGCGGCGCACGGGGTGTAGCGGGCACGGGGTGTAGCCCCGTGGTCGGGCCCGCGTTGCGGGCCCGACCCAAAAGTCCGCCTTGCGGACTTTTGGCACCGCACTCGGGCTGGCCTATCCCCCGCGCCTGTCGGCGCGCCCCCCTTAACAGAAGGGGGGCTTTGCTCCAGATGCAATGCATGGTGCCAATGCAGTGCCTTCGGGGCCTCTGCATTCGACTATCTTCATCCCCGCGCAGGCGGGGGATCCAGGGACTTTCGGGCCGATTGCGGCAAAGTCACTGGGCCTCCCGCCTACGCGGGAGCGACGGTCGAAGTTTGCCTGGGCAGCCGTGCGTGCGGGCGGGCATCGGAAATGTCATGCCGGTGCGGCAATGGCGCCGGCTTCCGCCTTGTGGACGGGTGGGGAGCTACGGGCCGCCAGGCATGGCGGTTATGATCGGCGCATGAGCTCCGTTCCCCCCACCGGGATCTCCCGGATCTGTTTCCTGGCCAGCAATGCGCCGCCGGCGCAGCAAGCGCGCGGGCAGCTGGTGGCGCGCTATGGCGATCATTCCGCCGAAGAGGCCGACGTGCTGTGCGCGCTCGGCGGCGACGGCTTCATGCTGCAGACGCTGCACCGGCACGGCGCCGCCGGCAAGCCGGTGTTCGGCATGAAGCTGGGCTCGATCGGCTTCCTGATGAACCAGTACCGCGAGGACGACCTGTTCGAACGCCTGCAGCGCGCCGAACCGGCCAACCTGCGGCCGCTGGAGATGCTGGCGCAGACCGAGTCGGGCACCACCACCGGTTCGCTGGCCTACAACGAGGTTTCGTTGTTGCGGCAGACCCGGCAGGCGGCGCACCTGAGCGTGGACCTCAACGGCCAGACCCGCATCGACGAGCTGATCGGCGACGGCGTGCTGGTGTCCACGCCGGCCGGCAGCAGCGCCTACAACTATTCCGCGCACGGCCCGATCCTGCCCCTGGGCTCGCATACCCTGGCGCTGACGCCGATCGCGCCGTACCGGCCGCGGCGCTGGCGCGGGGCCATCCTCAAGGCCGATACCGAAGTGCGCTTCCGCGTGCTCGATCCCTACAAGCGCCCGGTCAGCGTCACCGCCGACTCGCACGAGACCCGCGACGTGGTGGAGGTGGTGATCCGCGAATCCCGCGAGCACCGGGTGACCTTGTTGTTCGACCCGGAACACAATCTGGAAGAGCGCATCTTCAGCGAGCAGTTCGTGGTGTGAGGCCGGGAGCCGGGAGCCGGCAAAGCGGCAAGCCTGCCTCGGGCCGAGTGCCGATGTGGGATGGCTCCAGTCCCGACAGAAGGCCGGTGAAGCCGTCGGGACTGAAGTCCCTCCCACAAAAAGCCGCGAGAAAGCTTCGGATCGCTTGACAGCCGAACCCGGGCAAAGATGCTTTTCCCGAATCCCGAATCCCGAATCCCGAATCCCGAATCCCGAATCTCGAATCCCGAATCCCGAATCCCGAATCCCGAATCCCGAATCCCGAATCCCGAATCCATGCCCGACAACACTCCACGCCTGCTGACGGTCGCCGTCACTTCACGCGCGCTATTCGACCTGGAAGAGGGGCACGCCTTGTTCGAGCGCGAGGGCGTGGAAGCCTATGCGGCCTACCAGCGTGCGCACGAGGACGACGTGCTCGCGCCCGGCGTCGCCTTCCCGGTGGTGCGCAAGCTGCTGGCGCTCAACGAGGGCGCGCCGCCGGACACGCCGCGGGTCGAGGTGATCCTGCTGTCGCGCAACTCCGCCGACACCGGCCTGCGCATCTTCAACTCGATCCAGCACTACGGGCTGGGCATCGTGCGCGCGACCTTCACCTCCGGCGAGGCGACCTGGCCCTACGTCAAGCCGTTCGGCACCGACCTGTTCCTGTCGGCCAACCCGGATTCGGTCCGGCGCGCGCTGTCGCACGGCATCGCGGCAGCGACGATCCTGCCGCGCAGCCCGGGCGAGCAGGCCGCTGCCGCCGAGGCGATCGTGGACAAGGACAATGCGCGCCTGCCGACCCAGCTGCGCATCGCCTTCGACGGCGATGCGGTGATCTTCGGCGACGAGAGCGAGCGGATCTCGCGCGAGCAGGGCGTGGAGGCGTTCGGCCGGCACGAGCAGCAACGCGCGCGCGAGCCGCTCAGCGGCGGACCGTTCCGCAACTTCCTGTCGGCGCTGCATGCGCTGCAGGCGGCGTTCCCGGCCGGCGAGGCCGCGCCGATCCGCACCGCGCTGGTCACCGCGCGCTCGGCGCCGGCGCACGAGCGGGTGATCCGGACCTTGCGCGAATGGGGCGTGCGCCTGGACGAGGCGCTGTTCCTGGGCGGGCGCCACAAGGGGCCGTTCCTGGAGGCGTTCGGCGCGGACATCTTCTTCGACGATTCGCAGCACAACATCGACAGTGCCCGCCAGCACCAGCGCGTGGCGGCCGGGCACGTGCCGCACGGCGTCGCCAATGACCCGCCGAAGTGAGCGCCGCGCACCCGGCGCGCCCTACGTGCGCCGGGGCTGGCGCTACGTCGAGCTGCAGTTCCGCGGCGAGGTGACCCAGACCCGGATGCTGCGCTGGTGCCCGTACTGGCTGCAGGTGGGCTATACCCGCACGATGCTGGCGGCGCTGCTGTCGAACCCGCATCCGGCGAACATCGGCATCGTCGGCCTCGGGGGCGGCGCCCAGGCCAAGTTCTGCTATCGCCATCTCCCGCGCAGCCGCATCGAGGCGGTCGAGAGCGACGCGGACGTGCTGGCGCTGCGCGATGCATTCCACGTGCCGCCCGACGATGCGCGTTTCTCGGTCGAGCAGGGGGATGGCGCGGCATGGTTGCGCTCGCGCGCCGGCCGCTACGACCTGCTGCTGGTGGACGCCTACGACGTGGACGGCATCCCGCCGGCACTGTCGACGCAGGCGTTCTACGAACGCTGCGCCGCCGCGCTCGTTCCCGGCGGGACCATGGCGACCAACCTGTACGCCACCGATGTGCGCGCGCACGTCAATCGCATGCGCCGCGCGTTCGACGGGCATGTCTGCGTGCTCGACGAGCCCGGCATGGAGAACAAGGTCGCCTTCGCCTGGCGCGGCGGGCCACCGGCCGTCGATGCGGAGACGGCGTTGCGCGCGTTGCCGTGGCTGGCCCGCCGGCAACTGGCGGCGCCGATGCGGCGGCTGGAGCGGAAGCTGCAACGGCGTTGCTGAGGCGCTGTCCCGCCGGCGCCTCGGTGCCTGGCAGTGGAGGGGAGGGCAACCGCCGGAGGGAGATCAGGGGGCGCCGGCCCGGTCGTCCTGCCAGACCTGGCCGGCCTCCAGCGCCAGGAAGCGCGACTGCGCGATGCCGCGCCGCGCCAGCTCGGCTTCCAGCAACTCCTTCGGTTCCATCCGGCCTTCGTCGGTCAGCTGGAAGGTCCCCCAATGCACGCCGAGCGCCTGCGTGGCGCCGCAGTCGAGCATGGCCTGCACCGCCTCGGCCGCGTCCATGTGCTGCGGGCGCATGAACCAGCGCGGTTCGTAGGCGCCGATCGGCAACAGCGCCAGGTCCGGGGCGCCCAGCCGTTCGCGCAGCTGGCGGAACGGCCAGCCGTTGCCGTAGCCGGTATCGCCGGCGACGTAGCAGCCGTATCCACCCCCGCGCAGGTGGAAGCCGCCCCACAGCGCCATGCGCCGGTCCGAGATACCGCGCGAGGACCAGTGCAAGGCCGGCGTCACGGTTATCTCGATCGGCCCCAGCTGGCACGACTGCCACCAGTCCAGCGCGGTCGCCGGCATGTCGGGCAGCGTGCGTGCGACCAGCGCGTCGTTGCCCAGCGGCGCGATCAACCGCGGCCGGTGTCCGCGGTGCAGCCGCCGCAGGGTGTGCAGGTCGAGATGGTCGTAGTGGTTGTGGGTGATCAGCACCGCATCGATGGGCGGCAGGTCGCCGAAGGCGATGCCCGGCGGCGCGAACCGGCGCGGGCCGAACCACTGCAACGGGCTGGCGCGCCCGGACCAGACCGGATCGACCAGCAGGTTGAGCCCGGCCACCTGGATCAGGACGCTGGCATGGCCGACCATGGTCACGGTCAGCGCATCCACGCGCGGCCGCGGCATGGCGGTCGCGATCGCCGCCAACGGCCGGCCCCAGCGCACGCGTTTGCCGGTCAGTTGCCAGCGCAGCAGGTCGCGCGGGCCGTGGTCGGTGGAAGGGTGGTCGGGGTTGAAGAAGCGCAGCCCGTCGAAGTGGTCGCTGGCCAGGCCGGTGTAGTAGGGGTTTCGGGTCACGGGGGTAGCGGCAGCACGATGTTGGTCAGTTTCCAGCGCAGGCCGTCGCGGCCGAGCACGAACACCACCGGCGTGCCGGCCTCGGTATGCATGGTGGCGGAGAACCGGGAAATGGAATCGAAGCGCCCTTCGTAGCGCGCCAGCGGCCGGTCGGGCCTGGGCGCGGCATAGGTGTCGCCGCCGACGGTGTCGCCGGTGGCGCGCTTCCACAGGGTGCGTCCTTGCAGCAGCGCGCCGATCCCGGCGGGCGTCGCCACGGCGTCCACGCCCGCGCCGGCGGCGCCGCCGGCGGCGCGCAGCGCGAACGCCCCGAGCAGGCTCGACTGCAGGCCCGGCCCGGCCTGGCGTACCAGGTAATCGTCGACCTGCGCCTTGAGGTTGGCGCGCAATGCCGGGAAATCCACGTGGCGCCCGAGGGCGGCCGTATCCTGGCGCTCGATCGCCTGGCCGATGGCACGGATGGCCAGGTAGGGCCCGGCGACGACGTAGCCCAGCAACGCGCAGAACACCAGGCACGGCGGGAGCCACCACCATCGCTTCATCGGCTGTTTCCTGCTCCGGAACCGGTGCAGCATACGCACGGCGCATGAACGCGCCAACAGGAACGATCGTGCCGCGCCGGCGGCCGGGGAGAGAAACGAGTGAAGAAGCTTGCAACGTGCCTGTTGGGCCTGGCATGGCTCCTGGCCGCGGGGCGTTCGGGGGCGGACGAGACTGCCACGGTCGGGGTCGTCGATTCCGACATCGCGCTGTTCTGGCAGGTCTACGACCGGGTCCGGGCCGAGCCCGAGCGCGACCGGCAACTGCAGTTGCTGCAGCACGGCTACCTGGACCGGGGCTCGCCGGGCCTGGCCGCGTTCGCGCAGGCCAAGGGCTACGATGCCGCCGCCTACGTCGACGCGATCCGCGCCTATCCGCGCTACTGGGATTCGATCCGCCCGCGCACCGGGCTGGTCGCGCCGGTGGTCGGCCGGGTCGAGCGGCACCTGCGACGGTTGCGGCAGGTCTACCCCGGCTTGCGCGATGCGTCCATCTACCTGGAGGTCGGCGCGCTGCGTTCGGCCGGCACCACCCTGGACGACAAGGTGTTGATCGGCGTGGAACTGGCCGCCGGCGACGGCACCGTCGATACTTCGCAGATGCCGGAGCGGCTGCAGCGCTTCTTCGCCGGTTATTTCGCCAGCCGTCCGCTGGACAACCTGGACCTGCTGCTGGTCCACGAGGCGGTGCACACGCAGCAGCGCGGCGCGCGCGGCAGCCTGCTCGCCCAGGCCGTGTACGAGGGCGTGGCCGATTTCGTCGCCGAGCAGGTGACCGGACGGCTGCCCGAACTGGATTACGTCCGCTACGGGCCGGCCCACGATGCGGCGATCCGCGCGGCATTCCGGAAGGACATGGCCGGCAACGACTACAGCGGGTGGCTCTACAACGACGCCGACAACCCGTTCGGGACGCGCGATCTCGGCTACTACGTCGGCTACGCGATCTGCGCGGGCTATTACCGGGCCAGTGCGGACCGGGCCGCGGCGATCCGCACGATGATCGAACTGGACCTTGCCGATGCCGCGGCGGTGCAACGCTTCGTCGATGCCTCCGGCTACTTCGGCCGCGACGCGGGGCGGTAACCGGCCCGGCGTCGGTTCAGAACTCCAGGTCCAGCGCCGCGCACAGGTAGTCGACGAACGGGCCGAGCGTCGCCAGGTCGGCGGCGACGGTCTGGCGCAGGCGCGGGCCGGTCATCGTGGCGTCGTCGAGCGGGCGCCACATCACCCAGTTGCGCTGCTTGAGGTCGTCCAGGAACTCGAAGTCGGCCGGGAAGCCGCGCGGCGGCCGCACCATCTTCTCTTCCTGCGCCAGTTCGAACTTGCGCCGCAGTTTCGGAGCGTGCGCGGCTGCCTTCCAACTGCCCGGGTTGTCGAAGATGAACTGCCGGATGCGGCGCTGCACTTCCGGCTCGGGGTGCCAGATGCCGGCGCCGACGAAGCTCTCGCCCGGCTGCAGGTGCAGGTAGAACGAGGGCGCCGGCACCTCGCGGCGGCGGGCGTGGAACAGGCGCGCGCCCTGCCAGCTCTTGTAGGGCGACTTGTCGTTGGAGAAGCGCGCATCGCGGTAGATGCGGAACAGCGAGCCGCCCTGGCTGCGCGGGTCGGCGCGGAAGTGCTCGCTGACCCCGGCCAGCGCCGGCTGCAGGTCGGTCAGCAGGCGCAGGAACGGCTGGCGCACGTGTTCCTCGTACTGCGCCTTGTGCGCGTTGAACCAGGTCTTGTCGTTGTGGCGGGCCAGGCCGCGCAGGAACTTGAAACTGGCATCGGTGAAGTAGGTCGTCATAGCGAACGCTGCAGGTCGTGGCCCCAGGCCGCCAACTGGTCGAGCAGTGCCAGCTTGGCGGCATCGTGGGCGTGGGCGAGGCGCAGATCGGCGATCTGCGCCCAGAACTGGTCGAAACTGGTTTCTGACAGGCCGCTGTCGGCCATCAGGCGGTGGCGGCGGTAATCGTCCCAGCGCGCCTGCTGGTCGAACGACAGCGTCTGCGGCCAGTTGCGCGCCTGGTAGCGGAACAGCAACTCGGGCATGCGTTCGTCGCGGAAGCGCGATGCCAGCGCCGGCAGGTCGGCCGGCGCGCTGGCGCGCACCAGGGGCATCAGGCGGCGGTCGCCTTCCGCCAGGAAGCCGTCGTACAGCGAGGCGTCCACGTCCCCGGGCGGGACCGCGCGCTCGGTGCCGAATACCCTGCGCACCTTCTCGGCCAGTTCGGGCCCGGCCTGGCGCAGGCGCGCGGCCTTGGCTTCCACGGCGGCCGGATCGATGCACAGGCGGTCGAAGTCCGGCGCGCGCAGGTGGTTCCAGGCCACCAGCGCCGGCACCTTGTTGGTATGGACCTCCTTGAGGGCGATGCGTTGCTCGCCTTCGGGCAGGTCGGCCGCCGGCGTGTACAGGCGATCGGCGATCTCCTCGGGCGACATCCGCAGCAGCGGCTCGATCTCGCCGTCCAGGTCGAACACGATCACGCGGCTGTCGATGCGCGGGTGCCTGGCCAGCGGCAGCACCGGCGCGGCGCACATGCGCGCGGCCGGGTAGCGCTGGGAGACGTGCAGTACCGGCGTGGGCGCGATCACGTCGAGCAGGCCGGAGGCGTAGCGCTTGTCGCGCAGGCGCAGCGCGTATTCCCACATGCGCGGCTGGTGGCGCTTGAACAGGCGCGCCATGCCGATCGTGGCGAACACGTCCGACAGGGCCTCGTGCGCGTCGCCCTCGCGTACGCCGTTGGCCTCGGCCAGGTGCTCGAGCTTGAACGAGGTCGCGCCGTCGTCCCGCTTGGGCCAGGCGATGCCTTCCGGGCGCAGCGCATGCAGCAGGCGCAGCATGTCGAGCAGGTCCCAGCGCGAGTTGCCGCCGCGCCATTCGCGCTCGTAGGGATCGTAGAAGTTGCGGAACAGGCCGTGGCGGACGAACTCGTCGTCGAAGCGCAGCGTGTTGTAGCCGAGCGTGCAGGTCTCCGGGCGCGCCATCAGCTCGACGATGCGCGCGAACGCCTCGGCCTCGTTGATGCCTTCGAGCCGCGCCCGCTGCGGCGCGATGCCGGTGACCAGCGTGGCATGGGGCGAGGGCAGCAAGTCGTCGGCTGGCCGCACGAAGAAGCTGACCGGTTCCTCGACCACGTTGAGTTCGGCATCGGTGCGCACGGCGGCGAACTGCGCGATGCGGGTCTTGCGCGGATCCTGGCCGAAGGTTTCGAGGTCGTAGAAGAGAAAGCTGGCGGGCATGCAGGGACGATCGGGGAGGGCGCGGCCATTCTACGGCGGCTTTGGTGGATGTCCCTACGGGGTGCGGCTTGCCCATCGTCGCGCCTCTCCCATCGGGGCGAGAGGGCACGGCTTGCGTGCCGCTGGCGTGGGCCGGGGCGTGGCGATGCGTTCTTCGATGCGATGGCTGCCGAGCCCTCGCGGCGCGGCTTCGCCCGTACCCTCATCGGCGCTTCGCGCCTTCTCCCGGAAGGAGAAAGGGAGAAGCCTTCCCATGCCGCAGGCATTGCGCCATACGCCGGGCATCCAGGCGTGTGCGAGCCAGGGGCTCGCAAGCCACGCGTCTAGGCCGCGGGAGGAGAAGGCCGGGCGCTCAATGCGCGCCCTCCAGCGGCGCCAATCGCGCGTGCACGGTCCTTTCCAGCGCGGTCCAGTCGATCCGCGACAGGTCGCGATGCCCGCGCGTGGCCTCGACCAGGATGTCCCGCTGGATTTCGCTGCGCTGCAACGCCGTCGCATACGGCGTGCGCAGGAACGTCACCATCGTGTAGTGCGGCACGAAGCGCGTCGGCCAGCGAGCCTGCAGTTCGCGTTCGAGTTCGCGCTGGAGCAGGAAGTCCGCATCGTCGACGCGGTCGCGCATCTCGACGTAGTTCTCCAGCGCCATTCGCTGGATCGCCTGCGCGTTCGGCTTGCGCTCGCGTTCGAAGGCGGCGAAGGCCCGTTCGATGTCGTCGTGCGCGCACAGCATGTCGGCCAGGGCCACGCAGTCCTCGAACGCGCAGTTCATTCCCTGGCCGTGGAACGGCACCATCGCGTGCGCGGCGTCGCCGACCAGCGCGGCGCGGCCGCCGAGGTGCCAGCGGTCCAGGTAGAGGGTGCCGAGCAGGCCCGGCGGATGTTCTTCCCAGTCCTGCTTCAGGCGCGGGATCAGCGGCAAGGCGTCCGGGAACTCGCGCGCGAACAGCGCAAGCGCCTCGTCGCCGGTGCGGGTGGTGGCGAAACTCGGCTCGCCCTCGTTGGGCAGGAACAGCGTGACGGTGAAGGTGCCGCCATCGTTGGGCAGGGCGATGCACATGTAGTGGCCGCGCGGCCAGATGTGCAACGCATTGCGCTCGATCCGGAACCCTCCGTCCTCGGCCGGGGGGATCTCGAGCTCCTTGTAGGAGTGGTCGAGGAACTCGGTCCGCTCGCCGAGCGGGCTCTTGCGGTTCATCGCCGCGCGCAGCGCCGAACCCGCGCCGTCGGCGCCGACCAGGGTCCGGAAATGGATGTCGTGCGGTTGGTCGTCGCGGTCGTCGATGAAACGCGCGTAGCCGGCGTCGAAATCGACGGTGTGCAGGCGCCGGTAGAAGTGGATCCGCGCGCCGGCCTGTTCGGCCAGTTCCAGCAGCACCAGGTTGAGGTCGGCGCGATGGATCGACCAGATCACCTCGCTGTCGTCGCGGCCGTAGCGCTGCAACTGCGCGGCGGCGCCGGCCGGGTGCACCATGCGCCCGCGCATCATCACCGCGCGCGCCATCACCGCGTCCTCGGCGCCGGCCTGGCGCAACGCATGGCGCCCGCGTTCGGCGAGCGCGAGGTTGATCGACCGGCCCGATTCGTATCCCTTCACGCGCGGGTCGCCGCGTCGTTCGTAGACGGTGACGTCCCAGCCGCGCCGGGAAAGAAGGATCGCCAGCAGCGAGCCGGCGAGGCCGGCGCCGACCAGGGTGAGGGAGCGTTGCGTGACGTTCAACGGAGCATCCAGAAGAGGAAGAATCCTGTGGGAGGGACTTCAGTCCCGACGGGCTTTACCGGTAAAACCCGTCGGGACTGAAGTCCCTCCCACAGATGAGGTCTAGTGCCGGCCTGCCCAGCGCTCCACTTCCTCGACGAAGTGGTGCAGGTCGGCGAAGCGGTTGTACATCGGCACCGGGGAGATGCGGATCACGTCCGGCTCGCGCCAGTCGCCGAGCACGCCGGCCGATTGCAGGTACTCGAACAGCGAGCGCCCGCGCTCGCGGCCGCCGATCACGCGCAGGGACAGCTGGCAGCCCCGCCGCGTCGGTTCGGACGGCGTGACGATCTGCAGCACCTGGGACAGGCGCGCGTGGATCAGCGCTTCCAGCAACCCGGTGAGCTGCTCGGACTTGCGCCGCAGCGCGGGCATGCCGGCCTGGTCGAACAAGGCGAGCGAGGCGCGCAGCGGCGCGATCGCCAGGATCGGCGGGTTGCTCAGCTGCCAGCCTTCCGCGCCGGGCGTGGGCACGAACTCCGGCGCCATCCGGAAGCGGGTCTGCTTCTCGTGGCCCCACCAGCCGGCGAAGCGGGGCAGGCCGGCGCGCGCGTGGCGCTCGTGCACGAAGCACCCGGCGACCGCGCCGGGGCCGGCATTGAGGTATTTGTAGTGGCACCACACCGCGAAATCGGCGCCGTCCTCGTGCAGCGACAACGACAGGTTGCCGACCGCGTGGGCCAGGTCGAAGCCCACGGCCGCGCCTTGGGCGCGCGCGAGCCGGACGATCTGCGCCAGGTCGAACGCCTGCCCGGTGCGGTACTGCACGCCCGGCCACAGCACCAGCGCGAGCCGCGGGCCATGCTCGGCGATGGCGCGTTCGATCGCCGCCATCGAGATGGTGCCGTCGGGCTCGTCGGCGTCCACCTCGATCAGGTCGGTGGCCGGGTCGAAGCCGTGGAAGCGGATCTGCGACTCCACGGCATGCCGGTCCGACGGGAACGCGCCGGCCTCGATCAGGATCGCCGGCCGTTCCGGGGTCGGGCGATAGAAGCTGACCATCATCAGGTGCAGGTTGACGCTCAGCGAGTTCATCGCCACCACTTCGACCGGCTTGGCGCCGACCAGCCGCGCCAGCGGTCCGGTGACCAGCTCCTGGTAGGTCATCCATTGCGCCTGCCCGGTGAAGTGGCCTTCCACGGCCAGCGTGCCCCAGTGGTCGAGCACTTCCTGGATCATCGCCTTGGCGCCGCGCGGCTGCAGGCCCAGCGAGTTGCCGACGAAGTAGGTCTGTTCGCCGTCGCCGTGGCGCGGGAACAGGAACTCCCCGCGCAGGTGGCGAAGCGGATCTTCCGCGTCGAGCGCGAGGGCGTGGGTGCGAGAGAGCGGTTCGGTCATGGGCTGGGCGGTGCAGGAACAGGCCCGCAGTGTATCGCCGTGGGAAGGTTTCCAGTCCCGACGGGGCTTCCCCGGGAAAGCCCCGTCGTTACCGAAGTCCCTTCCACGGGAGCGTTCGTGTCCGTCGCTATGCCCGATGGCGCGCCGGGACCGGGTGCACCTCGCCGCACGCGCCGCAGGTGCGCAGCGCCTCGGAGCCATAGAAGCGCTCGAACACCGGCGGGAAGTCGGCCTCGATGTTCTTCAGCGGGAAGTACTCCTCGTACAGCTTGTGGTTGCACTTCCCGCAGAACCACATCAGTCCGTCCTGTTCGTGCGGCAGGCGCCTGCGTTCGACCACCAGCCCGACCGAGTCGGGCATGCGCTGCGGCGAATGCGGCACCTTCGGAGGCAGCAGGAAGATCTCGCCGGCGCGGATCGGGATGTCGCGGACCCGGCCGTCCTCCTGCACCTTCAGCACCATCTCGCCTTCCAGCTGGTAGAACCACTCGGGGCCTTCGTCGTAGTGGTAGTCGGTGCGCGCGTTGGGCCCGCCGACGACCATGACGATGAAGTCGTCCTGCTGGATGCACTTGTTGCCGACCGGGGGCTTGAGCAGGTGCCGGTGCTCCTCGATCCAGGCCTGCAGGTTGATGGGCGAGGGCAGCATGGCGGCTCCGGTCGGTGAGGGGTCAGCGTTCTTCGCGATCGGCCTGGATGCGCGCCAGCGCAGCCTGGTAGCGCTCGTCGAGTTCTTCCGGCCGGGCGACGTCCATGCCCAGGTCGTGCACCCGGCCGTCGCGCAGGCTGTAGACCCAGCCGTGCACGGCCAGCGCCTGGCCGCGGTTCCATGCGTCCTGCACGACCGTGGTGCGGGCGACGTGCACGACCTGCTCGAGCACGTTCAGCTCGCACAGGCGCGCATGCTGCATCGACAGCTCCCCGGCGTCGTGCAGGCAGCCGGCATGCTTGTCGGCGACGTCGGTGACGTGGCGGATCCAGTTGTCGACGAGGCCGAGCCGCTGCTGGGTCAGGCTGGCGTAGACGCCGCCGCAGCCGTAGTGGCCGACCACCAGGATGTGCTTGACCTTGAGCACGTCGACCGCGAACTGGATCGTGGACAGGCAGTTCAGGTCGGTGTGCACGACCACGTTGGCGACGTTGCGGTGCACGAACACCTCGCCCGGCGCCATGTCGATGATCTGGTTGGCCGGCACGCGCGAATCGGAGCAGCCGATCCACAGGTATTCGGGCTTCTGCTGCTTGGAAAGCCGCGCGAAGAACTCCGGGTCCTCGCGATGGATCCGTTCGGACCATTCGCGGTTGTTTTCGAGCAATTGGGTCAGTGAACTCATCGGGGGATGCTCCAGTAGCCGCGAGGCGGCTGGAAGGGAATGGATCAGCCTGGCGAAGCCTCGCGGCGCGGGCGCCAGCGTTGCATCCAGGCGGCGGTGTCGCGGGCGTCCTGCGCCGGCTGGCGCCCCAGCGCCTCGATCACCGCATCGGCATTGGCTTGCGGATGGTTCTGGCTCAGCTTCAGCTTGAGCTCGATCGAGGCCGCCTCGAAACGGAAGCCGACGATGCCGCGCAGCTGGCGCACGTGCTCGGGACGGTCGATCTCGAACCGCCAGTCGCTGCCGATGCCGGATTCGAAGGCATCGCCGAGGCGCGTCACCAGGTCCGCCAGCAGGGCCTCGTCGCGGTAGGGCAGCAGCCGGCCCTTCAGGTGGGCGACCGCGTAGTTCCAGGTCGGTACGCGCGCGGCGGCTTCCTTGTCGGGGTACCAGCCCGGCGAGACGTAGGCGTGCGGGCCGTGCGCGGTCGCCAACGCCTCGCCTTCGTGCACGGCCTGCGGGTTGGGGCGCGCCCAATGGCCTTCCAGCACCACGGCGTCGCCGTCGCGCGCATACAGCACGGGCAGGTGGCTGACCTGCGGCAGCAGGCCCTCGCCCGGCGTGACCAGCGTGACGAAGGGATCGCGCGCGAACAGGTCGTCCAGCGCGGTCAGGTCGGTGCCGGCGAAGGCGCGGGGCGTGTACATCTCAAGCGCGATGCCCGAGGGTGACCGTCATCAGGCCGCGCAGCTCCTCGTCGCTGCCGGCGCTGGGCGGGGCGATCTCGCCCAGCGAGAAGCCGCGCGCCAGCGCGTCCTCCTCGTCGAGGCCGTCGAAGGCCACGAACTCGGCGTCGAACAGGGCCGCGCGCGCGCTGTCCTCGCTGTCGTAGACCAGTACCTTGCCGTCGCTGTCGAGCACTTCGGCGGTACCGGCGTCCTTCACCCGTAGCCGTGCCCAGATCAGCAGCCGGCCGAGCGTGGCCAGCCACCACTGATCGTATGCGCGGTTGGATTCGTTCATTGCATCACCTTGGACAGCAGGGCCAGCAGGGCGGCCATGCCCAATCCGGCGAAAATGGTCAGCAGCGCCAGCCAGGCCGGCGTGGCCAGGCCCGACAGGCTGCCGTCGCGCTCGCTGCGGTAGCGGCGTTCGAGCAGCCAGCGCAGCGCCGCCGGGTTGAGGAAGGCGCCCTGGCCGAACGCCTCGGCCAGCGCCGGATGGCGGTCGCGGACGTGCACCAGGGTCAGCGGCCAGAAGATCACGAACGCGCAGAAGCCGGCCACCGCGACGCCGACGAAGCAAAGGGCGAAGAACAGGGTCATGCGTGCATCGCTCCCAGCAGGCGCGGGGCGAACGCCCCCAGCACCAGGGCGGCGGCGGTGATCCACAGCGGCTTGAGCGCATGGGTCACGGCCGTGCGCGCCTCGGCGGTCTCCCACCACGAGCCGCCGCCGTGGCGCGAGGCCATCCGCTGCAGCTTGGCGGCACGGACGATGGCGACGATGGCCGCCACCATCGCCACTACGTAGAGCGCCAACTGCACCGTCACCGCCAGTTGCAGCATGGCCTAGGGCCCGCCGACGCCGCCGGGACGGGGCACGGCGGCCCGGAGGGCCGCGCCTGGGCAGGCATGGTGCCACGTCGTCACTGGGTCTTTCGTCGACATAAGCTTCCTCGTTCTCCCTTGCCCCGCGCGCGTCCAGGCACGGCGCGACGTGTCGCTAGAACTCCGCGCTGCCCGGCGCGCGCGGGTACGGGATCGCGTCGCGGATGTTGGACAGGCCGCAGACGTAGACCACCAGGCGCTCGAAGCCCAGGCCGAAGCCGGCATGCGGCACCGAGCCGTAGCGGCGGAAGTCGCGGTACCACTGGTAGTGCTCCGGATCCAGGCCGAACTGCGCCATGCGCGCGTCCAGCACGTCCAGGCGCTCCTCGCGCTGGCTGCCGCCGATGATCTCGCCGATCCCGGGCGCCAGCACGTCCATCGCCGCGACGGTCTTGCCATCGTCGTTCAGGCGCATGTAGAAGGCCTTGATGTGCTCGGGGTAGTTGGTCACCACCACCGGCCGGCCGACGTGTTCCTCGGTCAGCCAGCGCTCGTGCTCGGTCTGCAGGTCCAGGCCCCATTCGACCGGGAAGTCGAACTTCTTGCCGGACTTCTGCAGCAGCGCGATCGCGTCGGTGTACTCGATCCGCTCGAACGGCGAGTTGATGAAGTTCTCCAGCTTGCTGACCGCGGTCTTGTCCACGCGCTCGGCGATGAAGGCCAGGTCGTCGGCGCGCTCGTCCAGCACCGCCTTGAACAGGTACTTGAGGAACTGCTCGGCCACGCGCGCGTCCTCGGCCAGGTCGGCGAAGGCGATCTCCGGCTCGATCATCCAGAACTCGGCCAGGTGGCGGGTGGTGTGGCTGTTCTCGGCGCGGAAGGTCGGGCCGAAGGTGTAGACCTTGCTCAGCGACAGGGCGTAGGCCTCGACGTTGAGCTGGCCGGAGACGGTCAGGAAGGTCTCCTTGCCGAAGAAGTCGCGGCTGAAGTCGACCTCGCCCTTGTCGGTGCGCGGCAGGTTGACCAGGTCCAGCGTGGAGACGCGGAACATCTGCCCGGCGCCCTCGGCGTCGGAGGTGGTGATGATCGGCGTGGAGATCCAGAGGTAGCCGTTCTCGTGGAAGAAGCGGTGCACCGCCTGCGCCAGGCAGTTGCGGATGCGGGCGACCGCGCCGAACAGGTTGGTGCGCGGGCGCAGGTGCGCGACCTCGCGCAGGAACTCCAGCGAGTGCGCCTTGGGCTGGATCGGGTAGGTCTCCGGGTCCTCGACCCAGCCGACCACCTCGATCGACTGCGCCTGGATCTCGAACGCCTGGCCCTGGCCCTGCGAGGCGACCAGCGTCCCGGTGGCGATCACCGAGCAGCCGGCGGTGAGCTTCTTCACTTCCGACTCGTAATTGGGCAGGTCGGACGGGGCGACCACCTGGATCGCGGCGAAGCAGGAGCCGTCGCTGACATTGACGAAGCTCAGGCCCGCCTTGGAATCACGCCGGGTACGCACCCAGCCACGGACCGTCACTTCGCCGCCGGCCGGGATCTTCCCGGCAAGCGCATGTTCAACGCTGACCACCGTCATGATTGTTCCTTTGCCACGGCAAACCGCTATAGGGGCCGCCCAGTTTAAAGGCGGAGCGGAGCGGGCGCGAGATACCTGAACGGGTGGGTTGAACCCGGGCCGATGCGTCCCATCTTTGTCGAGGCGATCGCGGCAGGCGTCGGATCCGCCGGATTTCCCGGCGAGCCTCGCCCTGCCGGCCGCCTCGTATAATCGTCAAGTCCGTCCGGAGTGGAACCCATGGCCGTCACCCTCACCCCCGTCGCCCTCGAGCGCGTACGCCGCTTCACCCAGCAGACCCCCGGCGCGCTGGGCCTGCGCTTCGGCGTGACCCGTACCGGGTGTTCGGGCTGGGGCCACGTCACCGACCTGGCGCGCGAGCAGCGCGAGGACGACACGGTGTTCGAGCAGGACGGCGTGCGCATCTACGTCGACGCGCAGAGCCTGCCGCTGGTGGACGGTACCCGCATCGACTTCGGCAAGCACGGGCTGAGCGAGACCTTCACCTTCCAGAATCCCAACGCCACCGCCGAGTGCGGCTGCGGGGAGAGCTTCACGACGGACGCCTCGCACGCGGCGTGATGGCCGCGTCCATCGCGTGCCCGGCCGGCCGCCCCGGGGCGGGCGGTTGCGGGCGCCTGCGCGAACTGCCATAATTTCGAGCTTCCTGCCCGCGACCCGGGCGGGATTTCCTTGCTCCACCGGCCGCTTGGCGGATCCCGGGGGGCTGTCCGGCCCGCGTGGCCACATCCGAAAGGTAACGAACTAACATGAGTCGTCATTACGAAATCGTGTTCCTGGTCCATCCGGACCAGAGCGAACAGGTCCCGGCCATGATCGAGCGCTACAAGAGCTTGGTCGAGAACGGCAACGGCAAGATCCACCGCCTGGAAGACTGGGGCCGCCGCCAGCTGGCCTACCCGATCCAGAACCTGGTGAAGGCGCACTACGTGCTGATGAACATCGAAGCCGACCAGGCCGTGCTGAACGAGCTGGTCGAAAGCTTCCGCTTCAACGACGCCGTGCTGCGCAACCTGGTCATCAAGCGCGATGGCCCGGACACCGAGCAGTCGCTGATCATGAAGAGCAAGGACGAGAAGGGCGACAAGCCCGAGCGTGGCGAGCGTCGTCGTCGTGACGACGAAGAGGGCGACAGCAATGCCGCCGCCGACAACGACGGCGACAACGCCGAAGCCGCCTAAGGAGCACACCCATGTCCAAGTTCTTCCGCCGCCGCAAGTTCTGCAAGTTCACCGCCGAGGGCGTCAAGGAGATCGACTACAAGGATCTCAACACCCTGCGCCAGTACCTGACCGAGAACGGCAAGATCGTGCCGAGCCGCGTCACCGGCACCAAGTCGAAGTACCAGCGCCAGCTGGCCACGGCCGTCAAGCGCGCCCGCTTCCTGGCCCTGATCCCGTACACCGACAACCACGACGTTTGATCCGAGTCCCTCGGAAGAGCCCGCACATCCGTGTGCGGGTTTTCAACAGGAAAGCATCCTCCGATGACTTTTCTGGCGTCTTTCCCGTCCTATTCGGACAGCAAGCGTTGCGGCGGCCGCGTGCCGCCGCTAACGAATAACGGAGCATTACGATGGAACTGATTCTTCTGCAGAAGGTGACCAACCTCGGCAACCTGGGCGACAAGGTCAGCGTGAAGCCGGGCTACGGCCGCAACTACCTGGTGCCGCAGGGCAAGGCCGTGCCGGCCACCGAGGCCAACGTCGCCGCGTTCGAGGCCAAGCGTGCCGAGTACGAGGCCAAGGCCAAGGCCAGCCACGACGAGGCCCAGGCCCGTGCCGCCAAGTTCGAGGGCGCGAGCGTGACCATCGCCGCGCACGCCTCGACCGAAGGCAAGCTGTACGGCTCGGTGGGTCCGCGCGACATCGCCGAGGCCTTCACCGCCGCCGGCCTGCCGCTGTCCAAGAGCGAGGTCATCCAGGGCGAGGGCGCGTTCCGCCAGATCGGCGAGTACGACGTGCTCCTGCACCTGCATGCCGACGTCGAGGTCACGGTCAAGGTCGTGGTCGAGGCCGACGTCTGATCCGCCTGGCGGATCGATCGCTGTAAACCGAGACGGGCGCCCCTTGGGCGCCCGTCTTCTTTTGGCGCTGCCCATCTTCCTCGCGGGAGGGGCTTTCGTCCCGGCGCCAGGCCGGTAGGGCCCGCCGGGGGCGGAGTCCCTCCGCACAATCGCCGGCCAATGCCAACGGCGCCCATCATGAGGCGGTGGCGGCCGGTCGGGGCGTCGGCGCCCAGACCGCATTGCCCCGGGGCGTATCCACCCGGTAGTCCGAATAGTGCCGGTCGAGGATGTCCCGGCCCAGCGCGCGTGCGGCGTCCAGCGGCCGGCGCGGGTCGTGCGCGACTTCGCCGCGGGCATTGCCCACGCCGTGCACGAAGCCGGCGAATTGCGAATGGGTGTAGCGCGCATATTCCTGCAACTGGTGCACGATGCCCTGCGCCACGCCGGGGTAGCTTTCCTCCGAGGCGACCACCAGGCCCAGGCGCTTGCCGGTCATGCGGCGCTTGACCTCCTCCGACTGCGGATGCGAGGCGACGTAGTAGGCGAACGAGCGATCGAAGAACGCCTTGGTCTGCGCCGACATGCCGTACCAGTAGACCGGCGTGCAGAACACCACGCCGGCCGCGGGCAGGAAGTGCTCGAGGAACAGCTCGCCGTAGCGATCGGCCGCGGGAGGTGCCTGCCGGATATCGGTCAGCAGGCCGGCGATGTAGTCGTCGGCGAAACGGATGCTGGCGTCGAGGCCGGCTTCCGAAGCGCCCTCGGCGACCGCCTGGGCCATCAGGGCGCTGTTGCCGTCGCGGCGCGGGCTGCCGACGAGGATCAGTAAGCGTTTATCTGGATGAGCTTGATTCATTTGTCGTCCTGCTTGGGATGGCGATGGAGGCGTTGATTCTTCAGCTTGGACGAGGTTCGCGACAAACGATGGTTTTTCACCGATGATGAATTGAATTCATCCATGGGAGATGACCCCTGTGTTCGCTTCGCTGCCGCTGTCCGGGTTGCGCGCGTTCGAGGCGGCCGCGCGCTGGCTCAGCTTCAAGCGCGCCGCGGCCGAGCTGTCGGTGACGCCGACCGCCGTCTCGCACCAGATCCGCAATCTCGAGCGCACCCTCGGCTTCGCCCTGTTCGAACGACGTCCGCGCGGATTGGCCCTCACGGCCAAGGGCGCGCAATTGTTCGAAGGCGTGCATGGCGCCCTGCAGGAGGTGGCCTGGACGCTGGAGCGGCTCAGGCCGGAGCCGGACGCCGGCACGGTCACGCTGACCACGACGCACTCCTTCGCCGCTGTGGCTGGTGCCCAGGCTCGGGCGCTTCTACGAGGCGCATCCGCGCTACCAGGTGCTGCTGGAGACCGGACCGGAGGTGCTCGACCTGCAAAGGAACGCCGGCGTGGACCTCGCCATCCGCTACGGCGGCGGCCCCTATCCCGGGCTGCGCGAACTGGCGGTCCTTGCCGAGCGGTTCGGCGTGTACGGCGCGCCGGCGCAGGTGGCGGGGGCGACGCTGCAGGTGCCCAGGCGCATCACCGTCCGCTGGCGGGACTCGCGCCTGTACGAGGAGGCCTGGCAACGCTGGTGCGCCGCCGCCGGCGAGGCGTGGCCGGAGGAGGAGCCGCGGGTCTACGACGAGGAGAGCTATGCGCTGCAGGCCGCGATGGCGGGCCAGGGGCTGGTCATGGCCAGCTCGCTCATGGTCGCCGAGGCCGTGGCGAACGGCCTGCTGTGCGCGTACCGGCCGGAAATCGCGGTGCCCGGCGGCAGCTACGCCGTGCTCTGCGTCCCGGGCCGGGAGCGGCGCCCGGCCGTGGCGGCGTTCCTGGAGTGGATGGCGGGCCAGGTCGCCGCGCCGGCATGAACGGGCGAGGCCGATCCGGGGCGAACCGCCCCCCGGCCCGGCGGCGTCGCCCTACAGCCGGCTATACTCATCCCCGACTGCCGTTTCGCGATCCGGGTCTCCTTGAAGATCATGGGTTTACGAACGGATTCCTTCCGGAATACTGAGGTGCCGCCGCGACCGGCCTGGCACTGGAAATCTCCCGCCCAATGCGCCTGTCCACGATCAAGCTGTCCGGTTTCAAGTCGTTCGTCGATCCGACCACGCTGCACCTGCCGACCAACATGACCGGCATCGTTGGTCCGAACGGCTGCGGCAAGTCGAACATCATCGATGCGGTGCGCTGGGTGATGGGCGAAAGCTCGGCCAGCCGCCTGCGCGGCGACTCGCTGACCGACGTGATCTTCTCCGGCTCCTCGGCGCGCAAGCCGGTGGCGCAGGCGACGGTGGAGCTGATCTTCGACAATTCCGACCACGCGATCAGCGGCGAGTACGCCTCGTTCAACGAGATCTCGGTCAAGCGCACGGTCAGCCGCGACGGCACCAGCGCCTACTACCTCAACGGCACCAAGTGCCGCCGCCGCGACATCACCGACCTGTTCCTCGGCACCGGCCTGGGCCCGCGCAGCTACTCGATCATCGAGCAGGGCATGATCAGCCAGATCATCGAGGCGCGCCCGGAAGACCTGCGCATGTACCTGGAAGAGGCCGCCGGCATCTCCAAGTACAAGGAGCGGCGCAAGGAGACCGAGAACCGCATCCGCCACACGCGCGAGAACCTGGATCGCCTCAACGACCTGCGCGAGGAAATCACCAAGCAGCTGGCGCACCTGCAGCGCCAGGCCAAGCAGGCCGAGCAGTACCAGGCGCTGCAGGAGGAGCGCCGGGTCAAGGACGCCGAATGGAAGGCGCTGCAGTACCGCAACCTGGACGGGCGCCTGCAGGGACTGCGCGAGAAGCTGTCGCAGGAGGAGACCCGCCTGCAGCAGCTGATCGCCGAGCAGCGCGAGGCCGAGGCCCGCATCGAGACCGGCCGCGTGCGCCGCGAGGAAGCGGCCGAGGCGATGGCCAGGGCGCAGGCCGATGTCTACCAGGTGGGCAGCACGCTGGCCCGCATCGAGCAGCAGATCCAGCACCAGCGCGAGCTGTCGCAGCGCCTGCACAAGGCGCGCGACGAGGCGCAGAGCCAGCTGCAGGAGCTGATCCAGCACATCAGCAGCGATTCGGCGAAGCTGGCGGTGCTGCAGGAGGCGGTGGCGCAGGCCGAGCCGAAGCTGGAGCAGTTGCGCGAGGAGAACGAGTTCAAGCAGGAGGCGCTGCGCGAGGCCGAGGCGCGGCTGGCCGACTGGCAGCAGCGCTGGGAAAGCCACAACCGCGACACCGGCGAGGCCTCGCGCGCCGGCGAGGTGGAACGCACCCGCGTCGACTACCTCGACAAGCAGGCGATGGAAGCCGAGCGCCGGCGCGAGGCCCTGGTCAGCGAGCGGGCGGGCCTGGACCTGGAGGCTCTGAACGAGGCCTTCGAGGAACTGCAGCTCCAGCACGAGACGCAGCGCACCGCGCTGGACGGCCTCACCGAGCAGGTCGAGGAGCGCAAGGAAGCGGTGACGGCGCTGCAGGAACAGCAGCGCACCAGCCAGGCCGAGCTGGCCGACGTGCGCAAGCAGGCGCAAGCCGCGCGCGGCCGCCTCTCGTCGCTGGAAACCCTGCAGCAGGCCGCGCTGGGCCAGGAGCAGGGCGCGGCGGTGGCATGGCTCAAGGCGCGCGGGCTGGATTCGGCCGCGCGCGTCGGCGAGCGCATCACGGTCGAGTCGGGCTGGGAGAACGCGGTCGAAAGCGCGCTCGGGCAGTTGATCGAAGGCGTGCTGGTCGACGACCCGGGCGCGCTGGTCGATGCGCTGGGCGAGCTGGGCGAGGGTCGCATCGCGCTGGTCGCCGACCAGGCGGGCGAAGGCGAGTTCGCGCCGACCTCGCTGGCCGCCAAGGTGCGCGGACCGCTGGCGATCCGACGCCTGCTGGCGCGCCTGCACGGCGCCGACGACCTGGCCGCCGCGCGCGCGCTGCAGGGCCGGCTGGGCGAGGGCGATTCGGTGATCACCCGCAACGGCGAACGCCTGGGCGACGGCTGGGTGCGCGTGTCGAGCTCCGGCGCGGCCAAGCAGGGCGCGCTGCTGCGCGAGCGCGAGATCCAGGAGCTGCGCGCGCAGATCGAGACGCTGCAGGAGCGCGAGGCCGAGCTGGAGCGGCGGCTCTCGAGCTTCCGCGACCAGTTGCTCGCGGCCGAGCAGCAGCGCGAGGAAGCCCAGCGCCAGCTGTACGTGGCGCATCGCAGCGCCTCCGAGCTGGCCGGTCGCTTGCAGAGCCACCAGGGCAAGGTCGAGGCCGCGCGCAACCGGATCGAGCGGATCGAGAGCGAACTGGCGCACCTGGTGGAA
This sequence comes from Xanthomonas boreopolis, assembly GCF_046529185.1. Taxonomy (NCBI): domain Bacteria; kingdom Pseudomonadati; phylum Pseudomonadota; class Gammaproteobacteria; order Lysobacterales; family Lysobacteraceae; genus Xanthomonas; species Xanthomonas boreopolis. Next base: position 1,933,105 of record NZ_CP097162.1, read on the forward strand.
ACGCTGGATGCCAGCCGCGAGCAGGCGCGCGAGGCGCGCGCCAAGCTGGAGGACGCGGTCGAGCGCATGGGCGACCTGGAAAGCGCGCGCCAGGCGCTGGAGGCCGAGCGCCGCCAGCTCACCGAAGCGCGCGACCAGGCCCGCGACGCCGCGCGCAGCGTGCGCGACGCCTCGCACGCGCTGGCGCTGACGCTGGAGTCGCAGCGCACCCAGATCGCCTCGCTGAGCCAGACCCTGGAGCGCATGGGCAACCAGCGTGGCCAGCTCGACACCCGCCTGGAGGACCTGATCGCCCAGCTCAGCGAGGGCGACTCGCCGGTGGTGGAGCTGGAGCAGCAGCACCAGGCCGCGCTCAGCGAGCGGGTGCGCACCGAGCGCGTGCTGGCCGAGGCGCGCTCGCAGTTGGAAGGCATCGACGGCGAACTGCGCGGCCTGGAGCAGACCCGCCAGCAGCGCGACGAGCAGGCGCTGGCGCAGCGCGAACGGATCTCCCAGCGCAAGCTCGACCAGCAGGCGCTGGTGCTCAGCGCCGAACAGTTGCAGGCCGAGGTGGAGAAGGCCGGCTTCGTGCTGCAGGACGTGGTCAATGGCTTGCCCGACGGCGCCGACATCGGCGAGTGGGAACAGAACGTGGCGCAGATCGATGCGCGCATGCGCCGGCTGGAGCCGGTCAACCTGGCGGCGATCCACGAGTACGGCGAGGCCGCGCAGCGCGCCGAGTACCTGGAGGCGCAGAACGTCGACCTGACCACCGCGCTGGAGACGTTGGAGGAGGCGATCCGCAAGATCGACCGCGAGACCCGCGGACGCTTCAAGGACACGTTCGACCGCGTCAACGCCGGCGTGCAGGCGCTGTACCCGCGGCTGTTCGGCGGCGGCCACGCCTATCTGGAACTGACCGGCGAGGACCTGCTCGATACCGGCGTATCGATCATGGCGCGCCCGCCGGGCAAGCGCGTATCGAACATCTCGCTGCTGTCCGGCGGCGAGAAGGCGATGACCGCGGTGGCGCTGGTGTTCGCGATCTTCCAGCTCAACCCGGCGCCGTTCTGCCTGCTCGACGAGGTCGACGCGCCGCTGGACGAGGCCAACGTCGGCCGCCTGGCCAACATGGTCAAGGAGATGAGCGAGAAGGTGCAGTTCCTGTTCGTCAGCCACAACAAGGCGACGATGGAGGCGGCCTACCAGCTGTCCGGCGTGACCATGCGCGAGCCCGGGGTGAGCCGCCTGGTCAGCGTGGACCTGGAAGAGGCCGCGCGTTTGGCCGGCGCGGCCTGACGTGCCATGCTTTTGGCGAGTCCCTCGCAGGAGCACGGCACCTCCATGGGCCGGGATCTTATTTTCAATCTTCGGAGGCAAGCCGAATGTCTGACGTGGCCATGATCCGGATCGGCATCCTGGCCGCCGGCCTGCTGCTGATTGCCGCCATCTTCCTGTTCGGCCGGCCCAAGAAGCCGCCGCAAGGCCGCCGCGTGGAATCCGGCGACAACGCCGCGCGCGAGCGGCGCGAGCCGGTGCTGGGCGAGGGCGAGGCGGCGCCGGCGGACGGCGACTACAGCGGCGAGGCGGTCTCGCAGCCGGAGCTGGGGCTGGAGCCGGCCGAACCGGACACCTCCGAGCTCGGCAAGCGGCCGAGCCAGGATTTCGACAAGATCGTCTCGCTCTACGTCGCGGCCAAGGCCGGGCAGGTGCTGCGCGGCGAGGACATCGTGGTGGCGGCCGAGAAGACCGGGCTGGTGTTCGGCCACATGAACGTGTTCCACCGCCTGATCGAGGGCCACCCCGAGCGCGGGCCGATCTTCAGCATGGCGAGCATCCTCAAGCCGGGCAGCTTCGACATGGCCAACATCCGCGAGATGCAGACGCCGGCGATCGCGTTCTTCCTGACCCTGCCGGCGCCGATGACCGCGCTGGACGCCTGGGAGAAGATGCTGCCGACCGTGCAGCGCATGGCCGAGCTGCTCGACGGCGTGGTGCTGGACGACAGCCGCAACGCGCTCGGCCGCCAGCGCATCGCGCACATCCGCGACGACCTGCGCGCCTACGACCGCCAGCACCAGGCGCCGCCGCTGACCAAGTCGCCGCGCTGGTAGCGGCGGCCGGCCGGCGATCCCGGCGCGTCAGCGGCGCACCGCCAGGAACGCCTCGCGGAACCTGAGCATCTCCGCCTCGGTGCCGACGGTGATGCGCACGCACTCCGGCCATACCGGCCAGCTGCGGCCGACCAGCACGCCTTGCCGCTGCATCGCCTGCGCGAACGCCTTGCCGTCGCGCTTGACATCGACCATGAAGCAGTTGGACTGCGAGGGCAGGCAGGCGTAGCCCTGTTCCTCCAGCCAGGCGATGGTGGCCTGGCGGATGCGGGCGTTCTCCGCGCGGCGCTGCGGCACCAGCTGCGGATCGCGCAGGCTGGCCATGCCGGCGGCCATCGCGGTCACCGCCAACGGGTTGCCGCCGAGTCTTTCCAGGCGTTCGAGCAGGACCGGCGCGGCCATCGCCGCGCCCAGCCGCAGGCCGGCCATGCCGTACAGCTTGGAGAACGTGCGCAGCACCACCAGGTCCTGGCGCTCGCGCACCAGTGGCGCCACCGAGGCTTCCTCGCTGTAGTGGATGTAGGCCTCGTCCACCAGCAGCACCGCGGAAGCGGGCTTGTTCGCCAGCAGCCACTCGATGTCCGCGCGCGGGGTGATCGAGCCGGTCGGATTGTTGGGGTTGCAGAGATAGATCAGCCCGGCGTCGCGCGCGGCCCCGGCCATCGCCCGCACGTCGTGGGCGCCGTCGGCGCGCAGGGGCACGCGATGCACCGGGGCGCCCTGGGCCGCGGCGACCTCGGCCACCGCCTCGAAGGTCGGGTCGGCCACCACCACGCCGGCCTTGGCAGAGGTGAACAGCGCGCCGCAGCGATTGAGCGGGTCGCTGGACCCCGGGTACAGGGCGAGGTGGTCCGCGGGCAACCGCTCGATCTCGGCCATCTGCCCGGCCAGCTCCCGGGCCATGTCGAACAGGTAGCGTCCGGAGCGGGCCACGATCCGGGTGGCGGCGTCCTGCGCCGCCGGCGCGGGGCCGAGCGGGCATTCGTTGAAGTTCAGGTAGACCGGGCCGGCGGCCGGGGCGGGAGCGATCGCCGGCATCCGGGTCGCACGTGCGGCCGCCTCGCCGGCACCGAGCGCGGAGACGGCCAGGCCGGAAGAGGCCAGTTGCAGGAACGAGCGGCGCGAGACGGGCTGGGACACGGAAGGCTCCTTGGAGATTCGTGCAATCTTAAATCCGTCCAGGTTTTCCGGAGGCGCGGCTTTTCGTGGGAGCGGCTTCAGCCGCGATGAGGCTTTCCCATCTGAACCCCTGCACATGAATGTGCGGGCTGTTGCAGAGGGAGCTGCACGAAGCCGAACGCCCCATCGCGGCTGAAGCTGCTCCCACAAAAAAAGCGCCTGTGGATTACGGGGGGCGCATGACCGCATGTCGCCTTCGCGCCATGCCCGATAGAATCGCCGCCCCAGAGCAATGCCGCGAGAGCGCATGACCGCCATCCCGGATCCCGCCCGGCGCGCCGAAGAGCTGCGGCGCCGCATCGACGAGGCCAACTACCGCTACCACGTGCTCGACGAGTCGCCGATCCCGGACGTCGAGTACGACCGGATGCTGCGCGAGCTGGACGAGCTGGAGGCCGCGCATCCGGAGCTGGCCACGCCCGATTCGCCGACCCAGCGCGTCGGGCATGCCGCGTCCTCGAAGTTCGCCGAGGTGCGCCACGCCATCCCGATGCTGTCGCTCGGCAACGCCTTCAGCGACGAGGAGGTGGAGGAATTCGTGCGGCGCATCGTCGAGCGGCTCGACGTGGCGCAACCGGCGTTCTCGGCCGAGCCCAAGCTGGACGGGCTGGCGATCAGCCTGCGCTACGAGCAGGGCGAGTTCGTGCAGGGCGCCACGCGCGGCGACGGCGCCACCGGCGAGGACGTGACCGCCAACCTGCGCACGGTGCGCGCGATCCCGCTGAGGCTGCGCGGCGAAGGCTGGCCGCGGGTGCTGGAGGTGCGCGGCGAGGTCTACATGCCGCGCGCCGACTTCGAGAAGTACAACGAGCAGGCGCGCCTGCACGGAGGCAAGGTGCTGGCGAACCCGCGCAACGGCGCGGCCGGTTCGCTGCGCCAGCTGGACCCGAGGATCACCGCGCAGCGGCCGCTGAGCTTCTACGCCTACGGCGTGGGCGAGGTGCAGGACGGCGAGCTGCCGGCCACGCACTCGGCGATCCTGGCGCGCCTGCGCGACTGGGGTTTCCCGGTCAGCGGCCTGGTCGAGGTCGTGCGCGGCAGCGACGGGCTGCTGGATTACTACCGCCGGATCGGCGCGGCCCGCGACGGGCTGCCGTTCGACATCGACGGGGTGGTCTACAAGCTGGACGACCTGGCCGGCCAGCGCGAGATGGGCTTCGTCTCGCGCGCGCCGCGCTGGGCGATCGCGCACAAGTTCCCGGCGCAGGAGCAGACCACCACGGTCGAGGCGATCGAGATCCAGATCGGCCGTACCGGCGCGGCCACGCCGGTGGCGCGGCTGGCACCGGTGCAGGTGGCCGGCGTGGTCGTCACCAACGCGACGCTGCACAACGCCGACCAGATCGCGCGGCTGGACGTGCGCGTGGGCGACACGGTGATCGTGCGCCGCGCCGGCGACGTCATCCCCGAAGTGGTCAGCGTGATCGCCGAACGCAGGCCCGGCGGCACCGTGCCGTGGCAGATGCCGCCGGCCTGCCCGGTCTGCGGCTCGGAGATCGTGCGCGAGGAAGGCGCCGCGGTCTGGCGCTGTTCCGGCGAACTGACCTGCCCGGCGCAGCGCAAGGAGGCGATCCGCCATTTCGTCTCGCGCCGCGCGATGGACGTGGACGGCCTGGGCGAGAAGTTCATCGAGGTGCTGGTCGATGCCGGCGTGGTGCAGGGCGTGGCCGACCTGTACCTGCTGACGCGCGACCAGTTGCTGCTGCTGAAGCTGGCGCTGGACGCGGAATCGGCGGAAAGCCTGGCGACGCAACTGATGCCGCACCTGCCGCGCGAGGGCAGCGGGGACAGCCTCAATGCGGTGGTGAAGCTCGGCACGGCCGAGGACTGGCGCCTGCGGGTGCTGGCCTTGCCGCTGCGACTGGAGTGGAACCCGAAGAAGATCGCCACCAAGTGGGCCGAGAACCTGGTCGCGGCGATCGATCGCTCGCGCGACACCACGCTGGAGCGCTTCCTGTTCGCGCTCGGCATCGAGCACGTCGGCGAGAGCACCGCCAAGGCGCTCTCGCAATGGTTCGGCGACCTGGAACTGGTCCGGCGCATGCCGTGGCCGCTGTTCAAGCGGGTGCCGGACATCGGCGGCGAGGTCGCGCGCGCGCTCGGGCATTTCTTCGACCAGCCGGGCAACCAGCAGGCGATCGACGACCTGCTGGCGCGCGGCGTGCGCATCGGCGACACGCACCCGCCGTCGCCCAGGCTGCGCGGCGAACTGGCGCTGGCGACGCTGCTGGTGGACCTGGAGATCCCGAAGATCACCAGGTTGCGCGCCGAGCAGTTGGCCGGCGCGTTCGACTCGGCGGCGCGCCTGCTCGACGAGGACGAGCACAACTACGTGGCCGCCGGGTTGCCGGCCGAGGCCGCCCAGTCGCTGGCAGGCTGGCTGGAGGACCCGGCCAACGCGGCGCTGCTGGCCGCGGCCGACGCCATGCGGACCCGGCTGCTCGAGCGATTGCCGGAGACCGCCGAGATCCAGGCCGGCCCGCTCGACGGCCAGACCGTGGTGCTGACCGGCACGCTGGCCGCGCTGACCCGCGACGGCGCGCGCGAGCGGCTGGAAGCGCTCGGCGCCAAGGTCGCCGGCAGCGTGTCGAAGAAGACCGCGTTCGTGGTGGCGGGCGAGGAGGCCGGCTCCAAGCTCGACAAGGCGCAGGCGCTGGGCGTGGAGATCTGGGACGAGGCGCGGCTGCTGGCGTTCTTGCGGCAGCACGGAGGAGAGGGACCATGACGGCGACGGAACTGGGCTGGCGCGTGGCGGTCCCCGCAGACGAGGACGCATTGCTGGCGATGATGCGCGCGTTCTACGTCGAGGACGCTATCGAATTCCATCCGGAACGTGCATGGCGCGGCCTGCGCACGCTGTTGCACGAGCCGCACCGGGGCGAAGCGCTGCTGTGGCTGGCGCCGGACGGCACGGCCGTCGGCTACGCGATCCTGACGCTGTGCTTCAGCGTGGAGATGGGCGGCCGCTACGCCCTGCTCGACGAGCTCTACCTGGGACCGGCCGCGCGCGGCCGCGGCTGGGGGCGCCAGGCGGTCGCCCTGTTCGAGGCGCGGGTGCGCGCGCTCGGCCTGGACATGGTGCGAATGGAGGTCAATCGCCATAACGCCGCCGCCAGGCGGCTCTACCTCGGCCTGGGCTACCGCGACGACCAGCGCGACCAGTTGAGCCGGCGCCTGCCGGCCGCGGAGGCCTGATGTCCCTGCTCGACAAGCTGCGCCTGCGCGCGCGCCTCAACGCGGCGATCCGCGCGTTCTTCGCCGAGCGCGGCGTGCTGGAGGTGGAAACCCCGGTGATGTCCGAGGCCGGCAACACCGAGCCGAACATCGAGAGCTTCTCGACCCGTTTCACCGGCCACGTCGATGCCGGCTTGCCGCTGCGCTGGCTGCGCACCTCGCCCGAATACCCGCTCAAGCGCCTGCTCGCCGCCGGCGTCGGCGATTGCTACGAGCTGGGCCGCGTGTTCCGCAACGGCGAGGCAGGCGGCCGCCACAATCCCGAGTTCACCATGCTGGAGTGGTACCGCGTCGGCTGGGACGACCGCCGGCTGGCCGAGGAGACCATCGCGCTGGTGCGGCAGGCGTTGGCGCTGGTGGGACGCGAGGCGTCGGTGCAGGTCACCACGTACCGGCAGCTGTTCCTCGATGCGCTCGGCCTGGATCCGTTGGTGGCGGCCGAAGACGCATTGCGCGGCGCGCTCGGCGAGGTCGGCGTCGACCCGCAAGGCCTGGTGCGCGACGACTGGCTCGACCTGCTGATGACGCATCGGATCCAGCCGTATTTTCCGACCGACCGCATCACGGTGGTGCACGACTGGCCCGCCAGCCAGTGCGCGCTGGCCAGGATCCGCGAGCCGGCCACGGGCGATCCTCCGGTGGCCGAGCGCTTCGAGCTGTACTTGGGAGTTCACGAAATCGCCAACGGCTACCACGAGTTGAACGATGCCGCCGAGCAGCGCCGGCGCTTCGAGCGCGACAACCGGGTGCGCGCCAGGCGCAACCTGCCGCAGTTGCCGCTGGACGAGCGGCTGCTGCAGGCGCTGCCGGACCTGCCGGACTGCGCCGGCGTCGCCGTCGGCGTGGATCGCCTGCTGATGGCGATGCGCGCCACGCCGCGCATCGCCGACGTGCTGGCGTTCGAGTTCGCGCGGGCATAACGGAAACGCAACCCGGCGCGTATTGCTTTCTTCACGGCGATGATGCTTTGATCGTTGCGCCAAGGAAGGTGCGTCCGGATCATTCATGTTGTCAGGGGGAGTCGCGGGATGAAGCGGTTCATCGTTCTTTGCGGCGTGCTCGGCTTGTCGTGGTGGCCCCAAGCCGCGTTCGCAGGGGACGGAGACCTCCCGGTGCAAGTCCGTTGCGAATCGCGCGGCATGGAGCGGCGGCACTGCCCGATCGACACGGCCAATGGCGTGCAGTTGGTACGCCAGCTGTCGGAGAGCACCTGCATCCGGGGCAGCGAATGGGACGTCGAACCAAACGGCGGCGGCATCTGGGTCGCGCTCGGATGCCGGGCGGAATTCCGTTCCATCCGGTCGCAAGGCGACGCGCTGACCCGGCGCGTGGTGCGCTGCGAGTCCAACGGGCCGCAGACCAGCTGCCCGGTCATGCTGCGCGGCGCGCCGGTGCGGCTGTTGCGGCAGCGCTCGGCGTGGCCCTGCAAGGAAGGCCGCACCTGGGGCACGCGCCGCAACGAGATCTGGGTATCGCGGGGCTGCGACGGCGAGTTCGAGATCGGGGCCGAGGACGGGTCCGGTTTCGTCGACGTGCCGCGCCGGGTGACCTGCGAGTCCAAGAACCGGATCCGGCGCATGTGCGGCGTTTCGGTCGAGCGTGGCGTGCGGCTGGGCCGGCAGATCTCGGGCACGGCCTGCGTGCAGGACAAGAACTGGGGCTGGAGCCGCGACGGGATCTGGGTCGACGGCGGCTGCCGGGCGGAGTTCATCGTCGATTGAAGGCCGGGACCGGGTTCCGGCACCGGGAACTCGGTAAAGCGGGGCTCGCTTCGGCATGATGGCTGTTGTGGGAGGGACTTCAGTCCCGACAGCAGGCCAGTAAGGCCTGTCGGGACTGAAGTCCCTCCCACAACGACACGCGACCCGAAGCAGGCTTGTCGCTTTTCCGAGCCTCCGCTCCCGGAACCCCGGTCGCGGCTTCGGCCTACAATGGCGCGATGACGACCGAATCCCACATCGATTACGCCCGCTACGACCATATCCGCCCGATCCTCTGGACCGGCGACGCGCTCGAACTGCTCGACCAGCGCAAGCTGCCGTTCGTGGTGGAGCACGTGCAGTGCCACACCAGCGACGAGGTCGCGCAGGCGATCCATGCGCTCACCGTGCGCGGCGCGCCGGCGATCGGCATCGCCGCGGCCTGGGGCGTGGTGCTGGCCGCGCGCGCGATCGACGCCGGCGACGGCGCCGAGGCGTTGCAGAAGCTGGAACCGGCGCTGCAGCGGCTCAATGCCGCGCGGCCGACCGCGGTCAACCTGGGCTGGGCGCTGGCGCGGATGCGCCGCGCGCTGCAGGAGGCGAGGGCGGACTGGCGCGACGTGGTGACCGCCGAGGCCCAGGCCATCGCCGACGAGGACCTGGCCGCCAACCGCCGCATGGGCATCCTCGGCGCCGGCCTGATCGCGCCCGGCAGCGGCGTGCTGACCCACTGCAACACCGGCTCGCTGGCGACCGCCGGTTTCGGCACCGCGCTGGGCGTGATCCGCGCCGGCGTGGCGCAGCAGCGCATCGGCCGGGTGTTCGCCGGCGAGACCCGGCCCTGGCTGCAGGGCGCGCGGCTGACCGTGTGGGAGCTGCAGCAGGACGGCATCGACGCCACCCTGATCGCCGACTCGGCCGCCTCGCACCTGATGAAGACCGGCGCGGTGCAATGGGTGATCGTCGGCGCCGACCGGATCTGCGCCAACGGCGACACCGCCAACAAGATCGGCACCTACCAGCTGGCGATCGCCGCGCGCCACCACGGCGTCCGGTTCATGGTGGTGGCGCCGTCCTCGACGGTCGACATGGGCACCGCCAGCGGCGACCTGATCGAGATCGAGCAGCGCGACCCGGGCGAGCTGTTCGGCGTCGGCGGCGTGCGCACTGTGGCCGAGGGCATCAACGCCTGGAACCCGGTCTTCGACGTGACCCCGGGCGAGCTGATCGATGCGATCGTGACCGAGCGCGGGGTGATCGAGCGACCGGATGCGGCCGCGATGCGGGCGGCGTTCGGTTGAGCCCGGGATCCGGGAAGCCATCGTTGCCCGGGCCGGGCTGTCAAGCGCCCCGACTTTTTTGCAGGCCTTTGCGGGAGGGACTTCGGTCCCGACGGCAGGCCGGTAAAGCCCGTCGGGACCCAAGTCTTTCCCACAACCGTCTTCGGCCCGAAGCAGGCTTGCCGCTGTTCCGGTGCCCCGGTGCCGGAACCCGGGGGCGGCCCATCCGGCCCCGGTCCCGAAAATCCTGCAAGTGCTTGTTTCTGGCTGGCAAAACGCCAGCATCGATAGGCCTGCCGTGGTAGAATCGGTCGCTTGAATCGACCGGCGGATTGGACGCCTTCGCGCCCTGGTGCGCGAGGTCCTCCCGATCCGCCGCAAAACCAGACTACGGAACCCGAATGGCAGAAACCGCCAAGGAAATCATCCAGGTCAACCTGGAAGACGAGATGCGCAAGAGCTACCTCGATTACGCCATGAGCGTGATCGTGGGGCGCGCACTCCCTGATGCCCGCGACGGGCTCAAGCCGGTGCACCGGCGCGTGCTGTACGCGATGAACGAACTGGGCGCGCACAGCAACAAGGCCTACTTCAAGTCGGCGCGTATCGTCGGCGACGTCATCGGTAAGTACCACCCGCACGGCGACGCCTCGGTGTACGACACGCTGGTGCGCATGGCCCAGCCGTTCTCGTTGCGCTACATGCTGGTCGACGGCCAGGGCAACTTCGGCTCGATCGACGGCGACTCCGCCGCGGCGATGCGTTACACCGAGTCGCGCATGGCGCGCCTCAGCCACGAGCTGATGGCCGACATCGACAAGGAAACCGTCGATTTCCAGCCCAACTACGACGAGAAGGAACTGGAGCCGACGGTCATGCCGACCCGGTTCCCGAACCTGCTGGTCAACGGTTCGGCCGGCATCGCGGTGGGCATGGCGACCAACATCCCGCCGCACAACCTGACCGAGTCGATCAACGCCTGCATCGCGCTGATCGACAACCCGGAACTGGATGTCGACGGCCTGATGGAGTACATCCCGGGCCCGGATTTCCCGACCGCCGGCATCATCAACGGTACCGCGGGCATCGTCGCCGGCTACCGGACCGGCCGCGGCCGCGTGCGCATCCGCGCCAAGGCGGAGATCGAGGTGGCCGACAACGGCCGCGAGGCGATCGCCGTCACCGAGATCCCGTACCAGGTCAACAAGGCGCGCCTGATCGAGAAGATCGCCGAGCTGGTCAAGGAAAAGAAGATCGAGGGCATCAGCGAGCTGCGCGACGAGTCCGACAAGGACGGCATGCGCATCTACATCGAGGTCAAGCGCGGGGAGTCGGCCGAGGTCGTGCTGAACAACCTGTACCAGCAGACCCAGATGGAGTCGGTGTTCGGCATCAACATGGTCGCGCTGGTCGATGGCCGGCCCAAGCTGATGAACCTCAAGGAAATGCTGGAGGCGTTCATCCGCCACCGCCGCGAGGTGGTCACCCGCCGCACCATCTTCGAACTGCGCAAGGCGCGCGCCCGCGCCCACATCCTGGAAGGCCTGACGGTCGCGCTCGCCAACATCGACGAGATGATCGAGCTGATCCGGACCTCGGCCAACCCGCAGGAAGCCAAGGAACGCATGTTGGCGCGGACCTGGCAGCCCGGCCTGGTCGGCGCGCTGCTCGGCGCGGCCGGCGCCGAGGCGTCCCGCCCGGAGGACCTGCCGAAGGGCGTCGGCCTGATCGACGGCCTCTACCAGCTGACCGAGGTCCAGGCGCAGCAGATCCTGGAAATGCGCCTGCACCGCCTGACCGGCCTGGAGCAGGACAAGCTCACCGAGGAATACAAGCAACTGCTGGAAACCATCGCCGGGCTGATCCGCATCCTGGAAGACCCGGACGTGCTGCGGCAGGTGATCCGCGACGAACTAGTCAACGTGCGCGAGGAGTACGGCGACGAGCGCCGCACCGAGATCCGCCACAGCGAGGAAGACCTGGACATCCTCGACCTGATCGCGCCGGAAGACGTGGTGGTCACGCTCTCGCATGCCGGCTACGCCAAGCGCCAGCCGGTGTCGGCGTACCGCGCGCAGAAGCGTGGCGGCCGCGGCCGCAGCGCGGCGGCGACCAAGGAAGAGGATTTCATCGAACAGCTGTGGCTGGTCAACACCCACGACACGCTGTTGACCTTCACCAGCAGCGGCAAGGTGTTCTGGCTGCCGGTGCACCAGTTGCCGGAGGCCGGCTCGAACGCGCGCGGGCGCCCGATCATCAACTGGATCCCGCTGGAACCGGGCGAGAAGGTGCAGGCGGTGCTGCCGGTGCGCGAGTATGCCGAGGGCCGGTACGTGTTCTTCGCGACCCGCAACGGCACGGTGAAGAAGACGCCGCTCAGCGAGTTCGCGTTCCGCCTGGCGCGCGGCAAGATCGCGATCAACCTCGACGAAGGCGATGCGCTGGTCGGCGTGGCGCTGACCGACGGCACCCGCGACGTGCTGCTGTTCGCCTCCAACGGCAAGACCGTGCGCTTCGGCGAGGAAACCGTGCGCTCGATGGGGCGTACCGCCACCGGCGTGCGCGGCATCAAGCTGGCCAAGGGCGAGGAAGTGGTGAGCCTGATCGCGGCCGAGCCTGCCGGCGGTGCCGAGGACGAGGGCGACGACATCGAGGAGAGCGTGGACAGCGGCGAGGCGGAGGTCGTGGAGACCGGCGCCGAGAAGGCCGGTGTCGCCTACATCCTCACCGCCACCGAGAACGGCTACGGCAAGCGCACGCCGCTGGCCGATTACCCGCGCAAGGGCCGCGGCACGCAGGGCGTGATCGGCATCCAGACCACCGAGCGCAACGGCAAGCTGGTCGCGGCGGTGCTGCTGGGCGCCAGCGACGAAGTGCTGCTGATCTCCGACGGCGGCACGCTGGTGCGTACGCGCGGCGCCGAGATCTCGCGCGTCGGCCGCAACACCCAGGGCGTGACGCTGATCCGGCTCGGCAAGGGCGAGAAGCTGCAGGCGGTGGAACGCCTGGATGCCTCGCTCGCCGATGCCGACGAGCCGGGCGAGGAGGTCGCGATGCCCGCCGCCAGCGAGGAGAACGCGCCGCCGCAGGCATGAGGGCGGGCGTGGCATGACCGATGAGAACGCCGGCGCAAGCCGGCGTTCTTCTTTCCAGGCCGTGGCCAGCGGCCTCCTTTCGCGTTGCCTGCACACGGCAGGGCTCGCCGGATGGCGCGAGGGCGTCTTCACCCCGGCGCGCGAAAGAACGCAGGACGTTCACAAACGCATTGCCACCCTGTGCGCGCCCGGCGGCGGCATGCCGTCGGCGATGTCGCATCGAGGAGGACAGACGCATGGCCGTTGACTACCGTGCCCGCCGCACAGGGCACTGGACGCTGGTGCTGCTCGGCATCGCGATCGGATTGCTGGGGCTGGTGTTGCTCGCCGGCGGGATCTGGCTGGCCGCGCTCGGCGGCTCCTGGTACTACCTGCTGGCCGGCGTCGGCATGTCGGTGGCGGGCGTGCAGCTGGTGCGCGGCCGCAACTCGGGTGCCTGGTGGTTCGCGGCGGTGTTCGTCGGCACCTTGCTGTGGACCTGGTGGGAATCGGGGGCCAGCTACTGGCGCTGGGTGCCGCGCCTGGGATTGGTGACGGTGCTCGCGCTGGTGCTGGCGCTGCTGTCGCCCCGGCTGGAGCGGCCCGCTTCGCGCGCGCTCTCGCGTGGCTTGGCAGGCGTGCTGGCGGCGATCTTCGTGGTGGCGTTCGCATTGGCGTTCGTGCCGCACGGCGTGACCGGGCCGGAAGGCCGGTTCCCGGAACCGCAGCCGCGGGCTTCGGCGCCTTCGCCGAACCCGCAAGGCGCGCCGGCGGGATTCGTGCAGCCCTCGGACCAGCCGGCCGACGGCGACTGGACGGCCTACGGCCGCAGCAACGCGGCCGAACGCTTCAGCCCGCTCGGCCAGATCACGCTCGACAACGTGGGCCGGCTGCAACGGGCCTGGGAGTTCCGCACCGGCGACCTGCCGGAGCGCCGCTGGGGCGCGGAGACGACGCCGCTGAAGGTCGGCGACAGCCTGTACCTGTGCACCGCGCGCAACCAGCTGATCGCCCTCGATGCGCGCACCGGCAAGCAGCGCTGGCGCTTCGACCCGAAGGTGGCGGACGAGTCGATCCCGTACACCGCCGCCTGCCGCGGCGTGGCCTACTACGAAGTGCCTCCCGCCGGCACCGACGCCGATGCGGCCGCGGCCGCCGCGCCGGGTGCCGTGCCCGAAGCCCGCGGCGCCAATGCGGACGATCCGGTGCCGCGGGTGCAGCCGGCGCCGGTGGCCGAGGAGGCCGCCGGCCAGGCCTGCCGCAAGCGCATCATCGAAGGCACGCTGGACGCGCGCCTGATCGCCGTCGACGCGGAGACCGGCAGGCCCTGCCAGGGTTTCGGCGACAACGGCCAGGTCGACATCACCGTCGGCATGGGCGACACCCCGCCGGGCTACGTGTCGATCACCTCGCCGCCGGCGATCGTGCGCGGCGTGATCGTCACCGGGCACCAGGTGCTGGACGGACAGCGCCGCTACGCGCCATCGGGCGTGATCCAGGGCTACGATGCGGTGACCGGCAAGCTGCGCTGGGCCTGGGACATGCTCAATCCCGATCGGAGCGGCCTGCCGCCGGAGGGCGAGACCTACGCGCGCGGCACCCCGAACATGTGGACCACCGCCACCGGCGACAACGAACTGGGGCTGGTGTACCTGCCGATGGGCAATTCGGCGGCGGACTACTGGAGCGGGCTGCGCACGCCCATCGAGAACCGCTATGCCACCTCGGTGGTGGCGCTGGACGTGGCCACCGGCAAGCCGGCCTGGCATTTCCAGGCCGTGCGCAACGACGTATGGGACTACGACTTCGGCTCGCAGGCGAGCCTGGTCGACTATCCGACCGGCAACGGCACGGTCCCGGCGTTGCTGGTGCCGAGCAAGCAGGGCGACATGTACATCCTCGATCGCCGCACCGGCAAGCTGCTGACCCCGGCCGAGGAGCGCAAGGTGCCGCAGGGCGGCGTGGAACCGGAGCAGCGCTCGCCCACGCAGTTGTTCTCGCTGTACCACACGCTGCGCAAGCCCGACCTCACCGAGCGCGACATGTGGGGCATCACGCCGATCGACCAGCTGGTATGCCGGATCCAGTTCCGCAAGGCGAGCTACCAGGGCTTCTATACGCCGCCCGAGGCCGACCGCCATTCGATCGAATACCCCGGCTACAACGGCGGTTCCGACTGGGGCAGCGTGGCGGTGGATCCGACCCGGCGCGTGATCGTCGCCAACTACAACGACATGCCCAACTACAACATCCTGGTGCCGCGCGCGAAGGCCGACGAACTGGGCTGGGCGCCGCGCGAGGACGTGCGCGGCGACATGGGCGGCGCGGAGGGCGCGGGCGACCCGCAGGCCGGCACGCCGTACGCGGTCAACGTCAACGCCGGCTGGCGCCTGCCGTTCACCAAGCTGCTGTGCAAGCAGCCGCCGTACGGCGGCATCCGCGCGATCGACCTGCAGACCGGCAAGACCCTGTGGGACCGCCCGTTCGGCGAGGCCCGCAGCAACGGTCCGTTCGGCATCCGCTCCGGCCTGCCGATCCAGATCGGCACGCCCAACAACGGCGGCCCGGTGGTCACCGCCAGCGGCCTGGTGTTCATCGCCGCCGCCACCGACGACCTGATCCGCGCGATCGACCTGAGGACCGGCGAGACCGTGTGGCGCGACAAGCTGCCCGCGGGCGGGCAAGCCACCCCGATGGTCTACGAGGTCGATGGGCGCGAGTACCTGGTGATCGTCGCGGCCGGCCATCACTTCATGGAGACCCGGCCCGGCGACTACGTGATCGCCTACGCGTTGCCCCAGGGCTGAGCCTGCGGGGAGGACCGGGCTGGACCGGTCCCCGGTGCACCTGCCGCGGCGCATCCGCGGCAGGCGATCCTTGCCGCGGCGCTTTTGGCCGTCCGCTTCCGTCTAGCTTGGGAGGATCGCGACGGGAACCATCGCATGAACGGGCACGGCAACGAGGACGGGGGGGCGAGGGTCGCTCCGCGCATCGAGGCATCGATGCGGCAATGGGCGAGGTCGCTGTCGCGACGTGTGCGCCTATGGGCAGCAGGCTTGCTGGCGGTGGGAGCGCTGGCTGCCCAGGCGGAGGAGGCCGTGCCCGCGAGCTGGATCGACTATGCGGCAACGACCGGGAACGCCCTGCAGGCCAGATTGAGCGAAGGCGGCGGCGACCTGGTCACGCGCCTGCATGCCTGGCTGGAGACACGGCAGGCGCGAAGCGCCACGCCGTTGCCGGTGGTGGTGCGCTTGTGGATCTCCCCGCGCGGCACGGTGGAGCGCAGCGAATTCGGCAGCCTGGGCGACGTCCAGGCCGATGCCGACCTGCGCGCGATCCTGGCGGCGAGCCCGCTTCCCGAGCCGCCGCCCGAGGACATGCCGCAGCCGCTGGTGATGCAGTTGACCCTGCAGCCCAACCCGGATTTCGACGCGGACGCCGCCCCCGGCGGCTGACGCTCACGCCCGGCGGCGCGCGATCACGGTTTGCGGATCGCCGGCGGCAGCACCGGCGGTGCCGGTGGCGGGCGCTGCGGCAACGTGGACTTGCCGAAGGTATTGCCCATCCGCTGGCGCGTGGCTTCCGGATTGGCCAGCCCCAGCGCGGTCGAAGGACGCCTTGCGATCTCCTCCGAACGCAACTGCGCGGGCGACCGCGCGGCGTCGCCCGTGGAGGGCATGAGCAAGCCGCTCAGGCAGTCGTAGTCCCGCACCCGTTCGCCGTTGACCTCGATGTCGATGCAATGCCGATCCGGGATCTTCCCTGTCTTGCCGTGGCCAGGATCCTGCCGTGCCTGCGCGATGCCGCAGGTGGCGGGGACCAGCAACGCGATCAGCATGAGGCGGCGCATCGTCGTGGATGAGTGATGGGCGGTGAGCGCGATCGCGCCGGAAGCAGGCAGCGCGATGCTATGCCGAAAATGAAGGGCGGGAAAGTGCGTACCTTCAAACGTCGTGGACTCGGGGCAGCCGCACGTCGCCACCGCAAGCGGAAGCATCATGCCATTGGCTCGCGGGATGAATCCCGGCGTTGTAATCACTCGGAAACGTGCGCCTGCTACCGGCTCCGGGTGGGCACGACGGCGCAAAAAATGTGTGCGGTTTCGGATAACTGAATCCGTCCTAAGTAAGGACGCGGCACAACCTCCACCGGTTGCCTGCCGACCATCGTTTTCGTTATCCGGATAACTGCCTGATGTCCGTAAAAAAGATAAGGCCGGCCGCCTCGGCGCTGGCTACCGGCCTGATGCTGGCGATGTGCTCGGCCGCGGTCCATGCCCAACAGGCGGAAGCGCCCGCGTCCGCGCCTTCCGGCGAAGGGAGCGGCACGGACACGCGCAAGGTCACCATCAACGAGTACATCGTGCGCGGCAACAGCGTGCTCGACGCACGCTCGATCGAGCGCGCCGTCACCCCGTACCTCGGCCCGGGCCGGACCCTGGAAGACGTGGAAGCCGCGCGCGCCGCACTGCAGGCGGCCTACCAGGAGCGCGGCTACCAATCGGTCTACGTCGATCTGCCCGAGCAGCAGGTCACCGGTGGCGTGGTCTTCCTGCAGGTGACCGAGACCAGGCTGGGGCAGGTCGAGGTCGTGGGCGCCAAGCACAACGATCCGGAAGCGCTGCGCGAGCGCGTGCCGTCGCTGCGCGCCGGCGAGGTCCCGGATTTCAACCGCGCCCAGCAGGAGCTGACCCGGCTGAACCGTACCGCCAAGCGGCAGGTGATCCCGCTGGTGAAGCAGGGCGGGCAGGCCGGCACGATGGACGTGCAGCTGAAGGTCGAGGACGAATCGCCCTGGCGCTTCAGCGCGTCGGTCAACAACGACCACAGCGCCGACACCTCCGCGCTGCGCTCGGTGGTGAGCGTCGGCAACGACAACCTGTGGCAGAAGGAACACGTGGCCTCGCTGACCTTCTTCGCCGCGCCGGAGGACCTGGACGAAGCCAAGGTGTGGTCGGGCTCCTATGCGCTGCCGCTGGGCAGCCCGGACTGGACGCTGGAGTTCTCCGGCTACACCTCCGACAGCGACGTGCTGACCGAAGGCAACACCAACGTCACCGGCCGCGGCCACGAATTGGGCGTGAAGCTCAGCCGCACCCTGGCCATGTCCGGGGCCTGGTGGCACCAGTTCTCCGTGGGCGTGGCGTTCAAGGACCGCAAGGAAGGGGTCGGCATGCTCGACCAGGAAACCCAGTACGTGCCCCTGAAGTACGCGCCGATCACGGTGGGCTACAGCGGCTTCATGCAGGGCGAGAAGAACCAGCTCGGCACCGGCCTGCAGGTCGTGTTCGGCACCCGCAACTTCCTCGGCTACGGCAGCGATGCGGACGCGTTCGACTGGGCGCGCTACAGGGCCGACCCGAGCTTCGTCGCGGTGAAGGCCGATCTCAACGACACGCTGACCCTGGAAAGCGGAGCGCAGTGGTATGCGCGCCTGTCCGCGCAGGTGAGCGACATCCCGCTGGTGTCGGGCGAGCAGTTCGCCGCCGGCGGCATGTACACCGTGCGCGGCTATCGCTCGGCCGAGGCGCTGGGCGACTACGGCGCGATCGGCTCGATCGAATGGCGCACCCGGCCGCTGGGATTGTGGGGCCTGCAGGACTGGCGCCTGTACGCCTACCTCGACGGCGCCTGGCTCAAGCTGCGCGATCCCTTGCCCGAGCAGGACGACGAGTTCTCGCTGGGCTCGATCGGCATCGGCAGCAACTTCCGGCTCTACGACCGCGTCAACGTCCGCCTCGACTACGGCTATCCGCTGACCGACGGCCCGACCACGACCAAGGGCGCGCACCGGCTGCATTTCAGCGTCGGCACCAGCTTCTGATTCCCGACTTCCACGCTCTATCTGGAGAACTCCGTCCATGCAACGTCTCTTGACCGCACTGTTGCTCCTGCTGGGTATCGCGATGTCCGGCGCGGCCAGCGCAGACACCTCGTGGTGGCAATCCGACTGGAAATACCGCAAGCCGATCACGCTCGATGCGGGCAGCGCGGGGCTGGCCGCCGGCGCCGGGAGGATGCCGGTGCTGGTGCGCCTGCATGCCGGCAACTTCGCCTTCGACGGCGTCGCGCCGGACGGCAGCGACATCCGCTTCGTCGGGGCCGACGGCCGCACCGTGTTGAACCACCAGATCGAGCAGTTCGACCCGGGCCTGGGCATGGCGCTGATCTGGGTCGACGTGCCGGCGGTCGGGCCGGGCCCGGCGCAGACGATCTGGATGTACTACGGCAACGACAAGGCGCCGGCCGGCGGCAGCGGCCAGCAGGCGTTCGACCCGGACTACAGCGCGGTCTACCACTTCGCCGAGCAGGAGGGCGCGGCGCGCGACACCACGGCCTATGCCAACAACGCGCGCAACGCGCTGCCGCGCGCCGATGGCGTGGCCATCGGCCGCGGCCTGAAGCTGGGCGGCGAGGCGATGGTGGTGCCGGCTTCGCCGTCGCTGGCGATCGCCGAAGGCGGCGCGTTCACGTTCTCGGCCTGGATCAAGCCCGAGCAACTGGCGCCCAACCAGGTGATCTACGCGCGCCGCGACGGGGCGGGTTCGCTGCGGGTGGGGCTGGACAACGGCACGCCGTTCGTCGAGGTGAACGGGGCGCGCGCCGCGGCGGGCAGCGCGCTCGCCGCCGGACAGCCTGCGGCGCTGGCGCTGGCCGCCGGCAACGGCCAGGTGCTGCTGTACGTCGGCGGCCGCGAGGCGGCGCGCCTGCCCGCCGCGTTGCCTGCGCTCAATACCGACACCTACATCGGCGGCGATGCCCCGGCGCCGGCGGCCGCCGACGGCGCCAGCGCCAGCGTGCCGGCCGCTCCGTTCGCGGGCGCGATCGACGAGGTGCGCATTTCCAAGGTGGCGCGCCCGGCGGCCCTCATCCAGGCCGATGCGCTGTCGCAGGGCGGCGATTCGCGGCTGCTCGCGTTCGGCGAGGACGAGCAGTCGGCGGGCGTGAGCCATTTCGGCTTCATCCTCAAGTCGATGCCGGTGGACGCCTGGGTCGTGGTGGTCGTGCTGTTCCTGATGTTCCTGGTCTCGTGGGCGATCATGATCGCCAAGAGCCGGTATTTCGGCAGCGTGGACAAGGCCAACGAAGCCTTCACCGAGCAGTACCGCAGGGTCTCCGGCGACTCCATCACGCGCTTGAACGACATGGCCGGCGCCGGCCGGATCAGCCCGGAGATCCTGCAGCGCTCGACGCTGTGGAAGCTGTACCGGATCGCGATCGAGGAAGTGAAGGGGCGGCAGGCGCATACCGGCAGCCTGCGGCTGTCCGATTCGGCGATCGGCGCGATCCGCGCTTCGCTGGACGCGGAAGTGATCCGCGAGACCGAGCGCATGGCCAAGCGCATGAACTGGCTTTCGACGACGATCGAGGGCGCGCCCTATGTCGGCCTGTTCGGCACGGTCATCGGCATCATGCTGGTGTTCGCGGTGGCGGCGATGGCCGGCGCGGTCGACATCAACTCGGTGGCGCCCGGCATGGCGGCGGCGCTGTTGTGCACCGCCGCCGGCCTGGGCGTCGCGATCCCGGCCTTGTTCGGCTACAACTGGCTGTCGGCCCGCTCGGAGTCGATCTCGGCGGACATGGCGGTGTTCGTGGACGAATTCGCCGCGCGGCTGGCGGAAGAGTCCGAGGACGGCACGCTCGGCGCCGTCGCGCCTTCGGCCCAGGCCTGAGGACGCGCCATGGCCAAGCGGGCATTCGGCATCAAGAAGCGCGAGAAGGGCATCAACGTGACGCCTTTCGTCGACGTGCTGCTGGTGGTCCTGGTGATCTTCATCCTGACCAGCAACGCGACGATACCGGGGCTGGAGGTGAACCTGCCCAAGGCCAGCTTCAGCACGCCGCTGGAGAAACCCAAGACCAAGGCGATCACCATCGACAACGCCGGGCAGGTGTTCCTGGACGCGTACCCGGTCACGTTGCCCGAGCTGGAGGACCGGCTGCGCCAGGAGAAGGCGGTCAATGCCGATTTCCCGGTGATCGTGCGCGGCGACGCGCAGGTGCAGTACGCGCGCGTGGTGGAAGTGCTGGACCTGCTGCGGCGGATCGAGCTGAGCCAGGTCGGGTTGGTCACCGGCAAGCCGCAAGGGTGACCGGGCGTGAATTCCGAATCCTCCAACCCGACGGGATCGCCGCGCAGGCCGGCCGGATGGTGGCGGCCGGCGGCGGGCATGGTCCTGCTGCTGGCCGCGCTGGGGGCGCTGCTCTGGTATCTGCTGTTCAAGGACACGGCGACCACCAAGCGCCAGGTGCCCGACATGCCGATGCTGGCGTTGCCGCCGCCACCGCCCCCGCCGCCGGAACCCGAACCGGAGCCCGAGCCGGAACCGAAGCCGGAAGAGACCATGCCGGAACCGGAGCCGCTGGAAGAGGTGCCCAAGCCCACCGAGGAGGCGCCGACGCCGGATACCTCCGATCCGGTGACGATGGACGCCGATGCGCAGGCCGGCAGCGACAGCTTCGGCATCCAGAAGGGCAGCGGCGGCGGCTCCGTCGGCGCGGGCCCCGGCGGCGCCGGCAACGCGAGCTACGGGCGCTACCTGGGCTACGCGTTGCAGCAGGCCATCGCGCGCGACGAGCGCGTGCGCCGGCTGGCGTTCCAGTTGCAGCTCGATGTCTGGCTCGAATCCGACGGCACGATCAGCCGGGTCGAGCTGGTGCGCGGCAGCGGCAACCAGGAGGCCGACCAGGCCGTGCTCGAGGCCTTGCGCAACTACGGGAAGGTCGACGAGCGGCCGCCCGCGTCGCTGCCGTTCCCCGCGCGCGTGCTGGTGCAGGGGCGCCGCCCGGCCGGATGAACCGCGGCATCTCCGCCTTCCGATGAATTTCCTCTTGCGAGAACACCCGATGAAAAGTGCAGGACTCCACACGATCCCCGGTCCTATCAAGCGCACCGCGCTGGTGGCAGCGCTCGGACTGGCGCTGGCGGCAGGCAACGTCCAGGCGCAGCAGGCGGCCGGGCACGAAAGCACGATGGTCAAGCTGATCCGCAGCCTCATCGACAGCGGCGCGCTCAAGCCCGAGGCCGGCCAGCTGCTGCTGCAGGAAGCCCAGCGCGAGGAGCGTGCGCAGGCCCCGGCGGCGGCCGCAGCGGTGCAGGCGCAGCCGGGCGACGTGCGCGTGCCGTACATCCCGCAGACCGTGCGCGACGAGATCCGCGAGGAAGTGAAGGCCGAGGTGCTGGCGCAGGCCAAGGACGAGCGCTGGGCCGCGCCGGACGCCGTGCCGGAATGGACCCAGCGCATCCGCGTGCAGGGCGACGTGCGCGTGCGCAACGAGTCGCGCCTGTACTCCGACCGCAACAGCGTCATCGAGGTCGATTGGCCGGCGATCAACAACG
Source organism: Xanthomonas boreopolis (assembly GCF_046529185.1). Lineage (NCBI taxonomy): Bacteria > Pseudomonadati > Pseudomonadota > Gammaproteobacteria > Lysobacterales > Lysobacteraceae > Xanthomonas > Xanthomonas boreopolis. Next base: position 1,955,004 of record NZ_CP097162.1, read on the forward strand.
GCTCCGGCTACGACGTCAATTCCAATACCAACCTGCGGTTGCCGCCGCTGCGCAATACGCGCCAGGACCGCAACAACTCCTGGCGCATCCGCGGCCGCATCGGCATCGCCGCCGACCTGGGCGGCAATACCGAGGCCGGCATCCGCCTAGCCACCGGCAACGACAACGGGCCGGTCTCGACCACGCAGACGCTGGGCGGCGGACTGGACAAGAAGGACGCCTGGATCGACCAGGTGTGGCTCGCCTGGAAGCCGGTGGACTGGCTGCGCGTGGTCGGCGGACGTTTCGACAATCCGTACTGGTCCACCGAGACGCTGTTCTCCAACGACCTGAACTTCGACGGCATCGCGTTCCAGTACGCCGACAAGTTCGCCGGCGACGATCTCTCGCTGTTCGCGACCTTGGGCATGACCCCGCTGGAGTACTCCTCCGACGGCTTCCCCAGCACCAGCACGAACAAGCAGAAGAGCCGCGACAAGTGGCTCAACGGCTTGCAGGTGGGCGCGGAATGGGCGTTCTCGGACGCGCATCGCCTGCGCGGCGCGCTGGCCTACTACGACTTCCGCCGCGTCAACGGCCGCCTGTCCGAGCCCTGCGCGCTGTACGCGGGCGCCGACTACTGCAGCACCGACTGGACGCGCCCGGCGTTCATGCAGAAGGGCAACACGCTGATGCTGTTGCGCAACATCGCGCTGGATCCCGCCGATCCGGCCAATACGCCGCAGCCGCAGTACGTGGGCCTGGCCTCCGAGTTCGAGCTGCTCGACGTCAACCTGCGCTACACGCTGCCGGCGTTCGGCGGCTACGGCCTGCAGCTGGACGGCAACTGGATCAAGAACCTGGCCTACGATCCCAGGCAGATGTGGGAACGGGCGCAGGGCGGCATCGTCACCAATCTCGCCGCGGCCCCCGACGGCCAGCCGTCGTCGGCCGACATCAAGAGCGGCGACACGGCCTACCAGTTCCAGGCGACCTTCGGCGTGCTGCAGCCGGGCGCCATCGGCGACTGGAACGCCTGGCTCGGCTATCGCCGGGTCGATCCGGACGCGGTGGTCGATGCGTTCAACGATTCCGATTTCCACCTGGGCGGCACCAATGCCAAGGGCTACTACCTGGGCGCTTCGTACCTGTTCGGCAAGCGCGTCTGGGTGACCGGCAGCTGGTTCGCGGCCAAGGAAGTGTTCGGCCCGCCGCTGTCGATCGACGTGTTCCAGCTGGAGGTCAATGCCAAGTTCTAAAAGGGGGCGCGTGGCCGGCGTTGAAGGCCGATCGATATGCAGGGAGAAACATCGATGCGCACGCAAGAGAGAGTCATCAGCCTCAGGCGCCTGGCGAGCAAGCTGGGCGAGATCCTGATGTCGGGCGACCGTCCCATGGTGGTGACCCGGGACGGCATCCCGGTCGCGTTCTTCATCCCCGCGCGGGTGTGGAAGGCGCAGGAGGATTCGGAGCTGTCGCGGCAACTCGTGCAACTGGTGCTGGATCGCGCCGGCCTGCCGAGGGATGAAGTGCAAAAATCCATCGAGGCCGTCCAGCCCAGGAAACGCCGCCTGCTCAAGATGGCGCTGGCGGACGGCCACGGAGCCGGTCGCCCGTGACCGCTCCGGAAAACACATCGGAAACGGAGTAGGGATGAACGATCTCGCAAAAGCAGGAACCGGTACGGAAGCAGGGAACGCGGCGCCGCAGGCCGCGGAAACGAGCGAACGCCACGCCCAGGCCGCGCCGCTGTTCTACCGGCGGCCGGAACTGTTGAACGCCGCGATCCACGGAGCATGGCGGATCCGGCCCGCGGGCGTGGATTTCGCGGCCGGCGCGAACTCGGTACCGGTCATGGCCGGCGAGTTCGCCGCGGCCGCGCGCCACTATCCGCTGGTCTTCGCCGGCGCCGAGCGCATGCCGGTGGCCGTGCTCGGGCTGGAGCGGAGCAACCGGTTCGTCAAGGACGGCGCATGGCAGGCCGGCGCGTACGTGCCGGCCTACGTGCGACGCTATCCGTTCGTGTTCGCGCAGATGAACGAGGGCGACTACGCGCTGGCGATCGACGCCGAGTCCGCGATGGTGGTCAAGGACGGAAGCGAGGGGGCGCCGCTGTTCGAGGACGGCAAGCCTGCCGCGATCACCCAGCAAGCCTTGCAGTTCTGCGACGCGTTCACCCGCGAGAGCGCCGCCACGCAGGCGTTCGTCGGCGCATTGGAGCAGAACGGCCTGTTGCTCGAGCGTACCGCCAGCATCGCCTCGCCGCAGGGCGGCCGGACCACGCTGACGGGATTCTCGGTGGTGTCGGCCGAAGCGTTCGAGAAACTGCCCGAGCAGGTCGTCGTCGAATGGCACCGCAAGGGATGGCTGGCGTTGGTGAACGCGCACCTGCTCTCGCTGGCCGGCTTTGCCGACCTGCTGCCGGACTGACGATCCCGCCTCGTTTCCGATGATTCGCGTATTGCCAGGAGATTTGCCGAAATGAAGAAGATCAGCCTCTGGATGGCCTTGGCGCTGCCGGCCGCGGCATCGCTGCCCTTGCCGGGCCTGGCCCAGGAAAGCGCCACCTCGCTGGGCGGCAGCGCGGTGCCCGGTGTATGCCTGTTGAGTCGCGAGGCGGTGTTCGCCAATGCCAAGGTCGGCAAGAGCACCAACGAGAAGCTGCAGCAGTTCACCCGGACCGCGCAGACGGAGATCGGCGGCGAGCAGGCCGCGCTCGACCAGGAGATGGAGCGCCTGGGCCTGCGCCGGCCGGGCTTGCAGGAATCGCAGTTGAACGAACAGCAGCGCGCCGCGATGCAGAAATTCAACGCGCTGCGCCAGAAGGCCGCCGAGCGGGGCCGCCAGATCGAGGCCACGCGGCTCAAGGCGATGCAGCGCATCTCCGACGAGGCGCAGCCGGTCATCGCGCAGGTCTATGCCAGTCACAAGTGCGGTTTGCTGCTGGACCGCGGCAGCGTACTGGGCGGCAACCTGAGCAACGACCTGACCGCGGAGGTGGTCGCTGGGCTGGATGCGAAGATCGCCGCGCTGCCCATCGCACTGGAACCCGTGCCGGCCGCGGCAGGCGATACCAGATAGTCATGTGGCTGGGGTAAGATCGCCGGAACTGCCCTGGAGAGCTGTCTTCAGCGAGAAAGTATGTTCATGCGGGACTTCCAGAAGGCCTACCGAAAAGCGCGCGGCTGGGGATGCTCGTCCCCGGTCGCATTGGGCGCTGCGATCCGTTACGCCATCACCGGAGACAGCGGCCGGTTCACGCCGCGGAAGGGCTTCCAGAGCTATCGCATCGTCAGGGAGCGCAAGGAAGGGCCCGATTCCACGTCCTAGTTGATTGCTGCCTGCCGATCTTCGGTCCGGTGGATGGGGACTGAGCCCTCGTGCTGTTCCTTGTGGGAGGGACTCCAGTCCCGACGGGCCTTACCGGCGCTGTCTGATCAGGCGATGCAGGCTTCCTTCCGCTTCGGGAGAAGGTGCCCGAGGGCGGGCGGGGGTACGGGCGGAGCCTCATGGTCTTCATGGTCGTCGCTCCCGCGAAGGCGGGAATCGGGGACGTCGCTTCGGCTTTTTGCTTCTTGTTTCAGAAGCAAGGGCTTTCGCCCCAAGAAGGCACGCCCCCGGGTCTCCGCGCCTTGTGCGCCACGCGCTCCGGGGCCGTCGCGGATAGGGCCGCGGTGAATCAAAGACGGAAAGCGCAAGCAACGGCAAGATCACGGGCGACAGCAACCGCCTGGCGTTGTTCATGGGCGTCGGCGTGGCCCTGGGCAGCATGAACAGGTTCCGGGAACGCCATCGCGATATTCCCGAGGTAGGAATGTCGCAAAAGTGCAACCTGGGCTTGCTAGGTTGTCGACGAGGAGCGGGGGTACCGCCATTGCCGGCGGTGGTCGCCCGGCCATCCGATGGATGTCGAGTGTGGGGCCTGGGGTTGCGATGCGATGCAACGCCAGGCGTTCCACGAGGTGAATGTGGTCAGGACGTACGTTGCGCAAGCTTGCATGGGCTCGCTGGTCCTGGCGTGCGGGTTGGCTTGCGCGAATACGTCCGGGGCAACGGGAGGGCAGTCGACAGGGGGGGATGTTGTGGCCGTGTCCGGGGCGGATGCCGAGGGCACCGTGGAGTTCGATATCCAGGCTTTGCCGTTGCAGGTGGCGCTGGAGCGCTACAGCAGCTTGACCGGATGGTCGGTCCTCTACCAGGGCGCGTTGGCGCAAGGGAGGACTTCCAGGGCGGTCAAGGGGCGGTTCACCCCGGATGCGGGGCTGCGCATGCTGATCGACGGAACCGGGCTGATGCCCCGGCATTCCGGACCGGATCGGGTCGTGCTGCTGCCCACGGCGTCGGTGCCGGTGCGCAGCGTTGCGCCCGCCCGGACGCCTCCGGCGTACATCGCCTACTACGGCAGCGCGCAAGCGAACCTGCGCCGCAGGTTCTGCCAGGACGCGCGGCTCGCTCCCGGCGACTACCGGGCGGCGATCCAACTGGACATCGGCGGCGACGGCCGCCCGCGGCGCGTGAAGCTGCTCGACACCACCCGCGACCCCTCGCTCGATGCGGCCCTCGTGGAGACGATTTCGGCAACGGCATTCGAGGCCCCACCGGCCGGCATGCCGCAGCCGTTGACCTTGTTGATATTGCCAAAGACGGTCGCGCGTTCGGCGGATTGCCCCGGTGGGCGGAACGCGGCGCCTGTCACGGAGGAGGAAGCGGCTCATGGCTGACGGCATGGCGGACACGGCGGACCTCAGGGACTATCTCCTCGGGGCCTACGACGACCTGAGGGGACGGCTGGCGCGCCGCCTGGGATGCACGGAGCAGGCGAGCGACGCCCTGCAGGACGTCTGGCTGCGCCTGGCCACCCGCCCCGAGCAACGCGGCCTGGAAGCGGTGCGCAACCCGCGCGCCTACCTGCTGCGGATGGCCTTCAACGTGATGGTCGACCGGCAGCGGGCGGACAGCCGGCTGCTCAATGCCGAGGAAATCGATTCGCTGCTGAACCTGGCCGACCCCAATCCCGGCCCGGCCCAGTCGACCGAGGAGCGCCTCGAACTGGAGGCGCTGGCCGGCATCATCGAGCGCATGCCGGCGCGCCGCCGGCAGATCCTGCTCTCCGTGCGCGTGGAGGGCATGCAGCAGCGCGACGTGGCCGAGCGCCTCGGGGTGTCGCTGCGCCTGGTGCAGCGGGAGCTCAAGGCCGCCCAGGAATACATCGCGGCCCGCCTCGGCATTTAGATTTCGTGCGTATTGCACGCGCTCGATCCGTCTACAGTTAGGCGAGACATCGAGCGAACAGGTGGCCCCGGCGTGCCCGGGCGCCGCAGAAGAACCCCATGAACCCATCGGACGAGCGGATCCGTACCGTCAGCCCCCTCGAGCGGGAGGCCTATGCCTGGATCGCCCTGCTTACCTCGGGCCAGGCCACGGCGGCCGACGCCGATGCCCTGAAGGCCTGGTGCGCCATCAGCGAGGAGCACCGGGCGGCGTTCGCCAAGGCGCAACGGCTCTGGCGGCAGATCGGCAGCGCCGGCCAGGACGTGGCCAACTGGAAGCCGCTGGCGGCGCCGGGAGCGGCTCGCGGAAGGGGCGGGCCGCTGTTGCGGCGGCGGGCGTTCATCGGTGGCGCGCTGGCCGCGCCGGCCGCCCTGGTGGCGCTCGCGGCATGGCGTCCGCCGCTGGGGCTGTGGCCATCGCTGGACGAACTGCGCGCCGACTACCGCACGTCCACCGGCGAGCGCCGGCAGGTGCAGCTCGCGGGCCGGGCGGTGGTCGAGATGGACGCCCAGACCAGCCTGCGCGTCGCCGACGGGCCCGTGCAGGCCATGGAACTGGTCGCCGGGCGCGCCGGCGTCCGGTTGTCGGGCGCGCGTCCTTTCACCATCCGTGCGGGCAACGGCTGCGTGGTGCTCGACAGCGACGGCGCGCGCGTGGATGTCTGGCGCAGCGGCGAACGGGTCCAGGTGAGTTGCCTGGCCGGCACGGCGCGCGTCGAGCATGCAGGGCCGCACGTGCTGAACCTGCAGGCACGCCAGCAGGTGGCGTATACGCGCGATGCGATCGGCGGGCTGGTGGCGGTCGACCCGGCGGACGTGGCGGCGTGGCAGCAGGGCGTGCTGGTGTTCCGCCAGGCCGCGCTCGCGCAGGTCGTCGATGAGCTCAACCGCTATCGACCGGGCCGCGTGGTGATCCTCGACGACCAGGTCGCCCGCCAGCCGGTCAGCGGGCGGTTCAGCGTCGACGATCCGGATGCGGTGATCGAACAGCTGCGGCTGGCATTGAACCTGGACGTGCACGCCTATCCCGGCGGCGTCGTTCTGCTGGCGTGAAGGCGCGCGGGACGAACGCCCTCGTTCGTCTTCGCCGCGCGGGATACGTCTCCAATGGATGGCACGTTCCAGTGCGGGCATGGTGTCGCCGCCGAAACCGCCGGCGCGGGCCGCTGCGGTTGCGAAGCGCCGGATAAGGAGGTACCGGTAGTGCGAAAGTCGGAAGTGAGCGCCGTCGATCTCAGGCGCAGCCTGTCGGCGTTCCTGGATTCGGCCTGGCGCGAGCCCTTGCTGGTGACGCGCTACGGCATGCCGTGGGTGTGGATCCTTTCGGACGCGACATGGCGGCAGCAGCACCAGCACCTGCGTTTCTCGCAGGAAGACCACCCGCTGGTGCCGGTGCGCAAGCACGTCGACGAGGTGCTGGAGCAGGAAGTCGCCCTGATGAGGCGCCTGTTCCGTACCAGTCCGCTCGGCACGACGCCCGAGCCGCTGTTCCGCGCCTTGGTCCTGCAGGCGATCTATTCGTTCGGCAGCGTGGCGCTCCTGCACGAGCAGATCGTCCACAACCGCCTGTTCGGCTGGTTCGTCGGCTTCGACAGCGTGCTGCTGGAAAGCTGGAAGCCCGCGCAGTTGGCCGACGGCCTGCGCAACGTGCTCGACGACGAAGGAGCCGTCGATCTGGTGGGACTGTTGCTGCAGGAGCTTCCGATTGGTGACGTGCTGCGCAGTTCCGGTCTCGCGATGGAGGCCGATGCGATGAAGCACTGGCGTTCGCGGCTTCCCTGGTGATGCCGGCGGCGGCGTCGCCGCGTCGTTGCGTGTCGCTCGCGGCCGGCGCGATCCGTCTTCATGGGGAGGGGCCCGGCCGGCGATGGCGGGCCCCATGCCATCACATGGGGCGCAGCGCGTATGGACGAGTTTCCCAGAGTCACGATGCTGGAGATGGATCGCTCGCTGACGCGGATACTGAAGTCGGCCCAGCGCGTTCCCGTTTCGGTATGCCGCTACGGCAAGCCCTGGGTGTGGATCGTCTCGCACGAGACCTGGTTGAACACGGTCCGCGGAGCGAGCCCGGTTCCCGAGCGGCATCCGCTGGCGGCGTTGCGCGCGCATCTCGACGCGCGCATGCAGGAGAACGCCGCATCGCTGCACGCGCTCGCGGGCCAGCAGCAGGGCGATGCGGACGTCGCCGCACGGCTGCGCGCGTTGATCCTGCAGCGCGTCTACGGCATCGAGAGCGCTCGATTCCTGCAGGAGCAGCTCCGCCACAACGCGTTGTTCGAGGGATTCGTCGGCCTGGAGCAGGCCGAGGTGGACCGGCCCGGCTTCGTGGGCGAACTGGCGCGCCTGTCCCGCCATCCCGATGCATGGGCGCTGATCGAGCTCTTGCTCGCGCGCGCGCCGCTGGAGCGGTTCGTCTCCGAACTCGGGCTGGTGCATGCCATCCACATGGAGATCGCGACGCCCCGCGCGCTGCGCGAGGAAGCACCGGAAGGCGGCCGCCGCGCCGAGGTCAGGGCGGCATGAACGCGCCACGATCCGTGCGCGCCTTTCGCGGCCGCGTTCGCAGCGCGTTTTCCAAACCTTTTTTTACCGTTCTGACACACGCACCTGCAAGGATCGCCGAGCGGGTTTTTCTGGCGCACCGAGGACAGTGAGATGGATATCGTCCGTACCAGCATTCCCATGGGCCCCGGCGCGCCGCGGCAACGCGGCTTCAGCCTGATCGAGATCATGGTGGTGGTCGTCATCATCGGCATCCTGGCGGCGCTGATCGTGCCCCGGTTGATGGACCGGCCCGACCAGGCGCGCGCCACGGCGGCGCGCCAGGACATCGCCGCGCTGATGCAGGCGCTCAAGCTGTATCGCCTGGACAACGGCCGCTATCCCACCAAAGAGCAGGGCCTGCAGGCGCTGGTGAACCCGCCGGCCGGCGGTGCGCAGCCTTACCTGGAACGCTTGCCGCCGGACCCCTGGGGCCATCCGTACCAATACTCGAACCCGGGCCAGAACGGCGAGATCGACGTGTTCTCGCTCGGTGCCGATGGCAAGGCCGGCGGGGAGAAGGCGGATGCGGACATCGGTTCCTGGCAGTTGTGATGCGTCGCCTGTCGGTGCAATGACGCCCGGTTCGCGCGCATGCCGCGGGCCGCGTGCCGGCCAGCGCGGCATGGCGGTCGTCGCCGCGCTGATCGTGGTCGCGCTCGTGGCGGTAATCGCCGCCGGCGTGGCGGTGCGGCAGGCCGCGTTCATGCGCATGGTGCAGGGCGACCAGTCGCGGGTACGGGCGCAGTGGCTGGCGCGCGACGGCGTGGCGCAGGCCATGGCCGTGCTGCGCGAGGACGCGGCGCGCAACCCGTTGACGCGGCTGGATGGCGAGTGGGCCAGGCCGCTGCGCGCGGTGCGTCCGACCGATCGCGCCACCGGCGAGGTGGTGCTGCGGATCGAGGACGAGCAGGGCAAGTTCAACCTGCGCAATCTCCTGCGCACGGGAAAAGTGGATGCCGACGAGGTGGCGGCCTTCCTGCGCCTGTGCAGGGAGCTGGGCGTGAAGCAGGACGTCGCGGACCGGATCGTCGGCCGGGTGGTCGCCAGCGTGCCCTTGCAACGCCCGCATGGCGGCGAGGACGCAGGCGATGCCGCGGATCCAGCAGACGTGCCGGTCGCTCTGACCGTGGCGCGGCAACCGCTGCCGCGCACGCTCGACGACCTCGGCACGCTTGCGGGCGTGGACGCGGGCGTGCTGGCGCGGCTGCGCCCGTATGTCACCGTGTTGCCGGAGAACACCTGGATCAACGGCAACACCGCCAGTGCGGAAGTGATCGGCGCCGGCGTTCCCGGGCTGACGCCGGAACGCGCACGCGAAGTGCTGCAGGAACGCGACCGCGGGCGCTGGTTCGTCAACCGCAGCGATTTCGTCAACCGCCTGCGCCTGCGCGACCTGCCGGTGGACGAGTTGCGCGTGACCATCGTGAGCCAGTGGTTCCAGGTATCGGGCACGGTGGCGGTGGATGGCGCGCAGGTGCCGGTACAGGCGCTGGTGCGCCGGAGCGTCCGTGCCGGGCGCGAACCCCAGCTCGTCTGGCTGCGGATGGGCGCATGAGCCGCCGCGCCGCATTGCGCCTGGCATTGCCGCCACTGGCGGCGCTGGCGCCCGGTTCGCGGGTGTGCGGCGCACTGCGCGGCCGCGATGGCAGCTGGGCCGAGGGAGCGTGGTCCTTGGCCGAAGCCGGGCAGCGCTGGCCCGGCGGCCGCGTGCAGGCCGTGCTGCATGCGGACGACCTGATCCTCGTGCGCATCGCCGTGCCGCCCTTGACCGGCGCGCGCCTGCGCGCGGCGGTGCGTAGCGAAGTCGAAGCGCTGATGCTGGACGATCCCGGCGAGGTCGCTTTGGCGCATGGCCCGCGCGGCAGCGACGGGCGCGTATCGGTGGCGTGGGTGTCGCGCACGGCGCTGGCGCGCGCCGCCGGCGTGTTCGCCTCGTGCGGGCTGGTGCTGGACCGGCTCTATCCCACGCCGTTCTTCCTGCCTGCCGCCGGCGACGGGTGGACCGCGCAAAAGGTGGACGCCGGGGTCGTGGTGCGCTGTGGCGAGGACATGGGCTTCGTGCAGCCGGCCGAGGCGATGGACGATGCGACGCTGTCGGTGTTGGTGGCGGCCGTCGAGCGCGAGGCCCCAGCCACCCTGGACTGGATCGGAGCGCCGCCACAGGGCTTGCCCGGGCGCGTTCCGATGCCGGTCCGGTCCATGCCGGCCGGACAGGCATGGTCCGGCCATGCACCCGACTGGTCGCTGCCGGTGCCGGCCACCGCGGCCGTGGCTTCGCCCGGGCGCTGGCGCAAGCCGCTGCTCTGGTGCGCGGCCGCGCTCGTGGTCGGCCTGGGCGGATTGAACCTGTATGCCGCGCGCCTGGCGATGGAAGGCGAGCGGCTGCGCGCGCAGATGGCGCAACAGGTCATGCAGGCGTTCCCTTCGCTGCCGAGCGTGATCGATCCGCTGCAGCAGGCGCGCCGGCAGGTCGCGGCCGAACGCGCCGGCGCCGCCGCAGGCACGACCTTCGCCGCGCTGGCCACGGCGAGCGCCACCGCATTGCCGTTCCTCGCCGGGCAGGTGCAGGAGCTCCGCTACACCCCGGGGCAATTCGTGCTGCGGTCCGTGGAAAGAAGCGATCCCGGTGCACCCAAGGCGACGGAGCCCCCACCCTGGGCGTCGGCGGCGCAGGCGGCCGGCATGCAGGTCGAAGCGACGGACGATGGATGGCGCATTCGCCAGGGCGCGGACGCGTCGCCGGCGCCTGCCGAGGGCAACGAGCCCGGAGGCCAGGCATGAAGTTGCTGCCGGCACTGCATGGAGCGAATGGCGCAGGGCGATCTTCCCTGCGCGATGCGATCGCCCCGTTGCGAACCTACTGGCGCGGCCTGGCCAAGCGGGAGCAGCGGATGCTGCTGGCCGGCGGCCTTGCGGTGGCGCTGGTGACCACGTGGTGGGTGTTGGTCGAGCCGGCGCTGAAGTCGATCGCGTACTGGCAGGAGGAACTGCCGCGGCTGCGCTCCCAGGCCACGGCCCTGGATGGCGTGTTGAAGGAGCGGCAAGTCGCCGTGGACGCGCCTGCGATGCCGGACGCGATCCGGCGCAGCCTCGACGCGAGCGGGCTCGCGGGGCATTACGAACTGGCTCCTTCGCGGGGGCAGGCCGGTTCGCCGATGGCATGGGAGCTGAAGTTCTCGCAGGCGCCGGCCGGGGCGCTGGTCGGTTGGCTGCTGGCGGAACCGCCGCGACTGGCCGCGGCGTTGGCCGACGTGGAACTGGCCCGTGCCGGGACCTCCAACAACGATGGACAAGGCGCGGTGCTCTCCGGGCGGGTTCGCCTGGGCATGGTACCGGCAGGGGAATCGCGGTGATGCGTGGATGGAAGTGGGGCGGGGCGGTCGCGTTGAGCCTGTTCGTCGCGGTCGCATCTTCGGTCGTGGCCAAGGAGCCGGTGGAAGAGATCGACGACCAGGTGCGGCTGAACCTGGTGGATACCGACATCGGCGCGGTGCTGCGCCTGGCGGCGCGCTTCACCGGGCGCCAGTTCCTGATCGATCCGCGCGTGAAGGGGCAGCTGACGCTGGTGTCGGACGGTTCCGTCTCCTACGACAAGGCCTACGAACTGCTGCTGGGCGCGCTGCGCCTGCAGGGCTATACGGTGGTGGACGTGGACGGCGTCAGCCGCGTGCTGCCGCAGGCCGACGCCAAGCTGCACGGCGGCCCGGTCGGAAGCGCGAAGGGGCCCGGCGGCGAGATCGTCACCCGCACGTTCCAGCTGAACTACGAGAACGCCGCCAACTTGGTGCCGGTGCTGCGGCCGATGATCGCGCCGGACAATCCCATCACCGCCTATCCCGGCAACAACACGCTGGTCATCACCGATTACGCGGACAACCTCGACCGGATCGCGCGGGTCATCGCCAGCATCGACACGCCGGTATCGCTGGATACCGAGGTGGTCAAGCTGCGCCATGGCATCGCCGTGGACGTGGCGGCGCTGGCCGCGCAACTGCTCGACTCGCAGCAGGGCAACGATCCGACCCAACGCATCCTGGTGGTGGCCGACCCGCGTTCCAACAGTGTGGTGGTGCGCGCGAGCAGCCCGGCGCGCACGCGCCTGGCGCGCGAGTTGATCGGCAAGCTGGACGAGGCCCAGACCGACCCCGGCAACCTGCAGGTGGTGTACCTGCGCAACGCACAGGCGGTGCACCTGGCCGGCGTGCTGCGCGGCCTGCTGACCGGCCAGAGCGACGCACCGGCCGCCGGCACCGATCCGGTACGCGAAGCGCTGGGCGCCAACGGCGCCATCTCGGGCAACAGCGGTTCCGGGTCGTCCAGCGCCAACGCCACCAACAACGGCAACGCCGGCAACACGGGCAGCGGCCTGCGCGGCGGCACGCAACCCTCGACCACCGCGAGCGGCGCCACGCCGTCGGGAACCGGCCAGACCGACACCGCGTTCTCCGCCGGCGGCGTCACCGTGCAGGCGGACGCCACCACCAACACGCTGATCATCTCCGCGCCGGAGCCGATGTACCGCAGCCTGCGCAAGGTGATCGACCAGCTCGACCAGCGCCGTGCGCAGGTACTGGTCGAGAGCCTGATCGTGGAGGTCACCGAGAACGACACCGGCCGGCTCGGCATCCAGTGGCTGACCGGCAACGGCCGCACCTTCGGCGGCGCCAACTTCGGCGGCAGCGGGATCAACAAGAACGGCGCCACCACGATCGACGTGCTGCCGGAAGGCTTCAACATCGGCGTGCTCGACGGCACCATCAGGCTGCCGGGCATCGGCGAGGTGCTGAACCTGAAGGTGCTCGCCAACGCGCTGCAGAGCCGCAACGGCGCCAACATCCTGTCCACGCCCAACCTGATGACGCTCGACAACGAACCGGCCAGCATCATGGTCGGGCAGACGGTGCCCTTCGTCACCGGCCGCTACGTCACCAACAGCGGCGACGGCAGCAGCAATCCGTTCCAGACCATCGAGCGCGAGGACGTGGGCCTCAAGCTCAACATCCGCCCGCAGATCTCCGAGGGCGGCACGGTCAAGCTGGACATCTACCAGGAGGTCAGCAGCATCGACCAGCAACTGTCCAGCGACAGCGGCGTCGTCACCAACAAGCGCGCGCTGGATACCAGCGTGCTGCTGGACGACGGGCAGATCATGGTGCTGGGCGGGTTGCTGCAGGACAACGTCAGCAGCGGCCGCGACGCGGTGCCGGGGCTGGGCCGCCTGCCATTGCTGGGGGGACTGTTCCGCAGCGAGAACCGCAACCGGGTCAAGACCAACCTGATGATTTTCCTGCGCCCGCACGTGGTGCGCGATACCCAGGCGGGACGCAGCCTCACGCTGGACCGCTACGAGTTCATGCGCCAGGTGCAAGGACGCGCGCAGCCGGGCAAGCATTGGCTGCTGCCGGAAATGCAGGCGCCCTTGCTGCCGCCCTCGGGCGTCCCCGTCGCGGCGGCGCACGACCTGCGTGCGCAGCCCCGCGCGACGGGCGCGTTGGCCACGGCGGCGACCGCGAGTGGCGAACCGGCGCCGCAGGTCACCGGCGACCTGCAGGCGCTGTATGGCGCGGACGGCGCCATGCAGGTCGTGCAGTTCGCATCCGCGCCCGATCGCGAACAGGCCGACCGGATCGCACGGCAGGCCCAGGCCGGCGGCGTGCAGGCCTATGCGGCGGCGGCGCCCGATGGCCGGCGCTACTGGTTGCGTACGCAGGTCGCGCGCGATCCCGCCAGGCTGGATGCCACCGTGGCGCTGTTGCGGCGCATGGGTTACCGGCCCGAGCTGGTCATGGAGCCCTGAACCATGGAACCGGAGCTGACGGCGCGTCCTGCCCCCGGGCTCGTGCCGGCCGAAGGCGCGGGCGAGGGCGCTATCGCCGCCGCACCGGCGTTGCAGATGCTGCCCTACGCCTGGGCGAAGGCGCAGCGCGCCTTGCTGCGTTCCACCGCCGGCGGCCCGGAACTGCTCGTCGGTGCCGCGACCTCGGGCTGGGCCATCGCCGAGGTGCGGCGCAGGGTGGGAACCTTGCGCACGCTGCGGATCGACGATGCCGAACTGGAGCGGCTCATCGCCGCCGCGTACGCCGATGCCGGCGACGCCGCCTCGGTGGTGGTGGCGGCCGAGAACGAGGCCGACCTCGACCGCCTGATGCAGGACATCCCGGAGATCACCGACCTGCTCGAAGCGCAGGACGACGCACCGGTGATCCGCATGATCAACGCGCTGCTGGCGCAGGCCGCGCGCGACGGCGCCAGCGACCTGCACATCGAACCGTTCGAGACCCGCTCGGTGGTGCGCTATCGCGTGGACGGCACCTTGCGCGAGGTGGTGCATCCGCGCAAGGCGCTGCATGCGGCCTTGATCTCGCGCATCAAGATCATGGCGCACCTGGACATCGCCGAGAAACGCCTGCCGCAGGACGGGCGGATCACGCTGCGGGTCGGCGGGCGCCCGATCGACGTGCGCGTCTCCACCGTGCCGACCGGCCATGGCGAGCGCGCGGTGCTGCGCCTGCTCGAGAAGGACGCCGGCCGCCTGCAGCTGGAGCGCCTGGGCATGGCGTCGGAGACGCTGGCGCGCTTCACTTCGCTGATCCGGCAGCCGCACGGCATCGTGCTGGTCACCGGCCCGACCGGCAGCGGCAAGACCACCACGCTCTACGCCGCGCTGGGCCAGCTGGATACGGCGACGACCAACGTGCTCACCGCCGAGGACCCGATCGAGTACGACTTCCCCGGCATCGGCCAGATCCAGGTCAACGCACGCATCGGCATGACCTTCGCGGCCGCGCTGCGCGCGATCCTGCGCCAGGACCCGGACACGATCATGATCGGCGAGATCCGCGACCTGGAGACGGCGCAGATCGCGGTGCAGTCCTCGCTGACCGGCCACAGCGTGCTGGCGTCGCTGCACACCAACGACGCCGTCTCGGCGGTCACCCGCCTGACCGACATGGGCGTGGAGCCGTTCCTGCTGGCGTCCTCGCTGCTGGGCGTGCTGGCGCAGCGCCTGGTCCGGCGGCTGTGCCCGGATTGCAAGCGGCCGGAGCTGCTCGCGGACGGCCGCACCGTCCATCGCGCGGTGGGTTGCGCGGCCTGCGGCCATACCGGCTATCGCGGCCGTACCGGCATCCACGAGCTGTTCGTGGTGGACGACGAGGTGCGGCGCCTGATCCACGAAGGCCGCGGCGAGCAGGCCCTGCGCGCCGCGGCGATGCAGGCCGGGATGCGCAGCATGCGCGAGGACGGGGCGCGCTGGATCGCGGCCGGCATCACCTCGCCGGAAGAGATCCTGCGGGTGACCGGCGACGGCTGAACGGAGGCGGGGGAAGGACATGCCGACATTCCAGTACGAAGCCGCCGACGCGACCGGCAGGATCGAGCGCGGCGCGATCGAGGCCGACGGGCAGCGCGCCGCGCGCGCGCGCCTGCGCGAGCGCGGCCTCACCGCGCTCAGCGTGGCCGAGGCACGCGCGCGCAATGTCGGCACCGGAATGCTCGGGCCGCGCCTGTCCAGCAGCGAACTGGCCTGGGCCACGCGCCAGCTGGCCAGCCTGCTGGCCGCGCGCCTGCCGCTGGAGGCGGCGCTGACCGCGACCCTGGAGCAGGCCGGGCGCCGGCACCTGGTCCAGGTGCTGACCGCCGTGCGCGCGGAGGTGCGCGCCGGCCAGCGCCTGGCCGATGCGCTGGCGATGCAGCCGCGCGATTTCCCCGGGATCTATCGCGCCCTGATCGGCGCCGGCGAGGACTCCGGCGACATGGCGCGGGTGATGGAGCGGCTGGCCGACTACATCGAGGAGCGCAACGCCCTGCAGGCCAAGGTCACGACCGCCTTCGTCTACCCCGCGGTGGTCACGCTGGTCTCGGTCGGCATCGTCGTCTTCCTGCTCAGCTACGTGGTGCCGCAGGTCGCCACCGCCTTCACCCAGGCCCGGCAGGCGTTGCCGCTGCTGACGCGCGCGATGCTGGCCGCGAGCGCCTTCGTGCGGGAGTGGGGCTGGGCGGCGCTGTTGGCCATGGCCGCCATGGTAGGTGCGTGGCGGTTCTCGCTGCGCGCGCCGTCCCGGCGGCTGGCCTGGGATGGCGTGTTGCTGCGGATGCCGCTGCTCGGGAAGTTCGTGCTCGGCGTGAACACAGCACGCTTCGCCTCCACCCTGGCGATCCTCGTGGATGCGGGCGTGCCGCTGCTGCGCGCGCTGGACGCCGCGCGGCAGACGCTCGGCAACGAGCGCCTGCGTGCCTGCGTAGCGGACGCCACCGCGCGCGTGCGCGAGGGCGTGCCGCTGGGCGCGGCCCTGCAGGCGCAGGCGATCTTCCCGCCGGTATTGACCCACCTGACCGCCAGCGGCGAGAAGACCGGTGCGCTCGCGCCCATGCTCGATCGCGCCGCACAGACGGTCTCGCGCGAGATCGAACGGCGCGCCATGGCGTTCACCTCGCTGCTGGAACCGCTGATGATCCTCGGCATGGGCGGCGTGGTGCTGTTGATCGTGCTGGCCGTGCTGTTGCCGATCATGGAAATGAACCAGCTCGTCCAATGAGGTCCGCGCTGCGGGCACGACGAGCGCCGTCGCGCGTCTGCATGCGCGAACGCGCGGACCAGGGACTCGGTGCAACGCCGTCGTTCCCGCGAAGGTTGGAACCCAGCGACTTCTGCTCCTGGAAAGCCAGGACATCGGGTTCCGCCTCGCCGGGACGACAAGGGACATCAACCAGCGCTGCGCCCTCGGCAATCCTGGCGATGCTTGCGTATCCCGCTCTCGCCCAGCGCTGAGTCCAACAAGTACGCGCGTCATATTTTCCCGGAAATTTCCAGACATTCTTTAGCCGAACCGTCATGTGCATGCACGGCGGAATGAGCGTTTTCGCTGGTGTTCGAGAGGTTGATGCTTCCAGGCCATGTCGCCGGGCATGGATTTTCGAAAAAGGAATCGAGAGTTCCAAACAACGCGGCCGCACTCCAAACAATTTTTTGCCTTGCTGTCATCCGGGCGGCCGAGCATGGGCCCGTCGTCGACAGAGCATGTCGGGAGGAGATCGGCGACGGGGCAACCCTTTTTCCTCTCTCACGCGGTTTCGACTTTCACGTAGAACCAATCGGAGATGATCATGTTCAAGCACAACAAGCGGATGGCCGCCGCGCTGGCCCTGGGCCTGCTGTCGGTGGCGGGCGTCGCCTCGGCTCAGGTCACCGTGCAGGGTGGCGGCGCTTCGCTGCCGGCCGACCTGTACAAGGGCCAGTCGGACAGCATCCTGCCGTCCAACTTCACCTATGCGGTGACCGGCAGCGGCACCGGCAAGTCGGCGTTCCTGACCAACAACATCACGCTGTTTGTCCCGAACGGGACCGGTGGCGTGCACTTCGCCGGCAGCGACTCGGTGCTCAGCGCAACCGAGCTCAGCACCTACAACCAGCAGTACAACAGCCAGGACGGCAGCGCCGCCACCATCGCCAACTACGGCAACCTGGTCCAGATCCCGTCCGTGGCCACCTCGGTCACCGTCCCGTTCAACAAGGCCGGCAGCGCCCTGGACCTGAGCGTGACGGCGATCTGCGGCATCTTCTCCGGCAAATTCACCAACTGGAGCCAGGTGCCGAACTCCGGCCGTACCGGCGACATCACGGTGGTCTACCGTGGCGAGAGCAGCGGCACCAGCGAGCTGTTCACCCGCTTCCTGACGGCGGCCTGCTCCGCTTCGGATGTTTCTGGTACCGCGCTCAAGTCTAAGACCTATCCGGATGGTGTCACGGTCGGTCCTGGCTTCACTGTGCAGTCGACCTTCCGCAACCTGTTCGTCAACAATACCGCGCCGTCCAACTTCATCTTCTCGTCGACCGCTGGCGGGACGGCCGTCTACAACCTGGTCTACGCGGGCGACGGCCGCATCGGCTACGTCGGCCCCGACGTGATCCCGGACGTCACCGACGCGACCAAGGTCGCCAAGGTCAAGGGCTTCTCGCCGAACGAAGTGAACGTGCAGGCCACGCTCGACACCGTTGCTCCGCCGACCGGCGCCGCCGCGGCCGATCCGGCCAACTGGGTCCCGACCTTCGGCAACCCGTCCGCGGGGTATCCGATCGCCGGCTACACCAACTTCATCATTGGCCAGTGCTATGCCAATTCGACGGTGGCCAGCAATCTGTTGACCTTCCTGCGTCGCCACTACGGTTCGACCATCAACAACGATAACGCCATTCGTAACCATGGCTTCATCCCGCTGACCGCGACCTGGAAGAGCGCCATCCGTGCCCGTTTCACCGACGCGGGTGCTGCCCAGCTGATCGGCGACACCGCCAACGGCTGCGCTGGCGTCCCGGGCCGTCCGCTCTGATCGCACTAGCAGGACGTCGCTAATCGGGCCAGGGATGGCCTGTCATCCAGCCGGCAGTGGCCATCGGTCGCTGCTGGCTTTCTTGTGCAAGAAGGCAACGGAAACGGAGATGCACGGGAGGCCTCGGGCGTGTCGTTTTTGGGCCGATCGATACGTCAAGTAAGGATGACGTGAAGCGCCGTGCCGACGCGGCACCGATGCCCTTGCGTCGCCCCGAATGCGTGGATCAGCCAAGGTATCTCGAAAGATGAACGAGTCGAAGACGGTATGCCGTGCCGGCAAGAGCAAGGGCGTCAACCTGCCTGCGGGCGATGGCCGGCCGAGGTCGCTCCGCTTCAACCGGCTCTCCCATTCGATCGCGGCGCTGCTGCTGGTGGGCGGGGTGGCGGGCAGCGTCGCCGCGCAGCAGGCATTCAGCCCGGCCTGGTTCGCCAACAAGGGCGCGATACAGGGCAACGCGGCGGCCACCGGGTTGCTGCCCAACGGCCTGCCGGCCAATACGCTCACCGCGCCGCAGCAGCAGTCGCAGGCCGCGCGCGAGCAGCTCCAGCAGTCGATCGCCAATCTCAATACCGCCGCCCAGGCCATCGCACTGCAGCAGGCGCTGCAGCAACAGGCCCGGCAGGCGGCCTTGGTGCGTTCCTCGGACATCCCCAACGGCCTGGGCGAGGGCGGCCTCAAGATCGACGACGACGCGTTGACCAAGGGCTGGCTCAACGCCAACGCGCCGACCCAGTCCACCCAGGACGGGCGCGTGGTCGTGAACATCGGGCAGACCGCGGACAAGGCCATCCTGAACTGGGAGACCTTCAACGTCGGCCGCAACACCACGGTGAATTTCGACCAGCAGGCCGGCTGGGCGGTGCTCAACCGGGTGAACGATCCGTTTGCGCGTCCGTCGCAGATCCAGGGCCGGATCACCGGCAATGGCACGGTGTTCCTGCTCAACCGCAACGGCATCCTGTTCGACGGCTCCTCGCAGGTGAACGTGCGCAACCTGGTGGCCGCCGCAGCGACGATGACCGACGCCCAATTCAGCGGTGGCGGCCTGTACGGGGCCGGCAACACGCCGAGCTTCACCGACGCGGGCGGCGCGATCGCCGTGGAGCAGGGCGCGCTGATCCGGACCGCGGCGCCCGCCAAGTCCACCGATGGCGGGGGCTACGTGCTGTTGCTGGGAACGGAGGTCGCCAATGCCGGCGAGATCGCCACCCCCAAGGGCCAGGCGACGCTGGCGGCGGGCGACAGCTTCGTCATCCGCAAGGGCGTGGGCACGTCGGGCAACACCGCCTCGACCACGCGCGGCAACGAGGTGGCCGTGCTGCGCAATGCCGATGGCGTGGATGCGGCCGGCGAACCACTGCCGAATCCCTCCGGCACGGTACGCAATACCGGCCTGATCCAGGCGCGCGAGGGCGACGTGACCCTGGCCGGCCATGACGTGCGCCAGGACGGCGTGGCGATGGCCTCCACCACGGTCAACAACCGCGGCACCGTGCACCTGTTGAACTCGCGCAGCGATGCCAGCGGGCGGGTCGCGCTGGGCGAGGGCGCGGTGACCGCGGTGCTGGTCGAGGACGACGGCAAGACCACCGCGCTGGACGGCCAGCGCGATGCGCTGATCGAGGAATCGACCAAGCAGGATCTGTTGCGCCAACAGAGCAGCAGCGGCGCGTTCGACAACCTGTCGCGCCTGTCCGACCGCCGCGACCAGTCGCGCGTGGAGATCGTCTCCGGCGGCGATGTCGCCTTCGAACGCGACAGCCTGACCCTGGCGACCGGCGGCCAGATCGCGGTCGAGGCGCAAAGCCGCGCCTTCGTCGCCGACCGGGCGCAGCTCGACGTGGCCGGCGCGGTGGGCGTGCAGGTGGCGATGGACAGCAACGCCATCAAGCTCAACGTGCAGGGCAACGAAATGCGCGATTCGCCGCTCAATCGCGACGGTGGGTTGCTGAGCAGCACGGTATGGGTGGACACGCGCGACCTGGTCTATGTGCCGGCCGGTACCGGCGGCTACGAATCCGGGCGCTGGTACACGCCCGACGGCCTGCTGGAAGTGGGCGGCTACCTAGGCAACCAGGGGCATCGCATCGGCGAGTGGGCGGCGCAGGGCGGCACCATCACGCTCGGCGGCAACGAGGTGATCACCCAGGCCGGCTCGACCGTGAACATCGCCGGCGGCACGCTGGACGTGCAGAGCGGCTACATCAACCAGACCTGGCTCCGCACCCAGGACGGCCAGGTCCACGCCCTGGGCAAGGGGCCGAGCAATGCGGTGTACGCGGGCCTGTACACCGGCTACACGCTCGACCATGCCCGCTGGGGCGTGAAGGAAGACTTCTACAGCCCGATCCTGGCCCCGCAGCGGCGATTGGAGAACGGCTATACGGTCGGGCGCGATGCCGGTCGATTGGTCATCAGCGCGCCGACCGCGGTGCTGGAAGGCGATATCGTCGCCGACGTGTTCAACGGTGGGCAGCAGACCGGCGCCCGTGCCGATGGCGCCACCGATGGCTACAAGCTGGGGCAGAACACGGTGGCCAGGGCCGGCTCGCTGGTCCTGGGGCGCTACGGCCTGGACACGAGCGCGCCGAACGGCTTGTTCGACGTGAACGTGAAGATCGGCCAGGTGGACGATGTCGCGTCCGCGCTGGCGGCCACCGATGCGCTCGCCGAGGACCGCATCGGGACGGCCTGGCTGGACGCGGACCGGCTCAACCGGAGCGGTTTGGGCGGGATCGAACTGAAGACGCGCGACAGCATCGGCATCGAGCGCGATCTGATCCTGGCCGATGGAGGTTCGGTCGCGTTGGTGGCGCCGACCATCGACATCGGCGCCGGTATCACCGCGCGCAGCGGCAGCATCTCGGCCACCAACTATTTCGCCGGCGGCACCGGCCAGGGTGCCGAAGAATTGCTGTCCGACAGCGGCGGCTCCGCTTCCATCGCGCTGGGCGAACACGCCACGCTGGACGTGCGCGGTCTGTGGGTCAACGACACTATCGGGCCATCGCGCCCCGGCGCGCTCGCACGTATCGACGGCGGCACCGTGTCGCTGTCTTCGTATGCAGACCTCACGCTGGCCGCAGGAAGCCGCATCGACGTCTCTTCCGGGGCGGCCCTGCTGGCAGGCAACAAACTGCGCGGGGGACGTGGTGGCGATGTCAGCCTCAGTCCTGCCGCTCGCGCCGGTTTTGTGCCGCTCGACAGCACCTTGGCGCTGGATGGCGAGATCGCCGGTTATGGCGTCAAGGGCGGCGGCACGCTCAAGATCGAAACCGCGTCCGCGATCGCCATCGGCGGGACGCCGTCGGGCACCGATGGCATCGCGCTGTCCACGGATCTGTTCCAGTCCGGCTTCTCGCAGTACGACATCAACGGCTATGGCGGCTTGACGGTCACCGAGGGTACCGCACTCGACGTGGCCATGCCGGTCTATCGACTGGGGGCCAGCGGTACGCGCGGGCCGACGGGGACCGATCCGGCGGAGGTGCTCGAACGCTGGACTCCACCCGTCTACCTGGAGGACCCGGCCAAGGGGGCAATGACCCAGCGGGGCGGCGCGAGCCTGAAGCTGGGCACCGGCAACCATGCCACGCTCAATGGCACCCTCGACATCGGCAAGGGCGCCGTCGTCACGGTCGATCCCGGCGAGACCATCGAGCTCAGCGGCCGCAAGCAGATCACCATCGACGGTGCGCTCAATGCGTGGGGCGGGCGCATCGCGATCACCGATCCGGGTATGGGGAATACCGGCGCGGGCTATGCTTCCGCGCCGCATGACACTTCTGTCTGGATCGGCGACGAGGCGGTGCTGGACGTCGCCGGACGCAGCCATGTCGCCCTCGACGCCAACGGCCGGCGCTACGGCGTGGTCCAGGACGGCGGCTCCATCGAGGTGGGTGGCGCGCTGGACTGGGAAGATACGCAGAATAATCCCAATCGTCCGTCCGATCGTTTCCTGGTCATTCGCCCAGGTGCGGTACTGGATGCTTCCGGCACCAGTGCGATGTTGAATATTCCAGCCGCAAGCATGGGAGGCATCACGCGGTCGCGTACCATCGCCAGTGATGGTGGTTCGATCATTCTGCGCTCGGCCAACGGTCTTTATCTCGATGGCACGATGCGTGCAGCATCCGGCGGCGAGGGTGCGTCCGGTGGCACGCTGGGCATCGCGTTCACCGGGGCTTGGTGGTACGGCACGCCGGACCCGGCCGTGCAGGTCGCGCGCCAACTGGTGCTGTCCCAGCAGCAGGGCGAGAGTGTGCTTGCCGCGAATCTGCGGCCTGGCGAGTCAGATTCCGGGTTGGTCTACGGTCATGCGGAACTTGGGGTCAACCGCATCAAGAATGGCGGTTTCGATCACCTGTCGCTGGCGTCTTCGTTGGCGGTGGATGGGGATGTCTCACTGGCGCTCGGTGGCAGTATTCGCCTTCATGGTGATGTGAGCATGACGGAGGCTTCGCCGGAGGGTTCCGTGCTGTCGGTCAAGGCGCCTTATGTGCGCTTTGCGCAGGCCGAATGGAACAGGATTGAAGGGAACAACGTCATCAGCCCTGTCATTGGGACCATAAGAAGTGGCCAGGACGATCGCCTGTGGGTCGAGGCCGATCTTGTCGACCTGCGCGATACGGTCAATTTTGCCGGCTTCGATGATGTCGCTTTGACCAGCCGCGGTGACATCCGTTTGTTGAACAGCTTCCAACAGGCTCCCATCAGCCAAACCTGGCCAACCCAGCTTCTCGCGCCATCCAGTCTGACTCTTACCGCAGCGCAGATCTATCCGGCCATGAATGCGAGGGCTCGCATCGCGGTCGGGTTACAGCCGGAAAACGTTGGTACTGGGCAGATCAACATCGTCAATCCCGACGGCCGGTTGAGCATCCGCTCCATTGCTGGTTCGCTACCTGACGTTCCCTATTCGGCATTCGGCGCGCTTTCCCTGGCGGCTGCCCAGATCGACCAAGGCGGCGTGGTGCGTGCGCCGCTCGGCAGCATCCTGATCGGGGCGAACGCAGACATGGGCTCGGGAACGTTCAGTTCGCGGGTGGACTTCCTGCCCGGCAGCCTCACGTCGGTCAGCGCCGCAGGGCTGGTGATGCCTTATGGCGGTACCGTGGATGGGATCGTTTATCAGTACGATGGCAACGAGCTCACCTTGGATGCAGTGAGCGACCGGAACGAGAATGACATCAAGCGCGGCATTTCCCTGCGCGGCGAGGCGATCGAAGTACAAGACGGAGCCGTACTGGATTTGTCCGGTGGCGGCGAACTGACGGGGGCAGGTTTCGTCAGCGGACGTGGTGGTTCGGTGGACGTGCTGCGTACTGCATTGGCCAACGCAGGCCCTGCCTACGGTTTCAGCGGATCGGACAATGCGGTCTATGCCATCGTTCCAAGTTTTGCCGGCAGCTATGCGCCAGTATCGCCCGATGCAGGAGCGGGCAACCCGGCGATTGGCCAGCAATTGACGATACCGGAAGGCGTCCCCGGCTTGCCGGCAGGCACTTATACGCTGATGCCGTCAACCTATGCGTTGTTGCCTGGCGCGTTCCGCGTCGAGATCGGCGGGCCCAGTCAAAACGGATTGGCCGGGGTGACCGGAACCGGGACGGGTTCCTACGTCGTGGGTGGCGTGCTCGGGTTGGCCAACACTGGCACTCGCGATGCGCTGCCGAGCCAAGTCGTCCTGACACCTGCGGACACGGTGCGCACCCAGTCCTCCTACAACGAGATCAGCTACAACGCCTTCGTGCTGGCCGATGCCAAGCGGCGGGGCGTAACCCGTGGCATGTTGACCAGCGACGCCAAGACGCTAGACCTCAATCTGGCCAGTGGTGCTGGGCTGGGCGATACGCCTGCGCTCACTTTTGATGGCGAAGCGCGCTTCGCACCGAAGACTGGCAGCGAAGGTTTTGGTGGCAGCTTGTTGGTGCGCACGTCCTCGAATTCGCGCATTGAGATCCTGGCCGACGGCCAGGCGCCAGTGAGCATGGACGGCGTGGCGCTTTATGCCAGCGATCTCAATGCCTTCGGCGCTTCGCGAATGATGGTGGGGGGACTGCCCTATCTGAACGGCGGATACGGCGGCAATCTGGTGCAATTCATCGACGGCGCCCACGACGTGACGTTGCGATCGGGAGCCGTGTTGTCCGCTCCCGAGGTTTTCCTCGTTGCCGGTGGTGGTGTATCCGGCAATATTCTCGTGGAGCAGGGTGCTTCGATCGCCACGCTCGGTCGCGGCAGACCGTCCTACGACTCCAGCGATGGTTTCCTTTTCGCGCCTGCAAGCCAGTCTGTGCTCGCGGTATCCAATGGCTGGATCAATCTGCTCGCTCCCACTTTGACCGGCAGCACGCCGATCGATATCGGCGGCTGCGCCTCGATCTGCTCCGGCAACACCACGCTTTACACGGAAGGCACGATCGCGGTTTCGACCAATGAGGCCTTCACGCTGCGCGACAACCTGAGTTACGGCGCGCGCAACCTGGTGTTCGGCGTTTCCGCGGTCAATCTCGGTTCGACCCAGGCCTTGAGCGAAGCCGCCGCCGCCGGCCATCTGCCGCCCGGCATGTCGCTCAACCAGGACGTGTTGTCCGGCCTGCTCAATGGCAACACCGCCACCGGCACGCCCGCGCTGGAGACCTTGGTGCTCAACGCGCGCGAATCCTTCAACCTGTTCGGCTCGGTCGAGCTCAATACCCTGGCTGCCGGCTCGGGTAGATCCTCGGTCCAGCGGTTGGTGTTCGGTACGCCGGCCATCTATGGCTACGGCTCGGCGAACGACACCGCCACGATCACCGCAGGCGAGTTCATCTGGTCGGGCGCGGTGGCCGCCGATGCCAATCCGCTGCCCGGCGTCGCGACGCCCGCTGCGCCAGGCGCGGCGATGCGCGACCTGCTCGGCGACGGAAGCCTGGATATCAAGGCCGACCGCATCCTGCTCGGCTACGCCCCCAACACCCAGCCGGCGCCTTTGGTATCCGCCGACCGGCTCGCGCTTGGCTTCGGTTCGGTCAACCTGAGCGCCCGCGAGGCGATCACGTCCAGCGGCAAGGGTTCGCTGGCGGTGTACCACCGGCAAGGCGATTACGTCGCCGGCGAGGGCTGGCAGTACAGCGGTGGCGACCTGACCCTCAACAGCCCGCTGGTGACGGGCGAGTCCGGCTCTGCGCTGCGGGTGTCCGCGGGCAATGCGATCGCGTTGACCGGCGCCGGAACCACCGCGGGCAACGACGCGCTCGGCGGCGAACTGCAGCTGTCGGCCCGGACCATCGATATCGATACCACGGTCGCGCTGGCTTCCGGCAAGCTGGGCCTGGACGCGGCCGGCGACATCCACCTGGGCGACAACGCGCGGATCGACCTGTCCGGTCGTGAAGTCCGGATGTTCGACGTCAAGAAGTACAGCTGGGGTGGCGATCTCGCCATGGCCAGTGCCGGTGGCGATATCGTTGCATCGGCCGGTTCGGTGATCGACCTGTCGGCCGAGCACAACCGCGCCGGTGCCATGACGGTCACGGCGCTGGGCGAGGGTGCGGGACGGGTCGACCTGGCGGGCACGATCCTGGGTTCGGCCAGCGGCCAGCACGATGTGGGCGGTACCGTGGTGCCCTATGACGCGGCCCAGCTGACGTTGCGTGCGCAGACGCTGGCCGATTTCGCCGGGCTCAATACGCGCCTGAACGAGGGCGGGCTGTTCGGTGCGCGGCGCTTCCAGATCAAGCAGGGCGATCTGGTGGTCGGCGACGGCGTCAAGGCGCGCGAGGTGCAGATCGTGCTCGATGGCGGCGATCTCACCGTCAACGGTACGATCGATGCGTCCGGTTATCAGGTCGGCGCGATCCGTCTTGCCGCGATGGGCGATTTGACCATCAACGGCTTGCTGGATGCGCATGCCACCGGTCTGCGCGTGGACAGCTACGGCAAGATCATCGACAGCCCCAACCGCGCCGTCATCGATCTCACCAGCCGCGAGGGCACGCTGACGCTGGCCGACAATGCGGCGATCGACCTGCGCGCCGGCACGGCCGTGCCGGTGGGCAAGGCCGCCGGACAGAACGACGGCGTGGCACGCGGCACGCTCGATCTCAACGCTGCGCGCGTGGGCACAGACGACGTGGCGATCCAGGTATCTGGTCCGCTCGACGTGCGCGGTGCCAAGATGGTCGCGGTGAACGCGTTCCGCAGTTACGACGATGCGCCGCTGGCCGAGCTGCCCGACGTCTCCGGCTCGCGGCCGCAACTCATCACGCAGGGCTATCTGGACCGGATCGATCTCGACAGCCAATCGTTCATCGACGCCGCGCTGGGCAATGCCGCCCTGAGTGGCCGGCTTGCCAATCTGGGCGACCATCACCTGCGCCCCGGCGTGGAAATCGTCAGCAACGCCACGACCAATCCGACCGGCAACCTCACGGTATCCGGCGATCTGGACCTGTCCGGCTACCGTTACGGGCCGCAGGCGAATCGTGCCGATCCGGCGTTGCGCGGTTTCGGCGAGCCCGGCGTGCTGGTCCTGCGTGCGGCGGGCGACCTCAACATCCACGGCAGCATCAATGATGGCTTCGCGCCACCGCCGGACAACCCCGACGAGAAGGGCGCCGGTTGGGTGTTGAGCGAGACGCGCGACAACATGGGCGCCGGCAAGACGCCGTTCGGCGGCGATATCGTCATCCCGATCGACGGCGTGGTGCTGGACACGGGAACGCAGTTCCCGGCCGGCGCCACGCTCAACTACGACATTCCGGTGCGGGCAGCGACATTGCCCGGCGGCACCACGCTGCCGGTCGCGGTGACGTTGACCGGCACGTTGACGTTGGCGGCCGGTCAGGTGCTGGCCGCGGACGTCGTCACGGCCGACGGCACGCATCTCAAGGCGGGCACGGTGTTGCCGGAGGCGCTGACCCTGACGGCCGGCGCGCAGCTCGGTGCAGGCACCCATCTGCGCGACAGCGCGGCGGTGGCCGCCTTTACCTGGCCGCGCGGCGTGCCGTTGCCGATGGCGTTCTCCACCAGCGGGCGGATCACGCTGGCGCGAGGATCGTTGATTCCTTCCATGACCAAGGTCGAGTTGGTGAACGACGAACCGGTCAACCTGTGGCCGGTAGACGCGGACGGGCACCAGAACCGTCGCAATTGGGCGCTGGCGGAAATGTTGCCGGAAGGCACGACGTCGTGGGACTTGACCGCGGTGGCCGGCGCCGATCTAAGTTCGGCGGATGTGCGGGCGCTCAACGTGGCCAGCAAGGGCGATATCGTGCTGGCGGATACGCATTATGGGATCAATGGAAAGACGACGATAACGACGATCGTCACGGGAGTGCGTGTCCTCAGCGCGGCCGGCTCAAGGGATCTTTTCGGCGACGAATCCATGGCAGGAAAATCCGAAGAGGAGGTGGTCGAATTACTCACTGGAAGCAAAGGAACCTTCCTGGATGCATTCGGTATCTCCTTCGAGGACTACTGCGCCGCGGGCGACTTCTGCGCTGCTGGAGGAAAGAGCGTTCTCAGCGCGGCAGGCTCAAAGGATCTCATTGGTGACGAATCCTTGGTTGGCAAGACCGAGGAAGAGGTCGTGGAGTTTCTTACGGGAAGCAAAGGAACCTTCCTGGATGCGTTTGGTCTTTCCTTTGCCGACTATTGCGCCGCTGGTGACTTCTGCTCGATCCAGGGAGGCGAAACGGAAATCATAAAAACATATGCATTTTCCCCGGATTACCCTCTCTATAGCGTATTCCGAACGGGTGCTGGCGATCTGAGCCTTTTGGCTGGTCGTGATGTGCGAATGATGTCTGTATTCGGCATCTATACCGCAGGAACGCAGGCCTCGCTGCCCGGTGGCGAGGCTGCCAACGCAGCCTTCGACCTGCCGCGCGGCACGCGTGCGGGCACGACGTCCATCCTGGGCGATGTGGACGAGAGCATGGATTACTCCGCCGCGTTGGCTGCCTACCGCGCCTGGTATCCGGACCAGGGCGGCAATGTACTGGTGTCCGCCGGGCGCGACGTGGTGGGCGACAGCTGGGGATCAAGCGCTTCGAGCGATCCCACCGGCACGGAGGGTGCGGCCCTCTATGCCAGCGGTGCGGTGGGCAACTGGCTATGGCGCCAGGGGAGCGGAAGTACCGCGGGCATGGACGGCATCGCCACCAGCTGGTGGATCAACTTCGGTACCTACGTGAATGCTTCGACCGCAACAAAGGCCACGCCGCGGTTGGTGGGATTCACCGGTATCGGTGCATTGGGTGGTGGCAACGTCCAGATCGATGCGGGCCGGGACGCCGGCGTGGTCGAGGCGCGTGGCGACAGCGTGTATACGACCGGCGGTTACCGGGCGGCTCGTTCGCAGGGACTGGTGGCCGCAGTCGGCTCCACCGGTCGGGTGGTGGGCGACGAGCTGGTGCTGACCGGCGGTGGCGACCTGTCGATCAAGGCCGGCGGCGCTTTCAATGCGGATCTGCGGGCGACATCGCAGGAAAGCCAGAACGCGGTCCAGAACCAGAATATGGATCTCAATGGCGTACTGACCAATCTGCGCGGAGCCCTGGTGCTGCAGAGCGGAATGCTGGGTGGGCTCACTACAGGTTACAGCGGTAGTGGTGGCGGGATCCGGGCGGACGATCCCTTCACTCCCGCCGGGGGCGTCGCCATGGGTGGGCCAGTGCTGGTATTGGGTGACGCGGCGGCCAATATCGATACACGTGGTGACTTGGTGTTGGGAGGCGCCAGCGATCCCGGTCGCGTTGCCGTTCCGAATACCTCGCCTTGGACCTGGAACGGCGTCGATCGTGCGGGGCAAGGGCTGGGATGGTTCTCGCTCTGGACCAGGAATACCGCCATCAATCTGTTCTCGGCTGGCGGCGATCTAACACCGACCCTGTTGCCCTCTGCGAGCATGCGCGGAAGCAACGTAGAAGCCGAATGGACAGGGCCAAGTGGTAGGCAGTACTTGCTTTATCCGTCGATCTTCTCGGCAGTGGCTGCGGGTGGCGATATCAAGCTCGGGCGAGGCGCTTATTTGGATACGAATCCGACTTTCGAGAGCCCTACGGATAGCATGCTGCTATTGGCACCCTCGACGAATGGTGAGTTGGAACTGCTGGCTGGCAACGCCATCTATGCCATCGGCCATACCTATTCGATCGGCACATCCGGTGCGGATGCCGTACTCCCGTCGCCATTCGCGCCTGCCTTCGCAGGCTACGGCAGTGATATGACGCGCCCTCTTACGTCGAACCTGTCCGTCGACGGCTTTAATCATGGGCCCGAGAGCTACGCTCCCTTGTTCGCCTTCGGGCCGAACACGACCGTCAACACTGCATTGCATGCAGGCAACCCGACGCCCACGCGCATCTATGCGGTCAATGGCGACATCGTCGGCGTGAATTCCGGTGCGATCCGGACCGCGGCGGACCTGCGCAATACGTTGAGGGGCGAGCGAACGATCACCACGTGGTACGAAGCCGGCGCGCCGGTGTGGATGCGGGCCGGGCGCGACATCCTGGGGGCCGATCTGCTGGCGGTGCACAGCAACGGCACCGACACCTCGCTGGTCGAGGCCGGGCGCGACATCGTCCATGCCGGGGTGCAGGTAGCCGGGCCCGGTTCGCTGGAGATCAGCGCCGGGCGCACGATCCTGATGGAAGACCGGGCCAGCGTGACCTCGATCGGTCCGATCGTGGCCGGGGATACGCGGCCTGGCGCCTCGGTCGCGATGATGGCCGGCATGGACGGGGTGGACTGGACCGCGCTGCGCGAGCGTTATCTCGATCCGGCCAATCTCGCCGACCCGGGCCTGCCGCTGGCCGACCAGCCCGGCAAGGTCGCCAAGACCTACGAGGAAGATCTGGCGAAGTGGCTGTCCGAGCGCTTCGGTTTCTCGGGTTCCACGGAGCAGACGCTGGCCTACTTCGACGGGCTCGCGCCCGAGCAGCAGCGCATCTTCCTGCGCGAGGTGTACTACAGCGAACTGCGCGAAGGCGGGCGCGAATACAACGATCCCGACAGCCGCCGCTACGGTTCCTACCTGCGCGGCCGCAACATGATCGCGACGCTGTTCCCGGACCAGGACGCGGGCGGGCAGAAGATCGAGCGCAGCGGCGACATCGTCATGTACGGCGGCTCGGGCGTGCACACCAACTTCGGCGGCAACATCGAGATGATGGCGCCCGGGGGCCAGATCGTGGTCGGCGTGCAGGGCGAGCCGCCGCCGGCCAGCGCCGGCGTGATGACGCAGGGCCAGGGCGACATCCGGCTGTTCAGCGAGCAATCGCTGCTGCTCGGCCTGTCGCGGATCATGACCACCTTCGGCGGCGACATCCTCGCCTGGTCGGAAGAGGGCGACATCAACGCCGGCCGCGGCGCGAGGACCACGGTGCTGTACACGCCGCCGCGGCGTACCTACGACCAGTGGGGCAACGTGGCGCTGGCGCCGCAGGTGCCGTCGTCCGGCGCGGGCATCGCCACGCTCAACCCGATCCCGGAAGTGGCGCCGGGCGACGTGGACCTGATCGCGCCGCTGGGCACGATCGACGCGGGCGAGGCGGGCATCCGCGTGTCGGGCAACGTGAACCTGGCGGCGCTGCAGGTGCTCAACGCGCAGAACATCCAGGTGCAGGGCGAATCCACCGGCCTGCCGGTGATGGCGTCGGTGAACGTGTCGGCGCTGACCTCGGCCACGGCCGCGGCCGGCAGCGCAGTGCAGGCCGCGCAGGACATGGTCAAGCAGCAGACCCGCCAGGCGCGCCCGTCGGTGATCCAGGTGCAGGTGCTGGGCTTCGGCGACCGGACCAGCAGCGTGGACAAGCCGCGTGGCCAATCGCAGCAGCATGCGTCCTACGATCCCGGCAGCGCCTTCCAGTTCCTGGGCAGCGGCCAATTGAGCGAGGAACAGGCGGCGCGGCTCACGGACGCCGAGCGGCGCAACCTGGGACGGTACTGAGGTCGAGGGCAGGGACGTGCCGGACGGCGTTCTCGCTGCCCGGCGACACGGATGTCCTGGAAAAGCTCCGCCGCATGGCGGAGCTTTCTTGCAGGAGCGCCCCAAGCCGCGATGGCTTCCCCATCGGGAAACCACGGATACGCGCCCGTACGACGCCATCCCCGCGCTGGCGGGGATCGAGCGCCCTTTGCGGTCGCCGGGAGCGCGTTCATGCCACGCGGCCGCGCCATTCCTGGGATGCCGGTTCTAGAGCAGCAATACCCGCCGATAGACCGCATTGCCGCGCTCGTCGCGCTGGCCGAGCGTCACTTCCAGTCCGGTCGCTTGCCTGGCCGGTGTACTGGACGGCAGCCGCTGCCAGCCGTGGTCGGGCTCCCAGGCGCGGATTTCGAAATCGGATACGCCTTCCAGTACTGCCACCGCCTCGGCGCTGGCCGGTGCCGGCAGCGGGAACCGGTCCGAGGCACGCGCGGCCGCGCGGTACAAGGTGTCGCGCTGGCGCCACCAGGCGACCCGTTGCCACCGGCCATCGCCGTCGGCGGCGCGGCGCACGATCTCGATCCGCAGCGGCGCCAGGCCCTGGCGCGTGCTGACCATGGCGTCCGGCAGCAATCGCCGCGGGATCGGACGCCCGTCCTCGTCCACCTCCGCGGGCTCGCCGCTGTCCAGCGGCGGCAATTCGGTCGTGGCGCGCGCGGCCACGTCGAGCTCGAACTGGCGCAGCGTGCGCAGGATGGCCGTGCTCTGCTCGCCGGACCGCTCCAGGCGCTGGCTCGAGCGGGCGACGCTGTCCAGGCCTTTCCAGCTGATCAGGCTGATGACGGACAGCAGCACGATCGCGACCAGCACTTCGATCAGGGTGAAGCCCGGCGAGCCGGGGCGCACGCCGTTCATCGCTGCGTGCCCCCCAGGTCGAGCGTGGCCAACCGGCGACGGAGGTCGTCCTGGACTTCGACGGTGATCGCGTACTCGCCCGGTGCGGTGCGCGTCACGTGCTGCACGCAATCGAACCGGAGGTGCCCCTGCGGGCAGGCGACGCGCAGCGTTCCCGGCGGTGGCGGGCTCAACTGCAGCTCGGCCAGCCGGTTCTCGGCCGCCATCAACGCCAGGGCGCGGTCGCGGAGCAGGCCCTGGTTGGACGTGGACACGCCGACCGCGCGCATGATCGCCACCAGCGCGATCGAGACGATGGCCAGCGCGATCATGACTTCGATCAGGGTGAAGCCGCCAGGCCGGCGGCGCATCGGATGGGGCGGGCGAGGACCGGGCGGCATCGGCGTCAATGGATCGAGAGCCGCCCCGAGGCGTCGCGCGAGATGTCCACGCTGGCGTTGCCATCGGACAGGCGGATCCGCCAGCTCGGGCCGATCCATTCCGGCGTCACCAACAGGCGCGGCTGCGGCGATACCCGGGTGCCGGCGGAGCGCCATGCGCGGGCGCGCAGCACGTCGTCGCGGGCGAAGGCGTCCGGTGCCTGGGCGGAGCGCAGGCGCCCGCTTTCCGGGAGCGTGCCGGCACGGACGAAGCGGTAGCCTTCGCCGTCGGCCAGCCAGACGATCGGCCGGCCGTCGATGCGGGCCACGCTCTGCGCGACGACCAGCGCCTGTGCCAGTTGCTGCGCTTCCAGGCGCAATGCGCGCGCCGGGTCCTGGGTCAGTTTCAGGGTGATCGCGGTGGTGCCGATGCCGACGATGACCAGCACGATCATCAGTTCGATCAGGGTGAATCCTCGCTGGCGCCGGCGGGCGGGCAGGAAAGGCAGGGCGCTGCTCATGGCGCATCCATGTCCCGTGTCGACCGGCGATGAGGCTAGCCGGCGAATATGATCGGCGTATGAAACATTCCCGTCAGCGGCGGGTGCTAGCGTCGGCGATCCCAGGCGGGAAACTCGGGGTCCGGTGATGAGATTCGGCCAGTCGGCGCTGCCTTCCGCATTGCTTTGCCTCGGCGTGGCAGGGACCGTCGCGGGTCTCGCGGGGTGGGGCTGGATGTTGCTGCGGCCGTTCCCGGCACCGGCGCCCGCCGGGCCGGCCGGTGCGGTTCCCGGCGACGTGCGCGAGGCCGCGCGGGCGATGGCGCACTGGTTCGAGCCGGCCGCGGCCACGCTCGACGTGCGCGCCAATGGCCTGGTGCACGGGGCCGGCCGCGACGTGGCCGTGCTTTCGGTCAACGGTGGCGCCGAACAGGCCTACGTGGTCGGCGAGAGCCTGGGGCCTTCGGCGAAGCTGCAGGCGATCGAGGCCGACACGGTGGTCATCGACCATGCGGGCACGCTGGTGCGGGTCGCGGTGCCGTCGTTGCCGGCCTTGCCCGAAGACGCCATGCAGCGGGCGGGCACCGCGCCGCGCTGAGGACCCTCCCGATCCGCGGACGGGCACGGCGCCCTAGGCAGGGCCGCCCCCGGGCGCTTATGGTCTGTGCCCGGGCTTCGCCGTCGGAGCCGTCGGAGGGAAGGGGAGACATGCGGGCGAGAGTCGCGAGTGACCGAGGCCGGAGGGCCGGATTGCGGAGGTTCGCATTCCTCAGGGCGATGTCGTTGATCGTGGCGTTGGCATGGGGATGCGTCCACGCGTCCATCGCGATGGCCGCCGAGAACGCCGCGGCGCCCGGCGACGTCCCGCCGACGCGCACGCAGGTCCCGATCGATGCGGGGTGGCGCTTCCTCCGCGCCGATCCGGCGGATGCGGCGCGGGAGGATTTCGACGACGGCCCGTGGGCCGAGGTCACCTTGCCGCATACCTACAACGCCGCCGATGGCGAGGACGGCGGCGGCTACTACCGGGGCGCAGGATGGTACCGGCGCGCGTTGCAGGTGCCCTCGCTTCCCGCCGACCGGCGCGTGTGGCTGCAATTCGACGGCGCGGCGCTGGCGGCGGACGTATGGGTCAATGGCCGGCATGTCGGGCGGCACGAGGGCGGCTATGCCCGGTTCCGGTTCGACATCACGCCGCAGCTGAAGGTGGGAGCGAACCTCATCGCGGTCCGCACCGACAATGCG
The DNA here is from genome assembly GCF_046529185.1 of Xanthomonas boreopolis. Lineage (NCBI taxonomy): Bacteria > Pseudomonadati > Pseudomonadota > Gammaproteobacteria > Lysobacterales > Lysobacteraceae > Xanthomonas > Xanthomonas boreopolis. The sequence goes on from NZ_CP097162.1 coordinate 1,989,067, forward strand.
GCATCGCTGCCCATCGCGCCGCTCGGTGGCGATTTCACGGTGTTCGGCGGGCTCTATCGCGGCGTGTCGATCGTGGAGGTCCCGGCGCTGCATATCGACCTGGCCGATCACGGCGGCCCCGGCGTTTATGCGTCCACGCGCTCGCTTTCGGACGACCGGGCATCGCTTTCCGTCCGCGTCGCCTTGCGCAACGACGAGGCGCGCGCGCGCCGTTCCAACGTGAGCGTCACGATCGACGACGCCGAGGGAAATACCGTCGCCAGCGCGCGACGGCAGCTCCAGGTCGGTGCGGGCTCGACGGCGTCGCTCGACCTGCCCTTGGCCATCGCCCGCCCGCGCCTGTGGCAGGGCCGGGCGGATCCCTACCTGTACACGGTGACCGCGCGCCTGGATTCGGGCGACGAAGTGCGCGTTCCGCTGGGCCTGCGCACCATCCGGTTCGATCCGCGCGACGGCTTCGTGCTCAACGGCAAGCCGTATCCGCTGCATGGCGTGAACCTCTTCCATCCCCAGCGACCGGGGCGCGGCACCGCCGTCGCCGAAACCGACGTGGCCGCGGACATGCAGGCGATGGACGAGCTCGGGCTGACCGCGCTGCGCCTCGTGCACTACCAGCATCCCCAGAGCGTCTACGACTACGCCGACAGGCACGGCATCGCGGTCTGGACGGAGATCCCGATCAACGGGGTGATCCAGGACAGCGCCCGGTTCCTCGACAATGCGTCGGCCCAGCTCAGGGAGCTGGTCAGGCAGAACTACCACCATCCTTCGGTGGTGTTGTGGGGCATCGGCAACGAGGTCTACGCGACCACGCCCGACGTGGCGGCGTTCCTGCGCCGCATGAACGACCTGGCGCACGAACTCGATCCGTCGCGCCCGACGGCCTACGCGCACTGCTGCCAGCGCGACGACGATCCCAAGGCGGCGATCACCGACGTGATCGGCTTCAACCGCTATTTCGGCTGGTATCCCGAGCAGACCGACACCATGCGCGCCTGGGCGGAGCGCTACCGGTCGGCGTTCCCGGAGCGCGCCTTCATGGTGAGCGAGTACGGCGCCGGCGGCAGCCCGTTGCAACAACAGGTGCCGCCGCCGGACAGGAACGTGCCGCAGAGCGGTTGGCATCCGGAGCAGGCCCAGACCCGCTACCACGTGCAGAACTGGCGCGACCTGCGCGACCAGCACGGCCTGTCCGGCGCCTTCGTGTGGGTCGCGTTCGACCTGGCCTCCGATGGCCGCCACGAGGGCGACCGGCCGGGCATCAACGACAAGGGGCTGGTCAGCTACGACCGCAGCGTCCGCAAGGATGCCTATTTCTGGTACCAGGCCAACTGGAGCGCCAGGCCGATGGCGCACCTGCTGGACCGGCGCCTGGCGGTGCGATACGAGGACAAGGTGGATATTGCCGCCTTCAGCAATCTGGCGGAGGTGTCGTTGACCATCAACGGACGCATGTTCGGACAGACGCCGGTGGTCGACCACGTCGCGCAGTGGAGCGATGTCCCGCTGGTTATCGGCACCAATGACATCCGCATCGCCGGAAAAACGGCGCAGGGCACGACGGTGGGCGACCGCATCCAGCTCACCCGGATGCCATCGCCCGAGACGGGCATTTCGCCGATTCCCGCGATTCGAAAGCCTGTGCCGGCAGCGCCCACGGGGAAGCCGCCGGGGCAGTAGCGCTTTCGGTATTCCGGCATCCGCGTTGCGATCCAGACATTGCCTTGATTTCAAACCCGTCGTCCCCGCCTTCGCGGGAACGACGGGAAAGAGGGTATGCAGCGCGCGATGTGCAACTACCCGTTAGGGCAGTGGGGTGCGCGTATACCGTCCGTTACTGCGCATGCGCAGCACGCACTAGCGCGGTACGCGCACCATCCGTTCCAGGAGATGCTCGACGATCCGCTCCGGGTACAGGGTGCGGCCGACGTGCGCCGGCGATACCTGCACGATGGAGCTGCGCTTGGCGGTCAGCCAATGGAAGCGCGCGCGCGGCTGCAGCGCGGCGATCGGGCCGGCCCCGGCATCGCCGCGGCAGATCGCCTCGATCGCCCGCAGGTAGGGCAGCAGCGCGTCGATATCGAGCGACGGCGCGAACGCACGCAGGCGCGCCTCGTCCAGTTCGATGCGCGCCTCCAGCCGGCGCGCGCCGGGGCAGGACACGATCACGCCGACGTTGATGAATTCCTCGCGCTCCACCCGCGGTACCACGCGGATGATCGCGTAGTCATACGTGTGCGGCGTGGGCACGGACGGCCTCCTGGACGAAGACCTGGCGCTGGGCCAGGCGCTGCACGAGGTGTTCGACGTAGGCCCGGCGCTGGGCCTGGGCGTCGGCGAAGGCGGGGTCCGGCAACAGCCAGCCGTCCGGGACCTGCGCGACGATGCGCTCGATCGTCGCTTGGTCCAGCCGCGGCGCGAGCTCGGCATCGGCCGCGGCGATGCCGTCTGCGAACGGCAGCAGCACGTGGTCGCGGACCAGGGCGAACGGCTTGGCGGCCGCGCTGGCGGCATTGGCCCAGTCGTGGTGGAAGTACAGCGAGGCGCCGTGGTCGATCAGGTGCAGGCGGTCATGCCAGACCATCAGGTTGGTGTTGCGCGTGGTGCGGTCGACGTTGCTGACGAAGGCGTCGAACCAGACGATGCGCGAAGCCAGCGCGGCGTCCGGGCGCATCGCCGCGGGGTCGTAGTTGATCGCGCCGGGCAGGTAGTCGAGCGCCAGGTTGAGGCCCTCGCTGGCGCGGATCAGGTCCTGGATCTCCGGGTCGGGCTCGGTGCGGGCGAACTCGGTGTCCAGCTCGACGAACACGATCTCCGGCACCGGCAGGCCGAGCGCGCGCGCCAGCTCGCCGGAGATCAGCTCGGCGACCAGCGCCTTGGGGCCCTGGCCGGCGCCGCGGAATTTCATCACGTACAGGCCGTCGTCGTCGGCCTCGACGATGGCCGGCAGCGAGCCGCCCTCGCGCAGGGGCGTGACGTAGCGGGTCGCCTGGACGGTGCGTGGAAGGGGCTGCGTGCTCATCAGGGGCGCAAGTTTAGCGCCCGCACGGCGCGCCGGGCCGGGATCCTTCCGCGGAAGGCCTCCGGCCCGGCGCCGGCACGCAGGCGATCAGCCCAGGATGCCCGGCAGGTCCAGTCCCTTGTCCTTCGCGCACTGCACGGCGATGTCGTAGCCGGCGTCGGCGTGCCGCATCACGCCGGTGGCGGGATCGTTCCACAGCACCCGGGCGATGCGCCGGTCGGCGGCCTCGCTGCCGTCGCAGACGATGACCATGCCGGCATGCTGCGAGAAGCCCATGCCGACGCCTCCGCCGTGGTGCAGCGACACCCAGGTCGCGCCGGACGCGGTGTTGAGCAGGGCGTTGAGCAGCGGCCAGTCGGAGACGGCATCGGAGCCGTCGCGCATGGCCTCGGTTTCGCGGTTGGGCGAGGCCACGCTGCCGGAATCCAGGTGGTCGCGGCCGATCACCACCGGCGCCTTCAGCTCGCCGTTGCGCACCATCTCGTTGAACGCCAGGCCGAGCCGGTCGCGATCGCCCAGGCCGACCCAGCAGATGCGCGCCGGCAGGCCCTGGAACTTGATCTTCTCGCCGGCCATGTCCAGCCAGCGATGCAGGTGCGGGTTGTCCGGGATCAGCTCCTTGACCTTGGCGTCGGTCTTGCGGATGTCCTCCGGATCGCCCGACAGCGCGGCCCAGCGGAACGGGCCGATGCCGCGGCAGAACAGCGGGCGGATGTAGGCGGGCACGAAGCCGGGGAAGTCGAAGGCATCGCTTACGCCTTCCTCCAGCGCCATCTGGCGCAGGTTGTTGCCGTAGTCCACGGTCGGCACGCCGAGCCGGTGGAAGCCGAGCATGGCTTGCACGTGCGCCGCCATCGACTTGCGCGCGGCCGCTTCCACTTCCTTCGGCGCGGATGCGCGCTTGTCGTCCCATTGCTCGACGCTCCAGCCCAGTGGCAGGTAGCCGTTGACCGGGTCGTGCGCGGAGGTCTGGTCGGTGAGCAGGTCCGGCTTGACGCCGCGGCGGAGCAGTTCGGGCAGCACGTCGGCGACGTTGCCGAGCAGGCCGACGGAAGTCGGCTTCCTGGCCTTGCAGGATTCCCCGATCAGGCGCAGCGCCTCGTCCAGCGAGTCGGTCCAGGTGTCGAGATAGCCGGTGCGCAGGCGCATGTCGATGCTGCTCTTGCGGCATTCCACCGCCAGGCAGGAGGCGCCGGCCATCACCGCCGCCAGCGGCTGCGCGCCGCCCATGCCGCCGAGGCCGCCGGTGAACAGCCACTTGCCGGACAGGTCGCCGCCGTAGTGCTGCCGGCCCATCTCGACGAAGGTCTCGTAGGTGCCCTGCACGATGCCCTGTGCGCCGATGTAGATCCAGCTGCCGGCGGTCATTTGCCCGTACATCGCCAGGCCCTTCCTGTCCAGCTCGTTGAAGTGGTCCCAGTTGGCCCAGCGCGGCACCAGGTTGGAGTTGGCGATCAGCACGCGGGGCGCGTCGGGATGCGTGCGGAACACGCCGACCGGCTTGCCCGACTGCACCAGCAGGGTCTGGTCGTCGTCCAGGCGCTTGAGCGTTTCGATGATGGTGTCGAACGACTCCCAGTCGCGCGCGGCGCGGCCGATGCCGCCGTAGACGACCAGTTCCTCCGGCCGCTCGGCGACGTCCGGATCGAGGTTGTTCTGGATCATGCGCAGCGGCGCTTCGGTCAGCCAGCTCTTGGCGCTGAGCGTGGTACCGGTCGGCGCGTGGATCTTGCGGGTTGGATCGCGGCGGGTCGTCATACGGTGTCCCTTGGATTGGCGGGGCCGCGCGCAGGGCGCGGGTCAGTACGGGGAAGGGGCGGCGTCCCGCGGGGACGCCGCGAACGCGATGCAGGCGGCCAGGACCTGTTGCAGGACCTGGCGCAATGGCGCTGCGCGCTCGGGGTCCCAGGGCGTGGGCCAGTTGTCCGGCGACGGCACGGCCGGCTCGTCGATGTAGCCGCGGCAGGCCAGTTCCATCTGGATCGAGTGCACGCCGCGCGCCGGATCGGCATGGTGGCGGGTGATCCAGCCGCCCTTGAACCGGCCGTTGCGCACCGTGCCCAGCCCGCTGGCGCGGCAGATGCGCTCGACCTCGTCGGTCAGCGCGTCGTCGCAGCTGGTATCGCCGTTGGTGCCGATGTTGAACTGCGGCAATTCGCCGTCGAACAGGTGCGGGATGCGCGAGCGGATCGAATGCGCGTCGTAGACGACGATCCTTCCGTGCCTGCCGCGCAGGCGCGCGATCTCGCTTGCGAGGGCGTCGTGGTAGGGCGTGAACCAGGCAGCGCGGCGGCGCGCGATCGCGGCCTCGTCGGGCTCGGCGCCGGGCCTGTACAGCGGCTCGTCGTCGAAGGTGGTCAGCGGGCACAAGCCGGTGGTGTTCTGCCCGGGATAGAGCGAAGCGCCGCTGGGGTCGCGGTTGACGTCGATCACCGAGCGCGACACCGATGTGCGGATCGTGGTCGCGCCCAATGCCTGGGCGAAGTCGTAGAGGTGGTGCACCCACCAGTCGGCGTCGCGGCGCGCCAGCCAGGGCGATGCGAACCCGGCGGCCTCGCTCGCCGGCAGCTCGGTGCCGGTATGCGGGAAGCTCACGATCAGCGGGGCATCGCCGCGGTGGAGTTCGAGCCAATCGGGAAGGGATGTCATGCGCGTCTCCTGGCCTGGATCGGGACATGCCTTTCCGCGCGACCGCGCAAGGAAAGGCAACTCGGCGCAACGCGAAGGCCTCCGCCTGCTGGCACGTCCGGATGGCGACGGAGCCGGTCCTTCTCCTGCTTGCCGAAGAAGGTGGCACGAAGCGCCGGATGAAGGGCGGGAGCCCGCTTCCGATTCCCGCTCGGCCGGAGGCCGGCCTTGCGGGCACTTCCCTCGTGGGCGAAGAGACCGCGGAACGCGATCATGTCCGCGCTTCCTGGGAAACGCCCGGCAACGCCAGGCCGACGCAGTCCGCCAGCACGCCCGAGCGCACCAGTCCGGTCGCCGCCAGCATGTCCGGATGGAAATAGCGGTCCTCCTGCAGTGCCGGCACTTGCGCCCGCAGCAAGGCGCGCGCCGCCTCCAGCGCGTCGCTGGAGCGCAGCGGCGCGTGGAAGTCGCAGCCCTGCACGGCGGCGAGCAGTTCGATGCCGACCACGTTGGCCGCGTTCCCGGCCATCGCCAGCAGCCGGCGCGCGCCGTGCGCGGCCATCGACACATGGTCTTCCTGGTTGGCCGAGGTCGGGATCGAGTCCACGCTGGCCGGATGGGCGCGCTGCTTGTTCTCCGAGACCAGCGCCGCGGCGGTGACCTGCGGGATCATGAAGCCGGAGTTGAGCCCGGGCCGGGGCGTCAGGAACGCCGGCAGGCCCGACAGCGCCGGATCGACCAGCATCGCGATGCGGCGCTCGCTGATCGAGCCGATCTCGCATACCGCCATCGCCAGCATGTCGGCGGCGAACGCCACCGGCTCGGCATGGAAGTTGCCGCCGCTCAGCGCCTCGCCGGTGTCGCTGAACACCAGCGGGTTGTCGGATACGCCGTTGGCCTCGGTCTCCAGCGTGCGCGCGGCCTGGCGGATCACGTCGAGCGCGGCGCCCATCACCTGCGGCTGGCAGCGCAGGCAGTACGGGTCCTGCACGCGCACGTCGTTCTCGCGATGCGATTCGCGGATCGCCGAGCCGGCCATCAGCCTGCGCAGCGCCTCGGCCACCGCGACCTGGCCCGGCTGGCGGCGCAGCGCATGGATGCGCGGGTCGAACGGCGTGTCCGAACCCTTGGCCGCCTCGGTCGAGAGCGCGCCGGCGACCAGCGCGGCCTGGAACACCGCCTCGATCTCGAACAGCCCGGCCAGCGCATAGGCGGTGGAGAACTGGGTGCCGTTGAGCAGCGCCAGGCCCTCCTTGGCGCCCAGTACGAGCGGCGCGAGCCCGGCCTGGCGCAGCGCATCGGCGGCGGGCATGCGCTCGCCGCGCAGGAACGCCTCGCCGGTGCCGATCATCGCCGCGGCCATGTGCGACAGCGGCGCCAGGTCGCCGGAAGCGCCTACCGAACCCTGGCAGGGCACCACCGGCACCACGTCGCGCTGCAGCATCGCTTCCAGCAGCGCGATCGTCTCCGGCTTCACGCCCGAGGCGCCCTGGGCCAGGCTGGCGAGCTTGAGCGCCATCATCAGTCGCACGACCGCGGCCGGCATCGGCTCGCCGACGCCGGCCGCATGCGAGAGCACGATGTTCCGCTGCAGCGTCTGCAGGTCGTCGCGCTCGATGCGCACCGTCGCCAGCTTGCCGAAGCCGGTGTTGATGCCGTAGACCGGCTCGCCCTTGGCGACGATGGCGTCCACGGTCTGCGCGCTGCGCGCGATCGCCGCGGCCGAGGCCGGATCGAGCTGGATGCCCGCGCCGCGGTAGATGGCGCGCCACTGCGCGAGGGTGACCGCGCCGGGTTGCACCAGGATCGGGGCCGCGTACGGGGATGTGCGCGGCGCTTGCGAGGGATTCGCGCCCAGGGGGGAATTCATGCGGTTGCTCCGTGGATCATGGAAGGCGGTGCGGAAGCGGCGGGGTCATGTCCGGCGGCCGCGATGGACGCGCGCGTGCAGCGGGTTGAAGCCGATCCGGTAGACCAGGTCGGCCGGGGCCTCGATGTCCCAGATCGCCAGGTCGCATTGCAGGCCGGCGCGCAGCCGGCCGATCCGCTCGTGGCGGCCGAGCGCGCGCGCCGCTTCGCGGGTGAAGCCGGCGATGCATTCGGCCACGGTCAGGCGGAACAGGGTCGCGCCCATGTTCATCGCCAACAGCGGGCTGGTCAGCGGCGAGGTGCCCGGATTGCAGTCGGTGGCCAGGGCCAGCGGCACGCCGGCCGCGCGCAATCCGGCGATCGGCGGCACCCGGGTGTCGCGGGTGAAGTAGAACGCGCCCGGCAGCAGGACCGCGACGGTGCCGGCCGCCGCCATCGCGGCGATGCCGTCGGCGTCCAGGTGCTCGATATGGTCGGCCGACAGCGCGCCGAAGCGCGCCGCCAGCGCCGCGCCGTGCTGGTTGCTGAGCTGTTCGGCATGGATCTTCACCGCCAGCCCCGCGGCGCGCGCGGCGGCGAACACCTGCCCGGCCTGCGCGGGCGAGAACGCGATGTCCTCGCAGAACACGTCCACCGCTTCGGCCAGGCCCTGCGCGGCGATCGCCGGGATCATCGTCGCGCAGACCTCGTCGACGTAGTCCTGCGATTCGCGCCCGGGCGGCACCGCGTGCGCGCCGAGGAAGGTCGGGACCACGTCCACGCCGCGCAGCTCGCCGAGTCGCCTGGCCACGCGCAGCTGCTTGGTTTCGTCCTCCAGCGTGAGCCCGTAGCCGGACTTGATCTCGATCGTGGTGACGCCCTCGGCGAGCATCGCGTCCAGGCGCGGCAGCGATGCGGCGACCAGCGCCGCATCGTCGGCGGCGCGGGTGGCGCGCACCGTGGAGACGATGCCGCCGCCGGCGCGCGCGATGTCGGCATAGCTGGCGCCCTGCAGGCGCTGCTCGAACTCGTTGGCGCGGTTGCCGGCGTAGACCAGGTGGGTATGGCAGTCGACCAGCCCCGGGCTGATCCAGCGGCCGCCGCAATCGATGCGCTCGGCCGGCGCCAGCGCGGGCGCGCCCGCGGCCGGGCCGGCGTAGGCGATCCGGCCGTCCAGACTGGCGACCACGCCGTCGGGGACGATGCCCAGGCCGCCGTCGGCGGCGTCGAGCGTGAGCAGGTGCGCGTTGTGCCAGAGCGTGTCGCAGTGCATGTCGTGGTCCGGCGCGGTTCGTGATATGTCTATACAATAAATTCGGTTCGAGGAGGGCGTCCAGTGGCAGTGCAGCACGACGACAACGCACGGCATCTGTGGGCCGAACGCGCCCTGTTGCCGCAGGGATGGGCCCGCGACGTGCGCCTGCAGGTGGCGGGCGGACGCCTGGCCCGGGTGGAGGCCGGCGTGCCTGCCGCGGACGGCGACATCCGCCTGCAGGTGGCGCTGCCCGGCCTGGGCAACCTGCACAGCCATGCGTTCCAGCGCGGCATGGCCGGGCTGACCGAGATCGGCGGTGCGAGCGGCGACAGCTTCTGGAGCTGGCGCGAGCTGATGTACCGCTTCCTCGAACGCCTGGATCCGGACAGCCTGCAGGCCATCGCCGAGCAGGCCTACGTCGAGATGCTGGAGGCGGGTTTCACCCGCGTCGGCGAATTCCACTACCTGCACCACGCGCCGGATGGCGCGCCGTACGCCGATCCGGCGGAAATGTCGGCGCGCATCGCCGCGGCGGCGCAGGCCTCGGGCATCGGGCTGACCCTGCTGCCGGTGTTCTACGCGCACGCCGATTTCGGCGGCGCGCCGCCGAACCCCGCCCAGCGCCGCCTGATCCACGACATCGACGGCTTCGCGCGCCTGCTGGAGCGCTGCCGCGCCGTGCTCGCCGGCACCCCCGACGCGGTGCTCGGCATCGCTCCCCACAGCCTGCGCGCGGCGACGCCCGGGGAGCTGTCGGCCCTGCTGCCGCTCAACGCCGGGCCGGTGCACATCCACATCGCCGAACAGTTGCGCGAGGTCGAGGCCTGCCTGGCCTGGTCCGGGCAGCGCCCGGTCGAGTGGCTGCTGGCGCACGCGCCGGTGGATGAGCGCTGGTGCCTGGTGCATGCCACCCATGTCACGCCGGAGGAAATGGCGGGGATCGTCGCCAGTGGCGCGGTCGCCGGCCTGTGCCCGATCACCGAGGCGAACCTGGGCGACGGGCTGTTCCCGATGCGCGAGTTCGCGCGCGCCGGCGGTCGCTTCGGCGTCGGCTCGGATTCCAACGTGCTGATCGACGCCGCCGAGGAACTGCGCCTGCTCGAGTACGGCCAGCGCCTGCATGCGCGCGGCCGCAACGTGGTGGTGCCGGACGCGGGCATGTCGAGCGGACGTTGGCTGTACCAGCACGCGCTCGCCGGCGCCGGGCAGGCGCTGGGCGCAACGGCGGGCCTGCAGGCCGGCGCTCCGGCCGACGTCGTCGAGCTGGACCTGCGGCATCCCTCGCTGGCCGGCCGCGAGGGCGACGCGCTGCTCGACAGCTGGCTGTTCGCCGCGCGCGGCGGCGCGGTGCGCTCGGTATGGCGGCGCGGCGTGCAATGGGTGGACGAGGGACGCCACGTCCGCCGCGAGCAGGTCGCCGCCCGCTACCGGCAGGCGCTGGCGCGCGTGCTGGCGGCCGCGTGACCGCGCAGCGCTCGCGCGCCGGCGGGAGAGGCACAATGCCGGCCCCGGAGAATGGACGCCGCATGTCCGCCGCATCCCCGACATCCCGCAGCACGGCCACCACGCTGCACCAGCGCATCCGTGGCGACATCGAGGCGCGCATCCACAGCGGCGAATGGCCGCCGGGCCACCGCGTGCCGTCCGAACACGCGCTGATGGCGCAGTACGGCTGCTCGCGGATGACCGTGAACAAGGTGCTGGGCCTGCTGGCCGACGCCGGCATGATCGAGCGCCGCCGCCGTGCCGGCTCGTTCGTCGCGCGCCCGCACCCGCACATCGAGCAGGTCGCGCTGGCCATCCCGGACATCGAGGTGGAGGTGACCTCGCGCGGCCATGCCTATGGGTTCGAGCTGATCGCGCGCAGCCTGCGCAAGGCGCGTGCCTCGGTCCCGCAGGAACGCGAACTCGGCAGCCGCGCGCGGCTGCTGTCGCTGCACTGCCTGCATCTCGCCGACGGCCGGCCGTTCGCGCTGGAAGAGCGGTTGATCGACACGGAGACCGTGCCGGAGGCGCTGGAGCAGGATTTCGCGGCCTCCGCGCCGGGCAGCTGGCTGTTGCGCCACGTGCCGTGGACGCGCGCGCAGCACCGCATCGGCGCGATCAACGCCGACGCGGCCCAGGCCGAGCGCCTGCGCGTGCCGGCCGGCACGGCCTGCCTGGTGATCGACCGGCACACCTGGCGCGGCGAGCAACCGGTGACCTACGTCAGGCAGGTGTTCCTGGGCAGTGCGTACGATCTGGTGGCGCGCTTCGCGCCCGGGATGCGCTAGGACGCGCCGGGCGGACGGGAACCCTCGGCCGCCTGCCGTGGAAGGCCCTAGGCCAGCACCGACAGGATCGTGCCCACGGTTCCGGCCGCGGCCAGCCACTTGCCCGCGGTGTAGTACTCGTTCTTCTCGGCCTCGGGCCTGGCCTTGGTGGGGTCTTCCAGCCCCAGCGCACCGGCCACGATCGAATGCACCGCCTGGAGCCCCGAGGTGCCGTCGCCTTGCTCGTCCTTGGCCACGGGCTCGTCGCCGCGCTTGGCGGCGGCCGCCAGGGCGCGGGCATGGGCGAGAGGGGCGGCTTGGCCGCCGGGGGAGGCTGTGCTGCCGATGACCATCCGGGAGTTCCTGCGCGAAGCGGGGGAGCCTGGCTGGTATCGGCGGGACGACGGCCGGCTTGAGCCTCCGGAAGCGCTCAGAAGGTCGCGCACTGGCGCCAGCGCACCGGCTCGTCGATCTCGGGGCGTGGATTGAGCTGCACGCGCACCGTGCGCAATACCGGATAGCGTTCCAGCTCCCGGCAGATGGACGGCCAGATCTCGGCATCCCCGCCGGTCCGGTCGACCGCGAGCGTCATCCGGGTCATCCAGATGCCGCGGACGACGCCCGGCACGCCGGTCAGGGCGCGCGATACCGCCTGCTGGTAGCGATCCAGCGTGGCGTCGTCCGGTTCGGCGGCAGCCTGCATCGGGCGGACAGGAGCGGTTGCCGATGCCGCTTGTCCGGCCGGCATAGCCGCCGGCGGCGCGGACCGAGGCGCGACGGCTTCCCGCAAGGGCGCTTCCGGCGTGGCCGGCCGATGGGTGGACAGCCAGCCGAGCCCGGCCAGCAAGCCGATACCGAGCGCGACGATGCCGGCAACGACGGTATGCCGCCACGCGCGCCGGCGGGCGCCTTCGACGACGTCGTCTTCCAGCCCGCCTGGCAGGTACGCGCGCAGGATCGGCCAGGCGCGATGGCCGTCCAGGATCTCGATGGACTGCTTCCCGGCCGCGGCCAGGCCCTCGCGTTCGACCTTGCCCTCGGTGACCAGCACGCCGCCCCGGGCCCCGGCCAGGCGCAACAGGGTGCCCAGCTCGCTCACCGCGACCGTGCCGATGCGGTAGGTGCAACCGTGCTTGCAGGAGACCATCCAGCGCTCGCCGCTATGGCGGTCGCGCATCAGGAAGTCCGCGCCCGGTGGGTCGTGCCGTTCCGGGTCGGCCTGCCAGCCGCGTCGTTCGCCCAGGGCGCGGTGCACGATCTCGGAGAAGTCCCGCCAGTGCAGGCTTGCCAGGGCCGCCAGGCCGGCACGCGTCTCGTCGCGGCATCGGCGGAACAGCCAGAGATGGAGGATCGTGATGGTCCAAACCGCCGCGGCCGTCGCAAACGCGAGGATCCACGCAGACATAAAACTCCCTGGCCGAAAAATATCGCAGCGCGAAAAGTATATCGGCCCCGGGAAGCGTTCCTTGACCTGTCATGCCGCGACCGGGCGCGGGAACGCAGGCATAAAAAACCCGCCAGTCCGAAGCCGAAAGGGGAGGGGAGCAGACGGTCTTCTGGTGGACTGGCGGGTCGGGTCCGATTGTGGGCAAACATTTTGTGCTTTGCAACAAGCGCCTATTCGCCCGGGGAAGGCGGCGCCTGGGGAGGCGTGCGGTGGTCGGCCGGCGTGCTCCGGGCACGCGAACTGCGGCCGGCGCGGCGTGCGCGCACCTGGGCCGCATGCAACTGCGCCTTGAGCGATTCCACTTCCGCACGCAGGTTCTCGACCTCCGCGCGATCGGGCACCTGCAAGGCGTGCAGCACGCCTTTCACCCGCTCGTCGAAGGCCTTGCCGAGCCGATGCCAGCTCTCGCGAGCCTGGCCCAGGCCGGCTTCCACCTGGTCGCGCATCGCGTCCGCGCCGCTCTCGGCCCGGCGCTTGCCTTCGCGCTGGTAGGTGGCGCCTTCCTTCACCAGCGATTCGAACAGGCGGCTGCCTTCGCTTTGCGCGCGGCCGAACGCGCCGAGCCCGGCGAGCCACACCTGCTCGGCCGACTCGCCGAGCTTGCGCGAGAACCGACTGGCCTGGGCCTGGAATCCCCGGTCGTCGTGGTCGTCGGTATGGGATCTGGCGTTCCGGGTCGTGGTCATGGGGACTCCTCATCGGACGATGGAAGCCCTCACGCTAATCCCGCCGCTGCATCGGCGGGGTGAAACCGCGACGGAGCGTGCAGGGATCCTTCAGGATGCGGGACCCAGCTTTTCCGCCAGTACGCGGCGGATTTCCGCTTCGACCATGCCCTTCATCGCAGAAAGCAGGAACCCAAGCGTGGCGGTCACCCGCACCTGCCCGGGCAGCAGCTCGATCGCGCCGTCCACGCCGGAGCCGGAGAAGTCCAGCCGGTCGCCGTTCCAGCTCGAACGCAGGCCGAAGCGCTCGTCGAGCTTGCGCGCCGCCTCGTCGATGGCGGTGCGCGCCTGCTCGGCGCTCAGGGCATGGTCTTGGCGGATGTCGATGCTGGACATGGGCGGGCCTGGCTGAAGGGAGCCGCGCATTGTGCCACTTCGCCGCGCGCGGCTTCCTGTCCGGGCGGCAACGCCTCTCTTCCCAAAGGCCTGCGCACGCTCTAGTCTGCCGCGGTGCGCGATCTGCAAGTCCATTTCACCCACCGGCAGCAGCCGGACCATTCCCTCACGCCGGGCGTCCACAAGGTGGTCCGCCATGCCAGCGGCAGCGTCCGCCTGGCCGAGGATACCCAGGGCGCGTTGCTGCTCGCGCAGTTCTGCCTGGACCGGCGCGGCCTGTGGCTGCAGGTCGCCAACGGCGTGCGCGGCATCCACGTCAACGGCCGCCCGGTCCGGCGCATGGCGCTGCTGCGCGCCGGCGACGCGGTCTATGCCGACGGCGTGGAAATGCTGGTGCGTGGCGCCGCGGTGCCGGTGGGCCGCGTGCCCGAACCGGCGCAGCCGGGCGAGTCCGATCCGGGCGTGCTGCTGCGCGGGGTGGGCGGGCCGCACCATGGCCGCAGCTTCACCCTGCAATCGCCGCGGGTGATCGGGCGGGATCCCGCTTCGGACATCGTCGTGGACGACCCCGCGTTCGCGCCGCGCCATGCCAGCGTCGAACTGCACGACGGCAAGGTGTTGCTGCGCGATCTCGGGTCGGAGGACGGCAGCCTGGTGAACGGCGTGCCGGTCCGCGACTGCTGGCTGCAACCCGGCGACCAGGTCGCGTTCGATGCGCGGCACCGGTTCGTGCTGGAGGCGCCGCTGCAGCCGCCCGCGATGGACCTGCCGGCCGGCGAGGAAGACGAGCCGCCACCGGTCGCTCCGGGACACCCGCAGGCGGGCGGGGTGCGGCCGGTCAAGGTCGCGCGCTGGCCGTGGCTGCTGTTGAGCGCGCTGCTGCTGGCGGCGGCGCTCAGCGCGCTGCTGTGGTTCGGCGCGCGCTGAACCATCTCCAGCAGCGCCAGCCCAGCAGCACGGCCAGGATCGCCGCGTACATCGCCGGTTCGCGGATGTCGGATTTCACCACCCACCAGAAATGCAGCACCGCGAGCAGGCCGATCGCGTAGACCAGTTTGTGCAGCCGTCCCCAGGCGCGCTTGAGCCGGCGCATCCAGCCCTGGGTCGAGGTGATCGCCAGCGGCACCAGCAACAGCCAGGCCGCGAAGCCCACGGTGATGTAGGGGCGCTTGAGGATCTCCTCGAAGATCTGCGTCCAGTAGCCGCGCAGGTCCAGCGCCAGGTAGGCGGCCAGGTGCAGCGTCGCGTAGAAGAAGGCGTACAGGCCGAACATGCGCCGGAAGCGGATCAGCACGGCCTGGCCGGTCAATTGCCGCAGCGGCGTCAGGGCCAGCGTGACCAGCAGCAAGCGCAGCGCCCACAGCCCGGTGCGATGCTCGATTTCCGCCACCGGATCGGCGCCGAGCGCATCGCTGCCGGTCTGCCACACCTGCCAGAACTGCCAGGCCAGCCATGCGGCGGGCGCGATCGCGAGGGCGTGCAGCAGGGTCTTGGCGGCGATCAGGCGCGATGAAGAGGGCATGGGGGAAGGAGCTCAAAGAAGTACGGATTCATCGCGGGAGCGGCTCGTGCGGGAGCGGCTTCAGCCGCCATGGGTTTGCACAGGGATGTGCAGGCTGTTGCAGAGGGACCTGCATGCAAGCCCCATCGCGGCCGAAGCCGCTCCCACGGATAAGCACGCAAGGATGCGAGCCTCTCCCGAGTCCCCATCAAAACCACTTCTTCAGGTCCATGCCCGCATACATCGAGGCGACCTGGTCGGCGTAGCCGTTGAACGGCCGGGTCGGGATCCGCTCGGCGAACAGCTTGCTGGCGGTGCCGGCGATGCGGCGCTCGGTCTTCTGGCTCCAGCGCGGGTGGTCGACCGCCGGATTGACGTTGGAGAAGAACCCGTACTCGTTCGGCTGCAGTTCGTTCCACGCGGTCGGCGGCATCCGCTCGACGAAGCGGATCTCCACGATCGACTTGATGCTCTTGAAGCCGTACTTCCACGGCACCACCAGCCGCACCGGCGCGCCGTTCTGCTGCGGCAACGGCTTGCCGTACAGGCCGGTGGCGAGCAGGGTCAGCGGGTGCATCGCCTCGTCGATGCGCAGGCCTTCCCGGTACGGCCAGTCGATCGAGCGGTAGCGCACGCCGGGCATCTGCTGCGGGTCGGCGAGCGTGGTGAAGGCCACGTACTTGGCCTTGGAGGTCGGCCCCAGGCGCTTGATCACCTCGGCCAGCGGCACGCCCATCCACGGGATCACCATCGACCAGCCTTCCACGCAGCGCAGCCGGTAGATGCGTTCCTCCGGCTTCAGGCCCTTGAGCAGGTCCTCCAGCGAGACCATGCCGGTCTTGTCGCAGTAGCCCGTGACGTTGATCGACCACTGCCGGGTCTGCAGGGTCTTGGCGGCCCGGGACGGGTCGGTCTTGTCGGTGCCGAACTCGTAGAAGTTGTTGTAGCTGGTGACATCCTCGTAGCGCGTCAGCGGCTCGTCGGTGGTGAAGCCGCTGCGCGCCTGCGCGGGGGAGACGACCCGGGCCGGCGGCGGGGGCGGGTCGGCGTCGGCGCAGCCGGCCAGTCCGAGCGCCGGCGCCAACCCGAGCATCTGGACCACGCGCCGGCGATCGCGGTACACCGCCTCGTCGGTCACGGTTTCGCCGGCGGATAGGCGAAGGGCATCGCGCAGGGACATCGCAGGCTCCTGGAATCGTTCGTTCGCTCAGACCGGCGGGAGGCGGGGAAGTTCGCGCCAGTGGATCGCATCGGCCGTATCCAACGCGCGAATGGGTGCAATTGCAACCTTTTGCCGGCGATGCCAGGGCTGGTGCACTGCGGCATACTAGGGGTCTTGCCCCGAAGGTGTGACATGACACGCGCGTTCAATTTCAGTGCCGGCCCCGCGACCTTGCCGGAATCGGTCCTGCGCCAGGCGCAGGCGGAGATGTTGGAATGGAACGGCGTAGGTGCCTCGATCGTCGAAATCAGCCACCGCAGCGCCGACTTCATGGCGGTCGCGGCGGCCGCCGAGGCCGACCTGCGCACCCTGCTGTCGATCCCCGACGACTACGCCGTGCTGTTCATGCCCGGCGGCGCGACCACCCAGCAGGCGCTGGTCGCGCTCAACTTCGCCGCGCCCGGCCAGGTCGCCGACTACGTGGTCACCGGCCACTGGGGCAAGACCGCGATCAGGCAGGCCAAGCCTTACGTCTCGGTCAACGTGGCCGCCGACGGCGAGGCCGGCGGCTTCCGCGACATCCCGGCGCGCGGCGGCTGGAAGCTGTCCAGCGACGCCGCCTACGTCCACATCACGGCCAACGAGACCATCCATGGCGTGGAGTTCCGGGACACGCCCGACGTGGGCGACGTGCCGCTGTTCGCCGACTTCAGCTCGTCGATCGCCTCCGAGCCGATCGACGTATCGAAGTACGGGCTGATCTACGCCGGCGCGCAGAAGAACCTGGGGCCGGTCGGCATCACCGTGGTGATCGTGCGCCGCGACCTGCTCGAGCGCGCCGGCCAGCCGCGCGCGGACATCTTCACCTACGCCTCGCACGCCGCGCGCGACTCGATGCTCAATACGCCGCCGACGTGGAACTGGTACCTGCTCGGCCTGACCACCAAGTGGATGCTGGCCGAAGGCGGCGTACCCGAGTTCGCGCGCCGCAGCGCGGCCAAGGCCAAGCTGGTGTACGACGCGATCGATGCCTCCGGCGGCTTCTACCGCAACGAGGTGGCGCCGGCCGCGCGCTCGCGCATGAACATTCCCTTCTTCCTGCCCGATGCCGAGCTGGACGCGCGCTTCGTGGCCGAGTCCAAGGCCGCCGGGCTGCTGGCACTGAAGGGCCACAAGGCGGTCGGCGGCATCCGTGCCTCGCTGTACAACGCGATGCCGCTGGCGGGCGCCGAGGCGCTGGTCGCGTTCATGCGCGACTTCCAGCAGCGCCATGGTTGAGGGATGCCACGCGGCCCCCGCCGCACGCCGTGCCGCATGACGCGGGCGGACCGAACGAGGAAACACGCAACGATGGCCGCAAAGCCGAAGAAACCCACTCCCGCCAAGCGCGGCAAGACCCGGGAGCCGGCGCCGCCGGTTCCGGCGCTGGCCGACGTGCGGGCCAAGATCGACGAGATCGACCGCAACATCCAGGCGCTGATCGCCGAGCGCGCGCGCTTCGCCCACCAGGTCGGCAAGGCCAAGGGCAAGCTCGCCGCGGCGGTCGACTACTACCGGCCCGAGCGCGAGGCGCAGGTGCTGCGGATGGTGGTGGACCGCAACGAAGGGCCGCTTTCCGACGAAGTGCTGGTGCACGTGTTCCGCGAGATCATGTCCGCCTGCCTGGCCCAGCAGGAGCCGCTGAAGATCGGCTACCTGGGCCCGGAGGGCACCTTCAGCCAGCAGGCCGTGCTCAAGCACTTCGGCCGCTCGGCGGTCGGCCTGCCGATGGCGACGATCGAGGAGGTGTTCCAGGAAGTGGAGAGCGGCAACGCCGACTTCGGCGTGGTGCCGGTGGAGAATTCCGGGCAGGGCACGATCCAGGTGACGCTGGACATGTTCCTGACCTCCAGCCTGAAGATCTGCGGCGAGACCGAGCTGCGCGTGCGCCAGTACCTGATGTCGCGCAGCGGCCGCATCGAGGACATCGAGCGCATCTACGCGCACCCGCAGTCGTTCGCGCAGACCGCCGGCTGGCTGCGCGCCAACCTGCCCAAGGTCGAGAAGATCCCGGTGTCGAGCAATGCCGAGGGCGCGCGCCGCGCCCGCAATGCCGACGATGCCGCCTCGATCGGCGGGGAGAGCGCCGCGCACGTGTATGGCCTGAAGAAGGTCATCATGAAGCCGATCGAGGACGACGACGACAACACCACGCGCTTCCTGGTGATCGGCCGCAAGATCTTCCCGCCGTCGGGGCACGACCGTACCTCGATCCTGGTGTTCATCCACGACAAGCCGGGCGCGTTGTTCGACGTGCTGAGCCCGTTCGCGCGGCATGGCATCAGCATGAACCGGATCGAGTCGCGGCCGTCGCACCAGGCCAAGTGGGAGTACGGGTTCTTCATCGACCTGGCCGGGCATGTCGAGGACGAGGCGATGAAGTCGGCGCTGGCGGAACTGGAGGCGCATTCGGCGCAGATCAAGGTGCTGGGTTCGTATCCGGTGGCGGTACCGTAGGCTACGTTTTTCCCTTCCTGCGCCGGGACATCAGCCCCCTTTCGGGGGGGAGGTGCCCGAAGGGCGGATGAGGGTGCGAGCGAAGCCTCATGCGGTTTCACTCGCCATCTCTCTACCGTCATCCCCGCGTAGGCGGGGATCCAGGGACGTTGCTTTTGGCCTTTGGGGCCTTTGGCGATAAAGCCGAAAGCTTTCGCCTTTGGCGAGTTACTTTTCTTTGCTCGTGCAAAGAAAAGTAACCAAAAGAAAGCACGCCCCAGATCTCCGCGCCCTCCGCGCCGTTGGCGCTCCGGGTCCGCTCCGCCAGCGGGATTTTTCGACGGGACATCCTGTCCCGGCGAAAAACGACGTGCATCCTTGCACGTCGCCCTTCGGGTATTTCCCGCTGGCTTCGCCGCTGCGAATGGGGCCCCGGAAAGCAGAAAAGCAAGGCAACAACTTAAAGTCGCAAGCAACTGCAACAGCAAATTCAACGGCAACAACGCGGCTTCGGCCGCCGGACGAGACTTAACAATGACCGGTTCGCAATCCTGGATCGCACGCAAGGGCACGGCGCTGCACGGCACGCTGGCCATCCCCGGCGACAAGTCGGTATCGCATCGTGCGGTGATGTTCGCTGCACTGGCGGACGGCACGTCGCATATCGATGGTTTCCTGGAAGGCGAGGACACCCGGGCCACCGCGGCGATCTTCTCGAAGCTGGGCGTGCGCATCGAAACCCCGTCGCCGTCGCGGCGCATCGTGCACGGCGTCGGCGTGGACGGCCTCAAGGCGCCCCAGGGCGAACTGGATTGCGGCAATGCGGGCACCGGCATGCGCCTGCTCGCCGGCCTGCTGGCCGCGCAGCCGTTCGACAGCGTGCTGGTGGGCGACGAGTCGCTGTCGCGCCGGCCGATGCGGCGCGTCACCGGGCCGCTGGAGCAGATGGGCGCCAGGATCGACACCCGGCCCGACGGCACGCCGCCGCTGCATATCCACGGCGGCCAGGCCTTGAGCGGGATCGACTTCGCCTCGCCGGTCGCCAGCGCCCAGGTCAAGTCCTGCGTGCTGCTCGCGGGCCTGTATGCGCAGGGCGAGACCACGGTGCGCGAGCCGCACCCGACCCGCGACTACACCGAGCGCATGCTGTCCGCGTTCGGCGTGGACATCGCGTTCTCGCCGGGCTACGCGAAGCTGCGCGGCGGCCAGCGCCTGAGCGCGACCGACATCTCGGTGCCGGCCGATTTCTCGTCGTCGGCCTTCTTCCTGGTCGCGGCCAGCGTGATCCCGGGGTCGGACGTGACCTTGAAGGCGGTGGGCCTCAACCCGCGCCGCACCGGCCTGCTCGCCGCGTTGCGGCTGATGGGCGCGGACATCGAGGAGCTGAACCACGGCGAGCATGGCGGCGAAGCGGTCGCCGACCTGCGCGTGCGCTACGCGCCGCTGAAGGGCGCGCGCATCCCCGAGGAGGTGGTACCGGACATGATCGACGAGTTCCCCGCGCTGTTCGTCGCGGCGGCGGCGGCTCGGGGCCAGACCGTCGTCAGCGGCGCCGCCGAGCTGCGCGTGAAGGAATCCGACCGCCTGGCGGCGATGGCGACCGGCCTGCGTACGCTGGGCGTGCAGGTGGACGAGAC
Organism: Xanthomonas boreopolis; assembly: GCF_046529185.1. NCBI lineage: Bacteria > Pseudomonadati > Pseudomonadota > Gammaproteobacteria > Lysobacterales > Lysobacteraceae > Xanthomonas > Xanthomonas boreopolis. The sequence goes on from NZ_CP097162.1 coordinate 2,009,355, forward strand.
GCCGGACGGCGCGACCATCCACGGCGGCGCCGCGCTCGGCAGCGGCACGATCGAAAGCCATGGCGACCACCGCATCGCCATGGCCTTCGCGATCGCCGGCCAGCTCTCGACGGGCGAAGTCAGGATCGAGGACGTCGCCAACGTGGCGACCTCGTTCCCCGGCTTCGACACGCTCGCGCGCGGCGCCGGGTTCGGGCTTACTGCTGCGCCTTGAAGTCGACCGGCAACTGCACCGTGCTGGCCACGGCGTGGCCGTTGCGGATCGCCGGTTCGAAACGCCAGCCGCGGACCGCGTCGATCACCGCGCGGTCCAGCTCGCGGTCGCGGGTGCCCTTGCGCTCGATGATCTCCACGTCGTCCACGTGGCCGCGCGCATCGATGCTCACGCGCGCCACCACGCTGCCCTCGATGCCGGCGCGCAACGCGCGCGGCGGATAGACCGGCAGCGGATTGCCGCCCAGCGGCCGGGCGTCGCGGTTGCGCACGACGGGAGCGCTGCGCTGCGGCTCCTGCTTCACCATTGACGGTTGCTTCGGCTGCGCGGGGGCCGGGATCACTTCGCTGGCGGCGGGGGGCGCCGGCGGCGCGGCCACGGTCTCGGGGCGCTCGCTGCTGTTGCGGATCCACCACCAGGCAGGCGCGGCGATCAGCAGCAGGATCAACAGGGCCCACAGCAACGGGGAGACGGTGCGCTCGCGTTCTTCGGCCGGCACGTCGCCCTGGTGCCGGATGTCGTGGGTGGGGGACATGGCCATGGTCTACCTCCTGCGTCGTGGTACAGGAGCAGTCTTGCCACGATCGGGCGGCGAGGGTGTCAGTTCCGGGTGAACCCGGCGGTCGCGCCGCCGCTGGGGTTCAGCTTACTGACCCGGCTTGAAATCGAACGGCACGTCGATGCTGCCCGGCACGGGGCGGCCGTCGCGATGCGCGGGCCGGAAGTGCCAGTCGCGCACCGCGTCCATCGCGGCACGATCCAGGTCGCGCGAACCGCTGCGCTGGACCAGCGCCACGTCGACCGGAACGCCGTTGGCGTCCACGTCGACCCGCACCACCACGGTGCCGCTCTCGCCCCGGCGCAGCGCGGCCGGCGGATAGGTCGGCGGCGGCATCTGGCCCTGGATCGGCAGCGGGCGATCCTCGGGCAGGTTGGCGGCCGTGCCCGCAGGTGCCGGCGCGGGAGCAGGCTCGGCCGGCGCGGGCGGAGGAGGCGGCGCGGTTTCCACCAGCTTGGGGGCCTCGTCCCCGCTGGCGTCCTCGGCCGGCTTGGCGCCGGGCATGTCGGCGGCGCCGTCGTCTCCGGCGGCCAGCGGCGCCGGGAGCGGGGCGAGCGCGTCGTCCGGCTGTTGCCGCGCCGCATCCTGGGCCGGAGCGGTGGTCGCCGCGGCGGGATCGTCCTTGCGTGCCACCAGCCAGACCAGCACGAAGCAGAGCACGCCCAGGCCGAACGCGATGCCGGCGATCTTCCAGGTCTCTCGGGGAAGGCGAAACGCGAAGCGCGGAGCAGGGGAGCGGCGGGCAGGCATGAAGATCACCGGGAATGACCCCCGGATTCTGTCACAGCCCGAATGAATCGAGCGGCAGAACGGAGCGCGACAGGCGATAATCGCGGTCTGTCCCAACAAGAACCGCCTCCATGCTCGATCCGGCCCTGCTCCGCCAACAGCCCGCTGAACTCGCCGAACGCCTGCGCGCCACGCGCGGCTTCGCGCTCGATACCGCCCGGCTGGAGTCGCTGGAGAGCGAGCGCAAGCGCATCCAGGTGCGCACCCAGGAATTGCAGGCGCTGCGCAACAGCAAGTCCAAGGCGATCGGCCAGGCCAAGGCCAAGGGCGAGGACGCCTCGGCGCTGATGGCGGAAGTGGCGGGCTTCGGCGACGAGCTGAAGGCCTCCGAGGTCGAGCTGGAGCGCATCCGCGGCGAGCTGGAAGCGCTGGCGCAGGGCATCCCGAACCTGCCGGCGGACGACGTGCCGGCCGGGCAGGACGAGAGCCAGAACGTGGAGATCGCCCGCTGGGGAACCCCGCGCAGCTTCGATTTCGCGGTCAAGGACCACGTCGAGCTGGGCGCCCGCAACGGCTGGCTGGACGGCGAGACCGCCGCCAAGCTGTCCGGCGCGCGCTTCACCGTGCTGCGCGGCCCGATCGCGCGCCTGCACCGTGCGCTGGCGCAGTTCATGCTGGACCTGCACACCGGCGAGCACGGCTACGAGGAGACCAACGTGCCGGTGATCGTCAATGCCGAGAGCATGACCGGCACCGGGCAGTTGCCGAAGTTCGAGGAAGACCTGTTCTCGACCGAGCTCGGCGAGCACCGGCGCTATCTCATCCCGACCTCGGAAGTGCCGCTGACCAACATCGTGCGCGAGGAGATCGTCGATGCCGAGCGCCTGCCGTTGCGCATGACCGCGCACTCGATGTGCTTCCGCTCCGAGGCCGGCAGCGGCGGCCGCGACACCCGCGGCATGATCCGCCAGCACCAGTTCGAGAAGGTCGAACTGGTCAGCGTCTGCAAGCCGGAGGACAGCGAGGCCGAGCACCAGCGCATGACCGAATGCGCCGAGGCCGTGCTGCGCAAGCTCGGCCTGCCGTACCGCAAGGTGCTGTTGTGCACCGGCGACATGGGCTTTTCCGCGCGCAAGACCTACGACCTCGAGGTGTGGCTGCCGTCGCAGGGCACCTACCGCGAGATCTCCTCGTGCTCCAATTGCGGCGACTTCCAGGCGCGCCGGATGCAGGCGCGCTGGCGCAACCCGGCCACCGGCAAGCCGGAACTGGTGCATACCCTCAACGGCTCGGGCGTGGCGGTCGGCCGCGCGATGATCGCGGTGATGGAGAACTACCAGAACGCGGACGGCTCGATCGACGTGCCCGAGGCGCTGCGGCCGTACATGGGCGGTACCGGTCGGATCGGCTGAGGGTCTTCCGCAGCTTCCAGGCCGGAGAACGACGGGCCCGCGCATCGCGGGCCCGTCGCGTTTTCGGGACAGGGGAGCCTGGCGCGCTTGAAGGTGAGACAGGCGGCCTCATGGAAGAGGCGCGGCACCTGGACGGGCTACAAGGTACATCGTTGCCTTGGTGGGATAAATGGAGTCTAATGTCGGTTATCGTTCCATTGGTGTTGCCGTCATGCACGATCTGAATGACCTGTACTACTTCGCGATGGTGGTCGATCACGGCGGCTTCGCCGCGGCGGAACGCGCACTGGGAATCCCCAAGTCGCGCCTGAGCCGGCGCATCAGCCAGTTGGAGACCGACCTGGGCGTGCGCCTGCTGCAGCGCTCCACCCGGCGCTTCGCCGTCACCGACGTCGGCATGAGCGTGCACCGCCATGCCCAGACCATGCTGGCCGAGGCGCAGGCCGCACGCGAGGTGGTCGATCGCCTCAGCGCGGAGCCGCGCGGCCTGGTGCGGGTCAGCGTGCCGGTGTCGCTGGCGCAGATCCAGTTGCCCAAGCTGCTGCCCGAGTTCCTCAACAAGTACCCGAAGGTGCGTCTGCAGCTGAACATCAGCAACCGCCGCGTCGACGTGATCAACGAAGGCTACGACGTGGCCCTGCGCGTGCGTTCGCGGCTGGACGACGACGGCAGCCTGGTGATGCGCAGCTTCGGCCAGGTGCAGGAACTGCTGGTCGCCAGCCCGAAGTACCTCGATCGCGCCGGCCGCCCGCGGACGCCCGAGGACCTCGCGCACCACACCACCATGAGCATCAACGAGGACGAGGCGCACCAGCGCTGGGAACTGCATGGTCCCAACGGCGAGACGCGCCGCGTCGAACTGCAGCCGCGCGTGGCCGGTTTCGACTTCCCCTTGCTGCAATCGATGGCCCGCGACGGCTTCGGCATCACCATGCTGCCCGAGACCGTGTGCGCCGAGGCGGTTCGCGCCGGCGAGCTGGAAGTGGTGCTGCCGGACTGGTCGCTGCCGCAGGGCATCTGCCACGCGGTGTTCGCCTCGCGCCGCGGCCTGCTGCCGGCGGTCCGGGTGTTCATCGACTTCCTCGCCGAACGCCTGCCGCGCGAGATCGAACGCTCGCGCCTGGACTGCGGCGGCAACTGCGAGGAAGTGAAGGCCAAGCTCAAGCAGGCCAGCGAACGCCGCCTGCAGACCGCCGAAGTCGGCTGAGCAAAAACGCGTCGGGCGTGCGAGAATGCCCGCCCGGCGCAAGCCGCTGGTGCCGCGCAACGCGGCATCCATCGCGACCGGAGCGGTCGCACATGCAGCAACAACGGAGAGATGGCCGAGCGGTTTAAGGCACCGGTCTTGAAAACCGGCGAAGGGTCAAACCTTCCGTGGGTTCGAATCCCACTCTCTCCGCCAGTTATGTAATTAAGCCCTTGATTTCAAGAGCTTTTTATTGAATAAACGATTGTCCCAACATCATGCCCATACGTTGCGGAATGATGCTTTTGGGGGTCGGAGAACCCTACACTTTGCCCTCGCAGCAACGTGCCTGCGCAAAGCTACCGGCTGAAAGGGGAACGCCGTGACCAAAGAGCAAGTCCGCGCAGCTTTCAATGGCCTATTCAACGAATGGCGCGCATTGCCTGCAAATAGGGACACGGATGAACAACGGCTGGACTTTGGCAGCTTCTACAGTTGGTTGCTAGCCAACTATCCGCAGGCAACTCAGTTCCGGTCTCGGATGGGGCCTCGGGAAGACTTGGAGCAATGGTTCGATCAGGCAACCCGCCAGACTTGGCGGAACTGAAACAAGGGGACAACGATGACCGAAGAATGGATCAGCATTGACGATCAATTGCCGGATGACACTCGATCCGTTGTAGTGAAGACAGTCGAAAACCAGGCATTGATTGCTCGCTACTTCAATACCGGAAATCCGCGAGAAGACTTCATAGTTCAAGGTCAGCCGGTAGTGTATGGCGCTATTACGCACTGGCGATACCCAAGGGAATAAAAACGTTTCGCCGGCGCGTGCGGGACGTCGCCGAAGAAGACGTCTTCAGGGCCTCGCTGCCTGCTGCGGTCCGGCTGCTGTCCATGCAATGCGCGCGGCATCTGCCCGCAGGCACCCTCGGCAACGCGAAGGCGGCCGAGGCGCTCGCGGCCATGATCGAGGGCGGATGTGGCGACGATCTCCGTGGCCACCTCATTCACTTCGCGATACGCGTCGGCGCCAGGCGGCTGGCCGATGCCGCGACCTGCCTGGCGCGGATCGGCCACGGCGGTGCTGCGCGGATCGCTTCGGAGCAGGCGCAACTCGTCGGTTCGCTGCAGTACCCCTTAACGGTCGGGCGGGACGAGGAGGCGGTCGCCACGCTCAGGCGACTCGGTCCGACATATGCCGGGCTGCTCGCTGCGTTGCAGGACGCGGGACGGGAAAGGTAGTCGGGGGGCGGCGCCTGCCTTGGGGAGGGCCTGGGCGCCGGCAAGCCTCGTCGGGACCGAAGTCCCTCCCGCAACGGCTCCCATCGAAATCCCGCGCGCTGCAAGCGGGATGCTGGAATGCTGTAACGCCGTCGACCGGACGCTGGGCCGCTGGTGTCGGCGCCGGGCGGCCCCATCTCGGCAGGTATCCCCGTGCCGGAATCCGCCGATGATCCCGATTTCCGTACTCGACCTGGCTCCCGTCTGCGAAGGCAGCGACACCACCCGTGCGTTCGCCAACATGCTCGACCTGGCCCAGCATGCCGAGCGCTGGGGCTACCAGCGCTATTGGCTGGCCGAGCACCACAACATGCCGGGCATCGCCAGCGCGGCGACCGCGGTGCTGATCGGCCACGTCGCCGGCGGCACGAAGACGATCCGGGTCGGCGCGGGCGGGATCATGCTGCCCAACCATGCGCCGCTGCAGGTGGCCGAGCAGTTCGGCACGCTGGCATCGCTGTATCCCGGCCGCATCGACCTGGGCCTGGGGCGCGCCCCGGGCACCGACCAGCCGACCGCCCGTGCGTTGCGGCGCTATTTCGACAGCGCCGACCAGTTCCCGCAGGATGTGGCGGAGTTGCTGCGCTACTTCGAGCCGGCGGTGGAAGGGCAATTGGTGCGCGCGGTGCCCGGCGCCGGGATCGAGGTGCCGGTCTGGCTGCTCGGTTCCAGCCTGTTCAGTGCGCGGCTGGCGGCCGCGCTCGGCTTGCCGTTCGCGTTCGCCTCGCATTTCGCCCCGGATGCGATGGACGAGGCGCTGGCGATCTATCGGCGCGAGTTCCGGCCCTCGGCGCGGCTGCAGAAGCCGTACGCCTTGCTGGCGCTGAACGTGGTCGCGGCCGGTTCGCGCGAGGAGGCGCGGCAGTTGTTCACCAGCCAGCAGCAGGCGTTCGTCAACCTGCGGCGCGGCCGGCCCGGCAAGATCCCGCCGCCGATCGACGACATCGAGGCCTATTGGCAGCCGCACGAGAAGTTCGGCGTGGAGAACGCGCTGGCCTGCACCGTGCTGGGCGACGAGGCGGACGTGGCGCAGGGATTGGACGATTTCGTCGCGCGTCACCGCCCGGACGAGCTGATGGTCACCGCGAACATCTACGATCACGCGGCGCGGCTGCGCTCGTTCGAACTCGCAGCGCGCGCCTGGCAGGGGCGCCGGGCCGGTGCCCTGCAAGAGTGACGGCGATCGCCGCACGCGCCGCCCGTGCCCGGGAGGTTCCGCCCGGGCTCAGCCCAGCCTCGACAGCCAGCCCTGGAACAGGTCGACCAGCTGGTTCGACGTGATGCCGAAGGCGAACACGCAGATGCCCGCGGCGATCCAGCACGCCAGCATGAGCACGCCGTCCCGTTCCAGCAGCGCCAGCGCGAACAGCAGCAGGATGGCGCCGAACAGGTAGTTGGTGAGCGGGATCGGCAACGCCAGCAGCAGGCCGGTCAGCGCCAGCAGCAGGCCGGTGAACATGCGCGCGGGCAGCGGCGAAAGCAGCAGGCCGAACCGCGCCTTCAGCAGGCGGTCCAGCCAGTGCAGCATCGGCGCGATCTTGCCCATGAAGCGGCGCGTGGTGCTGCGGCGCGGACCGCGCTCGCCGATGAAGCGCGGCAGCCAGGGATTGCGCAGTCCGAACAGCATCTGCAGGCCGATCAGGATCACCAGCGGCCCGCTCACCGCGCCGCCGATGCCGGGGATCGGGATGAACGCCGGCAGGATCGCCACGAACAGGAACACGCCGAAGCCGCTCTGCTGCAGCGTCGCCAGGATGTTGCGCAGGGTCAGTACGGTCTCGTCGTCGCCGATCGTGAAGTGCGCCAGCAGCGTGCGGATACCTTCGTTGCGGTAGCGGGCCTCACCCGCGCCTGCAGGGTCACCCGACGATGTCATCGCTTTCCTCTTCCTCGAGCCGGCGCAGCAGCAGCTTGTCGATGCGGGCGCCGTCCAGGTCGACGATCTCGATGCGCCAGCCGGCCCAGTCGAAGTACTCGCCCGCGTGCGGGATGCGGCCGAAGTAGTAGATGCACATGCCGGCCAGCGTGTGGTAATCGCCTTCCTGCGCGGGCGGCAGCTCGGCGCCGCCGAGCACCTCGCGCAGTTCCTCGACCGGCAGCGAGCCGTCGATCAGCAGCGAGCCGTCCTCGCGCATCACCACCAGCGCGTCCTCGTCGGTGTTCTCCACCGCCTGCAGGCGGCCGACGACGGCGCCCATCAGGTCGCTGATGGTGACCAGGCCCTGGATCTCGCCGTACTCGTCCACCACCAGCGCCATCGACTGCTGTTCCTCGCGGAAGATCTCCAGCAGCTTCATCGCGTGGGTGGACTCGGAGACGAACAGGGTCTCGCGCAGGTGCTTGAACAGCTGCCGCGATCCTCCTTCCAGATGGGTGACCAGCGACTTGACCTCCAGCACGCCGACGATGTCCTGGTCGCTGTCGCGGTAGACCGGGTAGCGCGAGAACTCGTGCTCGCGCATCACCGCCAGGTTCTTCTCGGCGTCGGCGCCGATGTCGAGCCAGGCGATGCGGTTGCGCGGCGTCATCAGGCTGTCGGCGGTGCGGTCGCCCAGGCGCATGACGCGGTTCATCATGTCGCGCTCGTGCGTGTCGATGACGCCGGCCTCGTGGCTCTCGGCGACGAGCATGCGGATCTCCTCCTCGGTCACCGAGGCGGACTCGTCCTTGCCGAGGCCGAGCAGGCGTAGCACCAGCTTGGTCGAGCGGGCCAGCACCCAGACGAACGGGGCGCCGGCCCGGGCCAGCCACGACATCGGCATCGCCACGAAGCCGGCGAACGTCTCCGGCCGGGTCAATGCCAGGCGCTTGGGCACCAGTTCGCCGAAGATCAGGGTGATGAAGGTGATCAGCACGATCGCCAGCGCCTTGCCGATGGTCTCGGCATAGGGCAGGGCCGGGATCGCCGTGCCCAGCTGCGTGCCGATCACCTCGCCGATGGCGTCGCCGCCGAGCACGCCGGTCAGGATGCCGATCGCGGTAATGCCGATCTGTACCGTGGACAGGAAGTTCTCGGGGTTCTCGGCCAGCGCCAGCGCCTTCTCGGCGCGCTTGCTGGACTGGGCCATCTGCTTGAGCCGGCTCTTGCGCGAGGTCATCAGCGACATCTCCGACATGGCGAAGAAGCCGTTGAGCAGGATCAGGGCGAATACGATGAGGAGCAGCTCAAGCACGGGCGTCGTCCCCGGTCAGTGAAGGGGAGGGCGTCGCGGAGCGGTGTCCGGACCGCGCGGAGGCGGCGTAACGGGGGGAGGTAGGGTCGTCGTCCATAGGCTGCGCCCAGCGGGCGCGAGGACCATGTTAACAAAAACCCGGCCAGCGTCGGCCAACCCCGGCTAGGGCGCCGTGAAGGCGGCGTCGGGGCGGCGGATACCCAGAACGGTCATCCAGCGGTCATAATTCCGCCCCAGTGCCGTCCCTCCGCGACGGCGGGATACCACCTGACGCATGTTTTCCCTGCAGACCATCTTCGGTTCCGGCAAGCAGTTCTACACGCTGTTGAACGAGGCTGCCGAAGCCGCCCACGACAGCACCAAGGCCCTGCATTCGATGATGCGCGAGAGCGACCGGCAGCCCGCGCTCGATGCCTTCAAGCTCGCGCGCCTGCGCGAGCGCGCCGCCTCGGACAAGATCGGCCAGGCCCTGGTCGACAGCTTCATGACCCCGATCGAGCGCGAGGACATCGAGGCGCTGGGCTCGGCGCTGTACAAGATCCCCAAGCAGGTCGAGAAGTTCGCCGACCGCTACTCGCTGGCCACCCAGCACCTGGCGCACATCGATTTCGCCCCGCGCGCGGCGATGCTGGAGCAGGCGGCCTCGGTGGTGGTGGAGATGGTGCGCGAGCTGCCGTCGATGAACCTGGACCGCATGACCGCGCTCAACGACAAGCTGCGCATGCTCGAGAACGAGGCCGACCGGTTGATGCTGGAGCTGTACCGGGACATCTATTCCGGGCGCCTGGACAACCTGCAGATGTTCCTGCTCAAGGAGTTCTTCGAGATCCTGGAGAAGGCCATCGACCGCTGCCGCGAGGCCGGCGTGGTGGTCTACCAGATCGTGCTGAAGAACTCCTGATGGCCATGTCGCGGGTTGCTTGCATGTCCATTCCGGGAGTCGCGGGCGCGGTCGCGCGCTCGGGGAGGCAGGGATGCTGACGCTGGTCATCGTGGTGATCCTGGCCGCGCTCGTCTTCGAGTTCATCAACGGCTTCCACGACACCGCCAATTCCATCGCCACGGTGGTGGCCACCAAGGTGCTCTCGCCCGGATGGGCGGTGATGCTGGCCGCGGTGATGAACCTGATCGGCGCCCTGACCGGTACCGCGGTGGCGCTGACGATCTCTTCCGGCCTGCTCGATTCCAACGTGATCGAGGTGACCCCGCAGGTGGTGCTGTGCGCGCTGCTGGGCGGCATCATCTGGAACCTGATCACCTGGTGGAAGGGGCTCCCGTCCTCGTCCTCGCACGCGTTGATCGGCGGCCTGTGCGGCGCCGGCCTGGCCGCCGCGCACAACAACTGGGACGTGCTGATCTGGTCGGAGAACGTCGGCAACTGGGCCAAGAACAAGGGCCTGCTGTGGAAGGTGTTCGTGCCGATGATCACCTCGCCGATCGCCGGGTTCATCCTCGGCATCCTGGTCATGATGCTGCTGTGGGCGATCATCGCCGGCATGTCCAGGGTGGGCGGCTCGATCGGGCGGCTGGCGCGCCCGCGCTGGGTGAACGCGTTCTTCGGCAAGGCGCAGATCGCCTCGGCGGCCTACATGGGCTATGCGCACGGGCACAACGATGCGCAGAAGACCATGGGCATCATCGCCATGACGCTGATCGGCGCGCAGTCGGTAGGGGCCCTGGACGACCTGCCGCAATGGCTGTGGTTCCTGCACCCGCAGGCGCACGGCGGCGACGGCATCCCGACCTGGATCGTGCTGACCTGCGCGCTGGTGATGGCGGCCGGCACCGCCTCGGGCGGCTGGAAGATCATCAAGACGCTGGGCCACAAGATGGTCAAGCTGCATCCGATCCACGGCTTCGCCGCGGAAACCAGCTCGGCGACGATCCTCACGCTGGCGGCGCACTTCGGCATGCCGGTGTCCACCACGCACAGCATCTCGACCGCGATCATGGGGGTGGGCTACGCGAAGAATCCGCGCTCGCTGAAGTTCGGCGTGATCGAGCGCATCATCTGGGCCTGGATCCTGACGATCCCGGCGGCGGGCGGCGTGGCTTACCTGATCCTGCGCGGCTTCGAACTGTTCGGCTGGGCCTGAGCCCGTCGCGGCAGTGTCCCTGCCAGGCCCGCCGGTCGCCCCGGCGGGCCTTCGTGTTTCCGGTGGCGGACGCCCAGGCGCGTGCGTCATGGATCGGCAACCGGCGGCGGTCGCGGGACGGCTATCATCCCCGGTCCTGTCGCCTGCGGAGCCGTCGTTGAAATCGCTGGGAAAATGGTGGCTGGCGCCATCGCTGGCAGTCGCGGGGATCGCGGCCGCGCTCGCCGCCGGCAAGGTCCGCGATCCCGATGCCCTGTGGCGGATCGTAAGCATCGGCTGCAACGAGCGCGTCGCAACGCGTTCGGCGGATTGCGTGGCGGTCTGGGCCGATCCCGCCCGGCGCTCGGCGGTGCTGAAGGACCGCCACGGCGATTACCAGCACCTGCTGCTGCCGCTGCAGCGCGTCACCGGCATCGAGGATCCGCGGTTGCTGCAGCCGGCGATGCCGAATTACTTCGCCCTGGCCTGGCAGGCGCGCGGCTTCGTCGAGGGCGCGTTGGGTCGGCCGTTGCCGCGCCGCTATATGAGCCTGTCGCTGAACTCGCCGCACGGGCGCTCGCAGGACCAATTGCACATCCACCTGGATTGCCTGCGGGCGGACGTGGCCGCGGTGCTGGCGCGGCAGGCGAAGGTGATCGGCGGGGACTTCGCGCCGTTGCCCGAGCCATTGCGCGGCCATGCCTATCTCGCGCGCTACCTGCCCGGCGAGGCGCTGACCGCCGATCCGGTGCACCTGCTGGCGCAGGCGCTGCCGCCGGGGGAGGCGCTGGAGCGCTATTCGCTGGTGGTCGCCGGCGCCGAGGATGCGCGCGGGCCGGGTTTCGTGGTGCTGGCGACCCGGCTGGACGCGCTGGCGGGCAATTTCGCCAGCGGCGAGGAACTGCAGGACCACGCCTGCGGCGTGGTCACCGGGGCCAGGGCGCTCGACGGGGTGCGCTAGGCTAGGCGGGTGCTGCCGTGGAAGGGACTTCAGTCTCGACGCCTATTGTCGGGACTGAAGTCCCTCCCACAAGAAGGTCTCTGCTGGGGCGCTGGCGCCTGCGTTCAGACTTCCAGCGAGGCCAGGTCGCCCTTGGTCTCCAGCCACTGCTTGCGGTCGCTCGCGCGCTTTTTCGCCAGCAGCATGTCCATCAGCGAGCGGGTCTGCTCGCCGTCGTCGACGGTGAGCTGGACCAGCCGGCGGGTATCCGGGTGGATGGTGGACTCGCGCAACTGCTGCGGGTTCATCTCGCCCAGGCCCTTGAAGCGGGTCACGCTGACCTGGCCCTTGATCTTCTCGCGCTGGATCTTCTCCAGCAGCACGCGCTTTTCCTCCTCGTCCAGCGCGTAGAACACCTGCTTGCCCACGTCCACGCGGAACAGCGGCGGCATCGCGACGAACACGTGGCCGGCCTCGACCAGCGCCGGGAAGTGCTTCAGGAACAGGGCCGAGAGCAGGGTGGCGATGTGCAGGCCGTCCGAGTCGGCGTCGGCGAGGATGACGACCTTGCCGTAGCGCAGGCCGGAGATGTCGTCCTTGCCCGGGTCGCAGCCGATCGCGATGGCGAGGTTGTGCACTTCCTCGGAGGCCAGCACGCTGCCGGAGGCGACTTCCCAGGTGTTCAGGATCTTGCCGCGCAGCGGCATGATCGCCTGGAAGTCCTTGTCGCGGGCCTGCTTGGCGCTGCCGCCGGCCGAATCGCCTTCCACCAGGAACAGCTCGGTGCGGGAAAGGTCCTGGCTGATGCAGTCGGCCAGCTTGCCGGGCAGGGCCGGGCCCTGGGTGACCTTCTTGCGGACGATCTGCTTCTCGGTCTTCAGCCGCGCGCTGGCGCGCTCGATCGCGATCTGGGCGATCTTCTCGCCGATCTCCACGTTCTGGTTGAGGTAGAGGCTGAAGGCGTCGTGCGCGGCGCCCTCGATGAAGCCGGCGGCCTGGCGCGAGGACAGGCGCTCCTTGGTCTGGCCGCTGAACTGCGGGTCGGTCATCTTCAGCGACAGCACGAAGGCGACCCGGTCCCACACGTCCTCGGGCGCCAGCTTGACCCCGCGCGGCAGCAGGTTGCGGAAGTCGCAGAACTCGCGCAGCGCGTCGGTCAGGCCCGAGCGCAGCCCGTTGACGTGGGTGCCGTGCTGGGCGGTCGGGATCAGGTTGACGTAGCTCTCCTGGACCAGTTCGCCTTCCGGCACCCAGGCCACCGCCCAGTCCACCACCTCGGTGTCCTTCTTGAGCCCGCCGACGAACAGGTCGGCCGGCAGCAGCTCGCGCCCGGCCATCTCGCCCTTGAGGTAGTCGCGCAGGCCGTCCTCGAAGTACCAGGTGTCGCTCTCGCCGCTGGCCTCGTCGAACAGCTTGACGGTCAGGCCGGGGCACAGCACCGCCTTGGCGCGCAGCAGGTGGCGCAGCGAGCGCAGGTTGATCTTGGGGCTGTCGAAGTACTTCGGGTCCGGCCAGAACCGCACCCGGGTGCCGGTGTTCTTCTTGCCCACGGTGCCGACCACTTCCAGCGGCGTGTCGCGATGGCCGTCGCGGAAGGTGATGCGGTGCTCGCTGCCCTCGCGCTTGATGTGGACCTCGACCAGCTTCGACAGCGCGTTGACCACGCTGACGCCGACGCCGTGCAGGCCGCCGGAGAAGGTGTAGTTGCGGTTGCTGAACTTGCCGCCGGCATGCAGCCGGGTCAGGATCAGCTCCACGCCGGGGATCTTCTCCTCCGGATGGATGTCCACCGGCATGCCGCGGCCGTCGTCGGCGACCTCGCAGCTGCCGTCCTTGTAGAGCGTGACCTCGATCTGGCGAGCGTGCCCGGCCAGCGCCTCGTCCACCGAGTTGTCGATGACTTCCTGCGCCAGGTGGTTCGGGCGCGCGGTGTCGGTGTACATGCCGGGCCGGCGCTTGACCGGGTCAAGGCCGGAGAGGACTTCGATGTCGGCGGCGTTATAACGGGTATTCATGCATCTCGGACGGCGTGAAACGACGCGCAAGTGTGCGGTCTCGACCGTTTTTTTGCACGCGGCGGCCCGCGTTCAGTGGCGATGGGGGCGGGGGCGGCTAGGCTGGCGTGGATTTCCTGGGTAGCCGCCCCCATGTACGGGGGCGACCGAGACGGAGGTGCGACGATGAAACTCAAGAGTGTCCTGATGCTGGCGGCGGGCCTTGCGGCCATCGCCGCCGTGCCGGCCGTGCTGGCGCAGAGCGCGCCGCAGCCGCAGGCGAACGAGGGCGCGGCCGCGCAGAAGCAGGCCGAGCAGAAGGCCCAGACCGAGGCCGAGCGCAAGGCCCAGCGCCGCGCCGCCGCTGCCGCGGAGAAGGCCAAGGCCGAGAAGGAAGGCAAGATCGGCAACCGCGTCGAGGAAGAGGAAGAAAAGCCCGCGCGCTGATCCCGGCAGGTCGTTTCGTGGACGCCCCGGTCCCGGCCGGGGCGTCCTTGTTTTTGTGAGTCCTCCGCGGGAGCGCCGGCGCCCCGCGCGGGCTTTTTCGTTCGTCGACACCGGCCGGGGTGCTTGGGCAACCCGGCTCCAACCGTTAAACTATGGCTTTCCGGGAGTCCCCGACCATGACCCCCCTTATTTTCGTTACCGGCGGCGTCGTGTCCTCGCTTGGCAAGGGCATCGCGGCCGCTTCGCTCGCGTCCATCCTCGAAGCGCGTGGCCTGAAGGTCACGATGATGAAGCTGGACCCCTACATCAACGTCGATCCGGGCACGATGAGCCCGTTCCAGCACGGCGAGGTCTACGTCACCGACGACGGTGCCGAGACCGACCTGGACCTGGGGCACTACGAGCGCTTCGTGCGCACCCGGCTGAGCCGCAAGAACTCGGTCACCACCGGCCGGATCTACGAGAACGTGATCCGCAAGGAGCGCCGCGGCGACTACCTGGGCGCCACCGTGCAGGTGATCCCGCACATCACCGACGAGATCCGCCGCTGCATCGACGAGGCCACCGAGGGCTTCGACGTGGCGCTGGTGGAGATCGGCGGCACCGTCGGCGACATCGAGTCGCTGCCGTTCCTGGAGGCGATCCGCCAGGTCCGCACCGAACGCGGCGCCGAGAAGGCGATGTTCATGCACCTGACCCTGGTGCCGTACATCGCCGCGGCCGGCGAACTGAAGACCAAGCCGACCCAGCACTCGGTCAAGGAACTGCGTTCGATCGGCATCCAGCCGGACGTGCTGCTGTGCCGGTCCGAGCAGGCCATCCCGGACTCCGAGCGGCGCAAGATCGCGCTGTTCACCAACGTGTCCGAGCGCGCGGTGATCAGCTGCGCCGACATCGACGTGCTGTACGGCATGCCGCTGGAGCTGCATCGCCAGGGCCTGGACGAGATCGTCATCGACCAGTTCAAGCTGCGCGACAAGGCCGGCCAGGCCGACCTGTCCGAGTGGGCGGCGGTGGTGGACGCGGTCAAGCACCCGCTCGACGAGGTCAACATCGCGGTGGTCGGCAAGTACGTCGACCACCAGGACGCCTACAAGTCGGTCGGCGAGGCGCTCAAGCACGGCGGCCTGCGCCAGCGCACCAAGGTCAACCTGAAGTGGATCGAGGCGCAGGACCTGGAAGGCACCGACATGGCGCTGCTGCGCGACGTCGACGGCATCCTGGTGCCGGGCGGCTTCGGCGACCGCGGCTTCGAAGGCAAGGTGCTGACCTCCAAGTACGCGCGCGAGCACAAGGTGCCGTACTTCGGCATCTGCTACGGCATGCAGGCGGCGGTGGTGGATTACGCCCGCCACGTCGCCGGGCTGGAGAACGCCAACAGCACCGAGAACGACCGGCAGTCGCCGAATCCGGTGATCGGGCTGATCACCGAGTGGCGCACCGCCACCGGCGAGGTCGAGCGCCGCGACGAGAAGTCCGACCTGGGCGGCACCATGCGCCTGGGCCTGCAGGAGCAGCGCCTCAAGCCGGGCACGCTGGCGCGCGAGCTGTACGGCAAGGACGTGGTGGCCGAGCGGCATCGCCACCGCTACGAGTTCAACAACCGCTACCGCACCCAGCTGGAGGACGCCGGCCTGGTGATCGCCGCCAAGTCGATGGACGACACGCTGGTGGAGATGATCGAGCTGCCACGCGAGGTGCACCCGTGGTTCCTGGCCTGCCAGGCGCACCCGGAGTTCCTGTCCACGCCGCGCGACGGCCACGCGCTGTTCGTGGGCTTCATCCGCGCCGCGCGCGAGAAGAAGGCCGGCGGCAAGCTGTTGAAGGAAGCGCGGGCTTGATGCTTTGACGCCTTCTCCCTCGGGAGAAGGTGCCCCGAAGGGGCGGATGAGGGTACGGGCGAAGCTTCGCGTATCCGACTCCGCAGGGGCTTCGCCCCGGACCCTCGTCCCAACCCCTCTCCCGGCGGGAGAGGGGGCCATGAGAACAGGTGACGCAATGAAACTGTGTGGTTTCGAAGTAGGCCTCGACCAGCCGTTGTTCCTGATCGCCGGTCCCTGCGTGATCGAGTCGATGCAGCTGCAGCTGGATACCGCCGGCAAGCTGAAGGAGATCACCTCCAGGCTCGGCGTGAACTTCATCTTCAAGTCCAGCTTCGACAAGGCCAACCGTACCTCGGGCAACAGCTTCCGCGGCCCGGGCCTGGAAGAAGGCCTGAAGGTGCTCGACGCGGTGAAGAAGCAGATCGGCGTGCCGGTGCTGACCGACGTGCACGAGTACACCCCGATGAACGAGGTGGCCGCGGTCGTCGACGTGCTGCAGACGCCGGCGTTCCTGGTGCGCCAGACCGATTTCATCCGCAACGTCTGCTCCGCCGGCAAGCCGGTCAACATCAAGAAGGGCCAGTTCCTCTCGCCGTGGGACATGAAGCCGGTGGTCGATAAGGCCAAGTCGACCGGCAACGAGCAGATCCTGGTTTGCGAGCGCGGCGCCAGCTTCGGCTACAACAACCTGGTCAGCGACATGCGCTCGCTGGCGGTGATGCGCGATACCGGTTGCCCGGTGGTGTTCGACGCCACCCACTCGGTGCAGTTGCCGGGCGGGCAGGGCACCAGTTCCGGCGGGCAGCGCGAGTTCGTGCCGGTGCTGGCCAAGGCGGCGGTGGCGGTCGGCATCTCCGGCCTGTTCGCCGAAACGCATCCCGACCCGTCCAAGGCCCTGTCCGACGGCCCCAACGCGTGGCCGCTGGACAAGATGGAAGCGCTCCTGGAAACCCTGCTGGAACTGGACGCGGTCACCAAGAAGCACGGCTTCGAGCGGTTCGCCTGAACGAGGCGGACCTCGATGCAGGACCGAGGCCCGGAACGCCAGTTCCGGGCCTTTTCTTTGTCCATTCCCATGCCCGGCGGAAATGGCCGGCCGGCGGACGCGCATTTGGCAATGGCGCGCACCGCGGCGATAATCGCGGGCGTTTCGGCGTTCCCCCCTTTTCTGGCAACCGATCGGACCTATGACCAACATCGCCAAGATCCACGCCCGCGAGATCCTCGACAGCCGCGGCAATCCCACCCTGGAAGCGGAAGTCACGCTGGAAGATGGTTCGTTCGGCCGCGCCGCGGTGCCGTCCGGCGCCTCGACCGGTACCAAGGAGGCCGTCGAGCTGCGCGACGGCGACAAGACCCGTTACCTGGGCAAGGGCGTGCGCAAGGCGGTCGAGAACGTCAACGGCGCGATCGCCTCGGCGCTGAAGGGCTTCGACGCCGCCGACCAGCAGGGGCTGGACCGCCGCCTGATCGACCTGGACGGCACCGAGAACAAGGGGCGCCTGGGCGCCAATGCGCTGCTCGGCGTCTCGCTTGCCGCCGCGCACGCGATGGCCGCGTCGAAGAAGCAGCCGCTGTGGCAGTACCTGTCGACGATCACCGAGTCCGACGTGTCGCTGCCGGTGCCGATGATGAACATCATCAACGGCGGCGCGCACGCCGACAACAACGTCGACTTCCAGGAGTTCATGGTGCTGCCGGTCGGCTTCGCCTCGTTCTCCGAGGCGCTGCGCGCCGGCACCGAGATCTTCCACTCGCTGAAGTCGGTGCTGAAGGGCCACGGCCTGAGCACGGCGGTCGGCGACGAGGGCGGCTTCGCGCCCGACTTCCGCAGCAACGTCGAGGCGCTGGACACGATCCTGGAAGCGATCGGCAAGGCCGGCTACACCGCCGGCGAGGACGTGCTGCTGGGCCTGGACGTGGCCTCCAGCGAGTTCTACGAGAACGGCAAGTACAACCTGGTCGGCGAGAACAAGCGCCTGACCAGCGAGCAGTTCGTCGACTTCCTGGCCGACTGGGTCGCCCAGTACCCGATCATCAGCATCGAGGACGGCCTGGCCGAGAACGACTGGGCCGGCTGGAAGCTGCTGACCGACCGCATCGGCGGCAAGGTGCAGCTGGTCGGCGACGACCTGTTCGTGACCAACCCGAAGATCTTCAAGGAAGGCATCGAGTCGGGCACCGCCAACGCGATCCTGATCAAGGTCAACCAGATCGGCACGCTGACCGAGACGCTGGAAGCGATCGCGATGGCGCACAACGCCAAGTACGCGGCGATCGTCTCGCACCGTTCCGGCGAGACCGAGGACACCACCATCGCCGACATCGCGGTGGCGACCACGGCGACCCAGATCAAGACCGGCTCGCTGTGCCGCAGCGACCGCGTCGCCAAGTACAACCAGCTGCTGCGCATCGAGGAAGCGCTGGGCGGCCAGGCGCGCTACGCCGGCCGCGGCGCGTTCGTCTCGCTCAAGCGCTGAGCCGTGCGCAACTGGCGCTGGCTGCTGCTGGTGCTGGCGGTACTGCTGGCCTGGCTGCAGTACCGCTTCTGGTTCGGCACGGGCAACTCCGGCGAAGTGATGATGCTGGAGGCCCAGGTCGCCCACCAGAAGCGCGACAACGAGGGCCTGCGCCAGCGCAATGCGGCGCTGGCCGCCGAGGTGAAGGACCTCAAGGAAGGCGAGGCCGCGATCGAGGAGCGCGCGCGCAGCGAGCTGGGCATGATCAAGCCGGGCGAGAAGTTCTATCGCGTGGTCGAGAACGCGCCGGTCGCCGCGCCGGTCCAGCCCCATCCGGCGAACGACGCCGACCACGCGCAGGGCGAACAGCCATGAGGACGTCGGTGTGGGCCGTGGTTCCGGCCGCCGGTCGCGGCACGCGCTTCGGCGGCCCGGTGCCCAAGCAATACCTGATGGCGGCCGGCAAGCCGCTGATCGCGCATGCGCTCGAGGCGCTGGCGGCGCACCCGGCGGTGGCCGGGCTGATGGTGGCGATTTCCGACGGCGACGCCGACTGGCCGGGCTGGACCGAGGTCGCCGGAAAGCCGGTGCTGACCTGCCTCGGCGGCGCCAACCGCGCCGATTCGGTGCTGGCGGGATTGTTGGCGTTGCCGGACAGTGTGCGCGCCGACGATTTCGTGCTCGTGCACGATGCCGCGCGGCCCAATCTCGCGATCGAGGACCTGGACCGGCTGCTCGAAACCGGTCGTGGCGATCCGGTCGGGGCGATCCTGGCGGCGCCGGTGCGCGATACCCTCAAGCGTTCCGGCGACGACGGCGGCATCGATGCCACCGAACCGCGCGAGCGCCTGTGGCGGGCGTTCACGCCGCAGCTGTTCCGCCGCCACCAGTTGGTGCGGGCCTTGCAGGACGCCGCCGCGTCGGGCATCCAGGTCACCGACGAGGCGATGGCCATGGAGCGGCTTGGATTGCGCCCGCTGCTGGTCGAGGGCGCCGAAGGCAACTTCAAGGTGACCACGCCGGCCGACCTGGCCCGTTTCGAATTCGAACTTTCCCGGCGCGGCGGCTGATCCCGTCGCCGCTTTTCCGACAGGGAGCATCATGAGCGCGTTGAATTTCCGCATCGGCCAGGGCTACGACGTGCACGCCTTCGGCGAGGGCGACCACGTCATGCTCGGCGGCGTGCGCGTTCCGCACGGCCAGGGCGTGCTCGCCCACAGCGACGGCGACGTCGTGCTGCATGCGCTGTGCGATGCGATGCTGGGCGCGCTGGCGCTGGGCGACATCGGGCAGCACTTCCCGCCTTCCGACGATCGCTGGAAGGGGGAGGACAGCATCGCGTTCGTCCACCACTGCGAACGGTTGGCGCGGGAGCGCGGCTGGAAGGTCGGCAACGCGGACGTGACGGTGGTCTGCGAACGGCCGAAGGTCGGGCCGCATGCCGCGGCCATGCGCGAGCGGATCGCCGGGGCGCTCGGCATCGACCTCGACTGCGTCAGCGTCAAGGCCACCACCAGCGAAAAGCTGGGGTTCACCGGGCGCGGCGAGGGCATCGCCGCGCAGGCGGTGGTGCTGCTGGTGCGCGCGTGAATTTTCCCTTCTCCCCCAAGGAGAAGGCGGCGCGAAGCGCCGGATGAGGGTACGACCGAAGCCGGGTACCCGAGCACCGACCGGAAACCAAGGGCCATGACCGACACTTCCATTCTTCCGCGCGCCCACGGCCCGGCCGTGCTGAGCGCCGCGATGCGCAGCCGGCCCGAGGATTTCAGGGTCGACGAGATCGATGCGTTCGAGCCGCACGGCGAGGGCGAGCACCTGCTGCTGACCTTGGAGAAGCGCGTGCTCAACACCGCCGAGGTCGCGCGCCGCCTGGCCAAGTGGGCGGGGATCGGCGAGGTCGGGATCGGCTATGCCGG
Source organism: Xanthomonas boreopolis (assembly GCF_046529185.1). NCBI lineage: Bacteria > Pseudomonadati > Pseudomonadota > Gammaproteobacteria > Lysobacterales > Lysobacteraceae > Xanthomonas > Xanthomonas boreopolis. The sequence continues at coordinate 2,029,566 of NZ_CP097162.1, forward strand.
CCTGAAGGATCGCCATGCGGTCACCACCCAGCGCTTCAGCGTGCACCTGCCGAAGCGGGTCGCGCCCGATCTCGACGCGCTGCAGGACGAAGACCTGAAGGTCCGCCACCATGCCTGGCACAACCGCAAGCTCCCGCGCGGCGCGCTTGCCGGCAATCGCTTCACGCTGGTCCTGCGGCAGGTGCAGGGCGAGCCCGCGCCGATCGATGCCAGGCTCGCGCGGATCGCCTCGCGGGGCATTCCCAACTGGTTCGGCGAGCAGCGGTTCGGGCGCGGCGGCGGCAACGTGGCGCAGGCGCTGGCGATGTTCCAGGGGCGCAAGGTCAAGCGCGAGCAGCGTTCCATCCTGCTGTCGGCCGCGCGCTCGGAGCTGTTCAACCGGGTACTGGCGCGTCGGGTCGAACGGGCCGATTGGGACACCGGCCTGGAGGGCGAGGTGTGGATGCTGGCCGGCAGCCGCAGCGTGTTCGGCCCCGAACCGTGGAGCGAGGCGCTGGCGCAGCGCCTGGCCGCGTTCGACATCCACCCGACCGGCCCGCTGTGGGGCGAGGGGCCGTTGCGCACGGCGGCGGCCTGCGCCGAGGCCGAACTGGCGGCGCTCGGCGATGAGGTCGCGCTGCGGCTGCGACAAGGCCTCGAACAGGCCGGCCTGAAGCAGGAGCGGCGCTCCCTGCGCCTGCCGGTATCCGACCTGGCATGGACCTGGCAGGATGCCGGGACGCTGGAGCTGGCGTTCTCGCTGCCGCCCGGCAGCTACGCCACCGCGCTGCTGCACGAACTGGGCGACGTAGCCGACCGGCCGTGACGCCCTAGGGCGCCAGCAGCACCAGTACCGCACCGGTGCCGCCCTGGGCGGGCGGCGCGGAGTGGAAGGCGAGCACGTCGTTGCGCTGGCGCAGCATCCGGTCGACCAGGTTCTTGAGCACCGGCGCGCCGCCGTCGGACTGCAGGCCCTTGCCATGGATGATCCGCACGCAGCCGTACTCGTGCGCATGCGCCTCGGCCAGGAACTGCCGCAGCATCGATTCCGCCTGCGCGGCGGTGGCGCCGTGCAGGTCCAGCTCGTCCTGCACCGAGAACTGGCCGCGCTTGAGCCGCTGGAACACGCGCGGCGGCACGTGGTCGCGTCGATAGCTGGCGGTGTCGCCGGCTTCCAGGGGCGTGGCGTCGCGAAGCATCCTGGCGAACTCGCCGAGCGCCTCGGCCTCGTCGCGTTCGGCCATGCGCGCGCGCGCGCGGGGCTTGGGCCTGTCGCCGGCGGCCGCGGCCGCGGCGCGGATCGGCTTCACTTTGCCGACGGCGGCGCGGAACAGCGCGGCGTCGTCTTCGTCTTCGGGATGCGACATGCGCACAGGGTAGCGCTGCCCATGCGGCGTGCAACCGTACCGGTTCGCGCGGACCGCATCCGGTATCATGGGGCGGTTTTCCGAGGAGTCCCATGCGAGTACTCGTAAGCAACGACGACGGCGTCGACGCCCCCGGCATCAACATCCTCGCCGAGGAGCTGCGCGGTGCCGGCCATGAGGTGACCGTGGTCGCTCCCGATCGCGACCGTTCCGGTGCCAGCAATTCGCTCACCCTGGACCTGCCGATCCGTACCAAGCGGATCGACCACTACACCTGCAGCGTCGCCGGCACCCCGACCGACTGCGTGCACCTGGCGCTGACCGGCATGCTGGAGTACGAGCCGGACATCGTGGTGTCGGGCATCAACAATTCCGCCAACCTCGGCGACGACGTGATCTATTCCGGCACCGTGTCGGCCGCGATGGAAGGGCGCTTCCTCGGGCTGCCCGCCGTCGCCGTGTCGCTGGTCACCCGCAACCACGAGGCGCACCACTACCGCACCGCGGCGCGCGCCGCGGTGGAGATCGTCAAGCGGCTCAAGGCCGACCCGCTTCCGGCCGACACCATCCTCAACGTCAACGTGCCGGACCTGCCGTGGCACGAGGTGCGCGGCTTCGAGGTGACCCGGCTCGGCAACCGGCACCGCTCCGAGCCGTGCATCCCGCAGAGCGATCCGCGCGGGCGCACCGTCTACTGGATCGGCCCGGCCGGACCCGAGCAGGACGCCGGGCCGGGCACCGACTTCCATGCGGTGCGCACGGGCCACATCTCGATCACTCCGATCCAGGTCGACCTCACCCGCTACCAGGCGCTGGAGAAGGTAGCGAGCTGGGTCGGCGGCCTGACGGCAGCCCTGGACGAGCCGGCATGACCCCGCGGTTGCGCCTGCAGCCGGCCGCGGTCGGCATCGGCATGACCTCGCAGCGCGTGCGCGACCGCCTGGTCGAGCGCCTGCGCGAGGCCGGCATCCGCGACGAGAGCGTGCTCAACGCCGTGCGGATCGTGCCGCGCCACCTGTTCATCGACGAGGCGCTGGCCTCGCGTGCGTACGAGGACACCGCGCTGCCGATCGGCCATGGCCAGACCATCTCGCAGCCCTGGGTGGTGGCCCGCATGACCGAGGCGGTGCTGGAGGTGGCGCCCAAGAAGGTGCTGGAAGTCGGCACGGGTTCGGGCTACCAGGGCGCGATCCTGGCGGCGCTGGGCCTGGAGGTCTACACGGTCGAGCGGATCGGCGACCTGTTGCGCCAGGCGCGCAAGCGGTTCCGGCACCTCGGCATGAACGTGCGCAGCAAGCATGACGACGGCCGCATCGGCTGGCCGGAGCACGGTCCCTACGATGCGATCGTGGTCACCGCGGCGGCGCCCGCGCTGGTGGACGCGCTGGTCGAGCAGCTCGCCCCGGGAGGGCGCCTGGTGGCGCCGGTCGGCGGTGCCGGCACCCAGTCGCTGGTCCAGCTCAGTCGCGGCCAGGACGGTAGTATCGAGCAGCAGGTTCTGGCGCCGGTCACGTTCGTGCCGTTGCTGTCGGGCATGCTGGACTGAATCCACGAGAATCCTTGATGAAGATATTCGGGCCGCTGTACGACCTGGCCATACGCTGGTCTCGCCATCGCCGTGCGCCGACCCTGCTGGGCGGGCTGAGCTTTCTGGAAGGCTTCATTTTCCCGGTTCCCCCCGAGGTGATGCTGGCGCCGATGTCGCTGGCGCAGCCGCGGCGCGCGCTCTGGTTCGCCACGGTGAGCCTGGCCGGTTCCCTGGGTGGAGCCGTGGTCGGCTACCTGCTCGGGCATTTCGCCTTTGCCGCGCTGCAGCCGCTGATCGAATGGCTGGGATGGAGCGCCAAGATCGACGAGCAGGTGGCGCACCTGCGCGCAGTGGTCGCCGAATCGCCCTGGCGGGCGTTTTGGCTGCTGGTGCTGGTGGGCTTCACCCCGATCCCGCTGAAGATCTTCACCTGGGCCTCCGGCGTGGTCGGCGTGCCGATGCTGCCGTTCCTGGCGAGCATGTTCGTCGGGCGCGGCAAGCGGGTATATCTGGTGGCCGGCGCGATCCGGCTGGGCGGCGCGCGCGCGGAGGCGGCGCTGCATCGTTGGATCGAGCCGCTGGGATGGATCGCAAGCGTGGTCCTGCTGGGCCTGGCGGGCTGGTTGGTATGGAGGGCTAAGTTCGGATGAAACAGAAGCTGGGCATGGATATCGGTCGGCACGGGGCATCGCTCCTGCTGGTGGGCGCGCTGGCGGCCTGCAGCAGCGCCACGGTGGTGCGTTCGCCTTCGGCGGGGAGCGCGGCCGCGTCGAGCGCGCCGAGGACCTCCGTCGCCAAGCCGGGGGCCGTCGTGACGGTGCAGCGCGGCGACACGCTGTACGCCATCTCGCGCCGCACCGGCATCACGCCGCAGGACCTCAGCGCCTGGAACAACCTGTCCTCGCCTGACACGATCTATCCTGGGCAGACGCTGCGGCTGTATCCGCCGGGCGCCGGCACCGCCGCGCCCAAGCCTTCGACGGCATCGTCCTCCACGGGCGCGGCCACGCAACGCCCGGCGGCGCCGGTGGCCGCTCCGCCCAGCAGCGGTTTCAGCTGGCGCTGGCCGGCCGACGGCGTCGTGGTGGGCAGTTTCGTCCAGGGCGAAACCACCAAGCAGGGCGTGGACATCGCCGGCGCGAGCGGGCAGGCGGTGCGGGCGGCCGCCGATGGCGTGGTGGTCTATTCCGGCAACGGCCTGGTCGGCTATGGCGAGCTGATCATCATCAAGCACAACGAGCAGTGGCTGTCGGCCTATGGCCACAACCGCAAGCGCCTGGTCAACGAGGGCCAGAGCGTCAAGGCCGGGCAACAGATCGCCGAAATGGGCCGCAGCGGCGCCTCGCGCGACATGCTGCACTTCGAGATCCGCTACAACGGCAAGCCGGTCGATCCCTTGCTGTATCTGCCGAAGAAGTAGCCGGGACCGGGGACCGGGACAGCGACGGGCCTGCTCCGGGTCGATTGCCGTGGTGGGAAGGGCTTCGATGAAGCCGGGGCTCGGGGCCGGGGATCCGGACCCGGGCCAGCGGCAAGCCCGCCCCGGATCGAGTGTCGCTGTGGGAGGGACTTCAGTCCCGACGGGCTTTACTGGCCTGCTGTCGGGACTGAAGTCCCTCCCACAGAAAGCCCGAAAGACTGCAAAAAAAGCATCAGGTTGCGTCAGTCAGGCCCGGGCAAGACGCGTCCCCGAGTCACTCCCCGCGCCCGAGCCGCCGCTCAGCCGGGCAGGATCATCGCCAGCGCCACCTTAGATCTGCCGAAGAAGTAGCTCAAGCCGGGGTCCGGGTTCCGGGACAGCGACGGGCCTGCTCCGGGTCGAGTGCCGTGGTGGGAAGGGCTTCGATGAAGCCGGGACTCGGGACCGGGGATCCGGACCCGGGCCAGCGGCAAGCTCGCCCCGGATCGAGTGTCGTTGTGGGAGGGACTTCAGTCCCGACGGGCTCTACTGGCCTGCTGTCGGGACTGAAGTCCCTCCCACAGAAAGCCCGAAAGACTGCAAAAAAAGCATCAGGTCGCGTCAGTCAGGCCCGGCAGGGCGCGTCCCCGAGCCGCTCCTCGCGCCCGAACCGCCGCTCAGCCGGGCAGGATCATCGCCAGCGCCACCTTGCGGCCCTCGCTGGCGAGCACGTTGTAGGTGCGGGCGGCGGCGGCGTTGGTCATCGCTTCGATGCCGATGCCGCGGGTCAGGCAAGCCGCCATCACTTCCGGCGGCGGGAAGCCCTGGCTTTCACCCGTGCCCAGCAACACCAGCGCGGGCGCCAGCTCCAGCACCGGTTGCATGTGCGCGGCGGTGAGCTGGTCGAGCGCGGCCACCGGCCAGGCCTCGACCAGTTTCTCGGGGGTCAGCAGGAAGCTCCGCCGCAGGACCTGCTCGTTGACCTTGGCCTGGGTGCCATCGGCCGAGCGCAGCGCGTAGGTGTAGTCGGGATGTTCCTGGTTCAGTTGCATGGAACCACTCAGGCGCGCGGCAGGACGATCTGGCGCTTTTCCTTGCTGGGCCGGTAGAGGATCGCGGTATGCCCGATCCGCTGGACCAGCGCGCTGCCGGTCTGCCCGACGATGTCGGCGATCATGGCATCGCGTACCTCGCGATCGTCCGCGCCAACCTTCACCTTCACCAGCTCGTGCCGCTCCAGCACCTCGTCCAGCTCCGCCAGGAACGCGGGCGTGACCCCCTTGCCTCCGGTCTGGAGCAGCGCCTTGAGGTCGTGGGCCTGGCCGCGCAGGAAACGGGTCTGGGCGGGGGTGAGAGCGATGGACATGCAGGAGAAAGGGAAGCCAAGGGGGTTCAGGGTATCATGACGCCCCCTCAGGTCCCCCAGCCCGATGTCCCGCAGCAAGAGCAGCCAGCGTTGGCTCAAGGAACATTTCTCCGACCCCTTCGTGAAGAAGGCCCAGGCCGAAGGCATGCGTTCGCGCGCGGCCTACAAGCTGGAGGAGCTGCTGGAGCGGGATCGCCTGTTGAAGCCGGACATGGTGGTCGTCGACCTCGGTGCGGCGCCGGGCGGGTGGTCGCAACAGGTCCGCAAGCAGATGGGCGATCGCGGCCGGGTGCTGGCGCTGGACATCCTGGACATGCCGCCGCTGGCCGGCGTGGAGTTCCTGCACGGCGACTTCAGGGAGGAGGCGGTCCTGGCCCGTTTCGAGGAAATGCTCGGCGGCGAGCCGGTGGACCTTGTGCTGTCGGACATGGCCCCCAATAAGAGCGGTATGGATGCGGTCGACCAGCCGCGGATGATGCACTTGGCTGAATTGGCGATGGATTTCGCCGACAACCACCTGAAGCCGGGCGGGGCGTTCCTGATCAAGCTGTTCCAGGGCGTCGGGTTCGACGACTACGTCCGCGAGCTGCGCCGGCGCTACGACAAGGTGTCCATCCGCAAGCCCCAGGCGTCGCGCAAGCGTTCACCCGAGGTTTATGCCCTTGGCCAGGGCAAGCGTGCCCAGATCAAGTAAGCTGCCCCAAGAACCAATAGAGTAACGAGCGAGAGGGACACCGGAGCCAATGAGGATGAACGACTTGACCAAGAATCTGCTGCTATGGGTGGTCGTCGCCGTCGTGCTGATGGTGGTGTTCCAGAGCTTCTCGCCGCGGATGGCGGCCGGGGCCGGCAGCGACTCGATCAGCTATACCCAGTTCCTGGAGGACGTGGACAGCGGCCGGATCAAGTCGGTGGACTTCACCGACGAGAGCGGCTTCGCGGTCAACGCCATCCGTTTCAAGCGCAGCGACGGCAGCGAAGGGATCGTCTACGGCCCCCGCGACGACAAGCTGGTCGACGTGCTGTACGCCAAGAAGGTCGAGATGACCCGCGCCAAGCCGGCCAGCGGCCCGAGCTTCTGGTCGATCGTGCTGAACTTCCTGCCGGTCATCCTGATCATCGGCTTCTGGCTGTTCATCATGCGCCAGATGCAGGGCGGCGGCGGCGGCGCCAAGGGCGCTATGTCGTTCGGCAAGTCGCGCGCCAAGCTGCAGGGCGAGGACCAGATCAAGGTCACCTTCGCCGACGTGGCCGGCTGCGACGAGGCCAAGGAGGAGGTGGGCGAACTGGTCGACTTCCTGCGCGACCCCACCAAGTTCACCAAGCTGGGCGGCAAGATCCCGCGCGGCGTGCTGATGGTCGGCCCGCCCGGTACCGGCAAGACCCTGCTGGCCAAGGCGATCGCCGGCGAGGCCAAGGTGCCGTTCTTCTCGATCTCCGGCTCGGACTTCGTGGAGATGTTCGTCGGCGTCGGCGCCAGCCGCGTGCGCGACATGTTCGAGCAGGCCAAGAAGCATGCCCCGTGCATCATCTTCATCGACGAGATCGATGCGGTCGGCCGCCACCGCGGCGCCGGCCTGGGCGGCGGCCACGACGAGCGTGAGCAGACCCTGAACCAGTTGCTGGTCGAGATGGACGGCTTCGAGGGCGGCGAGGGCGTGATCGTGATCGCCGCGACCAACCGTCCGGACGTGCTGGACCCGGCGCTGCTGCGCCCGGGCCGCTTCGACCGCCAGGTGGTGGTCGGCCTGCCGGACGTGAAGGGCCGCGAGCAGATCCTGCGCGTGCACATGCGCAAGCTGCCGCTGGCCGACGACGTCGAGCCGCTGGTGATCGCGCGCGGTACCCCGGGCTTCTCCGGCGCGGACCTGGCCAACCTCTGCAACGAGGCGGCGCTGTTCGCCGCGCGCGGCAACGAGAAGGAGGTCCGCATGGACCACTTCGACCGTGCCCGCGACAAGATCCTGATGGGCGCGGAGCGGCGCTCGATGGCAATGAGCGAGGAGGAGAAGACCCTCACCGCCTACCACGAGGCCGGCCACGCCATCGTCGGCCGCCTGGTGCCCGAGCACGACCCGGTCTACAAGGTCACGATCATCCCGCGCGGCCGCGCGCTGGGCGTGACGATGTACCTGCCGGAAGGCGACAAGTACTCGATGAACCGCGTGGCGATCGAATCGCAGCTGTGCTCGCTGTACGGCGGCCGCGTGGCCGAGGAACTGATCTTCGGCGAGGACAAGGTCACCACGGGCGCCTCCAACGACATCGAGCGCGCGACCAAGATGGCGCGCAACATGGTCACCAAGTGGGGCCTGTCCGACGAACTGGGCCCGGTCGCCTACGGCGAACAGGAGGACGAGGTGTTCCTGGGCCGCTCGGTGACCCAGCACAAGAACGTCTCCGACGAGACCGCGCGCAAGATCGACGAGGTGGTGCGTTCGATCCTGGACAAGGCCTACGCCCGCACCAAGCAGATCCTGACCGAGAACCTGGACAAGCTGCATTCGATGTCCCAGCTGCTGCTGCAGTACGAGACCATCGATGCGCCGCAGATCGACGCGATCATGGAAGGCCGCGAGCCGCCGCCGCCGGCGGGCTGGGGCAAGTCCGGCAAGGACGGCAACGACAAGGGATCGCCGCGGCCGCTGCCGCCGATCGCGGGGCCGGCCGAGCAGACCTGATCCGGCCGGTCGCCATGAACGGGAGGGCGCGCAGGCAGCTGCGCGCCCTTCGCTTTTGAGGGCATTGGGCATTCGCGCGCAGGTCGGCGAAAATGCCGGTCCATGCATCGCGAGGTCGCCATGTCGCCGCCATCCACGGAAACCCCGTCGTACACGCTGGAAATCGTCATCGCCACCTGCGTGGGCGCGACGCTGGGGCTGTTGACCGACAACATCCCGCTCGGCACCGGCGTGGGCATCGCGCTGGGCTGCCTGTTGAGCGTGATCAAGGTCGTCCGTACGCAGAAGAAGGACAAGTGATGTTCGATACCCGGCCGACGCTGGATTGCGGCGGGCGCCCGCTCGCGCTGGACCGCCCGCAGGTGATGGGCATCGTCAACGTGACGCCGGATTCGTTTTCCGACGGCGGGCGCCACGACACCCTGGACGCCGCCATCGCGCACGGGTTGCGGCTGGTGGAGGAGGGCGCGGCGATCCTGGACATCGGCGGCGAATCGACCCGGCCCGGCGCCGAGCCGGTCGGGGTGGAGGAAGAACTGCGCCGGGTGGTCCCGGTGATCGAGTCGCTGGCTGCGCGGGTCGAAGTGCCGATCAGCGTGGACACCTTCAAGCCGGAGGTGATGCGCGCGGCGGTCGCCGCCGGCGCGGGCATGATCAACGACATCCGCGCGCTGAGGGAGCCGGGCGCCCTCGACGCGGCGGCGCAGCTGGGCGTGCCGGTGGTGCTGATGCACATGCAGGGCGAGCCGCGCTCGATGCAGCAGGCGCCCCACTACGACGACGTGGTCGCCGAGGTGCACCGTTTCCTGGCCGAGCGGATCTTCGCCGCGGAGATGGCGGGAATCGACAAGCGCCGGCTCGTGCTCGACCCGGGCTTCGGTTTCGGCAAGACCACCGCGCACAACCTGCAGTTGCTGGGCGAGCTGGAGCGTTTCGCCGGCTTCGGGCTGCCGATCCTGGCCGGGCTGTCGCGCAAGCGCAGCATCGGCGAACTGACCGGGCGCGAGGCGCCTGCCGAGCGCGTCCATGGCTCGGTGGCGGCGCACCTGATTGCGGTCCAGCGTGGCGCGGGCATCGTGCGCGTGCACGATGTCGCGGCCACCGTCGATGCGCTGAAGGTGTTGGCGGCGCTTCCGCCCAAGGCGGCAGCCACGGCATCTCCGGCCGCGGCGATCCGCTGGCCCGACGACGAATGAGCCTTCCCGCCTGCCGGCCGGCACGGCCCGGTGGGTAGGCCTTCGAATGGCGACCATGCACGACACCCGCCCCCTTGCCATCGCCTTGATGGGGCCGACCGCCAGCGGCAAGACCGCGGCGGCGCTGGCGCTCGCGCGGCGTTGGGGAGGCGAGATCGTCAGCGTGGATTCGGCCCTGGTGTACCGCGGGCTGGATATCGGTGCGGCCAAGCCGGACCGCGCGATGCTGGCCGCGGCGCCGCACCACCTGATCGATATCTGCGATCCGTGGCAGGCCTACTCGGCCGCGGACTTCGCCCGGGACGCGCGTGCGGCCATCGACGGGATCGTCGCGCGCGGGCGGTTGCCGATCCTGGCCGGCGGTACCGGCCTGTACTTCCGGTCGCTGCTGACCGGGCTTTCGCAGATGCCGCAGGCCGACCCGCAGGTGCGCGCCCGCCTGGCGGCGGAGGCCGACGCGCGCGGATGGCCAGCCCTGCATGCCGAGCTGGCCCGGGTCGATCCGGTCGCGGCGGCGCGCATCCACGCTACCGATCCGCAACGGATCCAGCGCGCCTTGGAGGTCTATCGCCTGACCGGGCGCCCGATCAGCGAGTGGCAGGCCATGCCGCCGCCGCCGCGCCTGCCGCTGCGGGTGCTCAAGCTGGTGCTCGCGCCGCGCGCGCGCGCCGTCCTGCACGCGCGCATCGAGCGCCGGTTCGACGCGATGCTGGCGGACGGATTCCTGGACGAGGTCCGCGCGCTGAGGGCCATGCCGGAGATGACGCGGGTCGCCAGGCCGCTCGACCTGCCGGCGGTGCGGGCGGTCGGCTACCGGCAGGCCTGGGAACACCTGGACGGGCGCTGGGGCGCGGCGGAATTCCGCGAGCGGGCGATCCACGCCACCCGGCAACTGGCCAAGCGCCAGCTGACCTGGCTGCGCGGGGAGCTGGACGCGCGCTGGTTCGACCCCGAGAGCGACGCCGGACGCGTGGATGAGGCCGTCGCCGCATTCCTTTCACATCGACCCGGGGACCATAACGGGCTCCAGGACACTGCCAGCGGGCCCAAGGCCGTGTAACATCCGGGGTCCGGAAACCGGCTGGGGAAAAGCAGGTGTCGACCGGGCCCAATAAGAACAATCAATAATTAAAAAAGGGAGTCTTCAATGTCCAAGGGACAGTCCTTGCAGGATCCTTTCCTCAATGCACTGCGCCGCGAGCGGGTTCCGGTGTCGGTGTACCTGGTCAATGGCATCAAGCTGCAAGGCACGATCGAGTCGTTCGACCAGTTCGTGGTCCTGCTGCGCAACACCGTCAGCCAGATGGTCTACAAGCATGCGATCTCGACGGTCGTGCCGGCGCGCAACGTGCGCGTGGGGCCGGGCGGCGGTTACGTGCAGTCCGCGGGCGACGCTTCCAGCCAGGATGACGGCGACGTTGACTGAGTTCGAGGTGATGCGTGTTTGACCGTTCGCGCAAGGGCGAGCACGCGCTGTTGATCCAGCCCCACGCGGGCGGGCCTGCCGAGGAGGACGTGCTGGAGGAGTTCGCCGACCTGGCGCGCTCCGCCGGCGCGAGCGTGGCCGCGACGCTGACCGCGCGCATCGACCGGCCGAGCCCGTCCACCCTCATCGGCAGCGGCAAGCTGGAAGAGGTCAAGGCCGCCGCCGACGCCACCGGCGCCGACCTGGTGCTGGTGAACCACCAGCTCACCCCGGTGCAGGAGCGCAACCTGGAGAAGTACCTGCAGCGGCGCGTGATCGACCGCACCGGGCTGATCCTGGACATCTTCGCCCAGCGTGCGCGCAGCCACGAGGGCAAGCTGCAGGTGGAACTGGCGCAGCTCCGCCACCTGGCGACGCGATTGGTGCGGGGCTGGACCCACCTGGAGCGCCAGCGCGGCGGCTCGATCGGGTTGCGCGGCCCCGGCGAGACCCAGCTCGAGACCGACCGCCGCCTGCTGCAGAAGCGGGTGGAGCAACTGCAGAAGCGGCTGGACAAGGTCGAGGTGCAGCGCACCCAGATGCGCCGCGCGCGCGTGCGCAGCGAGCTGCCGCGCGTGGCGCTGGTGGGCTATACCAATGCCGGCAAGTCGACCCTGTTCAACGCCTTGACCGGCGCGGAGGCCTACGCGGCGGACCAACTGTTCGCCACGCTGGACCCGACCGTGCGCCGCATCGCGCTGCCGGGCGGGCACGTGGTGCTCGCCGACACCGTCGGCTTCGTGCGCGACCTGCCGCACGAACTGGTGGCGGCATTCCGCTCGACCCTGTCGGAAGCGCGCGAGGCGGACCTGCTGCTGCACGTGGTCGATGCGGCCGATCCGTTGCGCGAGGACCGCATCCGCCAGGTCGACGAGGTGCTGCACGCGGTGGGCGCGGGCGAACTGCCGCAGTTGCTGGTGTTCAACAAGATCGACCGCATCGAGGGCGCCGAAGTGCGGCATGACGCGCAGGATGGCGTGCCGGACGAGGCGCGGCGCGAGCGGGTCTGGATTTCCGCGCGCGGCGGCGACGGCCTGGACCTGCTGCGCGAAGTGCTGGCGCGCCGGCTCAATCTCCAGCACGTGCAGGGCACGCTGCGCTTGCCGGCGTCGGCTGGCCGGCTGCGCTCGCGGCTGCACGCGCTGGACGTGGTGCGCGGCGAACGGGCCGACGAACACGGCTGGCTGATCGACGTGGACTTGCCGCTGGCCGAGGCCGAGCGGCTCGCCGCCGGGCGCGATGGCGAGCCGGTGCGGGCCTTGCTGCCGCAGCCGGCGCGGGAGTGGTAGCGCCCTGGGCATGCGCCCCGGGGCGGCAGGACCGGTAGGCGGGGGATCCGGGCGGCACGGCGTGCCGGGGCGTTCACTTCGCCTGGCGCATGATCGCCCGGAGTCCAGGGCCATCACGGAGTTCCTCCGATGTCCGAGCAGCCGGTCGCCGCGCTTCCGCACTACACCGCCGAGGAAAAACGCCATCGCGTGTTCGCGATCATGGCGGCGTCCTCGGGCAACCTGGTGGAGTGGTTCGACTTCTATGTCTATGCGTTCTGCGCGATCTACTTCGCCGCCGAGTTCTTCCCCAAGGGCGATACCACCGCGCAGTTGCTGAACACGGCCGGCGTGTTCGCGGCCGGGTTCCTGATGCGCCCGATCGGCGGATGGCTGTTCGGGCGCGTCGCCGACCGCTACGGGCGCAAGTCCTCGATGCTGATCTCGGTGTCGATGATGTGCGGCGGCTCGCTGATGATCGCGTGCCTGCCGACCCACGCCCAGATCGGCGCCCTGGCCCCGGCGCTGCTGTTGGTCGCGCGCCTGGTCCAGGGGCTGTCCGTCGGCGGCGAGTACGGCACCACGGCCACCTACATGAGCGAGGTGGCGTTGCGGGGCCAGCGCGGCTTCTTCTCCTCGTTCCAGTACGTGACCCTGATCGGCGGCCAGTTGCTGGCGGTACTGGTGATCGTGGCGATGGAGGCGCTGTTGTCCGAGCAGGAGATCCGCGCGTGGGGCTGGCGCGTGCCGTTCGTGATCGGCGCGATCGCGGCGGTGGTGTCGGTGCTGCTGCGGCGCACGCTCCGCGAGACCCAGCGCGAGGACGTGCGCAAGGGGAAGGACGCGGGATCGCTCGGCGCGCTGTTCCGGCGCCACAAGGCGGCGTTCTTCACCGTGCTGGGCTACACCGCCGGCGGCTCCCTGATCTTCTACACCTTCACCACGTACATGCAGAAGTTCCTGGTCAACACGGTGCACCTGCCGATCAAGACCGCCAGCTTCGTGATGACCGGGGCGCTGTTCCTGTACATGTGCATGCAGCCGGCGTTCGGCATGCTGTCCGACCGCATCGGCCGCCGCAACAACATGCTGATCTTCGGCGCGCTCGGCGCGCTGACCACGGTGCCGATCCTGACCGCCTTGCAGCATGTCGCCAACCCGGTCGCCGCCTTCGCGCTGATCGTGCTGGCGCTGGCGATCGTCAGCTTCTATACCTCGGTCGCCGGCATCGTGAAGGCCGAGATGTTTCCGCCGGAAGTGCGCGCGCTCGGCGTGGGGCTGGCCTACGCGGTGGGCAACGCGATCTTCGGCGGTTCGGCCGAGTACGTCGCGCTGGGCCTGAAGAAGCTGGGCCACGAGCCGGCGTTCTTCTGGTACGTCACCGCGATGATGGTGGTGACGTTCCTGGTCAGCCTGCGCCTGCCCAGGCAGGCGGCGTACCTCCACCACGACCATTGAGCATGAACGCCGGTGCGCCGCCGAAGGCGCACCGGCCGGCGGCGGCAGACATGGCTTGCGAATTCGGTTAAAAGACGGGCCTGGTCCATCGGCGCGAGATCCATGCCCATTCCTTCCGATCCAGAGCTGCGCGTGCTTTCCGAAACGCTGGGGGCGCAACTGCTCGACCGGCGCGAACATCTCGTCGCGGCGGAAAGCTGCACCGGCGGTTGGATCGCCAAGGCGATGACCGATGTGGCCGGTTCCTCGGCGTGGTTCGATTGCGGCATGGTCGCCTACAGCTACGAAGCCAAGCAGGCGCTGCTGGGCGTGCGCCCGCAGACGCTGGAGACGCATGGCGCGGTCAGCCGCGAGACGGCGATCGAGATGGTGTCGGGGGCGCTGGCCAATTCCGGGGCGAGCATCGCCGTGGCGGTCACCGGCATCGCCGGCCCCGGCGGCGGCAGCGCCGGCAAGCCCGTGGGCACGGTCTGGATCGGCTGGAAGCGGCGTGGCGGCTACGCCAGCGCGGAAGTGTTCCACTTCGACGGCGATCGCGATGCCGTGCGCCGGCAGACCGTCGCCGCGGCACTGCGGGGTTTGAGCGCGCTGCTGTGAGCATCGACGGCCTGCCGCGGCAGCGTGGAGCTCGTGCCCGATGATGTGGGATGCGCTCGGCACGGTACGCGACCTGGGGCGGCTGCAGGAAATCGCCTCGGTGCTGATCCGCCATGGATTCGGCGACGTGGTGCGCCGCATCGGCCTGGCCGACGTGCTGGAACGGGCGGGGCGGCTGCTGCACTGGCACAACGGCGAAGGCATGTTGCGCATGTCCGCGGCCGTGCGGGTGCGGCGCGCCCTCGAGGAACTCGGGCCGACGTTCGTGAAGCTGGGGCAGGTACTGGCCACGCGCGTGGACCTGCTGCCGCCGGAATGGACCGACGAGCTTTCCCGCTTGCAGAACGCGGTGCCCGCGCTGCCGTTCGAGCGGATCCGCGACCAGTTGCTGGCCGACCTCGGCGTTCCGCCCGAGCAGGCGTTCGCGCGCTTCGACGAGAAGGCCCTGGCGGCGGCGTCGCTCGCGCAGACCCACCGTGCCTGGCTGCACGATGGCCGCGCCGTGGTGTTGAAGGTGCGCCGGCCGGGCATCCGCGAGGTGGTGGAAGCCGACCTGCGCTTGCTGGCGAGGCTGGCCGAGATCGTCGAGGCGCGCGCGCCGGACCTGCAGCGCTACCGACCGAAGGAGGTCGTCCACCAGTTCACGGTATCGCTGCGGCGGGAGCTGGACTTCGCCGCCGAGTGCCGCAACGCCGAGCGCATCGCCGCCAACTTCGCCGGCCATGCCGAGGTGGTCATCCCCGCCGTGCATTGGCAATGGACCTGCGAGAGCCTCAACGTGCAGGACTTCGTCGATGGCATCCCCGGGCGCGACCTGGCGGCGGCCGATGCGGCGGGCCTCGACCGCGTGCAGCTGGCCAGGCTCGGCGCCGGCATCGTGCTGAAGATGGTGCTCGAAGACGGCTGCTTCCACGCCGATCCGCATCCGGGCAACATCTTCTACATGCGCGACGGCCGCATCGCCATCATCGACTTCGGCATGGTCGGGCGCATTTCCGAGCAACGGCGCCAGCAGGTCGCGCAGCTGCTGTACGGCATGGTCGACCACGACGCCGAGATCGTCGTCGACGTGTTGCTGGAGTGGGCCGCGGGCGGAATCGAGGTCGACGAGATGCGGCTGCAGCAGGACATCGGCACCTTCGTCGACCAGTACCGTGGCGTGCCGCTGAAGGAATTGCGGATCGGCGCGATGCTGGCCGACATCACCGCGATCCTGCGCGAGCACGCGCTGACCTTGCCTGCCGACCTGGCGCTGATGATCAAGGCGTTCCTGAGCCTGGAGGGCATGGGGCGCCAGCTCGATCCCGATTTCGACATGGCCAGCGAGGCGCGGCCTTACCTGCAGCGGGCGCTGCTGCAGCGCTTCGCGCCCGGCCAGGTGCTGCGGCGGGGCCGGCGCAGCCTGACCGGCGCCATCGACCTGGTCGGCAACCTGCCGCGCGATCTCAAGCGGCTGCTGCAGGCGGCCCGCCGCGGCCGCCTGCAACTGCATGTGGAAACCCAGTCGCTCAAGGCCTTCGGCGCCCAGATCAACCGCGCCGCCAACCGCCTGACCATGGGCATCGTCACCGCGGCCCTGGTGATCGGTTCCTCGATCGTGATGAACAGCGTGGGCGGCATTTCCAGCCGGTGGCTGCTGGCGATCGGCGTGACCGGCTTCGTCGGCGCCGCCCTGTGCGGCATCTGGATCCTGATCTCGATCTGGCGCAGCGGCAGGGACTGACCGGCGGCGTCCGAGGCTATCGGGGCTTGCGACCGCCTTAATTAGTAGTAATACTACTAACCATGGACCTGACCGACACCCAGCAGGCGATCCTGGCGATGATCGCCGAACGCATCGAGTCCGATGGCGTGCCGCCGTCGCAGACCGAGATCGCGCGTGCCTTCGGCTTCAAGGGCGTGCGTGCCGCGCAATACCACCTGGAAGCGCTGGAGCAGGCCGGAGCGATCCGGCGGGTGCCCGGGCAGGCGCGCGGTATCCGCCTGGTCGCCCCGGCGGTCGAGGCCATCGAGCCGCCCCGGCAGCAGGACGATGTCCTGCGCCTGCCGGTGCTGGGCCGGGTCGCGGCCGGCCTGCCGATCGGCGCCGACATCGGTTCGGACGATTTCGTGGTGCTCGACCGGGTGCTGTTCTCCCCCTCGCCGGACTACCTGCTCAAGGTGCAGGGGGATTCGATGCGCGACGAAGGCATCTTCGACGGCGACCTGATCGGCGTGCACCGCACCCGCGATGCGCGTTCGGGGCAGATCGTGGTGGCGCGGATCGACGAGGAAATCACCGTCAAGCTGCTGAAGATCGGCAAGGATCGCATCCGCTTGCTGCCGCGCAATCCGGACTACGCCCCCATCGAAGTGCTGCCGGACCAGGATTTCGCGATCGAAGGCCTGTATTGCGGCCTGCTGAGGCCGAACCGTTGAGGCCGTCGCCCGAGGCCGGGCCGTGGGGTTTTCCCACGCTCGCGGCCGGCATGCACTGGTGCCCGCGGACCCGCCCGCCGATTAATTTCGATCGCGTCGCCGGCAGTCTCAGCCCTTGCGATACATCGACGCTAGATTGACCCCATTCCGATCACTGACGAGGAACACACGATGGACGAGAACAAGAAGCGCGCGCTGGCGGCTGCCCTGGGCCAGATCGAGAAGCAGTTCGGCAAGGGCTCGGTGATGCGCATGGGCGACCGCGTGGTCGAGCCCGTCGAGGCCGTCCCGACCGGCTCGCTGATGCTGGATATCGCCCTGGGCATCGGCGGCCTGCCCAAGGGCCGCGTGGTCGAGATCTACGGTCCGGAATCCTCGGGCAAGACCACCTTGACCCTGCAGGCCATCGCCGAGTGCCAGAAGCAGGGCGGCACCGCTGCCTTCATCGATGCCGAGCACGCGCTGGACCCGATCTACGCCGCCAAGCTGGGCGTCAACGTCGACGAGCTGCTGCTGTCGCAGCCGGATACCGGCGAGCAGGCGCTGGAGATCGCCGACATGCTGGTGCGCTCGGGCTCGGTGGACATCCTGGTGGTCGACTCGGTGGCCGCGCTGACCCCCAAGGCCGAGATCGAGGGCGAGATGGGCGACCAGTTGCCGGGCCTGCAGGCACGCCTGATGAGCCAGGCCCTGCGCAAGCTGACCGGCAACATCAAGCGCTCCAATACGCTGGTGATCTTCATCAACCAGTTGCGCATGAAGATCGGCGTGATGATGCCGGGCCAGAGCCCGGAAACCACCACCGGCGGCAACGCGCTGAAGTTCTATGCCTCGGTGCGCCTGGACATCCGCCGCATCGGTTCGATCAAGAAGGGCGACGAGATCATCGGCAACCAGACCAAGATCAAGGTGGTCAAGAACAAGCTGGCGCCGCCGTTCAAGCAGGTCGTCACCGAGATCCTCTACGGCGAAGGCATCAGCCGCGAGGGCGAACTGATCGACATGGGCGTGGAGGCCAAGCTGGTCGAGAAGGCCGGTGCCTGGTACAGCTACGGCAACGAGCGCATCGGCCAGGGCAAGGACAACGCCCGTGCCTACCTGCGCGACAACCCGCAGGTGGCGGCCAAGATCGAGGCCGAGCTGCGCGAGAAGTTCCAGCCGGCCGAGGCTTCGCGCGACGAGGGCGAGGACCTGGACGACTGAGTCCCCGCGTGTTTTCCGCTCTGGGCGAGGGACGCTGTCAGTGACGTCCCTCGCCCGGGGCACTCCGGATGAGGCCAGGAGGACGGGCGCCAGGGAAGGCGCGCTTCCTGGCCCGAGCCGATCCGGTGTTGTTGCAGGGAGCCGCCATGGCCACCGACCCAGGGTTCATCGAGTACATCCGCGAACAGGCGGACCTGCCACAGCGGCTGACGTGCCGCAAGATGTTCGGGGAATACGGGTTGTACTGCGACGGCAAGTTCGTGGCCGTGGCCGCCGACAACTCCTTGTTCCTCAAGCCCACCGAGGCGGGACGCCGCCTGTTGCCCTCGATGACCGAGGGAAAACCGTATCCTGGAGCAAAGGCTTGGTTCGTGGTGGACGAGGTCCTGGACGATCCCGATCTATTGCGTCGATTGATCCTGGCCACCGCTGCCGAGTTGCCTATTTCCACGCGAAGGGCCGGCGCGGCCGGGAAGCGACGTTCGACTGGGGCAGGATGAGCGAACGGACAGGGTGCCGCCCGGCATTGACGAACCAACGATGACTTCCAAGCCCGAGCGCAAACCGAGGACCCCGCCCACGCCGCTCCAGCGCGCCCTGGGGCTGTTGGTGCGGCGCGAACATTCGCGCAAGGAGCTGACCCGCAAGCTGCAGGCGCGGGGCGTCGAGGCGGAGGCTGCCCTCGAAGCGGTCGAGCGCCTGGCCGGGGAGGGGTGGCAGGACGATGCCCGGTTCGCCGAATCGCTGGTGCGCAGCCGTGCGGCCAGTGGCTATGGACCGCTGCATATTCGCGCCGAACTGGCCACGCACGGGCTGGACGGCGATGCCGTGGCCACCGCCATGGCGGCTTTCGAAGGCGACTGGACCGAGAATGCCCGGGACCTGGTCCGCCGCCGGTTCGGCGAGGCCGGGCCAACCGATCTCGCCCAGCGCCGCAAGGCCGCGGACCTCCTGGCACGACGGGGCTTCGACGGCGACAGTATCCGGGCCGCGACCCGTTTCGATCCTGAGGACTGAACAGGCAAGGCCTGATACCCTTGGCAGTTTAGGTTGTCCCGATTCCGTGCCCGCCGGGAGTGCCGTCGTCCCGGCGGCGCCCGCCTACTGCCAGCCCCATGAACGCACCCGCCAAATTCACCACCTCCCAGATCCGCAGCGACTTCCTCGAGTTCTTCAAGGGCAAGGGCCATACCATCGTGCCGTCGGCACCGCTGGTGCCGGGCAACGACCCGACCCTGTTGTTCACCAACTCCGGCATGGTGCAGTTCAAGGACGTGTTCCTGGGCGCGGAAAAGCGCAGCTACGTGCGCGCGGCCGACGTCCAGCGCTGCCTGCGTGCCGGCGGCAAGCACAACGACCTCGATTCGGTCGGCTATACCGCCCGCCACCACACCTTCTTCGAGATGCTGGGCAACTGGTCGTTCGGCGATTACTTCAAGAAGGAAGCGATCGCCTGGGCCTGGGAACTGCTGACCCAGGTCTGGAAGCTGCCGGCCGAGCGCCTGCTGGTCACGGTCTACCACACCGACGACGAGGCCTACGCGTTGTGGCGCGACATGATCGGCGTGCCGGAAGCGCGCATCGTGCGCATCGGCGACAACAAGGGCGCCCCGTACGCTTCCGACAATTTCTGGCAGATGGCCGATACCGGCCCGTGCGGTCCTTGCACCGAGATCTTCTACGACCACGGCGAACACATCGCCGGCGGCCCCCCGGGCTCGCCGGACGAGGATGGCGATCGCTTCATCGAGATCTGGAACCTGGTGTTCATGCAGTTCGACCGCCAGCCCGACGGCACCCTGGTGCCGCTGCCGGCGCCGTGCGTGGACACCGGCATGGGCCTGGAGCGCTTGGCGGCGATCCTGCAGCACGTGCACAGCAACTACGAGATCGACCTGTTCCAGGCGTTGATCCGCAAGGCCGCGGAGCTGACCGGCACGGCCGACCTGGAGAACAAGTCGCTGCGCGTGATCGCCGACCATATCCGCGCCTGTTCCTTCCTGATCGTGGATGGCGTGCTGCCGTCCAACGAAGGGCGCGGCTACGTGCTGCGCCGGATCATCCGCCGGGCCTTGCGCCATGGCTGGATGCTCGGCGTGCGCCAGCCGTTCTTCAGCAGGATGGTCCCGACCCTGGTCGAGCAGATGGGCGAGGCCTATCCGGAACTGCCGGCGGCGGCGGACACGGTGGCGCGGGCGTTGCTGGCCGAGGAGGAGCGCTTCGCGGAGACCCTCGATGCGGGCATGAAGATCTTCGACGAGGTCGCGGCAAAGGCGGCCGACGGGGTGATCCCCGGCGCCGAGGCCTTCCGCCTGTACGACACCTACGGCTTCCCGGTCGACCTGACCGCCGATATCGCGCGCGAGCGCGGCATGAGCGTGGACATGGACGGCTTCGATGCCGCGATGGAGCGGCAGCGCGAAACCGCCCGTGCGGCCGGCAAGTTCGGCGGCGGCGTGCAACTGCCGGCCGAGCTGGTGGCGGCGCTGTCGCCGACGGTCTTCCTCGGGTACGACCTGCTGGAAGCCGACGGCCTGAAGGTGGTGGCATTGTTGCGCGATGGCCGCCCGGTGGAGTCCGCCTCGGAGGGCGACGAGGTCATCGTGCTGACCGACCGCACCCCGTTCTATGCCGAATCCGGCGGCCAGGTCGGCGATACCGGCACACTGGCCGCGCCGGGCATGCGCCTGGACGTGACCGATACGCAGAAGTTCGCCGGGCAGTTCCATGGCCATGTAGGCCGCATCGCCCAGGGCAGGCTGAAGATCGGCGACGTGCTGTCCGGCAGCGTCGATGCGGAGCGCCGCGGCACGATCGTGCTCAACCATTCGGCGACCCACCTGCTGCACGGTGCCCTGCGCGGCCTGCTCGGCACCCACGTGGCGCAGAAGGGCTCGCTGGTCGCGCCGGATCGCCTGCGTTTCGACTTCTCGCACTTCCAGCCGGTGACGGCCGCGGAGCTTGCCGAGATCGAACGCCAGGTCAACGACGAAGTACGTGCCAACCACGCGGTGGTCATCCAGCAGATGGACATGCAGGCCGCGCTGGACGCGGGCGCGATGGCGCTGTTCGGCGAGAAGTACGGCGAACGCGTGCGCGTGGTGACGATGGGTCCCTCGGTGGAGCTTTGCGGCGGCACCCACGTAGCCCGCACCGGCGACATCGGCCTGTTCAAGATCGTTTCCGAAGGCGGCGTGTCCTCCGGAGTGCGGCGTATCGAAGCGGTCACCGGCCGGGGCGCCCTCGATCACGTGGCCGGCGAGGAGCGGCGCTTGCAGGAGGCCGCGAGCCTGCTGGGCGGCAGCGCCGCCGACGTGGTCGACAAGATCCGCCAGCTCGGCGAGCGGCAGAAGAAGCTCGAGCGCGAACTGGAAGCGCTCAAGGCCAAGGTGGCTTCGAGCGCCACGGCCGATCTGGCCGGTTCGGCCGTGGACGTGGCCGGCGCAAAGGTGATCGCGGTGCGCCTGGACGGTTTCGACGCCAAGGCGTTGCGCGAGGCGGTCGACCGCCTCAAGCAGCAGGTGCGGGACCTGGTGGTCGTGCTCGCGGGCGTCGTCGACGGCAAGGTCGCGCTCGTCGCGGGTGTGAATGGCAGCCCAATGGGCAAGGTCAAGGCGGGGGAACTCATCGCGCATGTCGCCGGTCAGATCGGTGGCAAGGGCGGCGGCCGCCCGGACCTCGCCCAGGGTGGTGGCGAGGACGGGCCCGCCCTTGCCACGACTCTCAGCGGAGTCACCGAGTGGGTCAGGCAGCACCTCTCCTGAATGTATCGGCGCCGCGCCTTGATGGTCGGTGGTGGTGCCGTTAACATTTCCAATCTTTTCCTCTGACTGTAGGGCGCTCCGTCCGGAGCGCCGATGCTGGCGGGGAAGTTCCTGCCAGTTCCTGGAGAACCACTGACATGTTGATCCTGACCCGCCGCGTTGGCGAAACCTTGATGATTGGAGATTCGGTCACCGTGACCGTGCTGGGCGTCAAGGGCAACCAGGTGCGTATCGGCATTACTGCGCCGAAGGACGTCGCGGTGCATCGCGAAGAGATCTACCAGCGCATCCAGCGCGGCGAAGAGCCGACTTCCCACGGTTCGGGCGCCGGCGAGGAATAATCTTCGCATTGAGGGTTTACGTTGGCCCTCGTTAACCGGTATTCTTCGCACCCCGCAGCGCGACGCCGCGGCGGGGACGAAAATCCGGAGTGATGCCCGAGAGGCCGAAGGGGCTCCCCTGCTAAGGGAGTATAGGGTCAAAAGCTCTATCGAGGGTTCGAATCCCTCTCACTCCGCCAGTTACGAACAACCCGCCTTCCGGCGGGTTGTTTGCGTTTGGGCGCGGCATCAGTTCAACGGCAGGTCGAACAGCAGGATCTCGGCATCCTGTCCCCCGGACAGGACGATGCGCTCCTCTGCGGTGACCTGTGCGGCATCGCCCTGGTCCAACCGCTGGCCGTTCACCGAGAGGCTGCCGCGCGCCACTTGCACGTAGGCGCCGCGGCCTTGGCCGAGCGCGTGCTCGAGCTGCTGTCCGCCGTCGAGGATCGAGGCGAAGATGCGCGCGTCCTGGTGGATCAGCAGCGAGCCTTCGGCCGCATCCGGGGAGGCGATCAGGCGCAGCCGGTTGCGCTTGTCCTCGGGCGCGAAGTGCCTTTCCTCGTAGCTCGGTTCGATGCCGTTGCGTTCCGGGAAGAGCCAGATCTGCAGGAAATGCACCGGTTCGCTGGGCGAATGGTTGAACTCGCTGTGGGTGACGCCGCTGCCGGCGCTCATCCGCTGCACGTCGCCGTAATGCAGCACCGAGCCGCTGCCCATGCTGTCCTTGTGCTCCAGTGCGCCGGACAGGACGTAGGACACGATCTCCATGTCGCGGTGGCCGTGCGTGCCGAAACCTTCGCCGGGCTGCACGCGGTCTTCGTTGATCACGCGCAGCGGGCCGAAGCCCATGTGGCGCGGGTCGTGGTAGTGGGCGAACGAGAACGTGTGGCGGGACGACAGCCAGCCATGTTCGGCGCGGCCCCGGGTATCGCTCTTGCGGATCTGAAGCATGGTGGTCTCCTTTCGATTCTATCGATGGTGTCCGTGGAGCCGAACTGTTCGGTTCCTTTGGGTTGGCGAAAGTCTGTGGCTTTTCTCGCGGTAGGAAAAGCGAGTAGATTTGGGTAATACAATCGAAAAAATCGAACATGAAGATCAGCCTGGACGCCCTGCAGATCCTGGATGCCATCGATCGGCGGGGCTCGTTCGCGGGGGCGGCGAAGGTCCTGTTCAAGGTGCCTTCCACGATCTCCTACACGGTCGCCAAGCTGGAGGAAGACCTCGGCGTGCAATTGTTCGAGCGCTCCGGCCCCAAGGCATGGCCGACCGAGGCCGGCCGGGAGCTGCTGCGCGAGGGCCGGCACCTGCTGCAGGCCGCCCAGGAGCTCGAGCAGCGGGTGCGCCGCGTGGCTTCCGGGTGGGAGGCCGATCTCGGGATCGCGATCGATTCGGCGCTTCCGGGATGGTTGCTGGAACCCGACATCCGGGCCTTCTGCGACACCGCGCCGAACACGCGGCTGCGCGTGCAGAGCGAGGCGCTGTCCGGGACCTGGGAGGCGCTGCTGGACCGCCGGGTGGACTTGGTGGTCGCGGCCGGGGAAGGGCCGAGCGGAGCGGGGTACGTCGCCGAGCCGCTGGGCAGGATCGGCTTCGTGTTCGTCGTCGCGCCGGACCATCCGTTGGCGGCGTCGGGCAAGGTCTCTTCCGCCGACCTGGCGGCGCATCGCGCGATCGCGGTGGGGGACAGTGCGCGCCGGCTGCTGCCGAGGACGGTCGGGCTGCTGTCGGAACGGGACGTGCTGACCGTGGCGAGCATGCACGACAAGTACCTGTTCCAGCGATCGGGCCTCGGCTATGGCTTCCTGCCCCTGCCTTACGCGCAGGCGGCCATCGAGGCCGGGGCGCTGGTGCCGGTCCGGGTGGATGAGCGCAAGCCCGACGAGACCTTCTATCTCGCCTGGCGGATCGAGGAAGAGGGCAATGCGCTGGCGTGGTGGCGGCAGCGCCTGCGGCGCCAAGGGCTGTTCGACGAATGGCAACGCCGGATCGCGGAAACGTACCGTTCCGTCGCTCGCGGCGGCTGAAGCGGGATAATCCGCATCATCGCGAGGGGCGTTGGAGTCGGTGATGCAGGCGTTGCTGGAGCAGTTCGGGCTGGCGCTCGTGTTCGTGAACGTGCTGGCGTTGTCGCTGGGCTTGCCGGTGCCCGCGATGCCGACGTTGATCGTGGTCGGCGCCGGCTTCGCATTGCAGGGCGGGGCGACGGCCTGGTTCGGCTGCCTTGCCGCGCTGGCGCTGTCCGTCGCGGCCAGCCTGCTGGGCGACCTGGCTTGGTACGCCGCGGGGCGGCGCTACGGCACGTCGACCCTGCGCTCGCTGTGCCGGCTATCGCTGTCGCGCGACAGTTGCATGAAGAAGACCGAGCGCTTCTATGGCCGCTGGGGCGTGCGCGTGTTGGCGGTCGCCAAGTTCGTGCCGGGGTTGTCGATGGTGTCGGTGCCGATGGCGGGCGCGATGCAGGTGCGGCCGGCTGCGTTCCTCCGCTACGACGCGCTGGGCGCGGCGCTGTGGGCGCTGGTGGGCGTGGGACTCGGCGTGCTGTTCCATGGCCAAGTGGGGCGGGTCACTTCGCTGCTGGCCGAGCTCGGCTCCGGTGCGGTGCTGCTCGTCGTGGCATTGCTGGTGGCCTACATCGGCTGGCGCGCGTGGCATCGCCGTGCGTTGCTGCGTTCGCTCGATGCGGCGCGGATCGACGTGGACGAGCTGCATGCGCTGTTGCAGGGCGAGGACGCGCCGGTCGTGCTCGACATCCGCGCGCCCGGCTACCGCGAACTGGAGCCTTTCACGATCCCCGGCGCGGTGTTCGCGGACGAGCGCCGGCTCGGCGACATCCTCGCGGCGTATCCGCCCGAGCGGAGCATCGTGATCTATTGCGCCTGCCCGGACGAAGTGTCCGCGGCCTGGCTTGCCGCGCAGCTGCGGAAGCATCGTTATCGGGACGTGCGGCCCTTGCGGGGCGGCCTGGCGGACTGGCGGAAGGCCGGCTACGACGTCGCCTGGTTGCAGGGCACGAGTGGCGCCGGAATGCCGCGGCCGCTCGTGCAGGCATAAAAAAACGACCTGCGTTGCCGCAGGTCGTCTCGAAGATGGCGCGCCCGGAGAGATTCGAACTCCCGACCGCCTGGTTCGTAGCCAGGTACTCTATCCAACTGAGCTACGGGCGCGTTTTGAACTGGCTCGAAGCGACTCGATCGCTTCGAAACAAAAAGACAGCACTGGATGCTGTCTTTTTTGTCGATCCTGAAGATGGCGCGCCCGGAGAGATTCGAACTCCCGACCGCCTGGTTCGTAGCCAGGTACTCTATCCAACTGAGCTACGGGCGCGTCGTCAGGAGCGGAATTATGCGGGTGTGAAGGGCATGCGTCAACCTCCTTGTCCGGCAGCCGGGCAATCCTGGCCGTGGCGCTTGCGGAAGGCGAAGACGGATGTCCGGGCGGGCGTCAGCGCAACGACTGCGCCAGTTGCTCCGCCACCGCTTCGGGTTGCCGCATCCAGCTGAAATGGTCCGCGCGCGTGCCCAGGCGCGCTTGCGCCAGGCGATGGACGCGCTTGGGCGCGGCACCGTGCAGCTTCCGCAGAAGGGCCTGCATGGAGCTTTCGGGGGCCAGCCAATCGTCGGCCATGAGCACCCCGGTGGTCGCGATGTCGAGCGTCCCCATGCCGGTTTCCAGCTCCGAGGGCAGGCCGGCGGCGGCATAGTGGTTGGTCAGGCCCACGCGGGCCCAGTCGCGGATCAGCCCGCGCGCCTCGGTGCCTCCGAAGCCGAGGCGCCTTCCCGGCAGCGCGCCCTGGCGCCTGGCCAGCCAGGGCAGGAAGCGATAGACCAGCGGCAAGGCGTAGCGCACCGGTGCCGGGAAAGCGCGCCAGTAGGGTGTGCCGGTGGCGACCAGCCACAATCGCGAGATCCCTTCCGGCGAGAGCGCCGCGTGGCAGCACGCCAATTGGCCGCCGAGACTGTGCCCGCCGACGATCAATGGCGCTTCGCCTGCGTGCCGGGAAAGCGCGTTGCGGCTGGCAGGGAGGTCTTCGAGCAGCAGTTCGCGATAACCCCAGTCGTGTTCGCGGGACGGACGCAGCGAACTGCTGCCGTTTCCGCGCCATTCGTGCAGGAACACGGCAATGCCGTGGTTGGCGAGCGCGTCGGCCCATGGTTCGTAGTGGCGGGCCGCCACGCCCAGCGCGGGCAACCATAGCAGGCGTGCGACCGGGGCCGGGGGCAATCGGCCGACCAACTGCCAGCGATGCCCATCGTCGGCCTGGAGATCGAGAATGATCGGCGTCATGCCGGCTAGCCTACCGAACCAAGATACCGGGTGCGAGCGCGCGCCTGGCGGGAGGCGCGCTCGAGACCGCGGCGTTGCCGCGCCTCAACGCACGCGAGGTCGAGGGTTCCGGGCACGGTGGAGCGTCCACTGCCGATGGATCACGTACCCGGCACCGGTGAGGCCGGTGATGCAGGCGGGGATCAGCAGCGACAGGTAGTGAAGGCGCTGGAACAACCAGGTGCCGAACAGGCTGCCGCACAGGAAGCCGCCGATGATCAAGCCGCTCAACGTGAGCCGCCGCACCTGCAAGGGCATGCCGCGCAGCAGGTGACCGAGCCCGATGCCGAGATCGGTGAACATCCCGCTCAGGTGGGTGGTGCGGACGATTGCGCCACTGAACGTGGTGGCCATCGCGTTCTGCAGCCCGCAGGCCGCGGCTGCCGAGAAAATGCCCCAGGCCAGGTGCTGTCCGAGCAGCGGGATCGCCGCCAGCAACAGGAGCGATTCCAGCAGCAATACCACGCCATAGCGCCTGCCGAGCCGGAGCGTGCTGTCCTGGACGATCAACCCGCTCAGCATCGCGCCGAGGCTGAAGGCGATCAGCACGCCCCATAGCAGGCGGACTTCACTCCAGTCGCCTTGCGCCAGGGCCGCGCCGAGCAGGCTGGTGGTGCCGGACATGTGGCTGACCACCTGGTGCTCCACGCCGAGGTAGGCGATCACGTTGACCATGCCGGCCACGGCCGAGAGCGTGATCGCGCCTATCCATACCCAGCGTGGCAGGTGGATCCCCACGGCGCCCGTCCGCTCTTGGGCTTCAGTGCGGACCATTGACTTCCACCTGCGAGAATTCGCCGGTCTGTGGATCGTACACGGCCCCCCAGAAGCTGCTCCCGCCGTCGCAGACGCGGATGGCGGTCCTGCCGGGATCGAGGTCGGAATGGTCGGGCAGGCGGAAGGCGTTGATGTAGATCAGCCGGCGCCCGCCGGATTCGATGCCCACGTACTGGCGATCCGATTTTTCCGGCGCGGCGATCGTGGGGCGCAACCGGCCGAGCGCCGCTTCCAGCTGGTCGATCTGCTGGCGGCTGGGGGCCCAGAAGCCGGTCACTTCCCCGATGTGGCGCCCCGGGCTGTCGCGGGAGCAGGTGTCCAGCACTTCCGCGGCGACGAGCGGGCGGGTGATCACCCACGATTGCCCGCTCTTGGCCTGGGTCGGCACCATGGCCGGCCCACGGGTGGCGCAGCCGGCGAGCAATGCGCCCGCGGCTGCCAGGCAAAGCGCTTGGCGGATCACAGGACCTCCGAAGCGTAGTCGGCCAGGCGCGAACGCTCGCCGCGGCGCAAGGTGACGTGCGCGCTGTGCGGCCAGGCCTTGAAGCGGTCGACCGCGTAGGTCAGGCCGGAGGTGGTCTCGGTGAGGTAGGGCGTGTCGATCTGCTCGACGTTGCCCAGGCATACGATCTTGGTGCCGGGGCCGGCGCGGGTGATCAGCGTCTTCATCTGCTTGGGCGTGAGGTTCTGCGCCTCGTCCAGGATCAGGTAGCGCGACAGGAAGGTGCGGCCGCGCATGAAGTTCATCGAGCGGATCTTGATGCGGCTGGCGAGCAGGTCGTTGGTGGCGGCCCGTCCCCAGGCGCCGCCTTCCTGGTTGTGCGTCAGCACTTCCAGGTTGTCGGTCAGCGCGCCCATCCACGGCGTCATCTTCTCCTCCTCGGTTCCGGGCAGGAAGCCGATGTCCTCGCCGACGCTGACGGTGGCGCGCGTCATGATGATTTCGCGGTAGCGCTGCTGGTCCATGGTCTGCGCCAGGCCGGCGGCGAGCGCCAGCAGCGTCTTGCCGGTACCGGCGGTGCCGAGCAGGGTGACGAAGTCGATCTCCGGGTCCATCAGGGCGTTGAGCGCGAAGTTCTGCTCGCGGTTGCGCGCGGCGATGCCCCAGACCGCGTGCTGGCCGGTGCGGTAGTCCTCGACCAGGCTCAGCGTCGCCTTGCCTCCGGCGAGCTTGGCCACGCGCAGTTCGACTTCGTCGTCGCCCGGCAGGTACAGGTACTGGTTCGGATAGAAATCCTCGTCCTCGGCGAGCCGGATCTCGTAATGGGTGCGGCCCTTGTCGCTCCAGCTGCGCAGGTCCTGGTTGTGCTTCTGCCAGAAGTCCTCCGGCAGCTCGAGCGCGCCGGTGAACAGCAGGCTGAAATCGTCCAGCGCCCGGTCGTTCTCGTAGTCCTCGGCCACCAGGCCGCTGATCGAGGCCTTGATGCGCAGGTTGATGTCCTTGGACACCAGCACCACCGGCACCTCGGGGTGGGCCTCGCGCAATTCCAGCACCGCGGCGAGGATCTTGTTGTCCGGCATGACGTTGCCGAAGGTGCGCCCGGGCTCGCTGGCGGTGGTCTGGAAGTACAGCTTGCCGATCCCGGACTGGCCCTTGAGCTGGATGCCCTGCGGGTGGCTGAGGGTGATGCCGGCCTGGATCTGCTCGGCGCTGGCGCTGCCCAGCAGTTCGTCGAGGAAGCGGCTGACCTGGCGGGCGTTGCGGCTGACTTCGGAGGTGCCCTTCTTGGCGTTGTCCAGCTCCTCGATCACCTGCATCGGCAGGAAGACGTCGTGCTCCTCGAACTTGAACAGCGCGGTCGGATCATGCATCAGCACGTTGGTGTCCAGCACGTAGATGCGCTTGCCTCGGGTCATCATCGGTTCCTGGGTGAGGGACAGGGGCAAGCCATCACGGCCTGCGGTGCAGGGTGATGGCGTTTGCAGGGAGCGGGTGCGATCACTTCTTGACGTGTGCCTTCAGGGCTTCGAGTACGGCTTCCGCGTGGCCGGCCACCTTGACCTTGCGCCACGCCTGCACGATACGACTGTCCGGCGAAATGAGGAAGGTGCTGCGCTCGATGCCGAGCACCTGCTTGCCGTACATGTTCTTCATCTTGATGACATCGAACGCCTTGCACAGCGCCTCGTCGGCATCGCTGACCAGCGGGAAGCGGAACCCCTGCTTGGCGCAGAAATTGTCGTGCGACTTCACCGAGTCGCGCGAGACGCCCAGCACGACCGCGCCGGCGCGCTTGAACTGGGGCAGCAGCGCGTTGAAGTCCAGGCCTTCGGTGGTGCAGCCCGGGGTGCTGTCCTTGGGGTAGAAGTACAGCACCAGCCAGTGGCCGGCCTGTTCGGCCAAGGTGGTGCCGGCGCCGCCGGACAAGGCGAGCGGAAGGTTCAGTACCGAGGCCGGCAATTCGATCCGTGATTCAGTCATGGCTCCTCGACCAGGATTGGGAAGCGGGGAATCAGTGGGGAGGCGGACCGGCGTCCACGCGGTCGCAGGCCGCCGCGCCCGGGCGGCAGCCTTGCCATGCGGACGCTGCGCCAAGCCGGCGCAGCGCGCCGGCGTCGATGTCGGTACAGGAGTGGCCCCACGGCATGGGGCCGTCGACGTTCCAATCGGTATCGGCGCGGGGGGCGGCAGGCAGCGGGTCCAGTGCGGATATCTCGATGGCCATCGCGGCTCCGGCGATCAGAACTTCATCGGGTCCATGATCGCGTCGAGGTTGAGGTGGTCGCAGAACTCGAGGAAGTCGTCGCGCAGCGCGGCGATGTGCATGTTCGCCGGCACGCCGATCGTCACCTGCGCCGAGAACATCTCCGCGCCGGTCTGCATCGCGCGGTAGCGCGAGCTCTGCAGGTTCTCGATGGTGATGCCCTGGCGGTCGAAGAAATCGGCCAGCTGGAACAGGATGCCCGGCTTGTCGGCGGCGATGACTTCGACGATGTAGGGAAGCAGGTTGGACTGGGTCTGCTTGGGACCGGTGCGGTACCAGATCAGCTTCAGTCCTTCCTCGCGCTCCAGGCGCGTGAGCATCGCTTCCAGCTTGGCGACCGAATCCCACGACCCCGTCGCCAGCGCGGTGACCGAGACGTCGCGGCCCACGGTGGCCAGGCGCGCGTCCACGAGGTTGCAGCCGCTGTCGGCGATGCGGCGGGTCACGGGCAGCAGGGGGGACTCCGGATGCGTCGTGTAGGCGTTGATCAGGAGGTGGTTTTCGTTCGGCGAAGGCCGGGGCGTGGAGTCGGTCAAAGGGGATTCCGGCATTGCGAGGTAAGGCTGAATGGCGGCCGGCAGGGCCCGGTGCGCTGTGCGCAGCATACTTGCCCGTGCTTTCGCGCCGCAAGTAACATGCGGGATGCCCCGAACCCGCCCCGGCGGGCCTTTCACCACGCACAGAGCCGTTTCCATCTTGTCACTTTCCGGCATCATCACCGCGCTGGCGACCCCCTTCGGTCCCGATGGCGCTCTCGATCTGGACGCCTGGCATCGCCTGCTCGACCAGCAACTGGATGCGGGCATCCAAGGCGTGGTCGTGGCCGGTTCCACCGGCGAGGCGGCCACCCTGTCCGACGACGAATACGACCTGGTCCTGCGCGCGGCGGTCGCCCGCGTGGCCGGGCGCGTGCCGGTGCTGGCCGGTACCGGCCTGTCCGGGACCGCCAAGACCGTGGCGCAGACCCGCCGCGCGGCCGCCAACGGCGCCGAGTACGCGCTGGTGGTGACGCCGCCGTACGTGCGCCCCACCCAGGAAGGACTGAAAGCGCACTACCTGGCCGTCGCCGAGAACGGCGGCCTGCCGGTGGTGCTGTACAACGTGCCGGGCCGCACCGGGTGCGACCTGCTGCCGGAAACGGTGGCGACCCTGGCCGGGCACCCGAACATCGTCGGCATCAAGGAAGCGCGCGCCGAGCCGGAGCGCATGCAGGCGCTGCTGGCGTTGCGCAGCGAGAGCTTCGCGGTGCTCAGCGGCGACGACGGCACGGCCGCGCGCGCCATGCTCGCCGGCGGCGACGGCCTGATCTCGGTCGGTTCCAACGCGCTCCCGGGCGCCTACCGCCGCCTGTGCGACCTGGCGCGCGCGGGCGATCGCGCCGCGGCCGAGGCCTGGGACGCGCGCCTGCGCGAGTTCCATGAGTTCTGCGGCATCGAATCGAACCCGATCCCGGTCAAGGCGTTGCTGCAGCGGGCCGGGATCGGCCATGGCCTGCGGCTGCCGTTGCTGCCGCTGTCCGAGCCGCACCATGCGGCCGCCGACCGCCTGGCCGCGCAGGCCAGGGCGTTGGAAGAACTTTCCAGCCGCGAACGCCTCGCGGCCTGACCCAGGAGATTTACCGATGCGTCATACCGTTTCCTCCGTCCGCGTGCTGTCGCTCGCGTTGCTGGCGACCGCCGCCGTCGCTGCCACGAGTGGCTGCAGCTGGTTCAAGAAGGGGGCCCGCGGCGACTATGCGCTGCCGGCCGAGCAGCGCCCGCTCGAAGTGCCGCCGGACCTGAACGTGCCCGACACGTCCGGCGCGATGAAGGTGCCGGCGCTGGCCTCGGCGGTGCAGGGGCAGGCCGCGTCTTCGCAGCCGGCCGCCGCCAGCAACAACAGCGGTTTCATCGTCAGCGGCAGCAAGGACGCCGTGTTCGGCCAGGTCGGCGACGCGCTCGGCCAGATCGAGGGCGTGACCATCGCCAGCCGCGCGCAGATGCTGGGTTCGTTCGACGTGAGCTACGAAGGCAGCAACTTCCTGGTGCGCGTCACCACGGTCGATGCCGGGAGCTATGTCTCGGCGGTCGATCCGCGCGGGCTGCCGGCCACGGCCGAGGCGCCGGTCAAGCTGATCGCGGCATTGAAGGCCAAGCTCGGCGGCAACTGAGCCGCTCGCGAGAGCGTACGAAAACGGGCGCCGATGGCGCCCGTTTTCGTTTGCTGGAAGAGGACTTGCCGGTTACCGGCCGCCCTCGCGCGCTCAGCGCTCCAGCAGCGACAGC
Organism: Xanthomonas boreopolis; assembly: GCF_046529185.1. Taxonomy (NCBI): domain Bacteria; kingdom Pseudomonadati; phylum Pseudomonadota; class Gammaproteobacteria; order Lysobacterales; family Lysobacteraceae; genus Xanthomonas; species Xanthomonas boreopolis. The sequence continues at coordinate 2,061,647 of NZ_CP097162.1, forward strand.
TTGCCCGGCTTGCCGTCCCAGTCGGCGGCATCGGGCATCGGTTCCTTGCGTACGGTCAGCACCGGCCAGGCCTTGGCCAGCTCCGCATTGAGGGCGACGAAGTTCTCCTGGCCCGCCGGGACGTCGTCTTCCGGGTAGATCGCGTTCGCCGGGCACTCCGGCTCGCACAACGTGCAATCGATGCACTCGTCGGGGTCGATCACCAGGAAGTTGGGGCCTTCATGGAAGCAATCGACGGGGCATACCTCGACGCAGTCGGTGTATTTGCACTTGATGCAGTTTTCGGTGACAACAAAAGGCATGAGGAGGTCCAGCGTTAAGCCGGGCAATTCTAGAACAGTCGGGCGGGCCAGGTGCGGATGGTTCTCAACGCCGGCACGAGGTTTCCCGGCCGGCGCCCGGCACGATGGCGCCCTCCCGGCGGGAGGTCACAGGCCCCGTTGGCGCGCCAGCAGGTGCAGGCCGGTGGCGGCGAGGTCTTCGCCATGGCGCATGGAGCCCACGCCCAGAAGGCCCAGGGCGCGTGCGTAGCGCTGGGCCAGGCCCGAGCCGCCGACCAGGTGCACCACGTCGCCGATCGGCTGGCGGTCGCGGATTTCGTGGCCGATCAGGATGCCGGACAGGTAGGACGCCAGCGCGTTGGAGGGCAGGCGCTCGAACAGGCCCAGCGTGCGCGTGCCGAACAGGTGATGGCCGAGCCCGCCCGGCTCGCCGCTGCGCGCCACGCCCCGTTCGAAGGCGTCCTCGTGCAGGTCGTCGCCATCGCCGTCCATCAGCTTGCCCAGGATGCTGTGCCGGCGCAGCAGTGCGTAGAGTTCGCCGGTCATGGTCGTGGCGAAGTCGACCAGCCGGCCGCCCTCGACGCGCGCCCACTTGCAGTGCGTGCCGGGCAGGCAGACGGTGTGCCGGCCGGGGCCGAGCGTAGGCAGCAGGCCGACGATCTGGGTTTCCTCGCCACGCATCACGTCGGGTACGCCGCTGCGTTCGCGGGTGGCGACGCCGGGCACGAACCATAGGTGGCGGCCGGGCAGGCTGGCATCCTCGTGCCGTTGCATCGCCGCCGCCAAGGCCGGCGTGTCGGCCGGGCAGGGCAGGTACGGCAGTTCGATCCAGCCGTTGCGGCTGCCGATCATGCCGCACAGCAGGAGATCGCCTGGCCATCCGTCGATCTGCCCGCGCAACACCTCGGCGAAACGGCCGGCGCTGGCGAGGATGCCCTGGTCGCTGCGGCGCGCGTCGACGACCTGCCCCTGTGCGTCGAGGCGGTAGGCGCGCAGGCTGCTGGTACCCCAGTCGACGGCGATCATGCGAGGGCGATCCGGCTTTCGGGAAGACCGGCCGTGCCGGGGCTGCATTCGAACAGGCTGCCGGAGGAGGGCGTATCCGCCAGTTCGGACGGGGTGTGGTCCAGCCGGGAACTGATCACGTACAGGCGGTCCAGCGCGCTGCCGCCGAAGGCGCTGCAGGTCGGGTGCTTGACCGGCATCCGGACGATGCGGTCGACGCTTCCGTCCGGGCGGTAGCGCACCACGCGCCAGGCGCGCCACTGCGCGTTCCAGACGAAGCCTTCGGCGTCGACGATGGAGCCGTCGGGTTCGGCATCGCCCAGGTCGAGCGTGGCGAACACGCGCGGGTTGGCCGCATGCGCGGCGTCCGGGTCGTAGTCGCAGCAGAGGATCTGCGGACGCACCGAGTCGCAGTAGTACATCGTGCGGCCGTCCGGGCTGAAGCAGATCGAGTTGGGGATCGATACGCCGCCGAGCGGCAGCCGGCGCAGGCCGTGGCGCAGCGAGAACTGGTAGAACGCGCCGCGCCCGGCCTTCTCGGCATGCTCGTCCATGGTGCCGAACACGAAATTGCCATGGCGATCGGCGCGGCCGTCGTTGCTGCGGGTATGCGGGTCGCCGGGCTCGACATCGGCCAGGTGCCGCAGCGGCAATTCGCCGGCCGGCGCGCCCGGATCGGTCAGGGCGATCGATTTGGCCATGACCACCAGCAGGCGGCCGTCCTCGAGCAGGCCGAGGCAGCCAGGGCGGTCGGGCAGGGTCCACTGCAGGGTCCGCGCGCTGCCCGGGTCGTGGCGCCAGATCCGCTTCCCGCTGATGTCGACCCAGAACAGCGCCTGCCGGCGCTCGCACCAGATCACGCCTTCGCCATGGGTACAACGGCTGTCGACCGCCAGGGTCGCCACGATCGGTTCCACGCGGTCACCTACCATTCGGCGATGCTGCCGTCGGCATGGCGCCATACCGGGTTGTGCCAGTCGGGCGGGTTTTCGTTCGCACGCTTGAGCATCTCTTCGTCGATCTCCACGCCCAGGCCGGGCTTGGGCAGCGCGGCGATACTGCCGGCGGTGCACTGGAAATCTTCCTTGTTGAGGACGTAGTCCAGCAAGTCGGCGCCTTCGTTGTAGTGGATGCCGATGCTCTGCTCCTGCAGCACCGCGTTGTGCGAGACGAAATCCACGTGCAGGCAGGCGGCGAGCGCGATCGGGCCGAGCGGGCAGTGGGGCGCGAAACCGACGTCGTAGGCATCGGCCATCGCGGCGATCTTGACGCACTCGGTGATGCCGCCGGCGTGCGAGAGGTCCGGCTGCAGCATCGCGATGCCGCCGCCCTGCAGGACGTGCTTGAACTCGAAGCGCGAGTACATGCGCTCGCCGGCCGCGAGTGGGATCGAGGTGCTCGCCGCCAGGCGCGGATAGTGTTCGGCCTGTTCGGCGAGCACGGGTTCTTCGACGAACAGCGGCTTGTAGGGCTCCAGTTCGCGCAGCAGCACCTTGGCCATGGCCGGGCCGACGCGGCCGTGGAAGTCGATGCCGAAGTCCACGCCGTCGCCGAGCGCGTCGCGGATGCCGGCGATCTTGGCCACGGCGGCATCGACCGCGCGCGGGGTGTCGATCAGCTTCATCTCCTCGGTGCCGTTGAGCTTGAAGGTGTCGTAGCCCAGTTCGCGATAGGCCTGCATCTGCGCGACGATGTCGGCCGGGCGGTCGCCGCCGACCCAGCGGTAGGTCTTCATGCTGTCGCGCACCAGGCCGCCGAGCAGTTCGTAGACCGGCACGCCCAGCAGCTTGCCCTTGATGTCCCACAGCGCCTGGTCGATGCCGGCGATCGCGCTCATCAGGATCGCGCCGCCGCGGTAGAAGCCGCCCCGGTAGAGGGTCTGCCACAGGTCGTTGATGCGGCGCGGGTCCTTGCCGACCAGGTAATGGGACAGCTCGTGCACGGCGGCCTCGACGCTGCGCGAGCGTCCTTCGATGACCGGCTCGCCCCAGCCGGTGATGCCTTCGTCGGTCTCCATTTTCAGGAACAGCCAACGCGGGGCGGCGTGATAGGTGGTGAGGCGGGTGATCTTCATCCCTGGGCTTCCTGGTAGGCCTGCACGAACGCGCGTGCCTGCGACTGGGTGGTTTCGAGAGGTTGTGCGGGCCGGTACAGCTCGCCGCCGATGCCGGCGCCGGCCGCGCCCTGGGCGAGGAAATCGGCGAGATTGGCAGGCGTAACGCCGCCGACGACGTAGACCGGCACGCTCGCCGGCAGCACCGAGCGCAGCGCACGCACGTGGCCGCCGCCGTAGGTCGCGGCCGGGAACAGCTTGAGCAGTTGCGCGCCGGCGTCGATCGCGTCGAACGCCTCGCTGGCGGTGGCGAAGCCGGCCAGCACGACCAATCCGCGCGAGACCGCGTGGCGGATCAGCGCGGGGCGCGTGTTGGGGGTGACGATGAAGCGCGCGCCGATGTCGGCCAGCGCGTCCACGTCTTCGTTGCGCAGCACGGTACCGCCGCCGATCCAGGCGCGGTCGCCGTATTCGCGTTGCGCCAGCGCGATGCTCTCCGCCCAGCGCGGCGAATTGAGCGGGATCTCGATCGCGTCGAAGCCGGCCTCGACCAGCGCACCGACGTGCGCGGAGGTCTCCTCCGGCGTGATGCCGCGCAGGATCGCGACCAGGGGCAGCTTGAAGGAGGCTGAGGCAGGGGTCATGGCATCACTCGCGGTGGAACGGGGGAACGGTCGCCATCGACCAGGACGTCGATGGCGCTCGGAAGGGCTTCGGCGCTGGCGATGGCCCGGCGGGCGGCCATGCGACGGCAATGCCGGCGCCATCGGCGGCGCCGGTCACGTGGGCGGGCTTGCCGGCCAGCCGATCGCTCACGCGTGGACACCACGCGCAAGGCGCCGGCGACCCGATGACGGTCGAAGGGTTGGCGTCATGTCACTCCTCCTGATGTTCCTGGAAACCGGTCCGCCGAGGGCGGCTAAGGTTCCGCATTCATTCTCCTGCCGCAGAAAGGAGTGGGGCTCCAGCATCGGCGATGATTAGCCTCGCGCGGGCGAGATATGTGCTGCAAATGAATTTTTCGTCATATTCTATTCCCCTCGTGAATACACCAACGCAGCGAGTCCCCAATGGCAAGTCCCGGTACGCCCTGGTTCAATGCTTCCCGTCTGAAGACCCGTCAGTTGTTGCTGTTGCTGCACCTGTATGAACAGCGCTCCGTGCTGCGCGCGGCAGAAGCCGCCAGCATGACCCAGCCCGCGGCGTCCAAGCTGCTGGCCGAGATGGAGGACATGCTCGGGGTGAAGTTGTTCGAGCGCCATGCCCGCGGCGTCGAGCCCACTTGGTACGGGCAAGTGTTGATCCGGCGCGCGCGCGCCGCGATGTCCGAGATCGGCCGCGCCCAGGAGGAGATCGCCGCGCTCAAGAGCGGGCGGATGGGCCAGGCTTCGATCGGGACCGTGGTCAATCCCGGCAGCAACCTGGTGCCGCAGGCCATCGCCGAGGTGAAGCGCGAGTACCCGGACATCCTGGTGCGCGTGGAGATGGACTACAGCCGCCCGTTGGTGGCCAAGCTGCTGGACGGCCAGCTCGACATCGTGATCGGCCGCATCCTGGGCCCGGAAGGCGCCGGCGAACTGGAGTTCGAGCCGCTGGCGGACGAGCCGCATTCGGTCGTGGCCCGCGCCGGCCATCCGCTGGCGAACCGCAGCGGCCTGCAGCACGCCGACCTGCTGCGCTACGGCTGGATCCTGCCGCCCGCCGACAGCATCTTGCGGACGCGCCTGGACTCGATGTTCCTGGAGCACGGGCTGCACGCGCCGGGCAACACCATCGAGACGTCCTCGCTGCCGGTCACGACCAACCTGCTGCGCGGCAGCGACCTGCTGACCGCATTGCCGGCGGACGCGGTCGCGCCGCTGGTCCAGGCCAAGATGCTGACGATCCTGCCGATCGAGCTGGGGGTGCGCATGGAATCGTTCGGCATCATCCGCCGCCGCGACTACATCCTCCCACCCGGCGCGGAACGCATCCTCCAGGCATTGCGGACCACCGCCCGCCGGCTCTATCCGGAACCGAGGGCGTAGGCGGGTGGCGATGCCGTCGCGCTCGAGCTTGTTGCATGGCGCAACGCCGATCTGCGAAGGGCGGGGACGGCCGCGATTTGTCGCGAGTACCTTCCTCGATAAACGCGATCCAGGAAGTGGTCGTAAACGTTTTCCTTATCGATTTATGTCGGGGGATTTCGAAAACGTATATGTGTTGCAGTTTTTTTTATTGGTGTAGATGACAGCGCTGCCCGTAGGTTTGTAGCGGGCAGCGCCGGAGCGACGTGACGTCGGGTGTGGGCCCCAACAGAGATGTGCTGCACGCGGCAGAGGGGCAGCACGGCAAGGCAGGTCGTTTGCTTGCCTGTTGACAAAAACTCGTGGTTTCGTCGTTTCCTGGGAGGGAGTTGCGATGTCGATACATGCAAGCCGTACGTCGGCGGGGACGGGCGTGCGCCCGCGTCATGCTTGTCTGTCGCAGCGCACGCTGCTGGCAGCGGCGATCGCCATGCAGTTGGCGATGCCAGCATTCGCGCAGCAGGCCGGGGCGCAGGATGATGCCGGTGGCGGGAAGAAGGGCGAGGCGGTCAATCTGGACACGGTCGAAGTGCGCGGCGTGCGCGCCAGCCTGATCAAGTCACAGGTGATAAAGCGCGACGCGGCGCAGATCGTCGACTCGGTGAGCGCCGAGGACATCGGCGCGCTGCCTGATCGCTCGGTGACCGAGACGCTGCAGCGCGTGAGTGGTGTGACCATCGACCATTTCATGGCGCGCAACGACCCGGACCACTTCTCGGCCGAAGGCAGTGGAGTGATGATCCGCGGCATGACCCAGGTGCGCGGCGAACTGAACGGCCGAGATATCTTCAGCGCCAACAGTGGGCGCGGGCTGAGCTTTGAGGACGTGCCGGCCGAATTGATGGCTGGCGTGGACGTGTACAAGAACCCGTCGGCGGAGATCATCGAGGGTGGCCTTGGCGGCACCGTCAACCTGCGCACGTACAAGCCGTTCGACTTCCCCGGCCGGAAGGTCGCCGGCACGGTCGACGTGAACTATGGCGACATGAGCAAGGAGAAGAAGCCGTCCGGCTCGTTCCTGTTCAGCGACCGCTGGAACACCGGCATCGGCGAGGTCGGGGCGATGATCGACCTGGCCTACTCGGAACTGGCCACCGAAAGCGACGGCATCCAGGTGGAACCGTTCTACCGCTTCAAGCGCGGCGACGGCCAGGCGAACACGGATGCGGTGCTGGCCGGTTCCGGGCTCGACAGCGTCTACGTGCCCGGTGGCGTGAACTGGCGCCGGCTGGACTTCGAACGCAAGCGCCAGGGCATCGCAGCGGCTTTCCAGTGGCGGCCGAACGAGGATACCGAGTTCTACCTGCAGTACCTGCGGTCCAAGTACGACATGAACTGGACCGAGCATGCGTCGTTCTTCAACGACTATACCCCCGACCTGCGCCCGGCGACCGGCACCACCTATACCTACGACGCGAACGGCGTGTTCGTGAGCGGCAACCCGGTGTCCACCTCGTGGCGTGGGGAGGGCGGCGTCACGGACGGGCGACTGCCCGAGAGCGAGGCCGTCAAGTTCGTCGACGACACCCGCTACGCAACACAGAAGACCGTCACTCAGGATATCTCGGCAGGCTTCAAGCGCTATCTCACCGAGAACGACACGGTGCAGTTCGACGCGCAATTGGTGCAGTCCAAGAGCGACCAGCTCGACTTCACCGTGGCGCAGAGTATCTACCTGCCCTCGATCAATTTCGACCTGAGCGGGAAGTACCCGCAGGTGGACATCGCCAACACGGACTTCACCGCGAACCGGGACAATTACTACTGGTTCTGGGCGATGGACCACCTGGCCAACAACAAAGGCCGCGAACTCGCGCTTCGCCTGGACTTCGAACACCAGTTCGACAGCGCTTGGCTGAGGACCCTCCGCTTTGGCGTGCGCAGCACCGACCGTTCCCAGACGAACCGCAGCTCGGCCTATAACTGGCAAGCCATCAGCGAGACCTGGGCGGCCATCCCCAATGCCGACGGCACCACCAGCCTGGCCTGGCTGGACCAGTACATGACCGACCAGTCCTCGCTCTACAACTTCTCCGGCTTCTTCAATGGGAAAGTCTCGATTCCGACCAACATGTGGTTCCCGAACGTTGGCATGGTGAAGGACTACAGCGGAGCCGCAGCGCTGATCAAGCCGATCGTGGATGCGCGCGGTTCTGGATGGACGCCGGTCCAGTACCTGATCGGCGACGTCAACCGGCAGCACGAGCGTACCCAGGCGGCCTACGGCGTCCTGTATTTCGGCAACGACGAGACGCGGTTCCCTATCGATGGCAACGTCGGCGTCCGCGTCGTGCAGACCCGGGGCGAGGCCGACGGCTGGTGGCAGCTGCCCAATGTGGCGGGCACCAGTGCGAGCGAGCAATGGCAGCAACGCTACCAGGGCCAGTACTTCGAAAACGACGGCAACAATCGCTACACGGACGTGCTGCCGAGTCTCAACCTGCGCGTCAAGTTCACGGACAGCCTGCAGTGGCGCTTCGCCGCTTCCAAGGCGATCGCCCGTCCCAGCTTCGACGACCTGAAGGCCTACCTGCGGCTTGCGGTGACCACCGACCAGGAGACCGGCGAGATCCTCACGCGGACAGGTGACGGCTCCAATCCGCTGTTGGATCCCATGCGCGCGACCCAGTTCGATACCGCCCTGGAGTGGTACTTCGACGATACCGACATGCTGTACGTAACGGCGTTCTACAAGGACGTGAAGAACTACATCGCGCGCGAGGTGCGCACCGAGGTCTATGACGACGCCGAATGGCAGGTCACGCGTCCGTACAACATGGACAACGGGAAGATCAAGGGTGTCGAGTTCGGTTATACCCAGTTCTTCGACTCGTTGCCGGGATGGCTGAGCGGCTTCGGTGTCAGCGGCAACTATACCTACATCGATAGCGAGGGTTCGCCGCTGAAATTGGTCACCCCGGTGACCAAGGCGCCGGTCGATGTGATGACAACCCTGCCGCTCGAGGGCCTGTCGAAGAACAGCTACAACGCGGCCCTGATCTACGAGAAATACCGGTTGTCGGCTCGGCTGGCATACAACTGGCGTTCCCGGTACCTGTTGACCACCAGCGATGCGGCCACGGGGCTTCCGACCTGGTCGGACGACTTCGGCCAACTCGATGCGTCCGTGTTCTATGGCATCACCAAGAACATCCAGATCGGCCTCCAGGCCAACAACCTGACCGATACCGTCACCAAGGTGCTGATGGGACCGTCCGGTTATGCCGACGGCGAGATCGACAAGCGTCTTTATACGCGTGGCTGGTTCGTCAACGATCGCCGTTATTCGTTGGTGCTGCGCGCCAACTGGTAGGACCTCCGCTTGGTATGGTTTCCGAAGGCCCGCCTTCCGGCGGGCCTTCGTTTTGGGGCAGAGAACGGACGCGGACTCCATGCCTATCCATACGTGCAGTGATCGTTCAGATATGCAATATGCTGATATTTGTCCGTAAATATTTCATTGGTCCGGCCTGAAAACGGCTTCTATGCTCCCCGCCGACCCGTGACGGAAAGCCTCCGGCATTCCTCTTGCGCATTCAGGGTGCCCGCAACGGGCGCCTGCTCAGGCAGCGGTCATCACTACAACGAGGCAGGGCCGCCGCTGGCGTGACCGCTGCCGAAGATCAATACACATGCATCCTGGGAGGGAGTTCCATGTCAGCACATCATGGCCGTGTTCCGGCCGGCCGCCTCGTGGCTTCGCGGTCCATCCGTGAAGTCCGCCGTTCGATCATGGCGGCCAGCATCGCCGCGTTCCTGAGCGCGAACGCCTATGCGCAGGAAGCTCCCGGGCAGGACGCCACCCAGTTGGATACCGTGCGGGTGACCGGCACGCGCTCCAGCGTCACCAAGGCGCAGCTGGTCAAGCAGAACGCCGAGCAGATCGTCGACTCGATCGTCGCCGAGGACATCGGCAAGCTGCCGGACAACAACGTCGCCGAGGCGCTGCAGCGCATCTCCGGCATCCAGATCTCGCGCAACTACGGCGAAGGCAGCTCGATCGCGATCCGCGGCCTGACCCAGGTGCGCACCGAACTCAACGGCCGCGACATCTTCACCGCCAACGACGGCCGCGGGCTGAGCTTCGAGGACGTGTCGGCCGAGCTGCTGGCCGGCGTGAACGTCTACAAGAACCCGTCGGCCGACATGATCGAGGGCGGCCTGGGCGGCACGGTCGACCTGCGCACGCGGCTGCCGTTCGACTACGACGGCCGCAAGATCGCCGGCAGCGTGCAGTACAACCACTACGACCTGGCCGACGACAGCAAGCCGGCGTTCTCCGGCATGTACAGCGACCGCTGGCAGACCGGCATCGGCGAGATCGGCCTGCTGGTGAACTACTCGCAGCAGACCAGTCCGTTCCGCCAGGACACCATTTCGGTCGAACCGTGGTACACGCAGACCGACCTGCCGGGCTACGAAGGCCAGGAAATCTCGGTGCCGCACGGTGCGGGCATCAACACCACGGTGGGCGAGCGCAAGCGCAAGACCGGCGCGTTCGCGCTGCAGTGGCGCCCCAACGACGACGTGGAAGTCACCGCGCAGGTGCTGCGCTCGGACTACGACTTCCGCTGGCACGATTACTCGTTCTTCGCCTATAGCGGCCAGGACGCGATGAAGGGCTACGACGACATCGTGGTCAACGACCGCAACGAGTTCGTCAGCGGCACTTTCCGGGATACGCCGGCCGATTCCAACACCAGCCTGACCACGCGCCACTCGGTGACCACCGACTACTCGCTGGGCGCGAAATGGACGGTGAATCCCAGCCTGACCCTGAGCACCGACCTGCAGTACGTCGATGCGACCACCAAGGGCACGCGCTACATCCTGGGCACCGGCATGACGGCGGTGCCGTTCTACACCATCGATTTCAGCGGCGACCTGCCGCGCCTGTCGGTGACCGATGCCAGCGGCGGCGCGGGCTACCTGACCGATCCGGCCAACTACACCGGCTGGAAGTTCCACCTGGACAACAAGGACGACAACAAGGGCACCGAGTTCGCCTGGCGCGCCGACATGGACCTGGCGTTCGACGGCGATTTCGCGCGCAGCTTCAAGGCGGGCGTGCGTTATACGGACCGCGACGCCGAGAACAAGGGCAATGTGTGGCGCTGGATGGCGCTGGGCGTCCCGTTCTCGCAGTACCCGGACGTGCAGCTGGTGGCCAACCCGATCACCGATTTCTTCCGCGGCGATTCGCTGGCGTTCGGGCCGACGCTTTCCGCCTCCGACGATGCGGTCAACAACTACGAACAGACGCTGGCGGCGTTCGGGGCCTCGCCGCTAGTGTTCGCGCCCAACAACATCAACAGCCAGAACGAGAAGACCTACGCGGCCTACGGCGTGCTGCGGTTCGGTACCGACGGGGACATCCCCTTCGACGGCAACATCGGCGTGCGCATCGTCCGTACCGAGGTGAACTCGCAGGGCGTGCGCACCGCCACGGATGCGGAAGGCGGCGGCCTGCTGCCGGTCGACGTCAAGCAGACCTACACCGACGTGTTGCCGAGCCTGAACCTGCGTTGGATGCTGACCGACCAGCTGCAATGGCGCTTCGCGGCCTCGCGCGGCATCTCGCGCCCGGGCTTCGACAAGATGAACCCGAACCTGAGCCTGAGCGCTTCGGATACGGGGGGCGGCGTGACCCGGCGCACGGGATCGGCCGGCAATCCCGACCTGGAACCGATGAAGGCCGACCAGTTCGATACTGCGCTGGAGTGGTATTTCGGCAAGGGTTCGATGATGTACGGCACGCTCTTCTACAAGAAGGTGAAGGGCTTCATCGCCGATGCCGTATTCGAGGAAGTCTACGGTGGCCAGACTTGGGAGATCACCCGCCCGGTCAACGGCGACGAGGGCACGATCAAGGGCGTCGAGGTCGGCTACACGCAGTTCTTCGACTTCCTGCCGGGCTGGCTGAGCCACTTCGGCCTGCAGACGAACTACACCTACGTGGATTCGAAATCGCCCAGCCCGACCGCCACCGATACCAACGGCCAGGCCCTGACGGTACCGCTGCAGGGGCTGTCCAAGAACAGCTACAACGTCATCCTCAGCTACGAAGTGCCGAAGTTCCAGGCGCGCGTGGCGTACAACTGGCGCAGCGACTGGCTGGTGACGACGGCGGGCAACGGCACCGGCAACCTGCCGGTCTACAACAAGGGCTTCGGCCAACTGGACGCGTCGTTGCGCTACAACATCAACGACGTCTGGTCGGTTTCGCTCGATGGCGTGAACCTGCTCGATACCCGCAACGAGAGCTACCTGGGCTTCGAATCGCGCTACCGCGATTTCGTGATCAACGACCGTCGCTACGGCCTGACCGTCCGCGCCAGCTTCTGATCCGCGACATCGCGTTGTTCCAGCCCGGCTCGCCCCGCGCGCCGGGCTTTTCTCGTGTCGTGGACATCGCCATCGGTGCGAACGGGGCGGCGATTCGGCACGGGATCGCTCGGCGATCGTTCGCGACCGTAGGGGAGACCCTGCGATTCGGCGGGAAACCAGGCTTTCAGCGGCGTCCGGCGCGAGATTCCGCACGTGGAAAGCCTATTCCCGAGGCTGATAGCTCGGCGTCATTTTTCTATTGGCCGGAAATGGGACAAGGGCCCTATGCTCGGATTTTTGCAGGCGCCGGCCTGATGACCGGGCGCGCGCCGCGCGGGAGGCAGGTACGTTCGAACGAGCGCACCTGGGCGTCGGTGGCTGGTGCCTGCGTATGCAGTACATGTGTCCTGGGAGGGAATCATGTCGAAGCAGCATATCCACGCTCCGCGTTCGCGGAATGTGACCGTTCCCACGTGCCGCCGGAGGGCCGCGACGTGGCAGCGATGATCAACGGGATGGCCTCGCAGTGCAGGTCGTCCCAGAAACGCGCCGTAGGAAGTGCGTCTCCGGTCCGGCACGCCGAGCAGGCGGCCGGGCCGGTGTTTTTTCTTCGCCGCGCAGGCGGCCGGGCCATGGCCCTGCTGCTGGCCTGCGCGGCACTGCTGGCTCCGGCCATCGCCTCTGCATCGGCCGCTTCGACCGCGTATGCCTGGCGCAACGTCGCGGTGGGCGCGGGCGGCTTCGTCAGCGGCGTGCTGTTCCATCCGCGCGAGCGCGGCCTGGCGTATGCCCGCACCGACATCGGTGGCGCCTACCGCTGGGACGCCGCCGCCAAGCGTTGGGTGCCGCTGCTGGATTGGCTGCCGCACGACGATGCCAACCTGATGGGCGTCGAGAGCCTGGCGGTGGATCCGTCCGATCCGGAGCGGCTGTACCTGGCCGTGGGCACGTACCTGAAGCGGGGCAATGGCGCGATCCTGCGCTCGTCGGACCGCGGCCGCACCTTCCAGCGCGCCGACCTGCCGTTTCCGCTCGGCGGCAACGAGATGGGCCGGGGCAACGGCGAACGCCTGGCGGTGGACCCGAACGACGGCCGCGTGCTGTTCTTCGGCTCGCGCGGGGCCGGGCTGTGGCGCAGCGGCGATGGCGGCGCGAGCTGGAAGAAGGTGGAGGCGTTCCCGGCGGTCGCCACCGCGCCCGAGTCCGGCACGCAGACCCGTTGGGCGGGCCTGCAGCCGGTCGGCATCGTCTCGGTGCTGTTCGATCCGGCCAGCGGGCGTCCGGGGAAGGCCACGCCCACGCTCTATGCCGCGGTGTCCACGCGCGGGACCAGTCTCTACGTCTCGCACGACGGCGGCGTCCGCTGGGCGCCGGTGAAGGGCCAGCCGAGCGGATTGCGCCCGACCCGGATGGCATTGGCGTCCGACGGCGAGCTGTACATCGCCTACGGCGACGAGCCCGGCCCGAACGTGATGAACGACGGCGCCCTGTGGCGCTACTCGCCCGCGGGCGGCGCCTGGCGCGACATCAGTCCCGTGCCGCAGTCCAGCGACCTGCAGCACGACGGCTTCGGCTGGGGCGCGGTGGCGGTGGACCCGGCCAACCCGAAGGTATTGATCGCCTCGACGTTCTGCCGCTACCAGCCGCACGAGGAAATCTTCCGCAGCGTCGACGGCGGCGAACACTGGACGCCGATCCTCGGCGGCTCGCAGTTCGACCACAGCGTGGTGCCATGGACGGAGCAGGCGTTCCCGCACTGGATCGCCTCGCTGGCGATCGATCCGTTCGATCCGGATCGCGCGCTGTTCGTCACCGGTTACGGTCTGTGGGCTTCGCGCAACCTGACCGAGGCCGGCCGCGCGCCGGTGCGCTGGGGGTTCGACGACGATGGCCTGGAAGAGACCGCCGCGCTCGCCCTGGCAAGCCCGTCCGAGGGCGCGCACCTGATCAGTGGCGTGGGCGACATCGACGGCTTCCGCCACGACGACCTGGACAAGTACACCTTGCAGTTCGGCGGTCCGCGGCTGACCAACACCGAAGCGATGGCATGGGCCGGGCAGGCGCCGCAGGTACTGGTGCGCGCGGGGCGCATCCGCCATCACGAGGGCGAGGTGCGGGCGCTGTATTCGCAGGACGGCGCCCGCAGCTGGAAGGCGTTCGCCAGCGAGCCGCCGCAGGGCGAGGGCGCCGGCCGCATCACCGTCGGCGCCGATGGCAAGCGTGTGATCTGGACGCCGAGCAAATCCGATACCGCCTGGGTCACCGCCGACTTCGGCCAACGTTGGCAGGCGGCGAAGGGACTGCCGAACAACGCGGTGGTCGAGGCCGATCGTTTCGATGCGGGCACTTACTACGGTTTCGATCCTGCCAGCGGGAAGCTCTATCGCAGCGGCAACGGTGGCGTCGAGTTCAAGGAGGTCGCTGCCGGCCTCGGCGAGCCAGGCCCGTGGTATCGCGCGGAGCTGCGGCCTTCGCTGACCGATCCGGCGACGGTCTACATCGCGGCGGGCCAGCATGGCCTGCGACGCTGGTCCGCACGTGGGCCGGAGCGCTTGCCGGGCGTGGAGAACGCGATGTCGCTGGGGCTGGGCGCGCCCAGGCCGGGGAGCAAGGCGCCGACGCTGTTCCTGTATGGCCAGGTGGGCGGCGTCACCGGGCTGTTCCGTTCGGACGACGACGGCAAGCGCTGGACCCGCATCGACGACGATGCCCACCGCTATGGCGGCATGCGCCTGGTCACCGGCGATCCGCGACTGTATGGACGTGTCTACTTCGCCGCGGAAGGGCGCGGCGTGATTTACGGCGATCCGCGCTGAATTTCGAGGAGATCAGATGAACGTGCGTCTCACCTTCGCATCCCTCGCGCTGGCGCTCGCCGGCGCGAACGGTGCCGCTTCCGCACAGCCGCAGCTGCCGCTGCTGTTCGCCGACGGCGCAGTGCTGCAGCGCGACCAGCCGATGCCGGTATGGGGCTGGGCGACGCCGGGGGCGAAGATCCGCGTGGCGTTCGACGGCCGCCGCGCCGAAGCGACCGCCAACGCGCAGGGCGAGTGGAAGGCGGTGCTGCCCGCGCATCGCGCCGGCGGGCCGTACGTGCTGTCCGTCGAGGGTGATGGTGGTGCGTTGCAGGTGCGCGACGTGCTGGTCGGCGACGTATGGCTGGCCAGCGGCCAATCGAACATGGAATGGACGCTGGCGCAGGCGCGCGACGGCGCGCGGGAAGTGGCCAACGCCCGCGATCCGCAGTTGCGCCATTTCAAGGTGCCCAAGTCCTGGGCCGAGTCGCCGCAGCCGCGCCTGCAAGGGGGCGAGTGGAAGGCGGCCACGCCGGAGAACGCCGGCGCCTTCACCGCCGTGGGCTATTTCTTCGCGCGCGAGCTGCGCAAGAGCACCGGCGTGCCGATCGGCATCGTCAACAGTACCTGGGGCGGCAGCGCGATCGAGGCCTGGATGGACGCAGCCTCGCAAGGCCTGGATGCAGCGCAGGCCGCCGCGCGCCTCGCCGAGGTCCGCAGCAAGGACGAGCAGCAGATGGCGGCGACCCGCAAGCGCGTGGCGCGCTGGCCGCAGGCCGACGACGAAGGCGACGGCTGGGCCGCGGCCGATCTCGACGACGGCGACTGGGACAGCATCCCGGTGCCGGGATTGTGGGAGCAGGGCGGTTATCCGGGCATGGACGGCATCGCCTGGTACCGCACCACGTTCACCTTGAGCGCCGCCGAGGCGAAGGCCGGCATCACGCTCGGCATCGCGGCGGTCGACGACACCGACTTCACCTACGTCAACGGCCAGCAGGTCGGCCATACCGAGAACCGCTACGGCGATCCCCGGGCCTATGCCGTGCCGGCGGCGGCGCTGCGCGCGGGCGTCAACCACGTCGCGATCAAGGTGGTCGATACCGGCGGCGGCGGCGGTATCCACGGCGATGCCTCGGCGCTGTACGTGCAGCCGCGGGACGGAGCGCGGCGGCCGATCGACGGCGCGTGGAAGTTCCGCCCGGCCAAGGTCACGATCGCGGCCCAGGACGACAAGAACCAGGTGCCGACGCTGCTGTACAACGCGATGATCCATCCGCTGCAGCCGTTCCCGGTCAGGGGCGTGATCTGGTACCAGGGCGAGAGCAACGCCTACGAGGGCGGCGCATTGCGCTATCGCGACCAGTTCGCGGCGATGATCCGGCAGTGGCGCACCGAGCGCGGCCAGCCGAAGTTGCCGTTCCTGTGGGTGCAGCTGGCCAACTGGAAGGCCGGTTCGGACAAGGGCGACCTCAGCCCGTGGGCGCAGCTGCGCGAGTCGCAGTCCAAGACCCTGGCGCTGCCGGCGACCGGGCAGGCGGTGATCATCGACGTCGGCACGCCCGACGACATCCATCCGACCAACAAGCAGGACGTCGGCCATCGCCTGGCCTTGGCGGCGCGCCATGTCGCCTATGGCGAGTCGCTGGTGTACAGCGCGCCGGTGTTCGAGCGCGCCGAGTTCGCCGGCGGCCAGGCCCAGGTGCGCTTCAAGGCGATGGGCAGCGCCCTGGCGGTGCGCGGCGGCGGCACGGACGTGCACGGCTTTGCCCTGGCCGGCGCCGACCGGAAGTTCCATCCGGCGCGGGCGCGCATCGAGGGCGACCGCGTCGTGGTGCGCAGCGACGCGGTGTCCGCTCCGGTCGCGGTGCGCTACGCCTGGAGCGAGAACCCGGTCGATGCCGACCTGGTCAATCGCGAGCAACTGCCGGTGTCGCCCTTCCGGAGCGACGAATGGTGAGCACCGCGAGCTCCGTCCGGAACGTTTCCCGCGCGTGCCGGGGGAACCCGGCGCCTCCGTGCCTCACGGCACCAGGTCTCCGCCAGTGCGGGGACGACGACTCATCGAACAACTCAGGAGCCGCCTGTCCATGACGAACTTCCATTCTTCCCGCGCCCGCCTGTTGCTCGGCGTGGCCTGCACGCTCGCGCTGGCGGCCTGCCAGCGCACGGAATCGCCAAGCGCGGCCGCAGCCGGCGCACGAGCACCGGACAGGCAGGCGGCGTCCGCCGACCCGGCCAGGCAGGCGCCGATCCCGCAGTTCGTCAGCAAGGACGGCAAGCACGCGCTGCTGGTCGACGGCGCGCCGTTCCTGATCCTCGGCGCGCAGGTCAACAACTCCAGCAACTACCCCGCGACGCTGGAGCAGGTCTGGCCGGCGATCAAGGCGATGGGCCCCAACACGGTGCAGGTGCCGATCGCGTGGGAGCAGGTCGAGCCGGAGGAGGGCAAGTTCGACTTCTCGTTCGTCGACACGCTGCTGGAGCAGGCGCGCGCGAACGACGTCCGGCTGGTGCTGCTGTGGTTCGGTACCTGGAAGAACAACGGCCCGAACTACACCCCGCGCTGGGTCAAGACCGACAACAAGCGCTTCCCGCGCGTGGTGACCCAGGACGGCCGCACCCTCGGCTCGCTCTCGCCGCACGCGCCGGCCACGCTGGAGGCCGACCGCAAGGCGTTCGTCGAGTTCATGAAGCACCTCAAGCAGGCCGATCCGCAGCGCACCGTGATCATGGTGCAGCCCGAGAACGAGGCCGGCACCTACGGCAGCGTGCGCGACTTCTCGCCGATGGCGCAGCAGCTGTTCGAGGGCCAGGTGCCGGAAGAGCTGTTGAAGAAGCTCGGCAAGCAGCCGGGCACCTGGGCGCAGGTGTTCGGCAAGGACGCGGACGAATTCTTCCATGCCTGGTCGATCGCGCGCTTCATCGACCAGGTCGCCGAGGCGGGTAAGGCGGTCTATCCGCTGCCGATGTACGTCAACGCCGCGTTGCGCGGGCCGTTCAACCCCGGCCAGCCGGGGCAGTACGCCAGCGGCGGGCCGACCGACAACGTGCTGGACGTCTGGAAGGCCGCCGGACCGCATATCGACCTGCTGGCGCCGGACATCTACATGCCCGAGTACACCATGTACACCACGGTGCTGGACCGTTACGCGCGCCCGGACAACGCCCTGTTCGTGGCCGAGACCGGCAACCGCACCGAGTACGCCCGCTACCTGTTCCCGGCGCTGGGCCACGACGGCATCGGCTGGTCGGCGTTCGGCATCGACTACACGCGCTATTCCAACTATCCGCTCGGCGCCAAGCAGGTGAACGAGGAGACGCTGGCGCCGTTCGCGCTGAACTACAAGCTGGTGGGCCTGGGCATGCGCCAGTTCGCCAAGGCCGCGTCCGAGGGCAAGCTGCACGGCGTGGCCGAGCAACCGGGCGTGGCGGTGCAGGAAATCCCGCTCAACGAGCGTTGGGCCGCGACCGTGACCTACGGGGTGCCGCAGTTCTGGTTCCAGGGCGAGCCGCCGGGCAACCCCGAGCCGATCGGCGGTGCGCTGATCGCGGAGCTGGCACCGGACGAGTTCCTCGTCACCGCCGTGCACGCCCGCGTGACCCTGCATCCGGCGAGCGAGGCGACCGCCAACATGGTCTACGACCGCGTCGAGGAAGGTTTCTACGACAAGGCCGGGCAGTGGCAGTTCCAGCGCAACTGGAACGGCGACCAGACCGACTACGGCGTGAATTTCTCGAGCGCCCCGCAGCTGCTCAAGATCAAGCTCGCCACCTATCAATGATCCAGGCGCCCCAGAGCGTCCAGACCGCAACACAAAAGGGAGAGAACATGCGCAAGTCCACCCACGCGGCCACAGGCCTGCAACCCACGCCACTGGCACGCAGCCTGGCGTTCTCGTTGATGCTGCTGGCCGGCGCGGCCGGCGCCCAGGAAGTGAGGAAGGCCGCCGACGGCGTCACCGTCGTGCCCAGCGCCAAGGGCGCCTCGCCGGTGCGGCTGCAGGTCGTGGATGCCGGCATCATCCGCGTGAGCGCCGACCAGGACGGCGATTTCCAGCGTTCGCCCAGCCTGATGCGCGTGCCGGTGCAGGGCGACACGGGCTTCACCCTGGACCAGCAGGGCGACGCGGTGACGCTGAAGACCGCCAAGGTCACCGCGACCGTCTCCACCACGGACGGCCACGTCAGCTTCGCCGACGCCAGCGGCAAGCCGGTGCTGTCCGAAGTGGCGGGCGGCCGCAGCTTCGCGCCGATCACCGTCGATGGCACCCAGCGCCTGCTGAGCACGCGCCAGCGCTTCGTCTCGCCCGATGGCGAGGCGATCTACGGTTTCGGCCAGCACCAGCAGGGCTGGATGAACCAGAAAGGCCGCAACGTCGAGCTGCTGCAGAGCAATATCGACATGGCGGTGCCGTTCCTGGTGTCCAGCCGCAACTACGGCATCCTGTGGGACAACAACTCGATCACCCGCCTGGGCGATCCGCGCGGCCTGCAACCGCTCGACAAGTCGCTCAAGCTGTACGACGCCAAGGGCAAGCCGGGCGCGTTGACCGCCACTTACTCGGTGGACGGCAAGGTCGTGGCGACGCGCCGCGAGAGCGAGGTCAACTACCAGTACATCAAGGACCTGGCCAAGTACCCGCAGAACGCGAAGACCAAGAACGGCCGCATGCAGGCCAGCTGGGAGGGCCAGATCGAGGCGCTCAGCGCCGGCGAGCACACCTTCTCGCTGTACGGCAGCGAGTACCTCAAGCTCTACGTCGACGGCAAGCCGGTGATCGATCGCTGGCGCCAGAACTGGAACCCGTGGCACCACGAGTTCGCGCTGCAGATGAAGCCCGGCGAGCGCCACACCGTCAAGATCGAGTGGGACCTGATCGACCCGAGCTACATCGCGCTGCTGCACCGCGACCCGCTGCCGGCCGCCGAGGCCAAGGACCTCTCGCTGTGGTCCGAAGCGGGGCAGATGATCGACTACTACTACGTCGCCGGCGACAACGCCGACCAGGTGATCGCCGGCTACCGCAAGCTCACCGGCAAGGCGGTGCTGCTGCCGAAGTGGTCCTATGGCTTCTGGCAGAGCCGCGAGCGCTACAAGAGCCAGCAGGAGATGGAGGACGTGGTCGCCGAGTACCGCAAGCGCGGCCTGCCGCTGGACAACATCGTGCTGGACTGGTCGTACTGGCCGGTCGATGCCTGGGGCTCGCACGACTTCGACAAGCAGTTTTTCCCGGATCCGGACGGGATGGTCAAGTATTTCCATGACCATCACACCAACCTGATGATCTCGATCTGGCCGAAGTTCTATCCGAACACCGAGAACTACAAGGAACTCGCCGCCAAGGGCTACATGTTCACCAAGAACGTCGAGGCCGGCGAGCTCGACTGGATCGGCAAGGGCTACCTCAACGCGTTCTACGATCCGTTCGCCACCGAGGCGCAGAAGATCTACTGGCGCCAGATCAACGAGAAGCTCAACAGCAAGGGCATCGACGCGTGGTGGATGGACGCCGACGAGCCGGACATCCATTCCAACCTGGACATCGCCACCCGTAAGGAGCGGCTGACGCCGAACGCGCTGGGCAGTTCCACCGAGTACTTCAACGCCTATCCGTTGCCGCATACCCACGGCGTCTACGAGGGCGACCGCGCCGCCGACGGCAAGCGCGTGTTCATCCTCTCCCGCAAGGGCTACGCCGGGACCCAGCGCAACGCCGTGGCGGTATGGAGCGGCGACATCGTCTCGCGCTGGGACGACCTGCGCGACCAGATCTCGGCCGGCGTGAACATCTCCATGTCGGGCCTGCCGAACTGGACCTTCGACATCGGCGGTTTCTCGGTCGAGAAGCGCTACGAGAACCAGGACCCGGCGCACCTGCCGGAATGGCGCGAGCTCAACACGCGCTGGTTCCAGTTCGGCGCGTTCGTGCCGCTGTTCCGCTCGCACGGCCAGTTCCCGTACCGCGAGATCTGGAACATCGCGCCGGAGGGCACGCCGTACTACGCCTCGCTGGCCTATTACGACAAGCTGCGCTACACGCTGATCCCGTACATCTACACGCTGGCGGCGGATACGTACTTCAAGGACGGCGTGATCATGCGCGGCCTGCCGATGGACTTCCCGCACGATCCGAAGGTAGCCGACCTGAACGACCAGTACCTGTTCGGACCGGCGTTCCTGGTCGCGCCGGTGACCAGGTTCGGCGCGACCTCGCGTCCGGTCTACCTGCCGGCCGGCACCAGCTGGATCGACTTCGCCACCGGCAAGCGCTACCAGGGCGGGCAGACCATCCAGGCCGATGCGCCGATCGAGCGCATGCCGCTGTTCGTGCGCGCCGGTTCGATCGTGCCCACCACCACCGTGCAGCAGTACGTGGACGAGAAGCCGGACGCGCCGCTGACCGTGGTCGTCTACACCGGCGCCGACGGCCAGTTCTCGCTGTACGAGGACCAGGGCAAGGACTACGGCTACGAGAAGGGCGAATACAGCCGCATCCCGTTGAGCTGGGACCAGGCCAAGGGCGTGCTGAGCATCGGCCAGCGCGAAGGCAGCTGGCCGGGCATGCCGGCCAAGCGCACGATCAACGTCCGGTTCGTGGACGGTCCGCGCGAGGATGCCGGGGCGCTGGAACCGAAGGTGGACGCGACCGTGCAGTACGCCGGCAAGCCGCTGACCGTGGCGTTCAAGGGCGGCCAGGCGAAGTGATGCCTTCGATGCCGTTGCCGGCCAAGGACCGTCGTCCCCGCGCAGGCGGGGACCCGGCGGCTTTTGCGTCGCTGGCCGGAATGCCTGCGCGAAGGATGCCGGGTGGTCCAGGGCCATCGGCCCGGGCGGATGCTCGGGAAAACCTGCCGGGCATGGATTCCCTCCCACGACGAGCGTTGGCCTGATGAGCGTCGAACTGACTCGCCGCGAGCTGTGCAAGGCCCTGGGCGCCGGCGGTCTCGCGGCCGGCATGACGATGCGTGCCGGAAGCGTGGCGGCGGCGCCGGAACCGGCCGAGCTGCCGCCGGTTGCCCCGCAGGGCGCGCTGGCGCTCTGGTATCCCGAGCCCGCCAAGGAGTGGGTGGAGGCATTGCCGGTCGGCAACGGCCGGCTGGCGGCGATGGTCTGGGGCGGCATCGGGCACGAACGCCTGCAGCTCAACGAGGACACGCTCTATGCCGGCGGCCCATACGACGCGACCAGTCCCGACGCGTTGGCGGCGCTGCCGCAGGTGCGCGAGCTGATCTTCGCAGGCCGCTATGCAGAGGCCGAGAAGCTCGCCGACGAGAAGCTGCTGTCGCGCCCGCACAAGCAGATGCCGTACCAGCCGCTGGCCGACCTGCTGCTGGATTTCGACCGCGCCGACGGGATCGGCGACTACCGGCGCGAGCTCGACCTGGACAGCGCCCTGGCGATCACCACCTTCAGTTCGGGCGGCGCCAGGCACCGGCGCGAGGTGTTCGTATCGCCGGTGGACCAATGCATCGTGGTGCGGCTCTCGTGCGAGCAGCCGGGCGGGGTGTCGCTGCGCATCGGCATCGACAGTCCGCAGGCCGGCGACATCGCGGCCGATCGAGAGGGCCTGCTGTTCAGCGGCAGGAACGCGGGCTTCGCCGGCATCGAGGGCAAGCTGCGCTTTGCCCTGCGCGTGCTGCCGCGGGCCAAGGGCGGCACGGTGCGCGTCCTGCGCGACCGCATCCACGTCCAGAACGCCGACGAGGTCGTGCTGCTGTTGGCCGCGGCCACCAGCTACCGTCGCTACGACGACGTCGGCGGCGATCCGCTCGCGGCGACCGCGCAAGCGTTGCGGAACGTAGCCGGGTACGACTATCCGGCGCTGTTGCGGCGGCACCTGGCCGAACATCGGCGGCTGTTCCGCCGCGTCGCCATCGACCTCGGCACGAGCGAGGCGGCGGCGCTGCCGACCGACGAGCGCGTGCGCCGTTTCGCCCAGGGCGACGACCCCGCGCTCGCCGCGCTCTACCACCAGTACGGCCGCTACCTGCTGATCTGCAGTTCGCGGCCCGGCAGCCAGCCGGCCAACCTGCAGGGCGTCTGGAACGACCTGATGGCGCCGCCGTGGGAGAGCAAGTACACCATCAACATCAATACCGAGATGAACTACTGGCCGTCCGAGCCGAACGCGCTGCACGAGTGCGTCGAGCCGCTGGAAGCCATGCTGTTCGATCTCGCGCAGACCGGCGCGCGCGCCGCCAGGGCGATGTACGGCGCGCCGGGCTGGGTGGTGCACAACAACACCGACCTGTGGCGCCAGGCCGGGCCGATCGACGGCTCCAAGTGGAGCCTGTGGCCGATGGGCGGCGTGTGGCTGCTGCAGCAGTTGTGGGACCGCTGGGACTACGGCCGCGACCGCGCCTGCCTGGAAAGGATCTATCCGCTGTTCAAGGGCGCGGCCGAGTTCTTCGTCGCCACGCTGCAGCGCGATCCGGCCACCGGCGCGCTGGTGACCAACCCGTCGATGTCGCCCGAGAACCAGCATCCGTTCGGTGCGGCCGTCTGCGCCGGTCCGGCGATGGATGCGCAACTGTTGCGCGACCTGTTCGCGCAGTGCATCGCGATGGGCAAGCTGCTGGGCGTGGACGAGGCCTTCGGCGCGCAGTTGGCGCAACTGCGCGCGCAGCTGCCGCCGCACCGGATCGGCAAGGCCGGCCAGTTGCAGGAGTGGCAGCAGGACTGGGACATGGAGGCGCCGGAGATCCACCATCGCCACGTCTCGCACCTGTACGCGCTGCACCCGTCCAGCCAGATCAACGTGCGCGACACGCCCGGGCTGGCCGCCGCGGCGAAGCGCTCGCTGGAGATCCGCGGCGACAACGCCACCGGCTGGGGCATCGGCTGGCGGCTGAACCTGTGGGCGCGGCTGCGCGACGGCGAGCACGCCCATCGCATCCTGCAATTGCTGCTGTCGCCGGACCGCACGTATCCGAACCTGTTCGACGCGCACCCGCCGTTCCAGATCGACGGCAATTTCGGCGGCACCGCCGGCATCACCGAGATGCTGGTGCAGAGCTGGGGCGGGACGGTGTTCCTGCTGCCGGCCCTGCCCAAGGCGTGGCCGAGCGGGCGCCTGCGCGGCGTGCGCGTGCGCGGGGCGGCGACGCTGGACCTGACCTGGGAGCAGGGCCGGCTGTCGAATGCGGTGCTGCACAGTGACAAGGGCGGGCGCTACGAGATTTCCTATGCGGATCAGGTCCTGGCATTCGGGCTCGGCGCCGGACGCACGCAGCAGGTGGGCTTCAAGAACGGTCGATTGGTGAAGCAATGAGTCTTTATGTAGGTCTGGACGTAGGCACGCAGAGCGTGAAGCTGGTGGCCTACGATCCCGAGGCGGGGGAGGTGGTGTCCACGCAGTCGTCGGCGCTGGCGCTGACGAGCGCGGAGGACGGCACGCGCGAGCAGGAAGCGGCGTGGTGGATCGAGGGGATCGTGGCGTGCTTTGCCGGGTTGCCGGCCGGGCAGCGGGCGCGGGTGCGCGGGATCGCGGTGTCGGGCCAGCAGCACGGGTTCGTGCCGGTGGCGGCGGACGGGACGGTGACCGCGCCGGTGAAGCTGTGGTGCGACACCAGCACGCAGGCGCAGGTGGAGGCGCTGATGGCGGCGGTGGGCGGGGTGCCGGGGGCGGTGGCCGCGGCCGGCAACCCGATCCTGGCCGGCTACACGGCCTCCAAGCTGCCGTGGACCCGGGTCCACCGGCCCGCGGCGTACGCGGCGATGGCCACGGTGATGCTGCCGCACGACTACGTGAACTTCTGGCTGACCGGCGAGCGCTTCATGGAAGCCGGCGACGCCTCGGGCACCGGCTGGCTGGACGTGCGCACGCGCACCTGGTCCGAGCCGATGCTGCGGGCGATCGACCCGGAGCGGGACCTGCGCGCGGCGTTGCCGCCGCTGGTGGAGCCGGGCACGAGCTTCGCGCTGTCGTCGGCGGCGGCGCAGGCGCTGGGCCTGCCGGCGGGGGTGCGGGTGACCACCGGCGGTGGGGACAACATGATGGCGGCGATCGGTACCGGCAACGTGGTGCCGGGGCGGCTGACCATGAGCCTGGGCACCTCCGGCACGCTGTTCGCGCATGCCGAGCGGCCGGTGGTGGACGCGGCGGCGCGCTGGGCGGCGTTCTGCGACTCCACCGGCGGCTGGCTGCCGCTGATCTGCACGATGAACTGCACGGTGGCGACCGAGGCGGCGATGCGGCTGGGCGGTCTGGACCGGGCGCAGGCCGAGGCGGCGGTGGCCGGCACGGCCCCGGGCGCGGACGGGCTGGCGATGCTGCCGTTCTTCAACGGCGAGCGCACCCCGGACCTGCCGGCCGCGCGCGGGATGCTGTTCGGCATGGAGCCGCACAACACCACGCCGGCGCACGTGTACCGGGCGGCGATGGAAGGAGCGACCTACAGCCTGCGCAACGGCTATGACGCCTTCGTCGAGGCCGGGCTGCGCTTCGACACGGTGCTGCTGACCGGCGGCGGCTCCAAGAGCGCGCAGTGGCGGCAGATGGTGGCCGACGTGTTCGGGCTGCCGGTGCGGGTGCCGAGCCAACCGGAGGGTGCGGCCTTCGGGGCGGCGCTGCAGGCGCTGTGGGCGTGCGCGGGCGGCGGTGCGACGCTGGCGGAGGTGGTGCTGGCGCACCTGCGGTTCGACGAGGCCCTGGCGGCCACGCCCGATCCGGGCCGCACGGCGGCCTATGCGCAGGGCTACCGGAGCTTCCAGCGCTACCTGCAGGCGGTGACGCCGCTGTACCGCGGTGCGGTCTCATGAGTGCCGCGGGAGGAGCCTTTGTCACTTCTACACACGATTTCCCCAGACGTTTCCCTTTCCCTTTCCCCCTGATCAGCAGCAAGGACCCGACATGAGCAGCAACGTTTTCATCGGCGCCAAGGAATATTTCCCGGGCATCGGCCGGATCAAGTTCGAAGGCCGCGACTCGGACAACCCGCTGGCGTTCAAGGTCTACGACGCGGACAAGAAGATCGGCGGCAAGACCATGGCCGAGCACCTGCGCTTTGCCACCTGCTACTGGCACACCTTCGGCAACGCCGGGGCCGACCCGTTCGGGCCGGGCACGCGCAAGTTCCCGTGGGAGGCCGGCACGCCGATGGCCACGGCCGAGGCCAAGGTCGATGCGGCGTTCGAGTTCTTCACCAAGCTGGGCACGCCGTTCTGGTGCTTCCACGACGTGGACCTGGCGCCGGACGCGGACGACATCGGCCAGTACGAGAAGAACCTCAGGCACATGGTGGCCCAGGCCAAGGAGCGCCAGGCGGCGACCGGGATCAAGCTGCTGTGGGGCACGGCCAACCTGTTCAGCCACCCGCGCTACATGAACGGGGCGGCGACCAACCCGGACTTCGCGGTGGTGGCGCGCGCGGCGGTGCAGGTGAAGGCGGCGCTGGAGGCGACGGTGGAGCTGGGCGGGGAGCACTACGTGTTCTGGGGCGGCCGCGAGGGTTATGCGAGCCTGCACAACACCGACATGAAGCGCGAGCTGGCCAACTTCGCGCGGTTCCTGACGATGGCGCGCGACTACGGCCGCAGCATCGGGCTGAAGGGCAACTTCCTGATCGAGCCCAAGCCGATGGAGCCGATGAAGCACCAGTACGACTTCGACAGCGCCACGGTGGCCGGCTTCCTGCGCGAGCACGGGCTGGAGAAGGATTTCAAGCTCAACATCGAGGCCAACCACGCCACGCTGAGCGGTCACACCTTCGAGCACGACCTGCAGGTGGCCTCCGACCACGGCCTGCTGGGCAGCATCGACGCCAACCGCGGCAATGCGCAGAACGGCTGGGACACCGACCAGTTCCCGACCGACCTGTACGACACGGTGGGGGCGATGCTGGTGGTGCTGCGCCAGGGCGGGCTGGAGGGCGGGTTGAACTTCGACGCCAAGCCGCGCCGGGAGTCGACCGACCTGCAGGACCTGTTCATCGCGCACATCGGCGGCATGGACGCGTTCGCGCGCGGGCTGGAGGTGGCGCACGCGCTGCTGACGGCCTCGCCGTGGGAGCAGTGGCGCCAGCAGCGCTACGCCAGCTTCGACAGCGGCGCGGGCAAGGACTTCGTGGACGGCAAGCTGGACCTGGCGGCGCTGGCGGGCCTGGCCGCCCAGCACGGCGAGCCGAAGCAGACCAGCGGCCGCCAGGAGGCCTACGAGAACCTGCTCAACCAGTACCTGTTGCGCTGACCGCGCACGGCCGGTGGTCGCGGTGACCGCCGGCAGGCGGTAGAGTCGGCGCGGCCGCCGCGCTGGCGAGGGCCGGCACCGGCGATCCGGTGCCGGCAGGCCGGCGGCCACGATCATGCGAGGGGCACCGGCACGCCGGTGCGGTCAATCGAACACAACCCGGGGAGAACCACCGGAATGAGCACCACCACCACGGCTGCGAATCCAGCCGCCGCGCACGCCGCGGAGAACACCCGTTTCATCATCCTGATCAGCTGCGTCGCCACGATCGGCGGCTTCCTGTTCGGCTTCGACAGCGGCGTCATCAACGGCACGGTCGACGGTCTCAAGCAGACCTTCCATTCCAGCTCGGCCGGGATCGGCTTCGAGGTCGCCTCGATGCTGCTCGGTTGCGCGATCGGCGCGTTCTTCGCCGGCCGCCTGGCCGACCGCTGGGGCCGCCGCGCGGTGCTGATCATCGCCGCGGTGCTGTTCCTGCTCTCGGCGCTGGGCGCGGGGGCCTCGCACAGCTCCGCGTTCTTCATCTTCTCGCGGGTGATGGGCGGCTTCGCGGTCGGCGCGGCCAGCGTGATGTCGCCGGCCTACATCGCCGAGGTCGCTTCGGCGCGCTACCGCGGCCGGCTGGCGACGGTGCAGCAGATCGCGATCATCAGCGGCCTGTTCTGCGCGTTCCTGTCCAACTACCTGCTGGCCAAGGCGGCCGGCGCGTCCACGCAGCACCTGTGGTTCGGGCAGGAGGCCTGGCGCTGGATGTTCTGGATGCAGGCGATCCCGTCCGCCATCTTCCTGATCCTGCTGCTGACGATCCCGGAAAGCCCTCGCTACCTGGTGGTGAAGAAGCGCAAGGAAGAGGCCCTGGCGGTGCTGACGCGCCTGTACGGCGCCTCCGAGGCGCAGGCCAAGCTGGGCGAGATCGATGCATCGCTGTCGGAGGACCACCACCGGCCGAGCCTGTCGGACCTGATCAACAAGGCGACCGGCAAGATCCGCCCGATCGTCTGGATCGGCATCGGCCTGGCGGTGTTCCAGCAGCTGGTCGGCATCAACGTGGTGTTCTACTACGGCGCGGTGCTGTGGCAGGCGGTCGGCTTCTCGGAGAACGACGCGCTGCTGATCAACGTGCTCTCCGGCGGCCTGAGCATCGGCGCCTGCCTGGTGACGGTGGTGCTGATCGACAAGATCGGCCGCAAGCCGTTGCTGTGGGTCGGCTCGGCGGGCATGGCGGTCACGCTGGCGCTGGTCACCTACGCCTTCGCCAGCGCATCGCTGGATGCGAACGGCAAGCTGGCGATGTCCGACTCGATGGGCCTGCTGGCGCTGGTCGCGGCCAATGCCTACGTGGTGTTCTTCAACATGTCCTGGGGCCCGGTGATGTGGGTGATGCTGGGCGAGATGTTCCCGAACCAGATCCGCGGCTCGGGCCTGGCGGTGGCCGGCGCGGCGCAGTGGACCTCCAACTTCGCGATCACCGTGACCTTCCCGATCCTGCTCGGCAGCATCGGCCTGGCGGGGGCCTACGGGATCTACACCGTGGCGGCCTTCCTGTCGGTGTTCTTCGTGCTCAAGTGGGTCTACGAGACCAAGGGCAAGGAACTGGAGCAGATGGAGGGCTGAGCCCTGCTGCCGCCCCTTTCCCGCCAGGGGAGAGGGGTAAGGCATGCACGCCATGGCGCGCATGCCCCCGGGCGCCCACGCCGCCGGCGTGGGCCGGGACGGGGAGGACCAGGGTGCTTCCCCCCGCCTCACCAGAGGGGGAGGGAAAAACAAAAAGCCCCGCATTGGCGGGGCTTTTTCGTTCTCGCATCCGACGTGGCGCTCCCTAGGGGACTCGAACCCCTGTTTTAGCCTTGAGAGGGCCACGTCCTAACCACTAGACGAAGGGAGCGTTTTGTTACGTCGATGTGAGCGCGCTAGTATAGTGGGCTCGAATCCGTTCGGCAACATCCTGCACCACTTTGGGAAGCGCCACCATCGAACCTTCAGTTACATCTCCGTTCACCCTGCGGGTGATTCCGCGCGAGCAGCACGTCATCTCGCGCAAGGACATCAGTCCCAACGCACTGCGGGTGCTGTACCGCCTGCGCGAGGCGGGCTTCGGCGCCTTCCTCGTCGGCGGCGCGGTCCGCGACCTGCTGGTCGGCGGGCATCCCAAGGATTTCGACGTCGCCACCGATGCCACGCCGGAGGAGGTCAAGAGCCTGTTCCGCAATTGCCGCCTGATCGGCCGCCGCTTCCGCTTGGCGCACGTGGTGTTCGGCCGCGAGATCATCGAGGTGGCCACGTTCCGCGCCAACAGCGACGACGGCAGCGGCGACCGCGAGGTCGAGAACGGCCGGCTGGTGCGCGACAACGTCTACGGCACGATCGAGGAGGACGCGATCCGCCGCGACTTCACCTGCAACGCCCTGTACTACGCGATCGAGGACTTCTCGGTGCGCGACTACGTGGGCGGGTTCGACGACGTGCAGGCGCGGGTGATGCGCCTGATCGGCGATCCCGAGCAGCGCTACCGCGAGGACCCGGTACGCATGCTGCGCGCGGTGCGCCTGGCGGCCAAGCTCGGCTTCGAGATCGAGCCGGCCACGGCCGGGCCGATCCCGCGCCTGGCCGGGTTGCTGGCCGACGCCGCGCCGGCGCGGTTGTTCGAGGAAGTGCTCAAGCTGTTCCTGTCCGGCCACGGCGTGGCCAGCTTCGAAGGGCTGGAGCGGCACGGGTTGCTCGACGCGCTGTTCCCCGAGAGCGCCGCGGCGCTGCGCTCCAACCGCAGCGGCGCGTTGCGCCGGATGCTGATCGCGGGCCTGGGCAATACCGACCAGCGGGTCGCGAACGACGAGCCGGTCTCGCCGGCATTCCTGTTCGCGCTGCTGCTGTGGCCGGCGTTCTGCCGGACCCTGGCGATGCTGCAGGCCCAGGGCGTGCCGGTGGAGGAGGCGCAGCGGCGCGCCGCCGACCGCGTCACCCTGCACGAGATCGAGCGGGTCGCGCTGCCACGGCGCTTCTCGTTGCCGATGCAGGAGATCTGGCTGCTGCAGACCCGCTTCTCCTCGCGGCAGCGCAAGCGCGTGTTCCGCACGCTGGCGCACCCGCGCTTCCGCGCGGCGTTCGACTTCCTGGCGCTGCGCCAGATCGCCTCGCCCGACCATGCCGCCGATGTCGAGTTCTGGCGCGAGGCGCAGCAGCAGTCCGGGCAGGAGCTGGTCTCGGCGATCGAGTCGGCGCAGGTCGAACTCGGCGACGACGCGCCGGCCCCGCACAAGCGCCGCCGCCGGCGCCGGCGCGCCACCGGCTCCAGCCCGGAGTAACGGGCTTGGTAAGGGCCTGTATCGGCCTGGGAGCCAACCTGGGCGATGCGCCGGCGGCCGTGCGGCAGGCGCTGGCGGCGCTGGCGGACCTGCCGCGGACCCGCCTGGTGGCGGCATCGCGGCTGTACCGCACGCCGGCATGGGGCCGCGAGGACCAGCCGGATTTCATCAACGCCGCCGCACTGGTCGAGACCGGCCTGGCAGCCGAGCCGCTGCTGGACGCGCTGCTGGGGATCGAGCGGCGCTTCGGCCGGACCCGCCTGCCGGGCGAGCGCTGGGGGCCGCGCACGCTGGACCTGGACCTGTTGCTCTATGGCGAACGGCGCATCGGGCTGCCGCGCCTGCAGGTGCCGCACCCGCACCTGCACGAGCGTGCGTTCGCGCTGGTGCCGCTGGCCGAGGTCGCCCCGGAGGCGATGATCCCGGGCCATGGAACGGTGAAGTCCGTACTCGCCGGTATCGATGCCTGCGGGATCGAGCCGATTGGGTAGATAATGCTGGGCTTATCACCCCACGTAATGAGTTCATGAGCAGCCACGCCGATAGCAAGCCCTGGACCGTTCCCGCCCTGGCCGAGGCCAAGCGGGAAGGTCGCAAGCTGGTGATGTTGACCGCCTACGACGCCGGGTTCGCGCGTACCTTCGAGGCCAACGGCGTCGACCTGATCCTGATCGGCGATTCGCTCGGCATGGTGGTGCAGGGCCACGATTCGACCCTGCCGGTGACCGTGCGCGACATGGTCTACCACACCTCGGCGGTCGCGCGCGTGCTGCAGCGGGCGCTGCTGGTGGCCGACCTGCCGTTCGGCGCGGACGCCACCCCGGAACGCGCCTTCGACGCCTCGATGCAGCTGCTGCAGGCCGGCGCGGAGATGGTCAAGATCGAAGGCGCCGGCTTCAAGCTGGACGTGATCCGCCACCTGGTCGAGCGCGAGATCCCGGTCTGCTCGCACCTGGGCCTGACCCCGCAGTCGGTGCTGCGCCTGGGCGGGTTCAAGGTGCAGGGGCGCGGCGACGCCGCGCAACGGCTGGTCGAGGATGCCAGGGCCGTGGTCGAGGCGGGCGCCTCGCTGCTGGTGCTGGAATGCGTGCCGAGCCCGCTCGCCGCGCAGATCACCGCCGAGGTGGCCGCCCCGACCATCGGCATCGGTGCCGGTCCCGGCTGCGACGGCCAGGTGCTGGTGATGCACGACTTCCTCGGCCTGGACAGCGGCCACCGCCGGCCCAAGTTCGTCAAGGACTTCCTGGCCGAGGGCGGTTCGGTCGCGGGCGCGGTCCGCGCATATGCGGAAGCCGTCCGCGACGGCAGTTTCCCCGACGAAGAGCACGCCTACGCCGCATGATCGAGACCGTCAAAGACCTGGCCCGGCTGCGCGCGATCGTCGCCGGGTGGAAGCGCGAGGGCCTGCGCGTGGCGCTGGTGCCGACCATGGGCAACCTGCATGCCGGCCACTTCTCGCTGGTGATGCTGGCGCGGCAGTATGCCGACCGCGTGGTGTCGAGCGTGTTCGTGAACCCGACCCAGTTCGGCCCGAACGAGGACTTCTCGCGCTATCCGCGCACGCCGGAGGCCGACATGCGCGGCCTGGAGGACGCCGGTTGCGACGTGCTCTGGCTGCCGAGCGTGGAGACGATGTACCCGCTCGGCACCGAGCTGGCGATGCGGATGCGGGCGCCGGGCATCAGCGAGGTGCTGGAGGGCGCGCACCGCCCCGGCCACTTCGATGGCGTGTGCACGGTGGTGGCGCGCCTGTTCAACCAGGCCCAGCCGGACGTCGCCGCGTTCGGCAAGAAGGACTACCAGCAACTGGCGGTGATCCGGCAGATGGTGGCCGACCTGGC
This sequence comes from Xanthomonas boreopolis, assembly GCF_046529185.1. Lineage (NCBI taxonomy): Bacteria > Pseudomonadati > Pseudomonadota > Gammaproteobacteria > Lysobacterales > Lysobacteraceae > Xanthomonas > Xanthomonas boreopolis. The sequence continues at coordinate 2,093,508 of NZ_CP097162.1, forward strand.
GTTCCCGATCGAACTGCTGGCCGGCAGCATCGTGCGCGAGCAGGACGGCCTGGCGATGAGTTCCCGCAACCAGTACCTGTCGGCGGAGGAGCGCCCGCGTGCCGCGCTGATCCGCAAGGTGCTGCTGGGCATGCGCGAGGCCTGCGAGGCGGGGACGCCGCGCGCGCAGGTCGAGGCGGCGGCGGCGGAGCGGCTCGCCGGAGGCGGTTTCGCGGTGGACTACGCGGTGGTCCGCACGCCGGAGCTGGCCGAGCCGGAGGATGGCTACGACGGCCCGCGCGTGGCGCTGGTCGCGGCCAAGCTGGGGCGCACCCGGTTGATCGACAACCTGGAGTTCTGAGGCCGGCTCCCTGGAGAGCCGGCTTCGGAACCGCCGCTGCGGGCTCCGGTCCCGAGGCTTTGCCGGTCCTCTGTCGGGATTGAAGTCCCCACCACGAACAAACAGGCATCCTGCAAGCGTTCGATCGCTCGACGGCCCGACCCGGGCGAGTTCGCTTTCCCAAGTCCCGGGTCCCGGGTCCCGGGTGTAAACTCAATCCTTTCTTTACGCCGTCCCCCGTCATGCAACTGTCCCTGCTGAAAGCCAAGATCCATCGCGCCACCGTCACCCATTCGGAGCTCAACTACGAGGGCTCGATTGCCATCGACGGCCTGCTGCTGGAGGCCACCGGCATCCGCGAGTTCGAGCAGGTCCACATCTGGGACGTGACCAACGGTTCGCGCTTCACCACCTATGCGATCCGCGCGGAGGAAGGCAGCGGCGTGATCTCGCTCAACGGCGGCGCGGCGCGCCACGTGCAGGTCGGCGATCTCGTGATCATCGCCGCGTTCGCGAGCATGACCGAGGCGGAGGTCAACGCGTTCAAGCCGAACCTGGTCTACGTCGACGGCGCCAACAAGATCACCCACACCAACCACACGATCCCCACACAGGCCGCATGACCCAGAACAACGGATTCGATTCGCTGCACTCCCACGCCCAGCGCCTGCGTGGCGCTGCCATCCCCGCGCTGCTGGCCGCCGAGCCCGACCGGCCGGAGCAGTACGCAAGGCGGGTCGGTCCGTTGTATTTCAACTTCGCGCGGCAGAAGTACGACCGCGCGGCGCTGGACGCGCTGCTGGCGCTGGCGGCCGAGCGCGACGTGGCCGGCGCGTTCCGGCGCCTGTTCCGCGGCGAGCAGGTCAACGTCACCGAGCAACGCGCGGCGCTGCACACCGCATTGCGCGGCGACCTGACCGGCGCGCCGGTCGCGGCGGAGGCCTATGCCACGGCCGCCGGCGTGCGCCAGCGCATGAAGGGGCTGATCGAAGCGCTGGAGAAGAGCGGCGTCACCGACGTCGTCAGCGTCGGCATCGGCGGTTCGGACCTCGGCCCGCGCCTGGTCGCCGATGCCCTGCGCCCGGTCGCGGGCGCGCGCTTCCGCGTGCACTTCGTCTCCAACGTCGACGGCGCGGCGATGCAGCGCACGCTGGCGACGTTGGACCCGGCGACCACCGCCGGCATCCTGATCTCCAAGACCTTCGGCACCCAGGAAACGCTGCTCAACGGCGCGATCCTGCACCAGTGGCTGGGCGGCAGCGAGCGCCTGTACGCGGTCAGCGCCAATCCCGAGCGCGCCGCCAAGGCCTTCGACATCGCGCCGGGCCACGTGCTGCCGATGTGGGACTGGGTCGGCGGCCGCTATTCGCTGTGGTCGGCGGTCGGTTTCCCGATCGCGCTGGCGATCGGGTTCGAGCGCTTCGAACAGCTGCTGGCCGGCGCGGCCGAGTTCGACCGGCACGCGCTGGAGACGCCGCTGGCCGACAACGTCGCGGTGCTGCACGGCCTGACCGCCGTATGGAACCGCAACCTGCTCGGCAGCGCCACGCACGCGGTGATGACCTACGACCAGCGCCTGGCGCTGCTGCCGGCCTACCTGCAGCAGCTGGTGATGGAAAGCCTGGGCAAGCGCGTCAAGCTCGACGGCTCGCCGGTCGACAGCGACACGGTGTCGGTATGGTGGGGCGGCGCGGGCACCGACGTGCAGCACAGCTTCTTCCAGGCCCTGCACCAGGGCACCAGCATCGTTCCGGCCGATTTCATCGGCATCGTCCGCAACGACGATCCCTACGTAGAGAACCACAGGGCGCTGCTGGCCAACCTGCTGGCGCAGACCGAGGCGCTGGCCAACGGCCAGTCCAGCGACGATCCGCACCGCAGCTACCCGGGCGGCCGTCCGAGCACGCTGATCCTGCTCGATGCGCTGACGCCGCAGGCGCTGGGCGCGCTGATCTCGATGTACGAGCACAGCGTGTACGTGCAGTCGGTGATGTGGGGCATCAACGCGTTCGACCAGTTCGGCGTCGAGCTGGGCAAGCAGCTGGCCAATCAGTTGCTGCCGGCGCTGAAGGGCGAGGCGACCGAGATCGCCGACCCGGTGACGCGCGGCGTGCTGCGGCAACTCGCCGCGAAGTAGCGCCAAACCACTTGCTCGCGCGGAGAAACGGATGCCGGAGGCATCCGTTTTTCGTTGGCAGGTTCGACGCCGCAAACCCTGGCCGGGGTTTCGGGCGGCGAGTGGGGTTGGCGCCTATGCCGTCCGCGGTTTTGCGCAGCCGCGGCGCAGTTCGATATTGCGTTGCAGCATGGCACCTGCCGGCTCTTCGCCGCCCGTGGCGAGGAACCCGGCGAAAACCCGCAAATCGCATGGGTTTGGGCGCAGGCGGGATATATCGCATTCCGATATACGGTTGCACATGGGCTATATCGTTCGCTTTTGTTGACAGCCATTCACGAATGGGAAAGCGTACGCGCCGGATGACGGCCCATGCACGGGCCGGTCGGTAACCCGTACGGAGATCGCCCTTGCAAACCACCCATCGCGCTTCCGCGCCCATGATCCGTCGCGCGCTTTCGGTCGCCACCGCCAGCGCCGTGCTGTTGCTGGCCGCCTGCCAAGGCAAGCCCGCCGCCAATGCCAACGATGCCACGCCGGCGCAGGATGCTTCCGCGTCGACCACGATCCATCCGGACAAATGGCCTTCGCCGAAGTGGCCGTTCGCGGAGGACCCCGCGCTCGAGAAGCGCGTCAGCGACGTGATGGCGCAGATGAGCGTGGAAGAAAAGGTGGCGCAGACCGTGCAGGGCGATATCGCCAGCATGACCCCGGAGGACGTGCGCAAGTACCGCATCGGCTCGGTGCTCGCGGGCGGCAACTCCGATCCCGGCGGCAAGTACGACGCCAGCCCGGCGGAATGGCTGAAGCTGGCCGACGCGTTCTACGAAGCGTCGATGGACACCTCGCAGGGCGGCCACGCGATCCCGATCATCTTCGGCATCGATGCGGTGCACGGGCAGAGCAACATCGTCGGCGCGACGCTGTTCCCGCACAACATCGGCCTGGGCGCGACCCGCAACCCGGCGCTGATCAAGAAGATCGGCGAGGTCACCGCGATCGAGACCCGCGTGACCGGCATGGAGTGGACCTTCGCGCCGACCGTGGCGGTGCCGCAGGACGACCGCTGGGGCCGCAGCTACGAGGGCTATTCCGAGTCGCCGGACGTGGTGGCCAGCTATGCCGGCGAGATGGTCAAGGGCCTGCAGGGCGAACCGGGTTCGCCGCAGTTCCTCGACGGCCGCCACGTGATCTCCTCGGTCAAGCACTACCTCGGCGACGGCGGCACCACCGACGGCAAGGACCAGGGCGACACCGCAGTGTCCGAGGACGTCCTGCGCGACATCCACAACGCGGGCTATCCGCCGGCGATCGCCGCCGGCGCGCAGAGCGTGATGGCGTCGTTCAACAGCGTCAACGGCGAGAAGATGCACGGCAACAAGGTCATGCTGACCGACGTGCTCAAGGGCCGGATGAACTTCGGCGGCTTCGTGGTCGGCGACTGGAACGGCCATGGCCAGATCAAGGGCTGCACCAACCAGGACTGCCCGGCGGCGCTGCTGGCCGGCCTGGACATGTACATGGCCCCGGACAGCTGGAAGAGCGTGTACGAGACCACGCTGGCCGCGGTGAAGTCCGGCCAGGTGCCGATGGAGCGGCTGGACGACGCCGTGCGCCGCATCCTGCGCGTGAAGGTGCGGCTGGGCCTGTTCGAAGCGGGCAAGCCGTCGCAGCGTCCGCTTGGCGCCAAGTTCGAATTGCTCGGCGCGCCGGAGCACCGCGCGGTGGCGCGGCAGGCGGTGCGCGAGTCGCTGGTGCTGCTGAAGAACCAGGGCGGCATCCTGCCGCTGGATCCGCGCAAGCACGTGCTGGTGGCCGGCGACGGCGCCGACGACATGGGCAAGCAGTCCGGCGGCTGGACGCTGAACTGGCAGGGCACCGGCACCAAGCGCGCCGACTACCCGAACGGCAACACCATCTGGGAGGGCCTGTCCAAGCAGGTCAAGGCGGCCGGCGGCAGCGCGGAACTGGCGGTCGACGGCAAGTACAAGCGCAAGCCGGACGTGGCGATCGTCGTGTTCGGCGAGAACCCGTATGCCGAGTTCCAGGGCGACATCCCGAACCTGCTGTACAAGGCCGGCGACGAGAGCGACCTGCAGTTGCTGAAAAAGCTCAAGGCCGAGGGCATCCCGGTGGTGTCGGTGTTCCTGAGCGGCCGCCCGCTGTGGCTGAACCGCGAGATCAACGCCTCCGACGCCTTCGTGGCCGCCTGGCTGCCGGGTTCGGAAGGCGAGGGCATCGCCGACGTGCTGCTGCGCAAGCCCGACGGCAGCGTGCAGTACGACTTCAAGGGCAAGCTGAGCTTCTCCTGGCCGCGGACCGCGGTGCAGTTCCACAACAATGTGGGCCAGAAGGACTACGACCCGCAGTTCGCGTTCGGCTACGGCCTGACCTACGCGGACAAGGGCGACCTGGCGCCGCTGCCGGAGGAATCGGGCGTGAGCGGCGAGCAGTCGGCCGCCGGCGTGTATTTCAGCCGCGGCAAGCCGTCGATGGGCATCACGGTGCACCTGTCCAACGCCGGGCAGGCGAACATGCCGGCCACCACGCTGCCGGTGGCGCTGTCGGACGGCAGCCTGAAGCTGAGCGCGGTGGACCACAAGGCGCAGGAAGATGCGCGCCGGCTGCAATGGTCCGGTTCGGAAGCGGCCAGGCTGGTGCTGATCGCGGCCAAGCCGTTCGACCTGACCCGCGAGAGCAACGGCGACGTGCAGCTGCAACTGACCTTGCGCCGCGACAGCGCGGTGAGCGCGCCGGTATGGCTGGGCGTCGGTTGCGGTGAAGGCTGCAGCGGCCGCGTCGACCTGCAGAAGACCCTGGCGGCGTTGCCGCAGGGCCAGTGGAAGGTGGTCGGCGTGCCACTGAAGTGCTTCGCGGCCGCGGGTGCGGACGTGAGCAAGCTGGTGCAGGTGCCGACGCTGGAAAGCGCCGCGGCGCTGGACCTGTCGGTGTCGCGCATCGCGCTGGGCGCGTTGAACGAGGCCGAGGTCACGGTGGAGTGCCCGGCCAAGTAAGCCGGGCAGGATGTTCGCGCCATCGTTGGCGCGAGCGACAAGAGCAACGGCTGTCTTTGCGGCAGCCGCGACGACGGCAAGCGAAGGCGCTGGCGGTCGTGGGTCCTGTTTTGTTTTTGTGGGAGCGACTTCAGTCGCGATGGGGCTTTACCGATAAAGCCCCGTCGCGACTGAAGTCGCTCCCACAGGGAAACGCGGCTTCGGAACCAGCGCACGGTCCACGGTTGAACGGGAGAGGGATGCAATGGGTCTTGCGACATTGGACATCGTGATCGTGCTGGCCTACCTGGCCGGCATCTTCGTGCTGGCGCAGGTGGTCTCGCGCGAGAAGGCCGGGCACAGCAAGAGCGCGGAGGACTACTTCCTCGCCGGCAAGTCGCTGCCGTGGTGGGCGATCGGCGCATCGCTGATCGCGGCCAACATCTCGGCCGAGCAAATCATCGGCATGGCCGGCTCCGGCTACGCGATCGGCCTGGCGATCGCCTCCTACGAGTGGATGGCGGCGGCCACGCTGTTGATCGTCGGCAAGTTCTTCCTGCCGATCTTCCTGCGCAACCGCATCTACACGATGCCGCAGTTCCTGGAGCAGCGCTACGGCAACCGCATCCGCACGCTGATGGCGGTGTTCTGGCTGGGCCTGTACGTGTTCGTCAACCTGACCTCGATCCTGTGGCTGGGTTCGATCGCGGTGACCCAGGTGACCGGCATGGACCAGATGCTGGCGCTGGCGCTGATCGGCGTGTTCGCGCTGCTGTACCAGCTGTACGGCGGCCTGAAGGCGGTGGCGCTGACCGACATCGTGCAGGTCTCGCTGCTGGTGCTCGGCGGCCTGCTGGTGGCGGGCCTGACCCTGGCCAAGATCGGCGATGGTGCCGGCATCGTCGCGGGCTTCCAGCAGCTGTGGCAGCAGCATCCGGAGCACTTCCACATGATCCTGTCGAAGGACAATCCCTTCTACAAGGACCTGCCGGGCCTGAGCGTGCTGATCGGCGGCCTGTGGATCATGAACATCAGCTACTGGGGCTTCAACCAGTACATCATCCAGCGCGCATTGGCCGCCAAGGACATCGGCGAGGCGCAGAAGGGCATGGTGTTCGCCGCGTTCCTGAAGCTGCTTATGCCGGTCGTGGTGGTGGTGCCGGGCATTGCCGCGGTGGTGCTGGCGCCGGACCTGGCCAAGCCCGACCAGGCCTACCCGACGATGATGCAGTTGCTGCCCACGGGCGTGCTGGGATTGGTGTTCGCGGCGCTGGTCGCGGCGATCGTGGCCTCGCTGGCGTCCAAGATCAATTCGGTGGCGACGATCTTCACCTTGGACTTCTACGCCAAGTCGCGCCCGCAGGCGGAACAGCAGAAGCTGGTGCGGGTGGGGCGCATCGCCGCGGTGGTGGCGGTCGCGCTCGGCATCCTGACCGCGCGCCCGCTGCTGGGCAGCTTCGACCAGGGCTTCCAGTACATCCAGGAATTCACCGGCTTCTTCACCCCCGGCATCGTGGTGATCTTCATGCTCGGCCTGTTCTGGAAGCGCGCCAACGAGGCCGGCGCGCTGAGCGCGGCGATCGGCTCGTTCGCGCTGTCGATCCTGTTCAAGCTGGCCTGGCCGTCGCTGCCGTTCATCGACCGGGTGGGGCTGGTGTTCCTGCTGTCGCTGCTGTTGGCCGCGGTGGTGTCGCTGGCGACGCCGGCGGTGCCCGGCCGCGACCATATCCGTACCGACGACGTCAGCTACGGCACCCCGGCCAGCTTCAACATGGGCGCGGTGGGCGTGCTGGCGATCCTGGTCGCGCTGTATACGCTGTTCTGGTAGGCCGGCTCGTTCCTTCCCCCGCTCGCGGGGGAAGGTGCCCGAAGGGCGGATGGAAGGGCGCCCGAGCCGTTCCCGGCCTGCACATTCCTCATCCGGCGCCGCACGCCTGCTTCTCCCGCAGGCGGGAGAGGGGCACGCATCAAGTGCCCGGTTCGCGCAACGACCCGGGGCTCGGGCGCTTGGTGAGCTTGCGCTGCAGCGAGCGGCGATGCATGCCGAGCAGGCGAGCGGCGGCCGACACGTTGCCCCCGGTCTCGTGCAAGGCCTGCTGGATGTGCTCCCACTGCAGCCGGCTCAGCGGCGTCATCGCTTCGGGCAGGTGCTCCTCGTCGTCCGGCGACTCGACCGGGTCATCGTCTTCCTCGCCCAGCGCGCGCATGATCGTGGCGATGTTGGCGGGCTTGGGCAGGTAGTCGTCGGCACCGAGCTTGATCGCCTCCACGGCGGTGGCGATGCTGGCATAGCCGGTCACCAGCAGGATCCGCATGTCCTGCCGGATCGCGCGCAGCGGCTGGATCAGCGACAGGCCCGAGTCCTGGCCGAGCTTGAGGTCGACCAGCGCGAAGTCGGGCAGGGCCTGGCGGGCGATATCCAGCGCGGTGGCGGCATCGCTGGCGACCAGGGTCTCGATGCCGCGCCTGGCCAGGCTGCGTTGCAGCGTGCGCAGGTACAGGCCGTCGTCGTCGACCAGCAGGCCCTTGGCAGTGAACTCGTTCATGCGTGTGCCTCTTCGGTTGGGTCCTTCGCAAGAGAACGGCGCATCCCTGCGCCGGGTCGATTTCGTGGATCCTCCGCAGGAGCGGCGCACCGCCCCGCGTGCGGATTCCTGCAGCGTGAGTCGTTCACAACAGCGCGACACCTCCCTGTGCCGGGTCCTATCGGGGCAGGGGCAGGCGGAATCCTACCCGAGCGCCCTGGCCCTCGGCGGGCAGCATCCACAACTCCCCGTGAAGACGTTCGATCGTGGCGTGGGACAGGGCCAGGCCCACGCCCATGCCGTCCGGCTTGCCGCTGTTGAACAGCTTGCCGGGCAGCATGGCCTGGTTGGTGTCGAAGCCGGGGCCGTAGTCGCGCACCTCGGCCAGCAACTGGTCCCCGTCGATGCGCAGGCTCAGGTCCACCTGCGGGCGGCCGCTGCGCTCGCCGGCATCGGCGGCGTTGTTGAGCAGCACCAGCAACAGGTGGCTGACGCCCGGTTCGAGCATCAGCTGCATCGGCGCGTCGGGGTTGCGGTGCAGCTGGATGGTCGGCCGCACCAGCCGCCATTGCTCGAGCACGTCCTGGACCGCCACGTCGCTGGTCAGGTTGCCGTTGTCGGCGGGCGCGGCCAGCGCCAGCACGCGCTCGTGGCATTGCACGAGCAGCTCGCGCAGGGTCTCCAGGTCCTCGCGCAGCTCGGGCTGGTCGCATTGCTCGGCGACGTCGTCGACCAGCAGGGTCATCGTCGCCAGCGGCGTGTTCAGCTCGTGCGCCACCGAGGCGGCGTGGGTGGCCAGGGCGACGATGCCCTCGTTGCGGGCGAAGCGCTCGCGCAGCGTCGAGATCTCGCGCTCCCGCTCGCGCAGTTCGAACGCCAGCCGGGTCGAGAACACCAGCACGACGATGGTGGAGATCAGGAAGTTGGCCGCCATGCCCCACATGTGCAGGCTCAGCGGATCGAAGCTGCCCGACGGCAGCGGCATGCCGAACGCGGCGCTGACCACGTAGCCGGCCACGCAGGCCGCGGCCACCGCCATGGTCCAGTTCAGCGGCAGCGCCAGCGCGGCCAGCGCGATCAGGATGACGAACAGCGAGCCGAACGGATTGGCGATGCCGCCGCTCCAGCCCACCATCCAGGTCAACACGGTGATGTCCACCAGGATGTGCCCGAACGCGGTGGCCGGGGCGGCGTCGTCCGAGTGCGACACCCGGATCTGCGCGTACAGGTTGAACAGCGCGAGCGCGACCACGCCGGACCACAGCGGGGCCTGCGGCAGGTCCAGGCGCATCAGCCCGGTACAGATCAGGATGGTGGCGGCCTGGCCGGCGGTCGCCAGCCAGCGCAGGCTGCACAGGGTTCGCAGGAACGAAGCGTCGGAAGGATTCATGCGGCCTCAATCGTAGGCGCCGGCCGCCGGGACCGTATGCGACAAACCGTCGCACGGGCGGCCCGGGGATTCAGCTGCAGGCCATGATGGACGCGGCAGCCCGTCCATGGAACCGCGCAGGCGGGACCATGCAGGCGCGCATCCTCGCCGCATCGAGGGCAGCGCGTCCTGATCCTGCGCAACGACGGCCTGCCACGAGGCTGGCGCCGGGGTGAGCGGCCCCGGGGCTCAGGCTAGAATGCACGCATGCACGACGCCGTCAGCCGCCCCACGCCCCCCACCTCCGCCGCCCCCTGGGCCCGCCGCACGACCCAGGCGGTCAGGATCGGCAATGTCACGGTCGGAGGCGGCCATCCGGTGGTGGTGCAGTCGATGACCAACACCGATACCGCCGACGTCGCCGCCAGCGTCAAGCAGGTGGCCGAGCTGTGGCGCGCCGGGTCGGAAATGGTGCGGCTGACCGTCAACAACGCCGAATCGGCCGCCGCGATCCCGCGCATCGCCGAGAAGCTGGCGATGATGGGCATCGACGTGCCGCTGATCGGCGATTTCCACTACAACGGGCACCAGTTGCTGGCCGGCGAGCCGGCCTGCGCCGAGGCCCTGGCCAAGTACCGGATCAATCCCGGCAACGTCGGCTTCGGCAAGAAGAAGGACCTGCAGTTCGGCCAGCTGATCGAGTTCGCGATCAAGTACGGCAAGCCGGTGCGCATCGGCGCCAACTGGGGATCGCTGGACCAGGCGCTGGCGGCGCAGCTGATGGACGAGAACTCCCGGCGCGAGGAGCCCTGGGACGCCGCCCGGGTGCTGCGCGAGGCGCTGATCCGGTCCGCGGTGGATTCGGCCGAGCGCGCCGTGGAGCTGGGCCTGCCGCGCGACCGCATCGTGCTGTCGGCCAAGGTCTCCGGCGTGCAGGAACTGATCGCGGTGTACCGCGACATGTCCGCGCGCTGCGATTTCGCGCTGCACCTGGGCCTGACCGAGGCCGGCATCGGCAGCAAGGGCATCGTCGCCTCCAGCGCCGCGCTGGCGGTACTGCTGCAGGAAGGCATCGGCGACACGATCCGCATCTCGTTGACGCCGGAACCGGGCCAGCCGCGCACCCAGGAGGTGATCGTGGCCCAGGAGCTGCTGCAGACCACCGGCCAGCGGGCCTTCACGCCGCTGGTCACGGCCTGCCCGGGCTGCGGCCGCACCACCTCCGAGTTCTTCCAGGAGCTGGCCAAGGTGGTGCAGAACCACGTGCGCGAGAAGATGCCGCAATGGCGCATCACCCATCCGGGCGCGGAGAACATGACCCTGGCGGTGATGGGCTGCGTGGTCAACGGCCCGGGCGAGTCGCGCCACGCCAACATCGGCATCTCGCTGCCGGGTACCGGCGAGGCGCCGGCCGCGCCGGTGTTCGTCGATGGCGAGAAGAAGGTGACGCTGCGCGGGGAGAACATCGCGCAGGAGTTCGTCGCGCTGGTCGACGAGTACGTCGAAAACCGGTATGCGCGCCGGGCCGGCTGAGTCGCCGGCCGGTTTCCGCCATTGGCTGCGCGACAACGCGTGGCGGCTCGTGTTGCTGTTCGCCGGGGTGCTGCTGCCGTTGGGCGTGTTCGTCGGCCTGGCCGACGAGGTGCACGAGCTGGAGGACTTCTTCTTCGACGAACCGCTGCTGTGGCGCATGCGCGGCATCGCTTCGCCCGGGCTCGATGCGTTCTTCGTCGTGGTCTCCAAGCTGGGCTACCAGTACGGCGTGATCCCGGTCGATACCGCGATCGTGCTGGCGCTGCTCGCGTTGCGGCGCTGGCGCGAGGCGGCGTTCGCCGGTTTCGGCTTCGTCGGTTCGGCGCTGCTGAACGTCGGCGCCAAGCATTTCTTCCAGCGCGAGCGGCCCAGCCTGTGGGAGTCGATCGCGCCGGAGAGCACCTTCAGTTTCCCGAGCGGCCACGCGATGGGCTCGATGACGCTGGCGGCGGTGGTGGTCGCGCTGGCCTGGCGTACCCGCTGGCGCTGGCCGGTGGCGGTCGTGGCCGGTCTTTTCGCCTTGCTGGTGAGCCTCTCGCGCATCTACCTGGGCGTGCACTATCCGTCCGACATCCTCGGCGGCTGGTGCGCAGCGCTGGCGTGGGTGATCGGCCTGTACCTGATCTGCTTCCGCCGGCACTACCGGCCGTGGCGGCATCGCTCCGCCTGAGCCGCGGCCGGTTCCAGGCTGTGCAGGGCGGCCGCCTCGGCGTGCAGCACGGCGGTGTCCAGCAACGGCACCGTGGCGTCCGCCGCGTCCACCAATAGCGCGATCTCGGTGCAGCCGAGCACGATGGCCTCGGCGCCGTCCGCGACCAGCGCGGCCATGACCTCGCGGTAGCGCTGCCGCGAAGCGTCGCGCAACACGCCCTGGCACAGCTCGTCGTAGATGATCCGATGCACGTCGGCGCGCGCGGCCTCGTCCGGTACCACGGCCGCGAAGCCGCGTTGCGCCAGGCGCTGCTTGTAGAACGCCTGCTCCATCGTGAAGCGGGTCCCGAGCAGGCCGACCCGGCGCGCGCCGAGCGCGGCGAGCGCATCGGCGGTCGGATCGGCGATGTGCAGCAGCGGCAGCGGCGTGGCGGCCTCGATCGCCGCGGCCACGCGATGCATGGTGTTGGTGCACAACACCAGGAAATCGGCGCCGCCGGCCTGCAGGGCGCGCGCGGTGCCGGCCAGCGCCGCGCCGGCGGCGTCCCAGTCGCCGGCGCGCTGCAGCACCTCGATGTCGTGGAAATCCACGCTGGCGAGCAGCAGCCGGGCCGAATGCAGGCCGCCGCATTCCCGGCGCACCGTCTCGTTGATGTGGCGGTAGTACGGCAGCGTGGATTCCCAGCTCATGCCGCCGATCAGGCCGATGGTGCGGGCGGGCCGCCTGGGCGATGCAGTGGAAGCGTCCATCCGCGCAATCTAGCGCATCGGCGGCGCGGCGTTCGCCCCGCTGTGCCGTTCATTCCCCCGGCTTGGCGCCTTCCGCCGGCGCGTGGGTGGCCGCGCGCCGCGCCAGCACCGTCTCGCGGTGGGCGATATAGGCATTGGCGGCGATGATGATGGCCGCGCCGAGCACGGTATAGCGGTCCACTTGCTCGCCGAACAGCCACCAGCCGAGCAATGCGACCAGCGGCAACTGCATGAACCCGATCGGCTGCAGCGCGGAGACCTCGCCCAGCCGCAGCGCGCGCGTCCAGAACAATTGGCCGGAGGTACCCAGCGCGCCGGTCAGCGCCAGCCACAGCCAGTCGATGCCTTGCGGCCAGGTCCACTGGAACAGCGCAGGCAGCAGCGAGAGCGGGACCCAGAACGCATAGGTGTAGAAGACCACGGTGTCGGGCGGGTCCAGGTGCGAGAGCTGCTTGATCTGGATGGCGACCACCGCGCCGATCATGGCGGCCGCCAGCGCGACCAGCAGGCCTGGGCTGAAGGTTTCCGACCAGGGCCGCAGCAGCACCAGCACGCCGACGAAGCCGGCCGCCACTGCGAGCCAGCGCCGCATCCGCACCACTTCGTGCAGCCACACCACCGCCAGCACCGTGGCGAACAAGGGCGTGGAGTAGGAGAGCGTGATCGCCTGCGCCAGCGGCAGGTGACCGATCGCCCAGAAGCCGCACAGCATCGACACCAGCCCGATCAGCGTGCGGACCAGGTAGCGCGACAGGTGCCGGGTGCGCGGCAGCGGCCGCCCGGGGGCGAGGACCAGCGGCAGCAGCGCCAGCAGGCCGAAGGCGTTGCGGAAGAACGCGATCTCGGTGGTGGGGATGCCGGCGGAGGCGTAGCGGATGGTGATCGCCATCAGGCCGAACGACAGCGTGCTGAGCAGCATCAACGCCGCCGCGCGCAGCGGCACCGAGGCGGGACTCACCAGCGCGCCCCGACCAGGCGCGGTTCGGGCTCCAGGACCACGCCGAAGCGCTCGCGGACCGAGCCGGCGACCCGCCGTGCCAGCGCCAGCAGCTCCGCACCGGTGGCGTCGCCGTGGTTGACCAGCACCAGGGCGTGGTCGGGCGACACGCCGGCATCGCCGTCGCGGTGGCCCTTCCAGCCGCATTGTTCGATCAGCCACGCGGCCGAGAGCTTGGCGGCGCCGGGCCGGTCGGCCGGGAACACCGGCAGCGCCGGATGTTCGTGGAGCAGGGCATCGACCTGTTCGCGCGGCAACTGCGGGTTCTTGAAGAAACTGCCGGCATTGCCGAGCCGGTCCGGGTCCGGCAGCTTGCGCCGGCGGATGTTGATCACCGCCTGGGCGACGTCGCGCGCCTCGGGCAGCGCGACCTGCATGGCGGCGAGCTCCTCGCGGATGCCGGCGTAGTCGAGCTTCAGTTCGTGCAGGAACGGCAGGTCCAGCTCGAGCGCGCCGATCAGCCAGCGGTCCGGCTCGCGCTTGAACACGCTGTCGCGATAGCCGAACGCGCAGGCCTGCGCGTCGAGCCGGACGAAGCGGCCCTCGGTGCGGTCGAAGGCTTCCACCGCGTGCACGAAATCGCCGACCTGGGCGCCATAGGCGCCGATGTTCTGGATCGGCGCGGCGCCGGCCGTGCCCGGGATCAGGGCGAGGTTCTCCAGCCCGGACAGGCCTTGCTGCAGCGACCACATCACCAGTTCGTGCCACGGCATGCCGGCGCCGGCGCGCAGGATGGCGTGGTCGGCATGGTGGGCGATCACCTCGATGGTGCGGTTGGTGAAGGTCAGCACGGTGCCTTCAGGATCGTCCGCCAGCAGCACGTTGCTGCCGGCGCCGAGCACCAGCGGCGCGGCGCCGGCGACGTCCGGCAGCGCGAGCGCCTCGGGCAGCGCGAGCGGGTCGGCGACCTCGAGCAGCCGCGGCGCGGTGGCGGCGACGTGGAAGGTGTTGAACGAACGCAGCGGCGCGTGTTCGACCAGCGTCCAGGCCGGCGCAGGGGGAGCGGATGTCATAGGGCGGAGACCGCTCCCCGGCTCGGCGCCTCGCGCCGGCGGCGGATCGCCTCGACGCATTCGCCGACCAGCGCCGGCCCGCGGAAGACGAAGCCGCTGTACACCTGCACCAGGCTGGCGCCGGCGGCCATCTTGGCGGCCGCATCGGCGCCGGAGGCGATGCCGCCCACGCCGATGAGCGGGATCGACTCGGGCAGGCGCGCGCGCAGCCGGCGCAGCACCAGCGTGGACTGGTCCAGCAGCGGCGCGCCGGACAGGCCCCCGGCCTCGCCCGCGAGCGGATGGTGCTCGACCAGCGTGCGCGCCACGGTGGTGTTGGTGGCGATCACGCCGTCCACCGCCAGGTCGGAGAGCACGCGCGCGGCCGCGTCGATGTCGCGGTCGCTCAGGTCCGGCGCGACCTTGACCAGCATCGGCACGCGCCGCCCGTGCCGGGCCGAGAGCGCTTCCTGCGCCTCGCGCAGGTCGCCGATCAACTGCCGCAGCGCCTGCTCTTCCTGCAACTCGCGCAGGCCGGCGGTGTTGGGCGAAGAGATGTTGACGGTGACGTAGTCGGCCAGCGGATAGACCTTGTGCAGGCAGTGCAGGTAGTCGCGCGAGGCCTCTTCGTTCGGCGTGTCCTTGTTCTTGCCGATGTTGATGCCGAGCAGGCCGCCGCGCCGCCGCGCGCGCTCGACGTTGCGCACCAGCGCGTCCACGCCCAGGTTGTTGAAGCCCATCCGGTTGATGATCGCCTGGTGCTCGGGCAGCCGGAACATGCGCGGCCTGGGGTTGCCGGCCTGGGCGCGCGGCGTGACCGTGCCGATCTCGACGAAGCCGAAGCCCAGCGCCATGAGCGCGTCGACATGTTCGCCGTTCTTGTCCAGGCCGGCGGCCAGGCCGACCGGGTTGGGGAAGGTCAGTCCGAATGCGGGCGTGGGCAGCGGTTCGGGGCGGTGCGCCAGCAAGGGCGTGGTGCCGGTCCTGTAGGCCAGCTCCAGGCCCCGCAGGCCGAGGCCGTGGGCGCGTTCGGCATCGAAGGCGAACAGGAAGGGACGGGCGAGGGAATACATGGGCGTCAGTTCAGCGTGTTGCTCGGTTCAACGTGCCGGCGAAGGCGCGCGTGCGGTAGTCGATGTCGACATGGCCGTCCTGCTGGTGGCGGTCGAACAGTTCGCGCAGCGCGGCCAGCATGGGCGCGTGGCGCGGATCGCCCTCCAGCGGCGCATAGGAGGACGAAAGCAGGCGCCCGCGCAGCGCGTCGAAGTCCACCCGCTGCACGTTGGGCAGTTGCACGCTGGCCACCAGGCCGGCGCCGAACCAGCGCTGCATGGTCTCGTCGTCGGCATAGCGCTCGGCCACCGCGCTGTAGTCGGTGCCGTACTCCAGCAGCAGCTGCTCGTAGCCGCGCAGGAACGGCGAGGCGTCGAGCAGGCGCGAATTCCAGTACACCACGGCCAGGCCGCCGGGGACGAGGATGCGCGCCCATTCGCGGCGGACCGCTTCCGGGTCGAACCAATGGAACGCCTGCGCGGCGGACACCAGGTCGATGCTGGCGTCGCCGAGCGTGGTCGCCTCGGCACTGGCGTCCACCGCGTGGAAGCGGGGATAGCCGGCCAGCCATGCCTCGGCGGCCCCGCGCATCGCCGCATTGGGTTCGACCGCGAACACCTCGTGCCCGGCCTCGAGGAACATCCGCGTGGAGATGCCGGTGCCGGCGCCGATGTCGGCGACCGTCGCGGTGGAGGGGACCTCCAGCTCGCCGTGGATCCATTCCATCAGGGCCGGCGGGTAGCCGGGGCGATAGCGGACATAGTCCGCGACGCGGTTGCTGAAGCGTTGCTGCGAGGACAGGGAGCCCATGGCGTCACGACCCGAGATGGGCGAGCCAGGCCAGCCCGCCGAAGAACAGCACGAAGGCCAGGATGCCGACGATCCACGTGGCCACCGACAGCCAGCCGAGGATCAGCCCGCCGAGGGCCAGGCCATCGCCTTCCAGGCGCTGCGGCTCGCGCCGGATCTCGGCGCGGGCCAGGTGCCCGGTGATGATCGCGCCGATGCTGCCGATGAAGGGCAGCAGGGTCCAACCCAGGATGCCAGCCACCAGGCTGACGACGGCCAGGGTACTGGTCTGACGGGGAACGCTCATCGGCACGACTCCTTGGCAGTGGAAGAGAGGGGGGAGGGGCCGAAACCCCTCCCGCCACGAGGCGCTACAGGTCGAACTTGATGCCCTGCGCCAGCGGCAGCGAGTCGGAGTAGTTGATCGTGTTGGTCTGGCGGCGCATGTAGACCTTCCACGCGTCCGAGCCGGATTCGCGGCCGCCGCCGGTGTCCTTCTCGCCGCCGAACGCGCCGCCGATCTCGGCGCCGGAGGTGCCGATGTTGACGTTGGCGATGCCGCAGTCGCTGCCGGCCGCCGACAGGAAGCGCTCGGCCGCCTTCAGGTTCTGGGTGAAGATCGAGGAGGACAGGCCCTGCGGCACGCCGTTCTGCATGTCGATGGCCTGGTCCAGGGTCGAGTACTTCATCACGTACAGGATCGGCGCGAAGGTCTCGTGCTGGACCACCTCGTCGCTGTTCTTGAGCCCGGTCACGATCGCCGGCAGCACGAAGTTGCCCGGGCGGTCCAGCGCGGTGCCGCCGGTCTCGACCTTGCCGCCGGCGGCCTTGGCCTTCTCGATCGAGGCCAGGAACTGCTGCACCGCCTCGCGGCTGTTGAGCGGTCCCATCAGGTTGGCCGGGTCGGTCGGATCGCCGATCTTGCCTTCCACCTGCTTGTAGGCCTTGACCAGCGCCGCCAGCACGGTGTCGTAGATCGACTCGTGCACGATCAGGCGGCGGGTGGTGGTGCAGCGCTGGCCGGCGGTGCCGACCGCGCCGAACACGATGCCCGGCACCGCCAGCTTCAGGTCGGCCGTCTCGTCCAGGATGATCGCGTTGTTGCCGCCCAGCTCCAGCAGGCAGCGGCCGAGCCGGCGCGCGACCTTCTCGGCGACGATGCGGCCGACCTGGGTCGAGCCGGTGAAGCTGATCAGCGGCACGCGCGCATCGTCCACCAGCTTTTCCGACAGCGCGGTGCCCGCGTCGTTGATCAGGAAGAAGATGTCCGGGAAGCCGCCTTCCTTCAGCGCCGCGTTGCAGATCTTCATCGAGGCGATCGCGGTCAGCGGGGTCTTGTTGGACGGCTTCCAGATGCACACGTCGCCGCAGATCGCGGCCAGGAACGCGTTCCAGCTCCACACCGCGACCGGGAAGTTGAACGCGCTGATGATGCCGACCAGGCCGAGCGGGTGGTACTGCTCGTACATGCGGTGGCCGGGGCGCTCGGAGTGCATGGTGTAGCCGTACAGCATGCGGCTCTGGCCGACCGCGAAGTCGGCAATGTCGATCATCTCCTGCACCTCGCCGTCGCCTTCGGGCTTGCTCTTGCCCATCTCCAGCGCGACCAGCGAGCCGAGCGCGTCCTTGTGCTTGCGCAGCGCCTCGCCGCACAGGCGGATCGCCTCGCCGCGACGGGGGGCCGGCAGGGTGCGCCAGGCCTTGAAGGCTTCCTGGGCGCGGGCGATCACCTGCTCGTAGTCTTCCACCGTGGTCGCCTGGACTTCGGCGATGACTTCGTTGGTGGTCGGGTTGAGGGGCTTGAGCACGCCGGCGCCGGTGGCTTGCGACCACTGGCCATCGCCGAGATAGGTGCCGGGATTGGAGGCGGTGAGCTCGAGCGCCTTGAGCAGCTCTGCGGACATGGAAACTCCTGGAAAACGAAGCGACAGGGAGCGCCGCCGCAGGCGGGGGACGCGGCGCAACGGGATCGCGAATTCTAGCAGAGCGGCCCGGCCGGCCCTTGCCCGGATCGTGCGCGCGGCTTGGCAAAAACGGCGTTCATGCGACAATGCAGGGCATTGGCCCCGTAGCTCAGCTGGATAGAGCGTCCCCCTCCTAAGGGGAAGGTCGCACGTTCGAATCGTGTCGGGGCCGCCAGTCTCCGCATGGCGGCCGCCCGTCGATGGTGGCGCCGGCGTTATGCTCGCCCGGTCGCTTCCCCCACGGAGCCGTCGATGGCGCTGCTGAAGTTGCCGTTGTCGCTGCACGCGGTGCAGATCTCGATCGTCGAACCGGCGCTGCCCGGCTGGCTGGACACGCCGCGGGCGCGAGTGCTGCTGATGGCGATCGGATTGCAGGAATCCGGGTTCCGGGTGCGCCGCCAGCGCGGCGGGCCGGCGCGCGGCTTGTGGCAGTTCGAACGCGACGGCGGCGTGCGCGGCGTGCTGCGGCATCCGTCCAGCCGCGGCCTGGCGCGGCAGTTCTGCGCCGAAGCCGGCGTGGCGGCCGATGCCCAGGACTGCTACGACGCGCTGGCCGCGAACGACGTGCTGGCCTGCCAGTTCGCGCGCCTGTTGCTGTACACCGATCCGGCGCCGTTGCCGCGCCTGGGCGCAAGCCAGCAGGCATGGGAGTACTACCTGCGCAACTGGCGCCCGGGACGGCCGCGACCCGACAGCTGGCCGGACCATTACGCCCGGGCGCGGGCGGCGCTGCTGGCCCGTGGCGAGGCCGCCTGACCGGCCCATCCGCCAGGACAGTGCGCGCCCGTTGCCGCCATGCCGGGCGGCCTCCCGTCGGCGGTGCGGCGCTTTCAGTCGCCGGCGCGGTCGTGATCGTCGCGGTCGGGCCCGGGCGAGGTCCGCCGCTGCTGCGCCTGCGCGGCGCGCCGGGCCAGCGCTTCGTACTGCTTGCGGATCTCTTCCAGGCGCTTCTCGTCCAGCTCTTCCAGGTCCAGCAGTTCGTTGTTGCCTTCGCTGGCGACCCGGATCAGTTCGTCGAGCTTGATCTGCATCGCGGCGGTGTCCGCGTTCTGGGCATGCTGGATCAGGAACACCATCAGGAAGGTGATGATCGTGGTGCCGGTGTTGATCACCAGTTGCCAAGTGTCGTTGAAGCCGAAGATCGGGCCGCTGACCGCCCAGAGCACGACGATGGCGACGGCCGTGCAGAACGTCCAGGGCGACCCGGCGGTGCTCGATGCTTTCCTGGCGATGTTGCTGAAGAAGGCGCGGAGAGTCATTGGCGCGGCAGTGGAATGGAACTGGCTCGACGGTAAGGCGGGGGCCGTCCACGCTGCGCGAAGCCGCGCAGCCGGTGCCGCCGCTTGGTTGCCGATGCAAGCAAGCGGCGGTTGGTTGCAAGTGCAAGTCGCTGAACAGGCGGGATTTTCCGCGGACCTGCTGCGCGCCCGGGCGGATGCGGCGGCGCAACACTTGACAGCCCCTCGACGCCTGATGTCTTGTTGGGCGCATGCTGAATACCGCGCACATCGCCGCCGTCACCCGTACCGCCCACGGCGGCGCGGCGAGCGCGGGCGCGTCCGGCACCACCATTACCACCATTACCACCGGCACCATTACCCCGGTGCGGTCCGTCGTCTTCGCGTAACTTCCGAAAACCACGGCCCCGCACCCGGATCAGGATGCGGGGGAACCCCACAGCCTGAAGCGGACGGGGCCTCCCCAACGAGGTCTGTCGATGTCATCGCCCGCTGTCCCGCTCGAATCCCCGTCTCCCGCCCAGGCGCCCGCTCCGCGGACCGTCGTGCACAAGTTCGGCGGCACCTCCGTCGCCGACGCCGAGCGCTACCGGCACGTGGCCCGGCTGCTGCTGGCGCGCGCCGAGCCGGTGCAGGTCACCGTCGTCTCGGCGATGAAAGGTGTCACCGATGCCTTGATCGAACTGGCCGAACTGGCCGCCGCGGACCGGCCCGAATGGCACGAACGCTGGCACGAGCTGCGCGCCCGCCATCGCGGCGCGGCGGTGGCCTTGCTGGGGGAGAACGCCGGGCCGGCGCTGGAATGGCTGGAGGCGCATTTCGAGAAACTGTCCGAGATCCTGTCGGCGCTGGCGGTGATCGGCGAGCTGCCGCGCGAGGTGCTCGATCGCGTGCAGGGCCTGGGCGAGGTCTACTCGGCGCAGCTGCTGGGCAGCCACCTGCAGGCGCTGGGCGAGGATTGCGCGGTGCTCGACGCGCGCGAGGTGCTGGTGGTCAACCGCGGCGAGCTGGGCGTGGACGTGGACTGGAGCGTGAGCGCGCGGAAGCTGGGCGAGTGGCGCGCGCAGAACCCGCAGCCGCGGGTGGTGGCGACCGGCTTCGTCGCGCGCGACCGCGCCGGCCGCATCACCACGCTGGGCCGCAACGGCAGCGACTATTCCGGCGCGATCTTCGCCGCGCTGTTCGAGGCCGACGAACTGCACATCTGGACCGACGTGGACGGCGTGCTCTCGGCCGATCCGCGCGTGGTGCCCGAAGCCGTGCAACTGGAGACGCTCAGCTACGACGAGGCGTGCGAGCTGGCGTACTTCGGCGCCAAGGTCGTGCACCCGCAGACGATGTCGCCGGCGATCGAGCGCGGGCTGCCGATCATCATCCGCAACACCTTCCAGCCGGGCCATCCGGGTACGCGCATCACCGCCAACAGCGAGGTCAGCGGGCCGATCAAGGGCCTGACGCTGAGCCCGGGCCTGGCGGTGCTGAACCTGGAAGGCACCGGCCTGATCGGCGTGCCGGGCACCGCCGAGCGCGTGTTCGCCGCGCTGCGCAACGCGCGCGTGTCGGTAGTGATGATCTCGCAGGGCTCGTCCGAGCATTCGATCTGCTGCGTGGTCAAGGAAGAGGAATCGGCGCGCGCGCAGGACGCGCTGCTGCACGCCTTCGCCCACGAACTGGCGGTCGGCCAGGTGCAGCGCGTGCAGCTGACCACCGGCATCAGCGTGCTGGCGGCGGTGGGCGACGGCATGGCCGGCCAGCCCGGCGTCGCCGCGCGCCTGTTCGAATCGCTCGGGCGCGCCCAGGTCAACATCCTGGCCATCGCGCAGGGCTCGTCCGAGCGCAACATCTCGGTGGCGATCGACAGCGCGCACGCGACCAAGGCGCTGCGAGCCGCGCACGCCGGATTCTGGCTCTCGCCGCAGACGTTCTCGGTCGGCGTGATCGGGCCTGGCAACGTGGGCGCGGCCCTGCTGGACCAGCTGCGCGCGGCGCAACCGCAACTGCTGGCCAAGGCCAACCTGGACCTGCGGCTGCGCGCGATCGCCTCGCGCGGCCGCATGCTGCTGGACGAGCGCGGCCTGGCCGACGACTGGCGCCCGGCGTTCGCGGCCAGCGCCACGCCCACCGACCTGGACCGCTTCACCGCGCACCTGCAGGCGGCGCACCTGCCGCACGCGATCATCATCGATTGCAGCGGCAGTCCCGAGGTCGCCGACCGCTATGCCGGCTGGCTGGCCGCCGGCATCCACGTGGTGACGCCCAACAAGCAGGCCGGCTCCGGCCCGCTCGGGCGCTTCCTGGCGATCCGTGAAGCGGCCGCGGCCAGCGGCGCGCGCTTCCGCTACGAGGCCACGGTGGGCGCGGGGCTGCCGGTGATCACCACGCTGCGCGACCTGGTCGATACCGGCGATGCGGTGACCTCGATCGAAGGCATCTTCTCCGGCACCCTGGCCTGGCTGTTCAACAAGTACGACGGCAGCGTGCCGTTCTCCGAACTGGTGGCGCAGGCCCGTGCGATGGGCTACACCGAACCGGACCCGCGCGACGACCTGTCCGGCGTGGACGTGGCGCGCAAGCTGGTGATCCTGGCGCGCGAGGCCGGGCGCGAGGTCAGCCTGGAGGACGTGGAGGTGGAAAGCCTGGTGCCGGCTGCGTTGAAGGAGGCGTCGGTGGAGGAATTCATGGCGCGGCTGCGCGAGGTCGATGCGGCGTTCGCGCAGCGCCTGGCCGATGCGCGCAGCCGCGGCAACGTGCTGCGCTACGTCGCGCAGCTGCCCTCCGACGGCCCGCACGCGCTCGCGGCCGGATCCGCGGCCCGGCGCGCGCCGAGCGTGGGCCTGGTCGAGCTGCCGGCCGGGCATGGCTTCGCCAACCTGCGCCTGACCGACAACGTGGTGCAGTTCACCACGCGCCGCTATTGCGAGAACCCGCTGGTCGTGCAGGGGCCGGGCGCCGGCCCCGAGGTCACCGCGGCCGGCGTGTTCGCCGACGTGCTGCGGGTGGCGGCGGGCGAGGGGGCCCGGCTGTGAGCGAGGCCGCGATGACCCGGGCGCCGGTGCAAGGGCGGTCCGGCGTGCGCGAGGCGAGGGCGTTCTCGCCTGCCTCCGTGGCGAACGTGGCGGTGGGCTTCGACCTGCTCGGCTACGCGGTGGCGGGCGTCGGCGACACCGTCACCGTGCGCCGGATCGATGCGCCGGAGGTGCGCATCGCCGCGATCCGCGGCACCACCGCCGCCCTGCCGCTGGAGGCGGCGGACAACACCGCGGGCGCGGCGCTGATCTCGCTGCACCGGGCGCTGGCGCTGCCGTTCGGCTTCGAGGTCGAGATCGACAAGGGCATTCCGCTCGGCTCCGGCATGGGCGGCTCGGCCGCCTCGTGCGTGGCCGCGCTGGTGGCCGCCAATGCCCTGCTGGACCGGCCCCTGAGCAGGGAGCAGCTGTACCTGCACTCGCTGGAGGGCGAGGCGGTCGCGAGCGGCAGCCGCCACGGCGACAACCTCGGCCCGATGTTCCTGGGCGGGCTGGTGCTGTCCACGCTGGAGCGGCTGGTGCCGGTGCCGGTGCCGGCGGCCTGGCACAGCCTGCTGGTGCACCCGGACGCAGTGCTGGAAACGCGCCGCGCGCGCGCCGCGCTGGCGGGGGACTACCCGCTCAAGGAATTCGTCGCGCAAAGCGCCAACCTGGCGCTGGTGCTGGCCGGCTGCCATGCCGGCGACGCGTCGCTGGTGCGCCAAGGCTTGCGCGACGTGCTGGTCGAGCCGCGCCGGGCGCCGCTGATCGTCGGCTTCGACGCAGCCAAGGCCGCGGCCTTGGAGGCTGGCGCGATGGGGGCAAGCATTTCCGGCGCCGGGCCCAGCGTGTTCGCCTGGTTCGAGACGGAACAGGCCGCCGCGGCCGCCGCGCCGCAGGTGCAGGCCGCGTTCGCCGCCGCTGGCTTCGACAGCCAGGCCTGGGTGACGCCGTTGGATAGCCCAGGTGCGCGGCTGCTGTAGCAATGTAGATCGACCGTCGTCCCGGAAGGCGGGGACCCAGCGACTTGAAGCTCGCGCGAGAACCGAAGGCACTGGGTCCCCGCCTTCGCGGGGACGACGATCCGACTGGATGTTTTCAAGACCCACGGAACCCCGATGAACTTCATCTCCACCCGCAACAACGCCCCGGCCGCCACGCTCAGCCAGGCCATCGCCGCCGGGCTGGCGCCGGATGGCGGCCTGTACGTGCCGGCGCAACTGCCGGCCGCCCGCACCCTCGCGCCAGGCGCGACCCTGGCCGGCACGGCCGCCGATCTGCTGGCGCCGTTCTTTGCCGGTGATGGCCTGGAAAGCGAACTGGCCGCGATCTGCCACGAAGCCTTCGACTTCGCCGCGCCACTGGTGCCGCTGGCGACGCCGGGCGACCACAGCCTGGAGCTGTTCCACGGCCCGACCGCGGCGTTCAAGGATTTCGGCGCGCGCTTCCTGGCCGCCAGCCTGGCGCGGTTGCGCCGCGACGCCGACCGGCCGCTGACGATCCTGGTCGCCACTTCCGGCGACACCGGCGCGGCGGTGGCGGCGGCGTTCCATCGCCAGCCCGGGTTGCGCGTGGTCGTGCTGTACCCGGACGGGCGCGTGTCGCCGCGCCAGGCGCACCAGCTCGGCTGCTTCGGCGACAACGTGAGCGCATTGCGCGTGGCAGGCTCGTTCGACGATTGCCAGGCGCTGGTCAAGCAAGCGCTCAACGACGGCGAATTGCAGGCGCAGGTGCCGATGAGTTCCGCCAACAGCATCAGCCTGGGACGGCTGCTGCCGCAGATGAGCTATTACGCGCACGCCGCGCTGGTGCACCACGCCCGCCACAGCGCCCCGCTGAACCTGGTGGTGCCGACCGGCAACCTGGGCAATGCGCTGGCGGCGATCCTGGCGCGCTCGCTGGGCGTGCCGCTGGGCCGGATCGTGTTGGCGACCAACGCCAACCGCGTGCTGCCGGACTACTTCGCCGGCAACGACTATGCGCCGCAGCCGAGCGTGGCGACGCTGGCCAATGCGATGGACGTGGGCGCGCCGAGCAACTTCGAGCGGCTGCGCTGGCTCTACGCGGGCGACGATGCGGCGCTGCGCGGGGACTTCACCGCGCTCTCGGTGGACGACGAGGCGATCCGCCGCACGATCGTCGAACGCCACCGCCGCTTCGGCGAGGTGTTCTGCCCGCATACCGCGACCGCCGTGCACGTGCTGGAGCAGATCCGCGCCGAAGGCGCGGAAGCGGACCTGGGCGACTGGGCGGTCGCGGCCACCGCGCATCCGGCCAAGTTCGAGGGCGTGGTCGAACCGTTGATCGGCGAACCGGTGCCGGTTCCGCCCGCGCTGGCCGAGCTGTTGGCCCGCCCGGCCCAGGCCGAGCCGCTGCCGCCGGACTACGCGCGGCTGAAGGCACGGTTGCTGGCCGGCTGAGCGCGGGCCGAACGCGGCGGCTGCCCGGGCTGGCAAAGCCGGGCAGGGGCCGCCATCTAGGGCAGAATGCGGACGGCCGGAACCGGATGTCCGCCCCTCAGCCCGTTTCCCGAAAGCCGTCCCGATGCGCCATGTGCTGAAGACGGCGGCCGCCGCCGCGCTGTCCTGCGCGGTCGCGGCCGCCCCCGCCAGTCCTCCCCAAGCCCCGGGCGCCATGGCCGCCGCCGCGCCGGTGCCCGCTTCCGGGCTGGCCGGCGTGTTGGCGTCGCAGGCGCCGACGCTGGACCGGCATGTGCTGGCCCTGGCCACCGAAGCGTTGCAATGCGCGCGCCATCGCGGCGAGGTGGCCGGGGACGCCCTGCTCAGCGTGATCGACTATTCCCGGCCCTCGACCGAGCGCCGGCTGTGGGTCTTCGACCTCAGGCAGCAGCGGCTGCTGTTCCAGGAATGGGTGGCGCACGGCCGCAATACCGGGGCCGACCTCGCGACCAGGTTCTCCAACGACGACGGCAGCTACATGTCGAGCCTGGGCGCGTTCGTCGCCGAGGACGCCTATACCGGCCACAACGGCTATTCGCTGCGGCTGAAGGGGCTGGAGCCGGGCTTCAACGATCGCGCCCGCGATCGCGCCATCGTCATCCACGGCGCGCCCTACGTGAGCGAGGCGATCATCCGGAGCCAGGGGCGGCTCGGCCGCAGCCTGGGGTGCCCGGCCGTGCGCCCGGCGATCGCGCGCCGGCTCATCGACGCGATCCGCGGCGGTTCGTTCGTGTTCGCCTACTACCCGGACCCGGATTGGCTGCGCCATTCGCGCCTGCTCGGCGATTGCGGCGCGACCTAGCGGGTGCCGTTCGCGACCGCCCGGGAGGCGTGGCGCGCCCGGGGCCGCCGGAGCCGTCAGAAGTCGTCGTCGCCCGCGAGCCGGCGCAGGCCGGGGTAATCCAGGATCTGCACCAGGTGCAACTGCGGCAGCGCGATCAGCCGTTGCTGCTTGAGTTTGGTGAAGGTGCGGCTCACCGTTTCCATGGTCAGGCCGAGGTGGTCGGCGATGTCGCCGCGCCCCATCGGCAATGCGACGGTGTCGCCGGGCAGGCCCGGCTGGGTGGAACGCGCGGCCAGCCGCAGCAGGAAGTGCGCGAGCCGCTCGCCCGGCTGCAGCCGGGCGAGCGCCAGGCCGGTGTCCTGGGCGGCGGCCAGCTCCATGCTGGTGCGCTGGAGCAGCTTGCGTTCCAGGTGCGGGTAGCGCTCGCGTATCGCGCGCATGTCGGCGACCGGCGTCCGGCACACCTGGCTGTCGACGAGGGCCTCGATGTCGTGGCGATGCTGCGGCGTCCCGGTCAGGCCGACGTAGTCGCCGGGCAGCACGAAGCCGGTGACCTGGCGGCGCCCGTCGGCCAGCGTCCGCACCATCCGCAGCACGCCGGAGGTGAGGGTATAGACGTACTGCCGGGCGTCGCCGGCGCGCACCAGGGTGCTGCCGGCGGAGCAGCGCAGGTGCTGGGTGGCCCGGTCCAGCGTCTCCATCTCGTGCTCGGACAGCGCCGAGCAGACGGCGCGGCCGCGCACGGCGCAATGGGCGCATTCCAGCGCCTGCGGGGGCGGCGCCGAGGCGTCCGTGCAAGGGGTCCCGGCGATTGCGCTCTGCCGATACATGGCGGATTCCCTGGCGAAAAGACGCCGCCATGATACGCCATGCGGCCTGCGCGGCCGAGGCCGGATAGAATTGCGTTCTTTCGTCCCCCCGTTCCGCAGGAGTCCCGCACGTGATCAAGCCCCGCACGCCGCCCGGCATCATGGAATTGCTGCCGCGCGAGCAGATCGCGTTCCAGCGCATGCTGGACGTCATCCGCCGCAACTACGAGCGGTTCGGGTTCCTGCCGGTGGAGACGCCGGTGTTCGAACTGTCCGACGTGCTGCTGACCAAGTCCGGGGGCGAGACCGAGCGGCAGGTGTACTTCGTGCAGTCCACCGGCGCGCTGGCCAATGCCGCCGGATCCGGCGAGGCCGGGCTGCCGGAGCTGGCGCTGCGCTTCGACCTGACCGTGCCGCTGGCGCGCTACGTCGCCGAGCACGAGCACGAGCTGGCGTTCCCGTTCCGCCGCTACCAGATGCAGCGCGTCTACCGCGGCGAGCGCGCCCAGCGCGGCCGCTTCCGCGAGTTCTACCAGTGCGACATCGACGTGATCGGCAAGGACGCGCTGAGCATCCGCTACGACGCCGAGGTGCTGGCGGTGATCCACGCGGTGTTCTCCGAACTGGGGATCGGCGACTTCCGCGTGCAGTTGAACAACCGCAAGCTGCTGCGCGGCTTCTTCGAGAGCCTGGGCGTGGCCGAGGGCGAGCTGCAGCTGGCGGTGCTGCGCGAGGTCGACAAGATCGACAAGCGCGGCGCCGACTACGTGCGCGAGACCCTGGCCGGCGAGGGCTTCGGCATCCCGGCGCAGCAGGTCGAGAAGATCCTGGCGTTCATCGCGGTGCGCTCGAACGGCCACGCCGATGCGCTGGCGCGGCTGGATGCGCTGCTAGCGGAGGCCGGGCCGAGCGAGGTGCTGCGCGAGGGCGCGGCCGAGCTGCGCGAGGTGCTGGAACTGGTGCGGGCGCTGGGCGTGCCCGAGGACGCCTATTGCCTGAACTTCTCCATCGCCCGCGGCCTGGACTACTACACCGGCACCGTCTACGAGACCACGCTGGTCGACCATCCGCAGATCGGCTCGATCTGCTCCGGCGGCCGCTACGAGAACCTGGCCAGCCACTACACCAAGTCGAAGCTGCCCGGCGTCGGCATCTCGATCGGCCTGACCCGTTTGTTCTGGCAACTGCGCGATGCCGGGCTGGTCTCGGGCGTGGAGGCCAGCAGCGTGCAGGCGCTGGTGGCGCTGATGGACGAGGAGCGGCTGGCCGATTCGCTCGACATCGCGCGCTTGCTGCGCGCGGGCGGGATCAACACCGAAGTGCAGATGGAGCCGAAGAAGATCGGCAAGCAGTTCCAGTACGCGGCGCGCGCCGGCATCCGTTTCGTGGTGCTGGCCGGCGAGGACGAGCGCGCGCGCGGCGTGGTCGCGGTGAAGGACCTGGTGCGCGAGCAGCAGTTCGAGGTCGCCCGCGAGGAGTTGGCGAGCGCCCTGCAGGTCGAGCTGGAGCAGGCGAAGGTGATGTGAACCGGGTTCGCCGGGCTCCGTGCCGGCGAACCGGTGGGGCCTTCGCCCCGGATGGAAAGATCGGGCCGGGCCGCTTGTCCCGGCCCTTTTTTTGGTTTAATGTATTAACACGCTATTACATTAACGCAATGAAACAACGTCTCAACCCCCGTTCCGACCGCGATGCCAGCGCCCCCCTCCGGGCGCTGGCCGATGCGCTGGCGTGCCTGGGCGAGGCCGCGGCGGTCGAGGCTTTCCTGCGCGACCTGTGCACCCCGGCCGAGCTGGAGGCCATGGCCGATCGCTGGCGGGTGGTGCCGTTGCTGGTGCAGGGCGTGCCGTACCGCGAGATCCATGACCTGACCGGCGTCAGCGTCACCACTATCGGGCGCGTCGCCCGCACCCTCGAGCACGGCACCGGCGGCTATGCCGCGGCGTTGCGCGAGTCTTCGGCACGGCCTGCCGGATCCCACTGAGAGATCGATATGAGTGCTTCCCATGCGGCACCGGTGCGCGACCGGTTGCGCATCGCCATCCAGAAAAGCGGCCGACTGGCCGAGCCCGCGCGCAGCCTGCTGACCGCGTGCGGGCTGAGCTGGCGCCAGAGCCGCGACAAGCTGTTCTGCTATGGCGAGTCGCTGCCGGTCGACCTGCTGCTGGTGCGCGACGACGACATCCCGGGCCTGATCGCCGACGGCGTGGCCGACCTGGGCATCGTCGGCCTCAACGAGCTGGACGAGCAGGCCGCCGAGCGCCGCCGCAACGGCCTGCCGCCGGCCTATCGCGCGTTGCGCGGCCTGGACTTCGGCCAATGCCGGCTGATGCTGGCGGTGCCCGAGGAATGGGAGTGGCAGGGCGTGCGGCAGCTCGCCGGCATGCGCATCGCCACCAGTTATCCCGCGATCCTGTCGGAGTGGCTGGCCAGGCAGGGCGTGGACGCGCAGGTGGTGGAGCTGTCCGGTTCGGTCGAGATCGCGCCGCGCCTGGGCACGGCCGACCTGATCTGCGACCTGGTGTCCTCTGGCGCCACGCTGGCGGCGAACCAGCTCAAGCCGGTGGAGCTGGTGATGGAGAGCGAAGCCGTGCTGGCCGGTTCGGTGCGCGAACCGGCGGACGCCCGCGCCGGCCTGCAGGCGATGCTGCTGCGCCGCCTGGACGGCGTGGTCAAGCTGCGCGACAGCAAGTTGCTGATGTTCCGCGCCGAACGGGCGCAGGTGGCGGCGCTGAGCCGGCTGCTGCCCGACGCCGACCCGTTGGTGCAGCTGCCCGACGACGGCAGCAACGGGGTGCGCCTGCAGACGATGTGCCACGGCGCGGTCACCTGGCAGCGCCTGGAGGAACTGGAGCGCGCCGGCGCGCGCGGATTGATGGTGTTGACGGTGGAGCGGTCCCTCGCATGAACAGACTCGACTGGAGCCAGCTCGACGAACGGGCGCAGGCCCGCGCGCTGACCCGCCCGGTGCAGGCGGTGGCTGCGCAGACCCGCGATTCGGTCGCCCGGTTGATCGCCGAAGTGCGCGAGATCGGCGATGTCGCGCTGCGCGAGATCACCGCGCGCTTCGACGGCGTGGCGCTGGCGCGCTTCGAGGTGGAGGCGGAGGAATTCGCCGCGGCCGAGGCGTTGATCGCGCCGGAACTGCGCGAGGCGATGGTGGAGGCGATCGGCCGGATCGAGGCGTTCCACCGCGCCGGCATGGCGCAAGGCTATGCGGTGGAGACCGCGCCGGGCGTGGTCTGCGAGAAGATCGTGCGGCCGATCGGCCGGGTCGGGCTGTACGTGCCCGCCGGCAGCGCGCCGCTGCCTTCGACCGCCTTGATGCTGGGCGTGCCGGCGCGCCTGGCCGGGTGCCGCGAGGTCGTGCTGTGCACGCCCCCGCGCAAGGACGGCACGGCCGATCCCGCGGTGCTGGTCGCCGCCAGGCTGACCGGCGTGAGCCGCGTCTTCAAGCTGGGCGGCGCGCAGGCGATCGCGGCCATGGCGTACGGCACCGAGAGCGTGCCCGCCTGCGACAAGCTGTTCGGGCCGGGCAACGGCTTCGTGACCGAGGCCAAGCAGCAGGTCGCGCAGTCCGGGGCGGCGGCCATCGACATGCCGGCCGGGCCGTCCGAGGTGCTGGTGATCGCCGATGCCGGCGCCAACGCCGCCTTCGTCGCGGCCGACCTGCTGTCGCAGGCCGAGCACGGTCCGGACTCGCAGGTGCTGCTGCTGTCCGACAGCGATGCGCTGATCGACGCGGTGCAGGTCGAGATCGAACGCCAACTGGCGCGGTTGCCGCGCGCGCAGATCGCGCGCCAGGCGCTGGCGCAGTCGCGGCTGGTCAAGGTCGCCGCGCTGGAGGACGCGTTCGCGATCAGCAACCGCTACGCGCCCGAGCACCTGATCCTGGCGCTGCGCGAGCCGCGCGCGTGGCTGGAACAGGTGGAGGCGGCCGGCTCGGTGTTCCTGGGCGACTACACGCCGGAGGCGCTGGGCGATTACTGCAGCGGCACCAACCACGTCCTGCCGACCAGCGGCGCGGCGCGCGCCTACAGCGGCGTGTCGGTGGCCAGCTTCCAGAACATGCTCAGCGTGCAGGCGGCCAGCCGCGCCGGCATCGCCGCGATCGGCGGTTGCGCGCTGACCCTGGCGCGCGCCGAAGGCCTGGACGCGCATGCGCTGGCGGTGGCGCTGCGGATGGAGGCGGCATGAGCGGGGCCTCGATCCTCGAGCTGGTGCGCGAGGACCTGCGCGCCTTCGCCGGCTATTCCTCGGCGCGCAGCGCCCGGGTGATGGGCGACGTCTGGCTCAATGCCAACGAATCGGCCTGGGCCAACCCGGCCGATCCGCAGGCGGGCGCGCGGCGCTATCCGGAACCGCAGCCGGAAGCGCTGCGGCGGACCCTGGCCGCGCTGTACGGCTGCGCCCCGGAGCAACTGCTGATCGGCCGCGGCAGCGATGAAGGCATCGACCTGCTGGTGCGCGCGCTGTGCGTGCCCGGCCGCGACGCGGTGGTGACCACGCCGCCGGTGTTCGGCATGTACGCCGTGTGCGCACGGCTGCAGAACGCGCCGCTGGTCGAGGTGCCCCTGGTGGACGGCGAGGGCGGCTTCCATGCCGACATCCCGGCGATCGTCGGGGCCGCACTGGCTTCGCGCGCCAAGCTGGTGTTCCTGTGCTCGCCGTCCAATCCCGCCGGCTCGGCGATCGCGCTGGAAGAGATCGAAGCGGCCCTGCAGGCGTTGAGCGGCAAGGCGGTGGTGGTGGTCGACGAGGCCTACGGCGAGTTCTCCGACGTGCCCTCGGCGGTACCGCTGCTGCAGCGCCATCCCAACCTGGCGGTACTGCGCACCCTGTCGAAGGCGCATGCCTTGGCGGCCGCGCGCATCGGCAGCCTGGTCGCCGACGCCGGGCTGATCGCGGTGCTGCGCCGCTGCCAGGCGCCGTACCCGGTGCCGGCGCCGTGCGCTGCGCTGGCCGAGCAGGCCTTGCTGCCGCAAGCCCTGGAAACCACCGCGCGCCGCGTGGCCGAGGTCCGCGCCGAGCGCGAACGGCTGCAACGCGCGCTGGCCGCCGTGCCTGGCGTGCGCCGGGTGTATCCCTCGCAGGGCAACTTCCTGCTGGCGCGCTTCGCGGACGCCGGGTCGGCGTTCCAGGCACTGCTCGATGCCGGGGTGGTGGTGCGCGACCAGCGCGCCGCGCCGCAGCTCGGCGATGCCTTGCGCATCACCATCGGCACGCCGGAACAGAACGCGCGCGTGCTCGCGGCGCTACGGGAACCGAAAACCGGCGGCAAGGACGCGGCGCGCGCTCGAGAGGGGTTCGCACCGGACGGGGAGGCCGCATGAAACCGATCCTGTTCGTCGACCGCGACGGCACCCTGATCGAGGAGCCGGCCGATTTCCAGATCGATGCCTTCGAGAAGCTGCGCTTCGTCCGCGACGTGATCCCGGCGATGCTGAAACTGCGCGACGCGGGCTACGAGTTCGTCATCGTCAGCAACCAGGACGGCCTGGGCACGGACAGTTATCCGCAGGCCAGCTTCGATGGCCCGCACGGGCTGATGATGCAGGTGTTCGAAAGCCAGGGCATCGTGTTCCGCGACGTGCTGATCGACCGCAGCCTGCCGGCCGACAATGCGCCCACCCGCAAGCCGGGCCTGGGCATGATGGTGAAGTACCTGCAGGACCGGAACATCGACTGGGCGCGTTCGGCGATGGTCGGCGACCGCCCGACCGACATCCAGTTCGCGCGCAACCTCAACATCCGCGGCTTCCAGCTCAAGACCGACCAGTTCGGCGGCGAGTGGAACTGGAGCGGCATCGCCCACGAGCTGGCCGATGCGCCACGCCGCGCGGTGGTCCGGCGCGATACCAAGGAGACCCGGATCCGGGTCGAGCTGGACCTGGACGGCGCGCCCGAGGCGCGCGTCGCCACAGGCCTGCCGTTCTTCGACCATATGCTCGAACAGATCGGCAAGCACGGCGGTTTCAGCCTCGACATCCGCGCCGAGGGCGACCTGCACATCGACGAGCACCACACCATCGAGGACACCGGCCTGGCGCTCGGGCAGGCGCTGCGCGAGGCGCTCGGCGACAAGCGCGGCATCGGCCGCTACGGGTTCACGCTGCCGATGGACGAGACCCAGGCCAGCGCGGCCCTGGATTTCAGCGGGCGGCCGTACTTCGTGTTCGAGGGCGAGTTCAGGCGCGAGCGGGTCGGCGACATGCCGACCGAGCTGGTGCCGCATTTCTTCCGCTCGCTGTGCGATGCCTCCGGGCTCAACCTGCACCTGTCGGTGCGCGGCGAGAACGACCACCACAAGGTCGAGGGATGCTTCAAGGCGTTGGCCCGCGCGCTGCGCCAGGCCATCCGCCGCGAGGGCACCGCATTGCCGTCGACCAAGGGGGCGCTATGACCGAGGTCGCGTTGATCGATGCCGGCGGCGCCAACCTCGGCTCGGTACGCTATGCGCTGGAGCGGCTCGGCGTGCAGGCCAGGCTGGTGCGCGACGCCGATGGCCTGCGCGGTGCCGGGCGGGTGATCCTGCCCGGCGTCGGCGCGGCCCCCGAGGGAATGGCGCGGTTGCATGCGCAGGGCCTGGTCGAGCCGCTGCGCGCCCTGCGGGTGCCGCTGATCGGCATCTGCCTCGGCATGCAGTTGCTGTTCGAGCGCTCGGAGGAGGGCGACGTCGAATGCCTCGGACTGCTGCCGGGCGTGGTGCGCAGGCTGCATCCGGCCACCGGCATCCGGGTGCCGCACATGGGCTGGAACCGGCTGTTGCCGCTGCGCGCCTCGCCGTTGCTGGAAGGGCTGCCCGAGCGCGCTTACGCCTATTTCGTGCATGGCTACGCCGCGCCGCTCACCCCGGCCACCGTGGCCGCCAGCGACCATGGCGGCCTGTTCACCGCCGTCGTGCACCAAGGCCTGTATTGCGGCGCGCAGTTCCATCCCGAGCGCTCGGCCGATGCCGGCTCGCGCATCCTGCGCAATTTCCTGCAGATGGATTTCGAATGAGCTTCACCGTCTATCCCGCGTTGGACATCCGCAACGGCCAGGTGGTGCGCCTGCTGCAGGGCGACTACGACCGCGAGACCCGCTACGGCGACGATCCGCTGGAACGCGCGCGGCGTTTCGCCGCGGCGGGCGCGCGCTGGATGCACCTGGTCGATCTGGACGCGGCCAAGGCCGGCGGCTATACCTTGTCGCCGCTGCTGGCGCGGATCGCTTCGCAGACCGGGCTGCAGGTGCAGACCGGGGGCGGCGTGCGTTCGCGCGAGGACGTCGCGCGGATCCTCGACGCAGGTGCCGCGCGCGTGGTGATCGGCTCCCTGGCGGTGCGCGAGAGCGCGGCGGTGCTCGGCTGGCTGGACGAGTTCGGCCCCGAACGCATCACCATCGCGCTCGACACGCGCCGCGACGAGGCCGGCGCGTGGCGCCTGCCGGTGCATGGCTGGACCGAGACCGCCGGCACCACGCTGGACGAACTGGCGACGCGCTACGCGCAGGCGGGCCTGCGCCACCTGCTGTGCACCGACATCGCCCGCGACGGCATGCTGTCCGGGCCGAACATGGATCTGTACGCGCACCTGCGCCGGCTGGCGCCCGGGCTGCAGGTGCAGGTCTCCGGCGGCGCCCGCGACGTGGCCGACGTCGCCGCGGCGAAGACGGCCGGCTGCGCCGGGATCGTGCTCGGCAAGGCGCTGCTGGAAGGCCGCCTGCGGCTCGAGGAGGCGCTGGGGGCTGCCAGCGCGATCGGGACCGGCCACGCCACGCCCGGCTGCGTGCGGGCCCAGGAAGAGGGAGGAAATGTATGTTGATGCATGCCCGGGCGATGACGCCGGCCTGCGCGCAGCCTGGCGTGGGCCTTTCGGGTCGCCGTATCCGGCCATCAGAAGGCCGGATACGGCAACGTGGTCTGTCCCGACCGCATTGGCGGAGGCCGTCATGCTGACCCGCCGGATCATTCCCTGCCTGGACGTGCGCGATGGCCGCGTGGTCAAGGGCGTCAGGTTCCGCGACCACGTCGACATGGGCGACATCGTCGAGCTGGCGCTGCGCTACCGCGAGCAAGGGGCCGACGAACTGGTGTTCTACGACATCGGCGCCAGCCCGGAAGGGCGCTCGGTCGACTACGGCTGGGTCGAGCGCGTCGCGCGCCTGATCGACATCCCGTTCTGCGTCGCAGGCGGCATCCGCGACGTGGAAACCGCGCGCAAGGTGCTCTACGCCGGCGCCGACAAGATATCGATCAACTCGCCGGCGCTGGGCCGCCCGCGGTTGATCAGCGAACTGGCCGAGGCGTTCGGCGTGCAATGCGTGGTGGTCGGCATCGATTCGATCCGCGAGGACGACGGCCAATGGCGGGTGCGCCGCTTCACCGGCGATCCGGACAAGACCCAGGCGGTGCCGCTGCGCACCGTCGATTGGGTGGTCGAGGCGCAGCGCCTGGGCGCGGGCGAGATCGTGCTCAATTGCATGGACAACGACGGCGTGCGCCGCGGTTACGATATCGCCCAGCTCGCGCAGGTACGGTCGCTGTGCGGAGTGCCGTTGATCGCCTCGGGAGGCGCCGGCGAGATGCAGCACTTCGCCGACGTGTTCGAACAGGCCGACGTCGATGGCGCGCTGGCCGCCAGCGTATTCCACAGCGGCGCGATTCCGATCCCGGAACTCAAGCAGTTCCTGCGCCGGCAACAGATCGAGGTGCGCGATGTGCAGTGACGCGACAACGGCGCCGGAACGGCTCGACTGGGAAAAGGGCGGCGGCCTGCTGCCGGTGGTCGTGCAGGACGCCGATACCCTGCGCGTGCTGATGCTCGGCTACATGGATGCCGAGGCGCTCGCCGCCACCCGCGCAAGCGGCCATGTCACCTTCTACAGCCGCAGCAAGCAGCGCTTGTGGACCAAGGGCGAAAGCTCGGGGCATTTCCTCGACCTGGTCTCGATCGACGTCGATTGCGACGAGGACACCTTGCTGGTGCTCGCGCGCCCGCGCGGGCCAACCTGCCACACCGGCCGCGCGAGCTGCTTCCCCGGCGCGCCGGGGATCGACGGGGCGCCGTCGGCGCCGGACGTGTCGTTCCTGGGCACGCTCGATGCGCTCGTGGCCGAACGCGAGCGGCAGCGCCCGGAAGGCAGCTACACCACCCGGCTGTTCGAGAAGGGCACGCGCCGGATCGCGCAGAAGGTCGGCGAGGAGGGCGTGGAGACCGCGCTGGCCGGCGTCGCGCAAGGCGACGAGGACCTGCTCGGGGAGTCCGCGGACCTGCTGTACCACCTGATCGTGCTGTTGCGCGCGCGCGGGCTGTCGCTGGCGGACGCGGTCGCGGTGCTGGAGTCGCGGCACCGCTGAAGTGGCGGCCTTGCTGGAGGCAAGGAGCGGTAGCCGGTTCGCGTGAGGCCCCAAGTCGCTGGGTCCCCGCCTGCGCGGGGACGACGGCCGAGATGCCATGCGATCGTTACGATCGTGGGGTTTCACCGAAGATTTTCCAGTCGTCGTCCCCGCGCAGGCGGGGAGCCAGCGACTTCCGGGACAGGCAAGGCAGCGACCGGCACCGGAAACGAAAACGCCTCCGCAAGGGAGGCGTTCGGGGATTCCGGCTGGCAGGCGATGGCTGGCGGGCGGGAATCGCGGCTGGCTGGCGCTGAGGCGGGCTGGCTGCGCGGCAGTCTAGCCATCCACGCGGGAGCATGCGGAAATGCGAATTACTCGCAGGAAGCGGTGCGCCGCCGCGCAGCCCGCATGGCCTGCAGGTTGTCCAGCGGAGCCAGCGGCTCGGGCACGCTGTAGGGCACGGCCGGGCCCGGATGCAACCCGGCGCGCCAATGCTGCAGGACCTGGCCGATACGGCCCCCGCGCCAGATCTGCGGCATCGAAGGCTGTTCGCCTTCGGCCTTCTCGCGCGCGGCGATCTCGTCCACGGCGAGCCGGTAGGCCTGCTCGAAGTCGTCGGTGCGATTGAGCGCGTCCACCAGCCAGGCCTTGCCGAAGTAGGTGGCGTCCTCGGTGTTGCCGCAACCGAACGAGGGACGGTCGGCGCGGGCAGCCGTGATCACCATCGTGTCCGGGTTCTTGAGCGCCGGGATGAAACCGCCGGAATAGCAGGCCGAAAGCACGATCACGCGGTTGCGGATGCCGGCGTCGTCGAGGGCCTGGCGCAGGTCCTGCGGCGTGATGAAGTCCTCCTCGTCCTCGCTGACCTGCACGTAGAGCGTGTGGTCCTCGGTGCCGTGCGTGGTGGCGAACAGCAGCAGCACGTCCTCCTTCGGGTCCATCAGCTTGCCGATCCGCGCCAGCGTGTCGTAGAGATTGTCGTAGGTCGCGAGCGGCGCGTACGGGCGATCGGTGAGATTGTCCGAATGGTTGACCAGCGTGACGATGTGCCCGGCGGCATCGAAGCGCTGGCTGAAGAGTTCCTTGAGGTACAGGGTCTCGTTGCGGAACACGTCCTCGCTGGCGTCGCCGGCGAAGCCCACCACGTACAGGTCGGTCGCGCCGGGGCGTTGCGGCGCGAGCGCATCCAGTGCCTTGTCCAGCGCGGCATCGTCCTCGGGATCGGAGACCTGCTGCTGGCCGGGCTCGTCCTGCGCGGGAGCGGGGCCGGCCTGGGACGAGCAACCCGCGGCGAGCCACAACAGGCCGGAGAGCAGGACGATCGCGCCCTTGGACGGGCGCCGCGGAAGGGGGAGGTGGGACGACATCGAACGCCAACGACGGAAAGGCAGGCGCAGGTTTACAGCGAGCCTGCCGGATTGGCAAGGCGAGCGGCGCGACGGGGCGCCGAAGTGGAACCGGAAAGCGGAACCGCCGCTGCCGGCGGTCACGGCGGGCGGCAAGCGCCGGCGGGACAGGTGCCCGCCGGCGCGCCGGGGTCAGGGAGAGAAGACGATCTCGTCGAAGTCCTGCACGCGCGGATGCTTGCCGATCTCGTGCAGGGTGCGCGGGGTCGGATAGTCCTGGACGCGGTCGAGCAGCGAGGTCTTCATGCCGGCCCGGGTGGCGGCATCGAGTTCCTCGACCACGTCCGACAGGAACAGCACCTCGCCGGCCGGCAGCCCGATCTTCTCGGCGATGCGGCGGTAGCTGTTGCTCTCGCGCTTGCCGCCGATCTCGGTGTCGAACCAGCCGGAGACCAGCCCGCTCAGGTCGCCCGCGTCGCTATGGGCGAAGAACAGCTTCTGCGCCGGTACGGAGCCGGACGAGTACACGTAGATCGGGATGCCGGCGGCGTGCCATTCGCGCAGGCGCCGCGCGGCGTCGGGGTAGATGTGGGCGGTGAAGTCGGCGGTGCGGTAGCCGTCTTCCCAGATCATGCCCTGCAGCGCCTTCAGCGCGGTGTTCTTGCGGTCCTCGTCGATCCAGCGCTGCAGCGCGGCGACGAGCGTGTCGTCGTCCGCGTCCTCGCCGACCTCGTCGGCCACCTGGTTCAGCCAGTGCCGCACCTGCGGATGGTTGCCGTGCTCGCGCACGAACCCGGGCATGGCACGGCGCGCATACGGGAAAAGCACGTCCTTGACGAACGAGATGCTACTGGTGGTGCCTTCGATATCAGTGAGGATCGCCTGCGGTTGGGTCATCGTCAGCTCGCCTTCTGGGTTTTCTCAGGTTCGTAGCGGGGGAACTGTCGTGCGATGTCGGTCCCGGTGAAATGGCCCACCCAGCCGTCCGGCTCGGTGAAGAAGCGGATGGCCACGAAGTATGGCTCGGCGCCCATGTCGAACCAGTGCAGCGTGCCGTCCGGCACCGCGATCAGGTCGTCCTTCACGCACTCGATCTCGTACACCTTGTCGCCGACGTGCAGCGTGAACAGGCCGGAGCCTGCCACGAAGAAGCGTACTTCGTCTTCCTTGTGGAAGTGTTCGTCGAGGAACTTGGCGCGCATTTCCTCGCGCTTGGGGTTGTCCGGGGCGATGCTGACCACGTCCACGGTCTTGAAGCCGCGTTCGGCGACCAGGCGGTCGACGTCGGCGCGGTAGGCGTCCATCACCTGCTCGGGCGTGGCGCCGGGTTCGATCGGCTGGCTGGCCCGCCAACGCTCGAAGCGCACGCCGATCTTCTCCAGTTCGGCGGCGATCTGGGCACCGTCGCGGCTGTCGAAGTGCGGCTGCCGGGGATCGGTGTCGGAAAAGATGCGGAGTCGGCTCATGGCGGCAGTATCGGCTGTGGGGAGGGGAACGGGGAGCGCTTCAGCGCGTTCCCCGCAGCTTGATCAGCTCCAGTTCGCAGCCGATCAGGAATTCGAACGCCTCCAGGTGGCGGCGGGCCTCGGCCATGTTGCGGCCCCAGGCGTACAGGCCGTGTCCATCGATGAGATACCCCCACATCGGCTGCTTGTCCAGCAGCGCGTCGACCTGGCCGGCCAGCACGGTCATGTCCTGGGTGTTGGCGAACACCGGCACGTCCACCGAGGTTTCGTGGGTGTGGTTGCCCTCGAAGGCCTTGAGCAGCTCGTAGCCTTCCAGGCGGATATGCCCGGCGCCGGCGAACAGGCGCGAAGCGACCGTCTGTACCGGCGAGTGCGTGTGCAGCACGCAGCCGATCTCCGGGTAGCGGCGGTAGAGCTGGGTATGCAGCAGGGTTTCGGCCGAAGGCCGCAGCTGGCGGCCGACAGGGCGGCCGTCGAAGTCCACCACCATGATGTCGTCCTCGACCAGCCGGCCCTTGTCGCGGCCGGACACGGTGATCGCGGCATGGCGGTCGTCCAGGCGGTGCGAGAAGTTGCTGCTGGTTGCGGGGGTCCAGCCGGCCTGGGCCAGTTCGCGGATGTTGCAGATCAGCAGCTTGGCCAGCTCGTGCAGCCGTGCGGCGCTGTAGGGAAGCGGGGCGGTGGTGGCGTTCATCGCCGTATTCTAGGGCGTGTTGTCATGTCCCGAGTAGACCGCGTTGGGTCTGGAAAGCCACCAGCCGGTGTTGCGTGGCGCAGCGCCTGACTGGCCGTCAGGTCAAGCCGCGCGGCGCCGGCTGGCGGCTTTCCAGGCCCAACCCACGGGACAGCCGCTGCGCGCCGGGACTGCGTCATCGCTCGGGCGCGGACGGACGTCCACTTCCTTACTCTTCCTTGCCCCGAGCACGCGCAGCGACGGCGCGGCCTATTCGGGACATGACAACACACCCTGCTATCCCGCCCGGGGCCGGCCAGCCCCGGCTCATGACATTCGCTCATCGGGACGTGCCCGCCGGGCGGGGACGGCGGTACGGGCCGCGCCGTCAGCGGCGCAGCTTGCTGTGGCGGTAGCCGTAGCCGAAGTACAGCGCGAAGCCGGCCAGGGTCCACAGGCCCATCAGCATCCAGTTGTGCGCGGTCATCGCCGACAGCAGCGCCACGCAGCTGAGCACGCCGGCCGAGCAGATCAGCCAGGCGGCGGGCATGCGGAACGGGCGCGGCAGGTCCGGCTGGGTGCGGCGCAGGATCAGCACGCCGGCGCAGACCGCGGCGAAGGCGATCAGCGTGCCCATCGAGGTCAGCTCGCCCAGCACGTCCAGCGGGAACAGCGCGGCCAGCAGGGCGATGCCGATGCCGGTGATCACGGTGTTGATGTGCGGCGTGCGGTACTCGGGATGGATCTTGGTGAAGACCGGCGGCAGCAGGCCGTCGCGGGCCATGATCATGAAGATTCGCGGCTGCCCGATGATCATCACCAGCACCACCGAGGACAGGCCGATCAGCGCGCCCACCTCGACCACCACCCGCAGCCAGCCCAACTGGGGATGCGCGGCGACGGCGGTCACCACCGGCTCGTCGGTGCCGAGCACGCGGTAGGGCACCAGGCCGGTCATCACCGCGGCCATGGCGATGTAGAGCACCGTGCAGATCACCAGCGAGAGCAGCATGCCGATCGGCAGGTCGCGCTGCGGCCGGTGCGATTCCTGCGCGGCCACCGACACCGCCTCGAAGCCGATGTAGGCGAAGAACACCATCGCCGCGCCGCGCAGCACGCCTTCCATGCCGTACTTGCCGGGTCCCTCGTTGGCCGGGATGAAGGGCTGCCAGTTGGACGGATCCACGTACTTCCAGCCGACCGCGATCACCAGCACGATCAGGCCGCTCTTGAGCACGACCATGGCCATGTTCATCGCCGAGGACTTGCGGATGCCGACGTAGCACAGCCAGGTCAGCAGCAGCACGATCGCCGCCGCCGGCAGGTTGGCGATCGCGCCGGTGGGCCGCAGCTTCGCGTCGAGCGGCGCGTTGACCAGGCTGGCCGGCAGGTGGATGCCGAAGTGGTCGAGCAGGCTCAGGAAATAGCCGGTCCAACTCACCGCCACCGCCGAGGCGGACACGCCGTACTCCAGCACCAGCATCCAGCCGATGAACCAGGCGGCCAGTTCGCCGAAGGTGGCGTAGGTATAGGTGTAGGCGCTGCCGGAGACCGGCACCATCGCCGCGAACTCGGCGTAGGCCATCGCGCAGAACGCGCAGCACACCGCGGCCAGCACGAAGCTGAGCATGATCGCCGGCCCGGCATGGTTGGCCGCGGCCTGGCCGGTGATCACGAAGATGCCGCCGCCGATCACCGCCCCGATGCCAAGCGCGGTCAGGCCCCAGGGGCCGAGCGCGCGTTGCAGGCCCAGGCCGCCGGCGTCCTGGTGGCTGGCGTGCGGATGCTTGGTGGCCCAGAGTTGTTTGAACATGCAGCAGCGGTTCCGGCGTGGGGAGTTGGGAAGGCCACTGCGCAAGGATGCGCAGCGACCCCGTCCGTTCGTATCACCGCACGTGCTCGTGCGGGCTGTTGCGAGGGACTCGTTTTCTCAAATCCCGCACCGGGGCGTGCGGGCGGTTGCCAAGGGATTCGCGGTCAAGCCTTGCCGGCCAGGCGGCTATGGCGGATGCCGTAGCCGAAGTAGATGAACAGGCCGAGCACGGTCCAGCCGACGAAGACCTTCCAATGTTCCTGGAACGCCTGGAAGAACAGGAACAGGCAGGCCAGCGCGCCCAGCGGGCAGATCACGATCGCCAGCGGGACGCGGAACGGGCGCGGCAGGTCGGGCTTGGTGAAGCGCAGCACCAGCACGCCGATGCAGACGGTGGCGAAGGCCAGCAGGGTGCCCATCGAGACCAGCTCGCCGAGCACGTCGAGCGGGATCATGCCGGCGAGCAGGGCGGCGACCACGCCGACGGCGACGGTGCCGATGTAGGGCGTGTGGAACTTCCTGTGCACCCTGCCGAACGGCTTCGGCAGCAGCCCGTCCCGGGACATGGTGTAGAAGATGCGCGGCTGCGCCATCAGCATCACCAGCACCACCGAGGACAGGCCGGCGATCGCGCCGATCTCCACGGCGGTCTTCAGCCAGGCCAGCTGCGGATAGCTTTCCAGGGCAGTCGCCACCGGTTTGGCGGTGCCGAGCTGGGTGTAGGGCAGCAGGCCGGTCAGCACGGCGCAGACGATGATGTAGATGATCGTGCACACCGCCAGCGAGCCGAGGATGCCGATCGGCATGTTCTTCTGCGGGTCCTTGGTCTCGCCGGCCGAGGTGGAGACCGCATCGAAGCCGATGTAGGAGAAGAACACGATCGAGGCGGCGCGGAACACGCCGTCCCAGCCGAACTGCCCGGGCCCCTTGTTCTCCGGGATGAACGGGTGCCAGTTGTCCGGATTGACGTAGGCGGCGGCGAAGCCCACGAACAGGCAGATCACCGCGATTTTGATGGCCACCACGATCGCGTTGGCGAAGGCGGACTGGGTGACGCCGACGTAGCACAGGCAGCTGACCGCGACGACGATCAGCACCGCCGGCAGGTTGACGATGCCGCCGGAGGCGACGAAGGCGTGCCCGGTCCAGCTCAGCGGCGCGCTGGCCAGCTCGGCCGGGAACGGCAGGCCGAGCGTGCTGGTCAGGAAGCTGATCAGGTAGGCCGACCAGCCGACCGCGACGCTGGAGCCGGCGAACAGGTACTCGAGCACCAGGCACCAGCCGATGAACCAGGCCACGCCCTCGCCGAGCGTGGAATAGGAGTAGGAGTAGGCGCTGCCGGACACCGGCATCATCGCGGCGAACTCGGCATAGCACAGGCCGGCGAAGGCGCAGGCGATGCCGGCGAAGACGAACGAGAGCATCACCGCCGGGCCGGCATGGTTGGCCGCGGCCTGGCCGGTGAGCACGAAGATGCCCGCGCCGATCACCGCGCCGATGCCGAGCATCACGAGGTGCCTGGCCGTGAGGGTCCTTTTCAGCGTGGCCTCGCCTTCCAGGCTGCCTTCGAACGGTTCGCCGGCATCGACGTGCCCGGCCGGCTGGACCGGTTTGACCCTCAACAGAGCTTTCAGCATTCAGTACGTCCCCAGTGTGCGGTAGGCGTGGCCGGCAGGCCGCGACGGAGCGCGGCCGCGTCCGGCGGACGCCGCGCAAGCGCCGTACCTTGCCAAAGCCCGCGGTTTGCTACAAGCGCAACCGCAGCATGCCCGGCGATAATGGGCCCGGTTCGACGACGGAAGAGGGCGCATGGCAACGAGGGAAACCGGGCAGGGCGTGGACGTCCTGCGCGCACGGCTGCTGGACTACCGCGAGCGGTGGCGGGAGGAGGCCGCGGTCGCCGACGCGTTCCTGGAACTGCTCGACGATGCCGCCGACCCGTTCGTCCGCGAGCGCCTGGCCGGCCATTTCACCGCCTCGTCCTGGCTGGTCAGCCGCGACCGCCGGCGCACCTTGATGACCCACCACCGCAAGCTGCGGCGCTGGCTGCAGCTGGGCGGGCACGCCGACGGCGAGCGCGACCTGGCCCGGGTGGCGCTGAAGGAGGCCGAGGAGGAGTCCGGGCTGGCGGGCCTGGCGCTGGCGGGCCCGGCGATCTTCGACCTGGACCGGCACTGGATTCCTGAACGCGGCGACGTGCCCGGGCACTGGCACTACGACGCGCGCTACGTGGTGCTGGCCGGCGAGGACGAGGCGTTCGCGGTCAGCGAGGAGTCGCTGGCCCTGGCATGGCGGCCGATCGCCGAGTTGCTGGACGATCCCGACCTGGATCCGTCGATACGGCGGATGGCGGGGAAGTGGCTGCGATCGGAGTCCCCGCTGCCCCCGGAGTGACGAGGCAAGGGCGTGCGCGCCATGGGCGCGGGCCCGGAGGGCGGAGCCAGGGCCACGGGAGGGGCCTTGGGCGCCGCATCCGGCATGGCCGGTCGCCTGTGGGAAGGACTTCGGTCCCGACAGGGCTTTCGCCTGAACCCCGCGCAGGAGCGCGGGGGTTATTGCCCGGGGGCCGCCACCAGGGCCTGCCGGGATCGAAGTCCCTCCCGCAGGCACTGCGTGCATGCGCTCCTCTCCCGGGAGCGGGAGGGGCGGCGGATCAATACAGGATGCGCGTCCGCAAGGTTCCCGGGATCTTCGCCAGTTCGTCCCGCAGCGCGTTCGCCTGTTCCTCGCTGGCATCGACGTCGATGACCACGTAGCCGACCTTCGGGTCGGTGCGCAGGAACTGGCCGTCGATGTTGACGTTGTGGCGGGAGAACAGCTCGTTGATCTGCGACAGCACGCCCGGCACGTTGCGGTGGATGTGCAGCAGGCGCAGGCTGCCGGCGTGCTCGGGCAGGGTGACCTCGGGGAAGTTGACCGCCGAGAGCGTGCTGCCGTTGTCGCTGTAGCGCACCAGCTTGGCCGCCACCTCCACGCCGATGTTGTCCTGCGCCTCGAGCGTGCTGCCGCCGACGTGCGGGGTCAGGATCACGTTGTCGTGCGCGGTCAGCGGCGACTCGAACGCATCGCCGTTGCCCTTCGGCTCGACCGGGAACACGTCCACCGCCGCGCCGCCGAGGTGGCCCGACTTGAGCGC
The DNA here is from genome assembly GCF_046529185.1 of Xanthomonas boreopolis. Taxonomy (NCBI): domain Bacteria; kingdom Pseudomonadati; phylum Pseudomonadota; class Gammaproteobacteria; order Lysobacterales; family Lysobacteraceae; genus Xanthomonas; species Xanthomonas boreopolis. The sequence continues at coordinate 2,137,607 of NZ_CP097162.1, forward strand.
GGCATCCAGCGCGTCGATGTCGACCACGGTGCCGCGCGAGGCGTTGATCAGGTGCGCGCCGGGCTTCATCCTCGCGATCTGCGCCGCGCCGATCATGTTCTTCGTCGAAGCGACCTCCGGCACGTGCAGCGTCACCACGTCGGCCACCGCCAGCAGTTCGTCGAGGTCGGCGGCGGCACGCGCATTGCCGAGCGAGAGCTTGGTCTCGATGTCGTGGAACACCACCTGCATGCCGAGCGCCTCGGCCAGCACGCCGACCTGGGTGCCGATGTGGCCGTAGCCGATGATGCCCAGCACCTTGCCGCGGGTCTCGTGGCTGCCGGCCGCCGACTTGGACCAGCCGCCGCGGTGGCATTCGGCGTTCTTCTGCGGGATGCCGCGCAGCAGCAGGATCGCCTCGGCGATCACCAGCTCGGCCACCGAGCGGGTATTGGAATAGGGCGCGTTGAAGACCGGGATGCCGGCCAGTTCCGCCGCTTCCAGGTCGACCTGGTTGGTGCCGATGCAAAAGCAGCCGACCGCGATCAGGCGCTTGGCGTGCGCGAGCACGTCGGCGGTCAGGTGCGTGCGCGAACGGATGCCGATGATGTGCGCCTCGGCGATGCGCGCCTTCAGCTCCTGCTCCGGCAACGACTTGGCGTGCGTCTCGATCTGGGAATAGCCGGCGGCACGGAACGTGTCCACGGCGGTCTGGCTGATGCCTTCGAGCAGCAGGACGCGGATGTCCTGCTTGGGGAACGAGGTCTTCTTCGGCGACATGGATGCAGCTTGGGGCGGCGGATCGGGCGGCCACTATGCCAGATGGCGCAGGCCTTTGGTGCGTTGCCGCATCGCTTCGGCACGCATCGGACACAGCGTTCCCGGAATCGCCGGATGCTTTGCGCTGCAACCGTTTCAGCTGCATCGAAAGCGGCGATGCGCCGGGGCGGTTCGCTGGACGGCCCGGGGGTTCGCTGGCACGCTGTGCCGCCCTGCCAAAGCGCCCCGCCGTACGATGACCGACCCTCGCATCGCCTCGCTCGAACAGTCCGTGCACGGGCTGCGCCTGAAGACCGATCCGGCCGACCTGGAACACTACGGCCGCGACTGGACGCGGCGCTGGACGCCGGCGCCGCTGGCGATCGCGCTGCCGGCCAGCGTGGAGGAAGTCCAGGCGATCGTGCGCTGGGCCAATGCCCACGACGTGGCGATCGTGCCCTCCGGCGGCCGCACCGGCCTGTCCGGGGGCGCCGTGGCCGCCCGCGGCGAACTGGTGCTGAGCCTGGAGCGCATGAACAAGGCGCTGGCCTTCGATGCGGTGGACCGCACGTTGACGGTGCAGGCCGGCATGCCGCTGGAGGCCGTGCATAATGCCGCCCGCGAGCACGGGCTGGTGTACCCGGTGGACTTCGCCGCGCGCGGCTCGTGCTCGATCGGCGGCAACATCGCCACCAACGCCGGCGGCATCCGCGTGATCCGCTACGGCAACACCCGGGAGTGGATCGCCGGCCTGAAGGTGGTGACCGGCACCGGCGAGGTGGTGGAGTTGAACAACGCGCTGGTCAAGAACTCCAGCGGCTACGACCTCCGTCAGCTGATGATCGGGTCCGAGGGCACGCTCGGCATCGTGGTCGAGGCGACGCTGCGCCTGACCGATCCGCCGCCGCCCACCAACGTGATGCTGCTGGCGCTGCCTTCGTTCGAGGTGCTGATGCAGGTGTTCGCGGCGTTCCGCGCGCAACTGCGGCTGGAGGCGTTCGAGTTCTTCACCGACCGGGCGCTGCACCACGTGCTCGCGCACGGCGCGCAACAGCCGTTCGACGAGGTCCACCCGTACTACGTGGTCACCGAGTTCGCCAACGACGAGGCCGGGGAGGCGGCGGCGCTGGCCGCGTTCGAGACCTGCATGGAGCAGGGCTGGGTGCTGGACGGCGTGATCAGCCAGAGCGAGGCGCAGGCGCAGCAACTGTGGCGCCTGCGCGAGGGCATCACCGAGAGCCTGGCGCGCTACAAGCCCTACAAGAACGACGTGTCGGTGCGGATTTCGGCGATGCCGGCGTTCCTGGCGCAGACCCAGGCGCTGCTCGGCGAGGCCTACCCGCACTTCGACGTGGTCTGGTTCGGCCACATCGGCGACGGCAACCTGCACATCAACGTGCTCAAGCCCGACGACACCCCGGATGCGGAATTCATCGCCGCGTGCGAGCAGGTGACCAAGTTGCTGGCGGAGGTGCTGCAGCGCTTCCAGGGCAGCATTTCCGCCGAGCACGGCATCGGCCTGGTCAAGAAGCCGTACCTGGGCAGTACCCGCAGCCCGGCGGAGGTGGCCCTGATGCAGGGCATCAAGCGCGCGTTCGACCCCAAGGGCTTGCTGAATCCCGGCAAAGTGTTCGATGCCCCGCCGGCATCGGCGCCCATGACGGCCCAATGATCGCCGGCTAGGCTGTCCCCCGTTCCCTCTGGATACTTCCCGATGAAAAGGCATTCGCTGTCGCTCGTCCTCCTCCTGCTCCTGCCGGCCTCCGCGTTCGCGGTGAGTTCGGCCGGTACTTCCGCCGCCGGCAGTTCGGCGGGCAGCTCGGCTTCGTCCGACAGCACCTCCGACGACGACAAGGTCGTGCTGGACGCCCGCGACGACGCGGCGGGATTCGTCGCCAGCGACGGACGCATCCGCGGCGCCAGGCTGGAGGCGGCGCTGATCCAGCTGCGCGAGCGCAGCGAAGCGGCGCGCTCGGCCAGCGACATGGCGTTGGCGCGCGCGATCCTGGCCCAGTGATCGCGCCTGGCCGGCCACCGTTCCGGTGGCTGGCGGGACTGCTGTTCTGCCTGCCCGGCACCGGCTGGGCCCAGGCATCGCTGCCGCTGCAGTTGCATGCCGAAGGACTGACGGCCGAGGAAGCCGAGGCCAGTGACCGGCTGGTGGAGCAGGTCGCAGGCCGGCTCCCGGCGCGCTGGCGCGAAGCGTTGGCCAGCCCGATCCGGCTGGAATGGACGCAAGGCCTGCCGGCGCACGTGCAAGGACGCGCCGCGGCGACGCGGATCCGCCTGGACCGCCGCCTGCTGCAAGCCTGGATGGCGCTGCCGGCCGGCAGCGATCCCGAGCTCCCGGCGGCGCACGCGGCGATGGCCGCATTGATCCACGAGCTGGCGCACGTGCTGGACCGTTCCCAGGCCCGTGGCTTGTCGCGCGATCCGCGCCTGCTCGACCTGGCCGGCTGGCAGGTGCGGCCATGGCGGCTCGGGCGCGGCGGGAACCATTTCGCCGACCGCAGCCCCGACCGCTACGAACTGCACGATCCGGCCGAGTTCGTGGCGGTGAACCTGGAGCACTTCGTGCTCGACCCGGACTACGCCTGCCGGCGACCGGCGCTGTGGCAGTGGTTCGCCGCGCGCGTGGGCGTGCCGGCGACGGCGGCGGCCTGCAACGCCGCATTGCCGTTCCTGCAGGCGGACAACGAGGACGGCGAAGTCTCGCTGCTGCACCTGGACCCGGCGCGGGTCTACCAGGTGGACTACCTGCTGGCCGAAGGCAACGAACAGCCGATGAGCCGCTGGGGCCACAGCATGCTGCGTTTGGTGGTCTGCGCCCCGGGACGCGCCCCGGGACCGCAGTGCCGGATGGACCTGCAATACCACCGGGTGATCTCGTTCCGCGCCTTCGTCGGCGACCTGCAGATTTCCAGTTGGCGCGGGCTGACGGGTTCGTATCCGTCGCGGCTGTTCTTGCTGCCGCTGGACCAGGTGGTGGACGAGTACACCAAGATCGAACTGCGGGCGCTGTCGTCGGTCCCGCTGGCGCTGGACCGGCAGGAGATCGCGGCGCTGCTGGAGCGCGCCGCGCGGGTGCACTGGAACTACGACGGGCGCTATTACTTCATCGGCAACAACTGCGCGGTGGAGACCTGGAAGCTGTTGCACGACGGCATTCCGCGCCTAGCCGCGATGCCGCTGTCGGGCATCACCCCGAACGGCCTCCAGCGCCGGCTGCGGCGCGGCGGCGTGCTGCAGGCCGGCGTGCTCGACGACCACGCACGGGCGGTGCGGCAGGGCTATTACTTCGAGTCCGCGCAGGCGCACTACCAGGCGATGTTCGACGTGGTGCGCGCGGCGCTGCCGGTGCCGCAACGCACCCTGCAGGATTGGTTCGAGAGCGCGCCGGACGAACGGCGCGGCTGGATGGCGCAGGCCGATCTGCGTGCCAGTGCGGCGTTGCTGTTGCTGGAACAGGCGATCCGGCGCCGCCAGGAACAGCAAGTGAGGGAGGACGTGAAGCGACGCCTGCTGCGCGGGCGAGGGGACGCGCGCGACGAGGTGCTGGGCGTGCTGGAACAGGTCGGCGTCCTGGCCCGGCCGGCCGCCGTCCTGGATCGGCTGGAGGGCTACGGCATTCCGCAGCGCGAAGAGCAGGCCGCCGCCGCGCAGCGCGCGCGGGAGCGCAGCGTGCGGATCCGCGAGGAATGGACGGAACTGCGCCGGCGCACGCGCTCGGCGCTGCCGGCGCACCAGCGCGACGCGCTGGCGCAGGTCGAGGACAACCTGGCCTTCATCGGGCAGCGATTGCGCGAATTGAACGCTGGCGCGGACGTTCCCGGACTGCCGGAGAATCCGTAGCCCCTCTCCCGCCGGGAGAGGGGAAAGGGCGCGGCCTCGCGCGCATCCTCGTCCTGCCTCTCCGGGGCGAACCGGCGGTTCGCAAGCAACGCGCCTTCATCCGAAGGGCAAGGGAAGACCGCCGCCTTCCCCTCGGAGCGCTGCGTCAATCGGCGCGGCCGCCGAACTCGCCGGTGGTCGTGTTGACCAGGATGCGCTCGCCGTTGGCGATGTACTCCGGCACCATGATCTCCAGGCCGGTGCTGAGCTTGGCCGGCTTCGGGCGCTTGGTCGCAGTGCCGCCCTTCAGTTCCGGCGGCGTGTCCACCACTTCCAGGGTCACGTGCTGCGGCAGCTGCAGCGCCACCGGGGACTCGTCGATGATCTGCACGTAGCAGCCGGCCAGGCCATCGGTGATGTAGCCGGCGTCGTCGCCGATCACGTCGGCGTCGAGGGTGTAGGGGGTGTAGTCCTCGTCGTCGAGGAACACGAACGCCTCGCCATCCTTGTAGGAGAACGTGGCCTGGCGGCGCAGCAGCTCGACTTCGGTCAGGTTGTCGTCGGCATCGAAGCTGGCGTCGAGCTTGTTGCCGCCCGGCACGCTGTACATGATGAAGCGGAAGCGGACGTTGCCGCCGCGGCCCTGCGGCGAGCTGCGCTCGATATCGCGGATCTGGTAGACGCCGTTGTTGTACTCGACGACGTTGCCTTTCTTGACTTCGCTGGCTTTCATTTTTTGAGTCGGGGATTGGGGATTCGGGATGGGTGAAAAGCGGGGCCGGGGAACCAGGACGGGGCGCTTTCGCGAATCCCGGTCCCGGATCTCCGATGCCGGTTACTTCGCCGCCAGCCGCACGGCGCCGTCGAGGCGGATCACCTCGCCGTTGAGGTAGCGGTTGCGCAGGACGAAGGCGACGGTCTCGGCGAATTCCTCCGGCCGGCCCAGCCGCGACGGGAACGGGATCGAGGCCGACAGCGACTGCTGCACGGCCTCGGGCATGCCGTCCACCATCGGCGTCCAGAAGATGCCCGGGGCGATGGTCATCACCCGGATGCCGAAGCGCGACAGCTCGCGCGCCATCGGCAGGGTCATGCCGACCACGCCGCCCTTGGAGGCGGAATAGGCGGCCTGGCCGATCTGCCCCTCGTAGGCGGCGACCGAGGCGGTGTTGACGATGACGCCGCGCTCGCCGTCCTCGCCGGGCGGGTTGTGCTGCATCGCGTCCGCGGCGGCCTTGGCGACGTTGAAACTGCCGACCAGATTGACCATCACCGTGGTGCGGAACGTCGCCAGCGGCATCGGCGCCTCCTTGCCGAGCACGCGGCCCGCGCCCAGGATGCCGGCACAGTTGACCGCCACGTTCAGGCCGCCGAGGAACTCCCGGGCCGCGGCGACGTTGTCGGCCACCTGCTGCTCGTCGGTGACGTCGGTGCGGAAATAGCGGGCGTTGGCTTCGCCCAGCGACGCGACGGCGGCGGCGCCTTTCTCGTCGTTGACGTCGAACAGGGCGACCTTGCCGCCTTGTTCGGCAATGGACTTCGCGACGGCCAGGCCCAGGCCGGAGACGCCGCCGGTGACGATGGCGCGGGTGTCGGGGAGCTGCATTCAGGTGCCTGCGAAAGGAAAAGGCGGGATTCTAGGGCATGTCCGCGAGCACGGGCGGCGAGGGGACTGGGAGGCGCCGACCCTGGCACTTGAATCGAACGATCGTTCGTGTTTTTATCGCCGTCATGAACGCACAGCCGAGCAAAGGCGACCTTACCCGCGACCGGTTGATCGCCACCGGTTCGATGTTGGCGCGCACCGAAGGCCTGGACGGATTGACCATCGGCGCGCTCGCGTCGGCCGCCGGCATGTCCAAGAGCGGGGTGTTCGCCCATTTCGGCTCGCGCGAGGACCTGCAACTGTGCATCCTCGACCACGCGGCGGAAGTGTTCACCGAGCAGGTGTTCCGGCCGGCGCTGCGCGAGCGCCGCGGCGTCCCGCGCTACCGTGCCGTGATGCGGCACTGGCTGGACTACCTGTGCGGCCTGGGCAAGGGCGGCGGCTGCATCCTGATCGCGGCCGTCAGCGAGTTCGACGACAAGCCGGGCCCGGTACGCGAGCGGGTGCATGCCTATGAGCGCCAACTGCGCAGGGAACTGCAGCGTTGCGCGCAACTGGCGATCGACGCGGGCGACCTGCGGGCGGACAGCGATGCCGCCCAGATCGCGTTCGAGACCTATGCCCTGGCGCTGGTGGTCCACCACGACCTGCGCCTGTTCGGCCCCGGCGAGGTGGTCGCCCGGGCCGGGCGGGCATTGGATGCGCTGTTGCAGCGCCACGTCCCCTGATTCCCGTTGGATGGAGAGAGTGCCATGGCGGTCGTTGTCGTTCCCAGTAAAAGCACGAACGTTCGTATTAATGAGGCGGTTCGACTGGAGGCAGTGCGGCTCGCCTTCGGCGTCGGAGGCTGGCTGTTCCCGCGCCAGGCCGGCCGGCGGATCGAAGCCCTGTTCACCCGCCCCTCGGTGCAAGGCCGCGAGCGCGCCTTGGCCGCGCCCTTGCTGGATGCGGAACTGGACAGCCTGGAGATCGACGGCGAGACGGTGACGCTGTACCGCTGGGGCGATGCGGCCACGCAGCCGCTGCTGCTGTTCTCGCACGGGTGGTCGAGCTTCGGCCTGCGCGTGTCGCCCTGGTTGCCGCGCCTGCGCGAGCAGGGCTACGCAGTGGCCAGTTTCGACCAGGTCGCGCATGGGCGCAGCAGCGGCAGGCATGCGACGTTGCCGGGATTCGGCCGGGTGCTGGCGCGGGTGGCGCGGCGGCTGGGGCCGCTCGAAGGCGTGATCGGGCATTCGCTGGGCGGCGCGGCGATCGGGCTGGCCTTGGCCGAAGGCATGGAGGCGCGCCGTGCCGTGCTGATCGCGCCGCCGGCCGACGCGCTGGCCGCGACCGAGCGATTCGCCCGCGCCATGGGGCTCGGTGCGCCGGCCTTGCCCATGTTCCGGCGCGCGCTCGAACGGCGGGCCGGTGCGTCGCTCCCTGCGATTGCCGCCCAGCACGTCGTGCCCGGACTGGCCGTGCCGGCGCTGGTCGTGCACGACCTGGCCGACCGCGAGGTGCCCTGGGACGAGGGCGAGCGTTATGCGCGCTATTGGCCTGGCTCGCGCCTGCTCAATACCACCGGGCTGGGACACCACCGCATCGCCGGCGACGCGCAGGTGATCGAAGCCGGAGTGCGCTTCCTGCGCGGCGAAGCGATAGGCGAACGAGTGGTGTCCACCCCTGCATTGCCCTACGGCCTGGCATGAGCCGTGTCATCTTCCGGATGGAACCCAGGCAATGAAAGAACCAAGCAATGAAAGAACCAAGCAATGAAAGAACCAAGCAATGAAAGAACCAAGCAATGAAAGAACCAAGCAATGGAAGAGCCAAGGCGATGGATGAACCAGGGCATTGGATGAACAAAGGCATTGGATGAACCAGGGCGGAGGAATCGCCATCCCTTCTCCCGCCTGCGGGAGAAGGTGGCGCGAAGCGCCGGATGATGGCCGACGCAGAACGGCGATCATGAAAAAACGCATCGCCCCGCATCCATCGGGCGCTTGCTTGGTGAGGGAGGCGGCTGGCACATGGCGCGCGTTTGCCCCTGTTGCGGGGCGCGGGCTCCATGCGGCTCCCTCGTCCGCTCCTCGGGCACCTCGCTCCGCGCCCCGGCCCGGCGCGCGGGGCGTTCAGGCGCGCGCGAGCCCGTGGTTCGCAAGCCGCACGTCTTCACCCCGCAAGCGGGAGCAGGGACCGCTTGCGGCTGCCTGGCCTCATGCCGAGGCGCTGGCCAGCGCCTTGCCGGCCTTGCTGCCGGTCTCGCGGCCGAGCAGGGCCGCCAGCCATCGCCCGGTGGCGGCCAGCGCCTGCAGGTCGACGCCGGTGGACATGCCCATGCCGTGCAGCATGTACACCACGTCCTCGCTGGCCACGTTGCCGCTGGCGCCCTTGGCATAAGGGCAGCCGCCGGTGCCGGACACCGCGGCGTCGACCACCCGCACGCCTTCGTCCAGGCAGGCGGCGATGTTGGCCAGCGCCTGTCCGTAGGTGTCGTGGAAATGCACGGCCAGCGCATCGAGGGGGATTTCCGCGGCCACCGCATGCAGCATGGCCCGGGCCCGGCGCGGCGTGCCGACCCCGATGGTGTCGCCGAGCGAGATCTCGTAGCAGCCCAGTTCGTGCAATCGGCGCGCGACGCGGACCACGTCGGCCAGGGGCACCTCGCCCTGGTAGGGGCAGCCGAGCACCGTGGAGACATAGCCGCGCACGCGCACGCCGTCCTGCCGCGCACGCGCCAGCACCGGGCGGAAACGCTCGATCGACTCGTCGATGCCTGCATTGGTGTTGCGGCGGTTGAACGCCTCGGACGCCGCCGTGAACACCGCCACTTCCTGCGCGCCGACCTGGCGGGCGCGTTCGTAGCCCTGGTCGTTCGGCACCAGCACCGGGTAGGCCACGCCCGGGGCCTTGGCGATGCCGGCGTAGACCTCGGCGGCGTCGGCCAATTGCGGTACCCAGCGCGGGCTGACGAAGCTGGTGGCCTCGATGCTGCGCAGGCCGGTCGCCGACAGTCGGTCGATCAGGGCGATCTTGTCGGCGGTCGCGATCGGGCGGGCCTCGTTCTGCAGGCCGTCGCGCGGGCCGACTTCGACGATGCGGACGAAATCGTTCATGCCGGCCGGCTCCGGAAGAAGCCGGTGGCCGGATGGAGGGAAGGGCGGTCCGGCGGGATCGGCATCGGTCAGGTCTCCGTCACCCAGCCGGGCGAACGCTTCTCGAGGAAGGCGCCCAGGCCCTCCTGGCCCTCGCGGGAGACGCGCAGGCGGGCGATCAGCGCCGCGTTGTCGCGATCCAGCGCATCGCGGTCGCGGCTGTCCCGGACCCGCCGGACCAGGTGCTTGGCGGTGGCCGAGGCGATCGGGCCGGCCTTGTCGAGCAGGCCGAGCTGGTGCTGCAGGGCATCGTCGAGCCGTTCAGGCTCGACGATCTGGTGGACCAGGCCGATGCGCAACGCGGTTTCGGCGTCGAAGTGCTCGCCGGTGGCGAACCAGCGCCGCGCCTGGCGCGGGCCGATCGCCTCGACGACATAGGGCGAGATCACCGCCGGCAGCAGCCCGAGCCGGCTTTCGGTCAGGCCGAACCGGGCGCTGCCGCTGGCGATGGCGATGTCGCAGCAGGCCACCAGGCCGACGCCGCCGCCGAACGCGGCGCCATGCACGCGCGCGATGGTCGGCTTGGGCAGTTCGTCGAGCGTGCGCATCAGCCGGGCGAGGGCGAGCGCGTCCTCGCGGTTGGCTTGCTCGCTGGCCGATGCCATGCCGCGCATCCACTGCAGGTCCGCGCCGGCCGAGAACGAGGTGCCTGCCCCGGCCAGCACGACGGCGCGCACCGTGGCGGCGTCGGCGGACTGCACGAGCGCATCGGTCAGCGCCGCGACCAAGCCGGCGTCGAAGGCGTTGTGCAGGTCGGGACGGTTCAACAGCAGGGTGCGGACCGGGCCGCGGTCGATGACGCGAAGAACGGGTTCCGGCATGGAGAAGCGAGCTCGTTGGAGTGCGAACGGATGATAACGGCCCGGTCCGTTGCGGCCATGACGCGCTGCGTCGATGCTACAATCGAGAATCATTCCCAATCACTGGTCGTTCCGTGACGCTGTCCGACATGCCTTTGCACCGTCTCGCCATCGTGCAGTCCGTGGAAGATCGCCAGCCGAACGACGCGATCGCGCGCCGGCTGCGCGAACTCGGTTTCGTGGCCGGCGAGGAGGTCGTGGTGCTGGCGACGGGGCCGGTCGGGCGCGAGCCGTTGCTGGTGCAGGTGGGCTATACCCGGTTCGCCCTGCGCCGCAGCGAGGCCGCCCGGATCGAGGTCGAGGAGGCGAAGGCGGCATGAGCGCATCGACGTTGCGGCTGGCCCTGGTCGGCAATCCGAACTGCGGCAAGACCGCGCTGTTCAACCAGCTGACCGGCAGCAAGCAGAAGGTCGCCAACTACGCCGGCGTCACCGTCGAGCGCAAGGAAGGGCATTTCCGCGCCCCGTCGGGGCGCGAGTTCGCGGTGCTGGACCTGCCCGGCGCCTACAGCCTGCAGCCGGCCAGCCTCGACGAGGCGGTCTCGCGTGACGTGATCCGCGGCATCTATCCGGGCGAACCGGCGCCCGACGTGCTGGTCTGCGTGGTCGACGCCACCAACCTGCGCCTGCACCTGCGCTTCGCGCTGGAACTGCGCGAACTGGGCCGGCCCATGGTGGTGGCGCTGAACATGATGGACGCCGCGCGCCGCCGCGGCATCGTGGTGGATCGCCTCGCCCTGGAGCGCGCGCTCGGCGTGCCGGTGGTGGAAACGGTGGCGGTGCGCCGCAACGGCGCGCATGCGCTGGTCGAGATGCTCGACGGCCTGTCGCCGGCGCAATCCGCGCCGCAGGTCGAACCGCCCGCCGACGGCAACTACCACGCCATGGTGCGCGGCATCCTGGCCGAGGCGGTCACGATGCCTTCGCGCACCAGCCGGGTCGACGATGCGCTGGACCGCTGGCTGCTGCACCCGGTATTCGGGCTGGTCAGCCTGGCGGTGGTGATGTTCCTGATCTTCCAGGCGGTGTACGCCTGGGCGACGCCGCTGATGGACCTGATCGATGCCGGCACCAGCGCGCTCGGCGGGTGGGTGGGCGGCGTGCTGCCCGAAGGCCCCCTCAACAGCCTGCTGGTCGACGGCGTGATCGCCGGCGTCGGCGGCGTGATCGTGTTCCTGCCGCAGATCCTGATCCTGTTCGCCTTCATCCTGGCGCTGGAGGAGTCCGGCTACCTGCCGCGCGCGGCGTTCCTGCTCGACCGGCTGATGGCCTCGGCCGGGCTGTCCGGGCGTTCGTTCATCCCGCTGCTGTCCAGCTTCGCCTGCGCGGTGCCGGGCATCATGTCCACCCGCAGCATCCAGGACCCGCGCGACCGCCTGGCCACCATCCTGGTGGCGCCGCTGATGACCTGCTCGGCGCGGCTGCCGGTGTACGCGCTGCTGATCGGCGCGTTCATCCCGCAGAAGACCGTGTGGGGCGTGTTCAACCAGCAGGGGCTGGTGCTGTTCGGCCTCTATGCCGCCGGCATCGCCAGCGCGCTGCTGGTGTCGTGGACGATGAAGAAGTGGCGCCGCGACAAGGGCGAGCACCCGCTGCTGCTGGAGCTGCCGTCGTACCGCCTGCCGCACCCGCGCGACCTGGCGCTGGGCCTGTGGGAGCGCGCGATGATCTTCCTCAAGCGCGTCGGCGGCATCATCCTGGCGTTGACCATCCTGCTGTGGTTCCTGCTCTCGTTCCCCGGCGCGCCGCCCGATGCGACCCTGCCGGCGATCGACTACAGCTTCGCCGGCCGCATCGGCCACGCCATGGCCGTGGTGTTCGCGCCGCTGGGCTTCAACTGGCAGATCTGCATCGCGCTGATCCCGGGCATGGCCGCGCGCGAAGTGGCGGTGTCCTCGCTGGCCACCGTCTACGCGCTGTCCGCCGCGGACGACGACGCGGCCGCGCAGGCGCTGTCGCCGCTGATCCACGACGGCTGGTCGCTGGCGACCGCGCTGTCGCTGCTGGTCTGGTACATCTACGCGCCGATGTGCATCTCCACGCTCGCCACGATCAAGCGCGAGACCAACTCGTGGAAGCAGATGGCGTACGCGGCGACCTACCTGTTCGCGATGGCCTACCTGGCCTCGCTGGTCACCTACCAGGTCGCCAAGGCGCTGGGAGCCGGCTGAACATGTCCGGCTCGCTGCTGCTCCAGTACCTGGTGATCGCGCTGGCGGTACTGGCCAGCGCCTGGGTGGTGCTCAAAAAGCAGTTCCCGAACACGGCGCGCCGGCTGCGCGTCGCCGTGGCGCTGCCGCTGCTGCGCGACGGGCGGCCGGCATGGATGCAGGCGCTGGGGCGGCGCGTGGCGCCGCCGGCGAGCGGCGGCGCGGGCGGCTGCGACGGGTGCAGCAGCTGCGGCCCGGGCAAGCGCTGACGGACCGGCAGGCGGTCGCTTCGCTGCAGCGCAGATCGGCAACGCCGGGCGTGGCCGTTATGCTTGTGCGATGACGACATCCTTCTCCATATCCCGCCGTGCGCAGGCGCTGACCAGTTCGGCGATCCGCGAAATCCTCAAGGTCACCGAGCGTCCCGAGGTGATTTCCTTCGCCGGCGGCCTGCCGTCGCCGGCCACGTTCCCGGTCGAGCGCATGCGCGAGGCGACCGAGAAGGTGCTGCGCGATGCGCCGCACGCCGCCCTGCAGTACGGGCCCACCGAAGGCTTCGCGCCGTTGCGCGAGTGGATCGCCGAACGGCTCGGCCGCGCCGGCGCCGCGATCCGCCCGTCGCAGGTGCTGGTGACCACCGGTTCGCAGCAGGGCCTGGACCTGCTCGGCAAGGTATTCATCGACGAAGGCAGCAAGGTGCTGGTGGAAGCCCCGAGCTACCTCGGCGCGCTGCAGGCGTTCTCGCTGTTCCAGCCGGCGTTCTCGCCGATGGCCTCGGACGAGCAGGGCGTGGTGGTCGATGCCCTGGCCCCAGGGCAACTGGCCGGCGGGCGCTTCATGTACTGCCTGCCGAATTTCCAGAATCCCACCGGCCGGCGCCTGCCCGGCGAACGGCGCACCGCGCTGGTCGCGAAGGCCGCCGAAGCCGGGGTGCCGATCGTCGAGGACGATCCCTACGGCGAGCTGTACTACGCCGGCGAGCCGCTGCCGAGCCTGCTGTCGATGAATCCCGACGGCGTGGTCTACATGGGATCGTTCTCCAAGGTGCTCGCACCCGGACTGCGGCTGGGCTACGTGGTCGCGCCGGAAGCGGTGCTCGGCAAGCTGGTGCAGGCCAAGCAGGCCGCGGACCTGCACACGCCGTCGTTCAGCCAGCGCATCGTGCACGAGGTCGTGCGCGACGGCTTCCTCGACCAGCACATCCCGACGATCCGCGCGCTCTACGGCCGCCAGTGCGAGTTGATGCTGGACGCGTTGGACCGGCACTTCCCGGAGCAGGTCCGCTGGAACCGGCCGGAAGGCGGCATGTTCATCTGGGTCACGCTGCCCGAAGGCATCGACAGCACCGCGCTGCTGGCGCGGGCGATCGAGCGCAACGTCGCGTTCGTGCCGGGCGCGCCGTTCTTCGCGGCCGATCCCCGGCGCAATACGCTGCGGCTTTCGTTCGTGACCGTGCCGGGCGAGCGCATCGAGGCCGGCGTGCGCGTGCTGGGCGAGCTGCTGCGCGAAGTGCTGGCCGAGCACGCGGGGCTGGCGGCATAGCGCGACGCCCGGTGCCATGGGGCCCGGGCCGGCCCGGCTCCATGGATGCGGTGGACGGCTTGTGGAGCGCCGCGGCGACCGCTAGCCTGCGCCGATGAATACCGTGCCTTTGAAGATCCTCATCCACGGCGCCTCCGGCCGCATGGGCAAGGCCTTGCTCCGCCTCGCCGCGGAGGACGATGCCCTGGACGTGGTCGCCGCGGTCGTGGGCCGTTCGCCCTCGCAACGCGTGGTCGACGGCGTGCCGCATTTCGCCGCCAGCGAGCTTTCCGGTGCGCCGCCGTTCGACGTGGCGATCGATTTCAGCCTGCCGCAGGGTTTCGGGCCGGTCCTGCAGCTGTGCGTGCAACGGGGCGTGCCGCTGGTGTCCGGCACGACCGGCCTGGAGGAGCCGCAGCGGCAAGCCTTGGCCGAGGCCGCGGCGAAGGTCCCGCTGGTGTGGGCCTCCAACTTCAGCCTCGGCGTGGCGGTGCTGACCGACCTGGTCGAGCGCGCCGCCGGCACGCTGCCGGGCTGGGATTGCGACATCGTCGAATCGCACCACGTGCACAAGAAGGACGCGCCCTCGGGCACCGCGCTGACGCTGGGCGAGGCCGCGACCGGCAGCGGCGCGCAGCCGCGCTATGCCAGCCTGCGGGCCGGCGACATCGTCGGCGAGCACCTAGTGCAGTTCACCGGCCTGGGCGAGCGCATCGAGCTGGTGCACCGCGCCACCAATCGCGACATCTTCGCGCGCGGCGCGCTGCATGCGGCCAAGCGCCTGCACGGCAAGCCGGCCGGCAGTTACCGGGTGCGCGACCTGATCGGTTGAGGGCGTCCATCGGATCTCCACCGCGGCGGCGATGCTTGGCCGCCGCGCCTGGAACCCGTGCTTCACCCGCGCGGCAGTTTGCGGACGTAGCGCTGCTCCATGACCTCGCGTCCCCACTGCGAACCGGGTCGTTCCTCGACGAGGACGAAACCGCTGGCCAGGTAGAGGTGCCGGGCCGCATCCAGGCCGGCAAAGGTCGATAGCTCGATGTGCGGGACGCTGCGCTCGTCGCAGAACGCGATGGCTTCGGCGAGAAGCCGCTTGCCGACGCCCTCGCCGCGGACGCCGTCCTCCACGATGAACCAGCGCAGGTGCGCGCGGTCCTTACCGAGGTCCTCGCCATCGATGGCGATGGTCCCGACGATTTCCTCGTCCATCAGCGCGGCCCAGGCGTTGTTCCCGGGATGCCCGATCCTGTTGGCGAACTCGGCCATTCCCGCCGCGACGCGGCTCTCGAAGAACGCGCCGAAGCCGCTAGTCCTGGCGTAATAGCGCGCGTGCATTTCCGCGCATCGCCCCACGAGGCCGGGGCGATATCCCGATTCGATCCGGATCGCCGGAGCGGACTCCGGGGATTGCGTACGCAGGTCTTCGAGGGCGCGCGCATAGGCGGCCAATCCCGAGGAGACGCGCCTCCGGCTCGCCGGACCTAGTCGGAGGACCGCGCCGCGGACTTGCCGCTCGGCGAAGGCATCGATCTCCGCCAGCGTTCGCCGGCCCTGTGGGGTCAGCGACAGGAGTTTGGCCCGGGCATCCTCGCTGGATGCCGTCTCGGTCACCTTGCCCGCATCGATGAGCTTGCGGATCAACCGGCTGATGCTGGATTTCTCCAGATTGAGGATTTCGGCCAACGCTACGGCCGTGATCGCCCGGCGCCGTCCGAGTTCGACCAGCGCGTGCACTGCCGAGGCGTGGAGGTCGGTGCCCGCGAGCGTCGGGCGCATGAACCCGAGTTCGCGTACGAGGCGCCGCGACGCATCGCGGATGCGATGGATGTCTTCGGCATCGGGATCTGTCATGGCGGCGGCCTGGTCGGGTTTGGTTGTATGGTGCAACCATTTGCCTGGCCAGGCAAGGAGCGACGGGGTGGCCACGCATGCTGGCGGCGATGAAGCGGGGCTGTCCAAGGCATGCGCAAGCCGAAGGGCCACAAACCTTGCCGGGCGGCGCGATGATGGGTTTTTTCGCCGCGCAATGCGGCTGCGGCCCGCGCGATCGAATGCGCGCCGCTACGGACGCCGCAGTACATTCGCGCTGGCAAGCGCGGGCACTTGCCGCTACAATTCCGGCTTGCCCGAACCCAGCGTCGGACCGGTTCCAGAACCGCGTCCGCGCTTTGCTGCAACCGGATTTTGGCCGGTGCGCATCGGAGTCCCCCGCAGCCAGAGCGAGATTCCCGTGACCCAACCCGCAATCCTTGTCCTCGAAGACGGCACCGTGTTCGAGGGCGAATCCGTAGGCGCCAACGGACTGTCCGTGGGCGAAGTGGTGTTCAACACCGCGATGACCGGTTACCAGGAAATCCTGACCGATCCGTCCTACGCCCGTCAGCTGGTCACGTTGACCTACCCGCACATCGGCAACACCGGCTTCACCGACCAGGACGACGAGGCCGCCCAGGTGTGGGCCGCTGGCCTGATCGTGCGCGACGTGCCGCGCCGCCCCAGCAACTGGCGCAGCCAGGCCTCGCTGGGCGATTGGATGATCGCGCGCGGCGTGGTCGGCATCGCCGGCATCGACACGCGCAAGCTGACCCGCATCCTGCGCGAGAAGGGCGCCCAGAACGGCGCGTTGATGGCGGGCGAGATCGACGTCGAGAAGGCCCTGGAGGCGGCGCGCAAGTTCCCGGGCCTGAAGGGCATGGACCTGGCCAAGGTGGTCAGCACCGACAAGCCCTATGCCTGGCGCGAGGGCCAGCTCGACCTGGACCGCAACGAGTTCGTGACCGCCGCGCCGAAGCACAAGGTGGTGGCCTACGACTTCGGCGTGAAGCTCAACATCCTGCGCATGCTCGCCGAGCGCGGCTGCGACGTCACCGTGGTGCCGGCGCAGACGCCGGCGGCCGAGGTGCTGGCGATGAATCCGGACGGCGTGTTCCTGTCCAACGGCCCCGGCGACCCGGAACCGTGCGACTACGCGATCGCCGCGATCAAGGAGTTCGTCGCCAGGAAGGTCCCGACCTTCGGCATCTGCCTGGGCCACCAGCTGCTTGCGCTGGCCTCCGGGGCGCGGACCGTCAAGATGGGCCACGGCCACCACGGCGCCAACCACCCGGTGCAGGACCTGGACAGCGGCCGGGTGATGATCACCTCGCAGAACCATGGCTTCGCGGTGGACGAGGCGACGCTGCCCGGCAACGTGCGCGTCACGCACCGCTCGCTGTTCGACGGCACCAACCAGGGCATCGCACTGACCGATGCGCCGGCGTTCTCCTTCCAGGGGCACCCGGAGGCGTCGCCGGGGCCGCATGACGTGGGGCCGTTGTTCGATCGGTTCGCCGCGTTGATGCGGGACTCGGGATCCGCGACCCGGGGCCCGGAAAAGGCCGCGTGATGCCGGTGTCCCATTTCAGGGAACTCGAAGTCTGGCAGCTGGCCATGGAACTCGCCCAGGGCGTTCATTCGTCGGCGGCGTCCCTGCCGCGCGACGAGGGCCATGGCCTGGCGGCGCAACTCCGGCGTTCCGCCGTTTCGATCCCTTCCAGCATCGCAGAAGGCAATGCGCGCGGCACCACCCGGGACTATGCGCGATCCGTGTCGATCGCCATGGGAGCGTGCGGCGAATTGCAGACGCAGCTGCTGTTGTCCGAGCGGCTTGGCCTGGGCGAACCGTCGCAGCTGGTTGCGGCGCTCCGGCTCTGCGAACGCGTCGGCCAGATGCTTTCCAAATTGCAGCAATCGTTACAGCGTCGGCTTGAATCCGGGTCCCGGGCCCCGGGTGCCGGGTCCCGCATTTCCGAGAACGTTGAGGATTACTGAAAAATGCCACGTCGTACCGACCTAAAGACCATCCTCATCATCGGTGCCGGCCCGATCGTCATCGGCCAGGCCTGCGAGTTCGACTACTCCGGCGCGCAGGCGTGCAAGGCGCTGCGCGACGAGGGCTACCGCGTGGTGCTGGTTAACTCCAACCCGGCCACCATCATGACCGACCCGGAGATGGCCGACGCCGTCTACATCGAGCCGATCAACTGGCAGACGGTCGAGAAGATCGTCGCCAAGGAGAAGCCGGACGCGCTGCTGCCGACCATGGGCGGGCAGACCGCGCTGAACTGCGCGCTGGACCTGGCCGACAACGGCGTGCTGGAGAAGTACGGCGTGGAGCTGATCGGCGCCAAGCGCGAGGCCATCCGCATGGCCGAGGATCGCGAGCTGTTCCGCGTGGCGATGCAGGAGATCGGGCTGGAGTGCCCGAAGGCTGAGGTCGCCAAGAGCTTCGAGCAGGCGGTGGAGATCCAGGCCAAGGTCGGCTTCCCGACCATCATCCGCCCGTCGTTCACGCTGGGTGGCAGCGGCGGCGGCATCGCCTACAACAAGGAAGAGTTCGAGGAGATCATCAAGCGCGGGCTGGAGCTGTCGCCGGTGCATGAAGTGCTGGTCGAGGAATCCGTGCTCGGCTGGAAGGAGTTCGAGATGGAAGTGGTCCGCGACACCGCGGACAACTGCATCATCGTCTGCTCGATCGAGAACCTTGACCCGATGGGCGTGCACACCGGCGACTCGATCACCGTCGCGCCGGCGCAGACCCTGACCGACAAGGAGTACCAGCGCCTGCGCGACGCCTCGATCGCGGTGCTGCGCAAGATCGGGGTGGATACGGGTGGCTCGAACGTGCAGTTCGGCATCAACCCGAACACCGGCCGCGTGGTCGTCATCGAGATGAACCCGCGCGTGTCGCGCTCCTCGGCGCTGGCCTCCAAGGCCACCGGCTTCCCGATCGCCAAGGTCGCGGCCAAGCTGGCCGTGGGCTACACCCTGGACGAGCTGAAGAACGAGATCACCGGTGGGCTGACCCCGGCTTCGTTCGAGCCCTCCATCGACTATGTGGTCACCAAGATCCCGCGCTTCGCCTTCGAGAAGTTCCCGCAGGCCGACGCGCGCCTGACCACGCAGATGAAGTCGGTGGGCGAGGTGATGGCCATGGGCCGCACCTTCCAGGAGTCGGTGCAGAAGGCGCTGCGCGGCCTGGAGACCGGCAAGGTCGGCTTCGACCCGACCGGGCTGGACCTGTCCAGCGAGGACGACCTGACCACGCTCAAGCGAGAGCTGAAGGCGCCGGGACCGGAACGCCTGTTCTACGTCGCCGACGCGTTCCGCGCCGGCATGAGCGTGGAGGAGGTCTACAACCTGTCGTACATCGACCCGTGGTTCCTCGACCAGATCGAGGAGATCATCGCGGCCGAGAGGCAGGTGGCCGCCGACGGCATCGACGCGCTCGACGCCGCGCGCCTGCGCAAGCTCAAGCGCGCCGGTTTCTCGGACGCGCGCCTGGCGCAGCTGACCGGGACCAACGAGGCGGCGATCCGCGCGCTGCGCCGCGCGCACAAGGTGCGCCCGGTGTACAAGCGCGTGGACTCGTGCGCGGCCGAGTTCGCCACCAGCACCGCCTACCTGTACTCGACCTACGAGGACGAGTGCGAGGCCGACCCGTCCAACCGCGAGAAGATCATGATCCTGGGCGGCGGCCCCAACCGCATCGGCCAGGGCATCGAGTTCGACTACTGCTGCGTGCATGCCGCGCTGGCGCTGCGCGAGGACGGGTACGAGACCATCATGGTCAACTGCAACCCGGAAACCGTCTCGACCGACTACGACACCTCCGACCGCCTGTACTTCGAGCCGCTGACGCTCGAGGACGTGCTGGAGATCGTCGAGCTGGAGAAGCCCAAGGGCGTGATCGTGCAGTACGGCGGCCAGACCCCGCTGAAGCTGGCCAAGGCGCTGGAGGCCAACGGCGTGCCGGTGATCGGCACCACGCCGGACTCGATCGACCTGGCCGAGGACCGCGAGCGCTTCCAGCAGCTGGTCGAGAAGCTCGGCCTCAAGCAGCCGCCGAACCGCACCGCGCGCACCGCCGAGGAAGCGCTGACGCTGGCGCGCGAGATCGGCTACCCGCTGGTGGTGCGCCCGAGCTACGTGCTCGGCGGCCGCGCGATGGAGATCGTGTACGGCGAGTCGGACCTGGCGCGCTACGTGCGCGATGCGGTGAAGGTGTCCAACGATTCGCCGGTCCTGCTGGACCGCTTCCTCGACAACGCGGTCGAGTGCGACGTGGACATCATCGCCGACAAGGACGGCGACGTGCTGATCGGCGGGGTCATGGAGCACATCGAGGAAGCCGGCGTGCATTCGGGCGACTCCTCGTGCTCGCTGCCGCCGTACTCGCTGTCGCAGCAGACGCAGGACGAGCTGCGCCGCCAGGTGGTGGAGCTGGCCAAGGCCCTGAACGTGGTCGGCCTGATGAACACCCAGTTCGCGATCCAGTCCAACGAGGACGGTACCGATACCGTCTACCTGCTGGAAGTGAACCCGCGCGCCTCGCGCACCGTGCCGTTCGTGTCCAAGGCCACCGGCGTGGCCCTGGCCAAGATCGCGGCGCGCTGCATGGCCGGCCGCACCCTGGCCGAGCAGGGCGCCACCGAGGAAGTCGTGCCCGACTACTACTCGGTGAAGGAAGCGATCTTCCCGTTCGCCAAGTTCCAGGGCGTGGACCCGATCCTCGGGCCGGAGATGCGCTCCACCGGCGAGGTGATGGGCGTGGGCCGCAGCTTCAGCGCCGCGTTCGCGCGCGCGCAGGAAGCCGGCGGCATCCGCGCGCCGAAGCCGGGCAAGGCCTTCGTGTCGGTGCGCGATCCGGACAAGAAGCGCGTGCTGCCGGTGGCCAAGGCGCTGGTCGAGCGCGGCTTCAGCCTGGTCGCGACCCGCGGTACCGGCGCCTGGCTGCAGCAGCACGGCCTGGCTTGCGAGATCGTGAACAAGGTCGTGGAAGGCCGCCCGCACATCGTCGATTCGATCAAGAACGGCGAGATTTCCTATATCGTGAACACCACCGAAGGTCGCGCGGCGATCGCGGACTCGTTCTCGATCCGCCGCGAGGCGCTGCAGCAGCGCGTGACCTATTCGACCACCATCGCCGGTGCCAAGGCGCTGGTGCAATCCCTCGAATTCCGCGGCACGGGCCCGGTGTGGTCGCTGCAGGAACTGCACAAGGAGTTGGAAGCATGAGAGCCCCCATCACCCTGAAAGGCGCGCAGCGTCTGCGCGACGAACTGGAACACCTGAAGTCGGTCAAGCGCCCCAAGGTGATCGCCGCGATCGCCGAGGCGCGCGAGCACGGCGACCTGAAGGAGAACGCCGAGTACCACGCCGCGCGCGAGGAGCAGGGCTTCATCGAAGGCCGCATCAAGCAGCTGGAGGCGGAGCTGTCGCACGCCGAGATCATCGACGTGACCAAGCTCGGCGCCGGCAGCAAGATCGTGTTCGGCGCGACCGTGGCGCTGGCCGACGTCGAGACCGACGAGGAAAAGCGCTACCAGATCGTCGGCGACCTGGAAGCGGACATCAAGCAGGGCCTGATCGCGATCTCCTCGCCGCTGGCGCGTGCCCTGATCGGCAAGCACGAAGGCGACAGCGTCACCATCGACGCACCGGCCGGCCAGCGCGAGTACGAAGTGGTCAGCGTCGAGTACCTGGGCTGACCCGGGGCCCCTGGTGACCACGGCGACGCTGCTGTTGCCGGAACGCGGGCGGCTGGCCGGGGCCGCGCTGGCCGACCCGGTCGCGCGCGCGCTCGGGCACGCCGATCGCGATACGCGCGAGAGCGGGGAAACGCCGCAGCTGCGCCGCCACTTCCGGCTGGTGCCCGGGCACTGGCCGGTCGCGGCGCTCACCCGCCAGCTGGACGTCGGCGACGCCTCCGGAGCTACCTGGGTGCGCGCCGATCCCGCCTACGTGGTGCCCGACATGCAGGGCGCGCGGATGATGGCGTATGGCGAGGCGCTCGGCCTGGACCAGGACGACGTCGCCGCCTTGCTGCCGTCGCTCAAGCCGATGTTCGGCGATGCCGGCTTCCTGCTGGATGCGCCGGTGCCGTCGCGCTGGTACCTGCGGCTGTCGCCCGAGGCGCGGCTGCCGAACTTCGACGAGCCGGGCGAGGTGCTCGGCGACGACCTGTTCGACCACCTGCCTGGAGGGGAGCACGGCCGCCGCTGGCGCGCGTTGCTGACCGAGGCCCAGGTCCTGCTGCACCAGCATCCGTGGAACCGCGAGCGCTCCGCCCGCGGCAAGCCGGCGATCAACTCGCTGTGGTTCTGGGGCGGCGGCGTGTATCCGCAGGCCGTCAGCTCCCCGCATGCGCAGGTCCGCAGCCGCGAATCGCTGCTGAGGGCGTTGGCCAAGGCCAGCGGCACCGATGCCGAGGGCGAGCGGCAGGTCGACGCGCTGATCGACCTGCGCCAGCTGCGTTCGCTCGAACAGTTCTCCACCGACGTGATCGCGCCGCTGCTCGCCGCCATGCGGCGCGGCGAGCTGGACCGGCTGCTGCTCGATTTCCAGGACGGCGCGCAGTTCGCGCTGGAACGACGCCATCGCTGGCGGTTCTGGCGCAAGCCTTTGCTCCAGCTCGCCGGATGAATCGTCCATTGCGGATCGTGCGGCGGCCGCCCGGGGAACCCGGGAACTGGCCCGACGGGATGCTGCCGTTGTTGCGGCGCCTGTACGCCGCGCGCGGGGCGGTGTGCCTGGAGCAGGCGCAGCCGCGGCTGGCGCAGCTGCATGCCCCCGCCGGCCTGGCCAACATCGACCGGGCGGTGGACCTGCTGGCGGATGCCATCGGCGCCGGGCGCCGCATCCTGGTGGTGGGCGATTTCGATTGCGACGGCGCGACCGCCTGCGCCGTCGCGGTCCGCGGTTTGCGCCTGCTGGGCGCCGCCGAGGTGATGCACGCGGTGCCGAACCGCATCGTGCACGGCTATGGCCTGTCGCCGGCGCTGGTCGAAGAACTGGCGCCGCTGCGCCCGGACCTGCTGGTCACGGTCGACCACGGCGTGGCCTGCCACGCGGGCGTCGCCGCGGCCAAGGCACTGGGCTGGAAGGTGCTGGTGACCGACCACCATCTCCCGGGCGAGCGGCTCCCGCCTGCCGATGTCATCGTCGATCCCAATCTCGACGGCGATGGCTTTCCCAGCAAGGCGCTGGCGGGCGTCGGCGTGATCTTCTACGTCTTGATGGCGCTGCGCGCGCGCCTGCGCGAGTCGGGGGCGTTCGCCGGCAATGGGCCGGACCTGTCGGTGCTGCTCGACCTGGTGGCCGTCGGCACGGTCGCCGACCTGGTGGCGCTGGACGTCAACAACCGCGCGTTGGTCGCCGCGGGATTGCGCCGCCTCCGGCAAGGGCAGGGTTGCGTCGGGCTGCGGGCGCTGATCGAGGCCAGCGGCCGCGACGCTTCGCGGCTGACCGCCAGCGACATCGGCTATGCGCTGGGGCCGCGCCTGAACGCCGCGGGCCGGCTGGAAGACATGGCGCTCGGCATCGAGCTGTTGCTGACCGAAGACGCCACGCAGGCGCGCGAGATCGCCGCGATGCTCGAGGAGATCAACGCCGAGCGGCGTGCCGTCCAACAGTTGATGACCGACGACGCCGAGTCCGCGGTCGCGCGCGCGTTGCTGGCGGCCGGCGATGGCTCGCCGCCCCTGGCGGCCTGCCTGTTCGATGCCGAATGGCATCCCGGCGTGGTCGGGCTGGTGGCTTCGAGGATGAAGGATCGCCTGCACCGGCCGGTGATCGCCTTCGCCCCGGCCGAGCCCGGGAGCGACCAACTGCGCGGTTCGGCCCGCTCGATCCCCGGCCTGCACATCCGCGATGCGCTGGCCGCGGTGGATGCCGCATGCCCAGGCTTGATCGGCAAGTTCGGCGGCCACGCCATGGCGGCCGGGTTGAGCTTGTCGCGCGATGCGTTGCCCGCCTTCGAGACGGCGCTGCTGGCGCACCTCGAAACCAGCCTCGACCGCGCCTTGCTGCAGGCCGAGCTGCACAGCGACGGCGAACTGGCGCCGCACGAACTGGACTACGCCCATGCCGAAGCGCTGCGGATGGCCGGGCCGTGGGGGCAGGGATTCCCGGAGCCGTTGTTCGACGGCGAGTTCGAGGTGGCGCAGTGGCGCCTGTTGAAGGAGCGCCACCTCAAGCTGAACCTGCGATGCCCGGGCCGGGCGGAGCCGTTGAACGCGATTCACTTCAACGGCTGGTCCGGGCGCGAACCCGGCCGCCGCGTCCGGCTCGCCTACAGGCTGGTCGGCGACGACTATCGCGGCGGCGAGGCGATCCAGCTGATCGTGGAGCATTGCGAACCGGCTTGATGCGGCTCGGTGCCCGCGGCTCGACATCGCTGACCAGCGAAGGCAGCGCGCAGCGCTGCGATCCCGTCGGGCCGGCACCCGCCCGCGCTGCGCCCGGATAGGGCGCTTGCTACAATTGCGCTCTTGTCTGCAGGAATACCGACATGATCGAAACCAATCCGATCCGCCAGCGAATCGCCGATCTGAACGATCGCGTGGTCTCGCTCAGGGGGTATCTTTGACTACGACGCCAAGAAAGAGCGTCTCGAAGAAGTGACCCGGGAGCTGGAAAGCCCCGATATCTGGAACAACCCCGAATACGCCCAGCAGCTCGGCCGCGAACGTTCGCTGCTGGACAAGACCGTGGGCGGCATCGCCTCGGTGCTGGACGGCCTGGCCGAGAGCGGGGAACTGCTGGACCTGGCCGAAAGCGAGCAGGACGAGGACACCGCGCAGGCGGTGGTCGCCGACCTGGACAAGTACCAGTCCCAGGTCGAGAAGCTGGAGTTCCAGCGCATGTTCTCCGGCAAGATGGACGGCGCCAACGCGTTCGTCGACATCCAGGCCGGCGCCGGCGGCACCGAGGCGCAGGACTGGGCCGAAATGCTGCTGCGCATGTACCTGCGCTGGGCCGAAGGCCGCGGCTGGAAGACCGAGCTGCTGGAAGTCTCCGGCGGCGAAGTGGCGGGCATCAAGTCGGCCACGTTCCGCGTGGAAGGCGATTTCGCCTATGGCTGGCTGAAGACCGAGATCGGCGTGCACCGGCTGGTGCGCAAGAGCCCGTTCGATTCGGACAACCGCCGCCACACCAGCTTCACCTCGGTGTTCGTCTCGCCCGAGGTCGACGACGACATCGACATCGAGATCAACCCGGCCGACCTGAAGACCGACGTGTACCGCTCCAGCGGCGCCGGCGGCCAGCACGTCAACAAGACCGAGTCGGCGGTGCGCATCACCCACGTGCCCTCGGGCGTGGTGGTGGCCTGCCAGACCGAGCGCAGCCAGCATGCCAACCGCGACCGCGCGATGAAGATGCTGAAGGCCAAGCTGTACGAGATCGAGCTGCAGAAGCGCAACGCCGAGAAGGACGCGCTGGAAGCGTCCAAGTCCGACATCGGCTGGGGCAGCCAGATCCGCAACTACGTGCTGGACCAGAGCCGGATCAAGGACCTGCGCACCGGCATCGAGCGCAGCGATACCCAGAAGGTGCTCGACGGCGACCTGGACGAATTCGTCGAGGCCAGCCTGAAGGCCGGCCTGGAGGCCGGCGCCAAGCGCGTGGACGCATAATCCGCCGCCACCCCCTTGCGGGAGGGACCGGAGTCCCTCCCGCGGAAATCCCCCCGTTACCGAACATCCCGCCATGACCGACCAGACCGCCACGCCCACGCCTGCCGACGAGAACAGCCTGATCGCCGAGCGCCGCGCGAAACTCAAGGCGTTGCGCGAGCAGGGCATCGCCTACCCGAACGATTTCAAGCGCGAGCAGTTCGCCGGCGACCTGCAGGCCGAGTTCGGCGACGCCGGGGCCTGGACCGCCGAGGCGCTGGAAGGGCTGGACCGCCAGGTGAAGCTGGCCGGCCGGCTGATGGCCAAGCGGGTGATGGGCAAGGCCAGCTTCGCCCAGATCCAGGACGAGTCCGGCCGTATTCAGGTGTTCCTGCAGGCCAACGCGCTGGGCGAGGCCTACGATGCCTTCAAGGGCTGGGACGTGGGCGACATCATCGCGGTCGAGGGCGGCCTGACCCGCACCCGCACCGGCGAGCTGTCGGTGAAGGCGGCCAGGCTGCGCCTGCTGACCAAGTCGCTGCGTCCGCTGCCCGACAAGTGGCACGGGCTATCGGACGTGGAGCAGCGCTATCGCCAGCGCTACGTCGACCTGATCGTCACCCCGGAAGCGCGCGAGGTCTTCATCAAGCGCTCCAAGATCATCCGCGCGATCCGCTCGTGGCTGGACGCGCGCGGCTTCCTGGAGGTCGAGACGCCGATGATGCACTACATCCCCGGCGGTGCGACGGCCAAGCCGTTCATCACCCACCACAACGCGCTGGACCTGCAGCTGTACCTGCGCGTGGCGCCGGAGCTGTACCTCAAGCGGCTGGTGGTCGGCGGGCTGGAGCGCGTCTACGAGATCAACCGCAATTTCCGCAACGAGGGCGTCTCCACCCGCCACAACCCGGAATTCACCATGCTCGAGCTGTACGAGGCCTACGCCACGTACCACGAGGTGATGGACCTGACCGAGAGCGTGATCCGCGATGCCGCGCAGTCCGTGCTCGGCACCGCCGAGGTGGAGTGGGACGGCGCGAAGATCGACCTGGGCCCGGCGTTCCGCCGTTGGCGCATGGACGAGGCGGTGCGCCACCACAACCCGGAGATCTCCGAGGCCGACTGCACCGACCGCGATGCGCTGCTGCGCCATTGCGAGCGCCTGAAGATCAAGGTCAAGCCGTCCTACGGCTGGGGCAAGCTGCTGCTGGAGATCTTCGAGGCCACGGTCGAGCACACCCTGGTGCAGCCGACCTTCATCACCGACCATCCGGTCGAGGTTTCGCCGTTGGCGCGCGCCAGCGATACCGAACCGGGCTATACCGACCGCTTCGAGCTGTTCGTCAACGGCAAGGAGTTCGCCAACGGCTTCTCCGAGCTCAACGATCCCGAGGACCAGGCCGCCCGTTTCCAGAAGCAGGTCGAGGCGAAGGAGGGAGGCGACGACGAGGCCATGCACTTCGACGCCGACTACATCCGTGCGCTGGAGTACGGCATGGCGCCCACCGGCGGCCTGGGCATCGGCATCGACCGCCTGGTGATGCTGCTGACCGGCAGCACCTCGATCCGCGACGTGCTGCTGTTTCCCTACATGCGTCCCGAAAACTGACCCGGGAAGCGGCAGCGCTCTATGCTGTCGCCCCGTTTCCTGCCTATGCTTGGCATGGCGGCCCCGGGGTGGCCGTCCCGCTACGGCCGGCGCCCGGGCCTATGCTCCTGATTGGAGGGAATGGTCATGCCTGATACGGCAGTTCATGCTCGCGGCGCTCCGGTTGCCGCGCATCCTTCGTGGCACACCAGGACGGATGCCGGTTTGAACATCGTGATCGTCGATGACCAGACCTCCGCGCGCACGATGCTGCGGCACGTCATCGAGGACATCGCCCCGGAACTGCGGGTGTACGACTTCGGCGATCCCCTGGCCGCGCTTTCCTGGTGCGAGAGCGGCCGGGTCGACCTGCTCCTGCTGGACTACCGCATGCCGGCGATGGACGGGCTGGAATTCGCGCGCCGGTTGCGCCGGCTGCCGAGCCACCGCGACATCCCCATCATCCTGATCACCGTGGTCGGCGACGAACCGGTGCGGCAGGCGGCGCTGGAGGCCGGCGTGATCGACTTCCTGGTCAAGCCGATCCGCCCCCGCGAACTGCGCGCCCGCTGCACCAACCTGCTGCAGTTGCGCCAGCAGAGCGAGAGCATCAAGCAACGGGCGCTGTCGCTGGAGCAACGGCTGCTGGCCAGCATCAACGAGGTCGAGGAACGCGAGCGCGAGACGCTGTCGCGCCTGGCGCGCGCGATCGAGTACCGCGACGCCGGCACCAGCGCCTACCTGGAGCGGATGGCGCATATCGCCGGCCTCATCGCCGAGCAGATGGGCCTGTCGGAGGACGAGGTGCGCCTGATCGAGATGGCCGCGCCCTTGCACGACATCGGCAAGATCGCGATCCCCGACGCGGTGCTGCTCAAGCAGGGCAAGTTGACCGAGGACGAGATGGCGGTCATGCGCCGGCACCCGCGGATCGGCTACGAATTGCTCAGCGGCAGCCAGAACCGCTTCATCCAGGTCGCGGCCCTGATCGCGCTGCGGCACCACGAGCGCTACGACGGCAGCGGCTATCCCGACGGACTGATCGGCGAGGCGATCCCGCTCGAGGCGCGCGTCGTGGCCGTCGCGGACGTCTGCGACGCGCTGCTGTCGCCGCGTCCCTACAAGGAGGCATGGACCATGGACGCGACCCTGGCGTACCTGTATGCGCAGCGCGGCCGGCTGTTCGACCCGCGCTGCGTCGACGCGCTGGTGCGTTCCCGTCCCGCGCTGGAGCGGATCTGCGAGAAGTTCTCCAAGGCCTCGGAACGGCCGGGTCTCTAGTCATGCTGGCTTTGATGGATACCTTACGCAGTCGCCTGGCCCAGCGCGAGGACAGCGAGCATGGGCAGGCCGCCATCCGGATAGGCATGGTCGCCCTGATCCTGGCGTACGAGATCGCGTCGATCTATCGTTGGGATCTCCCGGAAAGGCAGCTGCTCTACGTCATCGGCCTCACGCTGCTGGCGCAATTGCTGTCGCTGCTGCTGTTCGCGTGGATCGTCGCCCGGCCCGCCCGTTCAGACCTGAGGCGGGTGATCGGCATGTTCGCCGATTACGGCTTGATGGCCATGGCGATGAGCGCGGTGGGCGAGCCCATGGCCTGCATCTACGTCGTGGTGATGTGGGTGACGATCGGCAATGGGTTGCGCTACGGCAACCGGTATCTCTACCTCGCCATTGCCATGGCCATGGCGAGCTTCAGCATCACGCTGGCCACCAACGAATACTGGGAGCGCAATCTGCAGCTCGGCCTGGCGTTGTGGCTGGGATTGGCTGCGATTCCCCTGTATCTCTCGGGCCTGCTGCGCCAGTTGACCCGCGCGACCGCGGAGGCGCGTCGCGCCAGCGAGGCGAAGAGCCGTTTCCTCGCGAACATGAGCCACGAGTTCCGCACGCCGCTCAACGGTTTGTCCGGCATGACGGAGGTGCTGGCCGCTACCCGGCTGGACGCGGAGCAACGCGAGTGCGTAAGCACCATCCAGGCTTCGGCGCGCAGCTTGCTGGCACTGGTTGAAGAGGTGCTGGACATCTCGGCGATCGAGGCCGGCAAGGTGAGGGTCAGGCGCCAGGACTTCGCCCTGCGCGAGACCCTCGACAGCATCGGCTTGATCCTGAAGCCGCAGGCACGCAACAAGGGCCTGGACTACAGGGTCCACGTACCGGTGGACGTGCCCGACCGATTGAATGGCGATCCGGACCATGTCCGGCAAGTGCTTCTCAACTTGATCGGCAATGCGGTGAAGTTCACCGAGCGTGGGAGCGTGAACATCCAGGTAGCGGTGGCCGATCGCTCGCCGATGCGCTTGCGCTTCGAAATAATCGATACGGGCATAGGCGTGCCGGTAAGCATGCGCCCGAGGCTCTTCGAGGCATTCGAGCAGGCCGACAACGGCTTGACCCGCCGCTACGAGGGCACCGGGCTCGGCACCACGATCGCCAAGGGACTCGTGGAATCGATGGGAGGCAGCATCGGTTACGAGGAGAACCCGGGAGGCGGCAGTCGCTTCTGGTTCGAGGTCCCGTTCGAGGTCACGCCTTCCTTGGAGGCGCAGGGTTCGGCGGAAGCTTCCGTGCCGTCGGGCGCCGAACCGGACAACGTGATCGCGTTTACCGATCCTTTCCTGCGCCATCGTGCCCGGGTGCGCAGCATGCAGATCGTGGTGGGCGACGACCACGAGGCCAATCGCATGGTTCTGCAGCGGTTGTTGCAGAAGGCTGGCCATCGGGTGACGTGCGTGAATGGCGCGGAGGCCGTGCTCGATGCGCTTGCCGACCTGGACTACGACGCCGCGATCATAGATCTGCACATGCCCGGCATGAGCGGGCTGGACATGCTGAAGCAATTGCGGGTGCTGCAAGCCGGCGGCGAGCGCCGGACGCCCGTCGTGGTACTAAGCGCGGACGTCACGCCCGACTCCATCCGGCAATGCGAGCGGGCCGGCGCCTATGCGTTCCTGGCCAAGCCGGTCTCCGCCAGCCGATTGCTGGACACGCTTGCCGACATCGCGGCCAATCGCAGGCTCAGGCAATCGGAGCGTCCGGCGATGCAGGTCGCCAGTGCCGCCGATGGCGTGCTCGATCCTGCGGTCCTGAACGAGCTCGCCTCGCTGGGCATGGGCGACACGTTCGAGCGCGAGTTCATCCAGCAATGCCTGACCGATGCGGCCAATTGCATTGCGGGCATACGCACGGCCGCCGCCGGCGACAACTGGCTCGTGCTGCGGGAGCAGGCGCATGCGCTGAAAGGCGTGGCAAGCAACCTGGGGCTGCATCTGTTGGCCGGGCAGGGCGACGAATTGATGCGCATGCAGGATTGGCAGGTCAAGGCGGAAATCCACCAACGGATCGAAAGGCTGGACACGGGACTGCGGGAGGGGCGTGCCGCGTTGGATGCCCATCTGAGCAACCGCTTCGAAAAGGGCAAGGGCGCCGAGCCGAAGTAATAAAAAGCCCGGCGGAGCGCCGGGCCAACTTCGACATGCGTTTCAGGCCACCGCCGCGGACAAGGCCCTGGCGGCCCGGCGGGACTGCGCCTTGACCAGGCGATCCATCGTCTTCAACGATTTTTCGCCAAGGGCGAGCGCCGTCTCGACCCATACGTGCGTGATCGAGAGCAGTTCCTCGCGGGTCACCGGTTGGCACAGCTTCCGCGCCGCGTTCATTGCCAAGTACGAGTGGGGGATGCGTTGCTGGCGCTCGATCAAGTCCCAGACCGCCGCGGCTCCCTGGCCTTTGGGGACCAACAGATCGACGATGCCCATGGCGTGCATCTCCTGGCTGCTGTAGACCTGTCCTTCCAGGATGATCTTCTCCGCCAGCTGCGGCGAGACGCGGCGGGAAAGGAAAGAATAGGCGCCCATGCCCGGGAACAGGCCGAACAGGACTTCGGGCAGGCCCATGCCGACGTCCTCTTCGGCCACGATGGTATGGCACGACAAGGCCATCTCCAGTCCGCCTCCGAGGGCGTCGCCCTGCAGCAATGCGACGGTGCGGAAGTTGCCGTTGAGGCCTTGGTGGAACCGGTGCACGCCGAGAATGCAGCTCTCGGCATAGCGGAGCAGGCCCTCCCTGTCGCGGTTGCGGATCATCTTGCCGAACAGGTCGAGGTCGCCGCCCAGGTTGAACGCGTTGGCATCGGAAGCGAGCACCAAGGTGCTCAGGCTCCCCGGCTGCTGCCGGGAGGGATCCGCGATTTCCGACAGGTAGGCGTGCATCTCTTCCATGAGGGGCGGGCGGAAGCAGGGGCGGACGCCAGCGGCGGCATCGGCATGCATGTACAGCCAGTGGCTGCGGCTGGCATCGTCGGTGGCAACTCGGATGGTGGAATGAAGTGTCTGGCGTTGCAGATTTTCCATCGTGATCATGGGCTTGGCCTCGGGGAGAGCGCCCGCGATGGGTGACCGTGGCGCAGCGGGCGGTGCGAACTCCACTGACCGATGCTACACCGGTGTAACTGCGTGAAACGAAAAGGGCTTTCCGTTACAGGAAAGCCCTTCGAAGTGGCGTCGCGGCCCTTGTGTGCGTCAGGATTTTGGCGCGTCCCGCAGCTCCCGCCTCAGGATCTTGCCGACGTTGGTCTTGGGCAGCTCCTTGCGGAATTCGACGATCCGCGGGTGCTTGTAGCCGGTCAGGTTGGCACGGGCGTGTTCCTTGACCTGCTCGGCGGTCAGGTTCGGGTCCTTCTTGACGATGACGACCTTGACCACCTCGCCGGACTTCTCGTCGGGGACGCCGACCGCCGCCACCTCGGCGACGCCGGGCATCATCGCGATGACGTCCTCGATCTCGTTGGGATAAACGTTGAAACCGGACACCAGGATCATGTCCTTCTTGCGGTCGACGATGTAGAAGAAGCCTTTCTCGTCCATCCGGGCGATGTCGCCGGTGTGCAGCCAGCCGTCGGCATCGATGGCCTTGGCGGTCTCCTCGGGACGGTGCCAGTAGCCCTTCATGACCTGGGGTCCCTTGATGCACAGCTCGCCGGTCTCGCCTGCCGGCAACTGGTTGCCGGCGTCGTCCTTGATGCAGGCATCGGTGGAGGGGACCGGCAGGCCGATGGAGCCGTTGTACTCGGGGAGGTCGGGCGGGTTGATGCAGGCCGCCGGCGAGGTCTCGGTCAGGCCGTAGGCTTCGACGAGGGTGCAGCCGGTGACTTTCTTCCAGCGCTCGGCGACCGAACGCTGCACGGCCATGCCGCCGCCCAGGGTCATCTTCAGCGAGGAGAAGTCGAGCTGCTCGAAGCCGGGGGTGTTGAGCAGGCCGTTGAACAGGGTGTTGACTCCGGTGATGGCGCTGAAGCGGATGCCCTTGAGCTCCTTGACGAAGCCGGGCATGTCGCGCGGATTGCTGATCAGGTGGTTGCAGCCGCCGAGCTTCATGAAGACCAGGCAGTTCGCGGTGAGCGCGAAGATGTGGTACAGCGGCAGCGCGGTGACCACCGTCTCCTGGCCTTCCTGCAGCTTGCCGTCGGAGGCGACCCAGGTGTGCGCCTGCTGCATGTTCGCGACCAGGTTGCGGTGGGTCAGCATCGCGCCCTTGGCCACGCCGGTGGTGCCGCCCGTGTACTGCAGGAAGGCGATGTCGTCGCTGGAGACGTCCAGCGACGGCAACGCGTGCCGGCTGCCGAGCGAGAGCGCTTCGCGGAAGCGGATGGCGCCGGCGATCCGGTACTCCGGCACCAGCTTCTTGACGTACTTGACGACGAAGTTGACCAGGTTGCCCTTGGGGAAGCCGAGCATGTCGCCCAGGCCGGTGGTGATCACCTGGCGGACCGCCGTGCCTTCCAGCGACTCGGCCACGGTGTTGCCGAAGTTGTCGATGGCGACCAGCACGCAGGCGCCGGAGTCGACCAACTGGTGCCTGAGCTCGCGGGCGGTATAGAGCGGGTTGACGTTCACCACCGTCAGGCCGGCCTTGAGGATGCCGAAGGTGGCGACCGGGTACTGCAGGCAGTTGGGCATCATCACCGCGACGCGGTCGCCCTTCTTGAGCTTCAGTTCGCCCAGCAGGTAGGCGGCGAACCGGGTCGCCAGCGCGTCGGTCTCGCCGTAGGTCAGGGTCTTGCCGAAGCTGGTGTAGGCCGGGCGATCGCGGTACTTGGCGACGGACGATGCGAAGACGTCCGCGACCGTCCGGAACTCGTGGACATCGATTTCCGCGGGCACTCCCGCCGGATAGCTCTGCAGCCAAGGACGCGCCTGAGACATTCTGCCTCCCTCCAGGGATGTTGGTCGCACCGGAAACGTCCCGGCGCTCTGGCGGGCAGGATACCGTCCCGAATGGAAAAGGCGAAGCGGGGAAACCGGCCGGCGGCGCGGGAACGGCTCCGGCCGCGACGGGCTTTGCCGGGAAGGCCCGTCGCAGCCGGAGCCGCTCCCGCAGCGGCGGGACGGCTAGGCCGCCTTCGACGCCAGCTGGCGCAGCACGTACTGCAGCAGGCCGCCGTGCTTGAAGTACTCCACTTCCTTCGGGGTCAGCAGCAGCACCTTGACCTCGAATTCCTTGGTGGTGCCGTCGGCCTTCCTCGCCGTCACCCTGGCGCGCTTGCTCGCGCCGTCCTGCAGGCCGGTGACGTCGAAGACCTCCGAACCGTCCAGGCCCAGGGACTGCGCGTTCTGGCCGTCCAGGAACTGCAACGGCAGCACGCCCATGCCGACCAGGTTGGAGCGGTGGATGCGCTCGAAGCTCTCGGCGATCACGGCCTTGACCCCGAGCAGGTTGGTGCCCTTGGCCGCCCAGTCGCGCGAGGAGCCGGTGCCGTATTCCTTGCCGGCGATCACCACCAGCGGCACGCCGTCGGCCTTGTACTTCATGGCCGCGTCGTAGATCGACATCTTCTCCGGCGGCGTGCTGCCGAAGTACAGGGTGTTGCCGCCTTCCTCGCCGCCGAACATCAGGTTCTTGATGCGGATGTTGGCGAAGGTGCCGCGCACCATGACGTCGTCGTTGCCGCGCCGGCTGCCGTAGCTGTTGAAGTCGGCCGGCTGCACGCCGCGCGACTGCAGGAAGCGGCCCGCCGGGGAGTCCTTCTTGATGTTGCCGGCCGGGGAGATGTGGTCGGTGGTGATCGAGTCGCCGAACAGGCCCAGCACGCGCGCGCCGTGCACGTCGTCGACGTGGCCCACCTGCATGGTCATGCCTTCGAAGTAGGGTGGGTTCTTGATGTAGGTGGAGGCCGCATCCCATTCGTACAGTTCGCCGTCGGGCGAGGCGATGGTATTCCAGCGGGTGTCGCCCTTGAACACGTCGGCGTAGTTCTGCTTGAACATCTCCGGCCCGATGGTGGCGGCGATGACGTCGCCGATCTCCTTGTTGCTGGGCCAGATGTCCCTCAGGTACACCGGCTGGCCGTCGCTGCCGGTGCCGAGCGGCTCGCGGGTCAGGTCGATGTCGGTGGTGCCGGCCAGCGCGTAGGCGACCACCAGCGGCGGGGAGGCCAGGTAGTTCATCTTGACCTCGGGGTGCACGCGGCCCTCGAAGTTGCGGTTGCCGGACAGCACCGAGGTCACCACCAGGTCGCCCATGGCGATGCCCGCGCTGACCTCGGTGGGCAGCGGGCCGGAGTTGCCGATGCAGGTGGTGCAGCCGTAGCCGACCACGTAGAAGCCGACCTTCTCCAGGTCGTCGAGGACGCCGGCCTTCTGCAGGTAGTCGGTGACCACGCGCGAGCCCGGCCCCAGCGAGGTCTTCACCCACGGCTGGCGGTTCAGGCCCCTGGCCGCGGCGTTGCGGGCCAGCAGGCCGGCACCGATCATCACCGCCGGGTTGGAGGTGTTGGTGCACGAGGTGATCGCGGCGATCACCACGGCGCCGTCCTTGAGCCTTACCTTCTTGCCCTCGATCTCGATGTCGGCATAGCCCTTGGCGAGCTGCTCGTTGCCGACCGCCGCGCCGCCGCCCTCGGCGACGAACCGGCCGACGTCGTCGCTGCGCTTGTCGCGGTTGGCGGTGAGCCCTGCCAGCGCCTCGCGGTAGTTCTTCTGCACGTCCTCGAGCAGCACGCGGTCCTGCGGGCGCTTGGGGCCGGCCAGCGACGGGCGCACGTCGCCCATGTCCAGCTCCAGCGTGGCGCTGTACTGCGCATGCGGGCTGCCCGGCTCGTGCCACAGGCCCTGCGCCTTGGCGTAGGCCTCGACCAGCGCGATCTGCTCCTCGCTGCGGCCGGACAGGCGCAGGTAGCTAAGCGACTCGGCGTCGATCGGGAAGATGCCGCAGGTGGCGCCGTATTCCGGGGCCATGTTGCCGATGGTGGCGCGGTCGGCCAGCGGCAGGTGCTGCAGGCCGTCGCCGTAGAACTCGACGAACTTGCCGACCACGCCGAGCTTGCGCAGCATCTGGGTGACGGTCAGCACCAGGTCGGTGGCGGTGGCGCCCTCGGGCAGCTTGCCGGTGAGCTTGAAGCCGACCACCTGCGGGATCAGCATCGAGGACGGCTGGCCGAGCATGGCGGCTTCCGCCTCGATGCCGCCGACGCCCCAGCCGAGCACGCCGATGCCGTTGATCATCGTGGTGTGCGAGTCGGTGCCGAACACGGTGTCGGGATAGGCGATGGCCTGGCCGTCCTTCTCCGCGGTCATCACCACGCGGGCCAGGTTCTCCAGGTTGACCTGGTGGACGATGCCGGTGTTCGGCGGTACCACCTTGAAGTTGTCGAAGGCCTTCTGGCCCCAGCGCAGGAAGCCGTAGCGCTCCTTGTTGCGCTGGAACTCGATCTGGCCGTTGAGGTCGAGCGCGTCGGGCTTGCCGAACACGTCGACCTGCACCGAGTGGTCGATCACCAGCTCGGAGGGGATCTGCGGGTTGATCTGGCCGGCCGCGCCGCCGAGCTTGACCACCGCGTCGCGCATCGCCGCGAGGTCGACCACGCAGGGCACGCCGGTGAAGTCCTGCAGCACCACGCGCGCGGGCATGAACGCGATCTCGGTGTCGGGCTCGGCCTTGGGATCCCACTTGGCCACCGCCTCGATGTGCTCCTTGCCGACGGTGATGCCGCCGTCCTCGTTCCGGAGCAGGTTCTCCAGCAGGATCTTCATCGAGTAGGGCAGGCGGGAGATGTCGAAGCGCTGGCCCAGCTTGGGCAGGCTGTAATAGGCGTAGGTCTTGCCGCCCACGTCCAACTGGCTGCGGGTGGAGAACGAATCGCTCATGCAGTGACTCCTTTTGCGAATGGCTTGCAGTGGCCGGGGCGGGCCTGCTGGCGTTTGCCGGGAGCGTCTGTCCCCTGGCCCCGTCCAGTATGCGGGATGGCAGGCATGGCAAAGATCCGCGGCGCAGGACGCAAGGTTACATGGCTGTATGTAGTGCCGATGTCACGGCTTGTTGCGCCACTGGCTCATCAGCATCTGCAGGAAGCGCTCGGCGCTGGGCGAGAGCATGGCGCCGCGCCGGCGGACGATGCCGATGGTGCGCGAGACCACCGGGTTGCCGATGGGGCGGGTGACCAGGATCGGGTGGTCGCCGTCGGGCGTGGCCATCCGGGGCAGCACCGAGACGCCGATGCCGGCCTCGACCATGCCGAGCGAGGTCGACAGGTGGGTCACCTCGTAGTGCCAGCTCAGCTTGAGGTTCTCGCGGGCCAGCGCGCCGTCGAGCAGGGTGCGGTTGCCGCTGGTGCGGTGCACGGTGATCAGTTGGTGGCGGGCCAGGTCCGACCATTCGATCCTGCGCTTCTTCGCCAGCGGATGGTCGCGGCGGCAGGCCAGCACGAAGGGGTCCTCGGCCAGCACGTCGAAATCCAGGTTGGGGTCGTTGGCGCCCATGAAGTTGATGCCGAACTCGACTTCGCCGCGCTCGACCGCCTGCAGGCCCTCGGTGGCGGGGATGTCGAGGATACGGAAGCGCACGTTCGGGAACGCCTCGTGGAAGCGCGCCATCACGCTGGGCAGGAAGTAGAACGCCGCGGTCGGCAGGCAGGCGATGGTGATCTGCGCGCCGCGCGTGTCGTCCTGCCCGCGCAGGGAGAACAGCGAACCATCGAACTCCTCGAGCATGCGCCGCACCAGCGGCAGCAGGTTCTCGCCGACGGCGGTGGTGGCGACGCTGCGGGTGGTGCGCTCCAGCAAGGGCGAACCCACCGCCTGCTCCAGCTTCTGTATTCGCCGGCTCAGGGCCGGTTGGGAGACGTGCAGCGCTTCGGCGGCGCGATGGAAGCTGCGCGTCTCGGCGACGAGCAGGAAGGCACGCAGATCGAGGATTTCGCAATTGATGCTCATGGCGTATCAATGAGGAAAAAATAAGCAATTCACAGATCAATCGTGTCCATGCCAGTATCGGATCACACAAGGATATTCATCCGATACAAGCATCAATCTAGCACACGTATGTCCAACGATCTGCTCAGCCTCCCGTGCGTGCTCATGCGCGGGGGAACCTCCAAGGGGCCGTTCTTCCTGGCGTCCGACCTGCCGGCCGACCCGGAGGCGCGCGACCGGTTGCTGCTGGAGGTGATGGGGTCCGGCCATCCGCTGCAGATCGACGGCATCGGCGGCGGCCATCCGCTGACCAGCAAGGTGGCGATCGTCGATCGCGCCAGCCGCGCCGATGCCGACGTCGACTACCTGTTCGCCCAGGTCTGGGTGGAACGGCAGGTCGTGGACACCACGCCCAACTGCGGCAACATGCTGGCGGCGGTCGGCCCGTACGCGATCGAGCGCGGGTTGGTGCAGGCGCGGCATCCGCGCACCGAGGTGCGCATCCACAACGTCAACACCGGCAAGCTGATCGTGGCCACGGTGGAAACGCCGCACGGCCGCGTGGCCTACCGCGGCGACACCCGCATCGCCGGTGCGCCGGGCACGGCCGCACCGGTGCACCTGGCCTTCCTCGATGCGGCCGGCGCGCTCACGGGACGGTTGCTGCCCAGCGGCCGCGCGGTGGACGAGATCGACGGCGTGCAGGCCAGCCTGGTGGACTGCGCGATGCCGATGATGCTGGTGCGCGCGGCCGACCTGGGCGTGCCCGCCGATGCGGCACCGGAGGCGCTGAACGCCGACAGCGCGCTGCTGGCGCGGCTGGAGCGCATGCGCGTGGAGGCTGGGGCCCGCATGGGCATCGCCGATGCCGGCGGCAAGGTGGTGCCCAAGCCGGTGCTGCTTTCCGAGCCGCGGCAAGGCGGGCATCTCCAGGTGCGCTACTTCATGCCGCATCGCTGCCACACGGCCCTGGCGATCACCGGGGCGGTCGGCCTGGCCACCGCCGCGGTCACGCCGGGCACGCTGGCCCACACTTTCGTCGGGTGCCTGCCGTTGCCCGGTAGCGTTACGCTCGAACATCCGAGCGGTGCCCTGGAAGTCGGCCTGAGCAGCGGTGCGGAGAACGCGCCGGTGGTCGCCAGCGTGGTGCGCACCGCCCGCCGCCTGTTCGAGGGGCGCGTGTTCGCCACCTCGCCCGTTTCCGCCGAAGCCCGCCAATGGACGTCCGCGGCATGACCTGAACCGGCCGGCCCGCGCATGGCTGCGCGAGCCGGTCGTCCACAACGCTCCACATCCTGGGAGGGATAGATGTACAAGCAGTTCTTCACCGCCATGCTGGCCGCGGCCAGCCTGTTGCTTGCCGGTTGCGGCAAGGAGGGCGCAGCGGCCGGCGGCGCCTCCGATGCACCGGTGCGCATCAGCGTCGGTTCCTACAACCTCAACAATCTCCCGTTCTTCATCGCCGACGCCAACGGTTACTTCGAGCAGGTCGGCCTGAAGGTACGCACCGAGAACTTCGCCCAGGGCGGCTCGAAGGTGCTGCAGGCGCTGGTGGCCAACTCCACGGACGTGGCGGTGGGCTTCTACGACCACACCATCCAGATGCAGGCCAAGCACAAGGACGTGACCGCGTTCGTGCTGCTCTCGCGCAATTCCGGGCTGGTGCTGGCCGGGCGCGAGAACACGAGCTTCGATCCCAAGCGGCCGGAGACGATCAAGGGGCTGAAGGTGGGCATCACCGCGCCGGGCTCGTCGTCGGACTTCTTCGTGCGCCACTACCTGGCCCGGCACGACATCCCCGAGGACAGCGTGTCGCTGATCGGCGTCGGCTCGGGCGCCGCGGCGGTGGCGGCGCTGGAGCAGGGCAAGATCGACCTGCTGGTGAACTACGACCCCGCCGCCACGCTGATCACCGAGCGCAAGGTCGGCAAGATCCTGATCGACGCGCGCAGCGACGAAGGCGCCCGCGAGGTCTACGGCGGGCTGTACCCGACCTCGGTGATGTACGCCAACCGCAGCTTCCTGGAAAAGCGCCCGGACGCGGCCGAGAAGATCGCGCGCGCCGAACAGATGGCGCTGCGCTTCATCGCCGAGCGCAGCGCCAAGGAAATCGTCGACGCCTTGCCCGACGCGTACGTGTCCGGCGACCGCGCGACCTATGCCCAGGCGGTCGAGAACGCCCGCGCCATCTTCACCACCGACGGCCGTTTCGACCCCGAGGACCTGAAGATCCCGCTGGCCGTGCTGCGCGAGTTCAATGCCGACGTGGCCAATGCGGACATCGACCTTTCCAAGACCTACACCAACGCCTTCGTCGAGCGCGCCAGCGCCGCGGCGACGGCCGCCAAACAGTAAGCGGAGGAAACCCATGGCACTCAATGCCAACGTGCGGCGCCTCGACATCGCGCCGCCCACGGCCGCGGCGCAAGTCATGGTCGCCATCAACCGGGTGACGATGTCGTTCGGCAACTTCACCGCGGTGCGCGACGTGGACATCCAGGTCGGCGACGGCGAATTCCTGGCCGTGGTCGGCCCGACCGGGTGCGGCAAGAGCACCATCCTCAATGCCGTGGCCGGCCTGCTCAAGCCGGCGTCCGGCGACATCGCCATCGATGGCCGCCGGGTGCAGGGCGTGCAGGAATCGGTGGGCTACCTGTTCCAGCAGGATGCGCTGCTGCCGTGGAAGACCGCGCTGCAGAACGTCGAGCTGGGCCTGCGCTTCCGGGGCGTGGCCCAGGCCGAGCGCGAGCAGCGGGCGAAGGCCTGGCTGGCCAAGGTCGGCCTGGCCGGCTTCGAGCACCGCTACCCGCACCAGCTCTCCGGCGGCCAGCGCAAGCGCGTGCAGATGGCGCAGGCGCTGATCGTCGAGCCGAAGGTGATCCTGATGGACGAGCCGTTCTCGGCGCTGGACATCCATACCCGCCACCTGATGCAGAACGAACTGCTGCGGCTGTGGCAGGAGGACCGGCGCTCGGTGATCCTGATCACCCACGACCTGGAGGAGGCGATCGCGCTGGGCGACCGCGTGGTGGTGCTGTCCGCCGGCCCGGCCAGCCGGGTGGTGCGCAGCTTCGAGGTGGATCTGGAAAGGCCGCGCAACGTCGCCGAGATCAAGCTCGACGACCGTTTCACCGATCTGTACCGCGACATCTGGGCCTGCCTGCGCGGCGAAGTGGAGAAGAGTTATGCACGCCAAGACTGACAAGTTCATCCAGGCCGCCCTGGTGGTGGCCATCTTCGGAGGGTGGCAGGCCGGCATCGCGCTGGGCTGGATCGATCCGTTCTTCTTCCCGGCGCCGCTGGACATCGTCCGGCAGATGTACGCGTGGCTGTCGGATACCTCGTTCTACCAGCACGTCTACATCACCCTGACCGAGACCGCGCTCGGCTACATCATCGGCACCGCGCTGGGCGTGGCCGGCGGCGTCTGGCTCGGCCTGAGCCGGCGTTCGGCGCGCATCCTCGACCCGTTCATCAAGGGCTTCAACGCGATCCCGCGCGTGGTGCTGGCGCCGATCTTCGTGCTGTGGCTCGGCCTGGGCCTGTGGTCCAAGGTCGCGCTGGCGGTGACGCTGGTGTTCTTCACCACCTTCTTCAATGCGATGCAGGGCGTGCGCGAGGTCAACCCGGTGGTGCTCGCCAACGCGCGCATCCTCGGCGCCAGCCGCGGCGACCTGCTGCGCCACGTGTACTTCCCCGCGGCGGCGAGCTGGATCCTGTCGTCGCTGCGCACCTCGGTGGGCTTCGCCGTGGTCGGCGCGATCATCGGCGAATACCTGGGCGCCTCGGCGGGCCTGGGCTACCTGATCGCACAGGCCGAAGGCAACTTCAATGCCGTGGGCGTGTTCGCCGGCATCATCATCCTGGCGGCCTTCGTGCTGGTCATCGACTGGGTGCTGGACCTGGTCGAGAACCGCCTCATCACCTGGCGCCCGAACAGCCAGGCCCAGGCGACCAGCTGAGCCTGGCATGAGCCGCGCCGCCGGGTGGTCCGGCGGCGCGGTCCCGTCCCGCACTTCCCGTACACCACCAGGGCCAGCGCCAGGCCAGGGAGCCGGCTGGCCGGAGAGAACCCATGAACCATCATCCCGTGCTGCCCAAGGCAGCGCTGGCGGTCGCGCTCGGCCTGCTGCTGGGCAGCGCCCAGGCCGGCGCCCAGTCCATCGATTCCGGCAACGCCTCGCCTGTCGTGCCCTTGAGCCAGGCCGAACTGAGCGCCCTGGTCCGGCAGCAGGCGCAACAGATCCGGCAGCTCGAGGCGCGCCTGCGCGCACTGGAAGGCGGCTCGCCCGCGGCCGCGAGCGCCGCCCCGGCCGTTCCCGCCACGGATGCGCCCGCGCTCGAAGCGCGCGTGGCCGCGCTGGAATCCGGCCAGGCCAAGGCACCGAAGGTGTCGTGGTCCAAGGGCGCGCCGGAGTTCTCCAACGCCGATGGCTCGGCGACCTTCCGCCCGCGCGGCCGCCTGTTCGTCGACGGTTCCAGCACCAGCGGCTCGTCGGCCGGCGACCGCAACCTGTCCGGTACCGAGATCCGCTCGGTGCGCCTGGGCGCGGAAGGCCGCTACGGCATCCTCGGCTGGGCGGTGGAAGGCGATTTCGCCGACAACGAGGTGGCGTGGAAATCCGTCTACGCGACGGTGGACCATCGCGCGTTCGGGCTGCCGGCGGACCTGACCATCGGCAACCGCCTCAACGACCGCGGCATCGATGGCTCCAGCAGCACCTCCAACACGCCGTTCCAGGACCGCAACGTGGTCGGCACGCTGGTGCTGCCGCAGCGCGGCCTGTTCGGCGTCGGCCTGACCGAGCGCGTGTACGGCAAGGGCTGGCATGCCAGCCTGTCGGTGGCCGGCAACGACCTCAACAATGCGGGCAGCGACAACGACAGCCTGACCTGGGCCACGCGCGCGCACTGGAATCCGCTGGCGCGCCAGGACGCCGTCGTGCACCTGGGCGCGTGGGCGTTCCACGAGGAGATCGCGGCCGGCGCCAGCGGGGTGTTGCGCAGTTCGGCCATCGCCGGCCACTTCAAC
Organism: Xanthomonas boreopolis; assembly: GCF_046529185.1. Classification (NCBI taxonomy): domain Bacteria; kingdom Pseudomonadati; phylum Pseudomonadota; class Gammaproteobacteria; order Lysobacterales; family Lysobacteraceae; genus Xanthomonas; species Xanthomonas boreopolis. Next base: position 2,179,691 of record NZ_CP097162.1, read on the forward strand.
GACCTGGTGAAGATCGCCCCCGGCACGCTGGCGGGCGCCGAGCGCAGCACGGCCTACGGCCTGGAGGCGGCGGGCTTCTTCGGTCCCGCCTGGGCGACGGGCGAGTGGGGCACGCGCAACCTGCACGGCGTGGGCACCGCCGGCCGCTACGACCTCGACCACCAGGCCTGGGCGGTCTCGGCCGGTTGGTTCCTGGGCGGCGCCGTGCCGGCCTATGCGGGCAAGACCGGTACCTGGGGCAAGGTCAAGGTGAACGACCCGGTCACCGCCGGCGGGCGCGGCGCCTGGGAGCTGAAGGCGCGCTACGAGGACGTGGACTACGCCGAACTGCCGACCGGCGGTACCGGCCACGCCTGGACGGTGGGCGCGAACTGGTACCTGAACGACCTGAGCCGGATCATGCTGGACGTGGTCCGCTGGCAGACCGACAACCGTAGCGGGGCGGTACAGGGCCCGGACAAGGGCACCACGGTGAATACCCGGTTCCAGGTGGCGTTCTGACGGCCAGGCATCGTCCCCGCTCGCGCGGGGACGACGCACGCTTCAGGAGATCGATGAACTCCTGGTACGCATCGTCCCCGCTCGCGCGGGGACGACCGTTCTGGCCAGCCCCTGGCCATTCCGAGGGGAAGTGCCGGGCCTAGCCGGCACTATCGGTATGACGCCCCAGGTATGTATAATTCGTGCATACCGAAGAGGGCGTACCCATGGAAGCCACCGTTGCCGAACGCGGCCAGATCACCCTGCCGAAGGCGGTCCGCGACGCCTTGGGCCTGACCAAGGGCACCCAGCTCAAGGTCGAACTCGACGGCAGCCGCATCATCCTGCGCAAGAGCGTGGACGATGCCATTTCCCGTGCCCGCGGCAAGTTCGCGCTGGACGGTTTCGATTCCTCCGAGGCCGCCGTGCGCGCGGTCCGCGACGAGGAATAGCCCATGGCCATCGCCGTCGATTCCCCGGTCCTGATCGAACTGCTCAGCAACGGCCCGCAGGCCGATGCGGTGGAGGCCTGCCTGCGGCAGAGCCTGGTCGGCGGCCGCGTGGTGGTCTGCGGCACGACCCTCGCCGAACTGTGCGCCGCCTTGCAGGGCGGTGCCGAGGTGCTGGAGGCGCTGGAGGAAATGGGCGTCCATTTCAGCGCGCTGGAAGCCAAGTCGGCGTTGCGCGCCGGCGAGATGCATCGCCGCCATCGCCAGCGCCGCGGCGGCCGGCGCAGCCTGGACGGATTCATGGTGGGAGCCCACGCGCTGCTGCAGTGCGACGGCCTGATCACCTGGAACGACACGTTTTACCGCGACTACTTCAAGGGCCTGAAGCTGATCGTGCCGCAAGCCTGAGCCCACCCATCCCCATCCACCGCGTTACCTGGGAGTTGTCATGTTGGAAGCCTACCGCCACCACGTTGCAGAGCGCGCCGCGCTCGGCATCCCGCCGCTGCCGTTGAGCGCGCAGCAGACCGCCGAGGTCATCGAGCTGCTGAAGAACCCGCCGGCGGGCGAGGAGGAGTTCCTCGTCGAGCTGATCACCCACCGCGTGCCGGCCGGCGTCGACGATGCCGCCAAGGTGAAGGCCTCGTACCTGGCCGCGGTCGCCTTCGGCACCGAGAAGACGCCGCTGATCACGCCCCAGCGCGCCACCGAACTGCTGGGCACGATGCTGGGCGGCTACAACATCCACCCGCTGGTCGAATTGCTCGACCACGCCGAGCTGGGCCCGGTCGCGGCCGAGGGCCTGAAGCACACGCTGCTGATCTTCGATGCCTTCCACGACGTGCAGGAGAAGGCCGAGAAGGGCAACGCCAACGCGCAGGCCGTGCTGAAGAGCTGGGCCGAGGCCGAGTGGTTCACCAGCAAGCCGGAAGTGCCGCAGAGCCTGACCGTCACCGTGTTCAAGGTGCCGGGCGAGACCAACACCGACGACCTGTCGCCGGCGCCGGACGCGACCACCCGCCCGGACATCCCGATGCACGCGCTGGCGATGCTGAAGAACAAGCGCCCCGACGCGCCGTTCGTGCCGGAGGAAGACGGCAAGCGCGGCCCGATCGGCGAGATCCTCAAGCTCAAGGAGAAGGGCCACCTGGTCGCCTACGTCGGCGACGTGGTCGGTACCGGTTCCTCGCGCAAGTCGGCGACCAACAGCGTGCTGTGGTGGACCGGCGAGGACATCCCGTTCATCCCGAACAAGCGCTTCGGCGGCGTGTGCCTGGGCAGCAAGATCGCCCCGATCTTCTACAACACGATGGAAGACGCCGGCGCGCTGCCGATCGAGCTGGACGTGTCGAAGATGGAGCACGGCGACGTCATCGAGCTGCGCCCGTACGAAGGCAAAGCGCTGAAGAACGGCGAGGTGATCGCCGAGTTCCAGGTCAAGTCCGAGGTGCTGTTCGACGAAGTGCGCGCCGGCGGCCGCATCCCGCTGATCGTCGGCCGCGGCCTGACCGGCAAGGCGCGCGAAGCGCTGAAGCTGCCCCCCACCGACCTGTTCCGCCTGCCGGTGCAGCCGGCCGACACCGGCAAGGGCTTCTCGCTGGCGCAGAAGATGGTCGGCCGCGCCTGCGGGTTGCCGGAAGGCCAGGGCATGCGCCCGGGCACCTACTGCGAACCGAAGATGACCTCGGTGGGTTCGCAGGACACCACCGGCCCGATGACCCGCGACGAGCTCAAGGACCTGGCCTGCCTGGGCTTCTCGGCCGACCTGGTGATGCAGTCGTTCTGCCACACCGCGGCCTATCCCAAGCCGGTGGACGTGAAGACCCACCACACCCTGCCGGAGTTCATCTCCACCCGCGGCGGCATCTCGCTGCGCCCGGGCGACGGTGTGATCCACAGCTGGCTCAACCGCATGCTGCTGCCCGACACCGTCGGCACCGGCGGCGACTCGCACACCCGCTTCCCGATCGGCATCTCGTTCCCGGCCGGCTCGGGCCTGGTCGCCTTCGCCGCGGCCACCGGCGTGATGCCGCTGGACATGCCCGAGTCGGTGCTGGTGCGCTTCAAGGGCCAGATGCAGCCGGGCGTCACGCTGCGCGACCTGGTCAACGCGATCCCGCTGTACGCGATCAAGCAGGGCCTGCTGACCGTCGCCAAGCAGGGCAAGAAGAACATCTTCTCCGGCCGCATCCTCGAGATCGAGGGCCTGCCGGACCTGAAGGTGGAGCAGGCGTTCGAGCTGTCCGACGCCTCGGCCGAGCGCTCGGCCGCCGGCTGCACCGTGCGCCTGAACAAGGAGCCGATCATCGAGTACCTCAACAGCAACATCACGCTGTTGAAGTGGATGATCGCCGAGGGCTACCAGGATGCGCGTTCGCTGGCCCGCCGCATCAAGAAGATGGAAGAGTGGCTGGCCAACCCGCAGCTGCTCGAGCCGGATGCCGACGCCGAGTACGCCGCCGTCATCGAGATCGACCTGGCCGACATCCACGAGCCGATCGTGGCCTGCCCGAACGATCCGGACGACGTGAAGACCCTGTCCGAAGTGGCCGGCGCCAAGATCGACGAGGTGTTCATCGGTTCGTGCATGACCAACATCGGCCACTTCCGCGCCGCGGCCAAGCTGCTGGAAGGCAAGCGCGACATCCCGACCCGCCTGTGGGTCGCGCCGCCGACCAAGATGGACGCCTCGGAGCTGACCAAGGAAGGCCACTACGGCACCTTCGGCACCGCCGGCGCGCGCATGGAGATGCCGGGCTGCTCGCTGTGCATGGGCAACCAGGCGCAGGCGCGCGAGGGCGCGACGGTGTTCTCGACCTCGACCCGCAACTTCCCGAACCGCCTGGGCCGCAACACCAACGTGTACCTGGGTTCGGCCGAGCTGGCGGCGATCGCCTCGCGCCTGGGCAAGATCCCGACCAAGGAGGAGTACATGGCGGACATCGGCGTGATCAACAGCAAGGGCGCCGAGATCTACCGCTACATGAACTTCGACCAGATCCGGGACTACCAGGACGTGGCCGAGACCGTGGCGGCCTGATCCCCGGGGCCCAAGGCAAGCAGGAAGCCCGGCGAAAGCCGGGCTTCTTGTTCGTGCAGGGTGAAGCGGCAGGAATGACTCTTGTGGGAGCGGCTTTAGCCGCGATGGGGCTTTCCCGAAATTCGATTGCCACCGAATTTCAGCAACTTCCGCGCCGTCGTCCCCGCGCAGGCGGGGACGACGGTCGATGTCGATGCGACAACGGATACCGGACCCTGGGAAAGCCCCATCGCGGCTAAAGCCGCTCCCACAACAGCCGCTTCACAAGAAGCGCTCCCGCAAAAAGGCCGTTTCTGTGGCGATGCTTGCCCGCGCTACGCCGGCGGGTTGGCCAGCGCGACCAGACGCTCCGCCACGCGCTCCAATGGCACGACTTCCTGTGCCGCGCCGAGCTTGAACGCCGCGCCCGGCATGCCCCAGACCACGCTGCTGGCCTCGTCCTGGACCAGGGTCGACGCGCCGGCCTCGCGCATCTTCAGCAGGCCGCGGGCGCCGTCGTCGCCCATGCCGGTGAGGATCGCGCCGACCGCGTTCGGGCCGGCGTTGGCGGCGACCGACTGGAACAGCACGTCCACCGCCGGCTTGTGGCGATTGACCGGCACGCCGTCATCGATCCGTGCGCGCCAGCGGGCGCCGTCGCGCACGACGCGCAGGTGCTTGCCGCCCGGCGGCAGGTAGGCATGGCCGGGCAGGATGGCCTCGCCGTCGGCGGCCTCGCGCACCGACATCGCCGAATGGCGGTCCAGGCGTTCGGCGAAGGCCGTGCTGAAGCTGGCCGGCAGGTGCTGGGTCAGCACGACGGCCGGGGCGTCGGCCGGCATGCCTTCGAGCACGATGCGCAGCGCCTCGGTGCCGCCGGCGGAGGCGCCGATGGCGATCAGGCGCTCGGTGGTGCGAAAGCGCATCGAGCGCGCCGCACCGGGCACCGGCGCTTCCGGCGCGGGCCGGACCAGGGGCGGGCGGGCGATCGCGCGCACCCGGGCCTTGGCCGCGTTCTTGACCTTGGCGACGATCTCGGCGGCGTAGTCCTCCAGGCCGCGGGCGACGTCGAGCTTGGGCTTGGAGACGAAGTCCACCGCGCCCAGCGCCAGCGCCTGCAAGGTCGCATCGGCGCCGCGTTCGGTCAGCGACGAGATCATCACCACCGGCGTCGGGCGCAGCCGCATCAGGTTCTCGAGGAAGGCCAGCCCGTCCATGCGCGGCATCTCGATGTCGAGGGTGAGCACGTCCGGGTCGAAGCGCTTGATCTTCTCGCGCGCGACATAGGGGTCGGTGGCCGAGCCGACCACCTCGATGCCCGGGTCGCGGGACAGGATCTCGGTCAGGAGCTGCCGCACGACCGCCGAGTCGTCGACGATCAGCACGCGTACGGGAGCTTCGATCATTCGAACAGCTCCACGCCGCCGGTGACCGGGGCCTTGGACAGGCGTGCGCGCACGGCGGATTCGGCGGCGGCGACCTCGGCCTCGTGGGCGTGCGGCAGGCGCTGCACGACCACGCGCCCGGTGGCCGGGAAGAACCAGATCTTGCGCGGGTGGATGCCCATCAGGTCCTCGGCGAGGATCGGGATGTGCTCGGCCTGCAGGTACTGGCGCACGAATTCGGCGTTGCGCGTGCCGACCGGGTTGCTGGTGAATCCCTTGAGCACGTTGGCGCCGCCGAACACCTTGGCCTCCAGGCGCTTGCGGTGCGCGCCGCGCTTGAGCAGGTCGTTGATCAGCAGTTCCATCGCGTAGCTGCCGTAGCGCGCGGGCGCGCCGTCGCCGACCTGGCCCTCCGGCAGCAGGAAGTGGTTCATGCCGCCGATCTTCAGCACCGGGTCGCGCAGGCAGGCGGCCACGCACGAGCCGAGGATGGTGGTCAGCGCGGTGTCGTCGTCGACCACCAGGTACTGGGTGGGCAGCAACTTGGCGGCGACGGTCTGGAACCGGGTGTCGTGGTAGCGCATCACCTCGTCGATCTTCGGCAGGCTGCTCATGCCGGCGCCCCGTTGCGCGGCGCCCGGCGGTAGAGGGTGCGCCCGCAGGGTTGGATCAGGTCGGACGCGTGCAGGTAGTTCTCCGAGTGGCCGGTGTAGAGCAGGCCGTCGTCGCCGAGGTGCGTGACCAGCCGCGACAGGATGGCGCGCTGGGTGGGCTTGTCGAAATAGATCATCACGTTGCGGCAGAACAGGGCGGCGAACGGGCCGCCGGCGTCGTAGCGCGGCGCCAGCAGGTTGAGCTGGCGGAACTCGACCAGTTGGCGCAGCGCCGGCACCACCCGGCACTTGCCCTCGTTCGGGCCGGTGCCGCGCTGGAAGTACTTGCGCTTGACCGCGATGTCCAGCGAGGCGATGCGTTCGAGCGGATAGATGCCGCGCGAGGCGGTTTCCAGCACCTGCGTGTCCACGTCGGTGGCCAGGATCCTGACCGGCGGCGCCAAGGTGCCGAAGGCCTCGCAGGCGGTGATCGCGATCGAGTAGGGTTCCTCGCCGGTGGACGCCGCGCACGACCAGAGCTTGAGCGGGGCTTGTCCGGCACGCCGGCGCAGTTCCTCGTGCAGCTTGTCGAAGTGGTGGGGTTCGCGGAAGAACGAGGTGAGGTTGGTGGTCAGCGCATTGGTGAAGGATTGCCACTCCTCGTCGCCCTCGCCGCTGGCTTCCAGGCGATCCAGGTAGTCGCGGAACGAACGCAGCCCGAGCGCACGCAAGCGCCGCGACAGCCGGCCATAGACCATGTCGCGCTTGGCCGGCGCCAGGGCGATCCCGGCGCGCTGGTGGATCAGGTCGCAGACGCGGCGGAAGTCGCGGTCGGCGAACTCGAATTCCCGGGAATCTGCGGTGGCATCGGCAGGCGTCATTGGGCGGAAGGTCGGGGGACTATGGCGATATCGGTCGGCGTGCCGGACGCCTGAAGGCCGAAGGGGCCGAAAAGGAGAACGCCGGGGAGGGACTCCAGTCCCGGCGCCGTGCCGGCACTGCCTGGCGGGACTGAAGTTCCTCCCGCTAGAGAGGCTTCTTCCGCACGACCCGTGCCGCGGCGGCATCAAAAAAAGGCCCCGGGCGGACCCGGGGCGATCGGAACAGCGAAACGGTGGATCAGAATTCCTGCCAGTCGCCATCCGCCAGCACCGGCTCGCTCTCGCTCTTGAGCGGACGCGAGGCGCGCACCGGCCGGGCCGGCGCGGCCGCCGGCGCCGCCTTGGCGGTCCTGGCGACGGTGCGCGGCGGTGCGCTGGCGGCCTGCACCGGCGCGGGCAGGTCGTCGAGCTTGAAGACGGCCACGGCCTCGGCGAGCTGCGCGGCCTGTTCCTCCATGGCACGGGCGGCGGCGGTGGCTTCCTCGACCAGGGCGGCGTTCTGCTGGGTGGTCTCGTCCATCTGGGTGATGGTCTGGTTGACCTGCTCGATGCCGCTGCTCTGTTCCTGCGAGGCGGCGGAGATCTCGGCCATGATGTCGGTGACGCGCTGCACGCTGGCGACGATCTCGCCCATGGTGGCGCCAGCCTTGTGCACGAGCGCCGAGCCGTCGGCGACCTTGCCGACCGAGTCGTCGATCAGGCCCTTGATCTCCTTGGCGGCGTTGGCCGAACGCTGGGCGAGGGTGCGCACTTCGCTGGCGACCACGGCGAAGCCGCGGCCCTGCTCGCCGGCGCGCGCGGCCTCGACGGCGGCGTTGAGGGCGAGGATGTTGGTCTGGAAGGCGATGCCGTCGATGACCGAGATGATCTCGGCGATCTTCTTGGAGGAACGCTCGATCTCGCCCATCGTGGAGACGACCTGGCTGACGACCTGGCCGCCGTCGCGGGCGACGCCGGCGGCGCCCTGCGCGAGCTGGTTGGCCTGGCGGGCGTGCTCGGCGTTCTGCTTGACGGTGGAGGTGAGCTCTTCCATCGAGGCCGCGGTTTCCTCGAGGTTGGCGGCCTGCTGCTCGGTGCGGCGGGAGAGGTCGTTGTTGCCGGAGGCGATCTCGACGGCAGCGGTGTTGATCGCCTGCGAGGACTGCTTGATGCGCCCGACGATGTCGGCCAGCTGCTCGGCGGTGGCATTGGCGTCGTCGCGCATGCGGGCGAACACGCCCTGGAAATCGCCGTGCATGCGGGCCGTCAGGTCGCCGCGCGACAATGCCGAGAGCAGGCCGGAGATCTGCTCGATGCTGGACGAATTGGCTTCCAGCAGGCTGTTGAGCTGCTGGGCCAGCTGCAGGAAGAAACCCTCCTTGCCGTCCTGGGAGACGCGCCCGCCGAGGTCGCCGGCGGCCGCGGCGCGGACGATGCGCGCCACTTCCTCCTCGACGCCGACCTCGACGGTGCGGTCGCGCCATTCGCAGACGTTGCCGCTGAGGTTGCCGTCGGTATCGCGGATGAGCGTGATGGTCTGGGCGATCACCGCCTCGCCGAAGCGTTCTTCGACCTGGGCGCTGCCGTCCTTCTCGAGCTTGCCGGCGACCGCGCGCAGGGCCGCTTCGGACAGGCCGAGATAGGCGACGGGGCGGCCGATCACGTCGTTGCCGTCGAAGTCCGGTGAGACCGTGCGCAGGCTCTCCTGGTGCAGCGCCGCGGTCCTGCGGAACGATTCGTTGGCGTAGATGACGATGCGGTCGCGGTCGGTGATGAAGGTCGGGGTCGAGGAGCTGTCCAGCGCGGTGCGGATGCGCAGGTTCTCGCTGGCGATGGCCTGGTCGCGCTCGATGCGCTCCTTCAGGTCGCGCTGCATGCGCTGCATGGCGCGCATCAGGTCGCCGACCTCGTCCGCGCGCGAAACGTCGATATGGCCGTCCAGCTTGCCGCCGGCCACGTCGTTGGCCACGGCGACCGCGCCGCGCACGGTCTTGACCAGGGCATTGGCGAAGAACCACGCCAGCACCAGGCCGCCCGCGATGCCGGCCGCGATCATCACCCCGGTCAGCGTCACGGAGGTCGCGTGCACGTCCTCGGCCTGCTCCTTGGCGGCCTGGGCGAGCTTGTTGTCCTCGGCGATCAGCGCGGCCAGCGAGTCCTGGGCCTTCCGGTGCAGCATGCGGGTTTCGCCGACGAACGTGTCGACCGCATCGTCGGGCAGGTTCAGCTGGATCATCTCCTCGACGCTGGCATAGGAGGCGCTGGCCTTCTTCCAGTCGGCGACGAAAGCGTCGAACAGCTTCTTCTGCTCGGGCGTCTCGATCAGCCGGGGATAGGCCTTGATCGCGGCGTCGATCTGCCCGTGCAACTGGATGGCGCGTTGCTTGGCTTCCTCCTTCACCGAGTCGCTGGCGCGGACCAGGCCCTGGTAGGCGGAGTTGCGATACTCGCCGATCATGCCGCGCAGTTCGCCGGCCTCGCGCACGCTGGACATGGTGTTGCCGGCCAGCTGCTTGCTGGCGCGGTTGAGGGACGACAGACCGGTGAAGGCGATGATGCCCTGGATCAGCATGAGCGTCAGGACGACGCCGAAGGCCAGCAGCAGCTTCGGCTTCAGTTTGAGATTGATGATCCACTGCATGAACGCTGTTCCTTGTTGGGATGCTGCAGGCGGCAGCTGCGAGCCCGCCGCCGGCAGCCGGCGGCGGGGGCAGGAAAGGATTACTTGATCGTGGCCAGCTTCAGGCTCGACGGCGAGCTGACGTCGATGGCCGCGCGCGAGCTGTCGCGCTCGATCTTGCCGATCACGCAGATGTCCTTGCCCTCGAGCGACTCGGGCGGGAAGCTGAACTTGCCGCGGTCGGAACCGGCGATGCGCGCCGAGAAGGTGTGGCGGGGGAACATGCCGCCCATGTAGAGGAAGGTCGGCTCGCCTTCCGAACCCTGCGCGTACTTGGCCTTCTCGACCTTGCCGCAGACCATGCCGTCCTTGCCCACGAACCGGGAAGCCATTTCCGGCGGGATCATTTCCTGCGACTGCGCGAACGCGGTGGAAGCGACGGCGGCGAGGACGAGGGGAAGCAGGGATTTCATCGGTGTTCTCCGGAATACGATACGGGTGGGGCGAGCCTCCGCGACGGAGGTCCTTGCCGGTGCTATCGGCGTGGTCGTCGGCATCTTGACCGGGTGATATGTGATTTACGTCACTTTTTCACGCATGCGTCACGCGGCTGTAGGGAATGTCCCGACAGCGCGCTCAGGCCGCTTCTTCCGCGGTTTCCTGCTGGGCGAGGTCGGCGCTGTCGAGCAGGCTTTCGATATCCAGCAGGATCAGCATGCGATCGCCTTCCGTGCCGATGCCGGAGATGAAACGGGTGTCGACCGCGGCGCCGAATTCCGGCGTGGGGCGGATCTGTTCGTCGGACAGCGCGATCACGTCGGACACGCTGTCCACCACGATGCCGACCACGCGGCTGTCGACGTTGAGGACGATCATCACGGTGAAGGCGTCGTAGCGCGCTTCCTTCAGCTTCAGCTTCAGGCGCAGGTCGATGACCGGCACGATGGTGCCGCGCAGGTTGATCACGCCCTTGATGTAGTCGGGGGCGTCGGGCACGCGGGTGACGGTGTCGTAGCCGCGGATCTCCTGCACCTTGAGGATGTCCACGCCGTAGTGTTCTTCGCCGAGGGCAAAGCTGAGGAATTCGCCGCCTTTGCCGGCGGTGGGGGTCTTGTCGTTCATGGCGGCTCCAGCGTGCGCTGCGAAGGCAACGGGGGTTCTGTCCGATCCTGATCGGCTGGAGCGGCGGCAACTTTAGGGCCTGGCGTGAGGTGGGCTGGCGTTCCCGTCGGAGCGAGGGGCGTGGCCGGGATGGGGCGCCGAAGGAGGAATGCGCCGTGGCAGGGACTCCAGCCCCGGCGGGCCTTGCCGGTGTGGTTCAGAACACGCCGCTTTTGCGCGCGTTGCGCTGCCGGTCCACGCGGAAGATGTAGCGCTGGATCGCCTCGCCGGCGCCGCGCGGCAGGTCCGTGAACTGCAGGCCCATGCGGATGCTTTCCTGGCCGTTGGGCAGGGTCTGCCGGAACTGGTTGCATGCGGTCAGCGGCAGCGCGATCGGGTCCTGGTCCGGGAGCTTCAGCACGCAGTCGCGGCAGGTGCGGTGGAGTTCCGGCAGCGGCATGCCGGGGGCGAGTGCGACGGCCAGCCCGCCGCCGCTGATGTCGATGACGCGCAGGTCCAGTTCGATCCTGCGCCCGCTCTCGTGTTCGAAGCGGAGCAGGCAGCTGGGCGACTCGGTGACCGGCGTTTCCAGCCGGTAGTGCTCGCGGCGCTGCAGGTAGTAGAAGGCGTCCGGCAGGGGCGCGCGAAAGGCGACATGGGCGTCGCGCTCGATCCGCCGGTGGCCGGCGACGCGGAAACGGACCCGCACGCGTTCGAGCTGGGCGAAGCAGAGCAGGTAGCCGGCCTCCGCCGCCGCCCGGTTGGAGGCTTCCTGCGGGCTGCCATCGAGGATCAGCCAGGCCTGGTCGCCGGCGTCCTCCACGTCGAGCACGGCGGTGGGGAAGAACAGGTCGCGGCCGCCGACGTGGGCGGTGATCAGCGAGCGCTGCTGGACCAGCGACTGCAGCAACCCCCGGATCTGGCGAGGGTTGCGCACCAGGTATTTCTCGTCGCCCTCCGCGCCCTCGCCGGGCGCGTCTCCTGGGGCTTCGGAAGCGTTGCCTTCGGCCATGGACCCTGGACGCTGCAGGCGTTATCGCGGATTGAGGTTGACCACGGTATCGGCCGTCCGCTCGGTTCTTGAAGGGCCGGGCCGCGCCGCCTGCGCCAGCAGCGCGTCGACGCCGTCCTCCCCGAGCCGGAACAGCGCGACCGCGTCGACCAGCTGGCTGGCCTGGTGTTCCATCGCCCGCGCGGCGGCGGAGGCCTCCTCGACCAGGCTGGCGTTCTGCTGGGTGGATTCGTCCATGTGCGCCAGGGTCCGGTTGACCTGGTCGATGCCCGCGCTCTGCTCCTGCGAGGCGCCGGAGATCTGCGCCATGATGTCGGTGACGCGCTGCACGCTGGCGACGATCTCGCCCATGGTGGCGCCAGCCTGCTTGACCAGCGCCGCCCCGCTTGCCACCCGGCCGGTCGAGTCGTCGATCAGCCGCTTGATCTCCCCGGCCGCGGCGGCCGAGCGCTGGGCGAGGGTGCGCACCTCGCTGGCGACCACGGTGAAGCCGCGGCCCTGCTCACCGGCGCGCGCGGCCTCGACGGCGGCGTTGAGGGCCAGGATGTTGGTCTGGAAGGCGATGCCGTCGATGACCGAGATGATCTCGGCGATCTTCTTCGAGGACGCCTCGATCTCGTCCATCGTGGCGACGACCCGGCCGACCACCGTGCCGCCCTCCGAGGCGACGCTGGCGGCGCCCTGCGCGAGCTGGTTGGCCTGGCGGGCGTGCTCGGCGTTCTGCTTGACCGTGGAGGTCAGTTCTTCCATGGCGGCCGCGGTCTGCTCCAGCGCGGCCGCCTGCTGCTCGGTGCGGCGGGCGAGGTCGCTGTTGCCGGCGGAGATCTCCGCGGCGGCGGTGTCGATCGCCAGGGCGGAGTCCTTGATCCGCCGCACGATGCCGGTCAGTTGCGCGGCGGTGCTGTTGGCGTCCTCGCCGATCCGCGCGAACACGCCTTCCAGGCCACCCTGCATGCGCGCGCCGAGGTCGCCGTGCGACAGCGAGGACAGCAGGGCGGAGATGCCGTCCAGCGCATGCGCGTTGTTGTCCAGCAGCTCGTTGAGCTGTTGCGCCAGCTGGCGGAAGAAGCCCTGCTTGCCGTCCAGCGCGACGCGGTCCTTGAGGTTGCCGCGGGCGGCTTCGCGGACGATGCGGGCGACTTCTTCTTCCACCTGCACCTCGGCGGTACGGTCGGCCCATTCCACGACGTAACCGAGCCGCTCGCCGGCGGAGTCGGCGACCGGGTTGATGATCAGCCGCATGTTGCGCCCGCCGACCTTGATCTGGGCGCGGTGCGTGCCGCTCAGCCGGTCGAGCAGCCGGGCCTGGTGCTCGGGATGGCGGTGGAACTGGTCGATGCTGCTGCCGAGCAGCCGGGCGGCGTCGAAGCCGGGGAGGTCGCGGCGCAGGTCGTCCTGGGCCTCGGCCAGCATCGCGGCCAGCGGGCGGTTGACGTAGACGATCGTGCGTTGCGCATCGGCGATCATCACGTGGGTGGTGACGTTGTCGAGGGCGCTGCGCAGGCGCAGGCTCTCGCAGTGCTCGCGTTGCTGCTGCGCATGCTGGCGCAGCAGTTGGTCGCTGGCGGCCGCCAGCGTGTGCGCCAGCGAACCTTCCGGGAAGTCCATGCCATGGAACTCCTCGGGCAGGGGCTGTTCCCGGGCGATGTTGCGGGCGGCGCGCGCGAGCGCGCGCGGATCGTGGCCGACCGAGCGCAGCTGCCTGCGCATCGGCACCGCCATCATCGCCAGGATCGCGGTTTCGACGATCACGGCGCCGGCGTGGATGAGCAGGACGCCGAACCCGGTGCCGGGCGCGAACGCCCGCAATGGCCAGCCTTGGCGCTGCAGCCAGAAGAACGCCAGGTGGTGGACCGCGATCGCCGCGGCCGCGACCACGATCGGGCGCCAGTCGCGGTAGTACACCAGCAGCGCGATCGCCATGATGACCACGAAATGCACTTCGGCCATGCCGCCGGACTGGTGGATCAGCAGCGCCGACAGCGCCATCAGCACCAGGCCGATGGTGCAGCGGCTCAGCAGCGTGCCCGGGTACAGCAGGTGCTGCCCGGCGGCGACGGCCAGCGACGGCAGCGCCACGATCAGGAACGGCCACCACTGGCCCAGCCAGGCGGCCGCGACCAGGCTGGCGAATGCCAGCAGCCCGCCCAGGCCCAGGAACAGGCGATCGGCGCTGACCGCCAATTGCCGCAGGTACGGAAGCGATTCGTCGTTGGCAGGTCTGGCTGCTGGGTGGCTGGACCGCATGTCATGGCTCCTTGTGACATTGGCAGGTTGGAGGAACGATCAGCGCCCGCCCGGGCCGGGAGAGCAGGGCAGGCAACAGCGTGTCCAGCGCGATCGGCGCGCCGCAGCCGATATCCACGAGGGCAGGGCCGGCATAGACCAGCCGGGCCGGCGGCGCGAGCACCAGGACCGGATAGCCGATGTCGCTGGAAGCGGTGCCCAGGTCGAGCGCCGGAACGGACCGGAGCAGCGCGGCCTGCAGGCGGGACACGCCGGTGTCGGCGCGGCAGCGGCATTCGCCCGAACGTGCCAGGAAGACGGTGGCTCTTGCGAGGTCGCGCGCGGCGGGGCTGTGGGCTTGCAGGCGCGCCACGATGGCGGCCGCATCCTCCTGCGCGCGGACGGGAGCCAGCAGGGTCCGGAAGGCCGGGACCAGCCAACCGAGCCAGAGCGCCAGCAATGCGATTCCGAACCACGGCGCCAGGCGTGGCGCAAAGACGTACCGCATGACGGCCATCGCCCATCCCTCCCTGCACGGTCCTCGTCCGGGTCACGGCCTGATCGGCGCCAAGCAAGAAAGGTTGAGCGTCGTGTCACGGCTTTGTAACTGAGCGCACAGATTACTGAATTCACCTTTGGCAAGGCCATGTGAAGCCAGGGGGCAAACGATGGCCGGGGATCGATCCGGCAGGTGCCGCGATGCAATGCCGGAGGCATCGTGGCCTGCGATCACGCCCGCAGAGGACGTCAAGTCATCGGGCCGTGCGCAGCGATCTCTCGCCAAAGGCGGCGAATCGCGGGGAAGGCATGGCGATGCGGCCGGGCGGAAGGTCGTACCGCGCGGGCGCGGCCTTGCCGGCAGGATGTCGTCGCGGCTGGGCGCCGCTCCGCGGACGCGGAGCCGAGGCTGCGCGCTACGCGGCCTGCGGTACGCGCAGCGAGCGCACCAGGCCGCCGATGTCCACGATCAGCGCGACGCGGCCGTCGCCGAGGATGGTCGCGCCGGACACGCCGGCGATGCGTCGGTAGTTGTTCTCGATGTTCTTGACCACCACCTGCTGCTGGCCGACCAGTTCGTCCACCTCCAGCGCGATCTTCTGGCCGTCGCCCTCGACCACGACGACCAGCGGCTCGCCGCCTTGCCGACCGTCGTAGCCGTAGTAGTCGCTGAGCGAAAGGATCGGCAGGTACTCGCCGCGCACGCGCAGGACGCGGCCTTCGCCGGCCATGGTGCGCACGTCGGCGGCCTGCGGCTGCAAGGCCTCCAGCACGTAGGCGAGCGGCAGGATCAGGGTTTCGCCGGCGACCGAGACGATCATGCCGTCGAGGATGGCCAGGGTCAGCGGCAGCCGGATCAGGGTGCGGGTGCCGAGGCCGGCATTGCTTTCGATCTGCACCTCGCCGCCCAGCGCCTGGATGTTGCGACGGACCACGTCCATGCCGACGCCGCGGCCGGACAGGTCGGTGACGGCATCGGCGGTGGAGAAGCCCGGGGCGAAGATCAGGTCCCAGACCTGCGCGTCGGTGGGGTTCTCGGGCACGGCCAGGCCGCGCTCGCGCGCCTTGGCCAGGATCTTCTCGCGGTTGAGGCCGCGGCCGTCGTCGCTGACCTCGATGACGATGTGGCCGCCCTGGTGGGAGGCCGCCAGCGTGATGGTGCCGGTCTCGTCCTTGCCGGCGGCGCGGCGCGCGTCCGGGAGCTCCAGGCCGTGGTCGATCGAGTTGCGCACCAGGTGCACCAGCGGGTCGGCGATCTTCTCGATCAGGCCCTTGTCCAGCTCGGTGCCTTCGCCGATGGTGCGCAGGCGCACCTGCTTGCCCAGGCGCGTGGACAGGTCGCGGACCAGGCGCGGGAAACGCCGGAACACCGCGTCCACCGGCAGCATGCGCACGCTGATGACGGCTTCCTGGATGTCGCGGGTGTTGCGTTCGAGCAGTTCCAGGCCGGCGACCAGGCGCTCGGCGACGGCGGGATCCAGGCCGCTGGAGACCTGCTTGAGCATGGCCTGGGTGATGACCAGTTCGCCGACCAGATTGATCAGCGCGTCGACCTTGTCGACGCTGACCCGGATGGAGGTTTCCGCTTCCTGCGTGCTGCCGGCCGCGGCCGGGGCAGCGGGAGAGGCCGGAACGGCGGCAAGGGCGGGGGCGGGCGCGGCGGCGGCCGGTTCCGCCACGGGCGTGGCTTCGACCGCCGACGGCGGGTCCATCGGACGGATGTCCAGCTCGCAATCGTCGACCACCCAGGCGAAGGTGTCCTCGATCTTGCTGCGCGGGACCTTGCCGAGCAGGCCGAGGTCCCAGGCGATGTAGGCCTCCAGCGGGTCGATCTGCTCGAAGCCGGGCAGGCGTTCCAGGCGCGCGGCGACCTGCAGCGGGCCGAGGCTTTCGAGTTCGCGGATGATGCGCAGCGGGTCGTTGCCGCTCATGAACAGCGATGGCGCCGGCGTGAAGCCGATGTGCCAGGCCTCCGGCGCTTCTTCCTTCGCGGCGGCCGGCGGGGCAGGCGCGGCGGCGCCGGACAGCACGGCGTCGAGGCGCTCTAGTACCGCCCGCACCGCGGCCGGGTCGGCCGGCTGGTCGTGCTCGGCCTCGCGCAGCAGCGCGCGCAGCACGTCGACCGAGCCCAGCATGGCGTCGATCGCGGCGGCTTCCAGCGCGCGCTTGCCGGCGCGCAGCTCGTCGAGCAGCGTTTCCAGCACGTGCGTCAGCCCGGCGATCGACTCGAAGCCGAACGTGGCGGCGCCGCCCTTGATCGAGTGCGCGGCGCGGAACACCGAGTTGATGGTCTCCGGATCGGTGGTGCCGCCTTCGAGCGACAGCAGGCCGGCCTCCATCGCGTCCAGCCCTTCGCGGCTTTCCTCGAAGAAGGTGGCGTGGAAGCGTTGCAGGTCCATGCTCATGGCGCGGAATCCGGATCGTGGGAGTCGACGGCGGGTATCGGGGCGTGGCGGGGCCCTAGCCCAGCACCTTCTGGACGGTGGCGACCAGTTGTTCGGGATTGAACGGCTTGACCAGCCAGCCGGTGGCGCCGGCGGCCTTGCCTTCGGACTTCTTCTCGGCGGCCGACTCGGTGGTCAGCATCAGCAGCGGGGTGAACTTGTAGTCCGGCAACTGGCGCAGCTCGCGGATCAGCGCGATGCCGTCCATGTTGGGCATGTTGACGTCGGTGACCACCGCGTTGAACTTCTCGCCCTTGGCGCGGCCGAGGGCGATCGCGCCGTCCTCGGCTTCTTCGACCGCGAAACCGGCCGAGGTGAGGGCGAAGGACACCATCTGGCGCATCGACGCCGAATCGTCCACCACCAGGATACGTGCGCTCATGCGGCGTTCTCCACAGATTTCAGGTTGTCGTTGGATGCGGGCAGGCCGAGCGTGTGGGCCACGCCGAGCAGGCGCACCGCGTCCTTGAAGATGTCGTTGCAGCCATCGAAGCCGGTCCGCAACCCCGCCTTGCGGCGGCTGTCGACGAAGGCGCACAGCACCTGCACGCTGGCGGTATGGATGCGGCGGACCTGGCCGGCATCGAGCATCAGCTGTCCCGCCTCGGCGAGATAGGGCGCGAGCTTCTGCTTGAGGTCGGCGCTGGTCTCGATGCCGAGATCCTCGCCCAGTGACACTGTGCTCATCGGTGCTCCGGAAAGACGATTGCCCAGGCGGTATCGGCAGGAAGCGGCCAAGCTTGAGGGGGAATGTCGATGTGCGAAGCGGGCCGGGGGGGCGTGGCCCCGGGGCCCGGCGTCACTGCAACAGCTGCGAGGCATCCAGCAGGATCACCGGGCGCTGGCCGAGGCGTGCCACGCCGCGGAAGAACTGGTTGGAGATCTTGCACAGGCGGGTGTTGTCCGGCGGCTCGATCTGCTGGTCGGTCAGGGTGGTGACGTCCTCCACGGCCGAGACCCGCAGGCCCATCGTCTCGCCCTGTTCCTCCAGGACCACCACGCGGGTATCGGGATCGGCCGCGACCGGCTGCGAGCCCAGGTACAGGCCGAGGTCGAGCACGGGCACCACCAGCCCGCGCAGGTTCATGATCCCGAGCATCGAGCGCGAAGTGCCGCGCAGGCGCAACAGCGGGGTCGGCAATACCACTTCCTGCACCTTCAGCAGTTCCAGCGCATAGGCCTGTTCGCCGCAGCGCAGCCGCAGCCAGCGCGAGCTGCGTTCGGCGGGCTGCGGCGGGACCTGGGCGCGGTCCGCGTCGTCGGGGCGGAACAGGGCCTGGATGTGCGGCGGCAGCCGGGCGGGCTGCCCCGCTGCCGACCGGGCCGGCAGCCGGGACTTGGACATCGCCGGCGGGTTCGTGGCGGCCTTGCTGCGCGCGGGCGCGCTTTCGAGGGCAGCGGGCTTGGCGGGCGCGAACGCGGGGTCGTTCTCCATTTCCGCGATCAGGTCGGCGGCCATGGGATCGACGAGTGCCGGAGCGCTCGCCACCCCGGCGACCGGGGCCTTGGCCCGATCGGCCGGTGCATCGGCGAAGGCGGGATCGGCCAGCATCTCCGCGATCACGTCCGCGCCGACATCCACGGGTGCGCGGGCTTCGGCGGCGAAAGCCGGGTCGGCCATCATCTCGGCGATCACGTCGTCGGCGATCGTTGCGGCAGACGCGTCCGGGCCCGCGGCGGGCGTGGAGTCTCCGCACGCGGCGGCAGGCACCTCGCCGGTCGCGGATGCGGCCGCCGGGGGCGCCTGCGCGGCACTGCAGGCCACCGCCTGCAGCAGGCCGTCCAGGTATTCGTCGAGCACCTCAGTGCCGTTCACGCGGCCTGCTCCATGCGCGCGGCGTCGTTGGCGAGCATCCACTCGAGCGCGCGGCGGTACGCGGCCAGGCCGCGGCCCGGATAGTCGTCGGTGCTGGCCGGCGAGGTCAGCAGGTCGACGTTGCTGATGCGGGTGTCGACCGGGATCGCGTCTTCCCACACGCGCTCGCCGTAGCGCGCCTGCATCTCCTTGAGCGATTCGTGGCCGGCGCGGGTGCGGCGGTCGAACAGGGTCGGCAGGATCGACAGCGGAAGCTCGCGCCGGCGCGAGCGCTGCACCATGTCGGCGGTGCGCACCATGCCGGCCAGGCCGTGCAGCGCCAACGGCTCCGCCTGGGTGGGGATCACCAGGTGGTCGGCCGCGGCCAGCGCGTTGATCATCAGCAGGCCGAGCGTCGGCGGGCAATCGAGCAGGATGTAGTCGTGCGCGCGGCCGTGCCGTGCCAGGGCGTTTTGCAGGGCCAGGCCGAGGCCGGGCTGGTTGGCGCTGCGTCGCTCCAGCGTGGCCAGGGCGGGTTGCGCGCAGACGTAGGCCAGGCCCGGGATGTCGCTTTCGCGCAGCAGCGTGGACAGGTCGGCGGGCGGGGTGCCGAACAGGTCGAGCACGCCACGCGGCGGCGGCTCGGCCGGCACGCCGAAGGCGCGGGTCAGCGAGGAGTGCGGGTCCAGGTCGACCAGCAGCACGCGATGCCCGAGCGCGGCCAGGCCGCGGCCCAGGGCCAGCGTCGTGGTGGTCTTGCCCACGCCGCCCTTCTGGTTGGCGATCGCCCAGATGCGCATCAGTTCACTCCTTCGATGACCGCGGGAACGCTCTTGACGCCGCGGCTGCCGGGGACGACCCCGGCGGTTTGCGATTCGGTTGCCTTGGTGGGGTCCGGCGACGTCGCCTGCAACGGCGGCGTCAGTTCCGGGGCGAGGCTGGCGTCGGAGTCGGCGAGGATGATCAGCACCACCCGCCGGTTCGCGTTGCGACCGGCCTCGCTGGCGTTATCGGCACGCGGGCGGAATTCTCCATAGCCGACCATCGCCAGCCGCTGCGGCGCGATGCCCTCGTCGACGAACAGGTGCACCACGCTGGCGGCCCGTGCCGTGGACAGCTCCCAGTTGGACGGGAACTGCGCGGTGGCGATCGGCTGGTTGTCGGTATAGCCCTCCACGCGCACGCCGTTGGGCGCCTCGCGCAGGACCGTGGCGAGCTTGGCCAGGGTGTCGCGGGCATTGCGGTCGAGCAGGGCCGAGCCGGTCGCGAACAGGATGTCGCTGTGGATCTCCACCTCGATCCACAGGTCGTGGCGGCGCACGGTGATCAGCCGGGCGTCGACCAGCGGGGCCAGCGCGCGGGTGAGTTGCCGGGCGACCTGGTCCATCTGCCGCTGCGCGCGCGCCAGCCGGTCCTGGTCGCGCAGCGACACCGGCATGCGCATCTGCGAGGCCATCGACGGCAGCAGGGTGGGGTCGGGCGCCGGCGACGGCGCGGTCGGCCCTTCCTTGGCGCCGGACTTGATCGGCGAGGGCCGGTCCCAGTCGGACCCCTGCAGCTGGTGGTTGCCGACCTGCACCGGGTTGATGGTGCGCGGGGCGCCGCCGAACGCGGCGGTCAGCGCGTCGGCCATCACGCGGTACTTGCCCTCGTTGATCGAGGAGATCGCGTACATCACCACGAAGAAGGCGAGCAGCAGCGTCAGCAGGTCGGCGTACGGGATCGCCCATGCCTCGTGGTTGTTGTGCTCTTCGTGGTGCTTGCGGCGGGCCATCAGTGCAGGAAACCGGCCAGCTTGGCCTCGATGTTGCGCGGGTTCTCGCCGTGCGCGATCGCGATCAGGCCCTCGATGACCATCTCGCGCTCGTTGCTGGCGTGGTGGATCACGCTCTTGAGCTTGGCCGCGACCGGCAGGAACAGCAGGTTGGCCGAGGCGATGCCGTAGATGGTGGCGGTGAAGGCGGCGGCGATGCCGTGGCCGAGCTTGGACGGGTCGGCCAGGTTCTTCATGACCGCGATCAGGCCGAGCACGGCGCCGATGATGCCGAGCGTGGGCGCATAGATGCCCATGCCTTCGAACACCTTCGCCGCGGCGAGGTCCTGCCGCTCCTGGTTGGACACTTCGATCTCCAGCATGTGGCGCATGGTTTCCGGTTCCACGCCGTCGACCAGCATCTGCAGGCCCTTGCGCAGGAAGGCGTCGTCCTGGCCGTCGAGCTGGCTTTCCAGGCCGAGCAGGCCCTGGCGGCGCGCGATGTTGCTCCATTCCAGGATCTGCGCGAGCAGCGCCTCGCGCTGGCTGGCCGGCGGGTTGAACACCCAGCCGACGATCCGGAAGGCGCGGCGGAAGATCGCCGGCGAGGTGTGCAGCAGGATCGCCGCGAGCGTGCCGACGATGACGATCAGGAAGGCGGCGGGCGACCACAGCGAGGCCAGGCCCGCGCCCTTCAGGACGCTGCCGCCGACCACGGCGATCAGCGCCAGCACGATACCGGTGAGACTGAGCTTGTCCATGCAAGCGGTATCGGCGCGGGCGCGGGGGACTTGATAGCGCTTCATAGCGCTTCGCCGGGGGAATCGGTCACAAAGCGGCGTGAAGCCGCGTGAAGCGGGCGTTGGCGGATCGGGCGACGGCCAGCGCTATCTTCGCGGCATGCCACTGCGTCATTTCGTTCATGTCATCGGGTTCGAGGTCCCGGTCCATGGCAAGGCCCGGCCCGATGAACCGCTGGTCGTGCTGCTGGACAAGGTGCCGGTCGAGCGGTGGCGCGCGGTATTCCAGGAATGCGCGGAGGAACTGGTGCCCGGGCTGCGGCGCGGGGCGCCGACGCTGCAGGACGACACGATCCGGTTCCTGGTGGCGGGGCCGATGTCGCACAGGCAGGCGGCGGACATCCGCGGTTTCGTCGACCGGGTCAACCGTTTGACGTTCCTGCAGGACCGGGGCTCGTTCCAGCCGTTGTGAGCGCCAGGGAACCAACGGGCCCGCAATCGCGGTGGCCGCTCAACCGTCGCTGGCGCGCAGCCCGTCCACGTCGAGGATCAGCGCCATGCGGCCGTCGCCGATCAGGGTGGCGCCGGCATAGCCGGGAAGGCCGCGCAGCACGCGCGGCAACGGCTTGATCACCACTTCCTCGCGGCCGCGGACCTGGTCCACGACCAGGCCGAACCGGGTATCGCCGGCCTGCAGCAAGACCACGGTCAACAGCGGGGTGGGGCGCGGATCCAGCGACAGCCAGCGGCGCAGGTCCACCAGCGGCAAGGTATGCGAGCGGCGGTCGAGCACGGCGCGGCCGTCGAACCATCCCAGCGAGGTCTGCGGCGCGTGCAGCACCTCCACGACGCGCGCCAGCGGCAGCGCGTAGACGTCCTCGCCGGCCTGCACCAGCAGGGTCGGCAGGATCGCCAGGGTCAGCGGCACGCGGATCATGAAGCGGGTGCCGCGGCCGAGTTCCGACTGGATCTGGATGGTGCCGCTCAGCTCGCGGATGCGCGACTGCACCACGTCCATGCCGACGCCGCGCCCGGAGATGTCGGTGACTTCGGTCTTGGTCGAGAAGCCCGGCAGGAAGATCAGGTGCAGGCATTCGTCCACGCTCAGGCGCGCGGCCGCCTCGTGGTCGATCAGGCCCTTCTCGCGCGCCTTCTCGCGCAGCCGTTCCGGATCGATGCCGGCGCCGTCGTCCTGGATCTCGATGCTGACGTAGTCGCCTTCCTGCTGGGCCGACAGGCGCACGCGGCCGCTGCGCGGCTTGCCGCTGGCCTCGCGCAGGTCCGGGTCCTCCACGCCGTGGTCGATCGCGTTGCGGACCAGGTGCACCAGCGGATCGGCCAGGGCTTCGACCAGGTTGCGGTCCAGCTCGGTCTCGGCGCCGACCAGTTCCAGCTCGACCTCCTTGCGCAGCGAGCGGGCGACGTCGCGCGCGACTTTGGGAAAGCGCGAGAACACCTTGCCGACCGGCTGCATGCGCGTGCGCATCACCGCCGACTGCAGGCGCGCGGTGGCGATGTCGAGGGTGCTGACGGCGCGGTCGAGTTCCTCGTCGCGGATGCGCGCGCGCAGCGTCTTCAGGCGATTGCGCGCCAGCACCAGCTCGCCGATCAGGTTGACGATCGCGTCCAGGCGCTTGGTGTCGACGCGGACGGTGTGTTCGGCTTCGGCGGCCGGCTTGGCGACGGGCGCCGATGCCCGGGTCCCGGGGGCCGGAACGGCCGCAGCCAGCGGCTTTGTGCCGGGCGCGGCGCGGCCGTGCAGTTCGTCGAGCAGGGACTCGAACTCGTCCTCGCCGATCAGGCCATCGTCGTGGGACGCTGCAGGCTGGGGGGGGCTGGCCTGCGCCTTGCCGGATCCCGTCGCCGGCGGTGGCTCGCTCCCGGCATCGAACTGGGCGATCAACGCCGCCGGCACCTGCTCCGGTTCCCGCCCGGCGGACAGCGCATCGAGCATCGCCTGCAGGTGGTCCAGCGACTGCTGCGCGGCATCGAAGTGATGGGGGGCGAGCGTCGCCTGCCCGGAACGCGCGCGGCCCAGGGTTTCCTCGGCCGCGTGGCACAGTTCGACCATCGGCTGCACGCCGAGGAAGCCCGCGCCGCCCTTGAGCGTGTGGAAGCCGCGGAACACCGCATTGAGCTGGGTCGCGTCCTCCGGCGCCTGTTCCAGCGAGACCAGCTGCTCGCCGAGGCGGTCCAGGATCTCCTGGGCCTCGACGATGAAGTCGGCGACGATGTCGTCGGGAACGGCGCTCATGACCGCTCGCTCCCTGGAACCGTCGGCAAGGCCTTGGTCGTCATTCCCGCGAAGTGCTTTCCAGCAGCCGGATGGCTGGTGAGGCGGGAATCCACCGACGTGGACCTGCCATTCGCAGGGTTTGCCCCATTGCAACGTCCCGGGATTCCCGTTCTCGCGGGAATGGCGGTCGTTTCGGGACGCCTCATGCTCACGTGCAAGGCTCCTACAGCCCCAGTCCGGACAACAGGTCGTCGGCGTCGTCCTGCGAGACGGCGTGGTGGTCCAGCCCCTTCAGCGCGGGACCGGACAGCGCCGCGTCGGGCTTGCCGTCCTTGGGCGGCAGGCCGAGCGCGCCGAAGCCTTCGTGCACGCGCCGCACGATTCCCGCTACGCGGCGGATGATCTGGCCGGTCAGGTCCTGGTAGCTCTGGGTGAGCGCCATCTCGGTGAGGTTGTGGCGGATCTTCTCCAGGATCGCCTGCTGGTCGGCGCCCAGGCCACCGGCCTGCAGCTGGTCGGCGAGCGTGCGGCATTCCTCGGCCAGGTCCAGGGTGCGATGGCTGGCCTGTTCGGTCATCTGCACCACGTGGTCCAGGCGCGCGCAGGCATCGTCCAGCTGGCCGGCTTCCTCCGGCAGGCTCGGCAGTTCGCCCAGCGCCTGCCCGAGCTCGCGCGCGAGCCGGCTCAGGCCCTGGATCATCGGGCGCGTGCGCCAGGCGGCCAGCGCGTCGATTTCCCGGCGCCAGCCGCCCTCGTCGCCGCCCTCGAGGGCGTCCAGGGCATGGTGCAGGCGCTCGATCAGCGCGGCGCGCTCGGCGTTGGTTTCGATCGCGCTCTCCATCATGCGGTGGCCGCCAGCCGCTCGAAGATCTTGCCGAGCTTCTCTTCCAGGGTCTGCGCGGTGAACGGCTTGATGATGTAGCCGTTCACGCCGCTCTGGGCGGCCTCGATGATCTGCTCGCGCTTGGCCTCGGCGGTGACCATCAGCACCGGCAGGGCCTTGAGCTTGGGATCGGCGCGGATGGTCTTGAGCAGTTCGATGCCGGTCATGCCCGGCATGTTCCAGTCGGTGATGACGAAATCGAACGGCCCCGAGCGCAGCGCGGACAGCGCGGCATTGCCGTCCTCGGCTTCCGCGGTATTGGTGAAACCCAGATCGCCGAGCAGGTTCTTGACGATGCGCCGCATCGTCGAGAAGTCGTCCACGATCAGGATTCGCATGTTCTTGTTCACGGGGTACTCCTAGGGAAACGGAAATCTTGGCCGGGACGCGGGCCTGGGACCGGGGGGCGTGGAAAACCAGAAGCGCCGATATCCCTGCTTTCCCGAGTCCCCGGTGGCGACCTCATTCTTCATCGTCCACGCCGGTATCGGCCAACTCGAAGACCTTCAGGCGACCGCGCAGGCGCACCATCGCCTGGCCGTGGATCTGGCATACGCGCGATTCGCTCACGCCGAGGACGGCGCCGATCTCCTTCAGGTTGAGCTCCTGCTCGTAATAGAGCGACAGCACCAGCTGCTCGCGCTCGGGCAATTGGGAGATGGCCTTGGACAGTTCGCGGCCGAACTCGCCGCGCTCCACCATCTGTTGCGGGGTCGGGCCGCCCTTGGCCGTGGTATCGAGCTCGCCGTGGTCCTCGATCCGCGATTCCAGGCTCAGCACCTGGCCGCGCGCGGCATCCTCCATCAGGCGCAGGTAGTCCGGCAGCGGCATGTCCATCGCCGCGGCGACCTCCGTGGCGGAGGCGGCGCGGCCGGTTTCCTGCTCGATCCTGCGGATCGTGGCGGCGGCGTCGCGGGCGCGGCGGTGGACCGAGCGCGGCACCCAGTCGCCGCGCCGGATCTCGTCGATCATCGCGCCGCGGATGCGGATGGAGGCGTAGGTCTCGAACGAGGCGCCCTGGTCGGCGTCGTACGAGCGCGAGGCCTCGATCAGGCCGATCATGCCGGCCTGGATCAGGTCGTCGATCTCCACGCTGGCCGGCAACCGCGCGGCGAGGTGGTGGGCGATGCGGCGCACCAGGTCGGCGTGCTGGTAGACGTTGTCGGCGCTGCCGGCGCGCTGCACCGCCTTGTACTGGGCGGCGGCGTTCATGCCGCCACCCCGTTGCGCTGCTGGATGATGCGCTCGAGGAAGAACTCGACGTTGCCGCGCGCCGCGGTCGGGGCCTGCCAGCGCGAAGTGCGGCGCGCGATCTCGGCGATCGCCTGCGCCGACGGGCTGCCCGGGTAGAGCTTGGTCACCGGTTGCTGGCGCTGCACCGCCAACCGCAGCCAGTCGTCCTGGGGCACGTGGCCGAGGTAGTTGAGCGAGACGTCGCCGAGGAACTTCTCGCAGACCCGCGCGAGCTTGTCGTACAGCAGCCGGCCTTCGTTCGGGTCGCGCACCATGTTGGCGACGATCTGCAGGCGGTCCACGCCGCGCTCGCGCGAGAGCACCTTGATCAGCGCGTAGGCATCGGTGATCGAGGCCGGCTCGTCGCAGACCACGACCACCGTGTCCTGCGCGGCCTGGCAGAAGGTGAGCACGCTGTCGGTGATGCCGGCGGCGGTGTCGATCACCATCACGTCCAGGTCGCGTTCCAGCTCGGAGAACACGTTGACCAGGCCGATGTGCTCGGCCTGGGCCAGCTCGGCCATGTGGCGGCGGCCGGACGCGGCCGGCACCACCAGCACGCCGCCCGGGCCGGTGAGGATCACGTCTTCCAGCGAGCAGCGCCCCGCGACCAGGTCGGCCAGGGTCAGCTTGGGCTGCAGGCCGAGGATCACGTCGATGTTGGCCAGGCCCAGGTCGGCATCCAGCAGCAGCGTGCGCCGGCCCATGTCGGCCAGCGCCACGGCCAGGTTGGCCGAGAGGTTGGTCTTGCCGACGCCGCCCTTGCCGCCGGTCACGGCGATGCTCCGCACCGGGCCCAGCGGCTCGGCACGGGTCGTGGACAACGGGTAGGCGTTGGTCAGCTGGGCGTATTCACGCGACGGCATGGGTGTGCTCCGGAGTACAGGGCTTATCGGCAGCGCGCCGCAAATCTTCAAGGCGGAGTACGAGGCTGGCGGCGTTGGCCCGGTGCAGGTCGTCGGGGACGCGCTGGCCGTCGGTGATCCAGGTGATCGGCAACTGGTGGTCGACCACCACGGACAGGGCGCTGCCGAGCCGCCCGGTCTCGTCCAGCTTGGTCAGCACCACGCCCTGGGGCCGGGCTCCGGCGAAGCGGCGCGCCACCTCGTCCAGGTCCGAGAAGTGGGCGTTGGCCGGCAGCACCAGCAGCGAGGTGACCTGGCGTGCGGCGCGCAGCCAGTTCAACTGCGCCGCCAGGGCACGGTCGCGCTGGCCCATGCCGGCGGTGTCGATCAGCACCAGCTTGTAGTCGCGCAGGCGTTCCAGCAGGGCCATAAGGCCCTGGTCGCTGTCGGCCTCGTGCACGGCGATGCCGAGCTGGCGGCCGTAGCCGTGCAACTGCTCGCGCCCGCCGACGCGCAGGGTGTCGGTGGTGACCAGGGCGACGTCGCGCGGGGCGTGCTGGGCGGCGAAGCGCGCGGCGAGCTTGGCGATGGTGGTGGTCTTGCCGGCGCCGGTGGGGCCGACCAGCGCGATCACGCCGCCGATCTCGAGCGGATCGACCGGGGCGATCGGCAGGCGCTTGGACAGCAGGCCGAGCATCAGGCCGCGGCCCTTGTGCAGTTCGGTGTCGGCCGGGATCTGCATGGCGACGTCGCGGGTGATGCCGGCGTCGAAGCCGTAGTCGTCGAGCAGTTCCAGCGCCTGGGCGCGCACCGGCGAGCCGCGCAGGCGCTCGTCGGTGAGCCGGTTCATCTCGCGCTCGATCATCTGCCGCATCAGCGCCAGTTCCTCGCGTAGCTGCCGCAGTTCGGCGTCGTCCTGCGGCTTGGGCAACGGCGCGGGCGCGAGGGAAGGCGTGCCCGCGGCCGGTTCGGCGGGCGGCAGCGGCCGGGGCGCGGCGATCGGCGGCAACGCCGGCAGCTCGGGAGCGTCCGGCGCGGGCTGCACGAACGTGGCGAAGATCTCTTCGGGCAACTGCGCCGGGGCGCGGCCGGAAGCGGCCTTCGCACGGGCCGCGGGCTTCTCCGCGACCGGCACGCCGCGTTCGCGCGGCGCGGCGGCCGCGCCACGCCCGGGCTGCTGGCGCTGGGCAAGCGCGGCGATCATCTCGTCGGCTGGCGTGCGCGCCGGCGCGGATTCGGCGATGCCCGCCGCGGCGGCGCGCGCCGGCGGCTGGCGCACGTTGTCCAGGGCGCGCTGCACCAGCTCCTCGTCGTAGTTGCTGGCAGCGACGATCTCGATCCCTTCCTCGGTGCGCCGGTTGGACAGGATCACCGCGTCCGGGCCGTGCTCTTCGCGCACCATGCGGAAGGCCGTGCGCATGTCGGGGGCGACGAAGCGTTTGATCTTCATGGGGTGCCGTGATTGGTGATTGGTGATTGGTGATTCGCGACGGCGGCACGGCTCAAGCCCGTCCGGCGGCTTCCAGTTGATGTCTTCATCGCTCTCATCTCCATCTCTCCGCTCGCGGAGCCTGCTTCCACGAATCACCAAGCACGAATCACGAATCGCCGCCTCAACTGATCGTCCCCACCAGCTTCAGCCGCTTGTCCTCCGGCACCTCGCTGTAGGCCAGCACCGACAGCTGCGGGACGCTGTGCCGGACCAGGCGCGCCAGCGCGGCGCGGACCTGGCCGGGGACCAGCACCACCGCCGGCTCGTTGCGGGCCTCCTGCTTGCCGACGCAGTCGGCCAGGCTCTGGTGCAGGCGCTCGGCGAGGCCGGGTTCGAGGGCGACGTTGCCGCCGCCCTGGGCGGACTCCTGCAAGACCCGTTCCAATTGCGGGGCGAGGGTGAACACCGGCAGCTCCGGCGACATGCCGGCGATCTCCTGGACGATGAAACGGCCCAGCGAAGTGCGCACCGCGGCGGTCAGCATGGCCGGGTCCTGGCCATGCGGGGCGTGCTCGACCAGCGCCTCGACGATCTTGCGCAGCTGGCGGATGGGGATGCGCTCGACCAGCAGGTTCTGCAGCACCCGCACCACGACGGCGAGCGGCAGCGCCTTGGGGGTGAGGTCCTCGACCAGCTTGGGTGCGCTCTTGCCGAGCTGGGCGAGCAGTTGCTGCACTTCCTCGTGGCCGAGCAGCTCGGGCGCGTGCTCGCGGATCAGGTGCGAGAGGTGGGTGGCGATCACCGTGGCGGGATCGACCACGGTATAGCCCATGGCCTCGGCCTGGGCGCGCTGGCCGGGCTGGATCCAGGTGGCGTCGAGCCCGAACGCGGGATCCTTGCCCTTGATGCCGTCGAGCTTGCCGAGCGCGCCGCCCGGGTCCAGCGCCAGTTCGCGGTCGGGGTGCACCTCGGCGGTCGCCACCGGCACGCCGTGGATCAGCAGGCGGTACGACGTGGCGGTCAGTTCCAGGTTGTCGCGGATGTGCACCGGCGGGATCAGGAAGCCGATGTCCTGGGTGAGCTTGCGTCGCACGCCCTTGATGCGTGCCATCAGTTCGCCGCCCTGGTTCTTGTCCACCAGCGGGATCAGCCGGTAGCCGACTTCCAGGCCGAGCGGGTCGATCGGGCGCAGTTCGTCCCAGCTCAGTTCCGGCGAGGGCGCGGGCGCGGCGCCGGGCAGCTTGGGATCGCCCGGTTTGCCCGGCGCGGCGCCCGTACCCGGCGACGGAGTTCCGGCGTCGCGCTTCCACAACCGCCACGCCACGAAACCGAGCAGCAGGCCCAACGTCAAAAAGGCGACGTTCGGCATGCCCGGCACCAGCCCGACCAGGCCGAGGATCGCCGCGGCGATCGCCAGCGCCTTGTGCTGCCCGAACACCTGGCCGACCATCGCCTGGCTCATGTCCTGTGCGCGCGAGGCGCGCGTGACCAGCATCGCCACCGCCGAGGACACCAGCAGCGCCGGCAGCTGCGCCACTAGGCCGTCGCCGATCGACAGCAGGGTATAGGTCGAGGCGGCCTCGCCGAACGGCATGCCGTGCTGGAGCACGCCCACCGCCAGGCCGCCGAGCAGGTTGATGAACAGGATCAGGATGCCGGCAATGGCATCGCCACGGATGAACTTGCTGGCGCCGTCCATCGCGCCGTAGAAGTCGGCCTCCTCGCGCACCTCCTCGCGGCGGGCCTTGGCTTCCTCGCGGGTGAGCAGGCCGGCGTTGAGGTCGGCGTCGATCGCCATCTGCTTGCCGGGCATGGCGTCGAGGATGAAGCGCGCGGTCACCTCCGACACGCGCCCGGCGCCCTTGGTGATGACCACGAAGTTGATGATGGTCAGGATCGCGAACACCACGATGCCGACCGCGTAGTTGCCACCGATCACGAACTCGCCGAACGCGGCGATCACCTTGCCGGCCGCGTCGTGGCCGTTCTGGCCGTTGAGCAGGATCACGCGGGTGGAGGCCACGTTCAGCGCCAGCCGCAGCATCGTGGTCATCAGCAGCACGATCGGGAAGATCGTGAAGTCCAGCGGCCGCTTCACGTAGACCACCGCCAGCAGCACCATCAGCGAGATCGCGATGTTGAAGGTGAACAGCGCGTCCAGCACCGGCGCGGCCAGCGGCACCACCACCATCGCCAGCATCGCCAGCACGATGAGCGGCGCGCCCAGGCCGTGCCGGACCATGTCCAGCAGCTTGCGGGCGTTCACCGGCGAGGCCTGCGCACTCATGCGCGGCCGTCCGTGCCGGCGAACTCGTCGAGTTCGATCGCGGGCAGCTGCGGCATCGGGCCGCGCCGCCAGGCGCGCAGCTGGTAGACGTAGGACAGCACCTGGGCGACGGCCGAATACAGTCTCACGGGGATTTCCTTGCCGAGTTGCGCTTCCCGATACAAGGCGCGTGCCAAAGGCGGGGCCGACACGATCGCGACACGGTGCTGCTCGCCGACCTCGCGGATGCGCTGGGCGACCTCGTCCACGCCCTTGGCGACCACGATCGGCGCGCGCATCCTCTCTCCCTCGTACTGCAGCGCCACCGCGTAGTGGGTGGGGTTGACCAGCACCACGTCGGCCTTGGGCACCGCCTCGATCATCCGGCGCTGCGCCAGTTGCTGCTGCATCTGCCGGATCCGGCTCTTGACCTCCGGGCTGCCCTCGCTTTCCTTGATCTCGCGCTTGACCTCCTCGCGGGTCATCTTCAGCCGGCGCAGCCAGTTCCACTTCTGGTAAGGCGCGTCCAGCGCGGCGAGCAGCCCGAGCGCGAGCGCGGCGTACATCAGCAGCCGCAGGGTGAAGCCCAGGCCATCGACGATCGCGCGTTCCAGCGGCGCGTTCAGCAGGGTGCGCAGGTCGTGCAGGCCATGCCAGATGCACAGGCCGGTGGCGGTGCCGACGAACAGCACGCGCAACAGCGACTTGACCAGCTCGCCGATGCTCTCCGCGCCGTACAGGCGCTTGAGGCCAGCCAGCGGGTTGAGCTTGTTGGGGTCCGGCGCCAGCGCCTTGCCCGAAAACCGCAGTCCGCCCATCAACAGCGGCCCGGCCAATCCCGCCAACAGGCAGACCAGGACCAGCGGCGCCGCCACCCACAGCAACTGCACGAGCAGCTCGCCGAAATGGCCCAGCAGCTTGGACGGGTTGTCGCGCAGGCCCGGGTCCGGGCTCAGCGCGGCCTTCATCCAACCGCGCGCGCCCGACGCCAGGCTGCCGGACATCGCCATCAGCGCGAACACGCCGGCGGTGAACACCGCGGCGGTCGCCAGCTCGCGCGAGCGCGGGATGTTGCCTTGCTCGCGGGCCTCGCGCAGGCGTTTCTCGGTAGGCTGTTCGGTGCGTTCGGCGCCGTCTTCGTTCTCGGCCATCGCGTTGCGGGGGAAGGGCTCCCGCGGGGCGTTGCAAGTTCTATTCCTTTCCTTCGGAGGCGGCCCCCGGGTTTGGGGACTGGGACCGGGACTCGGAAAGGCGACGAGCCTGCTTCGGAGGGAATCCCGTTGTGGGAGGGACTTCAGTCCCGACAGGGCTTTACAGGGCCCTCCGTCGGGACTGAAGTCCCTTCCACGAAAGAACAAGAAAGCGGCAAGAAGGGCCTCGGATCACTTGACAGCCAAACCCAGGCAAGGAGGCTTTCCCGAATCCCGAATCCCGAATCCCGAATCCCGAATCCCGAGCCTAAAGGCTTGCGGCAGCAATGAAACTACGCGGCTCGAGCGGCCGGCTCATCAGGTAGCCCTGCAATTGGTCGCAGCCCAGGTCGCGCAGGTGGTGCCGCTGCAGTTCGGTCTCCACGCCTTCGGCCACCACCTTCATGTTGAGCGTGCGCGCCAGGCCGACGATCGCCGCCACGATCGCCCGGTCCTCGCCCTCCTGTTGCAGGCCCTGCACGAACATGCGGTCGATCTTCAGCTCGCAGGCCGGCAGGCGCTTGAGGTACATCAGGTTGGAGTAGCCGGTGCCGAAGTCGTCGATGGCGATGTTGACGCCGAGTTCGTGCAGGGCCTTGAGCACTTCCAGGCTGGCGTCGGCGTCGCGCATGGCGGCGCTCTCGGTGATCTCAAGGGTCAGCCGGGCCGGGTCGATGCCGTGCCTGGCCAGGGCCTGGCCGACGCAGGCGACCAGGCCCGGGGAGGCCAGTTGCACCGGCGACAGGTTCACGGCCACGTTCCAGTCGCCGCGACCGGCCTCGCGCCACTCGCGCATCTGGCGGCAGGCCTCCTCCAGCGCCCATTCGCCGATCGGCACGATCAGGCCGATCCGCTCGGCCACCGGGATGAAACGGTCCGGCATGATCAGGCCGCGTTCCGGATGCTGCCAGCGCATCAGCGCCTCCGCGCCGACCACGTCGCGGCCGTGCGCGCCGTACTTGGGCTGGTAATGGAGCACGAACTGGCGCCGCTCCAGCGCCAGCGGCAGATCGCGCACCAGCAGCATCTTCTCGTGAGCGCTGCGGTTCATCGACGGCTCGAAGAACGCATAGCCGTTCCGGCCGGTCGCCTTGGCGTGGTACATCGCCGCATCCGCATTGGCGATCAGCACGTGGTCGTGCGTGCCGTCCTCGGGATAGATCGCGATGCCGATGCTGGTCGAGACCCGCAACTCGATGTCGTTGGACTTGAACGGCGCCACGAGCGCGGCCACGACCCGCTCGGCCAGGGCGGCGGCGTCCTCCGGTTCGTCCACCGGCAGTGCCAGCACGAACTCGTCGCCGCCGAGCCGGGCGAGGGTGTCCTCGCTCCGCAGCAGCGTGCCGAGCCGGCTGGCCACCGCGACCAGCAGGGCATCGCCGGCCTGGTGCCCGTAGGCGTCGTTGATCGCCTTGAAGCCGTCCAGGTCCAGGAACATCACCGCGAACCGGCGGCGCCGTCGCTGCGCCCGCTCCAGCCCCTGCTGGATCCGGTCCTGCAGCAGCAGCCGGTTGGGCAACCGGGTCAGCGAGTCGTGCAGCGCGGCCTGTTCCAGCTCCCGGTTGGCGGCGGCAAGCGAGCTAGCCAACAGTTCCGTGCGCTGCTGGAAGTGACGGTCGAGCACCGACACGCCCAGCGCCATCGCGGTCACGCCCAGCGTCACCACGACCACCAGCACCGCCAGCCACTGCACCGGCATGCCACCGTCGCGCGCGGCGCCACAGATGCTTTCGGGCGGGAACCGGGCCGCGGCCATGCCGGTGTAGTGCATGCCGACGATCGCCAGGCCCATCACCAGCGCCGCCAGCGGCTGCACCACGTAGCGGCGGTGCCCGCTGCGCAGGCGGAACGCGATCCACAGCGCCGCGGCCGAGGCGGCGATCGCAATCGCCAGCGACAGCGCGAACCAGCCAGGGTGGTAGTCGATGCCGGGCTGCATCCGCATCGCGGCCATGCCCAGGTAATGCATCGCGGCGATGCCCAGCCCCATCAGCAGGGCGCCGGCCGCCAGCCGCGGGTAGGGCAGTTCGCGGCGCGACACCAGCCAGAGCGCGAAGGCCGAGGCGAGCACCGAGACCACCATCGAGTACAGGGTGAGCCCCAGGTCGTATCCGAGCGGGACCGGCAGGCTGAAGGCGAGCATGCCGATGAAATGCATCGACCAGACCCCGAAACCCATCGCCAGCGCGCCGCCGGCCAGCCACCAGCCGGCCGCCCGGCCGCGCGTGGCCGAAACCCGGCCGGCCATGTCCAACGCGGTATAGGAGGCCAGGACGGCTACGGCGAGCGAGATCGCCACCAGCCATTCGTTGTAGCTGCCCTGCATGTAAGGCCCGGGAGGAAAGAGCAGAAGTGCCCTGGCGATAGCGGCCGCGTTCGAGCGGACTTGAGCGCGGCGGCCGCAGGTCGGGGCGGCAGGGCGGTCGCTTCACGGGGGGGCTCCAGTCCCGGCGGGAGTTGCCGGCGCTGCCCGGGTGGTCATGCCAGCGGGCAGGCGCGGTATCGGCCTTCGGTCCCAACGGAAATCCTTGGCCGCCGTTCGCGGGCAGCCCCGTCGGGACCGGAGTCCCTCCCGCAGGGGGCCTGGGCTTGCGTCAGCCGCCGAGCTGGCGCGCCGCATCGAAGGCGGCGTCGAACATGCGCTGCACCGGCGCGGACATCTCGCCGGCCAGCATCGCCAGCAGGAACAGTCCCAGCAGCAGCGAGACCGGCAGGCCGAGCTGGATCGGGTTCAGTGCGGGCGCGGCCCGCGACAGCGCGCCGAAGGCCAGGTTGACCGCCAGCATCGCCACGATCATCGGCAGCGCCAGCGTGAGCCCGCCGCGCAGCACGTGCAGGAAGAAAGTGGGCGCAACCTCGGCGAAGGCATGCACGTCGGGCAGCGCGGTGCCGATCGGCAACGCCTTGTAGCTGTCCACCAGCAGCGCCACCAAGGCCAGGTGGCCGTTGGCGGCGAAGAACAACAGGCCGAAGCCGATGTAGAACCACTGCGACACCACGCCCGAGGTGACGCCGCGCAGCGGATCCGACATCTGCGCGAACGACAGGCCCATGCTCTGGGAAATCATTTCGCCGGCCAGCGCGCCGGCCTCGAAGATCAGCCGCAGCATGAAACCCATCGACGCACCGATCGCCAGCTCGCGCGCGATGCCCAGCACCGCGGCCGCATCGAATCCGTTCCACTCCGGGACCGGCGGCAGGATCGGCGCCAGCGCCATGGCCAGCGTGGCCGCGAGCACCACGCGTATCCGCGCCGGCAACGCGCGGGTGCCGATCAGCGGCATCGCCGCGAGCAGCGCCCCGATGCGCAGCATGGTCCACAGCACCGTACCGATCATCGCGAAGGCCTGCTGGCCGTCGATCACCATTTGGGTGGCGGCGTCCATCAGTGCGGCTCGCACTGCACGACAATGGCAATACCGTCGTCCCCGCGCAGGCGGGGACCCAGCGACTTGCGCGAAACCCGTCCGCAATCGTGGTTCATGCGTTCAACCGGCCTTTGCGCCATCTGCTCGAAAGCCACTGGGTCCCCGCCTGCGCGGGGACGACGGTATCAACGCGCGATAGCGGCATTGCCATCCCGCTACCCGATCAAATGCGGGATGCGCTGGAACAGCATCGTGGTGTACTCGACCAGGTGCGCCAGCAGCATCGAGCCGGTGGCGAACAGCAGGACCGTCAGCGCGACCGCCTTGGAGACGAAGGCGATGGTCGGTTCGTTGAGCTGGGTCGCGGCCTGCACGATGCCGACGACGATGCCGACCACCAGGATGGCGAGCAGGATCGGGCCGGCGATCCACAGCACGGTGACCAGCCCGCCGCGGAGCTCGGTGAGAGCGATTTCGGGACTCATGGTTCGGGACTCGGGATGGGAAACCCGGGAAGGACGAGCTGCCGGGTCGCGCCCGGGGCCGCGGCCTCACACCGCATTGAAACTGGCCGCCAACGTGCCGACCACCAGCACCCAGCCGTCCACCAGCACGAACAGCAGGATCTTGAACGGGGCCGACACCAGCATCGGCGACATCATCATCATGCCCATCGACATCAGCACGCTGGCCACGACCAGGTCGATGATCACGAAGGGGATGAAGATCAGGAAGCCGATCTCGAAGGCGGTCTTCAGCTCGCTGGTGACGAACGAGGCGACCAGCACCGGGAACGGCACCGCGTCCGGGCCGGCGTACTTGCCGTCGCCGGCCATGCCGGCGAAGGTCATCAGGTCGGTCTCGCGCACCTGCGCCAGCATGAAGGCGCGCAGCGGCTGGGTGGTCAGCGTCCAGGCGGTCTGGAAGTCGATCCGGCCGTCGAGGTAGGGCTGTAGGCCGGCGCTCCACATCTTCTGCCACACCGGCATCATCACCAGCGCGGTCAGGAACAGCGCCAGGCCCAGCAGCACCTGGTTGGACGGGGTCTGGCCGGTGCCCAGCGCCTGCCGCAGCAGGCCGAGCACGATGGTGATGCGGGTGAAGGCGGTCAGCACCAGCAGCATCGACGGCAGCAGGGTGATCGCCGTCATCAGCAGCAGCGTCTGCAGCGGCAGGCTCACCGGCTGGTTGCCGATGCGCCCGACGTTGACGTTGGGCAGCGAAGGTATCTGGTTGGCGCCGGCCGCCGGCGCGGGTTCTATCGAGGCCGGCTGCGCAGCGGCCGCAGCGGCCTGCGCCATCGCCGGTACGGCCGCCGGGGCCGCCATCGCGGCGGGCGCCAGCATCGTCGCCAACAGGATCAGCACCAGCCTGAGGCTGCGCCTCCAACGGTTCCAGCGGAGCAGCATGTCAGGAATCCTTGCGCAGCTTCTGCGACAGCAGGCGCGCGAAATCGGGGAGTCGTTTCAGGTCCGGCAGCGCCGGGGCCGGGGCCTGCGGCAACGGCTCGGGCAGGGTGTGCAACGTGCGGATGCCGCCCGCGGCGACGCCCAGCAGCAACTGCTCGCCGTTGACCTCGACGACCACCACGCGTTCCTTCGGGCCGAGCGGCAGGCTGGCGACCAGCTTCAGGCCGGCGGCGGGACGGAAGCCGCTGCCGGGCATGCGCTTGAGCAGCCAGCCGAGGCCGACGATCAGGCCCAGCACCAGCAGCAGCGCGAACACCGCGCCGAACACGCCGGGCGAGGACGGCGCCTGGCTGCCGACCTTGGCCGTCTGGGCGCCTGTCGCCACCGTGGCCAGGAGCCATGCGCTCACCGCAGCCTCCGGATGCGCTCGCTCGGGCTGACCACGTCGGTCAGGCGGATGCCGAAGCGGTCGTTGATGACGACCACCTCGCCGTGCGCGATGAGCGTGCCGTTGACGTACACGTCCAGCGGCTCGCCGGCGCCGCGGTCCAGTTCCACCACCGAGCCCTGGTTGAGCTGCAGCAGGTTGCGGATCGGGATGCGCGCGCGGCCGACTTCCAGCGACAGCGTCACCGGCACGTCCAGGATCACGTCCAGGTTGAGGTCGGCCGCGGCCGGGTCGTGCTCGGCCTGGAGGTTGTCGAACTGCGCCGCGGGCGCTTCGGTATGGTTCATGGCAGGGAGTCCTGTGGAACGGCGGCACGCGCCGGGGCAGTGGCGGCGGGCGGTTTCACCGCGGTGATCTTCACGGCGTTGTTGCCGTTGGCGACGCCGAATTCGCCGGTGAACACGGGGATGTCCTCCACGCACAGCGGCACCTGCGCGGGCAGCTCGATCGGCAGGATGTCGCCGACCTTCAGCCGGGTGAGCTGGCGCAGGCTGATGCGCTTGCTGGCCAGCACGCTGGAGAGGGTGACCTCGGCGATGTCGAGCTGCTCGCGCAGCGACACGTTCCAGCTCTCGTCGCGGTCGTTGCGGTCGCTCTGGATGCCGGCGTCGAGCACGTCGCGGATCGGCTCCAGCATCGAGTAGGGCAAGGTGACGTGGATCTCGCCGCCGCCGCCTTCCAGCTCGACGTGGAAGCGGCAGACCACCACGTACTCGCGCGGCGTCACGATGTTGGCGAAGTGCGGGTTGATCTCCGAGTTGATGTACTCGAAGTCCACGTCCATCACCGGGGCCCAGGCTTCCTTCAGGTCGGCGAAGGTCTGCTTGAGCAGCAACTGGATCACCCGCATTTCGGTGGCGGTGAACTCGCGACCCTCGATGCGGGTGGGGTAGCGGCCGTCGCCGCCGAAGAAGTTGTCGACCACGGTGAACACCAGGGTCGGCTCGAACACGATCAGGCCGGTGCCGCGCAGCGGCTTGAAGCGGATCAGGTTGAGGTTGGTCGGCACGTACAGCGAGTGCATGTACTCGTTGAACTTGATCAGGTCGATGCCGCGCACCGACAGGTCGGCCGAACGCCGGATCAGGTTGAACAGGCCGATCCGCCACAGGCGCGCGAAGCGCTCGTTGACCATCTCCAGGGTCGGCATGCGGCCGCGAATGATCCGGTCCTGGCTGGACAGGTCGTACGGCCGGGCCTCGCCCGGGGCAGGCTCCGGCTCGGTGCTGACCGCGCCGGAATCGACGCCGTGCAGCAGGGCGTCGATCTCGTCCTGGGAAAGCAGGTCGTTGATGCTCATTACTGGGTCACGAAGCTGGTGAACAGCAGGTCTTCAACGCACTTCTTGCCGGTCTCGGCGGTCATCACCCGCTGCGCCTCGGCCAGCGCGGCCTTCTGCAGCTTCAGCCGCCCCGCGACGTCGGCGATCTCGGTGGATTGCACGCCCGACAGCAGCATCAGCAGGTGGGCACGGATCGCCGGCGCGTTCTCGACGATGGACTTCATCTGGTCCGGATTGCGGGTCATCAGCTGGATCTCGACCTGCAGGTAGCGCGGGCCGTCGATCGGCCCGTTGAGATTGACCACGAACGGCGGATCCATCGGGAAGTACTGCGCCGGCGCCGGCAGCGCGGCGGCTTTCCCGGCGGCCTTGGCCTGGCCGGCCTTGCCGTCCTGCTGGGCGTAGAACCACGCGCCGCCGCCCGCCGCGGCGGCCGCGACGACGGCCGCCGCGGCGACCAGCACGAGGGTCTTGCCGCTTCCTTTGGGCTTGTCCTGGGCGTCGGTCTTCTTGTTCTTGTCGGCGGCAGTGGCCACGTGCAGGTTCCGGAAACAGTCTGCCGTGGCGGATGCAATCCGCGTGCCAGCGCCGGCGCGTCGGGTTTCCGGCGTCGCCATGCCCGCCGCCGCGGGTATGACGGACGACGAGCGGGTGGCCGCGGCTCAGCGCCCTTCGACCAGGATCGCGCGGAAGTCGTTGACGTTGGTCAGGGTCGGGCCGGTGGCGACGGCGTCGCCCAGGGCGCCGAAGAAGCCGTGGCCGTCGTTGGCGTCCAGGTGCTGCTTGGGACGCAGGCCCAGCTCCCAGGCGCGGGCCAGGGTGTCCGGGGACAGGTAGGCGCCGGCGATCTCCTCCTGGCCGTCCACGCCGTCGGTGTCGCCGGCCAGCGCATGGATGCCCGGCAGCCCATCGAGCGCGATGCCCAGCGAGAGCAGGAATTCCACGTTGCGGCCGCCGCGGCCCGGGCCGCGCACGGTGACGGTGGTTTCGCCGCCGCTGATCAGCACGCAGGGGGCGGCCATGGGCTGGCCATGGCGCTGCACCTGGCGGGCCAGGGCCGCCAGCACCTTGCCGACCTCGCGCGATTCGCCTTCGATGCTGTCGCTCAACAGGTAAGGGGTGACGCCGGCTTGACGGGCGACCTCGGCGGCCGCTTCGAGCGCGCGTTGCGGGGTGGCGACGATGTGGGATGCGTGGCCGCGCAGGCGC
Source organism: Xanthomonas boreopolis (assembly GCF_046529185.1). Taxonomy (NCBI): domain Bacteria; kingdom Pseudomonadati; phylum Pseudomonadota; class Gammaproteobacteria; order Lysobacterales; family Lysobacteraceae; genus Xanthomonas; species Xanthomonas boreopolis. Next base: position 2,218,467 of record NZ_CP097162.1, read on the forward strand.
GGGTCGTCCGGCTTGACCGATTCGCCGGCGCCGCTTTCCAGCGCGGCCAGGGCGGCCGGCGGCAGCGCGATGCCGTAGCGGCGCACGATCGCCAGCGCATCGGCGCAGGTGGTGGGATCGCCGAGAGTGGGGCCGGAGGCGATGTCCTCGGGGTGGTCGCCGGGGATGTCGGAGATCATCAGCGTCACCACCTTGGCCGGATGGCAGGCCGCGGCCAGGCGTCCGCCCTTGATCGCGGACAGGTGGCGGCGCACGCAGTTCATCTCGCGGATGGTGGCGCCGGACTTCAGCAGGTCCTGGTTGATGCGCTGCTTGTCCTCCAGCGTGATGCCGTCGAGCGGCAACGCCAGCAGCGCCGAGCCGCCGCCGGAGATCAGGCACAGCACGGTGTCGTCGGCGCCCAGGCCCTCGACCAGCGCCTTGATGCGCCGCGCGGCCTGCATGCCGGCCGCGTCCGGCACCGGATGCGCGGCCTGGACGATCTCGATGCGCTCGCACGGCACCTCGTAGCCGTAGCGCGTGACCACCAGCCCGTCGAGCGGGCCGTCCCAGTGGGCTTCGACCGCCTGGGCCATCGCCGCGGAGGCCTTGCCGGCGCCGATCACCACCAGCCGCCCCTTCGGCGGGGACGGCAGGTAGGCGGGAATGCAGTGGGCCGGCTGGGCGGCGGCGATGGCGGCCCGGAACATGCGCTCGAGCAGCACGCGCTGGGGCGTTGCATGCCGTGGCATCGGATCGATCATGGTGGCAGGCGCTCCCGGCGGTTCAACGGTTGACGGTATTGGCCGGCACGCGCAGCACCAGCAATGCGCCCAGCAGCAACACGGCCGAGAGTATGTACAACGCCACGTCGGTGCCGCCGGTGGCGTCCTTGATCCAGCCCACCAGGAACGGGCTGACGAACCCGGCGACCTGGCCCAGCGAGTTGATCAGCGCCAGCCCGCCGGCGGCGGCCGCGCTGCCGAGGAAGGCGGTAGGCAGCGGCCAGAACATCGGCAGGCCCGACAGCGCGCCCATGGTGGCAAGGGACAGGCCGACGATGGCGAGCACGGCATTGCCGTCGGCCTGGGTGGCGAGCATCAACCCGCACAGGCCCATCAGCAGCGGACCGCTCAGGTGCCAGCGCCGTTCCTTGCGCGCATCGGCCGAACGCCCCACCCAGATCATGAACAGGCATGCGCAGAAGTACGGGATGGCGCTCACCCAGCCGACCGCCAACGGGCTCTGGAAGCCCAGCGACTTGACGATGGTGGGCAGCCAGAAGTTGATCGCGTACACGCCCATCTGGATGCAGAAGTACACCAGCCCCAGCATCCACACGCTGCCGTTGCGCAGCACGCTGGCGAAGGAATCGGTCGATTGCGTGGCCTGGCGGCGCTGGCGCTCGTCCTCGGCGAGTTCGGCCAGCAGCAGGCGTTTCTCGTCCGGGCGCAGCCAGTTGGCCTTCTCGATGCCGTCGTTCAGCAGCAGGTAGACCAGCACGCCCAGCGCCACCGTGGGCAGGCCCTGCAGCAGGAACATCCACTGCCAGCCGTCCAGGCCGTGGTGGCCGGCGAAGGTCTCCATCATCCAGCCCGAGAGCGGGCTGCCGAGCACGCCGGAGATCGGGATCGCCGACATGAACAGGCCCATTACCCGGCCGCGCCGCGAGGACGGGAACCACTGCGTGAAGTACAGCACGATGCCCGGGAAGAAACCCGCCTCGAACACGCCGGTGACGAAGCGCAGCACGTAGAACTCGAGCGGCGTGCTGACGAACATCAGCGCCGCCGACGCCGCGCCCCAGGCCACCATCAGCGTGCCGATCACCTTCCGCGCGCCGAGCCGGTGCAGCAGCAGGTTCGCCGGTACGCCGCTGAGCACGTAGCCGATGAAGAAGATGCCCGCGCCCAGGCCGTACACCGTCTCGCTCCATTGCAGCGCGTCGAGCATCTGCAACTTGGCGAAACCGACGTTGACCCGGTCCAGGTAGTTGAACAGGTAACAGACGAAGATGAAGGGGATCAGCCTCAGGGTGATCTTCCCGTAGGCCGCGTCGAGCGTTGCCGGGTCGGCCGGCCGCGACGTGCCGACACCCTCCTCGCGGATGTGCATGGTGGTCTCCTCCCAGAGAATGTGCCGCCCGGTCCGGATGGCGGGGCGGGCACGGGCCATCATAAGGAGGATGGTCGGCGCCTCCATCGGTCGCATGCACAAATAAACATGCCATCATCGGCTAATGATTGTGCATTTCGACGATGACCGCCTGGCCGTGCGGGAGCCCGCCCCGGAGGGGAGCGCATGACCATCGACCCGCAGATCGCGCAGGAAGTCGTGGCGCGCACCATGAAGATCATCCCCTACAACATCAACGTGATGGATGCGCGCGGGATCATCATCGCCAGCGGTACGCCCGAGCGCGTGGGCACCTTGCACGCCGGCGCCCAGCAGGCGCTGGCCCGCGGCGAGGCCGTGGAGATCGGCAACGGGTTGGGCGCCGACGCGCGGGGTACCAAGCCGGGCATCAACCTGCTGATGCGGGGCAGGGGCGAGGTGTGCGGCGTCGTCGGCATCACCGGCGACCCGGACGAGATCCGGCACTTCGCCGAGTTGGTGCGGGTGACCGCGGAAATGATCGTGGAGCAGGCGCTGTTGACCGGCGAGTTGCAGAAGCAGCTGCGCTACCGCGAGGAATTCGTCTTCCAACTGCTGCGGCCGACCGGCGTCTCCGCCGGGCACATGCAGGCCTGGGCCGCCCGGTTGAAGGTGGACCTGGGCACGCCGCACGCCGTCACCGTGCTCAGCCTGCAGGACGGACCGGCCGCGCCCGATGCGCAGCTCGCCAGCCTGCAGGCGGTGCAGGCTGCGTTGTCCGCACGCTGGCTGGGGCTGTTGCTGGCCGTCACTTCACCGCGGGAGCTGGCGCTGGTGGAGCCATGCGATGCCTCGGGCACGCGCGCGCAGTGCGCCGCGCGCGCGGCGGCGCGGCTGGCTGCGCTGGACAAGGTCGTCGCGCCGCTGCTGCCGCAAGGCTATTCACTCGGCATGGGCGCCGCGCTGGCGGGCTTGGAGGGCGTGGCCGTTTCCTGCCGCACCGCCCGCGACGTGTTGGCAATCGCCCGGGCGCGCAAGCTGAAGACGCACCTGGTCACCTACTACGACCTCAGCCTGCCGGTATTGCTGGCCGACCTGGATGCAGGGTGGAAACATGAGCAGTTGCGCCAGCCGATCGAGCTGCTGGCGCATGGCGACCAGAAGTCCGGCCAGCTGATCAAGACGCTGCGCAGTTGGCTGGCCCACAACCAGAACATGGCCCGCACCGCCGAGGCGCTGCGCATCCATCGCAACACGCTCAACTACCGGCTGCAGCGGATCCAGGAGATCACCGGGCTGGACCTGGACGACATCGACGATCTTTTGCTGCTGTATGTGGGGCTGGCGTTGAGTGTGGAGGGGCGGAGGCGATAAGAGCAGCGCTTGGGTCGGTCTCTTGGGTCTTTGCAGGCGCGGCCCGAGCCGCGGTGAGGCTTTCCCAGGGACGTGCCGATCGCGTCGCCGATGCAGATGCGGCGTCGATCATGCCGACGTCGCCACCACGAGCGGCGCACTGAGACATTTATTGCACTCGCAACGGGATCAGCCGCAAAGCTTCAGCTTCGATCTTTGGATAGCTTCGCTGGACGCCACGGACGTGGCGGACGCCGCCTCTCGCTCTGCGGGGGAATGCCGTTAATCCCAGAGAAGGAATCAAAATGAATCGCAAGAACGCGCTCTACCTTGCTTTGTTCTCCGCACTGTCCGGCACCGCGCTGGCGGCACCGCAGGAGATGAATACCGAACCGGTCACCACCGCGCCCCAGGCCGCCCGGCTTGGCGCGGCCGAGCTGAAGTCCACCACGCTGACCCGCGGCATCATCGCCACCCAAGCGGTGAACCTGGCTGCGCCTTCCAACGCTGAACTGTCGGCGGTCAAGCAGCGCCGTATCCAGCAGGTCAAGCATGGCCAACCGCTGCAGATCGGCTTTGCGCGCGCCCTAGCCCAGCCCACGGTCGCGCTGGGCAAGCTCGACTGGCAGATCGCCGCGGACGGTTCGCGGGTGGCGACGCTGAAGATCACCTCGGCCAACGCCGCCTCGCTGCGCGCGGCGCTGCAACTCAAGGGCACCGGCGCGGGGCGGCCCGAGTTGGTCACGCTGCGCTTCGCCGGTGATGATGGCCGAGTGTTCGAGCAGTCCGGCGACAGCTTCGCTGGCGACGAGACAGGCTGGTCGCCGGCCGTGGCCGGAGCGACCTTGCTGGTGGAGATCGAGCTGCCGGCCGGGCAATACCCGGAGAACTTCAGCCTGAGGATCCCGCAGCTCTCGCACCTGGACATCAGCCCGACCGCCAGCACGCGCGACATGCTGCGCATCGCCATCGGCGAGAGCGATTCGTGCCAGAACGACGTGGTCTGCCGCAGCAATCCCAGCACCGGGTTCACCAATGCCGCCAAAGCGGTGGCGCGGATGGTGTTCACCCAAGGCGGCAGTTCCTACCTGTGCACCGGCACCCTGCTCAACAACGGCAACTCGCCCAAGCGGGCGCTGTTCTGGACCGCTGCGCATTGCATCAGCACCCAGACCGTGGCCAATACATTGCAGACCTATTGGTTCTACGATGCGGCCACCTGCAACGGCAACACGGTCAGTTCGGCGGCGGTGACGCTGTCGGGCGGCGCCTACCTGCGGCATGCCAACACTACCCGCGACACCGCGCTGCTGGAACTCAAGAGCGCGCCGCCGAGCGGGGCCTTCTACGCCGGCTGGAATAGCGCCGCGATCGCCGCCACCGGTACCGCGATCGAGGGCATCCACCATCCGTCGGGCGACGTGAAGAAGTACTCGCTGGGCAGCGTGACCGGGTTGTCCACCTCGATCGATGGCAAGTCGCCGCTGTACCGAGTGGTGTGGACCGACGGCACTACTGAAGGTGGTTCCTCCGGCTCGGCCCTGTTCACTACCGCCTCGGGCAACTACCAACTGCGCGGCGGGCTATACGGCGGCTATTCGTATTGCAGTGCGCAGAGCGATCCGGACTACTACTCGCGCTTCTCGGACGTCTACTCGACGATCCAGAGCTACCTGGCGCAGTAGCGCGCGACCGCCTGGAATCCGGTCCGATGCATGCGCGCCGGACCGGGTTCCATGTCACGCGTAGGCGTCGAGCAAGCCGTGCTGCCGCAGCGTCGCCGCCGGGATCGCGATGCTGGCGACGCCGTCCAGCGCGATGTCGTCCGGATGGGGAGGGGCATCGCCGCGTGCGTCCGCCGGGCGCCCCTGCGACTGCTGCCCGCCGACATCGGCGTGCGCGAGCTGGAAGCCGTGTTGCCCCAGCATCTCGCGCAGGCGCGGGATGCTCTGCTCCAGCGCCTGGCGCACGTCGGCGTGGGCACTGGTGAAGTTCGCCTGGACCTTGTCGCCGTCGAGCTGCAGGCGGACTTCGACCGGGCCCAGGTCGTCCGGGGCGATCTTGATATGGGCATGGCCGATCTTCTGGTCGGCCAGCCAGCTCAGGCGCGTGCCGATCGCATCGTCGAAGCCTTCGTGCAGGTGCGGCGCCGGAGTGGGCGAACCGTCGAACACGGCCGCCTCGCCGCGGACCACGCCCGCGTGGCCGGCCGGCGCATGCAGGGCGAACAAGGTGCCGGCATCCGGCGCCTGGACGCCGCTCGCCTGGCCAGCGACCACGGCATCCGGCTTGCCCGGCGCGAGCTCGGGAACGGCATTCGCCAGCGTGGCGGCGAAGTCCCCGGTGCCCGGCGCGACTGTCGCACCGTGCGCGGGAGTGGGCGCAGCGACGGCCGGGCCGGCCTGCAGCGCAGGCGACGCGGGCGCCCGCGCGCCCGTGGCCTGGACGACCGCCGCCTGGGCATCTCCCGGCGGCGTGCCGATGGCACCTGCCGGGGAGGGCTGCACGGCCTGGGGTGCCGCCAGCAGGTTCTCCAGGCCGCCCAGCCCGGCCGGTGGCCAGGGGGCGTCCGCGGCTTGCGAGTCCGTATCGGGGCGGGTGTCGCCCGGCACGTCGCCATCGGCCGGCGCCTGCGGATCCTGGGCGCGCTCGGTGGTCCGGCGAGGGGAGGCGGTGCGTGCGTCCTCCCGGGCGGAAGCGGCGCGGTCGGGTTCCTGGCCGCGTTCGTCCGGGCGCGACGGACGCGCATCCGTGCGGGAACGGGAGGGAGCGTCGCGCTCGGTGCCGGCCATTTCGCCGCGGGCCTGTTGTGCATCGCGCGGCGTGCCGGGCGTGGGCAACGTGCGCGGCCGTGGCGCCAGGGGTTGCCGCGGTGGCGCGGGCGACTGCAGCAGGGCCGAGAAATCGCGGCCGTCGTCGTTATGGCCGGCATCGCTCCCGAGCAGGGAACTCGTCCCGAGCCCGGCGATTCCCAACGGCAAGGTCTTCATGGGCCTTCTCCGGTTTCGTTGTCGCCGTCGCGGGCGGCGGCGCGGGCACGGCGTGCGCCCAGGTCGTCCAGTTCGCGCTGCTCGCGCCGCCCCATCGCCTGCGCTTCCTGCGCGCGGTAGCTGGCAGCCAGCTGCTCCAGCACCTGTTTCTCGCGGCTGGCCAGCAGCAGCCGGGCGCGTTCGGCCTCGACCTTGCTGCGGTTGAGGTCCACGGTCTGCATCTGCTGCTGCACGGCGCTGTCCAGGCGGTCGAGGAAGGCGCGGCGGTTGGACAGGGCGGCGGCGCTGGTGGCCGCCATCTGGCCGTTGGCGTATTCCTCGGCGTAGCGGCGCAGCTCTTCCAGGCGCGCCACGTGGGTCTCCAGCACGCGCTGGCGCTCGGCCAGGTCGCGGGCGACCTCGTCCTCGTGTTCCTGCGCGCGGCGCAGCAGCGGATCGATGCGGCGGGATTGCATCATGGCGGTGTTTCCTCGTTACGCGACTTCACGTTCGACCAGTTGCTTCAAGGCAGCCAGGCTGTGGGGCAGGTCGGCGGCGCGGGCGACGTCCTGCCCCAGGAACTCGACGATCTCCGGCCAGCGCAGCAACGCTTCGTCGGTGGCCGGATCGTTGCCGCGCTGGTAGGCGCCGATCGCGATCAGGTCGCGGTTGGCGCTGTAGGCCGAGACCAGCCGCTTGAGCTTGCGGATGCGGCCGCGCCAGGTCTCGTCGGCGATGTCCTGGACCACGCGGCTGACCGAGGATTCCACGTCGATCGCCGGGTACAGGCCGGAGTCGGCGACCCGGCGCGAGAGCAGGATGTGGCCGTCGAGGATCGCGCGCGCGGCATCGGCGATCGGGTCCTGCGGGTCGTCGCCCTCGGTCAGCACGGTGTAGAAGGCGGTGATCGAACCACGGCCCTTGGCGCCGTTGCCGGCGCGCTCGACCAGCGCCGGCAGCTTGGCGAACACCGACGGCGGATAGCCGCGCGTGGTCGGCGGTTCGCCGACCGACAGGCCGATCTCGCGCTGGGCCTGGGCGAAGCGGGTCAGCGAGTCCATCAGCAGCAGCACGTTGAGGCCCTGGTCGCGGAACCACTCGGCGATCGCCGTGGCGCGGTAGGCGCCGTGCAGGCGCGCCAGCGGCGGCCGGTCGGCCGGCGCGGCGACCACCACGGCGCGGCGCAAGCCTTCCTCGCCGAGCGTGGTCTCGACGAAGTCGCGCACTTCGCGGCCGCGCTCGCCGATCAGGCCGACCACGATCACGTCGGCGGCGGTGTAGCGGGTCATCATGCCCAGCAGCGTCGACTTGCCGACGCCGGAGCCGGCGAATAGGCCGACGCGCTGGCCGCGGCCGATCGGCAGCAGCGCATTGATCGCGCGCACGCCGACATCGAGCGGCTGCGTGATCGGCTCGCGCGAGAGGGGGTTGATCGAGACGCCGGCCATGCCGGTGCTGCCTTCGCCGCGGATCGGGCCCTTGCCGTCGAGCGGCACGCCGTCGCTGTCGATCACGCGCCCGAGCAGGGCCTCGCCGACCTCGACGCCGCCGCGCTGGCGCGCCGGCACCACGCGGGCATTGGGCAGCAGGCCGTGCAGTTCGGCGCTGGGCATCAGGTAGGTGCGGTCGCCGGCGAAGCCGACCACTTCGGCCTCGACCCAGCCACCGTCCACGACCTCGACCTTGCAGGTCGCGCCCATCGGCGCTTCGCAACCGATCGCCTCCAGCGTCAGGCCGACCGCGCGGCGCAGGATGCCTTCGTGGATCAGGCCGCGCCCGTGCGCGTGGTCCAGTCCGATGCTGCCCAGCCGGGTCGCCAGGCGCAGGTTGCGCGCGGCGAGCCAGTCGGCGGGAGTGGCGCCCATCAGTGCGCTCATGGGGTGGCACCTTTCGTGAGCGGTGAAGCGGAGCGGAGGCGGGAGGACAGGGTCGATCGGAATGGCGGAAAGGAGATCGCCGTTGCCTTCTCCCGCTCGCGGGAGAAGGTGGCGCGCAGCGCTGGATGAGGGGATTGGCGGTTGTGTGGTGCATGCCCCCATCCGCCCTCCGGGCACCTTCCCCCGCAGGCGGGAGAAGGGACAAGCTCGGCGTGGGTTGTCTTTTTCATACCCTGGCCCCCGACTTGCGCAGTACCGTTTCCAGCGCGGCGCGCAGGCGCGCGTCGAGCGTGCCGTCGATGCGCACGGTCTCGGCGTGCACGCGCAGGTCGCCGCGGCTCAGGCCCATGTCCGGTGCCAGGCGTGCGCCCGACACCAGCGACAGCAGCGGCGTGAGCGCGGCGATGTCGTCCGGGTGCAGGCGCACCTCGACCTCGCGGCTGGCGCCGCCGACCGCATCGATGGCTTCGCTGACCAGGTCCGACAGCAATACGGGATCGGCCTCGTAGGCGCGGCCGACCAGCACGCCGGCGATGCGCACGGCCAGTTCGCCCAATGCGCCGACCACTTCGTTCTCCAGGCGGGCGAGGGGACGGCTGAAGTTGTCGAGGATGCCCTCGATCTGCGCGGTCAGCCGGCGCACCTCCGCCTGGCCCTGCGCATAGCCTTCGGCATGGCCGCGCTCGAAGCCCTCCTGGTGCGCCGCGTCCTGGATCGCCTGGATCTCCTCCAGCGTCGGCGGGCGCGGCGGGGGCGCTTCCTCGAACGGGTCCGGCGCGATGTCCGGTTCGGCCGGCTGCGGCGGCAACGCCAGGTCCGGTGCGATCCAGCGCACGACGTTGCTCATATCATCGCCTCCGCGCTGCCGCCGGCGAGCGAGATCGCGCCTTCGTCGGCCAGGCGGCGGACGATGGTGAGGATTTCCTTCTGCGCGGCCTCGACGTCGGACAGCCGCACCGGCCCGCGCGCCTCCATGTCCTCGAGCAGGATCTCGGCGGCGCGCTGGGACATGTTGCGGGTGATCTTGTCGCGGACGCGGGCGTCGGCGCCGCGCAAGGCCAGCCCGAGCTTGTCGCCGGACACCTCGCGCAGCAGCGTCTGGATCGCGCGGTCGTCCAGGTCAACCAGGTTGTCGAACACGAACATCTGGTCCTGGATCTTGCCGGCGAGTTCGGCATCGACCTTGCCGATCGCCTGCAACACGCCCTGGTCCTGGCCGGATTCCAGGAAGTTGAGGATGTTCGCAGCGCACTTCACGCCGCCGATGGTCGAGGACTTGAGGTTCTGGTTGCCGGCGAACTGGCGCTCCATGATCTCGTTGAGCTCGCTCAGCGCATTGGGCGGGATGCCGTCGAGCGTGGCGATGCGCAGCAGCACGTCGGCGCGGGTGCGCTCGGGCAGCAGCTTCAGCGCTTCGGCGGCCTGGTCGCTGTCCAGGTGCGCCATCACGATGGCGATGATCTGCGGGTGCTCGTTGCGCACGAGGTCGGCCACCGCGCGCGGGTCCATCCACTTGAGCGTGTCCAGGCCGGTGGTGTTGCGCCCGAGCAGGATGCGGTCGATCAGGCCGCTGGCCTTCTCGGCGCCGAGCGCCTGGATCAGCACGTTGCGGATGTAGTCGTCGGCGCCCACGCCCAGCGAGGTCTTGCCGGCGAGTTCGCCGTTGAAATCGTCCATCACCTGCTCGACCTGCTCGCGGGTGATCCCGGACATGGTCGCCATGGCGATGCCGATCTTCTGCACCTCCTTGGGCTCCATGTGCTTGAGCACCTCGGCCGCATCGGCCTCGCCGAGCGAGAGCAGCAGCACGGCGGCGCGCTGCACGCCGGTCAGGGGCTGCGCGTCAGGCTTCATTGGCCACCCATCCCTTCACGACCTGGGCCACCCGCTTGGAATCGGCCTTGACCGCCTCGCGCGCCTGGCGCAGGCGGTCCTCGTAGGCATCCGACGGCAGGGCGATGGCTTCCTTCCGCTTGTCAGCGGCGAGCTGCGCGGTGTCCTCGGCCAAGCCCGACAGCAACCCTTCGCCGTCCTCGTCGAGCATGCGCACGTCGGCGAGCTGCGGTTCGCGGCGGCCGTCCGCCTCGTCCTTGCGCCGGGCCGGCATCGCGCCGGCCAGCTGGCGCAGGGTGGGGCGCAGCACGCCGAAGGCGAGCACCAGCACCACCAGCGCGCCGACGCCCAGGCGCAGCCAGTTCTGCACGCGCGGGTCTTCCCACCAGGCCGGGCCTTCCTCGGCCATGGGCTTCTCGCGCACGAACGGCGCGTTCATCACCGACACCGTGTCGCCGCGATCGGCGTCGAAACCCACCGCCTGCTTCACCAGGGCCTCGATCCGGGTCAGCTCGGCCGCGCTCAGCGCCTGTTCGGTGATCTTGCCGTCGCTGCCCGGCCGCGGCACATGATCGACCAGCACCGCCACCGACACGCGCTTGATGCGGCCGGCCGGTTGGCGGGTGTGCTGCAGGGTGCGGTCCAGCTCGTAGTTGCGGGTGGCGCTCCGGGAACTCTCGGTCGGATTGGCCGCGGCGGCCTGCTGCGCCTGCGCCGCGGCGGGAGCGGCGCCATTGCCGGCATTGGCCGGGGCCGGCGCGCCGGCCTGGCCGGGCGGGGTGTTGCTGGCGGCGCCGGGCACGCCCTGCGGGCCGGGCACGTTGGAGCTGTTCTCGCTGACCTGTTCGCTGCGCAGCTTCGGCGGCTCGCCGTTGTACAGCTCGCGCGCTTCCTCGACCACCGAGAAGTCCATGTCCACGTTCACTTCCGGATTGACGCGGCCGGGGCCGGTCATCGGTTCGAGCAGTTCGCGGATGCGCTGGCCGTAGGACTGCTCCTGGCGGCGCACCTGCTCGAACTGCGCCGCGTTCATCGCCGCGTCGCTGTTGGGATCGGCGATGGTGAGCATGCGGCCGCTCTGGTCGACCACGGTGACGCGTTCCGGCGCGAGATCGGGGATGGAGGAGGCGACCAGGTGCACGATCGCATCGACCTGGTTGCGTTCCAGGGTCTGGCCGCCGCGCAGTTCCAGCACCACCGAGGCGCTGGCGACGTCGCGCTGGCGGGTGAAGGCGCTCGGCTTTGGGATCGCGAGGTGCACGCGCGCGTCGCGGACCGGGCGCAGCGTGGTGATGGTGCGCACCAGTTCGGTTTCGAGCGCGTGCTGGTAGCGCGCGTTCTCGACGAACTGGCTGACGCCGAAGCCGGGATCCTTTTCCATCAGCTCGAAGCCGAGCCTGCCGCTGTCGGTCAGGCCGGAACCAGCGAGCTTGAGCCGCGCGTCGTGCAGGTTGGCCTCGGGCACGGTGATCGCACCGGTGGCCGGGTCGATCTTGAACGGGATCTTGGCGGTGCGCAGCAGGTCGGTGGCCTCGGCCGTGGCCTTCTCGTCCAGGCCGGTATAGAGCGGCGTGTAGGCCGGCTTCTGCGACCAGAAGAACACCGCGAGTCCGGCCGCCACGGCAATGGCGACCATCGCCATCAGGCCGAGCCGGCGGGTGATCTGCAGGCTCTGGATGCGGTCGAACCACGCCCCGGCCTTCTCCGAGGTGTTGGCGAGGTTTTCCTTGCTCAGTGCGAGTGCCATCGCCTAGACCCTTACAGCGGCATGTTCATGACGTCCTGGTAGGCCTGGACGAGTCGATTGCGGACTTCCACGGTGGCGCGGAAGGCGATGGATGACTGCTGGGCGGCGACCATGACCTTGGCCAGGTCCGCGCTGGGATCGCCCATTTCGAACGCCTTGGCCAGCGCTCCGGACGCCTGCTGCGCCTGGTTCACGCCGCTGAGCGCGCCGCGCAAGGTCTCGGTGAAGCTGGGCGCAGCGGTGGCCTGCACGCCGTCCGGCCCCGGCAGGCCCTGGATGGCATTGCCGCGCGCGACGTCGCCGGTCGCCGTGGCGCCCGCCTGGCCGATCTGGCCCTGGTAACTGCGGATCTGCGAAAGGATCGAGGAAATGGAATCGCTCATCGGAATGACCATGCCGGTGGGGCACGGTCATTCATGCAAGCGGCGTGCCGGAATCGCGTCGGGATTCCGGCGGGGCCCGCATGGGATGGCGGGCTCGCCACGGCACGCGGCCATGGCCTCACCCCGGCAGCCACTGGGCCAGCCAGGCTTGGGCCTTGGTTTGGTCGAGCATCCAGTCGCGATGGATCGCCTCGCGCAATGCATCGCCCGCCTTCGCGGCCGCGTCCAGGTCGTGGACATGCATGCGGATGGCGTCCACCCAGTCGCGGAACCGGGGCTTGACCCGGGTCACGGGCAGGTCGCACTGGTACGGGCGCACGTCGCTGCACACCACCGGAAAACCGCAGGCGCCCAGCTCGAGCAGCCTGAGATTGCTCTTGCACTGGTTGAACAGATTGTCCTCCAGCGGCGCCAGGGCCAGGTCCAGGTTCAACGAGGCCAGTTTTGCCGGGTAGTCCTCGATCGGGACGCCAGGATGGAACTCGTGGACGTACGGGCGGATTCCGTCCGGGCACATGCCGAAGAACACCCATTCGACCTCGTCGGCCAGCGCCGCGACCACGTCGGCGATCATCTCCAGATCCCCGCGGTGGCCCGCGCCGCCGCCCCAGCCGACCCTTGGCTTGCGTCCCTGGCGGCGCAAGCCTTTCGCCTGGCCCCACCACGGCAGCGGCAGACGGTTCTCGACCACCCGGATGTCCGGGTGCAGGCCGTCCAATGCCTCGGCCAGGGCCGGCGTGGAGACGATGAAGCGGTCCACCAGCGTCAATGCCTTGCGCATGGTCTTGAGGATGTCCTTGGGCAAGGTCCCGTAGTGGGCGCTCTTCCTGGGAACGTTGGGCAGGTAGTCGTCCAGTTCGGCGACCTTGAAGCAACTGTTGAAGCGGATCACGCGCTTTTGTTGCTCGATCTGTTGTTCGGTCATCTGCCGCTGCAGCACCAGCGTGTCCGGGGCGAGCCGCTCCATCTCGACAGGCGACAGGTAGCGCTGGCTGACGATGGTCTCGGCCAGCCCGAATCCTTCGAGCGCGCGCGCCGGCTGGATGATGCGGTAGTGGCCGCAGCCGGCCTGGTCGGCCGGGGAAGCGAGCACCACCGGCAGCGGGCGCCAGCTCAGCGGGCGCCAGTTGAGCTGGGACTCCGTCTGCACCTGGAACGCCGCGCCGTTGAGGGTGAGGTTCCGGTTGTAGGCCGGGTCGTGGGCGATCATCGGCAGCCAGCGCTCGTAAAGCCGGTCCTGGTCGGCGACGGCGCTCCGGGCCTTTTCCTGGATGCTGCGCGCATCGACCCGCGCCAGGCTGGCGCCGCCCTCGTGCATCAGCAGCGCATGCGGCGTCCACACGACCAGATAGCCGGCCGCGCGCACCTTCAGGCACAGGTCCACGTCGTTGCCCGACACCTCGAAGCCTTCGTCCAGTCCGCCGAGCTCGTCGTAGAGCGACTTGCGGATCATCAGGCAGGCGCCGCTGACCGCGCTGTAGTCCTGGTCCACCTGCAGGCGGTGCATGTAGCCCGGCGCGTCCAGCGGCTGGCCGGCGAACGGGAACTCGGTCGGAGAACTCATGCCTAGTACGATGCCGGCATGCTGGATGCGGCCGTCGGGACGCAGCAGCCTGGCGCCGACCACCCCGACCTCCGGACGCTGGGCATGGTTGAGCAGCGCGTCCAGCCAGTCCTCTTGCAGCACCGCGGTGTCGTTGTTCAGCAGCAGCAGGTACTCGCCGCGCGCGTGCTGCGCGGCCAGGTTGTTCATCGCCGAATGGTTGAACGGATGCGGGTAGCGCAGCACCCGCAGCTGCGGGTTTCCCATCGCCTCGATCCCGTCCAGCCAGGTGCAGGCGTCGGCGTCGGTGCTGGCGTTGTCGACGATCAGGATCTCGTAGTTCTTGTAGGCGGTCTTTTCCAGCAGGCTTTCGACGCAGCGCGACAGCAGCCCGAACTGGTTGCGGGTCGGGATGACGATCGAGACGCCCGGAGTCGCCTGGTGGCCGTAGTGGATGCGGTAGCAACCGGGCAGGCCGGGCTCGATCCGCGCCTGGTCGTAGCCGCGATTGCGCAGGTGGGCCGCGATCGCGTCCAGTTCTTGCTGCCGGGTCGCGATCCGTTGCGGCGGAACCGCCAGCAGGGGCTCGTGGACATGGCCGAGCCCTTCGATGCCGCCGTGCTCGACCAGGCGCAGCAGCAGGTCCAGCTCGGCGGCCTCGCCGCGCGCCGGGTCGAGGCCGCCGGCCTGCAGGAACGCATCGGCATGGAACAGCCAGTGCTGCGCCATCGCCGACGGCATCGACAGCAGCAGGTCGAGGTTGAAGTCCGGGCGCAGCAGCGCCGACAGGCTGCCGTCCTCGCCGCACATGATCGCGTCGGCGCAGACCGCGCGGATGTCTGTGGCGCCGGCCAGGTCGCGCGCCAGCACCAGCAGGCCCGAGTCGAGGAAGCGTTCGCCTGCTTGCACGATCATCAGCCAGTCGTGCCGATGTGCGGCCGCCAGCGCATTGATCCGCGCCCATTGCTCGGCACGGTCGGCGCAGGGGTGCACGCTGGCGGCCACCGGCGCAGCCGGCGGCTGTGGCGCCAGCACGTGCGCCTGCATTGCCAACGGGCTGTCGGCCAGCGAGGCCAGGGTCGCGGCGAGCGCGACGTCGCCGGCATCGGCGGCGAGCACGAACAGCTGCAGCTGCGGCGTGCCGAGCCGCTGCACCCGGGCCTGCACCGATGCGCGCTGCGCGGGGCTGGCATGGCGTGCTTCGAGCCAGCGCTGCAGCGGCGCGGCGGGCGTCGGGACGTCGGCGGCACGCTGCTGGGTGACGTCGATGAAGCCGTCCAGCTGCTGCCAGAAGCGCGCCTCGCCGTCGGCGTGGAGCCGCCAGGCCGCGGCGGTCTCGGCGCGTGCGGCGGCCAGCGCCTGCGCATCGTCGCTCGACGCGAAGCCGCCGCCGAGATCGCGGCGGGTGGCCTCGGTGACCGCATAGCGCTCGTAGCCGGGCGCCGACAGCGCCACCACCGGGCAGCCGCACATGATCGCCAGCCGGCAGGTGGTGGAGGATTCGTAACTGTACAGCACGCGCGCGCGCCGGAAGGCGTCGGCCAGGGCCTCCAGCGGCAGCGGCGCGTCCATCGACAGCACCTCGATGTCCGGCGGCAGCGCCGAGAAGTCCACCGCCGCGCGCGGCACCCGGTTGAGATAGAGCAGGGCACGGGTGCGCGGCTGCGCCGGTTCCGGCGAGAACAGGCCGACGTCGACCATCGGCACAGTCAACAGCGGGCCGGGATGGGCCGGATCGACGAATTCCTCGCGGTGGTGGAAGTACAGGTCGTCCGGGCCGGCATCCAGCGCATTGCCGTTGAGCACGCCCTGGCGGTTGAGCATGTAGCGCACGCTGACCTCGGCGCCGAGCGGGTTGCCGCTGACGATTTCCGGGTAGATCGCGATGAATCGGCGCTTCTCGGCGAGGTGGCGTTCGCGGGTGGCCGCGTCCAGCAGCGGCGTCTTCAGCCGCGGATGGGTGACCGAGCAGCCGGTGACGTAGGCCTCGGCGCCCTCCAGGTTCAGCGCGTGGCACAGGTAGTGCACGCACTGGATGCCCGAGGAGGACTCGCGGTAGTCCGGCGCGAGCAGGTAGTAGGGATGGACGATGCGGCGGTGGAGGCGGCTGGGATGCATGGGCGGCGGTCAGTCGAGGATGAACAGCGGGCGGTTCAGGAATTCGCCCAGTTCGTTCTTGCGGTGGCCGTTGTCCGGTCCCAGCTCGCGGTACTCTATGCCGCCGTCGGCCAGCCGCTCGGCGACGCCGACGTGGCGCAGCCGCCAGCTGCCGCGTGCGCCTTGCTCGACGAACTCGACCATCTCGGCGATGCTGCCTTGCGCGAACAGCCCGGCGTCGCGCTCGCCCTTCCAGTTGAAGCCGAGCTGGAACACCAGCACGTCGCACCGCTCGCGCATGCGCCGCAGGCTGCGCAGGATCTCCTCGCGCGCGCCGGCGATGTTCAGGCCGCGGTCGCCGTAGTCGTCGCCGACATGGTGCAGCACGTTCAGCAGCAGCGCCACGTCGTGGTGCGCGCTGTCGCCCTGGAAGTCGTAGTAGCGCGGATGCACCTGCAGGCGTTCGCCCAGGCCCAGCGCCGCGGCCGCCTGCGCGAGGAACTCGGCATGGTCGCGGCTGCCCTCGTAGCCGGTGGCCCGGCTTGCGCCGGCCGCCAGCAGCTCCAGCAGGAAGAAGCCGCCGTTGCAGCCGATGTCCAGCACCGAGCGGCCGGCGACCCCGAGCCGCGCCAGCAGGTAGCGCAGGCGCTCGCGGTCGTGGCGGCGCAGTTCGCCGGGCGCGGGCGCCGGCAGCAGCGGCTGCAGCAGCGAAGGGATGTCCTGGTAGCAGGCGTGCTTGGAACCGCGGCGGGTGCGCGCGAAAGCCTCGCGCAGGGCGGTGGAGTCGTTCATGACGGGGATCCGGAGCCGGAGGGTGCGGGGTGCGGGGAGCGCAGGCGCGGCGGCGGCAGCAGCTCGCGCAGGAACAGCGGCAGGCTGTCCGGCCGCAGGTAGACGTCGCTGCAGGCCAGCGCCAGCAGGGTCGGAAGACGAAGTCCGGGATAGCGGCGCATGCGCCGCCCGGCGCGGCGCTCGGCCAGCCAGCCGCCCAGCCACAAGTAGCGCCCGCTGCGCGCGCCGGACGTCGCCAGCGGGCGCCCGTCGCAGGCCTCGGGCAGGAAACCGGCGCGGTCGGCCAGGGTCCACGGCCCCCAGAAGCGCGGGTTCACCTCGATCAGGTAGCTGCGCCCGTGCAGCAGCATCACCTCGACCATCGCGTAGCCGTGGTAGCCGATCGCGCGGAACATCGCCTGCAGCCGCTGCCGGGTGTCCGCGTCGGGGCATTCGCACAGCTCGGCGGCCACGATCGACTTGCCGTTGGCCTGCTGCGCCAGGTTGCGCTGGTAGGCGAAGCGGGCGTTGCCGCCGCGGTCGAAGTGCGCCAGGTAGTAGTAGCTGGCGCCGTCCAGGTAGCGCTGGAAGAAGTAGTGGTCCGGTTCGTGCGTGGCCAGGAAGCGTTCGAGCCGGGCGCGCTCGAAGATCAGTTCGGGGTACAGCTTGCGGCCACTGTCGGGCGCGAACTCGCATCGCGGCTTGGCGACCAGCGGCAATGCCTCGGCCACCGGCGCCTCCAGCATCGGCGGCGGCTCCAGCCCGAAGCGTGCGGCCAGCGCCAGCAGGCTGGCCTTGTCGGAGACCGCCAGGTAGATCGCCTCATCGACCAGCGGCACCTGCAGCCCGGCCTGCTCGAATTCGGCGCGATGGCGCAGCGCCAGGCGGTTGACCGATTCGGCGGTCGGCAGCAGCAGCAGGCGACGGCCGGGATGACGCGCGGCGATCGCGCGCACGCAGCGCAGCAGGTCCTGCAGTTCCAGCTGGTCGCTGCCGCGCTCGGCCTCGATCCAGGCGCGGTAGCGGGTATGCCGGATCGGGTCCGGCCCGGGCCGGGCGGCGATCGAGCAGCTCAGCCCGCGCCGCGCGAACGCACGGCACAGCGCCACCAGCGCCCGCTCGTTGGCGCCGGAGAACATCACGAAACGTTCGCCGGCCGCGCGCGCGCCGCACTCAGCCACCTGCGTGCCCGGCGTCGCGGACGATCGCGATGATCCGGTCCTGGGCCTCGGCCGTCAGGTCCGGGTACAGCGGCAGGCAGATCACCTGGCCGGCGATCGCCTGCGCGTGCGGCAGCCGCTCGGGTGCGGCCGAGGCCAGGCCCTTGTACATCGGGAACGCGCTGATCAACGGGTAGAAGTAGCGGCGCGCATGGATGCCCTGCTGCTTGAGCGCCTGGTAGAGCGCGTCGCGCGCGAGCGGGTACTCGGGCCGGACCAGGATCGGGAAGTAGGCGTGGTTGCGCCGCACCGCGCTGTTGACGACCGGCTCGATCCCGCGCACGCCGCGCAATCCCTCGCTGTAACGCTCGGATATCCGCGCCCGCCGCGCCAGCGCCTGGTCCAGGTGCTGCAGCTGGACCAGGCCGAAGGCGGCGTTGATCTCGCTCATCTTGCCGTTGATGCCCGGCGCCACCACGGTCACCTCGTCGACGAAGCCGAAGTTCTTGAGATGGTCGATGCGGCGCTTGGTGCGCGCGTCTGGGCTGACGATCGCGCCGCCCTCGAAGGTGTTGAACACCTTGGTGGCGTGGAAGCTGAGCACCGACAGGTCGCCGTGGCGGACGATGCTGCCGCCTTCGTCCTCGACCCCGAACGCATGCGCGGCGTCGTAGATCACCTTCAGCCCGTAGTTGTCGGCGATGGTCTCGATCGCCGCCACGTCGCAGGGCTGGCCGTAGCAGTGCACCGGCAGGATCGCGGTGGTCTGCGGGGTGATCGCCGCCTCGATCGCCGCCGGGTCCAGGTTCAGGGTGTGCGGGTCGATGTCGGCGAACACCGGCTTGATCCCGTTCCAGAGCAGCGCGTGCGAGGTCGCCACGAAGCTGTAGGGGGTGGTGATGACCTCGCCGGTGATGCGCAGCGCCTGCAGCGCGGTCACCAGCGCCAGGGTGCCGTTGGCGAACAGCGAGATGTGCTCCACCCCGAGGTGCTCGGCCAGCCGCTGCTCCAGCTCGCGGTGGAACGGGCCGTTGTTGGTCAGTACCCGGCGCTCCCAGATCCGTTCCAGGTAGGGCAGGAACTCGGCCAGCGGCGGCAGGCTGGGGCGGGTGACGTAGATCGGCTCGTCCGCCGGCGCCGCGGCCGGCGGCGGTGCGAACGCGGCCAGGCCCGGCAGCAGCGACAGGGGGGCGACGGGAGGGGACATGGGCGGAGCTCCGCGGGCGGGCCGGCCGCGGCTGCGGCCGGTTCGACCGTAGCGATGCAAGCCGCGTGCCACTGCCCGGGCGCCGGGAATCCGGCTTGTGGGAGGGACTTCAGCCCGACGGCCTCCACCGGCAAAGCCCTGTCGGGACTGAAGTCCCTCCCACAGGGGAGCCGGCACCGGCCGCGGCGCTCAGCCGCTCAGTTCGGTCTGCTCGCGGTCGATGCCGTACTTGCGCAGCTTCTCCACCAGGGTGGTGCGGCGCAGGCCCAGCAGCTGGGCGGCGTGGGCGACCACGCCCTGGGTGCGCTGCAACGCTTCGTTGATCAGGGCGAGTTCGATGTTCGCCATGTGGTCGCGCAGATCGATGCCGTCCTCGGGCAGGCTCGTCGCGGCGGCGGGAGGCTCGCGGGTCGATGCCGTCTCGCCGCCGGCCGGAGCGGCGGCGGGCTCGGCGGCCGGTGCCGTCGCGGGTTCCTCCACCGGGGTCGCCTTGAAATCGCCGCGGTAGCGCGCGGGCAGGTCCTGCACCCGCACCAGGCCGCCCGGATGCAGCACCGCCAGGCGCTCGACCAGGTTGGTCAGCTCGCGCACGTTGCCCGGCCAGTCGTACCCGCGCAGCGCCTGCAGCGCCTCGTCGGCGAAGCGGACCTCGCCGCGGCCGGTGCGCGCCAGCTGCGCGGCGATGGTCTGCACCAGCATCGGCAGGTCGTCGGCACGGTCGCGCAATGCCGGCATTTCGATCGGGAACACGTTGAGCCGGTAGAACAGGTCCTCGCGGAACTGGCCTTCGCCGATGCGGGCTTCCAGGTCGCGGTGGGTGGCGGCGATCACGCGCACGTTGCAGCGGATGGTCTGGTGGCCGCCGACGCGCTCGAAGCTGCGCTCCTGCAGCACGCGCAGCAGCTTGACCTGCATCGGCAGGCTCATGTCGCCGATCTCGTCGAGCAGCAGGGTGCCGCCCTCGGCCATCTCGAAGCGGCCCTTGCGCGCGCTCAGCGCGCCGGTGAAGGCGCCTTTCTCGTGGCCGAACAGCTCGCTTTCGAGCAGGTCCGGCGGGATCGCGCCGCAGTTGATCGCCACGAACGGGCCGTCGCGTCGCGGCGACTGCTGGTGGATCGCGCGGGCGACCACTTCCTTGCCGGTGCCGGACTCGCCCAGCACCAGCACGGTGGTGTCGAACGGGGCGACCTGGTCGATCAGCCGGCGCAGCCTGACCACCGCCTCGCTGTTGCCGGTCGGGCCGCTGGGCTCCTGCGCGCCGGCCTGGTGCTCGGCATCCAGCCGCTTCAGGCTGGCCCGGCGCAACAGGGCCTCCAGCTGGGCATGGCGCAACGGCGTCTCCAGCGGCCAGACATTGGCCTCGTGCATGCGATGGGCCGCGGCGAACGCCTGCGCGTCGCCGTCCATCAGCATCACCGGCGGCGGCAGCTTGGTGCCGGCCAGCCAGTCGAAGAACGCGTCGGCCTGCGCGGCGTCCTCGGCCGAGCCGACCATCACCGCCATCCATTCGTCGCCGCGGTGGCGGCCGGGGCTCAGGTCGGCGCCATCGCTGACCCAGCGCGGGTTGAAGTCCATGAACTCGAGCAGCGAGATGGTCCGCTCGGCGCGGACGGCGTCGCTGTCGATCAGCAGAATGCGCGATTCGCTCATGGGCGCATCCCGGTCAACCCCTCCAGGATCGGCATGACTTCCTGGATGTAGGACAGTTTGCTGACGAAGTTGTCGGCACCGGCGCGCAGGGCGTGCTCGCGGTGCTCGGCATCGTCGAAGTGGCTGGCGATCACGATGTAGGGCGGGTCGTCCTGGGTCTTGATCAGGCGGGTGGCCTGCAGGCCGCCCATTTCCGGCATCGCCAGGTCCATGAGCACCACCTTGGGGCGCAGCGCCTCGGAGCGCTCGATGGCCTCCAGGCCGTTGGCGGCGCTGCCGACGACATCCAGCCACTCGATCTTGCGGAAATGCCGCATCGCCGCGTTGATGAAGCCTTCGTGGTCGTCGACCAGCAGGACGGTCAGCTTGCTCATGTCAGTTCCCTTTGCTCATCCCGCGCGTGCCAGCAGCGGCTTGGTGTTGCGGCGGCGCTCGCGCGCGGGTGCGATGTCGAGTTGCTCGCGGTACTTGGCCACCGTCCTGCGCGCAATATTAACGCCTTGGCGGGCCAGCAGGCCGGCGATGGCCTCGTCGGCGAGCGGCCGGCCGGCCGGTTCGCTCTCGATCAGGCGCTTGACCATGGCCTTCACGGCGGCTCCGGAGACGCTCGCGCCCTCCAGCCGCACCGCGAAGAAATGCTTCAGTTCGAAGGTGCCGCGCGGGGTCTGCAGGTACTTTCCGGTGGTGATGCGCGAGACCGTCGATTCGTGCATGCCGATCGCGTCGGCGATCTCCTTCAGCGTCAGCGGCGCCATCGCCTCCTCGCCGCGGGCCAGGAACGCCGCCTGCCGCTCGACGATGGCGCGGGTGGCGCGCAACAGCGTCTCGTAGCGCATCGACAGGCCGCGGGTGAGCCAGCGCGCCTCCTGCAGCATCTCGCGCATGGCGGGCGAGGCGTCGGCATCGGCCAGGGCGCGCTCGTAGCCGGGGTGGATCCCGACCCGGTGCGTGGTGGCCGGGTTCAGCGCCACGCGCCACTGGCCGTCGGCGTGCCAGGCGACCACGTCGGGGATCACGTGGCCGTGGTCGCCGGCCAGCGTGTCCTCGCCCGGGCGCGGGCGCAGCGACAGGATCAGGCGCACCGCTTCGCGCACGTCCGCTTCCTCGGCATCAAGGCGGCGGGCGAGGGCGGGGTAATCGTGGCCGGCCAGCAGGTCGAGGCCGTCGGCGAGGATGCGGGTCGCCAGGGGCCGCGCGGCGACCGGCCCGGGCAGCGCCGACAGCTGGGCCAGCAGGCACTCGCGCAGGTCCGCCGCGGCCAGGCCGGCCGGTTCGCCGTGCAGCAGGCGCTGGCGGATCGCCTCGACGCGTTCGCCCGGCAGGTCGTGGCGGGCCGAGGCGAGCAGGGCGAGGGGCTCGCGCGCCTCCTGCAGGTAGCCGGCCTCGTCGGTGTGTTCCAGCCAGAACGCGGCGACCGCGAGTTCGCGCTCGTCCAGTTCCAGCGCCAGTGCCTGCAGCACGCGCAGGTGCAGGTCGGTGGACTCGCCCGCGGCGATGTGCTGCAGGCGGTCGTCCTCGCCGCCGTTCCAGCTGGCGCCTGCCACGTCCCACATCGAGCCCTCCGGAAGCTCGTCGAAGGCCGCCGTCTCCAGTGCCGCCCCGGCGGCATCGCCCTGCTCGGGCGCCTCGTCGCCGGGCTCTTCCAGTTCCAGCAGGGGGTTGGTCTCCAGGGCACGCCGGATTTCCAGCTCCAACTGCAACCCATCCAGTTGCAGCAGGCGGATCGACTGCAGCAGTTGCGGGGTGAGGTGGAGCTGTTGGCCCAGCTGGGCGGAAATGGTCGGCTTCATGCAAGGTCCCCATGGCGTGGCGGCACGCCGTGGAATGCATCTTGCATGTGGATGCGTCGGGGTTTTAATCGGGAGTTCTTGCAGGGGGTGACGTGGAATTCCCTACGTCGTGTAAGGAATTTCCCTACAAGGCATCCAGAAGTGTGATGGGCGCCGATTTGCCGGCGCGGCAGTCAGGTCAGCTCGCCGTGGTGCCGGGCGGCCAGCAGCACCAGATCGTTGGCGCGACGGCAACCCAGCGATTCCATCATCCGCGCCCGATGGGTCTCCACGGTCTTGACGCTGATGCCCAGGTCCGCGGCGATCTCCTTGTTGCTCTGGCCGCGCCCGATCTCGCGCAGGATCTCGCGCTGGCGCGGGGACAGGGCCGCGATGCCGACCGGCTTCTCGCGGCCGAGCAGCGGGGCGATCATCTTCGAGGAGATCTGCGGGCTCAGGAACACCTGGCCGGCGGTGGCGGCACGCAGGGCGAGTTCGAGTTCGAGCGGGGCGGCGTCCTTGACCACGAAGCCGATCGCGCCGCGGTCGAGCGCGTCGCGCACGTGCGCCGGGTCGTCGTGCATCGACATCATCACGATGCGGGTGCGGGGCACGGCGCGCAGCACGTCGCTCATCGCGTCCAGGCCGCTGCGTCCCGGCAGCGAGAGGTCCATCAGCACCACGTCGGGGCGGTGCAGGGTGGCCAGGTCGAGCGCCTGCTGGGCGTTGCTGGCCTCGGCGACGACATCGATGCCGGCGAAACCCTGCAGCAGGCGCGACAGTCCTGCGCGCACCAGCGTGTGATCGTCGACGATGATGACTCGCACGGTCGTTTCTCCCAGACGGATGGGAACCTTAGCCGAGCGGCCGGGTCACGCCAACCGGTGCCGGGTCACCGGGCCCGCCGCGCATCGGCGACCTGGCGCCGGTGCAGGCGGAACAGGTGCCGTTCCAGCGCCGCCTCCAGGCCGGGGCCGAGCTCGCCGAAACGCAGCCAGAGGAAGAAACCGCCGGTGCCGCTCGCCGCCTCGGCCACGACGGCGACCGGCAGCTCGATGTTCTCGGGGAGCCAGTCCGCCGGCTGTAGGCTGAGGGTGCCGGCGGCGCCGGGCATGGCGCCGCTGCGCGCGCCGGTTTCCAGGCGGATGCCGCGGCGCGACCAGCGCACCGGACGCAACGGCAGGGCCTGGCCGGATTGCCGCGCGAGGTGGCCGATCAAGGCCAGGACGAGGTCCAGCTTGGCTTCCATCCGGGCCACCGCCTGCGGCAGCTCGCCGCGATCCTCGCCCGGGTCGTCGCTGCGCAGGTCCTCGACCTGGGCGATGCTGCGCAGGACCGATTCGGCCGCGCCGGCGCGCGTGATCCCGGCGCCGGGCCGGAATTCCGCGGGCAACGCCAGTTCGCAACTCAGCGCGTCGGCGAACAGGCCCGATTCCGCCTCGTGCTGGATCGGCATGCTCATCGTCCCAGGCCCGCCTGCGTGTAGACGCGCGCGACGCGCGTGGATCGATGCTGTGCGCGCATCAGGTCGAGCAGCTGGCGCTGGCGCTGGCGCATCAACGCGACCACTTCCTGCTGTTCGGCTTGCAGCATGCGCACCTCGGCCTGGAAGGCGCGCGCATCGGGTTGGGCGCAGAACGCCTGTACGTGTTCGGTATGCAGTTCCAGCATCGCCGGCAGCGAGGCGAAATCGCCGCGCTCGAAGGTCGCGCGAATGGCCGAGATTTCCGCCCGCAGCGACGCGATCTTCATGATGCCCGTCCAGCGGCCCGCTGCTCGACCGGGATGGCGGCCCAGGCCGACTGGACCTCGCCGAGCAGGTCGAGGACCTCGGCCAGCGCCGCAGTGTCGTTGTGGAGGTTCGCCTCGGTCAGGCGCACCACGAGGTAGTCGTAGAGCGAGGAGAGATTGGCCGCGATCTCGCCACCGGCTTCATGGTCGAGCGAGCCGTTCAAATGCCCGATGATGGCGCAGGCTTCGCCGATCGCCTTGCCCTTGGCCGCGTGGTCGCGCTGGACCATGCAGGCCTGGGCCAGCCTGATGCGCTTGCTCGCTCCCTCGAACAGCAGCGCGATCAGCATGTGCGGATCGGCTTCGGCTACCCGGGCGGACACCTCGATGTTGCGGTATTGCTCTGCGTAGCGGCGGCTGGGTCCATACATGTTGATCATTCCTGCGATGGCGACCGGTCTGCGTGGAGACGCTGCCCGGCGCGGGCGGGCGGCTGGTACCCGGATATCGACCGGCCGGCGCGCATCTTGAGCGGAGGGGCCCCGGTCATTGCGAAAGCAGCCCGTTGAGGGCGCTGCCGTTGCTCTGCAGTTGCTGCACCATCGTTTCCATCGCCGTGTACTGGGCGGTGTAGAGCGCGCTGAGCTTGTCCATCTTGGCGTCCAGCGCGCTGGTCTGGTCCTGCAGGTCCTTCAACTGGTCGTTGAGGCTTTCGGTGCGCAGGGTGAGGCTGCCGGTATAGGCGTCGAGCTGGTTGCCGATGATCTTCCCGACCGGGGTGCCGAAGCTGCTGTCGGTACCGAACAGCTTGGCGGCGGCGCTGGGATCGCTGGAGATCGCGCTGTCGAAAGTCGCGGTATCGAAGCTCATCACGCCGTTCTTGTCGACGGTGATCCCCAGGCCCTTGAGGTCGATGACGTTCGCGCTGACCTGGTTGCGCAATTGCTGCTGCAGCGAGCGTACCAGCGAATCGCCGGTGAGCGCCGAGGCCGTCTGCGTGGTGCTGTTGTAGGCGCTGCTCGACTTGAGCAGGTTGATGGTGCTGTTGTAGGCGGTCACGAAGGCGCTGAGCGAGCTCTTGAGCGACTCGTTGTCCACCGCCAGGTCCAGGCTGTAGGTGGTGCCTTCCGCTGCCTTGGTCAGCGTGAGCGTCACTCCGGGAACCAGGTCTTCGACGCTGTTGCTGGCGGAGGTGCGCTCGAATCCATCCACGCGGACCACGGCATCGGCCGCGGCGACGGTCTCGGTGAGTTCTCCGCCGGCGGTCGTCAGGCTGTCCAGTCCGCCATCGCCGCCGCTGGCGGTGATGGTCAATGCATTGGCGGTGCCGGTATCCGCGGCGCTGAACACCAGGTGCTGGCCATCGCTGGCGGTGATCACGCTGGCGACCACGCCCTTGCCGCCGGCCGCCCTGTTGATCGCCGAGGCGATGCCGGTCAGGCTCGTGCCCTCGGCGATCTGGACATCCACGCTCTGATCGCCATAGCCGATCGTGAGGGTGCCGTAACCGACCGTGGCGCCGCTGGCATAGGCGGAGGAGGCGAGTTTCTGTGCGCTCGCGAGCGCGACCACCTCCACGTTGTACTTGCCGGGACTCGCGCCGGTGCCGGCGCTGGCGGTGAAGCCCGCGCCGGTTTGCGCGGTCGCGGTATAGGTAGGGGTGCTCGCGGCGCTGGTCAGCTTGTCGAGGGCGGTCTGGAGGCTGCTGAACGAGCTCTTGATCTGGCCGATCGCCGAGATCTTGGCGTTGACCGCCGTGGTCGCGCTGGCGATCCGCTTGTCGGCGGGCGCGCGGGCGGCCGCGACCAGGGCGGACACGGTACCGGGAATGTCGAAGCCTGAGCCGGTGACGGAGATTGCCATGTGCGGTTCCTCCAGGGAGGGCGAAGGGATATCGGCCGCCGGGGCCAGTGCTTGAGCTGCAGTTGCAATTTCCGTGCCGAGCGGGCGCCGCATCTGGAATGACACCCGCAGGAACGGCTTCTTGTGGGAGCGGCTTCAGCCGCGATGGGGCTTTCATGCAGATCCCTCTGCAACAGCCTGCGCATCCCTATGCGGGAGAGGCAAATGAGAAAGCCCCATCGCGGCTGAAGCCGCTCCCACAGAAGCGGGTAGTGAACGCGAGCAATGCGAAAGACCCCTCCTGGGAGGGGTCTTTCGTCTGCAGCGAGATGGTGCTCCGCGTATTACTGCAGCAGGCTCAGCACGTTCTGCGGCAGCGACTTGGCTTGTGCCAGCATCGCCGTGCCCGCCTGCTGGAGGATCTGCGTGCGGGTCAGCTCCGCGGTCTCCTTGGCGTAGTCGGCGTCCTGGATGCGGCTGCGTGCGGACGACAGGTTCTCCGAGCTGGTGTTCAGGTTGGAGATCACCGAGGTGAAGCGGTTCTGCACGGCACCCAGGTCGGCACGGGCGTTGTTGACGGTGTTCAGGAAACCGTCGAGCTTGGTGAGGACGTTGTCCGCATCGGGGGTGGCGGAGCCGTCGGCGACCGTACCGGCCAAGAGGATGTCGATACCTGCCGGGGTGCCGGCGCCTTCGTCCGCGGCCACGCTGACGGCGGTCAGCAGACCGCCCAGGCTCTCGACCTCGACCTTGATCTGATCGTTCTCGGTGGCATTGGCGCCGACCTGGATGGTCTTGCTCAGCGCGGGAGCGGTCGTTCCATCCTCGCCGACGAACAGCTTCTGGCCGTTGAAGTCGGTGTTCTTGATGACGCGGGCGATTTCCGCGCTCAACGCGGTGGCTTCCTTCTGCAGCGCGGCCTTGTCGTCGTCGGTGTTGGTGCCGTTGGCGGCCTGCACGGCCAGCTCGCGGATGCGCTGCAGGCTGTCGCCGATCGAGCCGAGCGCGCCTTCGGCGGTCTGGGCCAGCGAGATGCCGTCGTTGGCGTTGCGGGCGGCCACGTCCATGCCGCGGATCTGCGCGGTCATGCGCTGGCTGATGGCCAGGCCGGCGGCATCGTCCTTGGCGCTGTTGATGCGCAGGCCCGAGGACAGCCGCTGCACCGTGGTGGCCAGGCTGCTCGTGGTGCTGTTCAGATTGCGCTGCGAGTTCAGCGACAGGATGTTGGTGTTGATGACTTGTGCCATGGTGTTATCTCCAGTTGGGATGTGACCCGGCGGAGAGCTCCGGCCGGCTTTCGCAGCCAGCCGGGTGAACTACCCTCGCCTCTGCTGGAATGGATAACGGCGATGCGGCGACAAGCTTTAAGTTTTTTTGCGGAAATCTCGCTGTTTTTCAATCTGTTGCGGCGCCGCCCGGGACGCGCAGAAGATCAATAGCGGCAGCGGCCGCGGGAGCTTTAGGGATGCGCCGGAACGGTCGTTCGGGCCATGCCGGCCAATGCGATGGCCGCCGGCCGGGCAGGGAGCCCCGACGAAGGCGGCGAAGAGGATTGCGCCCCGCTTGCGCGGCCGGCCGAGACGGGTTCCGTCCCGGCGATCAGATCGTGTCGAACAACGACATCTGCTGAAAGCGTGCGAACACCTTCTGCGCCGCTTCCAGTGCGATGCTCTGCTGGCTGTAGCGACTCAGCGCCTCGGCATAGTCGAGGTCGCGTATGCCCGACAGATCGGTCTTGACCGCGACGGTGCGCGATTCGTTGAGCGAATTGGCGTTGTCGATCGCCGCCAGGTTCGAACCGCCTTGGGCGCGCACGTCGATGAAGTGCTCGGTGGCGGTGTCGATGTCGCGCAGCGAACTGCGCAGGGCATTGTCCTGCGCCGCCTTCTCGCTCGCCGAAGCGGGCGACGACTTGAGCGTGTCGTACAGCGCTTGCAGCGTGGCGAAGATGTCGCGGCTGCCGGAAGCGCCGACCTGGAAGCTGTCGCCAGGCGCCGGCTGGCCGCTCAACTGGAGCCGGGTGCCGGCGTACTCGATGGTCTGGCCGGAACTGTAGCTGCCGGTGACGGTGCCGGCGGGCCCCTGTATCTGGTAGCTGTCCGCCGAGGTGAACACGACCTGGTAGCTCGCCTGGTTCCAGGCCGATTGGTCGGTGATCCCGAAGTCGCCCACGATGCCCGTGCCGGTGTTGCCGGCAGCCGGCCGGGCGTCGAGCTGGCCATTGCCGGTGCGGATGCGCATGAACACCTCGCTTCCCGGCAGCGTGTCGCCGACCTGTTGGCCCGAGGCCACCTCGACCTTGCGCTGGTTCTGGTCGCCGCTGTAGGCCACGCCGCCATCCTTGATCAGGAACGGCGCGTTGCGGTCCTGGGTGCCGCCGAACAGGTGGTTGCCCATGCCATCGTCGGTGTTCGCCAATGCCAGCAGCTGATCGCGAATGCTGCCGACTTCGCTGGCGATGGATTGCCGGTCGGCGCCGGAGAGGCTGCCGGAGTTGGCCTGGACGGTCAGGTCGCGCACGCGCATCAACAGGTCTCCCGCTTGCGCCAGCACGCTTTCCTGCTGGTTGAGCCGGCTCTGCAGCGTCCGGGCGTTGGCGACGTACTGGTCCATGCGGGCGATCCCGCGATCCATCTGCTGGGCACGCCCGGCGCCGAGCGGATCGTCCGCGCCGGCGACCATCCGGGACCCGGTGGAGACCTGCTGGTAGGTCTTGGCCAGGTCGCGCTGCTTGGCCAGCATCAGGTTGAGCGAGTACTGGTACTGCCCATTGGTGGAGATGCGGGTGATGCCCATGGTCGGTCGCCCTATACGGCTTGCAGCAGGGTCTGGAAGATGTTGTCGGCGCTGGCGATGATCTTGGCCGCGGCCTGGTAGGCCTGTTGGTACTTGATCAGGTCCGCCGCCTCCTCGTCGAGGTTGACGCCGGAGACGGAATCGCGCGCCGCCACCGCCTGGTTGTGGATGGTCTGCTCCGACTCGTAGGCGTAGTTGGACTGGGCGGCCGCCGAGGCCACGCTCGTGGTGAAGCTCGATGCCGCGCCGTTGAGGCTGACCGAGCCGTCCGACATGAGCTTGGCCTCGTCCAGCACCGCCATCTTCAGCATGTTGGCGTTGTCGCTGGAGCCGGGCCCGGTGGCGGCGATGGTGAAGACATCGCCCGCGGCCGGGGCGCCGTCCAGCTTGAAGCTCCAGCCATTGGCGGCGATCGTCCCGCCAGGCGCGTAGGCGTACGGGCCGTTGCCGTCGATGGTGTACTGGTTGGCGTCGGTGAACTCGATCGTCGCGGCGTCGCGCAGGGCGGCGTTGCGGGGATCGGTCACCTCCAGCCCGGCCACCGTGGCGTTGCCGACGTTGTCCAGGTCCGCATGGCCCTGGACCGCACGGGCGGCGGCGACCAGCCCGGGATCGCGGGCCACCAACTGCAACGTGCCGGCACCGCCGCCGGCGTGCAGCAGGAAGCGGTCGCCGCTGGCCGCCGCGCCGCCGACATCGATCCGGATGCCATTGACCACCAGCGGGTCGCCGGCCGCGCCGCTGCCGGCGAGCGCAAGCGCCGCACCAGTGCTCGCGTTGGTCGCCGACCACGCCGTGCCGTCGAAACGCAGCAGGATGTCGGCGCTGTCGAGCTTGCCGATGTCCACCACGCTCGCCTGCATCGTCGCGGTGCCGGCATTGGCCGCATGGGGGCTGACCGCCGGCGGGGCGATCGAGAACAGGTCCTGGCCTGGCTTGCCGTAGAGGTCGGTACCGGCGGCCTGCGCATCGTTGATGCTGCCGTCGACCACCATCGCCAGGCGGCCCAGCTCGTTGCGCGCGGGGTCGAGCACGTCGCTGCGGAAATCCAGCAGGCCGCCGAGCGTGCCGCCCAGCACGTCCTTGCCGAGCGGGATCGTCTGCCCCTGGACCTGCAGCGCGAGGTTCAGGCGGTCGGACCGGTACGGATCGGCGACGGTTGTCAACGACATCGGCGTGGCGCCGACCACCAGTGCCTGGCCCCCGGAGGTGTAGACGTTGATCGAGCCATCGTCCTGGACGAACGTGTTGCCGCCGGTCAGGCCCACCAGTTGCTCGATCAGCTGGTCGCGCTTGTCGAGCGTCTCGGGCGAGGGGCCGCTGCCGCGCGAGATCTGCCGGTTGAGCTTGGCGATCTGGCTGGTGAGGTCGTTGACCTGTCGCACGCTGTCGCCGAGGCTGGCATCGACGTCGTGGGCCATGCCGTCCATCGCGGCATCCAGCTGCCGGAAGCGTCCCGCCAGCGCGTCGGCGCTCTGCAGCACCGCCTTGCGCGAGGTGTCGGACGCGGGATTGGCACTCAGTCCGCTCAGGCTGTCGAAGAAGCCGGACAGGGGGCCGCCGAGATTGGTGGCGCTGTCGGACATCAGCGTGTCGAGATCGCCGGCCTTGCCGGACAGCTGCTGCAGGCGGTTCAGCTCGCCGGTGCTGTTGAGCACGCGGTTGATGGCCAGCGAATCGGTGAGGCGCTTGATGTCCTGCACCTGCACGCCGCCGGTGCCGCGCGTGGCCAGCTCGGCCACCTGCCGGCTGTAGCCGGGGGTGCCGGCATTGGCGACGTTGTTGCCGATGGTGCCGAGCGAGCGCTGGTAGCTGAGCAGGGCGCTGGTGCCGGTGGCGAGCAGGCTGGACATGCGTTGGGCTCCTGGGATCCTCGTCAGCGGCTGGCGACGAGGTTGCCGGTGGCGGTGGACAGGGCGCGGTCCAGCGTGGGGCCGTTGGCGATGGCGTAGATCTTGCGGGCGTAGGCCGGATCGGTGGCGTAGCCGGCACGCTGCAGTTCGCTGGCGAATCGGCGCACGTCGTCGCCGGCGTTGAGCGCCTGCTGGTAGCGCGGATTGCTCTTGAGCAGCCTGACGTAGTCGTCGAAGCTCTCCGCCGGCGAGCGGTAGGCGCGGAAGTCGGCGCGTTCGGCGCGGCGCTCGCCGTTGACGTACTCGTGCGTCGAGGTGCTGACGCGCGCGCCCTGCCAGCCGGTGGCCTTGATCCCGAACAGGTTGTTGGCGCTGTTGCCGGCGCTGTCGCGGATGCCGCGGCGGCCCCAACCGGTCTCCAGCGCGGCCTGCGCGACCAGCGCACGCGGATCCACGCCGAGTTCCTTGGCGGCGCGGCGCGCGTGCGGCCAGATCCTGGCGACGAAGTGCTCGGGCGATCCCGCCGGGAACGCGCTGGGGTCGGTCTCGGCGACGCTCTGTACGTCGTCGCAGGCGCGCGAATCGACCAGCGCCGCCTCGTCCACCGCCACGGCGTTGCCGCGGCTGCGGTCCCCGCGCCCGGCGATCGCGTCGAGCGCGTCGGCGCTGGCCACGCCCGCCGGGAACCGCTTGTAGAACGCGGCCTGCGAACGCCGCTCCGACGGCGCGGGATCGACCATGCCATCGCTGCCGGCCTGCGTCCCGGCATCCGGGGACTGCCCGCCATTG
This sequence comes from Xanthomonas boreopolis, assembly GCF_046529185.1. Classification (NCBI taxonomy): domain Bacteria; kingdom Pseudomonadati; phylum Pseudomonadota; class Gammaproteobacteria; order Lysobacterales; family Lysobacteraceae; genus Xanthomonas; species Xanthomonas boreopolis. The sequence goes on from NZ_CP097162.1 coordinate 2,249,910, forward strand.
AGCTGGCGCGCGATCAGCGGCGCCAGGCCGAGTCCCTTGCCCTGGCTGAGCAGGTCCGAGAGTTGGCGGTCGTACAAGTCGCGATAGGTCTGGTTCTGCTCCGGGAACATCGGGTCGCCCAGGCTGGCGTCGCGCATGCACTTGACCAGCATCTGGGTGAACTGGCTCTCGAGCTTGCGCGAGACCTCGTCGATGCGCTGCGGGGAGGGCTTCTGCTCGGCCGGCGCGAGCGAGAAGGCGGGGCGGGTGATGTTCATCAGATCACCTCCAGCTCCGCCTGCAGCGCGCCGACCTGCTTGAGCGCTTCGAGGATGGCGACCAGGTCGCCCGGCGCGGCGCCGATCTCGTTGACCGCCTTGACGATCTGGTCGAGGGTGACGCCCCCCTGGAACTTGAACATGTGGCTGCCTTCGGCGTTCGCGGTGATCTGCGATTGCGGCGTCACCACGGTCTGGCCGTTCGCGAAGGCGTTCGGCTGGCTGACGTTGAGCGATTCGCCCACCGTGACCGTCAGCGAGCCGTGCGAGACCGCGGCCGGCATCACCCGCACCGCCGAGCCGATCACCACCGTGCCGGTACGCGAGTTGATCACGATCTTGGCGGCGGCCTCGCCCGGGGTGAGCTCGAGGTTCTCCACTTGCGCGAGGAAGTTGATGCGTGCGCTCGAATCGGTCGGAGAGCGCAGCGCGACCGTGCCGCCATCGATGGCATGGGCGCTGCCGGGACCGAAGGTGGAATCCAATACCGCCACCAGCCGCGAGGCGGTGGTGAAGTCGGGCTGGTGCAGGTTGAGGGTGATCTCGCCGGTGCCGGCGAACACGTCGGGCAGGGCGCGCTCGACGATCGCGCCGCCGGGAATGCGCCCGACGCTGGGCACGTTCACCGAGACCCGCGAGCCGTCCCGGCCTTCGGCGCCGAAACCGCCGACCACCAGGTTGCCCTGGGCCAGCGCGTACACCTGGCCGTCGGCGCCCTTCAACGGCGCCATCAGCAGCGTACCGCCGCGCAGCGAGACCGAGTTGCCGATCGAGGACACGGTGACGTCGATCGGCTGGCCCGGCTTGGCGAAGGCGGGCAGGTCGGCGTGGATCGCCACCGCGGCCACGTTCTTCAGCTGCGGGTTGACGTTGCCCGGCACGTTGACGCCCAGCTCGTTGAGCAGGTTGCGCAGGCTCTGCACGGTGAACGGGGTCTGGCTGGTGCGGTCGCCGGTGCCGTCCAGGCCGACCACCAGGCCGTAGCCGACCAGGGGATTGCTGCGCACGCCGCCGACCTGCGCCAGATCCTTGACGCGCTCGGCATGGGCCGGCGCCAGGAAAACGCCCAGCATCGCGAGCGCGCAGAACGCCGCCCGGATCCGGCCCCTGGATCCCCGCACGGGGATGCGCGTGCCATTGCGGAGGACTCGCATCATGGCTCGCCTGCTCAGTACGGATACAGCGGTGAGTTGAAGAAGCGCGCCAGCGCGCCGGCCTGGTTGCTCTGCGAGAGCGTGCCGCGGCCGTTGTAGGAGATGCGCGCGTCGGCCACCAGGCTGGACGGCACGGTGTTGTCGCGCGAGATGTCGACCTCGCGCACCACGCCTTCCACCTGCACGAACTCGTTGCCCTGGTTCAGGCGCAGGTTCTTCTGCCCGCGCACGACCAGGTTGCCGTTGGGCAGGCGCCGGATCACCGTGACGGTGAGGTTGCCGTTGAGGCTGTTGCTCTGGCTGCTGGCGCCGGTGCCGCTGAAGTCGCGGCTGGCATCGACCTCGTTCTCGAGGATGTCGCGCCCGTTCCAGGTCGGATTGCGTCCGGCGATGGTGGGATTGGCCATGTCCAGCTTGGTGGTCTTCTGCGTGTTGGTCGAGGCGCGCGTCTGCGCGGCGGTGGTCTCGCTCAGCACGATCGTCAGCAGGTCGCCGACGTCGCGTGCGCGATGGTCCGAGTACAGGTTCAGGCGGCCGGGCGCGCCTTCGCGGTAGATCGCGCCGGCGGTCGGCGCGTACTCGATGGCGGTCTGCGGCAGCGGTTCTTCCTTCTTCTTGTCGCCTCCGCGGATGCCGGCCGAGAACAGCGGGAAGCTGACGCAACCGCTGAGCAACATCGAGGAGGCGAGGGCGCACAGCGCCAGGCGGCAGGTGCTCATGGAACGAGGCCTCAGGTGTTGTTGTTCAGGTAGCCGAGCATCGAGTCGGTGGTCGAGATCGCCTTGGCATTCATCTCGTAGGCGCGCTGCGTCTCGATCATGCTGACCAGCTGCTCGACCACGTTGACGTTGGAGCCTTCCAGCGCGCCCTGGACGATGCTGCCCAGCCCATCCAGCCCGGCCGTGCCGTTCTGCGCGGGGCCGGACGCGGTGGTCTCCACGTAGAGGTTCTGTCCCTTGGCCTGCAGGCCGGCGGGATTGATGAAGTCGGCGATGCTGATCGTGCCCACCTCGGTGGCGGCGGCCGAGCCGGCCACCTGCACGCTGACGGTGCCGTCGCTGCCGATGGTGATGCTCTGCGCGCCTTCGGGAATCTGGATGCCCGGCTGCACCGGATAGCCGCTGTTGGTGACGAGCTGGCCGTCGGCGTTGACGTGGAAGGTGCCGTCGCGCGTGTAGGCCGGGGTACCGTCGGGCAGCTGCACTTCGAAGAAGCCGCGGCCGCTGATCATCATGTCCAGCGCATTGCCGGTCTGCTGCTGGCTGCCTTGCTGGAAATCCTTGGAAGTGGCGACCACGCGGGTGCCGGTGCCGAGCTGCAGGCCGGTGGGTAGCGTGGTCTGCTGCGAAGTCGAGCCGCCCGGCTGGCGCACCTGGTGGTAGAGCAGGTCCTCGAAGCTGGCGCGGTCGCTCTTGAAACCGGTGGTGTTGGCATTGGCCAGGTTGTTGGAGACCACCGACATGCGCGTCTGCTGCGCGTCCAGTCCGGTCTTGGCGACCCACAAAGCCTGATTCATGACGTCGTTCCTCGATGCGGCGCCGGATGAGCGCCGTTGCCGTCGGTCATGCAAGGGGTGTTCCAAAAGCGGGGATCGGGGATTCGGGATCGGGGACTCGTCAAAGCAGGGGGGCGCGCGCCGCTCTTGCCGATCCCTAGTCCCCAATCCCCAATCCCGCCCCTCAGCCATTCAATCTCAGCAAGGTATTGGCCGACTGCGCGTTCTCGTCGCTGGCCTTGACCACCTTGACCTGCATCTCGAACTGGCGCTGCAGTTGGATCATGTGCACCAGGGCGGCGGCGGTGTCCACGTTGCTGCCTTCGACCATGCCCGTGGCCAGCACGTCGCCCATCGCGCGCGGCAGCGGCGTGCGCGGGTCGGCATTGCGCATCAGCCCGTCCAGGCCGCGCACGAGTTGCTTCTGCGTGGCGGTGACCGTGCGCAGCCGGCCGACGATCGCCATCGATTCCGGGCCCTGGCCCTGCGGGACGATGGAGATCGTGCCGTCGTTGCCGATCTCCATGGACTCGTGCGGCGGCACCGTCACCGGCATGCCGTTGTCGTCGAGCAGCGGGCGACCGCCGGACAGCAATTGTCCGTTCGGGGTCAGTTGCAGGTTGCCGGCACGCGTGTAGCCCTCCTGCCCGTCGCTGGACTGCACCGCCAGCCAGGCGTCCTGCACCAGCGAGACGTCGAGCGGATTGCCGGTGACCTGCTGTGGCCCGGGCCGGCCGTTGAAGCCGGTATCGCCGAGGATGGTGTCGTAGCGCGAGGCATGGCCCGGCCCCGCGATGCGGAAAGCCTGCGTGTTCGCCAGCGCTTCCTTGAAGCCGGCGGTGTCGGCGTTGGCGAGGTTGTGCGATACCGCGGTCTGCGCCTGCAGCGTGGCGCTGGCGCCGGTCATCGCGACGTAGGCGGCCTTGTCCATGTGGAAGGGATCCCGATCTCAGGCACCTGGAGGGGCGCCATCCCGACGTGGGCGGGGACGGCGGTCGTGGCAGGACGGATCAGCGGTTGATGTTGATCACCGTCTGGGTCAGCTCGTCCTGCGTGGTGATCATCTTGGCGTTGGCCTGGAAGTTGCGCTGCGCCACGATCATGTTCACCAACTGCTCGGTCAGGTCGACCGTCGAGGCTTCCAGCGCGCCGGATTGCAGGCTGCCGAAGTCGGCGCTGTCCGGCGCGCCGGTGCGCGGGGAACCCGCGGCGGCCGTCGCCGCCCAGCAGTTGTTGCCCTGCGGCGCCAGGCCCTGCTTGTTGTTGAAGGTCGTCAGGGCGATCTGGCCTAGCAAGGTCTTGTTGCCGTTGCTGAAGGTCGCATAGACCATGCCGTCCGGGTTGATCTCGAAGCGCGACAGGTTGCCGGTCGCATACCCGTCCTGGCTCAGGTTGTTGACCCCGAACGATTCGCCGAACTGCGCCGATCCGTTCACCGACAAGGTGAGCGGCAGGGGCGCCGCGCCGTTGGCCGGGGTGAAGGTGCCGAGCGCGACGGTGCCGTTGGCCGGTGCGATCAACGTGCCGCTGGGCGAGTACTGCAGCGTGGTGCCGCCCACCGGCGTCACGTCCGTGCCGTCGACATAGGTGTGCTGCGACCAGGTGTTGGCGCCGGTCTTCACGTAGTACATCGTCATCACGTGCGAGATGCCGAGCGAGTCGTACACGGTCACCGAGGTCGAGTAGTTGTAGCTGTCGGTATCGGCAGGATCGAAGGCTGCCGTGGGCGCCGTGGCATTGGCGGGCAGGGTCACGTTGGTGGTGACCGAGGTGGTGGCCTTCGGCGCGCTGCTGGTGCCGGTGAGCTGCAGGTTCTGCAGCTGCGAGGTGCTGACGGTCGCGCCGTCCGCGTTGGGCGCGAACACCTGCAGGTTGTAGCCTTCCGGCGTCACCACGTACCCGTTGGCGTCCATCTGGAAGTTGCCGGCGCGGGTATACAGCGTGGAGCCGTTCTTGGCCACGTTGAAGAAGCCTTCGCCCGAGATCGCCACGTCCAGGCTGTTCTGGGTGCTGTCGATGTTGCCCTGCTTGAACTGCTGGGCGATGTCGGCCACGCGCGTGCCGCTGCCGACCGCGTTGTTGGCGATGCCGTAGGTGCTGCCCATGAAGATGTCGGCGAACTCCGCGCGCGACTCCTTGAAGCCGGTGGTGGCGGAGTTGGCGATGTTGTTGGAGGTCACGTTGAGGTCGGTGTTGCTGGCGCGCAGGCCGGAGAGCGAAGTGTTGAAACCCATGGTGGTTCCTCGAGGGTAGGGGCAGCCGTGGTTCGGGGACGGGCCTAGCCGATGCGCAGTACCTTGGACAGCGGCAGGCGCTGGCCACCGGCGAGATTGAGCGTGGCGCCGTCCTTGTCGAGGCTGACGCTCTCGACCTTGGCGCTGCCGAAGGTTTCCAGCGACACCGGCTTGCCGTCGGCGCCGGGCTGGCTGGCGGCGAACCGGTAGTCGCCCGCGGGCAGGCGGTTGCCGGCCGCATCCTTGCCGTCCCATTCGATGCGCCGCGGCCCCGGGTTGCCGTCGGGCAGGCTCAGCGTCCGCACCGGGCTGCCGTTGCCGTCCTGGACCACCACCGTGACCGGGCCCTTGCCCGTGGCGGTGGCCGAAGCGACGGCATTGCCGTCCGCGCCCAGGGCGAGCGCGCCGCCCGGCACCTCCACCTGGCGCCCGATCAGGGCCGCGCCGCGCAAGGCCTGGTCGGTGCCGTTCGCGCTGAGGAACTGGTCGGCCTTCTTGTTGAGCTCGCCCAGTCCCTGCACGGTGGAGATCTGCGCCAACTGCGCCAGGAACGCGCCGTTGTCCATGGGATTGAGCGGGTCCTGGTTCTTCAGCTGCTGGGTCATCATCAGCAGGAAGTCGGCCTGGCCGAGCTTGTCCTTCTGCGCCTTGTCGTCGGCCTGCTGGCGTTCGGCGGCGCTCTTCTTGCCGGCGCCGGTCAGGCCCAGGCTGGAAAGCGCGTCCATGGAAATCGCGTTCATCGTGGTGGCTCCCGGGCGGCTCAGCGGCCCATGGTCAAGGTGGCCAAGGTGAGGTCCTTGGCGGTGTTCAGCACTTCCACGCCGGCCTGGTAGCTGCGCGAGGCGGAGATCAGGTTGACCATCTGCGCGACCGGATCCACGTCCGGCGCATAGACGTAGCCATCCGCGTCGGCGAGCGGATGGCCGGGTTCGTAGCGCTTGATCGGCGGCACGTTGCTCTGGGTGATCTCCTTGACGCGCACCCCCGTGAGGCTGGAGTCCTCGCGGCTGGGCTGGGCCTGGAAGATCGGTTCGATCGGCCGGTAGGCCTGCTCCGGGGTGGAGGCGACCGAATCGGCATTGGCCAGGTTCGAGGCGATCGTGCTCAATCGCACCGACTGCGCCTGCAGCGCGGAGCCGGCGACATCGAAGATCGGCAGGTTGCTCATGGCGCCGCTCCCTTATTGGCCGGTGATCGCGGTCAACATGCTCTTGACCTTGGATTCGAGGAAGGACAGCGATGCCCGGTATTCCAGCGCGGCGCGGCCATAGGCGGCGCGCTCCAGGTCGGGATCGACGGTGTTGCCGTCCAGGCTCGGCTGGGTGCTTTCGCGGTTGAACAGGAACGGGCCGGGCCCCTGGTCGGGAATCGCGACATGCCGCTCGTCGGTCGTCGCCAATGGCCCCTGCCGGCGCATCGAGGCTTGCAGGGCGGCGTCGAAGTCCAGGTCCTTGGCCTTGTATCCGGGCGTGTCCGCATTGCTCAGGTTGCTGGCGATGAGCTTCAGCCGCTCCTCGCGCAAGGGAAGCGCGGCGCCATGGACGCCGAAGTAGGCCGAGATCGGGTTGGACATGGCACCCCCTGGTAATGACTCACCAGGGAGCAGGCAAGCGGCGTGCCAAACCGGGAGCGGGCCGGGCGTTAAAGATCGCCCGGCCCCGTGCCGCTATCCCTTCACGGATTGTTCGCGGACCGGTTTGGCCCGCGGTCCAGAAGCCTGGAACCCTTGGCGGGCCCCGGCATTTTCGGGAGAGAAGCAGTGGGCATCGTTTCGTCTGTGGCGAACCACACCCTGGGCGCGGGCTGGCGGGCAGTGAAGGACACCGTGCAAGGCGCCATGAAGGGGGAAATGGAAGACATCGCCAAGATCGCGGTCGCGGCGGGCATGGCCACCGGTTCGATCCCGCTGGCCACCGGCGCGGTGGCGTTGGCCGGCGATGCCGCGCTCGGGGCGCTGGTCGACGTATTCGCCTGAGCCCGGCCGGTTCGTCATTTTTCCGGCGCAGGGCGTCGCGCGCGCCGGCCTGCCTTCGCCGATTGGCCGCGCGGGGTTCGTTCTTGCGGCCCGTCAGGCCGGTTCGGCCACCATCCTCAACCGGGCTAGCACGTACTCGGCCAGCTCGTGCGCGCTGTACTTCGCCACGAAGGCATTGGCGCCGACCTGCTCGACCATCGCATTGTTGAACACGCCGGACAGGGAGGTGTGCAGCAATACGTACAGGCCGGCCAGGCCCGGGTTGCGCCGGATTTCCGTCGTGAGCGTGTAGCCGTCCATGGCCGGCATCTCGATGTCGGAGATGACCATGGCGTAGCGCTCGGCCGGGTCCTCGCCGGAGGCCAGCACCTGCTGCAGGTGGTCCAGCGCCTGGCGCCCGTCCGAGAGCAGGGTGGCGCCCACGCCGAGCTGGTCGAGCACGCTGCGGATCTGCTGGCGCGCCACGCGCGAGTCGTCGACCACCAGCACCTGCAGTTGGCGTCCGGCGGTGTCCAGCATCAGCGAGGGGTCGAGCTGGATGTCGGTCTCGACCTGGGCGATGTCGGCCAGCACGCTTTCCACGTCGATGACCTGGATCAGCTCGCCCTGGAAACGCGTGACCGCGGTCAGGTAGGTGGCTTCGGCCCCCAGCTCCGGCGGCGGGTGGATGTCCTCCACCGCGATGTTGACGATGCGCTCGACCTCGCTGACCAGGAAGCCCTGCACCGAGCGGTTGAATTCCGCGACCACCAGGTAGCCGGGGGTGGCCTCGGCCTCCGAGCGGCGCTCGGGATGGCCGATCACCCAACCCAGGTCCAGCACCGGCACCGAGCGTCCGCGCACGTCGGCCACGCCGGCGAACTCGGAAGGCAGCCCCGGCACCTGGAACAGGGGCGGGCGCCGCAGCACTTCCTGCACCTTGAATACGTTCACGCCAAAAAGCTGGCGACCGCCGAGGCGGAACAGCAGCAATGCCAGGCGATTGTGCCCGGCCAGGCGGGTACGCTGGTCGATCCGGTTGAGCAGGTCGTATGACATGCAGCCGTTATCGACATGCCGGCGGCGCAACTTGAGGGCCGCGACCCGCCCGTTCCGGCACGCGGCTTGCACGGCCAGGGCGAACTGCTGCCCCGGAGTCCCCGATGCGTCCGATCCTGCTGCTGCTCCTGATGGCGACCGCGCCCGCCTGGGCGAACGGTTTCCAGCCGGTGGACTCGATCCGCGCCGCCGCGCTGTCCACGCTCGGTCCCGGCATGGACGCCGAAGCCACGCTGGACGCCGGGCTGCGCATGCCGGCCTGCGCGGCGCCGTTGCAGGCCCAGCCCACCGGCAGCAACACCGTCGAGGTCGCCTGTCCGGGCGGCTGGCGGCTGTTCGTGCCGGTCAAGGTCCGGCGCAACCAGGACGTACTCGTGCTCAACCGCGGCATCGCCGCTGGAGAAACCATCGGCTTGGCCGATATCGGCATCGAGAAGCGCGACGCCGCCCGCATCGCCGGGGCGGTGCTGGCCGATCCTGCCGAGGCGGTCGGCAAGGTCGCCCGCCGCGTGCTGCAGGCCGGCACGCTGCTGTCCGCCGGCGACCTGGTCTCGCCGCGCCTGGTCCGGCGCGGGGATACCGTCGAACTGGTGTCCCGCCGCAGCGGGCTGGAGGTGCGCATGCGCGGGCGTGCCCTGTCCGACGCCGGCCAGGACGAGCGCGTATCGGTGGAGAATGCCTCTTCGCGCCGGATCGTCCAGGGCACGGTCGATGCCAACGGCGCGGTGGTCGTCTCGCGCTGACAAATTCCCCTAAAGTCCGTTCGCATCCGGCCGCTAACCCTTGCGAACCGTAAAGGACCCAGCCTCATGAGCCAGAAAATCGACGGCAGTCTCCCTGTATCCGCCACCGCGCGGAGCAGCAGCGTGAGCAAGGTCTCGTCGGCCGGCGAGGACCGCTCCTCGCCGATCGCCGCCGCGAGCGCTGGCGACAGCCTCCGCCTGACCGGCGAGGCCTCCCACCTGCAGGCCGTGCAACGCAACCTCTCGCAGGCGCCGGCGATCGACGCCAACCGCGTGCAGGCGGTCAAGGACGCCTTGCAGAGCGGCAGCTACAAGGTCAACGCCGACACGATCGCCAGCCGCCTGCTCGACCTGGACAAGCAGCTTGGCGGATGAGCCTGCCGGTGAGCGAGCCACTGCAATGCCTGAGCGACGCGCTCGCCGATGAACGGCGTGCGCTGCTGGAGCACGACGTGGAAGGCCTGATGCAGGCCGTCCAGCGCAAGCTCGAAGCCCTCCGGGAGCTCGAGGCGCATGTCCCGCAAGGGCAGCAACAGCGACTGCGCGAACTGGCCGAGGCCAATCGCGCCAATGGCGCGCTGCTGGCGCGTCGCCGCCGCGAGGTCAACTGGGCCTTGCGCCATCTCGGCCGCAGCGAGAGCGCGCCGGCATACGACGCCAACGGACAGTCGAACTCCCTGCAGGCCAGCCGGCCCCTCGCGGTGGCCTGATCCCGGATTCAGATTCACATTTGAATCCGCGCACATGGATGTGCGCTGCTTTTGCGAAGGACTCGCACTATAGTGGGAGGATCGTTGCATCCGTCCCGCACCGTGACCGATATCCCGTTCCTCGACCCCGCACTGCTGCCTTCTCCCAATACCTTGCGCGCCTTCAGCGAACGGACGCTGGAGGGCATCGTGTTGTTCCGCGCCGATGGCCGGCTGGTCTTCGCCAATGCGGTGGCCCGCGAAGCGCTCGAACAGGAGAAGGCCAGGAGCGACGGCGATTTCGAGAGGCACGTCGCGCGCCTGCTTCCGGCCGACGCGATGGCGCAGGCGCGCGACAAGGGCCACTGGAGCGGCAGCCTGCCGATCGGCGACCGCGTGGTGATCGCGCACCTGTATTTCCACGAGGACGACGGCGTCGGGCACTACCTGACGATCTTCCACAACCTGGAAGGGCAGCAGGACTACGAGCGCGAACTGCAGCAGCGCCACGCCGAGCTGCGGCAGGCCTACATGCGGCTCAACGGCGCCCAGGACAAGCTGCTGCAGTCGGAGAAGATGGCCTCGATCGGCCAGCTCGCCGCCGGCGTGGCGCACGAGATCAACAACCCGATCGGCTACGTGCATTCCAACCTGGGCAGCCTGCAGGAGTACCTGCGCAGCCTGTTCACGCTGATCGAGGCCTACGAGCGCGCCTTGCGCGCGCCCGACCCCAAGGCGCTGATCCCGGAGATCGACGACATCCGCAACCGCGCCGACATCGACTTCATCACCCGCGACCTGCCGCAGCTGATGGCCGAGTCGCGCGAAGGCATCGAGCGGGTGACGCGGATCGTGCGCGACCTCAAGGACTTCTCGTACTCGGACCGTTCCGAGTCGTGGAAGCTGGTGGACCTGCACGCCGGGCTGGAATCGACCATCAACATCATCTGGAACGAGCTCAAGTACAAGGTGACGCTGGAACGCCGCTATGGCGAACTGCCGCTGGTGGAATGCCTGCCCTCCGAGCTCAACCAGGTCTACATGAACCTGCTGCTCAACGCCGGGCAGGCCATCGCCGAACGCGGCACGATCACCGTGGCCACCGGCAAGGAAGGCAACGACCACGTGTGGATCGAGTTCAAGGACAGCGGCAGCGGCATCCCGGCCGACCTGCAGCAGCGCATCTTCGACCCGTTCTTCACCACCAAGCCGGTCGGCAGCGGCACCGGGCTGGGCCTGTCGATCTCCTACGGCATCATCAACAAGCACCATGGCCGCATCGACGTGGACAGCGCGCCGGGGCAGGGCGCGACGTTCCGCATCGTGTTGCCGGTACGGCAGCCGCGGTGAAGGCCGGGACCTGGGTTCGATAACCCGGGTCCCGGGAAAGCGGCGAGCCGACCCCGGATCGGGTGCCGTTGTAGGCGGGACTGAAGTCCCCCACAAAAAAGCCAAAAAAAGCATCAGGTCGCTTGACAGCCCGATCCGGGCAAAGATGCTTTTCACGAATCACGAATCACGAATCACGAATCACGAATCACGAATCACGAATCACGAATCACGAATCACGAATCACGAATCACGAATCACGGCCTCACCCCACCTGCCCATCCCGCCGCTGCTCGTCATGGGTGCGGAACGCCTGCCGGATGTGCTCGCGCAGCTCGTCGTCGTTCCACGGCTTGGTCAGGAACCGGTAGATCGCGCCGCGATTGATCGCCTCGGTGACGGTGGCCAGGTCGGTGTATCCGGACAGCACCAGCCGCACCGTATCCGGGTAGAGCATCTTCACCCGGCCCAGGAACTCGGTGCCGCTCATGTCGGACATGCGCTGGTCGGACAGGATCACCTGCACGTCATTGGTGGCGAGCAGGTCGAACGCATCGCGCACGTTGCCGGCGGCGAGGATGCGATAGCCGTCGCGCCGGAACAGGCGCACCAGCGAACGCAGCACGTTCTCCTCGTCGTCCAGCAGCAGCAACGTGCGGTCCGGCCGGCTCTCGGCGAACGATTCCGGCCGCAGGTAGCGCCGGCGCAGCGCCATGCCGGCCGACTCGGCCGACATCGGCTCGCCGAACAGGTAGCCCTGGAAGATGTCGCAGTCGTTGCGGCGCAGGAAACCGAGCTGCGCCTGCGACTCCACGCCGTTGGCGATCACCGTCATGCCGAGCTGGTGGCCCATCGCGATGATCGCGCGGGCGATCGCCGCCTCGCGGCTGCCGGCCGGGGCGCTCTTGATGAAGCTGCGGTCGATCTTCAGCCGGTCCACCGGATAGCGCACCAGCGCGCTCAGGCTCGAATCGCCCGTGCCGAAGTTGTCCAGGCTCAGGCTGATGCCCTCGTGGCGCAGGTTGGCCATCGTCTCGTGGACGAAATTGACGTTGTTGGTCAGCGCGCTCTCGTTGATCTCCAGCGTCAGCAGCTGCGGCGGCACGCCGGCGGCCTGCAGCATCGCCATCACCTCGCCGAAGAAGCTCGGGCGCAGCAGCTGCAGCGTGGAGACGTTGACCGCGATGCTGAAGTCGTCGAAGCCCTGGTCGCGCCACAGGCGCGCCTGCCGGATCGAGTTCTGCAGCACCCACTCGCCGATCTGCACGATCACGCCGAGTCGCTCGGCCGTGCGCATGAAGCGCTCGGGCACCAGCGTGCCCAGCGTGGGCGACTGCCAGCGCAGCAGCGCCTCCATGCCGACGATGCGGCCGTCGCGCGCGCTCACCAGCGGCTGGTAGCGCAGGCGCAGCTCGCCGTGCGGGATCGCATCGACGATCTGGCGCGCGATGATGCTCTCGCTGTGCGCGCTGGACACCGGGTTGCGCGAGTAGACGCGGACCGTGTTGCCGCCCTCGCGCCCGGCCTGGTAGCAGGCCTCCTCGGCGAAATCCAGCAGCATGGAAAGCTGGGTGGCGTCTTCCGGGCACAGCGCCACGCCGACCTTGCCGGTCATGAACAGCGTGTAGGGCAGCACCGACAGCGGCAGCTCGAGCTGCAGGCGGATTTCCTCGGCCAGTTCCTCGGGCGAGGCCATGCCGTCGCCGCGCTGGACCACGACCACCATCTCGTCGCTGCCATGGCGCCACAGGCGGCCGCGGTCGCCGAGGTGCTCCTGCAGCCGCTGCGCGATCAGGGCCAGCGCCTCGTCGCCGACCTCCACGCTCATGTTCTCGTTGATCGACGCGAAATGGTCGATGTCCACGTGCATCACCGCCAGGGCCGGCCCGCCCGAGGCGGCGGCGTCGACGAGGCGGGTCAGTTCCGGATTGCTCGAACCCAGGCGCAGCGGGCGCGGCGTGTCCAGTCCGGAGGGAAGGGCGGAATTCCACATGGCGTTCAACGTCCGCTGTCGGGGTCGAGGGTTTCGCCCGCGGGAGGATAGGGCAGCAGCAGCGACACGCGCGTGCCGGCGCCGGGGGACGAATCGATCCGCAGGGTGCCGCCAGCGGTCTGCGCACGCTCGCGCATGACGATCAGGCCCAGGCCGCGCGGCCCGTCCGGATCGAAGCCGTCGCCGTCGTCCGCGACCTGCAGGGCCAACTGGTCGCCCTGGGGGCGCAGCGTGAGCGTCACCTCGCCGGCGCAGGCATGCCGCATCGCATTGGTCAGGCTTTCCTGGGCGATGCGGAAGCAGGCCTGCTCCACTTCGTTGCCGGGCCGGTACGGCAACGGCGCGATATCCAGTTCCAGGCGGACCTGGGAGGAGCGGAACAGCATCGTGGCCTGCCAGCGCAGCGCGGCCTCCAGCCCGAGCGCGTCCAGCTGCGGCGGGCGCAACAGCATGGACAGGTTGCGCAACTTGTTGACGGTGCTGTCGGCCAGTTCCACCACGCTCATCAGGTCCTCGCGCCGGCGCGCCTCGTCGCTCTCGTCGGCGGCGGCGCAGGCCGACAGCTTCATCGCGGTGATCGCCTGGCCGATGTCGTCGTGCAGGTCGCGCGAGATGGCGCGGCGCTCGTCTTCCTGCAGCGAGAACAGCCGGCGCGCCATCGCCTGCAGCTCTGCGTTGCTCTCGGCCAACGCGCCGCGCATGCGCTCCGGTTCGCTGAGGTCGTTCGCCACCACCAGCCGGGCCGGGCCGGAAGGCAGCAGCAGCTGGCTGCTGCGTATCTCGGCATGGCGCAATCCTTCGCGGGTGCGCAGGTCGTGGGCGACCACGCAGCCTTCCGCGCCGCCGGCGCGCACCCGCGCGACGAGCGCCTCCAGCGTTCCGGCGCGGTCGTCCGGCCAGAGCGAATGCAGCGTCCACTGCAGGAACTCCTGGCGCGGCACGCCGAAGAAGGCCAGCGCCGCCGGATTGGCATCCAGGATGCGCAGCGTGTCCAGATCGTAGACCCAGGCCGGGCAGGGCAGGGCCTGGAACCGTTCGCGCGACAGCGCTTCGGCCCGTGCCGTCTCGGCATGCGCGCGCCAGAACCGGCCGGCCAGCCAGCGCATGCCCAGGTACAGGGCGGCGCCGGTCGCCAGGATGAAAACGAGGAGCTCGACGCCGGATACCGGGGCGGCCGGACCCGCGAAGGCGCGCCTCGCCCACGCCCAGAGCCCGACCAGCAGCGCGTAGCCGGCCGCGATTCCCAGGATCCCGCCGAGCAACCGCGAGCGCAGGCGCGTGGCCGGCAACGGCTGCGCCGCGGTGGAAAGTGGCGAACGTGGCATCGTGCTTCCAGACATCATCCCCATTCCATCTTAGAGCGTTTGCGGCGAGATGCATCGTCCGGCGACGGCACCGACCGGTGCCGCATGCTTTCTCGATCCCCCGGGCTGCCTCCGCCCGCCGCGGCACCTGGCGCACCGCGACCGTGGCGCGATTGAAGCGGCCGTGCTCCCCTCAACTATTGAGATCGACGGCCGCTATCCATCCAGATCCCCCGTGGGGGCATGGTATTCGGAGCCGTCGAGCGTGGATTCAGGCGTCATTGCAAGCTTGCTCCAGCACCCCCTGACCTCGGCGGTGGTGGTGCTGGACGCGCTCGGCCGGCCGCTGGCGGCCAACCGGGTGGCGCAATCGCTGGGACTGCCGGCGACGCTGCGCGCCTACCGCGACGGGCTGGCCGGCTGCCGCAGCCAGCTCGCCGACGGCAGCGACATGACGCCGTGCGTGCTGCCGGGCGGCGGCGGGCGCAGGATCGAAGGGTGGCTGCGCGCGGTACGCGACGAGAACGGCGAAACCATCGCCTACACCCTGAGCGTGCCCGAGCCGATCGGCGCCGAGGGCACCAGCCGCTGGGAAATCGGCCTGGACAGCGCCGAGCACGGCCTGTGGGACTGGGACATCCCGACCGACGCCGTCTACCGTTCCGAGCGCTGGATGCGCATGCTCGGCTACGACGACCAGACCCTCCCGCACAACCTGGCCGCGCTGTCCGGGATGATCCATCCGGACGACTATCCCCGCGTCGGCGAGGCGGTGCGCGCCCACCTCGAAGGTCGCAGCGACACCTACAGCGCCGAGTTCCGCCTGCGCCAGAAGGACGGCCAGTGGCGCTGGATCCTCGATCGCGGCCGGATCGTCTCCCGTACCGCCGAGGGCCGGCCGTTGCGCATGGTCGGCACCCATACCGACATCCACCAGCAGAAGCTGCTCGAACAGCAGTTGCGCGAGCAACAGGCGCAGCTGGAGGAGGCGCAGCGCATCGCCAGCATGGGCAGTTGGTCGTGGGAGCTGCAGCACGACCTGTTCCGGCTCTCGCCCGATTTCCGCCACCAGGCGCGGCTGGGCGAGGTGCCGCTGGAACGCGGGCGCGACCTGCTGCGCCTGTGCCCGCCCGGCGCGCGGGCCCAATTGCGTACCGCCTGGCGCAAGATCCGGCGCGAGGGCGCTCCGGTCCACTTCGAGATCGAGCTTGGCGCGCAGGCGTCCGTCCAGCACCTGCGCGTCTGGGCGCAACCCGTGTTCGACGGCGATGGCGGCATCAGCCGCATCGCCGGGCAGGTGCAGAACGTGACCGAGCAGCGCCAGACCGATGCCTTGATCCGCTGGCGCACCGAGCTGCTCAACCGGGTATCCGCGCTCGGCCGCATCGGCGGCTGCGAGATCGAGGTCCAGACCCGCCGCATGCAATGGACCGAGGAGTGCTATCGCATCCACGGCTTGCGCAAGGAGCCGATCACGCTCGACCAGGCGCTGTCGCTGTACACCCAGGACTCGCGCGATGCGTTCGAGGGCGCGCTGGTGCGGCTCGCCGAGGGCGGCTTGCCGGAACAGCTGGAGCTGTGTTTCTACCGCAGCTCCGGCCAGCGCGTCTGGGTGCAGGTGCTGATCGAGATGGACCGCCGCGACGGCCTGCCGCCGCGCTTCATCGCCCTGTTCCGCGACATCACCCGCGAGCGCGAGGCGAACGAGCGCATCGAGCTGCTGGCCCACTACGACCGGCTGACCGGCCTGCCCAACCGCTTCCTGCTGCGCGAGCAGGCCGAGAAGGCCATGCGCGAGGCCCGCGACGACGGCACGACGCTGGCGATGCTGCTGGTCGACCTGGACGGCTTCAAGAGCATCAACGATTCCTTCGGCCATGCCACCGGCGATACCCTGCTCAAGCTGGCCGCCACGCGCCTGCACCAGAACCTGCGCAACAGCGACCTGTTCGGGCGCTTCAGCGACGACGAGTTCGTCGTCGTGCTGCGCGGCCTGGCCGCGCCGGAGGACGCCGGCCACGTCGCGCGCAAACTGATCGGCGCGCTGGGCGAGCCGCTGCGCAGGGACCACATCACGCTCAAGATCGGCGCCAGCATCGGCATCGCGGTGCAGGACGAGAACCTGCCGGACTTCGACAGCCTGCTGCGCGCCGCCGACGCGGCCATGTACGCCGCCAAGGAATCCGGCCGCAATACCTACCACTACTACAGCCAGGACGTGCTGCTGCGCGCGCAGCGCCGCCTGGAGCTCGAGCACGCCCTGCACGGCGCGCTGGACCGCGACGAGTTCACGCTGGTCTACCAGCCCCTGGTCAGCACCGAGGAAGGCGCCGCGCCCGCGATCGAGGCGCTGATGCGCTGGCACCGGCCCGGCCACGGCTTCTGCAGCCCGGCCGAGTTCATCCCGATCGCCGAGGAGTGCGGCGAGATCGCCCGCCTGGGCGACTGGGCGCTGGGCGAGGCCTGCCGCCAGGCCGTGGCCTGGGACAAGGCCGGGCTGAATTTCAGCCGCATCGCGGTGAACGTCTCGGCCATGCAGTTGCGCGACCGCGGATTCGCCGAGCGCGTGCTCGCCATCTGCCACGCCAACGACTGGCCGCCGTCGCGGCTGGAACTCGAACTGACCGAGTCGGCGCTGATCCGGGATACCGACGCATTGCGCCGCACCTTCGAGCTGTTCGAGCAGAACGGCGTGCTGCTGGCGGTGGACGACTTCGGCACCGGCTTCTCGAACCTGCATTACCTCAACCGCTTCCCGGTACAGCGCCTGAAGATCGATCGCAGCTTCGTGCAAGGCATGCTCGACGACACCAACACCGCCGAGGTGACCCAGGCCATCGTGCACCTGGGCCATGCGCTCGGCATGCAGGTGGTGGCCGAGGGCGTGGAGACGGGGCAGGAGGATGCGCTGTTGCGCCAGCAAGGATGCGACGAGATCCAGGGCTACTTCTATTCCAGGCCGCTGGTGCCGCGCGACATGGCGCAATGGCTGCGCGAGGCCGAGGTCGGCAGCCGCCTCGGCCGGCGCCTGACCCTGGCGGGCAGCTGAGGCGCGAGGTCGCGCGGCGCGTCCGGCCGAGCGGAAATCCTGCTGGAAGGGTGCCGGGCGGGCCTATGTTCGCGCCATCGCGGCGCAAGCCGCCCGGGGTGGCCGCTATGCCTGCGGCAGTTCGTCGCCGGCAAGGCTGAGGTCCCACGCCAACGCGAGCAGCAGTTCGTCGTGGGCGGGGTCCATCGCCTGGCCCGACTGCAGCCGGGCCAACTCGCGCCGGGCCAGGCGTTCCAACGCTTCCAACGCGGGCGGCAATGCGGCCGGCGAATGCGACGGCTTCGGGTCGTGATGCATGGCATCGCGGCCTTGCTCGATGGATCCGTCGGCGGCTGGAGGCGCGAGGCTCATGGGGACATGGGAAGGAAAGAACCAGGCAGGCCCCCGGCATGCGACCGGGGACCTGCGGCGGCCGCGGGGCCATCCGGCATCGCGGTCAGAACAGTTCCACGGTGCCGGCGCCGAGGTTCTGCTGCGCCACCGGCTTGTGCGGCGGCCGCTCCCATTCGGCGCGCAATTCGCGCAGGCGCGAGCCCAGCTTCTGCAGCGCGGCGACGAGGTCGCTGTCGAAGGCGCCGCCATTGCGGTGCAGCAGCTCCTGCAAGGCGACCGCCTCGCGGTTGATCACGGTCAGGCGATCGAGGTGGGTGTGCACGCTGCCGAGGGTCTGGTTGGCGATGTCCTCGAACTGCAGCGCGCGTACCGCCTCGGCGACGCTGGCATCGATCGAGCGCGCGCATTCGGAGATCTCGCGCATGCCTTCGCCGAGCGAGGAGTTGATCGCGGCCACGCTGTCCAGCATCGCGGCGGCCTCGTGGCGCGCCTCGCGCGAGCGGTCCTGGTGGCGCGAGGCCATGTGCGAGACGGTTTCGCGCACCTTGGCGATCGCGTCCTTGGAGCTGTGCGCCAGCTTGCGGATCTGTTCGTTGAAGGTGGTGGAGCGCTCCGACAGGTTGCGTACCTCGTCGGCGACCACCGCGAAGCCGCGCCCGGCCTCGCCGGCGCGGGCGGCCTCGATCGCCGCGTTCAGTGCCAGCAGGTTGGTCTGGTCGGCGATCGACTTGACGTCCTCCAGCAACGAGAAGATGCCGTCCAGGTGCTGGGCCATCTCGTCGATGTGGTGCACCGTGGTCGCGCTCTGGCCGCTGACCTGTTCCAGCGCTTCCACCAGTTGTTCCATCCGCGAACTGGCGTGCTGGGCGAAGCGGGTCACGTCGACGCCCGCACCGCCGTCCTCGCCGGCCCGGTCGATGATCCGGGCCAGCGCATGGCTCTGCTGGCGCGACTTGCGGTTCATCGCATCGAAGCTGCCGCCCAGGCCCGCCACCGCCTGCCGGATCAGTTCGCGGGCGCGCTCGACCTCGACCCGCGAGCCCTCGACCTCGTTGGTGACGAAGCTGCGCAGCTCGTTCAGCAACTGGTCCTGCTCGCGCAGCACGCGCGCCTGGTCGGGGTGGCGGCGCGACTGGGACCACGAGCTCCAGCCGGCGAACCCGAGCCAGCTCAGGACCATGGTCACCAACAGCGCCCAGCGGACGGGACCCGGCCAGCCAAACGCCTCGGCAAGCACGAACACGAGCGTAAGCACCAGCGGTGCGGCCATCCGGATGAAGGAGCGTGAATACATGGGCGTTCTCAGCAGAATCACGCTTGCTGTATCGGCCGTCCGTCATGGCTCTTTAGAATCTTCTGCCGATTCTCCGCCCGCTGTCCCGGCATCCCGATGCGACAGAGCCTGCCTGGTCGGAGGGCAGGGCGCCGCGACGCCGCGGAAGCCCGCCCGGCAAGGGCCGATCAGCGCAATGCCCGTTCCACCGCGGCGAGCATGGCGCGCTTGGAGAACAGGAAATCCCACAGGTTGCCGCCCATCTGCCGCCACAGCACCGCCGAGCGCACCGCCGCCAGCAGCAGGGCGCGGATCTCCGAGACCACGCCGGCCTGGCCGAGGTAGTGCGGATTGCCCTGGACCATCACCCGCGGACGCAGGTGGCTGATGGTATCGGCGTAGAGCGCGCCGAGCGCGGCCAACACGTCCGGATGCGCGCTGTCGCCCAGTTCGCGGGCCCGGTCGGCGGCCCTGCCGATGCCGGCGACCACCGCGTTCACCGTCGCCGGCTCCTTCACGAAACGCCGTTCCAGTTGCAGCACGGCCAGCGCCAGCCGGGGCAGGACCTCGTCGCGGGCCTGGTTGTGGAAATAGTCGTGCAGCAGCCGCAGCCCCGGGGCCACGTCCCGGACCGACCCGTACACCGCCTCGGTCGAGCTGGCGTCGATGCGGAACACGCTGTCCATCGCCGTGCGCACCGTGGATGCCTCCGAGTGCCCGGTCTCGGCGATGCGCCGGACCTGTTGCAGCGCCTGGGCCAGGCCGGCCAATGCCAGCACGCGTTCGTCCATCGATGAACTCATCGAACACTTACCTCGTTTTCCGAAAGAGGGCACCCGCGCATGGATGCGCGGCGCTTTTGTGGAGGATTCACGGCGAATCCCCGGCCAGCTGCCGTTCCAGCGGCGCATCGGTGGCGGCGATCACGGCGCCGCCCAGGCATTCCGCCCCGTCGTACAGGACCAGCGACTGCCCCGGGGTGACCGCCCGCTGCGGGCGGGCGAAGCGCACGCTGACCGTGCCATCGTCCTCCACCTCGACCGTGCACGGCTCGTCGGCCTGGCGGTAGCGGGTCTGCGCGGTGCACTCGAAGCGGCGCGCCGGCGGGCGGCCGGCGACCCAGTGGGCCGGCTCCGAGCGCAGCCAGCTCGACTGCAGCCAGGCGCTGTCGCGGTCCTGGTCCACGTACAGGATGTTGTTGGGGACGTCCTTGCCGACCACGTACCACGGCGCGGCCGGGCGGCCGCGCACGCCGCCGATGTTCAGGCCCTCGCGCTGGCCGAGGGTGAAGTAGAACACTCCCGGATGCTCGGCGATCCGCCGCCCCTGCGGGTCGCGGATCTCGCCGGGCCGGGCCGGCAGGTAGCGGCCGAGGAATTCGCGGAAATCGCGTTCGCCGATGAAGCAGATGCCGGTGGAGTCCTTCTTGGCATGCGTCGGCAGCCCGGCCTCGCGGGCGATCCGGCGCAGGTCGGTCTTCTCCAGCTCGCCGATCGGGAACAAGGTCGCCGCCAGCTGCTCCTGGCCGAGCTGGTGCAGGAAGTAGCTCTGGTCCTTGCCGCGGTCGGCGCCGCGCAGCAGTTTCCAGCGGCCGCCGGCATGCGCGACCCGGGCATAGTGCCCGGTGGCGATGCGCTCGGCGCCCAGTTCGCGGGCGGCGTCCAGGAAATGCTTGAACTTCACCTCGCGGTTGCACAGCACGTCGGGATTGGGCGTGCGGCCGGCCGCGTACTCCGCCAGGAAGTGCTCGAACACCCCGGCCCAGTACTCGCTGGAGAAATTCCGGAAATGGAAGGGGATGCCCAGCACGCCGCAGACCGCGACCGCATCGCGGCGGTCGTCCTCGGCCCGGCACTCGCCGCTGCCGTCGTCCTCCCAGTTCTGCATGAACAGCCCGGCCACGGCCTCGCCGCGCTGGACCAGGCGCAACGCGGCGACGGACGAGTCCACGCCCCCGGACACGCCGACGATGATCCGCGGGGTGCTCATGGCACGTGCCGTACCGCCGACAGCGGGTGGCGCTGGCCGGAGAGCCAGTCCCGCACGACCTGCCGCACCAGCGGGCTGCGCAGGCGCGGCCCGGCGGCCTCCAGTTCGGCCGGGGTCATCCAGAGCGCCCGGACGATCCCGGCATCCAGCTCGCGCTCCGGCGCGTGCGAGAGCGGCTCGGCCGCGTAGGCGAAGCGCAGGAAGGTCTGGCCGCTGGCCGCGGTCCACAGGTAGCTGCCGACGAAGTGCGTGCAGCGCACGGTCCAGCCGGTCTCCTCCAGGGTCTCGCGCACGGCCGCCTGTTCCAGGCTCTCGCCCGGTTCGAGGTGGCCCGCCGGCTGGTTGATCACCAGCCGGCCGCCGATGGACTCCTCGACCAGCAGCAGCCTGCCGTCCCGTACCACCACCGTGGCCACGGTGACGTCGGGCGACCAGCGATCCTCAGTGGCCGCCATCAGAACCGGTCCTCCCCGGGCGTCAGCTCGGCTTCCATCGCGTCGGCCGAGCGGGTCGCCGCCTCGATGGCGTCGGCCAGCGTCTGGTCGTCCGCGTCGGGGGGCAGCTTGATCACGAACGCCGCGGTGCCGTCCTGGTTCACCCAACCTCCCAGGATGCTGTCGTAGGCATCGGCGAGCAGGCGGTTGGCGATCCTGGCAGGCAGCTCCGGCTGTTGGCCGGCGTAGCCCACCGACCAGATCTCGCGCACCTTCACGCTGCCGTAGCTCTCGATCGCCGAGCGCACGTAGGTGAGCTGATTGCGTTCGTGGCCTTGCGCATCCTTCCCGAGGCCGAACAGGATCCGGTAATCGCCGTTGTCGTCGGCGGCCGCCTCGTAGCCCAGGCGCTGCAGCTGCGCGCCGAGCCCGGCGTCCGGCACGGCGGCCGATGCGAACGCGGGCGCGGCTGCGGCCAACAGCAACGCAAGGGAACGGACGGGCTTCATGGGCAAGACGGGTAATGGGTGGCAAGACCGCAAATTGTGCGGCCCGTGCGGTGAATCGTCCAATGACGGCCGTTCCCACCTGCTCGGCGGCGAGCACCGCACCTTATAATTGTCCGCATGTCCCGCAAGACCGCCCACGAACACGATCATGGCCTGCTGGTGGAGCCCGGCAAGCCGGAAGTCGCGCCGCCGCCGCGCTACCAGGTGCTCCTGCTCAACGACGACTACACGCCGATGGACTTCGTCGTGACCGTCCTGCAGCAGTTCTTCTCGATGGACCTGGAGAAGGCGACCCAGGTGATGCTGCACGTCCACACCCGCGGCCGGGGCGTCTGCGGGGTCTATACCCGCGAGGTCGCCGAGACCAAGGTCGCCCAGGTGAACGAGTTCTCCCGGATCAACCAGCACCCCTTGCTGTGCACGATGGAGCAGGCCTAGGCGCCGCCCCGAGAAAGCCCGCGCCAGGCATGCGCGGGGATGCGACGGGGCGGGGATCCGCCTGCCCTAACGCAACGTAAACATGGCAATCCGATAGGGTTGTGGAAAATCCCAGCCGAAGCCGCATATTGTTGGCAACTGCCGTCGGAGTTCCCCATGTTCAGCAAAGACCTCGAGCAAACCATCGGCCAGTGCTACAAGCGGGCCCGCGAGGCTCGCCATGAGTTCATGACGGTCGAGCACCTGCTGCTCGCCTTGCTCGACAACCCGTCCGCCCAGGCCGTGCTGAAGGCATGCGGGGCCGATTCCGTGCGGCTGCACAACGACCTGGAGCAGGCCATCGAGGCCTCGGTGTCGCGCCTGCCCGAGGACGACGGCCGCGACACCCAGCCGACCCTCGGCTTCCAGCGCGTGCTGCAGCGGGCTGTCTACCACGTCCAGTCCTCCGGCAAGAAGGAGGTCACCGGCGCCAACGTGCTGGTGGCGATCTTCGGCGAGAAGGACTCGCATGCGGTGTATTTCCTGAACCAGCAGGACATCACCCGCCTGGACATCGTCAACTACATCTCCCACGGCATCGCCAAGCTGGGCGAGGAGGGCGAGGGCCCGTCCTCCGAAGGCGAGGGCAAGGCCGAGGGCGGCGAGGGCGAAGGCAAGGGCGACGCCCTGAGCGAATTCGCCACCAACCTCAACGAACAGGCCCGCGCCGGGCGGATCGACCCGCTGGTCGGGCGCGCCGACGAGATCGAACGCACCATCCAGGTGCTGTGCCGCCGCCGCAAGAACAACCCGCTCTACGTCGGCGAGGCCGGCGTCGGCAAGACCGCGATCGCGGAAGGCCTGGCCAAGCGCATCGTCGAGGGTTCCGTGCCCGAGGTGCTGGCCGATGCGGTGATCTACTCGCTCGACCTGGGCGCGCTGGTCGCCGGCACCAAGTACCGGGGCGACTTCGAGAAGCGCCTGAAGGGCGTGCTGACCGCGTTGAAGAAGGTGCCCAACGCGGTGCTGTTCATCGACGAGATCCACACCATCATCGGCGCCGGCTCGGCCTCGGGCGGCACCATGGACGCCTCCAACCTGATCAAGCCGGCCCTGGCGTCGGGCGAGTTGCGCTGCATCGGCTCGACCACGTTCCAGGAATACCGCGGCATCTTCGAGAAGGACCGTGCGCTGGCGCGGCGCTTCCAGAAGATCGACATCATCGAGCCGACGGTGGGCGAGGCCTACCAGATCCTGCAGGGCCTCAAGCCCAAGTACGAGGCGCACCACGGCGTGACCTACGCCGACGACGCCCTGCAGGCCGCGGTGGACCTGTCGGTCAAGCACATCGCCGACCGCCTGCTGCCGGACAAGGCCATCGACGTGATCGACGAGGCCGGCGCGCGGCAGCGCCTGTTGCCGGCCGGCCAGCGCAAGGAGCTGATCGACATCGAGGAGATCGAGACGATCGTGGCCAAGATGGCCCGCATCCCGGCCAAGCAGGTCAGCGCGACCGACAAGGACGTGCTGCAGCACCTGGAGCGCAACCTGAAGATGGTGATCTTCGGGCAGGACCCGGCGATCGAGACGCTGGCCTCGGCGATCAAGCTCGCGCGCAGCGGCCTGGGCAATCCCGAGAAGCCGATCGGCAACTTCCTGTTCGCCGGCCCGACCGGCGTCGGCAAGACCGAGGTGACCAAGCAGCTCGCGCTGCAGCTGGGCATCGAGCTGGTGCGCTTCGACATGTCCGAGTACATGGAACCGCATTCGGTGAGCCGCCTGATCGGCGCCCCCCCGGGCTACGTCGGCTTCGACCAGGGCGGCCTGCTGACCGAGAAGATCGTCAAGACCCCGCACTGCGTGCTGCTGCTCGACGAGGTGGAAAAGGCGCACCCGGACATCTTCAACATCCTGCTGCAGGTCATGGACCGCGGCGTGCTGACCGATACCAACGGGCGCGAGGCGAATTTCAAGAACGTGATCATCGTGATGACCACGAACGCCGGCGCCACCCAGGCCTCGCGCCGCACGATCGGCTTCACCAAGCAGGACCACAGCACGGACGCGATGGAGGTGATCCGCAAGAGCTTCACCCCGGAGTTCCGCAATCGCCTCGATGCGATCGTGCAGTTCCAGCCGCTGGGCTTCGACCACATCCTGCGGGTCGTGGACAAGTTCCTGATCGAGCTGGAAGCGCTGCTGCAGGAGAAGCACGTCAGCCTGTCGGCCACGCCGACCGCGCGCGACTGGCTGGCGCAGCACGGGTTCGACCCGCTGATGGGCGCGCGCCCGATGACCCGGGTGATCCAGGACAAGGTCAAGCGTCCGCTGGCCGACGAACTGCTGTTCGGCAAGCTGGTCAATGGCGGCAAGGTCAGCATCGACGTGAAGGACGACGAGCTGGTGGTCGAGGCGCAGGCCGAGCCGGAGCGGCTGCTGCCGGCGACGGTCGAATAATCCGCGCACGCAAAAGCCAGCGGTGCCGGAGGGCGCCGCTGGCGGCAATTCTCACCAAGCGGAAGGTGGCCATGGGCCGCCTTCTTCATGCGACCGCGCCGGGCGCGATCACTTCATGCGGTAGGTGATACGGCCCTTGGTGAGGTCGTACGGGGTCATCTCGACCTTCACGCGGTCGCCGGTCAGGATGCGGATGTAGTTCTTGCGCATGCGCCCGGAGATGTGGGCGATGATCTCGTGCCCGTTCTCCAGCTTGACCCGGAAGGTGGTGTTGGGCAGCGTCTCGCTGACAGTGCCCTCGAATTCGATGGAATCGTCTTTCGACATGTAGTCCTGTGTGTCGCAGGGGGCCGCAAGGCCCGAGGGGAAAAGGGAATTTTACGCCCCGCCGCCGATGGGTGCAAAGTTTGCGTTAACCGGTCGTGGAACAGGCGAGCGCCGCGGCCGGCAGTTCGCCGAAGCGCCCGGTCCAGGGGCCCGGTCTTTCGGGCTGGGCGACCAGCGCGCGGACCTGCTCGAGGAACGCCTGCCGAGGCCACGATTCCGCCCCCAGGCTGAGCAGGTGCGGGTTCTCGACCTGCGCGTCGATCAGCGGCCAGCCCCATTCCCCCAGGCGCCGGGCAAGCGCGGCGAGCGCCACCTTGGAGCCTCCGCTGCGCCGGCTGAACATGCTCTCGCCGAAGAACGCCCGCCCGATCGCCACCCCGTAGATGCCGCCGACCAGTTCCTCCCGGTCGAAGACTTCCACCGAGTGCGCGTGCCCCAGCCGATGCAGCGCCAGATAGGCCTCGCGCATGCCCGTGGTGATCCAGGTGCCGTCCTGCCCGGGCCTCGGCGTGCCGGCGCAGGCCTCGACGACCGCGGCGAAGCAGGTGTCGGCCCGTACCCGCCAGTCGCTGCGGCGCAGCCCGCGGCGGAACTTCGATGCCAGCCGGACGCCGTCGGTACGGAACACCATGCGCGGGTCCGGCGACCACCACAGGATCGGCTGGCCATCGGAGAACCAGGGGAAGATCCCTTCCGCATAGGCATTGAGCAGGCGCTGGGGAGTGAGGTCGCCGCCGACGGCCAGCAGGCCGTCCGGTTGCGCCAGCGCATCTTCCGCCGGCGGGAACGGAGCATCGGGCGCGGGCGAAAGCAGGTAGGGGCGTATGGGGCGCATGCGCGGCATTATCGCGCCGACGGCGCGGCGGGGCTGCACCGGTGTTCGCGCGGGTCTCGGCCGGACAAGCAGGGAGCTAGCGTGCCGTTCCGGCCGCCTTGAACGGCGCGTGCTCGGCCAATCCCCGCGCGTAGCGCGCCACGGCGACGCGCTCCTCCCGGCACCATTCGGCGAGCGGCACCCGGAAGCCCTCGTCGGCGATCCAGTGGCGGCTGCGCACCAACGTGGGCAGGAAGCCCCGGGCCAGCTTGTGCTCGCCTTGCGCCCCTGGCTCGAAGCGGGCCAATCCCTCGCGCAGGCAGTACTCGATGCCCTGGTAGTAGCAGGTCTCGAAATGCAGGCCGGGCAGCGCTTCGCCGCCCCAGTAGCGCCCATACAGCGTATCGGCGCCGCGCAGGCACAGCGCGCCCGCCAGGGGCGCGCCGTCGCGCTCGGCGAGGAAGATCACCAGCTGCCGCGGTGCCGTCTCCGCCAGGTGCCGCAGGAACCGGAGAGTGAGCGCCGGCGAATTGCCGTACTCGTGGAAGGTCTTGAGATAGAAGCCGAACATCGCCTCCAGGTCGCGACCGCTCGCTTCGTCGCCATGCACGACCCGGAAGCCGATGCCGGCGTGCCGCACCTTGGCGCGCTCCTGCCGGATGTTCTTGCGGTGCTTGTGGTCCATCGCGGCGAGGAAGGACTCGAAATCGGTCCAGTCGCCCGGATTGCGCCAGTGGTACTGGACATCCTCGCGCAGCAGCCAGTCCTCGCCGAAGCATCCGTCCTCGTCGGCCTCGTGGAAATTCACGTGGGCGGAAGAGAGCGCCTCCCGTTCGACCAGCCCGCGCATGGCCTGCAGCAGGAAGCCGCGCCTCCGCGGGTCGCGCGCCAGCAGGCGCGGCCCGGTGACTGGCGAGTAGGGCACCGCGCACAGCCACTTGGGATAGTAGTCCCGGCCGTAGTGGGCATAGGCATTGGCCCAGGCGTGGTCGAACACGAACTCGCCATGCGAATTGGTCTTCAGGTAGCCCGGCGCGGCGGCCACCAGCGCATCGTCCTCCCACAGGGTGAGATGCCAGGGCTGCCAGCCCCAGTCGGGGCGCAGGCAGCCGCCTTGCTCCAGCCCGGCCAGGAAGGCATGCGAAACGAAGGGGTTGCGGCCGTCGTGCAGCGCATCCCAGCTTGCGGCAGGGATGTCCGTGAGCCGGTGGAGGACCCGGGCTTCCATCATGCCTGCAGCGTCATCCCGGCACGGACGGCGCGGATGGCGGCGATCCGCGGCGGGGTCGCCGCCATCTCCCGGAAACGCACCGGTTGCGGCTCATGCGGAGCCTCCACCATTCCCGGGAATGGCGGAGGGCATGCCTCAGCCGCCGGCCTGGTCCAGGAAACGCTCGGCATCGAGTGCCGCCATGCAACCGAA
Source organism: Xanthomonas boreopolis (assembly GCF_046529185.1). NCBI lineage: Bacteria > Pseudomonadati > Pseudomonadota > Gammaproteobacteria > Lysobacterales > Lysobacteraceae > Xanthomonas > Xanthomonas boreopolis. Next base: position 2,277,146 of record NZ_CP097162.1, read on the forward strand.
GCCGGCCGAGGTGATGGCCTGGCGATAATGCTGGTCGGCCACGTCGCCGGCGGCGAACACGCCTTCCACCGAGGTCTGGGTGGCGTTGCCGCCCAGGCCGGAGCGGATCTCGATGTAGCCGTTGTTCATGGTCAACTGGCCCTCGAACAACGCGGTGTTGGGGTGGTGGCCGATCGCGACGAAGAAGCCGTGGGCGTCGATGTCGCGGGTGCTGCCGTCGAGGGTGGACTTCACCCGTACGCCGGTCACGCCCATGTCGTTGCCGAGCACCTCCTCGACGGTGTGGTTCCAGACGAACTCCACCTTGCCGGCCGCGGCCTTGGCGTGCAGCCGGTCCTGCAGGATCTTCTCGGCGCGCAGGCCGTCGCGGCGGTGCACCAGGTACACCTTGCGGGCGATGTTGGTCAGGTACAGCGCCTCTTCGACCGCGGTGTTGCCGCCGCCGACGACGACCACGTCCTGGTCGCGATAGAAGAAGCCGTCGCAGGTGGCGCAGGCGGAAACGCCGCGGCCCTTGAACTTCTCCTCCGACTCGATGCCCAGGTACTTGGCGGAGGCGCCGGTGGCGATGATCAACGCATCGGCGGTGTACTCGCCGCTGTCGCCGACCAGCCTGAACGGACGCTGCGACAGGTCGGCGGTATGGATGTGGTCGAAGATCACCTCGGTCTCGAAGCGCTCGGCATGCTCCTGCAACTGGGCCATCAACTGCGGTCCCTGCAGGTCGTGCGGCCCGCCCGGCCAGTTCTCGATCTCCGTCGTGGTCATCAGCTGGCCGCCCTGCTGCAGGCCGGTGATCACCACGGGCTTGAGGTTGGCGCGGGCGGCATAGACGGCGGCGGTCCAGCCGGCGGGGCCGGAACCGAGGATCAGCAGGCGGGAGTGCTTGGAGGTGCTCATGTAGACTCGCGAAAAAGGGAAGGACCCGCGGCGCAGAGCGCTGCGGGCCGTGAGCGGCATAGAGTGGATGCCGCTAGCGGGTGAATCAAGGCGAGCCGATGGAACTCTGTGGCGGGCGTTCGTTCGGGGCCCGCCTGGACGGAGGAAGCGCCGGAGCGGCGCCCCGATGTCCCGGAGGCTTGCCCGGCGATCCCGTCCTGCACGCTGAAACAATGGCTTGATTCGTTTATTATCAACCACTAACAGTAATTTCCTGAGGTCTGGCTGCAGGTGGCGAAACAGGTTCCGGAACGTGGCAAGCCCAGCGAGGGCAAGGCGTCGCGCAAGACCGCGGCCGCGGACAACCCGCGCCGGCAGAAGCTATGGCGCGACCTGGCGCTGATCGCGGTCGCGCCGCTGCTGCTGTACCTGCTCGCCAGCCTGTTCACCTATTCGGCGAACGACCCGGGCTGGTCCCATACCGGCAGCGTGGTCGCGCCGGTGCACAACATGGGTGGCCTGGTGGGCGCCTGGATCGCCGACGTGCTGCTGCAGCTGTTCGGCTACGTGGCCTTCCTGCTGCCGCTGGTGCTGGGCGGCGTCGCCTGGATCGCGCTGTTCGGCGGAGGCGACAAGGACGGGCAGGAGGGCGATCTCGGGCCGGCCCTGCGCCTGGTGGGGATGGTCGGGTTCCTGATTTCCTCGACCGGATTCCTGCACCTGCACCTGTTCCACGGCGACGTGGCCGGGGCCGGCGGCATCCTCGGCAAGCTGGTCTGCAACTCGCTGCGGGCCGGATTCGGCACGCTCGGCGCCAACCTGTTCATCGTGGTGCTGCTGCTGGCCTCGATCACCCTGGCGACCGGCTTGTCCTGGCTGGCGGTGATGGAGCGGATCGGCCGCAGCGTGATGGCGCTGGGGCCGTTGCTGCAGAAGGGCAGCAAGCAGGCCAACGAGTGGCAGCAGACCCGCGCGATGCGCGAGGAGCGCGAGGAAGTCCGCAAGGTCGAGGCGGTGAAGCAGGCCAAGCGCGAGCCGGTCAAGATCGAACTGCCGTCGACGCCGGTGGTGGAGAAGAGCGAGCGCGCCAAGCGCGACACCCAGATCCCGATGTTCCAGGGCGTCAACAAGGACGGCTCCGACCTGCCGCCGCTGGCGCTGCTGGACGATCCCAAGCCGCAGCCGAAGGGCTACGACGAGGAGACGCTGGAAACCCTGTCGCGCCAGATCGAGTTCAAGCTCAAGGATTTCCGCATCGACGCGCAGGTGGTCGGCGCCTATCCCGGCCCGGTCATCACCCGCTTCGAGATCGAGCCGGCGCCCGGCGTGAAGGTCAGCCAGATCAGCTCGCTCGACAAGGACATCGCGCGCGGGCTGTCGGTGAAGTCGGTGCGCGTGGTCGACGTGATCCCGGGCAAGTCGGTGATCGGCCTGGAGATCCCCAACGTCACCCGCGAGATGATCTTCCTCTCCGAGCTGCTGCGCTCGAAGGAATACGACAAGTCGGCCAGCCCGCTGACGCTGGCGCTGGGCAAGGACATCGCCGGCCGCCCGACCGTGGCCGACCTGGCGCGCATGCCGCACCTGCTGGTCGCCGGCACCACCGGCTCGGGCAAGTCGGTGGCGGTCAACGCGATGGTGCTGAGCCTGCTGTACAAGGCCTCGCACAAGGACCTGCGGATGCTGATGATCGACCCGAAGATGCTCGAGCTGAGCGTCTACCAGGGCATCCCGCACCTGCTGGCGCCGGTGGTCACCGACATGAAGGAGGCCGCCAACGGCCTGCGCTGGTGCGTGGCCGAGATGGAGCGCCGCTACAAGCTGATGAGCGCGGTCGGCGTGCGCAACCTGGCCGGCTTCAACAAGAAGGTCAAGGACGCCGAGGACGCCGGCCAGCCGCTGATGGACCCGCTGTTCCGGCCCAACCCGGAACTGGGCGAGGCGCCGCGGCCGCTGGAGACGCTGCCGTTCATCGTCATCTTCATCGACGAATTCGCCGACATGATGATGATCGTCGGCAAGAAGGTCGAGGAACTCATCGCCCGCCTGGCGCAGAAGGCGCGTGCGGCCGGCATCCACCTGATCCTGGCCACCCAGCGCCCGTCGGTGGACGTGATCACCGGCCTGATCAAGGCCAACGTCCCGACCCGCATCGCCTTCCAGGTCAGCTCCAAGATCGACTCGCGCACGATCCTGGACCAGTCCGGCGCCGAGACCCTGCTCGGCCACGGCGACATGCTGTACCTGCCGCCCGGTACCGCCATGCCCGAGCGCGTGCATGGCGCCTTCGTCAGCGACGACGAGGTGCACCGGGTGGTCGAGCACCTCAAGGCCAGCGGCCCCACCTGCTACATCGACGGCGTGCTGGACGAGGTGCAGACGATGGGCGACGGCGTGGTGGTCGGCGCCACCGGCCTGCCGGAGAGCGGCGGCGGCGGGGACGAATCCGACCCGCTCTACGACGAGGCCCTGCGCATCGTCACCGAGACCCGGCGCGCCTCGATCTCCGGCGTGCAGCGCCGCCTGAAGATCGGCTACAACCGCGCCGCGCGCCTGATCGAGGCCATGGAAGCGGCCGGCGTGGTCAGCGCCCCCGAGCACAATGGCGATCGCACCGTGCTGGCGCCGCCCCCGCCCAAGTAGGGCAGGGACGCGATGCATGCCGGCCCGCTCCCGACCGAGCGCATCCCGCGCCCCGACATGAGATTCCCGGTGTTTCGATTCCTGGTGGTCCTGGTCCTGTTCGCCGCCGTGCCAGCGGCCCTGGCGCAAACTTCTCCCGGCGGCAGCACCACGCAGGCCGAGAGCGACTTCAGTTTCGTCCGCTACCGGGCCGACTACGAGGTGCGCGACGACGCCTCCAGCGTGGAGACCGACAGCTACGAGATCCTGCTGAGGACCAAGGCGGCGGTGGAGCGCTTCAGCCAGGTCCGGCTGAGCTACAGCGAGAAGATGGAAAGGCTGGAGGTGCTGGAGGCCTACACCATCACCGCCGAAGGGCTGCGCCAGGACGTGGCGGCCGACAAGATCTACACGCAGGAAAGCTATTCCAGCGCGTCCGCGGCGATGTACGCCGACCGCAAGGTCAAGGTCGTGGTGTTCCCGAACCTCGCCCCGGGCGCGCGCATCGTCTACCGCATCCGCCGTACCCAGGACACGCCGTATTTCCCCGGCTACTTCGGGCTGTGGGAAACCTTCAGCGTGTTCGCCCGCTACGACGATGCACAGGTCACGCTGACCGCGCCCAGGTCGCTGCCGATCCACCTGTACACGCGCGGGGTCGAAGGCGCCCGCAAGCCGGAAATCCGCGACGGCAAGGCACACTGGCAATGGCGCTATCGCCGCCAGGCCCCGTTGCAGACCCAGAACTGGGCCGCGGCGCTGTGGGAATTCAGCCCCACCATCATGGCCAGCACGTTCGACCGCTGGTCGCAGATGGGCCTGGCCTACCACGTGAAGGGCGGGGAGGCCGCGCGCGTCACCCCGCGCATCGAGGCGCTGGCCGAGCAGATCACCGCCGGCATCGGCGACCGGCGCGGGCAGGCGGCGGCCCTGTACGAGTGGGTGGCGCGCAACATCCGCTACGTCGCGGTGTACCTGGGCAACGGCGGCCTGGAGCCGAACAGCGCCGACAGCATCCTCGACAACCACTACGGCGACTGCAAGGACCATACGGTGGTCCTGGAAGCGCTGCTGGCGGCGAAGGGCATCGCCAGCACGCCGGTACTGATCGGTGCCGACGGCGGCCCGACCCTGCCGGAGATCCCGGTGCTCGGGCGTTTCAACCACGCCATCACCTACATCCCCGAGTTCGACCTGTACGTCGACTCGACCAATCCCTATGCGCGCTTCGGCCAGCTCCCGGCCGGCGACCTGGGCGCCCCGGTGGTGCATACGCTCGACGGCAGGGTCGCGCGCACGCCGCCCAACGATGGCCGGCTCAACCGCTACCTGGCGCGCACCGAGTACCGTTTCGACGAAGCCGGCAACGTCACCGGCACCACCACGCTGGACAGCGGCCAGACCGGCGAGGTCGGCGTGCGCGCGATGTTCGTCCAGCTCAACGCGCAGAACCGCCGGCGCATCGAGGAATCGATCATCGCGCAATCCGGTTTCGACGGGACCGGCGAACTGGTGCTGCAGGGCGACCCGCTCGACCTGGACGCGCCGTTCAACTACAGCTATCGCTTCCAGGCCCGCGACTACGTCGATTTCTCGGTGGTCGGCGGCATGACCCTGCCGGACATGCCGGGCGCCGAGTCCGCGCGGGGCCTATACGCGGTGACCTCCGCCGAGGCCAACCAGGTGCCGTTCTACTGCAACGACAGCCTGCGCGAAGAGACCTACGTGCTGCGCTTCCCCGACGGCGTGCCGGTGATCGCCATCCCGCGCAGCAGCCGTTTCCGCAATCGCGCCGGCGAGTACAGCGTGGAATGGAGCCGGGAAGGGCAGACCGTGACCGCCGTGCACCGCCTGCACCGGCTCGCCGTGCACGGCGCCGACGCGATCTGCCGGCCCGAGGACTACCCGGCCTTCCGCGAGCTGTACCAGCAGGTCCGGCGCGGGTTCCGGGGGCAGATCCTCTACGGCGACCTGTCGCGCGTGCAGACCGCCGCGGCTCGCTGAACGGGTCCATCCGGCGGCGCTCGCCCATTCATCCTCGAACCGTCACAATTTGCACCTGACCAGTGCATCAGGATCCCGTCCGCCATGCTTCGCACGCTCCGCTACGCCGTTCTCGCCACCTCGCTGCTGGCCGGCAGCGCCTTCGCCGGCGCCCGCGCCGAGCTGGATGCCTTCACCCGCGGCCTGAAAGGTCTGGACGGACAGTTCAGCCAACAGGTGACCGACCAGAACGGCAAGCTCAAGGAACGCTCCAGCGGCCGGGTCGCGCTGTCGGCGCCGCGCCTGTTCCGCTGGGAGTACGACAAGCCGTACAAGCAGCTGATCGTGGCCGACGGCCGCAAGGTGTGGGTGTTCGATCCCGACCTGGAGCAGGCCACCGTGCGCGCCCAGGGCGCCGAGGAGCAGAACAGTCCGCTGACCGCGCTGATCGATCCGTCGAAGCTGGACCGGCAGTACGACGTCAGCGAGGAGGCCACGCCCCGCGACGGCCTGCAGTGGCTGTCGCTGACGCCGAAGGTGGACACCGAGGCCAGCTTCCAGATCGCCTCGCTCGGCTTCGGCAAGGACGGGCTGGAGAGGATGGAAGTGGTCGATGCGGTCGGCCAGCGCACCGCGATCAGCTTCAGCGGCTGGAAGCGCAACCCGGCGTTCGCGGCCGATACCTTCAAGTTCACGCCCGGCAAGGGCGTGGACGTGGTCGGCGACGAGCGCTGAGGCCGCTTGCGGCCCTTGGCGGTCCAGCGGCCGCGCCGGAGCCGCCGCGATAGAATGAAGCGTGGCAAGAAACCGCTTCCCGACTCCTGAGAACGACCTGCTGAGCGTCGACCGCGAGCACCTGCGGCCGCTCGCCGAGCGGATGCGGCCGCGCACGCTCGACGAGATGGTCGGGCAGAAGCGCCTGCTGGCGCCCAACAGCGCGTTGCGCCGCGCGGTCGAGTCCGGGCGCGTGCACTCGATGATCCTGTGGGGACCGCCCGGCTGCGGCAAGACCACGTTGTCGCTGCTGCTGGCCCAGTATGCGGATGCCGAATTCCGCGCGATCTCGGCGGTGCTGTCCGGCCTGCCGGAGGTGCGCCAGGTGCTGGCCGAGGCCGCGCAGCGCTTCGCCGAGGGCCGCCGCACCGTGCTGTTCGTGGACGAGGTCCACCGTTTCAACAAAGCGCAGCAGGATGCATTCCTGCCGCACATCGAGCGCGGCACGATCCTGTTCGTCGGCGCGACCACCGAGAATCCCTCGTTCGAGCTGAACTCCGCGCTGTTGTCGCGCTGCCGCGTGCACGTGCTGGAAGCGGTGTCGCCGCAGGACATCGTCGAGGCGCTGCAGCGGGCGCTGGCCGACGAGGAGCGCGGCCTGGGCGGGCAGGGCATCGTGGTATCCAGCGAAGCGCTGCTGGAGATCGCCACCGCCGCCGACGGCGACGTGCGCCGCGCGCTCACCCTGCTGGAGATCGCCGCCGAACTGGCCCAGGACGAGGGCGGGCAGGTCACCGCGGCGACGCTGGCCCAGGTGCTGGCCGACCGCACCCGGCGTTTCGACAAGGGCGGCGAACAGTTCTACGACCAGATCTCGGCGCTGCACAAATCGGTGCGCAGCTCCAATCCGGACGCCGCGCTGTACTGGCTCACGCGCATGCTCGACGGCGGCTGCGACCCGGCCTACCTGGCGCGGCGCCTGACCCGGATGGCGATCGAGGACATCGGCCTGGCCGACCCGCGCGCGCAGTCGATGGCGCTGGAGGCCTGGGACATCTACGAGCGCCTCGGGAGCCCCGAGGGCGAACTCGCCTTCGCCCAGTTGGTGCTCTACCTGGCCAGCACCGCCAAGTCCAACGCCGGCTACGCGGCGTTCAACCAGGCCAAGGCCGAAGTCCGCGAGAGCGGCACGCTGGAAGTGCCGCTGCACCTGCGCAATGCGCCGACCAAGCTGATGAAGAACCTCGGCTATGGCGCCGAATACCAGTACGACCACGACGTCGAAGGCGGCATCGCGCTGGACCAGACCGGCTTCCCCGATGCGATGGGCGAGCGCGTCTACTACCAGCCGGTGCCGCGCGGACTGGAGATCAAGCTCAAGGAGAAGCTGGACCGGCTGCGCGAGGCGAGGGCCCAGGCCCGGGCTGACAAGGCCGCCCGGCCGAAGCGATAATCGGCGGCCACGGGAGATGGCATTCCTCCTCGAACCGCCCGTTCCACGGGCTGATGATGCCTGCCAGGCCCCGCCGGGGCGGCAGGCGCTTGCCCCGGCATCGATCCCCACGGAGACCACGATGCTGCGCCCGTCCATTCCCGCCATACCCGAAACCGCCTTCGCAGCGAGGCCCGCATGAATCCGGCCGTGTGGTGGCAATCCCTGTTGCTGGCGATGGCTGGCGGCGCGCTCGGCTCCGGCCTGCGCTTCATGATCGGCTCCAGCCTGCTGCAGCGCTTCGGCGCCGGCTTTCCCTGGGGCACCCTCGCGGTCAACCTGCTCGGCTCGTTCGTCGCCGGCTTCCTGATGGCCTGGCTGGACGCGCGCGGCCCGTCGAGCTGGCCGTGGCGGGCGCTGCTGATCGTCGGCGTGATGGGCGGCCTGACCACGTTCTCGTCGCTGATGATGGAGTGCCTGGTGTTCGCGCGGACCGACCGCTCGCCGATGATCGCGCTCTATCTCGCCATCACGCTGCTGGCGGGCCTGCTGCTGGTATTCCTGGGCGCCAGGGCGGGGCAGGCGATGATTCCGCGCTGAAGCCCGGCGTGGGATATAGCGGGAGCTGGCTTTTGTGGGAGCGGCTTCAGCCGCGATGAAGCTTCCCGGTAACCCCATCGCGGCTGAAGCCGCTCCCACAAAAGCCAGCACCGCGGCACTCACACAAAAAAGCGGGGTGGAGAACCGGTGTTCTCCACCCCGCCGCTCCGCTGCCGACGCGCCTTGCCCTCCCGGCAGGCGCGCGGCGCTGGCCTTACAGCGCCTCGATGATACCTGCTGCGCCCATGCCGGTGCCGATGCACATGGTCACCATGCCGTACTTCTGCTGGCGGCGGCGCAGGCCGTGCACGAGGGTGGCGGTACGGATCGCACCGGTCGCACCCAGCGGGTGGCCGAGGGCGATCGCGCCGCCGAGCGGGTTGACCTTGGACGGGTCGAGCTGGCTGTCGCGGATCACCGCCAGCGATTGCGCGGCGAACGCCTCGTTCAGTTCGATCCAGTCCAGCTGGTCCTTGCTGAGGCCAGCCTGCTTGAGCGCCTTCGGGATCGCGGCGATCGGGCCGATGCCCATCACTTCCGGGCGCACGCCGGCCACCGAGAAGCTGACGAAGCGGGCCAGCGGGGTCAGGCCGTAGTCCTTGATCGCCTGCTCGGACGCGAGCAGCACCGCGGCGGCGCCGTCGCTGGTCTGCGACGAGTTGCCGGCGGTCACGCTGCCGCCGAACTGGCCGTTGCGGAACACCGGGCGCAGCTTGGCCAGGCCTTCCAGCGAGGTGTCCGGACGCGGGCCTTCGTCGGTGTCCACGATCCGCTTCTTCAGCTGGACCGTGTTGCCGGCGAGGTCGGGCAGGTGCGAAAGGATCTCGTAGGGGCTGATCTCGTCCTTGAACTCGCCCGCGGCGATCGCGGCCAGCGCCTTCTGGTGCGAGGCGAGAGCGAACGCGTCCTGGTCCTCGCGCGAGACCTTCCATTCCTCGGCGACCTTCTCGGCGGTGATGCCCATGCCGTAGGCGATGGCCACGTGGTCGTCGGCGAACACCGACGGCGACAGCGCCACCTTGTTGCCCATCATCGGCACCATCGACATCGACTCGGTGCCGCCGGCCAGCATCAGGTCGGCGTTGCCCAGGCGGATCTCGTTGGCCGCCAGCGCCACGGCCTGCAGGCCGGAGGAGCAGAAGCGGTTGATGGTCTGCCCGGCCACGGTGTTCGGCAGGCCGGCCAGCAGCACGCCGATGCGCGCCACGTTCATGCCTTGCTCGCCCTCGGGCATCGCGCAGCCGATGATGGCGTCGTCGATGCGCGAGGTGTCGATGCCCGGCGCCTGCGCGATCACGGCCTTGAGCACGTGGGCGAGCATGTCGTCGGGGCGGGTGTTGCGGAACATGCCCTTGGGCGCCTTGCCGACCGGGGTACGGGTCGCGGCGACGATGTAGGCATCCTGGATCTGCTTGCTCATTTGCCTTTCTCCGAAAGCCGGGATTGGGGGATTCGGGATTGGGGATTCGTGGAAGCGAATCCTCATGTCCGACGAACTTTTCCCAATGCCCGGCAGTAATGGGGATGTCTCGGGATCAGGGATGCGCTTTTGCGAATCCCCAATCCCGAATCACGAATCTCAGTTCCTAAGCGGCTTGCCGGTCTTGAGCATGTGGGCGATGCGGGCCTGGGTCTTTTCCTGCTGCGCCAGCTCGACGAAGTGCTTGCGTTCCAGCTTCAGCAACCACTCCTCGTCGACCAGCGAACCGCGGTCCACTTCGCCGCCGCACACGACCGTGGCGATGCGCGCGGCGATCTCGTAGTCGTATTCGCTGACGAAGCGGCCTTCCAGCATGTTCACCAGCAGCATCTTGAAGGTGGCGATGCCGACGTCGCCGGCGACCCGGATGCGGTTGGCCGGCAGCGGCGGGCGATAGCCGCCTTCGGCCAGCGCCAGCGCTTCGGCCTTGGCGATGTGCAGCAGCTCGTAGCCGTTGAAGACGACCTTGTCGTTGGCGCGGACCAGGCCCAGCTCCTTGGCGTTGATCGCCGAGGTGGACACCTTGGCCATCGCCACGGTCTCGAAGGTCTTCTTCAGCTCGGCGAACACGTCGCCGTTCGGGCCGGCCGCCTGCGAAGCGCGCACCGCCAGCTCCTTCAGGCCGCCGCCGGCCGGCAGCAGGCCCACGCCGGCCTCGACCAGGCCGATGTAGCTCTCCAGCGCCGCCACCGTCCTGGCGCTGTGCATCTGGAATTCGCAGCCGCCGCCCAGCGCGAGGCCGCGCACCGCGGCCACCACCGGCACCAGCGAGTACTTGATGCGCTGGCTGGTGCGCTGGAAGTTGGCCACCATCTGCTCGAACTGGTCGACCTTGCCGGCCTGCAGCAGGCCGAGCGCGCCGGCCAGGTCCGCGCCGGCGGAGAACGGCTCCTTGTCCTGCCAGATCACCAGGCCCTTGAACTGCTTCTCGGCGATGCCGATCGCTTCCTGCAGGCCGTCCAGCACCTGGTCGGAGACGGTGTTCATCTTGGTCTTGAAGCCGACCACGCCGATGCCGTCGCCGTCGGTCCACAGCCGCACGCCGTCGTTCTCGAACACGGTCTGGCCGCGGTCGAACTTCTCGCCCAGCAGCGGGTCCGGGAAGCGCTGGCGCCGGTACACCGGCAGCGCCGAACGCGGCACCACGCCATCGCTGCCCGGGCTGTAGCTGCCCTCGGCCGAATGCACGCCGTCGCGGCCATCCAGCACCCATGCCGGCAGCGGCGCGTCGCTCATGGCCTTGCCGGCGGCGATGTCCTCGGCGATCCACTGCGCGACCTGCTTCCAGCCCGCCGCCTGCCAGGTCTCGAACGGACCGAGCGACCAGCCGTAGCCCCAGCGGATCGCGAGGTCCACGTCGCGCGCGGTCCGGGCGATGTCGGCCAAGTGGTAGGCGCTGTAGTGGAACAGGTCGCGGAACGTCGCCCACAGGAACTGCGCCTGCGGGTGCCGGCTGTCGCGCAGCTTGGCGAACTTCTCGGCCGGGTTCTTGATCTTCAGGATCTCGACCACTTCCGGCGCGGCGCCGCGGTCGGCCGGGCGATAGTCCTGCTTCTCCAAGTCGAGGACCACGATGTCCTTGCCGACCTTGCGGAAGATGCCGGCACCGGCCTTCTGGCCCAGCGCGCCCTTGGCGATCAGCGCGTCCAGCCAGGCCGGGGACTTGAAGTACTTGTGCCACGGATCGTCGGGCAGGGTGTCGGCCATGGTCTTGATGACGTGCGCCATCGTGTCCAGGCCGACCACGTCGGACGTGCGGTACGTGGCCGACTTCGGGCGGCCCACCAGCGGACCGGTCAGGCCGTCGACCTCGTCGAAGCCCAGGCCGGACTGCTGGGTGTGGTGGATCGTCGACAGGATCGAGAACACGCCGATCCGGTTGCCGATGAAGTTCGGGGTGTCCTTGGCATAGACCACGCCCTTGCCGAGCTGGGTGGTCAGGAAGGTTTCGAGGCCTTCCAGCACCGCCTTGTCGGTGGTGTCGGCCGGGATCAGCTCGGCCAGGTGCATGTAGCGCGGCGGGTTGAAGAAGTGCACGCCGCAGAAACGGTGGCGCAGCTGCTCCGGCAGCACCTCGGCCAGCTTGTTGATGCCCAGGCCGGAGGTGTTGGAGGCCAGCACGGCGTGGTCGGCCACGAACGGCGCGATCTTGGCGTACAGGTCCTGCTTCCAGTCCATCCGCTCGGCGATGGCCTCGATGATCAGGTCGCAGCCCTTGAGCAGTTCCAGGTCGCTGCCGTAGTTGGCCGGCGTGATCGCCTCGGCCAACGACTGGCTGGCCAGCGGCGCCGGGCTGAGCTTGCCGAGGTTGGCGATCGCCTTGAGCACGATGCCGTTGGCGGGACCTTCCTTGGCCGGCAGGTCGAACAGGACGGTGTCGACACCGGCGTTGGTGAGGTGCGCCGCGATCTGCGCCCCCATGACGCCGGCACCGAGCACGGCGGCGCGGCGAACTAGCAAGGGATTGGACATATCGATGAACCTTTGGTGGATGACGACTATGGATTGGAGGCGGCCAGGAACCCCGCCTCGGCGAAACGGATGAGCTCGCGCGCCGCGTGGGCGCGGTGTTCGGCCTCGCTGACGCCGGCAGGACGCTTGATCAGGCCGAAGTCGGCCATCGCGTAGGTCAGCGCGCCGGCCAGGAAGTCCAGGCGCCAGTACAGCTCCTCCTTGCTCAGGCCCGGCACGCAGGCGGCGATCGCCTTGGCGAACTCCCGCAGCACGTGGCCGTAGTGGTCGGAGAGGAACTTGCGCAGGTTGTCGTTCTTCTCGGCATAGGCGCGCGCGATCACGCGCACGAACGCGCCGCCGCTGTGGCCTTCCTGCGCCATGGCCAAGGCGGGTTCGACGAAGGCGGCCAGCACCGCGCCCAGGTCGCCCGGGCGGTCGCGGCGGGCCGCTTCCAGCTGGCTGAGCCGGGCGGCGGTCATCTCATCCATGCGCCGGCGGAACACCTCGTTGACCAGGTTCTCCTTGGAGCCGAAGTGGTAATTGACCGCGGCGATGTTGACGTCCGCATGGCTGGTCACCTGGCGCAGCGAGGTGCCGGCGAAACCGTGCTGGGCGAACAGCTCCTCGGCGGCGCCGAGGATCCGGTCCTTGGTCGAGAAATGGGCGGGCTTGGCCATTGAAACGGACGACTGAATCAAACGATTGTTTGATCTTACGCCTGTCCGGAGCCCCCGGCATTTTGCAATGCAACATGATTCAGCCAAGGGCGTGCAAAGCCTTGCCGGGCACGATAGAATTCGCGCCTCGCAAAGTTAGGCTAAGCCCGCGTTTTGACGCGGGTTTTTTTCATGTTAACCTCGGGCCTTTCAAGTGGCCCGCCCAACGGAGATCTTTTCCATGGCGCTGGAGCGCACCCTTTCGATCATCAAGCCGGACGCCGTCGCCAAGAACGTCATCGGCGAAATCTACAGCCGCTTCGAGAAGGCCGGCCTGAAGGTCGTGGCCGCCAAGTACAAGCAGCTGTCGCGCCGCGAGGCCGAGGGCTTCTACGCGGTGCACCGCGAGCGCCCGTTCTTCAACGCGCTGGTCGAATTCATGATCTCCGGCCCGGTGATGATCCAGGTGCTGGAAGGCGAGAACGCCGTGGCCGCCCATCGCGAGCTGCTGGGCGCCACCAATCCGAAGGAAGCCAAGCCGGGCACGATCCGCGCCGACTTCGCCGAGTCGATCGACGCCAATGCGGCGCACGGTTCCGACTCGGTCGAGAACGCCGCGATCGAGGTGGCCTACTTCTTCGCCGCCACGGAAGTGGTTTCGCGCTGAGGTCGCGTTGACGTGAACGAGATCGTGTCGATTCCTGGCGTGACGACCACCGGCGAGCCCGTCGCCGGCGCGCCGGCGCGCAAGCAGAACCTGCTCGATCTCGATCGCGCCGGGCTGGAGCGCTTCTTCGAGGAGACCCTCGGCGAGAAGCGCTACCGCGCCCACCAGGTGATGAAGTGGATCCACCACCGCTACGTCACCGAGTTCGGCCAGATGACCGACCTCGGCAAGGCCCTGCGCGCCAAGCTGGAGCGGCACGCCGAGGTCGTCGTCCCCAACGTCGTGTTCGACAAGCCCTCCGCCGACGGCACCCACAAGTGGCTGCTGGCGATGGGCGCGGATGGCAAGAACGCCATCGAGACCGTGTACATCCCGGACAAGGGCAGGGGCACGCTGTGCGTGTCCTCGCAGGTCGGCTGCGGGCTGAACTGCACGTTCTGCTCGACCGCGACCCAGGGCTTCAACCGCAACCTGACCACCGCCGAGATCATCGGCCAGGTCTGGGTGGCCGCGCGCCACCTCGGCAACGTGCCGCACCAACAGCGCCGCCTCACCAACGTGGTGATGATGGGCATGGGCGAGCCACTGATGAACTTCGACAACGTCGTGCGCGCGATGAGCATCATGCGCGACGACCTCGGTTACGGCCTGGCCAACAAGCGCGTGACCCTGTCGACGTCCGGTCTGGTGCCGATGATCGACCGCCTCTCCGCCGAGAGCGACGTCTCGCTGGCGGTGTCGCTGCACGCGCCGAACGACGAACTGCGCGAGACCCTGGTCCCGCTCAACAGGAAATACCCGATCGCCGAGCTGATGGCCTCGTGCGTGCGCTACCTGCGCAGCAGCCACAAGCGCGAATCGGTGACCTTCGAATACACCCTGATGAAGGGAATCAACGACCAGCCCGAGCACGCCCGCCAACTGGCCCGGCTGATGCGCCAGTTCGAGAACGCGGTGCAGGCCAAGGACTCGGCCAAGGTCAACCTGATCCCGTTCAACCCGTTCCCCGGCACGCGCTACGAGCGCTCCGGGGAAGCCGAGATCCGCGCGTTCCAGAAGATCCTGCTGGACGCGCAGGTCCTGACGATGGTGCGCCGGACCCGCGGCGACGACATCGATGCCGCCTGCGGCCAGCTGAAGGGGCAGGTCATGGACCGCACCCGCCGGCAGGCCGAGTTCCGCCGTTCGCTGGAAGGCCAGGCCAGTCGAGATGCCGCGGCGTGACGTTGCGCTCGCTCTGATCCTCCTGGCCGCAGCGCTCTGCGCCGGTTGCGGCACCGCCTCGCGCAACGGCAAACCCGGCAAGGTCAGGAACGTCGAACAGGTCGCGCCGCGCTACGGCCTGCGCGACAGCGCCGAGACCCGCAACCGGATCGCCCTGCAAGAAAGGCTGGGCCTGGCCGTCAACCGCCTGCAGACCGGCGAGTACGACGATGCCGAGAGGCTGGCCCGGGACGTGCTGAAGCGTGACCCGAAGTCGGTGGACGCCTATACCGTACTGGCGGTCGTCGCCAGCCAGCGCGGCGACGGGCAGGCCGCCGGGGATTACTATCGCAAGACCACGGAGCTGGCCCCCGGGCAGGGGGACGTGCTCAACAACTACGGGGCCTGGCTGTGCGCCAACGGCTATCCGGCCGAGGCGCTGGTGTGGTTCGATCGCGCGATGTCCGACCCGCGCTACGGCAGTCCGGCCTCGGCCCTGGCCAATGCCGGGGGCTGTGCGTTGCAGGCGGGGCAGAACGAACGCGGCCTGCGCGACCTGCGCAGGGCGCTGGAACTGGACCCGGCCAACGCCTATGCGCTGGAGTCGATGGCCCGCAACGAATATGCGCACGGTCGCTATTTCGAAGCCCGGGCATTCTCCGAGCGCAGGCTGGCGGCTGCGCCGGCCACGGTTTCCGTGTTACAACTGGCTATTCAGATTGAAATGGGGCTTGGCGACAAGGTAGCTGCCGGCCGGTACCAACAGCGGTTGGGCAAGGAGTTTCCTGAAACAGCAGCCGCGCATCCGGGGGGCTAAAGCGTTGTGATCAGCGATTCCAATCCAAACCCTTTCGAGAACCAGAAGGGATGCGGACAATGCCTTCGCGAGGCGCGCGAACGCGCGGGCCTGACGCTCGAAGGCGCGGCGGCGCAGCTGCGCATGCCGATCCAGGTCGTGCGGGCCCTGGAGCAGGAGGATTGGCAGAAGCTCGGCGCGCCGGTGTTCGTGCGCGGGCAGCTGCGCAGTTACGCCCGGCTGCTCAAGGTGGACCTGGAGCCGCTCCTCGAGGCCGCGCCGATCGCCCCGGTCGAGCCGGTGAAGCTGGTCAGCCATACCCATACCCCGAAGATGCGACGGGTGCTGGAAAGCACCGCGAGGCGAGCGGTGTACGTGGTCATGACCGGCGTCCTGGCCATTCCGGTCTGGTACGCCACGCGCAGCCATTTCGACGGGCGCGCCCCGAGCACCGCCTCGCTGGACGAGGTGCCGCCGGAGGCCGCCGCTCCCGCGCCGCCGGACGGAAGCGCCGCGCCGGCGCCCGCTGCCGAGGCCAGGAAGCCGGTGGCGACCCCGTACATCGCCTCGATGGCCCCGGTCCCGCGGCCGGAACCGGCGCACGACGAGGGCCTGACCCTGCAGTTCAATGGCGACAGCTGGGTGCAGATCTCCGCGCCGGACGGCAGCATCGTCGAGAAGGCGTTGGTCAAGGCCGGCGAACAGCGCCAGTACGCGGCGGGGCAGGTCGCGCGCGTGGTCCTGGGCAATGCGTCCGCGGTCGAGGTTCAGCAAGCAGGCAGTATCGTCGACGTGAAGCCGTTCCAGCGAGCCAATGTGGCCCGTTTTGCGGTATCCTCCGACGGCTCCGTGGTACCGGCTTCAGAGTAGGTCGGACTGCGGTTTTTCGTTTCTCCCTTTTGGTTTGATGCTTCGCGTCCCGTGATGGCGAAGCGAGAGTACGCATGGCGATCGACGAGTTGCTGGACGAACACGAACAGGGCGAACGCGTCCGTTCGTGGCTAAGGAAGAACGGCGTGGCCCTGCTGGGCGGCGTCGCGGCGGGATTGGCCCTGATCCTGGGCGGGCAGTGGTGGAGCAAGCATCGCACCGATGCGCTTGCCCAGGCGCATGCCCAGTACGAGGCCGTGGTGAAGAGCATCGAGGCCAAGGACCTCGACAAGGCCGGCAAGGACATGGCCGCGCTGGCGTCCGGCCAATCCGGGATCTACGGCGAACTCGCCGCGCTCCGGCTGGCCAAGGCCCAGGTCGATGCCGGCAAGACCGAAGACGCCATCCAGGTGCTGCGCAACGTGCAGTCCGACGACCAGTTCAAGCTGATCGTGGACCAGCGCCTGGCCCGCCTGCTGATCGAAACCGGCAAGGCCGCCGAGGCGCAGGCGCTGCTGGCTTCCGCGAACGACGGCATCAGCCTCGAGATCCGCGCCGATGCCGCGGTGGCCCAGAACAAGCGCGACGAGGCCCGCGACCTGTACACCAAGGCCCTGGTCCTGGTGGACGTGGCCTCGCCGCAGCGCCGCCTGCTCGAGACCAAGCTGGCCGACGTGGGCGGTACCGTGCCCGATCCGGCCCAACCGATTTGATGAAGCAGGTGGCCATGTTCAGACGTATTGCAATCATCGCCCTGATGGGCACCGCGCTGGCCGGCTGCAGCACCATGAAGGGCTGGTTCGCCGGCAAGGACGCGGCCGCCAAGAAGGCGCAGGAACCTGCCGAGCTGGTGAAGTTCGAGCCGACCGTCAAGGTCGACAAGATCTGGTCCACCGGCGTGGGCAAGGGCGAGGAACGTCGCGGCGTGCGCCAGCGCCCCGTGGTCGCCGACGGCCGCGTGTACGCGGCGGCGACGTCGGGTTCGATCTATGCGCTGGACCTGCAGACCGGCAAGAAGATCTGGGAGTACGAGGCCAAGAAGGAGCGCAAGGAGCGCCTCAAGGCCGAGGACGATGTCCCCAGCCAGGTCGAGAGCGAATCCAAGGAAGGCCTGTCCAAGGAAGAGAAGGCCTCCCGCAAGGAGCGCCTGCGCAACGAGAAGCAGCAGCGCAAGGAGCGCAAGGCGCTGGCCAAGAAGCGTCCGCTGCCGCGCTTCGCCGGCGGCCCCGGCGTGGGCGACGGCCTGGTCGTCGTGGGCTCGCTGGAAGGCGACGTGATCGCCCTCGATGCCGCCAACGGCACCGAGAAGTGGCGCGCCAAGGTTCCCAACGAAGTGATCACCGCTCCGGCCGTCGCGCAGAACCTCGTGTTCGTGCGCAGCAACGACGGGCGCGTCACCGCGTTCGACGCCGCCACCGGCGAACGCCGCTGGTTCCACGACCAGGAAGGCCCGACGCTGTCGGTGCGCGGCAATGCCGCGATCACCCTCGGCCCGGGCGTGCTGTTCGTCGGCAACGACGACGGCACCATCACCACCCTGGCGATGCAGGACGGCCGCCCGTTGTGGGAGCAAACCGTCGGCGTGCCGGAAGGGCGTACCGAACTCGAGCGCATGGCCGACGTCGACGGCACCCCGGTGCTGGAGGGCACGACCCTGTACGTGACCAGCTTCAAGAACGAGACGCTGGCCATCGAAGGCCCGACCGGCCGTCCGTTGTGGAGCCGCGACCATGGCGGTCCCGGCACCGTCGGCGTTTCCTCCAGCCTGGTCGTGGTCGCCGACAACGCGGGCACGGTGTGGGGGCTGGACAAGAATTCCGGTTCCGCCATGTGGTCCCAGGATGCGCTGGCCCGCCGTTCCCTGACCGGCGTGGCGATCCAGGGCGACTATGCGGTGGTGGGCGACTACAAGGGCTACCTGCACTGGCTGAACCTGAGCGACGGCAAGCTCGCGGCCCGCGCCCGCGCCGGCCGCGACACGTTGGTCGCGCAACCGGTGGTCGCCGACGGCATACTGATCGTCCAGAACACCGATGGCGACCTGACCGCCTTCCGGCTGGCCCACTAAGGAACCGTGCGATGCTGCCCCTGGTCGCCCTGGTAGGACGGCCGAATGTCGGCAAGTCCACGCTATTCAACGCATTGACCCGCAGCCGTGACGCCCTGGTCCACGACCAGCCCGGCGTCACGCGCGACCGCCATTACGGCGTCTGCCGGCTCGACGAGGCCGCTCCCTTCATCGTGGTCGATACCGGCGGCATCGCCGGCGAAGAGGAAGGCCTCGCCGGCGCCACCGCGCGCCAGGCGCGTGCGGCGGCGGGCGAAGCGGACCTGGTCCTGTTCGTCGTCGATGGCCGCGAAGGCGCTTCCGCGCTGGACGACGAGATCCTGGCCTGGCTGCGCAAGCTGTCGCGGCCGACCCTGCTGGTCATCAACAAGATCGACGGCACGAACGAGGAAGCCGTGCGCGCGGAGTTCGCGCGTTATGGCTTTGCCGATGTCCTGGCGATCTCCGCCGCGCACCGGCAGGGCATCGACGAGGTGCTCGACGAGGTGCGGGCCCGGTTGCCCAAGGAAGGGGCAGGGGAGCTGCTCGACGACGATCCCTCGCGGATGCGCGTGGCGTTCGTCGGCCGTCCCAACGTGGGCAAGTCCACCCTGGTGAACCGCCTGCTCGGCGAGGAGCGGATGATCGCTTCCGACGTGCCGGGCACCACCCGCGACTCGATCGCCGTGGACCTGGAACGCGATGGCCGCCAGTACCGCCTGATCGACACCGCCGGCCTGCGGCGCAAGTCCAAGGTCGAGGAGGCGGTCGAGAAGTTCAGCGCCTTCAAGACCCTGCAGGCGATCGAACAGTGCCAGGTCGCCGTGCTGTTGCTGGACGCCAGCGAGGGCGTCACCGACCAGGATGCCACCGTGCTCGGCGCGATCCTCGATGCGGGCCGTGCGCTGGTCGTGGCGATCAACAAGTGGGACGGCTTGACCGACTACCAGCGCGAGCAGGCCGAAGACCTGCTGTCGCGCAAGCTCGGTTTCGTGAACTGGGCGGAAGCCGTGCGCATCTCGGCCAAGCACGGTTCGGGGCTGCGCGAGCTGTTCAAGGCCATCCATCGCGCCCATGCCTCGGCGACCCGCGAGTTCAGCACGAGCGAGGTCAACAAGGCGCTGGAAATCGCCTACGAGACCAATCCGCCGCCGAGCATCCGCGGCCATGTCTCCAAGCTTCGCTACGTGCATCCCGGCGGCACCAATCCACCGACGTTCATCGTGCACGGCACGCGCCTGAAGGTCCTGCCGGAGTCGTACAAGCGCTACCTGGAGAACTTCTTCCGCAAGCGCTTCAAACTGGTCGGCACGCCGGTGCGCTTCATGTTCCGGGAAGGCGCCAACCCGTACGAAGGCAAGAAGAACGAACTGACCGAGCGCCAGATCGCGCGCAAGCGCCGGCTGATACGGCACGTCAAACGGAGCAAGTGAAGCGGCCCCGGGCCTCCGGGCGCGAACCGTCGCGGGCAGGGGGCGGGGGGCGGGGCCGCGTCGCTCACTCAGCCAGCAGGCGTTCCGGGAAGGTGTAGACGTTGTATCCGTCCTGGCGCGCGAAGCCGACCAGGCACACGCCGGCACCGCGGGCCAGGTCGACCGCCAGCGCGGTCGGCGCCGAGACCGCCGCCATGAAGCCGATGCCAGCCCTGGCGGCCTTGGTCACCATCTCGTAGCTGGCGCGGCTCGAGATCACCAGCATCCCGGCTGCCGGCGCAATGCCGGCCCGGTGCATCGCGCCGACGAGCTTGTCCAACGCATTGTGCCGGCCGACATCCTCGCGCACGAGCACGATGTGGCCTTCGCGGTCGGCCCAGGCGGCGGCATGGGTCGCGCCGCTCACCGCGTTCATCGGCTGGTGCGCTCCCAGCATGGCCAGGGCACGCCGCAAGGCACCGACGCCGACGCCCGGACGGTCCTGCACCAGGGGCGGCGGCCGCAGCACGTCCTCCAGCAAGCGCGTGCCGCAAACCCCGCAGCCTCCGCGGCCAGGCAACAACCGCGAGGTCGCATCATCGAGCGCAGCCGCAGGGGCATCGGCAGCGACCGTCATCGCCAGTTCGATGCCTTCCAGCTGCTGCCGCGTCTCCACCTGCAGCAGCTGCGATGGACGCTGGATGAGTCCTTCGCTGAGGGAAAAGCCCAGCGCGAAGTCGTCCAGATCGCAGGGAGTGGCCATCATCACCGCGAACGGGTGGCCGTTGTAGACCATCGCGACCGGCACTTCCTCGGCCACGGCGTCGACGAACTGTTGCTCCTGATCCCCGCGACGGCGCAGAACGGAACGGGGAACGCAGCCGGGTACCTGGGACTGCGCGGACTTGCTGGGCTCGGGCATGGAGCTATGTACGGATGAAGAGAACTCCAAGGGTATAGCTTCGTAGCCCATGCCCGTACTTTACATAATATACATTATGCGAAATTTCGTCAGGGCCCGCGTGCGCTGGCTGTGGCTCTGGCTCACTTCTCGCCTTCCCCGGAAGTCCCCACGGAAACGGAACTTGCCGTCCTGGTCCGGCCACCTTGTTGCGCCAAGGGCGAACAATGTCCCAACGCCTGCGCCGCTTGCAACAAACTATTGAAGGTCACGCCCAGCCATGCGCCTCGGACGCCTGACTCGCAATGACTACTGCGGAGAAGAACTTGGACCAGAAAGCTGACAGTCTGCGCCGCGTTTCCACCGTTTCTCCGGCCCATCTCATGAACCGTCCGATTCTTTTTCTGACGGCCCTCATCCTCGTCGCCGTCGCATCTCCGGCCGTTCCGGCGACACAGACAGCACCGGCGGATCCTGCCCACAATCCGCTTATCTGGGCCGACGTTCCGGATATGGCCATCATCCGTGTAGGAAAAACCTACTACATGAGCAGCACGACGATGCACATGAGTCCGGGCCTGCCGATCATGAAGTCGACGGACCTGGTCAACTGGCGTATGGCCTCCTACGCCTATGAAACCCTTGCCGACAACGAAGCGCTGCGCCTCGAGAACGGTAAAAACGCCTACGGTCGCGGCTCTTGGGCCAGCAGCCTGCGGTATCACGACGGCGTGTTCCATGCCTCGACTTTCTCCGCCACCACCGGACGCACCCACATCTACACCACGCGCGATCCGGATCGCGGCCCTTGGAAAGAGACGAGTTTCGAACCCGCGATGCATGACCACAGCTTGTTTTTCGACGACGACGGTCGCGTCTACATGGTTTATGGGAGCGGTCGCATCATGCTGACCGAACTGCAACCCGACCTTTCCGGAATCAAGCCCGGCGGCGTGAACCAAGTTCTCATCGAAAACGTCAATGCCGTCTTCGGCACCGACTTGGGCGGGCTCAATGGCGAGGGCTCACAGCTTTCCAAGATCAACGGCCGCTACTACCTCTTCAACATCGCCTCACCCGGAAGCCGCTGGGCGCGCACCGTCATCGTCCACCGCGCCGACACCATCACCGGCCCCTACGAGGGCCGCATTGCGCTCGATGATCGCGGCATCGCCCAGGGCGGCCTCATCGATACCCCGGACGGCAAATGGTTTGCCTATCTCTTCAAGGACCAAGGCGCCGTCGGTCGCATCCCCTACCTCGTACCCGTGACCTGGAAGGACGGCTGGCCCGTGCTCGGCCAAGACGGCAAGGTGCCCATGACGCTCGACATTCCCGCGGGTGGACAGGGCATCTCCGGCGTCTCCGGCATCGTTGCTTCCGACGAATTCGACCGCCGCCCCGGCGACCCCGCCCTGCCCCTCGCCTGGCAATGGAATCACAACCCGGAGCCCCGCGACTGGTCGCTCGCCAAGCGCCCGGGGTACCTGAGCTTGGTCACAAGCCGGATCGTTTCCACTTTACCCGAGGCTCCCAATACTCTCACCCAGCGCACATTTGGCCCGGACAGTTTCGCCACCACCCGCATCGACGTGAGCGGCATGAAAGACGGCGATTGGGCCGGCCTGGCCGCTTTTCAGAAGAACTATGGTTTTGTAGGCGTAAAGATGAGCGACGGCGCCAGATACCTTGTCATGGTGAGCGCCGACTCCGATCATCCCGAAGAGATCGCCTCGGTTCCCCTCTCGGGAAACGCCGTTCACCTCAAGGTCGAATGCGAATTCGAGCCAGCGCCTGAAGTGGCTCGCTTCTCCTACAGCCTCGACGGCAAATCCTGGACTCCCGTTGGTCGCCCGTCGCGTCTAACCTATTCCTATCCAGCGCATTTCATGGGTTATCGCTTCGGCCTCTTCTATTATTCGACCAAAACCGCCGGCGGCCGTGTGGACTTTGACTACTACCGGATCGGACAAAGCGGCGGCGCCCGCTGACACGGTACGGTCTTAACCTGGAGCCGCCCTGGTCACGTTAGAGCAAGCTACTGCCAAGCTGAAGCAACGGCTTGGACCTATGGCGTGCTCCTGGCGCTGCTCGCTGGTCTTTAATGGTCTGGATGGCGGGTGGCATAACCGATCACGGTCGAGAAAGGTGCCACCCAGATCCTGTCGGAATGGGCTTTGAGATAGGCGAGGAGCTGGGCATGGGCTTCTGCGGACACGGAGAGGTAGTCGCCGCCCACACCGTGGAAACCGAGTACGACCACCCCGCCCTTGCGCTCGGCATCCTGGACAGCGGCGATCAGGTCGGCACCGGTCGCGTCGGAGGGGAAAAAGCGGCTCGGCACATCCATGGGATCGAGAGGGCGCTCTGTTGGATCCGCGGCACGGGTATAGCGCGTCAGTCCGCTAGCGCGCAGCTCCGGAAGATAGTCGACGCCTCCGGCCAAGTGCTGGCCACAAGGAGTCGCATAGCTGTGCTGCAGCTTGCCGTCAATCGCCGTCAGCATCGTGTTCATGGTGCGTATCTCTGCCAGCATGGTGTCGATGTCGTAGGCTTCGCTGGTGTCGATCTTCTTCGCGGGCGGATAGTTGGCCTGTGGGCAAGCATGGCGAATGGTGTGGTTGCCGAGTTCGTGGCCTTCGGCAGCGGCAGATCGCCAGCGCGCAATCTGCTCCGGAGTAATCTTGCTGCCGATCAGGAAGAAGGTTCCTTTGAGGCCGGCGGCATCGAGTGCCGGAATCGCGTTGTCGAGTTGGGAGACGAGCGCATCGTCATAGGTCAGCACCACGGCTGCCTGCTTGCCGTCCGGCCAGGGCCCGGCCACAGCCTGGGTAGCCGTCATGGCGATTGCAAGAAGAACCGATCCGATTCGCATCGTTGTCCTCAGTATTCGATTGGCGACGATGCCATCAGCCGCCGCGCGCTTTGCCGCCCTTGCGTTTCGCCGCCTTCATCCGGTCCGCCAGCTGTTGCTGGTACGCGGCCATCACTGCCGGCAGCAACCCGGGAAAGCGCTCGTTGATTTCCGCGCAGCGCGTGGTGTTGCGCATCTCCACGCCCTGGCGTTCGCTGCGGATCAGGCCAGCTTCGCGCAAGGCACGGAAATGCTGCGAGAGCGTGGATTTCGGAATCTCGCGGTCGTCCAGCTGCAGGAACGCCGAGCAGCTCGTGCCCTTCTCAGAAGCGGCAAGCCCGGCATAGATGGCCACCCGCACCGGGTCGGCCAGGACGTGGAGGATGCCTTCCACGGTGACGTCTTCGATCGAGGGATGAACTAGCGGTCTCATGGCTGCAATCTTAGCAGCCCTTGACTTATGGTTCTTTAGTTCATATGTTTCGAACTATTGAATTTATGAACCGGGCAATTCGCCCTTCCATCACCTGACAGGAAATCCGTCATGAGCAAGCTCAAAGGCAAAGTCGCGCTGGTCACCGGCGCATCCAAGGGCATCGGCGCCGGCATCGCCAAGGCGCTGGCCGCCGAAGGCGCGGCCGTGGTCGTCAACTACGCCTCCAGCAAGGCCGGCGCCGACGCCGTGGTCGAGGCCATCACCAAGGCCGGAGGCAAGGCCGTGGCCGTTAAGGGCGACGTGGCCAAGGCTGCCGACGCCCAGGCCATTGCCGATGCCGCCGTGAAGGAATTCGGTCGCCTGGACATCCTGGTGAACAATTCCGGCGTCTACGAGTTCGCGCCGCTGGAGCAGATCACCGAAGAGCATTACCACAAGCAATTCAACGTCAATGTGCTGGGGCTGCTGCTGACCACCCAGGCCGCCGCCAAGCATATGAACGATGGCGGCAGCATCATCAATATCGGTTCGCTGGTCACCCGCATCGTGCCGCCGGGCGGTTCGGTCTACACCGCCACCAAGGGCGCGGTCGACGCCATCACCGGCGTGCTGTCGCGCGAACTGGGCCCGCGCAAGATCCGCGTCAATGCGCTGAACCCGGGCATGGTGGAGACCGAGGGCACGGTAGCCGCCGGATTCATCGGTTCGGACTTCCACCAGGGCGCCATCGCGCAGACCCCGCTGGGTCGTATCGGCCAGCCGGACGATATCGCGTCGATCGCGGTATTCCTGGCTTCCGACGATTCGTACTGGCTGACCGGCGAGAAGCTGTACGCCGCGGGCGGCGCGCGCTGACCCGATCGGTCCGCGTTGGCAGGCTGGGGAGTGCCATGGGCTCCCCAGCCTGCTCCGGTGGTTGCCGTCCGCGAGTTGGCTTCGCGCAATGCAATCTGCGCCAACCCGGTTCACGCCTACCCGGGCCAAGGACAGCAGCGCGTCGCCGTACCTATGCAGCCTGCTGACTCGCAAGGCCGCAGCGGAGCACCATGGCAAGAAAGCCTGGAATTACCCAGGCCTTCGAAACGATGGCAGAAAAGGGATCAAAGCTGTACCGCGAAAAGTGGCGCTGCAATCGCTTGCGTGACCTGGGGCGGGAAAAGATCGATGCCATCGAATTGGCCCAGGCATGCGGTTTCTCCGCTTGCCACTGCAGCCGTCAGGGCTCGGGGAGCATCCACTCTTTCAAGAGCCGTCGCCAGCGCTTGCGGAGATGCGCGCCGCAAGGATGCGTCTCGGCCGATCATCTCCAGCAACTCAATGGTGTCAGCCATTCCACCCTCCTCTTGTCATCCATCGGTCGAGTTCGTGCGGCGGCCCGACGGCAACCGGCGCGCCGCGCCTTCATACCACAATCGATACTCGGTCGTTTGTCAGCAGGCTGGCTTCCTGGCCGCATCCCGGAGCCCAGGCCGAACCGGCGCGTCGTTCCCGTCCCTGCGCAGGAAATGGTCGTGCGAGATCCAGATCACACTGCGATCGGCCTGCCATAGATCTCGTGCAAAACCGCCGCACGGCGCATGAACTCTTCGTCTCGCTGGATCGCTTCCGCTGGCGGCACGACGACGGTTTCTTCCGCAGTCATGGGGATCTTGGCGATGTCGCGCAGCGCCACTTTGCGGACGCGTGGCCCTTCGATGGGCAAGATGGCCGCACGATAGACGATGACTTCATGATCGATCGGGTAGTCCAGGCTCAGCCGATCGACAAGGAGTTGCCTGTAAGCGGCAGAGGCATCCACCCTGGAAATGGATTCATTGGCGATCATGGCGACCTGCCACAGCACGAGGTAAGCGGTCCGATCCAGCCGGCGCTTGAAAAAGACCAGTTGATTCACTTCGAAATGCTGGCAGCCGTGACTCCCGGGATCGATACCAAGGTCCGCGTAAAGGCAATCTTCGGCGGAAATGCCCGGTTCCATGAATGCGTCGTATCCTTCGGAGCGCGCTACTTCAATGACCTTGTGCGGCGACCAGGCAAATACGCCCGGATGTCCATAAAAGGCGCCGCAGACCTTCTTGCCTGCACGCACTTCCGCCATCATCAGGTCAACCCATTCCTTGTAGGTCTCTGATCGGGGTTTTCCTTCGCCATAGTAGGGTTGCAGGCTGCGGACGTCCTTGTGCATGCGTTGCAGCCATTGCTCCACGATGCCGTTGGACACCCCGGCGAATACGACGTCGGCCTGCTCGATATGGCTTCGCGCGATCGGCGTGAGATGCGAGCCCAGCGTCATCCCCAGGCCGACACAGACGATGCTGCCCCGAGATGTTTCGCTGGCCGGGATGTTCAAGGTCGTGCTCATTGCCTGCCTTTCGTTCCAGCGAGGGGCGTTGCCGGGAATGTTGTATGAGAGCGGCGTATGCCCGCAACTGGCCGTTGGGAGCGGAACTCCCGGTTGCATACCCATATGGGATTACTTGCACGCCTCCCAAACCCGGTTGTCCCAATGGCTCGAGAACTCGAAGGTCCGCTTGAGCCCTGCCCTGTCGTAAGCCGCCTTGCGGGCCGCCTTTTCCGCCTCGCATGGGTTGCCTGACCGCGGCTCGCGCAGCCTTGCACGGCTCGGCTGCGCCGGGATTCGGCGGGCAGCCGCGTTGCGTGCGGCGATCTCGCGGCCGATCGCGGCTTGCCGCGCCACGAACGACCGGCTGGGCTCCGGATCGGGAGGCGCAGCCCATGCTTTCTCGTTACTGGATTGCGAGGGACAAGGCGCGGACTGGTAGGTCGCATCGCCACGCGAGTCGACGCACTTGTAGACCATCTGTGCCGACGCTGGCCCGGCGATCCCTGCGAATACGAACAGCAACGAACAGATGCGAACGTCCATGATCACCTCCTTGTGGAAGAATCATACCTTTCCCAGGGCCAGGCTTTCCTGGAGACGGGCCCGGCAATCAACGGCCGTGCGATCGGAACCATGCCCGGCCATGACTCGAGCCCGTAGCCGGATTGGAGATACGACATGATCCCCTTCAACGTAGAACGCATCGACCACATCGTGCTGCGCGTGTCCGACCTGCAGCGGAGCATCGAGTTCTATGGCCAGGTGCTGGGATGCGCGGTGGACCGGAACCGGCCCGACCTGGGCCTGGTCCATCTGCGCGCGGGTGCTTCGATGATCGATCTCGTGGACATCAACGGTCCGCTCGGGGTACGCGGCGGACGCGCGCCGGGCGACGAGGGCCGCAACGTCGACCACGTGTGCCTTCGTGTCGACCGGTTCGACGAGGCGAGGATCCACGAGCACCTGGCGCGTTTCAGACTGATGGCCGATGCCGCTCAGCGTCGGTACGGCGCCGAGGGAACGGGTTATTCCCTCTACTTCCCCGATCCCGATGGGAACCAGGTGGAGATCAAGGGACCTTCGGAAACCTGATCCCTCCCGCCAGGCAGGCTGCGTCGAGGCCGCCGTCGCGGCGGAAGCGCACGAGGCGATATCCAGGGGCGAAGATCGACAGGTCGGCTCCGGCCTGGGCCGGACTACTTCGACATCGTCCTGCCCTGCGGCGGCGGCATCACGCTGAGCGTCCACGTCCTGCGCTCGGCGCAGCCGCTGCTGGCAGATGTGGCGCCGCTGCCGTCCCCTTGCACGGGCGCGTTCTTCAGGAGCCCGGCCTTTTCAGGTACTTCCTGATGGCGGCACGCTGGCGGGCGTCCAGGCCGCCGCCATGCTGCCGGAGCAGCTGCAGGATCCGGGCATGGGCCGCCAGCGTCCGGCGCTGCAATTCCATCGTGGCGGCCTTCTCCAGGGCGATCAGGTCCCGCAAGGTCGGGTTGGGCGGAGCATTCTTCATGGGTGATCCGGTGACGATGGCAGTCCCGGTGCGATTGTCTTGCATCCAGCAGGCCGGGCACCACCGCCCTGCCCGCGTATCGGGGCCGACGCCACCGCGGTACGCAGCGCCCCCTCGGCCGTCCCATCGCGAATATCGATATCGAAATCGCCTCCGATGGATAACCGAACGAGCATGGGCCACACCGATCATCGCGTTGGGTTTCGGAGCAATCCGCGGCGCCAGGCACGGGAATCTTCCTGGCATGGACATATATCCAGCCAGAATGATGCGACGCAAGTTGACAGGCCATCCGCATGAACCGAAGGTGCGCGTCCACGGCGCGTCCTGCTGCATGCATGCGCGCCACGGGGACGATGCTCCTGTTGCGGCCACATCGCCCCGGCAGCTCGAATGGTTTCCCGAAGTTTTCGAAATGACCGGCGACCAGAATATCCACGCGCAACGCGATCGGCGTGGAGCTCGCTGCCGGGCAATGCCGTGCCCGAGATCTCCCGCCTTGCCGGGCCTGTCGACGGCGCGACCACAACCTGAGGATTCTCCAACTCCGATGAACATCGAGTTCCGTCGACGCATCGCAACGGCGCAGGCCATGCACCGCCCCCCTGGCAGCCGTGCTAGCCATGGCGCTGGTGGCGTCTCCCGCTTCGGCGGAGATCCGCAAGCTTTCGCAGGATTGGCGCTTCCATGCCGGCGAGGTCGCAGGCGCGGAGCGCGCCGGCTTTGCCGACCGGTCTTGGCAAAGCGTAGTGGTGCCGCACGATTTCTCGATCATGGATACGCCGGATGGACGCCCGCCGTTCGATCGCGACACGCCCAGCGGCCAGGACTCGGGCTACCTGCCCGGCGGCATCGGCTGGTATCGGCGGCACGTCGACCTGTCCGCGGACGACGCCGGCCGCATCGTCCGGCTGAACTTCGAAGCGGTGTACATGGATGCCGACATCTGGGTGAACGGCGAACACCTGAAGCGGCATCGCTACGGCTACACCGCGTTCTCGGTCGACCTGACCGGCAAGGTCCGGCCCGGCGACAACGTCATCGTCGTGCGCGTCAACCATGTGGATCCGTCTTCGCGCTGGTATGCGGGCTCGGGCCTCATCCGGCCGGTCGCGCTCGAAATCCTCGATCCGGTCCACATCGAACCCGAGAGTGTGTTCGTCACCACGCCGGTGGCCGGCGAGGACCGGGGCGTGGTCGCGGTGGCTGCCGCCCTCGTCAACCGCTCGGGCAAGGCGCAGTCCGCCGAGTGGGTGGCGCGGGTGGTGTCGGCCAGCGGCGAAACGGTGGCCGAGGCCAGGCGGACCGAGGCATTGCCCGCGGGCGCGCGCGCCGAGCGATCGCAGCAGCTCGCCGTGGCCAATCCGCGTTTGTGGTCGCCGGACGCTCCCAACCTCTATACGCTGGTCCAACAGATCCGCATCGGCGGTGCGACCGTCGACGAGCGGCGCACCCGCTTCGGCATCCGCACGATCGCGCTGGACGCCGCGGACGGCCTGCGCATCAACGGCCGCAAGGTGCTGTTGCGAGGCGGCAACATCCACCACGACAACTACATGATCGGCGCCGCCGGCATGCCGGACGCGGATGCGCGCAAGGTCGCCCTGATGAAGGCCGCCGGGTACAACGCCATCCGCAGCGCGCACAATCCGGCCAGCCAGGCCACGCTCGACGCCGCGGACGAACTGGGCATGCTGGTGATCGACGAGGCGTTCGACAGCTGGAGCAAGAGCAAGAAGCCGCAGGACTATTCGCGCTTCTTCGCCGAGGACTGGCCGCAGGACATCGACAGCCTCGTCGTCAGCGGCCGCAACCACCCCAGCGTGCTGTTCTGGAGCATCGGCAACGAAATCCCCGAGGACGGCACGCCCGAAGGCGTCGAGAGCGCCCGCAGGCTGGCCGAGCGCGTGCGCAGCCTCGACCCGACGCGTCCGGTCACCCAGGGCATCAACGCCGATCCGCCCAGGAGTACCCGGCAGGCCGGCGTGCTCGGCGTGGCCGGCTACAACTACCACGTGCACCTCTTCGCCGAGGAGCACGAGCGGCTCCCCGGGCTGGCGATGTACACCTCCGAGTCCACGTCGAAGGAGTTCTTCCGCTACTGGCGTGCCGTCGAGACCATGCCGTGGGTGATCGGCGATTTCGTCTGGACCGCGGTGGACTATCTGGGCGAGGCCGGCATCGGCTGGATGGGATACAGCCAGGACTGGCAGAAACTCGGCCCCTACCCCTGGCACCTGGCCTACAGCGGCGAGATCGACGCGACCGGGCGCCTGCGTCCGGCGGCCTATTACCGCCAGGTCGTCTGGAAGACCGGCATGGTGCCGATATCGGCATTCGTCCGGCAGCCGCGAGGCACCGAGGATCTGCCCGATCGCCACCTGTATCCGGTCGTGCAGCCGCACCTCGACTGGTCGCTGGACGATGTCCATCCCAGTTGGACCTGGCCCGGCCAGGAAGGCCGGCGCCAGGAAGTGCAGGTCTACTCCGAGTTCCCGGAAGTGGAGCTGTTCCTCAACGGCAAGAGCCTCGGTCGCAAGCCGGTCGGCCAGGACAGCGAATACAAGGCGCTCTACGAGGTGCCCTACGCGCCCGGGCGCCTGCTCGCCGTGGGCTACCGCGACGGACGCGAGGCCGGGCGCTGGGAGTTGCGCACGGCCGGTGCCCCCGCCGTCGCCGAGGCCTCCTCCGACCGATCGCGGCTCCGGGCCAACGGCGAGGACCTGGCGTACATCGCCGTGGAATTGCGCGATGCCGACGGCACGCCCATCTATGCCCGGAAGGACGACAGGCAGGTGCGCGTGCGCGTGACCGGGGCGGGAACGCTGGCCGGCATCGGCAACGGCAATCCCGTGGACGTTTCCAGCTTCCAGTCGGGCGAACGCAAGACCTTCCATGGCCGGGTGGTCGCGGTGGTCCGCGCTAGCGTCCGGGCCGGCCCGATCACCGTGGACATCGACGTGGAAGGCCTGTCCTCGCGCCGGATAAGGCTCGATGCGGTGACGCCCTGAGCTTCCGCCCTGCCCGCCTAGCGCCGGCCTTCGCTCCGGAACCGACTCGGCGGCATTCCCATCGTCCGGCCGAACACCGCCGAGAATGCGGATTGGGTGCGGTATCCAACTGCCAGCGCCACGTCCAGGATCGCGTGGCGCGTGTGCAGGAGCAACTGTGCAGCCGCCTGCATCCGGAGCTGGGTCAGTTTCGCGTAGGGCGGCATGCCCGTGGCAGCCTTGAAGGCGCTACAGAAATGGAAGCGGCTGAGACCGACCAGGTCCGCCAGTTCCTGCAGGGAGATATCGCCATCCAGGTGCGCCTGCATGTAGTCCACCACGCGCCCTACCTGGCTGGCTGGCAATCCCTTCGCCGGCGGCGCGGCCAGGCGCGCCAGCGACGAATGTGCCCTGAGCAGATGCAGGCAGGCCAGTTCCACGCCGTGTTCGAGGAACAACAGCGAATGGTGGGAAGGTTGCTGCACCTCCGAGCAGATGAGCCGCAGGATGTGAGCCATTCGTTCGTCGGCGACGTCGTTGCCGTAGCGGATCTCGAACGATCGTCCTTCCGCGGCGTGATCGGCGCACTGGCGGAAGCGTTCGCTGCCGAGATAGACGTTCGACACTAGCGCATGGCCGTCGAAGTGCCAGTGTCCGCCCAGCCCCCGGGGAATGACGGTGACCGCGCCCGCGACCGGATACGAGAGGCCCTGCCGTCCTTCGACGCGGGCCCGCATCCGGCCCGTCCCGCGGTGGGCCAGCGAGAGGATGTGGACATCCATCGGCACCAGGTCGCCGTCGAAGGGCCGGCACACGTACAGGCCCGACAGGCGCGTGCCACCACGCAGGACGATCGGCAGCACCGGAGGCGGTACGCCCACCAGGGTCGAGATCACTTCCGGAGCGTCCGACAGCGGCATGGCTCTCCCCTCGGCGGCCGATCCGGCGCATGATCGGGCCGGCGCCGCCCGGATACAATGGCCGAGGACGGGCGGAGAAGCCTTCCACGGCCCTGTCGTGGACATGAGATCGTATCGTTTCCCGAAGCATCTTCTCGCTCTCCGATGAGCCGGCCCCAGCCGACCGCCGCCGCCGCCGAGGTCGCCCGCATCGCCGGGCGCGTGCCGCCGCTCATGCCCGAACTGTTCCAGGCCGGTACCCGCCTGACCGGGCGCTGGGACAACGGCGCCTTCGACGTCGACCTGCAACCGACGCGCGAGCACATCGTATCTGTGACCTACGGCGGCCAAGGCACGGCCGCGGCATCGATCGACGGCAAGCGGCTCGCCGGGCCGGTGCGGCCCGGCAGCATCACCATCTCGGCCAGTGGCCACGGCGGTCGCTGGTGCACGACCGGGTCGCGACGCGTTTCCAATGTGTTCCTGGCGCCCGAACGGCTGATAGGTTGCGTCGATGAGTTCGCGGAGGGACGCGCCTTCGAACTGTTGGATCGCGTGCACGAACCCGACGAACGGCTGGCATGCGTCATGGGCCTGCTGGCGGACGAGGCCGACGCACCCGGCCTGTATCCGCTGCTGTTCATCGAACAGGCGCTGGACCTTCTTTGCCTGTACTTGCTGCGCAGCCATTCCACCCTTGCTGCGCCGGCCCCTCCCCGCGTTGCGCCGCTCGCAGCCTGGCAAGTGCGCAGGGTGACGCAATACATGCGCGAACGCCTGGGCCACGAGATCGCCCTCCAGGAACTGGCGGGGCTGGTCTCGATGAGCCGTTTCCATTTCTGCCGGGCGTTCCGGCAAGCGACGGGAATGGCGCCCCACGCCTGCCTGGTGCACCTGAGGATGCAGGCGGCGTGCAGGTTGCTGGTCACCACGCGGCTGCCGCTCGGTACGGTGGCGGCGAGCGTCGGCTATTCGAGCCCCGCTTCGTTCGCCGTGGCATTCCGGCGGGTCGTCGGGGTGTCGCCCTCCACCTACCGCGAACGCGGCTGATCCCGTCGCTCCGGGGCCACAAGCGCAATATCGCCAATGCCGGCCGCAATATCGCGACGATGCCTGTGCAGCGCCGCCGCTAGGCTTTGCCCGGCCCCTGACCGGGCCGTGCCACGACGTGGCATCGCACCCCGATGGCGACGGCCAGGATGAATCCTCCTTCCGACCTCTTGCAGGATCCCGCCGCCATCGGTCCCAGCGGCCCGGCGATGGTGCCGTGCGGGCAGGAGGCATGCGGCCCGGAACCGGACGTGCGCGACGAACCCGAAGTGGACGCCGCCGGAGCGCTCGGCCGGCTGCTCGGGCAGACGCTGCCGCTGGCCGGCTGGTCGTCGCGGCGGGGTGTGCGCTATACGCCGCGCTGGAAGCACCCTCCCCGGCGCGGGTGCTTGCCGGCGCTCGGCGAGCACGTGGTCGCCGTGACCTATAGCGGCATCGCCACCGTCATCTTGGAACGCGACGGGGTGCGCCGGACCGGCCAGTTGCGCCATGGCACCGTCACCTTGCTTCCCGCCGGGACGGAGGGACAGGTCGATTTTTCCGGGGGGCACGAATGCTCTTACGTGTTGATCCCGCCGTCGGCGCTGGAGCCCGGCGACCTGGTCCAGGTCGATGGCACGCCACGATTGCAGCTGGCGCTCGCCGATCCGGTCCTGTTCCGGCTGGTGGAGATGCTGGCGGCCATGCCGCCGGACGACGGACGCGATCCCGGCTTCCGGGAACAGTGCGCGGCATTGATCTGCACGCACCTGCTCAACCGCCACTGCTCGCCTGTCCGGTTGCCGACGGCGGTCGCGCCGGGACTGGCCAACTGGCAGCTGCGGCGGATCGAGGAGTTCATGCGGGGGCGCCTGCACGCGCCCCTGAGCCTGCAGGACATGGCGGCCCAGGTGGGCCTGAGCCGGCATTACCTGTGCACCGCGTTCCGGCGTTCGACCGGCCTGGCCCCCTACGAGTACCTGACCTTGCTGCGGATGGGGCGTGCCAAGGAACTGCTGGCGACCAGCGAAGGCTCCATCGGCGAGATCGCGGTGGCCGTGGGATACGGCACGCCCTCGGCATTCGCGGCCTCGTTCCGCCGGTCCACCGGCCTGACGCCGCGGGCCTATCGCGATCGGGCGCGCGACGGGGGGAGCAGCCCTCCCGGCCACCTGCCGCCGCACGAAGCCGGACACGTCCCGTGCCAGATGCCTTGATGACCGCCGCCGTATCGTCCGGGATTGGGCTGGCTGTCGGAATGTTGCGCCGGCAGCGCGTCGGCCGCGCATCCGCAGCATCGGCTGCGGCATAGTCGCGCCGCCTCCGCGACATCAAGGAACTGCCATGGCCACCCTGTTCGGCAACCTGCGGGGCCTTGCCCTGCTCCTGGGCACTGCGGCGGCAACGCCCGTCGCCGGCGCCTCCGAGTCCCACACTCCGCAGGAAGCGCGGAATCTGGCCGTCGCACAGGCGGCATTCGAGCGCTGGCGCCAGGGCACCGGCAGCCCGTACGACCTGCTCGCCGACGACGTGCGCTGGACGATCACCGGGCGATCGGCCGCATCCAAGGAATATCCCAGCCGGGAAGCGTTCATGGCCGAAGTGATCCGGCCCTTCAACGCCCGGATGCGCGAACCGCTGCGCCCCACCCTACGGCAGATCCTCGCCGACGGCGAACACGTCGCGATCTTCTTCGACGCGCAGGGCATGGCGCGCGACGGCCTGCCCTACGTCAATACCTACGCATGGTTGTGGCGGATGCGCGACGGGAAGATCGTCGAGGCGCGTGCCTACTACGACAGCATCGCCTTCGACGAGCTGTGGCAGCGGGTCCGGCCGTGACCCTTGCGGACCATCCGTGCCGTAGCGGCTTGCCGGCGCGAGGTCGTTCCGCGTCCGGCCTGCCGGTTGCGATGGCGGCCATGCGGAGAGATCGCGCATGCCGCCGCGCGCATCGTGCGAGGCGCGCGACTGTCTCCCCTAGGGAACACGGCCCAGCGCCGTCGGGATGCCGCCAACCGCGAGGGATTGCGTCGCCTGTTTCGGCATTACGCTCCCCCGCTTTCGGGCATTGACCCCGCGGGCCTGCATTTCTTAGCGTCGGGACGGGGCGCAAAACGCGCTCCATTCCGCCCCATCCACGCATCTTTTCTGGGAGCATTGCCATGCGCGCCGCGAGAATGCATGCCTACAACACGCCGCTCGTCATCGATGACGCACCGGTGCCGGAGATCGAACCAAACGAAGTATTAGTACGCGTCCAGGCGGCCGGCATGTGCCGCACCGACGTGCAATTGCTGGATGGATACTTCCGCGAATACGGACTGGAACTGAGCTTCCCGGCCACGCCCGGCCACGAGATCGCCGGCGTCATCGAGCGCTTGGGCGGCGCGGTGCCCGCATCGGCCGGGCTCGCCCAGGGCGACCAGGTCGTCGTCGTCGGTGGTTTCGGCTGCGGGGCCTGCCCGCAGTGCCGTGTGGGCAACCACCAGATCTGCGGACACGGGCGCTGGCCGGGGTTCGGCCCGTATGGCGGTTACGCGGAGTTCGTGCCGGTGCCGTACCAATGGCTGATCCGCTTGAGCCGCGAGGACCACCTCAAGCCGGAAGAACTCGCGCCGCTCACCGACGCCGGGCTGACGCCGTACCGGGGCGCGAAGAAGCTTCAGGCCGCCGGCGTACTGCGTGCGGACAACGTCGTCGCCGTCAGCGGCATCGGCGGCCTGGGAACCTATGGCGTGCAATACGCCAAGCTGCTTTCCGGCGGCGCCACGGTGGTGGCGCTGGCGCGCTCGGACGAAAAGCTCCGCACCGCGCGCGAACTGGGCGCGGACGTCGCCATCAACGTACGCGGCAAATCCACGGCCGACGTGCGCAAGGAACTGCAGCACGCCACCGGCCACGCCGAGTTCCATGGCGTACTCGATTGCTCCGGCGCCGAGGAAGCCATCCGGCTCGGCTTCGACATGCTGGCGACCTCCGGCGCGTTCGTTTCCGTCGGTCTCATGGGTACGCGGGTGGATATTCCACTGTTCCCCTTCGTCGCCCGGGAATACAGCTACCACGGTTCATTCTGGGGCAATTACGTGGATCTCGGCGAAGTGGTCGAGCTTGCCCGGAAGAAGTTGATCAGACACGAGATCAACACGGTCCGGCTCGAGGACGTGAACGAGAGCCTGGATCGGCTGCGCGATGGCGACTTCGTCGGGCGAGCGGTGATCACTTACCAGTGAGTCCCGCGCGAGCGGCCCGGCATGCTGCCGTGGACGGCTTCCGTTCCCGCGTGCGCAGCCGGCCCGCAACGCCACGCCCGCGGACGATGCGCGGAAGCGAGCCGTGCAGGAGCCGTGAGCACGAGGATGGGCCCGCTTACACCCTGTCTTGGCGGCGCGGTGACTCGTGCTTAGCCGCCTTCTCCTCATCCTGTTCGCGTCGAGGCAATCCAGCCCGACACGTCCTTATGAGGAGATATCGATATGGCCAACAACACCCGCAACCGCGGCTTCGCGTCGATGGACGAGGAGAAACAGAGGGAGATCGCCAGCAAGGGCGGCAAGGCGGCCCACGCCAGCGGCAACGCCCATGAGTTCGATTCGCGGGAGGCGAGCGAAGCCGGAAGGAAGGGCGGCCAGGCGGTGAGCCAGAACCGGGAACACATGGCCGCCATCGGCAGCAAGGGGGGACGCAGCTGAGCCCGATGCATGTGTCCGTTCCGTCGGCCCCCGGCGCTGCCGGGATGTCGATACGGCAAAGGCCCGCTGAAGGCGGGCCTTCTTCATGTCCGACAACCTGCTTCTTTACTGGCCGCCCGCCTTCGGTACCTACAGGCCCGCCCGCTCAATCCGGCGCCTTCGCGGGAATGAACGGCGAGACCGGGTCGCTGGCGGGGAACGTCTCGTCCAATGCCTCGTCCTGGCGCGCGTTCTGCTGCACGCCTTCGGCGGCCTTGAGGTCGCGAGCGCGCTGCAGGTGGTCCAGCAGCAGCCCGCGGGTACGCGCGAGGCGCGATTTCACCGCATCGCTCGAACTGGCCGGAAGAAGCTCCTCGTCCAGGAGACGCAAGGCGCGTTCGTGGCTGTCGACCATCGCGTGCACATAGGCGGCCTGGAAACCCGCGCCGGCGGCGCGCTGCAAGGCGTCCACCCAATCGCCGTCGCCCCCGCCTTCCGCCGGAGCACCTGCGCGATCGCGCAGGCGGCACGCTTCGCCACGGTTGCGACCGTGCACGGCGAGCATGTGCTCGGCGTAGACCTTCACTGGAGGGTCCAGGGATTGCGACAACGCCAGTTGCGCGGCCCGGACCTGGTCGTCGTCGATATCGGCGAGCCGCGCCAGCACCTCGCCGTCCTGCCCGACCGCATCGTCCTCTCGCGAATCCCGGGGAGCGGCGATCTTGCCCTTGCGAAACGCGGCCAACAAGGCCGCCGTGGCCCCGATGGCGGCGACGATGGCCCAGGTGGTTCGGGTGCGCATGGCGGCGTGCCTCCAACTCCAATGGCCGGCACGAGTGCCGGCCGGTTCCGGGAACTACGCTACGGCGCGGACCTCAGGCGGCGCGGCTTTGCTGGGCAGCCTCGGCGTTGCCTCCGCTCTTGGCCAGCATCGTCAGCTTCTCGTCGGTCGCTTTCTCTTCCTTCAGCGTTTCCAGCAGCAGCGGGAGCGCGTCCTTGTAGCCGAGCTGCTTGGCGAGCGCGGCAAGCGTGCCGTAGGCGGCGATCTCGTAGTGCTCGACCTTCTGCGCCCCGCCGATCAGCGCGGCGTCGCGCAACGGACCGGCCTCGACGCTCTCGATGATCTCCTTGCCCTCCTCGATCAAACCCTCCATCGCCGCGCACTTGATCCGCTTCAACCGGATGCCGAGCGCCTCGACCACCTGGTCGATGCGTTCGATCTGCCCCTGGGTTTCCTCCAGGTGGGTCTCGAAGGCCGTCGACAGGTCCGGGTTGTCCGAGGCCCGCGCCAGCTTCGGCAAGGCGCGCGTCAGTTGCTTCTCGGCGCTGTAGATGTCGGACAGCTCATGGATGAAGAGGTCTTCGATGTTCTTGATGGCCATGTTTCGCTCCTGGATGGTCGGTGGTGCCGCGATGGCGGCATGTCGATGCCTTCGTTGCAGGCTAGGCATCCCACCGTTACGCACGGCGCAATGCCGCGTGATCCGGTCGCGATGACCGGCGCGGGCGGTCGTCATGCGTGCATAACGCCGGCGACCGGGCTCCGCTCACGATCCCTGGACACCGGGCCATGCAGGATCCCCGGCACCTGGCAACCTGGCCTCGGGCACCGCTCCATCGCCACGCCAGTTCCACCTTTCGAGCCGACCCAGGAAATCCGAATGAGTCCGCCGCGTGCGCCCTCCCGCCCAGCCCTGCTGGTCATCGACATGATCGGCCGGTTCGACTTTCCCGAGGCCGAGGCGATGGCCGCCAGCGTACGCAAGGCCACGCAGGCGATCGCAGCCCTGCTGGAGGTCTGTCGCCGCCGCGAAGTCCCGGTGATCTTCGCCAACGACAATTTCGCCCAGTGGAAGGTCGACTTCCGCGGCTTGATCGCGTCGGCGCGGGAAAGCGGTGGACTCGGGCTGGAGGTGGCCGACCGGCTGCACCCGACCGAGGACGATTACTACGTGCTCAAGCCCAAGCACTCGGCCTTCCTGGCGACCCCGCTGCCGGTGCTGCTGGCCAAGTTGCAGGTAGGCACGCTGTACCTGTCCGGCATGACCGCGGACTCGTGCGTGCTGGCCACCGCCCTGGACGGCAATGCGCGCGAGTACCGGGTGCGCGTGATACGCCAGGCCGTGGCCGGGCTGTCGGGGCCGTTGCGCCAGGCGATGGAACTGATGCAGCTATCGCCCGCGGTGGACGTCGTGGACATGCAGGACGCCATGCGCGCATTCGAGCGCAATCGCCGGTGAGCAGCAGCGGCGAACCGAATGCCAACCTAGGCCGTCCGCGTGGTTCCGCGACGCCGGGCGCCGGCGCCGCCCGCGGAAGCTCATGAGGTGGCGCCGGCAAGCATGGCCGGGACCGGCTCGTTCTTCGCCGCGGCTTGCAGCGAGCGGCCGCCCCACTCGCTGCGCAGGTAGGACATGGCCTGCGCTCCCGGCATGCGCAGCCAATCGGCGATCGGGACGCCCTGGATGTACAGCGGACGATAGAGCGGCGCGCGCGAGGAACTGCCCACCAGCAGCGAGAACGCGCTGCGCGGGTGGTGCCCGAGCTCGTTGACGCTGCACAGGCCCGCCGCGAACACCTGCTCGCCGTCCTCCGTCAGCCACGCGATCGCGCGCGGGCCGCGCCCGTGCTCGTCGGCCGCGGTAAGACTGAACCCCAGCAGCGGGACCGCGCAGCGCTGGGTTTCCCAGATCGCCAGGTCCGCGCGCGCAAGACGGGCGGGTTCCTGCATCAGGACCAAGTCGATCTGGTCGGGCAATGGGCGCCCGAAGCTCGCTTCCTCGGCCTTGGCTTCCTCGCGATGGGGCAACAGGATGCTGCCGATGCCGCCTGCGCCGATTTCCAGCCAGGCCCGTGGATTGTGCGGAGAGCTTTGCAGGATGCGTGTGATCATCGAACGGTGTCCTCCTTCGTGGGGTATTCCGGGTGGAATCCGTAACGCCTCGAAGGCCTGATGAAGATCACCAAGCCTTCGCTTCGTCCAGGAATCCGCGCGTACATTCTTTCGTGGCAAGAGGAAAGATGGCGTCGGCATACCGTGAAGCGGCGTACTCACATGCGTGCCGCCGAGACGCCTCATGAACGGCGGGTTCTACAAGGTGTCGGGCGTGCGGCGGTCGTTTCATCCGGAATTTTCGGCTCGAATTTCCCGCCTGGAACGATCCGCGCATGTCCGCATCGATCAACTCATTCCAGGGACCTATCCATGTTCATGCACAACAAGCGACTGATGTACACGGTGCGCGTGGCTGCGCCGAATCCCGACCTGGCCTCGCTGATGCTCGAGCAGTTCGGCGGCCCGCAGGGCGAACTGGCGGCGGCGATGCGCTATTTCACCCAGGCGCTCGGCGACGAGGATCCCGGACGCAAGGACATGCTCTACGACATCGCCACGGAAGAGCTGAGCCACCTGGAAATCATCGGGTCGATCGTCGCCATGCTCAATCGCGGTCCCAAGGCCATCCTCTCCGAAGGCATGGAAGAAGCCATGGAGATGCGCAACCTCACGCGCAACAGCACCAGCCATACCCAGCAGATCCTCTACGGGGGAGGCCCCGCGCTGGTCAACTCGGCCGGCGTCCCCTGGACGGCGGCCTACGTCGATTCGATCGGCGAGCCGACCTGCGACCTGCGCTCCAACATCGCCGCCGAGGCGCGCGCGAAGATCGTCTACGAGCGCCTGATCAACGTCACCGACGATCCCGGCATCCGCGATGCCCTCACCTTCCTGATGACGCGCGAGATAGCGCACCAGAAGTCGTTCGAGAAGGCGCTTTACGCGATCGATCCCAACTTCCCGCCCGGCAAGCTGCCCGGCCATCCCGCCTTCACCGACAAGTACTACAACATGTCGCAGGGCGACGGCGATCTCTCCGGCCCATGGAACCAGGGCGAGCAATGGGAAGTGGTGTCGGATCGCGATGCGCAGGCCGCGGTGGATGGCCAGGGCGGCAACGCGGTCGTGGGCCTGTCCGCGACCGAGACGCAGGCGTTGGATGCGATGAGCATGCGCACGATGTCGCATCCCGAGCTGGACGAGGTGACCGGTGCCGACCTGGGCGCCGGGCCCGGCGCCGGCGCGACCACCGGCAGCTCCGCGCGACGCTCGTGACCGCCCGCGGGCGCGCAGCCCACAAAGCCGGCGAACGGTGAATTCACCCCGCCTTCACGGCGTGGCGACGGTCCCGTGATCGGCCGCCGCGCCATGCTGGGCATCGTGCATCCCGCGGCCCCAGCGGTTCGCGCCTGCCACTGCCGTGCCCACCGGAGGTCCAATGGACGCACTGCTGCTGTCCCGGGTGCAGTTCGCCTTTGTCATCTCGTTCCATGTGTTGTTTCCGGCCTTCACGATCGGGCTGGCCTCGTGGCTGGCGTTCGTCGAATGGCGCTGGCTGCGCACGCACGATGCGTTGTGGAAGAACCTGTACTTCTTCTGGATGCGCATCTTCGCCGTGTCGTTCGGCATGGGCGTGGTCAGCGGCATCGTGATGGCGTTCCAGCTCGGCGCCAACTGGCCGGAACTGAGCCGCATCGCCGGCAGCGTGATCGGGCCATTGCTGACCTACGAAGTGCTCACCGCGTTCTTCCTGGAAGCCAGCTTCCTGGGCGTGATGCTGTTCGGCTGGGGGCGCATCCCCGAGCGCCTGCACTTCGTATCCACCTGCATGGTGGCGCTCGGGACGCTGTTCTCGACCTTCTGGATCCTCTCCTCCAACAGTTGGTTGCATACGCCGGCCGGCTACGCGGTGGAAGGCGGTGTGGTGGTGCCGAAGGACTGGTGGCAGGTCATCTTCAACCCGTCGTTCCCGTACCGGCTCACGCACATGGCGCTGGGGGCGTTCATCACGACCTGCTTCGTGATCGGCGGCGTGGGAGCGTGGTACCTGCGCAAGGGCATCCATGTCGAGGCCGGCGCACGCATGCTGAAGCTCGCCGTCGCCTTCGCCGCGATCGCCGTGCCGCTGCAGATCGTCGCGGGCGACCAGCACGGCCTGAACACCCTCGAGCACCAGCCCATCAAGGTCGCCGCGATCGAAGCGCACTGGCATCCGACCGAACCGGGCGCCGGCGTGCCGTTGGTGCTGTTCGCGCTCCCGGACAGCGAGGAGGAGCGCAACCGCCATGAAATCGCGGTGCCGCGGCTGGGCAGCCTCATCCTCACCCACAGCCCCGATGGCGACATCCCGCCGCTCACCTCGGTGCCTGCATCGGAAAGACCGCCGGTGACGCCGGTGTTCTTCGCGTTCCGCGTCATGGTCGGCCTGGGATTGCTGATGCTGGCGTTGGCATGGCTGTCGGCGCTGACCTGGTGGCGCGGCCGCCTGCTGCAGAGCCGCTGGCTGCTCGCCGCTTGGAACGCGATGCTGCCCGCCGGCTTCGTGGCGCTGGTGGCCGGATGGTTCGTCACCGAGATCGGGCGCCAGCCCTACGTGGTGTACGGGTTGCTGCACACTGCCGACGCGGTCGGTACGCAGAGCGCGGCGATGGTGGCCACGTCCCTGGCCGTCTACATCGCAGGTTACGCGTTCGTGTTCGGGTGGGGCGTGTGGTACCTGCTCAAGCTGGTGCGCCGGGGCCCGCAACCCGAACAGGACGGGCCGGACCTGCAAGGCGGCGAGCACACCCCTGCCCGCCCGCTCTCGGCCGCCGATACGCGCGAGGAGGAGATGCCGTGATGGACGTGGGGACCTGGCTGCCGGTGGCGTGGTTCGGCGTGATCGGATTCGGCGTGTTGATGTACGTCGTACTGGACGGTTTCGTGCTGGGGCTCGGCATCCTGGCTCCGTTCGCACGCGACCAGCGCGAGCTGGACCTGATGATGAACACCGCCGCGCCGATCTGGGACGGCAACGAGACCTGGCTCGTGCTCGGCGGCGCCGGGTTGTTCGCCGCGTTCCCGATGGCCTATGCGTTGATCCTGTCCGGCCTGTACCTGCCGGTGCTGTTGATGGTGATGGCGCTGGTATTCCGCGGCGTGGCCTTCGAGTTCCGCTTCAAGGCGCAGCGTTCGCGTGGATTGTGGGGCGCATCGTTCTCCATCGGCTCGATCCTCACCGCGTTCGCCCAGGGCGTGATCCTGGGCGCGCTGGTGGAAGGCATGCCGGTCCAGGACGGCAAGTACGTCGCCGGCGTGTTCGGCTGGTTCAGCCCCTTCTCCATGCTGACCGGCATCGCGCTGGTGTTCGGCTACGCGTTGCTGGGCAGTACCTGGCTGATCCTCAAGACCGAGGATCCCACGCGCGGGCTGGCCTGCGGGCTCACCCGGGTGCTGGTCTGGGTGGTGACCGCCTTCCTCGGCCTGGTCAGCGCCTGGCTGCCGTTCCTCAACTCGCGCGTGATGGCGCGCTGGTTCCAGGACGGCAATTTCTGGTGGCTCTCGCCCATCCCCTTGTGCGCGCTGCTGGCCGCGGCGCTGATCTGGCGCTCGACGCGGCAATCGGGTTCCGATGCCCGCGCCTTCGTCTGCACGCTCGCCCTGTTCGCGCTCGGCTTCGCCGGGCTCGTGCTGGGCATGTGGCCCTACCTGGTTCCCCCGACCTATACGCTGTGGGAAGCCGCCGCGCCGCGCTCCTCGCAGGTCTTCTCGATGGTCGGCCTGATCGTGCTGCTGCCGTTGATCCTGGGCTATACCGCGTGGTCGTACCGCGTGTTCCGCGGCAAGGTCCGGCACGGCAGCGGCTATCACTAGCCCGCGCGCCGTAAAGCGGCGCGCATCTTCGCGACACCTGCACATCGCCATGGCGAGCGCTTCATCCGGGCCCGGCCATGCTTCCCGCCGCATGCAACCACATCGCACCGTCATCTACCAGGTCGACCCCTACTTGTTCCGCGACAGCACGGGGCATGGCTGGGGCACGCTCGACGGCATCGCCGAGAAACTGGATTACCTGCAATGGCTGGGCGTCAGCCATCTCTGGCTGCTGCCGTTCTTCCGCAGCGCCGGGCGCGATGGCGGCTACGACGTCCTCGACCACTGCGCCATCGATCCGCGCCTTGGCGACGAGGCCTCGTTCGCGCGGCTGGTGCGGGCCGCGCGCGAGCGCGGCATCGGCATCATCGTGGAACTGGTGATGCAGCACACTTCCGAACTGCATCCATGGTTCCAGGCAGCGCGCGCCGGTGACGCGGAAATGCAAGGGCGCTACATCTGGACCGACGCACCGGCCGCGATCGGCCCCGCCCCGATGTTCCCGCCCGTCCAACCCGGCGTCTGGAGCTGGGATCCCTTCGTGCGCCGTTACTACCGGCACATGTTCTACGCGCACGAGCCGGACCTGGAATGCGGCAATCCCGCCGTGCGCCGCGAGATGGGCAGGATCATGGCCCATTGGCTGGATCGCGGCGCCTGCGGCTTCCGCATCGACGCGGTGCCCTACATGGTGGAACGCGCCTGCCTCGCAGTGCCGGAGGAAGGAGGACGCTGGCTGTTGAACGAACTGAGCCGCCACGTCGCTGGCCGGCTCGACGAGCCCGTCCTGATCGGAGAGGCCGATGTGCCCGCGGCCGAGTACGGCAACTACGTGGCCGGCGGCCGGCTCTCGCACCTGCTGGATTTCCATCTCAACAACCATCTTTTCCTGGCCCTGGCGCGCGAGGATGCAGGCGAAATCACCCGTACCCTGGCCGAGTACGGCGATACGGCCCTGGCAACGACCCGCATCGCCTGGTTGCGCAACAACGACGAACTGGACCTGGAACAACTCACGCCGGACGAGCGCGGCGAGGTGATGGACCGCTTCGCGCCGGAGCCATGGATGCGCATCTACGGACGCGGTATCCGCCGGCGGCTCGCGCCGATGCTCGATGGCGATCGCGACGCGTTGGCGATGGCGCACGCCCTGCTGCTGTCGCTGGGCCAGGTGCCGGTGCTGCGCTACGGCGACGAGATCGGGCTCGGCGACGACCTGGACCTGCCCGAGCGCAACGCCGTGCGCGTTCCCATGCAGTG
Organism: Xanthomonas boreopolis; assembly: GCF_046529185.1. Classification (NCBI taxonomy): domain Bacteria; kingdom Pseudomonadati; phylum Pseudomonadota; class Gammaproteobacteria; order Lysobacterales; family Lysobacteraceae; genus Xanthomonas; species Xanthomonas boreopolis. The sequence continues at coordinate 2,321,543 of NZ_CP097162.1, forward strand.
GCACGCCGGGGCGGGCGCCGGTTTCTGCGACCATCCCGCGCACGCCTGGCGCAGGCCGCAGCGCGACGGGCGGTTCGGCTACGCGCACTGCAACGTCGCCGCCCAGCGCGGGCAGCCATCGCTGCTGGAAGACGTCCGGGCACTGCTGCAGGTCCGGCGCGACCTGCCCGCCTTGAGCGCGGCGCCGCAAGCGTGCGCCTTCGCGCCCTCCCAGTTGCTGGCCCTGCGCTTCGCGGGAAGCGACCAGGACGTCGTGGCCCTGGTGAATCTCTCCGCGCGCCCGCTCCGGCTCGAGCGGCAGGCGCTGGGAACCGGCGATTTCGCCCTCGCCCGCCACGTCCGCTGCGCCGACGACACGGTGGAGATCGGGGGCTACGGCTATGGCTGGTACCTGCGCGACCAGGCGCCGGCCAGCGACGGCAGCACCTGAGCGCCGAAGACGTCGATGAACGCTTCCTGTTGGCGGCCGACGTTGTGCAGGTACAGCCGCTCGAACCCGAGTTCGCGATACGTACTCAGCCACTCGGCATGGCGCAGCGGGTCGGAGGAAATGTTCACCGCCTGCTCGATCCCGGCCGGATCCAGCCGGTCCGCGAGCGCGGCGAAGTCCTCGGGCCGGACCAGGTCGGCGGCTATCGCGGGAGGCGCCAGGTTCGCGCGCCACTGGGCCAGGGCCTCGGCACGCGCCTGCGCATCGGTCGCGGCGTAGCACAGCTTCACTTGGAGGAACATCGGCTTGCCGATGCCTCCCCCTTCGCGGAACGCGGCGACGATCTCGCGCAACTTCGGCAACGGCGCACTGACGGTGATCAGGCCATCGGCCCACCCTCCGAGCCAACGCGCCGTCTCCGCGCCGAGCGCGGCACCGAGCAGCAGCGGCGGCCGGGGCGGCAGCGTGTACAGGCGCGCCTCGCGTATGCGTATTTCGCCGTCGCAATCGACGCGCTCGCCGCGCCAGAGCCGGCGCATGGCCTCCGCGCTGGCGTGCAGGCGGGCGTTGCGCGCGGGCTTGTCCGGCCACGGCTCGCCGGTGACGTGCTCGTTCAGCGCCTCGCCGCTGCCGACCGCCAGCCAGAACCGCTCCGGATACATCCGTGCCAGCGTGGCCGCCGCCTGCGCGATCACCGCCGGGTGGTAGCGGCCGAAGGGACAGGTGACCAATCCCAGCGACAGCGGAACGCTGGCCAGCACCGCTCCGGCCCAGCTCCAGGCGTGCCCCGACTGGCCCTGCGCCGGCGTCCACGGATGGAAATGGTCCGATCCGCTCAATCCGCCGAAGCCCGCCGCGGCGGCGCGCGCGGCCAGCGCCAGCAGATGCGCGGGATCGAACTGCTCGTGCGAGGCGTGGTATCCGATCATCGCGGCCCACCACGCCGTCCACACGCGCCTTGACGCACGGGCAACGGACGCGGCGTTACACCGGCCGCATGCACCCGATAGGCAGCCACCGCTGGGCCATCGCGGAAGGCTACATCCCGGGCTGGAGCAACGGCCCGGCGCCGCAGATGGAAAGCCACGAGACCTGTTGCCTGCTGAACGCGGGCGACGCCGATGCGCATGTGCGGATCACCTTGTTCTTCGAGGATCGCGAGCCGGTGGGACCGTACCGCGTGACGGTGCCGGCCCGGCGCACCCGCCACGTCCGCTTCAACGACCTGGACGATCCGGAATCTATCCCGCACGGCGTGGGCTTCGCGTCATTGATCGAATCCGACGTGCCCCTGGTCGTGCAGCACACGCGCCTGGATTCGCGCCAGGCCGCCAATGCGTTGATGACGACGATCGCGCATCCGCTGCCGTAGCCATACGGCGGCCCAGGCAAGCTTGCGAGGTGCGACGGGAGAACGATCCGCCAACGGGACCGCGAATCGCCACTGCATCCGGGCCCTGTCATGCGCGCCATCGAATTTTCGAGCGCGGAACGAAAAAGGGAGGCGCGCCGCGCCTCCCACCATGAATTTATAGCATCCGCGGGGCCTTGCGGCAACGCCCGAGGCGGACACTAGAATCGCCGCCCTGTCGACTGGGCAGGGCACACGAGGCGAGCAGGATGACGCAGGAAGACGAGTGGTTCCCGGTTTCCCACGAGAACTGCGATCTGGTGAAAGGGCCGTTCTATCACGGGACGAAGGCAAGCCTGTCCGTCGGCGATCTTCTGACCGCCGGCTTCACGTCCAACTACCGCGACGGCGTCGTGATGAATCACATCTACTTCACGACCCTGCCGAAGGGAGCGGGCCTGGCCGCGGAGATCGCCCGGGGCGACGGTCGGCCGCGGGTCTACGTGGTGGTCCCTACCGGAAAATTCGAGGACGACCCGAACGTCACGAACAAGAAGTTCCCGGGCAACCCGACCCGCTCGTACAGGAGCGAGCATCCGTTGAGGATCATCGGCGAACTCGAGAGCTGGGAACCCTACGACCCGGAGTTCATCCAGCAGTTGAGGAACTTCGTCAAGACCGGCACCGGCGAGATCATCAACTGACAAGGGTCCCAGGATCGCGATCTGCGGAGAGAGCCGCCTGGCAGCCCGGCGCGAAGCGCGGCGCGCATGTCCGCACGGTCGCAGCTTCTTTGCAGGCCGCCGCCGCTGCGTCCACGTCGAGGAGACACCCCCTGCGCATGCGCTTTACTTCGGCGCACACACACTGCCGGCATCGCCCCTGCAGGAGTTCTCCATGGCCCTTCCCGACTATCCGTTCCCGCCCTTCAAGCGCCAGCAGCAGTCCTTCCCCGGCAAGACCGACAAGATGGAACCCCGCCCCGACCATGGCGAGGACAGCTACGTCGGGAGCGGGCAGCTGGAGGGCAAGCGAGCCCTGATCACCGGCGGCGACAGTGGGATAGGCGCCGCGGTGGCGATCGCCTACGCCCGCGAAGGCGCCGATGTCGCCATCGCCTTCCTGCCCGCCGAGCGCGACGATGCCGAGCGCATCGGAAGCTTGATCGAAGCGGCCGGCCGCAAGGCGGTCCTGGTGGCCTGCGACATCAGCGACCCCAGCCAGGCGGCCGCGCTGGTCGAGGAGGTGAAGCGCCAGCTCGGCGGCCTCGACATCCTGGTGAACAACGCGGCCTACCAGCGCTATTTCGAGAGTTTCGAGGAGATCACGCTCGACGAGTGGCGCAAGACCTTCGACACCAACGTGCATGCCGTCTTCAACCTGGTGCGGCTCGGCGTGCCGCTGCTGCGCGGCGGCGGAGTCGTCATCAACACCGCCTCGGTCAACTCCAAGAAACCCACGCCCAACATCCTCCCCTACTCGACCACCAAGGGCGCGGTGGCCAATCTGACCATCGGCCTGGCCGGCCTGCTGGCCGACCAGCAGATCCGGGTCAATGCGGTGCTGCCCGGGCCGATCTGGACGCCGTTCATTCCCGCCGGCATGGCCGCGGAGGAAGTGGAATCGTTCGGATCGCAGACGCCCTACGGGCGCCCCGGCCAACCGGCCGAGCTCGCTTCGGCCTACGTCATGCTGGCGTCCGATCGCGCCAGCTACACCTCGGGCGCGTTGATCACGATCTCCGGCGGCGCCGTGGTCCTTTGATGCCTCCGCCATGCACCTCCACCTTCCGCAACCGCCGACCTGGGTCGCTGCCTGGCTGGACATCGTGGTACCCGTGGCGGAGGTGCTGGCGATCCTGGGATTGGCCTGGCTGCTGGTCCGCATCCTCGTGCATGCGCTCCGCCTGGTAGGCCGGCGCTACGAACTCCCGCCCGCGCTGGTGATCGGCGCGCGCCGCATCGTCGCCACTTTCCTCTATGCGGCGGCGCTGCTGCTGGTCCTGGAGCGCCTGGGAGTATCGGTGAGCGTACTCTGGACCGCCATCACCGGCTTCGCGGCCGTCGGTGCGGTCGCGTTCTTCGCCGCATGGAGCGTGCTGTCCAACATCTTCTGTTCGTTCCTGATCTTCGCCACCAAGCCGTTCCGCCTGCACGACCGCATCGAGCTGATCGACAGCGCCGACAAGCCAGGGGTGTGCGGGCGCGTGATCGACATCAACTTCATCTACACGACGTTGCAGGACCAGCGCCAGGAAACGCAGGGATCCACGCTGCAGATTCCGAACTCGTTGTTCTTCCAGCGCATGACGCGGCGCTGGCACGACGCCTGAGGGATTCAGTCATCCTCCTGAACAGGGCGTTCGTAGTCCTCGGGTCTGGCGCGGTTGCGCTCAGTGGAATCGTCCGGCATGTCGTGCTCCTTCCACAACGCATCGTCGCGGCGCAGCTTGTCCGGCGTATGCGCCTTGTCCTGGTCGCTTACCTGGCCCAGCGGATTGATCGGTTTCTTGGATGGCATGCGCGTGCTCCCACGTGTTGTGCCCTGCGATCAGACGCCAGGTCGCGTGAAGCGGCGATATTTATCCACATGCCTGCGACGCAGCGCACAGTGCCGTGCGTACACGTTCTTTTCGCCTTCGTTGCGGAACCTTAACGACAGCCCTGTAGTATCCCTGAACACAGGGGAACATCAGCGGGCGAAAACATCATGGGATACAGCGCGCAGTTCCTCGAAGACGAGACGTGGATGGCCCTGCAGGCTCAATACCGCACTCATGGCAACGGCCCGGAATTCTGGGACGCATACCAGAAGATCCTGGAGAACTCGGCCAGGCAGGGGGGATGCAAGGTCGAGCTTGCCAACCGCATGGCGGCCATGGCGCAGCGGCTCGGTGCGGTCTCCTCCGCACAGGTGATCCGGAGCGAGCCCGCCGGCAAGCGTTAGCGGGACCGCCACCGGTATTGTCGAGTCTGGTAGCGGCCCACGGCCGCGCTTTCGTTTTCCGCATCACTTCGACGTCTTTTCGGTGGCGCGGATGTCGCCGTGGAACTCGCGCGAGCTCCTGCCCGGCGAAACCGCCTCCTGCCCCTTGATCTGCTTGAGCATCTGCTTGCGCGCGGCGACCACTTCCTTGGCCAGCGCCACGCGGCGGCCGACCACCATCTCGGTGAGCCAGTCGATCAACTGGCGCGTGTACTCGTGCTGGTGCTCCTTGACGCTCAGTGCATGGTCGGCACCCCGGATCAGGCGCGAGGTCACCGAGCGCGCCTGCACGAAGGCATTGGCGTAGTTGCGCATCACCGGATGCGGCACGACCACGTCGTTCTCCGCCTCCACCAGCAGCACGTCGCCCTTGAAGCGCGTGCAGGCGGCCAGGGCGCGGTTGGCCTGTGCCGGGATCTCGCTGTTGCGATAGCGCATCAGGTCCGGGTCGCGATTGAGCGAGACCTTGGGAGCGCTCCAGTATTCGTCCTTGTAGAGTGCCGGCGAGCGCAGTGCCAGCCATTCCACCGGCCGCTCCAGGGTCAACAGCGTCGCCAGGTAGCCGCCGTAGCTCAACCCCACCACCGCGATCGAGTGGCGGTCCACGTAGGGCAAGGCGGCGAGCTGGTCGTAGGCCGCCTTCAGGTCCTCCAGGTTCTGCGGGCGCGTGACGGTCTGCCGCATCGATGCGTATCCTTCGTGCCCGCGCAGGTCGAAGGTGAGGCAGATGCAGCCCAGGCCGACCGCCTCCCTGGCGCGCACCAGGTTGTGATGCTGGTTGCCGCCCCAGCCATGCACGAACAGCACCCCGGGCATGCCCGTGGGCGTCAGCAGGGTCCCGCTGAGCTCGTCGCGCTCAACCGGGATCTGGATGCTGGACAGCTTGGCTTCCATCGGGCAAGGGAGAACTCAGTCGGTACTTGAGGCGCGGACCGTTCGCCGGCGCGGCGGAGCGGTAGTAGACGTCGGCACCGGCGGGCAACGGACCCGCCTCGTCGTAGATCTCGCGGGTGCAGGCATAGGCGCGGTGCAGCCCGGGATCGCGCTGGAACAGCGCGACGGCGGCCAGTTCCGCCGGAGTCGCTCCGCCTATCCGCCAGGATTGCTCCAGTACGCCGCAGAACGCATGCGTGCCGTCGCGACTCACCAGGATGTCGTAGTTGCGCCGCGACACCTGCATCCCAGGATAGGCATCGGCGATGAAGCCGTCGTAGAGGCGCGCCCGTTCCACCGCCGACTTCTGCTCGGCGTTCAGGCCGCTTTCGGCCAGGTCGCCCAGCGTGCCGCGGATGATCCACAGGTCCGAGCCGCCATAGACGTCGCGGCCGGCCTGGTCCTTCACGGCCGATTGCGTCCCGTGGTAGGCGATGTCGATGCCGGCGCAATGCAGCTCGCCGACGCTGTAGGTGATCGCGTCGCCGACGTTCTGCTCCAGCACGGCACCGTGTTCGGCGAGATAGCCCCGCGGCAGCTCGGCCAGCACGCACTCGAGGGTCGCGGCGTCGCCCAGCAGCCATTGCCCGCGCCCGCCCACGCCGGTGGCGAGCTTGAAACGCACCAGTCCGCCCTCGCGCAGGCGCGCATGCGCCCGGCGCGCATCGGCCTCGGAGAACACCGCATACCCGGGCAGCGTCGCCCGGGCCAGGGCCTGCGCGGCGAGCGGGTTCCAGCCGCTCGGCCGGGCCGCATCCTCGCCGACCAGCGGATGGCTGATCACCTTGGTCGCCATGAAGGCATGCGGCACCACGCCGCCGAGCAGGTACCCGGCATCGGCGATGCCCAGCAGGGCCGCCTGCTCGGTGGTGAGCGTGTCGTCCGGCACGTGGAAGGCGCCGGCCTGTCGTGTCGCACGTGCCGGTATGCCCGCGCACGGCAAGCGCATCAGGCGCGCAACTTCCCGCACGATCCAGTCGTGCGTGGCGCGTTCGTGCCCGTCGGCGGGCACGTCGCGGACGGCATCGCCCACGACCTTGTCGAATGCGGACATCGCCGGCATACCGTGTCTGGAGGGGCAAACAAGGGGCAAGGAGGCAGGGGTACGCGAACCGGAACGCTTCAGGCGGCCACGCATGCGGTCGTACGGGCCGATGCCGTCAACGCGCATGCGCGGCAACCGTCTTCGAAAGTGGCTTGCCCGGAGGAAGCCCTGGTGTCCCCGGCGATCTCGTCATCGGGTGCTACCTTCGGGATCCGGCCGTTAGCCACGCGTGCAATGGTGCGATGTATCGCGTGAAAGCGCGGTCCTCTCGCCTTCCGTGCACGAGGCGAGCGCCGCGTGTCGCCATCGGGTCGCGACCGGGCCTTGCTGATCCGTTCTTTACATCGGCAACGCTAGGCTCGCTGCAGGCGCTGGACCACCGCGCCTTGCACGCCCGAGTGGCACCACCTGCGAACGCGAGGATCGTACTGCCCATCATGGCGTGCGGGGTTCCGCCGTCAGGACAGCGCCGCTCGTTTCGCAACGGACGTGGAGACGCCATGAAAACCCGATACGAAGTACTGCAGGAACTGGACCGCCTGGAACGGCTGGTGCCCCACATCATCAGCGACCAGGGCGAACGCGCCGAGGAGATCCTCGGTTTCCACATCGCGAACCTGATCGGCAGCGCGGCGCCTGCCGAACACCCCCTCATCCACGCGCGCACCGCGCCGATGGTCCTGCGTTGCCGGATGCCGCAGAAGCAGCCGGTCGCCACGTCCAGGACGCCGACGCCGGTGGTGGTGCAACCCCGGTGGACATGATGGCGGCGGCAAGCCGGCCGACGCCGCGGCGGTTCGGCGCGGTGCTGGCGATCGCCTGCGGCTGTGCATCGACCGGCTGCGGCGCGGGCGGCGATGCCTCGCGCACCGCGCCTGCAGTGTCTCCGGCGCCCGTGCCGGCCCCGGCCGGCGGCACCGGGCTGGCCCCGGTCGCCCGGGGCGATGCGGCTGTGCTCGGCGTGCTGGCCGCCATGGACGAGAACGAGATCGCGCTGGCCCGGCACGGCCTTGCCCGCCGGCTGGACGGCGCCACCGGCGACTTCGCCCGGCAGATGCTGCTCGCCCACCAGCACGATCTGGAGAAAGCCCGCGCGATGGGAGCCGCCGACAGCGATGCCGCGGCGGCGATGCGGGCGCGCGGCAGCGCCACGTTGGCCGCGCTGGATGCCCAGACCGAAGAGAACCCCTACCGCAACGCCTTCATGGCGGCGATGGCGTCCGAGCACGCCGCCGCGCTGAAGACGCTGGACGCGGAACTCATTCCCGGCGCGCGTTCCGAAGCCGTGCGCAGGCACCTGCTCGGCGTCCGCCGCGCCGTCGCCGAACACTACGAGCGCGCCCAGGCGGTCAGCGCATCGCGCTGACCGGCGCGGACCCGATGCCACGCTCCGCCGCCCCGGGACTGGCTCCGGGGGCGGCAGGGGCGCCGGTCCTCACCCTTGCGCCTGGGGTGCTCTGGCAGGCGTCCTGCCCGCGTGCATCCACCGGTACAGCACCGGCAGCACCACCAGTGTGAGCAGGGTCGAGGACACGATGCCGCCGATCACCACGGTGGCGAGCGGCCGCTGCACCTCCGAACCGGCACCCACGTTCAAGGCCATCGGCACGAAACCCAGCGACGCCACCAGCGCCGTCATCAGCACCGGGCGCAACCGGCTCGAGGCACCCTCGCGTACCGCGCTTTCCAGCGATGCGCCCTCGCCGCGCAGGTGGCGGACGAAGCTGATCATGACCAGCCCGTTCAACACCGCCACGCCGGACAGCGCGATGAACCCGATGCCGGCCGAGATCGACAGCGGGATGCCGCGCAACGCCAACGCCAGCACGCCGCCAGTGAGCGCCAGCGGCACGCCGCTGAACACGACCAGCGCATCGCGCGCCGATCCGAACGCCCAGAACAGCAGCGCGAAGATGATCGCCAGCGTGACCGGCACCACCACCGCCAGTCGTCGGCTGGCCGAGATCAGTTGCTCGAAGCTGCCGCCGTACTCGATCCAGTAGCCGGTCGGCAGCCGCACGTCCTGGCCGATCCGCCGCTGCAGTTCCGCCACGAAGCCGCCCAGGTCGCGGTCGCGCACGTTGGCGGTGACGACAATGCGGCGCTTGCCGTTCTCGCGGTTGATCTGGTTGGCGCCTTCGCTGGCGACGACCGACGCCACCGCGCCCAGCGGGATCGTGCCGGGGCCGGCGGACCTCCCGACGTCCGGCGTGCCTTCGCCGTCCATGCTGGCCGGCGCCTCGCCGAGCGGGATCGGCAGCGCGGCCAATGCATCGGGATCCTGCCGCAGCCGCTCCGGCAGGCGCACCACGATGTCGAAGCGGCGATCGCCCTCGAAGACCTGCCCCGCCACCTCGCCGCCGACCGCCACCGCGACCACGCGCTGCAGCTGCCCGACCGTGAGCCCGTACGCCGCCAGCGCCCGCCGGTCCGGCACGATCGACAGGAACGGCAGCCCGCCGGCCTGCTCCAGCCGCACGTCGGCCGCGCCCGGCACCTGCCTGGCCACCGCCTCGATCCGCCGCCCCACCCGCTGCAGCGTATCCAGCTCGTCGCCGTACAGGTTGATCGCCACGTCCGCGCGCACGCCGGAGATCAACTCGTTGGTCCGCATCTGGATCGGCTGGGTGAACTCGTAGTTGTTGCCGGGGATCTTCCGCATCTCCGCTTCGATCTCGGCGACCAGCCGCGCCTTGGGCTTCTTCGGGTCGGGCCATTGCGCGCGCGGCTTGAGCATCACGAAGGTGTCGGCCACCGAAGGCGGCATCGGGTCGGATGCCACTTCGGGCGTGCCGATCCTGGAGAACACCCGCTCCACCTCGGCGAACTCCACCAGGCGTTCCTCCAGCCTGCGCTGCATGCCCACCGACTGGGTCAGGCTGGTGCCCGGGATGCGCATGGCGTGCATCGCGATGTCGCCTTCGTCCAGGCTCGGCACGAACTCGCTGCCCAGGCGCGCCGCGAGCACGCCGCTGAGCGCCAGCAACGCGACGGCCCCGGCGGCGATCCAGCGGCCATGGCGCAGGCTGCCGTCCAGCAACGGCTCGTAGCGCCGCCGCAGCCAGGCCATCAACCGATTCTCCTTCTCCTCGACCTTGCCGCCGAGCGCCAGCGCGATCGCCGCCGGCACGAAGCTCAGCGCCAGCACCATCGCGCCGGCCAGCGCCATCACCACGGTGGCGGCCATCGGGTGGAACATCTTTCCTTCCACGCCGGTGAGGGCGAAGATCGGCAGGTAGACCGCCGTGATGATGCCCAGCCCGAACAGGCTCGGCCGGATCACCTCCGCGGTCGCGCTGGCGGCGGTCTCGAAGCGCTCGTCGCGGGTCATCGCCCGCCCCAGCGCATGCTGTCGTTCGCCGAAGCGGCGCAGGCAGTTCTCGATGATGATCACCGCGCCATCGACGATCAGGCCGAAATCCAGCGCGCCCAGGCTCATCAGGTTGGCGGATACGCCGGTGCGCGCCATGCCGGCGAGCGTGAACAGCATCGCCAGCGGGATCACCGCCGCCGTGATCAGCGCCGCGCGGAAATTGCCCAGCAGCAGGAACAGGACCACCACGACCAGCAGCGCGCCCTCGGCCAGGTTCTTGGCCACCGTCGCGATGGTCCGGTCCACCAGCGCGGTGCGGTCGTAGACCGGCGTCGCGGCCACCCCCGCGGGCAGGCTCCTGGCCGCCTCCCGCAGGCGCGCGGCCGCGGCCTGCGCGACATCGCGGCTGTTGGCGCCGGCCAGCATCACCACCGTGCCCAGCACCACCTCGTGCCCGCCCTGCGTGGCCGCGCCGCTGCGCAGTTCCTTTCCGTCCGCCACCTGCGCGACGTCGCCGATGCGCACCGGCACGCCTTCGCGCCGGCCCAGCACGATGTCGCGGATGCCGCCGACGCCGGCCACCTGCCCCGGTACGCGCACCAGGAACTGCTGCCCGTTGCGCTCGATGTAGCCCGCGCCGAGGTTGCGGTTGTCGGCCTGCAGGGCGCCGACCACGTCGTCCAGGGTGAATCCCAGCGCACGCAGGCGCAGCGGATCGGGCGTGACGTGCACCTCGCGCTTGAACCCGCCCATCGTGTTGACCTCGGTCACCCCGGGGACGTTGCGCAGCTGCGGACGGATCACCCAGTCCTGCAGGGTGCGCAGGTCGGTCGCGGTGTACGGCGTCCCGTCCGGCTTGCGTGCGTCCGGCGCCGCGTCGAGCGTGTAGGAGAAGATCTCGCCCATGCCGGTGGCGATCGGCCCCAGTGCGGGCTCGAGCCCGGCCGGCATCTGCGATTTCACCTGCTGCAGGCGTTCGGCCACCTGCTGGCGCGCGAAGTAGATGTCGGTGCCGTCGGCGAACACCACGGTGACCTGCGACAGCCCGTAGCGCGAGATCGAGCGGAAGTAGGCCATCTTCGGCAGGCCGGCCAGCGCCGTCTCCACCGGGAAGGTGATGCGCTGCTCCACTTCCAGCGGCGAGTAGCCGGGTGCGGCGGTGTTGACCTGCACCTGCACGTTGGTGATGTCGGGCGTGACGTCGATCGGCAACCGCTGAAAGCTCCAGATGCCGACGCCGATCAACGCCAGCGTGAGCGCCATGACCAGCCAGCGATGGGCGATCGAAGCCCTGATGAGTCGTTCGAGCATGCCGGCCTCCTCAATGTCCGTGCGAGGCGGCGGACTTCTCGATGTCCGCCTTGACCAGGTAGCTCTGCTCGACGACGACTTCCTCGCCCGCCTGCAGTCCTTCGACGATCTCGACGTCGTGGCCATCGCGCCGGCCCAGCGTCACCGGGCGCGCGGCGTAGGCGTCCCCATTGCGCACGAACACCACGTCGCGGCCGTCCATCGACTGCAGCGCCAGCCGCGGCACCCGCAACGCCACGTCGTGCGTGGCCGTCGCGATCCGCGCGGTGACCGCCATGCCGGGCCGCCACAGGCCGTCGGCGTTGTCGAGTGGCACGCGCACCACCGTGCTCTGGCTGGCGGTGGCCGCGCCGGGCAGGACCCGCTCGATGCGGCTTTCGATCCGGGCGTCGTCGTACATGCGCTCGACCGTCACCGCCGCGCCCGGCCGGATCGCGCGCACGTCCGTGCCGAACACATGCAGGTCCGCCCAGACGCGCGACAGATCGGCGACCTCGTACAGCACCTGCCCCTCGGCCACGCCGCCGCCGACCTGCGCCTGGCGCGCCGTGACCACGCCGGAGATCGGTGCGGAAAGCGAATACGTGGTCAGGCTGAGATTGCTGAGGACGCTGGCCAGCGGCTGGCCCGCCACGACGCGGTCGCCGACGTTGGCCCGCAACGCGCGCACGGTGCCGGGATAGCGGGCGGTCACCTGTGCGCTGCTGCCGTCGATCGGCATCAGCACGCCCTGCACTTCCAGTTCGGTCGCGATGCGCCCGGCACCGGCCGTGGCGGTCCTGATGCCGTTGGCGTCCGCTTCGGCCCGGCTGATGCGGGTGGTTTCGGCGGCAGGTTCGTCGCCAGGGCTTTCCTGCGCGGCCTCGCCGTTCGCCGGCGCGGATTCTTGGCCGCACCCGGCCAGCAACAACGCGGCCACGAGCACGACGGGGATGGCCCCCCGCTTGGATGGGGTTTTCATGGGCGATGCTCCTGGACGTTGGAGCGCTGGCCGGCCACCAGCGGTTGGCCGGTCAGGCGCTGGATCTCGATGAGGGCCCTCTGGGCCGCGACCGCGGCGGCGAGCTGGCGACGATTGGCGTCCACGCGCTGCTGCTGCAGCTGCGCCCACTCCAGGTAGCCGATCGCGCCGGCGCGCCAGGCGCGCTCGGCGGCCTGTTCGGCACGGGCCAGGCGCGGGATCACCTCGTCGCCCAGGCGCCGGACTTCCAGTTGCGCGGTGCCGTACTCGCCATGGGCGGCGGACAGCGTGGAGTACAGGCGCAGCGACAGCGATTCGCGCTCGACCGAGCTCAACGCCAACCCGGCCTCGGCCGCGCGGATCGCGGGTGCGGCCCGCGTCGCGCTGCCCAGCGGTACGCTGAGCCCGGCGAGCAGCGCGACATCGCCGCCGCCGCGCAGGTAACGCGCGCCCGCCTGCCATTGCAGATCGGCCACGGCTTCGGTGCGCGCAAGCCGCACCGAAGCCTCGCGGATCCGCGTTTCTCCGGCCAATCGGGCCAGTTCCGGCGTGGCGTCGAGCAGGCCGCGCAACACGTCGAAGTCCTGCAATGCCGGCAATGCCATGGGATCGCCGGCGACCCGCGCGAACCCGGGATCGCGTGCGTTCCACAACGCCGCGAGGTTCTGCCTGGCCGCCTGCGCGGCCTGCAGCGCACGGTCGCGGTCCAGCTCGGCCTCGGCCAAGGCGGCCTGCGCGGTGAGCAAGGTCGATTCCGGCGATGCGCCCGCGACCAACCGCTGCCTGGCGGCTTCGACCGCGCGCCTGCGCTGGGCGATGTCGACGTCGGCGATCTCGCGCTGCCGCTCCGCGGCGCTGACCGCCAGGTAGCGGCGGGCGGTCTCGGCCAGCAGGTCGAGCCGGGCGATCTCGCGCTGCGGCGCCAAGGCGTCGATGTTGGCCTGGGCCAGGGCCCGGCGCGCATCGAGCTTGCCGCCGCGCTCCAGCACGCCGGCCAACGTTACCGTGGCTTCGGCCTGGTCGAAGCCGCGGTAGCCGCCGCTGCCGAGCGCGTTCTCGATCGTCGCGCCCAGCGCCAGCGGCGGACGTTGCCCGGCGATGGCGAGATTGGCGTCCAGGACGGCGCGCTGGCCGTCGACGAGACGCAGGTCAGGATGGACCTGGGCGACGCGCGCGATCGCATCGTCCAGGGTGAGGATCTGTACAGGCGCTGGCACCTGCGCGCGAACGGCAGGCGCCAGCGCGAAGGCGGCCAAGGCCGCCAGTCGCAATCGCATGGGGAATTCTCCGGAAGAGGACGGGACGGAAGGCCGGCCATGGCCGGCGCAGGCGTCAAGCCGCTATCGGAGGACGGAACGTCGAGGCGATCCGCGCGGAAGGATGCGGCGGATGCGAGGTGCGCGGCGGCACGGCGCGCGGGGGCAGCGCCGCGGGCAGCACGAACGAACTCGGCAATGCGGTCAGGTGGCCGCAGCAGTGCGCGCCGTGCATCAGCGCATGCAGCAGGTCGCCGGCACGATCGTCGCCGGACGCGGGATCGCCGGCCAGCGCATGCGCCCCGGCGTCGTGAAGATGCGCGCTGCTGCCCCGGCTGGCCTCGTGCAGGTCGCCGATCGCGGCCAGCACCGGATTGGCCAGCACCGCCAGCACCAACAAGGCCAGCGCCGGCAGGCGCAGCAGTCGGCCGAATTGTGCGAGGGGCCCTGGCATGCGGGCGATACTAAACAGCGTGGCTGGCGTTAGACAATTTCGCTGGCCTCGCCTTTCATGGCGTGCGCCCGGGCGCGCTTTCCCGTTCCGCCGGCAGGCTGCCCAGCAACTGTTCGGCAAGGCCGCGATAGATGGGCACCCGGCAGACCAGGCCGGATACCCACCGCGCCACCAGCACCGTCGCCAGGATCGGCAGCAGCATGTTGCTGCTGTCGGTCAACTCCAGCGAAATCACCGCCGACGTCAGGGGCGCCTGGGTTACGCCGGTGAGATAGGCGCACATGCCGAGCAACACGAACACCCGCGCATCGACGCCCGGCATCAGCGCCGCCAGGTTGTGCCCCACGCCGGCCCCTACCGCCAGCGCCGGCGAGAACAGTCCTCCCGGAATGCCGGCGACGTACGAGGCCAGGTTCGCCAGCAGCTTCATCACCCCGAACTCGTGGCCGACCACCGCATGGCCTTGCACCAGGCTGCGCGCCTGCTCGTAGCCGGTGCCGAAGGCGCCATTGCCGAACGCCGCCGCAAGCGCCACCAGGACCAGTCCGCACAGCGCCGCCAGCAGCACCGGATGCTCGCGCCGCAAGCGGCCCAGCCAACGCGGCTTGCCCGCCACGCTCGCCAGCACCAGGCGCGCGAACAATCCGCCCAGCAATCCCGCCGCCACGCCGCACAGCAGGATCGCCACCCACGCCTGGCCGAGCGGAAGCAGCGCCGGGACCTTGCCGAAGTACGTGTAATTGCCCAGCAATCCCATCGACACCACGCCGCCGACGATCACCGCGGTCAGCAGCGTGCCCGAGAAACGGTGCTCGAAGCGCCCGCTCAGCTCCTCGATCGCGAACACGATGCCCGCCAACGGCGTATTGAACGCCGCGGCTATGCCCGCGGCGCCGCCGGCCAGCAGGAAATGCGACAGCTCGCGCGCGTCCCGGAAACCGAACGCGCGCCCGAACAGGTACATCAGGCTGGCGCCGACATGCACCGTCGGTCCTTCGCGCCCGACCGACGCGCCGCCGAGCAGCGACAACGTGGTCAACGCCAGCTTGCCCGCCGATACGCCGAGCGAAAGATTGGCCTGCCGGAACCCGGGATCCGGCCTTTCCAGCGCCGCGATGACCTGCGGGATGCCGCTGCCGCGCGTGGGCTTCAGCGCCCCGGAGGTCAGCCAGGCGAGCAAGGCGAAGATCCCGGGCGTGAGCAGCAAGGCCCACCACAAGGAATGGGCGATGACGCGCTGGAACAGATGGAAAGCCGCATCGCTGGCCTTCGCGAACAGGATCGCCACCAGGGCCACCGCGACCGCGCCTCCCCACAGGGCGACGCGGCGTCTCCAGGCGTCACTGTCGAGCAGTCGGCGCAAGCCGTGCCGGAGCGGATCGAACGCATTCATGGGCACATTGTCTCATGCCCGTCCTTGCCATCACCCGTGGTCGTGCTTCGGCGCGTGCCCCGTGCCGGGTCCAGCCCGGCCGGAATCGCAGAGCGAACAGCCTTCGCTCCAGGCGCTGTCGCCGTCCACGTAGTGCTCCTTCTTCCAGATCGGGCTGGTGTGCTTGACCGCTTCGATCACCTGCCGGCACGCGCGGAACGCCTCGTCGCGATGCGGAGTGCCCGCGGCCACCACCACCGCCACGTCGCCGATCGCGAGGCGCCCCTTGGCGTGCGCCACGTACAGCTTGATCTTCGGGCCGAACGCCACCGCGGCCTCGTCCATGATCCGGCGGAAACCGTTGAGCGCGAGCGCATCGAACATGTCGTAGGTGATCCCGACCACGCTGCGGCCCTGGTTGAAGTCGCGCACGCGGCCGATGAACACGTCCACGCCGCCGAACGCCGGATCGGAGACGAAGTCGATGGCCTCGGCCGGATCCAACGCCGTCCCGGCGCGATCGGCGATCAACGCCCATTGCCGCTCGTCGCGCATCGAGGTGGAAGATTCCATGCTCAACCTCCGCTGACCGGCGGCAGGATCGCCAGTTGCCCGTCGCCCGGCACCGGATCCTCGTCGCGCAACACGCGCCGGCTGTCGGCGAATGCCGATACCCGCAACAGGCCTTCCTTGAAGCCGGGACTGGTCGCCAGCAGTCGCTCGCGCAGGCCCGCCCTCACCTCCGCGATCCGCGCGCCGTCGGCGACTTCCAGTTCGAGCTGGGGCGGATCGGCGTACTCGGAGAGCGCGCCGAACAAACGTACCGAAACCTTCATGAAGCCATCTCCGGGAAAAGTTGGACCGGCTGCCGGTGCCCGAGCCCATAGACCTCCACCGCCTCGCCGCGCGCCGCGCCCGCCTGCCCTTCCGGCACGACCGCCCAGGCATTGGCCTGCAGCATCGGCATCAGCCGGAAAGACTCCTGCTTCGGCAGCACCTCGACCTCGAGCCGGCCGGCCGCGTCGGGCCCCACCCAGGCGCGGGCGAAGAAGCGCAGCGCCGGCGCCTTGGCGAAATCCGCCTTCAGCGCGATGCGCAGCGGGCTTTCCGCCGGCTGCCCGGACATCGCCCGCAGCGCCGGCTCGACGAAGAAGCGCAGCCCCACCGCCGTCGATACCGGATTGCCCGGCAACCCGAAGTACAACGGCCCCTCGCGCAACGCGGCGAACAGCACCGGCTTGCCGGGGCGCACCGCGACCTTGTGGAACACGATCCGCGCCCCGCGCTCGCGCAATGCGTCCGGGACGAAGTCGTAGCGCCCTTCGGACACCGCGCCGGTACTCAGGATCACGTCCGCGCCGAGCGACAGCGCCTGCTCCAGGGCCTGCCGGAACGGCGCCACCTCGTCGCCGACCACGCCATGCCAGACCACCTCGGCGCCCGCGGCCTGCAACTGCCCCAGCAGGAACGGCCGGTTGCTGTCGCGGATCTGCCCCGATTGCAGCGGTTGCGCCGGATCGACGACCAGCTCGCGGCCGGTCGCGATCACCGCCACGCGCGGCCTGCGCCGCACCTGCACCCGCGCCACGCCAAGCGAGGCCAGCAGCATGACTTCCTGCGTGCGCAGGACCGTCCCGGCCGCGATCACCTCGCTTCCTTCCGCGACGTCCTCGCCACGCCGGCGCAGGAAATCGCCCGGCTCGACCGCCTGCCGAAGCCGGATCGACGCAGGACGCCCCGCATCGCGCGCCAGCACCTCGACCTGCTCCACCGGCACGATCGCGTCCAGGCCCTCCGGGACGCGCGCGCCGGTCATGATTTCCCACGCACCGCCGTCGGCCCGGCGATGCTCGTCGCCCGCGGCCTGCCATCCGCGCACCGCCAGTTCGCTGCCTTCCGGCAACGTCTTCCCGCCGGTCGCCAGCGCGAAGCCGTCCATCGAAGAATTGTCGAAAGCCGGCAGCGCCACCTCGCTGACCACGGCGGTCGCCAGCACCCGGCCGTGCGCCCGTGCGCTCTCCACCTGCTCCGCTTCCAGCGGCGATACCGCCTGTTGCAGAAGCGAGAGGGCCTGTGGGTAGTCGATCATCCGGGTTTCCTGCAGTGGGCCTGGCGGTTCCGCCAGGAGACGGAACCGTACCGATCGGCCGCGCGCCGACCATGCTCCGACGATGATAGGTGGCCGGACAAGCCCCGGCCAGCGGACCGCTGCATCCGCGTCCCACGGGGACGGTGCTCCATCCGGCGCGAGTCGCCAATCGCGCTCCGATCCACGATGATGACCAGCCTCCCACACCGGAGTGCCATCATGACCATCCGCCCGCAGGACGCCGCCACGCGCGATGCCCTCGATCGGATCGACGCGGGCACCATCGAGGAACTGCCCCCGGCCGCAGCCCGCGAGCGGCAGCGCCAGGGCAGCCTGCTGATCGACATCCGCGACGAGCACGAGCGCCTGCACGGACAGGCCGAAGGCGCGATCGCCATCGCGAACCCCGTCCTGCGCGCGGAGCCGAGGCGCCACCTTCCGGATCGCGATGCCGGGATCGTCCTGATCTGCCAGACCGGCAAGCGCTCCCGGGACATCGCCCGGCTGCTCGCGGCGCAAGGCTATTCGCGCCTGGCCTCCGTCGCGGGAGGCACCGATGCATGGATGCGCGACGGCCTGCCGCTTGCGATCCCGGCGTCGAGCGCAGCCCAGCGCGAGTCGGCCGAGCGTTACTCGCGCCAGATGCGCCTGCCCCAGATCGGCGCCGCCGGGCAGCAGCGGCTGTCCCGGGCGCGCGTCCTGCTCGTGGGCGCCGGCGGCCTGGGCTCCCCGGCCGCGCTGTACCTGGCCGCGGCCGGCGTGGGCCACCTGCGGATCGTCGACGACGACGTGGTCGAACGCAGCAACCTGCACCGACAGGTCCTGCACACCGACGCAGGCGTCGGCGTGCCGAAGGTGATATCCGCCGCCGAACGCATCCAAGCCCTGAACCCGCAGGTGCAAGTCGAAGGATTGCGCGAAAGGCTCGCCCCGGCGAACGTCGAGCGACTCCTGCAGGACGTGGACGTGGTGGTGGACGGATCGGACAACTTCGCCACCCGCTACCTGCTCAACGACGCCTGCGCGAAGCTCGGCAAGCCGCTGGTCTACGCGGCGATCCAGCAATTCGAGGGCCAGGTCAGCGTGTTCGACGCCGGCCGCCAACGCGGCCGCGCGCCTTGCTACCGCTGCATGTTCCCCGACCCGCCTCCGCCCGATCTGGTACCCGACTGCGGCACCGCCGGCGTGCTGGGCGTACTGCCGGGCGTGATCGGCATGCTGCAGGCCACCGAAGCGATCAAGCTGCTGCTGGACATCGGCCAACCGCTGGTCGGACGGCTGTTGAGCTTCGATGCGCTGTCGATGACGTTCCGCGAACTGGCGCTCTCGCCCGACCCGCATTGCCGGATCTGCGCGCCCGGGAAACCGGGCGATTGAACCCGCGTTCAGCTGGAAAATCCGCGCAAGCCCCGCCATGGCGGGCAGATGCGAAATCGGAATGGACGACATGCGAAATCCGACTTTGCGCTCCCGCACCGCGGCACCCAGAATGCAGGCCGTCACCTCCTCCCTCCCAAGGTGACACCCAAAGCCCCTGATCCCTCCCTCAGGGGCTTTTTTTATGCCCGCCGGTCCGGCTCGGTCAGTGCTCCAGCGCGTAGTCCAGCGCGGCGCACACGGCGGCCGCCTGGGCCTGGTTGCACTGCGCCGGCGTGGCGCGCGGGCTGTCCGGATAGACCTCGGTGGTGGTGACGTACCTGGCATCGGTGATGCCGGCGCACAAACCCAGCTGCTTGACCGGATAGTTGATGACGCCCGGCGCGACCACCGGCGAGCCGATGATCTCGCCATTCGCATCCGCGGGCGCGATATGAGTGACGGCGGATACCGCCGCGATCACCGCCTGCTGGAACTCCGGCTGCGGATTCTCGCTGTCGCCGACCAGGTAGAACCCATCGGGAATGCCATCGGGCACGAACGGCTTGCCGTCGCGCGCGGCCAGCGCGGGGCGGAACTCGCTCTCGTCGCTGTCGGTGGTCTCGTGCAGATCGATGTGGACGAGCACGCGGTCGCGCCACGGCGCCACCAGCGCCATCAATGCCGCCGATTCCTGCGCCGGGCTGTCCTGGCGGAAGGAACGATTCGGATCCAGCGCCTCGGCATTCCAGCGCTGGATACGCTCGTAGCCCCACGGACTGACGCATGGCACCACCAGCAGGTTGAGGCGCCCCTCGTAACGTCCGGCGTACTGATCGAGAAACAGCAACGCCCCATGCACGCCGCTGGTCTCGTAGCCGTGCACGCCGCCGGTCACCAGGACCACCGGCAACGCATCGTCCCAATGCCGGCTGCGGACCGCGAACAGCGGATACCGCTCCGGCGGATAACTCACTTCGCCGTAGCGACGCACCTCGAAGCGCGTCGCGAGCCGCTCGATCGCACGCACGACTTCATCCTCGTAGCTGCGCCGGCGCGATTGCATCGAGAGCCATTCGGCTTTCTCGCGCTCGCCCCAGGGTTGGCCGGGAACACCGATCGGATACCGCGTCTGTTCTGTCATCGCCCGCTCCATGTTTCGAGGCGAGGCACTCTAGCACCGCGTCGGATCCGCACGTCCGAAGCTTGCCTCGCATGCGAGGCGAGTTCCTGCACGTCTTCGATGCATCCGCGCGCAGAATCCTGTTGCACAAAAATAAACAGGCCGCTATGATTTCTCTCCTCAGCGACGTGGGGCCATAGCTCAGCTGGGAGAGCGCTTGCATGGCATGCAAGAGGTCGCCGGTTCGATCCCGGCTGGCTCCACCAACTTCCCGGATACAGGCCATCCGGAAGTCGCGCGGACAGGTTACGCGTCCCCATCGTCTAGAGGCCTAGGACATCACCCTTTCACGGTGGCGACCGGGGTTCGAATCCCCGTGGGGACGCCATTGACAGACCCGGCCCAGGCCGGGTTTTTCTTTGCCTGCATTCATGCCCCAAGCCTTCCCGGCAGGCGATGCACGAACGCCACGGAGACCTCCGGGCGAGACGAGGCGAACCACGCTGGTGTCCGGTCGCCCTTGGCTGCGGCCCCGGACGCCCCCGCCCCTCTTTACCTGGACGCATTCGCCAGGGCTTCCCAAAGTCCAAAAAGGCCGTTAGAATGTGCGGCTCGCAGCGACGTGGGGCCATAGCTCAGCTGGGAGAGCGCTTGCATGGCATGCAAGAGGTCGCCGGTTCGATCCCGGCTGGCTCCACCAACTTTCCGGATCAAGGCCATCCGGGATGACAACCAGGTTCACGTGCGTCCCCATCGTCTAGAGGCCTAGGACATCACCCTTTCACGGTGGCGACCGGGGTTCGAATCCCCGTGGGGACGCCAACATCAAAGCTCCGGTCCGCCGGGGCTTTTTTGTTGCGCGCGAGGCGGAGCGCAACGCGGCGGACCACTCCTGCCGCGCCGGCAAACGGGCAACAAAAAGCCCGCGCGAGGCGGGCCATTCGTCTGGTGCCGAAGGTGGGACTCGGATGCAGATGTGCCGGCTTTAGTAAAGTATTGATTCTACAGGGTCATGTGGCCTTAGTGGTGTCGAGTTGGCACATCAATCTGGCACAGATTCTGACGCTAGTTGCCCTTCTTTCGCTTACGCAGAAGCTTCTTCCATTGAGGCGGCAATAGGTCTCTGTCCAGTAGTCGATTGATTGCTCGGTTCATGGTTCTCCGCGACCACGGCTTGCGACCGCGCGTCAGGTGTCCGTGAGAGTTCAGCCAGTCCACCCACTCGGTTCGCTGGCAGCCATCATTGACTGCCTGTTGAATCCATCCGAACAATGCCAGCGCCTGTTGGTCGGCCGCTAGTTGTCGCTTGTAGTTCGCAGCGGTCGTGTCCGTGTTCCGGACCTTGAATAGATTGGGGTTGCCACCCGGTCTAGCCATAGCCTGTATTTGCGAAGTGTCCCGACCTCGGAAGATACCTGTGAGAGCACAAACGCACAACGCTCTTGAAGGTATAGGCAATGGACGACACGGGTTCAAAGTATTCGAGAACTGAATTTCAACAACAAGCCGCAGACTGGCTCCAGCGTGGGGAGCACAACGTCATGGTGACATTGACCTTCAGTGGCGAGGATGGAGTTGGTTACAAGTTTGCGGAGAAGACATTCGGCATCTTCGCCCACAAGCTGAAGTGCCATCTATTCGGTCAGAATTCGAAGAAGCGGATTCCTATGTGTCCGATAGTGGAAGACTTCGGTAAGGAGATGATGTGGAGTACATCGCCACCGGGTGTTCGACAAGGAACGCACATCCATTGTCTCATGCGTCTGCCCGGTAGCCCGATGGCCTACAAGGATGTAGTCCGGAAGCTCTGGCGGTCTTCAGGAAGGCTGTGCGGCGACCCAAAAGTGAACTGTCCGAATAGAAACGATTGGTTCATCGAGCTGGATAACGAGCATGACAGAGGTGAGATGACCCATTACGCCCTAAAGAAATGCGACGACAACTTCGATGGAGTGCTTGTTATGTTTATGCCCATCCGACCGACGACTTAAGAACTAGATTCACTTCGTATGGAGGCATGCTGCCTCGGGCATATCGCTGGCTACTGGCAGAGGGGAGTAAAGCTCTCCCCAGATTTACTATTACATAAGATTTTTACGCGTGATTAGCCCCTACCTCTTAGGCCATGACCACCTCATCCATGGCTTGTTCTCTTCCATCGCTGCCTCGTCAATGTGGTCCGAAATCATCATCACTTGAGTTCTTATGGCTCTATAGCTTCCATCAATATTGCCATCAATTAGGTCGCGATTCTCGCCATTCGCTGTTAATGTTTGACGGAAATAAAACCTGAACTGCTCAATCTCTTCGTTTACGATGCGAATCCTTGATAGGATTTCAAGAAGAACGTTTTGGAACGGTATTGAATATGAGCCTAATTGGCCAATCTTGGATTTTAATAAAGGGGCTTCAAATGATTTGAGTCCAAGAGAAACGCCGGGGGGGTTCTTGAGGCGGCGCCCTGCTTCAGCTATCTCTTGGTCGGTTCGTGCAAGTGTGGCGTCAATAGCTTGCGGCAAGGGGCCGCTAGTGAGAGGTCCGCGATATGAGCTGACTATTCGCTTATACCATTCGACGAACTGGCGGTCGTACTGGTCAGTTTGCAGGCTTGTGAGATAGGCAGTTCCTGAAAGTTTGTATTGTAGCTGGTGGAGTTCTGCCAATATCGCTTGCTTTAGCTCTTTGCTCTCGTGCTTGCGGCGAATTGCGTCCACCACGATTGGGCCAAGCAAGCCAAGAAGCCAGCCCAGCAGCAAGAATAGGATTTTTTCCCAGCTATCAGAAAGCGCGTTATCGGAGTTCATAAGGATTTTCCGTTAGCTGCTCTTTTGCAAGAATGCGACAAGGCCAGTAATTGCGCCCACCATGCCGGTAATTGCGGACAGCCAGACGATAAATTGCGCCCTTCCTTCGTGGCGAGCTTTTTGCTCCTTCCTGATTTCTTCTCGAAGAGACCGAAAGCCGGCATCGGTCAGATACCAGCCTCCCGTCCGGCTCCCCTCATACCATTGGTCAGAGATGCTGCCATCCTCATTGCGGACGCGCGGAATAGGGACGCGAAGCCGTCTGGCTTTGCGTCGCAGTTGCTTGGTTAGATGGCTGTCCTCTTCTTCTTGTTGCAATCCAAGTTCGAAGAGGCGGGCCGACTCAAGAGAAAGAACCTCATCATGATTTTTGGTTCGGCGGGCGGCAGCTATATCTTTCGCGTAACCACTTTCGATGCGCGACCTTGACCACACCAAGCGAGTACGCGCAGGTAGGAGCCTGTGAGTAAGCCTATACAGTCGGGACATGCTGCCTACTCCGCGCTCAGGATAAGTTCGGACACCTTTGCAGCTAGTTGCAAGTACCTATCTGCCTCATCCTGCGTAACGCTAAAATCCGGAAGGTGCGCAGCTTGGTTCCTTAATTTGCGTAACTGTTCAAGCAATGAGGCGCTACCCGTTGGCAGTTTTCCGAGCCGAATTAGTTCTTCAACAAATAGATGGGGATTCACCCGAGGCGTGCCGGCACCTTGCACGTACCCTGATTTACCGGCTGCCTCCTCTACTAAAACCCACGCCTCAAGAATTGAAGCGCGGGGCGATACGTCGGCAATACGACGTAGCTGTTCCAGCCTAGATGACAACTCCGGCGGCTGAGCAGTCAGGTGTGAGGCGGGGGCAATGGCAGCAGCCTTTGCTTCCGCTTTCATCAGCCCCTCATCGAAGTTCGCCTCAACATCTTTGTACTTAAGCTGAGAGATGCGCTGCAACAGGGAGCGAATGTCGCGCCTGAACAGAATGGCCACCCAAACGACCGCAGACGGCCAAGCTATCCCCACCAGAAGATTTACGATTAGTTCCATGCTTCCCCCACATCGCTGGCCCACCTGAAAGCTGGCCTACGCAGTCATCAGTCCGTCGGCCGAGCCTGCCATTCCTCATCCCACTTTGTATAGCCATTGAGACGTCCTCATTGGCGTTCCAAAAGTCATTCCAAAATGATAGTATCGCAACCCCTTAGAGGTTTTGGGACTAGCGAATGGCTAAGGTCGGCTACGGAAGGGTTTCGTCGCAGGGGCAGTCGCTGGATGTGCAGCTTGAGAAGCTGGCAAAGGCTGGCTGCACCAAGGTGTACCGGGAGAAGCGCTCGGGCAGACAGGCAGACAACCGCCCGGAGCTTCAGGCGGCCCTTGAGTACGTCCGGGAGGGGGATGTGCTGGTCGTGAGCCGCCTCGACCGCATCGCAAGGAGCGTCATCGATTTGGCGAAGATTGCCGACTTACTGAGGCGGAAGGGCGTCAGCTTGCAGGTGCTGGACCAAGGACTGGACACATCGACCTCCGAAGGGAAGTTGATGTTCAACCTGCTGGGGGCGTTCGCTGAGTTTGAGGCAGACATTCGTGCCGAACGCCAAGCAGATGGCATCGCGCTGGCAAAACGGAAGGGCGTTAAATTTGGCCGTAGGAAGGCGTTGACTGATGCTCAGGAGGAGCGCATCCGCAAGATGCGTGCGGAAGAGAACTTTAGCATCGGACAACTTCAGGAGCGCTTCGGAATCAGCCGTAGTAGCGTGTATAGGGCGTTGCAGCCCAGCGCTACGGTTTGAGCATCTCCAAGAAGGCATCGCGCTTCTTCGCAGGAAGTGCCCTGAAGCGAACCAGTAGCGTTCGCTCATGAACGCTGCCAGCCCTCAGTTCGGCCGTGTCTCCGTCGTCGGGCTTGGTGGTGCTGGTGGCACCGACTCCACAAATAAGCTCGTCAAGCGAGCGCTTCAGCGCATTCCGTAGCTCCGGCAGCACCCGGAAGCTTGGGGTTTCGCGCCCGTTCTCCCATGCCGAAATTGACGCCTTCGTGACTCCCAAGGCGAAGCCAAGTTGTTCCTGCGTCATGCCGGCCGCAGTTCGCGCCTCACGCAATCTGTCACCAAAGCTTTTCATGCCGATGGCCCGCGAAATCTGGGCCATCAAAAATATGGAGCTTCCGCACCGGTGTCGTTCGGCGCACCTTGACTCTATTGGTTATGAAATTCCATACTCGTGAGGTGCGGGGAATCTAGACTGGCCCGGATGCTATCCGGTGACTTGTTTGTTCGCGCAGGAACGGGTGCCGGCGTTTGCCCTGAAAACCTTGCCCAGCAGGGTTTTGAGGGCGTTCGGCGGCTTTTAGGGTGCAAGTGAGTTAGTGCGCGCGGCCTAGGCTCGCATTTGGGAGATAGAGGGCCACAGGGGGATGTATGCAGCAGTCACACGGGGCGACGCAGGCTCCTCCGGTTCCATTGCCGGAGCATGTGCGTGCGAGCCTGAGGAAGTACCAGAAGCACACCACGATGACCTGTCTGGAATGCGGCTACGCCGGATTGATGGGAGTCAAACAATCCACCAAGCCTTGGTACCTATCGTGGTGGATGTTCATCGTCTACGCAATCATCTTCGCCCCGCTGAGTTGGGCTTTCATCATTGCGTTCGTACTAGCGGAGCTATTCACAAGAAAGCATCGGACCGAGTGCCCGAACTGCGGCACTGAACTGGTCAGCAGGCAGCACGTCCCCTGATTGCCACCATGGACATTTGTCTTCAGACACAACAAAGGAGAGTTACATGCTGGGTTTGCTTATCGCAGTCGTCGTCACTGTTAGCGCCGTCTGGGTCTATCTCGATGCGACGAAGAATGGCATCGGAAAGCAGCCGGATGGAAGTGGCTTCTTCAACCTGTCGGCAGGCGGATGGGCGACGGTAACGTTGCTGCTTTGGATTGTCGCCTTCCCCTGCTACCTCGTGAAGCGCGAAGACCTGATTTGGAGGGCGAAGAAGTCTCCGGTAGTTGTGTCAGGGCGAGCGTGGAAGACGCTTGTCCTGCTGGCGGTCGGCGGCTACTTCATAGCAGGACAAGCGTTCTTTGCTTTGTTTGGCGGGGTTGTTCCCGCAGCCTCTTCAAGTGTGGGCAATACGGCTGACAGACCCATAAGTCAGGAACATGGCGCTGTGACTCAGGCCGCAGCTAGTCCTGTTCCCTCAGGGCCGAGGATGACGGATGCTGAGATTCAGCAATGCCGGAACTTATTCGAAGTCCACATTCGGGTCGCACAAGCACAAGCCCGCTATCTTGGGGAAGAAAGGGCCACTCAGCAGGCATTACAGCGCATTAGGGAAAGTGCCAGTGACCAGTGCATGCAGTACGCAGCAATACACTTCCGGTAAGCAAGGGGGAGCCGCAATGGCAACGTATGAAGTGAAGATGGGCCGTCCCGGTGGCGGCAGCGGCACGTTCGTGGTGACGATCCACGCCAGCACCCCGGATGAAGCCCGACGTACCGCCGAAGCCCAGTACCCCGGTTACAAGGCGCAGTCCGTCTATCGCCTGCCGTACTCGAATTGACCTGACACAAGGATGAAAAATGTTGAATCGAATTGTATTGGTGACGGCTTTGGTGCTGTGTCCGCTGGCATCGCAGGCTCAAGTCACCCCGCTGGTGGTCAGTGGGCAATGGGAGTACCGCGACGCATCGCAGAAGGAGACGGATGAAGGGGTAAGCCTTTGCTTCCGGCTGGATGTCGCATCTACCGCACGGAATCCCCAGCTACGCCAGTTCGGCGGTGCCCTGTGCGTGTCCAATCCCGCCGAGGGTGCAAAGCTGCTTGGCATTGCCCAAGGGCCGCATCGGGCCGGATGCGGTTACAACGCCAAGGGCGAGGCGGCCGTGGTCCTGTCGGACTTGCGAGTGCTGCCCGAAGACGAAATGTACGATGAGCGACTGGAAGCCCGTCTGGCGGACGTGAAAGCCAAGCGAACCACGTCGCCGCTGACTTCGGATTGCGACAACAAGGAGCTGGTGGTCTCTGCGAGCTTCAAGAGCATCTACGATGCTATCGCGGCCCTGAAGGTGCACCCCGACCACGCCAGCCTGTCAGTATCGGACTTCGTGCGTGTGGATGCCGCCAGTGGCCTTGCGGAGTTGGATGCCAGCACGCAGATGTTCTTGCCGCTGGGTTCGACCGACACGCTGGTCATGTACACCGAGAACAACGCTGGCACGCCATTCCTGACGGTGGAGCGCTTCGACGGTCGGCAATGGCGGGATGTTAGTGCTTCGACTCTGCCCGGATATGTCAACAGAAATGGCAGCAATTACTACCTTGATGGGGCAGGCGGTGCTGTCAAAGTCCGAAGCCTTCCGGCAAAGAAGGCTTGGCGGTATAGCGGAGGACGGTTTTTTCCGGAGGGATAAGGAGATTGCGTTGTAAGTTTGGTGCTGAGAAGACTTGCTTCAGAGGGTACCTCACGTGGAGCGCGCAAGGCGGTTTTGGAGGGGCGACTCAGCTGGGGCTGTAGCCGAGCGATTTGATGAATTCTTTAACGCCTGACCAGTCCATGCCATAGTTGAGAAGCGGGAGAAGCTCGCTAAGTTCTTCCGGCTTGAAGTGACGCCCATACGTCTCCACTTGCGTGCTTCCTTTCGTTCCTGCCGGAAGGAACAGCTCATGGCCGGTGAATCGATGGGCCTTATACGCCATGCGGCTGTCTTCAAAGAACTTCTGAATTACTGTGTGGCGAAGGCTGTGAAAGGACTTCCTCTCCGTCTTTACACCGGCCTCTACGAGTAGAGTAGCGTTGAACCACTTGGTCATTGCCGTATGCCGTTTGTGGACTGCCGCATACCTCTCAACCTCGGGAAATAGAAGGGCATTGCCACCTTGCTTCTTCCTGCTACTGACAAGGGACATGAATCCAAGCTCGGTCAGCTGAGGATGAATTGGGACCGTCCGCTTGCTGGCCGCTGTCTTAAGGCGTGTGGCCCCGGCTTTGTTCGAGTTCTGGTTGGTTATCGCTATGGCGCAGGTGCCATCCGAGAGCGTGACTATGTTCTCGACGGTCAATAGTGCTATTTCTTGCGCCCGGGCGCCCGTGAAAAGGCCGATTAGTGGCCCCCAGATTGCGATGTGCTTTTTCTCTCTCTTGATGTACCGCGAAAGCAATTCGAGACCCTTTGGTCCGAATATCTTCTGAATGTCCTCATCACTGAAGGGGTCTTTGGCTTCCTTGTCGTCCAAATCATCTGTCGCGGGAGCGTTGCCCCCAGCTACATTTTTGGCGACGTATGCCTTGTCTTCAAGGTAGGAAAAGAATCGATTGATCCATTCGGCCTTGTTGGCAATCGTCCGTTTACTGAAAGTTTTCAGCTCCAACTTCTCTGCTTCCACGGCAACCTGTTGAACTGTCTTGCCCTTATACCTTTCGGGGCGGGAGAAATAGTCGGATGGTAGCTTTTGATGAAGTGCTGAGAACTCTGTCAGTTCACGCGGCGTAACCGTTGCCGGATTTTTGTCTCCTACCACTTGAATCAGGTGACGAACTGCTGAGGTTGCGGCGTCTCGTGTTGAGGGTACCCAATCCGGGTTGGCGAGGAGCCATTCCTCTAGTCCTTCCGAGAGGGTTGTCTGAAACAGCGCTTGCTTGGCTGTCGGGACATGCGCCGGTGTTGCCGCTAGCAATGGACTAACGACTGGCTTCTTCAGCAGCTTGGCCGCCTCGTGGGTAGTAGTGATATCGAGCAGCATGCAGTGAACCGGCTCATCGGGAATGATGAGCTGCTGGCCCGTCTTTGCTGGGGAGGGCAATTGGCTAGGATGCCAATGAAACCGCTTGATTTGGAACCTATGACTCTGCGCCGAAAGAATCTCGGCGACATGTTCGCTTTCAAGATGTACTTCGGCAGTGAAGTTGGGGACTCGTTCGTAGAGTCGAGTCGAAGTCTGCTGGTCGTCTTCCGCTTCTAGCAAATAGACATCCGCTGCACATTGAACTGGTATCGTCAGAGGCAAGCCAGTTCCATACAACAGACCCACTGCATCCTGTATTTCCTTCAAGGAAGCGGTTCCTAGCAGGGACACCAGCGTCAGTTTTTCTGAAGCCGGCTTCGCGTCCGTGTCGTCAACGTCAATCACCTGCAACGGCTCCCTCAGTGCTTGAAGGAATTCGTTGTAGCTCAAGGGTGCTGCACCGGCAAGAATGCGTTCGGCCAAAGTGAGGGCGCGAAGCCACATCGCGGCGGCCCGCTGCAAAGCAACTGGGCGTTGGTGGGTGCCGAGACTGAGTCGAACATCTGCTGGGCATGGGCCGAGCCGCGAGTGGCAAGCTGGGGGAATCGTCCACCGGAAGTAGAAGATGCCATTGCGACGGTACAGGTGTGACGGGGAACGCATCCAACCTCCAAGGGTTGGCACACCCGCTTGTCACAACTCGGCACCACATAAGCAAAAACGCCCTAAGTCATTGAAGACAAAGGGCGCTTTGCATGCTTGGTGCCGAAGGTGGGACTCGAACCCACACGCTTTTAAGGGCGGCGGATTTTGAGTCCGCTGCGTCTACCGATTCCGCCACTTCGGCGCGGCCGCGCAGTATAGCGGATGATCATGCGCGCGGCATCCCCTGCCGCAAGCCGCCGCGCCCGCGGGACGCACCGGCGAGGATGCCGGCGGCGGCTATACTCGCCTGGCTGTTTTTTCATGGAGATGAAAATGTCGGCTTTGAGCGGATTGCGGGTGCTCGTGGTGGAAAACGACGAGATGAACGCCCTGCTGCTGGAGATGCAGCTGCAGCAGGCCGGCGCCTCGGTGATCGGGCCCGCCGGACGCGTCGAGGACGCCGTGCAACTGGTCGAGGAACGGGCACCGCAGGCGGTGATCCTCGACTACCGGCTGGGCGACGGCGAGACCAGCGAGCCGGTGGCCAGGATCCTGACCGAACGCGGCATCCCCTTCGTGCTGGCGACCGGCATCGCCCGGGAGAAAGTGCCCGCGGCCTTCGATGCCGGCAGCATCCTGATCAAGCCCTACCTGGCCGAGGACCTCGTCCGGTCCCTGGCCGAGGCTCGCAAGAAGGCCGCCGCTGACAGCTGAGCGGCGCTGTTCGTAAGATGGGGGCGGCGCATAGGATGCGGCAGGGGAGCCCATGCACGTCAATCCGGAACTCAGGCGTTTTCCGTGGTCGGTCGCCGACGCCTTGGAGGCGGCCGGCCGGCACGCCGCGCCGGCAGGAAACGATGCCGCGTCCGGCGCCGCGCTGTGCGCCGCGCTGACCGCCTGCCTCGCCTCGCCCGCTCCCATGTTGCTGCTGTGGGGCGATGCGCGCGTGTGCTTCTACAACGCGGCATGCCTGGACCTGTTGCGCGCCGATCACCCCGGGCTGTGGGGCCGCCCGCTCGCGGAAGCCTCTCCCGAGTTGCAGGCGAGCCTGGCGACGCCGGTCGGCTGGACGACCACCGCGATCGGCGACACGCAGGCGGTGCTCGGGCATGTCGCCACGCCCGCGGCCGCGCCGGTCCCGGCGCCCGTGCCGTCGATGGAACACCTGCTGACCTCGGTCTTCGAGCAGTCCCCCGCGTTCCTGGCCGTGCTCAAGGGGCCCGACCACGTCGTCGAGACCGCGAACCGCCGCTTCCTGCACGTCCTCGGCGACCGGCCGGTGCTCGGCCTGCCCTTGCGCGAGGCGGCGCCGGAACTGGTGGAGCAAGGCTTCATCGACCTGCTCGACAGCGTGCGGGAAAGCCGCCAGCCCTTCATCGGCGAGTCGATGGTGGCCGCGATCCGGCGCCCGGGCGAGACAGAGCCGTACGAGGCGCGCGTGGACTTCGTGTACCAACCCATGCTCGATCCGTCCGGCGCGGTCGAAGCCGTCCTGGTGCACGGCATCGACGTGACCCAGCAGTTCCGGTCCGAGGCGCGCGACGGCTTCCTCCTGTCGCTGGAGGACGAACTGCACGGCCTGTCCGAGCCGCAGCAGATCATCGACACCAGCGTCCGCCTGCTGGCCGAGCACCTGTGCGCGGACCGCTGCGCCTACGGCACCATCGGCACGGACGGCCGGACCATGCGCGTGGTCAGCGACCACGTCCAGGGCATCCCGCGCATCCAGGGCAAGTTCCGCCTGGACGAGGTGGCGCATCGCCTGCTGGAACGGCTGCAACAGAACCGCCCCTGGATGGTCAACGACATCCAGGCGTTCTCGCGCCGCTCCTTCATCGCCGCTCCCTACCGTGACTCGGGCCTGCGCGCGAGCCTGGTCGTGCCGCTGCACAAGCATGGCCAATTGGTCGCGGTGATGGGCGTGCACCAGTGCTCGCCGCGGCGCTGGACCTCGTCCGAGATCGAGCTGGTGCGGCGGGTGCTGACCCGCTGCTGGGAGTCGCTGCAGCGCTCCCGCGCGCAGCGCCGCATGGCGGCCAGCGAGGCCCACCTGCGCCGGCTCGCCGATACCCTGCCCCAGATCGTCTTCGTCACCTCCGAGGACGGCACGCCGCAGTACTTCAACCGGCGCTGGTACGAGTACACCGGCGTCGACCCGGCCACCGGCGCGGTCGACGGCTGGAAACAGGCGCACACGCCGATGGGCCTGCTGCAGAGCGATGCCGCCTGGATGCTGGCGCTCAACGGCACCCGAGCCTACGAGGTGGAATGCGAACTGCGCGCCGCCGACGGCGGGCTGCGCTGGCACCTCGCGCGCGCCCTGCCCGTCCACAACGAGAGCGGCGTGGTCATCCAGTGGATCGGCACCTACACCGACATCCACGACCGGCGCGACTTCGAGCAGAAGCTGGCCGAGAGCGAGACCCGCTTCCGCAACCTGTGCGAGACCGTCCCGACGATGATCTGGATGTCCGACGCGGAAGGCGATTGCATGTACTGGAGCCCGCAGTGGTACGACTTCACCGGCCAGTGCCCGGAGGAAGCCATCCTGCAGGGCTGGTGGACCGCGGTGCATCCGGACGATGCGGCGCGCGTGCGGCACGCGTTCGAGCAGGCCCTGCAGCAGCGCCTGCCCTTCTCCAGCGAATACCGGGTGCGGCGCAGCGACGGGCGCTACCGCTGGTGCGTGGATACCGCCTCGCCGCACTTCGGGGTGGACGGCGAGTTCCTCGGCCACATCGGCGCGGTGACCGACATCACCGAGCGCAAGCACGTGGAGGACGAGACCGCTTCCGAGCGCTCGATCCTCAACCTGATCACCACCGGCACCGCACTGCCGCTGGTGCTCGATGCGATCGCCCTCAACGTCGAATCGCGCAGCGAATCGGAACTGCGCTGCGCGATCATGCTGGCCGACCACGAGCGCGGCCAGCTGCGCCACGCCTCGGCGCCGCACATGCCGCTGGACTACAGCCTGCACTTCGACCGCCTGCCGATCCGCCCCGGCGGCATCCCGTGCGGGCGCGCGGCCTGGGGCGGCCACCAGGTGATCTGCGACGACATCGCCGACGACTCGTCCTGGGCCGGATACCAGGCGGTCGCGCTGTCGATGGGCATCGCCGCCTGCTTCATCACCCCGGTCATCGGCAGCAACGGCCTGGTGCTGGGCACGCTGAACATGTACTACTCGCTGCCGCACGTGCCGTCGCTGCACGAGCAGGCGATGGCGCGCTCGGCCTCCTACCTGGCCGGCATCGTGATCGAGCGCAACCGGATGGACGCCCAGCTGCAGCAGTCGCTGGAATCGGAGAAGAACGCGCGCGCGCTGGCCGAGCACGCCAACCGGGCCAAGGACGAGTTCCTGGCCACGCTCAGCCACGAACTGCGCACCCCGCTCAACGCGATCCTCGGCTGGTCGCGGCTGATGCAATCGGACGGCTTCAGCACCGACAACCTCGGCAAGGGATTGATGATCATCGAGCGCAGCGCCCAGTCCCAGGCGCAGATCATCGACGACCTGCTCGACATGAGCGCCATCCTGTCGGGCAAGGTGCGGCTGCAGCCGGAGCACTTCGACATGGCCGGGCTGGTACGCAGCACCGTCGAACTGCTGCGGCCGAACGCGCTCGCCAAGCGCATCGAACTGCAGGCGGTGGGAGCCGAGGACGGCCCGGTGCCGTTCTTCGGCGACCCGGGCCGCATGCAGCAGGTGCTCACCAACCTGATCGGCAACGCGCTGAAGTTCACCGCGGCCGAAGGCACGGTGACGGTGGCCGTGGAACAGGGCGACGACGCGCTGAACCTGTCCGTCCAGGACAGCGGCATCGGCATCGCCGAGGACTTCCTGCCGCACGTGTTCGATCGCTTCCGCCAGGCCGATGCCGGCACCACCCGGCGCGTCGGAGGCCTGGGCCTGGGGCTGTCGATCTCCCGGCAGCTGGTGGACCTGCACGGCGGTTCGCTCTCGGCCCGCAGTCCCGGCCCGGGCTGCGGCTCCACCTTCATCGTGGCGCTGCCGCTGCACCACGGCGCCAGCGGGCCGCCGGAGCCGGCGCCGGCTCCGGCTCCGCCGCGCGGCGGAGCGTTGCCCGAAGGCATCCAGGGCCGGCTCGACGGGCTGCACG
Source organism: Xanthomonas boreopolis (assembly GCF_046529185.1). Lineage (NCBI taxonomy): Bacteria > Pseudomonadati > Pseudomonadota > Gammaproteobacteria > Lysobacterales > Lysobacteraceae > Xanthomonas > Xanthomonas boreopolis. The sequence continues at coordinate 2,354,812 of NZ_CP097162.1, forward strand.
TGCTGCTGGTGGACGACGAGGACGATTCGCGCGAGGTCACCCGCCAGTTCCTGCTGCGCGCCGGCGCCGCGGTGGAGTGCGCGCCGAGCGCGGACGAGGCGGAGCGGCGCCTGCTGGAGTCGCGTTACGACGTGCTGGTCAGCGACATCGCGATGCCGGAACGCGACGGGTACGACCTGATCCGCAACCTGCGCGGATGCGGCCGCGCGATCGCCTCGCTGCCGGCGATCGCGCTGACCGCCTACGTCCGCGACGAGGACCGCGACCAGGCCCTGCTGGCCGGCTTCGACGCGCACATCGGCAAGCCGCTCGACCCGCTCGGGCTGGTCGAGCTGATCGAGATCCTGGCGATGCGCCCGCGCCCGGCGGACGCGCTCGCCTCCGCCGTCTAGAGCGCGTCGGGCACTTTGGGGTGGGATGCGTGGGCCGCGGCGCGCGCCTTGTCTCGACGCGTCCCAGGCCGCTCCGCACTCATCCCAAAGCGCATGCCACGCTCCGGGGCCTCACCCGCGCTTGGCGCGGGCGAACGCCTCGGCCAGGGCATTGTTGGCCGGCGGCGGGGCCACGCGCGGTGGCTTGCCGTTGCCGGCCGGGCGGGCATCGCGGCGCGGCCCGCCGCGATTGTCGCGCTCGCCGCCGCCGGCGGCGCCCGGCACGTCGTCCAGGCGCCGCGTCAGCGCGATGCGCTTGCGCGCGACGTCCACCTCCAGCACCTTGACCTTGACGATGTCGCCGGCCTTGACCACGTCGCGCGGATCCTTGACGAAGCTGTCCGACAGCGCCGAGATGTGGATCAGCCCGTCCTGGTGCACGCCGATGTCGACGAAGGCGCCGAACGCGGCGACGTTGCTGACCACGCCTTCGAGCACCATGCCCGGGCGCAGGTCCTTGATGTCCTCCACGCCTTCGGCGAACTGCGCGGCCTTGAACTCCGGCCGCGGGTCGCGGCCCGGCTTCTCCAGTTCCTTGAGGATGTCGCGCACCGTCGGCAGGCCGAACTTCTCGTCGGTGAACTGCTCGGCCTTCAGCCCGCGCAGGAAACCGCCGTCGCCGAGCAGCGCCTTGATCGGCTTGCCGGTCGCGCCGACGATGCGTTCGACCACCGGATAGGCTTCCGGGTGCACCGCCGAAGCGTCCAGCGGCTCGTCGCCGTCGGCGATGCGCAGGAAGCCGGCGCATTGCTCGAAGGTCTTCTCGCCGAGCCGCGGCACCTTCAGCAGGTCCTTGCGGCGCTTGAACGGGCCGTTCTCGTCGCGGTGCCGGACGATGTTCTCGGCCACCGTCGAGGACAGGCCCGAGACCCGCGCCAGCAACGCCGCCGAGGCCGTATTGACGTACACGCCGACCGCGTTCACGCAATCCTCGACCTTGGCGTCGAGCGCCTTGGCCAGCCGGAACTGGTCGACGTCGTGCTGGTACTGGCCGACGCCGATCGCCTTCGGCTCGATCTTCACCAGCTCCGCCAGCGGGTCCTGCAGGCGCCGCGCGATCGATACCGCACCGCGCAGCGACACGTCCAGGTTGGGGAACTCGCGCGCGGCGAACTCAGACGCCGAATAGACCGACGCGCCGGCCTCGCTCACGACGATCTTCTGCAGCTTCAGCTCCGGATGGGCCTTGATCAGCTCGCCGGCCAGCTTGTCGGTCTCGCGGCTGGCGGTGCCGTTGCCGATCGCGATCAGCTCCACGCCGTGCTTCGCGCACAGCGCCTTGAGCACGGCCAGCGACTTGTCCCACTCGCGCCGCGGCTCGTGCGGATAGATCGTCTCGGTGGCGACCAGCTTGCCGGTGGCATCGACGACCGCGACCTTGCAGCCGGTACGGATGCCCGGGTCCAGGCCCAGCACCACGCGCGGCCCGGCCGGCGCCGCCAGCAGCAGGTCCTTGAGGTTGTCGCCGAACACGCCGATCGCCTCGGCCTCGGCCTTCTCGCGCGCCTGGTTGAACAGGTCGAGCATCAGGTGCATGTGCAGCTTGGCGCGCCAGGTCAGGCGGCAGGCCTGCAGCAGCCAGGCGTCGCCCGGGCGTCCCTTGTCGGCCACCCCGGCGTTGTGCGCGACCCGGCCTTCGCAGTACGCATGGCCGGCCTCGGCTTCGCTGCCCGGATCCAGGTCCAGGTGCAGCACTTCCTCGCGACGGGCGCGGAACAGCGCCAGCAGGCGGTGCGACGGGATCTTCGCCAGCGGTTCGGCATGGTCGAAGTAATCGCGGTACTTGGCGCCGGCCTCCTCCTTGCCCTCGGCCACGCGCGCGCGGATCACGCCGTTGCCGGACAGCCAGGTGCGCAGCTCGCCGACCAGCGCCGCGTCCTCGCCCCAGCGCTCCATCAGGATCGCGCGCGCGCCTTCCAGCGCCGCCTTGGCATCGGCCACGCCCTTGCCGGCATCGACGAAGCCGGCCGCGAACGCCTGCGGGTCGAGCGAAGGATCCGCCAGCAGGCCGTCCGCCAGCGGCTCCAGGCCGGCTTCCCGCGCGATCTGCGCGCGCGTGCGGCGCTTGGGCTTGTACGGGAGGTACAGGTCCTCCAGGCGCGACTTGCTGTCGGCCGCGGCGATCTCCGCGCGCAGTTCGTCGCTCAGCTTGCCCTGCTCGGCGATGCTGGCCAGGATCGCGGCGCGCCGCTCTTCCAGCTCGCGCAGATAGGTCAGGCGCACTTCCAGGTTGCGCAACTGGGTGTCGTCCAGGCCGCCGGTCGCTTCCTTGCGGTAGCGCGCGATGAACGGCACCGTGGCGCCCTCGTCCAGCAAGGCGATGGCCGCGCGGGCCTGGGCAGGCTGGGCGCCGATCTCGTCGGCGATGGTCTGGGCGATCTGCTGGGCGAGCTTGCTGTCTTGCATGGATCCTGGCCGGGGCCGTCGTGCGGGAAAGCCCGCATTCTCGCAGCGCGACCCGGAGCGGGAAACCCGTTGACAGCGGCGCGCCGACCTGCCGCTTCAGCGGCCGTAATGCCCGGCGGTGCGCTGGACCACGATGCTCTCGGCCATCGACTCCAGCGCCATCACCCGCACCTTGCCGATTTCCTCCAGCGCGAGCACGCGCTCGACGTACACCTCGCGCCCGGCCTCGCTCATCGCCACGGTCTTGCTGAAGCCATAAGGCACCACGCCCTTCTCGCCATCCTTGCTGCCACCGACGTACAGGACGATCGACATGACTCACCTACTCACTGCGATGTTCCAAAAACGAGCGGCAGCATAGACAGTCTGCCGTGAGGACCTTCTAGACGCAGGTTAACGCCGGCTGTTTGCGCATTGATGACGCGCGTGGCGATGCCGCGACGCGCGGAAAGGCCCTGCGGGCGCCCGGGGCGCATGGCCGGACGCACGTCCGCGAACGGGACCGTCCGGTTCATTCCGCGCCGGGCGAACGCCTCGATCCGGGCCACCAGCCATGGCCGTGCAGCGCATAGTGGTCGGCGGCGCGCTCGAACGGATTGCGCACGCTGACGCCGCCGCAGGCCAGGTAGACCGGCAGGAACAGCGGCCCCAGCAGCAGGTACTGGAACACGTGGGCTCGCTCGTGGTCGCCCAGCCGGATCGGAGGATGCCGGCAGCGTCCGGCATGGTGCTCGTAGGTACTGCAGCGCAGGTCCAGCGACTCGCCCTTGAGCAGGATCACGTTGCCCAGCGTGAGCGCGCCGCCCGGTCCCCAGGGCCAGCGTTCGAACACCAGCGCCAGCTCGCGCGCGCTCCAGCGCACCCGCGCGCCGCCGGCCAGGCCGACGGCGCCCAACGCCAGCCCGAGCAGGCTGTTCGGCAGCGTCCAGAGCGCGCCCAGCCATTGCAGGCCACGCAGGACCGGTTTGCGCATGCGGGCCGCGGCCTCAGTCCGCCTCGTTCGGGATCAACAGCCACAGGATCAGGTACACGAGGATGCCCGGGAAGGCCGCCGACGCGATCGAGACGATCACGTACAGCACGCGCAGCAGCGTCGGGCTCCACCCGAACCGGTGCGCGATGCCGCCGATCACGCCGGCGATCATCCGGTCGTTGACGGAACGTGAAAGCGTGCGGGCAGGCTGGCTCATGAAGTCGGCTCCATCTGCGGGTACGGGGAGAATGTAGCCGCTACGGCGAAACCGTCCCGTGACGGCGCAGGCCCTGCAGGCGTTCGCCGAACCACTCGGCGGCGGTGCGTTCCGGCTGGCCCGGGCAGGCCACCCGGTAGGCCTTCCCGCTGACGCTGCTGCGCGAAGCGGCGCGTTCGATGAACTGCTCGGGGCCGTCGACCAGGCCGCGCCGCAGCAGGTAGTCGTACTTGCGCTGCAGGTGGTCGCGCGCGGCGCCGCCGTCGTACCACTTGCCGTTGCGCTGGAAGCGGCAGCCCGAGGCGGGCAGCGCGTCCATCAGCGAACGGATCTCGCGCTGCGCCTGCGCCGGCGGCTCGGCGCCCGCCGTGCCCGTCCACGCCAGCGCGCCGAGCGCGACGATCGCCCCATAGGTGCGCCGCCGGTTCATGAGCGCTGCGCGAGCCATTGGTGGATCGCCGCCGGAACCTCGCGCTGCGCGCGGCCGGACACGTAGATGCCGATATGGCCGCCGCGGAATCCCAGCTCCGTGTAGTCGCGGGTCCCGACCCGCCCGCGCAGCGCACGCGAGGCGTCCGGCGGCACCAAGTGGTCCTGCTCGGCGTAGAGGTTGAGGATCGGCATGTCGAGCCTGCCGAGGTCGACCCTTTCCCCGCCGATCTCGATGCCGCCCTGCACCAGGCCGTTGGCCTGGTAGAACTTCTTGATGAACTCGCGGAACGCCTCGCCGGCCAGGTCCGGCGAATCGAAGATCCACTTCTCCATGCGCAGGAAATCCTCCAGCGCCTGCTTGTCGTCGAGGATGTCGAGCAATCCCACGTACTTCTGCAGGTTGAGCCGGAACGGCTTGAGCATCAGGTAGCTCGCGTTCATCAGGTCGGCCGGTACGTTGCCGATCGTGTCGACGAACAGGTCCACGTCCACCAGCCGCACCCAGTTGGACAGCATGTTGTCCGGCGTGTGGAAATCCACCGGCGTCACCATCGTGACCAGGTTGCGCACCTTGCGCCTGCGCAGCGAGGCGTAGCACAGCGAGAACGTGCCTCCCTGGCAGATGCCGAGGATGTCGATGGCCTTCGCCGCATGCGCCTCGCGCAGATGGTCCACCGCGCCGTCGATGTAACGCAGCAGGTAGTCCTCCAGGGTGAGATAGCGCTCGGAGCGGTCGGGATAGCCCCAGTCGAGCACGTACACGTCCTCGCCCAGCGCGAGCAGGCCCTTGACCAGCGAACGGTCCGCTTGCAGGTCCACCATGTACGGCCGGTTGACCAGGGCGTAGACGATCAGCAGCGGCACCTTGGAGGTCGGCGGCTTGTCGCCGACGAAGCGATAGAGCACCACCTTGCCGTCGCGCCATACCTCCTGCCGTTCGGTGGCGCCGTACTGCACGTCGTCCACGCCCGGCAGCACGCGCAGCCCTTCGAGCAGCTTGCGCTGCAGCGCGAGCGTTTCCTGCAGCAGATCGTCGGCATTGAAGCCCAGCGGGCCTTTCATCGCCGCTTCCCTCCCGGCGCGGAGCCGGCCGCCTTGCCGGGCCGGGACCGTCGCTCGGCCGGCCCGGGCCCGTCGGCGCCGCCGGCGCGCGGCGCGGCCTTGCGCGCCTTGGCCTGGGTGGCCGATGGCGCCGGCTCGTCCGCGTCGTCCGGCGCACGGTCCTTGCCGGCCGCCATGCGCCGCACCAGCCGCTCCAGCTCGGTGATGCGGCGGTGCGCGGCGTCCATCTCCGAGCGCGTCGGCATGCCCAGCCGCTCGCTGATCTGCTCCACTTCCTGCTGCAGCGCCGCGCGCAGGCGCATCTGCGCGTTGGTGAACGCGCCGTAGACGGTCCGGAACTCCTCCGACAGCGCCACCGCCGAATAGGCCTCCTCGGCCGCCTCGATCCACAGGTCGAACATCGCGCGGGCGCTGGTCAGCTGGCTGCCCGCGCCTTCGTGCTCGGCCAGCTTCGACTCGAACAGCTTGAAGGCGCGCTCGATCGCATCCTTGAGTTGCGCCGCGTAGGCCTGCGAGCGTTCCTGGTACTCCTGCTGCGCGCGCGCCAGCGCCTGCCAGCGCGCCTGGTGGTTGCGTCCCAGGCCGAAGGCCGGCATGTCCAGCCAGGGCGCACTGTCGCGCCGCCACTTCTCGATCACCCGGGCCGCTTCCTGCAACCACGGGTCGCCGCCGGGGGCGGCATCGCCGCGCGCCGCGCCCAGCGTCCACTGCATCAGCCGCTCGCCCTGGGCCTGGACCGCTTCGCGCCAGGCCTGCGCGACCTCCGCGCTCGTGGCGTCGCGCCCGGCGAAACGCGCCGCGACCTGTTGCATCGTGCCCAGCCAGTCCCCGGCCTGGTTGCGGAAGCGTTCGACAGCCTCCTGCGCCGCGGGCGAACCGTCGCCCGGCAGCAGCTGCGTCCACCAGTCCACCGCCTGCCGCCAGCCGCCGGCGTCGTCGCCGGGGGGCGACGGCTCGGCCTTCGCTTCGGCCGTGCGCGCACCGGTCTGCCTGAGCGCCTCGCCCCAGGCGCTCCAGTACTGCCGGGCCAGCGCCTCGAAATCGCTCTCGGAACCCTTGGTTGTCATCGTCGGCCTCGGTGGATCCTCGTACTGCCCATGCTAGGGCGTGTCGTGCACTTTTTCATGGAGGCGATGCAGCGGCCGTGAGGCCGGTGGCCATGCGAGCCCGGCGGCCGACATGCCGCGGGATGCGGCGCCGGCCCTACGGCTTGGGAATCCTCAGCGTCTTGCTGATCATCAGCGAACCGGACAGCGCGAACAGCAGCACCAGCGGATGCAGCTGCCACGGGCCGAGCTGCCACTGCCCCCACCACAGCGCCTCGCCGGTCCGGCCGAGCGAGGCGGCCACCGCCAGCACGATGACCAGCGCCAGGCTGGTCGGGATCGGGGTGCCCTCGAAGTACGGCACCTTGTCGTCCCCGCCGGCGATCTCCTCGGCGGTGACGTTGTAGCGCGCCAGCCGGCTCACGCCGCAGCAGACGAAATAGCTCAGCACCAGCCAATCCCAGCCGCCCTGCATGCCGCAGGCATAGGCGAGCGATGCCGGCGCCACGCCGAACGAGATCACGTCGGCCAGCGAATCGAGCTCGCGCCCCAGCGTGGATGACGACTTGCGCCAGCGCGCCACGCGGCCGTCCAGCGCATCGAAGATGAACGCCAGCGGGATCAGCGCCATGCCGAACAGCAGGTCGCCGCGGTGCCCGTCCTGCAGGAACCGCATCGCCGCGAAGATCGCCCCGGTGCCGCAGAACGCATTGGCCAGGGTGAACCAGTCGGCCAGTTGGAAATCGCGCAGCATCGAGAAATGGCGTTTCATGCGAACCTGTTCGTCGGAATCGCCGACAGGGTAGCGCGACCGGGTCCTGGCGGCGAACCTCGAACCCGTCCAAGGAGCCCCCACGATGACCACTCCGCGTTCCCTCCTGATCACCGGTGCCGGCAGCGGCATCGGCGCCGGCATCGCCCGCGAGCTGGCCCGGGCCGGGCACCACGTCGTGGCCAGCGACCTGTCGCTGGCCGCGGCCCGCCAGATCGCCGGCGAGATCGCGGCGAACGGCGGTTCCGCCGAGGCGGTGGCGCTCGACGTGACCCGCGACGCGTCGGTCGCCGAGGCCCTGGCCGGCCTCTCGCGGCCGGTGGAGGTGCTGGTCAACAACGCCGGCCTGCAGCACGTCGCCCCGCTCGAGGAATTCCCGATGGAGCAGTGGGACCTGCTGGTGCAGGTCATGCTGACCGGGGTGGCGCGCCTGACCCGGGCGGTGCTGCCGGGCATGCGCGAACGCGGCTTCGGCCGCATCGTCAACATCGGCAGCATCCACTCGCTGGTGGCCAGCCCGTACAAGAGCGCCTACGTCGCGGCCAAGCACGGGCTGGTCGGCTTTTCCAAGGCGATCGCGCTGGAAACCGCGCGCCACGACATCACCATCAACACGCTCTGCCCCAGCTACGTGCGCACCCCGCTGGTGGAAAGGCAGATCGCCGACCAGGCCCGCACCCGCGGCATCGCCGAGGACGCGGTGATCGGCGACGTCATGCTCAAGCCGATGCCGAAAGGCGTCTTCATCGAGTACGACGAGCTGGCCGGCAGCGTCGCCTTCCTGATCTCGCGCGCGGCCCGCAACATCACCGGGCAGACCCTCGCGCTGGACGGCGGCTGGACCGCGACGTAGCGCGGACGGACCGACCGCCATCCCGGTCATTTTTTCGCCACCCATCTTGACAACGTTGTCTGGCGGGGCCTGCGGGCGGTTGTCCACAGACTTGCCCAGATTTCATCCACAGGCCCTGTGGAAAACGTGAAGGCCCTCACTCCGCGACTGGCGACTTTTTCGCCAATCCTGCCAGGCGGCCTTTGCAATCAGGTGGTTGCGACGCCTATCCACAGTTTTGCCAGGCACGCGTCCACACCGGCTGTGGACAAGGCGTCACAGCCGCGAGTAGGCCCACGACAGCATCCGCCCGTCCCGGTACGGCATCACGCCATGGAACGGCCGGGGGTCGCCGTCGAACACCAGCGGCAGGAAGTGCCGGTCGCCCTCCCACATCGGCAACGCGTGCAGCCGATCGAGCTCGACCCATTCCAGCGTGCCTTCGGCGTTGGCCTCCATCGGCTCGCCCTCGAACGCATCGACCACGAACACGAAGCCCAGCCAGTCCTCGCCATGCTTGCCGAAGCCCGGCCAGTTCAGCGTGCCGCGGAAGCGCATGGCGGTGCATTCGATCCCGGCTTCCTCCAGGATCTCCCTGCGCATCCCGGCCAGCACGTCCTCTTCCGGCTCGATCTTGCCGCCGAGCCCGTTGTACTTGCCGAGGTGGTGGTCGCCCTGGCGGACGTTGCGGTGGATCATCAGGACACGCCGGCCATCCGGCGAGAGCACGTAACCGAGCGTGGCGACGATGGGGGTGTACGGCATGCGGTCGTTCCGGCGGAAAACCGCCAGTATGCCCGACCCGCCCGGCCGGCGAATCAGGCCAGCGAGGCGGGAAGCGCCAGCCCGGCGACGTCGCCGGCCGGCCGCAGCCGCGCGCGCCCGTGCCCCTGGTCGGCCAGGTATTCGAGCCACTTGCCCAGGAAGGTGTTCATGCGCATGCGGTGGCTGATCAGCTCGCGCGGCGGCGGGTACAGCCCGATCACGTCCTGCCAGCGGCGGCCGACGTAGCAGTGCGTGGTCTCGGCCTGGCGCGCGTCGCGATACACGCGCACGAACGCGGAAGGATCGGGCTCGCCGGTCAGCGGATCGCAGAAGTCGTAGGTGAGGCGAAGCTCCACCGTGTAGCGATGGCGCTCGATCACCTCCAGCCGCACGTCCAGGCCGTCGCCGACGCTGGACAGGTAGCACCCTTCCGGCAGGTCGCCGGGGGCGAACAGGCGGTTCAGGTGCACGTAGTTTTCCGCATACAGGCCCATCAGCCAGCCGAACTGGCTCAGGCGCGGGATGCGTTCGTAGCGGGCCGGGACGTTGTGCATGGGGTCGATCCTACACGCTGCACTGCGTCAACGGCAGGATTGACGCCCTGCCCCCGTGGGCCTACGGTGATCACTCGCCCCGGGCGTTTCCGGGGCGCCCGCTCAGAACATCTCGCGCTGCAGCCCGAAGGTGGTGAGCACCTTGCTGGAGATTTCCTCGATCGAGGTGTGGGTGGTGCTCAGGGTCGGGATGCGCTCGACCTGGAACATGCGCTCGGCCGCGGCCACCTCGCGGCGGCAGGTCTCCGGCGCGGAATAGCGCGAGTTCGGGCGCCGCTCCTGGCGGATCTGCTGCAGCCGTTCCGGATCGATGGTGAGCCCGAACAGTTTCCTGCGATACGGACGCAGCCGCGGCGGCAGCCGGTCGGTTTCCAGGTCCTCGTCGGTGAGCGGGTAATTGGCCGCCTTGATGCCGTAGTGCAGCGCCAGGTAGATGCAGGTCGGCGTCTTGCCCGCGCGCGAAACCGCGACCAAGATCACGTCCGCCTCGTCGTAGTTCAAGGCCACGCCGTCGTCGTGGCTGAGCGCGAAGTTCATCGCATTGATGCGGCGGTGGTAGGTCTCGAAATCGACCATGCCGTGCGCCTGGCCGACCCGCGAATGGCGGGGCGTGTTGAGCTCCCGCTCCAGCGGCTCGATGAAGGGCGCGAACACGTCCAGCATCAGCGCCCCGCTCTCGGCCAGGATCATGCTCAGGGCCGGGTCCACGCAGGAATTCACCACGATCGGGCGCACCTGGTAGCGCTCGCCGGCGGCCTGGATCCGCTGGCTGGCCTCGCGGGCCTTGTCTGCATCGTCGATGAACGACATGCGGTCGGTGACGAAGCTGAAACCGCTGAACTGGGTCAGCAGGCTGTGCCCAATGGTTTCAGCGGTGATACCGGTTCCATCGGATACGTAGAACACCGGCCGGATCGTCGACATCGGGCGAAATCTCCCTGTTGGAACGCCGGAATGCCCTGTAATCAAGCTTGTGCGGGCTCGGCTGTGCACTGCATCATAGCGGTTCTTCCTACGGACGCGGCCATGCAGCCCGGCCCATCGGGCGATGGTCAAACGGAGCATCGCGCTTGAACGAGAACATCCTGTGGTTGCATGAACTGCGCTTGGCCGACCTGGCCCGCGTGGGCGGTAAGAATTCGTCGCTCGGCGAAATGATCGGCAACCTGGCCGGCCTGGGCGTTTCGGTCCCCGGCGGCTACGCCACCACGGCCGAGGCGTTCAAGGCGTTCATTGCCTACAACGACCTGTCCAAGCGCATCTACGACAAGCTGGCCACGCTGGACGTCGAGGACGTCGCCGCGCTGACCGCCGCCGGCAAGGAAATCCGCGGCTGGGTGATCGACGCGCCGCTGCAGCCCGACCTCGACAAGGACATCCGCGACGCCTACGCCAAGCTCAGCGCCGAGAACGGCGGCGGCGACGTGGCCGTGGCGGTGCGCTCCTCGGCCACCGCCGAGGACCTGCCTGATGCCTCCTTCGCCGGCCAGCAGGAAACCTTCCTCAACGTCACCGGCGCCGACGACGTCGTGCACAAGGTCAAGGAAGTGTTCGCCTCGCTGTACAACGACCGCGCCATCGCCTACCGCGTGCACCACGGCTTCAAGCACGAGGACGTGTTCCTGTCGGCCGGCGTGCAGCTGATGGTGCGCTCGGGCGTGGGCTCCTCCGGCGTGCTGTTCACCCTGGACACCGAGTCCGGCTTCCGCGACGTGGTGTTCGTCACCTCGTCCTTCGGCCTGGGCGAAATGGTCGTGCAGGGCGCGGTCAACCCTGACGAGTTCTACGTCTACAAGCCCACCCTGCAGGCCGGCAAGCCGGCGATCCTGCGCCGCTCGCTCGGCAGCAAGGCGATCCGCATGGTGTACTCGGACGTCCCGGGCGAACGCGTCCGGGTCGAGGACACCCCGGCGGACCTGCGCGCCACCTTCTCCATCGGCGACGAGGACGTGCACGAGCTGGCCAGGCAGGCGCTGGTCATCGAGAAGCACTACGGCCGCCCGATGGACATCGAGTGGGCCAAGGACGGCGTCAGCGGCAAGCTGTTCATCGTGCAGGCGCGCCCGGAGACGGTGAAGTCGCGCAGCCACGCCACCCAGATCGAGCGCTTCGCGCTGACCGAGAAGGGCGGCAAGGTGCTGGCCGAAGGCCGCGCCGTGGGCGCCAAGATCGGCGCCGGCGTGGCCCGCGTGGTCAAGTCGCTGGACGACATGAACCGCGTGCAGCCGGGCGACGTGCTGATCGCCGACATGACCGACCCGGACTGGGAACCGGTGATGAAGCGCGCCTCGGCCATCGTCACCAACCGCGGCGGGCGCACCTGCCACGCGGCCATCATCGCCCGCGAGCTGGGCGTGCCGGCCGTGGTCGGCTCGGGCAACGCCACCCAGGTGATCGAGGATGGCCAGCTGGTCACCGTCAGCTGCGCCGAAGGCGACACCGGCTTCATCTACGAGGGCAAGCTCGGCTTCGAGCGCGCGACCACCGACCTGGGCAACATGCCGCCGGCGCCGCTGAAGATCATGATGAACGTGGCCAACCCGGAGCGTGCCTTCGACTTCGGCCAGCTGCCGAACGCCGGCATCGGCCTGGCCCGCCTGGAAATGATCATCGCCAGCCACATCGGCATCCACCCGAACGCGCTGCTGGAATACGACCGCCAGGACGCGGCGACCAAGAAGAAGATCGACGAGAAGATCGCCGGCTACGGCGACCCGGTCGGCTTCTACGTGAACCGCCTGGCCGAGGGCATCGCCACCCTCACCGCCTCGGTCGCGCCTAACCCGGTGATCGTGCGCCTTTCGGACTTCAAGTCCAACGAGTACGCCAACCTGATCGGCGGCAGCAACTACGAGCCGCACGAAGAGAACCCGATGATCGGCTTCCGCGGCGCCAGCCGCTACGTCGACCCGAGCTTCGCCGCCGCCTTCGCGCTGGAGTGCAAGGCCGTGCTGCGCGTGCGCAACGAGATGGGCCTGGACAACCTCTGGGTCATGATCCCGTTCGTGCGCACCCTGGAAGAAGGCCGCAAGGTGATCGAGGTGCTGGCCCAGAACGGCCTGAAGCAGGGCGAGAACGGCCTGAAGATCATCATGATGTGCGAGGTGCCGTCCAACGCGCTGCTCGCCGACGAGTTCCTGGAGATCTTCGACGGCTTCTCGATCGGCTCCAACGACCTGACCCAGCTGAGCCTGGGCCTGGACCGCGACTCGTCGATCGTCGCCCACCTGTTCGACGAGCGTAACCCGGCGGTGAAGAAGCTGCTGTCGATGGCGATCAAGTCGGCGCGCGCCAAGGGCAAGTACGTCGGCATCTGCGGCCAGGGCCCGTCCGACCATCCGGACCTGGCCGAGTGGCTGATGCAGGAAGGCATCGAGTCGGTGTCGCTGAACCCAGACACCGTGGTCGATACCTGGCTGCGCCTGGCCAAGCGCAAGGCCAGCGCCTGATACCGCCTCCGTCACGCCACGGTCGCTAGATTGGCCGCACGCAAGCCCCGCCATGCGGGGCTTCGCGTTTCTCGGGACCGCCGTTCCACGGAACCGTCCTGCAAACCCTCCCGCAGAAGGAGCCCTCCATGGCACAAAGCGTCGTATCCAGCCTGCCCGCCGCCACGTCCTGGTTCCACCGCCTGGACTGGCAGCACATCTTCGAGACCTACGGGGTCCCGGCGCTGTCGGCGCTGGTATTGCTGCTGGTCGGCCTGTGGCTGGCCAAGCGCATCGCCAACGCGGTGCCGCGCGCGACCGCGCGCGTGGGCGTGGACCCGATGTTGGGCAGCTTCCTGCGCAACATCGCCTACATCGCCTCGCTGGTGATCGTGGTCATCCTCGCCATCGCCACGCTGGGCGTGCAGATCTCGCCGTTGCTCGCGGTGCTCGGCACCGCCGGCCTGGCGATCGGCCTGGCGTTGAAGGATTCGCTGTCCAACATCGCCTCGGGCGTGATGCTGGTGACGCTGCGGCCGTTCCACGTCGGCCATACCGTCACCGTGGCCGGCCAGACCGGCACCGTGCGCGAGGTCCGCATCTTCCAGACCGTGCTGGAAGGCGCCGACAAGCAGATCTTCACCATCCCCAACAACCTGATCACCGCCTCGGCCATCGTCAACCTGACCGCGCAGCCGACGCGGCGCGTGGAGCTGGTGATCGGCATCGGCTACGACGACGACATCCGCCTCGCCCGCAAGGTCGCGCTCGAGGCGATGCAGGCCGACGCGCGCGTGCTGAAGGCGCCGGAGCCGGACGTGGTGGTCTACGAGCTCGGGAACAACGCCGTGAACCTCGGCATCCGCTGCTTCGTGAACACGCCGGACTGGTTCGCCGCCAAGGTCGCGCTGCTGGAGCAGATCAAGCTGGATTTCGACAGGGCCGGCATCAACATCCCGTACCCGCAGCAGGACATGCACCTCTACCTGCACGGCAAGGACGGGGAACGCACCAGCGTCGAGGCGCTGGTGCGCGACAGCAAGCCCAACTGATCCGCCATCGGCCTCGTGGGAGCCGTTTTTGTGGGAGCGGCTCTTGTGGGAGCGGCTTCAGCCGCGATGGAGCTTTACCAACATCCTGATCAGCAGACGCCCGTCGTCCCCGCGCAGGCGGGGACCCAGCGACTTGAGGCTTTACCGCGGAAAGACACTAGGTCCCCGCCTGCGCGGGGACGACGTTGCCGGAGCATCTGCTGAAATTCGATGCTGACCAGGCGTCGATCTCGGTAAGGCCCTGTCGCGGCTGAAGCCGCTCCCACGAAGAGCAATCGGACTACCAGGAGCGGCCGGGCAAGAGCAATCGGGACGGCTCAAACCGGCGCGGCGGGCATTCCGGCCAGTTCGCCCATGAAACGGCGATAGTGGCGCAGTTCTGCGATCGAATCGTGCACGTCGCTCAAGGCGGTGTGGCTGGACGTCTTGGTCACGCCTTCCAGCACCGCCGGCGCCCAGCGCCGCGCCAGTTCCTTGATCGTGGAAACGTCGAGGTTGCGGTAATGGAAGTAGCGCTCCAGGCGCGGCATCTGCCGGTGCAGGAAGCGCCGGTCCTGGCAGATCGAGTTGCCGCACATCGGCGAGGCGCCCGCCTTGATCCATTTCTGCAGGAAGGCCACGGTGTGCGCCTCGGCCTGGCCCAGGGTGACGTCGCTTTCGATCACGCGCGTCCACAGCCCCGAACGCTGGTGCTGGTTGCGGTTCCACTCGTCCATCGCCTGCAGCGTCTCCAGCGGATGGTGGATCGCGAACTCCGGGCCTTCCGCCAGCACGTTGAGCTGGGCGTCGGTGACGACCGTGGCGATCTCGATGATGGAATCGCGATCGGTATCGAGCCCGGTCATTTCCAGGTCGATCCAGATCAGCCGGTCGCTGTCCGTGGAGTTGTCGGCCATCGTGTCGCCTATCCGGTGAAATCGGGACGGCATGATAGCGCAGCGCTATGCAATGCCCGCACCGGCGCCAGGCGCGTTCAATCGACGACGGGCGGCTTGCCGCGCTTGGCGCGGAAGTAGTTGGTCAGCCGCCGGCCGGCCTCGTCGGCGAACACGCCCTGGTCGACCTGCACGCGGTGGTTGTGGCGCGGATCGCCGATCAGGTCGAACACGCTGCCGCAGGCGCCGGTCTTCGGGTCGCGCGCCGCGTACACCACGCGCGCGATGCGCGCGTGCACCATCGCCATCGCGCACATCGCGCAGGGTTCGAGCGTGACGTAGAGCGTGCAGCCGACCAGCCGGTGGTTGCCGAGCCGGCGGCCGCCCTCGCGCATCGCCATGATCTCGGCATGCGCGCTGGGATCGTGGCTGGCGATGTTGTAGTTCCAGCCCTCGCCGATCATCCGGCCTTCCGGATCGACCAGCACCGCGCCGACCGGGATCTCGTCGAACTCGCGCTCGGCCCGGTCGGCCAGGGCGAGCGCGTGGCGCATCCAGCGCTCGTCGTCGCCGGCCTGCGGCAGGACGACGGCGTTCACCCCTCGCCTCCCTTCTCTTCCAGCTTGCGCACGAACGCCTCGAACACGGCCAGCGTGGCCTCGCTGACATGGTGCTCGATGCCTTCGGCATCGCGGCGCGCGGTCGCCTCGTCCACGCCCAGCGCGAGCAGGAAGCGCTCCACCGTCTGGTGGCGCTGCCGGCTGGCGGCGGCCAGGGCCTCGCCGGCCTCGGTCAGGAATACGCCCCGGTACGGCCGCTGCACCACCCAGCCGCCCTTGACCAGGCGCTTGAGCATCTTCGCCACGGTCGGCTGGGCCACGCCCAGGCGCATGGCGATGTCGACCTGCCGGGCCTCGCGGCCGTCCGCCAGCAGGTCCGAGATCAGCTCGACGTAGTCCTCGATCAGCTCCATCCGGTGCGCCTCGCGCACCTGCCGGAAGCTTTCCACGTGCAGTTCCGCATCGACGAGCGCCGGTGCCGCCGGTTCGAGCTTTTCTTCGCTTCTGCCCACCCTGTGGTCCCGTATCCGATCCTGGCCATCGCACCAGTGCGCCTATTTTGGATCACTCGGCCGATCATTACGATTGAAATTGCCAATGCTCACTAAATTAGCATTTGCTATATAGTACGCATCATGTCCTCCGAATCCGCCCCCACCCCGGCCTGGCCCCGCTCGGCCGCCTCCTCGCCCAGCCTGGGCGAGATGAACGCCAGCGTCTCCGTGCCGAACGGCGGCCACTGGTGGTTCCGGCTGCTCGCCTTCCTGGGCCCCGGCTACATGGTCTCGGTGGGCTACATGGACCCGGGCAACTGGGCCACCGACCTGGGCGGCGGTTCGCAGTTCGGCTACCTGCTGCTGTCGGTGATCCTGCTGTCCAACCTGATGGCGGTGGTGCTGCAGGGCCTGTCGGCGCGGCTCGGCATCGCCACCGGCCGCGACCTGGCCCAGGCCTGCCGCGACCACTACTCGCGGCCGGTGAACATCGGCCTGTGGCTGCTCTGCGAGGCGGCGATCATCGCCTGCGACCTGGCCGAGGTGATCGGCACCGCGATCGCGCTGAAGCTGCTGTTCGGCATCCCGCTCACGCTCGGCGCGATCATCACCGCGATCGACGTGATCCTGGTGCTGTACCTGATGAACCGGGGCTTCCGTGCGCTGGAAGCCTTCGTGATCGCCCTGCTGATGGTGATCTTCGCCTGCTTCGCCATCCAGATTGCGATGGCGGCGCCGCCCGTGCGCGACGTGCTCGGCGGATTCATCCCGCGCGCGCAAATCGTCACCGACCCGCAGGCGCTGTACCTGGCGATCGGCATCATCGGCGCCACGGTGATGCCGCACAACCTGTACCTGCATTCCTCGATCGTGCAGACGCGCGCCTATCCGCGCACCGACGAGGGCCGCCGCAGCGCGCTGCGCTGGGCGACCGCCGACAGCACCATCGCGCTGACCCTGGCGCTGCTCATCAACGCGGCCATCCTGATCATGGCCGCCGCCGTGTTCCATGCGCACGGCCGCACCGACGTGCAGGAGATCGAGCAGGCCTACGAGCTGCTGGCGCCGATGCTGGGCGTGGGGCTCGCGTCGACCCTGTTCGCGGTGGCGCTGCTGGCCTCGGGCATCAACTCGACCGTCACCGCCACGCTGGCCGGCCAGATCGTGATGGAAGGCTTCCTGCGCCTGCGCATCCCGACGTGGGCGCGCCGGCTGATCACGCGCGGCCTGGCGATCGTGCCGGTGGTGGTCGTCACCGCGCTCTACGGCGAGAAGGGCACGGCGCAGTTGCTGGTGTTCAGCCAGGTGCTGCTGTCGATGCAGTTGCCGTTCGCGGTGATCCCGTTGGTGCGCTTCGTGTCCGACCGGTCGAAGATGGGCGCGCTGGTCGCGCCACGCTGGCTGGTGCGCATCGCCTGGCTGATCGCGGCGGTGATCGTGGTGCTCAACCTGAAGCTGATCGGCGACACGCTGCTGCACTGACAGCGACGCCGGCGGCCGGGCCGGAAACGGTCGCAGGCCCTAGCTGCCGGCGTTCAATACCGCTTCCTGCTCGGCCGCCAGCTGCAGCCATGCCTGCGCCGCATGCGAGAGGAAGGCGCCGCGGCGCCATACCAGCGCCATGTGCCAGGCCAGGTCCTGGTCTTCGAGCGGCAGCGTCACGACCTGCGGGTTCGGGCGGCGCACGGCGATCATCCGCGGCAGCATCGCCAGCCCCATGCCGGCGGCGACCAGGGCGACGATGAAATCGATCTGGCCGCTGCGCGCCGCTTCGTGCGGCGTGAACCCGTGCTGCTGGCAGGCCTCGATGATCTTGCGGTTGAACATGAAGCCCTTGTCGAACAGGATGAACGGCGTCTCGCGCAGCATGTCCAACCGCAGCGACGGCTGGCTCGCCAGCGGGTGCTGTTTCGGCAGCAGCACCATCAACGGCTCGCGCCGCACCGATTGCCATTCGAAGTCTTCCGACACCGGCAACAGGCTGCCGGCCAGCTCGACTTCGCCGGCGCGCAGGCTGTCTTCCAGCGCCTGGCTGCCCTGCTCCAGCACCTTGAGATCGATGTGCGGATAGCGTTCGCGATAGATCGCGAACAGCGGCGCGAACAATACGTCGCTGCCCAGCGGCGGCAGGCCGATGTGCAGCTCGCCGCGCTTGAGCCCGCGCAGTTCTTCCAGTTCGGCCAGCAGGTTGTCGCGCTCGCCGAGCAGCACCAGCGCGCGCCGGTAGACGATCTCGCCGGCCTGCGTCAGGCGGATGCCCTGGCGCGAGCGGTCGACCAGCACCAGGCCAAGCTCGTCCTCCAGCTGCCGGATCGCCTTGCTGACCGTCGGCTGCGTGGCGAACAGCGATTGCGCCGCGGCGGAGAACCCGCCACGGCGCACGACTTCGACCAAGACCCGGAGTTGCCTGATATCCATGCTGAACTCGAATAATTTGAGCCAGATGGATTCATTTTACTTATGCGAGCCCCGGAGGACCACCGTTCCGGCCTCGTTTCGCGTCGAGCGCCGGCCGGGCGGCAGGCAGCTGCGGCTCCGTTCAGCAATCCCACGAATTTACGACATGCCGCTGCCGATCCTGCCCACCACGATGGAAGAAGGCAGGACCGTGAAGAACAGCGATCCCTCCGGCGCCCGCGATCTCAAGTGCCTGGTTGGCGACATCGGCGCCAGTTATCGCCGGCGGATGCTCCCGCCGCTGGGCCTCGTCCTGGCGGCGATGGCCGCGGGCGCGGCCTGGATGCAGGCCAGTCCCAACCTGGCTGCCGCCGCGGCGGGCACCTCGTTCCTGGTCACCGGTTGCGTCGTGAACTGGCCGCGCCGCCGGCGTCTTTCGTTCCCCGGCTGGCGGACCGTGGGCCTGCTGGCATCCGCTTACGCCGGCTTCGGCGGCGCGCTCTTCCCCGAGCGGCTGTGCATCGCGCTGCTTGCGCTCGGCGCGCTGGCCGCGCTGGCGGACATGGGCCTGTACGTGCTCAGGACCTTCGGCGAGGCGACCCGGCTGGCCGAGCAGGTGGAGCACATGGACGAGCACGACCTGCTGGCGCTGCTGCCCGACCAGGCCCGCGACGACGCGAGGCGCTGGCAGGCCGGCGACGACAGCAAGGCCGCCGAACTGGCGGTGGTGATCCACCTCGGCGCGCTCTGGATGGCGCTGGAACTCCAGCGCACCCATCGCCACGAGCACGGCATGGCCCTGCTCTGACCGGCGCCGCGCACCCTGCCGTCCCGGGACATCCTGCGCCTGGCACCGGCGCGGGACTTGCCCCAGACTGGCGGGATGCCAGAGATAACCCGACGCAGGTTGTTCAAGGCCGTGGTAGCCGGTACCGCCGCGGTGCCCTTCGCCTCGACCGCGCTCGCCGCGCCGCCGTGCGAGCCCGCCACTGCATCGCCGCGCTGGGCGCGCGGGATAGAAGGCCAGCGCAAGGCCGACCTCGGCGACGGCACCTACCTCAATCCGATCGTCGCCGGGGACCATCCCGACCCGACCATCCTCAAGGACGGCGACGATTACTACATGACGTTCTCGTCGTTCCTGTCCTACCCGGGCATCGTGATCTGGCACTCCACCGACCTGGTCAACTGGGCGCCGATCGGGCCCGCGCTGCACAAGCCGCTCGGTACGGTCTGGGCGCTGGACCTGTGCAAGCACGGCGACCGCTACTACGTGTACATCCCCGCCGACCCGACCGGCCAGGGATGGTCGATCCACGTGATCTGGGCCGACGACATCCGCGGCCCCTGGAGCGATCCGATCGACCTGCATATCCCGGGCTGCATCGATCCCGGCCATGCCGTCGGCGAGGACGGCAAGCGCTACCTGTTCGTCAACGGCATCCGCCGGATCCGCCTGCGCGACGACGGCCTCGCCACCGATGGCGAACTGGAACCCGCCTACAGCCCCTGGCGCTACCCGGCCGACTGGATCGTCGAGAACTTCGCGCCCGAAGGGCCGAAATTGACGCGCCGCGGCGACTGGTTCTACCTGGTGACCGCGGTCGGCGGGACCGCCGGGCCGGTCACCGGGCACATGGTGATCGCCGCCCGTTCCCGCTCGATCCACGGGCCGTGGGAGCACTGCCCGCACAACCCGCTGGTGCGCACCACCCGCGAATCGGAACCGTGGTGGTCGCGCGGCCATGCCACGCTGGTCGAGGGCCCGGCCGGCGACTGGTGGATGGTCTACCACGGCTACGAGAACGGCTTCAGGACGCTGGGCCGGCAGACCCTGCTCGAACCGATCGAATGGACCCACGACGGCTGGTTCCGGCCGCGCGGCGGCGACCTGTCGCGCCCGCTTCCCAAGCCAACCGGAGGCAAGCCGGGCGCGGCGGGCTTCGCGCTGTCCGACGATTTCTCCAAGGACCGGTCCGGCGTCCAGTGGAGCTTCCACGCGCCCGGCCCCGACGAGGCCAGGCGCACCCGGTTCGACGGCAAGGGCCTGCTGCTCGCGGCGGCCGGCGCTTCGCCGGTCGACAGTTCGCCGCTGACCTGCCTGGTGGGCGATCGCGCCTACGAAGCGGAAGTGACGATCGACCTGATCGACGGCGCCGAAGGCGGGCTGCTGCTGTTCTACAACCACAAGGCGTTCGTGGGCATCGGTTTTGCGCCGGACGTCGTCAAAGGCTTCCAGTACGCCGCCGAGCATCCGTGGATGCGGAAGGAGCAGCGCACCTCCAGCGTGCGGATACGGCTCACCAACGACCACCACGTGGTGACCTACCACTACTCGCACGACGACGGGAAGCACTGGACGCTCTACGGCACCCGCATGGAAGTGTCGGGCATGCACCACAACGTCTTCGGCGATTTCCTGAGCCTCAGGCTCGGCATCTACAGTGCCGGCCAGGGCAGCATCCGGATCCGCGACTTCGCCTACCGGGCGCTGGACGGGACGGCCTAGGCGCCCTGGCATGCGGCGTTCGCCGGGTCAGGCCTCCTTCCAAGGGGCGAGCGCCGCGTTGGCCGGGCCGTTCAACACCCGGCCGGTCTCCTTGTCGAAGCGAGAGCCGTGGCAAGGGCAATCCCAGGACTTCCCCTGCGGGCTCCAGCGCACCGCGCAACCCATGTGCGGGCAGCGCGCATTGAACGAATGCAGTGCGCCCTGGGCGTCGCGATAGACCGCGACGCGATGCAGGCCACGGCGCAACACGGTCCCCTCGCCGCGCGCCAGCGTCTCCGGGTCGCCTTCGCCCGGGGCCACCCAGTCGCGGTACTGCGCCGCCACGTTGGCGTTCTCGCGCAGCCATTCGCGCCCGCCCTGGACGATCTTGCGATCGGGCGCGTACAGCGTCTTCCACGGGTTGTCGCGCCCGCCGACCAGGTCGGAGACCAGCAGGCCGCCCAGCGTGCAGTGGGTCACGCCGTTGCCGGAGTCGCCGGTGATCACGTAGACGTTCTTCTCGCCGCCCGGGTCGGCGCCGATGAACGCCAGCGAGTCGGCCGGCTCGATGATCTGGCCGGACCAGCCATGGGTGAAGCGTTTCACGCCGGGCAAGCGCGCGCGCGTCCACGCCTGCAGGCGGGCGAAGGCCTCGGTGTCTTCGCTCTGCCCGGTCTTGTGGTCCTCGCCGCCCACGATGACGACCGTGGCGCCGCTGTCGGGATCCTTGGCCAGGCGCACGTAGTGGTACGGATCGCCGTCGTCCCAGATCAGCGCGTCGGGCAAGGCGTCGGGCTCGACCGGGCCGGCCACCACGTAGCTGCGGTAGGCGGCCTGCTTGGTATGGATCGCGATCCTTTCGTGGAAAGGCACGTTGGTGGCGACCACCACCGCATCGGCGCTCAGCGTCCGGCCGGACTGCAGCGCGACCGAAGCCGGCGCGCCTCCCTTCACGTCGACCGCGTTGCCGCGGAAGAAGACCACTCCGGCCGCCGCGCAGGCCTGTACCAGCGCATCGATGTAGCGGCCGATGTTGATGCGCGCCTGGCGTTCGAAACGCACCGCCGGGCCCAGCGCCGGCAGGCCGGGAATGCCCTCCTCCAGGTAGCCGGCTTCCAGCCCGGCCTGCACCGCGGCCTGGGCTTCGCCGCGCAGTCCCTGCACGTCGTCGCTGCAGGTGAACAGGTAACCGGGCACGCGACGGAAGCCGCATTGCCCGTCGATGTCCTGCACGAAGGCCTCGATCCAGTCGACGGCGGCCGCGTGGCTGGCCGCGACCAGGCGCGCCCCCTCGCTCCCGTGCAGGCGCGCCAGCGACCGATAACGATCGTCCACGGCCGAGGCCAGGTGCGCGGTCGAACGTCCGGACTCGCCGGCGCCGGGCGCGTCGCGCTCGATCACGACCACGGAGCGCCCGTCCTGGGCGCAGTTCAACGCCGTCACCAGTCCGGCCACGCCGGCCCCGACCACCAGCACGTCCACGTGCGGAGGCGTGCCGGTCGTGAACAGGATCGGTTCGGAGCGGATCTTCCAGAGGGGGTGGGTCAACGCGGTGGACATGGGATCCTCCTGGCATGGAACCTGCCGTTCTTGGTGCGTTTCCAACCTAGCCACGGCGGTGGCATCGCCAGGTGAAGCCTCACGACAGCGCCGGCTTGGCCGTCATCAGGTAGAAGATGGCCAGGAAGGAAACGAGTGCGGGTACGCCCAGCGCGGCCCAGGCGCCCAGATAGCCGTCGTAGCGCAGCGGCAGCGGCCGGTCGCGGGCGGCGGCCTCGACCGCGATGTCGCGCAATCGCATCTGCAGCCAGACCACCGGCAGCCAGCACAACGCCGCGATCGCGAACAGCACGATCGACCAGTACAGCCAGGGCGTGCCCAGCGGAACGCCGAGCAGGTGCGCGAGATAGAGGCCGGACAGCGGTTGGAACACGATCGTGGTGGCGGTGAAGCACCAGTCGGCGACGACCACCAGCCGCGCCACCGCGGCGACCGTGCGCGGGTCGCGGCCGCGGCTGGCGAAGAACAGGTAGAACGCGGTGCCCACGCCGGTGCCGAACAGGAACGTCGACGACAGGATGTGCAGGAACTTAACGGTGGCCAGGTCCATCGCGATCCTCCAGCCGCATCAGCGCGCAGATCAGCGCGAACAGCGGCAGGTTCTTGAGCACCGGGCCGTAGGGATGCGCCCAGAACTCCGGCAACCACAGGCTGATCACCAGCGTGTAGAAGCCGATCGCCGCCAGTTGCAGACCATACGCTACCCGCCTCCAGCGCCGGGACCACATGCCCAGGCCGAGCAGCGCATCCAGCGCCGCCGCCGCGTACAGCGCGGACGGCGCCAGCGCCTCCGGGACCTGCGCGCGGTGCAGCAGGTCCAGGCTGGCGGCGCGCGGATAGACGAACGCGGAGATCCACGCGGTTGCCAGCCAGGTCAGCGAGACGCTGGCGCGCAGCAGCGGGAGCAGGTTCGCCAGGTCGGCGGACCTGCCCAGCACGGCCGCTTCGCCGGCACCGATGAAGGCGCCGGCCGGGCGCAACGGCCTGCCCACGATCGAGCGCCACAACCGCGCGTCGGCGCAGTTGCCCTGCTGCAGCATCGCCAGCGCATCGGGATCGACCAGGCTGCCCGGCACCCGCTTCAGCGCCCTTGCCGCGGACACTGCCGCCTGCGGGGGCACCGGCACGATGCGCGGCCTGCGCCCGATGCCCGCCGCCAGGGTCTGCAGGTACGCGGCAAGCGACAGGCGCTCCGGTCCCACGGCGTTCACCAGCGGTGGCGGGTCCGGATGCGTCGCCAGCACGGCCACGCCATCGCACAGGTCCGCCAGGTGCAGGGGCTGCACGCACTGGCTCCCCCCTTGCGGCAACGGCAGCAGCGGCAGGCTGGCCAGGCGCAGGAACAACCGGGTGCTGGCGCCGTCGCCGGCGAATACCAGCGACGGCCGCACCACGACCACCCTGCCAGGGAACTCCCATGCGCAGGCGTCGCCGTGCGCCTTGCTGCGCAGGTACGCGGTCGGGGCGTCGGGCCGGGCGCCGAGCGCGGAGATCTGGATCAGGCGGCCGACGCCGGCCGCGGCCGCCAGCGCGAACAGGCTACACGGCCCGTTCACGTGCACGGCCTCGAAACTCGCACGGCCACGCTCGCGGAAGATGCCGGCGGCATTGATCACCACATCGATCCCGGCGAACGCCATCGCCGCCTCGGCCGTGCAGGCCATCGGCTCCGCGTAGTCCACCCGGACGAGGCGCCGGCCGGGCCAGCGGCCGGCCGCGGCGGCTTCGTCCCGCACCGCAAGGACCACCTCATGCCCATCCCGCTCCAGGCGCGCGACCAGCGCCGAACCGATCAGGCCGTTGGCACCGGCCACCAGCACGGTCGACCGTCGCGCTGGCGCATCGTGCTGCGCCGCGCCCTGTGCTCGGGCAGCTGCGCCAGCCTCTGTTCCACCCTGGCGATCTCCTGGCTGAGCCATCGGCGTACCCGCGCCACGGCGGCCGCCACCAATGCGACCAGCCAGTGGCTGTGGGGCGGCGAGGCCCACCGGCAGGACCGGGTCAGCGTCCGCCACACGCTGGCGGGCTACCTGATCCACCACGCCAGTTCGCTGTTCTGGGCGATCGCATTCGAACGCCTGCGCCGCGGCAGGCGCGACCGGCCGCGCATGGCCGCGCTCGCGACGGCCACCTCGGCAGTGGCCTACGCGGTGGACTACCACGTCGTGCCCCGCCGGCTTTCGCCGGGTTTCGACCGTCGTCTGCACGGGCGCGACCTGGCCGTCATCTACGCCAGCTTCGCGCTCGGGCTGGCCGTGCCCTGGCTGCTCGCGCGAGGGCGCGGCACGACGCGGATGCGTGGAGGCCGGTGATCACCGGCCTGCCCTCCCGGATGGGCTGCCGTCCCCCACGATCGCGTCCAGCTCGCGGGCGGCGAACGGATCGAGGGAATCGCCGGCGCGGCACAACCAGGTCTCGTGGGTGAGTTGCCGCTGCACCTCGAACCCGGCGCTGCGCGCCATCGCCAGCACGCAGGCCGCATTGGGCGCCCACCAGTTGGTCGGATCGCCGGCCAGCCGGTGCTCGATGAAGGCCATGCGCGGCCAACCGGGCGACTGCAGGCGATCGCGCTCGTCCAGGCCCAGGTCGGGCGGCGTGTCCAGCTGTTCGGTTTCGGGCATGGTCATGGTCTGCAGCACCATGCGGTCGGCGCACTTGCGGCGGACGATGTCCAGCGCCAGCAGCGGGTGGCGCAGGTGGTACAGCACGCCCATCAGCCAGATCCAGTCGAAACGGCCAGGCAGGTCGGCGATCTCGTAGATCTGCATCTGCCGGAAGCTCACCTGCGCCTCCAGTCCCAGCTGCCTGGCGGCCCAGCGCGCCTGCGCCAGGTAATGCGGGTCCACGTCGATCGCGGTGACCCGGGCGCCGCGCCGCGCCAGCTCGAAGCTGTAGAAGCCGGCGTTGCAGCCGATGTCCAGCACGGTCGCGCCCTGCAGGTCGCGCGGGATGTGCGGCTCGATCTGCCGCCACTTGAACGCGGGGAAATCGCCGTACGCATGGTCCGGCGCGGTCTGTTCCCCGCCGGGCAGGTGCAGGTTGTGGAACCACGGGCCGAGCTCCTGGATGGCCTGCGCCGGCGTTCGGGTATCGGTGGCGATCATGGGCCGCGCCTTCAATCGCGCTCGACCAGCTTGAAGAAGCGGCTCTCGCCGCCGTCGGCGGTCTTCTCCTGGTAGAGGAAGACCAGCCCTTCTTCGTCGAACTTCTCGAAGAACTCGTCCCACTCGATCTCTTCGAGGTCCTCGTCGTCGCGGAACATGATCCGCAGCAGGCCGGCGTGCTCGCCGCGGTCGGCGGTGCCGCGCACGCTGGCCGGGCGGCCGCCGCGTTTCTCCGCCCACCGGCGGATCTCGTCATGGTTGGTGGTCTGCTTGGACGAATGCTTGCTCATGGGCGGTTCTCCTGGCGTGGTGCGGCCGCGCGGCCCGGGCCGCGGCGCGCTCGTGGTAGTCGTGCAACGCCTGGGCGCGATGGGCCGGCGTGTGTTCGGAGAGGAAACGCCGCCGCACGGCCTCGCCGATGCGCCTGCGGGCGTCCTCGGGCGTGTCGCGCAGCCACCGCAGCACCTGGTCGCCCGATTGCGCGACCAGGATCTCCTGGCCCGGGCGGAACAGCGAATCCAGCCCGGTCCAGGCATCGGACACGATGGCGGTGCCGCACGCGGCCGCTTCGAACAGGCGCACGCTGGGCGAGTGCCCCATCGCGACCATGTCGGCGCGGGTCACGTTGAGGGTGAAGCGTTGCCGGTTGTAGAACCGGCGGTGCGCGCTGGGCGGCAGGTGCTCGATCCGCTCGACGTTGCCTGGCCAGCGGAGCGTGTCCGGGTACTGCGGGCCGGCCACGACGAAGCGCCCCTGCGGCCAATCCCGCGCGGGCCCCGCCAGCAGGCGCTCCAGCACCGGCTGGCGGTCCTGGCTGTAGGTGCCCATGTAGCCCAGGTCGTAGTCGGCATCGACCGGCTCGGGGAAGTAGCGCTCCGGGTCGGCCGAGCAGTACAGCGGTACCGGCATGGGCGCCCCGTAGTACCGCCGCAGCGTTTCCAGCGCCGGTCCGCCGGTGAACGACAGGTACAGGTCGTAGCCGGCGACCAGCTCGGGCGAGAGATAGTCGCAGGCGCCCCGCTGCAGCGCCGCCAGGGTGACCGGGGTATCGATGTCGTAGAAGGCCACCACGCCGCGGGCGGTTTCCTGTACCCACGCGCCCACGTCGATGCCTTGCGGCACGTACGATCCGACGATCACCAGGTCGGCCCCTGCGACGGCCTTGGCATGGCCATCGCGCAGCTCGTCCAGGTCGCGGTAGAGCGCCAGCCGCCCGGGAAGTTCGTCGCCCGCGTCCTGGTGCTGCGCGTACCAGGGCACGTCGCGCTCCAGGAACAGCACGCGGTCGCCGCGCGCCTCGAGCGCGCGCAGCAACGCGCGGTAGGTGGTCGCATGCCCGTTGCCCCAGGCCGAGCGCAGGCTGAGGCCGAGCACGACGATGTCGAGCGCGCCGCCCATCACGCGGCCACCCGCAGCTGCGCTTGCAGCAGCCGCTCGAGCTGCTCGGCGCGGTGCGCATAGGTGTGCTCGCGCAGCAGCCGCTCGCGGGCGCGCTCGCCGATCTGGCGCGACTGCGCCGGGCCAATCCTGCGCAGGTGCTCGACCACGTCCTCGGCGCCGTCGGCCACCAGTACCTCGCGGCCCGGCTCGAGGAACATCTCGATGCCCTCCCACCTGTCGGTGACCAGGCATGCGCCGGCCCCGGCCGCCTCGAACACCCGCGTCGGCGGCGAGAAGCCGAAGCGCGCCATGCTGTCGCGGTTGATGTTGAGCACCATGCGCGCGCTGCAGTTGAGCGCGTTGTGGTCGCGGGTCGAGACGTGCCCCAGGCGCTTCACGTTCCCTCCCGGGGCCACGTCGTCCCAGCCGCTGCCGCCGAGCAGGAAATCGAACTCCGGCGCCTGCCGCGCCGCCTCGAAGAAGAACCGGTGCACCCGCGCCTCCCGGTCGGGCAGGCGGTTGCCCAGGAACGCCAGGTCGGCGGCGAAGCGCGGCTCGTGCGGCACCGGATGGTGGGTGTGCGGGTCCAGCGCGTTGTAGACCGGCACGCACTGGCGCGCACCG
The DNA here is from genome assembly GCF_046529185.1 of Xanthomonas boreopolis. Taxonomy (NCBI): domain Bacteria; kingdom Pseudomonadati; phylum Pseudomonadota; class Gammaproteobacteria; order Lysobacterales; family Lysobacteraceae; genus Xanthomonas; species Xanthomonas boreopolis. The sequence goes on from NZ_CP097162.1 coordinate 2,382,264, forward strand.
AGCCCGCGGTAGGCATCGATCACCCGCTGCCCGCCGCCATAGGTCAGCACCAGGTCGTAGCGCGGTATGTGCGCCCGCAGCGGATCGTCCGGATCGCCGAGCATCCGCTCCAGCGTCGCCGGCGCGTCCACGTCCCAGAACGCGACGCGCGTGGCCGGGGATCGCAGCGCGAGCACCTCGCGCTCCAGGAAGTCGTCGAACACGCCCACGCCGCTGGCCTTGACCACCAGGTCGGCGCCGCGCGCCCGCTCCAGGGCGCGCGCGGCCTCGGCCTCGTCGCTGCCCGGGTACACCACCACCTCCGCCCATGGCGGATCGTCGATGTCGCGGTGCCGCTGCCGCTCGAACGCGTCCGGCTCGAAGAACGTGACGCGGTGGCCGCGCTCGTGGAGCGCGCGCACGATCCCGCGGTAGTACGTGGCCGCGCCGTTCCAGTACGAGGACACCAGGCTGGAACCGAAGAACGCGATGCGCAGGGGGCTAGGCATGGGTCAGACTCCGTGGCGTGGGAAGGGACGCTCGTTCGCGCGCGGGCCCGTCCAGTTCGGACAGGATCGACTGCAGTTGCTCGACGCGATGAGCGCAGGTGTGGCGGCGCGCGATCGTGGCGAGGCCGTGCATGGCCAGTTCCGATGCCATGGCCGGGTCGTGCAGCAGGTCGTGCAGGTGGCGGCGCATCCGCGCGCCGTTCTCCGCGACCAGGTAATCGCGTCCCGGCGCGAACAGGCCTTCCGCGTCGGTCCACGGCGCGCTGACCAGCGGGATGCCGCAGGCCAGGGCCTCGAACACCCGGATGGTGGGAATGCCCGGCAGCAGCCGCACGTAGGGGCGGCGCGGCACGTGCACGGTCGCCTTGAAGCGCGCGAACGTCTCCGGCGCGCGGTAGTTGGGCAGCCATCCGCGGTAGGCGATGCCGGCGCCGGCCAGCATCGCCAGCGCCTCCGGCGGATAGCGGCTGCCATGGACGCAGGCGTCGAGCCCGAGTGCGCGCACGGGCTCCACCAGGAATTCGCGCAGCTCCTGCGAGCGCTCGTCGTCGCCCCAGTTGCCGATCCACACCAGGTCGCCGGCACGCTCGCCGGGGGCGCGCAGCGGCTGGAACACGCGCACGTCGGCCGCCTCGTGCCAGGTCCATGCGCGCTCGCACCAGCCGTTGTCGAGGTAGCGCTGGCGGACCGCCTCGCCGAACGCGAGCACGCCGTCGTAGCGGTCCAGCCGGTAGCGCTGCATCTCCTGCGGCGCGCTCACGGAGCGGTGGTGCGTGTCGTGGAAGAAGACCCGGCACCCGGCCGGCGCATGGCGGCCGACCTCGGCGACCAGCGCCGGCTCGTTCCATTCGTGCACGATCGCCACGTCGGCGCCGTCGAGCGCCTGGTCCAGGTCGAGCGCGTGCATGTCGTAGCGATGGCTGTGCAGCCCGGGGAAGCGTCGCCGCCATTCCTCCAGCGGCGCCTGGCCGTGCTCGGCGACCAGTTGCGTGACGCTCCAGGCGTCGCGCGGCTCGTACACCTCGACCTGGTGGCCGCGCGCTTGCAGCTCGGCGACGATGCCGCGCAGGAAATGCGCGTTGCCGTGGTTCCAGTCGGACACCAGCGAGTGGTAGAACAGGACGTACTTCATGCATGCGCTCCTGCGACGTCGGGAATCGCGGTCGCCCGCGCCGGCCTGGCGTGGCCGCAACGCAGGGCCGCGTAGGCACGGCGGTAGCGCGCGGCCATGGCCTCGGGGGTATAGCGGCGCGCCCGCGCGGACGCCTGCCGGGCCATGCGCGCGCGCAGCATGTCGTCGTCGATCAACCGCCGCAAGGCATCGCGCAGCGCATCTGGGTCGTCCGGCGGCACGAACAGGGCCGCGTCGGCCCAGATCTCGCGCAGGCTGGGGATGTCGCCGAGCACCAGCGCGCAGCCGCCCTGCGCCGCTTCCAGGGCGGACAGGCCGAACGGCTCGTAGCGGGCCGGCAAGGCGTAGACCGGGGCTTTCGCCATCCAGGCGCGCAACTGCGCTTCCGGCAGCCGTCCCAGCACCCGCCCGCCTTCGAACGCGGCATCGCCGCCATGCGGATGGCGCGCATCGCCGGCCAGCAGCACCGGCCACGGCAGGTCGCCGGCGACCGCGGCCAGGGCCCCCAGGTTCTTGGCCTGGTCCCACAGCCGCCCGGCGCCGAGCACGAACCGCGCCTTGGCGTACGAGGCCTGCGGCAGCGCGGTGCGGCCGTTGTGGATGACCTCGCACGAGACGGGTGCGCCGTAATGCCCGGCCAGCGCCTGCAGCATCGCCTGCGATGGCGCGACCACGTGGTCGGCGGAGTGCACGCACGCGGCCACGCGGTCGCGGTAGGCATCCCATTCGCGCGGCGCGGCCGTGCCATGCACGGCCTGCCACCAGGAACACACGCAGGAGTGCGCGGTCAGCAGTACCGGGGCCGGCCAGCCGCGCTCGGCCAGTGCCAGGTCGTTGAGGTGGATCACGTCGGGCGCGAAATCCCGCGCCAGCGCCTGCAGCCAGTCGGCCGCCGCGTCCAGGTCGCGCCATGGATCCTGCATCCACACCAGGCGATAAGGCCGCGCGTGCAGTTCCAGGCCGGGGATCGCCGCCGCTTCGGCGCGCTGCGAGGCATCCGGTTCGCGCCCCATGGCGGCCAGCAGCACGCGATCGCCCCGGCCTGCCAGTTGCCGCGCCAGCTCGATGGCGAACGGCCATACGCCACCGAGCGTGTCGGCGGTCATCAGCACGCGGCCATGGAAGCGCTCAGCGGCCATAGATGGCATCCACGGCCCTGGCCACCTGCAGCAGCCGCACGGCGGCGGGATCGAAGCGCCGGTCGTGGCGCAGGCGCCGCGCCCACTCCACCAGCGTGCGCCCGCCCCATGGGTCCGGTGGCGCGGCGAGGTTGGAGCGCGCGGTGCCGTCGAAGCGTTCCACGATGAAGTCGTAGAAGGATCCGCCCACGTTGCGCAGGGCGGCCCCGGCGCGGGTGCCGTAGAACGATGCCTGGATCACCGCGTCGCGGCCCGCCGGCAAGCGCCACGAACAGGCCAGGCGCACGTGCGTGCCGTTGTCCAGCCGCCATTGCGCCACCGCATAGTCCTCGACCCGGTCGATCGGCGCGTCCAGCAGGCGCCCCTGCGCATAGAGCGCCGCGCTCATGTCCTCGTGCCCGCAGGCGCCGCAGATCCACTGCGCCAGGTCGACCAGGTGCGTGCCCAGGTCCATCACGCAGCCGCCGCCGGACTGGGCCAGTTCGTAGAACCAGGCCTTGTCCGGCCCGTAGGCGTTGTGGAAAACCAGGTCCACCGCGTAGATGTCGCCCAGCTCGCCGGCCTGCACCTGCCGGCGCAGTTCCGGCACGCCGGCGACCGCGCGATAGCTGAAATCGACGTCCAGGAGGCGATCGGCACGCCGCGCGGCCTCGATCACCTGCTCGGCCTCCGCGGCGGTGCGCGTCAGCGGCTTCTGGCAGAATACCGCCAACCCGCGTTCGAGCGCCGCGATGGCCTGCAGCGCATGGGCGCCGCTGGGGGTGGCGATCACCACGCCGTCCAGGTCGTCGTCTTCCAGCAACTCCGCGACGCTGCGGCAGCGACGGGCCTGCGGCGCATGCTCGGCGGCGCGCGCGAGCGATCCGGGATGCGGGTCGGCGATCGCGGCCACGCTGGCCTCGCCCGATTCGGCGAGCACCTGCATGCGCTGGCAGCCGATCCAGCCCACGCCGAGGAAACCCAGCCTCGGCCGCTCGGGCATCGCCTGCAAACGCGCGTTCATAGCGTCACCGTCGCTTTCATGAAGCCCTCGGGTCGTGCGGACATGGCCCGGAACGCATCGCCGAGGCGGTCCAGCGGATAGCGGTGCGTGAGCAGCGCGAACGGCTCGATGCGCCCGTCGCGCAGCGCCCGCATCGCTTCGGCCAGGCCGCGCAGCGCCACGGCGCGGTCGCGCTCGTGCGCGTTGATCACGTCCAGGCCGCGCCAGTTCCACTGCTGCATGTCGACCTGCCGTGACCCGTCCTGGTGGTAGCCGGCGATGACCAGGCGGCCGCCCTCGGCGCAGATCGCGCTGGCGATGTCGAGCGTCGCCTGTTCGCCGGCGGCCTCGATCACCCGGGCGCAGCCGCCGCGGCTGAGTTCGTTGACCGCGTTGATCGCGGCATGGCGGTCCTCGGTCGGCAAGGTCACGTCCGCTCCGCAGGCGCGCGCCACGTCCAGCGCGAACGGGCGCCTGGACAGCGCGATGACCTTGGCCCCGGCCCGGCTCGCGAGCTGGATCAGCAGCGCGCCGATGAAGCCCACGCCGACTACCGCCACGGTGTGCTCCGGGCGTATGTCGCTGCGTCGCCAGATGTTCATCGCGCAGGCCAGGGGCTCGCCCGGCAATGGCTGGCCGTCGAATCCTTCCGGCAGGCGTACCAGCGCATCGGCTTGCGCGACGTCGTACTCGGCATAGGCATTGCCGGACAGCAGCGCGACCCGCTCGCCGCGCCGCCAGCCGTCGACGCCATCGCCGACCTCGTCGATCTCGCCCCAGCCTTCGTGGCCCGGCGCGCCCGGTTCCAGCGGGTACTGGAACCAGGGGCGGCCCGACCACACCGGCAGGTTGGACGCGCATACGCCGCAGCCATGCAGTCGCACGCGTACCTGCCCGGCCGCGGGTAGCGGACGCGCCGTGCGCGCCACCTGCACGCGTTCGCTGCCTTCCAGCACTGCCGCAAGCATGCCGCTCATGCCGCGTGCGTCCTGGTCGCCGGCGCCCGCGGCACCGATACCGTGCCCGCGAGCCAATCGTGCAAGCGGGCCACGCCTTCGCGTGCGGCGACGCAGGGCCGCCAGCCGGTCGCGTGACCGAACGCGCGCGCGTCGGATACGTAGTAGCGCTGGTCCCCTACCCGCCAGGGGCCGTACTTGACCTGCGGCGGCCGGCCGTCGAGCGCCTCGATCAACGCCAGCAGCTCCAGCAGGCTGAGCGTGTTCGCCGGCCCGCCGCCCATGTTGAACGCGCGCCCGGCCAGTTCCGGCATCTGTTCCTGGGCGCGCAGCAGGGCCTGCACGAGGTCGTCCACGTACAGCACGTCGCGGACCTGGCGCCCGTCGCCGTAGATCGTGATCGCCTCGCCGCGCAACGCCCGGATCAGGAAGTGCGCCACCCAGCCCTGGTCCTCGGTGCCGCACTGGTGCGGGCCGTAGATGCAGCTCATCCGGAACAGGGCCGCCGGCAGGCCGAAGCTGCGCGCGTAGTCGAGCACGTACTGGTCGGCACCGCCCTTGGAGCAGCCGTAGGGGCTGTGGAAACACAGCGCACGCCACTCGCCGATGCCGCGCTCGCGCAGCTCCGCTTCGCGCGGCTGGTAGCGATCGCCCTCGATCTCCATCGCGATGTCGTCCAGGGCGCCGTAGACCTTGTTGGTGGAGGTGAACAGCAGCGAGGGCGGATCGTCGAGCGCGCGCATCGCCTCGAGCACGTTGAGCGTACCACCCAGGTTGATGTCGAAGTCCTCGCGCGGGTCCGCCAGGCTCGACGTCACCGCGACCTGCGCCGCCAGGTGGAACACCTGCCCCGCCTGCGCGACAGCGGCGCGCACGCGCTCGCGGTCGCGGACGTCGGCGACCTCCACCTGCAGCCGCTCGCCGTGGCGCGCGCGCAGCCATTGCAGGTTGCGCTCCACGCCGGCGCGCGACAGGTTGTCGTAGACCAGCACGCGGCGGCCCTGCTCCAGCAGCCGGTTCGCCAGGTTCGTGCCGATGAACCCCGCCCCGCCGGTGATCAGCACCGGCCGCATCGTCCCGGTGGCCTGCGTCATAGCTGCAACCCCCGGCGTGCGAGTTCTTCCACCGCCGCGTCGATGCGATCGACCGCGGTCTGTTCCCTGATCCAGGCCACGAGCTCCGTCATGCCTTCCTCCAGCGTCACCTGCGGGCGGTACCCGAGCAGTTCGCGCGCCAGCGCGATGTCGGCGAAGCAATGGCGGATGTCGCCGGCGCGGAAGTTGCCGGTGATGTCCGGCGGCAGGTCGTCGATGTCCAATGCCTCGGCCATCGCCGCGGCGATCGCGACGATGCTGATGGCCTGGCCGCTGCCGATGTTGATGGCCCGGCCGGCCGCCTCCGGGGTTTCCAAGGCCAGCCGGCAGGCGCGCGCGACGTCGCGCACGTGCACGAAATCGCGCCGCTGCCGGCCGTCCTCGAAGATCCTCGGCGGCTTGCGGTTGAGATAGCGCGAGGCGAAGATCGCCAGCACGCCGGTATACGGGTTGGACAGCGCCTGGCGCGTGCCGTAGATGTTGAAGAAGCGCAGCGCCGTGGTGGCGATCCCGTAGGCTTGGCCGACGATCAGGCACAGCTTCTCCTGGTCCAGCTTGGACAAGGCATACACCGACGTGGGCATCGGCGTCTTGCCCTCGTGTGTCGGCACCGGCGCAAGCGGGCTGCCGTCCTGCAGCAGTTCCCATTGCCCCCGCCTGAGCGCATCGAGGCTGCGCTCGGGCGGCGCGACCTCGTTGCCCGCGGCGTCGACGTACAGCCCTTCGCCGTAGATGCTCATGCTGGAGGCGACCACCAGGCGCTCCACCGGCGAGGAGGACAGGGCCTCCAGCAACACCGCGGTACCGCGGTTGTTGACGTCGGTGTAGTGCGCGATCTCGTACATGCTCTGGCCCACGCCGACCGCCGCGGCGAGGTGGAACACCTTGGATACGCCTTCCAGCGCGGCGCGGACCGCCTCCGGATCGCGCACGTCGCCCTGTATCAGCTCGACGTCTTCTGCCAGGTAGCCGGGGCGTGCCCGCTGTTCGCCATGGACCTGCTCGACCAGCGCATCGAGCACGCGCACCTGGTAGCCGTGCGCCAGCAGTTCGTCGGCCAGGTGCGAGCCGACGAAACCGGCGCCGCCGGTGATCAGCACCCGGCCTTTGCCGGACGAGCCGCCATTGCCGCGTGTGTCATGCGCAACCACGATGGACCTCCATGACCGGCATGTGCGCGGGATGCAGGCGCGCGCGCTGGGGTTGTTCCTGGCTCCGGAACCACTCGATCGTGCGGCGCAGCCCCTGCTCCAGCGGCACCCTCGGTTCCCAGTCCAGCTGCCGCCGCGCCAGCGCGATGTCCGGGCAGCGGCGGGTGGGATCGTCGATCGGCATCGGCAGGCGCCTGAGCGGCGAGGCCGAGCCGGTCATGGCCCGGATGCGTTCGGCCAACTCCAGCACGGTGATTTCCTCCGGGTTGCCGAGGTTCACCGGGCCGGTGAACGCCTCCGGCGCGCCCATCAAGCGCACGATGCCCTCGACCAGGTCGTCGACGTAGCAGAACGAGCGCGTCTGGCTGCCGTCGCCATGCAGCGTCATCGGTTCTCCCCTGATCGCCTGCACGATCAGGTTGGAGACCACCCGGCCGTCGTCCTCGCGCATGTAGGGCCCGTAGGTGTTGAAGATGCGCGCGACCTTGATGTCCACGCCATAGAGGCGGTGGTAGTCGAAGAACAGGGTTTCCGCGCAGCGTTTCCCCTCGTCGTAGCAGGCGCGCGGCCCGATCGAGTTGACCGCGCCGCGGTAGCCTTCCTGCTGCGGATGCGTTTCCGGCTCGCCGTACACCTCGCTGGTGGACGCCTGGAAGATCCGCGCCCCGTTGCGCTTGGCCAGTTCCAGCAGGTTGAGCGAGCCCTCCAGGCACGTCTGCAAGGTGTGCACCGGCCGGGCCTGGTAATGCACGGGCGAAGCGCAGCAGGCCAGGTTGAAGATCACGTCGGCGGTCGGGTCGTCGTACGGCTTGGTCACGTCGTGCCGCACGAACCTCACCGCGTCGTGATCGACAAGATCGCCGAGGTTGCCGAGGCGGCCCGTCACCAGGCTGTCCAGCACCGTGACCCGGAAGCCTTCGGCCAGCAGCCTCCGGCAAAGATGGGCACCGATGAAGCCGGCACCGCCGGCGACGAGTGCGTGTTTACGCTTCAGCTGTTTTGACCGTGCTACGCCATCCATACTCGTTCCTTTTCGGATAACCTGCCGCGCCACGTTGTCGGCCCGCGTTCCCGTACGCGACGGGGACGGGCCCGGACCTGGCGATGGACCGGACAGGCGGTTTGAGTTGCGCGTCACCCGCGGCGGAAACGCCGTTGCGTTCCGGGCGGGACCGTTGGCAGGAGTCGCGATGCGGTCGCTAGGCCGGCATCGACATCGCGCCATGATGTTTCCACTGGACCGGCCGGCGCGACCGTAGGTCTGCGTGATCGACGCTGCCGGCGGCATCGTGGAGAAAGGCACTCGACCATCGTTTGCGCTGCGGCCACCTCCTCGCTGCGAAGAAGCGGACCCCATCCGACGCCACGGAATGCATGTCGATGCGCAAGAAGAACGGTCCGCTTCAGGTTCGGGGCCAGTCTCAGCTTTGATGCTTTAAAGCTTTGAGAAGAAACACCTGGAAACGGCTACGCATGCTTCACAGCCAAGCTCGCTGGGTTTCACGCGAACGTGCCGGCGGGACGCGGAGCTCGCGCGGGATGGAGGCAACTCACGCGAAATCGCCTGCACTTCCCGTGTCGTTGATGCAAACGATGCGGATCCACATGTCGTCCACATCCACCACGCTGAGCGAAGCCGGGCTGATCTCGATCCGATGGAAAAGATCCAGCGGGATGCCGGCGTAGTGCGCCACCGCGCCGCGGATCATGTCGCCATGGCTGACGACGGCGATGGTCTGCTGCGGATGCAGCCTGCGCAGGCGGTCGAGCCCGACCACCATCCGCGCCTGCGCCTGCAGCATGTATTCGCCCGCGCGCGCCGCCGCGCAGCTGCGTTGCCCGTTGAAGATCCGGAATGCCTCGTCGTCGGCCAACGCCTGCAGGCTCAGGCCCGTCCATTCGCCGTAGTCGATTTCCAGCAACTCTTCACAAGGCACGATCCTGTGCCCTCGTAGAGTGGCGATGGCTTCGGCGGTCTGCATCGCCCGCTCCAGCGGGCTCGCATAGATCGCCGCGATGGAGAGTTGCCCGAGCCTCGCGGCCAATGCACGGGCCTGCCGGCGGCCGAGATCGTTCAGGCCTACGCCCGGCAGTCGCCCGGCCAGGCTATGGCCGTTCGCATCGGTTTGCGCATGACGGATCAACAGCAGCCGGGTCATCGTGGCGACCTCGCCGGTAATCGCGGGGTTGCCAGCATCGTCATCCCGCTTGGACGGAATCGTGAAGATCGGCGTTCTGACGTTCCACCGTTGCATCAACTACGGCAGCTACTGGCAAGCGAAATGCCTGGCCGACGGGCTGCGCTCGCTCGGCCATCGCGCCGTCATCCTCGACCACACATCGCGCAAGGTGGACATCGCCGAGTGGAGATGCGCGCTGCGCCCGACCCTGCCGCAGCCGACGCTGCGCGAGGACCATGGCCGCTACCGGCGCAAGATCCGCCGCTTCTTCGAAGCCTTCGAAGAGCTTCCCCTGTCGCCGCGCTTTCCCCTGGACGAGCCCGGGCGCATGCCGGCATGCGATACGGTGGTCGTCGGCAGCGACGAAGTATGGAACCTGTCGCATCCCTGGTACGGCGCCTTCCCCGCCTTCTACGGCGAAGGCCTCCGGGCGCGGCACCTGGTCTCGTACGCGGCCAGCTTCGGCCATTACGATGCGCGGCTCGGCCTGGACCAGAAGAGAGCGCAGTGCCTGCGCCGCTTCCGGCACATCGCCGTCCGCGATGCCGCATCGCGCGACCTGGTCGAGAACGCGACCGGCCACAGGCCCGAACTCGTGCTGGACCCTTGCCTCGCGCTCCCGCCCGCGCCATCGGTGCCCGTGCCCTTGGACGAACCCTATGTCGCCGTGTACGGCCACAACTTCTCGCCCCGCTTCGCCGATGCCGTGGCGCGCTGGGCCAGGCGCCGCGGGCTGAGGACGGTCAGCATCGGCTATCGCAATGCCTGGGCCGACCGGCAGTGGATCGAGGCAGGCCCCCGCGAGTTCGCGGCGCTCGTCGCCGGTGCGCGATCGGTGGCGACGAACTTCTTCCATGGTTGCGTGTTCGCCCTCCGGTACGGCCGGCCATTCGTGTGCGAAGGCTCTTCCTACCGCAGCACCAAGCTGCGCTCCCTGATGGCCGACGCAGGCACCGGAGCGCACTTTGCCGGCCCGTCCACGCCGGATTCCACGTTCGAGCGGCTGCTCGAAGAACCGTTGCCCGACGCGGTCCAGGATCGCATCGGCGCGCTGCGCGCCCGCTCGCATCGCTACCTGCTCGCCGCGCTGCTCCCTGCCACCGCCGCCGCATGAAGGCGTTGCGGCCCGAGGCCATGGTCCGCGCCGGTCTCTGCATCGGTTGCGGTGCCTGCGTCGCGCAAAGCGGCGTGCCCGGGGCCCGCATGCGCATGGACCGCGATGGCCTGCTGCGGCCCGCAGGTCCGCCTGGCTGGGGCGAGAATGCCGTGCCGCGCTTCGAGCGCACCTGCCCGTTCTCGCCCGCGGCCGACGACGAGGACCGCATCGCGGCGGAGCTGTTCCCGCACGCCGGCCTGCACGATGCGGCCACCGGCCGCTTCGCCGCCGCCTACGTCGGCCACGCCGGCGAGGGAGCGTTCCGGGCCGAAGGCAGCTCGGGCGGCATGGCGACCTGGCTCGCTGCCCAGTTGCTGCGCGAGGGAATGATCGACGGCGTCGCGCACGTCCACGCGATCGAGGATCCCGGCCGCGACGGCCGCTTCTTCCGCTACCGCATCTCGCGCGACGAGGACGCGTTGAAGCGCGGCGCCCGGTCGCGCTACTACCCGGTCGAGATGTCCGAGGTGCTGCGCATCATCATGGACACCCCCGGACGCTATGCGGTGGTCGGCATCCCCTGCTTCATCAAGGCCGTGCAGCTGATGCGCCGCGAGCACCCGCTGCTGCGCGAGCGCATCCGCTTCACCCTGGGCCTGTTCTGCGGGCACATGAAGAGCGCGCGCTTCGTCGAGAGCCTGGCCTGGCAGATGGGCACGACCGGGCGGGACGTCCGCGGCGTGGAGTTCCGCCGCAAGCTCCCGGACCGGCCGGCCAGCTGGTACAACGCGGCCCTGGCCCTGCACGATGGCCGCGTGCTCGACCGCGACTGGTGGCACCTGGCCGATGGCGACTGGGGCGCCGGCTTCTTCATGGACCCGGCCTGCAACTTCTGCGACGACGTGATGGCCGAGACCGCGGATGTCTCTTTCGGCGATGCCTGGGTGGAGCCGTACGCCTCGGACTGGCGCGGCAACAACGTGGTGCTTGTACGCTCTCCCGAGGTGGCGCGCATCGTCTCGCGCGCCGTCGAGGACGGCCGGGTGAAGCTGGACCGGGTGGACGCCTCGTTCGTCGCGCAAACCCAGGCGGCCGGCTTGCGGCAACGGCGCGAGGGGCTGGCCTATCGGCTCGCGCGCCGGCACGGCCTGCGGCCGCGCAAGCGGGTGGTTCCGGACAGGCGCGTGCCCTCCGCGCAACGCCGGCTGGTCTATCGCATGCGTTGCGCCATCTCCGCAGGCAGCCATCGCGCATTCCGCATCGCGCGCCGCCTGGGCATTCCCGCGCTCTACATCGGATGGGCGCGCGTCGCGGCGGCGACCTACCACGCCCTGGCCTACCACCGCGGCCGTCTGGGCGCCTGGATCAGGCGAGTGGGTTTGCGCTGAACCCGCCGGATCCGGATTTCCAGCGCGCGGCGCGATCGCCCAGCATCCGCCCGACGCGGGCGACCACCCCGGCCCAATCGCCCGCCTTCGCTTGCCGCACCAGGCGCATCGTCGGATACCACGGGCTGTCCTGGCGGCCTTCCATCCAGCGCCAGTCCGGCTCGGTGGAAAGCAGCGTCCACACCGGCACTCCCAGGGCCCCGGCAAGGTGGGCCGGCATGGAATCGATGGTGACCAGCAGATCCATCGCGCGCACCCCGCGCGCGTAGTCCGTCATGCCGAACTCGCCGGGGAAGCGGCCGAACTCGCCGTTCCATCCCGCCTCCCGCGCGCCGGGCTGGAGGATGAACCAATCGACGTCCGGCAGCTCCGCCAACGGCATCAGGGTCGCGAACGGCATCGAGCGCGCCGGGTTCCAGTCTCCCGCCTTCCATACCAGCCCGATCGCGGGTCGATCCGCGCGGCGCGCCAGCGCCATGGGCTCCGCGCGCAGGTACGGGACCTCCGCCGGCACGGTCGCCGGCGTGGTTCGGAAGAAATGCGCCAGCTCCATGATCTCGATGTCCGCGTCGTAGCCGGCGTCAGGGGCGCCGTCGTGCAACGGCAACAACCGGTCGATCCCGGCCACGCCCCGCAGCAGCCCGAGCAGCGAGGGCTGCGCCCACACGATCACCTCGCGGGCGATCGCCTTGAGCGGCCGCATGTAGCGGATGAACTGCAAGGTATCGCCCAGGCCGTGGTAGCACCGCACCAGCACGCGCCGGTTGGCCAGCGGCGCGCCGGTCCACACGTACTGCATGTGCCGCGGCCAGTGCGCGCAAGGCCGGCAAGCGCGCAGCGGGAGCTCGGCGTCGGTGATGGCCCAAGCCTGCTCCCATTCGCCGCGCCGCATGTGGCGCAGCCAGGCCTGCAGCGGATCCGTGCCGGGATCGCCGCAGGGAGGCTCGGCCGGGCGCGCATGCTGCAGGGCCATCGTGGACGTTCCGCGCCGGTCAGGCATAGCGCCGCAGCATTTCCACGCAGAAGTCGGCGAACTCCTGCATCTCCTGCGGCGGGCTGGTGTGGTGGGGACGTATCCCCCTGCTCTCGGGGGTGAAGCAGAAGGTGACGGTGAGCTCGAAAGGCTCCAGCGCCTTCATCATGCGATCGAACCACGCCAGCGCATCCGGCCTGTGCCGGTCGGCCCAGCTCAGGCCGGTGCGCAGTCGGCGCACGCCCAACCGCTTGAGCCAATCCACGGCGGCATCCAGCCGATGATCCTCGAAGTGGAACCACTGGCAGATGCCCAATTCCGGCGTGTACTGCGGGAACTGCCTCAGCGCGAGCTTGGGCGTGCCGTCCTCGCGCAGCAGCCCCATGTAGAAATGCCGGTAGTACGACGAGCCCTCCGCTTCGCGATGACGCGTGGTCGCCTCCCACGCGCTGGGCAGGTCGTACAGGCTGTACCAGTGCACCCGCTCGACGCGGCCCAGCAGCAGCTCGGCGGTACGCCGCAGCCCGAAGTCCTGCACCTCCTCGGCGCCGAAGCTGGACACGCCGACCTCCGTCACCCAGACCGGCAGGTCGGTGACGGCCTCGATCTCGGCGATCTTGTCGCGCCAGGCGTGGATCGGCCACAGGTTCCAGTCCAGCGGGAACCCGTGCACCGCCACCACGTCCATGTCGTCGAGGGCGCCCAGTCCCTGCAGGTGGCGCACGAAACCCGGATCGATCGGCGAGATCCCGCCGAGCACCCGCCGTACCCGCGGGCACTCGGCCTTGGTCGCCTGCGCGGCGATCGCCACCATCCGGGCATACATCTTCCACTCGGGATCGACCTCCATGTCCCAGTGCGACTTGTTGTTGGCCTCGTTCCAGAAAGTGACGGCTTCGATCATGTCGGCATGGCGGCGCGATGGCGAGGCGGGGAACCTGCGTCAGGCCCCCACGGGCTCCTGGTAGTAGTCCAGGCCCAGGTGCGTGATGAGGTCCTCGCCCATCATGTGGCGCAGCGTGTTCTGCAGCTTGATCAGCTGCTTGAAGATGTCGTGCTCCGGGCGCAGCCCGGGCGCCGTCTGCGGCGACTTGAAGTAGAACGACAGCCACTCCTGCACGCCCGACATGCCCGCGCGCTTGGCCAGGTCGGCGAACAGCGCCAGGTCCAGCACGATCGGCGCGGCGAGGATCGAGTCGCGGCACAGGAAGTTGATCTTGATCTGCATCGGATAGCCCAGCCATCCGAAGATGTCGATGTTGTCCCAGCTCTCCTTGTTGTCCCCGTGCGGCGGGTAATAGTTGATGCGGACCTTGTGATAGAGCTCGCCGTACAGCTCCGGGCTGAGATCCGGCCGCAGGATGTCCTCCAGCACGCTCAGCTTGGAGACCTCCTTGGTGCGGAAATTGTCCGGATGGTCCAGCACCAGGCCGTCGCGATTGCCCAGGATGTTGGACGAGAACCAGCCGCGGATGCCGAGCGCCCGTGCCTGCAGCCCGGGCGCCAGGATGGTCTTCATCAGCGTCTGCCCGGTCTTGAAATCCTTGCCGCCGATCGGCGTCCCGTTGGCCGCGGCCAGTTCGGCCAGCGCCGGGATGTCGCAGGTCAGGTTCGGCGCGCCGTTGAGGAACGGGATGCCCTGCGAGATCGCCGCATAGGCATAGATCATCGAGGGCGCGATGGCCGGATGGTCCTCGCGCAGCCCGCGCAGGAAACCATCCAGCGTCGCATGCACGTCCTGCGGCTGGATGTACTTCTCGGTCGAACCGCACCAGACCATCACCATGCGCGCGCAGCCATGGGCCGCGCGGAAGCGCTCCAGGTCCTCGATGACCGCTTCGGCCTGCGCCATCTTGCCGGCGGCCTGCTTCACGTGGCGACCATCCAGGTTCGAGACGTAACCGGGATCGAAGACCGCCGACATCGGCCGGATCGCCTCCAGCTCCGGCCTCACCGCATCGAGCATCGCCGGGTCGAGCACGCGCGCATTGCGCGCGGCCTCGTACACGTTCTCGTCGTAGATGTCCCAGCCGCCGAAGACCAGGTCGTCCAGGTCGGCCAGCGGCACGAAGTCGCGGATGCGCGGATGGCGGTTCTCGGTGCGCTTGCCCAGGCGGATGTTGCCCATCTGGGTCAACGAGCCGATCGGCAGCGCGAGCTGCCTGCGCACGGCCTGCACGCCGGCGATGAAGGTCGTCGCCACCGCGCCCAGCCCGGGCATCAGGATGCCCAGCTTTCCTTCGGCCGGTTCGACGCGCGTGGGTTTGATTGCGTGTTGGTAGGTCACGCGGCCAGCATGTAAGCGCTGCGGTAGAGCATCCGTGAAGCGGCCACATGCGTGGAGGCGCCGCGTGATGCCGCGTTGACGCGCCGGCGCACTGCGGGCACGTCCCGGCTGCCAGGCTCCACGCACGCACCCGGCCAGCGCGGCGCCATCACGGTGTCAGGATGAAGTCCAGGCTCTTGGCGTGCGCCGCCGCTTCATCCGCTTGCCGCGCACATTACCTCGCCGCCCACAGCGACATCGCGCGATGGAGGCCGCCGCGCCACGGCATCCATCGGGATCCGCTTCAGAGTGCGCCGAGCACCCAATGGTCGTTCAACTCGGGGCCGCCGCCGCGGTTGCCGCTGCCGGCCACGACATGGATCGCGTCCCCGGCCACCACCGCCTGCATGCCGTGCCGGCCGACCGGCATCGCCGGCAGGCTCGTCCACGTTTGGTTGCGCGGATCGTAGGCTTCGACCTCGGCATGCGCGCGCTCCTGCCGCTCGCTTTCGCCACCCAGTACCACGATGCGCCCGTCCAGCACGACCACCGAGACTCCGGAGCGCGGCGTCGGGATCGCCTGCGCCGCCGTCGTCCAGCGCCGCGCGGCGACGTCGTAGACGTCCATGCCGTCCAGGTGCAGCCCCATCTGCCCGCCGTCCTCGTGCCCGCTGAGGCGCCCGCCGACCGCGTAGATCTTTCCGTCCAGCACGGCGGCATGGAAGTGGTCGCGCGCATGCGGCGCATCGGGCAATGCCGTCCACGTTCCGGTCTTCGGATCGAACGCATCCAGCCACGGCACGAACCCGGCGCGATGGCCCAGCCGGTTTCCGCCCACCAGGTAAAACACGCCCTCGTGCACGACCAACCCGCCGCCGCCGCGGCGCCTGTCCGCCGGCAGCTCGGGGCCTTCTTGCCAGCGGTCGCTTTCAGGATCGTAGATCAGCACGCGCGGCACGACCTCTTCCTGCGGCCACGGCCCGGTCAGCGCCCCGATCACGTAGATGCGGCCATCCAGCACCGCCGCCTGCGTGTGGTGGATCTCCATCGGCGCCGCCGCGCCCTGTCGCCATTCGCCGGTGGCGAGGTCGAGGATGTCCAGCGGCGGCTGGCCACGGCCGCCGATGACGAACAGTTCGCCATCCACCACGGCCGCCGCACTCTCGTGGCGCGCCGTGGGCTGGCCGGAAGAGCGGGATGCCGCGGACCAACCTGGACGCGCGGGCGCGTTCGCCTCGGCCACGGATGTTCCGGCGGCCATCGGGACGGCGTCGGCCGCCGGTGTCAGCGTGGCGGCCATCCACAGTGCGAATCCGCAAGCGTGCTTGAGCATGCAACCCCCTCCGTGCCATCGAAACGAAGTGCCGGGTATGACACAGCGCCCGGCGCCGATCAATGCGTGGCCTCGCGAAACTGGGCCACGCGTCCCATGCGGACCGGCTCCCCACGTCGCCTTCCGCGTACCCGGTCGCCCGGCGGTGCAGCCTCCGGCCGGGGCCTACTTGAACGGCACGGCCGCCTCGCCCTCGGCCTTCTCGCGGGCATCGAAGGCTTCCCTGGCCGCGTCGATGTCGGCGATGTGCTGTCCGGCCCAGGTGCCCAGCGCGATCACCGGCTCGGTCAGCGAGCGCCCCAGCGGCGTCAATTCGTACTCCACGTGCGGCGGCATCACCGCATAGACGGTGCGCTTGATCAGCCCGTCGCGCTCCAGCCCGCGCAGGCACAGCGTCAGCATGCGCTGCGAGATGCCATTGATGGCGCGCTTGATCTCGGTGAAGCGGCGCGGCTTGGCGGCCAGGAACATGATGATCAGCACGCTCCATTTCTCACCCACGCGGGCCAGCACCTGGCTGACCTTGTGGCAGTCGGTTTGCCGCAAATCATGAGGGAAATCAGTCACTTTCATGTTACCGGGTTCTCTTGATGTGCCGTATTGTGCACCTTGGGAGCCGTAGTTACATTCCTAGTCCCGGTCACAATTCTATACCGAAGGACTTCCCATGACGCTCCTCCACATCGACGCCAGCATCCTCAACGAGCAGTCGGTCAGCCGCCAGCTCACCGCCTCCATCGTCAAGCGCCTGACCGACCAGGCGCCCGGCACGCAAGTCATCCGCCACGACCTTGCCGCGGAGCCGATCGAACACCTTTCCGCCGCCGAGTTCCTGGCCTTCCAGGGCGTCGAGCCGCAGGGCCCGGCGCAGCAGGCGGTGGCCCGCAACGCCCGCCTGCTGAACGACTTCCTGGCCGCCGATACTCTGGTCATCGGCGCGCCGATGTACAACTTCTCGCTACCCTCGCAGCTGCGCGCGTGGCTGGACCGCCTGGCGGTACCCGGCAAGACCTTCCGCTACACCGCCAACGGCGTCGAAGGGCTCGCCGCCGGCAAGCGCGTCATCGTCGCCTCCACCCGTGGCGGCATGTATGGCGAAGGCACCCCGATGGCCTCCTTCGACCACCAGGAAGCCTACCTGCGCAACTTCTTCGGCTTCCTCGGCATCACCGACATCGCCTTCGTGCGCGCCGAGGGCCTGTCGATCAGCCCCGAACTGCGCACCGCCGCGATCGACGCCGCCACGGCCGAGGTCGAGAAACTGGCCGCGTGACGCGCGGCCATCGATCAGCAGGACCATCCCCATGCATACGACATCCACGGCGGCTGCGGCCGCCCCTCTCGACAAGACGCCGCGCTTCATCGAATTTCTGCAAGAAAAACTTATTACCCACTAAGAGCGGCTAACAAAACCCGGGAAGATGGCGAAGACAGATGACCGAGCAGGCGAGAGACAGCAGGGCCAGATGGATATCGATCCGGCGTTCGAAACGGATGCGCAGCTTGCCCATGCCCGCGAACCAAGCATGAGTGCGCTCGACTACCCAACGATAGCGTCCCAGCCTATCGTTGCGTTCTATCCCCTTGCGGGCGATACGCGGGGTGATACCTCGCTGGTTGAGGTGATCGCGGCAGCGGTCGATGTCGTAGGCCTTGTCGGCGTGCAGCTTGCCCGGCCAGCGTTGCGGACGCCCCGGCTTGCCAGCGATCGGGGGCAGTGCATCAACCAACTCCTCGAATACCACCGAGTCGTGCCGGTGGGCTCCGGTGACACAGAACGCCAAGGGAATGCCGTTGCAGTCGGTGATCAGGTGCCGCTTGCTACCGAGCTTACCGCGATCGGTCGGGTTCGGCCCGGTGTAGGCGCCCCCCGGGGGGCGGCCACACTGGCCGCGTCCAGGCTGGCTCGACTCAGGTCCAGCTTGTCGGCCCGGCGCAGTTCGGCCAACAGGACCTGATGCAGACGATGCCAGACCCCGGCGGCTTGCCAGTCGCGCAACCGCCGCCAGCAGGTCATGCCGCTGCCGTAGCCCAGTTCCTGGGGCAACTCCTCCCACGGGATGCCGGTGCGCAGGACATAGACGATACCGTTGAGGGCTTGTTGGTCGCTCACGCGCGGTCGCCCTCCCTTGGGCGAGGGCTTCACGGGCGGGATCAAAGGTTCGATGCGCTTCCACAGCGCGGCGGGAATCTCTTTGCGACGTGCCATGCAGGCGATTTTGTCATCACCGCTCAGGTGTACAAGGCGGTTTTGTTAGCCGCTCTTAGTCCATCCAAAGCGCTTAAAGGAATAGGCGGATAGAAAACTATCCGCCGATGATTTCATCCAAGGAACGGAGAAAAATAGCGATGTGAATTCAACAGAGGACCGCGAATTATGATTACTCTTTTCAAGAAAGTCACCCCCGCCGCGCTCACCGTTGCTATCGCCGCCGGCATGATGGGGGGAACGGCAACGCTCTATGCACCGCCCGCCCATGCAATCTACTGCTCGAACTGCTCGACCGTCTGGAATCAGATGATGGAGTACGCCAAGGCGGTCGAAACCTCGATCAACACGGCGCGCCAGTTGCAGACGCAAATCCAGCAGTACAACGACATGATTAAGCAAGGCCTGTCCTTGCCCAACAGCATGTTCCAGAGCTTCACGAATGACCTGCGCCGGTTGCAGTCGATCTACAACGACAGCCGGGCGCTCGCGCATTCGATATCGAACCTCGATTCGCAGTTCCGCGACCAATTCAAGGGCTACGACAGCTATCTCAAGAGCATCGGGCAAGGCACCAACAACATGCCCGACCGCTACCGGAATTGGGCGCAATCGAGCTTCGACAATGCGCGCACGGCGATGGAATCGGTCGGACTGAATACCAGCATGTTCGATTCCGAGGATGCGGTGCTCGCCTCGTTGGTGTCCCGCTCGCAGACTGCGCAAGGCCGGATGCAAGCGATTCAGGCCGGGAACGAAATCGCGGCCCAGCAGGTGCAGCAGCTCCAAAAGCTGCGCGAAATGATCGCCACCAACGTCACGCTGCAAAGCAACTACATCGCGCAGCAGACCGAGCGGCAGGCGGTAAGTGATGCTGCCGCTCAACAGTTCTATAGCCGCAAGAGCCAGCGCGGCCCGAGCGAGGGCTTCTAATCATGATGACTATTTCCAAGCGGGTATTTGCCGCACTGCTTATCGGTGTCGGCTTCGGTGGCGCGGTTGTGTCCCGGCTAGTGATATCGCCCAGCAGCGAATGCGCGGTGATCGCCGACAAGATCAGCAAAGGCGACGCGGCCGAAGAAGAGTTCCGCCGCCGCCCGAGCCAGCGCGGCCCATCGGAGGGGTTTTGATATGAACCGCAAGACCATCCCTCTCTGCTTCGCCGCGCTGGCGCTTCTGTTGCTGACCGGCACTGCGATGGCTCAAGGCGTGGATCTCACCCAGAGCAACACCGCCATGAACGGGCTGCTCCGCGAGATTCACGAGGCATCCAACGCATGGACCGGCCGGCTACAAGGCTATGCAACGCACCTGCTCGTCGGCCTTGCCGTGATCCAGCTCGTCCTACAGTTCATGCCTTTGGTGTTCAAACAGGCGGAAATCGGGGAAACCATCGGCGAGATGGTCCGCACGATCCTCGTCGTCGGCTTCTTCTTTGCCCTGATTGAACACGGGACCGAATGGGTCGGCGCGGTCGTCAATAGCTTCCGGCAGGCCGGCGCATCGGCGGCCGGCCTGCCCACGGAAAAGCTCATGCCGGGTGATATGTTCGCGCTGGCGGTCGAGTTCTCGGAAAAGATCATGAATTCTGGCATGTCTATTCTGAGTCCGATTACGTCGGGCGTCATTGCCCTCGGCGCGATCATTGTCCTGCTGTGCTTCGCCTTCATCGCGGCGCTGATCTTCGTGACGTTGGTTGAGGCCTATGTCGTCATCAACGGCTCTGTGCTGCTGTTCGGCTTCGGTAGTTTGCGGTTCACGCGGGAATACGCCATCGCCCCGCTGCGCTATGGCGTCGCCGTTGGTGTCAAGCTGTTCGTGCTGACCTTGCTCGTCGGCCTGATTATGACGGCCGCCGCTGGTTGGTCGGCAAAGTACGCCAACGATCAAGCCTCGTTGCTGACGCTCGTCGGGCTGTCTTTGGTGTGCGCTTATCTCACGCGCACGATCCCTGAATTGATGGGCGGCATGATTTCGGGCGTTTCGATGGGCGGTGGCCACGCTATCGGCGGCATGGCGGCCGCAGGTGCCGCAGGCGCGGCGGCGGCTATCGCCACCATTGCGACCGCAGGCGCGGCCGCTCCGGCGGCCGGTGCCCTCGGCGCGGGTGGTGCTGGGGCGGCCGGTGGGGCGGCCGGAGGCGGTGGTCTGGCTGGCCTCATCAATTCCAGCTTCGCCGGGCAGGCTAGGGCCATGTCGGCCGGTAGCACGGCAGGCGGCATGGCCAGCGCGGCCAGTTTGGGCGGCGGCAACGCGGTCAAGGCGGCAGCGCCGCGCATCGGCGGCGGCAACGCGGCCGGTAGCGGCCCGGCTGCGAAACCGACCGGGGAAGCCGGCAGCGGCATGAATCAGGCCGCCAAAGCGGCCGGGCACGCGCCGCAGAATGGCGAGGACAAGAGCCAAGTGCAAACGCAGCCTGCCCCGGCGCCGTCGTCTGACAGTGGCAGCAACAACGCCCATATGTTCGCCTCTGGCGCGGTTCGCATGACGGGCGTGCTCTCCGCCATGTCGGTTCCGGGAATGGAAGGCGCGGCAGGCCTGTCGCTCAACGCGCCGAGCACGCCTGCCGCCGGCAGTGAAGGCGAAACCCCGACCGAAAACGCGAGCGCGGCGGCTGACTCCGAAAACGTTATTCGCCCGGCGAGCACCGCGCCCACCGAGGCGAAGGCCTCGCCCTCGTCGGCGGCGGATGCACCGAAGCCAACATCGTCCCTTGCGACCCTGCGTGTCGCCGGCATGGTCTCGTACCCTAATCCTCAAGGAGCCTGAAAATGACCGAATTTCTGTACACCTTCGGAATTCTGTTTTTCGTGTTCGCCATCATGTATCTCCTAGGCTTCTGGCTGCGCGCGCGCGGCCACGGTCCTAAGCTCGATGCCATCGCCGACAAGATCGAGGCTGCACGCGGGTTCATGGCGGATCGCATCATGATCCCGCTGGGGTTCGGAATGCTCGGCGCGGCGCGGGCCATCCATAGCGTGCCGCTGCTGGGTTCCAAGCAGTCGGCCCATCAACTCGCCCAGCTCGTGGCCCAGCTCCAGGAACAGCAGCAGGCGCAACAGAAGCGCCGGCAGTAAGTTTCGAAACCGAGCCAGCCGCAGCCCGCCAAGGATGGCGGGCTTTCTTTTGCCTGCGCAAAGGCGGCAGAAGCGCGTAAAACGGGCTACACGGGCCGAAGCGACCGAGATGCCCCCACCCTGCACCCACCCCCATGAAAACTTCATCACGGCCCGCCTGCGCAGCCGTAGGCGTATCAGATTACACGCGGGTGGCGCCCGGCAATCTGCGCCTTTCCTTTTGGTGTCCTCCCGCTTGCCCGGCAAGTAACCGGCTCAAAGCCTGATCCGGAAAGCAATCAGGCGTTCACCTCGCTCATCTGCGTCTAACCGCACCGTCCCTCGCATGAGCTGCGCAACCGACAGCCGCGATATGGTTATGCACAGGCCAATCGGGTTTTAAGAGTTTTATATAGATTTAAAGAGTTTTAGGTGCGCGAGTTGCCAATTTTCCCCGACTTTTCAATGAATTACGGAGGTGACCAGTGGGTAATAGACGGTTTCTGGTGGGTAATAGACGGTCCCGGGTGGGTAATAGACGGTGCCGGGTGGGTGATAGACGGTCTGTCCACAAGCAGGAGAGCGATTTCTTTGTGTCCGTCAAACGTATGAGTTTCTGGACAGCCAAAGAGGCCATTTCAAGCCTTCTTGGCACTGCGTCACCGTCTATTACACACCGCCGTATCATGTAGTAACGCGTCAGGCGCTTCGCTCCGATGCCGCATGAGCAATTGAGGGCCGCTCTGCCCTGCCTCCTCACGTAAAGTGTATTCGGGCAGGTCGTCGGCTACGATAAGCTTGCGCAGGATGCGGCAGAACTCTTTAAACGTGCCGGCGCTTCCGCTGCGCTGATAGATCGTCCGAAAAGCCCATTTCGCCTTACCCTTCCCGGCGGCGCGACGCGCGAGACGATAAACAAAGCGACCCATACCCGGCTCGATCAGAAAGTAGTCCGGGTGTACAGTTAGAACGTCCGGTTGCTTGCCCTCGGTGATCTCGCGGTAAATCCAGTTTGGGGCCTCGATCTCCACTCTGGCCACCTTGCCTGTATCCGTGCGCGATACGATCTCGTAGGAGCTGATAAGCCCCTCCGATTTGACCTCGCGCGTAGTGCGCTTACTGTCGCGCGATACTTCCCGCACGCTCTTGATCGTGGTTCCCTTGAGCCGGTCGAGCGCTGCTTCGACCTGCTCGAACTGGCGCGCGCCGTCACCTTTGCGACAAAATTTCAGAATGTCCGAAACGTGCGGTTTAAACACGCGGCCGGGTTTATCCCCCTTCCCCTCTCGATAACGGTTCATGGCTTCTGTGAGGTGGGAAACGAGCATCAGCACAATGTCATAGTCCCAGATCGAGGCCATGCCATCCGGCCCCGCCTTGACCTCCACGTGGCCGTCCGGCAGTTCGTAGCGGATGACCTCACCCGCCCGTTTATCCTTCTTGGACAGGCGGAACACGGCCACATCCATCATGCTGCGGCTGTCGCGCGTGCCAACTTCACGCAAGGCCGGGATGAAGAAATCCGGCTGCTCGTCGCCCTTGGGCGGTTTGCGCACGAGGGTCGCCGGTTGCTGATTAGAAACAGTCGGACGGCCTACCTTTTCCGCTTCCCGCTGGAAGCGGGCGGCAACGTGTTCGTATGTCTCGCCAGGACGTGCAGCAGCCTCGATGCACTCCCTCTGCTGCCTCCTCATGGCCTCAATGCGATCCAGCAGACCGCCAACGTCGCCTAGCACAGCGCCGATCGGCGTAAGACCGCTGTTTCTGATAATCATACGAGCGGTCCGACCTCCGTCGCATAAGGCCGAGCGCAGGCAGTTCGTTTCCGGGCATTACCGCGGTTGGGGCCCATCCCGGGATGGGCGGCTTGAATGCCCGACGACTTGCGCGTCTCAATCCATTGCTCGACGTCGGCCAGATCCCAGGCGACGTTCCGGCTGGTTAGTGCTATGCGGCGCGGGAATTCACCTCGCTGCTCCAAGTTGTAAATCGTGCGCTCGCACAGCGGGATCATCGCCAACAGCTTCTTTTTGTTGATGAGAGTCCTGCTCGTCTTTGCTTGCATGATTTGACCTCCATCAGTCACTTTCGAATGCGTGCCTGATGGTGCCCGGCATTACAGATTGCATCGACCTAATGATTGGCTAAAATGGTTGACATGAAAAATCAGCCAACCATAACCGTCTGGGACGGGTGCGATCCCACCGTTTCAAAGGCCATCGGACAATTTCAGGATCGCTGGAAGCCCTACTCAGAGTATGGGAAGCGCTACCCCATCGCTCGGCTTATCGAAGAACTCATTGACCCCGCTGTTGCGGCATACTCGGCAACGCTTCCGTCCCGATACGTGGGCCACATCCCCGGCGCAGGAACGGGCGTGGCCTTCAGCGAGATTGTCCGACTGGTCGGGCTCACTGCGATGGTGCGTTTACAGCGCCAGTTACTTCGAGCATTTGTCCTCACGGAAGACCAACAGTCCCCGCGAGATCAGCGATTTGTCGCGACACTTGAATCTTTGATTGAGTTGGTTTGGGCCTGCGCTCGTAAGCGTCCCGCGAAAAGGCAGGTACGCAATACTCGCCTGAACGGCCAGCGCTTGCAGGGCTTTTGCCGCTTTTGCGGCGAACTCGCGGAGTTGACTTCCTTCGCCGCAGGAAGCGACGCACCCAAAGCGGACGATGCAGACGAGCAGCTCCGCCTGAGCAACCTGTACTGCGTGGACCACCGGCCCAAGTTGGCGAATGGCGCATGGAATCCTGCGTACAGGAAAGCGAAACGCTCCGTGGCGCAGTTCGATCTCGAACTAGAAAGACTCACCCGACAATGCGCAATGCGGGGCGCGCCGCAAGCGAAATCTGGCAACGAACTGGTTGACGGCTACATCCTCCATTACATGCTCGGACAGACGTTGCAGCCGGCGGATGAAGCCGAGCTGCGAAACCGAGCACGCCTAATGGTGGACTCTAAATTGTCGGATCGAAAAAAGCAGATACTGATGCTTCAGCGAGCTGGCTTCAATCAGTCTGAGATTGCCCGCAGACTAGGTATTGAACGGCAAGCTGTATCGAAGGCCATTGCCTCGATCCCCCAGATATTTCGACTGAGCTTGCCAAAGCGTTCTGCCCGCTAACTTGTTCGCTCCGCTTAAGTGCATCCCGGCCGAGCGTTAATTGATCTCCGGCCGTCAAGGCAGTCGCACCGTGCAAACCGAAGCGTCCAATAAAGAGCCCGTCGTTCGACAAAGAAATCAGCAGTCTTTCCCCACTTGCGGCTTTCTAAGCGTCCACTCGTCTATCATGTCCGCCCAGTCCTGCAACATCGCCGCCCGTTGCTCCCGGTACTCCGCCTTGTTGTAAACAGCCCTCACTCCCCGCTGCTCGTGCGCAAGGCACTTCTCAATCCAATCGGTGTTGTAACCGGCTTCGTGGAGTAGCGTGCTGGCGGTGCGCCGTAAGTCGTGCGGGCCAAATTTGCCAAGGGGCTTGCCCTCCTTCTGCGCCAAGCGGTAAGTCAGCGTCAGCACCTGATTGAGCGTGGCGCTGCTCATGGGCAAGTCCGAGTCGTACCGCGACGGCAACACGTAGTCCGACCCACCCGCGAACGTTTTCAGTGCGATGAAAATGTCCAGCGCCTGTCGCGATAAGAACACCAAATGGGGATTGCGCCGCTTCATCCGCTCCTTTGGAATCGTCCAAAGCGCCTGGCTGAAATTGATCTCGCTCCACGTGGCGTTGGTCAGTTCACTCTTGCGCACCATGGTCAGCAACAGCAGCTTGGCAGCCGCCCGAATGGATGGCGTCGTGCCGATGCGCTCGATGTACTGGTACATCAGACCGATTTCGTCAGGCGTCAGCGCCCGGTCGCGCGGCTCGAACTTAGCGATGGTCGTTGGACGCACAAGCTCTGCCGGGTTCTCCACCTTTTGGCCGCGCTCGATGGCCCAACGATAGACCTGCAACACCACCTCGCGGGCATGTACCGCCGTGGCCGGAGCGCCGCGCTCCACGATGGCATCAGTCAGCGCTCGCAAATCCTCGTGTGTGATCTCGACCAACTTCTGATTGCCGAATTTCGGCTTCAACTCGCGCTCGAACACGGAACGGCGCATGTCGCGGGTGGAATCGGCCATCTGGTAGCCGCGCAACCACTTCTCCGCCCAAGCCCCGAACGTCTCTGCATCCTTGATACGGGCCTTGTCCCGCGCTTTCTCCTTCGCTGGCGACTTCCCGGCCGCGATCATCTTCTTGGCTTCGCCCAGCCGTTCCCGGGCTTCCGCGAGCGTGATGCCTCCTACACCATAGCGGCCGAAGGTGATGGTCTCCTGTCTGCCATGGATCGCGTAGTTGTAGCGGAATGAGATTGACCCGGCCGGTGTAACGGCCACGTAGAGGCCGTCACGGTCATTCACTTTGTAGAGCTTGTCCTTTGGCTTGAGGTTTCGCAGCTTGGTATCGGTCAGCATGGGCCTTTGCAGTTCTTCGCTTCGATACCATGCTCGGAAACGCTACGTTGAACCAGTGAAAATCCTTCAAGATCAAC
This sequence comes from Xanthomonas boreopolis, assembly GCF_046529185.1. Taxonomy (NCBI): domain Bacteria; kingdom Pseudomonadati; phylum Pseudomonadota; class Gammaproteobacteria; order Lysobacterales; family Lysobacteraceae; genus Xanthomonas; species Xanthomonas boreopolis. Next base: position 2,408,246 of record NZ_CP097162.1, read on the forward strand.
GTACTACGCACACTCAATACCATGATCCGCTCATTTTCACGACATGGTATCGGGCGCCAGACATGGCATCAGTGGTACTCGGTGCCATCGACTATGCCATAAAAAAGTGGTGCTTGGCGATGCAAAAATCTGCCGGAACGTGCCAGACATACCAGCAAAAAAGCCCGCATTTCTGCGGGCTTACGTGTGTTTTGGTGCTTAACCGTGCCAGTCCATGCCGGACGTGGGATCATTCCCACTCGATGGTCGCCGGCGGCTTGCCCGAGATGTCGTAGACCACGCGCGAAACCCCGCGCAGTTCGTTGATGATCCGGTTGGACACCGTGCCCAAGAAGTCGTACGGCAGGTGCGCCCAGTGCGCGGTCATGAAGTCGATGGTCTCCACCGCGCGCAGCGCGATCACCCATTCGTAGGCACGGGCGTCGCCGACCACGCCAACCGACTTGACCGGCAGGAACACCGCGAAGGCCTGGCTGACCTTGTCGTACAGGTCGGCCTTGCGCAGCTCGTCGATGAAGATCGCGTCGGCCCTGGCCAGCAGCTCGGCGTACTCGGCCTTGACCTCGCCGAGGATGCGTACGCCCAGGCCCGGGCCCGGGAACGGATGGCGATAGACCATCGTGCGCGGCAGGCCCAGTTCCACGCCCAGGCGGCGCACTTCGTCCTTGAACAGTTCGCGCAGCGGTTCGACCAGGCCGAGCTTCATGTGCTCGGGCAGGCCGCCGACGTTGTGATGGCTCTTGATGACGTGCGCCTTGCCGGTCTTGCTGCCGGCCGATTCGATCACGTCCGGGTAGATCGTGCCTTGCGCCAGCCACTTGGCGTTCTTCAGCTTGCCGGCCTCCTCGTCGAAGATCTCGACGAACAGGTTGCCGATGATCTTGCGCTTGGCCTCCGGGTCGCTCACGCCTTCCAGCGCCTTGAAGTAGCGGTCGGCGGCATTGACGCGGATCACCTTGACGCCCATGTGCTCGGCGAACATCGCCATCACCTGGTCGCCCTCCTGCCAACGCAGCAGGCCGGTATCGACGAACACGCAGGTCAGTTGCTCGCCGATCGCCTTGTGCAGCAGCGCGGCGACCACCGAGGAATCCACGCCGCCCGACAGGCCGAGGACGACCTCGTCGTCGCCCACCTGCTCGCGCACGCGCGCGATCTGGTCCTCGATGATGTTGGCCGCGGTCCACAGCGTCTGGCAGCCGCAGATATCGACCACGAAGCGCCGCAGCAGCGCCTGGCCCTGCAGGGTGTGGGTCACTTCCGGGTGGAACTGCACGCCGTACCAGCGCTTGTCCTCGTTGGACATCGCGGCGACCGGGATGCGGTCGGTGGTGGCGGTGACGGTGAAACCCGGCGGCGCCTTGGAGACATGGTCGCCGTGGCTCATCCACACGTTCAGGCGCGGCGCGCCGCCGTGGTCGCTCAGCCCGCGGAACAGCGCGTCGGGCGCCACCACGTTGACCTCGGCATGGCCGAACTCGCGCTGGTCCGCCGCCTCGGTGGCACCGCCCAGTTGCGCGGCCAGGGTCTGCATGCCGTAGCAGATGCCCAGGATCGGCAGCCCGCTGTCGAACACTTCCTGCGGCGCCGCCGGCGCGCCCGGGAGCGTGGTCGATTCCGGCCCACCCGACAGGATGATGCCCTTCGCCCCGAACTTCTCGATCTCGGCCGGATCATGGTCCCAGGCCCAGATTTCGCAATACACGCCGATCTCGCGGATACGGCGGGCGATCAGCTGCGTGTACTGCGCGCCGAAATCGAGGATCAGGATCTTGTCGTTGTGGATGTTGGTCATTGCTCGGGCGCAGGGAAAGGGTGAACAAGGAAAGTGCGGTTGATACTGTCTTCCAACGCACGATGTTGCGACACGGCCAGAGGATCGTCGTCGGACCAGCGCTGGCCGACAAACCCATCGGCACGTAGCTCGCGCCGGGGATATGGGTCGCCCCACATGCAGACGCTCAGGCTCTCTCCGCGCACATACGCGTTCTTGCACAAGATCAAGCGTGAGTCCCTAGAGCCCAACGAACCGCCGCTCAGCGTACTCATTACAGTTCTCCGGCCCGGGTCGTCCCCATACGGCCATTGCAGATGCTCGGCGTTCTGCTGTTCGGCGTCCCTGAGGAAATCCTGATAGTTCTCAGGATTGTCAGTGCAGGACACCCATGCTCGAAGGCTGGATACCTGCGGGGCCACGATCTGCCACTGGTAACTGTTCAAGCGCTGCAACTTCCAACCCTCGGGCAGCTTGAACTCCGTGTTGTTGCAGGGGGACGCCACCACCAGCCTCTTGGATTTGGAGGGCGTGCCCTCGCGCCTCGAAGTGGAGTCCGTATTGGCCGAACAGCCCGCTATCGAAAAGCAGGCTGCCGCGAACAGAGATATCCCCTTTACCATTTTGCTCCGTATCGTCCGTGGGGCCTCTGTCGCCACCCGATCACCCCATCCGGTAGTTCGGCGGTTCCTTGGTGATCTGCACGTCGTGGACGTGGCTCTCGCGCTGGCCGGCGCCTGTGATCTTCACGAACTTCGGCTTGCTGCGCATCTCGTCGATGGTCGCGCAGCCGACATAGCCCATCGTCGCACGCAGGCCGCCCACCAGCTGGTGGACGATGCCGCTGACCGAGCCGCGGTACGGCACGCGGCCTTCGATGCCTTCCGGCACCAGCTTGTCGGCGTCGGAGGCGTCCTGGAAGTAGCGGTCCTTGGAGCCTTTCTCCATCGCCGCCAGCGAGCCCATGCCGCGGTAGCTCTTGTAGCTGCGGCCCTGGAACAGCTCGACCTCGCCCGGGGCTTCCTCGGTGCCGGCGAACAGGCCGCCGATCATCACCGTGGAGGCACCGGCGGCGAGCGCCTTGCCGATGTCGCCGGAATAGCGGATGCCGCCGTCGGCGATCAGCGGGATGCGGTCCTGCAGCGCCTCGGCGACCATGTCGACCGCGGTGATCTGCGGCACGCCCACGCCCGCCACCACGCGCGTGGTGCAGATCGAGCCGGGGCCCACGCCGACCTTGACCGCGTCGGCGCCGGCGTCCATCAATGCCAGCGCGGCGTCGCCGGTGACGATGTTGCCGCCGATCACCTGCAGCTGCGGGAAGTTCTTCTTGACCCAGGCCACGCGGTCGATCACGCCCTGCGAATGGCCGTGGGCGGTATCGACGATCACCACGTCCACGCCGGCGGCGGCCAGGGCCTCGACGCGCTTCTCGGTGTCGCCGCCCACGCCGACCGCGGCGCCGACCAGCAGGCGGGTCGCGGCGTCCTTGGCGGCGTTCGGGAAATCGGACTTCTTCTGGATGTCCTTGACCGTGATCAGGCCGCGCAGCTCGAACGCATCGTTGACCACCAGCACCTTCTCGATGCGGTTCTTGTGCAGCAGCTGCAGCACTTCGTTCGCCTCGGCGCCTTCCTTGACCGTGATCAGGCGGTCCTTCTTGGTCATGATGTGGCGGACCGGGTCGTCCAGCTCGGTCTCGAAGCGCATGTCGCGGTGGGTCACGATGCCGACCAGCTGGCCGCCGTCGACCACCGGCACGCCGGAGATGTTGCGGGCGCGGGTCAGCGCCAGCACGTCGCGGATCGAGGTTTCCGGCCCGACCGTGATCGGGTCGCGGATCACGCCCGATTCGTACTTCTTGACCTTGGCCACCTCGGCCGCCTGCTGCTCGACCGTCAGGTTCTTGTGGATGATGCCGATGCCGCCCATCTGCGCCATCGCGATGGCCAGCCGGGCCTCGGTGACGGTGTCCATGGCGGCCGAGAGGATCGGCAGCTTCAGCTTCAGGCTGCGGGTCAGCCGGGTCTCCAGGCTGACGTCCTTGGGCAACACTGTCGAGTGGGCGGGGACGAGCGAAACGTCGTCGTACGTGAGAGCTTCAGCCTGGATGCGCAGCATCGGCGGACCCGAGAGTTTTGGGGAAGCGCGACATTTTACCCTGAAACGCGCCGCAACGACACCGTGGCAACCTGTCGCAGGCGCAATGCAGCGTTGCCGCCGGCCCGGCCCCGCTCCCGTTCAGCCAGCGGCTTCGGCGGCCTCGATCGTGTTCTGCATCAGGGTCGCGACCGTCATCGGCCCCACCCCGCCCGGCACCGGCGTGATCCAGCTGGCGCGCCTGGCCGCGGCCTCGAAGCCGACGTCGCCGACCAGCCTGCCGTCCTCCAGCCGGTTGATGCCCACGTCGATCACCACCGCGCCGGGCTTGACCCATTCGCCGGGGATCAGCCCCGGCCGGCCCACGGCCACCACCAGGATGTCGGCATTGCGGACGTTCGCCTCCAGCACCTCCGGCGGCGTGAACTTGTGGCAACTGGTCACGGTGCAGCCGGCGATCAGCAGCTCCAGCCCCATCGGCCGGCCGACATGGTTGCTCACGCCCACGATGGTGGCGTTGCGGCCGCGCACCGGCTGGTCGGTGTGGCTCAGCAGGGTCACGATGCCGCGCGGCGTGCACGGGCGCAGCCCGAACTCGCGCAGCGCGAGGTGGCCCACGTTCTGCGGATGGAAGCCGTCCACGTCCTTGCGCGGATCGATGCGCTGGATCAACCGGTTGGCGTCCGGGATGCCCGGCAGCGGCAACTGGATCAGGATGCCGTGGATCTTCGGGTCGGCGTTCAGCCGGTCGATCAGCGCCGCCAGTTCCGACTCGCTCGTGCCTTCCGGCAGGTCGTAGTCGAAGGCCTCGATGCCGACCTTCTCGGCCGCCCGCCGCTTGTTGCGCACGTAGACCGCCGAGGCCGGATCGCCGCCCACCAGCACCACCGCCAGGCCCGGCCGGGCCTTGCCCGCCGCGACCCGGGCGTCCACGCGCACCTTCAGCTCGTCGAGCAGTTCCTCGGCGATGCGGCGGCCGTCGAGGATGCGGGCGGTGTGCGAAGGGGCGGATGCGTCGGTCATCGGGCGCGGGCTTGGGAGGGGGCCGCCTATTGTCCCCGATTCCGCCGTGGCCGACACCCTCGCGATCGCCCGGATGCGCACCGCTCCGCAGGCGCGAAGGGACGAGCCGGCCGCTCTACTCGCCGGCCTGCGGCTCGGCGGCCGCATCCGCGTTGAGGGTGCGGCTCTCCCGCTTGGGCGTGGTGAACGGCGTGGGCTTCGGGCCAGGCTGGTTGCCGTAGACCATCGATGCCCCCGCCTTCAGGCCGCCGCCGGCCATCTCCAGCTCGAAGCGCTCGGCGTCGCGCTTGCGTATCTCGGTGGCGATGTTGGCGGCCTCGTCCTCGTCCACGCCCAGCTCCACCAGCGCCGCCTGCCCGAACTCCACGGCCGACTCGAAGGTCTCGCGGACCTGGTAGTCCACCCCGGCATGGATCAGGTGCAGGGAGTGCTCGCGGTCGTAGGAGCGCACCAGCAACCGCGCCTGCGGGAACTCGTGCTTCACCAGCTCGACGATCCGATCGGTCACGTCCCGGCGATCGGTACAGACCGCGATCGCCTGCGCGGTCGCCGCGCCGGAGGCATGCAGCACGTCCAGCCGCGCACCGTCGCCGTAGTAGATCTTGAAACCGAAATCCGCGGCGGCGCGGATCATCTCGATGTCGGTATCGATGATGGTGACGTCCACGTCGCGCGCCAGCAGCGATTGGCTGGCGACCTGGCCGAAGCGGCCGAAGCCGATGACCAGCACCCGCCCGCTCTGCCCGTCCCCCCGTTCTATGCCCTCCATCGAGGGCTCCTGCTCGGGCAGCATCCGCTCCATCAGCAGGACGAACAACGGCGTCAGCGCCATCGAGAGCACCACGATCGCGGTGAGACTCGCGCCGACCCGCGCGTCGATCACGTTCGTGGCGGCGGCCGCGGAGAACAGCACGAACGCGAACTCGCCGCCCTGCGCCATCAGCACGCCGCGATCGAGCGCCTGGCTATGGTCCGAGCCGGTGAAGCGCGCGACCAGGTAGATGCAGATCGCCTTGCCGACCATCAGCGCCAGCACGCCCAGCAGGATGCGCTGCCAATCGCCGGCGACGACCGACAGGTCCAGCGCCATGCCCACGCCCAGGAAGAACAGGCCCAGCAGGATGCCGCGGAACGGCTCGATGTCGGCCTCGATCTGGTGGCGGAAGGTCGATTCGGAAAGCAGCACGCCGGCGAGGAAGGCGCCCATCGCCATCGACAGCCCGCCCAGCTGCATCAGCAAGGCCGCGCCGAGCACGACCAGCAGCGCCGCCGCGGTCATCACCTCGCGGGCCTTGGCCTGCGCCAGCAAGCGGAACAAGGGATTCAGCAGCCACCGGCCCGCGGCGATCAGTCCGGCGATGCACCCCGCCGCGACCAGGATCGAGCGCCAGCGGTGGGATTCGGCGGCCACGTCGCCCACCGGCGCCATCAGCGCCACCACCGCCAGCAACGGCACGATCAGCAGGTCCTCGAACAGCAGGATCGAAACGATCTTCTGGCCCGACGGCAACGCGACGTCGCCGCGCTCGGACAGCAGCTGCATCACCACCGCCGTCGAGGTCAGCACGAAGCCGGACGCCGCGATGAACGCCACCGACGGCTCGAAGCCCAGCAACATCGCGATCCCGGTCAGGACCACGCCGCAGGTCGCGATCTGCAACGTCCCCAGCCCGAAGATCTCCCCGCGCAGGCTCCACAGGTGCGAGGGGCGCATTTCCAGCCCGATCACGAACAGGAACATCACCACGCCCAGTTCGGCCACGTGCAGGATCGACTGGGGATCCTCGAACCAGCCCAGCCCGAACGGCCCGATCGCCAGGCCGGCCGCCAGGTAGCCCAGGACCGAGCCCAGTCCCAGGCGGCGGAACAAGGGAATGGCCACCACGGCCGCGCCGAGCAGGGCGACCACGCTGGTCAGGTTGCTGGTTTCGGCGGAGGTCGTCATGGTTCGGTCCTGGAACGTGCTTGCCGCTGCGATGGAAGGAAGACTGCCGGCGCCGGAGGCCGTACTGCAAGAACGCCGGCGTCCCGAGCGCCCCCGGGCGACGGCATGACCCGCGCCCCGCCCGGCCCGTCTCGTGGAATGAAGGCCCACGCGTACCCATTACATAACACGCTCCGGTACCCGGCCCGTCCGAAACGACGAAGGCGGACCCGGGGTCCGCCTTCGACAGACAACCTTGCCGGCCGGGGTCAGCCCAATTCGGCCAACGCCTTGCGCATGATGTCCTGCGCCGAGGCACTCAGTTTCTCGTGGTCCAGCGCGTACTGGATGGTCGCCTCGATCAGGCCCAGGTGGGTACCGCAGTCGAAACGGGTGCCTTCGAAGCGGTAGGCATTGACCGGCTCCAGCTTCAGCAAGGCGGCGATCGCGTCGGTCAGCTGGATCTCGCCGCCCGCGCCCGGCGTGGTCTGTTCCAGCAGCTCGAAGATCTTCGGGTTCAGCACGTAACGGCCGACCACCGCCAGGTTGCTGGGCGCCACTTCCGGCTTGGGCTTCTCGACGATCCCGGTGATGCGCCCCTGGCGCCCGTCGAAGGTCTCGGTCGCGACGATGCCGTAGCTGGCGGTCTTGTCGTGCGGCACGTCCTGGACGGAAATCACGCTGGCGCCCGTGGCCTCGGCGGCGTCGGCCATCTGCTTGAGCGCGCCATCGCCGCGGTTCCAGATCAGGTCGTCCGGCAGCAGCACCGCGAACGGCTCGTCGCCCACCACCGGCTTGGCGCACAGCACCGCATGCCCCAGGCCCAGCGCTTCGGCCTGGGTGACGAACACCGCGCGCACGCCCTCGGGAAGCACGTGCCGGACCAGCTCCAGCTGCTCGGTCTTGCCGGCGCGCTCGAGCTTCTGCTCCAGCTCGTAGGCCTTGTCGAAGTAGTCGGCGACGGAGTGCTTGTAGCGATTGGTGACGAACACCAGCGTATCGCAGCCCGCCTGGATGGCCTCGTCCACCGCGTACTGGATCAAGGGCTTGTCGATGATCGGCAACATCTCCTTGGGAACGGTCTTGGTCGCCGGCAGGAACCGGGTGCCAAGGCCCGCCACGGGGAAAACCGCCTTGCGAATGCGCTTGCTCATCAAATTCTTCTGACCTCTCGTGCGGGGAAGGGAACGACCGTATCCGAGCGTGCATCGCTCTCATGACGGGCAGATGAGAAATCCGGCATCAAACTGCCGAGCACCGATTCCATGGCGGCCGTGTCGTAGCGGTCGACCGCGTCGCGCAACCTGGCCACCTGCTGGAGCACCTGGTCCTGCGGGAAGACGCGCACGTCCGCCTCGAGGATCTTCGGGTGCGCCGTGGGGCGATAGTTCTCGTCGGCGTAGAACAGCGTCTCGTGCAGCTTCTCGCCCGGCCGCAGGCCGGTGTACACGATGGCGACGTCCTTGCCCGGTTGCTTGCCGGTGAGCCGGATCATCTGCTCGGCCAGGATCCGGATCGGCACCGGCTCGCCCATGTCGAGGGTGTAGATAGCGCCATGCGAGGCCGATGCCGCCGCCTGGACGATGAGCTGGCACGCCTCGGGAATCGTCATGAAGTAGCGGGTCACCTCGGGATGGGTGACGGTGACTGGCCCGCCCCGGCGGATCTGTTCGCGGAACAGGGGCACGACGCTGCCGGCCGAATCCAGCACGTTGCCGAAGCGCACGGTGACGAAGCGCGTGGAGCCGTTGCGCGCGTCCAGGCTCTGGCAGACCATCTCGGCGTAGCGCTTGGTCGCGCCGAGCACGTTCACCGGCTCCACCGCCTTGTCGGTGGAAATGAAGACGAAGGTCTCGACCCCTGCGTGATGGCATGCACGCGCGACGTTCTCCGTCGCGAGCACGTTGTTGCGCACCGCCTCGCGCAGTTGCTCCTCCAGCAGCGGCACCTGCTTGTAGGCCGCGGCGTGGAACACCGCGTCCGGGCCGGCGCGGTCGAGCGCGTAGCGCACCACCGCGGGATCGCCGCAATCGCCCAGCACCCGCACCACCTCCACGTCCGGGAACAACCGGCGCAGGTCCGAGTCGATCGTCAGCAGCGCCAGCTCGTCCACCTCGAGCAGCACGATCCGCTGCGCGCCATGGCGCGCGCACTGCCGGCACACCTCGGAGCCGATCGAGCCGCCGGCACCGGTCACCATCACGGTCTTGCCGGTCAGCCATCCGCGGATCAGCTTCCAATCCGGCGTCACCGGCTTGCGGTTCAACAGGTCCTCGATGGCGACCTCGCGCAGCTCGCCGGGCAGCGAACGGCCTTCCAGCACGTTGACCAGCTTCGGCACCATCCGGAACGGGAGCCCGGTGCTCTCGCACAGGCCGACCACGCGCTGCATGCCCGGCGCATCCAGCGACGGGATCGCGATGACCAGCAGCTTCGCCGCGGTCTCGCGCGCGATCGACGCGACCTGGTCCAGGCTGCCCAGCACGGTCAGCCCCTGGATCTTGGCACCATGCAGGTGCGGGGCGTCGTCCAGGTAGCCCACCGGGAAGAACGCGCCGGTGCGGCGCAGGTCGCGCACCAGCGCCTCGGCGGCGCGACCGGCACCCAGGATCAGCACGCGCTGGCTGGTCTCGGCGGAATGCGTGATCTGGTAGTCCTTCCAGGCCCGGTACAGCAGGCGCGGCGTGCCCAGCAGCGCGGCAAGCGCGATGGGATAGACCACGAGCACCGACATCGGCACGCCGTTGAAGCGGTCGAAGGACAACGCCACCAGGATCGCGACCAGCCCCAGGAAGCTCGCCTTGAAGATGTTCCAGAGGTCGGGGACGCTGGCGAAGCGCCACAGGCCCCGGTACAGGCCCACGCGCCAGAAGACGACGCCCTGCGCGAGCATCACCACCGCCGTCCGCCAGTCCCACAACGGCAGGTCGGGCGATTCGCGCAGCATGGAATAGCGGCCCGCGTGCAGCAGCTGCCAGCAGATCCACACCATCAAGAGGTCATGCGCGACTACCGCAACCTTCGGCATGACACCTGCAAGTTTGTCGCGCCAAGACGTCATCGAACGTTCCATCAACGGTCACGCAGTCCTTTACGGAGGAAAAACCAGATCGCCATGGCGAAAGCCAGCCAGGCCCCTACTGCCGGCACCGCAAATGAACGTTGCGTTGCACCAAGCAGCAAGAATAGGACAAGCGCGAACACACTGAAACATCCATACCCGAACGTAACCCAACCGTGCGATTGCAGCTTCCGGGCCAGCCCCTGGTAGACATGCTGCGCATGGGGCTCCCACCAACGCTGGCGAGCGAGCATGCGGGCAACGAGCGTGAAGCCGGCGTCTACGAGGAAGGCCGTCAGCGGGACCCAGGCCCACCACCAGGCGGCGCCCTTCGCCAGCACGGCCCAGGCCATCAGCGCCGCCAGGACATAGCCGAGCGAGCCGCTGCCGCCATCGCCCATGAAGATCCGCGCCTTCGGGAAATTGAAAGGCAGGAACCCCATGCAGGCGCCGGCCAGGGCCACGGCGATCCAGGCGGCGGGGAAAGGGAGCACCAGGGCGAAGGCGGCCGCGGCCAGCAACGCCTGCGAGGCGGCCAGCCCGTTGATGCCGTCCATGAAGTTCCAGACGTTGATCAGCACCACGCACGAGCCGGCGGCGAACATCGCCTCGAACGGGCCGGCACCGGCGCGATACGACAGCCACCCCAGCCATGCCGACGCGAGCGCATGCACGGCCAGCCGCAATGCCGCCGACAAGGGGCGATGGTCGTCCCACCAGCCGATGCCCGCGACCACGACCAGGCCCGCGGCGAATCCCAGCAGCGAGGACCTGTGCGGGGGGAACAGCCAAGCCGCGGCCACGGCCGCCAGCAGCACGACCAGCACGATGGACATGCCACCGCCACGCGGCGTCACCACGGCATGGCTGCGCCGCTGCCCCGGCTGGTCCATCAGGCCTTTCGCAAGCGCGTACCGCCGCAGCGCCCAGGTCCCGGCAAGCGCTCCCACAAAGGAGAGCGCCAACCACGCGGTCCAGGCAGGCACTTACACCACCGCGTAGTTGAGCAGCGGCTTGACCGTCCCCCACTCCTTGCAGCTGGGGCATTGCCAGTGGTGGGTCTTGGCGCCGAAGCCGCAGCGCGTGCAGCGGTAGCTCGGATTGCGCACCAACAACTGGTCGGTGATGTGCTTCAGGTCGTGCAGGGTCGCGGTCGGGTCGGCATCCGCGGCCAGGGTCAGGTCGATCAGCGCGGACTCGCCGCGCACCGACGGCCGGTCCTTCAGCTGCCGTCCCAGGTAGGCGCGCGCGGGGACCGGGCCCTCCTGCGATTCCATCAACTGGGTCAGTGCCAGCACCGGCGCGATGCCGCGGTAGTGCTCGGTCATTTCCGAGAGGAAGTTGCGCGCGCCGGCGATATCGCCCACGCGCCGGTAGGCGGCCAGCAGGCTGGGGATGATCTCCGGCAGGTACTCGGGATCGTGGCGCGCGGCGCGTTCCCACGCGCGCACGGCGGCCTCGTCGCGCCCCATGTCGGCCTCGATCCGGCCCTCGAGGATGCCCGCGCGCACCGACGTGGCGTCGGCCTGGTAAGCGCGCGACACCGCCTGCAAGGCCAGGTCCGGCTTGCCGGCGCCGCGGTAGCGGTCGGCCAGTTCGCACTCGAACTGGGAAATCAGCTTGCCCATCGGCTCGCCGGTGACCTGCTCGTAGCGGGTAGCGTTGTCGATCGCCTTCTCCCAGTCGCGCTCGGCCTGGTAGATCCCGATCAGGTGCTTGAGCGCCTGCGGCGCGCGCTGGTCGATCTGCGCCAGTTCGGTGAACACCGTCTCGGCGCGATCGAGCAACCCGGACTTCATGTAGTCCTCGCCCAGCGCGAGCAGCGCCTGGACCCTCTGCTGGTCGGTCAGGTCGGAGCGCTGCACCAGCCCCTGGTGCAGGCGGATCGCCCGGTCGACCTCGCCGCGGCGGCGGAACAGGTGCCCGAGCGCGACCTGGGTCTCGAAGGTTTCCTTGTCCAGCTCGGCGATGTGCAGGAATAGCTCGATCGCCTTGTCAGGCTGCTCGTTGAGCAGGTAGTTCAGACCGCGGAAGTAGGTGCTGGAAAGGCGGCTGACCTGGGTGTCGCCATGCCGCTGCCCTCCCCGCCGGCCGATCACCCAGCCGCTCAGCGCGGCCAGCGGCAGGAACAGGAAGAACCAGAACCACTCGGTCAGAAATTCCATAGCGTGTCAGATGCCGTGGGTGGGGCCAGAAGCGCCCGGCTGGGAAGACGCCGCCTTGCCGGCGAGCTGTTTGTTGGCCGCGCGCAACCTGGCATAGAGCGGCAGGGCGACGCCCGCGAGCGCCAGCACCGCGCCGACGGCCAGGCCGACGAGCAGCGTGGAAACGATCACCGAACCCAGCTTCATCGTGAAACTGGTGACCAGCAGATCGATGGTGACTTCGCCGTTGTTGACGGCGCCGATGATCAGGCCCGCGAGCAACGCCACGAGCAACAACACGAGCAACAGGACCCAGCGAAAAGCCTTCATGGCTCGACTCCTTTCGGGGAGCACCTAGCTTAACCGAGCCGGAGCCTGCTCATTCGCCGGACTCGGCGACATCCACCGGGGTCACCGAGCTGACGCGCTCGCGCAACTCCTTGCCCGGCTTGAAATGCGGAACATGCTTGCCCGGCAGCGCGACCGACTCGCCGGTCTTGGGATTGCGGCCCAGCCGGGGCGGACGGTAGTGCAGCGAGAAACTGCCGAACCCGCGGATCTCGATGCGATCCCCGCCGGCCAGCGACTCCCCCATCATCTCCAGCAGCGACTTGACCGCAAGATCGACGTCATCCGACTTCAGATGCGCTTGGCGCCTTGCCAGGATTTCGATCAGTTCGGACTTGGTCATGGGGAAGGATGATATTGACTTGGCACATCCGGAATCGGCCCGGGGATTGCCCGGGCCGATCCAGTGACACGGCGGAAGCCGCGTCGGGGCTTACTCGGACTTGCCGCCCAGCTGTTCGCGCAGCAGCGCGCCCAGGCTGGTGGTGCCGGCGGCGGCCACGGTCGAGGCCTTGTTGTACTCGGCCAGCGCCTCGGCGGTCTCGGCTTCGTCCTTGGCCTTGATCGACAGCTGCAGGGTGCGGCCCTTGCGGTCCATGCCCACGAACTTGGCTTCGATCTTGTCGCCGACCTTCAGGTGCTGGGTGGCGTCGTCGACACGCTCGTTGGCGATGTCGCGGGCCGACACGTAGCCTTCGATGCCGTCGGCCAGTTCGATCACGGCGCCCTTGGCGTCGACTTCCTTCACCACGCCTTCGACCTTGGAGCCCTTCGGATTGGCGGCCATGTACTGGCCGAACGGATCCTGCTCGAGCTGCTTGACGCCCAGCGAGATGCGCTCGCGCTCCGGGTCGACGGCCAGGACGACGGCGTCCAGGGTATCGCCCTTCTTGAAGTTGCGAACGACGTCTTCGCCGGTGGTGTTCCAGCTGATGTCGGACAGGTGGACCAGGCCGTCGATGCCGCCGTCCAGGCCGATGAAGATGCCGAAGTCGGTGATCGACTTGATCTGGCCCGACACGCGGTCGCCCTTCTTGTGGGTCGCGGCGAAGGTCTCCCACGGGTTGGCCATGACCTGCTTCATGCCCAGCGAGATGCGGCGACGCTCTTCATCCACGTCCAGCACCATCACTTCGACTTCGTCGCCGACCTGCACGACCTTGGACGGGTTGACGTTCTTGTTGGTCCAGTCCATCTCGGAGACGTGCACCAGGCCCTCGACGCCCGGCTCGATCTCGACGAACGCGCCGTAGTCGGTGACGTTGGAGACCTTGCCGAACACGCGGCTGTTGGCCGGGTAGCGGCGCGAGATGTTGTCCCACGGATCCTCGCCCAGCTGCTTCAGGCCCAGCGAGACGCGGTTGCGCTCGCGGTCGAACTTCAGCACGCGCACGTCCAGCTCGTCGCCGACGTTGACGACTTCGGACGGATGGCGCACGCGCTTCCAGGCCATGTCGGTGATGTGCAGCAGGCCGTCGATGCCGCCCAGGTCCACGAACGCGCCGTAGTCGGTCAGGTTCTTGACGACGCCCTTCAGCACCGCGCCCTCGACCAGCTTGTCCAGCAGCTGCTCGCGCTCTTCCGAATGCTCGCTCTCGACCACCGCGCGGCGGGAGACGACCACGTTGTTGCGCTTGCGGTCCAGCTTGATGAGCTTGAACTCCAGTTCCTTGCCTTCCAGGTAGGCCGGGTCGCGCACCGGGCGCACATCCACCAGCGAACCGGGCAGGAACGCGCGGACATCCTTGATGTCCACGGTGAAACCACCCTTGACCTTGCCGCTGATGCGGCCGGTGATGGTCTCGTTCTTCTCCAACGCTTCTTCCAGCTCGTCCCACACCATCGCGCGCTTGGCCTTCTCGCGCGACAGGACGGTTTCGCCGAAGCCGTTCTCGATGGAGTCCAGCGCGACCTTGACCTGGTCGCCCACGCCCACATCGATCTCGCCAGCGTCGTTACGGAACTGTTCGATCGGCACGATGCCTTCGGACTTCAGGCCGGCGTTGATCACCACCACGTCGCCGCGGACGTCCACGACGGTACCGGTGACGATGGCACCCGGCTTCAGCTTGGCCAGATTGGCCTGGCTGGCTTCGAACAGTTCGGCAAAAGATTCGGTCATTTGAAATTACTCGGTTGAACACACAGGCGATCGCCCCGTTGCATCGGATGCGAACCGCCCACCCTGGTTAGTCGGCCCGTACCGCAGCCGTGTGTGGATTGGAAAAAACCGCCGCGCAGCCTGCGCGACGGAGCCTTTGGGTACAACTTGTACAACGATGCCTGCCGTGCAACGGGGCGACGGACCGCTCAGGAAGCGGGCAGCAACCCGATCACGCGCTCCACGACTTCCTCGATGTCCATGCCGGTGGTATCGATGAGGACGGCGTCTTCGGCCGGCCTCAGCGGCGCGACCGCGCGCTGGGCATCCCGGGCGTCGCGAGCTATGACCTCGCGCAGCAGGTCGTCAAATATAACCGAAACACCCTTTTCCATCAACTGCTTATGCCGCCTGGAGGCGCGCTCCTCGGCGCTCGCGGTCAGGAACACCTTGCAGGAGGCGTCCGGGAAGATCACCGTCCCCATGTCGCGCCCGTCGGCGACCAGGCCCGGCGGGCGCCGGAACGAGCGCTGGCGCTCCTTCAGCGCCGCCCGGACCTCCGGGATGGCCGCGATGGCCGAGGCCAGCGCCCCGGTCGTCTCCAGGCGCAGCTCGTCGGTGGCGTCCACGCCGTTGACCATGACCCGCAGCCCCCCGTCCTCCCGCTCGACGAACTCCACGTGGGTGTCGAAGGTGCAGCGCACCAGCGCGGCCGGGTCCGAGACGTCGAGGTCGGCCCAGCTGGCCGCCACCCCCACCGCACGGTAGAGCGCCCCCGAATCCAGGTAGTGCCAGCCCAGCCGGGCTGCGACAATGCGGCTTACCGTCCCCTTGCCGGCCCCCGACGGGCCATCGATGGTGAGCACGGGGATGGAAGCATTCATGGGGGCTCCTGGGGCGGCAAAGTCGCCATTGTAAGGCCGCCTGTCCACGCCCCGGCGCAATCAGTTGAAAAAGCAAGGAAAAGCCAGGTACAATGCCGGGCTTACTGCGGGATCGGCGCCCAGGTGGAGGTGCCGGGATCCCCTCCCTGAATCCACGTTTACGCCGAGGTGTGTCATGAAGGTCCTGTCCTCCCTGAAGTCGGCGAAGACCCGTCACCGCGACTGCAAGGTGGTCCGCCGTCGCGGCAAGGTCTTCGTGATCTGCAAGTCGAACCCGCGCTTCAAGGCCCGCCAGCGCTGATCGGCGGCCAGCGAACCGCGAGACCCGGAAAAGCCGCCCTTGGGCGGTTTTTTCGTTTCCGGCGGAGTTTCCGCCATCGCCGTCTGGTGTAATCGGCCTCCGCAAGCCCCCGTACCGCCGTGCGGGCAACTCAATGATTGATCCACTGGGGAGTAGATGATCATGAACCGCCGTTTCCTTGTCCTGCCGCTGCTCGCCGCCCTCGCCTCGGCATCGCCGGCGAGCGCCGACACCTTGCTGATCGAGCGCGTGCAGGAGAAGCCCGCGCAGGCGCTGCCGTTGCGCGGCCAGAGCATGGCCGAGGTGCAGTCGCGCTTCGGCGAGCCGTCGCAGAAGCTCGAGCCGCGCGGCGGCCAGAAGCGGCAATGGCCGACCATCAACCGCTGGGTGTATCCGGCGTTCACGGTCTATTTCGAGAAACAGCGCGTGATCGACGTGGTCGCCAACCAGGCCGGCGCCGACGAGATCGGCCCCAAGCCCGCCATCCGTTGATGCGGTCCGCCGCGGGAGCCGCGCATTCATGCGCGGGGCTTAAGATGGCCCCCGCCAGAGCCCGCGCCCCGGCGCGCGGGGATTCGATGAATCGCCCGGACCCCGTTCCGGGCACGATGTGAGTACCAGCCCGTAATGACCGACAGCTTTCGTTTTCCCGCGGAGTGGGAACCCCAGTCCGCCGTCCTGATCGCCTGGCCGCACGCCGAAACCGACTGGGCCGAGCGCCTGGGCGAGGTGGAGGAAACCTATGTCGCGCTGGTCGCGGCGATCACCCGCTTCGAGCCGGTGCTGGTCTGCGTGGCCGACGAGGACCTGCAGACCTATGCCGAGGCGCGCCTGCGCTCGGCGCGGGTGGACATGGACAAGGTCCGGTTCGTGCCGGCCGCGTACAACGACACCTGGCTGCGCGATTCGGGCCCGATCACGCTCAAGCGCGCGGACGGCGGCTTCCGCCTGCTGGATTTCCGCTTCACCGGCTGGGGCGGCAAGTTCGAGGCGAGCCTGGACGACCAGCTGGTCGGCGTGCTGGACGCGGCGCAGGTCTTCGCCAACCACGAGGTGCGCAGCATCGACTTCGCGCTGGAAGGCGGCGCCATCGACACCGACGGCGCCGGCACCCTGCTCACCACCTGGCAATGCCTGCACGAGCGCCATCCGCAGCGTTCGCGCGAGTCGCTGGGCAGCGACATGGCCGGCTGGCTGGCGCAGCAGCGGGTGCTGTGGCTGGACCATGGCTACCTGGAAGGCGACGATACCGACGCCCACGTCGACACCCTCGCCCGCTTCGCCTCGCCCGGCAGCATCGTCTACCAGGCGTGCGACGACGCGTCCGATTCGCACCATGCCGAACTGACCGCGATGGGCGAGGAACTGGCCGCGCTGCGCACCGCCGACGGCAAGCCCTACCGCCTGTTCCCGCTGCCGTGGGCGCGGCCGATCATCGACGAGGGCCGCCGCCTGGCCGCCTCCTACGCCAACTTCCTGATCGTCAACGGCGCGGTGCTGATGCCTGCCTACGGCGATCCGGCCGACGATGCCGCGCGCGACGTGCTGGCCGCGGCGTTCCCGGACCGCGAGATCGTCCAGGTCCCCTGCCGTCCGCTGATCTGGCAGAACGGCAGCCTGCACTGCATCACCATGCAGTTGCCGGCCGGCCTGCTGGCCGCCTGACCCGCCCCGCGCCCCTGCATAGGAGCGGCTTCAGCCGCGATGGGCTTTACCGAGAAGCCTCTCGCGGCTGAAGCCGCTCCCACAGGGGCGCGAGGCATGGCGCGGTAACATTCTCCTTCCATTCCCGCAGTTGCTTCCCCATGAACCCACGTACCCTCCCCGTCGCGCTGATCCAGGAGCGCAACCATGGCGACGCCGAGGCCAATCTCGCCGTCATCGAATCGCGCGTGGCCGAGGCCGCTGCGCAGGGCGCCAGGCTGGTGCTGCTGCAGGAGCTGCACAACGGCCCGTATTTCTGCCAGCACGAGTCGGTCGGCGAGTTCGACCTGGCCGAATCGATCCCGGGCCCAAGCACCGAGCGCCTGGGCGCGCTGGCCAAGCGGCACGGCGTGGTCATCGTCGGCTCGCTGTTCGAGCGCCGCGCGGCCGGGCTGTACCACAACACCGCGGTCGTGCTCGAGAAGGACGGCCGCCTGCTCGGCAAGTACCGCAAGATGCACATCCCGGACGATCCGGGCTTCTACGAGAAGTTCTACTTCACCCCCGGCGACATCGGCTTCAAGCCGATCGACACCTCGGTGGGCCGCCTGGGCGTGCTGGTGTGCTGGGACCAGTGGTATCCGGAAGCCGCGCGCCTGATGGCGCTGGCCGGCGCCGAGCTGCTGCTCTACCCGACCGCGATCGGCTGGGACCCGGACGATGCGCAGGACGAGAAGACCCGCCAGCGCGATGCCTGGGTGCTGAGCCACCGCGGCCATGCCGTGGCCAACGGCCTGCCGGTGCTGAGCTGCAACCGCGTCGGCCACGAACCGTCGCCGCTGGGCGCCTCGGGCATCCAGTTCTGGGGCAACAGCCACGTGCTCGGCCCGCAGGGCGAATTCCTCGCCGAGGCCGGCACCGAGCCGGCCGTGCTGACCTGCGAGGTCGACCTGCAACGCAGCGAGCACGTGCGCCGCATCTGGCCGTTCCTGCGCGACCGCCGGATCGATGCCTACGGCGACCTGCTCAAGCGCTACATCGACTGACCCGACCGCCTCCATGACCGTCCATCTGCGTGCCGCCACCGAGGCGGACATCCCGGCCATCACCGCGATCTACGCGGTGGAAGTCACCGACTACGTCAACACGTACGAATACGAAGTGCCGGACGAAGCGGAGATGGCCCGCCGGATGCGCGACATCGTCGGCCGCGGCTTCCCCTACCTGGTCGCCGAGCTGGACGGCAAGGTGGTCGGCTATGCCTACGCCAACACCTATCGCACCCGCGTGGCCTACCAGTGGACCGTGGAGAACTCGGTATACGTCGACTACGCCTGCCAGGGACGCGGCATCGGCGCCGCGCTGATGCAGGCCTTGATCGATGCCTGCACCGAGCGCGGCTTCCGGCAGATGGTGGCGGTGATCGGCGAGGAAGCCAACGTCGCTTCGATCCGGCTGCATGAACGTTTCGGCTTCCAGATGGTCGGAGTGTTCAAGGGCCTGGGCCGCAAGCACGGCCGCTGGCTGGACACGGTGCAGATGCAGCGTGCGCTGGGCCCGGGCGCCGACCAACCTCCTTCCAACGAAACGACGCAATGACCGAATACCCCACCGAAGCGGCCGGCGCGCTGGCCTTGTCCGGCCAGCCGTACCGCATCGTCGAGCGCGATGGCGTGCGCTATACCCTGCTGGGCACCGCCCACGTTTCATTGACCAGCGTGGCCGCCGTGCAGGAGGCCATCGGGAGCGGCCGCTACGACGCGGTGGCGGTGGAACTGGACGCGCAGCGCCTGCAGGCGATCAGCGACCCGGACGCGCTCGCCAAGCTCGACCTGGTCCAGGTGATCCGCAAGGGGCGCGTGGCCCTGTTCGCGGCCAACCTGGCGCTGGCGGCCTACCAGCGCCGCCTCGCCAAGCAGCTGGGCATCGAGCCGGGCGCCGAGCTGAAGGCGGCGGTCACGATGGCGCGCGAACGCGGCCTGCCGGTGCACCTCATCGACCGCGAGGTCGGGCTCACGTTCAAGCGCGCCTCGGCCCGGCTCGGCTTCTTCGGCAAGCTCAAGCTCGCCATGGGCCTGCTGGCAGGCCTGTTCGCCGCCGACGAAGTCGGCGAGGAAGAGATCGAGAAGCTCAAGCAGGGCGACATGCTGGAGGCCAGCTTCGGCGATTTCGCCAGCGAGAGCCCGGAGCTTTACGAGACGATCATCGCCGAGCGCGACCGCTACATGGCCGCGCGCCTGCGCGAGGAAGCCACGCCGGCGCGCCGCGAGGTGCTGGCAGTGGTCGGCGCGGGCCACCTGGCCGGCCTCGCCCGCCACCTGGAGTCCGACCAGGAAGCGCCCGGCCCGCTGCGCACCTCGCTGGAAGAGGTACAGAACAAGAAACGCATCCCCTGGATCACGCTGGGCATCCTGGCCGTGATCGTGGCCGGCATCGTGGTCGGTTTCTGGCGCGGCGGCATGGCGATGGGCGCGGACCTGCTGCTGCAGTGGGCGCTGTATACCGGCGGCCTCGCCGCGCTGGGCGCGCTGCTGGCCGGCAGCCATCCGCTGAGCGTCGCCACCGCCGCGGTCGTGGCGCCGTTCAAGCCGTTCCGGCTGAGCGTGCCGACGGGTGCGTTCGCGGCGCTGGTGGAAGTGCACATGCGCAAGCCGGCCTATCCGGACTTCCTGACTCTGCGCGACGATGCGCAGACCCTGCGCGGCTGGTATCGCAACCGGGTCTCCCGGGTCGTGCTGACCTTCCTGCTGACCAATCTCGGCAGCGCCCTGGGCGTGTGGCTGGCCGGCCTGCAGATATTCCACAAGCTGCAGGGCTGACAAGCTCCCTTCCTTGCGAGATGGAAAGGCGCGGCTTGCGCGCCGTCCTCTTGGCTTGGGAATGCCCACGCCGGCATGGGTCGCAACGCGAGTAAGGGTGGTGAGCGAAAAGCGCCGCTCGACCGCAGGCTTCACCCCTGTCTCGCCCCAGCGCTTCGCCCTTCGCCTTCGAAGCCTTCTCCCCCAGGGAGAAGGCTACTCCCACTACCCTTCCACCGCCGCGGGCATCGGCGGCACGCCGCGCGCGCGCCGCACCAGCCTCGCCGCGCCGTTGCTCAGGTCGTCGAGGATCGCGTAGATCGTCGGCAGGAACAGCAGGCTGACCGCGGTCGAGAACGCCAGGCCGCCGGCGATCGCGCGCGCCATCGGGAAGTACGGCGGGCCGTCGGCCATCGTGGTGGTGGACAGCGAGATCGGGACCATCGCCAGGATCGCCGTGCCCATGGTCATCATGATCGGGCGCAGGCGCTCCTTCGAGCCCTCCACCAGCGCGTCGGTACGTCCCATGCCGCGCCGGCGCAGGTTGTTGATGTGCTCGATCATGACGATGCCGTTGTTCACCACCACGCCCATCAGCACCAGGATGCCGATGAAGGACATGATCCCGAACGCCGTGCCGGTGGCCCAGAACAGCCAGAACACGCCGAAGATCGAGAACACCACGCCGCTCATGATCGCCGCGGGGAACAGCAGCGATTCGAACACCGCCGCCATCACCACGTAGATCATCACCAGTGCGATCACCAGGTTGAACAGCATCTGCTGCATCGCTTCGCCGTCGTCCTGGTAGTCGCCGCCGTCGAAGGTGTAGCTGTAGCCCGCCGGGAAGCTCATGCCCTTCAGCACCGCTTCCATCGCCTTGCGCCCCTCCGGCACGGTAACCTTCTCGCCCAGATTGGCCTTGATCGTCAGCGTGGTCTGGCGGTTGGTGCGCCCGATCTGGGTCGCCGACGGATGCTGCCGCACGTCCACCAGGCTCAGCAACGGCACGTTGCGGCCATCCTTGGTGCGCACGGTGAAGCTGGCGAGGTCCTCGGGCCGGGTCTTCTCCGCGCCGGCGAAGCGTACCCAGACCGGCACCTCGTTGTCGCCGCGGCGGAACTCGCGCAGCGGCGAGCCGCGCAGCGCCAGGCCGACGAACTTGGCGACCTCGTCGGCGCTGAAGCCGAACGCCGCCGCGCGCTCGCGATCGACGCGGATCGCCAGCTCGCTGGTGCGGTCGCCGGTATCGATGCGCACGTCGCGCAGTTCCTTGCGCCGCGCCAGCAGCGGCAACACCTCCTCGCCGATCGCCTGCAACTGCTGGGTGGAATCGCCCACCAACTGCACCTGCACGCCCTGGTTGTTGCTGCCGTTGTTGCCGCCCTGGTTGCCGATGCTGTAGTCGGTGCGGGCCGAGCGCGGCATCTCCTTGCGGATCTGCTCCAGCACCGGCGCCACGGCCTTGACCTTGTCCGGGTCGAACGTGACCACGGTGCTGCTGCCCTCGTCCTCGCTGAACCACGAGTAGACCTGGGTGATGTGGAAGCGCCCGCGGTTGTCGTCGAGGAACTTCTCGACCCGCGCCACCTCGTCGCCCATCTGCTCGCGCGTGTACGAGCCCTTCCACTGGTAGCCGATGAAGGCTTCGTTGCCGCCTTCGCCGCCGAACATGTCGATCTTGGTCAGCTTCATCGGCACCAGGCTGACCGCGGTCACCACCAGGATGCCGAACACGCTCCAGCCGCGGTGTTCCAGCGTCCAGCGCAGCAACCCGGCGTAACCGCGCTGCAGGCGCGCGATCACGCCCGTGTGCGACTGCACCAGCGCCGGGGTCTGCATCCGCGCAGACAGCATCGGGATCAGGCTGACCGCCACCAGCCAGGAGGCCAGCAGCGACACCGAGATCGTGATCGCGATCTGGGCCATGAAGATGCTGATGTTGTTGGTCTCGCCGAACAGGTTGGGCACGAACACGATGCAGTGGCACAGCGTGCCGGCGCTCAGCGCGATGGCCACGTTGCGGGTGCCCACCAGCGAGGCCAGCATCGGCTGGCCGGGCATGCGCTCGCGCTCCTGGTAGATGCTCTCCACCACCACCACCGCGTTGTCGACCAGCATGCCGACCGCCAGCAGCAGGCCCATCATCGTCAGGATGTTGAGCGTCACCCCGGCGAAGTACATGAAGCCGAGCGTGATCGTGAAGCAGATCGGGATCGCGAGGGTCACCATCAGCGTGGACGGCCAGTGCCGCAGGAAGAAGAACAGCACCGTCACCGACAGCAGCAGGCCGACCGCGCCGGCCTCGGCCAGCTCGACCAACGAGGACGTCACCGCCTGGCCCTGGTTGTCGATCACCTTGACCTGCACGTCGCGCAGGGCCGGCTGGCTGCGGATCGCCTCCACTTCCTTCAGCACCGTGCTCGACACCTCCACGAGGTTGGCGCTGCGCTCCTTGTAGATGTCCAGTCCGATCGCCGGATTGCCGTCGAGGCGGCGCCCGTAGTTCATGCGGGTCGGCTTGAGCCGGATCTCGGCGATGTCGCCCAGGCGCAGGCCGGTGTTGTTGATCACCAGGTCGCGCAGCTCCTGCAGGTCGCGCAGCTCGCCGACCGGCTGCACGCGGATGCGCTGGCCGTTGTCGTCGATCTGCCCGGCCGATACCGAGAAGTTGAGCTTGCCCAGACGCTCGCTCAACTCGTTGAGGCTGATGCCATGGGCGGTCAGCCGGTCCGGCGCGATCGCGATCTCGACCTCGTTCGGCGGCGCGCCGGAGATCTGCACCCGCGCCACGCCGGGAATGCGCTCGATGCGGCGCTTGAACTCGCGGTCCAGCATGTCGTACGCGCCGGTCAGGTCGGTCTGGCTGGCCAGGCGCACCTTCAGGATCGGCTCGTCGCTGCTGGACCACTTGTAGACGTAGTAGCGCTGCAGGTCCTCGGGCAGGTCGTCGCGGATCGCGTCGATGCGCTCGCGCGCGTCCGAGGCGGCGATGGCGATGTCGCGGTCCCAGTCGGAGAACTCGATGAAGATGTTGGCGCCGTCGGACGTCGCGGTGGAGCGCATCCGCTTGATCCCGGTCATCGTCGCCAGCGCCTCCTCGGTCGGTCGGACGAGGTTGCGTTCGGTCTCCTCCGGGGTCGAACCGGTGTAGGGCAGCTGCACGAACAGGAACGGCGCGGAGATGTCCGGCAGCGCCTCCAGCGGCAGGCGGAACGAGGCGATCAGGCCGACCACGACCAGCGACACGAAGCACATGATCGTGGTGACCGGCCGGCGGATGCTGAAGGCGGCGACGCTCATGCCGACTCCAGGGCGGCGTCGTCGCCGTCCGCGGCCTGCTGCGCCTTGCGCTGCATGCGGCGGCCGCGCTCCAGGTAGTAGCTGTCGGCGCGGCGGTCGAGCAGGTCGTAGACCACCGGGATCACCAGCAGGGTCAACAGCGTGGAGACCAGCAGGCCGCCGATCACCGTGATCGCCATCGGCGAACGCACCTCGGCGCCCTCGCCCATCGCCAGCGCCAACGGCGCGAAGCCGAACAGCGTGCACAGCGTGGTCATGATGATCGGGCGCAGGCGCGAGCGCGCGCCCTCGATCAGCGCCTCGTGCTTGGCCACGCCCTGCTCGCGCAGCTGGTTGACCTTGTCGATCAGGATGATCGCGTTCTTGGTCACCAGGCCGACCAGCAGGATCAGGCCGATGAACACCACCACCGAGATCGGCTTGCCGGTCAGCAGCAGCGCCAGCACCGCGCCGACCAGCGCGAGCGGGATGGTGAACAGGATCACGAACGGATGCAGCAGCGACTCGAACTGCGAAGCCATCACCAGGTAGACCAGGAACACCGCGAGCCCGAACGCGAACAGCAGCGCCTTGACCGAATCGGCCAGCTCCTCGCCCTGCCCGCCGATGTGCATGCCGATGCCGGCGGCGAGCGGATCGTCCTTGACCATCTGCTCGACCTCGCGCATCGCGCCGCCCAGGTCGATGTCGCGCAGGTTGGCCGAGACGATCGCCACGCGTGTCTGGTCGGCGCGATGGATCTCGCTCGGGCCGGTAGTGGCGACGACCTCGGCCACCGACGACAGCCGCACCGGCCGGCTGCTGCCCGGATTGACGATCAGGCGGCGGATGTCCTCGACGCTGGCACGATCGCTCTGCTGCGCGCGCACCAGCACGTCGATCTTGCGGTCGCGGAAGCTGTAGCGGGTCGCCACGTCGCCGCGCACCTTCTTGACGATCACGTCGGCGATCTGGCGCGTGGTCAGGCCGAGCGCGCCGGCGCGCTCCTGGTCGAAGCGGATCTGGATCTCGGGAAAGCCCTCCTCCACGGTCGACTTCACGTCGGCGTAGTGCGGGTTGGCGCGCAGCATCGCCGCCAGCTTCTGCCCGGCATGCTCCAGCTCGACCAGGTCGTTGCCACGCAGTTCCACTTCCAGCGGCGTGGAGAACGAGAACAACGCCGGCCGCGCGAAATCGACCTGCACGCCGGGATGGCCGGCCATCGTCGCGCGCAGCTTCTCGGTCTCGGCCGCTTCCACCTTGGCGCTGCCGCCGTTGGCCATCACGACGGTCAGCTTGCCGATGTTCTCGCCGCTTTCGGTCGGGTTGGCGTCCAGGCGCGTGCCGCTGCCGGACACGCCGTACAGCGACGCGATGCCGGCGTCCTTGCCGTGCGCCAGCTGCAGCTCGCGCACCAGCCCGTCGGTCTGCGCCAGCGGCGTCCCGGCCGGCAGCTTCACCGTCATCTCGAAACGGTCCTGCGCCAGTTGCGGGATCAGGTCGGCGCCCAGCATCGGCACCGCCAGCAGCGTGGCCACGAACGCCGCCGTCGCCGCGCCCAACACCAGCCACGGACGGCGCAGTGCCGCCGGCAGCAGGCGCAGGTAGCCGCGCTCGGCCCGGTCGTAGGGCGCCATCGCCAGGTCGCTGGCCTTGCGCATCACCGGGGCGACCACGCGCACCACCCCGCGCCACAGCCTCACCACCAGCCAGGCCGCGGCGAAGAAGCCGTAGCGGAACAGCGCGCCGAGCCCGCGGCGACCGGCCGCGACCGGCTTGAGCCAGCCCTGCCGCGGTTGCCATTGCGGATGCGGCGGTTCCTCCGGGAACGCCAGCGGCGGGCGTCCCTTCAGCGAACTCAGCATCGGGATCAGCGTCATCGACACCACCAGCGAGATCGCGATGGCGATCGCCACCGTCAGCGCCTGGTCGCGGAACAGCTGGCCGGCGATGCCCTCGACGAACACCAGCGGCAGGAACACCGCGATCGTGGTCAGGGTCGAGGCGACCACCGCCATGCCGACCTCGCGGGTACCGGCGATCGCCGCCTCCAGCACGCCCAGCCCGCGCTCGCGCGCCTTGGCGATGCTTTCCAGCACCACGATCGAGTCGTCCACCACCAGGCCGGTGGCCAATGCCAGGCCGCCCAGCGACATCACGTTGAGGCTCAGCCCGAACTGGCCCATGAAGAAGAACGTGGTGACGATCGACACCGGCAGCGACAGGCTGATCACGAACGTGCTCCAGCCGTCGCGCAGGAACAGGAAGATGATCAGGATCGCCAGCATGCCGCCGATCACCGCGTCGTGCTTGACCGAGGTGATCGCCGCCTCGATGAAGTGCGACTGGTCCTCGATCGTGGTGATCTCCACGTCGCCGGGTATGGTGTTCCTGATCTGCTCCAGGCGCTTGCGCAGCGCCGCCGCCGTGGACACGGTGTTGGCGTCGCCTTCCTTGTAGATCGCCAGCTCGACCGCTTCCTTGCCGCCCAGGCGGATGATCGCCTCGCGCTCCTTGAAGCCCTGGCGCACCTCGGCCACGTCCTTCAGGCGCACCGGCAGGCCGCCGGCGATGGACGCGGTCGACGAGGACGACGCGCTCTGCGCCTCGGCGGCCGCCGCGATCGCCGCCTGAGAACCCGTGGCCGCCGCGATCGCGTACATCTGCTGCAACGCCGCCTCGGCGCCGTTGCCGCTGCTGGTGGTGGTCGTCACCAGCATGTTGCGGATCTCGTCGAGGTCGACGAACTGGTTGACGGTGCGCACCAGGTAGCGCTGCGAGCCCTCTTCCAGCCTGCCGCCGGAGAGGTTGACGTTCTCTTCCTTGAGCCGGGTGATGACGTTGTCGATCGGTAGGTTGAGCTGGGCCAGCTTCTGCTGGTCGATGTCCACCTGGATCTCGTCCTCGAGGCCGCCGCCGACCTTGACCGCGGCCACGCCGGCAACCGGCTCGAGCTTCTTCTTCAGGTCCTCGTCGGCATAGCGGCGCAAGGTGGTCAGCTGGCGGATCGCGTCGCCATCGTCGCGCGGCGCATCCTTGGGCGACAGCACCAGGCGCATGATCGGCTCGGTGCTCGGGTTGAAGCGCAGCAGCACCGGCGCCTTGGCTTCCAGCGGCAGCGTCAGCGCCTCCATCTTGTCGCGCACCTCCAGGCTGGCCTGGTCCATGTTGGTGCCCCAGGCGAACTCCAGCACCACGTCGCTCTGCCCGGTACGGGAGACCGACTTGAGCTTGCGCAGGTTCTTGACCACGCCGACCGCTTCCTCGACCGGCTCGGTGATCAAGGTCTCGATCTCCGCCGGCGCGGCACCGGTGTATTCGGTGCGCACGGTGAGCGTCGGATAGCTCAGGTCCGGCAGCAGGTTGACCTTCAGCCCCTGCAGCGCGATCGCGCCGAACAGCAGCATCGTGACGGTGATCATCGCGATGGTGACGCGGCGGCGGGTGGAAAATTCCACCAGGCCGCCACCCATCGCGCCGGGTGCGGCGTGCGTGGCCGGATCGCGGCCGTGATCGGATCCGGCGCTGGTCATGAACGGTCGCCCTGCTGCGGCCCGGCCTTGGCCACGTCCCTGGCCGACGCCTGCGACTGGCCGATCACCTGCACCGCCGTGCCGTCGCGCAGCGCCACCTTGCCGGCGGTGACCACCTGGTCGCCCTCCTTCAAGCCTTCGCGCACTTCCACCCACGGCCCTTCGGCATAGCCCAGCTTGACCGGTACGCGCGCCACCTTGCCGTCGCGCACCCGGAACACCGCCGGATCGCCGTCGTCGAGCAACGCCACCCGCGGCACCACCAGCGCGTCGGCGCGCTGGTCGTAGTCGATGCGCAGGCGGCCGAACATGCCCGGTTGCAGGTCCTGCGCGCCCTCGTCGAACGCGCAGACCACGCGGAACGTGCCGCTGGTGGAATCCACCACCGGCGCAACCCGGTCCACGCGCCCCACGAAGCTGCGCCCGGGCAGCGCGTCGGCCAGCATCGTCACCGGCTGGCCGGCCTTGAGCGTGGCCAGTTCGCGCTCGGGCACGTTGAGCGTGGCCTCCAGCTGCGAGTCGTCGACGATGCGGAAGATCGGCGTGTTGATCTGCACGAAGTTGCCGGTCTTGATCGAGCGCGAAGCGACCACGCCGGAGATCGGCGCCACCACCGTGGTGTAGGACAGCTCCAGCGTCGCCAGCCGGTACTGCGCGCGCGCGTTCTCCAAGTCGAACTTGAGCTGGTCGACGTCGGCGGCGCTGACCAGCTGCTGGCCCACCAGCTGCGTGGCGCGCAGGTAGCTGTTCTCGAGCTTGCGCATCTGCGCCTCGCTCTGCGCGACCGCCAGCCTGGGCCGGTCGGGATCGAGCCGCACCAGCGGCTGGCCCGCCACGACCTTCTGGCCTTCCTCCACCAGCACCGCCAGGGCCACGCCGGAAGTCTTGGCGACCACCTGCGATTCGGCGCGCGGCTCCAGCGAGGCGGTACCGGTATAGCTGGCCGCCACGGCGCGGCGGGAAGCCTTGGCGACCTCGACCGGCACCGCGTCGGCCGCCTTCTCCTCCTTCTTGTCCGCGGCCTGGGCGTTGGATGCCTCACCGGACTTGCAGGCCGGCAGCAACAGGCAGGTGGTGATCAACAGTGCGGCGGCGCAGGTTCCGGTGCGGCCGCACAGCAGGGTCGGTAGCGACATCGTCTGGTCCCGTGGATGCGTGAGGAGGTGTTATAGGAAAGTAAATCACTGATCCACCCAGACACCATGCGCCAAAGGTCATGGTGCCGGCCCAAGTCCCTATTCACCCCCTTTTCAGATACCTGATATCGCGGGCTATACTCGGTCCCGGCCCCGCGTCCCCCCACGCCGGAGCCACCAAAACCCGTACCCGGACCCGAAATCAATGCGCCCGCAGCCGCTCGCCGCTTGTCTCGCTCTGGTCGTTTTCCTGCCCTTGGGGGGCGCCCTGGCCAGCCAGGATGCCGCACCGACCGCCTCCGCTCCCGCCGCCAACCCGGCATCGCCGACCGGGAACCCGGCCAATGGCCGCGTCCTGGTCTACACCTGCCAGGGTTGCCACGGGATCACCGGCTACAAGAACGCCTATCCCAGCTTCCGCATCCCCAAGATCGGCGGCCAATCCCCGCAATACCTCAGCCAGGCGCTGGTCGAGTACCGGGAGGGCAAGCGCAAGCACCCGACCATGCAGGCTCAGGCGCAGAGTTTCTCCGACCAGGACATCGCCGACATCGCCGCGTTCCTGTCCACCCTCAAGTAAGGCAAGCACGCCATGTCGAAAAGCCAGCATGCCCTGCGTCTCGTCACCGTCCTGCTCGCCTCGGCCCTCATGGCCGCCTGCTCCCAGTCCCAGGTCGAATCGACCAGCAAGTCCGCCGGCGATCCCGGCCATGCCAGCGGCGAGCACGGCTCGAGTTCGTCCGCCGGCCTGCCCGCAGGCCGCATCGAGTCCGGCGACAAGCTGGCCCATGCCAAGGGCAAGGCGACCGGCCAGAGCTGCATCGATTGCCACGGCGCCGACGGCAACGTCCCGATCGACCCGACCTATCCCAAGCTCGGCGGCCAGTACGGCGACTACATCGCCCATGCGTTGCAGGCCTATCGCAGCGGCGACCGCCAGCATGCGTTGATGAGCCCGCAGGCCGCCAACCTCAGCGACCAGGACATCGCCGACCTGGCCGCGTACTTCGGCTCGCGCACCACGCAATTGCGCGACCTGCAGGGCATCAAGTAACGCCCGGGCTTTTCCCACCGAATGGCCGCACATGGAGGTGCGGCCGGTCGCGCGGGAGCGCGCGGGAAGCCTTCGCGGCGCACCCGTCCGATCTTCAGCGCACGCTGCCGTTGTCTTCCTGCAGCTCCTTCTTGAACGGCACATCCGGCGGCGGCCGGGCGCTGGCCGGCTGTTCGTTCATGTTGGGATTGGTCAGCCCGCAACCGCCCCCGAACTGCAGCATCGACACCACGCAGCTGATCTTCGTGGACGTGCCCGGGATCGCGATCTCGATCTTCTTGATGCCCTTGCGCACCCATTCCTCGAGCAGCGACTCGTTGGGCACCCAGTACTTGTCGAACGAGGTCGGGGTGTAGTCGTACGGCGGCCGCTTCAGCCACGTGCCCGACTCGGCAATGCGTTCGCGGCTCCAATGATCGGTTTCGCTGCCGGGCGCGCCGCGTCCGCCGTCGGCCTGCCCTTGCTCGGGCACGCGCAGGCTGCCGTCGCGGTTGTACAGGCCGTCGCCCTGGCTCGCCCCTCCGTCCTGCCGGCCGGCCTGGTTGCGTTCGCCCAGGCCCCAGTCGTCGGCCGCCTTGGGCGCCGCCCAGCCGCCGCTGCGATCGGTGGGCCTGGGCCCTGCTCCGGCCTGTCGGCCAGGGCTGGCGCCGGGAGCACGGGCGGCAGGCGTGCTGCCCGCCGCGACCGGGCCCGACTCGGCCGGTGCGCTTGCCGGAGCCGATGCGGCGGGAGCCGGCGCGGTCGCCGCCGGGCTCGCGTCCATGGCACGGGCGGTTTGCGCCGGCGCCTGGCGGACCGGCTCGGCCGCGGGCGCAGGGGCCGGCGAAGACGCGGGAACGTCCGGCAGTTCCCGCTGCCGGACCGCGACCTCGGGCGTTTCCAGCGTCGGCGCCGGCGGGTGCAATGCCGGTTGCGGCAACGCGATCGCCGGCCGGTCGACCGTCGCCACCTCGCGCTCGCGCACCGTCGGCACCGGCAACGACGGCGCCGTGGGCGGCTGCACCTCGCGCGGCCTGACCTGCATCGCCTGCGGCCGCTCGACCGTCTCGACCTGGCGTTCGCGGACCTGCGGCAACTCGGGCTGGGCGAGCCGGGCCTCGCGCAGGGGGACCGATGGCGGCGGCGGCACCACGAAATCGGTCGTCGCGACCGGCGTCTCGGTGGCGATGACCGGCGCGGGATCGATGACCATCGGCGCCGGCCGCTGCACGGCCACCGGCGGCACGGGGCGCTCGGCCGAAGGCGGCACCCGCTCGGGTACCGGCGGCGCAGGTGGCGAGGCGGGCTCGGCCTCCGCCGCGGCGGCCGTCGGTGGCGTCGCCGCGGGCGAGGCTTGGCCGGAAGCGACGGGCGCGGGTCGGGAACGCGGCCGTACCGGCGCGGTGGTTCTCTGCGTGGCCTCCGGTGCCATCGCCTGCCCGCCTTCGCCGCCGCCTTCGTCGTCGGGCGCTCCGCGCCCGAGGATGGAGAGCTGTACGCGCCCCGCCTCGGGCTCGGTCTCGCGCGCGGCCCATCGCACCACCGCGACCCACAGCAACAGCACTAGGAACAGCACGTGGATCAGGAAACTGCCGGCGACGCCGAGCCAGTGCAGTCCGCGCTGGTCGGCCGGCCGCGGGTCCCAGTGCTGCCACCACAGCCGCCGGAACGCCTCCAGGAAGCTCAACTGGGGAGCGATCCCGCTCCCCGGCGGGCGCGGCAACGTGGCGACATGCGCGGCGATGTCGCGCCCGTCGAACGGTGCGGCGGCCGCTACGCCACTGCGCATCCAGATGCCCCAGCCATGGGGCATGCCGCTGCGTTTCTCGAGAATGGGCCAGTCCGGCCTGCGCGCCAGCAGATGGTCGATCAGGTCGGCGGCTTTCGTCACCGGTGCGACAGGGGATCAGGCCGCGTCGCGCGGGATGTACGGGGCATCGCCGGTGCTGTGGTCGGTGGCGTCGCGCACGGCGGTCACCCCCGGCACGCGCCCCATCAGCGTCTTCTCGATGCCCTGCTTGAGCGTCACGTCGGCCATCCCGCAACCGTGGCAGCCGCCGCCGAAGCGCAGCAGCACCACGCCGTCCGCGGACACTTCCTGCACCGCCACCCGGCCGCCATGCGAAGCCAGCTGCGGATTGATCTCGTTCTCGACCACCCAGCGCACCCGCTCGACCAGCGAGGCCGACTCCGCCGGCGCCTCGCCCTTGATCTTCGGCGCCTTGATGGTCAGCTGCTGGTTGCCGGTGGACTGGGTGACGTAGTCGATCTCCGCGCCGTCGAGCCATTGCACGCTGTCGGCGCTCACGTACAGCGTGAAGCCGTCGCAGTCCACCGCCCACTCGTCGCCGCGCAGGTCGGCCGGCTCGGCGAACTCGAGCCGCGCATCGGCGCGCGGGGTGCCGGCGTCCACCGCGCTGAGGCGCACGCCCATGCCGGCCACGCCCTCGCGCTCGATCAGCTTGCGGAAGTGTGCCTGTGCCTTGTCGGATATCTGGATCATGCGGGTATTCTAGCCCTGTCTTGACGACCGCTGATGGAACATTACATCCCTTGGCAACCCGTTCACGTCAGCCACCGTGGAGGCCCCCGATGACCGACCTCGTCCCGCTCGCGCAAGCGCACTGCCTGCCCCGCAAGGGCAGCGAATACAAGCTCGGCCAGGCCCGCCTGGCCGAACTCCTGCCCCAGGTCCCCGGCTGGGAGCTGGCGGAGAACGGCAACGCGCTGACCCGCACGTTCGCCTTCCGCGACTATTACCACACGATGGCCTTCGTCAATGCACTGGCCTGGATCGCGCATCGCGAGGATCATCACCCCGACCTCGGCGTGCACTACGACCGGGTCGTCGCCCGGTTCTCGACCCACGACGTCGGCGGCCTGAGCGAGAACGACTTCATCTGCGCCGCCAAGGCGTCCGCCCTTTACGAGGAAGCATGACCATGCGCCTGCACCACCTGATACTGCCGGTTGCCGCCACCGTCCTGCTGGGCGCCTGCGGCAAGTCCCAGACGCCTGCGGCGCCCGTCGTGCCGCCGACCGAGCTGACCGCGGTGCACACCCCGCCCCCGGAATACCCGGCCGAACTGGCCTGCGCCGGGATCGGCGGCAAGACCGTGCTCAAGGTGACGATCGGCACCGAAGGCACCGTCACCCAGGTCCAGCTGGTGCAGAGCAGCGGCCAGGCGGTGCTGGACGAGTCGGCCCAGAAGCGCGTGCGGGAAGAATGGAAGTTCAATCCGGCCACCCGCAACGGCCAGCCGGTTTCGCAGACCATCCAGGTGCCGGTGGATTTCAACCCGCCGCAGCCCAAGCCGAGCGAATGCTTCGCGATCGAGGAGCGCGCGCGGCGCGGCTGACCGCGCGCCTGTCCCGCGATCCCGTCCCCGGCGCCGCGAGCGGCGCCCGTCGTGCCGGCGCCGCCGGCTTCCGCCCGATACGAACCGGGTTCGGCGACGGCATGCGGGACCCAAGCCCAAGACGGAACCTGGCGCATGCCCGACATCACTTCCGCGAACGTGGTCACCGCCCTGCTGGTGACGCTGGCCGCAGGCCTGGCCACCGGCCTGGGCAGCCTGATGGTGCTGTTCTCGCGCAAGCCCGAACCGCGCCTGCTCGCGTTCGGCCTGGCCTTTGCCGGCGGCGCGATGGTGTACGTCTCGTTGTCGGAGATCCTCAACAAGTCGATCGCCTCGTTCTCGCTCGCCTTCAACGACAAGCTCGGCTTCACCTACGGCACCCTCGCCTTCCTCGGCGGCGTGCTGCTGATCATGCTGATCGACCGGCTGGTGCCCAACCCGCACCAGAGCCTGAGCAGCGAGGATCCGCTGTTCCGCGAGAACAACCGCGCCTACATCCGGCGGGTCGGCCTGTTGACCGCGGTGGCGATCACCGCGCACAACTTCCCGGAGGGACTCGCCACCTTCTTCGCCACGCTGGAAAGCCCGGCGGTCGGCATGCCGCTGGCGTTCGCGATCGCCATCCACAACATCCCCGAAGGCATCGCCATCACCGTGCCGGTGTACTTCGCCACGCGCAGCAAGTTCTATGCGTTCCTCGCCAGCCTGTTGTCCGGGCTCGCCGAACCGGTCGGCGCGGCGATCGGCTACGTGGCGTTGTCGGGCGTGCTGTCCGAGGCGATCTTCGGGCTGGTGTTCGGCCTGATCGCGGGGGTGATGGTGTTCCTCGCGCTGGACGAGCTGCTGCCGGCGGCCAAGCGCTACGCGAAGGGCCACGAGACCGTGTACGGCCTGGTCACCGGCATGGCCACGCTGGCGATCAGCCTGGTGCTGTTCCGCTTCGCGGCGCCCTGACGCGGCGTTCCGCCAAGCCGCAATCACGCCTGAACGCGATCCGTCGCGCGGCTCCGCCGCGGCTTCGAGAAAGGTGGCAGACATTCAAGCCGGCGCATCCTGCGCGCGTCCTCCAAACGCACGAAGAGAGGTGCAGCATGGACACCCGCACGTTGTCGCCGGCCCGGCTCGCCCTGGCCGTGGCCACCACGCTGAGCGTGCTTGCGCTGGGCGCCTGCCAGCAGCCCGCCCCGCCGCCCGCGGCCACCAGCGACGCCGCCCCGGCCGATCCCGCGCAACCGCCGTACGTGCCGCCCACCGCGGAGCAGTTGTACAAGCTGGTCGCGCCGATCGCGCTGTTCCCGGACAAGCTGGTCGCGCAGACCCTGGCGGCATCGGTGTATCCGGACCAAGTGCTCGCCGCGCAAGGCTGGTTGCACCAGAACGGCAACCTGAGCACCGCCGACCGGCTGCAGGGCGCGGCCTCGCAGCCCTGGGATCCCAGCGTCAAGGCGCTGAGCGCGTTCCCGGACGTGGTCGACCAGCTGGCCGGCAACCTCGACTGGACCCGCGCCCTCGGCGATGCCTACGCGCACGACCCCAACGACGTGCTCGACGCGATCCAGGTGATGCGCCAGCGCGCCCAGGCCAGCGGCCACCTGCGCAGCACGCCGCAGCAGCGGGTACAGGTGGTGCAGACCGTGGTCGCCCCGGCGCAGGACGAAGGCGAGATCCCGCCGCCGCCCCGGACCATCGTCATCGAGCCCGCGCAGCCGGACGTGGTCTATGTGCCGCGCTACGACCCCGGCGTGGTCTACGGCACGCCGGTCGACGTCTACAGCGACTACCGCTACCGCCCGGCGCGGGTCTACGACGACGGCGACATGCTCGCCACCGGCCTCGTCTCCTTCGGCGTCGGCGTGCTGGTGGGCAGCGCCCTCGAGCACCACCATCACGGTCCGCTGGCCTGGATCGAACCGGAACCGGCCTGGCACGGCTGGGGCTGGAACAACTGGGGCGTGGACTGGAACGCGCCGCCCGCCGCGCCGCACTACGTGGTCTACCAGAACCGGGTGTACGCGCCGCGCACGACGATCATCAACAACCGCATCGACAACCGCATCGATGCGCGCAGCTACGACATCCACCAGGACAACCGCAGTTGGGTGACCACGACGGCACCGCCGCCAGCCCAAGCCGCAACGGCCGCAGGCATGCCGATGGCCGCGTCGGCGGCGGCGCAGCGGCCGTTCCAGGGTTCGCGCGGGCCCTCCCCGCAAGTCGCGGCCGCGCAGAACCGGGGTGCGCCGGACTACGCGCACCTGTCCACGCCGCATTTCAATGCGCAGATGCTCCAACCGGGCCGCCCGGTGGCGATGGCGGCGCCTGCGCCGGCTGCGATTCGCGCCGGCGCCACCCCACCCATGGCCATCGCGCCGCACGACCTGCGCGCCCAACCGGCGGCGTTCGCGCCGCCGCTGCATCCTTCGGGCCGGGTGCCCGCGCCCGCTCCCCGTGCGACGGCACCGTGGGCGGCGGCCGCCACGCAGGCGCCCCGGCATGGCCTGCCCGCCGCCGCGGCCCATGCCCGCGACATGGATCCCATGCGCATGCCGATGCCCCGTGCTCCCGTTGCCGTTCGCAACGCGGCCCAAGCGCCGATGCCGGCCCGGCAGGCGCCGCCTGCGTTCGCGCCGCCGCATGAGGTCCCGCGCGCCATGCCGCTCCAGGAGATGGCCTTCGGCCAGCCTCATCCGCAGCGACAGCAGGCGCCGATGCCATCGTCGCGCCCGTCGTTCCCGCGCCCGCCGCAGGCGCAGCGCATGGCCGCGTTCGCGCCGCCGCACGCGCCTGCCGGTCGCGCGCCGGAACCACGCCCGGCGCACCCGCAGCCACGCCACGACCCGCACCACGACCACGACAAGCGCAACGGCTGAACCGCCGCCCCTGGCGCCCCTCCGGCGGCGTCAGCGGCCCAGCCGGTCCAGCGCTTCGGCCAGTTCGTCGGCCAGCGGCGCGCTCAACAGGTACGGGGTCCGGCCGCCGTCCAGCGCGAACTCCAGCGAGGCGGCGTGCAGGAACAGGCGCTTGAGCCCGATCTGCTCGCGCAGCCGCTTGTTGACCTCGGCCTGGCCGTACTTGTCGTCGCCGGCGACCGGGTGGCCGAGATGCTGGGCGTGGACGCGGATCTGGTGGGTACGGCCGGTCTCGATCCGCACCTCGCAATAGGAATGGCCTCCGCGCCGTTCGAGCACCCGGAAGTGGCTCAGCGACGGCTTGCCCTGCGCGTTCACCTGCACGTGCCGTTCGCCGCCCTGGCGCAGGCCGATGTGCAGGGGAGCGTCCACGCTCATCACGCCATCGGGCATGCGGCCGACCAGCAAGGTAAGATAGCGCTTGGCGATGCCGCGGCCGTCGTCGCCGTCGCCTTCCCGCATCAGCGCCTGCAGCTCGGTGAGCGCCGAGCGCTTCTTGGCGACGATCAGCAGGCCCGAGGTGTCGCGGTCCAGACGGTGCACCAGCTCCAGGCCCTGGTTGGGACGCAGCGCCCGGAGGGTCTCGATCGCGCCGTGGCTGATCCCGCTGCCGCCGTGGCTGGCCACGCCCGAAGGCTTGTTCAGGGCCAGCAGCCGCTCGTCCTCGAACACGATGGCCGCCTCCATCCGCGCCAGGAAGGCAGCGGGCGGCGGGGTCCGTTCTCCCTCCTCGGTGAGACGCACGGGCGGCAGCCGCACCTCGTCGCCGCCTTCCAGCTTGCGCTCGGCCTTGGCCCGGCCCCCGTTCACGCGCACCTGGCCGCTGCGGACCAGCTTGTAGACCAGGCTGCGGGGCGCCCCCTTGAGCTGGCCGAGCAGGAAATTGTCCAGGCGCTGGCCGCTGCGGTCGTCCGGGACCTTCACGATACGTGCGCCCGACGCTTTCGGAGTATGGGGATCGGTCATCCGGCTATTTATTCTGCTACACTCGGCGGGCGAGATAAGGGTTTGATTTCGTTGGAAGTTGCCTAGGGCCAGAAGCCCCGCTTCCGATGGATCCGGCACAGTGCGCGGCCACCGCCCCCGGGGCGGCCATGTTAGCGGCTTACCGGCCTACCCGGCCATCGCCGGCGGCCTTAGGGCCGTCGCGCTGAACATGTCCCGTGCGACGCCCCAGCCTGCTGGACGCGGCCGCCGGTCCTGAAACACCAA
This sequence comes from Xanthomonas boreopolis, assembly GCF_046529185.1. Taxonomy (NCBI): domain Bacteria; kingdom Pseudomonadati; phylum Pseudomonadota; class Gammaproteobacteria; order Lysobacterales; family Lysobacteraceae; genus Xanthomonas; species Xanthomonas boreopolis. Next base: position 2,444,812 of record NZ_CP097162.1, read on the forward strand.
AAAACGAACAAGCGCTCCCGCGGCCTGCCGTGGTGTCGCAGCGCTGGAAAGCTCAAGCGGACCTGTACGCGCCCGGCGCGGAGGGGTCGGCGAAACCGTTCCAGAGGCGAAACGCCATGGCGTTCCGCGCGGTAGCAGCGCGCGAGGAACGCAACAATGAAGCGAATGCTGATCAACGCCACGCAGGCCGAAGAACTGCGCGTGGCGATCGTGGACGGCCAGAACCTGTACGACATCGACATCGAACAGCCGTCCAAGGAACAGAAGAAGTCCAACATCTACAAGGGCCGCATCACCCGGCTGGAACCCTCCCTCGAAGCCGCCTTCGTCGACTACGGCGCCGAGCGCCACGGCTTCCTGCCGCTGAAGGAAATCTCCCGCGACTACTTCCAGAGCGGGGTAGACCACCATAAGGCCGGCATCCGCGAGCTGCTGCGCGAGGGCCAGGAGATCGTGGTCCAGGTCGACAAGGAGGAGCGCGGCAACAAGGGCGCCGCCCTGACCACGTTCATCTCCCTGGCCGGCCGCTACATGGTGCTGATGCCGAACTCCCCGTCGGCCGGCGGCGTCTCGCGCCGGATCGAGGGCGAGGACCGCGCCGCGCTGAAGGACGCCCTGGACAAGCTGAACATCCCCGACGACATGGGGGTGATCATCCGCACCGCCGGCGTCGGCCGCGATGCCGAGGAACTGCAATGGGACCTGGACTACCTGCTGCAGGTCTGGCGCGCCATCGCCGAGGCCGCACTGTCCAAGCCGTCCCCGTTCCTGATCTACCAGGAGTCGCGCCTGATCGTGCGCGCCCTGCGCGACTACCTGCGCGCCGACATCGGCGAGATCCTGGTCGACACCGAGGAGATGTACGAGACCGCGCGCGAGTTCATGCAGCAGGTGATGCCGCACAACCTGCGCAAGCTCAAGCACTACAAGGACGACATCCCGCTGTTCAACCGCTTCCAGATCGAATCGCAGATCGAGGGCGCCTACGAGCGCAACGTGCGCCTGCCCTCCGGCGGCTCGATCGTGGTCGACCAGACCGAGGCGCTGACCGCGATCGACGTGAACTCGGCGCGCGCCACCAAGGGCGGCGACATCGAGGAGACCGCGTTCCACACCAACCTGGAGGCGGCCGAGGAAGTGGCGCGCCAGCTGCGCCTGCGCGACCTGGGCGGCCTGGTGGTGATCGACTTCATCGACATGGCCTCGTCCAAGCACCAGCGCGAGGTCGAGAACCGCCTGCAGAACGCCCTCAAGTACGACCGCGCGCGCGTGCAGATCGGCCGCATCTCGCGCTTCGGCCTGCTCGAGATGAGCCGCCAGCGCCTGCGCCCGTCGCTGGGCGAGTCCAGCCAGATCGTCTGCCCGCGCTGCGACGGCCATGGCCGCATGCGCAGCGTCGAGTCGCTGTCGCTGTCGATCATCCGCGTCGCCGAGGAGCACGCGATGAAGGAGAACACCGGGCAGGTCCTGGTCCAGGCCCCGGTGGAGATCGCCAACTACCTGCTCAACGAGAAGCGCCGCGCGCTCAGCGAGATCGAGAAGCGCCACGATGCGCCGATCATCATCGTCGCCGACGAGCAGTTGCATACGCCGCACTACGAAGTCACCCGCCTGCGCGAGAACGAGCTGGGCGAGGAAAGCGGCAAGCCGAGCTACCAGCGCGGCACCCCGCGCAAGCTGCCGGTGCATGCGCTCACCAAGGCGCAGCTCAACATCCCGCCCGCCCCCGCGGTCACGCAGGTCAAGCACAGCCAGCCTGCGCCGGTGCGCGAGGAAGCACCGGAACCGGTGCGCGCGCCCGCCCCTGCCGCAGCTCCCGCACCGGCCCCGGCGCCGGCGCCGGCTCCCAGCGGCGTGGTGGGCTGGCTCAAGCGCATCTTCGGCGCACCCGAACCCGCCCAGCCGGCGCGGGCCGAGCAGGCCCCGCAGCAGAAGCAGGCGGACGGCCGCGGCAACCGCAGCGAGCGTGGCCAGCGCCGTGAGCGCGACAACCGCGGCAATGGCAACGGCGGCCAGGGCAAGGAGCGCGGCGGCAACAACGCCAACGCCCGCCGCGAGGAACGCCGCCAGGGCAATGCCGGCAACGCCCAGCCGCAGCAGCCGGCGCAACCCAAGCAGCCGCGCGGCGACCAGGCGCCCGCCACCAAGCAGCCCAAGCCGCAGAAGCAAGCGCAGCAGCCCGCCGCGCAGAAGCAGCGCCCGGCCCAGCAGGAGCCGGCTGAAACGGCACCGAACGAGCGCGCGCAACCGCCACGGCCGCCCCGCGAGGACAAGCCCACTGCCGCCGCCGGCTCGAACGAGAACGCGGTCGCCACGGCTGCCGCCGGCACCGTCGCCGTGACCGCGCTCGCCAGCGAAGCCGTCGCCGCCAAGCCGGCCCCGGCCGAACGCGAAGCCCGCGAGCCGAACGTGGCCGCCGCGGAGGCTTCTGCCGAGGCCGCTACCGCGCAGCCCCAGGCTGGCGAGGCCAATGCGACGCCGGGCGAGGCCGCCGGCGAAGGCGGCAGCCGTCGCCGCCGCGGACGCCGCGGTGGACGCCGCCGGCGCCGTGGCAACGGCGCGACGAACGAGAACGCCGCCGGCACCGCCGATGAGCTGGACGACGGCGAGCTCGACCTGGACGAGGGCCAGGAGGTCGATGCGACCGATGCGGCCCCTGCGCCGGTCGCGACGTCGGCCGGGCCGCAGCCGGAATTCGATTTCGACGATGTGCCCGCCCCTGCCGCGCCGGCTGCCCCCGTCGTGCGCAACGAGGCGCCGCGACCGGCTCCCGTTGCGCCGGTCGCGTCCGACAGCGTTCCTTCGCCCGCGGAAAAACCCGCGGAAACGAAGGAAGCCGCTCCCGTCGCCGTCGTCCAGGCAGCGCCGGCCAGCGAGCCGCACGCCATCGCGGTCAGCCCGGCCGTCGCCGCCCCCGAACCGGTCGCCGTGACCGCTCCGGCCGTGGTCCCGCCGCAAACCACCGAAGCGGCCCAGGAAGCTGAGGCGGAAGCCGACACCGCCAAGGCCGACACCGCCCCGGAAACCGTGCCCGCGCCCAAGCCGTATGCGCCGGTCCAGACCACGCTGCTGGATGCGCTCGCCCCCGACGAAGCGCCCAAGCAACCGGCGCCGGAGGCCGAGCCGGTCCAGCACGCCGAGCCCCGCCAGGTCGCCGAAGAAGCGGTGCCGCAGGCGGAAGCTCCGGCACCGCGACCGGACACCGTCCCGGCTCCGCAGCCGGCGAACGAGAAGAAGCTGGCCGCGGAAGTGCACGAGGACGCCTCGTCCGAACCCCAGGCGCCGGACCGCGCCCCGGAAGGCATCGCCGACAAGCCGCGCGCCGGCTGACGGCAGGCAAAAAGAAAGCGGCCGCAAGGCCGCTTTCTTTTTGGGCATCCGGAAATGCTCAGATCGTCCGGGCCGGATCGGTCAGCCCGTACTGGTTGGCCAGGCGCGCCAGCGCGATGTTGTCCTGGATCCCGATCTTCTCGAACAACCTGGCCTTGTGCGTGTTGACGGTCTTGGCGCTGAGGTTCAAGCGCTTGGCGATGTCCTCCTGGCGCAGGCCCTGGGTGAGCAGCAGCGCCACTTCCAGTTCCCGCGGCGACAACGCATCGAAGGGCGAGGCACCGCCGTCCAGGTTCGCCAGCGCCATGTTCTGCGCGATGCTGTTGCCAAGGTAGCGCTTGCCCAGCGCGACGTCGCGGACCGCGCGCAGCAGTTCCTGCGCATCGCCGCCCTTGCCGACGTAGCCGGACGCGCCGACTTCGAGCAGGCGCTTCGGCAGCGGCCCGTCCTCGAGCACCGACACGATGATGACCCGCACGCCGTAACTGCCCTTGACCAGCCGCTCGGTCACCTCCAGCCCGCTGACGCCGGGCAGGTGCAGGTCGCACAACACGATGTCCGGCTGCAGGCGCCTGATCTGCGGCAATGCATCCTCGCCGGTCTCCGATTCGCCGACGACCTCGATGTCCAACTCGTTGGACAGGATCATCCCCATACCGGTACGTACCAATGCATGGTCGTCGATCAGAAAAACTCTGATGGTCATCCGTGTTGTCCCCCAGACTGTGACGGCCAGCCGCTTGGACCAGCCTAGCTCCATGAATAATTCAGGGCAAGACATTGCGCGCCGCCAAAAAAGCATCCTTGCGGCATGCATTTCCCGAAGCATGAAAGGCGTTTGCTCGCAGCCATGACCCGGTTGCATGCAACTGTCATGCTGCTGGCTGATGCACGGCGACGATGGTCCACCCGCCGCGACATCCGATCTTGCCGATGGCCGGCCAGGCCAGGCCATCGGACAATCCGGAATTGATCGGTCAGATTTTCCCGACCTCGGCGACCGGCTGTTCCGGATCGTGCAGGGGCTGCAGTTGCGGGTCGAGGGCGACCCGGCCATCGAACACGAAGCAGCGGCCGTCGTAACCCTCGCCACCGACTTCCTCGAAGTAGCCGAGGATCCCGCCGTCCAGTTGCAGCACGTTGTCCATGCCGCTGGCGCGCATCCACAACGCGGCCTTCTCGCAGCGGATGCCGCCGGTGCAGAAGCTGACCACCGTCGCATCGGCAAGCTCCTCGCGATGCGGCTGGAGCGCCTCCGGCAGGTCGGTGAACTTGCTGATCGGCAGCGTCAACGCGCCTGCGAAGGTGCCGTATTCGATCTCCTGGCGGTTGCGCGTATCGAGCATCACCACGCGGCGTCCCCGGTCGTCGCGGCCGGAGCGCAGCCATTGCCGCAGCACGGCGGGCGACACGCCAGGGGCGCGCTCGCCCAGGGGCGAAGCGTGGTCGCGCCGGAAACTGATGATCTCCGGCTTCACCTTCACCTTGAGCCTGCCGAACGGCTGGTGGCGGCTGCGGCTGTACTTGATGCGCATGCCGGCGAAGCGGCGGTCCGACCGCAGTTCGCCGTAGAACGCGTCGATGTCCGCCTGCGCGCCGGCCAGGAACAGGTTGATGCCCTCGCCCGCCACGAGCACGGTGCCCGTCAGCCGCAGGGCGGCGGCACGCTCGCGGACCTGCCCGGCGAGCGCGTCGGGATCGGCGATGGCGACGAAGTGGTAGGCGGCGGTGTTGGTGAACATCCGCCCATTTTACCCGCTGGCGGCGCCTACCCCTTCAACAGCAGGAACGGCAGCAGGACCAGCGAGGCCACCAGCAGCATCGCCAGCAGCGTCGCCAGCACGAACAGCGGCCGGCGCCGCAACAGCGAGCCGAAGGTCTCCGCGGTGCCCTCCTCCAGCGCCCGCTGCCGCTGCGCGCGGGCGGACTCGCTGCGCTGCCGCTGGTACTCCGCCAGCAACTGGCGCGCGCGCGGATGGGTGTCCGCGTCCTGCAGCCAGATGCCGCCGGCGGAGATGCCGAACACGCTCGGACGCGTCTCGTAAAAGGCCACGCCGTGCTCGCGCAGCAGGCGGCGGACGTCTTCGGCCTCGTCGTCGGGCACGTTGCGCAGGTTCATCAGCAGCTTCGCCATGCGCGGATGATAGCCGGCATGGGTGCGATAATCCCCGCCCCTTTGCGCCGGATGCCGCCATGCTGCGATTCCCACTCCTGATGCTGCTCTGCCTGCTGGCCGGCTGCACGCCCCCGGGCCCGCCGCCGGGCGGCACCATCGCGCAGTTCGAGAAGATCGACACGCATCCCGGCGACGGCGCGGAAGCCAAGCCCGGCGACCTGGTCACCGTGCACTACACCGGCTGGCTCTACGACGAGCGCACCGCCGACAGGCACGGCGACAAGTTCGACAGTTCGGTGGATCGCGGTGAGCCCTTCCAGTTCCGGCTCGGCGGCGGCCAGGTGATCCGCGGCTGGGACGAAGGCGTGGCCGGCATGAAGGTCGGCGGCAAGCGCACCTTGATGATCCCGCCCGAGTACGGCTACGGCGATCGCGGTGCCGGCGGCGTGATCCCGCCCGGCGCCTCGCTGGTATTCGACGTCGAACTGCTCGGCGTGCGCGCGGATTGATGGCCGGGCCGGTGTCCGCTGCCCGGGTGGCCGTGATCGGTGGCGGCCCTGCCGGCCTGTTCGCCGCCGAACGCCTGCGGGCGGCCGGCCTGCAGGTGGACCTCTACGAGGCCAAGGGCTCGCCGGGCCGCAAGTTCCTGATCGCCGGCAAGGGCGGGCTCAACCTCACCCATTCCGATCCGCCCGGCCTGTTCGCCAGCCGCTATCGCGAGCAGGCCGGAACCGTCGGCGCGTGGTTGCGCGACTTCGACGCGCAAGCCCTGCGCGACTGGGCGCGCGGCCTCGGCGTGGACACCTACGTGGGCAGTTCCGGCCGGGTCTTCCCCGTCGACCGCAAGGCGGCGCCGCTGCTGCGCGGCTGGGTACGGCGCCTGAAGGAACAGGGCGTGCGCCTGCACGTGCAGCATCGCTGGCTGGGTTGGAACGACGACGGCAGCCTGCGCTTCGCGCATGGCGACGAGGACGTATCCGTGCGTGCCGACGCGACCGTGCTGGCGCTGGGCGGCGGCAGCTGGCCGCAGCTCGGTTCCGATGGCGCCTGGGTCCCGTTGTTGCGTTCGCGCGGCGTGGACATCGCCCCGCTGCAGCCGGCCAACTGCGGCTTCGACGTCGCCTGGACGCCCTGGTTCGCCCAGCGCCACGCCGGCGCGCCGCTGAAGCCGGTGGTCGCGCACTGGCACGGCCTCGCCGGCCAGGCCCATCGGCTGCAAGGCGAATGCGTGGCCAGCGAGTACGGCATCGAGGGCAGCCTCGTCTACGCCTTGGCGGCCGATTTGCGCGAAACGATCGATCGCGACGGCCAGGCCATGTTGTGGCTGGACCTGGTCCCCGGCCGCGACGAAGCCCGCCTGTTGGCCGACCTGTCCAAGCCGCGCAAGGGCCGCAGCTTCGGCGAGCACCTGCGCCGCCAGGCCGGGCTGGATGCGGCCAAGGCCGCCTTGGTGTTCGAGCGGTTGGGCAAGGATGCCGGCCAGGACCTTGCCGCGGTGGCTGCCACGCTCAAGCGCTTGCCGCTGGTCCTGCTCCGGCCGCGCCCCATGGCCGAAGCGATCAGCACGGCCGGCGGCGTACGCCTGTCGGCGCTGGACGAGGGCTTGATGCTGGCCGCGCTGCCGGGCGTGTTCTGCGCCGGCGAAATGCTCGATTGGGAAGCCCCGACCGGCGGCTACCTGCTCACCGCCTGCTTCGCCAGCGCTCTGCGCGCGGCCGAAGGCGCGCTGGCCTGGCTGGAACGCTGAGCCGCTACCAGGGCCGCCGCATCCGTACCGAAGCCAAGGCCACGCCGCAGGGATGCGGATAGCGCTCCTCGCGTTCGACGACGAAGCCGACGCGCCGATAGAACGGCACGGCGTTGAGCGAGGCCGACACCACCAGCTCCCGGGCGCGATCGGCCCGCGCCAGCAGCCGTTGCATCAGGGCCTGGCCGATGCCTTGCCCGCCGCGGTCGGGATCGACGAACAGCGCATCGATCTCGTTGCCTTCCCGGTCCAGGACCCCATAGCCCAGCAGCCGGCCCGAGGCATCCTCGGCGACGATGCAGCCGCCCTGGGCAAGCAGCTCCGGGTAGTGCGCAGGCGGCGGCGATGCGGCCCACGGCGCGATGGCCTCCGGCGGATAATGGCTGCTGCACAGCTCGCGCACGCAGCGCGTGCGCAAGGCCCAGAGCGCATCGACATCCCCTCCGTGCCCGGCCCTGAACCGCATCGCCGTCCCCCGCTATCGCGACTTGCTGTCGCGCAGCGCCCGGATGCGCGGCGGCGGCGCGAACGAATCGCTGCGCGCATCCGCCCAGTAGTCGCGGAACACCGCATGCGCCGGCACCGCGTGCAGCAGCTCGCCCGGTTCCAGGAAGCGGTACAGCGAGGCCAGCGAACGGATTTCCACCGGCGACACGCGGCGGATGATGTGCTCCGGACCCAGCTGCGCCGGATCGTCCAGCCCGGCCGCGCACAGCAGCTCGCGCAATGCCTTCAGCGTGTTCTCGTGGAAGCGGTGCACGCGCTCGGCCTTGTCCGGCATGTCCAGGTGCCGCCAGCGGCGCGGATCCTGCGTGGCGATGCCGGTCGGGCAGCGATCGTTGTGGCAGCTGAGCGACTGGATGCAGCCGAGCGCGAACATGAAGCCGCGCGCCGCGTTGCACCAGTCCGCGCCCATCGCCAGCGTGCGCGCGATGTCGAAGGCGCTGGTGATCTTGCCCGCGGCGCCGATCCGGATGCGATCGCGCAGGTCCAGCCCGACCAGCGTGTTGTGCACCAGCATCAGCGCCTCGTGCATCGGCACACCGACATGGTCGACGAACTCCGATGGCGCCGCGCCCGTCCCGCCCTCGGCCCCGTCGACGACGATGAAGTCCGGCAGCAGTCCGGTTTCCCGCATCGCCTTGGCGATCCCGAACCATTCCCAGGGGTGGCCGATCGCGAGCTTGAAGCCGGTCGGCTTGCCGCCGGACAACGCGCGCAAGCGCGCGACGAACTGCAGCAGGCCGACCGGGGTCGAGAACGCCGAATGCGCCGCCGGCGACACGCAGTCGACGCCGGTGGGCACGCCGCGCGTCTGCGCGATCTCCGGGCTCACCTTGGCCGCCGGCAACACGCCGCCGTGGCCCGGCTTGGCGCCCTGCGACAGCTTGACCTCGATCATCTTCACCTGGTCGCCGGCGGCATTGGCGACGAAGCGCTCCTCGCTGAAGCGGCCGGCCTCGTCGCGGCAACCGAAGTAGCCCGAACCGATCTCCCACACCAGGTCGCCGCCGTGTTCCCGGTGGTAAGGCGAGATCGAGCCCTCGCCGGTGTCGTGGTAGAAGCGGCCGCGCCGCGCCCCTTCGTTGAGCGCGCGGATCGCGTTGGCCGACAGCGCGCCGAAGCTCATCGCCGAGATGTTGAACACGCTCGCCGAGTACGGCCTGGCGCAATCGGCGCCGACCAGCACCCGGAAATCGTGGCTGTCGATGTGACTCGGCGCGAGCGAATGGTTGATCCACTCGTAGTCCACCTCGTACGCGCTGCGCAGCGTACCGAACGGCACCACGTCCATTTCCTGCTTGGCGCGCTGGTACACCAGCGAACGCTGCTGGCGCGAGAACGGCACCTCGTCGATGTCGCTCTGCACGAAGTACTGGCGGATCTCCGGCCCGATCGATTCCAGCCCGTAGCGGAAGTGGGCCAGGATGGGATAGTTGCGCCGCAGCGTGCTGCGCCGCTGGCGCAGGTCCCAGCATCCGAGCGCGACCAGCGCGCCGAAGACCGCCACGCCCCACCACCAGTCCGGCCATCGCACGGCCAAGACCGCGCTCAGGCACCACATCGACAAGCTGATGGCCAGGGCCAGGTAACGATGCATCGCGCCTCCGATTGGTCGATCCGCTACAGCCGGTCGGTGACGAGTTCCCTCGGCCAGACCGATTTCACATCGTAAACGACCGCACCGGGCTTCCCGAGCGCGCGGATGCGATCGGCATCGAACTCGCGGAACTGCCGGTGCGCCACCGCGAGCACGATCGCGTCGTAGCCGCCGGCATCCGCCTCGGGCGCCACGGCGATGCCGGCCTTGCGCCGGGCTTCCTCGGGCGAAGCCCAGGGATCGACCGCATCCACCTTGGCGCCCAGCGCGGCGAAGGATTCCACCAGCTCCAGCGCGCGGCTGTTGCGCAGGTCCGGGCAGTTCTCCTTGAAGGTGATGCCCAGGACCAGGATGCGCGCCTGCGGCATGGACACGCCGCGATCGGCCAGCAGCGCCTGCACCCGCTCCACCACGTGCCGCCCCACCCGGTTGTTGATCGTGCGCGCGCTGTGGATCAGGTCCGGGTGGTAACCCACGCTCTCGGACTTGTGCAGCAGGTAGTACGGATCGACCCCGATGCAGTGCCCGCCCACCAGCCCCGGCCGGAACGGCAGGAAATTCCACTTGGTGCCGGCCGCGTCCAGCACGTCCTGGGTATCGATGCCGAGCCGGTCGAAGATCAGCGCCAGCTCGTTGACCAGCGCGATGTTGACGTCGCGCTGGATGTTCTCGATGACCTTGGCCGCCTCCGCGACGCGGATCGAAGGCGCCGGCCAGGTGCCGGCGGTGATGATCTGCGCGTAGAGCGCGTCGACCGCGGCTGCCGCTTCGGGCGTGGAACCGGACGTGATCTTGCGGATGTCCGGCAACCGCCGCTGGTGGTCGCCGGGATTGATCCGCTCCGGGCTGTAGCCGCAGTAGAAATCCCGGTTGAAGCGCAGGCCGGACACCGATTCCAGGATCGGCACGCAGACTTCCTCGGTGGTACCCGGGTACACCGTGGATTCGTAGATCACCAGGTCGCCGGGCTCGAGCATCGAGCCGATCAGCCGCGTCGCGCTGCGCAGCGGCTCCAGGTCCGGTTGCTCGTGCGCGTCGATCGGCGTCGGCACGGTGACGATGAAGACGCCGCAGCCGGCGAGCGAAGCCGGGTCGGCGCTGTATTCGAGCAGGCGTGCGGCGGCCAGCTGGTCCGGCTGCAGCTCGAGCGTGTCGTCGTGGCCGGCCTGCAACCGCGCCACGCGCGTGGCGTCGATGTCGAAGCCCACCGTGCGCCGGTACCGCCCGAACTCCGCGGCCAGCGGCAGCCCCACATAGCCCAGTCCGATGATGCCGATGGCGGCCGATGCGATGTCGACGAGCTTTGCGGCCGTCATGCCCTTTCCCGTTGGATGCGATCCGCGCGGCGAGCGCCGGCCGGCGACTCGCCATCTCACGTGCCCGGAGTGGGAATCGAACCCACATGACCTCGCGGTCGAGGGATTTTAAGTCCCTTGCGTCTACCGGTTTCGCCATCCGGGCATGGGGCGATAGGGTGCCTGATCGCCACGCGGTTGTGAATGCCGGGGTCAGATCGCCTTGGAATACGCGGCCTGCCGCGGCGCCTGCAGGTAGCGGTCGAAGCACATCGCGACCAGGCGGACCAGCGGCCGCCCCGCGTCGGTCACGCGCACCCTGCCCGGTTCGACGCCGACCAGGCCGTCGTCCGCCAGCGGCGCCAGCGCCCGCAGCTCGGCATCGAAGCGGCTGCGGAAATCGAGGCCGTATGCCGCCTCGATCGCGCCGACATCGATCTCCCCCTGGCACATCAGCCGCTGGATCAGGTCGGCGCGCACCTGGTCGTCCTGCGACAGCACGAGCCCGCGCCAGGCCGGCAGGCGACCTTCGTCGATGGCGGCCTCCCATTGCGGCAACCCCTTCGGATTCTGGCTGTAGCTGTCCCCGACGTGGCTGATCGCACTCGCGCCCAGCCCGAGCAGATCGGTGCCGGCATGGGTCGTGTACCCCATGAAGTTCCGGTGCAGGTCGCCGCGGCGCTGGGCCTGGGCCAACTCGTCTTCCGGCAGCGCGAAATGGTCCATGCCGATGTACTGGTAACCGGCCCCGGACAGGGTTCGCACCGCCGAACCCAACAACGCCAGCTTGAGTTCCGGGTCCGGAAGGTCGGCATCGGCGATCTTGCGCTGCGCGCGGAAGACCTGCGGCAGGTGCGCGTAGCCATAGATCGCCAGCCGGTCCGGGCGCGTGCTGACCACCGCGTCCAGCGTCCGCGAGAAACCTTGCAGGTTCTGCCGCGGCAGGCCGTAGACCAGGTCCACGTTCACCGAGCGGATGCCGTGCTGGCGGCAGGCTTCGATGAGCGACAGCGTTTCCCGCACGCCCTGGATGCGGTTGATGGCGCGCTGCACGTCGGGGTCGAAGTCCTGGACCCCCAGGCTGACGCGATTGAACCCGATCGCGGCCAACGCCGCGATGTCGCCCCGGCACGCCTGCCGCGGATCCAGCTCGATCGAGACGTCCCGGCCGGGCGAGGCATCGAACCGGAAGTGCCGCCCCAAACCGGCCATCAGTTCGCCGATCAGCGCCGGGGAGAGGAAGTTCGGCGTCCCGCCGCCGAGGTGCACCTGCACGACCTCGCGCCGCGGATCGAGCAGCGCCGCCAGCATCTCCGCTTCGCGCAGCACGCGCCGCACGTAGGCTTCGCCCCTGCCGCGATCGCGCGTGATCACGCGGTTGCACCCGCAGTAGAAGCAAGGATGGCTGCAGTACGGCACGTGCACGTAGAGCGAGAGCGGCCGCCCGGGCCATCGCGCCTGCGAACGGATCACGGCACGACGCAACTGCGCGGCGTCGAAATCCGCGCGGAAATGCGGCGCGGTCGGATACGAGGTGTAGCGCGGTCCTGGCCGGTCGTGGCGGCGCAGCAGCCCGGGATCGAAATTCCACGCCGGCATGGGCGGCAAGTCGGGGGTTTCCATGCCGCCACTATGGGCGGCCCTCGACCGCCGCGCCTTGATCGGGATCAATCCCTGCGCCGGCAACGACGAAGCCCGCCAAGGCGGGCTTCGATGGAGGCCTGGGTCGGAATTGAACCGGCGTACGCGGATTTGCAGTCCGCTGCATAACCACTCTGCCACCAGGCCGGTGCTCGAAGTCTATCGGAAAACCGGAGGCCGGGTCACCGATACGACAAGGCCCCGCGAGCGGGGCCTTGGAAAACCTGGAGCGGGAAACGAGACTCGAACTCGCGACCTCAACCTTGGCAAGGTTGCGCTCTACCAACTGAGCTATTCCCGCGTTGAGCTGTGCATTGTACAGGGACATTCCGGTTCGTGCCAGCCCTTCTTCACACTCGAAAGCAGGCCGGCGCACCTGCGGGGATGGCCCGGCAGCAGGCCACCGGAAGCCTCGTAAGTAGCTGAATTCCCTTGGATCCTGCCTGGGATGCGCGCATGAAGGCCATGCGTCGCGGAGCGATGCCGCGACCGGCCCGGCAAGCGTTCGTGCCACGCGCTCAATCTCGTTCGATCCCGCGCGCGAGCCCTGCAAGCCTGCGCACGAGCGGCTCGTACAGGTGCTCCGGCGTGTTCCCGTAGCCGAGCACCAGGCCGTTGTCGGAAGGCACCGGCCGCATCGCGAACGCCGACAGTGCGGCCGCCCCGATCCCATGCGCGCTGGCCGCCGCGGCCAGCGCGCGGTCCGGGCAACGACCGGGCAGCCGCAGCGTCAGGTGAAGCCCGCATGGCCCGCCCTCGACCCGGTGCGCGACGTCGAAGCGCCCTAGCGCTTCGAGCAGCGCCCGCCGCCGCCCTCGGTACAACCGCCGCATCCGGCCGAGATGCCGTGCGTACTCGCCGCTTTCGATGAAATCCGCGAGCGCGAGTTGCGTATGCCGCGGGACCCCGCGCAGCAATTCGCCCAGCGCATCGGCGACGACGGGCACCAACGCCTCCGGCAACACGACGAAGCCGAGCCGGAGCGCCGGGAGCATGGTCTTGCTGAACGAACCGACGTACAGCACCGGTGCGTTCGCGACCAGGCCCTGCATCGCGCCGATCGGCTCGCCGGCATGGCGGAACTCGCTGTCGTAGTCGTCCTCGATCACCCATGCGCCATGGCGCTGCGCGGCATCGAGCAGCGCCAGCCGCCGCGCGACCGACAGCACCGCGCCGGTGGGATACTGGTTCGACGGGGTCGTGTAGACGATCCGCGGCGGACGTCCCCGCCAATCCCCGGCCTCGACGCGCAATCCTTCCGCGTCCACCCGTACCGGCACGACCTGGAGATCGCCGGCGCGCATCGCCGCCCGCGCACCGCGGTAGCCCGGCTCCTCGATCCAGGCGACATCCCCGGGATCGGTCAGCAACTGCACGCACAACGCGATCGCGCCTTGCGCGCCGTCGGTGATGACGATCCGCGCGGGCTCGCAATGCACGCCGCGGGTGACCGCGAGGTGCCGCGCGATCGCGGCACGCAGGACGGGCTCGCCGAACGGATCGCCGTAGCCGAACGCGCCGGCACCCGAGCGCCGCCCTGCCCGGTCGAGCGCATGCCGCCACGCGGCGGCCGGGAATTGCGCCAGCGCAGGCACGCCCGGCCGGAAATGGCCGCCGTCGTGCACGGGCGCGGCGGGACGCAGGTCCGCGATGCGGCGCGGGACCTTGGGTGCCGCCACGGCCTTCTTCGCCCGCGCCGGCCGTACCAGATCGACGACACGCGTACCCAGCCGGTCCGAACGCAGGAAACCCTCGGCGACCAGTTGTTCGTAGACGGCCGTGACCGTGTTGCGCGAGACCCCGAGCGCGTCCGCGAGCGCGCGCGTGCCGGGCAGCAGGCTGCCGGCCGGCAACGCGCCTTCGAGCATCGCGTCGCGCAGGCGCCGCAACAGTTGCCGTTGCAGCGGCGGAGCGCCGCGCGTGCGCGTCAACGGGGCATCGAGCGGCGGCAATGGCAAGGCAGGCTTGGCGGTCATGGACTGGCACCATGGAAATCGGGCCGGGTGGATCTTTCCATGGTACCTCCGGGTACCTACGATCCCTTGCACCGGCATGCCGCCGGTCCCTACCGAAGCGAGAGCGACCTTGTCCCACACTGCCAACGCCCATGGCCAGCCCGTCGGGCTGCCGGTTCCCGGCTGGAGCGCGCGCCCATGCCCCGAGCGGGTAACGCTCGGCGGCCACTACTGCCGGATCGAGCCCCTCGACGTGGAGCGCCATGCGGCCGAACTGCATGCCGCCTACGCCGCCGCCCCGGACGGCCGCGACTGGACCTACATGTCGATCGGCCCGTTCGAGGATCTGCAAAGCTACCTGTCCCATGCGCGAGCTGCGGCCGCGAGCACGGATCCGCTGCACTACGCGGTGGTCGACCGGGCCAGCGGGCGCGCGCTCGGCACGTTCGCGCTGATGCGGATCGATGCGGCCAACGGCGTGGCCGAGGTCGGCTACGTCGCCTTCTCCCGCGCGCTGCAGCGCACGCCGATATCGACCGAAGCCCAGTACCTGCTCATGAAGTACGTGTTCGGCACGCTCGGCTACCGTCGCTACGAATGGAAGTGCGACGCGCTGAACGCGCCGTCGCGCAGGACCGCGTTGCGGCTCGGTTTCCGCTACGAGGGCACGTTCCGGCAGGCGATGGTCTACAAGGGACGCAGCCGCGATACCGCCTGGTTCTCGATCGTCGATCGCGATTGGGCGGCGCTGGCCGCGGCGTTCGAGGCGTGGCTCGCCCCCGGCAACTTCGACGCGCACGGCGCGCAACGCCGCTCGCTCGCCGCGATACGCGCGGACCAGGTCCGCGAAATGCACGACAAGCGCGCCGCCAAGCGCCCCGCGATCGCGGTCCGGCCGCTCGCCGCCGGCGACGAGGATGCCTGGCGCCCGCTGTGGCGTGACTACCTCGCGTTCTACGACACCCGCCTCGACGACGCGATGTTCGCCACGACCTGGGCGCGGCTGACGGATCCCGCCGAGCCCATGGTGGCCCTGGGCGCCTTCGACGGCACCGGCCGGCTGCTCGGCATCGCGCACGCGCTCTACCACCGCTCCTGCTGGACGGTCGGACCGTACTGCTATCTGCAGGATCTCTTCACCGTGCCCGACGGGCGCGGCCGCGGCGTCGGGCGCGCGCTGATCGAGGCCGTCGGCGCGCACGCGCGTGCAGCCGGCGCGGACCGCGTGTACTGGCACACGCACGAAACCAACACGACCGCCCGCGCACTGTACGACCAGGTCGCGACCAACGCGGGGTTCATCCAGTACCGGAACAGCATCGATTGAGCGCGTGCGGCCACACGCCCACGCGCGCCGGACGGGCAACGCCCATTGGCGCACGGACCCTGCCCAATGGCCGGGTCGCAGCATCTTCCCCCTCCTAACGCCGAAGAGGCGTTCCCCAACCCCGAGTCAGGACATGCCCATGCCATCGCCTCGTCCCGGCATCCCGCGAAACGGCGTGCCTTCCGCAAGCTTCATGAAACCGGCTGTTTCCTGCTGCCGAACCCTTGGGACGTCGGCAGCGCGCTGTGGTTGCAGCGGCTGGGCGCCGTCGCGCTCGCGACGACGAGCTCGGGCCTGGCCTGGTCGCTCGGGCGTCCCGACGGCGGCGTGACCTGCGCCGAAGCGCTCGCGCACCTGCGCGCGATCGTCGATGCGACCGACGTTCCCGTCAACGCCGATTTCGAGCGCGGTTTCGGGGCCGACCCGGATGCCGTGCACGACAACGTGCGGCTGGCGGCGCGGACCGGCATCGCCGGCCTGTCGCTCGAGGATTCGACCGGCATTCCCGCCTCGCCCCGGATGGGCCTGCGCGCCGCGGTCGAGCGGCTGCGGGCCGCGCGCGCAGCGCTCGATGCGGAAGGCGCCGACGTCGTGCTGGTCGGCCGCGCGGAAAATTTCCTGGTCGGCCACCCGGACCTGGCGGACACGATCGAGCGCCTGGTCGCCTATGCGGACGCGGGCGCCGATTGCCTGTACGCACCGGGCGTGCGCGACCGCGGCGACATCGCCGCGATCGTCGCGGCCGTCGCACCGAAGCCGGTCAACGTGCTCGCCGGCGCGGGGATCGGGCTTTCATTGCGCGAACTGGAGGATCTCGGCGTGCGACGCGTCAGCATCGGCGGAGCGCTCGCGCGCACGGCGTGGACCGGGTTCGTCCGCGCGGCGACGCGTCTCGTCGGGCACGGCTCGTTCGACGGCTTCGCGGACGTCATGACGCACGATTCGATCGATTCGGCCTTCCGCGACCGCGGCCCGGACGCACCGTCCGGCTAGCTGTGATCTCTCAGTAGGTTGTTCATCCGTGGCATCTCTGGAAGATGGGGGGTTGCGAAGCCAACCCAGCCCCAGGAGCCCCGGATGAACCTGCATAAACATGCCCGTTTGAGCCCTCGCGGTCGAGCCCTGCTCGTTGACCGCATCCTTGTTCATGGGATGCGCGTGGAAGAAGCCGCACAGGCGGCCGGGGTGAGCGTGCGTACCGCCTACAAGTGGCTCAAGCGCTTCCGGCAGGAAGGGCCCGCTGGCCTGCTGGATCGCTCCTCCCGGCCCCACCGCTGTCCGCACGCGACTCCACAAGCCGTGGCGGACCAAGTGCTGAACCAGCGGCGTGCACGCCAGACCTATCGCCAGATCGCCGAGCAATTGCCGGTAGCGCCAAGCACCATCGCCCGGCTGCTGCGCCGCGCCGGCCTGCACCGGCTGGCTGATCTGGAGCCAGCCTTGCCGGAGAACCGTTACGAGTACGCCCAACCTGGCCAACTTCTGCATCTGGACATCAAGAAGCTGGCCCGCTTCCGCCAACCCGGCCATCGCGTCACTGGCAATCGCCAGATCAACTCCGATGGCATCGGCTGGGAGTATGTTCATTTGGCCATCGACGACCACTCACGTGTCGCCTTCGGCTCCATCGAGCCGGACGAACGCGGACTCAGCGCCTGCAGGGCCTTGATGCAGGCCATCCGCTATTACCGGACCCTGGGCGTGTACTTCGAATGTGTGCTGACCGATAACGGCGCTTGTTACCGCTCGCGAAGCTTCCGTCGCCTCGTTCGGCGCCTCGGCATGCGGCATCTGCGCACGCGGCCCTACACGCCGCGAACCAACGGCAAGGCCGAGCGGCTGGTGCAGACCAGCTTGCGCGAATGGGCTTATGCACGCTCGTACCTCGACTCGCAGCAGCGCGCCAGTGCCTTCAAGAACTGGCTGCACCACTACAACTGGCATCGGCCTCATGCCAGCCTTGGCTACAAACCGCCCATCTCCCGTATCCCACTGAACAACGTGCTGGGTTTACACAGCTAGCGGTGCGTGCGTCGCAAGCTGGAGCGGGAAACGAGACTCGAACTCGCGACCTCAACCTTGGCAAGGTTGCGCTCTACCAACTGAGCTATTCCCGCTTGTTTTCGAGAACCACGACGCGTGGTTCGGTGGAGGCCTGGGTCGGAATTGAACCGGCGTACGCGGATTTGCAGTCCGCTGCATGACCACTCTGCCACCAGGCCTGGAACATCCCCGGCGCGCCCTCCGCCGGAACAACGAGGCCCCGCGTACGGGGCCTCGTGAGAATCTGGAGCGGGAAACGGGTTTCCCCATCAGTCCCTATCCACTTGATTCAACAGGGGTCTTCGGCACACCTCGTTGAACGACGTCGAGTATTGTGTACTGGCCGGCGAAATTTGGCAAGCCTTCGGCTGCGGGGAGCCACCTACCCGGCCCCAAATACGGACTACCGGCTATGCGGTTTGATCACAGCGAAGCGCTCGCTGTTCGGATGTCGTGGAGCAACCCGGCGAATTCGCCGTTGCCACGAGAGACCCCACCATGTCGCACCCGCATCCGACCTCCCGCGAAACGTCCGCCACGCCGACCGTGCTGCCCGCCGTACCGCTCGCACTCCTGCTCGACAAGCGCCTGATGCCGCTCGAACGCAATGCCTGGATGATCCTGCGTGCCAGCGCCAATGCCGGCGGCCACGTCACCGATCTCAGCTACATGCAACTGCGCCAGTTCCTGGCTTGCGTGCCGGAGAACGAGCTAGCCTCGCGCGAAACCGTTGCCCGGACGCTGACGGTGCTGCGGCTCACGCGCTGGATTCACGTCGAGGCGCACACTCGCAATCCGCTGACCGGCCATCTGTCCACCAACCACTACGTCGTCCACTCGCAGCCGGTGTCGATCACTCGGGTCTGCCACAGCGACCTGACCTGGATCGCGCTGTTGGAGCAGTCCTTCCAGCACGCCAGCCTGGCGGTGCGCCAGGTCGCGCGCCATGTCCTGGTCGAACTTGCCGCCGATCCCGATGCACTGACGCAGATGCCGGCCTCCATTCGGGAACGGGTGCAGCAGTTGCCACTGCCGCCTTCATCCGACGATGACGACCCACCCTCATCGACCGGCCAACACGACCTGCCCGTTGGCGATCACGGCCGTTCGGATAATCGCCCGGCATCGGAGCAACCGAACGGAACAGTACGTAACAGCTTTTGTTCTAAGAGCGGCTAACAAAACCCGGGAAGATGGCGAAGACAGATGACCGAGCAGGCGAGAGACAGCAGGGCCAGATGGATATCGATCCGGCGTTCGAAACGGATGCGCAGCTTGCCCATGCCCGCGAACCAAGCATGAGTGCGCTCGACTACCCAACGATAGCGTCCCAGCCTATCGTTGCGTTCTATCCCCTTGCGGGCGATACGCGGGGTGATACCTCGCTGGTTGAGGTGATCGCGGCAGCGGTCGATGTCGTAGGCCTTGTCGGCGTGCAGCTTGCCCGGCCAGCGTTGCGGACGCCCCGGCTTGCCAGCGATCGGGGGCAGTGCATCAACCAACTCCTCGAATACCACCGAGTCGTGCCGGTGGGCTCCGGTGACACAGAACGCCAAGGGAATGCCGTTGCAGTCGGTGATCAGGTGCCGCTTGCTACCGAGCTTACCGCGATCGGTCGGGTTCGGCCCGGTGTAGGCGCCCCCCGGGGGGCGGCCACACTGGCCGCGTCCAGGCTGGCTCGACTCAGGTCCAGCTTGTCGGCCCGGCGCAGTTCGGCCAACAGGACCTGATGCAGACGATGCCAGACCCCGGCGGCTTGCCAGTCGCGCAACCGCCGCCAGCAGGTCATGCCGCTGCCGTAGCCCAGTTCCTGGGGCAACTCCTCCCACGGGATGCCGGTGCGCAGGACATAGACGATACCGTTGAGGGCTTGTTGGTCGCTCACGCGCGGTCGCCCTCCCTTGGGCGAGGGCTTCACGGGCGGGATCAAAGGTTCGATGCGCTTCCACAGCGCGGCGGGAATCTCTTTGCGACGTGCCATGCAGGCGATTTTGTCATCACCGCTCAGGTGTACAAGGCGGTTTTGTTAGCCGCTCTAAGAATACGTATGTACCGCGCGCGAGGGAGAACACGCCCAGCGCCACCACCGAAAGCCTGCGCCTGCCAGCCAACTTCGCCGCTCTGACCGCCGAGCAGCAGCGCGACGTGCTGCGCGGCCTGCGTCGTCTCGACAGCCACCAGCGCCAGCCCGTCCTCGACGAGTGGTCAGCACGCTGCCTGCTCGGCCAGGTACTCAAGCCGGTGGCCTATCTGTTCGGACTGATTCGCAAGGCGCTGGCGGGCGAGTTCCGCCTATGGGCGGCCATTCGGCGCGCCCCAGCCACGCCTGCTGCACCACCACCCGCACCGGTCCCGCGTCCAGCCGCCGCATCGCCGGTACCGTGCCCGGCAAGGCCTGCGGCCTCGCCGGAAGTTGTGCGCAAGCATCTGGATCAGATCTCAGCCATGCTGCGGGTACCTCCACCCAAGCACATCTCCGGAGCAGCAGCGACGTCCGCTCCCTGCTGAGGGAGCACCGCAGGGCATGTAAAGCCCCACCGCTCCATTCCATTTCCTTTCTACAAGCAGCATCATCCGCTGCTGTCTCATCGACAATCCGCAACCGTTACATTGCCCACAGGGGACGACATGCAACAAATTCTTGAACATTTGAAAAATGGGAACCCGGAAATCACCCAGTTCTTCGTTGAAGCGGAAGAGCTCTGGACCACCTTGCTAGCTGACATTGATGCCGTGTCAATCACAGACCTTGCAGAACGACTGCATGTAAAGCAACCCGCTTTTGAGCGAATCTGCGACGACCGGCACCTTGGGAAGATCCTCATGGCATGGAGCGCATTCCCTCACTTCTATTCCTGCGAAGTGGGTTTCGATGAAAATGGGAAGCGCGCCCACAAGCTCATGCAGGCGTTCGCAAACAGCTTTTGCTCCGTGGAAGTCAAGCATGCGGCCAAAGATGCCGCAGAAATGTACGGCGTAGCAGACTACGCATGAGCCATCGACAACCTTTTCCAGGATAATAAAAATTGGCAAAGAGCAATTCGGAACAAACTGATGGCTCAGCCGTCGTAGAGAAAGGATTGGGGGTGCTGGATCGGGCCTGGAATGCCCAATGGGCATTGCGGCTGACATGCCTTGCCTTGTTCCTCGACATCGCCATGATGATTCATACCGGACATGGATTGTCACAGTGGTCGGATGGTGACAAGGAACTACTGGGAGACGTAGGGTTGATCGTGCTCACCCTTGTCGCCTTCAGCTTTGCTGTCGCCATCGTGATGCCGGTGATCCTAAACTTGTTTCGCCATGCCTGCTATTTCGTTCTGGCATGTATCCCCACCTCACGGAAATCACCGGATGACCGGCGTTATCAACGCCCCTTAGGGCGAGTTCCCGTCCGCGCATTTCATGATCTGGCACTACGCGAGAGGAGCGAGTTTTTGCTCGACCTATATCAATCACATGAACAAGAGAGAATTGCAGCCAGCCAATTCAGGGAGCGCACAGGGGAATTGACCGCCGCAGTTTTGCTGGTCGCCTCAATCGATTACCTGATTTCGTGGTTAACACCGAACTGCATCAGTGTGGTGGACACCATCATTGAAGCATCAGGGGACTGGGCATCCATCATAGTATTGGTAGTTCTGTTGTCCGCAGGAGCCATAGTGAAATGGGCATGGTTTACAGATACTCCGCCAAATGAGATCTACTACCCTCCATTGGATCGTGAACTTCGAGAAAATGAAGCAAGAATCAAAGGACTTTCCTGAGATGATGCCCTCTTGAGCGACACCGTAATCCCTAACGATGACGCGCCTAAACTGCCATGATCCGCACGAATCCTGCCGCCGCTCCCTCTGCGGCAAGTCGGCAACCGTCCCTCATCTCGGATGGAAGCACTGCCAATGCCTTTGCATGATCCGAGGCCCTGCGCCATGACGTCCAGCCTACCGCTGCCCTGAGCGTATCCACGCTGGCCGACCACCTGGGCTATCTACGTACCTGCAATGAAGTGAGTGACGAACTGGTGCAGGTACTTGCAGTGGCGCTGGTGTTTTGGGCTTTGCGTGCTACGGGTGTCTCTACGGCATTTCCTTGTGTTGCATGTAACGGTGAAATGGGCTATCTTTGTTACATGTAACGAGAATGGAGGAGAGAATGGCTCAGGTAAATTCCCGTGTCCAGAAGCATCGCGATGCTCTGCGCATGGCCGGATTGCGCCCGGTGCAAATCTGGGTACCCGATACTCGGCGGCCTGACTTCGAGCAGGAATGCCGGCGTCAGGCGAAGTTAGTGGCTCAGGCGGACGAGGCCGATACCGATCTGAGTCAATGGATGGACGAAGTGGCTGCTGACCTAGATGGCTGGACCGAATGAAACGCGGCGATTTGGTAACGGTCGCCATGCAGGGCGACTTCGGCAAGCCGCGTCCCGCGTTGGTAATCCAGGCCAACCACTTCAGCGAGAGCGCGACGGTGACGGTGTTGCCGGTGACCAGCACATTGGTGGCTGCGCCACTACTGCGGGTCAAAGTTCGACCGGATGCGCAGAACGGCTTGCAGAAGCCGTCGCAGTTGATGATCGACAAGACGATGACGGTGATGCGCGAGAAGATCGGGCCGACCTTCGGGAGGTTGGATGCGAACACGTTGGTCGAGGTGGAGCGGTGTCTGGCGCTGTTCCTGGGCATCGCGAAGTGAGGAACGAGCGTGGTCTCCAGCAGTAGACTGCGGCAGCGGGCCTTTTCCCTTTTCAAGTAGGCCCGTTGTCCGTTGATCCCCATTCCCTTGTCCATTCTTTCGCCTTTTCCTTGGCCCTTTGAGCCAGCGCATGCAAGCGAGGTATCTGCGATGAACGACAAGCTGCAACAGCACAATGCGGCGAGGAGGCTGGGGCGCTGGGTGGGCGAGCGGCATCGTACGCTGCGCCGACGGGAAGCGCTGGTTGTGCACTGGATGACCGATTGTGGCGTACCGTTGGGATTGGCACGGCTGCTGCCATGGACGGTCAAGGTTGTCGTGTTGTTGGCGCTGCTATATGTGGCGGTCTGGCTGGTGTTGCTGCTGGTATTCGAGGCCGTCGCCGCGAGAGTGCTGGAGGCGCAGTCGCAGATGACGCCGGAGGAGCGGGGCCAGTGGCGTGATGGCGAGCGAGGTTTCGGGTATTACGAGGGCTGCTTCAGGACGGACTTGGGGAATCCTTGGAATAGCGAAGACTGACCAAGCACGATAAGGAAGGACTCTGCTTGAAAGGTCTTACTTGATCGTCTTAGTGATGATGTCGGCTCCTCCTTTTCCCGCAGCGGAAGCGCCGGAGGTACCATCCCGGAGGCCGCGTAGTGCGTCGCCGACGTGCATGCCTGCCCAGCCCAACGCCGCCACCCAGAACGACGGCAGCACGATGAACATGGTGGCCATGACGAAGTTCAGCAGCATGTCGCCGAAGGCGTTGTTGAGGCCGATCAGCGGGTCGAAATTGGTGTGCGGGCGGTTGTAGCCCCAGCCCCAACCGTACAGCGCATCGAGGATGGTCGAGTCCAGCCAGCGGGCCAGTTGGAACCAGAATTCCACGAAGTACAGTGCGAAGAACACGCAACTGACCGTCGCGAACGCCTTGAGGTCGTAGGTCGCCAAGGTCAGTACCAGCGGGATGCAGATGATCAGGGCCATCTTCAGCAGCGACAGCACCATCGGCAGGGCTTGGCGCACCGCATCCATGGCCGGGAAGTAGCCGATGGCACCTACCGCGATGCCCACGTCGCTGGCAGCGCGCGTCACCACATTGGGCAGGGTCTTGTCGATCTGACCGCCGTAGTCGGCATAGACCGCGCCCTGGTTCATCTTCTGCTGGCGCGGGGTGGCAATGGCACGGATCACCGAGTCGTCCAGTTCGGTGCGGGAGACGAAGCCGGCCCAGTTCGCCAGTCGGGTCATCAGGCCGGGATCGACCACGGCCAGCAGCCGAGCGCGCAGCCCTTGGCCGCTGTCGTTCCACCACTGCCGGCAAGTCGGATAGCCGGCACCGCTGGGCACCTCGGCCAAGCCGGCATCGCGGGTGCTGTCGTAAGCCCAGCCTTCGCGCGGGGTCTTGGCGTGGTACGTATCGTAGAAGCCGGCAGTGTCGAGGAAGAAGCGCGAGCCGATCCAGGTGACGTCGTACATCTGCTCCTCGCTCAACTCGGGGCGGCTCATGAACAGCTTGGCGCGCGCCGGTCCGTAGCAGTCATGGCTGAAGTCGGCCACTTCCTGGGCCAGGACCGGATCGTCGATGCGGGTGGCATCGATGTCCATGCGCATCTGCCGCAGATCCGTGCCGCAGGGGATGGCGGCGACGGCCGCGCCGGTGATGGCCTTGGACAGGCTGTGCAGGAAGAACCACCAGACCGGGACCTTGGCCGACTGATTGTTGAGCGTGGTGAAGGACTGGCTCCAGCCGGTATCGGATGGCTGGGGCACCGAAACCTGGCACTGGGTCGAGCGAGTGGTGTCGAGCTTGATCGTCGCCAGGTCCACGTCGATGAAGGGCATGCAGGCGAACAGGATGATGACGATGGCGGTGAAGACGCGATTCTCGATCCGCAGTGAGGACAGCACGCCCTTGTTGCCCTCGTCGGCACCTTCGGCGCGGGCGCGCAGCCACTCGCCCAGGACGATGGCCAGGAACGGCAGGCCGATCGCACCGCTGGCCACGAGGATGGCCCAGACGCCGTTGTTGACCACCCAAGCCACCAGCGTCAGGTAATACTCCAGGTAGTCGGTCGTTTGCAGGGTCATTGTCGCGACCCTCAACCGTGTCGCAGCCACTGGCTGGTTTCGGAGAGCAGCACCGCGCCCACGCCGAGGATTTCGAGCCGGCGCAACTGCGGAGCGGATTGCGGGGCGCGCTGAAGCCGGCGCTTCCTGGCCCAGGGCCAAGCGGCCAGGATGGCGGCGTACAGGCATAAGCGCCAGACGAAGAAGTGCACGACATGGGCGTCCAACCAGCGTTGCCAGCCTTCGATGCCGCCGGTCAGGGCGATGCCGATGAGGTTGACTGCCGGCGCAACGAAGATGAGCGCGATGAGGATGGACAGCACCACCCACCATTGCCGGCGGGCATCGGTATCGGGATTCGACGGGAACATGCGGATCACTCCAGGCGCGATGAACGCCGCCAACGGTCATTGCGGGAGCCGCAGGTTGTCGATCAAGAATGCGGTAGTCCAAACTCCTTAAACTTTGGGCAAGCCGGAGGCAATAGCCATGACATCCTCTTGTTGCCTGCTCCAGCGTGGCATGGAGGCGTCCGGCGTGTTCGGCAAAGACCTGTCCGGCCAGGGGGGGGGGCCGACGGCTGCGCTCGAAGAGCGTCGCCCCCCCAAGGCGCTTTCCAACTCCTTGATCATACGCACAGGGGAGATTGGTCGATATTCAGTTGCTCGGCAGCGCGGGTGAAGTGAAGTTCTTCAGCAAACGCGAGGAATCCTCGCAAGTGCCGAAATTCTATTCGGCTTCTCTTGTGTTTCTTCGAGTCCATGTGGGGTTATCGGCAGGCTTGTATCCGGGACGGTAGCTCCTGAGACGTTGGCGGTTGAAGCTGAAGTTCTCCTTGCCTGAAGTCGATAGTGGCGCTGCATGACGTACAGTTCCAGTCGGATTGGTTATGAGTAGGTGGTGGATTGGCGATTATCGGCCCAGGTAAACAGCGGTGATTTTTGCTCTGCCATGTCCCAGCTCATGGGAGATGATTTGTCGGGCTTGGGCATCGAGAGCACGCTGTTCCGGAGCAAGTTGTCGGGAGGACGGGCCACCGACTGCCGGTGCCTTCCAGCCGGTCAGAGCCTCATAGCGCATCTGCGCGTAGCGATGCCGGAGACCATGCATGTGGCTCAGGCCAGCGGCCTTGCATTGGCCGTCGTAGGTATGCCGCTGCTGAATGTAGGTCTTGTGGGCTGGAATCAGCGAACCTGCACCGACCAGCGCATGCGCACGGTCCAGTACGGCGCGCTGGTTGTCGGTGAGGAGCGAGATGGTGCGCGCCCGCCCGCCCTTAGTCCATGAACCCTTGAGCGTGAGGTGGTCACCGCGGTCGGCATGGGCGGGCTGGAACTTGATGGCCTCCTCCCGGCGCAGGCCGAAGGCGGCCTGAAGCTCCAGGCTCATGCGCACGTGCGCGTCGGTGACGGTTTGGAGCTGGTCGTCCAGTTCGCGGGCCTTGTTCTGCTGACTACCCTGGTGACGGTCGGGGATGCCTAGCTGCACGTTGTCGTTCGGCAGCAAGCCGGCTTTGCCGATCTTCTCGGCCCACCAACGCAGGTGCGCCATCCGGTTCTTGAGCGTGCCGGTGGACAAGCCCTCGGCCTGCCAGCGCGAGAGCAGCACCTCGACGTGGCGGCCCCTGAGCGAGGTGGCGCGCATCTGGCGGAAACCGGCTTCGCGCAACTGGCGTGCGGCCAGGGACAGCGAGCGCATCCGATCGGCCTGCGTGGCGTGGCTGCCGTCGCGGTTGCGCCGGCAGAGTTGCTTCAGGGTCCAAGTCAGATCGTCCATGGCGCTCTCCTGCGAATCGGGGAATCGGTGGTGCGGGGTTCCGAGTCGTTCGTGGGTCAGTGTTGGTGCCAACCCGCAGCAGCGGGATGCTCCGAAGAGCCAAGGGCAAGGTGCTCAGATCGTAAGCTTCCCCGTCAAGCAGGCATTTCAAAAGCAGAACTTCCGGCGACGCGTTGGCGGTACTCGGCCGGGGTCAGATCGCCGAGCGAATCGTGGGGACGCTCCTCGTTGTACTCGAGCATCCACCAGTACGCGGCCTCGCGCACGTCGTCGAGGCGGGTGAACAGGTGCTGGTCCAGGACCTCCTCGCGGAAGGTCCGATTGAAGCGTTCGATGTAGGCGTTCTGGTTGGGCTTGCCGGGCTGGATGTACCGGATGGCCATGCCGTTGAGCTTGGCCCACTGCACGAAGGCCTCGCCCAGGAACTCCGGGCCGTTGTCGGTACGCAGGACCTGCGGCAGGCCGTGGTCGCGCTTGAGCTGCTCGAAGATGCGGACCAGGCGCGTGGACGAGATCGAGGTGTCGACCTCGATGTGCAGCGCCTCGCGGTTGAAGTCGTCGACCACGTTGAAGGTCCGGAAGCGGCGGCCACACGCCAGCGCGTCGGCCATGAAATCCGCTGACCAGACGGCATCGGGCAGCAGGGGAACGTAGAGCGGTACGCGTTCGCGCTTGGGCAGCCGCTGCTTGGCCTTGCGGCGCAGATTGAGCTTCATCGCCTTGTACACTCGGTAGATTCGCTTGTGGTTCCAGTCCGGACGCGCACGGCGCAGGACCTTGCAACACTTCCAGAAGCCGCGGCTCGGGCGATTCTCGACCACCTCGGCCAGGGCCGCGATGATCTCGGCATCCCGTACCGTCCAGTGCACCGGCGGCTGGTACCACGCTGCCCGCGACAACCCAACGCAATCACAGGACCGGCTCAGGGGCCGCGTGTGCACCTCGACCAGGTACCGCACGGCCTCGCGCTTCTGCTCCGGCCCTACAGTTTTTTTGCGATCAGATCCTTCATCGCGGCGTTGTCGAGCGCCAGCTCGGCGTACATCCGCTTGAGCCTGGCGTTCTCCGCTTCCAGGTCCTTGACACGCCGCAGCTCGGAGGCCTCCAGGCCGCCGTACTTCGACTTCCACTTGTAGTAGGTCGGAACGCTGATGCCGGCCTGCCGGCAGATGTCCTTGACCGGCACGCCGGCGTCGGCCTGCTTGAGGATCGAGACGATCTGGGTCTCGGTGAAACGGGACTTCTTCATGGAACCTCCTGGCTGGGGAAAACATGCCAGAAAGTTCTACTTATGGGGTGTCTGCGGATCGGGGAAGCTTACGAGATCACCAGGTACCTCGGGTGAGGCAGCCCGCCTTGCTTCCTGCGGGAAGACCGAACGGGCGTGGTCGGTACAGCGGAGAAACGGGCGTTGTGCGGGGATGAACCTCCTTCGGGAATAGTGGGAAAGGGTGACGAACACAGGTCGGTGGCCTGCGGCATGGGAACGTGGAGCGGACGCAAGACGCTGCGCCTTAGAAGGACCGACGAACGAGAAAGGACAATGGCTCGGCCCTGGATCAGGGGGCGGCGCGTGCGGGAGCCGTGTGCGCCTGGAGTGGTTCCATCCTTGCGGACGGGCACGTGCGGGAACCGGTGCCCTTGGGAGGCCGGGTGGGTACGGCCAGCGCAGTGACGACGCGGTGGCGCATGGAAGCTGCGCCAGGATCTCCGGTGTTCAAACCCGCCGGAAGGTCACTGCCGGGCCAGTATGTCGGGGCATCGTCATGCACGCCGCATGTAATGCGTAGCCGCGCCAGCCCGCATTATTGCGGCAGCCGCCGTTGTCGTCACTGCGGTGGGCAGTGACGACACGGCTCGTGGCAGGCATTGGCGCAGTTCATGGGGGAGGTGGCATCGCTGGCGCAGCGCAGGAAGGCTGGCTGTTGCAACTATCCCCAGGGGATAAGGCCATGGAGCTCCATGGAGCGCTAGTCGTGCCGTGCAAGACTGGCTATCAGCAGAAAAATAGCGCCGCCCGAAAGCGGCGTAATGGCACATGGGGCCAAATGAAGTTGAGGCTTGGCTGCAGCAGTTCGCCGAGGCGGTCGTAAGCGGCTGTCGAGGGCAAGCCAGTTGCGTGCCTTACAAGTCACAGATCAAAATGCGCCTAGTGTGGTCTATTGATCAACCAACGACCGGTTCCAGCAAATGCCCCTTCTCTAGATCGAGACGCCGAGTTGCATAGCCAGCCGCCTTAGGATCATGTGTGACCATAATGATTGTCTTGTCATGGACCTGATTGAGTTCCCGAAGAAGGGAAAGCACCTCTTCGGCAGAAATCCGATCCAAATCACCCGTCGGCTCATCGCATATCAGGATGGCCGGATCGGAAACAATCGCGCGCGCGATCGCCACGCGCTGTTGCTGTCCCCCGGATAGTTCGCTCGGCTTGTGCGAGGCACGATCTGCCAACCCTACTAGCTCTAGAGCAATTTCGGCACTCCGCCGCCGTTGAGATCTGCTCAAGTGGGTCAGGACAAGCGGAAGCTCAACATTTCCCCGAGCACTAAGAGATGGCATGAGGTTGTAGAACTGGAATACATATCCGACGTTACGGTGCCGCCAAGACGAAAGCTCATTGCTTCCCATGCTATCAAGCCGCTGCCCTCCGACATCAACCTGACCTCGACTTGGTAAGTCCAGACCGCCAAGCAGGTTCAAAAGCGTGGTCTTGCCGGATCCAGACGGCCCCATCAAAGCAAGAAACTCACCTTGTTCTATATCAAGATTGACATCGTGCAACACCTCCACTTCGGAGGAGCCGCGTCGATAGGTTTTTGTCAGATTGCGTACTGAGATTAAGCTCATTTACATTGATCCTTGGTTGTCAGCAGCGTTCGCTTCTCGCCGCGCAGAGAAACTGACCATTGCCCCCATCTCAGGAACGATGCGTTCGTCAGGGGCAAGAAATCCAACCCGTACTTTCACGGTCGCCTTTCCTCGATCAGCAGTGGGAATAATCGCAATGACCTTGCCTGGAAACGGGCTATCCCGATAGGCATTGAGGGTTATGCTGACGGGCATACCAGGTTGCACGCGGCTAATGTAGGCCTCGCCAACATCCACTTCGACCTCAAGGGAAGCCATATCCACGATGGTCCCGATACCCGTTCGAGTGTAACTGCCACCCGCAGAGAGCGGAGATACGATTTCGCCAGGCTGGGCTGCCTTGGCCACGACCACACCATCGAATGGCGCACGCACAATCGTGTCCGAAATACCAATGTCGGCAATTCGCACCTGCTCCAATGCCGTGGCAACCTCCATTTCTTCACTTTCAAGCTGCGCCTGGAGGGCATCTCGCTGCGCCACAGCCTGATCGTACTGGGATCTTGAAACCAATTTCTGCTCAACAAGCGTTCGCAAACGAGCCTCTTCGACAATGGCCTGCCCAAGCTCCGCCTTGTATTGGCGAACCTGTGCCCGTGCAGCAGCGGCCCTTGCTATGTATAAGCGACGATTGGCGTCTGCATCGATCCTATCGAGACGTGCCAGCACTTGCCCCTTGGAAACGTGCTGCCCCTCTTCTATCAGAACTTCAGCGACACGCCCGGTCACGCGGGCGGATACGGTGGCCATGCGTCGTGCCACGACATATCCACTGGCTTGGAGGACCGAGGAGGATGGGTTTGCAGTCTGAACGATGGACGACGCAGGCTGTACTTCCCCCCGAACAGGAACTGCGGTTTCTTTTTGTGCAGGAGCAACTATCTTGGGGCGTAACAACAAATGGACGCCGACCAGAACGGCAACGATACAGGCGCAAACTAGCGCCGACGCGGCCAGGACTTTCTTGCGACTCCCATGACTGGCGGATGCCACACTTGGTCGTTCCAGCCGCAATTCCTCTAGAAGTCGTTTGTTCGTACTCATGAATAAACGTCCATTGCCAAATGCGTCTTCGACCATCCCAAGCCTAATCGGCTCGAAGCGCATCGACCAAACTTCCAAAGGACATCTTCCAAATGGGAATCAAGGACGCCAGCGCACCGAGAAGCAGCGTGTAAAAGAAAACCGAGACCAAGACCCTGCCATCGAAGTTGAGCTGGGCGAACATGGAGTGCCCGCCAGAGGACGCCACAAACTGACGGCCATCCAGAGTCAGGAACAACACGAGCAGGGACAACACACAAGTCAGTGCACCGATGATCAACACTTCGATCAGTGCCGATGCAGCCACACTACTGCTTCGGAAACCCAAAGCACGCAATGTTCCCGATTCCCGACGACGACTCCGGAAGGACGTGCCGAGTGCATTGCCGATGGCAAGTACAGCCCCCGCCCCCAAGATGATCGACACGGCAACCGTTGCCTTGTACAGAAGCTCCGCCAACCATTGGGTATGCGCCTGATAGTAATAATCCTGTCGGACAATGCGGACTTCTCGTAGCCTGGGGTCTTGTTGGACGGCATCCTTCAGCTTTTGGAAGTTCTCCGGACGATCCAGCTTCAACAGCGCTACAGACCATACGGATTGCGATTGGTAATCTGCCTGCAAGGTGGACAGATCCGCCCAAAGCTCGGAGTCCCAAAGGCTTCCTGCACGATCCATTCTTCCGGAAAGATGCCAGTCATTGTTTCGGATTCGGACGGAAGTGATTTTCTGCTGTCCGTTACCAATATCACTCCCCACCATTGCTCCAGCCAAAAGCGCCCGACTTCCCGGCTTGATTGCATTGAACGGATCATCAGAAAATCCCATCACCCTCCACGTCTGCGGGTCAACGCCGCGGACCTGTATGGATCTGACCTGGGTGCCATCACTAATTTTCGTCGTCCCTA
The DNA here is from genome assembly GCF_046529185.1 of Xanthomonas boreopolis. Classification (NCBI taxonomy): domain Bacteria; kingdom Pseudomonadati; phylum Pseudomonadota; class Gammaproteobacteria; order Lysobacterales; family Lysobacteraceae; genus Xanthomonas; species Xanthomonas boreopolis. The sequence goes on from NZ_CP097162.1 coordinate 2,475,719, forward strand.
ACAACTGCGGGGCAACGAGTGATTGCCCATCAGTTCCGCGCGCGACATACGGAAGATTACCGAGAAGCTGGATTTGTTGAGGTGAGAGCGTGCTGCTCGCCTCATCGAACGAACTCGTACTGAGAGCCAACGCAACATCAGGCCGCCCCGTCTTCGCCGCAGCCTGTTGCAAGCCGGAGGGCACGGCAAGGAGAACTGCGAGTACGGCAGAGGCCAAGGCAAAACCGGCTATGGTGAGGAATAAATCACGCGGACGAGAGCGATGCGTATGCCCCGAAAGCACTAATAGGTGAAGAATTTGCACTGTTGCCTCTTTACGCAGCGTTGCGGTCTGCCGGAGTTACGCGAGCGATGGTTCGGAATGGCGCAGCGGCCGACATCAGCGTCAAGGCAATCGCTCCAATCGCGAGCACCGCGTACGAAAATCCCAGCGGACGGATCTGCCCAAGATAAATGGAGACATAAGGGGTCAGCGCTTGCAGAAGGATCAGAGCCAGCAGGATGCCCAAGCATGCCCCCACAATCGTTATCACCGCGATTTCGACCACAATGCCGGCTTGGAGATGGCTCCCCCTGAATCCAATAGCCTGCATAGTAGCCATCGATGCTCTACGTTCCGCAGCCACATGAGCAAAAGAGCTGATGAAAACCAGCAGCGTGCATGCCGCAAGCGCAGCAGCCACCAACCACAACAGAATCGAGATGCTGCCGAACCGACTGAGGATCCCCTCCGATTCAGCTGCTGGGTTGGCTTGGATTGGTTCAACCTCGGAAGCAAACTCTTGTTCGATCCGAACGGCCAAATCCGCAGCCTTAACTCCGTCTTCAAGATAAACGCGGGCCACTCGAATCGTATCGCGATCCGATTCCGGAACCATGCGGTTTACATAGCCATAGTGGGCAAATGCGATCTGATCATTGCTGCCTGTATCAGACGGCGGAAGTATCGCAGACACCGTGATTTGAAGTGGCCGGCTGCTGAACAAGTCCATCGGTTCTATCGTAGTGCCCGAAGTCCATCCGCAATCGGCTGCAAGACGAGAACCAGCAAGGATGTTGCGATCATTTCCCTGCCAAGAGGAAATGGCCGATGCCGGAGTATTGCCCCCAAGGACGGCATGCAACCTGCCGGAAGGAATTTCCCATGCGTTCAGCGTTGCAACTGTAGCCGGTTCACGGCACATCACGGGAATGAACGTCATGAATGCAACGTCTGCGACACCATCCACATCGCGCAACTTTTGGACATACCGCATTGGCAACGAGCGACCATTACGCTCAGCCATCACGGTAATGATGGAACTCATCCCAGCCTTGGTTTCGGCCGACAGTTTTGATGCAACAGCGGACAACACCAGCCATGCCAATACCGTTACGGCCAGCGATGCAACCAAGTAAACAGAGCGCGACGGATGCTCCCTCAGACGCAAAAAGCCCAACTCTAAAGCGACCTTCATCCCTTTCTCATCTCATCCTATCCGTTGCAGCATTGAGCCAAGTGGTGCTTAGCGATCCACTCGCCCTTTGCTGGAAGACCAGAAGACGCGTTTGCAGTCTTGCGGCCCAGCCCCTGTTGCCGGGGAACACTCGACGGTACCGCCGCGCTGAAAAGCGGCATCCTCTGCCGCATTGTCAACGTAATGAGTGCTGCATGAAGCAAGGGAGGTTGATGCTAAGGACAAAGCTATCCAGAAGAGCTTTTTCATGTCAAAAATCCAGTAAAAATAAGATGATTCAGAACGCTTGGTGCCGCGGACACCAAGCGCAATTTTAGGTCATCTTAGTGGATTACCACTTGACAACGACCTCGCAGTAGACGGTGCCATCGGACCTGACACCGCAGCGAAGCTCACCTTCCGCACGTGCGGCGCTCGCTTCAGGCGAGGTCGGCGTGGCGAAGGCGGGGACGACCGAGAAGGTGGACGCCAGGATCATCGCGCTTGCAAGAACAGCCTTGAACTTCTTCATCGTACTCATGTTCCTTATGGTGTTGACGTAAGAACAGCTTTGCACTGAGGCAAAGATGCATTCTTCCTTCCATGCAGCCGGTGCATCCTCACTGAACTGGCAAGGAAAAATTCATCCAACCTTCAGGCAGATTTAGAGCGGCTAACAAAACCGCCTTGTACACCTGAGCGGTGATGACAAAATCGCCTGCATGGCACGTCGCAAAGAGATTCCCGCCGCGCTGTGGAAGCGCATCGAACCTTTGATCCCGCCCGTGAAGCCCTCGCCCAAGGGAGGGCGACCGCGCGTGAGCGACCAACAAGCCCTCAACGGTATCGTCTATGTCCTGCGCACCGGCATCCCGTGGGAGGAGTTGCCCCAGGAACTGGGCTACGGCAGCGGCATGACCTGCTGGCGGCGGTTGCGCGACTGGCAAGCCGCCGGGGTCTGGCATCGTCTGCATCAGGTCCTGTTGGCCGAACTGCGCCGGGCCGACAAGCTGGACCTGAGTCGAGCCAGCCTGGACGCGGCCAGTGTGGCCGCCCCCCGGGGGGCGCCTACACCGGGCCGAACCCGACCGATCGCGGTAAGCTCGGTAGCAAGCGGCACCTGATCACCGACTGCAACGGCATTCCCTTGGCGTTCTGTGTCACCGGAGCCCACCGGCACGACTCGGTGGTATTCGAGGAGTTGGTTGATGCACTGCCCCCGATCGCTGGCAAGCCGGGGCGTCCGCAACGCTGGCCGGGCAAGCTGCACGCCGACAAGGCCTACGACATCGACCGCTGCCGCGATCACCTCAACCAGCGAGGTATCACCCCGCGTATCGCCCGCAAGGGGATAGAACGCAACGATAGGCTGGGACGCTATCGTTGGGTAGTCGAGCGCACTCATGCTTGGTTCGCGGGCATGGGCAAGCTGCGCATCCGTTTCGAACGCCGGATCGATATCCATCTGGCCCTGCTGTCTCTCGCCTGCTCGGTCATCTGTCTTCGCCATCTTCCCGGGTTTTGTTAGCCGCTCTTAATTTATTGGAAACACGCCATCTGTCAACACGCCGTTGTGCCGGCTCTACATCGACAAGAACGCGAGACTCTCCTTGAAAGGGCTGGCATCAGAACATCTGAACTATCAATCCGAAACAGATTGTTCCGAACTTGTATGCGATCACCGAAAGCTTCGCATGGTTAGTACCGCCACAATGCAATTTTGGCGTCATCTGCCGCTGGACTTCCTATGCACGAAGCAACGACGACCGAGCGAGCAGCCCGCCCCATCGCACGTCCGTTCAGCCCTGCAACTGCTGAAGGACCGCCATCAGCGCCGCCCCGCCATGGGCAGGCCGGGCCGATCCCTGCATCAGCACCTTCAGCGCCTGGACCACCTCCGGCATCTGCGGCAGCACCGGCGTGTTGACCACGGTTTCCCCCGCCGCCCAGCGGTCGAGCCGATCGGCCCAGTCCTGCATCATCGCCCGGCGCTGCTCCACGTAGGCGGCATGGTTGTAGGCGGCCCGGCTCGGGTTCTTCTCGACGTGGGACAACTGCACCTCGACCCAATCCTCGGGATACCCCAGTTCATTGAGCGCGGTCGAGATCGTGGCGCGGATGCCGTGGCCGGTCAGGCGATTGGTATAGCCCATGCGATGCAGCGCACCGTTGAGCGTGTTCTCGCTGATGCCCTTCTTCAGGTCGCTGCGGTGCGGCAGCAGGTAGCGCTGCGCCGGCCGCCGCGCCTGCACCCCCAGCAGTTGCTGGACGATGGCCAGCGCCTGCCGCGACAACGGCACGATGTAGGGATCGACAGTCTTGCCTTCCTTGCGCAGCTTCACCTGCAACTGCTTGACCAGCACCGGCGGGATGATCCACAGCTTGCGCTCCAGGTCGAACTGCGCCGGTACGGCCTGACGCAACTCCCCGGTACGCACCCCAGTCAGCAACAACAGGCGCAAGCCGAGCTTGGTCGTTTCGTAGCCACCGTAACTCGCCAAGGCCTGCATCAGCCCCGGCAGTTCCTCGGTGCGCAGGAACGGGTTGTGCGAGACCGGCGGTTTGGGCGCGGCCACGATGTCCAGGTCGGCGGCCGGATTGTGGCGCAGGCCCTTCTCGACCATGGCGTAGCGGAACAACTGGTTCAACCAGGTCCGCACCTTCTCGGCGGTCGTATGCGCCTTGCGCCGTTCGATCCGGCGCAAGATCGGCAGCAAGTGGGTCTGGTCCACATCGAAAATCGAGAACGGACCCAGCGTGGGCAGCACATCCTTGGCGAAGATCCGATCGATCTGCGACAGCGTGCTTTGCCGACCGGGCTTCAGGCTCAGGGCCTTGAAGGCACGCCAGGTCTTGAACACCGCCGCGAAGGTATTCAACGGCGCGGCCAGCACCGCCGCCTTGGCTTGCAGGCGGTAGATGCGCGGATCGACGCCGCGGGCTACCTGCGCACGCAGGTCGTCGCGCTGCTCGCGGGCTTCCTTGAGGGAAAGCTCCGGGTAACTGCCGATAGCGATGCGCTGCTGCTTGCCGAGCCAGGTGAAGCGGAAATGCCACTTCTTGGCCCCCTTGCCGGTGATGAACAATACCAGCCCGTCAGCATCGTTGAGGGTGTAATCCTTGCCGGTGATCCGGGCTTGGCGGACGACGGCATCGGTAAGCGCCATGGGGTACGTCTCCTCTGGTTGAGGAGGTGTACCAACCGCACCGGGGAGAAGTCAGGCGAAAATCCGCACCGCCAGCCACCCGGATTTCACGTACTGATTCGTGTACTGATCCGGCGTGGTTGAAGGTGGATTTCAGCGGATTTCGCTGGAAGCTCCACAGGACGAAACCACTGTGGAATCAAGCTGGTCAAGACATCCGTGGATGTCTCTGGACCATGAATTGGAGCGGGAAACGGGTATCACATCAAACACCCAACCCGTTGATGAACAACGAAGTTTCCCGTCTCGCTTGTCTGAGACGGCCTCAATTATGGCCTCAAACGGGTACCCCGTCAACGCTCCGCGTCCATCAACATCCATGGTGATCTGACGACGCCTACCGTGCGCTACGCCCTCTCGTCCCTCGCATGCGCTCGGTTGCTTGTTCAACGTGCAGCTCTTCGGGCGCATTTCGGCAGCGAACACCTGATGCGATTTCAGCCTCTCAGCATGCTGATCGCGCATCCCAAGCGTGCCACTCGCCACAGAAATTCCTGGCGGGAAGGCTCCATCGGCAGACAAGGCCCTCCATAAGGCTCCAGCGCCAACACCTGATGCCAAATGGGCCTTGCCAAGCTCGCTGGAGCGTTTGACGCTCATCCCGAATGTGACTACGGCGTGACTGCTTCCGCTCGCACTGCTCTGTGTGCCGCCAACAAACAGCAGCGACTTTGTACACCCTATAGCAGCGCTGAGCTACTGGCCACGGGCCAGCTTCCCGCGCCATGACATGACGCCCCGCTCCCGCGAGCCTCGCGTCTGTCCGAACGATTTCCTCCGCTCGGGGCGGCCGCGTCCGCGAGCGGATTCCCACTGGTCAATGTGTCGATGCACCAGTCCTATCTGGGCGCTGAGGAGCTCTCGATGAAGTAGCGTCGCAAGGAGTCAAAGGCATGCGAGAGAATTCATTGTCGGATGTGTACTACCGTCCCATCGATGCGGCAATACGATGGGCTGGACTGCTGCGGTTCCGGGACGAGATCCTGGCCGCCGTCCAACATCGACACTTGCCTGCGCATCTGGACTGCCCGCGCTGCGACGAGTTGCGGCTCTACACCGATCGCATCTACGACGGCATCTACCACGGGGAACTTCCCTATGGTCAGAACGGCATCACGACGAACGACAAGACCCTGTGGGACTCCCCCGCGCTGACCGTCCGGCACATCGACCTGAAGCAGTGGATGCTCCACTACTATCCAGGGCAGCGACCGCCTTTTCTGTTCAGCCGCATCGAACGCATCGCCCATCCCGTGATCACCATGGAGTCCGGGCACGCGCTGCTGGTGGAGCGCGAAGCGCTGAAGTCGCAGCTTGAGCAGTGCCGCCGACAACTGCATGCCTTGCAAGAGCGGCAGAAGCTGCAAGGTCCGGCGCCTCCCGCCTGCAACCTGTGCCCGTTGAGCGATCGCGCCGAAGCCACCTACCTGCACATCATCGGCGCCATGCTGACGCTGATGCTCGGTCGATCGCCGTCGGGCACGCCTTACTCCAGCTTCAACAGCCAGGAGGCCATCGCCAGCGCCTTGGTCGCGCATCACGGCCACCTCATGGGCATCACCGAGCGCACGCTGCAAGGCAAGTTCGCCCAGGCCAAACGCAAGCTGCAATCGGCCGTCTCCTGAGATTCGCAAGCCCGTATCTGCGGTCGCGGAAACCGCATTTGCGGTGTACGCGGCCGAAAGGCGCTATTCCACTACGAGTCACCCCTAACAAGCGCTCGCGAGCGCCAAGGAGTGACTGTCATGCCGGACGAAACGCCGCTTCTTCCTACCGCGGTTGAGCACCGCATCCTACGGCTCGATGAAGTCGAAGCCAAGAGTGGCTTCAAGCGCGCCCACATCTACAACCTGATGAAGGCGGGCAAGTTCCCCAGGGCCATTCGCCTGGGGATTCGTGCGATCGGCTGGGATTCGCTCGAAATCGAGCAGTGGATCGCCGAGCGCCGCAAGCAGCGCGTCTGACCCCTCCGACCGTTCCATCCCGACGCGACGAGGAATCAGACCATGCTGGCTATCTCCATCATCTCGACCAAGGGCGGTGTCGGCAAGACGACGACCGCCGCCAACCTGGGCGGCTTCGCCGCCGACGCCGGCTTGCGCGTACTGCTGATCGACCTGGACGTGCAGCCCACGCTGTCCAGCTACTACCCGCTTGCACGCCAGGCGCCGGCCGGCATCTACGAGTTGCTCGCGTTCAACGAGCGCGACCCGGACAAGCTGCTGTCGCACACGCACATCGACCGGCTCGATGTGGTGCTCTCCAACGACGACAAGGGCCAGTTGAACACGCTGCTGCTGCACGCACCCGATGGACGCCGGCGGCTACGGCATCTGCTCCCGGCCTTCCAGTCCAGCTACGACCTGGTGCTGCTCGACACCCAGGGCGCACGCAGCGCGCTGCTGGAGATGGCCGTGCTCGCCTCGGACCTGGCGCTGTCGCCGGTCACGCCGGAGATCCTCGCGGCCCGCGAGCTGCGCCGCGGCACCTTGCAGTTGATCGAGGACATCACGCCGTTCCGCCACCTGGGCATCGAACCGCCACCGCTGCACCTGCTGATCAACCGCGTGCCGCCGGTCTCAGCCAACGCTCGCCTCATCCAGCAGGCGCTGCGGCAGATATTCGCGGATCGCAGCGACGTGCGCGTGCTGAACACCGCCATCCCGGCCATCGAAGCCTACCCGCGTGCGGCAACGCAGGGCCTGCCAGTCCATCGCGTCGAAGGCCGGCGGCCGAGCGGACGCAGCGCACCGGCCGCGCTGGAGTCGATCCGCATGCTCGCCAGCGAACTGTTCCCGCAATGGCGGGACCTGTTCGATCAGGTCGGTACGAAAACCGCAAAGGAGGCCGCCCATGTCCAGCGCACATGAGTTGTCCCGCGGGCACAAGCAACTGCGCGGCCTGATCGAGTTCGCGCTCCAGCACGGCTGGGAAGTCGTGCGCACATCGGGCGGCCATCTCAAGTTCACCAAGCCGGGCCTGCCGCCGATCTACACCGGCTCCACCGCCAGCGACTACTGCGCCGAGCGCAATGCCCGCGCCCAGTTGCGGCGGGCGGTTCGGCACGCCAGCGCATCGGGAGGGGAACGTCATGGCTGACTTGACACCCGACGACATGGCCGCCAAGTTGCTTGCCAGCGGCTTCCAGCGCCAGAGCCCCGCCGCGCAGGCGTTGAGCGATCCCATCGCCGATACCCCGATGGTGGTCACGCTCGACGAGCTGAGGCCTTACGAACTCGACCCGCGGCTGACGCGCAATCCGCTCTTTGATGAGATCAAGGCCTCGATCCGCGAGCGCGGCCTGGACGCGCCGCCGCCGATCACCCGGCGGCCAGGTGCCGACCACTACATCATCCGCAACGGTGGCAACACCCGGCTGGCGATCCTGCGCGAGCTGTGGTCGGAGACGAAGGACGAGCGGTTCTTCCGCATCTCGTGCCTGTTCCGGCCCTGGCCCGAACGTGGCGAGATTGTCGCGCTGACCGGCCACTTGGCCGAGAACGAACTGCACGGCGGCCTGACCTTCATCGAACGCTCCCTGGGCGTGGAGAAAGCCCGCGAGCTGTACGAACAGGAGAGCGGCAAGCCACCGTCGCAGTCCGAACTGGCCCGCCGCCTGGCCGCCGATGGCTACCCGGTCCAGCAGTCCCACATCAGCCGGATGCAGGACACCGTGCGCTACCTGCTGCCGGCGATCCCGAACGTGCTCTACGGCGGGCTGGGACGGCATCAGGTCGAACGGCTGGCCGTGCTGCGCAAAGCGGCGGAGTTCGCCTGGGAAACGCGCGTGCACGGCCGGCACCTGAGCGTCGATTTCGATACGCTGTTCCATGACGTCCTGGCGCAGTTCGACGCGCAGCCCGAGAACTTCTCGCCCCAGCGCGTACAGGACGAGCTGATCGGGCAGATGGCCGAGCTGCTGAGCGCGGACTACAACGCCCTGGAACTGGACATCGACAACATCGAGAACCGTCAGCGGGCGGTGAACAGTCCGCCCAGCCTGCCGGCCGAACCTTCGGCGCCGCCCACGGTGCCCGCATCCGCGCCCGCCCCACCTGCAGCATCGCCGCTGCCTGCCGCCGACACGTCGGAAACCGCTACGCCGTCCTCACGCACGGCGACGACGCAGAAGCCGGCCACCCCGGCACCGGCCGCAGCACCGCCTGCGAAAGCCGAAGACGAAGATGCGGACGCGGCGAATGAACGGCTGCAAGGTCACATCGTTTCCCCGGCGGCCAGTACCGATCGCCTCCAGGCCATCCAGCAACTGGTCGCCGAGCACACGGGCGAGGCCTTGCCGGATTTCGCGGACAACGTGCTGCGTGCGATTCCGGTCCAGGCCGGCGGGCTGTTTCCGATCACCGACGTCTGGTACATCGAACCGGGGCTGGACAGTCCCGACCGGCTGCGCATCCACATCGGGCAGTTCGCCCGCGAGATCGCCGACGAGGCCGAGTTGGCCGATTGCATCGCGCCGAGCGATGCCGGGATCGGCTTCCGGTGTTCGGCGGCGCTGCCCGCCACCCACACCGCGCCGGCGTTTGGCCGCGCCGTACTGGCGCTGCTGCATGCACTGAGCGGCGACGCGACCGACAGCGCGCCAATCCATCGTGCCGGGCACGATCCCTCTGGCTTGAACACGCTGGGCGTGCTGCTGCAAGGCGCTCGTCCCGGCCATCCCATCACGATTCCCCGATTGAGCGACAACGGGCTGGTCAAGCTCTTTCGCTTGTTGCGACTGGCTCGCCGCCTTTTGGAACTGGAAGCAGGTACGCGCGATGTAACCGAGGATTGAACCGACGGGAGGCCATCCATGTCCGCACCCCACCCACTGAACCAAGCCGTCGTCGCGCAGGCGCTGCATGACTTGCGCAACGGCCAGTTGCGCCGATGCCTGGCCATGGGATTCGGCGAGCGCGAACTGGACGTGCTGAAGCAGCCGGCGCTGGTGGCACTGCTGGCCAACGCGCGAGTGCCGTGGTGCTCGGTGAAAGTGGATCGAGACATGCTCTGGCGGCTGGTCAGCCAGATGCGCGACATCGAACAGGAGATCACTTCGGTCGACCGGATGCTCAGGCTCGGCGCCAGCACCGAGATGGTCAGCAAGTTCTATGGCCTCACGCATCAGGAAGTGGCGCTGCGCCGCGAAATACTCGGCTTGCCCAAGCGCAAAGGCCGTCATCCCGTGCTGAGCGAGGAACAGGAAACCACCCTCTGGCATCGTTGGAAGCCCGCCATCACCGCACGCGGCATCGCGCTGGACGATGAAACCGCCATGCTCGGACTGACGATGGAACTGGCTGAATCGCTGTCCCTGCCCATGTCGGTGATCTGGGCCGCGATACAGGGCTGGATCGAACAGAAGCTGGTGTAGGCCATGACGATGCCCAGTCCAGGCTCGCCAGATCCAATGCCGCTTTCGGCGCTGCTCGACGGTGCGCTTCAGCATCTGGAGGCGTCCAGTCGCGCCGCGGCCAGCCCCCCGCAGCCGCAGGACGGCTTTCTGTTCTCCGGCAACCGCCACGAGGCCGTGCCGCGGGCGCTGTTCTTCGACCGGCGGTTGACGCCCTTGGAGCGCAACGCCTGGCAGGTCTGCCGCCTCATGCTTAACGACGATGGCCTCACCGCCTGGCCGACCTACGAGCAGTTGCGCCCCTGGCTGACCTCGACGCCGTGCGCCCCGAAGGCCTCCCACGAGACCGTCGCGCGGGCGCTGACGGTGCTGCGACTCACGCGCTGGCTCAGCCTGGCTCGGCGCCGGCGCGACCCCAAGACCGGCCGCATCCTCGGCAACCTCTACGTGCTGCACGACGAGCCGCTGAGCCCTTTCGAGGCCATGCAGTTGGACCCTGCTTACCTGGAACTGGTCAGCCAGGCGCTGACCCATGCCAGCAAGGCCATCCAGCGTGTGGGCCAGCAGGCATTGCGGGAGTTGGCCGACGACCCTCTGCTGCGCGGGCGCCAGTTGCCGACGCGGCTCCAAGTGCTCGCCCAGCGTCTGGCCCACACGCATCCCAACCTCGCGGACACTTATCCACAGGAGGATGACGATCAGGATTCCGAAGAAGGCAGCGAACGCCTTCTTCGGAACGAGGAATCGCCGTCTTCGGATTCCGAAACAGGCGAAAAACCCGGCAAATCCACCCCTCTTCGGAATCCGAAGCAGGACCGTACTGAAGTACTGAGTAGTCGTATAAAAGAAGTACGTACAGTACCGCGTGCGCGAGAACTCAACGGCCTGCGACTGCCCGAGCGCTTCCAGTCCTTGAAGGACGAGCAGCAGGCCGGGGCGCTGGTGGCGCTGCAACAGGTCGAGAACGATCAACGCCAGGCCGTCCTCGACGAGTGGGCCGCCCGCTGCCGTGGCAGCACGGTGCGCAACCCCGCCGGCTATCTGTTCGGCATCATTCAGCGGGCGATCCGCGGCGAGTTCAAGGCCTGGGCCGGACAGACCGACACCGCCAGCACCCGTCCACGGACCAATCCAGGCCCGGCGCCACCTGCACCGAGGGCGGCCAGTCCCGAGCAAATCCAGGCCCATCTGGCCCACCTGCGTGCCATCCTGGACAAGCCCTGAGCAGCAGACGTCCTTGGCTTTCCATGGCGCTATCCCCAGGGGATAGTTGCAACAGGGAGCCTTCCCAGTCCGGCCCCGGTCGGAAATGGGTCGAACTTGAGCTATGCGTGAACTGTGCGTAAAATGTGCCTGAAACCACTCTCCATTGAGGAGTAGCGCCATGTCCGCCGTCTTCGCTGATGTGCTCGAATCGACCCGTGAACCCGGTACGTCGCGGTTCTCGGCATCGGGCATCGCCGCCGTTCTCGACCTGCAACAGCAGGATCTGGCCACGCTTGCGGGCGTTCACCGCAACACCCTGCGGACGCACCCGGAATCGCCCCGCCTGCAAGCCGCGTTGCGCGACCTGGTGCGAGTGCTGTCGGCCGCGACGGCGATACAGCCGGACCAGCAGCGTGCCATCTTCCTGATCAAGAACGAGCCCATTCCCGCGTTCCGCCACAAGACGCTGCTGCAACTGATCCAGGAGGGCCGGACGGAAGATGCGATCGGCTACCTGGAATCGATCAGCTCCGGCTTCGTCGGATGATCCTCGTCGATCTGCCTCCCGGCGCCACGCTGTTCCGGGCGCATACCCCGCAATGGGCCAGCCGGCCCACCAGCGGCGCGGGTGCCGCCACCCGCGGCGGACGCTTCAATCGCGAGGGCGTGGAAGCCCTGTACCTGTCGCTGGATGAGCTGACGGCACTGCGCGAATACCAGCAGACCTCGCCCTTCCTGCCTCCCTGCACGATGTGCTCGTACACCGCGACGCTGAGCAACCTGGTCGATCTGCGCCAGCTCCATCACGGCGAACCATGGGACGAACTGTGGCATGACTGGCGCGAGGACTGGCGCCACCTGAAGCTGGAACTGCACATCGAGCCGCCGACCTGGGTGCTCGCCGACATGGTGCTGGCCCATGGCTACACCGGCATCCTCTTTCCGAGCCTGGCGCACGAGGGAGGAACCAACGTCGTGGTCTATGCAGACCAGCTCAAGGACGGCAATTCGGTGGCAGTGAACGACCCGGACGGGCGACTTCCCCGCGACCAATCCAGTTGGGTGCGCTGATCCACGTCCCGAATCGGTCCATGCACTGACCGAGTGGATGTCCTTGGCCTTCCATAGCGCTATCCCCAGGGGATAGTTGCAACACACAGCCTTCCGCTTCTCCCCAAACCGGCGTCCTGTCCGTGCGGTTTGTTGACTGACGGCCTTCCGGCCCGTCCCGATGCTGGCGACTCGCTCACCACCTTGCGAGTCGCCTCCATGCCTACTAACGAATCCCTGCAACTGAACCTCGGGTCGCTGCGCAGCGCGATGTCGCTGACGCTGCACACGCATCATGCCTCCCGCATCTGGCACGGCCGCGCCGCCGCAGAAGGACGGCCCGGCATCATCGGCCTGAACGGCTATCTCTCGATCATGAGCAAGCTGCGGCGCGGCGCCGAGCAGGACGATCCGTACAGCGACTGGTGGATGCTGCGCATCGAAGACAAGCTGGCGCAGACCAAGACCAGCCTGCAATCGCTGCGCGAACAGGTGGAGCAGGTGCTGGCGAACGTGCCGCCCGCGTTGTCGCTCGGAGAAAACATGAACGTGCAGCCGGTCAAGCTGCCGCTGTTCGTGAACGCACAACTCGGCTTCATGGCCGTCTACCTCTTGGCGGACTACGACGACCTGGCCCGCAAGCTGATCCTCTCCCACCACACCGCGCTGATCGACCGCTCGACCCTGGAACGCTGGCTCAACGAAGGCGCGCACGCGCTGCGCAGCCTGTTCTCGCTGGCCCAGCAGTACCGCTACTCCGGCTGCACCCGCGACGACTTCGCCGCCAAGAACGCGGCAGCGCGTGCAGCCATCGAGAAGTACGGCGAACTGCCGCAGGAGGTGCTCGAAGGCACGAAGCGTTCCCGCTATGCGCCGCCCATCGTCCGGCGTTCGCCGCTGGCCTCGGCCCCCGGAGGCCGGGCCAGCCGCGCGGAGGACGAACCCGCGCTGGACGACGAGACCCCGCCGACTGCGGCAGCGGGCGATGCCGAGGGTGAGCCGGAATGAGCGCCAGCCCCGCGCGTCGATTCGCACCATTGGAACAGGCGGACTTCCTGACGCTGGAACACGCCGCCTTCCTAAAAGGCCTTTTACGCCCTTTTCCTTTTAAGGGTAAGGGGAGTCTGGAGGACTGGGCCAGCCAATGCCACGCGCTGCGCGACGACCTGATCGCCCTGGCGCAGCGGCGCGTGCTGGCGCAGGCCACCGACTACCCGTTCCGCCTGCTGCCCGTGCATCTGGCCCAGCAGACCACGGGCGCCGGCACGACCTTCCTGCGCTGGCGCAGACCCGACCGTTCGGCGATGGGCGTGGCGCTGTGGCAGTCGCTGATCGCCAGCCCTTCCACGCCCGACCACCTGATCGGCGACCTCTACGCGATGGAGGTCCAGCGCATCGTGCTGAACATGCAGGTCAGCCTCACCCACAGCATCGCCCGCCAAGCATTGGAGGCCGCCGAGAAGGTCGCCCAGGCCGAAGCGGTCTACCACCGGCGCAGCCGCGCCAACCACTCCCAGGAGAAGCATCGATGAGCACCCATTTCAGTGGCGAGGGCAATATCGGCTCTGCACCGGAATACCGCGAATTCCCCAGCGGCAACGACGAACCCCGCAGGCTGCTGCGCCTGAACGTCTACTTCGACAACCCGATCCCGAAGAAGGATGGCGAGTACGAGGACCGCGGCGGCTTCTGGGCGCCGGTCGAACTCTGGCATCCCGAGGCGGAGCGCTGGGCCAACCTCTACCAGAAGGGCATGCGCGTGCTGGTCGAGGGGCGCACCGTGCGCGACGAGTGGGAGGATGCCGACAAGAACGAGCGCGTCACCTTCAAGATCGAGGCCCGCCGCGTAGGCATCCTGCCGTACCGCCTCGAAGCGGTGACGCTCAGCCCCAAGCCTGTCACCTGATCGCTGCCTCTGCGAGGGCGGCTGCGGCAACCCACCGTCGCCCTCCATGCGCCAGTAGACCTCAGTGGAGCTATCCCCAGGGGATAGCTCCACCAACGTCCACCGAGTTCCACGCGCTCTCCCGATACGACGCTCCCGCCGAACAAACCGCAGCTTTGCCGTCCGGCTGCTGCGGCACGCGCCGCCTCATCGACCAACAAATCGGTGGCCGCGCCATGCGGCTTCTTTGCGGTGTCGCCGGCTCATCCCGGACACGCTGCTGCTCATCCGATGAACAGCACGTTTCCGAGGAGGCCGAATGCGCGTGGTTCTCTGCGAAAAGCCCTCTCAGGGCAAAGACATTGCCCGCGTGCTGGGCGCGAACCAGCGTGGCAATGGCTGCTACACCGGCGCCGGCCTCAGCGTCACCTGGGGCATCGGCCACCTGATCGAAACCGCACCGCCGGAAGCCTACGGCGAGCAATACAAGCGATGGGCACTGGAACCGCTGCCCATCGTTCCCCAGCGCTGGCAGGTCGAGGTCAAACCCAAGACTGCCGCGCAATTCAAGGTCGTCAAGCAGTTGCTGGCGCAGGCCAGCGAGCTGGTCATTGCGACGGACGCCGACCGCGAGGGCGAGATGATCGCCCGCGAACTGATCGACTACTGTGGCTACCGCGGCCCCATCCAACGCCTCTGGCTCTCGGCGCTCAACGATGCGTCGATCCGCAAGGCGCTCGGCGCGCTCAAGCCTTCGTCGGAGACCTTGCCGCTGTACCACTCGGCGCTCGCCCGTTCGCGTGCCGACTGGTTGATCGGGATGAACCTCAGCCGCCTGTTCACCGTACTGGGTCGGCAGGCCGGCTACGACGGCGTGCTCTCGGTCGGCCGTGTGCAGACCCCGACGTTGAAGCTGGTGGTCGACCGCGACCGCGAAATCGCACGTTTCGTCTCCGTGCCGTTCTGGGCGATCGAGGTTGCCCTGTCCGCAGGAGGCGCTTCCTTCATCGCCCACTGGCTGCCGCCGCAGGGCTGCACCGACGATGCCGGCCGCTGCCTGCAGCAGCCCGTCGCGCAGCAGGCCGTCGAGCGCATCCGCACGGCCGGCACCGCTCAGGTGATCGGCGTCGAGACCGAGCGGGTGCGCGAAGGCCCGCCGCTGCCGTACGACCTGGGTACGCTGCAAGAGGTCTGCTCCCGGCAGTTGGGTCTGGACGTGCAGGACACGCTCGACATCGCGCAGGCGTTGTACGAAACGCACAAGGCGACGACGTACCCGCGCTCGGATTCGGGCTATCTGCCCGAAAGCATGCTCGCCGAGGTGCCGACCGTCATCGACAGCCTCATCAAGACCGATCCGGCCCTGCGCCCACTGGTCGCCCAGCTTGATCGCAACCAGCGCTCGCGGGCTTGGAACGACGCCAAGGTCACGGCGCACCACGGCATCATCCCGACGCTGGAGCCGGCCAACCTATCCGCCATGAGCGAGAAGGAACTGGCCGTCTACACGCTGATCCGTGCGCACTACCTGGCGCAGTTCCTCCCGCACCATGAGTTCGATCGCACCACGGCGCGGTTCGCCTGCGGCGGCCAGAACCTGGAAGCCGTCGGCAAGCAGATCGTCGTGCCGGGCTGGCGCCTGGTGCTGGCGGCATCGGAACCTGCCGACGAGGACGGCGACGCCAAGGCTCGCAGCCAGGTGCTGCCGCAGCTGCGTGAGGGACTGGCCTGCCGGGTCGGCCAAATCGATCTGAAGGCACTCAAGACCCTGCCGCCCAGGCCATACACGCAGGGCGAACTCGTGAAGGCGATGAAAGGCGTCGCCAAACTGGTCACCGATCCACGCCTGAAGCAGAAGCTGAAGGACACCACCGGCATCGGCACGGAAGCCACCCGCGCCAACATCATCAAGGGCCTGCTCGACCGCGGCTACCTCATCAAGAAAGGCCGTGCCGTGCGTGCCTCCGACGCTGCCTTCACCCTCATCGACGCCGTGCCGCCGGCCATCACCGACCCCGGTACGACCGCGATCTGGGAGCAGGCGCTGGACATGATCGAAGCCGGCCAGATGACGCTGGACACCTTCGTCGAGAAGCAATCGGCCTGGGTCGCGCAGCTCGTGCAGCAGTACCGCAGCATCACCTTGTCCATCAAGCTGCCGCAGGGGCCGGTCTGCCCGCTGTGCGGTGCCGCCACGCGCCAGCGCACGGGCAAGAGCGGTGCGTTCTGGTCATGCACCCGGTATCCGGATTGCACGGGAACGGTGGCCATCGAATCCAGTCCGCGACGCCGCGCCAACAGCGGCACCCGCGGCACGGCACGCAAGACGCGCCGCTCGTCCACGTAGTCGCCACACCCAACCCCATCGCACCGGCCGCGACCGATGCGCAGGCCTCGCACCCCGCGAGGCACCCAGCACGCTCAACCTTCTGCGACGTGTGCACGTCCGCACCGGCGGTTCCTGCCGGCGCGGCGAGAAGGCGCACTGGTCACCGCCCGCATCCGTGGGCGTTCTGTTCGGCGTGTTTCCGTTCTCCCGGTCGGTCTCCCGGCGGCTTGCAGCGCGAGCCGCCGGGAGACCCACTGGGTCAGCGGTAGTCGATGCCGGTGCCTGCCGGCGAAACAACAGGCTCCTTTTGTGCGCGGATGCGTGCCGAAGGATTTCGGCCCCAACCACGACACGGGCCGGGTGCGATCGCTGATGCAGCGACAGGCTCTACCGACGGCCACGTCCTGCGACAGCCCACGGGTGGTTTCCTCCTCGCCAGCCGAAGACCCGAGCGGTCTTCGGCGCCTTTCTCCTGCCTTTCCGACACCCCGAACAGGAGAACCCCCGTGCACCCTCGACACCCTCCAGCTTTGCAGTACGGCAGCGTGTGCAGCGGTATCGAAGCCGTGAGCCTGGCCTGGCAGCCCCTTGGGCTGCAAGCCGCCTGGTTCGCCGAGATCGAGCCATTCCCCAATGCCGTCCTCGCGTACCGCTACCCCGAGGTTCCGAATCTCGGCGACATGACGGGCATTGCCCGCCAGATCCGTGCCGGCACCGTTCCCGCGCCCGACATCCTGGTCGGCGGAACTCCATGCCAATCCTTCAGCGTCGCCGGCGACCGCCAAGGGCTCGCCGATCCGCGCGGCGCGCTCACCCTTGACCTATGTGGAGTTGGCCAATGCCATCGATCAAGCCCGTACCCAAGCCCGCCGCCCGGAAGCCACGCTCGTCTGGGAAAACGTCCCGGGCGTCCTCTCGGACCGCTCCAACGCCTTCGGTTGCTTCCTGGGCGCACTGGCCGGAGAAGGCCGTGCGCTCGAACCACCAGGGCCGCGGTGGACGCACGCAGGTTGTGTGTCTGGACCCCGCCGCCGCATCGCGTGGCGCGTGCTCGACGCCCAATACTTCGGTGTTGCCCAGCGCCGTCGTCGTGTGTTTCTTGTGGCAAGTGGTCGAGACGACCTCGATCCCGCCGCGGTACTTTTCGAGTCCGAAGGCGTGCCTGGGCATCCTGCGGCGGGCTTCGCTCCGTGGCAAGACGCTGCCACGGGTCCTGCATCGGGTACTGACGCAGCAGGCAGCTATGCCGGATTGAACCGCGCCTACGGCAAGGTCACGCTCGCCTTCGGCGGCGGCAACACCTGCGGGCCGATCGACGTGGCCGCCTGCCTGACGGCGGCCCCAGGCGCCAAGAACGACTTCGAGGTCGAGACCTTCGCCGTGCAATCGATGACTGGCACGATCAGCCATGCTCTGAACACCGCCAACAACGGCAAGGGATGCAGCGAAGACGGCACGGGGCGCGGCGTGCCGATCATCGCTTTCACCGCGCAGGGTTGCGGCGCGGATGCAGCGATGGAACGGGCACCGACGTTACGCGCTGGTGGGCATCGCAATAGTCATGCGAATGCTGGTGTGGTGCCAGCAATCGCTTTCGCGCAGAACTCGCGTGGCGAGTTGCGGCTGGAATCAGGGCACGGCCAGTTGACCGGCACGCTGTCCACTGGCGGCGGCAAGCCCGGCCAAGGCCGGCCAATGGTCGTATCGGTTTCGCTTCGTGGGCGCGAAGACGGTCTGCGTGCGGAGCTGAGTGGCGTCATCTCACCCGTGCTGCGTGCAAGCAGCGGCGGCGGTGACAAGGGCCACGTGCTTGCACCAACCTACGAGGCGCATTTCCACTACGCCCCGAAGGCGCCGGGGGATGCCGACTGGTCGCAATGGCGGGTGCGCCGGCTCATGCCCGTGGAATGCGAACGCCTCCAGGGCATGCCCGACGACTACACGCTCGTGCCGTACCGCGGCAAGCCGGCCGCGGATGCGCCGCGCTACAAGGCCATCGGCAATTCGATGGCCGTGCCCTGTGTGGCCTGGTTGGGACGCCGACTGTTGCAAGCATTGCGTTGAACACGGTGATGGCGGGTTTCTGTTTCTCGCGCGACGGCGACCTTGCCCGCCGCGATGCTCCTCCCATGCGTCGCTGACTTCGTCAGCACCATGCCAGCAGCCAGGGTCTTTCGGCTGCCGCGGAATCCTCTTCCGCGCGACCCGCCAGTCCGCTTCGCATCGCCCCCCCGCGGACGAGCGCCTTTCCGGAGCCGATGCTGCCTTGTTCCACCGACCGGGAGGTTCTGCTTCCCGACCGGGATGTGGCCTCCGACCTTCCCCAGGAGATCGCCATGTCCCTTCCGCCCCATGCGGTGCTTCCGAGCCCCGCCCAGGCCCGAGCCGATGCCATCGGCTATCTGGCCCTGATCCACGTCGGCAAGCGCCTGTTCGTCCAGGTCTGCCACAGCGCCGCCGGCCACTACATCGGCACCACCGATGCAGACGGCCCGGTCTCGCGCGAGTCCGCCCAGTACTTCCGCTCCTACCAGGCCGCCAGCCACGCCTTGGCGATCGGCCGTTGGCAACAGCGCCTCCATTCCTGAATCCCACTCGCCAGGAGACTTTTCATGAACCAGTCTTTGCCCCAAGACGTGCTCGAACTGATCGTGCGGGAAGACCTGCATTTTGCCCAGGCCCCCGAAGCGTTCTTCCAGGCATGGAAGCGCGGCGTCGAGATCGCCGGCCACCAGTGGTTCGGCGACGGCACCCGCGAAGGCCTGCAACATGCCGCCGAAAAGTGGGATCTGCGTCCAAACCTGCTGATGCTCAACGACGCCCTCGGCGTACTGAGCGGCGGCCAGCGAATGTTCCTCGCCGCGATGGTCAGCTTCTACAACGAACGCGAGGGCGGCGCCATGCTCAAGCGTTGCGGCTTCCACGGGCTGGCCGACTTCGGTGGCCTCGACTTGGAACGCCGTCAGGTGCTCGCCCAGTTGCTGCTCAACTACAACGGCTGGTGAGCCTGCCCAGGCACATCACCGTATTCCTTCCTCTCACCCCAAGAGGGACATGCGTCCCTTCGGGGCCATGTCCCTCCTTTTTTCATAGGAGCGACCATGTCCCGAATCCCTTCCTTCGCCATCGTCCTTGAGGGTGGCCTAGTCCAAACCGTGATCATGCAGGACTGGCCCGGCCAGGTCCCGCTGCCGCGCATCGCGGTGATCGACTATGACACCGAAGGCGCGGCCTACGACGAAATCACCCAGTTCGCCATCGGCGACAAGCCCGCGGAAGCCATCTGCCGCGGCGACGTCCCGGAGGTGTACGAATCATTTCCGGTGGCCTTGTCTCCCCGTGCCGTCCTTGCTGCGCTCGGCGAACCTGTCGATGACGACGCTTCCGAGCCGGCCATGACGGTGGCACGCAACGTCCGCAACAGCATCGTGGCGCTCGATGAGGCGCTGAACTGCAAGGAGCAGGCTCCGACCAGCAGCGATTACAACGAACTGTACGTGCTCGCCAACTGTGGGCTGATCGACGTGCTGAAGGCGATGGGCGACACCACCGACTTCGGCGACTGACTCTTCTTCCTTCCACCGCTCGAAGCCATTCCGGCCTCGGGCTTTTCCCATGCGGATGCCATCGTCCGCACGGACCGGCTCCGCTCGACCATCGAAAGGAGCCACCATGGCCAACAACTACTACGACGCCACCGGCGTCCTCGCGCTCGACCAGGTCACGCCGGTCATCACCGCACTGTTCGGCGGGTTCAATCTCGATCCAGCCTATCCCGGCAACGGGCGGGCCTACATCGCCCGGATTTCCGAGTCCAACGATCCGCAGTGGGACGACGTGCAGGAAGGTCTCGCCGACCTCGCCGCCACGCTCGGCCTGGATCGGCCGGATCAGGACGACGAATCGCCACTGGCAGGCATCCTGCGGGTGCTTGCCGCGCACTTCGGCGCCGAGGACGACGAGGCGTTGGAAAACCTCATCGAACAGCACGCGTTCGAGGACGGTGCCGATCTGGAGGCACTGTTCCTGGTGGCCACCTGTTTCGATGACGGCCACCACCTGGCCGCCATCCAGTTCGAGGGCTGCTGGCATTGCAGCAAACCGCGGCTGTTCGAGTTCGGCGGCGATGCCTGCTTCCTGAGCCGGGAGGTTCGCCTTTTCGGAGCTTCCACGCACGCCATGGAGCTTGGCGAGCAATTGCGCAAGGCCGTCCTGACGGTCGATGCCGAGGAAGCCTCCGCGCTGATCGCATTGGAGGCTGTCAGCGTGCTCTCGGGCATCAACGACGACGCCTTCCGTTCGCGGCTGCGGCGGCGCGTCGCCGAGCGGCTGTTCGACCCACCCGCGTCCGGCGATACCGCCTGACGTTCTTTCCTTCCTTCACCCGCTGGGGTTCCATCCCCGGCAGGGGATGGGCTCCGCCTAATCCTTTGCTGGAGAAATCCCATGTCCAAGACCGAAAATTTCTTCGTTCGCGGGTACAGCAACCTGCGCATCGTCCGCTCCCTCTGCATCAGCTACGACGACGGCAGCCCACTGGTCTGGCGTCCCATCCACGCCAGCCAGGCACTTCTATCCGACCGCGACCTCATCTCGTCGCCTTGCATCGTCACCAACGACTTCGCCGTGATCCGAAATATCGGCGAGGAAATCAGCGACGAATTGGCGGCCGAGTGCGATGCCGGCGACGGCGTCGATGGCGAGGGCGTCGTGGGCGCCGTGGTCTATGCCATCCACGGCGACGACTTCAACGGCGAACCCGTCCATATCGGCGACACCTATTCCGAGGGAGCTGCCCGCGAGATCGTGGGGCGGCTGAGTTTCGAGACCGGCTTCTACAGCCGCGCCTGGGAGATCAGCAGCGCCCATCTGACCGAGGACGCCAACCGCTACCTGATGGAGCTGGCTGACCTCGCTACCCCGGAGAGGTTCCTGTTCATCGCCTTCCGCATCCCGTACAGCCCGGCGATCGGCGTCAAGCTGATCTCCACGCCCTGGGCGGACAGCCATCTGCAGGACCTGGAAGGCATCACCGCCGAACAACTGCGGCAGGAACACCGGAACAAGGGCATGCCCGAATCCCTGGTGGACGCGCTGCAACAGGCCGGCCAGGCCGATGTTCGCTTCCTGATCTTCGATGCCGACGCCCCGGTACTGGAAGGTCTGCCGCTGTACGAATCGTAGTCCCTGCGCTCCCTGGGAGCATCCACCGTCCTTGCGGCTCGGCATCCGCGAGGGTGCTGAGCCGCTCCTTCTTTGGAGCACACCATGATCACTTCGCTGTCCGAGCCCGGCCTCGACCTGTCCGGCATCGTTGACCACGTACTGCACGATCTTGACGCCGAAGCAGACTTCGAGCTGCAACTGGGCGCCTGCATCAATGCCATGAGCCAGGACGATGCCATCGGCCAAACGCTGGTGTTCGAGCGCATGAGCGGCACGCTGCACATGCGCCATATCAGCATCGCCGATCTCATGGAGACCGACATCGACCGCTACGAAATGGTGGTATTCGACGGCGGCAATACCCGCGGCGACTGCTGGAAGCACGTCTTCTTCCCACGACAACGCACGCATTGCTTCGTGTACGAAAACTTCTGATCCACCTGCCGCCCCTCGATCGAGGGGCGTTTTCTTGTCCGTGTCCGCCGCACCAATGCGGGAACGTCCAGATTCCATATTGCGTGCACCGGGCCGCCAGCGACGCGCCATGCTGGCCGCGTGTTCGCTGGCGTAGCCGGCAACCGCCCAGGCAGTCGAGACCTTCGAGGCTGCGGTGCACCCGCACTGGTCATCTCCATCCATCGACGCACACCGCGTCCTTTCCACCCCAAGGGATCTTCCTCCCTTGCGGGCGGGAGTCCCTTGTTTTCCTTCAAGGAGTCTCCCATGGACCGTTCTGCTATTCGCATCCAGTTGCCCACGCTCGTCGCAGGGCACGTCCCGCGCAACGTGAACTCGTTCAAGTTCCGCTTCTTCGACAGCCAGCCGCAGGAATCCACGCTCGGATTCGTGATCGACCCCAAGCCCTTCGACGGCAAGGTGGTGGCGACGACCGATGACGCCATCGTTGTCAAGACCTCCCGTGCCGAGTTCGCGGTGCTGGATCGCGACCTGGTCACCGTCGTCCCCGACGAAGGTGCCAAGGTGCACGTCCAGCCCTATGCGCGGCGCCGCTTCGACGGCCTGCGCGCGGACACACCGGAAGAACGCACCGAGTACACCTCCGAGGGCAAGCCGTACACCATCCAGACGCACATCCTCGGCTCCGCGCCGGCCAAGCTGCCCATCCCCGAACCGCAGTGCCCCGAACTGCACGACCTGATCCAGCAACTGGAGGAACTGCCGGCGCCCGATCGCTTCCGGAAGATCACCCACATGCTGGTCGATGCCGGGGCCAAGGACTTCACCTGGGTCGATCCGGCACCGACCAAGATCATCGAGACGCCGCCGGCGATCAGCTTCTCCGTCTCCACGGCGAAGTTCGAGGGGCGGGTCACCGTGCTCTACGACCGTGCCGGCGACGTGTACGTGATCGAGCTGCATCAAGGCGATGAACTCATCGAGCGCATCGACGAGGTGTATTTCGACAGCCTTGGCGAGGCGCTGGCGCATCGGATCGACGATGGCCGCTGGCGCCAGATCCAGGTGACCGTCCTGGAGCAGGCCAAGCGCACGCGCAAAGCCCTCTCGGCGTGATCGACCAGGCCGCGGCTTCCGCGGCCTACCTTCCATCCCACTTTGAGGAGATTTCTCCATGTCCCTGCGATTCAAGGGGGTCGATCTGCGCCCGGTGTTAGCCGAAGCAGTCGCCAACCAGTGCCGCGTCGTCCTCGCCAAGGACCAAGGCGCCTACTTCCTCGCCGAACGCGGCGAGCGCCTTCCCGGTGGCCGCCAGAAGCTGATCGCCTACGCGGTCGGCTGCAACCCCGACGTCGATCCATCCGTTCGACGACTGGTGGGCACTGGTGAACGCCGAGCTGGGGGGCGATGATTTCGGCGAGTTCTTCGACGTACAGGACGACGTGTTCGCCCGCATCCTGCACAGCGAAGACGATCTGGCGTTGTCCGCCACCGAGACGCACCTGTCCTTGCAGGCGGTTCCGCGCGAACCCAATGGCGGATGACCGCCGCTTTCCCCGACCCCCGCGCATGCGGGGGGTTCTTCGTTCTGGAGCCAGCATTTCGACCGGACCCGGCGCCGGAATGGGGTGGTCCGGTAGTGCCGATTCATCGATGCCCCCGGCGTACCGTCATGCCACGCTGCCGCCATGCCCCGCTGATTGCGATCAGCAGCATGCCCAGGTAGCCACGATCTTCAAGGCTACGACTCGGTTCCGACCGCGTTGATCACCCCCGTTCGCACCGGCATCCATGCGCGAACAACCATCGATTCCAGATGGCGATGCCACCACGCTGTTCCATCAACCCACGCGGGGGTTCCACACCTTCCCCGCCTGGGTCGGGTGTGTCTCCGCTTCTTGTCCTACTGGAGATTCACCATGACCACTTCCAACGAAAAAACCTACTTCGATCTGCACATCACCGGCCTCGGCTACCTCAATCGCATCCGCGAGGTGAAGCCGAAGAAGGGTTCGCCCTTCCTGGCTTGCGACATCGCGGCGCTCAACGGTCCCAGCGATGACGTTTCCTACGTGCGTTTCGACACCCGTGTTTCCGGCAACGAAGCGCAGCACTTGGTCCGCCGCTGCGAGGATGCCGTCAAGGCCGAAAAGAAGGTCCTGATCGGCTTCCGCCTGGGCGACCTCTGGGCCGACACCTTCACCTACACCAAGGGGAAGCACATCGGCGAACAGGGGGTGAGCTTCAAGGCCCGCCTGCTGTTTATCTCTTGGATAAAGGTCGACGGCGAGCTCGTCTACAAGGCCGAGCCCAAGCCGACCGACTCCGACGAACGCGAGAGCGACGTTCCGGCTCCCGCCGAAACGCCCGCCCCGCAGGAAGCTCCGGCCCAGGCGTCCCCCGCGCCGGCCGCTGAAGCGCCCGTCGAAGCCCCCGCACTGGAGGCTGCCGAGTCGTTCTGACCCGCTGATCCACAAGGCCCTGTTGTCCGGGGCCTTGTTTTTTCCCCGCAGCCATCCGCCATCGGCCATTCGCGCTGATGGCGGACGGCTGTTCCTTTATCCGCAGGAGTCTTCCCATGATTACTCTCCCAGGCCAGCTGGCCATCAAGACCATCCACGGCAGGAACGGCGACTTCAACGTCGGCCGCCTCGCCACCTCCATCGGCGAGTTCGTCGTGAAGAACGCCGAGTTGGATCAGTACGACGAGGGCAAGTACGAGGGCGATTTCGCCATCGCTGAAATCCGGCCGTCCACGTACAACGCCAACGGCCGCATGGTCATCGAGATCCGCGCCTTGCTAGGCGGAATGACCTTGTCCAACGTCGATGCCCTGAGCGGCGACGAAGCCCGGCAGTTGAGCCCGCAGGAAGTCGATCCGATCGACGAAGAAGCGCAAGCCCCCACGCCGGCCAAGCCCAAGGCACCCGCTAAAGCGAAGTCCCGCGACCCGCGTGATCCGCTGGTCGATACCACGCCCTTCGGCAGCGCGATCGCAGCTCCCGTTACCCCCGAAGCCTCGGCCGAGGCGGACGATGCGGCGCTGTTCGGTGCGATCTGGCCGCTGGACGAGATCGTCAAGCTCGATGCCACCGTCGATCGCCGCGTCCTGCGTCAGCAGCGCGACCGTCTCGGCACGCTGGGCTACATCTTCGAGCCGTTGTCCCAGGACTGGCACCTCGCCAAGGCCTGATCCCCTCCGTCGCACCCGCGACGTTCATCCACCCGCCGGGGCCGCTTCCCCGATGGGGGAAGCCCCCCGGCTTTTTTCTGGAGGTTTCCATCATGTCCGCCATCGCTTGCGATTCCCCCCGTTCCACGCTGGATGAATCCGCGTGGCAAGCGGTCTGCAAGACGGCTGCCGAGCACGCCCAGCGTGGTTGCGGCCTCTCCTGGGAGCACTGGGTCACGCTTTTCAGTTCGGAGATCGACATGCAAGTCAGCCAATTGCCGGAAGAGCAGCGTGCCCAGGCCCTGGAAATCGCAGCCCAGGAATGGGACTACGCAACACCTGCCGAGCGGCAGGAAATCCAGGACTGGCTTGCCGAAAACGGATGCTGCTCCCACGGTATCACCTTGGGCTGCTGCCCGGCCGGTTGCGGCTCGTACTGAGGAGGCGCCATGGACCCGATCCTGACGGCACTCTCGCCCTCGCTGCTCGCCTACGTCGAGGGGCAGTTGTCCAACGACGAGGTTTCTTCCGACGAGGAAATGCTCGACTACTTCGTCGCCAACGGCCTCACCGAGGAACAGGCCCGGCACGCGCTGACCTACCGCGACCAGTACCTCAACAACCTCTACCTCGAAGGCTTCACGCCGATCACCGCGGTAGATGCGCCGCTGCACTTCAACCCGCACACCCGGCAGTTCGAGCCGGACTGAGCGGTTCCTTCTCCACCCCACGGGGCAGCACTGGCCCCGGCGGGCGGTGCTGTTCCCCTTCATCGAGGACATCACCATGCCTGCATCCGCTTCTCCCACGACGCTGTACCGTATCGACGAGTGCCCGGACCTGATGGCCGACGCCTGCGTCGGTGACGACCAGGGCAACCTGATCTTCCTGTCCATCTGGGCGCGCGACACCGCCGTCCAGGAGTTCCTCGCTCGCCTCACCCTCGGGCGCGACGAGCAGGGACTGGACCAGTTCCACGTCATCACCCCCGAAGGCGGCTCGCTGCCGCTGTTCGTCGGCAACGTCGATCGGCTGGAAAAGCGTGCCACGCGCGCTTACCGGCGCACGCTGTTCGGTTCGCTCTCCAATGTGTGGCTGTTCGACAAGCGTTGCGTCAAGCCCGACAAGGCCAACGCCAGCGCACTGGCGCTGCTGCCACGCGATTCCACCCACCGGCTCGACCGGCTGTGGACGCTGGTGCAGGACACCTGCCCATTGCCCTTGCTCGACCACTGGCGCGAGACCGTGCTGGAACTGCTGCAAACCCGCGACATGCTCGGCCGCCTTCCGTTCGCCCTCGGGCCGCTGGAAGGCCATCGGCTCGCCATCGACGTGCCGGTGCTGACCCAGGCACTGGGCAACCTAATCCGCAACGACGTACTCACCGCCTATCCCTATCCGGCAAAGATTTGGACGCCGGAAGTGGAAGCGGCCTGAACCACGTCACGGACGCACGCCTTGCGCGTGCCTCCGTCAATTTTCCCCGCCAACCAAGGAGACTTCCATGGCACTCATGTTCCCGCGGCTTGCCCGCAGTTTCGCCAAAAATGGCTACTACCCCACCGACGAAGCAACGCTGGAGCGAACACTGTCCGCACTGGCGCCGGCCAACGGCCCGATGTCGATTCTTGATCCCTGTGCCGGTGAAGGCGTGGCGATCGCCGAAGCTGCCCACGCCCTCGGGCGCGAGCAGACCACCGCGTTCGCCGTCGAGTACGACGCAGAGCGGGCCCACCACGCCCGCAACCTGGTCGATCACTGCATCCACGGCGATCTGATGGACACGCTGATCTCGCGGCAGGTCTTCGGCTTGCTGTGGCTCAACCCGCCCTATGGCGACCTGTCGAAGGATGTCAACGGCAACATCGGCTACCAAGGCCAGGGTCGTCCCCGTCTGGAAAAGCTGTTTTACCAGCGCTCGCTTTCCTTCCTGCAATACGGTGGTGTGCTCGTCTTCATCGTGCCGTCCTACGTGCTCGATGACGAACTGGTCGGATGGCTGACTCGTCACTTCTCCAACCTGCGTGCCTTCCAAGCGATGGACAAGCAGTTCCGGCAGGTGGTGATCTTCGGCCAGCGCATTCGCCAGCGCGACCAGGTATCGGATTCGATCAAGGCGGCACGCACGCTACTGTTGCAGATCGGGCAAGGTCAGATTGAAGCCGATGAACTTCCGTCCGAATGGCCGTTCCTGCCGTACACCGTTCCCGCGGCGCAAGCCGAACCAGAGCACTTCTACCGCGTGACGATGGAACCGGAGCAGTTCGCCGATGAAGTCGGCCGGCTGCACGGGCTCTGGCCGTCGGTGGATACGCATCTGGGCGCCGCGCAGAAAGCCCTGCGGCCGCCGGCGCGTGCGTTGTCGCACTGGCATCTCGCCCTGGCCCTGGCTGCGGGCGCGATCTCCGGCGTGGTGCGTTCCAAGAACGGCCGCGTGCTCGTCGTCAAAGGGGACACCCACAAGGAGAAGACCCTCCAGACGGAATACACCGAACGCGACGACGGCTCCGTGGCCGAGACCCGCATCCTCACCGACAAGTTCGTCCCCGTCATCCGCGCCTGGGACATGACCCCCGGCTCGTCCACGCGAGGCGAGGTACTGACCATCCGCTGATCGCGGTTCACCCACGACGGCTCGCCGTCGATTTCATCCACCCAACGGGGTCCCGTCACCCCGCTGGGGTGCCGTGGCCCTTCCATTCTCCAAGGAGCACACCATGGCAACCCAAGCATCTCCCATCGCCCAGACCTCGAACCGGCGCTTCTCGCCCGGCCAGACGGTTATGACCCTCGGTGTCGATGAACTGGTCCGTCAGGGCCGGCTCAATCCCGTGCCGTATCTGCGCCGCCATCTCGCCGCCGACTGGGGCGACCTCGACGACAGCGACCGGCGGCAAAACGATGCCGCGTTGAAGTCCGGCGAGGATCGCCTGTTCTCGTCCTACCAGGTCACGCCCGATCTGAAGCTCTGGATCATCACCGAGAGGGATCGCAGCGTCACCACGCTGCTGCTGCCCAGCGAGTACTGATCCCTCCCACGCACAACGGCTTCGCGCCGTACTTCTCTTCCCACACCGGGGCATGCCATCGCCCCGTGGGGGTGGTGCATGCCCCAACTCATTTGGAGCATCACCATGTCCCTCGATCTCGAAACCACTGCCGCGCGAGTTGAGTCCGTCCAAGGCGAACTGCTCGACGCGGAACCGTCTCCTCTCACCCTGAGCCTTCAGGATTTCGTCACCGAGTTCGGCGACGAACTGCTGGATTCCCTCAACCGCGCCAACCCGCCGGTCTACATCGGCACGCCGAAGGCGCATCGTCAACTTCTCCTGGCCAGCCTCAAGCGCCAGTTGTTCCCGGCGCAAGCCGACGTGGTCCATGCCGCCGCCGAGCTGCTGGTCGATCGCGGCGAACGCGCCGCGATCGTCAACGGCGAGATGGGGTGCGGCAAAACGACCGTCGGCATCGCCACGGCCGCCGTCCTCAATGCCGAGGGCTACCGCCGTACCCTGGTTCTTTCGCCGCCGCACCTTGTCTACAAGTGGCGGCGCGAGATCCAGGAGACGGTCGCCGGTGCGAAAGTCTGGGTGCTCAACGGCCCGGACACGCTGGTCAAGCTCATCAAGCTGCGCGAGCAGCTTGGCGTGCAGCCCTCCGGCCAGGAGTTCTTCGTCCTGGGTCGCGTGCGGATGCGGATGGGCTTCCACTGGAAGCCGGCCTTCACCCGGCGGCGCACCCGCCACGGCGACGTGGGCGCGTGCCCGGACTGCGGGCAGGTCATCACCGACCTCGACGGCGAGCCGGTCGATCCGATCGAACTCGAAGCCGAGGAATACCGCCGCAAGTGCAGCCGTTGCGCCGCACCACTGTGGACGCTGATCCGTCCGAGGGGCTTGTCCGCCAGCGACCAGTCCTCCGCCGTGCTCAAAGCGCTGAAGCGTATCCCGACCATCGGGGAAGTCACTGCGCAGAAGCTGATGCAGAAGTTCGGCGATGCGTTCCTCGCCTCGATGCTCGGCGACAACATCCACGAGTTCATCAACCTCATGGATGGTGACGGCGAGCTGGTCTTCTCCGACCGCCAGGCCACGCGCATGGAGCGCGCCATGGCGAACATGGAATTTGGATTCGGCGAAGGCGGCTACCAGCCGTCCGAGTTCATCAAGAGATACCTGCCGCAAGGCATGTTCGATTTGCTGATCGCGGACGAGGCGCACGAGTACAAGAACGGCGGCTCCGCGCAGGGCCAGGCCATGGGCGTGTTGGCGGCGAAGTCGCGCAAGACCTTGCTGCTCACCGGCACGCTGATGGGCGGCTACGGCGACGACCTCTTTTATCTGCTGTTCCGCGCCTTGCCTGGGCGGATGATCGAAGACGGCTACCGCCCGACCAAGAGCGGCAGCATGACCTCGGCCGCGATGGCGTTCATGCGCGATCACGGGGTCTTGCGCGATATCTATTCCGAGAGCACCGGCACGGCACACAAGACGGCCAAGGGCACCAAGGTATCGGTGCGCACGGTCAAGGCGCCGGGCTTCGGCCCGAAAGGGGTGCTGCGCTGCATCCTGCCGTTCACCATCTTCCTCAAGCTCAAGGACATCGGCGGCAACGTCCTGCCGCCGTATGACGAGGAGTTCCGCGAGGTGGCGATGGACCCGGCGCAAGCCACGGCCTACCGCGATCTGTCCGGGCGGCTGACGGCCGAGTTGCGCCAGGCTCTGGCGAAACGCGACACGACGCTGCTCGGGGTGGTTCTCAACGTGCTGTTGGCCTGGCCGGACTGCTGCTTCCGGTCGGAGACCGTGGTGCATCCGCGCACGCGCAACACCTTGGCGTTCGTCCCGGCTCAGTTCAACGAGCTGGAGCTGATGCCGAAAGAGCGCGAGCTGATCGAGATCTGCAAGCAGGAGAAGGCGGAAGGTCGCAAGACCCTGGTCTATTCGGTCTACACCGGCACGCGCGACACGACGAGCCGGCTGAAGGTACTGCTGGAGCAGGAAGGTTTTCGGGTCGCGGTGCTGCGCGCGAGCGTGGACGCCTCCCGCCGCGAGGACTGGATCGCCGAGCAGTTGGACCGTGGCATCGACGTGCTCATCACCAATCCCGAGCTGGTCAAGACGGGGCTGGACCTGTTGGAGTTCCCGACGATCGTGTTCATGCAGTCGGGCTACAACGTGTATTCGCTCCAGCAGGCCGCACGCCGCTCCTGGCGCATCGGGCAGAAGCAGCCCGTGCGAGTGATCTATCTCGGCTACGCCAACTCCTCGCAGATGACCTGCCTGGGGCTGATGGCCAAGAAGATCATGGTCTCGCAATCCACCTCCGGCGACGTGCCGGAATCCGGGCTCGACGTCCTCAACCAGGACGGCGATTCCGTCGAAGTGGCGTTGGCCCGCCAGTTGGTCGCCGCCTGATCTCCACGCCCACCGCGGCGGCACGCCAGCCGCCGCTTCTTTCCTCGCCCAACCGATGCGTCCATGCCCCTCGCGGGCATGGCGTCATCGCTTTTTCTCCCAAGGGTCTGATCCATGAAAACACATCGCATCGCGGTCGCGTGCCGCAACGCCTCGGGCATGCCCGACCTGCCCATCTTCACCGTCACCCCCACCGAGGAGGAATACGACCTCGGCATCCACTACGACAAGGCCGAAGCGTTGGCCGACGAGGCCGGCTATGAAGGTCCCTTCGTCTGCTTCGACGACACCGAGCATGCCGCGATCCTGGCGGCGGCTGTCAGGCTGAAATTCGTGGCCGATTGACACCACACGCTTTGCACCTTCGACGGCCCTCCGGGGCCGTTTTTTCTGCCAGTTCCCGGGACGAGGAATCGGGCGCAGGGCAATCCGCTTTGTTTGCTGCCGCACGGGGTCGCCGCGGCGATGGTGAGGGCTCGATGCTTCAGGACACCTCGCCATGTGCCCCTCCCATCCCTTGTTCCATCATCCCGAACGGCGTCTGCTGTTGGGCTTCCTCGGCCTGCTCTGGGCCATGCTGGCTGGCGGCTGCGCAACGACGGCCACGCCGCCGGCAGCGCCTGATGCGTCCGTCGCCGTCGCGCCCGAACCCGCGCCGCAGTTCGTTCCGGTCGTGCGCTATGGCCGCTACACGCTGGTCGAACTGACGCCAACAGCCGCCCAGCAGGACCTGATGCTGCAAGTGGTCGACGTGGCCGTCACCGACACGCTGCACGCCAGCGTCGGCGATGCGCTGCGCTACGTGCTGCTGCGCTCAGGCTATCAACTCTGCGGCGGGGCCGACACCGATGCCTTCCAGTCGCTGCCGCTGCCGGTGGCGCACTACCGGCTCGGCCCGCTGCCGCTGCGCGATGCGCTGCTGACCCTGACCGGCCCGGCCTGGGATCTGCACGTCGATGACGGCACGCGCCAAGTCTGCTTCACCCGCGCCGGCGTCGCGGTTCCCGAGCCGGCGATTCCACCCGTACCCGACCGCCCGGCGATCGACGCCGACGTCCAGACCTTTCCGCTCGGGGAGACGCAGCCATGACGACGCTGCCGGGCTCCGCACCTCGCCGCGCCACGCTGCTGCGCGTGGCCGCCATCACCTGGGGGCTGCTGGTCAGCGCCGCCGCCCTGGTCAACGTCGTGGCGCTGACCAAGCTGAGCGAGCAGGCCCAGGCCAGCGCACCCAGCAGCCAGGTCACGGCCCTCGAAGGCCGGCTGGCCGAACTCGACCAGCGTATCGAACAGGCCCGGCAACAGCCTGCGGCGCTGCCGCAGGCCCGCTACGACACCGAACGCCGGGCGCTGGAGCAGCGGCTGGCGGCGATCGGGCAGGCACTGGGCGAGCGGTTGACGGCGGACAACCTGCAACCCTTGCAGGCCCGCATCGAGCAGGTGGAGGCGCGGCTGGCCGCCCGCCCGGCGGCAGCGGTTGCCCGCTCGCGCGCTACGGCCAAGCCCAAGCCGGCCGAACCACCGTTCCAGGTGACCGGCGCCGAGCTGCGGGCTGGCGAGCGCTTCCTGACGATCCTGCCGACCGGGCCAGCGACGCTCGCACAGGTACGCCTGCTGCGCCCTGGCGAGGACGAAGCCGGCTGGCGCCTGGAAGCGATCGACGGCGCCACCGCCGTGTTCCGGCATGGCGACGAAACCCGCCGCCTGGCGATCCCGCGCTGAGGAGGACGCCATGCCGCGTCTTGCCTTTGCACTTCTCCTGCTGCTGGCGAGCGCCATGCCACTCGCCCAGGCGCAGACCGCCAGCGCCACCCGGACCGCGCCCAGCCGCGAGCGGCCGGCCATGGCCGAACGCAGCGACGAAGCGCAGGCACGCGACTGGGGCCTGCGCAGCGAGGAATGGGCGCGCTACCGCGAGCTGATGCAAGGACCGCTCGGCGTCTATTCGCCCAGCCTCGATCCGCTCACGGCGCTGGGCATCGAAGCCCGCTCGGACGAGGAGCGGCGCCGCTACGCCGAGTTGCAGGTGCAGGTCGAAGCCCGCCGCGTCGAGAAGACCCTGGCCTACCAGCGTGCCTATGACGATGCCTGGCGGCGGCTCGCGCCCGGCGCCCAGCGCGTCAATCTGCCAGGGGCCGGCGCGACGGCCGACCGGAGCATGGCGGTCAGTGCGGAGCGCACCGCCGTGTTCGTCAAGGCGGACTGCACGCCATGCGTGCGGCGCGTGCAGCAGTTGCAGGCCGCCGGCACCGCCTTCGACCTCTACATGGTCGGCTCGCGCCAGGACGATGCCCGCATCCGGCAGTGGGCCACGCAGGCCGGCATCGAACCGGCCAAGGTGCGTGCCCGCACCATCACCCTCAACCACGATTCGGGCCGCTGGCTGTCGCTGGGCCTGCAAGGCGATCTGCCCGCGGTCGTGCGCCAGGTCGGCGGGCAATGGCAGCGGCAGCCGTAAGCCGGGCCGGCGCGGCGCTCGTGCTGCTGGGCATGCTCGCCGGCACCGCCGTCCGTGCGCAGGAAGTTCCGCCGCCGGCCTATCAGCTTGCCGCCCAGCGCGCCGGCATCCCGTCCACCGTGCTGTACGCCGTGGCTTTGCAGGAAAGCGGCGCCGCGCTCAATGGCCGCCTGATCCCGTGGCCCTGGAGCCTCAACGTCGCCGGGGCTACCCGCCGCTACGGCAGCCGCGCCGAGGCCTGCGCCGGCTTGCAGCAGGCCCTGCGCAGCGTGCCGCCCACGCGCGTCGATGCCGGCCTGGGGCAGATCAATCTGGGCCACCAGCGGCAGCGCTACCAGCGCCCCTGCGATCTGCTCGATCCCTACCGCAACCTCGCCATCGCCGCCGAGATCCTGCGCGAACAGCACACCCCGGGCGAGGACTGGCTGCTCGCCATCGGCCGCTACCACCGTCCCGCCGGTGGCGCACCGGCCGCCCGCTACCGCCGCAGCGTCGGCCAGCACCTGGCGCGCGTGCTTGGCGAGTCCCGCCTGGACGCCACCGTCCGAAGGAGCCTCCCATGAAGCCCGTCCCCCTGGCCGCCGCGCTGCTCGCGATCGCGGCCCCCCTCGTCGCCATCGCCCAATCCGCGCCGCTGATCGTAGTCGAGGATCGCGGCGGGGTGTCGGCGCTGCCGTACTACGAAGTGCTGGACCTGCAACCACGCGCCGGGCAGATGCCGCCGCGGCTCGACGTGCCGCAGCCGCCGGCCGGGCCGGTCAGCGAAACGGCTATGCTGCCGGTACGCTCGGCCCGCCTGTCGCCCGGCAACGTCGAGCGCCGGGTGATCCAGGCCCCCGGCCTGACGCCGTTCTTCCTCGTCGGCGACGACGAGCGCTCGTACGCCTGGCTGCGCCAACGCGCCCCAGCCCTGCGCGAACTGGGCGCGTTCGGCCTGGTGGTCAATGTCGAATCCGCCGACGCGCTGGCCGCACTGCGCCGGCTGGCGAGCGGGCTGACCCTGGCGCCGGTGTCCGGCGACGACCTGGCCGAGCGCCTGGGCCTGCGGCATTACCCGGCGCTGGTGACCGCCACGGGCGTCGAACAGTGAAGCGGCGGCGATGGCTCAGTCGCCCCATGCCATCGAAGTGCTGCTGCGGCCAGCGGTGGAGCTATACACCGTCGCCGTGTGTGCGGGCGCCGCGCTTCTGTCCTTGGTGGCACCGTGGTCGCTCGCGCTGAACCCGCTGACCGGGCTGGGGAGCGCACTGGCTTTCGCCGCCTTCGGCGCGATCCGCCTGCGCGAAGCGCGGGTGATCCTGCGCTACCGGCGCAACATCCGCCGCCTGCCGCGCTACGTGATGACCAGCCGCGACGTGCCGGTCAGCCTGCAGCGGCTGTTCATCGGCCGTGGCTTCCTGTGGGAGCAGCGGCACACCCATCGGCTGACGCAGACCTACCGGCCCGAGTTCCGCCGCTACGTCGAGCCCACGACCGCCTTCCAGCTGGCCCGGCAGTTGGAGGAACGGCTGGAGTTCGCGCCGACCCCGTTGTCCCGGCTCGCCAAGGTGCTGGCCTGGGACAGCCCGCTCAATCCGGTGCGGCCGCTGCCGCCGGTCGGTGGCATGCCGCGCCTGCATGGCATCGAGCCCAACGAGGTCGACGTCAGCCTGCCGCTCGGTGAGCGCGTCGGCCACAGCCTGGTGCTCGGCACCACCCGCGTCGGCAAGACGCGGCTGGCCGAACTGTTCATCACCCAGGACATCCGCCGCCGCAACGCCGCCGGCGAGCACGAGGTCGTGATCGTCTTCGACCCGAAGGGCGACGCCGACCTCCTGAAACGCATGTACGTGGAGGCCAAGCGCGCCGGGCGCGAAGGCGAGTTCTACGTCTTCCACCTCGGCTGGCCGGACATCAGCGCCCGCTACAACGCCGTGGGCCGCTTCGGTCGCATCTCCGAAGTCGCCACGCGCATCGCCGGGCAGTTGTCCGGCGAGGGCAACAGCGCGGCGTTCCGCGAGTTCGCCTGGAGGTTCGTCAACATCATCGCGCGTGCCTTGGTGGAACTGGGGCAGCGCCCGGACTACCTGCTGATCCAGCGGCACGTGGTCAACATCGACGCGCTGTTCATCGAGTACGCGCAGAGCTACTTCGCCAAGCACGAGCCGAAGGCCTGGGAGATCATCGTCCAGCTCGAAGGGCGGCTCAACGACAAGAACATCCCGCGCCACATGGTCGGGCGCGAAAAGCGCGTGGTGGCGCTGGAGCAGTACCTTTCGCAGGTGCGGGTGTACGACCCGGTGCTGGACGGGCTGCGCAGCGCCGTACGTTACGACCGCACCTACTTCGACAAGATCGTCGCCAGCCTCCTGCCGCTGCTGGAGAAGCTCACCACCGGCAAGATCGCGCAACTGTTGGCGCCGAACTACTCGGACTTGTCCGATCCCCGGCCGATCTTCGACTGGATGCAGATCATCCGCAAACGGGCCGTGGTCTATGTCGGCCTGGACGCGCTCTCCGACGCCGAAGTCGCCGCCGCGGTCGGCAACAGCATGTTCAGCGATCTGGTCTCGGTCGCCGGCCACATCTACAAGTTCGGCATCGACGACGGCCTGCCCGGTGCCCAGGCGGGTTTGAAGATCCCGATCAACGTTCATGCCGACGAGTTCAACGAACTCATGGGCGACGAATTCGTGCCGCTGGTCAACAAGGGCGGCGGCGCCGGGCTTCAGGTCACGGCCTACACACAGACGCTCAGCGACATCGAAGCGCGCATCGGCAACCGGGCGAAGGCCGGCCAGGTCATCGGCAATTTCAACAACCTGTTCATGCTGCGCGTGCGCGAGACCGCGACAGCGGAACTGCTGACCAAGCAGTTGCCGAAGGTCGAGGTCTACACCACCACGCTGGTCAGCGGCGCCACCGACAGTTCCGACATCCACGGTGCGACCGATTTCACCAGCAATGCGCAGGACCGCATCAGCACGTCCAGCGTGCCGCTGATCGAGCCGGCGCACGTGGTCGGACTGCCCAAGGGCCAGGCGTTTGCGCTCTTGCAGGGCGGTCAACTTTGGAAAATCCGCATGCCGTTGCCGGCGCCCGACGCCGACGAGGTGATGCCCGAGGACTTGCAGCAGCTCGCCGGCTACATGCGCCAGCACTACGCCGAAGCCGGCGACTGGTGGGAAGGCCAGGGCCTGCCTGGCTTGCAGAACCAAGGACTGCCGGAAGACCTGCTCGACGGCTTCCGCCACCTGGCCGCCGATGAACTGATGGCGAGCGAGACGCCGCCATGAAGGACCCGGCCGTCACTGCCCAGCGCCAGCAAGTTCGCCAGCAGAGCCTGATCGCCAGCGTCGTCACGTTCCCGTTCCGCCTGCTCGGCGTGCTGTGCGGCTCGCTGCTGCTGTCGATCGTGATCGAGTGCGTCGGCATGCACTTCTTCTGGTCCGAACAGGGCTGGCACCACGCCCAGGGCATGCTCGACTACGAACTGGGGCAACTGTCCGCTCACTTCACCCGCAGCGCGATCGTGCAGGAGCCGGGACGCACCGCGCATTGGCTGGTCGAGCGCAGCTACGAGTGGGTCTTCGTCAAGACCGGACTGATCGACTGGATGCGCGAGGCCTCGGCGCAGGCCAGTGCACCCAGCCGCGGCGGGGCGCGGGATTTCCGCTACTGGATCAGCCAGGTCTACGTCTGGACCGAGAGCTACCTGATCGCCGCCGCATTCACCACGCTGACCTTCATCGTGCGCCTGCTGGTCCTGGTGCTGACCCTGCCGCTGTTTCTGCTCGCGGCGTTCGTCGGCTTCGTCGATGGCCTGGTTCGCCGCGACATCCGCAAGTTCGGCGCCGGCCGGGAATCGGGCTTCATCTACCACCGCGCCAAGGCCACGCTGATGCCGCTGGCCGTCGCGCCGTGGGTGATCTACCTCACGCTGCCGGTATCGCTGCATCCGCTGCTGGTGCTGTTGCCCAGCGCCGTGCTGCTGGGGCTGGCCGTGGACATTGCCGCAGGTAGCTTCAAGAAGTACCTCTAGTGACGTTTTAGGCAGTAACGGCCTACACGCCATCAATCGGGCGTGTGCCCGTGCGCATTGTTTGCGGCGCCAGATCGCCCCCGCCGAGAGCATCTCGCCATCCGACGTTTCTCGTGGATGGGCTCATGTCGATCTCTCTGGCTTCCGCTGCCGACCGGCGTTGCGTGTCGGGCCTGGTGCTGGCGCTGTGCCTCGTGCTGGGGTTCCCGGTGCGCGCCCAGGCCGATGACGCCACGCCCGAACAGGCGCGCCTGGCCGCGGCGCTGCGCCAGCTCGACGCCATCGACCGGCTCATCGCGCCGGAGATCGCCCAGCCGCGCGACGAGCGCAGCCGCTACCACTTCGACTACACCCGGCTGGCCGCCGACCTGGAACGCGTGCGTACCGGCATCCGCGACTACCTGAGCCCGCCGCGTGCGCAGCCACGCGATCCGGCCGTGCTGCTCGGCGACTACCGCCAGTCCTCCACGCCCTCCGTCACCGCCACGGAGGCCTCGCCATGAACGCCGCCCAGGTCAGCGCCTTCCAGGCCAACGGTGGCTTCACCCCTTCCGCCGT
Source organism: Xanthomonas boreopolis (assembly GCF_046529185.1). Lineage (NCBI taxonomy): Bacteria > Pseudomonadati > Pseudomonadota > Gammaproteobacteria > Lysobacterales > Lysobacteraceae > Xanthomonas > Xanthomonas boreopolis. The sequence goes on from NZ_CP097162.1 coordinate 2,513,390, forward strand.
GTCGGTCGTGCTGATCGGCGCCGTGTTCGCCGTGCTCCTGGTCTGGGGCGTCTGGGCGATGCGGACCGCCTACGTCGGCTGGTCCGAGCAGCGGATTTCCCAGCGTCAGTTCCTCGGTGTCGTGGTGAGGTTCCTCTCCCTGTACCTGGTCCTGACCTTCTTCCTGCTCTCCTGAAAGGTCGCCACCATGAACCCGGTTTCCCGCTTCCTCCCCCGCATCGCACGCCTGAGTGCGCTGCCCGCACTCGTCCTGCTGTCGCCGCTCGCCCAGGCCCAAGGTCTGCCGACCCTCGAAGACCCCTCCAGGGGCCAGGGCAACGGCATCATGGACACGCTGCGCAACTACGGCTACGACATCATCATGCTGGTCGCGCTGCTGATCGTCGCCTCGATGTTCGTGGGCGTGTGCTACCACGCCTACTCGCGCTACGCCGAAATCCATACCGGCCGCGCGACCTGGGGCCAGTTCGGCCTGACCGTCGCCATCGGCGCGATCCTGCTGGTTGTCGGCATCTGGCTGCTGACCGAAGCCACCGGCATCCTCTGAGGCCGCCGGCATGGCTGACCAGGACATCCGCCCGGACGGGACGGTGGCGTTCCTGCCGCACCGGCTCAACCGCCATCCGGTCGTCGTGCGCGGCCTGACGGCGGACGAGCTGTGGATCTGCGCAGGGCTGTCGGCCGTGGCCGGTCTGCTGGCTGGGATTCCACTGGCCTTCGCGCTGTCGGCCTTCGCCGTCGCTCCGACCGCCATCGTGCTGGCGATCGCCCTCGGCGTGTTCGCCGGCGGCGGCATGTTGCGCCGGCTCAAGCGCGGCCGACCGGACACGTGGCTGTACCGCCAGATCCAGTGGTGGGTGACGGTGCATCAGCCATCGCTGGCGCACTTCGTCGGCGGGCGGACGCTGGTGACCCGTTCTGGCTTCTGGGCCACGCGCAGGAGCGGACCGTGAGCCGGGTCAAGAACGAAGTCCTGCGCCTGGAAGCGCACATCAAGAGCCTGCGCCTGGGCGGCGGCGTGCTGTTCGCGCTCGCACTGGTGATGGGCATCGGCTGGTGGAACGCACCGCGCGACCTGACCGTGCACGTGCCGCCGGACCTGCGCTCGGGCAGCACGCGCAAATGGTGGGAGGTGCCGCCGGAGTCGGTCTATGCCTTCACCTTTTACGTCTGGCAGCAGCTCCAGCGCTGGCCGACCAATGGCGACGACGACTACCCGCGCAACCTGCACGCGCTCTCCAGCTACCTGACACCAGCTTGCCGGGCCTTCCTACAGCAGGACTACGAATACCGCCGCAACGCGGGCGAGCTGCGCCAGCGCGTGCGCGGCATCTACGAGATTCCCGGCCGCGGTTACGGCGAGAACCCGGCCCAGCGCGTGCGGGCCGTCTCCGAGCGCGACTGGGTGGTCACGCTCGACGTCACCGCCGACGAGTACTACGCCTCCGAGCAGGTGAAGCGCGCCTTCGTGCGCTACCCGCTGAAGGTCACGCGCATGGACGTCGATCCGCAGCGCAATCCCTTCGGCCTGGCCATCGACTGCTACGACGGTACCCCGCAGCGCATCGACGCGCCGGCTCCCGCGCCAGGCAAGGCCACCGCCATTCCCCAGGGAGAAATGCCATGAAGTTTCCCGTGCTGTCCGTTTGCGTGGCGCTCGCGCTGCTGCTGGCGGCGCCGGCCCAGGCAGTGGAAATCCTGCGCTGGGAGCGCTTGCCTCTGGCGGTGCCGCTGCTGGTCGGTCAGGAGCGCGTCGTGTTCATCGATCGCAACGTCCGCGTCGGCGTGCCGGCCAGCCTCGGCGGCAAGCTGCGCGTGCAGAGCGCGGCCGGCACCGTGTACCTGCGGGCCAGCGAACCGATCGAGCCGACCCGCCTGCAACTTCAGGATGCCGACACCGGCACGGTGATCCTGCTCGACATCGCCGCCGAGCCGGCCGGCAAGGACCAGCCACCGCTGGAGCCGGTGCGCATCGTCGAGGCCGATGCGCCGGCCACCCACTACGGCGCGGCCAAGACCGGGGACGCGGCGGGAGATGGCGATCCCATCGCCGCGCGGCCCGTCCGCGAGACGCCGGTGCCGGTGGTGCTGACCCGCTACGCGGCGCAAAGTCTCTATGCTCCGCTGCGCACCGTCGAGCCGGTGCCGGGCATCGCTCGCCTCAACCTGCGCCGCGACCTGGCGCTGGACGGCCTGCTGCCGACCTTGCCGGTGCAGGCCCAGGCGCTGGCCGCCTGGCGGCTGGACGATGTGTGGGTCAGCGCGGTGCGCCTGCACAATACCGCCCCGCGCTGGCTCGACCTCGACCCGCGGGCGATCCAGGGCGACTTCCTGGCCGCCACCTTCCAGCATCCGACGCTCGGCCCGGCCGGCACGCCGGAGGACACCACCGTCGTCTACCTGGTCACCCGCGGGCATGGCCTGGCGCAGTCGCTGCTGCCGGTCATCGCCCCGGTCGATGCCGCGCTCAACCTGCCGGTGCCCACGCCGGCAGGCCCCGACGAGGGAGGCCACGATGAAGAGTAATGGCCTGCTCAAGTGGCTGATGATCCCGCTCGCGCTGCTGGTGGTGTTCGTCGGCATCAAGCTGTTTTCCGGCGGCGGCAAGCCTCCCGCGCAGAACCCCAATCCGCAGCTCACCACGGATGAGGCCAAGGCGCTGGGTATCGAGGGCGACACGCCACGCGACACCGTGGCAACGCTCGTCGCCCAGGTCCGGCAACTGCGCACCGAACTGCAAACCGCGCTGACCGACAACAAGACCCAGCGCGAGGAGAACGACCGCCTGCGCCAGCGCGAGGGCGCGATCGATCGACGCATCGACACCGCCCTGGCCGGCGAGCGGAACAAGCTGCAGCAGGATCGCGACCAGGTCGCCTCCGAACGGCAGCAGACCCAGGGCCTGTTGCAGGAACTCCAGCAGCGGCTCGATGGCCTCGGCGGCGGCCGGAACAGTTCCGCCGACCTCCCGGTCGGGCTGGGGCTGGGGCTGGAACCGGGCGACAGCGCCGGCCTCGGCAGCGATGGCATGCACTGGATCGAGCCGGACGACGCCCGCGACGACGGCAAGCGCAAGAACGCCAGCGGCACCGGGAGTTTCAGCTTCCCGACCAGCTTCGGCCCGGCGCAGAAGACGCTCGACACCGCCACCGACGCCGCCATCGAGACCGGCCGCCGCGCCGTCGGCGCCGAGGAAACCAAGCCGGTCTATACCGTGCCGACCAACGCCACCTTGATGGGCTCGATCGCGATGACCGCTTTGATCGGCCGGGTTCCGGTGGATGGCACGGTCAACGATCCGTACCCGTTCAAAATCCTCATCGGTCAAGACAACCTGACGGCCAACGGCATCGAGATTCCCGACGTTGCAGGCGCGGTGGTCAGCGGCACCGCCTCGGGTGACTGGACGCTCTCCTGCGTGCGCGGGCAGATCCGCTCGGTCACGTTCGTATTCAACGACGGCACCGTCCGCACGATGCCCGAAGACCGCGAGGACGGCGGCAACCGCCAGCAAGCCAACGAGAACAACACGACGCAAAGCGGGCTGGGCTGGATCAGCGACCCCTACGGCATCCCCTGCGTATCGGGCGAGCGCCACAGCAACGCGCAGCAGTACCTGGGCACCCAGGCCCTGATCACCGCCGCCGGCGCCGGCGCGGCGTCGCTGATCGACTCCGACAGCGGCCAGGTCTCCTACATGAACAGCGATGGCTCGATCGGCACCGTCGGTATCGGCGGCAACGAAGCGATGGGCCGGATTCTCGCCAGCGGCGTGCAGGACATGTCGCAGTGGGTGAACAAGCTCTACGGCCAGGCCTTCGCCGCCGTGTACGTCAAGCCCGGCGCCAAGGTCGCCGTGCATCTGGAAGAACCCCTCATGATCGACTACGCGCCCCAGGGCCGCCGCGTCGACCACCGCCTCGGAGGTGATGCGCATGCGCAGGAACTGGACTGACGGCCTGGTGCTGCTGGGCCTGGTACTCGTGCTGGGCGGCTGCGCCACCAGCAAGGAACAACTGCTGCCGCACGGCGACAGCACGATGCTCGATATCTGGAACGTGCAGACCGGCGGCAGCGCGAGCGGCGGCCAGGCCGCACGGCAGTTGCTCGATGCCCGCCAGGCGCTGCGCCGGCCGCTGACGGATGCCGACGTGCAGGCCGCGCCGCAGGCGCAGGCCCGCTACACCCGCACCGCGCAGAACGAGATCTACCGCCAGTTCCACCGGCTGCCGAATCCCGATCTCGTCATGTACGTGTTTCCGCACCTGGCCGGCAGCGACCCGGTGCCGGTGCCCGGCTACACCACCGTTTTCCCGCTGTACCAGCGCGTGCAGTACGCGCTCCCCGGCGAACGCACCGAGGACTACTGATGGCCTGGCCGCTGAGCAAACCGCGTCCGGCGAAGGTAGCGGACGTTGCCGAGCCGGAGGCCCCGGATGCGTGGGAACGCCACATTGCCGCGCTGCGCGAGCACGGCATCCCGGAGCCCGGCCAGCGAGACGGCCGCAAGCGCCGACCTGCCACCGTCGCCGACGAGCAGGCGCTGTACGACGTGGCACCGTCGTTCGTGGACATGCTGCCCTGGGCCGAGTTCCTGCCCCAGTCGCAGTGCATGCTGCTGGAGGATGGCGTTTCGCTCGCCGCCTTCTTCGAGCTGGAACCCGTCGGCACCGAGGGCCGCGAACCAGCCTGGCTCGGCCAAGTGCGCGACACGCTGGAAAACGTGTTGCAGGACTCGTTCGACGAGCTGGACGACAACCCCTGGGTCGTGCAGTTCTTCGCCCAGGACGAGACCAACTGGGACAGCTACCTCGACGGTCTGCGCCGCTACGTCCAGCCACGCGCCCAGGGCAGCGCCTTCACCGAACTCTACCTGCGCTCGATGGCCCATCACCTGCGGGCCGTCGCCAAACCCGGCGGCCTGTTCGAGGACAGCACGGTCACCCGCCTGCCGTGGCGCGGGCAGACCCGGCGCACGCGGCTGGTGATCTACCGGCGTGCCGGCCAGACACCGGGACGCCGCGGGCAGTCGCCGGAGCAGGCGCTTAACACGGTTTGCGACCGCCTGGCCGGCGGGCTCGCCAATGCCGGCGTGCGTGCCCGGCGCCTGGGCGCGGCCGACATCCACGCTTGGCTGCTGCGCTGGTTCAACCCGCATCCGACGCAGCTCGGACCCAGCGCCGAGGACCGGGAACGCTTCTACGCGCTGACCCGCTACCCGGAGGAAAGCGAACCCGGCGAGATCGAGCTGGCCAGCGGCACCGATTTCAGCCAGCGCCTGTTCTTCGGCCAACCGCGCTCGGACGTGGCGACCGGCCAGTGGTACTTCGACGGCCTGCCGCACCGCGCGATCGCGGTCGATCGGCTGCGCACACCGCCTTCGACCGGCCACCTCACCGGCGAGACGCGCAAGGGCGGCGATGCGATCAACGCGCTGTTCGACCAGATGCCCGAAGACACCGTCCTCAGCCTCACCCTGGTCATCACCCCGCAGGACATCCTGGAGGCCCATCTCAATCACTTGGCCCGCAAGGCGGTCGGCGAGACGCTGGCCTCGGAGCAGACCCGCCACGACGTACAGCAAGCACGCGGACTGATCGGCAGTTCGCACAAGCTCTACCGCGGAGCGCTCACCTTCTACCTGCGCGGGCGCGACCAAGCCGAGCTGGATGCCCGCGGCTTGCAACTGGGCAACGTCCTGCTCAACGCCGGCTTGCAGCCGGTGCGCGAGGAGGACGAAGTCGCGCCGCTGAATACCTACCTGCGTGGCTTGCCCTGTGTCTTCGACCCGGCCAAGGACAAGCGCCAGTGGTACAGCCAACTGCTGTTCGCTCAGCACGCGGCGAACCTCGCGCCCTGGTGGGGCCGCAGCCAGGGCACCGGGCATCCCGGCATCACCTTGTTCAACCGCGGCGGCGGCACGATCACCTTCGACCCGTTGAACCGGCTCGACCGGCAGATGAACGCCCATCTGTTCCTATTTGGCCCGACCGGCTCAGGCAAGTCCGCGACCTTGAACAACCTGCTCAACCAGGTCACAGCGATCTACCGGCCACGGCTGTTCATCGTGGAGGCCGGCAACTCGTTCGGCCTGCTCGGCGACTTCGCCGCACGCCACGGCCTGTCCGTCCATCGGGTGAAGCTGGCACCGGGATCGGGCGTCAGCCTCGCCCCGTTCGCCGATGCGTCGCGCCTGGTCGATACGCCCGGCCAAGTGCAAACGCTCGATGCCGATGCCCTGGACGAGGGTGAGACCGACGGCGACGAGCAGCGCGATGTGCTGGGCGAATTGGAGATCACCGCCCGTCTGATGATCACTGGCGGCGAAGACAAGGAGGAGGCCCGCATGACGCGGGCCGATCGCTCGCTGATTCGCCAGTGCATCCTCGACGCCGCCCGGCGCTGCGCGACCGAACAGCGCACGGTGCTGACGCGCGACGTGCGCGACGCGCTGCGCGAGCGCGGCCGCGATCCGACGCTGCCGGAGATCCGCCGCACCCGGCTGCTGGAAATGGCCGATGCGATGGACATCTTCACCCAGGGTTCTGACGGCGAGATGTTCGACCGGCCCGGCACGCCCTGGCCGGAAGCGGACATCACCGTCGTCGACCTGGCGACCTATGCCCGTGAGGGCTACAACGCCCAGCTCTCGATCGCGTACATCAGCCTGATCAACGCGATCAACAACATCGCCGAGCGCGATCAGTTCCTGGGACGGCCCATCATCGCTGTCACCGACGAAGGCCACGTCGTCACCAAGAACCCGTTGCTCGCGCCGTATGTCGTCAAGATCACCAAGATGTGGCGCAAGCTCGGCGCCTGGTTCTGGCTGGCGACGCAGAACATCGACGACTTGCCGAAGGCCGCCGAGCCGATGTTGAACATGATCGAATGGTGGATCTGCCTCAGCATGCCGCCAGACGAAGTGGAGAAGATCGCACGCTTCCGCGAACTCACCCCCGCGCAAAAGGCGCTGATGCTCTCGGCACGCAAGGAGTCCGGCAAGTTCACCGAAGGCGTGATCCTCTCGCGCAGCATGGAGCTGCTGTTCCGCGCGGTGCCGCCGAGCCTCTACCTGGCGCTGGCGCAGACGGAGCCGGAGGAGAAGGCCGAGCGCTTCCAGTTGATGCAGCGGTTCAACATCAGCGAGCTGGATGCGGCGTTCAAGGTCGCCGAGAAGATCGACCAGGCGCGTGGCATCGAATCGCTGTCGCTCAATGCTCTAGACGCAAGGCTTACCGCGTAGGTCCTACGTCTTGTCTGGCTATTCGATGTATTTTCCACGACCGGCCAGTGTTGCAAAGACGACAACCAGGATGCTGGATGCAATCAGAAGGATCAACGGCCAAGTCCAACCACTGTCAATGTCGCGCAGGACTCCGATGAGGAAAGGCCCGGCAGCAGCTCCCACGTACCCGACAAACTGAGCCATCCCGGAAAGCGAAGCGGCCTGGTGATGATCGTGCGTGCGCAACGTGAACAGTGCAAGGCTCGTCGTCATCGCGGTTCCCGCGCCAAATCCTGCGCTGATAAGCCAGATCAGCGGTGATCCAGCTCCCGAATACAAGCCAGCGGTTCCGATGACCAAGAGCAGGCCGCACAGGAATCCCAGAAGTCTTTGATCCTTGAATCGCCTGATGATCGGTGCACATGCCAGATTCGTTGCTACCGCCACAATCTGATAGACAAGCAGATAGAAGCCCGCTGCTTCCGGTGCCACGTTCCGCGACGCCGCGTAGGACGCAAACCAGTCAACGATCGAATAGAAGACCAACGAATGAAGCGCGAAGAACAGCGACACCTGCCATCCAATCGGGTGCTTCCAGGGTGAAACGCCTTCCTTGATCCTGATGCCCGTTGCCGAAGGAGCATGCGAGGGCACTGTCCATTGAGGCAGCCAGACAACCAGCGTGATGGCCGCCAGCAAGGCCCAACAACCGATTGCCCATCGCCAGTCGAGCCCCACCACATGGGTGATGGGTACGGCGATGCCCGCCGCCACGCCGGCCATCCCGGCCATCGATGCCGCATAGAGCCCGATCAGGCCTGCCGCCTTGGTGGGGAATTCGCGCTTCACCAGCCCCGGCAGAAGTACGTTTCCGAACGCAATGCCTGCACTCAACAACCCAGTGCCAATCCAGATTGCACCTGGCAATGGCACAGAGCGCACCAGCGTCCCGAGCAAAATGGCTGCGACAGCCCACGTTAAAACCCGCTCTAGGGAATGACGACGTCCGACTGACGGCGCGAGAAGCGATAACAGGGCAAAGATGAGAAGCGGCAAGGCGTTGAGTACGCCGGCCCCAGCCCCGTCAAGATGAAGTGCCGCTTGTATGTCCGAGAGAACCGGACCGACGCTGGTGATCGGCGCACGCAGATTGGCGCCGATGAGAATAATGCCGAAGTAGAGAAGACCCAGACGCGAGCGGGTCGTCGCGCCGGAAAGAGAGCGCTCGACAGCCATAACAGCAACCTCTGCACGAAACGGCAGCCGAGACTAGGGCGTGCCGAAATCATGCGTTGGTTGACGTTAACGCTTACGCAAGAAGCCAAGAGAGGCTTAGTGTCTGACCCAGATGTTAATACAGCCCTCTTTGCGGAGCAACAAACAGGGTGAAGCCATGACGGATTCCAGAAGGCATCTCCGCATTGCCGCATGCTGAAGTTGCAGCTCGGATCGGAGCAGCCCGGCCACCCGGCGGGCACATCCAGGACCCCGCCATGCAACCACCTCAGCGTTCCCATACATCCCACCGGCGTCTGGCCTGGCTGTCCATCGCCGTCGTGGCGCTTGCCGTACTCGGCGCGTGGCTGCTCTCCCGGCAACCGCAGCAAGAAGCCCCCCTCACGACGAAGACGCCCACAGCGACCGCCACCGAACCTGCGCCCGGTCCGCCCTGGTACTACGGCCCGGCCGATGCCCGCTTCACCCTGATCCTGTACGCGGACCTGGAGTGCCCGTATTGCAAGGCCTACTTCCCCGTGGTGAAGGCCTGGGTCGACCAGCACCCCGAAACCCGGCTGCAATGGCACCACCTGCCGCTGCCGATGCACGAGCCGGTCGCATCCCGGCTGGCCAGCCTCGCCGAGTGCGCAGGCGAAACCGGCGGCCAAGCCGCCTACTGGAATGCGTTGGGCTGGATCTACCAGCACACCCGGGGAGACGGGCAAGGCCTGCCGGAAGGCGTGCGCTATCCCGGCCAGACGCCCGCGCTGCAGGCGTGTCTGGAGAGCGGGAAGACCCAGAACACGGTCCAGACGCAAGCCCGCGAGGGCGCGCGCGACGGCATCGCCGCCACCCCGACCTTGCGCGTGCGCGACGAGCACACCGGCCAAGCCTTGCTGCTGCATGGCCCGGTCGAGGGCGATGCGCTGCTGTCGGCCCTCGACTTCCTGGCCGCCGATGGCGTGCCCGCGCCTGATCCCGAAGCCCCCGGAATGTCCGCCGCCGATACCGGCGACATGCCCAGGTAGTCCAGGTCTTCAAGGACTACGGCGCGGCTTGCCCGCGTTGACCCGCCCGTTCGCTCCGCATCCTGCCAGCGAACAGCCATCGCACGCGTGATGGTGGATGCCCGCTTTTCCGCGTTCCTATCTCCCATCGTCCCCGGAGGGCTGCCCCTCCCGGGTGCGCCTCCGGCTCAATCTTCTGGAGGTCTACCATGTCACTCACCACACTCGACGCCCCAACCGTGTCGGATATCCGTTCCCCAACCGTCGATAACGACCGCATCATCGAACAGGCCATCGCCATTCTGGAACGTCGCATCTTCGCGACGGGCCCTCGTCTTACAGGCCTTGAAGGCGCCCGCGAGTACCTGCGTCTGAAGCTGTTACAAGAACCCAACGAGGTATTCGTCGTCGTATTCCTCACCACAAGGCATCGTGTCATCGCCTGTGAAGCCCTGTTCAGAGGCACCATCGACGGTGCCGAAGTCCACCCCCGCGTGGTGGTACAGCGGGCACTGGCTCTCAATGCAGCGGCGCTGATCGTGGCGCATCAACATCCATCCGGCGATACCACGCCATCCGCGGCAGATCGAGCGATCACCAATCGTTTGAAGGATGCACTCAGCTTGGTGGACATTCGCCTGCTGGACCACTTCATCATCGGCAAAGGAACACCGTACTCGTTCGCCGCATCCGGCCTGCTGTAGTTCACCAGGCACGCCAAGCCATCCCATCCATGACGCAGTAATCCCAGCGGGAGCTTCGGCTCCCGTTTTCTTTCATGAAACCGGGTACGCCGGTTCCCGTTTGTTTGTCGTCCCGAAATCGCCCGTGCGTTCGACTACTCGCCTGATCGACTCCAAGGCGACTCGACATGGCCGCTTCCTCTTTTCGTCGTCACGGCTCCCGGTGGCATGTGCTGATCGCCGGTTTCTGCGCGGCGCTGCTCAGCCCGTGGACCGCGGCCGCCGACCTGATCGTCATCACCGACAGCCGGCATCCGGTACGGGAGCCCGCCGGCGCACGGGTCATCGAGCTGGATCGCGCGGCACGCCTGGAGGTCAGCCTGGCCGCGAACCTGCCCGCCGACCCCGGCCGCGCCACGACGCTCGTGCAGCAGCGCCTGCGCGACGGCGGCGAAACCCTGCAACGCGAACTGGCGGCGGCCTACCAGGGCGTCGCCGACGCTTGGAGCCTGGGCGTCACCACGCTCCCGGCCGTGGTGCTGGACCGGCGCTACGTGGTGTACGGCGAACTCGACGTGGCCAAGGCCGTCGCCCGCATCGAAGCCCATCGGAGGACGCAGCCATGAAGCGTTTGCATCGCCTGCGCTCCGGCGTCGCCGCGGTGCTGCTCGGCGCGGCCTCGTCGGCCTTCGCCATCAACACCGCGACCATCGTGTCGTCTGCGCTGTCACCCGACTGCCTGGAATACCGCGTGGTCGGCATCTGCTACTGGCTCTACTGCTCCTATGGCGGCTGCACGGTGCGCACGTCGGTGAAGGTTCGCCACTACATCCCCGACGCGGTGGTGTCGAGCTACTCGAACACCGGCGAGAACCCATGGACCGAAGTGCGGGCAATGAGCATGCCCAACGCCACCGCCCAGGCCGGCGGTGACGGCACGACCAACCACGACAACGAGAACAACCTCGCCAAGTTCAAGAACGCGGACGTGATCGGCCACCCGGCCGGCTCGGTGTTCGGCCAGTTCGCCGCGGCCTCCGGCTACACCTGCGAGGGTGCCGGCACGGCCTTCATGCCCTACCTGCTGAGCACCCTGGATACCGTCGCATGGCGCTACAACGTGCCCGAGCTGGTGTACCCCGAAGCACTGGTGCCGGGCATGCGCGAGATCGGCGCCCGCACCACGCTCAACCTGTGGGGCGCGGTGTACCCGCGCGGCGGACTGCTGCACCAGACCGACGACTACGAGGCCGGTGCCGTGGTCGCGCAGCGTGCCGGCGACGTCGTCACCCGGCGCGGGCAGATCCACGTCTACCAGCCGCTGCTGGCCAACGCCCGCGACGGCTACTGGCCGGCCGGCGCCCTGGTCGAGGGCGATGCCTCCACCGGGAAGTGGCAGGAACTGACGCCCACGCTGTCGCGCTCATGCGCGGTCTTTCCCCATTCCGACACCCGCGTGCAGGCGCAACAGGGCGACTACGCCTGGGCGTTGTGGCGTCCGTATAGCTGCTGCCGGCGGCGCGGGCAGACCTTTCTCGGCAGCACCGACTTCAACTGAGATCCACCATGAACCGTTTCGCCTTTCCGAACTGCGGCCGCTTGTTCCTTGCCGCGTTGGCTCTGGCGCTGGTCGGTGCCGGAGCCAGCGCCCAGACCAACGTCAACGAGTACGGCGTCCAGCACCAGGGCAGCGTGATCGGCGACGACGTGCTGTATTCGATCGGCGGTGGTCGCGCGGTCTCGATGAGCGGCGCGGCCAGCATGCGTCAGCTCGGCGTCGGCGTGGGCTGGAACTCCAACCTGATCTGCGGCGACATGTCGATCTCGACGACGATCCAGAACCAGCTCAACGGCATCAGCAACGGCTTCCAGACCATCATGTCGTCGGTGATCCAGAACGCCACCAGCGCGGTGGCCTCGCTGCCGGCGCTGATCATTCAGCGGGCCGATCCGGGCCTCTACAACCTGCTGACGAATGGCGTGTTGCAAGCCCGGCTCGACTTCGACCGCAGCAAGATGACCTGCCGCGCGATCGCCAACCGCATGGCCGACATGGCCGGCGGCCAGACGAGCTGGGACCAGCTCGCCGAAGGCATGGCCCTGAAGCAGGCCGTGGCGAGCACCGATGCCGTCTCGGCTATCGACCAGGCCGAATCCAGTCGCGGTAACAACGGCGTGCCCTGGGTCGGCGGCAGCAATGCCGGCGGCGCCGGCCAGCGGCCGGTGCGCATGGTCGGCGACGTGGCCCGCGCCGGCTACAACCTGCTCAACGGCCGCGATGCCACCGACACCAGTTCCATCGACCCCAGCGCCTGCAACGGCAACCTGGCCTGCCAGACCTGGAACTCGCCCGAGGCGGCCGCGGCCTGGGCCGTGCGTGTGCTGGGCGAGCAAGAGCAGCGCACCTGCGAAGCCTGCACCAAGACCCAGACCACGCCCGGCGTCGGCTTGACGCCTTTAATCCAGGAAGAGTACGAAACCAAGCTCCAGGCCTTGCAGGAGCTGGTGGCCGGCAGCCGGTCGACCAGCTACGAGAACCTGCAGGCGGCCAGCAGCGCATCGCTGCCGATCACGCGCGGCGTCATCGAAGCCCTGCGTGATGAGCCCGACCAGGACCTGCTGGCACGGCGGCTGGCTTCGGAGGTCGCGCTGTCGAGCGTGCTTGAGAAGGCCTTGCTGCTCCAACGCACGATGCTGACCGGGCGCAAGGAGCCCAACGTCGCCGCCAATGATCTGGCCCAGCAGGCGGTATCCCACGAGAGCGACACCCTCGACCGGGAAATCCACAACCTGAAGACCGAACTGGAACTGCGCCGCGAGCTGGCCAGCAATTCACCCTCGGCCATCATCCAGCGGCACAGCACCCGCGCCACCGGCTCGCGCGGCATCTACGAGGGCGACCCGACCCGCAACCGGCTCGACGAGTTGCAGCGGCCGCCGAGCGGGAACAACCCGTGAGCGCCGGCTGGTGGCGGTTGCGCTGGCTGTTCAACCGGCGCGTCGGCCGGACGCTGCTGTGGGCGTCCGGGCTGCTGATCCTGGCCATCGTCGCCAACGTGGTCGGCATCCGCTTGGCCGGCAGCATCGAAGGCTGGCAGCGCTGGATGGCCGACCACGCTGGCCTGTTCTTTGTCTGGCGGGCGGTGCTCTACGCTGGCACCGTCTGGGGCTGGCTGTGGATGCGCCGGCGGCTGCGTGCCCGCGAGCCGGAAGGCGGTGCGCAGCAACGCCTGCTGCGGGTGGAGATCGCTGCGGTACTGGCGGTGATCGCGCTGGAAGCCAGTCAGTTCATGCAGGCCAAGTGACGCGGAGACGGCGATGACCCTCTACACCACCGACTACCTGGAGTATTACCTGACGCTGGTTTCCTGGATCGTCAACAACGGCATCTGGAACGTGCTGGTCGCCAGCGGCGTGTTCGCCATCCCGTTCCTCGCCATCGTGATCCAGGAATGGCTGAAGGCCCGCAGCGAAGGCGCGGACGAAGGCAACAAGGGCGTGCTGAGTTCGGCACGCATCGAGAACCGCGTGTTCGTCGCCATCGTCGTCATCATGTTCGCCGGCATTCCCTTCATCGACGTCGACTTCAACACGATCAAGTACGACCAGGCGCGCTCGACGCAGTGCCAGGTGCGCGTACCGGAGCCTACCGAGACCGGCTGGTCGCAATCCTTCAGCACGATCAACAACCAGTCGGCCAAGGTGCCGGTGTGGTGGTTCTTCATCCACGCGGTTTCGCGTGCGGTGACGGGCGCCTCGGTCGCCGCCATTCCCTGCGGCACGGATCTTCGGCAGATGCGCATAGACATCGACGCCACCCGCATCGACGACCCGGTGCTGGCCCAGGAAGTGGCCGACTTCACCCACGACTGCTACGGCCCGGCGCGTGCCAAGTTGTTCATGTCGCGTCCCGACCTGAGCGAGGAGCAGATGAACGATGTCACCTGGATCGGCTCGCACTTCTTCCTCGACACCAGCGGCTTCTACGACACCTACCACGCGAAGACGCCGCAGGAGGGCTGGCCCTACGACAGCAACCGGGATGCTGGGCTGGCCGAGGTCCCCAGCGGGGCTGGCTATCCGACCTGCCGGCAATGGTGGTCGGATGGTGGCAGCGGATTGCGTGCGCGGCTGCTGGCCCAGGTCGATCCTGGCCTGCTGACCCGCATCGGTGGCTGGGCCGGCTTCCTGAGCCCGGACCAGGTCAACGACTCTGTGGTTCGCACGATTGCCTCGCCCCGGCAACAGAAACTCAACCAAGGGGCGGTCTATGCCGATTACGGCGGGCAGATCCAGATGACACTGCCCAACATCGCTACCCGTGCAGTCGGCGACGTGGGGCTCGCCGTGGGGTCGCTGGGCTACTTCCCGGCGATGGACGTGGTGCGGCAGGCGTTGCCGATGGTGCTGGCGCTGCTGAAGATGGCGCTGGTAGTGTGCATCCCGCTGGTGCTGGTGATCGGCACCTACGACCTGAAGACGCTGATAACCGTCTCAGTGGTTCAGTTCGCCTTGTTTTTCGTGGATTTCTGGTTCCAGCTCGCTCGCTGGATCGACTCGACCATCCTCGATGCGCTGTACGGTTGGGGATGGGGCTACAACCGCCCGCATACCAACTTCGATCCGCTGATCGGGCTCAACAATACGTTCGGGGACATGCTATTGAACTTCGTAATGGCGACAATGTTTATCGTGCTGCCCGGGTTCTGGATGACCGCCTTGGTTTGGACTGGCGTCAGGACCGGCGCCGTCCTCCAAGGGTTGGCTGATGGCACTCGCGGGGCGAGCCAGGCTGGTTCTTCCGGCGCAGGCACGTTGCTCGGCGCGGCCAAGAAGAAATAGCGGATCGATCAATCGTCCTCGAATCTGGGATCTGGATCATCGCTATAGGACAAGGGGTGATAGAACACGCTCTTGCGATGATCGTGCTCGTCGTCGGCCATCTGTTGAGGCTGCTCGTTCACTGCCTCATGCGCATTGGATGCCAGCCATGCCGCAGTCATGGTGAACACCAACAGCAGCGCCAGCCAGAAGGCCGCATACAGCAGCACACCGAGCACAATGAGCTTGACGGCCCACAGCAGACCCACAGCCACGCCTGCGTCGAGGCCTCGCGCCACCAGCCAGCCCCGTGCCTTCCGATCCAGGCGTGCGCCAGCACGCCACATCCGGCCGAAGACTCGGCCTGCACGCTCTGCGAAAGTGGTTTTTGCTGCGAGCTTCATGGTGGCGACCTCATGGTGATCCTATCGGCTCTTGTTCAACACCTGCTCCAGGGAGTCCTTGCTCGAATCCATCTCGATTTTTCAAGCGAGATCTGAATTTCCATGCCACATCCAATCAATCGGATACGGCACAGCCTACGGCTTCTTCGACGCTTGCCAGTCTGCCTTGCTCGCCGCGACCAGCGCCTTCCAGTCGTCGGGCGGGTTGCCTCGCCCGAGCATCTTCTCGAACACCGCATACGGATCGGACTTGCTGCCCGCCGACCGCAGCGTTTGTTCGTCGTTGACCCAGGCGAACACGATCACTTTGGTCCTGGAGTCGTAGCGGAAGAACAGGCGGAACCGCCGTCCGATCTTCGCGCGCCGCCAGTGGCGGTATTCCGGTCCCAGGGTGCTGCCTTGGCGGAACTCGTCGCGTGCGGGGTCGCCCGGAACGACTTCCATGATCAACTGGCTCAACGCCCGGAACAGCTTGACGTTGGCATTGCTCTCGACCCTTCGCGGGTCGTTCTGCTCGGCCCGCTCCGCGGCCGCATGCAGCTTGCGCAACTGCCCGATCACGCCCTCATGGAACAGCAGCGTCCAGCCATGCCGCTGCATCAGAGCGCCACTTCGCCTTCGATGTCCTCATCGAGGTCCACCGCATGGCCGGCGTTCGCCAGCATGGCCCGCGCAAGATCTTCCGGCAGCGCCTGGACATGCCGGCCGGCCCGGATATCAGCCTCCAGCAACGCCAGGAAGGCCCCGATCGCCGGGTCTTCGTGCTCGGCGTCGGCGCGGGTCACAACGACCTTGCCGCCGCGCAGGTCGAACGCCACTTTGCCGCCGGCATCCACCCCCAGCGCCTGGCGGATGGGTTTGGGCAGCGTGATCTGGCCCTTGGAGGTCACGGTGGCGACTTCATGAATGTTGGGCATGGCGGTTCTCCCGATAGCGACACTCATATTGTAAGGAATATTCCTTACTTCGTCAATCTGATCCAGCATGTCGGCTCCGGTCTAGGGAAGAAGGAGCCATCGTAGGCACGACACAGCGACCCTCCATCCACAAGCTGGCCTCGGAAACGCCGCATTGGCAGTGGCGATACGCCGTCTGATCGAAGCGTCGCTCACCGCAGAGTACATCCGTTAGTCGGCCGACTGGTTATGTTTTGGTGCCGGGCGGAACCGAGCAATTACACCAGAGTTATGTGGAGCCTTGAACAAATCTCCGGACGGACCTTGTACTGTCCGTTTTGCAAAGGGCACTGAGCTGAGATGCACAGCATTGACCCCAAACGACCGCTTCTCTTGTGATTCCTCGTGAACCATGACGCAGTATCATTTCCCCACTATTTTCCGTCTCAGCAGGAGGGACGCCCCCTTGGACATGGGAATCGCCAATCGCACCGCTTTGGTTTGTGGAGCAAGCGCAGGGCTTGGCTTGGCCTGTGCAAGAGCATTGGCGAGCGAAGGTGTAAATCTAGTAATCGTTGCTCGGAGACCCGAGCCCCTGGAAAAGGCCGCTACCATGCTGCGCTTTAGCTATGGCGTGAACGTGAAGACGGTCGCCTGTGACATCGCCAGCATGGAGGGTCAGCGAGCGGTTCTGACCATCTGCCCACATCCGGATATCGTGGTCACTAATGCCGGTGGTCCACCATCCGGCGATTTTCGCAACTTCGACCGCGAGGACTGGATTGCCGCGCTGGAAGCGAACATGCTTGCTCCAATTGTGTTGATACGCGCCACTCTCGACAGCATGATCGCGCAACGCTTTGGTCGCATCATCAACATCACCAGCGCAGCGGTAAAGGCACCGATTGCCGAGCTTGCATTGTCCAACGGCGCTCGCAACGGCTTGACCGGTTTTGTCGCAGGACTCTCACGACAAGTGGTGCAGCACAACGTCACCATTAACAACCTGCTCCCAGGCCTGTTCGACACTGCACGCTTCGAAAAGCTGACGCAGGCGCGTGCATCTACTCTTGGAATCAGCGCGGAAGAAATGGCACGACGCCAACGCGATGCGATTCCGGCCCGCCGCGTTGGCCAACCTGAAGAGTTCGGTGCCGCATGTGCATTCCTGTGTAGCACGCACGCTGGCTACATCAAAGGTCAGAATTTTCTGCTTGATGGCGGCGCGTACCCTGGTACGTTTTAACTGGCGTGCTCCTTATTCGCACGGCGTTTCTCCGACTCGCCACAATCGTTGAACCCAGGTCACTGTAACCGCGATCACCGCGAAAATCACCTTCAGCGAGGAGCCACCAACGACTTGATTTCAATCAGTTCCTGCTCCTGCGAAGACCAGGTGGCTTGCAGTCCGGCCAAGTCCACACGCAGCCGGCCGATGCTTCGCAGACAATGTTCTATCACCGCATCTGCAACTTTGAGCAGGTTCGTACGGATGGACTCTTTCAGCTCAGCGTGCAGGCGTGAGTAGTCCACCATGCCTGCAAGGTTGTCATAGCCGACCTCACCACCGATCGCCAGCTCGATGGATTCAGGCTCAGGCACCATGTCGAAATCGGCAAGTGTCTCGTCGACTACTATCGCCACAATCTTGCGCAGAAGTTGTGCAGCCTCCACACGGGCTGCTCCCGCATCCCCCATATCGGCATGGTTTTCCAGCAACTGGGGCAATGCCGGAAGGGCGCTTCGCCACGCGCAGTCGAGGAACCGATCGCGTCGCTGCGCCAATGTACTCTCCAACTGTTGCAGTGACCGCAGCAACGCATCCAGGGCCGGCTGCAGGTTGCTTCGCAGATCCCAGGCGACGCACTCGTCCAGATGATGCAGAAGCACGGCCGCCGGCTTGAACCGCTTGTAGGCCAACGCCGGCTCGGTAATGGCCCGAAGCGCAGCGAACAGCCGTTCGAAGCCGGCGGCCTCCATTGCCTCCTGCGTCTGCCCCTGCTGGCGTGCGACGTGGGTGGAAATGGACACCGGCCTCTCCAGCAACGCGGTGTTCAACCCTAGCATCACCAGCTTCTCCCCCGCCCGCTTGGCAACGTCGGCTTCCTGCAGCGCCCGATTCTCCTCGGTCTTGTTGCGCAACAGCTTGACAAGCCTGCCATCAGCCTCGTCTTCCTCGTACACATCGCTGCGGGTCAGTACAGGCAGCAACGGCTTGTCGCGATGCAGTTCGCGGGCCAATTCATCCAGCTCCTGTACCTGCCCGGGCGAAGCGGAACTGGTCAACCATAGGACACCATCGGCGCTGTCGGTGAAACGACGGGTCAGCGCGGCGTTCTCCGGCGTCATCGAGTGCAGACCGGGAGTGTCCAGCAATACCAGCCGTTCGCCCAGGCGCACGCCTTGCAGCCCGGTCGTGGTCTCGGTCGCCCCTTCCTGAAACGGCCCCGCTGTATCCACCACCATCCCGCCTTGCACGCGGAAATGATGCACCTGCTTTCCCTGTGCTGCGAAACGTCCAGCAAGGAAATTGCACAGCGAACTCTTGCCGGCATTGAACTTGCCGAACACAAGCAGCAGCACCTTGTCATCGAGCGCATCGGCCAGCTGCTGCGCAGGCGCGAGCTCAGCCCATTGGCGTGGCCAGCTTTCCAGGCATGCACTCACCCTTGCATTGAACGCCTGGAACTGCCGTGCCAACGCGCTGTCATGGGCAATACCGGCAGGCCGCAATCGGACGGAAGCCAGGCATTCCTCCACGCCTGTCCTCCACGCTTCCAGCCGACTCAGGATTTCTCCCAGGTCCCGACCGCGAAAGTCCACGCTATCGGCTTGGGCGATGAAGCGTTGTTCGTGGCTGACATTGGCCTTCATGCCACCGGCACCAGCGCGTGCAAGGCATCAAGTGCGTTTTCCACGGTGGCAACCTCCGCCTCGGCAACGGCGATCGCCCCGGCCAGTTCGATCCGATCCTTCGACAGTTCGAAGTAGTGGAGGAAATCCTGGTGCAGACGCTCAATCCCGGCGCCATCGCAGAACATGCGACGCAGATCACTTCGCCGTTTCACCGACACTCCCATCACCGCAACCATCACCGAGTCCATTGCCCGGGCACCGGTCCGCTGTGCAGAAGGAAGCTCAACGACGCCATGTCCCGCCAGGAAGCCGTCAAGCTCGATGCAGGCACGCGAATAGGCCACCTGGATGCGGGCCCGCTCGAGCTTGGCGGCTGTCTGACGATAGTGATCTTCGGCAGAATCCGCCGTTTGCGCATGGTCTGGCCCAGGCGCGTCGACGACTGCCCGAATGTTCGCGCCTATCCGCGCGAACACGCCCTCCAGCCCCTGAACGAACGCCAGGCGCTGCTGGCGCTGCCGCGCACGTGATTCCGCCAGCGCCGCCTTGTGCCGCGAGTGCAAGGCCTGCAACTCCGCGAGGATTTCGCCGAGCAGTAAGGCAGTCTCGTGGGCGCGGGCCATTTGCACACCGCTCAGTGACGTCGCCAACTCGTCGCGCAGCCGGGGAAATCCGCTGCGTTCGAACATCAACCGCTTCCCCTCCTGCACCCCGAGGCGATGGCGCGTGGCGGAGACCGGGATTGGCTTCAAGTCCGGTAGTTGCGACTGCAGGGCGTCAATCACCTTGTCCAGTTCCGCCTCGTCAGCCAGTTGATCCACCTGCGAGAGCACGAACAAGGTCTTGCGCCGCGTGCGGCCGGCATCGGCACGCAACTCACCCAGCAAGGCCCGCTCCTGTGCATCCAGTTCGCCTTCCTTGGCCGCATGCACGAATAGGCGGATATCGGACTGCAACCAGGCCGCCTGCATCGCGTGGCGATCATCCTCGACGCCAACGTCGGCGTCGATGCCCGGGGCATCAAGCCAGCGCACGCCATCGCGCTCACACTCCGACAACGCAACCGTCTCACGCCGGTCGGCCACGGCGAAAGCGTCGTGCCCCAGCAGTTCATTGAGCAGGCGGCTTTTGCCGTGGTTGTATTTGCCGATGACGGTGACGATCGGGATGCCCCCTTCCGCCAGCACCCGGAGGCGGGTCAGGTCGTGGTCGCGGCCGGGCAGCACGGCAGCAATATCGCGCCGCGCCCGCTCCTGCTCCGACAGATCCAAGGAACCCAAGCCATCACTCCCGCAGGAACTCCAGCAACAGCGCATTGAACGCCGATGCCGATTCGATGTTGACGATATGCCGCCCCCCCAGTGAGACATGCCTTCCATGCCGGACGGCGTCAGCGATGGACTGCAGGTCACCCGGCGGACACACCGGATCATCGTCGCCGGAGACCGCCAGCAGAGGATGGGGAATCGTGTGGATCTCTTCCCGCAGATCCGCGCCGGCCAGCGCTGCGCAACAGCCGTTGTAGCCATCGGGATCCACAGCGACGAAGGCGGCGAGGATCTCATCCACCACCGGCTTGTGCTCGGCATTGAACCGGGGCGTGAACCAGCGCTCGGCGGTGGCCGCGGCCATGTGCTCCAGGCCTTGTTCCTGCACCTGCTCGATGCGGGCCTTCCACCCGTCCGCCGAACCGATCTTGGCCGCGGTGGCGCAGACCACGAGCCTGTCCAGGCGATCGCCCTTGTTCACCCCGAGCCATTGCCCGGTCAAGCCGCCGATGCTCAGGCCGCAGAAGTGAACCTTCTCGATCTCCAGTGCATCCAGCAGGGCAATCACGTCATTGCCCAAATCTTCCAGCGCATACGGTGGTGGTGGTGTGGTCGAGCGACCATGGCCACGCCGGTCGTAGCGCAGCACGCGGAACCGCCGCGATAGCTCAGCCACCTGCGCGTCCCACATGTGCAGGTCGGTGCCGAGCGAATTGCAGAAAAGCAGCCACGGCCCGGCGACGCCATCGACGGTGTAGTGCAACCTGTGCGTGGCGAGTTCGATGAAGGCCATGCTCACACCCTCTCGACGGCCAGTGCCAGGCCCATGCCCACGCCGATGCACAGCGTGGCCAGTCCGAGTTTGCCACCGGTCTTCTCCAACTGGTGGGTCAAGGTCAACGCCAGCCGCGCCCCGCTCATGCCCAGCGGATGCCCCAGGGCGATCGCGCCGCCATTGGCATTGACCTGCGGCGCATCGTCGGCCAGCCCGAGCTGGCGCAGCACCGCCAGCGACTGGCTGGCGAAGGCCTCGTTGAGTTCGATGGCGTCGAAATCACCGATGTCCAGGCCCAGACGCGCCATCAGCTTGCGCGCCGCCGGTACCGGGCCTACCCCCATCACCCGGGGCTCGACGCCCGCCGAGGCAAGTCCGAGGATTCGCGCACGCGGGGTCAGGCCAAACCGCTTGACGGCGTCCTCCGAGGCAATCACCAGTGCCGCCGCACCGTCGTTGATGCCGCTGGAATTGCCGGCGGTCACGGTGCCGTCAGCGAACAAGGCCCTCAGCTTCGCCAGCGCCTCCAGGCTGGTGTCAGGACGCGGATGTTCGTCGATGGAAACCTGGACGATCTCGCCTCTTTTCTTGCCCGGCACCTGCACCGGAATGATCTCTTCGGCAAAGAATCCCGACCGCTGCGCCTGCGCTGCGCGTTGTTGACTACGCAGGGCGAATGCGTCCTGGTCTTCGCGGCTGATCCGGTAGTCGGTGGCCACGTTCTCACCGGTCTGCGGCATGGTCTCGGTGCCGTAGAGCGCTTTCAGTTCGGGGTTGACGAAGCGCCAGCCCATCGTGGTGTCTTCCAGCTGCTGCGCCCGGCCAAAGGCCGTATCAGCCTTGCCAATCACCAAGGGCGCCCGGCTCATTGACTCCACGCCGCCCGCGATGGTGAGGTCGAGTTCGCCCGTCCTGATGCCACGCGCGGCCTGGCCTACCGCCTCCAGCCCCGACGCGCACAGGCGGTTGAGCGTCACGCCTGGCACCGAAACCGGCAATCCGGCCAAGAGCAGGCTCATCCGCGCCACGTTGCGATTGTCCTCGCCGGCCTGGTTGGCACAGCCGTAGAACACCTCGTCGACCGCCTGCGGATCGAGATCCGGATTGCGTTCGAGCAGGGCCCGAATCGGCAGCGCACCGAGGTCGTCGGCGCGGATGTTCGCCAGGATCCCGCCATAGCGACCGATCGGCGTACGGGCAGCATCGCAAATGAAGGCTTCGGACATTCAATCTCTCCCTTTACATGGCCAGTTCGAGGTGCACGCCGGTGAGCCGGCGCAGTTCGTCGAGCGTGGTGCCTTCGACCATTTCAACCACCTTCGCGCCGTCCTTGCCGACATCGAACACGCCGTGGTCGGTATACACCCGGGAGACGCAGCCCAGGCCTGTGACGGGATAGGTGACGTGCTCGACAAGCTTGCTCTCGCCTTTCTTGGTCAGCAGATCCATCATCACGAATACCTGTTTGGCGCCGATGGCCAGGTCCATCGCGCCGCCCACCGCCGGGATCGCATCCGGGGCACCGGTACTCCAGTTCGCCAGATCGCCGTTCGTGGCGACCTGGAAGGCACCGAGCACGCAAATGTCCAGATGCCCGCCGCGCATCATCGCGAACGAATCGGCGTGGTGGAAAAACGCGCCGCCGGCGAGCAAGGTGACCGGCTGCTTGCCGGCATTGATCAGTTCGGGATCCTCCTTGCCCGCCTCCGGCGCCGGCCCCATGCCGAGCAGACCATTTTCCGATTGCAGGAAGATTTCCTTGTCTTTCGGCAGATAGTTGGCGACCGACGTCGGCAAGCCGATCCCCAGGTTGACATACGCCGCTTCGGGAATGTCCCTGGCCACGCGTGCGGCAAGTTGTTCTCGGCTCCACAGCTGTGCGCTCATCGGCTTTTCCCTCCAACTGCGACCACGCGTTGCACGAAGATGCCAGGCGTGATGATGCTCTCCGGATCAAGCGCACCCAGCTCGACGATCTCCCCGACCTGCGCAATGGTGGTTTTCGCCGCCATCGCCATGATCGGGCCAAAGTTGCGCGCGGTCTTGCGGTACACGAGATTGCCCCAACGGTCGCCCCTGCCCGCCTTGATCAGGGCGAAATCCGCGGAGATGGGGAATTCGAGCACATAGTGCTTGCCATCGATCTCGCGCGTCTCCTTGCCTTTTGCCAACTCGGTCCCGTAGCCGGTCGGCGTGAAGATCGCGCCCAGCCCCGAACCGGCTGCATGGATGCGTGCAGCGAGGTTGCCTTGGGGTACCAGTTCCAAGTCGATCTCGCCTGCCTTGTAGGCTGCGTCGAAATGCCAAGAATCGCTCTGCCGCGGGAACGAGCAGATGATCTTTCTCACCCGCTTGTTCGCGATCAGCGCCGCCACTCCGCTGTCCCCGTTGCCTGCATTGTTGTTGATCAGCGTCAACTCGCGTGCACCGTGCGCGATCAGGGCGTCTATCAGCTCATCCGGCATGCCTGCCGTGCCAAACCCGCCGATCATGACTGTCGCGCCATCATGGATATCGGTCACCGCTTCCGCGCACGTCTTGAATGTCTTGTCGATCATTGAAGTTTCATCAGGTTGGATCCTCTTCCCGGATCGCTGAATCGCGATGTCGGCGCAGGCCAACACCGGGCGATACGCTATCGTCACGCCGAGCTTGCGGCCCATCCCAGTTCGCGCCGTGCCCGTGCGATGTCGGCATCGACATCGTGGTTCCACAGCCAATCAAACCGGGACGCGAGCGCCTGCCCCTGCAGTACCGGATCGTTGCCAATTTCCGGACTGCGCCGCTCGTACAACTCGCCCGCCTCCCACGAGGTTTGTTGGACACGACAGGCCCGCGGGCGACGAACGCGGTCATAGACCTCCAGCAGCGCCGGGATCTGCCCGCGATCCGGAGCCGCCGTTTGCAGCAACCGGGCAAGAAAATAGGCATCTTCCAGGCCCTGGCCAGCGCCCGCCCCTTGGTGCGGCAACATCGCGTGCGCGGCGTCTCCGATCAGCGCGACACGCCCGTGTATGTAGGTCGGCAACTGCGCCAAGTCGTGCAGCGCCCAGTAGGTCGGCGCATCGATGCATTCCAACAAGGTACGTGCCGCCGTCCCCCAATGCCCGAAGGCATCGAGCATTTCACGGCGACTTGCCTCACGCACCCACGGCTGTCCCTGCGGCCACTCGGGGTGGGGGATGGTCCGATCCGATACGAAGGCCACCACGTTGACAAGGCGCCCCTTCTTCACCGGAAAGGTCAGAATGTGCGCATCCAATCCCAGGTACATCTGGGGCACATCGACCAGATGCGTGTCCACGCCCGCAACGGTGAAGGCCTCACGCAGGCGCTGGCTGTCGATCATGCCGCGATACGCGCAGGTGCCGGTGAATCGCGGCGAGACGCCTGGATGCCCCGATGCCCCCAAGACCAGGTCCCGCAGGGAAGACTTGATGCCATCGGCCGCGATCAGCATGTCGCAGCCGTATTCGCTACCGTCGACGAAACGCACACGCACGCCATCAGCGTCCTGTTCCAGGGCACACGCACGCTTGCCAAAGTTCGTCATCGCGGCCGGCAGGCGCTTGGCGAGCGCATCGAGGAAGTCGGCCCGGTGCACCGACGATTGCCCCAACCCGGGCGCGATGCTGGCGCCGATGTAGCCGGCATCCTCGCAATTGCGCCACTCGAACCAGATGTCCTGCCAGGGTGCCGGGGTGGAGTCGGCCAGGGCCTCGTAGGCTTCGCCCATGCCCAGGCCAGAGATGGCGCGCACGGCGTTCGGACCGAAGGACACTCCGGCACCGATCTCACCGAAGGCCGATGCCGACTCGAACAATTGCACGTCCAGATGAGGACAATTCCGCAGGCCAAGCGCCAAGCCAACGCCGGCGATGCCGCCGCCCACGATGCCGATGCGCAATGCCGGGAGGGAGGATCGGGAGCTCATTTCGGCGCACTCCTCATAGCGGAAACGTCGCCTTGACCGTGAACACCGAGCCTTGTGGCCGATTGCGAACGTCGAATTCCGGAGCGTACTTGCCCGTGACGAACCAGCCCTTGCCGCTGTCGTACTTCACGTCCGGCCCGAGAGCGTAGGCGCGCCCCTTGTAGTCGGCAATGGTCTGGCCATACTGTTTGTCATCGGTGGTCTGTCGATAAACGAAACCGCCGACACCCAACGTCCAGTGTTGCCCAACGCTCCAGCCGACAGCGACATCCGCGATGAACTCCTGCCCGGATTTATAGTGTGTGTCCGAGTTCTTGGCATTGAACTCGTACATCACCTTCGCGGAGAAGTTGAGGCCATCGGGATTCACATAGTCGAACGCGTACAGCGGCTGCACCGCCCAGTAGTTTCGCCCGGTATTGGCGATGTCGTTGACGTCGTAAGCGCCAGTCGGCGCGAATATATCCAGCGCCAGAAGGCCGTGCGCGTGCTGCGAATAGTGATAGCCGATGGCCGGCCCGAATGTGATGTCACCCTGCGCAAACTTGTGGTCGCTCACATGCATCCCTGCGGCCGGGCTGAGCGAAACTCGCTGATCCATGAAGGGCACGAGCACGTGCCATGCCAGTTGCCCACCCAGCAGGTGCTGATTCGTTACCCAGATCAGGCGTGGGGCGATGACGTTGACGTCGAGGTCGAAGTCGTTGTGGATTTCGCGACCGGAATTGTCGCGCAGCTTGTCCGCCGAATACGAATAGGCATAGACAATGCCGTACATCCCCGGCGGCGGCATTGCACCCGCCATGAAGTTCTCGATGCCGGGTGCGTACATCTGGCCACCACCCTCGGTCGCACTCGCCGGCATGGTTACCGACGATGCGCCTACCGCCAACATCAATGTGATGCTCTTGCGTTCCATTTCCCTGCTCCCTTGGTCGGTGCGTCGCATGTTTCGAACGAAGCGGCAATGGATCGCGCCGCCGCCGAGCATTGCGGGGCCTACGCGGCCTTGACTTCGGCGCGCGGACGATGGACGAGTTGATTGTCCACGCCGTGCACCCGCGGGGTCAGGGTGAAATTGAACTCGATCTCCTTGTAGGCATCGGCTTTCAGCCCGAGCGCTGCACCACCGGTCTTCTCGATCACGTGCGGAATCAGTTCTTCGCGCGTCGCGTAGGCGAAGTCATCCCAGATCAGGGGATCGCCTTCGATGTTGAATTGCGTGGTGAGCTTGCGGAACTGGTCCGTGGTGACGAAGAAATGGACGTGCGCAGGCCGATTGCCGTGGCGGGCCAGCACATTGAGCAATTGCTGGGTAGCGCCCTGCGGCGGACACCCGTAGCCGACCGGCATGAGCGTGCGGAATTCGTACTTCCCATCGGTCCCGGTGCGCACCGCGCCCCTCAGGTCGAACTCCGGCAGCTTCCCGGTTGGATCGAAGTGCGAATAGAAGCCCCGGGAATCCGCATGCCAGCATTCCACCAACGCGCCGGCGACAGGCTGGCCGTCGGGCCCAACCACGCTTCCACGAATCACCAGCGGGCCTGCATCCGGGTCATCGACGATGTCGATCTTTGCCACGCCGTCCTTGACCGGAGCACCGGCGACGTACAACGGCCCCTCGATGGTGCGAGGCGTGCCCCAGGTCAATCCCAGAGCGACGTCTTCGGCGTCGAGGCGAATATCGATGTATTTCTCCAGACCGAGACCGGCGGCCAGCAGTGCGGCTTCGCCATCGGCGCCGAGCTTGTTGAAGTAGTTCACTCCGGCCCAGATTTCGTCAGCGGTGATGTCCAGGTCGTCGATGGCTTTGAACAGGTCGCTCAACAAGCGGTGGACGATTTCCTTGGCGCGCTTGTCGCCACCTTCGCCGTCGATATTGGTAGCCGCCTTCAGCAGATCCTGGACTTCCTTCGTATTGAAAACCTTGACGCTCATTGTTGTTCCCTCCTCACCGGGTTGTCATTGAAGCTGCAACCAGGCTCGTCACAGGCCACCTGGTTCGCCGAGATTGATCAGGTATCGTCCTCACGGATCGACGATGGATGACGCAACAGGGGCGTCACTGAAATCTTCATGTACGGAAACAACGGCAACCCCGCCAGCAGGTTGTGCAGTTCCTCGTTGCTTTCGACATCGAAGATGCTGTAGTTCGCGTACTCGCCGGCGATGCGCCAGATGTGGCGCCACTTGCCGCACTTCTGCAGCTCCTGCGAATACGCCTTTTCCCTGGCGATCGTGTCGGTGCGGATCTGCGGATCGAGATCGCCGGGAATGTTCACGTCCATACGTACGTGGAAAAGCATCTTCGTCTTCCTACCTATTGAGTAATTTTGGTGAAACCGCTGCGGGTGAAGCGCTTGAGCTTCTCCTCATCCAGTTCCAGGCCCAGGCCTGGGCCGCTTGGAACCGCCATCGAGAATTCGCTGTAGTCCAGCGGCTGGGTCAGAATTTCCTCGGTCAGCAGCAAAGGCCCGAAAAGTTCAGTGCCCCACTTAAGTTCGTTGAAAGTGCTGAACAGGTGCGCGGATGCCACCGTACTGACGGCGCCTTCGAGCATGGTGCCCCCGTACAACTCGATACCCGCGGCATCGGCGATGGCCACGGTGCGCTGGGCGGCGAACAGCCCGCCGTTCTGCTCGATCTTGATCGCGAACACGTCGGCGCCGCCGGCCTTGGCGATTTCGTAGGCGACCTGTGGGCCGGTGATGGACTCGTCGGCCATCAAGGGCACGCGGAAACGTTGCTGTTTCAACCGCACCAGGCCAGCAGCGGTGGCGACAGGCTGCTCGACCAGGTCGCATCCGACGTCCGCCAGCGCGGCCATGCCCCAGGCCGCATCGGTATCGCCCCAGGCCATGTTCACGTCCACCCGCACGGACCCGCGATCGCCAACCGCCTTCTTGATCTCGGCCACGTGCCTGATGTCGGTCTTGATGTCCTTGGCACCGATCTTCAGCTTGAAGATGTTGTGACGGCGCTCGGCAAGGAAGCGTTCTGCTTCGGCGATATCCTTCGCGGTATCGCCGGAAGCCAGCGTCCACGCAACCGGCAGGCGTTCGCGACGGCGGCCGCCGAGCAATTCACTGATGCTCAGACCGGTACGCTTGCCCAGCGCGTCCAGCAAAGCGGTTTCGACCGCGCTCTTGGCAAAGCGGTTGTCCTTGACCATCTTGCCGATGCGGGCCATCAGTGCCTGCACACCGTTGGCATCCTGGCCAATCATCACCGGTGCGAAATAGCTGTCGATGTTGAGCTTCATGCTCTCGGGACTTTCGCCGCCGTAAGCGGTGCCGCCGATCGTGGTGCCCTCGCCGATGCCGACGGTGCCATCGCTGCAATACACCTTGACCAGCATCAGGGTCTGGCCGTTCATCACCGCCACCGACAGCTTGTGCGGTCGGACGGTGGGCAGATCGACCAGACAGGTCTCCACCCGTTCGATGGACGGGGAGGCTGAAGCTATTGCACTGGCAAGGACGGCGTTCATGTTGCCGTTTTAACCGGGCAATTTCCGTGCCGTCCAACACCTTTTGCGTCACTTTCAATACCCTAAAAGTATTGATATGCGTTAAGATGGTGCAAAATATGGGATTGTGCACCGCACCATACCTTGCCAGCATTGTTACCTGAACACGCCTAATGCGACTAAAGTCTATGGATCTGCGTCAGCTTCGCTATTTCGTCACCGTGGCCCGTGAGCGCAACTTCACCCGAGCCGCCGAGCAGCTCGGCATCGCGCAACCACCGTTGAGTAGACAGATCCAGTCGCTTGAGGAGGAGCTTGGTGTCTCATTGCTGATTCGCAATTCGCGTCCTGTACGGCTGACCGATGCAGGTCGTCTGTTCTTCGAGCAAGCAATGCAGATCCTTGGCCGCGTGGAGCAGTTACAAGTCGCTACCCGTAGAGTCGGGATGCACCAGCGCAGCGTGTTGTCGATCGGTTTCGTGGCATCCACGTTGTATGGCGGCTTGCCAATATTGGTTAGGAAACTCCGCCAATGCGCACCTGAACTGGACATTCAACTCGTGGAACTGATGTCGGTACAACAGATACCGGCCTTGAAGGAAGGGCGCATCGACATCGGGTTTGGCCGGGTGCGCCACAGCGATCCAAGTGTGGCGGGCACCGTGCTGCATGAAGAGCGCCTCGCAGTGGCCGTGCCGACCAACTCACCGATGGCTCAAGAAACAGCGCCGCTACCGATCAAGCAATTGTCCAGACAACGACTGATTGTGTACCCCAAGGAGCCGCGCCCCGGGTTTGCTGACGAAGTGTTGAACGTGCTGCATGGGCATGGAGTGCAGCCTGGAGAAGTGCTAGAAGTGCGCGAAATACAGACAGCCCTGGGCTTGGTCGCAGCCGAGTTCGGTGTATGCCTGATTCCATCCTCAGCGCGGCAAATGCGCCAGGACGTGCATTTCCGGATGATCGACAGCCCTCGCGCGATTTCGCCGGTTATATTCAACCATCGTGTCAACGACACCTCCAAATACGTCGAGCTGGTGAAGGGCTTGATACCGGAGATGTACGCGGAGCACTAGGCAGCAGCACTCTCGATGCCAGCCCTCAGAGGGGCATTGTCAAAGCCAACCGTGATTGGCATGCAGATGCCCTGCACAATGAATCAGGGCACCTCCCTTGCCGTATAGATAGTAGCTAGCGTGTCCTGTCGCCTCTACACCAGAGTGGAAAGGGCCGGCAAGGGGCAAGGGAACGGAGTCAAGGGGAAAGGCCCTACCCGAAAAGGCCAAAAGGCTCTCCCGCCCGCCCCTCAACAGGACTTCACCATGCTCTCGCTGTTCCAGCGGAAAAAAGCACCGCCCATCATCCGCGCAGCGCCAATGCCGCCCACTGATCCCCCGAAAGGGCTGCTGCGGCCGCAGTCGGCTTCGACGCTGCTGGCGACTTCGCGGCGGAAGAAACTCCTGGAACACATCTGGCAACGCACTGCGTTGTCCCGCAAGCAGTTCACCGCGCTGTACCTGGAGCCCCTGGAACACTATGCCGAACTCGTCCAGCAGTTTCCGGCCTCCGAGTCGCATCATCACGCTTATCCTGGGGGTATGCTGGATCACGGCCTGGAGGTCGTGGCATATGCGCTCAAGCTGCGGCAGTCCTACTTGCTCCCCAGCGGCACCACGCCCGAAGACCAGACCGCGCAATCTGAAGCCTGGACCGCTGCCGCGGCCTACGCTGCGCTGTTGCACGACATCGGCAAGGTTGCTGTCGACCTGCACGTCGAACAGGCCGACGGCAGCCTCTGGCACCCCTGGCATGGCCCCTTGCAGCAGCGCTACCGTTTCCGCTATCGACCCGACCGGGAGTACCGCCTGCACAGCGCAGCTTCCGGGTTGCTCTACATCCGCCTGCTCGACCGCGACATCCTAGACTGGCTCAGCGGCTTCCCTCTGCTGTGGTCGTCTCTGCTCTATGTGCTGGCCGGGCAGTACGAACATGCCGGCGTCCTTGGCGAACTGGTGATCCAGGCCGACCGCGCCTCGGTTGCCCAAGCGCTGGGCGGCGACCCGGCGAAGGCGATGGCGGCGCCGAAGCACGCGCTGCAGCGCAAGCTGCTCGATGGCCTGCGCTACCTGTTGCGTGAGGAACTGAAACTCAACCAGGCCGGCCCCGCCGATGGCTGGCTGACGCAGGATGCCCTGTGGCTGGTGAGCAAGACCGTCTCGGACAAGCTGCGCGCGCACCTGCTGTCGCAGGGCATCGACGGCATTCCGACCAGCAACAGCGCGGTGTTCAACGTGCTGCAGGACCACGGCATCCTCCAGCCTACGCCCGACGGCAAGGCGATCTGGCGGGCGACCATAAGCAGCGACAGTGGCTGGTCATACACCTTCACGCTGTTGCGCCTGGCGCCGGCCTTGATATGGGAAGGGAGTGATCGTCCTGTACCGTTTGCAGGCACCGTCACGGTGGTCACCGCGCCAGCAGCCGAGGACGGAACGCCACCGCCATCACCTGACGCTACCGCTTCGGTCATGGCAATGGCGTCACCACCTGCAGCTCCCTCTGGCGATGACCTCGATGCTCTGCTGGAACTGTTCAGCACGAACAGCGTGGCGGAGACAGAACCTCGACCTGCCGTAGAGTTGCCGCCACCGCTCGTCGAACGTAGCTCGCCCAGTGAGATCGAGGCGCAAGCCGTCTTCCTGGACAAAGCGCCTGCCAAGCCCGTCGCAAGCCCGTCAGGCGAGCACTTCGTTGAATGGCTGAAGCAGGGTGTCCAGTCGCGCAAGCTGATCATCAACGATTCCAAGGCGCTGGTGCATACCGTGGCCAATATGATCTACCTAGTCAGTCCCGGCGTATTCCAACGCTACGCTCGGGAGCACCCGCAAGTGGCATCGATTGCGAATCAGGAGCAGATCCCCGACTGGCAGTGGGTGCAGAAGCGATTCGAGAGGCTGCAACTGCACCGCAAGCAGGACAGCGGCCTGAACATCTGGACCTGTGAAGTCACTGGTCCGCGCAAATCGCGCCGACTGCATGGCTACCTTATGGACGATACCTTCCAACTATTCGATCAGGCTCCACCCAATAACCCCTACCTGACACTTGTCCCGACGGCACCCTAGCTTTCGCAGGCTCTACGTGGCACGCACCCAAGCCATTCGTGCTGCACGAAGATTGAAAAGGCGTCTCAGGTGTCAAATGGCATTATTGGGCAACGTTCCACGCTGCCCCGTGGGTTGATCGTCAGGCTCCACCAGCGGCGGCCTGCCGGGTCACGGGTCAGGCCCGAAGGCTTCCACGGCGAAGTCCAGGAAGCTCCTGAGCTTCGGGGTTATCCGTCGATCTGGTGCATAGAGCACATGCATGGGTCGCGACGGCACCTCGTATGCCGGCAGCAAGCGCACCAGGCGGCCATCTGCCAGCGCTTTACGCACCAATTCGAGTGGCTGCAACATGACCCCCATACCCGCCAGGGCGGCGCACAGCAGCGGCTCGCCGTGATCGACCATCAGCCGCCCGGAGACCGGGACGGTGATACGGCCATCCGGTCCATCAAACGTCCAGTGAGTCCGCAGTTCGGTATGTGAAAAGCCCAGGCATTCGTGCTGCTGCAGATCCTGGGGTGAGGTCGGCGCAGGCCGTCCATCGAGATAGCTTGGCGCGGCACACAGCACCAGTTGATAGGGCGCCAAAGGGCGTGCGATCAGCCGACTGTCGGTCAGCTCACCGACACGGAACACGACGTCATAACCTTCATCGGTCAGATCCACAGCTCGGTTGCTCAGACTCAGATCCACCTCGATGTGGGGATGGCGCTTCATGTAATCGGGCAGGCGTGGTGCCAACACACGCATACCAAAGCTGACCGGCGCGTTGACGCGCAGCCGCCCGGTGGGCACGGCCCGCGTCTCTTCCGCCAAGCTTTCTGCCGCCTCGACCTCGGCCAGGATGATCCGGGCACGCTCGTAGAACACGCGTCCGAAGTCCGTGAGGCTCTGGCGCCGCGTAGTTCGGTTGAGAAGCCGCACGCCCAGACGTTGCTCGATCCCCTGGACATGTCGCCCGATCAGCTGCGAGGACATTTTGAGGGCATCGGCCGCTGCGCTGAAAGAACCCAGATCCACCGCCTTGACGAACACGGCGAGGCTCGTAAGACGATCCATTTGAACTCCTGGGTTTCCAATGAAATCCAATTCTAGACATTTTTCTCGTTTCCATCCAAATCTAGCATAGCTACTTTCCCATAGCCCCTCAGGAGGCTCCCCATGAAGGTCGCAGTCATCGGAACCGGCAACATCGGCGGCGCCTACACCCGTGCGCTTGCCGAGGCCAGGTTCGAGGTCGTCGTCGGTGATCGTGATCCGGGCAAGGCAGCCACCCTCGCTCACGCAGTCGGCCCACAGGTACAAGGCGGTGGCATCGCCGCCGCCTTCAAGCTCGCCGACGTGGTGTTGCTGGCCCTGCCTTACCAGGCCATCGCCGGTATCCTGGCCGACGCGGGCGACCTGAGCGGCAAGGTGCTGATCGATGTCAGCAATCCGCTGAGCGAGGACTTCCAGAATCTGGTCGTCGGGCTGACGACATCCGCAGCGGAACAGATCCAGGCGGTGGCGCCGTCAGCACGTGTTGTGAAGGCATTCAACACCATCTTCGCCCAACTGGTTGCCGCCGACGCGCACGCTGGCAAACGCCTCCAGGCTTTCATCGCCAGCGATGATGCCGCAGCAAAAACCACGGTACAGGAACTGGCAACCAGGCTCGGCTTTGTCCCGGTCGACGCCGGCCCGCTGCGCAACAGTCGTTTCCTGGAACCCGTGGGGATGATGAACATCCAGTTCGGCTTCTTCCTTGGCGCGGGCCCGACCACCGCACCGTCCTGGGCGCACTCCTAGGACCGCCGACGTCTATGCCGGAACCACCCGGCGCAGACGCATCAATTTCCAAAGAGGATCGCCCATCATGCTGCCGAAATTGCTGCTCTTCCTGGGGCTCGCCATGAGCATTTCCCCCGCATTGGCCGATCCGGCCCAGAAGGTACTCGGCAAGGACTACGTCTTTCCCAACCGGATCGAAGGCCTGCCGCACAAACTCTCGGATTTCACGGACCTGCAGATCAACCGCTTCACCACGTCCGATGGCGCCGAGTTGGCCTATTGGGAAGCCGGCCAGGGCGAACCCCTGATCTTCATTCCGGGTTGGTCGGCCAACGGCGCTGAATACATCAACGTGATGTACCTGCTCAGCAAGCACTATCACGTCTATGTCCTCGACCCGCGCAACCAGGGGTTGTCTCAACGGGTGGAGTATGGCAGCCGGATCGCACGCTTCTCGATGGACCTCAAGGAATTTTCCGACCACCTCAAGCTGGACAAGGCCGACTACGTCGGTTGGTCGATGGGCGCTGCGGTGCTTTGGGGCTACATCGACCTATTCGGCACCCGCGGCATCGACAAGGCCGTGTTCGTCGATGAGCCGATCTCGATCTACTCGCACCAGGACTGGAGCGAACAGGAGCGGCTCGATGCCGGCGGCACCACGACCGCGCCCGAACGCATGGTCGCCGGCTTCACCCAAGGCGCACCGCTCAACAGCTTGGTGACTGACCTCTTGCCTTGGCAGCGCGTGCAGCTCAAGGACTCGCCTTACTTCGCCAATTCCTCGGCATTCGCCAGCACCTTCATCCACAACGATCCACAGGCGCTGGGGCGGGTGTTGTTCGACCATATCGTCAATGATTGGCGCGACGTCATCCGCCACAAGATCAATATCCCGGTAGCGATCTTTACCGGAGAACGCAGCAACAACCTGCCCAGCCAGCAATGGATGCACAAGACCATTCCCGGCTCGCAGCTCTACGTGTACACGGAGAAGGAACAGGGCGACCACTTCCTGATGTTCAAGAATCCGGTCAAGTTCACATCGGATCTCCGCGGATTCCTGTCGAAAGAGACAAAAGAGAACGTACGGAGCAGGCATGAGAATCGCCAATCCGCCAACGACTTGGATACGAGTGCTGCAGAATCCTACCGGCTATCTGGCGTGCAGCTTCGCCCATCGATGTACCTGGGGGAAGACACAGCGCTGGAGCTGAGGATGCCTTCCGCGAACTATCAAGATCCGGCCAAGGAGACGCTCAGCGATCGCGACTTCATGGCTTGGCTGCCGATAGACTTCCAGGACGGAACGGTCGAGGTCGAGGTGGCTAGTGAGCTGGCACCTGATGCGCCGGCGTACGCCAGGGGGTTTGTCGGAGTCAGCTTCCGAATCGACGAACAGGGGCGCTTCGAGAGCCTCTACCTGCGACCAACGAACAGCACGGCTGACGATCAAGTTCGTCGGAACCGCAGCGTGCAGTATGCCGCCTACCCTGACTTCCGGTTCCATCAGTTACGTGCCGAAGATCCCGGAAAGTACGAGTCATATGCCGATCTCGCTCTGGGACGATGGATCCATATGAGGCTGGTCGTGGCAGGAAGCCAAGCACGCCTGTATCTGGATCGAGATCCACAGCCAGCACTAATCGTCAACGATCTGAAGCTCGGGCCGACCCAGCGCGGCGGTGTGGGCATCTGGTTGGAATCGGGAACGATCGCGCACTTCCGACACCTGCGGGTGACGGCAGCCACTACCCCAATAGAGGTAGACGAGCCGCGGCGTTCCTGAACGACCACGGCCAGAAGGATTCTCCACTCGACCCATAACCATCGTTCGACAATAAAACCCATGGACATTCCACTGTGATTCGCACAAAGCTGATATCGCCGATATTGTTTCTGATCGGGACTGCCCTTGCCATGACCTCCCATGCGGGCACCACGCGGGAAGGCGACTTGGCGTTCGCAAGGCAAATGCGTCAGGATTTCAAGTCTTCCGTGGCATCGGTAGGCACGCCGGAGCGGGTTGCGGAACAGCGCGACTTCACGGTCGGCGCCGGAAAGCCGGAACGCCGGATTCCCGTGCGCCTGTACCTGCCGGCCAACACCGGGGAGGAGACGCTGCCGATCGTGCTGTTCATCCACGGAGGAGGCTTCGTCGCCGGCGATCTCGACTCCTACGACCCGATGCTCACGGGCCTGGCCAATCGCACCGGCGCGGCCGTTCTTTCCGTCGACTATCGCCTTGCGCCTGAAAATCCCTTTCCCGCCGGGCTGGAGGATGCCTATGCCGTATTGAAATGGGCAGCGAAGAATGCCTCATCTTTCGGAGCAGACGGAAGTCGCATTGCGATCAGCGGCGACAGTGCCGGCGGCAACATTGCGGCCGCGACCGCAATGCTTGCGCGCGACCGACACGGCCCGAAGCTGAAGGCACAGCTTCTCATGTATCCGACCGTGAGCAACAAGATGGACACCCCCTCCTGGAAGGAGCTGGGGGAAACCCATTTCCCGACTCGCGAGATCAATTCCAAGGTGATCGACGCATACGTCCCTGCTGGCACGAGTCACTATGCGCCGCTGGTTGCGCCCCTGTGGGGCGATCACCAGAAACTGCCGCCAGCCCTCATCATCGTGGGGAACCTCGATCCGCTGCGTGATGAGGATAAGGACTATGCTGAAAAAATGCGTCTTGCCGGTGGCGAAGCGCAGGTCATCGTCTATCCAAATGCACAGCATGGATTTGTGCAGTTCTACCAACAGAAGGACAAGAATCCAGATGGCGAAGTGGCCCTCGCCGATGGCGCAAGATTCCTTATGGAAAAGTTGAAATCTGAATAAAGAAATTTCCTGGACAGAATAAATGCAAGTCGAGTTCATCCCTTGGCGCATAGCCGTGGGCTTTTCATATCAACCGACAGGAGGCTCCAATGACTCACGATAATGCCCCGCTACTGCCGATTCGTGCCGCTGTGGCGCGTGAAGTCGGCCAACCGCTCCACCTGGAGTCGGCCACCTTGGAGCCCCCGCGCGATGACGAAGTGCTGGTACGCCTGGTCGCCAGCGGCGTGTGCCACACCGACATGGTGGTGCGCGACCAGCATATGGCCACGCCTCTGCCGATGATCCTCGGCCACGAAGGCTCGGGCATCGTCGAGAAAGTCGGCGCCGCGGTGTCCACTGTCGAGCCGGGCGACCATGTGGTGATGACCTACATGTACTGCGGGCTGTGCGCTCCGTGTTCAACCGGACACCCGGCGCATTGCGAGCACATGGGCCAGCTCAACTTCGCTGGTGCCCGCATGGATGGCAGTTCCTCGGCACATGATGCGCAAGGTCATCCGCTCCACGATCATTTCTTCGGCCAGTCATCCTTCGCGACCCACGCGATCGCCAACGAGCGCAACGTCGTCAAGGTCCGCACGGACGTCCCGCTGGAACTGCTCGGCCCGTTGGGATGCGGCATCCAGACCGGCTCCGGCGCGGTACTCAACGCATTGAAGGTCCACGCCGGCACCTCGTTCGCCGCCTTTGGCACCGGCGCGGTGGGCCTGGCCGCACTGATGGCCGCGCGCGTGGCCGGCGCCACGACCATCATCGCGGTGGATGTGAACCCGGCCCGTCTCGCGCTGGCACTGGAACTGGGCGCGACGCATGCCATCAACAGCCGTGAGCAAGACCCTGTCGCCGAGATCCGTACGATCACCAGTGGTGGCGCCGACTTCACGCTCGAATGCAGCGGCCGTGCCGAGGTGCTTCGCCAGGCCATCGACAGTCTGGGGATGCTGGGCACGTGCGGCATCGTCGGCGCCACCCGAGAGGGCACGGAAGCCAGCTTCAACGTCAACGACGTGATGATTCCCGGCCGCAGGATCATGGGCATCGTCCAGGGCGACGTGGTCTCGCGCACCTTCATTCCCGAGTTGATCGAACTGTACCGGCAGGGCCGCTTTCCTTTCGACCGGCTGGTCAAGTTCTATCCCTTCGAGGAGCTGAACCAGGCCATGGCCGACAGCGAGAGCGGCATCACCATCAAGCCCATCCTGCGGCTGTCCGAGGTTTCCTTCTGACGCGACCGATCGAATCCGGCCGCGGCATTGCATCCACATCACGAGAAGCACTTCATGAAAACACGCCTCATCATCGACAACACGCCACGCGAGGCCGAACACGGCGCCACCTTCGAGCGCCGCCACCCCGTCACCGGCGAGCTGGTCACCACCGGCGCGGCCGCATCGGTCAACGATGCCCTGGCGGCGGCCGATTCTGCGGCGGCCGCCTTCGCCGATTGGTCAACCACCGGCCCGTCCACTCGCCGGGCCATCCTGCTCAAGGCCGCGGACATTCTGGAAACCAGGATCCCGGAGTTCTGCAAGGTCATGGCCGCCGAAGTCGGCGCCTCCGAACTGTGGGCGACGTTCAATGTGCGTGGATCTGCCGCGTTGTTCCGCGAGGCAGCCGGCCTGGCCACCCAGATCCAGGGGGAGACCATCCCCACCGACAAGCCGGGTACCTTCTCGATGACCTTGCGCCAGGCTGCGGGTGTGGTGCTGAGCATCGTGCCGTGGAATGGTCCGGTGCTGCTCGGTGCGCGCGCCATCGCCTATCCGCTGGTCTGCGGCAACCCGGTGATCTTCAAGGCATCCGAGAGCAGTCCGCGCACCCACGAACTGCTGGTATCCAGCCTGTATGAAGCCGGCCTTCCGGCTGGCGTGCTCAACTTCCTCACGTCCACCCCCACCGATGCCGGCGCGGTGACCGAGGCATTGATCGCCCACCCTGCGGTGCGCCGGGTCAACTTCACCGGTTCGACCAAGGTTGGCCGCATCATCGCCGAGACTTCCGCGCGCTATCTCAAGCGCAGTCTGCTGGAACTGGGCGGCAAGGCGCCGTTCGTGGTGCTGGACGATGCAGACCTGGATGGCGCGGTCAATGCCGCCATCTTCGGCACGTTCCTGTACCAGGGCCAGATCTGCATGTCGACCGAGCGTTTCGTGGTGGACGAGAAGATCGCCGACGCGTTCGTCGAGCGCTTCGCCGGCCGCGCCCAGGCCTTGCTCGCGGCCGATCCGCGCGAGAACCCGGGCTGCGTCATCGGCCCGATGGTCAGCCCCGCCTCCGGCGAGCGCCTCAATCACATGCTGGAGGACGCCGTGTCCAAGGGCGCGGTGATCGTGGCCGGTGGCGATGCCGAGGGCGCCAGGATGCCGGCAACCATCGTCGACCACGTCAAGCCGGGCATGGTCATCTATGGGGAAGAGACCTTCGGCCCTGTGACCACCATCGTGCGGGTCAACGGCATCGAAGAGGCGGTCCGCGTCGCCAACGACAGCGAATACGGCCTGTCCTCGGCGGTGTTCGGAAGCAACATCAACCGTGCGTTGTCGGTCGCCGCTCGCCTGCAGTACGGCTGCGTCCACGTCAATGGCGCCACCGTGCAGAACGAGGCCCAGGCCCCCTACGGCGGCATGAAGAACAGCGGCTACGGGCGCTTCGACGGCCGCGCGGTCATCGACGAGTTCACCGAGGTCAAGTGGGTCACGCTGGAAGACCCGGCCCAGCCCTATCCGTTCTGAGGACTTTGGCCCAACGCAGCAGCCGTCTCGTCGATCATGAACAACGCAACGCAACTCACCGCCCGCGGCTCGGTTCTCGACCTGAGCCACCCCCACGTCATGGGGATACTCAATGTCACCCCGGATTCATTCTACGACGGGGGACGCCACAACACGCCGGGAAAGGCGATCGATCATGCCCATGCGCTGATCAGGGATGGCGCCACGATCATCGATGTCGGCGGCGAATCGACGCGGCCCGGTGCTGCGCAGGTCAGTGTTGACGAAGAGCTGCATCGGGTGATTCCAGTCGTCGAAGCGCTTGCCCGGCGCTTTGACGTCTGGCTTTCGGTCGACACCTCCAAGCCGGAAGTGATCACCGCCTCCGCACAAGCGGGTATCCACCTCATCAATGACATCCGCTCGCTGAGCGAGCCGGGTGCGCTGGAAGCGGCAGCCGACAGTGAACTGCCGGTGTGCCTGATGCACATGCAGGGCGAGCCGCGGACCATGCAGGTCGCACCGCACTACGACGACATCGTGGTCGAGGTATCCAGCTACCTCCAGGCGCAGATCGAACGATGCATGGCTGCCGGCATCGCGCGTGACAGGCTGCTGCTCGATCCTGGGTTCGGCTTCGGGAAGCGGCTCGCCCACAACTATGGATTGCTGGCAAGGCTGGAGGAGCTGCAGGCGTTCGGGTTGCCGCTGCTGGTCGGCATGTCGCGCAAGTCCATGGTCGGACAGCTCCTGGACGTCCCACCGTTGGAGCGGCTGCATGGCAGCGTCGCCTGCGCAGTGATCGCGGCCATGCACGGTGCCCACATCGTGCGCGTGCATGACGTGCGGGCGACCGTGGATGCGATGCGCGTCGTCGAGGCCACACGTGCGGCAATGTACCGGCACCCAAGCGAGAGCGCGGCATGCCTGGCGTCGTGACCCCTCTTCCCGGAGAGGCAGCTTCGCCGGTCAGCCGGGCCAGGCATGCCGCCATCATCTTCGCGCTTGCGTTCGGTGGCTTCGCGATCGGGGTGAGCGAGTTCTCGATCATGGGACTGATGCCCAATGTCGCCAGCGACTTCGGCATCACCGAGCAGGCCGTCGGACGCCTGATCAGCGTCTATGCGCTCGGAGTGGTGGTGGGAGCGCCCACCATGGCGCTGCTGGGCGGGCGCGTGAAGCGCAAGACCATGCTGATGGCGCTGATGCTGCTCTACGCCATCGCCAACCTTGCCAGCGCACTGGCACCGGACTATCGGTGGATGCTGATCGCCCGGTTCGTGTCGGGACTCCCGCACGGCGCCTTCTTCGGCCTGGCGGCCCTTGTCGCCGCTTCTGTCAGCACGCCCGGACAGCGCGGCGCCGCGGTTGCCAAGGTGATGTTCGGCATCACGCTCGCACTACTGATCGGCAATCCACTGGCCGTTGGCATCGGCCAGTCGCTGAGCTGGCGGTACGCCTTTTACGCCGTGTCGGCCGGCGCCCTGATCACGGCCGTGCTGATCGCGATCTCGCTGCCGCCGCGCCAGGAGGGCCAGGCGCCCAGCATGCGGCAGGAACTGCGCGACTTCCATCGCGCCGAGGTATGGCTGGCCTTGCTGGTGGGCTCGGTGGGATTCTCGGGCCTGTTTTGCGTCTTCAGCTACATGGCCCCGACGATGACGAATGTTACAGGCGTATCCGAACACTGGATTCCATTCGGGGTCGCCACCTTCGGCGTGGGCTCCCTGCTCGGTGCCCAGGTGGGAGGCTGGATGTTCGACAGGTTCGGCAGTCGGGCGGTGTCGCTGAGCCTGATCGGGGCTGTCGTCGTGCTCCTGCTCTACTTCTTCGCGGTACGGTCACCGCTCTCTGTCATTCCCGGCATCGTGCTGGTGGGTACGATGGGGACGCTGGTTCCCATCATGCAGATCCATCTGCTGGACGTGGCCCGGGATGCACAGGGCCTGGCATCGGCCTCCAACCAGGCCGCCTTGAACGTCGCCAACGCCCTGGGGCCATGGTTCGGCGGCCTGGCCATCACCGCCGGGCTGGGATGGGCGTCGACCGGACTGGTGGGTGCCACGCTGTCCCTGGCCGCGCTCCTGATCTGGTCGCTGGCACCTGCCAGACTCAAACGAGCCGAGGTGCTTTAGCCGGCGCTCGCGTAGCCGCTATCGCCAGCACGGCGACGCGAACGCGTCGACCAGGAAATCGAGTATCCGCCGTGTCTTCATCGGCAGGTGCTTGCGACTGGGGTAGACGGCGTGGATGCCCAGCGTGAGCGATCGATACTCCGGCATCAGCTCGACGAGTCGCCCCTGTTTGAGATCCTCGCCGATCAGGAAATCTGGCTGGAGCACGATGCCCTGGTGCGCCAGTGCGGCGATCCGGCAGGTATCGCCGGAGTTGGTCCGGATATGCGGGCTGATCCGCACGTGCTCTTCCCCGGCCGGGCCGGTAAAGCGCCAATCGTCCCTGCCGGTCCAGTAACTGTAGGCCACGATGCGGTGCGTCGCCAGATCCTGCGGCGTCCGGGGATGCCCGTGCGCTTCCAGATAATCGCGAGAGGCGCACAGGACGATTCTCGTGGTCGTCAGTCGGCGGCCGATGAGCTGCGAGTCGGCGAGATTGGTGATGCGTACCGCGATGTCGTAACCCTCCTCGACCAGATCGACCACGCGATCGTTCAAATCGACGTCCAGTTGCACCTTCGGGTTGGCATCGACAAACCGTGGCCACAGGGGGGCCAGATGCAGCAGGCCGAAGGAGACCGGTGCATTGATCCGCAAAACGCCAGCCGCTTCGGCACCGCGGGAGATGGTTTCTGTCTCCAGTTCGTCGAAGGCTGCCACCAGCTCGATGGCTCGCGTATGAAAGCGCTGCCCGTCCTCCGTCAGGGAAAGGCGGCGGGTGGTGCGGTGAAGCAGACGAATCCCCAAGCTGGCCTCCAATTCCCCCACATGTCGGGAAATCGCCGCCTTGGACAGGTTCGTTGCCTCTGCGGCCCCGACGAAGCTGCCAGCACGAACGACGGCGAGAAAGCTGCTCAATTGCTGCAGGTCGAGCACGAATTGTTCCCCTTTGCGTGACAAATAATCATTTGAACCGCTATTTATAACAATAAATGAAGAGAATAAAGTGGCAACCAATCCCGAACACGGGTCACCCACTTGGAGCTTCTCATGAACATCCTCATTCTTGGTGCCGGCAATATGGGCTCGGCATTTGCGCGTCAGTTCACCCAGGCCGGCCATCGGGTTCGGATCGTCGCGCGTGATCTTGAAAAGGCGGCGACTGTTGCCGCCGCCAATGCGCCGGCAACCGCAGTGGCGCTAGCCGACAGTGCCGCCGACAGCGATGTGATCATCGTGGCCACGCCCTACGAGCAGGCCGTCACCGCGCTGCATGCCGCCGGTTCCCTGGAAGGCAAGGTGATCGTGGACATCACCAATCCGCTCACGGCCGACTACATGGGCCTGACGCTGGGCCATGCCACTTCGGCGGCGGAGGAAATCGCCAAGGCGCTACCCGGCGCCCAGATCGTGAAGGCTTTCAACACGGTCCTGGCGCAAGTCCTCGCCGAAGGTCCTGCCTTCGCCAACGGCCAGACCGTGCCGGTCTTCTATGCCGGCGACGACGAACGTGCCAAGCAGACGGTGCGTGCACTGGCCGAAAGCATCGGTTTCCAGCCGATCGACGCGGGCAGTCTGAAGAACGCCCGTTATCTGGAGCCGGTCGGTGGACTGAACGTCTATTTCGCCTATGGCGCCGGCCAGGGCACCCAGATCGCGCCCACCTGGATCCATCGCAACTGACCCCCGAAACAGGCAACGGGCCACATTGCGCGGCCCTTGCCACCTTTCCTTTCTCTCCATTTGATCCGTAGACAGGACACTCGCCATGAAATCGCATGCCATTCTCTCGCTGCTGGGCCGCTTCGCCCTGGCGCTGATCTTCATCATCACCGGCTGGAGCAAGATCACCGGCTACGCCGGCACCCAGCAGTACATGGAAGCCATGGGCGTCCCCGGTGCCTTGCTGCCGCTGGTGATCGCGCTCGAGCTTGGAGGTGGCCTGGCCATCGCCGCCGGTCTGCTCACGCGCTGGATCGCGGTCGCGATGGCGCTGTTCTCGGTCGCCACGGCGCTCATCTTCCATGCCGATTTCGGCGATGCCGCGCAGGCCATCAATTTCTGGAAGAACCTCTCGATGGCGGGCGGCTTCCTCCTGCTGGCCGCCAATGGCGCTGGCGCCCTGAGCATCGACGCGCGGCGCTCCGGCTCCGCCCAGGCATCGTAAGTTCACCTGTTCCCCGGCGCGGCAGCGGGCGAAGTACGCCCGCTGCCCTGGAGAGACACCATGTCCCGTGCTCCTTCACTCTTCATTTCCCACGGCTCGCCGATGTTCGCGCTGGAACCGGGCGTGCTCGGCCCGAACCTGCAACGTGTGGGCGCCTGGCTGCATGAGATCCCGGCCATCGTCGTCGTGTCGCCGCACTGGCAGACGTCCGGATTGCGTGTGACCGCGACCCGGCAGAACTCGACCATTCACGACTTTGGCGGCTTTCCTCAGGCGCTCTATGCGCTGCAGTACGAACCGCCGGGAGCGCCTGCCTTGGCCGCCGACATTGTCCGGATGCTCGGCGACGCGGGCCTGCCGGCCACGCTCGATCCGCAGCGCGGCCTGGATCATGGCGCCTGGGTGCCGCTGCGCTACCTGAAGCCTGCGGCCGACGTTCCGGCGCTGCAAGTCTCCCTGCCAGCGCGGATGGACGCGCAGGGCGCGGTGCAACTGGGCAAGGCACTGGCCCCGCTGCGCGAGCGCGGCGTGCTGGTCGTCGGCTCGGGCAGCCTCACCCACAACCTCGACGAGTTCCGCAGCCACATCCGGGACCCGGAGTACGCACAGACCTTCGCCGACTGGGTCGCCGAGGCGATCGCGCACCGCGACGATGAGGCGCTGGTGCGCTACCGCAGCCTCGCCCCTCACGCCGCGCGTGCGCATCCAACCGAAGAACACTATCTCCCCTTGCTGGTGGCACTCGGCGCAAGCACGCAGGACGAAGACCGCATCCGGATTCCCGGAGGCATGACCTACGAGGTGCTGTCGATGGACTCCTTCGGCTTCGGCCTCACCCCCACCATCCCCCTGGAAGCCACATGAACGCCACGATTTCCGAACTTCGTACCGACCTGTCGCTTGCGTTCCGCACCACCTCGCCCGATACCGCGCCGGCCAAGCGGCTGCTCGTGCTGCTGCATGGCGTAGGCGGCAACGAAACCAATCTTGCGCCGTTGGGGGACACGCTGATCGACACCCGCGTGATCCTGGCACGTGGCCCACTCACGTTCGCTCCCG
This sequence comes from Xanthomonas boreopolis, assembly GCF_046529185.1. Taxonomy (NCBI): domain Bacteria; kingdom Pseudomonadati; phylum Pseudomonadota; class Gammaproteobacteria; order Lysobacterales; family Lysobacteraceae; genus Xanthomonas; species Xanthomonas boreopolis. The sequence goes on from NZ_CP097162.1 coordinate 2,557,721, forward strand.
GCCAGCACGCCTGGTTCCAGGTGTCGTTCGGCCCCCAAGGACCGCGCCCGGATCTGGTGGCGGCGGAGCAGAGCCGGCAGCGACTGGCGAGCTTCATCTCGGAACTTCAGGCAACGTACGCCGTACCCGCCTCGCAGACGGTGGTGGCCGGCTTCAGCCAGGGCGGCATCGTGAGCGCCAGCATCGGCCTCACCCAGCCTGGGCTCGTCGCCGGCTTCGGCATCCTCTCCGGTCGTATCCTGCCCGAGATCGCGCCGCAACTGGCCAATCGTTCTGCGCTGGCCGAGGTCAATGGCTTCATCGGCCATGGCCGGGACGACACCAAGCTGACGGTCGATTGGGCGCATCGCGCGGATGCATGGCTGAGCGAACTCGGCATTCCCCATGAGACGCACCTGTACCCGGGTGACCACGGCATTCCTCCCGCCATGCAGAAGGACTTTCTTGCCTGGTTCGGACGTCTGGTCGGCCAAGAAAGCTGAACCCACATCCTCTGGCCGGTGGCAACTGCGGGAAACGCGAGGGCGCATCCTGGCTGCGGCATGCCGGGCTCGGCCCAGCACGCCGCGCCCATCGAAGGCGCTGGATATGGCTGGGCGCCCCGGGTCAATCCCATCTTCGGATCCGCCGAAGTTGCAAAATCGGCAGGGAAAAGACTGCCGTACCATGGCTTAAAAAGATATTAAAGCGTCTGCTTCATGATTTCTCGAGAACCGAAGCCCGATCGGGGAATGACGTGACATGAACCTCCTACTCGTAGAAGACGACCAGATGCTGGGCGAAACCATCCGCGATGGGGCACGCCAGAGTGGATGGCACATCGATCACGTCGGCGACGCGAACACCGCGCGCAGCGCCCTGGTGGACCACAGCTACGCGGCCGTCCTGCTCGACATCGGTCTTCCGGGCGATTCCGGTCTGGCCGTCCTGCGCTCGATGCGGAGTCGCTACGACGCCACGCCCGTTCTGATCCTGACGGCACGCGGCCAGCTCAGCGAGCGCATCGCCGGCCTCGATGCCGGCGCCGACGACTACCTGGTCAAGCCGTTCCAGTTCGACGAGCTCTGGGCACGCGTGCGATCGGTCATCCGCCGCAGCCAGGGACGTGTCGTCCCGGTGTTCACCCATGGGGACATCCTCATCGACCGCAGCAAGCGAGTGGTCACCAAGGCCGGCACCGAGGTCGTCCTCAGTGCCCACGAGTACCGTACGCTGCTTGCCCTGGTCGAGCGGCCTGGCCATGTCGTCACACGCGACCATCTGCACGATGTCGTCTACGGCACAGCGAGCAATGTCGAGAGCAATACCATCGCGGTGTTCATCCACCAGTTGCGACGCAAGCTCGGCGACGATCTGATCCGGACCGTCCATGGGCTGGGCTACGTCATCGGCCAGCCGACCGCATGAAGTCGCGCTCCTTCAACGCGCAACTCATCCTGGTGATCGTCGCGGTCATCGCCCTGTGCTGGACGGTGGTGCTCGGGATCGTGCTCACGCAGCTCTCGCTCAACCGCACCAGCACCTGGGACGAAAAGCTCGGCGCGATCGCCACCCAGCTCCTGGTGACGATCCCCGCCGACAGCGACTTCGACGGAGAAGGCAGGCCGGGCCTCAAGCTGAAGGAGGTCGCCGGCACCGAACACGAGCAACTGGTGTTCCAGATCTGGATTGATCGCAAGCGAATGGTCGCCAGCACGCCCGGGTCCCCCGAGTCGCCGCTTCAGCCCGACTTCTCCGATGGAGCGGCCTCCACCCAGGTCGAGAATGAGAAGTGGCGTGTCTTTTCCGCAACCGACAGCACGGGACGAGTGACCGTCCAGGTGGGCAATCTGCAGAGCATCGTCGATGCGGACATGCGCCACGAGGCGGCCCATGCGCTGGCCCTGGCAACGGTCCTGCTCATCATCGCAGGTCTTGTCATGTGGTTCGTCAGCCAGGCTGCACTCAAACCCGTACGAGCGCTCGGCACCGCCATGCGCCACCGCCGCCGCTTCGATTTCACCGCCTTGCCGCTGGATCGCTTGCCGCGGGAACTGCATCCATTGGTCGACTCCTTCAACCATGTCCTCAAGCAGCTGGACGAGGCCATCGAAGGCGAGCGCCGCTTCATTGGGGATGCCGCCCATGAGCTGCGCACACCGTTGTCAGCCTTGCAGGCCCAGGCCGAAATCGCACTGCGAGCCACCGATCCTCAAGACAAAGATGCCGCCCTGAGGAAGCTGCTGGTTGTCGCCAAGCGCAGCACACGGCTGTCCGAGCAGTTGCTCGATCTGGCGAGCATCAGTGCGGGTGCCAAGGCCCCCAAGCACGTACCGGCCGATTTGAACAAGCTGGTGCAGCACGTTGCCCAGGAGTTCGAGGTCTATGCCAACCTGAACCAGCGTTCGCTATTCCTGGATGTGCATGCCTGCAGAATCTCCTGCGACATCGATGAGATCGGCATCTTGCTGCGTAACCTCATGCACAACGCCATGCGCTACACCAGCGAAGGCGGCAACGTGCTCGTGCGCTGCGGCTATGAGGCCTCAGAAGGAGGCGAACGGGCGCAACCCATGGTCTATCTGGAAGTTACAGATGACGGCCCGGGCGTTCCGGCCGAGCAGCGCGAGGCCATCTTCGAGCGCTTCTACCGGGTCGCGGGCACGCCTGTGCGTGGTAGCGGCATCGGCCTGTCGCTCGTGGCCGGCATTGCGGAAGCTCACAATGCCACCATCCACACCGGCACCGGGCTGGAAGGGCGGGGGCTCATGGTGCGCGTCATTTTCCCGGGCATCGTCGAGCCAGGCCGCCCAGGCTGATCCAACCGACCTTGTCGCGCCCGGTGGGGTTCGTTCTTCCATGAGGCCATCGCGAGACATCGAGCTTGGCTGAGGGCGCGTGAGATACATGCCGTTCACATTTTTTCGCTGAACGGCCCTTTTCTTAAAAAATTCCTAATAACTCTAAAAATCCCCTAAATCCGCTTGGGCAGTATCCGCTCTTGCAGGCGCGTCGTCTCGACGTGCCACGAGACCGGAACGATTCATGCTGGATTGCAAGCCAAGCCCGGACACGCGGCCATCCCTGATCCGCCTGCAGCGCACCCCGCGCAGGCAATCCGGGGCCGCCCCCCGCTCGTATCGCCAGGAGCTGGGGGTCGCCCCGTCGCAGTATCTGCGCCGCCGGACAGGCCTGTCCGGTGCCGACGCTCTGCTGGGCGGTGGGTCGCGTGGCCTGGCCATGCTGTTGCTGGCGATGCTGACGGGGTGCGCGACCCAAGGGCCATACCAGGCGACGCCTCTGGAGGCGCCCGAGGCCTGGACCATGCCTGCTGCGGAGGCAGCGCTGGCCACGCCCAGCGATGAGTCCTGGTGGCGCCAGCTCAACGACCCCGCCATCGATGTTCTGGTGGACGCTGCACTGGCCGACAGTCCCAGCATCGCGCAAGCCATCGCCAAGGTCGACGAGGCGCGTGCCTTGCTCGGTGCCACCTCGGCGCAGCGCATGCCCTCGGTGGACGTCAACGGCTATGCCACGCGGGCCCGCAGCCTGGAGACCGACAGCCCCACGGGCACGATCCTGAGCACGCAGAGCGGCATCGGGCCCGAGCTGTCCTGGGAGATCGACCTTTTCGGCCGGGTGCGCAACTCGGTCGAGGCCGGCGCGCTGCGGATCCAGGCACGCGATGCGGACGCCAAGGCAGCCCGGCTGGCGCTGACCTCACAGATCGGCGACCTGGTGCTGGCCTTGCGCGCCTGCGAGTTGTCCAGTTCCGTGCTGCACGAGGAAATCGACTCGCGCGAAAACACACTGGCGCTGACCCGCCGGCGGCTGGAAACCGGCTTCGTCGCCCCCATTGAAGAGGCTCGGGCGCAAAGCGGCCTGGCCACCGCGCGCACAACGCTGGCCACGCGCCAGGAAGCCTGCGCACGCCACATCAACGCATTGGTAGCCATCACCGGTCAGCCACGCGGCACTGTGCAAGCGGTGGTGGCCGTGGACACGCAGGCGGTCAGCGTGGCGCAGCGGGTCACGGCCATCCCGTCTGCGCCAGTCGTGCAACTGGCGTTGCCGGCTACGGTCCTCGCAGCCCACCCGGCCGTCGTCGCCGCCGAACGCGAAGCGGCCGCGGCGTGGTCGGAGATCGCGGTCGCGCGCGCCGAGCGCCTGCCCCGGCTCGATCTGGCGGCTGCGCTCAGCGGGCAGTGGCTGCGGGCCGCCGGCCAGTCCCTGAGCGAGACCGTCTGGTCTCTCGGCCCGACGCTTGGCGCTCCTGTCTTCGACGGCGGCCGCGGTGCCGCCAATGTCTCGGCCGCCCAAGCCCGCCATCGCGCCGCCGAGGCCAACCTGCGCCTGGCGGTTCGCGCCGCTGCACAGGACGTCGAGAACGCCATGGCCGCCATCGAATCGGCCACTGCGCGCCGGCGCAGCACGCTGGACGCCGTCACCGCCGCGCAGCGCGTGCTGGACGCGACGCAGGCGCGCTGGAACGTCGGTGCCGTGAGTTTGTTCGAGGTCGAAGATGCGCGTCGCCAGCTGGCCGACGCTCAAGACAGCGCCATCGCCGCTGCACACGACAGCAACCGTGCCTGGATCGCCCTGGTGCGCGCCTCCGGCCACGCCAGCGCGGCCACGCCTGGTGGGGCGCTGTCATGACGATGTCCATGTCATCTCCGAAGCTCACCGCGTCCGCAGCGGCATTGCGGCGCCGCCGGATCACCTTCGTCCTGGCGGGCGCCGCCCTGTTGGTGCTCGGTGCCGCCGCCTGGGGCTTCATGTCGCGCGCCGCCCCGCCGGCCCCGGCGCACAGCCTGGCTTCATTATCGGTGACGGCCACGGTTCCGCGCGAAGCGCAGTGGGCCAGAACCATCGAGGCCAGCGGCGTGGTCGCTCCCTGGCAGGAAGCCATCATCGGCGCACAGACCTCCGGGCTGAGCATCGCCCGGCTCGAGGTCGCGGTCGGTGACGTGGTGCGGCGCGGCCAACTCCTGGCTCGCTTCGACACGTCCACGCTGCGCGCCGAAGAGGCGCAGCTGTTGGCTGCGCTCACACAAGCGCAAGGCGTGGCGGCACAGGCGGATGCCAACCGTGCGCGCGCGCTCCAGCTCCAGGGCAGCGGTGGCATCAGCGAGCAGGAGGTGCAGCGCTACGTTACCGAAGCCATCACCGCCAAGGCCCAGGTGGGGGCCGCGCAGGCCCAGCTGGAGGCCAAGCGGCTGCAACTGCGCCAGGCCGACGTGGTCGCGCCGGATGATGGCGTGATCAGCGACCGCACCGCCACGCTGGGTGCGGTCGCCAACAACGGCCAGGAGCTGTTCCGCCTGGTGCGCCAGGGGCGGCTGGAATGGCGCGGCGAATTCACCGCGACGCAGATCGCCGCCATCGCCGTCGGCCAGGACGTCACCCTGCAACTGCCCGAGGGGCAGTCCGCCAAGGCCCGCGTACGTCAGATCGCGCCGCTTCTGGACACGCGCTCGCGGCTGGGGCTGGTGTATGCGGACATCGAGCCCGGAAGCCTGGCGCGCGGCGGCATGTACGTCGATGGCCGCATCGCGCTCGCGCCCAATGCGGCGCGGGTGGTTCCGGCATCGAGCGTGGTGGTGCGCGACGGGCGCAGCATCGTCTTCCGCCTGGAAAGCACGGGAAAGGAATCCAAGGTTCAGGCCCAGTCGGTGACGGTGGGCCGTCGCCAAGGCACCGAGGTCGAGATCCTGGACGCGCTTACCGGCGGTGAGCGCATCGTCGCCCAAGGGGCCGGCCTGCTGGCCGATGGCGACACCGTGCGGGTCGAGCCGGATCCGAGCGAGGCATCGGCCTCCGCGGCGGCGGGAGGGGAGCGATGAACTTCGCCACCTGGTCCCTGCGCAACCCCATCCCGGCCGTCCTGCTGTTCATGCTGCTGACGCTGGCAGGCTTGTACGGCTTCCGGCAGTTGCCGATCCAGGCCCTGCCGGACATGGACCTGCCCTCTGTCAACGTGACGCTGTCCCAGCCCGGCGCTGCGCCGGCCCAGCTTGAAACCGAGGTGGCACGCAAGGTGGAGGACTCCATCGCCACGCTCAGCGGACTGCGACATACGCGGACCACGATCACCGATGGCCAAGTCCATATCCAGGCCGAATTCGAGCTGGAGAAGCCGCTGTCCGACGCGCTGATCGAGACCAAGGATGCCGTCGACCGGGTGCGTTCGGACCTGCCGACGGATCTGCTGCAGCCGGCCGTCAGTGCACAGACGGTCAGCAGCAGCCCCATCCTGACCTATTCGGTCAGTTCCGAGACCATGGACGAAGTCGCGCTGTCCTGGTTCGTGGACGACACGTTGAGCAAGACCTTGTTCAACGTGCCGGGCGTGGGCGGGGTGAAGCGGCTGGGCGGCGTGCAGCGCGAGATCCGGGTCGACGTCGACCCGGTGCAGATGAATGCGTTGGGCGTCACCGCAGCCGACGTCTCGCGCGCGTTGCGCCGCACCCAACAGGATTCCTCGGGCGGACGCGGCCAACTGGGCGGCGAAGAGCAGTCGCTGCGCACTGTGGCCACGGTGCGACGGGCCGACGAACTGCGCGCCATGCCGGTCATTCTCGCCACCGGCGGCAAGGTGCGCCTGGATCAGGTCGCCTCGGTGCATGACACCGCCGCCGAACGCAGCCAGGCGGCGCTTCTGGACGGCAAGCCCGTCATCGGCTTCAGCATCCAGCGCACCAAGGGCTTCGACGAAACCCGCATCGCCGAAGGGGTGGCCGAGGCACTCCAGCAGCTCCAGGCCGAGCACACGTCCCTGCGGATTACCCCGATCTCTGGCAGCGTGGCCTACACGCTCGAACAGTTCCAGGGTTCGATGGCGATGCTCTACGAGGGCGCGCTCCTGGCCGTGCTGGTGGTCTGGCTGTTCCTGCGCGACTGGCGCGCCACGCTGGTCGCCGCCTCGGCGCTGCCACTGTCGATCCTGCCGGCCTTCGCTGCGATGTGGTGGCTGGGCTACTCGCTCAACACCCTCACGCTGCTGGCGCTGGCGGTGGTCGTCGGCATCCTGGTGGACGACGCCATCGTCGAAGTCGAGAACATCGAGCGACACCGGCGCATGGGCAAGCCGATCATGCAGGCCACGGCCGATGCGGTCAACGAGATCGCGCTGGCGGTGATCGCCACCACGGCGACCCTGGTGGTGGTGTTCGTGCCCACCACGCTCATGGGCGGCGTACCGGGTCTGTTCTTCAAGCAGTTCGGCTGGACCGCGGTCATCGCCGTGCTCGCCTCGTTGATGGTGGCGCGCCTGATCACCCCCATCATGGCCGCCAAGCTGCTCAAGCCCGGCACGCACGCGGCCAACGAGCAGGACGGCCCCTTGATGCGCCGTTACCTGCGGGTGGTGGACTGGAGCCTGCACCATCGCGGCAAGACCATGGCCGCGGCCGCGGCCTTCTTCGTCGGCTCGATGGCGCTGCTGCCCTTCATCCCCACGGGGCTGGTACCCCCGTCGGACCGGGGCTTCACCACGGTGACGCTGGAGCTGGCACCGGGCAGTGCCCTCAATGACACCGTGGCCACGGCCGAGCGGGTGCGCGCGGTGGTTGGCCAGTTGCCCGGCGTGCGGAGCGTCTTCACCACGGCCGGCGCCGCCGACAGCGGTAGCGATGCGCAGGTGAGCGACGTGCGCAAGGGCGAGCTCACGCTGGTGCTGACCGATCGCAAGGAGCGCGCCGTCCAGTCCGAGATCGAACAGACCGTGCGTGATGCGCTGGAGAAGATCCCCGGTGCGCGCTTCACCGTCGGCGGCGGCTCTGGCGAGCAGCTGCAGATGATCCTCGCCAGCGACAACGCCGGCGCGCTCAGGACCGCCGTGGATGCTTTCACCCGGGAGTTGCGTGCGGCCGGCCTGTCCGGTGTGCGCAGCACGGCCAGCCTGGAGCGCCCCGAGATCGTGGTACGGCCGGATCTCAACCGGGCAGCCGAACACGGCGTGAGCAGTGCCGCCATCGGCGAGCTGATGCGTACGGCCACCAGCGGCGACTTCGACTCCCAGCTGTCCAAGCTCAATCTGGACAACCGCCAGATCGGCATCCGGGTGCGCGTGCCCGACAGCGTGCGCCAGGACATCGCCGCGTTGTCCGGCCTGCGCGTGGCGTCGCGCGATGGCATGGTCCCGCTCTCCAGCGTGGCCACCTTCGCCGTGGAGAGCGGCCCGGCACAGATCGACCGCTACGACCGCCAGCGCTACGTCACCGTGACCGCCGACCTGGGCGCCCGTTCGCTGGGCGAAACCCTGGCCATCGCCAGTGCGCTGCCTGCGGTACAGAACATGGCCCCGGGCGTCTCGCTGATGCAGGCGGGCGACGCCGAAGTGGCCGCGGAGCTGTCGTCCGGCCTGGCGCTGGCGATCGTGACCGGCATCCTGTGCATGTTCTGCGTGCTGATCCTGCTGTTCAAGGACTTCTTCCAGCCGATCACGATCCTGTCGGCGATCCCGCTGTCCCTGGGCGGTGCCTTCATTGCGCTGCTGCTGGTGGGCAGCGAGCTCGACGTGCCTTCGATGATCGGCCTGGTGATGCTGATGGGCATCGTCACCAAGAACTCGATCCTGCTGGTCGAGTACGCGGTGCTGGCGCGTACCGAGCACGGACTCTCGGTGATCGATGCCCTGCTCGACGCCTGCCACAAGCGCGCCCGTCCCATCGTCATGACCACCGTCGCGATGATCGCCGGCATGTTGCCGATCGCGCTCGGCTTCGGTGCGGACGCCAGCTTCCGCCAGCCCATGGCGATCGCGGTGATCGGCGGACTGATCACGTCGACGCTGTTGAGCCTGGTCATCGTGCCGGCGGTGTTCAGCTACGTACACGACTTCGAGACCTGGCTCGCAGGACGCTTCAAGGCGGTCGGCGCGCAGGGTCAGCCGGCGAACCGCGTGTTGCCCACCGATCCCCCCGTTGCCGAAGGGAACCACCGATGAAAGCAAGCCGCGTACGCCTGACCGCCAACCGTGATCCTCCCGGCACGCGACGAAGCCACCTGCATGGCAGGTCCATGGCCCAGCCGTGGAGGACGACGAGATTTCTCCCCCCAATGCTTCAAGAAAAGGATCCAACCATGTTTCGACAACAACGCTCCCGTCTCCCGCTCGCTTCCTCCAGGCTGAGCGTCATCGCCGCGATGGCGCTGTCCACCGCGTGGGCGCCCTCGGCCTTCGCTCAGGATGACGCGTCCAGGGATAGCGGCCAGTGGGCCCTGGGCCTGGGTGCCGTCGTGCTCGACCAGCCGTATCGCGACATCGATCGCGAGGTGTTTCCTCTTCCGCTGATCTCGTACGAGAGCAAGTGGATCAGTGCCACCGTGCCCGTGTTAGACCTCAAGTTCTACTCGACCGATTCCCTCTCGCTGCGTGCCCGCGTCCGCTTGTCCGGCGAGGGCTACGAGTCGGACGATTCCCCGGCCCTGACGGGCATGGAAGATCGCAAGCGCAGCCTGTGGGCCGGCGGTGCGGTGAACTGGAAGACGGACTTCGTGAACGTCAGCGGGGAGGTGCTGGCCGACACCCTGGGCAACAGCAAGGGCACGCGGGCCAAGGTGCAGATCGATCGGCGCTTCGCCGCAGGCAGGTTCGGCTTCACTCCGCGCTTGGCTGCGGAATGGGTCGACGACAAGTACGTCGACTACTACTACGGCGTCCGCCAGTCCGAGGTGCTGGCGGACCGTGCGTTCTACGAAGGCAAGGCCACGACGAACGTGCAGTTCGGCCTGCGCGTGGACTACTCGCCGTCACGCCACCATGCGATGTTCATCGACGTCGCCGCCACGCGTTTCGGCAGCACCATCGAAGACAGCCCGCTGGTCGACCAGTCCACCGGCACCACCATCGCCGTGGGCTATGCCTACCGCTTCTGACCACGCCCTGCCCCCCATCCGCCATGGGCACTTGCGGCCCATGGCTCAGGAGATCCGACAATGAAGACGATCCAATCTCTCGTGCTGGCGGTGATCGTGCTGGGCACCAGCGCGTGCGCCGGCAATGCCGTCAAGCAAACGCCTGCGGCATCGCTGGATAGCGGAGCCACGCCTGCGGCCGTGCCGGTCGCGTCGGCAGCCCGTGGGGCCGGGGAGCCGGCGGCGCAGCCCCAGCCTCATGCGGCCGGCGCCATCGCCACCGCCGGCACGTCGGCGCCCGCACCCTCGGCAGTCTCGCCCACGGAAACCTCGCCCATGAAGCCGGCCTCGGTCGGCAGCCCGGACGCGGACGGCGCGCGCACGCAGGCCGAGCAGGATGCCGAGGAGCTGTACGCCCAGCCGCCGGTGCACGATCCCTGGGAAGGCTTCAACCGCAGGATGCACGCCTTCAACAACGTCCTCGACCGGTTCATCTTCCGCCCCGTGGCGATCGGCTACGACAAGATCACGCCCGATCCGGTCCAGGCAGGCGTGTCGCGGTTCTTCGGCAACCTGCGCCTGCCCGCCACCGCCTTGAACCAGGCGCTGCAGGGCCGGCCTGGCGAGGCCGGGCAGTCGCTCGGACGATTCGTCGTCAATTCCACGGCGGGCATCGGCGGCGTGTTCGACCCGGCGCGCCACATCGGCATGCCCAAGCCCGACGGCGAGGACCTGGGCCAGACCCTGGCGACCTGGGGGTGGCGGGACTCCCGCTACCTGGTGATGCCGATCATGGGGCCGCGCACGGTGCGTGACGCCTTGGGCGGCGTCGGCGACCAGCAGCTTTCGGTCATCAACCAGATCGACAACGCCAGCGTCGCCGACAAGCTGCAGATCATGCAGCTGGTGGATGTGCGTGCCCAGCTGCTCCCGACAGACCAGATGCGAAGGGAAGCAGTCGACGACTACGCCTTCGTCCGGGACGCCTGGGCGCAGCGGCGCAGTCGCCAGATCGAACAGGACCTGCGAGACACTCGCGATTAGTGTCGCCATGCGCCAGCCGGAGGATGACAGCGCAGGAACGGTGATCGTCATCGTCCCGAACGCCTCGTGGGGCTGAGCGCCAGTTCCACTTGCACGTCGAGCTGCAGCCGCCTCGGGAACAGGAGTCGATTGGTCAATAAGAGATCCCGAGGCGTCTTCCTACCCTGCCACAGCCATAGACGACTTCGGCAGGACCGTCCTCCCTAATGACCATCTCGCGATCAATCGGTCGAGCGTTTGGTGACGATGCGCGCGGCACGCTGGTAGCTCCAATACGCGATCACCCAGTTGACCAGGACAACGAAGCGATTGCGGAATCCGATCAGGAAGTACACGTGCGCCGCCAGCCAGAACCACCATGCCGGCAGGCCCGAGAACTTGAACCTGCCCACGTGGACGATGGCGGCCATGCGTCCGATCGTCGCCAGGTTGCCGTAGTCCTCGTAATGGAAGACCGGTGTCGTTTTCCCCGAGAGACGTGCACGCGCCGCACGCGCGATGTGCTTGCCCATCTGCTTCGCCGCTGGCGCCACGCCCGGCACAGGGCGACCATCCTGCTGGATGGAAGCCAAATCGCCGCCGATGAAAATGTCCGGATGACCGGGCACGCTCAGGTCCGGTTCGACTAGCACGCGCCCGGCGCGATCCAGCGGCACCCCAAGGCTTCGCCCCAAGGGTGATGCTGCAACACCTGCCGCCCACACCACGGTACGTGCCGGCACGAATACATCGCCCAAGGTGTAGCCGTTTTCGTCGATGTGCGTCACAGCAGTACCGGTCAACACTTCGACGCCCAGTTTTTCCAACTGGCGCTTCGCCTTGTCGGTCAAATCGGAGGGAAAGGAAGGCAACACTCGCGGCCCCGCCTCGATCAGTCGAACCTTGGCCTTGCGTGGATCGATGTGGCGGAACTCATCCTTCAACGTGTGTCTGGCGATCTCGGCCAGCGTACCGGCCAACTCCACGCCGGTCGGGCCTCCGCCGACGATGGCGAAGTTCAGCGATGCCTCGCGTGCCTGCGGATCGCTTTCGGCCTCCGCACGCTCGAACGCCAGCAGGAGCTTGCGCCGCAAATACATTGCATCGTCGAGCGTCTTCAAGCCCGGCGCATGCTCGGCCCAGTGATCGTTGCCGAAGTAGGCATGGGCTGCGCCAGTTGCCAACACCAGGCTGTCGTACTCCAGCATGTCGCCATCGGCGAGCACAACAACATGTTGCTGCGGCAGCACTTGCACCACGTCGCCCAGACGCACTTCCACGTTGCGCTGATCGCGCAGGATGTGGCGCAGCGGCGCCGCGATGTCCGGCGCCGACAAGCCCGCTGTCGCCACCTGATACAGCAGCGGCTGGAACAGGTGATGGTTTTGACGGTCGATCAAGGTGATGCGGATGTCGGAGGCCTCCAGCGCACGCGTCGCCCACAGGCCGGCGAAACCGCCACCCACCACGACAAGATGATGCTTTCGGTCCGCCATGTATCCGGTCTCCATGTCGCCATACCCGTCTTCGCTCATATCGGTGCCCTTGATGTTCACTTTACGGGTATGGAAAGCGCCTGCCCCTCGACCCCGGCATAGGTGCAGACGATTTCGGCGGCCTCATCGCCCGTATAGCCGCGGTGAACGTCATCCACGGACTCGGCGAACGCTTGGCCTGCTCCGATCACCCGCAGCTTGCCCGTCCCTCGCTCCTCCAGCGTGATCTGGCCCGAGATGACATAGCCGGCGTTGGGCATCGGGTGCGTATGCCAGGGCAGCGAGGTATGCGGCGGGATGTGGAACCTCAGCACCGTCAATTGCGGTCGTCCTTCCGGATAACGCTCATAGGGCTTTCCATTCCAGGAGGTATCGCTTCTGAGCAGCTCCTCCGAGTGGAGCGAACAAGCGCATTCAGGGGAATGAGTTTTCTCAGGCATGGGTTGGGTACTCCATAGATGATGTTGCAGATTCTTGATCCGAAAGCGCTGCGGCATTCCGCTGCGACGAGGAGACCGGCGCGGACATCCGCCACGCCTGCTGCCCGAATTCGATCTCAGAACACATAGCTCATGCTCAATCCGGCGCTCCAACTGCGTCCGGACGCCGGCTCGAAGTAGCGGCCATTACCTTCGTTCACAATGACCGATCCTACGTATCCGCGATCGAGCAGATTGTCGAGACGTGCGTAGGCATTCCATTCCCAGGAACCGCGGTGCCACCGATAGCCCGAGGAGAGCGAGGCCACGAAATAACCGGGTGCCGAATCGCTGTTGGCGTCATTCACGTAGATCTTGCTGAGGTAGCGCCCTTCGATGCCCAACCGCCAGCCCTCGGGGGGAGACCAGGCAAGCGCACCGTAGAGCATTTCCCTCGCAACCCCCGGAATGCGGTTTCCTGACGAGATCGCGGATCCCGCCACATCATCGCGGTAGCGTGCATCGATCCGGGTGTAGGCCCAATCGGTGCGCCAGTTTGTTGACTCCAGAATTGCGCTCCATTCCAGTTCGACGCCGTCGCGTCGGGTGCGTCCGCCATTGCGATAGGTTGCGCGACCATCGATGCTTCCGGCCGAGACGATTTCATCGCGCGTGTCGGTATGGAAAAGCGCCAAGGACAGCAGTCCGCCAGCTACTTGCGTTTTTGCTCCTAGCTCGTAGTTGTCGCTGACGGCTGGCTGCAAGCCCAGGTTCAGTCCAGCGCCTCCGTCTGGCCGATAGGAGGCTTCGTTGGTCGTCGGCGTTTCGAAACCACGGCCATAGGATGCGTAGAGCATCGTCGCCGAATTGATTCGATACCGCAGCGCACCCATTGGCAGCACCTTTCGATAACGAGTCGACCCGCTGTCGTTGCCGTTTCCTTCGGCGATGTAGTGGTCATTGGAGTCGAAACCCACGGTGCCGTACCGAAGGCCGGTGTCCAGCGTCCATCCTGGCGCAAACTCCCAGGATGCCTGGACATAAGGGTCGAGGTTGAAGACATCGTTGGTTTCATCTCGACGCAGTCTGCCACGTACCCCCACGGCACTCGGACTGCTGGCACTTCCCGTGAAGTTCTCGTAGCCCCTACGGCGCTCGCTCAGCGAGTCGTAGGACACCCCTCCGATCAAGGTGAGCGGCTGGCCAGCCAAACTCAGGCGTGATGTCCAACGCAGGTCGATGCCACCGTACTCGCGCTGAAGATCAATCACGCCACCGGCATGTTGGGGATTGCGCTGTGTGGCAACGGGAATGGATTGATACTGTACGGTGTCACGTTCACCGTAGTAGACCATGGCACGAAGATCGTTATTGGCATCCACTTGCCGCTCGTAGACTAGGCCACCTTGGGACTGCCTGACCGTCTTGCGGGTGTTGTACTGTTCCGCCTGCGGCGTGGCCTGCCTCGGATCTGCCTCATATTGCGAGCGGGTCAGGCCCAGCGGGTCGTCGGCCCTCAGATCCACGCTGTTGGCAACGAGGGTCAAGCGGCTATCGGGATCAAGCTGCAAACCCAGCTTCACGTTCCCCAAGTTCTTTTCTGCCCCACTGTGGCTGCGGTATCCGCCTGTGGTGAAGCGGTTGGTACTGACCACATAGTCGAGTGGGTCAGAGGCGCCGCTGACCTTGAGCCCGTAGCGCTCGGTGTCGTCGCTTCCAGCGCCGGCATCCGCTTGGACGCGGGGCGCTCCAGCGCCATCTTCAGTAAAGACCTGGAGCACACCACCCGACGCATTGCCGTACAAGGCCGAGAATGGTCCACGGAGCACCTCGATGCGGTCGATTGACGCGATGTCGATGTTCGACGTCTGTCCCTGTCCGTCCGGCATGGTGGCAGGGATACCGTCCACGTAGAGCCTGACGCCACGCACACCAAACGTCGAGCGGGCACCGTACCCGCGCATGGATATCTGCAAATCCTGCGCATAGTTCTGGCGATTCTGTATCTGCAGGCCGGGCACGTGCCCGAGGCTTTCTGAAAGATTGATTCCCGGACGGTCCGTACGCATCTGGACGCCATCGACAATGCTCACTGATGCGGGCGTGTCCTGCGGGCTGGTGCCATAACGAGTACTGGTGACCACGACCGTATCCAGCGTGGTGGTTTGCGCTACCGCAACCGCAATTGGCGTCAGAGTCATGCCCCAACAAGCCATACCCGACACCGCAATGCGAAAGGAGCTTCCCATCATGAGGCTATAGCGCAAAGACAAGCTTGAGGCTTGCGACCAAGATGTCGTCGCGATCACCTAGCCCACCGGGATGGCGGACATACTGGAAGCCCGGGCGCAGTGTTGCAGCCGGTGTCAGCTTGTATCCGTAGTTCAACTCGGCCGCTTGCTCGTGGTCCTGCGGGCTTGCTTGTCTCAGCCCAGCCTCATTCTGCGCTCGTTGCGACCGGCTGACTCGATTGTTCACCGATACCTGACCGATGCCCAAGGTGACATCGTCCTTGGGACGCCCCGGAAGCGGCCCCGTAAAGCTGAAGATCAGTGCCGCCTTGCTGTGAAGTCGATTGGTCGCGCGATCAGTCACCGCTAGGTTGCCCACGACCGTCAACCCGTGCGAACCATCGGCCCTCGGTGCCAGCAGTTGCTGCACCACATTGGCGTGGAAGCCCGCATGGTGGTTCTCCCTTGCAAACTCGCCCCCCGAGACCGCCTGGTACTCGCCATTCACGTCATAGACGATGTTGTTCGAATTGCTCGTGTCGTACCAGCCACCGACCTTGTAGGTGCCTGGCAGGTCGTGCCGGCTCCCGAACGTCGGGGTCCACTGAAGCTCCGCAGCATAGATCGTGCCGGTCGCGCCGCCGGTTCCGAGATAGAAGCCCCGGTCCTCGCTCAGGTTCACCGGATTGGACTCGATGACGCCGAGGTTGACATGCAGCGTCGGGGCAAGTCGCTGACGCAGGCGCACGCCCCAGGAGCTCACGGGCAAGTTGTAGAGATAGCCACTGACGATCTGGCTTGAGGCCGGACCGCACAGTACGACGTTCGAGATGTTGCCGCACGGGGTCGCGCCATAGTCCTCGCCATGCGTGACCCGGCCGAACTTCAGTGCGGTTGCCCCATCGTTGAAGCTCTGTTCGTACCAGAAATCGGACAGTCGCCAGATCTCCCCGCGGCCGTAGATGGATTGCAGAGGCTGGAGCAGCCCGAGATTGGCGTCGTTGGACAGGTTGTTGCCGTGCCGGTTGGTCAATGTCACCTGCAACTTGCCTCCCGGATGGCCCCACGCCTTGTCCGTGTCGATGGTGACCCCGAGCAGGAACTGGCCCGCCGCACGGCCCGCCTCACGCGTCCCCCCGTTGAAGTTGTGGACGGAATCGACAACCTCGCTTCCAGTGAATGTGACACCGTCCTCCGCGAGACGGTGGCGCAGCCCGCCCCAGTCACCAGTCAATGTCGAGCGATTCCAGAAGCTGCTATCGGCGGCTTCCTGTGCGTCAGCGACGCCCGTACCCAGTAGCGCAGAAAGAATCACGCTTTTTTGCAACGAGCGCATAGGGGCTATTTTCATTCTTGGAAT
This sequence comes from Xanthomonas boreopolis, assembly GCF_046529185.1. Lineage (NCBI taxonomy): Bacteria > Pseudomonadati > Pseudomonadota > Gammaproteobacteria > Lysobacterales > Lysobacteraceae > Xanthomonas > Xanthomonas boreopolis. The sequence goes on from NZ_CP097162.1 coordinate 2,574,087, forward strand.
TCCTGGACCTGCTCGGCGCGGCATCCGGTACTTAACTCGCATGAACCGCGCGTCCCATCCGGGCGGTAAGCGCGGGCATTGGGAATTGCCTCAGCCGAACGGGATGATTGGGACGCTGGCCTTGTGGCCAAGAGGACGGCTTTGCCGTCCTCTTGATGCCAGCACTTCAGCGCGGCGGCCGTGCCTGCCCGGGCAGGGCGTAGGCGATGATGTAGTCGCCATGGTCGGGTGCCGCGCGGGAACCGCTCGCCGTCACCACGACGTACTGCCTGCCATCAGCCGGAGAGGTGAACACCAGCGGCGTCGAACCACCGCCCACCGGCAGCGGGCTTTTCCAGACCACCTCGCCCGTCATGACGTCGATCGCACGCAGGTAGTAGTCGGAGGTGGCTGAGAAGAACACCAGCCCCGAACCTGTCGTCACCGCGCCGCCCAGTGTCGGCATGCCAAGCTCGACCGGCAGATGGGTCTTCATACCCAGCGGGCCAAACTGCTCGGGCGTACCCAGCGAGCGATGCCACAAGACCTTGTGCGTGGTCATGTCGATGGCGGCCATGGTGCCGAAGGGGGGCGTTGTGCACGGCACGCCGAGGAAGGACTGCACCATGCCACGCTCGGCACCATAGGGGGTGTTGGCCATCGGAATCACGCCACCGACACCTTCCACCGACTTGTTGGCCAGCCGTCCGTTCGTCTCCTCGCGGGTGAGCAACCGGCCCTTCATCATGATCCGCATGTCGTTGACGATCATGATGTCGTGCTGCTTGTCTATCGATTGTCCACCCCAGTTGGTGGTGCCGTACCAGGAGGGATTCTCGAGATACCACTTCAACTGCGGCGGCGTGTAGTCGCCCTCGTAGTGCAGTCCCTTGAACTGCACACGGCAATTCAGTTGGTCGATCGGCGTGATGCCCCACATCTTGGCTTCGGTCAGCATGCCATCGCGCATCTCAGGCATGCCGACCGAATAGGGCTGTGTCGGCGACAGGCGTTCCCCCGGCACCCCCTTGGTGGGTACCGGGCGCTCCTCGACCTGCGTGAGCGGCTTGCCGGTGCGGCGATCCAGGACGAAGATCTGTCCGTTCTTGCCCGCCTGCACAAGCGCCGGCACTCGCCCACCCTTGCCATCGGGCATGTCGTAAAGCACTGGTTTGGACGGAAGGTCGTAATCCCACACGTCGTGGTGTACGAGTTGGTATACCCAGCGCTCCTGCCCAGTAGTGGCATCGAGTGCAACCACCGATTGCGATACCCGATCGGTGGCCGCCGAACGCTGTCCACCGAAAAGGTCGGGGGTACCGCCACCGGTAGGCAGGTACACCATGTTGAGTTCTGGATCGTAGCTGGGCGTTGCCCACATGTTCGGGGTGCCGCGGGTATAGAACTCCCCATCAGCCGGCTTGCCGGTCTGGCCAGGACGGCCCACATCCCATGCCCAGGTCAATTCCCCCGTGACGGCGTTGAATGCGCGCACGACACCCGAGGGCTCATCGGTTGATTGGTTGTCCATCACCCAGCCGCCGACGATGAGATTGCGGCCTGCCAGCAATGGCCCCGAGGTGGGGTTGTAGAAGCCCGGGATGACCTTGCCCATGCCCTCGGCCAGATACACGGTTCCATCTTCGCCGAAAGAAGGCACGGGCTCACCGGTCTCCGCGTCCAGGGCGATCAGCCGCATGTCGCCGGTGGTGAGGTAGACACGCTTCTTGCCGGGCGCGTCGTTGGCCAGTTCGGGAATCTCGAAGTACGCCAGCGAGCGGCATCGCATCCAGTTCGCCGTGGACGCCGGTGTCACCTTGGGGTCGAAGTGCCAGAGCTTCTCGCCTGTATCCCCGCGCACCGCGAAGACCTGCCCCGACTGGGTGCACGGGTAGAGCGTATTGCCGATCTGGAGCGGCGTATTCTGGTTCTCCCGACCATCCGCGCTGATGTCTCCAGTACGCAACGTCCAGGCGACTTGCAACTGGCCGACATTGTCCTTGGTGATCTGCGTATCCGGCGAGAACTGTTCTCCCGTCGTGGTGCGTCCAAATCCTACCCAGTCCTTGGGTTCGCGGTCGGGCCTGTAGTCCGCAGCGACCTGCGGAGCCGATCCGGATTTCACGAGCCAGATGGGGGAGAACGCACCCACGAGGGTCGCTACCAGGCCGGCAGCGGTCGCACCGGCGATCCCGTAAGAGAGTCCGCGTATGCGCGGAATGCCCCTGGCTCCAGGCAAGCACGGAACGCAGACGGCCAAGAGCAACCCGAGAACCGCGAACATGCCAAGCCGTGCGGCGAGCGGCCAGAACTGGAAGCCGGCTTCCCAGAGCGACCATAGCGCTGTGACGACGAAGAACCCCAAGTACAGGTACGCCGCACGCACGCTGAGTCTTGCAAGCAGAATCGCCGTGGCGATAAGAGCGATGCCTGCAGGCACATAGTAGAGTGACCCACCAAGCATGATCAGCTTGGTGCCGTTATAGAGGAAATACAGTCCAACCAGGCCAATCAACAGGCCTAAAATGATCGTATAGAGCCTAAGAGTCGCTAACAAAACTCCGGAAGATTCCGTAGGCAGATGATCGAGCAGGCAAGCGACAGCCACGCCAGATGGATGTCGACGCGCCGCTCGATCGGCATGCTCAGGTTGAGAGGGCATAACATGTTCTCCTGAAGGAACAATCGCCAACCCTGAACACAGGCGAAGATTCCGAGAATGGCTGTGTGCGACGTTGGATCAGGACCGGGCCTGTCCTCGAAGCGGTTGGCACCAATTGCCCGGCGTATGGAATCTGTCTATTTAGATCGAATTTCGAACAGATGACCGCGAGCGCCGAGACAATTCCGCGCAAGACGCCGTTTAGCCCACACTGTTCTAGCCGCGAAACAACCAGGAAATCCATTATCGAGGCGCAGGAACATGGTGAACTTGTGTAGTCCTGCGACTATATGTCACTGTGCATAGAGGGATAAATGCTCCACAGAGAACAACAATGTGGACTTAAATTCCACAGATGGTTCGGGGTCTATACATCCCTCTCTAACCAATTTCATTCATGGGCTGTCTAGTCCAGTGCACCGCTTTGTGCATGCTCGACCAAGCAATCAATGACATAGCGAACACGAGGCGCGAGCGAGGCCTCCCTGAGCCAGATGAGGTGAACATCGACATTGACGTCGGAATAGTCGCTCAGCACCGGAACAAGATGCCCCTCTTGGATTTTGTCTCTAAGGAGAGAAATCGGCATCTGGCACAGTCCAAATCCGGCTGCGGCGGTCTCGACAATGGACTCTCCATCACTCAGGCGATGTGTTGCTGGAGGCGTTACGAGTTTCGACCTTCCTCCATCGCGTACGGTCCAGTGCTGCGGCGGCCCATCCTCGGTACCGACAATGCAACTATGGTTGATCAGATCGTCAGGTGTTGCCGGCACTCCGCGGCGCTCAAGGTACGCCGGGGAAGCGCAGATGATCCTTTGCTGGCTCGCCAGCTTCCGGGCGACGAGGTGGCTGCTGTCCTGAAGCTGGCCGAATCGCACCACCAGATCCGCATCCACCTGCATGGGATCAATCACTCCATCGTTGAATGTCATGGTCAGTTGAAGATGTGGGTGAGGTTCAGCCACCTTCAAGAGAATGGGCATCAGCACACGCCGACCGAATGCAATCGGCATATCCACATGTATACGGCCACGCAGCACCTGGTCGTTCGAGGTAATCCTCGCCTCTACGGCGGCAATGCTCTCCATGGCCAACGAACATGCCTTGAAGTAAGCCTCACCATCAAACGTCAGGCGTAGTCGCCTTGTCGTGCGGTGGATCAGACGCACTCCCAGCCGCGTCTCCAAGCGTTTGATGCTCTTGCCGACAGCCGATTTCGTGACCCCAAGCCGCTCGGCTGCCGCCGTAAAGCTTCCCAACTGAGCCACGGTCACAAATGCGCTTATCCCGGACAGGGATTCAGGAAGCATCTCCACCTTCGTTCTCCAATGCATTAATTGTGGAAATTTGCTCGCCACAGCGTATCCGGCGAAGCGGTTTATCCCGCCGTTTCATTGCCACTATCATGGTTCACGCTTCTCAGCTGCACGGCATTGGCCTCCAGTCCATCGCAGTTGATCTGCGCCCCGCTGAATCGGCTCGTACAGCGACAACGCCACGTAGCGATTTACCGGGAAGAAAGCGCCGTCATTGAAAATCAAGGCGGGTAGCGTCCTTTCATCTAAAGAAAGCTGAGGAAATATCATGCCGGTCGTACGCGTAAGCTGGTTTGAAGGTAAAGACACGAAGGCAAAGCAGGCCGTTGCGGCCGAAATCACCGAGAGCATCGTCAAGAACACCGGAACTGATCCGAGTTACATTTACGTCATCTTCGAAGACGTAGCTCCCTCCGACTGGGCAGGGGCCGGTAAGCTCTTTGGTGGAAGCACCGACGCCCCCACCTGACGCAGTCTTGCACCGTTAACCATAAACAGCGCTGCGCATCTCGAAGAGGCAAGCGCCATTGACCCTTGCCGTCCCGCGAAACGGCGCGGGCCAGTAGGCAGGCAACTGTCGACTCTCCGGTTGCCCCCTTTCCGGGAGCGCTGCTCCTTGACTTGACCAGGAATAGGCCACGCGGAGCTTTCGCTAGGCCAGTCGCCCAAGTTCGCCGTTTCCATTTCCCCAGACGTCTCGACCAATGCGCCACTACGTCAAGCCCCCTGGCAATCGACAGGGGGCTTGAATCGGCAGTTCGGGCTTGAAGCCGCACTCCACCGACTAGCGGATGAATCCATTGATCGGCGCAAGGTATTCCGCGCCGAAAGTGTCGAGCCTCGCCCGTGCGGCCTCATCCGGTTTTCCGTACACCGTCAGGCGTGCCACATCGACCATCCATGCAAAGCGCTCGGCGAATGGGGCGAAGGTGACATCCACGTGCGAAACCAGCGATTCCGAGTCACGGTAGTGCTCGAAGATGTGGACGATGCTCCCGTCCGTATTGGCACTGTATTCGTACGCGAGGGTTCCCGGCTCCTTGCTCGCACCTGCCACGGCCTCGGAAATCATCTGCTTGAATTTCTCGAACTGACCCGGCTTCACCTTCAGTTCAAATACCACATAGACGTTCTTGCTCATCTTTACTTCCTTCGTTGTTGAAAAATCGCCTGAAGCTCGTCCAGGCACGAGTGGTCGAGTCGCGGATGCAGGCATCAATCCCTTGACTCATCAGCTTCGATCGTAGCGACGCCTCTCTTAAGCGGGAGTGGTTTCAGGGCATGGAGCCGGGCTGGGAAACACTGGCAACAGGTATTCGCCCAGCTCGTCGATCACCTCCGAGGCGGGGCGCCGCTGCGGCTTGAAGTGCAGGCCGACGTGCGAGACACCTTGTTCCTGCTGCCGCAGCCAGAGTTCGCGCAGCGCGTTGCGTCCGCCTCGCAACACACGACCCGGCTGGATCGGCTTGTTCGGATCGCGGTCCAGGTCGAACAGCGTGCCGTAGCCATAGGGCTTGAAAACATCAGTCCCGCAGGCCGCACGCCACTGCGCGATGATCTGTGGGATCCGCATCGGGTCGGCGATGTACGAGAGGATTCCGTCGACCTGCTGTGCGGTCCAGTCCAGTGTCTGGCCTGCATGGCCGATCACGATGCTGGGCAGCCTCGGTGCCACCGGCTTGGGCACCAGATCCAGCCCGCCATCGAGGCGACCATAGAAGCGCGATTCGTGAATCGGCCAGGCGTGTTCGGTCGTGGCCCGGATTACCGCCAGCGCATCACGGAAGCGCTCGGCCCGGTTGCCGTACTCGACACCGAACGCCGGATACTCGACCGGCCGGTCGCCGGTGGCGAGCCCCAGCACGAAGCGCCCGCCCAGCAGCTGGTCGATGGTCGCGGCTTGCTTGGCGACGATCACCGGATCGCGCAGCGGCAGCACGATACCCGCGGTGCCGATCGTGATATTGCGGGTGATCGCCGCGAGGAAGCCCGCGTAGACCATCGGGTCGAGGACTTGGCCGACATCGCCGAAGTTGGGATCGTAGAAGGGCACGTCGCGCAGCCAGATCGCCGAGAAACCTGCGGCATCGGCATTCCTGGCCAGTTCGGCGTGTCCGGCCAGGGTCGGGCCAGCGCTGTCGGGATAGCTTTCCAATGGTGAGATGAAGCCGAACGTCAGGCGTCCCGGCTGGAACACTCTTGCATAGCCTGGATGGCGGGCAAGGCTCGTAGGCAGCTTGCCGAGCGCGGTGGGCAACGTCATGGTCAATCTCACATCTCCGGGACAAGGGTGCCCGGCACGCACCAAGCCCACTTGAAAACCAGAACTCTATCCCCCCGGATTAACAAGAAAAATGGGGTAAATTTCCAAACATATCGGAACAAAAACGCAGGAATAGACGATGAACTACTTCGGAGCGCTCGAAGCGTTCGTGCAGGCAGCGGAAACCCGCAGCTTCACCGAGGCCGGACGACGGCAGGGCGTTTCATCGTCGGCAATCGGCCGCTCGGTGGCGCGATTGGAAGAGGAGTTGGGCGTGCGCTTGTTCCACCGCTCCACCCGCGCCATTGCACTGACCGCCGAAGGCGAGCTGTTCCTGCAGCGTTGCTACCGGATCTTCTCCGAGCTCGACGTCGCCAAGAACGAGTTGAGCAGGGCCGCAGGGACGCCGCAGGGACGCCTTCGAATCGGACTGCCCCAGTTGGGCGCGCACCTGATGCGCCACCTGATCGAGTTCCAGCAGGCCTTCCCCGAGATCGACCTGGAGCTGGATTTCAGCGACCGTCTGGTCAATGTGATCGAGGAGGGTTTCGATGCCGTGATGCGCATAGGGGACGTCGACGACTCCCGGCTGACCATGCGCAGGCTCGACGGCTACCGTCACCGGCTCGTGGCGGCTCCCGGCTATTTGTCTCGCCACGGGACACCGACTCGGCCTGCCGAACTGGCCGATCACGCCTGCCTGCGCTATCGCTATCCCAGCACTGGCAAGCTCGCTCCTTGGCCATTGTTCGCACGAGGCCGGCCGCTTTTTCTGGAACTGCCGCAATCGGCGGTCAGCAACACCATCGATTCCCTGTTGGACATGGCCGAAGCGGGTCTGGGCATCGCTCTGTTGCCGGACTTCATCGTCGCAGATGCCGTTGCGAAAGGCCGCTTGGCGGTGATGCTGGACAAGCATGTACGCGACCACCGCAACTTCTGCATCCTCTGGCCCTCCAGTCGGCACACCTCACCCAAGATCAAGGCATTCGTGGATTTCATGGTTTCCCGGCTCGGTGCGGCCGGTGCCCTCCAGCGCAGATAGCCTGCTCCCTCCGTGAGCCACCAGCACCACATCATGACAAAAAAGGCATGATTCAAGACTGGTTTTGGTCTTAGACACCATTCACCATCACGCCGGAAAATTCATCGGGATATCTGCGGGCAGCCGACGGGCGCCTTGCACCGGCACCGCTCCATATCCCATCAGGCCAAGACAAGGTCATGTCTCTGACATTACCGCGACTCTGCTGGACGACGGGAGGAACGGCACACCGCCACGACTCATGCTCGCGCCGGATGGTCCATCTTGGCGCCCCTGGCAGACTCGTGGAGGTTTCATGTCTTCAACAACTACTACAACAGCAACAGCATCAACCGGGCGCAGCAAGACCGGCTGTCTGGTGCGTCCGCTGGTGGTACTCATCACGTTGCTCGCCGTCTGGTTCCTGGTCGGCGGCATCATGCTCGCAGTAGCTGGGGGATCCTGGTACTACTTGCTGTCCGGTATTGCACTATTGGTTTCCGGCGTCCAGCTATGGCGCCGCAAGAGCACTGGCGCCTGGTGGTTCGCGCTGGTGTTCGGCGCAACCATTCTTTGGACCATATGGGAAAGCGGCTCCGACTACTGGGGCTGGGTTCCACGCCTGAGCCTGCTCACCGTACTGGGCTTCCTGCTCAGCCTGGTCCTTCCCGACCTCGATCGCGGAACGCCTCGCAGGATTGCTCTCGTCTTCACAGGCGCGTTGACGGCGGTCTTCGCGGTGGCCTTCGGCCTGGCCTTCGTTCCTCACAACGTCATCGCCCCGGCCGGCGCCATGCCCGATAAACCGTTGATCGGCGCAGATACCAATGCCGGGATTCCGGACTCGGACTGGGTCGCCTACGGTCGCGACAGCCGCGCCACCCGCTACAGCCCGCTGGCACAGATCACGCCGGCCAACGTGGGCAACCTCAAGCGTGCCTGGGTGTACCGGACCGGTTCACTGCCGCTGGATGAGAAGAACAACCGCTGGGCGCCACAGACCACTCCGTTGAAGATCGGCGATGCCATCTACCTGTGCACCGCCACCAACGATATGCTGCGCCTGGATCCGGCGACCGGCAAGGAAGTCTGGCGCTACAAGTCCGACGTGCGCGAGCAAGACATCCCGTACACGGCCGCCTGCCGTGGCGTAACTTACTACGAGTCACCGCAGACGCCGGCCGGCCAGGCCTGCCATGCCCGCATCATCGAGGGCACCCTCAACATGAAGCTGGTCGCGGTGGATGCCGAGACCGGCAAGCCCTGCGAGCATTTCGGCGAGAGTGGCCGGGTCGACCTCATGGTGGGCATGGGCAAGACCGTGCCAGGCATGGCGGCGGTCACCTCGCCACCCGTGGTGGTCAATGGCGTCATCGTCGCCAACCACCAAGTCATGGACGGCCAGCGCCGCTGGTCGCCATCGGGCGTGATCCGTGGCTATGACGCCGAGACTGGCGCCTTCCGTTGGGCCTGGGACGTGAACCGTCCGCACGAGCATGGCCTGCCGCCGCCCGGCCAGTCCTACAGCAAGGGGACACCCAACTCCTGGACCAACATGACCGGCGACAACAAGCTGGGGCTGGCCTATGTGCCGACCGGCAACTCCACGGTCGACTACTACTCGGCGATGCGCACCCCGGAGGAAAATGCCGTCAGTTCGTCCGTCGTCGCGCTCGATGTGCAGACCGGCGAGCCGCGCTGGGTGTTCCAGACCGTGCACAAGGACGCCTGGGACTACGACATGGGGTCGCAGGTCACCCTGCTGGACTATCCCGATGCCAATGGCCAGCCGGTTCCTGCCATGATCGTACCGACCAAGCGTGGCCAGACCTTCGTACTCGATCGTCGCGACGGCAAGCCACTGAGTCCGGTGGAGGAGCGTCCGGCACCGGCGGGGAACGTGCCGGGCGATCCGCGCGCGCCGACACAGCCCTGGTCGGTCGAGATGCCGCGCATGAGCGGCCCGGATCTCACCGAGCAGATGATGTGGGGCATCACTCCCCTGGACCAGCTGTATTGCCGCATCAAGTTCCGCAACACCCGCTACGACGGAGAGTTCACCCCGCCTGGCGTGGGCGATCACTGGCTCGTCTATCCCGGCTTCAACGGCGGCAGCGATTGGGGCAGCATGGCCTATGATCCGAAACGGGGCATCCTGGTTGGCAACTACAACAACCTGCCCGTGCGCGAACGCCTGATCCCGCGTGCCGAGGCCGACAAGATGGGGCTTCGCTCGATGGACAACCCGGAATACAAGCCCGGTGGAACGCCCGTCGAAGGCAACGGCCCTCAGGAAGACACGCCCTACGCGATCGAGACGACCATCCTGATGGTCAAGCTGACCAACATGCTGTGCACCGAGCCGCCCTACGGAGGAGTCAAGGCGATCGACATGCACACGCGCAAGGTCCTGTGGGAGCGCCCGTTCGGAACGGCGCGCGCGAATGGCCCGTTCAACATTCCCACCGGCCTGCCGATCGAGACCGGTACGCCCAACAACGGCGGCCCGATGATCACGGGTAGCGGCCTGGTGTTCATCGGCGCGGCCACCGACAACCTGCTGCGTGCAATCGATCTGGCGACCGGCAAGATCATCTGGAAGGACGTGCTGCCGGCAGGCGGGCAGGCCACCCCGATGACCTATGAGTACAAGGGACGCCAGTATGTGCTGATGATGGCCGGTGGCCATCACGTGATGGGTACCCCGACTGCGGACTATCTCGTCGCCTATGCATTAGATCAGTGACTGGTAGCGACAGATCAGTGACTGGTAGCGACCGGAAGCGGCGACATGATCGCCGTTCCCGGCTGGCTCGCTCGTCATTTCACGTGCGCGCGAGAGTCGCCCACCTCTGCTTCCCATACCCAAGCAAGGATTGCTCCGGACAGCGCGATGCCGGGATGAACACCAAGTCACTCGTTACCTGGGACAGCGACGGTGCCGTACGAAATCCACGTCAGTCTTCACTTTACTGGCCGCAAGAAAGCCTCAGATATGCGCCCCCCCCTGAATGCTCCATTCGTAAGAAGCAGTCTCCATTGCGCCGCCCCGGTAATTTCGGTGCCGACCTTCGCCCAGGCGCCAGCCTCCAAACCAGATTTGAGGAGCGCCTTCTGGAAGAAGTTCCTCCGACGGTTCCGCCGCCCGAACATAGCGGGACATCTGCGCCTGATACTCAGCACACAGGGAGCCCTGGCACTGGCCCTGCCCCTTGTTGGCTGCATGACCGTTCCCGACGTTCGGGAACCTGCCCTTGCCACGCCCGCGGCGGCGTTGCGGGCGCGATCGATCGCAGTCACCCGTCATCCGGCCCTGAGTGAGCAACCTGCACCATCCCAGTGGTGGCATCTGTTCGGTGATCCGACGCTGACGACACTTGAAGCCGAAGCCGCCGCTTCCAACCTCGATCTTCTGGCTGCCTCTGCACGCATCGAGGAAAGTCGCGCACAACTGGGGATGGTCGATGCTGCACGCCGGCCACAAGTCTCTGTCCAAGCCGGCTACACCCGCTCGGCCTTGAGCGAACACTCGCCGATGGTTTTGCTCGGCGCGCCAAGCGAACCGACGAGCACCTGGTCGCTGGGACTACAGGCTGGATGGGAACTGGATCTGTGGGGCTACCTGCGGCATCAGAGCGAATCGGCCGAAGCCAGACTGCAGGCCAGCGCCTACGGCATGGACGCGGTGAAGGTCTCCGTTGCCGGCGATGTCGCCCGTACCTACCTGTTGCTGCGCGGCGTGCAGGCGCAACTGGGCATCGTCGAGGAGAACCTCCAGATTGCCAGGAACTTAGTGCGCATGACCGAAAGCCGTCAGCGCAACGGCGTCGCGACACGCTTCGATGCCGCCGCCGCCCATGCAGACGTTGCGAGTATCCAGGCACGCCTGGCGCAATTGCAGCAACAACGCGATGCCTTGATGAACGCCCTGGCGCTGCTCCTGAGCAAGCCGCCACGAGAGCTGGACGAACGCCTGGCCGATGCCGCGTTGCCGGCACTGCCCGAGCGCCTCCCCATCGGCGTGCCTTCGGAGTTGGCCCGCAACCGCCCTGATATCCTGCAAGCGGAAGCCCGCTTGCGTGCTTCCGTGGCGGATATCGGGGCTGCGGAAGCCGATTTCTATCCGCGCATCCGTCTCACGGGCAGCGTCGGCGTGCAGGCGTTCGAGCTTTCCGACCTGGGCAGTTGGAGCTCTCGGCAGTTCTCGGTGGGGCCGGCGCTCCACCTGCCGATCTTCCAGGGCGGCAGGCTCAAGAGCAACCTGGCCCTGAGCGATGCCCGGCATCGCCTAGCGGGCATCGCCTACCGGCAAACCGTGCTGCGCGCCTGGCATGAGGTGGACAACGCACTTAGCGCTTACGCCACCGAACTGAAGCGGCACGAGCAATTGCAGCTTGCCTGGACGCAGAACCAGACGGCGCTGGAAGTGGCCCAACGCGCCTATCAGCAGGGCACGTCGGACTTCACTTCCGTCCTGGTCGCCAGGCGCTCGCTGCTGTCCAGCCAGGCCGAACTGGCCGATTGCGCGACCGCCTCCGCCCTGTCGGTCGTGGCGCTCTACCGGGCGCTCGGCGGCGGCTGGTCTTCGGAACTGCGGATGGAGACTGCGGCAACGGACAAGGATGCCTCATGACGCCACCACCCGCGCCGGCAGGTACAAGCGCACCACCGCCTGGAAAACCGCCTATGCCGGCATTCGGCCCACGCCTGGCTTGCGGCCTGCTCGGCGTGTTGCTGGCGGCGATGGTGGCCGGCCTGAACAGCCGCGTTCCCGGGCTGGTGCTGAGCGACGTGCAGGGAGCTCTGGGCTTTGCGCGTGACGATGCGTCCTGGCTGACCACTGCCTACTCGGCCGGGGAGCTGGCGGCCATGCCGTTTGCGACCTGGCTTGCCATCACCTTCTCGCTACGCCGCTTCCACCTGGCGTCGCTGACGGCCGCGCTGACCTTGGCGGCCATCATGCCTTTCGTGCGGGATCTGCATCTCCTGCTGGCGTTGCGCGCGCTTCAAGGGCTGTTTTCCGGTGCGCTGATCCCGATGCTCATGGTGGCGGCATTGAGCTTCCTTCCGTTGCCTATCCGCCTGCACGGCCTGGCACTCTATGCGCTGACCGCCACCTTTTCGCCAAACGTCGCACTCTGGTTGGCGACGTTGTGCGTGGACCGGATGGCAGACTGGCGCTGGGCCTACTGGCAGGCGATCCCGCCGGGATTGCTGGCGATGGCGATGATGGCCTGGGGCGTGCCGAAGGTGCCCATGGCGCTGTCGCGCCTGAAGCAAGGCAACTGGTTGGGCATGGCACTGGGAATCCCGGGTCTGGCCCTGCTGGTGGTCGGGGTGGATCAGGGCGTGCGCCTGGACTGGTTCAACTCGCCACTGATCGTGGCGTCGCTGATGACGGGGACCGTGTTGACCGGGCTGTTCCTGGTCACCGATTGGCGACACCCTACCCCCTTCCTGCGGCTGCAGTTGCTCGGCCGCCGGAATCTTGGCCTGGGCTTCAGCGTGTTCGTGTGCCTGTTGATGATCGTGGCCACGGCCGTCACCTTGCCGGCCAACGTGCTGGGGCAGTTGCAGGGCTTCCGCCTGGAGCAGAGCGCCACGCTTGGCCTGATCGTCGGATTGCCGCAGCTGGTGCTCGGCTTCTGTGTCGCGCTGCTGCTCTATCAACGCTGGGTCGACGCCCGCTACGTCTTCGCTACGGGACTGGCTTTCATCGCAGCGGCCTGCTGGCTGGCCAGCGGCATCACCAGCGAATGGATGGTGGCGCAATTTGTTCCCGCAGAAATCCTGTACACCATCGGCCAGCCGATGGCGATCGTCTCGCTGCTGTTCCTGGCCACGAGTGTCGTCCAGCCCATGGACGGCCCCTTTGTCGCCAGCGTCGTCAACACCTTGCGTGCGTTCAGTTCGGTGTTGGGCGGCGCGCTCATCGGCCAGCTCACGACCGTGCGCGGCCACTTCCACAGCGAGATGCTGGTTGATCGTGCGGGAAGAGTGCTACCTCGCCTATCGCCGTCCGACTTTGGACTGGACACCCTGGCCGGGAGCATCGCCCAGCAAGCCAGCGTCCTGGCCGCAGCGGATGTCTACCGAACATTCGGCCTGTTGGCCCTGCTGCTGATCCCGCTGGTCCTGACGCTCACCTACATCCCTGCGCCCATGACGCAGCCCACTTCAGTCGCGTCATCTGCCGTACCGGCAAGCACCACACCTTGACCTTCTACCATCGGTAAACAGTATTTCATGGCTACCAACCTTCGCTTTCGCATCACCGTGGGCACGATTGCGCTCATCGTTCTACTCGTCGCCCTGGTCGTCCTCAATCGGTCCGAATCCAACGCCTCCGAACAAAGTACCGATGACGCCTATCTACAGGCGGACTCCACGATGGTCGCTCCACAGGTGGCTGGCGTCATCACGCGTGTGGGGGTCGAAGACCACCAACTCGTGCAGGCCGGCACCCTGCTGGTCAGCATTGATGACCGGGAACTTCGCATTGCCGTCGATACTGCCAAGGCCACCGTCGATAGCCTGGAGGCACAACTGGACCGCCAGCAGAGCAGCATCGCGCAAGCCCGCGCAGCAGTCGCCGCCTCCACGGCCAACTTGAAGCTTGCCGAAACCAATCGGAAACGCTTCGCCAATCTGGCACGCGATGGATCCGGCACGGTCCAGGCTCAGCAACAGGCCGAAGCGGAATGGGATGTTCAACGCGCCGCACGCGAACGTGATCGGGCTGGACTGCGTTCGGCCGAACAACAGGTTGCCATCCTGCGTGCCGAGTTGGAAAAAGCAAAGGCCGCTAAAGCGGATGCCGAGTTGAACCTGTCTTACGCCAGTGTACATGCACCCATTGGTGGCGTCGTCGCTCAACGCCGGGCCAGGTTGGGCGGCTATGCCCGCGTGGGCGAACCGTTGTTGACCTTGGTTCCTCTGGATGCTTTGTACGTGGAAGCCAATTTCCGCGAGACGCAACTTGCACGTGTGCGGATAGGCCAGCCGGTGGACATCACCGTCGACGCGCTACCCGGAGAACATTTCAAGGGGCACGTCGAGAGCCTGGGGCCAGCCAGCGGAGTGAGCTTCTCACCCGTACCGTCCCAAAATGCCACTGGCAATTTCACCAAGATCGTGCAGCGTCTGCCCGTACGCATCCGCCTCGAACCAGGCCAGAAGAACACCAGTCTTTTGCGGGTCGGCATGTCCGTGCGTCCGAACATCGACGTGACGGCAAAGGACGCAAGCACTGAACCATCCGAGGCTTCATCGTGAAGCCAATATTCAGAACGTCAACACCTCAGGGGATTGCGATGCAAGGTTATCAGATTACCTTCTTCACTCAGCAAGATCGCACACATGGTTCGACGCCTCTCGCTCAATGGCTGGTCGAGCAGGCTAAACAGCAGGGCATCCGCGGGGCGACATTGTCTGGAGCCATCGAAGGGCTGGGACACGACGGAAAGACTCACGCGATCAACATGTTCGACTTGTCGGATCAGCCGGTTCAAGTCACGCTCGTTGTCAACGACGAAGAAGCCAAGCGGCTTTTTTCTCATCTCACGCAAGAGAAAGTACAGGTGTTCTACATGATTCTGCCGGCAGAGTTCGGGATGTTGGGCGGCGACGGCTCTGGCATGCCACAGATGCTATCGTCTCCAAGCGGCGCGTAAGTCGAGACGCGGAGTCATTGTTCCGTTGCGTTACCGCGCCACTGCTACGGCACTGCAGCCAGCGATCAGAAATCATGGAATCGGTTGTGCTTGGCATCCAAGGACGCCGGATCATCGTCCGCGAACTTGCGGACAACAGCCTTGACCGATTCAATCAGCCCGCGGTCTTCCTGCGCGCGGTGACACATGAGTACCGGAATCGTCACATTGGCATCCTCGATAAGGCGATACGCGATATCGGATCGCAAGTGCCGCGAGTTAGCTGGGACCAAGCAGAATCCGAGGCCCGCCGCGACGAACGCCAGTGCAGTGTCGATCTCGCTGACTTCCCTGATCTCTGACGGCCGACTCGCGGAGGCGCGAAGCCAAGCGATGGTCTGGTCGGCAAAGCCCGCCTTGTGGCCGCTCGGATAGACGATGACTTCCCTGTCGTCGAGATCGGCAATTCCAATTGACCCTTCACTCAAGGCCAGTACATCGTCAGGGGGTATGGCGACGAACAGTCGTTCGTCACGCATCGGGATCTGCACAATGTCAGGTTCGAGATAGCGAGATCGGCTGAAGCCGATATCGATCACCCCCTTCCGCAGAGCGTCGTCTTGATCTCCCGACATCATCTCCCGCCAGCGGATATCAACGTCAGGCAGCGCCTCGGCAAGGTGCTTCATCACATGGGAAATGCCACCGTAGACGATGGTGGGCGAGAATGCGATGGTCAGGGTGCGCTTGCGTCCCGCCCCGAGTTTTCTAGCAGTGGCCTGCATTCGCTCCACGCGATCCAGCACAGCCAGCGCATCCTCGTAGAAGCGGCGTCCTGCATCTGTCAGCATGAAAGGACGCGCGCGCCGATCGATCAACTGAGCGCCAAGCTGCTCTTCCAAGCGAGCGATCTGCCTACTCAGGGCCGGCTGAGCAATGTGAAGTGACTCCGCCGCACGAGTGAAGTTGCGTAGCTCAACCACCACGACGAACTTGCGCAATTGCTTCAACTCAACCATCAGATAGTCCTAGAGAGAAGCGCGGCAATGCAATGCCTACACGTAAAAATCTCAGCCCTCGCCTTCGTTAGTAGAGTTCTCATTTGCCTATACAAGAATAGCAACTCGTCCATAGCGCATAGTGGAATTTATTTCAACTGAGTGAATACCGTGACCTCGTATATCACCCCAAAGGGAAGCGCTACGATTAAAGCAACATCTTATCCAGGCAGTCTTCCTAAAGGCAATAGCTCATGTCAATTTCGGATCTTATCAACTCCCGCACATCTGCAAACAGCTACGATACGTCACGCGACTTGTCTGAGGCGGATATTTCGGAGTTAATCTTCCTTGCAACACGCGCCCCTACCGCCTTTAATTTTCAAAACTGGAAATTCATCGCGGTACGTAGCAAAGAAGCAAAGGCACGACTCCTGCCACTGGCTTTCGATCAACAGAAAGTAGTCGATGCTGCCGTGACATTCATCATATGTGGGACGTTGGAACCTCACACGACGCTACCCGCTTCGCTATTGCCAACGTTTGAAACAGGCATCATCGACGAAGCTACCTATAACGCCTGGATTGTGGCCGCGCAAGGCAACTACCAGAATAACCAGGTACTTCAACGTGACGAAGCTATCCGCTCGGGTTCCCTCGCAGCGATGACGCTGATGCTGGCAGCAAAGGGGAAGGGCTTGGTATCAGCGCCGATGATTGGATTTGACCCCGTTGGAGTGTCCGAAGCGTTTGGACTCGCCGCCACCGAAGTTCCTGTAATGCTGGTGACAGTGGGATATCCAGGGCCAGCGAACTGGCCGCAGAAGCCGCGCAAGCCTGTGCAGGACGTATTGTCATTCGTCTGATCGCCATACCAGCCCTGCTCTAGGTCGCCAGGGAGCTATGTTGATGGAGTTGCGACACCTCCGCTGCTTTATAGTCCTGGCAGAAGAACTGCACTTCACACGAGCCGCCGAGCGCCTTCACATTGACCAATCGCCGCTTTCCAGAACCATCAAGGAACTGGAAGACGATTTAGGCATGCTGCTATTTGACCGTGACCGTCGCGGAACTCGTCTAACCCGTGCCGGCGCAGTCTTTCTGCAAGACGTGCGCCGTCTGTTCACCACACTGGATCAGGCTCGCGAGAACGTCAAAGCCGTTTCCGCTGGGTATCGTGGCAGCCTGCGAATTGCGGTATCCGATGGCGCAATTGATCCACGCCTTTCCGAGTTCCTGGCGCGTTGCCGCGAAGAAGAACCGGAGATCGAGATTCGACTCTCCGAGGTCCCGTTCCCCGAACAACTGCGTGGATTGCGGTCGGGCGACTTCAACATCGGTTTCGCGCATGCCGACAACACTGGCAGCGGTATCGTTGCTGAAGCCATCTGGCGAACGCCCATCGTGGCGGCACTCCCGGCCCGTCATCCGTTGCTCATCCACAAGGAAGTACCGCTCAATGAACTGGCGCGGTTTCCCTTGGTCATGTGCGATCCGCAAATATGCGAGGGATACTTCAGGGAACTGACCCGCCTGCTGTGCACGCAAGAACATCAACCGAACGTCATCGAACACGCAACCTCGCTGGATGTAATGCTTACCCTCGTCGCCGCAGGCTACGGCATCGGCTTTACTTCTTCGGTCCGGGTGGCGACCTGCCGCCTCCCGAACATCGTGATTCGCCCCTTAGCAGTCGAGTCCGCCATCATCACGACCTATCTACTCAGGCCCGACAGCGAAAGCCCATCCTTTCCATTGGGGCGATTCCTGGCACGCTTGCACGCCCCCGCCGACGACTAAGAGCCGCTAACAAAACTGACTTGAACGCTGGTTCGCAGGTGGCAAAATTGCCGGCATGCCCCGTCGCAAAGAGATCCCCGCCGCGCTGTGGAAGCGCATCGAACCGCTGATCCCGTCAGTAAAGCCTTCGCCCAAGGGCGGGCGGCCGCGCGTCAGCGACCAGCAAGCCCTCAACGGCATCGTCTATGTCCTGCGTACCGGCATCCCATGGGAAGAATTGCCTCTGGAACTTGGCTACGGCAGCGGCATGACCTGTTGGCGCCGGTTGCGCGACTGGCAGGCCGCAGGCGTCTGGCATCGCCTGCATCAGACCCTGCTGGCCGAACTGCGGCGGGCCGACAGGCTGGACCTGAGCCGAGCCGGCCTGGATGCGGCCAGTGTGGCTTCCCCCCGGGGGGCGCGTACACCGGGCCGAACCCGACCGATCGCGGCAAGCTCGGCAGCAAGCGGCATCTGATCGTCGATCGCAACGGCGTTCCCTTGGCGTTCTGTGTGACCGGAGCCAACCGGCACGACTCGGTGGTCTTCGAGGCACTGGTCGATGCCTTGCCGCCGATCGCCGGCAAGCCCGGGCGTCCACGGCGTTTGCCAGGCAAGTTGCACGCCGACAAGGCCTACGATATCGATCGCTGCCGCGCGCATCTCAAGCAACGGGGCATCACCCCCCGCATCGCTCGCAAGGGGATAGAGCGCAACGACCGATTGGGGCGGCATCGCTGGGTGGTCGAGCGCACGCATGCCTGGTTCGCCGGAATGGGCAAGCTGCGCATCCGCTTCGAGCGGCGCGTCGACATCCATCTGGCGTGGCTGTCGCTTGCCTGCTCGATCATCTGCCTACGGAATCTTCCGGAGTTTTGTTAGCGACTCTAAGCCTCGGAGACCGTTCACGGCTTCTCTCCGGAACGAAGGTTGCTTTCCGTAGCAGCCATCAGATCGGCCGCGCTTTTATCCAAAGCCCCAGCGATTCTCAGGATCATCGCCAAGGTTGGCATGTGCTCTCCGCGCTCAATCTTGCCCAAGTGAGAACGCTCGATCCCAGCCCGGACGGCGAACACATCCTGAGCAATGCCTTGTTCCAGCCGGGCAGCACGAACGGCATGGCCGAAGGCCATTGCAGGTTCAGCTTCGTAGGTGGGTGTGCCGGCTGGACGGCCTCGTTGGACTGAGCGCTTTTGCATTAGCAAAAGCGTCGAATATCTGGGTAAATTAAACCACGTTAACTTTAACTCTTGCTATGATATTTGCCTGTTTTTACGCATCTAACACTCCTTCCCTGGAGGGGGCCATGAGCACCTCCCAACGGTCTATAACGCTGAAGCTCGCAGCCTCGCCCGGCGCGCTGTCCCCGCTGCTGGCGAACCTGCTCGCGCTGCAACGCGCAGAAGAACCTGAAACGCAGGTGCTGCTGGAGGAAGCGCCCCCCGAGGACCTTCTCCATGGACTGGGCAGCGGTCGCTACGACTTCGGCATCACATGGACGACGTCAGCGGAACCATCTCTACGCAGCCAACCGCTCTGGAACGAAGAATTGGGCATCGCTGTTCCTTCGCGGTCGCCCCTGCTCGTGCATGCGGCTATTCCATCGGAAGCACTTCAGCTCTATCCCCTGATCCAGGCCTGCATTGCACTGAGCGATGACCTACTGAGGCAGTTGGACTGCCCACTCCAGGATGCCTCTTCGTTCGAGTTGATGGCAGCCCTGGTCGCCGCAGGCTACGGTATCGGTGTAGCACCGCGCTCGCGCATTTCGCAGGCGCACGGCTGGGGCATCGTCTGTCGCCCTTTGGCTGGCGGGCCTCATTCCGTCAGGGTACAGTTGCTGCGGGCCGGCTCCAAGCAAGAGCCGGCCGCAGACCGTTTCGCGGAGCGCGCAGCGAAGATCACGGCCGCAGACCACTGAACCCGACAGGATCATTGGTAGCAGACTGCCTCGCGAACTACGCGAGCCGCTTCCTGAAGCGTGCCAGGCGTCACCGCTTCGATCGGGGAGCGACCGCCCAGCCGCTCCTGCGGCGCGACCAGTACACGATAGAGCCGCCACATATCCGGGCCGCCGTCCTCCACAGACCGAATCGCTTCCCAAGCCAGCTTCTGCTTGACGGGATCGAGCTGCCAGTCGGGGATGCGTTGCCCGCGGTTGCCCAGGCTCAGCGAGAGTAACTTGCCGGCCTTGATCTCGCGGTTGATCTGGTCCTTGGACCTGCCAGCCAGCTTGGCGAACACCGGAACCGGCAGCTTGTCCGGCGCTTCGTAGATGCTCAGCATTTCCTGACGCTCGCGTTGGATGTCCGAGATGGCTGGTTCTTCCTCCGGCTCCGGCTCACGCAGGGGCGGCAACGGCGACAGCCGCTCGAACACCGGGCCGCTGGCGTTCGCTCCAACCATGGTGGGCGACACCATCGCCGAGGTCGTGACGTCCCCTGCGGCCTCCGGCAAAACCAGCATCGAGTCCGCCTCGCCGCCGACGACCGTGGGCACGCCTTCGATATGGATCTTCAGGTGTGTGCTGGCGGCCTCGACATGCCCCTGTTCCAGCAGGTCCAGCCGGTCAGCCCAGTCCTGCATCATGCGCCGGCGCGGCTCAACGTACAGGGCATGGTTGTAGGCAGCGCTGACCCGGTTGGGGTCCGAGTGCGAAAGCTGGGCGTCCACCCAGAGCTTCGGGTAGCCGATTTCGTTGAGCGCCGTGGAGATCGTCCCGCGGATGCCGTGGCCGGTCAGCAGGTCCTTGTAGCCCATGCGCGTCAGGGCGCTGTTGAGGGTGTTCTCGCTGATCGGCTTCTTCAGGTCGCTGCGGTGGGCAAGCAGGTGCTTCTGGGCGGGCTTGACCAGTTCCAGCAGGAAGCGGGCGATCTCGATGGCCTGGGCGGACAAGGGCACGATGTAGGGCGGGATGTCCTGCGGGCGCTTGTTGTGCTTGCGCATGTCGTCCTGCAACTGCTTGACGACTTCGGGCGGGATGATCCACAGGCCCTGGTCCAGGTGAAACTGGGCCGGCTCGGCGAACCGCAGTTCCCCGGTCCGCACGCCCGTCAGGAACAACAGCCGGATGCCGAGTTGGGTGATGAGCTGGCCACGGTAGCGACGCAGCCTGTGGAGCAGATCAGGGATTTCCGGCAGCCGGAGATAGGGATTGTTCACGACCGGCGGCTTGGGCTTGGCCACCACATCCAGATCGGTGGCCGGATTGTTCTCCAAGCCCGGAACCTTCACCTTGGCGTAGCGGAACAACTGGTTGAGCCAGGTGCGCACCTTCTCGGCCGTTGTCAGCGCATCGCGTTCCTCGATCTTCTTCAGCACTTCCTCCAGATCCGTGCTGCGCACGTCGGTCATCGTCATGATGCCGAGCCGAGGCAGCACGTCCTTCTTAAAGATGCGCTGGATCTGCGACAGGGTGCTGTTGCGTCCCTCCTTGAGTTCCAGCGTGCGCTGTTCGAGCCAGCGGAGGTAGACCGCCTTGAAGCTGTTTTCGTCGGCCAGGCGGACGGCCTGACGCTTGCGCTTGCGATCGACCTTGGGGTTGATGCCCTTGGCCAGCAGGGCGCGGGCCTTGTCGCGCTCCTCGCGGGCCTCCCGAAGGCTGACCTCGGGATAGGTGCCCAGCGACATGCGCTTTTGCTTGGAGGCCCAGTAGTAGCGGAAATGCCACGCCTTGCAGCCGGTGTCGGACACGAACAGCCCGAGGCCGTCGAAGTCAGGGAGGGAATAGTCTTTGCCGGTAGCCTTCGCCTGCCGGACGACGAGATCTGAGAGTGCCATGCTCAAGCTCCTGAACGTGAGTCAGGTGCTCGATGCTGTTCCCGTCGAACGCGCTCCCCCAGCAACAATCCGGCTTCACCGCTTCCGTAAAGATGGCCTCAAAAATGGCCTTAAACGTCGTGGCTGTAGCTGGATTTCAGTAGATGTCGCTGGAACGAAAAAAGAGGCCTTCGCCTCTTTTTTCAGGGATTTACAGACGTCCGTAGAGGTCCATAGATCCAAAATTGGAGCGGGAAACGAGACTCGAACTCGCGACCTCAACCTTGGCAAGGTTGCGCTCTACCAACTGAGCTATTCCCGCTTGGGAGGCGAAATTCTACATTGAACGAGGAACCTGTCAACTGTTGGATCCGGCTTTTTTTGCCGCTCCGCGCGCCGCGGCCTTCTCGTCCTCGCGCAGGCTCGGCCACGCCGCGTGCAGGTACTGGAACCCCGACCACAACGTGAGGATCGCCGCGATCGCCAGCATCCAGTCGCCGACGTGGAAAGCGAACGTGCCCATCCAGATGCCGTCCCCGGCGATGCGCCCCGGCATCACCGAGTACAACAGGCACAGCAGCGCCACCATCTGCGCGGTGGTCTTGATCTTGCCGATCAACGCCACGCGCACCTTGGCGCGCTGGCCGATCTCGGCCATCCATTCGCGCAACGCCGACACCGCGATCTCGCGGCCGACGATCACCGCCGCCCAGAACGCCATCCACGGCGTGGGATGGCCTTGCACGATCAGGAACAGCGCCACCGCCACCATCAGCTTGTCCGCCACCGGATCCAGGAACGCGCCGAACGCCGAATACTGGTGGTAGCGCCGCGCCACCCAGCCGTCGAGCCAGTCCGTGATCGCGGCCAGCGCGAAGATCGCCGCCGAAGCGAAGTTCGTCCACTTGTAAGGCAGGTAGAACACCACGACCAGCACCGGGATCATCACGATCCGCAGCAAGGTCAGCCAGGTGGGGATGGTCAACTTCATCTGGTTCTCTACTCGCCGGACGCGTCAGGCGTCGGCAACCCGTGCAGGTTAGCGTAGATTCTCGCCGCCAGCGCGGCGTTGACGCCTTCCACACGCGCGATTTCCGCCTCGCCCGCGGCCTTGAGCCCGGCCAATCCGCCGAAATGCTTGAGCAGGTTGGCGCGGCGGCGCGGGCCGATGCCCGGGATGTCCTCCAGCTTGCTGGTCATGCGCGCCTTCTGCCGCCGGCCGCGATGGCCGGTGATGGCGAAACGGTGCGCCTCGTCGCGCACCTGCTGGACGAACTGCAGCGCCGGCGACGCCGCCCCCGGCCGCAGCTCGCGGCCGTCCGGCAACACCAGCGCCTCGTGGCCGGCACGGCGCTCCTCGCCCTTGGCGACGCCGACCAGCGCCACGTTCTCCACCCCCAGGTCGGCCAGCGCGGCCTGCGCCTGCGCCAGTTGTCCCGCGCCGCCGTCGATCAGCAGCACGTCCGGCAGCACGCCGTTCTCTTCCACCGCGCGGCGGAACCGGCGGTCGATCGCCTGGCGCATCGCCGCATAGTCGTCGCCCGGCTCGATCCCGGAGATGTTGTAGCGCCGGTATTGCCCCCGCACCGGGCCGTTCGCATCGAACACCACGCACGAAGCCACCGTCGCCTCGCCCATGGTGTGGCTGATGTCGAAGCACTCCACGCGCTTGAGCGGCTCGGCCAGCCCCAGCATCTCGCGCAGCGCGTCGCTGCGCGCATGCTGCGCGCTCTGGCTGTCGAGTTCGGTCGCCAGGGTGAGCTGCGCGTTGCGGCTGGCCAGCTCGACGTAGCCGGCGCGCTCGCCGCGCACGTTCCACTTCAGCGAGACCTTGTGCTCGGCCGAGGCGCCCAGCGCGTCCTCGATCAGGTCGAGGTCCGGGATGCCGCGGTCCAGCAGGATCTCGCGCGGCGGCGCGTGCTCGGCGTAGTACTGCGAGACGAAGGCCGCCAGGATCTCCTCCTGGCTGTCCTCGCCGTTGGTGCGCGGGAAGAACGCCCGCGTGCCCAGGTTGCGCCCGTCGCGGAAACTCAGCAGCAGCACGCAGGCCTGGTTCATCTGGGTGGCGACCGCCAGCACGTCCAGGTCGGCCGCGCGGCCGTCCACGTACTGGCGGTTCTGCATGCTGCGCAACGACGACAGCAGGTCGCGCAGACGCGCCGCGCGCTCGAACTCCAGCTTCTCGCTGGCCTGCTGCATCGCCTGCATCAGCTCGTCCGCGAGCAGGTCGCTCTTGCCTTCCAGGAACAGCGTGGCCCGGCGCACCGCCTCGGCATAGTCGTCGGCGCCGACCAGGTCCACGCAGGGCGCGCTGCAGCGCCCGATCTGGTATTGCAGGCACGGCCGCGAGCGGTTGCGGAACACGCTGTCCTCGCAACTGCGCAGGCGGAACAGCTTGTGCATCAGGTTGAGCGTCTCGCGCACCGCGGTGACGCTGGCGTACGGCCCGAAATAGCGGCCCGGGATCGCGCGCGGGCCGCGGTGCAGGGCGATGCGGGGCCACTGCTCGCGGGTCAGCATCACGTAGGGATAGCTCTTGTCGTCGCGCAGGGCCACGTTGTAGCGCGGCGCGAGCGACTTGATCAGCTGGTTCTCCAGCAGCAGCGCCTCGGCCTCGCTCCGGGTCACGGTGACGTCCATGCGCGCGACCTGCGACAGCATGGACATGATCCGGGTGGTCTTGGGGCTGCCGTTGAAATAGCTGCCCACGCGGTTGCGCAGCGCCCGCGCCTTGCCCACGTACAGCAAGGTGTCGTCGGCCGCGTACATGCGGTAGACGCCCGGCGCCGTGCTCAGCTTGGCGGCGAACGCCTTTCCGTCGAACTCGGCCTTGGGCATGGAGCGTGCCGTGCCCTTGTTCATGGGATGCGCCGCCCGGTGCGATGCCCGCCGCGTCGCGCAGCGTGCCCGCCCGGGCCGCGCCGCGCCGCTTGGCTGGACGCGCCCCGGGCGGCTTCGCACTCACGGGAAGGGACATGACACGCTCTGGATTTCATTCTTCTATCGGTACGTCGCTCAGCTCGCCGGTGGCGATGTCGTAGCGCAGCACGGCGTGCGCATCGGTTTCGGAAATCCACACCGCGCCGGCCGCCACGGCGAGGCCGGTGGGTCCGTGCAGGCGGCGCGGCAAGGCCACGGTCGCCAGTTCGCCGCCGCCCAGCCGCAGCGAACGCAGGCAGCCGTTGCCGCTGTCGGCGATCCACAGCACCGGCGAATCCGGCGCCAACGCGATGCCCTGCGGGAACTGCATGCGCGCGCGCGACCGCGGGCCGTCCTCGTGGCCGGACTCCCACACGCCCTGCCCGCCGACCAGCGTCTGCACCAGGTCGCCGCGCAGCTGCATCGAGCGGATCGCCGAGCCCAGCGCGTCGCTGACGTACAGCACCTGCCGCACCGCCGCCAGCGCCGTCGGCTGCGCGAAGGCGGCCAGGTGGCCGCTGCCATCGCGCGTTTCCAGCGCGCCGGCCCCGGCGCGCCACGACAGCCGCCTGTGCCCCAGGTCGTAGCTCCAGATCCGGTTGTCGCCAGACATCGCGATCAGCACCTGGTTGTCGGCGATCGCCAAGCCCTGCGGGTGGTTCAGGCCGACCGCGCCCGGCTGCGCCACGATCCCGTCCACCGGTTCGCCGGCCCTGCCGTTGCCGCACAGCGTGTCGACCTGCCCGTTGCGCAGGTCGATGCGGCGCAGCGCATGGTTGCCGGTATCGGCGACGTAGAGCACTTCGCGCTCCAGCGCCAGGCCGTGCGGCCGCTTGAAGGCGGCCTCGCCGGTGCCGCCATCGATGAAATCGGCGGTGCCGGTGCCGAACTGACGCAAGATGCGGCCGCCGTGGCTGCATTCCAAGATGCGATGGTGGCCGCTGTCGGCGACGTAGAGCCGATCCGGCGTCGCCACCAGGCCGGTGGGAAAGCGCAGCGGCAGCCTCGGCTCGGGATTCAGCTCGCGCGCGCCGCGCGGGTCGTCGTCGCCGGACAGGGACTGGTCCTCGCACAGCGCCTGCAGTGCGCGCTCCAGCTCGCCTCCGGTCCCGACCAGGCGCTGCCGTTCGCGGCCCTGCGCGTCGAGCAGGACGACGGTCGGCCAGGATTCGATGCGGAACCGGCGCCAGGTTTCCCAGTCGCTGTCCAGCAGCGCCGGCGCATCGATTCCCTGGCTGCGCAACAGCTTCAGCGCGCGCCGCGGGTCGCGTTCGCTGTCGAAGCGCGGCACCTGCACGACGATGACCCGCAGCCGCCCAGGATTGCGCGCCTGCCAGTGCGCCAGTTCGGCCAGGCGCTGTGCCGACCACACCGAGCCCGCGTTGACGAACGCGAGCGCCAGTGCCCGGCCACGATGCTCCTGCAGCGTGGAAGGCCTGGCATTGAGCCAGGTCGGGAATTCCGGGAATTCCGGCGCGAGCTGGGCGTTCATGCGTCGATTATGCCCGGTTGCCGGCGAACCGGCCCACGGTCGCGGCGGCCGCGCGGTCGACCAGCCGCCATACCCGCTCGAAGTCCTCCGCGCCGCCCGTGTAGGGGTCCGGGATGTCCGCGCGTTCCTCGATGCCGGCCCACGGCAACCACAGCACCACCTTGTGCCGGTGCTCGGCGGGGGCGATCCGCAGCAGGTCGCGGCGGTTGTTGGCATCGGCGCACAGCAGCCAATCGAAGGCCTCGAAGTCCTTCGGCCGGACCTGCCGCGCGCGCAATCCGGAGATGTCCACGCCGTGTCCCAGCGCGCAACGGATCGCGCGGCGGTCCGGCGGCTCCCCGGCGTGCCAACCGCCGGTGCCGGCCGAATCGACCTCGACCACGTCCGACAGCCCTGCCCCGGCGATCCGCGCCTGCAGGGCGCCTTCGCCCATCGGCGAGCGGCAGATGTTGCCCAGGCACACCACCAGCAGCCTCATCGGGCCGCCAGCCGCGCCTCGGCGCGCTCCAGGTCCTGCGGCGTGTCGATGCCCGGCGGGAACTGCTCCGGCGTCAGCGCGACCGCGATCCGGTACCCGGCTTCCAGCACCCGCAGTTGCTCCAGCGATTCGATCCGCTCCAGCGTACCGGCCGGCATCGCCGCGAACCGGCGCAGGAAGCCGGCGCCATAGCCATAGATGCCGATGTGCCGGAGCCACTCGCCCTCCGGCTTGCGCTCGCGCGAGACGGCAAAGCCATCGCGATGCCAGGGAATCGTGGCCCGGCTGAAGTACATCGCATCGCCGCGCGCGTTGCGTACCAGCTTGACCACGTTCGGGTCGAACAGCTCATGCGCATCCTCGATCGGCGTGGCCAGCGTGGCCATCTCGGCCCCCGAGCTGCCCAGCAGCTCGGCCACCGCGCGGATGCCCGACGCCGGCGCGAACGGCTCGTCGCCCTGCAGGTTCACCACCCGCACGTCATCGGCCCAGCCGGCGATCCGCGCGCATTCCGCCAGGCGGTCGGTCCCCGAAGCGTGCGTGGACGCGGTCATCGCCACGTGCACGCCTTCGATGCCCGCCACCGCTTCGGCGATCCGCGCGTCGTCGGTGGCCACCCAGACCGCCTGGGCGCCGGCCGCCAGGGCGCGCTCGGCCACATGCTGGACGAGCGGCCGGCCGCCCAGCAGGCGCAACGGTTTGCCCGGCAGCCGCGAGGCGGCATAGCGGGCGGGAATGGCGACGACGAAGCGCTCAGCCATGGCGCCGGCCCATTCGGAACGCTTCCTTAACAAAGTACATCCGCATCGATTGCATCCACCTAGGCGTTTAACTGAGAATAATTTTCATTCGTTGTCGCATTTGGAGGCGACGACGACGGAACCCCGGCCGTCACGGCGGGAACCAGCATTCCCCCAACATTCTATAGACCCCATGACTTCGAACGCTCCGGGCCCGGCCTCCGCCGTGCCGCTCCTGCAGACCGCCCTGCGCCGCAATGCGCTGTTCCTGCCGATGCTGGCCGCCCTGGCCGCGCCCTTGGCGGCCCGGGCGGAAGCCGTCGCCGACGCCAAGACGCTGGACTCGGTCAAGGTGACCGCCGAGCGCCAGGACGGCTACACCGTGCGCGAGACCAGCACCGCCACCAAGCTGGCCCTGTCACCGCTGGAAACCCCGCAGTCGGTCAGCGTGATCGGCCGCCAGCAAATGGACGATTTCGCGCTGAACAGCGCCATCGACGTGCTGGATCAGGCTGCCGGCGTGCAGGTCGAAAAGATCGAGACCGACCGCGCCTACTACACCGCGCGCGGCTTCGACATCACCAACTTCCAGGTCGATGGACTGGGCCTGCCGTTCACCAACGGCGGCAGCGAGGGCGACATCGACACCGCGATCTACGACAGGGTCGAAGTGTTGCGCGGCGCCAACGGCCTGCTCTCCTCGACCGGCAATCCGTCGGCGACGATCAACTTCGTCCGCAAGCGCCCGACCGGGGACACGCAGGGCAGCGTCGCCGTGGGCGGCGGTTCGTGGAGCAACTACCGCGTCGATGCCGACCTGTCCGGCAAGCTCAACCAGAGCGGCAGCGTGCGCGGGCGCCTGGTCGGCGCCTGGCAGGACGGCGACAGCTACCTGGACCGCTACAGCCGCAGCAAGAAGGTGTTCTACGGCGTGGTCGAGGCCGACCTGAGCGAGACCACCCTGCTGACCGTCGGCGCCAGCTACCAGCAGAACAAGCCCAAGGGCGCGATGTGGGGCGCGCTGCCGCTGTACTACACCGATGGCAGCCCTACCGATTACGCCCGCTCCACCAGCACTTCTGCCGACTGGAGCGCCTGGGAAAGCACGGACAAGCGCGCCTTCCTAGAGCTGGAACAGGCGCTCGACGGCGACTGGAAGCTCAAGGCCGCGCTGAACTACCGCAAGATCGAGACCGAGGGTGACCTTTTCTATGTGTTCGGCACACCGGACCACGCTACAGGACTTGGCCTCTATGCCTATCCTTCCTACTACATGAGTACCGAGACCCACAAGACCGCGGACGTTTACGTGAGTGGCACCCTTTCATTCGGTGGACGAACACATGACGTTGTCGCAGGTGTTAACTGGGGAAAAATGAATGCCGACCAGTTGTCCAATTACGACGCAAACGTATGTGAAGACAACTACACGGCACTACCGGATTTGGCCACTTGGGACGGTCATTTCTCGAAACCCAGCTTCAATGGCTGCTCCGATGGCGCCAACTTCGACATGACCCGCAAGACCGCCTACGCGACGGTCCGCTGGAACCTGAGCGACCGGTTCAAGCTGATCACCGGCGTGAACTACACCCATGCGGAAAGCGGCGGCGAGAACTACGGCAGCGCGCACGCCTACGACGACAGCAAGACCACCCCGTTCGTCGGCGCGGTCTACAACTTCGACCCGAACTACGCGCTGTACGCGAGCTACGCGGAGATCTTCAATCCGCAGACCGAACTGGACACCAACTTCCGCGTGCTCGATCCGGTCAAAGGCAACAACGCCGAACTCGGCATCAAGGGCCAATGGCTGGATGGCCGCGTCAACGGTGCGTTCGCCTTCTTCCGCGCCAAACAGGACGGCGTCGCCGAAGCCGGCGACATCATCAACAACATCCAGACCTACCACGGCATCAACGCCACCTCCACCGGCTACGAAGCCGAGCTGGCGGGCCAGTTGAACGAGTACTGGCAGATCAGCACCAGCTACACCCAGCTCGGAATCAAGGGCGATGATGGCGAGAACGTGCGCACCTATGTGCCGCGGCGTACCGCCAAGCTGGCGACCACCTACCGGATCCCGGGGCTGGAGCAGCTCAAGATCGGCGCGAACGTGCGCTGGCAGGACGCCATCTCGCGCGACCAGCTCGCCACCGACCTCGACGGCAACGAGATCTTCACCCGCCAGGGGTCCTACGCCCTCGTCGGTGTGATGACCAGCTATGACTTCACCCCGCAGGTCAGCGCCACGTTGAACGTCAACAACGTCACCGACCGCAAGTACATCAACAGCCTGTACTGGGCCCAGAACTTCTACGGCGCCGGCCGCAACTGGTGGCTGTCGGTCAACTACCGGTTCTGATCGCGATGCGCGGCATGCGACGAGGGCGCCCGACGGCGCCCTCGTCCTCGCCCCCCGGGCCGCGCATGGCGGCGCAGGCGGGTCATTCGCGCGACAGCTTGCCCAGCCTGTCCAGCAGCGCCACCCAGAACGCCGCCGGCAGCTCCGCCTGCAGCGGCACGCTGTAGAAGCCGTCGCCGGCGAAGCCCTGGCATTTCACCGCGTCCTTCTCGGTCATCAGCACCGGCAGGCGGCTGCCGAACTCGAAATCCCCGGCCCGGTAGCGGTGATGGTCGGCGAAGGCATGCGGCACCACCCCGATCCCGCGATTGCGCAGCATCGCGAAGAAACGCTCCGGATGGGCGATGCCGGCCACGGCATGCACGCGGCGCCCGGCGAACGTTGACAGCGGGCAGGCCCGCACGCCGCCGAGCGGCTGCGCAAGCTCGATGCGCAGCCGCATCCCCCATTCGCCGAACCCGACGCCCGCCGCGGCCTGCTCCGGCGAATCGCTGGCCTGGCCCAGGTTGATCACCCGGAAGTCGCATTCGCGCGCGCGCGCGACGGGCTCGCGCAGCGGGCCGGCCGGCAGCAGGTGCCCGTTGCCGTAGCGGCGCTGCGCATCGACCACCTCGATCTCCACGTCCCTGGCCAGCCGGTAGTGCTGCAGGCCGTCGTCGCAGACGACGATGTCGCAGCCCGCTTCGACCAGCGCGCGCGCGGCCGCGACGCGATCGGTATCGACCCGTACCGGTACCCCGGTCTTCCAGGCGATCAGGGCCGGCTCGTCGCCGGCCAGTTCGACCGGCGTGCCGGCCTCGATCCAGCGCGGCTTCCCGGCCTCGTCCCGTCCGTAGCCGCGACTGGCCACGCCGGGTTTCCAGCCCGCCTCCTTGAGCCGGTTGACCAGTTCGATCGTCAGCGGCGTCTTGCCGGTACCGCCGGCGGTGACGTTGCCCACCACCACCACCGGCACCGGCACCTGCTGGCGCTTGCGCCAACCGCGCCGGTACAGGCTGCGGCGCAGCGCGGTCGCGCCGGCGTACAGCGGCTCGAGCAGGCGTGCCGCCAACGGAATCGGACCTTCGCCGTACCAGTACGCCGGCGTGCGCGTTTCGCCCCTGCTCATGCCTGCCTTTCGCGGAACTGCATGCCGTGCAGGTGCGAGTACAACCCGCCCAGCGCCAACAGTTCGGCGTGCGTGCCGCGCTCGACGATGCGCCCCTGGTCCATCACCAGCACCTGGTCGGCATGCTCGATCGTGGACAGGCGATGCGCGATCACCAGCGTAGTGCGATCGGGCATCAGGCGATGCAGCGCATCCTGCACCAGGCGCTCGGATTCGTTGTCGAGCGCGGCGGTGGCTTCGTCCAGGATCAGGATCGGCGCGTCCTTGAGCATCGCCCGCGCGATCGCCAGGCGTTGGCGCTGGCCGCCGGACAGGCGACCGCCCTTGGCGCCGACCTGGGCCTGCACGCCTTCCGGCAGCTGCTCGACGAACTCCATCGCGTTGGCGCCGCGGATCGCGTGCTGCAGCTGCTCGTCGCCGGCCTTGCGCATCTCGCCGTAGGCGACGTTCTCGGCGATGCTGCCGTCGAACAGCATCACCTGCTGCCCGACCAGGGCGATCTGCCTGCGCAGGTCGGCCAGCCGGTACTCCTGCAAGGAATGGCCGTCGAGCAGGATCTGCCCCGATTGCGGGTCGTAGAAGCGCGGGATCAGCTTGACCAGGCTCGACTTGCCGCTGCCGGAGCGGCCGACGATGGCGGTCACCGTGCCGGGCGCGGCGACGAAGCTGACGTCGGCCAACGCCGGGCGCGCCTGGCCGGGATAGGCCGCGGTGACGTGGCGGAACTCGATGAGGCCCTGCGCGCGCTCGATGCGGCGGGTGCCCTCGTCCTGTTCCTCCGGCGCATCGAGCACCACGAACAGGCGCTGCGCCGACGCCACGCCCCGCTGCAGCATGTTCTGCACGTTGGTGAGGTTCTTCAGCGCCGGGATGATCGCCATCATCGAGGTCATCAGCGCGACGAAATCGCCCGCGCTCAGGCGGCCGGCGAGCGCCTCGCGCCCGGCGATCAACAGCAGCGCCGCCAGGCCGATGGCACCGAGCAGCTGCACCGCGGCCGAGGAGATGCCGCGGGTCGATTCGACCTTCATCGCCAGGCGCAGGTTGGTGTCCGCCAGCTGCCTGTAGCGCACCATCTCGCTCTCGCGCGCACCGTAGACCTTGACCTCCTGGTTGCCGGACAGCGCCTGGTCGGCGGCCTGCATCAGCTGCGCGCTGCTCTCCTGGATGCGATGGCTGACCCGGCGGTAGCGCTTGGCCACCTTGTCCATCACCCAGGCCAGCGGTGGCGCCACCAGCAGGATCGTCACCGTCACCGTCCAGCTGTACCAGATCATCACCGCCAGCGCGCCGACCACCTGCAGGGTCTGCTGCACCATCACCTTCAGCGCATCGACCGCCGCCTGGGCCACCTGGTCGCTGTCCGAGCCGAGCCGGACCAGCATCGATTGCACCGGCTCGGCGTCGAAGCGGCTGCCTGGCAGGCGCAGGTACTTGTCGAGCACGCTGACGCGGAAATCGCGGGCGATGCTGCGCGCGGCCCGGCCCATCGACATGTCGGTGATGTACCCGGCCACGCCGCGCAGCACGAACAGGCCGACGATCGCCAGCGGCAGCCACATCGCCACTTCGCGGTTGCGCGCGATGAAGGTCTCGTCGGTGATCGGCTTCATCATCGCCAGGAAACCGGACCCGGCCACCGCCTCCAGGATCGCGCCCACCGCGGCGAGCAGCAGCAGGCCGCGGTAGGCGCCGGCGTAGGACAGCAGGCGTCGGTACGTCCGCCAGGGCGAGTCCTGGACGGGCACATCGGTCGAAACGTTCACTTGTGGCTTCCGTCCCTGTTGACGTCGGGTGCGGTGGCGATGGCGATGCGGCGGAAGCCGAGCTGGCCCAGCACGTCCTGGACCGTCACCACGGCCTGGTACGGCGTGCGGGCGTCGGCACGCAGCAGCACGTCCTGCTGGCGATCCTCGCCGGCCACCTGCGCGATGGTCCGCTTCAACGATTCGGAATCCTGCCGCAGCACTTCCTGGTCGTTGACGAAATAGCGCCCGTCGGCGTTCACCAGCACGCTCAGCGAACGCGGCGGTTCGGGATTCTTCTGGTCGCTGGCGGTCGGCAGCTGCAGTTGCAGTGTGGAACGCGCGTCGAAGGTGGTGGTGACCACGAAGAAGATGATCAGGACCAGGATCACGTCGATCAGGGGCACCAGATCGATGTGCGGCTCGTCCTGGGCGCGGTCGTCGCGGAACCGCATCCGCTCAGCCCTTCGCCAGCGCGGGCGAACGCGGCACCGCCGGCTTGGTCGCGGCCACCGGCACCGGGCGGCCGTCGAGCGCGTCCAGCAACAGCGTCGCGTCCTGCTCCATCTCGATCACGTAGCCGGCGATGCGGCCCTTGAAATAGCGATGGAAGACCAGCGACGGCACCGCGATGATCATGCCGGTGGCGGTGCAGACCAGCGCCTTGCCGATGCCGCCGGCGAGCTGGTTCACGTCGCCCACGCCATGGTCCAGGATGCCGAGGAACATCTGGATCATGCCGACCACCGTGCCGAGCAGGCCCAGCAGCGGGCCGGCCGAGGCGATCGTGCCCAGGGCGTTCAGGAACTTCTCCATGCGATGCACGACATGGCGGCCGGTGTCCTCGATGCGCTCGCGGATCAGCTCGCGCGGGCGGCCCCGCACGTCCAGCGCCGCCGCCAGCAGCGTGCCCAGCGGCGAGTTGCGGCGCAGCGATTCGATGTGGGCCGGGTCAAGCTTGCCGTGCGCCGCCCAGTTGCGGACCTCCTCGCCCAGGCCCGGCGGCAGCACCTCGTTGCGGCGCAGGCTCCAGAGCCGCTCCAGGACGATCGCCAGCGCGACCACGCCCAGCAGCAGCAGCGGCAGCATCGGCCACCCGCCGGCCTTGACCAGTTCCAACACGTTTCAACCCTCCGGCGCACCGGCCGCATGTACGTTCGCCGATAGGATAGCAGCCGCCCGCCGGCGTTCCGCAGCGTCCCAGAGCCGGGCCCGCCAGATGCGGCGCTCCCTGACCTGAACGCCGGCCTGCCCGAACCATATCCGGATCGCGCCGCTGTGCGCCGTGTTCAGCAGCTCCGCGCCGGATTCGCGCCAGCGCCGCACCACGTCGGCACGCGGGTGCCCGAAGCGGTTGCCGTGACCGGCCGAGACCACCACCAGCCTGGCCCCGCTCGCGCGGATGAACCCGGGTTGCGAGGAACCGTTGCTGCCGTGGTGCGGCGCCAGCACCACGTCGGCGCGCAGGTCGGCGCCATGGTCGCGCAGCAGCCGTCGTTCGATGATCTCGCCGATGTCGCCGGTCAGCAGCGCCGCGCCGTGGACGGTCTCGATCCGCAGCACGCAGCTGGATTCGTTGCGCAGGTACGGGAAGAACGGCGACGGATGCAGGAAGCGGAAGCGCACGCCGTCCCAGGTCCACTCGTCGCCGGCCACGCAAGCGGCCCGTATGTCCGGCAGCGGCGCGCCGGGCGGCGCGCGCGAATCCTGGACGGGGAAGACCGCGCGGACCGCGCCCAGGCCGCCGGCATGGTCGGCATCGGCATGGCTCAGCACCATCCGGTCGATGCGCTGCACGCCGCTCGCCCGCAGCGCCGGCACCACCACCCGCTCGCCGGCATCGAAGCCGTCGGGCACGGCCGGACCGGCGTCGTACAGCAGGGCATGCGCGCGGGTACGCACCAGCACCGCCAGGCCCTGCCCCACGTCCATCACCAGCAATTCGGCTTCGCCGTGGCGCGGCAGTTCGCGATCGGGCAGGCAGATCGGCAGCCACAGCAGCAAGGCCATCGCGCGTCCCGGCGTGCCGCGCGGCATCAGCATCCAGAACGCGCCGGCCAGCGCGAGCAGCAAGGCCCACGCCCCCGATTCCGGTGCCCACCACGCGGCGGCAGGGCTTCGCGCCAGCCACTGGAACAGCCTCCAGCTGATATCGAAGCACCCTGCCGCCAAATGCCAGGCCCAAGCGCCGCAACCGGGCACCACCGCCTCCAGGCCCGTGCCGATCAAGGCCAAGGGCACCACGACCAGGGTCCACCAGGGGATCGCCACCAGGTTCGCCAGCGGGCCGACCAGCGAGACCTGGTCGAACAACGCCAGGGTCAGCGGCACCAGGCCGATCGTCGCCACCCATTGCGCGGCCAGGAAGCCGCGCAGCAGCGGCATCGACCGGTCCGGCAGGCACCATACCAGCCAGGCCACGCCGGCGAAGCTCAACCAGAATCCGGCGAACAGCACCGAGAGCGGGTCGAACAGCAAGACCGCGAGCAGCGCGATCGCCAAGGTCTGCGGCGTGTTGCCGCGCCGCCTCGCCAGCGTGACCAGCACCGCCACGGCGATCATCAACACGGTGCGCACGGTCGGCAGCGAGAGTCCCGCCAGCACCGCGTAGCCGGCCCCGCCGAACAAGGCGCCGAGCGCGGCCGCGTGCCGCCGTGGGCAATGGCGCCCGAGCGCCGGCAGCAGCCACCACAGGCCCTGGATCGCCAGGGCGAAGAAGGCGGCCACCATGCCGACGTGGAAACCGGAGATGGCGATGAGATGCGTCAGCCCGACCGAACGCAGCACCGCCCAGTCCGGATCCTGCAGTCCGCGCGTATCGCCCAGCGCCAGCGCACGCACGTAGGGCGCGCCTTGCGCGGGCACCGCGGCATCGATGCGCGCCGACATGGCCTCGCGCCAGGCGTCCACGCCGTGCGGTGGCGCGAGCTGGGCCGCCGCGTCCGGCCGCCGCACCAGCGCCGTCGCCACGAGCCGGTTGCCCAGGGCATGCCGCTCCGCATCGAATCCGCCGGGATTGCTCAGCCCGCGCGGCGCCCGCACCCGCAGCGACATGCGCCACTGCGCCCCGGCACGCACGGCGCTGCGCGGCCCGGGCGCGGTCGCTCCGAAATCGTCGTACCACGACACCTGCACCCGCTTGCCGCGCAGGAACGCCGGTTGCGCCGCGTCGTCGTCGATCCGCAGCAGGAAACGCGTGCGCCGCGGCTCCGATTGCGGCAGGCCCTCGACCTGGCCGCTCACGACGACCTCGCGCCCCTCCCAGGCCAAGGGCAATTGGCCGGCAAGCGCATGGGCCGCGTGCAGCCCGGCAAGCCCGAAGCCCACCAATGCCGCGGCCAGCGTGAAACCCCAGCGCCGGAGGCGGACCAGCGGCAGCGCCGGCACGAACGCGGCCAGGTACATCCAGCGCGGCAGCAGGCCCGGCCACCACAGCGCGACCACCACCCCGGCCAGCAGGCCGATCGAGGTCGTCACCAGCGGGAATGCGCCCGCCTTGTCAGATCCGGCGTCCTGCCGGGCCGCTTCCTGCACGGATCGCTCCTTCGATCGATGGGCATCGACGACCCGCGGTCGTCGCAGGCAACGCTATGCCGCTTCGCCCGCTCGGAACAGCGGCGTGTCACGCACCGTCGCGTCGGGAGTTTCCGAATCGGGACACGTCATCCTCGATGACCGCCGTGGATGGGATCGGTCGCGCGACGGACGAGCATGCCGTTTCCGTTCGTGCGGGACGGCGCGGACGGAAATCCGCCCGCACAGCGAAGGGGCCCTCTCTGGCAAGAAGAGAAGATCGGGCGATGCCGGCGGTTCCGTCGGGACCGAAGTCCTTCCCACAAGGAGGTGCCTCGCACGAAGGCACCTGTTGCACCGCCCCATGCCGGAGCGGAGCGTCGGCCCGCCCTAGACCTCGGCCTTCGCCAATTGGTGCAAGCGCCCTTCGCGCAGTTCCAGCACCCGGTCGAGCCGCCGCGCCAGGCCGCGGTCGTGCGTGACCAGTACCAGGCTCGTGCCCTGCGCGCGATTGAGGTCGAGCATCAACTCGAACACCGTCTCCGCGGTCCGGTCGTCGAGGTTGCCGGTGGGTTCGTCGCCGAGCACGCAGGCCGGGCGGTTGACCAGCGCGCGCGCCACCGCGGCGCGCTGACGCTCGCCGCCGGACAGTTCGCCCGGCTTGTGCGCCACGCGGTGCGACAGGCCCACCGCATCGAGCAACCGCAGCGCGCGTTCGCGCGCAGGCGCGATGTCCTCGCCCGACAGCAGCACCGGCATCATCACGTTCTCCAGCGCGGTGAACTCCGGCAGCAGGTGGTGGAACTGGTAGACGAAGCCGAGCGAACGGTTGCGCAACCTGCCGCGCTCGGCGTCGGACAACGCCGACATCTTCTGCCCGTCCACGTAGACCTCGCCGGACGTCGGTATGTCCAACCCGCCCAGCAGGTGCAGCAACGTGCTCTTGCCGGCGCCTGACGCGCCGACGATCGCAACGGTCTCGCCCGGCGCGATCGACAGCTCCAGCCCGTCGAACACCGGGGTGCGCATCTTGCCTTCCGCATAGGTCTTGGCGAGCGCCTCGGCGCGGACCACCGGCTGCAGGGAATCATTCATAGCGCAGGGCCTCCGCCGGCTGGGTGCGCGCGGCGCGCCAGGCCGGATACAGGGTCGCCAGGAAGCTCATCGCCAGCGCGACGATGGTGATGACGACGACGTCGTGCGTTTGCATGTCGGTGGGCAGGCCGGTGATGTAGTAGACGTCCTCCGGCAGCAGCTTGACGTTGAACAGCGCCTCGATCGCGCCGAGGATGCGCTCCAGGTTCAAGGTCAGCACGATGCCGCCGACCACCCCGAGCACGGTGCCGATGATGCCGATCAGCGAACCCTGCACCATGAACACCTTCATCACCCCGCCGGGCGAGAGGCCGAGCGTGCGCAGGATCGCGATGTCGGCCTGCTTGTCGGTGACCAGCATCACCTGCGAGGAGACCAGGTTGAAGGCGCCCATCGCGATGATCAGCGACAGCAGGATGCCCATCACCGTCTTTTCCATCTTGAGCGAGTGGTAGAGGTTGGCGTTCTCCTGGGTCCAGTCGCTGACGCGGTACGGGCCGCGCAGGTTGAGCGCCAGGTCGCGGGCGACCTCGAAGGCCTGGTCCATGTCGTGCAGCTTCAGGCGCACGCCGGTGACGCCATCCATGCGCAGCACGCGCGCCATGTCGTCCATGTTGACCACCGCCAGGCCGCGGTCGATCTCGTTGTAGCCGGCCTCGAAGATGCCGCTGACCGTGAAGCGCTTAATCTTGGGCAGCGCGCCGACCGGCGTGCCCTGGAAGTCCGACAGCGTGACGACGACGGTGTCGCCGACGTTCACGCCCAGCCACAGCGCCAGCTCCTGCCCGAGCAGGATATTGAACGAACCCGGGGTGAGGCTGTCGGCCGAGCCCTGCTTCATCTTCTGCGCCAGCACCGAGACCTTGGCCTCCTCGGCCGGGATCACCCCGCGCACCATCGCCGGCTGGTTGCGCGGGCCGGACAGCAGGGCCTCCTTCTCGATGTAAGGCGCGGCGCCCGCCACGCGCGGGTCGCGCATCGCCACCGCGACGGCGTGCTGCCAATCGTGCATCGGCGCGCCCTCGGCGCTGACCGTGGCGTGGGCCGCCATCTGCAGCAGGCGGTCGCGGATCTCCTTCTGGAATCCGCTCATCACCGCCAGCGTGGTGATCAGCACGGTGACCCCGAGCGCGATGCCCAGGATCGAGGCCATCGAGATGAAGGAGATGAAGCCGTTGCGGCGCTTGGCACGCAGGTAGCGCAGTCCGATTGCGACAGGGATGGGCTTGAACATGCCGTTGGGCGGGTCCGTTCCGAAGAACAAAGGAAAGCTATGGTGCCATCTGTGGCCGGGCCGGCGGAACGGCCCGGGCCGCCGCGGCCAGACGCAGTTCACGTCGCGCGGGCGGCGGCAGCAGGTCGGGCCACCACAACCGCCCATCGCGCCGCCGCCCGGGCCAGCTCCAGCGCAGCATCGCCAGCGGCCCGCGCCACTCGACATCGAAGGTATCGGCCGGCCGACCCGCGACGATCACCGGCCGGCCGGGGTCCCAGGGAATCACCAGCTCGAACGGCTTCGCATCCCGTTCGCGCCAGATGCGCCGCACGCCCCATCCCGCCGCCAGACCGGAGCCGGCCAGGGCGAGCCATCCCGGCAGCTCGCTGATCCATAGCGACGCCACCGCCAGCCCCGACAACACCCCGCATGCCGCCATCGACCAGCGCGACGGCCGCCACTCAAGCCGGCAGGCTGCGGATGACACCGATGAGTTCGAGCAGGCGCGCATCCGGGCACTCCTCGTAGCCCATGAACCAGCGCCACAACTTATCGTCCTCGCAATCCAGCAACTGTAGGAAAACCGCCCGCTCGGCGTCGGAAGCCGCCTTCCAGCGCCTTTCCAGGTAACGGTCGAACAGTTGGTCCAGCTCGCGCATGCCGCGCCGGCAGCGCCAGCGCAGTTTCTTCAGTTCGGTGGATTCGTCCATCGTCGGTTCCATTCCAAGGGGCACGCCCCTCCAAAAACGACAACGGCACCAACCCCCCGGGCCGGTGCCGTTCGCCGATGGCCGCACCCGCGGCCACCGTCCCGCATCGCAGCGGTCAGGCGCGGCGCGCCATCATCAGCTTCTTGATCTCGGCGATCGCCAGCGCCGGGTTCAGCCCCTTCGGACAGGTCCGCGCGCAGTTCATGATGGTGTGGCAGCGATACAGCTTGAACGGGTCTTCCAGATCGTCCAGCCGGGCGCCAGTGTCCTCGTCGCGCGAGTCGATGATCCAGCGGTAGGCCTGCAGCAGGATCGCCGGGCCGAGGTAGCGCTCGCCGTTCCACCAGTAGCTCGGGCAGCTGGTCGAGCAGCAAGCGCACAGGATGCATTCGTACAGGCCGTCGAGCTTCTTGCGGTCCTCCGGCGACTGCAGCCGCTCGCGATCCGGCGGCGGCGGGGTCTGGGTGCGGATCCACGGCTTGATCGAGGCGTACTGCGCGTAGAAGTGGGTCAGGTCCGGCACCAGGTCCTTGACCACGTTCATGTGCGGCAGCGGGTAGATCGGCACTTCCGACTTGCCGCACGCGCTGATCGCCTTGGTGCAGGCCAGCGTGTTGGTGCCGTCGATGTTCATCGCGCACGAACCGCAGATGCCCTCGCGGCACGAGCGGCGGAAGGTCAGGGTCGGATCGATCTCGTTCTTGATCTTGATCAGCGCGTCCAGGACCATCGGGCCGCACTTGTCCAGGTCCACCTCGTAGGTGTCGGTGCGCGGGTTCTCGCCTGCGTCCGGGCTCCAGCGGTAGATCTTGAAGGTGCGCACGTTCTTGGCGCCCTTGGCCGGGAAGTGCTTGCCCTTGCCGATCTTGGAATTCTTGGGGAGGGTGAACTCTGCCATGGCTGTTCTCGTTGGCTCAGGCGCTGCGCGGCGCGAAGGAGGCCTGCACGGCGCGCACGATTGGAAAGAGGATGGATCCGGCGATCGGGGCGGCTGCGGCAGCCGGCGCCATGGAACGGTCGATCGGCACTCCCGCCGCGACTGCCGGCCGGGCCGGGCCGGCCATCGTGCGGGGAGCGGTACTCGACGGTTCCATGCGCCGGGCCTGCATCAGTACACGCGCGGCTTGGGCGGGACGACGTCCACGTCCTGCGTGAGCGTGTACATGTGCACCGGGCGGTAGTCGAAGCTGCAGTTGCCCTTCTCGTCGACGCTCACCAGCGTGTGCTTCTGCCAGTTGGCGTCGTCGCGCTCCGGATAGTCCTCGTGCGCGTGGGCGCCGCGGCTTTCCTTGCGCTGCTCGGCCGAGTTGATCGTCGCCACCGCGTTGAGCAGCAGGTTGTTCAGCTCGTAGGTCTCGATCAGATCCGAGTTCCAGACCAGCGAACGGTCCGTCACCTTGACGTCCTCGAACGAGGCGAAGATGTCGGCCATCTTCTCGCAGCCTTCCTTCAGCGTCTTGCTGGTGCGGAACACCGCGGCGTCGGCCTGCATCGTGCGCTGCATCCTGTCGCGGATCACCGCCGTCGGCGTGTCGCCGTTGGCATGGCGCAGCTTGTCCAGCAGGCCCAGCGCCTTGTCGCAGGCGTCCGACGGCAGCGGCTTGTGCGGCTGGTTGGTGCGGATCGTCTCGGCGCAGCGGTTGGCCACCGCGCGGCCGAACACCACCAGGTCGAGCAGCGAGTTGGAACCCAGGCGGTTGGCGCCGTGCACCGACACGCAGGCGGCCTCGCCGATCGCATACAGGCCGGGCACGACCGCATCGGGGTCGTCGCCGATCTTGCGCACCACTTCGCCGTGGTAGTTGGTCGGGATGCCGCCCATGTTGTAGTGGACGGTCGGGATCACCGGGATCGGCTGCTTGTGCACGTCGACGCCGGCGAAGATGCGGGCGCTCTCGGCGATGCCCGGCAGCTTCTCGTCGATCACGCCCGGGCCGAGGTGGGTCAGGTCGAGCAGGATGTGGTCCTTGTGCTCGCCGACGCCGCGGCCCTCGCGGATCTCGATGGTCATCGAGCGCGCGACCACGTCGCGCGAGGCCAGGTCCTTGTAGTGCGGCGCGTAGCGCTCCATGAAGCGCTCGCCGCTGCTGTTGCGCAGGATGCCGCCCTCGCCGCGCACGCCCTCGGTGATCAGGCAGCCCGCGCCGTAGATGCCGGTCGGGTGGAACTGCACGAACTCCATGT
Source organism: Xanthomonas boreopolis (assembly GCF_046529185.1). NCBI lineage: Bacteria > Pseudomonadati > Pseudomonadota > Gammaproteobacteria > Lysobacterales > Lysobacteraceae > Xanthomonas > Xanthomonas boreopolis. Next base: position 2,615,086 of record NZ_CP097162.1, read on the forward strand.
CCTGCATCGGCAGGCCGGCGCGCATCACCATGCCGCCGCCGTCGCCGGTGCAGGTATGCGCCGAGGTCGCGCTGAAGTAGGCGCGGCCGTAGCCGCCGGTGGCCAGCACCACGCCGTGGGCGCGGAACAGGTGCAGCGTGCCCTCGGCCATGTCCAGCGCGAGCACGCCGCGGCAGACGCCTTCCTCGTCGAAGATCAGGTCGAGCGCGAAGTACTCGATCATGAAGCGCGCGTTGTGCGCCAGCGACTGCTGGTACAGCGTGTGCAGCATGGCGTGGCCGGTACGGTCGGCGGCGGCGCAGGTGCGCTGCGCGGCCGGGCCTTCGCCGTACTTGGTGGTCATGCCGCCGAACGGGCGCTGGTAGATCTTGCCGTCCTCGGTGCGCGAGAACGGCACGCCGTAGTGCTCGAGCTCGATGATCGCGGGGATCGCCTCGCGCACCATGTACTCGATGGCGTCCTGGTCGCCCAGCCAGTCCGAGCCCTTGATGGTGTCGTAGAAGTGGTAGCGCCAGTCGTCGTCGCCCATGTTGCCGAGCGCGGCGGAGATGCCGCCCTGCGCCGCGACGGTGTGCGAACGGGTCGGGAAGACCTTGGTCAGGCACACCGTCTGCAGGCCCTTCTGGGCCAGGCCGAAGGTGGCGCGCAGGCCGGCGCCGCCGGCGCCGACCACGACCATGTCGTACTTGTGTTCGGTGATCTTGTAAGCGGACATCTAATCTGGATTCCTGTTCTGGGCGCCCGAGGACTCAGGCGCCGCCCAGCGCGATGCGGACCACCGCGAAGACACTGGCGATTCCGCCGACCACGGCGATGAACTTCACCGTCGTCTGCAGCGCAAGGGCCAGGAGCGAATTGTGGATGTAGTCCTCGAGGATGACCTGCAGGCCGAGCTGGGCATGCCAGAACGAGGCCACGAGGAAACCGACCAGCAGGACCGCGTTCCACGGCTTGGCGACCGCCGCGGTGGCGGTGGCGTAGTCCGAGCCGACCAGGCCGAGCACGAACACCAGGAACCAGATGCCGAGCAGCACCAGGGCGGTCGCGGTCAGGCGCTGGTGGACGAAGTGATCGGTGCCGGTCTTGGCCGCGCCGAGGCCGCGCACGTTCTTGAGGGGGGTACGAAAGCGACTCATGCGCCGGCTCCCAGCAGGACGTAGGCCCAGATCAGCGCGGTGATCACCAGGCTGCCGATCACCGACAGCCAGCTGCTGCGCTTGAAGGCGGGAATGCTGTAGCCGTACGCGAAGTCCTGCACGATGTGGCGGATGCCGTTGCACAGGTGGTAGGCGAAGGCCCAGGACCAGATGAAGAGGAAGAGCTGGCCATACCAGGCGCCAGCCAGCTGGGTGAAGCAGCTCCAGTGTTCCGGGCCCAGCATCAGCACCAGCAGGCCGGTGGCGATGATCAGGGCACCGAGCGACAGAACGATGCCCGTGGCTCGATGCAGGATCGAGGTGGCCATCTGGATCTGCCAGCGATACACCTGGAGGTGCGGAGACAATGGTCGTTCTTGGGTCGCCATTCGCTGGACTCGTTTTTCTCGGCTGGGCGGCTTGCGCCGCGTTGGCTGGTGCTGATCAGAAATCGATGCAGCGCCCGTTCTTCTCCCAATCCCCGTATCGCACCGGATCCAGTCCGCCGCGGCCACCGATCTCCTTCGGCTCCGTTCCACCCTTGGAATCATGCGTTCCAGCGGGCGGCGGCGCTTCGGGCTCGGTCTCGGGAGTGGGGGTTGTTTGGCCTATCATGAGGGTCTCGCAACGCAGCAAATTTTAGTCCTGCCCCCCGTGCCTGACAACCTTCACATTACGGAACCGTCGTTCATCCTGCTCCCGGAGGCGGAAATCATCGCGCTCCAGGGTCCGGACGCGGTGGCTTTTTCCCAGGCCCAGTTCGCCAACGACGTGGCCTCGCTGGCCGCTGGACATTGGCAATGGAACGCATGGCTCACGCCCAAGGGCCGGGTCATCGCGATCTTCCTGCTCGCCCGGCCAAGCGAGCAGGACATCCGCCTGGTGCTTCCGGACGGCGGTGCCCACGCCATGGCCGAGCAACTGCGCCGCTTCGTGTTCCGCCGCAAGACGAGCATCGAGCCGCGCGAGGACCTGGCCGTGTCCGGCCGGCTGTCGCCCGCCCCGGCCGACGGCGACCGCCTCGGCATCGAGCAGGACCGCCTGTCGTTCGACCTCGGCACCCCCGGGGCGGCGCGCACGCTGTGCGTGCAACCGCGCTCGGCGCTCGTGCAGGCCGACGACGACTTCGCCAAGGAATGGCGCAGGCTCGACCTGCGCATGGGCCTGCCTCGACTGGACGCGTCGCAGCGCGAGCAATGGACGCCGCAGCAGATCGGGCTGGACCGGCTCAACGCCTACAGCGTCAAGAAGGGCTGCTACCCCGGCCAGGAGATCGTGGCGCGCACGCACTTCCTCGGCAAGGCCAAGCGCAGCACGCGCCTGCTCGAAACCGCCGTGGATGCCCAGCCGGGCGATGAAGTGCGGCGCGACGACCAGGCCATCGGCAGCGTCGCCAGCGTCGCCGACGGCCTGGCGCTGGCGGTGCTGCCGCTGGAAGGCGCGGAGGATGGCCTGACGGTACGCGGCGAGGCCACGCGTGTCGCTCCGTTCCTGGATGGACTGGCACGCTGATCCCGTTGCGGGACCTGCTTTTGTGGGAACGGCTCCCGCTATGGGAAGCGCGTCAAGCAGACGCGGACAAGCGCACGCCACTATCCGCATCGAAGAAATGCAGGTGCGCCGCCTGGATCGCCACCGGCAGCGCCTCGCCCGCCGCGGGCAGCGCCTGCGGCGGCACGCGCAACACCAATGGCACCCCGTCCAGCGACACGTTGACGAAGATCTCGTTGCCGACCGGCTCCAGTCCGTCGACCACGGCGTCGAACGCCGGCCCGGCCGCCGTCGCCGGCTGCAGGTGCTCCGGGCGCACGCCCACCGCGATCTCACGCCCCAGCCAGTCCGGCGACACGGCCGCGCCCTCGATCGGCAATGTCCGCCCGCCCGCGAGCTGCAGCCCCAGGCCGGGCCCCGCGACCAGCCTTCCGCGCAGCACGTTCATCGCCGGGCTCCCGAGGAACCCGGCCACGAACAGGTTGGCCGGCCGCTCGTACAGCGCCATCGGCGTGTCGATCTGCTGGATCACGCCATCCTTGAGCACGACGATGCGCTGGCCCAGCGTCATCGCCTCGACCTGGTCGTGGGTGACGTAGATCATCGTGGTGCCGAGCTTGCGATGCAGTTGCGCGATCTCGGTGCGCACGCTGTGGCGCAGCTTGGCGTCGAGGTTGGAAAGCGGCTCGTCGAGCAGGAACACCGCCGACTCGCGCACCATCGCCCGGCCCAGCGCCACGCGCTGGCGCTGGCCGCCGGACATCGCCTTGGGCAGCTTGTCCAGCATCGAGGCCAGGCCGAGCATGTCGGCCGCCTCCTTCACCCGCCGCGCGATCTCGTCCTTGGGCGTGCCGCGCAGCTTCAGGCCGAAGGCCAGGTTCTCGGCCACGGTCATGTGTGGGTACAGCGCGTAGCTCTGGAACACCATCGCGATGTCGCGGTCCTTGGGGGCGACGTCGTTGACCACCCGATCGCCGATCCGCAGCGTTCCATCGCTGATCTCCTCCAGCCCGGCGATCATCCGCAGCAGGGTGGACTTGCCGCAGCCGGAAGGGCCCACCAGCACCATCAACTCGCCATCGGCGACCTCGAAACTGGCCCCCTGCACGGCCACCTGGCCGTTGTCGTAGACCTTGCGGACCTTGTCCAACTGCACTTTCGCCATCTTCTCGCCTCGACCGGGGATACGACTGCGCCGGCCCTCCCGACGTCAGTGACGGGCAATCGTCGCAGGATCCACCGCAAACGAATGCATTGGTTTATTCTGACATGTAATCGTTTTCAACTGGCAACATCGGCGGCGTGCCGCCCGCGAGGGCCGGACACGTCGCGCCAGCCCCTTCGACACGATGGTCGTAGGGAACGGCATGGGGAATCGAACGGGAGGGAACATGACGCCATCGCACCGGACTTGCGCGCACTCCGCGCCGTACCGGGCCAGACATTCCATAACGATCGTCCAGGTATGCCCGGTGCGCCCTAAACATGCCGGCCCTTTGCTGCAACAATCGGGGGCTCACCTCCCTGGGCAGGGATCCCGATGTGTGCGCATACGCCTTGAACCGATGCGGCCAACCCGATCACCAGAACGCCTGGAACCCCTTGGGCCACTTCATTGACAACGATGTCACAGGAATCTGAAACTCGATCCATGCACACCACACTCCTCCTGTTCGGTGCCACTGGCGACCTGGCACAGCGCTACCTCTTCCCCTCCCTGCTGCGCCTGTCGATCGATGGCTTGCTGCCGGAGGATTTCCGGGTCCGTGCACTGGCGCTTTCGCCCCACGACACGCCCAAGTTCCACGACATCCTGCGGCCGCGCCTGGAACAGGCCCTGCCCCACGCCAGCGCGGCCCAGATCGAGGCGTTGCTGCAGCGGATCGACTACCGCTCGGTGGACCTGCGCGATGCGAGCTCGGTCGCCAATGCCGTGCGCGAACTGACCGACCGCCCCTGCGTGAGCTACCTGGCGATCCCGCCGGGCCTGTACATCAGCACCTGCCAGGGCCTGGCCGAGGGCGGCGCGCTGGCGCCGCCGCACCGCCTGATGCTGGAAAAGCCGATCGGCCACGATTCGGCCAGCGCCCAGGAGATCCTGCAGTCGATCGGCGCGCTGATCGACGAGGACCGCGTGTTCCGGCTCGACCATTACCTGGGCAAGGCCGCGGTGCAGAACCTGATCGCGCTGCGCTTCGGCAACACGCTGCTCGAGGCGGTGTGGAACCGCAACTACATCGAGTCGGTGCAGATCCTGGTCGCCGAGAGCGAGGGCGTGGACGGGCGCGACGCCTACTACGCCCGCTCCGGCGCGCTGCGCGACATGGTCCAGAGCCACATCCTGCAGCTGCTGTGCCTGGTGGCGATGGAACCGCCGGCCTCGCTGGAGGCCGACCGCATCCGCGACGAGAAGGTCAAGGTGTTGCGCGCGTTGCGGCCGCTGACCGCCGAGCACGCCGCGCGCGACAGCGTGCGCGGCCGCTACACCGCCGGCACCATCAACGGCCAGCCCGCGCAGGCCTACCAGCCGCCGGAAGGCAGCGACGTGGAGACCTTCGTCGGCGTCACCGCGCGCATCGACAACTGGCGCTGGGAAGGCGTGCCGTTCCACCTATGCACCGGCAAGCGCATGCCCGAGCGCACCACCCGCGTGGTGGTCACGCTCAAGCCGGTCACGCACTGGCTGTTCGAGCGTCCGCATCGCAAGCAGGCCGTGCCCAACCGGCTCACCTTCCAGTTGCAGCCGCAGGAGAACATCGAGCTGGGCCTGATGAGCAGCCTGGCCGGCCCGGAATGGGGCGCGCTGGAACTGCAGCCGCTGGAGCTGGAGCTGTCGGTGCCGACCGGCCTGCATCGCCGGATCGCCTACGAACGCCTGTTCCTGGATGCGTTCAACGGCAACCACGCGCTGTTCGTGCGCGACGACGAGGTCAGGGCCGCCTGGGCCTGGATCGACAGCGTCAGCGAGGCCTGGAAGAAGGCCGGGCTGCCGCTGGAGTCCTACCCGGCCGGCACCTGGGGCCCGGAACGCGCGCGCGCGTTCCTGCCGCCCGGCATCGACGACCACGGAGCGGACGCATGAACCTGGCGCTGTCCAAGCCCGTGCTGGTCGCCGACATCGGCGGCACCAATGCGCGCTTCGCGCTGGCCGATATCGACGCCTCGGTCCCGCTGCTCGCCGACACCGTGCGCGAGTACCCGGTGGTCGAGTTCCCCTCGCTCGGCGACGCCGCCAGCCACTACCTCGAACAGACCGGCGTGCCCACCGCGCGCGGCGTGTTCGCGGTGGCCGGCCGCGTCGACGGCGACGAGGCCCGCATCACCAACCACCCCTGGGTGATCTCGCGCAGCCGCACCGCCGGCATGCTCGGCTTCGACAGCCTGCACCTGATCAACGACTTCGCCGCGCAGGCGATGGCGATCAGCCTGCTCAGGCCCGAGGACGTGGTGCAGGTCGGCGGCGCCGGCTGGGAACCGGCGCCGGTGACGCAACCGCGCAACTACGCGGTGATCGGTCCCGGCACCGGGCTCGGCGTGGGCGGCCTGGTCATCCGCGGCGGCCGCTGCTATCCGCTGGAAACCGAAGGCGGCCATGCCAGCTTCCCGCCGGGCACGCCGGAGGAAATCCGGATCCTGGAGATCCTGTCGCAGCAATTCGGCCGCGTTTCCAACGAGCGCCTGATCTGCGGCGCGGGGCTGGTGAACATCTACCGTTCGCTGAGCGAGATCGCCGGCGTCGACCCGGGGCCGCTGCAACCGAAGGACATCACCGCGCGCGCGGCCGCCGGCGATCCGCGCGCGACGCGCACGGTCGACCTGTTCTGCGCGATCTTCGGCGCCATCGCCGGCGACCTGGTGCTGGTCCAGGGCGCCTGGGACGGTGTGTTCCTCACCGGCGGGCTGGTGCCGCGGCTGCTGGACTCGATCCTGCATTCCGGCTTCCGGCAGCGCTTCGAGAACAAGGGCCGTTTCTCGTCGATCATGTCGCGCGTCCCGTCGCTGGCGGTGATGCACCCGCAGGCCGGCCTGCTGGGCGCGGCCGCGTACGCCGTGGATGCCGAACGCGAGGTGATCCGATGAAGCTGCAGAACCACGAGCGCATCGCGCTGGTGCGCCACGAGGAGCCCCAGGACTGGATCGAGGGCGTCGCCAGCGAACTGGCCGGCATCCTCGCCCACGAGATCGAGAAGAACGGCCACGCCCGCATGCTGCTTTCCGGCGGCACCACGCCGGCGCCGGTGTACGAATCGCTGGCGACGCGCGCGCTGGACTGGAGCAAGGTCGAGGCCGGGCTGGTCGACGAGCGCTGGCTGTCGCCGCAGGATCCGGACAGCAATGCCTGGCTGGTCGGGCACAGCCTGCTCGACCATGCCGAGGGCATGGGCTTCGTGCCGCTGGTCCGTCCCGGCAAGCCGATCGAGGAATGCGTGCATTCGGCCAACCTGCACGCCCGGCACGCGCCCGCGCCGTGCGTGGCGGTGCTGGGCATGGGCGGCGACGGCCATACCGCCTCGCTGTTTCCCGGCGCGTCCGACCTGCCGAAGGCGCTCGCCAATCCGGCGCCCTACGCTTCGCTGGACGCCACCGGCTGCCCCGGCTCCAACAGCTGGCCGCTGCGGATCACGTTGACGCCGGCCGGGCTGGCCATGGCCGGCACGCGCCTGCTGCTGTTGCGCGGCAAGCAGAAGCTGGAGGTGCTGGAAGCGGCACTGGCCGGCGACGATCCGCTGGAATACCCGATCCGCGCCGCCATCGACCTGCCCGGGCCGCGGCTGCGCGTGCACTGGTGCCCTTAAGGAGCCCGCACATCCATGTGCGGGGACTTGAAGATGCGAGTCCCTCGCAAGAGCCCGCACATCCATGTGCGGGGACCTAACGAAAAGCGGGTCCTTCCCGCTCCACTCATAGCCGGTAGCCAATGAGCCTGCATCCCAACATCCAAGCCGTCACCGAACGCATCCGCGAGCGCAGCGCGCCGTCGCGCGCGGCCTACCTCGCCGGCATCGATGCCGCCCTGCGCGACGGCCCGTTCCGCGCCCGCCTGAGCTGCGGCAACCTGGCCCACGGTTTCGCCGCGTGCGGCCCGACCGACAAGGGCCGGCTGCGCGCCGACGCGACGCCGAACCTCGGCATCGTCACCGCCTACAACGACATGCTCTCGGCGCATCAGCCGTTCGAGCAGTATCCCGAGCTGATCCGCGAGACCGCGCGCGCGCTCGGCGCCACCGCCCAGGTCGCCGGCGGCGTGCCGGCGATGTGCGACGGCGTCACCCAGGGCCGCGCCGGCATGGAGATGTCGCTGTTCTCGCGCGACGTGATCGCCCAGGCCGCCGCGATCGGCCTGAGCCACGACATGTTCGACAGCACCGTCTACCTGGGCGTGTGCGACAAGATCGTGCCGGGCCTGCTGATCGGCGCCCTCGCCTTCGGCCACCTGCCGGCGGTGTTCCTGCCGGCCGGGCCGATGACCCCGGGCATCCCCAACAAGAAGAAGGCCGAAGTGCGCGAGCGCTACGCGGCCGGCGAGGCCACGCGCGAGGAGCTGCTCGAAGCCGAGGCCGCCTCGTACCACGCGCCGGGCACCTGCACCTTCTACGGCACCGCCAACTCCAACCAGGTCCTGCTGGAAGCGATGGGCGTGCAATTGCCGGGCGCTTCGTTCGTCAATCCCGGCACGCCGTTGCGCGACGCGCTGACCCGCGCGGCGACCGAGCGCGCCCTGGCGATCACCGCGCTGGGCCAGGATTTCCGCCCGTTCGGCCGGCTCATCGACGAGCGCGCCATCGTCAACGCGATCGTCGCGCTGATGGCCACCGGCGGCTCCACCAACCACACCATCCACTGGATCGCGGTGGCGCGCGCGGCCGGCATCGTCCTGACCTGGGACGACATGGACCTGATCTCGCGGACCGTGCCGCTGCTGGCGCGCGTCTACCCCAACGGCGAGGCCGACGTGAACCGCTTCCACGCCGCCGGCGGCACCGCCTTCGTGTTCCGCGAGCTGATGGACGCCGGGCTGATGCATGACGACCTGCCGACCGTGGTCGAGGGCGGCATGCGCGCCTACGCGCAGGAACCGCGGCTGCACGAGGGCGGCAAGGTCGGCTACGTGCCGGGCGCGCAGGCCAGCGCCGACGAGGCGGTGGTGCGCCCGGTCGCCCATGCGTTCGAGGCGCAGGGCGGCCTGCGCCTGCTGCGCGGCAACCTGGGCCGTTCGTTGATCAAGCTGTCGGCCGTGAAGCCCGAGTACCGCCGCATCGAGGCGCCCGCGGTGGTGGTCGATGCGCCGCAGATGCTCAACAAGCTGCATGCCGCCGGCCTGCTGCCGCAGGATTTCGTCGCGGTGGTGCGCTACCAGGGGCCGCGCGCCAACGGCATGCCGGAACTGCATTCGCTGGCGCCGCTGCTGGGCATGCTGCAGAACCAGGGCCGGCGCGTGGCGCTGGTCACCGACGGCCGCCTGTCCGGTGCTTCCGGCAAGTTCCCGGCGGCGATCCACGTCACGCCGGAAGCCTCGCGCGGCGGTCCGATCGGCCGGATCCGCGAGGGCGACATCGTCGTGCTCGACGGCGAGGCCGGTACCCTGGAAGTGAAGGTATCGCCGGAGGAATGGGCCGCGCGCGAGATCGCGCCGAACACCGCGCCGGCCGGCAACGACCTGGGCCGCAACCTGTTCGCGATCAACCGGCGCGTGGTCGGCCCGGCCGACCAGGGCGCGATCTCGATCTCCTGCGGGCCGATGAACGCCGACGGCAGCCTGTGGGAATACGACGCCGAATACGACCTGGGCCATACGCCGGTCGCGGCGGAAGCCCCGCACGAAGCCAAGGACGCTTGAAATGCCGGGATCGGGGATTCGGGATCGGGGATTGGCAGAGCCAGGACACCGCCCCGAATCCCCGATCCCGAATCCCCAATTCCCGCTTTACGACACCGAGAACGCCATGAGCATCGCCCAGCACCAACAGAAAGCCGAACAACTGCTCCGCGCCGCCGGGATCCTGCCGGTGGTGACCGTCCACACGCTGGACCAGGCCCGCCGCGTGTCGGCCGCGCTGCTGGAAGGCGGCTTGCCGGCGATCGAGCTGACCCTGCGCACGCCGGTCGCGATGGAAGCGCTGGCGGTGCTGAAGAAGGAACTGCCGGACGTGGTGGTCGGCGCCGGTACCGTGCTGTCGGCCGAACAGATGCAGCAGTCGATCGATGCAGGCGCCGACTTCCTGGTGACCCCGGGCACGCCGCCGGCGCTGGCCGATGCGCTGGCGCAGGCGCCGCTGCCGGTGGTCCCGGGCGCGGCCACGCCGACCGAGTTCCTGGCCCTGATGGCGCGCGGTTTCCGCGTGTGCAAGCTGTTCCCGGCCAGCGCCGTCGGGGGCCTGGCCATGCTCAAGGGCCTGGCCGGACCGCTCGCCGATCTCAAGCTGTGCCCGACCGGCGGCATCAGCGAGGCCAACGCGGCCGAGTTCCTGTCGCAGCCGAACGTGCTGTGCATCGGCGGCTCGTGGATGGTGCCCAACGACTGGGTCGCCGGCGGCGAGTGGGACAAGATCCGCGAGACCTCGGCCAAGGCCGCGGCGATCGTGCGGCAGGTGCGTGCCGCGGGGTGAGCTATTCCCCTTCTCCCCCGAGGGGAGAAGGTGCGCCGAAGGGGCGGATGAGGGCACGGGGCCGGGGGCTTCGCCTTCGTACCCTCACCCCAATCCCCGCTTCGCGCCCCGGCCCACGCCAGCGGCGTGGGCGCTCAAAGGCACGCGCACCCGTGGTGCGCAAGCCGTGCCTCCTCGCCCCGCCGGGAGAGGGGCTTCAGGTCAAGGCTTCGTCGACGATGCATCCACCATCGACCGCGCCGGCAATGGCGCGAACTGCAGCCGTGTCCATACGCCGTAATGATCCGACGCCCAGCGCCCGTGGGCGTCCGGCAGATCGAACAGGATCTTCGCCTCGCGCGCCAGCAGGCGCTGCTGCTGGAAGAACACGTGGTCGATCCGCGCCGGCCTGTCGTAGACCTCCATGTTCAGCGTGCTCACCCGGGCATCGCGGTGCACGCTGCCATAGCTGTCGCCGTAGCCCTTGCGCAGCGCTTCCAGGTCGATCGCATCGGCGGCGCTGTTGAAGTCGCCCGCGATCACCACCGGCGCCCCGCCGGCGGTGTCGGCGACGAACCGCAGCAGGTCGGCGACCTGCAGGGTACGGGTCGCGCGTCCGCGCCCGTCGGCGCGCTCGTTGAGATGGGTGACGTAGACGCTGACCGGTTGCCCGTCCACGTCGATGCGCACCTGCGCGGCGACGCGATAGTCGTCCAGCGGCTGCAGCAGGCGCTGGTGCCGGGCCAGGACCGGCCGGCGGGTGAGCAGCGCGTTGCCGTAGCGCTTGGGCGCGCCGGCCGGGTCCACCGAGGCGAACTCGTAGTCGTAGCCCAGCCGCTGCGCCAGCCAGGCCGCCTGGTTGGCGACGCTGCCCTCGCGCTCGATCACTTCCTGCAAGGCGATCACGTCCGGACGCAGCGCGGCGAGTTCGCCGGCGATGTACTCGCGCCGCGCCGGCCAGTCGCCACGGTCGTGGTGCAGGTTAAGCGTCACCAGCGACATGCCCGCCACCTCGTCCCGGGCGGCGGCGGCCAGCGGTGCCAACGCCAGCAGCACCGCCGCCATCGCGCGCGTCGCGCGCCGCGCCGGACCCGTCATTGGGCCTTGCGCTCGGCCCGGCGCACCGACGCCGGCACCTCGACCTCCACCTGCGCCGGCAATTGCCGGATGCGCAGCTCGTTGCCCTGCCATTGCGCCTGCTCGCCATTGATCGTGGCCTCGCCCGGCTCGCCCGCGTACGGCCACGGGAACGCCACGCCGCCGGCCGGCAGCACCAGCCCGGTCTGCACCTGCAGCAGCAGCCGCTTGTCGCTGCGCTTGATCGAGTAGCCCAGCCGCCCCTGCGGCGTGCGCAGGTCGGAGATCGCCACGCCCTGCCCCTCGAACCAGCGCGGCGGCAGGCCGGCGGCGATGACCAGGCTGTCGTCGCTCTCGCGTTCGTAGGCGAACATGTCCAGCACCGAGCGCACGAAGTCCGAAGCCACCCAGGCGTGCGGCAGGTCGCCGAGGAAGAACGGCGCGCGCGGCGTGCGCGAGACCACTTCCGCCCACTGGTTCCACGCCTGCGGGGTGCGGTCCTTGAAGAAGAACGACAGCGCGTCCCAGGCGCGGTCGCGCCATCCCAGCCGCACGAACGCCGACACGTTGCGCCATTCGTACGGGGTGTAGTCCTTCCATTCGCGCTTGCCGTCGCGGCGCGCGACGAACTCGTTCCAGTAGCGCTCGAAGGTGCCGTCCAGCAGCTCCGGCGGCAACCGCCCCTGCTCGCCGCCCGGCGCCAGCGCGATGGTGGTCGAGGTGGGATCGAAATCGCCCAGTTCGGCCGAGCCCGGCAGGTAGTCGATCTGGTGCTGGCGCACCGCCGCCTTGAGCGAGGCGTCCAGGTCCTGCTGGAACTGGTCGCGCGAGGCCGCGAACCGGGCCGCGTCCTCGGGACGCTCCAGGGCCTCGGCGATCGCCACCGCGTCCTTGTAGCCGCGCAGCGCCCAGAAATTGTCCCAGTACGAGTGCACCGGCTTGGCCGAATAGCCCTCGTGGCTGATCGACACCGGCATCATCCCGTAGAAGGCCGGGTCGACCATGAAGTTGGATTCCGTGCGCTCGCTCAGGCGCAGCTGCTCCATGTAGCCGTACGCCCCGGTGACGTGCGGCCACATGCGTTCCAGGAACGGCTTGTCGCCCGTGTAGCGGTAGTACTCGGCGATGTTGAAGATCAGCTCGCCGTGGCTGTCGTTCTCCGGCACCGGGTCGCTGCCGCGGTCGTCCACGCAGCAGGGCACCATGCCGTTCTCGAACTGGTACGGCGCGAACCAGTCCACGTACTCGCGCACCACGTCCTCGCGGCCGAGCCGCAGCAGCCCCTCGGAGATCATCGCGCCGTCGCGGATCCAACTGCGCGAGTACGAACGCGTGCCCGGCTGCAGGCGCGGGCCGATCCGCGAGATCAGCATGTGCGCCAGTGCGGTGCGCAGGGTGTCCACCACCGGCTGGCCTTCCGCCGGCACCTCGATGCGCACGCGGTCGAGCTTGTCGCGCCAGGATTGCGCCACCTGCTGCTGCGCCTTCTCGGCGTCGAAACCGGCCGGCATCTGCGCCGGGCCGGTCTGCGGAATGACCAGCGCGATCTCGCGCGCCTGGCCCGGTTGCAGCGTCCAGCGGTACAGCATCGCGCCGGAGGCCAGGCCGGTGGCGTCCTTGACCTGCGCCGTCGCCGGCACCTGCTTGTCGAGCAGGTGCGCCACGTCCATGCCGCTGTCGAAGGCGGTCGCGAAAGCGGCATCCGGCGCCTGCGCGGCGAACACGCGCGGCTTGCCGTTGATGCTGGCGATCGGTCCGTTGAACGCCAGCTGCTGGATCGGGCTGACGCCGCCCTGGGTATTGAGGAACTGCGACGGCGGATTGACCTGGAACGGCCGGATCGCCAGCGCCAGGGTGACGTCGTGCGGCACCTTGTCCGGGTTGCTCAGGCGGTAGCGCGCCACCAGCTGCGCGTTGTCCGGCGTGCCCTGCACGAACGAGGTGACCCGCAGGTCGGCCTGCTCGTGGTGCCAATCCACGCTCGGGATCGGCAGGTAGCCGCCCTGCAGGCTCTGCCGGCTGCCGACGTCGGACCATGCCAGGCGCTTGCCTCCGACCAGCAGGAAAGGCTCGATGCTGAAGCCGGCCTTGGCCACCTCGACCGCGCCGTCCTCGCCGATCAAGCCCTGCTCGGTGCCGCCGTCCAGGCCGAGGATGGTCCAGTACGGCTGCTCGCCGGAGAAGCCCCGCGGGAAACTGCCGCGCGGCAGTTGCGCCGCCAGCGACTTGACGAAGTCGTTCGGCGTGGCCGCGAACGCCAGCGGCTGCACCTTGATCTCCTTGATGCCGTAGCGGAAGTTCGGGCCGTCCTTCAGGTCGAAGCGCAGGTAGCGCGCCTGGCTCTCGGGCAGCGCCAGCCAGCTGGTGTCGCCGCCGCCGGCGACCACGTCGCGCAACAGCTTCCACTCGCGCCCGTCCACCGAGGAGCGCACCTCGTAGACCGAGGCCTGCAGGCCCGGCACCCAGTTGACGATGGCGCCGCCGAACTCGCGCACCTTGCCGAGGTCCAGCGTCACGGTCTGTTGCTTGACGTTGCCGCTGAGCCAGAACGTGTCCGGCTTGCCGTCGGCCATGCGCTGCTCCAGCGCCGGTGCGGTGTCGGCGATGACATGGGCGGCATACGGCGATTCGTCGGGCGGCGGCAGCTCGGCCATCGCCAGGCGGTCGAAGCATACGGTGCCCTTGCCGCCGACCTTGTTGTAGATCGTGAACTCGACCGCCGCGCTGCTGCGCAGCTCCTTGTCCGGGCTTGGGCCCCAGGCCTTCTCGACGTGCCGCTTGAGATAGGCCACCTTGGTCCAGTTCCTGGGGAACGCGAATCCCGGCCGGTTGACCCACCACACGTTGTCGCCGCTGGCGCCGATCAGCTTGAACTGCAGGTCGTTGGCGGGCGAGTCGCCGCGGATGTTGAACGAGAGCTCGTAGTTCCGCGGGTACTGGACCGGCAGCTCGCGGCGGATGCCAACGTAGCCGGACACGCCGTTGAAGTTGTAGTCCAGGCACAGCGCCTTGCCGCCGCCGGGGGAAGCCACCGGGCGCAGCGAGCCGCTGACCTGGTTGGAGACCACCAGCTTCCAGGCGGACATGTCGTCGAATCCATCCAGCACGCGGGCCTCCGTCGCGGACGCTTGCGAAACCGTGCAGGCCATCACCAGGCCGGCGACCGGCCATTTCCAGGATCGCAATCTCATCGCCACCGTCTCATCGCGTTTCGCTCCAGGTCCATGCCATCCCTGCCCCCAACCGCGCCATTCTCACCCCTTCACGCTCCCCAGCAGCAGGCCCTGGATGTAATAGCGCTGCAGCGCCAGGAACAGCAACAGTACCGGAATCACCGTCACCACCGCCCCGGCCATCATCAGTTCCACGTCCATGATGTGCTCGCGCGACAGCGCCGCCAGCGCCACCGGCAAGGTGTAGTGCTCCTGGTCGGTCAGCACGATCAGCGGCCACATGAAGTCGTTCCAGGCGGCCATGAAGGTGAAGATGGTCAAGGTCACCAGGACCGGCTTGAGCATCGGCAGCACGATCTGGAAGAAGATCCGCAGCTCGCTCGCGCCGTCGATGCGCGCCGCCTCCAGCAGTTCGTCAGGGATGCCGCGCGCGTACTGGCGGACCAGGAAGATGCCGAACACCGTCGCCAGCGCCGGCACGACCACCCCGCCGAAGCTGTTGACCAGGTGCAACTGCTTCATCAGCAGGAACAGCGGCAGCATCGCCACCTGCGCGGGGATCACCAGCGCCGCCAGCAGGACCTGGAAGATCCGCTCGCGCCCGGCGAAGCGCAGCTTGGCGAAGGCGTAGCCGGCCATGGTGTTGACCAGCAGCGAGCCGAGCGTGATCGACAGCGACACCAGCAGGCTGTTAGCGAAGTTGCGCGCCATGCCGGTGCGCGCCAGCAGCTCGCGGTAGCTGTCCAGCGTGGCGTGCGAAGGCAGCAGCGGCGGCGGGAAATGGCTGGCCTCGCCGCGCGGCATGAACGACACCGACACCATCCAGAGCAACGGCGCCAGGCTGACCAGCGCGATCAGCGCCAGCCCCCCGTTCACGAGCACGCCGTTCCAGCGCGATTGGCCCACTTCCCGGCTCATGAAAAAGGACCCGCGCACATGGACGTGCGCCGCTTTTGCGAGGGACTCACAGGAACTCCTTCTTGCGGCCGAGCCGCAGCATCACCGTCGTCACCGCCAGGATGATGAGGAACAGCAGGAACGCGACCGCCGACGCGCGACCGAGGTTCCACCACTTGAAGCCTTCCTCGAACATGAAGTACAGCACGCTGACCGTGCTCTGCAGCGGGTCGCCGCGGGTCATCACGTACGGTTCGGCGAACAGCTGGAAATAGCCGGAGACGGTGATCACGCTGACCACCAGCAGCACCGGGCCCAGCTGCGGCAGGGTGATGTGCAGGAATTGCTGCCGCTTGTTGGCGCCGTCGATGCGCGCGGCCTCGTACAGGTCGTGCGGGATCGCCTGCAGGCCGGCCAGGAAGATCACCATGTTGTAGCCGAAGTTCTTCCACACCGCGAACAGCATGATGGTCGGCATCGCCCAGGCCGGGTCGCCGAGCCAATCGACCGGCGGGATGCCCAGGTGGCCGAGCGCCCAGTTCACCAGGCCGTAGCTGGTGTGGAACAGGTAGCGCCAGATCACCGCCACCGCCACCAGCGTGGTCACTACCGGCGCGAACAGCGCGGTGCGGAATAGCGCCCTGAAGCGGGCCGCCGGCGCGTTGAGCAGCAGTGCCGCGCCCAGCGACACCGCGATCGACAGCGGCACGCCGACGACCACGAAGTACGTGGTGTTCCACAACGACTTCCAGAACATCGGCGTCTGCAGCAGGTCGATGTAGTTGCCCAGCCCGATGAAGCGCAGGTGGCTGGCGTCGGCGAGCGCGTAGAGGTCGAAGTCGGTGACGCTCAGCGCCAGCGCCGACAGCACCGGCAGGCCGAAGAACACGCCGATCACGATCAGGGCCGGGCCGGCGAAGACCCAGCCGGCCAGCGAGCTGCGCCTCATGGCCGTGCCTCCCCGGTGGCCGGCGACGGATGTTCCTGCGCATAGATCCAGCGCCGCTTGGCCAGGATCTCGTCCACGCGCCTGTCCAGTTCTTCCACGGCCTTGTCCTGCGGCTCGCCGCCGCGCACCACCCGCTCGGTCACCAGCCGCATCTCCTGCACGATCCGCTCCCATTCCAGCACCTTGGGCGTCGGCTTGGCCCGTTCCAGCTGCTCGCGGAACGCCTTGGCCAGTTCGTCGTTGGCCAGCGAGGGAGCGTCCCAGGTGCTGCGGCGCGGCGGCAGGTCGCCGATCAGCGCGTGGAAGCGCGCCTGCACCTGCGGCCGCGACAGGAACTCGACCAGCTTCCAGGCCGCCTGCTTGTGCTCGGAGGAACGGAAGATCACGAGGCTGGCGCCGCCGGCGATGCCCGCGCCCGGCCCGCTGGGGCCCGGCAGCGGCATCGTGCCCCACTGCCCCTTCAACGCCGGCGGCTCGCGCAGGCCGAACTCGCGGATGTTCCACGGGCCCGACAGATAGAAGGCGTAGAAGCCGTCGAAGAATTCGTCCCAGACGTTGGAGATCTGGGTCTCCGACATCTTCGGCGCCCAGCCCTGCTCGAAGATGTTGGCGTAGAACGCCAGCGCCTTGCGGAAGCCGGGGCCGCGGAAGTTGCCGTAGTTGTCGTGGTCGCGCAGCAGCGGATCGTCGAACTGCAGGCCGAGCGAGAGCTGCTGCTCGAACTCGTTGAGCGGCAGCAGGATCGCGTAGCGGTCGGGACCGACGTGCTTCTTCACCGCGGCCATCGCGTCGTTCCACTCGGCCCAGGTCACCGGCAGCCTGGTCACCCCGGCCTCGCGCAGCATGTCCTTGCGATAGAACAGCAGGCGCGTGTCCACGTACCAGGGCACGCCGACCACCTGCCCGTCGATGAGGTTGGTATCCCAGATGCCCGGGAAGTAGTCCTTCGGGTCGACCACCGTGGACCGGTCGATGTACGGCTGCAGGGGTTCGAGCGTGTCCAGCAGCGCGAACTCGGGGATCCAGGTATTGCCGAGCTGGCACACGTCCGGCAGGCCGTCCGCGGCGAAGGCGGTGAGCAGCTTCTCGTGCGCGGCCGTCATCGGGATCGCCTGCACATCCACGTGGATGCCCGGATTCTCCTTCTCGAAGTCGTCGATCAGGCCGCTGACGACCTCGGCCTCGCGGCCCATCGCCCAGAAGCGGATGGTCTCGCCCTGCGGCGGCCCGCTGCAGGCGGTGGCGGCGAGCAGCAGCGCGGCAGCGATCAGGTTACGGATGCTGGCCACGCGTCACTCGGGCTTCTGCTGGCGCTGGGCCGGGTTCTCCTGTGCCTCGGCCGCGGCCGCGCGCGACTCGGCGATGCCCAGCGCGCGTGCCTTGGCCGCCTCCTCGTCCTTCTGCGGCGCCGGCTGCGACTCGCCTTCCGGCGTCAGCCAGCCGCCGGTGAAGCCGGCGCGTTCCAGGCCGCGGCGGATGTACTTGTTCTTCTTCATCACCGTCCAGACGAACTCGTCGCGGTAATTGGCGATGCCGGCCAGGATCGGCCCCTGGTCGATCGCGATGTAGTCGCTGGCCACCCAGCCGCGGTCCGGGATCAGC
Organism: Xanthomonas boreopolis; assembly: GCF_046529185.1. NCBI lineage: Bacteria > Pseudomonadati > Pseudomonadota > Gammaproteobacteria > Lysobacterales > Lysobacteraceae > Xanthomonas > Xanthomonas boreopolis. The sequence continues at coordinate 2,632,997 of NZ_CP097162.1, forward strand.
CGCCCGGTCTTGAGCGGGATGTCGTAGTTGAAGCTGGGGTTGAAGGCGTCCAGGAAGCCGTAGCTGGAATACAGGAAGTCGCCGTAGCGCTTGTGCATCTCCACCGTGGCCGGGATCACCACCTCCGGCGCGAACGGCAGCGAGGAGATCGCCGCGGTCGGCGCTATCGTGCCGTCGTCGAAGTTCTCGCGCAGGCCGGCACCGCGCGAGGAGTAGTGGCGGAACTGGCGCTGCTCGCCGCGGTATTCCTGGCTGGTGTTCTGCGGACCGTCGCTGGCGGTCAGGCCCCAGACGTTCTCGCCGTAGCCCTTCCACTTCATCGGGTTCTCGATGGCGTAGTCGCGCTGCGCCAGCGTGGCGCGGCGGCTGTTGAGGTAGTAGTCGATGCCGCGCTCGCGCATGTACTGGTCCTGGATGTCGCGGAAGTCGATCCAGACATGGCTGTACTGGTGGCCGAACAGCGGGCCGAACGACAGGTACTCCTGTCCCTGGTAGACGCCCCAGTCGTTGTTGTACGTGCGGGTCCACACTTCCCACGCTTCCGGGGCGACCGCGTGGGTGGGCGAGCCCAGCGCCAGCACGTACAGCATCATCGCCTCGTTGTAGCCCATCCAGTCGTGGTTGATGAAGCCGCTTTCCGGGAACCAGCCCATCGACACCAGCGGCGCGCGCTTCTGCATCCAGGCCCAGTCCACGCGCTTGTACAGCACGTCGGCGATCTCGCGGATCTCCTTCTCGCGCGGATCGTCGCCGTCGTAGTACGACTGCGCGAACAGCACGCCCATCATCAGCAGCGCGGTGTCCACGCTGCTCAGTTCGACCCAGCTGTTGTAGCGCTGGCCCTGCTGCATGTCGAGGAAGTGGTAGTAGAACCCCTTGTAGCCGGCCCGTCCCGCCCGCTGCGGCCCCATCGGCGCGTCGCGGAAGAACTTCAGCGTGGTCAGCGTGCGGTCGATCGCCTGGTTGCGGCTGATCCAGCCGTTCTCGATGCCGATCGGATAGGCGGTCAGGGCGAAGCCCACCGAGGCGATGCTGGCGAACGGGCGCGACGGGTAGCGGTCCGGCGTCAGGCCGTTCTCCTGGTTGGTGGTGTCCCAGAAGAACTGGAAGGTACGCCGTTCTATGTCGCTGAACAGCGGCGGCAACTCGGGCTTGAGCGGGCGCGGCGGCACGTTGGCCTCGATCAGGATGACGGGGGGCCTGGCAGGTTGCGGCTTGGCCGGCTGCGATTCTTCGCGTTGGCATGCCGCCAATCCCAGGCACGCCACCAAAGGTACCGCCAGCCACTTCGAGAATAGTCCCCTGTTCATCAAACCCCGCTCATGTAATCGATTTCAAAAACCTTCGAGAAGATACATCCTCGGCCGCGGTTGCGTCCTCCCGGGAGCGCAACCGCGGCCGCGGCACTACCAATCCAGTCCGAACGAAAGCTTGGCGGTCCGGGTCACGTACTGGTCGAAGCCGGTGGCCGTGCCGTTGTCCCAATCGACGCTGTAGGAGTCGAAGTTCTTCCAGTTGAAGACGTTCAGCACGTCCAGCCGCGCCCGCAGCTTGATGTTCGAGCCGGTGTCCCACACCTTCTGCGCCGCCAGGTCGAGCTGCTTGAAGCCCAGCGTCGTGTCCGGATGGAACTGGCGGATGCGGCACTGGCCGTCCACGCCGACCGGGCAATAGTCGGTGTAGTAGTACTCCGGCGTGGACAGGGTCAGCTTGCCGGAGAACGTGGTGCCCCACGGCCCGTCGGCGACGCCGCTCACCACCAGGCGGTGGCGCGCCACGCCGCTCGAGGTGAACCAGCCGTAGTCCGAGAGCGTCGGGTAGTCCAGCGCGTAGTGCTCGCCGAACTGGCGGTTCTCCTTGGCGTTGCTGTAGGTGTAGGCGATGTTGAGGCTCCAGGGCGACTCGTTCGTGTACGGCTTCTCCAGGCTGAGCAGCAGCGAGTTGTTGCGCGTCTCCAGCCCGTTGGTGCCCAGGATCAGCGAGCCGTATCCCGGCACGCCGTTGTTCCACGGCGGCCCGGAGATGGTGCCCGGCTCGAAGAAGCTGCCGTCCGGCAGGCGGTTGCCCAGCAGGAACACGAAGCCGTCCTTGGACACGATGCGCTGCAGCGTCACCGAACTGTTCCAGTCGTAGCCGAACATCCGGAACGTGTCGCGGATGCCGATGCTGAACTGGTCCGAATACGGCACCTTGAGGTTGTTGGACAGCAGGTCGACCTCGCGCCCGACGGCCGAGTTGCCCGCCACCAGCGCATCGAGCGTGGACTGCTGCAGCAGCGACTCGTCCCAGGCCAGGCAGGTGCCGCTGCCCACGGTGCACGGGTGCCCGGCCGTGTCGATGCTGAAGCCGTAGCTGCCGTAGGTGGCCTTGGTCTGCTCCAGCGCCAGGTAGTCGAACAGGTCGCGGTCGTAGGCGCGTCCCGCGCCGCCGAACAGCACGTGCTTCTCGTCGCCCGACAGGTCGTAGGAGAAGCCGAGGCGCGGCTGCCAGGCATCCTTGAACGCATGCCGGCTGCTGCCGTCGCTGATGTAGTTGGAAATATCGATCCCGCCCAGCGCCAGCGTCTGCGCGTAGGTCTGTCCGGCCGGGGCGTTCGGGTCCTGGCCGTAGATCGCCGCGACCACGTCCGGATCGGTCACGTGGTCGAGATAGCTCGGCGTCTTCTCGTAGTCCCAGCGCACGCCCAGGTTGAGCGTCAGCCGGTCGGTCACTTCCCAGTCGTCCTGGAAGTAGATGCCGAACTGCTTGTTCTTGGAACTCAGCTGGCCCTGGCTGGTACCGGTGATGCCGGAGGAAAAGCTGACGTAGTACGGGACCGACGTGCTGTCGCCGATGTCGTAGTAGAACTGCGGGTTGTAGGGCTGCTGCTCGAGCGTCTTCAGGTCCACCTGCTTGTACTTCACGCCCATCTTCAGCGTGTGCCCTTCCCAGCCGGTGAAGGTCAGGTCGTCCTGGAACGAATGGCCCTGCTGGCCCTTGCGCTGGTAGCCGCCCGAGCCGGCGCCGGTCGCCAGGATCACGTTGCCGGTGTTGCCCTCGCCGTCGGTCAGCACGTAGCCGGCGCCGAAGTTCTTCGGCTCCATCGACCAGAAGGCCTTCTCGTAGGTCAGGTGGGCGTCGTTGAGCCAGTCGCCGGCGGTCAACTGCCAGCGCAGGTCGATGCGCGTCTCGTCCACCTTGTTGTCGGTCGCGTACGACTCGGTGTTCTGGTCGCCGACATTGCTGAGGTCGGTCTCCTCGCGGCGCTTGGCGGTGAGCTCCAGCAGGTTGTTCTCGCCGATCGACCAGTCGATCTTGCCGAAGTACAGGTCCTCGTGGAACGGCACCGAGCTGTTGCGGACCGAGGACTGCAGGAACGACGGCAGGTCGGACACGCTGTAGCCCTGGCCGGGAACGACGTCCTTGGGCGCGGTGTAGTCCTTGCCCTCGTAGGTCACGAAGAAGTGCGCCACGTCCTTGACGATCGGGCCGCCGAACGCGAAGCCGTACTGCTCGTCCTTGGAGCGGTCCTTGCCGCCCTGCTCCTTCTCGGTCTCCCGGGTCGCCCGCATGTCGGTGTTGGCGTAGTCCCAGAAGAAACTGCCCTTGAATTCGTTGGTGCCCGACTTGGTCACCGCCGACACCGCCGCGCTGCTCAGCTGGTCGTACTCGGCCTTGTAGTTGGAGGTGATGACCTTGTACTCGCCGATCGCCAGCTGCGGGAACGGGTTGCCGCGGCTGGAATCCTGCCCGGTGATGCCGCCGGCCAGCACGTAGTTCTTCTGGCCCACGCCGTCGATGAACACGTTGATGTTGTTCGCGCTCTGCGCGCCGGACTGCAGCCGGGTGGATCCGTCGCTCGGGCTGGTCTCGAAGCGCATGCCCGGCACGGTGTCGGCGAACGCCAGGAAGTTGCGCGAGGTCTGCGGCAGCGCCTCGATCTGGCGCGTGGTGACGTAGGTGGCCACCTCGGAGGTCTTGGTCTCCACCGCCAACGGCGCGGTGACCTGCACCGTATCGAGCGTGGTGGCCGCTCCGCCGCCGGCATTGGCGGCCACGCCGCCCACGCCCAGGTTCAACGTCGCGGTCTGGCCGACCTGCACGGTGATGGTCTGGCTGTTGCTGCCGCCCGCGGACTGCACTTCGACGCGGTAGGTGCCCGGCGGCAGGCCCGCCACCGCATAGCCGCCGCCGGCGCCGACCTGGACGGTGCGGCTGAGGCCGGTGGCCACGTTGGTGGCGGTCACCCTGGCGTCCATGGCGGCGGCCGAATCGGCCGTGACCTGGCCGCGGATGGTCGCCGCGGTGCTCTGCGCGAAAGCCGGCGCGGCCGCCAGCGCCAGGCAACTGGCCAATGCGCAGGCAAGCAGCCTGCGTGATGGTCGTCCTGCTTCGGTATTTCGTTGATCTGCCATTTCTGACCCTCCCGGGGTTCGATTCCTGGTTACGGCGTGGATACGGTTCCCCAACTACCGGCAAAGGCGGCAAGGCCGCCTGAAAAAAGCGCCTGCGACGCGGAAACCCGGCGCCGGCGCGGCAAACGTCACCTCGATGCGCAGGATTCCCTCACGATCAGCGCGGGAACGAGGGTTTGGCGCTGTCTGTCGACCGCGCCTGGGTGGTCGATCAGGGCGAGCAGGCGGGTCATCGCCTGCCCCCCCAGTTCCGCGATGCTGACCTGCATCGTGGTCAAGGGCGGATGAACGAAGCGGGCCAGCGGGATGTCGTCGAAACCGGCCAGGGCGACGTCGGCCGGCACGCGCACGCCGGCATGGGTCAGCGCGTACAGGCACCCCAGCGCCATCATGTCGTTGGCGGCGAACACCGCGTCGGGCAGCGGACCGCTCGCGAGCAAGGCCTGCCCGGCGCGGTAGCCGGACGCCTCGTCGAAATCGCCCGGCAGCTCGATGCCCGATGCTTCGCCATCGTGCGCGGCGATCGCGTCGCGGAAGCCGCGCAGGCGCTCGCGCGCGTCGAAGTTGGATTCCGGGCCGGCGATGAAGGCGATGCGCCGGTGGCCGGCCGCGAGCAGGTGCTCGGTCATCGCCACGGCGCCGGCATGGTCGTCGATGCTCAGCACCGGGTACTGCTCGTCCGGCAGGCGGGTATTGATCAGCACGGTCGGCAGCGCCGGCGGCAGGTTGGCGGTCAGGAAGCCCGGGTTCTCCGCGTAGGGCGAGAGCACCAGCAAGCCGTCCACGCGCCCGCGCATGGCGCGCAGCGCCTGGCCTTGCTCGTCCTGGTTGCCGTGGTAGCTGGAGACCAGCAGGTGCTGGCGGCGCGCCCGCGCCACCCCGTCGATGCCGCGGACCAGCTCGGAGAAGAACTCGCCGTACAGGTCGGGCAGCACCACGCCGATGGTCTGGGTGTGCCGGCTGCTGAGGCTGCGTGCGGCCGCGTGCGGGCTGTAGCGCAGTCGCTCGGCCACCGCCTGGACGTGCTGGCGCACCGGCTCGGCCACGTTGGTATGCCCGTTCAAGGCCCGCGACACGGTGGCGACCGAGACCTTGGCCTCGCGTGCCACGTCTTTGATGGTGATCGTAGCTCTGGTCAACGTACCGCCCTCCGCGGCCGAGACTGCATGAAACCGGGCGGACTGTAATCGTTTTCAAGCCGTTTAGGAAACCCGGGGCCGCCGGTTTTCCGACGCAGCCCGCGGAAATCTTAAATTTCAGTTACTTGGAAGTTCGTCACCCGGCCTTCACATTCGCTGCATCGCAACAAAAATCCAGGCATTCCTGGCCCCTCGATGTCCCGGGACATCGCCCTCCTCACGCCGGCGGTGCCGCGTCGATCGCCAGGGCATGGATGTCGGTCTGCATCATCTCGCCGAGGGCGGCATACACCGCCCGGTGCCGCGCCAGCGGCGTCATGCCGGCAAAGGCGGCACTGCGGATGCGCACGTTGAAATGCCCGCGGCCGTCGCGCGCGCCGGCATGGCCGGCGTGACGGTGGCTGTCGTCCTCCACTTCGAGCTCGACCGGCGCGAACGCCGCCTCCAGCGCGGCGCGGATGCGCGCTTCGCGCGGGCTCATGGCAGCGCCTTGCGGAACGGGCGCACGTAGACGCGCACGTAGACGCCGGCGGCCACGTACGGGTCCTGGTCCGCCCAGGCGCGCGCCGCCTCCAGCGAAGGGAACTCGGCGATCACCACGCTGCCGCTGAAACCGGCGTCGCCCGGATCCTCGGCATCGATCGCCGGACAGGGCCCGGCCACCAGCAACCGGCCTTCCGCCTGCAACTGCTTCAGGCGCTCCAGATGCGCCGGCCGCGCCGTCCTGCGGCCCTCGAGCGCCCGCTCGCCGTCATACCCTTCGATCACGTACCACATCAGCTTGCCCGTACTCCGCACATGGAACGGCGGACATTCTAAGCCCGGCATCGCCCGGACCTGGCCGGACAAGGCCAGGTCCGGGTCTCCAGGCCCAACGCCACCTGTTCGAGGTCCAGGGCGCCCCTAGACACCGGCCATCGCCACGCATTACCCTTGGCTTCACTGCACGCGGCTGGATACAGGCGGCCCGTCGGCTCCCGGCCCCGCCCGCCCCGACGACCGATTCGCCCGACACCGGATCGCCGCGCTAGACGACCTCTTCAGAGCTGTCATGCCGTCGTGCCGATGGGCGCGTCGTGCTGGTTTGTTGTGTGGAATCACGCCTGTCCGGCGTGACAGGGATTGCAACGAGATACGAAAGGCCGCGCCGGACCGGGTCCGCAGCGGCTGCGCAACGCAACACCGATCCGAGCTGATGACCTCCGAACTCGCGTCCGACGCGACTGCCCCGACATCGCCGAGCCCGCCGCAGCAGCAGGAAATGCCGCTGGCGCTGGTGCATGGGCAGCCGTTGCTGCAGATCCCGCAGGACCTGTACATCCCGCCGGACGCGCTCGAGGTCATCCTCGATGCCTTCGAAGGCCCGCTCGACCTGCTGCTGTACCTGATCCGCCGCCAGAACCTCGACATCCTCGACATCCCCGTCGCCGAGATCACCCGGCAGTACGTGGACTACATCAACGTGATGCAGGAGCTGCGCTTCGAACTGGCGGCCGAGTACCTGGTGATGGCCGCGATCCTGGCCGAGATCAAGTCGCGGATGCTGCTGCCGCGGCCGCCCAGCGCCGAGGGCGAGGAAGAGGACCCGCGTGCCGAGCTGGTGCGCCGGTTGCAGGAGTACGAACGCTTCAAGCAGGCCGCCGAGGACATCGACGCCCTGCCCCGCCAGGACCGCGACACCACCCCGGCGCATGCCCACGTGCCGGACCGTGCCGCGATCAAGCTGCCGCCGCCGGTCGAGCTCAAGGAGATGCTGCTGGCGCTGTACGACGTGCTCAAGCGCGCCGAGCTGTTCTCGGGCCATGCCATCAAGCGCGAGGCGCTGAGCGTGCGCCAGCGCATGGGCGACGTGCTGAGCCGGCTGGGCGACGGCAAGTTTTACCGGTTCGAGACGCTGTTCACCGCCGAGGAAGGCAAGCTCGGCGTGCTGGTCACTTTCCTGGCGCTGCTGGAGCTGGCCAAGGAGCAGTTGCTGGACATCGTCCAGGAAGCGCCGCTGGCCCCGATCTACGTCAAGTCGCTGGCGTTGAACAACACCAACGAGCCCTTGCAGTTCTCGAGCGAGTTCGACGACAGCGACGAACCCGCCGTGTCGACCTGAGCAACCATGGACCAACAGCTGATCACCCGTATCGTCGAGGCCGCGCTGCTGGCCAGCCACCAGCCGCTGACCCTGGCCCAGTTGAACGAGCTGTTCCCCGAGGACGAGCCCGCGCCCCCCGGCAGCGTGGCGCGCGCGCTGGAGCTGCTGCGCGAAGGCTGCGCCGAGCGCGGCGTGGAACTGGTCGAGGTCGCCTCCGGCTTCCGCTTCCAGGTCAAGTCCGACGTGCACGCCTGGGTCTCGCGGCTGTGGACCGAGCGCAAGACCCGCTACACCCGCGCTACGCTGGAAACGCTGGCGCTGATCGCCTACCGCCAGCCGATCACCCGCGGCGAGATCGAGCAGGTGCGCGGCGTGACGGTGAGCAGCAACATCATCCAGGCGCTGGAGGAACGCGAGTGGATCCGCGTGGTCGGCCACCGCGACGTGCCCGGCAAGCCGGCGCTGTTCGGCACCACCAAGGCGTTCCTGGACTACTTCGGGCTCAAGAGCCTGGACCAGCTGCCGCCATTGTCGGAACTGAAGGACATCGGCGAGCTGGACCCGGAACTGCCGCTCGACGCCGAAGGCCAGCCGGCCGCGCCGCTCGCCGCGAGCGCCTCGCCGCCCGGGGATGCGAGCGCCAACGACGACGTCGGCGGCGACGACGCCCCGGGCCCGCAGGACGCATCGCAACAAGACGCATCGCAAGACCAAGAACACGACGCCCGCCAGGGCGAACCCGAAGCCGCGCCGGGCGAGCGCGCGGCAGACGTGAACGAAGACGAAGACAACGCCGTCGCGACGACGACCGTGGCTGTTGACGAAGCCGATCCAGAACCAGAGGCCGACGAGGAAAACGCCGGCCGGAGCCAGAACAATGAGTGACACCACCCGCAAGCTGTCGTTGAACAAACTCTCGCTCAAGCGCGACAGCGCCCCCGAACATTCCAAGCTCGAAGAGCGCCTGCACAAGGTGCTCGCCCAGGCCGGGCTGGGCTCGCGCCGCGCGCTCGAGCAGCGCATCGCCGACGGCCTGGTCAAGGTCAACGGCGAGGTCGCGCAGACCGGCATGTCGGTCAAGAGCGGCGACAGGATCGAACTGGACGGCCGCAGCTTCGTCGCCAGCGCCCTGACCGAGCCGGCGCGCGTGCTGATCTACAACAAGCCCGAAGGCGAAGTGACCACGCGCGAGGACCCGGAAGGCCGCCCGACCATCTTCGAGGCGCTGCCGGCGCTCAAGGGCGCGCGCTGGATCGCGATCGGCCGCCTCGACATCAACACCACCGGCCTGCTGCTGCTCACCACCGACGGCGAGCTTGCCAACGCGATGATGCATCCCTCCTTCGAGGTCGAGCGCGAGTACGTGGTGCGCGTGCGTGCGCCGGAAGGCCAGGACAAGGTGCCGGACAACATCGTCGACCGCCTCGCGCGCGGCGTGGCGCTGGAAGACGGCCCGGCCAAGTTCGACGAGATCGAGCGCATCGGCGGCACCGACTCGCACGACTGGTTCCGCGTGGTGGTCAAGGAAGGCCGCAACCGCGAGGTGCGCCGGTTGTGGGAGTCGCAGGGTTGCCAGGTCAGCCGGCTCAAGCGCACCCGCTACGGCAAGATCGCGCTGCCGCGCGAGCTGCTGCGCGGCCACTCCGTGGAACTGCCGAGCGCGCAGGTCGAGGCGCTGCGCGCCGAACTGAAGCTGGAGGAAGGCGCGCCGTCGGCGCTGACCCTGCAGCCGGTGATCGGCCAGCGCCGCGCCGCCAAGGCCACCGTGCACGTCGCCGGCGGCCGCAGCGCCGGCGCCTACGTCAACGGCCACAACACCGCCGACGAAGGCCGCGAACTGCGCCGCTTCGACAACGTGCGCGAGGATCGCGGCCGCGGTCGCGGCAAGGGCGGCTTCAAGGGCGGCCTGACCGTCACCGGCGAGGCCGCGGCCAAGCAGTCGCAGAAGCCGTTCAAGCAGCGCAAGCCCAAGGGCGACCGCAGCCTGCCCGAGGGCAATCCGGCCGCGTTCCGCAGCTGGTACGTGCCGGAAGGCGTCAGCACCGGCCCGAGCGGGCATCGCAATGCCGGCCCGGGCGGCCAGGGCCGTCCCTACGGCAAGCCGAAAGGCCCCGGCGCCGGGCGCCCGGGCCAGGCCCGCGGCGGCGCAGGCGCAGGCACCGGCCAGGGCCAGCGCAAGCACCCGTACGGGCATCCGGGCAACGCGCCGAGCTTCCCGTCCGACCACGCCACGCCGGGCCTGAGCCCGTACGGCGCCGCCCGTCCGGGCGGCGGGCGTCCCGGTGGCGGCAATCGCGGCCCGGGTGGCCCGCGCGGCAACCGCCCGGGCGGCCGCGGTCCCGGCGGCAACACCGGTCCGCGCCGCGGTCCACGCGGCGGTTGAGCCGGAGGCCGGATCCAGGCCACGAAAAAACGCCCCTCCGGGGGCGTTTTTCCTTTGGGGAGCGACGCGGGCGGAAGCCGCCCGGCCCGGCTCAGCGGCGCGAGATCACGAACTTGCCGAAGCCGACGCCCAGGTCCCAGCCTTCGCCGGTACCGGCCAGGGCCAGCGAGATGTCGCCCTTGGTCACCACCTGCGCATTGCTCGACTTGACCGCGCCGGCGTGCACTTCGGCGCCGCCGTAGGTGCCGATCAGGTCGTTGAGGCTGTAGGCGCCGGTGAACTTGCCCTTGCCGTTGACGATCTTGGACTTGCCGACGGTCAGCCCGCCGCCCTTGGCGACGATCTTCACCGGGATGCTGGCGCCGTTGTCGCAGGTGATGGTGCCGGTGCCGTTGGCGGTCTTGTAGAAGATCGACCAGCCGGACAGGTTGAAGCGCAGCTCGCAGTCGATGTTGCCCGCGGCGCGCGCCTGCGGGGCCAACGAGGCCGCGGCCAGCAGCGCGATCAGGCTCAGGGTCTTGGTCACGGGAAACGTCCTGGTGTGAACACGGCGGCGAGGTTAGCAGTGCCGCCCTCCGGGCCGCGACAACGCGGGGCCGGACGGCGTGGTTCCGTTCAGCGATCGGCGTTGGCGGAGCCCAGCTCGAACGCGTCCGCGTCCAGCATGGCCGGGAAGCGCTCGCGGTGCTGGGCCAGCGCCGCGGCGGAGATCGTGGTGGTCGCCACCTGCTCGCGTTCGCGGATTTCCAGCTGCGGCTGGCCGAGGAAGTCGATCACCGCGCTGTCGCCGGCGTAGTGCAACTGGTTGCCGTCGATGCCGACCCGGTTGACCGCGGCGACGTAGCACAGGTTCTCGATCGCCCGCGCGCGCAGCAAGGTCTTCCAGGCATAGGCCCGCGCCGAAGGCCAGTTGGCGACGAAGACCTGCAGGTCGAAGTCGAGCTGCCCCGGCCGCTCCACATCGAAGCGGTTGCGGCAGAACACCGGGAAGCGCAGGTCGTAGCAGACCTGCGGATTGATCCGCCAGCCCTTCCATTCCACGGTCAGCCGGTCGCGACCGGCGGCATAGCGCTGGTGCTCGTTGGCGTAGCGGAACAGGTGGCGCTTGTCGTAGTGGGCCAGCGTCCCGTCCGGCGTGGCGAACAGCAGCCGGTTGAACACGCCCGCGGGCGTGCGCAGCTGCACGCTGCCGGTGACCGCCGCGTCCAGGCGCGCGGCCTGCTCCAGGATCCAGGCCACGGTCGGCCCGTCCATGCCCTCGGCCCGCTCGATGGCATCGTTGGAAAAACCGCTGGTGAAGGTTTCCGGCAGGATCACCAGGTCGGTCGTGCCCGCCAGCGGCGCCAGCAGCGCGGCGTAGTGCTCGCGGTTGCCGGCCGGATCGTGCCAGCGGGTGTCGCCCTGGACGAGGGAAATGCGCAAGTCGTTCATGGGAGCCGTGATTCGTGATTCGTGATTCGTGATTCGGAAAAGCGGAAGCGCGATGGCTGATGGTGATTCTGCTCTTTCGAATCACCAATCACGAATCACCCATCACAGCTTCTTCAACCGCTCGATCGCCGCATCCAGCGTCGCCTCGTTCTTGGCGAAGCACAGCCGCGCCAGGCGCTGGCCCTGCGGCGGCGCCTCGTAGAACGGCGACAACGGAATCGCGGCGACGCCCTTCTCGATCGTCAGCCACTTCGCGAACTCGGTGTCCGGCAGGTCGCTGACCGCAGAGTAGTCGACCAATTGGAAGTAACCGCCCGGCACCGGCAACGGCTTGAGCCGGGTCCCCAGCAGTTGCTCGCGGAAACGGTCGCGCTTGGCCTGGTAGAACGCCCCCAGCCGTTCGTCGTGCTCCGGCTCGTCGCGGATCATCGCGGCGAACGCATGCTGGGCCGGGGCGAAGGTCGCGAAGGTGTTGTACTGGTGGACCTTGCGGAATTCGGCGGTCAGCGCCGGCGGGGCGATCGCGTAGCCGATCTTCCAGCCGGTGCAGTGGTAGGTCTTGCCGAAGCTGGAAACGACGAAGGCGCGCTCGCGCAGCTCCGGCCAGCGCAGTACCGACTCGTGGCGGCGGCCGTCGAACACGATGTGTTCGTAGACCTCGTCGGAAACCAGGAAGATGTCGGTGCCGCGCAGCAGGTCGGCCAGCGTGCGCATGTCGTCGGCGGAGAACATCGCGCCGGACGGATTGTGCGGGCTGTTGATCATCAGCAGCCGGGTCTTCGGCGTGATCGCGGCCTGGACCCTGGCCCAGTCCGGCGCGAAGGTGCGCGGATCCAGCGGCACGTGCACGGCGCGCGCGCCGGCCAGGTCGATCGCCGGCTCGTAGCAGTCGTAGGCCGGGTCGAGCACGATCACTTCCTCGCCCGGGCGCACCACCGCGTGGATGGCGTTGAAGATCGCCTCGGTGGCGCCGCTGGTCACGGTGATCTCGGCATCGGCGTCCACCTGCGCGCCGTAGCAGCGCAAGGCCTTGCCGGCGATCGCCTGGCGCAGCGGCGCCACGCCGGTCATCGGCGGGTACTGGTTGTGGCCGGCGCGCATCGCCGCGTCCAGTTCGTCGACCAGCCGCTGCGGCACCGCGAAATCGGGAAAGCCCTGGCCGAGATTGACCGCGCCGTGCTCGGCCGCCAGTTGCGACATCACGGTGAAGATGGTGGTGCCCACCTTGGGCAGCTTGGTCGTCAGGGGCATCGCGCGATCCAGGAGACGTGGGATCGCGAGTTTAGCCCCTCTCCCGGTGGGGCGAGGAGGCATGGCTTGCACGCCACTGGCGTGCGTGCCTTTGAGTGCCCACGCCGCTGGCTTGGGCCGGGGCGCGAAGCGAGGGTCGGGGTGAGGGGACGCGCCACCTTCTCCCGCAGGGAGAAGGAATCCCCGGCTACAATGCCGCCCGCCTTCCGCCCTGCCCGGCGCCACTCACCGATGACCGATCCGCTGTACTCCGCGCCGCCCCTGCTTGCCGCGCATGCGCTGGCCTTCGCTCGCAACGAGGAGCCGGTGTTCGGCCCGATCGATTTCCATGTCGATGCCGGCGAGGCATTGCTGGTCCAGGGCGACAATGGCGCCGGCAAGACCACGCTGCTGCGCCTGCTGGCCGGGCTGCTGCACCTGGAGTCGGGCCGGATCGAGATCGACGGCAGGCCGGCCAAGCGCGGCGACCGCAGCCGTTTCATCGCCTATCTCGGCCACCTGCCCGGCCTCAAGGCCGACCTGACCACGCTGGAGAACCTGCACTTCCTGTGCGGCCTGCACGGCCGCCGCACCAAGCAGATGCCCGGCAGCGCGCTGGCGATCGCCGGGCTCGCCGGCTACGAGGACACGCCGGTGCGCCAGCTCTCGGCCGGGCAGAAGAAGCGCCTGGCGCTGGCCCGGCTGTGGCTGTCGCCGACACCGCTGTGGCTGCTGGACGAGCCGTACGCCAACCTCGACCTGGACGGCATCAACCTGGTCAACCGCATGATCTCGGCGCACCTGCGCAGCGGCGGCGGTGCGCTGGTCACCACGCACGGCGCCTACGCCGCGCCGCCGGTGCGCACCCGCATGCTGGTGCTGGGAGGTGCCGCATGAGCGTGCCCTCGCCCACCCCGTCGTTGTGGCAGGCCTCGCGGGCGCTGGTCGCGCGCGACCTCAGGCTGTTGTGGCGGCGCCGCGGCGACGCCCTGCAGCCGGCGCTGTTCGCGCTGCTGATCGTGGTGCTGTTCGCGCTCGGCCTGGGCACGCGCCCGGAACTGCTGGCGCAGGCGGCGCCGGCGGTGATGTGGCTCGCCGTGCTGCTGGCCGGGCTGCTGTCGCTTGACTCGCTGTTCCGCGGCGATGTCGAGGACGGCTCGATGGAGCAATGGCTGCTCGCGCCGGTGCCGTTGTCCTGGCTGATCCTGGTGCGCGTGCTGCTGCACTGGGCCACCAGCGCGCTGCCGCTGATCGTGGCCACGCCGCTGCTCGGGGAATTGCTGCACCTGCCGCATGACCGGTTGCCGATGCTGCTGGCATCGTTGGCGCTGGGCACGCCGCTGCTGAGCCTCCTCGGCGCCGTGGTGGCGGCCCTGACCGTCACCATGAAACGCTCTGGTATTCTCGTGGCGTTGCTGGCGTTGCCGCTGTACGTGCCGGTGCTGGTGTTCGGCGCCGGCAGCGTCGCCGCCAGCGCGCAGGGACAGGATGCCGTGGGCGCGTTGCTGTTGCTCGGGGCCGGGCTGGTCGCAGGACTGGTGCTGGCGCCGCTGGCGGCCGCCGCCGCGATCCGCATTTCGTTGAGTTGACCGGAACCCAAGACAACACCGAGAGCCCACCGCCATCGCATGAACCTCGTCGTCCGCTGGTTCCACCAACTCGGTTCGCCCCCGTTCTTCGACCGTTTCGCCCGGCGCTGGGCACCGTGGTGCTACGCCGCCGCGCTGGTGCTGCTGGGCCTGGGCCTGTGGCAGGCCCTGTTCGTGGTCCCGGCCGACTACCAGCAGGGCGACAGCTTCCGCATCCTCTACATCCACGTGCCCAGCGCCTGGATGAGCCTGTTCGTGTTCGGCCTGATGGCGCTGTACGCGGCCATCGCCCTCATCTGGCGCATCAAGCTGTGCGAGATACTGGCCATGGCCTGCGCCCCGATCGGCGCCGCCTTCACCCTCGTCACCCTGCTCACCGGCAGCATCTGGGGCAAGCCCATGTGGGGCACCTGGTGGGACTGGGACCCGCGCCTGACCACCGAGCTGATCCTGCTGTTCCTTTACCTGGGCGTGATCGGCCTGTACCAGGTCATCGACGACCATCGCAACGCCGCCCGCGCGGCCGGCCTGCTGGCCATCGTCGGCGTGGCCCTGCTGCCGGTGATCCGCTACTCGGTGGTGTGGTGGAACTCGCTGCACCAGGGCCAGACCATCCGCCTGTTCGGGGAATCGAGCATGGACCCGAGCATGCTGCCCCCGCTGTGGCTGATGGTGTTCGCCACCAAGTTCTGGTTCGCCGGCTCGCTGCTGGTGCGCGCGCGCGCCGACAACCTGCGCCGCGAGGCCGGCAAGGACTGGGTGGCCAAGCTGGCGGAGGAACGCGCATGAGCTACCTGCCGTATGTGATCGCCGCCTACGCGGTGTTCGCGCTGGTATTGCTGTGGGAGGCGCTGGCGGCGCGCTGGCAGGTGCGGCGGGCGCTGCGGCAGGCCAGGGCGCGCGGCGCGCGCCGGCGCGGCCAGGCCGCCGCGTCCGCCGATGCGGAGCTGGTACGATGAACCCGGTACGGCGCAGGCGCCTGCTGTGGGTGCTGGTGCTGGTGTTCGCCGGCGGGCTGGCGACCACGCTGGTGGCGATGGCGTTGCAGCGCAACGTCGCCTATCTGTACACGCCTTCCGAAGTGCTGCGCGGCGAGGCCGGCGAACAGGCCAGGTTCCGGCTCGGCGGCATGGTCGAGAAGGGCTCGTTCCAGCGCGCACCCGGTTCGCTGCAGGCGCATTTCCGCGTCACCGACGGCGATGCGCAATTGCCGGTGAGCTACGACCGGATCCTGCCGGACCTGTTCCGCGAGGGCCAGGCGGTAGTCGCCACCGGGCGCATGCGGGACGGGGTATTCGTCGCCGAGGACGTCCTGGCCAAGCACGACGAGACCTACATGCCCAAGGAAGTGGCCGACAAGATGGGCGCGGCGCACAAGAAGCACCAGATGGGGGCGGCGCCGTGAAGGCCGGGACCCGTGGAAGCGGCGCCGGCCGCATGGCAGCCGCTCTTGATGTTCCCGGGGCCCGGCTCTCCGATGCTTCCTGAACTCGGCAACATCCTGCTGATCCTCGCCCTGCTGGTCGCCTTGTTGCAGGCGGTGCTGCCGCTGGCCGGCGCGCAGCGCGGCAATGCGGCGTGGATGGCGGTGGCGCGGCCGGCGGCCTTCGCGCAATTGGCGCTGCTGGCCGGCGCGTTCGGCGTGCTGACGCACGCGTTCGTGACGCAGGA
Source organism: Xanthomonas boreopolis (assembly GCF_046529185.1). Lineage (NCBI taxonomy): Bacteria > Pseudomonadati > Pseudomonadota > Gammaproteobacteria > Lysobacterales > Lysobacteraceae > Xanthomonas > Xanthomonas boreopolis. Next base: position 2,648,917 of record NZ_CP097162.1, read on the forward strand.
CTTCTCGGTGCGCTACGTCGCCGAGAACTCCAACTCGCTGCTGCCGCTGGTCTACCGCTACTCGGCGGTCTGGGGCGCGCACGAAGGCTCGCTGCTGCTGTGGACGCTGGTCCTGGGGCTGTGGACGGCGGCGGTGGCGCTGGCGTCGCGCCGCCTGCCCGAGCGCGTCGTCGCGCGGGTGCTGGGGGTGATGGCGATCGTCAGCCTCGGCTTCCTGGCCTTCCTGCTGTTCACCTCAAATCCGTTCGCGCGGCTGCTGCCCGCGCCCGTCGAAGGAGGCGATCTCAACCCGCTGCTGCAGGATCCCGGGCTGATCGTCCACCCGCCGATGCTCTACGCCGGCTACGTCGGCTTTGCCGTGCCGTTCGCGTTCGCGATCGCCGCGCTGCTGGAAGGCCGCATCGATGCGCAATGGCTGCGCTGGACGCGGCCCTGGACCAACGTCGCCTGGGCCCTCCTGACCCTCGGCATCGCGCTGGGCAGCTGGTGGGCCTACTACGAGCTGGGCTGGGGCGGCTGGTGGTTCTGGGACCCCGTCGAGAACGCCAGCTTCATGCCATGGCTGGCCGGCACGGCCTTGCTGCACTCGCAGGCGGTGACCGAGAAGCGCGGCAGCTTCGCCGGCTGGACGCTGCTCTTGGCGATCGCCGCGTTCGCGCTGTCGCTGCTGGGCACGTTCCTGGTGCGCTCGGGCGTGCTGACCAGCGTGCACTCCTTCGCCGCCGACCCTTCGCGCGGGCTGTTCATCCTGGTGTTCCTGTTGCTGGTGGTGGGCGGTTCGCTGCTGCTGTACGCGCTGCGTGCGCCGCGCCTGGAGAACCCGGCCGATGCGGCGCGCGCGCGCTTCGCCGGTTCCTCGCGCGAGACGCTGCTGCTGGTCAACAACCTGCTGCTGAGCTGTGCCTGCGCGATGGTGCTGCTGGGCACGCTCTACCCGCTGCTGGCCGACGCGCTGGAACTCGGCAAGATCTCGGTGGGCCCGCCCTACTTCGGCACGCTGTTCGTGCTGCTGATGGCGCCGCTGGTGGCGCTGGTGCCGTTCGGCCCGCTGACGCGCTGGCAGCGCGAGCAGGCTTCGCGGCCGCTGGCGATGCTGCTGCCGTGGGCGCTGCTGGCCCTGGTCGCGGCCTGCCTGGCCTGGTTCGTGGCGCCGCAGGGCCGGCTCAAGGCGGCCTTCGGCGTGCTCGGCGCGGCCTGGGTGATGTTCGGCACGCTGCGCTTCGTCGCCAGCCGCTGGCAGGCGCAGGGCCGCCGCCTGACCCCCGAGATGCTGGGCATGTGCCTGGCGCACGGCGGCATCGCGGTGTTCCTGGCCGGCGCGCTGCTGGTCGAGGCGCTGAGCGTGCAGCGCGAGGTCGCGCTCGGGCCGGGCCAGTCGCTGCCGCTGGGCCGCTACGAACTGCGCTTCGACCGCCTCGACGAGCGGCAGGGCCCGAACTACCTGTCCGACCGCGCCACGCTCAGCGTGTTGCGCGACGACCGCGTGGTCGCCACCCTGCACCCGGAGAAGCGCCGCTACGCCAGCGGCGGCCAGGTGATGACCGAGGCCGGCATCCACCCTGGCTTGTCCGGCGACATCTACGTTGCGCTGGGGGAACCGCTGGGCAACGATGCCTGGGCGGTACGCGCCCACCTCAAGCCGTTCGTGCGGTGGATCTGGCTGGGCGCGCTGCTGATGGCGCTGGGCGGCCTGGTGACCGCGGCCGACCGGCGGTTCCGCCGTACCCCGGAGAAGTCCTGATGTCCGATACAAGCCCCCGCCGCCTGCCGACCGCCGCGATCGTCGCCGGCGTGCTGGCGTTCCTCGCCCTGGCGGCATTGCTGGCCTACGCCGTGAAGCGCTCCGGCGATGGCGACCGCGATGCGCTGCCGTCGGCACTGATCGGCAAGCGCGCCCCCGACTTCGACCTGCCGTTGCTGCACGAGCCCGACACCCGCGTGCACGCCCGCGACCTGCTCGGCGCGCCGTACGTGCTCAACGTCTGGGGCAGCTGGTGCCCGGCCTGCCAGGTGGAGCATCCGGTGCTGAGCCGCTTCGCCCTGAGCAAGCGCGTGCGGGTGGTCGGCTACAACTGGAAGGACGACCGCGACGAGGCGCTGCGCTGGCTGGAACAGCTCGGCAATCCGTACCTGCTGGTGCTGTTCGATCCCGAGGGCCGCACCGCGATCGACTGGGGCGTGGCCGCCGCGCCGGAGACCTTCCTGGTGGACGGCAACGGCATCGTGCGCTGGAAGTACAGCGGCGCGCTCACCGACGAGGTGATCCGCAAGCAATTGCTGCCGGCGCTGGAGAAGGCCGAACGCACCGCGGCGCCCCCTCCGCCTGCCGCCCGCACCGCGCAATGAAGAAGGCCTTGTTGCTGCTCGCGCTGCTGGCCGCGCCGGCCCTGGCCGAACCGCTCGGCGACCCGACGCCGCTGCACTATCGCAGCGCCGCCGAGGAGGCGCGCTTCCACGCACTGACCGCCGAGCTGCGCTGCGTACAGTGCCAGAACCAATCGCTGGCCGATTCCAACGCGCAAATCGCCCAGGACCTGCGCCGCGAGGTGCTCGACCTGATGCAGCGCGGCCGCAGCGACGCGCAGATCAAGCAGTTCCTGGTCGAGCGCTACGGCGAGTTCGTGTTGTACCGCCCGCAGCTCGAGCGGCGCACCTGGGTGCTGTGGTTCGGCCCGCTGGCCTTGCTGCTGATCGGCGGCGCGACCGTGCTGCGCATGGTCCGGCGCCACCGCGATGGGCGCGTGCCGCCGGCCGGCGACGAGCAGGAGTGGTGATGCCGCTGTTCTCCTGCATCGCCGCCGTCCTCGTGGCCGCCACCCTTGGCGCGGTGCTCTGGCCGCTGTGGCGCCAATCGCGCGGCGTGGTGCTGGCGGGCGTGGCGCTGCTCGGCCTCGCCTGTTTGGCCATGTATCGCCTGGTCGGCACGCCGGCGGCCGTGGACGCCGTACCCGTCCAGGCCGATACGCCGCGCAGCCTGGACGAGGCCATCGCGCAGCTGCGCGAGGCGCTGCGGCGCGATCCCCGCCAGGTCGAAGGCTGGCTGCTGCTGGGCCGTTCGCTGATGAACCAGCAGCGCTTCGCCGAGGCGCGCGATGCGTTCGCGCGCGCGCGCGAACTGGCGCCGGACCAGCCCGAGGTGCTGGTCGCCGCGGCGCAGTCGCGCATGCAGGCCGCCTCCGGCCAGCGCCTGGACACCACCGCCGTGCAGTGGCTCGAGCACGCCCTGGCGCTGCAACCCGACCACCAGCGCGCCCGCTGGTTCCTCGGCGTGGCGCAGCGCCAGGCCGGCCAGCCGGCGCAGGCCGCGCGCACCTGGGAACCGCTGCTGGACCAGGTCGACGCCGGCACCCGCGCCGGCTTGCTGGAACAGATCGACCTGGCCCGCCAGGAGGCCGGCGAACCGCCGCTCGATGCCGCCGCGCCGGCGCCGCGCGCCCTGGCCGTGAAAGTCGCGCTCGATCCCGATTTCGCCGCGCGCGTGCGGCTGCGCGGCGATGCCAGCGTGTTCGTGATCGCCCGCATCCCGGGCGGCCCGCCGATGCCGGTGGCGGTCGAGAAGCACGCCCTGCAGGAACTGCCGCTGACGGCGACGCTGGACGACGGCGACGGCCCGATGCCGACGCAGAAGCTGTCGGCGCTGCCGGAAGTCGAGGTGTTCGCGCGGCTCTCCGCCAGCGGCAACGCCATGCGCCAGGACGGCGACATCGAATCGGCGCCGGTGCGGGTGAAGCTGCCGGCCGATGCGCCGGTCGAACTGGTGATCGGCAAAGGCCGCGGCCCGGGACTGCAGGCGGGTGGCTCGGAAGATCAAGGCCGGCCTTGACGCGCTTCCGCGAGTCCCGAGCCCCCAGTCCCGTTTAAGATTTCCCGATGACCGAATTCATCCCGCCCGGAAGCCAGTTCCACGCCCTGCCCTCGCCCTTCCCGATGAAGCGCGGCGGCGCGCTGCATGGCGCGCGCATCGCCTATGAGACCTGGGGCGAACTCGATGCCGGGCGCGGCAACGCGATCCTGATCGTCACCGGCCTGTCGCCGAACGCGCATGCCGCGCGCAACGCCGGCAACCCGGAGAACGGCTGGTGGGAGGCGATGGTCGGCCCCGGCAAGCCGATCGATACCGATCGCTGGTTCGTGGTCTGCGTGAACTCGCTCGGCGCGTGCAAGGGTTCGACCGGGCCCGCCTCGATCGACCCGGCGACCGGCCGGCCCTACCGGCTGTCCTTTCCCGATCTTTCGATCGAGGACGTCGCCGATGCCGCGGCCTCGGTGGTGCGCGCGCTCGGCATCCAGCAGCTGGCCTGCCTGATCGGCAACTCGATGGGCGGCATGACCGCGCTGGCGCTGCTGCTGCGGCACCCGGGCATCGCGCGCAGCCACATCAACATCTCGGGCAGCGCGCAGGCGCTGCCGTTCTCGATCGCGATCCGCTCGCTGCAGCGCGAGGCGATCCGCCTGGACCCGAACTGGAACGGCGGCGACTACGACGAGACCCGCTACCCCGAGAACGGCATGCGCATGGCGCGCAAGCTCGGCGTCATCACCTATCGCTCGGCCCTGGAATGGGACGGGCGCTTCGGGCGCGTGCGACTGGATTCCGACCAGGCCGACGACGACCCGTTCGGCCTGGAGTTCCAGGTCGAGAGCTACCTGGAAGGCCACGCGCGGCGCTTCGTGCGCTTCTTCGACCCCAACTGCTATCTCTACCTGAGCCGCTCCATGGACTGGTTCGACCTGGCCGAGTACGCCGACGGCGACGTGCTGGCCGGGCTGGCGAAGATCAAGGTCGGCAAGGCGCTGGCGATCGGCGCCAACACCGACATCCTGTTCCCGGTGCAGCAGCAGGAGCAGATCGCCGAAGGCCTGCGCCAGGGCGGCGCCGAGGCGCAGTTCCTGGGGCTGGACTCGCCGCAGGGACACGACGCGTTCCTGGTCGATTTCGAGCGGTTCGGGCCCGCGGTGCAGGCGTTTCTTGACGCTCTCGATCGATAGGACGTTGCTGGCCCATTCGCATCCGGTCTCCATCATGAAGGTGTAGCGAGACGCCGGATTTTCCTTCTCGCCTCGGCGTGCAGGCGTGTGGCTTGCGAGCCATTGGCATGCAAACCGTGCCTTCTCACCCCGGAGGAAGAGGGGCCATGCCTGCGTCCGCGGGCTGCAGGCGCCCTCCCTGCAGTCGGTAACGCCGATGCACCACGCCATCGGGCAAGTCGTCGTGGCTGATCATCACCAGCGTGCGGCCGTCCAGCGCTTGCGCGAGATCGAGCAGCATGGCGTGCGCGGTGTCCACGTCCAGGCCCTCGGTCGGCTCGTCGAGCAGCAGTACCGGTGCGTCGCGCAGCAGCGCCCGGGCGAGCGCCAGCCGGCGCGCCTGCCCCGCCGACAAGGTCGCGCCGTTCTCTCCGACCCACGTGTCCAGCCCCCCCTGGGCCTGCGCCCAATCGTGCAATCTCACCTGCCGCAAAGCCCGCCAAAGCGCCGCGTCGTCGGCATGCGGATCGCCGATCAGGAGATTGGCGCGCAGGCTGCCGGCGAATACCGGCGCGTTCTGCGGCAGCCAGGCGATGCGACGATGCCATTCCGCCTGCGCCATCGCGCGCAGGTCGATGCCGCCGCAGCTCACCTGGCCTTGCATCGGATCCCATAGCCGCAACAGCAACGAGGACAGCGTGGTCTTCCCGCAACCGCTATCGCCGCCGATGGCGATGCGCTCGCCGGGCGCAATGCGCAAGTGCAGGCCATCCAACACCTTGCGCCCGCTTCCGGGCCACGCGAAATGCACGTCCTCGAAACGCAATTCGCCGCGTGCCGGCGGCGAAACCGGCCGTACCGGATCGCCCGTGCCGGCCGGTTGGTCCACGATCGCCTGCAGGCGCCGCGCCGCGACGCGTCCCGACTGCAAGGCCTGCCAGGCCAGGCCGGCGCCGGCCCACACGTCGAGCAGCCCCAGCATCAGGAACACCAGCGCGGCGGCCATTTCCGGCGCGACCGCCCCCCGCTCGGCGGCCGACAGCGCGATGTACAGCATCGCCAGCAGGCCCGCGCCGCCGCAGGTCAGGTGCAAGGCCGTGCCGGCGACGAGCCGGCGGCGTTGCAGGCGATCGCCGAGCGCCACCTGCTCCGCGGCGCGATCCACGCGCGCGATCCAATCCGGCTCGGCCTGCAGCGCATGCAGATCGGCGGCGCCCTCCATGCCCTCGAAAGCCGCCGTGCGCAGAGCGGTGCGCCGTGCCGCGCGTACGCGCTCGCGCGCCTGCGCGCCGCGTGCGACCTGCCATGGCACCAGCACGCCGATCGCCAGCCCGGTCGCCGCGATCGCGATCGCGGCCGGGACATGGATCGCCGCCGCGGCGGCGATGCCCAGCAGGCCGACCCCGAGCAGCGCGGCCAATGGCGCCAATGCGCGCACGGCCAACCCATCGACCTCGCCGATGTCCGACATCAGCCGTGCCATCAGCTCGCCGATGCGACTGGCCGACAACCGGCCCGGCGCCAGCGGCAGCGCACGCCGGAAGAACCAGACGCGCAGGTCGCGGGCGATCCGCAGCGTGGCGTCGTGGCCGACCAGCTTCTCGCCGTAGCGCGACGCGATCCGCGCGAAGGTCAGCGCCCGGATGCCGGCCGACGGCGAGAAGAAATTGAAACCGGCCTGGCCCCCTGCCACGCCGGCCAGCGCCGCCGCGACCAGGAAGCCGCCGGACAGGCCCAGCAGGCCGACGCCCGCCAGCATCGTGGCCAGCACCAGCAACGCGGACAGCGCCAGCCGCCCCCGATGGCGGCGGAACACGCAGGCCAGTTCGTCGCGCCGTTCCTTCATGGCACGGCCCCCGGCCCGGCCCGCTCCGGCCGCAGGCGATACACGCTATCGGCCCAGGCCATGGCGGCAGCGCTGTGGGTGGCGATCACCACGGCGCGGCCGCGCGCGTAGCTGCCCAGCGTGCGCAACAGGTCGGCCTCGGTATCCGGATCGAGGAAGGCGGTGGGTTCGTCGAGCAACAGCAGGTCGGGCTCGTGCAGCAGCAAGCGCGCCAGCGCGATGCGCCGCGCCTCGCCACCGGACAGGCCGAAGCCGCGCTCGCCGATCACCGTGTCCAGCCCGTCCGGCAACCGCGCGGCGAACCGCATCACCTGCGCCGCCTCGGCCACCGCGCGGATGCGGGCAAGGCTGGCCTGCGGGTCGGCCAGGCGCAGGTTGTCGGCGATGCTGCCGTGGAACAGGTAAGGCCGCTGCGCGGCGTAGCCGACCTTCACCCCCGGGCGCAGGCGCAGGCGGCCGTGTTCGGGCGGCAGCCAGCCGGCCATCGCTTCCAGCAGCGTGCTCTTGCCGCTGCCGCTCGGCCCGACCAGGGCCAGCCGTTGCCCGGGCTGCAACGCCAGCGAAACGCCGCGCAGCACCGCGGCCGGCGCGCCATGCGGGCGCAGGGCGAGGTCGCGCGCTTCCAGCAGCGGCGCATGCGCCTCGGCGACTTCCAGCGGCCGGGCCGGCGCCGCGTCGTCCGGCCCGGTCGGCACGTCGGTCGTCCCCAGCAACCGCTCCACCTCGGCCACGGCCGCCAGTGCGTTGGCGCGATCGTGGTAGTGCGCCGCCAATCGCCGCAGCGGCGCGAAGAACTCCGGTGCCAGCAACAGGCAGAACACGCCCACGCCGAGCGAACCGGCGCCGGCGATGGGCAGCATGCCCAGGTAGCCCAGGCCCAGGTACAGCGCGACCATCGCCACGCTCACCGAGGCGAAGAATTCCAGGGTCGTGGAGGACAGGAAGGCGATCCGCAGCACCTTCATCGTGCGCACGCGCACGCCCTCGGCGGCGGCGGCGATGCCCTCCAGTTCGGCCTCGCCGCGTCCGTACACGCGCAGCAGGCCCAGGCCCTTGAGCCGGTCGGCGAAGTGCCCGCCCATGCGGGCCAGCTCCGCCAGTTGCGCGCGCCCGGCGGCCTCCGCGCCCCACCCCACCAGCATCATGAAGAAAGGGATCAGCGGCGCCGTGCAGAACAGGATGATCGGTACCACCCGGTCCACGCAGGCCACCGCCACCAGGATCGCCAGCGGCACGACCGCGACCTCCACGCGGGCCAGCCGGTAGCCGGCGAAGTAGCCCTCCAGCGCATCGGCATGCGCCAGCAGCAGTTCGCCCAACTCGCCGGTGCGGCGCTGGCGCAGCCACAGCGGGCCCCGTTCCGCCAGCCGGCGGTAGACGCGGCGGCGCAGGGCCAGGCGCGCGGCATCGGCGACTTCGCCCGCCCACCACGACGACAGCGACTGCAGCCCCGAACGCGCGGCGAGCGTCGCCGCCAGCACGGCGAACGCCGGCCAGAGCGTGGCCACCGGCCGGTGCAGTTCGAAGGCGGCGTGCACGATCCACGCGATCGCGGCCGCCTGCGCCACCAGCAGCAGGCCGGACATGCCCGTCGCCGCCGCGGCTCCGGCATCGGTCCGCCTGGCGTCGCGGGCCAGGCTCGCCAGCCATTTCACGTGCCGTCGACGCGATCCGGACGTACCGTTGACGCGCGCGGGGCGGGCGCTCAAGACCACTCCATCGAAGCGTGGCGCACGCGGAGGCGCAAGGCGGAAGTCGCGCACGTATCCGCCTGGATCGGCCCGACCGGGCGAAGCGCCATGCGATGTCGGCTTTCCCTACGTGACTTCAAGGAGGAGGACCGGCGACCGGCAGATCCCATCTCAAAGTGCATGACGCGCTCCACAGGCTTCGATCGGTCCGTGATTGTAGTCGGGCCTTCCGTCCGGAGCGCCAGCATCGGCCATGGGGCAAATCGTCGCATTGATCTGGATCAACGCGGGGCACACCATCCCGGCCGATCATCCGCCGCAGCACTTCCCAAGGAACCCACCAGGTAGCCAGCCATGATCGACTCGACAGTCGTAGAACTGTCGCGGCTGCAGTTCGCACTGACCGCGATGTACCACTTCCTCTTCGTGCCCCTCACCCTGGGGCTGTCCTTCATGATCGCGATCATGGAGAGCGTCTACGTCATGACCGGGCGCGACGTATGGCGGCGCATGACGATCTTCTGGGGCGTGCTGTTCGGCATCAACTTCGCGATGGGCGTCGGCACCGGCATCGTGATGGAGTTTCAGTTCGGCATGAACTGGTCGTACTACAGCCACTACGTAGGCGACGTGTTCGGCGCGCCGCTGGCGATCGAAGGGCTGATGGCGTTCTTCCTGGAGGCGACCTTCGTCGGCCTGTTCTTCTTCGGCTGGAACCGCCTCTCGCGCGTGCAGCACCTCGCCGTCACCTGGCTGATGGCGCTGGGCACCAACTTCTCGGCGCTGTGGATCCTGATCGCCAACGGCTGGATGCAGAACCCGACCGGCGCGGTGTTCAACCCCGACACGATGCGCATGGAGGTGGTGGACTTCATGGCGGTGCTGTTCAACCCGGTGGCGCAGGCCAAGTTCGTGCACACCGTCAGCGCCGGCTACGTGCTGGGCGCGACCTTCGTGATGGCGATCTCGGCGTTCTATCTGCTGCGCGGCAGGCACCGCGACGTCGCGCGCCGCTCGTTCGCGGTCGCCGCCGCGTTCGGCCTGCTGTCCTCGCTTTCGGTGGTGGTGCTGGGCGACGAGAGCGGCTACGCCGCCAACGAGCACCAGAAGATGAAGCTGGCCGCGATCGAGGCGATGTGGGAAACCGAGGCGGCCCCGGCCGACTTCACCGCGTTCGGCATCCCCAACCAGGCCACGCACCGGAACGACCATGCGATCAAGATCCCCTACCTGATGGGGTTGATCGCCACCCGTTCGCTCGACCAGCCGATCCCGGGCATCCTCGAACTGGTGGAGCGCGCCGAACACCGCGTGCGCGGCGGCCAGCTGGCCTACGGCGCGCTGCAGCGCCTGCGCGCCGACAGGAACGACGCCGAGGCGCGCGAGATGTTCGAGCGCCATTGGCAGGACCTGGGGCACGGCCTGCTGCTCAAGCGCTATCGCGAGGACATCCTCGACGCTACGCCCGAGCAGATCGCCCAGGCGGCGATGGACACCGTGCCGCGCGTGCTGCCGCTGTTCTGGACCTTCCGCGTGATGGCGGGCATCGGCTTCTACCTCATCGCGTTCTTCGCCGTGGCGTTCTGGTTCGCCTGCAAGCACACCTTCGAGGAGAAGAGGTGGTTCCTGAGGGTGGCGGTGTGGACGCTGCCGCTGCCGTGGATCGCGATCGAATGCGGCTGGTTCATCGCCGAATACGGCCGCCAACCCTGGGCGGTGGAAGGCGTGCTGCCGACGTTCTACGCCGCCTCGGGCCTGGCGCTGCACCAGATCCTGCTGTCGCTGTGCGGGTTCGTGGCGATCTATACCGTGCTGATGGTCATCGAGATCAAGCTGATGCTCAAGTCGATCCGCAAGGGGCCGGACGAACTCGCCCCGCCGCTGCCGGCGCCGCGATCGCCCGATGCCCCCCTCGGCACCGAAGCGCTGGCCGGCGGCCAGCCGTAAGCCAGGAGACCCCTCATGGATTTCGTATTGCTCGACTACACGACGCTGCGCGTGATCTGGTGGCTGCTGCTCGGCGTGCTGCTGATCGGCTTCGCGGTGATGGACGGCTTCGACCTGGGCGTCGGCACCCTGTTGCCGTTCGTGGCCCGCGACGACGCCGAGCGTCGGCTGGTGGTGAACACCATCGGCCCGGTCTGGGAAGGCAACCAGGTATGGCTGATCCTGGGCGGTGGCGCGATCTTCGCCGCCTGGCCGCCGCTGTACGCGGTGAGCTTCTCCGGGTTCTACCTGGCGATGTTCGTGATCCTGTTCGCGCTGATCCTGCGCCCGGTCGGCTTCAAGTTCCGCGGCAAGCTGGCCAGCCCGCGCTGGCGCAGCAACTGGGACTGGGCCCTGTTCGTCGGCGGGTTCGTGCCTTCGCTGATCATGGGCGTGGCGGTGGGCAACGTGCTGCTGGGCGTGCCCTTCCATTTCGACGACAGCATGCGGGTGTTCTACACCGGCTCGTTCTTCGGCCTGCTGACGCCGTTCGCCCTGCTGGCCGGGCTGCTCAGCGTGGCGATGCTGGTGGCGCACGGCGCGGCCATGCTGGTGCTGAAGACCGACGGCCCGGTCGCCGAGCGCGCCGCGAAGTACGGCAGCCTCGCCGCGGTCGCCGCGTTCGCGCTGTTCGCGCTGGGCGGCGTCCTGGTCGCCACCTGGCTGCCGGGCTACGCGATCACCTCGGCCCAGGCCACCGACCTGGACACCAACCCGCTGCTGAAGACCGCCGCGCTCGGCAGCGCCGGCGGCTGGCTGCACAACTACCGCGCGATGCCGGCCACGCTGCTCGCCCCGGCCGTGGGCCTGCTCGGGCTGCTGGCCAGCGCGCTGCTGCTGCGCCGCCGCCGCGGCGGGCCGGCCTTCCTCGCCTCGGGCGCGGGCATCGCCGGCGTCATCCTGACCGTCGGCCTGGCGATCTTCCCGTTCCTGCTGCCCTCCTCCAGCGTGCCGGCCGCCAGCCTCACGGTGTGGGACGCCTCCAGCAGCCACCTGACGCTATGGATCATGCTGCTGGTCACCGCGCTGTTCCTGCCGATCATCGTGGCCTACACCACCTGGGTGTACCGCGTGCTCAAGGGCAAGGTCACCGCCGACGAGCTGGGCAGCAACCCCAACGCCTATTGATCGCCGGGTTTCCCCAGTTGAATCCCCGCACATGGATGTGCGGGCTCTTGCAGAGGGACCTGCCCGGTCGAATCCCCGCACATGGACGTGCGGGCTCTTGCAGAGGGACCTGCCCGTCGAATCCCCGCACATGGACGTGCGGGCTCTTGCGAAGGACTCGCCCAAAGGAGCAAACGACAATGTGGTACTTCGCCTGGATCCTGGGTACCGGCCTGGCCTCGCTGGCCGCCGTGCTCAACGGCATGTGGTTCGAAATGCGCGAGGAGGATGCGCCGGGAAACGGACGCTGAAGGCAAGACTTGCCGCGCCGTGAGCGATCCCGCATCATGTGCGCCCACCGCGGGGTGTAGCTCAGTCTGGTAGAGCGCTACGTTCGGGACGTAGAGGTCGCAGGTTCGAATCCTGTCTCCCCGACCAGTTCAGCAAGGGCCGGCGCAAGCCGGCCTTTTTGCGCGCCTACCGGCGGCCGGCGCGGGTCCCCCGGCCGCCGCCGGTTCATCGAAAGCGCTTGCCGGAGCCGCGATATCCCGGTATCATGCGCGGCTCATTCGGGGTGTAGCTCAGTCTGGTAGAGCGCTACGTTCGGGACGTAGAGGTCGCAGGTTCGAATCCTGTCTCCCCGACCATCCGCCAGGATGGTGGACATTCGGAACGCCGGAAAGCCTCAGCTTTCCGGCGTTTTTTTGTGCCCGGGCTCCGCCCTCCCTCACAGCACCGGCAACTCGATGAAGCTCGCCCGCTCCGGCGTATGCCACACGCGCTGCGTGGCCTTGCGGTAGTCGCCGGGCTTGGCGAAGTAGATGTTCGGCACGTAGGTCTGCGGATTGCGGTCGTACAGCGGGAACAGGCTGGACTGCACCTGCACCATCACCCGGTGCCCGCGCTGGAACGTGTGGTTGGCGTTGGGCAGGTCGAAGCGGTATTGCAACGGCTGGCCGGCGGCGAGCGGCGCGGGATGCTCGAAGCTCTCGCGATAGCGGCCGCGGAAGATCGCCAGCGATACCGGCAGCTCGTAGCCGGCCATCCTGGGATCGGTCGCGTTCTCTTCGGGATACACGTCGATGAGCTTGACCACCCAGTCGCTGTCGGTGCCGCTGGTCGATGCCTGCAGGTTGACCTTGGGCACGCCGGCGATGCGCATCGGCTCGGCCAGCGGCTCGCTGACGAAGGTCAACACGTCGGGACGCCCGTCGACGAAGCGCTGGTCCTTGACCAGCCAGGTGGTCCACATGTCGCGGTCGCCGAAGCTCACTGGGCGCGGCGCGAACGGCACCGGCTTGGCCGGATCGGACACGTATTCCTCGTATTCGCCCTGCCCGGCCTTCGGCGCGTCGAACGAAAGCGCGCCGCCCGCGGCCAGGTACAGCGGCCGGGCCTTGGCCTGGCATCCCTTCTCGCAGCTCAGTGGCCACTTCTGCAGCCGGTTCCAGCGGTTGGCGCCGGTGTCGTAGACCAGCACCGGGGGCGTATCGGCCTTCGGCGCACCATCGACCAGATACTGGTCGAAGAACGGCTTGAGCACGTCGCGGCGGAACTGCAGCGCGGTGTCGCCGTCGAAGTCCAGCTCGCCGAGCGAGGCGCCGCCGTAGTTCACCTGGCTGTGGCGCCACGGCCCCATTACCAGGTAGTTGCGGTCGTTGCGAGCATCGCGGCCTTCCATCGCCTGGTAGCTGTGGTTGGCGCCGTACATGTCCTCCTGGTCCCACAGGCCTTGCAGCCACATCGTCGGCACCTTCAGCGGCGTCCTCGCCATCACCTTGTCGAGCGCCTGCTGCTGCCAGAATGCGTCGTAGGCGGGATGCTCGGTCAGCTTGTGCCACCACGGCAGCTGCTCCAGGCCCGCGGCCTTGGCGTAGTCCCCGGCCGAACCGGCGGCGAGGAAATTGCTGTAGTCGTCGCGGCCGGCGCGCGGGATCGACGTGCCTTTCCCGCGCTGGGTCAGCTGGCCGGTGAAGTAGTCGAAGTTGACCTGGCGGAACGCGCCGTAGTTGAGCCAGTCGTCGCCCATCCAGCCGTCGATCATCGGGCTTTCCGGCGCGGCGACCTTCAGCGCCGGATGCGGGTCGGTCAGCGCCATCACCACGGTGAAGCCTTCGTACGAGGAGCCGATCATGCCGACCTTGCCGTTGGACTCGGGCACGTGCTTCACCAGCCAGTCGATGGTGTCCCAGGCGTCGGTGGCGTGGTCGACCGGCGTGTCGTTGAGCGGCCCGCGCAGCGGCCGGGTCATGACGTAGTCGCCCTCGGAACCGTACTTGCCGCGGATGTCCTGGAACACGCGGATATAGCCGCCATCGACGAAGACGTCGTCGCCCTGCGGCAGCAGGTCCTTCATGTGCGGCGACAGCAGCCGCTCGGCGCGCCCGTCCGCGTTGTACGGCGTGCGCGTGAGCAGGATGGGCGCGCCGTGGGCGCCCTTGGGCACCACGATGACGGTATGCAGCTTCACGCCGTCGCGCATCGGGATCATCACCTCGCGCTTGACGTAGTCGTTGGCCGCGTCCGGTGCGACGAAAGGCTTGCCGGTGATGTCCGGCGTCATCGGCGAGGTCTGGGCGAAAGCGGCCGGGACCAGGACGGCGCAGGCGAGCGCCAGGGCGAGCGGGCGAAGAACGGGCATGGGCGGACTCCGGTGGGAACCTGCGGAGTCTAGCCAGTCAGAAGCGCATCGTTAGCGTGACGAAAGCCATAGGCGAGCGAGTATCTGCCTGTGGGAGCGGCTCCTACGAGACGCTACTGGATGTTGCGGGTCTGCCCTTCCCCGCGCACCACGAAGCGTTCCACCGTCAGCGCTTCCAGGCCCATCGGGCCATAGGAATGCAGCCGCGTGGTGGAGATGCCGATCTCCGCGCCGAGCCCCAGCTCGCCGCCGTCGGAGAAGCGCGAGGACGCGTTGACCATCACCACCGCCGAGCGCAAGGCCTGCACGAAGGCCTCGGCATTGCCGGCATCGCCGGTGGCGATCACTTCGGTGTGGTCGGAGCCGTAATGGCGGATATGGTCGATGGCGGCCTGCAGGCCGGGCACGACGCGCACGGCCAGTACCAGGTCCAGGTACTCGGCGGCGTAATCCTCGTCGGTGGCCGGCGCGATGCCCGGCACCAGCGCACGCGTGGCGTCGTCGCCGCGCAGCTCCACCTTGTAGCCCCGCAGCGCCTCGGCGGCCCTGGGCAAGAACGCGGGCGCGATGTCGGCATGCACCAGCAGCGTTTCCAGCGAATTGCAGGCCGCCGGGCGCGACACCTTGCCGTCCACCAGCAGCCGCACCGCCAGGTCGATGTCGGCCGAGGCGTCCACGAACAGGTGGCACACGCCCTTGTAGTGCTTGATCACCGGCACGCGCGCATGCTCGGCGACGAAACGGATCAGCCCCTCGCCGCCGCGCGGGATCGCCAGGTCGACGATGTCGTTGAGCTGCAGCAGCTCCAGCATGGTCTCGCGGCGCAAATCGGTGACCAGCGTCAGCGCGGCCTCCGGGACACCGGCCGCGGCCAGCGCCCGCTTCAGCGCCGCGGCGATCGCGGTATTGGAATGGATCGCCTCGGAACCGCCGCGCAGGATCACGCCGTTGCCGGCCTTGATGCACAGCGCTGCCGCGTCGGCGGTCACGTTCGGGCGCGCCTCGTAGATCATCGCTATCACGCCCAGCGGGACGCGCACCTTCTGCACGCGGATGCCGTTGGGGCGCACGTCCTCACGCGTCACCAGGCCGACCGGATCCGGCAGCGCCGCGACCTCGCGCAGCGCGGCGGCGATGCCGGCCAGCCGCTTCGGGTCGAGCGCCAGGCGATCCAGCATGGCGTTGCCGGTGCCCTTCTCGCGCGCCGCATCCAGGTCCTTCGCGTTGGCGGCCAGGATCGCATCGGCATCGTCCTCCAATGCCGCGGCCATCGACTCCAGCAAGGCCCGCTTGGCATCGGAAGACAGCGTGGCCAGCGTCTGGGCCGCGTCGCGGCATTGCAGGGCGAGGGTCTTGATGTCTGAGGTCATGGGAATACCCGGAATCGTTCCAAGGGGAGCAGCTGCGGTGGCGGGAGGGACTTCAGTGCCGGCCGACATTATCGAAAAAGCGTCGGGACTGGAGTCCCGCCCACGGGGGAACCATCACAGCAATACCAGGTCGTCGCGATGGATCACGTTCTCGCCGTAGTTGTAACCGAGCAGCGATTCGATGTCGCGCGAATGCCGGCCGGCGATGCGGCGGATGTCCAGCGCGGAATACTGGGCGACCCCGCGTGCCAGGCGTTGCCCGCCCTCTTCGCTCACCCGCACCTCGACCATGTCGCCCCGGCGGAAGTCGCCTATCGCGCCGAGCACGCCCCCCGGCAGCAGCGAAGCGCCTTTCTCGCGCAATGCCGCGGCAGCGCCCGCGTCGACCAGGATCGCGCCCGGTTCGACCGGCGCATGCCGCAGCCAGTACTTGCGCGCGGCGATGCGGGTGCTCGCCGCGCGGATGCGGGTGCCGCGCAGCCGGTCCTGCGCCAACCCGCGTACCACGTCGCTGCTGCGGCCGTTGAAGAGGTAGGTCTCGATCCCCGCCGCGCCGGCCTTGGCCGCGGCCTCCAGCTTGGTGCGCATGCCGCCGGTGCCGACCTTGCTGCCGCTGCCGCCGGCCATCGCCAGCACCTCGCCGGTCAGCTCGGGCACGTCCTGCATCGGCCGCGCCTGCGGGTCGGTGCGCGGATCGGCGGTGTACAGCCCGTCGATGTCGGTGGCGATGAACAGCGCATCGGCATCGACCAGCGCGGCGACGATCGCCGCCAGGTTGTCGTTGTCGCCGAGCTTGAGTTCGTCCACCGACACCGTGTCGTTCTCGTTGACCACGGGCAGCGCGCCGAGCGCCAGCAATTCGGTCAGGGTGGCGCGCGCGTTGAGATAGCGGCGGCGGTTGCGCAGGTCGTCGTGGGTCAGCAGCACCTGGGCCACCGGGCGCTCGAAGAAGCGCTGCCACAACGCGATCAGCTGCGCCTGCCCGAGCGCGGCCAGGGCCTGCCGCGCCGCCATCGCCGCGCCGGCTTCGGCCGCCCTCGGCAGGATCGCGCGCCCGGCCGCGACCGCGCCGGAGGAGACGATCACCAGTTCGCGCCCGGCCGCCAGGTTCGCCGAGACGAACTGCGCCAGCCCCAGCGCGAAGCGCGGCGTGAGCCCGCCGCCATCGGCCGCCAGCAGGCTGCTGCCGACCTTGAGCACCGCGCGCCGCCACGGCGGCAACGGTTGCTCGGCGAAGCATGCGGCGGCATGGGCGGTGGCGTCGGTCATGGCGTTTCCCGGCTCAACGAGCGTTCCATTCGTGCACGGTGAGTTCGGACGAACCGCGCACCGCCAGCGGATCGGTGGCGACGATCGCCCGGGCCTCGTCCAGGCTGCCCACGTTCTTCAGCACGTAGGCGCCGCCGCTCTTGTCGCTGAAGCCGCCGGTCAGCACCAGCAGCCCGCGTGCGCGCAGGTCGTCGAGAAAGGCCTGGTGCGGGGCGACGACGGCTTCGTCGAAGTCCGGTTTGCGCATGGCCAGTACGAGATAGTGCTTCATCGAATCGTTTTCCGTAGATCAATCGATTTTTGTGGGAGCGGCTTTTTGTGGGAGCGGCTTCAGCCGCGATCAGGTTTTACTGGCAAAGCCTCATCGCGGCCGAAGCCGCTCCCACAAAAAACCGCTCCTACAGGGTCAAAAGCTCAATGCATCCCAACGTGCCCGCAGCGCGTCGAGCTGCAGGTCGGCGGCCGCGCCCGGCGACACGCGCGCGGCCAGGCTGCCTTCCGGCGTGCGTCCCTGCCCCGCCGTGTCGGAGGCGGCGGCGGCGGCCTTGTAGGCCTCGCGGAACGGCACGCCGGCGACGGCCGCTTCCACGGCGACGTCGGTGGCGTACATGCCCGAGTCGATCGCCGCGCGCAGCCGGTCCTCGCGCCAGTCGAGGTTGGACAGCAGCGCCGGCAGCAGTTCCAGCGCGGCCAGGCCGCGGCCGAAGCCGTGGAAGATCGCGCCCTTGCTGGCCTGCAGGTCGCGGTGGTAGCCCGACGGCAGCGACAGCAACTGCTCGATCTCGGTGCGCGCGGCCGCGACGCTGGCGTGCGTGGCGCGCATCAGCTCGATCACGTCCGGGTTGCGCTTGTTCGGCATGATCGAGCTACCGGTGGTGTACTGCGCTGGCAGCGCGACGAAGCCGAACTCGGCGCTGGTGAACAGCGACAGGTCCCAGGCGATGCGGCGCAGGTCCAGCGTGGCGCTGCCGAGCGCCTCCAGCGCGGCCAGCTCGAACTTACCGCGCGAGAGCTGCGCATAGATCGGCGAGACCTGCATGCGCGCGAAACCGAGCGCGGCGGTGGTGTGGCCACGCTGCAGCGGCAGGTTGACGCCGTAGCCGGCGGCGGTGCCGAGCGGATTGCAGTCGACCAGGGCGAGCGTGTCGGCCGCGCGGATCGCGTCGTCGATGAAGGCCTCGGCCCAGCCGGCCCACCACATGCCCGCCGAAGACACCACGGCGCGCTGAATGTGGGTATAGCCCGGCACCGGCAGGTCCTTCTCGGCGCCGGCGCGGTCCAGCGCGACCTTGGCGGCCTCGCGGCTCAGCTCGAAGACGCGCTTGAGCTTGTCCTTCAGCCACAGCCGGGTAGCGACCAGGATCTGGTCGTTGCGGCTGCGGCCGGTGTGGATCTTGCGGCCGGCATCGCCGAGGCGCTCGGTGAGGCGGAACTCGATCGCCGAATGGCAGTCCTCGTACTGCTCGTCGAGCACGAACGCACCGCTGCGGTAATCGCCGGCCAGCGCGTCCAGCTCGCGCAGCAGCCCGGCCAGTTCGTCGGCGGAGAGGATGCCGATGCGCTGCAGGCCCTCGGCATGCGCCTTGCTCGCGGCGATGTCGTAGAGGAAGAACTCGCGATCCAGGATCACGTCGTCGCCGGCCAGGAAGGCCTGGATCTTGGCATCCACGGCAACGCCGGGTTTCTGCCAGAGGAGATTGCTCATGGTTTTTTTCTCGGGATTGGTGATTCGGGATTCGGGATTGGCGAAAGCGGATCCGCTTCGGCGGTGAGAGGGCGCTTACGAATCCCCAGCCGCCGATCCCGAATCCCGGATACTCATCAGCTCGTCCAATCCCAGCGCACGGTTCAGATTCTGCATCGCCTGGGTCGCCGCGCCCTTGAGCAGGTTGTCCAGGGTCGACACCACCACCACGCGCTTGCCGTCCGGCGCCATCGCGAACGCCCCGATCTGCACTCCGTGCCGGCCCGCGACACGGCTGACCCAGGGCGCCTCGTCGATCACCTCCACCAGCGGCTCGTACGCATAGCGCGCCTCATACAGCGCCTTGACCTGCTCGCGCCTGCGCGGCTGCTGCAGCCACAGGTTCACGGTCATCGTGATGCCGCGGAAGTGCGGCGCCACGTGCGGCATGAACTCCACCGGCACGCCCAGATGCGCGCTGACCTCGCGCTCGTGCATGTGGTTGGTCAGCGAGTACGGCATCAGGTTGTCGCGCAGCAGCTCGACGTCGTTCTTGTCCGACGGCGTGGTGCCTGCGCCGGAGTAACCGGACACGCCGAAGCACTGCGGCGGGCCGGCCAGCTGGTCCAGCAACGGCGCGATCGCCAGCTGCATCGCGGTGGCGTAGCAGCCCGGATTGCTGATGCGCTTCTGGCCGGCGTAACGCTCGCGGGTCAGCTCCGGCAGCCCGTAGTACCAGCCCGGATCGAACCGGTAATCGGCCGAGAGGTCCACGATCACCGTCTGCGGCGCGGCGTTCTCCAGCGCCTCCACGAACGGCGCGGCCTTGCCGTTGGGCAGCGCCAGGATCACCGCGTCGGCGCCCTTGGCCGCCACCGCGTCGGCGTCCAGGTTCTCGAAGCGCAGCTCGCCCGCGTAGGCGGCGTTGTGCTCGGCCACGCGCCGGCCGTCCAGCTCGCGCGAGGACACGAACGCCAGTTCGATGCGCGGGTGCGCGGCGACCAGCTTGATCAGCTCGCTGCCGGTGTGGCCGCGCGCGCCGACGATGCCCAGGGTGTATTGCTTGCTCATGCGTGTGCTTCCAGGCGGGACGGCACGCGGCGGGCCACCGCCGCGCGTCCCGCATCGAGGGTGGAGAAAACCGCGGCGGCGCATGGGCGCCACGCGATCGCGCGGGACGCCCCTGTGCTCGGCGGCAGCCGGCCCGGTGCCATCTCAGCCCACCAGCGTCGGCTGCCGCGTCGCGCAGTGCGCCACGCAACGCTGGATCTGCTCGAAGTCGTCCATCCCGTACCAGAACACCTTCCATTTCTCCTGCTTGAAGCAGCCGTCCGACTCGGCGTAGTAGAAGATGTTGACCTGGTTGTTGTGGCGAGAGCGCCAGAACAGGTCCGGGGTCTCCTCGCGCATCACGTTCCAGACCGCGCGCCCCAGGCCTTCGCCCTGGGCGTCGTCGAGCACCGCGAACTTGTCCAGGTACACGCCCTCGGCCTCGTCGGTGAGGATCACCGCGGCGCGGTAGTTCTCGCTGACGTAGGCGCGCAGCAGCCGGGTCCGCTCGAAGTAGTCCGGCAGCAGCTCGCGCCCGAAGCTGGATTCGACCAGGTTCTTCAGCCGCGGCAGGTCCAGCTCGTTCCACGCGGTGGCGCGCAGCACGCGCTCGCCGCGCCGCACCAGCGTGCCCGAGCCCTTGTGGGTGAACAGCTCCTTGGCCAGGTCGGCCGGGCGCGTGATCGAGACCGACGACTCCAGCGGCAGCTTGTCCAGCAGGTCCTTGATCTGCTCGATCTTGACCTTCATGCCGCCATGGATCCACGGCTGCTGGATCAGGTGTTCGTACTCGGTGGACAGGTTGATCGAGTCGATCACCTTGCCGTGCTCGTCGAGCAGGCCGCCGGTGCCGGTCAGGAAGATGATCTTGTACGGCTGCAGTTCGCGCACCAGCTCGTTGGCGGCGAAATCGGCGTTGATGTTGAGGATCTGGCCGCTGGCGGTCTCGCCCAGGCTGGTGATCACCGGGATCGAGCCGGCCTTCAGGCTGGCCTCGATCGGCGCCAGGTTGACCGCCTTGACCTCGCCGACCAGCCCGTAGGTGGCCTGGTCGAGGTAGCCGGCCTCGAACACGCCGCCGGTGATCGAGGTCGCGCGCGCGCCGTTCTGCTGCAAGGCCTCGACCAGGCGCAGGTTGGACGCCTGGAACACCTTGCGCACGATCGCCAGCGCCTCCGGCGAGGTCACGCGCAGGCCGTTGACGGTCCGCTTCTCGATGCCGGCCGCCGACAGCTCCAGGTCCAGCTGCGGGCCGGCGCCGTGCAGCACGATCGGCGTGAGGCCGACTTCCTGCAGGAAGGTCAGCGAGGACGTCAGGTCCTCGAGCTCGTCGCGCAGCACCGCGCCGCCGACCTTGACGACGGCGAAACGCTTGGCGTCCAGCTGCGAGAAGCGCTTGAGGTACTGGCTGATCTCCTTCGCGCTGGCCATGCTCGAAAGCAGGCGCACGATGGTCTGGCGGGTCTGTTTGGTGGCGGCGGGCAGCGACATTTCGATGTTCATGCGGATGGAGGAAGGACGCGGCTCAGCCGGCGCCGTTGATGATGCGGTGGACCGACGCGGCGTAGCGCTGCAGTTGCTCCAGCGTCACGAACTCGTCGGCGGTATGCGCCTGGGCGATGTCGCCCGGGCCGTAGACCAGCGCGGTGTAGCCGCCGGCCGAGAACAGCGAGGCCTCGGTCCAGAAATCGACCGCGTTGCCGATCGGCAGCTCCAGCGCGTCGGCGACGTCGCGCGCGGCCAGCCGGCGCTCCTCGGCACGCGCAATGTCGCCGGACGGCAGGCTCGGGCCGCGGAAGGTTTCCTCGAAATGCGCCGCGGCCGGCTCGGCGAAGCCGGCGAAGGTCGCCAGCAGCGCATCCACGTCCATCGACGGCAGCGGCCGGAAGCCGAAGCGCAGCTCGGCGGCCGGCGCGATCATGTTGGCCTTGATCCCGCCCTCGATCCGGCCGATGTTGAAGCGCAATCCGGTCAGGCCGCCGAAACGCGCGTGCGCCAGCGACTCGACGTGGTCCAGCGCGCGATCGCCCCAGCGGATCGCCTGGTGCAGCGCGCTCGCCGAAGGATCCTGCTTGCCGGACGCATGGCCGGCGCGGCCGGCGAACTTCATCAGCACCGAACTGATGCCGCGATGCGCCAGCACCGCCTCGCTCATCGTCGGCTCGGCCACCAGCACCGCCTCGTAGGGGATGCCGCGCGCCAGGAACGCCGCGATGCAGCGCGGATCGTTGGCCTCCTCGTCGGATGAGAACAGGAACGCCGCGTCGCCGTCGCCGGCGTTGGCCGCGGCGATCAGCGCGGCGGCCGCGCCCTTGATGTCGCACACGCCCAGGCCGACCACGCGGTCGTCGAGCCGGCGCATCGCGTGCGGGTCGGCGGTCCAGGCCGGCGAGTCGGGCACCGTGTCCAGATGCACGTTGAACAGATACTTCGGCTTGCCGCGCACCGCGTACAGGCTGACCGCGCCGGCGCCGTGGTCGACCACCTCGACCGCGAACCCCGGCAGTTGCCCGCGGATGTAGTCGAAGATGCCATCGGTCCCGATCGCGCGCGGCGGATTGCGGGTGTCGAAGGACACCAGCTTGTCCAGGTGCGCCAGGGTGTGTTCGAGCAGTTCGGTCATAAGGGGATCAGTGGGCCGCGTCGGCGGCCTGGTAGATGTCGGGACGCGAGATTTCCATCAGCGACTGCGGCCTGGCCGGCGCGGCGAAACCGAACTGCGCGTACAGCCCGTGCGCGTCGGAGGTCGCCAGCATGAAACGGCGCAGGTCCTGCAGGCGAGGATGCGCCATGATCGCGGCCACCAGTTGCTTGCCGTAGCCACGGCCGCGATGCTCCGGCAGCACGAACACGTCGGCGAGATACCCGAAGGTCGCGCCATCGGTGATCACCCGCGCGAATGCCACCTGCCCCGCGCCCTCGGCATAACCGCCGAAGCACAGCGCGCCGTCGATGGCGCGCTCCACCGTCGCGCGCGGGATGCCGCGGCTCCAGTAGGCTTCGGTCGAGAGGAAGCGGTGGACCAGGTCCACGTCCAGCTCGTGCTTGTCGGTGCTGATGCGTAACCGGCTCATCTTCCAGACCAGACGAAAATGTTCCCTTCCCCCGCCTGCGGGGGAAGGTGCCCGAAGGGCGGATGGGGGCGACTTCTTGCCGACATAGGGCCCTCATCCGGCGCTGCACGCCACCTTCTCCCGCGAGCGGGAGAAGAAAGCGGGCTTCAGCGGTTGACCTGCGCGTACAGCGTCGAGCTCATCCCGAACAGCTTGATGAAGCCCTCGGCCTCTTCCACGCCCCAGTCGGCCGATTGCGCGTAGGTCGCGCCCTTGGCGTTGAGGATGTGCGGCGAACGCACCGCCACCGCATCGACGCGGCCGCCCCGGGTCTCCAGCACCACCTCGCCGTTGACCTTGGCCTGCGAGGACTTCAGGAACGCCTCCAGGTCGGTCTTCAGCGGATCGTGGTAGAAGCCTTCGTACACTAGCTCCACCCACTTGCGCGCGACGTCCGGCTTGAAGCGGTTCTGCTGCTTGGTCAACACCGCGTCCTCCAGCGCGCGGTGCGCGGCCAGCAGCGAGACCAGGCCCGGCGCCTCGAACACGATGCGGCCCTTCAGGCCGATCACGGTATCGCCGGTGTAGACGCCGCGGCCGACGCCGTACGGGGCGAACAGCTTGTTGAGCCTGGCCAGGATCTGCTCGCCCGGCAGCGCCTTGCCGTCCAGCTCGACCGCCTCGCCCTCGACGAACTTGAGCGTCACCGTCAGCGGCTCGACCGGCCACGCGCTGCGCGGCGCGCACCAGCCGCGCGCGCCCTCGCCCGGCGCTTCCCACTTGTCGATCTCGCCACCGGACATGGTCACGCCCAGCAGGTTCTCGTTGATCGTGTAGGCCTTCTGCTTGGCGCGCACGCCGAAGCCGCGCTCCTCCAGGTACTTCTGCTCGTAGGCGCGGGTCTGGGTGTGCTCCTTCTGGATCTCGCGGATCGGCGCCACGATCCGGTAGTCGCCCTGCGCCTTGACCGCCAGGTCGAAGCGCACCTGGTCGTTGCCCATGCCGGTGCAGCCGTGCGCGATCGCGTTGGTGCCCAGCTCGGCGGCGCGCTTGAGCACGGCATCGACGATCAGGTAGCGGTCGGACACCAGCAGCGGATACTGGCCCTGGTAGCCCTCGCCGGCCCAGACGAACGGCTTGACGAAGCCGGCCCAGATCGCCGGGCCGCCGTCGACGGTGACGTGGCTGGCCACGCCCAGCTCGGCGGCGCGCTTCTCGATGAACTCGCGCTCCTCGTCGTCCACGCCGCCGGTGTCGGCGAACACGGTGTGCACGTTCCAGCCGCGCTCCTGCAGGTAGGGCACGCAGAAGCTGGTGTCGAGGCCGCCACTGAAAGCAAGCACGATGTGCTTGCTTTCGTGATTGGCGATTGGTGATTGGTGATTCGAAGAAGCGGTTTGCTGCGACATGGGGGTATCTCTCTACGATTGAACAGTTAAGGGCAGGAGTCGGGCTTGCCTTTACGAATCACCAATCCCGAATCACGAATCACGGCCGCGCACCAGCGCGGCCATGATCGCCTTCTGGACGTGCAGGCGGTTCTCGGCTTCTTCGATGGCGATGCAATTGGGTGAATCCATCACCGCGTCGGTGGCCTTGACGTTGCGGCGCAGCGGCAGGCAGTGCGAGAACACGCCGTTGTTGGTCAGCGCCATCTTGCGTTCGTCGACGATGAAGTGCTTGTACCGGTCGCGGATCGGCTTCTCCGGCTCCCAGTTGCCGAAGTACGGCAGCGCGCCCCAGCTCTTGGCGTAGACCACGTCGGCGCCGGCGTAGGCGCTGTCGATGTCGTGGCTGACCTGCAGCGAACCGCCGCTCTCGGCGACGTTCTGCCGGGCCCAATCCATGTAGCGCTCGTCCAGGATGTAGTCCGGGGTCGGGCACAGCAGGGTCACGTCCATGCCCAGGCGGGTGGCGATGGTCAGCGCCGAGTTGGCGACCGCGGTGTTGAGCGGCTTGGGATGGTAGGTCCAGGTCAGCACGTACTTCTTGCCGCGCAGGTCGGAGGTGCCGAAGTGCTCCTGCAGCGCCAGCGCGTGCGCCAGCTCCTGGCACGGATGGGTGATGGTCTCCATGTTGATGACCGGCACCGGCGAGTACTTGGCGAAGGACTTCAGCACGATGTCCTCGCGGTCGTACTTCCAGTCGACGAACTTCGGGAACGCGCGCACGCCGATCAGGTCGACGTAGCGGCCCAGCACCCGGGCGACCTCTGCGATGTGCTCCTCGGTGTCGCCGTCCATCACCGTGCCCAGGTTGAACTCGATCGGCCACGCGTCCTTGCCCGGCTGCAGCACCACCGCATGCCCGCCCAGCTGGAACGCGCCCAGCTCGAAGCTGGTGCGGGTGCGCATGGACGGGTTGAAGAACACCAGCGCGATCGATTTGCCCTTCAACTCGTTGCCGAGCCTGTTCTGTTTGAACAGCGCGGCCTGGGTCAACAGCGCGTCGAGTTCGGCGCGGCTCCAGTCCTGGGTGTTCAGGAAATGCTTGAGGGACATCGATCGATCCTTTGTTGCGTGGGGCCGACGCGGCTGCGGCGGGTGCGCGGGATGCGCGGTTTTATTGCGGTTGAAACCTTGCCGGCCCGAAAACGAAAAAACCCAGCCTCAGGCTGGGTTTTCCGAACGGACAGCACGACGCTCCGGTTACCCAGCGGAAATGTGGGGTTCCGGTCGACGCGCGCGCGAGGTCATGCCGGAGGCCATCCGGGCGGCGCTGGTGTCGTGCTGGTAAGCGGTCGGCTTCATAGGGCGCGAATCCTCGCACGCATGGCGGGCGGGCGCAAGCGCCAGCCGGATCTCTTCACATGGAAACGCGGCTCTCGGAGGGGCTCGCCGTTCAAACCCCGGCGCATGGCTGTGCCGTGCCCTCGCGAGGGACTCGCCCTACCGCGCCGGCGCCAGGATCGCGTCGGGGATGTAGGGCGTCACCGACACCCGCACCCGCAGCCGGTTGCCCGGGTCCTCGGGCAGGCGCGAGCGGTACTTGGTGCCCTTGTAGACATAGTCCACGTCGTAGGCGATCGGCCGGCGGAACTCGCGGGGGACTTCGACGATCTTGCAGTTGCGCCGGGTGCTGGTCGGCGGCGGGGCCGGCGACTGCGCCGGCTCGGGCGTCGTGGGACGCTTGCTGAAGATGTCCTTCACCGAATCCATCATCCGCGAGAACCGGCCCTCTTCGGCCGGCGCCTGCCTGGCCTGGACCTCGGGCTCGGGTTCGCACTGCTCTTCGGTGCGCGTCGCGCGCAGGGTCTGGTAGACCGGCTCGACGTTGAGCACCTGCGCGTAATCCAGCTTGACGTTCTCGACCACCACCACCCGGTTCTTGACCGCATCGTCCTGCCCCGCCGCCCAGGCGCAAAGCGGTAGGCAGGCCAGCGAGCAGAGCATGAGGAGCAGGATGGAAGAACGCATCAGCACCGGCAGGCGGATGTAAGTAATTCCTTAAGTGTAGGGACGGACCCGCGCCCGGGGCTGAACGCCACCCGTCCGGGGGCACCAACCCGGCGCGGAGTGTGCTATGGCACGGCATCGCGACGGCACACGCCGGGACCAAGGGGAAACGAGCCGCTCCTCCACGACCGTGCGACTACGGTGCGGACACGCGCGGCGGTCCGCGGGTTGGAAGATCCCCAACCTGGCCGCGCGGCTCGTCCCGGCGGCCAGGCCGGCCTGCCCCCGCAGGGCTCCGGGCCCGGCGCGAACCGCTCCGGGAGCGATGGCATGCCCCAGCCCCTTCCCTGAGCGTAGAATCGTCGGGCTTTTCCACCCCCGATGCCGATGAGCCTGCGCCTGCACAACAACCTGACGCGGCGGGTCGAACCGTTCGCGCCGCTCGATCCCGCCTGCCCCACGATGTACGTCTGCGGGCCTACCGTCTACAACTACGTCCACATCGGCAACGCCCGCGGCCCGGTGGTGTTCGGCGTGCTGGCCGCGCTGCTGCGCCGGCGCTACGGCGCGCTGCGCTACGCGCGCAACATCACCGACGTGGACGACAAGATCAACGCCGCCGCCAAGGAACAGGGCGTGCCGATCTCGGCGATCACCGAGCGCTTCGCCGCCGCCTACCGCGAGGACATGGCGGCGCTCGGCGTGGCCCCGCCGGACATCGAGCCGGAAGCCACCGCGCACATCCCGCAGATCGTGGCGATGATCGAGGGCCTGATCGAACGCGGGCACGCCTATGCCGCCGAGGGCCACGTGCTGTTCTCGGTCGCCAGCTTCGACGGCTACGGCAAGCTGTCCCGGCGCGATCCGGAGGAGATGCTTGCCGGCGCGCGGGTGGAAGTCGCCCCCTACAAGAAGGACCCGGGCGACTTCGTGCTGTGGAAGCCGTCCTCCGACGACCTGCCCGGCTGGGATTCGCCCTGGGGCCGCGGCCGCCCGGGCTGGCACATCGAGTGCTCGGCGATGGCCGCCGCGCACCTGGGCGAGACCATCGACATCCACGCCGGCGGCGTCGACCTGCAGTTCCCGCACCACGAGAACGAGGTCGCGCAGAGCGAATGCGCCCACGGGGGCAAGACCTTCGCGCGGTTCTGGCTGCACAACGGCATGCTCAACTTCGGCGGCGCCAAGATGAGCAAGTCGATCGGCAACATCGAGCGCGTCCACGACCTGGTGCGCAAGCATCCGCCCGAGGCGCTGCGCTACGCCCTGCTCTCCGCGCACTACCGGCAGCCGCTGGACTGGTCGGACGCGCTGATCGAGCAGTCCAGGAACACGCTGGACCGGCTCTACGGCACCTTGCGCGACCTCGCCGGCGCACCGGCCGAGCCCGCCATCCCGGCGTCGGTCGAGGCGGCGCTGGACGACGACCTCAACACTCCGCAGGCATTGGCCGAGGTCGCCCGCATCGCCGCGGAAGCGCGCAAGGCCGAGGACGCGGAAGAAAAGGCGCGGCTGAAGTCGCAACTGCTGGGCGCAGGCCTTGCGCTCGGCCTGCTGCAGCAGGCGCCCGAAGCCTGGTTCAACCGTGGTGCCTCCGGCGAGGACGACGCCCGCATCCAGGCCTTGATCGACGAGCGCGCCGCCGCCAAGAAGGCACGCGACTTCGCCCGCGCCGACGCGATCCGCGAGCAGTTGGCCGGCGAAGGCGTTGTGCTGGAGGACACGCCGCAGGGCGTACGCTGGAAGCGTGCTTGAAGCTGTTGCCTTCTCCCCCTGGGAGAAGGTGCCCCGCGGGGGCGGATGAGGGTACGGGCGAAGCCTAGTGCAGTTCAGCAGTAGGGGCTGCGCCCTCGTACCCTCACCCCCACCCGTGCACCGGCCCGCGCCACTGGCGCTCCCGGGCACGCACGCCAGTGGCGCGCAAACCGTGCCTTCTCGCCCCAAAGGGAGAGGGGCCCAGATCGCAAGATTCCGAGTTTTCCAATGACCGATTCCCCCTTCCCGCTCGAACCCACCGCCGCCGAGGCCCAGGCCGCCATCGCCGAGGAATTCTCGTTCTTCGGCGACTGGTCCGAGCGCTACCAGTACCTGATCGACCTCGGCCGCAAGCTGCCCGCCTTTCCCGACGAGTGGAAGACCGAGGAACACCGCCTGCACGGCTGCCAGTCGATGGTGTGGATCGTGCCGGAGGGCAACGCCGAGCGGCTCGTGTTCCATGCCGTCAGCGACTCGGCCATCGTCTCCGGGCTGATCTACCTGGCGCTGCGCGTCTACTCCGGGCGCAGTGCGGCGGAGATCCTCGCCACCGAGCCGAGCTACATCGCCGACATCGGCCTGTCCAAGCATCTCTCGCCGACCCGCAGCAACGGCGTGGCCGCGATGTTGGGCTTCATCCGCGATACCGCCCAGGCGCAGGCCCGGTGAGCGGGGCGGCCCCCGCCGACGGCGGCATCCGTGGCCTGCTCGCCCATCCCGGCTTCGTGCTGGTGCTGGCCTACCGCATCTGCGGCATGCTCTCGTACCAGATCGTCGCGGTCACGGTCGGCTGGCACATCTACCAGATCACCGGCAACCCGTTCTCGCTGGGGCTGATCGGGCTGGCGGAGATCCTGCCGTTCTTCTGCGTGGCGCCGTTCGCCGGCTACCTGGTCGACCACCTGCCCCGGCGCCGGCTCGGCATGGCCGCCACGCTGGGGCTGGTCGCCACCGCCGCGATCCTGCTGGCGGTCGCCCGGGGATGGATCCCGATACGGGGAGTCTGGCCGATCTACGCGGCGATCGCGCTGACCGGCATGGTGCGCTCGTTCCTGAGCCCGATCTACAACGCGCTGTTCGCGAAGACGCTGCCGCGCGAGGCCTACGCGCGCGGCGCCAGCCTGGGCAGCGTGGTGTTCCAGGCCGGCATGGTGATCGGCCCGGCGCTGGGCGGCGTGCTGGTCGGCTTCGGCGGCAGTGCGCTGGCCTATGCGGTCGCGGCGGGCGTCGCGCTGGCGGCGATGCTGGCGTTGCTGTTGCTGCGGATCGAGGAACCGGCGCACTCGGGCACGCGCGCGCCGATCTTCCGCAGCATCGCCGAGGGCGCGCGCTTCGTGTTCTCCAACCAGATCATGCTCGGCGCGATGGCGCTGGACATGTTCTCGGTGCTGCTCGGCGGCGCGGTGTCGATGCTGCCGGCCTTCATCCACGACATCCTGCACTACGGGCCGGAAGGGCTGGGCATCCTGCGCGGCGCGCCCGCGCTGGGCTCGGTGCTGGTCGGCCTGTGGCTGGCGCGGCATCCGCTGCAGCGCAATGCCGGCCGGGTGCTGCTGTGCGCGGTGGCGGGCTTCGGCCTGTGCACGATCGCGTTCGGCCTGTCGCGGCATTTCTGGCTGTCGGCGGCGATCCTGCTGGCCTACGGCATGTGCGACGGCGTCTCGGTGGTGGTGCGCCAGACCATCCTGCAGTTGGCCACGCCGGACGAGATGCGCGGCCGGGTATCGTCGATCAACGGCATCTTCATCGGTTCGTCCAACGAGCTGGGCGCGTTCTACGACGGTACCATGGCGCGGCTGATCGGCCTGGTGCCGGCGGTGGTGCTGGGCGGCTGCGTGACCCTGGCCGTGGTCGCGGTCACGGCCTGGAAGGCGCCGAGGCTCCGCCGCCTCGACCTGCGCGACCTGTAGCGGGGGCTTGCCGCGGCAGGCGCTTGCGCGCGCTGTCGCGCACGTCCACCTCGAACGCCAGCGCGAGACCCTGGACCTGGTACTCCAGGCCGTCGCGGCACGGCAGCCGCGCGACGTAGGCTTCCACGTCCGCGCGCGGCAGGCTCAGGCGCCAGTGGCCGGCACCGCAGTCCAGCGCCGGCGCGGATCGCGCGCCCAGGACGAGGGACTGCACGAGCTCGCCGGCGCCGGGCAGCACCGTCCGGTTGACCGCCTCGGTCCCCGCCAGCAGGGCGGCAAGCTCGGCCTCGTCGATGCGGAAACGCACGCCCTGCCCTTGCATCTGTACTTTCATGCGCGAAGCGCCTCCCATTGCTCCGGGGTATTGCAGTTGGCCAGCGCGGCTTCGGCACCGGCGTCGAGCGCGAGTTCGGCGCATCCCAGCGCCTGCTGCAGCGCGCGCAGCGAACGTTCGCGTTCCGCGACCGCGACCAGGCGGTCCAGCGTCGCGCGGCTCGCCTCGTCCAGCCGCATCCGCATCGGCAGGCGCTGCCCGGAAAAGACCGCGCACTCGGCCGGCGCGGCCAGCAGGCGGCACAGCAGCGCGGTCGTCAGCCTCGGCATGTCCACCGGCACCACCAGCAGCGTTCCGTCCGGCAACGCCGCCGCGGCGCTGTGCAGGCCGCCCAGCGGGCCCAGGCCGGGCCGCCGGTCGGCGATCGCGTCGTACTGCGGATAGTCGCCGCTGACCACGACCCGATGCGCGCCGGCGCTGCGCAGGAGGTCCTGCATGTGCTCGATCAGCGGCCGCCCCTGCCAGTCCAGCCCGGCCTTGTCGCGGCCCATGCGCGTGGAACCGCCGCCGGCCAGCACCAGCCCGGTCCAGGCTTGCCGGTCCGGCAGGCTCATGCGTGCGACTCCTGGAACCGCACCGGCTGCCAGTGCCCGGGCCCGAAGACGTCCACGCAATCGCCCTCGGCGGCTTCGGCCACGCCTTCGGGCAAGGCCGCCCAGGCATTGGCGGCCAGCATCGGCATCAGCCGGAACGACTCCTGCCCCGGCAGGACGCCGACGCGCAGTTGTCCCCCGTCGTCGCAGCGCAGGTGCGCGCGCGCGTAGAAACGCAGGCCCTCGCGCTTGCCCACGCGCCCTTCCAGGCGCGCGCGCAGCGGCGTTTCCGCAGGCAGGCCGAGCATCTCGCGCAACGCCGGTTCGACGAAGAAGCGCGATCCCACCGCGCTGGCGACCGGGTTGCCCGGCAGGCCGAAGAACAACGGGCCTTCGTCCAGTTCGGCGAACAGCAACGGCTTGCCGGGCCGGATCGCGACCTTGTGGAAGCCGATCCGCGCGCGCCGGGCGCGCAATGCCTCGGGCACGAAGTCGTAATGCCCCATCGAGACCGCGCCGGTGCTCACCACCAGGTCCACGCCCAGCGCCAGCACGCGGTCGAGGATGCGCTGGAACGCCGGCGCGTCGTCGTCGACCACGCCGTGCCATGCCACGTCGGCGCCGGCCGCCTGCAATTGCGCGACCAGGAAAGGCCGGTTGCTGTCGCGGATCTGGCCTGGCTGCAGCGCCGCCGCCGGATCGGCCACCAGCTCGCGGCCGGTGGCGATCACCGCGACCCGCGGCCGCCGCCGCGCGGCCACCTGCGCCACGCCCAATGCCGCGAGCAACATCAGCTGCGGCGCGAGCACGCGCGTGCCGGCATCGATCACGGTACTGCCGGCGGCCACGTCCTCGCCGCGCCGGCGCAGGTGCTGGCCCGGCGTCGCCGGGTCCAGCAGCCGGATCGTCCCCGGGCCGGCCCCGGTCTGCGCCAAGACCTGCACGCGCTCCACCGGCACCACCGTATCGAGGCCGTCCGGCAACTGCGCCCCCGTCATGATTTCCCATGCGCCGCCGGTGGCGGCACGCCCGCGGTCGCCGGCCGCCTGGCGGCCGTCCACGCGCAGCTCGGTGCCCGCCGGCACCACCAGCCCACGGGCCTGCAGCGCGAAGCCGTCCATCGCGGCGTTGTCGAACGGCGGCAACCAAGCGCCGCTGACCACCGGTTCGGCCAGTACCCGGCCCTGCGCCTCGGCCGGCGCCAGCGATTCCGCCGGCATGCGCGGCGCGGCGCGGCGCACGATCGCCAGCGCTTCGTCGCAGCCGATCATCGGCGGTCGGCGTCATCGCGCCCGTGCAAGGCCTGTCCGGACCGCTCGTTCCTCGCCTGCAACTCCATCGTTCTCCTCCGATCGCATCGCCAGCGGCCACGCCTGCGCCAACGCGCCCCCTACCAGGATCACGCCGGGCGAGCCGGTGTCCAGCCCTTCGGCCAGCGCCGCCAATCCGTCCAGCGTGGTCAGGTGCGCCTGCTGGTCGGGCCGGCTGGCATTCTGCACCACCGCCGCCAGAGTGCTGCCCGGGAGATGCCGGCGCAAGCCGTCGGCCACGGCGCCGGCGCGGCGCATGCCCATGTAGATCGCCAGGGTGGTGCCGGTGGCGGCCAGCACGCCCCAGTCCGGCTCGCCATGGTCCTGGGTATGCGCCGTGACGAAGGTGACGCCATGGCAATGCTCGCGATGGGTCAGGGAGATGCCGAGCCCGGCGGCGGCGGCGAACGCCGCGCTGACGCCGTTGACGATGCGCACCCCGATGCCGGCGCGGCGCAGGAACTCGATCTCCTCGCCGGCCCGGCCGAACATCAGCGCATCGCCGCCCTTGACCCGCACCACGCGCAGTCCCTGCAGGGCATAGCGGCGCATCAGCCGGCAGATGAAGTCCTGCGGCGTGGAACGGCAGCCGCCGCGCTTGCCGACGCGGATCACCCGCGCCCGGGGCGCCAGCTCGACGATCTCCGGATCGACCAGTTCGTCCAGCAGCAGCACCTGCGCCGCGGCCAGCGCCTTGGCCGCCTTGAGCGTGAGCAGTTCCAGGTCGCCGGGGCCGGCGGACAGCAGCACGACCTCGCGCGGACGGGATTCGGTGATCGGCATGGCGTTATTCCTGGCGTAGGGGCTTGGACTTGGGGATCAGGCCGGCTGGGCCTGCTGCTGGTACATCCGTGCGAGTTGCGGGACGCAGGAGCCGCAGACGCTGCCGCAGCCCAGGCGTTGCTTGAGCGCGGCGACATCCGCGCCGCGCTGCAGTTCGGCCTGGATCGCCGATTCGGTGACCTGGCGGCAGCTGCACACGACCGGGTCGCGGCGCGCGCCGGCGCCCTGCGAGAACACCGACAGCCGTGTGCCTTGCCATGGCTGCCCGGACAGCGCGGCGTCGAGCAGGCCCTGGCTGGCGGCGCTGCGCTGGGGCTCGGCCAGCAGCAGGCCGTCGATATGGCTGTGGCCGTCGTGCACGCGCCAGCCGACGCGGCGGATCAGGCCGCGGCGCGCGTCGCGGTATTCCAGCGTGTCGGGGCCGGCCGGCAGGTCCAGCGCATCCACCAGCCGCTGCATCCAGGCCGCATCCGGCGCCGTGGCGCAGGCCGCGCGCAGCACCGTCCAATGGCCGAGCTCGGGCGCGCCCGGCTCGGCATGCAGGCCCAGGCCGGCGTAGCCGCACTCGCGCAGCAGCGGTTGCAGCGCGCGTTGCAGCGCCAGCGCGTCGCCGCGCCGCGCCGCCAGCAGGTGCCAGCCGAACTCGGCCTTTTCCACGCGCACTGCCGCATGCTTGAGCTCGGGCTGTTGCGAGCGCGCGTCCACCGCCGGGATGCTGACCTCGTTGATGCCGCCGCTGGACAGGAATTGGCCGCTCCAATGCATCGCGGCGAACACGCACCCCGAGCGCACCTCGTCGGACAGCTCCAACGGCAGCACCAGTTCGCCGCGCTTGCTGCTCACGCGCACCAGTTCGCCGGCCTGCAACCCGCGTCGCGCAGCGTCCTCCGGGTGCATGCGCAGGCCCGGCTCGGGGCTGTGCGCGAACAGCGCCGGCACGCGCCCGCTGCGCGACATGCCGTGCCACTGGTCGCGCAGGCGGCCGGTCAGCAGGCGCAGCGGATAGCGTGCGGAGGTCGCCTCGGCGACCGGACGGTAGGCGGTGGCGTGGAAGCGCGCGCGGCCGTCGGCGGTGGCGAAGATCCCGTCGGTATAGCGGCGTGCCAGGCCCTGGCGGGCGCCGGCGGGGAACGGCCACTGCTGCGGGCCGTCGCTCTCCAGCCTGGCGTAGTCGAGCCCGCCGATGTCGAGGTCGCGGCCGAGGGTGAGGCTGCGGTGTTCTTCGAAGATCGCGGCGGGCGTGTCGAAGCCGAACAATGTCGGCGCGGCTGAGGTGCCGTCCCACGAATTTCTGGTCTCGTCATTCCCGCGAAAGCGGGAATCCATGGACGTTGGCGCCTTGCAAGTGAAGTCCATGGATGCCCGCTTTCGCGGGAATGACGAAGAAGAAGCATTGGGGTTCTCCAGCTTCGCCTCCATCCGCCGCGCCACTTCGCGCGCGATCCACCAGTCCGCGCGCGCCTGCCCCGGCGGCGCGACCGCGGCGCGCACGCGGGTGATGCGGCGCTCGGAGTTGGTCACCGTGCCCTCCTTCTCGCCCCAGCTCGAGGCCGGCAGCAATGCATCGGCGTAGGGCACGGTGTCGGTGCCGGCGAAGGCCTCCTGCACCACCACGTATTCGGCCCGTTGCAGCGCCTCGCGCACGCCGGCGATGTCCGGCATCGAGTGCACGGGGTTGGTGCAGGCGATCCAGACCGCCTTGATGCGCCCCTCGCGCAAGCCTTCGAACAGCTTCACCGCGGCCGCGCCCGGCCGCGGCGAGATCCGTCCTTCGGGCAGGCCCCACAGGCGTTCCAGCTCGGCGCGGTCCGCGTCGCTGCCGATCTCGCGGTGCGCGGCCAGCATCGTCGCCATCCCGCCGACCTCGCGCCCGCCCATCGCGTTGGGCTGGCCGGTCAGCGAGAACGGCCCGGCGCCCGGCTTGCCGATCTGGCCGGTGGCCAGGTGCAGGTTGATCAGCGCCAGGTTCTTGTCGGTGCCGTGGGCCGATTGGTTCAGGCCCATGCAGTACAGCGACAGCGCCGCGGGGCTGCGCCCGAACCATTCCGCCGCCTGGACCAGGTCTTCCGGCGGGATGCCGCAGATCTCCGCGCTCATGCGCGGGGTGTAGTCCCGCAGCAGGCGCTTGAGGTCGGCGAACCCTTCCGTATGCGCGGCGACGAATTCCGCGTCCACCAGGCCCTCCCAGACGAGGTGGTGCAACATGCCGTTGAACAGCGCGACATCGGTGCCCGGCTGGATCGCCAGGTGCAGGTCGGCCATCGCGGCGGTGTCGGTGCGGCGCGGATCGACCACGATCCAGCGCACCTGCGGATCCTCGGCGCGCGCCTGCTCCAGGCGGCGGAACAATACCGGGTGGGCATAGGCCATGTTGCTGCCGGCGAACAGCACGGTCCGGGCCCGCTCCAGGTCCTCGTAGCAGGTCGGCGGGCCGTCTGCGCCGAGCGCGAGCTTGTAGCCGGTCACCGCGCTGGACATGCACAGCCGCGAGTTGGTGTCGATGTTGTTGGTGCCGACCAGGCCCTTGGCCAGCTTGTTGAAGACGTAGTAGTCCTCGGTCAGCAGCTGGCCGGAGAGATAGAACGCGACCGCGTCCGGCCCGTGCCGGCGCACGATGCCGGCCAGCCGCGCCGCCACCGTGTCCAGCGCTTCGTCCCAGTCGACCGGCCGCCGCGGCGCCTGGCGCTGCGAACGCAGCTCCGGCACCAGCACCCGCCCGGCGTGGCCGTCGACGGTCTGCGGCAGGCTGCGGCCCTTGCTGCAAAGCCGGCCATGGTTGGCCGGGTGCTGCGGGTCGCCTTCGATCCCGACGATGCGCTCCCCCTGCGCATCGGCCTCGCTGTGGATCAGCACGCCGCAACCCACGCCGCAGTAGCAGCAGGTCGAGCGCGTGGTGCGGCGGACCGCGACCGCCTCCCCTACGGCCGCCTCCGGCGGCGCTGCCGGCGTGGCGCCTTCGCTCATGCCGGTTCCAGCGCCTGCGGCTGCAGCGCTTCGCGCGGCACGATCCACACCGCGCCGTGCTCGACCTTCACCGGGTAGCGCGGCGTGCAGCCCACGTCCGGCGCGCAGGCCTGGCCGCTGTCCAGCCCGATGTTCCAGCCGTGCAGCGGGCAGGTCACGCTCTCGCCGCTGACGATGCCCTGCGACAGCGGCCCGCCCTTGTGCGGGCAGCGGTCGCGCAGCGCGAACACCTTGTCGCCCGCGGTGCGGAACAACGCGATCGGCGCCATTCCCTCGATCTCCAGCACGCGCGCGCCCAGCGGCGGCAATTCGTCCAGCGCGCACACGCGTATCCAGCGGCCCGTGCCCATGCTCATTCCTCCACCGTCGCGGCCGGTGCGGCGATCCGCAGCGGCTGGTATTCCCGGTTGCGCTCGCCGGCGACGCGCGCGCTCCACGGATCGGCCAATCCGTCCAGCGAATACAGCAGGCGCTCGTAGAGCGCGCGCCGGCTCCCGGCGTCGTCGACCACCTTCTGCTTGATGTAATCCAGCCCCACCCGCGCGATGTAGTGCACGGTACGGTCGAGGTAGTACGCCTCCTCGCGGTACAGCTGCAGGAACGCCCCGGTGTACTCCTTCACTTCCTCGGCGGTCCTGACCTTGACCAGGAAGCGCGCGACCTCGGTCTTGATGCCGCCGTTGCCGCCGACGTGGATCTCCCAGCCCGAGTCCACCGCGATGATGCCCACGTCCTTGATGCCGGATTCGGCGCAGTTGCGCGGGCAGCCGGACACCGCCAGCTTGACCTTGTGCGGGCTCCACATGTTGGCCAGCATCGTCTCCAGGTCGATGCCCATCTGCGTGCTGTTCTGGGTGCCGAAGCGGCAGAACTCGCTGCCCACGCAGGTCTTCACCGTGCGGATCGACTTGCCGTAGGCGTGCCCGGACTTCATGCCGAGGTCGCGCCAGACGTCGACCAGGTCCTCCTTCTTGACCCCGAGCAGGTCGATGCGCTGGCCGCCGGTGACCTTGACCATCGGGATCGCGTACTTGTCGGCGACGTCGGCGATGCGGCGCAGCTCGGAGGGGTTGGTCACCCCGCCCTTCATCTGCGGCACCACCGAGAACGTGCCGTCCTTCTGGATGTTGGCGTGCGCGCGCTCGTTGATGAAGCGCGACTGCGGGTCGTCCACCGCCTCGTGCGGCCACGTCGAGAGCATGTAGTAGTTCAGGGCCGGGCGGCAGGTCGCGCAGCCGTTGGGCGTGCGCCATTCCAGGAACGCATAGGCCTGGACGTGGCTGAGCAGCCGGTGCTCGCGCACGGCCTTGCGCAGTTCGCCGTGGCTCAGGTCGGTGCAACCGCACACCGCCTTGGTCTTGGGCGTCTCCTGGAAGTTCGAGCCCAGGCAGTTCATCAGGATCTGCTCGACCAGGCCGGTGCACGAGCCGCACGAGCTGGCGGCCTTGGTGTGCTTCTTGACCTCGTCCACCGTGAACAGGCCCTGCTCGCGCACCGCCTTGACGATCGTGCCCTTGCACACGCCGTTGCAGCCGCAGACCTCGTCGCCGTCGGCCATCGCGCTGGCGCGGTCCTGGCCGGCGGTGCCGGCATCGCCGAGCGCGGTCTCGCCGAAGATCAGCTGGTCGCGCTGGTCCTGCACCGGCGTGCCGTCCTTGAGCAGCTTGAAGTACCAGCCGCCGTCGCCGGTGTCGCCGTACAGGCAGGCGCCGACCAGTTTGTCGTCGCGGATCACCAGCTTCTTGTAGACGCCGCCGGCCGGGTCGGACAGCACGATCTCCTCGGCGCCGTCGCCGCCCATGAAATCGCCGGCCGAGAACAGGTCGATGCCGGTGACCTTGAGCTTGGTCGAGGCCACCGAGCCCTTGTAGATGCCGATGCCGAACTGCGCCAGGTGGTTGGCGCAGACCTTGGCCTGCTCGAACAGCGGCGCGACCAGCCCGTAGGCGATGCCGCGGTGATTGGCGCACTCGCCGACCGCGTACACGCGCGGGTCGAAGCTCTGCAGGCTGTCGTTGACCACGATGCCGCGCGAGCAATGGATGCCGGCCTCCTCGGCCAGCCGGGTGTTCGGACGGATGCCGGCGGCCATCACCACCAGGTCGGCCGGGATCTCGCTGCCGTCGGCGAAACGCACGCCGACCACTTCGCCGGCCTCGTTGCCGAGGATCGCGCTGGTGGACGTCTCCAGGCGGAAACGCAGGCCGCGCTCGCTCAAGGATTTCTGCAGCAGGCCGCCTGCGACCGGATCGAGCTGGCGCTCCAGCAGCCAGCCGGCCAGGTGCACGACGGTCACGTCCATCCCGCGCAGCTTCAGGCCGTTGGCGGCCTCCAGCCCGAGCAGGCCGCCGCCGATCACCACCGCGTGGCGCTTGCTGCGCGCGGTCTCGATCATGGTGCGGGTGTCGTGCATGTCGCGGTAGCCGATCACGCCCTTCAGGTCCTTGCCCGGCACCGGCAGCACGAACGGCAGCGAGCCGGTGGCGATCAGCAGGCGGTCGTACTCGGCCTCGGTGCCGCCGGCGGCGATCACCCGCCGGCGCACCCGGTCGATCCGCACGACCTCCTTGCCCAGGTGCAGGCGGATGCCGTTCTCGGCGTACCACGACAGGGGGTTGAGCACGATGTCGTCGAAGTCCTGCTCGCCGGCCAGCACCGGCGAGAGCAGGATGCGGTTGTAGTTCGGGTGCGGCTCGGCGCCGAACACGGTGATGTCGTACATGCCCGGCGCGAGCTTGAGCAGCTCCTCCAGCGTGCGGATGCCGGCCATGCCGTTGCCGATGACGACCAGTCTGGGTTGTTTCATTGGCGTCCTCACCTCAGACCCGCGCCGCGCCGGCGGCGGCCCACTGGCTGCGCCATTCGCGCTTCACCCCGGCCAGCAACGCCCAGCCGCCGAGCGCGAACAGCGCGAACAGCCACATGCCGGGCGCGTAGCTGCCGGTGTGCTGCTTGAGCACGCCGAGCCCGGCGGCGAGCGCGAAGCCGCCGATGCCGCCGGCCATGCCGATCAGCCCGGTCATCACCCCGATCTCCTGCCCGAAGCGCTGCGGCACCAACTGGAACACCGCGCCGTTGCCTGCCCCCAGGCACAGCAGCGTGAGCACGAATAGCGCGAGGGTGATCCATGCGCCGCCGACGCCGAACCCGGCCAATGCCACCAGCACGGCCACCAGCAGGTAGACGCCCAGCAGCGACCGCGTGCCGCCCACGCGGTCGGCGATCACCCCGCCCAGCGGCCGCATCACCGAACCGGCCAGCACGCAGGCGGCGGTGGCCCAGCCGGCATGCTTGGCATCGAAGCCGAACTGGTCGTGGAAGTAGCCCGGCAGCGCACTGGCGAATCCGGCGAAGCCGCCGAAGGTGATCGCATAGAAGAACATGAAGCGCCACGAATCGCGGTTGCCGACCAGTACCCTGCCGTAGTCGGCCCAGTGCTTGCGCGCCACCGGCACCGGCGCGTCCTTCGCCGTCAGCACGAACACCAGCAACGTCAGCGCCAATGGGATGCAGGCCAGTCCGAACACGTCGCGGTAGCCGAACATCGCCGCCAGCACCGGTGCGAACAACGCGGCCAGCACCGTGCCGGAGTTGCCCGCGCCGGCGATGCCCATCGCCGTGCCCTGGTGCTCCGGCGGATACCAGCGCGAGGCAAGCGGCAACGCCACCGCGAACGACGCGCCGGCGATGCCCAGCAGCATGCCCAGCACCACCACCTGGCCCAGGCTGTGGACGCCGAGCTGCCATGCGCCCAGCAGGCTGGCGATCACCGCCACTTGCGCCAGCACGCCGGCGCGCTTGGCGCCGATGCGGTCGGCCAGCATGCCCAGGAACAGCCGCAGCACCGCGCCGCACAGGATCGGCACGGCGACCATGAAGGCGCGCTGCTGCGTATCCAGCCCCAGCGCCTCCGCGATCGGGACCTGCAGCGGACCGAGCAGGTACCAGACCATGAAGCTCAAGTCGAAGTACAGGAACGACGCGAACAGCGTGGGCGTATGCCCCGATCGCCAGAAAGAGCGATTCATGCATGCATCTCCGGATCAGCGTTGGCGAAAAAAAAGGCGCCCCTCCGGTTCGCACCGGAAGGACGCCGTTGTCCTGGACACCCCGGACCGCCGTTGGCCTGGTGCGTCGAATGGTTTGTATGCGCAGACGCCGTTGCCTGCGCAGGACGTATCAAGCAATCAGCGTGCCAAGTTTTCGCGCCTTGGCGGCAGCGGCTCAATTCGTTGATTCACAAGGCTTTCAAGATGCCTCTCTGAATCGGCCAGCATGTTTCGCCTGCATTCCACGCCCCGTATTCGGGCTAACGCACCATATTTGTGCGCCGCAGAATGGCAGCCCCGTGTGCTTCCGCCCCCGGCACGCTCGAACTCGTCATTCCCGCGAAAGCGGGAATGGCGAATCAAAGTTTTCTGTGAATCGCCTCAAGCCAGACACGATCAATTAACCCAATCGAACAACCGCACCACCCGCCTTTCCTCATTCGGCACGGCCACCCCCACGCGCTCGGCAGCATGTCGATAGTTTTCCAATCGATGGATATCGCGCAGCAATCCATCTTCGTCCAGCAACGGACCACACCAGCCCCAGCGCCGGAACTGAGCCAGGAACCATTCGCCGTCCGAAAGCCACGGCATGTTCACCCTGCCGCCACGATGGAACGCCAATGCCGCCGGGTCGTCACCGCCCACCAGGCAGGCGGCCAGATGCTCCACCGGCCGGCCGATGACCTCCGCCTCGGAAAGCCACTGTGCGCAACGCACGCGATTGGCCGGATCGGCATCCAGCCAGCGGCAGGCCGCCAGTACACAGGCCGTCAGACGTTCGACCAGCTCCGGCTGCAGCGCGGCGAAATCGCGCCGGCAAGCCAGTACTTTTTCTGGATGCCCCGGCCAGAGTTCGCCGCTGCGGATCACCCGCCGGCCCACGCCCTGCATCTCCGCGACCGCAGCCCACGGCTCGCCCGAGCAATAGCCGTCGATCGCACCCGCCGCCAGCGCTCCAGGCATCTGCGGCGGCGGGATCGTCACCACCTCGACGTCCCGCATCGGCGCCACGCCCGAGGCTGCCATCCAGTAGTACAGCCACAGCGCGTGCGTGCCGGTGGGAAAGGTCTGCGCGAACACCGCCGGCCGGCCCAGGTCCCGCAGCGCCTGCGGCAAGCTACGCCCGGCCGCCAGCGCATCCGCCAGTCCCGAGGACAGCGTGATCGCCTGGCCGTTGTGGTTGAGCGTCATCAGCAGCGCCATCGGCGCACGCGGCCCGGCCACGCCCAGTTCGATGCCGTAGACCAGGCCCGCCAGCGCATGCGCCGCCTCGACCTCGCCGGACAGCAGGCGGTCGCGCACCGCGGCCCAGGAGGCCTGGCGGTGCAGTTGCAGGCGCAGGCCCTGGGCGCGGTCCAGACCGAGCCGGCTGGCCGCCACCAGGGGCGCGCAGTCGATCAACGGCATGTAGGCCACGCGCAGCAGGGGCAGATCGATTTCGCTCATGTCCTCATCCCAACAGGTCGGCCATGGCCACGATGCGGCGCGCCACCTCGGCCAACTTGAGTCCTTGCTGCATCGCCTGCTGGCGCAGCGCCGCGTAGGCATCGGCCTCGGACAGGCCGCGCTTGTGCATCAGCAAGCCCTTGGCGCGCTCGATCAGCTTGCGGTCCTCCAGCGCCTGCTGCACCTCGTCCAGGCGGCGGCGCATGCCGCTTTCCTGCTCGAAGCGCGCCAGGGCCACCTGCACCACCGGCGCCAGCCGCGCCGGCGACAGGCCGTCGACCACGTAGGCCGTCACGCCGGCGCCGACGGCGGCGCGGATCAGCTGGTCGTTGCCGTCGCCGGAGAACATCACCACCGGACGCGGCGCATGGCTGTGCAGCATCGCCAGTTGCTCCAGGGTGTCGCGCGAAGGGGATTCCACGTCGATCACCACCACGTCCGGCTGGCACTGCTGCACCGCGTGCAGCAGCGCGGCCGTGGTCGCGACGTCCTCCAACACCTCGTAGCCGGCCCGCTCGAGCGCCTCGCGCAACTGCCCGATCGGCTTTTCGGTATCGTTGACCAGCAGGACACGCATTGGCGAAGGGCGGAGGCGTGGACGTCGCTCGATGGTGCCATGCAACATAGCGTCCGCGCGAGCACCCCGGAGTCCGCATGCCCCTGTTTCCCCTCTTTGCCGACCTGCGCGGCCGCACCGTGCTGGTGATCGGCGGCGGCGAGGTCGCCAGCCGCAAGATCAAGGCGCTGCTGCACGCAGGCGCGCACGTCGTGGTGCATGCCCGCGAGTGGATCCCCGAACTGCAGGACCTGCTCGACCGGCGGCAGTTGCAGCGCCTGGACGGCGAGTTCGATCCGGCCTGGATCGACGCGGCCTGGCTGGT
This sequence comes from Xanthomonas boreopolis, assembly GCF_046529185.1. Classification (NCBI taxonomy): domain Bacteria; kingdom Pseudomonadati; phylum Pseudomonadota; class Gammaproteobacteria; order Lysobacterales; family Lysobacteraceae; genus Xanthomonas; species Xanthomonas boreopolis. Next base: position 2,690,945 of record NZ_CP097162.1, read on the forward strand.
GGTGGCCGCGACCGACGACGCCGCGCTCAACCGCCGGGTGGCCGAGGCCGCGGGCGCGCGCAGGCGCTGGGTCAACGTGGTCGACGACGCCGAGCTGTCCAGCTACCAGGTCCCGGCGATCGTCGACCGCGACCCGATCCTGGTCGCCATCTCCTCCGCGGGCGCCGCGCCGATGCTGGCGCGGCGCCTGCGCGAGCGGCTGGAGACCGAGCTCGACCATTCGCTGGGCGCGCTGGCCGAACTGTTCTCCCGCCATCGCGCGCGCATCCGCGAGCGCCTGCCGGACATGGCGCTGCGCCGGCGCTGGTTCGAGCGGGTGCTCGACGGCGAGGTGCCCGTGCTGTTGCGCAATGGCGACGCCGAGCGGGCGCGGCAAGCCTTCGAGGCCGCCCTGGACGCTGCCGGCGACCTGCCCGTGCGCGGCAGCGCGGCACTCGTGGGGTGCGGCGACGGCGATCCCGGCCTGCTGACCTTGAAGGCGCTGCGCCAGTTGAACCTGGCCGACCTGATCCTGGCCGCTCCCGACGTCGCGCCCGCGATCCTGGACCTGGCGCGGCGCGATGCCGAGGCGCATCGCGTCGCCCCTGACGCGGCGACGCTGCTGCCGCAGGTGCTGGCCTCGGTCGAGGCCGGCCGCAAGGTGGTCTGCCTGCGCGCGGGCGCCGGCTTCGTCGACGAAGCCGGCCGTGGCTTGCTGCTCGCCCTGCAAGAGCGCGGCATCGCCTGCGAACTCGTGCCCGGCGCGGCCGGACCGGCCACGATCGATTGAGACGGCTCCCGGCCTTCGGTCCCTTGCGAAGGCCGGCGCGTTCAGAGCAGGCTCGGCTGCACCGCCGACGAAGGCGCCGTCAGTTCCGCCAACCCCGGCAGGCGCTCGCGCAGGCCCGCGTGGAAACGCAGCGCCTGTTCGGCGGCGCGATGGTTGTCGGGCGTATGCAGGAACACGTAAGGGCAACGCCCCTCCTCGATCCAGCCGGCCACCTTGTCCAGCCACGGTTCCAGCCAGGGCTGGTTCGCGTCCAGGTCGGGGCCGCCGATGAAGCGCACCTGCGGCAACGTACCGAAAGCCGCCGCGCGTACCGGCAGCCTCGGCTTGCGGGCCTGCGCATGCGCCACCGCCGGGTCTTCCGGGCTGCACGCGAACAGCGCGCGCGAATCGAAGCAAATGCGTTCCACGCCACGCGCATGCAGCATGCGGTTGAGCGCCCGCTCCTCGTCGCCGCGGGCATAGAACGCGGGATGGCGCACTTCCACCGCGAGCGCATGCGCGGCGAAACGGTCGAGCCAGGCCGCCAGCTCGTCCAGCCGCGCCGGGCCGAACCCGGCCGGCAGCTGCAACCACAACGGCGCCACCCGCGCTCCCAGCGGCGCCAGCAATGCCAGGAACCGCTCCGTCGCCTCGAACCGCTCGCGCAGGTCGCCCTCGTGGCTGACGTCCCGCGGCAGCTTGGCGCAGAAGCGGAAATCCCCCGGCATGGTCGCCGCCCAGCGCTGCACGGTGGCCGCTGCCGGCCTGGCATGGAAGGTGGTGTTGCCTTCCACCGCGTTGAAGGTGTGCACGTAGTGGCCGAGGCTATCGGCCATCCGCAGGCCGGCCGGGTAGAGGCTGCCGCGCCAGGCCGGCTCGTTCCACGACGGGCAGCCGAGGCGGTAAGGCAGGCTATCGGGGGCGTCGGGCACGGCGAACGGTGGGCTGGATCGAGCCTGGGATCATCCTGCAACGAAAAAGCCCCGCGCAAGGCGCGGGGCTCGGTTGTACCGCAGCGACGGCGCGATCAGTCGCCCTGCTGCTTCTGCATGTGCTCCCAGCGTTCCTGCGCGTCGATGGTGCGCTCGGCGGTCAGGCGCGCTTCCAGGCGCTCCAGGCCGATTTCCTCGCCGGTGTCGACGCAATAGCCGTAGTCGCCGGCATCCAGGCGCTTGAGCGTGCTGTCGATCTTGCCGATCAGCTTGCGGTAGCGGTCGCGGGTACGTAGTTCCAGCGAGTTCTCGGTCTCGCGGGTCGCGCGCTCGGCCTCGTCGCCGATGTCGCGCACTTCCTCGCGCAGGTTCTCGATGGTCTGCTTGGACTCCTCGACCAGGTCGGCGCGCCACTGCAGCAGCCGCTGGCGGAAGTACTCCTGCTGCAGCGGGCTCATGTATTCCTCGTCCGGCGCGGGCTTGTAGCCGGCGGGGAGGATCGGACGGCCGGTGGCCTCGTCGATCTTGTACTCGACCACCCTGAACTTGCTGGGCCGGGCCGGGGTATTGGGCTTGGAGGTCACCGCGACGGCGACCTTGCCGACCGGACGGGTCGCGGCGGGCTTGGCGGACGATTCGGTCTTGCTGGGGGTTTTCGCTGAGGATTTCGAAACAGGCACGGGATTCTTGCTTGAGGGGGTTGCAGGCTTGGCGGACGGCTTGGCGGCTTCGACCGCCTTGGGAGCCGGGGCGGGAGCCTTGGCCGGAACGGACTGGACCGGCGCAGGCTTGCTGGCCGGCTTCGGTGCGGGTTTGGCAGCCACCGGCTTGGCGATGGTAGCCGGGGCCGGTGTCGCCTTCTTGACCGCCGGCTTCTTGGCGGCGGGGGCGACCTTGGTCGCGGTCTTCTTTACGGGCTTGGCCGGTGCGGCCGCCGCCTTCTTGGCGGGAGCGGCCTTCTTCGCAGGCGCCTTCTTGGCGGCCGGTTGCTTGGCGGCAGCCGGCTTCTTGGCCGCCTTGGCGACCGGCTTGGAAGCGGACTTCACCGCCGCGACCTTCTTCACAACAGGCTTGGCGGGCTTCTTGGCGGCCTTGGCGGCCTTCTTTGCAGGTGTTTTAGCAGCCACGAAACGCTCTTCCTTGTTTCCCCCGGGGCCCGGGAAAGCGGGACTTTATAGCCCACCGCGAGCAGTGACGGCAACCTCGCATTTAGAGCGTGTTGCGGAATCCCGCGCCGGCCACCGGCGCCGCGGCGGCGGCCGCGCACGCCTGGTCCCGACGCGCCCCGGCCCGCTCGCGGCGGCCCCGGAGTCCATGACGCGCTGCGGGAGTGGCATATCATGGCGCGGTGATCGCTCGCCTGCTCATCGCCCTGCTGCGTTTCTATAAACGCTTCATCAGCCCCCTGCTGGGGCCGCGCTGCCGTTTCGAGCCGAGCTGCTCCCAGTACGCGATGACCGCCATCGGCCTGCACGGGCCGCTGCGCGGCAGCTGGCTCGCCGCACGCCGCCTGGCGCGCTGCCACCCGTTCCACCCGGGCGGCTTCGATCCGGTACCCGAGCATCTTCCCCCTTGCCGCTGCACAGGAAAACACCCATGACCCGCACTCTCATCCTCAATGCCCGGCTGGTCAACGAAGGCCGGCAGTTCGAAGCCGACCTGCGCATCGGCCGCGACGGCCGGATCGAGCGCATCGATTCGCAGATCACGCCCGGCCAGGACGACGTCGTGGTCGACGCCGGCGGGCGCTGGCTGCTGCCCGGCATGATCGACGACCAGGTGCACTTCCGCGAGCCCGGCCTCACCCACAAGGGCGACATCGCGACCGAGTCGGCCGCGGCGGTCGCCGGCGGCCTGACCAGCTTCATGGACATGCCCAACACCAACCCGCCCACGCTCGACGCCGCCGCGCTGCAGGCCAAGTACGACGCCGCGGCCGGCCGCGCCTGGGGCAACTACGGCTTCTACCTGGGCGCCAGCAACGACAACCTGGCGGCGATCCAGGCGCTGGACCCGAAGACCGCGCCCGGCATCAAGGTGTTCATGGGCGCCTCGACCGGCAACATGCTGGTGGACGATCCCGAGACGCTCGACGCGATCTTCCGCGACGCGCCGACGCCGATCATCACCCACTGCGAGGACACGCCGACCATCGACGCCACGCTGGCCGCGTTCAAGCAGAAGCACGGCGACGCGCTGACCCCGGACATGCACCCGGACATCCGCTCGCGCGAGGCCTGCCTGAAATCCTCGCAGCTGGCCACTTCGCTGGCGAAGAAGCACGGCACCCGCCTGCACGTGCTGCACATCTCCACCGCCGACGAACTGGCCCTGTTCGAACGCGGCCCGCTGGTGGACGGCAACGGCAAGCTGCGCAAGCGCATCACCGCCGAGACCTGCATCCATTTCCTGCGCTTCGACCGCGCCGACTACGCGCGCCTGGGCAACCTGATCAAGTGCAACCCGGCGATCAAGGACGCCGCCGACCGCCAGGCGCTGACCGCCGCGCTGGCCGAGGACGTGATCGACGTGCTCGCCACCGACCACGCCCCGCACACCTGGGAAGAGAAGCAGAAGCCCTACGTGCAGGCGCCGTCCGGCCTGCCGCTGGTGCAGTACGCGCTGGTCGCCGCGCTGGAGCTGGTGCACGAGGGCAAGCTCGACATCGCCACGGTGGTGCGCAAGTTCGCGCACGCGCCGGCGCAACTGTTCGACGTGGCCGAGCGCGGCTTCCTGCGCGAGGGCTACTGGGCCGACCTGGTGCTGGTGGAGGACATCCCGTTCACGGTGAAGCGCGAGGACGTGCTGTCCAAGTGCGGCTGGTCGCCGTTCGAGGGCACCACGTTCCGGTCGCGCGTGGCCTCCACCTGGGTCAACGGCCAGCAGGTCTGGAACGGCCGCGAACTGGTCGGCGCGCCGGCCGGGCAGCGCCTGACGTTCGCGCGTTGATGCGCCGCCGGTTCGTGCTGGCCGCGCTGGCGGCCGCGACGCTGGCCGCTCCGCTCGCACCCGCCGTCCATGCGCAGGTGGCGCCGGCCGACGCGCGCGTGGTGTTCCCGGCCAGCGCGTCGCAGGGTGCGCTGGTGATCGGCAAGGTACCGCCCGGCAGCCGGGTCGAATACGCCGGCCGCAGCCTGCGCGTGAGCGGCTATGGCAGCGTCGTGTTCGGCATCGGCCGCAACGAGCAGGGACCGGTGCAGGTGCGCATCGTCCGTCCCGACGGCGGCAGCGAGACCGCCAGCATCGCGGTCGCGCCGCGCGACTGGCCGGTCGAGTACGTCAACGGCGTGCCGCCCAAGACGGTCAATCCGCCGCCGGAGATCGCCGAGCGGATCCGCCGCGAGCAGGCCCAGGTCACCGCGGCGCGCGAGCGCGACGACGCGCGCACCGACTTCGCCCAGCCGTTCATCTGGCCGGTACGGGGCCGGATCAGCGGCCGCTTCGGCAATGCGCGCGTCTACAACGGCCAGGCCGCCGGTTCGGGACACTCGGGCATGGACATCGCGGCGCCGGCCGGCACGCCGGTGAAGGCCCCGGCCGCCGGCGTGGTCACCTTCGCCGCGCCCGACCTCTACCTGACCGGCGGCACGCTGCTGCTCGACCACGGCTTCGGCGTCAGCTCCAACTTCCTGCACCTGTCGCGCATCGACGTGAAGGTCGGCGACCGTGTCGAACAAGGCCAGGCGATCGGCGCGGTCGGCGCGACCGGGCGCGCGACCGGGCCGCATCTGCATTGGGGGATGAATTGGTTCGATGTCCGAATCGACCCTTTGCTGGTGCTGGAACGCACCAAGTAACCGTTCACCATCGCGGCGCGCGGCGGCGCGTTCATCATCCCCATCGCCATACCTCTGCCTGGCGCGGTTCGATGTCCGAATCGACCCTTTGCTGGTGCTGGAACGTACCAAGTAACCGTTCACCATCGCGGCGCGCGGCGGCGCGTTCATCATCCCCATCGCCATACCTCTGCCTGGCGCGGTTCGATGTCCGAATCGACCCTTTGCTGGTGCTGGAACGCACCAAGTAACCGTTCACCATCGCGGCGCGCGGCGGCGCGTTCATCATCCCCATCGCCATACCTCTGCCTGGCGCGGTTCGATGTCCGAATCGACCCTCTGCTGGTGCTGGAACGCACCAAGTAACCGTTCACCATCGCGGCGCGCGGCGGCGCGTTCATCATCCCCATCGCCATACCTCTGCCTGGCGCGGTTCGATGTCCGAATCGACCCTCTGCTGGTGCTGGAACGCACCAAGTAACCATTCACCATCGCGGCGCGCATTTGTGGGAGCGGCTTCAGCCGCGATGAGGCTTACTCATTGAACCCCAGCACAGGGATGTGCAGGCTGTTGCAGAGGGAAGCCGCTCCCACAGACTTCCGCCCCCTACCCGCCTCTTCCGGACCTACCCGCCGGCGCCGGCATCCTGCGCCCATAGCGGGCTTATAAGCGAGGGGTTGCCTTCACGCGGCAATGACCAAGTCCGTATCTCGGTGGCGAACCCGCGCCCCGCATCGGAATGCGTCCCCACCGTCCGCCGGAGATCCGCACGATGACCCTCGAAAAGCTCAAGCCCACCCTCGGCACCTGGCAGTTGTGGGGCATCGCCGTCGGCCTGGTGATCTCCGGCGAGTACTTCGGCTGGAGCTACGGCTGGGGCACCGCCGGCACGCTGGGCTTCCTGGTCACCGCGCTGATGGTGGCGGTGATGTACACCTGCTTCATCTTCAGCTTCACCGAGCTGACTACCGCGATCCCGCACGCCGGCGGGCCGTTCGCCTACAGCCTGCGCGCGTTCGGCAGGACCGGGGGCATGGTCGCCGGCATCGCCACGCTGATCGAGTTCGTGTTCGCCCCGCCGGCGATCGCGATGGCGATCGGCGCCTACCTCAACGTGCAGTTCCCGGGGCTCGACCCGCGCGTGGCCGCGATCGGCGCCTACGCCGTGTTCATGACCCTCAACATCCTCGGCGTGGCGATCGCCGCGACGTTCGAGCTGGTCGTCACCCTGCTGGCGGTGATCGAGCTGCTGGTGTTCATGGGCGTGGTCGCGCCCGGTTTCAGCTTCGCCAACTTCGCCGCCAACGGCTGGGCCGGCAGCGACGCGTTCGGACCGGCGGCGATCGGCGGCATCTTCGCCGCGATCCCGTTCGCGATCTGGTTCTTCCTGGCCATCGAAGGCGCGGCGATGGCCGCCGAGGAGGCCAAGGATCCCAAGCGCACCATCCCGCGCGCCTACATCGCCGGCATCCTGACCCTGGTCGCGCTGGCGATCGGCGTGATGGTGTTCGCCGGCGGCGTCGGCGACTGGCGCCAGTTGTCCAACATCAACGATCCGCTGCCGCAGGCGATGAAGGCCGTGGTCGGCCACGGCTCGGCCTGGCTGCACATGCTGGTGTGGATAGGCCTGTTCGGCCTGGTCGCCAGCTTCCACGGCATCATCCTCGGCTACTCGCGGCAGTTCTTCGCCCTGGCGCGGGCCGGATTCCTGCCGCACGGGCTGGCCAGGCTGTCGCGGTTCCGCACGCCGCACCGGGCGGTCCTGGCCGGAGGCGTGATCGGCATCGCGGCGATCCTCAGCGATGGCGTGGTACAGATCCAGGGCATGTCGCTGACCGCGGCGATGATCACCATGTCGGTGTTCGGGGCGATCGTGATGTACGTGATGAGCATGCTGAGCCTGTTCAAGCTGCGCCGCAGCGAGCCCGGCCTGGAACGCAGCTTCCGTGCGCCCGGCTACCCCGTGGTGCCGGGGATCGCGCTGGCGCTGGCGCTGGTCTGCCTGGCGGCGATGGTCTGGTTCAACCCGCTGGTGGCGGCGATCTTCGCCGGGCTGATGCTGCTGGGCATCGGCTGCTGCGCGATCAGCCTGCGCCAGGACGCGCCGGTCGTCGCCGAGGCCACCGAGCCGGCATGAGTTTCGTCCATGCCGTCGGCGGCGAGCGTTTCGCGTTCGCCGACCTGAAGGACCTGCTGGCCAAGGCCTCGCCGGCGCGCTCCGGCGACGCCCTGGCCGGGATCGCCGCCGACAGCGCCCGGCAGCGCGTCGCGGCGCAGATGGCGCTGGCCGACCTGCCGCTGCGGCACTTCCTCGACGAGGCGGTGATCCCCTACGAGGACGACGAGGTCACCCGCCTGATCGTCGACGGGCACGACGCGGCGGCATTCGCCCCGGTCGCCCACCTCACCGTGGGCGGCCTGCGCGACTGGTTGCTGGGCGAAGAGGCGGACGAAGCGGCCCTGGCCGCGCTCGCGCCCGGCCTGACCCCGGAAATGGCCGCGGCCGTGTCCAAGCTGATGCGGGTCCAGGACCTGGTGCTGATCGCGCGGAAGATCCGCGTGCGCACCGCGTTCCGCAACACGCTCGGCCTGCGCGGACGGCTGAGCACGCGCCTGCAGCCCAACCACCCCACCGACGATCCGGCCGGCATCGCCGCCAGCGTGCTGGACGGCCTGCTGTACGGCAACGGCGACGCGGTGATCGGCATCAATCCGGCCAGCGATTCGCTGCCGGCCACCTGCGAACTGCTGCGCCTGCTCGACGGCGTGATCCAGGGCTACGGCATTCCCACCCAGGCCTGCGTGCTGGCGCACGTGACCACCACCATCGAGGCGATCGCGCGCGGCGCGCCGGTCGATCTGGTGTTCCAGTCGATCGCCGGCACCCAGGCCGCCAATGCCAGCTTCGGCATCGACCTGGCGCTGCTGCGGGAAGGCCACGAGGCCGGGCTGTCGCAGCGGCGCGGCAGCGTCGGCCAGAACGTCATGTACTTCGAGACCGGCCAGGGCAGCGCGCTGTCGGCCGGCGCGCATTTCGGCGTGGACCAGCAGACCTGCGAGGCGCGCGCCTACGCGGTGGCGCGCCGGTTCGAGCCGCTGCTGGTCAACACCGTGGTCGGCTTCATCGGCCCGGAATACCTGTACGACGGCAAGCAGATCGTCCGCGCCGGGCTGGAGGACCATTTCTGCGGCAAGCTGCTCGGCGTGCCGATGGGCTGCGACATCTGCTACACCAACCATGCCGAGGCCGACCAGGACGACATGGACGTGCTGCTGACCCTGCTCGGCACGGCCGGGATCAACTTCATCATGGGCATCCCCGGCTCCGACGACGTGATGCTCAACTATCAGACCACCTCGTTCCACGATGCGCTGTATGCGCGCCAGGTGCTGGGACTGCGGCCCGCGCCGGAATTCGAGGCGTGGCTGGAGAACCACGGCATCCTGCGCCTGCAGGATGGACGCTTCGAGCTGGGCGGCAGCCTGCCGCCGGCGTTCCGCCAGGCGTTGCAGCGCGGCGAGGACGAGGCCGCATGAACCCGCGCCCCGATCCCTGGACGCGCCTGCGCCGGCTCACTCCCGCCCGGATCGCGCTCGGCCGTGCCGGCACGAGCCTGCCGACCGCCGCGCACCTGGACTTCCAGCTCGCGCATGCGCAGGCGCGCGATGCGGTGCACCTGCCGTTCGATCCGCAACCGCTGTGCGAGGCGCTGCAGGCCCGCGGGCGGCCGTACCTGCGCCTGCACAGCGCGGCGGCGGACCGCCACGCATACCTGCAGCGTCCCGACCTGGGCCGGCGGCTGGACGCGGCGTCGGTCGAGGAACTGCGCGCCCACGTGGCCCTGCGCGGCGGCGGCGCCGACCTGGCGGTGGTGGTGGCCGACGGGCTGTCCGCGCTGGCCGTGCACCGGCATGCGCCGGCGATGTTGGAACGGATCGAGGCGCTGGCCGCGCGCCGCGGCTGGTCGCTGGCGCCGGTGGCGCTGGTCGCCCAGGGCCGCGTCGCGGTCGGCGACGAGATCGGCGAGCTGCTGGCGGTGCGCGCGACGGTCGTGCTGATCGGCGAGCGCCCCGGCCTGAGTTCGCCCGACAGCCTCGGGCTCTATCTCACCTGGGCACCGCGCGTGGGTTGCAACGATGCGCTGCGCAACTGCATCTCCAACATCCGCGGCGAAGGCCTGGGCCATGCGGAGGCCGCGCACAAGCTCGACTACCTGCTGTGCGAGGCATTCCGGCGCAAGCTGTCCGGCGTGCAACTGAAGGACGAGGCGAGCGCGCCGATGGCGGCGCTGGAAGGCGATGGCGCGCGCGCGGGCAATTTCTTGCTGCCGGATTTCTGATTCCCGAAGATCGCGGTCACCTTCCAGATCGTCATCCCCGCGTAGGCGGGGATCCAGGGACTTTCAACCCGACCGCCAGGCCGTCGCGGGAGTCGCTGGATCCCCGCCTGCGCGGGGATGACGTGGATGGATATCCGGATCGTGGAGACGACGGCGGAAACCGCTGCTACGCCCCACCACTGCCTGCACGCCAGCTATGCCACAGCTGCGACAACGGCGGCGCGAACGGCGGCTTGCCATCACGCTCGCGCTGCAGCCGCAGCCGCGCCAGCCGCGACCAGATGCGATGCGGCTGGGCGATGGCGGGCTTGGCCGGCCATGCCTTCAGCAACTGGCCGCGCCATTCGGCCTCGCCGACGCCGGCCGGACGTGCCGCCGGGCCGGCCGCCGCATGGCGCGCCTGCAGCCACTGCACCGCGATCGCGCGCGCGTCGTCGCGCGGCGAGCGGCGCTCGAACAACGCCCGCTCCACCGCGGCCGCGGCCCCGGCGAACGGCAGCAGGAGCTGCACGGCCTGCTCCAGCGAGGCCGGTGGCGTGCGCGCCTCCTGCACCGCCGGCAGGGCTTCGGCCAGTTCCGCCCACGGCGCCCGCACCGGCTCGAGCATCCGGCCCAGCGGATGGCGCGAGCGCTGGTTGCTCCAGTCGCGCAGTTCCTGCTGCCACCAGGCCAGCTTGGCGTCGGCCGGCAGCGGATCGCCGGCGATGTTCATGATGTCCTCGAATTCCTGCAGCAGCGCGAACCAGGCCAGCGCCAGCTTGCGCCGGGGTTCGGGCACGAACGGCTCGGCCACTTCCCACTCGGGCCAGCGGCTGCGCCATTTGTCGAGGAAACTGTCGAGTGCGGATTGGCTCATGGCGGGTCCGTAGGCGTCGATCAGGCGCGATCGGCCACGGCCGGCCAGGCTTCCGGCCGCAGCAACTGCGACGGTCGTTCGGCGAGCACGTCGGCGCGCCACGCCAACGGATCGTCCCCGTCCAGCCGGTAGCCCCACAGCGCCGCCACCGACGGCATGCCGGCCGCCTGCGCGGCCAGGACGTCGCGCTCGTCGTCGCCGACGTAGACGCACTCCCCGGCCGCCATGCCGATGCGCTCGGCGGCGACCAGCAGCGGCAACGGATGCGGCTTGCGCTCGGCCAGCGTGTCGCCGCCGATCAGCACCGCGCAGCGTGTCTCCCAGCCCAGTTGCGGCAGGATCAGCCGGGCCAGGTACTCGGGCTTGTTGGTGACGATGCCCCAGGTCGTCCCGTGCGCTTCCAGCGCATCGAGCATCGCCGCCACGCCGTCGAACAGCACCGCGTGGCGGCCGAGCAGCGCCTCGTAGCGGTCGAGGAACTCCGGCACCAGCGCGTCGCGCTCGTCCTGCGGCAACTCGGGGAACGCCACGCCGAGCATCGCCCGCGATCCCTTGGACACCACCGGCCGCAGCCGTTCCAGCGCCAAGGGCCCGCGGCCGCGCTCGGCGAGCATCAGGTTGGCGGTCGCCAGCATGTCCGGCGCGCTGTCGAGCAGGGTGCCGTCGAGGTCGAACAGCGCCGCGCGGGGAAAACCGGGGCCCGGACCGGCCAACGCCTGGGCCGGGAGGTCGCCGCGCCCGCCTTCGCCCGGCTTCCCGGGACTCGGCTTCATGCCTTCACCGCGCAGGCCAGATAATTCACCTCGGTGCGCGACGACAGCCGCGCGCGGTTGCGCCACGGCTCGTAGGCCATGCCGCTGACGTCCTCCAGCTGCAACCCGGCCTGGCGCAGCCAGGAGGCCAGCTCGGCCGGCTTGATGAAGTCCTGGTAGCGGTGCGTGCCCTTCGGCAGCAGCCGCGCCACGTACTCCGCGCCGACCACCGCCAGCGCGAACGCGGCCGGCGTGCGGTTGATCGTCGACAGGAACAGGCGTCCGCCGGGCTTCAGCAGGTGCGCGCAGGCATCGACGATCGAAGTCGGGTCCGGCACGTGCTCGAGCATCTCCATGCAGGTGATCGCATCGAACGAGGCCGGCTCGGCGGCGGCCAGTTCTTCCACCGCCTGCACGCGGTAGTCGACCTGCACGCCCGATTCCAGCCCGTGCAGGCGTGCGACCTTGACCAGCTCGGGCGCCAGGTCGATCGCGGTCACCTGCGCGCCCTGCCGGGCCAGCGCCTCGCTGAGCAGGCCGCCGCCGCAGCCGACATCGAGCATGCGCGCGCCGGGCAGCGCCACGCGCCCGGCCACGTACTGCAATCGCACCGGGTTCAGCGCGTGCAGCGGTTTCTGCGGGCCGTCCTCGTCCCACCAGCGGTTGGCCAGCGCGGCGAATTTGTCGAGCTCGGCCTGGTCGAAGTTGGCGCTATGGGAATGAGGGCTGTTCATTTCGTCATTGTTCTCTTGGTTCGTCATTCCCGCGAAAGCGGGAAGCCATGGACTTCCGCGACGGCTTCCGGCGATCTGCACGAACGTCCATGGCTTCCCGCTTTCGCGGGAATGACGAGAATTGGTTCAACTCGCCCGGATCGTAGCAATCCGCGCCCGCCACTGGCGTGCATTGGCGACCAGCGCCGCCACGTCCATGCCGACCAGCTCGCGCCGGTCCAGCTTGCGCTTGCCGGCGATCCAGACGTCGCTGACCTGCTGGCGGCCGGTCGCGTAGACCAGCTGCGAGAGCACGTGGTGCAACGGCTGGGTCTCCAGCGCGGACAGGTCGACGCAGACCAGGTCGGCCTGCTTGCCGACCTCGATCGAACCGATCCTGCCGTCGAAGCCGAGCGCGCGCGCGCCGCCCAGCGTGGCCGCGCGCAGCGTGGTGGCCGCATCCAGCGCGGTGGCGTCGTTGGCCACGGCCTTGGCCAGGATCGCCGCGGTGCGGTTCTCGCTGAACATGTCCAGGTCGTTGTTGCTGGCGCAGCCGTCGGTGCCGATCGCCAGGTTCACGCCGGCGCGCACCAGCGCACAGGCCGGGCAGAAGCCCGAAGCCAGCTTCAGGTTGGATTCCGGGCAGTGCACGACGTGCACGCCGCGCTCGGCGCACAGGTGGATCTCGCCCTCGGTCAGCTGGGTCATGTGCACCGCGATCAGGCGGTCGTTGACCAGGCCGAGCCGGTCCAGGCGCGCCAGCGGGCGCTGGCCGTGCTGGCCGAGCGAATCGGCGATCTCCTGGGCGGTCTCGTGGGTGTGCAGGTGCACCGGTATGTCGAGCTGGTCCGACAGCATCCGCACCCGCTCGAAATTGGCATCGCTGACGGTGTACGGCGCGTGCGGCGCGAACGAGGTGCCGATCAGCGGGTCGCCGCGCCACTGGTCGTGCAGTTCGGCGGCACGGTCGAAGTACTCGTCGTCGGACTTGGCCCACGCCGTGGGGAAATCGATGATCACCGCGCCGACCAGCGCGCGGAAACCGTGCTTCTTGTAGACGGCCGCCTGCACGTCGGCGAAGAAGTAGTTCTCGTTGGCGCAGGTGGTGCCGCCGCGCAGCATCTCGGCGATCGCCAGGGTGGTGCCGTCGGCGACGAATTCCGGCCCGATCACCGCGGTCTCGACCGGCCAGATGTGCTCGCGCAGCCAGGTCATCAGCGGCAGGTCGTCGGCGACGCCGCGCAGCAGCGTCATCGGGTTGTGGGTATGCGCGTTGACCAGGCCCGGGATCAGCGCCGCCTCGGGACGCGACACCGTCTCGGCCGGCGCGAAGCGCGCGCGCGCCTGTTCGCGCGGCAACAGCGCGACGATCTCGCCGCCGCGCACGGCCACCGCATGGTCTTCCAGCACCACCGCATGCGGCTCGACCGGGACGACGTAGCCGGCCTCGATCAGCAGGTCGCAGGGCTCGGGAATGCTGTGCGGTTCGGTCATGCTGGGGCCATCGGTTGTGGGAGAGGCCGCCGCCGGAAACCGGCGGGGCGATGCGTCCACCGGCGCCCCCGCGCAGGCGGGGGCCCAGGGACTCCTGCTTCAGGGCTTGCGGAACGGCTGCTCGGCGGCAGCGACGCAAGTCCCCGGGGCCCCGCCTGCGCGGGGACCGCGATCCGGCAAAACCGCGGCCGCGGGCCGGATCGTCACTTCACGCGCGAGACGTACTCGCCGGAGCGGGTGTCCACGCGGATCACTTCGTCCTGGCCGACGAACAGCGGCACGCGCACGACCGCGCCGGTCTCCAGCGTGGCCGGCTTGCCGCCGCCGCCCGAGGTGTCGCCGCGGACGCCGGGGTCGGTCTCGGTGATCTTCAGCTCGACGAAGTTCGGCGGCTGCACGGCGATCGGCGTGCCGTTCCACAGCGTCACCACGCACTCCTCCTCGCCCTTGAGCCACTTCTCGGCGCCGCCCATGCCGGCCTTGTCGGCCTGGACCTGCTCGAAGGTCTCCTGCTGCATGAAGTGCCAGTACTCGCCGTCGCTGTACAGGTACTGCATGTCGGTGTCGACCACGTCCGCCGCCTCGACCGAGTCGGTCGACTTCATGGTGATTTCCTGCACGCGGCCGCTCTTGATCAGGCGGTACTTCACGCGGGTGAACGCCTGGCCCTTGCCCGGCTTGACGTACTCGGTGTCGGTGATGATCGCGGGTTCGCCGTTGATCAGGATCTTCATCCCGTTCTTGACGTCGTTCATGCCGTAACTGGCCATGCTGTAGCTCCTCGGATAAGCAAAACCGCCGCGGGGAGCGGCCGGCCGGATGGGAATTGTTTAAACTCAGCGCCAGCCCGCCGCGACCGGCGGGCGTTCGTTTTCTGACCGCACATGATAACCGCAGCCCCGATTTCCTTGCAGCCTTCCCCGCTCCGCGCCGCCGCCAGCCGTTGGCAGCAGGCCTGGCGCGAGGCCGTGCGCGACCCGCGCGAACTGCTCGGCATGCTGGGCCTGGACGCCGCGGCGGCGGGCATCTCCGACGAAGCGGCGGCCCAGTTCGCGCTGCGGGTGCCCCGCGGCTTCGTCGCGCGCATGCGCCATGGCGACCTGAACGACCCGTTGCTGCGGCAGGTGCTGCCGGTGGTCGAGGAGACGCGGGTGGTCCCGGGCTTCGCCCTCGACGCGGTCGGCGACGGCGCGGCGAAGAAGGCCACCGGCGTGATCCAGAAGTACCGCGGCCGCGCCCTGCTGGTCGCCACCGGCAGCTGCGCGGTGCACTGCCGCTATTGCTTCCGCCGGCACTTCCCGTATGCGGAGGAGACCGCCGCGCGCGACGGCTGGCGCGAGGCGGTGGCCGCGATCGCCGCCGATCCCGGCATCGACGAGGTGCTGCTGTCCGGCGGCGACCCGCTGTCGCTGGCCACGCCGAAACTGGCCGAGCTGACCGAGGCCCTGCGCGCCATCCCGCACCTCAAGCGCCTGCGCATCCACAGCCGCTTGCCGGTGGTGCTGCCCGAGCGCGTGGACGGCGCGCTGCTGGACTGGCTGTCCGCGCTGCCCTGGCCGGTGGCGTTCGTGATCCATGCCAACCATGCCAACGAGTTCGACGGTTCCGTCGACGCCGCGCTCGCGGCGCTGCGCGGCACCGGCGCGCAGTTGCTGAACCAGGCGGTGCTGCTGCGCGGCGTCAACGACGACGTGGAGGCGCTGGCCGCGCTCAGCGAGCGCAGCTTCGCCGCCGGCGTGCTGCCCTACTACTTGCACCAGCTCGATCGCGTCGCCGGCGTCGCGCACTTCGAGGTCGACGACGAACGCGCGCGCGCGCTGCACGCCGAACTGGCCGCGCGCCTGTCCGGCTACCTGGTGCCGCGGCTCGTGCGCGAGATCCCCGGCGACACCGGCAAGCGGCCTCTGGCGTAGGGCTGCCGGGATTCGGGATTCGGGAAAAGCATCTTTGCCCGGCTCCAGTCGTCAGGCGGCCCGGCGCTTTTCGCGGGTTCTTGCTTCCTGTTTCCCGTAGGAGGGACCCCAGTCCCGACAGGGCCTTGCCGGCCATCCGTCGGGACAGAAGTCCCTCCCACAACACGGCCCCAGACCCGGGCCCCGCCCGCTACGACAGCAGCCGCACCAGCTCGCCGTTGCTCAGCGGATGGCTGAACCAGTAGCCCTGGCCGAGGTCGCAGCCGCGTTCGCGCAGCAGGTCGAACTGGCCTTCCCGCTCGATGCCCTCGGCCACCACGGTGATGCCCAGCGAGTGCGCCATCGCGATGATCGCGGTGGTCAGGGCCAGGTCGTCCGGGTCGCGTTGCAGGTCGGCCACGAAGCTCTTGTCGATCTTCACCCCGTCCACCGGCGCCTGGCGCAGGTGGCTGAGGCCGGAGAAGCCGGTGCCGAAGTCGTCCAGCCAGACCTTGACCCCGGTGCGGTGCAACTGGTCGAGCAGGCTGGCGGCCAGCATCTCGTCGCCGATCAGCGCCGTTTCGGTCAGCTCCAGGTGCAGGCGCGAAGGCGGCAGGCCGGACTCGGCGAGGCAGCGCGCCACCATGTCGGTCAGGTCGCCGCCGCGCAGCTGGCGCGACGACACGTTGACCGAGATGAACAGGTCCGGCAGGCCCGGCCGCTGCGGCCAGCGCACCGCATCCAGGCAGGCCGCGCGCAGCACCTTCAGGCCGATCTCCTCGATCAGCCCGCTCTGCTCGGCGACGTCGATGAAGGTGGACGGCGGGATCATGCCCAGCGCCGGATGCTTCCAGCGCAACAGCACCTCCGCCCCGACCATGGCGCGGTCGGAAGTGCGGTGGATCGGCTGGTAGACCAGCCGCAGCTCGCCGCGCTCCCACGCGCCGCGCAGCTCCTGCTCCATGTGCACGCGGCGCTCGAGCGCGTGGTCCATCGCGCGGCTGTAGAAACGATGGCAGTTCTTGCCGGCCATCTTGGCCTGGTACATCGCGATGTCGCCCTTCTTCAACAGCGCGGTGGCGTCGTGGGCGTCGTCCGGGAACAGCGCGATGCCGATCGAGGTGCCCAGGAACACCTCGCGCTCCTGCACCTGCAGCGGCTTGCGCAATTCCTGCACCAGGCGCTCGGCCAGCCGTGCCGAGGCCGCCTGCGCCTTCCCGGTCCCGACCAGCATCACGAACTCGTCGCCGCCGAAGCGCGCGAGCACCGCGTCCTCGCCGCCGATGTCGCTCACCGCGGCGCCGATGCGGGCGGCGAACTGCAACAGCACTTGGTCGCCGGCCTCGTGCCCCAGGGTGTCGTTGACCCGCTTGAAGTCGTCGATGTCGGCGAACAGCAGCGCCAGCTGGCCGCCGCAGGCGCGTGCGGCCTCCAGCCGCAGGTCCAGCGACTGGCGGAACGCCAACCGGTTGGATAACCCGGTCAACGCATCGGTGTAGGCCATCCGCCGCACTTCGCGATCGTGGCGCTCGATGCCCTCGCTCATCCGCCCGAACGCGCGCAGCAGCTCGCCCAGCTCGTCGCGGCGCGACGTCGTCCACGGCTTCACCGAGTAGTCGCCGCTCTCGATCCGCCGCGCCGCGCCGGCCAACCAGCGGATCGGCGCCACCAGCGTGCGCTGGACATAGAACGCGACCGCCACGCCGCCGGCGACCAGCCCCGCCAGCAACAGCAGCAACCAGATCATGTCGCGCTTGCCGACTTCGTCCAGGCGCCGGCGCAGGCGCTCGTTGGCCTCGGCCTCGATCTGCGCCGCCTGCGCCAGCGACATGCCGACCCGCACGCAGCCGATCAGGCGCTTGCCGCCCAGCACCGGCACCGCCACGTCCAGCACGTCGCCCACGGGGCGCACCTGCTGCTGCCGGTCCACCATCGCCGACAGGGCCAGCGGGTCCGGCAACGACGGCTCCACCGAGCGTCCGCTCTCGTCGATGAGCAGGCGGCCTTGCGCGTCGTACAAGCGCGCGTAGCTCACCAGGCGCTGCCGCGCCGCGTTGTGGACCAGCCGCCCGGCCTCCTTCATGTTGGATTCCAGCAACGGATCGTCCATCACCTCGGCCAGCGCATTGGCGATCGACTCGCCGCGCGCGCGCAGGCCGTGCTCGAACAATTCGTGGATGGTGCCGCCGCTGAGCGCGCGCACCTCGCGCTGCATCGAGGCCTGGCGCTGCAGCAGCAGCGCCAGGATCCCCGCCAGCAGCACGAAGCCCAGGCCCATCCCCAGCAGGAAGCGGGCCTGCATGCCGAACCGGAACCGGGTCATCGCACCTGCGCCGTCAAGCATCGACGCCGCCGGCGCATGTCGTCGGGACAGCACGGGCCGCACCTGGCCGCCCGCTCAATCGTGGAACCAACAAGAGCGATATCCCCCCGGAAAAATCCGCCAGAGCCTAGCGGAAACCCGATGGCGGTGGAACGGCAAAGGAGCGCGCAGCCTTCGCTTCCCCGTGCGCAGGCGTTCCGTACCCGGCCGCATTCGACGCCGAGGCCGCCGCCTATTCCTCGGAAGGCATGTACTTGCGCGCCAGTCCCGCCATGCGCTGGGCGTCGGACAGGATGCCCCGCAGCAACCGGACTTCCTGCTCGGTCGGCTCGGCCTTGGCGAACAGCCTGCGCAGCTTGCGCATCGCCGAGTCCGGCGAGCGGCCCTTGTGGAAGTCGATCTCGTCGAGCGTTTCGCCGAGCTGGCCGAACAGGCCTTCCATCTGCGCATGGCTGGCCGGGCCCTCGCGGAACCCGGGCTCGCTCGCCTGCACCGGCGCGTCCGCGGCCGCCAGCATCGCCAGCCGCACCTCGTAGGCCAGCACCTGGACCGCCGCGGCCAGGTTGAGCGAGCTGAAGTCCGGATCGGAGGGGATGTGCACCGCCAGGTGGCACAGCTGCAGTTCCTCGTTGGTCAGGCCGGTGCGTTCGCGACCGAAGACGACCGCGACCTCGCCGCCGGCCTGGGCCCGGTCCACGGCCCGCTTGCCCGCCACCGCCGGCAGCAGCTCTTCCAGTTGCACGCGCCGCGAACGCGCGGTGCAGCCGAGCACCAGGGTGCAATCGGACACGGCCTCGGCCAGGGTCGCGAACACCGGCGCGTCCCCGAGCAGGTCCTCGGCCCCCGCCGAGCGCCGGTAGGCCTCCTCGTCCGGCAGGCGCTCGGGCGCCACCAGCACCAGCCGCGCCAGGCCCATCGTCTTCATGGCCCGGGCGGCGGCGCCGATGTTGCCCGGGTGCTGGGTGCCGACGAGGACGAAACGGATGCGACGCGAGACAGACATGAACGGCCATTCGGGAGCGGATCGGCCGTAGATGGTAAACTGCGCGGCCGGCCCCGCGCCGGACCGCTCTTTTCCCCCGCCAGTCCTGTCCTTCTGCCTTCACGGGAGTCTTCGCCATGCAGAAACCCGCCGTCACCGTCATGGTCAAGGCCGCCCGCCTCGCCGGCAACGTCCTGTTGCGCAACATCAACAAGCTCGAAGCCCTGAACGTGGTGCAGAAGGGACGCATGGACTACGCCAGCGAGGTGGATGCCGACGCCGAGAAGGTGATCGTCAAGGAACTCAAGCGCGCCTACCCCGACTACGGCATCTTCGGCGAGGAAGGCGGCCTGCAGGGCAACGGCCGGCAGATGTGGGTGATCGACCCGCTCGACGGCACCAGCAACTACCTGCGCGGCTTCCCGCACTACTGCGTCTCGATCGCGCTGGTCGAGAACGGCGAGCCGACCGACGCGGTGATCTTCGACCCGCTGCGCAACGAGCTGTTCACCGCCAGCAAGGGCGCCGGCGCGGTCCTCAACGACCGCCGCATCCGCGTCACCGAACGCAAGGACCTGGAAGGCACCGTGATCAACACCGGCTTCCCGCCGCGCGAGCGGGCCCGGGCCAGCGCCCAGCTCAAGTGCGTGGACGCGCTGCTGGCGCACGCCGAGGACATCCGCCGCACCGGCTCGGCCGCGCTCGACCTGGCCTATGTCGCCTGCGGCCGCGCCGACGCCTACTTCGAGGCCGGCGTGAAGGCCTGGGACATCGCCGCCGGCGTATTGCTGGTGCGCGAGGCCGGCGGCCGCGTCTGCGATTTCAAGGGCGCCGCGC
Organism: Xanthomonas boreopolis; assembly: GCF_046529185.1. Classification (NCBI taxonomy): domain Bacteria; kingdom Pseudomonadati; phylum Pseudomonadota; class Gammaproteobacteria; order Lysobacterales; family Lysobacteraceae; genus Xanthomonas; species Xanthomonas boreopolis. Next base: position 2,710,591 of record NZ_CP097162.1, read on the forward strand.
CGGCGCGGATGGACAACAAGGGTCCGGAAACGCGCCAGATCGTGGCCGGCAACATCAAGGTCGCCGATGCGCTGCAGAAGGTGATCGTCAACAGCGGCTACGCGCGCGAGTTCTGAGGGGCACGGGATTCGGGATTGGGGATTCGTAAAAGCGATGCCCGGTCCCTGTAGCAGGAAGGCCGCCACGAGGGCGGCCTTCCTGCCTTTACCGAATCTCGAATCCCGGATCCCCAATCCCAGTCTCACCGCAGCCCGGTCTCGTTGCGCGCGATCACCAGGCGCTGGATCTCCGAGGTGCCTTCGTAGATCTCGGTGATCTTGGCGTCGCGGAAATAGCGCTCCAGCGGCATTTCCTTCGAATAGCCCATGCCGCCGTGGATCTGCACCGCTTGGTGGGTGATCCACATCGCCGCCTCCGAGGCCACCAGCTTGGCCATCGACGCCTCGGTGCCGAACTTCCGCCCCTGCCCCTTCAGCCAGGCCGCGCGCAGCGTCAGCAGCAGCGCCGCGTCGAGCTTGCACTTCATGTCGGCGATCTTGGCCTGGGTCATCTGGAAGCTGCCGATCGCCTGCCCGAAGGCCTTGCGGTCCTTCACGTATTCCAGCGTGGCCTCGTAGGCGGCGCGGGCGATGCCCACCGCCTGCGAGGCGATGCCGATGCGGCCGGCGTCGAGCACGCTCATCGCGGTCTTGAAGCCCTCGCCCTCCGCGCCCACCACGTCCTCCGGACGGGCCACGTAGTCGACGAACTCGATCTCGCAGGTGGCCGAGGCGCGGATGCCGAGCTTCGGCTCGGTCTTGCCGCGCGAGAACCCCGGCCGGTCGGTATCGACCATGAACGCGGTGATGCCGCGCGAGCCCTTCTCCGGCTCGGTCATCGCGAACAGGATGATGTACTTGGCGACCGGGCCGGAGGTGATCCAGCTCTTCTTGCCGTTGATGACGAAGCTGCCGTCGGCCTGCTTCACCGCCCGGCAGCGCATCGCCGAGGCGTCCGAGCCCGATTGCGGCTCGGTCAGCGCGAACGCGCCGACGTGGGCACCCTCGGCGATCGCGCGCACGTAGGTCTGCTTCTGCGCCTCGGTGCCGTTCTTGAGGATGCCGGTGCAGAACAGCGAGTTGTTGACCGACATGATCGTCGAGTGCGCGGCGTCCCCGGCGGCGACCTCCACCATCGCCAGCACGTAGCTGACCGGGTCCATGCCGGCGCCGCCGTACTCGACCGGCACCTCGATGCCCATCAGGCCGTTCTCGCCGAGCAGCCGGATGTTTTCCAGGGGGAACTCGCCGGTCCGGTCGAAATGCTCCGCGCTCGGCGCGATCTTCTCCTGGGCGATCCGGCGCGCGACGTCCTGGATCATCAATTGTTCTTCGGTAAAGCTGAAATCCACGTGGGGACCCTCCCGGGGCATGGGCGACGACCCCGCTCGAGCCGCCCATGGAGGCGCCGCCCTGCGGGGAGGCCGCAATTCTAACCACAACCATTCGCATGCGTATGTAGGTTGACCCCGGCCGCCTGCCCCGCGAAAATATCTCGATATCGCGATACAGAGATATTTATGGACCTGGAAGACTGGTCGACCCGCCTGAAGGTCTTCGCCGACGCCACCCGCGTGCGCCTGCTGGCCCTGCTCGAGCAGGAGGAGCTGACCGTGGCCGAGCTGTCGGCGATCACCCGCCTGGCGCAACCGCGCGTGTCCACCCATCTCGCCAAGCTCAAGGAAGCCGGCCTGGTCCGCGACCGTCGCGCCGGCGTCTCGGCCTACTACCGCTTCGACGAGGCCCAGCTCGACCCCGCCCAGCGCGCGCTTTGGCAGGCGCTGAGCACCGGCAGCGACGATCCGCTGCTGCGCCAGGACGCCGAGCGCGTCCCCGCCGTGCTGGCGATGCGCGCGGCCGACCAGAACTGGGCCGACACCGTGGCCGGCGACATGGAGCGCCACTATTCGCCGGGCCGGACCTGGGAGGCGCTGGCGCGCACCGCGCTGCCGCTGCTGGAGACCGGCGACGTGCTCGACATCGCCTCCGGCGACGGCGTGCTGGCCGAACTGGTGGCGCCGCATTCGCACCGCTACGTCTGCATCGACACCAGCGCGCGCGTGGTCGCCGCCGCCAGCGAGCGCCTGCGCAAGCTCAAGAACGTGGAGGTGCGCGAGGGCGACATGCACGCGCTGCCGTTCGCCGACCGCAGCTTCGACCTGGTGGTGCTGATGCACGCGCTCACCTATGCGGCCAAGCCCGCCCAGGCCGTGGCCGAGGCCGCGCGCGTGCTGCGCCCCGGCGGCCGGTTGCTGCTGTGCTCGCTGGCCAAGCACGAACACCGCGCCGCGGTGGAGGCCTACGGCCACGTCAACCTCGGCTTCACCGACAAGGAACTGCGCAAGTTCGTGGACAAGGCCGGGCTGGAGGTCTCCAGCCTGGAGACGGTCACGCGCGAAAAGCGCCCGCCGCACTTCGAGGTGATCTCGCTGATCGCGGTGAAGCCGGGACCGGGGAACGGGGATCCGGGACTCGACAGAGGCAAGAGCGGTTCGCCGCGGAGATCGGGATCATGACGCCCTCCCCTATCCCCGATCCCCAATCCCCAATCCCGGCTTCTCCGCCCTGGCTGCAGCCGCGGCGCGCCGAGAAACTGATCCAGGCACTGGGCGAACGCATCCTGGTCATCGACGGCGCGATGGGCACGATGATCCAGCGCTACCGGCTGGAGGAAGCCGACTATCGCGGCGAGCGCTTCGCGCACGGCTACGACGGCGCGCACGTCCATGGCCCTGGCTGCGACCATGCCCCGCAGGGCCATGACCTGAAAGGCAACAACGACCTGCTGCTGCTGACCAGGCCGGAGCTCATCGCCGAGATCCATCGCGCCTACCTGCAGGCCGGCGCCGATCTGGTCGAGACCAACACCTTCAACGCGACCTCGATCAGCCAGGCCGACTACCACCTCGAACACCTCGTCTACGAGCTCAACAAGGCCGGGGCCCGGGTCGCGCGCGCCGTCTGCGACGAGATCGAGGCCGCCACGCCGGACAAGCCGCGCTTCGTCATCGGCGTGCTCGGCCCGACCAGCCGCACCGCCTCGATCAGCCCGGACGTCAACGATCCCGGTTGCCGCAACACCAGCTTCGACGAACTGCGCGCCACCTATCGCGAGGCCATCGAAGGCCTGATCGACGGCGGCGCGGACACGCTGATGGTCGAGACGATCTTCGACACGCTCAACGCCAAGGCCGCGCTGTTCGCGATCGAGGAAGTCTTCGACGAGCGCGGCGGGCGGCTACCGGTCATGATCTCCGGCACGATCACCGATGCCTCCGGCCGCACCCTGTCGGGGCAGACCGCCGAGGCGTTCCACGCCTCGCTCGCGCACGCCCGGCCGCTGTCGATCGGGCTGAACTGCGCGCTCGGCGCCAAGGACCTGCGCCCGCACGTGGAAACGCTGGCCACGGTCGCCGACTGCTACGTCAGCGCGCACCCCAACGCCGGCCTGCCCAACGCCTTCGGCGAGTACGACGAAAGTCCGGAGGAAATGGCCGCGACGCTGAAGGAATTCGCGCAGTCCGGCCTGCTCAACCTGGTCGGCGGCTGCTGCGGCACCACGCCGGACCACATCCGCGCGATCGCGCAAGCGGTGGCGGGCATCGCGCCAAGGCATCCCGCCGCCCTCTCCCATGCAGCATGAGGTAGCCATGAAGATCCTCCTCGTCGGTGCCAGCGGCACCCTCGGCCAGGCCGTCGCCGGCCTGCTCTCGCGCAAGCACGACGTGATCGCGGCCTCGCGCCGCAGCGAAACCCATCCGGTGGACCTGCGCGACGACGCCAGCGTCAGGGCGCTGTTCGAAAGGACCGGCCCGCTTGACGCCATCGTCGCCACCACCGGCAACGTCCACTTCGGCCCGCTCGACGCGATGGACGCCGCCCAGTTCGACGCCGGCCTGCAGGACAAGCTGCTCGGGCAGGTGCGCCTGGCGCTGGTCGGCCAGCACCATCTCCGCGACGGCGGCTCGATCACGCTGACCACCGGCATCCTCGCCGAACAGCCGATCGCGCACGGCGCCAACGCCACCGCGGTCAACGCCGCGGTCGAGGGCTTCGTGCGCGCGGCAGCCTGCGAGCTGCCGCGCGGGCTGCGCATCAACGCGGTCAGCCCGAACGTGCTGCAGGAAGCCTGGGACGCCTACGCCGACTATTTCCCCGGCTTCGAGCCGGTATCCGCCGCGCGCGCCGCGATCGCCTACCAGCGCAGCGTCGAGGGCATACAGAGCGGCCAGGTATTCAAGGTCTGGTGATGTCCTCCGCGAACGCCGTCCCCCGCTACACCCGCCTGTCCGGCCTGGAACCGCTGGTCATCACCCCGGACCTGCTGTTCGTCAACGTCGGCGAGCGCACCAACGTCACCGGCAGCGCGCAGTTCCGCAAGCTGATCAAGGAAGAACGCTACGAGGAAGCCGTGGAGGTGGCGCGCCAGCAGGTCGCCAACGGCGCGCAGATCCTCGACGTGAACATGGACGAGGGCCTGATCGATTCCGAGAAGGCGATGACGCGCTTCCTCAACCTGATCATGTCCGAGCCGGACATCGCCCGGATCCCGGTGATGGTCGACTCGTCCAAGTGGAGCGTGATCGAGGCCGGGCTGAAGTGCCTGCAGGGCAAGAGCGTGGTCAACTCGATCTCGCTCAAGGAAGGCGAGGACGTCTTCGTCGAACACGCGCGCAAGGTGCTGCGCTACGGCGCGGCGGCGGTGGTCATGGCGTTCGACGAGGCCGGCCAGGCCGACACCTGCGCGCGCAAGGTCGAGATCTGCACGCGCGCCTACCGCATCCTGACCGAGCGGGTCGGCTTCCCGCCGGAAGACATCATCTTCGACCCCAACATCTTCGCGGTCGCCACCGGCATCGAGGAGCACGACAACTACGCGGTGGACTTCATCGAGGCCACCCGCATCATCAAGCGCACGCTGCCGCACTGCCACGTTTCCGGCGGCGTCTCCAACGTCTCGTTCTCGTTCCGCGGCAACGAGCCGGTGCGCCAGGCGATCCACTCGGTGTTCCTGTACCACGCCATCGCCGCGGGCATGGACATGGGCATCGTCAACGCCGGCGCGATGCCGATCTACGACGAACTCGATCCGGAGCTGCGCGAGCGCGTGGAGGACGTGATCCTCAACCGCCGCAAGGACGCCACCGAGCGCCTGCTGGAGATCGCCGAGCGCTACAAGAAGGCAGGTTCCCGGGACTCGGGTTCCGGGGCCCGGGAAAAGCTGGCCTGGCGCGAGAAGCCGGTACGCGAGCGCCTGTCGCATGCGCTGGTGCACGGCATCGACGAGTTCATCGAGGCCGACACCGAGGAAGCGCGGCTGCAGGCCGCGCGCCCGCTCGACGTGATCGAGGGCCCGTTGATGGACGGCATGAACGTGGTCGGCGACCTGTTCGGCGCCGGCAAGATGTTCCTGCCGCAGGTGGTGAAGTCGGCGCGGGTGATGAAGAAGGCGGTGGCCTACCTGCTGCCGTTCATCGAGGCGGAGAAGCTGCGCACCGGCGATTCGGGCAAGTCCAACGGCAAGATCGTGATGGCCACGGTCAAGGGCGACGTGCACGACATCGGCAAGAACATCGTCGGCGTGGTGCTGGCCTGCAACAACTTCGAGGTGGTGGACCTGGGCGTGATGGTGCCGGCGCAGACCATCCTCGACCGGGCCCGCGCGGAGAACGCCGACATCGTCGGGCTGTCCGGGCTGATCACGCCGTCGCTGGAGGAAATGAGCCACGTCGCGCGCGAGATGCAGCGGCAGGGATTCGACATCCCGTTGATGATCGGCGGCGCCACCACCTCGCGCGCGCACACCGCGCTGAAGATCGACCCGCACTACGCCGCGCCCACGGTATGGGTGAAGGACGCCTCGCGCGCGGTCGGCGTGGCGCAGTCGCTGATCTCGCGCGACCTGCGCGAGGCCTTCGTCGCCGCCAACGATGCCGACTACGCCGAGATCCGCCAGCGCCACCGCAACCGGGGCGACGCCAAGCGGCTGGTGCCGCTGGCCCAGGCGCGCGCGCAGAAGTTCGACGGCGGCTGGGACGCCTACGTCCCGCCGGAGCCGAAACGCCCCGGCCTGCACGTGTTCGACGACTACCCCTTGCAAGAGCTGGTCGAGTACATCGACTGGACCCCGTTCTTCCAGGCCTGGGAGCTGGCCGGCAAGTTCCCGGCGATCCTGGACGACGAGATCGTCGGAACCCAGGCCAGCGAGCTGTACCGCGACGCGCGCGCGATGCTGGAAAGGATCGTCGCGGAGAGATGGCTGACCGCGAAGGCGGTGTTCGGGATCTGGCCGGCGAACAGCGTCGGCGACGATGTGGAGGTGATCCTGGCGGATCACCGGGATTCGGGATTCGGGATGGGGGATTCTCAAAACCAGAATCCCGCCTCTCCCGGATCCCGGCTCCTCCTGCACTTCCTGCGCCAGCAGGTCGACAAGCCCGTCGACCGCCCGGACTTCTGCCTGGCCGACTTCATCGCGCCGAAGGATTCCGGCGTGCGGGACTGGATCGGCGCGTTCGCGGTCACCGCCGGCATCGGCATCGAGCCGCACGTTGCGCGCTTCGAGGCGGCCCACGACGACTACAACGCGATCCTGCTCAAGGCCCTGGCCGACCGCCTGGCCGAGGCATTGGCCGAGCGCCTGCACCAGCGCGTGCGTACCGAGTTCTGGGGCTACGCCGGCGACGAAGCGCTCGACAACGAAGCGCTGATCGCCGAGCGCTACCGTGGCATCCGCCCCGCCCCCGGTTATCCGGCCTGCCCCGAGCACAGCGAGAAGGCCACGCTGTTCCGCCTGCTCGACGCCGGGGCCAACGCCGGCATGAGCCTGACCGAGAGCTTCGCGATGCTGCCGACCGCGGCCGTGTCCGGCTACTACTTCAGCCATCCCAAGAGCCAGTACTTCGTGGTCGGCCGACTCTCCAAGGAACAGGTCGCCGACTACGCCCGCCGCAAGGGCGCGGACCTGGCCCAGGCCGAGCGCTGGCTGGCCTCGAACCTGGACTACGATCCGGAGTGATCGCGATGAAGATCCTGGTCACCGGCAGCGCCGGCCGGGTCGGGCGTGCCATCCACGTCCGGCTGTCTGCCGCGCACGAGGTCGTGGGGCTGGACACCACCCCGAGTTCCACCAGCGAGCTGGTCGGCGACTTCACCGATCCGGCACTGCTGGCCAGGGCATTGGCGGGCACGGACGCGGTGGTGCACACCGCCGCGCTGCATGCACCGCACGTGCCCTATGCGTCCGAAGCGACGTTCCGCCGGATCAACGTCGACGGCACCCGCCGCTTGCTCGATGCGGCGGCGACGGCCGGCGTGCGGCGCATCGTGTTCACCAGCACCACCGCGCTGTACGGTACCGCGGCGACGCCGGCCGGGCGCGCTGGCTGGGTCGACGAAAACCTGCCTCCGGAACCGCAGACGATCTACCACCGCACCAAGCTGGAAGCCGAGCGGCTGCTCGAGCAGGCCGCGCTCCAGGGCGGTCCTTCGCTGCGGATCGTCCGCATGTCGCGCTGCTTCCCCGAGCCGGTACAGGTAATGGCGGCGTTCCGCCTGCACCGCGGCATCGACGTGCGCGACGTGGCCGCCGCCCATGCCGCTGCCGTCACGCACGCCGGCGCGGCGGCGGAGCGCTTCGTGGTCTCGGGCGCCACGCCGTTCCTGCCCGAGGACGCCGCGGAGCTGGCACGGGATGCGCCCAGCGTGCTGGCCAGGCGCGCGCCGGCGCTGGTGAGTCGCTACGCCGAGCGCGGCTGGGCGCTCCCGGCCGCCATCGACCGGGTCTACGATCCGGCCCGTGCCATCGCCCGGTTGGGCTGGCGTCCCCGCTTCGGCTTCGACGAGGTGTTGGCCCAGTACGATGCCGGCGTACCCGAGGTGCTGCCCTACCGCGCGGACGCGAACGTCGCGCGCGAGTGACGCCCCCCGGCGGCGGAGGCCGGCAGGCCGCCGGCCCCGTCGCCCCTGCGGGTCGCTCAACCCTGCCGCGGCCGCACCACGTTCAGCACCTCGTGGCAGGCGCCCATGGTGTGGTAGTCGGTCTTGCCGGCCGGGCTCTTCTCGTCGCTGTACTTGCGGTTGTCGGCGTCGAGGATGCGGTACCACGCGCCGTGGCGGTGATCGACCATGTGCTTCCAGGAATAGTCCCAGAGCCGGTCGTACCACTGCCAGTAGCGCTCATCGCCGCTGCGCTCGGCCAGCAGCGCCGCCGCGGCCAGCGATTCGGCCTGCACCCAGAAATACTTGTCGTCGTCGCAGATTTCCGCGCTCGTCAGCGCGGCGCCGGCGCGCTCGGACGCGGTGGGCGCGAAGCCGTAGTACAGACCGCCGCGCTTGTCGTCCCACGAGCGCGCCACCGCGGTATCGAACAGGTGCCGCGCGACCGGCAGCAGCCAATCGGCACGGGTGTAGCGGTCCAGGATCATTAGCAGCTTGGCCCACTCGGTCTGGTGGCCGGGCTGGAAACCCCACGGGCGGAACAGGTGCCTGGGGTTGTCGCGGTTGTAGTCCCAATCGATCTCCCATCGCGCGTCGTAGTGCTCCCACACCAGCCCGCCGGCCTTGGCGGCCTGGCGGCGGGTCATGTGGTCGGCCAGCAGCAGCGCGCGGTCGAGGTAGCGCTGCTCGCCGCTGGCCTCGTAGGCCGCCAGCATCGCCTCGCACATGTGCATGTTGGCGTTCTGGCCGCGGTAGCCGGTAAAGTTCCACCGCGCATCGGCCTCGTCCCTGTACAGGCCGTACGCCGGCTCCCAGAAGCGCTGCTCGAGCAGGTTCCAGGTCTCGTCCATCCACGCTCTCGCCTGCTCGATGCCGGCCTTGAGGCCGCACGAGTAAGCCAGCAGCACGAACGCCAGGCCGTAGCAGTGGTTCATGTCGTCCTCGACCTTGCCGTCGCGCAGGGTCCAGGCGTAGCCGCCGGTGGCGGGGTTGCGGTGCACGTCGCGCAGGTAGGCCAGGCCGTGGCCGACCGCGTCCAGGTATTCGGCATTGCCGAACTCGCGGTACGCCATCGCGTAGTTGAAGACGAAGCGCGTGCTGCTGACCAGGTGGCGGTGGCCGGCGTCGTAGACGCTGCCATCGTCGCGGAAGTAGTGGAAGAAGCCGCCGGCCGGATCGATGCAGCGCGGGTGGTAGAACGCCATCGTGTCGGCGATGTGGCTGCGCAGGAAATCGGCCGAACGGAAGTCCGGCGCGGGATGCTCGGGAAGTGGGGTCATGGTTGTTCCTGGATCAAGGTATCGACATCGGCGAGCGTCGGCATCGCCGCGAAAGCGCCCTTGCGGGTGACCGCGAGGGCACCGACCGCGGCGGCGAAGCGCAGTGCCTGCGCGATGGCCTCCCGGTCGGCGCAAAAGCCGTCCAGCGCCGCCGCGCCCTGCAGCCGCCGCGCGAGCTGGTAGAGCAAGCCGCCGACGAAGGCGTCGCCGGCGGCCGTGGTGTCCTGCACCTTCACGCGGAACGCCGGCACCTCGCCGCGTTCCGCGCGCGTGGCCCAGCGCAGCGCGCTGCCGCCGTCCGTCACCAGCAGCAGTCGTGCGCGGCCCTGCCAGAGCTTCCGCTCGACGGCCGCCGCATCGGCCCCGAGCGCGCCGGCCAGGTAGTCCAGTTCCTCGCGCGAGAGCTTGACCACGTCGGCCAGGGCCAGCGCCTGCCACAGCCACGGCGCCGGATCCACGCCGGCGGGCCACAGCATCGGCCGCAGGTTGAGGTCGAAACTGACGATCGCGCCGGCCGCCTGCGCGCGGCGCATGCCTTCCAGCGTGACCTCGGCGATGCCCGGCTCGGTCATGCTGTTGGAACACACGTGCAGCACCGCCGCCCCTTCGAACAGGCCCGCGGCGAAATGCTCGGCGCGGAACAGCAGGTCGGCCGCCGGCGGCCGGTAGAAGCTGAAGCTGCGCTCGCCGTGCTCGTCGAGCGCGACGAACGCCAGCGCGGTCTTGGCCTCGCGGGTGCGCACCACGCCATCGGTGGCGACCCCGGCCTCGCGCAGGCTCTGCAGCAGGAAATCGCCGAACATGTCCTCGCCCAGCATGCCGGCGAAATGGCTGTCGCCGCCGAGCCGGGCGACGGCCACGGCGACGTTGGCCGGCGCCCCGCCGGCGAACTGCAGGAACGCGCGCGGCGCGTCGGCGGTGGCCGGCGACTGCGCCAGCATGTCGATCAGCGCCTCGCCGAAACAGACGATCTTGTTCGCTCCGCTCACGCGCCAGCCTCCTTGGCCAGCTCGCCGCGCAGGCGCGAACCCCATACGCCGTAGAACACGATGTACAGGTAGCACAGCGCCGGCAGCAGGAACGACGGATGCAGGCCGATGTGGTCGGCCAGCTGGCCCTGCAGGTACGGCACGATCGCGCCGCCGACGATGGCCATGACCAGCAGGCTCGATGCGCGCCCGGTCAGCGGGCCGAGCCGCTCGATGCCCAGCGCGAAGATGGTCGGGAACATGATCGAGTTGAACAGCCCGATCGCCACCAGCGAATACACCGCGACCATGCCGGTCGTGGACACCGAGACGATCAGCAGCAGCGCGTTGACCAGCGCGAACAGCGACAGCAGCAGGCGCGGCGAGATCTTCGCCAGCAACGCCGAACCGACGAAGCGGCCGATCATCGCCATGGTCCAGTACGCCGACACGTAATGGGTCGCCTGCGCTTCGCTGAAGCCGCCGATCTGCGGCATCGAGAAATAATTGACCATCAGGCTGCCGATCGACACCTCGGCCCCGACGTAGAAGAAGATCGCCAGCACGCCGAACGCCACGTGCGGATGCCTCAACGCCTCGCCCAGCGTGTGGTGGTGGCCGGCGTCGCCCTTCTCGGTGGCCTCGGTCAGCGACGGCAGGCGGAACAGGAAGACGAACACCGCCAGCAGGAACAGCACGACCGCCAGGCCCAGGTACGGCCCCTGCACCGATTGCGCCTCCTGCACGCGGTAGGCGATCTGCTCGGCCTGCGGCAGCTGCGCGAGCTGGTCGCCGCTCATCACCGTGTTGGACAGGATCAGCCAACCGCCGATCAGCGGCGCGATCGCGGTGCCCAGCGAGTTGAACGCCTGCGCCAGCGTCAGCCGGCTCGATGCGCTGCGCTCCGGCCCCAGCAGCGAGACGTACGGGTTGGCCGCCACCTGCAGCACGGTGATGCCGGTGGCCAGCACGAACAGCGCGCCGAGGAAGGCGCTGTAGACGCGCAGCTCCGCCGCCGGCCAGAAGCCCAGCGCGCCGATGCCGGCGATCGCCAGTCCGGCGACGATGCCGTTCTTGTAGCCCAGTCGCGCCACCAGGCGCTCGGCCGGCAACGCCATCAGGAAGTAGGCGCCGAAGAAGGTGAACTGCACGAGCATCGCGCGCGCGAAGTTCAGCTCGAACACCGACTTCAGGTGCGGGATGAGGATGTCGTTGAGACAGGTCAGGAAGCCCCACATGAAGAAGATCGTGGTGACGACCGTCAGTGCGACGCGATGGGTGACGGAGCGTTGGGTGGTAGTCATCGGGATACCGGCCGGGTGGAAAGGACACCCGCACGAGGACGTGCGGCGCTGGGTGATGGAGTGGTTCGAGGTGGTCCGCCGCGGGCGCGCAGGCACGGAGCCGCCCTGGAAGGCAGCGTCCGTGACGGTACGGCGGGGACTTTCGGGCGTTGCAACAGGAATCCCGCCGCCCCACCCCGTCGGTCCAGGCCCCGACCCGTGCGGGTCATGCAGGATTACGCCACGGCGGGGGCAAGAAAATGGCGCGGAGCATCGCGGTCGGCAGGCCTGTCGTTTGGATCGATCCAATTAGACGGGTTCGCTCGCCCGGACGCATGCCGCACCGCACCATTTCATCGCCCGGCCGGTCTCTTTCCGGCGGGCACTGCCGGTATTCAGCCTGCCGGCGGCAACCGCAGCAGGTGCGCCCGGAACGCCGGCAGCAACACCCGGTTGCCATGGCCACTGAGGTGGTCCGCATCGAAGTACAGGGGCCGCCCATCCTGCTCGCCCGTGCACTGCGCCGGCCCGCACAACAGGGGGAACGGGTCCCACAGGCTCGCGTTCGGGAGCCGCGCGACGATCTCCTGCAAGGCTTCCAGCGCCGGCGCGCGATAGGCTTCCATCGCCGCGCGGCCGATGGGGATGCCTTTCGCGCAGACCGGATTGCCGCGATTGAACCCGTCCGAACAGCGGTAGGGCGGCGCCTGCAGCAAGGGCTTGGGCGCTTCGACCACCACGTGCACGCCGCGTGCGTCGAGCGGACGCAATTGCGCGACGGTGGCCGCGGCCAGCGCCGCCCGGCCGCTGACTGCGGCCGGGTCGCGCATGCTCGCCAGGTTCGAGGAAAGATCGAACAACTCGTCCTGCTCGGCCAGGCGCGGCATCCTCAGGCCGGGCAGGAACAGCACGTCGCCGGGGCGGGCACGGGCAAGCACGTCGTCGAGCGCGGCCTGCAGGCGGGCGGCGCATTCCGGCTGGGGCCCCTGCCAGGCCTGCATGTCCGCGATGGCGCAGCCGCCCGCTCCGTACAGGCGTACCGGCACGCCATCGACCAACGCCAGGCGCCGCAGCATCTCGTTGTAGGCCAATGCGTGAGAATCGCCGATCACGAACAGCCGGCGCCCGATCGCGACGGGCAGGTCGCAGCTTCCGCGCCCGAAGACCCGCACCTGCACGCCGTTCGCCGATTCGGTCGAAGAAGCTTGCCGGCAATGCGGGTATTCCTTGCGCAGGCCGCGAGCATAGGCGTACCAGTCCAGGGGATGCCGGCTGACCGTGCTCAACGAGGTATAGGGCTGGCTCTTGACCACCAGCGATTGCAGGCCTGCCGCGAGCACCAGCGCAGCGACGCCGGCGAGCACCAGGCGCCCGTTCCGCCACCGGTGCGCCCCACCGTGCCGGAACGGCGTTTCCACCCAGCGGTACGACACCGCCGCCAGCGCGAACGTGAGCGCCAAAGCGGCGGCTTTCACCGCCAGCGAATCGAGGCCGACGGTCCAGCGCAACACCACCAGCACCGGCCAATGCCACAGGTAGAGCGAGTAGGACATGCGGCCGATCGCCACCAGTGGCGGGATGGAAAGCCAACGCCCCACGCCATGATGGCCATGGCCGTGCAGGCACGCGATCAGCCCCAGCGTTCCCAGGACCGGCCATGCGCCGTCCGGCCACGGCGAATGCCCCGGTCGCGCCCAACCGAGGCCATACCCTACGGCGGCCAGCGACGCCAGCGCCAACAGCCATCGCACCGGCGCCGGCATGGCCACGCCGGCATCGGATCCGCGCACGTCGTCCCGGCTCTCCCGCCATGCCAGGACTTGGTAGAGCAGCACGCCGGCACCCAGTTGCCAGAAGCGCGTCGTGGTCAGGTAGAACGAATCGATCTCGTGCCCGGGTACGCGCGAACGCGTCCAGGCGTATGCCAGCGATCCCGCGCCCGCCAGGGCGAACAGCGCCAGCGACAGCGCACGCCCGCCCCGCCCGCGCGTCCAGGCCGCGAACAGCCAGGGGAACAGCAGGTAGAACTGCTCTTCCACGCCGAGCGACCAGGTATGCGTGTACCGATTGAACTCGGTGCGCGGCGAGAAGTAGTCGTTGCCGGTGCTGGCCAGCACCCAGTTGCTCAGCCCGACGAACGCCATCCGCCCGGTCTTGTCGCTGGTCTCGCTCAGCCAGGATTCGGGAATGAACAACGCGCTGGCAACCGAGGTCGCCAGCAGGCAGGCCACCAGCGCCGGGGCGATGCGGCGCAGGCGGCGCGCATAGAACCGCAACAGCTCCGCCGCGCCCCCGAGCCTCGGCAGGCGGTCGACCGAGGCGCTGACCACGAAGCCGGAAATGACGAAGAACACGTCCACGCCGGTGAAGCCGCCGGGCAGCCAACGGGCATCGAGGTGGTAGGCGATGACGGCCAGCACCGCGATCGCGCGCAAGCCGTCGATATGGGCGAAATAGCCATTCCCCTGGCGTGGGTTCATCCCTGCCTCGTCGATCAATGGGTCATCGTTCGGGCCGGACGAGGACCGCCGGCGATCGTTGCCTGGATGGGGCGGCGTCTACCAGACCAGATCGTCCGGTACCTGGTACTTGGGATCGGCGTACGGATCCTCCTCGGCCGGCGCGTCGGGATCCACCTTCAACGCGACCGCGGGCGCGAAGATCGCCTCGACCTCGGCCAGCACCTGGGCGGTCACCAGCAGGTAGCGGCCATTGAGCTGCACCACGCCCAGTTCGCCGGCATTGAGCGCCTTGAGCTGGTCGGCAGTCACGTAGATGCGCTTGATCTTGCCGCCGTAGGGAAAGTGCCGGGCAATCTCGGCGTCCACCTGGTTGAGGGCCTTGTCCTTGAGCATCGCTTCCAGCTTCGCGCGCGCCTCGCGGCGCTGGCGCGCCTCTTCCTGCTTGATGCGCTCGGCCTCGATGCGCTCGTCCTTTTCCTTCTGCGCGCGGATCGCATAGGCCTTGGCCAGGTCGATGTCCTCGCGCTCGCGCGGCTTGCCGCCGTGCGGGCGCTTGCCCTTCGCGTGCGCCGGATGCGGCTTGCCGCCTGCCGGCCTGGCGCCCTTGTCGGGGCGTGGACCGCGCTGTTCGGGTTTGCGTTCGGGCTTGGGGGCCGGCTTGAAGCCAAGGCCAAGCAACTGGTCGCGCAGGGAATTGCTCATGGGACGGACAACTCGATGGAACGTCGATGGGACTCGGCGGTCCGGCCGGCCGCGGCGGCCGGGCGGACCCGGTTGGGGCGCCATGGGCACCGGGACGGATGCGCATCCCGACGCCCGTGGCGTGCCTAGTAGTGCGGTGGCGGCGGCTCGTCCGCCGGATCGGAATACAGGGCCGAGCGCACCTTGCCGAGATCGTCCAGCAGGTGCCGGATCACCTCGGCGTTGCGCGCGCTGGCCATGCGCGCGTCGGCCAACGCCTCGCTCAGCTCGGCCAGGGCCTGCTCCTGGAACGACAGGCGCATTTCCAGTTCCACCAGCCGCGCCTCGATGGCCTGCTCGCGCGGCGTCATTTCCTCGTGCATGCAGCGAACGACCTCGTCCAATTGCGTCTCGGGCCACGGGGCCCCGTCGATGTCCGGCGGATCGTACCGATTGCCGCCGGCCAACACCATGCGGCCCCGGTACGCCCGGCCTCCCTGGGAGCCTGCACCGGCCACCGACGGGACCGTCGCCGGTCCCGTCGGTCGCGCGGACAGGGCCTCGCGCGGGATTACGGCAGGATGCCCAGCAGTTCCACGTCGAAGGTCAGGGTCGAATCCGGGCCGATCGGGCCGCCCGGCGTGCCATCGGGACCGTAGGCCAGGTTCGACGGGATCCAGAAGCGGTACTTGGAGCCCACCGGCATCAGCTGCAGGCCCTCGGTCCAGCCCTTGACCACTTGGCCGAGGCCGAACTCGGCCGGTTCGCCGCGCCCGTAGGAGCTGTCGAATACCGTGCCGTCGAGCAGCTTGCCCTCGTAGTTCACGCGCACCTTGCTGGTGGCGGTCGGGCGCTCGCCGCTGCCCTGGCGCAGCACCATGTACTGCAGGCCCGAGGCCGTGGTGATCACGCCCTTCTCGTTCTTGTTCTTGGCCAGGAAGGCATTGCCCTCCTCGCGGTTCTTGCTGGCCGCCGCCGCTTGCTTGGCGGCGCCGAAGGCCTGCAGCGTCGCGGCCGCTTCCTGCTGGGTCAGCGCCGGCGTGCCCTTCTCGAACACGGTGCGCACCGCCTGCATCAGCACCGGCAGCTCGATGTCGTCCTGGATGCGCGCCAGCGACGGGCCGACCGCGCGGTCGCCCAGCATCAGGCCCACGTTCTCCTTGGACACCGCCGGCGGCTGGCTGCCCGGCGCCATGCCCGGGACCTGCTGGCCGTTGCGCACCGCGAGCGCGGTACGCAGCGCGGTGTCGGTGGCCTGGGTCTGCTCGTCCGAGAGCAGCGGCTTGCCGCCCTTGAAGGCGTTCTCGATCGCGCGCTGCATGGCGGCCAGGTCGATGTCCTGGGCGATCGGCTCGAACGAGCGCGCCACGTCCAGGCCGATGGCATAGCTGACCTTCTGTCGGTCGGTAGTCAAAGTCTGAGTCTCCTTGCTGGCCGCCGGGGCGGCGGGTTGTTGCGACATTGCAGGCATGGAAACCGACATTGCCATGATCATCAGCGACGCTGCCGCGCCGCGCATTGCCATCTTCATTCGCTGCGATTCCTGGGTGATGAGAACAGCGCCGCCGCCGGCGCAAGTCTGATGTAAATCCCGGCACAGGGATGTGCCGTGCTGTTGTGGGGGACCCACGTCATTGTCGCATGCAGGCACGGCCGAAGTAGAGCGTCCGGCGCGATGCCGCGGCTCAGCGCGGGCGAGTGGGCGCCGGCGCCCTGAGCTCGCGCTCGATCGCGGCCAGCAAGGCCGGGTCGTCGGGACGCACCTTGCTCGGGAACTGCGCCACGACCCGGCCGTCCCGCGCGATCAGGTACTTGTGGAAGTTCCAGCCCGGCGCCACGCCGGTGTCGCGGGCCAGGGCCTTGTAGAGCGGCGTGGCCTCGCCGCCGACCACGTGCACCTTTTCGAACATCGGGAACTTGACCCCGTAGGTGAGCGTGCAGAACTCCTGGATCTCCTTCTCCGATCCCGGCTCCTGGCCCTTGAAGTCGTTGGAGGGGAAGCCCAGCACCGAGAACCCCTGGGGGGCGAAGCGCTGCTGCAGCGCCTCCAGCCCCTCGTACTGCGGCGTGAAACCGCACTTGCTGGCGGTATTGACCACCAGCAGCACCTTGCCGCCGTAACGGGCGTTCAGGTTGACCGGCGTCTTGCCGGCCAGCGGCCGGTAGTCCAGATCGAGCAGCGTCGCGGCCGATGCCGTCCCGGCGATTGCGAAAAACCCTGCGAATACAACGCTCAACAGCTTCTTGAATGCGCTCATGCGGACCCCGGTGCGGAGGTGGCGGGACCGGGCCGCCCCTGTCTTTGGTTGGGTATGACAGCGGGTTGACACCCTGCGTGCCGGTGTTATAGTCACATACAACACCAGTCATCCAGCGCAGGGGGCACCATGTACTCCAGGCTCTTCAAGCGACCGTTTCCGTTGTTGCTGTGTAGCGCCGTACTGCTTTCCGCGGGATGCCTGGGAGCCGCTTCCGGTCGGGTCACGGACACCGGCGCCGATTATGGCGCCTCGGAAACGGATCAGGAAAACGCGACGCCCCCCGGGGCCCCGAAGCGGCCTGCACGCCGCCAGCGCGCCTCGATGTCGATGCCCTACTTCTCCTTCGCGCAGATCCTGCGCCCACGGAGCTGACCTATGAGTGACATCCAGTGGAGCGACGGCGCTCCGATCTACCGCCAACTGAAGGAACGCGTCATCGCGATGATGCTGGACGGCATCCTGAAGCCGGGCGATGCCCTGCCCTCGGTACGGCAGGTGGCCGCCGAGTACCAGCTCAATCCGATCACCGTCTCGCGCGCCTACCAGGAACTGGCCGACGAGAACCTGGTGGAAAAGCGCCGCGGGCTGGGCATGTTCATGACCGAGGAAGCGGCGCTCAAGCTGCGCGGCAGCGAGCGCGAGCGCTTCCTCAACGAGGAATGGCCGGCCGTGCTGGAGCGCATCCAGCGGCTGGGATTGAGTCTGGAAGAATTGCTGCCCCCGGGGAAATCCTCATGAACGCCGCACCCGAACACGTCGTATCCGCCCATGGCCTGCGCAAGGCCTACAAGAACAAGCTGGCCCTGGACGGCGCCTCGTTCCAGATCGGTGCCGGCCGCATCGTCGGCCTGATCGGCCCCAACGGCGCCGGCAAGACCACCGCGCTGAAGGCGATCCTGGGCCTGACCCCGTACGAGGGCGAACTGAGCGTGCTGGGCCTGGACCCGCACACCCATCGCGACCGGCTGATGAACGAGGTGTGCTTCATCGCCGACGTGGCGGTGCTGCCGCGCTGGCTGCGGGTCGGCGAGGCGATCGACTTCGTCGCCGGCGTGCACCCGCGCTTCGACCGCGCCAAGTGCGAGCGCTTCCTCGCCAACACCCAGCTCAACCCGAAGCTGCGCGTGCGCGAACTGTCCAAGGGCATGATCGTGCAGCTGCACCTGGCGCTGGTGATGGCGATCGACGCGCGCCTGCTGGTGCTGGACGAACCCACGCTCGGCCTGGACATCCTCTACCGCAAGCAGTTCTACCAGCGCCTGCTGGAGGACTACTTCGACGAGCAGAAGACCATCCTGGTCACCACCCACCAGGTCGAGGAGATCGAGCACATCCTCAGCGACGTGATGTTCATCCGCGACGGCAAGGTGGTGCTGTCGGCCGAGATGGAACACCTCTCCGACCGCTACACCGAGCTGCTGGTGGCCGGCGAGCGCGTGGACGAGGCCCGCGCGCTGCGCCCGATCGACGAGCGCGGCCTGCCCTTCGGCAAGACCGTGATGCTGTTCGACGGCGTCCCCAAGGACCGGCTCGCCGCCCTCGGCGAGACCCGCACGCCCGGCCTCGCCGACCTGTTCGTCGCCATCATGAAGGGGACCTACGCATGAACGCCGTTTCGCTGAAGACGTCCAAGGGCAGCACCTTCGCCTGGCTGCTCAGGCGCGAGTTCTGGGAGAACCGCGGCGGATTCCTCTGGGCGCAGGTGATCACCGGCGGCATCGCGGTGTTCTTCGCCGCGCTCGGCGCGGTGATCAGCGTGATCAGCGCACGCCACAACATGGTCATCGAGGACGGCAAGGTCCGGATCGACGACGTGCAGGAGTACACCCGCACGCTGGGCTCGATCGGCGACGGCCTCCTGCTGGGCGGCATCGGCATCGCCTCGATCGTGCTCGCCTTCGTGGTGTTCTTCTACGCGCTGGGCAGCCTGTACGACGATCGCCGCGACCGCAGCATCCTGTTCTGGAAGTCGCTGCCGATCTCCGACACCCAGGCCGTGCTCGCCAAGGCCGCCTGGGCCTTGCTGCTCGCGCCGCTGATCGCGATCGTCATCGGCCTGTTGGTCGGCATCGCGTTGTGGCTGATCGCGATGCTGGGAGCGGCCGCCGCCGGCATGCCCAACCCGTGGGCGATGGCGACCCATTCGCATCCGTTCCGGGTGCTCGGACTGGTGGCGATGACCGTGCCGATGGGGCTGCTGTGGTCGCTGCCGACGGTCGGCTGGCTGATGTTTTGCTCGGCCTGGGCAGGCAGCAAGCCGTTCCTGTGGGCGGTCCTGGTGCCCTTGCTGGCCTGCGTGATGATCAGCATCCTCGCCGCGATGCCGGGCGTGCACCTGCCGCTGGGCTGGATCTGGTACATCGTCGCCTATCGCGGCCTGCTGAGCGTGTGGCCGGGTTCCTGGTCGCCGCGCGGCCTGCAGGGCAGTTCGATCGACAGCGACGCCCTCCATGGTCCGGCCGACCTGCTGAGCTGGGCCTTCCAGCACGGCAACCCGGCCAAGGTCTACGGCAACCCCGATATCTGGATCGGCGCGGTCGTGGGCATCGCCTTCATCGCCGCCGCCATCTACCTGCGCCGCCGCAACGGCGAGATCTGATCCTCCTGCACCGAGATGCGGGGCCGTCGAAGGCCCCGCCACGACCAAGGACATGACCATGCGACTGTTGCTTACCGCTTCCCTGCTGATGCTGGCCGCACCGGCGATGGCCGAGGACCAGTGCAAGTTCAGCGAGCCGCACTCGCTGGCCCTCGACCTGGCCGGCGCCAGGTCGGTGCTGTTCAAGGTCAACGCCAACGACCTGCACCTGCAGGCCGCCCCCGGCACCGGCAGCGCGCTGAAAGGCCGCGCCTGCGCCTCGAACGAGGACCTGCTGAAGGACCTCAAGGTGACGCAGAGGCGCGAGGGCGACCGCCTGGTCGTCGAGCTCGCCAACGACCGGCCGCTCAAGCTCACGTTGGGCCACAGCTATTCGTACCTCGACATCCAGGCCACCGTGCCGGAAGCGCTGCTGGTGCAGCTCGACGTCGGCTCCGGCGACGCCTGGTCCACCGGCGGCACCGTGCTGAGCGCGGACGTGGGCTCCGGCGACGTCGACATCCGCAACGTCAAGGGCATGGTCACCGCCAAGACCGGCTCGGGCGACATGAAGCTGCAGGACATCGGCGGCCTCAAGCTGCTCGACGTCGGCTCCGGCGACGTCACCGCCCGCACCGTGCGCGGTCCGGTCGAGGTCGGCGAAGTCGGCTCCGGCGACGTGAAGATCTCCAGCGTCGCAGGCTCGGTCCGCATCGGCCGGATCGGTTCCGGCGACGTCGAGCTCGCCGACGTCGACGGCAGCGTCACCGTCGATTCGATCGGATCGGGCGACCTGGGCGTGCGCAACGTATCCGGGAACCTGGAGCTGAGGCGCAAGGGCAGCGGCGACGTGCACCACAGCGGCGTGCGCGGCAGCGTGTCGCTTCCGCGCAAGGATTGAGCGTTCCCACGAACCCACAAGGCATCGTCCCCATGAAACTCCATCGACTCGTCCCGCTCCTGGTACTGACCGTCGCGCTCGCCACCGCCTGCAACCAGTCCGAGACCGCCCGCGTGCAAAGCAAGGACGGCGGCCACAGCATCCTGTTCCGCGACGGCAGCCTCGTGCTCGATGCCGACGGCCTGCCTTCGGCCACGATCACCGCCAGCGGCGACCTGCTGATCGACGGCAAGGCGGTGACGCTGACCGACGCGCAGCGCCAGCTGGCCCTGGACTATCGCAGCCAGCTCGGCGCGATCGCCCAGCAAGGCGTCGAAATCGGCAAGCAGGGCGCCCTGCTCGGCGTGCAGGCCGCCGGCGATGCGCTGAAGGGCGTGCTCAGCGGCGACACCGACAAGATCGGCGAGAAGGTCGAAGCCCAGGCCGACAGGATCAAGGAGCAGGCGCTGAAGATCTGCGACCACCTCGACCGGCTGAAGGCCGCGCAGGACGCCCTCGCCGTCCAGGTACCGGCGTTCAAGCCGTACGCCCACCTCGACACGGACAGCGCCACGGACTGCCGCAACGGCTGAGCCAGGACCGGGCCACCGCTCCCCACGAAGCCCGCGCGGCTGGGTGTGCGCCGGCGGCGGACTTGCCACCCCCTCATCTCATGGAGATAGCGATGCGTTCGAAGCTCCTCGCCATCCTGTTCGCCGCTTTCGCGGCTTCCGCCATCACCCAGGCCAACGCCCAGTCGGTCACGCCGTATGCCGACTACCTGTTCATCGGCAGCTACCACATGAACAACCCCGGGCGCGACGTGCACAACACCCAGGCGGACGACGTGCTGTCGGAGCGGCGGCAGCGCGAGATTG
Source organism: Xanthomonas boreopolis (assembly GCF_046529185.1). Lineage (NCBI taxonomy): Bacteria > Pseudomonadati > Pseudomonadota > Gammaproteobacteria > Lysobacterales > Lysobacteraceae > Xanthomonas > Xanthomonas boreopolis. The sequence continues at coordinate 2,731,838 of NZ_CP097162.1, forward strand.
CGGAGGCCGCCGGCCTGATCGAACGCTACCGGCCGACCAGGATCATGCTTGAGGTGGATGGCGAGCAGCAGGAGAGGATCCGCCAGAACTATGCCGAGTCCTGCAAGGGCTCGCGCCCGCTGGGCAGGAGCGAAGCCGAACAGCTCGGGTTCCGGATCGCCTGCAGCCAGGGCTCGAGCCCGACAAGATCTACGCCGTGGACTCGGACGGCATGGGTGCCATCAAGGACGAGGAGAGCATCAACTACCCGAAGGCCATCGAACGCCATCAGCAGCAGAAACAATACGAGGCGTTTCTGGCGGAAGGAAAAATCTGGGCCGACAACGATCAACGCGTTCTCAACCAGGGTTCCATCCTGGACATGCTGAAGAACCTCAACTCGGACCAATGGCTCCGCAAGAACGCCAGGAGCTACTACCTCGTCGGCCTGTTCGGCACGCCTGACGACCCGATCGGCGCGAACTGGGTGCAGTACTGGTTCGGAAGAAACCTGGCGATCTTCAACAACATCGCCAGGAATACCGCCGAGGGCGACCGCATCCTGGTCATCTACGGGGCCGGACACGGCAACTACTTGCGACAAATGGCCGCAGAATCCGGCATCTATCGCATCCACGAGCCGCTGGACTTGCTTTCGGCCCAGTGAGGCAACCGGCGTGGGCCGGCGACATGCCAGCCCCTGAACGCAGGAGCGGCTTTTGTGGGGAGCGGCTTTAGCCGCGATGGGGCGTTGCCGGTAACGCCCCATCGCGGCCAAAGCCGCTCCTACAAAAAACGGACGGGACCCATAGAATGGCGCAATCTTCCTCCGCGCCGTTCTCCCATGAAGAAACTCCTCCTTCTTTGCCTGGCCGCGCTCCTGCTGCCCGCGCTGGTCGCCTGCGGCCGTTCGTCCTCCGACCGCGCCGAGCGCTCCAAGCCGCGCGTCTCGATCAGCAGCGACGCCGTGCTGCTGCGCCGCGCGCCGGCCGCCAATGCGCAGATCAGCCCCGACGGCACCCTGCGCATCGACGACATCGTGCTGCCGCAGCAGGCGCCCAACCGCGCCAAGCTGCAATTGCTGTTCGGCCACCTGCAGATGCTGCGCCAGCAAGCGCTGGCCGAGGCCAAGCCCGATCCGGACTATCGCGCGATCCCGGTGCGGTCCACGCCCGAGATCGACCAGCTCAGCGGCGAGCTGCTGCAGGCGATCCCGCCGTTGCAGCCGTACCGCGAGAGTTTCGGCAACCTGCAGGCCGAGCGGCATTGAGGCAGCGCCTGCTCCCCTCCCGGGGAGCGCAGTTCCTTCTCTCACCGGGAGAAGGTGGCGCGAAGCGCCGGATGAGGGTGCGGACGCCGCTTCGCCCGTACCCCCACCCCAGCCCCTCTCCCTGAGGGAGAGGGGCCTCAATCGAAGCGCAGCCTCAACCGCCGCCGCCGGCGCCTGCGTGGATGCCGCCTTCCGTCAGCGCGGCCGGATCCAGCAGCCGGCGCAGTTCGGCCTCGGACAGGCCGCTGTCCTCCTTGGCCACGTCCAGCACCGGCCGGTTCTCCTTGTAGGCGCGCTTGGCGATCGCCGCGGCCTTCTCGTAGCCGATCACCGGGTTCAACGCGGTCACCAGGATCGGATTGCGATCCAGCGCGCGCTTGACGTTGTCCTCGCGCACCTTCAGCCCGGCGATCGCCTTGTCGGCCAGCAGCGTCGAGACGTTCGCCAGCAGCCGGATCGAATCCAGCAGGTTGGCGGCGATCAGCGGCAGCGCCACGTTGAGCTGGAAGTTGCCGGTCTGCCCCGCCACGGTGATCGCGGCGTGGTGGCCGATCACCTGCGCGGCGGCCATCACCGTCGCTTCCGGGATCACCGGGTTGACCTTGCCCGGCATGATCGACGAGCCCGGCTGCAGCGCGGGCAGCTCGATCTCGCCGAGGCCGGCGAGCGGCCCGGAATTCATCCAGCGCAGGTCGTTCGCGATCTTGATCAGGGCCACCGCCAGCGCGTTGAGCTGGCCGGACAACTCGACCGCGTCGTCCTGCGCGGCCAGCCCTTCGAACTTGTTCCCGGCGCTCTCGAACTTGGTTCCGGCCAGCGCGGTCAGCGCCTTGGCGACCTTGCCGCCGAAACGCGGGTCGGCATTGATGCCGGTGCCGATCGCGGTGCCGCCCAGCGGCAGCCGGCGCAGGCGCTTGAGGCTGTCCTCGATGCGCTCCTGCGCCGACGCCAGCTGCGCCGACCAGGCGCGGAACTCCTGCCCGAAGGTCAGCGGCATCGCGTCCATCAGGTGGGTGCGGCCGGTCTTGACCACCTTGTCCAGGCTCCTGGCGCGCTTGTCGATGGTCTTGCGCAGGTGCTTGAGCGCCGGCAGCAGCTGTTCCACCACGCCCAGCTGCGCGGAGACGCGGATCGCCGTCGGCACCACGTCGTTGGAGCTCTGGCCCAGGTTGACGTGGTCGTTGGGATGGATGCCGCCCTTGCCCGCGTCCTTGGACGATCGCGACGCCAGCGTCGCGATCACCTCGTTGGCGTTCATGTTCGACGAGGTGCCCGAACCGGTCTGGTAGATGTCGATCGGGAAATGCGCGTCGTGGCGGCCTTCCGCCACGTCCAGCGCGGCGGCCTGGATCGCCTTGGACGCCGCCTTCGGCAACAGGCCGAGTTCGGCGTTGACCTGCGCGGCGGCGGCCTTGATCAGGCCCAGCGCACGGATGAAGCCGCGCGGCATCGGCTGGCCGGACACGGGGAAGTTCTGCACGGCGCGCTGGGTCTGCGCGCCCCACAGCGCATCGGCGGGCACCTGCAGCTCGCCCATGCTGTCGTGTTCGGTCCGGAAACGTTCTTTCATCGGAAACTCCCAGGTTGCGGAATGACGGGACTCGAACCGGAACGATCCTCCCTACGCCCCAATGCTCGGTGAAACGGGGCTCGGGCGTCCGGCAAGGTCGCGGCTGGCGAAGGGCGGGCGTGACCTGCGAAGCATAGCGCCGGGGCGTCCGGTAGGGCGTGTCGTCATGTCCGAGCAGGTCGCGCCGTCGCTGCGCGTGCTCGGGGCAAGGAAGAGCGAGGAAGTGGACGTCCGTCCACGCCCGAGCGATGACGCAGTCCCGGGTGCGCGCAGCGGCTGCCCCGTGGGTTGGGCCTGGAAAGCCGCCATCCGGCGCCGCGCGGCTTGACCTGACGGCCAGTCAGGCGCCGCGCCATGCAACACCGGCTGACGGCTTTCCAGACCCAACGCGGCCTACTCGGGACATGACGACACGCCCTACAATCGGGATTCCGCACGATTCCATCCCCTTGCATGGACGACGACCCCGACAGTCGATACCGACGACGCAACTCCTCCCGCTTCCGCCCTCGCACCGCTTGCGACGCGCCCCTCGGAACCGCCCCGGCACGAGGTGACGCGCGATGATCGGCAACCTGCTTCTCCTGCTGCTGGCCCTGCTGCTGGTGGCGCTCAACGGCTTCTTCGTCGCCGCCGAATTCGCCCTGGTCAAACTGCGCCATACCCAGGCCGTCGGCCTGGCGCGCGACCAGGGCTGGCGCGGCCGCCTGCTGCTCAGCGTGCACGGCCACCTGGACGCCTACCTATCGGCCTGCCAGCTCGGCATCACGCTCGCTTCGCTCGGCCTGGGCTGGGTCGGCGAGCCCGCCTTCGCCCACCTGCTGCAACCGCTGTTCGACGCGATCGGGCTGGCGCCGGAAACCGCGAGCATGGTCGCCTTCGTGGTCGCCTTCGGCACGATCTCGTTCCTGCACATCGTGCTCGGCGAACTGGCGCCCAAGTCGATGGCGATCCGCCGCCCCGACCAGATGTCGCTGTGGACCGCGGCGCCGCTGTACCTGTTCTACTGGCTGATGTACCCGGCGATCCGGCTGCTCAATGCCAGCGCAAACGGGTTGCTGCGCGCGCTCGGCTGGGAACGGCCCGGCCACCAATCGCACCGCTACAGCCGCGAGGAACTCAAGCTGATCGTCGGCCGCCAGCAGCCGGACCAGCCGCACGACGACGGCCTGTCGCTGATGAGCTCGGCGCTGGAACTGCCCGACCTGGTCGCCGGCGACCTGATGCGCAGCCGCGACCACCTGCGCGCGTTGCGCGAAGGCATGGACTTGCCGCAGGTGCTGGCCGAGTTCGCCGAATCCCGCTACAGCCGTTATCCGTGGTTCGCGCGCGACGGCGAGGACGTGCTCGGCGTGCTGCACACCAAGGACCTGCTGGTGGCGATGGCGGCCGGCAATCAAGCGCCGGAACCGGCCGGCCTGCTGCGCGCACCCACGCTGGTGCCCGTGCAGGCGCCGGTGCCGCAGGTGCTGGAACGCTTCCGTAGCGGCGCCACGCATCTGGCGCTGTGCACCGACGAGCATGGCCGGGTGATGGGTTTCTTCACCCTGGAAGACCTGCTGGAAGTGGTGGTCGGCGAGATCGAGGACGAGCACCTGCACGCCAGCACCGACGCCCCGACCCGCACCGGCGACGGCTCGTTGCGGGTGGCCGGCAGCATTTCGCTGTTCCGGCTGGAGCGGCTGCTCGGCCAGGACATCGCGGCGCCTGACCACATCAACTCGGTCGGCGGCTTGATCGTGCACACCCTGCAGCGCCTGCCCGAGCAGGACGAGAGCGTGGAACTGGACGGCCTGCGGCTGACCGTGCGCCGGCTGGCCGGGCACCGCATCCAGGCCGTGGACGTGGCCCGGCAGGCAGCGTTGGACCTCGCCGAGTAGCGGCACCGTCGTGCCGGAAGGCCGCTCGGCAAGACGCGGTTCTTCCGGCTCGCGTTTTTCGCCATCGGCATACCCACCGTCGTCCCCGCGCAGGCGGGGACGACGAAGTTGGAGATTGCCCGAACCGATGCCGGCCCGGTCCGGCCCGATCGAAACCGCCGCTTCCGCACGCCCCTTACGGCACGACCCGGAACCCGTAGCGGAATTCGCGCAGCTCACCGGCCACGCCCACCCCATCGACCACCACGTCGTAACGGATACCCGGGCGCAGCCCGGCCACGCGGAACTGCAGGTTGTTCGGCAGGCCGTAGTACTCGTTGTCGTAGCGCAGGGCCAGCAGCGGCAGCACGTTGCCGTCCGGATCGCGCACCTGCACCCGGGCCTGCCGGTAGTCCACCTCGTGGTTGGCGCCGCCGGGACGGCTGGGATCGACCAGCAGCGAGAACGAGAGCCAGGCGTTCGGATCGAAGTAGCGCCCCGGGTAATCGCCGACCGGCCAGGCCACCACCTCGCCGCCCCCGCGCAGCGGTTCGGCATTGGAGCCGCGTTCCAGTCGCAGCGCCGCCGCTCCACTCTGCATGCCGTTGGCGAGCGGCCCGGCCACCCAGGCGAAGGCGACCTCGCGCAGGAACGGATCGAGCAGCCAGCGCCGGTGGCCCAGTCCGTCGGCGACCAGGTTGTTGGTATCGCTCAGCCAGCGGGCGACGATGTCGTCCGCGCTCCCCATCGCCGGCAGCGGGGACACGGCGCCGCCGTAGAGCAGGCTGGTACGCGCGCCCTGCTGGGCCAGCGGCGATGCGCAGCGCCAGTCCGGCGCGGGCATGTGGCTGAGGGCGCCATTGGCGGCCATCACCAGGGCCGCGGCGTCGGCCTGGGCCTGCAGCTGGGGCGCATAGGCCACCGGGGCCAGGCCGTGCAGGGTGCGCAGCTGGTTGACCAGGTCCAGCACCCGCTGCAGGGTCGCCTCGCTCAGCCGGCCGGGCTCGCAGGTGGGGATATCGGGACGGACCTGGTATGGCAGGGCGATCGCCGCCGGTACGGCGGCCTGGAGCGGGGAAATCAGGAACGACGCGGACAGCAACGGCAAACGGACGAATACGTGGCGGTACATGGAAGGACATGGAGGGGAATGCGGGCACCACGCACGACGGGCGCCGCGCCATGCCGGTATCCGCCGGCACGGCCGCCGCCCGCGCCGGGCGGCGTAGAATACGCGCCCCGCCCGTTTCCAGCTCCTGCCCCATGTCGGATTCCGCCCTGCTCGCCCTGTCCCCGCTCGACGGCCGCTACGCCACCAAGGTCGACGCCCTGCGCCCGATCTTTTCCGAGTACGGCCTGATCCGCGCCCGCGTGAAGGTCGAGATCGAATGGCTGCTGGCGCTGGCCGCCGAGCCCGGCATCGCCGAGCTGAAGGACTTCAGCGAGGCCGGCAAGGCCAGGCTGCGCGCCCTGGCCTCCGGCTTTTCCGTCGAGCACGCCGCCCGCGTGAAGCAGATCGAGCGCACCACCAACCACGACGTCAAGGCGGTGGAGTACTTCATCAAGGAGCAGCTCAAGGACGATGCCGAGCTCGGCCCGGCGCTGGAGTTCGTGCACTTCGCCTGCACCAGCGAGGACATCAACAACCTGTCCTACGGGCTGATGCTGGACCAGGCCCGCCGCGAGGTGCTGGTGCCGGCGCTGCAAGGCATCGCCGCCTCGCTGCGCGCCCTCGCCCACGCCCAGGCCGGCCAGCCGATGCTCTCGCGCACCCACGGCCAGACCGCCTCGCCGACCACGCTCGGCAAGGAGATCGCCAACGTCGTGGCGCGCCTGGAACGCCAGGTCGGGCAGATCGGCGCGGTCGAGCTGACCGGCAAGATCAACGGCGCGGTCGGCAACTACAACGCGCACGTCGCCAGCTACCCGGACGTGGACTGGCCGGCCTTCGCGCAGCGCTTCGTCGAAGGCCTGGGCCTGGTGTTCAACCCGTACACCACCCAGATCGAGCCGCACGACAACGTCGCCGAGATCGGCGACGCGACCCGCCGCGCCAACACCATCCTGGTCGACCTGGCGCGCGACATCTGGGGCTACATCTCGCTGGGCTACTTCAAGCAGAAGCTCAAGGAAGGCGAAGTCGGCTCCTCGACCATGCCGCACAAGGTCAACCCGATCGACTTCGAGAACGCCGAGGGCAACTTCGGCCTGGCCAACGCCCTGTTCGAGCATTTCTCGGCCAAGCTGCCGATCAGCCGCTGGCAGCGCGACCTCACCGACTCGACCGTGCTGCGCGCGCTCGGCACCGCGTTCGGCCACACCCAGGTGGCGCTGGAATCGCTGGCCAAGGGCCTGGGCAAGCTGGAAGTGAACCCGCAGCGCCTGGACGCCGACCTCGACGCCGCCTGGGAAGTGCTGGCCGAGGCGGTGCAGACCGTCATGCGCCGCCACGGCCTGCCCAATCCGTACGAACAGCTCAAGGCCCTGACCCGCGGCCAGGGCATCACCGCCGAATCGATGCGCGCCTTCGTCGAGTCGCTGGAACTGCCCGCGGCCGACAAGCAGCGCCTGCGCGAACTGACGCCCGGCGCCTACACCGGCCTGGCCGAGCGACTGGCGCGCGCGATCTGATCCACGGCATGGTCCGCCCCGCGCGGGCCATGCCGTTTCCCGGGCACGCTGGTCCCGGCCACGACCGCGAGGAAGCGAAGATGCAGTTGCTGGTCAACCTCGACGTCCCCGACCTGGCCCGGGCCGAAGCCGTCTATCGGCAAGCCTTCGGCCTGGCCACCGGCCGCCGCCTCGGGAGCGGGTGCCTGGAACTGCTCGGCGCCGCCGTGCCGGTCTACCTGCTGGAGCAGCCGCCCGGCACCATCGCCGCCATGGACCGGCCGCGCGACTACGCCCGCCACTGGACGCCGCTGCATCTGGACGTGGTCGTGGACGATCTCGACGCCGCCCTGGACCGCGCGCTACGCGCCGGTTTCATCCAGGAAGGCGGCATCCGCGAGGCGGCCTGGGGCCGGCTCGTGCGGCTCGCCGATCCGTTCGGCCACGGCTGGTGCCTGCTGCAGTTCCTTGGCCGCGGCTACGACGAGATCGCCGATCCCGCCTGACGGCGGCGCCCACGGCGCAAGCCAGGCCGCCTCGTGCTGGGCGACAATGGCGCCCCATGGCGCCGCGCGCCTTCCGCGACCTTGCAATGAAGAAGACTTCCAATCCCCTGCCCTTCGAAATCCAGGCCACCCGCCAGCACCCGCTGGGCATGCCCGCCGAGCGCTTCCTGCGCGACTACTGGCACAAGCGGCCGCTGCTGGTCCGCAATGCCTTCCCGGATTTCCGGACCCCGGTGACGCCCGAGGACCTGGCCGGCCTGGCCTGCGAGGACGGCGTGCTCGCCCGCCTGATCCGCCACGACCGGGGCAGCGACGACTGGAGCGTGCGCAGCGGCCCGTTCCAGGAAGAGGATTTCCCGGGCCTGCCCGACCACGACTGGACCCTGCTGGTGCAGGACGTCGACAAGTGGGACCCGGACGTGCGCGCCCTGCTGGAGCAGTTCCGCTTCCTGCCGCGCTGGCGCATCGACGACGTCATGATCAGCTTCGCCGCCACCGGCGGCTCGGTCGGCGCGCACGTGGACCACTACGACGTGTTCCTGCTGCAGACCCACGGCCACCGCCGCTGGCAGATCGACGCGAGCGCCGCGATGGGCCGCAAGGCGCCCGACCTGGCCTTCCGCGACGACGTGGACATCAAGCTGCTGCGCACGTTCCGCCCGACCCACGACTGGGTGCTGGCGCCCGGCGACATGCTCTACCTGCCGCCGCTGGTGCCGCACCACGGCGTCGCCGAGGATCCGTGCCTGACCTTCTCGATCGGCATGCGCGCGCCCTCGTCGGCGGAGCTGATCGGCGACTACCTGGACACCCTCGTCGCCGAAGCGGACGAGGCCGTCCGCTACCACGACGAGGACCTCGCCGTGCCGGCCGACCCCTGGGAAATCGACACCGCGGCGATGGGCCGGGCGATCGCGGCGCTCAATGCGCTGCGCATGAACGATCCGGACAAGCTCGGCGACTGGTTCGGCCGCTTCATCACCACCTACCGCGCCTCGGGCGAGGTGATGCCCGCGCCGGACGCGCCCGACCGCGCCGCGCTCGAGCGGGCCCTGGCCGAAGGCCTGTCGCTGCACCGCCATCCCTGGTCGCGCGTGGCCTGGCGCCGGGCCAAACGCGGGGCCACGCTGTTCTGCACGGGCCTGTCGTACCCGCTCACCGTCGCCGATGCGCAACTGCTGGCGGAGCGGGAGACCCTCGACGCGGGCGACTACGCGCGGCTCTCGGAGAAGGGCCGGGCCGCGCTCGCGGACCTGGTCGCGGCCGGGCACTACCAGCCCGCCGGCACCGAAGACGAGGCCGGTTGACCGTCGCCCGGATGCCGCCGCCGTTCCCGCGAAGCGCCTCCGCGGGAACGGCGCCGCTCGAGCCCGCTCGCCTGTCTGCCTCCTGACCGGGCGGATTACTACTTTGGTCCAACGCACCCGGATTCCGGCCGCATCCCGTGCAGGCCAGCGGCGCGACCCGGGCCGCCATCCGCTCCCGGCGAAGCGAAAAAAGCAGGGTTATCCGCGCGTTTCCCGCCGGCTGCGCCCGGTCTGGCCGCGCCTTCCACGATATCCGCGCCATATCGCCCCATACCTGTTCCACACATCTGCGCTGTAGATGCGGGGGTATACTTTTTCGGCTTCATCCAGGCCCGGCGCGTGCCGTACCGGGCGCAGACCGCATCCAAGCCATCCCACCCGACCTACGATCGTGGACAATCTACTAAAGCAGTTCGCGCAGTCTTCGCAGCTCGCCGGCGGCAATGCCGCCTATATCGAGGACCTCTACGAGCAGTACCTCGTCTCCCCCGACAGCATCGATCCCAAGTGGAAAGCCTACTTCGACGGTTTCAAGGGCCGCGAAGCCGGCGACATCCCGCACTCGGCGGTCGTCGCCCACATCGCCGAAGCGGCCAAGCAGGCCCTGAACGACGGCATCGGCGGGGGGAGCGGTCCGAGCGACGAACGCGAACGCAACGTCGGTCGCCTGATCACCGCCTACCGCTCGCGCGGCCACCTCGGCGCCCGCCTGGACCCCCTCGGCCTGACCCCGCCGCTCAACCCGCCGGACCTGGACCTGCCCTTCCATAACCTGTCGCAGTCGGACCTGGACACCGAGTTCAGCACCGGAGGCGTCGGCGGCCAGCCGCGCATGAAGCTGCGCGACCTGTTCGCGCGCCTGAAGAGCACCTACAACGGCAGCATCGGCTCGGAGTTCATGTACATCTCCGACGTCGAGCAGCGCCAGTGGATCTACCAGCGCCTGGAGCAGGACGGCGGCAGGTACAAGGCCAGCGCCGAGACCCGCAAGCGCATGCTCGAGCGGCTCACCGCCGCCGAGGGCCTGGAGCGCTACCTGCACACCAAGTACGTCGGCCAGAAGCGCTTCTCGCTGGAAGGCGGCGACTCGCTGATCCCGATGATGGACGTGCTGGTGCGCCGCGCCGGCGAGGAGCGCGTGCGCGACGTGGTGATCGGCATGGCCCACCGCGGCCGCCTGAACGTGCTGATCAACACGCTCGGCAAGAACCCGCGCAAGCTGTTCGACGAGTTCGAGGGCAAGTTCGAGCACGCCCACGACGACCGTGCCCACACCGGCGACGTGAAGTACCACATGGGCTTCTCCGCCGACGTGGCCACCCCGGGCGGCCCGCTGCACCTGGCGCTGGCGTTCAACCCCTCGCACCTGGAGATCGTCGACCCGGTCGTCGCCGGTTCGGTGCGCTCGCGCCAGGAGCGCTACGGCGACGCCGACCGCAGCCGCGTGCTGCCGATCCTGATCCACGGCGACGCCGCCCTGGCCGGCCAGGGCGTGGTGATGGAACTGCTGCAGATGTCGCAGGCGCGCGGTTTCGCCATCGGCGGCACCTTGCACATCGTGATCAACAACCAGGTCGGCTTCACCACCAGCCGCGTCGACGACGCGCGCTCGACCCTGTACTGCACCGACGTGGCCAAGATGGTCGAAGCGCCGGTGTTCCACGTCAACGGCGACGACCCGGACGCGGTGGCCTACGTCACCGAGCTGGCCTACGACTTCCGCCAGAAGTTCAAGAAGGACGTCTTCATCGACCTGGTCTGCTACCGCCGCTGGGGCCACAACGAGGCCGACGAGCCGGCGGTCACGCAGCCGGTGATGTACCAGATCATCCGCAAGCACCAGACCACCCGCGAGCTGTACGCGGCGCAGCTGGAGAAGGACGGCGTGATCCAGCCGGGCGAGGCCCAGGCGCTGGTCGATGCCTACCGCGGCAAGCTCGATTCGGGCGAGTACACCACCGAGCTGGCGCCGCGCCGCGAGGACGAGTTCGCGATCGACTGGTCCAAGTACCTGACCGGCAGCCTGAAGGACAAGATCGACACCGGCTACGACAAGTCCAAGCTGGTCAAGCTGGCCGAGGTCATCAACACGATCCCGGCCGGGATCGAGATGCACAACCGCGTCAAGAAGATCTACGAAGACCGCGCCAAGATGAGCACCGGCGACCTGCCGGCCGACTGGGGCTTCGCCGAGAACCTGGCCTACGCCACCCTGCTCGAGGAAGGCCACCGCCTGCGCCTGGTGGGCGAGGACGCCGGCCGCGGCACGTTCTTCCACCGCCACGCGATCATCCACGACCAGAAGACCGACGAGTACTACCTGCCGCTGCGCCAGCTGGTGCAGAACCCGGACGACGCCACCGTGATCGACTCGCTGCTCAGCGAGGAGGCGGTGATGGGCTTCGAGTACGGCTACTCGACCACCGACCCGAACACGCTGTGCATCTGGGAAGCGCAGTTCGGCGACTTCGCCAACGGCGCCCAGGTCGTGATCGACCAGTTCATCGCCGCCGGCGAGGCCAAGTGGAGCCGCCTCAGCGGCCTGGTGCTGCTGCTGCCGCACGGCTACGAAGGCCAGGGTCCGGAGCACAGCTCGGCGCGCCTGGAGCGCTTCCTGCAGCTGTGCGCGATGGAGAACATGCTGGTCTGCACCCCGACCACGCCGGCCCAGTGCTTCCACATGCTGCGCCGCCAGCTGTGCATGACCACCCGCAAGCCGCTGGTGGTGATGTCGCCCAAGTCGCTGCTGCGCCACAAGCTGGCCGTGTCCACCCTGGACGAGCTGGCCACCGGCGAATTCCAGCACATCATCGGCGACGCCGTGGCCGATCCGGCCAAGGTCAAGCGCGTGGTGGTCTGCTCGGGCAAGGTCTACTACGACCTGCTGGAAGACGCCCAGAAGCGCGGCCAGGACGACGTGGCGATCATCCGCGTGGAGCAGCTGTACCCGTTCCCGCGCGCCCTGCTCGCCGCCGAGCTGGCCAAGTACGGCAACGCCACCGACGTGGTGTGGGCGCAGGAAGAGCCCCAGAACCAGGGCGCCTGGTACCAGATCAAGCACCACCTGCAGGCCGTCCTGCCGAAGGGCCGCGAGCTGCACTACGCCGGCCGCGCGCGCTCGGCCTCCCCGGCCGCCGGCCACATGGCCGAGCACGTCGAGGAGCTCAAGCAGCTGCTGGCCGACGCGCTGGTCAATCCGTTCAACGACCAGGTCGCTGAATAAGAATCCCCCTTCACCTTTCCCAAGAAACAAGAAACCCTAGGACGCCCCGCAAATGGCCACCGAAGTCAAAGTCCCGGTACTGCCCGAATCCGTCTCCGACGCCACCATCGCCAGCTGGCACAAGAAGGCCGGCGAAGCGGTCAAGCGCGACGAGAACCTGGTCGACCTGGAGACCGACAAGGTCGTTCTGGAAGTCCCGTCGCCCGTCGACGGCGTGCTGAAGGAAATCAAGTTCGACACCGGCAGCACCGTGACCAGCAACACCGTGCTGGCGATCATCGAGGAAGGCGCCACTGCCGCCGCGGCCCCGGCCGCGCCGGCCGCCGAGGAGAAGAAGGCCGAGGCCCCGGCTCCTGCCGCGGCCCCCGCTCCGGCCAAGGCGGCCGCCGCCCCGGCCCCGGCCGCCAAGTCGGCCGCCGACGGCCTGCCGCCGGGCGCCCGCTTCACCGCGATCACCGAGGGCGTGGACCCGGCCGAGGTCGAAGGCACCGGCCGCCGCGGCGCGGTGACCAAGGAGGACATCGTCAACTACGCCCGCAACGGCGGGGCCGGCAAGGCCGCCGGCGCGCGCCCGGAAGAGCGCGTGCCGATGACCCGCATCCGCAAGCGCATCGCCGAGCGCCTGATGCAGTCGAAGAACTCGACCGCGATGCTGACCACCTTCAACGAGGTCAACCTCGCCAAGGTCTCGGCCGCGCGCAAGGAACTGCAGGAAGAGTTCCAGAAGGCGCACGGCATCAAGCTCGGCTTCATGAGCTTCTTCGTGAAGGCCGCCGCCAACGCCCTGCAGCGCTTCCCGCTGGTCAACGCCTCGATCGACGGCGACGACATCATCTACCACGGCTACAGCGACATCTCCATCGCCGTGTCGACCGACAAGGGCCTGGTGACGCCGGTGCTGCGCAACGTCGAGCGCATGTCCTTCGCCGACATCGAGAAGGGCATCGCCGACTACGCCAAGAAGGCGCGCGAAGGCAAGCTGAGCCTGGAGGAACTGCAGGGCGGCACCTTCACCGTCACCAACGGCGGCACCTTCGGCTCGCTGCTGTCGACCCCGATCGTCAACCCGCCGCAGAGCGCGATCCTGGGCATGCACGCGATCAAGGAGCGCCCGATCGCCGAGAACGGCCAGGTCGTGATCGCGCCGATGATGTACCTGGCGCTGTCCTACGACCACCGCATCATCGACGGCAAGGACTCGGTGCAGTTCCTGGTCGACATCAAGAACCAGCTGGAGAACCCGGGCCGGATGCTGTTCGGCCTGTGATAAAGCCGTGATTCGTGATTCGTGAATGGTGATTCGCAAAGGCGACGCCATTCCCGCTTCAACGAATCACGAATCAAGAATCACGAATCACGTGAGCCAATGAAATGAGCGAACAACAGCAATACGACGTCATCGTCATCGGTGCCGGCCCGGCCGGCTACCACGCCGCCATCCGCGCCGCCCAGCTGGGCATGAAGGTCGCCTGCGTCGACGCGGCGCTCGGCAAGGACGGCAAGCCCGCCCTCGGCGGTACCTGCCTGCGCGTGGGCTGCATCCCGTCCAAGGCGCTGCTGGATTCCTCGCGCCAGTATTGGAACATGGGCCACCTGTTCGGCGAGCACGGCATCACCTTCAAGGACGCCAAGATCGACGTGGCGGCGATGGTCGGCCGCAAGGACAAGATCGTGAAGCAGTTCACCGGCGGCATCGCGATGCTGTTCAAGGCGAACAAGGTCACGCCGTACTACGGCTTCGCCCAGCTGCAGCCGGGCAACGTGGTCAAGGTCAAGCAGCACGAAGGCGGCGAGATCGAGCTGAAGGCCGCCAACGTGATCCTGGCCGCCGGCTCGGATTCGATCGAGCTGCCGTTCGCCAAGTTCGACGGCGAGACCATCGTCGACAACGTCGGCGCGCTGGACTTCACCGAAGTGCCCAAGCGCCTGGCGGTGATCGGCGCCGGCGTGATCGGCCTGGAGCTGGGCAGCGTGTGGAAGCGCCTGGGCGCCGAGGTCACCATCCTCGAGGCGCTGCCGGACTTCCTGGCCGCCGCCGACGCCGAGGTCGCCAAGACCGCGGCCAAGGAGTTCAAGAAGCAGGGCCTGGACATCAAGCTGGGCGCCAAGGTCAGCAAGACCGAGGTCACCGGCAAGGGCGCCAACAAGGAAGTGGTCGTCACCTACGCCGACGCCGAGGGCGAGAAGACCCTGACCGTGGACAAGCTGCTGGTGGCCGTCGGCCGCCGCGCCGCCACCAAGGGCCTGCTGGCCGAAGGCACCGGCGTCAAGCTCAACGAGCGCGGCCAGATCGAGGTCGACGAGCACTGCCACACCGGCGTCGACGGGGTCTGGGCGATCGGCGACTGCGTGCGCGGCCCGATGCTGGCGCACAAGGGCTTCGAGGAAGGCATCGCCGTGGCCGAGCTGATCGCCGGCCTGCCTGGCCACGTCAACTTCGACACGATCCCGTGGGTGATCTACACCGAGCCGGAAATCGCCTGGGTCGGCAAGACCGAGCAGCAGCTCAAGGCCGAAGGCGTGCCGTACAAGGCCGGCAGCTTCCCGTTCGCGGCCGTCGGCCGTGCGGTGGCGATGGCCGAGCCGGCCGGCTTCGTGAAGGTGCTGGCGCATGCCGAGACCGACCGCGTGCTGGGCCTGCACCTGGTCGGCGTCAACGTCTCCGAGCTGGTGCACGAGGGCGTGCTGACGATGGAGTTCAGCGGCTCGGCCGACGACCTGGCACGCATCTGCCACGCCCACCCGACCCTGTCGGAGGCGATCCACGATGCCGCGATGGCGGTGTCCAAGCGCGCCATCCACAAGGCGAACTGAAGCCGGGATCCGTGTTTCGGGATTGGGGATTCGCCAGAGCCCCCATTCCCGGATCGCCCTCCCGGACTTCCCCGACGCCGGGCCCAGGCCCGGCGTCCGCTTTTACGAATCCCCTGTCCCCAACCCCGAATCCCGATGAAAAGCATCTGCGTCTACTGCGGCTCCAACGCCGGCAACAAGCCCATCTACGCCGAGCGAGCCATCGTGCTGGGCCAGCGCATCGCCCGCGACGGCCTGCGGCTGGTCTATGGCGGCGGCAACGTCGGCTTGATGGGGCTCGTCGCCAACGCGGTGCTCGAAGCCGGCGGCGAAGTCACCGGCGTGATCCCTCAGCAGCTCGCCGACTGGGAAGTCGCGCACCGCGGGCTGACCGAACTGCAGGTCGTCGGCTCGATGCACGAGCGCAAGATGCGCATGTTCGACCTGTCCGACGCGTTCGTCGCCCTGCCCGGCGGCTTCGGCACGATGGACGAGATGTTCGAGATGCTGACCTGGCGCCAGCTCGGCATCGGCAACAAGCCCTGCGCGTTCCTGGACGTGGAGGATTTCTACGCGCCGCTGATCGGCATGATCGACCGCATGGTCGAAGAACGCTTCCTGCATCCGGCGCAGCGCGCCGACCTCTGGCACGGCTCGGACATCGACGCGATGCTGGAATGGATGCGGGGGTACACGCCGGCGCAGGCCGAGAAGTGGATCGACGAGAAGCGCCAGAAAGCGCTCCGTTGAGCCAAGCGATACGATCCCGGCGCGTGGCGACGCGCCAACCCGTTCAGCGCCTCCCTGCCACTGCGGCGCGGATCGACGAGAAGCGCCAGAAAGCGCTCCGTTGAGCCAAGCGATACGATCCCGGCCCGTGGCGACGCGCCAACCCGTTCGGCGCCTCCCTGCCACTGCGGCGCGGATCGACGAGAAGCGCCAGAAAGCGCTCCGTTGAGCCAGGCGATACGATCCCGGCGCGTGGCGACGCGCCAACCCGTTCGGCGCCTCCCTGCCACTGCGGCGCGGATCGACGAGAAACGCCAGAAAGCGCCCCGTTGAGCCAGGCGGTACGATCCCGGCGCGTGGCGACGCGCCAACCCGTTCGGCGCCTCCCTGCCACTGCGGCGCGGATCGACGAGAAGCGCCAGAAAGCGCTCCGTTGAGCCAAGCGATACGATCCCGGCGCGTGGCGACGCGCCAACCCGTTCGGCGCTTCCCTGCCACTGCGGCGCGGATCGACGAGAAACGCCGCAAGGCGCTGCGCTGATCCCCGGGGGCGATGGCGATTGCGGGAGGGGCGTCCGGTCCCGGCGCCCTACTGGCAAGGCCCGCCGGGGCTGAAGCCCCTCCCACGAGGAATCCGGCCCGCTACGCCGGCGCGCCCACCATTTCCGGCGCCGGCACGCCCAGCAGGTAGCCCTGCCCGTAGTGGCACCCGAACTCGCGCAGCGTCTGCAGCTGGCGCACGGTCTCGATGCCCTCGCCGACCGTCTCGATCCCCAGCGTGGCCGCCAGCGCCAGGATGCTGCGCACCAGCGCCAGCGAATCCTGCCCCTCGTTCGCGTGCAGGTTCGCGACGAAGCTGCGATCGATCTTCAGCGCCGAGATCGGGAAGCGGTGCAGGTACGACAGCGCCGAGTAGCCGGTGCCGAAGTCGTCCAGCTGCACCAGCACGCCGCGCGCGCGCAGCTGGTTCAGCGTTTCCAGGATGCGCGGCGCATCCTCCAGCAAGGCCACCTCAGTGATCTCCAGGCGCAGCCGGGCGGGGTCGGCGCCCGCAGCGTCGACCAGCCCCAGCAGGCGCCCGACGAAATCCGAGGAACGGAAATGCAGCGGCGACACGTTGACCGAGATGTAGCCGGCGCGGGTACCGGCCAGGTGCTTGATCACCTGTTCGTACAACTGCCAGTCCACGTACTCGATCAGGCCGCTGTCCTCGCCCAGGTGGATGAAGGCGTCCGGTCGCAGCAGGCCGCGGCTCTCGTGGTTCCAGCGCAGCAGCGCCTCGTAGCCGACCACCCGGCCGTCGTCGAGGCGCACGATCGGCTGGTAATAGGGCTGGAAATCGTGGTTCTTCAGCGCGCGTCGGATATCGGCCTCGAGGTCCAGGCTGCGCATCGCCTCCTCGCGCATCGCCTCGTCGAACACGGCGAAGCGCTCGTGCGCCTGCAGCTTGGCGCGGTACATCGCCGCGTCTGCGTCGCGCAGCAGTTCCTCTCCGCTGCGGTAGTGGCTGTTCCAGAACGCGACGCCCACGCTGCCCGACGGGAACAGCTCGCGCCCGGCCACCCACATCGGCTGGCCGAGCACGTGGTTCAACCGGCGCGCCAGTTCGCTCGCCGCCTCGACGCCTTTCGGGCAGTCCATCAGGATCGCGAATTCGTCGCCGCCTAGCCGGGCCACCACGTCCTCGGCCCGCACCGTGGCGACGATGCGCTGGGCGACCTCCACCAGCATCTGGTCGCCGGCCACGTGCCCCACGCTGTCGTTGACCAGCTTGAAGCGGTCCAGGTCCAGGAACAGCACGGCGAAGGGAGCATCGCCCTCCGCGGCGCGGCTGATCGCGTCGTCCAGGCGCTCGAGCAGGTGGGCGCGATTGGGCAGGCCGGTCAACGCGTCGTGCAGGGCCTGGTGGGTCAGGCGCTGCTCGGCGCGGATGCGCTCGGCGATCTGGCCGATCAGTTGCTCGTTGAGCTGCGCCAGTTCGCGGGTACGCTCCTGCACGCGCAGCTCCAGCTCCGCATGCGCCTGGCGCAACCGGGCCTGGCTGCGCTGCCGGGCCAGGCCGTTGCCGATGTTGTTCGCCGCGAACGCGAGCAGCCGCTGGTCGTCCAGCGAGTAGCTCACCTCGTCGGAGTAGCTCTGCACCACCACCGCGCCGACGACCTCGTCATCGATGAACAACGGCACCCCCAGCCAGCTGGCCGCCTGCTGCCCGAACCCCGACACCTCGCCCGCGGCGGCCAGCGCGTCGATCTGCTCGCGGTCGGCCAGCAGCGCGCTGTGCTTGGCGATGACGTACTCGGTCAGGCCCTTGCTGAAACGGCGCGGCGGGCGCTCGCCGTTGTGCTCGTCCACCGAATAGGGAAACTCCAGGTGCTGGCCGCTCTCGTCGACCAGGGCGATGTAGAAGTTGCGCGCGTCCAGCAGGCCGCTGACCACGCCGTGGACCTCGGCGTAGAACTGCTCCTGGCTTTCCGAGGCCACCGCCAGCTCGGAGATGCGGAACAGCGCCATCTGCAGCGTCTCGGCGCGCTTGCGCTCGGCGATTTCCTCCTGCAGGTTGCGGTTGGCGCGTTGCAGTTCCGCGGTGCGTTCCTCGACCCGCTGCGCGAGCTGGGCCTGCGCCTGGTGCCGGTCCAGCGCGGTCTGCACGTGCTGGGCGACGAAGACCAGCAGGCTGCGGTCCTGCTCGGTGTAGGCGATCTGCTCGTCGTAGCTCTGCACGACGATCGCGCCGGATACATGGCCGTCACGCAGCATGGGCACGCCGAGCCAATCGTGGCTGTCCGGGCCGCGGTCGGCGTCGGCGGGCATGCCCAGCCCCTGCGCCAGGCGGTTCGACGGCCCCCACAGCGGGATGCCCTGCTCCAGCAGCGCGAACGTCAGGCTGCTCGGGAAATCCGCGTGCGTATAACGCTGGTGCGGATCCGGCGCGAAGCTGTCCTGGGTATCGGCGAAGTAGACGAACCGCATGCTCTCGTCGAACGGATCGTATTCGACGATGAAGAAGTTCTCGGCGTACATCAACGAGGCCACGACCCGGTGGATGCGTTGCAGCATCTGCGGAAGCTCGAGCTGCGCGCCGGACAGGTCGGCGATCTCGTACAACGCCTGCTGCAGGCGCTTGGATTTTTCCAGCTCGCTGACCTGCGACTCCAGGTGCGATCGCTCGTGCGCCGCCTCGGTGGCGGCCCGGATCGCCTCCAGCCAGCCCGGCGGCGGCCGCCCGTCGGGCAGCGCGCCGCACTCCCAGGCCACGGCGAAGAGCACGTCGCCCGCGTCCGAGCGCCAGGCATGCGCCGTGCGCGCGTCGGCCCCGGCATGTCCCGCCAGCACCTCGGCGAGCGCGCTGCGCAGCGAAGCGGACGCCGGATGGAAGCCAGCCTCGCTACGCCCGGAAGCGACCTCGTGCCAGGCCACCGCGACCATGCCATGGCCCGGCAACAGGCCCGCCAGCGCCCTGGCCACCCGTTGGCAGGCCTCGGACGGCCGGAGCCAGGACGTGCTGTTGCCTGTAGCGATATGGCTGCCCATCCCTTCCTTTCATTCGTGTTCCGGTGCTCTCCCCGGCCGCGAGCATAACGTCTCCTGACAGCCATGCAACCAGGCGGCATCCACCGGCGCGTGCCGCCCTCCCGGACGGGACGCGCCGGGCCGCCAGCCACGCGGCGCCCCTCTCAAAGCGCAGCGCGCGCTCTAGAATCGAAGCGATGCCCGACACCCTCGTCCACCCCGTCCAGCATGCCCAGGACGTCAAGCACAGCCGCTTCCTCGCCCGCGCCGCTCCCATCGACAGCGGCCAGGCGGCGCTGATCTTTATCCGGGAAGCCTCGGACGCCGAGGCCACCCACAACTGCTGGGCCTATCGCTGCGGCGGCGACTACCGTTCCAGCGACGACGGCGAGCCGGCGGGAACCGCCGGCCGGCCGATCCTTGCCGCGATCGACGGGCAAGGCTTCGACCGCGTCGCGGTGGTGGTCGCCCGCTGGTTCGGCGGGGTCAAGCTCGGCGCGGGCGGGCTGGTGCGCGCCTATGGCGGTACCGCCGCCGAATGCCTGCGGTTGGCACCACGCTCGCCGCTGGTGCCGATGCGCCGGTTGCGGCTGCATTGCCGCTTCGACGACATCGGCCTGGTGCATGCCCTGCTGCCCGCGCATGCGGCGGCCAAGCTGGACGAAACCTTCGACGCCGACGGCCTGCGATTGCGCGTCCAGTTGCCGGCGGACCAGGAGGACGCCTTGAAAACCCGCCTGCGCGACGCCACCCGCAATCGCATCGGCATTTCCGAAGAACGGACAGATGAATGACTCCCCCGGCAGGTCGACGAAGTCGCTGAAGCAACTGGGCAGCCTGCGCACGCTGTGGCCGTTCGTGCGCCGCCACCTGCGCCTGTTCGTGCTGTGGCTGGTGGCGCTGGCCCTGTCCTCGGCCGCCACCTTGAGCCTGCCGACCGCGGTCAAGCAGGTCATCGACCATGGCTTCTCCGGCGGCGGCCAGATCAACCGCACCTTCGTGCTGCTGTTCGGGGTGGCGGTGGTGCTGGCGTTCGCCACCGCCGCGCGCTTCTACTTCGTGTCGCTGCTCGGCGAGAAGGTCGTCGCCGACCTGCGCAACCGGCTGTACGCGCACCTGATCGGCCTGGATGCCGGTTTCCACGACCGCAACCGCAGCGGCGAGCTGGTCTCGCGCCTGTCGGCCGACAGCGAACTGTTGCGCAGCGTGATCGGCTCGACCATGTCGGTGGCGCTGCGCAGCACGGTCACGGTGGTCGGCAGCCTGGCCATGCTGTTCGTCACCAGCCCGCGGCTGGCGGCGTACTCGCTGGTCGGCATCCCGCTGGCGGTGCTGCCGATCGTGCTCGGCGCGCGCCGCCTGCAGAAGATCTCGCGCGCCAGCCAGGACCGCGTGGCCGACGCCAACACCCTGGCCGCGGAAACGCTCGGCGCGGTCCGCACCGTGCAGGCGCATGCGCGCGAATCCTACGAACGCAAGCGCTTCGGCGCCGCGCTGGACGCCTCGGTGCAGACCGCGCGGCGGCGCATCCGCACCCAGGCCCTGGTCACGGCCATCGCGATCGTGCTGGTGTTCGGCGCGATCGTGCTGGTGCTGTGGTCGGGCGCGCACGACGTGATCGACGGCCGCATGACGCCCGGCACGCTCGGCCAGTTCGTGCTGTATGCGTTGATCGGCGGCGGCTCGGTCGGCGCGCTGGCGGAAGTGTGGAACGAGCTGCAGCGCGCCGCCGGCGGCATGGGCCGCATCGCCGAGCTGCTGCAGGAACGCCCTGGCGTCGTCGCCCCGGCATCGCCGCGCGGCCTGCCCGAGCCCCTGCGCGGCGAGATCCGCTTCGACAACGTGGTGTTCCACTACCCGCAACGGCCCGATCACGCGGCGCTGGACGGCTTCGACCTGCACGTGCGGCCGGGCGAGACCGTGGCGCTGGTCGGCCCGTCCGGGGCCGGCAAGAGCACGGTGCTGTCGCTGCTGCTGCGCTTCCACGATCCGGACAGCGGCAAGGTCCTGGTGGAAGGCCACGACCTCCGGGAATTCGACCCGGCCGCGCTGCGCGAGCGCATCGCCCTGGTGCCGCAGCAGCCGGCGCTGTTCGCCGCCAGCGCGGCCGACAACATCCGCTATGGCCGCCTCGACGCCAGCGATGCCGAGCTGCAGGCCGCGGCGGAGGCCGCCGAGGCCGACGAGTTCATCCGCGCCCTGCCCGAAGGCTATGCCAGCGAACTGGGCGAACGCGGCGCGCGCCTGTCCGGCGGCCAGCAGCAGCGCATCGCGATCGCGCGGGCGCTGTTGAAGGACGCGCCGATCCTGTTGCTCGACGAGGCGACCAGCGCCCTGGACGCGCAAAGCGAACGCGCCGTGCAGCAGGCGCTGGAACGGCTGATGGCGGGCCGCACCACGCTGGTGATCGCCCACCGGCTGGCCACCGTGCTCAAGGCCGACCGCATCGTGGTGATGGACCACGGCCGCATCATCGCCCAGGGCACGCATGCCGAGCTGCTGGCGCAAGGCGGCCTGTACGCCGAACTCGCGCGCCTGCAGTTCATCGATTGAGCCCGCCGGGGCATCCGCGCCGCGGGCCAAGCACCGGCAGCGGGCTCGACAGGGCCCGCAGAAACCGAACGCGGCCTGTCCGGGCCGGGTGACGCGTCCTTAACGCCGGCCTTCGCATGCTCACGTTGCCGGCATCGCCGGCGGCAATCGATCCAGGAGGTGCGCAATGTCTTTCCGCCAGTTCCCCGCTGTCGCTCCGGATGGCGAGACCTACGTGATCATCGAGTTCCGCGACGAATCGAACAACGCCGGCGAACAGCCTTCGCCGCGCTACGAGCTGGCCGATGGCCGGCACCTGGTACGCCAGGGCCAGCAGTACACCACCACCGGCGGCGAACTCCGGCTGTCCGCGGCCTGAGCGGACGCCGGCCATTTTTTCGCCATCCGTCTTGACACGCCCGCGCCGCAAGGCGCGCGGCGCGTTATCCACATGCTTGTCCGCATTTCATCCACAGCCGGTGTGGATGAAATGCGCGACGATGGCGCTTGCCGGCCGCTCCCGCGGGCGGAGAGAGATGGCGGTACGCCCACCTCAGCGCGACAGCACCCGCCCGATGCCGCTCTCGTCGATCTCGTGCGCGGCGCGCGCCAGGGCCGCGGCGTCGCTGGCATGGTCGAAGCCGATGCGGAAATGCAGCTCGCCCGCCGGCGTGCGCGAGGAATGGATCGAGGAGAGATTAACGGCGTGCCGCTCGAATACGTGCAGCAGCACGCGCAGCGAGCCGGGCTGGTCCTCGGGCAGGTAGACGCTCAACGCGCGCGCCTCGGTCAGGTCGGCCAGCAGGTACCCCACGCGCTCGTAGCTGTAGTTGCCGCCTTCCAGCGCCTGCGCGCCGATCGCGGCCTTGTTGTCGTGCAGGAAGATCTCGCGGAAACGGGCGCGCGCCGCATCGTCGCCGCGGGCGACCAGCGCGCGCAGTTCCTGCAGGTGCGAAAGCAACCGGTCGAGCATCTCGCCGACGTGCGGGTTGCCGAACTGGATGTCCTCGTAGATCGCCGGATTGAGCGAGAGGATGCGCGCGATGATCGCCGTGTCCAGCTCGAACGAGGCGGAACGGAACGGCATCAGGGCCGGCAGCTGGCCGAGCAGCGGCGCGTAGTCGCGCAGCACCCCGGCCTGGGCCAGGTGGGTCGCATGCACCATCGCCTGCACCAGCGCCATCACCCGGTCGTGGTGTTCGGGCGTGGCGGGCACGCATTCGGCCTCGAGCGCGTCGCACAGCGTCTGCAGCCATGCGCGCCAGGCATCGAGCCGCGCCTCGCAGACCACCATCACCCGGCCCTTGAGCGTGGGCGACTTCGGCGGCGCGGTCATCGGATGCAGGCCGACCACCTCGGCCTGCGATTCCAGCATCGCCGCCACCGGCCCCTGCTTGATCGAGGTGATGTCCAGCCACAGCCGGCCGCGCTCGCGGCCGGCGGCCAGCGCCGCGTAGCGGCGGATCAGCGCTTCGGTCTGGCGGATCGGCGCCGAGAACACCAGCACGTCGGCGCGGTCCACCAGCGCCTGCTCGTCGAGCGAGGCCGGATCGGCCGGATCGTGCCCGACCGCCTCCAGCTGCATGCGTTCGTGCAGGAATCGCTGCAACCACCGGCCATAGGCACCGGCGCTGCCGACGATGCCGACGACGGGACGCGCCGTCATGCCAGGCGCTCGACGGCGAAGCGCCCCGGCGTGGACAGTGCCGCCGGCGCGGCGGCGAGCACGTCGAACTCCTCGTAGCCATCGGCCAGGGTCGCCTCCAGCGCCGCGTGCACGCCCGACAGCGCGCGCCCGGCCGCCGATTCGAACGACTCGCCCTGCAGCAGGAAACCGATCAACAGCGACATCAGCACGTCGCCGGTACCGGCCACGTCCACCGGCAGGTACGGGGTCGCCCAGCGCCAGACCGCGTCGCGGCTCACCGCCAGCGTCACCAGCTGGCCTTCGGCGCCGGCCACGCTGTGCGCGAGCACCCACTCCGGGCCGCGCTCGAGCAACTCGCGCGACGCGGCGATCGCATCGTCCTGCGCCAGGCTGTCGCGGCCGCTCAGGCGGCCCAGCTCGTACGCATTCGGCGTCACCAGCCAGGCCTTGGGCAGCAGCCGCTCGACGAACACCTTTTCCAGCGCGGGCTCCACGTAGGGCCCGGTGTGGGTATCGCCGATCACCGGGTCCAGGCAGTAGCGCAGCTGCGGCGCCAGGTCCTGCAGGCCATCGAGCCAGTCGGCGAACGCCTCGCCGTTGGCGAGGCTGCCGAGATAGCCGGAGACCAGCAACTTGGCGCGCTGCGGCAGGCCGCGCTCGCTCGCGCCCAGCAACAGGTCGGAGAACCAGTCCACCGGCAGGATGCGCCCGCGCAGGGTCGAATAGAA
Organism: Xanthomonas boreopolis; assembly: GCF_046529185.1. Lineage (NCBI taxonomy): Bacteria > Pseudomonadati > Pseudomonadota > Gammaproteobacteria > Lysobacterales > Lysobacteraceae > Xanthomonas > Xanthomonas boreopolis. The sequence continues at coordinate 2,756,102 of NZ_CP097162.1, forward strand.
CGGCGCATTGCTGAGCAGCGTGGTCGGGATCTCCGCCACGCGCACGCCCAGCGCGCGCAGCGGGGGGATCGCCGCGCTGTTGCCGGCGTGGCCGTAGACCAGTTGCGACTGGACGGAGATGACGTCGACCGGCGCGGGCCCATCGGGGCGCTGGCGACGGCCGTGGACGAGGTGTCCGGGTTGCGATTGGCTCATCGCCGCATTGTAGGCGCGCGCAGGCGGCACGGCACGTTCGCCTTTGCATTTCGCAGGAGCGACTTCAGTCGCGGCGGGGCTTTACCGAAAGCTTCTTCGCGACTGAAGCCGCTCCTACGAAGAGCGAAAACAGCCGGCACTTCGGGAAAGCCCGTCGGGACTGAAGTCCCTCCCACGAGAATGTCGTCGACTCGATGGGCGTCTGGAGCAAAGCCCCCCTTCCGTTAAGGGGGGCGCGCCGACAGGCCGGGGACGGGCAAGGCAGAAGCGGGGCCCGCGGTTTTGCGAGGCAAAAGCATGGGGGTGCAGCCCGCGAAGCGGGATGCACTACGACGTCATCCGGTCCCAGAAACTCTTCACCCCGTCCATGAAGGTCGCCGATTTCGGCGAATGCTTGCGCGCCTCCTCGCCGACGAACGTGGCCTCGAACTGCTCCAGCAGCCTGCGCTGCTCCGCGGTGAGGTTGACCGGCGTCTCCACCACGACGCGGCAGTACAGGTCCCCCGGCACGCGGCTGCGCACCGACTTGACGCCCTTGCCGCGCAGGCGGAACAGCTTGCCGGTCTGGGTCTCGGCCGGGATGCGGATCTCGGCTTCGCCGTCCAGCGTCGCCACGCGCACGCTGTCGCCGAGCGCCGCCTGGGCGATGCGGATCGGCACTTCGCAGTGCAGGTCGTCGCCGTCGCGCTGGAAGATCGCGTGCTCGCGCACGCGCACTTCGACGTACAGGTCGCCGGGCGGCGCGCCGGGCGGCCCGGCCTCGCCCTCGCCGGCCAGGCGGATGCGGTCGCCCGTGTCCACGCCGGCCGGGATCTTGACCGACAGGACCTTCTCTTCCTCGACGCGGCCGGCGCCGTGGCAGGTCTTGCAGGGATTGCGGATGATGCTGCCGCGCCCGGCGCAATGCGGGCAGGTCTGCTGCATCGCGAAGATGCCGCGCTGCACGCGCACGTTGCCGCGGCCGCCGCAGGTGGTGCAGGTCTCGACCTTGCCGTCCTCCGAGCCGCTGCCGTCGCATTGCCGGCATTCGGCCAGGGTCGGGATCTCGATGCGGCGCTCGACGCCGGCCACCGCTTCCTCCAGCTCCAGCTCCATCACGTAGCCGATGTCGGCGCCGCGGCGCGCCTGGCGCGCACCAGCGGCTCCACCGAAGATGTTGCCGAAGATGTCGCCGAAGATGTCGCCCATGTCCGGGCCGCCCGGACCGCCGCCGCCCATGCCGTGTTCGAAAGCGGCATGGCCGTGCGCGTCGTACATCCGGCGCTTGCCGGCGTCGGCGAGGACCTCGTAGGCCTCCTTGCATTCCTTGAAGGCCGCCTCGGCCGCCGCATCGCCCGGATTGCGGTCGGGGTGGTACTTCATCGCGCAGCGGCGATAGGCCTTCTTCAGCTCCTCGTCGCTGGCGTTGCGGGCGACGCCCAGCACCTCGTAGTAGTCGCGCTTGCTCATGTGGACGTGATTCGTGATGGGTGATTGGTGATTCGAAAAAGCATCGGTATCGCCATCAGCCGGGATTCCGGCGCCCGGAGGAGCGAGGCATGGCCCCGCTCCTTCGAATCACGAATCCCGAATCACGAATCACGGCTTCTTGTCGTCCTTGACCTCGGTGAACTCGGCGTCCACCACGTCGTCGTTCGCCTTGGCCTGCGGGCCGGCATCGCCGCCGCCGGCGGCACCCTGCTCGGCCGCCGCGGCCGCCGCGTACAGCGACTGGCCGGCCTCTTCCAGCGCCTTGGTCTTGGCCTCGATCTGGGCCTTGTCGTCGCCCTTCATCGCGGTCTCCAGCTCCGCCAGCGCGCCCTCGACCTTGCCGATCACGTCGCCCGGCACCTTGCTGCCGTGCTCGTTGATCGCGCTGCGGGTCGCATGGATCAGGCCGTCGGCCTGGTTGCGGGCCTGCACCAGCTCCTGGAACTTCTTGTCCTCGTCGCGGTGCGCCTCGGCGTCGGCCACCATCCGCGCGATCTCGTCCTCGGACAGGCCCGAGCCGGCCTTGATCTCGACCTTCTGCTCCTTGTTGGTCTTCTTGTCCTTGGCCGACACGTGCAGGATGCCGTTGGCGTCGATGTCGAAGGACACCTCGATCTGCGGCAGGCCGCGCGGCGCCGGCTCGATGCCGGTCAGGTCGAACTTGGCCAGCGACTTGTTGAAGCGGGCCTGCTCGCGCTCGCCCTGCAGCACGTGCACGGTGACCGCGGACTGGTTGTCCTCGGCGGTGGAGAAGACCTGCGAGGCCTTGGTCGGGATCGTGGTGTTCTTCTCGATGATCTTGGTGAACACGCCGCCCAGGGTCTCGATGCCCAGGCTCAGCGGGGTCACGTCGAGCAGCAGCACGTCCTTGACGTCGCCGGCCAGCACGCCGCCCTGCACCGCCGCGCCCAGCGCCACGGCCTCGTCCGGGTTGACGTCCTTGCGCGGCTCCTTGCCGAAGAACTCGGCCACGGCCTGCTGCACCTTCGGCATGCGGGTCTGGCCGCCGACCAGGATCACCTCGCTGATGTCGCTGGCGCGCAGGCCGGCGTCGTTCAGCGCCACGCGGCACGGCTCGATCGACTTCTTGATCAGGTCCTCGACCAGCGCTTCCAGCTTGGCGCGGGTCAGCTTGATGTTCAGGTGCTTCGGGCCGGAGGCGTCGGCGGTGACGTACGGCAGGTTGACCTCGGTCTGCTGCGAGGACGACAGCTCGATCTTGGCGCGCTCGGCCGCGTCCTTCAGGCGCTGCAGCGCCAGCGGGTCCTTGCGCAGGTCGATGCCCTGGTCCTTCTGGAACTCGTCGACCAGGTACTCGATCACGCGGTTGTCGAAGTCCTCGCCGCCCAGGAAGGTGTCGCCGTTGGTGGCCAGCACCTCGAACTGCTTCTCGCCGTCGACCTCGGCGATCTCGATGATCGACACGTCGAAGGTGCCGCCGCCCAGGTCGTACACGGCGATCTTGCGGTCGCCGCCGGCCTTGTCCAGGCCATAGGCCAGCGCCGCGGCGGTCGGCTCGTTGATGATGCGCTTGACGTCCAGGCCGGCGATGCGGCCGGCGTCCTTGGTCGCCTGGCGCTGGCTGTCGTTGAAGTAGGCCGGCACGGTGATCACCGCCTCGGTCACCTTCTCGCCCAGGAAGTCCTCGGCGGTCTTCTTCATCTTCTCCAGCACCTTGGCGGAGATCTCCTGCGGCGCCAGCTTCTTGCCGTCGCTGGTCTGCACCCAGGCGTCGCCGTTGTCGTGCGCGAGGATGGTGTACGGGACGTGCGCAATGTCCTTCTGCACCTCGCCGTCGGTGAACTTGCGGCCGATCAGGCGCTTAACCGCGTAGAAGGTGTTCTTGGGGTTGGTGACGGCCTGGCGCTTGGCCGAGGCGCCGACCAGCACTTCGCCGTCCTTGGTGTAGGCGACGATCGACGGGGTGGTGCGATCGCCTTCCGAGTTCTCGATGACGCGGGCCTTGCCGCCGTCCATGATCGCCACGCACGAGTTGGTGGTGCCGAGGTCGATACCGATGATCTTGCCCATGTGGGATGGCTCCTGAAGAGTGTTCTTAACTGTCTGTCCGGCCCGCGCCGGTTCTGGTCCAGATGTGGGGATGGCGCGAACCCATTCAAGCCATCCGCACGAAACTGCGTTGCATGGACGGTGCCGCGCCGATCAGTCGTGGCGCGCGACCACCACCAGGGCCGGGCGCAGCAGGCGCTCGTTGAGCAGGTAGCCCTTCTGGAACACCTGCAGCACGCTGCCGGGGGCCACCCCCTCGGGCGCCTCGGCCTGGCTGATGGCCTGGTGGTGTTCCGGGTTGAACGGCTGGCCGGCCGGGTCCAGCAGGGTCAGGCCGTTGTCGGCGGCGACCTTCAGCAGCTGCTTGTAGGTCAGCTCCAGGCCGTCGCGCAGCGGGCTCGGTTCGTTGCCGGCGGCGGCCAGCCCGGCATCCAGGCTGTCGAACACCGGCAGCAGCTCGCCCAGCAGCTTCTCGTTGGCGAACTTGCGCGCGTTCTCCACGTCGCGGGCGATGCGCTTGCGCTGGTTCTCCAGGTCGGCCCGTTCGCGCAGCGCGTCGGCCTTGAGCAGGGCGATCTCGCTGCGCAGCGCCTCGACCTCGGCCTGGAGCGGATCGGCCGGCGCCTGGTTCTGGGATGGGTCTTCGGAATCGAATTCGGGGTGGTCTTGGTTCATGAACAATTCCCGGGCGGGAGGAACACCCGCCCCACCGGCTCCCTATGTGGGCGTATCGACGGGTTTCAAGCGATCGATCGGAACCAGAGGCCGCGCCTATCGCGGTGGCGGCTCCATCGCGGCCCCCAGCATCTCGGCGGTGACCTGGACCAGCGGGATCAGCCGGTCGTAGGCCATCCGTTTCGGCCCGATCACCCCGAGCACGCCCAGCACCTGGCCATGGGCGGCGTACGGCGCGGTGACCAGCGAGACGTCCTCGAGCGACACCACGCCGGTCTCCTCGCCGATGAAGATCTGCACGCCCGGGGCCTGGATCGTGCGCTCCAGCAGTTGGAGGATCTCGCGCTTGCTGGCGAAGGCCTCGAACAGCTCGCGCAGGCGGTCCAGGTCGGACAGGTCCTGCACGCCCATCAGCCGGGTCTGTCCGGCCAGCAGCATGTCGTCGCTGGCGGCCGGGGCCAGCACCTCGCCGGCCAGGTCGACGCTGTGCGACAGCAGCTGCTCCATCTCGTCCTTGGCCACGCGCAGCTCGCGCAGCAGCGTGGCGCGGATGTCGGCCAGGGTACGCCCGGCGAAATGCGCGTTGAGGTAGTTGGCGACCCGCTCCAGTTCGACCGGCCCGTAGGCCCGCCGCGGCTCGATCACCCGGTTCTGCACCTCGTTGTCGGCGAACACCACGATCGCCAGCACCTTGCGCGCGTCGATGCCGACGAAGTCGATGTGCTTGAAGGCGAACTGCTCGCGCCGCGGCGCGCTGACCACGCCGACGAAGTGGCTCATCGCCGACAGCATCTGCGAGGCGCTGCCCAGCAGCGACTGGGTCCCGGCCCCGGCCGGCAGCTCCGCGCGCAACCGGCGCACCTCGTCCTCGCCCGGCGGCTGCATCTGCACCAGGCTGTCGACGAACACCCGGTAGCCGTGCGCAGTCGGCACGCGGCCGGCCGAGGTGTGCGGCGAGCTGAGCAGGCCGATGTCCTCCAGGTCCGCCAGGATGTTGCGGATCGTCGCCGAACTGACGTCCAGCCCGGCGTGCTGGGCCAGGGTCTTGGACCCGACCGGCTCGCCGTCGCGGATGTAGCGCGAGATCAGCGTCCGCAGCAACTGGCGGGCGCGGGGATCGAGCGAGGGCGTGGAAGATGCGCGCATGGGATCAGTCTGTGAGACGAAGCATAGATAATGTCTGCCCGGAGCGTTGGCAAGCCGCGCCTGCCCCGCCCTCCCAGAACCCAGACCGTCCCGACGCCTGCATGCTCAGACATCTCTCGATCAAGGATTTCGCCGTCGTCCGCGCCACCGAGCTGGAATTCGGCCCAGGCATGACCGTGGTCTCCGGCGAGACCGGCGCCGGCAAGTCGCTGATGGTGGACGCGCTCGGGTTCCTGTCCGGGCTGCGCGCCGACAGCGGCGTGGTCCGCCACGGGGCCGAGCGGGCCGAACTGTCGGCCGAATTCATGTTGCCGCCCGGGCACCCCGCCCAGCGCTGGCTGCGCGAGAACGAACTGGACGACGACGGCCAGTGCCAGCTGCGCCGGATCATCCGCGCCGATGGCGGTTCGCGCGCCTGGATCAACGGCCGCCCCGCCCCGCTGTCGCAACTGGCCGAACTGGCCGGCCACCTGGTCGAGATCCATGGCCAGCACGAGCACCAGGCCCTGCTTTCCCGCACCAGCCAGCTGGACCTGCTGGACGCCTACGCCCGCAATGCCGGCGAACGCGAGCAGGTGCGCCGGGCCAGCCAGCGCTGGCAGGCCCTGCTGGACGAGCGCGAGGCGCTCTCGGCCCAGGGCGACGTGTCCGACCGGATCGGCTACCTGGGGCACCAGCTCGCCGAACTGGAACGCGAGGACCTGGAGCCGGCCTCGATCGCGGCGCTCGACGCGAACCACCGCCGCCAGGCCCATGCCGCGGCGCTGATCGACGCCTGCGGCCAGGCCGCCGACCGCCTCAACGGCGACGAGGGCGAGTCCGCCCTTGGCCTGCTGCAGGCATGCCGCCATGCCCTGTCCCGGGTAGCCGAGCACGAACCCCGCCTGGCCGAGGTCGACACCCTGCTCGACGGCGCGGCGATCCAGCTCGACGAAGCGCTGTCCCTGCTCGACCGGATCCGCGACGACCTGGACGCCGACCCGGCCCAGTTCGAGGCGATGGAGCGGCGCATGGCCCGCCTGCACGACCTGGCGCGCAAGCACCGCGTCGCCCCCGACCAGTTGGCCGAGCAGCGCGACCGGCTCGCGGCCGAGGTCGAGTCGCTGCGCGGCGCCGATGCCCGGCTGCAGAAGATCGACGACCTGCTCGCCGAGGCCAGCGGCGAGTGGCGCCAGGCCGCCGCCGCGCTTTCGGCCACCCGCGCCCGCGCCGCCGCCGCGCTGGGCGAGGCCACCACCGCGCTGATCGGCGAGCTGGGCATGGGCGGCGGCCGCTTCCTGATTGAACTGCAGCCGCAGGACGCGCTGCGACCGGACCCGAACGGCGCCGAGCGCGTGGAGTTCCTGGTGGCGGCCAACGCCGGCCAGCCGCCCCGGCCGCTGCGCAAGGTCGCCTCGGGCGGCGAGCTGTCGCGCGTGTCGCTGGCGATCGAGGTCGCCGCGCTCGGCCTCGACGCGGTGCCGACCATGGTGTTCGACGAGGTCGACTCGGGCATCGGCGGCGCGGTCGCCGACATCGTCGGCCAGAAGCTGCGCGCCCTCGGCGAGCAGCGCCAAGTGCTGTGCGTCACCCACCTGCCCCAGGTCGCCGCCAAGGGACATGCCCACTACCGGGTCAGCAAGGCCCCGGTGGACGGCATGACCCAGAGCTCGGTCGAGCTGCTCGACGCCGGCGCCCGCCAGGAAGAGCTGGCGCGCATGCTCGGCGGCGTGGAAGTGAGCAAGGAGGCGCGCGCGGCCGCGCGCAAGCTGCTGCAAGAGGTCTGACCCCCCCCACTGCTTCCCAGGAGCGGCTTCCGTGGGAGCGGCTTCAGCCGCGATGGGGCTTGCATGCAGGTCCCTCTGCGGCAGCCTGCACATCCCTGTGCAGGGGTTCAAACGGGAAAACCCATCGCGGCTGAAGCCGCTCCCACGGAAGCCGGCCCTTCGAATGCGGAAGGCGGCCGACCGGCCGCCTTCGCGTATCCCGGTAAGACCCGCCCCTCAGCGCGCGCGCTTCTTGCGCACGTACAGCACGAGGGAATGGTCCTCCAGCTCGTAGCCGTGCTCGGCGGCGATCTTGTGCTGCAGCGCCTCGATCTCGTTGCTCTCGAACTCGATGATCTTGCCGGTGTCCACGTCCACCATGTGGTCGTGGTGGCCGCCCCGGTCCAGCTCGTAGACGGCCTGCCCGCCTTCGAAGTTGTGCTTGAGCACCAGCCCCGCGGCCTCGAACTGGGTCAGGACCCGGTACACCGTGGCCAGGCCGATCTCGTCGCCGTGCTCCAGCAGTTGCCGGTAGATGTCCTCGGCGCTCAGGTGGTGCTGGGCGCTCTTCTGCTCCAGCAGCTCGAGGATGCGCACGCGCGGGTGGGTGACCTTCAGGCCGACTTTGCGCAGGTCGTGGGATTCCATGGAGTCTCCGGTGTTCCTATTCATTGGCGATTTAGCGCCAGCTGCCGGGGATGGGTCGCGGCGACCGTGGGGAGTGTATCATCGCGGTGATTTTCACTCCGTACCGTCCCCGATGCGCAATCTCCTGCTGGTCGCCGCCGTTGCCCTGTCCACCGCCGGCTGCGGCATCATCTACAAGCAGCCCATCTATCAGGGCAACCTGATCAAGAAGGAAGCCGTGGATCAGCTGCAGGTCGGCCAGAGCAAGCAGGCCGTGATGGCGCTGCTGGGAACGCCGTCGATCCCGGACCCGTTCCACGCCCAGCGCTGGGACTACACGTCCACCCAGCGCACCGACCGGCTGGCGCGCACGGAGATCAAGAACTTCACGGTGTTCTTCGAGAACGACCGGGTGGTCCGCTGGGAAGGCGACTACTTCCCCAACCAGGACGAGCAGCTGGCCAAGTCGGCGCGCAAGCAGTTCGGCCCGAACCTGGCCAAGGACAAGAAGAAGGGGCGCTGACCCTTCGCCCGGGTCAGGGGGCCCGGGCGCGCCTGCGCCGGGCTTCCTTGGGGTCCACCAGCAGCGGCCTGAGCAGTTCCAGCCGGTCGCCGTCGCGCAGCGGCTGGTCCGTCCGGGCCAGGACCCCGTGGATGGCGCAGGCCCGGCTCTCCCCGCCAGGGTCGAGTGCCGCGGCTTCGACCGCATCGGCCACGACGGCGCCCTCCGGCAGCTCGACGGAGCGCTCCAGGTAGCGGTCCGGCCACGCGATGACCACGTCCACGCGCATGGCTAGCCCTCTTCGCGGTCGGCCACGCGCACGAAGTCGTTGACCATGCGGTCGGCCAGCCCCTGCAGGCCCAGGGCCAGTGCCGGCCCCAGCAGGCGCGAGGTCGGCTCGAAGTCGAGCACCAGGCTGACCTTGCACGCGTTCTCGTCCAGCGCGTGGAAGTCCCAGCGGCCTTCCAGGCGCTTGAACGGGCCGTCGCGGAGCTTCATATCGATGCGATGCGGCCGGTCCAGCGTGTTCTCGGTGGTGAACCAGGTGCGGAACGAGCCCAACCCCAGGTCCAATCGCGCCACCATGCGCCCATCGCCCTGCTCCAGCAGCTGGGCGGCATCGCACCAGACAAAGCGGCGGGGATAGGCGGCGACATCGTTGACCAGGTCGAACATGCGCACGGCGCTGTGTTCGACCAGGGCGCTACGGCGGACAGTAGGCATGGATCAGGGCACGGATCGTTCGGCGGCGCCGAATCGGAGACAATAGACAGATGAGCAAGAAACCCGCCAAGGATAAAGCAAACGGCGCGACGGCCAACAAGACCATCGCCCTGAACAAGCGCGCCCGCTACGACTACCACATCGTGGAGCGCTACGAGGCCGGCATGGCCCTGCAAGGATGGGAGGTGAAGGCGATCCGCGCCGGCCGTGCCAACCTCACCGACGGCTACGCCTACGTGCGCAACGGCGAGATCTTCCTGATCGGGGCGCAGATCACCCCGTTGATCCAGGCTTCCACGCACGTGGTGGCCGAGGACCGGCGCACCCGCAAACTGCTGCTGCACCGGCGCGAGATCGACAAGCTGATCGGCGGCGTGGAGCGCGACGGCTACACGCTGGTGCCGACGGCGATGTACTGGAGCAAGAACAAGGTCAAGCTCGAGATCGCGCTGGCCAAGGGCAAGCAGTCCCACGACAAGCGCGAAGCCACCAAGGAGCGCGATTGGCAGCGCGACAAGCAGCGGATCATGCGCCAGCACAACCGGGATGCGTGAGAGGCCCGGGCTCGGGGCTGGCGCCTGCCGTTCCCTTCTCCCGTACACGGTAGAAGGTGCCCCGAAGGGGCGGATGAGGGTGCAGGCGAAGCCGCACCCCTCACCCCGACCCCTCTCCCGTGCACGGGAGAGGGGCTTTCGACCTTCTTGCTTTGCCGGGTCTCCAGTCCCGAGCCCCGGCCCCCTCAGGTCTCTCCGAGCATCCGCATCAGATTGGGCACCCCGCGCCCCTGCATGTAGGGATCGCGCTGCAGGTCGGTGCAGGTCCGCAGCATCAATTGCTTGACGCGGTCCGGGAAGCCGATGAATTCGCGGCGCACCGACAGGAACCCCGCCACCAGGCCGGCCACGTGCGGGGCCGCCATGCTGGTGCCGCTCATCTCGACCATCAGGCTGAGCGGATCGTCGGCGCGGAAATCGTAGTGCGCCGAGATGATCTTCTCGCCCGGCGCCACCACGTCCGGCTTCTGCCGGCCATCGGCGGTCGGACCGCGCGAGGAGAAGTACGACACGCCGTAATTGTGCGGCTGGCTCTTGTGCACCGATCCCACCGCGATCGCCTCCTCCAGGTTGGCCGGATCGCCGATGCTCAGGTCCATGTTGGTCGGATAGGCCTCGCCATCGCCCTGCACCAGCCATGCCATGCCTTCGTTGCCGGCGGCCAGCACCACCACCACGCCCTGCCGCCACAGCCGGCGCAACTCGTTGCACATCGGCGTGAACCCGCAGCCGTAGCTTTCCGGGTCGAAATACCCGCCCAGGCTCAGGTTGACGCCATGGATGACCAGCCCGCCGGCGCGCTCGTTGATCTCGGCCACCTGCTGGATGCCCTTGATGATCCACGAATCCCGGCCGTTGCCCTCGTCGTCGAGCACCTTGAAGCCGTACAGCTGCGTTTCCGGCGCGACGCCGGCGAACTCCACCGGCGGCAACGGCTTGCCGTTGCGGTCGGGCAGCGAGGCCATGCTGCGCCCGGCGATGATCCCCGCCACGTGGGTACCGTGGCCGTTGCCGTCCAGCCGCGCGAAGCGCTCCCCGTCGGCGCGCACCAGCCGCCTGGGCCGGCCGCGCTGCGTGCAGTCCCACTGTTCGACCACGCTGTCGCGCACGCCCGGCTCGAAGAAATGCGGATGCCCCGCGGCGATGCCGGTATCGAGCACCGCCCAGCCGATCCGCTGTCCCAGCGCCCGGTAGGCGATCCGCGCCGCATCGGCGTGGATCACGCTCGACGACTCGCGGATCAGCGCGCGCTTGCCGGCATCGCGCCACAACCGCCAGACGCCGAGCGAACGATACTCGTCGCGCAATACCTCGATCTCGAAACGGGTCAGCCGCGCCGATACGAAACGCTGCAAGTGGTCCTCCAGCTCGATCGCATCGTCCAGGCGCTCGCCCTTCAGCCCGGTGGTGCGCCCGGCCAGTTCGCGCAGGCGCGCCACCAGCCGCGCGCGCGCATGTTCGGCATCGATGCCGGGCAGCAGCTTGTCCAGCTCGATCAGCACTTCGTGCCGATGGTCGGGCCCGTGCGCCTCGAGTTGTTCGGAAAGATCCTTGATCAGCACGGCGCTGGACACCGGCTGGTCGAAGCCGACGCCCACCGCGTTGCGCACTTCCGCCCGCACCTGCGGGATCGACAGGTAGCCCGAGCCGGAATGCGGGTTGCTGCGCCAGTCCGGATTGATCCGGTCGCCGTCGATGTTCGCGAAACGATCCCGGGCGCCGGCGATGTCGTCGCCGAGGTCCTCGTCCAGCGCCACCGGATCGCGGCGCTCGGCGACGTTCACCCAGCGCCGCACGCAATCCGGGAACGGCAGCTTCCTGGTGCCGGTCCAGCGCTTGAACATGCTGCGCACCACCGGCAGCCCCAACGGCGAGCCGATGGTGACGAACAACGAGACTTCGATGCCCTCGTCCTTCAACTGGCGCAGCACGTCGTAGGCGATCATCGAGCCCTGGCTGTGCGCCACCACCACGAACGGCCCGCCGCCGGAGCGCAGGCGCTCGAGCAGGCTCTGCTGCATCGCCTCGCGCCGCGCGGGCACGAAGAAGAAGTCGTGCACGTCCTGCAGCAGCGCCGCCGATACCAGCCTCAGCAGCACGCGGTTGACCACGTCGATCGCGCCGCGGGCCTGCGGCCCGGCGTTCGCGCCCTGCCCGCCCTGCCCTTGCCCCAGCTCGTCCAGCAGGCGGTACAGATCCTGGCGCTCCTGCGGCGAATCGGCCAATCCATCGGCCAGGGCATGCAGGTCCTGCCCGGTCGGCAGCAGCCCGAGCGCGCCGAGCACGCGCTGCTCGGATGGACTGGGCGCCGGCCCTTCGTCGCGGTCCGTGCAGGTCCCCGGTTCGGGCACCGGGTAGCGTTCGCGGTTGACCCAGTAGGCCATCCGGGTGCGCTCGCCCATCGGCCGCCCGAACAGCGCGTTGTCCCACTGGCAACGCAGCACCTCGGCCGGCGGCTTGTTGCCGATGCCATGGATGTACACCACGGTGCGCGCCTGGCCCTGGGCCAGGGCCAAGGCCGCCTTGGCCGACACCGCCTGCCCCGGCGTCGCCGCGCTCACGCGGCTCCCTCGCGTTCTCGCGCCGCCGCTCGCCTGCGCCTTCCCGGTACCGCCCTTGCTGCCGCGTGAAGTCCCCGTCTTCTTTCCTGCCGCCATCGCGTCTCCTCCTTCGCCGCCTGCCCGATGTTCGCCCCGGGCTCGTCGACGGCGCTGAAGCCACTTTAAGCAGGCGCTGTCGCAATACTTGTGACCGGCACCCCCGATCACTACACTTCAAGGGTCAGCGCTTTATGTTTCTCCCCGGGGGTGCACTGGTTTCGACGGGAGTCGCGAAGTCGCTTGGCGCATGCCGAGGGGGCAGCTTTCCTCGTAAATCCAGCGGCAAAAATCTAGTTGCCAACGACGACAACTACGCTCTGGCCGCTTAAGGCCTAAGCCCCGAAACTGCTTGTGTCCGTGCTCGCAGCGTAGGGTCACTATCACGGAACCGCCGGTGGTGGCTGCCCGTCAGCTACCGGTTAAACAAAGCGGGCTGGTTCTCGGGTGCGCTTTGCCGATCGTGCTGCCCGGGGACGAGACTTAACGAGCGGATAAGCATGTAGGGCCGAGGATGGAGTGCTTTCGGACGGCGGTTCGATTCCGCCCACCTCCACCAATACCCAAACCCCAACTGTTCTCAGTTGGGGTTTTTTTCTTGCCCGATCGCGCCGGTTCCCGCGTGTTCGCGGGGCTTCCTGCGAAAGCCTGCGGACTTCGGCGTCCGGCCCCTGGCCCCGTCCAAGGCCACCTTCCTCTCTCTCCCGGCCGTTTTTCTCTCCGGCCTCGCTCCCCCATACACGCCCGAAGTCCGCAAACGCCGCGAACAAGGCCATTATAAATCAATGCGTTACGCGCGGACGAATCAAGCGGTTGGATTGCAGCATTGGGTGGCAGAGGAAACACCTTGTCAGGACAATGTCCGGACGCCTACAATAGAAGCATCCAAGATCAATCCGGAGGGGCACCATGAGCACCCTAAATCTTTCCAAGACCGAACGCATTGACGTTCGTGCCAGCACGCCGGTCAAGCAGCTGCTGCAGGAAGCCGCGCGCGCCTGCCACAAGAACGTCAGCGAGTTCCTGCTCGACGCGGGCGTGACGGCGGCCGCGCAGACGCTGGCGGATCGTCGCCAGTTCGTGCTGGACGACACACAGTGGCAGGCCTTCCAGGAGGCGCTGGACCGCCCGGTGCAAAGCAAGCCGCGCCTGAAGAAGTTGCTGCGTGAACCTGGGGTGCTGGATTGAGCAATGACTACTCACCCGTTCGCAAGCTGGCTGCAACGGATCAGGTCGATGCGTTCGACTGCGGCCAGGCCGCGCTGAACCAGTTCCTGCAGCGCTACGCGCTGATCAACCAAAAGGCCAATAGCGCGCAGACCTATGTCTGCTGCCAGGGTGATGTGGTGGTCGGCTTCTACAGCCTCGCGGTCGGCAGTGTCGATCCGGAAGCCGCGCCGTCGCGAGTGATGAAGGGGCTGGCGCGTCACCCGGTGCCGGTCATGATCCTGGCTCGGCTCGCCGTGGACAAGGCGCATCAGTGTAAAGGTCTGGGCCAGGCCTTGCTCAAAGACGCCCTGCTGCGCACCGCACAGGCTGCCGACATCGCCGGGATTCGCTGCCTGTTGGTCCATGCCAAGGACGACGCGGCGCGGCAGTGGTACGAATCCTGGGAATTCGAGCCCAGCCCGACCGATCCGTACCATCTGTTCCTGATGCTCAAGGATCTCAAAAGCATGTTGAGCTGAGGCGGAGTTTCCGCCTCAGAGTCCGACTCTCTCCCGCTGCTCATCCCACAGCGCCGGTGGATCAACCGCCAGGTCGAACAACGTGATGTGGCTCGGCAGCGTATCGTCCAGGATCGCGGCTACGATGTCCGGCGCCAGCGTGGTCAGGTTGACCATCCGGCTCACGTAGCTGTTGTCGATCCCCTCCCGCGCGGCGATCTCCTTCAAGGACTTCGCTTCTCCCGACTCCAGCATGGCCAGCCAGCGGTGCCCCCTGGCCAGCGCCAACTGGAGCGGCGTCGGTGTCATATCCCACGGCCGCACGGGAGCGGTTTCGCCGTTCGGCAAGGTGACCAGCTTGCGCCCGCCGCGGCGTTTGATCCGGATCGGCACCGACAGGGTCAGCCTGCCGTCGCTGGTCTGGAGAATATCCGGCTCGCCGGTCTTCTGAATGCGGATGTCGCTCATGCCAACGCCTCCTCCGTCTGCTTGACGGGCTCAGGACGCAGCTCCAGCACCAGACGCTCGATGCCGTTGGCGCGCAGCCGCACCTCGAGATCGTTGGGCGACACGATGACTTTCTCAACCAGCAGCCGGACGATCCGGCTCTGCTCGGCCGGGAACAGCTGATCCCAGATCGCGTCGAGCCGGGTCATGGCCACCGTGACCTGCGCTTCATCCAAGGTCGGGTCGAGCTTGATCGCCTGCGGCAATACCGCGCCCAGGAGATCAGGCGCGCGCAGGATCGCGCGCAACTGGTCGAGCACCGCCGATTCCAGTTCGGCGGCCGGCAAGCGCGGCAACCCGGACGCTCCCGCATATTCCTTGCAGTCTCGTTGCGGGACGTAATAGCGATAGCGGCGCCCGTTCTTTTTCGTGGTGTGCCAGGGCGACAGCGCCCGACCATCGTTGCCGAACACGATGCCCTTGAGCAGATAGGGCACGGTCGCCCGCGTGGTATTGCCGCGGACCCGGCCGTTGGTGGCCAGGATGGCGTGAGCCTGATCCCACAGCTCCCGGTCGATGATCGGCGGATGCTCGGCCGGGTACCACTGCTCCTTGTGGCGCAGTTCGCCGAGGTAGGTGCGGTTGTTGAGCAGCTTGTACACCAGGCTCTTGTCGATCGGCTTGCCTTCCCTGACCTTGCCGTCCTGCGTGGTCCAGGACTTCGACGTCACGCCATCCAGTCTCAACTCCTTGACGAGCATCGTGCTGGAGCCGAGCTCGACGAAACGGCGGAAGATGTGGCGGACCAGCTTGGCCTCGCTTTCGTTTGGGACCAGCCGGCGGTTCTCGACGTCGTAGCCAAGTGGCGGCACGCCGCCCATCCACATGCCCTTGCGCTTGCTGGCGGCGATCTTGTCGCGAATGCGCTCGCCGGTCACCTCCCGCTCGAACTGGGCGAAGGACAGGAGGATGTTCAACATCAGCCGTCCCATCGACGTGGTGGTGTTGAACTGCTGTGTGACCGAGACGAAGGACACCCCGTACCGCTCGAACACTTCGACCATCTTGGAGAAGTCCGCCAGACTGCGTGTCAGGCGGTCGATCTTGTAGATGACAACCACATCGATCTTGCCGGCCTCGATATCCGCCAACATCCGTTTGAGCGCCGGCCGGTCCATGTTGCCGCCCGAGAACGCGGGATCGTCGTAATCGTCGGCAACTGGAATCCAGCCCTCGGCGCGCTGGCTGGCGATGTAGGCATGGCCCGCGTCGCGCTGCGCATCGATGGAGTTGTATTCCTGGTCCAGGCCTTCGTCCGTGGACTTGCGCGTGTAGACCGCGCAGCGCATGCGACGCTTCAAGACTTCGCTCATCGCCGGCCTCCCTTCCTGGTGCCAGGCTTGGGATTGGCCGACGGCTTGAGTCCGAAGAACAGCGGACCGGACCACCGTGTGCCCGTGATCTCGCGGGCGATCATCGAAAGGCTGGCGAAGGTGCGCCCCTGGAATTCGTACTGACCATCGGCGGTAGCGACAACCCTGTACTCGACGCCCTTGTATTCCCGGGTCAGCACCGTGCCGGCCGCCGGCCGATAATCGCGGTCGTGCTTCCTGACCTTGCCGGTTTCCACCAGATCGGCGATCCGCCGCTTGTTGCGATCCAGCAGGCCGACATTGGCCTTGCGAAATTCTGCTTCCTGCAGCCGGTACGCGATGCGTCGCTCAAGGAACTGGCGGTTGTGCGTGGGCGCGTCCTCACCGACCAGCTTTTTCCAGAGCGCCCTGATCTCGGCCATCGGCAGCTCGGGCAACCGGGCGATTTGCGCCGCCACCGATGGCGGCGGTGAAAATGTCTCTTTCGACGTGCTCATTCTGACTCCGTAGTTGTCTTGTTGACGGGGTCTGAATGAACGCGCTGGTTGCCGGAGAAGCCAAGCTCAAACTCGCTCTCTGCGGCTATGTTTGCGGACTGTGCAGCACAGTCGTTGCGCAAGCGCACCAGCCCGTTTGCCAGCAGGGATGCAATCTCGCGCCGACGCTGCTCCGGCGTCATCCGGTCGGGTGGTAGATGGTTGAATCGATGCATCGGTAGCGGTCCTGTCTGTCCAACTCGCATGCAGCGAAATTGTCCGGACGGACTGCCGCCGACACCATGAGGGAGTTTCGGAGGCGTGCGGACTGATGCGGGCTGTGGCGAAAAGCCGGTCCCTGTCAGTTCGATAGATGACGGGCGAGGATCGTCTTCACCAGCGAATCTCCCGGCTGAGCGCTGGCGCTCATTTCCCGGATCTGCTCGTTGACGCGCTGGGCAGGGACGCCTGCGCCTGCCGCCGCCCGCGTGACGGCCGAATAAGCATCGAGCACATCAGCCCCGGTGATGTCGTAGCCATGTCCGAGGGAGATCCAGTGCAACGCGGCCAGGCCGGCGGCGAGCGCGAAGTCAGGCTGCTTCACGGCAAAATCGCGGGCGGCGCGGGTCAAGGTGCGCGGATCGGTCGGGCTGCGTGTCGCCAGTTCAGCAGCCAGGGCGAACAGCCCCGCGTCCTTGGCGGCGGCAAACCATTTGCCCTCGGCGCCGGGCGTGCTGGCAATCAGGTCGCGCAGGATCGCTTCCGGCTGCTTGTTGGGATACTTCTTGGCAATGGCACGAAACGTCGCCAGGTTCGTTGTGCCCTGATTCGCCTCCAAGGCGTAACGCCGGTAGGCCTCGTCGGTCAATCCGGAGGACAACAGGAGGGCCTCGCAGGCTTGCGCAATTTGCCAGCCCGGGTCATTGAGACCACGTGATTCCTCGGCGTAGCGGATCGCCTCCGCCTTCTTGCCCATCGCCGACAGTGCCTTCACACCCCAGCGCCGATCGTGCCACCACTTGAATGGGGCCTTGTCGATCAGCGCCAGTAGTTCCTGGTGGCGGCCTGCGGCGTACAAGGATGCCAGGCAGGCGCTGGTGCCCTTGAAAAATCCGTGACCAGACGCCTTCGGACTCCACACGCTTTCAACGACAGGCAGGAACTCGTCGGCCCAGTGCGATGCCAGCTCCGGGGTCACGCACAGCTCGCCCCAGTAGTCGCCCAGCAGTTCGATGTAGGGCATTTCGTCGTCTTGCAGCGCCTGCCACAAACGCTCCAGCCAGCGTTGCCGCAGCTGTGGCTCGACATCCGCTTTGACGATGATGGGCACCAGGGTGTCGATGGCCTTGTTGACGGCCGAACCCAGGGCGCCCGATGAACTGTCGACCTGTTCCAGGGCCGGCGAGAGCTTTTCCAGCAAGGTGATGGCACCCTCAGCCGCGAGCACAGGCTCCTTGCGGGCGACCTGCTTGATCTCCGCGATGGCTTCCTTGATCCGCTGCACCGGCGTGTCGGATCGCCAGCCGAACGCATGACGGCGGAAACGGGAGGCGAATTGCCACTTGTGGGCGCTCATGATCGATCCGCCGTGAGCTACCGCACCGGATACTGGCCGTTGCGGATGAAGCGATCGTAGGTGTCTTCCTCCGGCTCTTCGTCGTCATGATGTGCCCCCTGCCACTCCGCTTCCGGCAGCAGTAGCAGTGTCAGCGTGTAGTCGTACTGGCCCGCGACGCGGGTCATTTCGGTGATCGGCATGCTGGCAGGTTCACGGGCAAACCAGGACTGCGCACGCCCCGTCCGGCTGTCGGCCATGTCAAAGGCGCTGTAGCTGTGCGCCAGAGCATCGTGCGGTAGTTCGATGGTGTTCCTACGGGTCGCGAAGTAGGCGCCGGACCTGAGGGCCGCCTTGTTCGACTTGGCCCACAGCATGTGGTCGTCGCGGCTGGCGATCAGCACCGCTCGCTTGGGCGCGATCTCGGTCCAGCGCAGAGCTGCCGCAGTCAACGAGACGCCGTAGCGGTCGGCGCAGTGACCCAGCAGATCGAAGTTGACCGGCTGCCCGTCGACCTGGCGCCGAAAGTCGTCCAGCGGCATCAGCAGGGTGGACGCGAAAAGATCCGCCTCGGCCTCGATGTCCCGCTCGTCGTTGTCACCGGTCTCGATGTCGTCGTCGCCGCACTCGAAACGATCCTGCTGATGGCGGTGCAGGATGTAGTGACCGAACTCGTGCGCGATCGTGAAGCGCTTGCGGCCTTCCGATGGAGTGGCGCTGTTGTAGAGGATCAGCCACTTCGACCGCGTCTTGTTGGCCGCCAGAAGGCCGTCGAAGCCGTCCAGATCCTCCCCCCGGATCTTGTCGATCGGCGAGTCGGCGAAACACTGGCGCGAGTACTCCAGGGCGAGCTCATCGACCTTGACCGGAAACCGATCCGCGCCCAGAACCGTGTTGAGCATGGCCGAGATGCGGTTGGCCTCGGCCATGGGCTTTTTCGCCTCTGTCATTCATCTTCCCACGCGTCGAGAATCTTGCGGATCTTCTTCTTGTCCGGCTCGGACATGCTCTTGTATTTTCGGAAGAAGGCCTCGTCGAGCACCTCCTCGTCCGGCGTGGTCACGGACTCGGTCAACAGGAACTCCGTGGTGACGTCCAGCGCGGCCGCGATCTTTCCGATCTTCTCGGCCGATGGCTTCGGATCGTCCTTGTTCTCCAGCTCCCAGATGTAGCTCTTGCTGGAGTCGGTCAGTTCGGCCAGCTGCTCGAGGCTGAGCCGCTTCTGCTTCCGCAAGGCGCGGATCTTGTCCCCCAAGGGCGATGGCACTGGACTCTCCTAAACGTTCTGCGTCAGTCCGAAGATGTTACCACCAGACCGAACGTTTTCGTACCTGCTTGACAAACCCCGCATTACTCCGAGACAATCCGAATCGTTCGGCACACCGAACGCCAGCGTCCTTGTTGGGACGTGACGGCATGCCGGGCACCTTCCGTCTGTATAGGAGATGCATGGCATGACCGCGTTCAACCCTCGCCACCTCGCCCGCCAGGTTCCCGCCTCCACTTGGCAGGCCTATCTGTCCTCCCGCTCCATCGCCATCCCCGAATCTTTCGACTGGAGCGCCGAGGAAAAGGCATTTTCCGATGCCCTGATCACCCTCTTGGAGGAACTCGAACCGGATCAACAGGCCCTGCTGCACGCCGAGCTGCGCCATGTCCACGCCCTCGCGACCCAGAAAGGCATCGATGCGATCCTCAACGCCAGCGACAACGACGCGGCTATTCGGGAGGACTTCGGAAAACTGCGCAACCACGCCGAACGGGCCTTGTGGGTGCTGGTGAACTGGCCGACCACCTTCATGACGGCGGAGGCGCTGCTCCAATTCGATCTCGGCGTCGGCAAGCGTTCGTGGAAACGGCAAGCCATCAAGGTGACCGAGCCGGTGTCCCGAGAGGCTGCCGATATCGAGGGGTTGCAGGCCGCATTGTCCGAGGTGCTCTCCAAGCGTAAAGGGCCGCGGCGCGCCTGCCACGTGGACGTCTGCGACCGTCACCTGGACGGCGGTGTGCAGATCAGCGTCTACGTGGAGGACGATCCTAACGATCTGGTGGAGTTCGTCGAGGAGGGCATGCGCCGCCGGACGACCCGCCCGGCGACCAATCTCGCGCTGGTCTACTTTCCCGCATCCGGCATTGTCGACACCGTCGGCCGGGGCGGCGCCAAGGTTCACCAACCGCTGGTGACTCTCTTCGCTCGCCACCTGCTGAAGCAGGAGGTCAAGCCCGAGGCGGTGAAGCAGCCGATGTTCTATCTCAACCGGCTGCGGCACGGCTTGGGCCTTCCGGAGGACAGCGACATCAACCTCGCCGCCCATGGCATCGATCGCATCCGCCTTCGCCGAGCCCGACTCAGGAGCACCAAGGCGCCCGTCTGCGACTTCTGGGTGGGCGTACCTGCGGACCACTCCGAACCCTGCGCACTCACTGCATCGAGCGCCCACTTGAAGAATCACGACCTGTTCCGCGGTCCGTTCAATATCGTCGAGGCCCTTATCAGCATCTACTTCGCCCCTGCCGAGGTGGGCAAGCGCGGCCGCGTACTGAACATCGACCTCAAGCAATCTGGCATCTCCAACCTCCAGGACATGGGAGAGGAGGATGCCAAGCTCGCCGAGAGCCTCCTGCGTGCGTGGCGCGTTTCCGAACCGACCGAGGTCGAACTGGCCCTGGTCGCGTAGGAGACGCCGTGCAAGCACGCAACGACATCGCCTTCGGCCTGCTCTGCG
Source organism: Xanthomonas boreopolis (assembly GCF_046529185.1). Taxonomy (NCBI): domain Bacteria; kingdom Pseudomonadati; phylum Pseudomonadota; class Gammaproteobacteria; order Lysobacterales; family Lysobacteraceae; genus Xanthomonas; species Xanthomonas boreopolis. Next base: position 2,776,590 of record NZ_CP097162.1, read on the forward strand.
GGCTCGTCGAGGAATCCGATGGAAACCTTCATCCGGATGCCGCCCGGTATTCCGGACAGATGGATGCCTATCGGCATCTCCTCGACCTCGGTGCCCTCGGGGCGAGTGATGGTGTCGGATCAAGCATCCTCTGTCCCTGGTGCGGAATGGGCGATTTGGAGGGGATTCGCTTCGAGCAAGGACGCCGCCAGGGGTACTGCACGGACTGCGGCTGGGTTGATCTGGCCAGTGATCAAGTGACATGGCTCAGGGTGGACACCACGCGCATCGTCCGGTGGCTCGCCTCCGCCCTGGGCCTTGCGGGACGCTATCAACACGAAGAGCTGGTTCCGACAGCGCTGTGGCGCCTGGGCGAGATCGAACATCGACGAAAGCGGCGCACTGTCTTCTTCGGCCGGAAGCTAGACGATCCGGTCCTGATGCCCTCCATAGACCATCGATTGCGCACTGCCTGCGCACCCGGCTGCGGCGTCCTGCTCACCACCACGGCTGACGTCGCTCAAACCATCCACGCTTCTGGCCATCTCATCGTTCCGCTGCGTGCCGTGGCGCATCTCCGCAAGGCCGGCTTCGTCATCGAAAATCTCGACGCATACCTCGACGGCTCCGTCGGTATCGGCGAACCGGATTCGGAAACCTCCCTGCGGCTCATGCACTCCGGTCGCATCGCACTGATCGACGGTGGGCGGCACGCGCTGTCACCCCAAGTCTGCGGTTTTCTTTCCGTGCTTCAGCGGGCTGCCGGCGATCCCGTCCACAAACGCACCATCGCCGACGCCCTGGAGATCGATGTCGACAAGTGCAAGGGCGCGGACATCTTCAAGCGGCACAAGGCGGTCTACCGCACCTTCGTCGCCCACGACACCGACGGCCACTATTGGCTCAAACCCGAATTCGTCAACGACCAAAGGAGGTGATGCACCCAACGAAGCGCAATCCTTTCATCCGGCAGTGCAACTTCGATCTCGATGAGGTGAATGACATGAGTGGTAAGAACCAGTGGGTCGTCCGCAACGGCGACAAGTGGGGTGTCCGGGGGGAAGGCAACGACCGCCTGACCTCCGTACACGATACGCAACAAGAAGCCTTCGAGCGCGCACGCGACATCGCGCGCAACCAGGGCAGCGAGGTGTTCATCCAAGGCACGGATGGAAAGATTCGCGAGCGCAACACCTACGGCAAGGACCCGTTCCCGCCCCGCGGCTGACCGCCCCGCATTTCCATCCCCCAACAAGGCCCGGAGCCAAAAACTCCGGGCCTTTTTCTTTCTGGCTCAACGAAGGGCCGATTTGCACGATCTGCCCGCCAATCCTGCCCGCTTTGCCCGCCGGTTTGCCCACCCCCTGAAAACCAGAATGACCTCACGTTTCCGCAACAACCCGTAAGGAGCGAACCGTGAGTATCAAACACCTCAACCAACGCCAACTGGCCGACCGTTGGGGCGTCAGCGAAGCCACCTTGGAACGCTGGCGCTCCGAAGGGATCGGGCCGGTCTTTCTGAAGATCCAAGGCCGCGTGCTCTACCGCGTCGAGGACGTCGAGTCCTACGAAGCGGAGTGCCTGCGCAAGAGCACCTCCGAGCGCGCCAGCGCGGGAGGTGTCGCATGAGCCGCCTCACGCCCGATCAGGTCCTCGCCACGCCCGCCGGCGATCTCGCCGCGCTGCAAAGCGAGGCGCTGTTTCAGCTGAAGAACGATGCCGCCGATCTGCTCTCGGTGGCCCGCGCCATCGTCGAGCACATCGACCGAGCGCTCGACCTGAAGTACGCCGACCGCGCCCATGCCCTGCGCCTGGCCGCCGGCAAGGACACCGGCGTCGTGCATTTCGATGACGGCCATGTGCGCATCACCGCCGACCTGCCCAAGCGGATCGAGTGGGATCAGCAGCGGCTTGCCGAGGTCGTCCGCCGCATCGCCAACGGCGGCGAGGACCCGACCGAGTACGTCGAGATCAGCTATCGCGTCTCGGAAACCAAGTTCAACGCCTGGCCGGAGTCGCTGAAGAGCGCCTTCGCGCCCGCCCGCACGCTCAAGACCGGCAAGCCCGGCTTCCGCCTCGCCCTGATGAAGGAGTGACCGCCATGTTCAAGAACCGCACTTTGCTCGAGAAGCTGAAGAACAAGCATCCCTACCTGCTGGACGAGTTGCCGGCCACGGTCCGCGTGGATGGCGTCGAGGTGCCGCTCGAAAGCGCCACCCTGGATCAGATCGCCTTTGCCGTGATCGCCCTCGAAAACGAGCTCCGACCGATCAGCCGCCGCATGAATGCCCTGCGCGAACTCTACGACCTCGCCCGCAAGCGCGGCGCACTCGGCGCGTACCGCATCGAGCAGGCCTTTTCCGACACGGAGGGCCGCGCATGAACCTCCCCATCATCTCCGCCGACCAGCGCCTGGCCGAGAAGCGCGGCGTCAAGGGCGTGCTGGTCGGCAAGAGCGGCATCGGCAAGACCTCGCAGCTCTGGACGCTGACGCCCGAGGCCACCTTGTTCTTCGACCTCGAGGCGGGCGATCTCGCCGTCGAAGGTTGGGCCGGCGACACGATCCGGCCGCGCACCTGGCAGGAATGCCGCGACTTCGCAGTGTTCATCGGCGGCCCGAACCCGGCGCTGCGCGACGAGCAACCGTTCAGCCAGGCGCACTTCGACGCCGTCTGCGCCCGCGTCGGCGATCCGTCCGTGCTCGACAAGTACGAGACCGTGTTCGTCGACTCGATCACCGTCGCCGGGCGTCTGTGCTTGCAGTGGTGCAAGGGCCAGCCGCAGGCCTTCTCCGAGAAGACCGGCAAGCCGGACACGCGCGGGGCCTACGGCCTGATGGGCCAGGAGATGATCGCCTGGCTCACCCACCTGCAGCACACCCGGGGCAAGAACGTCTGGTTCGTCGGCATCCTCGACGAGCGGCTCGACGACTTCAATCGCCGCGTCTTCCAGCTGCAGATCGACGGTTCCAAGACCGGGCTGGAACTGCCCGGCATCGTCGACGAAGTGGTGACGCTCGCCGAGCTCAAGGCGGACGACGGCACCGCCTATCGCGCCTTCGTCTGCCACACGCTCAACCCCTGGGGCTACCCCGCCAAGGACCGCTCCGGGCGCCTCGACCAGATCGAGGAACCGCACCTCGGCCGGCTGATGACCAAGATCGCCGGGCCTGCCCGCCCCGCTCTCGAACGCCTCGATTTCGCGCGCCCCGCGCCTTCCGAATCCGCGCAGCAATAAGGAACTACGCCATGACTTACTTCGATTTCAACGACGCCAACGAGCAGTCCTCGTTCGACCTGATCCCGAAAGGCACGCTGGTGCGCGTGCGCATGACCATCCGTCCCGGCGGCTTCGACGATGCGAGCCAGGGTTGGACCGGCGGCTACGCGACCCGCAACGAGAACACCGGCTCGGTGTACCTCAATTGCGAGTTCGTCGTAATGGAGGGCGAGTACGCCCGCCGAAAAATGTGGTCGCTGATCGGCCTCCACAGCCCCAAGGGCCCCGAGTGGGCGAACATGGGCCGCGCCTTCGTCAAGGCGATCCTGAACTCCGCGCGCGGCGTCCACCCGGGCGATGCCAGCCCCCAGGCCCAGAACGCGCGGCGCATCGCCGGCTTCGCCGACCTCGACGGTATCGAGTTCCTCGGCAAGGTCGACTGGGAGAAGGATCAGCACGGTCAGGACAAGGCCGTCATCAAGCAGGCGATCCAGCCCGATCACAAGGACTACGCCGCGCGGATGGGTAGCGCGCCTGCCACCTCCCCGGCATCCACCACGGCGAACTCCTACGCCCAGGCCACCGGTCGCGCCCCAGTCTCGGGCCGCCCGAGCTGGGCGCAGTAAGGGGGACTGCCGTCATGATGCTTCGTCCCCGTCAAGCCTTGCTGGTGGAGCGCTCACTCGCGGCGCTGTACCAGCACGGCAACACCCTGGCCATCGGTCCCACCGGCTCGGGCAAGACCATAATGCTGTCGGCGGTAGCCGGCAGCGTGCTGGACGAGCCCGACGCAAAGGCCTGCATCCTCGCCCACCGCGACGAACTCACCGGTCAGAACCGGGAGAAGTTCGGCCGCGTCAATCCCGGCCTCGCCACCTCGGTGTTCGACGCCAAGGAGAAGTCCTGGGCCGGGCGCGCCACTTTCGCGATGGTGCAGACGCTCTCGCGCGACGCTCATCTCGACGCGATGCCCACGCTCGATCTGCTGGTGGTCGACGAGGCGCATCACGCCGCCTCGCCCTCCTACCGGCGCGTGATCGACCGCGTGCTGTCGCGCAACCCCCGGGCGCAGATCTTCGGTGCCACCGCCACACCCGCACGCAGCGACGGCAAGGGGCTGCGCGAGGTCTTCAGCAACGTCGCCGACCAGATCACCCTGGGCGAGCTCATCGCCTCCGGCCATCTGGTGCCGCCGCGCACCTTCGTCATCGACGTCGGCGCGCAGTCGGCCCTCGCGCAGGTGCGGCGCACCGCCACCGACTTCGACATGACCGAGGTGGAGGCGATCCTCAACAAGACGCCGATCACTGATGCGGTGGTCCGCCACTGGCGCGAGAAGGCAGGTGAGCGCAAGACCATCGTGTTCTGCTCGACCGTGGCGCACGCGCAGTGTGTAGCCGAGGCGTTCGTCGTCGCCGGCATCCGCGCCGTGCTGATCCACGGCGAGCTGTCGGATGCCGAGCGTGCAACCCGCCTGGCCGAGTACGAAACCGGCGACGCCCAGGTCGTGGTCAACGTGGCGGTGCTGACCGAAGGCTACGACTACACGCCCACCTCCTGCGTGGTGCTGCTGCGCCCGAGCTCGCACAAGTCGACGCTGACCCAGATGATCGGTCGTGGGCTGCGCACCGTCGATCCGGCCGAGCATCCCGGCGTGGTCAAGACCGACTGCATCGTGCTCGACTTCGGCACGGCGACGCTCATGCACGGCTCGCTGGAGCAGGAGGCCAACCTCGACGGCCATCAGCGCCAGGGCGAGGCGCCGACCAAGGACTGCCCCTCCTGCGAAGCATTGGTCCCGCTCGGCTGCCGCGAGTGCCCCCTGTGCGGCTTCGAATGGACCCGCGAAGAAACGGAGCAGGCAGAGGCGCTGGACGACTTCGTCATGACGGAGATCGATCTGCTCAAGCGCTCCAACTTTCGCTGGTGCGATCTCTTCGGCTGCGACGACGCCTTGATGGCCACCGGCTTTGGTGCCTGGGGCGGCATCTTTTTCCTCAACGGCCGCTGGCACGCGGTCGGCGGCGGCAAGGATCTGCAGCCCCGTCTGCTGGCGGTCGGCGATCGCACCGTCTGCATGGCCAAGGCGGACGACTGGCTCAACGACAACGAGTCCCTCGACACCGCCCACAAGACCCGCCGCTGGCTCAACGAGCCACCCTCCGAGAAGCAGCTGCGCTACTTGCCGCCTGCCCTGCGGGCCGACTTCGGACTCACGCGCTATCAGGCCTCGGCACTGCTCGCCTTCCAGTTCAACAAGTCGTCGATCCAGCGCCTCGTGCTGGCGGCCAACGACGAACACCGGAGGGCGGCGTGATATGCGCGATCTGCGGACGAGAGGGACGCGGCTTCTGCTGGCTTTCGCCGAGGAACGGCCCGCGTGCGCCGGACGGAAAGCCCCTGTTCAAGCGCTTCTGCTCGATGCGCTGCCAGGACATTCATCTGCAACGACTGAAGGTGGGAGGCGGCGTCGTGATCGATCCCACCCATAACGAGAAGGCCGCGATGGCGGCCGTCCTGCCCCACCTCGGCGAGTACGTCGCGTCGATTGGCATGGACCGGCCGCTGTCGGCCTACAAGCGCGAGGAGGTTCTGCAACTGGTCGACGTGGTGCTCACCGCCTACTTCGACAACCTGCGGGAGCTCACGCCCGACGATGTGCCGTTTTGAGGAGGCGGTGATGCTCGATTACAACCACCGCCCCAGGTTCCACGAGCGCGTCAACGCTGTCATCGACGAAGCGCTGGCGCGCGAACGGGCAGCACAGGTATCCCGCAGTTACCTTGGCGCTTCGCGCCTCGGCGTCGCCTGCGAACGCGCCCTGCAGTACGAGTACGCCCAGACGCCGGTCGATCCCGGGCGCGAGCTGCCCGGCCGGGTGCTGCGCGTGTTCGAGGTCGGCCATGTCCTGGAGGATCTCGCGATCCGCTGGCTGCGGCTGGCCGGCTTCGAGCTCTACACGCGCAGGGCTGACGGCGAGCAGTTCGGGTTCTCGGTGGCCGGCGGACGCATCCAGGGGCACGTCGACGGGATTCTCGCCGCCGGCCCTGCCGACATCGAGCTTGCTTATCCCGCGCTGTGGGAGTGCAAGACGATGAACGACAAGTCCTGGCGCGAGACCGTCAAGCAAGGTGTGGCGCGCGCCAAACCGATCTATGCCGCGCAGATCGCCGTCTACCAGGCCTACATGGAAGGCGCCGTGCCGGGCATCGCGAGCAATACCGCGCTGTTCACCGCCATCAACAAGGACAGCGAGGAGATCTGGTTCGAGCTCGTACCGTTCGACGGCGGGCTCGCGCAGCGCATGTCGGACCGGGCCGTGCATGTCATAACCGCCACCGAGGCGGGCGAGCTGCTGCCCCGGCACGCCACCACGCCCACCCACTTCGAGTGCAAGTCGTGCCCTTGGCAGGACCGGTGTTGGGGGTCGGCTTGATGGCAGACGTCATTTGGCTCGACTACAACGACGCGCCCGAACAGCAGGGAACGGCACTCCCCGATACCGACACGCTCCGCCGAGGCCTGCTCGATCGCCTGGAGGCCGTGCTGCTCTACCTGTTCCCCCAGGGCCGCACCCGGGGAAGCAAGTTCTATGTCGGCGACATCGACGGCAATCGCGGCAAGAGCCTGGTGGTGGAGCTCGACGGTGAACGGCGTGGGCTGTGGAAGGATTTCGCCACCGACGAAGGCGGCGACGTCATCGATCTGTGGGCGCGTTCCCGTGGACTCTCCGCCCGGCATGACTTTCCCCGGATCGCGGAGGAAATCCGTCAATGCCTCGGGATCGTGCCGTCTGCTCGTCATCCAGAGGCCCGATCCAACATTCGCAGCGCGCCTGTCGACGAACTCGGCCCCTACACCGCCAAGTGGGACTACCTCGCGGCGGACGGTCGTCTCATCGCCTGCGTCTATCGCTACGACCCGCCCACCGGCAAGGAGTACCGCCCCTGGGACGTGCGCGCCCGCATGTGGCGCGCCCCCGATCCGCGTCCGCTCTACAACCTACCGGCGGTCGCCAAGGCGCGCGAGGTGGTGCTGGTCGAGGGTGAGAAGGCCGCCTCGGCGCTGATCGACGCCGGCATCACGGCGACCACGGCGATGAACGGTGCGCGGGCGCCGGTCGACAAGACCGACTGGTCGCCGCTGGCCGGCAAGCACGTGATCATCTGGCCGGATCGCGACGCCCCCGGCTGGGACTACGCGGAGAACGCTGCCCGCTCCTGCGTGACGGCGGGCGCGACGTCAGTCGTCATTCTCGTTCCGCCGACCGACAAACCCGACAAATGGGATGCGGCCGATGCCGTGGCCGAAGGGTTCAACTGCGCCGCCTTCATTCGTGAGGGCGAGCGCAGGCTCGTCAAGGCTGCGGCGCGGGCACTGCCGACCTTCACCCTGGGCGCGCTGCTCGACGACGACTCCCCGTTGCCGCCCGATCTCATCGCACCGCGCGTGCTCACACCCGGCGGACTGCTGGTGTTCGGCGGCGCACCCAAGGTCGGCAAGAGTGACTTTCTGCTCGCGTGGCTCACGCACATGGCGGCGGGCGCCACCTTCCTCGCCATGAAGCCGCCGCGTGCGCTGCGGGTGTTCTACCTGCAAGCCGAGGTGCAGTACCACTACCTGCGCGAGCGCGTGAAGGAGATCCGCCTCCCGCCCAGTCGCATCGGTGCGGCGCGCGTCAACTTCGTCGCCACGCCGCAGCTGCGGCTGATCCTGGACGACGCCGGCTTGGCCCAGGTCATCCCCGCGATCAAACAGGCATTCGGCGACGAACTGCCGGACATCATCGCCATCGACCCCATTCGCAACGTCTTCGACGGCGGGGAGTCCGGCGGCGAGAACGACAACGCCGCCATGCTGTTCTTCCTGTCGCAGCGGGTCGAGCGCCTGCGCGACGCGGTGAACCCTGACGCCGGCATCGTGCTGGCCCACCACACCAAGAAGCTCGGCAAGAAGCAGTTCGAGGAAGACCCGTTTCAGGCTCTCGCCGGAGCCGGCAGCCTGCGCGGCTACTACACCACCGGCATGCTGCTGTTTCGGCCGGACGAAACCCGAACCACGCGCCAGCTCTTCTTCGAGCTGCGCAACGGCGCCGCCATCCCCTCGACGCACGTCGACAAGATCCAGGGCGAGTGGCGCGAAGTCCAGGCCAACGCGCGGCTGGTGATGAGGGACTACGGCGAGCGCCTCGACGCCGAACGGCGGCGCAAGCGCGACGCGATCCTGCAGATCCTGTTCGACGAGGCGGCCCAGGGCCGCTGCTACACCGCGAACCAGTTCGCCGAATCCTTCGAGGGCAAGGCCGGGCTGGGTGGCGAGCGCACCATCCGCGAGCGCCTCTCCGCACTCTCGACCCAGGGTTACATCAAGTACTTCCGCAACGCCGCGGACTACGGCCTTCCGCCCGCCCGCACCAAGTTCGGCTACCTCTGCGTCGAGGCCATGGTGCTGCGCTTGGGTCTAGGCGAGCCCGATCAAGACACCGGCGAGGTGTCGCTGCGCGAACTACCGGTGCTGCCCACCCACTTCAAATGCCCGCAATCGGGGGCCGCGCTGCCGGTCGAGAACCCCGAGGTGTGGGTTTACCAAGACGACCTCGACGATACCCAGGAGCCCGCATGAAGACGCACAGCCAAGTTGGCAAAACCGCTGCCAACTTCCCCCCGATTTTCAGAGACGTTGGCAAGTTGGCAAACGCCTGCCAACTTAAATCCCCTGCTGATCAACGCGTTACGGAGTTGTCGGCAGATTGGCATGTTGGCAACGCTGCCAACTTGCCAACTTCCCCAACCCCGCGTGGTTGCTGGGTTTGCGGAGATTTCCAAGTTGGCGAAAACTCCTTCCCCCCTTCGGGGGGAGAGGACCACGTCGTGTCCTCTCCCCCGACCCGAAGGGGTCTGCCCAGCTTGGACGGTCGGGGCCGAGAACCCTTTGCTGCCATCCTGAGCCTCGACCTCGGCACACGGACCGGCTGGGCGCTGCGCGGGCGCGACGGCTCCATCACCAGCGGCTCGGAGTGCTTCAAGCCGCAGCGCTTCGAGGGCGGCGGCATGCGCTATCTGCGCTTCAAGCGCTGGCTCACCGAGATCAAGCAATCGGCGGACGGCATCGATGCGGTGTACTTCGAGGAGGTCCGCCGCCACGTCGGGGTCGATGCCGCCCACGCCTACGGCGGTTTCATGGCGCATCTCACGGCCTGGTGTGAGCACCACCAGATTCCGTACCGGGGCGTGCCGGTCGGCACGATCAAGAAACACGCCACCGGCAAGGGCAACGCCGGCAAGGACGCGGTGATCGCCGCCGTCCGCGCCTGGAGCTTCGATCCGGTCGACGACAACGAAGCCGATGCCCTGGCCCTCTTGCGCTGGGCGATCGCCACGCAGGAGGTGTGACATGGACATCCCGAACCCGCGTTACCGCTGCCCGCTGGCCAAGCTGCAACCCGAAGTCACGGACCTGGAAGCGGTGAAGCGACGTGGCTGGCGCGACCAGCACATCCTCGTCGTGTCGCCGGATGACGATCGGCTCGACTGGATGGAACGCGAACTGGTGCGACAGATCGGCGAGCGCCTCTACGGTGCGGGAGGTGCGCGCCATGGCTGAGTGGACGACCGAGCGTGTCGCGGAACGCTTCCGCGAGGCGGCCAGCACGGCACACCGCCTCCCTCCGGTGCGCGTCCAGGGCTACTTCAACACCTGGCCGGCGATCAAGCGGATGCCCTGGGAAAACCTCGGCGCCGAGACGGTGACCTACCGCTTTCCGCCCGATCCGGCGGCCGTCGAGCGCATGCTGGAGACCATGCGCTGGGTCTCCTGGTTGGAACTGGAGCAACGCCACCTCGTCTGGATGCGGGCCGAGCGCTACCCGTGGAAGAAGATCTGCTGCCGGTTCGGCTGCGACCGCACCACGGCGTGGCGGCGCTGGGAAGCGGCCCTGGCGAAGATCGTCGCCCAGTTGAACGAGCCCGCGACATCGCGGCGCGATAGACGCTGCGGGTAATTTTCGGGCGGCGCGTGCCCATGCAAACCGCTGCGGGTCGCTGCGAGGTGAGCGGCAAAAAGCGGGCGCAACATTTCCGGCGTTTTTGGCTAGGATTGCAGCTAATCTCGCGAGCGAAGTGCGTCAGAGGGCCACCGTACCACCGGTGGCCTTCGTCATTTCTGGACTTCGCCCACGAACGCGGACTGCCACGGGTCCTTCCTGGGCACCGAGCCATGCGGGGGGCGCGAGCGCGGCGCTTTACTAGCGTCAGACTGCAAACCAAGGTTTGCAGGGTTTGCGGTTTGCACCCCCACCCCGACGCCACGAGCCCGCCCACGGTCCGCCGTCGGCGGGCTTTCTGTTTCCGAGGAACCGATTCTGGACACGCTCGCCGTCGCGTACCGCAAGGTCGAGACGCTGATTCCCTACGCCCGCAATCCGCGCATGCACAGCGACGAACAGGTCGCGCGCATCGCCGCCAGCATCGCCGAGTTCGGCTGGACCAACCCGATCCTGGTCGACGGCGACCACGGCGTCATCGCTGGCCACGGCCGCCTGCTCGCAGCACGCAAGCTGGGGCTCACCGAAGTGCCGGTGATCGAGCTTGGCCACCTGACCCACGCGCAGAAGCGCGCCTACGTGATTGCCGACAACCGGCTCGCGCTCGATGCCGGCTGGGACGAGGCCATGCTGGCGCTGGAGTTCGCGGAGCTGGCCGACGCCGGTTTCGATCTGGACCTAACCGGCTTCTCTGCCTCCGAGATCGAAGGCCTGCTCGACCACATCGAGGAGACGGAACCGTCCGCCGATGAGTACGAGCGCGCTTTGGTCCCCGACGCGGACGAGGACGACGTCACGCCGCCCACGGTTGCGGTCACACGGCCCGGCGATCTGTGGCTCCTGGGCGAGCACCGGATGCTCTGTGCCGACAGCGCGGAAGCCGCCGCCGTCGCGCGCCTCCTCGATGGCGAGCGGGCACACCTGCTGTTCACGAGTCCGCCCTACGCGAACCAGCGCGACTACACCACCGGCGGGATCGTTGACTGGAACGCGCTCATGCAGGGCGTGTTCGGCACCGCCTGCGGCGCGTTGCGCGAGGACGCGCAAATCCTGGTCAACCTCGGCCTCGTCCATCGCGACGGTGAGTGGCAACCGTACTGGGACGGCTGGATCGAGTGGATGCGCACTCAGGGTTGGCGGCGCTTCGGTTGGTACGTCTGGGACCAGTCGGTCACCGTGCCCGGTGACTGGGCCGGTCGCCTCGCGCCACGCCACGAGTTCGTGTTCCACTTCAACCGCCAGGCGCGCAAGCCGAACAAGATCGTGCCCTGCAAATGGGCCGGCCACGAGACGCACCTGCGTGCCGACGGCTCCTCCACCGCGATGCGCGGCAAGGACGGCAAGGTTGGCGAATGGAACCACGCCGGCACGCCGACGCAGGAGTTCCGCATCCCCGACTCGGTCGTCGAGGTGACGCGCCAGCGCGGTCGCATCGGCGACGGCATCGATCATCCGGCGGTGTTCCCGCTGGGTCTGCCGAAGTTCTTTATCGAGGCCTATTCGGACGAAGCTGAGATCGTGTTCGAGCCGTTCTCCGGCAGCGGTACCACGCTGCTCGCCGGCCAACTCACCGGCCGCAAGGTGCGCGCCCTCGAGCTCGCGCCGGAGTACGTCGATGTCGCGCTGCACCGCTGGCTGCAGCACCACCCGGGCACAGCGCCGGTGCTTGCCGCGACCGGCCAGACCTTCGCCGAGGTCGCCGCCGAGCGGCTGGGTGAGGCGGCGGAGGTCGCTGCATGAGTTGGCTGGCCGACCGCATCGAGCATTGGTCGCTCGACAAGCTGCTGCCCTACGTCCGGAACGCTCGCCTGCATTCGGACGAGCAAGTGGCGCAGATTGCAGCATCGATTGCCGAATTTGGGTTCGTGAATCCTTGCCTCGTGGGCGCCGACGGTGTTCTGGTCGCGGGCCACGGGCGCCTCGCTGCCGCACGCAAGCTGGGCCTGACCACCGTTCCGGTGGTGGTGCTCGATCATCTGACACCGACCCAGCGCCGCGCCTTGGTGCTCGCGGACAATCGGCTCGCGGAACTCGCGACCTGGGACGATGCGCTGCTGCGCGTGGAACTGGAGGCGCTGCAGGACGAAGGCTTCGATCTCGACTTGACCGGATTCGACGCCGATGCACTGGCCGACTTGCTCGCCGGCGAGGAGCCCGAGCACGAGGGCCAGACGGAAGACGACGCCGTCCCCGACGTGCCCGAGGAGCCCGTCTCCCAGCCGGGCGATGTCTGGCTGCTCGGGCCGCACCGCCTCATCTGCGGCGACGCGACCACCGCCGAGGCCTTCGCGCTCCTGCTCCCGGACGGCGAACGGGCGGACATGGTGTTCACCGATCCGCCCTACAACGTCAACTACGCCAACAGCGCCAAGGACAAACTGCGGGGCAAACACCGCCCCATTCTCAACGATGCGCTGGGCGAAGGCTTCTACGATTTCCTCTACGACGCGCTGGCGCTGATCAATGCACACACGCGCGGCGCGATCTACGTCGCCATGTCGTCGAGTGAGCTGGACACGCTGCAAGCGGCCTTCCGCGCCGTCGGCGGCCACTGGTCGACCTTCATCATCTGGGCGAAGAACACCTTCACGCTCGGCCGCGCCGACTATCAGCGCCAATACGAGCCGATCCTCTACGGCTGGCCGGAGGGCGCCGAGCGCCACTGGTGCGGCGACCGCGACCAGGGTGACGTGTGGCAGATCAAGAAGCCGCAGAAGAACGACCTGCACCCGACCATGAAGCCGGTGGAGCTGGTCGAGCGCGCGATCCGCAATTCGAGCCGTGCCGGCGACGTGGTGCTCGATCCATTCGGCGGCTCGGGCACGACCCTGATCGCCGCCGAGAAGGCCGGGCGCGTGGCGCGCCTGATCGAACTCGACCCGAAGTACGCGGACGTGATCGTGCGGCGCTGGCAGGACTGGACGGGCAAGCAGGCCACCCGCGCGGCGGATGGCCTGGCGTTCGATCAGGCGACGAGTTCCTCCTCGACGATCTCGCAGTGAATCACGAAGCCCGTCAGGTACGGCAGGTGGCTCGGGATGCCGTAGTCCCTGCTGTTGCGCTGGCCTATTTTCCAGCCCATCCACCTCTGGGTGGCGGCGACGATGGCGTCAGGCAGGGCGTGGCCGTCGTAGAGGGCGTTGTGGACGTCGTCCGCGAAGTGGCGTCCGTGGCGGCTATCGAGGAAGGCCCGCACCGCCTCCGAGGGCTGGCCGGTGGCCTCGGCGATCGCGGTCATCGCGATGGGCCACGCCTTGCTGGCGTGCGTGTCCATCGTGCCCCAGAAGCCCCAGGCTTCGTTGCGGGTGGCGGGGATCTCGTGCGTCGTGTTCATGGTCGGCTCCTTGGCGTGGGTGGTTGCGACATCCGTATGAACGCGCTGTTCGATGGAGAAGCCAAGCTCAATCGCGGCCGGCAAACATCTTCTGCGGGCGACTGGTGACGGCGGCGAGCTTGGCGCGGGCGCCCTCGCTTTCCCAACGGCAAGGTCCTTGGCCATGCGCGGCTTCTGCCGTCCAGCGGGCCAGGATCTCCTCGTCACTCCATCCCTTGGCGACGAGGTAGGCGTAATCGTCGGCGTCGTAGTTGCTGTGGGTGAGGATCTCGTGTGCGGCATTCATGTCGGGCTCCTTGGTAGATCGTTGCGGCATCCGTATGAACGCGCTGATCGACCGGGAAGCCAAGCTTTCTCCGCTTGGCTCCCCCGTCCCGACCATCAGGCGATCCGGTAGACCCGTTCGCCGCCCGCGGACTTCTCGGAAACCAGGTTCAGGCCCAGCTTCTTCTTGAAGGCCCCGGCGAAGGTGCCGCGCACCGTGTGCTGCTGCCAGCCGGTGGCCTCGCAGATCTGGCGGATGGTCGCGCCCTCAGGGCGCTGCAGCATCCGGATCACTTCGGCCTGCTTGCTGTTCTCGCGCCGGCGCGGCTTGGCCCAGGACGCCTCGGCGGCGGCGACATCCGCCTCAAGGCCGGCGTCGGTCTCCAACGTGGGCGGCGCGGGACGCGGGTGGCCCAGCGCGTCGTAGCCCTCGGCGGCGACGAACCAATCGGTGCCGTCGGTCGTAATCAGAGCCCGGTTGAAGAGCCCGTCGAGGACCTTCTTGCGGGCGCCACCTTTGACATTGTCGGGGAACCACTCAATCTTGCCGCCGGCGTGCTCGACGGCGTAGGCCAGGATGGCGTGCTGGGTGGGACTGAGCTGCAGGGTGCTCATGGCGTGCTCCTTGGTTGATGGGGTGTCGTGATGAACGCGCTGTTCGGGATCGAAGCCAAGCGTTTTCCGCTTCTTCCTCAGTCCTGCGTCGCGGCCTGTCGGCCCGCCTCGTAGGCGGCCATAAGGGCGCTCTTGACGGCCCAGACGCTGACTTCGTGGAAGTCGAGGTGGTCGCTGTTGCGGGTTTCCAAGGTGTCGATGAAGGAGTGGTCCAGGGCAATTGCCTGGAGCAGGTTTTCGAGGCCTTTGTCGGCTGGCTTGCTCATGTTCGTCACCTTGCGACGCCGTTGATGGTGATGACATGAACGCGCTGTTCCCGATGGAAGCCAAGCTGATTCACTCGCGACATCCATGTGGCTCGCCCTACGGGCGGCTTCGCCGTGCAAAGCGGCTGTCCTGCCGTTTTGTCCGAAGGAATGACGATGATTTGATTGAAGGGGCCGATGGGAATCTCGATCCGCGCCTACGCGCGACACCGGGGCGTGACCGACACGGCGGTGCACAAGGCCATCCGCGCCGGGCGCATCACGCCGGAAACCGACGGCACCATTGACCCGGACAAGGCCGACGCCGAATGGGCGCGCAATTCCGAGTCGGCGAAGCCCGGCACACGCGCGAAGGCCGCCAAGGTGCGCGTGGCCGAGGACGTAGCACCGAACCTGGCCACCGGACTCCCTGCGGGCGGCACCACGTTCGTGCAGGCACGCACGGTCAACGAGGTGGTCAAGGCGCAGACCAACAAGGTGCGCCTGGCCCGCCTCAAGGGCGAACTGGTCGACCGCAACCAGGCCATCGCGCACGTGTTCCGGCTCGCGCGCACCGAGCGCGATGCCTGGCTCAACTGGCCGGCGCGGATCTCGGCGCAGATGGCGGCCCGGCTCGGCGTGGATGCTCACACGCTGCACGTGGCGCTGGAGGCAGCCGTGCGCGAGCACCTCGCCGAGCTCGGTGAACTGAAGGTCCGCGTCGATTGATGAAACACATCCCTGTGTTTCACCCTGCCGGGCGCGCTGGCGCGCGTCCAAATTCGTTCCCGACGAATTTGTGATGGACGACTTCGTCTACGAGGGCTTCGACGCCATCGAGCGCGCCTGGCGCGAAGGGTTGACGCCCGACCCGTTACTGACCGTCTCCGAGTGGGCCGACCGTCACCGGGTACTGTCGAGCAAGGCCTCGAGCGAACCGGGGCGCTGGCGCACCGCGCGCACGCCGTATCTGAAGGCGATCATGGATTGCCTGTCGCCGACCTCACCGGTCGAGCGCGTGGTGTTCATGAAGGGCGCGCAGGTGGGCGCGACCGAGACGGGTTCGAACTGGATCGGCTACGTCATCCACCACGCACCGGGGCCGATGATGGCGGTCTGGCCGACCGTGGAGATGGCCAAGCGCAACTCCAAGCAGCGCATCGATCCACTGATCGAGGAGTCGTCGGTGCTCTCGGAACTGATCGCGCCGGCCCGCTCGCGCGACTCGGGCAACACCATCCTCGCCAAGGAGTTCCGAGGCGGCGTACTGGTGATGACGGGCGCCAACAGCGCGGTCGGACTGCGCTCGATGCCGGTGCGGTATCTGTTTCTCGACGAGGTCGACGGCTATCCGCTCGACGTCGAAGGCGAAGGTGATGCGATCTCGCTCGCCGAGGCGCGCACCCGCACCTTCGCGCGGCGCAAGATCTTCATCGTCTCGACGCCGACCATCGCGGGCGCGAGCGCCGTCGAGCGTGAGTACGAGGCGTCGGACCAGCGTCGCTACTTCGTGCCCTGTCCGCATTGCTCGCACCGGCAGTGGCTGCGTTTCGAGCAGCTGCGTTGGGACAAGGGCGCGCCCGAATCGGCGGCCTACGTCTGCGAATCGTGCGATACGCCGATCGCCGAGCACCACAAGACCTGGATGCTGGAGCACGGCGAGTGGCGCGCGACGGCGGAAGGCACGGGCAAGACGGCCGGTTTTCACCTGTCCTCGCTTTACAGCCCGCTGGGCTGGCGCGCCTGGCGCGAGATCGCCGCCGCATGGGAAGCCGCCGTGAGCAAGGAAACCGGATCGAGCGCCGCGATCAAAACCTTCAAGAACACCGAGCTCGGCGAGACTTGGGTCGAGGAAGGCGAAGCGCCCGACTGGCAACGCCTGCTGGAGCGGCGCGAGGACTATGCCATCGGAAGCATCCCGGCCGGTGGGCTCCTGCTCGTTGGCGGTGCCGACGTGCAGAAGGACCGCATCGAGGCCTCGATCTGGGCCTTCGGGCGCGGCAAGGAGTGCTGGCTGATCGAGCACCGGGTGCTGATGGGTGACACGGCGCGCGACGCGGTGTGGAAGCGCTTGGCTGCGTTGATCGGCGAGACCTGGACCCACGCCTCGGGCGCGGCCATGCCGCTGGCCCGCTTCGCGCTCGACACCGGCTTTGCGACGCAGGAGGCCTACGGCTTTGTGCGCGCTTGCCGCGACTCCCGTGTGATGGCGGTGAAGGGCGTGGCGCGCGGCGCGGCGCTCATCGGCACCCCCACCGCCGTCGACGTCTCCCAGGGCGGTCGCAAGCTGCGCCGGGGGCTCAAGGTGTTCGCGGTCGCGGTCGGCATCGCCAAGCTCGAGTTCTACAACAACCTGCGCAAGACGGCGCTGGTGGACGAGGATGGGGTGGGCATCGCCTACCCCGCCGGTTTCGTCCATCTGCCCAGGATCGACGCCGAGTTTATCCAGCAACTCTGCGCGGAGCAGTTGATCACCCGCCGCAACCGTAACGGCTTTCCGGTGCGCGAGTGGCAGAAGATGCGCGAGAGGAACGAAGCCCTCGACTGCTACGTGTATGCCCGCGCCGCCGCTGCGGCCGCAGGGCTCGACCGTTTCGAGGAGCGCCATTGGCGTGAGCTGGAACGGCAACTCGGTGTGGCGAGGCCGCCCGACGCGCCGTCACCCCCGCAAGACATCGACTCGAACGAGGCCACCCATAGCGGTGGCCTCGCCGTTTCTGGAACCCGGAATACCGGCCGGCGTGTGATCAAGAGCCGCTGGCTGACGTGATGAGGATCTCGTGACCTACACCCTCGAACAGCTGGACGCGCTCAAGCGTGCGCTGGCCACCGGCGAACGCCGCGTCACTTTCGGCGACAAGACGGTCGAGTACCGCTCGATCGACGAACTGCGTGCCGCCATCCGCGCCGTGGAATCCGAACTGGCACGCGGCGCCGGCTCGGCGTCCAAGCGCCAGATCCGCGTCACGACAACTAAGGGTTTCTGATGGCCTGGTTCTCGCGCCTCAAGCACCGCCTGTTCGGGACCACGCCGACCTACGATGGCGTCGGCGGCGGTCGCCGTGCGCTTGCCTGGCAAGTCGGCAACCCCGGCGCGGTAGCGGCGCTCGCCTTCACCCAGAACGAGCTGCGCGCCAAGAGCCGCGACCTGGTGCGCCGCAATGCCTGGGCGGCCGCCGGTGTCGAGGCCTTCGTCGCCAACGCCATCGGCACAGGCATCAAGCCCCAGTCGATGGTGGCGGACAACGTTCTGCGCGAGGTCATTCATGCCCTGTGGTGGGACTGGTGCGAGGAAGCCGACGCGGCGGGCCTCACCGATTTCTATGGCCTGCAGGCACTGGCCTGCCGGGCCATGCTCGAAGGCGGCGAATGCCTGGTGCGCCTGCGCTGGCGCCGCCCCGAGGACGGCCTCGCGGTCGGCCTACAACTGCAGCTGCTGGAGCCGGAGCACCTGCCGGCAACGCTGAACCGCGAACTGGCCAACGGCCACGTGGTGCGCGCCGGCATCGAGTTCGACCGGCTCGGGCGGCGGGTGGCCTACCACCTCTACCGCTCGCATCCCGGCGACGGCAGCCTCGCGCCGATGTCGGGCACGGGCGGCATGGACACCGTGCGGGTGCCGGCGGACGAGGTCATTCACCTGTTCCGGCCGCTGCGCCCGGGGCAAATCCGGGGCGAGCCCTGGCTGGCCCGCGCCCTGGTGAAGCTCAACGAGCTGGACCAGTACGACGATGCGGAACTGGTACGCAAGAAGACCGCCGCGATGTTCGCCGGCTTCATCACCCGGCTCTCGCCCGAGGACAACCTGATGGGCGAAGGCTTGCCGGATGTCCAGGGCACGGCACTCGCGGGCCTCGAGCCCGGCACCCTGCAGATCCTGGAGCCCGGCGAGGACATCAAGTTCTCGCAACCGGCGGACGTGGGATCGAGCTACGCCGAGTTCATGCGCCAGCAGTTCCGCGCCGTGGCGGCCGCGATGGGCATCACCTACGAGATGCTTACCGGCGATCTCACGCAGGTGAACTACTCCTCCATCCGCGCGGGCCTGCTGGAGTTCCGCCGCCGCTGCGAGGCGATTCAGCACGGCGTGATAGTGCACCAGCTGTGCCGGCCCGTCTGGCGCGCATGGATGGAACAAGCGGTGCTGGAAGGCGCGCTGTCCCTGCCCGGCTTCGCGCGCCGCCAGCGCGAGTTCCTCGCCGCGAAGTGGATTCCGCAGGGCTGGCAGTGGGTCGATCCGAAGAAGGAGTTCGACGCGATGCTCACCGCCATCCGCGCCGGCCTCCTGTCCCGATCCGAAGCGATCTCGGCCTTCGGCTACGACGCCGAGGACATCGACCGCGAGATCGCCGCCGACAACGCTCGCGCCGACGCGCTGGGCCTGAAGTTCGACTCCGATCCGCGCCATGACCGCGCGCCGGCCGCCGCGCCGGTCCGCGAACCCGAGGAAGACTGATATGCCCCTCTTTCATTTGGCGTCCCGCATCGTCGGGACGCCGCTACTCATCGCCCGCGCGAAGCTCGACGTGATTCTGGCCGTGCTGGGATCGCGCATCGGTTTGCCGGAGGTCGATATGGCACTGCCGTCGATTCCGGCCAAGTCGGCGGCGCCCGAGATCCCCGGCATTGCCGTGATCCCGGTTTACGGCACCCTGGTGCGCCGCACGCTCGGACTGGAGGCGGCCTCCGGCCTGACCTCCTACGGTCAGATCGCCGCGCAGCTCGACGCCGCCGTGGCCGATCCGCAGGTGGCCGGCATCCTGCTCGACATCGACTCACCGGGCGGCGAAGCCGGCGGCGTGTTCGAACTCGCCGAGCGGGTGCGCGCCGCGAGTCAGCAGAAGCCCCTCTGGGCCCACGCCAACGACGCGGCCTTCTCGGCGGCCTACGCCATCGCCTGCGCCGCCGGGCGGCTCACGCTGTCGCAGACGGCCGGTGTCGGCTCGATCGGCGTGATCGCCCTGCACGTCGACCAATCGGTCAAGGACGCCAAGGACGGGCTTGCCTACACCGCCCTCTACGCCGGCCACCACAAGAACGACTTCACGCCGCACGCGCCGCTGTCGCCACAGGCCGCCACCGCCCTGCAGAACGAGGTGGACCGCCTCTACGGGATCTTCGTCGCGCAGGTCACGCGGATGCGCGGCCTCGACGAGGCGCAGGTGCGGGCCACCGAGGCCGGACTGCTCTTCGGCGAGCAAGCCGTTACCGCCGGCCTCGCGGATGCGGTGACCGGCTTCGACGCAGTGCTCGGTGAGTTTGCCCAAGTGCTGCGTGCCAAGGGTGCCCTGCCGCACCGGCCCACCACCCCGCTTCGGGGTGGCCGTCCTTATTCCTCCCGTCGACTGCACAAGGAGCACACGATGCACGAACACGACCCGAACCTCGCCCCCGAGCCGATCCAGACTGATGCCGGCCAGCCGCCGACAGCCGGTGAGGCGCCTGTCACCAGTCAGGACGCCCCGCTGCAGGAGCACGCCTCGGCACACGAGGATGCCTTGGCGATTGCCGAGCTGTGCCTGCTGGCCGGCACGCCCGAGCGCACCGCCGAGTTCCTCGCCCAAGGACTGAACGCACAGCAGGCGCGCCGCACCTTGCTCGATGCCCGCGCCGCTCAGCCCGAAATCGCCTCGCGCATCACGCCCGAAGCCTCGACGACCAGCCGGCCCGAGGCCAGTCCGGTCATCGCCGCCGTCAAGAAGCTCACCAACCCTAACCACTTCTCTGGGGAGTAAGTCATGCCCGCGATTCAAGAACCCAACAACCTGGGCGACCTGCTCAAGTACGAGGCGCCCAACCTCTATTCCCGCGACGTCGCCACCGTCGCGGCGGGCCAGAACCTGGTGCTCGGCACCGTGGTCGGCCGCGAGACCGCCACGGCCAAGTTCAAAGCCCTCGACCCGGCCGCCACCGACGGCACCGAGGTCGCCGCAGGCGTCCTGGCCGCCGATACCGACGCGACGCTGATCGACCGCGATGACGCTTTGCTGATCGCCCGCCACGCCATCGTCGCCCGCTCGGCGCTGATCTGGCCCGCCGGCATCACCCCCACCGAACAGGCCGCCGCCATCACCCAGCTGGAAACGCGCGGCGTGCTCGTCCGCACCAGCGCCTGACGAGGAACCATCACCATGCAGAACCCCTTTCACAATCCCGCGTTCTCGATGGCCGCGCTCACGACCGCCATCAACATCCTGCCCAACCGCTACGGGCGGCTGGAGGAGCTGAACCTGTTCCCGGCCAAGCCGGTGCGCACCCGCCAGATCCTCGTCGAGGAGATGAACGGCGTCTTGAACTTGCTGCCGACCCTGCCGCCCGGTTCGCCCGGCACCGTGGGCCGGCGCGGCAAGCGCAAGCTGCGCTCCTTCGTGATCCCGCACATCCCGCACGACGACGTGGTGCTGCCCGAGGAGGTCCAGGGCATCCGCGCCTTCGGCTCGGAGACGGAAACCGAAGCCGTCGCGGGCGTCATCGCGCGCCACCTGGAGACCATGCGCAACAAGCACGCGATCACGCTGGAGCACCTGCGCATGGGCGCGCTCAAGGGCGTGATCCTGGATGCCGATGGCTCCACGCTCTACGACCTGTTCGCCGAGTTCGACATCACGCCGCAGACCATCGCCTACGACCTCGGCAATGCCGGCACCAATGTGAAGGCGAAATGCCTGGCGACCTTGGCGGCGATCGAGGACAACCTCAAGGGCGAGTTCATGAGCGCCGTCCATTGCCTGTGCTCGCCCGAGTTCTTCGCGGCGCTGACCGGCCACGCCAAGGTCGAGAAGGCCTTCGAGAACTGGCAGCAGGGCGCGGTGCTCATCAACGACGTGCGGCGCGGCTTCACCTACGCCGGCATCACCTTCGAGGAGTATCGCGGCCAGGCCACCGATGCGGACGGCAACGCGCGGCGCTTCATCGCCGCCGGCGAGGCCCACGCCTTCCCGATGGGCACGGTCGACACCTTTGGCAGCTACTTCGCCCCGGCCGACTTCAACGAGACGGTGAACACGCTGGGCCAGCCGCTCTACGCCAAGCAGGAACCGCGCAAGTTCGACCGGGGCACGGACCTGCACACGCAGTCCAACCCGCTGCCGATGTGCCACCGCCCGGGTGTGCTGGTGAAGCTGACCGTCTGATGGCGCGCGTCGAGGACCTGTACGCGGCGGCCGCGAACGCGGGGCTGTTGGTGGAGGCCGAGGTCGGCGGGCAGATCGTCATGGTGGACTTCCGCGCCCCGGACGAGACGGTGCTCGATGGCCTCGCGCTCTCCACCGACTACACGATGCGCTTCCCCGCCTCGGCGCTGCCCGATCTGACCGTGGGCCAGGTCGCGAGCATCGGTGGCGCGAGCTACCGCGTGCGCGATCTGCGCGCCATCGGCGACGGCAGCGAACGCCGCGCCGCCCTGTCACGCGAGTAGGACGCCATGAACTCGATCCGCGAACGCATCCTGCGCGAGCTGGTCGCGCGTTGCACGACGGCCGTTGCACCCGCGCCGGTGCTGCGTTTCCCGACCGTACCGGTCACCCGGGAGGCCAGCCCGGCGCTGCTGCTGTTCGTCGAAGGCGACACGATCACCGCCCATGCCAACGCCCTCGTCGACCGGCAACTGACCGTGCGACTGGTGGCGCTCGCGCGCGGCGATGACGCCTTCGACACGGCCGACCGCCTGGTGGTCGCGGCCCATGCCGCGCTCATGGCCGACACCAACCTCGGCGGACTCTCGCTCGGCCTGCGCGAGATCGACTGCGAGTGGGAGGCCGAGGACGCCGATGCCGGCGCCGCCGCAACACCTGCCCGCTACGAGATCCGCTACCGGACGCTGGCCGCCGATCTCACCCGACACGGATAGACCCATGACCCTGGAACTCATCAAACCCCACATCCATGCGGGGCGCTTGTACGCGCCCGGCGAACGGCTCGACCTCGACGAGGCCACGGCCCGCTGGCTGATCGAACAGGGCGTCGCCCGGACAACCGACACGACGCCCGACGCTTCCCCCAAGACTCGTAAAGGAGACTGACCATGCCCTATTTCTCCGGACAGGGGCGCGTCTACATCGGCGCCCGCGACACGGCCGGCAACCCGCTGGGCCTCAACTACGTCGGCAACGTGCCCGAGCTCAAGGTATCCCTCTCGGTCGAGACCTTGGAGCACCAGGAATCGACCAGCGGCCAGCGCCTCACCGATCTACAGCTGATCAAGACCAAGAAGGGCGAGTTCGCCTGCACGCTGGAAGAACTCATCCCGTTGAACCTCTCGCTCGCCCTCTACGGCACGACCACCGAGCAGGTGAGCGGCACCGTGACCGCCGAGGCGCTGCCCAACCCGGTCACGGTCGGCAGTCTCTACCTGCTGGCCAAGCAGAACGTCTCCTCGGTCGTGGTGAAGGACTCCTCGGCCACGCCCAAGACGCTGCCGGCCGGGCAGTACAGCCTGAACGCAAAGCATGGCTCGCTGGCGATCAACGATGCGACCACCGGCGGCCCCTATGTCGAACCCTTCGAGGTCGATTACGCCTACGGCACGGCGCAGAGCACCGCGATGTTCACCCAGCCGTTGCCCGAGCGCTGGATTCGCTTCGAGGGACTCAACACCGCCAACAGCAACCGCGAGGTGGTGATCGACCTCTACCGGGTCGCGATCAACCCGGCGCGCGAGCTGTCGGTAATCACCGACGAGCTGCTGAAGTTCGAGTTGTCCGGCCAGGTGCTGGCCGACACGCTGAAGCCCGCCCAGGGCGACCTCGGCCAGTTCGGCCGCATCGTGCTGCTGTGAGGATGACGCCAATGAGCGCTTCCGATCTGGATGTTCTCGTGCCGCAACCTCAAGTTGTGGAACTGGCTGGCCAACGCCTCGCGATCAGTCCGCTGGTGCTCGGCGAACTGCCGGCGATGCTCAAGGCCGTGCAGCCCTTCGCGCAACGACTGGCGGGCGAACCGGACTGGCTCGCCTTGCTCTCGGACCACGGCGATGCCTTGCTAACCGCATTGGCGCTTGCCAGCCGACAGCCACGCGATTGGGTGAACGCGCTGGCTCTCGACGACGCGATCACCCTGGCGGCGACCGTGTTCGAGGTGAACGCGGATTTTTTCGTGCACCGGGTCGCACCGAAGGTGGGCGATCTGGCCCAGCGGCTGAACGGGCGTCTGGCTGGGCTGATGCCGTCGCCCGCCTGATCCGAGGCGGTCACCGCTACCCGGATATCCTCGGCTACACGTTGGGGCAGATGAACGCCTTTCTCGCCGCCGATTGCCGCCTCGAACACGAACGGCTCGCCACCCAGCTTGCCGTCATGACTGCTGCTGCCCAGGGCAGTCGCGACGGCATCCGTGCGCTCCAGGCCGAACTCCAACGGGGCATGCGTGATGAAGATCGATCTGGTCGCTGAGGGATTACTGGATCGGCGGCGCTTCAGCACTTGGCAAGGTGACACCCGCAAAGCGATCCACGCCGCCGTGGCCCGCGCGATGCGCGACACAGGCAAGGAGATGGCCGAGCGGGCGCGGAGCGAAATGCGCGCCGGTTTCAGGGTCGTGAAGCCGAAGTTTCTCCGTTCGATGCACGCCAAGGTGTTCGACCGCAAGGCCGAGGAATTCCCGGCCCTCTACATCGGCTCGAAAGTGCCCTGGCTGGGTATCCACGAACGGGGAGGAACGATCCGGGGGCGGATGCTCATCCCGCTGCTGCCGCAGCACCGGCGTATCGGGCGCAGGGCGTTCGCTCGGGTGATCGATGCCTTAATGCGCTCCGGCAATGCCTTCTTCATCGAAAAGAACGGCCGGCAGATCCTGATGGCCGAGAACATCGCCGACAACGCCCGGCCGCTCGCGCGCTTTCGCCGTGCCGAGCGGGAGCGCACCGGCACCAGGCGCGTGCGGCGCGGCCAGGAGATCCCCATCGCCGTGCTCGTGCGACGCGTGAGCCTGAGAAAACGGTTCGACCTCGCCCGCTCGGTGCGGGTCGGTCTTCCCCGCCTGACGGCGGCCATCCGCAAAGCAATGTCGAAGGTTTGAACGTGGCCGGTAACCGTGCCCAGGTCCTCATCACCGCCGTCGATGAGACGCGACGGGCCTTCCAGTCTGTACAGGGAAATCTCGCCCGCCTGCGCGGCGAAGCCGCCCAGGTCGGCCAGGTGCTCTCCCGCATCGGCGGCGCGATCGGCCTTGGGCTGGGGGTGCGCGAACTGGTCGAGGTCGCCGACCAGTACAAGAACCTGCAGGCGCGCCTCAAGCTCGCGGTCACCTCGCAAGAGGAATTCAATCGCGCCGACGCGGCCCTCTTCGAGATCGCCCAGAAAAACCGCGCGCCCCTGGCAGAAACCGTCACGCTCTATGCGCGGCTCGCACCCTCGGTGCAGGCCTTGGGGCGTTCGCAGGCGGACGTGCTGGCGGCTACCGATGCCATCGGGCAGGCCGTGTCGCTCTCCGGCGCATCCAGCGACGCGGCGGCCGGTGCCCTGCTGCAGTTGGGGCAGGCCTTCGCCTCGGGGCAACTGCGTGGCGAGGAGTTCAATTCCGTCATCGAGCAGACGCCGCGCCTGGCGCAGGCCATCGCCGACGGCATGGGCGTACCGCTCGGCTCACTGAGGGCCCTGGCGCAGGAAGGCAAGATCACCTCGAAGGCCGTGCTCGACGCCTTGCTCAAGGAGCGGACGCGCCTCGCCGAGGAGTACGCGAGCCTCCCCGATACGGTGTCGGGTGCGCTCACCCGCCTCAAGAACACCTTCCTGCGAGCCTTCGGCGAACGCGACGCGAGCTCGGGTCTGACGGCGGGACTGGCGCAGGCCATCCAGTTCATCGCCCTGCATCTCGAGCTGCTGATCGACTTGGCCGGTGTCGTGCTGGTCGCCGCTTTCGGGCGGATGGCAGGCGCCTTCGCGACCAGTGTTGCTGCCGCCCGGGCGGAAGCGGCCGCGCGCCTAGCCAATCTGCGCTCGCTGGAAGCCGAGGCGCTCGCTCGGGTGCGGCTCGCCGATGCCGCCTTGGCTCAGGCACGTGCACAAGGGCTTGCCACCAGCGCGCTGGTCGCGGATGCGGCCAAGGCCCGGCTGCAAGCCACCGCTGCTTCCGGTGCCGTGGCTCAGGCCGTCGCGTCCACGTCCCTGCTCGGTCGCGCGGCGGGTCTGTTACGCGGGGTGCTCGCGCTCCTGGGTGGACCCATCGGCGTCATCGTGACTGCTGCGGGGGTACTCGCGGGCGCGCTCTATTCGGCGCGTGACGCCGTGGTCGAGTTCGGCGGCAAATCCGCCTCGATAAAACAGGTCGTCGCTGCCGCCTGGGACCTGGTCCTCGAGAAGGTCGGCGAAGTCGTCAGCGCCTTGGGGCGGCTGGTCGGTATCAACGACCTGTCCTGGGCCCGCGTGCGCGCGGCGATGGTCGACGCGCTGAACGCCATCGGCACGGCGGTCCGCGCGATGGTGAACGTCGTCATCGGCGCGTTCAACGCCATCGGCAGCGTCGTCGGCATCACGGCCGCCTTCCTGATCGAGCGCTTTCGTAGCGCTTTCTCCGACATCGGGGATCTGGCGAAGGCCTTGGGCCAGGACGTGGCAGCGGCCTTCAGCGGCGACTTCTCAATGCAGTCGCTGCGCGCGGTACTCGGCCGCCAGCTCGGCGAGGTACGGGATTTCGGGAAAGAGCTGGCTGGAGCCGTGCGCGACGCCGTCACGCGCGACTACGTCGGGGAAGCCGCCCAAGCCATCTCCCGGCGCATCCGGCCCGACCCAACCCAGCCGGGCGTCTTCGGCCGTTCGCAGCCGCCGGCCAAGCCGACACCCGACAAGGGAGCCGAAGCAGCGAAGCTCGCCCTCGTGCAGGCGCAAGCCGAGGCCGAATTCAAGCTCCTCAAGGACGTGCTGGATCGCCAGGCGCAGGCGCTGGACGCCTCCCTCGAAGACCGGCTGATCTCGATCAAGGACTACTACGCGGCGAAGACCCGGATCGAGCAGCAGGAGATCGATGCGGAGATCCGGCGCGTGCAGGTCTCGCTCGCGGAGCAGCAGCGCCTGGAAAAGACGGGCAAGGACGAGCCCGCACGCCTCAAGGCGAAAGGAGAAGTCGCGAAGATCGAGGCCGACCTGATCGTCCTCAACAAGAAGCGCGCCGACGTCGAGGTCGCCAATGCCCGCAAAGCGGGCCAGGCCGAGCGCGGGCTGCGCGAGGAACTCGCCAAGGTCCGCGATGAACTGCTCGATTTCACCGGTGCCGCGACTAGCCAGGATCGCCGCGCGGCCATCGAGCAGCAGTACCGGAGCCTGATCGAGCGGCTGCACGCCGAGGGCGACACCGAGGGCCTGCACACCATCGGGCGCCTCATCGACGTCAAAGCGGCAGCAGCCGATCTGGCCGACTACGAGCGCCAGTTCAACGATGCGCTCGCTCGGATGCGTACCGCGGAGGAGTCGATCAACCTGCAGCGCAAATCGGGGCTTCTCACGGAATCGCAGGCCCGCCAGCAGATCCTCGCGCTGCATCGCCAAACCGGCCAATCGCTCGACGCGCTGCTGCCGCAGCTGGAGGCCGCTGCCACAGCCATCGGCCCGGACGCCGTCGCCCGACTCCAGGCCTGGAAGAACGAGATCGCGCAGGTGAAGTTAGTCGTCGACGACGTGGCCATTGCCATCGACGGTGCGGTCCAAGATGGATTCGCCCAACTGTTCCAGGATATCGGCAGCAGCGCCAAGTCGGCGAAGGACGCATTCGCGGATTTCGGTCGAACCGTGCTACAGACGATCAATCGCATCGCCTCGCAGAAACTGGCCGAGGCCTTGTTCGGCAGCTTGATGGGCGGCGGTAGCACGGGCGGCGCGAGTGGACTGGGCGGCTTGATTGCCTCGTTCTTCAGCGGCTTCGCCACGGGTGGCTACGTCACCGGCCCCGGCACCTCGACCTCGGATTCGATCCCGGCGCGACTGTCGGCCGGCGAGTTCGTCGTCAATGCCGCCGCCGTGAAGCGCCTGGGCGTCGGCTTTCTGCAGGCCATCAACGGCCTGTCGGCCGGACCGCGTATTTCCGGCGGGCGCTTGGCCTTTGCCGCTGGCGGCCTCGTGCCGGAAGCCTCGGCGCAGCCAGCCATGAACCAAAACATCCGCATCGTGAACGTCATCGATCCGGCGATGGCGGCCGATTACCTCAACAGCAGCGCTGGCGAGCGCACGGTGATGAACCTCATTCAGCGCAACGCGGCTGCCGTTCGCAACATCCTGGGACGCTAAACATGGCCTGGATTTCCGGTACGGCGGCGGGCGCCGCCGACCTCTTCAACAAACTGATCGCGTTTCTCACCGCCGATGCGACCCTGGTCGCCGGCGGCGAAGCATGGACACTGCTGCGCCGTGACACCTTCACTTTAGACCCGAAACGGGATCTGGCCGAACTGCGCGGCCCCGGCTCCTCGGCGGGCGACGCGATCTACGTGCAACTTTGTCTCTTCGCCGACGCGGCTGCACCCGCGTATTCGATCCGCGTGCTGGGCTCGCAGTCCTGGCAAAGCGCGGTGTCGATCAGCACCCCCGAGGGGCAACCGGGCAGTCTGCTCTCGGGGGCGGGTTCGCTCGGCATCGTGCCGAGGATGCCGGTGTTCAACAGCGCGATTAGCTACTGGGTCGTCGCCAATGGCCGGCGCTTCATCGTGGTGGCGAAGTCATCGGCCTACTGGGGCTCACTCTACGCCGGTTTCTTCCTGCCCTACGGCACGCCCTCGCAGTACCCGTATCCGCTCTTCATCGGCGCCAACACCTCGCGCGGCGACAACTACCAGAGTTCGGATCTCGACATCGCGGGCAGCGCTTTCTGGCGCAACGATGGTGAATACGGCAGCTACAGCGCCGCGCTCCTGCAGCCGAGCGGCGGCTGGGTCGGCACGAACCGCTTCGATACGACCTACACCGGCCGCACCTGGCCATGGGCGATGTCGTTGGAGACGCGCAAGAACAGCGCCGGGCGCTACGACCTTGGCAACCTCACGCAGTTGCCGAGCGGCGCAAGCCCGTTGTTGCCGGCCATCCTCTACGACTGCGCGACCTCACGTGCCTTCAACGTCTGGGGCGAGCTCCAGGGCGTGTTCGCCGTGCCGGGTTTCGGGGTGGCCGCTGGCGACACCATGACGGTAGGCGGAACGTCCCATCTGGTCGTGCAGGCAGCGACCTCCACCAATGCGGCGCGCTTCGCCGCCATCCAACTCAACTGAAAACTGGCTTGAGGCAATTATGGCTTACGTGACTGGCGCGTCGGCAGACATCAACACGCTACTGACCGCCATCAAGAATTTCGCGGTGGCCAACGGCTGGACGGCCAACGCCACCGACACCTTCACGCTGACGTTTCGCACTTATGGATCAAACGGTGGCGCCACGCACATTAGCACGACGTCGATGATTTCCTCGGTCAGCGGCTCCGATGCGTACAAGAACCAATCGGAAACGAGCCTCGTCGCAAACCGGGTCGTGCTGACCAAGAACGGCGTGTCCTACCAGTTGTTCGCAGTCAACAAGAAGCTCTACAAGAACGGCGTCAACGGCACCTACGCCTGCCTGGAGGCCTGGGTGTGCGACAGCTTCGCTGCCGGCGCGGCCGCCAACCTGCAGACCAACAACCGCAAGTTCGTGATGGTAGGTCCCTTGCCCACCTCGCTCTATGCCTACCACTTGTTCTCCAACGGTGACTTCGTGCACGTGGTGATCGAGGAGACCCCGGGGCGCTTCCGCCATCTCTCCTTTGGTTTTATCAATAAGTACGGCGCTTTCGCCGGTGGCCAGTACCTGACCGCCGGCTGCCCCATCGAGTCACCTACGACCGCGCCATACGCCTTCAACGCCACGAATCACATGATTCCGTTCGGATCGAACGGCCAAGGGCCGTCGCGATCGGCGCTAGCGTCGAACGGCTATCCCGGTACCTACGTCCGGGCCGACATCGATGGTTGGACGGTCGGTTGGCGGCTGATCTCGACCGGCTCGTACACGACTGAACAGTTGGACGCCTACGGGTGCTCAAGCTACGCCAATGCGACCAACAACCGCGCGGGCTACATCGGGTCCGGGACCCAGAACTCCCTCAACACCCTGGCGCACGATCTGGCTTACCACTGCTCGCCGCAAAGCTACAACGGTCTGGCACCGATGTTGCCGTGCTATGTGGGCGTCAATCGCACGCCCTACGTCGGCACCTGGACGCTGCTCGGCGAATTCCCCGATGTGCGCTTCTTGAACATCTCAAATTTCAACCCAGGCGATGAGCTGATCCTCGGCACCGACGTGTGGAAGATCTTCCCGCTGTGGAACAAGGCCTACACGCCCGGGACGGAGCCGATCAGCTATGACTACGGTCTGGCTTACCGCAAGGTGGTTTGAATGCCTGCCGTCATTGGCGCCTTCACATCGAGCGTCCTGGGCGGCGCGGCCGCCGCCGGGATGCATATCCTGTGGGACAGCGGCCGCCCCGGCTATTTCGAGCCGACCACGGCTGTTCCCGCCATCATCGGCGCGGTTGGCCTTATCGCCAGCGATCAGCCGTCACCCGAGGCTCTGATCGCCCGCGAAGGCACACCCTGCGGATCGTTCTCGGACGACTACTACCACCGAATCTATTTGACGCCGGCCCGGATCGAGTTCGGCAACCTCGTCATCCCCACGACCCGTACCGTCGAGATCTGGAACGCCTTCCTGGACCCGATCACGATCTTCCAACTCGATGGCGACACCGAAGGTTTGTCCCTGGGCTTTTATCCGCCCACGCGGATGCGAGCTCTGGAGGACATCTTCTACGAAGTTATGGCCACCCTCGACGGCCCGAGCTTCGTCGACACGCTGCTGACGCTGCATTTTTCGAGTGGAAGCGCGCGGAATCTGGCGATCAGCTACGGCCGGGTGCTGGTCATGGGCCTGCTACACGATTGGCAGGGCGGCTTCACCGAGCGGCTGGAATGGCTCACCGATGTGCTGACGATACGCGACGGCGGCGAGCAGCGAGTGCGGCTGCGGGCCGATCCCCGGCGCTCGTTCGAGTTCGACGTGCTGGAGTACGGCAACGGCGGGCAGCTGGATCTCCTCATGAACATCTGGCAGTCGCGGGTCTATGCGGTGCCGGTGTGGACCGACAAGGCTCAACTTGCAGCCCCCATCTATCCCGGGGACACGGTTCTGGCCGTGAGCACTGCGGATCTCGACTACCACGTCGGGGGCCTCGCCATCGTCGGGTCACCTACCGGCGCCACCGAAGCCCTGGAGATTCAATCCCTGACCGCCGACACGATCACGCTCAAACGCCCGGTGCTCGCGCACTGGCCTGCCGGCTCGTGGATCGCGCCGGCGCGGCTGGGCAGGCTTCCCGCCCAGCAGGCAGTCAATCGGCCAACGGCTGCGATTGCCCAGGCGAAGCTGCGCTTCGAACTGGAGGATCTGGCCTCGACGGTGGCCGCGACGAATTCGCCCATCCAGTACCGAGGCCACGACACGCTGCTGCGGCATCCGAATCGGGTCGAGGACGTCAGCGTCGACTATCAGCGGCTCATCGACGTGTTCGACCATGAAACCGGCACGCCGGCGGTGATCGACATTCCCAATCGCGCCTTCATCGTTCGGCGCTACCAGTTTCTGTTTGCGGACCGCGCCGACCTCACCGCGATGCGGGGCTGGCTCGCAGCCCGCGGCGGCCGTCAGATGCCGTTCTGGGTGCCGACCTGGGAGCGGGGCATCGAGGCGGCACATCCTTTTAGTCAGGATGCTACCGAGATCCTGGTCCAGACCCGAGGTTTCTCGACCTATTACCAGGCGATGCCCGGCCGCCAGGACGTCGCTTTCCTGCACAACGATGGCACCTGGTACCTGCGCAGGATCACTGCCTTCGAGTACGTGGACGGTGTGGTGGAACGGATGCGGATAGATGCCGCGCTAGGGGTGGCCTGTGCGCCGTCCGACTTCCGGATCGTCTGTTTCCTGGAACTGGCACGGCTGGAGAGCGATACCGTGGAGATCTTCTTCGAGACGGACCGCGTGGCGCGGGTAAGTCTGCCTATTCGGAGCATCAACGGATGACCTATCGGAGCATTGAGGAGAGCGTCCATTCTGGTCAGCCGGTCGAGTTGTACCGCTTCGCCCTGGGAACGACCGTCTGGCGCTACACCTCGGTGCGGGACGCGATGACCTACAACGGCGAACAGTACACCCCGGCGCCGATCCGCCGCTCGGAGATCGAGCAGACGCAGGAGTTCGGTCGCGCGATGCTGAACCTGGAGGCGGCGCGCGATATCGGTGTGGTGCAGTCCTTCATCGTGACGCCGCCCGATGGGGTGCTGTCGCTCACCATTTTCCGCTGGCATCTGACCGACCCGGAGGCCGAATTCCTCACCTGGTGGAAGGGGCGCGTCGTGTCGGTGGTGTTCGGCGGCGTAACGGTGCAGATGCGCTGCGAGCCGATCTTCACGACGCTCAAGCGCTCGGGACGGCGGGCGAACTACCAGATCAACTGCCGTCACCCGCTGTACCACGGCGGCTGCAAGGTCAACGCGGCCGACTACAAGACGGCTGGCATCGTCGAGAGCGTGGCAGGGCTGGAGGTGACCGCCTCGGTCTTTCTGCCCAAGCCGGTTGCCTGGTTCGTCGGCGGACGTCTCATGGCCGCCGGGGCACAACGGATGATCGTCGCCAGCTCCGGCGGTGCGGTGACCCTGTCATCACCGATTCCGGGACTGAAGGCCGGCGATGCGTTCGAAGCCTATCCGGGCTGCGACCACACCCTCGCGACTTGCGCCACCAAGTTCGGCAACCAGCTGAACTACGGCGGCTTTCCCTATATCCCGGTGAAAAACCCCTTCAACGGGGACGCCATCGTTTGAGGTTTTCCCATGTGGCAATACCTGATCGTCTGGGTGAGCACGACGGTCCTGTCGTCGCTGCTCGCCCCGAAACCCAAGACCACGACGCCGCAACCCGGCGATGTCGATGCGCCGATTGCCGCGACCGACAGCCCGATCCCGGTGCTATTCGGCACGCGCATGATCACACAGCCGAACTGCGTCTGGTTCGGCGATGTGCGGACAACGCCGATCAAGACCAAGGGAGGGGGCAAGAAATGACAGAACGAAGGAGCCCCCCTCGCATTGCGACCCATCTCGATGCCAAGGCGCTCGGCTACTGCAACGCCGGGCTGCGCCGATGGTTTCCGCGCGACGGCGTGACCTTCGATGATTTTCGCCAGCAGGGCGTGAGCACCGACTGGCTGCGTGCCACCGGAGACGCGATGGCGATCCGCTTGGCCGAGTACGTCGAGCAGGCAGAAACAGAGGCCAAGGCATGAGCGGTGGCGGCAAAGGCAGCAAGAGCGTCACAGTCGGCTACCGCTACTATGCCGGGATGCATCTGGCGTTGTGCCATGGCCCGATCGATTCGCTGAACAGTATCGTGGTCGGCGAGCGCACGGCGTGGTCGGGGGCGCTGACGTCCAGCGGACGGATCACCATCAACCAACCCGAGCTATTTGGCGGCGACGACCGCGAGGGTGGCATCGTCGGTGCCGTCGACCTGGTGATGGGAAATGCTTCAGACGGTCCGAACGATTACCTCGTCTCCAGGCTCGGCGCCAACGTACCGGCCTTTCGGGGCGTGGTGTCGCTGGTGCTGCGTCAACCGCAGTTGTCGGCGATGAACCCCTACATCAAACCGTGGAGCGCTGAGGTGACGCGGATCATCCGGCGCTCCGACGGATCGCCGCAGTGGTACTCGGACAAGGCCGCTATCGACGGTGACATGAATCCGGCGCACATCATCTATGAGTGCCTGACCGACCGCACTTGGGGCCGGGGCTACAGTCCGGCCGAGATCGACGATGCGTCGTTCCGTGCCGCCGCCGACACGCTCTACGCCGAGAGCTTCGGTCTCTCGATCCTGTGGGATCAGCAGCAGGATATCGAGGCCTTCATCGAGCGCATCCTGCAGCACATCGACGGTTCGATCTACGTGAGCCCGCGCACGGGGCTGTTCACGCTGAAGCTGACCCGAGACGACTACGACCCGGCGACGCTGCTGGAACTGAACCAGACCAACGTTATCCGGCTGGAGTCCTTCGAGCGCACCTTGCCCGAGGAATTGGTCAATCAGGTCACGCTCTCGTACCACGACCGGGCAACCGACAAGAGCGTGTCGATCTCGGTACAAGACATTGCCGGCATCGAGCGCAGCCTGGGCGAAATCAAGGATGCCAAGGTCAGCTACGAGGGCGTGGCCAACGGCGCCTTAGCCGCACGCCTCGCGATGCGGGATCTGCGTCAGCTTTCGTCCACTCTGGCGAAGGTCACGCTGGTGGCCAACCGCACGGCCGCCAGCCTCAACATCGGCGACGTGTTCAGATTCTCCTGGCCCGAGCTGCGGATCGAGCAATTGATCCTTAGGGTCGCGCAGATCAGCTACGGGACGCTGGCCGACGGCCGGGTGCGGATCACCTGTGTCGAGGATGTGTTCGGCCTGCCTGATGCCGTTTATCTCGTACCCGCCGAGAGCGGCTGGGTCGATCCCCGGCAAGCGCCGATCGCGGCGAATTTCGTGTCGGTGAGCGAACTGCCGTACTGGACCCTCGTGCGCGAGCTCACCGGCGAGTCGGCCGCCGCACAGGCCGAGATTGATCCGGACGGCGGATTCCTGTCTGTCTCCGTCGTGCGGCCCTCGAATGCAGCCATCAACTACACGGTACTGACCCGGCAGGGCTCGGCGGCTTTCGAGAAGATCGGTGTCGGCGACTTCGTCCCGTCGTGCGTGCTAGCGAACGACATCGGGCAAACCGAAACCGTGCTGAATGTCCTCTACAGCGTCGATCTGGATTTAGTGGCGCTGGACACCTACGCGCAGCTCGGCGGAGAACTGGTTGCGGTCAGGGCAATCGATGTCGCGGCCGGCACCGTGTCGGTGGATCGCGGCGTGCTGGATACGGTACCCGCGAAACACGCGGCCGGCACCCGGCTGTACTTCGTCGAAGGTGGGCAGTTTTACACCACGGCCCAGTATCTGAGCGGCGAGACGGTGCAAGCCAAGGTGCTGCCCGCGACCGGGATGGGGCGCTTGGCGGAAGCCTCGGCCGCCGCGATCAGCTACACCTTTGCCAAGCGGCAGATCAGGCCTTATCCACCCGGCAGGTTCAGGGTCAACAACCTTGACTACACCGTGAGTCACATCACGGGGGAACTGACGGTCAGCTGGGCACACCGCAGCCGGGTACTGCAGACCTCCTATCTGGTGACGCAGGGAGAAACCAATATCGGGCCGGAGCCAGGCACGACGTACACCGTGCGGATCTATGGCGAGGCCGGCACGCTCAAGCACGTAGAAACGGGAGTGACCGGCACGAGCTGGACCTATCCGATGGCCACCGAAGTCGCCGAAAGCGGCCTGAACCGACCGAACGAAAAACTGACCGTCAAGGTCGAGGCGGTGCGCGACGGGTACACCAGCTGGCAGGCCCAGCAGATCGACATCCCCGAGTGCCGTGGCTACGGCATGTTCTACGGGGCCACCTACGGAGAATGAAATGGCAGCACTGATCGGCCCGAACCTGGGCATGAACTACGGCTGGAGCGCCCGCGAGTC
Source organism: Xanthomonas boreopolis (assembly GCF_046529185.1). Taxonomy (NCBI): domain Bacteria; kingdom Pseudomonadati; phylum Pseudomonadota; class Gammaproteobacteria; order Lysobacterales; family Lysobacteraceae; genus Xanthomonas; species Xanthomonas boreopolis. Next base: position 2,811,861 of record NZ_CP097162.1, read on the forward strand.
GGGATGGAACACCGGAATGGATGCCAACCTGAAACTGCTCGATGCGGTGCTGCAGTTGTCGGTGAAGTCGCGCACCTTGGCAAGCCCGCCGACCGCTCCAGCGAACGGCGAGCGCTACATCGTGGCATCCAGTCCCACAGGCACGTGGGCCGGAAAGGCCGGGCAGATTGCAGTGCGCCTTGAGGGTGCGTGGTTCTTCTACGTCCCGAAGATCGGCTGGACCTGCTTCATCGAGGACGAGGACGTGCTCGCCGTCTACAAGCCCACCGGCTGGAGCGCCGGCCTGCCCATCTGAACCGCATCCCCACCCCACTATCTCGAACCCGCCCACGTGGCGGGTTTTTCGTTTCTGGAGACCACCTATGACCGAAGACCCCAAACCCGCCCTCGTCGAGAACATGGTCCTGCTGCGCCGCGAGGACTTCGAGGAACTGCTCGACTGCGCCGCCGAACGCGGTGCCGAGCGCTGCCTCGCCCACCTGGGCCTGGAGAACGGCAGTGCCGCCCGCGACATCCGCGAGCTGCGCGACCTCCTTGATGCCTGGCGCGACGCCCGTCGCACCGCCTGGCAGACCTTCGTGAAGGTGCTGACCACTGGCCTGTTGGCCGCGCTGTTGGTCGGCGCCGCGATCAAGTTCAAGCTCATGGGAGGCTCGCAATGATCGAGACCCTGCTCGGAGGATTGCTCGGCGGGGCCTTCCGTCTCGCACCTGAGATCCTCAAATGGCTCGACCGCAAGGGCGAGCGTGGCCACGAACTCGCCATGCAGGACAAGGCGCTGGAGTTCGAGAAGCTGCGCGGCGCCACCCGCATGGCCGAAATCACCGCCGCAGCAGATGCGGCATGGAACAGCGGTGCCGTCGAGGCATTGCGCGAGGCCGTCACCGCCCAGGGACGGCATTCCCGCGCCAAGTGGGCCGATGCCCTGTCCATCAGCGTGCGGCCGGTGATCACCTACTGGTTCATGGCGCTGTACTGCGCAGCCAAGACCGCAGCCTTTGTCGGCGCGGTCGGTGCGGGCGTGGACTGGATTCCGGCCGTGCAGGCCGCCTGGACCGACGCCGACCAAGCGCTGTGGGCCGGCGTGCTCAACTTCTGGTTCCTCGGCCGCGTCTTCGATCGGATGCGCGCATGATTCCGGTCCCGCAGGCGGCCATCGACCTGGCCAAGCGCTTCGAGGGCTTCCACCGCGTGCCCAGATCCGACCCGCAGCGCCGCGCACACCCATACGTCTGCCCCGCCGGCTACTGGACCATCGGCTACGGCCGACTCTGCAAGCCCGACCATCCGCCTATCACCGAAGAAGAGGGCGAGACATTCCTGCGCCAGGACCTGCGCACCGCCCTTGATGCCACTCTCCGTTATTGCCCGGGGCTGTCCACCGAACCCGAGGACCGGCTCGCGGCCATCGTGGACTTCACGTTCAACCTTGGCGCGGGGCGCTTGCAGACATCGACGCTGCGGCGGAGGGTCAACGAGCGGGACTGGGCGGCTGCTGCGCGGGAGTTGCGGCGGTGGGTGTATGGCGGAGGGAGAGTGTTGCCGGGATTGGTAGCGAGGCGGAGTGCCGAGACCACGCTTCTACTCTCGCCAAACCCAACGGCCTCCGACTCGAACCAGCCTAATCAAGACAGTTCGGCATAAAACAGGTTTTATTCCCATTGAAGCTATGGCAGAATCACCGATCATGGGTGTCTATACCGTGGGAACCGCCATGTCCGACCGATGGTTGTCCGTCGAGGAAATCGCCGAATACCTTGGTGTCAGCAGGGACACGGTCTATGCATGGATCGGGAAAAAGGACATGCCGGCCCACAAAGTAGGGAGATTCTGGAAGTTCAAGGCCGATGAAGTCGACGAATGGGTGCGATCCGGCAAGGCGTCGGAAGAACCCGACGATGCATCGAGCCGATGATGGAGAGGAGATCACGGTGCCAAGCTCGTTCTGGCCGACCAAGGGAGATCATGAATGACGACCTTGGCCTGCATTGATTTGTTTTGTGGTGCGGGTGGGCTCACTCACGGTCTGACTTCAGAAGGGATTCCTGTGGTTGCTGGCATCGATGTCGATCCTGCGTGCCGCCATCCATTCGAAACCAACAACGGCGCACGATTCATCGAAGAAGACGTCTCTCAATCGAAACCTGTGAAACTGCGGGCTCTTTTCGGCGACGCGGACATCCGCATCCTCGCCGGATGCGCGCCCTGTCAGCCGTTCTCGACTTATGCACAACGCTACGACACCGTGGGTAGCCCGCGCTGGGCGTTGTTGTATGAGTTCGCACGATTGGTCAAAGGTGTGCGCCCGGACATCGTCACCATGGAAAACGTACCGACGGTAGAGAAACACGAGGTGTATGGTGATTTCGTAGCCACTTTGGAAAAGCTCGGCTACAAAGTTTGGCACGATGTCGTGGACTGCTCTGGCTATGGCTTGCCTCAACGTCGTCGTCGAATGGTGCTACTCGCATCGCGACTCGGCCCCATCGAACTCATCGAGTCCACTCACAATCGCCCAGTGACGGTACGTGAAGCGATTGGAAAGCTCCCAGCGATCGCCGCAGGCGACTCTCTGCCGCGTGATCCGCTGCACGCGGCTTCCAAACTGTCGAAACTCAACCTCGATCGGATCCGGGCATCACGCCCTGGTGGAACATGGCGAGACTGGCCCAAAAGTCTGATTGCGGAGTGCCACCAGCGTGATACGGGGCGCTCCTATCCCGGTGTTTACGGCCGCATGGTCTGGGACGAGCCTGCTCCAACACTCACCACGCAGTATTACGGCTTCGGCAATGGTCGCTTTGGTCACCCCGAGCAGGACCGCGCGATCTCACTGCGTGAAGGTGCCATCTTGCAGGGCTTTCCGGAGGATTACTCCTTCGTCCCGGACGGTGCGCCGATCCAGTTCAAGGCCTTGGGGCGCATGATCGGCAATGCCGTGCCGGTGACACTTGGAAAGATCATCGGTCGTAGCATCCTCCAGCATCTCGCCATTCAACCATCGATGACGGGCACAAAGGGGAAACGTGGTGTCGCGCGCAACCCCCTCGTCGCCTGAGGCAAGTCGTCGTATGGCGCGTGTGCGCCAGCGCGGCACCGACATCGAGATAGAACTTCGCAAGGCCCTGTACGCATTGGGTCTACGATATCGCCTGCAAGTACCACTACTTTCGAAACCGCGGCGGGTCGCGGATATTGCTTTCCTGGGTCCGCGCGTCGCAGTGTTCGTCGATGGGTGCTTCTGGCACGGCTGCCCACTACACGCCACTTGGCCCAAGGAAAACGCCGAATTCTGGCGAGCGAAGATCGAGGCCAATCGCGCCCGTGATGCCGACACCGATCGACGCCTTAGTGAGCTCGGCTGGGAGGTGGTGAGGATTTGGGCGCATGAATCACCCGCCGACGCAGCGCGTCATGTTTCCAAGATCGTCGAGACGCGCAAGCACACGAGGCAGCCGCCGATCACCACCAATCGGGGGCTCCGTCGGCCGCCACGGAAACCGGACGAATCGAGCCAATGACGACCTTCTACCCCCGTGAAGCATCACCGAGCAGCCCGCGATCGGAGATCAAGGTGCGCGAGCGCTTGTCCACCGCTGATGATCTCGTCGTTTTCCATTCGGTTGCCTGGCAATCACGTCGTGGGGGTAAGCAGGGAGACGGCGAAGCCGATTTCGTCGTGCTGGCTCCCGATCTCGGAATCCTCGTTTTGGAGGTGAAGGGCGGCGGGATCGAAGCCATTGACGGCACTTGGTTTTCGACTGGGGGCGATGGAATCCGCCGTCCCATCAAAAACCCGTTCGACCAGGCGAAAGACTCCAAATATGCATTGCTCAACTTTTTCAAGGCGATCGATCCCACCCTGACACGGTATCCGATCGTGCATGCCGTGGTGTTCCCGGACATAGAAGTCACTCAGCTTCTCGGGCTCAATGCACCCAGAGAAATCGTCGTCGACCGTGTCGATCTGGCTCGGCCAATGGAGGCGATAGAACGGATATTCCGCCATTGGGGACGGAATCGAGCCTTGTCGAAGAATGACGTCGAGCGCATCGTCGACCATTTGGCACCTACCATTCGTGTAAGACGCCTCCTGCGAGACGACGTTGGAGACGCCGGGCAAGCGTTGCTCGATTTGACGAGCGAACAGATGGTGGTGCTGCAAGCGATCAGACGCGTCAAGCGCGCCATGATCCTCGGGGGCGCCGGGACGGGGAAGACGGTGCTGGCCGTAGAGAAGTCGCGTCAGCTCGCTTCATCTGGTTTTCGCGTACTGCTGCTCTGCTACAACGCACCACTGCGACAGCATCTCGCGTCGACATTGCATGGCTCATCGGTCGACGTCGAGACCTTTCACAGCCTCGTACTTCGTGAGGCACGACGCGCCAAATCGAAGACCCCGTTCGACCCGACGAGCGAGTGGTACGAAATCGAAGCCCCTAGCATTCTGGGCGAGGCTGCCGCTCGCAACGGCACGCAGTACGATGCAGTACTGGTCGATGAGGCTCAGGATTTCGCCATGGAATGGCTTTCGGTGACACGATCTATCGTTGCCGACGATGGTCTTCTATACCTATTCGCCGACTCTCACCAAGATTTGTATCGACGAGGATGGTCGATACCCGAAGGACTGGTCGAACTCGAGTTGACCGTGAATTGCCGGAACACGGGTCCGATAGCTAGAAGGGTGGCCAGCGTCTTCGACGATCGCCTCGACGGCAAGTTTGTCGATGGACCGGAGCCAAGGTTCGTGGAGGTGGACCGTCGAGAGCAGCTCACACCCTACGTCGTCGGCCTGGTCGAGAGCATAGTCCTCGAAGACAAGATCGAGCCGACCCAGCTGATCGTCTTGACGGATTCCACATCGGTGGTCTCCGAACTGCGATCGACCGGCGTGGCTGGGCATCTATTCACCACACTGGACGGTCATGGTATTCCCGTCGAAACCGTTTACCGTTTCAAGGGGCTCGAACGTGACGTGGTCGTCCTTGCTTTATCGGATGCCGCGACGATCGAAGACCTTCGCGCCGTTGCTTATGTCGGGTTGAGTCGGGCGAAGGTGGGTCTCTATGTCGTTGCCAGCCAAAAGATCAAAGACGCTATTGTCTGGGGCCCATGAACCGAGACTCATGGGCTTCGCAGATACCCATGTTGTCCGAAGAGCGTCAGACGGCTCAAATACCGATTGAAATAGCGGCAGGATGGCTCTCCGACATGAAGGCAAGCCATGCAAGCCGCCCCGGCGTCGGAGCAACCCGGATCCAGTGCGCAACGATGCTCGTCATACACGATGGCGTCGAACAGACGGTGCAGTTCGGTCTCGAACACGGCTTGGAGTCCTCCCAACACGAAGTCGCCCCGCGCTGCAGCGTAGATGAAGAACCCCAGATGCAGGGGAACCAGCAGCTCTGAGAGGGCATTTCTGTCGATGCCGGCGTGAACGGCGGATATCCTCAGGAAACGATGCGCATAGGAATGGACCAACTCGAGTAGTGCAGCGCCGACGGACCCGTCCTTCTCGTCCGTCGACGAAGGCAGGCGTGCCGCCTCCAATATGGCTGATCGAGCCGTTCGTTCGTCGTGCCACTCGGCGAGTGGATGACCTGCATCGACCAACCATTTCGCGACCCTCATCGGATCCAACCTGACGAAAAGGGCCTCCGTCTCGGCGATGTCCGCGTACACCTTGTAACCTTGTCCATGGCGCCCCTTGTATGGGACGAGCCGCCCCTTGCCAGGCTCGTGGTCACCTCGCGTATAGCCGAAGTGCCCCGTGAGCACGGGGAAGCGCTCGATCAGGTCGACTGCGCACAGCCCGGCCGAACGCAGCGCATGCGAATATCGCACGCGGTAGAGTAGACCGAGCTCGCTGGAAGGATCGGTCGCCGCCACCAAATCGTCGATTCTGGTCCTGGACTCCATTGTCGCTAGGGCGATGGTCACTGCTTGGGCCTCTGCATCCTCTCGTTGACCCGATGGCAGCACGATGTCTTCACTCTGCATTGCCCCAGATGCCGTCCCGGCGATGTCGAGCATCTTGTCGATGATCTCCGGGGGCAGCCCCTGCGCCTCCAGTTGCCGCCTCAGGGTTTCACGACTGGCTGGAATTTCTTCGACCGTCGTGGTCTTCATGCCATCCACGACCCAGCTCAACGCCTTGGGTGGTCCACCCGCTTCGGCGATCGCCCGTATGCGCTCCCGCGAAGGCGGATTGACGATTACGACGTTGCGGGGCGTGTAGACAGAAGACGCACGATGTGGCTGAAAGGCGAGATTGCCCTGACCACAATCGCACGGGACGTGTCCGAACCCTTTCCGGAGTTCTCGATCGCATACCGGACACTCGAACCGGATTTCGGTCGCGGAGGAAGTTCCAGGAAACACGATGCGCACCTGCCTGTGCTCGGGACACTTGGGGATCCACGGTGCTCGGAGTGTTCCACACTTGTCGTGATAGCCGACGAAGAACAGCTGCCCCTTCTGACCTTTTGCCCCGCAAGGACACGTCGTATCCGGCGTATCGTGTACCCTCTTGCAGGACTTGCATATCCACGATTTCGGAAACGGCTCCACTTCGACGCCGTTGTTCTCGTCGAGCGTCAACACTGTGATGGGTGCGCCCGCGTGCAAATGGGCGACGAAACCGGCGTCCATTCCCACCGCACTCCACGGCGTCGCCTGCCGGATGATTTCCCGCCGAAGCGATGCCGAATCGATCTCGCCGCGAACCTTGGGATGCCGCCAGTCTTTGACTTTCCACACTCCGCCGCGCAGGTCGACGGTCTGTTCCGGAAGGAATCCGAAGAGTATCTGGGAAGCGCTTCTCGATTCTTTCACTTTTCTCCTCCTTCAGACCCTGGTCCCGATGACCGGGACCTGCTTCTCGACATCCCGCAGCGACAGCATGGGTGGACCAGACGGCGACAGATCGGAAGGGAAGCGCGCGTCATTGGGTGGCACGAGGATGTTGTGGCGCAACTCGTCGAACCATACTCGCAGGTCCTTTCTCAATGGCTCATCGAGCTCGCTCTGCAAACCAAGCGCTTCGATCAGTGCATCGAGTTCCACGTCGACGTCGAATTTCCCAGACGACACATAGTCCTTGAAAGTGCGCAATGTCGTCAGAGCGGTTCCAGAAGACCCCTCATGGATTACCAGCAAGCGAGCCAGCTCCAGGCCGGCAACGGTTCGGTCCAAGACTCGGCGGCTGCGCCTCGTAACCGGTATGGGTTCGACGAATCGATCCCCTTGCTCGACGAATTGTCTGAAGGAGCGAAAGACCCCTGCGTCGCGTTCCCGGCCGATTTTGTGGACGACGAACACGAGGCCCGGGAAGCGGCGTCCCACCCGGGCTGTGGCCTGGATGAACTCAGCTGCCGACAGCGGGATACCGAGCATCACCATCACGTTCAACCTATCGACATCCACGCCGTGGGACATCATCGAGGATGCCGACACGATGTGCAGCCGCTCTTCGAACGAGTCCTCGGGGCTCTGTAATCTTTCGAGTATCTCGCGCACTTCCGAGAAGTCTGTCTTGCCCGTGAGTGATGCAGTATTGATCGCACCAGAAACGAGCACCTGCGTTTCCATCGAGCGCATCACTGCCTCGAGGTCACGCAACGTATTCCCATAGACGACGTTCGTTCCATAAAGAGAGAGCAACTCCGCCGAGAACTGCGGGTCGATGCCGATATCGGCACACGTGGATACGGGATCTCGCGCCAGATCCCGCACAGCGATCTGCAACTCGGTCAGCAATCGATCGACCGTGTACTCGATGGTCACCCCCCGCGGCGCTATCGCCACGAACCGGCGCATCAAGCTTTCCGAATCCGCGGTCCAGAAACCTCCGCCGACACGCGGTGGAGGAACGGGGAAAACACGCGCCGCTCGCCGATACAGAACGTCTACCTGCTTTTCGTAACCCGTAAGTGTCGCGGAGGACGCAAGTACCTTTGGCTTCCTGCCGCAAAGTTCGTCCTGCAGCGCGTCGTACAAAGCCTCGTAGTGTGAGTCGACAGCCCCGAGACTGTCCCGCAGGAGGTGCAGTTCGTCTTGGAGTCGGAAGGACGGTCCATACTTATCCTCCTCCATGGGCAGCGCCTGGCGAGTCCCCCGACAACCGGGAACGAGACATCCCGAAGGACGTGAACTCCTCGGGGCATAGATGTATCCATGCCCTTCTTTGGAGCACACCCCCAGAGGCGCGCCGACCATGCCGCGCATGGACGCCTGAAGGGAGATCGATGCCGCCTTGTCGAGGGTGCCGACGACCACCGTAGGCAGAAATCTGTAGATCTCCTCGTCGACCACGTATATCGGCAGAGCGTCACCATTCGCTACACAGTCCGTGTTTCCGCATCGGTGTTCGAGTCTCCACGAGCGCCTGTCGAAGTCCATCGTTATCGAACGCTCGTGACAGAAAGGGCAGTACTCCAGTACCTGGTATCGGCGCGGCATCTGGTCGTCGTCGGGATCCGGCTCGCCCGGCTTGGGGTTCTCGAGGATGCGATTGGGGGTCGCACCCTGCCCAACGAAGAACCCAAGTGAGAAACCATCTCCTGCCAAACCCATCTCGCGGCGTACCATCTCTGCCGAGGCGATTGCGTCGGCGAAACGCTGGGTCTGCTGTAGGGACAGCATCCTCAAAGGGAAACGACTCCACGCAGTGATTCCCGAAACTTTCCCGGTCATTCTGTCGTATAACGCAGCCGTCACCAAAAGGCCGAGGTACGTCTCCGTCTTGCCTCCGCCCGTCGCGAACCAGACGACGTCGACGACATCCGGCTCATGCTCCTTGTCCACGACCGACGAAAGGTTCGCGAGCAAGAACCCCAACTGGAACGGACGCCAGGAGTCATACTTGCCCCGGGCACTGAATGACATCGCGCGATTCATTCCGGTGAACGCGCGAAACAAGGCTTCGTCGGACTTCAATAGCTCAATGCCTTTCGCGAGTCGCTCACACTCTCGCTCAAATTCCTCGGCGGCCCTGGTCGCTTGTTGCTGCATCTCGGTCGACCATCTCTCTGCGTCCGCCCGATGTTCCAGTACATCGGCCGCCCAGTTGGCGCCTCCCCAACTCCTCAGCGCCGAAAGTAGAGCTTCCGCCGGCCCGATCGGATCGGCCGCCAAATCCATGAATCGCATGGTTGGCATCGGATCGTCCACGCTCCAGTACCGAGGTCTATGGCGGTCGACCGTGACCGCATCTTCCGTGACGATGGCTCCAGACTCTGTACGTACGCCGCAGTTGATGCCGTACGCCTCGATACACCTGTCGTATCTGAACGAATCCTCCAGTGCTTCGAGCATGAAAGGGAGCGTGTCGAGATTCTCGACTCGCAACTCGGACTGGTAGAGCCGTGTGTCTTTGAAGTCCGGATGTTCCTTGGGGGAGCAATTGACCAGAGACACGCTCAGCTCATGATCACCGGACTGTCCGGTGTCGACTTCGACATCGATCCGCGCGGCGAGTCCGTCGCGCCCAGTCACGCTGGCCAGGGCACTCGCGATCTCCTCCTCTCCATATCGATGTATCCCTATCCGTGCCGGCACTTCGATCGCGAATCCAACGCGGACGGGCCCGGTCTTCTTCCATATCTTCGCCGACTTGTCCCACAGCCAAACCCGAAAACTCGTGACGACACGGAAGCGCCAGGGTCCCGCCCCTCTGGGTTTAACCTTGATCCCGAATGCGCAGGGTTCTAGCCGTTCCCCCCGATCACCCCAGTCGCTTTCGGCCACGGCCTCGGCGGATTGCAATCTTCCCAACCAATACTTCCCTGACGGCTCGACCTTCAACACGTCGTCGCAGTCGCCCCTGCCGGCCAGGGTCATGCGCCTTGCCAACCAATCGACGAATTTCTCTCGAGCCGTTTCTGCGTTCATTCTCGTTCTCCTCTATGAAGCTCTGCCCTCGCCACACTCCCTGCACTCCTCACGAGTCCAGAAAGTCGCGAAGCACATCTCCTCGACTTGGATGCCTGAGTCGACCGAGGGCTTTGGCTTCGATCTGCCGAATCCGCTCGCGGGTCAGACCGAACATCTGCCCAATTTCTTCCAGCGTCGCCCCGTGACCGGAATCACTCAAACCGAATCGGAGGCGTAACACTTTGCTCTCTCGCTCTTTCAGGCCACTCAGGGCGTCGTCGATGCACCTCGCCAGATCGGCCTGATCCAGGTGCTCCTCCGGCGAAGGGAGATCGGAGACCAGTGTCTCCATCAGCGTGAGATCGTCATACCCGTTGATCCTCTCGTCCAATGATGCGGGAACGAAGGCAGCGATCTGTTGTATGAAATGGACTTTGTCGATCGTCCAGGCGAGTTCGTCGGCGAGCTCGCCCATGCTCGTGCGTCGCTCTGGATGTGCTTGCCCCAGGAGTTTGTGTGCGCGTTTCAGCCGGAGCACGTCGTCATAGGCATGCACCGGGAGCCGTATCGTCGTCCCCCGATCGGCGAGGGATCTCGTGATGGACTGTCTGATCCACCATGTCGAATAAGTGGAAAACTTGTACCCGAGCGTGTGATCGTACTTGTCCGCCGCGCGCATCAGCCCCATCACGCCCTCTTGGAAGAGATCATCCAGGCTGAGATCGGAAAGGCCGACGTACGGTTTCGCGATGTGGAGCACGAGCCGGAGGTTCGCCATGATCATCGTCTCCTTCGCACGCCTTCCTCGTTCGATGATCCTGTCGTGCTCCGCCGATCTAGGCACGCCTTCTTCCAGTTCACGCAGAGCACGGCGTCCGAGTTCCATCCGCCGCCCCAGTTCCACTTCTTCCTCGGCGGTCAGAAGCCTGGAGCTCAGACTGCGCAGCCTGACGTCTAGGCGTTCAAACGAACCATCGACGCCAGCGTCGACAGAGTCGACCTCATCGACGTTCGGGCCTTCGGTCTCATCCGGGTTCTCGGATTCGTCCTCGACACTGATGCCGAGCGCATCGAGCTGTCGATAAACTTCTGCGCCTTCCTCGACGGTCAGCACTCGTTTCTCGAGCAACCTCTCCACATGGGCCTTGGATAGAAAACCATCCAGTCGATCATGGTCCGCGACCAAGTCTCTGACGACCCTGTCTACCTTGGCTTCTTCCACGCCCCCTCCCATGCGCGTCTGCCTATCGGCTCCACACGACCCTACAGGCGAGATACTCACCGATCACCATGCGGACATCGATCCCGGTCTGCCAGTCGACCGAATATCTATAACGACCTGGCTGTACGATCAGCCACGCTCCGACCTGGGCCGGAGGGACGGATTTTCCCAAGACACGCAGGAAAGCGCGGCTCCCCAGCTCTGGCCATAAGCACTGGGCTTCTCCCCCTACGCCTTCGAACTCCTGCCTCTCCGCCTCCGACATCGCAACGATCGCGCGAACCGAGCAAACATCGGGCTCGTCACGCCAGGTCTCGCTCAATTCGTAGGCGGCGTGCCCCTTTGCCAACTTGATGACGACGTTGCGTACTCGCGCTTCATCGGGCTTCCACCAGGGACGACCGGTGTCGTCATCCCAGCGACACGCCTCCAATTGAGCAGTGAGCCGAGGATTCCTCGATAGCGCGCGTTTGACCTTTTCTCTCGCAAGCCCATCGGTCTCGGTCGTGCCAGCCATGACGCACTCCAGCAGGCACGCCAGATATTCCTCGTCCAACGAAAAGCCACCGTTGCACTCCCGGCAGGCTTCGACGACCGGAAGGTTTTCAGGTAGCGGATCGTCGAGGAAGACGCGCGATGGCACGTGGTCGACGGTATCGGGTCGGCCACCACAGTAAACGCAGCTTCCTTTCAGGCGCTCATCCACGAAGAGGTGTTTCGGATCCACGTGCCGGTTCCCATTCAGTCGGCGTTGCAGCGTCGCGCCACTTCCCAGCGACGCCAGCCGGGAACATGTGCGCTCATCAGCGCCTTGAACATCCGCCCGTGGCTGGCGTAACGCAGATGCAGCAGTTCGTGGACGATGACGTAGTCCTGGAAGCGCTCATCTTGCGCGACCAGGTCGGCGGCCAGGGTGACCGTCCCCGCGGACGAGCAGGAGCCCCACTTCCTGCGCATCTCTTGGACCCGAATGACGCGCGGGTTGACACGCAGCTTCACCGCCCAGGCCAGTGCCCGTCGTCGCAGTTCTTGCGCAGGGTAGAGGGACGCTTTCACGCTTCGCCCTCCGCGAGCAGCAGTCGGATGATCAGGTCGACCACGCGGGCGCGCTCGTCCTGTCCGAGCGCCAACACGGGTTTGTACATGGCGGCGCGCAGGCGGCGTTGCTCGTCGGGGTTCACCGATGCATTCGGGAAGCGCGACAGGAGCGCTTCGGCATCCTTTGCGAGCGCCATGGCGTCGACCGATGCCGCCTTGACGGCGGGGTCGTCGCGCAAGACCCAGTAGACAGCGAAAGCGCGCGGGGAAAGTCCGCTGTCGCGCGCCGCCTTCATCGCCGTCTCCTTCTCGGCCGCCAGCGCTGCGAGTTGGTCCATCGCGGCCAGACCGGTCGTCTTGCGGTCTTCGAGGTCCTTGAGGATGCGTTCGGCGCGGTCTTTCAGTGGCTGCAGCACCGGGGCTGCGGCGGGGTCTTCGTCGATCTCGTGCTGCAACCCGCGCACGAGGTTGAATACCTTGCCTTCATCGGGACCTTTCTCGCCGCGCAGCGCGTTGAGCGTGGCCACGTCGAAGGTCACGCTCTTGGTGAGCCGGCCCAGGCCGTGCTGCTCGGCACTCCCCTCGATAAGCCGGCGCGTCTTGTAGGCCAGATCGGCCACGAAACCGACCTTCTCGGCATAGGCATTGCGCACGGCCGCGTAGAGCTGGGAAAGCTGCTTGTAGGTGGCGATGTGGTCGCGGAGCCGCGGGTCGGGAGAGAGGATCTCCCACAGCGCTTCGATGTCCTTGTAGTGTTCGAAGAAGGTCTTGCGCGCCTCGGGCGTCAGGAAGCGGCCGAACACCAGGCGTTCGAGCCGTTCGTCGGGCGTACCGCCAGCATCTGACTCCAGGTAGTCCTTCTTGGCCTGCTCGATGCGTTGCAGGAAGTCCTGCAGCAACACGTCGAGGTCCTCGATCACGCCGCTGACGTCGGTGGAATCGAACTGCAGCGCCTTCTTGAGCTCGCGCAGCACGCCGACGAAGTCCACCACGAGGCCGACCCGCTTCTGCACCCCGTTGGCATCGACGTAGGGACGATTGACGCGGGCGATCGACTGCAGCAGCACGTGGTCGCGCATCGGCTTGTCGAGGTACAGGCAGTACAGCGGCGGTGCGTCGTAGCCGGTGAGCAGCTTGTCGGTGACGATCAGGATCTTCGGGTTCTCTGCAGGCTTCTTGAACAGCAGACGCACCTGTTCCTCGGCCTCGTCGGAAAGCTGCAACTCGGCCACCAGCGGCCGATCGATGGCGTCCGCCGCATTCTGGGTATAGACCGGCGCCGTCCACTCCGGCGGCAACCGCTTGTCCAGCGCCTTTTTGTACTTGGCGCAGGCCTCGCGGTTCACGGCCACCACGAAGGCCTTGTAGCCCAGGGGCAGCACGTTCTCCTTGAAGTGCTCGGCGATGAAGGCGGACACCTTTTCGATGCGGTCGTCCGCCGCCAGGAAGGTGCGCAGCCCCACGGCGCGGTCGAGCACCTTGTTCAGCTCCTCGACATCGGTGACGCCTTCGCTCTCGGCCAAGGCGAAAAACTCTTTGTCCAGGCGATCCGCAGGCACCGTCATTTCGCTCGGCGCCATCACGTGTTTGATCGGCAGGGTCGTCTCGTCTTCGATGGACTCCTTGATCGAGTACTTGTCGAGATAGCCTTGTTCGTCCTCCCGGCCGAAGATCTTGAACGTGCCTTCGCCTTGCGACGTGCGCGCAATCGGCGTGCCGGTGAAACCGATGATGGTGGCCTTCGGCACGGCCGCCATCAGATAGGTGCCGAGGTCCTTGGCGACCGACCGGTGCGCTTCGTCGATGAACACGTAGACGTTGTCGCGCAGGCAGCTGTCTTTGCGGATGGCCTCGAACTTGTGGATCATCGAGATGATCAGGCCGCGGAAGTCGGCGTCCAGCAGTGCCTGGAGTTCGGCCTTGTTGTTGGCCCGCCGGACCGCGATGTCCTGGCTCTGCATCTCGCCGAGCAGGCGCTCGACCCAGCCCTTCAACTGACCTTCCAGCTCGGTGCGGTCCACCACCAGAATCACCGTCGCGTTGGCGAAGCGCGCCTTGTCCTCCAGGATCAGGCGAGCGGCGGTCAGCAGGGTGAAGGTCTTGCCCGAGCCCTGGGTGTGCCAGACCAGGCCACGTGTCTTCATCGGGTCGGCGCAGCGGTTCAGAATGGCGTCGATGGCGCGCCGCTGGTGCTGGCGCAGCACCGACTTGCGCGTCTCGCCGTCCTGCACGTAGAACAAGATCCAGTGCCGCAGGGTGCGCAGGAAGTCGGTCGGCTCGAAAAAGGCCTGCACCGCGGAGCGGTAGCTCTCCTCCGGCGCCTGCTTCCAGCGTGCCATGTCGCGCCGGTTGGCGTTCCAGGTCACGCCATACCAGTAGTCGAGCAGGTGGGTGACGTTGAAGAGTTGCGGGCAGGCCAAGAGCTCCGGCGTTTCCAGTTCGTAGCGGCGCAGCTGCTTGATGGCGCGCTCGATGGCGTCGCCGTCCTTCGGGTTCTTGTGCTCGACGATCACCACCGGCACGCCGTTGACGACGAACATCACGTCCGCGCGGTTGCCCTTGCGTGCCGGGGGCTTGATCTTCCACTCCCAGGTGACATGAAAGGCGTTCGCCTCGACATGCTCGAAGTCGATGAGTTGGACGCGGCGATGGCGCTTTTCCTGCTCGTCGAACCAGGAGCGCTCGCCGCGCAGCCAGGCCAGCCGCTCGCGGTTGCCCTCGATGCTGGCGGGCAGCGCGTCGAAGGTCTCGACAATGGAGCGCGCCTGCTCGGACTTGAGCCACGGATTGAAGGCAAGAAGCTTCTGCTCCAGCAGGCCCCGGAACAGGCTCGCGGACTCGTCCCCGCGCCTGAACAGCGCCTCGACGGGGCTGAGCGGCACCCAGCCGATCTCGGCGGCGTGCTCGACCATCGGGAACTGGACGCTGCCGGCCTCGCTGATCTTGAGGGTGCTCATGGGCGCCCCCTTGCGCGGTTGCGCTCGCTTTGGAGCACGCCTAGTGCTATCCTGCGAGGCAAAGGTTCCTTCCGGGTGACAAGTGGCCAAGGGCCACTGCCCGCCAGTGACGGGGTAGCCCGGAGGGTCATTTTTGTGCTATCGTGACGTTGGGAACGGGAATGCCCGTTCGGCGGTCGTCGCCTGGTGTAACCGGGGGCGGCCGTTTTCATTTGGGGAACTCCTTCAGGCCGAAGACCTTGCCGCTTCGGTAAAACTTCGGGTCGATGACCGCGTAAGGGCGGTTCTCCGCATCGGTCTTGAGCGCCTTGCGCGCCACCGGGTATGCGCACAGGTCGGCCAACTGAACGCCGGCGATGTTGTCTTGCTTGCGCCGGAAGCTGATTGGGCAGGTCAGTTTTCGAAAGCGTTCCGCCTTGTTGTAGTACGTGCCCTCGGTCATCAGGCGATGAAAGCTGGCCCGCAGCGCATTGTCTTCGTTCTTGCCCCTCGCCTCGGCGATGACCGGCAGCGCCGTTTCTTTATGGGACTCCATGAAGTGCAGGATGCGTTCGAAGGAGTATTCGAGCGCCACGTCGTAAGGGTTGCGGGCGCCATCGCCATAACGCGCCTTGTAACCATGCTTGTGGATGACCGTAACGAATAGAGCGAACGGCAAGCGCTCCATCAAAGCCGACAGATCCTCCATGAATGCCCCCCGCACCTGGGCGTTCTGGAGGATCGAGAACGGCCCCTCGGCTTTGCGGATGTCGCGGCTGTGCAGATTGATGCCTTCATGGGCGAAGTAACGCAGCTTGAAGGCCGCCATCTCCGGCACGATGACGCGCGCATACGCCTCTCGCTCGACGACGACGGTGCACAGGGCAAATACCGGCAATTCCGGGTTGATCTTCGTCAGCGAGTGATCGCCGCACTCATCGAAGAAGGCGATGAAACGGGAGGTGGACAGGCACGCCTCGTTCATCGGGGCCTCCCGCCGAAGCGCGAAAAAGAAAAGCCCCGGGGGTCGGCGCTTCCCGGATGAGGGTGGGAAGGCTTACTGCCAGGGGCGGATGAGAGGCACATCATACGGCCGGCTCCGCCGCAGGGGAAAGCGGCTCCGCGGGGGCTTGCAACGCGGAGAGGTCCAGTTCATCGACGCGGATCTCGCCGGTCATCAGCTTGTGCAGCAGGGCCTTGAACAGTTCTTCCAGTACCGCCCGCTTCTTACGGTGCAGCTCGATCTTGCGGTCGATGGCGTCGAGGATGGCGATGATGTCGTCCTGCTCGGCTAGATCAGGAAGCGGCAGTTTCAGCTCGTAAAGCTGGCTGCTGTTGATTGATGGCAAAGGGCCTGCATTGGCAATCGAAGATAGATTTATCGTCTGAAACCAAGCAAACAGGTACTTAGGACGACAAGGCACATTTTCAATTATTGTGACCCCCATGATGTTGTTGTCTACCAGGGCGTCACGGATCAGTAGCCGCTTCTTGTTCGTATGGAGTGCGCCCCCTACCTTTGGAAAGATGATCGTTTCACGCGGAAACGGTTTGGCTCGCAGCTGTTCGAGGTCTGCCCGATCAATCCAATTCGCAGCCGAACGCATTTCCAACTCATTCCCCGGCAGGTTCATGTCGCTGACCTTGCAAAACGGAAACGCGCCCTGATGCTTGCCCTGTAGCGCAGGCGGAAAACTTGTTCCACCACGTACGATAGCAACCGCCTCAAGTGAAGTGACCTGCCAACTCTCAGGCACCGGCCCGATCTCGGTCTCCTTCTGCGGCTCGCCGCGCAAGCCGCGCGTGAACAGCTCGCGCATGGCGGCGCGTTTGAGGTCTTGAGCCACTTCAAGCGTGTCTTCGCAGACCTTAAGAAGGTCTTGAACGCGCCACAGCAACGCAGCAATGGCTTGCTGTTCTTCGTATGAAAACCGTGGACATTCAAACTGAGCAATGTGAGCCCAAGACGTGCGTGGATGGTGGGCCCCAGTGACCCCCGTAAGTGCATGCTCGACAAAGTCGGGATCATGCACGAGGCACGCGAGGAATCTGGGATCGACGCCGGGCTTGGCTCGCAGGACCAGCAGCTCAGTCGTGCAGACCCCATCCGTATCCGCCAAGATGGCCTTGTCGAGATACGGTCGCAGTTTTCCGTAAAGGATGTCGTTCCGGCGAAACGCGTACTTGTGGCTCTGGACATCGGCCGCGATACCGCCTCCCGAGCGGCGTAGCCGTCCAGGAGTGACATGTTCCAGACCAACGTAAAGTGCCTCAGGCACGTCTGCCGGATGGACCTGCTCAGATATCAGGTCGCATAGCTCGGCTAGAGTCGCGCTTCCAGTTTCCGTGCCGTTCATGCCAGCTTGCCCAGTTGCGCAAGGGCACCAGCCAGATCGCCCTCGAGTTTTTTCTCGGCATCCAGTAAAGCTTCGAATCGGCGTAGTAGCGCGCCGAGATCCGCCGATTCAGCACCAGAGGAGCCGTTTACCCACCGACTCGGACTCAAGTTGTAATCCGCCTCCCGCGCCTGTTCGGTGGTAATCACCGCCAGTTCTCCCTCGACCGGCTCGCCCTTGAGATACATCGCCGCCAGCGGCCGGATGTCCTCCTCGGGCAGGTAGTTCTTGGGCCGGCCCTTCTTGAAGCGGCGGCTGGCGTTGAGGAGCACGATCCGGCCCTTGCGCGCGGCGCTCTTGCGCTTGGAGAGCACCACGATCACGCCGGCGGCGGTGGTGTTGTAGAAGAGGTTCTCGGGCAGCAGGATCACGCCGTCGATCAGGTCATGCTCGACGAACCACTTGCGGATGGTGCGTTCCTTGTCCTCGTTCTTGGAGCCGGAGCCGCGCGTGACGGCGCCGGTGTCCAGCACCACGGCGGCGCGGCCGTGGTCGTTCATGCAGGCCAGCGTGTGCTGCAGCCAGGCCCAGTCCCCTTTGCCGCTGGTGATGCCGCCGGCAGTGCGGAAGCGGTCGAAGGGGTCGTTGGCGAAGATGTCGGGCGCGAAGGGCTGGTTCCACATCGGATTGGCGACGACGATGTCGTGCTGCCTGATGGAACCGTCCGCGTTGCGGAACTTGGGGTTGATCATGGTGTCGCCGCGCGCCAGCTCCACCTCCATGTCGTGGATGATGGCGTTCATCTGCGCCACGGCGTAGCTTTCGGCCTGCAACTCCTGGCCGCTGAGCTTGAGCGGCACGCGGCTCGTCGGGTCCAGCTCCCGTGCGACAAGCTGGAGCTTGATCAGCAGCCCCGCCGAGCCGCAGGCGTAGTCGTGGCAGGTCTCACCGGGCTTGGGCCGCAGGATGTGCGCCATCAGGAAGCCGACCTCGGTCGGCGTGAAGAACTCGCCGGCGCTTTGGCCCGAGCCTTCGGCGAACTTGCGCAGCAGGTATTCGTAGGCACGGCCCAGGAAGTCCGGCTGCACGTCGGCGAGCCCCAGGCGGTAGCGCGGATCGGAGAAGGTCTCCACCACGCCGCGCAGCTTGGCCGGGTTGATGTCGCGCTCGCCGTTCCGCTCGGCGGCGAAGTCCACCACGTCGATGACGCCCGAGAGCGAGGGGTTCTGCTTGACCACCGCGCGCACGGCCTTGGTCAGGTGCTCGCCGATGTCCTTCGGCGCGGTGCTGCGCTTCTTGTCGTCGAGCGGCCAGTCGTACTGCTCGCGCCCGCTGATCACCGCCCAGCGTGCTTCGGGCGGCAGATAGAACCGCAGCAGCGAGTGGTCGGACTCGGCGATCTCCAGCGCAGTGGGCCGATCGCCGTATTCCTCGGCCAGCCGCTCGATCTCGTCGTCAAAGACGTCGGACAGCCGCTTCAGGAAGAGCAGCGGCAGTAAGTAGTCCTTGAACTTGGCCGCATCCTTCTCGCCCCGGATGGAGCAGGCCGCATCCCACAGCATCTGCTCCATGGGCTTGGTGGTGGGCGTCGCGGCGGTGGTTCGCCGACTGCGACGACGCGAGACCTGGACGGCGGCCTCCGGGGCATCCTCAGCAGCCTTCTCCACCCCGGCCTCGCGCGCGAGCGCCAGAATGGCCTCCTGCGCCGCGCGTTGCGGCTTGCTGCCACCACCTTCCCAGCGGTTGACCGTGGCGAACGAGACCCCGAGCCGCTCGGCGAGCTGCTCCTGGGTGAGATCAAGCTTCGCGCGGATGGCGCGAAGCGTGGCGGGTAGAGGTGTTTGTTTTGTCATGTTTGCGATATTTGCAGTATCGCATCGTCTTGTCAAGCGCAGCGTCAACCAAAAATCCTCTTCGCGACCAACACTGAAGACCAAACCCACCTGGCGCCATCGTCAACCACAGTGTAAACTGACAACTGAAGTGTCAACCAATGAAATGGAGCAGCCTGTGAGCGAGCGAATGTCGAAGGCGCCTGTTTACTATGCGCTGGCACAGGCGCATTTCAATCCTGTTGCCGCGATGGCCAAGTACGTCGACCAGATCCAGGATCGGCTGCGGCGCGAGGGCTACCCACTATTCGAGCCGCAGCAGGTCACTCACTTGGTGGTCCCGGGTCCTGGACAGGCACAGCGCGTCGAGCCGCAGATCCAGCAGACGGTTTCCTGGCTCATGACCAGGAGCGACCGGACGGCCGGTTACATCCTTTCGCCCTCGGCGATCACCTTCCACACGACTCATTACGAAACCCACAATGAGTTCATCCCGGAATTGCTGCGCGGTTTGAATGCAGTGCATGAAACCGTAACCCTCGACCACGTTGGCCGACTGGGACTGCGCTACCTGGATGCCGTATTGCCACAAGCTGGCGAAACCGTCGAACAGTACCTGGTCGGTGGACTGCATGGCGTGGACTTCAATGCAACTCGCCGACACACGATGACCGAGTCTGTGTTTACTACAGAAACTCGCCCACTCCTACCAACTGGGACGTTGGTGGCCCGCGTGTACAGAATGACTGCACCGCTCGGCTTCCCTCCAGACATGCTACCTAGCGGTCTGGCGGTGAATCCACGGTTCGAGATGAAAGAACCTCGCGAACATGGCGTGATCGACACGGATCATTACACCGAAGGGCGTATGCCAATCGATATGGACAAGCTTGGAGAGCAGCTGCTTTCGCTTCATGCGACGATCAAATCCGTGTTCGAAGCAACCACGACGGGTCACGCACGCAAGGCATGGGCATGAGATCATTGGAGGCATCCGCTATGTACACCGAAGCATTGCCTACACATCGAAGTGCGCCGTTCGTCGTGCCAATCAGTGCTGCCGCCACGGCAGCATTCGCGTTGATCGGCTCGACGCTCGCTGTCAGCGGTACCGGTAGCGTGTTCGATATCTCCCGCGCCGGGGAGTGGCGCAAGCTGGTCGAGGCTCGCGTTCCGGTCTATGTCGATATTGGAGTGACAGACGACGTCGTCGAGCGTCCGGATCTTCGTTCCGCTTCGGAACACCTAGCCAACATCCGGCAGGTGCTCAATCCTGCCATCGCTGATCTGGCGGCGGTATTTGGTGTCTCCAGGCAAGCGATCTACAAGTGGATTGGCGGCGAGTCGATGCCTGAGGCCGATAATTTCAAGCGAATCCAATCGCTCAGCCATGTGGCCGATGCTTTTCACGAAGCTGGAATCACACGCGCGCCTGCGATGCTGAAAATGAAGGCGTTCGAAGGCCGGTCGCTGATGGATCTAATCACATCCGACCAGCTTTTGCCATCGCACGTTCAGTCATTGATTGCCGAAGCACGGGCCATGGATATGGCATACGACCGTTCCGGGCTGGCGCGAACCAAAGCCGAACCTTCGGACGATTGGCGTGCCGAGGCTTCCATTCCCGGGTCTCCCGAGCAATGACCTGGGAGGAAGATGAATGCTGGCACGGGATACGGATTGGCGACAGGGCGACATACTCACTCGCCAAACTGCGGCACTACTGGGTTTGGTCGAGACGGCGGATGACGAGGTCCGTGCCATCATCATCACGCATGACTGTGACATCTCACATGAAGCCGAGCATTGCATCGAGGTCATCCTCGCTGACGTAATCGGCGATGCAACGCTTGACCCGCAGCTCTCTTATGCCAAGAACCCGCGTCGACTCCATCTTGCGTACGACGCTGCGGATGGCAGTCTACTGATACTAGAGCTTCGGCAAGGGAATCGACGCGCCATCACCAAAGACACCTTTGCCAAGTACGCGGCGAGGGACGATAGCGTCTTGCTCCCGATCGAATCGAAGCGAGTTTTGAAACAGTGGCTTGCCGCCCGCTATGGAAGGCCGGCGTTTCCAAATGCATTCGAGAACCGGCTGAGCAAGCGCTCCGGCAAACGAGAGGTCAAGAACTGGGTTGGAAAGATTCTGGAGCCGGAAGCAAGACATCTGGTTGGTCTGTTCTTTGATTTGGGGGAGCAGCGCTGGACTGAAGTAGCAGAGGATGAACCATACGTGCTGTCCATATCCGTGGTTTACGACGCCGTCAATGGGGGCTCATCTGCACGTGAATCCGCCGAACGCGTCGCAAAGCAGTTGCGCGACCTTTTCGAGAAGGCCTACGGGACACCAGATATAGCCACCGAAATCGCACTCGATGCCTGCGAAGCAGTGCCCGACACGCACATGACGCTTGCCGATCTTCGACGCGTAGATCAGTGGCGACTCGAATACATCAGCTTACGCGACGACAAGCAAGGGGATTTTCTTCCCGTTGGTGAGATTCCTGCCTAACTAGCGAGGGCCGGATGCACTCTTCTACTGCTCAGTGGACCCGCCCCGAATCCTCACTAGCAGTGATGGTTACCCAAGCACCCAAGCTCACTTCCGCCGAAGGACGGCGCGACCCGATAGGTGGAGGCAGGTTCGGTTCCCAAACCCGGAATCGAACTGGACGTCGACCTGAGGCACTTGGCTGATGCCACGGCCGGCGGGAACTGATACGATTGCCGGCACTGGGGGGCTGGCTTCCGCTCCTTTCCGCAGGAGTTTGTTGCGGCTCTAAGGCGCTGAGTTACATAGGTTTGGTGCTGGGTTCCACCCCACCGATTCCCCGCAGGAGTCCGAACCATTCCGCACGAACCCGCAGGAACCCTCGCCAGCCCGCACGGTCTGATGGCAGGTCCTTGATTTTGAACAACCTGCTTGACCAGTCCGCACTTGCGGACTGCGGACTTTCGGTATGCCGGCAATCCGCTTGTAACCGTGGTCGGATGCCGCCGTGTTTCGAAACGTCGGTACTTGTCGACATCTACCGACGAAACGGAACAAGTGCCGACGCGGGAAGACCTTTCTGGATTGCCACTACCATCCACGCCGGCAGGTGAGTCCTGGTTTCGAGCACGGCGTTCCAGTCATCCCGCCCGATGCGCCCAACCAACTTGCCGACCGTGGTTTCGGCGAGGTCCGGGCCAAGCCATTCAAGGGCTCTGACGACATCACCGGCGAGACTATCGCCCAGCACCAACATCCACCTGGGGGCACGGCGGATCTCGATGACCTGCTTGCCGAGATTGAGCGTCCGCGCGCGGCCGTCGGTCAGGTAGATCTGTCGGACGGGGACCTGCGTGGTCAGCCCCAGGGCACTGGCCGCAGCCGCGCCATGACGGACGATGGCGTGCCCCGTGATGCGCGCGAGGGACTGGACCAGTTTGTCGGCGGGCGGCGGGACTGGACCGAAGCGGCTGGCCGTCACGGCGACGTACATGCCGCGCGCCACGCGCCTCAAACGCCCATGCCGTGCCAAGCGAACCAACTGCCGCGACGCTTGATCGCGATTGACCAAGTGCTCCAGGTCCAGGCTCCTGAGCAAGGCGCCCTCCGGCTGCGCATCGATCCAGCGGCTGACGATCTCAGTTTGTTTGGCCATGGGCAACGACCGCAGACTGGCTGGTTGATATCTGCAGGCACGACTCCTCGTAGGCTTCGATGTCGACTTGGCGGTAAATCACCCGACCACAGAGTTTCAGGAATTTCGGCCCAATTCCCACGCTACGCCAGCGTTCGAGGGTGGCTTCGCTGATACTCCAGCGGGCAGCCAGTTGCTTCTGGTTGAGGTGAACGACGTCCATCTTGGTCTCCTTCCGCATGAGTTGGCAGGAGTCCATGAAGGCGCTGTTCGGCCTGCAAGCCAAGTCGTTCTCCGAAGGCGCGGCTATCCAGGCAGATCGTTCAGCTCGTAGCTGGTACTGCGCCCGCCCGCTTCAGATTTCCGCAGCACACCGCGTGCAATCAGGTCGTTGATGTCACGCAGCGCCGTGTCCGGCGAACACTTGGCAATGGCCGCCCACTTGCTGCTGGTGAGCTTGCCTTCGAAGCCGTCGAGCAGCCGGTTGAGCAACTTCACCTGTCGCTCGTTCAAGGGTGTGGCCGCCCAGTGCTGCCAGAAGCGTGCCTTGGCCAGCACGGCATTGAGGGTCTGCTGCGCGTGGTCGACGGCGCGATGAAGCGTGTCGAGGAACCACATGAGCCACTCGGTGACGTCCATGGACCGCTTCTGGGTGCGCTCCAGGATATCGTAGTAGGCCTTGCGCTCCCGCTGGATCTGCGCCGACAGGCTGTAGAAGCGCTGCGGGCTGCCGTCGGCGCGCGCCAACAGCAGGTCGCCGATGGCCCGGGCGATACGGCCGTTGCCGTCGTCGAACGGGTGCAAGGTCACGAACCACAGATGGGCAAGCCCCGCCTTGACGAGCGGTGGCTCACCCGAGTCCGCATTGACCCATTCGAGGAAACGACCTGTCTCGGTCTCCAGTCGATCGGCGGGCGGCGCCTCGAAATGCACGCGCTGGCGGCCGATGGGGCCGGAGACCACCTGCATGGGGCCACTGGCGTCGTCGCGCCAACTGCCGACCTTGATCCTGGAGAGGCCGGAGTAACCAGTGGGAAAGAGCGCCGCGTGCCAGCCGAACAACCGCTCGCGGGTCACCGGCGCCGCGCAGTTGACCGTGGCGTCGAGCACCATCTCCACCACGCCTTCGACATGACGATCGACTGGAGCCAACGCCCCGATGTCGACGCCCAGCCGGCGAGCGATGCTTGAGCGCACGGACTCGACGTTGAGCTGCTCGCCCTCGATTTCGCTGGTCTTGACCACGTCTTCGGTGAGCGCCGCCAGGCTGGCCTGATCGCGCAGCGCCATGCCCACGTCGGCCAGACGCCCCAGCAAGAGCCCTTGAGCACGACTCACATCCGCCATAGGGCCAGCGAGCGCCGCCAGGTCGAAGCGCCAGTCCGGCCAGTCACTGGCCTGCCAGATGTACTTGTAATCGCCGCTGTTCATGCGGAGATTATGGGCTTCATTCTCCGCATGCGCAAGTTATTCACCGCATATAATGCGGCGATAGAAGGTGCGATTCCCCGCACCCCGGGCTGCCTTACCCCGGAATGGGTGTGAATGGGTGTGCTCTTGGTCGGGGGGACGGACGCGGGTTCAATTCCCGATTCCGGAATCGAACCGGACCAGAGAAGCATACGAGTTTGAACGGCCATATCGGTGACCGATCCACGGGAAAAACCGCTTGATCGTCCGCTGCCTCTGGCCTGTCAACCCCCGCTTTTCGCAGCAGCCAGCAGGACTTATCAACTTGCCGGAACGCCGGTATCGCGTACTTTCAACGGTCGTTTGGCGCGGGCTGCCGCCCCACCACCAATGGACGGACCGATCGGGTCCAGGAAAGGCCGGGAACCCACGCATCCAAAGGGTTTCCGGCCTTTTTCATGTGCGACGCAGCGCGAGCGCGACGAGCCGTGCGATGTTGGGGGCATGTATCGGGGGATTATCTCGACGTCCTCGGCCGTTGATACCCCCACTCTTCCGATCTCGTCCTTTCTCAGTGCCCCGCACAGGACGCGCCCGCGCAAGGCACGGCTTCGCCGTAGCGCGGCTGCAGCCCGGTGCCGCGGATGAAGTCGGCCATCAGGCGGAAATAGCCGTCGGGCTGGCGCGTGGAGACGCGTTCGCCGTCCGCCTGCGTCTCGAAGTCGTACATGCCGTGGTCGGCACCGGGGAACACCGCGCTCGTGATCGGCCTGCCCGCGCGCTGCAGGGCGGCCAGCCGGCGTAACGTTTCGTGCGGCGGCGCGTCCCGGTCCTGGCCGCCCAATACCCACAATTGGGGCGTGTCCAGGGTCTCCAGCACCGGCATCGGGTCGTAGTGCACGGGCACGCCGTGGACCAGCTGCGGCGCATCGCGGCGGATGGTGTCCGGATCGGTGGCGAGCAGGTACCAGGTGAAGTTGCCGCGCACGAAGGGATACCAAGGGGCCTTTCCGTACTTGGCCTTCACCGCGGCCAATGGCTCGTAGCCGTCGGTGAAGTCGCTTTCGAGCAACCTGGCGGTGGCGTCCGCGATTTCCATCGCACCGGCCATGGCGTCCTCGCCGAAGCCTGCGCGCGCCATGTCGAAGGCGATCGCTTCGCGGTCTTCGTCCAGCGGCGAGACGGCCAGGCCGAAGCTGACGACGACGAAGTCGACCGGGACGATCCGCGCCGCCAGCGGGGCGACCCAGCCGCCTTGGCTACCGCCCTGGTAGCCGATGCGCCCGGCGCGATCGCCGGCGAGGCGCCGGGCCTCGCGCATGGCGTGGATCGCATCGATCGCGAGCGTGAGATAGTCCTGCGTGTAGCGCCCGCCGGACGCGCCGGTACCGCGCTTGTCGTAGGCGAACACCCCGATTCCCGCACTCGCGAACTCGCGCTGGAGCGAATAGTGCTGCAGCGCCGGGTCGCGCTCGGCGCCGTGCACCAGCACCACCAGCGGCACGGGACCGTCGCCCGGCGGCAGGGTCAGCCGGCCGGCCAGGGCGACGCCGCTGCCGGCGAACCGGGTTTCGATCTCCACCAGCGGTATGCGCTGCCCCGGCAGATCGTCGAAACGCACGCGGCCGTGCCTGCAATCGAAGCGAAGCCGGTGTCCGTCGGACCGCTCCGTCCAGCCCAGGGTGCTGGTCCACGTCCCGTCGGCCTCCGGCGTCAACGCACCGGTGCGCCCGTCGGCCATGCGCCAACGCAGCCGCTGTCCGGCACCCGGGCCGATGTCGAGCGCGCGGCCATCGTCCAGGCGATAGCCGCCGATCTCGCAACGCGGCGCCGTAACCGGGTGCCCGGACGCCATCGCAAGCGCCGGACCCGAAATCCATGAGGCGGCGAGCGCCAGCACGGCCAAGCCGCCCATGGAACGCAATGCATTCAAGTCGCTTCCTCCCTCTTCTCCTGCTCGCGGGCAGGCTGCCATCGATCGCGATCGTCGGACCACCGGCAACCGACGAAACCCCGATGGCAGCGACGAACCGTGCAGAAAACGGGACGGCGCCCTCCCTCGGCAGTGGCCGCCCGCGATCCCGTTACCGTATAATGGCCCGCCTAGCCCGAGGCGCCCGGCAAGGAAGCGGACCGCCGGATTCTCCTATTGCTTCAACCGGTTGCGCCGCTCGACGCGCTCCGATCGGTTCGAGCGAAGGAACCGGCCTGGCAATGGATCGGTCTTTTCCGACACCGGGAACCGTCGAGCATCTTCGTCCGCTTCATCCACCCTCTTCTCAACCTGCCCTCCAGACCTGATCCGTGATCGTCCAGTTGAGACGGGACCCCCGGCTGGGATTCATCCGCGTACTGGGTCCGCTCGCCACCGGCCTGTTGTCCCTGTACGCGCTGTACCTGGTGATGGCCGGGCAATGGCTGGGGGCGGGCCTGTCGGCGGTGCTCGCGTCGCTGGCCGGCGTGCAGTCTTGGCGCATGCGCGATCGCGAGGAGGCCCGCGGGGCCGGCGGACGCTTCGCCCTGCTCAACGTGGCCGCGTGCCTGCTGGCGTTGACGGTATCCGGGCATGCGGCGCTGCCCTGGCTGTTCCCGGTGCTGATGACCAACCATTTCCTGTGCACGCCGGCCCGGGCCACGCTGGCCAGCCTGCCGCTGCTGCTGATGCTGCTGCTGTTCCCGGGCCTGGCCGGCGGCTTCGGCGAGCACTTCTCGGCCATCGCGGTCACCGTGCTGACGATGGCGATCGGCCACGCGCTGTCGCTGCGGATGAACAACGACCGGGTCGAACTGGAGGAACTGGCATCGCTCGACGCGCTGACCGGCCTGCCCAACCGCCGGATGCTCGAACGTGCGCTGACCCGCCAGGTCAACGAACGCCGCGAGCGCGAGCGCCTGAACGGGCTGGTGATCCTCGATGTCGACCACTTCAAGGAAGTCAACGACCTCTACGGGCACGCCGCGGGCGATGCTGCCCTGGCCGACCTGGCGGCCATCCTGCGCTTCGAGGTGCGCGAGCGCGACCGGGTGTTCCGGTTCGGCGGCGAGGAATTCGTGGTGCTGCTGCGGGTCGAGTCGGTCGAGCAGCTCGAAGCCGCCACCGAACGGCTGCGCAGGGCCGTCCGCAGCGCCCTGCGGGGCCCGGGCGGCCGCATCACCAGTTCGCTGGGCGCCGCGCTCTACAACGGCGAGACCCACTGGCAGGATTGGTTCTCGCGCGCGGACGCCGCGCTGTACATCGCCAAGAACAACGGGCGCGACAACTACTGCATCGCCGACAACCTGATGTGACCGCCGCCCGCGCGGCCGCGCTCAGGCGCGGCTTCGGTTAGCACAAGTTGGAGCGCCCCCTGCTCACCACGAACCTGATCCTGGCCGAGCCCTTGATGTTCCTGGACGCGAACGAGCAAGACCTGGCCCGGCAGGCGCGCAGCATGATAGCCGCGGCATTGCGCGCCGACGGGAACCTGCCGGAGGCGGACCAGGATACGGCGATCGCCGACATGGCCGGCATCGTCAAGGGCATGATGCTGTCGGCCGCGGCGCGTGGCGCGATGGAGGTGCCCGACCTGGAGCAGCGGATACTGCGCGCCGTCCGCGCCTATGTCCGCGCGACCGCCGCCGCGTAGCCTCCCGGATACCGGCCGCGCCGATGCGGAAAGGGCCGGTCCGTCGCCGGACCGGCCCTTTCGCGTTCAACGGCTCGCCACGCTCGCCGTTCCTTCCTCCGCCTGCGGCTGTCGCCAGCCGCCCAGCGCCTTGTAGACCGCCACCACGCCGACGTTGACCGATGCCTCGGCCTGCGCCAGCGCGTCGTCCGCGGTCAGGCGCGTGCGCTGGGCGTCGAGCAGGGTCAGGAAATCCTCCGAACCCTCGCGATAGCGGATCTGCGCCAGCGCCTCCGCGCGCCGGGCCGCCTCGGCCTGCTCCACCACGATCGCTAGCCGCGACTGCTGTCGAGCATAGGCGGTCATCGCATTCTCGGTGTCCTCCAGCGCCAGCAGCACGCTCTGCTCGTACTGCGCCAGCGCGCCGTCGGCCTGCGCCTTGCTCGCGCGCAGCCGTGCGCGCACGGTGCCGAAGTCGAACGCCGCCCAACTGATCGACGGCGTCAGCGACCAGGCCTTGCTGCCGCTGCGGGTCAGCGAAGCGGCGTCGCCGGAAAGGAAACCGACGAAACCGCTCAGGCTGATGCGCGGGAACAGGTCCGCGGTGGCCACGCCGACCCGCGCGGTGGCGGCGGCGAGCCGGCGCTCCGCTTCGCGCACGTCCGGGCGCTGGCGCAGCAGCTGGGCGCTGTCGCCCAGCGCCAGGGCGCGTGCGTAGGCGGGCGTCGGCCGCGGCGCGAGCGTCTCGTCCAGGGAGTCCGGCGCGCGCCCCAGCAGCACCGCCAGGCGGCGGCGATACTGCGCCTGCGCGACTTCGAGCAGCGGGATGTCGGCCTCGATGGCCTTCAACCGCGCGCGGCTGCTCTGCACGTCGAGTTCGCTGCCCGAGCCCAGGTTCCAGCGGGTCTCGGTCAGGCGCTGGGTGTCGCGCAGGTTGTCGAGCGTGGTGCGCGCGACCTCGATGCGCTTCTGCACGCCGCGCAGCTCGAAGTAGTTGCGCGCGACCTCCGCCGCGACGGTGACCTGGGCGTCGTCGAGATTGGCCTGCTCCGCTTCCAGGTCGGCGCGCGCCGCTTGCGCGGCCCGGCGCTGGCGGCCGAACAGGTCCAGCTCCCAGCCCGCGTCGAAGCCCAGCGTCGCGGTCTCGCTCATCACCCGCTCGCCGCCGGCCGCGGCCGACTGCTCGTGGCGACGGTCGTAGCTGCCGCCCGCGGTGACGTGCGGCAACTGGTCGAGGCGGCGCTCGACGAACACCGCGCGCGCTTCCTGCACGCGGGACACGGCGATGCGCAGGTCGTGGTTGGCCACCATCGCGTCGCGCACGAGCTGCTCGAGCACCGGGTCGCCGAACTGCGCCCACCAGGCGCCGACCGGGGATTCGGCGCTGAAGGCCGGATCCTTCGCTTCGGGCAACACCGTGGCCTGCGGCAGCGGCGCCACGTAGTCCGGGCCGACGGTGACGCAGCCGGCCAGCAGGGTGCTGGCCAACGCGAGAGTCAAGGTACGCATCACCATGGCAGCACCTGTCCCATGTGAGTGAAACTGCCGTTCGGCCCGTCGCTGCCGACCAGCGCCATCTGCACGCTGCTGCGCGCGCCGTCCTCCACGCCCAGCTCGCCCTGGCCGCCGTTCATGTCGGTCTTCACGTAGCCGGGGTGGATCGCGTTGACCTTGATCGGGGTGTCGCGCAGTTCGTAGGCCAGCTGCACCGTCCATGCGTTGAGCGCGCTCTTGGAGGCGTTGTAGGCCGGCACCTTGAAGTCGTAGATCGGCGAGGACGGATCGCTGTGCAAGGTGTTCGAGCCGAGGATGCTCGACACGTTGACGATGCGCCCGGCCTGCGAACGGCGCAGCAGCGGCAGGAACGCGCGGGTGACGGCGACCACCGCGAACACGTTGGTGTCGAAGGTGCGGCGCCAGACGTCCAGGGTCTGCTCGGACGGCTTGCGTCCGAGCTCGTCCAGCACGATGCCGGCGTTGTTGACCAGGATGTCCAGGCGCCCGTGGCGCTGCTCGACGGTGCCGACGGCGGCGGCGATGCTGATCTCGTCCACCACGTCGAGCTGGATCGCCTCCACCGGCAGGCCCTCGGCCTGCAGCTTCAGCGCCGCCGCCACCGCGTCGTCGCGCTTGCGCCCGGCCAGCAGCGTGTGCACGCCGGCCTCGGCCAGCTGGCGCACGGTCTCCAGGCCGATGCCGCGGGTCGCGCCGGTGACGAGGGCGATCTTGTTGTTGTCGTTCATGGATTGAATCCTTGGATGTGGGGTTGGACCGACGTCACGCGTGGCTGTGCAGCGAGGGCGCCGGCGAATGCGACACCAGCGGCCGGCCGGCCAGCTTGCGCAGCGCGACGTAGAACACCGGCGTCAGGAACAAGCCGAACAGGGTCACGCCCAGCATGCCGGCGAACACGGTGATGCCCGTGGCCGTGCGCACCTCGGCGCCCGCGCCATGCGAGAACACCAGCGGCACGGTGCCGGCGATGAAGGCGATCGAGGTCATCACGATCGGGCGCAGGCGCAGGCGGCAGGCTTCCAGCGCCGACTCGACGATGCCCTTGCCCTGCAACTCCAGCTCGCGGGCGAACTCGACGATCAGGATCGCGTTCTTGCACGCCAGGCCCATCAGCACCACCAGGCCGACCTGCACGAACACGTTGTTGTCGCCTCCGGTGAGCCACACGCCCAGCAGCGCCGAGAGCAGGCACATCGGCACGATCAGGATCACCGCCAGCGGCAGCGTCCAGCTCTCGTACAGCGCGGCCAGCACCAGGAACGCCAGCAGTACCGCCAGCGGGAACACCACCAGCGCCGCGTTGCCCTGGGTCGCCTGCTGGTAGCTCAGGTCGGTCCACTCGATCGCCATGCCGGCAGGCAGCACCTGCGCGGCCAGCTCGGTCAGCTTCTGCATCGCCTCGGCCGAGGACAGCACGCGCGCATCGGCTTCGCCGGCCAGGTCGGCCGCGGTGTAGCCGTTGTAGCGCAGCACCGGGTCGGGACCGTAGGTCTGCTTGATGGTGACCATCGAGCCGATCGGCACCATCTCGCCGCGGTCGTTGCGGGTACGCAGGCGGGCGATGTCCTCGACGCTGTCGCGGAACGGCGCGTCGGCCTGCGCGATCACCTGCCAGGTACGGCCGAACTGGTTGAAGTCGTTGACGTAGGCCGAGCCCAGGTAGGTCTGCAGCGTGTCGAACAGGCTGGTCAACGCCACCCCCTGCGCCTTGGCCTTGGTGCGATCGACCTCGGCGTCCAGCTGCGGCACGTTGGCCTGGTAGGTACCGATCGGGAAGCTCATGCCCGGCACCTGCGACACCGCACCCTGCAGCGCGCTGACCGCGTTCTGCAGCGCGCCGTAGCCCAGGTTGGCGCGGTCCTCGATGAACAGCTGGTAGCCGTTGCCGTTGCCCAGGCCGAGGATCGGCGGCGGCATGAACGCGAACGTCATGCCCTCGCCCAGCGCGGAGATCTTCTGGTTGATCTCGGCGTTGATCTCGAGCGCGGTGCGCTTCCGCTCCGAGAACGGCTTGAGCGGCAGGAACACCACGCCGGTATTGGGCGTGTTGGTGAACTGCAGCGCATTGAGGCCCGGGAACGAGATCGAATGCGCCACGCCGTCGGTCTTCATCGCGATGTCGGCGACCTTGCGCAGCAGCGCGTCGGTGCGTTCGATCGAGGAACCTTCCGGCAGCTTCACGCCGGCGATCAGGTACATCTTGTCCTGGGTCGGGATGAAGCCGGCCGGCACCGCCTTGAACATCAGCCCGGTCGCCAGCAGCAGGCCCACGTAGACCACGAACACCACGCCGCGGCGGCCGAGGATGCGCGAGACCGAACCCTGGTAGCGGTTGGCATTGGTGTTGAAGAAGCGGTTGAACGGACGGAACACCCAGCCGAACAGGCGCTCGATCAGGCGCGACGGCGCGTCCTTCGGCGCGTCGTGCGACTTGAGCAGGCGCGCGGCCAGCGCCGGCGACAGGGTCAGCGAGTTGATCGCCGAGATCACCGTGGAGATGGCGATCGTCACCGCGAACTGCTTGTAGAACTGGCCGGTCACGCCCGACAGGAACGCCATGGGCACGAACACCGCGCACAGCACCAGCGCGATCGCGATGATCGGGCCGGACACTTCCTTCATCGCCTGGTGCGCGGCCGCAAGCGGCGGCAGGCCTTCCTCGATGTTGCGCTCGACGTTCTCGACCACCACGATCGCGTCGTCGACCACGATGCCGATCGCCAGCACCAGGCCGAACAGGGTCAACGTATTGATCGAGAAGCCCAGCACGTACAGCGCGGCGAACGTGCCCACCACCGACACCGGCACCGCGATCAGCGGAATGATCGAGGCGCGCCAGGTCTGCAGGAACAGGATCACCACCAGCACGACCAGCACCACCGCTTCCAGCAGGGTGTGCACCACCGCGCTGATCGAGTCGCGCACGAAGATCGTGGTGTCGTACACCGCCTCGTACTTCACGCCCTGCGGGAAGCGCTGGGTCAGCTCGTCCATCTTGGCGATGACCTGGTCGCGGATCTGCAGCGCGTTGGCGCCCGGCGCCTGGAAGATGCCGATGCCGACCGCGTTCTTGCCGTCCAACTGCGAGCGCAGCGTGTAGTCGCCGGCGCCCAGCTCCAGGCGGGCCACGTCGCGCAGGCGCACCACCTGGCCGTCGCTGCCGGTCTTGAGCACGATGTCGCCGAACTCCTGCTCGGTACGCAGGCGGCCCTGTGCGTTGATCAGCGTCAGGAAGTCGCTATGCGGCATTGGCTCGGCGCCGAGCTGGCCGGCGGACACCTGCACGTTCTGCTCGCGCATGGCGCCGACCACGTCGCTGGCGGTCATGCCCAGCGCGGCGATCCGCTCCGGGTCGAGCCAGGCGCGCATCGCGTAGTCGCCGCCGCCGAAGATCTGCGCGTCGCCCACGCCCTGGATGCGCGCGAGCTCGTCCTTGACGTGCAGGCGCGCGTAGTTGCGCAGGTACAGCGTGTCGTAGCGGCCGTCCGGCGAGGTCAGGTGCACCACCATCAGGAAGGTCGGCGACTGCTTCTGCGTGGTCACGCCCTGCCGCCGCACGTCCTCGGGCAGGCGCGCCTGCGCCTGCGCCACGCGGTTCTGCACCTTGACCGCCGCGTCGTCCGGATCGGTGCCCGGGCGGAACGTGATGGTCATCTGCAGCACGCCGTCCGAACCGGCGACCGACTTGATGTACATCATGTTCTCCACGCCGTTGATCGCTTCCTCCAGCGGCGTGGCGACGGTCTCGGCGATGACCTTGGGGTTGGCGCCCGGATAGACCGTGCGCACCACCACCGAGGGCGGCACCACGTCGGGATACTCGCCGATGGGCAGCAGCGGGATCGAGATCAGGCCCGCGGCGAAGATGATGATCGACAGCACGGCCGCGAATATCGGCCTGTCGATGAAGAAACGGGAAAAGTCCATGGATTGGATTCCTGGAAAATGGCAAGACGGTGCCCTTCTCCCACAGGGGAGAAGGCGGCCCGCAGGGACGGATGAGGACGCGGGGGAAGCCTCGTGCGACCAGGCCCCCGGCAGGGGTCGCCCCCCGTACCCTCACCCCGCCCCTCTCCCGGCGGGAGAGGGGCTTCAACCTCGCGGGTTCAATTCAATGCGGCGGTGGTCCGCTCCGCCTTCGGTGCGATGACGCTCGGCTTGACCTGCACCGGCATGCCCGGCATGAAGACCTTCTGCACGCCGTCCACGATCACCCGGTCGCCGGCCGCCAGGCCCTGCTGCACGATGCGCAGGCCCTCGGCGGTACGGCCGAGCTGCACGTCGCGCCGCTGCGCCTTGCCGTCCTTGTCGACCACGTACACGTACTTGCGGTCCTGGTCGGTGAGCACGGCCTTGTCGTCGATCAGCACGGCCTTGAACTCGCCGCTGCCGGGCAGCTGCACGCGGGCGAACAGGCCCGGCGTGAAGCGGCGCTCGGCGTTGTCGAGCACGGCGCGGACGCGGATGGTGCCGGTGCTGCGCTCGAGCTGGTTGTCGAGGAAGTCGACCTGCCCTTCGTGGGCAAAGCCGTCCTCGCCCATCAGCGCGACCCGCACCGGCAGGCGCGCCTCGCGCTCGCTCGGCCGCACGCCCTCGCGGGCCATCCGCGAGTAGTTCAGGAAGGTCGCTTCGTCCGCGTCGAAATAGACATAGACCTTGTCCTGGGACACCAACGTGGTCAGCACGCTGGCGCCGTCGCCGGCGGTGACCAGGTTGCCGGCGGTCACCATCGCGCGGCCGGCACGGCCGTCGATCGGCGCGCGCACCTGGGTCCATTCCAGGTTGAGCCGCGCCTGCTCCACCGCCGCCTGCGCGGCGGCCACGTCGGCACCGGCCTGGTCGGCCGCGGCGCGGCGCTGTTCCCAGCTCTCGGTCGAGATCGCCTGCTGCTCGGCCAGCTTCTTCGCACGGGCGGCCTCGCTGCGCGACAGCTCGGCCTGGGTGCGGGCGCGGGCGAGATCGGCGGTGGCCCGGGCGAGTTCGGCGCGGTAGGGGCGCGCGTCGATGGTGAACAACACGTCGCCCTTCTTCACTTCTTGGCCTTCGACGTAGTTGACCTTCTCGATGTAGCCGGACACGCGCGGGCGCAGCTGGACGCTCTCGACCGCCTCGATGCGGCCGCTGAACTCGTCCCACTGGCGGATCGGCTTGATCAGTACCGGGGCGGCACCGACCTGCGGCGCCGGCGGAGCGCCCTGCTCCGCGGCCTGCGAACCGCATCCGGCCAGCACGGCGGCGATCACCGCCGCCGCGAGCGCATGGCGCACGGAGAATCGGAACGGGGTGGCGTTCTGGTTCATTGGGAAACCTCTTGGGTGGGAAGGGGGAGGGAAACGCCGGCCATCAATCCGGTGACCGGCAGGGATGCGAGCAAGCGATCGACGCCGACCACGACCTGGCCGGGCACGCCGCGGCCGGCCAGCAGCGATACCGCGCTGCGGCCGACCGTGGGCGGGTCCAGCCACTCGCGGCAGGCTTCGGTGGGTTGCGCCGGGTTGCGCACGGGCTGGTCCACGGACAGCAACTGCACGCGCACGCCGAGCGGCTGCGCTTCCTCGTGCAGCACGTGGGCCAGCATCCGCGTGGCCGACGCCACGATCGATATGTCGCCGTGGCCGGCCCACGCGCGCAGGGCGCACGGTCCGCCCACCAGCACGTAGCGGCCGCCGAAATCGGCCAGCAGCGGCAGCAGGTGGCGGGCCGCGGCCAGGTGCGGCAGCAGGTCGTTCTGCAGCCGCTTCAACAGCGCCGAGGCCGGCCGGTCGAGCAGCCGCCCCTTGCTGAGCGGGCTGCCGATGCACGCCACCACCGCGGCCAGCGGGCGCGAGCGGTCGGCGATGCGGTTGGCGAGCGCCTCGGCGGCGGCATCGCCGGCCACCGAACCCGCCATCGTGTCCAGGGCGGGAGCATCCGCGAAACGGTCCTTCAGCGCCTTCAGGCGCAACGCGCTGCGCCCGATCGCAAGCACCGGGCTGCCGGCCTCCAGCAGCGCCTGCACGACGCCACCGCCAACCAGGCCGGTGGCGCCGAGCACGGCGACCTCCGGCTGGAGCATCCCGCTCATGGGACTTTTACTCCCACATCCAGGACAATCGGAATGCGGAACGAGGACGAATCCCGGTTGTTGCCGCGCACGCGGCGGCCGCTGCGCTGCAGCCGGGGCGGCAAGGTGAATTCGCGGAAGCCCTGGGGAATCCTGGGTTCCGCGGGAATCTCGATCGGGTCGAAGGCGCTTTCGAGCGCCTCATCACGGCGCGGCTTGAGGCCGAGCCAGGCACGAAGTCCCATGGCGGCAATCTCGGGGGGAAGAAGGATTGGACGCAAGTTACGCCCCTAACCCGCACTTGATTAGTCCGGATTAAGGGGAATAATCATCCCTGTCACGGTCCAATCCCCTGTCACGCCCCAATCCCCATCGGAGTCCGCCATGGCCCACGATCTCAACGACAGCCTGATCTTCGTCAAGGTGGTCGAACAAGGCAGCTTCATCGCCGCAGCCAATGCGCTGGGCCTGCCCAAGACCACCGTCAGCCGCAAGGTGCAGGAACTCGAGCAGCGCCTCGGCGCGCGCCTGCTGCACCGGACCACCCGCCGCATCGGCCTCACCGAGGCCGGCTCGGTGTACCACGACCACTGCCGGCGCATCGCGCGGGAGCTGGAGGAAGCCGAGAGCGCGGTCAGCCAGTTGCAGTCCGGCCCGCGCGGCTGGCTGCGCTTCACCGTGCCCTACTCGATCGGCATCAACTGGATCGCCCCGCTGCTCGGCGAGTTCCATGCGCAGTATCCGGAAATCCAGCTGGACATGCACCTGGGCAACGAGAAGCTGGACCTGATCGCCGGCGAGGCCGACCTGGCGCTGCGGGTCGGCGCCCTGCCCGACTCCAACCTGGTCGCCCGCAAGCTCGGCAGCCTGCGCAGCCAGGTGTTCGCCAGCCCCACCTACATCGAGCGCTACGGCGAGCCGCTGCACCCGGACGAACTGCAGTTCCACCGCACGCTGGCCATGCGCAAGAACCGCAACGTCCACAGCAACCGCTTCTTCTGGCCGCTCAGTGACGGCGGCGAACTGCGCGAGTTCCCGATCAACCCGCTGGTGGTGGCCAACGATCCCACCGCATTGAACGGCGCGATGGTATGCGGCGAAGGCCTGATGCTGACCGGCGACGTGATGGCCAAGCCCTTCATCGAATCGGGCATGGTGCGGCGCGTGCTGGCCGGCTGGACCGGGCCCGAGTACGACTTCAACGCGGTCTTCGCCGGTGGCCGGCTGATTTCGCCCAAGGTGCGCGCCTTCGTCGACTTCCTGGTCGAACGCCTCAACTTCGACGCCAACTACATGTTGACGCAGTGCCCGGCCGCGAAGCTGGCGGCGCAGGCGAAGTCCGCCGAAACGGCCCAGGCGGCGCAGCCGGCCGACCAGGAGGAGGACGCCGACCTGCAGGCCGAGGGCAAGCGCATCCTGGAGAAGGTCACGGCCTGAACGGAGCGCAGGGGCGCACCGGCGAGCGTCCTGGTGCGATCCCTGCCTCCCGCGCCCCGGCGACGCCGCGGCCGCGCACCTCCCCGCCGGGCGTCCATAAACGCGCCGGGCCGCACGTGCGGCCCGGCGTTCCACTACGTCGGCGACGGCGTTACTGCATGCCGGTGCTGCTGCCGTCGGCCCGCAGCGGGATCAGGCGGATCTCGACGCGGCGGTTCTTGGCACGGCCGGCGTCGGTGCTGTTGTCGGCGATCGGATAGCGCTTGCCGGCGCCGACCACTTCCATGCGCTCGCGCTGCACGCCCTGCGCGGTCAGGTACTGCGCGACCGAATTGGCGCGGTCTTCCGACAGCTTCTGGTTGAACGCATCGCTGCCGACGCTGTCGGTATGGCCGGTCACCTCGATCATCGTCTGGTTGTATTCCTTCAGCGTCGAAGCCACGCCGTTGAGCGCGGAATAGAACTCCGGCTTGAGCGTGGACTTGCCGAAGTCGAAGGTCACCCCGTCCGGCAGGTTGAGCGTGATGTTGTCGCCTTCGCGCTTCACGTCGATGCCGGTGTTGGCGGTGCGCTCGCGCAGCGCGCGCTCCTGGCGATCCTGGTAGTTGCCGATCGCCGCGCCGGACAGCGCGCCGATGCCGGCGCCGATCATCGCGTGCTGGCGGCGCTCGGTGGCGCTGTTGCCGGTGATCAGGCCGGCGGCGGCACCGATGGCGGCGCCGATCAGCGCACCACGGCCGGTCTTGTTCTGCTGCTGGGTCGGATTGCCGTACTGGTCCTGCTGCACGTAGGAACCACCGGTCGCGCAGGCGGACAGGGCGATGGCGCTGACCAGCGCCACGGACAGGCACTTGCTGGCGGATCGGTACATTCGTCTTCTCCTTATTGGCCGGCGCTTCCGGCATTCATGAAGGCGGTCAGCATAAACAGCCCGACGCGAGGGCGACATGATGAAACCGTGATCCCCGCACGCTGCGTTCACGCGTATTCAGGAAAGCCCCCGCCCGCGCAGGCGGGCGTACGCGGCTAGGGCCCGCTCGCGCCCTTGCGCCAACTCGACGATCGGCACGGCCGGATAGCCCGGCGCGTGGCGTGCCCGCAATTCGGGATGCTGCCAGGGAGCCGGGCGCGCATGCGCCGGCAGCGCCGCCAGTTCCGGCACCCACCGCGCGATGTAGTGCGCGTGCGGGTCGAACTTCCGCGCCTGCGCGACCGGATTGAAGATGCGGAAGTACGGTGCCGCGTCCGCCCCGGTGCCTGCCACCCATTGCCAGCCCAGGGTATTCCCGGCGAGGTCGGCATCGACCAGCGTGTCCCAGAACCAGCGCGCGCCTTCCAGCCAATGGACGCGCAGGTGCTTGCACAGGAAGCTGGCGACGATCATGCGCACGCGGTTGTGCATGTAGCCGGTATGCCAGAGCTCGCGCATGCCCGCGTCCACGATCGGGATTCCGGTATGTCCTCGCTGCCACGCGCGCAGTTCGTCCGCCGGCGGAACCGCCCATTCGAACCGGTCGAAGCGCGGATCGAGGTTGCGGGTCGCGCTTTCCGGGAAATGGTGCAGCAGGTGGTAGCCGAACTCGCGCCAGCCGAGTTCGCGGACATAGCCGTCGATGTCGGCCGCCAGCGGCGCACGGCGATGCCGCTCGAGTTCCGCGCAGATCCGCCATGGCGCGATCTCGCCGAAATGCAGGTGCGGCGACAGCCGCGAGGTACCCGCGCGGTCGGGCCTGTCGCGCCCGTCGCGGTAGCCGCGCAACGCACCGTCGACGAAGACCTCCAGCGCCTCGTGGGCGCCGGCCTGGCCCGGCCGCCAGCTTTCCCAGAACCCGGAGTCCCAGCGCAGCGAAGGCGCCAAGCCCAGCGCCTCGATCGCCTCGCCGGCCAGCGCCTCCGGTACCGGCGGCAATCGATCCGGCGCCTTCCACGGCAACGGCAGGTGCCACTGCGCCAGGGCGGTGCGCCAGAACGGCGTGAATACCCGATACGGGCCGCCCTGCCGGGTGCGCAGTTCCCAGGGCTCGAACAGCAGGCTGCCGTTGAAGCTCTCGGCCACGAGGCCCGCCTCGCGCAATGCCCGCTTGATGGCCGCATCGCGCGACTGGGTGGCGGGTTCGTACTTGCGGTTCCAGTACACCGCCGCGGCGCCGCAACGCACCGCGAGCCTGCGCAGCGCCGCATCGCTCGGTCCGCGCAGCACCAGCAGCCGCGAACCGCGCCGCCGCAGGTCCTCGTCCAACGCGAGCAGCGAACGGTGCAGCCATGCGCCGGATGCCGTGCCCGGCGGCCAATCGCCCTCTTCCGCAGGCGCGTGCACGTACACCGGCACGGGAACGTGCCCGGCTTCGAGCGCCGCGCGCAGGGCCGGTTGGTCGTCCAGGCGCAGGTCGCGACGGAACCAGACGAGTGCGAGGGACATCTACGCTCCGGATGCCGAGGGGAAAAGTCCAAGGCCGGTCGAGGCGGCCCGGCCGCCTTCGACGCCGTCCCGGAGGCCGGCCACCGGGAAACCGGCTACTCGAAGGCGCCGATGTTGTCGTGGCTGAGGTTGTCGAAGCGGGTGTATTCGCCGAAGAACTTGAGCTTGCACGAACCGGTCGGACCGCCGCGGTGCTTGCCGATGATGATCTCGGCCAGGCCCTTGTCCGGCGAATTCTCCTTGTTGTAGTACTCGTCGCGGTAGATGAACACGATCATGTCGGCGTCCTGCTCGATGGCGCCCGATTCGCGCAGGTCGGCCATCACCGGGCGCTTGTCGGTGCGCGTTTCCAGCGAGCGGTTGAGCTGCGAGAGCGCGATCACCGGCACGTTGAGTTCCTTGGCCAGGCCCTTGAGCGACCGGCTGATCTCGGAGATCTCGGTCGCGCGGTTCTCGCTGTTGCCCGGCACCGACATCAGCTGCAGGTAGTCGATCACCACCAGCCCGAGGTCGTGCTCGCGCTTGAGGCGGCGGCACTTGGAGCGCAGCACTTCCGGCGACACGCCCGGCGTGTCGTCGATGAAGATCTTGGTCTCCTTGAGCATCTTGATCGCGCCGGTGACGCGCGCCCAGTCCTCGTCCTCGAGCTGGCCGGTGCGCAGCCGCTGCGCGTTGATGCGACCGTTGGACGAGATCAGGCGCATCGCCAGCTGCGCGGCCGACATTTCCATCGAGAACACCGCCACGCCCTTCTTCGACTTGATCGCCGCGTACTCGGCGATGTTCAGCGCGAAGGTGGTCTTGCCCATCGCCGGGCGCGCGGCCAGGATGATCAGGTCGGTCGGCTGCAGGCCGGCGGTCATCGCATCGAACTCGCTGTAGCCGGTCGGCAGGCCGGTGATGTTGCCGCCGTTCTCGAACCGGTTGCGCAGCTCCTCGAAGGCGTCCTTCAGCGCGCCGGGCATCGCCACGAAGTCGGTGCGCCCGCGCGCGCCCTGCTCGGCGATCGCGAACACCGACTTCTCCGCCGCCGCGAGCAGCTCGGCGCTGTCGCGCCCTTCCGGCTGGAAACCGTCGTTGACGATGTCGGTACCGACCTGGATCAGCTGCCGCAGCACCGCCTTGTCGCGCACGATCTCGGCGTAGGCGGCGATGTTCGCCGCCGACGGCGTGGTGCTGGCCAGCTCGATCAGGTAGGCGCCGTCGCCGATCAGCTCCAGCTTGCCCTGCGACTCGAACCATTCGGTCAGCGTGACCGCGTCGAACGGCCGGTCGCGCTCGGACAGCTCGCGGATCGCGCGGTAGATCAGCTGGTGGTCGCGCCGGTAGAAATCGTTCTCGGTGAGCTGGTCGTTGACCCGGTCGAACGCCTCCGGCGCCAGCATCAACCCGCCCAGCACCGCCTGCTCGGCTTCCACCGAATGCGGCGGCACGCGCAACTGGTCGATCCGCTGCTCGCGGAAATCGTCGCGGTCGTTGCCGCGGTTGTTGCGAAAGCCGGGACGCGCAGACATGGATACGGGCTCGTGACGCAGGGATGGGGGCAGGAAGGATAGTCATCCCTGCCCTTTCCGGCCATGCACAACCCTGTGGATAAGCGGTGCGCAGCCGGTGCACACATCTACGCCCCTGCCGTCGCACGGACCGAGACGGCGCCACGTCCGCCCCGTCGCCGCCGCGGTCAGCCGCGATGACGGTCCAGCCAGTGCAGGAACTTGTCGACGAACCCCTGCAGGAACTTGCGGGTGCCTTCGTCGGCGATCCCGCCCTGCGCGTCGAAGAACCCGTCCTTGTACTGCAGGAACACTTCCGGCTGGCCCAGCACCGGCATGTCCAGGTAGGCCAGCACGTTGCGCAGGTGCTGCTGCGCCAGCGAAGTGCCGATCGCGCCGATCGAGATGCCCAGCAGCGCCGCCGGCTTGCCGGCGAAGGCGCTGTCGCCATAGGGGCGCGACCCCAGGTCGATGGCGTTCTTGAGCACGCCGGGAATCGAGCGGTTGTACTCCGGCGTGACGAACAGCACCGCGTCGGCGGCGCGGACTTGTTGCTTCAGGCGCTTGCCCTGCGCCGGATAGTCGCCGTCGTGGTCCTGGTTGTACAGCGGCAGGTCGCCGATCTCGACGTGCTCGAACGCGGCCCGGTCGCCGGCCAGCTTCTCGATCGCGGCGGCGAGCCGC
This sequence comes from Xanthomonas boreopolis, assembly GCF_046529185.1. Classification (NCBI taxonomy): domain Bacteria; kingdom Pseudomonadati; phylum Pseudomonadota; class Gammaproteobacteria; order Lysobacterales; family Lysobacteraceae; genus Xanthomonas; species Xanthomonas boreopolis. The sequence continues at coordinate 2,853,336 of NZ_CP097162.1, forward strand.
CGGTTGTAGGATTCCTTGCGCAGGCTGCCGACCAGCACCGCGATCCGGGGCTTGCTCATGGGTATTCCTCCGAGGCGGACAGGAGGCCCCACCATAGGCCGCGGGACGGCCAGGCCAGGTGAAACGCCCGCGCCGGCCCGGGCCGCTCAGCGACGCGCCCGCCACTCCTCGCGGCCCTGCCCCCAGATCTCGACCTCCTGCTCGTGGTACGGCTCGGGCAGCCGCCCCATCCGCAGCAGGCGCGAGCCGAGCTTCTCGGCGACGCGCTTGGAGTTCGCGTTGCCCGGCGCGATGGTATGGATCACCTCGTCCCAGCCCAGCCGCTCGAACGCCCAGTCGATGGCCGCCGTGGCGGCCTCCGGGGCATAGCCTCGCCCCCAGACCGCGCGGCTCAGGCTCCAGCCGACCTCGGTCCCCGGCCAACCGTGCGGCTGCCAGGGGCCGACCCGGCCGATCCACTCGCCGCTCGCCTTCTCGATCACCGAGAACATGGCGAAGCCCTGGAGGTGCCAACTGCCGACCAGGGCCGCCAGGGAACGCCAGGCCACCGAAGGCGCCTGCACGCCGCCGATGTGGCGCATGGTTTCCTCGTCGGAAGCGAATCGCGCGAGGGCCTCGAAGTCCTCGGCCGCCGGGGGCCGCAGCACCAGCCGCTCGGTCTCGATCCGGATGTCCTCCATCGCCATGGGATGCTCCTCAGAATGCGTTGATGCCGGTCAGCGCGCGGCCGACCACGAGTTGGTGCACGGTCTCGGTTCCCTCGTAGGTGATCACCGACTCCAGGTTGAGCGCATGCCGGATCGCCGCATGCTCGGTGGTGATGCCCGCCGCGCCGAGCAGGTCGCGGCATTCGCGCGCCACGTCCAGCGCCATCCGGCAGTTGTTCCATTTCGCCAGCGACACCTGCACGGGCTGCAGGGCGCCGGCTTCCTTCAGTCGCCCCAACTGCAGCGCCAGCAACTGCGCGGTGGTGATGCGGCGCGCGATGTCGGCCAGCTTGACCTGGGTGCTCTGGGTCGCCGCCAGCGGCCGCCCGAACAGCACCCGCTCGCCGCAGTAGGCCAGCGCTTCGCGCAGGCAGGCGATCGCCGAACCGACCGGTCCCCAGGCGATGCCGTAGCGCGCCTGGTTGAGGCAGCCGAGCGGCGCCTTGAGCCCGCTCGCTTCGGGCAACCGGTTGCGCTCGGGCACGCGCACGTCGTCCAGGAACAGCGCCGAGGTGACCGAAGCCCGCAGGCTCATCTTGTGCTTGATGTCCTCGGCCGCGAATCCCGGCACGCCGCGCTCGACGATGAAGCCGCGCACGCCGTCGTCGGTCTGCGCCCATATGATCGCCAGGTCGGCGATGCTGCCGTTGGTGATCCACATCTTGCTGCCGCTCAGGCGCCAATCGCCGCCGTCGCGCACCGCCCGGGTGCGCATGCTGGCCGGGTCCGAGCCGCCATGCGCCTCGGTGAGGCCGAAACATCCGATCGCGCGCCCGGCCGCCATCTCCGGCAGCCAGCGGCGCCTGTGCTCCTCGCTGCCGTAGGCGTGGATCGCATGCATGCACAACGAGGACTGCACGCTGACGAAGCTGCGCAGCGCGCTGTCGCCGCGCTCCAGTTCCTGGCAGATCAGGCCGTAGGCCACGGCCCCCAGCCCGGCCCCGCCGTACTCGGCGGGCAAGGTCGGTCCGAGCAGCCCGAGCGCCGCGATGTCCGGCACCAGTTCCCGCGGGAAGCGCCCTTGGTCGAACGCGTCGCCGATCGCCGGCAGCACCCGCTCGTCGGTGAAGCGCGCCACCGCATCCTGCACGGCCCGCTCGTCCTCGCTCAACAGCGAGCGCACATCGAACAGATCATCCGTTTGCAACGACATCGCAGGCCAGTCCCCGGGGAATCGCCGCATTGTATCGCCGCGTTCCGTCCGTGCAGCGCGCCGCACGGCGCCGGAAACGGGAAGAGCCGGCATTGCCGGCTCTTCCCTCGACGCGTTTCGGGACGAACTTACTGCTGGTTGGCCGGAGCGGATTCCAGCGCAGCGGTCTGGGTGACCAGTTGCCCGTCGATGACCGGCAGGCGATCGCTGGCCGGCTTGCTGTTCATGCGCACGGTCTTTTCCTGGCCGTTGTAGCGGTACGTCACGTCGTAGCCGACCACGTTGTCGGCGTTGCCCATCGCGATGCGGCTACCCGGCTTGCTGTCCATGCGCATCGTGCCGGTGGTGCCATCTGCATTGCGGTAGGTCACGTTGTAGCCGACCACGCGCGAGGACTCGGAAGTCGCGTTCTCGGTGTGGCACTGGCGCTCGGTGCGGCTGACCACGTTGTTGTCGGCATGCCGCTGCTGGATCGCGCGACCGGCGAAGGCGCCGCCCACGGCACCGGCGACAGTGGCCAGCTTGCGGCCGTCGCCGCCGCCGACCTGGTTGCCGAGCACGCCGCCGATGAGCGCGCCGGCGGCGGTGCCGGCGATGTTGTTCGGGTCCTTGCGCGGCACGTGTTCCTGCACGACCACGTCGTTGCACACCTCGCGCGGCGTGCTGGTGGTGCTGGTCTCGCGCACCGGTTCGGTGCCGATCACGGTCGCATAGACCTTTTCCTTGCTGGTCACCGGATCGACCTTGACCACGTCGGCGTATTCCAGGACACCGCCGCCCTTCACGGCGGAAGAGGCCGCGTCATCGGCCGCCAGCGAGTTGTCCAGGGTCGGCCGGACTTCGGCGGACGGGGCGACGACATCGTCGGACTTGCCGCGGTTGTTCATGAAGGCAGCCGTGGCCACGCCCCCTACCAGCAGTGCGCCAGCAGCGACCAGTATAGTTGTCGTATTGCTCTTCATTTCGAGCTCCTTGTGCGGACGTTCCGCGTGTGTCTTCGTGCCAGCGCATTGCAGCACGCGCTACCTGAACAGATCCACCTCTCGGTCAGGAATGTCGTCGAAAAGTTCCCGTACCGTTTTCCTTCCAGACAGCCAGATTCCACCGAGGTCGAACCATGCCTCATCTTGCCACCACGCCGATCCTGAATTGGGCGCGGCAACTGCGCCATCCGACGCTGTTCAAGCTCACCGCCGCCCTGTTCCTGCTCGACCTGTGCCTGCCCGATCCGGTGCCGTTCCTCGACGAGATCCTGCTCGGCCTGGGCACGCTGCTGCTGGCGAGCTGGCGCACCCGGCGCACGGCGCCGAGCCCGCGCGCTTGATGCCATGCACCTCGTCGACAGCCATTGCCACCTCGACGCCGAGGAATTCGATCCCGACCGCGACGCGGTGCTGGCGCGGGCGCGCCGCGCCGGCGTGAACGACCAGCTCGTGCCCGCGGTCGCGGCCGCCGGCTGGCCCAAGTTGCGCGAGATCTGCGCCGCGTCGCCCGGCCTGCATCCGGCCTACGGCCTGCACCCGATGTTCCTGGACGCCCATCGCCACGAGCACCTGGACCAGCTGCGCGCATGGATAGAACGCGAACGCCCGCGCGCGATCGGGGAGTGCGGGCTCGACTTCTATGTCGAAGGACTCGACGCCGGCGAACAGCGCCTCTATTTCCGGCGCCAGCTGGAACTGGCGGCCGAGTACGACCTGCCGGTGATCGTGCACGCACGCCGCGCGGTCGAGGAAGTCATCGCCACGATCAAGTCGGTGGGCCGCCTGCGCGGGGTGGTCCACAGTTTTTCGGGCAGCCCCGAACAGGCGGCGCAACTGTGGAAACTCGGCTTCATGATCGGCCTGGGCGGACCGGTGACCTATCCGCGCGCGCACCGGCTGCGCCGCCTGGTCGCCGGCATGCCGCTGGAACAGCTGCTGCTGGAAACCGACGCCCCGGACCAGCCCGATGCCGGGATCCGCGGCCAGCGCAACGAGCCTGCGCGGCTGGGCGCGGTCCTGGCCTGCATCGCCGGACTGCGCGGCGAACCGGAGCAGGCGATCGCGCGGCAGACCACGGCCAACGCACGCAGGTTGTTCGGGTTGCCGGACGGACCGGGCTGACCGAGCGATCGTCCCGGGAGGCCCGTGGCGTGCGCGAGGTCGCGGCGGCTGCCGCGACCGCCATCACCCCGCGACGTCCATCGCGTGCGGTTGCCCGGCCATCGTTTCCTGCCGGTTCCCGGCCTCGCCGGGGCGCGCCTTCAGCAGCATCTCCAGCGCCTTGCCGACCGCGGCGAACGCGAAGGCGCCGGTGATGTGCGTGGCCGCGCCCAGGCCGGCACCGCAGTCCAGCTTCAGCGCCGCGTCGGCGCCCAGCTGCGGACGGATGCCGCATACGCTGCCGTCGGCCTGCGGATACTTCACGTTCTCGAGCGAATACACCGCAGGCACGCCGAAGTAGCGCTGCGGGTTCTTGGGGAAATTGAATTCGCCACGCAGCTTCTTGCGGATCAGCGCCAGCATCGCGTCGTGCTCGGTACGCGAGACGTCGCGCACGCGCACCAGCGTGGGATCGGTACGCCCGCCGGCCGCGCCGACGGTGATCAGCGGCAACTTGCGCCGCCGGCACCAGGCGATGGTCTCGACCTTGACCCGGAAACTGTCGCAGGCATCGATCACCAGGTCGAACCCCTGCCCGAGCAGTTCGGCCATGTTGCCGGCGGTGAGGAACGCCTCGACCGGCACCGCGTCGATCTCCGGATTGATCGCCCGGCAGCGCTCGGCCATGGCCTGCGCCTTGTTGCGGCCGTACTGGCCGGCCACCGCCGGCAGTTGCCGGTTGGTGTTGGACACGCAGATATCGTCGGCATCGATGAGGGTCAGGTGGCCGACGGCCGAGCGCGCCAGCGCTTCGACCACCCACGAGCCCACGCCGCCCATGCCGACGACGGCCACGCGGCACGCCGACAGCTTCTCCACCGATCCCACGCCATAGAGCCGGTCGACGCCGGCGAAGCGTTCACGCCATTGAGTTTTCATCGCACTATTTTACCGACCGGCGGGCCGCGGCCCGCCCTCGTCCACTTCCGGGAGCCCGCAAGGATGTCCAGCCAGCCCAAGCCGCCGTCCACCGCCTATCGCTATCTGTTCATGGCCTTGCTCGGCCTGTTGGTCGGCGTCGTCGCCACCGTGATGCTGGCCCGCGCCCTGCAGGCGCGCCGCGATCCGTTCCCGGACAGCCTGATGCAGGTGATGGCCAAGCAGACCGACCTGCTCGCGGCGAACCATGCGCGCAACCGCTGCACGGTGCCCGACAGCCTGCCCCGGCTGCAGTCTCTGCGCGCGCTGTCCAACGACCTGGAAACGGCCTTCCCCGGCCTGAAGGACGATCGCCGCTTCATCCAGCATGCCGGCGCCCTGCGGGCCCGCCTGGACCAGGCGCTCTCGCGGACGCCCGGCGACTGCGCGGCTCTGCAGGCCTTCAACGAGCGGATCGGCGAGGCTTGTAAAGCCTGCCACCAGGATTTCCGCTGAATAGCGGCCGGCCGGATTGGCGTTGCGTTCACCTGGCACCGGAGAGGATGGCGACGCTGCGGCGCCGCCGCTCCCATGGAACCACCGGAGAATCCCATGAACACCCGACTGCTCGTCATCGGCCTCGCCGCCACCACCGCACTGGCCGGCTGCGCCACCACCCAGCCCAATTACGGCGGGAACTACGGGGGCGGTTACAACGGCGGCTACAACCAGGGTTATTCGCAGGGACGTTGCGCCGACTGCGGCATCGTGACCCGCATCGACCCGGTGCAGTCCAACCGCAGCGCGCCGACCGGCACCGGCGCGGTGCTCGGCGGCATCGTCGGCGCGGTGGCCGGCCGCGTGATCTCGAAGGAGACCGGCGGCAGCAAGGGCAACAAGAACGTGTCGACGGTCGCCGGCGCCGCCGCGGGCGCGCTGGCCGGCAACGCGATCCAGAACAACGTCACCAGCGACTCCTACGACATCCAGGTCCGGATGGACGATGGCCGCGTCATCGTGGTCAACCAGAAGGACCTAGGCGGCATCCAGGAGAACACCTACGTGCGCGTCGTCAACGGGCGCGTCGTGCTGCGCTGAACCGGCGGCCCTGTCCCGGCACAGCAAAAAGGCCCGCTTGCGGGCCTTTTTGCCGTCTGGGCTTTGGCGCGGCGATCAGGCAGGCTGGACGGCATCCGCCTGCAGTCCCTTCTGGCCCTGCACGACGGTGAAGGTCACCTTCTGGCCTTCCTTCAGGCTCTTGAAGCCCTGGATCTGGATGGCGCGGAAGTGCACGAACACGTCTTCGCCATTCTCGCGGCTGATGAAGCCGAAGCCCTTGGCATCGTTGAACCACTTGACGGTACCGGTCTCACGGTCTGACATCTCGACTTACTCCCTGGATCACACGTGATTGGTTGATGGCAGTGTTGGCTGGTTGCAAGGAGGAAGCGAGGTGCAAGGATGTAGCGGATCGATGATCTACCCATCAGGCCACGATTCACGGTGACCTTGCCAAGCGCAGCGGTTGCAACTTAACCCGTGCCGAACCAAATTGCAATCACCCCGAACCCGTTCTGTCAACCCCCAAAACGGATACCCAGGCACCCGCCATGGACTATTCATTCATGTATTACCTGATAGGCGCCCTCCTGGTGGTCGCCGGCTTCCTGGGCGTGGTCCTGCCGGCCCTGCCGGGGCTGCCGCTGGTCTTCGCCGGCCTGCTGCTGGCGGCCTGGGGCGACGGTTTCGAGCGGGTGGGCTGGCTGCCGCTGGCCGCGATCGGGGCACTGGCCCTGCTCTCGCTGCTGGTCGATTTCCTGGCCAACGTCTACGGGGCCCAACGGCTCGGCGCCAGCCCCAAGGCCTTGTGGGGGTCCGTGATCGGCACCTTCGCCGGCCTGTTCTTCCTGCCGGTCGGCCTGTTCGTCGGGCCGTTCGTCGGCGCCTGGGCGGGCGAGTACTGGCACAGCCGCACGCTTGGCAAGGCTACCCGCGTGGGCCTGGGCACCTGGCTCGGGATCCTGCTGGGCGCCGCGTCGAAGCTGGCGCTGGGCTTCTGCATGCTGGGCGTGTTCGCGTTCGCCTGGTTCTTCTGAGCGGGCGGCATTCCACCTTCACCGCCGGTACGCCACTCTATCGGCCATCCTCCGACCAGCGCCCCGACATGACCCATCCGCGCCCCCTGCTGATGCTCGCCCTCGCCGCCGCGCCCCTCGCCCACGCCCAGGAGTCCTCGCCGCAACCGGCGACCGCCCAGGCCTGCACTTCCATCGACTCGAACGCGGCGCGCCTGGCCTGCTACGACCGGGCGCTGGGCTATACCGCCAAGGACACCCGCGAGGCCGACCTGGCCGCCGACCAGGCCCGGACCGAGCAGAAAGCCGCCCGGGACCAGGCCGGCAGGACCGCCGCGCGCAGCCCGGTCGGGGAATTCTTCAAGTCCGAGCACGACACGCCCGCCCTGGACGCCATCGCCAATGCGGGCCGCGGCTCGCTGCTGGACAGCCGCTGGGAGCTGGCCAAGGATTCCAAGCTCGGCACCTTCCAGCTGCGCGCCTACAAGCCGGTCTACCTGTTGCCGGCGTTCTGGACCAGCAAGGTCAACCAGCTGCCGTCCTCGCCGAACCCCAGCAACACCGTCACCACGCCGCAGCCGCTGGACAACACCGAACTGAAGTTCCAGCTCAGCTTCAAGACCAAGGTGGCCGAGGACCTGTTCGGCGACAACGGCGACATCTGGGTCGGCTATACCCAGAGTTCGCGCTGGCAGGCCTACAATTCGGAGGAATCGCGGCCGTTCCGCGAGACCAACTACGAACCGGAAGCGATGCTGGTGTTCCGCAGCAACTACGGCATCGCCGGCTGGCGCGGCCGGCTGACCGGGATCAGCCTCAACCACATGTCCAATGGCCGCAGCGACCCGCTGTCGCGCAGCTGGAACCGGGTGATCCTCAATTTCGGCCTGGACCGCGAGAACTGGGCGCTGATGCTGCGGCCGTGGTTCCGCATCAAGGAGGACGCCAGGGACGACAACAACCCGGACATCGAGGACTACATGGGCCGCGGCGACGCCACGCTGGTCTGGAACAGGAACGGGCACGAGGTGTCGCTGATGGCCCGGCACTCGCTGCGCGGCGGCGACCGCTCGCACGGCGCGCTCCAGCTCGACTACGGCTTCCCGATCAGCAACCTGCTGCGCGGCCACCTCCAGGTGTTCGACGGCTATGGCGAGAGCATGATCGACTACAACCACAAGGCCACCTACGTGGGCGTGGGCGTGTCGTTGCTGGAGTGGTATTGAGACCCGACGGCGCGCATTGAAGCACTTTTTGCCTTTGTGGGAGCGGCTTCAGCCGCGATGGGTTTTTCTCATTCGCGCCCCTGCACAGGGATGTGCAGGCTGTTGCAGAGGGATCTGCCTCATTTGAACCCCCGCACATGGGATCTGCATGAAAGCCCCGTCGCGGCTGAAGCCGCTCCCACAAGAGCCGCTCCTACAGGCAGCGCTTCCGGGGCGGAGGGCTCCCCCTCTCAGGTCCAGTCGGTCAGTCCCTCGCGGCGATAGGCTTCCTTGAACGCCGGGCGCGCCTTCATCCGGTCGGCCAAGGCCTTCAGCGCCGGCCACGTATCGGTGGGGCGCGGCATGTTGCGCGACCAGCGCATCAGCATGGTGAACACGAAATCCGCGGCGGAAAGCCTTTCGCCGAGCAGGTACGGGCCGTGCATCCGCAGGTGGTCGTCGACCTGCTGCCATGCGGCTTCGAGCGCGGCGCGCGACGATGCCTTGACCTCGTCGGCGTTCTCCTCGCCCGCCGGCTCGTCCGGATAGAACCAGCCCCGGTAGGCCGGCATCAGCGTATAGGCGCCGAAGAACATCCAGCGATAGTAGGCGGCCCGTTCCGGCGTGCCGATCGCGGGCGCGAGGCCGGCCCGGGGATGCAGGTCGGCCAGGTGCATCGCGATCGCCGCCGATTCGGTCAGCACCTGCCCGTCCATGACCAGCGTCGGCACCCTGCCCTGCGGGTTGAGGGCCAGGTACTCCGGCGACTTCTGCTCGCGCTTGTCGAAGTCGAGCATGCGCAGCTCGTGCTCGATGCCGAGCTCGATCAGCAGCCAGTGGACGACCAGCGAGGCCGTGCTTCGGGAGCCGTAGAGAATGACTGACATGCGTGGATTTTCCCGGAACCTGAAATCGTCGTTCCCGCGAAGGCGGGAACGACTGGTACTTACGCCACCACCACCGGGATCTTGCCGATGCGGGCCTGCCATTCGCGCGGGCCGGTCTTGTGCACCGACTCGCCGGTCGCGTCGACGGCCACGGTCACCGGCATGTCCTTGACCTCGAACTCGTAGATCGCCTCCATGCCCAGGTCCTCGAAGGCGAGCACGCGGCTGGCCTTGATCGCCTTGGACACCAGGTAGGCCGAACCGCCGACCGCCATCAGGTAGACCGCCTTGTTGTCGCGGATCGCCTCGATCGCCGCGTCGCCGCGCTCGGCCTTGCCGACCATGCCGAGCAGGCCGGTCTGCTCCAGCATCTGCCGGGTGAACTTGTCCATGCGCGTGGCGGTGGTGGGGCCGGCCGGGCCGACCACCTCGTCGCGCACCGGGTCGACCGGGCCGACGTAGTAGATGAAGCGGTTGGTGAAGTCGACCGGCAGCTTCTCGCCCTTGTTGAGCATGTCGACCATGCGCTTGTGCGCGGCGTCGCGGCCGGTCAGCAGCTTGCCGTTGAGCAACAGCACCTCGCCCGGCTTGAACTGCGCCACGTCCTCGCGGGTGATCGTATCGAGGTCGACCCGGCGCGCGTTCTGCGGGTTGTAGGTCAGCTCGGGCCAGTCCTCCAGCGACGGCGGCTCCAGCGCGACCGGGCCGCTGCCGTCCAGGGTGAAATGCGCATGCCGGGTGGCCGCGCAGTTGGGGATCATCGCCACCGGCAGGTTGGCCGCGTGGGTCGGGTAGTCCTTGATCTTGATGTCCAGCACCGTGGTCAGGCCGCCCAGGCCCTGCGCGCCGATGCCCAGCGCGTTGACCTTCTCGTACAGCTCCAGGCGCAGCTCCTCGATGCGGTTGGACGCACCGCGGGCCTGCAGCTCGGTGATGTCGATCGGCTCCATCAGCGCTTCCTTGGCCAGCAGCATCGCCTTTTCGGCGGTACCGCCGATGCCGATGCCGAGCATGCCCGGCGGGCACCAGCCGGCGCCCATGGTCGGCACGGTCTTGAGCACCCAGTCCACGATCGAATCGGACGGGTTGAGCATGGCGAACTTGCTCTTGGCCTCCGAGCCGCCGCCCTTGGCCGCGACGATCACCTCGACGTGGTCGCCCTGGACGACCTTCACGTTGACCACCGCCGGGGTGTTGTCCCGGGTGTTCTGGCGCTTGCCGGCCGGATCGGCCAGCACCGAGGCGCGCAGCTTGTTGTCCGGATGGTTGTAGGCGCGGCGCACGCCTTCGTTGACCATGTCCTCGACGCCCATCGTGGCGTCGTCCCAGCGCACGTTCATGCCGATCTCGAGGAAGACGGTGACGATGCCGGTGTCCTGGCAGATCGGGCGATGCCCTTCGGCGCACATGCGCGAGTTGATCAGGATCTGCGCGATCGCGTCCTTGGCCGCCGGCGACTGCTCGCGCTCGTAGGCCGCGGACAGGTTCTTGATGTAGTCGACCGGGTGGTAGTAGCTGATGTACTGCAGCGCGTCGGCGACGCTCTGGATGAGGTCTTCCTGCTTGATCGATGTCACGGCTGGCTCTTCGGCTCGCGGGGGAGAAAACCCGCCCATTTTAGAGCAAAGTGGCGGCCGGGCCGGCTGTCACGCCGGCACGCGCTGTTCCGTCCTGGGGCGGCCCACCCGAACGGACGACATGCCCATGAACACCGACACCGTCTTCGAGCAGCACCGCCCGCGCCTGTTCAGCCTCGCCTACCGCCTGCTGGGCGCGCGCACCGAGGCCGAGGACGTGGTGCAGGACACCTGGCTGCGCTGGCACGGCGCCGACCGCGCCGGCATCGTGGACCCGGAAGCCTGGCTGGTCACCGCCACCACCCGGCTCGGCCTGGATCGCCTGCGGGCGGCGCGCACCGCCCGCAGCCGCTACACCGGCCCGTGGCTGCCCGAGCCCCTGGAGATCAGCGAGGAACCCGGACCGCAGGAACTGCGCGAGCGCGCCGAGCAGGTCTCGCTGGCGTTGCTGGCGGCGATGGAACGGCTCGGTCCGGAGGAGCGTGCCGCCTTCCTGCTGAAGGAGGCCTTCGACTACGACTACGCGCGCATCGCCGAGCTGCTCGGCCACAGCGAGGCCAACTGCCGGCAGATGGTGCACCGCGCGCGGACGCGGCTGCAGGCGGAGCGACCGCGCTTCCCGGTCGACCGGCAACACCACCGGGAACTGCTGGAGCGCTTCATGATCGCCTCGCAGGCCGGCGACATGACCGCGATCACCGCGCTGCTCGACAGCAATGCGCGGCTGGTTTCCGACGGCGGCGGCAAGGTCACCGCCGCACTGCGTCCGCTGCTCGGCGCCGAGCGCATTGCCCGCCTGTACTGGGCGGTGGCGCGCCGCAAGCTGGGGCTTGTCGCGCGAATGGGCACGGTCAACGGCGAACCGGCGATCCTGCGCTTCCGCGACGGAAGACTGCACTCGACCACGCTCGCAGTGATCGACGGCGATCGCATCGTCGAATTGCTCAACGTGATGAATCCGGACAAATTGCCGCGGGCCTGACGGCGCCCTGGATGATCGCCCGGACCCTCATCCGCCCTTCGGGCACCTCGCTTCGCGCCCCGGGCATCGGGCGTGTGCGATCCCGTGGTTCACAAGCAATACGCCTTCATCCCCGGCGAGAAAAGGGGAAAGCCTTCATCACCCGATCGAACCGTGCAGGCAAAGCCCGCCGGGACTGAAGTCCCTCCCACAGTCATCCTTCACCGCGACCTGCGCTTCCAGAAATCGGAACCATTACCGATCACCAAGCCATCTCCCCACCCTGTCACGCCGCGTTTTTCCCGCGCGTCCTGGATGTCGAAAGCGGCCATCGCGGCCGCTCATTCCAGGAGAAACCCCATGAAGTTCAACCGCATCGACTACACCCGCCACGTCCCCACCGCGGTCAAGAGCATGTCCGCGGCCAGCGCGTCCCTCCACGACGGCAGCATCGGCTCCGAGCTGGTGGAGCTGCTGTTCCTGCGGGTGTCGCAGATCAACGGCTGCGCCTTCTGCATGGACATGCACGCCACCGCGCTGCGCAAGGGCGGCATGGACCCGCGCAAGCTCGATACCGTCGCCGGCTGGCACGACAGCCGCTTCTTCGATGGCCGCGAACGCGCCGCGCTGGCCTGGGCCGAGGCCCTGACCCGGCTGCCCACGGCCGCCCCGGCGGACGCCCTGTACGAGGCGCTGCGCGAGCACTACGACGACCAGGGCATTTCCGAGATCACCATGGCGGTGGCGGTGATCAACGCCTGGAACCGCCTCGGCGTCGGCCTGCAGCCGCAGCTGCCCTGATCCCGCGCCCGTCCTGGCATCTGCCATCTGCGCGCAACACGCCGCCGCTAGCGTCATGTCTCCTGGCGCGCAGAGACGAATCGATGGACGACAAGCACGACCTGCCGGTCCTGGCCGGCGAGACCCCCACGTCGCTGGCGGCGGCCTGGTCCGCCGCCCCGCTCCGCCACCACCTGCTGCTGTGCGCACCTGAACACTTCGCCGTCGACTACGTCATCAATCCCTGGATGGCGGCGCACGTGCACGGCGCCAACCCGCGCAGGGCCTGGACGCAATGGCAGGCGCTGCAGGAACTGCTGGCGATGCATGCGGACGTCGACCTGCTGGCGCCCGCGCCGGGCCTGCCCGACCTAGTGTTCACCGCCAACGCCGGCCTGGTGCGCGGCAACGACTTCATCCCCAGCCGGTTCCGCCATCCGGAGCGGCGCGGCGAGGAACCGCTGTGCATCGAGTGGTTCCGCCGCGCCGGCTTCCGCATCCGCCCGCTGCCGGACACGGTGATGTTCGAAGGCGCCGGCGATGCGCTGTTCGAGCGTGGCCGCCAGCCGCGGCTGTGGCTGGGTCACGGCCACCGCAGCGACGCCGCGGCGGCGCCGGAGCTGGAGCGCATGCTGGACGTGGAAGTGGTGCCGCTGCGGCTGGTGGATGCGCGCTTCTACCACCTGGACACCTGCTTCTGCCCGCTGCGCGACGGTCGCCTGCTGTACTACCCCGCCGCGTTCGACGAACGGGCGCAGGAGGAGATCGCCAGGCGCGTGCCGCCGCACCGGCGCATCGCGGTCGCCGAGGAGGACGCGCTGGCCTTCGCCTGCAACGCGGTGGACCTGGACGACACCGTGGTCATGCACCGCGCCAGCGCCGCCCTGCAGCAGGCGCTGGCCGGTTTCGGCTATGCCGTCGCGCAAACGCCGCTGGACGAGTTCCTCAAGTCCGGCGGCTCGGCCAAGTGCCTCACCTTGCGCCTGGACGAGTAATCCGCCCGTATTTCCGCGGTGCCTCATGCTCATGTGGGAGCGGCTTCAGCCGCGACGGGCTTTATCGGTAGGGCCTTGTCGCGACTGCAGTCGCTCCCACAGTTGTATCCTCCGCCCCAGGAGGCGGAGACGCCCACGCGCAGAATTGCCGCATTCCCGCCCGGCGGCACGCGCGGCACAATCGCGGCATGACACCCCATGCCGCGTCGCCTTCACGCCATCCCAGCCTGCGCGAACGCTTCGACGCGATGCGCAACATCCCGCCGTTCCTGCGCGAGATATGGCGGACCAGCCGTCTCCTGACGCTGGCCAGCCTGGGCCTGCGCCTGGTCCGGGCATTGACCCCGATCGCGACGCTCTACGTCGGCAAACTGATCATCGACGAGGCCATCCGCCTGGCCGGCACGCAGCCCGGGCTGCGTTCGCTGCCGGAGGCGCTGGCGGGCGGGCAGCTCGACCGCCTGCTGGAACTGCTCGCGCTGGAGCTGCTGCTGGCGATCGGCTCGGACCTGCTCGGCCGGCTGGTCGGCTACGCCGACACGCTGCTGTCGGAGCTGTTCAACAACAGCACCAGCATCCGGCTGATGGAACACGCTGCGCGGCTGGACCTGGAGGATTTCGAAGACCCGGACCTGCAGGACCGGCTGGACCGTGCGCGGCGCCAGAGCATGGGCCGCATGAGCCTGATGAGCCAGCTGTTCGGCCAGGTGCAGGACACCATCACCGTGGCCAGCTTCGCGGTCGGCCTGCTGGTCTACGCGCCCTGGCTGATCGCGCTGCTCGCGCTCGCGCTGGTGCCCGCCTTCGTCGGCGAGGCGCATTTCAACGCGCTGAACTATTCGCTCAATTACCAGTGGACGCCGGAGCGGCGCCAGCTCGACTACCTGCGCCAGGTCGGCGCCAGCGTCGAGACCGCCAAGGAAGTGAAGATCTTCAACCTGCACCGCTTCCTGATCGAACGCTACCGGGAGCTGGCGGAGAAACTGCACCTGGTCAACCGCGCGCTGGCGCGCCGGCGCGCCTTCTGGGGAACGCTGCTGGCCGCGCTGGGCACGCTGGGGTACTACACGGCGTACGGCTACATCGCCTGGCGCACGATCCGCGGTGACTTCAGCATCGGCGACCTGACCTTCCTGGCCGGCAGCTTCCTGCGCCTGCGGCAGTTGCTGGAAGGCCTGCTGATCGGCTTCTCGCAGGTCGCCGGCCAGGCGCTGTACCTGGACGACCTGTTCTCGTTCTTCGAGATCGAGCCGGAGATCGTCTCGCGGCCCGGCGCCCTGCCGGTGCCGCAGCCGATCCGGCACGGCTTCGTGTTCGAGGATGTCGGCTTCCGCTATCCCGACGCGGAGCGCTGGGCGGTGCGCCACCTCGATTTCGAGCTGCGCGCCGGCGAGGTGCTGGCGCTGGTCGGCGAGAACGGCGCCGGCAAGACCACGCTGGTGAAGCTGCTGGCCCGCCTGTACGACCCGGACGAAGGCCGCATCCTGCTGGACGGGCGCGACCTGCGCGACTACGACCTGGACGACCTGCGCGCCAACATGGGCGTGATCTTCCAGGACTTCGTGCGCTATCACCTCTCCGCCGGCGAGAACATCGGCGTGGGCAGGGTCGAGTCGATGCACGACCAGCCGCGCATCGAGGCCGCGGCGCGGCGCGCGCTGGCGGACGACATGATCGAGGCGCTGCCGCGCCGCTACGAGCAGGTGATCGGCCGCCGCTTCAAGCAGGGCGTGGACCTGTCCGGCGGGCAATGGCAGAAGATCGCCATCGCGCGCGCCTACCTGCGCGACGCCCAGGTGATGATCCTCGACGAGCCGACCGCCGCGCTGGACGCGCGCGCCGAGTTCGAGGTATTCCAGCGTTTCAAGGAACTGTCGCGGCAACGCACCGCGGTGCTGATCTCGCACCGCTTCTCCAGCGTGCGCATGGCCGACCGTATCCTGGTGCTCGCCGACGGCCGGATCGAGGCCAGCGGCAGCCACGAGCAGCTCATGGCCCAGGGCGGGCGCTACGCGGAGTTGTTCGAACTGCAGGCGGCTGGCTATCGCTAGAACGCGCGTCGGGGGCTTCGCACCCGCGCCGGCGTTCGTAATACGCTCTATGCCCCGACGACGACCGAGACCCGACCGATGTCCCTGGCCGCCCTCCTGCCTTCGCGCCCAGCCCGCCTGGGCCTGCTGATCGCCACCGCCCTGCTCGCCGCCTGCGGCAACGAAACCAACGCGCCGTCCCGGCCCCAGGGCCAGGCCGCTGCCGCCGCCCCGGCGCGGGCCCTGGCCAGCCAGCTCGGGCCGATCCAGGTGCGCGAACTGGCGAGCGGCCTCGCCCATCCCTGGGCGGTGGCGCTGCTGCCGGACGGCGGCTTCCTGGTGACCGAACGCGGCGGCACCCTGCGCCGGATCGGCGCCGACGGCCAGGTATCGGCACCGCTCGCCGGCGTGCCGGCGGTCTACGCGCGCGGCCAGGGCGGCTTGCTCGACGTGGTCCTGGCCCCGGATTTCGCGCAGAGCCGGCGCATCTACCTCAGTTACGCCGAACCCGGCGAAGGCGTGCTCGCCGGCACCGCGGTGGCCAGCGCCACCCTGGGCGAGGCCGGGCTCGGCGACGTGCGGGTGATCTACCGCCAGGAGCCGAAGGTCAACAGCGAGAACCACTTCGGCTCGCGCCTGGCTTTCGACGGCCAGGGACACCTGTTCGTCAGCCAGGGCGAACGCACCTTGCGGATGATGTCGCAGGAACTGGACAAACTGCAGGGCAAGCTGGTCCGGCTCGATCCCGACGGCGGCGTGCCGGCCGACAACCCCTTCGTCGGCAACGGCCAGGCGCGGCCCGAGATTTGGAGCTACGGCCACCGCAACTCGCAGGGCCTCGCGTTCGACCCGCGGACCGGCAAGCTGTGGGAAAGCGAGCATGGCCCGCGCGGCGGCGACGAGCTGAACCTGCCCGAGCCGGGCAAGAACTACGGCTGGCCGCTGATCACCCATGGCATCGACTACTCCGGCCAGCCGATCGCCGAGGCCGTGGGCAATGCGCGCGAAGGCCTCGAAGCCCCGCATCACGTCTGGGAGGTTTCGCCGGGCCTGAGCGGGATGGCCTTCTACACCGGCCATCCCGGCAGCGCCTGGAACGACAGCCTGCTGCTGGGCTCGCTGGCGCAGCGCAACCTGATCCGGCTGAGCCTGGACGGCGATCGCATCGCCGGCGAGGAACGCCTGCTGGACGAGATCGGCGAACGCGTGCGCGACGTGCGCGTGGGCAGCGACGGCAAGGTCTACGTGGTCACCGACGAGCCCGACGGCAAGTTGCTGCAGATCACCCCGCCCGAGGCCTCCTGAGCCGCCGGAAGGCGCGTGAGGGCCCAACAATGCCGGCGGCGCCGTCGGGGTTGGAACCCTTCGGGGAGCCAGCCGTCCGGCCGGCATTAATGAGAGCTTCTCTCATTTAGGGTAGAATCGGTCCGATTTCCTCCCCAATCCGATCAACGGCATGTCTTCCGCTTTTGGCGCCGAAACGGTGCTCGATGTCCGTCACTGGACGGACGCCTACTTCAGCTTCACCACCACCCGCGATTCCGGCTTCCGCTTCGAGAACGGCCAGTTCGTGATGATCGGCCTGGAGACCGAGACCCGGCCGCTGCTGCGCGCCTATTCGATCGCCAGCGCCAACTGGGAGGAGCAGCTGGAGTTCTTCAGCATCAAGGTCCAGGACGGCCCGCTCACCTCGCGCCTGCAGCACATCAAGCCGGGCGACAAGGTCCTGGTCGGCAAGAAGCCCACCGGCACCCTGTTGATCAGCGACCTGCACCCGGGCCGCCACCTGTACCTGCTGGGCACCGGCACCGGGCTGGCGCCGTGGCTGTCGGTGATCAAGGACCCGGAGACCTACGAGCGCTTCGACAAGGTGATCCTGACCCATGGCGTGCGCTACGAGAAGGATCTCGCCTATCGCGAGCACTTCGAGAAGGAACTGCCGCAGCACGAGTTCCTCGGCGAGATCATCCGCGAGAAGCTGCTGTACTACCCGGCGGTGACCCGCGAGGCGTTCCCCAACCGCGGCCGCCTGACCCAGCTGATCGAAAGCGGCGCGATGCAGCGCACGCTGGGCCTGCCGGAGATCGACCCGGCCAACGACCGCTTCATGATCTGCGGCAGCCCGCAGATGCTGGCCGACCTACGCACGCTGCTCGATTCTCGCGGCTTCGAGGCCTCGCCCCGCATCGGCTCGCCGGGCCACTACGTGTTCGAGCGCGCGTTCGTCGAGAAGTGACTTCGTCGGTCGCTGGGTTTTCCCGCATCAATTCTTCCGCGTCATCCCCGCGCAAGCGGGGATCCAGCGTCTTGAAGCCTGCGTGAAAGTCACTGGGTCCCCGCCTGCGCGGGGACGACGAGCTATCCCAGTGCCCGCTCGATGTCGCGCGCCAGCCTGCGCGGCGGCGTGGCCGAGGCATAGCGGTCCAGCACCTGGCCATCGCGGCCGACCAGGAACTTGGTGAAGTTCCACTTGATCGCGCGCGTGCCGAGCAGACCGGCGCGCTGCCGGACCAACCACTGCCAGAGTGGATGCGCGCCCGGCCCGTTGACCTCGACCTTGGCGAACATCGGGAAGCTCACCGCGTAGTTCAGCGCGCAGAAACGCGCGATCTCCTGCTCGCTGCCCGGCTCCTGGTGGCCGAACTGGTCGCACGGGAATCCCAGCACCACCAGCCCCTGCGCGCTGTAGCGCTGCCACAGCGCCTCCAGTTCGCTGTACTGCGGGGTGAAGCCGCAGCGCGAAGCCACGTTGACTATCAACAGCACCTTGCCCGCATAGTCAGACAGCGGCTGCGGATGGCCCTCGATCGCGTTGGCGGTGAAATCGAATGCGCTGGTCATCGGCTCCGTCCCTTCCGGATTGAGGCGCATGGTAGCGGAATGGCCGTCGAGGCCCGTCGCCGGGCGCGGACCGCCATCCTCCCGCCCGCGCCGGCGCCAGGTTGCGCCGGCCATGGCTTTTGTCACACGTGCCGGCCCGGGCCGCCGGGCTACCCTCGGGCGTTCGATATTCCGGAGGATTCCGCTTGACCACCCGCCTCGCTCTTGCCCTTGCCGTCTCGCTGGGCCTGACCATGCCTTCCTACAGCATCGCCGCACCGACCGCCGTCCAGGCCGCCGACCAGGCCAACCCGTTCTTCGAGGAAAGCCCTCTACCGCTGCACTACCCGCAGTTCGACAGGGTCAAGGACAGCGACTTCGCGCCCGCCTTCGACGCCGGTATGGCCGAGCAGTTGAAGGAAGTGGAGAAGATCGCCAACGACAAGGCCAAGCCGACCTTCGAGAACACCATCATCGCGCTGGAGAAGAGCGGCCAGGTGCTCGATCGCGCCACCACCGTGTTCTTCAACCTGGTGGGTACCGACACCAACGACACCCGCAAGCAGCTGCAGGCCGACTATTCGGCCAAGTTCGCCGCGCACCGCGACGCGATCTCGCTCAACGGCAAGCTGTTCGCGCGCATCCAGGCGCTCTACGACCAGCGCGACAGGCTCGGCCTGGACACCCAGGGCAAGCGCCTGGTCGAGAAGTACTACACCGACTTCGTGCGCGCCGGCGCCAAGCTTTCCGATGCCGACAAGGCGACGATGAAGGCGATGAACGCCGAACTGGCCAGCCTGGGCACCCAGTTCAGCCAGAACGTGCTGAACGAGGTCAACGCCTCGGCCGTGGTCGTCGACGACGTCAAGGAACTCGACGGCCTGTCCGACGAACAGATCGCCGCCGCCGCGGAAGCCGCCAAGGCCCGCAAGCTCGACGGCAAGTACGTGATCGCCCTGCTCAACACCACCGGCCAGCCGCCGCTGGCGCAACTGAAGAACCGCGCGCTGCGCCAGCGCATCTACGAGGCCTCGATCAACCGCGGCAGCCGCGGCGGCCAGTACGACAACACCGCGCTGGTGGCGCGGATCATGAAGCTGCGCGCGGACAAGGCCAAGCTGCTGGGCTATCCGAACTTCGCCGCCTACTCGCTGGAGAACCAGACCGCCAAGACGCCCGAGGCGGTCAACGCCATGCTCGGCAAGCTGGCCCCGGCCGCGGTCGCCAACGCCAAGCGCGAGGCCGCCGACCTGCAGGCGATGATCGACAAGGAGCAGAAGGCCGCCGGCAAGCCGACCTTCAAGCTCGAGGCCTGGGACTGGGCCTACTACAGCGAGAAGGTGCGCCAGGCCAAGTACGACTTCGACGAATCCCAGCTCAAGCCGTACTTCGAGATGAAGAACGTGCTGGAGAACGGCGTGTTCTACGCCGCCAACCAGGAGTACGGGCTGACCTTCAAGGAACGCCACGACCTGCCCAAGTACCGCGAGGACACCTTCGTCTACGACGTGTTCGACGCCGACGGCAGCCAGCTGGCGATCTTCATCTTCGACCCGTACGCGCGCGCCTCCAAGCGCGGCGGCGCCTGGATGAACTCCTACGTCTCGCAGTCGGAGCTGACCGGCGACAAGCCGGTGGTCGCCAACCACCTCAACATCCCCAAGCCGCCGCAGGGCCAGCCGACGCTGCTGACCTGGGACGAGGTGACGACCATGTTCCACGAGTTCGGCCATGCCCTGCACGGCATGTTCTCGAACGTGAAATACCCCTACTTCTCGGGCACCTCGGTGCCGCGCGACTTCGTCGAGTTCCCCTCGCAGGTCAACGAGATGTGGGCGGACTGGCCGTCGATCCTCGGCAACTACGCCAAGCACTACCAGACCGGCGCGGCGATGCCGCAGGCCCTGCTGGACAAGGTGGTCGCCGCGGCCAAGTTCAACCAGGGCTTCGCCACCACCGAGTACCTGGGCGCGGCGATGCTCGACCAGAACTGGCACCAGATCGGCGCCGACCAGGTGCCCGACGCCGGCGGCGTGATGGCGTTCGAGGCGCAGGCGCTGGCCAAGGACGGGATCGCCTACCCGCCGGTGCCGCCGCGCTACCGCACCCCGTACTTCAGCCACATCATGGGCGGCTACGCGGCCGGTTACTACGCCTACATCTGGTCGGAAGTGCTCGACGCCAACACCCAGAAGTGGTTCCGCGACCATGGCGGCCTGAGCCGCGCCAACGGCGACCGGTTCCGCCAGACCCTGCTGTCGCGCGGCGGCAGCGCCGATGCGATGGAACTGTTCCGCAACTTCGCCGGGCACGACCCGCAGATCGAGCCGCTGCTCGAGAAGCGCGGCCTGACCAGCGAGGGCGGCACCCAGTAAGCGGCCCGCTCCACGAAGCCGCCCGGCCTGCGCCGGGCGGCTTTTTTCATGCCTGGCGGCAGGCCGTCAATGCTGGACCTCTCCGCCTGCCGACACCGAGGCGTTCGCCGAGACGCCGTCCTGCGATGCGCCTGCCCCCGCGCCGGCGCTGCCGCCGAGCCTGGCCGTGCCGCGCGCCGGTGCCGCAGGCGCGGACGCGCGGCCGGCATCTTCGCTGCCCTTCGTGCCGCCGCTGCCGGCATCGCCGCGGCCTGTGTCGCCGGCCGTGGCGTCCTGCGGCGCACCGTCGCTGGAAGCCAGCGCCGCGTTTCCTTGCGCGGTCGCACTGCCGGCCACCGACTGCAGCGCGCCTGCCGCGTGGCCTGCCACCGACGCGGAAACCGAATGGGCGACGCCGCCTGCCGCGCTCGCCTGGCCGAGCGCGGCCTGGGCGGCCGACGATCCCGAGGCCTGGACCTGGGCGACGCCCTGCCGGGCCTGGGCCGCGGCCGATTCCGCAGCGGCTCGGCCGCGCTGGCGCGCCTGGTCCACTCCGTTGCGCAGGCCGCCGCTGTCCAGGGTGCCGCCGACGGTACCGCCCAGGTTGCCGGACACGCCTCCCAGCGAACCGCCCAGCCCGGCCCCGCCGCTGCCGCCCAGCAACTGGGCCATGGCGAAGGGACTGGCGACGCACAGCGCGGCAGCCAGGGCCGCGCGACGGATGGAAACTTGCTTCATGGGGCTCTCCTTCTCACGGTGCCGCGGCACATCCGCGGCTCTCATGGGGAACTACGGAGCGGCGCGCCCGCTTCTTCCCCAACCTGTCAAGCCCCGACAGCTCGCATTCATCCTGCCGGGCCCGGCGACAATCCGCCGAGCAAGCCCTGGCCGTACGTCGGATCGGGCCCGGGCGTCCCCAGGTCCTGCGCCTCCGCGGCCAGCGCGGCGCGGACCGCTGCCGCGGCCTGCGGGTCCGCCGCGCGCAAGCGCAACGCCGCCAGCCGCGCCACCCGCGGCGCCGCGAACGAGGTCCCGCGCACCTCCGCCCAACCGCCTCCCGGCGCGGCCGCGGGCACGCGGCTGCCGAGCGCGGCGAACGCCACCTGCGGGCCACGGCAGGCCTCGGGGAGCACCCGCCCGCGCGGATCGACCGCGGTCACCCCGACCACGCCCGGATAGGCCGCCGGATACAGGGGCGGCGCGGAGGGCCCATCGTTCCCCACCGCGGCCACCAGCAGGTGGCCGCGGGCGACCAGGCCCGCCACCGCCCTCTGCAGCACCCCGTTGGCCGGGCCGGTCAGGCTGACGTTGACCACCGGCACGTCCTCGCGCGCCATCCAGGCCAGCGCCTCCGCCAGCGCCACCACCGAACCGCCGGCGGCCCGTCCGCAGTAGACGTCCGCCGCGTACAGGCGGCTGCCGGCGGGTGCGCCGGCCCGTCCGCCCAGCAGCAGCGAGGCCACGGCGGTGGCATGCGCCTGCGCCACCGGCGTGCCTTCGCAGCCATGGGCGATCACGTCGGCCGTCCGCAGCGCCGGGTGCCGCGGGTCCACGCCGCTGTCGACCAATCCCACCCGGTAGGGCGCCGTTGCGACCGGCATGGCCGCCGGCGGCGGCACGGGCACGGGCGCCTCCGCCTGCGCATCCAGGTAGACATGGTTGAAGTCGTACTGCCCGGCGGGATCGAGCGCCCTCAATCGTTTCAGCGCCTGCGCCGTCGACATGCCCGGCGGCGCCTGCAGCACCACCAGGGTCAGGCCCAGTTCTTCCAGGCGCCGCTCTTGGCCGACCGAGAAACCCGCCGCCCGCGCCGCTTCCAGCGCCTGCGGCGCCGGCGCGACCGCCACCACCTCGCTGCGCACCACCGGCGCGCCGGCCGGATCGCGGTCCAGCTCCCGGCGATGGCGTCGCAACAGGGCGTCGATCCGCTCCACGCGTGCGCTCGAAGCCACCTCGTCTCCCAGCTGCCGCACCGGCGCGAGCAGGCGATCGCCTACCCCGCCCATCCCGCCGGGCAGCGTCACCGGCGGCAGGGCGACCTGCGCCCGCGCCGCGCCGGCCACGGCCAGCAGGCCGAGCCAAAGCATCCCTCGCGCGCCCTTCATGCAGTGGTTCTCCTGGCCGGAACGTGGAAGCGAGGCGCGCCCGCGCCGCGCGCGGCCGGTCCCCGTTGGCCGATAGAATGCGGGGGCCGCGCCGACCGGGCATGAACGCAGCGACGAGGCGCGGGAAGAAAACGCCGGGGAGAAACGTATTCCATGAGCATGCAGCGCGATGCCGCCGCGGCGGTGCGCGAAGGCCTGGCCGCCCTGCTGCCGCGCCTGCGCCGTTTCGCCCGGGTGATGACCGGCCAACGTGCACGATGCCGACGACCTGGTGCAGGCCGCGATCGAGCGCGCCCTGCGCCATGCCGGGCAGTGGCGGCCGGAGGCCGGGCTGGAAGGATGGCTGTTCGGCATCGTCCGCAACGCCTGGATCGACGAGGTCCGGGCGAGGCAGCGCCGGCAGCAGGTGCTGGTCCCGGAACAGGCCGGCGAGCACGTCGGCGACGATTCGGCGCAGCGGCAGGACGCGCGCATGACGGTGCAGGCGGCGATGGCGCGGCTGCCGGAGGACCAGCGCATGGCGGTGGCGCTGGTGCTGGTGGAAGGCCTGTCCTACCGGGAGGCCGCCGAGATCCTGCAGGTCCCGGTCGGCACCCTGACCAGCCGGCTGGCGCGCGGGCGCGATGCCTTGCAGGCCCTGCTGGGCGAAGAAACGGAGCGGTTCCCATGATCCCGAACGACGAGACCCTGATGGCTTACGCGGACGGCGAACTGCCGCCCGGGGAGCGTGCCGGCGTGGAGGCCGCCCTGGCGGCGGACCCGTCCCTGGCCGCGCGGGTGGAACGGTTGCGGCGGCAGCGCCTGCAGCTGCGGCAGGCCTACGACGACGTCCTGGACGAGCCGGTGCCGCCCGCGTTGCTGGCGGCGCTGGATGCGCCGGCCGGCGCGGCCGCTCCGCGCGAGGCCGCGCGCCGCGCGCCGCGTCCGGCATGGCCGCGCTGGCGGAGCGGGCTCGCCCTGGCGGCCGCGCTGGTGCTGGGCATCGCGCTGGGACGCGGCTTCCTGGCTCCCGCCCCGATGTTCGTCGCGGACGCGGCGGGACTGCAGGCGGCAGGACCGCTGCGCGATGCGCTGGACCGGCGCCTGGCCAGCGAGACCGCGGCGGGACCGGTGCGGCTGCCGCTCAGCTTCCGCACCGGCGCCGGCCAGTACTGCCGGGCGTTCGTGCTGGCGCGGCAGCGGCAGGCCGGCCTGGCCTGCCGCGATGCCGGAGGCTGGCGGATCAACGTACTGGAGGACACCGCCGGCGGCGACGATGCCCAGGGACTGCGGATGGCCGGCTCGACGCTGCCTCCGGCGCTGCTGCAGGCGATCGACGCGCGCATCGCCGGCGAATCGCTCGACGCCCAGGGCGAGCGGCAGGCCCGCGACGCGCGCTGGCGCTGAACCGGCTTCCGCCTAGCCGACGCGCTCCAACCCGGCGAGCATCTTCTTGAGCAGCGCTTCCAGCTGCAGCTGCTCCTTGTCGCGCAACGCGGACACTTCCATGTCGAGCAGGCTACACAGGTCGGGCAGCATGCTCTCGATCAGCGCCTCGCCGGCCGGCTCCAGGGTCAGCACCACCTTGCGCCGGTCCTCGGTGCTGCCGGCGCGCCGGATGAAGCCCTTCTCGCACAGCTGGTTGGTCAGGCGGGTGACGTTGGCCATCTTCTCGCCCGCCGCCTCGGCCACCTCGCTGGGCGTGAGCGAGCGCTCCGGGGTACCGAGCAGCATCATCAGGATGTCGTACTCGGGGTGGCTGATCCCGTACGGGCGCAACAGCAGGTTGGCGTTGGCGTGGATGCGCTTGTACAGGTGCTTGATCAACCGGACCAGGATCGCAGGCTCGCGCGGGAACGCCGGATAGCGTTCGCAGGTGACCTCCACTCGTCGTTCGGTTGGATCGAAGCTGCCCATTGTCACCCGTCATCGCCGTGGAGTTGCCCCATGTTACAGGCAGCGGGGCCCCGGCGCGGGTGCCGTTCGTCAGCGCGGGGCGCGGTAGCTGCCGGGCAGGCCTTCCGGCGACAGCACGACCTGCCACAGCTGGGCGTGCCGGCAGCGGAAGGTGGCCATGGAACCGGCCAGGTAGAAGCGCCACATCCGGCGGAAACGCTCGTCGTAGCGCGCGTCCAGCCGGTCCCAGGCGGCCTCGATGTTGCGCCGCCAGGCCTGCAGGGTGCGGTCGTAGTCGGGGCCGAAGTTGTGCCAGTCCTCCATCACGAACAGGCCCTCGTAGGCCTGGGCGATCTGGCGCGCCGACGGCAGCATCGAGTTGGGGAAGATGTACTTCGCGATCCACGGATCGGTGCGGTGCCGGCTGACGTTGGTGCCGATGGTATGCAGCACGAACAGGCCGTCCGGCGCCAGGCACCGCCGCGCCACCTCGAAGTAGGTGCGGTAGTTCTTGTCGCCGACGTGCTCGAACATGCCGATCGACATGATCGCGTCGAAGCGCTCGTCGAGCTCGCGGTAGTCCTGCAGCCGGATCTCGATCGGCAGCCCGCGGCACAGCGCGCGCGCGTACTCGGCCTGCTCGCGCGAGATCGTCACGCCGACGCCGCTGACGCCGTAGCGCTCGGCCGCGAACTTCAGCGCCTCGCCCCAGCCGCACCCGATGTCGAGCACGCGCTGGCCCGGCTGCAGGCGCAGCTTGCGGCAGATCAGGTCGAGCTTGGCCTCCTGCGCGTCGTCGAGGTTGTCCGCCTGCGCCCAGTAGCCGCAGCTGTAGACCAGCCGGCGCCCCAGCATCGCCTGGTACAGGTCGTTGCCGAGGTCGTAGTGGCGGCGGCCGACCTCGTAGCTGCGCTCGCCCTGCTGCTGGTTGAAGATCCTCGCCAGCAAGGCGTCGCGGATCTCGCCCAGGCCGTGGACGCGCTCGTCCAGGCGCGCCCGCATCAGGTGGTAGAGGAAGACGTCGAGCTGGTTGGCGTCCCACCAGCCGTCCATGTAGCTTTCGCCCAGCCCCAGCGAGCCCTGCGCAAGCACCCGTGCATGGAAGTGGGCATCGTGGACCTGGATGTCCTGCGGCCGCGTGCCGCCGATGACCACGTCGGCCTCTGCCAACAATTGTTCGACGCGATGCTGAAGTCGCTCCGGCACGCCTGCTCCTCCGGATCAGGATCAATCTTTGGAGAAGAGCCCAGCATACTCCTGCGCGACCAGCGGACGCAGCACGCTCGCGGGCACGTCGGCGGTCTGCGTGCCGTCCGAGTACGGCCCGACCTGGTAGGGCGGGAACACGAAGCGCAGCGCGGCGATGCGCCCGGCGCCATCCACCAGCGGCTCGAACTGCGCGAAGTTCGCGGCCTTGGCGGTGGTGCCCTCGGCGATCATCTTGTCGGCCGAGCGCAGCAGCGAGGCCGTCTCATCCGGCGCCAGCTTGTCGGCCTGCGCGCGGGCGGCGGCGGCCTCGTGCAGGCGCGCGGCGACGTAGTGGCCCACCACGCCCCAGTTGCGCTCGTCGGGGACCAGCGCCTCGGCGGTCAACTGCTTCTGCGGTCCCTTGAGCCAGACGAAGCGCGCGACCAGCGGCTCGCCGTGCGCGCCGCCGGTGTAGCGGCTGCCATTGGCGGCGACCGCGACCAGCGCCGGCGTGTCGGCGAGCTTGTCGAAGCTCAGCGACAGCTCGTACGGCGCGCTCGGCCGGTCGTTGCCCAATCCCTCCAGGGCGCGCATCAATTCCGCGCGCGCGGCGTCGGCGTAGCCGCGGATCAGCCTGGCCAGCCCGGGCTGGTCCTCCAGGCCCTTGGGGAAGCTCACCCCGATCACGTAGGACGGCGTGTGCTCGATGATGTCGTCGAGCTTGGCCGGCGCCTCCGCTGCAGCGGCCGCCGCTGCGGTGTCCGGCGCCGGCGACGCCGGGGCCGCCGCCTGCCCGTCCCGTGCCGGCTGCGGCTCGCGCTGGCACCCCGCCACGCCGATCAGCGCGATCCAGATGATCCATCCCGCGATGTTGCGCATGTCGCTTCCCCTTCGCCTCGCTTCCGTCCGGTTCCGTTCAGGCCAACAGGTCCCGTTGCTCGGGGTGCCGCCTGAAGTACGCCTCCGCGTAGGAACACTCCGGCCTGACCTTCCACCCATTGGCACGGGCCGTCGCCAGCGCCGCGGCGGTGAGCTGGCCGGCGATGCCGCGCCCGCCGATCGGCTCGGGCACGCCCGTGTGCAGGATCGCCATCGTGCCGGCCGCGAGCCGGTACTCGAGCACGGCCTCGTGCCCCTCCACGTGGGTGACGAAACGGAATCGCCCGGGCTCGTGCCGGACCTGGGATTCCCCTGCTGTACTCATGAGTTCCCCCGCCAAGCGATGCGGGATTCTGTCCGATCCGGCGCATTCAGCGCGTGAACGCGGACGCGCCGGCACGCGCCGGCGCGGGGCCTCGCTGCCGGTTTCACGCCGGCGAGACGGCGCATCGGTTGGCATGGCGGCCAAGGGGGAACCCGAGCCTCGCTGGGAGCTCGCCATGGGCGTTCCGGAAACTCCCGCCGCCGACCACGACCAGGACCTGCTGGAGGACCTGTTCCGGCTGGTCGTGAGCGGACAGACCGGCGGCAGCGACTACGCATCGCTCGACGCCGAGATCTACGGCCGCCTGCTGCAGGCCTATGCCGGCCCCGCCCATGCCGGCGGCCAACGCCCGCCGGGCCACGGCGCCTGAACGGCGCCGCCCGGGCTCAACCGAAGCGCGGGTTGGCGAGCTGCTCCAGGAAGATGTCCAGCACCTCCGGGCGCATGATCAGCATGAACATCACGCCGAAGGCGGCGCCGGCCAGGTGCGCGCTGTGGTTGATGCGATCGCCGCCGCGGCGGTCCATCCAGATGCTGTAGCCGACGTAGAACACCGCGTAGATGATCGCCGGCGCCGGGATGAAGAACACCAGGATGATCGTCCAGGGCGCCAGCAGGATGTAGGCGAACAGCACCGCCGATACCGCGCCCGAGGCGCCCAGGCTCAGGTAGTTCGGGTTCTTCTGGTTCTTGATGTAGCTCGGCATGATCGAGACCACCAGCGCCGCCAGGTAGAACAGCGGATAGGTCAGCACGCTGCCGGTGGCCATCGTCATCACCCGCTCGATCGGCCGCCCGAAGAAATACAGCGTGATCATGTTGAAGATCAGGTGGGCGAAGTCGGCATGGATGAAGCCGTAGGTCACCAGCCGGTCGTACTGCCGGTTGCGGTCGATCGCCGGCGGCCACAGGATCAGGCGATCGGCCAGCTTGCGGTTGTTGAACGCCATCCACGAGACGACGGCGGTGATGGCGATGAGGATCAGCGTGATCATGGATGGCGGGCTCGATCAGGCGGCGCGGTAGTTGTCCACGGCGCGGTAGCTGCGGGCGTACAGGCCGAAAGCCAATGCCGCCAGGAACGCGAACGCCGCGAAGAAGAACATCAGGAAGGCGGCCTCGCTCAGGCCGGTACGGGCGATATGGCCGGTGACGGCGTCGTTGCGCATCGCCACGTTGGACAGCAGCACCCACAGGTTGCCCACCGTGGTGGTCAGGTACCAGAAGCTCATCACCACGCCCTTCATCGATGCCGGCGCCTGGCTGTAGGCGAATTCGATGCCGGTGGCCGAAACCAGTACCTCGCCCAGGGTCAACAGGGCATAGGGCAGGATCTGCCAGGCGATGTGCATCGGGTCGCCGCCGTCCATCTCGACCTGGATCAGGCCCACCACCACCCAGGCCAAACCGCTGAAGGCGATGCCGGCGGTCATGCGGCGCAATGCGGTGGGCTCGTACCCCAGCTTGCGCAGCGAGGGGTACAGCACGAGGTTGTTGAACGGGATCAACAGCATCACCAGCAACGGATTGAGCGCCTGCATCTGCGAGGCAGTGAACCACGGGGGCATCACCATCTCGCGCCCCTGCAGCACCCAGGTCGAAGCCTTCTGGTCGAACAACGAGAAGAACGGCGTGACCAGCGCGAACACGATCAGCACCCGCAGCAGGGACCGCACGCCGTCCACCGCTTCGTCCGGATGCACGCCGCGCGCACGCTCCAGCTGCCACCAGGTACCGCCACCTACGCCTACCAGCAGCAGCACCAGCGCCAGGCACAGGCAGATCACGATGCCCAGCGTGCCCGCGAAGGCGAAGCTGGACAGGGCCAGCAACACCGACAGCACCGCCAGGACCAGGCCCGGCCGCGCCTGCCCCGGCGTGCGCGACAGCAGCGCGGTGCGTACCACGCGCGAGAAGGCATGCGGATCCTCGGGCGGCGGCGGCACATGGACATAGCGCTTGCGACCCAGCCAGAACACGAAGGTGGCCACGAACATCAACAGGCCCGGGATGCCGAATGCCCAGGCCGGGCCCAGGTTCTTCAGCGCCAGCGGGATCAGCAGCGACGCAAACAGCGAACCGAAGTTGATGATCCAGTAGAAGGCGTCGAAGGCGATCTTGGCCAGGTGCTTGTTGCGCTGGTCGAACTGGTCGCCCATGAACGAGGCCACCAGCGGCTTGATGCCGCCGGCGCCGAAGGCAATCAACCCCAGGCCCAGGAAGAAGCCGCCGCGATGGCCCTCGAACAATGCCAGGCAGGCGTGGCCGGCGCAGTACACCAGGCTGAACCACAGGATGGTGTTGTACTTGCCGAAGAAGCGGTCGGCCAGCCAGCCGCCCAGCAACGGGAAGAAGTACACCCCGATCATGAAGCTGTGCATGATGTGCTTGGCCTCGGCCTCGCGGCCGGGGGCAGTCACTTCCTGCAGCAGCAGCGAGGTGATCAGGAACTGCACCAGGATGTTGCGCATCCCGTAGAAGCTGAAGCGCTCGCAGGCCTCGTTGCCGATGATGTAGGGAATCTGGCGCGGCATGCGCGCACGCGGGTCGGCACTGGCGGCCTGGACAGGGGTCGTCATTGTCGGTCGATCGCGGGTATAAAGCCGCAAGCCTACCGTATCCGGGCGGGTGCCGGTGCCGGGCCTCGCCATCGCGCAGCCTATGGGAGCGACTTCGGTCGCGACGGGCTTTCCCGGTACGGCCCCGTCGCGACCGAAGTCGCTCCCACAGACTTCCGCACGGGAGGCGGATGCGTTCCATGCCGCATTGCGGATTGGCCCGCCCGCCGCGGTGGGATAGATTTGAGCGTTCCCCCTGCTTGGACCGACCGGATGGCCCGCCTGACGCGCCTGGCCCTGTGCCTGTTGTTGACCGCCACCAGCCAGCCCGCGCTGTCCGCGGATGCCGCGCTGTCCACCGTCGCCGAGCGCAGCGGCTTCCGCCAGACCGGCCGCTACGAGGAAGTGGTCGCGCTGTGCGATGGGTTCGCCCAGCGCTATCCGCAGGCGGTGCGCTGCATCGAGTTCGGCACCACGCCGGAAGGCCGGCCGATGAAGGCGCTGGTCGCCTCCACCGCCGGCGCGCTCGAGCCGGCCGCGGCCGCGCAGCGCGGATTGCCGGTGGTGCTGGTCCAGGGCGGCATCCATGCCGGCGAGATCGACGGCAAGGACGCCGGGTTCCTGGCGTTGCGCGAGATCCTCGAGGGCAGCGCGGGCAAGGGCGTGCTGGACAAGGCGGTGCTGTTGTTCGTGCCGGTGTTCAACGTGGACGGCCACGAGCGCTTCGGCGCCTGGAACCGCCCCAACCAGCGCGGCCCGGAGCAGATGGGCTGGCGCACCACCGCGCAGAACCTCAATCTCAACCGCGACTACCTCAAGGCCGACGCGCCGGAGATGCAGGCGATGCTGCGGCTGGTGCAGGCCTGGGATCCGCTGATGTACGTGGACCTGCACGCCACCGACGGCGCGCAGTTCGAGCACGACGTGTCGATCCAGGTCGAGCCGGTGCATGCCGGCGACGCCACGCTGCGCCGCGACGGCACGCGCTGGCGCGACGCGGTGATCGCCGACCTCGCCCGCCAGGGCTCGCTGCCGCTGCCCTACTACCCGTCGTTCGTGGTCAACGACGATCCGTCCTCGGGCTTCGAGGACAGCGTGCCGCCGCCGCGTTTCTCGCACGGCTATTTCCTGCTGCGCAACCGCTTCGGCATGCTGGTCGAGACGCATTCGTGGAAGGAATACCCGGTGCGCGTGCGGATCACCCGCAACACGATCCTGTCGGTGCTCGACCAGGCCGCGCGCAACGGCGCGCAGTGGCGCGCCGACGCGCTCGCCGCCGACGCCCGCGCCGCGCAGCTGGCCGGCCGGCCCGAGCCGCTGACCTGGGTCGCGGACGAGCAGGCGCGCACCGTGGCCTTCCGTGGCTATGCCTACACCCGCACGCCTTCGGACATCTCCGGCGCGCTGATGACGCGCTACGACGAGAGCAAGCCGCAGGTCTGGCACGTGCCGCTGCGCGACCGGCTCGAGCCCGGCGTGGTCGTCGATGCGCCCGGGGCCGGTTATCTCGTGCCCGCCGCGCACGCGGCCTGGGTCGGCGAGAAGCTCCGGCTGCACGGCGTCGACTACCGCGTGCTGGACCGGGGCGCCACCCGCGACGTGCTCGCCTTCCGCGCCACGAGCTCGGCATTCTCCGCGCAGTCCGTCGAAGGCCACCAGCGCCTGTCGGTCGAGGGCCAATGGAAGCCGGAGCGGCGCGAGGTCGGGGCCGGCGCGTTGTTCGTGCCGATCGCGCAGCCGAAGGCGCGGCTGGCGATGGCGCTGCTGGAACCGCAGGCGCCGGACTCGCTGCTGCAATGGGGCGAGTTCAACGACGCCTTCGAACGCAAGGAGTACATGGAGGACTACGTCGCCGAGGACGTGGCCCGCCGGATGCTCGCCGCCGACCCGGCATTGAAGGCCGAGTTCGACAAGCGCCTCGCCGGGGACGCCGCCTTCGCCGGCAGCCCGCGCGCGCGGCTGGAGTTCTTCTACCGGCGCCATCCCTCGTGGGACGAGCGCTACCAGCTCTACCCGGTACTGCGTACCGACACCGCGCCGGACTGACCGCGCGCCCTCATCCCCGTTTTTCGTTCGACATCGCCAGGAAGGAACGGCCTTGACCCGCATCAGCATGAAAACGATTACACCCCCATGCCGGCTCCTGCTCGCGACGGCCGTCGCGCTGGCCGGCCCAGCCCTGCCGGCAACGGCCCCGGCGCAACCCGCGCCGGCCGCGCAGCCCTGGATGGACGCCGGCCTGGATGCCGACCAGCGCGCAACGCTGCTGGTGGCGCAGATGACCCAGGACGAGAAATTCCAGATGCTGCGCAGCTACTTCGGGCTGGACAGCGACAAGACCAAGCGTCCGCCCGGCGCGCTCGGCTCGGCCGGCTACGTGCCGGGCATCGAGCGGCTGGGCATCCCGGCGCAGCAACTGGCCGATGCCGGCCTGGGCGTGACCAACCCCGGCGGCGTGCGTCCCGGGGACTACGCCACCGCCCTGCCCTCCGGTCCGGCGACCGCGTCCACCTGGAACCGCGAACTCGCCTTCGCCGGCGGCAGGACCATGGGCCGCGAAGCGTGGCAGCAGGGCTTCAACGTGCTGCTGGCCGGCAGCGTCAACCTGCAGCGCGACCCGCGCAACGGCCGCAACTTCGAATACGCCGGCGAGGACCCGCTGCTGGCCGGCACGATGGTGGGCGAGTCGATCCGCGGCATCCAGAGCGAGCACGTGGTCTCGACCATGAAGCACTTCGCGATGAACGACCTGGAGACGCGCCGCAACTTCCACAGCGCGCAGATCGGCGAACAGGCGATGCACGAGTCGGACCTGCTCGCGTTCGAGATCGCGCTCGACGTCGGCCATCCCGGCTCGGTGATGTGCGCCTACAACAAGATCAACGGCACCTACGGATGCGAGCACGGCTACCTGCTCGACCAGGTGCTCAAGCGGGAATGGAAGTTCCCCGGCTACGTGATGTCCGACTGGGGCGGCGTGCACAGCGGCTCCAAGGCGGCGCTGGCCGGCCTGGACCAGCAGTCGGCCGGCGAAGTCTTCGACGCGGCGGTGTACTTCGACCAGCCGCTGCGCATGGCGGTCGCCGCCGGCGTCGTGCCGCAGGCGCGGCTGGACGACATGGTCCACCGCATCCTGCGCAGCTTCTTCGCGGTCGGCGCGTTCGACCGCCCGCCGCAGCGCCAGCCGATCGACGGCCAGGCCGGCCTGCTTGCCGCACAGCGGGTCGCCGAGGAAGGCGCCGTCCTGCTGCGCAACGAGGATGGCGCCTTGCCGCTGAAGCGCGGCGCCGGGCGGCTGCTGGTCGTCGGCGGCCACGCCGACAAGGGCGTGCTCGCCGGCGGCGGCTCCTCGCGCATCGACTACACCGTCGCCGGCGGCAACGCGGTCCCGGGCATCGCCCCGACGACCTGGCCCGGCCCGGTGATCTACCAGCCCTCATCGCCGCTGCAGGCGTTGCGCGCCGCATTGCCGGGCGTGCAGGTGGACTTCGCCGATGGCCTCGACCCGGCCGCGGCGGCGCGCGCCGCGCGCGATGCCGATGCCGTCGTCGTGTTCGCCACGCAGTGGGCCGCCGAGTCGGTGGACCTGCCGGACATGGCGCTGCCCGATGGGCAGGACGCGCTCATCGCCGCGGTCGCCAGGGCCAACCCGCGGACCACCGTGGTACTGGAGACCAACGGCCCGGTGCGCATGCCGTGGCTGGAACGGGTGCCGGCGGTGCTGCAGGCCTGGTATCCGGGCATCGGCGGCGGCCCGGCCATCGCCAACCTGCTGACCGGCAAGGTCAACCCGTCCGGCCACTTGCCGGTGACCTGGCCGGTGGACGAGTCGCAGCTGCCGCGCCCGTCGATCCCGGGGCTCGGCTTCCACCCGGAGCAGCCGGGCGCGGATACCGTGGACTACGCCATCGAGGGCGCCAACGTCGGCTACAAGTGGTTCGCCGCCAAGGGCCTGAGACCGCGGTTCGCGTTCGGCCATGGCCTGTCCTACACCACCTTCGCGTTCTCCGGCCTGCAGGCGAACGTGGACGGCGCGCGGCTGCGGGCGAGCTTCGAGGTCGCCAATACCGGCGATCGCGCCGGCGCGGCGGTGCCGCAGCTGTACCTGCGGATGCCGTCCGGGCACGCCACGCCGGTGCGCCTGGTCGGTTGGCAGAAGGTCGCGCTCGAGCCGGGCGAGCGCCGCCGGGTCACGGTCGAGGCGGAACCGAAAACGCTGGCGGACTTCGACACGCAGGCGCGTCGCTGGAAGATCGGCGCCGGCCGCTACACGCTGGAGCTGGCGCGTTCGGCCGGCGACGTGGTCGAGCGCGTCGAGGTGGCGCTGCCCGAAGCCGTCCTGCAATGACCGTGGCGCAGGCGTCGCCGTGCACGACGCCTGCACCCTGGCTGGGCGAAAATGCCGGCATGATCGCGTTCGCGCCCCGCACTCGCACGGCCCGGCACTGGTTCGTCCTGTTGCTGGCGTTCGGCCTGTGCCAGCCGGGCCTCGCGTCCGCGGCGACCACGCCCCGTTCGCAGCCTTCTTCGCAGGAGCGCACCCTTTCGGTCGCTTCGCTGAGCCTGGCGGGCGACCGCGAGCGCTGGCCGGAACGCCGCGACGGCGTGCTCGCCCTGCTCACGCGGCTGCGTCCGGACGTGATCGCGCTGCAGGACGTGCTGCAGGCGCCGGACGTGCCCAACCAGGCCTGCTGGCTTGCGGCACGGCTCGGCTATGGCTGCAACTTCATCACCGCCGATCCGCCCAGCCGGCCGCGCCGCATGGGCAACGCCCTGCTGACCCGCCACACCGTCGTCGCCGACGCGGTGACGCTGCTGCATCCCTTCGAAATGGCCGGCACCGCCGGCATGGTGCAACTGGAGCTCGATGGCAGGCCGCTGGACGTCTACGTTACCCACCTGTATCCCGACGATCCCCAGGCACCGGAGGATTCGGCCGCGATCCGGGCCGCGCAGGTGCGCAACCTGCTGCGCTGGATCGACGTCACCTCCGGCGATACGCCGGCCGTGATCCTCGGCGACATGGCCACCGCGCCCGAAGCGGCGGAGCTGAAGCCGTTCGCCGCGCGCTACCGCAATGCCCTGGCCAGCGCCGGCAGCGCGCCGATCGCGCCGCCGCCCGCCTGCAGCGGCGAACAGGTGTTCGTGCAACCGCCGCTGCGCATACTCTCGATCCGCCCGATCATGGCCGAACCGGACGCGGGCGCGGACGCCGCGCACGGCGTGTTCGCCACGGTGGCCTTGCCGGCCGAGTCCGCGGCGGCGGAACCCTTGAACTAGGTTCCTCCCCGGACGACCTGGCGCTCCTCGCCCGCGCCGGCCTTCCGCACCGCGCGGGCCCCCTTTCCCGGGGAGTGCGCCGGGGATCCCGCGCCCGCAAGCAAGAAGGCCGGAACCTCGCGGTCCCGGCCTCCGGTCATGCATCCACCGCGGAACCGCGGATCAGGCGATCGCTTCCTTGTAGCGGCGCTCGACCTCGTCCCAGTTCACCACGTTGTAGAACGCGCCGATGTATTCCGGGCGGCGGTTCTGGTACTTCAGGTAATAGGCGTGCTCCCACACGTCCAGGCCCAGGATCGGCGTGTTGCCCTCGAACAGCGGGCTGTCCTGGTTGGCCGTGCTCTCGACCACCAACTTCTTGTCCGGGGTCACGCTCAGCCAGGCCCAGCCGGAACCGAAACGGCTGACCGCGGCCTTGGTGAAGGCTTCCTTGAACTTCTCGAAACCGCCCAGGTCCTTGTCGATCGCCTTGGCGACCTCGCCCTTCGGCTCGCCGCCGCCGTTGGGCGACATCACGGTCCAGAACAGCGAGTGGTTGGCATGGCCGCCGCCGTTGTTGCGCACCGGGCCCTGCAGGCTCTCCGGCAGCGACTTCAGCTTGGAAACCAGCTCCTCGACCGGCAGGTCGGCGTACTCGGTGCCTTCCAGCGCCGCATTAACGTTGTTGATGTAGGTCTGGTGATGCTTGGTGTGAT
Source organism: Xanthomonas boreopolis (assembly GCF_046529185.1). Classification (NCBI taxonomy): domain Bacteria; kingdom Pseudomonadati; phylum Pseudomonadota; class Gammaproteobacteria; order Lysobacterales; family Lysobacteraceae; genus Xanthomonas; species Xanthomonas boreopolis. The sequence continues at coordinate 2,888,787 of NZ_CP097162.1, forward strand.
GGATTTCCATCGTCTGCGCATCGATGTTCGGCTCAAGCGCGTCGTAGGCGTAGGGCAGCTTGGGGAGGGTATAGGCCATGCGTGTCTCCTGGACTCGTTCGCCCGGCGGGAGACCGGGCGTTGCGGGGTGAATGGTAAGGACGGCGCCGTGACTTACCAAGCCCGGCCCCGGGGAAACTTCGTCCCACGGGCATGCGGACGCCACATGCGACTGTGCGGCGCGGCCGGTTACATGCGGGTGAACCGCACGTTCGGCGCGGGTGTGCGCCATGCCGCGTTCAACCAGGGATGCCCGTGGCGGGTCATACTGCCGGCCTCTCGACCAGGAGCCTGCCGATGCGCCGACCCGCCCTGTTGATCACCGCGATCGTCCTGCTGGTGGCGGGCCTGTGGGGCATGAGGCAGGTGCAGCAACCGCATCCGCAGTTCGCCCCGCAATCGGACCTTCCGGCCGTCGCCGAGGCCCGCCGCGCGCCGGCGCCGGCGTCGAGCGGCTCGATGGACGGGCTGCCGGCCTTCCTGCCGGCCGAGGCACGCGACACGATCGCCTTGGTCCGGCGGGGCGGCCCGTTCCCGCACCGGCAGGACGGCAGCGTGTTCGGCAATCGCGAACGGCGCCTGCCCGACCGCCCGCGCGGCTACTACCACGAATACACCGTGGACACGCCCGGTTCGCGCGACCGCGGCGCGCGCCGCATCGTCACCGGCGGCACGCCGCCGGAAATCTGGTACTACACCGACGACCATTACGAGACGTTCAAGAGCTTCAGCGTGCCGGAGGACGTGCGATGAGCGGCGGTTTCGGCCTGGACCTGTCCGATCCGGCGCAGTCGGGGGTCTACTCCGTCGGCGAGGCGGACCTGGACACCCTGGCCGCGCTGGCGCGCGATGCCGGCCTGCGGGTGCTGCGGGTGGACCTGCAAGGGTGCACCGACAAGCGCACGCTGCTGGCGCGCCTGGCGGCGCAACTGGACTTCCCGCCCGCGTTCGGCCGCAATTGGGACGCGCTGAGCGATGCGCTGCGCGACCTGTCGTGGCAGCCGGCGAACGGCTACGCGCTGCTGCTGGAGTCGGCCGCAACGCTGCGCGCCTCCGCGGGCGCCGACTTCGACACGTTGCTGGACATCCTCGACGAGGCCGCCATCCGTTGGCGCGAATCCGGCATCCCGTTCGCGGTCTTCATGGGATTGCAGGACGATCCCTAGCCCGCCCGTCCGCGCCCGGCGGCAGCGCGGCGCAAGGCACGCATGCCCTGTGACGCGGACCGAGGAATCGCACATCCGCCGGCCGGGGCGCTTCCACTCGCAGTTCGGTGCGGACCCGTACCTGAAGGCGCGCTACGAGGATTTCAGGATCTGGAACGGGGCCCTGGACGCGGCGCAGGTCGCAAGCCTCGCGCAAGGCCGTTGAACGATGCCGGCCCCGGCCGCATGCGTGCTCAGCCGTCCAGCTCCGACCAGCGTGCGTAAGCCGCGTCCAGCTCGGCCTGCAGCACCGCCAGCTTCTGCGTGTCGGCGGTGACGGCGGCGCCGTCGCGGGCGAAGAAGGCCGGGTCGTTCATCGACTCGGTCAGGGCGGCGATGTCGCCTTCCAGCGTCTCGATCCGCGTCGGCAGCTGTTCCAGTTCGCGCTGCTCCTTGTAGCTGAGCTTGCGCTTGCCGGCGGCGGGTTCGGCCGCCTTCGCCACGGCGGGCGCCGGTGCCGGCGATGCCGGCTTCTCCGCCGGCCTGGCGACCGCCGGCGCGGGGCGCTGGCGCAGCCAGTCGCTGTAGCCGCCCACGTACTCGCCGATCCTGCCCTCGCCTTCCATCACCAGCGTGGAGGTCACCACGTTGTCGAGGAAATCGCGGTCGTGGCTGACCAGCAGCAGCGTGCCGGCGTAGTCGGCCAGCAGCTCCTCGAGCAGCTCCAGCGTCTCCACGTCCAGGTCGTTGGTCGGTTCGTCCATCACCAGCAGGTTGGAAGGCTGCGCGAACAGCTTGGCCAGCAGCAGGCGATTGCGCTCGCCGCCCGACAGGCGCGTGATCGGCGCGCGCGCGCGCTCGGGCGTGAACAGGAAATCCTGCAGGTAGGCATGCACGTGCTTGCGCTTGCCGTTGAGGTCGATGAAGTCCGCGCCCTCGGCGACGTTCTCGATCGCGCTCCAGTCCTCGCGCAGGGTCGCGCGGTACTGGTCGAAATAGGCGACCTGCAGGTTGGTACCGAGCCGCACCTCGCCCGATTGCGGCTGCAGTTCGCCCAGCAGCAGCTTGAGCAGCGTGGTCTTGCCGCTGCCGTTGGGACCGATCAGGCCGATGCGGTCGCCGCGCACGATGGTGGTGGAGAAGTCGCGCACCATGACGCGCTCGCCGAACGCGAAGCGAACGTCCTTGGCCTCGATGACCTTCTTGCCCGACGCATCGCCCTTGGCTGCCTCCAGCCGCACGTTGCCGCCCAGTTCGCGCCGCTGCGCGCGCTCCGCCCGCATCGCCTTGAGCCGGCGCACGCGCCCCTCGTCGCGGGTACGGCGCGCCTTGATGCCCTGGCGGATCCAGGCCTCCTCCTGCGCCAGCAGCTTGTCGAAGCGCGCGTTCTCCTGCGCCTCGGCATTGAGCCGTTCCTCGCGGCGGCGCTCGTAGTTGGCCCAGTCGCCCGGCCAGCTGGTGACCTGGCCGCGATCGATCTCGACGATCCGGGTCGCCAGCGCGCGCAGGAAACGGCGGTCGTGGGTGACGAACAGCACGCTGCCGCCCCAGCCCTTCAGGAAACCTTCGAGCCAGTCGATCGCCTCGATGTCGAGGTGGTTGGTCGGCTCGTCCAGCAGCAGCACGTCCGGGCTCGACACCAGGGCCCGCGCCAGCAGCACGCGGCGCTTCATGCCGCCCGACAGGCGCGCGAACTCGGCCTCGCCGTCCAGTTCCAGGCGCGTGAGCGTCTCGGCCACGCGCTGGTCCAGCGCCCAGCCGTCGGCGGCATCGATCCTGGCCTGCACCCGCGCCAGCGCGTCGGTGTCCAGTTGCGCGGCGTGGCTGAGATGATGGAACTCGGCCAGCCACTGGCCCAGCTCGCCCAAGCCGTCGGCGACCACGTCGAACACGCTGCCGCCGGTGCCCTGCGGCACCTCCTGCTCCAGCCGCGCCACGCGCACGCCCTGCTGGACGCGCACTTCGCCGTCGTCCGGGCGCAGTTCGCCGGCGATGAGCTTCATCAGGGTGGACTTGCCGGCGCCGTTGCGGCCGATCAGGGCGATGCGTTCGCCCGGCTCGATCGCCAGCTCGGCCTTTTCCAGCAGCAATGGGCCGCCGACGCTGTAGTCGACGGCATTCAAGGTGATCAAGGGCATCCGCGCATTGTACGGGAGCGGCGCCGCTCGCCCCCACCTGCCGCGCCCGCCCCGCGATCGGCCGTCATTCCAGCAGCGCCGCCAGGGCCGGCGAGAAACGCTTGCCGCGATGGCGCACGACATACAGCTGGCGCAGCAGCCGCGGCAGCGTGGTGCGCAGCTCCACCAGCCGTCCCAGCGCGATCGGCTCCTGCACCGCGCAGTGCGACAGGCAGGCGATGCCGAGCCCTTCCGCCGCGGCCTGCTTGATCGCCTCGGTGCTGCCGAGCTGCAGCGTGCTGGCGAAGCCGCCCAGGTGCGGCAACAACGCGTTGTCCACCGATTCGCGCGTGCCCGAGCCCGGTTCGCGCAACAGCCAGCGCTGGCCGCGCAGCGTGGCCGGCGCCAACGCGGTGCGCCGCCGCGCCAGCGGATGGCCGGGCGCCGCGACCAACACCATCGGGTCGTCGCACCACGGCCGTGCGTCCAGTTCGTCGAGGTGGCAGGGGCCTTCGATCACGCCCGCATCCACCTCGAAGCGCGCGACGGCCTCGGCCACCGCGCGGGTATTGCCGATGCGCAGTTCCACGCCCGCCTGCGGTTGCACGCGCAGCAGCGCGGCGATGCGGGCGGGCATCAGGTAGTTGCCGATGGTGGTGCTCGCGCCCAGTCGGATGCGCGCCGGCGGGCAGGCACCGGCGAGGTCGCCGAAGCGGCGCTCGATCTCCTGCGCGGCGTCCAGCGCGGCGCGGGCCGGGTCCAGCAGCGCGCGCCCGGTCTCGTTGATGACCAGGCGCTTGCCGATGCGGTCGAACAGGCGCGCCCCCAGCAGGCCTTCCAGCTCGGCGAGCGCGGCGCTGGTCGCCGATTGCGACAAGGGGATCGCCTCGGCCGCGGCGACGGTGCTGCCGTGCTCGGCGATCGCGACGAAGGTCCGCAGCTGGCGCAGGGTCAAGCGCATCCATCTATCCATATTCCAGGTTATCCATAACGATACAACCTGTTTTACAGGTAATCGAGCCCGGTCCAGGCTATGCGTATTCCCGCTATCCGCCCCCTCGATGAATACCCTCTCGGTCCAGCCGGCCCGCTCTCCCGAGCGCCTCCCTTCCCGCCCTTCCCCGTTGCCCGGCCTGCTGCTCACCGCGGCGATCGCGCTGTCCTCGCTCCAGTTGGCGCGGCTGGACTGGCTGCAGGCGCATGGCCTGAGCGCGCTGACGGTGGCCATCGTGCTCGGCATGCTGCTCGGCAACACGCTGTACCCGGCCTGGGGCTCCACCGCCGGGAGCGGCGTCGCCGTGTCCAAGGGCACGCTGCTGCGCGCCGGCATCGTGCTGTACGGGCTGCGCCTGACCTTCCAGGACGTCGCCCAGGTCGGCGGCACCGGCGTGCTGGTCGACGCGATGGTGCTGGCGAGCACCTTCGCGCTGGCCTGGCTGCTGGGCACGCGCCTGCTGGGGCTGGACCGCGGCACCGCGCTGCTGGTCGGCGCCGGCAGCTCGATCTGCGGGGCCGCCGCGGTGATGGCCGCCGAACCGGTCGTGCGCGGGCGGGCCGAGCAGGTCACCGTGGCGGTCGCCACCGTGGTGGTGTTCGGCACGCTGGCGATGTTCGCCTACCCGCTGCTGTACCGCGTCGGCGTCGACCATGGCTGGCTGGCGATGACGCCCGAGCAATACGGGCTCTATGCCGGCTCGACCGTGCACGAAGTCGCGCAGGTCTATGCCGCCGGCCGCGCGATCGGCAGCGACGCCGCCGATGCCGCGGTGATCGCCAAGATGGTGCGGGTGATGATGCTGGCGCCGTTCCTGGTGCTGCTGTCGTGGATGCTGGCGCGCCTCGACCGGCGCGCGCCGGCCGCCGGTGCGCGCCGGGCCGGCAGCCCGATCGTGGTGCCGTGGTTCGCGTTCGGCTTCGTGGCGGTAGTCGGCCTCGGCTCGCTGCACTGGCTGCCGGCGCCGCTGGTCCAGGCCGCCAACGCGCTGGACACCGTGCTGCTGGCGATGGCGATGGCCGCGCTCGGCTTGACCACGCACGTCTCGGCCCTGCGCCAGGCCGGCCCGCGCCCCCTGTTGCTGGCCGGATTGCTGTTCGCGTGGCTGCTGCTGGGCGGCCTGGCGATCAACCTCGGCGTGCGCGGCCTGTTCGGTTGATCCGGTGCGGCGCGGGCCGCCGGGTAGAATGGCGCATGACCGAATTCTCCACGCTGCCGCTTTCGCCGGCGCTCGCCGCCGGCATCGACGCCCTCGGCTACACCACGCTGACCCCTGTGCAGGCGCTCGCGCTGCCGCCGATCCTGGAAGGCCGCGACGTGATCGCGCAGGCGCCGACCGGCAGCGGCAAGACCGCCGCGTTCGGCCTGGGCCTGCTCGATCGCATCGACCCGTCGCACCTGCGCGTGCAGGCGCTGGTGCTGTGCCCCACCCGCGAGTTGGCCGACCAGGTCGGCAAGCAGCTGCGCAAGCTCGCCACCGGCATCCCCAACCTCAAGCTGTCGCTGCTGACCGGCGGCGTCGCGCTCGAGCCGCAAGTCGCCTCGCTGCAGGCGCACGCCCCGCACGTGGTGGTCGGCACGCCCGGGCGCGTGCAGGAACTGGCGCGCATGCGCGCGCTCAACCTCGGCAAGGTCGCCACGCTGGTCCTCGACGAGGCCGACCGCATGCTCGACATGGGCTTCGAGGAGCCGATCCGCGAGATCGCCGGCCGCTGCGCGCGCGACCGCCAGGGCCTGCTGTTCTCGGCCACCTTCCCCGACGCGATCCGCGACCTGGCCCGCCAGCTCCTGAAGGAGCCGGTCGAGGTCACCGTGGCCGGCGCCGACAGCGCGCCCGCGATCGACCAGCAATTCTTCGAGGTCGAACCGGCGCACCGGCAGAAGGCGGTGGCCGGGCTGCTGCTGCGCTTCGCGCCGGAATCGGCGCTGGTGTTCTGCAACACCCGCAAGGACGTGGACGAAGTCGCCGATTCGCTGCGGCAGTTCGGCTTCTCCGCGCTGGCGCTGCACGGCGACCTGGAGCAGCGCGACCGCGACGAGGTGCTGGTGCGCTTCGCCAACCGCAGCTGCAACGTGCTGGTCGCCAGCGACGTGGCCGCGCGCGGGCTCGACGTCGAGGACATCGACGTGGTGCTCAACTACGAACTGCCGACCGACGTGGCCACCTACCGCCATCGCATCGGCCGCACCGCCCGCGCCGGCAAGGCCGGGCGTGCACTAAACCTGGTGGCCTCGCGCGAGCGGCCGCGAGCGCAGCTGGTCGAAGCCGAACTGGGCGAGCCGCTGCGCTTTTCCAACGCCCCGCTGGCGACCGGCAAGCCGCCGAAGCTGCCGCAGGCGGCGATGGCGACGCTGCGCATCGACGGCGGCAAGACCGACAAGCTGCGGCCCGGCGACATCCTCGGGGCGCTGACCGGCGATGCGGGGCTGTCCGGCGCGGCGATCGGCAAGATCGCGATCTTTCCCACCCGCTCCTACGTGGCGGTGGCGCGCGCCCAGGCCGACAAGGCGCTGGCACGGCTGGAAGCCGGCAAGATCAAGGGCCGCCGGTTCCGCGTGCGCAAGCTCTGAGTTCAGGCCGCCGGCGCCGCCCGCGGCCGCCCGCCGAGCAGGCGCGCGGGCAGCGTCAGCAGCGCGCGCAGGAACGCGAACAGGGCCTCGAAGGTGATGCCCACCAGCCGGAACGGCAGCGAGAGCAGCCAGGCCAGCGGCCACAGCAGCAGCACGAGCAACGCCAGCGGCCAGCACAGCACGAACAGGATGCACCAGGCGGCGATGGCGAACAGCGTCTTCATGGGCAGCTCCGAAGCGATCGAGGACCCGGGGTTCCGGTGAGCGGCAGCATGCGGGCGGCCTCCCTGCCCGGCAACGGCCGTGCGACGAAGCGCCGGTTGCGGCGACGAAGCCCGGCGCCGGCGCGACGAATCCGGCCATGGCGGGCATGGGAGAGGCCGCCGGTGCCGGCAGGCCGTGCCCGCTAGAGAGGAAGCTCCATCTCCACCAGGTCGTAGCCGCCCCCGAACCCATCCGGTTCGATGCGCCGCACCACGAAGCCGAAGCGCGCGAAGAAGCCCTGGCTCATCGGTGTGGTCTCGATCAGCACGCTGGCGAAGCGGCCTTCCGCGCGGATGCGTTCGAGCCGCTCCTCCAGCAAGCGGGTGCCGAGCCCGTGCGCATGCAGATCGCGCCGGACCATGCCCCACACCAGGCCGGCGGCCGAGGGCTCCGGATGCGGCGCATAGCCGCCGCACCCGAGCAGCTCGCCCCGGGAGTCCTCCAGCACGAAGTAGCGCAGGCCGTCTTCATCGAGGCTGTCGAGGAAGTCCCCGCGCTCGTGCGCGCCGAAATAGTCCGGCACGTTGCTCTCGAACAGCGCGATGCAGGCGGCCAGGTCGGTGGCGCGGTACGGACGCAGGCGGGCCAAGGCGGACATGCCGTCGGTACGAAGAGGGCTGGCTCAGTACGCCAACGTGGCCTGCAACGGCACCTCGCCGGTCCAGCGAGCGCGCCCGGCCAGCGCCTTCAGCTCGACCAGCACCGCCGCGCCGATCACGTCCAGGTCCAGCTTGCGCGCCAGCGCCATCGCGGCCAGCAGCGTACCGCCGGTCGCCAGCACGTCGTCGACGATCAGCACGCGCGCCCCGGGCTTCAACACGTCGGCATGCATCTCGATCCGATCCGTGCCGTATTCCAGCGCATATTCCTGGCCGACCGTGCGCCCCGGCAGCTTGCCCGGCTTGCGCACCGGCACGAAGCCGCAGCGCAGCTCGTGCGCAAGCGGCGCACCGAGGATGAACCCACGTGATTCGATCCCGAGCACCGCCTCCGGCGATGCCTGCCGCCAGGGCTGTGCCATCGCGGCGATTGCCGCAGCAAAGCCCGGCCCGTCCGCGAGCAACGGCGTGATGTCCTTGAACACGATGCCCGGCTTGGGAAAGTCGGGAATGTCGCGGATCAGATCGGCCCAGTGCGCAGGCACAGCGGAAGCCATGCCATGGCTGGCGTCGTTCATATCGATTACCGGGTAAATCGCGGGGGCGGCCATTCTAGGCCGTACCAAGCCCCCGAGCGAGCCATGCTGTGGCTGTTGCTGTGGATTTTGCCGTTTGACTTACCGGGGCCCCTCCGAAGCGGCGGAGACGGTGGGAAAAACCCCGCAGGGGCGACGCACATGGATGTGCGTCGTTTTTCGCCGCGACAGGAGATCGCGTCGAAAAATCCTGCCGGCTCCGCGGACCCGCAGCGTAGCTGCGGGCGCGTAGGCGGGGTGTGCTTGATCAGCCGTTCGGCTGCTGTGAAGCGCTTCTTTTGGTTACTTTTCTTTACGCGGCACATCCTTGTGCCGCGCCCTTCGGGCCGGCTTCGCCGTGCGGCGCCGCTCCTGCGGCGCGCGTGCACAAGCAAAGAAAAGTGACTCGCCGCAAGGCGAAAGCTTTCGCCTTTCTAGCCAAAGGCAAAAAAAGCGAAAAGCAAAGTCCCTGGATGATCAGCCATTCGCCCGCTGAAAAGCGCTCCCCGCCTTCGCGGGGACGACAGCACGGAGATAGCGAGAACCGGATCGATGGTAGGAAAGTCATACACACCCAACCCAACCAATCCCTCACGACATCAACCGGCAACCGCCTTCCGCCCCTGGAACAATCCCCGCACCAGCACGAAGAACATCGGCACCAGGAAGATCGCCAGCAACGTACCCGTCACCATGCCCCCGATCACGCTCACGCCGATCTCGCGCCGGCTGGCCGCACCCGCCCCCGTCGACAACGCCAACGGCAGCACGCCCGCCACGAACGCCAGCGACGTCATCACGATCGGCCGCAGGCGCAGCCGCGCCCCTTCCAACGCAGCCTGCATCAGCGAACGGCCCGCGCGATGCTGCGCCTCGGCGAACTCCACGATCAGGATCGCGTTCTTGGCCGACAGGCCGATCGTGGTCAACAGGCCCACCTGGAAATAGATGTCGTTGACGAACCCGACCAGCGTCGTCGCGGCGACCGTACCGATCAGGCCCAGCGGGATCACCAGCATCACCGCCACCGGGATCGACCAGCTCTCGTACAGCGCCGCCAGGCACAGGAAGATGAACAGGATCGACGCCGCATACAACCAGATCGCCTGGTTGCTGGCCATCCGCTCCTGGTAGGACAGTCCGCTCCAGGCCAGGTCGAAGCCCGGGTGCTCGGCCGCCAGCGCCTCGATCCGCCGCATCGCCTCGCCGGAACTGCGCCCGGTCGCCGGCGCGCCCTGGATCTGCGCCGCCGCCAGGCCGTTGAAACGCTGCAACAGCTGTGGGCCGCGCGTCCAATGGGTGGAGGCGAACGCCGAGAACGGCGCCATCTGCCCGTCGCTGCCGCGCACGTACCACTGGTCGATGTCCTGCGGCAGCGAGCGATACGGCGCGTCGCCCTGCACGTACACGCGCTTGACCCGGCCGCGGTCGATGAAGTCGTTCACGTAGCGCCCGCCCCAGGCGATCGACAACGTGCCGTTGATGTCGCTCTGGGCCAGGCCGAGCGCGCGCGCCTGCGCCTGGTCCACGTCGACCTGCAGCTGCGCCTTGTCGCCCAGGCCGTTGTAGCGCACCGCCGCCAGTTGCGGGTCGTCGCTGGCCTGCTGCACCAGTTGCTGCCGCGCCTGGTCCAGGGCCGGGCGGCCCACGCCGTCGGCGTCGCGCAGCCACACCTCGAAGCCGCTCGACTGGCCGAGGCCGCGCACCGACGGCGGCGAGAGCACCGTGATCCTGGCGTCGCCGAAACGACGGAAGTAGGCGTTGGCGCGATCGATGATCGCCTGCGCGGAGCCGTCGCGGCCGCGCTCTTTCCAGTCCTTCAGCCCGGCGAACGCCTGGCCGGCGTTCTGGCCGACGCCGGCCTGGTTGCGGCCGATCACCATGAAGATCACGTTGAGGTTGTCCTTCTCCTCGCGCATGAAGTAGTCGCTGATGCGCTTGCCGACCTCCTGGGTCTTCGCCAGCGGCGTGCCCTCCGGCGTGGTGAACTGCACCTGCACCTGCGCCTGGTCCTCCACCGGCAGGAAGCCGGTCGGCAGGCGCTGGTAGAGGACGGCCACCACCAGCACCAGCAGCAAGTACAGCGCCACCCAGCGGCGCGGCCGGTCCAGCAGCCGGCCCAGCCGGCTTTGGTAGCCCGCCTGGCTGCGTTCGACCAGCCGGTTGAAGCCGCGGAAGAAACGCCCCTGCGGCCGCTCGCGCTCCACCGGCGCCAGCAGCGTGGCGCACAGCGCCGGGGTCAGCGTCAGCGCGACCAGCGCCGACAGCGCCATCGCCGACACGATCGTCAGCGAGAACTGCCGGTAGATGATGCCGGTGGCGCCGCCGAACAGCGCCATCGGCACGAACACCGCGCCGAGCACCACGGTGATGCCGACCAGCGCGCCGGTGATCTGCCCCATCGAGCGCTCGGTGGCCTCCAGCGGCGGCAGGTGCTCCTCGTGCATGATGCGCTCGACGTTCTCGACCACCACGATCGCATCGTCCACGAGCAGGCCGATCGCCAGCACCATCGCGAACAGGGTCAGCGTGTTGATGGTGAAGCCCGCCACCGCCAGCAGGCCGAACGTGCCCAGCAGCACCACCGGCACGGTGATCGCCGGGATCAGCGTGGCGCGCCAGTTCTGCAGGAACAGGTACATCACCACCACGACCAGCACGATCGCCTCGACCAGGGTGTGCACCACGCCCTCGATCGACACCCGCACGAACGGCGTGCCGTCGCGCGGATAGGCGACCTCCACGCCGTGCGGGAAGCGTGGCTTCATCCGCTCGACCAGCGCGCGCACCGCGTCGGAGGTCTCCATCGCGTTGGCGCCGGAGGACAGCGTCAGCGAGAAACCCGCGGCCGGATGGCCGTTGAGCCAGGTCCAGCTCTGGTAGTTCTCCGCGCCGATCTCGACCCGGGCCACGTCGCGCAGCCGCACCGCCGAGCCGTCCGGCCGGGTGCTCAGGATGATGTCCTCGAACTGCTCCGGCGTCCGCAACCGCGATTGCGCGGTGACCGTGGCGTTGAGCGCCTGCTCCGGCCCGGTCGGCAGCGCGCCGAGTTCGCCGGCGGTGACCTGGGTGTTCTGCGCCTGGATCGCGCTGGTCACGTCCGAGGGCATCAGCTTGAACGCGTTGAGCTTGTGCGGGTCCAGCCACACCCGCATCGCGTACTGGGCGCCGAACACGTTGATCTCGCCGACGCCGTTGAGCCGGCTCACCGGGTCCTGCAGGTTGCTGACCAGGTAGTCCGACAGGTCCACGCTGTCGAGCGTGTCGGTGGTGTCGTACAGCGCCACCACCATCAGGCTGTCGCCCTGCGACTTGGCCACCACCACGCCCTGGTCCTGCACCTCCTGCGGCAACCGGTTGAGCGCCTGGTTGACCGCGTTCTGCACCTGCACCTGGGCGATGTCCGGGTCGGCGCTCTGGTCGAAGGTGACGGTGATGCGCGACTGCCCCGACGAGGAGCTGGTCGAGGAGAAGTACAGCAGGTGGTCGATGCCCTTGATCTGCTGCTCGATCACCTGGGTGACGCTGTCCTCCACCGTCTGCGCGGAGGCGCCGTTGTAGTTGGCGGTGATGCTGACCGTCGGCGGGGCGATGTCCGGGTACTGCTCGACCGGCAGCGTCGCCACCGCGATCGCGCCGGCGGCCATGATGCAGATCGCCAGCACCCAGGCGAATATCGGGCGGTGGATGAAGAAACGCGGCAGCACCGGCTCAGCCTCCGCCGGCGACGCTGGCGGCCGGGGCCACCTTCACCGGCATTCCTTCGGCCAGTCCCTGCGCGCCCTCGACGATGACCTGGTCGCCCGCCGCCAGCCCGGCGTCCACCAGCCAGCGGTCCCCCACCGCGCGCGCGGTCTTCAGTTCGCGGCGATAGGCCTTGCCGTCCTTGCCGACCACCCACACCTGGGCGAGCCCGCGCGGCGTGCGGTCCACCGCCGCCTGCGGCACCAGGATGGCCCGCTCGCGCACGCCCTGCTCGACGATGGCGCGCACGTACATGCCCGGCAGCAGTTGCCGGTCGGGATTGGGGAACTGCGCGCGCAGCGTGACCGTGCCGGTGTCCTCGGCGACGTCGATGTCGGCGAATTCCAGCCGCCCCGGCAACGGGTAGTCGGTACCGTCGGCGAGCTTCAGCTTGACCTCGGTGGACGCCGGCAGCACGCCGCCGGCGGCGATCTCGCGGCGCAGCGCCAGGTACTGGCTGCCCGACTGGGTCAGGTCCACGTTCATCGGATCGAGCTTCTGGATCTTGGCGATCGCGCCGGCCTGGTTGGCGGTCACCAATGCGCCGGGGGTCACCAGCGAGCGGCCGATGCGCCCGCCGATCGGCGCATCCACCGTGGCGAAGCGCAGGTTGGTGCGCGCGGTCTGCAGCGCCGCCGAAGCCGCGTCGCGGTTGGCGATCGCCTGGCGGTAGGCGGCCTCGGCATCGTCGATGTCCTGCTGTGCGGCCAGTTGGCCACGGCCCAGCGAGCGGTAGCGCTCGGCCTTCAGGCGCGTGGTCGCCAGCGCCGCCTCGGCATTGCTCAGGTCGGCCTCCGCTTGGCGCGCGGCGGCCTGGTAGAGCGTCGGCTCGATCTGGAACAGCGGCTGCCCGGCGCGGACCTCGCTGCCCTCCTCGAACAGCCGGCGCTGCAGGATGCCGCTGACCTGCGGCCTCACTTCCGACTCTTCGGAAGCCACGGCCCGGCCGGCCAGTTCGGTGGTGAGGGTCACCTTCTCGGGAGCGAGGGTGACGACGGCGACCTGCTTGGGCCCGGCGGTCTTTTTCTCGTCGCTGCCATGGCAGGCACTGAGCAGGCCGGCGAGCGACAAGGCGAACGCAACGGGGGCTCCCCGGAAAAACAGTCGGAGCAAGGGCATGCGGGGGATTGGAGTCGGGACTGCCGTCGAGATTATAGGTAGGGGTGGGCGCGGGGTACGTGCCAATGGTTGGTCAACCGGCACCGCGGTCGAGCGTTCTCCGCCGACGCCCTGCATCCCGGCAGGCTCGGCCGGGGAAGACCGGAAGCCTCCGGCCGCCGATCGCGCGATCAGGAACTGCAGGAAAGCATCGAGCATCCGGCCCGGTCGCGCGCCCAGTCCGGGCGCTTCGCCGCGAACGCCTCCCGTCCCGGCTGGTCCTCGTAGGGACGCCGCATCACCTCCATCAGCTCTTGGATGCCGCCCATGTCGCCCTGCTCGGCCCGGTCGATCGCCTGCTGGGCCAGGTAGTTGCGCAGCACGTAGCGCGGGTTCGCCCGTTGCATCCGCTGGCGCCGCGCCGCCGCGGCGCCGCCGTCGGCCTCCACGCGCGCCAGGTAGCGCGCCAGCCAGTCGCGCAGCGCCGGCAAGGCCGCATCGCGCTTGTCCGCCGAATAGAAGGCCGGCATCAGCGGCTCGGCCGAGGGCGCATCCGGGGCCACCTCGACGAGGCTGCGGAAGGTCAGCGTCATGTCCATCTCCGCCCGCTGCATCAGCGCGTAGAGCTCGCCGGCCAGCTCCAGGTCGCCTTCCCGGCATTCCGCCAGCCCGAGCTTGGCCGCCGTGTCGCGCCGCTGGCATGCCAGGTAGGTGGCGCGGAACCGCTCCAGGCCGGCGTTCAGCGGCTCCGCGTCCGCGAACAGCGGCGACAAGGCCTGCGCCAGCCTTCCCAGGTTCCAGTACGCGACCTGCGGCTGGGTACCGAAACGGTAGCGGCGGCCCTGGGCATCGGTGGTGTTGGGGGTCCAGTCCGGGTCGTAGTCGTCCACCCAGCCGTAGGGGCCGTAGTCGATCGTCAATCCCAGGATCGACATGTTGTCGGTGTTCATCACCCCGTGCACGAAACCCACCCGCATCCAGTGCGCCACCAGTTCGGCGGTGCGCTCGCACACCTGCGCGAACCAGGCCGCGTAGCCCGGCCCGTCCCGGCCCTGCAGCCCGGGAAAGTCCCGGGAGATCGTGAAATCGGCCAGCCGCCGCAACAGCGCCGCGTCGCCGCGCGAGGCCGGCAGTTCGAAGCTGCCGAAACGCACGAACGACGGAGCGACCCGGCACACGATCGCGCCGGGCTCCGCGCGCGGATGGCCGTCGTAGAACATGTCGCGCACCACCGCCTCGCCGGTGGCCACCAGGCTCAGCGCGCGTGTGGTCGGCACGCCGAGATGGTGCATCGCCTCGCTGCAGAGGAATTCCCGGATCGAGGAACGCAGCACCGCGCGGCCGTCGGCACCGCGCGAATAAGGCGTGCGCCCTGCCCCTTTCAGCTGCAGCTCGTGGCGCTGCCCGTCGCTCCCGAGCACCTCGCCCAGCGAGATCGCACGGCCGTCGCCGAGCTGCCCGGCCCAGTGCCCGAACTGGTGCCCGCCGTAGTTGGCGGCATACGGCTGCATGCCGGGGTAGAGCGCGTTGCCGGCGAACACCTGGGCGAACTCATCCCCGGCCAGGTCGGCGGCATCGAACCCGATCCGCGCCGCGACCTCGGGCGAGTACGCCAGCAAGCGCGCCGCCGCCACCGGCGTCGGCATCACCGGCGACCACAGCGCGCCTTCCACCTGGCGCTGGCGCGGCCCGCTCTCCGGATCGCCCGGCAGCTCGGCGACGAAGCGATTGTCGAAGACCAGCGCCGCCATCGCCTCAGCCCGCGCCGAGCGCCCCGAAGGGGCCGCCCTGCTGGAGCGCCGCACGGTAGGCTGGGCGCGCTTCGATACGCCGCAGGAAGGCCTGCAATCGCGGATGTCCCTCCAGGCCGCCGGCGCGCGCGGCCGCGGCCTGCACCGGGAAGCTCATCTGGATGTCCGCCGCGGTGAAGCGCTCGCCGGCGAACCAGCCGCTCTCGCCCAGTTCGCGTTCCATCCAGTCCAGGTGCAGCTTGAGTTGCGGCCCGACGAAGCCCTGCATTGCCCTGTCGGCGATCATGCGCGCGACCGGGCGCACGAAGAACGGCATCTTCGCCGAGCGGATCCGGTTGAACACCAGCGCCATCAACAGCGGCGGCATCGCCGAGCCCTCCGCGTAATGCAACCAGTACCGGAAGCGCAGCCGCTCGGGCGAATCCACCGGGCGCGGCGTCGGCGAAAGTACCCGCTCGCTGTCGTAGCGGTCGACCAGGTATTCCAGGATCGCGCCGGACTCGGCCAGCACGTGGTCGCCATCCATCACCACCGGCGACTTGCCCAGCGGGTGGATCGCGCGCAGCTCGGGGGGCGCCAGCAGCGTCTCCGGATCGCGCGCGTAGCGCACCACCTGGTAAGGCAGCGCCAGTTCCTCCAGCAGCCAGAGCACGCGCTGCGAACGGGAATTCTCGAGGTGATGGACGGAGATCATGAAGGCCCGGGCGAACGAAGACGGGCCTCGGATGTTACGCCGCCCCGGGGAATCCCCGCAGGGACGCGCGCGTTCTTGCCAAGGCCCGCACAAAAGAAAACGCCGGGGACTTGCGTCCCCGGCGTCCTGGCGACCTGTCGGTGGCCGGCGCGATTACAGCGCCTGCACCTGGTCGGCCTGCATGCCCTTCTGGCCCTGCACGGCGATGAAGCTCACCTTCTGGCCTTCCTGCAGCGACTTGAAGCCATTGCCCTGGATCGAGCGGAAGTGGACGAACAGGTCCGGGCCGCTTTCCGGGGTGATGAAGCCGAAGCCCTTGGCATCGTTGAACCACTTAACCGTTCCGTGTTGACGATCAGACATCTTTACTTGCTCCTGAAACATGTTGGGATTAATCGCGACCACCGGGACCCCGGGGCCGAGACTGAGTTGCAGGTGTGGGTAAAGCGGAACGATGGAGCGGATCGGATGATCGGCAGCACCAGGCCACGATTCACGGTGACCCTAGCAAACACAGTGGCGCGCACATTACTAGGGTTTTCGGGAAAAAGCGACTCCCGCACGTTCATCTTCCCGACCGGGCCCGGTCCCGGGTGGCCCGGGCGGCGGCCGCGCGTATCATGCCGCCCTTTGCCGCAGGCATCCCGATGGCCCTCACCGCCACCATTCGCAAGGCCGAACTGCAGATAAGCGACCTGGACCGTGGCTACTACGCCACCCACAACCTGACCCTGGCCCAGCACCCCTCCGAGACCGATGAGCGCCTGATGGTGCGGCTGCTGGCGTTCGCCCTGTTCGCGCGCGAGCGGCTGGAGTTCGGCAAGGGCCTGAGCACCGACGACGAACCGGACCTGTGGCAGCGCGACTACACCGGCGAGATCGCGCTGTGGATCGACCTTGGCCAGCCGGACGAGTCGCGCGTGCGCAAGGCCTGCAACCGCGCCGCCGAGGTGGCGGTGGTCAACTACGGCGGCAACGCCGCCGAGATGTGGTGGAAGAAGTACCGCCCGGCGCTGGCGCGCTTCGCCAACCTGCAGGTGATCGACATCGACGCCGGCAGCGTCGAGGCGCTGGGCGGCCGGATCCAGCGCGGCATGCGCCTGAACGTGCTGATCCAGGACGGCGAGGTGCAGCTGATCGGCGAGGACGGCGACGTGCTGAGCATCGTCCCGGCCACGCGCAAGGCCGCCTCGGCATGAGCGTCGCCTGCGACGTGCTGGTGATCGGCGCCGGCGCGGCCGGGCTGATGGCGGCGCTGACCGCCGGCCAGCGCGGGCGCCGCGTCCAGGTGGTCGAGCACGCCAACAAGGTCGGCAAGAAGATCCTGATGTCCGGCGGCGGGCGCTGCAATTTCACCAACACCGGCACCTCCCCGGCCAACTTCATCTCCGCCAACCCGCACTTCTGCAAGTCGGCGCTGGCGCGCTTCACCCCTTCCGACTTCCTCGGCATGGTCGAGCGCCATGGCATCGCCTGGCACGAGAAGGAGCTGGGCCAGCTGTTCTGCGACGTCTCCTCCAAGCTGATCGTGAAGATGCTGGTCGACGAATGCCAGGCCGCCGGCGTGCAGATCCGCACGCATTGCGCCGTCACCGGCATCGAGCGCGGCAGCGAGGGCTTCGTCGTGGACACCGCCCAGGGCCGGTTCCTGTGCCGGTCGCTGGTGGTGGCGACCGGCGGCCTGTCGATCCCCAGCCTCGGCGCGACCGGCTTCGGCTACGAGATCGCCCGCCGCTTCGGCCACGAGGTGCTGCCGACCCGCGCCGGGCTGGTGCCGCTGACCTTGTCCGGCAAGCACCAGGAGCGCCTTCGGGACCTGTCGGGCGTCGCGGTGCCGGTGGAAGCCAGCTGCCATGGCGTCGGCTTCCGCAATTTCATGCTGCTGACCCACCGCGGCGTCAGCGGCCCGGCGATCCTGCAGATCTCCTCCTACTGGCAGCCGGGCGACGACCTGCGCCTGGACCTGCTGCCCGGCCTGGATGCCGGTCAATGGCTGCGCGAGCAGAAGAGGACGCGCGGGGCCTCCGAGCTGCGCACCGTGCTGGGCGACGTGCTGCCACGCCGCTTCGCCCAGCGCCTGTGCGAGGTCTGGCTGCCGGACAAGCCGGTCCGCCAGCTGGACGAGCGCGAACTGCGTGCCGCGGCCGAGCTGCTGTCCGCCTGGCCGCTGGTGGCCAGCGGCACCGAGGGCTACCGCACCGCCGAGGTCACGCTGGGCGGCGTGTCCACCGACCAGGTCTCGTCCTCGACCATGGAGTCGCGCCGCGTGCCGGGCCTGTACTTCGTCGGCGAGGTGCTGGACGTCACCGGCTGGCTGGGCGGCTACAACTTCCAGTGGGCCTGGGCCTCGGGCCATGCCGCCGGCGAGGCGGCCTAGGGCCAGGATCGGGAATTCGGGATGGGATGTGCGAACGACGTCGCTTTTCGCGGCTCCCCGGTCCCGGATCCCCCATCCCTCTCAATGGACTCCGATGCACCCGATCATGTATTAAACCCCGTCCCCGGGGAGACCTGAATGCAGAACGGCAAAGACCTCACGCTCCGCCTGATGATCGTCGACGACAGCGGAGAGAGCGCGGAGGGCATCGTCACCCATCTGCGCAACAGCGGCATCGCGGTGCGCCCCTCGCGCCCGCAGAACGCGGAGGACATGGCAACGATGCTGGGCGGCCAGATCGACCTGGTGCTCGCCGCCCGTTCCCTAGCCATCCCGATGCCGGCCCTGCAGCAACGCATCGCCGCCAGCGGCAAGGACGTGCCGCTGGTCCTGCTCGCCGACCGCATCGACGAGGACGAATGGGTCGAGGCCGCCGCGCACGGCGTCCGCGCGATCGCGCTGCGCCAGCGCCCCGAACACCTGCTGGCGGTGGTCCGCAGGGAATGGGCCGACCTGCTCGCCCGCCGCGACCTGCGCCGGATCGAGGCGCAGATGCGCGAGACCGAGCGCCGCTGCGACGCGCTGATCGCCTCCTCGCGCGACCCGATCGCCTACGTCCACGAAGGCATGCACATCCGCGCCAACGACGCCTACCTGGAGATGTTCGGGTTCGAGTCGTTCGAGGACGTGGAAGGCATCTCGCTGCTGGACATGATCGCCCCGCAGCACGTCGAGGATTTCAAGCAGCTGCTCAAGTCGATGTCGCGCGGCGAGCCGCCGCCGGCGCAGTACAAGGTCGATGCGCGCACGCTGGAAGGCGGCACGTTCCCGGCGACGATGGAGTTCGCCACCGCCACCTACGAGGGCGAGGCCTGCGTCCAGGTGGTGTTCCGCAAGCGCGAGGAGCTGGACCCGGAACTGGCGCGCGAGGTCGAGGAACTGCGCCAGCGCGACGCCGTCACCGGGCTGCTCAACCGCCCGACCTTCATGATGGCGCTGGAGAACGCGGTGGCCCAGGCCAGCCGCGGCGGCCGGCAGTCCGGCTTCCTGCTGATCGAACCCGACCACTACGCCCGCATCCTGCCGGAGATCGGCCTGGACTCGGCCGATGCGCTGATCGCGGCGATGGCCCGCTACCTGGCCTCCTTGCTGGACGAGGACGTCACCGTCGCCCGCTTCGGCGAGAACAGCTTCGCCGTCCTCATGGAAGGCGACTATCTGCGCGCCACCACCACCGCCGAGCGGGTCCGCGAGGCGTTCGCCCAGCACGTGTTCGCGATCGGCGACCGGTCGGTCACGGTCACGGTGAGCATCGGCGGGGTCCAGATCGGCGAGAAGATCGCCAGCATCGGCCAGGTGCTCAAGCGCGGCGCGGAGTGCGTGCGCTCCTGCGTCGAGCTGGGCGGCAACGGCCTGGACATCTTCGATCCCAGCGCGGTCGATCGCGCCGAGGAAGAACGCATCCAGCGCTGGCTGGAGCAACTGCGCGACGCGCTGCGCGGCAACGGCTTCCTGCTGCACTACCAGCCCGTGCTCAACCTCCAGGGCGAACCGCTGGAGCTGTACCAGGGCTTCCTGCGCCTGGAGCGCAACGGCGAGCTGGTGCCGCCGTCGGTGTTCCTGGACATCGCCGAGGAGCACGGCCTGATCGCCGACATCGACCTGTGGGTGGTGGAACGGGCGATCAAGGCGATCGGCGAACGCCAGCGCGCCGGCCATGCCACCCACGTGATGGTGCGGATCGGCCCGGAGTCGTTCGCCAACCCGCGCATGCTCGCGACGATCCGCGAACAGCTTGCCGCCCAGCGCGTGCCGGGCGAGCGGCTGTGGCTGCAAGTCCAGGAATCGAAGGTGTTCACCCACCTCAAGAACGCGCAGCAGTTCCTCGCCGAGGTCGCCGCGTTCGGCTGCAAGGTCGGGCTGGAGCAGTTCGGTTCTGGCCTGGATTCCTTCCAGTTGCTGGCGCATTTCCGCCCGAGCTTCCTGCGCCTGGACCGCGGCATCAGCGCCGAGGTCGCGAGCAGCAAGGAAAGCCAGGACAAGATCCGCGAGATCACCGGGCGGGCCGGCAGCGCCGGCATCGTGACCGTGACCGAGTTCGTCGCCGATGCCGCCTCGATCAGCGCCCTGTTCAGCGCCGGCGTGGATTACGTGCAAGGCGACTTCGTCGCACCGGCGAGCCCGGCGATGAACTTCGAATTCTGATCCCGACGTTCCTGCCTGGTCCCGGTCCCGAAAGCGAAGGGCCCGCAAACGCGGGCCTTCGTCGGTCAGACCACCGTGCCGTTGGCGGCACGCAGCGCGGCGATGCGCTCGGGCAGCGGCGGATGGCTCAGGAACAGCTTGCGCAGGCCGTCGCCGACGCCGCCGGCGATGCCGAACGCCGCGATCTGGTTCGGCAGCGTGCTCTGGCCATGGTTGAGCTGCAGGCGCTCCAGCGCCGCGATCATCTTCTGGCGGCCGGCCAGCTGGGCGCCGCCCGCGTCGGCGCGGAACTCGCGCCGGCGCGAGAACCACATCGCGATCATCGTCGCGAACAGGCCGAACACCATCTCCAGCACGAACACGATGATGTAGTAGGCGAAGCCGCGGCCGCCGTCGCGGTTGCCGGACATCGCGCTGTCCACCACGCCGCCGACCACGCGCGCCAGCACGATCACGAAGGTATTGAGCACGCCCTGCAACAGCGCCATCGTCACCATGTCGCCGTTGGCCACGTGCGCGATCTCGTGGCCCAGTACCGCCTCGGCCTCGTCCTCGGTCATGTTGTGCAGCAGGCCGGTGGACACCGCCACCAGGGCGTTGTTGCGGTTGGCGCCGGTGGCGAAGGCGTTGATCTCCGGGCCTTCGTAGACCGCCACTTCCGGCATGCCGATGCCGGCGGCCTGGGCCTGGCGGCGCACCGTCTCGAGCAGCCAGCGCTCGGTGGGATTGCGCGGCTCGGTGATGACCTGCGCGCCGGTGGAGCGCTTGGCCATGAACTTGGACATCAGCAGCGAGATGAAGGAGCCGCCGAAGCCGAAGATCGCCGCCATGACCAGCAGGCCGCTCATCTGCGACGGGTTCACGCCCAGCAGCGACATCACCACGCTGGCGAGGACCAGCACCGCGAAGTTGGTGAGGAGGAAAAGGGCGATACGGTTGAACATGGAAGCGCAGGCTCCGCCTGGATGAATGGATGGATACCGCGAATCTGCGGGGTGGCAGGCTTGAAATCAAGACGGAACCTGACTGACGATTCAGCCAGTCATGACCCCGGTTCCTTACCGCGGCCGGTTCGCGCCCTCGCCCACCGGCCCGCTTCACTTCGGCTCGTTGCTGGCGGCGCTCGGCAGCTGGTTGCTGGCCCGCCATGCCGGCGGCGAATGGCGGGTGCGGATCGAGGACGTCGATCCGCCGCGTACCGTCCCCGGCGCCGCCGACGCCCAGCTGCGCACGCTGCACGCGTTCGGGCTGCACCCGGACGGCGCGGTCGTGCGCCAGAGCGAGCGCCACGGGCTGTACCAGGCCGCGCTCGAGCGGCTGCTGCACGATGGCCTGGCCTTCGCCTGCGGGTGCAGCCGCAGCGAGCTCGCCGCGGCCGGCGGCATCCACCACCGCTGCGTCGCCCCCGCCGCGCCCGCGCGCCGGGCGGTGCGGCTGCGGGTAGCGCCCGGGAGCCGCGCCGGCTTCGTCGATGGCCTGCAGGGGCCGGTCGAGCAGGACGTGTACGCCGAGGTCGGCGACTTCGTGCTGCGCCGCGCGGACGGCTACTGGGCCTACCAGCTGGCGGTGGTCGTGGACGATGCCGACCAGGGCATCACCGACGTGGTGCGCGGCGCCGACCTGCTGGACTCCACGCCCAGGCAGATCCTGCTGCACGAGGCGCTCGGCCTGCCGATCCCGCGCTATCTGCACCTGCCGCTGGTGCTGGACGCCGCCGGCCACAAGCTTTCCAAGTCGGACGCCGCGCGGCCGCTGGACGATGCGGACCCCGCCCCCGCGCTGCGCCGCGCCTGGGGCTGCCTGGGCCAGGACGCGGCGGTCCTGGCCGGCCAGGCCGCGCCGGAGCGGATGCTGCAGCGCATGCTGCAACATTTCAGGCCGGAACGAATTCCGCGCACGCTGTCGCGCGCCTGACGCGCCGCCGGTCCGGCCGGGCCCGTATCCGCCGCAAAGCGCGCGACACGCTCTAGAATCGCCGGTCCCCTCCCGTCGCTTCCCTGGAGCATCCCCGCATGACATCCCGCGTCGTACTGGTCACCGGCGGCACCGGCGGCATCGGCACCGCCATCTGCAAGCGCCTGGCCGACCAAGGGCACCGGATCGCCACCAACTACCGCGACGAGGAAAAGGCGCGGCAATGGCAGCAGCGCATGCGCGCGGACGACTACGACATCGCGCTGTTCCGCGGCGACGTCGCCTCGCCGGAACATGCGCGCGCGCTGGTCGCCGACGTGGAAGCCGGGCTGGGCCCCGTCGAGGTGCTGGTCAACAACGCCGGCATCACCCGCGACACCACATTCCACCGCATGACCCCCGAGCAATGGCACGAGGTCATCAACACCAATCTCAACTCGGTGTTCAACGTCACCCGCCCGGTGATCGAGGGCATGCGCAAGCGCGGCTGGGGGCGGATCATCCAGATCAGCTCGATCAACGGCCTGAAGGGCCAGTACGGGCAGGCCAACTACGCGGCGGCCAAGGCCGGCATGCATGGCTTCACCATCTCGCTGGCGCGCGAGAACGCCGCGTTCGGCATCACGGTCAACACCGTCTCGCCCGGCTACGTCGCCACCGACATGGTGATGGCGGTGCCGGAGGAAGTGCGCGCCAAGATCATCGCGGACATCCCGACCGGCCGCCTCGGCAAGCCGGAGGAAATCGCCTACGCGGTCGCGTTCCTGGTCGCCGAGGAAGCCGCCTGGATCACCGGCTCCAACCTCGACATCAACGGCGGCCACCACATGGGCTGGTGAGCGCCGATGCTGCACCCGGCGCAACACGCTGAAATCGCGGCGGAATCCATGCTGCGCAGCATGCCCGGCGCCGGGAACCGCCGGCCGCCCTGACTTTCGTTGGTTGCAAGCGCTGCTGCGCTGCGCCATCCTGAGCGCCTGACCGTCACGAGTAACCGCTCCATGGCTGGACTGCGCATCATCAAGAAGTACCCGAACCGCCGCTTGTACGATACGGAGATCTCCAGCTACATCACGATCGAGGACGTGCGGCAGCTGATCATCGACGGCGAGGAGTTCGAGGTGCGCGACGCCAAGAGCGGCGAGGACCTGACCCGTTCAGTGTTGCTGCAGATCATCGCCGACCAGGAATCCGACGGCGAGCCGATGCTCTCGACCCAGCTGTTGAGCCAGATCATCCGCTTCTACGGCGATTCGCTGCAGGGCTTCATGGGCAACTACCTGGAGCGCAGCATGCAGGTGTTCCTGGAGCAGCAGCAGCAGTTCCGCCAGCAGATGGGCAACCTGCTGGGCCAGACGCCGTGGGCGATGATGAACCAGCTCACCGAGCGCAACCTGGAGCTGTGGCAGGAATTCCAGCGCAGCTTCAGCGCCGGCTTCGGGCGCCCGACCGGCACCGGGAGCGGCGGCTCCACCCCGCCCCCGGGCACGACCGGCCCGACCGGCAAGACCCGCAGCGGCGGCCGCTGAAACAGGAGTCTGTCGCGCCCGCGCGCGAAGCGCGGCCGTCCCCGCACGCATCGCGAAACCCCTGCCGGTTCACCTTCGCTGGCGCGCGGCGGCGCGTTCGCCGTCGCCGCTGCCCTCGCTTCCCTGCGGCGCGACCCGCTCCACCGCATAACCGCGCGCGCGCAGCTTTTCGACCACGCCGTCCTCGCCGAGCAGGTGCAGCGCACCGACCACCACCATCGCGTTGCCGCGCGATGGCGCCGCCTGCAGCATCCGCTCCAGGCGCGGCACCCAGCGATCGTTGCGCTCGACATTGATGCGGCGATAGAGCGCCGGGTACTGCCTGCGCATGTCCTGGGCCATTTCCTTCCAGAGCACGTCCGCGTCGCCGCGGCGCCAGGCATCGTGCAGGCGCCGGGTCTGGCCGGCGTCGCCATCCGCGTCGTCGAGCGCTTCGGCCAGCATCTGCCGCTGTTCCTCCGGCGACATCCCGGCCAACAGCGCGATCTGCTCGTCAGCGCGCTCCAGCCCGATGGCCGGCTTGCCGGCCTTGAGCGCCAGCTGCATGAAGTGCCGGTCCAGCCCCAGGGCCGGGTCCATGCCCTGCGAGGTCATCGCCGCGATGCTGATCGTCAATCCCACGAACCATGCCTGGTAGGTCTGCAACAGCTCCGGCGACAGGCCGCGGCGCGCGGCATACGCCTGCAGTTTCTGCCAGGTCGGCGCATCCAGTTCCTGCCGCAGCGAGGAGCCGTCCTTGCGCAGTCCGGCCTGCATCATCTTCCTGCCCAGGTCGGGCGAATCGACCTCGTCCGGGGCGAGCTCGAACACCAGCCTGCGCGCATCGGCGAAGGCGCGATCGACCTCGGGCGACAAGGGGTAGTCGTCCGGCTTGAGCAGGTGGAACGAGCCCAGCAGGTACAGGTGCGCGTCGCCCTTGCTGACCTTCCACAACAACGGCACCGGCGGGCGATGCGCGGCGTTCTCCGCCCGGGCGACGGCCGGCGCTCCCGCCGCAACCAGCCACAGCAACAGGCACATCCACGCCACCGCCCATCCAGGGCGGCGCCCATTGCTGGCCCACGCACGCCGCAGCACCGCCGCCGGCAGGCCCCGCATCATGGCGCGCCCGCTCCGGCGTGCGGCTTGCGGTAGTTCTTCTCGCCCGCGGCGACCGCCAGGTCCAGCCGGTTCTCCGGCGGCGGCAGCGGACAGGTGGCGAACGGCGTGAACGCGCACGGCGGGTTGTAGGCGCGGTTGAAGTCGAGCACCACCCTGCCCTGCGCGTCCGGCGCGCCCGCGTCGATGAAGCGGCCCGCCGGGTAGCTGCCATGGCCGCTGGTGCGGTCGGCGAACACGATGAACAGCTCGTGCCCCGGCTCGCCGATCGCTTCCAGCCGGTAGGTCCTGCCGTTTTTCTCGAACTCGACCGCGCCGGCATTGGGCTGCTCGGTGGTGATGCCGACGATATCGACGATCGGGATCGTCTTGCCGGCCGGGTTCGGCACGAAGCGCGCCTCGACGCGCCATGCAGGGTCGGCCGGCCAGTAGTCCAGCCCGGCGAAGCGCACGCGCGAATCGGCGTCGGCGTGGCGTACCCGCAGCGCGCGCCGGTCGCCGCGCTGGATCAGGGTCAACCGCCCCTTGCCTTCGTCGAAGCCGATCGTGGTGGGGGCATCGTCGCGATCGCTGTAGAAACGGATGCGCCCGGCGAGCGGCTTGCCGTCCACGGTCAGCGCGGCGTGCTTCTCCGGGGTGAACCAGACCTTGTCGCCTTCCACCGAGACCAGCCCCATCTTGGCCGGCCCGACCGCGAGCCGGATGCCGCTGTCGGGGCTGCTGCCGATGTAGTGCGCCTTCAGTTCCAGCCAATGCAAGCCGACCAGGCTGGTCCAGCCGTCCGGCTTGCGCAATTCCTCCAGCCGCTGCTCGCGCCAGGCCAGCGTCTCGGCCAGGAACTGCCGGTCCAGCGCCTCGGCGGGCCGGGCCGGCTGCGGTGCGTCCTCACGGCCGCATCCGGCCAACGCGAGCAGCGCCAGCAGGCCCGCTCCCCATCCCCTGATCCGCACCATCGTCAACGCCCCCTGAGGAACCAGCGGTCGATCTCCGCCAGCGTGAACCGCGCCCAGGTCGGGCGCCCGTGATTGCATTGCCCCGAACGTTCGGTCGCTTCCATGTCGCGCAGCAGGGCGTTCATTTCCGGAATCGTGAGCCGGCGGTTGGCGCGCACCGCGCCATGGCAGGCCATGGTCGACAGCAGCTCGTCGCGCGCGCTCGCCACGCGCCGGCTCTGGCCATGTTCGCGCAGGTCGCCGAGCACGTCCCGCAGCAGCGCCTCCGGCTCGGCATGGGCGAGCAGCGCGGGGATGCTGCGCACGTGCAGCGACCCCGGGCCGCTGCGGGTCACTTCGAACCCGAGCTGCGCCAGCGTCTCCGCCTCGCGTTCGGCGACGTCGGCCTCTCGCTCGCCCACCGCGAGCGTGATCGGCACCAACAGCGGCTGCGCGCGCAGGCCGATGCCGTCGTGTGCGCTCTTCAGGCGCTCGTAGCCGATGCGCTCGTGGGCGGCGTGCATGTCGACGACGATCAGGCCCTCGGCGTTCTCCGCCAGGATGTAGATGCCATGCAATTGCGCGATCGCATAGCCCAATGGCGGCACCCCGCTGGCCTCGTCGGTCGGCGGCAGGCCCACCTGCGCCACGCCGATGCCCGGCGACGGCGCGGCCTCGGCAACGGGGTTCTCCGGCGGCGCATACAAGGCCGCGTAGGCCGCGGGAGCATCGGCCACGCGCAGGCCGAGCGGCGATTGCGTGGGCTTCCACTGCGGCGGCGCGCCGCCGCCGCCCTGGAATGCCGGGGCCGCGAACGTGGCGCCGCCCGCGGCTTCCGCGGCATGGGCCGCGACCGGCGTGGTGCCGGCGCGGGTCTGCGCCAGGGCATCCTGCAAGGTGCGGTAGACGAAATCGTGGATCAAGCGCGCGTCGCGGAAGCGCACCTCGTGCTTGGCCGGGTGCACGTTGACGTCCACCCGCGACGGGTCCAGTTCGAGGAACAGCACGTAGGCCGGCTGGCGGCCGTGGTAGAGCACGTCGCCGTAGGCCATCTTGACCGCGTGCGCGACGCTGCGGTCGCGCACCGAGCGCCCGTTGACGTACAGATACTGCTGGTCGGCGCTGGCGCGCGAGTAGTGCGGCTGGGCGATCCAGCCGTGCAGGCGCAGGCCGGCGCCGCTGTGGTCCACCCGCAGCGCCTGCCGCGCGAAGTCCTCGCCCAGCGTCTCGGCCAGGCGCACGTCCGAATACAGGTCGCCGGGCTTGTAGCGGCGCGACGGCTTGCCGTTGTGCGACACCCGCAGCTCGACGTCCGGGCGCGCCAGCGCCAGCGAACGCAGCCACTCCTCGATATGGCCCAGCTCGGTGCGCTCGGCGCGCAGGAACTTGCGGCGGGCCGGCACGTTGTAGAACAGCTCGCGCACCTCCACCGTGGTGCCGGGCGCATGCGCGCGCGGCGCGACCTCGCCGACCTTGCCGCCCTCCACCTGCAATGCGGCGCCATGCTCGTCCTGCGGGCGGCGCGAGGCCAGGGTGAAGCGGCTCACCGAGGCGATCGACGGCAGCGCCTCGCCGCGGAAGCCCAGCGTCGCCACCGATTCCAGGTCGTCGAGCGAGGCGATCTTGCTGGTGGCATGGCGCGACACCGCCAGCGGCAGTTCCTCCGGCGCGATGCCGCCGCCGTTGTCGCGGATCCGGATCAGGCGCACCCCGCCCTCCTCCAGTTCGATGTCGACCCGGCTGGCGCCGGCGTCGATCGCGTTCTCCACCAGTTCCTTGACCACGGACGCGGGCCGCTCCACCACCTCGCCGGCGGCGATCTGGTTGATCAGGATCTCGGGCAGCTGGCGGATGCTCATCGCGCGCCTCCCTCGGTTGCCGGCGACGGGAGCGGAACGGGAGCGGGCGGGAAGTGGGGCATCGGTACTGCGTCCGGCGCGTCGCGCCGCCATCGGGAATCAATCCGGGATGATAGCCGAGCGCCCGGCGGTTCTTGCGCCCGGCCCGACGATGCGACGCAGTGTCTCCCAGATGCGCGGATCGCCGGACTGGGCGACATTGAAGCGCAGGAACGCCGGCGCGCCCGCGGAGACGCTGAACACGTCGCCGGGCGCCAGGACGATGTTCTCCGCGAGCGCCGCCTTCGCCACGTCCACCGCCCGCAGCCCTTCCGGCAGGCGGCACCAGAGATAGAAGCCGCCGCGCGGCATCAGCCAGGGCTCGATCCCGAGCGCGCGCAGCCGGGCGGCGACGTCGCGGCGCGCGCGCAGCAGCCGCAGGCGGAGCTGGTCCATGTGCTTGCGGTAGCCGCCACCGGCCAGCACGTGCGCGATCGTCTCGGCCGCCGCCGGGCCGGGTCCGCCGAAACCGGTGGCCACCTGCAGGTCGACCAGCGCCTCGACCCAGTCGGCGCGCGCGGCGATGTAGCCGCAGCGCAGCGAGGCCGACAGCGTCTTGGAGAAACTGCCGATCCGCACCACCCGGTCCAGCCCGTCCAGCGCGGCGAGCCGCGGCGACGGCTCCGGCTCGAAGTCGGCGAAGATGTCGTCCTCGACGATGGTCAGGCCATGCCTCGCCGCGGCGTTGAGCAGGCGGTGCGCGACCTGCGGCGAGAGCGTCGCCCCGGTCGGGTTGTGCAGCGCGGAGTTGGTGATGTACAGGCGCGGCCGCTCGGAGGCGAGGATGGCCTCGAAACGCGCCATGTCCGGCCCCGTGGGCGTGTACGGCACGCCCAGCAGGGCGACCTGGTGCACCCGCAGCAAGGCGCGGAAATTGAAGTAGCACGGATCGTCCACCAGCACGGTGTCGCCGGGCCGCAGCAGGAACCGGCAGACCAGGTCGAGCGCCTGGGTGCCGGATGCCGTCAACAGCAACTGGTTGGGGGCCGCCTCGATGCCTTCCGCGCCGAAGCGCGCCAGCAGCAGCCGGCGCAGCGCCGGCGCCCCTTGCGTGCCGCCGTAGTCGGTGAGCACCTCCGCGTCGGCGCGCGCGAGCGCGCGGAACGCGCTCCGCAGCGCTCCCGCCGGCATCCAGTCGGCCGGCAGCCAGCCGCACCCGGGCTTCAGCGCGCCGCGCTCCGCGTCCAGCGCCTGCCGCGACACCCAGAACGGATCGACGACGCGCTCCTGGACGCCCGCCTGCCGTGCCAGGTCCAGCGGCGGCAACGCCGAGGCGGCGATGTAGAAGCCCGAGCCGCGCCGGGCCTGGACCCAGCCTTCCGCCGCCAGCCGGTCGTAGGCCTCCACGACGGTCGCGGGCGATACCGCCATCGCATCCGCCAGGCTGCGGATCGACGGCAGGCGATCGCCCGCGGCGAAGGCGCGGCTGGCGATCTTCGCGCGGATCTGCTCCATCACCGCGGCCGTCTTCGCGCCGGTACGCTCCGCCATCGTCAGGTCCAGGTGTATCCCTCGCGGGACCGATACAGTTCGGGCAGATTGTATTGGATCGTCGCTGTTCGCGGCGGTCCGGCGATCGCTAGAGTCGCGCTCCACTCCAGGAGACCGGCGGCATGAGCGACACCAGGACGATGATCGATGGCTGGGGCAGCGGGCTGCTCGGCGTGGCCATCTTCAGCGGCTCGCTGCCGGCCACGCGCGTGGCGATCGCCGGCTTCCCGCCCATGTTCCTGACCTCGGCGCGCGCGCTGATCGCCGGGCTGCTGGGTGGCGCCCTGCTCCTCCTGCTGCGCCAGGCGCGGCCGGCGCGCCGGGACCTGGCGCCGTTGGCGATCGTCATGGCCGGCGTGGTGATCGGCTTCCCGTTGCTGACCGCGCTCGCCCTGCAGCACATCACCTCGGCGCGCTCGATCGTCTTCGTCGGCCTGCTGCCGCTGGCCACCGCGATCTTCGCGGTGTTGCGCGGCAACGAACGCCCCAAGCCGCTGTTCTGGGCCTTCTCGCTCCTGGGCAGCGCCACCGTCGTCGGCTTCGCGCTGTCCAACGGCACGGCCGCTTCCGCGGCGGGCGACCTGCTGATGGTCGCCGCGATCGTGCTGTGCGGGCTCGGCTACGCCGAGGGCGCCGTGCTCTCGCGACGCCTGGGCGGTTGGCAGGTCATCTCGTGGGCGCTCGTGCTGGCCCTGCCGGTCATGCTGCCGATCGCATGGGCGACCCTGCCCGGCAGCGCCGCGGGCATCGGCGCGCCGGCCTGGATCGGACTGGGCTACGTCTCGTTGTTCAGCATGCTGATCGGCTTCGTGTTCTGGTACCGCGGCCTTGCCCTCGGCGGGATCGCCAGCGTGGGCCAGCTGCAGCTGTTGCAACCGTTCCTCGGGCTGATGCTGGCCGGCTGGGTGCTGCGCGAACCGGTGGCCTGGAGCATGGTCCTCACCGCCGGCCTGGTGGTGGTCTTCGTGGCCCTGGCCAGGCGCTTCGCCTGACCCGGCAAGGTCAGCGGCTGCCGCCGGCGACGGTACCGGCCGCCGCCTCCGCCTCGGCCTGGGCGCGCGCGGCGTACAACGTGCCCGGCGGCGGCTGGCGGGTGAAGAAGGTATTGACGCCGTCCAGCACGGCGCTGGCCAGCCTGCGCTGGTAGGCCGGATCGGTCAGGCGCCGCTCTTCTTCCGGATTGGAGATGAAGGCCGTCTCCACCAGCATCGCCGGCATGTCCGAAGTGCGCAGCACCGCGAAGTTGGCGCGCTCCAGGTGCGGCTTGTGGTTGTTGCCGATCCGCTTGAGCCCGCCCAGCACGTGCCCGGCGGCATCCTCGGATGCCTTCATGTGGCCGCTCTGGGCGAGGTCGATCAGCACGTTGGCCAAGGTGTCCTCGGTCTGCTGCAGGCGCACGCCCCCGACCAGGTCGGCCGCATTCTCCTTGTCGGCCAGCCAGCGCGCGCGCTGCGACGACGCGCCCTTGGTCGAGAGCACGTACACGGAGGAGCCGCTGGCGCTGCGGTTCTCGGCGGCGTCGGCGTGGATCGAGATGAAGATGTCGGCACCGGCCGCGCGCGCCTTCTTGGCCCGCATCGGCAGCGGGATGAAGACGTCGCTGTCGCGGGTCAGGTAGGCCTTCAGGCCCGGCGTGGCATTGACCTGGCGCGCCAGTTCGCGCGCCACGGCCAGGGTCACGTCCTTCTCGCGCTTGCCGGTCGGGCCGATCGCGCCCGGGTCCTGGCCGCCGTGGCCGGGGTCGATCGCGACCACCAGCGGGCGCATGCCGGCCGCCATCTTCACCCGCGACGCCGCGCTCGGCATCACCGGGCGCGGCGCGATCTCGGGGTCCAGCGCATCGCCGCCAGGCGGGTCCGCCGGCGGTTTCGCCGCGGGCGCATTCGCCGCCACGGCAGCGCCGTTGAGGATCGCCGCGGGCGACGCGCCGGTGGCAGACGCCGATGCGGATGCGACGGCGGGCGGCGCGCCCGGTGTCGTCGCCGGCGTGGCGGGACGCGGTTCCGGCGCTGCCGGAGGCGGCGTCGCGGGAGCGGCCGTGGCGGCGCGCACCACCGAGGCCGTCAATGCCGAGGTGGCACGCGCGGCCTCGGCGCGCGCATCCGGCGCGACGGTCGCCGCGGCCGCGGGTTGGGGCTCGCCCTGGGCAAGCTTGGGCGCCGCCGCCGGGTCCGGCGAACCTTCGCCCGGCCACTCGATCACCAGCGTCGAACCGCTGCCGTTGCGCAGCATCTGCGGCTTGAACGCGACCACCGCACCGGCGAGGTCGAACACCACGCGGAAGGTGCCGGGCACCGGCTGGCCGGTCCGCACCGCGGTGACCACGCCGCCGGGCGCCGGCATCTTCAGCCCGCGCGCGGCGGCGGAATCGGGGAAATCGACCACCAGCCGGTTCGGGCCGGCCAGGGAAATGGTCTTGTAGCCGCCGCTGCCGGCCAGCTGGATCTCGGCGCGGGTACCGGTGCTGCCGCTGCTGAGCGACACGCCGCGGATCTCGCCCGCGTCCACGCCAAAACCCGCCGCGCCGAGGCTCGCGGCCAGCGCAAGAACGATGAATTGGCGATTCCCCAGGCTCATGGAGCCGGATTCAATCACCGCGGCATCGTAATTGCAATACGTTTTCCCTTAATAATCCGTAACCTGCCAAACCTTTCTAGCGTCAGCCGGCAGCAATGCCCTGCAACTCGGGCAACGCCCGGAGCCGATCCACCCAGGCCTGGCCGGTTTCGCTCTCGCCCCGCACCTGCAGGCGCCGCCCCTCGCCCGCCACCGCCAGGCACACCGTCAGGTCCACCGGCGGCAGCGCTCCCGCGCCGCGCTCGGGCCACTCGACCAGCCACAGGCTGGCGGTGCCCTCGTCCAGTCCCAGGAAATCCAGCTCTCCGGCCGCGCCGACGCGATACAGGTCCAGGTGCCAGGCCTCGCTGCCGTCGGCCAGCGGGTAGCGCTCGACCAGCGTATAGGTCGGGCTGCGGATCGCACCGGCGACCCCCAGCGCACGCAGCAGCGCCCGGGCCAAGGTGGACTTGCCGGCGCCCAGGTCGCCTTGCAGCTGCACCACGGCCTGCGCCGGCCGCGTGGCCGCCATCAGGCCGCCCAGGCGCTCGGTGGCCTCCGTGGAGGCGAGAAAACCTTCGATCATCGACGTATCCCGGGATTGGCGAGCCGCCGCAGTTCCGGCAGCAGATCGGTGGGAAGCAGGCCGCGCTCGCCCTGCTCAGCGGCCGCGTCGCCCGCGCAGGCATGCAGCAGTGCGCCGAGCGCGGCGGCATCGAACGGCGCATGGCCCTGGGCGATCAGCGCGGCGATCACGCCGGTCAGCAGGTCGCCCATGCCGCCTACCGCCATGCCCGGGTTGCCCGCGGCGACGATCCTCGGCGTGCGATGCGGGGCGGCGACGATCGTGCCGGCGCCCTTCAGCACGACCACGGCATCGAAGCGCGCGGCCAGCGATTCGGCCGCCGCCACGCGGTCGCGCTGGACCTGCGCGGCGGGAATGCCCGACAGGCGCCCGGCCTCGCCCGGATGCGGGGTCAGCACGGCGCCGGGAACCGGCCGCGGCGCGGCGGCCAGCAGGTTCAATCCGTCCGCGTCGATCACCAGCGGCTTGCCGGCGGCGAGCGCGAGTTGCCAAAGTCCCCGCGCCCAGTCGTCCTGCCCGAGTCCCGGCCCGACCGCGACCGCGTCCGCCTGCGCCAGCAGCGGCCGCAGCGCGTCGCCGTCCTCGACCGCGCGCGCCATCGCTTCCGGGCAGCGCGCCAGCAACGGCCCGACATGGCGCGCGCGGGTGGCAACGGCCACCAGCCCGGCGCCGCTGCGCAACGCCGCCTCCGCGGCGAGCATCGCCGCGCCGCCGGTGCCCTCGTTGCCGCCGATGCACAGGACCCGGCCGGATTCGCCCTTGTGGCTGTTGAGCCGGCGCGGCGGCAACCGATCGGCCAGTGCCGACGGGTCCCACGACTGCGCTCGCGGCGTCATCGCCGCGAGCGCCGAGGCCGGCACGTCGAGCCCATGCACGACCTTCTCGCCGACATGCTCCAGTGCGTCGCCGGTATACAGCCCGAGGTGCGGCACGATGAACTGCAGCGTCAGCTGCGCCCGGATCGCCGCGCCCGGGGCCACGCCGTGCTCGGCATCGACGCCGCTCGGCACGTCCAGGGCCAGCACCGGCGCACCGGCCCGGTTGATCGCCTCGACGAACCCGCTGCTGCCCTCGTCCAGTTCGCGATTGAGGCCGAGGCCGAACAGGGCGTCCACCAGCACGTCCTCGTCGCCCAGCCCGCACGGGAACAGCTCGACCCGGCCGCCGACGGCGAGATAGTCGGTGCAGGCGCGCTGGGCCAGCTCGGATGCCGGCCCGCGCTCGGGCAGGTGCACCACCCGCACGCGCCGGCCGGCCTGGTGCAGCAACCGCGCCAGCACGTAGCCGTCGCCGCCGTTGTTGCCGGTACCGCAGGCGACCGCGATCCGCCGCGCCCGCGGCCAGCGCTCCAGCAGCAATTCGCACGCCGCCGCCCCGGCGCGCTGCATCAGCACGTAGGGATCGCCGCCGAGCAGCGCGGTGGCCTGCGCGTCGATCATGCGCGCGGCGGCGGTGTCGTAGAGGTCCAGCGGCTCGAACATGCGGCGATTCTACCGTGCGAGTCCCTCGCAAAAGCCCGCACATCCATGTGCGGGGGATATAAGCTCTCCTGCATGTCCGCCGTCCTCGCCAACGCCGATCCGCACCGCGCCGCCGCGCGCATCCGCGCGCTCGCGCGCGAGGCCGGCTTCCAGCGCTGCGGCATCTCCGGCGTCGAACTCGGCGAGGACGAAGCGCACCTGCGCAGTTGGCTGGCCGAGGGCCTGTACGGGACCATGCACTGGATGGCCCAGCACGGCGACAAGCGCTCGCGCCCGCACGAGCTGGTGCCGGGCACGCTGCGCGTGGTCTCGGTCGGGCTCGACTACGGCCGCAGGGACGATCCGCAGGCCTGGGATACCCTCGCCGACGGCGAACGCGCCTACGTGGCGCGCTACGCGCTCGGCCGCGACTACCACAAGCTCATGCGTAACCGCCTGCAGAAGCTGGCCGAGAAGGTGCAGGCGGAGATCGGCCCGTTCGGCCACCGCGTGTTCGTCGATTCGGCGCCGGTGCTGGAACGCGCGCTCGCCCGCAATGCCGGCCTCGGCTGGATCGGCAAGCACACCTGCCTGATCGACCGGCAGGGCGGCTCCTGGTTCTTCCTCGGCGAGATCTACGTCGACCTGCCGCTGCCGATCGACGTGCCCGCCACCGCGCACTGCGGCACCTGCACGCGCTGCATCGACGTCTGCCCGACCCAGGCGATCGTCGCCCCGTACCGGCTCGACGCGCGCCGCTGCATCTCCTACCTGACCATCGAGCACGAGGGCGCGATCCCGGAGCACCTGCGCAAGCCGCTGGGCAACCGCATCTTCGGCTGCGACGATTGCCAGCTGGCGTGCCCCTGGAACAAGTTCGCCCGGCGCACCGACGAGCCGGACTTCCGCGCGCGCAACCGCCTGGACGAAGCCACGCTGCCGGAGCTGTTCGCCTGGGAGGAAGACGAGTTCCTGGGCCGCACCGAGGGCAGCCCGATCCGGCGCAGCGGCCACGAGCGCTGGCTGCGCAACATCGCGGTGGCGCTCGGCAACGCGCCCTCGACTCCCGCGGTGCTGGAGGCGCTGGCCTCGCGCCGCGAGCATCCCTCGGCGCTGGTGCGCGAGCACGTGCAGTGGGCGCTGGCGCAGCACGCCCCGCGCGTCGATGCGGGATAATCGCGCGATGCCTGCCCGCGAAGACCAGATACTCACGCCCAGCCAGCTCAACACGCTCGCCCGCGACCTGCTCGAGGGCGCGTTCCCGCTGGTGTGGGTGGAAGGCGAACTCGGCAACGTCACCCGCCCCTCGTCCGGGCACCTGTATTTCACCCTGAAGGACGCGCGCGCCCAGGTGCGCTGCGCGATGTTCCGGCCCAAGAGCCAATGGCTGAAGTTCCAGCCGCGCGAGGGCCTGCGCGTGCTGGCGCGCGGCCGGCTGACGCTGTACGAGGCGCGCGGCGACTACCAGATGGTGCTCGACCACCTCGAGGAAGCCGGCGAAGGCGCGCTGCGCCGCGCCTTCGAGCAACTGCGCGCGCGCCTGGAGGCCGAAGGCCTGTTCGACCCGGCCCGCAAGCGCCCGCTGCCGGCGCACGTGCGCCGGCTGGCGGTGATCACCTCGCCGACCGGCGCGGCGGTGCGCGACGTGCTCAGCGTGCTGGGGCGGCGCTTCCCGATGCTGGAGGTCGACCTGCTGCCGTCTCTGGTCCAGGGCGAAAGCGCCGCCGCGCAGATCGCCGAGCTGTTGCGCCGCGCCGACGCCAGCGGGCGCTACGACGCGATCCTGGTGACCCGCGGCGGCGGCTCGCTGGAAGACCTGTGGGCGTTCAACGACGAACAGCTGGCGCGCGCGATCGCCGCATCCGCCACGCCGGTGGTGTCGGCGGTGGGCCACGAGACCGACTTCACCCTGGCCGACTTCGCCGCCGACCTGCGCGCGCCGACGCCCTCGGTCGCGGCCGAGCTGCTGGTGCCCGACCAGCGCGAACTGGCCTTGCGCGTGCAGCGCGCGCGCACCCGCCTGCTGCAACTGCAGCGTCACCGGCTCGACCAGGCGATGCAGCGCAGCGACCGCGCCGCGCTGCGCCTGAACGCACGGAGCCCGCAGGCCAGGCTGCAGTTGCTGCGCCGCCGCCAGGAGGAAGCGCTACGCCACCTGCAGGCGCAACGCCGGCAGACGTTCGAGCGCCTGCATGGCCGCCTGCAGCGTGCCGGAGCGCTGCTGCGGCTGCACGATCCCGTGCGCGAGCTGCCGCGCCTGCGCCAGCGCCTGCTGGCGGCCAATCCTCAACCGCCGCTGCTGCGGCGGCTGCAGCAGGAAGCGCTGCGCCTGCGCGGCCTGGCGCGTTCGCTGGAGGCGGTCAGCCCGTTGGCGACGGTGGCGCGCGGCTACGCCATCCTCACCCGCGCCGACGACGGCCGGCTGGTGCGTTCGCGCGAACAGGTCCACGCCGGCGAACGCCTGCATGCGCGCATCGGCGACGGCACGCTCGGCCTGCGGGTGGAGCAGGAAGACCCCTAGAATCCTCGTAGAAGCAGCTCTTGTGGGAGCGGCTTCAGCCGCGATGGGGCTTTCTCATGAATCCCTGCACATGGATGTACTGGCTGTTGCAGAGGGATCTGCATGAAAGCCTCATCGCGGCTGAAGCCGCTCCCACAGAAGCTGCTCCTATTGAATCTGATTCAGACAGAACCAGATCCGGATCAGGCATGCGCGGCGGCCGCAGCGCCTGCCACGCGCCGCTGCCAGCCTTGCAGGATGATCGCCGCCAGCTTGGCCGGGTCATGGTCGAAGTGGTGGCCGCCGGGCCGCGCGACCACCTCGATCCCGCGCGCCTCGAGCTCGGGGCAGAGCGATCCCTTCTCCTGCTCGCCGTGGATGCACTGCAGCAGCCTCGGATCCATCTTCGCCAGCTCGGGCAGGACCGGCGCCTGCCCGGACTTGCCGAAACCCAGCCAGCCGCCGACCCGCACCTTGAAGTTGGCGCCATGGGCCAGGCCGAGCAGCGAGACGAAACGCACCTGGCGGCGTTGCGCCTCGGGCAGCCGCTGGTAGGCGAACGGCATCACGTCGGCGCCGAACGAATAGCCCACCAACGCGATGTCGTCGGCGTGCCAGCGCCGCTGGTACTCGGCCATCACCCGGGAAAGGTCGTCGCCGATCTGTTGCGGGCTCTTTTCCGACCAGAAGTAGCGCAGGCTGTTCCAGCCCACCACGGACACGCCCTGCCGGTTGAGTTCGGCGCCGACGCCCTTGTCCAGTTCGCGCCAGCCGCCGTCGCCGGAGATCACGATCGCCAGCCTGCGGCTGCCCGGCACGTGCATTTCCACCAGCGGCAATCCCGCCAGGCCGCTGCCCGCGGCCGGGAAGCCGGCCTGGACCGCCTGCGCGAGCTGGTCGGCCGTCGCCGACGCCGGCACCACCGCGAGCGTGCCCTGCGCGGCGGACGGCGCCTGCGTGCCGCAGGCGAAACGATCCTGCGCGGCCCCGCCGTCGACCACGACGCCCCCTGCCAGCACGTCCGGCATCGCCGCGGCCATGGCCTGCCGGACCAGCAACGCGCCCTCGCCGTCGCCGACCAGCAGCGGCGGCAGGAACACGTCGATGTGCCGCTTGCGGAGCAGGTGCTTGCCGAAGCGCTCGGCGTCGTCGGCGAACCCGGCGCAGTTGACCTGCCCCGGCTTGCTCACGCTATCCAGGTAGCGCGCCGTGTCGACCACCGCGACCAGCGCCCCCTGCGCGGCCAACCGGCGCGCGCTCGCCCGGGCCCGCTCCGGGGCCGCCGGGTCCGGGAACACCAGCGCCAGCGCCTTGGGCGCACCGGCCGGCGGCGGCAGGATCTCGGGCCGCCCGTAGCGCCCGACGGTGCCGTCGCTCATGTGCCAGGCCACCGCATAGCCGCTGCCGGCGACCAGCAGTAGCGCCATTACCCACCTGAATATCGTGATCTGCCACTTCATGGGAGTCCCCGGCCGTGTGCGGCTTCGACACACGCGGCCGCGCCCGGTTCCCGCCCGGCCGGCGTCCGCGTTCACGGCCGTTAAGCGAGCGCCGGCGCCCTCCGGTCAGCGCGCGCCGGCGGCGCCGTCCTGGCAGAAGCGCTGCCGGTACTCCAGCGCCTTGGGCATCAGCGCCTGCAGGTTCTGGATGCGGGTGCCCGGGTTGGGATGGGTGGAGGAGAACTCCGGCGGCGCCTGGCCGCCGCTGGCCTGCTCCATGCGCTCCCACAACGGGATGGCCTGGCGCGGGTCGAAGCACGCCGCCGCCGCCAGCATCAGCCCGACCTCGTCGGCCTGGGTCTCGTGGCTGCGCGCATACGGCAGCAGGTAGCCGTATCCCATCGCGGCCATCACCATCTGCTGTTGCTGCGGGTCCATGCCGCTGGCGGCGCCGGCCATCTGCCCGATCTGGGTCAGCTTCTGCTGCGCCATGCGCTGGGCGCCGTGCCGCAGCAGCGCGTGGGCGATCTCGTGCCCCATCACCACCGCCATCGCGTCGGCGTTCTGGGCCACCGGGAACAGGCCGGTGTAGACGGCCATCTTGCCGCCGGGCAGGCAGAACGCGTTGGCCTGGTCGGACTGGATGACGTTGACCTCCCAGTCGAAGTCGCGCGAGATGCGGTTCGGCTGCATGCCGTGTTCGGCGGCGAGCGCGCCCTCGACCGGATCGATCTTCGCGATCAACCGCTGCGCGATCGCCCGCACCTGCTGCGCCTGGGGCGAGCCGGGGTCGATCGGGCGTTCCTGGCTGAGGATCTCCTGGTAGGCCTGCAAGCCGAGCGCCTTCTCCTGCTCCACGCCGAGCGAGCCGTCGATCAGCACCTTCTCGCCGGTGTAGGGATCCTCGGTCCGGTTCGAGAACCAGTAGTACGCCGCATAGCCCGCGAACAGCAGCAGCACGCCCCAGCGAACGTTGCCGAACAGGCCGGGCCGCCGGCGCGGCGCGCCTGCCTGTCCACCGAATGGATCGTTGCGCATGACTTCCTTTCCTCCCCTGCCCCGGATCGCCGATCAGATGCCCCGCACCAGCCGGAAGCCGATCCTGGCACTGGTGATGTCCGAATCCTGTGAGAGCCGCCACGACGCGCGCGTCTGCTGCGGCGAGTTCGCCCAGCTGCCGCCGCGGACCAGGCGTTGCCGGCAGCCGGGATTGAACCATGCCGCGCCGTCCGCCGGCGCGCGCCGGTAGTTGGAATGCCAGCAATCGGCCACCCATTCGCTCAGGTTGCCGGCCATGTCGTGCAGGCCCCAGGCGTTGGCCTTGAAGCTTCCCGCCGGCGCGGGGCCCCAGTAGCCGTCGCCGTAGCCGACGAAGGCGTTGTTCCAGTGCCGCCCGCTCGGCGACACGTCGTTGCCGCCGGTGAAGTTGCCGGTGTTCTCCGGCGGCGTGCCGGCATTGCCCCAGGGATAGCGCCCGGTGCTGCCGGCCCGCAGCGCGTACTCGAACTCGGCCTCGGTCGGCAGCCGGTAATGGCGCCCGGTCTGTTCCGACAGCCACCGCGCGTAGGCTTCCGCGTCGCGCACGCTGACGTGCATCACCGGCATGTTGGGGGCCGCGCGCCGGCCGTCGTAGCCGGACTGCCAGTCCACCCCGCTGCGGCGTATGAAGTTGCCGGAGCGCTCGTCGTAGACCACCGAGTGGCCGCGCCGGGTCGCGCGCGGACGGGCCTTGGCCTGCTCGACGAAGGTGCGGAACTCGGCCACCGTCACCTCGGTGATCGACATCGCGAAGCCGCGCTCGAAGCGCACGTAGTGCGCCGGCCGCTCGGCGTCGATGGCGGCCGGGTCCAGGTCGCTCGCCCCCATCATGAACGCGCCGTGCGGCACCACGATCATCTGCGGGCCGCGTCCGCCGTTCTGCATGCCGTCGGTGAACACCTGTCCGGGACGGAAGCTGCCGTAGTGCGTGGCCAGCTCGACGCGCCCGCGCAGGTCGGCGACCAGGGCATCGCCCGGCTCGGCGATGCGCAGGGCCTCGGCCAGCTTCTCGCGCGCGGCCTTCAGGCCCGGCGGCGAGGTCAGGTCGCGCAGGCCGCCATCGTGCAGGGCGGCGACCTGCGCCCGGCGGATCGCCGCTATCCGCAGCCGGGCATCTGCCATCGCCGGCGACGGCGGGCGCACCGTCGCGGCCAGCTCCAGCCACCGCTGCGCGGCCTCGAAATCGGACGCTTCCGCGGCCTGCTCGGCGCGCCGGACCAGGCCGCTCTCCACCGCCGCCAGCCCTTGCCGCGCGCGCGCATCGTCCGGATCCAGCTTCAGCGCTTCGCGGAAGTTGTCCAGCGCGCCGTTGCCGTCCTCGCCCAGCCGGTCGGCACGCAGGTCGTCCTCGCCGGCACGGTTGAACGCCAGCACGCGCTGGGCGGTTTCCACGCGCCCGAGCAGCGCCCGCACCTCGGGGTCCTCCGGCCGCAGCGCCAGCGCCACCATCGCCATCGACCGGGCCCGGTCCAGCGGCACCTCCTCGTCGCCGTCCCGGGCGAGCAGCGCCCCCGCCTGCTCCAGCAACCGCTGCAGCGCGCTGCGCAGGCCCGAACGCGCGGCCGGGTCCTCCGGCACCTGTTCGCGGATCGCCAGATAGAGCGGAATCGCGTCGTCGGCGGTCTCGAACAGCCGCCCCTCCCTCAGGGCCTGGGCGGCCCGGCGGCGCGCCTGCGGCAGATCGGCCCGGTCCAGCGCCACCGCCGGCGGATGCCAGCGCGCGACCGATTCGGCCGCGCCCTCGTCGCCGATCGTCACTTCCGGCGCCCTGTCCTTGGCGCCCCCCGCGGCCGGCGCGCGGGCGGCCGCGGGCGGCGCCTCGGGCGCGGACGAGGAAGGCGAGCACGCCGTGGCCAGCAGCGCGAGCAGCACCGGATACGCGACGCGTCTTGGCAACCTTCCCTCCTGGTGGACGCCGCGCCCGGAGGGGCGCCGGCTCGGCTGGGCTATTCTTACCCACCCGCTCCACCTTCGCATTCACGGACCCCCACTACGTGCCCCACTGGATCACACAGCCCGCCGAACTCGACGCCTACCTGCTGCGCCGCCCCGCCCGCATCGGCCTGGATACCGAATTCATCCGCGAACGGACCTACTGGCCGCAACTGGCGCTGGTGCAGATCGCCGTCGACGACGAGATCCTGCTGGTCGACCCGCTGGCGCCGGGGATCGCCGAAGCGCTGGAGCCCTGGCTGACCGCGCCCGACGTCGTCAAGGTGATGCACAGCGCCAGCGAGGACCTGGTGGCCTTCAAGTGCGCCTGCGGCGTGCTGCCCCGGCCCTTGTTCGACACCCAGATCGCCGCCGCCCTGGCCGGCATCGGCGCCGGGCTGGGCTACCAGAAGCTGGTCCACGAACTCACCGGCACCCTGCTGGCCAAGGGCGAGACCCGCTCGGACTGGCTGCGCCGCCCGTTGTCGCCGTCCCAGCTGGAATACGCCGCCGACGACGTGCGTCACCTGTTCGCCGCGCACGACGCGCTGTCGGCGCGGCTGGAGGCCCTGGGCCGCGCCGGCTGGCTGGCCGAGGACTGCGAGCGCCTGCTGGCCACGGTGGAGCACGACGAGCCCGAGCGCTGGCCGCACGTGGCCATGCGCAGCGCGCAGTTCCTCGACCGCGACGCGCAACTGCGGCTGCTGCGGCTGCTGCGCTGGCGCGACCGCCAGGCGCGCCAGAGCGACAAGCCGCGCAGCTGGATCCTCGACAACGAACTGGCCGTGGCGCTGGCGCGCACCCCGCCGGCCGACGAAACCGCGCTCCAGCAGCAGCTCGACAGGCTCCCCAAGGCCCCGCGCAAGCTCGCCGGCGCGCTGTGGCAGGCCCTGTCCACGCCGCTGCCGGACGAACGGGACGCCCCGCTGGCGCTGGCCGCGGGCGATGCCCACAAGGCCACGCTCAAGCGCCTCCAGGACGCGGTGGCCATGCACAGCCGCGCCCTGTCCCTGCCCGACGGCGTGCTGGCCTCGCGCCGCCACCTCGAAGCGCTGATCGAAAGCGGGCGCTGGCCGGCGCCGCTCGGCGGCTGGCGCAAGGAACTGCTGGAACCGCAGCTGATGCCGTTGCTGGACGCCGCCCGGGCAGCCGGCTGAGCCGCCAACGGGGCCGCAGCGGCGGGATTGACGGGCCGGTCGTCGGCAACTGGTAAAATGGTTGTTTTTACGCCAGCCGCCTAGTGCAACTCCCCCGCCGCACGCCATTCCACGGCCCGACGTTCATCCGCCTGCTCGCCGGCCTGGCGGAGACCGATGTCCAGCCGCCCCGCCCGCTGCCGGCGGAGCGGCTGAGCGAATGGCTCGACATCAACAACGCCATCGCCCTGTCGGCGGCGCTCGACGGCCGGCCGCTCGCTGGCGTGGCGCCCCCGGGCGACGCCGGGGAGGACGAATGCGCCGGCGTCCGCGCCGCCCTGGCCGAAGCCATCGCCGCCGACCGCGCCTTCGACGGCAACGGGGCGGGCGCCGCCACCGACTACGCCTTCTTCCGCCAGCGCTACCTCGCCCTGCAGCAGACCATGGAGACCGGCATCGGCCAGGCGCGCGCGCGCCTGCGCGAGCGATTGGCGGCGCAAGGCCCGGGCCCGGCCCGGCTCGCCACCGTGGATGCGGCGATGGAGAAGGCGCTGGCCCGGCGCGAACGCACGCTGCTGTCGCGGGCGCCCGCGCTGCTCGGCCAGCATTTCGAGCGCCTGCGCCAGGGCGCCGGGCTCCCGGACCAAGCGCCGTCCCCCGAGGACGCCGCGGCGGCAGCGCCCGTCGATTGGCTCGACGGGTTCCGCAAGACCATGCAGGACGTACTGCTCGCCGAGCTGGATGTCCGCCTACAACCGGTCGAGGGCCTGCAGGCGGCCCTCCGCACCTCCTGACTGAGACGTTATGTTGAAGAAACTGCTCGATTTCGCTGTATTTCTCGTCGGCCTGGCGGTCGTGTGCTGGATCGGCGCCGGCTACGCCGGCTCGAACCCGCTGGCCGCGTCCGTGGCCCTGCTCATCGGCGCCTGCTACGTGGCGGGCGGATTCGAGCTGTATCGCTACCGGCAGGCCACCGCCACGCTGGCGCGGGCGCTGGACGCGCTGCCCGTCCCGCCCTCCGGCCTCGGCGACTGGCTGGACCGCCTGCATCCGTCGCTGCGCAACGCGGTGCGCCTGCGCGTGGAAGGCGAACGCGTCGCGCTGCCCGGACCGGCGCTGACGCCGTACCTGGTCGGCCTGCTGGTGCTGCTCGGCATGCTCGGCACGCTGCTGGGCATGATGGCCACCTTGCGCGGTACCGGCATCGCGCTGGAAAGCGCGGCCGACCTGCACGCGATCCGCGAGTCGCTCGCCGCGCCGGTCAAGGGCCTGGGCTTCGCGTTCGGCACCTCGATCGCCGGCGTGGCCACCTCCGCGATGCTCGGCCTGCTGTCCGCGCTGTGCAGGCGCGAGCGGCTGCAGGCGGCGCAACGCCTGGACCTGCAGATCGCGACCACGCTGCGCGTGCATTCGCAGGCCCACCAACGCGAGGAAACCTTCAAGCTGCTGCAGCGGCAGGCCGAGGCGATGCCGGCGCTGGTCGAGCGGCTGCAGGCGATGGCCGCGGCCGTCGAACGGCAGAACCTCGCCGCCCACGAACGCCAGCTCGCCGCGCAGCAAGCCTTCCACGAGCGGACCGAAGCGACCTACCTGCAGCTGGCCTCTTCCGTGGAACGATCGTTGAAGGAGAACGTCGCCGAGGGCGCCCGCGCCGCCAGTTCCGCGCTGCAGCCGGTGGTGCAGGCCACCATGGCCGCGATCGCGCGTGAAACCGCCGCGCTGCACGGCAGCGTCGCCCAGAC
The DNA here is from genome assembly GCF_046529185.1 of Xanthomonas boreopolis. NCBI lineage: Bacteria > Pseudomonadati > Pseudomonadota > Gammaproteobacteria > Lysobacterales > Lysobacteraceae > Xanthomonas > Xanthomonas boreopolis. The sequence continues at coordinate 2,932,211 of NZ_CP097162.1, forward strand.
CTTGCAGCAGCAATCCGAAGCGCTGTCCGGCGGCCTTGAAAAGACCACCGCGGCCGTCGCGGAGGCCTGGAACCAGGCCCTGCTCGACCAGCGGCACGCGAATGCGGCACTGGTCGAGCAGCTGCAGGACATGCTCGGCCGGACCGGCGAATCCTTCGAACGGCGTTCCGCCGATCTGCTCGAAGGCGTTTCGGCCCGCCTCGACGCCACTGCCGCGCAGATGGGCGAGGCCTGGAAGCAGGCGTTGTCGCGGCAGGAAAGCCTCAACGAAGCGCTGGCCTCCGGCAGCCGGCAGGCATTGTCCGAAGCGGCCGGCAGCTTCGAGCGGCAAGCCGCGTCGTTGGTCGAGAGCACCACCCGCTCGCACGTCGACCTGCAGGCCGCGCTCGCCGCGCAGGATCAGCAGCGCCTGGCCGCCTGGAGCGCGACGCTCGACGCCGTGGCCGCCGCCCTGCGCCAGGAGCTGGAACGGGCCGCCGACCATGCCGCCAGCCGCCAGCAGGAGATCTGCGACGTGCTGGCGCGCACCGCCGGCGACATCACGGCCCAGGCCAAGGCGCATGCCGGCGATACCATCGCCGAGATCTCGCGGCTCGTGCAGGCCGCGTCGGAAGCGCCCCGGGCCGCAGCCGAGGTCATCGCCGAACTGCGCCAGAAGCTCTCCGACAGCATGGTCCGCGACACCGCGATGCTGGAGGAGCGCAACCGCCTGATGGCCACGCTCGACACCCTGCTCGGCTCCGTCAGCCATGCCGCCACCGAACAGCGCGCCGCCATCGATGCGCTCGTCGCCACCTCGTCCGAGTTGCTGGACCGGGTCGGCAACCGCATCGGCGAGCGGATCGAGAACGAAGCCGGCAAGCTCGACGTCGCCGCCGCCCAGGTCGCCGCCGGCGCGGCCGAGGTCGCCAGCCTGGGCGAAGCCTTCGGCGCCATCGTGCAGCAGTTCGGCAAGTCGAACGACAAGCTGGTGGCGCGCCTGCAGCGCGTCGAGAGCGTGCTGGACAAGTCGCTCGCCCGCAGCGACGAGCAGCTCGCCTACTACGTGGCCCAGGCCCGCGAGGTGATCGACCTGAGCGTGCTGGTGCAGCGCCAGATCATCGAGGAACTGCAACAGCTCGCCGGCCAGCGCGGCTCCGCCGGAGCCGAAGCCGCATGAGCCCGGACATCGAAGGCGACACCGAATCGGCTACCCCGGTCTGGGCCGCGTTCGGCGACCTGATGTCGGTGCTGCTGGGCGCGTTCGTGCTGATCCTGGTCGGGGTGATCGCCGTGCAGATGCAGCTTTCCAGCCGGTTGGACGAAGAGGTCAGGCAACGGCAGCTGGAAGCGCAGCGCCGCCAGACCCTGGAACAGGCGCTGGCCGGACCGCTGGCCGCCGGCCGGGTCACGCTGGTCGATGGCCGCATCGGCATCCGCGGCAGCGTGCTGTTCGCGCTCAACTCCGACCAGCTCCAGCCGGAAGGCCGCGAGGTGCTGAAGAGCCTGGCCGGGCCGCTGGCCGGCTACCTCAAGGCGCGCGAGGAGATCCTGATGGTCAGCGGCTTCACCGACGATCGCCAGGTCCGCGACGGCAACCGCCAGTTCGCCGACAACTGGGAACTGTCCGCCCAGCGCGCCCTGACGGTCACGCGCGCCCTGATCGCCGAGGGCGTGCCGTCTTCGTCGGTGTTCGCCGCCGCCTTCGGCGCCGAGCAGCCGGTGGGTTCGAACGCCGACGAAGAAGGCCGCGCGCGCAACCGGCGCGTGGAGATCGCGCCGGTGCCGCGCCCGAAGAACACCGCCGCGGTACCCCGATGAGCGACGACGGCCACCACGCTCCCCCGCCGCCCGGTTCCGCGTGCGCGCAGGACGCCGATCGCACGGCGTCCCTGCACCGGCATTTCGTCGAGGCGATGCGGCGCCGCGCGGCCCGGCACGCCGGCGAAGCGCGCCGCCTGCTGGATGCCAGGCTGGCAACGCTGGCCGCGACGGACGCGGATCGCCGCCATCCTCCCGGCCCGGAGGCCGGAACGCCGGAGGCGCCGGACCACGCGCCGCTGCGCGGCTTGCTCGACCATATCGCCCGGCAGACATCGGCAACCGACCCGACCGCCGGCGCCGCGGACGACCCGTCGACGCGCTCCACCTACCCGGACCTGGCCGCACTCGACGAATTCAGGCAGCTCTGGTCCAAGGTCCACGCCGAGACCCAGGTGCGGCAATCGCTGGAGCAGGCACCGGCCAACGCCGGCCCGCTCAACTCGGGCCGGCTCGTGCACCGCTCGTTGAACCTGATGCGCGAGCTGTCGCCGGCTTATCTGCGCCGTTTCCTCGCCCATGTCGACGCCCTTTCCTGGCTCGAACAGATCAACGTGCCTCCCGTGCAGGCGAAGGACGCAGCGCCCGTTCCAGGCGCCAGGAAACGCGCGCGGAACCCGCGATCGCCATGAGCGGCGCGCCGCGGGAACGAACGCCCCGTCGACGGCTATTGGCTTCCGGCCGCGCATCAGGCTAGAATGCGCGCCTCGCGTGGGGCGGTAGCTCAGCTGGGAGAGCGTCGCGTTCGCAATGCGAAGGTCGGGAGTTCGATCCTCCTCCGCTCCACCAATCACACCAGCACGAAAGCCCCGGCATCGCATGCCGGGGCTTTCTTGTATCGCACGATCCTCACATGCGGCCGCGACAACGGCGTGGCCTTGCCCCCTCAGGGGCCGCACGTGCCTGCAGGCATTGCCTGCAAGCGGCATTCCGCCAACAATGCACCCCTTGCATTGCCCGCGACATTCCCTTTCCAGACAGACCCATGACCGAAAAGAACGCTTTGAACCTGGATGCCATTGCCGAGGCCAAGGCCAAGCTGGCCGAAGAACTGCGCAAGCTCGAGGAACAGGAAGTCCACCTGCGCCAGCAGCAGTCGTCCGATGCCTTCACCCAGGTGCTCGCCCTGCTGCGCGAATTCGCCGGCCACTTCAACGCCAAGCAGAAGGCCGAGATCGCCGCCCTGATCGGCGAGGAAAAGCCGAAGGCCAGGAAGAGCGCCGCCAGCGATGCGCGCCGCGAAGTCGCGCCGAAGTACTGGCTGCCGCACACCGGCGAGACCTGGACCGGTCGCGGCCGTACGCCGAAGGCGTTCGCCGCATGGGAAGGCACCGCCGCCTACAAGGAATGGAAGGCCCGCCACCCCAACGAGAAATTCCCGGCCTTCCCGGGCTGATTCCGCCCGAGCCCCCTCGCCCGCACGGGCGAGGGGCCGGTACGCGGGCGCCGGTCCCTTCCGGCTCCAGGCGGCCCCGCCGTTCTTCCGCCGCGTTTCCTAGCCGCCTCAGGCCAACGCCGATATGCCCGCCGGCGCGCGCGATGCCGTGCCGGACAGGCGCCGCTGCGCCTCGGCCAGATCCGCACCGTCCAGCCCCTGCAGCGGCTGCAACCGATCCGCCACCCATGCCGCCACCGGCAGTCCATCGCGGTACAGCACGCGATTGCCCGGCACGCGCGGTACGCGCTCGCCCGGCAGTACGTTGCCCAGCAGATTGGCCGGGTCGCTGGCCGACAGGCACACCCACTGCCCGGCCAAGGGTTCGCGGCGCAGCCGGCGCAACAACCCGATCGCGTCCGGCAAGGCGAACTGTTCGCCGGACAGGCCGGCGATGAAACGCCCGCCGCGGATCTCGCCGCGCGCTTCCAGGCGCCGGTACACGCGCAGCAACTCCCGCCAGGGCGGCAGCCACGCCGCCTCGCGCTCCAGCAGCCGCCAGCAGACCACGCCATAGCGGCGCAGCAGGACCTGCGCGACGTGCGCGACCGCCTCGTGGCGCGCTTCGCCCGGCGTGTCGTCCGCGACCGGCGGCGGCGCGCGCAGCAGCGACCAGCGGCCTGCGTCGCGGATCCCGGACAACGGCGCCCGCCTGCGCGATCTCGACAGCGCCGACGGCCGTTTCGACGCCGGCACGAGCAAGGCACGCAGCCCGGCATAGCTGTCGCAGTGCACGCGTCCGCGCACCACCAATTCCGCCAGCGCGTCCTCCAGCTCGGTGCCGAGCAGCCGCGTCGCGTCGGCGATCTCGTCGAAGAACGATGCGCCGTGCTCGGCCAGGAAATCGGCCACCTTCTGCGCGCGCGAATGCAGCGGCTCGCCGGCCTCGTGCTCCGCCGCCAGGCGCCGCCACTGCATCGCTTCGCGCCTGGGCAGCAACAGGATCGGCGCGCTGCGCAGCGAGGCGCCCGGGCTGCGCGTCGCCGGGGACGGCCGCAGTCGCGTCCACAGCACCCGCCCGGCTGCGCACTGCTCGTCCAGCCAGGCCGGCTGGTAGTCGCGCAGGCGCGCCGCCAGCAGTTCGCTTTCCCAGCACGCGGCCGGGGCCTCGAAGCCTTCCAGCTGCGCCAGCACCCCCGCGAGCGCTTCCGAACCGGATCGCCGGCTGCCCTCGCCCAGGTGCTGCCATTCGAACAGGAAGCGGGCGAAATCGCGCTGCGAGACCGGCTCGATCTCCCGGCGCAACCGCCCGAGCGTATAGCGATGGATGCGCGCCAGCAGATGCCGTTCGCACCATTCGTCCTCGTCCGCGTCCGGCGAGAACCGCCCCGCCATCACGAATCCTTCCTGGCGCAACGCGAGCAGCGCATCGCGCACGTCCTCGCGCGGCAACTGCAACGGTGCGGCCAACCGCTCCAGCGTGACCGGCCCCAGGCCGGCCAGGCGCGCCCGCACCAGCTCGCGCAGGGCGTCGGCGCGCTCCTGTCCCAAGCTGGCCGCCCCTGCCGGCACCTGCAGCGCCGGACGCGGTTCGGCCGACGGATACAGCAAGCGCACCGATTCCAGCCGCTCCACGCTCACCCACGCGAGCGGCACGCCTTCCCGGACCAGGCAGGTGGCGCGGCCATCGCCCGCCAGCGCCTGCAGCCATGCGGACCAGCCAGGCTCGCGCCCGACCTCGTCCATCGCCAGCATCCCGAGCGTATCGACGGCTTCGTGCATCTCGTCGGCATCGCGCGGCTGCGGCCAGGCCTCGGCCCGTACCGCGGCGATCGCCTCGGCATCGAGCCGGCCCATCGCGCCCGCGTCCTCGGCGTCGCCGAACCGGCGCGCCTGCACTGCCTGGGTGCGCCGCTCTTCGAGCGGGGCATCGTCGAGGAACGCGTACGGGCGCGCCTCCAGCACCTCGGCGGCCAACGGCGAGGGCGCCGGCAGGTCGCGCGCCACCACCTCGATGGCGCCGGACTCGATACCGCGCAGCACGTCGAGCCAGCCCGCACTGTCCATCGCCTCGTGCAAACAATCGTGGAGCGTCTGCGCGACCAGCGGATGGTCGGGGATCTCGCGCTCGCCGACGATGTTCTCCAGGCAGGCGACCTGGTCGGGGAACACGGTGGCGAGCAGGTCCTCGGACTTCATCCGCTGCAGTTGCGGCGCCACCTTGCGCCCGTTGCTGAAGCGCGGCAGCGCCAGCGCGTTGGTCGCGTTCCAGCGCCAGCGCACCCCGAACAACGGCGCGTCCAGCAGCGCCTGCACCAGCACGTGCTCGGCCGAGGCGGAATGCAGGAAGCGCGCCACGTCCTCCAGCGGGAAGCTGTGGCGGGTCGACAGCGACAGCACGATCGCGTCCTCGGTGGCCGCCGCCTGCAATTCGAAGTCGAAGGTGCGGCAGAAGCGCTTGCGCAACGCCAGGCCCCAGGCGCGGTTGATGCGGCTCCCGAACGGGCTGTGGATCACCAGTTGGGTGCCTTCGGATGCATCGAAGAAGCGCTCCATCACCACGCAGCGTTGCGTCGGCAGCTCGCCCAGGTCGGCCAGGGCGCGGGCCAGGTAGTCGGCGAGCTGCTGCGCGGCCTCCAGGGGCAGGCCCAGTTCCGCCAGCAGCCATGCCTGGGCGGCCTCGCGCCCGCCTTCGCGCAGCCGCGCCGCCACGTCCGCGCGCAACCGCGCGACCGCGTGCGACAGCTCGTCGCTGCGGCCGGGCGCCTCGCCGAGCCAGAACGGGATGTTGGGCGGCGCGCCCTTGGCGTCCTCCACCCGGACGCGGCCCGGCTCGATGCGCAGGATGCGGTAGCTGGCATTGCCCAGTTGGAACACGTCGCCGGCCAGGCTCTCCACCGCGAAGTCCTCGTTGACCGTCCCGATGTTCTCGGCCTGCGGCTCGAGCAGCACCGTGTAGTCGCCGGTCTCCGGGATCGTGCCGCCGGAGGTGAGCGCCGTGGTGCGCGCGCCCCGGCGCGCGCGCAGGACGCGGTGCACGGTGTCGCGGTGCAGGTAGCTGGCGCGCCGCCCCAGCCGCGTGTCGAAGCCTTCGGCGAGCATCCGCACCACCTCGTCGAAGCGCTCGCGCGACAGGTTGGCGTACGGCCAGGCGCGGCGCACCAGCGCGTACAGCGCGTCTTCCGCGCAATCGCCGCAGGCCGCCTCGGCGACGATCTGCTGGGCCAGCACGTCGACCGGCGCCTGGACCACGCGCAGCGCATCCAGCTCGCCGCGCCGCACCGCATCGAGCAGCGCCGCGCATTCGACCAGCTCGTCGCGCGAGGCCGGGAACAGCCGCGCCTTCGGGGTTCCGCTCACCGCGTGCCCGGAACGGCCGGCGCGCTGCAGGAACGTGGAGATCGAGCGCGGCGAACCGAGCTGGCAGACCAGGTCGACCTCGCCGATGTCCAGGCCCAGTTCGAGCGACGCGGTGGCGACCAGCACGGTCAGCTCGCCCGCCTTCAGGCGCCGCTCCGCCGCCAGGCGCGTCTCGCGCGCCAGGCTGCCGTGGTGGGCCGCCACCCGGTCCTTGCCGAGCAGGTCGCCCAAGTGCCGCGCGGCGCGCTCGGCCATCCGCCGCGTGTTGACGAACACCAGCGTGGTGCGGTGCTCGCGCGCCAGGCCGGCCACCGCTTCGTAGACCTGCAGCCATTGGTCGTTGGACATCACCGCACCCAGCGGCGTCGGCGGCAGCGCCAGCGCGAGATCGCGCTCGCGCACGTATCCCGCGTCGACGATCTCGCAGTCCGGCCGGCCATCGCGCACCTGCCCCGCCCCGACCAGGAAGCGCGCCACTTCGTCGATCGGCTTCTGGGTGGCCGACAGGCCGATCCGCACCAGCGGCGCCTCCACCAGCGCCCGCAACCGCTCCAGGCTCAATGCGAGATGGCTGCCGCGCTTGTCGGCGGCCACCGCGTGGATCTCGTCGACGATGACCGTGCGCACGCTGCGCAGCGACTCGCGGCCGGAGACCGAACCGAGCAGGACGTACAGCGACTCCGGCGTGGTCGCCAGGATATGCGGCGGCCGCCGGCGCGCCCTATCGCGCTCGCGCTGCGGGGTATCGCCGGTGCGCACCGCGCTGCGGATGTCCACCTCGGGCAGGCCGAGCGCCTGCAGTTCCGCGCGGATGCCGGCCAGCGGGGCCTCGAGGTTCGCGTGGATGTCGTTGGAAAGCGCCTTCAGCGGCGACACGTAGAGCACGCGGGTATGGTCGGGCAGCGCGCCCTCATGCTCGAGGCCTTCGCGCAGCAGGCCGTCGATCGCGGTCATGAACGCCGCCAGCGTCTTGCCCGAACCGGTCGGCGCCGCCACGAGCGTGTGCCGGCCATCGGCGATCGCGGCCCAGGCGGCCGCCTGGGCCGCGGTCGGCACCTGGAAGCGGTGCCGGAACCAGCGCGCGACGGCGGGATGGAAGCGGAGCAGCGGATCGGTCATGGGATCGGAACGGGCCAGGAGGCGCCTGCGCCACGATAGCGCCGGCCAGGATCGGATGCAGGTATCGTTGTCGAGATGCGGCCGGATCCGCAGGCCGGCAAGCGGCATACGGCCGCAGGCGGTTAACCGTTCATCGCCGGCAAGGCCATGTGAGGACATCCGGACGCCCGGGGGCGCCGCCCGCGACCGGACCGGCGTCCTGGCGATTGCCCATGCAGGCGCCCGCTGGCACAGTGCGCCCATGCCCAGCCTGATCCTGTTGATGATTGCCGGCGCAGCCGTGTTCGCGTTCTGGAACGCCTCGCGTGCCGCCGCCGAACGCGCCGAGGTGCTCGGCCGCAATGCCTGCCGCGCTGCCGACGTGCAATGGCTCGACCAGAGCGTGCACGCCGTGCGCCTGCGCCCGTGCCGCCTGCCCAACGGCTGGCTCGGCTTCGAACGGACCTTCCGCTTCGACTACTCGCACGATGGCATCGACCGCCATACCGGCCGCCTGGTGCTGCGCGGCACCGAGCTGGTGGCGTTCACCGGCCCTTCGATGGCGACGGTGACGCCGCTGCGGCGCGAACTGGAGAACCCCTAGCGGCGGATCCGGGCCCCAGGCCGCCGGACTGCTGGAGAACCGATCCGGCTCCGGCACCGGCATTCACCAGGCGTGCCGGTCGTTGCCGCCGCTGTGGGTCCTGCTGTCGTTCCTGCCTGGCTTTTCCGCGCCGGCGTGCGTGAGCCAGGCTGCAGTCCCTACGCTCCCATTCCGCAGCGGGAGGAGCGAGATCCCCCTTGCGATCGAACGACACCGGCGAAGCCCGTCGGGACTGGAGTCCTCCCGCGATGCTCCGGCGTGCGCCGGAGCCCGATGCCAGCGACAGCCGCGACGGACTACTTCACCACCCGCAGGTGCGGGCGCTTGCCGGCAGGCGGGGCATCCTCCGGGCCCGGCCCCTGCGGCGGCGGGGCATCGTCGTCCGGCGGCTCGCCCGACGTGCCGGGGATATCGTCCGGCAGCGCCATGCCCTGCCCGGTCTCGCGCGCATACACCGCCAGCACCGCCGACATCGGCACGTACACCGGATGGCTCACGCCGCCGAAGCGAGCGGTGAAACTCACCCCGTCGTTGTCCATGTGCAGGTGCACGACCGCGCGCTCGGCGATGTTCAGCACCACGCGTCCGTCCTGCACCGAGCTCGGCGGCACCTGCACGCCTTGCAAGCCCGCATCCACGAGGATATGGGGCGTCATGCCGTTATCGTTGATCCATTCCACCAACGCCCGCAGCAGATAGGGGCGATGGCTGGTCATGCGGGGAAAGTCTTGGCTCATGTGCGACAGTTTACGCGCTGGGCCTGTCGCGCTGTCCATTCCCCGATGGGCACCGGTACGCGCCGGTACAGGCGCATACCGGCCACGATCACGCCGGCAGGTCGCGCAGCTTCTTTTCCTGGTCGGTGAGGCTGCGGATGAAGCCGGGGTTGCGGAAGATACGGTTGCCGTAATCCTCGATCGCCTTGCCGTCCTTCGGCAGCGGCACGTCCAGCGCCTGCAGGCGCCAGATGATCGGCGCCATCGCGCAATCGGCCAGGCTCATCTCCGGATTGAGGAAGAACTTGCTGGCCTTGAACAACGGCACCGATGCGGTGAGGAGTTCCTTCAGGCGCTTGCGGCCGGCCTCGGCCTGGGTCTTGTTGCCGAGCTGGATCGCCTGCACCTGCGGTACCCAGTCGTGCTCGATGCGCAACATCGCCAGGCGCAGCCGCGCGCGCGACAGCGGGTCGACCGGCATCAGCGGCGGGTGCGGGTAGCGCTCGTCCAGGTACTCGCTGACCACCGACGCGGCGTAGAGCACCAGCTCGCGCTCCACCAGCGTCGGCACCGAATGATAGGGATTCAGGTCGATCAGGTCTTCCGGCGGGTTCTGCGCATCGACCGGCACCAGGTCGTAGGTGACGCCCTTGGCGGCCAGCACCAGCCGGACCCGATGGCACAGCACGTCATCGGTGGAGGAAAACAAGGTCAGGGTATTTCGCATACGCACACTCGTCGCCATTCAAGGCTCTCCAACGACCGGAATCCGCCGGCCGCATCGGCGCCGCCGGCCCCTTGCCAACGGTTCACCACGGTGAACCCGAGTGTGCAATCACACTCCGGAAAAGCCAATAGCAGGGCTATCGTCCCACCGCCTGCAACGCCCGTCCGCCCCCGGTCGCCGGCTCAATGCACGTCCTTCCAGTACTCGCGCTTGACCAGGTAGGCCAGGAACGTCAGCAGGGCCAGGAACAGGATCACCCACACGCCCAGGCTCTGGCGTTTCAGGGCGGCGGGCTCGCCTGCGTATTCCAGGAAGTTGCTGATGTCGCGCACGGTCTGGTCGAACTCGGCCGGGTTCTGCCGGCCCGGCTGTGCCAGCTTGATGCCGACCACCGGCCTCTCGCCCAGGGCCTTGTCGAGCTCGCCGTACTCGGGTTGCTGCAACCCTTGCAGCTCCCACAGCGGATTGGGCATCGAGGCGTTGGGGAACACCGTGTTGTTCCAGCCCAGCGGCCGCGACGAATCCAGGTAGAACGACTTCAGGTAGGTATAGATCCAGTCGGTGCCGCGCACGCGCGCGATCAGGCTCAGGTCGGGCGGCGCCTTGCCGAACCACTTGGCGGCGGCGTCGTGGGGCATCGCGTTCTCGATGTGGTCGCCGATCTTGCCGCCGGTGAAGTTGAGGTTGTTCATCACCTCTTCCTCGGTCAGCCCGAGGTCGGCGGCCATGCGCGAATAGCGCAGGTACTTCAGCGAGTGGCAGCCGGAACAGTAGTTCATGAACAACTGGGCGCCACGCTGCAGCGAGGCGCGGTCGCTCAGGTCGTTGCCGGCCTGCTGCAGCGCGCCGCCCTCGGCGGCCAGCAGGGTCGTGGAGAACAGCAGGCCCGCGGCCATCGTGGCCACGCGGGCGAACCATGGCTTAGTCATGCGTCGTCACCCGCTCAGGCACCGGCTTGGTCTTGTCCAGCCTCGTCCACACCGGCATGGTGATGAAGAAGGCGAAGTACAGGAAGGTCAGCACGCGACCGATGTAGGTCTCGTGGATGTCGGTGCCCGGGCCGGAGCCGATCACCCCCAGCCACACGAAGCACACCGCCAGCGTGCCCAGCGCGACCTTGGAGATCCAGCCGCGGTAGCGGATCGACTTGACCTTGGCCTTGTCCAGCCACGGCACCAGGAACAGGATCGCGATGGCCGAGAACATCACCAGCACGCCGCCCAGCTTGTTGGGCACCACCCGCAGCATCGCGTAGTACGGGGTGTAGTACCAGACCGGCTTGATGTGCTCGGGCGTGACCAGGCGGTTGGCCTCGGTGAAGTTGTCGTGCTCCAGGAACAACCCGCCGAAGCCCGGCGCGAAGAAGATGATGAAGGCGGCGATGATCAGCAGGAAACCGACGCCGACCAGGTCCTTGACCGTGTAGTACGGGTGGAACGGGATGCCGTCGGCGGGCTTGTTCGGGTCCCAGCGGTTGCCCTTGGGCCCCTTCTTGATCTCCACGCCGTCCGGGTTGTTGGAGCCGACCTCGTGCAGCGCGCCCAGGTGCAGCACCACCAGCAGCAGCAGCACCAGCGGCAGCGCGATCACGTGCAGGGCGAAGAAGCGGTTGAGGGTGGCGTCGGACGGCAGGTAGTCGCCCATGATCCACTCGGTCAGCCCGTTGCCGATCACCGGGATCGCGCCGAACAGCGAGATGATCACCTTCGCGCCCCAGAACGACATCTGGCCCCAGGGCAGCACGTAGCCCATGAAGGCCTCGGCCATCAGCACCAGGTAGATCAGCATGCCGAGGATCCAGACCAGCTCGCGCGGCTTCTGGTAGCTGCCGTACATCAACCCGCGGAACATGTGCAGGTAGACCACGATGAAGAACAGCGAGGCGCCGGTGGAGTGCATGTAGCGGATCAGCCAGCCCCACTCCACGTCCCGCATGATGTACTCGATCGACGCGAACGCCTCCGCGGCGCTGGTCTTGTAGTGCATCGTCAGGAAGATGCCGGTGACGATCTGGTTGGCCAGCACCAGCAGCGCCAGCGAGCCGAAGTAGTACCAGAAGTTGAAGTTCTTCGGCGCGTAGTACTCGCTGACGTGCTTGCGGTAGACCGGCATCAGGCCGGGCGCGCGCGCGTTGACCCAGTCGAAGACGCCGTTGGCGGTGCGGACAAGGATGTTGGCCATGCTCAGGCAGCCCCCGTGCTGTTGCCGGACGGATCCACGCCGATCACGATCGTGTTGTCGTCCTGGTAATGGTGCGGCGGCACCAGCAGGTTGATCGGCGCCGGCACGCCGTCGAAGACGCGGCCGGACATGTCGAAGCGCGACTTGTGGCAAGGGCAGAAGTAGCCGCCCTTCCACTGCGGGTCGTAGGGCTCGGGCCGGATCTCGGCGACCATCTCGGGCGAGCAGCCCAGGTGCGTGCACAGGCCGACCAGCACCGATATCTCGGGCTTGATCGAGCGGTACTCGACGTTCTTCAGCACGTACTCCGGCTGCTGGTCCTTGTTCTCGGACTTGGGGTCCTTGAGCCGGCCGTCCAGCGACGGCAGCGCATCGAGGATGGCCTTGGACCGCTTGACGATCCAGATCGGCTGGCCGCGCCATTCGAGGATCAGGCGCTGGCCTTCCTGCAGGGCGCTGATGTCGGCGGTCACCGGCGCACCAGCCAGCTTGGCGCGCGCGCTCGGGTTCCACGATTTGACGAAAGGTACCGCTAGAAACCCTGCTCCTACCGCGCCGACCACTGCGGTTGTCGCGGTCAGGAACCGTCGACGTCCCGTGTTGGCGGGCTCGTTAACCCCATCGTTGGCCATCCGGCTCTCCGATCTGTATTAGGTAGCTTGAGGCTGCCAGCGGCCCGCGGGGGGTCGAGCCGCGATGAATCCGGGGCGAGTGTAGCGGAAGGCTTAATGGACAGACAATGCGTCGGCGAAGGAAAGATGCCCCGGCCGGCGGCGACATGCCCGCGAAGCCGGGCCGAGCGGCGCTACTGGACCGAGGCCAGCACGCCGCGGTAGCGCTCGGCCAGCACGCCCACGCGCTGTACGTAGCGCTGGGTCTCGGCGTAGGGCGGCACCCCGCCGTACTTGTCCACCGCGCCCTCGCCCGCGTTGTAGCCGGCCGCGGCCAGGGTCAGGTTGCCGTCGAAGCGCTTGAGCAGCCAGGCCAGGTATTGCACGCCGCCGCGGATGTTCTGGCCGGCATCGTAGGAATCGGCGACGCCGAAGCGCCGCGCCGTGGCCGGCATCAACTGCATCAGCCCCTGCGCGCCTGCCCGGCTCAGCGCCATCGGGTTGTAGGCCGATTCGGCGTGGATGATCGCGCGCACGACCGCCTCCTCCACGCCGAACTCGCGCGCGGCGGCGGCGATCTCGCCCTGGTAGGCCGCGGTGTTGAGGCGGACGGTCCCGAAGTTGACGCCGGGGTTGACCGCGCACGCGTAGCAGGTCTCGATGAAGCTGTAGCGGATCGTGCGCAGCCCTTCGATGCTCGCGGTCTGCGTCGGGCGTGCGCTGGTGTAGTGGCGCACGCCATCCTTCATGTAGGAATAGAGCTGCCCGCTGACGACCCGCTGCGGCAATCCGCCCGGATTCGCCGGGGCCGGCATCGGCGCCACGGACTTGGGCGCGACCGAAGCGGCGACCGGCGGCACCGCCGTCTTCGCCGGCTCGGCGCTCGCCACGGCGGGCCGGGGCTTGGCCGGCGCCGGCCTGGCGGACGCGCGGCGCTCGGGCTTGTAGTTGCCGACCACGCTGCACGAGGCGCCATGGACGCGCTTGCTCACGTAGCTGGGGATCCCGTCGCCACCGATGCACTTGTACAGGGTGCCGGCGCTGGCCGGCGCAGCCGACAGCGTGGCGAACAGCAGCCCCAGCATCCCCGGTATCCCCTTCATGGCGCGAAGTCTCCCAGCTCCGCCGGGCGTTGCCAAGTGCTTGGCGCGAAAAGGGTTTGTTGCCGCCAGAGCGTGCCATGCCCTTTGGAGTGCGGCATCCGCGTGCTTGGGCCGGGGCAAGGCCGACCCGTCTTGCCAAGGACCGCAACGCATTCCCGCGGTGGCACCGGCCGCGGGAATGCGCTTCAAGGGGCATGGCACGTTCTACAATAGCCGGCTCGCCGCGGCCGCCCCTGGTGGCCGCCCCCGCTCCGCCACCCGTCTGGAATAAGCGCCATGCCCGGGACGCCCGCCTCCGAAATCCCCGCCACGGCCGTTGCCGTGGATTCCCCCACGCTCGTGCCCTTGCCCGGCCAGCGCCCGGCCATCCCGGGCGGTGCGCGCGGGAAGCTGTACATCAAGACCCACGGGTGCCAGATGAACGAGTACGACTCGGCCAAGATGGCCGACGTGCTCGCGCAGGCCGAGGGGCTGGAACTGACCGACGACCCGGAGGAGGCCGACGTCGTCCTGGTCAACACCTGTTCGATCCGCGAGAAGGCGCAGGAGAAGGTGTTCAGCCAGCTCGGCCGCTGGAAGGCGCTGAAGGGCAACGGCCGCGACGTGATCATCGGCGTAGGCGGCTGCGTCGCCTCGCAGGAGGGCGAGGCCATCGTCAAGCGCGCGCCGTACGTGGACCTGGTGTTCGGCCCGCAGACCCTGCACCGCCTGCCCGAGCTGATCCGCGCCCGCCGCGAGCAGAACCGGCCGCAGGTGGACATCAGCTTCCCGGAGATCGAGAAGTTCGACCGCCTGCCCGAGCCGCGCGCCGAAGGCCCGAGCGCGTTCGTCTCGATCATGGAAGGGTGCTCGAAGTACTGCTCGTTCTGCGTGGTGCCCTACACCCGCGGCACCGAGGTCAGCCGGCCGTTCGAGGACGTGCTGGTGGAAGTGGCGCAACTGGCGGCGCAGGGCGTGCGCGAGATCAACCTGCTCGGCCAGAACGTCAACGCCTACCGCGGGCCGATGGAAGGCGGCGAAGTCGCCGACCTGGGCCTGCTGATCCGCACCATCGCCCAGATCGAGGGCATCGGCCGCATCCGCTTCACCACCTCGCACCCGCTGGAGTTCTCCGACTCCCTGGTGGACGCCTATCGCGACGTGCCGCAACTGGCCAACTACCTACACCTGCCGGTGCAGGCCGGCAGCGACCGCATCCTCGCCGCGATGAAGCGCGGCTACACCGCGCTGGAGTTCAAGTCGAAGATCCGCAAGCTGCGCGCGGTGCGCCCGGACATCTCGATCAGCTCGGACTTCATCGTCGGCTTTCCGGGCGAGACCGACGCCGATTTCGAGAAGACCATGAAGCTGATCGAGGACGTGGGCTTCGACCAGAGCTTCTCCTTCATCTACTCGCGCCGCCCCGGCACCCCGGCCGCGGACCTCGACGACGATACGCCCGAGGCGGTCAAGCACGCGCGCCTGGAGCGGCTGCAGAAGCACATCAACGAATATGCCGCAGGCATCTCGCAGCGGATGGTCGGCACCGTGCAGACCGTGCTGGTCGAAGGGCCTTCGAAGAAGAACCCGAACGAGCTGACCGGCAAGACCGAGAACATGCGCTCGGTGAACTTCCCCGGCCATCCGCACCTGGTCGGCCAGTTCGTGGACGTGCTGATCACCGAGGCGCTGACCAACTCGCTGCGCGGCCGCGTCCAGCTGGGCGGGGACGCCGACGCGGCCTGAGCCGGCCGGGCCTGGCGGTTTTTTCGCCAGACCTTCGCCGGGCCTTGCGGCACAAGCCGTGCCGCGGGTTACCCACAGGCTTTTCCGCATTCGATCCACATCGGTTGTGGACAGCGCGCCGGCCAGTGGCGATTTTTTCGCCAATCCGGCTCGATCCCTTGCGCCGCGGCCCCCTGCGGCCGTTATCCACAGGTTGCTGCAGCCGGGTTCCACAACGACTGTGGAGAAACCCTCAATCCAGCCGCTTGCGGAAGCGCGAGATCGCCAGCGTCATCATCACCGCGGTGAACACCACCAGCGCCAGCGCGTCCGGCCACAACTCCGACGGCGAGGCGCCGCGCAGCATGGTGCCGCGGATCAGCCGGATGAAGTGGGTCAGCGGCAGCGCCTCGGCCAGCCACTGCGCCAGCCTGGGCATGCCGTCGAAGGGGAACATGAAGCCCGACAGCAGGATCGAGGGCAGGAACAGGAAGAACGTCATCTGCATCGACTGGAACTGAGACTGCGCGCGCGTGGAGATCAGCAGCCCCAGGCTGAGGTTCGCCACGATCAGCAGCATCGATGCCGCGTAGACCGCGGGCAGCCCGCCGCGCACCGGCACGTCGAACAGCAAGCCGCCCAGCACCAGGATCACCGTGGCCTGGATCAGCCCCACCGCGATGTAGGGCAGCACCTTGCCGACCATCAGCTCGGCGCTGGACACCGGCGTGGCGATCAGCATCTCCAGGTTGCCGCGCTCGCGCTCGCGCACGATCGCCATCGCCGTGAACATCACCAGGGTCATGGTCAGGATCACCCCGATCAGGCCCGGCACCACGTTGATCGCCGACACCCGCTGCGGGTTGTACAGCGGCAGCACGCTGATGCGCGCCTGCGATTGCGCGCTGGACATGCGCCCGTCCAGCGGCATCTGAGCCAGCTGGCGCGCGGCGGCCTGCACCGAGGTATCGGCGCCGTCGACGATCACCTGCATCACCTCGCGGCCTTCGCCCAGCCGGCGCTCGAAATCCGTTGGCACCACGATGCCGACCTCGATCGTGCCGGCCCGGATCAGCGACTGGATCTCGGCCGGGGTGCGCGCGGCGGCGACCGGCTCGACCACCCCGGTCGCCAGCATGTCGCGCACCAGCGCGCGCGAGGCCGCCGTGTCGGCCAGGTCGGCCACCGCCGCCGGCAGGTTGCGCACGTCCAGGTTGATCGCATAGCCGAACAGCAGCAGTTGCAGCGTCGGGATCCCGATCATCATCGCCAGGGTCATGCGGTCGCGCATCATCTGCCGCACCTCCTTGACCATGACCGCGTAGATCTGCGCGATCTTCATGCGCCCTCCTCCTCGCGGCCGCGGGTCGCGGCGACGAACACGTCTTCCAGGCTGGGCTCGATGCGGGCCACCTGCGCCTCCAGGCCGCGTTCGCGCAATGCCGCGGCGAGCGCGTCCGGGTCGCCCCGTCCCGGCGCGCACAACACGCGCAGCTCGTTGCCGATCTGCGCCACCGAGAGCACGCCGTCCACGGCGTGCAGGATCTTCTGCGCCTGCCGCAGCGCCGGGCTGCGTACGCCCAGCGTGCGCCCCTCCAGGCGCCCGGTCAGCTCGGCCGGCGTGCCGTCGGCCACCAGGCGCCCGCGCTCGAGGATGGCGATGCGATGGCAGCGCTCGGCCTCGTCCATGTAGTGGGTGGATACCAGCAGCGTGGTGCCGCCGTCGGCCAGCTCGAACAGCTTTTCCCAGAAGCCGCGCCGCGATTCCGGATCGACCGCGCTGGTCGGCTCGTCGAGCAGCAGCAGCTGCGGCTCGTGCACCACAGCGCCGGCGAGCGCCAGGCGCTGCTTCTGGCCGCCGCTCATCGTGCCGGCGAGCTGCTTCTGCAAGGCCTCCAGGTCGTAGGCGTGCAGCAGCTCCTCCACGCGCGCGTTGCGGCGCGCGCGCGGCAGGCCCTGCACCGTGGCGAGGAACTGCAGGTTCTCGCGCACGGTGAGGTCCTCGTACAGCGAAAAGCGCTGGGTCATGTAGCCGATGCGCCGGCGCAGCGCCTCGGCCTGCTCGGGGATCGGCAGGCCCAGCACCTCCACGTCGCCGTCGCTGGGCGTGAGCAGCCCGCACAGCATGCGGATGGTGGTGGACTTGCCGGAGCCGTTCGGCCCGAGGAAGCCGTAGACCTGCGCGCGCGGCACGCTCAGGTCGACGTGGTCGACGGCGGTGAAATCGCCGAAGCGCTTGGTCAGCCCGTGCGCGCGGATCGCGATGCCGCCGCCGGCGTCATTCATGGGCGTCGTCCGCCAGCCGCGCCCGCACCGGCACGCCCACCGGCAGGTCCTTCGCGCTCGCCGGCAGCTGCACCTCGGCCAGGTAGGTCAGGCGTTCGGCATCGCCGCCGGAGAGCGCGTAATAGGGAGTGAACATCGGCTCGCTGCGGATCGCACGGATCCGTCCTCGGTACACCTGGCCGCTGCCGTCCACGCTGACCTGCAACGCCTGGCCGATGGCCACGCGCCCGCGCAGGGTGGCCGGCACGTAGAGGCGCGCGTACGGCGCATCGCCGACCAGCATCACCGCCAGCGAAGCGCCGACCGGCGCCTGGTCGCCCAGCTTGTACGGCAGGCTGTCCACGCGGCCGGCGCGCGGGGCCACGATGTCCAGTTTCTCCAGGTTGACCGCCTGCACCGCGGCGTCGGCCTGCGCGGCACGCAAGGCCGCCTCGCCCTGCGCGATGTCCTCGGCCCGGTTGCCGCGCTCCAGCTCCAGCAGGGCCTGTTCGGCCGCGCGCACCTGCGCCTGCGCATCGCCGGCGGCGGCGCGCGCGCGATCGACGTCGGCGGCCGCGACCAGTTGCTGCCGGCCCAGCGGCTGCAGGCGCGCGTAGTAGGCGGTGGCATCGCGGGCCTGCGCCCGCGCCGAGGCCAGCTGCGCGCGGGCCTGCGCGATCTGCTCCGTGCGCGGGCCGGCCACCAGTTCCTGCAGCGCCTGCTCGCGTTGGCGGGCCTGCTCCTGCAGGCCCTGCAGCTGCGAACGGGTACGCACCAGCTCCAACTGCATCAACCGCGTGCCGGCCGCGACCTGCTGGCCCTCGCGCACGTCCATCGCCACGATGCGTTCCGCCGCCGGCGCGGGCAGCGTGATCCGGTCCCACTCCAGCGTACCCAACAGCGGATCGGGCTCGCGCCGGCAACCGCCGGCCAGCGCCAGGACGGCGCACGAAAGGATGAGGAGCAGCTTGCGCATCGCGTTCTCCGTCGTTTCCGAATACCGGCCGCTCAGCGCGGCCCGCTCCACGCCCCGTGCCACAGCAGCGCCAGCGCATGCCCGGCCACCGCGTCCATGCCCAGTTCCTCCGCCCCCAGCAGGCGCCGCCAGATCGGCGCGCCCGCAGCGGGAAACATCGTCAATCCGACCAGCGAGGTCATCAGCAGGCGCGGGTCCAGGCCGGGATTGAGCTCGCCGCGCGCCTGCGCGTCGGCGAAACGCGCCGCCATCATCCGGGCGACCTGCGGGCCGACCTCGTCGGTCAGCAGGCCGCGCAGCGCGCCGCCCTCGCACAACACCTCGCGTACCCACAGCTGCGGCCACCAGGGGTTCTGCTCGACCACGGCCACCACGCCCTCGACGAAGGCGCGCACCGTCGCGGGCAGGTCGTCGCCGGCGGCGACCAGGCGCGAGACCAGCCCGGCGGCGACCGGCCGCAGCCGCGTCTCCACCACGCTGCGCAGCAGTTGCTCCTTGTCGCCGAAGTAGTAGTTCACCAGCGCGGGGGTGACGCCGGCACGCTGGGCGACGTCGCGCATCCGCGTGCCGGCGATGCCCTGCTCGGCGAAGCACGCCAGCGCCGCGTCGAGCAGGCCGGCCTGGTGGTCCTTGCCGTCGGCCACCGCCGGCCGCCCCGGCGGGCGGGGCCGTGCGGCGCGCTTGCGGGTGCCGGCCGCGCGCTTGCCGGCGGCGTCTCGAGGTGGCTTGGGATCAACCATAGCGATATTTAAATCCACATTTAATTAAGGCCGGGTGAATTCCGCGGCGCTGGGGTTTGCCGCGCCGACGCGCTAACCTTGGTTCCCTGCCCGGCCGCGCCTCGCGGCACGGCGCCGCTCCGAACGCCTCATGACCACACCCGCGCAACGCGACTTCACCCTCGATCCCGTCGATACCGAGCGCCTGTCCAACCTGGCCGGACCGTTCGACGAACACCTGCGCCAGATCGAGCTCAAGCTCGGCGTGGAGATCGCCAATCGCGGCAACGTGTTCCGCGTCACCGGCCCGGAAGCGGCGGCCGCCGCGGCCGAGAAGCTGCTGCGCGCGCTCTACGACGAGGCCGCCGGCACCACGTTCGACAGCCATGCGATCCACCTGCGCCTCAACGAGGCCAACGTCGAGCACGTGGCCCGGCGCGAGTACGCGCCGCAGGAAGTGGCCATCAAGGTCAAGCGCGGCACCATCCGCGGGCGCGGCGCCAACCAGGCCAGGTACCTGCACCTGATCGCCACGCACGACATCAACTTCGGCATCGGCCCGGCCGGCACCGGCAAGACCTTCCTGGCGGTCGCCAGCGCGGTCGAGGCGCTGAACGAGTCGCGCGTGCAGCGGCTGGTCCTGGTGCGCCCGGCGGTGGAGGCCGGCGAGAAGCTCGGCTTCCTGCCCGGCGACCTGAGCCAGAAGGTCGACCCGTACCTGCGCCCGCTCTACGACGCGCTGTACGAGATGCTCGGCGTCGAGAAGGTGGTGAAGCTGCTGGAGAAGAACGTCATCGAGATCGCGCCGCTGGCCTACATGCGCGGGCGCACGCTCAACGACGCCTACGTGATCCTGGACGAGGCGCAGAACACCACCATCGAGCAGATGAAGATGTTCCTGACGCGCCTGGGCTTCGGCTCGACCGCGGTGATCACCGGCGACCTCACCCAGATCGACCTGCCCAAGCACGTCAAGTCCGGCCTGCGCGACGCGATCGACGTGCTGCGCGACGTGGAAGGCGTCAGCTTCACCTTCTTCGAGTCGCGCGACGTGGTGCGCCATCCGCTGGTCGCGCGCATCGTCAGCGCCTACGACAGGCGCGACCTCCAGGACGCGCAGACGGGAGCCTCGCCATGACCCGCGGACCGGTACGCCTCGACGTCGCCGTCAGCTACGCCCTGCCCCGCGCCGGGTTGCCGTCGGCGGTGAGCTTCCGCAAGTGGGTCGCGGCCGCGCTGAAGGGCCGCATCCGCGAGGCCGACCTGGCGATCCGCCTGGTCGATGCCAAGGAAGGCCGCTCGCTCAATCACCACTACCGCGGCAAGGACTACGCCACCAACGTACTGAGCTTCCCGGCGGAAGTCCCCGAAGGCCTGCCCAAGGGCGTGAAGTTCCCATTGCTCGGCGACCTGGTGATCTGCGCCCCGGTGGTGGAACGCGAGGCCCGCGAGCAGGGCAAGCTACTGAGCGCGCACTATGCCCACCTGACCGTCCACGGCACGCTGCACCTGCTCGGCTGGGACCACGAGGACGACAGGGAAGCCGAGGCGATGGAACAGCTCGAACGCGAGATCCTGGCCGAACTCGGCGTCGCCGATCCCTACGCGGGCGAGCGTTGAGCCCGGGACGCACGGCACCGGCGCCTGGACGCAGCGCCCATCGGGACCGAAGCACCTCTACGACGCCCTCCGCCCGCCATGTTCCGGAGACAGCCTTCTTGACCCGCCCCCTGCTCGCCGCCCTTGGCCTTGCCTTCGCCGCCGGCACGTGCGCGGCCGCCGAACCGGCCACCGCGCCCGACCTGTCGGCCTTGATCGAGTGCCGCCAGGACATCGCGGCGTATGCGCACGGCATCGTGCCGGTGCTGAACGACCCCGCCGCGGCCGAAGCCCTCGGCTGGCAGGCGCTGCCGCGCAGCAATCCGTTCATGAGCGAATTCCGGCTGCCGGCGCCGGTCGCCGCGTTCGGCGCGTCCAGCGACCACCTCGTGGTCTCGGGCGGCACGATCATGCTGCTGCTCGACGGCCCCGATCCCCGCACGCTCGCCAAGCGCCTGCAGTTGGAAACCGGCGTGGACACGCCGGAGAAATTCATGGCCGGCCGCGAGGTCGCCAGCCGCGACGTGGTCACCCCGGGCACCGGCGAGAAGATGGTCGAATCGGTGATCCTGAGCGTGTCGGACGTGCGCAGCCACCCGGGCAAGACCCTGGCCGGCTGCACCTACGACCTGGACAAGCCTTGAGGACCGGGATCGGGGAAGGGCTCTTGGCTCCGTTCCCGGTCAAGACAGCCTGTGCCCTGTGGGAGCGGCTTCAGCCGCGATGAGCTTTCATACAGATCCCCCTGCAAAAGCCCGCACATCCATGTGCGGGGGTTCAACTGGGAACGCCTCATCACGGCTGAAGCCGCTCCCACAGGGGGCGTCGCTTCTGCCCCTCGGGTCCCGGGCCCCGGCTCCACCCTGCTAGACTTGGACCCAACGCCCGGCTCGCCGGGTGCCGTTTCCCCGAATGATGTCCGAAGACGACAGTAGTCACAGTTCGCCCGAACCCCAGGAAAGACGCCGCAGTTGGCTCGAACGCCTCAGCGCGGCCTTCTCGGGCGAACCGCATACCCGCGACGAACTGGTCGCCCTGCTTCGCACGGCCCACGGCGACGGCCTGATCGCCGCCGATACGCTGCGCATGATGGAAGGCGCGATCTCGGTCTCCGAGCTCACCGTCGCCGACGTGATGGTGCCGCGCTCGCAGATGGTCTCGCTGCCGGTCGAGTCGCGCTTCCTCGACCTGATGAAGCAGGTGGTCGAATCCGGCCATTCCCGCTTCCCCGTGCATGGCGAGAACAAGGACGAGGTGCTCGGCATCCTGCTCGCCAAGGACCTGCTGCGCGGCGTGGTCGCCGACAACGGTCCCGGCAACGTGCGCGAGCTGCTGCGCCCGGCGGTGCTGATCCCGGAGTCCAAGAAGCTCAACGTCCTGCTCAAGGAATTCCGGCTGTCGCGCAACCACATGGCGATCGTGGTGGACGAGTACGGCGGCGTGGCCGGCCTGGTCACCATCGAGGACGTGCTGGAACAGATCGTCGGCGAGATCGACGACGAGCACGACGAGGCCGAGGACGAGAGCTCGCTGATCGCCGTGCAGTCCGACGGGCAGTACGTGGTCGACGCGCTGACGCCGATCGAGGATTTCAACGAGCGCTTCGGCGCCGACTTCCCCGACGACGACTACGACACGGTGGGCGGCCTGGTGACCGACGCGATCGGCCACCTGCCCGAGACTGGCGAGGAACTGACGCTGGGCCGGTTCGCGTTCCGCGTCGCCAAGGCCGACGCGCGCCGCGTGCATGCGCTGCACGTCACCGTGCTGCCGCCCGAACTGCAGGACGAGGCTTGATCCGCGCGCTTCCCATCGCCGCGCTGCGGCTGCTGGCGTTGCTGGCCTGCCTGCTGCCGGCCTGGGCGTTCGCCCAGGCCGCGCCGCGGATCGGCGTGGCGACGATGCAGCCCGGCGAGGTGTTCTTCGAACGCTTCGGCCACGACGCGATCGTGGTGGCCGATCCCGCCACCGGACGGGCCATCTCGTACAACTTCGGCTATTTCGACCCGAGCGAGCCCGACTTCGTCGGCCGCTTCATCGAAGGCGAGATGATGTACTACCTCGTCGCGCTGCCGCTGGAAGAAGACCTGCAGCAGTACCGCGACAGCGGGCGCGGGGTCAGCATCCAGTGGCTGGACCTGCCCCCGCGGCAGGCGACCGCGCTGGCCGACGCTTTGGCGGTGCGCAGCCGCCCGGAGAACGCGCGCTACCGCTACGACTACTTCACCGCCAACTGCGCCACGATGGTCCGCGACAGCCTGGACCAGGCGATGGGAGGCGCATTGAAGGCGCAGCTCGCCGGCCGCTCGCGCGGCAATACCTATCGCAGCGAAGCGGTGCGGCTGGCCTCGCCGGCGCCGTGGATGTGGCTCGGCTTCGACCTGGGGCTGGGGCCCTACGCCGACAAACCGCTGTCGCGCTGGCAGGAAGCGTTCGTCCCGATGCGGCTCGCCGAAAGCCTCGCCGAGGCGCGCAACAGCGAAGGCCGCCCACTGGTGCAGTCCACCCAGGAACTGCTGCCGCACCGGATCGCGTCGGAACCGCCGGACCAGGCGCGGTCGCGCTGGCCGTGGCTGCTTGCCGGCCTGGTCGTCGCCGCCGGCGTGCTGGCCCTCGCGCGGCGCCCGCGCCTGCTGGCCGGCCTGGCGATTCCGTTCTGGCTGGCCTGCGCGATCGGCGGCGGGCTGTTGATCTACCTGTGGGGCTTCACCGCGCACCAGGCCGCCTGGGGCAACCGCAACCTGCTCCTGCTCAATCCGCTGTGCCTGCTGCTGGTCGCCGGCGCCTTCGGATCGCTGCGGCGGCACGTGCCCGGCCGGTGGTTTGGCATCGTCGCCTGGCTGGTGGTCGCCGCGGGCGTGCTCGCGCTGGTCATCGACTGGCTGTCGTTCCAGCCGCAGTTCAACCTGCAGTGGATCATGCTGCTGTTGCCGATCCATGCCGCGCTGGCCATGGCGCTGGGGCGCGCCCGCAAGACGGTCCCGCCCGCGGCGGGCTAGCGTCCACGGATTCCGCTTCGGCGGGATCGCGGCTTCCCGGAGCGCGGATCACGCTCACGCTCCCCGTCGTAGCGCCCGCTGCGCGCGAACGGCGCGGCTTGCCCCTGCCCGCGCGCTGGCGCACGATGCGCGCCATGACCGAAATGCACCCGACCCCTTCCGACAATCCCGCGTGCGTCATCACCTGCGCGTTCTACGATGGCCACGGCAAGCGCCACGACATCGGCCTCGACCGGATCAGCGAAGAACTCGAGAAGGACGACGAGGGCTTCGTCTGGGTGGGCCTGTACGAACCCGCCGAGGACGTGCTGCGGCTGCTGCAGAGCGAGTTCGGGCTGCACGACCTGGCGATCGAGGACGCGCTCAAGGCGCACCAGCGCCCCAAGGTCGAGGGCTATGGCAACTCGCTGTTCGTGGTGGTCAAGACCGCGCAACTGGTGGACGAGCGGATCCGTTACGGCGAGACCCATGCCTTCCTCGGCAAGCGCTTCCTGCTGACGGTGCGCCATGGCGCTTCGCTCTCCTATGCGCCGGTGCGGGCGCAGATGGAGCGCGAGCCGTCGATGCTGTCGCTCGGCCCGGCCTTCAGCCTGTACGCCATCCTGGACTTCGTGGTCGACAACTACCTTCCGATCATGGACGAGTTCCGGGACACCCTGGAACTGCTGGAGAAGGACATCTTCTCGGAGAGCTACAAGCGCCGCACCGTGGTGCGGCTGTACGAGCTCAAGCGCGAGCTCAACAAGATGCGGCTGGTGGTGGCGCCGCTGCAGGACGTGCTCTCGCACCTCAAGCGCAACCCCGGTCCCTTGATCCCCGACAGCGTCGTCGTCTACCTGCGCGACGTGCTGGACCACGCGGCGCGCATCAACGACGCGATCGACACGTTGCGCGAGATGCTGGGTACCGCACTGAGCGTGAACCTCTCGCTGGTCACGCTGGCCCAGGGCGAGACGGTCAAGCGCCTCGGCGCCTGGGCGGCGCTGCTGGCGGCGCCGACCCTGATCACCAGCTGGTACGGCATGAACTTCGAGCACATGCCGGAACTCGGCGGACGCTGGTCCTACCCGATCCTCGTGGGCGGCGTGGCGCTGTCGTGCCTGGTGCTGTATCGCCTGTTCAAGCGGGCGAAGTGGCTGTAGGGGCGCCGGGATTCGGGATTCGGGATTCGGGATTCGGGATTCGGGATTCGGGATTCGGGATTCGGGATTCGGGATTCGGGATTCGGGATTCGGGATTCGGGATTCGGGATTCGGGATTCGGGATTCGGGATTCGGGATTCGGGATTCGGGATTCGGGATTCGGGATTCGGGATTCGGGATTCGGGAGAAGCATCTTTGCCTGACTTTGGCTGTCAAGCGATTTGATGCTCTCTCTGCCGTTTTTTGGCTTCTTTGTGGGAGTGGCCTCGGCATGCCGAGGCCGTTCAGTCCCGACGGAGGGCCGACAAAGCCCGTCGGGACTGGAGTCCCTCCCACAGCACCACGCGATACGGAGCAGGCTTTTCCGGGCCCCGCTCAAGCCACGTAGATCGTCTTGACGTTCATGAACTCGTGGATGCCATGCTCGGCCAGTTCGCGGCCGAAGCCGGAACGCTTGGTGCCGCCGAACGGCATCCGCACGTCGCTCTTCACGATGGCGTTGACGAACGCGGCGCCGCATTGCAGCTGGCGCGCCACAGCCTCGCCGCGCCCGGCGTCGCCGGTCCAGACGCTGCCGCCGAGGCCGAAGGTGGTGTCGTTGGCGACACGCACGGCTTCGGCCTCGTCCTTGACGCGGAGGATCGCCGCGACCGGGCCGAACAGCTCCTCCTCGTAGGCCGGCATGCCCGGGCCGACCCGGTCCAGGATCGTGGCCGGATAACCGGCATGCGAGCCCGGGATCGGCTCGCCGCCCAGCAACAGCTCGGCGCCCTTGGCGATGCTGGCCCGTACCTGCTTGTGCAGCTCGTCGCGCAGGTCGGCGCGCGCCATCGGCGCCAGCGTCGTGGCCTCGTCGGCGGGATCGCCGTAGCTGCGCTTGCCCGCGGCTTCGACGAACTTCGCCACGAACGCGTCGGCGATCGCCTCGACCACGATGAAACGCTTGGCGGCGATGCAGGTCTGGCCGGCATTGTCGAAACGCGACTTCACCGCGGCCTCGACCGTCCTGTCGAGGTCCGCGTCGTCGAGCACGACGAAGGCGTCGCTGCCGCCGAGCTCCATCACCGATTTCTTCAGCTGCTCGCCCGCGTTGGACG
Source organism: Xanthomonas boreopolis (assembly GCF_046529185.1). Taxonomy (NCBI): domain Bacteria; kingdom Pseudomonadati; phylum Pseudomonadota; class Gammaproteobacteria; order Lysobacterales; family Lysobacteraceae; genus Xanthomonas; species Xanthomonas boreopolis. The sequence continues at coordinate 2,958,287 of NZ_CP097162.1, forward strand.
CGATCGCGCGCCCGGCACGCTCGCTGCCGGTCAGCGTCACCGCGGCGACGCGGGGATCGCGCAACACCGCCGCGGCCTGCTCGTTGTCGATGTGCAGCACGTCGAACACGCCTTCCGGCACGCCCGCGGCCTCCAGCACCTCGGCGATCGCGTCGGCGCAACGCGGCACGTTCGTCGCGTGCTTGAGCAGGGATACGTTGCCCGCCATCAGCGACGGCGCGAGGAAACGGAACACCTGCCAGATCGGGAAGTTCCACGGCATCACCGCGAACACGCAGCCGATCGGCTCGTAGTGGACGTAGCTGCGCTGTGCCTCGGTGCGGATCTCCTTGGGCGCCAGGTATTCCGCGGCGTGCTCGGCGTAGTACGCGCAAGCCTGCGCGCACTTGTCGATCTCGGCCAGCGCCTCCTTGCGCAGCTTGCCCATTTCCGCCGTCATGATCCGCTGGATGTCGTCGCGGCGCCGGGCCAGTTCCTCGCCGGCCTTGCGCAGCAGCGCGCCGCGCTCGTCCAGCGGCCGCGCCGCCCAGGCCGGGAACGCCCTGGCCGCGGCGGCCAGGCGCCGCTCGATCGCCGCCTGGTCCATCGCCTGGACGGTGTGCTCGGGTCGGCCCGTGTACGGATTGACGGTCTGGTAGCTCATCGTGCGGCTCCGGAAAACGAATGCGCATATGCTAGCCCCGCGCAGGTCGTCATCGCGTCAGCGACATCATTGCGGGGGCGGCCCCGGCCGCGGCGGGCCGTAGCCGCCCCGCGAACTCAACCGTTCTCCTGCAGCGCCAGCTGGATGTCCTGCTGCCGGCGCTTCTCGTTGCGCGCCATGATCCACCAGCCGATCGCCGCGGCCACCGACACCGCCAGCACCAGGATCGTCGCCAACGCGTTGATCTTCGGGCTCAGGCCCATGCGTACCGAGGAGAACACCTTCATCGGCAAGGTGGTCGAACTCGGGCCGGCGACGAAGCTGGCGATCACCACGTCGTCCAGCGACAGCGTGAACGCCAGCAGCCACCCGGACACCAGCGCCGGGGCGATGATCGGCAGCGTGATCAGGAAGAACACCTTGAGCCGGTTCGCGCCCAGGTCCATCGCCGCCTCTTCCAGCGAGCGGTCCAGCTCCTGCAGGCGCGAGGACACCACCACGGTGACGAACGACAGGGTGAAGGTGACGTGCGCGATCCAGATCGCGGTGACGCCCTTCGGCGCGATGCCGATCGCGCCGCCGACCGAGACCAGCATCAGCAGGATCGACAGGCCGATGATCACCTCCGGCATCACCAGCGGCGCGGAGATCAGCGCGCCGAACAGCGTCTTGCCGGGGAAGCGCCGCAGCCGGGTCATCGCCATCGCCGCCATCGTGCCGATCACCATCGAGGCGGTGGCGGTCCAGAACGCGACCTTGAGGCTGATCCAGGCCGCGTCCAGCATCTGCCGGTCGCGCAGCAGTTCGCCGTACCACTTGGTCGAGAAGCCCGACCAGACCGTGGCCAGGCGCGACTCGTTGAACGAGTAGACGATCAGCAACAGGATCGGCAGGTACAGGAAGCCGAACCCCAGGCCCAGCACCAGCCAGGTCGCCAGGCGGCCGCCGCGCGTCGCGCTCATGTCAGCCGCCCTTCCAGCTCGCGCTGCTGGTAACGGTTGAAGATCAGGATCGGGATCATCAGCAAGCCCAGCATCACGATCGCCACCGCCGAGGCCACCGGCCAGTTGCGGTTGTTGAAGAACTCGCCCCACAACACGCGCCCGATCATCAGCGTGTCCGGCCCGCCCAGCATCTCCGGGATCACGAACTCGCCCACCGCCGGGATCATCACCAGCATGCAGCCGGCGATGATGCCGTTGCGCGACAGCGGCAGGGTGATGGTGAGGAACGCCTTCCACGGCCGCGCGCCGAGGTCGTAGGCGGCCTCGAGCAGGCGGTGGTCGAGCTTGACAAGGTTGGCGTACAGCGGCAGCACCATGAACGGCAGGTAGCAGTAGACGATGCCGATGTACGCGGCGACCGGCGTGTACAGGATGTGCAGCGGCGAGTCGATCAGGCCCAGCCCGGTCAGCAGCCGGTTGAGCACGCCGTTGCTGTCGAGGATGCCGATCCAGGCGTACACGCGGATCAGGAACGAGGTCCAAGAAGGCAGCACCACCAGCATCATCGCGACGTTGCGCGCCGCCGGCGGCATCCGCGCGATCACGTAGGCGATCGGATAGCCGGCCAGCAGCGCCAGCAGCGTGGAGATCGCGGCGATCTTGATGGAACTCAGGTAGGCCAGCAGGTACTGGTTGTCGGCCAGCAAGGAGAGATAGTTGCCGAGGTTGAGGCGGACCGTGAGCGCCTCGTCCACGTACTCCAGCAGCGGCGTGTACGGCGGCATCGCGATCGCCAGCCGGCTGAAGGAGATCTTCAGCACGATCAGGAACGGGATCGCGAAGAACACGAGCAGCCACAGGTACGGCGGCGCGATCACCGCCCAGCGGCCGCCCGGCAGCCAGCGTTTGAGCGCGCGCGGGTTCATGAGGTCAGCACCACGCCGTCGTTGTCGTCCCAGGACACCCAGACCTCGTCGCCCCAGGTCATCCCCTCGCTCTCCCAGCGCTTCTGGTTGGCGAAGTTGGATTGCAGCTTGAGGCCGCTGGGCAGGCGCACGTGGAAGATCGAGTGGCTGCCGAAATAGGCGATGTCCTCGATGGTCCCGCGCGCCTTGTTGTACTGCTGCTCCGGCTCGGCCTGGGTGATCCACACCTTCTCCGGGCGCACCGCGAAGGCCACCTCCTGGCCTTCCACGCCGGTGATGCCGTGGCTGATGTAGATCGGCACCGGGAACTGCGGGCAGAGCAGCGTCACGTGGTCGGGCTGGTCCTCGTCGATCCGGCCCTCGATCAGGTTCACCGAACCGATGAACTCGGCGGCGAAGCGGCTGTTCGGCGACTCGTAGATGTCCGCCGGCGTGCCGACCTGCTGGATCCAGCCCTGGTCCATCAGCGCGATGCGGGTGGCCATCGTCATCGCCTCCTCCTGGTCGTGGGTGACCATCACGCAGGTGACGCCGGTCTTCTCGATGATGTTGACCAGCTCCAGCTGCATCTGGTTGCGCAGCTTCTTGTCGAGCGCGCCCATCGGCTCGTCCAGCAGCAGCAGCTTCGGCCCCTTGGCCAGCGAGCGCGCCAGCGCCACGCGCTGCTGCTGCCCGCCGGAGAGCTGGTGCGGCTTGCGCTTGGCGAGCCTGCCCAGCTGCACCAGCTCGAGCATCTCGCCCACACGCGTGCGGATCGCGTCCTTGCCCAGCCCGTCCTGCTTGAGGCCGAAGGCGATGTTCTGCTCGACCGTCATGTGCGGGAACAGCGCGTAGGACTGGAACATCATGTTGATCGGCCGCTCGTACGGCGGCAGGTCGTTCATCGGCTGGCTGTCGAGGACGATGCGGCCGCGGGTCGGCGTCTCGAAACCGGCCAGGCAGCGCAGCAGCGTGGACTTGCCGCTGCCCGAACCGCCGAGCAGCGCGAAGATCTCGCCCTTGCGCACGTTCAGGCTGATGTCGTCGAGCGCGACGAAACCGTCGAACTCCTTGCGCACGCCGCTGATCGAGAGGTAGTCGTCCGGGCGCTCGGACGCCGCGGAGGAAGACGGATTCTGCGGCCTGGCCTCGGTCGACGCCATCGAACACTCCTGATCGGTGAAGGATCGCGGGCGCCGCGCCTGCCCCCGCCGCCCGTGACGAGCAGTGTAGCGGGGCCACGGTGGCGGGAAAACGCTCGAAGTCCCCTCCGCTAGAGGCGGCAAGGCACGGCCCGCGCGCCGGCGGCGCGCGTGCCTCGGAGCGCCCACGCCGCCGGCGTGGACCGGGACGCGGACGGGGCGAGGCGGGGGCGAAGCCCCGGGACGGTGTTCAACTACTTTCTTGCGGGAGGGACTTCGGTCCCGACGCTTGGCCGATGCTGCCGCCGGGACCGAAGTCCCTCCCACAAGAACACTGCCCGGCCCGAACAGAGCCGAGCAAGGAAGTACGGCCTACCTGGCCGCCGCCTGCTCCGGCGCCTGCCAGCCCAGCCCCAGGCTCTTCTGCAGGCCGATGTAGTCCACCAGCAGCTTCATCTGCGCCTGGGTCCGGCTGTCGCGCGCGGACAGCTGCTGGCGCTGCACGTCCAGCGCGTCGATCAACGACGTGGCGCCGGCCCGGTAGCGCTGCTGCACCAGGTCGGACGAACGCGTCGCCGCGTCCGCCGCATCGCCGGCCATCGCCAGTGCCCGGCGCGAGGCGCCGAAGCGCGCCAGCGCGTTGTTGGCGTCCTGCAGGGCCGCGAGCACCTTGGCCTCGTAGCTGGCCGCATAGGCCTGGTTGCCCGCCCTCGCCTGCGCCACCTGCGAGCGCGTCTTGCCGAAATCGAACACCGACCAGCGCAGGATCGGCGCGACCACCGTGCCGACCGCGTCGGAGCCGAGATCGCCCGGCGAGGTCGCGCCCATGCCGATCCCGCCGAGCAGCGTCACCTGCGGGAAGTAGCCCGACAGCGCCTGGCCGATCTTGGCCGACGACGCGGCCAGCTGGCGCTCGGCCCTGCGCACGTCCGGGCGCCTGCGGATCAGCGAGGCCGCATCGTCCACCGGCACCACCGCCGGCAGCTGCGGCAGCGGCCGCGGCTCGGCCAGTGCGGCATCGAGGGCGCCGGGCACGCGTCCGGTCATCAGCGCCAGCTGGTCGAGCGATTCCTGCAGGGTCGCCTGCAGGTCCGGGATCGACGCCTCCTGCTGGCGCAGCTGCGCCAGCGCGCGTTCCACGTCGGTCTGCGGCGCGGCGCCGCGTTCGCGGCGCTGCCGGGTCAGCTCCAGCATCTTCGCCGCCTTGTCGCGGCTGTCGCGGGCGATCGCCAGCCGCTCCTGGGTACCGCGGTAGTTGGCGTAGGCACGGCCCACCTCGGCGGCGAGCTGGACTTGCGCGTCCGCCAGCTGGGCCTCGTCGGCCTCGGCCTGCGCCTGCGCCTCCTGCTGCGCGCGGCGGCGGCGCCCGAACAGGTCCAGCTCCCAGCTCGCGTCGAAGGCCGCGGTGTAGAGCTCGACGTTGTCCAGGTCGGTTCCCTGCAACTGCGGGGTGCTGCGCGCCGCATCGACGATCGCGTCGGGCATGCGCGCGTGCACGTAGCCCGCGGTGGCGCCGACGCTCGGCATCCGCTCTGCCCGGCGCTGCCGCACCAGCGCGCGCGAGGCGCTGACGTTGGCCTCGGCCGCGCGCAGGTCGGGACTGTGGGCCAGCGCCTGCTCGACCAGCCAGGTGAGCTGCGCATCGTCGAGCGCCTCCCACCAGCGCTGCGGCGGCGGCGCATCGGCGACGACGGCCGGATCGGCGCGCGGCAGGCGCGCCTGCGCCAGGGCGTCGCCGGCCACGTCGGGCTTGACGTAGTCCGGGCCCAGCATGCACGCCGACAACAGCAGCGGCAGCGCGGCCGGCAGCAACAACGGACGGAACGGGGAACGGGTGGTCATCAGTGCATCACCATGGGCCCGCCGCCCTTGGGCAGCGGCTTGAGCATGAAGATCAACGGGAACGTGCAAACCACGATCACGCCGAAGATCCAGAACAGGTCGTTGTAGGTCATCACCAGCGCTTGCTGCTGCACCAGCTGCGCGATCCGGGCGAACGCCTGCAGTTGCGCGTCGCCGCTGCCCGCCTGCAGCTGGGCGCCGATGCCGTGCAGGTAGTCCTGCGCCAGCGGCGAGTTGGCCGTGGTCGAGCTGCCGATCATCTCGGTGTGGAAGGTCAGCCGGCGCTCCTGGAAGGTGGAGATCAACGCCAGGCCGATCGAACCGCCGAGGTTGCGCGCGGCGTTGAACAGGCCCGAAGCGTCGCCGGTGAGGTTCTGCGGCACCGAGGTGATCGCGGCCTGGTTGAGCGCCATCATCGCGAACGCCAGGCCCACGCCCTGCAGCAACTGGCCGATCACGAAGTGGATGCCGACGCTGTCGGCGGTCAGTCCCAGGTTGACGAAGCAGGCGCCGGCGAACGCGGCCATGCCGATGCCCACCATCAGGCGCACGTCCACGTTGGCCAGCATCCAGGGCATCAACGGCATCAGCAGCACGGTCGGCACGCCGCCGAGCAACAGCACGTAGCCGGCCTGCTCGGTGTTGTAGCCGGAGATCACCGCCAGGAACTGCGGGATCATGTACATCACGCCGAACAGGATCATGCCCACCGCCGTCACCATCACGAACACCGAGGCGAAGGCGCGGTTGCGCAGGATCGACAGCCGGATCACCGGCTCGCGGTTGATGAACTGCGCCAGCAGCAGCGCGCCGAAGCCGAGCAGCGACAGCAGCGAGAGCATCAGGATCAGCTCCGACTCGAACCAGCGCTCGCGCTGCCCCTCCTCCAGCACCACCGTCAACGCGCCCAGGCCCGCGGTCATGCCGAAGATGCCGAGCCAGTCGGCGCGCAGCAATCCGCCCCAGTCGGCCTTCTCGTGCTTCAGGCCCAGCAGCAACAGCGCCACCAGGCCCGCGCAGATCGGCACGTTGATGAAGAACGCGTAGTGCCAGCTGACGTTCTCGGCCAGCCAGCCGCCCAGCAGCGGCCCGATCACCGGCCCCAGGATCACGGTCATGCCGAACAGCGCGGTGCCCTGGGTCTGCTGCTCCGGCGGCAGGCGCGTGCCGACGATGGTCAGCGCGGTCGGGATCAGCGCGCCGCCGGCGAATCCCTGCCCCACGCGCCCCAGGATCATCATCGGCAGCGTCGTGGACAGCCCGCACATCACCGAGAACGCGGTGAACATGATCGCGCAGATCAGCAGGAAGTTGCGCAGCCCGAGCGTGCGCACGAACCAGCCGGTCAGCGGGATCATCACGATCTCCGAGACCAGGTAGGCGGTGGAGATCCAGGTGCCCTCGGTGCCGCTGGCGCCGACCTCGCCCTGGATGGTCGGCAACGCGGCATTGACGATGGAGATGTCCAGCGTCGCCATGAACGAACCGATGGTGCCGGCGGCCACGGCCAGCCAGGCGCTGGCGTCCGCCTTGCGCGGGCGGCCGGCGGCCGCCGCGGCGGCATGCGCGCTCACTGCGCCGCCCCGCCCTTCGCGCCCTCGCGCCCGGCCTCGTCCTCGGCCCGCGCCTTGCCGTCCTTGGCCGAGCGGGTATCGACGGTCACCACCACCGACATGCCCGGCACCAGCACCTTGCGCGCCTCGGCGCCGGCATCGACGCGGATGCGCACCGGCACTCGCTGCACGACCTTGGTGAAGTTGCCGGTGGCGTTCTCCGGCGGCAGCAGCGCGAACTGCGAGCCGGTACCGGGCGAAATGCTGTCGACCGTGCCGTGCAGCTTCACGCCGGACAGGGCGTCGACCTCGATCTCCGCCGGCTGCCCCGGCCGCATGAGGCCCATCTGGGTTTCCTTGAAGTTGGCCTCGAGGTAGAGGTCCTCCACCGGCATCACCGTCATCGTGCGGGTACCGGCGGCGACGAACTGGCCGACCTGCACGGTCTTGTTGCCGATGCGCCCGTCGATGCGCGCGGTCAGCCGCGTGTCCTCGAAGGCCAGGCGCGCGGCGTCGGCATCGGCGCGGGCCTGCGCCAGGCCCGCGCGGGCCTGGGCGAGCTGCGCCTTGGACGCTTCCAGCTGGCTGCCGGCGCCTTCGAGCTGGGCCCGGGCGGCGTCGTATTGCGCCTGCGCGCGTTCAAGGTCGTGCTGCAGGCTTTCCAGGTGTTCGTGGGTGTCGGCGCCGCTGGCGGCGAGCGGGGTGAACCGCGCGACCTCCGCCTTGGCCAGGCGCAGGCTGGCCGCCGCCGCGGTGACCTGGGTGCGCGCCTGCAGCAGTTGCGCGGATTGTCCCTGCACGCCGGCCTCGGCGGCGGCGATGTCGGCCTCGCGCACCGCCACCACCGCCTCGGCCTGCTCCAGCTGCGCGCGGTAGGTACGCCCGTCGATCTCGAGCAGCGGCTCGCCGGCCTTCACCCATTGGTTGTCCTTGACGAACACCTGGGTGACGTAGCCGTTGACCCGCGGCGCCACCGCGACCGCATCGGCCTTCAGGTAGGCGTTGTTGGTTTCCTGCAGGTAGCGCCCGACCAGCAGCCAGTGCACGAACCAGGCGACCAGCCCGGCCAGCACCACCAGGCCGACGACGAGAAGCGTCCACTTGACTTTGGGGTTGGCGAGCGGCGAAGGCTTGCCGTCCTTGTCCTGGCGGTCATCGGACCCGTTGGAAGGGGAATGCCCGCGTGCCTGATCGTCGTCTGCAGTGCTCAAAGCCAGGTTCCTTGAAAGCCGTTGCGGTCTCGCCGTCCTGACGAACAGACGGCCACGTATGGTCGGGACGGCTACCTTACTATTATTTGTACCGCCGGGTACAGATTGAGAAGGGACGGCCGCGCCGGGCCGCGGCCGCCCGTTCATCTCCTCCGGCCGGAGGTCAATGCCCCGTCTTGAGCTCGGTCCACAGCCGGGTGTACTGGCGATCCACTTCCGGCGGCATGATCTTCAGGCCGAACAGCTTGGCCATGGTCTCCGGCGGCGGGTAGATGGTCTTGTCGTCGCGGATCGCGGCCTCGATCAGGGGCGTGGCGGCCGGCACCGGGTTGGGATAGCTGACGAAGTTGGTATTGGCGGCCGCCACTTCCGGCGTCAGCAGGTAGTTGATGAACGCATAGGCGTTCTCCGGGTGCTTGGCGTCCTTGGGGATCGCCAGCATGTCGAAGAACTGCAAGGCGCCTTCCTTCGGGATCGAATAACCGATGCGGACCCCGTTGCCGGCCTCCTCGGCGCGGTCGCGCGCCTGCAGGATGTCGCCCGACCAGCCCACCACCAGGCAGGTGGTGCCCTTGGCCAGCGCGTCGATGTACTGGCTGGAGTGGAAGTTCTGGATGTAGGGGCGGATTTCCTTGAGCTTGGCCGCGGCCTTGGCGATCACCGCCGGATCGGTGCTGTTGGGATCCTCGCCCAGGTAGTGCAAGGTGGTCGGCACGATCTCCGAAGCGGTGTCGAGGATGGTGACGCCGCAGTCCTTGAGCTTGGCGATGTTCTCCGGCTTGAACACCAGGTCCCAGCTGTTCACCACGTCGGTGCTGCCGAAGGCCGCCTTGACCTTGTCGATGTTGTAGCCGATGCCGGTGGTGCCCCACAGGTACGGCACCGCGTACCGGTTGCCCGGATCCTGCTGCGCGATGCGCTTCATCATCTCCGGATCGAGGTTGTTCCAGTTGGGGATCTTGCTGCGGTCCAGCGGCTGGAACACGCCGGCCTGGATCTGCCGCCCCAGGAAGCTCAGCGAGGGCACCACCACGTCGTAGCCGCTGCCGCCGGCCAGCAGCTTGGCCTCAAGGACCTCGTTGCTGTCGAACACGTCGTAGGCGACCTTGACGCCGCTGGCCTTCTCGAAGTTCGGGACCGTGTCGGTCGCGATGTAGTCCGACCAGTTGTAGACGTTCAATACCTTCGCTTCGGGCGACGCCGGGGCATCCGCGTCGCCCGCGCTCTCGCCGCTTCCCCCGCAACCGGCCAGACACACCGCGGCCAGCGCCATCCACATCGCATGTTGCTTCATCGTGGTCTCCATGGGCCGCCCGCAGGCGGCGGTAGGCAGGCGCCGTTGCGGACGCCCGGTGTTGCCCTCCCCCTTGCCGCGCGAACGCCGCTCTCACCGGCGGCGCCCGTACACCTTGAACCTTGCGATGAAGCCCCCTGTCCGCCGCGGCGACAGAACCCAGCTTGCGCCATGGCGCGGGGGCCATGCGGGAGGGACTCCGGTCCCGGCGGGCTCTGCCAGCAAAGCGCCGGGACCGGAGCCCCTCCCACGATCACTCATGAATGCAAACAGCCCCTGGGCATCAACGCCCCGTCTTGATCTCCGTCCACAGCCGCGTGTACAGCTGGTCCACTTCCGGCGGATTGATCGCGTAGGTGAACATCTTGGCCTTCACCTCGTCCGGCGGGTAGATCGTCGGGTCGTTGCGGATGTCCTCGGCCACCAGCGGGGTCGCCTTCGGCACCGGGTTGGCGTAGTGGATGAAGTTGGTGTTGGCCGCGGCCACTTCCGGCGTCAGCAGGTAGTTGATGAACGCGTAGGCGTTTTCCGGGTGCTTGGCGTCCTTCGGGATCGCCAGCATGTCGAACCACTGCGGCGCGCCCTCCTTCGGGATCGAGTAGGCCACGTGCACGCCGTTGCCGGCCTCGTCGGCGCGGTCGCGGGCCTGGATGATGTCGCCGGACCAGCCCACGGCCAGGCAGGTGCTGCCGTTGGCGAGCGAGCTGACGTACTGGCTGGAATGGAAGTTCTGCACGTACGGGCGGATCCCCTTGATCAGGTCGGCGGCCTTCTGCAGTTCCTCCGGCTTCTGGCTGTGCGGGTCCAGGCCCAGGTAGTTCAGCGCGATCGGCAGCAGGTCGGAGGGCGTATCGAGGATCGTCACGCCGCAGTCCTTCATCTTGCCGATGTTCTCCGGCTTGAAGATCAGGTCCCAGCTGCCGGCGATGTCGGTGCTGCCGCCGAAGCGCTCCTTGAGCTTGTCGACGTTGTAGCCGATGCCGGTGGTGCCGATCATGTACGGCACGCCGTACGCGTTGCCCGGATCCTGCTGCGCGATGCGCTTCATCACGTCCGGGTCGAGGTTGGCCAGGTTCGGGATCTTGCTCTTGTCCAGCGGCAGGAACACGCCGGCCTTGATCTGGCGGCCGAAGAAATTGAGCGTCGGCACCACCACGTCGTAGCCGCTGCCGCCGGCCAGCAGCTTGGCCTCGACCATCTCGTCGCTGTCGAACACGTCGTAGACGACCTTGATGCCGGTCGCCTTCTCGAAGTTGGGGACGGTGTCCTCGGCGATGTAGTCGGAGTAGTTGTAGACGTTGAGGACCTTCTCCTCGGCGCCGGCGGGCTTGCCGGCATCGGCATTGGCGCCGGCCTCGGGCTTGCCGCCGCAGGCGGCCAGCAGCGTGGTGGCGAGGGCGACGGTCAGGATTCGCAGCTTCATCGTGGTCTCCACAAGATCCCGCTATGAGGGTGGGGCCGGCCGTGGGCCGGGACTACGCCAGCCTACCCAGCGCCGGGCTATTTGCCCAGCGCCGCGGCGGTGTCGTCCAGCGCCTTCCAGGCCTTGTCGAACAGTTCGTCGACCTGGGCCCGGGTGATCACCAGCGGCGGCGACAACAGCATCGCATCGTTGGTCGCGCGCAGGATCAGGCCATGGCGGAGCGCAATGTCGCGGCACAGCGCGCCGACCTTGCCGCGCTCGTCGAAGTAGCCGCGCCGGCGCTTGTCCGGCACCAGTTCGAGCGCCCCCATCAACCCGGCGATGCGCGCCTCGCCGACCAGCCGGTGCCCGCCCAGCTCGGCCCAGCGCTGGGCCAGGTAGGGCGCGATCCGCTCGCGCGCAGTCTCGACGATGCGCTCTTCCTGCATGATCCGCAGGTTCTCCAGCGCCACGGCGGTGCAGACCGGATGCCCCGAATAGGTGCAACCGTGCGCCAGCTCGCCGCCCTGCTCCTTCAGCACGCCCGCGACGCGGTCGTTGAACATCGCCGCGCCGAGCGGGATGTAGCCGGAGGTGATGCCCTTGGCGATGGTCATCACGTCCGGCTGGAAACCGAAGTACTGCGAGCCGAACCACTGCCCGGTGCGGCCGAAGCCGCAGATCACCTCGTCGGCGACCAGCAGCACGTCGTACCTGCGGCAGATCCGCTCGATCTCGGGCCAGTAGCTGCGCGGCGGGATGTACACGCCGATGGCGCCCATGATCGGCTCGCCGATGAAGGCGGCGACGTTGTCCGGGCCCAGCTCGAGGATCTTGTCCTCCAGCCGCCGCGCGGCGAGCAGGCCGTACTCCTCCGGGTCCGTGTCGCCGCCGTCGCCGAACCAGTACGGCGGATCGATGTGCGCGATGCCCGGGATCGGCAGGCCGCCCTGCTTGTGCATGCCCTTCATCCCGCCGAGGCTGGCGCCGGCCATGGTGGTGCCGTGGTAGCCGTCGTGGCGCCCGATGAAGACCTGCTTCTGCGGCTTGCCCTGCACCGCCCAGAAGTGCCGCACCAGCCGCAGGATGGTGTCGTTGGCCTCCGAACCGGAGTTGGTGAAGAAGGCGTGGTTGATGTCGCCGGGCGCCAGCTCGGCGAGCTTGGCGGCCAGGCGGATGGTCGGCTCGGTGGTGCACTGGAAGAAGCTGTTGTAGTAGGCCAGCTCCTCCATCTGCCGCGCCGCCGCCTCGCCCAGCTCGGCCCGGCCGTAACCGATGTTGACACACCACAGCCCGGCGAACGCGTCCAGCAACTGGTGCCCCTCCGCATCCCACACATAGACGCCCTCGCCCCGCGTCAGGATGCGCGTGCCCTTCTTCGCCAGCGCCGCGTTGTCGTTGAACGGATGCAGGTGGTGGGCTGCATCCAGGTCCTGCAGGGTCCGCGTTTGAATCGGGTCCATCGCCATCTCCGCTATCGCTTTTGATTTTTGCCGTTGCCGTTGCCGTTGCCGTTGCCGTTGCCGTTGCTCGTGATGTTGCCTTGGCTTCCCGCCTTTGACTTACCGGGGCCCCTCCGAAGCGGCGGAGATGGCGGGTAAAACCCCGCAGAGGCGACGTGCATGGATGCACGTCGTTTTTCGCCGGGGCAGGATGCCCCGTCGAAAAATCCCGCCGGCTCCGCGGACCCGCAGCGCAGCTGCGGGCGCGCAGGCGGGGTGTGCTTGATCAGCCGTTCGGCTGCTGTGAAGCGCTTCTTTGGGTTACTTTTCTTTACGCGGCACATCCTTGTGCCGCGCCCTTCGGGCCGGCTTCGCCGTGCGGCGCCGCTCCTGCGGCGCGCGTGCACAAGCAAAGAAAAGTGACTCGCCAAAGGCGAAAGCTGTTGCTGTTACGCAAGAGAACCCACAAGACCTCGAACAATGCGAGGCTTCCCTCGCACCCTCACCCCAACCGCCCCGGCCCACACCAGCGGAGTGGGCGCTCAAAGGCACGCGCGCCAGTGGCGCGCAAGCCGTGCCTTATCGCCCCGAAGGGAGAGTGGCTCGAGCTCCCCCCTGCCCCTCAAGCACTCAACGCCTCAAACATTCAACAACAGGAACTCCCGTTCCCACGAACTGATCACCCGGAAAAACGTCTCGTACTCCTTCCGCTTCACCGACACGTAGGCACGCACGAACCGCTGCCCCAGCATCTCCTGCAACGGCACGCACCCCTCCAACTCGTCCAACGCCTCGCCCAACGACCGCGGCAGATCGTAGCCCTCCTCCTTGCCGCTGCCGGTGATCGGCTCGGTCGGCTCCAGCTTCTCGCGGATCCCGAGCAGGCCGCAGGCCAGCGTCGCCGCCATCGCCAGGTACGGATTGGCGTCCGAACCGGCAAAGCGGCTCTCCACCCGCATGTTCTCGGGCGTATCGAACGGCACGCGCAACCCGCAGGTGCGGTTGTCGTAGCCCCACAGCACATTGCTCGGCGACACCTCGCCGAACACCAGCCTGCGATAGGAATTCACGTTCGGCGCGAAGAACGCCATCGCCATCGGCACGTACTTCTGCAATCCGCCCAGATAGTGCGCGAAGGTGCGGCTGAACTCCCCCGACCTGCCGCCGCTGAAGACGTTCTGCCCGTCGCCCGCCCGCACCAGGCTCTGGTGGATGTGCATCGCGCTGCCCGGCTCGTTCTCCATCGGCTTGGCCAGGAAGGTGGCATAGACGCCGTGGCGCATCGCCGCCTCGCGCATCGTGCGCTTGAACAGGAACACCTGGTCGGCCCGCGACATCGCGTCGCTGTGGGTGAAGTTCACCTCCAGCTGCGCGGCGCCGGACTCGTGGATCAGCGTATCCACGTCCAGCTCCATCGCATCGCAGTAGTCGTACATCAGGTCCAGGATCGGATCGAACTCGTTGACCGCGTCGATCGAGTACGACTGGCGCGCGGTCTCGGCCCGCCCGGAGCGGCCGGCCGGCGGCAGCAGCGGGAAATCCGGATCGGTGTTCTTCTGCACCAGGAAGAACTCCAGCTCCGGCGCCACCACCGGCTGCAGGCCCTCCGCCGCGTAGGCATCGAGCACGCGCCGCAGCACGTTGCGCGGCGCCAGCTCGTGCGGCGTGCCGTCGCGGGTATAGCAGTCGTGGATGATCTGCGCGGTCGGATCCGTGGCCCATGGCACCATGCGCACCGTGTCCGGGTCCGGGCGCAGGTGCATGTCCGAATCCGACGGCGAGGTCAGTTCGTAATAGTCGTCCGGGTAGTCGCCGGTGACGGTGGTGGCGAAGATCCCTTCCGGCAGGCGCGTGCCGTAGTCGTGGCTGAACTTGTCGGCCGGGATGATCTTGCCGCGCGCGTTGCCGGTGATGTCCGGCACCAGGCATTCCACCTCGGTGATGCGGCGCTCCTTCAGCCAGCGCAGCAGCGAGCTTTCGGGTTGGACAGGAGGGGCGGCCTTGCGGGGGCGCGGGCGGGTGGTCATGGGATTCAGCGGCTGCGTTGGGCGGCGTAGCGACGACACGCTTCGCCGAAGGCCTGGAATATGCCGAGGTAGAACGGGTTTTCGGTGACGCGCCATTCCGGATGCCACTGCACGGCCAGCAGGAACGGCGTGCCGATGCCGCGGAAGGCCTCGACCAGGCCGTCGGGCGAGGTCGCCTCCACCGCCAATCCCCCGCCCAGGCGCGCGATGCCCTGCCCATGCAGCGAGTTGACGCGGACCTCGGTCGTGCCGGCGATGCCGGCCAGCAAGCCGCCCGGTTGCAGATGCACCGGATGCGCCGGGCCGTACTGCACTTCCAGCGCGGCCTCGATGTCCTCGCGGTGGTCGTCCATGCCGTCCACCTCGTGCACCTTCTGGTACAGGGTGCCGCCGCAAGCGACGTTGACCTCCTGCAATCCGCGGCAGATCGCCAGGACCGGCAGGCCGCGCGCCACCGCCTGCGGGACCAGCGCCAGCGTGTTGGCGTCGCGCGCGGGATCGTGCAGGTTGCCCTCCCAGCTCGGTTCGGGGCCGTAGTGGTGCGGCTCGATGTTGCTGACCGCACCGGTGAGCAGCAGCCCGTCCAGGCGATCGAGCCAGAGTCCCGGATCGACCGGCGGCTGCAAGGCCGGCAACAGCACCGGCGTGGCGCCGGCGCCTTCCACCACCGCGCGCACGTACTTCTCGCCGGTGGCGAGGAACGGATGCGCTCCGATCATCTTGCGGTCGGTCGGCAGGCCGACCAGCGGCGGGAAGGCCATGCGATGGGGCTCGATGGGCTTTTCGGCAACCTACCTTGGGCGTTTTATTTTTGCAACAACGCACGCATGCCCCTCTCCCGGCAGGAGAGGGCTTGGGGTGAGATGCGGGCGCAGCCCTGCGTCGCCAGGCTGCAGGAGGCTTCGCCCGTACCCTCGTCCGCCCCTTCGGGGCACCTTCTCCCGGTGGAAGAAGGGAAAGCCGGGGCGTTGAGTATTCTTGACACACCCTCCGCTCTGCTAAGCTCGGCCAGACCCCGCAGGCGCCCGTCATGACCACGAATCCCGCCGCTTCGTCCCTGCCCCCGGAAGACGTCGAGACCCTGCGCCGGATCGACGGCTGCGAACTGGTCGACCTGCTGCTGCCCGACACCAACGGCCTGCTGCGCGGCAAGCGCGTGATCCGCGAATCGCTGGAGAAGGTCTACGCGGACGGCGTCTGCCTGCCGATGTCGCTGCTGGCCGCGCACATCACCGGCGACACGGTCGAGGAGACCGGCCTGGGCTACGACATCGGCGACGAGGACCGATTGTGCCGCCCGGTACCCGGCACGCTGCGCCCGGTGCCGTGGTCGCCGCGGCCGATGGCGCAGTTGCTGCTGTCGATGGAGGACGGGCGCGGCGGCGCGTTCGAGGCCAATCCGCGCGCAGTGCTGGCGCGCGTGCTGGAGCGCTACCGCGCGCGCGGCCTCACGCCGGTGGTCGCGGTCGAGCTGGAGTTCTACCTGTTCGATGCCGCACCCGACGCGCACGGCCGCCCGCAGACCCTGCGCGACCCGCGCACCGGCCAGCGCGGCGACGGCACGCAGGTCTACTACATGCCGGAGCTGGACGACCATCGCGCCTTCACCGACGCGGTCGCCGCCGCCTGCCGCGAGCAGCGCGTGCCCGCCGACACGGCCGTGGCCGAATACGCGCCGGGCCAGTTCGAGATCAACCTCAAGCACCGCGACGACGCGCTGGCCGCCTGCGACGACGCGATCTTCCTCAAGCGCACGATCAAGGCGATCGCGCAGCAGCAGGGCGCGCTCGCCAGCTTCATGGCCAAGCCGTTCGCCGGCCAGTCCGGCAGCGGGCTGCACCTGCACGCCAGCCTGCTCGACGACGCCGGCCGCAACGTCTTCGCGGGCATGCCGGACGCGCCGGCCGAAGCGCTGCGCCACGCGGTGGCAGGCCTGCAGCGCGCCGCCGCCGATTCGCTGCTGCTGTTCGCCCCGCACGCCAACAGCTACCGGCGCTTCGTGCCGAACGCGTTCGTGCCGCTCAACGACAGCTGGGGCTTCAACAACCGCACCGTCGCGCTGCGCATCCCGCACAGCGATCCGCGCAACACCCGCATCGAACACCGCATCGCCGGCGCCGACGCCAATCCCTACCTGGTCGCCGCGGCGGTGCTGGCCGGCATGCTGGACGGCATCGAACGCCGGCTCGATCCGGGCCCGCCGGTCGTCGGCAATGCCTACGAGCAGGCCGAGTGCCGCAGCCCGGGCTGGCAGGAGGCGATCGCGCGCTTCCTGGCCAGCGACTTCGTCGCCCAGGCGTTCGGCGAGCGCTTCCGGCATGTCTACGGCCAGCAGAAGCGACGCGAGATGCTGGACTTCCAGGCCCGGGTGACCGACCTGGACTACGCCTGGTACCTGCGCACGGTGTGATGGCCAGCCGCGCGCGCGAAGAGGGCTATCCCGACAGCTGGTACGCGGCCAGCACGGCGCCGTTGCCGCCGCAGGCAGCCCTGCAGGGCGCGGAGACCGCCGACGTCTGCATCCTCGGCGCCGGCTATACCGGCCTGACCGCCGCGCTGGCATTGGCCGAAGCCGGCTACCGCGTGGCCGTGCTCGAGGCCCGGCGCATCGGCTGGGGCGCTTCCGGGCGCAACGGCGGGCAGGCCATCGTCGGCTACGGCTGCGAGCAGGACACGCTGGAGAACCTGCTCGGGCCGGACGAGGCGCGGCTGCTGTTCGACTTCTCGCGCGACGGCATGCGGATGCTGCGCGAGCGCATCGCCCGCCACGGCATCGACTGCGACTGGCGCGACGGCCATGCCCACGTCCCGCTCAAGCCGCGCCAGGAGCGCGCCTTGCGTGCCGGCATCGCGCACATGGCCGAGCGCTACGACTACCCGCTGGAATGGTGGGACCGCGCGCGCCTGCGCCGGGAGCTGGCCAGCGACCTCTACCTCGGCGCGATGTACGACGCCGCCAGCGGCCACCTGCATCCGCTCGCCTATGCGCTGGGCCTGGCGCGCGCCGCGCTGGCCGCCGGGGTGCGCATCTTCGAGCATTCGGCGGTGACGCGGCTGGAGCGCGGCGCCCGGCCGGTGCTGCACACGGCGCGTGGCCAGGTGCGGGCGGAGTTCGCGGTGATCGCCGGCAACGCCTGGCTGCGCGGCGTCGCGCCGGAGCTGGAAGCGCGGATCATGCCGGTCGGCACCTACATCGGCGCCACCCCGCCGCTGGGCGCCGAGCGCGCCCGGGCCCTGATCCGCAACGACATGGCGGTGGCCGACACCAACTGGGCGCTCGACTACTACCGGCTCAGCCGCGACCACCGCCTGCTGTTCGGCGGCCGCGCCAGCTACTCCTCGCTGCCGCCGCCCGGCCTGAGGGGCCTGATGACCCGGCGCATGCACCGGGTGTTCCCGCAGTTGGGGGACGTCGGGCTGGACTACCTGTGGGGCGGCTACGTCGATATCTCGCTCAACCGCGCCCCGCACTGGGGGCGGCTGGCGCCGAACCTGTATTTCGCCCAGGGCTTCTCGGGCCACGGCGTCGCGGCGAGCGGCCTGGCCGGCACCGTCATCGCCGAGGCCATCGCCGGGCAATCCCGGCGCCTGGACGTGTTCGAGCGCATCCCGCACCGGCCCTTCCCCGGCGGCCGGCTGCTGCGCACCCCGCTGCTGGTGGCGGCGATGAGCTGGTATCGCCTGCGCGACCTGCTCCCATAACGCGAAATCCGTCACAATTATCTCAAGCTTTGCCGGATCTGGCCGATATGGACGCGGCACGTTACTTCCCCATACGTCACTCGATGCCCGTCCCCTCCGCTCGAGCTCCCGAAGGCGATCCGCTGCCGCAGCGCGTCCTGCTGGTGGAGAACTCGCGCGCCTTCACGGGCATGCTGCGCGAGGCGATCGAGTCGCGGGTGGAGCTGCCGGTCACGGTGGTCTCCACGCTGGCCGAGGCCGCGCGCGTGCTGGAGGAGGAGGACGGCTGGTTCCTGGTGCTGACCGGCCTGGTGCTGGTCGACGGCGACCGCGACCAGGTGGTGGAGTTCTTCGTCTCGCGCGGCCTGCCCACGGTCGTGGTCAGCGGCGTCTACGACGAGGACCTGCGCAAGCGCGTGCTGCAGCAGCAGATCATCGACTACGTGCTGAAGAACGCGCCGGGCAGCATCGACTACCTGACCTGGCTGGTGCAGCGCCTGGACCGCAACCGCCGCATCTCGGCGCTGGTGGTGGACGACTCGTTGTCGGCCCGTACCTACGCCACCGCGCTGCTGGAGATGTACGGCTACAAGGTGGTCGTGGCCGCCGACGGCGCGCAGGGCCTGAAGGCGATCGAGCAGGACCCGAGGATCCGCCTGGCGGTGGTCGACCAGGACATGCCGGGCATGGAAGGCGTGGAATTCACCCGCCGCCTGCGGGCGCTGCGCGCGCGCGACAAGGTCGCGGTGATCGGGCTGTCCGGCAACAACGACGCCTCGCTGATCCCGCGCTTCCTGAAGAACGGCGCCAACGACTTCCTGCGCAAGCCGTTCTCGCGCGAGGAATTCTTCTGCCGCGTCTCGCAGAACGTGGACCAGCTGGAGCTGATCGGCACCCTGCAGGACCTGGCCACGCGCGACTACCTCACCGGACTGCCCAATCGCCGCCACTTCCTCGAACAGAGCCAGCGCCTCCTGCCGAGGCTGCTGGCCGAACGGAAGGCGGTCACCGCGGCGATGCTCGACATCGACCACTTCAAGCACATCAACGACACCTGGGGCCACGAGGCCGGCGACCACGCGCTGCGCGCCGTGGCGGCCTCGGTATCCGAGCATGCGCGGCCGCAGGACCTGGTCGCGCGCTTCGGCGGCGAGGAATTCTGCCTGTTGGTGCCCGGCCTCGATGCCGCCGGCGCGGCCGGCTACTTCGAAGCGCTGCGCGAGCGGATCGGCGCGTTGCGCATCCCGGTCGGCACGGACGTCCTGCGGATGACGGTCAGCATCGGCCTGTGCACCGCGCACTCGGAGGACTGGACGCTGCACGACATGCTCGGCGAGGCCGACAAGCACCTGTACCTGGCCAAGGCCGGCGGCCGCAACCAGGTCCGCTTCGCTGCCTGACCCCTATCGCAGGACAGCCCCCACCATTCACGCCACGCTGGAATGCCGGCGCGCGGCCATCAGCGCCAGCAGCGTCACCACCGCCATCGAGCTCAGGTACCAGCCCACCGACTTCAAGCCATACGTCGCCGCCAGCCAGGTCGCCAGCGGCGCGGCCGGCGCGGCACCGAGCACCCCGGCCAGGTTGAACGACATCGACGAGCCGGTGTAGCGCACCTCCACGGGGTACAGTTCCGACAGCAGCGTTCCCACCGGACCGTAGGTCCAGCCCATGACGAACAGCCCGATCGCCAGGAACGCCAGCACCATCAACGGATGGCCGGACTGGAACAGCGTGGAGAACAGCAGCCCGAACGCCACGATGCACGCGCTGGCCACCGCCATCGAACGGCGTGCGCTGGTGCGGTCGCCGTACAGGGCCGACAGCGGGATGCCCAGCGCGAAGAACAGCATGCCCACCATCTGCAACAGCAGGAACTGCTGGCGACTGTAGCCGAGCGTGGTGGTGCCGTAGCCGAGCGCAAACACCGTCATCAGGTAGAACAGCACGAAGGTCGCCAACGCGCCGAACGTGCCCGCAAGCACCGGCCCCATGTGCTTGCGCACGACCACCCCGAACGGCACGCGCACCTGTTCGTTGCGCTCCAGCGCCCGCTGGAAGTCCGGCGTCTCGGTGATGCTCAGGCGCACCCACAGCCCCAGGATCACCAGCAGCGCGCTGGACAGGAACGGCACGCGCCAGCCCCAGCTCATGAACTGGTCCTGCGACAGCAATGCGCCCAGCACCAGGAAGGTGCCGGCCGAGAGCAGGAAGCCCAGCGGCGCGCCGAGCTGCGGGAACATCCCGTACCAGGCGCGCTTGCCCGGCGGCGCGTTCTCGGTCGCCAGCAGCACCGCCCCGCCCCACTCCCCACCCAGCCCCATGCCCTGGCCGAAACGGCACAGGGTCAGCAAGGCCGGCGCGGCGATGCCGATCTGCGCATAGGTCGGCAGCAGGCCGATCACCACGGTCGAGATGCCCATCGTCAGCAGTGCCGCCACCAGCGTCGCCTTGCGCCCGATCCGGTCGCCGAAGTGGCCGAACAGCGCCGAGCCCACCGGGCGCGCGACGAACGCCACCGCGAAGGTCGCCAGCGAGGCGAGCTGCTGCGCGGTCGCGCTGGCCGGCGGGAAGAACAGGTGCGGGAACACCAGCACCGCGGCGGTGGCGTAGATGTAGAAATCGAAGAACTCGATGGTGGTGCCGACCAGGCTCGCCAACAGCACGCGGGCGGGCGAATTGGTCGGCGCCTGGGAAACGGCGGCAACGCTCATGCGGGGGTGGTCGTTCGAAGAGGCTGGGGATTCTGGCAGATGCGGCGCGGCATGCGCACGCATGGTTGCGGCAGCAACCGTATGGCGCGCGTCGCCGGCCGGCCTCGCCATGGCGGTCAATCCGCGAGGTTGATCCAGGTCGCCTTGATCTCGGTGTACTTGTCGAACGCGTGCAGCGATTTGTCGCGCCCATTGCCCGACTGCTTGTAGCCGCCGAACGGCGCGGTCATGTCGCCGCCATCCCAGTAGTTGACCCAGACGCTGCCGGCGCGCAGCTTGCGCGCGACCCGGTGCGCCCGGGAAATGTCGCGGGTCCACACGCCGGCCGCCAGCCCGTACTGCGTGTCGTTGGCCATGCGCAGCGCGTGCGCTTCGTCGTCGAAGGCGATCACCGACAGCACCGGCCCGAAGATCTCCTCGCGCGAGATGGTGTGCTCGTGCGCCACCCCGTCGAACACGGTCGGCTCCACGTAGCAGCCGCCTGCGACCACGTCCGCGCGCTTGCCGCCGAGCACCAGGCGCGCGCCCTCCTCGCTGCCCTTGGCGATGTAGTCGAGCACGCGCCGGGTCTGCGCCTCGTCCACCAATGCCCCCATCGCCGCGTCGTCCTCGAACGGGTGGCGCGGCTGCATCCTGCGCCCCGCGGCGACCACCTTCTCGACGAAGGCGTCCTTGATCGAGCGCTCCACCAGCAGGCGCGAGGCCGCGGTGCAGACCTCGCCCTGGTTGTAGAAGATGCCGCCGGCGGCGGCCTCGGCGGCCGCGTCCAGGTCCGGCGCATCGGCGAACACGATGTTGGGGCTCTTGCCGCCGCACTCCATGTACGCGCGCTTCATGTTGGACTGGCCGGCGTATTGCAGCAGCTTGCGGCCCACCGCGGTCGAGCCGGTGAACACCAGCCCGTCCACGTCCATGTGCAGCGCGAGCGGCTCGCCGGCGCCGGGCCCGGTGCCGGGCACCACGTTGAACACGCCGTCCGGCACGCCCGCCTCGGCCACCAGTTCGGCCAGCCGCAGCGCGCTCAGCGGCGACTTCTCCGACGGCTTGAGCACCACCGAGTTGCCGGTGGCCAGCGCCGGGGCGATCTTCCAGGCCGCCATCAGCAACGGGAAGTTCCACGGCACGATCGCGCCGACCACGCCGAGCGGTTCGCGCGTGACCAGGCCGAGCTCGTCCGGACCGGTCGGCGCTATTTCGCCGTATACCTTGTCCAGCGCCTCGGCGGTCCAGCTCAGGCACCGGATGGTCGCCGCCAGGTCCACCGCGCGCGCGTCGCGCACCGGCTTGCCCATGTCGAGCGATTCCAGCAACGCCAGCTCGTCGGCATGCCGTTCGACCAGTTGCGCCAGCTTCAGCAGCACCTTCTTGCGGTGCACGGGCTTGGCCTCGGACCAGCGCCCGGACTCGAAACCGCGCCGCGCGGCGGCCACCGCGCGGTCCACATCCAGGGCGGACCCGGCCGCGACCCGGCCAAGCACGCGCCCGTCGATCGGGCTGACGCAATCGAAGGTCGCGCCGTCGGCGGCATCGACATAGCGGCCGTCGATGAAGGCCTGGGTCTTCGGCGAAAGACCCTCGGCCATGGCCTGCCAGTGTTCGCGGTTACGGGACGTGCTCATCGACTCTGCTCCTGTGGTTCCTTCGCCCCGCGGGGCGAAGGCGGAGGGCAAGGACCTGTCGCCCCGCCCCTGCGGAAGGCTAGAAAGTAGCCGGCGTGTTCGCGCTGACGATGACCGCCTCGCCTTCGCCGACGTTGCGGAAGCGGTGCGGGATGCGGCTCTCGAAGTAATAGCCCTCGCCCGCGCGCAGCACCCGTGCCTGCCCGCCGACCGTGACCTCCACTTCGCCGCAGACCACCACGCCGCCCTCCTCGCCGTCGTGGCGCAGCATGCTCTCGCCGGTGTCGCTGCCGGGCGGCATCACCTCGCGCAGGATGCACATCTGGCGCTGCGGGCGATGCTTGCCCACCAGGAAATAATGGATGCCGTCGCTGCCCACGTCCGGCAGCTCGTCGGCCGAATAGAAAGGCGTGTCGGGCGGGCCGATCTGCAGGTCGTGGGTGAAGAAGTCGGCCAGCGAGATCGGGATGCCGTCCAGCACCTTCTTCAGCGAGCTGACCGACGGGCTGACCTTGTTCTGCTCGATCAGGGAGATCGTCGAATTGGTCACGCCCACGCGCTTGGCGAGCTCGCGCTGGCTGAGCCCATGCGCCCTCCGCACCAGTTGCAGGCGTGCGCCGATGTCCATGCGTCCAGAAACCGGGGATGTGTTGCGGATACTTTACATGGGCCGACCCGAGCGTCAATCGCACCATGCGGAATCCTGTGGGAGCGGCTTCAGCCGCGATAGGGCTCTACCGGCAAGCTCCATCGCGGCCGAAGCCGCTCCCCAGAGCATCCGATCCCGTCCGGGCCAAGCTGGTGTAAAGTTTTTTCAACAACTCGACCGGAGCGCGTTCATGAGCAGCGAATCCCCGTCCTCCCTCGCCGAACTGGCGCAGCAGCCGCCGGCCTCGCTCGACGCGTTCTGGATGCCGTTCACCGCCAACGCCCAGTTCAAGGCGCGCCCGCGCCTGCTGGCCTCCGCCGAGGGCATGTACTACCGCAGCGTGGACGGCCGCAGGATCCTCGACGGCACCGCCGGCCTGTGGTGCTGCAACGCCGGCCATGCGCGCCCGCGCATCGTCGAGGCGGTGGCGAAGCAGGTGGCGACGCTCGACTTCGCGCCGACCTTCCAGATGGGCTCGCCGCTGCCGTTCGTGCTGGCCGAGCGGCTCAAGGCGATCGCGCCGCCAGGCCTGGAGCACGTGTTCTTCACCAACTCCGGCTCCGAGTCGGTGGACAGCGCGATGAAGATGGCGCTGGCCTACCACCGCCTGCGCGGCGAAGGCCAGCGCACCCGCTTCATCGGTCGCGAGAAGGCCTACCACGGCGTCGGCTTCGGCGGCATGTCGATCGGCGGCCTGCCCAACAACCGCAAGTGGTTCGGTCCGCTGCTGCCGGGCACCGACCACCTGCGCCATACCCTCGACATCGGCCGCAACGCCTTCTCGCGCGGCCTGCCCGCGCACGGCGTCGAATTGGCCGAGGACCTCGAACGCCTCATCGCCCTGCACGACGCCTCCACCATCGCCGCGGTGTTCGTCGAACCGATCTCCGGCTCGGCCGGCGTGGTGCTGCCGCCCGCGGGTTACCTGCAGCGCCTGCGCGAGATCTGCGACCGCCACGGCATCCTGCTGGTGTTCGACGAGGTGATCACCGGCTTCGGCCGCGTCGGCAAGGCTTTCGCCGCGCAACGCTTCGGCGTCGCCCCCGACCTGATGACCACCGCCAAGGGCCTGACCAACGGCACCGTGCCGATGGGCGCCGTATTCGCGAGCGACAAGGTGCACGAGGCCTTCACCCACGGCCCGGCCAGCGCCATCGACTTCTTCCACGGCTATACCTATTCGGGCCATCCGCTGGCCTGCGCCGCCGCACTCGCCACCCTGGACACCTACGCCGAGGAAGGCCTGTTCGAGAAGGCGATCGAACTGGGCGGCCTCTGGGAACAGGCGATCCATTCGCTCGAGGGCGCCCCGAACGTCGTCGACATCCGCAACTTCGGCCTGGTCGGCGCGATCGAGCTGGCCCCGCGCGAAGGCGCCCCCGGCGCGCGCGGCTACGAAGTGCTGGAACGCTGCTTCCACGAAGGCAACCTGCTGGTCCGCGCCACCGGCGACGTCATCGCGCTGTCGCCGCCGTTGATCGTGGAGCCCGACCAGATCGGCGAGATGTTCGAGATCCTCGGACGCGTATTGCGGCAGGTGGCCTGACCGGACGGGCCGAGGGTCGCGTCCGCCGGCCATCGTAGGCGCCGGGGCCGAACTGGCCGGAGAACCGTTTCGCCCGGGCTTGCCGCCCAGGCGGCCCGGCCGGCAGTAATATCAGCCACCGCCGTCAACCGAGGAGCGACCGTGGTCCCCATGAACGACCTGCTGCTGTTCGCCGGCGCGGCCTTGCTGATGGTCCTGACGCCGGGCCCGAACATGATCTACCTGATCTCCCGCTCCATCTGCCAGGGGCGCAAGGCCGGGATGATCTCGCTCCTGGGCGTCGTCGCGGGGTTCCTCGTCCACATGTTCGCGGCGGCCATCGGCATCACCGCGCTCTTCCTCGCGATCCCGATGGCGTACGAAGCGCTCAAGTGGCTGGGAGCGGCCTACCTGCTGTATCTCGCCTGGCAGGCGGTGAAACCGGGCGCACGTTCGCCGTTCGAAGCCCGCCAACTGCCGGAAGACCCGCCTTCCAGGCTGTTCCTGATGGGCTTTCTCACCAATACGCTGAATCCGAAGATCGCGGTCTTCTATCTCTCGATCTTTCCCCAGTTCGTGTCGCCGGACCACGGGTCGGTATTCGCGCAGAGCGTCGTGCTCGGCCTTACCCAGATCGTCGTGAGCTTCACCGTCAACACGGCCATCGCGCTGTCCGCAGGCGCCCTGGCCGGCTGGTTCGTGCGCAACCCGCGCTGGCTGTCGGCGCAGCGCTACTTCATGGGCTCGGTGCTCGCGGGGCTTGCGGTACGGCTCGCCCCGGAGCAACGCAGGGCTGCCTAGGCCACGCCACGGCCCGAGAGCAGGAGACGGCGCGATGTTCAAGAATCTCATCCCGAAGATCTTCTACGAGCGGCTGCAGGACGGCCTCGAATTCTTCGTGGACGGACTGGGCTTCGAACTCCTCTACCGCGATGCAAGCCTGGCCGTCGTGGCACGCGACGGGGCGAAGGCCTATGTCGTCCAGGACGCCGGGTACGCGGCGAAGGACCGTCCGGAGCTTGGCATCGAAACCGACGACATCGGCGCGATCTTCGAGGAAATGTCCTCCCGTGCGCCCCACCTGTTGCATCCCAACTCGAACAGGGTCTCGTTGAAGCCCTGGGGCGCGCGGGAGTTCGCGATGCTGGACAAGACCACGGTCTGCGTCGTCTTCCGCCAATGGCAGGCCGACGGCGGGGACGCCTGATACGCCTCGCCGTCCGGCACCGGGATGCCGTATCCGCCCTGGTTCGCCCATCGCCACGCGCCGGCCTTGCCCCTACAATGCGCGCCCGTTTTTCCCGCTGCATTGCATGGACATCGTCGTCAACGAAGAACTGAAGGCCTACATCGACCCGCTCACCGCCGAGGAGCACGACGCACTGGAACGCAGCCTGCTCGCGGAAGGTTGCCGCGACGCCCTGGTGCTGTGGGGCAACGTCCTGGTCGACGGGCACAACCGCTACGGCATCTGCCGCAAGCACGGGATCCCGTTCAACACCGTGCAGAACCCGCGCTTCCAGTCGATCGACGACGTGCACCTGTGGATGATCGAGCAGCACCTGGGCCGGCGCAGCGTCTCCGATTTCCAGCGCGGGGTGTTGGCGTTGCGCAAGCGCGAGATCCTGGCCAAGCGCCAGCGCGAGGCGCGCGAGGCCGAACTCGCCGCGACGCGCGCCGCGCAGCAGGCCCAAGCCCAGGCGGAAGCGGAAGCAGAAGCCGCCGCGGCCGGACCGGCGCCGGCCGAGGACCTGCCGCCGTGGGACGACGCGCCGCCGGTCAGCCGCGCCGAACTCGCGCGCGAGGCGCGCCTGAGCAACAACCAGGTGGTGATGATCGAGCGCATCCACACCCAGGCCGCACCGGAGGTGATCGAGGCGGTGAAGGCCGGCGACATCTCGATCAGCGCCGCGGCCGCGGTGGCCACGTTGTCCGAGGAAGAGCAACGCGCCGCCGCGCTGGCCGGCAAGTCCGAACTGAAGCAGGCGGCCAAGCGCGTGCGCGAGTCCAAGCGCAAGCCCAAGGCGGACGCCGCCGCGGACGGCGACCAGGCGCCCCTGGACGCCAAGGCGTTGCAGCGCCGCGTCAACGAGCTGGAACGCGAGAACGAGCGGTTGCGCGGCCAGGTCGCGACGCTGCAGGAGCAGTTGCAGCGCCTGCGGGGCTGATCGCGCCCGCCGGCCGGCGCGATCGCCGGGACGACGGATGCCGGCGGCGCGCGGCCGGCGAAGACGGGCCGCATCCGCCGGATATGCCAACCTAGCCGCATGGATACCCGCACCGCTGCCTCCACCGATCCGCGCCGCACGCAGCTGCGGCGGATGAAGACCCTGGCCCTGTTCCTGCTGCTGGCGATGCTCGGCGGTTTCGTGCTCAGCCACGCGATGGGCCAGCAGGGCGCCTGGGCCTGGGTCGCCGCGTTCTGCGAGGCCGCCGCGGTCGGCGCGCTGGCGGACTGGTTCGCGGTGGTCGCGCTGTTCCGCCGCCCGTTGGGCCTGCCGATCCCGCACACCGCGATCCTGCCGCGCGGCAAGGACCGCCTGGCGGACGGCCTGGCGGTGTTCGTGCGCGACCACTTCCTGGCTCCCGCGACGCTGCTGGAAAAGCTGCGGCTGTTCGACCCGGCCAGCCGCCTCGGGCAATGGCTGGCGCAACCGGCGCAGGCGCGGATGCTGGCGCAGATGGCGCGCGGCTGGATGCAGCAGGCGCTGGACCTGCTCGACGAAGCCGCGGTGCGGCGCGCGATCCAGCGCTTCGTGGTGGAGCGCCTGCGGCAGTGGAACGCCGCCGCCACCGCCGGCGAGGTGCTGTCGCTGCTGACCACCGACGGCCGCCACCAGCGCCTGCTCGACGATGGCCTGGAACGGCTGGGCCGTTGGCTGGACGACGAGAAGGTCAAGGCCTGGGCATCCGACCTGATCGTGCGCTACGCGCGCCGCGAATGGCCCAAGCTGGTCGGCACGGTGAACTGGGTGACGCCGGTCGACGAGATCGGCGACAAGCTGGCCGACCGGCTGGCGCGGGCCACGATCGAGGAACTGCAAGCCATCCTGTCCACGCCGGAACACCCGCTGCGCCAGGACTACGAGGCCTGGCTGCGCGACTACATCGAGCGCCTGCGCGACGAGCCCGCGATGGCCGAGCGGGTGGAACGGCTCAAGCAGCGCGCGATCGAGCACCCTGCCCTGCAGGATTACGTGCAGGCGCTATGGGCGCAGATCCACGCGGCGCTGCGCCGCGACCTGGACAGCGGGGACTCGGCGATCGCCGCGCACCTGGAACGCTCGCTGCATGGCCTGGGCCGCTCGCTCGCCGAAGACCCGGCCCTGCGCGAGGCGCTCAACCAGCACATGCTCGATGCCGCCGGCCGGCTCACCGAGCGGCTGCGCGCCTCGGTGACCGAACACATCGCGGGCACGATGAAGGGCTGGGACGAGCGCCACCTGGTCGACCTGCTGGAACTGAGCGTCGGCCGCGACCTGCAGTACATCCGCTTCAACGGCACACTGGTGGGCGGATTGATCGGCCTGGCACTGCATGCCGTGTCGGTGTGGATGGGGTGATGCCCCGCTGGCGGGCGTCCCAACCCCGGCCGATACAGCGCTTTATCTGTGGGAGCGACTTCAGTCGCGACGGGCCCTACCCTCAAAACCCATCGCAACCAATGCCGCTCGGTGCGGACGGAGTCGCGCCCCCCGGCAAGCGCCCCAACCCCGGCCGATGCAGCGCTTTTCCGTGGGAGCGACTTCGGTCGCGACGGGCCCTACCCGCAAAACCCATCGCAACCAATGCCGCTCGGTGCGGACGGAGTGACGCCCCCCGGCAAGCGCCCCAACCCCGGCCGATGCAACGCTTTTCCGTGGGAGCGACTTCAGTCGCGACGGCCTTATCGGTAAAGCCCGTCGCGACTGAAGTCGCTCCCACAAGGGATCGCCGGCGCCCTCGCCTGCCATGGGCGAGCACCGCCAGCGGAGGGGAAAGCGCCTCCATGACGGACGTCGCCTTGCTCCGTCCCGCCGGGAGGCGAATAATAGCCATGCTGCGCCGCACAATCCCGTGCGGCGCGGGCTGGTCCGCCGGCCACGCCGGCCCCCCGCGACGCCTCGCGCCCGGCCAGCCCGGAACCGAGAACGCCAAGTTGTCCCGCGAGCCCACGCCTGCCGCCCCCTCCCAGCGTTACCCCGACTACCGTCTGATCTCGCTGATCCTGGCCTGCGCCATCTTCATGGAGCAGCTCGACGCCACGGTGCTGGCGACGGCGCTGCCGACCCTGGCGCGCGACTTCGGCGTGGCGGCGCCGGCGATGAGCATCGCCCTGACCAGCTACCTCCTGGCGCTGGCGATCGGCATCCCGGCCAGCGGCGCGATCGCCGACCGCTTCGGCCTGCGCCGGGTCTATTGCGCCTCGATCTGGATGTTCATCGCCGGCTCGATCCTGTGCTCTCTGGCGACCGACCTGCCGACGATGGTCGTGGCGCGCTTCATCCAGGGCGCAGGCGGCGCGATGATGGCCCCGCTCGGCCGCTTGATCCTGCTGCGCAGCGTCGAGCGCCGCCACCTGGTGTCCGCGATGGCCTGGACGCTGGTGCCGGCCTTCGTCGGGCCGATGCTCGGCCCGCCACTGGGCGGCCTGTTCGTGACCTACCTCGACTGGCGCTGGATCTTCTACATCAACGTGCCGATCGGCATCGCCGGGTTCTTCCTGGTGCGGCGCTTCATCCCGGAAATCCCCGCCGAGTCGGCGCCGGGCCGGTTCGACTTCGCCGGATTCGCGCTGTGCGGCGTGGCGCTGGGCTGCCTGCTGTTCGGGCTGGAGATGGTCAGCCAGCGCGACGGACTGGCCCATGCCGTCGCGCTGATCGCGACCGGCGGCGTCGCCTCGCTCGGCTACCTGTGGCATGCACGCCGCCATCCGGCGCCGCTGCTGGACCTGTCGCTGCTGAAGATCGATTCGTTCCGGCTGTCGGTCATCGGCGGCTCGCTGATGCGCGTCACCCAGGGCGCGCATCCGTTCCTGCTGCCGCTGCTGTTCCAGATCGGGTTCGGCTACAGCGCCGCGCAGAGCGGCCAGCTGGTGATGGCCACCGCGCTGGGCGCGCTGGTGATGCGCGTGCTGACTCCGCGCCTGTTGCGGCGCTACGGGTACCGCAACGCGCTGATCGGCAACGGCGTGTTCGCCAGCCTCGGCTACCTGGTGTGCGCGTTCTTCCAGCCCGGCTGGCCGCCGATGCTGGTGTTCGGCCTGCTCGCCTGCTGCGGCGCGTTCATGTCGTTCCAGTTCGCCGCGTACAACACCATCGCCTACGAGCACGTGCCGGCATCGCGCATGAGTTCGGCCAGCAGCCTGTACACCACGCTGCAGCAGTTGATGCTGTCGGTGGGCGTGTGCGCCGGCGCGCTGTTCCTGAAGACCTCGATGGCGGCGAGCGGCCACGCCGCGCCGCAGCTGCGCGACTTCTCCGTCGCCTTTCTCGCGGTGACGCTGATCTCCTTCAGCTCGCTGCGCTGGCACGTGCGCTTCGCGCCCGATGCGGGACAGGAGATGAGCGGGCACCGGCGCGGCGAAGCCGCCGGCTGACGGACTGCCCTGTGGGAGCGGCTTCAGCCGCGATGGAGCCTTACCGGGAATGCCACATCGCGGCTGAAGCCGCTCCCACGGGCTATGCCCGCGCCAGCCGCCAGGCGCGGTGGATGCGGGCGTTGCGCTCGAAGTCCGGGTCGATCGTCGCCGGGGTGATCTCCTCGCAGCGCGCGAACGCGGCGATCGCGTTCTCCTCCAGCCGGAACCGGCGGAAATTGTTTGAGAAGTACAGCACCCCGCCCGGCGCCAGCCGCGCCACCGCGGCGCGCAGCAACCGCACCTGCTCGCGCTGCACGTCGAAGTCCTCCGCGCGCGCGGAATTGGAGAACGTCGGCGGGTCGCAGAAGATCACGTCGAACTGGCCGCGCTCGGCTTCCAGCCAGGCCAGCGCATCGGCCTGCACCAGTTGGTGCTTCGCCCCGCCCAGGCCATTGAGCGCGAAGTTGCCGGCGCACCACTGCAGGTACGTGCCGGACAGGTCCACGCTGGTGGTGGCCGCCGCACCGGCCACCGCCGCTTCCACGCTGGCCACGCCGGTATAGCAGAACAGGTTGAGGAAGCGCTTGCCGCGCGCCTCGGCCGCCATGCGCGCGCGCAGCGGGCGGTGATCGAGGAACAGGCCGGTATCCAGGTAGTCGAACAGGTTCACCTGCAGCAGCGCGCCATGCTCGCGCACGTGGAAGCTCTCGCCGCGCTGGTCGAAGCGGCCGTACTTGCTGCCGCCCTTGCCGCGCTGGCGCGCCTTGGTCGCCACCTGTTCCTTCGGCACCTGGAACACCTCCCGCGCCGCCGCCAGCAGGTCGCCGAAACGGCGGCGCACGTCGGCCTCGGGGATCGAGGCCGGCGCGGCGTACTCCTGCACGTGCAGGAACAACCGGCGCTCGCCGTCGGCCTCCTGGTAGACGTCGATCGCGGCGGCGTATTCGGGCAGGTC
Organism: Xanthomonas boreopolis; assembly: GCF_046529185.1. Taxonomy (NCBI): domain Bacteria; kingdom Pseudomonadati; phylum Pseudomonadota; class Gammaproteobacteria; order Lysobacterales; family Lysobacteraceae; genus Xanthomonas; species Xanthomonas boreopolis. The sequence continues at coordinate 2,989,395 of NZ_CP097162.1, forward strand.
GGCATCGTAGGCGCGGAAGCACTCCACGCCTTCGCGCGCGCGCCATTTCTTCAGCCGCTGCAGGTTCTTGCGCAGGCGGTTGGCGACCATCTGCGCGCCGTCGCCGAGCGGGCGCGGCTCGGCCTGCGCCCGCTGCGGCACCGCGACGGGATCGCAGACGAGCAGCGTGCATTCGAGCGCGCCGTTGAACACCTGGTACTTCCGGGTCGCGCGCAGGCCGGTGGCGAAGGCCAGTTCGTCGTTGCCGCACAACAGGCCGGCGCGCCAGGCGGGCACCGCGCGCCGCAACGCATCGCCCAGGCGCCGGTACAAGGCCGCGTCCGCGGCCAGGCGTTCGTCGTACGGCGGATTGCACACCACCGCGCCGTTCGCTTCGGGCGGCAGCGGCAGTTGCGCGACATCGGCCACGGCGAAATCGATCGCGCCCTCCACGCCCGCCGCGCGGGCGTTGGCACGGGCGGCGTCGATCGCGCGCGGGTCGAGGTCGCTGCCGTGCAGGGACGGGCGCAATCCGGCCAATCCCGCCGCGGCGCGCGCCTGCGCTTCGTCCACCAGCGTTTCCCATGCCGCAGCGTCGAATCCGCGCCAGCGCGTCGGCGCCAGCACCGGCCGCTCGGCCGGCGAGGCGGCGGCAAGCGACCACGGGTCGGCGTAGCGCTGCAGGCCGGGCGCGACGTCCGCGGCCATCAGCGCGCCTTCGATCAGCAAGGTGCCGCTGCCGCACATCGGGTCGAGCAGGCCGCCGCCTTCCGCGTACAGGCGCGGCCAGCCGGCGCGCACCAGTACCGCGGCGGCCAGGTTCTCCTTCAAGGGCGCTTCGTGCGGGGCCATGCGCCAGCCGCGCCGGTGCAGCGGGCCGCCGCCGAGGTCGACCGAGAGCGTGGCGCGGCCCTTGCGCAGCGACAGGTTCAGGCGCAGGTCGGGCTGCTCCACGTCCACCGACGGCCTCGGCAGGCCCTGCCCGCGCAAGCTGTCCACCACCGCATCCTTGACCCGCTGCGCGGCATAGCGCGCATGCGTGATCGCGGTGCCGGAGACGTGCGCATCCACCGCCAGCGTGTGCCCGGTCGCGAGGTGCTCCTGCCACGGCAGCGCCGCCGCGCCGGCGTACAGCGCATGTTCGTCGGGGCAGTCGAACCCGGCGATCGGCCACAGCACGCGGCTGGCCAGGCGCGACCACAGCACGGCCCGCTGGGCATCGCGCAGTTCGCCTTCGGCGTTCACGCCGGCGACGGTGGCGGTGGCCTTGGCCGCGCCGAGCGCAAGCAGTTCGTCGGCCAGCAGGTATTCCAGGCCCTTGGCGCAGGAAGCGAAGAATTTCACGTGGATATCCGGGAAAGCGGCGGCGCCAGGGGTTCCTGCGGCGGAAGCGGCGGCACGGGGGCGCCATGTTCGGCGATCGTGCCGCGCATTGCCAGTTCCCGCGCTACCAGGGTTCCAACCGCGGGCGTTCGCGGTCGAGGTCGAGGCGGCCGTCCAGCGCCAGCCGCTCCAGCAGCGCCTCGTCGTGAGAGACCACCACCAGCGTGCCCGGATAGTCCTGCAGCATCGCCTCCAGCGCCTGCCGCGACGGCAGGTCGAGGTGGTTGGCCGGTTCGTCGAGCAGCAGCAGTTCGGCTGGCTCGGCCGCATAGAGCGCACAAGCCAGGGCCACTTTCAGGCGCTCGCCGCCGCTGAGCGAAGCGCAAGGCCGCTCGAGCGCCTCCGCCGCGAGCCCGAGCAGCACCAGCCGCAGCCGCAGGTCTGCCTCGGGCAGGGCCGGGTTGGCGTCGCGCAGCAGGGACAGCGGTGCGAGGCGGGCGTCGATCCCGCCCAGGTGCTGGTCGAGCCAGGCGCGCGCGACCGGTACCTCGCAGGTCCCCTCCGCCGGCATCAGGCGCCCGGCCAGCATGCGCAGCAAGGTGGATTTGCCCCGGCCGTTGCCGCCGCACACCGCGATCCGCCGGCCGGCCTCCAGCACCAGATCGAGCGGATGCGCCGCATGCGGGCCGAACGGCAGGCGCGCGCCCTGCAGCACGGCGGTGCGGCGGCGCTGCAACGGGCGCGGCGGCCACAGCACCACGGGCCGCTCCGGCGCCACCTGCGAGGCGGCCTCGCGTACCGCATCGCGCTGCTGCGCCAGCGCGCGATCCTGCAATGCCTGCTGGCGCCCCTGGCTGGCCTCGCTGCGCGACTTGCTCAACCCCAGCAGGATCGGCGCCTGGTTGGCCTCGTGGCCTTCCTGGCGTCCGCGCGCCTGGCGCCGCTGCATGCGCTGGTGCGCCTGCTGGCGTTCGCGCTCGACCCGCCGCAGCCCGGCCCGTTGCCGGTCCAGCTCGGCCTGGGCGGCGGCGCTCGCCCGGGCGGCCGCTTCCGCGTAGGCGCCGTAGCCGTCGCCGTGGCAGCGCAGGCCTTGCGGAGAGAGCTCGACGATCTGCCGCATGTCTTCCAGCAACGTCCGGTCGTGGCTGACGACCAGCAACCCTCCCGGCCAGTCCGCCAGGCGTCGCCGCAGGCGCTCGCGCTGCGCGCGGTCGAGATGGTTGCTCGGCTCGTCGAGGATCAACAGGTCGGCCCCGGCCAGCCAAGCGCCGGCCAGGGCGACGCGCATCGCTTCGCCGCCGCTGAGCAGCGCGGCCGGATGCCCGGGCTCCCATTCCGGCAAGTCCTGCATCCGCAGCGCCGTGGCCAGTTCGCGGCGGATGTCCCAGCGCTCGCCCACGGCCTCGAAGTCGGCCGGATCGGCGCTGCCCGCCTCGATCCGCGCCAGCGCGGCCACGACCGGCCCCATGCCCGCGAGATCGGCCACGCTCGCGCCGGCCGCGACCGCGACCTGCTGCGGCAGGTAGTGCACGCGACCCTGCGCCGACCTCCGCCCCCGGCTGGGCGCCAGCTGGCCGGCGAGGATGCGCGCGAGCACGCTCTTTCCCACGCCATTGCGGCCGACCAGCCCGGTCGGGGTGGCGTCGAGGTGCAGGTGGATATCGGAGAACAGGCACCGGCCATCGGCCAGGTGGAAGGCGACGCCATCCAGCGTCAAGGAAGGAACTTGCATGCGGAACTCCTGATGCCAGGCGGGACACGGTCGCGGGGACCGGGTTCGTCGGGCCGTCGTGACGACGGCGGGCATCAGTGGCGCATCGGCGCAGCTCCTTCCAGATCAGGCGCGCAGTCTAGCGCGATGCCGGCTCAGCGGCTGAATGCCGGGTGGTACTCGACCTCGCCCATCGGCGGCAGGCGGTCGCCGAAGGCCAGTGCCTGGAAATACGCCGCCGGCACGCCGGGCAGCACCAGGCCTGGCTCCTGCGCGAAACCGAAGCGGCCGTAGAAGGCCGGCTCGCCCAGCACCACGCAGCCGCTCGCGCCCTGCTCGCGCAAGGCATCGAGCACCGCGCCGACCAGCCGGCTGCCGATGCCGCGGCGCTGGTGGCCCGGCCCGACCGAGACCGGTCCCAGCCCGTACCAGCCCCTGGCGCCGTCGGAAACCGTCACCGGCGAGGCCGCGGCATGCCCGACCACGTAGCCTTCGTGCTCGGCGACCAGCGAGACCGCGAGCGCACCGTCGGCGCGCAGCGCGGCGATGATGTCCTGCTCGGTGTGGCGGCTGTGCTCGGCATGCATGAAGGCGACCAGGGTGACCACCTCGATTGCCTGCGCGTCTTCCGGCCGCTCCGGGCGCAACAGGATGTCCACCGGCGCGCCGTTCACAACGATTGCAGCAGTTCGGCGAACGCGTGCGCGGAAGCCTCGACGTGCGAGGCCAGCCGATGCGTGTCGTCCACCAGCAGCAGCCGCGCCGAGCGTGCCTGCGCCCAGGCGATCACGTCGGCGGCCGGGATCAGTTCGTCGTGCCAGGCATGCACGACCGAGACCGGCACGCGCGCGGCGTCCAGCGCCGGCAACGGCCCCATCCTGGTCGGCGGCACCATCAGGAACAGCGCGCGCGTGGGCACCTGCAGCGACACTTGCGCGGAGACGTAGGAGCCGAGGCTGGACCCGGCGAGCACCACCGGCCCCCTGGCCGCGGCCGCCTGCGCCAGGCCGAGCAGGCGCTGCAGCCGGCCGCGCACGTCGCCGACCTGGCTGATGTCGCGGCGCGCGTCGAGGTCGGTGTAGTCGGGACGCTCGTGGGTCCAGCCCAGGCGTTCGGCGACGTCGGCCAGCGCGGTCACCTTGATGGCGTCGGGCCCGCTCTCGAACCCGTGCGAGAGGATGCAATGCCCCCGGCTCACAGCGCCTCCACCGTGTCGCCTACGCGCAGCACGCCGCCCTTGACGATGCGCGCGCACAGCCCGCCGTGGCCGCGCATGGCGTTGTAGCCGCCCGGCCCCAGCGCCAGTTCCATGCGCGAGCATGGGTCGCAGGGATCGGTGCCTTCCAGTTCCACCTCGCCGATGCGGAAGCGCCGCCCCTTCAGTGCGATCAGCGGGATGCCCGCCACCACCAGGTTGCGGCGCAGCAGCGCCGGCGCCACCTCGGCATGCCCGGACAATGCCGCGATCGCCGGCAGGTGCTCGGCCTGGATCAAGGTGACGCCGCGCTTGCCGCTGCCGCCCTGGTAGCGATCGCCGTCCAGGCCGCCCTGGGCGGTGGCGCGCACTTCGGCGAGCCCTCGCATCGGCACGTCGCGCGCGGGGCGCACGCCGATCCATTCGACGCGGCCGGTGCGCGGCAGCGTCGCCATCAATTTCGCCAGTGGGCTTTCGGGATCGAGAGACATGCGCGAATGCTAGCATCCGCGCATGTCGCCAGCCCCCGTGCCGCAGCCTTCGATCCATCCCGCGCCCCTGCCCTACGAGCGGAAGCTCGCACCGCGCGCGCTCGCCGAGGTGACGCTGGCGGTGATCCACTGCACCGAGCTCCCGGACCTGGCCACGGCACGCCAGTACGGCGAGCAGGTGCGCTACGACAGCGGCACCGGCAACAGCGGCCACTACTACATCGACCGCGACGGCCGCATCGAGCAGTACGTGGCGCTGGACCGCATCGCGCACCACGTGCGCGGGCAGAACGCGCATTCGATCGGCATCGAGCTAGTCAATACCGGCCGCTACCCGCACTGGCTGGATTCGCGCCACCAGGCCATGCACGAGCCCTATCCGCAGGCGCAGGTCGAGGCGCTGCTGGCGCTGCTGGCGTGGCTGCCGCGAGTCCTGCCGTCGCTGCGCGACATCGCCGGGCACGAGGACCTGGACACCGCGGAGGAAGCCGCCAGCGACGATCCGTCCCTGCGCGTGCCGCGCAAGCGCGATCCGGGGCCGCTGTTCCCGTGGGAGCGGGTCATGGCCGCGATCCCCTTGCGGCGGATCGGCGCGAGGCGGTCCTGACGGACGAAGGACGCCAGGGCCGGGCTAATGCGCCGCGGCCAGGTACGTCTTCTCGCCGGCGTTCACCGCCAGGTCCAGCCGGTTCTGCGGCGGAGCGACCGGGCACACCACGTGCGGCGTCAACGCGCATGGCGGGTTCTCGGCGCGGTTGAAGTCCAGCACGATGCCGTGCCCGCTCGGCGGATCGACGAACAGGTAGCGCGCGCCGCCGTAGGTTTCCTTGCCGCTGGTCCGGTCGGCGAACAGGAAGAACAGCCGCTTTTCCCCTTCGATCGTCACCGGCGCGAGGCGGTACTCGTGGCCGTCGCGGCGAAACACCGCCTCGCCCGGCATCGTCGCGTTCAACGGCGTGCCGATCGAGGTCAGCAAGGTGATCGGCCTCGGCTGCGGATAGACGCGCCAGTCGGCCCTGATCCGCCAGCCCTCGTCCACCGGGAAATACTCGATGCCGGGGAAATTCTTCAATGCCGGCGCCTGCGCGTCGCGATAGCGCCAACCGGCGACCGGCCCGGTGCGGACCAGGTAGAACTGGGCCTGGCCGATCTCCAGGCGGTCGCCGGGCCGCTCGAAGGCTTCCGGCCGCAGTTCGGTCTCGCCGGTCAGGCGCGTTCCGCGCAGGCGCACCTCGGCGCGCGGGTCCGGCTCGAAGCGCGCGCCGCTCTCCGCCTCCAGGCGCAGCACGCCCAGGTACGCCGGCCCGCCCGGCAACACGATGTCGTTGTCGCCGGCCGCGCCGATCCGGTACGTGCCCGGGCGCAGCCGGCCCGAGCCGGTATAGCTCAGCCAGCCGTCGGGCGCGCGCAGGCGTGCCAGGCGCTCCTCGCGCCAGCGCTCCAGTTCGATCTCATACCGGTCCGCCGCGACCGCGGCGGCATGCGTCTGCGGCGTGGTATCGGCGGCGGTGGGCGTGGTCACGCCCTGCGAACATGCGCCTACCGCGACCGAAGCCAGAACCGCCCATACCCGCAACCGCATGAAGTGCACCCACTCCGAGAGAAACGTGCGCTCCGCGCAAATGCCTGGCGATGAACACAGGCCCCCATCCAGGGCCGTATTGTGCCTGCAATCTCAGGCGCCCGCCGTGATGGGCCGGGCGGGATCGCTGATCCAGCCGCTCCAGGAACCGGCGTAGACCCGCGCGCCCTGCAGCCCGGCCACCTCCATCGCCAGCAGCAAGTGGCAGGCAGTGACGCCGGAACCGCACATCAGCACCGTCTCCCGCGGCAGGCGGCCATCCAGCACGGTTTCCAGTTCCGCGCGCAGACGCGCGGCCGGCTTGAAGCGCCCGTCTTCCAGGTTGGCCGCGAACGGCCGGTTGACCGCGCCGGGCACGTGCCCGGCCACCGGATCGATCGGTTCGACCTCGCCACGGAAGCGTTCCGGCGCACGCGCGTCCCACAGCCAGCCGGCAGGCTGCGGCAGGCGCGCCAGCACCTCCCCGGCCTCGGCGATCGCCCCGGGATCGGGCGCGCCCGGATACGGACCGGCATCCTCGATGGCGGCCATCTCGCCGGTTTCCGGCAGGCCCACGGCGCGCCATGCGGCCAGGCCGCCATCGAGCACGGCCACCGCACGATGGCCCAGTACCCGCAGCAGCCACCACAGCCGCGCGGCGGCCATGCTGCCGTCGCCGGCGTCGTACACCACCACCTGCGTGTCCGGGCGGATGCCCCACAACCCGAGCTTGACCGCGAACAGGTCCCATTGCGGCAACGGGTGGCGACCTTCGCCCGACCGGCCCAGGTCGGACAGGTCCTTGTTCAAGTCGGCGTAAACGCTGCCCGGCACATGCGAGCGGAAATATTCCTCGCGCCCCCAGTCGGGCGCGTTCAAGGCGAAGCGCGCATCGACGATGCGCAGGTCGGCGCGCTCCAGCGAGGCGGCCAGCGTCGATGCATCGACCAGGGTGTTCCAGGTCGGCAAGCTCATGCGGTCTGCTCCAGTCGGCGTCGCAGGTTGAGAAGGATGGCGGCGGTGGCGCCCCAGATGCGCTGCCCGGGCCAGGCGTACTCCAGCACCCGGCGCGGGCGGCCCCGGAACTCGATCTCGACGCTGCGCAGGTTGTCAGGATCCATCAGGTAGTCGAGCGGGACCTCGAATACCTCGGCCACTTCGTCGGGCTGCGGCACCGGCACGAACGCCGGATCGATCACCGCCACCACCGGCGTCACCCGGAAACCGCTGACGGTGACGAACGGATCGAGATAGCCCAGGGCCTGCGCCTGCCCGGGACCGAGCGCGATCTCCTCGCAGCTCTCGCGCAGCGCGGCCGCGGCGGGATCGCGATCCGACGGCTCCACCCGGCCGCCCGGGAAACTCACCTGTCCCGCGTGGTGGCGCAGGGCGTCGTTGCGGCGGGTCAGCAGCACCCGCGTACCGGTCTCGCGAGGGATCAGCCCGGCGAGCACCGCCGCTTCGGCCGAGGCGCCGTTGCCGACCAGGTCGATCATCTCGTCGTGGTTCCAGCCCGGCCCGGCCGGCACGGCATCGAGCGGATACAGCGCGCGCCGCAGCCGGTCGCGTTCGGCCAGGCGCAGTTCCAGCCCGCGGGCCTCGCGCCCGGGCAGGATCGATTCCAGATAGTGGCGGCGTTCGGCGTCGCTCATGCTCTTCCAACGGACAATCTCGTCGATGCTGCGCAGGCAGCCCCGGCATCGCCCGGCCGGATCCAGCGCGCATATGCCGATGCACGGCGTGGGGATGCCATCGGGGGAGACGCGCACCGGCACGGACACGCCTCCAGCCTAGCGCGAATCGGGCCGCGATCGCGCGGCGGCGCCCCGCGTCACCGCCTCGCACGAGGGCGTGGACGCGCGAGGCTCCCGCAAACGATCGCGCCGGCCACGTGGGCCGGCGCGATCGTCGTTCCGCAAGGCTCGCTTACTTGACGCTGACGAGCTTGATCTCGAACTGCACGGCCACGTTCGGCGGGAACGGGGTGCGCGGGTCGGCACCGTAGGCCTTGTCCGGCGGCAGGGTCACTTCCCACTTCGAGCCGGCCGGCATCTGCAGCAGGGTGTCGCGCATGGCCTGCATCTCGACCTCGCTGACCTTGATCGACGGGATCTGCTGCGCCGGGCGGGCCTGCTGCGGGCGCTGGCCGTACGGGAACGGACCGGCCACTTCCAGCTGCACGGTGCTGGCCTGGGTCGGCTTGGCGCCGGTGCCGTTCTCCAGGACCTTGTAGGCCACGCCGCTCGGCAGCGTCTTCACGCCGGCCTGCGACTTGTACTGGGTCATGAACTGGTCGCTCTTGGTCTTGTTCTCGGCGGCGGCCTTGTCGTACTCGGCCTTGGCCTGCTGGGCGCGGGCCTGCTCGCGCTTCTGGAACGCCTCGACCGCCGGCTTGAGCTGCTCGGCGGTGATCGCCGGCTGCTTCTTGGCGTAGGCGTCCTGCAGGCCCTTCACCACCGAGTTGATGTCCAGCTGCTCGCCGCGGCCGGTCAGCTCGGCCAGGTTGTTGCCGTAGTCGTAGCCGAAGTAATAGCTGAGCTTGCCCTTCTCGGACGTGGTGTCCTGGGCCAGTGCATTGCCCGTCAGGGCCAGGGCCGCCACGGCGACCGCGATAGAACGCAACTTCATCAAACAATTCTCCAGGGTGGTGGCACAGGACGGGGCTGCCGCCTGAGATGGACGCGTTAGGATAGCCGCCGCTATGGCGGACTGCCACTGACGACCCCGGCTATGACCGGCCGGGGGTTGCGGAAGTTCCGCGCTCACATTTTCTTCACTTCACGAAAGGTTCTGCGATGTCAGACAACGTGGTCCTGGTCGAAGACCGGCAGGCCGTCCGCACCCTCACCGTCAACCGGCCCGACAAGCTGAATGCATTGAACCGGCAGACCCTGCAGGCGCTGGACCAGGCCTTCGCGGAGGCCGCGGCCGCCGACGGCGTGCGCGCGGTGGTGCTGACCGGCGCCGGCGCCAAGGCCTTCGTGGCCGGGGCGGACATCGCCGAGATGGCCGACCTCCCCGCGGTCCAGGGCCGCGACTTCTCGCTGCTCGGCCAGCAGCTGATGCGGCGGATCGAACGCATGCCCAAGCCGGTGATCGCCGCGATCAACGGCTTCGCGCTCGGCGGCGGGCTGGAACTGGCGATGGCCTGCCATCTTCGCCTGGCCGCCGACAGCGCCCGCGTCGGCCAGCCGGAGATCAACCTGGGCTTGATCCCCGGCTTCGGCGGCACCCAGCGCCTGCTGCGCCTCACCGGCCGCGCCGCGGCCCTGGAACTGTGCCTGCTCGGCGAACCGATCGACGCCGCGCGCGCGCTGCAGCTGGGCCTGGTGAACCGGGTGGTGCCGGCCGGCCAGTTGCAGGAGCAGGCGCTGCAGCTGGCCGGGAAACTGGCCGACGCCGCGCCGATCGCGCTGCGCGGCATCCTCGACGCGGTGGTGCTCGGCGGCGAATGCGCGATGGAGGAAGGCCTGCAGTTCGAGACCGCGCAGTTCGCGCTGATGTTCGCCACCGAGGACATGCGCGAAGGCACCCGCGCCTTCCTGGAGCGCCGCAAGCCCCGCTTCGCCAACCGCTGATCCGCCGACGATATCGATGCACCGGAAGCCCGACGCCACCGGAGCGGCGATGCCGCTGCCCTTGCGACTGCTGCACTGCCTGCTCGCCGACGATCCGGACCGGGCGATCGAACTCGGGCTGATGGACTATGCGCCCTCGCCCGGCGACGACGCGCTCGACCCGGCCCATCCCGACCTGCCGCAGCGGCTGCTGCAGGCGCAGGCGCGCTTGCGCACGGCCTGGGCCGCGCGCGAACGCTATCGCGCGCGTACCGCGCGCCTGGCACGCCGCGCAGCCGAACGCGAGGCGCGCCGCGCGCCGCCTCCCGCGCCCGGCCGGCCCGCCGCGCCGGCGCTGCCGCCGCTGGCGGCGGCGATCCTGGCACGCGCCAAGGCCAAGGCGGCCGCGAAAGGACAATCATGAGCACCAAGAAAGAAGCCCGGCGCAAGGGCGCGGCGTCCGCCGGCGCGAGCGCCGCGAAAAATACGGCCACGCGCCGCGGCGGCACCATGACCCGGGCCGAGATCGTGGAGATGTTCTCGCGCCTGCGCGAACTCAATCCGCATCCGACCACCGAACTCGAATACTCCACGCCGTTCGAACTGCTCGTGGCGGTGATCCTGTCGGCGCAGGCGACCGACGTCGGCGTCAACAAGGCCACCCGCAAGCTGTACCCGGTCGCCAACACGCCGCAGGCGATCCTCGATCTCGGCGAGGACGGACTGAAGCGCTACATCTCCACCATCGGCCTGTTCAACGCCAAGGCCAAGAACGTGATCGCCACCTGCCGCATCCTGGTGGAACGGTACGGCGGCGAGGTCCCGCGCGAACGCGCCGCGCTGGAAGCGCTGCCGGGCGTCGGCCGCAAGACCGCCAACGTGGTGCTCAACACCGCCTTCGGCGAGCCGACGATGGCGGTGGACACGCACATCTTCCGGGTTTCCAACCGCACCGGGCTGGCGCCGGGCAAGGACGTGCGCGCGGTCGAGGATGCCCTGCTCAAGCGCGTGCCGGCCGAGTTCCTGCAGGACGCGCACCACTGGCTGATCCTGCATGGCCGCTACGTGTGCAAGGCGCGCAAGCCGGACTGCCCGCAGTGCGTGATCCGCGACCTGTGCAAGTTCAAGGACAAGACGCAGGCCGCGTAGGCGCCGCATCTTCGACGCGGCGCCCACGCGGTCCCGCACCGGTCACGCCGGATTGAGCCCCACGCGCGCCGGCCCGCGTCCTTCGGTACGCGTCTCCAGCGCCTGCCAGTCGACCACCAGCGTGTTGCCGCGCGCGGCCGCGTTGCGGGCGAAGTCGCGCAGCAGTTCCAGGCAGGCGTGGTCGACATGGCGCAACCGGCTCACGTCCAGGTGCAGTTCGCGCCCGGGTGGCACCTGCTCCAGCGTGCGCGCCATCTCCGGCACGCGCAGGAAGGTGGCCGAGCCGTCCAGCGCCAGCACGAGCCGGTTGCCCTCGCCCTCCGGCTCATGGACGTTCACCTTCAGCCGCGAGGAATGCAGCGACAGGCGCAGCAGCGACAGCGCGAAGCCTACGATCACCCCGGTCAGCAGGTCGGTGGCCACGATCGCCAGCATGGTCGCCAGGTAGATCGCCGCCGTGCCGCGGCCGTAGGCGGCGAGCGTCCGCACCTGGCGCAGGTTGACCATCTTGACGCCGGTGTAGATCAGGATGCCGGCCAGGCACGCCACCGGCGCCATCCGTAGCAGCCACGGCAGCAGCATCGCGAACACCAGCAACCAGCCCGCATGCAGGATGGTAGACATCCGCGTCGCCGCCCCGGCCTGCACGTTGGCCGCGCTGCGCACGATCACGCCGGTCATCGGCAACGCGCCGAGCGCGCCGCAGACCATGTTGCCGACGCCTTGCGCCGCCAGTTCGCGGTCGTACTGCGTGCGCGCTCCCGTGTGCATGCGGTCCACGGCCGCCGCCGAAAGCAGCGTCTCGGCGCTGGCGATGAAGGCGAAGGTGATCGCCGACACCAGCAAGGCGGTGTCGAGCAGGCCGGCCAGGTCGGCCCAGCCCGGCACGCGGATGGCCTCGAGCAGGTTGCCCGGCACGTCGACGCGCGCGACCGCGAGCCCCTGCCACTGCGCCAGCGCGGTGATGCCCACCACCGCAAGCAGCGCGCCCGGCACGAAGCGCAGCCGCGCCGGCCTGAGCTTGTCCCAGGCCAGCATGATCGCGACCGTGCCCAGGCCGACCAGCAGCGCGGTACGCCCGACGCCCTGGTCGAGCGCGCGCCAGAGCACGCCCGGCAACGCGGCGAAGTTCTCCAGGCCACGCGCCTTGGGGGCCGCATCCATCAGCACGTGCGCCTGCGAGGCGATGATGAGGATGCCGATGCCCGATAGCATGCCGGCCACCACCGCCGGCGAGGTCATGCGGAACCACACGCCGGCCCGGCACAGCCCGGCCAGCAGCTGGATGACGCCGGCCAGCAGCACCACCGGGCCCAGGGCGGCGATGCCGTGCTGGCGCACCAGCTCGAACACCAGCACGGCCATGCCCGCGGCGGGGCCGCTGACCTGCAGCGGCGACCCGGCCAGCACGCCCACCACCAGGCCGCCGACGATGCCGGTGATCAACCCGGCCGCCGGCGGCACCCCCGAGGCGATGGCGATGCCCATGCACAGCGGCAGCGCCACCAGGAACACCACCATCGAGGCCAGCAGGTCGCGCCCGAACAGGCGCTGCCGGAAGTAGTCGCGAATCGACGGGGATCGCATGGCTGCGCTCCTCATGCCGTTTCCGCTTCGAGCGCGGCTTCCAGGGCCAGCCGCGGCGGCGGCGTGGCCTCCGGCGTGCGGCCGTCTTCGATCAGCAGCGGCACGAAGCGGCCGCTGCGCGCGTCGAAGGCGCGGATCTCGCCATGGGCGATGTCGTAGATCCAGCCATGGATGCGCAGCGTGCCGGCGGCCAGCCGCGACGCCACCACCGGCTGCGTGCGCAGATGGTCCAGCTGGGCCACCACGTTCTCTTCGGTCAGGCAGGCCAGCGCCTGCTCGCTGTCCGGCGCATGGCCGTGGTGGACGGCCACGTGGCGGGCGCTGTCGGTGTGCTTGAGCCACGCCGCCACCGAGGGCACGCCCTGCAGCGATTCCGGCTTGAGCACGGCCTTCATCGCGCCGCAGTCGGAGTGGCCGCAGACCACCACGTGGCGGACCCCGAGCACGGCGACCGCGTACTCGATCGCCGCGACCACGCCGCTGACGTGTTGCGAGTACGGCGGCACCACGTTGCCGATGTTGCGGTAGACGAACAGTTCGCCCGGCCGGGCGGAGAACATCAGTTCCGGCATCACCCGCGAATCGGCGCAGGTGATGAACAGGGTGTGCGGCTTCTGGCCGGCGGCCAGCTGGCGGAACAGGTCGCGCTGGCCGGGATAGACGTGCTGACGGAAATGGCGGAAACCTTCGATCATGCTTTCCATTGGGGGAATGCTCCAGGCATGCAGGGGCCGTGTCCGCGGCGCGGGCCGCGGAAGGCGGGAACAAGGGCGGTGTCGCGGGAGGACGGCGCGTCAGCGGGCGCCGATCGGAGGCCGGTGTAGCGGCTCGGGCCAGGCGCTGCCCGGCGGTTCCAGCAGGCGGGTTCCGGACAGCGTCGCGTGCGGGCGATGCGACTGGAACGGAGCGCGCGGCAGCATCGCCTCGTCGGCCGCCGGCTCCGGGTCCTCGGGCGCGCAGGCCTGGTCGTGGCTCGCCGGCGAATCCGGCTCGGCCAGCACGCCCTGGCACTCGCCCGCGAACGTCGTCGCAGGCACCAGGGCCATGACCAGCATGAAGACGAGAAGACAATGGAACACGCGCGGCAACATGTCCCGGAAGCTACGCGAGACGCGCGCGGCGGGCCAAGTGCTGCAGAGCACAAAAACGCGGATTTCATGGCGAATGCGCGGCTCGATCAGCCGGCAGACATCTGCGTGAAATATGCCTTCACCCCGCGCGCGACCGATGTCACGCCGCGACCGTGCCGGCGGTTGCGGCAAGGCTCCGGACGCACGGGCGGCGGCATCCGCGCGCAGGCGATGCGGCGCACGACAGCGCGCGTGATCTTCGTCGCGTTCGCATGCGACGCAGTGCGCAACGAAAAACGGCGGCAGGTCACCCTGCCGCCGTCGCGATCGCACCAGCGAGCCGGATCAGAACTGCACGTCGCCGAACACGCCGAACTCGTTGGTCTTCAGCTCGTTGGCGGTGTCGGCCTTGGTGTGCTTGTACACGGTGGCCAGCTTGATGCCCTTGGTGATCGGGAACTCGACACCGAGGTGGTAGTAGGTGTTCTGGTAATCCGGGTTCACCTGCTTGCTGGTGTCGACCTTGTCGTAGCGGCCGAACGCGTTGATGCCGCCGTCGGTCAGCGCCACGTTGGCCCACAGCGACCAGCCCTGCGCCTTGTCGTCGGCGACGTTGGTGACGGCCCAGTTCTTGGCCTGGAACCACTCGCCGCCGAAGCGGAACTTCGACGAGGCGTAGGCCGCCATGGCGTTGATGCGCTCGGCGGTGTGCGGCGGATCGACCAGTTCGGTCTCCAGGCCGCGCTTGCCGGAGTAGCCGCCCACGGCGATGACGGTGTTCTGGGTCGGGGCGTAGCCCACGCGCGCCTCGAAATCGACGCCCTTGCTGCGGCTCGGGTTGCGGTAGCCGCGGCCGTTGCTGATCGAGGCGGCGTAGTTGAAGCCGTTGGCGTCGCCGCCGGCATGGATGCCCCAATCCGCCGAGGTGCCGTACGACAGGCGGTCGACCAGGGTGTTCTGCACGTAGCGGTAGCCGTAGTACTTCTCGACGAACGGGATCCACGGCGTGTCGGCCGCGCCGGCGCGCAGGAACAGCGCATCGCTGAACTTGGCCTGCACGTAGGCCTTCTTGATGAAGACCTCGACGCTGTTGGGCTGGTTGGCGCCCGCGCCCGAACCGAACGACAGGTACTGCGCGTCGGTGGTCAGGTTGGCCGACCAGACCTCGTTGAAGGTGTGGTCGAAGGTCAGGTAGAAGCGGGTGACGTCGAAACCGGTGCCGCTGTTAGCGGTCTTGGTGCCGTTGTTCTTCTGGTCGATGCTGGTCGCGTCGAAGAAGATGCGGCCACCGATCTTGGTGTCGTTGACCAGCTTGGCAAGCTTGTCGACCTTGCTGCTGGCGGCCTGCGCGTCCTCGGCCGCCTTGGCCTGCACCACGTTCACTTCGGACTGCGCGTCGGACTGGGTCTGCAGCGACTGGGTCTGCTCCTGCAACGCCTGCACCTGGGCCTGCAGGGCCGCGATCTGGGCCTGCAACTGCTCGAGCTGTGCAGCAGTCGCCGCCGGGGTGGTCGCCTTGGCGGCGAAGGCGTCGGTGGACACCAGGCCAAGGCTGGCGATGATCGCCGTGGCGAGCAAATGGGAACGCATCTGGGATTTCTCCATGGGTGGTTTTGGCTTCAGGTAACGCCCGCACCGTCACGCGAATGGCGGCCAAACGTTTTGTGAAGATTCCGTCAAACACATGACGGTTTTGAGTCACACCCATGACCGATCGAAGACAAGCGTGCCGGAGCGCACTGTCATCCAAACGTCATCCTTCCGTAGCGAGAGATTCATCTAATCGACTTGCAATAGCCGGCGCTGTCGGCCGTCGCGCCGACCACCACCCTAGGAGCAATCTCGAATGCATTCCCTCAAGAACCGCGTGCTGGTCGGCCTCGTCGCCGCCTCGTTCGCCTTCGCGTCGCAGGCCGCCGACATCACGGGCGCCGGCGCCTCCTTCATCTATCCGGTGATGTCCAAGTGGTCGGCCGACTACGCGAACGCCACCGGCAACAAGGTCAACTATCAGTCGATCGGCTCGGGCGGCGGCATCGCCCAGATCAAGGCCGGCACCGTCGATTTCGGTTCCTCCGACGCGCCGCTGAAGCCGGAAGACCTGGCCGCCTCCGGCCTGGCGCAGTTCCCGTCGGTGATCGGCGGCGTGGTGCCGGTCGCCAACGTGCCGGGCCTGCAGCCGGGCGCGCTGAAGCTGGATGGCCCGACCCTGGCCAACATCTTCCTGGGCAAGATCACCAAGTGGAACGACCCGGCGATCGCCGCGCTCAACGCCGGCCTGACCCTGCCCGACCTCAAGATCACCGTCGTGCACCGCTCGGACGGCTCGGGCACCAGCTTCAACTACACCAACTACCTGTCCAAGGTCAGCCCGGACTGGAAGGCCAAGGTCGGCGAAGGCACCACCGTGCAGTGGCCGGCCGGCATCGGCGGCAAGGGCAACGAAGGCGTGGCCGCCTACGTCAAGCAGATCCGCGGCGGCATCGGCTACGTCGAGCTGGCCTATGCGCTGCAGAACAAGCTGAGCTACGCGCAGTTGAAGAACGCCGCCGGCCGCTTCGTGCAGCCGAGCGACGAGAGCTTCGCCGCCGCGGCCGCCAGCGCCGACTGGGCCAACGCCAAGGACTTCTACCTGGTCATCACCAACGCCCCGGGCGCCAATTCCTGGCCGATCACCGCCACCAACTTCATCCTGGTGCGCAAGAAGGCCAAGCCGGCCAACCTGAAGAACACCACCGATTTCTTCCGCTGGATCTACGCCAACGGCGACGCCCAGGCCAAGCAGCTCGACTACGTGCCGCTGCCCGACTCGCTGGTGCAGCAGATCGAGGCCTACTGGACCAAGTCGGTACAGAAGTAATCGAGCCAAGGCAGGCGAAGGGGCGCCTCTCCCTCCCCTTCGCCCACCGCGACGCGGGCCCTCGTGGCCCGCGTCTTTTTTGGGGACCCGGATCCGGCTGCTCTCGCGGCTCTCCGCAGGAGGGACTTCCACCCCGGCAACAGGCCGGCAAAGCCCGCCGGCGCCGGAGCCGTCCCGGGCAACGCCTCTCCGAGGCAGCCCCCCCTGCCTTTCCGCGACCCAGGTCCCGAATCCCGGCCCCGGAGCCCTGTAATCAACATGTAACAAAAACATCATTTCATAGCGTGGCCCGCCGGAATCACCGGCAAGAACCCGTTATGGAGCACCGCATGAAACTGCAATCGGCCGGCCTCGCCGCCCTGTCCCTGGCCATCGCCCTGGCCATGACCGCTTGCAACAAGCCGGGCAACGAAGCCCAGCAGCCTGCCGACGCGGCACCGGCCGCCGGCAATGCGTCCGCCCCCGCCGCCGGCGATGCCAAGGCGGCCGAGATCTCCGGCGCCGGCGCCTCCTTCATCTATCCGCTGATCTCGAAGTGGTCGGCCGACTACAACGCCGCCACCGGCAACAAGATCAACTACCAGTCGATCGGCTCGGGCGGCGGCATCGCCCAGATCAAGGCCGGCACCGTCGACTTCGGCTCCTCCGACAAGCCGCTGGCCAGCGACGAACTGGCGCAGTCGGGCCTGGGCCAGTTCCCGTCCGCGATCGGCGGCGTGGTGCCGGTGGTCAACCTGGAAGGCATCGAGGCGGGCAAGCTGCGCCTGACCGGCGCGCTGCTGGCCGACATCTTCCTGGGCAAGGTCAGCAAGTGGAACGATCCGGCCATCGTCGCCGCCAACCCGGGCGTGAAGCTGCCCGACGCCAAGATCAACCTGGTGCATCGCTCGGACGGCTCGGGCACCAGCTTCAACTTCACCAACTACCTGTCCAAGGTCAGCCCGGAGTGGAAGGAAAAGGTCGGCGAAGGCACCTCGGTGCAGTGGCCGGGCGGCGTCGGCGGCAAGGGCAACGAGGGCGTGGCCTCCTACGTGCAGCAGATCAAGGGCTCGATCGGCTACGTCGAACTGGCCTACGCGCTGCAGAACAACATGCCGTACGCGTCGCTGCAGAACGCCGCCGGCAACTGGGTGCAGCCGAGCGCGGAGACCTTCGCCGCCGCGGCCGCCAGCGCCGACTGGAAGAACGCCAAGGACTTCAACCTGGTGATCACCAACGCCCCGGGCGACCAGGCCTGGCCGATCACCGCCACCAACTTCATGCTGATGCACAAGCAGGCCAAGGACCCGGCGCGCGCCAAGGCCACGCTGGATTTCTTCAAGTGGGCCTTCGAGAACGGCCAGCCGCAGGCCAACGAGCTGCACTACGTGCCGCTGCCGCCGGAGCTGGTGCAGCAGATCGAGGCGTATTGGGCGGCTGAGTTCAAGTGACGCAATGGCGCGGCCGGGCCGAAAGCCCGGCCGCCTTTGCCATTGCGTCATCCCCGCGAAAGCGGGGATCCATGGACCTTGCCTTTGCCGTCGGTTCTGAACGTCCATGGATCCCCGCTTTCGCGGGAATGACGAGTTTCCCCTTACCGGACCTCAAATGAACGCCACCGTCATTCCCGAAGCGATGACCGCCCCCCGCGGCCGCGACCTGCGCGACGCCCGCGCCGACCGGCTGTTCAAGGTGGCGCTGACCGCCACCGTCGTCTTCGTCCTGATCGCCCTCGCCAGCGCCGCGCTGTCGATGCTGTGGGGCGGCCGCCACGCCCTGCAGATGGAGGGCCTGAGCTTCTTCTACTCGGCCGAGTGGAATCCGGTCGAGAACAAGTACGGCGCGCTCGCGCCGATCTACGGCACCATCGTCACCGCGCTGATCGCGATGCTGATCGCGGTGCCGGTGAGCTTCGGCATCGCCTTCTTCCTGACCGAGGTCGCGCCGCGCTGGCTGCGCGCCCCGATCGGCACCGCCATCGAGCTGCTGGCCGGCATCCCGTCGATCATCTACGGCATGTGGGGCCTGTTCGTGCTGGTGCCGGTGATGACCGAGTACGTCACACCGTTCCTCAACGACCACGTCGGCACGCTGCCGCTGGTCGGGCCGCTGTTCCAGGGCCCGCCGCTGGGCATCGGCATGCTCACCGCCGGCTTCGTGCTGGCGATCATGGTGATCCCGTTCATCTCCTCGGTGATGCGCGAAGTGTTCCTGACCGTGCCGACCCGGCTGAAGGAATCGGCCTACGCGCTCGGCTCGACCAGGTGGGAAGTGAGCTGGGACATCGTCCTGCCCTACACCCGCTCGGCGGTGATCGGCGGCATCTTCCTCGGCCTGGGCCGCGCGCTCGGCGAGACCATGGCGGTGGCCTTCGTGATCGGCAACACCGTGCGGCTCTCGCCGTCGCTGCTGGAACCGGGCACCACCATCGCCGCGCTGATCGCCAACGATTTCGGCGAAGCCACCGAGACCTACCGTTCGGCGCTGCTGCTGCTCGGCTTCGTGCTGTTCATCGTCACCTTCGTGGTGCTGGCGATCGCGCGGCTGATGCTGCAACGCCTGTCGCGCAAGGAGGGCAACTGATGTCGGCCGTCTCGCAACGCCTCTACAACCGGCGCCGCCTGGTCAACGCGGTCGCGCTGGCGCTGTCGTGCGCCACCGCGCTGTTCGGCCTGTTCTTCCTCGGCTGGATCCTGTGGACCCTGGCCGCCAAGGGCATCGCCGGCATCAGCCTGGACCTGTTCACCAAGACGACGCCGCCGCCGATGCAGGAAGGCGGCCTGGCCAACGCCTTCTTCGGCAGCGCCGTCATGTGCGTGCTGGCGATCGTGATCGGCACGCCGCTGGGCATCGCCGCCGGCACCTGGCTGGCCGAGTACGGCAACGCGCGCAAGGCCGGCACCGTGGTGCGCTTCGTCAACGACATCCTGCTGTCCGCGCCGTCGATCGTGCTGGGCCTGTTCGTCTACACCCTGTACGTGATGCAGACCGGCGGGCAGTTCTCCGCGTTCGCCGGCGCGCTGTCGCTCGCGTTCATCGTGCTGCCGGTGGTGGTGCGCACCACCGACGAGATGCTGCGGCTGGTGCCGGCGCAGATGCGCGAGGCGGCGCTGTCGCTGGGCATCCCGCAGTGGAAGGTGATCGTCCAGGTGCTCTACCGCAGCGCCTCGGCCGGCATCGTCACCGGCGTGCTGCTGGCCCTGGCCCGCATCTCGGGCGAGACCGCCCCGCTGCTGTTCACCGCCTTCGGCAACCAGTACTGGAACACCAACGTGTTCCGCCCGATGGCGAGCGTGCCGGTGGTGATGAACCAGTTCGCCGGCAGCCCGTACGAGTCGTGGCAGGTGCTGGCCTGGGCCGGCGCGCTGGTGCTGACCGTGTTCGTGCTGCTGGTGAGCCTGGGTGCGCGCGCCCTGCTCCTGCGCAACAAGATTTCCCATGACTGACCTTTCCTGGAAGCCCGCCATGAACGACCTCCACAACGCCGGCCAGAGCGCGGCCATGAGACAGCGCATCGCCGTGCCGGTTTCCGGCGAGACGGCGCTGGCGCCAGCACCGGTCAAGCTGGCCGCGCGCGGGTTGAACTTCTACTACGACAAGTTCCACGCGCTGAAGGACATCAACCTGGAGATCCCGGAGAAGCGCGTGACCGCCCTGATCGGTCCCTCCGGCTGCGGCAAGTCCACCCTGCTGCGCATCTTCAACCGCATCTACGCGCTCTATCCCAAGCTGGAGGCGCGCGGCGAGGTGCTGCTCGACGGCGAGAACATCCTCTCGCCGAAGTACCCGATGAACCGCCTGCGCAGCAAGGTCGGCATGGTCTTCCAGAAGCCGGTGCCGTTCCCGATGACGATCTTCGAGAACGTCGCCTACGGCATCCGCCACCACGAGAAGCTGTCCAGGAGCGAGATGAACGACCGCGTCGAGCAGGCGCTGCGCCAGGGCGCGCTGTGGGACGAGGTCAAGGACAAGCTCAACCAGAGCGCGCTGGGCCTGTCCGGCGGCCAGCAGCAGCGCCTGTGCATCGCCCGCGCGGTGGCCCTGCGCCCCGACGTGCTGCTGCTCGACGAGCCGACCTCCGCGCTGGACCCGATCTCCACCAGCCGCATCGAGCAGCTCGTGGAAGAGCTGAAGAACGACTACACGATCGTGATCGTCACCCACAACATGCAGCAGGCGGCCCGCGTGAGCGACTACACCGCCTTCATGTACCTGGGCGACCTGATCGAGCACGACCGTACCGAGACGATCTTCTCGCAGCCGTCCAAGCAGCAGACCGAGGACTACATCACCGGGCGTTTCGGCTGATGCCGAACCGCCGTGATTCGTGATTCGTGATTGGCGATTCGCAGAAGCAAGCCCCAGCCACGAACCGATGCCGCCACGAATCACCAATCACGAATCACCAATCACGGACATGCCATGAACAACCTGCCCAACGACCACATCGTCAAGAGCTACGACGAAGAGCAGCACCGGCTGGTCGCCGAGATCATCCGCATGGGCGAGACCGCCGTGGCGCAGCTGGAGGCCGCGCTCGACGTGGTCGAGCGCCGCGACGACAACGCCGCGCACCGGATCATCGCCAACGACGAGGCGATCGACGCGCTCGAACACGCCATCAGCCACGACGTGATGCGGCTGGCGCTGCGCGGCCCGATGGCCCGCGACCTGCGCGAGATCCTGGTCGGGTTGCGCATCCCGTCCGACATCGAGCGCATCGGCGACTACGCCGCCAACGTCGCCAAGCGCTCGATCGCGCTCAACGCCGTGCCGCCGCTGCCGCAGACCGTGGGCCTGCGCGCCCTGGGCGAGCTCGCCGCCGAGCAGGTGCGCCAGGTGCTGCAGGCCTACCGCAGCAACGATGCCGAGGCCGCCATGCAGGTCCGCACCGCCGATGCCCGCCTGGACGCGCAGTACACCGCGCTGTTCCGCGAGCTGCTGACCTACATGATGGAAGACCCGCGCAACATCACCCCTTGCACGCACCTGCTGTTCATGGCCAAGAACCTCGAGCGCATCGGCGACCACGCCACCAACATCGCCGAGAACGTCTGGTTCCTGGTGAACGGCGACCAGCCGCTGCCGCCGCGCGAGAAGCGCGACGACACCAGCACCACCGTGGCTCCTTGAGAACCAACCTGAATAGGCGACCACGGCGGCCGGGGGACTTAATTTCGCGTTCACGCGGCGGACTCTAGCGTTCGTTCCGCAGGCGGATCCTGCCCAGAGGAGAACCACCCATGAAACGCGTCCTCGCTTCGATGCTCGCAGTGGCCATGCTGTCCGGCAGCGGCCTCGCCTTCGCCGATCCCCCGCCGCATGCCGGCGGCCACGGCAACGCCCATGGAGACAAGGGCAAGGGCCCGCCGCCGGGCCAGGTCAAGCGCTGGCAGAAGGGCGACCGCCTGCCGCGCGACCATCGCGGCGTCTATGTCTCCGACTACGCCCGCTACGGCCTCAAGCCGCCGCCGCCCGGCCACCAGTGGCGCCGGGTCGACAACGACTACGTCCTGGTCGCGGTGGCCACCGGCATCATCGCCAGCGTGATCCTCGGCGACCATTGACCCGGCACGGCAAGGGCCCCGCCAAGCGCGGGGCCCTTGCCGTCCACGTCCCCCTGGAGCGCGCTAAGCTGCCGGCTCATCCACGCGACCGGAGCACGACATGAACCGCATCAACCGTACGGCGACCCTGGGCGCAGTCCTGGTGGGCGGCAGCCTGCTGGCATCGCCGGGTTTCGCGATGACCGACCTGGCCCAGGGATACGCCCTGGGCGCCGCGCAGGACACGACCGCCACGCCGAAGGATCCCCAGCCCCGGCAGACCCCGGTCCCGCGGCAGGACGCCGCTCCCAGGCCGCAGGAAAAACAGGACGCCTCCGAGCCGGCGCCGGCGCACGCCGACAAGGCCAAGCACGGCGAGAAGAAGAAGGACGCTTCCGGCAAGCAGATGAGCGAAGGCAAGTGCGGCGAAGGCAAATGCGGTGGCGCGCTCTGACGGCGCGGCGCCGCACCTCGCCGCGGGCCTCGGCCTGCGGCGTGGCCTGATCGGCGCACTGCTGGAAGCCCCGGCCAGCGCCTTCGATTTCCTCGAATGCGCGCCCGACAACTGGATCGGCGTCGGCGGCGCGCTCGGCGAGCAGTTGCAGGCGCTCGCCGAACGGCATCCGCTGACCTGCCATGGGCTGTCGCTTTCGCTCGGCGGCGTCGCGCCGCTCGACGAGGAATTCCTGCGGCGCACCCGCCGGTTCCTGGACCGTCACCACGTCGCGCTCTACAGCGAGCACCTGAGCTGGTGCAGCGACGATGGCCAGCTCTACGAGCTGATGCCGCTGCCGTTCACCGAGGAAGCCGTGCGCCACGTCGCGGCGCGCATCCGCCGCGTGCAGGACGTGCTCGGCCGGCGCATCGCGGTGGAGAACGTTTCGTACTACGCCGAGCTGCCCTCGCCCGGGCAGGCCCGCCTGTCCGAACCGGAATTCGTGCGCGCCGTGCTGGACGAGGCCGGCTGCGACCTGCTGCTCGACGTCAACAACGTGCACGTCAACGCGGTCAACCAGGGCTACGACGCGCGCGCCTTCATCGACGCGATGCCCTCCGCGCGCATCGCCAGCTACCACATCGCCGGCCACCACGACGAAGCGCCCGGCCTGAAGATCGACAGCCATGGCCGGGACGTGCATGCCGACACCTGGCGGCTGCTCGCGCACGCCTATGCCCGCCATGGCGTGCGCCCCACCCTGCTGGAAAGGGATTTCAACCTGCCGCCGCTGGCGCGACTGCTGGACGAGCTGGAACGGGTCCGCGACCTGCAACGCGCGTTCCCCGTGCAGGCCGCGCATGCCTGAAGCGCTCGAACGCCTGCTGGCGGGATTCGCCGCGCACCTGCGCGATCCCGCGCATGCGCCGGCCCCCGCAGGGATGGATCCGCGGCGGCTGCAGGTCTATCGCGAGCTTTACCTCAACAACCTGGAAAGCCTGCTGTCCGGCAACTTCCCCGTGCTGCGTCGCACGCTCGGCGACGCGGCGTGGCGGCGGCTGTGCGACGACTTCGCCCGCGACCATCGCGCGCGCTCGCCGCTGTTCACCGAAATAGGCCGGGAGTTCCTCGATTACCTGGACGAGCGCGACCCCGCCGCGCTGCCGCCCTGGCTGCCGGAACTGGCGCACTACGAATGGATCGAGCTGGACTTGCTGCTCGACGGCGCTCCGCTCCCGCCGCACCTCCCCGATGGCGATCTGCTCGCCGGCACTCCCGTGCCGTCGCCGGCCGTGCGGTTGCTCGGCTATCGCTGGCCCGTGCACCGGATCGGCCCCGATTTCCAGCCGGAGGCGCCGCCGCCCGCCCCCATCTGGCTGTTGGCGCATCGCCGGGACGGCCAGGTGCGCTTCGCCGAACTGTCTCCCTTGGCCGCCCGCCTGGTCGCGCTGCTGGGCGAAGCCGGGGCCGGCAGCGGCAGGCGCACGCTCGAACGGCTCGCCGCCGAAGCCGGCGCATCCGCCCGCGAAGCCTTCCTGCAGGACGGCGCGCAGTTGCTGTACCGGCTGCGCGAGCAGGGCACGATCCTCGGCACCGCGCCCTGATGCGGGGCCGGCACGGGAAGCATGGAACGGGCCCGGCCGTATCCCGCGCCGCATCGAATCAGCCAGGAAAAGGGCCAGGCCCGCAACGGCGGATGTTTTTCGACCTGCTAGGCTATTGCGATGAGCAACAACGTCGAAACCCCACCCGTCCCCTCCGTGATCCCGATGTCGCGACGCTTCCGCGGTTACCTTCCCGTGGTCGTGGACGTGGAGACCGGCGGCTTCGACTGGAACCGGCACGCCCTGCTGGAAATCGCCTGCGTGCCGATCGAGATGGACGAGAACGGGCTGTTCCGGCCCGGCCAGACCACCAGCGCGCACGTGGTGCCCGCCCCGGGCACCGATATCGATCCCAAGTCGCTGGAAGTCACCGGCATCGTGCTCGACCATCCGTTCCGCTTCGCCAAGGAGGAAAAGGCCGCGCTGGACCACGTGTTCGCCCCGGTCCGCGAGGCGGTGAAACGCTACGGTTGCCAGCGCGCGATCCTGGTCGGCCACAACGCCCACTTCGACCTCAACTTCCTCAATGCCGCGGTCGCGCGTACCGCGCACAAGCGCAACCCGTTCCACCCGTTCAGCGTGTTCGACACGGTGACGCTGGCCGGCGTGGCCTATGGCCAGACCGTGCTCGCGCGCGCGGTGCAGGCGGCCGGGCTGGAGTGGAACGCGGCCGACGCGCACAGCGCGGTCTACGACACGGAGCAGACCGCGCGGCTGTTCTGCAAGATCGCCAATGCCTGGCCAACAGGCGCGGCAGGCGCCGGCTAGCCAAGTCGCATCCGCAAGGCGCGGGCGGCACGCGAGGCTTCGGTTTCCCTGGCCATCGCGGCCGAGCCCTGCCCCGGCCGCCACCTTTCGAGCGAACGCCGCGGCCTCAGCCGCGCTGCCGGACCGCCTCGAACAACGTCACGCCGGCCGCGACCGACACGTTCAGGCTCTCGATCTCGCCCGGCATCGGGATGCGTACCAACTGATCGCACTGTTCGCGGGTCAGCCGGCGCAGGCCGTCGGCCTCGCCTCCCAGCACCAGCGCGACGTTGCCGCGCAGGTCCAGCGCATACAGGGAGCCTTCCGCCTCGCCGGCCAGGCCGTAGATCCATACGCCTTGCTTCTGCAGGTCGCGCAGGCAGCGCACCAGGTTGGTCACCGCCACCACCGGGATGCGGTCGGCGGCACCGGCCGAGGTCTTGCGCACCGTGGCGTTGATCGTGGCCGACTTGTCCTTGGGGATGACCACCGCGGTGACGCCCGCCGCGGCCGCGCTGCGCAGGCAGGCGCCGAGGTTGTGCGGGTCCTGCACGCCGTCGAGCACCAGCAGCAGCGCCTTGCCCCCGGCGGCCTCGACCAGGCCTTCAAGCTCGTTCTCGTTCCAGGTTCGCGCCGCGGCGTACCGCGCCGCCACGCCCTGGTGGCGGACGCCGCCGCCGACGCCGTCCAGCGCCTGCGCATTGACCCGGCGCACGTCGATGCCCTTGCGGCGGGCGTTCTCCTCGATCTCGGTCAGGCGCGGGTTCTTGCTGCCCGCCTCGACCAGGACCTCGCGGACGTTGTCGGCATCGTTCTCGATCGAGGAAGCGACGGCGTTGACGCCGACGATCCACTGGTTCTGCTTGCTCATGGCGGGCTACTGGAAAAGAAAGCGGGCATGGTAGGCGCTGGCGGCCATCGCCGCCATGCTCCACCTCAGGAAGAGGTCTTCATTATGGGAGGGACTTCAGTCCCGACGCTTTTGGAAGACCACCCCTGTCGGGACTGAAGTCCCTCCCACGAATAATGTTCCAACTCATCAAGGCCAGCGCTGGGTGTCGTGGTCCGGATGCTGGTTCGACACGAGCCGCGCCAGGAACTCCGTCGCCTCCACGTCCTGCTCGGTGCGCGTGCCGGGCAGCGCATGCAGGGTATCGACGAACGGCAGCTTGGCTTCCAGGCCGTACTGCAGCGTCGGCGGCAGCCGTTCCGGCTGGTCGAACGCGCCGGCCGCGATCGCCATGCCGTCCGGCGCCTCGTAGGTCAGCGGCGTGCCGCATTCGGCGCAGAAGCCGCGCTTGACCAGGTTCGAGGAGGCGAAGCGCTTCGGCTCCCCGCGCGTCCAGGCGAATTCCGCGCCGCGCACCGACACCAGCGGCGCGTAGTAGGCGCCGAACGCCTTCTGGCACATCCGGCAATGGCAGATCGAGGCATGGTCCAGCGTGCCGCGCGCGTGGAAACGCACCGCTCCGCACTGGCATCCGCCGCTGTATTCGTCCGTCATGGTCGCCCCCTCAGTATTTCTGCTTGGTCCGCTTGGCCGGCTTGCCGCGCGGCGGCAGCGGCGGCAGGCCATCGGCCTCCGGCTGGTCCAGCCGCTCCACCAGCCGGAAGTCGATCTTGCGCTCCTCCATGCTGGCCTTCAGCACCAGCACGCGTACCCGGTCGCCGAGCCGGTACTCCATGCCGCGGCGCTCGCCGGTCAGCGTCTTGCGCACCGCGTCGAAGTGGTAATAGTCCTGCGGCAGCTGGGTGACGTGCACCAGGCCGTTGACCTTCGACTCGTCCAGTTCCACGAACAGGCCGAAACTGGTCACGCCGCTGATCACGCCGTCGAAGCGGCCGCCGACGTGCTTCTCCATCCACGCCGCGCGGTAGCGCTCGTCGACCTCGCGCTCGGCCTCGTCGGCGCGGCGCTCGCGCTCGGAGCATTGCAGCGCCAGCGCCGCCATCTCGCGCGGCGTGTACAGGTACTTGTCCGGGCGGCCGCCGGTCAGCCCGTACTTGATCGCGCGGTGCACCAGCAGGTCCGGGTAGCGGCGGATCGGCGAGGTGAAGTGCGCGTACGCCTCCAGCGCCAGGCCGAAGTGGCCGCTGTTGTCCGGCGAGTACACCGCCAGGCTCTGGCTGCGCAGCAGCACCGACTCCAGCAGCGCCGCATCCGGGCGCTCGCGCACCTTCTTCAGCAACTTGGTGTAGTCGCCGGGCTTGACCTTGCCCCATGGCGGCAGGCTGAGCTTGAACTCCTTGAGGAACTCCAGCAGGTCCTCGTACTTGTGCTCCGGCGGCCGCTCGTGGATGCGGTACGGCGCCGGGATGTGCGCGCCCAGCAGGTACTTCGCCGCCTCGACGTTGGCGGCGATCATGCATTCCTCGATCAGCTTGTGCGCGTCGTTGCGCACCAGCATCCCGGCCTGGGCGACCTCGCCGCGATTGTCGAGCACGAAGCGCACTTCCGAGGACTCGAACTCGATCGCGCCGCGCCGCGCGCGCGCCTTGGCCAGCACCTGGTAGAGCTGGTGCAACCGCTGCACCTGCGGCAGCAGCGGGCCTATCGCCGCCTTCGCCTCGGCGTCGTCCTCGCCCACCGCCTTCCAGACCTGCGTGTAGGTCAGGCGTGCGTGCGAGTTCATCACCGCCTCGTAGAAGCGCGAACCGGTCACTTCGCCCTTGCGGTCCACCTGCATGTCGCAGACGAAGCACATCCGGTCGACCTTGGGGTTCAGCGAGCAGATGCCGTTGGACAGCGTCTCCGGCAGCATCGGCACCACGAAGCCCGGGAAGTACACCGAGGTGGCGCGCTTTTGCGCCTCGTCGTCCAGCGGCGTCCCCGGCCGCACGTAGTGGGACACGTCGGCGATCGCCACCACCAGCCGGAACCCGTCCTTGTTCGGCTCGCAGTACACCGCGTCGTCGAAGTCCTTGGCGTCCTCGCCGTCGATGGTCACCAGGGGCGTGCGGCGCAGGTCCACGCGCTTGCCGACCATCTCCGGCTCGACCGCCAGCGGCACCGCCGCGGCCTCGTCCAGCACTTCCTTCGGGAATTCGTAGGGCAGGTTGTGGCCGTGGATCGCGGTCTCGACCAGCAGCGACGGCGTCAGCTTGTCGCCGAGCACGGCGACGATCCGGCCGATCGCGGGGCGCCGGCCGTCCGGCGGCGCGACCAGTTCGCACACCACCAGTTGCCCCTCCCTCGCCCCGCCGGTGCCGTCGGGCGGCACCTGCACGTTGCGCTGCACGCGCTTGTCGTCCGGCTCGACGTAGGCGATGCCCAGTTCGTAGAAGAACCGGCCGATCAGCCGGGTCATGCGCCGTTCCAGCACGCGCGCGATCGCGCCCTCGCGGCGGCCGCGCCGGTCGATGCCGGTGACGTTGGCGAGCGCGCGGTCGCCGTGCATCACCTTGCGCATCTCGAACGGCGGCAGGAACAGGTCGTCGCCGCCTTCGTCGGGCTTGAGGAAGCCGAACCCGTCCGGGTTCGCGATCACCGTGCCGGCGATCAGGTTGGTATGCCGCACCGGCGCGAAGCCGCCGCGACGGTTCTGCACCAGTTGCCCGTCGCGCACCATCGCCCCGAGCCGGCGGCCGAGCACCTCGATGCGCGCCTGCAGCCCGAGCCGTTCGGCGATTTCCTCCGCGGTCTGCGGTCCCTCGCAGGCTTCCAGGAATTCCAGGATCGCCTCGCGGCTGGCGATCGGCTCGGCATAGCGTTCGGCCTCGCGCGCCGCGTGCGGGTCGTGGAAGCCGCCGGCCTGCGGGGGCGGGCCGAGCGGCTTGCGCGGTTTGGGCGCCTCGCCGGGCGACTTGCCGGCGCGCGGCTTGCCGGCGGCCGCCGCCTTGCCCGGCTTCGCGGCCTTCGGCGCGGGGGCGGTGAGCGACTCCGGCATCCAGGCCGGCAATGCGCGCTTGCCGGCCTTGCCATGCGGTTTCGGGGACGCGGCCTGCTTCGTCGCGTGCTTGCGGGGCGCCTTGCCGGCGCTTGGCGTTTTCTTCTTCATCGGCGCCATGGTAACCGCGCGCCTGCATGCGTACCGTCATGCCGGCAGGCATTGACAGACACCGCGTTCACCTCCAGAATTCGCGGCCCACCTGCCCAGGTGGCGGAATTGGTAGACGCACTAGTTTCAGGTACTAGCGGGTAAAACCGTGGAGGTTCGAGTCCTCTCCTGGGCACCACTGATTTAGGGTAACACCCCCGAAACCCCGCTCTGGCGGGGTTTTCGCGTTTTGGGGTGCCACGTCAGGGGGTATGGTGCCCAGAGAGTGACAGGACGCTGTGCCGGTCAGCACGACGCCAATGACCGCCCGCAGCTTCCTGTACCGCCGCAACGGCATCTACTACTTCCGCTGGCCCATACCGCTCGCCTGCCGGCAAAGGATGCCCCCCGGTAGCCCCGTCGAACTGCGCACCTCCCTGCGAACCTCCCATCCCGGTACCGCCCGTCACCTTGCCGCGAGGCACTGGCTGGCCGCTCTGGACGTTGCCCAGCGCGTCCTTGTCTCCCGTTCAGCCATTCGCTACAACGACCTTCTGAACGCAATCAGGGGGCATGTTGGGATGGATGGAAACACCGCGCCTGCGCAAGCTGCTGGCGACACGCTGGTGACCTTGGGAGAGGTAGCGGGAACGGTTGAGGTGCTGACCTGAGTATGGAACTTGTAGCCAATCAGGCAGTGAGTCCGGGGTTGATGGTATCGGGTTTCGACCAGTTCCGGCGAACGCTCGCCGGGGGTTTGTAACCATGGGCGCTGTGCGGCCGCTGCTCGTTGTAGAACTGCCGCCAGCGTTCGATCAGTACCTTCGCCTCGGCGCGGCTGCGGAACCATTCGCGGTTCAGCAGCTCGTCCCGCAGCTTGCCGTTGAAGCTCTCGACGAAGCCGTTCTGCCAGGGGCTGCCCGGCGCGATGAACGCCGGGCCGATCGCCGCGTCGCGCAGCCAGCGCATCACCTTGGCCGCCGTGAACTCGGCGCCGTTGTCGGAGCGGACAAAGGCCGGCTTGCCGTAAAGCCGCATCAGTCGCGACAGCGTCAGGACCACGTCTTGTGCCCGCAGGCTGGCCCCGACCTCGATGGCCAGGCATTCCCGGGTGTATTCGTCGATCACGCACAGCATCTTCAGCGAGCGCCCGTCGACCATCTGGTCGTGGACGAAGTCGTAGCTCCAGACCGCATTCGGGCGCACCGCGCCCGGCAGACGGATGTCGTTGCCGGAACGACGGCGACGCGGTCGTCGGCGGGGAATGTTCAAACCCAGTTGGCGCCACAGGCGCCGCACCCGGGCTTCGCCCAGGTCCAGCCAGGCCGCCATCCGGCGATACCCGAACCGCGGCACCTTCGGCGACGCGGCCAGCAGCCGCTCGGCCACCGCCTGGTCCTTGGCGGCCTGGCGCGGGGCGTAGCTGGCGATGCGGCGGCTCAGGCCCAGGTATCGAAGGGCCTTGCGCTGCGAGAGACCCCGACGGACCAGCATCTGGACCGTGTCGCGTCGTTCCGACGGGGTCGTCATTTTTTTCGGACGATCTCCTTCATCCCGTCGATGACCAGCATCTGCTCGGCGACCAACCGCTTGAGCCGGGCGTTCTCGGACTCGAGGTCCTTGAGCCGGCGGGCATCTGGAACGTCAAGGCCGCCGAACTTGTTGCGCCATCGGAAAAAGGTCTGCTCGGTAACGTTGTGCTTCTTGCACAAGGCCTTGATCGACATGGCGCCGATCTCGGCCTCGCGCAGGATGCCGATGATCTGCTCGTCGGTGAATCGCTTCTTCATGGAGCTCTCCTTCCTGTCGAGGGTAGAGAACTCACCAGCCAACTGGCTACACGATCCGTCTCAGGTCAATTAGGCTCATATTCAATACCTTTCCAGAACGTTCTTCTTGAAATCCTGTCGAGGATTCGCATCGTAAACGAAGAGATTGAGCAGTTCAGGTTTTACTTCCGTCAAACATTTACAACGACCGGCGAGAATCGCGACCTGCTTGATGGCAATATTGATGGAAGCTATAGAGCCATAAGAAGTCAGGTAATGAAGATTTCGGACCATATTGACGAGGCAGTGATGGAAGAGAGCAAGCCATGAAACAGATGTAACCTTGGGCATGGAGCCAATCACGCGTCAAATCTTAGTAATAGTAAATCTGGGGAGAGCTTTACTCCCCTCTGCCACTAGCCAGCGATATGCCCGAGGCGGCATGCCTCCATACGAAGTGAATCGAGTTCTTAAATCGTCGGTCGGATGGGCATAAACAGAACAAGCACTCCATCAAAGTTGTCGTCGCATTTCTTCAGGGCGTAATGGGTCAATTCGCTCCTGTCGTGCTCGTTATCCAACTCGATGAACCAATCGTCTCTATTCGGACAGTTCACTTTTGGGTCTCCACACAACCTTCCTGAAGACCGCCAGAGCTTCCGGACTACATCCTTGTAGGCCATTGGGCTACCGGGCAGACGCATGAGGCAATGGATGTGCGTTCCTTGTCGAACACCCGGCGGCGATGTGCTCCACATCATCTCCTTACCGAAGTCTTCCACTATCGGACACATGGGAATCCGCTTCTTCGATTTCTGGCCGAATAGGTGGCACTTCAGTTTGTGGGCGAAGGTGCCGAATACCTTCTCCGCAAATTTGTAGCTAACTCCCTCGTCGCCACTGAACGTGAACGTCACCATGACATTGTGCTCCCCGCGTTGGAGCCAGTCTGCGGCCTGTTGTTGAAAGTCAGTTCTCGAATACTTTGAATCCGTGTCGTCCATTGCCTATACCTTCAAGAGCGTTGTGCGTTTGTGCTCTCGCAGGTATCTTCCAAGGTTCGGACACTTCGCAAATACAGGCTATGGCTCGCCCCGGTGGCAACCCCAATCTATTGAAGGTCCGGAACATGGACACGACCGCTGCAAACGCTGCCCGACAGGCGGCAGCGGACAAGCAGGCGCTGCAAGTATTCGATTGGACCCGCGAGGCGCTAACCAAAGGATGCACCACGCTTGCCGAATGCATGACATGG
This sequence comes from Xanthomonas boreopolis, assembly GCF_046529185.1. NCBI lineage: Bacteria > Pseudomonadati > Pseudomonadota > Gammaproteobacteria > Lysobacterales > Lysobacteraceae > Xanthomonas > Xanthomonas boreopolis. The sequence goes on from NZ_CP097162.1 coordinate 3,021,191, forward strand.
CTTAACAACCACGGAAACTACACTCGCGGCAAGAACTCGAAGCCTTGGTCCGACAAGACCTACCGGCGGGCGCTGAAGCGTCTAGGACGCCGGCAACTCATCTCGGTGAGCGATGCCCGCCAATTGCTGGACCTTCTTGAGTAGCGCGAAGCAGGCTAGATATGCGACGATGGGGTGTGACATCTGGGCACCAACGCCTGATGCCAAGCCTTATCAATCAACAACTTGAGATGGATAGGACCGTCAGAGCGCCAGTCCTCTCCTGGGCACCAGGATCCAAGAAACCCGCCTCGCGGCGGGTTTTTTCGTTGGCGCGCCCGGCTCAACGGGCCGGGGCGCCGATGCCCGCCTCGCGCAGCGCCTGCGCCCAGATCCGGTAGCCGGCCTCGTTCGGGTGCGTCGTGTCCGGGAACAGCGATTCCGGCAGCGTGCCGTCCTTGTCGAGGAAGCGCGCGCCGATGTCGAGCCAGCGCACCGACGGGTCGCCGGCGAAATGCGCGGCGAGCAGGCGGTTGGTCTCGGCGATCGGCGCACGCAGCGCATCGCCGGCGTGGCGCCCGCGCGGGAAGATCGCCATCAGCACGATCCGCGCCTTGGGCAGCCGCTGCCGGACCTGCGCCACCACCGCCTGCACGCCTTCGGCGACCTCGGCCGGGGTGCTGGTGCGCGCCTGCTCGGTGCCGGCGAGATTGTTGGTCCCGATATTGATGACGACCCACTCCGGGTCCAATCCGTCCAGTTCGCCCTGGCGGATCCGCCAGAGCACGTTCTGGGTGCGGTCCCAGCCGAAGCCGAGGTTCAGCACGCGCCTATCGCCATACAGCCAGCGCCACGATTCCGGCCCGCTCGCGCGCACGCCGCGCGGCGTGCCGGACCAGAAGTGGGTGATCGAGTCGCCGATCATCACGACCTCCGGGTCGAGCGTGCGCGCGGCGGCCAGGGCGCCGTGGTGGCGGGCGAACCAGTCGTACGAATCCTGTTCCAGCCGCGGCACGGGGATCAGCGACGTGTTGAACGACGTGCCCAGTTGCGCCATCGGCACGCGCGGCGGCTCGCCGAGCAGGCGCGCCAGGGTCGGCTCGATCGCCTCGGCCATCATCCGCTGCCCGCGCGGGTCGGGATGCAGCGCGCCGGCCGGCGGATCGAAGCGGGTGTCGTAGAAGCGCGTGGTGTCGAGGCGGCCATCGCGCATGAACACCGAGCCGATGTCCAGGTAGGTCACCCGCGGGTTGTCGCCATAGCGCTCGGCCAGGTAGCGATTGACCTCGGCATCGGCGCGGCTCTTCTCGGCCGACAGGTCGCTGGGCAGCAGCCCGAGCAACAGGATGTGCGTCTGCGGCAGTTTCTGCTCCAGCCTGGCCACCACCGCATCGATGCCGAGCTGGGCCTGCTCGGCGCTCTGCTCGAGCCAACCGGTGTTGTTGGTGCCGATCAGTACCACGGCCACCTTGGGACGCAGGCCGTCGACTTCGCCGTGATCGAGCCGCCACAGCACATGCTGCGTGCCGTCGCCGCTGAACCCCAGGTTGAGCGCGCCGCGCGCACCGTAGAAGGCGTTCCAGGTCGGCAGGAAATCCTCGTCCGGCGGATCGCCCTTCTCGTAGTTGTGGGTGATCGAATCGCCGATCAGCAGCAACGGCGCATCCGGGTGCGCACGCACCTGTTCGAGCACGTGCTGGTGGCGCTGCGCCCACCACGCCTCGCCCAACCGGTCGGCCGGCACCGCCGAGACCGGCAAGTCGTCGGCCGCCAGCGCGCCCGCCGACAGGCCCAGCCCCGCCAGCAGCGCGAACATCATCGCGCGCGCGCCCTGCGCTCCCCGTTTCCAGTACGCCATCTGCCACCCTCCTCCCGGTACGTGGCGCCGATTGTGTCCAGCCGAGCGCGTGCGGGACAAGGAATACCCGCCATCGGATTCGGAATGCTTGACACGCGTTCTCGGCCAGGCCAAAATTCCCCTCCTGAGTCGCCCAGGTGGCGGAATTGGTAGACGCACTAGTTTCAGGTACTAGCGGGTAAAACCGTGGAGGTTCGAGTCCTCTCCTGGGCACCACGACTCAAGCCAAGAACCCCGCTTTTTGCGGGGTTTTCTGCTTCATGGCCCCGGCTTCCGAAGCACCGCTCGGCGCGCCGCGACGTTACCGTCGGCGGAAGGCGTCCGGCACGCAGCGCCGCGTCGCGCCCCAGAACGCCACCGCAAGCAAGCTGACCGCCGCCCCCAGCAGGCACACGCCGTGCCATCCGGCGCGGGCATAGGCGTAGGTCGTGGCGATCGCTCCGAGCCCGCTGCCGACCGCATAGAACAGCATGTAAAGCCCGACCAGCCGGCTGTGCGCCTGCGGCCGCGTGCGAAAGATCATGCTCTGGTTGGTCACGTGCAGCGCCTGGCCGCCCAGGTCCAGCAGCACGATCCCGAGCAGCAGCGCCCACAGCGAACGGTCCATCAGCGACAGCGGCCACCACGCCAGCAGCAGCACCACGAGCGCGGCGATGCTGGTGCGCTGGCCGTATCCCCGGTCGGCCCACCGGCCGGCGCGCGCGGCCGCCAATGCCCCGACCACGCCGGCCAGCCCGAAGGCGCCGATGAGCGTGTGCGAGAAACCATGGGGCGGCGCGCTCAACGGCAACACCAATGCGCTCCAGAAGATGTTGAAGACCGCGAACATCAACAGCGCGAGCACGCCCCGGACCTGCAGGACCCGCTCCTCGCGCAGCAGCGCCAGCATCGAGGCGAGCAAGCGCGGGTAGCTCATGCCGCCGGGCGCGGGCGGCAGCGCCGGCAACCGCCTCCACAACGGCCACGCGATCGCCAGCATCGATCCGGCGGCGCAGAAGTACACGCCGCGCCACCCGGCCAGATCGCTGATGCCCCCGGCGAACACGCGCGCGAGCAGCAGGCCGATGAACACCCCGCCCTGCGCCGTGCCCACCACATGGCCTTGTTCCCCGGGAGCCGCGGCACTGGCCGCGTACGCGATCAGCCCCTGGGTCATGGCGGTGCCCAGCAGGCCGACGCAGAGCATGCCCAGCAGCAATACCGTTGCGGATCGGGCCAGCGCGACGGCCACCAGCGCACCCGCCAGGGCCAGCAACTGCACCGCCATCAGCCGCCGGCGGTCCACGCGATCGCCGAGCGGCACCAGCAACAGCAGCGCCAGCGCGCAACCGGCCTGCGTGGCGGTGACCACGCCGCCGATCGCGGCCCGCTCGATGGCGAAATCCCGCGCCAGCGCATCCAGCAACGGCTGCGCGTAGTACACGTTCGCCACGCTCAGCCCGCTGGCGGCCGCGAACAACAACACCAGCCCGCGGGGCATGCCCGCTCCTTCGCAGGCGTTTGCGGGTCCGGCAAGGGACGAAGTTTCCATGGGGTAATCCAGTTTCAAAACAAAACCGATTGAACGATGCGCCAATCGGTTTTAAATTGCAACCACAAGACACCCGCCCGGATCGCCCGCCGTGCCCGACCGCAAGCCGCCGAACGACCAGCCCTGCCCCGTCGCCCGCTCCGTCGACGTGGTCGGCGACCGCTGGGCCCTGCTCATCGTGCGCGATGCCTTCGACGGGCTGCGTCGCTTCGGCGATTTCCAGCGCAACCTGGGCGTGGCGCGCAACATCCTGTCCGATCGCCTGCGCAAGCTGGTCGACGCGGGGATCCTGGAGACGCAGGCCGCCTCGGACGGCACGGCCTACCAGGAGTACGTGCTGACGGCCAAGGGCGAGAGCCTGTTCCCCGTGGTGGTGGCCTTGAGGCAGTGGGGCGAGCGCCACCTGTTCGCCCGCGGCGAGCGGCACTCGACGCTCATCGACAGGAGGACCGGCAAGCCCGTCCCGCCAATGAGACCCCAAGGCGGCGACGGCGGCGACCTGAGGCCGGAAGACACGCAGGTGCGGAAGCTGCGGTAGCGACGCGCCCAAGCGGCGAAAGCGCTTGCTTCCAAAAGCAAGAAGCGCCCTCATCCGCCCTTCGGGCACCTTCTCCCACTGGCGGGAGTAGGAAGCCTTGCCCGTCGAACGACACCGGTAAGGCCCGTCGGACGGAAGTCCTCCCGCAGCTCGCATGAGGCGATACGAGGGAGCTCCTCGATCGCGAACGCCGGCAAAACGCGGGTTGGAGCGGCCCGGGCCGTTCGATTGACACCCCCGGGGGCGCACCTACAATCCGCGAAACGGCGCCCCCTGGCTGCAAGCGCGTTCCATCGATCAAGGACCGATCCGTCTCTCCAGCGAAAGAAGGAATCCTCCCGATGAAGACCCCCACGAAAGCAGCCGTCCTCCTCCTGGGCGCCGCCCTGGCCGCCACCGCGCAAGCGAAGGACGACGCACCGCTGGCCGGATCGTGGCGGCTGGTCAGCTACCAGGTCGAATCCAAGGACACCGGCAAGAAGATCCCGGCGATGGGAGACCATCCCACCGGCCGCGTGATCTTCACCGAGGACCACCGCGTCGCCTTCGTCCTGACCGGCGAAGGCCGCAAGAACGGCACCACGGATGCCGAGCGGGCGGCGCTGCTGAACACGCTGGTCGCCTACACCGGCATCGAGCAGACCAAGGGCAACCAGTGGTGCACCAAGGTCGAAGCGGCCTGGAATCCCGAATGGGTCGGCACCACCCAGTGCCGGGAGTTCCGTCGCGAGGGCGACCGCCTGGAAGTGCTGACGCCCTGGCGGCAGATGCCGAACTGGCCCGGCACCACGCGTTCGATCATCACCTTCGTGCGCGACAAGTAGCCTGTCCGGTCGCGCATGGAGAACGCCGGCCCAGGGCCGGCGTTCTTCGTTCCGGACGATCCGCGTAAAAAAAGCCCCGCCGATGGCGGGGCTTTCGTCATGCGGCGCGCCCGCTCAGTGGCCGCCTGCCGCGGCGGCGCTTCCGGCGCCGGCGCCGAACGGCGGCTTGGCCAGCCACAGGAAGCCGATGATCACCAGGAACGTCCAGCCCAGCAGGTAGAAGATGTCGTTGAAGCCCATCTGCGAGGCCTGGTGGTTGATCATGTTGTTGAGGAACGCCGCGCCGTGCTGCAGGTCGCCCTGCCCCATCGCCGCCACCCGCTCCTGCATGCCCGGGTCGTAGACCGAGATGTGCTCGGTCAGGTGCGCGTGGTGCTCGACCGTCCGCCGCGACCACAGGTAGGTGGTCAGCGATGCGGCGAAGCTGCCGCCCAGCGTGCGCAGGAAGGTCGCCAGGCCCGAGCCCGCCGCGATCTCGCGCCCGTCCAGGTCCGACAGCAGGATCTGCAGCACCGGCATGAAGAACAGCGCCACGCCCACGCCCATGACCAGCTGGATCGTCGCCACGTGCTGGAAGTCGACCTGCAGGTTGAAGTTGGAGCGGTAGAAGCTGGTGAACGACATGAACACGAACGCGATCGAGGCCAGCAGGCGCAGGTCGAAGCGCAGCGCGTACTTGCCGACGAACGGCGTCATGATCACCGGCAGGATGCCGATCGGCGCCGTGGCCAGGCCCGCCCAGATCGCGGTGTAGCCCATGTCGCGCTGCAGCCACTGCGGGATCAGCAGGCTGACGCTGAAGAACGCGGCATAGGCGACGATCAGCGCCATCGTGCCGGCCCGGAAGTTGCGGTGCCGGAACAGGCGCAGGTCGACGATCGGGTCCCTGTCGGTCAGTTCCCAGATCACGAACACCACCAGCGCCACGGCGGCGACGCAGCTCAGCACGACGATCTTGTCCGAGCTGAACCAGTCTTCGTCGTTGCCCAGGTCGAGCACGATCTGCAGCGCACCGACGCCCACCACCAGCAGGATCAGGCCGATGTAGTCCATCTTCGGCCGCTCGGTCGGTTCGGGGCGATTGCGCAACTGCGCGCCGACGATGGAACTGGCGATGATGCCTAGCGGGACGTTGATCAGGAAGATCCATTCCCAGCTGTAGTTGTCGGTGATCCAGCCGCCGAGGATGGGGCCCGCGATCGGCGCCACCACCGTGATCATCGCCAGCAGCGCCAATGCCTGCCCGCGTTTCTCGCGAGGATAGATCGAGACCAGCAGGCTCTGGGTGATCGGGTACATCGGTCCGCACACGAAGCCCTGCAGCGCGCGCGAAACCACCAGCATGCCCATGCTCTGCGCCAGGCCGCACAGCAGCGAAGCGAGGGTGAAGGCCAGCGTGGACCAGACGAACAGCTTGGTTTCGCCGAAGCGGCGGCTGAGCCAGCCGGTCAGCGGCAATGCGATGGCGTTGCTGACCGCGAACGAGGTGATGACCCAGGTCGCCTGCTGCGAGCTGGCGCCGAGGTTGCCGGCGATGGTCGGCAGCGAGACGTTGGCGATGGTCGTGTCCAGCACCTGCATGAACGACGCCATCGCCAGGCCGATCGTGCACAGCGCCACGCTGGCCGGCTTGAAGCCGGCAGCGGGCGCCGGTGCCGCCGGCGCTGCGGGAGCTTGCGAGGACATGGCGTTGCTCAGCCCGCCTGGGCCTGCGACGGCAGGTTGGCCTGGATGATGCGATGGATATCGTCATCGGCCGCCTGCAGTTGCTTGGCGTACACGTCGGTGTCGAACACCGGGCCCTTGGCCGGCTGCGCCGGCAGCACCGGGCCGTCCTGGTCGTGCAGGTTGACCTCGGCCTTCATCGACAGGCCGATCCGCAGCGGGTGCTCGGCCAGCTGCTTGGGATCGATCGTGATGCGCACCGGCACGCGCTGCACGATCTTGATCCAGTTGCCGCTGGCGTTCTGCGCCGGCAGCAGCGAGAACGCACTGCCCGTGCCCAGCCCGAGGCTCTCGACGCGGCCCGTGTAGGTCACGCCGCCGCCGTACAGGTCCGAGCGCAGCTCGACCTCCTGGCCCAGGCGCATGTGCTTGAGCTGGGTCTCCTTGAAGTTGGCCTCGACCCAGGTCTGCTCCAGCGGCACCACCGCCATCAGCACGGTCCCGGGCTGCACGCGCTGGCCGACCTGCACCGAGCGGCGCGCGACGTATCCGGACACCGGCGCGACGATCGCGCTGCGCGCGTGGTTGAGGTAGGCCTGGCGCAGCTGCGCTGCGGCGGCCTGCACGTCCGGCTGGGTGGCCACGACGGTGTCGTCGACCAGCGCGCGGTTGCGCTCCAGGGATTCGCGCGAACCGCTGACCGCGGCCTCGGCGGCCGCCAGCTCGTCGCGGGCGTGCGCCAGCTCCTCGTTGGAGATCGCGCCGCTCGCGGCGAGGTTCTTGCGGCGCTCGAAGTCGGAACGGGCGCGCTGCAGCGTGACCTGGCGCGCGGACAGCTCGGCCTGGGCGCTCTCCACGCTGCGGTACAGGCCGCGCACCTGGCGCACGGTCTTGGCGAGATTGGCCTCGGCCTGCTGCAGGGCGACCTCGGTGTCGGCCGGGTCCAGCTGCACCAGCAGCTGGCCGCGTTCCACGCGCATGCCGTCCTCGGCGCCGATGCTGACCACGGTACCGCCGACCAGCGGCGTGATCTGCACCTGGTTGCCCTGCACGTAGGCGTCGTCGGTTTCCTCGAACCAGCGGCCGTACAGGAAGTACCAGATCGCCACGGCCGCCAGCAGCACGATCACCAGCACCGCGACGATGCGCAGCAACTTGCCGCGACGGCTCGGTGCGGCGTTGTCCGTCGAGGGGGAAGCGGAAGGAGTCTGACTCATGGGAGATGCTCTCAGGAATGCTTGGAATCGGGGGAGGTGGTTTCGGCGGCGGCGTTGCCGGCGGACTCGGGCGCGAACCCGCCGCCGAGCGCGCGGCGCAGGCGCACCGAAGCCAGGATCTGCTGCGACTGCAACGTGGCCATGCGCTGCTGCGCGGTCAGCAACTGCTCCTGCACGCTCAGCACTTCGAGGTAGCTGCCGATGCCGGCGCGGTAGCGCTGCTGCGCCAGGTCGTGGGCGGACGTGGCGGTGGCCAACGCCTGGGCCTGGGCTTGCAATTGCCCGTCCAGCGAGCGCATCGCGTTGACCTGGTCGGCGACCTCGCGCAATGCGCCGATCACCTTCTGGTTGTAGTCGGCCACGGCCAGGTCGTAGGCCGCGTCCTTGCCGGCCAGGTTGGCGCGCAGCCTGCCGCCGTCGAAGATCGGCAGGCTCAGCGCCGGCGCGACCACGCCGAACACCGAGGCGCTCTTGAGCAGGTCGCCGACCTCGTTGTTGACCACGCCGCCCAGCGCCGTCAGGTTGAGGCTCGGGTAGAACTGGGTCTTGGCCGAGGCGATGTCCTTGTTGGCCGCCTCCACGCGCCAGCGCGCGGCGACCACGTCCGGACGGCGGCCCAGCAGGTCGGCCGGCAGCACGCTCGGCAGTTGCAGCGCCAGCGGGGACAGGCGCGGGCGCTCGATCGACAGGCCGCGGTCGGGCCCCTTGCCCACCAGCGCGGCCAGCGCGTTGCGGGCTTCGTCGATCTGCTGCTGCGCGGCCTGCACCTGCTGCTGCGCGGCCGGCACGCGGGCCTCGGCCTGGCGCAGTTGCAGGTCGCTGTCGATGCCGGCGCTGCGGCGCTGGCGGGTCAGTTCGAGCGCCTTCTGCGAGCGTTCCAGCTCGCTGTTGGCGACGTCGAGCATCTGCCAGGCCTGGCCGAACTGGGCATAGGCCTCGGCGATGCCGGCCGACAGTTCGAGCCGGGCCGCCTGCGCATCGACCTGCGCGGCGTGCGCCTGGTCCACCGCGGCTTCCCAGGCGGCGCGCTTGCCGCCCCACAGGTCGAAGCCGTAGCTGAAGTCGAACACGACCTGGCCGCTGCCGGCGTAGCTGCCGCCCAGCTCGCTGCCCACCATCGACTCGGGCAGTTGCAGGCCGGTGTAGCCGCCGGAGACCGAAAGGCTCGGCTTGCGCTCGGCATCGCGCGCGCCGGCCTGGGCCTGGGCCTGGCGCAGGCGCGCTTCGGCCGATGCCAGGCTCGGGCTGCCCTGCAGGCCTTCGGCGACCAGCGCATCGAGCTGCGGGTCGCCCAGCGCCCGCCACCACTCGCTGCTCGGCCAGCCGGCCGGGCTCAGCGCGACGCCGGACAGGGTCTTTTCGGAATGGACGTCGGCCGCGTCCAGCAGGCGGCCTTCCGGCGCCAGCCCGCGGCTGCTGGCGCAGGCGGCCAGGGCCAGGGCCAGCGCGGACACCGCGACCGGCCGCCACATGCGCGTGATCGTTGGGAGGTCTGGGTTCATGGCGAATTGAGTGAATCGCGTACTCGGGTCAGGAGAAGGGTGAGTTGCTCGCGCTCTTCCGGGACCAGGTCGCGCAAGGCGAAATCCACGACCCGGTCGCCGCGGCGCTTGAGCCGTTCGTACAGCGCGCGCCCCTTGTCGGTCATCACGATCTGCAGGGCGCGCCGGTCCTGGGCGTGCGGCTCGCGGCGGACGGCGCCGAGCGCCTCGAGCTTGTCCAGCAGGCGGGTGATCGCGCTCGGCGTCTGCTCGAGGGCCTGCGCCAGTTCGTTGGCGGTGCACGGCGAACTGGATGCCAGCACCTTCAGGCCCATGTAATGGCTGAAGCCGAACTCGGGCAGTTCCTCGCGCATTTCCGCATCCAGGTGGCGCCTGAGGCCGTCGCGGACCTGCCGCAACAGCAACCCGAAGGACGGCGGGTGGAGGGGAGAGGGGGAGCAGATCATAGGGTCGCCATTTTGTTCCGGAGAAAATATTTGTCAACGCAAATATCGAAACTGGAACTAAATGGCGTATTCAGTCGCACTTTGGAGGCGCGTATGTTCGGGCCGAACGGGGCTGGCCTGGTAATACAATTAGGACAATGGATATCGAAATCACGCCAAATCCCGAGTCCGCGATCGATCCCGCGATCCACGTCTGGTTCGAGCGCCTCGACGGCCCGCCGCTGCTGGCGTTCCAGGTCCACAGCGAGCACGGACTGGCCCGCGAGGTGGACTGGCACCACCATGCCCGCGGCCAGCTGATCTGCGTCGAGTCGGGGCTGCTGACCACGCGCACCGAGCGCGGCGACTGGTCGCTGCCGGCCGGCTGCGCCGGCTGGATGCCGCCCGGGGAACGCCACACCGTGGCGGTCTCCGGACCGATCCGGGGCTGGGGCGTACTGGTGACGCCCGAGGCCTGCACCGCCCTGCCCGGCCACCCGTGCGTGCTCGGCATCAGCGACCTGGTGCAGTGCCTGGCGCGGCGCCTGGCCGCGCACGCGCCCGAGGAGATGGGCGAGCCGCGCCTGCAGCGGCTGGCCGCGGTGCTGCTCGACGAGCTCGGCGATGCGCCGCCGCAAGGCCTGCACCTGCCAATGCCGCAGGACCGCCGGCTGCTGCGCATCGTGACGCGCCTGATCGCGGACCCGGCCGACGAGCACGCGCTGGACTACTGGGCGCAATGGGCCGGCCTGTCGCCGCGCAGCCTGAGCCGGCACTTCCGCGCAGAGACCGGCATGAGCTTCGGCCAGTGGCGCCAGCAGGCGCGGCTGGCCGAATCGCTGCGGCTGCTGCACGCGGGCCAGCCGGTCGGCGCCATCGCCCACCAGCTCGGCTACAGCAGCGCCAGCGCCTTCGTCACCGTGTTCGCCCGCCACTACGGCGCCCCGCCCGGCCGCTATCTGCAACGGTCGGGCCGGCACCGTCCGCCGCCGCGCTTGGCTTCCCCGGCCGCATCCGGATAATCGGGCCCCTTCGAGCGTCGCGGCCGCGCCGCGCGCCCACCCTGAGCAGGTATCACCCACGCAATGACCGATCTCACCCGTCCCACCTTCCACGGCTTCGAACAACTGCCGCTGCGCGAGTACGCCGAACGCGCCTACCTCGACTACTCCATGTACGTGGTGCTGGACCGCGCCCTGCCGTTCGTCGGCGACGGGCTCAAGCCGGTCCAGCGCCGCATCGTCTACGCGATGAGCGAGCTGGGCCTGAACGCCGCCGCCAAGCCGAAGAAGTCGGCGCGCACCGTCGGCGACGTGATCGGCAAATACCATCCGCACGGCGACAGCGCCTGCTACGAGGCGCTGGTGCTGATGGCGCAGCCGTTCTCGTACCGGTATCCGCTGATCGAGGGCCAGGGCAACTTCGGTTCGCCGGACGATCCCAAGTCGTTCGCGGCGATGCGCTACACCGAATCCAAGCTCACCCCGATCGCCGAGGTCCTGCTGGGCGAACTCGGCCAGGGCACGGTGGACTGGGCGCCGAACTTCGACGGCACGCTGGAGGAGCCGACCTGGTTGCCGGCGCGGCTGCCGCACCTGCTGCTCAACGGCACCACCGGCATCGCGGTCGGCATGGCCACCGACGTGCCGCCGCACAACCTCAACGAGATCGTCAGCGCGCTGATCCGCCTGCTCGACGACCCGGACTGCAGCGTCGCCGACCTGTGCGAGCACGTGCGCGGGCCCGACTACCCGACCACCGCCGAGATCATCACCCCGGCCGCCGACCTGCGCGCGATCTACGAGAGCGGCAACGGCAGCGTGCGCGCCCGCGCCACCTTCGCCAAGGAAAACGGCAACATCGTCGTCACCGCGCTGCCCTACCAGGTCTCGCCGTCGAAGGTGATCGAGCAGATCGCCGCGCAGATGCGCGCCAAGAAGCTGCCGTGGCTGGAGGACATCCGCGACGAGTCCGACCACGAGAACCCGGTCCGCGTCGTGCTGGTGCCGCGCTCGAACCGGGTCGATGCCGAGCAGCTGATGGGCCACCTGTTCGCGACCACCGACCTGGAGAAGAGCTACCGGGTCAACCTCAACGTGATCGGCCTGGACGGCCGCCCGCAGGTCAAGAACCTCAAGCAACTGCTCAACGAGTGGCTGAGCTTCCGCAGCGATACCGTCACCCGCCGCCTCAACCACCGCCTGCAGAAGGTCGAGCGCCGCCTGCACCTGCTGGAAGGCCTGCTGGTCGCGTTCCTCAACCTCGACGAGGTGATCCGCATCATCCGCACCGAGGACGAACCCAAGCCCGTGCTGATGGCGCGCTTCGGCCTGTCGGAGGAGCAGACCGAGTACATCCTCGAGACCCGCCTGCGCCAGCTGGCGCGGCTGGAGGAAATGAAGATCCGCGGCGAGCAGGAAGCGCTGGAGAAGGAGCGCGAGCAGATCGTCGCCATCCTCGGCAGCAAGGCCAAGCTGAAGAAGCTGATCAAGGACGAGCTGACCGCCGACGCCAAGAAGTTCGGCGACGCGCGCATGTCGCCGCTGGTGCAGCGCGAGGCCGCGCAGGCGATCGACGAGACCGAGCTGGTGCCGAGCGAGCCGATGACCGTGGTGCTCTCGCAGAAGGGCTGGGTCCGCGCGGCCAAGGGCCACGACGTGGACGCCGCCGGGCTGTCCTATCGCGAGGGCGACGCGCTGCTGGCGGCGGTGCGCAGCCGCAGCACCCAGCAGGTCGCCTTCCTCGACTCGGAGGGCCGCGCCTATTCCACCGCCGTGCATACCCTGCCCTCCGCGCGCGGCAACGGCGAACCGCTGACCGGGCGTTTCTCGCCCGCCTCCGGCGCTTCGTTCCTGGCCCTGGCCAGCGGCGACAACGACACCCGGTTCGTGCTCGCCTCCTCGCACGGCTATGGCTTCGTGACCCGCTTCGAGAACCTGACCGGCCGCAACAAGGCCGGCAAGGCCATGCTCAACCTGAGCGCCGGCGCCGGCGTGCTGCAGCCCGCCCTGCTGGCGAACCCGGCCACCGACCGCATCGTGGCGGTGACCAGCGCCGGCAACCTGCTGGCGATCCCGGCCACCGAGCTGCCCGAACTCGACAAGGGCAAGGGCAACAAGCTCATCGAGATCCCCAAGGCCAAGCTCGCCACCGAGCGCGTGGTCGCGGTGGCCGCGGTGGCGCCGGGCAACACCCTGCTGGTGCGCAGCGGCCAGCGCACGATGAACCTCTCGTTCAAGGACCTGGACGCCTACCTGGGCACCCGCGCCACGCGCGGCCACCTGCTGCCGCGGGGCTGGCAGAAGGTGGATGGGCTGAATGTCGAATAGCACCGCCGTTTTCTGGTGGTTGCGCGGCGCACTGGCGATAATCGTCGGCAGTGCGGCCGCATGGTTGACCAACAAGGGCCTGTTACACCTACTTGATCGTTTGGACGTGCCGATGACGATCCATTACGCGACGCCTCAGAAGCGCTTGACGTCGATCGGAGACTTTCCCGCTCTGACCACAGTCACCAACGACACGCTCCCGGCTGGATTGGCCGCAGGTTGGTTCAGTCTGGCCCTAGGCTGGTATGTCGCCATCTCCATTCTTCGCCTGCTTCCAGGGGGCCTGCTGGGCCGCCGCGCCCGCTGGATGCTGACTGGAAATGCGTTCTACGCCCTGCTGATCGGTCTGCTCCTGCAATGCGAATTGCTGCTGCTGGCACACCTGCGCCTGTGGAGTTGGCTCGCGGGGGTGGTATTACTGATCACATTCTTCTCAGCTACCGCAGCCTTCATGGAAGGCTGGAGCCGCCTAATGCGTTGGCGCCAGGTACCTAGCGCCGATGATTGATGGAGCCTAGCCGGCTATCCCGCTCACGCCCAGCTTGGACACCTGGTACAGCTCCAGGCCGATGCGCTTGATCAGGCCGAGCTGCTGTTCCAGCCACCAGGCGTGATCTTCCTCGGTGTCCTGCAGCTGCTTGAGCAGGATGTCGCGGCTGACGTAGTCGCCATGCTCCTCGCACAGCTTCATGCCGGCGGCGAGGTTGGCGCGCACTTCGTACTCGACCTGCAGGTCCTTCTCCAGCATCTCGACCACGGTCTTGCCCGGCTCGAACGGCAACGGGCGCATGTCCGGGTCGCCTTCCAGGAACAGGATGCGCCGCAGCAGTGCGTCGGCATGCTCGGTTTCCTCCTCCATCTCGTGGTTGATGCGCTGGTACAGCGCCATCAGGCCCTGGTCCTCGTAACGGCGCGAATGGATGAAGTACTGGTCGCGGGCGGCAAGCTCGCCGCGCAGCAGCTGCTTGAGGTACTCGACGACGTCGGGATGGCCTTTCATGGGGGGATCTCCGTGGGATCGACCGGGCGCATGGTGCCTCATCCGGCGCGGCGATGATCTAATCGGAATCAGTTTCAGTTGCGTAACCAATGTCGCCCGGCTGCCATGCCGACCGGCTACCATCGGGCGACCACCCGGGGGACCATGGCATGCGCAAACTGCTGGGCCGGCTGCTGCTGGCGATCGTCGTGCTGGTGCTGGCCATCGCCTTGGCCGCCTACCTGATGCTGCGCGGCAGCCTGCCGTTCCTGCAGGGCGACCAGGCCCTGCCCGGCCTGGCCGCGCCCGTGAAGATCGAGCGCGACGCGCTCGGCATGGTCACCATCGACGCCGCCAGCGAGGCAGACGCGATGCGCGCGCTCGGCTACGTGCACGCGCAGGAACGCTTCTTCGAGATGGACCTGATGCGGCGCTCGTCCGCCGGCGAACTGGCCGAACTGTTCGGGCCGGCGGCGCTGGACATCGACAAGCAGATGCGCGTGCACCGCCTGCGCGCCCGCGTGCAGGCGCACCTGCCGCGATCGCTGGGCGGGCAGGGCCCGGTGCTGGAGGCCTACCGCGACGGCGTCAACGCAGGCCTGGGCGCGCTGCGCGTGCGGCCCTGGGCCTACCTGCTGGTGCGCCAGCGGCCGCGTGCCTGGACCCTGGACGATTCGATACTGGTCGGCCTGGCGATGTACGCCGACCTGCAAGACCCGCGCAACCAGCGCGAGCTGGCGCTGGCGCGGATCCGTGGCGTGGTGCCGCCGGCGCTGTACGCGCTGCTCGCCCACGACGGCTCCGAGTGGGACGCGCCGCTGTCCGGGGAGCCTCATGGCAACGCGCGGCTGCCGGATGCGGCGGCGCTTGATCTGCGCAAGCTGGCAAGTGACGCGGGCAGTGCCGGCACGTCTGCGGCATTCACTCCACCGTCCGCTCCGCGGACGGTCCCCCTCTCTCCCGCCGGGCGGGAGGGAGGCGTCGGTTGGCCGCCTGCGGCAGCCGATTCCTTCTTGGGCAGCAACAACTTCGCGGTGGACGGCACCCTGACCGCGGACGGCCGCGCCATCGTCGCCGACGACATGCACCTGTCGCTGCGCGCGCCCAACATCTGGTTCCGCGCGCGGCTGCGCTACCCGGATCCGAAGGCGCCGGGCGGCAAGGTCGATGTCGCCGGCTTCACCCTGCCCGGCATCCCGGCGGTGATCGTCGGCAGCAACGGCCACGTCGCCTGGGGCTTCACCAACAGCTACATCGATACCGCCGACTTCGCGAAGCTCCCGGCCGGTGCGGGTCCCGATGTGCTGACCACGCACGAGGAGACGATCCGCATCGCCGGCGCGGAACCCGCCACCTTGCAGGTGCGCGAGAGTACCTGGGGACCGATCGTCGGCACCGATCCCGACGGCAGCCTGCTCGCGTTGCGCTGGACCGCCCAGTTGCCGGGCGCGGTCAGGCTCGACTTCATCGACATGGCGCGCGCCGGCAACCTCGACCAGGCATTCACCGTTGCCGACCGCGCCGGCATTCCCACGCAGAACCTGATGATCGCCGACAGCACCGGCCGCATCGGCTGGCGGCTGATCGGTGCGCGCCCGGATCGTGGTCCCGGCTGCGTGCCGGATGCGTTCGGTCCCGCGCTCGTCCCCGACGTGAAGCCGGCCGCCGGCGCGATCATCGACGCGCCGTGCGCGCCATGGTCGTTGATCAGCGATCGCGCGCCGTCCCTGGTCGATCCTCCCTCGCATCGCCTGTGGACCGCCAACAACCGGCTGGTGGATGGCGAGCTGCTCGCCCGGCTCGGCAACGCCGGTTACGACCTGGGCGCACGCGCACGGCAGATCCGCGACGACCTGTTCGCCAAGCCCCACTTCACCGAGAAGGACCTGCTGGCGATCCAGCTCGACGACCGCGCGCTCCTGCTGGAACGCTGGTGGAAACTGCTGCGGCAGGTGGTCGAGCACAGCGACGACCCCGCCCTGCAGCGGCTGGAAGCGGCCACCCGCCACTGGGACGGCAGGGCATCGGTGGAGTCGGCCAGCTACCGCATCGTGCGCGGCTTCCGTGGCACGACGCTGGACATGCTCGAGGCCGGGCTGCTCGCCCCGGCCAAGGCCAGGCTCGGCGAGGCCTACGTGCCGCCGCGGCTGGCGCAGTTCGAAGGCGTGGCATGGCCGTTGCTGGAAAAGCGCCCGGCGAACCTGCTGCCTCCGCCGCATGCGAGCTGGGACGCCTTGCTCGCCGATGCCGCGCGCACGCTGGAAAAGGACCTTGCCGAACAGGGCCCCGCGCTGTCGAGGCGCACCTGGGGCGAACGCAACACGGCCGCGATCTGCCACCCGGTCTCGCGCGCTCTGCCCGCCTTCGCCAAGCCGCTGCTGTGCATGCCGGCCGACCAACTGCCGGGCGACCGCGACATGCCGCGCGTGCAAGGGCCGGCGTTCGGCGCGTCCGAGCGGATGGTGGTCTCGCCCGGGCACGAGGCCGACGGCATCGTGCACATGCCCGGCGGCCAGAGCGGACATCCGCTGTCGCCGTTCTGGGGCGCGGGTCACGAGGACTGGGTGCACGGACGCGCCACGCCGTTCCTGCCGGGACCGGCCCGCTACACGCTGACGCTGCGTCCGCAATGAACCTGTCGCCGGTCGCGTGAAACCGGCCTGCACGCACCGCAATCACAGGTGAACGCGCGCCACTCGGATGACGGCGTGCGTGGGAACCTCCCTCGGGAATGGCGACACTAAGAGCGGCTAACAAAACCCGGGAAGATGGCGAAGACAGATGACCGAGCAGGCGAGAGACAGCAGGGCCAGATGGATATCGATCCGGCGTTCGAAACGGATGCGCAGCTTGCCCATGCCCGCGAACCAAGCATGAGTGCGCTCGACTACCCAACGATAGCGTCCCAGCCTATCGTTGCGTTCTATCCCCTTGCGGGCGATACGCGGGGTGATACCTCGCTGGTTGAGGTGATCGCGGCAGCGGTCGATGTCGTAGGCCTTGTCGGCGTGCAGCTTGCCCGGCCAGCGTTGCGGACGCCCCGGCTTGCCAGCGATCGGGGGCAGTGCATCAACCAACTCCTCGAATACCACCGAGTCGTGCCGGTGGGCTCCGGTGACACAGAACGCCAAGGGAATGCCGTTGCAGTCGGTGATCAGGTGCCGCTTGCTACCGAGCTTACCGCGATCGGTCGGGTTCGGCCCGGTGTAGGCGCCCCCCGGGGGGCGGCCACACTGGCCGCGTCCAGGCTGGCTCGACTCAGGTCCAGCTTGTCGGCCCGGCGCAGTTCGGCCAACAGGACCTGATGCAGACGATGCCAGACCCCGGCGGCTTGCCAGTCGCGCAACCGCCGCCAGCAGGTCATGCCGCTGCCGTAGCCCAGTTCCTGGGGCAACTCCTCCCACGGGATGCCGGTGCGCAGGACATAGACGATACCGTTGAGGGCTTGTTGGTCGCTCACGCGCGGTCGCCCTCCCTTGGGCGAGGGCTTCACGGGCGGGATCAAAGGTTCGATGCGCTTCCACAGCGCGGCGGGAATCTCTTTGCGACGTGCCATGCAGGCGATTTTGTCATCACCGCTCAGGTGTACAAGGCGGTTTTGTTAGCCGCTCTTAGCCAGACATTGAGCAAAGCCCCCACTCCTCGTCATTCCCGCGAAGGCGGGAATCCATGGACGTAGAGCCATTACCAGCAACGTCCTTGGATCCCCGCTTGATCAGCCATGCGGCTGCTGAAAAGCATTTCGCGGGAGTGACGTCCCTGATGCAGGCCCTCCTTGAGCACCATGCGCAGCCCCCTCACAACAATCGCTCCATGATGCGAACCCTCCTGCTTCCCTGCCTGCTGTTGGCCGCAACCGCTGCGCAGGCATCGCCCTCCACCCCGGAGGGATGCACCGCCCGCGCCGCGCCCGGCGGCGACCTGCAGCAGGCCATCGATCGCCTGCCCGCCGATCGCCCGGCCACGCTGTGCCTGGTGAAGGGCGAGTACCCGCTCGAGGGATTGCTGGCGATCCGCCGCAACGACTTCACCCTGCGCGGCGCCGGCCACGACACCGTGCTGCGCATGGCCGACGATGTGCAGCAACCCTTGCTGGTGATCGGCGACCACCTGCACGCGGTGCCCGCCATGCGCATCCGCAACGTCGTCGTCGCCGACCTGCAACTCATCGGCGGCCGCGCCGAGCACGAGTTCATGCCCGAGCACCCGTACCTGAGCAACAGCGCGGTGGTGATCCGCGCCGGCGACCAAATCCGCCTGTCGGGCCTGAAGGCCAGCCATTGCCGCAGCGCCTGCCTGCTCAGCGAGCGCGACAGCCGCGACCTGCGCTTCGAGCGCAACGACGTCTCCGGCGCGCAATGGGACGGCGTATCGTTCAATCGCACCGCGCGCGTGCGCCTGGTCGACAACCATATCCACGACAACGTGGCCGCCGGCATCACCACCGAGCACCTGGAGGACAGCGAGATCCGCGGCAACCGGCTCGAACGCAATGGCAGCCAGGGCATCTACCTCGCCGACGCGCGCCGCAACCGGTTCGTGGACAACCAGTTCCTCGACAACAAGTCCGCCGGCGTGTTCCTGACCTGCTCGATCCGCTACCGCACGCCGGAGATTCTGTGCTGGGACGGCAGCATGAGCCAGGACAACCTGTTCGAGCGCAATGTCTTCAAGGGCAGCCCCTACACCTACACCATCGGCGTGGACCGCGCGGCCAACTGCAAGGGCGGCGATTTCAAGCCGAACCTGTGGCGCGCCAACCAGGCCGACGCATCCGGGTTCAATCCGCCGGTGGAGGTCTACGGCGAATGCGTGCGGAGCCAGTAGAACGTCGCTCGATTGCACACGCATGGATGTGGGAGGGACTTCAGTCCCGACAAGCTTCACCGGTGAAGTCCGTCGGCACTGAAGTCCCTCCCACAAAAACCACTCGATCCGACAACGGATCTTCTCGGGACAATGGCTGCCGCGAACCTACTCCCCGGCAGCCTTCCGCCGTGTCATCTCACGACGCCAGCGCCTGCTCGTGCACGCCCGCCACCGCGCGGCCGGACGGATCGGCCATCCTGGCGAAGCTCGCATCCCAGGCGATCGCCGCCGGCGACGAGCAGGCGATCGACTTGCCGCCCGGCACCGTCTCGGCCGCGGCCGGGCTCGGGTAGAACTGTTCGAACAGGCTGCGGTAGTAGTACGCCTCCTTGGTTTGCGGCGGGTTCACCGGGAAGCGCTTGTCGGCCGCGGCCAGCACGCGGTCGGAGACGTGCGCCTCGGCGTACGCCTTGAGCCCGTCGATCCAGCCGTAGCCCACGCCGTCGCTGAACTGCTCCTTCTGCCGCCACAGGATCGATTCGGGCAGGTACCCGTCGAACGCCTCGCGCAGCACGCCCTTCTCCATCCGCTGCGGGCCCTCGCTGGCCTTGTCGATCATCTTGTACTTCGCGTCCATCCGCATCGCCACGTCGAGGAACTCGCGGTCCAGGAACGGCACGCGCGGCTCCACGCCCCAGGCCATCATCGACTTGTTGGCGCGCAGGCAGTCGTAGTTGTTGAGCGCGTCGAGCTTGCGCACCAGCTCCTCGTGGAACTCGCGCGCGTTCGGCGCCTTGTGGAAGTACAGGTAGCCGCCGAAGATCTCGTCGCTGCCCTCGCCCGACAGCACCATCTTCACGCCCATCGCCTTGATCCGCCGCGCCAGCAGGAACATCGGCGTGGACGCGCGGATGGTGGTGACGTCGTAGGTCTCGATATGCCGGATCACCTCCGGCAACGCATCCAGCCCTTCCTCGAAGGTGTACTCGAAGCCGTGGTGCACGGTGCCCAGCGCCTCGGCCGCGACCTTGGCCGCGGCCAGGTCGGGCGAGCCCTCCAGGCCGATCGCGAACGAATGCAGGCGCGGCCACCAGGCCTCGGTCCTGTCGTTGTCCTCGATGCGATGGCGCGCGTAGCGCGCGGCCACCGCGGCGACCAGCGAGGAATCCAGCCCGCCCGACAGCAATACGCCGTAGGGCACGTCGGTCATCAGCTGGCGATGCACCGCCGCCTCGAACGCCTCGCGCAGTTCCCGAGGCGAGACCTGCACGCCCTCGACCGCCGCGTAGTCGCGCCACGGCCGCTCGTAGTACCGGGTCAGCTCGCCGGTGGCGGTGTCGTACCAGTGCCCAGGCGGGAACTGCGCCACGTCGGCGCAGGTATCGGCCAGCGACTTCATCTCCGACGCCACGCGCAACCGGCCTTCCTTGTCGTGCCCCCAGTACAGCGGCACCACGCCGATCGGATCGCGCGCGATGATCGCGCGTCCCTTGGCCTTGTCCCACAGCGCGAAGGCGAAGATGCCGTTGAGGCGGTTGAGGTACGACGCCGGTTCGTCCTCGCGATAGAGCGCGTTGATGACCTCGCAATCCGAACCGGTCTGGAAGGCGTAGGGCTGCGCCAACTCGCCCTTCAGCGCCAGGTGGTTGTAGATCTCGCCGTTCACCGCCAGCGCCAGTTCGCCGTCCTCCGACAGCAGCGGCTGCGAACCGCCCGCGGGATCGACGATCGCCAGCCGCTCGTGCACCAGGATGGCGCCGTCGTCGATGTACACGCCGCTCCAGTCGGGGCCGCGATGGCGCTGCCGCTGCGAACACTCCAACGCCTGGCGGCGCAGGGCCTGCCGGTCGTCGCCGGGTTGCAGGCCGAAGATGCCGAAGATGGAACACATGGGATGACTCTCCTGGATTGTGGGGATTGCACGTGTCTGGAAACTTCGCCCTGCCGCCCCGATCGCCGGCGGCGCGGAAACCCAGGCAACAAAAAACCCGCATCGGCCGATGCGGGTTTTCTGGTCACTGGGCGCTTGTTTGCTGCTTTCGCCTAGTCGCAGACCCGCATCGGCCGCGCACGATTATTCGCCGCATTGTTGGTGCGGTTCGAAACGTTCGCGGTGGCGAGGACGGAAAGCGACATGGCGGCGACGTTAACCCGGCCCGTGCGGCGGCGCAACTGTTACGCGAGCAACCGTTCGACCAGGCGGCGGTACAGCGCCGGCAAGGCCTCCAGGTCGGCGACGCGCACGTGCTCGTCGACCTGGTGGATGCTGGCGTTGATCGGCCCGATCTCGATGCACTGCGCGCCGAGCGGCGCGATGAAGCGCGCGTCCGAGGTGCCGCCGCCGGTACTTTCCTCGGGCGGCGCGCCGGCGAATTCGCCCAGCACCTCGCGCGCGACGCTGCGCAGCGTGCCTTCTGGCGTGTAGAACGGCTCGCCGCTGCGATGCCACTTCAGCGCGTAGTCCAGCCCGTGCCGGTCCAGCAGCGCGGCGATCTCCGCTTCCAGCCGCGGCGCGTCCCAGTGCGGGTTGTAGCGCAGGTTGAACAGCACCTGCAGTTCGCCGGGGATGACGTTGTTGGCGCCGGTCCCGGCGTGGATGTTGCTGACCTGCAGGCTGGTCGGCGGAAAGCTCTCGTAGCCATCGTCCCAATGCCGCGCGGCCAGCTCGGCGATGGCCGGCGCCGCCAGGTGGATCGGGTTGCGCGCCTTGTGCGGATAGGCCACGTGCCCCTGCACGCCCTTCACCGTCAACGTGCCGGACAGGCTACCGCGGCGCCCGACCCGCAAGAGGTCGCCCAGCCGCCCGGTCGAGGACGGCTCGCCGGTGATGCACCAGTCGATGCGCTCGCCACGCTCGCGGAACAGCGCCGCCACCTTGCGCACGCCGTCGATCGCGTCGCCCTCCTCGTCCGAGGTCAGCAGCACCGCCAACGTGCCGGGATGGTCCGGATGCGCGGCGACGAACTGCTCCGCGGCGACCACGAACGCGGCCACGCTGCCCTTCATGTCGGCCGCGCCGCGCCCGTACAGCACGCCGTCGCGCACCTCGGGCACGAACGGGTCGCTGGCCCAGGCCTCGGCCGGCCCCGGCGGCACCACGTCGGTATGGCCGAGCAGCACCAGCACCGGCGCCCCGCTGCCGTGCGTGGCCCAGAGGTTGTCGACCGCGCCGAAGCGCAGGTGCTCGCAGGCGAATCCGGCCTTCGCGAGGCGCCCGGCGATCAATGCCTGGCAACCGGCATCCTCCGGCGTCACCGAGGGCCGGGCGATCAGTTCGCGGGCCAGGTCGAGGACGTCGCTCATCTCAGCCGGCACCGAACAGCTTCTTGAAGCCGTTGTCGGAGAATCCCTGGCTGAAACCGCCGTCGTCCTTCACCACCACCGGCCGGCGGATCAGCTGCGGGTGCTCGCGCAGCAGCAGCTTCCACTCGGCCTCGCTGCCGGGCTGCTTGCGGTTGTCCGGCAACTGGCGCCAGGTCGTCGAGGACTTGTTGACCAGCGCATCGAAACCGCCGGCCTTGCCCGCCCATTCCAGCAGCGTCTCGGGGCTGGGCTTGTGCTCGCGGTAGTCGACGAACGTGTAGGCGACGCCGAAGCGGTCCAGCCACTTGGTCGCCTTCTTGCAGGTGTCGCAGTTCTTCAGGCCGTAGATCGTGGTCATGCCAAATTCCAGATGCTTGCAATCCAATAGCCCTCTCCCGGCGAGGCAGGGGCGGTGCGAGGGTACGGGGAAGCCCCCTCGCGAATGGCCGGGCGCACGAGGCCGCGCCCGTACCCCTCGCCCGACCCTCCGGGGCGCCTTCTCCGGAGGGGAGAAGGAAGAGAAATCAGTCCGCCAACCCGCGCAGCAGGTCGTTCACGCTGGTCTTGCTGCGCGTCTTCGCATCGACCTGCTTGACGATCACCGCGCAGTACAGCGAGTGCGTGCCGTCCTTGGACGGCAGCTGCCCGGACACCACCACGCTGTACGGCGGCACGTAGCCATAGCTGATCTCGCCGGTCGCGCGGTTGTAGATGCGGGTGCTCTGCCCGATGAACACGCCCATGCCGATCACGCTGTGGTGGCCGACCACGACGCCTTCCACCACTTCCGAGCGCGCGCCGATGAAGCAATGGTCCTCGATGATCGTCGGGCTGGCCTGCAGCGGCTCCAGCACGCCGCCGATGCCGGCGCCCCCGGACAGGTGGCAGTGCTTGCCGACCTGCGCGCAGGAACCGACCGTGGCCCAGGTGTCCACCATCGTGCCCTCGCCCACGTGGGCGCCGATGTTGGTGAAGCTCGGCATCAGCACCACGTCCTTGCCGAAGTAGCTGCCGCGGCGCGCCACCGCGCCCGGCACCACGCGCACGCCGGCGGCGCGGAACCTGGCCTCGTCGTAGCCGGCGAAGCGCGCCTCGACCTTGTCCCAGAACGGCGCGGGGCGGGCGTCCACCACCGCCATGTCGTTGACCCGGAAGTACAGCAGCACCGCCTTCTTCAGCCACTCGTTGACCTTCCAGCCGCCGTGGCCGTCCGGCTCGGCGACGCGGAACTCGCCGCTCTCCAGGCCGTCGATGACGCGGTTCACCATCGTCTTGGTGGAGCCTTCGATCTCGTCGATGGTCAACATCGCGCGGCGCTCGAACGCGCTCTCGATGCCGAACTTCAGCTCGGCCACGCCCGGCGCCGGCGGCTTGCGCAGGCTGCGGCGCGCCGCGTGCTCGGCCTGCGCCTCCGCAGCCGCCTCGGTCTTCGGTGCGGCCTTCGCGGCCTTCTTCGCGGCGACCGTCTTCTTGGCGACGGCCTTCTTGGCGACGGCCTTCTTGGTGGCGGGCTTCTTGGACGCGGGCTTGGTAGCCATCAGGGGATCTCCAACGTGCTTACTTGGGGTCGAGACAGGCCAGCAGCGCGTCGTGCAGGGCCTGGCGGGAGGGATCGGTCAACGGGCGGTCGTGCTCGTCCGTGATCAGGAACTGGTCCTCGGCGCGCTCGCCGAACGTGGCGATGCGCGCGTCGTGCACGCGCAGGTGATGGCTGCGCAGGACCTGCGCGAGGTCGGCCAGCAGGCCGGGCCGGTCGGGCGCGACCAGGCTGAGCCGGGTGCGGCCGCCATCGGCGGAATCCTTGAACTCGATGCGCGGCGCGAAGCGGAAGTGCCGCAGCTGCCGCGGTACCACCCGGCGCGAGGTGCGCACGTCGGCCAGGTCGCCGGCGAGCACGTGCGCCAGCGCCGCCGCCAGGCGGTCCGGGTCGCGCTCGGCGAACGCGTCGGCCGGCAGCACCTCGAAGGTGTCGAAGATCGCGCCATGCGGCGCGTCGAGCACGCGCGCGCGGTGGATGCCGTAGCCCTTGCGGTCGAGCGTGGTGACGATCGCGGCGAACAGGCCGTCGCGGTCGGGCGAATACACGAACACCTCCACCGCGTCGTTGTCCGGCGCGGCGCGGCGCGCCTTCACCAGCGTGCCGCCGATCTCGACCTCGATCAGCGAGATCGCCTGCCAGGCCAGCTGCGCAGGACGGAAGCGCAGGAAGCATTCTTCCGGCATGCCGGCGAACTGGCGGTCGATCACGTCGTCGGGCACGCCCTGCACGTGCAGCAGCGCGCGCGTGGACTCGCGCGCCTCGCGCAGGCGCTCCTCGCGCGGCGGCGGGTTTTCCAGGCCCTCGCGCAACGCCCGCCGGGTGGCGAAGTACAGGTCGGCCAGCAGCCGGTCCTTCCAGGTGTTCCACAGCTTGGGGCTGGTGCCGGCGATGTCGGCGCAGGTCAGCAGGTACAGGTAGTCCAGGCGTTCGCGGCTGCCCACCAGCGAGGCGAAGCGATGGATCACCTCCGGGTCGGAGATGTCCTGCTTCTGCGCGGTCACCGACATGCGCAGGTGCTGCTCGACCAGCCACGCCACCAGTTCCGTATCGCTTTCGCTGAGCTGGTGCGCCACGCAGAATTCGCGCGCATCCACCGCGCCGAGCTCGGAGTGGTCGCCGCCGCGGCCCTTGGCGATGTCGTGGAACAAGCCCGCCAGCAACAGCAGTTCGGGCTTGCGCAGGCGCGGCCACACCTCGTGCGCGATCGAGAAGCGCTCGTCGGCGCGGCCGCTGGCGAACTGGGCGAGATTGCGCAGCACCATCAGGGTGTGCTGGTCGACCGTGTAGACGTGGAACAGGTCGAACTGCATCCGCCCGGACACCTTGGCGAAGGCCGGGATCCACTGGCCGAGCACGCCCAGCCGCGCCATCCGGTTCAGCGTCTCGACCGCGCGCGGCCCGCGCATCAGGGCCATGAAGGCCTCGCGCGCCTGCAGCGGCGCGTCGGCATAGGCCGGCAGGAACCGCAGTACCTCGGCCAGCGCCCGCGCGGTCAGCGAATGCAGGCCGCGCACGTCGCCGTTGGTCGCCCAGGTCGAGAACAGCGCGAACACCTGCAGCACGTCGCCGTTGGGCCAACCCGGCGCGTCCGCCGCCAGGTAGCCGCGGCGCAGCGAGAAGCCCTCTCCCACCACCACCGGCACCGCCTCGCCGTCGAACTGTTCCTCGAACCGCTGCAGCAACCGGTCGCTGATCCTGCGCACCATGGCCGCGCTGCGGTAGAAGCGCTGCATCATCTTCTCGACGCCCAGGCTCTCCGGGTCGTCGTGGAAGCCGAGCCGTTGCGCCAGCGCCTTCTGGTAGTCGAAGCGCAGCCGCTCCTCGGGCCGGTTGGCGACCAGGTGCAGGCCGAAGCGCAACCGCGCCAGTTCGCGCCGCTCGCGCCGCAGCGCGGCGGCCTCGTCCGGGCCGAGGTGGCCCAGGCCGACCAGGGCGTCCAGGTCGTGCACGCCGAACGTGCGCAGCGCCATCCAGCCCAGCGTATGCAGGTCGCGCAGCCCGCCCGGGCCTTCCTTGATGTCCGGCTCCAGGTTGTCGGCGGTGTCGCCGAAGCGCTGGTGCCGGGCCTGCAGTTCCTCGCGCTTGACCAGGAAGAACTCGCGCGGCGGCCAGATCCGCTGCGGCGCGATCGCGGCCGCCAGCTGCGCCTGCGCCTCGGGGCCGGCCACCAGCGGGCGCGACTCGACCAGCGCAGTCAATACGGTCTGGTCCTCGGCCGCCTGCGTGCATTGCTCCGGCGAGCGCACCGCGTGGCTGACCGGCAGCCCCGCGTCCCACAGCAGCGCGAACAGGCGCGCCAGCGCCTGCTCGTGCAGGCGCTGCGACTCCGGCGCGCCGAGCACCAGCAGGTCGATGTCCGAGCGCGGGAACAGCTCGCCGCGCCCGTAGCCGCCGACCGCGTGCAGGGACAGGCCGGCGTCCCCGGGGACGCAGCGGGACCACGCATCGCGGATCAGCTCGTCGATCGCGCGCGCGCGCAACGCCAGCAGGCGGTCGATGTCGTCGGCCTGGTCGAAGCGCCGTCCAAGCCGCGCATCGGTGTGGGCGAGCGACTGGCGCGCCTGCGCCGCCCATTCGCCATCGCCGGCGATGTCGGTTCCGGACAGACCCGCCGCCGGCAGCCTGCTCACGCGCGCACGGGGTCGTTGGGCGACAGGGTCAGCACGTCCACGCCGTCCTCGGTGACGGCGATCATGTGCTCCCACTGCGCCGAAAGCTTGCGGTCCTTGGTCACCACGGTCCAGCCGTCCGGCAGCACCCGGGTGTAGCGCGTGCCCTCGTTGATCATCGGCTCGATCGTGAAGGTCATCCCGGGCTTGAGCACCAGCCCCTCGCCGGGGCGGCCGTAGTGCAGCACCTGCGGTTCGTCGTGGTACACCTTGCCGATGCCGTGGCCGCAGTACTCGCGCACCACGCTGAAGCGCTCGGACTCGGCGTACTGCTGGATCGCATGGCCGACGTCGCCCAGGGTCGCGCCCGGCCGGACCGCGCGGATGCCGCGCCACATCGCCTCGCGGGTCACCTCGACCAGCCGCCTGGCCATCACCGAAGGCGTGCCGACGTAGTACATCCGGCTGGTGTCGCCGTGCCAGCCGTCCTTGATCACGGTGACGTCGATGTTGACGATGTCGCCGTCCTTGAGGACCTTGCCCTCGCTCGGGATGCCGTGGCAGATGACGTTGTTGACCGAGGTGCACACCGTCTTGGGGAAGCCGCGGTAGCCGACATTGGCCGGGATCGTGCCCTGCACGTTGACGATGTGGTCGTGGCAGATGCGGTCCAGCTCGGCGGTGGTCACGCCCGGCTTCACGTGCGGCGCGACGATGTCGAGCACCTCGGCGGCCAGGCGGCCGGCGATGCGCATCTTCTCGATTTCTTCGGGGGTCTTGAGATTCACGGTCATGCCGGCGATTATCGCCGATCCGGGCTGAATCTGAACGGGAGCGGGCCATCCGCGCCGTCCCGGCGGCCCCGGCCATGCCCGGATTTGCGCGGCCGCGGCCGACGGGCTATCATCCGCGGGATTTTCCCGGCCCTCGGCCACGGAAATCCGTCCACGCCGGACGCCACCGGCGAATCCACACCTGCCGCCCACATCCGTGCCGGGGTGCCCCGCGAGGGGTTCGGACACGGACGCGGCAGGGAGGCCCAACCCCGGAATCGCATGCGCGGACCTCAACGAGAACGGCCGCGCGCGGAAGCGATTCCACATCCAACTGGAGTACAGCAATGCCCCAAGTCACCATGCGCCAGATGCTGGAAGCCGGCGTCCACTTCGGCCACCAGACCCGCTACTGGAACCCCAAGATGGCTCCGTACATCTTCGGCGCGCGCGGCAAGATCCACATCATCAACCTCGAGAAGACCGTCCCGCTGTTCAACGACGCGATGAACTTCATCTCGAGCGTCGCCCAGAAGCGCGGCACCATCCTGTTCCTGGGCACCAAGCGCAGCGCGCGCGACGCCATCAAGGAAGAGGCCGAGCGCTGCGGCATGCCGTACATGACCCAGCGCTGGCTGGGCGGCACCCTGACCAACTTCCGCACCGTCAAGCAGTCGGTCGCCCGCCTGAAGGAGCTGGAAGCGGCCGAGACCGACGGCACCTTCGACAAGCTGGTCAAGCACGAAGTGCTGGGCCTGCGCCGCGAGCGCGACAAGCTGGAAGCCTCGCTGGGCGGCATCAAGGACATGAACCGCCTGCCCGACGCGATCTTCGTGATCGACATCGGCCACGAGGACATCGCGATCAAGGAAGCCAAGAAGCTGGGCATCCCGGTCGTGGCTGTGGTCGACACCAACTACGATCCGGCCCTGGTCGACTACGCGATCCCGGGCAACGACGACGCCATCCGCGCCGTGCAGCTGTACGCCCGCGCCGCCGCCGACGCCGTGCTGGAAGGCAAGGCCGCCGCCCCGAACGCCGCCTCGGTCCGCGAGGAAGAGTTCGCCGAGGCTTCCGAGGAAGCCAAGCCGGCCCGCCGCGCCCCGGCCAAGAAGGGCAAGAAGGAAGAAGCGGCCGAGTAATCGGCCTGCCATGCGGCCATGCCACGCTGCATGGCCGCTCCTCCGGCCGACGGGCCACCGGCCCGTCCCTCCAGGCCGGATCGAATACCCGTTGGCGGGGCCTCGCCCCGCCCTACACACCGCATACGAGGTAATCCCGTGGAAATCACTGCTTCCCTGGTCAAGGAACTGCGCGAGCGCACCGGCGCCGGCATGATGGAGTGCAAGAAGGCGCTCACCGAGAACGCCGGCGACATCGACGCCGCGGCCGAGTGGCTGCGCAAGTCGGGCCTGGCCAAGGCCGACAAGAAGGCCGACCGCGTCGCCGCCGAAGGCCGCATCGCCGCGGCCCAGGACGGCGGCAAGGCCGTGCTGGTGGAGATCAACTCCGAGACCGACTTCGTCGCCAAGGACAGCAACTTCATCGCCTTCACCGACGCCGTCGCCCAGGCCGCCCTGGCCTCCGGTGCCGCCGACGTCGATGCCCTGAAGGCCGCCAAGCTCGCCTCCGGGGAGACCGTCGAGGAAGCCCGCGCCGCCGCCGTGGCCAAGCTGGGCGAGAACATCCAGATCCGCCGCCTGGTCCGCGTCGACACCGCCAACAACGTGGCCGCCTACGTCCACGGCGGCAAGATCGGCGTGCTGGTCGACCTGGCCGGCGGCGACGCCGAGCTGGCCCGCGGCCTGGCGATGCACGTCGCCGCGATGAACCCGCCGCACAACAAGGCCTCCGACGTGCCGGCCGACTTCATCGCCAAGGAGAAGGAGATCGAGCTGGCCAAGATGTCCGACAAGGACAAGGCCAAGCCGGCCGAGATCCTGGAGAAGATCATCTCGGGCAAGATCAACAAGATCGTCAACGAGGTCACCCTGTACGGCCAGCCGTACGTGCTGGACAGCGACAAGTCGGTCGAGCAGGTCGTCACGGCCGCCGGCGCCGACGTCGTCGGCTTCCAGCGCCTGGTGGTCGGCGAAGGCATCGAGAAGGTCGTCGAGGACTACGCCGCCGAAGTCGCCAAGGCGATGCAGGTCTGACCCCGGGCATTGCGCCCACGGAAAAGCCGCGGCTCGCCGCGGCTTTTTTGTTTTCCGGCACGGGCATCGGCGGCGTGCCCGTTTGGTAATGTACTTGCGGCTGAACAGCGGCAGAATACGAGCATGTCCCCAGAAATCCAGGCCGCCCTGGCCTCCTGCCGGAACCTGCCCTCCCCGCCTGGCGTCGCACTGCGCATCATCGAACTGGCCCAGGACCCCGATGCCGACGTGGCCACCGCCGCGGACGCGATCGCCCTGGACATGGCGCTCAGCGCGCGCATGCTGCGGGTCGCCAATTCGCCCCTCTACGCCAGCCGGCGCCGGGCCGAGAACCTGGGCCAGGCCCTGGCGATACTCGGCCTCAACGCCACGCTCAGCCTCGCGCTCGGGTTCTCGATGGTGCACGGCCTGCACAACGCGTTCGGGCCGCACCCGCTGCACGAGCGCGTCTGGCGCCGCAGCGCGGTCACCGCCCTGGCCTGCCGCGTGCTCGGCCAGGCCCGCGGCCTGCGCAAGCCCGAGGAACTGATGCTGGCCGGGCTGCTGCAGGACATCGGCATCCTGGCGCTGCTGAAGGCGATGCCGGACTCCTACGCGCCGCTGCTGGAGAGCGCGACGGACAACGCGGCCCTGGTCGCAGCCGAACGCGCCGCGCTCGGCTGCGACCATGCCGAGGTCGGCAGCTGGCTGGCCGGCGAATGGAACCTGCCGGAATACCTGCGCACCGCCATCGCCCGCAGCGAAGCGCCCGCCGATCCCGCCGAACCGTTCGCCGCCTGCGTGGCGCTGTCCGGCCCGGTCGCCGACATCTGGCTCCGCGACGACCCGCTGGAGGCGCGCGGCATCGCCTTCGCCCGGGTCAAGGACGCGCTCGCGCTGGATGCGGAACGCTTCGAGAAGGTGATCGAGAAGATCGGCGAATCGCTCCCGGACATCGGCGCCCTGTTCGACATCCGGGTTCCCACGCCGGGGCACGTCGAAGCGATCTTCGAGCAGGCCCGCGAACTGGCCTCGCTGCGCGGCCTGCGCGAACTGCAGGACCTCGCCGACGCGCGCCGCCAGGCCGACGAATCGGAGAACCGCGTCCGCCATTTCGCCGAGCAGGCCAGCCGCGACGCGCTGACCGGCGTCTACAACCGCCACCAGCTGCATTCCCGGCTGGAGCAGGAGTTCGAGATCGCCCAGCGGCATGGCCGCCCGCTGTCGATCGCGTTCATCGACCTCGACGATTTCAAGCGCGTCAACGACAGCCACGGCCACCTGGTCGGCGACGAGGTGTTGCGCAACTTCGCCCTCGCCCTGCAAGGCGCGCTGCGCGCCAGCGACGTCATCGCACGCTACGGCGGCGAGGAGTTCCTGGTGATCCTGCCCAACACCACCAGCGCCGCGGCCCAGGCCGTGCTGCAGCGCGTGCTCGCGGCGACCTCGCGCGCGCCCATGGCGCGGCTGGCCGACGGCCCGCTCCACATCACCTTCTCCGCGGGACTGGCGACCCAGGGCGACGGCTGGCGGTTCGATGACGTCGAAGAACTGCTCAAGGCCGCCGACAAGGTGCTCTACCGCTCCAAGCACCGCGGCCGCAACCAGGTGAACGTGCACGGCGCCGAACCGCATGCGGCGCAGGCGTGAGAAAGGCCGTGCGGCCGGCGCGATGCGCATGACCCCGCGACCGCGGTCGTTGCCGGCCTCCCGCACCGCCTCGCCCCCTTCGGACCGGGAAGGCTTCCCGGCAACCGGGTGACCGATCGCCCTGGCAGCCGGCCTTCATCGTCGAGCACGCATGGATTCCCGCCTTCGTGGGAACGGCTGCGCCCGGCGCTTCCGAGGATCGAGGACGCGCACTAAGGAAAAATTTACATCTCCGGTGCGCGCGCATCCGCTAGAATTTGCGCCGTTTGCCGCCCCCACTCCGAGGTACTCCCATGTCCGAACTCGCCTATCGCCGCGTCCTGCTCAAGCTTTCCGGGGAGGCGCTGATGGGAGAGGAGGACTACGGCATCGACCCGAAAGTGATCAACCGCCTCGCCCACGAGGTGATCGAGGCCCAGCAGGCCGGCGCGGAAATCGCGCTGGTGATCGGCGGCGGCAACATCTTCCGCGGCGCCGGCCTGGCCGCCGGCGGCATGGACCGGGTCACCGGCGACCAGATGGGCATGCTCGCCACGGTCATCAACGCGCTGGCGATGCAGGACGCCCTCGAGAAACTCGGCGCCAAGGTCCGCGTGATGAGCGCGATCAAGATCAACGACGTCTGCGAGGACTTCATCCGCCGCCGCGCGATCCGTCACCTGGAGAAGGGCCGCATCGCGATCTTCGCCGCCGGTACCGGCAATCCGTTCTTCACCACCGACTCCGGCGCGGCGCTGCGCGCGATCGAGATCGGCGCGGACCTGCTGCTGAAGGCCACCAAGGTCGACGGCGTCTACGACAAGGACCCGAAGAAGCACGCCGACGCGGTCAAGTACGACAGCCTCACCTACGACGAGGTCATCATCCAGGGCCTGGAGGTGATGGACACCGCCGCCTTCGCGCTCGCCCGCGACAGCGACCTGCCGCTGCGCATCTTCGACATGGGCCATCCCGGCGTGCTGCTGCGCATCCTGCGCGGCGAACCGATCGGCACGCTGGTGAAGGGCCGCAGCTAAAAGCTTGGGATTCGGGATCCGGTAAAAGACTGCCGGATATCGACCGGCCTTGCGCGGCCGGCCCGGCACCCGGCCGCACGTGAATCGGGGCCATCGGCCTTTGCGAACCCCGGGCCCCGGAACCCGGGCCCCGGCCTTCCCGGCTATAATCGCCCGATTCAGTTCCACACGGACTCCGGCGATGCTCAACGAAATCAAACAAGACGCTCAATCCCGCATGGCCAAGAGCATCGAGGCCCTGCGCCACAACCTGGTGAAGGTGCGCACCGGCCGCGCTTCGACCGGCCTGGTCGACACCATCCGGGTCAACGCCTACGGCAGCGAGGTGCCGCTCTCCCAGGTCGCCGCCGTGTCGGTTTCCGACGCGCGCTCGCTGGTGATCAACCCCTGGGACAAGGGCATGGTCGGCGCAATCGAGAAGGCGCTGCTCGCGTCCGACCTCGGCCTGACCCCGAACACCGCCGGCACCACGATCCGCCTCAACCTGCCCGCGCTGACCGAGGAGCGCCGCAAGGAGCTGGCCAAGGTCGTGCACGGCGAAGGCGAGGAAACCAAGGTCGCCATCCGCAACATCCGCCGCGACGCCAACCAGAAGGTCAAGGACCTGCTCAAGGACAAGGCGATCACCGAGGACGAGGTGCGCCGCAGCGAGGAAGAGATCCAGAAGATCACCGACAAGGCGATCAAGAACGTGGATGACGTGGTCAAGGCCAAGGAACAGGAATTGATGGCCGTCTGACGTTGCCGACCGCGGCCATGCGTCCAGACTCCGAACCGTCCCTGCTGCCCCGCCACGTCGCCATCATCATGGATGGCAACGGCCGCTGGGCGCAGCGCCGGCGGCGCCCTCGCGTGATCGGGCACCGCGCCGGCGCGCGCGCGGTCAACCGCACCGTCGACACCTGTCTCGAAAAAGGCATCCGGGCGCTCACCCTGTTCGCGTTCTCCAGCGAGAACTGGGGCCGGCCGCAGGAAGAGGTCGACGCGCTGATGAAGCTGTTCCTGCACGCGCTCGAGCGCGAGGTGGAGGAGTTGCACCGGCGCGACGTGCAGGTGCGCTTCATCGGCGATCGTTCGCGGTTCGCCCCGAACATCCGCGAACGCATGCAGCAGGCCGAGGATTCCACCGCCGGCAACCGCAGCCTGGTGCTGTCCGTCGCCGCCAGCTACGGCGGCCGCCAGGACATCGCCCAGGCGGCGCGGGCCCTCGCCGAGGAGGTCGCGGCCGGGCGCCTGGCGCCGGGGCAGATCGACGAGGCGCTGCTCGCCCAGCGCATGGCCCTGGCCGACCTGCCGCCGCCGGACCTGTTCATCCGCACCGGTGGCGATACCCGCATCAGCAACTTCCTGCTCTGGCAACTGGCCTACACCGAGCTCTGGTTCACCGAGACGCTGTGGCCGGACTTCGATGCCGCCGTGTTCCAGCAGGCGCTGGACGACTACGCCGGGCGCGAGCGCCGCTTCGGCCTGACCAGTGCGCAGGTCGCCTCGCGCGCGACGGAGAATTCTTCCGCATGACCCAGACCCGCGTCATCGCCGCCCTGATCATGGCGCCGGCCGCCATCTGCGCGATCCTGTTCCTGAGGACCGACTGGCTGGCCGCGGCCGCTGCCGTCGTGTTCCTGACCGGGCTGTGGGAGTGGCTCAAGCTGTCCGGCGTCGACGACACCCTGCCGCGCACCGTGCTGCTGGTCCTGAACCTGTTGCTGATGGTGCTGCTGGTATGGGCGTCCGCCGGCTCGATGGTGCTGTTCCAGATCGCCGCGCTGGTCGGCGTGGGATGGTGGCTGCTGGCGTTGCTGTGGCTGCGCTTCTTCGACTTCGGCGCCCGCCCCGACAGCCGTGGCGCCGGCGTGCTCAAGCTCGCCGCCGGCACGCTCGCGGTGATCCCGGCCTGGTCGGCGCTGCTGCTGCTGCACCTGGGCACGCGCGAAACGTTCGACGGCACCGCATCGCTGCAGGACCACCTGTGGCTGCTGACCGCCCTGGCCATGGTCTGGGCCGCCGACTCCGGCGCCTATTTCGCCGGCCGCCATTTCGGCCGCCACAAACTGGCGCCCCGGATCAGCCCGAACAAGACCGTCGAGGGCCTGGTCGGCGGTCTGGTCGCCGGCCTGCTGGTGGCGGCCGCCTTCGGGCTGCTGGCCGGCCTGCCCGTGGCCGGCCTGCCCAAGCTGCTGCTGGTCGCCGCCGTGGCGGTGCTGGCCTCGGTGCTGGGCGACCTGTTCGAGAGCCTGCTCAAGCGCCATGCCGGCGCGAAGGACTCGGGCAACGTGATCCCGGGGCATGGCGGCGTGCTGGACCGCATCGACGGCGTGCTCGCCGCGCTGCCGGTGTTCGCGCTCGGCAAGGACATCCTGGGTTTCTGAGATGGCCGGCAGCCATATCCGCCAGGTCGCCGTGTTCGGCGCCACCGGTTCCATCGGCGCCTCCGCGCTGGACGTGATCGCGCGCCATCCCGACCGCCTGCGCGCCAGCGTGCTGGCCGCCGGCAACAAGGTCGACGCGCTGGTCGGACTGTGCCGCCGGCACCGGCCCGACCATGCGGTGATCGCCCGGCCCGGCCTGCTGGACGACCTGCGCGCCGGCCTGCGCGAGGCCGGCCTGGACACGCAGGCGCACGCCGGCCAGGAGGCGCTGGCTGAGCTGGCCGGCGACGCGGCGGCCTGCGATACCGTGGTCGCGGCGATCGTCGGGGCCGCCGGCCTGCCTTCCACGCTTGCCGCGGCGCGCGCCGGCAAGCGCCTGCTGCTGGCCAACAAGGAATCGCTGGTGCTCGCCGGCGAGCTGCTGATGCGCACGGCCGCGGCGGCCGGCTGCGAGATCATCCCGATCGACAGCGAACACAGCGCGATCTTCCAGTGCCTGCACGGCAGCGGCGCCGGGCCCGGCGTGCGCAAGGTGATCCTGACCGCCTCGGGCGGGCCGTTCCGCGGGCGCAGCCGCGCCCAACTGGCTGACGTCACCCCGGCCCAGGCCGTGGCCCACCCCAAGTGGTCGATGGGCCCGAAGATCTCGGTCGACTCGGCCACCCTGATGAACAAGGGGCTGGAGGTCATCGAGGCCCACCACCTGTTCGGGCTGCCGGCCGACCGCATCGAGGTGCTGGTGCACCCGCAGAGCCTGGTGCATTCGCTGGTCGAGTTCGTCGACGGCTCCACCCTGGCCCAACTCGGCCTGCCCGACATGCGCACCACCCTGGCGGTCGGCCTGGCCTGGCCGGAGCGGATCGCCTCCGGCGTGGCCGGCCTGGACCTGCGCGCGCATGGCCGGCTCGATTTCGAAGCGCCCGACCTGGATGCCTTCCCCTGCCTGAAACTGGCATGGGCCGCCATGCATGCCGGCGGCTGCGCGCCGGCCGTCCTGAACGCCGCCAACGAAGTGGCGGTTTCAGCCTTTCTTCAGGGCCGGATCGGTTTCCTAGCCATTCCTGCACTGGTCGAGCATGCGCTCTCCACACTGCCCGGGGAAAATGCGGATACGCTGGAACACCTGCTGGCGGTGGATGCCCAGGCCCGCCAGGTGACCGAAGCCGCCCTCGCCCGCCACTGATGCCGATCTCCCTCCCTTGCCTGCCCTCGACCGCCGCCAATGAGTGACCTGCTCGGATCCATCTGGTGGATGATCGTCAGCCTGGGCGTGCTGGTGACCTTCCACGAATTCGGCCACTTCTGGGTCGCGCGCCGCTGCGGCGTGAAGGTGCTGCGCTTCTCGGTCGGCTTCGGCCGCCCGCTGTGGTCGCGCCGCGACCGCCACGGCACCGAGTTCGCGATCGCCGCGATCCCGCTCGGCGGCTACGTGAAGATGCTGGACGAGCGCGAAGGCAACGTGCATCCGGCCGAACGCTCGATGGCGTTCAACGCCAAGTCCGTGTGGCAGCGGATCGCGATTGTCGCGGCCGGCCCGGCCGCCAACCTGCTGCTGTGCATGCTCCTGCTGTGGGCGATGTTCGTGATCGGCAAGCAGGACTATTCCGCCACGCTCGGCCACGTCGAGGGCCTGGCGGCCCAGGCCGGCTTGCGGGCCGGCGATCGCGTGCTGTCGGTCGACGGCCGCGACGTCGCCAGCTGGAGCGACACCAGCATGCTGCTGACCACCGCGGCGATGGACCGGCGCGACGTGCGCATCCGCGCGGCCGGCGCCGATGGCGGCGAACGCGCGGTCATCGTGCGCATGTCGCAGCTGCCGGCGGGCTTCCAGGAACAGCGCGTGCCGGAGCTGGCCGGTTTCGGCTGGCAGTTCCTGACCCAGCCGGCGCAGGTTTCCGAGGTCGCCCCGGGCTCGGCCGCCGACGGCGTGCTCAAGCCGGGCGACCGCATCGTGGCGATCGACGGCCACCCGATCGACTCGGCCGAGCAGGTCGCCCCGCAGATCCAGGCGCTGGGCGAGCGCGGCGGCGCCGGCATGGTCGAGGTCGAGCGCGACGGCGACCGGCTCGCGCTGGAACTGGTCCCGACCCGCGAAACCGGCACCGACGGCAAGCCCGCCTACCGGATCGGCATCGCGGTGGGCCGCGCCGCCGCCCCGGCCTACGACGCGCGGCTGCAATACGGCGTGTTCGCCGCGGTGCCGGCCGCGATCCGCGAGACCGGGCGGATGGCCGGCGATTCGCTGGGCATGATCCGGCGCATGCTGACCGGCCAGGCCTCGGTCAAGAACATCTCCGGCCCGATCACCATCGCCAAGGTCGCCAACGCTTCGGCCAAGCGCGGGCCGGACTGGTTCCTGTACTTCCTGGCCCTGCTGTCGCTGAGCCTGGCGATCATCAACCTGCTCCCGATCCCGATCTTGGACGGGGGACACCTGCTGTATTACCTTATCGAGTTGGTCAAGGGCAGCCCGCTTAGCGAGCGCGCCATGGCCGCCGGGCAGTACGTGGGCCTGGCGGTGCTCGCCGGGTTGATGGGGTTGGCGTTCTACAACGACATCCTCGGCCGGGTCCCGTGACCACCGAATCCGAATCCCCGCATATGGAACCGTGGTGCCGTCGCGAAGGATTCGCATCCATGCCCGTCGTCATACGCCGGCAACCCGCAACCTACGAATTCGACTTCAACCGGATGTGACATGACGAGATTTCCCACTCGCCGCTTCCTCGCTCTAGCCCTTTCCGCCAGCCTGGGCCTGCCCGCGCTCGCGAACGCGGCCGAGCCCTTCGTCGCCAGTGACATCCGCGTCGACGGCCTGCAGCGCATTTCCTCCGGTACGGTCTTCACCTATCTCCCGGTCAACCGCGGCGACACCGTCGACGACGCCAAGGTGGCCGAGTCGATCCGCGCGCTGTACCGCACCGGCTTCTTCGAGGACGTGCAGCTGGACCGCCAGGGCAGCATCCTGGTCATCACGGTCAAGGAGCGCCCGGCCATCAACAAGCTGACCGTGACCGGCAACAAGGACATCAAGAGCGAGGAACTGCTCAAGGGCCTGAGCGACATCGGCCTGAGCGAGGGCGGCACCTTCGACCGCCTGAGCCTGGACCGCGTCACCCAGGAGCTGACCCGCCAGTACAACAACCGCGGCAAGTACAACGTCCAGATCACCCCGACGGTGAGCCCGCTGGACCGCAACCGCGTGGACGTGGCCATCGCGATCAAGGAAGGCAAGGCCGCCAAGATCCGCCACGTCAACCTGGTCGGCACCGACAAGTTCCTGGACAGGGACATCCTCGACCAGTGGGAGTCGAAGGAGCACAACTGGAAGTCGTGGTACAGCCGCGACGACCAGTACTCCAAGGAAAAGATGTCCGGCGACCTGGAGAAGCTGAACTCCTGGTACCTGGACCGCGGCTACATCGACTTCAACATCGACTCGACCCAGGTCGCGATCAGCCCCGACAAGCGCGACATGTTCATCACCGCGGGCGTCACCGAGGGCGAGCAGTACAAGATCTCCGAGATCAAGGTCAGCGGCGACACCGTGCTGCCGCAGGCCGACGTCGAGAAGCTGGTGATCCCCAAGGCCGGCGACATCTTCTCGCGCGCCCTGCTGGAATACAGCGCCGACGCGATCACCAACTCGCTCAGCAACGTCGGCTACGCCTTCGCCAAGGTCAACCCGATCCCGACCCCGGACCGCGAGCACCGCACCGTCGCGGTGAACCTGCAGGTCGTGCCGGGGCCGCGCGTCACCGTGCGCCGGATCATCTTCAAGGGTAACACCCGCACCTCCGACGAGGTACTGCGCCGCGAGATGCGCCAGTTCGAGAACACCTGGTACTCGCAGGCCGCGATCGACCGCTCCAAGATCCGCCTGCAGCGCCTGGGCTACTTCGAGACCGTGGACGTCGAGACCCCGCCGGTACCGGGCAGCAACGACCAGGTGGACGTGGTCTACAACGTCAAGGAAACCACGTCGGGCAGCTTCCAGATCGGCCTGGGCTACTCGCAGACCTACGGCGTCACCACCTCGGTGCAGCTGTCGCAGAACAACTTCCTGGGCGGCGGCAACCGCGTCTCGGTGGAAGCCTCGCGCAGCAGCTACCAGGACCGCTACTCGTTCTCCTACACCAACCCGTTCTTCACCGACGACGGCGTCTCGCTGGGCTACAACCTGGCGTGGCAGAAGCTGGACTACTCCGACTACAACGCCGCGCAGTACAACAGCAAGCGCGGCTCGGCGCAGGTGGTCTTCGGCATCCCGATCACCGAGAACGACGCGTTCTCGCTGATGCTCGGCATCGACAGCAACCAGATCACGACCTACCAGGGCTATACCCCGCAGTCGATCATCGAGTACATCGACGCGGTCGGCCAGCGCACCTTCCACACCTGGCGCAGCGAGGTGGGCTGGGCGCGCGACACCCGCAACGACTACTTCATGCCGACCCGCGGCATGTACCAGCGCGTGGGCGCGGAAATCGCCCTGCCCGGCTCGACCGTGGAGTACTACAAGCTCACCTATTCGTTCTCCAAGTACTGGCCGATCATCCCGTCGCTGGTGCTGAACACCCGCCTGGACCTCGGCTACGGCGACGGCTACGGCAAGACCTACAGCCGCGACATCTGCGGCACGACGACCAGTACCGGGTATACCCCCGAGGCCTGCAACGGCAGCAACCTGATCCGCCGCGTCAACGCCTCCGGCCTGCCGTTCTTCGAGAACTTCTACGCCGGCGGCACCAACTCCGTGCGCGGCTTCGAGGACAACACCCTCGGCCCGCGCTCGGAGGCCACGGTCTACTACAGCCGCGGCCAACCGCTGGGTGGCTCGGTCAAGACGGTCGGCTCGCTCGAAATGTACTTCCCGAGGCTGTTCAACAGCCCGTCGGCGCGCGTCTCCGCGTTCTTCGATTTCGGCAACGTCTACAACGGCTGGGACAACTTCAAGGCCAACGAGCTGCGCGCCTCCACCGGTATCGCGCTGCTGTGGCGCGCGCCGGTCGGCCCGATCTCGATCAGCTACGCCTTCCCCCTGAAGAAGGAAGACGGCGACGAGATCGAGCGCCTGCAGTTCACCTTCGGCGGGCAGTTCTAGCGAACTGCCCGCCCCGCCAGGGCTTTGCCCTGGCGGACCAGACTCCTGCACAGCAGGAGTCTGGTGGGCGACTGGCCTACCAAATCCCCGCGCCGGCGGCGCGCCCCCTTTACTAAAGGGGGCCTTTCTCCAGCGTGATGATCGCTACCTGCTCGGATAAAGAGCACGGCTTGGCCTGCCCGCCAGGCAGCCGCAACATGACCGCCATCACGGCGCACGGTAGAATTCCGGCGTGAATACTCCTACCTATACCGCCCAGGACATCGCCGAGCGCTTCGGCCTGCAGGTGCATGGCGACGGCGGCGTGGCCATCCACGGCGTCG
This sequence comes from Xanthomonas boreopolis, assembly GCF_046529185.1. Lineage (NCBI taxonomy): Bacteria > Pseudomonadati > Pseudomonadota > Gammaproteobacteria > Lysobacterales > Lysobacteraceae > Xanthomonas > Xanthomonas boreopolis. The sequence goes on from NZ_CP097162.1 coordinate 3,060,669, forward strand.
CCACGCTGGCCCATGCCGGCCCCGGCCAGCTCAGTTTCCTCGCCAACCCGCGCTACCGCGCGCAACTGGCCGACAGCCGCGCCGGCGTCGTGGTCTTGCGCGCCGACGATGCCGAGGCGGCATCCGGCACCGCGCTGGTCGCGAAGGATCCCTATACGGTCTTCGCCAAGATCGCCGCGTTGTTCGACGTGCCGCCGGCGCGCGCGGCCGGCATCCATCCGAGCGCGAGCATCGATCCGAGCGCGACCGTGTCGCCCACCGCGCATGTCGGCCCGTTCGCCAGCATCGGGGCGCGCAGCGTCATCGGCGACGGCTGCATCGTCGGCCCGGGCTGCGTGATCGGCGAGGACTGCGAGATCGGCGAGGGCAGCGAGCTGATCGCGCGCGTCACCCTGGTCACCCGCGTGCGCCTGGGCAAGCGCGTGCGCGTGCATCCCGGCGCGGTGCTCGGCGCGGACGGCTTCGGCCTGGCGATGGACGCCGGCCGCTGGATCAAGGTACCGCAGCTCGGCGGCGTGGTGATCGGCGACGATTGCGAGATCGGCGCCAACAGCTGCGTCGATCGCGGCGCGCTGGAAGACACCGTCCTCGAGGAGGACGTGCGCATCGACAACCTGGTGCAGATCGCGCACAACTGCCGCATCGGCGCGCACACCGCCATCGCCGGCTGCACCGGCATCGCCGGCAGCGCCAGGATCGGGCGCTATTGCCTGATCGGCGGCCACGTCGGCGTGGTCGGCCACCTCGAGATCTGCGACAAGGTCGTCATCACCGGCAAGTCGGTGGTGCGCAATTCCATACACGAGCCGGGCGAGTACTCGTCCGGGACCCCGCTCACCGACAACCGTACGTGGCGCAAGAACGCCGCACGCTTCAAGCAGCTCGATGCCCTTGCCCGGCGCATCCTGGCTGTGGGCAAGGAGAAAGAATGAACGATACGCTGCAGTTGCCAATCGACGTCACCCGCATCCAGGAGCTGCTCCCGCACCGCTATCCCTTCCTGATGGTGGACCGGGTGCTGGAGCTCGACCATGAAGCGCGCCGCATCGTTGCGCAGAAGAACGTGAGCATCAACGAGCCGTTCTTCCAGGGCCACTTCCCGGGCCGCCCGGTGATGCCCGGCGTGCTGATCATCGAGGCGCTGGCGCAGGCCGGCGGCGTGATGACGCAGCTGGGCCTGGGCCGCGACGCGGACTCCACGCTGTTCTACATGGTCAAGGTCGAGAACGCGCGCTTCAACAAGCAGGTGGTCCCGGGCGACGTGCTGATCCTGGACGTGCAGATGAAGCGGCTGATCCGCAACATGGGCTGGTACTACGGCGAAGCCAGGGTGGACGGCGAAGTGGTCGCCTGCGCCGAGGTGATGTGCGCCGGCGCCAAGGGCTGAACGCATCCGGAGGAACGATGAGCAACGACACGCCCCTGATCCACCCCACCGCGGTCATCGATCCGTCGGCCAGGCTCGCCGCGAACGTGCGCGTCGGCGCCTTCACCCTCATCGGCCCTGACGTCGAGATCGGCGAAGGCACCCAGATCGGCCCGCATTGCAGCGTGTACGGCCCGACCCGCATCGGGCGCAACAACCGCTTCGTCGGCCATGCCGCGATCGGCGGCGACCCGCAGGACAAGAAGTTCGCCGGCGAGCGCACCGAGCTGGTGATCGGCGACAACAACCTGATCCGCGAGTTCGTCACGATCAATCGCGGCACCGGTGGCGGCGGCGGCGTCACCACGATCGGCAACGACAACTGGATGCTGGCCTACACCCACATCGCGCACGACTGCCACGTCGGCAACCATTGCGTGTTCTCCAACAACACCACGCTGGCCGGGCACGTCGTGGTCGGCGACTGGGTGATCATCAGCGGCTTCTCCGGGGCGCACCAGTTCTGCCGCATCGGCGCGCACGCCTTCCTGGGCATGGGCGCGCTGACCAACGGCGACGTGCCGCCGTTCACGATGGTGGGCACCGATGCGCTCGGCCGTCCGCGCGGCATCAACAGCGAAGGGCTCAAGCGCCGGGGCTTCTCGCCCGAGCGCATCGCGGCGATCAAGCGCGCCTACCGCACGCTGTACGTGGCCGGCCTGCCGCTCGCCGAGGCCAAGCAGGAGCTGGCCGACCAGGCGCGCAACAGCGAGGACGTGCGCAGCATGCTCGAATTCATCGAGCACACCGAGCGCCCGTTGCTGCGATAACGGCCACGGCTCGTGATCCGGCGAAAAGCAAAAGCAATGCGGGCGCGCTCATGGTCCTAGCTTCTTCGAACCGCGAATCGCGAATCACGGATCGCCGCGCAGCGCCGCTGCGCGTGGCCCTGCTCGCCGGCGAGACGTCCGGCGACCTGTTGGGCGCCGGCTTGATCGAGGAACTGCGCAAGCGCTACCCCGATGCCCAGTTCGCCGGCATCGGCGGCGATGCCATGCGCAACGCCGGCTGCGAGACCTGGTTCGACGCCAGCGAGCTGTCGCTGATGGGCTTGTTCGAGGTGCTTCGCCACCTGCCGCGGCTGCTCAAGCTGCGCCGCGAGTTCCGCGAGCGCGCCCTGGCCTGGCAGCCCGACGTGTTCGTCGGCATCGACGCGCCCGATTTCAACCTGCCGGTGGAGCGCTGGCTCAAGCAGCGCGGCGTGCGCACGGTGCACTACGTCAGCCCCTCGGTATGGGCGTGGAAGGAAAAGCGCGCCGAGAAGATCAGCGCCAGCGCCGACATGGTGCTGTGCCTGTTCCCGATGGAGCCGCCGATCTACCACCGGCACGGGGTGGATGCGCGCTTCGTCGGCCACCCGATGGCCGACGCCATCCCCTACCAGGTCGACCGCGACGCGGCCCGCGCCGAACTCGGGCTGTCGTCGTCCAGCCCGGTGCTGGCGATCCTGCCCGGCAGCCGCCACGGCGAGATCAGCCGTCTGGGCGAGACCTTCTTCGAGGCCGCCTGGCAGCTGTCCGAGCAATTGCCGGGACTGCACGTGCTGGTGCCGGCCGCCAACCCGGGCTGCAAGCCGCTGATCGCCGAGCAGCTGTCGCGCTCGGCCCTGCCGGTACTGCGCTCGCACGTGCTCGACGGCCAGGCGCGCACCGCGATGATCGCCGCCGACGTGGTGCTGCTCGCCTCCGGCACCGCCACGCTGGAGGCGATGCTGGTCAAGCGCCCGATGGTGGTCGGCTACAAGGTCGCGCCGCTGACCGCCCGCATCGTCAAGGCGCTGAAGCTGATCAAGGTGAACCGCTACGCGCTGCCCAACATCCTGGCGAACGAGGACCTGGCGCCCGAGCTGATCCAGGACGATTGCACGCCCGGGAAGCTCGCCGCGGCCGTGCTGCACTGGTTCCGGCACCCGGAGGCGGTGGCCCGCCTGCAGCCGAAGTACCTGCAACTGCACGCGGAACTGCGCCGCGACGCTTCGGCGCGCGCGGCCGAGGCGGTGGCGGAGCTGGTGCGGGGCCCGGCACCGGGGGCCGGGGTCCCGGAGCGGGTGCCGCGATGAAAGCCCCGTCCTCCGGATTGCCGCTGTTCCCCGGATCCCCGGCCCCCGACCTCCGGCTCTACGCCGGCGTCGACGAGGCCGGCCGCGGCCCGCTGGCCGGACCGGTGGCGGTGGCGGCGGTGGTGTTCGATCCGTCCAAGCCGCGCATCAACGGGCTGGACGACTCCAAGCAGCTCGGCGCCGAGCGCCGCGAGGTGCTGTACTCGCGCATCGTCGAACGCGCGCTCGCCTGGAGCGTGGTGCTGGTGGCGGTCGAGGAGATCGACCGCTTCAATATCTTCCAGGCGACGATGCTCGGCATGCGCCGCGCCCTGGAGGACGTCGCGCACGTCGCGCGGTATGCCAGGATCGACGGCAACCGCGTGCCCAAGGCGTTGCCCTGCCCGGCCGAGGCGCTGGTCGGCGGCGATGCCCGCGACCGCACGATCATGGCCGCGTCCATCGTCGCCAAGGTCACCCGCGACCGCTACATGCAGGAACTGCACCTGCGCCATCCGGAATACGGCTTCGACCAGCACAAGGGCTACGGCACGCCGGCGCACCTGGCCGCGCTGCGCCGGCATGGCCCATGCGCCGAACACCGGCGCAGCTTCGCGCCGGTGCGCGACTGCCTTGCAGGCGATGGAGCCCGCGATCCCGCACCGGCGCCCCTGGAAAGCCTCCCCAGCCACGACCTGGAGCTCTCCTAGCGAAGCCCCGGGGCCCCGGACCCGGGTCCCGGCTGTCAAGCCTTGTCGCTCCGCCCCCTCCGGACTACCCTGCCCGGTCACCGCAGTGATCCGGCATGACCACGTCCCGCTTCGTTCATCTTCATATCCACACCGAATTCTCGATGGCGGATTCCACGATCCGCGTGCCCGAGAAACCGGACCAGGCCGATCCCAAGAAGGCCAAGCAGGCCAACCTGCTCAGCCGCGCCGTCGAACTCGACCTGCCCGCCCTGGCGGTCACCGACCTGAACAACATGTTCGCGCTGGTGAAGTTCTACAAGGCGGCCGAAAGCGTGGGCATCAAGCCGATCGCCGGCGCCGACGTGATGATCGCCACACCCGACCAGGCCCCGTGGCGGCTGACGCTGCTGTGCCGCGATCGCGAGGGCTACCTGAGCCTGTCGCGGCTGATCTCGCGCGCCTGGCTCGAAGGGCATCGTCCCGAGGGCGGCGTGGCCGTGCACCCGGAGTGGCTGGCCGAGCACCACCACAACCTGTTCGCGCTCGCCGGGCGCGAGAGCCTGGCCGGCCGGCTGTTCGCCGAAGGCCGGCACGACCTGGCCGAACAGAGCCTGGCCGATTGGCAGCGCGTGTTCGGCGACGGCCTGCACCTTGAGCTGACCCGCACCGGCCGCGACGGCGAGGAGGCGTTCAACCGCTTCGCCCTGCATGCCGCGGGCACGCGCGGCCTGCCGGTGGTGGCCAGCAACGACGTGCGCTTCCTGCACGAGAAGGACTTCGACGCGCACGAGGCGCGCGTGTGCATCGCCTCCGGCCGCGTGCTCGACGACCCCAAGCGGCCGCGCGAGTACAGCCCGGAGCAGTACCTGAAGTCGTCCGAGCAGATGTGCGAGCTGTTCGCCGACATCCCCGACGCGATCGACAACACGCTCGAGCTGGCCAAGCGCTGCAACATCGAGATGCGCCTGGGCACCTACTTCCTGCCCAAGTACCCGGTGCCCGACGACGAGACGCTGGACACCTGGATCCAGAAGCAGTCGCGCGAGGGCCTGGAGGAACGCCTGCAGAAGAACCCGCTGGCGCCGGGCAAGACCCGCGAGGACTACTTCGAGCGGCTCGAATTCGAGCTCGACACCATCATCAAGATGGGGTTCCCCGGCTACTTCCTGATCGTGGCGGACTTCATCCAGTGGGGCAAGAACCACGGCATCCCGATCGGGCCGGGCCGCGGTTCCGGCGCCGGTTCGCTGGTGGCGTGGGCCCTGAAGATCACCGACCTGGACCCGCTGCCGTACAACCTGCTGTTCGAGCGCTTCCTCAATCCCGAGCGCGTGTCGATGCCGGACTTCGACATCGACTTCTGCATGGACCGCCGCGACGAGGTGATCGACTACGTCGCGCGCAAGTACGGCCGCGAGCGCGTCAGCCAGATCATCACCTACGGCACCATGGCCGCCAAGGCGGTGGTGCGCGACGCCGGCCGCGTGCTGGGCTTCCCGTACGGCCTTGTGGACGGCGTCGCCAAGCTGGTCCCCAACATCCTCGGCATCACGCTCAAGGATGCGATGGGCGAAGGCAAGGACAGCGAGATGGCCTCGCCCGAGCTGATCCAGCGCTACCAGAACGAGGACGACGTCCGCGACCTGATCGACCTGGCGCGCCAGCTCGAGGACCTGACCCGCAACGCCGGCAAGCACGCCGGCGGCGTGGTGATCGCCCCGGAGCCGCTGACCGAGTTCTGCCCGCTGTTCGCCGAACACGACGAGGGCGGGCGCGGCAAGAACCCGGTCACCCAGTTCGACAAGAACGACGTGGAAGAAGTCGGCCTGGTGAAGTTCGACTTCCTCGGCCTGCGCACGCTGACGATCATCGACTGGGCGGTGAAGGCGATCAACCGGCGCCATGCGCGCGCCGGCATCCCGCCGATCGACATCGCCGCGATCCCGCTCGACGACCCGGCCACCTACAAGGACATCTTCGCCTCGGGCAACACCGGCGCGGTGTTCCAGTTCGAATCCTCGGGCATGCGCCGCCTGCTCAAGGACGCGCGCCCGGACCGCTTCGAGGACCTGATCGCGCTGGTGTCGCTGTACCGCCCGGGCCCGATGGACCTGATCCCGGACTTCAACGCGCGCAAGCACGGCCAGCAGGAGATCATCTATCCCGACCCGCGCACCGAAGCGATCCTGAAGGACACCTACGGGATCATGGTGTACCAGGAGCAGGTGATGCAGATGGCGCAGATCGTCGGCGGCTACTCGCTCGGCGGCGCCGACCTGCTGCGCCGCGCGATGGGCAAGAAGGTGCCGGCCGAGATGGCCAAGCACCGCGAGATCTTCCGCGAGGGCGCGGCCAAGGGTGGCGTGGACGCGGCCAAGGCCGACGAGATCTTCGACCTGATGGAGAAGTTCGCCGGCTACGGCTTCAACAAGTCGCACGCCGCCGCCTACGCGCTGGTCAGCTACCAGACCGCCTGGCTCAAGCGCCACTATCCGGCCGAGTTCATGGCCGCGACCCTGTCTTCGGACATGGACAACACCGACAAGGTGGTCGGCTTCCTCGACGAGGCGCGCAACCTCAACCTGCAGGTGCTGCCGCCGCGCGTCAACGAATCGGCCTACATGTTCGAGGCCGCCAACGCGGACACCATCCGCTACGGCATCGGCGCGATCAAGGGCGTCGGCCGCGGCGCCTGCGAGGCGATCGTCGAGGAGCGCCAGCGCGGCGGCGAGTACACCTCGCTGCTGGATTTCTGCACGCGGGTGGATTCGTCCAAGCTCAACCGGCGCACGCTCGAGGCGATGATCAACGCCGGCGCGCTGGACGGGCTGGGCAAGAACCGCGCCTCGCTGATGCTACAGCTGCCGGAAGTGCTCAAGGCCACCGACCAGATGGCCAAGGAGCGCGAGTCCGGGCAGAACTCGCTGTTCGGCGGCCCCGACCTGTCGGCGCCGGCGATCCACCTGGAGCTGCCGGAAAGCAAGGAATGGCCGCTCGCGCAGGTATTGAACGGCGAACGCGAGACGCTCGGGCTGTACCTGAGCGGCCATCCGTTCGACCCGTATCGCGAGGAAGTGAAGGAGCTGGTCGGCTGCGACCTGGGCGCCCTGGAGAAGATCGTCGCCTCACAGCAGCGCGGCGGCGGGGGCGGCGACGGCGAGAAGCGCGCCTGGCGCCCGGAGGTCAACGCCGTCCTGGCCGGCATGGTGGTCGGCGTGCGCCGCAAGGGCGACAGCCAGGTGTTCGTGCAGTTGGAGGACGGCCGGGGCCGGGTGGAATGCTCGGCGTTCTCCGATGCGATGGCCGAGTTCGGCGACCTGCTGACCCGCGACCGCATCCTGATCGTGCGCGGCGGCCTGCGCGAGGACGAATTCAACGGCGGCTACAGCCTGCGCATCCGCCAGTGCTGGGATTACGAGCAGATCTGCGCCCAGCACGCCCAGCGCCTGATGCTGCGGCTGGACCTGCGCGACCGCCAGGCCTGGCAGCGCATCGATGCCCTGCTCGCCCGCCACCGCCCCGGACGCACGCCGCTGCGGCTGGACCTGCTGCTGCGCTCGCCCAAGGGCGGCGTGGCCGGCATGCTGGACCTGAACGGCAGCGGCTCGGTCCGGGTCGATCCGCAGCTGATCGACGCCCTGCGCGGCGACCCGGCGGTACGCGCGCTCAAGGTCAAGTACAACCCGCCGTGGGCGCAATGAAAGGCCGCCTCCCGTTCCGGGCGAGGCCGGCCGGCGTCTCAGCAATCCGCGAGACCATGCCGTCCGAAGTGGCACGGGCGCGGCCCGCGAAGCGCCGGCCGCGCCGCATGAATGCGTAAAGGCGCCGTACACACCCCCGGGCGCACACTGCGCTCTCGGACCCATGACGGCCTAGGACTCCCCACCATGAAAGCCCTGCTCGCCGCTCCGCTGGTCGTTGCCCTGCTCGCAGGCTGCAGCGCCGCCCCGAAAGCCTACGAGATCGACAACCCGACCGCTTCCGCCATCACGGTGACCGTGGACGGCACCGAGCACCGCGTGCCGGCCGGCGGCTCGGTCGCCCTGCAGCTGGACGCGGGCGCCCATACCCTGCACACCGATGCGCTGGGCGACATCAACTTCCTGGTGTCCTCGGCCGACCGCGGCGGGCTGATCAACCCGACCCGCAGCGCCTACGTCATCGCGAGCACCACCTCGCCCTCGCACGAGCCGGTGGTGAGCCGCTTCGACGACGCCCACCCGGGCGTCACCCTCGAAGGGACCACCTACGAAGGCCCGTACCGCCTGAACGACGAACTGATCATCAACCGCAGCTGGCGCGCCGGCGTGCACGATGCGCCGCCAGTCGGCCGCGCCCGTGCGGACGATGCGCTGGCCGATGCCAAGATCTTCGCCGCGCGCGATTTCGTGAGCTACTACCAGCACGTGGTCGAAGGCCCCAGCACCTTCTCCTACGTGGTGAACCCCGGCATGCCGTCGCCGACCTACCTGACGGCGCTGGAGGATGCCGGCCTGCCGAGCCTGGCGCCGGTCCTGGCCTACGACACCGGCGAGTTGCGCCGCGTCTACACCGCCTACCTGCGCTCGTTCGAGCCGGCGCTGCCGAGCCGCGATGCCGGCACCCGCCTGGTCTACGTGCAGCCCGGCGCTTCGCGCCACGCCGCCCAGCGGCAGTAAAGCGCTCGTCCCGAAGCCCGGCCAAGCGCCGGGGTTTTTCGTTGGGATCCTTCGCGTTCGATCGGAACCTGCGTCCTGGGTCGTCATGCGCCCGATGCAGTCTGCTCCTCGTGGGAGGGACTTCAGTCCCGACGGGCGGTATCGGCCAAGCGTCCTCCTTGGGTCTTCGGCGGCCGGAGCTCGACCGTTTCCGGCATCGATCCGCACCGGGGCGTACGGGCCGCGACGGAGCATTCGGCTACACTTCGCCCCTTTGGTTCCTCACGGCGTCCCATGAATCCGAACTACCTCGACTTCGAGCAACCCATCGCCGACCTGGAAGCCAAGATCCAGGAGCTGCGCAACGCCAGCACCGGCCCGGCGGTCAACGTGGAGGTCGAAGTGCGTGCCCTGCAGGACAAGCTGCGGCTGCGCACCGCCCAGATCTTCCGCGATCTCTCGGCCTGGCAGGTCTCGCAGCTGGCGCGCCATCCGCAGCGCCCGTATACGCTGGACTACCTGCGGGTCATGTGCGACGAGTTCCAGGAACTGGCCGGCGACCGCGCCTTTGCCGACGACAAGGCCATCGTCGGCGGCCTGGCCCGCATCGCCGGCCGCCCGGTGGTGGTGATCGGCCACCAGAAGGGCCGCGACACCAAGGAGAAGATCCGCCGCAACTTCGGCATGCCCAAGCCGGAGGGCTACCGCAAGGCGCTGCGCCTGATGAAGCTGGCCGAGCGCTTCCGGCTGCCGCTGCTGACCTTCATCGACACCGCCGGCGCCTGGCCGGGCATCGATGCCGAGGAGCGCGGCCAGTCCGAGGCGATCGCGCGCAACCTGATCGAGATGGCCGAGCTGAAGATCCCGGTGATCTGCACCGTGATCGGCGAAGGTGGCTCGGGCGGCGCGCTGGCGATCGGCGTCGGCGACCGCACCCTGATGCTCGAGTACGGCACCTATTCGGTGATCAGCCCGGAAGGCTGCGCCTCGATCCTGTGGAAGGACGCGGCCAAGGCCAAGGATGCCGCCGAACAGCTCGGCCTGACCGCCAAGCGCCTGAAGGACCTGGGCCTGGTCGACAAGGTCGTGCGCGAGCCCACCGGCGGCGCGCATCGCAATCCGACCCAGATGGCCAAGCGCCTCAAGGCGGTGCTGCTCAACGAACTGGACGCGCTGGAGAAGATCCCCGTGGACCAGCTGCTGGAAAAGCGCTACGAGCGCCTGCGCGGCTACGGGGCGTACGAGGCGGCGTGAGGAGCCGCGATGGCTGGTTCGTAATGGGGAATCCGCAAAAGCGGCATGGCTGGCACGCCGCTTTTGCGGATCGCGAATGCCCCATCACGGCCGTCAAAACGGCTTGAACAGCACCAGCCAGATGATCGCCACCAGCGCCAGCAGGGGCAGTTCGTTGAACAGGCGCAGCGTGCGCGAGCCCGGCAGCGGCTTGCCCTGCTCGGCGCCCTTCAGCCAGCGCCCGGTGAAGACGTAATAGGCCAGGATCGCCACCACCAGCGCGAGCTTGGCGTGCAGCCAACCGGTGCCCGGGCCGACCATGGTCGGGAAATCCGGGATGAAGCGGTATCCCAGCCATAGCACCGCCCCCAGCGCCACCGCCAGGCCGAACATGTTGTGGCCGAAGCGGTACAGCCTGCGGCCCATCAGGACCAGCCGCGCGCGCACGTCGGCCTGCCCTTCCGTTTCGGCGATGTTGACCAGGATGCGCGGCAGGTAGAACACCGCCGCCATCCAGGCGATCACGAACAGCAGGTGGAAGGTCTTGATCCACAGGTACAGGGTCATGCGCTGGCTCCGCGGCTCGCGTGTAGGATGGCGCGCATTTTCACCGATCCGGCCAGGCGAAACACCGTACGCGATGGACAAGACCTACGACCGCGACTACTTCCGGCATTGGTACGGCAAGGCCGGCCTGCACGACCGGGCGCGCCTGCGACGCAAGGTCGCACTGGCCGTCGCGCAGGCCGAGCACTACCTGGAACGCCCGATCCGCAGCGTGCTCGACATCGGGTGCGGCGAAGGCGCGTGGCGCGCGCCGCTGCGGGAGTTGCGCCCGCGCGCCAGCTACCTCGGCTTCGACGGCAGCGAGTACGCGGTGCGCCGCTACGGCCGCAGCCGCAACGTGCACTTGGCGCGCTTCGGCGATTTCGCCTGGCTGCGCCCGTGTGCGCCGGTCGACCTGCTGGTCTGCTCGGACGTGCTGCATTACGTGCCCAGCCGCGAACTGGCGCAGGGCCTGCCGGGCCTGGCCGAGCTGTGCGGCGGCGTGGCGTTCCTGGAACTGTTCACGGCCGAGGACGAGTTCGAGGGCGACCATGCCGGTTTCCAGGCGCGGCCCGCGCGCTGGTATCGCTCCCGTTTCGCCAAGGCGGGGTTCACCGCGGTCGGCTCGCACTGCTGGCTGTCTCCGGCGCTCGACGGGCATGCGTCGGCGCTGGAAAAGGCTTGAACCCCTTCCCGCGCCTGCAAAGCAGGAAAACCCCATTAAGGTGCAAATGCGCCAATTCGGGTATGCTGCACGGCAGCAAACCGCCAGACGGATGGGTGACGTGCTTTACCAATTGCATGAGCTGACCCGTAATCTGCTTGCCCCGTGGGTCCACCAGGCCCAGGCCAACGCCAAGATGTTCTCCAGTCCGGACAGCCTGTGGGCCACCCTGCCCGGCGCGGACCGCCTGGCCGCCAGCAACGAGCTGCTGCATCGCCTCACCAAGGACTACGAGAAGCCGGCCTGGGCGCTGGACGACGTCGAGGTCGACGGCCATTCGCTGCCGATCATCGAGCGCGAGGTGCTGACCAAGCCGTTCTGCCGCCTGCTGCGCTTCAAGCGCTTCAGCGACGACCCGGCATTGATGGCGCGGATGAAGCAGCAGCCCGCCGTGCTGGTGGTGGCGCCGCTGTCGGGCCATCACGCCACGCTGCTGCGCGACACCGTGCGCACCCTGCTGCGCGACCACAAGGTCTACGTGACCGATTGGGTGGACGCGCGCATGGTGCCGGTCGAGGAAGGCGATTTCAGCCTCGAGGACTACATCGCCTACGTCCGGGAATTCATCCGCCACATCGGCGAGCACCAGCCGCGCCTGCACGTGATGAGCGTGTGCCAGCCGACGGTGCCGGTGCTGGCGGCGGTGTCGCTGATGGCCGCGCAGGGCGAACGCACGCCGGAGTCGCTGGTGATGATGGGCGGGCCGATCGATGCGCGCTGCAGCCCCACCGCGGTCAACAACCTCGCCACCCGCAATCCGATCGAGTGGTTCGAGAACAACGTCATCCACACCGTGCCCTACCCCTATCCCGGCCATGGCCGGCAGGTGTATCCCGGCTTCCTGCAGCATGCCGGTTTCCTGGCGATGAATCCCAGCCGGCACGTGATGTCGCACTGGGACTTCTACACCAACCTGGTCAAGGGCGACCTGGAGGACGCGCAGGCGCACCGGCGCTTCTACGACGAGTACAACGCCGTGCTCGACATGCCGGCGCGCTACTACCTCGACACGATCCGCGTGGTGTTCCAGGAATTCCTGCTGCCGCGCGGCAAGTGGAAGGTCGGCGGGCAGTTGGTCAAGCCGTCGGCGATCCGCAACACCGCGCTGCTGAGCATCGAGGGCGAACTGGACGACATCGCCGGGCTCGGCCAGACCGAAGCCGCGCATGCGCTGTGCACCGGCATCGACGAAGCCGACCGCAAGCACCTGGTGGTGGAAGGCGCCGGCCATTACGGCATCTTCAGCGGGCGCCGCTGGCGCGAGATCGTCTACCCGCAGGTGCGCGAGTTCATCGCCCGCTACGATGCGGTGCCGGTCAGCCAGCGCCGTGGCTCGGCGGGCGCGAAGGTCACCCCGCTGCGGCGCAGGCGCGGCGCCTGACGCCCCCCCCCCGCTGTACGGGAACGCTCGAACGCCGCGGTCGCCCGCGGCGTTCGCGTTTCGCGGCGGCCCGCGTCAATTGCCGCGCACGAGCAGGTGCTTGGCGAACAGGCCGTGCACGTGCCCGAGCAGGCGCACCAGGTGCAGCGTGGCGAACAGCATCAGCACGCCGGCCAGGGCCATGGGGATCGAGAGCCAGGGCGCGTCCGCGGCCAGGTTCCAGTCGTCGACGTAGATGCCCGTGTGGCCCGGCGCCAGCAACGCCAGGGGACTCAGCAACAGGGCCAGCGAGCACACCGTGAGGACCGTCGTCACCGTGAAGTAGACGACGCCCAGCGGCAGCATCAGCACGAAGTACAGCAAGGTGCTCCAGGTGCGCGCGTCGGTGAACATGTCGGCGATGCGCTGCAGCCACGGCTTGGGCGGGCCGGCATGCGGCGGGCGCCGCGGCATGCGCACGCCGAGCAAGGTCTCCACGACCCGCCCTTCCACCAGCGCGAGCAGGCGCGTGGACCCGAAGAACAGCACCAGCAGCGGCAGGCCGACGATGGTGACCGACAGGCCCAGCGACAGCGAGAAGCCGGTCACCACCCAGGTGAAATAGAAGATGCCGGTCGCCAGCGCCAGCACGAGATAGAAGAGCGCGCCGTAGGTGCGCGGGTCGGCGGCGATGCCGAAGAAGCGGCCGAGCGGCGAGCGCCGTTTCGGCGGTTGCGGCGGACGCAGCGCGCGCGTCACCGTGACTTCGGTCTCGCGGTAGATCTCCGCCACTTCCTCGGGCGCGCCGTAGCTGCCGGCGACCTCGGCGATGACCTCGGCCTCGCTCTTGCCGGACTGTTCGGCCAGTTCCGAGCGCAGGTATTCCTCGGCGTCGTAGAGGGCGTCCTGGACCATCGCCGGGTCGGCGCCGGCCAGCGCCCGGCGCAGTTGCGCCAGGTATTCGGGAATCGTGGTCGGCAGCGGCCGAGGCGTGCGTTCGGTGGTCATGCGTTGTCCCCCTCCAGTACGGAATCGACGGAATCCCGGGTGGCGCGCCAGGCCTCGGCCCATTGCCGCAGGCAGGCGCGCCCGTGTTCGGTGATGCGGTAGTAACGGCGCGGCGGGCCCGCCTGCGACGGTTCGACGTGGCTGTCCAGCAGGCCGGCGCCTTCCAGGTTGCGCAGCACCGGGTAGAGCGCGCTCTGCTTGCCGCTCAGCACCCCGTCGAGCCGCTCCAGCCGCTTGGCGATGAGATAGCCGTACAGCGGTTCCTCGGCGCGGTCGAGCACCGCCAGCAGGGCCAGCGACACGGTGCCGGCGCTGAGCTCCTTCTGGAACTTCCTGAGCTGGGCTTCGACATCCACCATGGCGGCCTCCACTAGGTTGGAGGCAACACTATCCTCAACTTCGGTATAGCGGATGTGCCGGTAGTCATCCCGGCCTTCGGCGCCGGCCGCCAGACACGCTGCACCGCGGCATTGCGCTCCACTACAATGGGCGGATGTCGCCCGATGCTGCCGCACACCCCCGCCCCTCCCTGCAGCGAGTCTTCCTGACGGGCCTTCTCACCCTGCTGCCGGTCTGGCTGACCTGGGTCGTGGTCAAGTTCGTGTTCGTGCTGCTGTCGGGCATCAGCAGCCCGTGGGTAGTGCCGCTCTCGGCCCGGATCGCCGCCTCGTTCCCGGGGTCGCTGGACTGGATCGAGGCGTTGTGGGTGCAGAACACCATCGCCCTGCTGGCGACGCTGCTGGCGATCCTGCTGGTGGGCTATCTCAGCCGCAAGGTGATCGGCCAGCGCCTGCTGCGCTGGTTCGAGGCGGTGATGCGGCGCATTCCCCTGGCCAGCATCGTCTACGACAGCGCGCGCAAGCTGCTGGACATCCTGCAGACCCAGCCGGGCAGCACCCAGCGCGTGGTCCTGATCGACTTCCCGCACCGGGACATGAAATCGGTCGGCCTGGTCACCCGGGTGATCCGCGAGCACGGCACCGGCCGCGAGCTGGCCGCCGTCTACGTGCCGACCACGCCCAACCCGACCTCCGGCTACCTGGAAATCGTGCCGGTGGAGTTGCTGACCCCGACCGACTGGAGCGTGGACCAGGCGATGAGCTTCATCATCTCCGGCGGCGCGGTCTCGCCCGAGACGGTGCCCTTCACCCGTACCGCGGACCGCTGAACGCATGCACCCGGCGCGCACGCTCGACGACCGCGCGGTAAGGCTGTTCATCGCGCTGTCGGCGTTCTTCTGCGTCAACGCCGCGCTGGCCGAGTTCATCGGCGTCAAGATCTTCGCGCTGGAGGACACCCTCGGCATCGCGCCGCTGAACTGGAACCTGTTCGGCCAGACCGGTTCGCTGAGCTTCACCGCGGGCACGCTGCTGTGGCCGATCGTGTTCATCATGACCGACACGATCAACGAGTTCTTCGGCAGCCGCGGCGTGCGCTTCATCTCGTGGATCGCGGTCGGCCTGATCGGCTATGGCTTCCTGTTCGCGTTCGCCGCGATCCATCTCGCGCCCGCCGGCTGGTGGGTGCAGGCCGCGCAGTCGCAGGGCGTGCCCGATTACCAGGCCGCGTTCGCCGCGGTGTTCGGCCAGGGCATGTGGACGATCGCCGGGTCGCTGGTGGCGTTCCTGGTCGGCCAGTTGATCGACGTGGCGGTGTTCCACCGCATCCGCCGCGCCACCGGCGAGAAGCATGTCTGGCTGCGCGCGACCGGCTCGACCGCGGTGTCGCAGTTGGTGGACAGCTTCGTGGTGATCTACATCGCCTTCGTGATCGGGCCGCAGCATTGGCCGCTGTCGCTGTTCCTGGCGGTCAGCACGGTCAACTACGTCTACAAGATGCTGTTCGCGGTGCTGCTGATCCCGCTGCTGTACGTGATGCGCCGCGGCATCACCGCCTATCTCGGCGCGGCGCGCGCCCAACGGCTGCGCGAGGAAGCCGCGGCATAGCGGGCCTTCGCCGGGCGGAGGCAACGCTTGGCGCGGCGGGAACCCCTGCCGTCGTCGGCATACCGGCAGGCCGCCCCCGCCTCTCACGAGCATGAATCCTTGCCGCGCCGCGCGTGCCGGATCGCTGGCCGTACGCTTCCGGATCGGGCAAGCTCCCCGGCTCGCTTGTTGCCGGAGCCCGCGATGCCGTTGCCGCTTTCCCGCCTGCTTTCGCTCGCCATCGCGGCGGCATTGAGCCTGTCGCTGGCACCGCCGGCCGAGGCGGCCAAGAAGAAGAACGCCAAGTCCCAGACCAGCCAGCAGGCGCGCGCGAAGGCCGCCAAGTCGACCCGGGCCGCCCGGCCCAAGCCGGCCCCCGCCCCGGCCAAGGTCGACAAGGCCACGCGGCTGAACGCGCTCTACGACCAGTACTGGGACGCCTCGCTGAAGCTCAATCCGCTGCAGGCCACGCTGCAGGGCGATGGCCGCTACAACGACCAGCTTCCCAACTTCCTGTCCGCCGCCTTCCGCCAGCAATCCCACGATTTCGTCACCGAATGGCTGGCCAAGGTGGAGGCGATCGGCCCGGACGGCCTGTCCGGCCAGGACCTGCTGAGCTACGAGATCTTCGTGCGCGACGCCAACAACGCCCTGGCGGCCGAACAGTTCCCGAGCTGGATGCTGCCGATCAACCAGTACTACAACGTCGCCAACGTAATGGCGATGCTCGGCTCAGGCACCGGAGCGCAGCCGTTCAACACGGTGCAGGACTACGACGACTGGTCGCGCCGCTCGCTGGGCATCCCGGACCTCTTCGACCAGGCCATCGCCAACATGCGCGAAGGCATCAAGGCGGGCGTGGTGCAGCCGAAGGTGCTGATGCAGAAAGTGCTGCCGCAGCTGGACGCGCTGATCAAGCCGACCGCCGAACAGAGCATCTTCTGGGCTCCGGTGCGCAACATGCCCGAGTCGTTCCCGGCCGAGGACAAGGCGCGCATCGCCGCCGAGTACAAGCGCATGATCGAGTACCGGATCATGCCGGCCTATCGCGCGCTGCGCGGCTTCATCGCCACCGAGTACCTGCCGGCCTGCCGCGACACCGACGGCCGCGGCGCACTGCCCAACGGCGCCGCCTGGTACGCCTACGACGTGCGCCAGAGCACCACCTCGGCCGACATGGCGCCCGAGCAGATCCACCGGATCGGCCTGGACGAGGTCGCGCGCATCCAGGCGCAGTTGCAGGACGTGATGAAGCAGACCCGCGCGCGCGGATCGCTGCAGAAGTTCTTCAAGTCGATGCAGGAAGACAAGCGCTTCGCCTTCAGGAGCGAGGCGGAACTGCTGGACTACTACCGCACGCTGCAATCGCGGGTGCAGGCCAGCGCGCCCAGGCTGTTCTCGCTGGTGCCCAAGGCGGGTTTCGAGATCAAGCCGGTGGAGCCGTACCGCGCGCAGACCGCCTCGGCGGTGTCCTACCTGCCGCCCAGCGCCGATGGTTCGCGTCCCGGCACGCTCTACGTCAACACCTCCGACCTGCCCAAGCGCAGGACCTGGGAGGCGCAGGACCAGTTCCTGCACGAGGGCGTGCCCGGCCATCACTTCCAGCTCGGCCTGCAGCAGGAACTCGGCCATTTGCCGCGCTTCCGCCGGTTCGGCGGCGAGACCGCGTTCGTCGAAGGCTGGGGGCTGTACAGCGAATCGCTCGGCAAGGAACTGGGCCTGTACGAGGACCCGTACAGCTACTTCGGCTACCTGCGCAACGAACTGTGGCGCGCGGTGCGGCTGGTGGTGGACACCGGCCTCAACGGCAAGGCCTGGAGCCGGCAGCAGGCGATCGACTACATCCTCGACAACGCTCCCGCCACCCGCGAGGAAGCCGAGGCGGAGGTGGAGCGCGCCATGGCGATCCCCGGCCAGGCCCTGGCCTACAAGATCGGCGAGCTGAAGATGCAGGCGCTGCGCGATCAGGCCAGCCGCGAGCTCGGCCCGGCGTTCGACGTCCGCGAATTCCATGCGGAGGTACTGAAGGACGGCTCGGTGCCGCTGGACGTCCTGCAGGAAAAGATCGGCCGCTGGATCGCCTCCAAGAAGGGCGGCAAGCCGTCGTCGTAGGCGTGGCCGGGGCGGCGACGGCCCCGGCCTCTCGCTGGCCGGCATCGCGGGATCGATCTTCAGTACCGCGCAGGCGGGGAATGGCGGCAGGCGGCACTGCGAGGCATGCCGGGAGCACCGGCAGGCCGCCTAGGCGTCGTCCTTGGCTGGATGCAATCGCATCGCCAACGCCGCGATGTCGCGCGGCGTGGTGCGGCAGCATCCGCCGATCAGGCGCGCGCCCGCAGCGCGCCAGGACGAGGCGCACCCGGCCAGCGTACCGGTAGCCCCGGGGTCGGCGTGCCAGGTCTTGTCCGCCGCGTCGTAGCGCTCGCCCGAATTGGGATAGGCCACCAGCGGCAATCGCGTGAGCGATGCCAGGTGCGCGAGCGCGTCCTCCACCCGTTCCAGCGCGATGCAGTTGATGCCGAGCGCCACCACCTGCGGGTTGGCCTGCACGCGCGCGACCACGTCCGCCAGCGGCGTGCCGTCGCTCAGGTGCGTCGCGTCGCGCAGGGTGAAGGTGAACCACGCGCGCATCGCCGGGAATTCCTCCAGCAACCCCAGCAGCGCGTCGATCTCCGGCGCGGACGGCTGGGTCTCGCAGGCCAGCAGGTCCACGCCGGCGTCCGCGAGCGCGGCCATGCGCGGCCGATGGAACGCCAGCATCCGCTCGCGCGGCAACGCATAGTCGCCGCGATACTCCGAACCATCGGCCAGGCAGGCGCCGTACGGGCCGATCGAGCCGGCCACCAGCAGCGGCCCCGCATCCGGATGGACTTGCAGGTGATCGGCGCGCGCCTGCTGCGCCAGCTCGGCGCTGCGCCGGATCAATCGCCGGGACTGCGCCAGGTCGAGCCCGCGCGTGGCGAACCCTTGCGGGGTCGCCTGGTAGCTGGCGGTGATCGCGCACTGCGCCCCCGCTTCGAAGTAGTCGCGGTGCACCCGATAGATCAGCTCCGGTCGCTCCAGCAGGACCCGTGCCGACCACAGCGGATCGTCGAGGTCGCAGCCGCGCGCCTGCAGCTCGGTCGCCAGCGCGCCATCGAGCACGATGCAGCCATCGCCGGCCAGCAGCCGCGCGAGCGGATCCGTTGCAGCGTCGGGAAGGTCCGGTGCCATCGTCGCGTTCCGGCCGCCTGGGCCATCGCGACATGGTAGCCGGGCATGCACGTCGCCGCGCCCGGCACGAGCAGGCCGGCCCTGCCCAAGGGCACCGGCGGACGCAAGGGAGGCCTGCGCTATGCTGGCCTGCCGCACCGCATCAACGTCCCCCCATGTCCGCGTCCACGTCCCATCCGCCCAGCGAATCCGGCCTGCGCCTGGCCGGCATCCACCATGTCGCGATCATCGCTTCGGACTACGAACGCTCCCGGCACTTCTATCGCGACATCCTGGGCCTGCGCGTGCTGGCCGAGCACTACCGGCAATCGCGCGACTCGTGGAAGCTGGACCTCGCGCTGCCCGACGGCGGGCAGATCGAACTGTTCTCCTTCCCCTCGCCGCCGCCGCGCCCCAGCCGCCCGGAAGCGCGCGGCCTGCGCCACCTGGCGTTCCGCGTCGGCGACCTCGACGCCGCCGTCGCCCACCTGGCCTCGCACGGCGTCGCCTGCGAGCCGGTCCGCGTGGACGAGTACACCGGCCGCCGTTTCACCTTCTTCGCCGATCCGGACGAGTTGCCGCTGGAGCTGTACGAACAGGAGCGCTGACCCTCGCCGCATGGTTTCCGTACCCGAGCGAATGGGTATACAGTCGGCTCCATCCCGGCCCCGCGCCGGTCACGACATCCCTGGGAGGGGAACCATGCGCAACACATGCAAAGCCCTGCTGCTCGCCCTGCCGCTGGCGGCGGCCTCGATGCTGGCCCAGGCCGCCGAAACCCCGGTCGGCCGCTGGACGACCATCGACGACAGCACCGGCAAGCCCAAGTCGATCGTCGAGATCGAGCAGGCGGCCAACGGCACACTGACCGGCAAGGTGGTCGAGATCCTGCAGTCGGACAAGGGCCCCAACCCGGTCTGCGACAAGTGCGACGGCGAACGCAAGGGCAAGCCGATCAAGGGCATGACCATCCTGTGGGGCCTGAAGCCGGACGGCGCGCAGGTCTGGGACGGCGGCTCGATCCTCGATCCGGCCAAGGGCAAGACCTACAAGGCCAAGATCACCCTGACCGACGGCGGCAAGAAACTGCAGATGCGCGGCTACATCGGCATCGAAGCGCTGGGCCGCACCCAGACCTGGATCCGCGACTGACCGCGCGCGGCCCGCATCTCCAGGACAGCGACCCGGCCCAGGCCGGGTCGCCTGTTTTGGGCGTGCGATAATCCCCTGTCCCCCGCAACACCATCATCATGACCCGCACCGCTCTCGTCACCACCGCCCTGCCCTATGCCAACGGCCCGCTGCACCTGGGTCACCTGGTCGGCTACATCCAGGCCGACATCTGGGTCCGCGCGCGCCGCCTGAACGGCGACAGGACCTGGTTCGTCTGCGCCGACGACACCCATGGCACGCCGATCATGCTGGCGGCGGAAAAGGCGGGCGTGACGCCGGAGGCCTTCATCGCCGGGATCAAGGCCAGCCACGAGCGCGACTTCGCCGCCTTCGGCGTGGCCTTCGACCACTACGACTCGACCAACTCGCCGGTCAACCGCGAGCTGACCGAGCAGTTCTACCTGAAGCTCGAACAGGCCGGGCACGTCGCGCGCCGCTCGGTGGCGCAGTTCTACGACCCGGCCAAGGGCATGTTCCTGCCGGACCGCTACATCAAGGGCATCTGCCCCAACTGCGGCAGCCCGGACCAGTACGGCGACAACTGCGAGGTCTGCGGCGCCACCTACGCGCCGACCGACCTGAAGGAGCCCAAGTCGGCGATCTCCGGCGCCACGCCGGAAATCCGCGACTCGGAGCATTTCTTCTTCGAGGTCGGGCATTTCGAGGGCTTCCTGCGCGACTGGCTGGCCGGCGACGTGGCGCTGCCGGGCGTGAAGGCCAAGCTCAAGGAATGGCTGGACGCCGAGGGCGGCCTGCGCGCCTGGGACATCTCGCGCGATGCGCCGTACTTCGGCTTCGAGATCCCCGGCCAGCCAGGCAAGTATTTCTATGTCTGGCTGGACGCGCCGATCGGCTACCTGTGCAGCTTCAAGACGCTGTGCGCCTCGATCGGCGAGGACTTCGAGTCGCACCTGCGCGCCGGCACCGCGACCGAGCTGCACCACTTCATCGGCAAGGACATCGTCAACTTCCACGGCCTGTTCTGGCCGGCGGTGCTGCACGGCACCGGCCACCGCGCACCGACCCGGCTGCACGTCAACGGCTACCTGACCGTGGACGGCGCCAAGATGTCCAAGTCGCGCGGCACCTTCGTGATGGCGCGCACCTACCTGGACGTGGGCCTGGAACCCGAGGCGCTGCGCTACTACTTCGCCGCCAAGTCCTCCGGAGGCGTGGACGACCTGGACCTCAACCTGGGCGACTTCGTCGCGCGCGTGAACGCCGACCTGGTCGGCAAGTTCGTCAACCTCGCCAGCCGCTGCGCCGGCTTCATCGGCAAGCGCTTCGACGGCCGGCTGGCCGCCGCGCTGCCGGACCCGGCCCAGTACGACCGCTTCGCCGCCGCGCTGGCGCCGATCCGCGAGGCCTACGAGCGCAGCGACCCGGCCGCCGCGATCCGCCAGACCATGGCGCTGGCCGACGAGGCCAACAAGTACATCGACGAGGCCAAGCCCTGGGTGATCGCCAAGCAGGACGGCGCCGACGCCGAGCTGCAGGCGGTATGCACCCAGGGCCTGAACCTGTTCCGCATCCTGGCCGCCGCGCTCAAGCCGATCCTGCCGCGCACCACCGCCGAGGCCGAGGCCTTCCTGTCCGCGCCGGTGACGTCGTGGCAGGACCTGGACCGGCCGCTGGCCGGCGGCCACGCGATCCAGCCCTACGCCGCCCTGTTCACCCGTATCGACCCGAAACTGATCGACGCCATGACCGAAGCCTCCAAGGACACCCTCGCCGCCGCCCCGGCCGCCGCGCCCGCCAAGAACGCCGAGCCGAAGGCCGCGCCCGCCGCCAAGCAGGAAGAGGCCGGCCAGTACATCGGCATCGACGACTTCGCCAAGCTCGACCTGCGCATCGGCAAGGTGCTGGCCTGCGAGTTCGTCGAGGGTTCGGACAAGTTGCTGCGCTTCGAACTGGACGCCGGCGAGCTGGGCAAGCGCCAGATCTTCTCCGGCATCCGCGCCAGCTACGGCGAGCCGGACCGGCTGGTCGGCCGCAACGTGGTGTTCATCGCCAACCTGGCCCCGCGCAAGATGCGCTTCGGCGTGAGCGAAGGCATGATCCTGTCGGCCGGCTTCGACGGCGGCGCGCTGGCGCTGCTGGATGCCGACAGCGGCGCGCAGCCGGGCATGCCGGTGCGGTGAGGGCGGGACCCGGCGAAAGCATCCGCGCTTGCCCGCTCCCGCGCAGGCGGCCCGCTTCTCCGGCCCCGAGTCTCCCAACCAGAGCCCCGGCTCCATGCAACTGGCCCTGTTCGACTTCGACCACACGGTCACCACCTGCGATACCTACGCGCGTTTCCTGCGTCGCGTGGCCACACCCGACCGGTTGGCGCAGGCGAAGTGGAAGGTCGGCCCCTGGCTGCTGGGCTATCGCGCCGGGCTCGTTTCGGCCAAGGCGATCCGCGCGCGCGTGACCCGGCTGGCCTTCGCCGGCCGCGATGCCGCGCAGATCGCCGCGCATGGCGAACCGTTCGCGCGCGAGGTGCTGCCGCCGCTGCTGCGGCCGGAGATGATGCGGCGGATCGCCTGGCACCAGGCGCAGGGGCATGCGGTGGCGCTGGTTTCCGGCTCGCTCGACCTGTACCTGGCGCCCTGGTGCGAACGCCACGGCCTGCACCTGCTCTGCAATCGCCTGGAGCAGGACGCCGCCGGCCGCCTGACCGGGCGCTACGATGGCACGGACATCGGCCCGGGCAAGGCCGGGTTGGTCCGTTCCCGTTTCGACCTGGCGGGATTCGAACGCATCCACGCCTATGGCGACAGCCGCGAGGACAAGCCGATGCTCGCGCTCGCCCACGAACGCTGGTATCGCGGGCGACGGATCGCCTGACGCATCATTCCTGCCGCAGCCTCGCGCCACGCCCATGTCCCCCATCGCCGACCTCGCCGAACGCCTGGACCGCCTGTTGCCGCAAACCCAATGCGGCCAGTGCGGCTTCGACGGTTGCCGCCCGTATGCCGAGGCGATGGCGCGCGGCGAGGCCGGCGTGGACCGTTGCCCGCCCGGAGGCGATGCTGGGGCGCGTGCGCTCGCGCGCGTGCTGGGCGTCGAAGCCCGGCCCTACGACCGCGGCCGCGGCGAGCACAAGCCGCCGCAGGTGGCATGGATCGTCGAGGCGGACTGCATCGGGTGCACCAAGTGCATCCAGGCCTGCCTGGTGGATGCGATCGTCGGCGGCGCGAAATACATGCATACCGTGCTGGCGCCGCTCTGCACCGGCTGCGAGTTGTGCGTGCCGGCCTGTCCCGTGGACTGCATCGTGATGCAGCCGCCCCCGCCGCATCCGTAAAGGCGGGCCGGCCCGCCGTCGTTCCGCGATTCGATCGGCACGATCGCAGGTCGCCGCATCGAATGGCCTCGTGCCCGTCCAGGCGGGCACGACGGGGGCGAAGATGGCCGGGGCCCGATGCCGATCGGCGTCCGCGGGCGGAGCTTGCTCCGCCCGCGGCGGCATGGCTCAGATGGTCGCGGTGACGACGATCTCGATCTTCCACTCCGGGTTGGCCAGCTTGGCCTGCACCGTCGCGCGCGCCGGCGTGAACCCCGGGGCCACCCAACTGTCCCACACTTCGTTCATCGCGGCGAAATCGGCCATGTCGGCGAGGAAGATCTCCGCGCGCAGGATCTTGGTCTTGTCGCTGGCCGCCAGCGCCAGCAGCCGGTCGATCTCGGCCAGCACCTGGCGGGTCTGGCCCTGGATGTCGGCCGTGGCGTCCTCGGCCACCTGGCCGGCCAGGAAACACAGGCCGTGGGCCACGGTCATCTCCGACATGCGCGTGCCGGTCTCGTATCGCTGCAGCATTTCAGTGTTCCTCGGGTTGGACATCGGCATTGTCACGCGAAGTCGCCTGCGGCGCAGCCCCCGCGCGATTCCGCCATCCCAGCCATGCGCCGACCATCACCAGCCATCCCACGATCAGCACGATCGCCAGCTTCTGGCTCAATCCGCGCGGCGCGCTGCGCACGCCGGCGTTCCAGGCCAGCACGGCAAACGCCAGCACGCCCACGGCGAAGGCCGGCCCGAACCGGTCCCGCCACCGGGGGTCGTGGCGAAACCACCACGACTGCAACAGCACCGCGGCGATCACGCACAGGAATGCGGTCTGCGCCGACAGCAGGTGGACCAGCGGCGCGACGTCCGGCGCCAGGTCCGGCAACCAGCTGTCGCCGATCGCCACGCCGCCCAGTCCCAGCGCGGCGCACCAGAACAGGCCCAGCACGGTGCGGCTGCGTGCGCCCGCTTGCAGCGCCCGCTGCAGCGCCAGGGCCACCACGGCCATCGCCGCCGCCATCAGGCAATAGGCGGTGCGCAGCCCCAGTCCATAAGGGCCATGCAGGTAAAGGCTCAGTTGCGCGTCCACCCAGGCCAGGTCGTCGCGCATGAACTGCAAGGCCACCACCCATGCCAGGAAGGCCGACCCGACGATCGCCGCCAGCCGGCCCGCCGCCGCGATCCATGCAGCCTGCCCTTCCCCGTCCCTCGTCCCCGTTTCCATCATGCCGCCATCGTCCTCCCGGACACCACGCCCGCTCACAATGCTTTGCCCTATGATGCGCGCCGGCAACATCGGAGGCACCCACCATGATGTCCGATGACGCGTCCCGTCCTCCGATCACCGACGGCACGATGAACCACGGCCCTGGCGTTCTGCACGACCGGCAATGCCGGCCTTCTCCCTCTCCCGGTCCTTCCAGGCCCTTGTCGCCATGACGGAAACCCCTGCCTCCCCGGCATCCCCCCCAAGCGGTTGGCGGCGCGCCCTGCCGGTCCTGGTCAGCCTGGCGATCCTGGCGATGGCGCTGCGGGCGCTGTCGGCCGAGTTCACCGAGCATGGCTATCGCCAGATCCGGGAAGCCTTCCGCGCCTTCGGCGCGGGGCAGATCGCGCTGACGCTGCTGCTCGGATTGAGCAGTTATGCCTGCCTGGTCGGGTTCGACAGCATCGGGCTGAAGCGCACCGGCAAGCGCTTGCATCCGGCGCGCGTCGGCATCACCGCGTTCCTGGCGCACGCGGTCGGGCAGACTCTGGGCTTCGCCGCGCTCACCGGCGGCGCCGTGCGGTTGCGCGGCTACGGCAGCGTGGGCCTGAGCCTGGCCGAGATCGGCCAGGTGGTGTTGATGAGCACCCTGGGCTTCGTGTTCGGCGCGTGGGTGCTGCTCGGCCTGGCCCTGTGCCTGGAACCGGAAGCGGCCGCGCGCGCCCTGCCGATCCTGCCCGGCGCGGTGCGCATCGCCGGCATCGCGATCCTGCTGGGCTACGGCGCGATGCTGGTCCTGGTCGGCCGGCACGGACGCGAGTTCGGCTTCGGCACGCACCGCTTCTGGGTGCCCGACCGGCGCACGGTGCTCGTGGTCAGCGCCTTGAGCGTGTTCGAGCTGGGGCTGGCGAGCGCCGCGTTCTACGTGCTGTTGCCGCCGGATCCCGGCACGGGCTATTTCGGCTTCATCGGGCTGTGGCTGGTCGCGGTGGTCGCCGGCCTGGTCTCGACGGTACCGGCGGGCCTGGGCGTGTTCGAGTGGAGCCTGCTCAAGCTGCTGCCGCAGGTCGCGCCGGCGGCGCTGCTGGCGGCGGCGCTGGCCTACCGCATCACCTACTACATCGTGCCGATGCTGATCTCGATCGCGATGGCCGCCGCGACCGGCCTGCGCAAGCCTGCGCTGGTCGGTGCCAGCGGCGCGCGCGCGGCATGGAAGACCTTGCGGCCGTGGCTGCCGCAGATCATCGCGCTGGCGGTGTTCGCGGTCGGCGCGGTGCTGGTGATCGACGGCACCCTGCCCACGCCCAAGTCGCGGCAGCAGGTGGCGCCGTTGCCGTTGATCGAGACCTCGCACCTGCTGGTCAGCCTCGGTGGCGTGGTGCTGCTGCTGATCGGCCAGGGCCTGCAGCGGCGCAGCCATTCGGCATGGGCGCTGGCGCTGGCGATCTGCGTGGCGCTGGTACCGCTGGCGCCGATGCGCGGCAGCCACTACTCGGTGGCCCTGTTCTCGCTGCTGACCGCGCTGGCGCTGTGGGTGGCTCGCCGCGAGTTCTACCGCGAAGGCGCGCTGCTCGACGAGGCCTGGTCGTGGCGCTGGCTCGGCAACCTGGGCCTGGTGCTGGTGGCGACGTTCTGGCTGCTGTTCTTCGTCTACAGCCACGTCGAGTACAGCAACGACCTGTGGTGGCAGTTCGCCACCTCGGCGAACGCGCCGCGCGCCCTGCGGGCGCTGCTGATCGTCTGCGTGTGCCTGATCGTGTTCGGCCTGGCGCGGCTGCTGCGCAGCGCGCGCCGTCCGCTGCCGCCGGCCGACCCGCAGACGCTGGAGCAGCTCAGGCCGTTGATCGCCGCCAGCGCAGACACCCAGGCCTGCCTGGCGCTGACCGGCGACAAGGCGCTGCTGCGCGACGACGCCAGGACCGGCTTCGTGATGATGCAGCGCTACGGCGGCTCGTTGATCTCGATGGGCGATCCGGTCGGCCCGCCGGAGGTCGCGCGCGCGTTGATCTGGCGCTTCCGCGAGGAAGCCGACCGGCTCGGCCTGCGCCCGGTGTTCTACCAGGTCGGCGAGCAGCACTGGCAGACCTATCTCGACCTGGGCCTGACCCTGGTCAAGCTCGGCGAGGAAGCGATCGTGCCGCTGCATGACTTCACCCTCGAAGGCCGCGAGCGCGCCGAACTGCGCCAGGCCTACAACAAGGGCAAGCGCATGGGCCTGAACTTCCGCATGGTCCCGGCCGAGGAAGTCGCCGCGCTGCTGCCGCGCCTGCGCGAGATCTCCGACCAGTGGCTGGAGGAAAAGGCCGGCGAGGAAAAAGGGTTCTCGCTCGGCAGCTTCGACCCGGACTACCTGTGCCGCTTCCCGATGGGCGTGGTCGAGGTGGAAGCCGAAGGGCGGATCGTCGCCTTCGCCAACATCTGGGAGGCGCAGGCCAGCGGCGAGCTGTCGGTGGACCTGATGCGCCACGCCAACGATGCCCCCAAGGGCACGATGGACTACCTGTTCGTCGCGCTGTTCCTGTGGGGTGCCGGCAACGGCTTCACCCGCTTCTCGCTCGGCATGGCGCCGTTGTCGGGGCTGGCGCAGCACCGCCTGGCCGGGCGCTGGAACCGCTTCGCCAACCTGGTCGCCCGCCACGGCGAGCGCTTCTACGGCTTCAGCGGACTGCGCCGCTTCAAGGCGAAGTTCGCGCCTGTCTGGCGCCCGCGCTATCTGGCCGCGCCCGGCGGCATGCACCTGCCGGCCGCGCTGTTGGACGTGACCCGGCTGATCTCGCTGGACCCGCGCCAGCACGACTGACCCGGCGGGAGCGGTCGCGGCCGCTCCCGCGGCACCGCGCCTCAGGGCGCGGTGTCGTGCAATTGCTGCAGGATCGTCTTCGCCAGCGTCTCGTAGTCGCCTTCGAAGTGGTGGTCGCCCGGCAGGCCGACGCGGCGGCTCTGCTTGGGCAGCGACGGGCACAGCGCGTCGTCGTCGTCCACCCCGTAGATGCACACGGTGCGCTGCACCGGCAGCCTGGCCATCTCCGGCGCGATCGGCAGGCCGTCGTCGTCGCTGGATATCCAGTTGCTGACGTGGAACTCGTAGTCGGCGAACTTGCCGATCGACAGCAGCGCCGCCATGCGCATCTGCGCGAGCGTGGCCGGCGGCAGGTGGTTGATCGCGGCCGGGAGCACGTCCGCACCCTGCGAGAACCCGATCAGCACCACGCGCGAGCGCTTCCAGCGCTGCGCATAGAACCGCACGATGCGATCCAGGTCGTCGGCGAAGCCTTGCGGGGTGCGCTCCTGCCAGAAGTAGCGCAGCGAGTCCACGCCGACGACGGGGATGCCGGCCTGCGCCAGCGCGCCGGCCACTTCCTTGTCCAGGCCGGCCCAACCGCCGTCGCCGGAAACGAAGACCGCGAAGGTATCGCCCTGCCCGTCGGCGGCGGACGGCACTTCCACGATCGGCAATCCCTCGAGGTCGGCCGGCGGCGGCGGCAGGCTGACGCCCTTCTGCGCCCCCAGCGAGCGGATCGCGGCCCGCAGCCCCGGCAGCAGGTCGCCGCTGGCGCTGCGCTTGAGCAGGCGCGCCTGCGGGATGCCCTTGATGAAGTCCGGCACCGGGACCGCATCGCCCTGCTTGCCCTGCGACGATGCCGCCAGCCACGGCACCGGCAGGCGCGTGGCCTTCAGCGCGCCGGCCTTGCCCACGCCGTCGCCGCAGATCGCCTTGGGCGGGACCGAGGCCGGGCGCAGCCCGTCGGTCAGCACGCCCGCCAGTACGTTCGCCGGCGCCTGCGCGGCCACGGCGTAGACCAGCGCCGAACCCTCGCCATCGCCGACCAGCAGCGGCAGCCGGTAGGTCGGCACGTGATAGAACGCCTGCACGTAGCGCGAGAAGTTCTCCACGTCGCCCGACGAGAACGCGCAATCGCCGCCGTCCTTGTCGAGCACCCTGTACAGGTGCGCGGTGTCCACCATCGCTACCATCGCGCCATCGGCGCGCAGCGCCTCGGCCTGGGCCTGCCGGCGCGCGCCGTCGCCGATGCCGCCGAACCAGATCACCATCCGTTGCGGCTCGCCCGCCGGCTGCAGCACCGGTACCTGCTCGAAGCGTCCATGCGTGACCGTCTCGGGCCCGGCCGCCGCGGCGCCCATCGACACCGCCAGCACGCCCGCGCCACACAGCGACTTCCACAGTTCAAGCCTTCGCATCATCGATTCCTGGAATGAGGGCGTGTCCGCATCAGGCATCCGCACCGGGATGCCGCTCGAGCCAGCGTGCCAGCGCCTGCCGGTACTCGGCCAGTTGTTCCTCGTACAGATCGTAGACGCACAACGGGCAACCGCTTCCGCAGCACTCGTTGTCCGCCGGCCGCTCCGGAGGCTGCGGTCGCGGATCGAGCGGGTCGTCGGGAAGATCGGTCATCGGTACGGCGGGCAGCGCTGCGTGGGACACCCGCCATTGTAGGGCCGGCCACGTAGCCGAAACGTCGCCGGGCGCCCGGTCGATCGTCGCGCACGGCTGCGGCGCCTCAGCCGCCGGTGGCGCGGCGCAGGTTGGCGCGGGCGCGTGCGTCGTAGCGCTCATGGAAGAACCCGCTCAGGAATATCCGCGGCAACGCCAGCAGCCCGCGCAGGAAGCGCTTGCGCTCGTGCCGGAACAGCAGCCCGGGCACGTGCCCGCGATACTCCTCGGCGATGCCCCGGTCGTAGGCGTCGAAGACCGCTTCCGGGGCGGCCAGGATGGCCATGTCGCAATCGAGGAACAACGCGGTTTCCTCGTCCACGTCCTGCGGCTGCAGCTGGCCATGGCGGGCGGTGAGCAGGATCAGCCGTTCGATGCGGTCCAGGTCGTAGCCGGCATGCGGCCACCAGCGCGCGATCCATTCCCGCGCCATCGCCGCGGACTGGCGCTCGTTGTCCGAGCGCCCCGGGCGGTAGACCGCGTCGTGGAACAGGATCGCCAGCCAGACCTCGCACGGATGCCGCCAGCCGGGTCCGGCCTGCACCTCGTCGAAGTGCCGCCAGAGCGCGCGGACGTGCCCGAAGTTGTGGTACGCCCGCGGCGGGGTGGCATAGGCCTGTTCGATGGCCTGCCACTGGGCCGGATCGAGCGCGACGGGCGGGGAATGGTCCATGCGCGCAGCCTAAGCGCGGCGCGCCGTTCGCGCCACCGCTCACGCGAGCGGCCAGCGTCCTTCCAGCTGGTAGCGGGTCTGCCCCAGGAAACTGCGGATCAGCACGAACTCGCGCGCGCGCCACTGCACCGGCTCGACACGCCGCAGCGGCAGCGCCGTGTCGGTGTAGAGCAGGGTCATGTGCGGCGTGAACGCGGTATCGCCGGCGATGCCCTGTTCGGCCATCCGCCGCGCCAGCGTGCGCTGCAGCTGGAACAGGCCTTTCACGCCTTCCTCGCCGCGCAGCACGCAGGGCATCTGCCGGCGCCGGCCGCCGAACGTCCCCACCCGGTCGAAGCGCACGTCGAAAGCCTCCATCCTCAGCCGCTCCGCGGCCGCGCGTGC
This sequence comes from Xanthomonas boreopolis, assembly GCF_046529185.1. NCBI lineage: Bacteria > Pseudomonadati > Pseudomonadota > Gammaproteobacteria > Lysobacterales > Lysobacteraceae > Xanthomonas > Xanthomonas boreopolis. The sequence goes on from NZ_CP097162.1 coordinate 3,090,611, forward strand.
GCGCGCCAGCAAGGACGGCGGCAGTCCGGCGTAGTCGCCCAGGTGATGCAGGGTGACGTGCAACCGCGCTTCCGCCAGGGGCTTGCCGGACAGGTTTTCCTGCCCGACCAGATCGCGGGCCAGGCGGCCGGCCGCGGCCGCCGTCTCCGCGTCCGGCATCACCGCGAAGAACAGCCGCTCGCTCGGCTTCTCCTCGCCCAACCCGAGCGACAGCTGCGCGTCGGCCGAGGAGAGATAGAGGAATGGCCGGGTCATCGACATGGCTACCTGCTTGCCAGCAGCGTCTTGCGGGGGCGCGGATACTAGCAAAGCCCGGCCGGCGCCGGCATGCGCCACCGGCCCGCCGCAGGAGTAGACTGCCGGCACGCCCTGCTGCGCGGAGGTGTCGGATGATCAGCCTGGCCTCGTTCGTGCTCGCCACCGCCCTCGCGGTCGCGCCCGCACCGGAATCCCCGCCGTCCTCGCCGCCGCCGCCACCGGCGGTGGACACCTTGATGGCGATCCCGCCGGAGCTGCGGCACATGCTGCAACAGCGCGTGATGCGCCGCAGCCCGCCCAACTCGGAGGAACGCCTGCAGCGGCTGGTCGACCTGCTGTTCTCGCAGGACGGCCTGGGCCTGCAGTACGGCGCGAGCGACACGCACAGCGTCGCCGAGAGCTTCGCCACCCGGCGAGTCAACTGCCTGTCCTTCACGATGCTGTTCCTCGCGCTGGCGCGCGAGGCCGGGCTGAGCGCGCGCCCGCAGGAAGTCGGCCAGGTGCTCAGCTGGTACGAACAGGGCGGCATCGGCTACAACTACGGCCACATCAATGCGCAGGTCCGGATGAACGCCCAGGTCGCCACGATCGACCTGGACAGCAACATCCTGATGGACCGGCGCGGGCCGCGCGTGATCTCCGACCTGCGGCTGTTCGCCCACTACTACAACAACCGCGGCGCCGAACTGATCTCGGACGGCCGGTTCGCGCAGGCCCGCCCCTACTTCGAGCAGGCATTGCGCATCGACCCCAAGCTGGCCGATGCCTGGAACAACCTGGGCGTGCTCAACGCCCACGAGAATGCGCTGGACGCCGCCGCGGCCGACTACGCGCAAGCACTGGCGCTGGACGCGCGGCACGCGGCCTCCATCTCCAACGCGCTCAACGTGTATCGCAGGCTCGGCGACACCCAGCGCGCCGCGCAGATGCTGGCGCGCCTGCAGCAGGTGCAGGCGCGCGACCCGTTCCACCAGTACGTGCTCGGCACCGAGGCCGAGCGCCAGGGCGACTACGCCACCGCGTCGCGCTACTACGCCAAGGCGATCCGTCTCTACCCTAATGCGCACCAGTTCCATTTCGGGCTGGCGCGGGTGGCCTTCCTGACCGGCGACGGCAGGCTCGCCGACCGCGAGCTGCGCCTGGCGCACACCCTGGCGCCGGCCAGCGAACAACAGCGCTACCAGGCCAAGCTCGACAGCCTGCGCCGCTGGTCGCGCTCGTCCGCCAGCCTGCGCCCGTGACGGCGCCGGCCGGCGGCCGCAAGCGTTCCCTCAGACGAACATCCCGCCCGAGGCCTCCACGCGCTGCGCGTTGATCCAGCCGCTCTGCGGCGCGAGCAATGCCGCCACCACCGGGCCGATGTCGTCGGGCAGGCCGGCGCGGCCGAGCGCGGTGACCGAAGCCACCATGGCGTTGACCTGCGGGTTGTCGCGCACGGCGCCATCGCGGAAATCGGTCTCGATCGCCCCGGGCGCCAGCGTGTTGACGCTGATGCGGCGTTCGCCGAGTTCCCTGGCCAGGTAGCGGGTGAAGACCTCGATGCCGCCCTTCATCATCGCGTAGGCCGAATAGCCCGGCAGCGAGAAGCGGGTCAGCCCGCTGGACAGGTTGAGGATGCGCCCGCCGTCGGCGATCAGCGGCAGCAGCGCCTGGGTCAGGAAGTACGGCCCTTTCAGGTGCACGCGCACCAGTGCGTCGAACTGGTCCTGCGTGGTCCTGGCGATCGGCGCGTCCAGGCCGATGCCGGCGTTGTTGACCAGCGCATCCAGGCGCTCGCGCCTCCAGCCGGCGAGCACGCCGCGCACCGCATCGGCGAACGCGGGAAAGCCGTCGGCATCGGACACGTCCAGCGGCAATGCCGCCGCCAGGCGTCCTTCGGCCTCGATCCGGCGGACGACCTCGGCCGCCTCGTCGGCATGGCTGCGGTAGGTCAGGATCACGTCGCTGCCGGAGGCGGCGACGGCCAGGGCGGCATTGCGGCCCAGGCCGCGGTTGCCGCCGGTGATCAAGGTGGTGCGGGGCGAAACGTTCATGGCACGGGTCCTGTCGGAAGAAACGATGGGGCCCACGTTATTGCCGTTGTGGCGACGCATAAACCGCTCCAGAATGATTTCATCGTTCGCGCATCGAGAACAATCATGGACACGCTGGACCTCCTCCGCAGCTTCCTGCGGGTCGCGGAACTGGGTTCGTTCACCCGCGCGGCCGATTCGCTGGGCCTGCCGAAGGCCAGCGTCTCCACCGCGGTGCAACGGCTGGAAGCGCGCCTGGGCACGCAGCTCCTGCACCGCACCACCCGGCGCGTGCGGCTGACCGCCGACGGCGAGACGTTCTACCCGCGCGCCCGCGAACAGCTCGACGAGATGGAAGAGCTGCACGGCATGTTCCAGCAGGGCGATGCGCCATTGCGCGGCCGGCTGCGGGTCGACATGCCCACCGGCATGGCGCGGTTGCTGATGCCGCAGTTGCCCGGCTTCCTGGCGAAGCATCCACGGCTGGAGATCGAGCTCAGCGGCACCGACCGGCGCGTGGACGTGGTGCGCGAGGGTTTCGACTGCGTGCTGCGCGTGGGCGCCCTGGACGACAACACGCTGATCGCGCGTCCGCTCGGCGCGCTGCGGATCGTCAACTGCGCCAGCCCCGCCTACGTGGCCGCGCACGGCATGCCGCGCGGGCCCGACGACCTCGCCGCCGCGCACATTCTCGTGCACTACGTCGGCACGCTCGGCCAGCGCCCGCCCGGCTTCGAGTACCACGACGGCCAAGGCTATCGCTGGCTGCCGATGGCCGGCCCCGTCACCGTCAACAACGGCGACGCCTACGTCCAGGCCGCGCTGGCCGGCCTGGGCATCATCCAGGTGCCGGTGCACGGGGTGCGCCCCCTGCTCGAGTCCGGCGCGCTGGTCGAAGTGGCGCCGCATCTTTCCGCCGAGCCCATGCCGGTCACCCTGCTCTACGCGCAGCGCCGACGATTGCCCCGCCGCGTCTCGCTCTTCATGGACTGGCTGGCCGACAGGGTGCGCCCGCACCTGCAGCCGTGATCTTCGCGCGAGGCCGCTTCGCACTCATCCCAAAGTACATGGCACGCTCTAAGATCGCCCGGTCCCTCGCCCCGGAGCCTTCCATGCGCCGACTGCTGTACACCACTGCGCTGCTGGCCGTCCTGCAGGCCGCGCCGGCCACGGGCGCCGTACCGTTCTGGGGCGCCAGGACGTCCAGCCCGATCGGCACGCCGGCGGCGGACCTCGAGCCGGGCGAATGGTACTGGGGCGGATTGAGCAAGGGCTGGGGACCGATGGCGGTGATCGTCAGCCTCACCGAGCAGCGCGCGTATGCCTATCGCAACGGCATCCTGATCGGCATCAGCACGGTCAGCACCGGCAAGCCGGGGCACGAGACGCCGACCGGGGTGTTCACCATCCTGCAGAAGGACAAGGACCATCGCTCCAACCTCTACAACAGCGCGCCGATGCCCTACCAGCAGCGCCTGACCTGGGACGGCGTGGCCCTGCATGCCGGCGGCTTGCCCGGCTACCCCGAATCGCATGGCTGCGTGCACCTGCCGTCCGAGTTCGCGCGGTTGCTGTTCGAGAACTCCAACATGGGCATGGTGGTGGTGATCTCGAAGGCCGGCGTGAGCCCGGACGCGCTGGTGCATCCGCAGCCGCTCAGCCCGATCGATCCCGGCACCGGCGCCGACGTGCCGATGCAGCCGCTCGCCAGCGGCGAGACCTACAGCTGGCATCCGGAATCCTCGGCGCAGGGCCCGATCTCGATGGTGCTGAGCGATGCCGACCAGCAACTGGTGGTGTACCGCAACGGCGTCGAGATCGGCCGCGCGCGGGCCAGGGTGCACGACCTGCCGCCCGACTTCGGCACCCAGGTCTACCTGGCCGGGCAAGGCTTCCTGCCCGGCACGCTGCCCGGCCTGCCGGACGTACGCATGCCGAACTGGCTGCACGTCGCGGTCAACGGCGATGCCACGTCCGGCGAGACCGTCGCCGCCCAGACCATCGGCAAGGTGGAAGTGCCGCCCGATTTCCTCCGCCAGCTCGTGCCGCAGATCATGCCGGGCGCGGCGCTGGTGGTGACGACCCAGTCGGTGATGGCCTCGACCACCGGGCGCGCGCAGCAGGTCATCGATGCCGATCCGCCGGAGCAGGCGGCGAACTGAGCCGCCTGGCGGCGTTCAGGCCTTGCGCAGGAAGACGGTCTTCAGCACCAGGCCCTTGATCCTGTCCGAGTTGCCTTCGATGTGCCCGGCATCGTCCTCGACCAGGCGGATGTTGCGGATCACCGTGCCCTGCTTGAGCGGGATCGAGGAACCCTTGACCTTCAGGTCCTTGATGACGGTGACGGTGTCGCCGGCCGACAGCACGTTGCCGTTGCAATCGCGCACCACCAACGCCTCCGCCTGCGCCTCCTCCGCGGGCCATTCGAACCCGCAATCGGCGCAGGCCCACTGCCCGCCGTCGACGTAGGTGTTTTCCAGGGTGCATTGCGGGCAGGCGGGCATGGCAGGCGTTCCAGGACGCGGAAGGGCCGCCATTGTAGTGGCAAGGCGCGCGCGCCGGCTCACGTGGACCGCACGCGGCTGGCGCGATAGTGCCCCTCCACGCACGCATCGACCTGCACGCATGGCCAGCAACAGTGGTTCGAAATGGGTGGTCTACGTGGCGCTGGCGGGCAATCTCGCCATCGCCGTGGCCAAGTTCGTCGCCGCCGGCATCTCCGGCAGCTCGGCGATGCTGAGCGAGGGCGTGCATTCGCTGGTCGACACCGCCAACGAACTGCTGCTGCTCTACGGCCTGCACCGCGCCGCGCGCCCCGCCGACCGGACGCATCCGTTCGGCTACGGGCGCGAGCTGTACTTCTGGAGCTTCATCGTCGCGCTGCTGGTATTCGCGATGGGCGCCGGCGTGTCGATGTACGAAGGCGTGATGCACGTCCGCGAGCCGGAGCCGGCCACCGACCATGCGCTGGCCTACGCGGTGCTCGGCGTGTCGGTCCTGTTCGAGGGGACCTCCTGGTGGGTGGCGCTGCGCGAATTCCGCGCCCACAAGGGCCGGCTGGGCTACTTCGAGGCATTCCGCCAGAGCAAGGACCCGAGCACGTTCACCGTGCTGCTCGAGGACAGCGCCGCCCTGCTCGGCCTGTTCATGGCCCTCGCCGGCCTGCTCCTGTCGCAGTGGCTGCAGATGCCGGTCTTCGACGGCATCGCTTCGATCGGCATCTCGCTGGTGCTCGGCTTCACCGCTTTCCTGCTGGCGCGCGAGACCAAGGGCCTGCTGATCGGCGAGCCCGCGCACCCGCACGTCGCCGAATCGCTGCTGGCCATCGCCGGCCAGGACCGCGACGTGCACGCCGCCAACGGCGTGCTGACGCTGCAGATGGGCCCCAACCAGGTCGTGGCCGCGCTCAGCGCCGAGTTCGAGGACGCGCTGGCCACGCCGCAGATCGAGGCCTGCGTCACCCGCATCGAGACCGCCGCGAGGCAGCGGCATCCCGAGCTCACCGCGCTGTTCGTCAAGCCGCAGACGCCGGAGACCTGGCGGCGCCGGCGGCAGGCCCTGGACCGGGGCGAGCAGCCCCCCTGAGCGCGCGAACACCGATTTAACGTTTGCCGGCGTCCCTTGAGCTAAACTATTGTCACGTAAGGCTTTCATCGACGCCCCCTCGCTTCCGCCGTCTGCCTGCGACTGTCTCGACCCGAGGGGTTCCGCCGGCAATACCCGCTCCACGGCACTGCGTCCCTCACCGCCTTTCCAGAACGCCCCCGCCGCCGGCGGGCGGTCTCGATCACCTTCAAGACAGCACAGGAGCCACCATGGCACGTCCAGCCAAGTCCAAGACCCAGCCGATCATTGCCCGCAACGAAGGCAAGGGGCAGCCGCTGACCCGCGAACGCATCGCCGCCGACCTGGCCGCGTTCCGCAAGGCCGGTGGCCGGATCGAAGTGCTCAAGACCCACTTCGGCCAGGCCCGCAACGACGCCGACAAGGCCGACTGAGCCGTTCGACGCGCCCGACCCGGAGGCCGCCCCGTGCAGACGCGGGCGGCCTTCGCGTATCCGGGCCTCCGATCCGCGCATGAAGCGGCGCTTCCGGAACCGGGTCCCGGGTTTCCGCCGCGCATCGCCACGGGCGCAACGGCCTGTGGTCCAATCGGGACGATTCGATCCCGAACCGCCCCCCATGCCCGACCCCGCCCCCACGCCCGCGCCCAGCCACGTCCTCGGTTCCGACCGGATACCGCTGCTCGGGGAAACCGTCGGCGCGCTGCTCGAACGCATCGCGCGGCGCTGGCCGGACCGGCCCGCGCTCGTGGTTCCGCCGCAGCGGGTCAGGCTCGACTACGCAGGCTTCGACGCGGCCGTGACCCGGCTCGCCGCCGGCCTGCTGCAACTCGGCCTGGAACCGGGCGACCGCATCGGCATCTGGTCGCTCAACCGCGCCGAGTGGGTGCTGATGCAGTTCGCGACCGCGCGCGCCGGGCTGATCCTGGTCAACATCAATCCCGCCTATCGCAGCCACGAACTGGAGTACGCGCTGACCCGGGCGGACTGCAAGGCGCTGGTGCTCGCACGCCGCTTCAAGACCTCCGACTACCCGGCGACGCTGCGCGAGCTCGCGCCCGAACTCGACCGCAGCGCGCCGGGCCGGCTGCAGGCGGCGCGCCTGCCGGCGCTGCGCCACGTGATCGTCCTCGGCGACGAGGACGCCCTGCCCGGCACCTGGCGCTTCAACGACATCGCCAATTGCCGCGACCGGCATGCGCAGGCCCGCGTGCGGGCACTGCAGGCGTCGCTGTCGCCGGACGACGCGATCAACATCCAGTTCACCTCCGGCACCACCGGCTCGCCCAAGGGCGCCACGCTCAGCCATCGCAACATCGTCAACAACGGCTTCTTCATCGGCGAAAGCATGCGCCTGACCGAGCACGACCGCCTGTGCATCCCGGTGCCCTTCTATCACTGCTTCGGCATGGTGCTCGGCAACCTCGCCTGCGTCACCCACGGCAGCTGCATGGTGGTGCCGGGCGAGGGCTTCGACCCGCTCGCGACCCTGCAGACCGTGCAGGACGAGCGCTGCACCGGCCTGCACGGCGTGCCGACCATGTTCATCGCCGAACTCGAGCATCCGCGCTTCGGCGAGTTCGACCTGTCCTCGCTGCGCACCGGCATCATGGCCGGTTCGCCCTGCCCGGTCGAAGTGATGAAGAAGGTCGTCGGGCAGATGCACATGGACCAGGTCACGATCGCCTACGGCATGACCGAGACCAGCCCGGTGAGCTTCCAGACCACGCCCGACGATCCGCTGGAACGGCGCGTCGACTCGGTCGGCCGCGTGCACCCGCACGTGGAAGTCCGCGTCGTCGATGGCGACGGCAACGTCGTGCCGCGCGGGCAGACCGGCGAACTGCACACGCGCGGCTACTCGGTGATGAAGGGCTACTGGAACGATCCCGCGCGCACCGCCGAGGTGCTCGACGCCGACGGCTGGATGCACACCGGCGACCTGGCGACGATCGACGAGGACGGTTATTGCCGCATCGTCGGCCGGCTCAAGGACATGCTGATCCGCGGCGGCGAGAACATCTATCCGCGCGAGATCGAGGAGTTCCTCTACGCCCATCCCGCGATCGCCGACGTGCAGGTGTTCGGCGTGCCCGACCCCAGGTTCGGCGAAGAGGTCTGCGCCTGGATCCGGCTTGCCGAAGGCTGCGAGCTGACCGCCGAGGAAGTACGCGACTACTGCCGCGCGCGCATCGCCCACTACAAGGTGCCGCGCTACGTGGAGTTCGTGGACGGCTTCCCGATGACGATCACCGGCAAGGTGCAGAAATACCTCATGCGCGACGAGATGGCGCGGCGGCTCGGATTCTGAGGATGCGGGCGGGACGCTTTAGAATCGACGCCCCTTCCCGCTCCTGCCCCCGATGCCCAGCCTGCACCCGCCCCTTGCGATGATCCGGGACCTGTTGCCGCAGTGGAACCGCCAGGTTCTCGACATCGCCGTCCCGGCGCTGGAGGTCGTCGTCATCCTCGCCGTCGCCGTGCTGACGCGCGCGATCCTGCGCGGCCTGATGCGGCGGGTCGGCAAGCGCTACCACGTGCCTGCCGAGATGATGATCGGGCTGCGCCGGGTCGGCAGCTTCGTGATCTCGGTGGCGGCGCTGCTGGCGATCCTGCGCGTGTTCGGCGTATCCGGGGCCGTGCTGTGGACCGCCTTCACCGGCTTCGCCGCGGTCGGCGCGGTGGCGTTCTTCGCCGCATGGAGCGTGCTGTCCAACATCTTCTGCACGTTCCTGATCGTCACCACCCGTCCCTTCCGCCTGCACGACCACATCGAGCTGCTGGAGAACGGCGAGAAGCCGGGACTGAAGGGCAAGGTGATCGACATCAACGTGATCTACACCACCCTGCAGGAAACGGACGAAGCGCGCGGCAACACCGTGCTGCAGATCCCCAACAGCCTGTTCTTCCAGCGCACCACGCGGCGCTGGCGCGAGGGCGGCTACGACAACGGCTGACGCGGCCTCGCATGGATGGCGTCGGCGGAGCCTTCGCCCAATGCATCGCATGCCGCCACGTTCCGCTGCACGGCACGCCGGGCGCCGCCGCGGTCCGGGCGGCCGGCAAGCGGCCGTCAGCGCAACTGGCTGTCCTTGCTGCCGCGGCGGTTGTAACCGCTGTGGTCCCGCTCGTCCTCGTCGTGCGCCTGCTGGCAATCCACGCACAGCCGCACGCCGGGCACCGCCTTGCGCCGCGCCTCCGGGATCGCGGCGCCGCACTCCTCGCAATGCGTCAGCCCCGGCCCGCTCGGCAGCCGGCTGCGGGCGCGCTTGACCGCATCGTCGACGGTCGCCTCGATCTGGTCGTGCACCGCGCCATCGCCTGCCCATCCGGTCGCCATTGCCTTCTCCCGATTGCCACTTCGACAAGATGGCCGCGGCAACCGGCGTTTCCAAGCCCGCGCCATCAGTCGCACGACATGGTGAGATGGATGCTGCAACGCACATCGCCGGGACGATTGCTTTAGAATGCGCCCACGCGACGCTCAGGACCTGCTCCAGACCCGTCGCTTTTTTGTTTTTGCGTGACGGTCCGCGCCTCCACATGGCAGCGCGGGATGCGGACCGACCGCAGTGGCCCGCGCCTTCACGTGCGGGGTAAAAATCTAATGCCAGGCACAGTTCCCGGTCGTTCCAGCGCATTGCCGGGCGACCCCCACGGAGCCCTACCGATGCTTTTCGAAACCCTCGACACCACCGGCCACGAACAAGTCGTGTTCTGCCACAACCGCGACGCCGGACTGAAGGCCATCATCGCCTTGCACAGCACGCGGCTCGGGCCGGCGCTCGGTGGCGTGCGCATGCGTCCGTACCCCAACAGCGAGGCCGCCATCAACGACGCCCTGCGCCTGAGCCGCACGATGACCTACAAGAACGCGCTGGCCGGGCTGAACGTCGGCGGCGGCAAGGCGGTGATCATCGGCGACCCGAAGGCGGACAAGAGCGAGGTGCTGTTCCGGGCGTTCGGGCGTTTCGTCGAATCGCTGGGCGGGCGCTACATCACCTCCGAGGACGTCGGCACCGACGTCAACGACATGGAACAGATCTACCTGGAGACCGGCTACGTCACCGGCGTGCACCAGGTCCACGGCGGCTCCGGCGATCCCGCGCCGTTCACCGCCTACGGCGCGCTGCAGGCGCTGATGGCGACGCTGAACCGCAAGCTCGGCCACGAGGAAGTGGGCAGGACCCGCATCGCGATCCAGGGCCTGGGCCATATCGGGATGGAACTGGTCAAGCTGCTGAAGGAGCGCGGCGCCAAGCTGTTCGTGGCCGACCTGGACAGCCGCCTGGTCGACCGCGCCGTAAGCGAATACGGCGCCGAGGCGGTCAGCCCCGACGCGATCTACGAAGTCGAGGCCGACGTGTTCGCGCCCTGCGCGCTGGAAGGCGCGATCAACGAGGACACCCTGCCGCGCCTGAAGGCCGGCATCATCTGCGGCACCGCGAACAACCAGCTCTCCAGCGAAGCGATCGGCGCGGAACTGCACCGCCGCGGCGTGCTGTACGCGCCGGACTACGTGGTCAACGCCGGCGGCGTGATGAACGTGTCGCTCGAGATCGACGGCTACAATCGCGAGCGCGCGATGCGGCTGATCCGCAGCATCTACCACAACCTCGGCAAGGTCTTCGATCTGTCCGAGCGCGAGGACATCCCGCCGCAGCAGGCGGCCGACCGCATCGCCGAAGCCCGCATCGAGACGATCAGCCGGCTCAAGCTGCCGCTGGGACGGACCTCGCCGCGCTTCACCGGCAAGCTGCGCGGGGAGTGACCGCGACGCCCTGCATGGCGCGGCGCCGCTGAAGGCACCCAGCCGACGCCCCCGCGCGGGCGGGACGCAGCAGCGTCCCGGCAACGCCGTCCCCGTCAGAAGCCGAGCAGATAGCGCAGCCCGAACGCGCGGTCCTCGCCGCGCGCGCCGAAGCGCTGGTCGTAGCCCAGGCCCAGCGCTCCGAGGCGGCCCAGCGGCGCCTGCACCGAGAACCCGAACAGGCCGCCCGAACGGCCCGGCTGCAGATCGGCGAGCGTGCCCCACGCATCGGCGCCCACGAACCCGACCTGGCGCGACAGGCCGTTACTGGCCAACGCCTGCTGCCATTCCGCATACGCGCCCAGCGCGAGGCCGCGCCAGCGGTACTCGCCGCGCAATCCCGCCAGTACCTGCGTGCGATCGGCCGTGTCGGCATCCGCGCGCAGGCCGAAGCCTTCGCCTCCCTGCTCGCTGAAGCCATCGCTGTCGATGCGCACGTGATCGGCGCCCAGGTACGGCGCCAATACCAGGCCGGCGCGCTGCCAGCGATAACCCGCCTCCAGGCTCGCGGAAAAGAAACGCGCGCCGTAGTCCACCGAGGTCTCCGCGCGGGCCTGGCCGAACTGCAGCTCGCGGGCGATCTGGCGGTGCACCTGGCCGCTTCCTACCTGGCCCAGCGCGTAGAGGTGATCGCCGCGCCGGCCCCAGTACGCCTGCGCCTGGACCTGCCGGTTGCGATCGCGCGAGGACGGCAGCGTCGCGTCGCTCATCCGCGCTTCGCCGAACGCGAAACCCGCCACGCCGCCGTCGCCCTGCATGAAGTCGTGCCCGACCATCCATCCCGCCAGCGCGCCGCCGATCCCGGCGAAACTGCCCTGGCCGGTACCGCCGAGCGCCTGGCGCCATGTCCCGCCGTGCGTGCCGCCGGACCATGCCACCGCCCCGAAATGCTGCGACAGCGCGCGCCGCCCCAGGTCCACGGCGTCGAACGTCGCCGTCATCGCTTCCGCGTGCGCCTGCCCGGACAGGCTCTGCAACGAAGCCAGCGCCTGCTTCGCGTCGGCCGATTGCTGCAACGCCGCCGCACTTCGGACGAAATCGCCGCCGACCGGCCCTGCCCCCTGCTGTTGCGCATCGATCTGCCGGAAGGCCTGCTCCACGCGCGTCGCCGAGGCCAGCGACGCCGCGGTGATGCCGGGCAGCGCCGCCGCCGCCGTCGCCACGTCCAACCGCTGCAAGGTGATGTAGGCCGTATTGGCGTCGTACGCCAGCGTGCCCTGGCCGACGAAGACGCCCGGCCCCCAGGTCAACCGCGCGAACGTACCGCTCAGGCCGGCGTCGGCCCGCAACACGGCGTAGGCGGTGTTGAGGCTCACGTAGCCGCGCTTGCCGAGCACCTGCAGTTCGCCGGCGATGCTCGCGCTGCCGGAGGCACGGAGCCAGTCGCCCACGTTCAATGCCAGTCTCGCGTCGGCGGCCTGCACGTAGTTGCCGGACACGCCCAGCGTGCCCTCGCCGAGCTGCAGCGTGCCGGCGTTGTCGACGCTGCCGCCGATGCGGTAGCTGGCGCTCAGCGTCGCGCCGTCGGCGATGCTGGCCGCGCCTCCCAGGCTGGCGCTCTGCAGCGTCCCCTCGAGCACCTGGGTACGTCCCTCGAAGGTATTCAGCGTGCTGGCGAGCACCAGCGTGCCGGTGCCGCGCTTGACCAGCCCGCCGCCGCCGCTGATCGGATTGGACCAGGTCGACGTCCCGTCGAACGACACCGAGACATCGCCCCAGTCGAACTTCGCCGGCCCCAGTACCGCCCTGCCGACGTCGAGCAGGCCATAGCCGAACACCGGGTCCACGCCCGGCGCGCCCAGGTCCGTGGCCGTACCGAGCAGCGTCTGCCGCACCAGGTCGTTGTTGAAATACGGGAACGCCTGCCACACCAGCGCGGCGGCGCCCGAAACCAACGGCGCCGCGAACGAGGTGCCGCTGCCGTACCAGTACGAAATGCTGCCCGCGGTATCGTCGTGGCCGGTGAACATCGAGGTTCCCGGCGCCACCAGGCAATACCGCATCGCCACGCCGCAGGCGTTGGAATAGTCCGCCAATCGGGACGGATTGGCGGTATCCAGCGCGGCGACCGCCAGCCAGCCGCGCTCCAGGTCGGCCGCGGGGCGGGTGCCGTTGGGGCCGGGCTGGCTCGGCAGCGCCGCCATGTCGGACGGGGCGGACCTGCCGTCGTTGCCGGCCGCGAACACGACCAAGCCATCGTTGGCGAAGATGAAGTTGCGGTACTCGTTGGCGATCGGGGCCGTGGCGCTCGGGTTGGTCCAGTACAGGCCCGCCCACGAGTTGTTCATGATCCTCACGCCGGCCGCGACCAGGTCGTCGTGGACCGCCTGCAGCCCGAGCGCGCCGTTGACTTCGTTGCCTTCGCCGGAGCCGTCGTCCTCGGGCTCCTTGTCGTTGATGATGCGCGCCGACACGATCTGCGCACCGGGCGCGATGCCGCCGGGCCAGTTGCCGACCGGGGCGCCGGCGGCGAGCTGGGCGACCGTCGTGCCGTGCCCGACCACGTCGTCCACGCGCAGGTTGTTCGCCGACGGGTCCACGTAGGTGTAGTTCGCCACCACCCGCCCCTGCAGCGCGGGATGATTGCGGTTCACGCCGGTATCGACCACGCCGATGCGGTAGCCCGCGCCGGTGTAGCCGAGATCGTGCGCGGGCCGGGTATCGGTCAACGCCAGGTGCGCGTCGACCGCCGGCTGCGGCGTGCTCGGCGGCGGCGTCGTGGGTGGAGGCGTCGTCGGAGGCGGCGCCGGTGGAGGCGATGCCGGCGGCGGCTCCGGGCGCACCGAGCCCCCGCCTCCGCCCCCTCCGCAGCCCACCAGGACCAGCGCCAACGCCGAAGCCAGCAAGGTCCTGGCCGCACGCACCTCGTTCATCGCGATCTCCCCGATTCAATCCATTGAGTCGCGGACCCATGGCCGTCCGCGCAAAGCGCATCTATACGGCATCGCGCGCCGCTTGTCGCCGGTCTGGCAAGCCGGACGCCGCGCCCCGATAATCGGGAGATATTTCAAAACGGTATTCGTCCATGTCAGAGATCGTCATCGCCGCGGCCAAGCGCACCGCGATCGGTTCCTTCCTGGGTCAGTTCAACGGCGTCCCGACGCCGACCTTGGGCGCCGCCGTGATCCAGGCCGTGCTCGAACAGTCCGGCGTGCCGGGCGCGGATGTCTCCGAAGTGATCATGGGCTGCGTGCTGCCGGCCAACCTCGGCCAGGCGCCCGCGCGCCAGGCCGCGATCGCCGCCGGCATCCCGGTATCGGTCGGCGCCCTGACCATCAACAAGGTCTGCGGTTCGGGCATGAAGGCGATCATGCTCGGCCACGACCTGATCAAGGCCGGCTCGGCCAGCATCGTGGTCGCCGGCGGCATGGAGTCGATGAGCAACGCGCCGCACCTGCTGCCGAACTCGCGCACCGGCAACCGCTACGGCAACTTCCAGGCGGTCGACCACATGGCCTGGGACGGCCTCACCAACCCGTACGACGGCCTGGCCATGGGCGTGTTCGGCGAGAAGGCCGCCGAGAAGTTCGGCTTCACCCGCGAGCAGCAGGACGCCTATGCGATCGAGTCGGTCAAGCGCGCGCAGGCGGCGCAGTCCTCCGGCGCGTTCGACGACGAGATCGTTCCGGTCAAGGTCGCCGCCCGCAAGGGCGAGGTGCAGGTCGCCACCGACGAGCAACCGGGCAAGTCCGACATCGCCAGGATCCCCGCCCTCAAGCCGGCCTTCAAGAAGGACGGCACGGTCACCGCCGCCAGTTCGTCCAGCATTTCCGACGGCGCGGCCGCGACGCTGCTGCTGAGCGCCGAGGAAGCCGCCAGGCGCGGCATCGCGCCGCTCGCGCGCATCGTCGGCCACGCCACGTTCTCGCAGCAGCCGGAGTGGTTCACGACGGCACCGGTCGCGGCGATCGACAAGCTGGCCAGGCAGGTCGGCTGGTCGCTGGACGAGGTGGACCTGTTCGAGATCAACGAGGCCTTCGCGGTGGTCGCGATGGCGCCGATCAAGGAGCTGGGCCTCCCGCACGCCAAGGTCAACGTCAACGGCGGCGCCTGCGCGCTGGGCCACCCGATCGGCGCCAGCGGCGCGCGCCTGGTCGTGACGCTGGTGAATGCGTTGCGCAAGCGCGGTGGCAAGCGCGGAATCGCCACCCTCTGCATCGGCGGCGGGGAAGCGACGGCGATCGCCATCGAATTGATTTGACAAGGATTAATACCACCCTTTCAAACCTGAATGCGGGTGCCCTTGACACCCGTCTTGGGGTTGTCATCATGTTGGGGGCGCGCATTCGCGCGTTGCCTAACTAACGACGAGGATTGAGACAAATGAGCATCAACAAGCTGCTGATCGCGGGCGCCCTGGCTCTGGCCCTGGCTGCGTGCTCGAAGCCGGAACAGGCTCAGGACGCCGCTGCTTCGGCCAACCAGGCCGCTGCCGACGCCCAGGCCGCTGCCGACCAGGCTGCTGCCGCCGGCGCCCAGACCGCCGACGCTGCCCAGGCTGCCGCCGACACCGCCGCCACCGCTGCTGACACCGCCGCCGACGCCGCTGCTGCCGCCACCGGCGCTGCGACCGACGCTGCCGCCGGCCAGGCTGCTGACGCTGCCAAGGCTGCCGAAGGCACCGCCGAGCAGGCCAAGGACGCTGCCGAAGAAGCCAAGAAGTAATCACTTCTTCGCACTTCGCGAGTTCGGGAAAGCCGCTGGTCTCCAGCGGCTTTCTTTTTGCGCGTTGGCTGGCCATCAACGCGGCGCCGGCCGGCCTTGACGCCGGCTAGATCGACGGCCGCCTAGGCTGTCCCTGCCTTCATCCAACGGAGACAGCCATGAATGCGTTTCGCACCTTCCTCGCGGGTTCGCTGGTGGTGTTCGGCCTGGCCGCATGCAAGGGACCGGATGCCGAGCAGGCCAAGCGCGATGCCGCGTCCGCGGCCGAGCACGCCGCGGCGGCCACCCAGCAGGCGGCCAGCGATGCCGCGGACAAAGCCAAGGCCATGACGGCCGAATCGCGCGAGGCGCTGGGCCAGGCGGCCCAGGACGCCAAGGCCGCCGCCGCCGACGCCAGCCGCGCCACCGCCGAGGCGGCCGATGCCACCGCCGACAAGGCGCACGAGCTTGCCGACAAGGCCGAGCGCAGCGCGGACGAACAGAAGAACTGAAGACCGGCCCGGCCGACGCCGTGCCTGGCTCGCCAGGACGCGGCGTCGATCAGGGCAGCGCGCGCGCCAGCAGCTCCTTCGTGTCGGCCGATGCCAGCGTGCCGAAGGCGAGGCCATGGGCACGCTCCAGCCGGCTGCCGACGAACGCCGCCGCCGCTGGGCTTCCGGCACGCAGCAGCAGGGCCGCTTGCAGCGACAGCACCAGTTGTTCGCTGGCCGCGCGCGCGTCGAACTCGCCGATGCCGCCGGCCAGCAGCGCACGGATGCGCTGCACGGCCTCGACGTAGCGGACGTCGCGATCGCCGGCGGATTCCAGTTCGGCCAGCACCGCATCCACGCAGCCCGGTTCGCGCGCCAGCGCCCGCAGCACGTCCAGGCACTGGATGTTGCCGCTGCCCTCCCAGATCGAGTTCAACGGCGCCTGCCGGTACAGCCGCGGCAGCATCGACTCCTCGACGTAGCCGGCCCCGCCCAGGCATTCCTGGGCTTCGTTGACGAAGGCGGGCGCGCGCTTGCACAACCAGTACTTGCCCAGCGCGGTGGCGACCCGCGCGAAGGCGGCCTCGCGCGGGTCGCGCGGCGCCGCATCCACCGCCCGCGCCACGCGCAACGCGAACGCGGTGGCCGCTTCCGATTCGATCGCCAGGTCGGCGAGCACGTTGGCCATCAGGGGATGCTCGGCCAGGCGCCTGCCGAACGCGACGCGATGCCTGGCGTGGTGCAGCGCCTGCGCCAGGGCCATGCGCATCTCGGCGGCCGCACCGAGCATGCAATCCAGGCGGGTCATCATCACCATCTCGATGATGGTCGCCACGCCGCGCCCCTCCTCGCCCACGCGCAACGCATGGGCACCGCAGAGTTCGACTTCGCTCGAAGCGTTCGACCAGTCGCCGAGCTTGTCCTTCAGCCGCATCAGCCGGAACGCGTTCTTGGTGCCATCGGGCAGTCGGCGCGGCATCAGGAAGCAGCCCAGTCCGCCCGGCGCCTGCGCGAGCACCAGGAACCCGTCGGACATCGGCGCGGAAAAGAACCACTTGTGCCCGACCAGCGCATAGCTGCCGTCGGCCTGCGGCGTGGCGACCGTGGCGTTGGCGCGCACGTCCGAGCCGCCCTGCTTCTCGGTCATGCCCATGCCCAGGGTGATGCCGGCCTTGCCGGCGATCGGCACCTCGCGCGGATCGTAGTGCGGCGCGGCCGCCTTGTCGGCCCATTCGCGCAGCGCCGGGAACTTCCGCAACACCGCCACGCCGGCATGCGTCATCGTCAGCGGGCAGCTGGTGCCCGCCTCGGCCTGGTGGTGCAGGTAGCTCAATGCGGCACGGGCGACGTGCGCGCCCGGGGCCGGTTCGTGCCAGGACAACCCGGCCACGCCGTGCTGCTTGGCCAGTTCCATCAACCGGTGGTAGGCCGGGTGGAACTCGACGCTGTCGATGCGGTGGCCATAGCGGTCATGCGTGCGCAGGCGCGGCCGGTCGCGGTTGGCATCGAAGCCGAGCCGGTAGACCTCGCCGCCGGCAAGCGCGCCATAGGCCGCCAGCCGCGGCGCGAAGTCCGAGGCGCCCTCGCGCCCGACCGCCTCGCGCAGGACCGCGTCGTCGGCCCACAGGTCGCGCTCCTCGAACGGCGGCGGCTGGTTCTCCACTCGATGGGTCTCGAAGGCGGGCATCTCGTCCATGCGCAACTCCCAACTGGCTCGTGTCCCGATTGTCGCCGACGCGGGTGCGATGGCCATTGTGCGCTGCGTGCATCGCAGCGCACGGCTGGCGGAGCCGTCAGTCGGTTTCCGGCCGCGGCACGGCCGGGGACGCCCCGGGCAGGCATGGCGCATCCGTGAGCGCGGCCACGAATGCCTCGTCCAGGACGAGCCGGCCGAACCAGCCCCGCTGGGTACCGCTGAGCACGCGCAGCATGTGGCCGCGCCCGCCGGGCATGCGCCCCAGCGGCAGGAAGCCCAGGTCGCGGGCACGGGCGGCCAGGTCGCGCTCGGACTGGAACAACGGCGTCAGCCAACGGCTCCAGAACTGGTAGATCGTCACGTGCGCGCGCCGCTGCCGCTGGTAGCAAGCCAGCGCGGCATCCACGTCGCCCTCGCCTCGCAAGGCCTCGCACAGCGTCCAGGCGTCCATCAGCGCCATGTTGACGCCCTGCCCCAGCTGCGGGCTCATCGCATGCGCGGCATCGCCCGCCAAGGCCACGCGACCGCGGTACCAGCGCGCCACCACCGCATCGCGGTAACTGGCACGCGCCAGTTGCGTGTGCACGGTCACGCCCTGCAGCCGTTCGCGCGCCTGCGGCCAGATCGTCGCCACCTCGTCCAGCCATGCCGGCATGCCGCGCGCCTGCCATCCGTCGAAATCCTCGCGCGGCAGGCTCCAGAAGAAGCTGAGTCGCGGCGTAGGGTCGCCCGGGCGCGTGCCGACCGGCAGCAACCCGATCATCTTGCGGGCGGCGACGTAGCGCTGCCGCAGTTCGTCGGCGAACGCCCAGTCGCCGCGCGGCAGCAGGCACCACAGCGCGCCCCACGGGTATGCGCGGTCCAGCTTCGTGGCCTGCACTTCGCCGCGCAGCGCCGAGGCCGAGCCGTCCGCGACGACGATCAGGTCGTAGGGGCCATGCCAGTGGCCTCCGCCATCGCGCAGGCGCCGCCGCTCATGGTCGATGGCGACGATCGGGGTACCGGCGTGCAGCCCGGCCCGCCCGCTCCAGGCCTGCTCCAGCACCGAGAACAAGGCGCCCCGCTGCATGCCCAGGCCGAACAGGCGCGCGTCGAGGTCGCTGTAGCGCATGTCCATGACGGCGCGGCCGCAAGGCGTCTCGCCGTACAGGCGCGCGACCGGCGCGCCATGCGCCAGCGCCTGCCGCAGCAGGCCCATCTTCCACAGCACCTGCAGCCCGGTCGGCTGCAGCAGGAATCCCGCCCCCACCGGCCCCGGTTCGGCGGCGCGTTCGAATACGTCCAGCCGATGTCCATCGCGCGCCAGCAGCACCGACAGCGCCTGGCCCGCCGTCCCGTAGCCGACGATCGCGATACGCAGTGGACGCTCCATGTCTTTCCCCGTTCCGCCTCCCATAAAAAACCCCGCCGAAGCGGGGTTCAATGCACGATCAGGCGATGGATCAGCCGATCGGCGTGATATTCGAGGCCTGGGCGCCCTTCGGGCCTTGGGTCACGTCATAGCTGACCTTCTGGCCTTCCTGCAGGCTGCGGAAGCCCTTGGCGTTGATCGCGGAGAAGTGCGCGAAAACATCGGCGCTGCCGTCCTCCGGTGAGATGAAGCCAAATCCCTTGGCGTCGTTGAACCACTTGACGGTACCGTTCGGCATGGTGATGCGTGACCTTGTTTACAGTGAATTGGGTGGTGTGCGGCAAACCGCACACGCCGAGTATGCAAAGCTTATGCCCCGATGACAATCACCCCGAACGCAGGTCAACCGCGGGCAAGTTCGCCGATCAACTCGGGAAGCCCCGACGAAGCCGCTTCGACGTTGGCCAGCACTTCGGCCATCGTGATCTCTTGTGCATCGCCGCATCCGGCCGCCCAGTTGGCGACGATCGCCAGGCATGCGTATTCCAGGCCCAGCTCGCGCGCGAGCGCGGCTTCGGGCATGCCGGTCATGCCGACCAGGTCGCAGCCGTCGCGGCGCATCCGCGCGATTTCTGCAATCGTTTCCAGCCGCGGCCCCTGCGTCGCGCCATAGCATCCGTGCTCCACCGTCTTCACGCCGACTACACGCGCGGCGGCGATGACCTTGCTGCGGAACATCGGCGAGTACGGATGCCCGAAGTCGACGTGCACCACCTCGCTGCCCGGTTCCTCGCAGATCGTCGAAACGCGGCCCCAGGTGTAGTCGATCAGTTGGTCGGGGCACGCCAGCACGCGCGGGCCGAAGTGCTCGGTGATGCCGCCGACCGTGTTCAGCGCCAGCACGCGGGTCGCGCCGACCTGCTGCAATGCGGCCAGGTTGGCGCGGTAGTTGATCTTGTGCGGCGGGATCGAATGGCCTTCGCCGTGCCGGGCGAGGAACGCCACGCGATGCCCCAGCAGCGTGCCGACCCGCACCGGACCGGAGGGACTGCCGAAGCGGGTCTCGACCTGGTGGCTCTGCACGTCGTCGAGTTGGGCGAGCTTGTAGACGCCGGTGCCGCCGATGACGGCCAAGGAAATGGGAAGCATGTGTAGTTCGCGTCGCTGAGGAAAAAAAGCCGGCCCCAAGGCCCGCCGGACTCGAAGGCCCCGGCGTTCGCCGGCGCCGCGGGTCCCGGTCCTTGTCTTTACTGCTTCATTGCATAGATCGCGGGGATGCCGCGCAGTTGCTCGCCGACGTCCATGCCGAACCCGAACACGTAGCGGTCCGGGACCTCCACGCCGAGGTAGTCGGCGGCGATGCCGGGCACGCAGCGGCCATGCTTCTTCACCGCGAGCACCGCCAGGCGCACGTCGGTGGCGCCCTGCTCCAGGCACCACTGGCGCACGCCCTGCAGGGTATAGCCTTCGTCGAGGATGTCGTCGACCAGGATCACGCGGCGCCCGAACAGTGCGGTGGCCGGACGATGCTTCCACACCAGCTCGCCTCCGACGGTCTCGCCGCGGTAGCGGGTCGCATGCAGGTAGTCGAACTGCACGTCCTGGCCGCGCGATCCCAGTTCCAGCGCAAGCTGGCCGGAGAACGGCAACGCCCCGTGCATGATCGTCAAGTACACCGGCACCTCGCCGCGGTAATCGCGGCTGATCTCGTCGGCGATGCGGGCGATGGCCGCGTCGATGGCAGGGCGGTCGATCAGCAGGTCGGCCTGGTCCAGGGCCTGGGGGATGGAAAGAGTGGGCATCAGGCGGTTTTTCCGAGTTGTTCCAGCAAACGGGATTGTGAAGCGGCATGCCGGCCGTCGGCCAACAGGCCGTCCCAGCCGAGGGCGCCGCGGCCGATCAGGCCGATCAGCGCGGCGGTATTGAGCTGGCGCCCGGCCACCGCGGCGAGCGCCTCGTCGACCAGCTCCGGGTGGCAGACCAGCACGGCGTCGCAACCGGCATCGAGGTGGGCATGCACGCGCGCGGCGACGCCGCCGGCGCCGTGCGAAGCGGCCATGCCGATGTCGTCGGAGAACACCACGCCGCGGAAGCCCAGCTCGCCGCGCAGGATGTCGCCGATCCAGCGCGGCGAGTAGCCGGCCGGTTCGGGCGCGACCTGCGGGTAGACCACGTGCGCCATCATCACCGCGTCGGCGCCGGCGCGGACGCCCTCGGCGAACGGGACCAGGTCCTCGCGCCGCAGCGCCTCCAGCGGCCGCGGATCGACCGCGACGTCGACGTGGGTGTCTTCCAGCACGGTGCCGTGCCCGGGAAAGTGCTTGAGCGTGGCGGCCATGCCGGCCTCGTGCATGGCCTCGACGTAGGCACGGGTGAACGCGGCCACGACCTCGGGGTCGGCGCTGAAAGCGCGGTCGCCGATCGCGCGGTTGCCGCGCGCCAGGTCCACGACCGGGGCGAAGCTCAGGTCCACGCCGCTGGCACGCACCTCGCTGGCCATCAGCCAGGCATGTTCGCGCGCGAGCTGCAACGCCGCCTGCGGATCGCGCGCGTACAGCTCGCCAAAACCCTGCAGCGGCGGCAGCGCGCTGTAGCCTTCGCGGAAGCGCTGCACGCGGCCGCCTTCCTGGTCCACGCAGATCAGCTGCGGCAGGCGCGCCGCGGCACGGATCGCGGCCGTCAGCTCGACCACCTGGGCACGCGAGGCGAAATTGCGCTTGAACAGCACCACGCCGGCGACACAGTCGTGTTGCAGCCAGTCGCGCTCCTGGGCGGTGAGCTCGGTGCCGGCAACGCCGATCAACAACATGCAAGGTTCTCCGGGGACGCGCGGCGGATGGCGCAGCGCCGCATTGTCGCAGAAGCCAGGCCGGAACGTCCCCGGCAGGCGGTGTCCCGCCCGCCATGGCCGCATCGGCGATTCAGCGGTTCACGGACCGCCGCTGCGCGCGCGGAGCCCTGCCGGCGGTGCTGGCGGACGCGGTCCCGCGGCTCAGGCCTGGCAACCATCGGTCCCGCAGGCCTCTCCCTCGGGACCCGCCTGGGCTCCACCTTCCGCCGCGACCCTGGCCAGGATCTGGGCGAACGCTTCCGGCGGTTGCGCGCCTTGCACCAGGTAGCGGCCGTCGATCACGAAACTCGGCACGGCAGTGATCCCCAACGCCCGGGCCTGGGCCAGTTGGGCCTCGACCTCGGCGACTCCTTCGTCCGACGCGAACAGCGCGCGGACACGTTCCTCGCCGAGGCCGCCCGCGGCGCCGGCAGCGATCAGCGTGGCGATGTCGGCCAGGTTGCGGCCCTCGGCGAAATGGGCCCGGAACAGCGCTTCGGCCACCGCGTCGGCATCCCCCTCGCGCGCGGCCAGCCATAGCAACCGATGGGCCGGCAGCGTGGTCACCCGCACTTGGCCGCGGCCGAAGTCGAACGGCAGGCCCTCGGCACGCGCGGTGGCCTGGGTCTGGGCCAGGATCTGCTCGGCGCGTTCCTGGCCGCCGAACTTGGCGGCATACGCCTGCCGCAGCGGCACCGGCTCGGTGCCGGCCTCGGGATCGAGCTGGAACGCATGGAAGTGCACGTCCAGCGCCGGGGCGCCGGCCCCCAGCAATTCCACCCCGCGCTGGAAGCGGCGCTTGCCGATCCAGCACCAGGGACACACCACGTCGGACCAGATGTCGATTCTCATCGGTCCCATATGCGGGCGCCGCCCAGGCAGACAAGCCCGCCTCAGGCGCCTGCCGGGCCCCAGCTCGAGTACGGGCGCACCGCCAAAGCCAGGTTGTAGTAGCGCACGTCGTCGGTGACCTCCTCGCCCAGCCAGTCCGGCCGTTCGAACGACTCCCCGGCGTCGTCCAGCTCGATTTCGGCCACCACCAGCCCGGCGTTGTCCCCCAGGAACTCGTCCACCTCCCAGAGATGCCCGGCATGCCGGACCAGGTGGCGGCGCTTGTCGATCAGCCCGCCGACGCACAGCGCCAGCAGCGCGCGCGCGTCCTCGACGGGGATGGGATAGTCGAACTCCTGGCGGGTATGCCCCACCTCGCGCGACTTCAGGTTGAGAAAGGCCCGGTCGCCCTGGATGCGAACCCGCACCGAAGCCTTCTGTTCGCCGCGGTCCATCGCGCCGAGATCGTTGATGTAGCCCTGCGCCATCGGGACGACCTCGTGCGCGGCTGCGCGCCAGCCATCGCCGGTGACGAGGAATTTGCGTTCGATTTCCAGGGGCATGGGATTCGGGATTCGGGATTCGGGATTCGGGATTCGGGATTCGGGAAGAGCATTTTTGCCTGGGCTCGGCTGTGACGCGCCCTGATGCATCCTGCGGGGCTTTTGCTTCTTGCAGGAGGGACTTCAGTCGGCAAGCCGGTCGGGACCGAAGTCCCTCCCACAACAGCAATCCATCCGAGGCAGCCTTTTCCGGGTCCCGTACCCTCGGGTCCCGGACGACATCACGGCCGCTCGAACAACGCAATGCTTTCCACGTGCGCGGTATGCGGGAACATGTCCATCGCGCCGGCCGCCTTGAGCCTGAAGCCTTGTTCGTTGACCAGGTAACCGGCATCGCGCGCCAGCGAACCGGGATGGCAGCTGACGTAGACGATGCGGCCGAACTTCTTCAACGGCAGCTGCTTGAGCACGTCGATCGCGCCGGAGCGCGGCGGATCCAGCAGCAGCTTGTCGAAGCCCTCGCGCATCCAGGGCGCGCCACGCTGGTCCTGGGTCAGGTCGGCCGCGAAGAACCGGGCATTGTTCAGGCCATTGCGTGCGGCATTCTCCTTGGCCCGCGCCACCAGTCCCGCGTCGCCTTCCACGCCGACCACCTCGCGCACGCCGCGCGCCAGCGGCAGGGTGAAGTTGCCGAGCCCGCAGAACAGGTCCAGCACGCGGTCCTCCGGGCCGGCATCGAGCAACGCCAGCGCGTGGGCGATCATTTTCTCGTTGAGCTTGGCGTTGACCTGGATGAAGTCCAGCGGCCGGAACGCCAGTTCCACGTCCCAGTGCGGCAGCCGGAACGAGAGCGGCACCGGCTCGGCTTCCAGCGGATGCACGCTCTCCACCCCGCCCGGCTGCAGGAAGATCGCAAAGCCATGTTCCCGGCCGAACCGCGACAGCGCCAGGCGGTCGGCCTCGCTCAGCGGCTGCAGGTGGCGGAAGGTCAACGCGATCGCCTCGTCGCCGGCGATGAACTCGATCTGCGGGATGTCGCGCTTGCCCTGCAGGCCTTCGACCAGTTCGGCCAGCGCCGATACCTTCTCGCCGATCCGGGGGATCACCGTATGGCAGACCGACAGGTCGGCGACGAAGCGCGGATCCTGCTCGCGGAAACCGACCAGCGTCTTGTCCTTCTTCTCGACCCGGCGCACCGAGAACCGGCCCTTGCGGCGGTAACCCCAGCTGTCGCCGGCCAGCACCGGCAGCACGGCCTCGGGGCTGACGTGGCCGATCCGCTCCAGGTTCTCCATCAGCACGCGCTGCTTGGCGACGATCTGCTTGCCCTCGTCCAGGTGCTGCAGCACGCAGCCGGCGCAGACGCCGAAGTGCGGGCAGCGCGGGGCGACGCGGTCCGGCGAGGCCGCCAGCACCTCGACCGTCCTGGCCTCGTCGAAATGGCGGCTGCGGGCGGTCGGCTCGGCCAGCACCGTCTCGCCCGGCAGCGCGCCGCTGACGAAGGTCACCTTGCCGCCCTCGCCGTCGCGGCGGGCCACGCCGCGGCCGTCGTGGCTCAGGTCGGTGATGTCGGTCTGGAAAGGGGTACGGTCGAAGCGGTTTCTGGATCTGGCCACGTGGCGGAACGGCTGCGGGCGGACAAAGGGCGCGTATTGTCGCAGAACCCGCCGGCGGGGCGCCCGGCGCCCGTTCATTGTCGTTTGTGCCAAGGAACGGCAAACTGCTCCCCGGCAGCGAACGCTAAGCTGCCGGAAGCTGACATGGAGGCAGCATCGATGGCACTGGAATCCACTCCCCGTCTCTTGCTGGTCGAAGACGACCCGATCAGCAGCGGTTTCTTCAGGATCGCGCTGGAAGCGCTGCCGGCCGAAGTCGACTGCTGCGACTCGAAAGCCTCGGCCCTGGCGCTGGCCGCCCACCACGACTACGACCTGGCCCTGATCGACGTGAACCTGCCGGACGGCAATGGCACGGAGCTGCTGGCTTCGCTGCGCGATGGCCACCAGCACCTGCCCGCCCTGGCGCATACCGCGGAACTGTCCGCCGACGCCCAGCGCGACCTGCGCGACAACGGCTTCCTCGACGTCCTGGTCAAGCCGCTCTCGACCGACCGGCTGCTGCAGGCGGTGCGCCGCGGGCTGACCCGGAGCCGCACCGCGGCGCTGGAGGCCACCTCGAGCGAGCACGACTGGGACGAGGACGCGGCGCTGCTCGCGCTCAACGGCCAGCAAGGCCACCTCGATGCGCTGCGCGAGCTGTTCCTGGCCGAACTGCCCGCCACCCGCGACGCGATCGTGTCCGCGCTGGAACTCGACGATACCCAGGCGCTGCGCAACCACCTGCACCGGCTGCAGGCCAGCTGCGGATTCGTCGGGGCGGCCCGGCTGGCAGGGGCGGTGCGGCAACTGCGCAACGATCCACGCTCGTCGCAGGCCCGCGCAGCCTTCCACGAGGCGGTGTCGGCACTTCTGCGCTGATCCCGGGTTCGGGTGAAAGCCTGTCGCCGCTCCTCCTCCGGAGCGGCCCCACGTCGCCGATCGACGGGAACGGTGTCTTCGCCGCCGCGGGGCTCAATCCGGCCCAGGCGCCTCCGGATCCCGCGTTCCCAATCCCGCATCCCGGCTCCACCCCAGCATCTCCCAGGACTTCAAGCCGCGGCCCCCGAGGTGGTGCATCAGCACGGCCCGCATGCTGCGCCGCAACCCGGCCATGTCGTCCGCGACCGGCCGCTCGTCGGCCGCCAGCGCCAGCAGCGCGCGTCCGGTCGCGCTCTCGTGGCGGTCCCGCGGTCCGCGCTCGCTCAGCAGGCGCCGGGGGCCGTCGGCAGGATCGAGCAGGTAGCGCGCCGCCGGATCGATCGGCGCCCCGTCCGCATCGTGCTGCAGGTCGAAACCGAAGCCCAGGATCTCCAGCAGGTCGCGCTCGAACCGGCGCAAGGTCCAGGCCAGGGTACCGGGGTCGGCCAGCCGCTCGCGCACCTGGCCGTAGAGCTCATGCAGCTCCGGCAGCGGGTCGTGGCGCGGGGCCAGCCGCAGCAGCAGTTCGTTGACGTAGAACCCCGCCAGCATCGCATCGCCGGCCAGGCGCGGCGCGGCGTCCAGGGCCTCGGCCTGCCGCAACTGGGCCAGCTCGCCGCGCTGCACCGCGCTGAATACGATCGCCTGCAACGGCTGCAGCGCCGCCCGCAGCGCCTGCTGCTTCGGCCCCTGCACGCCGCGAGCGATCAAGCCCAGCCGGCCATGCTCGCGGGTCAGCACCTCCACCAGCAGGCTGGTCTCGCGCCACGGCCGGGCATGCAGGACGAAAGCGGGCTCGTGCTCGATCAGCATGGGGATCTCGAGGGGGCTCGGGGCTCGGGGCTCGGGGCTCGGGGCTCGGGGCTCGGGGCTCGGGGCTCGGGGCTCGGGGAAGCATCTTTGCCCGAGTTTGAGTGTCAAGCGACCTGACGCTTTTTCTGCAGGCTTTTTGCTTTCTGTGGGAGGGACTTCAGTCCCGACGGATGGCCGGCAAAGCCCTGTCGGGACTGAAGTCCCTCCCACAACGACGCCCGATCGAAGCGGGCTTGTCGTTTTGCCGGGCCACCAGTCCCCGTCCCTGGCTCCGGCTTCTCCGGTGAAGCCTGTCGGGGCTGAAACCCCTCCTACGGCGGCACTCGACCCGGAGCAGGCATTTCGAGTCCCTGGGCCCCGGCCGGGGGCCTCACTCGTACCCGAACGCCTTCAGCGCCGACTCGTCGTCCGACCAGCCCTCGCGCACCCGCACCCAGGTTTCCAGGAACACCTTCGCGCCGAACAGGCGCTCCATCTGCTGGCGCGCCTTGGCACCGATTTCCTTCAGGCGGGTGCCGCCCTTGCCGATCACGATCGCCTTCTGGCCCTCGCGCTCGACCCAGATCACCGCGCCGATCCGCAGCAGGTTGCCGTCCTCGGCGAAGCGCTCGATCTCCACCGTGGTCGCGTACGGCAGCTCCTCGCCCAACTGGCGCATCAGCTGCTCGCGGACCAGCTCGCCGGCCAGGAAGCGCTGGCTGCGGTCGGTGATCTCGTCCTCGCCGAACATCGGCGGCGCCTCGGGCAGCAACGCGAGCACGTCCTTGACCAGCGCTTCCAGGCCCTTGCGCTTGAGCGCCGAGACCGGGTGCACCGCCGCGAACGCGCGGCCCTCGCTGACCTGCGCCAGGAACGGCAGCAGCGAACTCTTGTCCTTGAGCCGGTCGACCTTGTTGACGATCAGCACCACCGGAATGCCGGCGTCGCTGAGCACGTTGTAGGCCAGCGTGTCCTCCTCGTCCCAGCGCCCGGCCTCGATCACCAGCAACGCCGCGTCGACGTCCTCCAGCGAGCCGCGGGCGGCCCGGTTCATCACCCGGCTCATCGCCGAGGCCTTGAACTTGCCCTGCTCGCGGTGCAGGCCCGGGGTGTCGACCAGCACGATCTGCCCGGCCGGGAAGGTCGCGATGCCCAGCAGGCGATGCCGGGTGGTCTGCGGCCGGTTGGAGACGATGCTGACCTTGGCGCCGACCAATGCATTGGTCAGGGTCGACTTGCCCACGTTGGGGCGACCGATCACGGCAACGCTGCCGCAACGATGGGAAGGATTGTCGCTCACTTGCTCGGATCCAGTTGGCGGATGAGGGCGGCCGCGGCCTGCTGTTCGGCGAGCCGGCGCGAGGTGCCCTCGCCCTCGGCCCGCAGCGGCGGATCGCCCAGGGTGCAGGCTACCCGGAAATGCTTGGCGTGGTCGTCGCCGCTCTCGGAAATCAGTTCATAGGCCGGCAGCGGCCGCTGCCGCGCCTGCAACCACTCCTGCAGCCGGGTCTTGGCGTCCTTTTCGGGCTTGCCGACCGGCAGCGCGGCCAGCGCGCCCTCGAACCACGGCAACACGACCCTGCGGCACGCCTCGAAGCCGGCGTCGAGGTAGATCGCCGCGACCACCGCCTCCACCGCGTCGGCGATGATCGAATCGCGACGGTGTCCACCGGACTTCATTTCGCCCGGCCCGAGCGTGAGCCGCTCGCCGAGCTGCAGTTCGCGCCCGATCGCGGCCAGGGAAGCCTCGCGCACCAACTCGGCCCGCGCCCGGGTCAACGCACCCTCGTCGGCCTTCGGCCAGCGCAGGTAGAGCGCCTCGGCGACCAGCAGGTTGACGATGCCATCGCCGAGGAATTCCAGGCGTTCGTTGTGCGGGGCCCCGGCGCTGCGATGCGTCAGGGCCTGCTTCAGCAGCTCCGGATCGGCGAACGCATGGCCGATCCGGTCGCCGCGCCGAACGGTCTTACTGCTCACCACCACGCCTGGTCAGGTCCTGGGTGCTTTCGAACTTGCCGACCACGTCGAGGTTGCCGACCAGCGGACGGCGTACCTCGTAGGCCACCTTCATGCGCCAGCCCCCGTCGATGCGCTCGAACTTCACGTCGTCCTTCTTCACGTTCTCGGAGTAGTTGATGTACAGGCGGCGGAAGAACAGGTCCTGCACCTTGCCCGGGTCCATGTCGCCGCTGCCCGGCTCGTTGGCCAGGCTCTTCATGGCCGTGCGCACCGAGTAGTACTCCTGGTACATCGGGAACAGCTTCATGCCGATGTAGACGGCGAACCCCACCACCGCCAGCACCACCACGAACGACAACAGCGTCATCCCACCCTGATCGCGCTTCATAGGTCTCCCCTGCACGCCCCAACGTGCTTATTGAATACCTGTCCCGATCCGCGACGGATCGAAACTCCCCTTGCAGAACCAGCCCTCGCAGTTCAGCCAGATCAGGAACGCCTTGCCGCGGAGGTTCGCCTCCGGCAGGAAATGCGTCTGGGTCCAGAACCGGCTGTCCTCGCTATTGTCGCGATTGTCCCCCATCACGAAATACTGGCCCGGCGGCACCACCCAGTCGCCCTGGCCGGCCGGATTGGCGCGGTCGATCCATTCCAGCACGGTGTGCGGGCGGCCCGGCAGGTCCTCGGTCAGCAGCGTGGTCCCGGTCATCTCGGCACCGCGGCCCTTGCCGATGTACTCGCCCTTGACCTGGTACTTCATCGGCTCGCCGTTGATGTACAGGGTATCGCCGTGGAACCCGATGCGGTCGCCCGGCAGGCCGACCACGCGCTTGATCCAGTTCTCGTCCGGGCGGTGCGGCGGCTTGAACACCACCACGTCGCCGCGCCTGGGCTCGCCGGTCGGGATGATCTTGGTATTGGTGATCGGCAGGCGGAAACCGTAGGCGAACTTGTTGACCAGGATGAAGTCGCCGATCAGCAGGTTCGGCATCATCGAACTGGACGGGATCTTGTACGGCTCGGCCACGAAGCTGCGCAGGACCAGCACCACCGCCAGCACCGGGAAGAACGCCTTGGAGTAGTCCACGATCGCCGGCTCGGTGTCGAGCAGGCCCGCCTTGCTGGCGCGGCGCTTGGCGAGGAACAGCTTGTCCAGCAGCCAGATGAAGCCGGTACCCAGCGTGAGCACCACCAGCGCGATTTCAAACCATTTCATTCGGGTTCCTTCGGAACGGGATTCGGGAGTCGGGATTGGGGATTAGCAAGAGCGGGGCCGGCTTGCGCCTTTGCCAATCCCGACTCCCGAATCCCTAATCCCGTTTCACTTGTTGTCCATCTGCAACACGGCCAGGAAGGCTTCCTGCGGGATCTCCACGCGGCCGACCTGCTTCATCCGCTTCTTGCCTTCCTTCTGTTTCTCCAGCAGCTTCTTCTTGCGCGAAACGTCGCCACCATAGCACTTGGCCAGCACGTTCTTGCGCATCGCCTTGACCGTGGTGCGGGCGATGATCTGCGAGCCGATCGCGGCCTGGATCGCGACGTCGAACATCTGCCGCGGGATCAGGTCCTTCATCTTCTCGCACAGCTCGCGGCCGCGCCGGTCGGCATGGCTGCGGTGCGCGATCAGCGACAGCGCATCGACCTTGTCGCCGTTGATCAGCACGTCCACGCGCACGAACGGGCCGGCGTCGAAGCGCACGAAGCTGTAGTCCAGCGAGGCGTAGCCGCGACTGACCGACTTGAGCTTGTCGAAGAAGTCCAGCACCACCTCGGCCATCGGCAGCTCGTAGCTGATCTGCACCTGGCTGCCGAGGTAGTTGATCCCCAGCTGGGTGCCGCGCTTTTCCTCGCACAGCTTGATGATGTTGCCGATGTACTCCTCGGGCGTGAGGATGTTGGCGCGGATGATCGGCTCGCGGATCTCCTCGACATGGTTCACCGGCGGCAGCTTGGCCGGGTTGTCCATCATCACGATCGAGCCGTCGGTCTTGAGCACCTCGTAGATCACCGTCGGCGCGGTGGTGATCAGGTCCAGGTCGTACTCGCGCTCCAGCCGCTCCTGCACGATTTCCATGTGCAGCATGCCGAGGAAGCCGCAGCGGAAGCCGAAGCCCATCGCCTCGGAGCTTTCCGGCTCGAAGCGCAGCGCCGCGTCGTTCAGGCGCAGCTTCTCCAGCGCCTCGCGCAGATCCGGGTAATCCTCGGCATCGACCGGGAACAGGCCGGCGAACACGCGCGGCTGCATTTCCTGGAAGCCGGGCAGCGGCTTGGGCGCCGGATCGCCGGCCAGGGTCAGGGTGTCGCCGACCGGCGCGCCGTGGACGTCCTTGATCGAGGCGGTGACCCAGCCCACCTCGCCTGCGGACAGCTTCGGCAGCACCTTGCGCTTGGGCGTGAACACGCCCACCGCGTCGACCTGGTGGTTGCGTCCGGTGGACATCACCAGCAGCTTGTCGCCGGGCTTAATCTCGCCCTGCATCACGCGCACCAGCGAGACCACGCCCAGGTAGTTGTCGAACCAGGAATCGATGATCAGCGCCTGCAGCTTGTCGGTGTCGCGCGGCTGCGGCGGCGGGATGCGGTGGACGATGGCCTCGAGCACCTGCTCGACGTTCAGGCCGGTCTTGGCGCTGACCGCGACCGCGTCGGCGGCGTCGATGCCGATCACCGCCTCGATCTCGGCCTTGGCGCGCTCGGTGTCGGCGGTCGGCAGGTCGATCTTGTTGAGCACCGGGACCACTTCCAGGCCCTGCTCCACCGCGGTGTAGCAGTTGGCCACCGACTGCGCTTCCACGCCCTGGGCCGCATCGACCACCAGCAGCGCGCCTTCGCAGGCGGCCAGCGAGCGGCTGACCTCGTAGGAGAAGTCGACGTGCCCCGGGGTATCGATGAAGTTCAGGTGGTAGACCTGCCCGTCCCGCGCCTTGTAAGGCAGCGATACGGACTGGGCCTTGATGGTGATGCCGCGCTCGCGCTCGATCGGGTTGGAGTCGAGCACCTGCGCTTCCATCTCGCGGGCCTCGAGCCCGCCGCAGAGCTGGATGATGCGGTCAGCGAGCGTGGACTTGCCGTGGTCGACGTGGGCGATGATGGAGAAGTTGCGGATGTTCCGCATCGAATCGGATGACATGGAGGTGGGCGGCGGCGCAGCCGTCGTCAGGATAACGCCGCATTATCGCACGAGCGGCCCGGTGGCGCCCGCCCGGCCTGCCTGCAGGAGCGGGGCCGGCCGCGGCGGGGTCCGAGCGCCGTCCGCCGCAGCCGCTCCTGCGGCTGCGTGCCCGCCGCGGCCGCGGCGGGCACGGGGCGACATCAGCCGCCGGCCTTGATCGCCACGTAGCTGGTGGCCTGGCCGTTGGAGACCAGCAGCATCACCACGTCGCCCTTCTTGTAGCTGCCCAGCGCGCGATTCAGTTCGGCGACGCTCCCGACCGGGGTCCGGCCGACGCGCAGGATCGCCAGCCCCGGAGACAGCGGCGGCGTGGTGTTGCGGGCCTGGGAGCCGGTCACCGCGGCGATCCGCACGCCCTGCCCGGCCTCCAGCCCCAGCCGGCTGCGCTCGGCGGCGGTCATGTCCGCCACCTGCAGGCCGAGCAAGGCAATGCTGGCGGGCCCGGCCGAGGGGCCTTCGGCGGCGTCCTCGATGGACTTCGCCGGCCCCTTGCCATCGTCCAGCGCGGTCAACGTCACCGTCACCTCGCGCGGCTTGCCGTCGCGCAGGATGCCCAGGCGAACCTTCGTGCCCGGCGGCAGCAGGCCGATCATCGGCGGCAGGTCGCTCGCCGCGGCGATGTCCTTGCCGTTCACCGAACGGATCACGTCGCCGATCTCGACCCCGGCCTTGCCGGCGGGGCTGTCGGGCGGGAGCCCGTTGACCAGCGCGCCACGGCTGTCCGACAAGCCCAGCCCCTGTGCCTTGAGCGCATCGATCGGGCCGACCATCACGCCCAGCTGCCCGCGGGTCACGCGGCCGGTCGCCTTGATCTGCTCGGCCGCGCTGATCGCCAGGTCGATCGGGATCGCGAAGCTGATGCCCATGTAGCCGCCGGAGGCCGAGAATATCTGCGAGTTGATGCCGACCACCTCGCCGCGGGTATTCAGCAGCGGCCCGCCGGAATTGCCCTGGTTGATCGCCACGTCGGTCTGGATGAACGGCACGTAGCGCTGGTCGGCGTACGGATTGCTGCGCCCGGTGGCGCTGACGATGCCGGCGGTGACCGAATGATCCAGCCCGAACGGCGAGCCGATCGCGACCACCCACTGGCCGGCCTTGAGCGTATTGGAATCGCCGATGCGCACGGTCGGCAGGTTCTTGGCCTCGACCTTCAGCAGCGCCACGTCGTACTGCTCGTCGCTGCCGATCACCTTGGCCTTGAGCTCGCGGCCGTCGGACAGC
This sequence comes from Xanthomonas boreopolis, assembly GCF_046529185.1. Lineage (NCBI taxonomy): Bacteria > Pseudomonadati > Pseudomonadota > Gammaproteobacteria > Lysobacterales > Lysobacteraceae > Xanthomonas > Xanthomonas boreopolis. The sequence continues at coordinate 3,123,263 of NZ_CP097162.1, forward strand.
TTCACCGTGACCTGGCTGGCGCCATCGATCACGTGGTGGTTGGTCAGCACGTAGCCGTCGGCGGAAATGATGAAGCCCGAGCCCATCGACTTGCCGGCGATATCGTCGTCATCGCCGCCGCCCTGGCCGCGGCGAGGCTGGCCCGGCATCGGGAAGTCCGGGCCGAAGAAACGGCGGAAGAACTCGGGGATCTGGTCGTCGTCCGGCAACTGCTGGCCGCGGCCGGAGCGGCGCATCATGTCCTTGCGCGTCACCGTGCTGTCGATGTTGACGACGCCGGGGCCGACCTGCTCGACCAGGTGGGTGAAGTCCGGCAACCCCGCCACCAGCTGTGGCGCCGGCGTCGTGCTGCGGTTCGTCGCGATCGGCGACGATGCGGGCGCCGGCGTCTCGGGCTGCTGGGCGCAGGCGGCCAGCGGCAGCGTCATCGCCAGCAGGCCGAACATCTGGTTGCGGATACGGGGATTCATCGGGGCATGCCTCCAATGGCAACAGTCGCAGACAAAGGGGTGCTCATGACCCACGCGGCGCGTGGGCGGCTCGGGATGCAACGGAGTGGACCGGAATCGCGGTTATGGCTGCGGCAACGGCGGCTCGGAGGGCCCGTTGACCGCCGGCTGCGCCGGCAGCCGCGGCTCGAACGGATAGAACGCCGTACCCGCCTGCGGTCGCGCGAAACTGGCATTGAGCGCGCCATCGCCGGAGATCACCGAACGCGGCCACGGCTTGGCCTGCAGGGTCGATGGATGCGCAAACGGATTGGCCGCGACCGGCAAGGGCTCCGTACCCGTCGCGAGGACAGGCGCCACCTGGGGCGTCGCCGCGGCGATCCGGCGTTCCGGCTCCTGCGCCCGCGCCGCCACGCTGCGCGCGGCCTGCTGGTTGCGCGTGGCGCCGCCGTTGCGCCGCTGCGCCGCCGCGTCCTGGCGCCGGGCCGAGGCCAACGCGACCGCCGGCACCGCGGCCACCGCATCGGCCAGCGTGCCATCGGGAGCGGCCGGTGCGGCCGGGCTGGCCGGCATCTGCGCCGTCGTGGCGACCACCTTCACCGGCTCGGCGGCCGGGGCGGCCTCGTCGGGCAGTCGTTCGCGCGCCATGAACAGCGCCAGCGCCGCCACCGATGCGGCGATCGCCGCACCGCCGCCCCAGCGCCAGCCGGGACGGGCCTTGCGACCGGCATCCGCCAGCGGCAGGGGTTCGGCCGCCACCGCCGCGCGCACCCGCGCGGCGAATTCGGCCGGGGCCGGCGCGCAGGCCGCGCCGCGCAGCACATCGCCGAGCAACTGCCAGCGCTCGTGGCAACCGGACAGCTCCTCGTCGTGTTCCAGGCGGCGCAGCAGGAAACGGCTCTCGTCCGCCGCCAGCTCGCCATCGATCAGCGCGGACAACTGCTGCCGGTAATGGATTTCGAACTTGTCGTTGGTCATGGACGGGTTATGGCTCATACACGATGTCGCTCACGGGTCGCACTGACGGTTTCGAGCAGGGGACGCAGCTCGGCATCGATGGCTTCGCGCGCCCGGAAGATGCGCGAACGCACCGTACCGATCGGGCACCCCATCTTCTGCGCGATGTCCTCGTAACTCATGCCCTCCACCTCGCGCAGGGTGATCGCCTCGCGCAATTCCTCGGGCAAGGCTTGGACCGCGCGCATCACGGTTTGTTCCAGCTCCTGACGCATCAGTTCATGCTCCGGGGTGTCGCTGTCGCGCAACCGCGCCGCTCCGTCGAACTGCTCGGCATCGGCGACGTCGATGTCGTCGGTGGGCGGGCGGCGGTTGTGCGCGACCAGGTGGTTCTTGGCGGTGTTCACGGCGATACGGTGCAACCATGTATAGAACTGGCTGTCGCCCCGGAAGTTCCCGATCGCGCGGTAGGCGCGGATGAAGGTTTCCTGGGCCACGTCCTGGCACTCGCTCCAGTCGGCGATGTAGCGCCCGATGAGGGCGACGATCCGGTGCTGGTACTTGCGCACCAGCACGTCGAAAGCCGCACTCTCGCCGCGCTGCACGCGCCGGACCAGTTCCAGGTCCAGCTCCTGTGGTGTTTCGACTTCGGCCATGTCGGGCCGCACTCCTGTCGCCCGAACGAGGTCGGGCGTTGTGACCGCTGTTGGATGGAAAAGTTCAGTCGCCCGCCAGCGGCGACCGTCCCAAGGTTAACGGGCGTTACGGAAGCCTGGGAAATATCCGGCCCCGCCGCGCGCACGCTTCCCTACCCCTTATGGGATTTGACGTGAAGGAAACAACCTCTGGATGATAACGGGCCTTTCCATACATATCCGGATGGACCGACCCATGCTCTCAGGCTTCGATGGGCTCCGATTCAGTCACTGGCAGGCCGAGATCCGCGACGACGGCGTCGTGGTGCTGAGCCTGGACCGCCAGGACGCGCCGGTCAACGCGTTTTCCCAGGACGTGCTGCTGGAACTGGGCGATATCCTCGAGCGTATCGCCATCGACCCGCCCAAGGGCGTGGTGATCCGTTCGGCCAAGGCGAATGGCTTCATCGCCGGCGCCGACCTGAAGGAATTCCAGGAATACGACCGCCGCGGCACGGTGGACGACGCGATCCGCCGCGGCCAGGCCGTGTTCCAGAAACTCGCCGAACTGCCCTGCCCGACCGTGGCCGCGATCCACGGCTTCTGCATGGGCGGCGGCACCGAGATCGCGCTGGCCTGCGACTACCGCATCGCCAGCGACGCCCCGTCCACCCGCATCGGCCTGCCGGAGACCAAGCTCGGCATCTTCCCGGGCTGGGGCGGCAGCGCGCGCCTGCCGCGCCTGGTCGGCGCGCCGGCGGCCATGGACCTGATGCTCACCGGTCGCACCGTCTCGGCCGGCGCCGCCCGGGCCATGGGGCTGGTCGACAAGGTGGCGCCCCCGGCGGTGCTGCTCGACGGCGCCATCGCGCTGGCGCTCTCCGGTTCGACGCGCCCGGTCAAGCAGCGCCTGCTCGGCTGGGCGACCAACACCTGGATCGCCCGCAAGATCCTCGCACCGCAGATGACCAAGCAGGTCGCGCGCAAGGCGAAGAAGGAACACTACCCGGCCCCCTACGCCCTGATCGGCACCTGGGAGCGCGCCGGCGGCAGCGGCATCCAGGCGCGCCTGGACGCGGAGCGCCGCGCGGTGGTCAAGCTCGCGGGCACCCCGACCGCACGCAACCTGATCCGCATCTTCTTCCTGACCGAACGCCTGAAGGGCCTGGGCGGCAAGGACGGCGGCGGCATGCCGTCGCCGGGCATCAAGCACGTGCACGTGATCGGCGCCGGCGTGATGGGCGGCGACATCGCGGCCTGGTCCGCCTACAAGGGCTTCGAGGTGACGCTGCAGGATCGCGAGCAGCGCTTCATCGACGGTGCGCTGTCGCGCGCGCAGGAGCTGTTCGCCAAGAAGGTCAAGGACGAGAGCAAGCGCCCCGCCGTGGCCGCAAGGCTGAAGAGCGACCTGGCCGGGGACGGCGTCGCGCAGGCCGACCTGGTGATCGAGGCGATCATCGAGAACCCGGAAGCCAAGCGCGAGCTGTACCAGTCCGTGGAGCCCCGCCTGAAGCCGGACGCGCTATTGACCACCAACACGTCCTCGATCCCGCTGGTCGAGCTGCGCGAACACATCGCGCGGCCCGGCCAGTTCGCGGGCCTGCACTACTTCAACCCGGTCGCGCTGATGCCGCTGGTGGAGATCGTCCAGCACGACGGCCTCGATCCGGCCAACGTCCAGCGCCTGGCCGCCTTCTGCAAGGCGCTGGACAAGTTCCCGGTGCCCGTGGCCGGCACCCCGGGCTTCCTCGTCAACCGCGTGCTGTTCCCGTACATGCTGGAGGCCGCCACCGCGTACGCCGAGGGCATCCCGGGCCCGGTGATCGACAAGGCCGCCGTGAAGTTCGGCATGCCGATGGGCCCGATCGAACTGATCGACACGGTGGGCCTGGACGTGGCCGCCGGCGTCGGCGAGGAACTGGCGCCGTTCCTGGGCCTGCAGATCCCGGCCGCGCTGCAGACCGTCGAGCCGGGCAAGCGCGGCAAGAAGGACGGCCAAGGCATCTACAAGTGGGAGAACGGCAAGCCCGTCAAACCCGAGGTGCCTGCCGACTACAAGGCCCCGGAGGACCTGGAAGACCGCTTGATCCTGCCGTTGCTCAACGAAGCCGTCGCCTGCCTGCACGAAGGCGTGGTCGCCGACGCCGACCTGCTCGATGCCGGCGTGATCTTCGGCACCGGCTTCGCCCCGTTCCGCGGCGGCCCGATCCAGCACATCCGCGCGACCGGCGCCGATGCACTGCTCGCCCGCCTGAAGGCCCTGCAAAGCCGCCACGGCGAACGCTTCGCGCCGAGGCCGGGCTGGGACTCGCCGGTGTTGCGCGAACCGGTGGTCTAGCGCATCGTGCATGCGTCATCCCGATAGGCGATGGCAGGTTCACCGGATTGGGCGAAACGAAAAACGGAGCCGCGGGGCTCCGTTTTTCGTTTCGCATCGGCAGACGCTTCCCCTATCGGTGCACGGGACCGTGATGCCCCTGGGCATCTGCTGCGCCATGCCCATGCCCATGCCCATGCCCATGCCCATGGTCGTGGTCGTGGTCGTGGTCGTGGCGATGTTCGCCGGGCCGGCCGACGCTGCAGGCATCGCCGCAGTGGTCCGCTTCGACCTGCAGGGTCACGTGGTCGATCTCGAAGCGCTCGTGCAGTCTCTGCCCGAGTTGGCGTCGCAGCAGGTCGGCATCGCCGCCCTCTGCCATCACCACGTGGGCGGTGAGCGCCGGCGTGCTCGAAGCCAGCGCCCATACATGCAGGTCATGCACGTCCAGCACCCGCTCGTGCGCGCACAGCTCCGCGCGGACGGCATCCAGGTCCACGCCCTTGGGCACGCCTTCGAGCAGCACGTTGATCGCTTCGCGCAGCAACACCCAGGTGCGGGGCAGCACCCACAGGCCGATCAGCACGGCAAGGATCGGGTCGATCACCTGCCAGCCAGTGAAGCGGATCAGCAGCGCGCCGATGATGACGGCCACCGAGCCGAGCATGTCGCTCCACACTTCCAGGTAGGCGCCCTTGACGTTCAGGCTTTCGCCGCTGCCGGCCTGCAATAGCCGCATCGCGATGAGGTTGACCACCAGGCCCAGCGCGGCGATGAGCAGCATGCCGGTGGAAGCGATCGGCTGCGGCTCGCGGAAGCGCTGCACCGCCTCCCAAAGAATGTAGGCGCCCACCGCGAACAGCAGCGCGCCGTTGGCCAAGGCGCCAAGCGCTTCCAGGCGGGCGTAGCCGTAGGTGCGGCGCGCATCGGGCGGGCGGCGGCTCAGCCGCACCGCGAGCAGCGCGATCATCAAGCCCAGCGTGTCGGTCGCCATGTGCGCCGCGTCGGAGAGCAAGGCCAGGCTGTTGGTGATGAACGCGCCGGCGATCTCGGCCGCCATGAAGCCGCCGGTCAGGCCCAGCGCCCACCAGAGCGGCTTCTCGTGGCGGATCGTGCTCGGCGCGTGGTTGTGGTCGTGTCCCATCGTCTTGGCCCTGCTGGATGCGCGCACCTTATGCGCAGCCGCGAGCGGAGACTATTACACCCACGATGCCCGGCTCGGGCATCGATGCATGTCCCGGGCCGGGCAGGCACGGCCCGTCTACGGGGACGCCACCAGCTTGACCACGCTGGAGAAGTCCAGCTTGCCGTTGCCGGCACGGCTGTTCATGGCGTAGAGGTTGCGCGCCAGCTCGCCGAGCGGGATCGAAGCGCCGGTGCTCATCGCCGCTTCGACCGCCAAACCCAGGTCCTTGAGCATCAGGTCGTTGCCGAAACCGCCGCTGTAGCCGCGCGAAGCCGGCGCATTCTCGAGCACGCCCGGCCACGGGTTGCACACCTCGGTGGCCCAGCTGCGGCCGGTGCTGACCGCCATCATCTGCGACAGCACCTTGGGATCGAGCCCGTGCGCGACGCCCAGTGCGATCGCCTCGCCGGTCACCGCCATGATCACGCCCAGCGCCATGTTGTTGCACAGCTTGGCGACCTGCCCGGCGCCGCTGTCGCCGACATGGAAGATGTTCTTGCCCATGGATTGCAGGACCGGGCGCGCGCGCTCCAGCGCGGAGGCCTCGCCCCCGACGATGAACGTCAGCGTGCCGGCAGCGGCGCCGGCGGTACCTCCCGAGACCGGGGCGTCGATCATCTGCAGGCCGCGCGCCTGGGCGGCGGCGGCAACCTTGCGGGCGGTCGCAGGCGCGATGGTGCTGCAGTCGATCACCAGCGCACCGGCGGGAATGCCCGCGAGAATGCCATCGTCGCCCAGGTAGAGGCCCTCGACGTGGCGGCTGGCCGGCAGCATCGAGATCACCACCTCGGCGCCTTCCAGCGTGGCCTGCGCCGAACCGGCGGCCGATGCGCCCGCGGCGACCGCAGCGTCCAGCGCGGCCGGCACCAGATCGTAGGCATGCACCGCATGGCCGGCCTTGACGAGATTGGCGGCCATGGGGCCGCCCATGTTGCCCAGTCCGATGAAAGCGATACGGCTCATTGGTTCAGCCCTCCTGATAGGTGATGTCAGTTTGCCGGTTGCGGAAGCGGCTGGCTGCCGCCGGCACCGGCCTCTACGCCAGGTCGGCCAGCGGATGCTTCGCTGCCGGCCATGGCGCCTCGAAGAAACGCGCGGCCCAATGTTCGTCGGCCTCGGCGAGCGTGGCCGGGTTCCAGCGCGGCTGGCGATCCTTGTCGATCAGCAACGCACGGATGCCTTCGGCGAAGTCGCCATGCGCCGCCGCGTGCAGCGCCACGACGTATTCGACGCGGAAGGTGTCGGCCAGATCGTCGGTGGCCGCGTTGTGCTGCAGCGCCCAGGCCAATCGCGCCGAACCGGGGGCGCCTGCGCGCAACGTGGCGCGGGCCGCCTGCAACCACGCATCCTCGTCGTCGATCGCTTCGATCGCGGCAACGACGTCCTCCAGGACCGGCCGCGCCACGATCCGCGCGATCAGGTCGGCATGGGCCTGCAGCGGACCGGGCTCGGGCGAATGGGCGATGCCATCCAGGAATTGCGAGAGTTGCGCGTGGTCCAAGGCGGCATCGCCGCTCCAGTCCAGCATGCGCAAGCCATCGAGCACGTCCGCGTGCCGCTGGCTGTCCACGCACGCGTCGGCCAGGCCCGCGTAGATCGCATCGCCCGCATTCAACGGCGCGCCGGTCAGCGCGAGGAACAGGCCGGCGCCCCGCGGCACGCGACGCATCAGCCAGCTGCCGCCGACATCGGGAAACAGGCCGATGCCGATCTCGGGGAAGGCCAGCTTCGACCGCTCGGTCACCACGCGATGGCTGGCGCCGGACATCAGGCCGATGCCGCCGCCCATCACGATGCCGTGTCCCCAGCACAGGATGGGCTTGGCATAGGTGTGGATGCGGTAGTCGAGCCGGTACTCCTCCGCGAAGAAAGCGGCCGCATAACGGTTGGCGCCGACATCGGTCGCGCCCGAGTCGCGGAACTCGCGCATGCTGCGATACAACCCGTGCAGATCGCCGCCGGCACAGAACGCCTTTTCTCCGGCGCCCTGCAACACCACGCAGGCGATGCGCGCGTCGTCCTGCCAGCGCCGCAACTGCGCATCGAGCAGGCGGGTCATCTCGAGCGACAACCCGTTGAGCGACTTGGGCGCGTTCAGCGTGGCGATGCCGATACGCCGCCCATTGTCCGCCTCGCGCTCTTCGAAAAGAACGGGCGCCTGCGCGTCGTGCGGGGCGTTCATGCGTTCTTCCATCGCGGACTGCGCTTTTCCAGGAAGGCGGCGACGCCTTCGACCTGGTCGGCGGTATCGAACAGGTCGACGAACGCCTCCCGCTCGGCCACCAGCGCCGCGGCATGGGTGCCGGTGCGGGTGGCCTGCACGAGCCTCTTGCAGGCCGCCACGCTCGATGGGCTCTGCTTCTCCGCGCGATGCGCCCATTCGATCGCACGCGCCTTCGCCTCGCCCTTGCCCACCACGTCCTCGACCAGGCCGATGCGCAGCGCGGTCGCCGCATCGACGCGCTCGCCGAGCAGGATCATGCGCTTGGCCCAGCCCTCGCCCACCAGGCGCGGCAGGTTCTGGGTGCCGCCGGCGCACGGCAGCAATCCCACCGTCGCCTCCGGCAGCGCCATCTGCGCGTGTTCCTCGGCGATGCGCAGGTCGCAGGCCAGCGCGCATTCCAGCCCGCCGCCCATCGCATAGCCGTTGATCGCGGCGATCGATACGCCACGGAACGCGCTCAAGGCCTCGAAGGCCTCGCCGAACCTGCGCGCCGCCTCGCGCGCGGCCGCCTTGTCGCCCGAAGCGAACTGCTTGAGGTCGGCCCCCGCCGAGAAGAACTTCTCGCCGTCGCCGACGATCACCAGCGCATAGACGTCGCGATCCGCATCCAGCGCCTTCACCAGGTCGCGCAAGGCCGCGAGGCTGTGCACGGTCCAGGTATTGGCCGGAGGGTTGCTCAGCGTGACGACCGCCACGTGGCCATTGCGCTCGACCTCCAGGCCCGCGAACCCGCGTTGCGACCAGTCGCTCATCGCAGTTCCTCCTCGGTGTTGAGCAGGTGGCGCGCGACGATCATGCGCATCACCTCGTTGGTGCCTTCCAGGATGCGATGCACGCGCGAATCGCGCAGCAGGCGCTCGACCGGGTACTCGCGGATGTAGCCGTAGCCGCCATGGATCTGCAAGGCTTCGTCGCAGATCGCGAAGCCGGCATCGGTGGCGAAGCGCTTGGCCATCGCGCACCACACGGTGGCATCGCGCGCGCCGGCGTCGAGCTTGCGCGCGGCCGCATGCACCATCTGGCGCGCCGCCACCAATTGCGTCGCCATGTCGGCGAGCTTGAACTGCAACGCCTGGAAATCGGCCAGCTTCCTGCCGAACTGGCGGCGTTCGCCCATGTAGCGGCGCGCCGCGTCGAGCGCGCCCTGTGCGGCGCCGAGCGAGCACGCGGCGATGTTGATGCGGCCGCCATCGAGCGCCTTCATCGCCAGCTTGAAGCCCTCGCCCTCCCTGCCCAGCAGGTTCTGCGCCGGAATGCGCACGCCTTCGAAACTGATGCCGCGGGTGGGCTGGCTGTTCCAGCCCATCTTCTCCTCCTTGCGCGCATAGGCGATGCCGGCAGCGTCGGCCGGCACGACGAACGCGCTGATGCCGCGGGCGCCCTCCTCGCCCGTGCGCGCCATCACCACCAGCACGTCGGTGGCCCCGGCGCCCGAAATGAACGCCTTGCTGCCGTCGAGCACGTACTCGTCGCCGTCGCGCACCGCGCGGGTCTTGAGCGAGGCGGCATCGGAACCGGCGCCCGGCTCGGTCAGGCAGTACGAGGCCAGCTTCTCGCCGCTGGCCAGCAACGGTCCCCAGTGCTGGCGTACCGGGTCCTGGGCGAAGCTGGCGATCAGCCAGGTCGCCATGTTGTGGATGCTGAAGAACGCCGAGGTCGAAGGATCGACCACCGCCATTTCCTCGAACACGATGGCGGCATCCAGACGCTTCATGCCCAGCCCGCCGTAAGCCTCGTCCGTGTAAAGACCGCAGAAGCCCAGCTCGGCGCCCTTGCGCAGCGCCTCGCGCGGGAACTCGCCTTCGGCGTCCCAGCGCGCGGCGTGCGGCGCCAGTTCCTTCATGGCGAAGTCGCGCGCGGCCTCGCGGAAGGCCTGCTGCTCCTCGCTGGGTTCGGTGGTGTCGTACGGCATCTGCATGGCGGCGTTCATGGCATCACTTCAGGTTGATCGTGGTGTTGACGCCGTGGCCTAGCGTCTCGTCGTCGAACCAGCGCGCGGTCACGGTCTTGGTCTGCGTGTAGAAGGTGACGACCTGCTTGCCGTACGGGCCGAGGTCGCCGAGCTTGGAGGCACGCGAACCGGTGAACGAGAACAGCGGCACCGGCACCGGGATCGGCACGTTGATGCCGACCTGGCCGACGTCGATGTCTTCCTGGAACCTGCGCGCGGCCGCGCCGGACTGGGTGAAGACCGCGGTGCCGTTGCCGTTGGGGTTGGCGTTGACCAGGGCGATGGCCTCGTCGAGCGTCTCCGCCTCCAGGATCACCAGCACCGGCCCGAAGATCTCCTCGTCGTAGATCCGCATGCCCGGCTTGACGCCGGAGAAGATCGTCGGGCCGACGAAATTGCCCTTCTCGTAGCCGGCCACCGCCGGATTCCGGCCGTCCAGCTCGAGCTTCGCGCCCTGCTCCACGCCGGAGGCGATCAGCCCCTCCACGCGCTCGCGCGCGGCGCAGGAGATCAGCGGGCCGACATCGGTGCCGGCCTCGGTGCCGGCGTTGACCTTGAGCGTCTTCGCCTTGGCGACCAGGTCGGGGATCCATGCACGCGCTTCGCCGACCAGCACCAGGGTCGAGGCCGCCATGCAGCGCTGCCCGGCCGCGCCGAACGCCGCGCCCACCATCGCGTTGAGGGTTTGCTCCTTGTTGGCGTCGGGCAGCACCACGGCATGGTTCTTGGCGCCCATCATGCACTGCACGCGCTTGCCGGCCAGCGAGGCGCGTTGGTAGACGTGGGTGCCGACCTTGGTGGAACCGACGAACGAGACCGCCTTGATGTCCGGGTGGTCGCAGATCGCGTTGACCACGTCCGGGCCGCCATGCACCACGTTGAGCACGCCCTTGGGAATGCCTGCTTCCAGCGCCAGCTCGACCAGGCGCATCGTCACCAGCGGGTCCTGCTCGGACGGCTTGAGCACGAAGGTGTTGCCGGTGGCGATCGCCATCGGGAACATCCACAGCGGGATCATCGCGGGGAAGTTGAACGGCGTGATGCCGGCGCATACGCCCAGCGGCTGCAGCAGCGTATAGGTGTCCACGCCGGTGGCGACGTTGTTGGCCAACTCGCCCATCTGCAGCGTGCCGATGTTGGCCGCGTGCTCGACCACTTCCAGGCCGCGGAACACGTCGCCCTCGGCATCCGGCAGGGTCTTGCCCTGCTCGGCGGTCAGCAGCGCCGCCAGCTCCTTCATGTTCTCGCGGATCAGCTGCTGGTACTTGAGGAAGATGCGGGCGCGGGCGCCGATCGGGGTCTTGCGCCAGGTCCGGAAGGCCGCCTTCGCCGCAGCCACCGCGGCATCGACCTCGGCCGAGGTGGCGAACGGCACCTTCGCGAGGACCTGCTGGGTGGCGGGATTGACCACGTCCTTCCAGTCGGCGGTCGTGGACTCGACGAACTCGCCGTCGATCAGCAAGGGGACACGGGAAGCGGAGTCGCTCATGGCGGGGGACCTGGATGTGAAGAACATTCGCATTGTTCGCATCCCGGACGCCAATTTCATCCTTGAATCTGCTTAATCGCGCTAAGATCGGCACGAGATCTTGCGAATATTGCGAATCATGAGCCAAGCCCATCGCCAGCTCGGCCTGCGCCTGCAGCGCCTGCGCCGCCTCCATGGGCTGACCCAGGCCGAGCTGGCGCGGCGCCTGCAGCTCTCCCCCAGCTACCTGAACCAGATCGAGCGCAACCAGCGGCCGCTGACGCTGGACGTGCAGCGGCGCCTGCAGGAGGTGCTCGGCGACATCGGCGACTTGCTCGACGCAGGCGATCCCGGCGCCCTGGTCGAACCGCTCGACCGGACGTTGCGCGCGCTCGGCCGCGGCAACCTGTCCACCAGCGAGCTGCGCCTGCTGGCCGGCAGCCTGCCGCAGGTCGCCCACGCCCTGCTCGACCTGCACCGGCAGCACCGCCACCTGCACGAACGCGCCGCCGCGCTCGAGCTGCAGCTGGGCAACGCCCAGGCCGCCGCGCCGCTGCTGCCGCCGGGCGACCAGGTCCGCGACTACTTCAACCGCGTGCAGAACCACATCGCCGAACTGGACGACAGCGCCGAAGCGCTCTACGCCGAGCTGGGCCTGACCCCGGCCAGCCTGGTCGGCCGGCTACGCCAGCGCCTGGCCGACCGCCACGGCATCGTCGTGGAAACGACCGAGGCGCCATTGCCCAACGCCAAGCGCGAACTCGATCCGGCGCACCGCACGCTGTGGCTGGCCGCCCATCTCAAGCCCGGCCAGCAGGCGTTCCAGATGGCGGCGCAGCTGGCCTTGCTGGAACACGCATCGCTGCTCGACGCGCGCATCGCCGACGCCGGCTTCGACGACCCCGGGCGTGCCGCGTTGATGCGGATCGGCCTGTCCAACTACTTCGCCGGCGCCTTGGTCATGCCCTACGGCGAGTTCCTGCGCAGCGCGCGGGAATCCCGCTACGACATCGACTGGCTGGCGCATCGTTTCGGCGTCGGCTTCGAAGCGGTCTGCCATCGCCTGAGCACGCTGCAACGGCGCGGCCATGCGGGCCTGCCGATCTTCCTGCTGCGCGTGGACCGCGCCGGCAACGTCTCCAAGCGCCACTCGTCCACCGATTTCCACTTCTCGCACGTGGGCGGTTCCTGCCCGCTGTGGATCGTCTACGAAGCCTTCAACCAGCCCGGCCGCATCCTCACCCAGATCGCGCGCATGCCGGACGGGCGCGCCTATTTCTGGCTGGCGCGGCAGGTCAGCAGCGGCGAGCCGGGCTACGGGCGGCCACGCAAGACCTTCGCCCTCGCGGTCGGCTGCGACCTGCGCCACGCCGACCAGTGGATCTACTCGCGCGGCTGGGACCTGAAAGCGCTGGACGACGCGGTACCGATCGGCCCCGGCTGCCTCACCTGCGAACGCGAGGACTGCGTGCAGCGCGCGTTCCCGAGCCTGCTGCATCCCAGGACGTCGCGCGGCGGGTGAACCCGGCGCCGCGGTCGCTGCGACTCCCCGTGGTGCTTCGACCCATCCGGCGGCGGGCCGGTCCGCCCGGCCTCGGCCGTCCGCTGGGCGACGCCATCGCCATCCGGCCGGTCCGGACCGGAACCGCCATGGCTGGCGATCGCCTGCCCCCTTTCCGCGCCGATCCGGCTCTACAATCGGGCCCGCATCCACCACGGAGCCCGCCATGGACAAGTCGTCGGACTACGCCCCGGCCCTCGGCCGCTTGCTCATGGCCGCCCTCTTCCTCTTTTCAGGAATCGGGAAGCTGATGGATCCGGCCGGCACCATCGGCTACATCGCCTCGGTCGGCGCGCCGTTCCCGAGCCTGGCGTTCGCGCTCGCCGCCGCCATCGAGGTGGGCGGCGGCCTGTTGCTCGTCATCGGCTACCGGGCCCGGCTGGTCGCCGCGGTCATGGCGGCCTTCACGCTGGCCACCGCGCTGCTGTTCCACACCCGGTTCGGCGACACGAACCAGCTGATCCACTTCCTCAAGAACGTGGCGATCGCGGGCGGCCTCCTGCAAGTGGTCGGATTCGGCGCAGGCGCCTGGAGCGTCGATGCCCGGGGAACACGCGCCCGCTGATGCGATCGACACGGATGCCATGGCGGCGATTCGCCGTCGCGATGCATCCGGCGCGTGCGGAGCCTGCGAAGAGCACCGGCCCGAGCCCCGGCGATCGGCGGGGCCAGGCCAAGCCGAGGCTACAATGGGCGGCCATCGCCACCGGCGACCCACAGCCGTCCATTGCACTCGATGACCGTATCGCTCGAATCACCGCGCCCGACCAAGGGAAGCGCGGAGCACACGCCCTTGATGAAGCAGTACTTCGCCGCCAAGGCCGAGTACCCCGACCTGTTGCTGTTCTTCCGGATGGGCGATTTCTACGAGCTGTTCTACGACGACGCGCGCAAGGCGGCGCGGCTGCTCGACATCACCCTGACCCAGCGCGGCAGCTCGGGCGGGGCGCCGATCCCGATGGCTGGCGTGCCGGTGCATGCCTACGAAGGCTATCTCGCGCGCCTGGTGGCGCTGGGCGAATCGGTGGCGATCTGCGAGCAGATCGGCGATCCGGCGCTGGCCAAGGGGCTGGTCGAGCGCAAGGTGGTGCGCATCGTCACGCCCGGCACCGTCACCGACGAAGCCCTGCTGGACGAGCGCCGCGACACCCTGCTGATGGCGCTCTCGCGCGGCAAGACCGGCTACGGGCTGGCCTGGGCCGACCTGGCCGGCGGCCGTTTCCTGGTCAACGAGGTCGACAGCGACGATGCGCTGGAAGCCGAACTGGCCCGGCTGGAGCCGGCCGAGCTGCTGATCCCCGACGAGGAAGCCTGGCCGGAATTCCTGCGCCAGCGCAACGGCGTGCGGCGCCGTCCGCCGTGGCTGTTCGACGCCGACAGCGGCCGCCGCCAGTTGCTGGCGTTCTTCAAGCTGCACGACCTCTCCGGCTTCGGTATCGACGACAAGCCGCGCGCCACCGCCGCGGCCGGCGCGCTGCTCGGCTATGTCGAGGAAACGCAGAAACAGCGTTTGCCGCACCTGACCTCGATCGCGATGGAAGTGGCCGGCGAAGCGATCGCGATGAACGCCGCCACCCGCCGCCACCTCGAACTCGACACCCGCGTCGACGGCGATACCCGCAACACCCTGCTCGGCGTGCTCGACAGCACCGTCACGCCGATGGGCGGGCGCCTGCTCCGCCGCTGGCTGCACCGCCCGTTGCGCCTGCGCGACGTGCTCGTCCAGCGCCACGACGCGGTAGGCACGCTGATCGACCGCGGCGCGGACGCCGACCTGCGCGAGGCCTTCCGCGCGCTCGGCGACCTGGAGCGCATCCTGACCCGCGTGGCGCTGCGCTCGGCGCGCCCGCGCGACTTCTCCACCCTGCGCGATGGCCTGGGGCTGTTGCCGCAAGTCCGCGCGATCCTGCAATCGCTGGACTCGCCGCGCCTGCAGGCGCTGTATGCCGAGCTGGGGGAGCACGACGCGACCGCGCACCTGCTCGCCTCGGCGATCGCCGAACAGCCGCCGCTGAAGCTCTCCGACGGCGGCGTGATCGCCGAGGGCTTCGACGCGGAGCTCGACGAGCTGCGCCGGCTCTCCACCCACGCCGACCAGTTCCTGATCGACCTGGAAGTCCGCGAACGCGAAAGCAGCGGCATCCCGACCCTGAAGGTCGGCTACAACCGCGTGCACGGCTACTACATCGAAATCAGCAAGGGCCAGGCCGACAAGGCACCGGTGCACTACACCCGCCGCCAGACCCTGACCAACGCCGAGCGCTACATCACCGAGGAACTGAAGGCGTTCGAGGACAAGGTGCTGTCCGCGCGCGAGCGTTCGCTGGCGCGCGAGAAGTTGCTGTACGAGCAGCTGCTGGACGCGCTCGGCGCCGAACTGGAACCGCTCAAGCGCTGCGCGGCGGCCCTGTCGGAGCTGGACGTGCTCGCCTGTTTCGCCGAACGCGCGCAGGCGCTGGACTGGTCCCGGCCGGAACTGGAGACCGCGTCCTGCCTGCGCATCGAGCGCGGCCGCCATCCCGTGGTCGAGGCCGTGCGCGAGCACCCGTTCGAGCCCAACGACCTGGACCTGCACCCGGATCGCCGCATGCTGGTGATCACCGGCCCGAACATGGGCGGCAAGTCGACCTACATGCGCCAGAACGCGCTGATCGTGCTGCTGGCGCACATCGGCAGCTACGTGCCGGCCACGCGCGCGGTGATCGGCCCGATCGACCGCATCCTGACCCGCATCGGCGCGGGCGACGACCTCGCCAAGGGCCAGTCGACCTTCATGGTCGAGATGGCCGAGACCAGCTACATCCTGCACCACGCCACGCCGCACTCGCTGGTGCTGATGGACGAGATCGGCCGCGGCACATCGACCTACGACGGCCTGGCCCTGGCCGACGCGGTGGCGCGGCACCTGGCGCACGTCAATCGCTGCTACACGCTGTTCGCCACGCACTACTTCGAACTGACCGCGCTGGCCGACGAGACCTTCGAGGGCGGCCCCAGCGGCATCGCCAACGTGCACCTGGACGCGGTGGAACACGGCGAATCGCTGGTGTTCATGCATGCGGTCAAGGACGGGCCGGCCAACCGCAGCTTCGGCCTGCAGGTCGCCGCGCTGGCCGGGCTGCCCAGGGCCACGGTGGCGCAGGCGCGCCGGCGATTGGCGGAACTGGAGCAGCGCGGCAGCGAAAGCCATGCCGCGCAGATGGCCCCGCAGGCGCTGGACGCGCCCCAGCAGTTCGGCCTGTTCGCGCCGAACTCCGCCGCGCTGGACGCGCTGCAGGCCCTCGATCCGGACGAGCTGACCCCCAAGCAAGCGCTCGAGGCGCTCTACCGGGTCAAGTCGCTGCTGTAGCGCGGAGCGCTTCCATCGACGCGCCGGCCGCCTCCACGAAGCGGCCGGCACTGCTGGCGTCACATCGCGGGATTCGGATGCGCGGGCGCCAGCGCGTCGTCGCGCGCATTGGCCGCGATCGCGGCCGGGCGCTGCGCGTGCCGCGCGGCATAGGCCTCGAACGCCGGCCGCTTCTCCAGCGCGCCGATCATCATGTAGTAGTTGAGGAAGGAGGCCATCATCAGGTCGGCCGTGGTGAACCGGTCGCCGACCAGATACGTCTTGCCGGCCACCGCCTGCTCCAGCGTGCGCAGCACGTCTTGCTCGCAGCCGTAGCCCGCGTTCATCGGCGGCGCGAGCTTGCCGGCGTGCTTGGCGGTTATCAGCGCCTCCACCGGCCCGGAGAGGAAGAACAGCCAGCGGTAGTAGTCGCCGCGCTCGGGCGAGCCCGCGGGCGGCGCCAACCGCTTCTCCGGCACCAGCTCGGCCAGGTAGGCGCACACCGCGGCGCTCTCGGTGACCACCGTATCGCCATGCCGGATCGCCGGCACCTTGCCCATCGGGTTGATCGCCAGGTACTCGGGCGACTTCATCGTGGTGCCGAAGTCCAGCACCGCCTCCTCGTACGGCAGGCCGGTCTCTTCCAGCATCCAGCGCGCGATGCGGGCGCGGGACATCGGATGGGTGTAGAAGGTCAGCGTGCTGCTCATGGCGTGCTCCTGCATTGGGCATCGGAAGGAACAGACAGTGTGTTCCCCCGCTGCTGACAACCGCTGTCAGCAGTCTGCGACCGGACGCGGCAATCGCCGGCGCAAGCGCAGCTTTTCCCAACGCCGCAGCAGCCGGTGGCGCTGGTCCGGGTAGCGCACGCCGGTATCCTCCAGGGCGAGCACGCGGTCGGCGCGGAAGTGGCGGAAATCGGCGCGCATCTCGCACCAGGCGGCGAACAGGCGCATGTCGGCGAGGAAGGCCATCGCGAACGGCCAGATCCTCCGCTCGCTGGACCGGCCTTGCGCATCGCCGTAGCGCAGCCGCACCACGTGGCCATCGCGTATCGCGCGGCGCAGCACCGGCAACCACGGTTCGGGCGGCACCGGGCTCCAGTCGGGCGCGAACAGCCCGCTGGTTTCCACCTGCAGGCGCAGGCCGTCGGGCAAGGTGCCGACCACGCGGTCCAGCGCCCGGACCGAGGCCGCCGCCAGCTCCGGGTCGGCATGCGAGGCCACCCAACGCGCGCCCAGCAGCAACGCCTCCAGCTCCTCGGCCGAGAACATCATCGGCGGCAGCAGGAATCCCGGGCGCAGCTGGTAGCCGACGCCGGGATCGCCGACGATGTCGGCGCCCTGCCCGCGCAACGCGTCGATGTCCCGATACAGCGTACGCAGGCTCACGCCGAGCAGCTCCGCCAGCTGCGCGCCGCGCACGGGCGCGCGCCGGCGTCGCAGTTCGTCCAGCAGGTGCAGCAGGCGGGTGGCGCGAACGGTCATGCGCGGGCTCCATGGCGGACTTGCCAGCATAGCCTCGACATGCAGGCGCCGGACCCGGCAACGAAGGCCGGCACCGGCCCGCCGGCGACCTCTCGGGACCCGCCGCCAGGCGTTCGCCCAGGCGCTCCGGGCAGCCATGACGACGCCCCTGGCCCTTCGTTCCGGCGACATGCCGTTCTGCTAGGCTCGGTGTCCCGCCGTCCCCGGCATCGCCCAGGAAACGCCATGAACAACCCCTCGCTTGCCGGCAGCCTGCTGCAGCAGCTGCAAGGTTCCGGGATCCAGCAGATCGCCTCGCAACTGGGCGTGGACCCGAACCAGGCGCAGTCCGCCGTTTCCAGCGCGGTGCCGCTGCTGCTCGGCGCGCTGGGCCGCAATGCCCAGCAGCCGGAAGGCGCGCAGGCCCTGCTCGGCGCCCTGCAACGCGACCATGCCGGCGCGTCCGCCGGCGGTCTCGACCTGGGCGGCCTGCTGGGTTCCGTGCTCGGCGGCGCTTCGACGCCACAGACCGACGGCGCCGGCATCCTCGGCCACATCTTCGGCGGCAACGCCCAGCAGGCCGCCAGCGGGCTTGGCCAGGCGACCGGCCTGGATAGCGGCAAGTCCGGGCAGTTGCTGCAGATCCTCGCACCGATCGTGATGTCCTTCCTCGCCCAGCGCTTCCTTGGCGGCGGCAGCGGCAGTGTCGGCCAGCTCAGCCAGGCGCTCGGCCAGGAGCACCAGCAGGCCCGCGCCGACGGCAGCGTGTCCGGCCTGCTCGGGCAGGTACTGGACCAGGATGGCGACGGCCAGCTCGGCGTCGGCGACTTGCTGAAGATCGGCGGCAGCCTGCTGGGCGGCAACCGCTAGGCTCGGCTGTTCTGGGCTGGAGGCGCCGCATGGCGAGCGCCTCCATGCCATAGCCGAGAACTATTGAAATATTCAAATTATTCGAATTCAACAAACGATCGGCGCTCCTTATCGTGTCTGCACCGTGAGGAGCCCGCCATGAGCCCGCCGATCGATCGTCTTGCCAACTCTCCGGATGCCGTGATCTTCCATCATGCTCCGGCGGCCGCACCCGCTTGGCCCATGCTCGCCCCGCACGCCCCGTCGTTGTCCGATCCGGTACAGCTGCAGCGCCACGACTGAAACATCCGTTCCCGGTGCCCGGCTCCCGGACCGGATACCGAGCGGTCACCCAAGTGCGTACGAACCAGGTAGAGAAGCCATGACAACCGAAGCCAAGTGCCCTTTCCACCAGACCGCCGGTGGCGGCACCACGAACAAGGACTGGTGGCCGAACCAGCTGCGCGTGGATCTGCTGAACCAGCATTCCGACAAGTCCAATCCGCTGGACAAGCGCTTCAACTACGCCGAGGAGTTCAAGAAGCTCGACTACCAGGCGCTCAAGAACGACCTGCACGCGCTGATGACCGATTCCCAGGACTGGTGGCCGGCGGACTTCGGCCACTACGGGCCGCTGTTCATCCGCATGGCCTGGCATAGCGCCGGCACCTACCGCATCGGCGACGGCCGTGGCGGCGGCGGTCGCGGACAACAGCGCTTCGCCCCGCTCAACAGCTGGCCGGACAACGTCAGCCTGGACAAGGCGCGCCGCCTGCTGTGGCCGATCAAGCAGAAGTACGGCCAGAAGATCTCCTGGGCCGACCTGATGATCCTGACCGGCAACGTCGCGCTGGAATCGATGGGCTTCAAGACCTTCGGCTTCGCCGGCGGCCGTCCCGACACCTGGGAACCCGACCAGGACGTGTACTGGGGCCGCGAGACCACTTGGCTGGGCGGCGACGTCCGCTACGCGCACGGCTCGGAAGGCGTGGACAAGCCCGGCGACGAAGGCGTGCTGGTGACCGACAACGCCGCCGATGGCGACGTGCATTCGCGCAATCTCGAAAACCCGCTTGCCGCGGTGCAGATGGGCCTGATCTACGTCAATCCGGAAGGCCCGGACGGCAATCCCGACCCGCTGCTGGCCGCCAAGGACATCCGCGACACCTTCGGCCGGATGGCGATGAACGACGAGGAGACCGTCGCCCTGATCGCGGGCGGACACACCTTCGGCAAGACCCATGGCGCCGGCCCGGCCGACAACGTGGGCTCCGAGCCCGAAGCCGGCGAACTGGAGCAGCAAGGCCTGGGGTGGTCGAACAAGTTCGGTACCGGCAAGGGCGGCGACACGATCACCAGCGGCCTGGAGGTGACCTGGACCCAGACGCCGGCGCAGTGGAGCAACCACTTCTTCGAGAACCTGTTCAAGTACGAGTGGGAGCTGACCAAGAGCCCTGCGGGCGCGCACCAGTGGGTCGCCAAGGATGCGGAGGCTGTCATCCCGGACGCCCACGATCCGTCGAAGAAGCGGCGCCCGACCATGCTCACGACCGACCTGTCGCTGCGCTTCGATCCGGCCTACGAGAAGATCTCGCGGCGCTTCATGGAAAACCCCGACCAGTTCGCCGACGCCTTCGCGCGCGCCTGGTTCAAGTTGACCCACCGCGACATGGGCCCGCGTGCGCGCTATCTCGGCCCCGAGGTGCCGGCCGAGGAGCTCATCTGGCAGGATCCGATCCCCGCGGTCGACCATCCGCTCGTCACGTCCG
The DNA here is from genome assembly GCF_046529185.1 of Xanthomonas boreopolis. NCBI lineage: Bacteria > Pseudomonadati > Pseudomonadota > Gammaproteobacteria > Lysobacterales > Lysobacteraceae > Xanthomonas > Xanthomonas boreopolis. The sequence continues at coordinate 3,143,423 of NZ_CP097162.1, forward strand.
AGGACATCGCCTCGCTCAAGCAGAAGATCGCCGCGTCGGGGCTGACGATCCCGCAACTGGTCTCGACCGCCTGGGCTTCCGCCTCCACCTTCCGAGGCTCTGACAAGCGCGGCGGCGCCAACGGCGCGCGCATCCGCCTGGCGCCGCAGAAGGATTGGGCCGTCAACCAGCCGCAGCAGCTCGCGAGCGTGCTCAAGACCCTCGAAGGCATCCAGAACGAGTTCAACGCCGCGCAGGGCAGCGGCAAGAAGGTCTCGCTGGCCGACCTGATCGTGCTCGCGGGCGGCGTGGGCGTCGAGCAGGCCGCGCAGAAGGCCGGCGTGCCGATCGAGGTGCCGTTCTCGCCGGGCCGCAGCGACGCCTCGCAGGAACAGACCGACGTCGATTCGTTCGCGCCGCTGGAACCGCTCGCGGACGGTTTCCGCAATTACCTCAAGGGCCGTTACGTGGTGCCGGCCGAACACCTGCTGATCGACCGCGCGCAACTGCTCACGCTCACCGCGCCGGAACTGACGGTCCTGGTCGGCGGCCTGCGCGTGCTCGGCGCCAACGTCGGCGGCTCCCGGCATGGCGTGTTCACCGCCCGGCCCGGGGTATTGAGCAACGACTTCTTCGTCAACCTGCTCGACATGAACACCGAATGGGCGCCGACCTCGCCGGCACGCGAGGTGTTCGAAGGCCGCGACCGCAAGACCGGCGCGCCGAAATGGACGGGCACGCGCGTCGACCTGGTGTTCGGCTCGAACTCGGTGCTGCGCGCGGTGGCCGAGGTCTACGCGAGTTCGGATGCGCAGCAGAAGTTCGTCCACGACTTCGTCGCGGCCTGGACCAAGGTGATGAACCTGGACCGCTTCGACCTGGCCTGACCACGGATCCCTCGGCAAAGGGAGCAACGGGAACGCCCCGGCCTGGCCGGGGCGTTTTTTGCTGCGTCCAATGCAAGATCAGCGCTTACCGGACCTGCAGGCGCTTCCGGTACCGCCGCATGGCGGCCCGGGCGTACCCCGCCCGTTCGCGTGCGCTCCTACATCGCGTCGATGTCGCCCAGCGCGCGGATCAGGCGCCGCGCGCGCTTGTCAGGCCGGTGTTCCGGCGGCTGGTAGCCGGTGCGCTCGGCGGCGCGCAGCGCCCGCGCCTCGGCCCGCCGCGCACGCGATGCCTCGCTTTCTTCATACAGTTGCTGCGCCACCGATGCCGGCCCCCGCTGCTCGCTGAGCCCGCGCACGACGATCTCGAATACCTCGTCGCCCCGGCTGATGCGCACCTGCTCGCCGACCCGGACGGCGCGCGACGACTTGGGCCGCTGCCCGCCCACCTCGACCTTGCCCGTCTCGATGGCCTGCTTGCACAAACTCCGCGTCTTGAAGAAGCGCGCCGCCCAAAGCCATACATCGAGCCTGACCGTGACGCTTTCCTGTACCTGTTCAGTCGCTGACATTCATTTCCCGGGGATCGCGATGCGTCCTGACCGGATCGTCCCGCCCGCATCGTTGGCGGCACGACCGGGACCATCGCCTCCACCCGGATGATCCTGCACGCGAAATGCGGCATCGGCCGGCATCAATCAAGGCTCCAAACGTCACGAAGTATCGGCCGCCCGTCGTCCCGCTCATTTTCCAGCCATGCCGTACCGCCTATGCTCGGCGGCCACCTCTTCGATCCATCCGCATGCCCCACGCCTGGACCTGGGTCACCGAACTGGGCAACAGCAAATGGCTGCTGCCCGCCGCGGCCCTGCTCATCGCCATCGCCTGGCACTCCAGGACCTTGCCTGGGCGGACCGCCGTGCACGTGGGTCTTGCGATCCTGTCGACCTCGATGGTGGTGCTGGCCTCGAAGATCGCCTTCATGGGCTGGGGCATCGGCTCGGCTGCGCTCGATTTCACCGGATTCAGCGGCCACGCCGCGATGTCGGCCTGCATCTATCCGCTCCTGTTCGCCGTGCTGGGCACCGGCCGGAAGGCCGCGCGCGGGCTTCCCCTGGCCGGCTTCGCACTGGCCGCGCTCATCGCCTGGTCCCGGCTTCCGCTCCAGGCCCATTCGCTCTCCGAAGTGGTCGGCGGATTCCTGCTGGGAGCAGCCGGCTCGATCCTGGTCCTGCGCCATTGGCCATGGCACAGGCCGCCGTTGCCGGCCTGGCGCTGGTTGGCGGCGGGGCCTTCGGCGGTGGTCGTACTGATCCTGGCGCTGCCCTCTTCGTTGAGCACCCACGGCGCGGTGATCGCCGTGGCCAAGGCGCTCTCAGGCCGACATGAGATCCATACCCGCGACTGGCTGCACACGCATTCAGCCAAGCCTGCCCAGGAACGCATCAACCCGTTGACATAGTTCGAAATTTACGCCAACCTGCCGAGTGTCAATCTCTCCCATACGGATTTTCAGGAGCCACTCATGAAGAAACTCATCGTCACGGCCATCGCCATGGCTCTGTCGGCGCCCGTGTGGGCCGCTCCCCAGCAGGACAACCAAGACACCGGCGCCGCGCCGCAACCGGCGGGTGCCGCTGCTGCCGATTATTCGACCATCAACACCGCTGCCTGGATCTACTCCGGCGTGGCCGCTGCCGCCGTGCTGTACAGCGTCGTCGGCGACAGCTCGAGCAACGAGAACGATGCAGGCAATCCGGGTGGTCCGGGCAACCCGGGTGGCCCGGGCACGGGTGGTACCGGCGGCACGGGTGGTACTGGCGGCACCGGCGGCTGATCCAGCTCGTCACGCAAATCAAGAGGCCCTCGCCGGGCGCAGCTTGGCGAGGGTTTTTTTATGTCTGGCGTCCACCCATGAACAAGACTCCGATGACCTACCTCCGTATTTCGGCCGCGCTGGCGACCGCCCTGTCCCTGTCAGGCTGCATCTGGTCCCCCGGCCAACACTTGCGCAGCAGCGACATCAGCCGCGAACAACCCACCAGCGAGGACGGCAAGCTGGAGTTGATCCCGATCACGCCCAAGCTGATCGCGATGGATCGGGCCGCACAGCAAGCCGGTCCGTTGCCGTCGGCCTTGCTCGAGTACCAGCCAGAGCCCTACCGCGTCGGCCCGGGCGACTCGCTCTACATCACGGTCTGGGACCATCCCGAGTTGACCGTTCCCGCTGGTCCCCAGCAACAAGCCACGATGGCCGGACGCCTGGTCCAGGCCGATGGCTCGTTGTTCTATCCCTACATCGGCAAAGTCCAAGCGGCCGGCAAGACGCCGATGGAATTGCGCGATGAAATCGGCCAGCGCCTAACCAAGTACATTGAGGCACCACAGATAGATGTCGCCGTGCTGACCTACGCCGCCCATCGCATCTGGATTACCGGTGCAGCCGAGCGTTCGACCACGGTACCGTTGACTGTCGTCCCGCTGACACTGGGCGATGCCATTAGTCAAGCCGGCCTAAATCCGGCCGAAGCCGATCTTTCCGGAATCAAGCTTACCCGCGACGGCATCACCTATGAGCTGGACTTGGAAAGTCTCTCCCAGCAAAGCCACGGGCGCCGGATATATCTCAAAGACGGCGACAACATCTACGTGCCATATCTGGACCGCAAGGAAGTATTCGTGGTCGGCGAGGTCAACTTGCCAGGCGCCTACAGCTTCCGCACCAACGACATCTCGCTGAGCCAGGCCCTGGGCCGCGCCCGCGGCCTCGCGCAAACCACGGCCAAGGCCGATGCGGTCTACGTGATCCGCGGCAGCCGCGACCTGCAGCAGCACCCGTCCGTGGTCTATCAGCTGGAGGCCCGCTCCCCGACGGCATTCGCCGTGGCCAGCCAGTTCCAGGTCCAGCCGGGCGACGTGATCTTCGTCGGGGCTGCCGGCGTGACGCGCTGGAGCCGCTTCATCAACCAGTTGCTGCCGTTCACCAGCATCATTTCCAATGCGGCCAGCGCCAAGAACGACCTGGACAACTGACATGAAAGCCGGGGGCCGGCAGTCTCTTTCCACCTTGGCGCGGATCGGGTTCGGCGCATCGATCGCGATGGCGATGCTCGTCGTTGCCGGTTGCACTTCGGTCAGCCGCGCAACGACCGATGCGATCCGGCTGGCCTTCAAGCGCCAGGACATCACGCCTACGGCGCAACAGGTCGATGCCGTTCCGTACCCCCAGTTGTTGCTGCATTCCTCCGATATCAGCGGGGTGTTGATCCTCGGCTATGTCGACGAAGGCCGCCAAGCCTGGATGGCAGGCCGCGAAGCCGTGCTCTACCTGCAGAGCAACGGCTTGCTGAGCGGCATGTCCGATTCGCGACGCAACAGCAATGTGCGCGTGGAGGGGGAAGATCCGTTCCGCAACCTGGCTCGGCTGGAAGGTCCGGCGAAGGTCCAGCGGCGTTACGACTGGATGCCCGGCTACCATTACGACGTTCCCGTCACCGGAGAGTTGCGCCGGATCGGTACGGAGTCCGTGACCTTGCCGAACCGCACGCTGCAGCTGGTGCGCTACGAGGAGACCCTGGAAGGCCCTGGCATATCCGGTACCAACGTGTACTGGGCCGACCAGAACGGCTTCATCTGGAAGAGCCGGCAATACCTGGCTCCCGGCCAAACCGTAGAGATCGAGCAACTCAAGCCCTACCTGCCCGCGAATTCCTGACCAATGCCGCTACCCCGTTTGGCCGTCCTCGCGCTGCTTTGCCTGTCCGCGGTTCCCGCGGCGGCCCAGACAGCATCTTCGACCGACTCCATTGGTGTAAGCGTGGAGGGCGCGGTCCGGGCGCCGGGGCTCTACAAGCTCCCGGCCAAAGCACGCATCGACCAGGCCATAGCCGCCGCCCGCCCCGGCGCCGATGCCTACGTGCTGGGCGCCGCGTTGCTGCGCCGGCAGGCGCTCACCGAACAGGTACGCCTGAAGGCCGGGCTGCAATACGACCTCAAGCAGTTGGCCAACAGTGGCGACAAAGCGATTTCCGACACTGCGGCCACCTTGTCGGCATGGCTGGAGTCGCTGCCGGTCACGGGCCGGGCGCCACGCCAATTGTTGGAGCTGCGATTGCTGCAGATCCAGCCCAAGTACAACCCGGTCGCCTTCGAGGGCGACCGGGTGATCTATCCGGTTCGCCCGACCCAGGTGCAGGTCGTCGGCGCAGTAGTCCAACCCTGCGCCTTGCAACACGTTCCCGAGCAGGACGTGCTCGCCTACCTGCGCGCATGCCCAGGCAACCCCGCAGCCGATCGCGATACCGCCTACATCGTCCAGCCCGACGGCAACGTCCAGGTCGCCGGCATCGCGCTCTGGAACCGCAGCCCGCCACAGCCGTTGGCGCCTGGCGCAATCCTCTACGTCCCGCTGACCGAGTACGCCACGCGTACCGTCGATCCCGAGTTCAACCGACAGTTCGCCGAGTTCCTCGCAACCCAAGTTCTGCCGGCGCCCGGAGCCAGCCTTTGATCCTGCAGCCTTCCCATCCGCACCGTCGAACCGGCATGCGCCTGGCGCGCCTGACCCTGAGCCTGCTGGCCATGGCCACGGCCACCGTCGTTCATGCGCAACAAGCTCCCGCGCCCACCGCAAGCGATTGGGGCGGCATCGGCCTGCTGCAGACGCCAACGGCCCGCATGGCCGATGAGGGCGAGATCGCCTTCACCGCCTCGCATACTTCGCCCTACAGCCGGTACAACCTGGTCATGCAGCCGTTTCCCTGGCTGGAGGGCGCGTTCCGCTACATCAACGTCAGCAATCGCCGTTATGGCCCCGAATCCCTCAGCGGCGACCAGAACTACAAGGACAAGTCGATCGACTTCAAGGTACGGCTCTGGCGGGAAAGCCGCTGGGTCCCCGAGATCGCCTTCGGCATGCGCGACGTGGGCGGCACCGGCCTGTTCTCCAGCGAGTACCTGGTCGCCAGCAAGCGTCTCGGCCCCATCGACGCGAGCCTGGGCCTGGCGACCGGCTACATCGGCAACCGCGGCGATTTCGGCAACCCGCTCGGCTGGATCGACGAGGATTTCAAGACCCGCCCGACCGCCACGGGAGAATGGGGCAACCTGAGCGGAAAGAGCATGTTCCACGGCCGCGTCGGCGTATTCGGCGGCATCGTGTACCAGACGCCCTGGGACCGCCTCCAGCTGAAACTCGAATACGACGGCAACGACTACAAGCACGAGCCGCAGAACAACAACCAGAAGCAGGACACGCCGCTGAACCTCGGTGCGGTGTTCACGCTCAACCGCAACATCCAGCTCGCTGCCGGCTGGGAACGCGGGAACACGGCCATGTTCGCGGTCACCTTCCGCAGCAACCCGGGTCATTCGCCGAGGGCCCCCAAGCCGCTGGACGTACCGCCCGAACCCCTGCAGCGCAGTGCGGCGGCCAGCAACCAGGCCCTGTCCGGGCGGCCGGCCATGCAGGCCTCCGCCATCACCGCGACGTCCGCGCCCGACTGGGAAGACGTGGCCCGCCGGTTGCGCAACAACGCCGGCATACAGGTCGAGGAGATCTCGCGCCGGGGATCGGAACTGTTCGTCACCGGACAGCAGCTGCGATACTTCTACCCGGCACAAGGCCTGGGGCGCAGCGCACGCATCCTGGACAATGCCTCGCCCGCCGACATCGAGTGGTTCACCCTGGTCGACAAGCGCCTGGGCATGCCCGTGGCCGAGACCAGCATCGCGCGCGACCGGTTCGTGGACTACGCCGAGCACCGCATCGACCTGGACCAGCTCAAGCTGGGCACCGAACTCAACGCTCCTGCGATACGCGATGCCGACGTGCTCTACCGCGCGCCGTTGAAGCCTTTCGGCGGCGGCTTCAACGTGACCTACAACCAGAACCTGGGCGGCCCGGACGGCTTCATCCTGTACCGCATCTCGGCCAACTACTCGGCCAGTTGGTTCTTCAACCGCAACACCTGGCTCACCGGCACCGTCAGCGGCAACCTGATCAACAACTACGACAAGTTCAAGTACGACGCGCCGAGCAAGCTGCCGCGCGTGCGCACCGACCTGCGCCAGTACATGACCACCTCGGACGTCACCGTCCCCAACCTGCAACTGACCACGGCCGGCCAGCTCGGCCGCGACCTGTACGGCCTGGCCTATGCCGGCTACCTGGAATGGATGTACGCCGGCGCCGGCGGCGAACTGCTCTACCGCCCGATGGGCGAGCGCTGGGCCGTGGGCGCCAACCTCAACTGGGTGAAGCAGCGCGACTACGACCAGCACTTCGGCCTGCGCGACTACAGCATCACCACCGGCCACGCCACGCTCTACTACGCCTTCGGACGCGAGCAGCGCGTGCTGGCCTCGCTCAGCGCCGGCCGCTACCTGGCCGGCGACTGGGGCGCCACCCTCGACGTCGCCCGGACCTTCGCCAACGGCGTGACGATGGGCGCCTACGTCACCAAGACCGACGTCTCCTCGGAGCAATTCGGCGAAGGCAGCTTCGACAAGGGCATCTATTTCTCGATCCCGTTCGACACGATGCTGCCGCGCTCCACCCGCGCCCGCGCCACCATGTTGTGGCAACCGCTGATCCGCGACGGTGGCGCGATGCTGGGACGTAAATACGCGCTGTATCCGCTGACCAGCGAGCGCAACGAATGGTTCTTCTACGAGAATCTGGACAAGATCGATCGCTGAATCGAACCAAGCTCTCCCTCCCCATGTTAGGACACAGGCCGCCCTCAGGATGCGAATAGCAATTATCCACGACTGGTTGACCGTATACGCAGGCGCAGAAAAAGTACTTGAGCAGTTGCTGCTCCAGTATCCGCAGGCCGAGGTATTCACCCTCGTGGATTTCCTGCCTTCCAATGAACGCGCGTTCCTGCACGGCGCCAAGGTACATACCAGCTTCCTGCAACACCTCCCCCGTGCTCGCAGCAGCTATCGCAGCTACCTCCCATTAATGCCGCTCGCGATCGAGCAGTTCGATCTATCCAAATTCGATGTTGTGCTGTCCAGCAGCTACGCCGTTGCCAAAGGCGTACTGACTGGCCCTGATCAGGTGCACATCTGCTATTGCCACTCCCCAATCAGATACGCGTGGGATCTCCAGCATCAGTACCTCCGCGAGTCCGGATTGGAAACCGGATTCAAGGGTTGGATCGCCAAAGCGGTTCTGTCCTACGTGCGCATGTGGGACAGCCGTACGGCAAATGGAGTGGACCAGTTCATCGCCAACTCGAGCTACATCGCGCGTCGAATCAAGAAGGTCTACGGCCGTGACTCCATCGTAATCCCGCCCCCTGTCGAAATCCCTCAGCGCACCTATGAGCTGGAACGGAGCGACTACTATGTCACTGCTTCCCGCATGGTCCCCTACAAGCGTATCGATCTGATCGTCAAGGCATTCAACAAAATGCCCGATAAGCGATTGGTTGTAATCGGCGCAGGCCCCATGCTCGAAAGCGTCAAAGCCATAGCCCAATCCAATGTGTCCGTGCTCGGCTACCAGCCACAAGAAGTGCTCGAAGAGCATCTCAGCCGTGCAAAGGCATTCGTCTTCGCCGCCGAGGAGGACTTCGGTATTGCGCCAGTGGAAGCCCAGGCACACGGCACACCCGTCATTGCATTCGGCAAGGGCGGCATTCTTGATAGTGTGAAGGAAGGCATCACGGGCACATTCTTCTCCGAGCAGACCGAACAATCAATCTGCGAAGCCGTAGAAGCCTTCGAAAATCGTTCGACTCCATGGTCGCGGCAGGACATTATTGAGAATGCACGGCAATTCTCGCCCCCCGTATTCCGCGACCGGATTGCCCAAGTTGTTGCCAGCCAAGTAAAGCCAGCGCCCCCCGCATTGGCGACACCATCCCCTTGAGCCAGCTGTCGCCTCCTGCGGTCTCGGCCAACCGAGCCGCGTTTCATTGGCCCCAAGAGAGTTTCTTCATGATCAACCTTCTCCCCGTCATCCTCTCCGGCGGCTCGGGCACGCGGCTGTGGCCGCTCTCGCGCGAGACCTACCCCAAGCAGTTCCTGCCGCTGGTGGGCGAAGACAGCATGTTGCAGGCGACCTGGAAGCGGGTCGCCGCGCTGGCCGCGCGCGGCCCCATCGTCGTCGCCAACGCCGAGCACCGCTTCATCGCCGCCGAGCAGTTGCAGCAGGCCGGCACGACGCCCACGGCGATCCTGCTCGAGCCGGCCGGGCGCAACACCGCCCCGGCGATCGCGGTCGCCGCGCTGGAAGCCATCGCCCTGGGCCAGGACCCGCTGCTGCTGGTCTTGCCCTCGGACCACGTGATCGCCGATGAGGCCGCGTTCCATGCCGCGATCGGCGTGGCCGCCGCGGCCGCCGAGACCGGCAAGCTGGTCACCTTCGGCATCGCCCCGACCCGTCCGGAAACCGGCTACGGCTACATCAAGGCCCGCGGCGACGAACCGGCCCGCCCGGTCGAGCGCTTCGTCGAGAAGCCCGACCTGGCCACCGCCGAGGGCTACCTCGCCTCCGGCGACTACTTCTGGAACAGCGGCATGTTCCTGTTCAAGGCCTCGCGCTACCTGGAGGAACTGGCCCGGCATGCCCCGGCCATCGCCCAGGCCGCCCGCCAGGCCTGGGAGCGGGCCAAGCGCGACACCGACTTCATCCGCCTGGACGAGGCCGCCTTCGCCGCCAGCCCCTCGGACTCGATCGACTACGCGGTGATGGAGAAGACCGACGCGGCGGCGGCGGTGCCGCTGGATGCCGGCTGGAACGACGTCGGCTCGTGGTCGGCGCTGCGCGAGGTGTCCGGGCAGGACGCCGACGGCAACGCCCACCACGGCGACGTCATCGCCATCGACTGCCGCAACACCTACGCCTACGGCGACCGCCTGATCGCGATGATCGGGCTGGAGGACGTGGTGGTGGTGGAGACCGTCGACGCGGTGCTGGTCGGCAAGAGCGAGCGGATGCAGGAAGTGAAGGACGTGGTCGCGCGGATCAAGCGCGAGGGACGCTCGGAGGCCACCTGGCACCGCAAGGTCTACCGGCCGTGGGGCGCCTACGACTCGATCGACAACGGCCAGCGCCACCAGGTCAAGCGGATCACGGTCAAGCCCGGCGGCACGCTGAGCCTGCAGATGCACCACCACCGCGCCGAGCACTGGATCGTGGTCAGCGGCACCGCCGAGGTCACCCGCGGGGACGAGGTGATCCTGCTCACCGAGAACCAGAGCACCTACATCCCGCTGGGCGTCACCCACCGCCTGCGCAACCCCGGCAAGCTGCCGCTGGAGCTGATCGAGGTGCAGTCCGGCAGCTACCTCGGCGAGGACGACATCGTCCGCTTCGAGGATACCTACGGGCGCGCCTGAGTCCTGCGGCGCCAGGGGAAGTAAAAGGCAAAGGCGGCCATCGGCCGCCTTTCAGACTGCTGACAAACCCTGGCGCGAGCCGGGGTTTGTTGTTTTCATAGCTGCATGCTCACAGACGCGCTGCCCGCCCGAGCAACAGCTCGAGATGGTGGTCACCTACCGCTTAACTCCTTAACTCTTCTATACCCTACTGACCTGGACATAGAAGAAACGACAACAATTCCACATCCTAGCTGCAACATCAGAAGGGGCAAGATAGGGAAGCTTTTTCTTGTCATATTATCCCCGCCACGCCCGACCTGATACGAATCACCCCGAAGATTAACGGTATTATTAAACCCAACCACAACCGATAGACAACCAAACAACATAATGGAAAGGGCAATCCTATCCAAACCCAAAACCCTCCACCTCTTATTAAATAACTGCCACAATGCAGCAACCAATGCAACCGACATAATAATGCCCTGAATTGTCACCAGATTAATCGGAATCTCCCAACTTGCCGACCTAAATGGGAAAGGATTAACAAACACATAACCGGACGAAAAAAGCATATTTGCCATTGCCGCAAAATTAAACTTCACCAGAAACAGTAGGCCAACGAGAAAGAAAAAGAACAATTTATAATCATGCCTAGCCGGAGCACGAATAGCCATAACAAACAAAAAAATAATAAGTGGATTGTAACTCCGCACCATCATTGCGAGGATGAGTGCCCCGGCTAAAAATATATAACTTCGCTTAATGAAAAGATATGTCGCAAGCAACACCAGAAGCATTGACAACTGATCTTTAAGAAGATCATTAGAAAAAAACAAGAGAGATGGCGAGAGCATGAAAGCTGAAACTGAAAATCCAGCTATGATTTTACGTTTCCCCTCCATTCCGTGGTTCAAACAAAATTCCAGCGCCAGCTCATAAAGCAACAAGGCGGACAAGGCAAAAATGAAATAACTATAGGCCACGTATGCCATTCCATCATACCCTCCCGCCCCTTTAATTAAGGGATATACAACCAACAGGAAAGATCCCTTCGCTAAGGATGAAAAATCAAGTGCCAATATAGATGAATAATATGAGCCCACGATCAAGTCCCAAAGATCCCGGTAGGCATAACTCCCTATTAGAAACTCATAATATTCAGAATCCACCTGCCTTTCCATGACATCAAACATAAAAAACATTAGGACAGGCAAAGAAAAGGCAGCGAATGGGAAAGAAAAAACCCTTCGCCTGATGAAATAAAAGCTAGCAGCAACGTATGTATACACAAGGCGCAATCCAACGTTTGCCCCGAGGTAATTCAACAAAGAGTATCCCACCCACATAACCACAAGATATAGAACTACACTATATCTCCACTCGGATCCTGGCGTACACTTAATCATCGCGATTCTACGACCGTTATTATGTTCTCATAAAATGCCAACCTTTGCCTTGTGACCTCTTCAACCCTATATCTCCTAGAAACCTCTAGATTCCTTGCAGATTGCACCATCATAAAACCGGGATTATCTAAAAAGAATTTTATTTTATCCCGCAGACCTGTCACATCATCCGGCTCCACGAGTGAATCATCATCTAGTAGTTCAGGAGTCCCTCCAACTCTACTGGCGATTGCAGGCAGACCTCTTGCCATGGCTTCAAGAAGGGCTCGAGGTAATCCTTCCTGTCGAGAGGGGAGGACGAATAAATCTGAAGTATCAAGAATTTTACGTATAGGATCCCCATTTTGAAGCTTTCCTGTAAATTCAACAAAATCCAAAATCCCCAAATCACTAGCCAACTTTTCGTATACTGCCCGATTCTCCCCATACCCGATTATAGTTAAACAAACATTATATCCCTGCAGCCGCAACTCGGCCAGGGATTTTAACAACACATCATGTCCCTTAAGAGTTTTTTGCATGTTACCAATCATAACAAGACGAGGCTGCGTCAGATTAAAATCTGACTCGGCACGTGAAATATCCACATACGCATCTTCATGAAGATCTATTGATGTAAATGAGAAAGATCTCGCCGAATTTCCTGGAGGATAGCGGGACTGAAGGGCATTAGCGGTTACATATGCTGCACCATTTGCTCTTTTACATTGCCACCGTGTCATAGCGACAAATAATAACTGAAAAAAGGGGGATAAAATATTATTATTCAATGCCCTAGCACTATACCCATCATAAGGATCAGCAGCGACCTCAACAAAAAAAGGAATCCTTAATAGCCTCAAAACAAAAGCATAAATGCTTGGCACTGTTGTGGGGATTCGCAAAATATACGCAGCATCACGCTCCAATGTAGACATCACAACGCGAATTATTCCTGGAATATTTTTTATAAAACCAATGGGCCCATGATAGCCAGGCAGAGCCTTAAAAGACACTCCCGGCCCTACTGCAGGCTTTGCCGCAGCATCTTCTTTTTTGAATAGCCGTCCAACTAAAATAACCTCATCGAAACGGGCAAGGTACCTTTTTGCAAAGTTATCATAACTCAATAAATCAGATGAAGGCACCCCATTATTGAGGGTAAAAGCACTATCACGAATCACATAGACCTTCACGACATCCCTCCAACATGCTTCAAAGAAGCCACCAAGTCTCTCGCGTTTTCCATGGCCATATTTTTTAGTTTTCTTACACTATCCAAATCCACTCCTACCTCTAAAGCATTATCCAAAGCAGAGATGACTTCCGATGCATTACAGCCCTGCTCCAGGCACCACTTTTCACGACCAGCCAATTGCATGAACGACTTAACTTTTTCGTCCCACACCAGTGCGACATTAGGAATGTTTAAAGACACTGAAATTATATTAGCGTGCAACCTGTGAGATATTACTGCATCCATCTCGGCAATATTCCCCACCAGATTCTCAGGGCGTAGCGGCCGCTCCATATAATTCACATCATCACTAGCCCCATGCTCCGCAATAATCGTACGCAACACACTCAAGAAACACTCATCGTCTGAAGATCCATTCGTAAACAGCACTGGAATATGTCCACGCTGAACAATTAAACATATGAGATCACAGAAAAATTCAACCATTTTTTTATTGGAGAACATTGCTGACTTATCGGCATAAGCCGCAAGCTCATTAGGATCTGAAACTCCCACGCCAATTTTTAAAACTCTCCCACTTGCCAACCGTCTCTCACTATTTAGGCAGTATGCCTCGGCCGCGCATATACCTGGATCCACAACAACCTTACATGATTTTTTTGCTTCAGGCATGCTGCGTATCAAATTAGCCCAACTATCTTTATCACGAACACTTAAATACCCCACCCCTCTTTTGGCAAGGGAATTTCTAAACAACTTTCGCCCTAGCCAACTCCATTTTTTACTAACGCCCAGTGCATTAAAAGCAATAGGAATTCTATTCTTATAGGCAACTTTAGTGACCCATCCCATTTTGAGGGGGAAATTAAGCGCCAAATCAGACAGTAGTTGCCCGCCGCCAAAAACAAGAAAAACTGGCTTCTGCAATTCGACTTTTGACCAAGCAACACTTAAAGCGCCTCTAGTTCGAATCACCCAAAAACCAATTGATAATAAAGGCCTAAAAAATAATGGAGAGCCAAAAAAAACCTTCTTAAGAAGATTTCGCTCACCATTTACCCCCCCCTCCCTATAACCCATTCGCCCAGCCATATCAAAATGCTGTATGGCCGCCGATGGATCGACACATTTAATAAGATACGACAAACAATCGCCAATTACTCCATCGCCCAAATTATCGCTATACCTAACAGTGCATATGATATACGACGTCTTCCCATCGAAACTATTCATAATACTCAGCCCACGCAAAATTGCTTCACTTGCCAATCCCTCGCAAAAGACATTATGCAGAATTAGCCCAGCCCTCTATTAGGGGCACAACCGTACACCCCCCTCATCTTTTCATAGGAATGAGATATCGCATGCTGACTTGCCTCAATTACACTCAAGCAATCAATTCCAATGAAACTCTGACTGGAATTCAATATTTCCATAACCTTATCCGCCCAGATCTTTGGAGACTTATCCAACGGCATCCGAAATATTAGATCAGGAATCACGTCTGCCTCATTCGGGACAACGTCAGAGACCAAGCTTGGCTTGCCTGCAGCCATTGCTTCCACTATAACCAACCCCAAACCTTCAAACCGAGAAGGCAGAACAAATATATCGCAACAATCCAAAATAATCTGTGGCACGTCGTTTCTGGCACCAAGAAATTTACAGCGTTCCTTTATGCCAAGCTCATCAGCCATATTCTCAATTCTGGATCGTGAGTCTCCTTCCCCCACACATATGAGCCACGCATTAGGGAGATTTTTCATTACTTCTGAAGCGATGCGCAGTAGCATTTCATGATTCTTCTGGTACACAAACCGTCCAACATGCGCCATTACAATAGCATCATGAGGAATGCCAATACTATCTCGCACCGCTCCTCTTATATGCAAATGACTACGATAAGAGCTAAAATCGAGCCCGCAATGGGCAATCTCAGCCCGCTTTGATCTCGCCCATATTTTATCCCCATAAAGTTTTTTACCGGCAGCGTCACTAACAGAAAGGAGATTGGTTCCGAATACAAATATGAACCATCGCATAAGAAAATTGTATGCCCGCCGGGGAAATATAGGCTTGACAGCCTGATCGGAGTTATGAGCATGACTAATTCTTACTTTTATACCAAGCAACCATGCGATTGCTAATACTAGCCCATTCTGGAACATCTCATGCCCATGAATGGCATTATAAGGACCATGAGTATCATTTATGGCCCTTATTGATTTAAGCAATGAAATTGGGTTCCGGTGATTATTGCAAGAAAAGACGTTAATGCCCAAGGACTTCAATTCATCAGAGTAAGGCCATTTCTCATCAGAATAAGTCAACACATCCATTTTCAATGATGGGTCGCGTTTAGATCTACGTATAAGGTCCATAACCCAAGACTGAACCCCCCCATGACGCATATTCGCAACCACATGGAGAACCTTTATTCCATCAGCCATAACTATCTCGCCAATTATTAATATCTCCGCCCATAAACCCAACTAAACGTCCACTTTTTCAAATCGGCATTTTTTAGCCATATCAAGCCCATCTTTCAATTCAATAAAGGATGGCTGCACACGCGCATTAACATTCAACCCGCGCCACTTTTTATCTGCGGAATTATAGTACAACCTCCAATCCCCCCCCCTCTCCTTACTAGAAGCCCAAAAATAAATAAATTTAGACTTATCCTTTACACTCTCAAATACTACCGCCTGCTGGCTCCAATCCCCTCCTTCACAGCGCATAATCGGCCGCCTGTATTTAAGACTCAAATTAATTTTAGATACAGCACTATATGCAGGCTTAAAATCCCCATTACTTTTAATTAAACCAAAATTATCTTCCCGATCGACAGGATTAGACCCTCGATCAACTAGCGTGTACCAAACCGAATACTTCATCCCCTCAGCAGCTGTCACCACAGCCATCTGAGCCGCATATTCGCCTTGCTCTTGCTCACTAATGCTTCGTTGCCCTTGAGTAGGGTATCCCCACTCCCCATTTATTAAATTCACTTCTCCATTAATCCACCCTTTCAAACTTATCAAGTCCTTACTAAGAGACGACGGAGCTGAACCACGATAAGGGTGCAACGAAATATATGAGAAGCAATTCTTCCGCTGCCCCTCAATTATTTTCTTAAGATAAGTATCCCTGGAACGCTGTGCTAATGCGCCAGCGACAACAACCGCAGAAGCATCTTTTTCGCGAATCATCTCACAGGCTTCATTTGCAAAACGAACATATTCATCAACATTACTTTTAGGGGGCCAAAAGCGATCTACATTTGGCTCATTCCATAACTCCCAGACCACATTATTATTCTTGTACCTTTCCGCAGCCGCACTTATCCATTTAGTTATTCCACCTTTCCGCTCTCCAGGTAGCGTCATATTACCCCCCCCCCTTCCATGCGCATAGATAGTGAAGTATGCAAACATATTGCGCGAATCCAGCTCTGCAATCAAATCATCATAGTATGACCAGTCATATTTCCCTGGTACACGCTCGACCTTGTCCCAATAGAATCCTTGTCTAATAAAGTTGAACCCAGCATTTTTTGCCGCATCTAGGTTCTTAGTACTTGTATTTTGTGCATCCAACTGCACCCCTCTCAAAGGACATGCAGGACAATGTGCATAACCTACAATTGGCAACAGCATTCCCAATAGCACGATTAAGAAAAAAACCCCCTGAAAATATACAGATCGCGGTCTACGCATATAAATATCTCACTTCATGCGGCCAATTAATTTGCATGCACCTTCGTAATAAGCCTTAAAATCTTCTCCCCGAAGATGGATCGGCTCCCACAACCCGCTACCAGAGACTCGACGATAGACCTCAAGCTTGAGCAAACAATTGACAGCTGCCGTAATACTGGTAGCCAGAGAAGCCCCCAATAATCCATATGTAGGTATGATTGTCCAACACAAAAGCACATTGCCTAGCACCACAAACACGGATGTTGAAACATTCAAATAAGGCAACCCTCTAGCCGATAAATCATTCGCAATTATTCTTGAGACTGATGTAAATACGGTAGATGGCAAGAGCACCAATAAAGGCACCAGCGCGCCCATATAGTCCTCACCGAAAAGAACTCGAATGACAATAGGCGAAGATATCCCCACCAATATAGCCACACACATTGATGCAATAATAGTCATGCGCGTCATTAATGACGTTATTGCACTACCATCCCCTGCCCCGTAACTCGCAGATAGCTTAGGCAATGCCACCGTGGTAACAGATGTTACAAGCAGCAATAGCCTATCAGACATTTGACTTGCTATTGCAAAAACCCCTAATGCTGCTCCACCCAGAAAATGCCCCACGAAATAATAATTAACCCGCACTAAGGCGAATGCCATCAAATTGCCCAAGTACGAGAAAAAACCATATTTTGCATAAGCCCACATTGGCCTATCAATTTTTGCACCAAATCGCGGCGCAGATGATACCAAGCCCTTAACTACCCATAATGAATATCCTGCCGAAACAATTTGAGCAGCTGCATAAGCAATCACTGCATTAACTATGCTAACCCCAAACAAAAGAAACAAAACCGCCAGCAACACGAGAGTTACGGCGGAAGGGACAAGTGTTACACGGCTATAAATTCCAAACTCTTGCTTAGCCTGGATTAGGCTTGTCAAAAACGTCTGCAATAGTAGAAAAGGGAAAGATGAAATTGAAATCCACAGTGCAGTGTCGCTTATGTAACTATCAGAATGGTATTTGCTATATAAATATCCTATCACGCAACCTATAGGAGAAAGGAGAAGCCAATAGGCAACTGCCATATGATAGCCCGACCTTAGATCTATATCCCCCCTAGCCACATAGTAGACCCCAGAATATATGACGCCAAATCCTGCAAAGGCGACAAGTAGGGGAGGAACAAGTACAGTTAGAAAAACAAATACCCCATTGCCTTCCGGCCCTAAAGCCCGAGCAACCACTGCAGTTATCGCCACACCTAACACTATGTTTGAAATTTGCCGAAAGAATACTCTAAAAACACCACTTAAAATGGTATTTGATGATCTATCCCGATTCATCGATTCGGCGCCATAAGACATTTCAAAGCCGCATCAAGATCATTTATGGCCTTTTCCTTCAACGAATCCAACAGTTCGTCCGGAAATCTTTCCTTCATCGCGACATCTAGTTTCTCCAGAACATGGATTACGGATAGATCCTCAGGCTCAATATAATAACTAGATCGCCCAGATTCGACACCAAACGATTTAACCTTCTCATCCCACACTAGTCCTACTGACGGTATCCCCAATGAATATGCAACAATATTTGCATGCAGCCGATGTGCTATTATCGCAGAAAATTCCGAGATGCCAAAAACCAAATCTCTTGGACTTTCGTATGGCTTACACCTATCCAACTCAGCTCTAATATTACCTTTACACGCACTCAATACTTCATCAGCAAATTTTTCATCTTCTGGATCTCCATTCGTAAAAACGCTAACCAGCTTTCCGCTCCTAACCAATGCCCCTAGAAGCTCTGTATAGAAAGATACAAGCGAAGACTTATGGAAATATTCTGGTTTTTGTGCGTGTTTCAGAAGGGTCAATGGATTCGTTATGCATATCCCTATGCGACCCGGCTTAATTCGATGATCTTTGCACTTTATACCATAAGCTTCTGCGGCCCATACAGCAGGATCAGCAGAAATACAGATGTTCTGCCTAGAGTACCAAAATGCATTGCGAGAAAAATTCGCGACAGATGCTGAATCTCTCAAGGACACCCGACGAACATCACACTTATAGAATGCTTTCCTCATTAGAATATTAGCGGCCGCACTCCATTTACTCGAAGCGCCGCAACTATTAAATGCTACAGGAACTCCAGCTCGCCCGAGCAGACCGAGAAATTTATATAGCTTTATCGGAAAATTAAGATCATTATCGATAAGTAAGTGCCCGCCCGTGAAAATGGTGAGTGTGGGCTTCCGCCTTAGCGAAGCCTCATACTGCTCCATTACTTCCCGCTTACTACCAAATACCCATGAAGATACAACTCGAAACCTCCTAAATAAACTAAATTTATTTAACGCAAACACCTTCGATTCTTTCGCTGTAGCGCGTTGCGCCACTTGTTTGCCTGGCTTACGACCAGACAAATCGACATGATAAACTTCACACCCAGGAACTATTTTCTTAACAAGAAATTCAACGCTGTTAAATATAACCCCATCACCAAGATTGGGGCTATACAACTCTCCACACAGCAGTATTTTCACAGGCATGTCACCCATATTACCCCTCGTTTACAACCCATTTTCAGCGAAAAGAAGCCCCGTAAAAAAATCAATGGCATCTAACTCAAAAGTCCAGACGCCCCCCTGCTCACACCCAAAAAACTTTAGACAAGCAACCCGAAATTATTCCTACTGCCATTAATATCAGCACATGCGACTTATATGTTCCGGCCGCATTGACAAAATATCGTCTTTGACACCCCCCTCCCTCAATTGCCTTTAATTGCACTCAAAGCCCCCTAGTCTTATTATCTCCAACATTATAGATACGGCCGGATATTTCACCCTCACTGAATTCCCCTCTCTTTAAAGCAATCAGCTCAACCCCGTCACTAATATCGCCCCCCCCCCCCGAATAAGCCCCCCCCTAAGGGGCCATAAACTTTAGAAGTTTTATTCAGTTATTTCATTCGATCAAGCGCGTAGCGCCGGCCTCAATCAATAGAATCGCCGTGCCGCAGAAAAACTTTCGCGCTTCCGCCGCGAACGAGCGCCATCTCGGATATGCGAGAAATTCATGGGTGTGACATGCCAATCTCTAGCCAATATAGATGAAAGATTAAACTACCCCCCCTCAAGAAATAAAGTGCAAGCATCAGCGATTCAGATAAAACGATTTATACCACATGGAAAACCGTCTCAACCCATCGGCCAACGAAACTTTTGGAACAAATCCATAGTCGCGATGTATGGCCTCGATGTCCGCATAGGTGGCATACACATCGCCCGGCTGCATCGGCAAGAAGTTCTTTTGCGCTTCCTTACCAAGTTCTTTTTCCAGAAGCTCGATCATGTCCAGCAATTGCTCCGGATGGTTGTGGCCGAGGTTGTATACCCTGTGAGGTACTTCACTACCATTCTCGACCGGCCCCTTGGTTACGATCGCTTCAATGCCATCGACGATATCGTCGATGTAGGTGAAGTCGCGCTTCATGTCTCCGTTGTTGTACACGTCAATTGGCTTGCCGGCGGTAATGGCATTGGCGAACTTGAAATAAGCCATATCTGGCCGGCCCAGCGGGCCATAGACCGTGAAGAAGCGCAGGCCAGTGATCGGGAATCGATACAGATGCGCGTAGGTGTGGCACATCAGCTCGTCTGCCTTCTTGGTAGCGGCATAGAGCGAGATCGGCGTATCCACGCGATCTTCCAGCGCGAATGGCAGCTTGGTGTTGCTGCCGTACACCGAGGATGATGACGCATAAATCAGATGCTTGACGCCGTTGTGGCGGCAACCTTCCAGTACCGTGAGGGTACCGGCAAGATTGCTATCCAAGTAAGCGAATGGGTTTTCCAACGAATAGCGCACACCAGCCTGCGCCCCCAGGTGCAGCACGAGGTCGAAGGCATGTTCGCCGAACAGGTTGGCGATGCCTTCGCGGTCGGCCAGGTCCAGCTTGATGAAGGAAAAGCCGGGCTTGCCTTCCAGTTGCGCCAGCCGCGCGTGCTTCAGGCCTACGTCGTAGTAGTCGTTGAGGTTGTCGATTCCGATGATTTCGTGCCCCAGGCCTAGCAGGCGCAGGGCGCTGTGGAAACCGACGAAACCAGCAGATCCGGTAATGAGTATCTTCATGTTTGACCTAGGAAAATGGATTAGTCGGCACCGAACAAATCACGGCTATACACCTTCTCAGCCACGTCACCTAGATCGGAGGTGGCGCGATTGGCCACAATCACGTCGCTGATTTTCTTGAATTCAGCCAGATCGTTGACCGTGCGCGAGTTGAAGAACTCGACATCCTTCAACACCGGCTCGTACACAATTACTTCAACGCCCTTGGCCTTGATGCGTTTCATAATGCCTTGGATGCTGGATGCGCGGAAATTGTCGCTACCAACCTTCATGATCAGGCGATAAATACCCACCACCTTAGGTTTGCGCCTGAGGATTTCGTCGGCAATGAAATCCTTGCGAGTGGAATTCGACTCCACGATGGCCTTGATGAGGGTCTGCGGCACATCATTGTAGTTGGCCAGCAGTTGCTTCGTGTCCTTGGGCAGGCAATAGCCGCCATAGCCGAAGCTCGGATTGTTGTAGTGATTACCAATCCGTGGGTCGAGACTGACGCCCTCGATGATCTGGCGGGTATCCAGGCCACGACTGGCGGCATAGGTATCCAGCTCGTTGAAGAATGCCACGCGCATGGCGAGGTAGGTGTTGGCGAACAACTTGATCGCCTCCGCCTCGGTGGAGTCGGTGAACAGCACCGGCACGTCTTTCTTGATCGCGCCTTCCTTGAGCAGGTTGGCAAAGGTTTCCGCACGCTGCGAGCGCTCGCCGACGATGATGCGGCTGGGGTAGAGGTTGTCGTACAGCGCACGCCCCTCGCGCAGGAACTCCGGCGAGAAGACCACGTTCTCGGTGCCGTACTGCTCGCGCGCCTTGGCGGTGAAGCCCACCGGGATGGTGGACTTGATCACCATCGTGGCCTTCGGGTTGATGGCCACCACGTCGGCGATCACCGATTCCACCGAACGGGTATTGAAGTAGTTGGTCTGGACGTCGTAGTCGGTCGGGGTGGCGATGATGACGAACTCGGCCCCCTCGTAGGCTTCGCGCTTGTCCAGCGTGGCGCGGAAATCCAGGTCGTGGTGGTCCAGATAGTCCTGGATCTCCTTGTCCTCGATCGGCGATTGCCTGTCGTTGAGCTTGGCGACCTTGTCCGGGTCGATGTCCAGCGCAACCACGGTGTGATGCTGCGCGAGCAGGACTGCATTGGACAGGCCTACGTAACCGGTACCGGCAATGGCTATCTTCATGGAGTCTTCGGTAGGGAGGTTGGGGGAAGATGGAATCGGGAGGACGCGGTCGCTCCCTGGCTGGAAATCGGCGATGCCGCCGCTGGCGTCGGAGCTTGTGCTCTACGCTCGCCGGGAATACAGGTCTGGAGGAGGGCCGGATGGCGTGCTGGTGACGCGGGCTTTCCGGAAGCGATGCCATGGGCTGGCCGGTCGTCGGGACTGGAGCCCTTGACCAGGACGCAGGCATCGCGAGGACGGATCGGGTCTCCATGGCCGGGCCATCTTCTGGCCCGCCTGGATGGGTTTGCCCTGTGGCCGGGCCAGGCCGCTGCGCGGGAGTGCCCGGGATCGTCATGTCCCGGCCTGATGGGCGCCGTCCTTCGGCGAGGGACCAAGAACCGCTCCGGAAAGCCCGCGGTTGGTTGTGGGAGGGGCTTCAGCCCCGACGGGCCTTGCCGGCCGGCTGTCGGGGCTGAGGCCCCTCCCACACGGGCATGGCGGGGAGTTCGTGGTTGTCGGGCGTTCCGATCTCCCGGACGGTGCGTGCTCAGACGGCGCGTGCTCAGGTGTTGCTGGACTTGTATTCGTAGTAGCCGTAGCTGTAGTACCCTGCCGCGCGACGCTCGACAGCATTGAAGATCGCGCCCTTGAGC
Source organism: Xanthomonas boreopolis (assembly GCF_046529185.1). NCBI lineage: Bacteria > Pseudomonadati > Pseudomonadota > Gammaproteobacteria > Lysobacterales > Lysobacteraceae > Xanthomonas > Xanthomonas boreopolis. The sequence goes on from NZ_CP097162.1 coordinate 3,165,889, forward strand.
TTGACGTTGTTCTGTTCGAATCGTTTCTTCGCCAACGCCAGTTCCTTGGGCTGGTTCAACCCGAATCTCGCTACCAGCAGGCTCGTGCCTGCGTGATGGGCGATGATCGCAGCGTCCGTCACCGCCAAAATGGGTGGGGTATCGATAATAACCAGGTCGTAGTCCTTGGCCACCCGCTGCAACAAACGAGTGAAGTTCTCGTGCATCAGCAGTTCGGACGGATTCGGCGGCACATCACCACGCGCGATGAACTGCAGGTTTTCAAGCCCCGGCAATGCACGGGTGGCTTGTTCAACGGTGACGTCACCGACCAGCACCTCTGACAAGCCCGGCGACTGTGGAGCTCCCAGTGCCTTGTGCAATGTGCCATTGCGCATGTCGGCATCGATGATCAGCACACGTTGTCCTGCTTGCGCGATCACGGTCGCCAGATTCGAGGACACGAATGTCTTGCCCGCATTTGGACTTGAACCGGAGATCAGTACGACATTGTTCTTGGCTTCCAGACGGGCGAAATGCAGACTGGTCCGTAGACTACGAATCGCCTCCACGGCAAGGTCGGCTGGCTCGTTGACCGCCAACAAATGAAGCTTGCCGTCGGCACGGAAGCGACCGCGCACCGAGTCGTTCACTTGGGTAGGGCTTACCGGAATCGATGCATATACCGGCAATCCCAGCTCCTCGATGTACGCAGGGTCTTCGATTCCCCTATTGAGCATCTGCTTCAGCAGCACGATGCCGACGGAGAGAAAGACTCCAAGCAGTGCCCCTACAAGCACGACCAGCCCCTTGCGAGGCTTCACCGGGTCGGTCTCGTCCACTGCCGCCGGATCGACGATGCGCACGTTGCCCACCGTGCCGGCGCGTGCAACGTCCAGTTGTTGGGCTTGACCCAACAATGCGGTGTACATCTCGTTGCTGACTTGCATGTCGCGGGTCAGCTTTAGCAGCTCTTGCTGTGCTTCGGGCAACTGCTTGACCTGCCCCTGGAAGCCGGCCTTGCGTCCTTCCAGCTCGCCGATCTGGCGCAGCAAGGCCTGATAGGCCGGGTGATCGCGGGTGAACTTGCGGTCCATCTCCGCTTGCTGCAAGCGCAGCTGCTGGATGCTGGTCTCCACGGCCACGGCCTGGTCCAGCAAGCCCTTGGTCTGCAGGTTCAGGTCGACCGAGTTGGCCTTGGTCTGGTAGGCGCTCAAGGCTTCCTGGGCAGCATCCACCTGCCTGCGGATGTTGGGCAGCTGTTCCTTGACGAAAGCAAGCTGCGCGGAGGCTTCGGCAGAATTGCGCTCCACGTTCTGGCGGACGTAGGCTTGGGCCACGTGCTGCAGGAATTCCTGTGCCAGGCCCGGATCGGCATTCTCGTAGCTCAGCGCGAGGATTCCCGAGTCCTTCCCGGATTCGGAGACCACGACATCGGCTTGCAGATCAGAAATGACGTTCAGTCGGCGCAGCTTGCGCACATGAAAGCGGGTGCCCGGGTTGGCCTTCAACTGGGCCACCTGGATCTTGATGCCATGACCCTCTGCGGTTCCCCCCACTTTCCCTCGCAGCGCGGGTAAATCCACGTCGTCGGCGGTAAGAACGAAGCTTCCTGGTGTATCGACTGCCGTCAGCGTGAAATCCGTTTCCAGCAGGCGGGCCGGCACCTCGAACTGGAAGATATCCAGCTTCTCGCCCCCCCAGCCGAAGCTGTTGAATCCGAGCCAAGGCTTGGCCACCGAGTCAGGATCCGCCTTCTCCGCCTTGCGCGCGAGGTAGCCCCCCAGCAACGGGAAGCGATAGGGTTCGATCTTCACGTCCAGCTTGAGTTCGTCCATGGCAGTACCGACGACGGCGCGCGAGGTGATCAGCGCGATCTCGGTCGTGGCCTCGGAACTGCCTCCCACGCCCAGGGTCTGGGTCAGGTCCGTCAACCCCGGCAGCGAGGGTATCTTGGATTCCACCTGCACCATGGCATTGGCCTGGTAAATGGGGGTCGCCAGCAAGGCATACGCCACTGCCACAACGAAGAAGAGCCCGGTAATACCGGCGATCCACCATTTGTGATCGATCAGGGTTCCCAGCAATTGCCGCAGATCGATCTCATCCGCATCGACAGCAGGGGTGGCTCGTGGATCTTGGCTCGTCATGGCAGGCGGATGGCTCGGTAGGTAAAGAGAAGGGAGGTTAAGGAAGGAGTCAAAGGTAGCGTCGCCAGCTCTCGACGCCTTCCGCCATGAGGTGGTAGACGTGCTCGAAAGCGGGGCGCTGCTGGCGATAAGGGTCGGGGATTTCCCGGTCGGATTGCCATTTGCCGAGCAGGAAGCTCTTTCCGGAAGCTTCGGGGGCCTGGTCGGCGATGGCCTTCAGGTGTTTGCGCTCCATCACCAACACGAGGTCGGCGGCCGCAAGGATGCTTGGGTCGATCTGGCGGGCGCGGTGTCCACTCGCATCGAATCCATGCTCTACCAGCAGTTCCTGCGCGGTGGGATCGATGGAACGGCCCACCAATGCTCCGAGGCCCGCCGAGGAGACCTGGATATCCCGCCCTTGCAAGGCATGCCGCATCATCGCTTCGGCCGAAGGACTGCGGCAGATGTTGCCGACGCAGACAAACAAAATGTTCTTGAACACCTATCTAAGAATCCCAGTAAGTCTGTCGCCCGTACGCCAAGGGCGGGCCCCTCTCGTGCCCCTTGGCCGGGACACGGCGCGCAAGGATACCCCAACTGGGCAGGCCGGGCCCTCGACGGGAAAGCCCGGCCTTCTGCAAGACCAAAAGATGGAACAATATCCGGGGGAAAGTGCGCGGCGTTGCAAATTCCGCGCACTTGGCAGGCTCAATCCGCGCCGAACAGATCGCGGCTGTAAACCTTTTCCTGAACGTCATGGAGGTCCGGCGTAAGCCGATTGGCCAGGATCACGTCGGCTTCGCGCTTGAACTGCTCCAGGTCGTTCACGACCCGCGAACGGAAGAATTCCGCCTGCTTGAGCACGGGCTCGTAGACGATCACTTCCACGCCCTTGGCTTTGATGCGCTTCATGATGCCCTGGATGCTGGAGGCGCGGAAATTGTCGGAGCCCGCCTTCATGATCAGGCGATGCACCCCCACCACGCGCGGGTTGCGCTTGAGCACTTCCGCGGCGATGAAGTTCTTGCGTGTCGAGTTCGAAGAAACGATCGCCTGGATCAGGTTCTGCGGGACGTCGCTGTAGTTCGCCAACAGCTGCTTGGTGTCCTTAGGCAAGCAGTAGCCGCCGTAGCCGAAGGAAGGATTGTTGTAGTGCCCGCCGATGCGCGGATCGAGGCTGACGCCTTCGATGATCTGCCGCGTATCCAGATCGCGGCAGACCGCGTAGGTGTCCAGCTCGTTGAAGAACGAGACGCGCATGGCGAGGTAGGTGTTGGCGAACAGCTTGATGGCCTCGGCCTCGGTCGACTCGGTGAACAGCACCGGCACGTCCTTGCGCAGCGCGCCTTCCTGCAACAGGCCTGCGAAGGCGTGGGCGCGCTCCGAGCGCTCGCCCACGATGATGCGGCTGGGATGCAGGTTGTCGTACAGCGCCCTGCCCTCGCGCAGGAACTCGGGCGAGAAGAGGATGTTGTCCACGCCGAACTGCTCGCGCATCTTGGCCGTGAATCCCACCGGCACGGTGGACTTGATCACCATCACGGCCGCCGGGTTGATCGCCAGCACGTCGGCGATCACCGCCTCGACCGAACGCGTATTGAAATAGTTCGTCTGTTCGTCGTAGTCGGTCGGCGTGGCGATGACGACGAAATCGGCTCCTTCATAGGCTTCGCGCTTGTCCAGCGTGGCCTTGAGATCCAGGGAGCGGTTGCCCAGGTATTCCTGGATGTCGACGTCTTCGATGGGCGACTGCTTGCGATTGAGCAGTTCGACCTTGCCTGCGTCGATGTCCAGGGCAACGACCTTGTGTCGCTGCGCCAGCAATACGGCATTGGAAAGCCCTACATATCCCGTTCCGGCAATCGCGATCTTCATTCGTGGGGGTTCCTCGTTGAGAAATCGATCGGTGGCTTCAGGCACGCTACCGCCCTACGTTCGCCCGAAGGGTCACGCATGAATGCATGCCGCAACGCGCCTTGCGGCGCCCCGCGGGTTCAGCTGGCCAGGAGCTTCAGGCTTCCGGCCGACATTTGTACCGGCCGGGTCACGCCCAGCCAATGCAACAGCACCGAGACGCGCTCGCTGGCCGAACGCGCCTGGAACACCGCCTCGAACCCGGCAAAGGGCCCATCGAGCACTTTCAGGCGGGAGCCGGGCGCCCAGTCGTCCCCGGTGCGGACACAGCCTTGGTCATCGCAGCGCTGGCGGATCGCTTCGGCCGCCTGCGCCGGCAGCATGGCCAACGTCATTCCGAACCGCACCAACCCGCAACACCCGATCGTGCTGCGGATGGGAGCGGTGTTGTCAGTTTCGCTATCCACGTTGACAAACAGGTAACGTGGAAAAAGGGGCACGACGCGCGTGGAATCGAGGTTGCCCGCACGATCGCGCGCCATCGGCAACCACACTTCGTAGCCCTGGCGTTCGAGCTGCGCCATGGCCACCCGCTCCTGCCTGGGCCGGGTGAGCACGAGATGCCAGCCGCGCATCAGCGGCTCTCCCTCGGCCGTTCGGGCAACGCCCCGGTGCCGCCCACTTCGGCCATCAACATGTCGATTTCACGTTTCAGGCGCTCGTATTCATCCAGCTTGCGCCGCAGGAAATGAACGGTGATGCGGGTCTTTTCCTCGATGCCCGACGGCGTGAGCCAGTAGCGGTACTTGCGCTTGTCGGGGCTGCGCCGGAAGTTGCCGAGCTTGACGTAGCCACGATCCACCAGCGCACGCAGGCAGTAATTCACCTTGCCCACGCTGATGCCAAGCTCGACGGCAGCCTCGCGTTGGGTCAATCCGGGCCGCTCCTCGATCATCCTCAACAGTCGGTGCCGCACTTCTTCGGACTGCACCTGCCGCACCTTTGTTCATCCGTTGAACAGACCTTAGCCGCTCGCGGGACGGCATTCAATCGCAGAACCCGGCCACCGACTGAACGTCAGTACGCGGTCTTCTGCCCCAGTACCCGGAGCGCCGTCAGCACGACGATCTTGAGGTCCAGCCACAGGCTCCAGCGCCGAATGTAGTCGATGTCGTACTGCACGCGCTTGCGCATTGAACGCAATTCGTGAATTTCGCCGCGCAACCCATGCACCTGCGCCCATCCGGTGATGCCGGGCTTCACGTAGTGGCGGTGCATGTAGCGATCGATGAGATGCTCGTAATGGTTGTTGTGTTGCACCGCATGCGGCCGCGGCCCGACCACCGACATGCTGCCGCCCAGTACGTTGAAGAACTGGGGAAGCTCGTCGAGGCTGGTCCGGCGCAGGAACGCGCCGAAGCGCGTGACCCGGGGATCGTTGCGCGTGGCCTGGGTCACCTTGCCGGCCGCTTCCTTGTGCACGTGCATCGAGCGGAACTTGAGCATGTGGAATTCCTTCCCGCCCAGGCCATGGCGACGCTGCCGGAACAGCACCGGCCCCGGCGAACTCAGTTTCACGCCGATGGCCAGCGCCACCAGCAACGGGGACAGTACGATCACCGCGAACGAGGCCACGATCACGTCCTCGATGCGCTTGAGGACCTGGTAATTGCTCTTCGACAGCCCTTGGCGCAGGTTGATCATCGGCACGCGACCGATCTGCTCGACGCTCGGGTTGAGCATGCCGAAGGTGCGAATGTCGGGGAGCAGCTTGACCGGGACGGGGAAGCGTTCCAGCGTCTTGAGCACGGCCTTGAGGCCACCCTCCCCCTCGGACAAGGGCATCGAGATCCAGACCTGGTCGACCTCGTGCCGGGACGCATGCAGGTAGGCTTCCAGCGTATCGAGGGTGCCCAGGCAGCGCGGCAGGTCGTCGCGCACGCCGAAGCGCGTGTCGTTCGGGGAAGCGAAGTAGCCGCTGATGCCCACCCCCAACCCGGGGCACGCCTGCAGGTAGCGATGCAGCTTCAGCACCGGCGGTCGCAGCCCCAGCACCACGACCCGCTGCTGCCCCCGACCCTGGCGGCGCAGCATGTGCAGGCGGGTTCTCACGGCGAATCGCACGGCGACCATGCCGGCGTAGCCGATCACGAAGCTGTAGGCGAGCCAGGCCCGGGAAAGGACGTTCCCCATCTGCACCAGGATCGCGTGCAGCGAGAAGGCGGCGAAGATCGCCAGCCAGCACACCGTGAGCATGGCCAGCTCGTGGGTGAAACTGCGGCTGCGCCACTGCCGGTAAAGCGGAGTGACGGCGAAACCCAGGAGTGCGTAGAGCAACAACGTCCCGATGGCCATCCGTTGCGCGGGGGACGGGACGCCCCAACCGAAGCGCAGCCACTGCGCGCAAGCCACCGCCGCGAGCACCGCCGCGACGTCGGCGATGCGAAGCCATGCACCGAAAGCCACCAGCGATCCTGGCGGACGCAGGCGAATATCACTCGTGGCAAGCTCGCGAACCGATCCTTGTAACAAAGCCATGTCCTCCAGAACGTCGTCCCCCCATCCTCGAGGGGTAGGCACAACACTCGTGGGGGTAAGTGACCAACCTACACGAAAATGTGTGTTTCAGGTCCAACTTTAACAAATTTGGGCACCCGGGCGCCTTGCCCTATTCAGGGTCACCCGGGCAAGTACGCCATCGAGCGGCAGCGACCGGCATGCGGCCGCAGTAAGATTCATCCTCCTTAACAGGCCCATTCGTGATGCAACGTCCAACCTCGCTCACCGAGGGCCCGATCGGCAGAAGCCTGCTCTCGTTCGCGCTGCCTATTCTCGCCGGCAACGTCGCCCAATCGCTGAACGGTTCAATCAATGCGGTCTGGGTAGGCCGCTATCTGGGCGAGGCCGCGCTGACCGCCACGGCCAATGCCAACAACATCCTGTTCTTCCTGATCGGCTCGGTGTTCGGCATCGGCATGGCCGCCACCATCCTGATCGGCCAGGCGATGGGCGCCAAGGACCTGGTCCAGGCGCGCCGGGTGATGGGCACCAGCGCCACGTTCTTCGTCGGGGTCTCGGTCCTGATCGCCGCATCCGGCGTCTGGCTCGCGCGCCACCTGCTGGCGGCGATGGGCACGCCGCACGAATCGCTGCCGCTCGCCGAGGCCTATCTGCGGGTGATCTTCCTGGCGGTGCCGATGCTGTACATGTTCGCGTTCCTGTCCGCCGCGCTGCGCGGCGCGGGCGACTCGCGCACGCCGTTCCGGTTCCTGCTGCTCTCGGTGGTGCTGGACATCGCATTGAACCCGCTGCTGATCTTCGGGCTGGGCCCGTTCCCGAGACTGGGCATCGCGGGTGCGGCCTGGGCCACGCTGGCGGCGCAGGCGATCGCGCTCGCGGGGCTGCTGGCCTACATGCGCCATCGCGGGCATGTGTTGTGGCTGGGCCGGCGCGACGCGGCCATGTTCGCGATCGACCTGCGGATCCTGCGCGCCCTGGTCGGCAAGGGCGTCCCGATGGGGCTGCAGATGGTGCTGATCTCGCTGGCGATGATCGCGATGATGCGCATGGTCAACGGCTACGGCACCGATACCGCGGCCGCCTATGGCGCGGCCCTGCAGCTGTGGACCTACGTGCAGATGCCGGCGATGGCGATCGGAGCGGCATGCTCCTCGATGGCCGCGCAGAACGTCGGCGCGCGCCGCTGGGACCGGGTCGATGCGGCGGCGCGCAGCGGCGTGCTGTTCAACTTCCTGCTCACCGGCTCGCTGATCGTGCCGTTGATCCTGCTCGACCGCTGGACGCTGTCGCTGTTCCTGCCGGCCGGCAGCCCGGCGCTCGAGATCGCCCGGCACCTCAATCACATCGCGATCTGGTCTTTCCTGTTGTTCGGCGTGACGTTCGTGGTGTCCGGCGTGGTGCGTGCGACCGGCGCGGTGATACCGCCGCTGGTGATCCTGGCGCTGGCGCTATGGGGCATCCGGGTACCGTTGGCCGAGTTGCTGATGCCCCGGTTCGGCGCCGACGCGATCTGGTGGAGCTTCCCGGTCAGTTCGCTCTGCGCGATGCTGATGTCGCTGGCGTACTACCGCTGGGGCAGGTGGCGCAGCGCCCATATGCTGGCGCCCGCCCCGCATGCGCAGGAGGTGGCGGTACCGGCCGAGGTGCCGGCACCACCGCCGTCGCCGGTGGCCGATGCGGCCGAAGAGAGCCGCTGATCCGCGGGGGCTCGCCGCGAGGGGAATTAACGCGACCGGGACCGCCTGCCCCGCCTGGTGGGTGGCATGGAGACTCTTCGCGGCGCACAGAAGATCGCCCTCGCCACCTGCGCAGCGCCTCCCCGAAAACGCAGAAGGCCGCCCAAGGGCGGCCTTCCGTGCGATACGCGGGCCAAGCGCCCGGTCGCGGATTACTCGGCCTTGGCGGCCTGGCGGGCGGCCTTGGCCTGTGCAGCGGCGGCCAGGTCTTCCTTGATGCGGGCAGCCTTGCCTTCCAGGCCACGCAGGTAGTACAGCTTGCCGGCGCGCACCTTGCCGCGGCGCTTGACCTCGACCGACTCGATGGTCGGGCTGTAGGTCTGGAACACGCGCTCCACGCCGTAGCCGTGCGAGATCTTGCGCACGGTGAACGAGGAGTTCAGGCCGGCGTTCTTGGTGCCGATCACCACGCCCTCGTAGGCCTGCACGCGCTCGCGATTGCCTTCCTTGACCTTGACGTTGACCACGACGGTGTCGCCCTGGCTGAACTGCGGCAGTTCGCGGGCGATCTGGGCGGACTCGAATTCCGCGATGATGGACTTGTTCAGCTTGCTCATGGGTTACACCGATTTCGTTCGGGGTGGGTGTGTCGTTTCGACAGCGTGGACTGATGCAGTCGCCGGATTGCGCCGCACGTTTATCGTTGTGGGATCCGCTGGGCCCGGCGCGGGCCACATGGAGCCGCGCATTGTAGCCGATTCCCGCAGGCCGGCGCTAGAGGCCGCGAAACCGGGCCTCAGGCCTTGCCTCCCCCGCCCTGGCGGGCCTCCTCGAGCAGCTTGCGGTCGGCCTTGGACAGCGCCTCTTCGTCCAGCAGGTCCGGGCGTCGCTGCCAGGTCCTCAGCAACGACTGCTGCCGGCGCCAGCGCGCGATCGCGGCGTGGTTACCCGAGCGCAGGACGTCCGGGACGTCGCCCAGCACGTGGCTGGCCGGCTGGCTGTAATGGGGACAATCCAGCAGCCCCCCGGGGCCCTCGAAGCTGTCCTGAGCGGCGGATTCGGCATCGTTCAATGCCCCTTCCTGGAGCCGGGTCACCGCATCGACGACGACGGCCGCTCCGAGCTCGCCGCCGGACAGCACGTAGTCGCCGATCGAGATTTCCTCGTCCACCTCGGCCGCGAGCAAGCGCTCGTCCACGCCCTCGTAGCGCCCGCACAGCAGGACCAGGCGCGGCAGCGCCGCCAGCTCACGGACCCTGGCCTGGGTCAGCGGCCGGCCCTGCGGGCTGAGGTAGATCACCGGCGCCGGCTGCGGGTCGGCCGCCCGTACCGCGCCCAGGCAGGCGCGCAGCGGCTCGATCAACATCACCATGCCGGGGCCGCCCCCGAAGGGGCGGTCGTCCACGCGACGGTAATTGCCCTCGGCATAGTCGCGAGGATTCCAGCCGTGCAGTTCCAGCAATCCCCGCTCCTGCGCTCGCCCGACCACGCCGAACGCGGCGGACTGGGCGATGAATTCGGGGAACAGGCTGATGACGTCGATGCGCATTGGGTCGGGGGAACTCGGGGCTTGGGAAGCATCCTTGCCTGGGCCAGGCTGTCAAGCGACCCGATGCTCCTGCAATCTGCTTTCCGTGGAAGGGCCGTAGCCCCGGCAGCGGGCCGGCAAAGCCCGTCGGGACCGAAGCCCCTCCCACAACAGCATTCGGCGCGAAGCAGGCCTACCGTTCTTCCGGGGCCGGATCCCGGGGCTTGGCTTCTTCAGAACTCCGGATCCCAATCCACGACGATCCGATTGGCCTCGAAATCCACGGACTTGACGAAATCCGGCTGCACGAACGGGATCAGTCGCTCGCGCTCGCCGCGCACCACCAGCACGTCGTTCGCGCCGGTGGAGAACAGGTGCGACACCTGGCCGAGCGCGACGCCCTCGACCGTCTGCACGTCCAGGCCTTCCAGGTCGACCCAGTAATACTCGTCGGGCTTGGGCGGCGGCAGCGCGCTGCGCGGCACGTGGATCTCGGTACCGCGCATCGCCTCGACCACGTTGCGATCGTCGATGCCTGGAAAGGTCGCCACCAGGTGCTTGCCGGTGTCGCGCCCGCGCGCGCCGGCCAGCATGGACTCCCGGCCGTCGGGTGCCCGCAGGATCCAGGGCTGGTACTTGAAGATGGCCAGCCGCGGCTCGGTCCAGGACTCGAGCTTCAGCTCGCCACGAACGCCAAAAGCGCCGACGATCCTGCCCAACAGGATGCGGCGCTCGGTATCTTTCATCGCTTCCGGCCCATGGGCCGCGCCGGCGGCGCGGCCCTCCAGGATCAGGCCGCGGCCTGGGTCTTGGTCGCTTCCTTCAGCAGGTTGCGGACCTTGTCGGTCAGCTGGGCGCCGTTGTTGACCCAGTGCTCGACGCGGGCCAGATCCAGCACGACGCGCTGCTCGGCACCCTGGGCGACCGGGTTGTAGTAACCGACGCGCTCGATGTTGCGGCCGTCGCGGGCGCTGCGCGAGTCGGTGACGATGATGTGGTAGAACGGACGCTTCTTCGCGCCGCCGCGGGTAAGACGGATCTTGACCATGGTGGTTTCTCGATGTTGCCCAGTCGCCAGGATGGCGAGGTAAGCCGGCGATTATAGCGGCCCGGCTGGGCGATTCCAAGCTACCGGAGCGGCTGCCAGGGCTGGGTGGACAGGGCCCGTTCCAGGACCGGCGGCAGGCCAAGCTCCGGGAAGGCCGACTCGCCGATCGCCCGGATCGGCTGCAACCCGCGGGAATTGCAGGCGAACGCGGCGCGGAACGCCCCGGTTTCGTCCAGGCGGACCGGTCGGACCCGCTGCGGCACGCCGAGCAGCGCCAGCCCCGCCCGGAGCAGCCGTTCCTGGGTCCCGCGCAGCGCCGGCCCCTCCGGCCAGGTGACGCCCTGCCCGTCCCACAGGCCGAGGTTCCAGACCGATCCTTCGACCAGGCAGCCCCGGGCATCGACGAACAGGGCATCGTCGAAGCCGGCCTCCATGGCGTCGCGCCGCAACTGGAACAGCGGGAACGTGCCGACGTGCTTGACCTGCGGCAGCTCGCGCACGAACGCGACCGGGCGCACGCGCAGGGGCGCCGCCGGCAGCCGCGAGGCCGGCGAGAGCGAGACGAGCACCTCCGGCGCCGCCTCGCGCAACGGTTCGCGGAAATCGAAGCCGGGCGAGAACACCGTGACGCGCAGCGACGCGTCCGCCCGGCCGAAGGCATCGAGCGCGGCCGCCAGTTCGACGCGCAGGCGCTCTTCGTCCAATCGGCTCCGGAACAACGTGGACGTGCCCTGTTGCAACCGCTGCAGGTGCAGGTCCAGGCCCCGCACCGCGCCGCCGCGCACCTGCAGCGAGGTGAAGTGCCCGTAATTGACCAGGGCCAGGGCCGCCAGCACGTCCGCGCCGGCGGGGGCGCCTCGATGGAGAACCAGATTCACAGCGGCGTCTCGGGCTGCGGCCACATGGACGGATCCATCATGCTGTCGCTTGCTCGTGGTTTGTTCTTACTGCGGGAAGCATCCCTCATCCGCCCCTTCGGGGCACCTTCTCCCGCGGGCGGGAGAAGGGAGGTGCGAGTTCTGGTGGCACTGGAGCCGCCATGGCCGCGTGCGCTGCCTCTGGCGCGGCTCGTGCATCTGGAAAGCCATAACGGATGCATGCGGAACCGCTGCGACGGACGGCCTGGCACGGCGGGAACGGCTTGCCGGGCAGCGATCGCCAGGTCGCCGTCCCTCGGGATCAGCGGAACGGCGGCAGGCCGCCGCGCCCCCCCATTCCGCCCATGGCGCCCATCATGCCCTTCATGCCGCGCATCAGGCCCTTCATACCGCCGCCAGAGAGCTTGGACATCATCTTCTCCATCTGCTGGTACTGCTTCATCAGCTTGTTGACGTCGGAAGGCTGCAGGCCGGCGCCCTTGGCGATGCGGGCGCGGCGCGAGCCGTTGAGCACGGCCGGATTGCGGCGCTCCTTCTTGGTCATCGAGTTGATGATCGCGATCATCCGCGGCACTTCCTTGCCGGTGACCTGGTCCTTGAGGTGGTCCGGGATCTTGCCGATGCCGGGCAGCTTGTCCATCAGCCCGCCGATGCCACCCATGTTCTGCATCTGCTCCAGCTGTTCCTTCATGTCGTTGAGGTCGAACTTCTTGCCCTTGGCGACCTTGGCGGCGAGCTTGGCGGCCTTTTCCTGGTCCACGCTCTGCTGGACCTGCTCGACCAGCGACAGCACGTCGCCCATGTCGAGGATGCGGCTGGCGACGCGGTCGGGATGGAACACGTCCAGCCCGTCCACCTTCTCGCCGGTACCGACGAACTTGATCGGCCGGCCGGTGATGTAGCGCACCGAGAGCGCGGCGCCGCCGCGGGCGTCGCCGTCGGTCTTGGTCAGCACCACGCCGGTCAGCGGCAGCGCCTCGCCGAACGCCTTGGCGGTGTTGGCCGCGTCCTGGCCGGTCATCGAGTCGACCACGAACAGGGTCTCTGCCGGGTTGATCGCGGCGTGCAGGGCCTTGATCTCGTCCATCATCGCCTGGTCGATGGCCAGGCGGCCGGCGGTATCGACCAGCAGCACGTCGACGAACGACTTGCGCGCGTCGGCGATCGCGGCGCGCACGATGTCGACCGGCTTCTGGTCGGCGCTGGACGGGAAGAACAGCACCCCGACCTGCTCGGCCAGGGTCTTGAGCTGCTCGATCGCGGCCGGGCGGTAGACGTCGGCCGACACCACCATGACCTTCTTCTTGCGCTTTTCCTTCAGGTGCTTGGCGAGCTTGCCGACCGTGGTGGTCTTGCCGGCGCCCTGCAGGCCGGCCATCAGGATGATGGCCGGGGCAGGCACGTTCAGGTTCAGGTCGCTGGCGGCGGCGCCCATCACCGCGGTCAGCTCGTCGCGCACGACCTTGATCAGGGCCTGGCCCGGGGTCAGCGACTTGAGCACTTCCTGGCCGACCGCGCGGACCTTGATCCGCTCGACCAGGGCCTGCACCACCGGCAGGGCCACGTCGGCCTCGAGCAGGGCGATGCGGACCTCGCGGGTGGCCTCGCGGATGTTCTCCTCGGTCAGGCGGCCACGGCCGCGCAGGCGCTCGATGGTGCCGGAGAGACGCTGGGTGAGGGATTCGAACATGCGAAGGCGACCGCGAAGGGGAAACGGACCGCGATTATAGCGGCAGGGCGTGCCCCGCCCCTGCACCGGCGAGCCGCCTGCCGGCCCGCCCCGTGGTATGCGAAACTTCCACGATGACAATCGTTCTCATCTCCCTCGCGCTGTACCTGGTCGCCACGGCCCTGCTGGTGCGCGGCGTGGCGCGGGAAGGAGCGGCGCCCGGCAACGGCTGGCTGTTCGCCGCGCTGCCGGCGCTGGCGCTGCATGCCGGCTACCACGTGCAGGTCGCCATGCGCACCGCGGGCGGGCCGGACATGCACTTCTTCGCGGCACTGTCACTGGTCGGGCTGGGCATGGCGGCGCTGACCACGCTGGTGGGCGCACGTGGGCGGATGGCGGCGCTGGGCGTGGTGGTGTTCCCGCTGGCGGCGCTGTTGCTGGCCTGCTACCACGGCTACGGCCACGAGCCGAGCCCGGCGCTGGGCTGGCGCCTGGAAGTGCATGCCTGGCTGGCGCTGCTGGCCTACGCCACGCTCGGCATCTCGGCGCTGCTGGCGATCATGCTGTGGCTGCAGGAGCGGGCGCTGCGCCGGCGCGATTTCCACGCCTGGCTGCGGGCGCTGCCGCCGCTGACCGAGCTGGAGACGCTGCTGTTCCGCACCATCAGCGTCGGCTTCGCGTTGCTGACGCTGACCTTGGTGACGGGACTGCTGTTCGTCGAGGATTTCCTGGCCCAGCGCCTGCTCCACAAGACCGTGCTGAGCATCCTGTCGTGGCTGGTGTTCGGCGCGCTGCTGGTCGGCCGCTGGCGCAACGGCTGGCGCGGCGCCAAGGCGGTGCACTGGACGCTGACCGCAATGGCGCTGCTGGTGCTGGCGTTCTTCGGCAGCAAGTTCGTGATCGAACTGGTGCTGGGCGCTCCGGCGGGCTGAGGCCCGCCCCGGCTCATCCGCCGGCGCGCGCGCGGTCGAGCGCGGCCACCACCTCGTCCCAGCCCGCGTCGCGCCCGGGCACGCCGAACCGGTACTCGATGCGGTGCAGGTAGTCCTGGCCGGGGCGCAGGATGGTGTCGGGGAAACCGGCGTGGTTGGGCGCGTCCGGGAACTGCTGCGGCTCCAGGCACAACCCACGGCCGAGTTCGGGATGGCTGTGGTCGAGCATCTGCCCTTCGTACAGCTGTACCGCCGGCATCGGGCTGGTGAGCCGCATCGCGACGCCGCTGTGCGGCGAATACAGCTCGGCGGTACAGGTGGCGTGCGCGGGGTCGAGCACGAGGCAATGGTCGTAGCCCTTGCCCCGCGCGAGTTGCGGGTCGCCCGCGATCCGCTTCGCGTCGAGCGTGCCCGGGACGCGGAAATCGAACGGCGTGCCGTGCACGTCGGCGATCTGGCCGGTCGGGATCAGCGCGGCATCCACCGGCAGGTAATGGCCGGCCGGTATGCGCAGCACCTGCGCGGCCACCGGCACGAGCCTGTCCCCGGCCAGGTTGAAATAAGGATGGTGGGTCAGGTTGACCGGCGTGGGGGCATCGGTACGGGCGCGATAGCACAGCTCCAGGCAGTGGCCGCGCAACCGGAACTCGGCGCTGACCTCGAGCGTGCCCGGGTAGCCCTCCTCGCCCGCCGGCGACACCCGCGCCAGGAGCACGCGCTCGCGCGACCGTTCGCGCACCTCCCACAACCGGTGGCCGAAACCGCGGACGCCGCCATGCAGGTGGTTGGGGCCTTCGTTGCGGCTCAGCTGGTGCTCGACGCCATCCAGCACGAAGCGGCCGTTGGCGATGCGGTTGCCGAAGCGGCCGACCAGGATGCCGAGGCTGTCATGGTCGGCCAGGTAGGCAGGCAGGTCCGCCAGCCCGAGCACCACGTCCACGTGGCCATCGCCCGCGGGCACTTCCAGCCGGCGCAGGATGCCGCCGTAGGTCAGCACTTCGGCGCGCAGGCCGTGGTCGTTCTCCAGCGCGATCGCGTGGACGTCGGTGCCGTCCGGCATGGTTCCGAATGGGCGTTGCATGGTGTCCGGCGGATTCCTGTTGGCAGCCGCGCAGCATAGCCAGCACGTCGCCCGCCGAACCATGCCAATGCGCATATCCCGCAACGGCGAAAGCGCATCGCGAGGCGGCCCGCCGGGCGGCCGCTTCCCGGCGAAACCATTGCGCATTGCATCATTGCAATACGCATATGCGTATTCCGATTTAAATCATTAGTCGGTTATCTGGCGCTCCACTATTCTCCGTCCGCCGTCGAAGGGCGGCCATGGCAACGGCAATGCAAACCGGCAGTCCAGATGCGCGGAAGACACCATGGACACAAGACCGGCCCTCCGGATGCCGTGCGACCGGCGCTCCGCGCCACTCCAAGCAGCACAGCGGCGCAAGCAGGCGCGCCCCTGGCATCAATGTGACTCTGGGAGGGGTTTTACGCGATGAACTTCGTGAACACCAAGCGGCGCATGCCGCGTTTGATCGTGGCCGCCCTGCCGGCGGCCCTCGCCCTGGCGCTTTCGCCGGCCGCATTCGCCCAGCAGGCCGGCACGCCCGCCGGCGGCGAGCGATGCGCCGACGCCAGTGCCGGCGATCCGTCCTGCAAGGCGGGCGATGCGCAACAACTGGATACGGTGGAGGTGCGCGGCGTGCGCGGCAGCATCGCCAGCGCGATCACGCTCAAGCAGAACAGCCTGCAGATCACCGACTCGATCGTCGCCGAGGACATCGGCAAGCTGCCCGACAACAGCGTCGCGGCGGCATTGCAGCGCGTGACCGGCGTCCAGGTGGCGCGCGGCGCCGGCGAGGTCGGCACGGTGCTGGTACGCGGCCTGCCCGACGTGGTGACCACGATCAACGGCCGCAACGTGTTCACCACCACCGGCCGCAGCATGGCGCTGGCGGACATCCCGGCCGACCTGCTGCAGCGCGTGGACGTGTACAAGACCAGCGGCGCGGACAATATCGAGGGCGGCATCGGCGGCTTGATCGACGTGCGCCTGCGCCGGCCGTTCGATTTCGACGACGACTGGACCCTGGCCGGCAGCGCGCGCGCGATCTACAGCCGCAACTCCGGCGAGGCCGACCCCAACGGCAGCCTGACCGCGAACAGGATCTGGAACACCGACGCCGGCAAGTTCGGCGTGATGGCGAGCGTGTCCTACCAGTCGCAGCGCTACCAGGAGAGCAATACGTTCGACGGCATCTACACGCTGAAGGACAATCCGCTCGGCACCGGCGACCAGATCTACATCCCCGACACGATCGGCTCGATCTACACGCTCGGCGACCGCGACCGCCGCTCGGCCAACCTGACCTTCCAGTGGGCGCCTAACGAGAACACCGAGCTGTACTTCGAGAACTTCTACGTCGGCTACCGCAACGACAACCAGGTCAACTTCTGGATCCCGCTGCCGACCCTGGTCAACTCCGGCAACGTGGTCAGCCTGACCACCAAGCCGGGCACCAACGTCGCGCAGAGCATCACCGCGCGCGACCTGTTCACGCTGACCAGCAACCAAGCCTACGCCAACAGCTCGGACACCTACCAGAGCGCGATCGGCGGCAGCTGGCAGGGCGAGCGGATCAAGCTCTCCACCGACCTGGCCTATACGTACAGCAAGGCCGACAACCGCAACTTCATCCTCGACACCGCGTTCATCGCGCCGCTGATGACGATGTCGTTCGACAACGGCGGCGCCTCCAACGCCGTGGTGACGAACTACGACGGCAGCGCCTTCGACGTCAACGACTCGTCCAAGTACTGGCTGCACCAGTACTACGACGGCTGGAGCCGCCAGGTCGGCAAGGACTGGTCGTGGAAGGGCGATGCCAACATCCGGGTGGATGCCGGCCCGCTCACCTTCATCGACGTGGGCTTCCGCGCCAGCCGCCGCGAGGCGGAGAACGTCGCCGCCGACACCGGCGGGCGCACCAACATCAGCGGCACCACCGTGTTCGTCGACGATTTCGACGGGCTGGCCTCGCTGACGCCCAGCAACTTCCTCAACGGCAACCGCAACACCTCGACCAACCAGTGGATGGTGGCCGACCGCGGCTACCTGCTGGCCAACGCCGCGGCGATCCGCGCGGCGATGGGCTACGACCCGGCCGACCCCGCGGCCAACCCCACGCTGTACTTCAACGACAAGGAAGACACCTACGCCGCCTACCTGCAGGGCCGCTACTCGCTGCACATCGGCGACATGCCGCTGGACGGCGCGATCGGCCTGCGCGCGGTCAAGCTGGATTCCAAGCTGGCCGGCACCCAGGTGGTCGACGGCGTGCAGTCGCCGGTCAACATCGACAAGAGCAACGACCAGTTCCTGCCGAGCTTCAGCGCCAACCTGGGCATCCGCGACGACCTGCTGCTGCGCCTGTCGTACGGCAAGTCGATCACGCGCCCGTCCTTCGCCAACCTCAATCCGCAGCTGACGCTGTTCCAGCCGACCGCCACGGTGGCGGCCAACGGCAGCGGCGGCAACCCGGACCTGGACCCGGTCAAGTCGGAGAACATCGACCTGTCGCTGGAGTGGTACTTCCAGCCGAGCTCGCTGCTGTCGCTGGCCGCGTTCCATCGCAGCATCGACGGCTACATCCAGACCTACGCCAGCGACGAGACCATCGACGGGGTGACCTACTCGGTCAGCCGTCCGCGCAACACCGGCCACGGCACGCTCAAGGGCGTGGAAGTCGCCTATACCCAGTTCTACGACTTCCTGCCCGGCTGGCTGTCCGGGTTCGGCACGCAGCTCAACGCGACCTTCATCGATGCGGCTACGCAATCGCCGACCGGCGAGATGCAGGACCTGGTCAACGTCTCCAAACGCGCCTACAACGCGGTGCTGATCTACCAGAAGGGCGCGTTCTCCAGCCGCCTGGCCTACAACTGGCGCAGCAAGTACGCGCTCAGCTACACCGCCAGCGGCGACCAGCCGCAGTCGATCTACGTCGCGCCGATCGATTCGCTCGACTTCGCGATGAGCTACGACCTCGACAGCAGCATGACGATCTCGGTCGAGGCGACCAACCTGCTCGACACGGTCACCCGCAACTACTTCGGCAACCAGTCCCTGTTCCCGCGCGATGTCGGCGTGATGGAACGCACGTTCTCGGTCGGCCTGCGTTTCCGCTTCTGAAGCCGCTGCAACCGCCGCCGGCGCGATGCCGGCGGCGGACACCCCATTCCCCGCACCATGCTTGCCGTTCATCGCCCAGGAGAGAGGGTCCGACGCAATGAAGAGTGCATCACCGGCGCACCCGCGCCTGTCGTACGCGGAGCGCGACGAGTTCCTGACCGGGTATAACTACCGCTGCTCGATGCCGGCCCAGGCCTGGCCGCACCGAAGGGCCCCGATGGGCACGAGCTCGGCCACCAGGTGGCGCCGCGGTTGATGCCGATCTTCGACGCCACCCACGTTACCGGGGAGGAGTACTTGGGACTACCACGGCAATCCGACGCTGTTCGACCTGGTTACCCATCTCCCCAGCCGCATCTATGCGGTGGATTACCCGCCCTGGCCGGGCGCGGCGCCTCCCGTGGCCGCGCCCCGGCCGTTTTCATCCACGGCGGGCCGGAACCCGCCCACGCATCCACAGGAGACTTGCCCATGCGCCTTCCTGGCCTGAAACCTCTTCGCACACCACGCCGGCTGTCGCTGCTGCTGGGCGCCCTGGCGCTGGCCAGCGGCCTGGCCTCGGCCGCGGACGTCGGCGTACAGGGCACCTTGCGTGCCGACCAACCGGGACCGCAGGTCTCGCGCAACCTGTTCGGCCAGTTCGCCGAGCACCTGGGCACCGGCATCTACGGCGGCGTGTGGGTCGGGCCGGACTCGAAGATCCCGAACACGCGCGGCTACCGCAACGACGTGGTGGCCGCGCTGAAGGCGATCGCCGTGCCCAACGTGCGCTGGCCCGGCGGCTGCTTCGCCGACGAGTACCACTGGCGCGACGGCATCGGCGCGCGCGACAAGCGCCCGGTCAGCGTCAACACGCACTGGGGCGGCGTGGAGGAACCCAACAGCTTCGGCACGCACGAGTTCATGGACTTCACGGAGCTTCTAGGCACCCAGGCCTACGTGGCCGGCAACGTCGGCAACGCCTCGCCGGACGAGATGGCGCAGTGGGTCGAGTACATGACCGCGCCGACCCGTTCGACCCTGGCCAACGAGCGCCGCGCGAACGGGCGCGACCAGCCGTGGAAGGTGCCGTACTTCGGCGTCGGCAACGAGCTGTGGGGCTGCGGCGGCAACATGCGCGCCGAGTACGCCGCCGACGTCTACCGCCGCTACCAGACCTTCATCAAGGCTCCCGCCGACCAGAAGATCCTCAAGATCGCGCCCGGTGCCAACAACGACGACTATCACTGGACCGAAGTGATGATGCGCGAGGCCGGCAAGATGATGGACGGCCTCAGCCTGCACTACTACACCGTGCCCGGCGGCTGGCCGCCGAGGGCGTCCTCGACCGAGTTCGACGAGACGGCCTGGATCCAGACGCTGCAGCAGGCGCTGCGCATGGAGGAGCTGGTCAGCAAGCACGGCGCGATCATGGACAAGTACGACCCCGACAAGAAGGTCGCGATGGTGGTCGACGAGTGGGGCACCTGGTACGCGCCGCTGCCTGGCAGCAATCCCGGCTTCCTGCAGCAGCAGAACACGCTGCGCGACGCGCTGGTGGCCTCGCTGACGCTGGACGTGTTCGTGAAGCATGCCGACCGCGTGCGCATGGCCAACATCGCGCAGATGGTCAACGTGCTGCAGGCGATGATCCTGACCGACGGCTCGAAGATGGTGCTGACCCCGACCTACCACGTGTTCGCGATGTACAAGCCCTACCAGGACGCGACCGCGCTGCCGCTGCAGATCCAGTCGCCCGAGTACCGCCATGCCGATTTCACCGTGCCGGCCGTGCACGGCTCGGCGGTCAAGGCCAAGGACGGGCACGTCTACGTCGCGTTGACCAACCTCGACCCGAACCGCGCCGCACAGGTGGAGGTCAAGGTGGAAGGCGATGCGCAGGCGCGCGGCGTGAGCGGGCAGATCCTGACCGCCCCGGCGATCACCTCGCTCAACACCTACGACAAGCCCGATGCGGTGAAGCCGCAGGCGTTCAACGGCGCCAAGCTGGGCGGCGGCACGCTGCAAGTGGACCTGCCGGCCAAGTCGATCGTGATGTTGAAGTTGCAGTGACCTCTTCGCCCGGGCATCGCCGCACGCGATGCCCGGGCGTTCGCCTCTTCCGCATGCGTGCGGGAGAGGCGGCCGCGCGCCATGCCATGGGCCCCTTCTTCGAGCCGGCGCGCTTCATGGGAGCGGCACAAGCGCGGGACCTTTCCGCGAGGCGCGATCTGCCCCGCGCCTGCCGTTCCGCAATCCTGCCGCCGTCTCCGCCGAAGACGGGAAACCGGCGACTCGGAACGGGAATGGATCTGCACGCTTCATTGCGGGAGCGGCTTCGGCCGCGACGCGTTTTACCGGCAAGGCCCGATCGCGGCTGAAGCCGCTCCCACGGTACTCGCCACGCAATGGAATCAGCCCGGAGCGCGACGCCGTCGCTTCGGCGGTTCCCCGGGTTGCCCGAAGCGCGTCGCATGGTGCGCCAACCCGTCCGCCGCGGATGCGTCGCTGGCCAGCTCGTCGAGGATCGGGCAATCCGGACTGCGGTCGTGGTGGCAACTGTCCGCCAACCGCTGCAGCACCGCGATCATCCGCTCGATCTCCGCCGCCTTCTCCCGCAACCGCGCGATGTGCGCCAGCGTCAGCGCATGCACGTCGGCGCTGGCGCGGTCGCGGTCGCTCCACAGCGACAGCAGTTCGCCGATCTGCTCCACGTCGAAGCCCAGGTCGCGCGCATGGCGCACGAAGCGCAGGCGGTGCACGTCGCTGTCGGAGTAGTCGCGGTACCCGGACGCCGAGCGCGCGACCGCCGGGATCAGGCCGGATTGTTCGTAGTAGCGGATCATCTTCGCCGACACGCCGGAGCGCTGTGCGGCCTCGCCGATGTTCATCGTCCATCCCCCCTCAGGTCGCAGGTGCCAGCGGCAGCGCCGCCCGGAAGCTCCGCAGCCGCAACGCGTTGCCGACCACGAACACGCTCGACAGGGCCATTGCGCCGGCCGCGATCATCGGCGAAAGCAGCATGCCGTTGAACGGGTACAGCGCGCCGGCCGCCACCGGGACCAGCGCGACGTTGTAGCCGAACGCCCAGAACAGGTTCTGGTGGATGTTGCGCAACGTCGCGCGCGAGATCGCGATCGCGTTGACCACGCCGCGCAGGTCGCCGGACATCAGCACCACGTCGGCCGATTCCACGGCGATGTCGGTGCCGGTGCCGATCGCGATGCCGACATCGGCCCGGGCCAGCGCAGGCGCATCGTTGATGCCGTCTCCGACGTAGGCGATGCGGCGGACGCCCTCGCCCAATTGCTCCAGCGCCTCCACCTTGCCCTCGGGCAACACCTCGGCGCGCACCTCGTCGATGCCCAGCGAGCGCGCCACGGCTTCGGCGGTGGCGCGCTGGTCGCCGCTGACCATCGCCACCCGCAGGCCGAGCCGGTGCAGCGCGGCGATCGCCTCGGGCGTGCCGGGCTTGATCGGGTCGGCGACCGCCAGCAACGCGGCCACGCGCCCGTCCACGGCCGCGAACAGCGGCGTGCGCCCCTGCGCGCCCAGCGCCTGCAGTTCCTCGGCGAACGGCCCGATGTCCAGCCCGAGCCGCCGCATGTAGCGGTCCGCGCCGACCTCGACGCGCCGGCCCTGGACCTGCGCACGCACGCCATGGCCCGGCTCGGCGGCGAAATCCCTTGCCGCCGGCAGCGCCAGGCCGCGCTCGCGGGCGGCCGCCACGAGGGCATGGGCGACCGGATGCTCCGAGCCGGCCTCGACCGCGGCGACCAGCGCCAGTACCTCGTCCGCGTCGAATCCCGCCGCCACCCGCACGTCGGTGAGCGCCGGCTTGCCGCGCGTCAGCGTGCCGGTCTTGTCGAGCGCGACCACCTGCACGCCGCGCAATGCCTGCAAGGCATCGCCACGGCGGAACAGCACGCCCAGTTCGGCGGCGCGCCCGGTGCCGACCATGATCGAGACCGGCGTCGCCAGCCCCATCGCGCACGGGCAGGCGATGATCAGCACGGCCACCGCGTTGACCAGCGCCAGCCCGAGCGAAGGCGAAGGCCCGAACGCCAGCCACGCCAGGAACGTCAGCAGCGCGGCCAGCATCACCGCCGGCACGAACCAGCCGGTCACGCGGTCCACCTGCGCCTGGATCGCCAGCTTGGCGCCCTGCGCCTGCTCGACCATGCGCACGATCTGCGCCAGCACCGTGTCGGCGCCGACGCCGGTCGCGCGCACGCGCAGCGCGCCGTGGCCGTTGACGGTGCCGCCGACCACGCGCGCGCCGGCCTGCTTGGCGACCGGCACCGGTTCGCCGCTGAGCATCGATTCGTCGACGTACGATTCGCCATCGACTACCTCGCCGTCGACCGGCACGCGCTCGCCGGGGCGCACCTGTACTTCGTCGCCTGCCTTTACCTGCGCCAGCGGCAACTCCACGAAGTCAGCGTCGCGCCATACCCGCGCCGTGCGCGGCTGCAGGCCGACCAGGCGGCGGATCGCGTCGGAGGTCCGCCCGCGCGCCCGCGCCTCCAGCCAGCGCCCGAGCAGCACCAGCGTCACGATCACCGCCGCCGCCTCGAAGTAGACGTGGTCGGTGCCGGAGGGCAGCACGCCCGGCGCGAACGTCGCCACGGTCGAGTACGCCCATGCCGCGCCGGCGCCGACCGTGACCAGGGCGTTCATGTCGGGCGCGCGATGCCGGAGCGAAGCGATGCCACGCCGGAAGAAACGCAGCCCCGGCCAGGCCAGCACCAGGGTGGCGAGCGCGAACTGCAACAGCCGCAGCGGCTGTTGGCCGATGGTCTGCAACTGCCAGTGGTGGAGCGCCGGCACCAGGTGGCCGCCCATCTCCAGCACCACCAGCGGCAAGGCGAGCAGCGCGGCAGCCTGCAACGATCGCCGGAGGCCGTCGATCTCGCGCTCGCGCGCCTGCGCCTCGCGGTCCTGCCGCGGATCGGCGGCATCGAGGCGATGCGCGGAATAGCCGGCGTCGGCGACGGCGGCTTCCAGGTCTTCCGGCGTGGCCAGGCCCTCGCGCAGGCGCACCCGCGCACGCCCGGTGGCCAGGTTCACCGAAGCCGACTCGACGCCGGGCACGCTCTTCAACGCCTTCTCCACGTGCGCCACGCACGAGGCACAGGTCATGCCTTGCACGCCCAGCTCCAGCTCGCGCAGCGGCACCTCGTAGCCCGCGTCCTCGACCGCGGCCACCACCGCGCCGGGGTCCGGCGCGCCGGCGAAGCGCACGTCGGCCCGGCCGGTGGCCAGGTTCACCTGCACCGCCTGCACCCCGGGCACGCGAGCGATCGCCTTCTCGACATGGCCGACGCACGATGCGCAGGTCATGCCGGCCACCGGGAGCTGCAATTCGCTGGACGTGGCACGCCTGCGCGCCGGGCTGGATGTGGTCATCTCCGCTGCCTCGATCTCGGGATGGCGCCATCTTGAACCTTCCCACGATGGGAAGGTCAACCCGTCCCCAGCGCTTGACCTTGCTACCGTGGGAAGGTCTAGCCTGGCGGCTTCCCAGAGGACGCTTTCCACGATGATCGCCTACACCATCGAGAACATGACCTGCGGCGGCTGCGTCCGCCACGTCACCCGCGCCGTGCAGGCGGTGGCGCCGGAAGCCAAGGTCGAGGCCGACCTGCCCAGCCACATGGTGCGCATCGAGACCTCGGCGGACGAGGCCGCCATCCGGCGCGCGCTCGCCGACGCCGGCTATCCGCCGAATTAGACCGGCACCGGCACCAGTGCCGGGCGCGCCGTCACCGCCGCGTCATATCCCGGCAATAGCCTGCCCGGCACGCTGGGGAGGTGCGGGGTCGTATGGCGGGGGGACAGGCAAAGCGGAGCTGGGCGGGCCTGTTCGTCGAGCACCGCCCGACGCTGCGCGGGTTCTTCGCGCGGCGCGGCGCCCACGAAGAGGCCGAGGACATGGTGCAGGAGACCTATCTGCGCTTGCTGCGCGCGCACCAGTCCCAGGGCGAGGCCATCGCCAATCCCGAGGCCTACCTGTACACCGTGGCGATGAACCTGGCGCGCGAACAGGCTGCGCGCCGGCGCCCAGCGCCGTTGCCACTGGACGAACTCGAACAGCTCTCGATCGCGCTGCACGCCGGCGAGGCGGCCGACGACGTGGTCGAACGCCAGCAGCGCCAGCAACGCCTGCAGTCGCTGCTGGCCGGGCTGCCGGAGAACACCCGCGCCGTGCTGGTGATGCAGTACCGCGACGGGCTCAGCTATCGGCAGATCGCCGAGCGCATGGGCGTGTCGCCGCACATGGTCAAGAAGCACGTGGTGCGCGGGCTTTCCGCCTGCCGCCGCGCGCTCGCCGACGAGACGGGCCACGAATGAGCAACGCGCCCGCCCAGCACCGCGCGCACGCGACGCACGAAGCCGCGCACTGGCATGCGCTGCACCGCGCCGGCGAGCTCGCGCCCGAGCAGCAGGCGCAGTTCATGGACTGGCTGGTCGCCTCGCCGCTGCACTTGCGCGAGTACCTGGCGATCCAGTGCATCGCCGGCGAACTCGGCGGCGCGCTGCGTTCGATGGACATCGACCTGGATGCGCTGCTGGCCGCCCCGCCCCACGCGCCCCGGGACAATGTCGTCGCGCTGCCGCTCGCATCGACGCCTCGCCCTGCGCCGGCCGCGGCGCGGCGCCCGCGCCTGGCGCGCGCCTTCGCCCTGGCCGCGACGCTGGCCGGCGTCGCGGTGCTGGCGCACGGTTTCTGGCCGCGCGAACACGTGCACGAAACCGGCCTCGGCGCGCCGCGCGCGTTCGTGCTCGACGATGGCAGCCGCATCCATCTCGCCGGCGGCAGCGCCATCGCGGTGCGGATGGGCTGGCTGCAGCGCCGCATCGAGCTGCGCCGCGGCCAAGCCAGCTTCGAGGTGGCGCCCGGGCGGCGTCCGTTCGAGGTCCGCGCGGCAGGCCTGCGCATCGAGGACATCGGCACCACCTTCGACGTGGCGCTGCGCCAGCGGCAGGCGCAGGTGGAAGTCGCCGAAGGCCGGGTCAAGGTGTGGGACGGGCATGCACCCTCGGCCCCGCTGCTCGCCGACCTGCGCGCCGGCCAGAGCGCGCGCATCGCCTATCGCGATCGCGCCACGCGCATCAGCGAAGAGGATCCGCAGGCCATGACCGCGTGGTGGAACGGCCGCGTGGTGTTCCGCGACGAGCCGCTGTCGGAAGTGGCCGAACGCTTCAACCGGCTCAACCGCACGCAGCTGCGGATCCGGGACGCCGAAGCCGGGGCGCTGCGCCTGACCGGCAACCTGCGCGGCGGCGACATCGATTCGCTGCTCGCGTTCCTGCGCGACCAGCCCACCCTGGACGTACGCCGCGCCGGCGACGAGCTGCTGATCGGCCGCCGTGGCGGTGCCGCGGCCGCGCCCAAGCACCTGTAAGAAAAAATTCATCGAAAAAACGGTGCCCGATCCTCGCCGTCGTCCCTCGTAGGTAGGCATGCGCGGACGAAACCGCGCGTCCCTACCCCCCACTCGGACACGACGATGCGCAAGACGCTGTTCCTTTCGATCGCCCTCGCCCTCCATGCCGGCACCGCGTTCGCCCAGGCCACGCCCGCGGCCACGCAGGCCATCCCCGCGCAACCGCTGGACCGCGCGCTCAACACGCTTTCGCACCAGACCGGCCTGCAGTTCGTCTACGACGCGCACGCCGCCGGCAATCCGCAGGCCGGCGCGGTCGCGCCCGGCCTGAGCGCCGAGCAGGCGCTGCAACGCCTGCTGCAGGGCACCGGCCTGCGCTACCGCTACCTCAACGCCACCACCGTGACGATCGAGGCCGAGGCGGCGGACGCTCCCGCGGCGCCGGCGCGGGACGACCGCCAAGCGCGCCCGGCCGGCACCCACGACGCCCTGCCGCAGGCCACCGAACTGGAGCGCATCGAGGTCACCGGCAGCTATGCGGGGAGCCTGAGCGAGCAGATGCGGCGCAAGCGCTACGCCGACAGCGTGGTGGACGTGATCGCCGCGGAGGACATCGGCAAGCTGCCGGCCCAGAACGTCGCCGAGGCCCTGCAGCGCGTGCCGGGCGTGTCGATCGTGCGCGACCGCGGCGAAGGCGTGTACGTGCGCGTGCGCGGCCTCGGCCCCAATTTCCAGGTCACCACGCTCAACGGGCAGACCATGGCGGTCAACGAGAACGTGCGCAACTCCGGCCAGACCGGCCGCCAGTTCCGCTACGACACGCTGCCGGCGGAACTGGTCTCGGGCCTGGACGTGATCAAGAGCCCGACCGCCGACCTCGACGAAGGCGCGATCGGCGGCATCGTCAACGTGCGCACCTTTCGCCCGCTCGACCTCGGCAGGACGCTGACCAACGTCTCCCTCGAATCCAGCCAGGCGCAGAAGGCCGACTCGCACGATCCGCGCGTGTCCGGCCTGTTCAACTGGGTCAACGCCGAAGGCACCTTCGGCCTGCTGGTCTCCGGCGCCTACGCCGAGCGCAGCCTGCGCCAGGACCGCGTCAACGAAGTGAGCTGGGACTACTACGAGAACGGCGTGCCCGGCACCAACGGGCAGGCGCACTACGCGCCCACCGGCATCCGCCCCACGCTGGAGCTGGAAGACCGCGAGCGCACCGGCGTAGCCGCCTCGCTGCAATGGCGCCCGACCCAGGCGCTGGAAATGAACCTGGACCTGTTCTATGCCCGCCAGAAGGTCAACTACGACGAGTACAGCATCGGCGTCGGCACCGACAACCTGGGCCGCATGCGCAACATCGCGGTGTCGCACGACGCCGTGACCGGCTTCGACTACAGCAACGGCCAGGTGCAGATCTCGCGCGAGACCTCCGGCATCGTCGACGACAACCGTAGCGTGCGCTTCGGCACCACCTGGTCCGGCGATGCCTGGACGCTGTCCGGCGTGGCGTTCCACTCGCAGGCGCACAGCTACGACGCCGATCCGATCCGTCGCACCCGCCTGCGCACCGGCAACACCGTCGGCATGCGCATCGACATGCCGCAGGCCGACGGCGACAACGTGCCGGATTGGGCCTTCACCAACGGCTACGACCCGACCTCGCCCGGCGCCACGCCGGGGCGCCGCCTGGAATGGCGCACCATCGACGCCGAGGACAAGGAGGACGCATTGCAGTTCGACGCCAGCCGCGCGCTCGACGGCGGCTTCCTGCGCACCGTCAAGGCCGGCGTGAAGTACCGCCAGCGTTCGCGCGACTACGACCGCGCCGACCTCATCCTCAACAGCATCGGCGGCAAGGTCTTCGATGCCAGCTACTTCACCGCGCTGCCGGTGGGCGACATGCTGTCCGGCTCCAACGGCGACTTGCCGCGCGAATGGCTGGCGCCGGTCGAATCGAAGTTCTGGGGCGACTGGCCGACCCCGGCCGCGCTGGCCAACACGCCCAACGCGGCCGACCTGCAGAACTCCTACGAAGTGAAGGAGAAGATCGCCTCGGCCTACGTGATGGCCGACTTCGGCCACGAACTGGCCGGGCGCGAACTGCGCGGCAACGCCGGCGTGCGCCTGGTACGCACCGAGCAGGCCACCGACGGCTACGCCGACCTCGACGGCAAGGCTTCGCCTGTGCACTTCGAGCGCACCTACACCGAGGCGCTGCCGTCGTTCAATGCGGCCTGGGACGTGCGCGAGGACATGGTGCTGCGCACCTCGGCGGCCAAGGTGATGACCCGCCCGGACCTGACCGACCTCTCCTCCAAGCTCACTTTCAATTCCAGCGGCGAGATCCTCACCGCCAGCGGCGGCAACCCCGCGCTGAGGCCGTTCGAGGCCTGGCAGTACGACCTCACCTGGGAGTGGTACGTCGACAAGACCACCGCGCTCACCGCCGGCGTGTTCTACAAGGACATCTCGCGCTTCATCCAGACCGAGATCTCCAACCTTACCTACCAGGGCCAGGTCTATCGCCTGTCCTCGAAGACCAACGGCGGCCATGCCAGCGTCAAGGGCGCCGAAGTGGCCTACCAGCAGGTGTTCTCCGGCCTGCCGGCGCCGCTCGACGGGCTCGGCATGCAGCTCAACTACACCTGGACCGACAGCAAGGCGCAGTACCGCGACGGCGACGACACCTTCGAGGACAAGCTGGAAGGCGTCGCCAAGAACACCTACAACGCGGTGCTGTTCTACGAGAAGGGCCCGGTGGCCGCGCGGCTGAGCTACAGCTGGAGCGACAAGATCCTCAACGCGGTCGGCACCGCCAACGTGGCCACGCTCAACACCGACGAGTTCGGCAGCCTGGACGCGAACCTGTCGTACACCGTCAACCCGTACCTGTCGGTGTTCGTCAACGCGATCAACCTGACCGGCGAGGTGCAGCGCCAGTACGTCGGCGATGGCCTGTTCGGCGGCTATACCGACTACGGCCGCACCTGGTCGGTGGGCCTGCGCGCGCGCTTCTGAGTTCCCTGCCGCCTCGCCGGGCCGCCATCGCCGCGATGGTGGCCCGGCCTGGCGCCCGTTCCGCCTCCGCTACCGGTTCCCCATGAAAAGCATCACCACGCGCCTGGCCGCCCCGCTGTTGGCTTTGGCACTGCTGTTCCCCACGCTCGCCTGCGCCGCCGCGCAGGACACCCTGGAAAAGGTCGTCGTACTCAAGCGCCACGGCGTGCGCGCCGCGATGTCCAGCCCGGAACGGCTGGAGTCGTTCTCGGCGCGGCCCTGGCCGCGCTTCGGCGTGCCTGCCGGCGAACTGACCGCGCACGGCGCCGAACTGGAACGCCGGTTCGGCGCCTACCATCGCGTCCGCTACCGGCAGCTCGGCCTGCTGCGGGGCGACGACTGCGAGCGCGTCTACTACTGGGCCAACCGCACCCAGCGCACCATCGCCTCCGCCGAGGCCATCGCGCAGACGCTCACGCCGGGCTGCCCGAATCCGGTCCACCACGTCGCCGACGGCGCATCGGACCCGATGTTCGACGGCCCGCCCGCGCTGCGCACGCCGGCCGCGCGGGCACTGATGCGCGCCGCGCTGGCCGGGCGGATCGGCGGCGATGCCGAGGCCTGGAACCGCGCCCAGCAGCCCATGGTCGACCGCTTGCAGGCGCTTCTGCTCCAATGCGAGCGCGTGCCGTGCCCGGCCGGCGCCGGTGCCGGCAAGCAGCGCATCGATACCGCGCCGGCCGCCCTTCCGGAGTACGGCAAGGGCTTGCCCGAGATCGCCGGTCCCGCCGCGACCGCCTCCGGCCTCAGCGAAAGCCTGCTGATGGCCTGGGCCGATGGCGCGGACTTCGCGTCGCTCGGCTGGCAAGGCCTGGACGACATCAGCGTGGCCGAGGCCTCGCTGCCGCACCAGGCCGAGTTCGGCCTGCGCCTGCGCGCGCCGGACATCGCGCGGATGGCCAGTTCGCAGCTCGCGTCGCGGCTGGGCGCGACGCTGCTGCAGGACAGCGGATTGGCTTGGCCGTACGCCCCCATCGGCAACGGCGCCGCGTTGACGGTGGTCTCCGGCCACGACGGCACGCTCGCGTTGCTGGCGGGGCTGCTCGACCTGCATTGGCAGGTGCCGGGCTACCTGCCCGACCAGACCCCGCCGGGTGGCGCGCTGGTGTTCGAACGCTGGCGCCTGGCCGACGGAGAACGCGTGCTGCGCGTGCGCTACACCGCGCAGAGCCTGGCGCAGCTGCGCGGCAACCTGCCGCTGACGCTGCAGGCGCCGCCGCTGGAAGCCGCCGTGTTCGTGCCCGGCTGCAGCATCGCCAACGCACGGTACGACTGCCCGCTGGATCGCTTCGCGCAGCGGCTGGCCCGGCTGGTCGATCCCGATTTCGTGGTATCCGCCCCCTGAACGCCGCCGCCGGCCCCACTGCCGGCGCCCCCTTCCTTCGCCCGAACCGGAGAGCAATGCGATGCCCACGTCGAAGTGCCTGTCCCTCGTCCTCGCCGCCGTCCTGCCCGCCTGCCTGGCCGGCGCAGCGCAAGCCCAGACCCGCGCCGAGACCTCCGATCTCGACCGCTATCCGCTCGACCGCGTGCAGTTGGCCGGCTCGCACAACACCTACGACAAGAAGGACGTCTACGAGTACCTGAGCGATGCGCTGCGCGACGTGCAGATGATCGAGGTCGACGCCTGGACCAATCTCGGCAGCTGGCGCGTCTCGCACAGCAATCCGTTGGCCAACATCAACAACTGCCCCAAGGGCGGGCAGCCCGGCAACGACCGCAACCAGGACCTGCGCTCGTGCCTGGACACCATCGCCAGCTACCACCGCAACACGCCGGGGCATCCGCTGGTCCTGGTCAAGCTGGAGATGAAGAACGGCTTCGGCACCAGTACGCAGCCTGCCGACCTGGACGAGATGATCGCCAACCTGTCCGAGAACGGACTGCGCGCGCGCATCCCGGAATCGGACATCTTCACCCCGCTCAAGCTGATGTGCCGCGACAGCGCCTGCGGCAGCCGCTACGCGACGCCGGCCGAGGCGCTGGCGAACAAGCCCTGGCCGACGCTGGGCGAACTGCGCGGCAAGGTGATGTTCCTGATCGTGCCCGGCACGGTCTCCGACAGCGGCCCGCGCGACTATGCCGCGGCGCTGGCGTCCGGCAAGGCACGGCTGGCGTTCCCGATGCTGATCGTCAAGGACACCACGACCGATCCCACCGCCGGCTACTACGGCGGCAATGCCGGCTGGAACGTCGCCTACGACGTCCAGGCCGGCCGCCTGGACAGCGGCGCGATCCCCCGCTCGCTGGTGCAGAGTTGGACAGGCCGCCGCTTCCTGCTCAGCGTCAACGACGACAAGCCCGGCGGCGACGGCGCCGACGTCGCCACCGGACGCGCGCGCCTGCACCAGTTGGCCCGCGACTACCACGCCAACCTGGTGAACACCGACCAGGAGCACACCGGCATCCCGGCGTCGTTCGCGATTCCCTGAGGATCCCGGCCACGCGGTGCCGATATCGTCGTTCCGGAGCGGTTCGGCCCAGCGACCGCTTGCGACTCGTTGGCGATCGCTGGGGCCCGCCGTGCGGCGCCGTTCTCGCTGCGCACGTACATGGGCAAAGAAGTGCTTTACAGCAGTCGCATGATAAAAGCGCCCTCGTCCGCCCTCCGGGCACCTTCTCCCGTGAACGGGAGAAGGGAACCTCGGGCTCATCGCGCAACCCGCGCAGCCTGCCGGGCTGAAGTTCCTCCCGCAGGAAAACCCTTTCGACAGCGCTCCACCTAGCTGCAATGCAGCATTGCAATAGTGGCATAGCGCGATGGCGTTAAGTCATTGGTCGCACCGCACCCCTTCTCCTACGCTGGCCTGCGCCGGATTTCCGGCAAGCGCCTGGCGAAGACGCACGCGGCCGCACTCGCCACGCCCCCATCGCGGCCGCACGCACGCCCGGGCGTGCACCGGAGACCGCATCGATGGCAGGACCGACCGCAACCACCACGGCCACCGCCCAGGCCGGCCCTGCAATGCACGCCTCCACCTATCGCCCCGCGCTGATGCTGCTGGCCTCGCTGTTCTTCATGTGGGGCTTCGTCACCGTCATCAACAACACCCTGCTGCCGCACCTGCGCAGCGTGTTCGAGCTGTCCTACCTGCAGGCCACGCTGATCGAATCGGTCTGGTTCGTCGCCTACTTCTTCGCCTCGCTGCCGGCCGCCAAGCTGATCGAGCGGATCGGCTACCAGCGTGCGCTGGTGGTCGGACTGGGCATCATGGCGCTGGGCGCGCTCGGCATGATTCCGGCCGCGCGCCTGCCGTCCTACGCCATCACCCTCGTGTCGCTGTTCGTCATCGCCAGCGGCATCACCTTGCTGCAGGTCGCCGCCAATCCCTACGTCGCGGTGATCGGCACGCCCGAGACCGCCTCCTCGCGGCTC
This sequence comes from Xanthomonas boreopolis, assembly GCF_046529185.1. NCBI lineage: Bacteria > Pseudomonadati > Pseudomonadota > Gammaproteobacteria > Lysobacterales > Lysobacteraceae > Xanthomonas > Xanthomonas boreopolis. The sequence goes on from NZ_CP097162.1 coordinate 3,198,094, forward strand.
AACCTGGTGCAGGCGTTCAATTCCGCGGGCACCACGCTGGCGCCGCTGTTCGGCGGCTACCTGATCCTCGGCCGCTCGGCGTCCGGCACCCAGGTCGGCGAGGCGACGCTGACGCCGGCCGAGCGCCTGGCCGATGCGCAGTCGGTGCAGCTGCCCTACCTGATCGTCGCCGCGGTGCTGGTCGCGCTGGCGATCGTGATCGCGCGCTTCCGCCTGCCGGCGCTCGGCCAGGCGACCCAGCGCGTCACCCGCGAGGAGCGCGCCCGGCATTCGTTGTGGCGGCACCGCAACCTGGTGCTCGGCATCCCGGCGATCTTCATCTATCTCATCGCCGAGATCGGCGTCTCCAACCTCTTCATCAATTTCGTCTCGCAACCGCACATCGGCAATCTCAGCCACCAGCAGGCGTCGCACTACCTGTTCCTGCTGTGGGGCGGGATGATGGTGGGCCGCTTCGCCGGCAGCGCGTTGATGCGCAGGATCCCGGCCGAGACGGTGCTGGCGCTGTTCGCGGTCGGCGCCTTCGTCACGATGCTGGTGACGGTGTTCAGCACCGGCGCGGTGGCGATGTGGGCATTGATCGCGGTGGGGCTGTTCCACTCGATCATGTTCCCCACCGTGTTCGCGCTCGGCATCCGGGGGCTGGGCCCGCTCACCGAGGAAGGCGCCGGGCTGCTGGTGATGGCCATCGCCGGCGGTGCGCTGGTGGCGGTGCAAGGCTGGCTCGCCGACACCTACGGCTTGCAGAACGCCTTCCTGCTGACCGCGGCCTGCGAGTTGTACGTGCTGTTCTATGCGCTATGGGGCGCGAAGGTGACGGCCAGGGCCTGACCCGGCTTCTTTGCGGGAGCGGCTTCAGCGCGATGGGCTTTACCGGTAAAGCCGATCGCAGCTGAAGCCGCCCCCACGGATGCGCTGCCGCGCCTACTTGTCCAGTGCGCGCGGGTCCACTACCGGCCAGCCGTCGGCGTCCCAGCGCATCGGCAGCACGTGCAGCTTGGGCAGGCCGTTGTCGCGGGCGTCGTAGGCATGGAACACGAGGTAGTCCTTGCCGTCGAAGCGGTAGGCGCTGTTATGCCCCGGCCCGGCCCAGCGCGGGCTGCCATGCAGCACTTCGGTGCCGCCGCCATGGTCCATGCGCTTGCCGTCGCGGTCGAGGTACGGGCCGCGCACGTCGCGCGAACGGCCGACCATGATCCGGTAGTCGCTCTTCAGGCCGCGGCAGCAGTGGTCCCACGAGGCGAACAGGTAGTACCAGCCATCGTGCTTGAACACGAACGGCGCCTCGATCGCGCCGGGCTCGGGCTCGGCATCGTCGGCCTGCCAGGGCCGTTCGCGCCGCGCCAGCGTGTGCCATTCCTGCGGCTCGGCCAGGTGCAGCCGGTCGGGCGCCAGCTTCGCCAGCTTCAAGCCGCCCCAGAACGAGCCGAAGGCCAGCCACGGGGTGCCGTCGTCCCCTTCGACCAGGTTGGGATCGATCGCGTTCCAGGCATCGCGGTAGGGCTGCGAACGCACCACAATGCCGTGGTCGACCCACTTGAACGCCGGATCCTTGGGGTCGAGCGTGGTGTTGGTCGCCACGCCGATCGCCGAGGTGTTCTTGCCGCCGCTGGAGATCGAGTAGTACAGCGTGTAGACGCCGTCGTGGAAGGAGATGTCGGGCGCCCAGATATGGCCGTTGAAGTCCGGCACGATGCCGTAGGCCCACCCGGGGATCTTCGCGAACACCGGCGCCTCGGCCTTCCAGGTCTTCAGGTTCTTCGAGCTGTAGACGCTGATGCCGGGGCCGGTGATGAACAGGTACCAGGTCTTGCCCTGGCGGATCATCACCGGATCGTGCGCGAGCACGTCGGCCGAATACCCCTTGTGCGGCTTGGCGACCGGCGGCGCGGCCATCATGTCGCTGTTGTCGGCGGGCGCCTGCTGCGCGAACGCGGGCACGGCCAGCGATACCGCCAACGCCAGCAGGGCTCGGCGCGCCAGTCGCGCCGGCCGCGGAACCTGTTCATGCTTCGTCGCGAGCGAAGCCAGGTGGCCCGTGGCGGAGCGGAGGAAGCGCAGCGCATGAGCGATACGTGAGCATTCCGGGCACCGCACCCGGGCCACATCGCGAGCACAGCAGGATCGCGAGCGGGTTCTCACAACGCCACCTCGCGCAGCGGCCGACCGAACACCGGCATGCCCTGCGCATCCCACTGCAGCGGCTGGATGCACGTCTGCCGGTCCGGGTTCCACAGCGGATCGCCCTCGATCTCGCGGTAGTTGCGGGCGTGGTAGACCACCAGGTCGGTGGCGCCGTCCTCGGTGGTGGTGAAGCTGTTGTGGCCGGGACCGAACACCTCGCGCTCGGCGTCGGTCGCGAACACCGGCACCGGCGACTTGTGCCAGTTGGCCGGATCGAGCAGGTCGGACTCGGCGTCCGCCCACAGCAGGCCGACCGCGTAGCGCTCGTCGGTGGCGCTGGCGGAATAGCTGACGAACACCTTGCCGTTGCGGATCAGCACGGCCGGGCCTTCGTTCACGAGGAAGCCCTGCACCTCCCAGTCGAATTCCGGCTTGGTCAGCAGCACCGGCGCACCGCCCAGCGCGGTCGGCGTCGCCAACGGCGCCAGGTAGAGGTTGGAGTTGCCGGGGATGTCCGGGTGCTTCTGCGCCCACAGGTAGTAGCGCTGGCGCTTGTGCTCGAACGAGGTCGCGTCCAGGCAGAACGCGTCGATGCCGCTGTCGATGCGGCCGGCGAATTCCCACTCGCCCTGCATCGGGTCGGCCGAGGGATTGCTCAGCGCGTACATGCGGTGCTGGAACAGGCCGTCCTTGATCTCGCGCGAGGGCGCCGCGGCGAAGTAGACGTACCAGGCATCGTCGAAGCGATGGATTTCCGGCGCCCAGATCAGCGAACTGGCCGGGCCGCTGGCCGGCGCGCGCCACAGGGTCTTCTCCTCGGCGTCCTTCAGCCCGGCCAGCGTCGGCGCGCGGCGCAGCACGATGCGGTCGTACTCCGGCACCGAGGCGGTGAAGTGATAGTGGCCATCGTGGCGCAGCACGAACGGATCGGCGCGATGGAGGATGAAGGGGTTGGAAAACGAAAACGTCATGTCGGGCATTCCGTGGTGGTACGTGCGTTGAAAGCGTCTTGCGCGGGGCCGGCGTCGCCGGGGGCCTCCTCGACGATCTGCTCCTTGAGCGTGCGGTAGTAGTCGTCGGTGATGCGGTACAGGAACATCAGCCCGCCCATCAGCACGTGGAACGCGCCGGGGATGATGGTGAGCATCAGCGCGATGCCGTTGAGGGTGAACGCGCTCTGCGGCTGGTCCGGCACGTAGTGGAAACCGGCCAGCAGCCAGCCGACGATCGCCCCGGCCACGCCCATGCCGGCCTTCTGGCAGAACGAGATGCCGCCGAACGCCAGCCCCGCCACGCGCTTGCCGCTGCGCGCATGGCCGTAGTCCACCGCCTCGGCGATCGCCGACCAGAACACCGGCGCGTGCAGGTCCACCACCAGGCTGACCAGGAAGTACAGGACGAACGCCAGCGCGATGTCGCCCGGCTTGACCAGCAGGTACATCGCCACGCTCAGCGCGCCCACGACCAGTTGGCTGTAGCGGAACAGCTTGACCTTGCAATAGACCTTGGTGATCCAGGTCGATACCACCATCGCCAGGATCGCCGCGACCACGCCGGTGGCCATGAACGCGGACATCAGCTTCGCGTCGCCGCCGAGGTAGTACTTGGCGTAGTAGGCGGCCACCGACCCGCGGATCACGTAGCCGATGGTGCCGACGATGCAGACCGCGCCCAGGATCAGCCATTGGTCGTTGCGCAGCAGCAGGCCCAGCTGCTCGCGCAGCGGCTTGCGCTCGACCTGGTGCTGGATGCGCTCGGTGGTGGAGAAGAAGCAGAACAGGAACAGCAGCGTGGCCAGCAGCCCCATCAGGCCCATCGCCCACTTGTAGCCGTCGGCGAGATGCCCGCCGCCCCATGCCACCGCCAGCTGCGGCACCACGATGGTGACCAGGAACGCGGCGACCTTGGCGAAGAACAGCCGGTAGCCGTTCGCCGACAGCCGTTCCTGCGGATCGGCGGTGAGCACCCCGATCAGCGAGATGTACGGGATGGTGACCGCGGTGAACACCAGCATCACCAGCAGGTAGGTGGCGTAGGCCCACACCAGCTTGAGGTTGTAGGACAGGTCCGGCGTGGTGAAGGTCAGGAACACCGAGATGCCGAACGGCACCGCCATCACCAGGAAGTACGGACGATAGCGGCCCCAGCGCGTGGTGTGGCGGTCGGTGAACATGCCCATGGCCGGGTCGGCGAAGGCGTCGATCAGCCGCACCACGATGAACAGCAGCGCCACGTCCTGCGGCTTGAGGCCGAACACGTCGGTATAGAAGAACGTGATGATCAGCATCATCGACGAGATCACGACATTGACCGCCATGTCGCCGGCGCCGTAACCGAGTTTCTCGATCACGGACAGTTTTTGCGTCTGTTGCATGTGCCCTCCTCTACAAGCGCACGCGGATTCCGGGAACGCCGCGCGGCCGCCATCGCGGCGCGCGGCCGTCGTTCAGTCCAACTGCAGAACGAACCCTCCCCGCGCCGGCAATGTCAGATCCAGCGGCTTGCCCGGATCGAGCGCGATCCGGCGGCTGGAGAACCCGAGGGCATCGTCGCCGTCGGCGATCAGCGTTCCGCGCACCGGCTTGCCGCCGAGCGCGCCGAGGTCCAGCGAGAGCTTGCGCGGCGCGGCGTCGGCGTTGATGCCGGCCACGAACCAGCGGCCGCCGCCCTGGCGCGCGAACACCGCGTAGCGGCCCGGCCAGCCGCCGATGAAACGGCTGTCGTCCCACGCCGCCGGCAACGCCTTGAGGAATGCACGCACGTACTCCGGCGCCTGCGCCATGCCCTCGGGCGTTTCGGCGTAGTGCTGGATGCCGGAGACGAACAGCACCGACTCGGCCAGCTCGAACGGCGCGGTGGTGCGGCGCTGCACGCGGTCGTTGAGCTTGACCAGCGCCATCGGCGTGAAGTCCATCGGGTCGAACACGTTGCGCGCGAACGGCAGCGTCGCCGCGTGCGCCGGCACCTGGTCGGCGTTGGCCTGCTCGAAGGTGGCGAACTCCAGCCCGCGCACCGATTCCATCGTCATCAGGTTCGGCCAGGTGCGCTGCCAGCCGCGCGGCAGCGTGGCGCCGTGGAAGTTGATCTGGAAGCCGTAGGGCGCCGCGTCGCGCAGGATGTCCAGGTAGTAGGCGATCATCGAGGAGCCGTCGCCGCCGAAGAAGTCGATCTTCAACCCGGCCACGCCGGCCGCCTTGAGCTGCTCGAACTGGCGGATGCGGCTGTCGTGGTCCAGCAGCAGGCCGCGCGGCGTCTGCGGCGCCTCGTTCCACGCGCCGGCGGAGTTGTACCAGACCAGGATCGCCACGCCCTTGCCGCGCGCGTAATCCACCAGCTCGCGCAGGCGCGGCATGCCGATCTGGGTGTCCCACAGCGCATCGATCAGGGTGTAGCCCCAGCCCATCGAAGCGGCGTAGTCGATGAAGCGCTTCTGCACGTCGTAGACGGTGGACGCATCGCCTAGCAACGGCCAGCTCCACGACGCCTTGCCCGGACGCGGCGCCGACGGCAGCGCGGGATCGGGCGGATCGGCCAGGTCGGTGCCGAGCGTGGAATCGGCGATGCTCGCCAGGCTGCCGACGGCGATGATCCGCCACGGCGAACGCCACGGGTAGGCCTCGATCCACGGATCGGACGCGCCGTCCGGGACCACCTCGCGCGGGTCGGGAAAACCGATGCGGTACTCGCCCGGCACGTCGCCATCGAGCAGGCGGCTGCCGGCATCGCCGCGACGCAGCGTGCCCTCGCTCAGCAGCACCCAGTCGTCGCCGGCGCGGAACAGCGCCGGGAACACCCAGCCCACGCCCAGCGGCGACGGCGTGCCGACCGGTACGTCCTGCAGGTAGTACTCCTCGTACGAAGGATTGGTCCTGGCGAAACCGGTCTGCGCCACCGACATCGGCTGCAGCCAGCCATGCGCCTGCCGCGGCAGGCGGAACGCCGCCGCATCGCGGCGCAGCGTGCGCAGTCCCGGTACCGCCTCCGGGATGCCGTAGCGGAAGGCCGCGCCATCGTTGGAGACCTGCCAGACCACGTCCAGGCGCGCGCCATCGGCCGTGCGCCAGTGGAACACGCGACGGTTGCCGCGGTAGTGGTTGTGGCGGCGCTTGCCGGACAGCAACTCGTAGTCGTCGCTGAGCGCTTCCGGCGCATCGGCCCCGGCGAACGCCAGCCCGCGCGACAGGTCGGCCTCCTCGCCCACCAATCCCAGCGGAGAAGACGCGATCACTTCGCGGCCCTGCCGCAGCAGGCGGTAGTTCGGCCGGCCGTCGGCGTCGCGCGACATCTCCACGCGCAGTTGCCCGTCCGGGCTCTCGACCGTACCCAGCACGTCGGCGGCGAAGGCCGGCGCCGCCATGCCCAGCAGCGCCGCGACCAGCCATGCCCCGCACCGGAAGGACATCGCGCTCATGGCGCACCTCCCTGCTTGCGCTGCCGGCTGGCGAACAGGCGCTGCAGCAGGCAGAACACCAGCAGCAGCACGCCGATGGCGATGCGCGTCCACCACGAACTGAGCGTGCCGTCGAACACGATCAGGGTCTGGATCAGCCCCAGGATCAGCACGCCGAACAGCGTGCCGAGCACGTAGCCGCTGCCGCCCGCCAGCAGCGTGCCGCCGATCACCACCGCGGCGATCGCGTCCAGCTCCAGCCCGAGCGCGTGCAGGCTGTAGCCGCTGAGCATGTAGAAGGTGTAGACCACACCGGCCAGCGCCGCGCAGAAGCCGCTCAGCGCATACACCCGCACCTGGGTGGAGGCGACCGGCAGGCCCATCAGCAGCGCCGATTGCTCGTTGCCGCCGATGGCGTACACGGTGCGCCCGAACCGGGTCATCCCGGCCAGCAGCGCCCCGCCCGCCACCACGGCCAGGGCCACCACCGCCCCGACCGACAGCGACGCGCCGAAGCCCACCGGCAAGCGCAGGCCGGCGACCGCGACGTAGAAGGGATGGTCGATGTTGATCGAGTCGACGCTGATCAGCGTCGCCGCGCCGCGCGCCAGGAACATGCCCGCCAGCGTGACCACGAACGGCTGCAGCCGGTAGCGCTGGATCAGCGTGCCCATCAGCGCGCCGAAGCCGGTGCCCAGCGCCAGTACCAGCGGGATCGCCGCCAGCGGATGCCAGCCGTGGTTCTGCACCAGCGTCGCGGACAGCACCGTGGTGAAGGCGATCACCGCGCCCACCGACAGGTCGATGCCGCCGGTGAGGATCACGAAGGTCATGCCGACCGCGACGATCAGCAGGAACGCGTTGTCGATCAGCAGGTTCAGGAACACCTGCGGCGACAGGAAGCCGTCGTACAGCACCCCGCCGGTGGCCGACATCGCCACGAACAGGGCGACCGTCACCGCCAGCGACAGGTAGCGCGGATCGCGCCACAAGCGCACCAGCCCGCCCGGCGCGGCCATCATCGGGATCGCGCTCATCGTCCTTCCTCCTTCGCCGGCCGCACCGCCCAGCCGCGCACGCGCCTGCGGAACTCGGCCGACTGCAGCAGCATCACCGCGAACACCAGCACCGCCTTGACCACCAGGTTGACCTGCGGCGGCACCCCGATCGCGTAGATCGTCGAGGTCAGCGTCTGGATGATCAGCGCACCGACCAGGCTGCCGGCCAGGCTGAAGCGGCCGCCGCCGAGCAGCGTGCCGCCCAGGCTGACCGCCAGGATCGCGTCCAGTTCCAGCAGTTGCCCGGCATTGTTGGCATCGGCGCTCTTGACGTTGGAGCTGACCAGCAGCCCCGCCAGGCCCGCGCTGAAGCCGCAGAACACGTACAGCGCCAGCATGATCGCCCGCGCCCGCACGCCGGCCACGTGCGCGGCCAGCGGGTTGTGCCCGATCGCGCGCACGAACAGGCCCAGCGCACTGCGCCCGAGCAGCAGTTGCAGCGCCACGAACACGCCCGCCACCACGAACAGCGAGAACGGCAGGCCGAACAGGAAGCCATTGCCGAGGAACGCATAGGGCGCGTAGTAGACGGTCAGGATCTGGCCATCGCTGATGAGCTGCGCGATGCCGCGCCCGGCCACCATCAGGATCAGCGTGGCGATGATCGGCTGCATGCCGGCCTTGACCACCAGCAAGCCGTTCCACAGCCCGCACAGCGCCGCCACCGCCAAGGCCGCGCCGATCGCCGCAGCCAGCGGCACCAGCCCTTGGCCGTCCCCGCTTCCTTGCAGCCGCGCGATGGTCCAGGCCGCCACGGTCGCGGCGATCGCCAGCACCGCGCCGACCGAGATGTCCAGCCCGCGCACCGCGATCACCAGCGTCATGCCCAGCGACACCAACACCAACGGCGCGGCGCGATTGCCGATGTCCACGAGATTGCCGTACAGGTGCCCGTCGCGCCATTCCAGCGCCAGGAACCCCGGATTGAACAGGCCGTTGCCGACGAGCAGCAGCGCCAGCGTCAACAACGGCCAGAACAACGGTTGCGCCACGCAGTCCTGCAGCCACTGTCGCCAGCGCGGCGTCGAGGTGGACGGGGAAGAAGACATCATCTCGTTCATCACCTCACCGCGCCCCGGTAAAAATCGAAGCGCATGACCTTGCTGTTGCTGTTGCTGTTGCTGTTGCTGTTGATTTTGCTTTTCGCCTTTGACTTATCGGGGCCCCTCCGAAGCGGCGGAGACAATGGGAAAAACCCGAAGGGCGGCGCACAAGGATGTGCGCCGTTTTCGGCCGCGACAGGAGGTCGCGTCCGAAAATCCCATTGGCTCCGCGGACCCGCAGCGCAGCTGCGGGCGCGCAGGCGGGGTGTGCTTTCTTTTGGTTACTTTTCTTTGCACAAGCAAAGAAAAGTGACTCGCCAAGGGCGAAAGCTTTTAGCTGTATCGCCAAAAGCCCAAAGGCAACGTCCCTGGATTCCCGCTTTCGCGGGAATGACGATAGTGGGATGGCGTGAAGCGATGAGATTGCGTGGACCGGATAAATGGCGCCAAAGACACTGGATCTTCGATCCCCGGCCATCGGGCATAGCCCGATGGCGCTCTGTGCCGCGCGAGCCTGTGGCTCGCAAGCAGCGGCCCTTCGCCCCCGCCTTCGCGGGGACGATGGTAGAGACATGGCGTGAGATGCCAGTCCCCTCACCTCAATGCCCCGCAATCATTTCGAGCACCTGCTGCCCATCGCACCCACCCGGCAACTCCCCCACCTTGTGCCGCTCCCGCATCACCGCGATCCGGTCGCACAGCCGCGTCAACTCGTCGATCTCCGCGGAAATGAACAACACCGCCATCCCGCGCCGCGCCCGCCGCACCACCTCGCCCATGATGTCCTGCTTGGCCGCGATGTCGATGCCACGCGTCGGCTCGTCCAGGATCAACAGCGTCGGCTCGGTGGCCAGCCAGCGCGCCAGCACCACCTTCTGCTGGTTGCCGCCCGACAGCGCACCGACCGGCGTCTCGATGCCGGCGGTCTTGATGCCCAGCGCCTCCACGAAGCGCGCGGCCAGCTCGTCCTGCTTGCCGCGCGAGAGCGAACGCCGCCAGCCCATGCGCGCCTGCAGCGCCAACACGATGTTCTCGCGCACCGACAGCTCGGCGACGATGCCCTCGGTCTTGCGCTCCTCCGGGCATAGCGCCAACCCGCGCGCCACCGCGTCGCCGGGGTGGCGGAAACGCTCGCCGCGGCCGCGCACGCGCAACTCGCCGTGCTCGGCACGATCCAGCCCGAACAGCAGCCGCGCCAGTTCGGTACGCCCGGAGCCGAGCAGGCCGCCCAGGCCCAGCACTTCGCCGGCGCGCACGCTCAGGTCGGTCGGATGCAGCTTGCCGCGGCGGCCGAGGCCCTCGGCCTCCACCACCGCCGGCGCATCCCCCGCCACCGGCGCCGCATCATCGCGCCCTTGCGCCAGCGCGACCTCGCGCCCGACCATCGCCGCCACCAGCGCCGGCTGCGGCAGGTCGGCCGGCAGGTACTCGCCGACCAGGCGGCCGTTGCGCAGCACCGTGATGCGATCGGATACCGCGTAGACCTGGTCGAGGAAGTGGGTGACGAACAGGATCGCCATGCCGCGCTCGCGCAGCCGGCCCATCACCCGGAACAGTTCGCGCACCTCGCCCTCGTCGAGGCTGGACGTGGGCTCGTCGAGGACCAGCACCCGTGCCGACACGCCCAGCGCGCGCGCGATCGCCACCATCTGCTGCACCGCCACCGGGTAGTGCGCCAGCGGCAGCTCGACGTCGATGTCCAGGTTGAGTTCGCCCAGCAACGCGCGCGCGCCCTCGCGCACCTGCTTCCAGTCGATCGCGCCGGTCCAGCGCCGGCGCGGGTAGCGGCCGGCGTAGATGTTCTCGGCCACCGACAGGTTCGGGCACAGGTTCACCTCCTGGTAGACCGTGCTGATCCCGGCGTGCTGCGCCTGCAGCGGCGTCCGCGGCGCGATCGCGCGGCCGTCCAGCTCGATGCGCCCGGCGTCGGGCGCGACCACGCCGGTCAGCAGCTTGATCAACGTGGACTTGCCCGCGCCGTTCTGCCCCATCAGCGCGTGGATCTCGCCGGCGCGCAGGCACAGGCCCACGTCCTCCAGCGCCACGGTGGCGCCGAAGCGCTTGCCGAGGCCGCTGGCCTGGAGTGCGATGGCGCTCATCTCAGTACTTGCGCTTGGGCAACTCGGCCGCGGCCTGGTCCTGGGTGAACACGCCCTCCTCGACCACCACCCGCTTCGGCACCGGCTTGCCGGCCTTCACGTCGCGGATCAGCTGCGCCAGCTGCGGGCCGAACAGCGGGTTGCACTCCACCGTGGCATTGAGCTTGCCGGCCTTCATCGCCTCGAACGCGCCGTGCACGCCGTCGATGGAGACGATGCGGATGTCCTGGCCCGGCTTGAGCCCGGCTTCCTCGATCGCCTGGATCGCGCCGATCGCCATGTCGTCGTTGTGCGCGAACAGCACGTCGATCTTGTTGCCCTCGGCCTTGAGGAACGCCTCCATCACCTCCTTGCCCTTGGCACGGGTGAAATCGCCGCTTTGCGAGCGCACCACCTGGAAGCGCTTGTCCTGGTCGACGACCTCGTGGAAGCCCTTCATGCGGTCGTTGGCCGGCGCCGAGCCGACCGTGCCCTGCAGTTCCACGATGCGGATCGGGCCGGGCTTGTCCTTGCTGTCGTCGACCAGCCAGCGCGCGGCGCGGCGGCCTTCCTCGACGAAGTCCGAGCCGATGAAGGTGGCGTACAGCGAATCGTCGGAAACCTTCACCGCGCGGTCGGTCAGCACCACCGGGATGTTGGCGGCCTTGGCCTCGCGCAGCACGGTTTCCCAGCCGGACTCGACCACCGGCGAGAACGCGATCACGTCCACGCGCTGGGCGATGAACGAGCGCAGCGCCTTGATCTGGTTCTCCTGCTTCTGCTGCGCGTCGGAGAACTTCAGGCGGAACTCCGGCTCGGCCAGCGCCTGCTTCACCGAGGCGGTGTTGGCGGTGCGCCACTCGCTCTCGGCGCCGACCTGGCTGAAACCGACGGTGATCCGGCCCTCGTGCGCAGCCGAGTCGCCGCCGCGCGAACAACCACCGGCCAACACGGCCAGCGCCAGTACCGCACCCAGAACGAAACGGTTCTTCATGCTCCCTCCCTCGTTTTAGTTGGCCCGGTCGCGCGGCGCGCCCTCCAGCGCGTCGCGCGAGGCTGCCGGCGAACCCCTTCCGTTCGCCGGCGGGCGGATCAGGCCGCCGTGTAGGCGGTCTTCACCGTGGTGTAGAACTCCACCGCGTAGCGTCCCTGCTCGCGCGGACCGTAGCTGGACGCCTTGCGCCCGCCGAACGGCACGTGCGGGTCCACGCCGGCGGTCGGCAGGTTGACCATGACCATACCCACCTGCGCGTGCCGCTTGAAGTGCGTGGCGTGCTTGAGCGAGGTGGTGCAGATGCCGGCGCACAGGCCGAACTCGGTGTCGTTGGCCAGCGCCAGCGCATGATCGTAATCGTCCGCGCGCAGCAGCGCCGCCACCGGCCCGAAGATTTCCTCGCGCGCGATGCGGTCGCCCGGCTTGGCCGCGAACAGCGTCGGCGCCAGGAAGTGGCCCTGGGTCTTCCATTCCACGCGCTCGCCGCCGAACAGCAGCTCGCCGCCGTCCTCGTGGCCGGCGCGGATGTAGCGCAGGTCGGTGTCGAGCTGCGCGCCGCTGGCGACCGGGCCGATGTCGATGCCGGCCTGCAGCGGATCGCCGACCTTGACCTTGGCCAACCGCGCCCGGGTGCGCGCGACGAACTCGTCGTAGACCGCGCATTCCACGATCAGCCGGCTCGAGGCGGTGCAGCGCTGGCCGGTGGAGAAGTAGGCGCCGTTGACCGCGCATTCCACCGCCTTGTCCAGGTCGGCGTCGGCCAGCACCACCAGCGGGTTCTTGCCGCCCATCTCGAGCTGGATCTTCAGCCCGCGCGCGGCGGCCTGCTTGAGCAGCGCGTTGCCGGTGGGCACCGAGCCGGTGAAGGTCAGCGCGTCCAGCTTGGGATGCTCGACCAGCGCCTGGCCGACCGTGCGGCCGGCGCCGATGACCATGTTGAACACGCCTTCCGGCAAACCGGCGCGGCTGAGGATCTCGGCGATCGCCCAGGCGCAGGCCGGCACGATCTCGGCCGGCTTGAACACCACGGTGTTGCCGTAGGCCAGCGCCGGCGCGATCTTCCAGGCCGGGATCGCCAGCGGGAAGTTCCACGGCGCGATGATGCCGACCACGCCCACCGGCTCGCGGGTGATCTCCACGTCCACGCCGGGGCGGGTGGACGCCAGCTTCTCGCCGGGGATGCGCAGCGCCTCGCCGGCGAAGAACTTGAAGATCTGTCCGGCGCGCGCGGCCTCGCCGATGCTCTCCGGCAGGGTCTTGCCTTCTTCCAGCGCCAGCAGGCGGCCCAACTCCTCCTTGCGCGCCAGGATCTCGCTGCCGACGAAGTCGAGGATGTCGGCGCGCTGCTGCGGATTGCTCAGCGCCCACTTCGGCAGCGCCGCGGCGGCGGCCTCGACCGCCTGCCCGGTGAGCGCGGCGTCGAGCATGCCGTACTCGCCGACCGGAGAGGCCAGGTCGGACGGGTTCTCGTCGGCGTGGTCGCCGCTGCCGTCCACCCACTGGCCGGCGATATAGCTCTTGAAACGTTGGCTCATCGAACTCTCCTGCAATCAAGGCAAATCGGCTCCATCCCCTTCCCCCGCCCGCTCGGGAAGGCGCCCGGAGGGCGGATGGGGGCGATGCACGAAAACTCCCTCATCCGGCGCTTCGCGCCGCCTTCTGCCGCAAGCGGGAGAAGGAGCCGTTGCCTTCTTCCCACTTGCAGAAGAAAGGAAACGTCACAGCGCGCGCACGCCGCCGAGCGCGAAGCCGGACGCCGCCGTGCCCAGCGGGTTGACCAGCGGCGCGCCCAGCTCCGGCAGGTCGATCTCGAAACGGTCGCCCGGCTGCACCTTCACCTCGTCGGCGAAGCTCAGCGTCGCGGTACCGAAGAAGTGCAGGTGCACGTCGCCCGGGCGGCGGTGCGCGGCGTACTTGAAATGGTGGTACTCGAGGTTGGCCAGCGAGTGGCACATGTTGGCCTCGCCGGTCAGGAACGGCTTTTCCCACACCACCGCGTCGCCGCGGCGGATGCGGCTGACGCCGCGCAGGTCGCGCGGCAGCTCGCCGCTGCGCAGCTCCGGCCCGATCGCGCAGGCGCGCAGCTTGGAATGGGCCAGGTACAGGTAGTTCTGGCGCTCGGTGACGTGGTCGGAGAACTCGTTGCCGATCGCGAAGCCGAGCCGGTGCGGCGTGCCGTCCGGGCCGATCAGGTACAGCCCGACCAGTTCCGGCTCCTCGCCGCCGTCGAGCGCGAAATCCGGCGAGGGCAGCGGCGCGCCCGGCGCGACCACGATGCCGCCATCGCCCTTGAAGAACCATTCCGGCTGCGCGCCCGGCCGGCCATCCTTCGGGATGCCGCCTTCCACGCCCCACTGGAACATCCTCATCGAGTCGCTGAGCGTGCCGGCATCGGCCTGCTGCTGCAGCTTCTGGTGCATCGCATCGCGCGCGGCGGCGCTGCCCAGGTGGGTCAGGCCGGTGCCGGTGACCAGGCAGTGCGCCGGATCCGGGTGGTGCAGCGGGCTCAGCACGCGCCCGGCGGCGAGCAGCGCCGCGTAGTCCAGCTCGGCGGTGCCGCCCTGCGCCTCGGCCTGCTGCTGCAGCGAACGGCCGGCGGCGATCGCTGCCGTCGCCAGTTCGTAGGTGGAGGAAACGCCGTCGAGCAGGCGCACCCGCTGCCCGTCTGCGGCTACCACGCCTACCCGCACCGCACCGGCGTCATCGTGAAGCTGGATCAATCGCATCGTGTCGCACCCTGCTGTCGAGAAGAGCCGGGCCGCCCGCCGCGCGTCCGGAGGCCTTGCGGTGCCGGGGACTTGTCGCGGAGCCGGGAGAACCGGAACCGCCCTATTCTGCGATTGCCTCGGATATACAACAAATATAGATTTAGCCAATATCTATGCCAAACCTGGTATCCGAAGACCCCTCATGCCCGCCTCGCCCTGGTTCCTGCGCGCCCGCCTCAAGACCCGCCAGTTGATGCTGTTGATCGCCATCGACGAGGAAGGCAACATCCACCGCGCCGCCGAGGTGCTGAACATGTCCCAGCCGGCGGCCTCCAAGCTGCTCAAGGACCTGGAGGACATGATGGGGGTCTCGCTGTTCGAGCGGCTGCCGCGCGGCATGCGCCCGACCTGGTACGGCGAGAGCATGATCCGCCACGCCCGCATCGCCCTGTCGAGCCTGGGCGAGGCCGGCGCGGAGATCGAGGCGCTCAAGGCCGGCCACGCCGGCAGCGTCGCCATCGGCGCGATCGCCGGACCGGCGATGACGCTGCTGCCGCCCGCGCTGGCGCGCATCACCCAGCAGCACCCGGACCTGCGCGTGTCGCTGCTGGTGGAGAGCAGCGACGTGCTGCTGGAGCGGCTGGCGCAGAACAAGCTCGATTTCCTGGTCGCGCGCCTGTTCGCCCGCCACGACAAGAGCCACCTGCACTACGAGGCCCTGGCCGAGGAGGAAGTCTGCGCGATCGCGCGCCCGCAGCACCCGATCCTGGCGCTGGAGAAGCCCGGCCTGCACGACCTGTCGCAGGCCGCGTGGATCGTGCCGCCGGAAGGCAGCGTGCTGCGCCACCGCTTCGAGCTGATGTTCCAGAGCGCCGGCCTGGAACCGCCGCGCCAGGTGCTGGGCACCGCCGCCCTGATGTTCCTGACCAAGATGCTGCAGGAGAGCGACTACCTGGCGGTGGTGCCGGTCGACGTGGCGCGCCACTACGCCGAGCACGGCATGGTGCGGATCGTCCCGGTGGAGCTGTCGTGCCGGATGGACTCGTTCGGCATCATCACCCGCACCGACTGGCTGTTGTCGCCAGGCGCGCAGACCGTGCTGGCGGCGATGAAGCAGGTGGCCGCGCAGGTGTATCCGGGGTGACTCGGGGCTGGGGGCTGGGGGCTCGGGGCTCGGGGCTCGGGGCTCGGAGCTCGGAGCTCGGAGCTCGGAGCTCGGAGCTCCAAAACAGGCTCTTTGGCCTCGATTGCCCATCAAGTGTTTTTTAGGTTTTTTGCGCCGATTTTTGGCTTTTTTGTGGGAGGGGCTTCAGCCCCGACAGAGGGCCGGTAAAGCCTGTCGGGACTGAAGTCCCTCCCACAACAGTACGCGACCCGAAGTGAGCTTGTTGCTTTACCGAGTCCCGGATCCCCGACCCCGAGTCCGGCCCTTCCGGGCCCCGGCCTCTCAATCAAAAAAAGCCTCGACCACCTTGCGCCGCCCTAGCATGAACGCGTCGGCCACGTGCCGCAGCGGGGCCAGGTCGACGTCCGAGCGGCCGGCCCGGATGATCTCGGCGAAGCGCTCGTAGAGCATCGGATACTCCCGCTCCGGCGCCTCGTGCACCAGCTTGCCGTCCACCGACAGCTTGGCGCCGCCCTCGGACAGCACCATCTCGCCGGCGTCGGTCCGGGCCACGATGTCCCAGCTCTGCTTGCCGGTCTGGCGCCAGTCGAATTCGGCCTTCAGGTCCAATCCGTCGGCGTCGGTGAAGTCGATCGACGCGGCGATCGGCGCGTCGCGGTTCTCGGGGAACTCCAGCATCGCGGCGGTGGCGAACACCGGGCGCGGCAGGATGCGGGTGACGATGGACAGCGCATTGATGCCCGGATCGAACACGCCCAGGCCGCCGGCCTGCCAGATCCATTCCTGGTTGGGATGCCACTGGCGCACGTCTTCCTTCCAGGTCACCCGCATGGAGTGGATCCGGTTGCCGGCGAGGAAGGCCCTTGCCGCCTCGACGGCCGGCGCATAGCGCGAATGCCAGCTGGCGAAGAGCGATACGCCCTTGGCGGCGGCGAGCGCTTCCAGGTCGGCCACTTCCGAGAGCGTCGCGCCCGGCGGCTTTTCCAGGAACACGTGCTTGCCGGCCGAAAGCGCCTTCACCGCCGCCTCGTAGCGGTACTGCGGCGGCATGCACAGCGAGACCGCCTGGATGCCGGGTACGGCGGCCAGCATTTCGTCGATCGTCTTGAAGTTGTCGATGCCGTCGACCGTCCCGTGGCGGCTGGCCGCCGCGATGAGCTTGTAGTCCGTGTTGCCGGCGACCGCCGGGAGATGCTGGTCGCGCACGATCTTGCCGACACCGACGATTGCGAGATTGATCTGGGACATAGCTATAGCCTTTGCGAGATGGACGCATATCGATATCCATATATATATCGATAATGCGGATATTGTTATTTTTACAATATCAATATGCCCGGTAGGATCGCCGCCGTAAAGCGTTCCGGCCGGCATCCGGCGGGACGACGCTCCCCCGCACCACCCGCACGAGGATTCCGCATCCATGGGTTCACCCAAAAAACCGTCCAGGCGCAGCCAGGACTGGTTCGGCCGTGAAGGCAAGCAGGGTTTCTACTACCGCAGTTGGCTGAAGGGCCTCGGCCTGCCGCACGACCTGTTCGACGGCCGTCCGGTGATCGGCATCTGCAACACCTGGTCGGAACTGACCCCGTGCAACAGCTCCTTCCGCGAGCTGGCCGAGCACGTCAAGCGCGGCGTGTACGAAGCGGGCGGCTTCCCGCTGGAGTTCCCGGTGATGTCGTTGGGCGAGACCCAGGTGCGCCCCACCGCGATGCTGTTCCGCAACCTCGCCAGCATGGACGTGGAAGAATCGATCCGCGCCAACCCGATCGACGGCGTGGTGCTGCTGATGGGATGCGACAAGACCACCCCGTCGTTGCTGATGGGCGCGGCCAGCGTGGACCTGCCGACGATCGGCCTGTCCGGCGGCCCCTCGCTGTCGGGCAACTGGCGCGGCCAGCCGGTGGGCTCGGGTACCGGCGTGATCCAGATGTCGGAGATGGTGCGCGCCGGCACGCTGAGCCAGGACGAGTTCGTCGAGGCCGAGGCCTGCATGCAGCGCTCCAAGGGCAGTTGCATGACCATGGGCACCGCCTCGACGATGGCGAGCATGGTCGAGGCGCTGGGCATGTCGCTGCCGGAGAACGCCGCGATCCCGGCCGTGGACGCGCGCCGCTTCCGCCTGGCCCACCTCACCGGCCGCCGCATCGTCGAGATGGTGAAGGAGGATCTGCGCATGTCGAAGATCCTCACCCGCGCCGCCTTCGAGAACGCGATCAAGACCAACGCCGCGATCGGCGGCTCGACCAACGCGGTGATCCACCTGCTGGCGCTGGCCGGCCGCATCGGCGTCGACCTCAAGCTCGGCGACTGGGACGAGCTCGGCTCGCGCCTGCCGTGCCTGGTCAACCTCAAGCCCTCCGGCCAGTACCTGATGGAGGACTTCTACTACGCCGGCGGCCTGCCCGCGGTGCTGCGCGAGATCTCCGGGTACCTGGACCTGGGCGTGGTGACCGCCAACGGCCGCACGCTCGGCGAGAACATCGCCGACGCGCCGTGCTGGAACCGCGACGTGATCCGCCCGCTGGCCGAGCCGTTCAAGACCGAGGCCGGCATCGCCGTGCTGCGCGGCAACCTGGCGCCGGACGGTGCGGTGATCAAGCCCTCGGCCGCCTCGCCGCACCTGCTGCAGCACCGCGGCCGCGCGGTGGTGTTCGAGGACATCGAGGATTTCAAGAAACGCATCGACGACGAGGCGCTCGACATCGACGAGACCTGCGTGATGGTGCTCAAGAACTGCGGCCCGCGCGGCTACCCGGGCATGGCCGAGGTCGGCAACATGCCGCTGCCGCCGAAGCTGCTCCGCCGCGGCATCACCGACATCGTGCGCGTCTCCGACGCGCGCATGAGCGGCACCGCCTACGGCACCGTGGTGCTGCACACCTCGCCCGAGGCCGCCGCCGGCGGCAACCTCGCGCTGGTGCGCGACGGCGACTTCATCGAGCTCGACGTGCCCGGCCGCCGCCTGCACCTGGACGTGTCCGACGAGGAGCTCGCGCGCCGCCGCGCCGAGTGGACGCCGCCCCCGGCGCCCACGCGCGGCTGGGCCAAGCTGTACGTCGACCACGTGCAGCAGGCGCATCTCGGCGCCGACCTGGACATCCTGGTCGGAGGCAGCGGCGACCGCGTCACCCGCGACTCGCACTGAGGCGCCCCATGGCCTCGATCGTCCGCAGCGGCCCGGTGGAATGCCTCTGGCCATTGGAGGCGACGCTGGGCGAAGGCGCCTGCTGGTCGCCGCGCGAGCAGGCGCTGTACTTCGTCGACATCCTCGGCAAGCGCCTGCACCGCTACACGCCCAACGGCGGCGCGACCCGCAGCTGGACGTTCGACGAGGAAATCTCCGCGGTCGCCGAGCGCGCGCAGGCGCCGGGGCTGCTGGTCAGCCTGCGCCACGACTTGGCCTTCTTCGATCCGGACAGCGGCACGCTGACGCGCCTGCACCGGCCGGAACCGGAGCGGCGCCACAACCGGTTCAACGACGGCAAGTGCGACGCGCGCGGCCGTTTCTGGGCGGGCAGTACCGACTACGCGTGCACGGCCTCCACCGGCGCGCTGTACCGATTCGACGGCAATGGCCGCTGCGCCCGCCATCTCGACCAAGTGCACATCGCCAACGGCCCGACCTGGTCGGCCGATGGCCGAACGATGTTCTTCAACGAGACCGGCCACGCGCGCACCTGGGCGATCGACTTCGATCCCGACAGCGGCACGCTCGGCGAACGCCGCCTGTGGCTGCAGCACGACGAGGCCAGCGAAGGCGCGCCCGACGGCATGACCACCGACGCCGCCGGCCATGTCTGGATCGCGCGCTGGGGCGGTAGCGCCGTCACCTGCCACGACGGCGAAGGCACGCAGCTGGCGAAGATCGAGCTGCCCACCGCCCACGTCACCAGTTGCGCCTTCGGCGGCCCGGACCTGCGCACGCTCTACATCACCACCGCCACGGTCGGCCTGGACGAGGCGCAACGCGCCGCCCAGCCGCTGGCCGGCGGGCTGTTCGCGGTCGAGCTCGACGTCGCAGGCGTGCCTGCGCACTGCTTCGCCGGATAACGCGCTTCCGTTCCAGGCACCTGCCTGCCCCGCTCGCCGCAGCTGCGGCCTCCGCCTCCGCGGAAGCCCACTCCTGTGGGAGCGGCTTTTTTTGTGGGAACGACTTCAGCCGCGATGGGGCTTTACCGTTGAAGCCCCATCGCGGCTGAAGCCGCTCCCACAAAAGCCGCTCGATCCGTCCCGCTCCCATCGCCCCGCGCAGGCGGGAACCCAGCGACTTGAGCCGTTGCAGCGGCAAGATCCCATCTATCCCCAGCCTCCGCATAGCGTTCCGGCGTTCCACCGGGTGCGCGCCAATGGATCGCAAGCCCCCGTTCTCCCCTCGCCTTTGCCGGGAGGCGGCTCGTTTGGCAGGACAACTGAAGCCGGTCGAGATCTGACGCCCGGGGTTGGCGCCATCGGGCGCGAACGGGCAAAACCTTCACCAAGACGGCTCCCGGCCATGCGGAGCCACTTCCCATTCCGACCTCCGCCGAGGCGCGCCTCCTCCCCACGTCATGCACGTTTGTGCACATTAATTCATGTTTTCATGTAATATCATTTGATTCCCCTGAATCCACTGCCGAATCACGCATCCATGTCCGCCAGCGCCAACACCGCCATCCGCGCGACCCGCGCGATGTTCCTGCTCTCGGGCATCGCGATGGCCGCCTGGGCCCCGGTCGTGCCCTACATCAAGTCGGACTTCGGCCTGGACGCCGGGGAACTGGGATTGGTGCTGCTGGCGTTCGGCGCCGGTTCGATGATCGCCATGCCGCTCGGCGGCCTGCTCAGCCATCGCTTCGGCAGCCGCCGGGTGATCGTGGCCAGCGCGCTGGCGCTGTGCCTGGGCCTGCCGGCCATCGCGCTGGCGCCGAGCGTGCCGCTGCTGGTACTGGCCCTGCTCTACTTCAGCGGCTCGCTCGGCATGCTCGACGTGGCGATGAACGCCCATGGCGTGGATGCGGAAAAGCATGCCGGGCGCGCGGTGATGTCCAGTTTCCATGGACTGTTCAGCCTCGGTGGGCTGGTCGGCGCCGCCGGCATGAGCGCATTGCTCGGCAGCGGCCTGCCGCTGCTCGCGAGCACGCTGCTGGTATCCATGCTGCTGTTCGCGCTGCTGCTGTGGCAACGCGGCGGGCTGATGGTGCAGGCACCGCCGGCGGCGGAGTCGGTACCGCTGCGCCTGCCGCATGGGCCGGTGCTGACGCTCGGCGTGTTCTGCTTCATCGTGCTGATGGCGGAAGGCGCGATGCTCGACTGGAGCGCGGTGCTGTTGCGCGACCACCACGGGCTGCCCGCCGCCAGCGCCGGGCTCGGCTATGCCGCGTTCTCGGTGGCGATGGCCGCGGGCCGGTTCACCGGCGACCACCTGGTGGGACGCTTCGGCCCCGTGCGCATCGTCGCGATCGGGGCGGCCCTGGCGGCCAGCGGCCTGCTGCTGGCCACCCTGTCGTCGGGAGCGGGCGCCGGCCTGCTCGGCTGCGTGCTCACCGGCCTGGGCGCGTCCAACCTGATCCCGGTGATCTTCGGCAGCGCGGGGCGCCTGCCCGGCACCTCCCCGGCCGTCGCGCTTGCCACCCTCACCACCCTCGGCTACACGGGCCTGCTGGCCGGGCCGGCCCTGATCGGCTTCCTGGCGCATGCCAGCAGCCTGCCGGCCGCGCTGGCGACGGTGGCCGCATTGCTGTTGCTCGTGGCCACCGGCGCACGCCTGGTCCGCCGCTGACTCCCTTCCCACCGGAAAACCCTGATGAGCGCACCTCCCACCCCCCGGCCCTCCATCGACACCGTGGTATTCGACCTGGGCGGCGTACTGATCGATTGGGACCCACGCCACCTCTATCGCCAACTGTTCGACGACCACGATGCGATGGAGCGCTTCCTCGCCGACATCTGCAGCCCGCAATGGAACCTGCAGCAGGACGCGGGCCGCCCCTGGCGCGAGGCCGTCGCCGAACTCAGCGCGCGCCACCCGGCGCATGCGGCGCTGATCGCCGCCTACCACGCGCGCTGGCCGGAGATGCTGGCCGGCGAGATCCCCGGCAGCGTGGCGATCCTGCACGAGCTGCGCGAGCGCGGCCTGCGCCTGTACGCGCTCACCAACTGGTCGCACGAGACCTTTCCGGTGGCGCGCGAGCGCTTTCCGTTCCTGCGATGGTTCGAGGGCATCCTGGTCTCCGGCGAAGAGCGCTTGATCAAGCCGGACCCGGCGATCTTCCGGCTGTTGCTGTCGCGCTACGGGATCGCGCCGCAGCGCGCGGTGTTCATCGACGACGCCCCGCACAACGTCGCCGGCGCGGCCGCCGAAGGCCTGCATGCCGTGCGCTTCCGCGACGCTGCCCAGTTGCGCCGCGACCTGGCCGCGCTCGGGCTGCCGCTGCGCGCGGAGGAGCCGGCGCCATGAACGCACCGGCCGACGTACTGCCGCAGGAACGCCAACAGGCGATCCTGCGGCGCCTGCGCGAACAGGGGCGCGTGGTGGCCACCGAGCTCGCCATCGCGTTCGGCGTTTCCGAGGATTCGATCCGGCGCGACCTGCGCGAGCTGGCCGCGCAAGGCCTGTGCCGCCGCGTCTACGGCGGCGCACTGCCGCCGACGCCCACCTTCGCTCCCCTGGCGCAGCGCCAGGGCGAACACCCGGCGCGCAAGCACGCGCTCGCGCGCAAGGCGGCGGCGCTGGTACGGCCCGGGCAGGTGCTGCTGCTCGATGCCGGCTCGACCAACAGCGCCATCGCCGCCGCCTTGCCGGAACGGCAGCGCCTGACCGTGGTCACCAACGCACCGGACATCGCCCAGTGCCTGATGGCGCGCGAAGGCTTCGAGATCCTGCTGGTCGGCGGCCGCATCGACCCGCGCATCGGTGCCGCGATCGGCGCCCAGGCGATAGAGCAGCTCGGCCGGGTGCGCGCCGACCTGTGCTTTCCCGGCGCCTGCGCGATCGATGCCGAGCGCGGCCTGTGGGGCGTGGACAGCGAGGAAAGCCTGTTCAAGCGCGCCATGATCGCCGCCAGCAGCGAGAGCGTGGTGGTCGCCACCAGCGACAAGCTCGGCACGCAGGCGGCCTACCAGGTCGCCGCGACGGAGGCCATCGACCACCTGGTCGTGGAGCACGACGCCGCGCCGGCACAACTGGAACCGTTCCTCGCCCGCGCGGTGCAGGTGCACGTCGCCGGCCCGGCCGAAGATGCGGCCTGACGCCGCGCCATCTCGGCCGTGCGCCGGCACGCCGCAAGAAAGAAGGGCGGCCATGGCCGCCCTTCGCTTCACGCCCGGATCTCAACCCTGCTTCGGGTCGGGTCCGTACATGTTCGGCCCCGGGGTTCCCTCGAAGCACATGAAGACCAGCACGATGAACCCGCCGACGTAGGGGATGAGGCTGAGCAGATAGAACCAACCCGACTTGCCCTGGTCGTGGAAGCGGCGTACCGACACCGCGATCGAGGGCACGATCATCGCCAGCACGAACAGCCCCAGCACCACCAGGACGAAGACGCCCAGCGGCCCCATCTTGCCCTCGCTCCCCCCGGCCACGCCGCCGATCACGGCAAGGATCCCGAGCGCCATCACCACGAGGGTGTAGAACAGCATGAACATCCAGTATTCCTTGCGCCGGGAGCGGCCATTGAAATCGGCGTAGCGTTTCAACGGCATCAGCATCCAATCCATTTGAAGCATCCTTTTTTAATTGACTGCCCGATTGCAGCGGCGCGGGATATTGCCACACGGGCGCGACGATTTCAGGCCCCGCCGGCGCGGACCGGCCGGGCGTACGGCCCGGCAGCGCAAGATCGCCAGGATCGGCAAAAGCCGGCTTATCCCGCCACTTCCAGCGCCTGCGCCAGCCGCTCCACGGCGAAGATCTCCATGCCTTTCACCGTCCCGGCCTTGGGCGCGTTGGCGCGCGGCACGATCGCCCGCTTGAAACCGTGCGTGGCCGCCTCGCGCAATCGTTCCTCGCCGTTGGGCACGGGGCGGATCTCGCCGGACAGGCCGATCTCGCCGAACGCGATGGTCTTCTCCGCCAACGGCCGGTCGCGCAGCGAGGACAGGATCGCCAGCAGCGCCGGCAGGTCCGCCGCGGTCTCCTGCACGCGGATGCCGCCGACCACGTTGATGAAGACGTCCTGGTCGCCGACCATCACCCCGCCATGCCGATGCAGCACCGCCAGCAGCATCGCCAGCCGGTTCTGCTCCAGCCCCACCGCGACCCGGCGCGGATTGGACAGCGGCGACGCGTCCACCAGCGCCTGCACCTCCACCAGCAGCGGCCGCGTGCCCTCGCGGGTCACCATCACGCAGCTGCCCGGCTGGTGCGCACTGCCGCCGGACAGGAAGATCGCCGAGGGGTTCGGCACTTCCTTCAGGCCCTTCTCGCCCATCGCGAACACGCCGAGCTCGTTGACCGCGCCGAAACGGTTCTTGAACGCGCGCAGCACGCGGAACCGGCTGCCGCTGTCGCCCTCGAAGTACAGCACCGCATCGACCATGTGCTCGAGCACGCGCGGCCCGGCGATGCCGCCCTCCTTGGTGACGTGCCCGACCAGGAACACCGCCGTGCCGGTCTCCTTGGCGTAGCGCACCAGCCGCGCCGCGCTCTCGCGCACCTGGCTGACCGAACCGGGCGCGGCAGTCAGCGACTCGCTCCACAGGGTCTGCACCGAGTCGGCCACGATCAGCTTTGGCCGCGCGCTGCTGGCATGCTGCAGGATCTGCTCGATGCAGGTCTCCGACAGCGCGTTGAGCCCGTCCAGCGGCAGGTCCAGGCGCACCGCGCGCCCGGCCACCTGCCCCAGCGACTCCTCGCCGGTCACGTACAGCACCGGCAACTGCGCGGCCATCCTGGCCAGCGCCTGCAGCAGCAGCGTCGACTTGCCGATGCCCGGATCGCCCCCGACCAGCACCACCGCCCCCTCCACCAGCCCGCCGCCGAGCACGCGGTCCAGCTCGCCGATGCCCGTGGAGACCCGCGCGTGCTCGGCATGCTGCACGTCCTTCAGCGGGGTGATCTTCGGCGCCTCGACCACGCCCGCCCAGCCGCTGCGGCGCGCGGCGGCCGGCGCCTTCCCGCCCGCCGCCGCGCTCTCCAGCACGATCTGGCTCAACGTGTTCCAGGCCCCGCACTCGGCGCACTGCCCCTGCCACTTGCTGTACTCCGCACCGCATTCGTTGCAGACGTACGCCGTTTTCGCCTTTGCCATGGACCTGCACCACTCGGAAGCCTGGCCGGCAAGCATAGAAGCTGCCGGTCTCAGATGGCGAGATGGTGGCGCCGTCCCCTGCCGCGGCGGCTCAATACGCGCATGGCGATCGAGAATTCGCCCAGCGGCGTCGGATGCAGGAGTTCAAAGTACTTTTCCATCGCTCATCCGTGCGACCGTCAACTTCCGCCCATTTCCGCTGGCGAATCGATCAATCTCCCGAGCAAGTCCAGCAGGAAGGGTTCGGCCTGGACCTCGTAAAGGAACTCGCGGTCCTCCGCCACCGCGACCAACACCTCGCCTTGCATGATGAGACTGCGCAACGGAACTCGTGCATGCGGCGCGCCGCGCACATAGAACATGCCCTGCTCGCGGAAGATCACCGTGAAGTAATCCTCCGGGTTGCCCTCCTCGAACCGGCCCACGCGCAGGGATTCGATCCGCCCCTGCTCGAACAGGACCTCAATGCGATCCCGACCGTCATGGCGCAAGACGACCGCCCTCGAGGCGATGTCCGCCATGGCGGAAAACAGAATGCGGTCGCAGGCCGCACCGCTGTCGACCTGGCATGTCTCGCCGGCCGCAACGAACCTGATCGTGCCACCATCGTCGGACAGCATGAAATCATCCGCCCGGACCAGTTCAGGGTCCCCATAAGGGGCGACATCCAACCATAGGCCGGGCTCTTTCCCATGGACCAGGCCGATTCCCGTCACCAGTGCCAGCTCCGGCATGCGCGGGATGTAGGTCAATGCCGAGTTTTCGGGGTCGGTTATCTTCTTCACGCGAGAGTCGGCCAAGGCTCTTCCACAACCCGATTCATCGATCCCATCCAGCTTGCCAGGGCGCCAGGCGCTCCTTCGCCATCCAGCCGGTAATCCTCAAGCAAAGCGTATCAATACCTGAAGCATCCCACGCCCAACCACTGCGACCATCGACGGAAGACCCCGCTCCTGACCCGAGAGCGATACATCGGTCCGAACGCTCAAGCCACCTGAACCGGCATCTCCCGGAACTCGAAGTAACGCTGCAAGTCGGCCTTTATCTGCTCGCGCTCCCCGTCGGCGACACGAGCCCCATCGTCCCAGAGGGAAATCGACTTCTCCACGACCAGCCGCCGCGGGATGATCAGGTCGCAGATCAACGATCGCCCAGCGTGATGGTAGAACACGCCCTCACCCCGGTAGACGATCTTGAAATAGGCGACACCTCCCGCGGCCGAAGGCAGCGACACCATGCCATCCAGTTGCTGCGACAGTTCGCGGGCATAGGCAATCTGATCTTTGTTCATCGATTATCCGGTTCCTCTGCAACCCTTCACCCTGAATCCCTCCTTGGTCATGCGGCGGATGCTGGTCACCCTGCCCGTCTTCAATCCTTGCCGGAGCCTGGGACGCTCGATTTTCCACCAAGTACGCTCACCATAGGGACCGAAACGGGTCGCTCCCGTGCTGAATACATGCACGTCGCCCGAAGCCCCTTCCGCGAATCTGACCGAGGCGATGTTCCATATCTCGGCGGCCTGCGCCGGGGTGATATGGGATTGGTTGAATAAATCCCAAGCATCAAGAATTTTACCGCCTGCCGTTTGCTCGAGCGTTGTTTTTCCTACCGAGGCGGCCCAGCGCTGCGCATCCGCCATTCGCGGAGTGGACCAGAACACAGCCCCATCCCGTTTGGTAGAGAAGTCAAGCACATTGTTCGCCAGGTGCTTCAACGTATCGAAATCAGGCACCGGCCCTGGTGTCAGGCCACTCGGGTCGATCCACTCGAGCGTGTTGGGAGCGTACTGGTAGAGCCCGACACCTCCGGCCAGGCCGATCGGATCCTTGCTTATGAAGCTGCCCAGGTGTGGATCGTAGTACCGATTGAGGTTGTAGTGCAGGCCGGTTTCGACGTCCTCGTATTGGCCCTGCAAGCGCAACGGATTGCAGATCTCCTCCAGCGTGATCTCGCAATCGCCCCACGCCCCATAGTTCGCTTCCCAGACCACCTTCCCTCGCCCGTCCGTGATCCGCGTGGGGCATCCATTGGGTTCGGTGTGATAGTGATAGACCTTGCGCGACGAAGCCGACGCGTCCTGCTGGGGCGAATTATCGTCATCACGGCGTTGGCTCACCGAGCCCGGTTCCGGCGATACGGCGGCAACAGGGCGCTGGAACGAAGGTGGCAGATTATCCGCAAGCGCAGCATCCATCTTGTCGGAGCCTAGGAACGACATACCCAGTCGGGCGACTCCCAGCCCCGACGCTGGCCGTTCCGGCCCCTTGCCCTGGAGAACCTGCCCTGCGCCGAGTACCCCAAGCGTTCCCGATTCGATCTTGCTCGTTCTCCGCGCGGTGGCCGGCACATTCCTATCCACGCTATCGGCCACTGGCGCGATCGATGGCGCCCTTGCATCGCCCCGCTTGCCTCCCGCTTCGATCAGGGCCAACGGCACGTAGCTGGCGGGATGGAATACATACTCGCGCGCCCGGCCACACAGGACCGCCATGGTCCGTTGCTGCGCACGCCGCCGTTCGAACGGGATGACCCTGTGCCCATATGATGCGCCCGCCTCCGGTTCGGTATCGTCATCCACTTCAGCCAGCAATGCATCGCCGTCCCAGAAGAACCTGGTGGTGCATGTTGCCGTGCGTTTGAAAATACGTCGTCCCAACGCATCGTAGCCATAGCGCACCGTTCCCGCTGCGCTGCGGCTTTCGACGAGACGTTGGCAAGCATCCCATCTGAACTCGACTCCGCCGGCGCGCGAATCTCGGGAACCGGAAGCATCCCTGAGCGCAAGGTTGCCTACCCGGTCGAACTCGTAATCGACTCCGTTCAGGCTTCCGATGCGAGTCCAATGCTCAGGCTGGCTATCCCCACCGGCCACCCGCAAGGCGCCGATAGCACGAACCTCGGTCCGCATGCGTTCGCCAGCCGCATCCGTCATATAGCGACGAATGCGGCCCAATGGATCGACGTGGCTCAGTATGCGCCCCATGGGATCATAGGTATAGCGCTCGCAACCGCACCTGCTGTCGTCACGTTCGGTCAATTGCCCGGCACGGTCGTAGCGATAGTGCGTCTCAAACAAATTGGACTGGCACGCATCGAGTACTTTCCGGGAGCTGAGCCGCCCCCGTTCGTCATAAGTGGACTCCCTGCGCAGATGTTCGCCGAGTTGTTCGGCGACAACGCGACCAAAGTTATCGCGCTCGATCCGGATGGGAGCATCATCATTGATCTGCAACGACGCCAACACACCCTGGCCATCGAATACCGAAAGAATGCGATTG
Organism: Xanthomonas boreopolis; assembly: GCF_046529185.1. NCBI lineage: Bacteria > Pseudomonadati > Pseudomonadota > Gammaproteobacteria > Lysobacterales > Lysobacteraceae > Xanthomonas > Xanthomonas boreopolis. Next base: position 3,226,129 of record NZ_CP097162.1, read on the forward strand.
CCAGCGCCGCTCCGGCGCAGAACCTGCCGCCCGGCAGCATCGTAGCCGTAGGAGACCACAAAGCCTCCCTGGTCCTCCTCCACAAGACAGCCATCCTCGTCGTAACGCCGTTTTATGGCGCCATGCGGGTTGCGTGCCTCGCGCAGGAAACCACGAGCATCATAGACGTAATGCTCGCTGAAGATTCCACCAGGGCGATCGGGATCCTGAAGATGCCTCGCCACCACCCGTCCCAGGCCATCATTGTCGTAACGAATCTCCCTGCCCAGCGCATCCACTGTGGCGATCAGCCGGCTCGCTCCGTCATACCGGTAGCGTCTCGGCTGTCCCCAATAGTCCGATTCGCAAACGATGCGTCCCAATGCATCGCGCTGCAGCGAGTAGGTCTGGCCGGTGGCATTGGTCACCTCCAACAGTCGTTCTTCCGTGTCATAGCGGTAGCGGACATCGCTACCATCCGGATGCACACGGCGGCCGAGTTGGCCGATGCCCACGTATTCCAAGCGGGTCGTCCGTTCCGCCTCGTCCGTATAGCCGATCAGCTGATCCTCGGCGTCGTACTGCAAGCTCGCGACCATGGTCGTCTCCATCCGCACCGACAGAAGACGTCCCTTGCGATCGTAGGAGAGCAGCGCGACATTGCCGTCGGCACCGTGTTGCCGCAACACCCTGCCAAGGGCATCGCATTCGAACCGTCCCTTGTCGGCCCGATCATCCGCAATACGGATCAGGTTGCCGTAGCGATCGTATTGCAGCCTGGTTTCCACTCCAGAAGCATCGATGTGCCGGCATAACTGCCCGAAAGCATCGTATTCATAGCGCGAGACGGCCCCCATCGGAGTGATCTGTTCGAGCAATAGATCACGCTCGTCCCAGGCCTGCCGCCATACGGCATTGCCTGGCTCGATGAACGACCGCTCGTGATCGAGTTCATCGTATTCGCAACGCAGCACGCTGCCGTCCGGCCGCGACAACGCAACCAGATTCCCCCGCTCGTCATACTCGAATCCCGTCCGCAAGCCTTCCGGGTCCGTCACCGCCACGGTGCGGCCGAAGTCGTCGTACTCGAACACGGTGACGCCGTCGAGCGGATCGATCTCGCACAGCGGCAGGCGATGCTCGTCGAACTTCACCACCGTGGCGTGGCCGAGCGAATCGGTCAGGCGGGTCTCGCGGAGCAGGTCGTCGTATTCGAAGCGGTAGTCGTACAGTCCGCCATCGCCCCAGGAATGCACCACCCGCCATTGGGCGTCGTAGGCGTAGTGGAACGACAGACCGACCCGGTCGGTGTGGCGCACCATCCGGTGCTGGCGATACTCGAACGTGCGCGCCGCATCGAGCGCGTCCAGCGCCGCGGCCAGGTCGCCGTCCGCGTAGCGGTAGGACACCAGCGGATGGTTCAGGCCGGTGGCCGGGTCGTGCAGCTGCAATCGCTCGATCCGCCCCTGCCGCGCTTCCACTTCGATGAAACGCCCCTGCAGGCCGTCGATGCCGCTCTCGACGATGCGCACCAGGTGCCCGTCGCGGCGCTCGAAGCGCCAGTGGTTGCCGCAGGCATCCTCGATGCGCGCGATCGGTAGCGTGCGGTCGCCCGGCAGCACCGCCACGCCGGGAGCGGGCGCGTGTTCGAAGCGATAGCGGCGGCCGTCCTTGAAGCGCACCAGCAGATGCACGCCTTCGCGATACAGGCGCGCGCCGTCGACGAAATCCAGCACATGGTGGGCCATGCCGTCGCCGGCCGGCAGCTGGGGAAACAACGCCGCCTCGTCCGGCCCCGACAGCCAGGCGCTGCCGTCCGCCGACAACTGCAGCCGGATGTCGGCCGGCGTCTGCCAGCCATGGCCGCAGTTGCCCGCATGCGCGGCCTCGCGCGAGCTGTACACGCGCCGCCACGGCAACGGCAGCCGCCCGGGAATCGAGAAGTCCTCGTGCGTCACCGAGACGCTGCCGTCGCGGATGTCCACCGGCTCGGCGCGCAGCACCTTGCACTTCAGGAATCCCGGCGGCAGATTGCCCCACTTGGCCCTGCGCCAGTTGGCGAACGCGTCCAGCTTCTTGCGCACGAAACTGGCCTTGCGCAGCTTGCCGAGCCCGGCGAACAGGCCGCGGAACGCCAGCGCCGTCCACGACACCGTCGGCGGGCCACCCACCGTCACGTTGGTCGGGATCGCCACGTTCAACCCCGTCGGCAGCGACAGCGCGCGCAACGGCTTCTTCGGCTTCTTGCGCCGGAACGGCACCACCAGGCCCACCAGGTTGCAGTCCAGCACCGGCATCGCCAGCCGCGAGAATGGCTCGCCGTCCGCCGACACCGTCCGGCTCCCCATGAAGATCTCCTCGCCGTCGAACTGCGGCCCCATCGGCGCGGCCATCGGCGGCGCCCACGCGCCCAGCGGGATGTGGATGTCCAGCCCGCCCGTGCCCGCCGTGGCCCGGTGCACGCCCCCCACCTTCACCGTCGAACCGATGAACGGCAGGTAGTCGAACGGGTCCAGCACCAGGCCGATGTGCGGCGTCGGCAACGGACACGGCGGCATCGCGTACATGTGGATGTCGATGCCCAGCTGCGGGTCGAAATGCTTGGCGGCGATGCTCATGTGGCTCCCTCGGCAACGTCTGTGTCGCGGCGCCGTCCTGGCGCGCGGGTTCCCGTCAAGGCGGGTCGTCGTCCAGGCCCACCAGTTCGGGCAGTCCGGCCTCGCGGCGCTTGGTGACGATGTACTGCACGTACCACTCCGGGTTCTCGCTGTTGCGGCGCACGGACTTGATGATGCGCAGCCAGCGGTCGTTCCAGGTACCGCCGTCCGAGAGCCGGTGGCCGCGCCGCTCCATCGCGATGTTGGCGTCGTAGGCCATCGCCGCGTCGGCGCGCTGCCCGGGGGTGTCCAGCAGGATCGTCTTGCCCGTGCCGTCGCGCCGGTAGTCGATGCCGCTGCCATTGCCGGAGAACGCCTTGGCGCAGGCCCCGAGCAACAGGGCCGCCAGCCCGGCGGCGATCAGGAGCCAATACCAGATGTTCATGCGCACGTGCCTCCGTCCTTCAGCCATTCGGGAACGTCGGTCCGGGGAAATCGCCGGTACCCAGGCCCAATCCGTTCTGATTATGGATGCCCACGGTCCTGATCGGATTAATGCGGCGTACCTGCGAGACCCACTGCCCCGGGTTGTTCGAGGCGTACAGGGGCGCGATGTCGCCGACCGGCTGGATGTAGCGCCATTCGGCGAGGTTGGCCCCGTTCAGCGCTTCGGCCGCGGTGTTGTAGCTCACCGCCGGGCTGCGCAGCACCACGGTCGATCCCGGCGGGATGTGCGCGGCCGAACGCACGACGGTGGCGGCGCCCTGGCTGTGGCCGACGATGGTGACCGGGTGGTCGAGCTGGCGCAGCCCGTCGATGAAACCCTGGGTCAATGGATCGCCGCCGCGCCCGAACTTCTGCACCGCGGTCTCGAACACGTCGCCCATGCCGCCGATCGGCCCGCGCAGGAAGCCCGGTATCCACCGCGGCAGGCCTTCCGAGAAGCTGGGGTTGTAGTAGTAGGCGACGCCGCGGCTGTTCGCCAGCTCCACCGCGGCGTCGCGGCTGCCCATGATGCCGTTGGTGTAGATCACGTCGTAGTCGTTGACGTTGCGCGAGTCGCCTTCGGGAAAGATCCACTCGCCGCGCCGGCACGGAGCGAGGCCCAGCGGATCCATCCAGCGGAACGGATTGCCGTGGCCGTAGTCGTAGAGGTTCTCGCCGGCGGCGAGCAGCATCGGGTCTGCGCCGGCATAGCACCCGACCTGCGGGTCGTAGTAGCGCGCCAGGTTGTAGCAAAGCCCGCTCTCGGCGTCGTAGTACATCCCCGGCAGGCGCAACGGCTGCGCCAGGCGCGCATCGCGCAACCGTGCCCGCACCTGCCCCCACGGCGCCGAAGCCGCGGCCCAGGCCAGTTCGCCATGCGCATCCAGCAGGCGCAACGGACTGCCGTTGACGTCGTTGCAGTAGTAGTAGATCCGCCGCACTTGCAGGGTGCGCGAAGCGGGCGCGGAGGCGTCCACCGCATCCGCCGCACCGGCCTGCGCAGGTCCGGCCGGCTTCGCGGCATCCGGGCCGGACCGCACCGGGGCACGCGGTGCATCGTTGGCCGGGGATCTCGATGGAAACAGCGTGGCGCTGCCCAGGGCCCCCAGCGTCCGCGCGGCCGGCGCGGCGCCGGCAGGCCGCGCCGGTTCCTCGGTGGGACCGTCCGTGGCTGGCGGGCCGGCAGGGCCCGGCGCTCCTCCCAGCCGCATGCCGCCGCCGAGCGTCGCGCCCAGTCCGTTGCTCGGTTCCTGCCGCGGCCGGGCCGGGCCGGCAGGTGCCTGCGGGATCGGCTTGGTTGGCGGAAGCGGCTCTTGCGGGCTGGCGCCGGTCCTCGCCTCCGGCGCGGGCGCCCGCGCTTGTTCGTTCCCTGCTGCAGCGGCGGGGACCACCGTCACCGTCTCCGGCACGATCAGCAGCAGGGGTTCGTAGCCATGCGGCCGGTACACGTATTCGCGCACCTGGGCATGCAAGTCCTGCAAGCGCTTGCGCCGCCGCCGCGCCTCGTACAGGTCGGCGACATTGCCGTCCCACAACGACGAGGGGGCCGGATCGTCGCAGGTCACCTCGCCCAGCAGCACGTCGCCATCCCAGAAGAACCAGGTCGTGGCCTGCGGCGTGCGCTTGCAGACCCGGCGGCCCAGCGCGTCGTAGGCGTAGCGGGTGGCGTCCTGCCGGCCTTCCCAACGACTCTCGACCAGGCGCTGCTGGGCATCCCAGCGCAACGAGAGCGTCGGCTGGCCGGCCTGCCGGCGCAGGCTGCGCGCCACCAGGTTGCCGGCACGGTCGAAGCGATAGCCGATGCCGTCGCACTCGCCTTCCCGCCACCATTCCTCGATCACGCCGGCGTCCGCGCCCGCCACGGCCCGCCGCGCCACGACGCGGGTGGCCAGGCGATTGCCCGCCGCGTCGTGCGGGAAACTCCGCTCCCCCTCCATCGCACTGTCGTGCGCCACGAGCCTGCGCGCGACGTCGTAGCCGTAGCGATCCTCGCCGAACACCGAATCCTGGCGCGCGACGGCATTGCCGGCGGCGTCGTACTCGTGCGCGATCGCGAACAGTTCGCCGTGCGCGCCCTGCCACTGTTCCAGCGCGACCATGCCGGACAGGTCGTAGCCGAGATTGCGGGACAGGTGCTCGCCCAGGCGTTCGAGCACGGCCTGGTTGCGCCGGTTGCGCACGCTCTCCAGGGCGTCCTCGCCGTTGACCCGCATCCGCTGCAGGCGCCCGAGCGGGTCGTACTCCATCGCCAGCGTGTTGCCTGCATCGCTGCTTCGGCCGACGCGGTTGCCCACCGCATCGTAGGCATGGCGCACGGCGAAGCCGTTCTGCACTTCGCTGAGCAAGCGCCCGGCGGCATCGTATTCGCACAGGACATGGGCTGCCGCATTGCGCGCTTCCAGCAAGCGGCCCTCGCTGTCGTAGCGCAAGTGCTCGGCATGCCAGCGCTGCGGATCGGCGTCATCGCGATGGCGGCGCCGCACGACGCGCCCCATCGCGTCCAGTTCCAGGTGCACGCTGCGTCCCAAGGGATCGATGGTGCGCACGACGCGGCCCGCGGCATCGCGCTGGTAGCGGCGGACCTGCCCCCAGTAATCGACCTCGGCGATCACGCAACCGCGCGCATCGCGCTGCCACGCGTAGGTCTGCCCGTTGGGATCGACCAACTCGCGGATGCGGCCTTCCTTGTCGTAGCGGTACTCGGTGGTCGCGCCGTCGGGCCGTACCCGCCGCGACAGCCAGCCCAGCCCCGTGTAGTCCAGGCGGGTCGATGCGCCATCCATGTCCAGGTGGCGCACGAGCTGTCCTTCGCCGTCGTAGTGGTACTGGCTGCGCCTTCCGTCCGGCGCCTGCACCGCGCGCAGGCGGCCGGCCGCGTCGTGCTCGTAGACGAAGAGGTTGCCGCCCACGTCCCAGCGCCGCAGGATGCGCCCGAGCGCGTCGTGCTCGGCGCGCTCCTGCTGGCCCAAGGCGTCCTCGCGCAGCGCCAGCTTGCCGTAGCGGTCGTAGCGCAGCCGGGTGACATGGCCCAGCGCATCGGTCGTCTCGGCCAACTGCCCGCTGGCGTGGTAGGCGAAGCGGGTGGTCGCGCCGAGGGCATCGGTCATCGCCGCCAGCAGGCCCCGCTCGTTCCACTCGAAGCGGGTGGCCGCCCCGCATCCGTCGATGCGCTGCAGCAGCCGGTCGTCGTCGTCGAACCGCCGTTGCAGCGTGCTGCCGTCGGGGCGGCGCCATTCGAGGAGGTTGCCGCGTTCGTCGTAGGCGAAACCGTGGCGCAGGCCATTGGCGTCGGTCACGGCGACGGTCCGGCCGGAGCCGTCGTACTCGAACAGGGTGACCCCATCGAGCGGGTCGATCTCGCACAACGGCAGCCCCGCGCCGTCGAACTTCACCACGCTCGCATGTCCGGCGGAATCGGTGACGCGGGTTTCCCGCAGCAGTTCGTCGTATTCGAAGCGGTAGTCGTACAGCCCGCCATCGCCCCAGGAATGCACCACCCGCCATTGGGCATCGTAGGCGTAGTGGAACGACAGACCGACCCGGTCGGTGTGGCGCACCATCCGATGCTGGCGATACTCGAACGTGCGCGCCGCATCGAGCGCGTCCAGCGCCGCGGCCAGGTCCCCGTCCGCGTAGCGGTAGGACACCAGCGGATGGTTCAGGCCGGTGGCCGGATCGTACAGTTGCATCCGCTCGATCCGCCCTTGCCGCGCTTCCACTTCGATGAAACGCCCCTGCAGGCCGTCGATGCCGCTTTCGACGATGCGCACCAGGTGGCCGCCCTGGCGCTCGAAGCGCCAGTGGTTGCCGCAGATGTCCTCGATGCGCGCGATCGGCCAGCGATCCGACCCGGCCGCCTGCTCGAACCAGTAGCTCACGCCGTCCTTGCAGCGCACGACCCAATGGCCTTCGCGCTGCGACAGCCTGGCGCCCTCGACGCATTCGAGCACCACTTCCCCGCCCTGCGGCAATGCCGGGAACAAGGCCTCGCCGGACGGGTCGTGGAAGGCGACCCAGCCGTCGCCCTCCAGCACCAGCCGGATATCCGCCGGCGTGCGCCAGCCATGGCCGCAGCTGCCGGACTCGTCGCGATTGGACCGATAGGCGCGCACCCAGGCCAGCGGCAGCCGACCGGGCACGCTGAAATCCTCGTGCGTCACCGAGACGCTGCCGTCGCGAATGTCCACCGGCTCGGCGCGCAGCACGTTGCACTTGAGGAAGCCGGGCTTGAGGTTGGAGAACACGCTGCGGCGCACGTTGCGGAACGCCTCGGCGGCCCGCGCGCCCAGCCGCGAGCGGCGCAGCTTGCCGAGCCCGGCGAACAGGCCGCGGAACGCCAGCGCCGTCCACGACACCGTCGGCGGGCCACCCACCGTCACGTTGGTCGGGATCGCCACGTTCAACCCCGTCGGCAGCGACAGCGCGCGCAACGGCTTCTTCGGCTTCTTGCGCCGGAACGGCACCACCAGGCCCACCAGGTTGCAGTCCAGCACCGGCATCGCCAGCCGCGAGAACGGCTCGCCGTCCGCCGACACGGTCCGGCTCCCCATGAAGATCTCCTCGCCGTCGAACTGCGGCCCCATCGGTGCGGCCATCGGCGGCGCCCACGCGCCCAGCGGGATGTGGATGTCCAGCCCGCCCGTGCCCGCCGTGGCCCGGTGCACGCCCCCCACCTTCACCGTCGAGCCGATGAACGGCAGGTAGTCGAACGGGTCCAGCACCAGGCCGATGTGCGGCGTCGGCAACGGGCACGGCGGCATCGCGTACATGTGGATGTCGATGCCCAGCTGCGGGTCGAAATGCTTGGCGGCGATGCTCATCGATCGTCCCCTCGCGAGCGCGCTACAAGGCGCGCAACAGCGCGCGCAGGAACTGCTTGACCTCGTCGCGGTACTCCACGCCGATCCAGGCCACCACCGCCATGCCCAGCAGCACGGCCACGCCCATCACCATCCATTTGCTCGAACTCATGCCGCCGCTTCCGCGCTCCTTTCTCCGTTCTGGGTTTGGCCGGACGCCTGCAACAACGGCGCCGGGTCGGGCAAGGGCTGCATCGCCGGCGGTTCGCTCCAGGCGGCCACTTCGTGGTCCAGCGGATGCTGGATCGCCGGCAGGCCGTTCCAGGCGGGATCGAGGAACTCGCGTCCCACCGCGACCACCTTGCGGAAGAATTCGTCCCCGCCCTGGATCAACTGCTCGCGTTCCCGCCCGGCGCGATGGAAGGCCTGCTCCAGCGCCGCCTGCAGTTCGTTCTCGATGCGGTCCAGTTGCGCGGCGGGCGGGCGTGGGCCGAGCGCGGCGGCCTGCTCGTCGGCGTGCCGGTGCAGTTGGGTGGCCTGCGCCAGGTAGGCGGGGACCACCTGCTCCAGCTTCTTCGCGCGGGCCTTGTCCTGCAGTTGCAGCAGTTCCCACAGCACCTGCGGCAAGGTGGTGGCCTGACGGTCCTGGACCGACAGCGGCTTGGCGGCGCGCACGGCTTCGAGCAGGTGCTCGCGCGCGGCATCGCGCTGGCCGTGCTGGAGCAGGCACCACCCCGCCATGCGCCGGCCCTCGATATCGAACATCGGGTGCGGGATCTCCGCGGCCGACTGCGCGGCCGACAGGTAGGCCTGCGCGGCGCGCTCGGGCTGCTGCGCGGCCAGCCAGCAGCCGGCCTCGCCGAACCAACTCTGCATCGCCAGTTGCGGCGCGGCGGCATGGCCCAGCGCGGCGGCCGATTGCGCGGCGCTGCGCGCCTGGCGATAACCGGCGATCGCCTGTGCATGGTCGCCGCCCTTCAGCCAGGCGCCGGCCACCATCATCTGCACGGCGGCCTGCTGGTCGTGCCAGCCATGGCGCTGCGCCAACCCCAGCGCGCGCTCGGCGCGCTCGGCGACCTGCTGCGGGCGGCCGCGCTCGATCAGCAGCATCAGGTCGGTCAGCAACTGCCGGTACATCACTTGCGGACCGCTGCCGCCGGATTGCGCCGCGGTATCGCGCGCCAGGTCGAACATGTCCACCGGCGCGGTGACGATCGCGGCGTTGTTGCCGTGGCGGTCCAGCAGCGGCTGCCAGCGCGGCTGCTCGCGGCTGTCCACCAGCACCAGCCGCAGCTGCTGCGGCAGCACCGCCAGCGCCGCCTCGATCCATCGCTGCAGGCCTTCTTCGTAGCTGGCCCGTTCCGGCTCCAGCACCACCGCCAGCAGCCGCAGGTGCTCGCCATGGTGGCGCGCGAAGTCCTGCCAGACCTCCACGGTGCCTGCCGCGGTATCGGCATGCGCCGGCTGCGGGCCGCGCCAGCCCAGGGCCACGCCCTGGTCGCGCAGTTCCGCCTGGCTGCCGAGGTAGCGTTCCAGCAACGCCTGCTTGAGCGCGCGGCTGTAGCCGAAACCGGTGTCGAACGGCGTGTCCAGGCGCAGGAAGTAATCGGGCACGCTCCAATCGCCCTCGTGCTCCTGCATCTGCAGGAATGCGGCCAGCAGGCGCGCGGCGTTGGCCGGCAGCCGCCACACCAGCAGCCTTTTCGCCGGATCGGCGCTGGCTTCCAGCCAGGCGTCGCGCAGTGCCTCGACGCCGCGCAGCATGGGATTGGATTGCATCGGCGGTCTCCTGGCCGGTTCAGCAGTTGAGCTTGATCTCGCTGCCGTTCACCGACACGCCGCCGGCGTTGATGACCACCTCCGAGCCGCCGGCGCTGATGCGGATCTCGCCGTCGACCACCTCGATGAAGGCGCCGCCCACCGCCGCGGTCAGCTTGGTCCCCGACGCCAGCGTCATGTCGCTGCCCGACATCTGCTCGTGCTTGCCGCTGACGCCCTGCTCGAAATCGCCTTCCACGCCGACCGTGCGCGCTCCCTTGTTGGTGTCCTCCACGGCGCCCTCGACGCCACGCCGGTCCAGCCCGACCACGGCCACCTCGCGCCCGCCCTGCAACGTCTCGGACAGCTTGCCGACCACCTCGCGAGTCGAGGTGCTGGTCACCGTCTCCTTCCAGCTGCCGGTGCGCTGGCTGACGTAGTCGCCGGTCAGCGTGGTGGTGAAGTTGCCGGTGATGGTCTCGGTGTAGCCGGCGGAGGCGATCGTCTTGGTCTGCCCGGCCTGGTAGTTCTGCGTCACCGCGCCGGTGACGTTGGTGGTGCGCGTGCCGGTGACGCCCAGCGTGTCGTTGCCGGTGACCGTGATGCCGCGATTGGCGCCGACGGAGATGTCCTGGTTGGCGCCCACGCTCATGTTGTGGTTGGCGGCGACGCTGGTGGACTTGTTGTTCTGGATGGTCGCGTTCTGGTCGTTGAGCACGGTGGTGACCATGTCGCGCTGGGCGCGCATGTTCAGCAGCTCGCCGCCGGCGCCGTCGTGCATGCTGATCTCGTTCCAGCCCTCGCCCTTGACGGTCTTCGACTTCAGGCCGCTGACCTCCATGCCGAACGGCGGCATGTTGTCCTCGTTGTAGACCCGCCCGGTGATGATCGGGCGGTCCGGGTCGCCGTCGAGGAAATCGACCACCACCTCCTGGCCGACGCGCGGCGGCGACACGCCGCCCATGTCGGCGCCCGCCCACGGGCTGGCGCTGCGGATCCAGCACGAGCTGTTCTCGCGCCTGTCGCCCTGGCGGTCCCAGTGGAACTGCACCTTGACCCGCCCGTAGCGGTCGGCGTGCAGTTCCTCGCCGGGCGGGCCCACCACCGTGGCGGTCTGCGGACCGGGCATGCGCGGCCACGGCGTGCGCCGCAGCGGCCGGTACGGGATCTTGCGGCGCAGCACCTCGGCGCGGATTTCGTGGCTCGGCGACTCGGCGTCGCCATAGTCGCTGGAGAAGTTGTTGCGTCCCTCGCGCTGCAGCTTGACCACGAAGAACTGCCGGTCCTCCTCGCTACGGCCGATGAAGTCCGGATAGCGCTCCAGGGTGAAACAGCTGCCCGCCTGAAGCCCGGCGACGTTGCCCTCGCATTCGAACAGCTTGGTCGGCCATACCGCTTCCTCGCTGCGCACCGCCGCCAGCGCCGTGCCGACCTGGCTGTCGGCGAAGCGCGCGGCGCCGTCGTAGCGGTATTGCTCCAGCTCCGGCAGCGCGCCCATCGGGATGCTGCGGCCGTTGCTGGCCAACAGGGCGCTGCGCGGCTGCTTGAAATCGAAGCTCTTCAACGACTGCGCGCTGGGCCCCACCCGGCGCCGCGCGCCCCAGCGATGCAAGCCCGGGCGCGCCAGCACGCCCTGGTCGGAGACGAATTCCACTTTGGCCGGCTCGCCATGGGCGGCGCTGGCGGTGGAATCGTCGCACAGCACCAGGGTGTGGCCCTGGTCGTGGTGGCGGAAACCGTAGTGGATGCCGGCATCCTCGAGCAGGCGCGAGACGAAGGCGAAGTCCGACTCGTTGTACTGCACGCAATACGGCAGCTTGGGCAGGCGCCCGGCGTTGAGGTCGAACTGGTAGTCGGCCAGTTGCGGGTAGGCGTCGAACACCTGCTCGACGATCTCCAGCACGCTCAGGTCCTGGAAGATGCGGCAGTTGCTGGTGTAGTCCAGGAACGCGAACCAGGGCGCGATCTCGGCGCGATAACTGCTCAGCTGCGCCTCGCTGCCGGTGCTGGCGAACTCGCGCACGTACCCGTGCACGCTGCGGCCGCCGAACTCGTCGCCCAGTTGCAGGCGCAGCGGCTGGCCCACCAGCTGCTTGAGCTCCAGCCGCGATTGGCCCGACAGCAGGTCGATGCGGTAGGAGAACGGTTCCGAAACCGCCTCGCTGCCTTCGAAGCGCTTGACCAGGAAGGTGTCCGGATCGAGCACCGTATCGACGCGGATCAGGCGCCGGTCCTGGTTCAGGCGCGTGAAGGCGTCCAATGGCGTGAGAGCGGCGGCATGCATTGCTGGCGTTCCTTCGTCCCATGACCGGAAGCCGCAAATTTGCCATCGCCGACATGAAACGCCAAGATTTTGACGCAGCTTTTTTCCGCACGGCTTGCTGAATCCATTCAGTGCCGCGAAAGCTGCGATGGCCGTCACACCGACGGCCATCGCGCGGGCGCGTCAGCGCGCCTTGTACAACTCGCTCAACCGGTCCGGCTTGCCGGCGATGCGCACCAGGTTCGGGTACAGCAGGCCGCCGTGGTAATCGACCTTGATCGTGCGGTAGCGGTCGAACTGCTTCACCAGCAGCTCGATCGGCGCCGGGCTGTCCTTGGCCGCGGCCACCGCGTCCTTGATCGCGTCCGGGCTGAATTCCTTGCCGTTGACCGCGACGATGGTCATGCCGGTGCCGATGCCCGCATTGAACGCCGGGCTGTCCCACAGCACGTCGGAGATATCGCCCTTGGCGCCGGTCGCCACGCCCAGCGAGTAGGTCAGGTTGGCGCCCTTGCTGCGCTGCTCGCCCGCCTTGAACGCCTCGTTGGGCTTGTCGGTGTAGACCAGCTTCCAGCCGGCGGCCTCGATCCCGTCGACGATCGGGCCGTGTCCGTCGATGCGCTCGCGCAGGAAGCCGGCCCAATCGTACGGCGCGATCCGGTCGAGCGTGGCGACGATGTCCTCGAAGGTGTACGGATTGACGTCCCAGGCGCCGTTGTCCATGCCGAAGAAGGCCTTGGCGAAGTCGTCGATCGAACGCTTGTCGCCGCTCAGCTCGCGCAACTTGCCGTCCACCGCCAGCCACACCATCTGGCCGCCGGAGTAGTAGTCCTCGCTCATCTGGTAGTTGCGGAACGCACGCGACGCGCGCCGTGCGATGGTCGGGTCGTTGGTGGTGTCCTGGATCGTGCGCCACGCCAGGCCCGGGCGGCCGCGATCGTAGGTGGCCGCGACGCCGGCCAGCATGTCGCGCGCCTGCTCCTGGCTCCACAGGCCCGAGCGCGCCGCGACGACGTGGCCGAAGAACTGGGTCTGGCCCTCGTACAGCCACAGCAGCGAGTCGCCCATCGGCACGTTGAAGTTGGGCGTGGCCAGGTCGGCGCCGCGGCGGTACTTGCCGTTCCAGGAGTGGTTGAACTCGTGCGCCAGCAGGTCGCGGCCGGCCCAGGTCTTGTCCCATTCGGTGAAGTACCCGGTCGCGCCGCTGTTCTCGCTGGACCGGTGGTGCTCCAGGCCGATCCCGCCGAGCTTGTCGGTCAGCGCCAGCAGGAACTCGTAGTGGTCGAAGTGGCGCGCCCCGTACAGCTTGTCCATCTGCTGCACCAGGGCCTGGTGCGCCTTGACCTGCTCCGGCCTGGCCTCCAGGTACTTGGCCTCGTCGGCGAACACGTTGAGATAGACCGGCTGCTTGCCCGCCGCGTCCAGCGCGTAGCGCTTGTGGTACCTGCCGGCGAAGATCGGCGAATCCACCAGGTCGTCGTAGTCGATCGGCTTGAAGGTCACCTTGTTGCCGTCGCGCCGTTCGGTCTCCAGCGCGGTGGCGTACTCCCAGCCCTGCGGCAAGGTCACGCTCGCCACGGTCTTGATGTTGCGCGCGTAGTAGCCGGCCGGATACAGCGAAGCGGTGTTCCACTGCAGGTTCAGCATCTCCGGGGTCATCGTCACGCGCCCCTGCCCGTCGCCCTGCGAGGACAGGAACTGGAACTCGGCGCTGATCGCGCGCGAGCCTTCCGGCACGTCAACCTTGAAGGCGTAGACGTCGTACGGGTCGCGCGTCCACTTCAGCACCTTGCCCGCATCGTCCTTCACCACCAGCCCGGCGACCTTGTCGATCGGGCCGCTCGGCGCATGGTTGCCCGGGATCCATTGCGGATACAGCAGGGTCATCGTGCCGGGCGTGGCCGGCATGGTGGCGCGCACCCGGAAGATGCGGCGGTCGATGTCGGTGGCATCGACGTCGATGCGCAGCACGCCGTCGAAAGGCACGTCGCGCGGCGGCGCGGTCTGGGCCTGCGCGGCGGGCAGCGAGAGGACGGCGAGCAGCGAAAGCGCCAGGACGGTGGGGGTCTTCATCTGAACTCCAGCAGCAGGATGGACGGCGACGGAAAACGCCGATGCTACGCCGCCGCGGTCCCGCACCGGCCTGCCATAGGTCATACCCGCACCCCTTGCCGCTCGGGGGGAACCGAACCCTTGCGGGAAGGACTTCGGTCCCGACAGCGCCTGTATTCGAATCCCCGCACATGGATGTGCGGGCTCCTGCAGAGGGACCTGCACAAAAGAAAGGCCGCCAATCGCTTGGCGGCCTTCGGCAACGTGGGGGGACGTCGCGCCTCAGTGCATCATGTTGACGTTGAGGTTGTGCATGACCCACAGCGAGCCGATGATCACGATGCCGATGATCAGGATCGAGAACAGGCCCACGTGCACGTTGGAGCGCTGTTCCGGGGAACGGTCCATGTGCAGGAAGTAGACGATGTGCACCAGCATCTGCACCGCCGCCAGCACCGAGATGACGATCACGGTCGCGCCCTTGGAGAACGCGCCGCTCATCACCATCGCGAACGGGATGACGGTCAGCACCACCGCCATCGCGAAGCCGATCAGGTAGGACTTCAGCCCGCCGCCGTGCGAATCGGCGGCATGGGTGTCGGAATGGTTGTCGTGGTGGGCCATTACAGTGCTCCCAGCAGGTAGACGACGGTGAACACGCCGATCCAGATGATGTCCAGGAAGTGCCAGAACAGGCTCAGGCACGCCAGGCGGGTGCTGTTGCGCGCGGTCAGGCCGTTCTTGGCGATCTGGATCACCAGCACCAGCATCCACAGCAGGCCCGAGGCCACGTGCAGGCCGTGCGTGCCGACCAGCGTGAAGAACGCCGACAGGAACGCGCTGCGGCCGGGGCCGGCGCCTTCGTGGATCAAGTGGCGGAACTCGTAGATTTCCATGCACAGGAAGCCGATGCCGAACAGCGCGGTCACCGCCAGCCAGCCATACAGGCCGCCCATCTTGCGCTTGTGCGCGGACAGCATCGCGAAGCCGAAGGTCAAGCTGCTGAACAGCAGCAGGAAGGTCTCCACGAGCACGAACTTCAGGTCGAACAGCTCCTTCGCGGTCGGCCCGTCCACCGTCGCGCCGCTGAGCACGGCATAGGTGGCGAACAGGCCGGCGAACAGGATGCAGTCGCTCATCAGGTACACCCAGAAGCCGAAGACGGTGTTGCCGCCGGCATCGTGGTGACCGTGGTCGTGGTCGTGGTGGCCGCCCGCGTGGGCGGCCCCGTGGTGGTCGAGTGTGGTGGTGGACATGGGTCTCATCCTGCCTTCGCGGCGTGGGCCGCCTGGTGCTTCTCAAGCTGGGCGAAGCGCTCGTTCTCGATGCGCTCGACCTCGGCCGCAGGCACGTAGTAGTCGATGTCGTTGTCGAAGGTGCGGGCGATGAAGCTGCCGATCATGCCGACCAGGCCGACCACCGCCATCCACCAGATGTGCCAGGTCAGGCCGAAGCCGAGCGCGATGCTGAACGCACCGATCCAGAAGCCCGCCGCCGTGTTGCGCGGCATGTGGATGTCCTCGTACTTGGCCGGCTTCACCCAGCCCTTGCCGCGCTGCTTGTCCTCCCAGAACTGGTCGATGCTGTCGACCTTCGGCAGGTGGGCGAAGTTGTAGAACGGCGGCGGCGAGGACGTGGCCCACTCCAGGGTGCGGCCGTCCCACGGGTCGCCGGTGACGTCCAGGTTCTTCTTGCGCTGGAAGAAGCTGACGAACAGCTGCGCCAGGTTGAAGAAGATGCCCAGCGCCACGATCGCGGCACCCGCGGCGGCCACGTGCAGCCACGGGATCCATTCCGGGTTGCTGTAGGTGTTCAGGCGACGGGTCATGCCCATGAAGCCCAGCACGTACAGCGGGGTGAACGCCACGAAGAAGCCGACGATCCAGCACCAGAACGAGGCCTTGCCCAGCTTCTCGTTGAGCTTGAAGCCGAACGCCTTGGGGAACCAGTAGGTCAGGCCCGCCAGGTAGCCGAACACCACGCCGCCGATGATCGCGTTGTGGAAGTGCGCGATCAGGAACAGGCTGTTGTGCAGCACGAACGACACCGCCGGGATCGCCATCATCACGCCGGTCATGCCGCCGATGGTGAAGGTGACCATCGCGCCCAGCGTCCACATCACCGGCGAGGTGAAGTGCACGCGGCCGCGGAACATCGTGAACAGCCAGTTGAACAGCTTCACGCCGGTCGGGATCGAGATGATCATCGTCGTGATGCCGAAGAACGCGTTGACGTTGGCGCCGGCGCCCATCGTGAAGAAGTGGTGCAGCCACACGATGAAGGACAGCACGCCGATGCACGCCGTCGCGTACACCATCGAGGTGTAGCCGAACAGCTTCTTGCGGCTGAAGGTGGCGATGACTTCCGAGTAGATGCCGAACGCCGGCAGCACCAGGATGTACACCTCCGGGTGGCCCCAGATCCAGATCAGGTTGACGTACATCATGGCGTTGCCGCCACCGTCGTTGGTGAAGAAGTGCGTGCCGAGGTAACGGTCCGCGCCCAGCAGCGCCAGCGCCACGGTCAGGATCGGGAACGCCGCGATGATCAGGATGTTGGTGACCAGCGCGGTCCAGGTGAAGATCGGCATCTTCATCAGGTTCATGCCCGGCGCGCGCATGCGCATGATCGTGACGAAGAAGTTGATGCCGGTCAGCAACGTGCCCAGGCCGGATATCTGCAGGGCCCATATGTAGTAGTCGACGCCGACCCCCGGACTGTATTCCAGGCCCGACAGCGGCGGGTACGCCAGCCAGCCGGTCTGCGCGAACTCACCCACGCCCAGCGAGATGTTGACCAGCGCCACGCCGGCCACGAACAGCCAGAAGCTCAGCGAGTTCAGGAACGGATAGGCCACGTCGCGCGCGCCGATCTGCAGCGGCACCACGAGGTTGATCAGGCCCGTCATGAACGGCATGGCCATGAAGAAGATCATGATCACGCCGTGCGCGGTGAAGATCTGGTCGTAGTGGTGCGGCGGGAAGATGCCCGGGTTGCCGTCGTGGGCGATCGCCAGCTGGGTGCGCATCATCGCCGCGTCGGCGAAGCCGCGCAGCAGCATGACCAGCGCGACGATGATGTACATCACGCCGATCTTCTTGTGGTCCACCGAGGTGATCCACTCGCGCCACAGGTAGCCCCACAGCTTGTACTTGGTAACGAGGGCCAGTATCACCAGGCCGATCAGACCGGCGCCGCCGAGGGCGCCCATGATGATCGGCTCGTGGTACGGGATCGCCTCGAGCGTGAGTTTGCCTAGCATCACTTGCCTCCGGAGGTGCACATGGCGACCGGCTCGGCGGCCATCGCCTGATGGTCATGGCCTTCCATGCGGTGGCCCTTGCCCATCATGTATTTGTCGATCAGCGACTTGAACATGCCGTCCTGCACCGACGAGTAGTAGGTGACCGGGTAGTCGCTCTTGTCGTTGCGGTTGGCCGCCAGCGCCTGGTACTCGGCGGCCTGCAGCGACTGCGGCGCGGCCTTGACCTTGGCGACCCAGGCGTCGAAGCCGGCCTGGTCGGGCGTGGCGCGGGCGACGAAGTTCATCTTCGAGAAGCCGTGGCCGCTGTAGTTCGCCGAGATGCCCGGGAAGTCGCCCGGCTCGTTCGCGATCAGGTGCAGCTTGGTCTCCATGCCGGCCATCGCGTAGATCTGCGTGCCCAGGTGCGGGATGAAGAACGAGTTCATCACCGTGTCGGAGGTGATCTTGAAGTTGATCGGCGTGTCGACCGGGAAGGCGATCTCGTTGACCGTCGCGATGCCCTGCTCCGGATAGATGAACAGCCACTTCCAGTCCATCGCGACCGCTTCGATCGTGATCGGCTTGACGTCCGACTGCAGCGGCTTGTACGGGTCCAGCGCATGCGACGAGCGCCAGGTCAGCACCGCCAGCACCAGGATGATCAGGCACGGAATCGACCAGACCACCACCTCGATCGCCGTGGAGTGCGACCAGTTCGGCTCGTAGCGCGCCTTGGTGTTGGAGGCCCGGTACTTCCAGGCGAACGCGATGGTCATCACGATCACCGGGACGACGACCAGCAGCATCAGCACCACGGCGGTGATCAGCAGGGTCTTCTCATCCTGGCCGACCTGGCCCTTGGGATTGAGGATGGCCGAGTTGCAACCCGTCAGCAGCAGAAGCAACGACGGCAGCAGCAGGCCTGGACGAAGTACACGCCCGGGGAGTTTCAACGGAATCATCGGTCGATCCAATTGCGAGGGGGCGCCAACCCCCGTCCGGCCTCGACGGGACGCACCGGATGTTGCATCCGGCCCGCACGGAGCGAATGGCCCGACTTGGACGTGGGTTAACAGGGCAATTTTATTGCGTGCTGCAACCGCACGAAAGCGGTTGACAATGATTCGGCTCAACCAAAGCCGCGCAACAGGCTGCGACATATTGCCGCACAGATGCGGCGGCGCGCGCGCAACGCGCATGCCACAAAGCAAACGGGCCGTCCGCGATGCGGACGGCCCGGTGCTGGAGTGGTGCCGGAAACAGGAGTCGAACCTGCGACCTACGCATTACGAATGCGCCGCTCTACCAACTGAGCTATTCCGGCCGAGCCGCGAATTCTAGGCGCTCGCGCCGGGGTCGGTCAATCGCCCGGGACCGCGCACGGCGGAGCGGGACGGCCCCGCCACTTCGCCGCGGGCGGACGCTTACCCGACCAGCTGCAGCCGCAGTTCCTTGGGCAGCGCGAACACCATCGATTCGGGTTCGCCGGCCAGTTCGGACACGTTGCCCGCGCCGAGTTCGCGCAAGCGGGCGATCACGCCGTCGACCAGCACCTGCGGCGCGGACGCGCCCGCGGTCAGGCCGACCCGCCGCTTGCCGGCGACCCAGGCCGGATCGATCTCCTGCGCGCCGTCGATCAGGTAGGCCTCCACGCCCTCGCGGCGGGCCAGCTCGGCCAGCCGGTTGGAGTTGGAGCTGTTCGGCGAGCCGACCACCAGCACCAGGTCGCACTGCTGCGACAGCTCGCGCACCGCGTCCTGGCGGTTCTGGGTGGCGTAGCAGATGTCGTCGTTCTTCGGCCCCTGCATCGCCGGGAAGCGCTCGCGCAGCGCCTCGATGATGCCGCGGGTGTCGTCCACCGACAGCGTGGTCTGGGTCGTGTAGGCCAGGTTCTCCGGCTGCGCCACGTCCAGCGCGGCGACGTCGTCGATATCCTCGACCAGGTAGATGCGTCCGGCGCCCGCCTCGCGGTTCCACTGGCCCATCGTGCCCTCCACCTCCGGGTGGCCGGCATGCCCGATCAGCACCACGTCGCGCCCGGCGCGGCAGTGCCGGGCCACTTCCAGGTGCACCTTGGTGACCAATGGGCAGGTCGCGTCGAACACCTTCAACCCGCGCCGCTCGGCCTCGCTGCGCACCGCCTGCGAGACCCCGTGCGCGCTGAAGATGACCGTGTTGCCGTCGGGCACCTCGTCCAGTTCCTCGACGAAGATCGCCCCGCGCTGCTTGAGGTCGTCGACCACGAAGCGGTTGTGCACCACCTCGTGGCGCACGTAGATCGGCGCGCCCAGCGTCTCGATCGCGCGCTTGACGATCTCGATCGCGCGGTCGACGCCGGCGCAGAAGCCACGGGGATTGGCGAGCAGGACGTCCATAGGTTCGGCGGGCCCGGCCACGGCGGGCCGGATCTTCAGCAGGGTTGGCCCGGCATTATCCCGCTTTTTGCTTGCGCTTGCCGTCGAACAGCCCGGACAGCACGATTCCCACGGCGCCTGCGACGATCGCCGAGTCGGCCACGTTGAACGACGGCCAGTAGTGGTCGCCGACGTACCACTGGATGAAATCCACGACGTGGCCGTGTACCAGCCGGTCGATCACGTTGCCGATCGCCCCGCCGATCACCAGCGCGTACGGCAGCGCGCTGCGCCAGTCGCCGCGCGGGGTCCGCGCCAGCCACACCGCCATCAAGCCGCTGATGCCCACCGCCAGCAGCGTGAAGAACCAGAGCTGCCAGCCGCCGGCGTCGCTGAGGAAACTGAACGCCGCGCCGGTGTTGTAGGTGCGGTACCAGTTCCAGAACCCGTCGATCACCGGGACCGGCGTGAATTCGGGCAGGCTGGACAGCACCCAGGCCTTGCTCCACTGGTCCAGGCCGATGATCGCCGCAGACAGCAGCAGCCAGATCAGGGCATCGGGTTTGGGTCGTGCGGTCATGGAATCACCTTGCTGTTCCTTCTCCCGCCGGCGGGAGAAAGCGCCCGGAGGGCGGATGAGGGTAGTCAGAGCCGGGGGCGCCGTCGAGCGTCCTCATCCGGCGCCTTGCGCCCCCCTTCTCCCGCCTGCGGGAGAAGGAAAGGACAAGATTCCCGCGGGCGGGAGAAGGGAAAAGCAGGTCAGAACCAACGCCGGTCCTCGCCGGGGCCTTCGACGTTGCTCGCGCAGCGCCCGCACAGCTCCAGATGCCCCGGGTCGGCGCCGACGTCCGCGCGGTGGTGCCAGCAGCGCACGCACTTCGGCTTGTTCGTGGGCTGCGCGCTGACGAAGATGCCGTCGGTGCTGGCCGGCGCGACCACCACGTCGCCGCTGATGAACAGGAAACGCAGTTCGTCGGCCAGCGGCTGCCAGCGCGCGGCGCTGACCGCGTCGGCGGCGACGGTGATCTCCGCTTCCAGCGCCGCGCCGATCGCGCCGTTGGCGCGCATCGGCTCGAGCACCTTGGCGACCTGCTCGCGCAGCGCCAGCAGCCTGTCGAAATCGGCCGCGTTCAGCTCGGCATCGGCCGGCAGCGGGGCCAGGCCGTCGTACCAGGTCTCGAACAGCACGTTGGCCTTGCGCTCGCCGGGCAGGTAACCCCACAGCTCGTCTGCCGTGAAGCTCAGCACCGGCGCGATCCAGCGCACGAACGCCTCGGCCACGCGGTACATGGCGCTCTGCGCCGAACGCCGGCCGCGCGAGTCCTCGGCCATCGTGTACAGGCGGTCCTTGGTCACGTCCAGGTACAGCGACCCCAGGTCCACGCTGCAGAAGTTCAGCAGCGCCTGCACGATGGTGGCGAAATCGTAGCGCTCGTAGGCGGCCTTGATCTTCTCCTGCACCTCCCAGGCGCGGTGCACGATCCAGCGGTCCAGCGCGACCATGTCCGCGAGCGGGCGCAGGTGCGCGGCCGGGTCGAAGCCGGCCAGGTTGCCGAGCAGGAAGCGCGCGGTGTTGCGGATGCGGCGGTAGGCGTCGGCGTTGCGCTTGAGGATCTCCTGCGACAGCGACATCTCGTTGCTGTAGTCGGCCGAGGCGATCCACAGGCGCAGGATGTCCGCGCCCAGCGTCTTCATGATGTCCTGCGGCTCGATGCCGTTGCCGAGCGACTTGGACATCTTGCGGCCGTGCTCGTCGACGGTGAAGCCGTGGGTCAGGCACTGCCGGTACGGCGCCGCCTTGTCGATCGCCACGCCGCTCAGCAGCGAGGACTGGAACCAGCCGCGGTGCTGGTCCGAGCCTTCCAGGTACAGGTCGGCCGGCTTGGGCAGGCCGCGGTCGGGCAGCACCGCGTCGTGGGTGACGCCGGAATCGAACCAGACGTCGAGGATGTCGGTGATCTTCTCGTACTCGCCGGCCTCGGCGCCGAGCAGCTCGGCCGGGTCCAGCGCGTACCACGCGTCGACGCCGCCCTGCTCCACCTTGTCGGCGACCTGGCGCATCAGCTCGACGCTGCGCGGATGCGGCTCGCCGGTCTCGCGATGCACGAACAGCGCGATCGGCACGCCCCAGGTGCGCTGGCGCGAGATCGTCCAGTCCGGGCGGCCCTCGACCATGCCGGCAATGCGCGCCTGGCCCCATTCCGGGTACCACTTCACGCCCTCGATCGCCTTGAGCGCGTCGGCGCGCAGGTTGGCCTGCTCCATCGAGATGAACCACTGCGGGGTGGCGCGGAACGCGATCGGGGTCTTGTGGCGCCAGCAGTGCGGGTAGCTGTGCTCCATCTTGCCGGCCGACAGCAGCGTGCCGTTGCCGCGCAGCGCCTCGATGATGGCGTCGTTGGCCTTCCAGATGTGCAGCCCGGCCAGCTCGACGCCGTTGAACGCCGGGGTCGAGGGCAGGTACACGCCGCGACCGTCGACCGGATTGATCTGCGCGGCGGTATAGCGATCGATCAGCCCGTACTGGCGCGAGACCTGGTAGTCCTCCTGGCCGTGGCCGGGCGCGGTGTGCACCGCGCCGGTGCCGTCCTCGTCGGAGACGTGCTCGCCCAGCAGCAGCGGGATGTCGCGTTCGGCGTAGGCCGGGTGCGCCAGCAGCAGGTTCTCCAGTACGGCGCCCTTGACATGGCCATGCACGACCTCGCCGGCGACGCCGTAGCGCTGCAGCGCCTTGGCCGCCAGGGCGCTGGCCAGCACCAGCCAGCGCGGCTTGCCGTCGCGCGCCGGACCTTCGACCAGCACGTAGTCCAGCTCCGCGCCCAGCGTCACCGCCAGCGAGGCCGGCAGCGTCCACGGCGTGGTGGTCCAGATCGGCACCGCGACCTCGACGCCTTCCGGCAGCACCACGCCGAACTTCGCCGCCAGCGCGGCCGGATCGCGCGCCGGATAGGCGATGTCGACGGTGGGCGAGACCTTGTCGGCGTACTCGATCTCGGCCTCGGCCAGCGCCGAGCCGCAATCGAAGCACCAGTGCACCGGCTTCACGCCACGGGTCAGGTGGCCGTTGTCGACCACCTTGGCCAGCGCGCGGATCTCGTTGGCCTCGAAGCGGAAATCCAGCGACTTGTACGGGTTGTCCCAGTCGCCGATCACGCCCAGGCGCTTGAAGTCGCGGCGCTGCAGGTCGATCTGCTCGGCGGCGTATTCGCGGCACTTCTGGCGGAACTCGGGGGCGTCCAGCTTCACGCCGACCTTGCCGTACTTCTTCTCGATCGCGATCTCGATCGGCAGGCCGTGGCAGTCCCAGCCCGGGATGTACGGCGCGTCGAAGCCGGCCAGGTACTTCGACTTGACGATGATGTCCTTGAGGATCTTGTTGACCGCATGGCCGAGGTGGATCGCGCCGTTGGCGTACGGCGGGCCGTCGTGCAGTACGAACAGCGGCCGGCCCTTGGCGTTCTCGCGCAGCCGCGCGTACAGCCCCTCGCTCTCCCAGCGCTCCAGGATGCCCGGCTCGCGCTTGGGCAGGTCGCCGCGCATCGGGAAATCCGTCGCGGGCAGGTGGAGGGTGGTCTTGTAGTCTTGAGTCACGGGAATCTACCGTTTATTGAAGAGTCCGCACATGGATGTGCGGGCTTTTGCGAGGGACTCGCACCATCGGCGTCCGCGCATGAATGCGCGGGCTTTTGCGAGGGACTCGCACCATCGGCGTCCGCGCATGAATGCGCGGGCTTTTGCGAAGGACTCGCGCCATCGGCGTCCGCGCATGGATACACGGGCTTTTGCGAAGGACTCGCATGGAGAATGCGACGGGCCTGCTCGGCGTCGCGATGCATCTGTTCGGTCAGGGCGTCCAGCCCGGAAAATTTCTCTTCGTCGCGCAGCTTGGCCACGAACTCGACCTCGATGTGGCGGCCGTACAGGTCGCCCTGGTAGTCGAACAAGTGGGCCTCCAGCAGCGGCTCGACGCCGGCCACGGTCGGGCGCGTGCCGAAGCTGGATACCGACGGCCACGGCCGGCTCCCGTCGGGATCGCCGGACACGCCGTGCACCCAGGTGGCATAGATCCCCGCCAGCGCCGGCGTATGCGGGAAGCGCAGGTTGGCGGTCGGGAATCCCAGCGTGCGGCCGAGCTGCCGGCCGCGCACCACCCGCCCGCCGATCGCGTACGGCCGGCCCAGCAGGTCGGCCGCATGGGCGAACTCGCCCGCCACCAGCAGTTCGCGGATGCGCGTGGCGGACACGCGCTCGCCATGCTGGTGCACCGGCTCGATCTCGCCGGCCTCGAAGCCGAGCGCCCCGCCCATCCGGCGCAGCAGTTCGATGTCGCCGCCGCGCTTGTGGCCGAAACGGAACTCCGGCCCGATCCACACTTCCTGCGCCTGCAGCCGCTTGGCCAGCACTTGGCGCACGAAGTCCTCGGCGCTCATCGCCGAAAGCCTGCCGTCGAAGCGGATCAGGCCGACCGCATCGGCGCCGAACCGGCGCAGGCCTTCGATCTTGGCGCGAGCCAGGGTCAGGCGCGGCGGCGGTTCGCCCTTGGCGAAGAACTCGCGCGGCAGCGGCTCGAAACTGAGCGCCACCGCGGGCACGCCCCGCTGGCGCGCGCGCGCGGCCGCGTGGCGCACCAGCGCGCGGTGGCCCAGGTGCAGGCCATCGAAGGCGCCGATGCAGACCACGCTTCCGTGCGGGAACAGCGTCCCGCCCTCGACGTCTCTAAAAAGCCTGCTCATTCCGGTCGGACATTCGGCCCGCAAGGAGCCATCTTGGTTCGTTGGTCGATAGTTAAGGGCCCGGCACATGGATGTGCCGTGCTCCTGTGAGGGATTCACATTCAAGTATAGCCGGCCGCTCCCGCGATCAATGCCCGCGCAGGTCGCGCGGGCGGAAACCCAGCGCCAGCTGCGCCAGCGCGTAGGCCGCGCCGCCGGCCGCCACCAGGCCGAGCAGGCCGCCGATGCGGTGCCACTTGTCCATGGCCGTGAACTCCGGCAGCCAGTGCAGGCCCGCGCCGACCACCGCCGCCATCGCCAGGCACGACACCGCCAGCCGCAGCAGGAATCGCAGCCAGCCCGGCTTGCGCTGGTACACGCCGGCCTTGCCGAGCCAGTACCACAGCAGCCCCAGGTTGATGTAGCTGGCCAGCGCGCTGGCCAGCCCCAGCGCCAGGTGCAGGCCCGGCGTGCGCTTGAGCGCCTCCATCACCCCGAGCGCACGCACTTCCGGCGCCACCATCAACTGGTAGATCAGCGCCAGGAACGCGATGTTGAGCACCATGTTGGCCACCAGCGAGACCACGCCCGCGCGCACCGGCGTGCGCGTGTCCTGGCGCGCGTAGAACGCCGGCAGGATCACCTTGACCAGGGCGAAGGCCGGCAGGCCGAAGCTCAATCCCAGCACCGACAGGGCGGTCATCTGGGTCGAGAACGCGGTGAACTTGCCGTACTGGAACATCGTCGCCACCAGCGGCGTGGCCAGCAGCATCAGCCCGACCATCGCCGGCACCGCGATCAGCAGGGTCGTGCGCAGCCCCCAGTCCAGCGCCGCCGAGAAGCCTTCGCCGTCGGTCTTGACGTGGTGCCGGGACAGCGCCGGCAGGATCACCGTGCCCAGCGCCACCCCGAACAGGCCCAGCGGCAGCTCGAGGAACCGGTCCGCCTGCGACAGCCAGGACTGCGAACCGTCGTACAGGCGCGCGGCGATCACCGTGTCCAGCAGCAGGTTGATCTGGGCGATCGACGAGCCGAACAGGGTCGGCACCATAAGCGTCATCACCCGGCGCACGTCGGGATGGTTCCAGCCCCAGCGCGGCAGCGTGAGCAGGTCGATCCGCTTCAGCGACGGGAACTGGAACAGCAACTGCAGCACGCCGGCCAGCAGCACCGCCCAGCCCATCGCCAGGATCGGCACCTGCAACCGCGGCGCCAGCCACAGCGCGCCGGCGATCATGCACAGGTTGAGGATCACCGGGGTCAGCGCCGGCAACGCGAACTTCTGGAAGCTGTTCAGCGCCCCGCCCGCCAAGGCCGTGAGCGATACGAACAGCAGGAACGGGAAGGTCAGCCGCAGCAGGTCCTTGAGCAACTCGTATTTCTGGGGATCGGCGGCCTGGCCGTCGCTGAACAGCGCGGCCAGCTGCGGCGTCAGCAGCAGCCCCAGGGCGGTGACCACGAGCAGCGCCGCCCCCAGGGTGCCGGACACCCGCGACATCAGCTCGCGCAGTTCGGCGTGGCTGCGGGTCTCCTTCACTTCCGTGAACACCGGCACGAACGCGGTCGAGAACGAGCCTTCCGCGAACAGCCGGCGCAGGAAGTTGGGGATGCGGAAGGCCACCCAGAACGCGTCGGTGACCGCGTTGGTACCGAAGCTGTAGCTGATCGACCAGTCCCGGACCAGGCCCAGCACGCGGGAAATCATGGTCATGCTGCTGAACGACAGCACCCCCCGCAACATGCGCGACGAGCTCAAGGCCGGCCCCCCTTGACAACTGACTTGACGTACATTTCAGATCCGATCATAATTTCGCGCTTGCTTTTTCCATCACACCGATTTTTCAGGAAACCACCACCGTGGCCAATATCAAGTCCGCCAAGAAGCGCGCCAAGCAGACCGTCGTGCGCAATGCGCGCAACACGGCTCAGCGTTCGCAGCTGCGCACCGCCGTCAAGAAGGTGATCAAGGCCCTTGACGCCAACGATGCCGCCGGCGCCGAAGCCGCCTTCGCCGTCGCCCAGCCCCTGCTCGACCGTTTCAGCGCCCGTGGCCTGATCCACAAGAACAAGGCCGCTCGCCACAAGAGCCGCCTGACCGCCCGCATCAAGGCCCTCAAGGCGGCCTGATCCGGCGCTGCATCCGGCGGCCACGCCGCCGGCAGCACAAGAAAACCCGGCGGAAGCCGGGTTTTTTGTTGCCTCGCCTTTTGCGGCAGCGGCTCCTGCAGGAGCGGCTTCTTCAGCCGCGATGAGGCTCCGCCATTTGAATCCCCGCATATGGATGTGCGGCGCTCGTGCGCGGGATTCGCATGAAAGCCCCTTCGCGACTGAAGCCGCTCCTACAGGGGCGGTCACGCGTCCCGCTCCGCCTGCTCGGCGCGCTGGCGGTCGAAGAACGCCATCACGTCCTTCATGATCGGCCAGGTGCCCTCGCGGCCGAGCGCCGAGACCAGATACCAGGGGCCGGTCCAGCCCAGCTCGGCGATCACCGCCTCGGCCGCCGCCCTGGCCTCGTCCTCGAACATCAGGTCGGCCTTGTTCAGCACCAGCCAGCGCGGCTTGTCCAGCAGTTCGGGATCGTGGCGCTCCAGCTCGCTCTCCAGGATGCGGACCTGCTCGGCCGGCGACACGCCCTCCACGCCCCCTTCCATGGGCGAGACGTCCACGAGGTGCAGCAGCAGGCGGGTGCGCTGCAGGTGGCGCAGGAACTGCGTGCCCAGGCCGGCGCCTTCGGCCGCGCCCTCGATCAGGCCCGGCACGTCGGCGATCACGAAGCTGCGGTGCGGCTCGACGCTGACCACGCCGAGGTTCGGGTAGAGCGTGGTGAACGGATAGTCCGCGACCTTCGGCGTCGCCGCCGAGACCGCGCGGATGAAGGTGCTCTTGCCCGCGTTCGGAAAGCCCAGCAGGCCGACGTCGGCGAGCAGCTTCAATTCCAGCTTGAGGGTGCGCTGCTCGCCCTCCTCGCCCGGCGTGGCCTGGCGCGGCGCGCGGTTGACCGAGCTCTTGAAATGCATGTTGCCCAGGCCGCCCTTGCCGCCCTTGGCGACCAGCAGGCGATCGCCGTGGCGCGTCAGGTCGCCGATCACCTCGTCGGTATCGACGTTCATCACGACGGTGCCGACCGGCACGGTGATGATCCGGTCCTCGCCGGCCTTGCCGTACATCTGCCGGCCCATGCCGTTCTCCCCGCGCTGCGCCTTGAAGATGCGCTCGTGGCGGAAATCGACCAGCGTGTTGAGGTTCTCGTCGGCGACCAGCCAGACGCTGCCGCCGTTGCCGCCGTCGCCGCCGTCGGGCCCGCCGAGCGGGATGAACTTCTCGCGCCGGAAGCCGACGCAGCCATTGCCGCCGTTGCCGGCGATCACCTGGATTTCAGCTTCGTCTACGAGTTTCATAAGGCCGTGATTGGTGATTCGTGATTGGTGATTCGGTCAGAAGCGCAAAGCGCCTCTTCGATTGTGCGCGAATCGGACAGGCGGCGGTGATCCGGCCCTTGCGAATCACCAATCACCAATCACGAATCACGGCTTTCCCAAACAAAAACCCCGCCGGAGCGGGGCTTCGTGTCGGTGGGACCGAAGTCCCGTCGGCAAGCCTCAGGCCTGCACGACGCTGACGGTGCGGCGCTTCTTCGGGCCCTTGGTGGAGAACTCCACCGTGCCGTCGACCAGCGCGAACAGCGTGTGGTCGCGGCCCAGGCCGACGCCGGCGCCCGGATGGAACTGGGTGCCGCGCTGGCGCACGATGATGTTGCCGGCCTCGATGGACTGGCCGCCGTAGATCTTGACGCCCAGGTACTTCGGGTTGGAGTCGCGGCCGTTGCGCGAGGAGCCTACGCCCTTTTTGTGTGCCATGACGATTTCTCCTTGATGCTTAGCCGGCGATGCCGGTGATTTCGATTTCGGTGTAGTGCTGCCGGTGGCCCTGGTGCTTCATGTGGTGCTTGCGGCGGCGGAACTTGATGATGCGCACCTTGTCGGCGCGGCCGTGGGCGACGACCTTGGCGGTGACCGAGGCGCCCTTCAGCGCGTCGCCGACCTTGATGCCGTCGCTGTCGCCCAGCAGCAGGATGTTGTCGAACTTGATCTCGGAGCCGGCCTCGGCCTCGAGCTTTTCCACGCGGAGCGTTTCGCCCTGCGCGACGCGGTATTGCTTACCGCCGGTGACCAGAACTGCGTACATGTCGTCGTCTCTTCTGTAGTTATTCTAAATTGCTTGGCCCGCCTGCCGGGCGCAGGCCTGGCAGAAGGATCGGCGATTCTATCCGGCCCGGCCCGGCCCGGTCAAATCCCCCCTCTCCCGGCGCCCTCACTCCGGCCCCACGTCCGCTGCCCTAGCCTCGGCCCGGTTCTCCTCCCCTCGAGCCCGGGATCGCCCGCCCCGCCTTTGCGCGGGCGGGAATGCTGTCCCCAGCCACATCCATTCGAGAGGAGCACGGAAATGTTCGACAGCCTGATGGAAGACGTGGCCGGGCGCACCGGCCTGAGCGCCGACAAGGCCCGGCAGTTGCTAGGGGCACTGACCGCATTGATCTTCGACGAGAAGCAGGGGGGATTCGCCGGCTTCATCGACCGGTTCCGGCAAAAGGGGCTGGGCGAACTGGTGCAATCGTGGGTCGGCACCGGCCCCAACCAGCCCATCACCCCCGCCCAGGTGCAGGACGTGTTCGGCGCCCCGCTGATCGGCGGCATCGCCAGCCGGCTGGGCCTGGACAGCGCCGCCACCGCCGGCGCCATCGGCGGCGCGCTGCCCGGCCTGGTCGACCGGCTCAGCGCCGACGGCCAGGTTCCGGCCGGCCTCCCCGACACGCTCAAGGGCTGGGTGGCCAGCGCCGGCGACTGGCTGGGCGACCTGGGCTCGCATGGCTGGGGCGCATTGGCGGGCGGCGCGGCGGCCGTTGGCGGCGCACGCGCGGCCGGCCATTCCGCGGGCGCGGGAGCCCGCGCCGTCGCCGATGCCGCTCGCCAGACCGGGCGAGGCACCGGCCGCCTGCTGCCCTGGCTGTTGCTGGCAGCGGCGATCATCGTCGCCTTCCTGCTGCTGCGCGGCTGCCACCGCCCGGCCGAGCCGGCCGGTTCGGCGAGTTCCGCCACCGAATCGGCGGCTCCCGCACCCCCGGCCCCGGCCCCAGCCTCCCCGGCCGCGACGGCAGGCGCCCCTGCACCGGGCACGGCGCCTGCCAGCACCGCCCATGCCGCGCTGGATTTCGGCAAGGACAAGCTGGCCGTGAGCGGCGAACTGGGCAGCGATGCCGAGCGCACCCGCCTGATGGACGCCCTGCGCAAGGCCTACGGCGCCTCCGCCGTGGACGGCGACCTCAAGGTCGCCGCCGGGCTCGCCCCGGCGCCCTGGCTGGACAAGCTGGTCGCGGCGCTGCCCAGCCTGCGGATTCCGGGCCTGTCGCTCGGGCTGGAAGGCAACCGGGTCGACATCAAGAGTGGCGGCCTGCCGGAAGCGGAGCGCTTCGCCGCCTCCCAGGCCGTGCGCGATGCGTTCGGCGGCTTCGACATCACCGGCCAGTGGGACCGCGCCTCCGCCGCGCTCGGTGCGCTGACTCCGCAATCCAGCCCCGAGGACCTGGCCAAGGCCCTCAACCTGCTGACGATCGGCTTCGCCACCGGCTCGGCCACCATCACCGCCGACAGCGCCGAGACGCTCGAGCGCGCCGCCACGGCCATCGCCGCGATGCCGGCCGGCACGCGCATCGAGGTCGGCGGGCATACCGACAACACCGGCAATGCCGCGGCCAACCTCAAGCTGTCGCAGGACCGCGCCGACGCGGTGCAGCACAAGCTGGTCGAGCTGGGCGCGCCGGCCGACCGGCTGACGGCGAAAGGCTACGGCCAGGACGCACCGGTGGCCGACAACGCCACCGAGGAGGGCCGTGCGCAGAACCGCCGCATGATCTTCACCGTGCTGAAGTGAACCGCGGCCGCGGGCACCGTCCGGAGGGCGCCTTCGCGGGCGCCCTCTTGCGTGGGGCTCCGTCTCAGATCCTGCGACGGTCGTCGCCGAGACTTCCGTTCCGCTCATTTGCCCCCATCCTGTCCAGCCGATAGGCTTGTCTATTGGCCCGGATTTCCCCGCACTGCCCCTCCCCGCTCGAAGGCACCCGATGGCGCTGGACTACATCCGCATCCGCGGCGCGCGGACGCACAATCTCAAGAATCTCGATCTCGACCTCCCCCGCGACAAGCTGATCGTCATCACCGGCCTGTCCGGCTCGGGCAAGTCGTCGCTGGCGTTCGACACCATCTACGCCGAAGGCCAGCGCCGCTACGTCGAGTCGCTCTCCGCCTACGCCCGGCAGTTCCTGAGCGTGATGGAGAAGCCGGACATCGACCACATCGAAGGCCTGTCGCCGGCGATCTCGATCGAGCAGAAGTCGACCTCGCACAACCCGCGCTCCACGGTCGGCACGATCACCGAGATCTACGACTACCTGCGCCTGCTGTACGCGCGCGTCGGCACCCCGCGCTGCCCGGACCATGGCTACCCGCTGGAGGCGCAGACGGTCAGCCAGATGGTCGACCAGGTGCTCGCGCTCGACGCCGAGCAGCGTTACATGCTGCTGGCGCCGGTGATCCGCGAGCGCAAGGGCGAGCACGCGCAGGTGTTCGAGCAGCTGCGCGCGCAGGGCTTCGTGCGCGTGCGCGTGGACGGCGAGCTGTACGAGATCGACGCGGTGCCGGCGCTGGCGCTGCGCCAGAAGCACACCATCGAGGCGGTGATCGACCGCTTCCGCCCGCGCGAGGACATCAAGCAGCGCCTGGCCGAGAGCTTCGAGACGGCGCTCAAGCTGGGCGACGGCATGGCCGCGGTGATGTCGCTGGACGATCCCAAGGCGGCGCCGCAGCTGTTCTCCTCCAAGTATTCCTGCCCGGTCTGCGACTACTCGCTGCCCGAGCTGGAGCCGCGCCTGTTCTCGTTCAACGCGCCGATGGGCGCCTGCCCGTCCTGCGACGGGCTGGGCGTGGCCGAGTTCTTCGACCCGGCCAAGGTCGTGGTGCATCCGGAGCTGTCGCTGTCGGCCGGCGCGGTGCGCGGCTGGGACCGCCGCAACGCCTACTACTTCCAGCTGATCGCCTCGCTGGCCAAGCACTACAAGTTCGACGTCGACGCGCCGTGGCAGTCGCTGCCCGAGCAGGTGCGCAAGGCGGTGCTGTACGGCAGCGGCGAGGAAGTGATCACCTTCACCTACTTCACCGAATCCGGCGGCCGCACCCAGCGCAAGCACCGCTTCGAGGGCATCATCCCTAACCTGGAGCGCCGCTACCGCGAGACCGAGTCGCCGGCGGTGCGCGAGGAGCTGGCCAAGTACATCAGCGAGCAGCCCTGCCCCGAGTGCCGCGGCGCGCGCCTGAACCGCGCCGCGCGCAACGTGTTCGTCGCCGACCGGCCGCTGCCGGAGATCGTGGTGATGCCGATCGACGAGGCGCTGTCGTTCTTCCGCGAGCTGAGCCTGCCGGGCTGGCGCGGCGAGATCGCCGCCAAGATCGTCAAGGAGATCGGCGAGCGGCTGGGCTTCCTGGTCGACGTCGGCCTGGACTACCTCACGCTGGAGCGCAAGGCCGACACCCTGTCCGGCGGCGAGGCCCAGCGCATCCGCCTGGCCTCGCAGATCGGCGCCGGCCTGGTCGGGGTGATGTACGTGCTCGACGAGCCGTCGATCGGCCTGCACCAGCGCGACAACGAACGCCTGCTCGGCACGCTCACCCGCCTGCGCGACCTCGGCAACACCGTGATCGTGGTCGAGCACGACGAGGACGCGATCCGCCTGGCCGACCACATCCTGGACATCGGCCCCGGCGCCGGCGTGCACGGCGGCGAGATCTGCGCGC
Organism: Xanthomonas boreopolis; assembly: GCF_046529185.1. Lineage (NCBI taxonomy): Bacteria > Pseudomonadati > Pseudomonadota > Gammaproteobacteria > Lysobacterales > Lysobacteraceae > Xanthomonas > Xanthomonas boreopolis. The sequence continues at coordinate 3,258,217 of NZ_CP097162.1, forward strand.
AAGGCACGCTGCAGGACATCCTCGCCTCGCCGCGCTCGCTGACCGGGCAGTACCTGTCCGGCAAGCGCCAGATCGAGATCCCCAGGCAGCGCCACAAGCCGAACCCGAAGATGACGCTGCACCTGCGCGGCGCCACCGGCAACAACCTCAAGAACGTCGACCTGGACATCCCGGCCGGCCTGCTGACCTGCGTGACCGGCGTGTCCGGCTCGGGCAAGTCGACGCTGATCAACGACACGCTGTTCGCGCTGGCCGCCAACGAGATCAACGGCGCCTCGCACCCGGTGGCGGCGTACCGCGAGGTCGAGAACCTGGACCTGTTCGACAAGGTCGTGGACATCGACCAGTCGCCGATCGGCCGCACGCCGCGCTCCAACCCGGCCACCTACACCGGCCTGTTCACGCCGCTGCGCGAGCTGTTCGCGCAGGTGCCGGAGGCGCGCGCGCGCGGCTATTCGCCCGGCCGCTTCAGCTTCAACGTGCGCGGCGGCCGCTGCGAGGCCTGCCAGGGCGACGGCATGATCAAGGTCGAGATGCACTTCCTGCCCGACGTGTACGTGCCCTGCGACGTCTGCCACGGCAAGCGCTACAACCGCGAGACGCTGGAGATCCTCTACAAGGGCCACAGCATCAACGACGTGCTGGAGATGACCGTCGAGGACGCGCTCAAGCTGTTCGAGCCGGTGCCGGCGATCGCGCGCAAGCTGGAGACGCTGGTGGACGTGGGCCTGAGCTACATCAAGCTGGGCCAGAGCGCGACCACGCTGTCCGGCGGCGAGGCGCAGCGCGTCAAGCTGTCCAAGGAGCTGTCGCGGCGCGATACCGGCCGCACGCTGTACATCCTCGACGAGCCGACCACCGGCCTGCACTTCCACGACATCGAGGCGCTGCTCGGCGTGCTGCACAAGCTGCGCGACGAGGGCAACACGGTGGTGGTGATCGAGCACAACCTGGACGTGATCAAGACCGCGGACTGGATCGTCGACCTCGGCCCCGAGGGCGGCCACCGCGGCGGCACGATCCTGGTCGCCGGCACGCCCGAGGACGTGGCGGCGCACCCGCAGTCCTACACCGGCCAGTTCCTCGCCAAGATGCTGCCGTCGATCGCCGCGCGGCCGGGCAAGCCCGCCGCCGTCGCCAACAAGCCCGAGGCGCTGCCGCCGCGCAAGGCCAAGGCCGAGAAGGCGCCCGCCAAGAAGACCTCACCGAAGAAGAAAGCCGCACGATGAGCGAGAACACCCCCAAGATCCTGGCGCGCGTCCCGATCAGCGTGCGCTGGCGCGACATGGACAGCATGGGTCACGTCAACAACGCCAAGTACATCTCCTACCTGGAGGAGGCGCGCGTGCGCTGGATGCTGGGCGTGCCGGGCGTGTCGATGAGCGACCGGATCGCGCCGGTGGTGGCCGCGACCAACGTCAACTACCGCCGCCCGATCGTGTGGCCGGACGACATCCTGGTCGAACTGTTCGTCGAACGCCTCGGCAACAGCAGCGTCACCATCGGCCACCGCATCGTCGACCAGAAGGACGAGTCGGTGCTGTACTCGGACGGCAACGTGGTGGTGGTGTGGATGGACACCCAGACCGGCAAGAGCGCGCCGCTGCCGGAGGCGGTCCGCGCGGCGTCGAGCTGAACACGGCCACCAGGCATTTTTGTGGGGGCGGCCTCAGCCGCGATGAGGCCTCCCCGATAAGCCGCTCCCACAGGAAACGCGCGTCGCCTACGGCGCCGCCTTGCGCACTTCCAGTTCGCCGAGCACCTCGCGCCCGTCGCGCAGCTTGAACGCCACCGGCAGCCGCTCGCCCTCGCGCAGCGGCTGCTTCGCCTGCATCAGCATCAGGTGCAGGCCGCCCGGGCGCAGCTCGGCCTTGCCGCCGGCCGGCAACGGCAACGCCTCCACCTCGCGCATCCGGTTCACTCCGTCGACCTGCGTGGTCTCGTGCAGCGACACGTCGCCGAAGGCCGGGCTCGATGCCGATACCACCTCGGCCTGCGCCTTGCACACGTTGGCGAAACGCCCGAAGCCGGCACTCATCGGCATCGCCGCGTTGGCGGGCAGGCGGATCCAGCCGCCCTCGAAGCGCGGCAGGCACTGGGGCGCGGCGTGGGCCGCGAACGAGGAGGCCAGGAGCCATCCGGCGACGAGCGCGAGGGTCGTTTTCATGCCGACTATCATAGGCAGACCGCCAGCCGGAGCAACGCATGAGCCTCGAGATCCTCGACCACGGACCGATCCGGGAGATCCGCCTGGCCCGGCCGCCGGCGAACGCCCTGGACACGGCGCTGTGCCGCAGCCTGGCCGCCGCGGTCGCGCAGGCCCAGTCCGAAGGCAGGCACGGCATCGTGCTGTCCGGCGGCGAACGCATCTTTTCCGGCGGGCTGGACGTGCCGCACCTGCTCTCGCACGGCGCCGACCGCGGCAAGCTGCTGGACAGCTGGAGCGCGTTCTTCGCGGCCGCGCAGGCGCTGGCGGACTGCGAAGTCCCGGTCGCCGCCGCGCTCACCGGGCATGCGCCGGCCGGCGGCTGCGTGCTGGCGCTGTGCTGCGACTACCGGGTCATGGCGCGCAGCGTCGATCCGGCGCGTCCCTACGCGATCGGCCTGAACGAGGTGCAGGTGGGACTGGTGGCGCCGGAAGGCATCCAGCGCCTGCTGCGGCGCGTGGTCGGCGCGCACCGCGCCGAGCGGCTGCTGGTCGCCGGCGAGATGGTGCCGGCCGAACGCGCGGCGCAGATCGGCCTGGTCGACGATCTGGCCGACGGCGAGCAGGTGGTCGCGCGCGCCGTCGCCTGGCTGCAGGCGCTGCTGAAGCTGCCGCGCGAGCCGATGCTGGCCACGCGCGCGATCGCCCGCGCCGACCTGCGCGAGGCGCTGGCGCCGCAGCACATCCGGCTGGACCGCTTCGTCGAGGCCTGGTACGCGCCGGACGCCCAGGCCGCGCTGAACGCGCTGGCGGAACGGCTGCGCAAGGGGTGAGCGCCCCGCCGGTATAATCCGCGGCCACGCTGCCCAAGATCCCGTCCCTTGTCCGACAACGTCGTCACCGTCGTCTCCGAACTGATCAGCCTGCTCTCGCTGGAGCGGCTGGAAGACAACCTGTTCCGCGGCGAGAGCCGCGACATCGGCACCAAGTACGTGTTCGGCGGCCAGGTGCTGGGCCAGGCGCTGGCGGCGGCGCAGGCGACGGTCGAGAACGGCCGCCGCGCGCACTCGCTGCACGCCTATTTCCTGCGCGCCGGCGACATCGAGCACCCGATCGTCTACGACGTGGACCGCACCCGCGACGGCGGCAGTTTCTCGGTGCGCCGGGTGACCGCGATCCAGCACGGCAAGGTGATCTTCTTCTGCGCCGCCTCGTTCCAGGAAGAGGAGCCGGGCGCCGAGCACCAGGCCAAGATGCCCGTGGTGCCGCCGCCGGAGGACATCGAGCAGACGCCTCCGGTCGCGCCGGAGGTGATGGCCAAGCTGCCGCCGAAGGTGCAGCGCTGGCTGACCCGCGGCGGCCCGTTCGAGTTCCGCCACGTCTATCCGCGCGACGAACTCAACCCGCCCAAGCGCCCGCCGTTCCAGCAGATGTGGCTGCGCCTGAACGAGCCGGTCGGCGACGACGTCGGCCTGCACCAGGCCTTGCTGGCCTACGCATCGGATTTCCAGTTGCTGGGCACGTCCACGTTCCCGCACGGCATCAGCTACTACACGCCGAACGTGCAGATGGCCTCGCTCGACCACGCGCTGTGGTTCCACCGCCCGTTCCGCACCGACGACTGGCTGCTCTACTCGCTCGACAGCCCGACCGCGCAGGGCTCGCGCGGGCTGGCGCGCGGCCAGTTCTTCACCCGCGACGGCGTGCTGGTCGCCAGCACCACCCAGGAGGGCCTGATCCGCGTCGTGCGCGACGGCAGCGCGGCATCGGTGCCGGCCAAAGACTGAGAGCGATCCCCGAACGATGCGCAAGATCTTCAGCAGCCAGCGCGTGGAAACCGCCGAAGGCGTGGCGCAGTTGCTGCGCGACGCCGGCATCGAGGTGCGGGTGAGCAACGGCCGCTCCTACCAGAGCAAGCGCAGCGGCCAGTTCAGCTACCTCGAACAGGGCAACGCGCAGAACTATCCGTCGGTCTGGGTCGTGCACGCCAACGACCAGGCACGGGCCCGCGAGATCCTGCGCCAGGCGCGCCTGCTCGACACCACGCGGCGCGACCTGCCCGATGCCGATTACGGCTTCGCCGGGCTGCCCGGCGCCGGCCAGCCGCCGCGCGCCAACTGGGCCTGGCGCATCAGGATCGCGCTGCTGGCGGTGATCGGCGCGATCGCGCTGTTCATCGCATTGCGCCATCGCGCGCCCCCGGCACCGGCCGCGCCCTCGCCCCCGCCGGCGGCCGCGCCGGCGCAGCCGCCGCAACAAGCTCCGCAGCCGCAGGCCCCGCAGCAGGACGAGCAGGAACAGCGGGTCCGGATCGAACCCACCCGCTAGCCAGGGCTTGCGCCCGGGCGGTCACATCCGCCGCCCGGCTGCGTCATGATCGCGTACGGAACGGAGCGCGCCGATGAACGCCCAGACGCTGGACCTGATGCTGCAACGCGACCTGCCGATCGCCCGCGGCGGCTGCCCGCAGGCCTATGGCCGGATCGTGGCGGCCTGCCAGAACACGGTGACCGCCATCGCGCTCGCGATCACCCGCGACGTGCAGGCCAGCGAGGACATCGCGCAGGAGGCGTTCCTGCGCGCCTGGCAACAGTTGTCGCGGCTCAACAACACGGCCAGCTTCATGCCCTGGCTGCGCCAGATCACCCGCAACCTGGCGCGCGACTGGTTGCGCGCCCACCGCCATCGGCCGATGAGCGGCGAGGCGGCCGAGATCGCCATCGGCATGGCCGCCGATCCCGGCCCTTCGCCGGCGGACCGCCTGCTGCGGATCGAAGAGGAAACCGTCGCGGCCGACATCATCTCCGCGCTGCCCGAGGACAGCCGCGAGGCCTTGCTGCTGTACTACCGCGAAGGCCAGCGCTCGCAGCAGGTCGCCGACCTGCTGGGCCTGAGCGACGCGGCGGTGCGCAAGCGCCTGTCGCGGGCGCGCGCCATGGTGCGCGAGGAACTGCTGCAGCGCTTCGGCCGCTTTGCCTGCGGCAGCGCGCCCGGCGTGGCGTTCGGCCAGGCGTTGGCCCTGGCGGTTGCCACCGCCAAGCCCCCGCTGGGCCTGGGCGTGGAAGCGGTCGGCGCCGGCCTGGGCGCGGGCCTGGCGGCCAAGTCGTTGCTCGGCACCGGCACGGCAAGCGGTACCGCCGTGCTCGGCGGGCTGCTGGGCGGCATCGCCGGCAGCGGCATCGTGTTCTGGCTGTGCAGCCGCCTGCTGTTCTCCTATACCGAGACCGAGCAGGAGCGCCTGCAGGTGTGGCGCGCCTATCGCCGCTACATGGTCCACGCCGCGATCGCGGTCGCGGCGGCCGCCGCGATCGGGCTGCTCACGCACGGCCCGTGGCCGCTGGCGCTGGCCCTGCTCGCCGGGCTGGTGGTGCTCAACTACGACCTGATCGTGACGGTGCCGAGGGTGATGGCGCCCCTGCTCGCCCGCGATGCGGCGCGCGCGCCGCAGACCGCCGGGCGCCGCCAGCTGGTCTATCGGCTCAACTTCGGAACCAGCGGCCTCATCGTTTCCAATATCGGCGTCGTACTGATGGCCTTGCCGCTCATACTGAACAGGGCGGTCTGAAACCAGGCAACCGAGCAATAACGATGTAGGAGCCGCTCCGGGTGGCCCAGGGGCCATCGGCCGCGATGAAGCGCTACCGGCAAAGCCTCATCGCGGCTGTCGCCACGCCTGCGGCGGGCAGGCGCGGCATGGGAAGCCTGCGCCTTCCGCCTTCAAGCCTTGCGCGTGCCCAGGTAGGCGGCGACGGCCTTGCGCAGGCGCGCGATGCCGTCGGCCATCTCGGCGTCGGTGATGTTCAGGGCCGGCACGAAGCGCAGCACGTCCGGGCCGGCCTGCAGCGCCAGCAGGCCCTGTTCGGCGGCGGCGTCGAGGATCGCGCCGGCCTGGCCGGCATGCGCCGGCGCCAGCACCGCACCCAGCATCAGGCCGCGGCCGCGCACCTGCGTGAACATGCCGCTTTCCTTGCCGATCGCCTCCAGCGCGCTGCGCAGCGCCTGCGCCTGCCGGCTCACGTTGCTCGCGATCTGCGGCGAGGCCAGCTTGCGCAGCGACGCGCGCGCCACCGCCGCCGCCAGCGGATTGCCGCCGAAGGTGGTGCCGTGCGCGCCGAACTGCATGGTCTCGGCCACCTTCGGCCCGGCCAGCATCGCGCCGATCGGGAAGCCGCCGCCCAGCGCCTTCGCCAGCGTCACGATGTCCGGCGTGACCTGGTCCTGCCAGTGCGCGAACAACGTGCCGGTGCGGCCCATGCCGCACTGGATCTCGTCCAGCACCAGCAGCGCGCCGTGGTGGTCGCACAGCTCGCGCACGCGTTGCAGGAAGCCCGGCTTGGCCGGCATCACGCCGCCCTCGCCCTGCACCGGCTCGATCATCACCGCGGCGACGTCGCCGGCGGCCATCGCGGTCTCCAGCTGGACCTCGTCGTTGAAGTCCACGTAGCGGAAACCGCCCGGCAGCGGCTCGTAGCCCTCCTGGTACTTGGGCTGCGCGGTGGCGGTCACCGCGGCCAGGGTGCGGCCATGGAAGCTGCCGCGGAAGGTCACGATCACCCGGCGGTCGGGCGTGCGCCCCTGGCTGGCGGCCCACTTGCGCACCAGCTTGATCGCGGCCTCGTTGGCCTCGGTGCCGGAGTTGCACAGGAACACCTTCCGCGCGAAGCGCGAGGCGTTCACCAGTTCCTCGGCCAGCCGCAGCGGCGGCTCGCTGTAGAACACGTTGCTGGTATGCCAGAGCTTGCCGGCCTGCTCGGTCAGCGCCGCGGCCAGGTCGGGATCGCCATGGCCCAGGCCGCATACCGCGATGCCCGCGGACAGGTCCACGTACTCGCGGCCCCGGTCGTCCCACAGCCGCGATCCCTGGCCTCGCTCCAGCACCACCTGGCGCGGGCGGTAGACCGGCAGGTAGTAGTGCGCGAGGGACAGCGGGGAATCGGTCGTGGTGCTCATGGCGGTAGGGATGGCTCGGGAAGTCGCCCGGAAGCGGGCCTGGCATTCTCGCGCATTCGCCGGCCCGCGGCACATGGCTTGCGCACCGGTCCGGGCGCCTGCCGCGCCGGCCGCAGCGCGCATCCCGGCGCGCGCGGGCAGCCGGGTTCAATCCAGGAACAGGTCCGGCAGCAAGGGCGCGTCGGGATCGACCGCGTAACCGGAGAAATCGCGCGTCCCGGCTTCCGCCAGCACCTGCTCGTCGATCAGGAACCGGCCGCTGAACCCGGCCGCGGGCCGGGTCAGCACCGCATGTGCGGCGTCGGCGACGATCTCGGGGCGGCGGCCGTTGCGGGTATCCACGCCGGGGATCATGTTCAACGCATCGGTGGCGATCAGCGTGCGCGGCCACAACGCGTTGACCGCCACGCCTTGCGGCCCGAACTCGGCGGCCAGGCCGATCGTCACGAAGCTCATGCCCATCTTCGCCAGCGTGTAGCCGGTGTGCGGGGCCCACCAGCGCGGATCGAGCGAAGGCGGCGGCGCCAGCGTCAGGATGTGCGGATTGGCCGCCTGCAGCAGATGCGGCAGGCAGGCCTGCGCGCACAGGAAGGTGCCGCGCGCGTTGACCTGCTGCATCAGGTCGAAGCGCTTCATCGGCGTGTCGAGCGCACCGCGCAGCCAGATCGCGCTGGCATTGTTGACCAGGATGTCGATGCCGCCGAACGCATCGACGGTGGCTTCCACCGCCGCGCGTACCTGTTCCTCCTCGCGGATGTCGCATTTCAGCGCCAGACCCTGCCCGCCGGCCGCCACCACCGCCTCGGCCGCGGAATGGATGGTGCCCGGCAGCTTGGGATTCGGCACCGACGACTTGGCCGCGATCGCGACGTTGGCGCCGTCGCGCGCAGCGCGCAGCGCGATCGCCAGCCCGATGCCGCGCGAGGCACCGGTGATGAAGAGGGTCTTGCCTGCGAGCGTGGCCATCGGGAAACCTCGGGATTCGGGATTCGGGATTCGGGATTCGGGATTCGGGATTCGGGATTCGGGAGAGCATCTTTGCCTGGCCTTGGCTGTCAAGCGATTCGATGCTTTCTCTGCCGTTCTTTGGGCTTTCTTGTGGGAGTGGCCTCGGCATGCCGGGGCCGTTCAGTCCCGACGGAGGGCCGACAAAGCCCATCGGGACCGAAGTCCCTCCTGCGGCGGCCATTCCCCGACGCAGGCTCTTCCGGGCCCCGGTCCCGGGTCCCAAGCCCAACTTCAAGGCTTCGGCCCCTGCCCTTCGTTGTCCTCCCAATGCAGGATGCGCCGGGTAACGAAGCGATAGACCGGCTTGCCGCTGGCGAACCACAGACTGCGCACCCAGGAATGCCGCCGGAGCAGGCGCTTCTCGACCGGCGTCAGCGCCTCGCCGCAATACATCCGCTTGTGCTTGAGCAGGTGGCGCAGGTCCTCGCGCGCGAGCAGGCGCATCCAGCGCGAGCGTGGATGGCCACGCACCGCCAGCTGGAAGTCGATCAAGGCCGGGCTTCCATCGTCCAACACCAGCCAATTGGCCTCCTTGGCCAGGTCGTTGTGGGCGATCCCGCGCCGGTGCACCTGCTGCAGCAAGCGGCGCGCGGCACGGAAGTAGGCCAGGTCGCCGCGCGGCGGGCGCTGGTACATCGCCTGCCCCGCCATGAAGCTGCGGTCCAGCCAGGTGCCGTCCCAGCCCAGCAGGCGCGGCGTGGCGGGCATGCCGTCGAGCTGGCGCAGGGCCGATGCCTCGCGCCGCGCCAGCCACCAGGCGGGGACCCGCAACCACCATGGCGAGGCGCTCAGGTCGCGCCGGACGAAGGTCCCGGACGGCCCGCGCACCAGCAGGATGCGGCCGAAGCTGTCGGACTTGAGCGCGGAGCTGTCGGGAGGCAGGGGCTTCATCGGGACATTCTAGGCGCTCGCCCCGGCTTTCCCGCCGGAGGCTCGCCGCTCCGGGCGCCAGGAGCGCATCGCGGCGGCCGTGAACTTCCGGCCGCGCGCGCACTCCAACGTCGTTCCAGGCCACGAGCCCTCCTCCCTGCCGGCCCCCTCCGGGCTCCGGCCAGACAGCAACGACGCCCGCCTATAATCGCCCGATGAATTCATCATGGATCGACACCACGCTGGAGTGGATCGGCAACCACCCCACTCTGGCGGGTGCGGTCATCTTCGCCATCGCCTTCAGCGATGCCGTCATCATCCTGGGCGCGATCGTGCCGGCGCTGCCGCTGCTGTTCGCGGTAGGCGTGCTGATCGGCCTTGGCCAGATCAACGGCCCCTATGCGGTCGCCTGCGCCGCCCTCGGCGCCTTCTTCGGCGACGCCCTGAGTTACTGGATCGGCCATCGCTGGGGCCACCGGCTGCGCGGGATCTGGCCGTTCAGCCGCTACCCGCAGTTGCTGGACCGGGGCGAGGTGCTGTTCAGGCGCAACGCCTTCAAGAGCATCCTGGTGGCCCGCTACGTGGGCGCGATCCGTCCCTTCGTGCCCGCCATCGCCGGCATGGCGCGCATGCCGCTGCGGCGCTACGCCCTGGCCAGCGGCATGGCCTGCATCTCGTGGGCCGTGCTGTTCCTCGCCCCCGGCTGGGTGCTGGGCCAGGCCTACGACGCCGTCGCCGCGGTCGCCGGCCGGCTGTTCGTGGTGGTGGCGCTGCTGCTGGCGGTGCTCGGCCTGGTCTGGGCGGGCGTGCTGTACGGCTACCGCTGGTCGGCCGCGCACCTGGATGTGCTGCTCGCTCGCCTGCTCGACTGGTCGCATCGCCATCCGCTGATCGGCAACTGGTCCGGCGGCGTGCTCGATCCGCGCCGGCGCGAGTCGGTGCCGCTGGCGGTGCTGGCGGTGATGCTGCTGTTGCTCGGCTGGGGCTGGTTCGTGCTGCTGATGGTCGTGCTCGCGCACGGCGAGCCGCTCGGCCTCGACCTGGCCGTGCACGACCTGATGCTGGCGTTGCGCAACCCGCTCGCCGACTACCCGATGGTGGCGCTGGCCTCGCTCGGCGACTGGCAGGTGCTGGCCCCGGCGATCGCGGTCGCGATGGGCTACCTGGCCTGGCGGCGGCGCTGGATGTCGGTGCTGCACTGGCTGGCCGCGCTCGGTTTCGGCCTGGCCCTGACCAAGCTGCTCGGCACCACCGTGCACGTGGTGCGTCCGCCCGCGGCCAGCAGCGGCTTCGGCTTCCCGTCGGTGGCGGTGACGATGGCGACGATCACCTTCGGCTTCTTCGCGGTGCTGGTCGCGCGCGAGCTGCCCGGCCGCAACCGGGTCTGGCCCTACCTGGTCTGCGGCGCGATCGTCTCCGTGATCGGTTTCGCCCGCCTCTACCTCGGCGCGCACTGGCTCAGCGACGTGGTCGGCGGCATGTTGTTCGGCGTGTTCTGGCTGCTGGTGCTGGGCATCGCCTACCGCCGCCGCTTCAATCGTTCGTTCTGGGTCAAGCCGGTGTCGTGGCTGTTCTATGGCAGTTTCCTGCTCGCGGCGGTGGTGTTCGCGCCGCGCAACCTGGAACGCAAGCTGGCCAAGTTCGAACCGCCGCCGCCGATCCCGGTCGCGCTGCAGGCCGATGCCTGGTGGCAGCACGAGTGGCGGCAACTGCCGGCCCGCCGCAACGAGTTCGACGACGACCAGCGCTGGCCGCTGGACGTGCAGCTGGCCGGCCCGCTGCAGCCGCTGCAGCGGCAGCTGCAGGCGCAGGGCTGGCGCCTGCAGCCGCAGGCCGGCTGGGAGCAGGCGCTGCAGGTGCTCAATGTCGGCGCCACGCCGGACGAGGTGCCGGTGTTGCCGGCCACGCTGGACACCCAGGTCGAGTCGCTGTTGATGGTGCGCCGGGGCGAACGCGACGACGAACTGCACGTATTGCGCCTGTGGCCCGCCGCGGCGCGGCTGCAGCCGGGCGACGTGCCGCTGTGGCTGGGCAGCACCCAGACGCTGCATTACAGCCGCCACTTCAGCCTGATCGGCCTATGGCATCCGATGCGCGGCGTCGATCCGGCGCTGCAGGCGTTGCGGCAATCGCTGGGCGGGCTGCCGCACCGGATCGAACAGCGCCCGAACTCGGATGTGCCGCTGTTGTTGATCGATGCCCGTTAGATTCGGGATTCGGGATTCGGGATTCGGGATTCGGGATTCGGGATTCGGGAAAGCATCTTTGCCTGACTTTGGCTGTCAAGCGATTCGATGCTCTTCGCAGGTTTCTTGCTTCCCGCTTTACTGTGGGAGGGATTTCAGTCCCGGCAGGGTTTTACCGGCCATCTGTCGGGACTGAAGTCCCTCCCACACCGACACCCAGTCCGAAGCGGGCCTGTCGCTCTTCCGGATCCCGGGCCCCGGCTTCAAGGCATCCACGCCAGCAGCTGCTCCAGCCGCTGGTGCGGGTCGTCCATCTGCAATAGCGCGAGCCGCTGTTCCTCGGCCAGCGGCAGCAGTTCGGCCAGTCGCCAGCCGACCCAGGCGGCCTCGTCCAGTTGGGCCGGGCCGACCGACGCGTACTCGCCGCCGACCTGTTCGAGCATGTGCTCCAGCACCGTCGCGAGCAGGCCGTGTTCGGGACGCAGTTCGTCGTCGCTGTCCGGCTCGCACCACTCCACTTCGCCCACGACCAGGCCGTTGTCGCGCACCCGCGTGCGCACGGCGTGGAAGCGCCGGGTGCCGCGCAACTTCAACACCAGCACGCCGTCGCCGCCGACGTCGAAGTCCTCGATCTTCGCCTCCACCCCGTACGCCGCCGGCGTGGCCGGCGCGCCGACCTCCTCTCCCTCCAGGATCAGGCATACGCCGAAGCCGCCGCCGTTGCGGCCGCACTCGCGTACCAGGTCCAGGTAGCGGCGCTCGAACACCCGCAGGCCGATCGCCGCGCCCGGCAGCAGCACGCAATGCAGCGGGAACAGCGGCAGCGTCGCGACCGCCTCCGCCATCAGGACAACCGCTCCAGCAACCGGCGCGGCGCGCCGTCGAAGCCGCCGTTGGACATGAACACCACGTGGTCGCCGGCGCGCACCTGCGCGGCCAGCGCATCCAGCAGCGCATCGACGTCCGCCACCGCCTGCGCCTGCCCGCGCACCTGCGCGATCACCTTGCCGGCGTCCCAGGGCAGTTCCGGCCGCGCCAGGAACACCACCGCATCCGCCACATCCAGCGACGGCGCCAGCGCCTGCGCGTGCGCGCCGAGCCGCATCGAATTGCTGCGCGGCTCCATCGCCACCACGATGCGGGCGTCGCCGACCCGCGCACGCAGGCCTTCCAGCGTGGTGCGGATCGCGGTCGGGTGGTGGGCAAAGTCGTCGTAGACGGTGATGCCGCGCGGCTGCCCGAGCATTTCCAGGCGTCGCTTGACGCTGCGGAACTCGCGCAGCGCCGGCATCACCCCGGCCGGGTCGACGCCGACCGCATGCGCGGCCGCGAGCGCGGCCAAGGCGTTGAGCACGTTGTGGCGGCCGAGCAGCGGCCATTCCACGCGACCGATCTCCACGCCGGACTTCAGCACCACGAACATGCTGCCATCGGCCTCGACCAGGCGCGCGCTCCACTCCATCGCGGGATCGAAGCCGAACCGCTCCACCGGCGTCCAGCATCCCATCGCCAGCACTTCGGCCAGGTTCGCGTCCTCGCCGTTGACGATCAGGCGGCCGTTGCCAGGCACCGTGCGCACCAGGTGGTGGAACTGGCGCTGGATCGCGGCCACGTCCGCGAAGATGTCGGCGTGGTCGAACTCCAGGTTGTTGAGGATCGCCACCTTGGGCCGGTAGTGCACGAACTTGCTGCGCTTGTCGAAGAACGCGGTGTCGTACTCGTCGGCCTCCACGACGAACTCGCGCCCCTTCCCCAGCCGCGCCGACACGCCGAAATCCTCGGCCACGCCGCCGACCAGGAAGCCGGGCTCGCGCCCCGCCGCCTGCAGCAGCCAGGCCAGGATCGTCGTGGTCGTGGTCTTGCCGTGGGTCCCGGCCACCGCCAGCGTGTCGCGGCCCGGCAGCACCCGCTCGGCCAGCCACTGCGCGCCGGAGGTGTAGCTGCGGGCGTCGTCCAGCACCGCCTCCACCGCCGGGTTGCCGCGTGAGAGCGCGTTGCCGATCACCACCTGGTCGCAGTCGGCGGCGATGTTGCCGGGCGCGTAGCCCTGGGCCAGCGCGATGCCGAGTTTCTCCAGTTGGGTGGACATGGGCGGGTAGATCGCCTGGTCGCTGCCCTCCACCTGCACGCCCAGCTCGCGCGCCAGCGCCGCCACGCCGCCCATGAAGGTGCCGGCGATTCCGAGGATATGGATCTTCAAAACGGTACTTCCGTAGTCATTCGCGCCACTTTAGCCGAGCCCGGCCGATCCGGCACCGCCCGCCGGCCTCGCGGCGCGGCCCTCGCTCCGCCGGAAAAACGCTCGCCGGCGCATCAGGGAAATCTGACAAATTGTCAGGAACTCCCTGATATCGCCAGGGCGCATTCATCGACACAATCCGTTACGCCAGTCGCAGTATCCCATTCGGTCCTACTCCCCAAGAGGCCATCCCCAAGGGAGCTCATGCTGCGGGGGCCCTGAGCAAGCCCTGTCACTGGCTCTTACAACAAACCCCGGTCTGCCAGGCAGCACCGGGGTTCTTTTTTGCGGCTTCGGCCGGCCGGCGGCGGCCTGCGCCTGCCGAGCGACCGCGCAGCCGGGACATGATCCCGGCACGCAGCGTCAGCGCTTGATCGCCGCCATGATGCGGTCCAGCACCTCGTCCAGCGAGCCCACGCCGTCCACGCGCGCCAGGGTGCCGCGCTGCTCGTAGAAACCGATCACCGGCGCGGTCGAGTCGTTGTAGACCTGCAGGCGCTTGCGCACCGACTCGGGATTGTCGTCCTCGCGGCCTTCGGCCTTGGCACGGCCGGCGATGCGCTCGACCAGCAGGTCGGTCGCCACGTCCAGTTGCACCACCGCGTCGAGCGGCTGGCCGATCTCGGCGAGCAGCTTGGTCAGCGCGTCGGCCTGGGCCAGGTTGCGCGGGTAGCCGTCGAGGATGAAGCCCTTGGCCGCATCGGGCTGGCCCAGGCGCGACTTGAGCATGCCGAGCAGGATGTCGTCGGACACCAGCTCGCCCCGCGCCATCACTTCCTTGGCCTGCAGGCCGAGCGGCGTCCCGGCGGCGACTTCGGCACGCAGCAGGTCGCCGGTGGAAATATGCGGAACCTGCAGCTTTTCCTTCAGGCGTGCCGCCTGCGTCCCCTTGCCCGAGCCGGGTGGCCCCAACAGAACCAATCGCATCAATGTGACTCCATAGGTGAAAACCAGGGGGCGGCGCGCGGCGTTAGACTCATCGGCATCGCCTACGTTGCACCGCAATGTCGCCCAGCTTACCGCATCCGGGCAATGTCCCGGCAATGTCCCCTTGACCCAGGAGCTGCACCCACATGGCCCAAGGCACCCTGCTGTATGCCCAGTCCGGCGGCGTCACCGCCGTCATCAACGCCACCGCCGCGGCGGTGATAAGCGAGGCCCGCGCGCGCAAGGTCAAGGTGCTGGCCGCGCGCAACGGCATCCTCGGCGCGCTGCGCGAGGAGCTGATCGACACCTCCAGGGAATCGATCGCGGCGGTCCGGGCGCTGGCCCACACCCCGGGCGGCGCGTTCGGCTCGTGCCGCTACAAGCTCAAGTCGCTGGAAGCCGACCGCGCCAAGTACGAGCGCCTGCTGGAGGTCCTGCGCGCCCACGACGTGCGCTGGTTCCTCTACAACGGCGGCAACGATTCGGCCGACACCGCCTGGAAGGTCTCGCAGCTGGCCGAGGCGTTCGGCTACCCGCTGCACTGCATCGGCGTGCCCAAGACCATCGACAACGACCTGGCGATCACCGACACCTGTCCCGGGTTCGGCTCGGCGGCCAAGTACACCGCGGTCTCGGTGCGCGAGGCGGCGCTGGACGTGGCCGCGATGGCGGAGACCTCGACCAAGGTCTTCATCTACGAAGCGATGGGCCGCCACGCCGGCTGGCTGGCCGCCGCGGCCGGATTGGCCGGGCAGTCGCCGGACGAGGCGCCGCAGGTGATCCTGCTGCCCGAGCGCCCGTACGACGAGGCCGCCTTCCTGGCCCGGGTGGATGCGGTGGTGAAGAAAGTGGGTTGGTGCGTGGTGGTGGCCAGCGAGGGCATCCATACCGCCGACGGCCGCTTCGTCGCCGATGCCGGCGGCGGCACCGACGCGTTCGGCCATGCCCAGCTCGGCGGCGTCGCCTCGTTCCTCGCGCAGCGGGTGAACCAGCAACTGGGCTACAAGGTGCACTGGACGTTGCCCGACTACCTGCAGCGTTCGGCGCGCCACGTCGCGTCGAAGACCGACTGGGAGCAGGCGCAGGCGGTCGGCAAGGCCGCGGTGCAGTACGCGCTGAAAGGCATGAACGCGGTGATGCCGGTGATCGTGCGCACCTCCGACGCCCCCTACCGCTGGAAGATCGAACCGGCGCCGCTGAGCAAGGTCGCCAATGCCGAGCGCAAGATGCCGGCCAATTTCCTGAGCAAGGACGGCTTCGGCATCACCGAACGCGCCCGCCGCTACCTCGCGCCGCTGATCAAGGGCGAGGCCCCGCTGCCCTACGGCAGCGACGGCCTGCCCAAGTACGTGGCGTTGAAGAATGTCGCGGTGGCCAAGAAGCTGCAGGCTTGGGAAGGCTGATCGTCGTGCCGTAGGCATAGCCGCCGTTCCCGCACGAGCGTTCCTGGGCGTGTCGACGGCCAGGTCGTTGTTTCGGGCTTGCCTTCCGCTTTCCCGGGGCCCATGCGGACGACGGTAAAGATGCCAAGCTTCGCCCCATGCCCTCATCCGCCCTTCGGGCACCTTCTCCCGCGAGCGGGAGAAGGAAAGCGCGGGGATGCTCCAGCTCGACATCGCCCCCTTCTCCCGAGAGCGGGAGAAGGAAAGATCCGGGTCGTCGAACGGAACGCGTGGGGCTAACGGGGACTGGAGCCCGTGCCACAACGGCCATCGCGCCGGCGCCGTGGTCGCAGCGATCGACGGCGCATGGAATTCCCGATCCCGAAAAAACAGGCCCCGGCATCGCTGCCGGGGCCCGGTCGAATCGGCGCCTTGTTGCGATAGAACCTACTGCTGCTGCGATCCCGCCGGCTTGGCCGGCATCGGATGCTTGCCATCGCGCAAAACGTGATGGCCCCACAATCCCCCCCGCTTGGCGGCCGCCGCATCGAACTCGGCCTTGCTCAGCTTGCCGTCCTTGTCGGTATCGGCCGCGGCGAACCAGGCGTCGCGGCGCTGCTTGGCCAGGGCCTCGAAATCGGCCTTGTCGACGTAGCCGTCCTTGTTCGCGTCCATCTTGTCGAAGCGCGCGGCGAACTTCGGGTCGGCCTTGGCTTCCTCGCGGCTGATGCGGCCGTCCTTGTTGGTGTCGAGCTTGGCGAACAGCTCGCCGGGGCGCCCGTGGCCGCGATGGCCGAAGCGGAGCTCGTCCGGCGAGAGCTTGCCGTCCTTGTTCCTGTCCAGCTCGTCGAACTTGGCCGCCAGCCGCGGATCGGCCGCGGCCTCGCTGCGATCGATGACGCCATCGCCGTTCTTGTCCAGCGCGGCCAGCCTCGTCTTCATCGGGCTCGTGCCGGCGGCAGGCGGCGGATCGGCGGCGAACGCGGTACCGGCCGACAAGGCGGCCAGCACGGCGAGCGCGAGGAGGGGTTTGCGATAGGTCATGGGTTTGCTCCGTGAGAGGTGGACTGCACGATCCCGTCGCCGGGATCCGACAGGTCACGATCCGTACCGTGCAGGCCGATCGCGCCATCGCGGAGATCAACGAACCATGACGGCCGGCGTTGACCACATCGGGGCCGCATTCATCTACCGGACAGTCGCGGCGGCTGCGACGTCCAGGCGCTATGCTCATCGCCATGGCCATCCATGCCGACAACCGCGACGACCTGCGCCTGTTCCAGACCGGGCAGCATGCGTGCGGCTACTGGCCGGAGCGGCTGGCGCGCGACCTGGTGCTGGACCCGAACGATCCGCGGCTCGGTTCGATCTACCCGCAGGCGCTCGGCTGGGGCTTCCGCCGCTCCGGCGACCTGGTCTACCGGCCGCATTGCGAACACTGCCGGGCCTGCGTGCCGGTGCGCATCCCCGTGCGCGCGTTCGTGCCCGATCGCAGCCAGCGCCGCTGCATGGCGCGCAACGCCGACCTGGTCAGCCGCATCGTCGCCGCGCAGCGCACCGACGAGCAGTTGGCGCTGTACCAGCAGTACCTGCGCCACCGGCATCCCGGCGGCGGCATGGACGACCACGGTGCCAGCGAGTTCGACCAGTTCCTGATCGGGCGCTGGTCGCACGGGCGATTCATGGAGATCCGCGAACCGGGCGACCCGGGCCGGCGCGGCCGGCTGCTCGCGGTGGCGGTGACCGACGTGACCGAGCACGCGCTGTCGGCGGTCTACACGTTCTATGCGCCGGATGCCGCGGCGCGCGGGCTGGGCACGCTCGCGATCCTGCGGCAGATCGAATGGGCGCTCCGCGACGGCCTGGACCACCTCTATCTCGGCTATTGGATCCGCGGCCACGCCAAGATGGACTACAAGCGCCGCTTCCGTGCCCTGGAAGCCTACGACGGCCGGCAGTGGCGCGATTTCGCGTCAGCCTGGGGCGCGGTCAGCGCGATCCGCTGACGTTTCCGCAGGAACTGCTTCTGTGCGGGAGCGGATGAGGCTTTCCCATTTGAACCCCTGCACAAGGATGCGCAGGCTGTTGCAGAGGGATCTGCATGAACGCCGAAAGCCTCATCGCGGCTGAAGCCGCTCCCACAAAAAGCCGCCCTGCGAAAGCGCTGCTCAGGCCTTCAGCTCGATCGCGATCGCTTCGGCCGCCTCGCGCGCCGCCTGGCGGGCCGCATCGGTACTTTCGCCGCGCGCCAGCGTCACGCCGACGCGGCGATGGCCATGCACGCTCGGCTTGCCGAACAGGCGCAGTGCGGTGTCCGGCTGGCGCAGCGCGTCGGCCACGCCATGGAACACCGGCACGCCCTCGCCGTGCGCCAGCATCGCGCACGAGGCCGAGGGCCCGTTCTGGCGGATCGTCGGGATCGGCAGGCCGAGGATCGCGCGCGCATGCAGCGCGAACTCGCTCAGTTCCTGCGACACCAGCGTCACCAACCCGGTGTCGTGCGGGCGCGGCGAGACTTCGGAGAACCATACCCGGTCGCCCTTCACGAACAGCTCCACGCCGAACAGCCCCCAGCCGCCGAGGTCGTCGGTGACCGCCCTGGCGATGCGCTGCGCCTCGGCCAACGCGGCCGGCGACATCGGCTGCGGCTGCCAGCTCTCGCGGTAATCGCCGTCCTTCTGCCAGTGTCCGATCGGATCGCAGAACGAGGTGCCGCCGGCATGGCGCACGGTCAGCAAGGTGATCTCGTAGTCGAAGTCGACGAAGCCCTCGACGATGCAGCGCCCGGCGCCCGCCCGGCCGCCGGTCTGCGCGTATTCCCATGCCGGCTCGATGTCGGCGGCGCTGCGCAGCGTGCTCTGGCCCTTGCCCGAGGAGGACATCACCGGCTTGACCACGCACGGCATGCCGATCTCGGCCACGGCGGCGCGGTACTCCTGCAGCGTATCGACGAAGCGGTACGGCGACGTCGGCAGGCCGAGCGTCTCCGCGGCCAGCCGGCGGATGCCCTCGCGGTCCATCGTCAGCCGCGCCGCGCGGGCGGTCGGCACCACCTTCTGGCCGTGTTCCTGTTCGAGCTGCACCAGCGTCTCGGTATGGATCGCCTCGATCTCCGGCACGATCAGGTGCGGTTTTTCCAGCGCGACCAGCTGGCGCAGGGCCATCGCGTCGAGCATGTCGATCACATGCGAGCGGTGGGCGACCTGCATCGCCGGCGCGTCGGCATAGCGGTCGGCCGCGACCACTTCCACGCCGAAGCGCTGCAGTTCGATCGCCACCTCCTTGCCCAGCTCGCCCGAGCCGAGCAGCAGCACGCGGGTCGCGGACGGGGACAACGGCGTACCGAGCGTGGTCATGGCGGATCCGGGCGGGAAAGGGGCGCCAATTCTACCGGCCGGCGCCTGCCGGGACCGGCACTTGCATATTGATATCAATTTGATATCTTCCCGCCAACAACCCAAGGACGCCCCGCCATGAAAGAGAAGCCCCTCGCCTCGCTCCCCGGCATTCCGCTGGTCGTCGCCATCGTTGCGGTGTTCCTGGCCGCGGCCTGGGCGATCGTGGCGGCCGTCCTGGGCCACGCCCCGCTGCCGGGGCTGGTGATCACGATCGCTGCCGTGGCCTGCGCGGTCGGCATCTTCCTGCTGGCCGGCCTGTACATGCTCGAGCCCAACCAAGTCGCGGTGCTGAGCCTGTTCGGCAAGTACGTCGGCACCGCCAAGGACAGCGGCCTGCGCTGGAACAACCCCTTCTACGCGAAGAAGAAGGTCAGCCAGCGCGTGCGCAACTTCGAGAGCGGCCGGCTCAAGGTCAACGAGCTGGACGGCTCGCCGATCGAGATCGCCGCGGTGATCGTCTGGCAGGTGATGGACGCCTCCGAGGCGGTCTACAACGTCGACGACTACGAGAGCTTCGTGCACATCCAGTCCGAGGCCGCGCTGCGGGCGATGGCCACCAGCTACCCCTACGACCAGCACGAGGACGGCCAGATCTCGCTGCGCAGCCATCCCAACGAGATCAGCGAGCAGCTCAAGCGGCACCTCGACGAACGCCTCACCCAGGCCGGCGTGGACGTGATCGAGGCGCGCATCAGCCACCTCGCCTACGCCCCGGAGATCGCCCAGGCGATGCTGCAGCGGCAGCAGGCCAACGCGGTGATCGCCGCGCGCACCCGCATCGTCGCCGGCGCGGTCGGCATGGTCGAGATGGCGCTGGCCGAGCTGCAGAAGAACGGCGTGGTCGACCTCGACGAGGAACGCAAGGCGCACATGGTCAGCAACCTGCTGACGGTGCTGTGCTCCGATCGCGGCACCCAGCCGATCGTCAACGCCGGCTCGCTGTATTGACGGGGGGCGCCGGATGGACGTGATCGCGCCCCTGGTCCTCGCCCTGTCGGGCCTGCCCGCGCTGGCCATCGCGGCCTGGACCGGCCGCGCCGGGGATGCGCGCTCGCGCGGGCTGGGCCTGCGCTGGGCCCTGCTCGGCCTGGCGATCCTGCTGGGCGCGGTCGCCCTGTACTGGGCCGGCGACAGCCACCCGCGCATCTACGCCGTGGTCATCGCGCTGGTCGTGGCGGTGAACGCGCTGGCGCTCTCGATGGTGCGGCACCTGCGCCGAGGCGGGCCGGGATCGGACCGGTGAGCGAGAAACCGGAAAAGAAAGCCTACCCGCTGCGCATCAGCGCCGAGGTGCTGGCGGCCGCGCAGCGCTGGGCCGACGACGAGCTGCGCAGCCTCAACGCGCAGATCGAATACGTGCTGCGCGACGCACTGCGCAAGGCCGGCCGGCTGCCGAAAGCCGGCGATACTCCAGGCAAGGAAGAGACGCCATGAACGAACGCTGGCAATACCTGACCGTCGAGATCAAGCCCGGCCTGATGGGCGGCTTCAAGCGGGACGCCCTGCAGGAGGTCCTGAACAAGCACGGCCAACTGGGTTGGGAACTGGTGAACTTCGTGGTCATCAACTCGGTGTCGCCGTCGTTGGCGATCTTCAAGAAGGCGATCTGAGATGGCCCGCCACCTTGCGCTGCTGCCGTTGTCGATGGCATCGGTCGCCTCAGCGGCCGAACCGCAGCAAGCCGCGATGCGGTGGCCCGATCATCTCTGCATGGCCGACCGCGATACGTCCAGCCCGCCCGAGTACCGCCTACCTGCACACACCGGCACCCGTCTCGTCGGCGGCGGCACGCATGTATGGCCCGGTGCATCGCCATGAACGCCCGTTCCCGGCCCGATACGTCGCGCCGCTATTCGCTCGCACCCGCGGGGCGCTGGGGCCTGGTGCTGTGGCTATGGCTCCCTCTGCTCGCGGCCGCGGGCGCAGTGGCCTACGCCGCTCCGCACGACCGCACCTGGCTGCATGCCGGCATGCTCCTGGCGATCGCCATTGCGGGCTCGCTCGCGTTCCTGCGGCGCGGCATCGACTTGCAGGGGCTGGAACTCAAGGTCCGCTCGACCCTGTTCACCAAGCGTGTGGCGGTCCCGTCCATGCGGCTCGACGCCGCACGCATCGTCGATCTGGCCGAGCGCACCGACCTCAAGCCAGGCCTGAAGAAAATGGGCTTCGGCTATCCCGGTTTTTATTCCGGCCGGTACCGCACGCATGGCGGCCAGAACGCGTTCTGCCTGATCACCGACAGCCGCCGCGTACTAGCGATCCCGCTGCACGACGGCGGCTGGCTGCTCACCAGTCCGGAACGCCCGCGCCAATTGCTGCAAGACCTGCAACAGTTGGCCGGAACGCGCCGTACGCCCTAAGCTCTGCGCGTGCATACCGCTCCCACCCTGCTGGTCAACACCGCCGAGATCGAACTGTGGCCCGCGCCACTGCTGCGCGCGCGCAGCAACGCCGATGCGCGCGCGCTCGCGCGTTCGGACTGGCTGCTGCGACGCAAGCGCGATGGCCGGTACCTGGCGGCCGCATCGGCGCGGGCCCTGCACCCGCTGCTGCCGCGCCTGATGCGCGAACCCGGCATCGAAACGGCGCTCGATGCGCTGGACAGCCTGCTGTCCGGTGCCCGCCACCGTCTTCCGGAAGGCGCCCTGCCGCTCGACCGGCTCGAACGGCACCTGCAGCGGCTTGGACTGGATCCGGCGGAGTACGCGCAGGCCACCGGGCTCGCCACCGAGGCCGAACCCGCGCACCTCGTACTCGCCGGGTTCGATCGCTACCGCAGGCCGTTATGGCTGACCGCCGGCGCCGCGCGCGGCTGGCAGCGCATGCGCGATGCGGCCGGGCGCGACGGCATCGCGCTCGATGCGATCTCCGGCTACCGCAGCCACGACTACCAGCTCGGCATCTTCGAACGGAAGCTCGCGCGCGGCCAGGCCTTGCCGCAGATCCTGCAGGTCAACGCCGCCCCTGGCTTCAGCGAGCACCACAGCGGCAACGCGCTCGACATCGGCGCGCCGGGCGAGCCGCCGGCCGAGGAGAGCTTCGAGCGCACGCCCGCCTTCCATTGGCTGTCGCGCCACGCCGGCGATTTCGGCTTCCGCATGAGCTACCCGCGCGACAACCCGCATGGCATCGTCTACGAGCCCTGGCACTGGTGCTTCCGATCCGATCCCGCGCGGCCCTTGTAGGGCCGGCTTTCGTGGGAGCGGCTTCAGCCGCGGTGGGCTTTACTTTTCAATCCCCGCGGATGGATGTGCGCGCTTTGCGGAAGGGCCTGCACGTAAAGCCCCATCGCGGCTGAAGCCGCTCCCACAGAAGCAGGCTCCCGCAAAAACCGTTCCTGCAAGGAGACACTTTCCTCAGTCCTGCGAACGGTTGGTCGGCGCCTTCGCGCCCTCGACGAAGTCGGCGATCTTCCAGAGATACAGCCCGGCGTAGGTGCGATACGGCCCCCAGCGCTCGCCGCGCGCCGCCAGTTCCTTCGGGGTCGGCGCCGTTTCCAGCCGGTCCACGCGCTGGGCGCCCTTGCGGACGCCCAGGTCGTCCACCGGCAGTACGTCCGGGCGGCCGAGCCGGAACATCAGCATCATCTCCACCGTCCAGCGGCCGATGCCGCGGATCGGCACCAATGCCTCGACGATCGCGTCGTGATGCATGAACGCCATCTGCCGCAGCGACGGAATCTCGCCGGCCAGTTCGCGCCGCGCCAGGTCGCGCAAGGCCAGCATCTTGTTGCCGGACACGCCGCAGGCGCGCAGGGCGGCATCGTCGATCCGGCCCAGCGTGTCGGCATGCAGCCGCGTGCTGCCGATCGCGGCCTCGACCCGTCCGACGATGGTGGCCGCGGCCTTGCCGCTGAGTTGCTGGAACAGGATCGCCCGCGCCAGCGCATCGACCGGATCGAACGGCTTGCGCCATCCGGGTGGCGGCTCGACCGGCCCGATCCTGCGCATCCATGCCGCCAGCTTGCGATCGCGGCGCGACAGGTACTCGAACGCCGCCTCCACATCGAAACCACGTGCGTGCCTCGCCATCGGGCAGCTCCTCAGCGTCGCATCGCGTTGAACGCGAACAGCACCCAGCCGGCCATCATCGCGATGCCGCCGGCCGGGGCGAACCGGGTCGACCAGCCCCATAGCGCGCCGCCGAGCAGGCTGCCCGAGAACAGCAGCGTGCCGACCAGCAGCAGCGACAGCGCCAGCGTCTCCAGCAGGCGGTCGGCCTTGCGGCCCAGCGCGGCGAGCGCCACGCCGTGGCCGAAGGCATACAGCGCCGCAGTCTGCAGCCGCGACTGCGCGCTCGGATCGGCCACGCCGTGCGCGGCATAGGCCGCGAGCCCGATCGAGGCGGCGGCCAGCAGCCCGCCGATGCAGGCCAGCAGCGAAGGTTTGCGGGAACGGCGGTCGATCATGCGCATGGGGTTTCCAACGATAAGGCGGATCCGCGCGGAAACCCGTGCTCGCGGGGGAACACGCATTTCCGGGGCCGCAACGAAAAAGCGCGCCGCATTGCTGCGGCGCGCTCGTGTGACGGATCAACTCATCCGGCGTTCCGGGCTTACTTGATCGCCCAGTACACGTCGTAGGTGCCGTCGGTGGTGAACGACTTGTCCACGCCGCCCTTCCAGGCTTCGTACGGACGGTCCACCACGTCGTAGCCGCTGGTGACGGCCCAGGCACGCAGCGAGTTGCGCACCACGTCCAGGCCCGCCATGTGGCCGGTGAAGGTGCCGAACGCGGAACGGTGCGGCTCGGTGCGCATGTACTGCACCGGGGCGCCGGACGGCACGTTGACCTTCAGCTTGTCGCCGGTGGCGGCGACCGGGGTCGCATCGGCGGCGGCCGGGGCCTCGTCCTTCTTGGCGTCGTCCTTCTCGTCGGCCTTCGGCGCGGCACCGGCCTTCTTGCGCACCGGCTGCACGACGTCGAACGCGTACTTCTCGGCGGCGAAGTCGGTGGTCACGATGCGGACCGGACCGGCGGCCTCCAGGCCGTTGGCGTCCATGACGCGCTTGATCCACTCCTGGTTGTCCTTGATCGACTTCTTGATGGTGTCGTTGTCGCGGTCGATGTTGCCCGCGTTGACCACCAGCAGGTCCTCGGCCGGGACGTCGACGATCTTCAGGTCGCCCAGGATCGGCTTGCCGTCGATCTCGGTGCGGTAGTCGAAGTTCGGCACCGTCGCCAGGATGTTGCTCAGGCGCGACAGGCCCAGCTTCAGGTCGTCGCCGACATGGCGGCTGACGTACAGGCCGGCATAGCGCCCGAACAGGTTCCAGCCGTACTTGACGCTGTAGTCCTGGGTGATCTTGACGTTGCGGTTGTTCTTGCCGGTCGGCTGCAGCGCGAAGGAGGTCACCTTGTCATGGCCGCGGGTCGGATCCTCGATCGCGATCTCGATGCGCTCGTTCTTGACGCTGTCGGTGATCGTCCAGCTGCCCTGGCCGATGTAGCCTTCCTGCGAGCTGTAGTCGATGCGGGCGCCCTTGCCGTTGGCCGGGCCGGATACCTTCAGCTGGATCTTGGGATCGCGCAGCACCAGCGGGTTCCAGTCCTTGAAGCGCTGAAAGCCATTCAGCGTGTCGTACACGATCGTCATCTTGCGGTTGGTCTCGACGCTCTCGGACATGTGGCGCTCCGAGGGCAGAACCAGGCCCACCACGACGAACAGGCCAGCCACGATCCCCAAGGCGATCAGGAACTCGATAATACGGGTCATTCAGGAGTCTCCGGGGCCGATCCCACGGCCGGGTTGATTGAAGCGAAGCCCCCATCCTAGCAGGCTTCGCGGCAGATGTTCAGTTGCGGGTAAAGCGCTTTCCCATACCCGCGTGGAAACGGTGCCACCCGCGCTGCCATTGGCTCCCGGAAACCCTTGCCAGCCATGGATTTCCCGCCTGTCGGCCGGGGCCGCCGGATGGTTCCGTGCGGGTACGTACAGCCTCCTTGCGGGACGGGCCATGCGCCGGAGGCGCCAGCACCGTGCCGGCCGGACCACCCGCGGGCCCGGGGACCGGATCCGAAGGACTGGAGCGCGACGAACCGGTGGCGGGCCGTCAGACCAACTGCAGCTCGAAGGCCTTGAGCACCGCCCGGGTGCGGTCGCGCACCCCGAGCTTGGACAGGGCGAGCGGCCGTCGCCTGCGAGGCACCGCCTCGCACGGCCGCGAGCGCCCGCCGCGCTGCGGCGGGCAGGGGCATCCTGTCGATCAGACCAACTGCAGCTCGAAGGCCTTGAGCACCGCCCGGGTGCGGTCGCGCACCCCGAGCTTGGACAGGGCGAGCGGCCGTCGCCTGCGAGGCACCGCCTCGCACGGCCGCGAGCGCCCGCCGCGCTGCGGCGGGCAGGGCATCCTGTCGATCAGACCAATTGCAGCTCGAAGGCCTTGAGCACCGCCCGGGTGCGGTCGCGCACCCCGAGCTTGGACAGGGCGAGCGGCCGTCGCCCGCGAGGCACCGCCTCGCGCGGCCGCGAGCGCCCGCCGCGCTGCGGCGGGCAGGGCATCCTGTCGATCAGACCAACTGCAGCTCGAAGGCCTTGAGCACCGCCCGGGTGCGGTCGCGTACCCCGAGCTTGGACAGGGCGAGCGGCCGTCGCCTGCGAGGCACTGCCTCGCACGGCCGCGAGCGCCCGCCGCGCTGCGGCGGGCAGGACATCCTGTCGATCAGACCAACTGCAGCTCGAAGGCCTTGAGCACCGCCCGGGTGCGGTCGCGCACCCCGAGCTTGGACAGGATGTTGGAGACGTGGTTCTTGATCGTGCCTTCGGCCACGCCCAGCGAATTGGCGATCTCCTTGTTGGAGAAGCCCGAGGCCATCAGCCGCAGGATCTCGGTCTCGCGGTCGGTCAGCGGGTCCGGGCGGTCCAGGCTGACGAACTCGTTGCGCATGTGCTCCAGGCCCGACAGCAGGCGCTGGGTCACCGCCGGCTGCACCAGCGACCCGCCTTCGGCCACGGTGCGGATCGCGCCCACCAGCTGCTCCAGCGAGACGTCCTTGAGCAGGTAGCCCTTGGCCCCGGCCTTGAGGCCGGCCAGCACCAACTGGTCGTCGTCGAAGGTGGTCAGGATGATCGTCGGCGGCAGCGCGCCCGCCCGCGACAGCGTCTGCAGCGCCTCCAGGCCGGACATCACCGGCATGCGCATGTCCATCAGCACCACGTCGGGCTTCACCTGCGGGATCTGCTCCACGGCCTGGCGCCCGTCGCCGGCCTCGGCCACCACTTCGATGCCGTCGTCCAGTGCCAGCAGCGAGCGGATCCCCTGCCGCACCAGGGTTTGGTCGTCGACCAGACAGACTCGGATCATCACTGCGCTCCTAGGGCTTGTTAACGCTATTGGGATGGGCCGCGTCGCGGCGCCCGGCGTCCAGGCGGTCGTGCATGGCGCTGCGACCGGCTGGCCATCGCCCGTGCAGGCCGCGCGCGGCCACCGGGGTGCCGGGCACGGCAACCCGAAAGGCCGCCCTGGGGCGCGTGCGATGCTGCGCCATCACTTCATTCCTTATCAACATAAGCTCCCTCGCTCTTCCTTGCCTCACACGCGCCCAGGGGCGGCGTGGCCTGTCCCGATAGCGTCGACGAGCCCCGGCACGGCGGCCGGCATCAACGCGGGCGCGCCCGGGACCGAGGCGCGAAGGCGGAAGCCTGCGCCCCGGCGGGTTTCGATGTCCAGGCGGCCGCCATGCTGGGCCAGGCGTTCGCGCATGCCGCGCAGGCCGTTGCCGGGATCGATGTGATCGGCGCCCTGGCCGTCGTCGCGGGCATCGATCACCACGTCGCCGCCGTCGCGGAACACCCGGATCCACAGGTTGTTCGCGCCGGCGTGGCGGACCGCGTTGGTGATGATCTCCTGGGTGCAGCGCAGCAGCACGTGGGCCCGCTCGGGGTCCTCCACGGTCAACGGGGCGGCGATGTCCAGGTGGATCTCCAGGGATGGAACCTGCGCCACCAGCGGCCGCAGCGCCGCGGCCAGTTCGATCGCCCCGCTCTCGCGCAACTGGCTGACCGCCTCGCGCACGTCGGTGAGCAGCAGCTTGGCCAGGGTATGGGCCTGTTTCACGTGTTCCTGCGCCTGGCCCTCGGTGATGTGGCTGGCGACCTCCAGGTTCAGGCTCAGCGCGGTCAGGTGGTGGCCGAGCAAATCGTGGAGCTCGCGCGAGATGCGGGTGCGCTCGTTGACGCGGGCGCTCTCGGCCAGCAAGGCGCGGGTGGCGCGCAGCTCCGCATTCAGCCGGCGCTGCTCCTCGCGCGCCTCGGTCTGCTGGCGGGAAACCAGGCTGGTCACGAAGATGAACATCGAGAAGCCGCCGTACAGCAACGACTGCATCAACGCTTCCACCAGCGAGAAGCCGAGGATGAAGTAGTAGACCGGCAGCACCGCCAGCTGGCTCAGCAGCAGCCAGATCACGCCCAGCCGCGCCGGCAGCAACCACGGGATCACGCCCGCCGCCACCATCATCAGGATGCTGCCCAGGCCGGAACCGTTGAAGTAGCTCACCGCCAGCGCGCTGACGGTCAGCACCAGCAGGATCAGCCGGTCGTGCCAGCGCGCATGCCCGCCGCTGTCCAGGCCGCGGGTCAGCCAGAAATAGCTGACCCCGAACACCAGGTAGGCCAGGAACGGCCATACCGCCTCGCGGCTCGCCGTTTCCGGGTTTCCGCCCTGGACGAACAGGATCAGCAGCATCGGCACGCAGACGATGGCCCAGGTGAACAGGCCGGCGAAGCGCAGGACGCGGGTATGGCTGAGATATCCCAACATGGCCGCATCTTAGGCGGATCGCGCCGCGCCGCCCTGCTCCGGAAGTCACGCCCGCTTGGGTGCCGCTCAGGGCGGGTCATGCAATAATCCCGCGCAAGGTCCCGAGATCGGACCACCCGCGTTACCCCCGGAGTATCAATGTCGATCGTCATCCGCGACGTGCGCGAGCATGAGCTCGATTCCGTCCTGGCACTGAACAACAACGCCGGCCTGGCGATCCTGCCCCTGGACAGCGCCCGCCTGCACCATTTCTACGAGACCGCCGAGTATTTCCGCGTCGCCGAGCGCGACGGCAACCTGGCCGGCTTCCTGGTCGGCTTCGGCAGCGGCAGCGATCACGACAGCAGCAACTTCCGCTGGTTCCGCGAGCATTACCCGCATTTCTTCTACATCGACCGCATCGTGGTCGCCAGCCGCCGGCGCGGCGGCGGCGTGGGCCGGGCGTTCTACGCCGACGTGCAGAGCTACGCCGAGCTGCGCTATCCGCAGCTGGCCTGCGAGGTGTTCCTGGACCACGGCGCCGACGCCGCGCTGCTGTTCCACGGCAGCTTCGGCTTCCGCGAGGTCGGCCAGAACCTGATGCCCGAGGTCGACGTGCGCGCCAGCATGCTGCTGAAGGACCTGTGCAGCTACGAATGGGTGCACGACACCTACGGCGACGCGTTGCCGGAGGTGCCCTGGATCGGGCACCCCCGCCACCTGCCGCGCGCGCAGCGCCCGACGGGGACCTGAACGTGTCGGCGAACCTCGATTTCGAGCAGGCCGGCGAGCTGAAGATCGGCCAGGTGGGCATCGCCAACCTGCGCGTCCGCACGCTGGACGTGGAGAAGCTGGTGCAGGAGATGCGCGAGCGCGTGGCGCGCGCGCCGAAGCTGTTCGGGCGCGCCGCGGTGATCCTGGACTTCGGCGGGCTCTCGCAGGCGCCGGACCTGCCGACCGCGCAGGCGCTGCTGGACGGCCTGCGCCAGGCCGGCGTGCTGCCGGTGGCGCTGGCCTACGGCACCAGCAGCATCGAAGCGCTGTCCGAGCAGCTCGGGCTGCCGCTGCTGGCCAAGTTCCGCGCCCAGTACGAACGGATCGACGGCGGCGCCGCGGCCGCGGCGCCCGCGCCAGCTCCCCGGCAGGCCCCGCCGCCGCCCGCCGCCAAGCCGCTGGCCCAGCCCAAGCCCGGCCGCATGCAGCGCGCGGCGGTGCGCTCGGGCCAGCAGCTGTACGCGGAGAACTGCGACCTGACCGTGCTGAGCACGGTCGGCGCCGGCGCCGAAGTGATCGCCGACGGCAGCATCCACATCTACGGCACGCTGCGCGGCCGCGCCCTGGCCGGCGCGCGCGGCAACACCGAGGCGCGGATCTTCTGCCGCGACTTCCACGCCGAACTGGTCGCCATTGCCGGCCACTACAAGGTGCTGGACGATGTACCCATGGACCTGCGAGGCAAGGCCGTACAGGTCTGGCTGGAGCAGGATCAGATCAAGATCGCCGCCCTCGATTGAGCGGCTCCCTATCAAAAGAACAACATCGGGAGAAATCCTTTGGCTGAAATCATCGTAGTCACCTCCGGCAAGGGCGGCGTCGGCAAGACCACCACCAGCGCGAGCCTGGCCTGCGGGCTGGCGCGGCGCGGCAAGAAGGTCGCGGTCATCGACTTCGACGTGGGCCTTCGCAACCTCGACCTGATCATGGGCTGCGAGCGCCGCGTGGTGTACGACTTCGTCAACGTGGTGCACGGCGAGGCGACGCTGAAGCAGGCGTTGATCAAGGACAAGCGCTTCGAGAACCTGTACGTGCTGGCGGCCTCGCAGACGCGCGACAAGGACGCGCTGACCAAGGAAGGCGTCGAGAAGGTGCTCAAGGACCTGGCCGACGACGGCTTCGACTACATCGTCTGCGACTCGCCGGCGGGCATCGAGAAGGGCGCGTTCCTGGCGATGTACTTCGCCGACCGCGCGGTGGTGGTGGTCAACCCCGAGGTGTCCTCGGTGCGCGACTCGGACCGCATCATCGGCCTGCTCGATTCCAAGACCCACAAGGCCGAGAACGGCGGCACCGTGCCGGCCTCGCTGCTGCTGACCCGCTACAGCCCGGCGCGCGTGGAGGGCGGCGAGATGCTGTCCATCGCCGACGTCGAGGAAGTGCTGGGCCTGAAGGCGATCGGCGTGATCCCCGAATCGGGCGACGTGCTCAACGCCTCCAACAAGGGCGAACCGGTGATCCTGGACACCGAATCCCCGGCCGGACAGGCTTATGAAGACGCCGTTGGCCGCATCCTGGGCGAAGACCGCCCGATGCGCTTCACCACCGTGGAGAAGAAGGGCTTCTTCAGCAAGCTGTTCGGAGGGTAAGCATGGGACTGCTCGATTTTCTCAAGAGCAAGAAGAACACCGCCGAGACGGCCAAGAACCGCCTGCAGATCATCATCGCGCAGGAGCGCACCCAGCGTGGCGGCCCGGATTACCTGCCGCTGCTGCAGCGCGAACTGCTGGAAGTGATCAAGAAGTACGTCAACATCGATGCCGACGCGGTCAAGGTCGACCTGATCAAGGACGGCGCCAACGACGTGCTCGACATCTCCGTGGCATTGCCGGACGAGCACGACAGCAAGTGAACGCCATGCGCGCCGGCCGCCTCGCGCGGCCGGCGTGGAGCACGCGACGATGACACCCGCCCCTGCCCGGCCCGAGACCTTGGCACCCGACGCACCGGCCGGCGTGCTGTGCGTGGGCCAGATCGACTCCGCCGCTGCCGCCGCGCTGCTGGCGCGCCATGGCCTGGCCCTGCATCGCGTCGCCGATGGCGCGGCGATCCCGGGCAGCTACTGGGGCGAGCCGGAGGCCGGCATCATCGGCAGCAACGTGTACGTGCGCGGCGATACCCCGGTGCACTCGATGCTGCACGAGGCCTGCCACCTGATCGTGCTGCCGCCCGACAGGCGCGCGGCGGTGCATACCGACGCGACCGACTCGGTCGAGGAAGAAGACGCCACCTGCTACCTGCAGATCGTGCTGGCCGACCAGTTGCCCGGCGTGGGCAGCGCGCGGCTGATGGCCGACATGGATGCGTGGGGTTATACGTACCGGCTTGGGTCGACGAGGGCGTGGTTCGAGCAAGATGCCGAGGATGCACGGGCTTGGTTGATCGCGCGAGGATTGCTGCCAAGCTGAGGCCCCGGTTCCGGCGGATCGATCCCGGGCGCGTGGCGACGCGCCAGACGTCCCTGGCGCCTCATCGTTGCCGCGGCGCGGTTCGAGCAAGATGCCGAGGATGCACGCGCCTGGCTGACCGCGCGCGGGCTGTTGCTTTAAGGCCGGGATTCGGGATTCGGGATTCGGGATTGGGGATTTGTAGGAGCGGCGTGAGCCTACGCTCTTGCCAATCCCGAATCCCCAATCACGAATCCCGGCTCTTGGCCAGCGAGCCGCTCATGTCCAGCGTGGCCACGGTGCCCTGCCCGGTCTCCGAGTCCAGTTGCAGCTTCCAGCCCAGGTGCTCGCACAGGCGGCCCAGCAGGTCCAGGCCGATGCCGCTGCCCTGCCGCGGGTCGCCGCGCGCGATCCGGCGGTAGATCGCGGCGATCTCTTCCGGGCTCATGCCGTGCCCGGGATCCTCGATCCGCACCGTCGCCGGCGCCAGCAGGGACACGCGGATCACGCCACGGTCGCTGTTCTCGATGGCGTTGCGCAGCAGATTGCCGATCGCGACCTGCATGATCGCCACCGGCGCGAACAGCTCGCAGCGCGCCAGCTCGACCAGTTGCAGGCCGAGGTCCTTGTCCGCGCACAGGTGGCGATGGTCGTCGAGGATGTCCGGCAGCAGCTCGTCCAGGTTCACGTAGTCGCTGCTCTTCTCCAGTCGCCTGGGGTCCTTCGCCAGCACCAGCAGCAGCGTGACCAGCTGCTCGACCGACTCGGCGGTCTGGCGGATGCGCAGCAACTGGTGGCGCACCGCCGGCGGCGTGTCCGGCTGGTCCAGGGCCAGCTCGCTGGCGCCGCGGATCACCGCGATCGGCGTGCGCAGCTCGTGGCTGGTGCTGTCGATGAAGGCGCGCTCGCGCTCGACGAAGGTGTCGTTGCGTTGCAGGTAGTCGTTGAGCGCCTCTGCGATCACCACCTGCTCGTGGCTGGCGCCCTTCACCACGTCGATGTGCTGGCCGGGCCGGTCCGGGCGCAGCGCGTGGATGCGCTTGGCCATGTCGGCCAGGGGCTGCACCACACGCCCCAGGCCCCAGGCCACGAGGATGCCGAGCAGCACGATCGCGATGATGTTGGAGACCAGCATCCACAACCCCAGGTTGTTCTCGTGCGCCTGCAACTGGGTGATGTCCAGCGCCAGCACCAGCCGCCGGCCGTTGACGTCCTGCACCATCAGCACCTTGTCTCGCCCCTGGTACTCGATGCCGTCGTGGATGCCCGGGCCGAGGCGGGCGAATTCCGGCGGCGCCGGCGAGTCGTCGTCGTCGCCGTACAGCTGCACCGTCTCGGTGTCGGTCCAGTGGTAGTGCGGATCCTCGGCGCTGCGCTGGACGAAGTGGGCCAACTCCGACTTGAGCAGCGAGCGCCAGGTCAGCTGCTCGGCCTGCTCGTTGACGATGAAGCCATGGATGAACACCGCGAGCGAGATCAGCGCGGCGTAGATCACCAGCCACAGCGTGACGCGCGCGCGCAGCCCGCCCAGCCTGGAACGTATCCCGCCCGGCTTCATGGAAGGCGCGCGCCGTCCGGGATGCGGCGCCGCGACGCCAGGCCCCGCGCCGGCGGGGCCCCGCGCTTGCGGTCCAGGGCGCGACGCGGGCTATTCGGCATGCAGGCGTTCCTGGTGCCCGGCGGGGCCGAGCCGGTAGCCGACGCGCGGCAGGGTGTGGATCAGCTTCTCCTCGAACGGGCCATCCACGCTGCGCCGCAGGTCGTAGATGTGGGAGCGCAGCATGTCGCCGTCCGGCGGCTCGTCGCCCCAAAGGGCCTGTTCGAGCTTCTCGCGGGTGACCGCGGCCGGACTGGCCTGCATCAGCACCTGCAGCAGCTTGCGGCAGGCAGGATACAGGTGCAGCGGCTTGCCGGCGCGGCTGGCCTCCAGCGTCGCCAGGTCCAGCTTCAGGTCGCCGACCGTCAGCAGCTTGCTGCGGCCGCGTCCCTGCGCGCGCACCAGCAGCGCTTCCAGCCGGACTTCCAGCTCGGGCAGCGCGAACGGCTTGGTGAGATAGTCGTCGGCGCCGGCGCGGAAGCCGGCGATCTTGTCGGGCAGCTCGTCGCGCGCGGTCAGCATGATCACCGGCAGTTCGGACAGGTGTTCCTCGCGCAGCCGGCGCAGCACTTCCGGGCCGTCCATGCGCGGCATCATCCAGTCCAGCACGATGGCGTCATAGGGCTGCGTGGTGGCCAGGTGCAGGCCGGTGATGCCGTCCGGCGCGGCATCCAGGGTATGGCCGCGCGCCTCGAAATAGTCGAACAGGTTGGCCACCAGATTGCGGTTGTCCTCGATGACGAGCAGCCGCATCGTCGGTCTCCGGGAAAGATGTGGTCGTGCATCGTAGCCGGGCGATGTCGGAAGCGCGTCGAAACGGCAGGTTCCGACAAACTTCCCACGCTCGCCGCGGCATAGTCTGCGCCCGTTTTGCCCGCATTCCAACGTGCAGACTTCCATCACACCCCTGGAGCGGCGGCGGCGTTGGGCCTACCGCGCCGCGCTGCTGGCGATCGTGCTCGCCCTGCTGGCCGGGCTGGGGCTGCGCCAGCCCAACCCGCCGGACGAACCCCGCTTCGTGCTCGCCGCGCGCGCGATGGTGCAGAGCGGGCAGTGGCTGTTGCCGCATCGGGGCAGCGAGTTGTACGCGGAAAAGCCGCCGGTGTTCATGTGGATGCAGGCCGGCACGTTCGAACTGGTGCGCGACTGGCGCGTCGCCTTCCTGCTGCCTTCGCTGCTCGCGGCGCTGGCGACCCTGTGGCTGACCTGGGACCTGGCGCGCCGGCTGTGGAACCGGCGCGTGGCGCGCTACGCGGTGCTGGCGCTGTTCGCCACCTTGCAGTTCGGGGTGCTGGCCAAGCGCGCGCAGATCGACATGGTGCTGGTGGCGATGACCACGCTGTCGCTGTGGGGACTGTTGCGGCACCTGCTGCGCGGCCCCGACTGGCCGGCCTGGGCGCTGGGCGCGTTCGCCGCCGGGCTGGGCACGGTGACCAAGGGCGTGGGTTTCCTGCCGCTGCTGGTGCTGCTGCCGTGGGCGGCCTGGCGCCACCGGCATCGCGCGGACGCGGTGCGTGGCGCATGGCCGGCATGGCTGGGCGCGGTCCCGGCCTTCGTCGCCGGCACGGCGGTGTGGCTGCTGCCATTGGCGATCGCCCTATGGCAGGTTCCCGACCCCAGCCTGCGCGCCTATGCGCACGAATTGCTGTTCAAGCAGACCGGCACGCGCTACACCGCGGCCTGGCACCACGTGCAGCCGGCCTGGTACTACCTGCAGGTGATCGCCACGTTGTGGCTGCCGGGCTGCCTGCTGCTGCCGCAACTGCTGCCGGCCTGGCGGCGGCGCCTGCGGCGCGGCGATCCGCGCCATTGGCTGCTGCTCGGCTGGAGCGTGCTGGTGCTGGCGTTCTTCAGCGCGAGCCCCGGCAAGCGAGAGGTCTACATCTTCCCGATGCTGCCGGCGCTGGCCGTGGCTGCCGCGCCGCTGCTGCCCGGATTGCTGCGCAGGCGCGCGACCCGCTGGGTCCTGGCCGGTTATGTCTGGCTGCTGGCGCTGGCCGCGCTGGCGGTCGGCGCCGGCCTGTGCATGCAGGCCGGATGGGCGATGCGGGGCGCGCTCAAGCGCGCGATCGACCCGGCGGCGATGCAGGTGTTCGGCGCCTGGCTGCTCGCCTTCGCCATCCCTGCCCTGCTGCTCGCGGCCTGGGCGCGGCTGCGACGCGCCGGCGCGCTGGTGGTCGCCGCCACGGCGCTGCTGTGGACGATCCATGGCCTGGGCCTGATGGTGGCGCTCGATCCCTACAGCTCGGCGGCCGGCCTGATGCAGCGCGTGGGCGAGCGCATCGGCCCCGGCGCGGAACTGGGGATGATCGCCTGGCGCGAGCAGAACCTGCTGCAGGCGGACCGGCCGGCGGTGGACTTCGGCTTCAAGCAGCCCTGGGACGTGCAATGGGCACGCGCCGCGGACTGGGTGACACAGGCGCCGCAGCGGCGCTGGCTGTTCGTGCTGCGCGACGCGATGAGCCCCTGCGTGGACCGCGCGCAGGCGATCGACATCGGCGAGTCCAACCGCAATGCCTGGCAACTGGTGCCGGGCAGTGCACTGAAGCCGGGCTGCGTGACGCCCGCGAAAGACCAGGCCGGCGCGGGCGACGACAACGGCAACTGAACCGCCGGGGACGTTGCCTGACGTTAAGCGCCGGGCAACGGTTGTCCGACCGCTTTCCGACAAACCGGCCCGGATCATGCCCGCCATTGCCGGAAACGGCCTTTTGCCCGTTGGCGCCCGATGAACCTGATGCCTGCATCCGCCACGGATGCCTTCCCCGTTCTCCGTCCGTACAGCCGCTTCGTCGCCACCCACCTGTGGATTCCGCTGGCGGCGGTGCTGGCGCTGAGCGCGCTGCTGATGGCGGGCGGCGTCGACCAGTGGCTGGCCACGCAGATCTATCACGCCGAAGGCGGGCACTGGCTGCTCAAGGACCATTGGTTCACCGCCAAGCTCGTGCATCGCGGCGGCAAGCAGGCCAGCACCGCCGCGGCGCTGGCGCTGTTGGTCTTCGGCCTGTATGCGCGGCGCTCGCCGCGCTGGAACGCCTGGTCGCGCCCGGCGTTGTACGTGGTGCTGGCGGTGGGGCTTTCGACCGCGGCGGTATCGTTGCTGAAGGGAGCCACGCACATGGACTGCCCGTGGGACCTGGCCAGCTACGGCGGCACCCATGCCTTCTACGGGCTGTTCGAATCGCGCCAGGGCGTTCCGGCCTCGGGCTGCTTCCCGGCCGGGCATGCCAGCGGCGGCTATGCCTGGGTCGCGCTGTACTTCGCCGCGCTGGCGGTCCGCCCGCGCTGGCGCAAGGCCGGGCTGGCGATCGGTCTCGGCGCCGGGTTGCTGTTCGGCGTTTCCCAGCAACTGCGCGGCGCGCACTTCCTCTCCCACGACCTGTGGGCCCTGGCGGTCTGCTGGGGCGTGTCGCTCGGCTTGTACCTGTGGCTGTTGCGCCCGCGGGCGCGCAGCGCCGCGGCCGGCGCGGCGGGAGAAACCGCATGAGCCTCTCGTTGCCCCGCAGCGGCGTGCTCTCGCGCCTGCGCGCGCTCGACTGGACGCACCGGCCCGAAGTGTCGGTGGAAACGCTGGTGCTGGGCAGCAGCGTGTTCTTCGCGCTCGCCTGCAACCGCATGTTCTGGCATGCGTCGCTCGCGACGCATCCCGGCGACATCGGCTTCGCCGCGTCGCTGTTCTTCCTGCTGGTCTCCGTGCACGCGCTGCTGTTCGGCCTGCTGGTGTGGCGCTGGAACGCCAAGCCGCTGCTGACGCTGCTGTTCGTCACCACCGCGTTCGCCACGCACTACATGAACAGCTACAGCGTCTACCTGGACGCGGACATGCTGCGCAACGTGCTCAACACCGACCACAAGGAATCGCGCGAGCTGCTCACGCCCGCGCTGCTGTGGCCATTGCTGTTCTACGCGGCGCTCCCGATCGCCGTGCTGTGGCGGGTGCGGCTGCGCCGCCGCAGCTGGAGCCGCGCGCTCGGCGTGCGCCTGCTGTTCCTGGCGGCCATCGCGGCGGTCGGCGCCGCCGGTTCGATGCTGTCGTTCCAGGGCCTGTCGGCGTTGATGCGCAACCATCGCGAGGTGCGCTACCTGGCCACGCCGGTCAACTACCTGGTCGCGCTCAAGCAGGACCTCAAGACCGACTCGCCGATCAAGCACAAGCCGAAGCTGCCGATCGAGCACGACGCGATGGCGACCCCGCGCGCGCCGGGCAGCCGCCCGCGCCTGCTGCTGATCGTGCTGGGCGAGACCATGCGCGCGCAGAACTGGGGCCTCAACGGCTATGCGCGCCAGACCACCCCCGAGTTGGCGCAGACCGGGGTGATCAACTTCCCCGACATGCACTCGTGCGGCACCAGCACGGAGGTCTCGGTGCCGTGCATGTTCTCGCCGTTCGGCCGCCACGATTACGACGAAGCGAAGATCCGCGCCCACCAGTCGTTCCTGCACGTGCTCGAACACGCCGGCATCGCCACGCTGTGGCGCGACAACCAGTCCGGCTGCAAGGGCGTGTGCGAAGGCCTGCAGATCCAGCAGCTCGACGACGCGAAGAAGCCCGGGCTGTGCAAGGACGGGCGCTGCATGGACGAGATCCTGCTCGACGACCTCGCCGCGCAGGTGCGCGCCAGGCCGGGCGACCGCGTGGTGGTGCTGCACCAGCTCGGCAGCCACGGCCCGGCCTACTTCCAGCGCTACCCGGCGCAGTTCCGGCGCTTCGCGCCGACCTGCGACACCGCCGAGCTGGGCAACTGCAGCCGCGAGCAGATCGTCAACACCTACGACAACACGGTCCTGTACACCGACCATTTCCTGGACCGCGCGATCGGCACGCTGCGCGCCCTGCCCGACTACGACACCGCCATGATCTACCTCTCCGACCACGGCGAGTCGCTCGGCGAGAAAGGCCTCTACCTGCATGGGGTGCCCTACGCGATCGCGCCGGCCGAGCAGACCCGCGTGCCCATGGTGATGTGGTTTTCGCCGGAATTCGCGCAGGACCGCGGGCTCGACCTGAAGTGCCTGCGCCAGCGCGCGAACGGGCGCGCCGACCAGGACAACCTGTTCCCCTCGGTGCTGGGCCTGATGCAGGTGAGGACCTCCGTCTACGATCGCTCGCGCGACCTGTTCGCCGGCTGCGCGCAGTGAATCTCCGGCGGGCGCGCTCGCCCTCGTAAACCCGATATCCGTAGGAACGGCTTTTTTGTGGGAGCGGCTTCAGCCGCGACGGAGCTTTCTCATTTGAACCTCGGCACATGAATGTGCAGGCTGTTGCAGAAGGATCTGCATGAAAGCCCCATCGCGGCTGAAGCTGCTCCCACAGAAGGCCGCTCCTCGGGCGCTTATCCGCCCTTCGCCTGCGGCCCCTGCCTTGCCAGTGCCATCCCGGGCCTCTAGCCTTCGCCGGTCGCACTCACGCAAAGGGACCCCTCGTGAACCATCGCCCCCTGCTGCTGGCCATCGCCGTGGCCGCCGGCCTGCTGTCGCTGTCGGCCTGCCGCAAGACGCCCAGCCCGGAACAGGAAAAGCCCGCCGCCCGGGCCGAGAACGGCGAGACCGCCGACCAGTTCGTCGCGCGCATCAACCAGGAGTACAAGGCCGCCTATCCGGAACTCAGCTCCGCGCAGTGGCTGTCCTCGACCTACATCAACGTGGACTCGCAGCGGGTGGCGGCCAAGGCCAACGAGCGCGCCCTGACCCAGCTCAACGCATGGATCGAGCAGGCCAAGCGCTACGAGGGCAAGCCGATGTCCGAGGACACCGCGCGCGCGCTCAAGCTGCTGAAGCTGATGACCGCGATGCCGGCCCCGCGCGATCCGGCCAAGCTCGCCGAGCTGACCACGATCGCGGCGCGGATGGAAGGCGACTACGGCGCCGGCACCTACTGCAAGGGCGAAGGCGAGGCACGCCAATGCCGCCAGCTCGGCGAGCTGGAGCGGGTGCTGGCCAGCAGCCGCGACTACGACGAGCAACTGGATGCCTGGCGGGGCTGGCACGGCGTCGCCGCGCCGATCCGCAAGGACTACCAGCGCTTCGTCGAGCTGGCCAACGAGGGCGCGCGCGAAATGGGCTTCGCCGACGTCGGCGAGATGTGGCGCAGCGGCTACGACATGCCGCCCGCGCAGATCGCCGCCGAGACCGACCGGCTGTGGGACCAGGTCAAGCCGCTGTACGAGCAACTGCAGTGCTACGCGCGCGGCAAGCTCGACAAGGAATACGGAGCCGACAAGGGCGAACTGCCCGGCGGCCTGCTGCCCGCCCACCTGATGGGCAACATGTGGCAGCAGGACTGGTCCAATCTGTGGGACCTGCTGCAACCGTATCCGGGCGCCGGCGATCTGGACATCACCGCCACCCTCGAGAAGCAGTACCAGACCCAGCTCAGCGCGCAGCTGGCCAAGGCGCAGGGCGACACCGAGGCGCGCTTCAAGGCCGAGCGCGAAGCGCAGCTGCGCACCGCCAGGCAGATGACCGAGCGCGCCCAGGACTTCTACACCTCGCTCGGCATGCCCGCGCTGCCGGAGACCTACTGGCAGCGCTCGCAGTTCATCAAGCCGCTGGACCGCGACGTGGTCTGCCACGCCAGCGCCTGGGACCTCAACATGGGCGGCGACGGCTCGAAGGAGAACGGCCCGGACGTGCGCACCAAGATGTGCATCAAGCCGACCGAGGAAGACTTCACCACCATCTACCACGAGCTCGGCCACATCTATTACGACCTGGCCTACAACCCGCTGCCGCCATTGTTCCAGGGCGGCGCCAACGACGGTTTCCACGAAGCTATCGGCGACACCATCGTGCTGGCGATGACGCCCGGCTACCTGCACTCGATCGGCCTGGTCGGCGAGCAGCAGCGCAGCCGCGAGGCGCTGATCAACGCGCAGATGCGCATGGCGCTGAGCAAGGTGGCGTTCCTGCCGTTCGGCCTGATGATCGACCGCTGGCGCTGGGGCGTGTTCGACGGTTCGATCGCGCCCGAGCGCTACAACCAGGCCTGGTGGGAGCTGAAGGCGAAATACCAGGGCGTGGCGCCGGCGACGCCGCGCGGCGAGGAGTTCTTCGACCCGGGCGCCAAGTACCACGTGCCGGGCAACACGCCGTACACGCGCTATTTCCTCTCGCACATCCTGCAATTCCAGTTCTACAAGGGCCTGTGCCAGGCCGCCGGCTACACCGGCCCGCTGTACGACTGCAGCTTCTACGGCAACAAGGAAGCCGGGCAGAAGTTCTGGACCATGCTCCAGCGCGGCGCCAGCCAGCCCTGGCAGGCCACGCTCAAGGAACTGACCGGCAACGACAAGCTCGACGCCGCCCCGATGCTGGAGTACTTCGCGCCGATGCAGGAATGGCTCAAGCAGCAGAACGAAGGGCGGATGTGCGGATGGCAGGCGCCGCAGGCGGCGGCCGGCAAGCCATAGCGGCGACGGCAACGGTCGTCCGCGATTGTGCCCGGGATGGGCGACATCGCCGCGCGAGGCGGCGCCCATCCCTCGTCCTTCACGCCTGCCCACCTTCGCTGCCCCGTGGTTTTCCTGCTTGCAGTGCAGGATCCCCGAGCACCTTGCTCTCGCGATGGGAGAAAGGGATTGCCGGCCGGCCAGAAGCCTCGGCAGTTCCCTTTGGGACCGGACTCCTTCCACGAGAGGCAATGCCCGCCAGGCATCCGCGCGCCCCTTT
Source organism: Xanthomonas boreopolis (assembly GCF_046529185.1). Taxonomy (NCBI): domain Bacteria; kingdom Pseudomonadati; phylum Pseudomonadota; class Gammaproteobacteria; order Lysobacterales; family Lysobacteraceae; genus Xanthomonas; species Xanthomonas boreopolis. Next base: position 3,298,486 of record NZ_CP097162.1, read on the forward strand.
CGTGCGCTGGCAGGCGCCCTAGCGCGGAATGACCTGTCTCAACGCACTGCAGATGGAGGTGGCCAACGCCTCCTGCTGCCTGATCCCGAAATGCACGGACGTATCGAAATGCCCTGACCACATGATCCTTCGCAAGGAGGCATCCACGATCCGGACCGAAGTCCGGATGCGCTCGGCATCGATACGCAGGCTGCTCTCGATGCAGTGCGGCGCCCTCACTTGCCTGCTGCCCCCCCTGCCCCCCCTGCCCCTCGCTGGCGTCCCGCGGGCGGGTTCGGGCAAGTCCGGCATCATCAGCACACCGCCGAAATCCCGGAACAACTGATTCAACAACTCCTCGTAGAGCCCGCAAGCGAAGGCGCGCCCCTCCCTGCGCGGCTCGATGCAGTGGATCGGTTGCACCACCAGGCAGTCCTGCCGCTCATCCTCGGCTTCCGCTTGCCCGGTCCGGCGTATCACGGGCATGTAACGTCCCAGCGGGATGCTGATCTCGATCCCGCTCGCATCCCGTGACCGCGCGTAGTAACTCTCCAGACGCTGGCGCAGGCGACCCACCTGAACCCTGACCACGGGATCTTCCGTTGGCATATAGGCCGCAGGATCGCGATCGAAAACCGCGATGCCGATGGCGTACTCGCTGGTGTTCCTGTCGTTGCCCGACAGGGCCTGCTCCACGAGGAAGCGCAGCAGGCGCCGCATCCGGTTGGCCCTGGCGAATTGCTCGCTGGCGAGAATGGCTTCGCAGGCGAACCGCACTCGGTCCTGGTCGATCGCTTCGACTTCCCTTTCCACGTGCCCCCCTGATACATCCCGGATACGTCGCCGCGGCACGGCGCCGGCTTGCCGCATGCGCCATCGGACGAAGGAATATCAAGACCGGCTCAAGTCGTGCGTCACGCGTCGATCACGCCGGCGAGTCCATGGCGGCCGGTGCCGCCATTGCAGCGCGATTATCGCCACATGACCGGCGCGAAACTGGAACGGACCTAGCAAGCAGAATCCACAGCAGGTCCCAAATCCGGCTGGATCGGCTGTTACCGCAACCCGCCCGGCAAGGTAACCGTAACGATACTTGTCCGGCGCGAAAACCGCGGACTAGGCTGGACCCGTACAGCGAAGCAACACCACGCGGAACGTCTTCCAACGGGGCAAATCATGTCCGACCTGCCAGCCGACGTCATCCAGGCGATCGCCATCTCCAATGCCAAGTCCATCGGCGAGCAGCCCGCCGTGCTGGCGAACCTCGCGCTCGCCCAGCAAATCTTCAATCAGAACCTGCAGCAACAGATCAGCCTGAGCCAGCAGCAGGCGATGAACCAGGTCCAGATGGCGGCGGCGGCCAAGTGCGTGGCGCTGATCGAAACCGCTGGCGGGTGCAAGAACCAGGGCACCATCGACAAGATGGTGCTGGACATGGAAAGGATCTTCAACGAAATGAACTCGCTCAGGAATCCGCCTCATTCGGGCATTCCATAGCCCCAAGCATGTCGATCCATCCGGCGCTTAGGATCCGGCTGGAGACATCCTCCCCCTCGTTGGGGGCGCGGCAGGAAAGCCGCATCGTGATCGGCACCAGGCCTTCCGGATTTCCGCCTGCCCCGGGAATGGCATCGCATGCGCCGCGAACCGCACGCATCGAATCCAGGTACGCGGGCCAAGCGCCTCGCCGTTGGCCAATGTCGATGAGCAATACGTCGATCCAAATCCACTTCAACCAGGAGAAGCACCATGCCTTTGCATGAAGACGTCGTGAGCGCCGTCGCGATCGGCAACCTGAAATCGATCGCGGAACAGCCCGCCATGATCTCCAATCTGGCGTTTTCCAACCTCACTGCCAACACCGATCTGGCCCAGAAGAACGCCGTGTCCAACCAGCAGGCGATGAACGGGCTGGGCCTGTCCATCGTCGCCAAGGCGGCCAACACCGTGAGCAATCTCGGCCCGCTGGAAGCGCGCTCGGCGGTCGACATCCTGACAAACGACGAACTGGCCCAGACCATCGCAGACCTCAAGGCGACGGTTCAGGCGTTCGCCAGCCGTTGAGCCCGGGTCGTCCCGACCCGCTCTGAACCGGAGAGCGCATCATGCTTCACGATGAAGTATTAGAGGCGGTTGCCATCGGCAACTTGAAGTCGATCGCGGAACAGCCCGCCATGGTCTCGAACCTGGCGTTTTCCAACCTCACTGCCAACACCGATCTGGCCCAGAAGAGCGCCGTGTCCAACCAGCAGGCGATGAACGGGCTGGGCCTGTCCATCGTCGCCAAGGCGTCCAACACGGTGAGCAATCTCGGCCCGCTGGAAGCGCGGTCCGAGGTGGACGTCCTGACCAACAACGGCGTGGCCCAGGCCATCGCCGACCTCAAGTCGGCGATCGAAGCCTTCGCGGGTCCACAAGGTGGGGACGGGCCGGTGGTCTGGAGCAAGGTGGTGAAAGCGCTGCTGAAGCTGGGCGTGTACCTGGACGAGGCCGGTCACCTGATCGTCCCGAAGGGCGTACCTGTGATCCGGATTCCCGGCAATTTCACCAGAGAGGACGTACGCGTCAGAGCCGACCAGAACGGTCTCGTCATCGAGATCAAGGCGTCCTGATCGCAACGCGGCAACAAAGGTGAGGCAGCCGGCAGGCCGCCTCACCTCTTCCAGGAGCAATCGACATGGGGACCATCGAGATCGAGATCGAGATCGAGGCGGGAAGCGGCGCCGGCAGCGCAGGCGTCGACATTCCGGCGATCGCGCTGACAGGCTTGCTCGAGGCGCAGCAGCCGGCTTCGCTCGTCAACCTGGCCTATTCCAACCTCGTTGCCAGCACCAGCCTTTCCCGGCAGAACGCCACCGCCAACCAGCAGGCCATGAACGGGCTCGCTCCGCCGATCGTCGCCCAGGCGGCCAATGGCGCAAGCCAACCCGGGCCGCTGCAGGCGCGTTCGGCGGTCGGTGTCCTGGCCGACAACGGGCTGGCGCATGCCATTGCCGACCTGAGAGCCGTCTTCGCCGCACTGGCGTCGCCCGACGATATCGCATCGCCATGACGGCCGCCGAGGACGCCTCCGCGCCCGCGCCGTCGATGGAAGCCTACAACCGCGGGCTGTTGGCGCAGATCGAGGACCGGATCATGCAAGGACTGCGCGCTTCCATGCGGACCGCCGAGTACTGCGTGGTCCGCAACGCCACGACCGGCGTGTGCGCGGTCGTGGCCTCCAGCACCACCGGCGAGGACCCGCATCGCGTGTTCGGGCCAGCCGAATTCGCGGAGTGCCTGCACTACATCAATACCACCGTGGTTACGCGCATGGCGGAACAACCGGAGCGGCATCGCCGCCATCACGCTTCACGTCGCCCGCAACCGGATCCACCGTCTCCCTGCAACGCTCCGGAGAGGAACCAGGAATGAGCCAGCCTGAAACGATCAAGCAACTCGCCAAGATCACCCAGGACATCGCCGACTCGATGACCAAGGTCGCCGTCAACGTCGCGATGCTCGGCGTGCAAGGCGACGCCGACGAGCAGATGCGCACCATCACCGAGGAGAACAACAAGGTGCTCGATCGCATCCGCCAGCTCTACAACCTGCCGGCGCCGCCCCCATGAGCGCGAGCGGACGGATCGTCGATATGCCGCTGGCCGCGGCCAATGCCTTGAATGCCAGCGCCCTGCCCAATGCGGAAGCGGCGTATCGCCTGATGATGCAGATCCTGCAGGACGGCCAGCAACCGCTGATCTTCGGCTCGCTCGCGCTCAGCGCCGCGGCGATCACGGAAGGGCTGGCCAGCTATGCCGCGACCATGGCGCTGTCGCCTGGCTCCGGGGGGGACCGTGGCGACGGCGAATGAACCACGCCCGCTGCCGGCGCGGATCGTGGTGGCGGCGTTCCAGGACGCAGGGCCCACCCAGGGCGACGCCGGCGACGGCGAGGGCGATTTCTTCCTCGTCCAGGCCGCCAGTCCCGACGTCCGCCTGGCCGCACCCGACCAGGACTGGCTGCAGTTGCAGTCACCGGTTTCCCTCGCCCCCACCCTCAGCCGGATAGGCTTCAGCGCCGTCGACAACGCCGGAGCCGCACGTAGCGCCTCCGTTCCTCTGGAGGTATGCGGCAGGTCCTATCGCGTGGAGTTCGTGCAACAGTCCGGCGAGCTGGTGCAGATGCAACTGGCACGGACGCTCAATTCGCCGCTCAACCTCGATTGCCTGATCGCCGTCTGCTACGTCGCCGGCCTTATCGAGAAGCTGTCGCCGCCGCTCGAGGTGATCGCCCTGTCGATCGCGATCCTGGCGATCGTCGCTCTGGCCTTGACCGTCGCGATCGCACGGCACGCCTTCGTGCGCGTCCCCGAACCCAGGCCGCAGTCCGTGGATACAGGCGGCGTTCCCATCGTCGTCGTACCCGGCTTCCCGTCGCCCGCGCTTCCTCTCAAGTCCTTGCGCGCCGAGGACCAGACCATCGCCCTGCAGGCGGCCAGGGCGGTCTATCGCTTGATGCAACAGCTGGAGGAATGACCGCCGCCATTCCCGCGGGCTCGTCCCCGCATTGCCCAACGCCGATACCACACTCCAGGAGGATCACGATGAACGCGAAGAATCCGTCGATGGACGACATCGAGTACACCTCGCTGTTGCCCCTGAGCTACATGGTGCCCACGTTTTATCCCACGCTGCCGGGCGTGCCGCAGGCGGTCGGCGGCGCGCCCCAGGTCCGGCTTGCCGATCCCGATCTGCAGGCCCGGGCGCAGCGCCTGATCAACGTGCTCTACCTGGCCGCCACCGAGTTCAAGGACCTGGACGGCATGAACGATCCCGAGGCGCTGAAGGTCTTCATCGCGCCGGAGTTCTACTTCCGCAAGGCCTCCGAGCAGGAGGCGGAACAGGGGCGATTCCTGCGCAGCACGAGCTTCGGCTCCTATCCCGAGAGCGCGCGCTTCGTGCTGGCCGAGGCGCTCCACGAAGCCATCCATCAATCGCCCCTGTTCAAGGATTGGGTCGTCGTCGCGGGAACCATCTGTTCCCAGCTCCCCCGCAACCCACCGCACAGGCTCAACCTGCTCAACACCGCATTGATGCTGCGCGGCCGGCGCGGCGCGATGGACGCCAGCATGCCCTACATGCTCATGGAGAAGCACTACATCTCCAACATCGATGGCCCGCCCCAGAACTGGCATGCCAATCTCGATCCCACGACCACCTACAGCTTCCGCCTCAACCCGGACCAGGAACTGGACAACCTGATCTTCTGGGACGGGATGGCCGTGGGCCTGGAAGTCTGCCTCGACCACAGCATGCAGGTGGTGGCCAACGCGATGAACGTGATGAACCAATCGCTGGGCACCACGCCCAACGCCCTGGACCTGCAATTGGTCACGTCCTGCGGCATGTCCATCGTCAACCAGGCGGTGGCGGTCTCCGATGGGTCTCTGGTGATGCTGACCGACGGCATGTCGCATTACCTCGACCGCCTTCCCGAGCCGGTCTTCCAGATCGGGCGCTACGATGCGGCGGCGGGCCGGGTCGACCAGTTGGACACCCGGAACTTCGAGTTCCTCGAACTGCCGAGGACGCAGGACTACCAAGTGGAATACTTCGGCGGCCGATACAACCGGCTGGGGCGACGCCAGGGTGTCTGGCGCGGCGAAGCACTGCCCCTCTCGCGAGGATAGGAATGGCGCACCGCGCGAGAAAGCCCGGCAGGTCCGGCGACCGCCCCTGCAACGAGGCCCAGGACGAAGCTCGGATGCCGCCGCAGGAAACGCGGCGCGGCGGCATCCGCTCCGCTCAGAGGTAACCGCGCTCCCACGGGCCTTCGATCGCGAAGGTGATGCCCGGCGTCTGCAGGTTGACGAACAGGGTCCGCCCTTCCGGGCTCCAGCAGGCGCCGCAGAATTCGCTCTCGCGGTAATCGCCCTCGCCGATCGCCTTGCCGGCGCCGGCGATCTGGGTGGAGGTGAGTTCGACGTTGTTCTTCAGCAGGTGGAAGGCCTGCCCGGTGCGGGTCAGGCCGACCAGGCGCGTGCCCGGCCCGTACCGGTCCGGGCTGCCCGAAGGCGCCGCGTCCGGATCCTCGCAGAGCACCGCGCCGCCGCGCGGGCTCACGGTGATGTTGTCCGGATTGTGCGCGGCCAGCTGGTTGCCGCTGACGAACAGCGCGCGCAACCGCTGGCTCGCCAGGTCGAGCACCCACACCGCGCCGTAGCCGCGGCCGCGGCGCCCGTTGCCGTCGATGCCGGTGCTGGTGTCCACGATGAAGACCCGCCCATCGGCGTAGAAGATGCCCTCGCCCCGGCTCATGCGCAGCCCGCCTTCGCTCCAGGCTTGCGCGAAGGGGCCGCTGAGGGTGCTGCCGGGATCGACGTCGGGGAAATCGCCGGGAGCGGCGACGGTGTCCAGGTCCGGATCGGGGATGTCGAACCATTCCAGCTGGTATTCGTCGCCGATCCCGGCCACGACCAGGTCGGCATTGCGCCGCCCGCGCACGCGCGCCGCCTGCAGGCGCCCGCCGTTCTCCAGCGCGCCGGCGCGGCGCGAGCGATCGTGCGGAATGAAGCGGTACAGGCCGGCCTTGTTGCGGTCGTCCTCGGTGAGATAGATGTAGCCCGTGCGCGGGTCCACCGCGACCGCCTCGTGGCTGAAGCGGCCCATGTCCACCAGCGGCCGGCCCGTGGTGCGCCCGGCGTCCGGGTGCACCTCGAACACGTAGCCGTGCCGGCGCCCGGTCGAGGACTGGGCGTCGGTCTTGATTTCCTCGCAGCTGAGCCAGGTGCCCCAGGGCGTGCGTCCGCCCGCGCAGTTGACCAGCGTGCCGGCCAGGCTGGCCTCGGCGCCGAGCCATTCGCCGTTGCGGAAGCGCAGCGTGGTGGTGCCGCCGCCGGCGCGCGCGCCGTTGGCGTCAAGCGTGCCGGTGTCGTAGGTGCCGGGCGCGCGGAACGGCGCCTGGTCGGTGCCGATTTCATGATTGCGGATCAGCACCAGCTCCGGACCGCGGCCGCGGCCGCCGTGGCCTTCGCGCTCGCCGCGCAGCATCACCGCCATGCCGTCGTGGCGCGAGGGCACCGCCTGGCCATCCGCCATGCGGTCGCCGGTCCAGGCGAAGGAGCTGTAGCTGAAACCCGGCGGCAACAGCAGCAACGGCAACCCGGTGCTGCGATCGAGCGCCGGCGCGAGATCGCCGTACGGGCTGGGAATCGGCTCGAGCCGGGTCCTGGGATCGGCCGCGGCCTGCGCCTGGCGGGAATACAGCGCACCGAGGCTGGCGATGGTGCCCATGGCCATGGCGGCGGCCCCTTGCTTGAGCACCTGGCGACGAGAGCGACTGAACGTGTTCATGCGCGACTCCTGGCTGGGATGCTTCCAAGCTAGGAGCGCGCGATAACGGCCGTATGACAGCAGGCGGACGGAGCGGCCGCCCGGGCCGGCTCAGCTGGCGCGGGACGCCTCGCTGCGCATCTGCGCCGAGAGCTGCCGCTTGAACTGCTCGAACTCCATGCCCAGCGCCTTCGCCTCGGCGTGCGCGGCATCCTTCAGCGCGTCGGAATAGGCCAGCCGCACCGGCGTGCCCTGCCGCTCGTGCAGCTCGCCGGCCTGCATGATCAGCGCCAGCACCTGCGCGGCGCTCTCCGACTCGCCGGCGATGCGGCCGTCCATGCCCAGCACCCACAGGCCATCGCGGCGCACGATGCCGGCCAGCAGCTTGCGGCTCTGGTCGCGCAGCTCGGCATGCGGCTCGATCGGCGAAGCCGGTACCGCGTTGGCCTCGGCCTGGCGGCGGGCCCGTTCGACCTGCTTCTTGCGCGCCTCGCGGCGCGCCTTGGATCCGATCGACATTCGATGTTCCTCGAAGAAAACGTGGATTCAACCCTGCCCGGCCGACGCGGCCATGCGCGCCTCGCGCAGCTGGCGCCGGCACACCCGCCGGTCCCAGCGCCAGAATAGCCAGCCGCTCAGGAAGAAGCCCGCCGCGCCCAGCGCCAGGTGCACCGGCTTGTCGCTCAGCAGCGGCGAGAGCACGCCGGCGACCACGGTGTTGACCATCAGCTGGGTGAACGCCTGCAGCGACGAGGCCAGGCCGCGCTGGGCCGGGTACATGTCCAGCACCGCCAGCGACAGGATCGGGAAGATCAGCGCCATGCCCAGGCCGCCGACGAAGATCGGCAGCACCGCCCAGGGCAGCGCGATCTGTTCCACCGCGAAGTTGTAGCCGAGGTTGCCCAGCGCCGACAGGCCGCAGCAGATGAAGCCGATGCGCACCTGGCTGCGCGCATGCAGCTTGCCGGCCATGCGCCCGGACAGGAACGCGCCCAGGGTCAGGCCGCCGATGGTGGGCAGGAACAGCCAGGCGAAATCGCCCTCGCCCAGGTGCAGGTGCTGCATCACGAACACCGGCGCGGAGGCGATGTAGAGGAAGATGCCGGCGAAGTTCAGCGCGCCCGCCGCCGCCAGCCGCTGGAAGCGCGGATTGAAGCCGATCGTCAGGTAGTCGCGCAGCAACGGCCCCGGCTTCAGTCCGCGCCGCGCCTGCACCGGATGGGTTTCGGGCAGCCATGCCAGGGTCGCCAGCAGCAGCAGGCCCGAGAACGCGACCAGGAACCAGAAGATCAGCGGCCAGCCCGCGCCGACCGCGAGCAGCCAGCCGCCGATGATCGGCGCGATCGCCGGGGCGATGCCGAAGATCATCGACACCTGGCTCATCAGCCGCTGCGCGTCGTGGCCCTCGTACAGGTCGCGGATCACCGCGCGGCCGACGATCATGCCCACGCCGGCCGAGACGCCCTGCAGGGCGCGGAACGCCAGCAGCGTGCCGAGGTCGCGCGCCAGCGCGCAGCCGGCCGAGGCGGCGATGAACATCACCAGCCCGCCGACGATCACCCGCTTGCGGCCCCACGCGTCCGACAGCGGCCCGTGCACCACGCTCATCAGGCCGTAGAACAGCAGGTAGACGCTGATGGTCTGCTGGATCGCCACCTGGTCAACGCCCAGCCGGTGCCCGAGCTGCGGGAACGCGGGGAAGATCATGTCGATCGAGAACGGGCCGAACATCGCCAACCCGGCGAGCAGCAGTGCCAGGCGGTGGGTGGAGGGCGTGGATGCGGTCATGCCGGGGTCCGGGAACAGGCGTCGGAGGACGCATTCAGGCACCGGCCCCGAGCGGGGGCGGTGCCTGCGGAGAAAAAAGGATGGCGCACATGATAGCCCGGCCGTCCCGCCTGCCGCTGAACGCGCCGTCACGCGGCCGTGCCGGGGCGGGCAAACCGCTATAATCGCCCCGCTACATGGTGGGAGAAGCGGCCACCGCCGCTGCCGAAGGCGCAACGCCCGTAATCGCTCAGGCCCGATACCACCCGCAACAAAACTCTGGAGAGACCGGTTAGATCCGGCGCCGAAGGGGCACCAGACGCAGGCAGGCCACGCCGCGCCGCGTCTCCAAACTCTCAGGCAAAAGGACAGAGGGGCACGACCGGAAGCCTGCATGCCTCCGTTCGTCGTTCCCGCGGGAGCGGGAACCCAGGGGCGCGTCGCGCGCGAAAAGCGACGTCCATGGATTCCCGCCTGCGCGGGAGCGGCGACCGGAAGCGGGGCCTTCGCGTTCCCCTCTGCCCTGACGGAAACTTCTCCATGTCCAAGCCTTCCCTGCGCGATCTCGAACACCACGACGCCTTCGTCTCGCGCCACATCGGCCCCAACGACACCGAGATCGCGCAGATGCTGCGCGTGGTCGGCCACGATTCGCTGGACGCGCTGACCGACGCGATCGTCCCCGGCCGGATCAAGTCGCCGGCCCCGCTGGCGCTGCCGGAAAGCATGACCGAGGAGGAAGCGCTGGCGAAGATCCGCGCGATCGCCAACCGCAACACGGTCTTCCGCAGCTTCATCGGCCAGGGCTACTACGGCACCCATACGCCGAAGGTGATCCTGCGCAACGTGCTGGAGAACCCGGCCTGGTACACCGCCTACACCCCGTACCAGGCGGAGATCTCGCAGGGCCGCATGGAGGCGCTGATCAACTTCCAGACGCTGTGCGCCGACCTGACCGGCATGGAGATCGCCAACGCCTCGCTGCTGGACGAGGCCACCGCCGCCGCCGAAGCGATGACGCTGGCCAAGCGCTCGGCCAAGTCCAAGTCGAACCTGTTCTTCGTGCACGACGCGGTGCATCCGCAGACCCTGGAGCTGCTGCGCACCCGCGCCGAGCCGCTGGGCATCGAGCTGCGCGTGGGCACGCCCGAGGAGGCGCTGGAGGCCGACGCCTTCGGCGTGCTGCTGCAGTACCCGGACACCTTCGGCCGCATCGGCGACCACAAGGCGCTGGCCGAGGCCGTGCACGCGCGCGGCGGCCTGGTCGCGGTGGCGACCGACCTGCTGGCGCTGACCCTGATCGCCGCGCCCGGCGAATGGGGCGCGGACATCGTGGTCGGCAACAGCCAGCGCTTCGGCGTGCCGTTCGGCTTCGGCGGCCCGCACGCCGCCTTCATGGCCTGCCGCGACGCCTACAAGCGCTCGATGCCCGGCCGCCTGATCGGCGTATCCATCGACGCCCAGGGCAATCCCGCCTACCGCCTGACCCTGCAGACCCGCGAGCAGCACATCCGCCGCGAGAAGGCCACCTCCAACATCTGCACGGCGCAGGTGCTGCTGGCGGTGATGGCCTCGATGTACGCCGTCTACCACGGCCCGGACGGGCTCAAGCGCATCGCCACGCGCGTGCACCGCTACACCGCGATCCTGGCCGCCGCGCTGCGCAGCGCCGGGCTGCAGCTCAACGACGCCTTCTTCGACACCCTCACCGTCGAAGGCGTGGACGCCGAGGAAATCCATACCTACGCCAGCCACGCGCGCATCAACCTGCGCAAGATCGATGGCCGCCGCGTCGGCATCAGCCTGGACGAGACCGCCACGCGCCAGGACGTGGTCGCCCTGGCCAAGCTGTTCGGCGTGCAGATCGACGACATCGAGGCGCTCGACGCGGAAACGCCCGACGCGCTGCCGGCCGGCCTGCGGCGCACCAGCGCGTTCCTGACCCATCCGGTGTTCAACACTCACCACAGCGAGCACGAGCTGCTGCGCTACCTGCGCTCGCTGGCCGACAAGGACCTGGCGATGGACCGCACGATGATCCCGCTGGGCTCGTGCACCATGAAGCTCAACGCCACCGCCGAGATGATCCCGGTGACCTGGCCGGAGTTCGCCAACATCCACCCGCTGGCCCCGGCCGCGCAATGGGCCGGCTATCGCCAGCTGATCGACGAGCTGGAAGCGATGCTGGTGGAATGCACCGGCTACGACGCGGTCAGCCTGCAGCCCAATTCCGGCGCGCAGGGCGAATACGCCGGCCTGCTGGCGATCCGCGCCTACCACCGCTCGCGCGGCGAGGGCCACCGCGACATCTGCCTGATCCCGGAATCGGCGCACGGCACCAATCCCGCCTCGGCGCAGATGTGCGGCATGAAGGTCGTGGTCACCAAGTGCGACGCCAACGGCAACGTCGACGTCGAGGACATCCGCCGCAACGCCGAGAAGTACAGCGACCGCCTGGCCGCGATCATGATGACCTACCCGTCCACGCACGGCGTGTTCGAGGAGGACGTCGTGGAGATCTGCGAGATCATCCACGCCCACGGCGGCCAGGTGTACACCGACGGCGCCAACATGAACGCGCTGGTCGGCGTGGCCAAGCCCGGCAAGTGGGGCTCGGACGTCTCGCACCTCAACCTGCACAAGACCTTCTGCATCCCGCATGGCGGCGGCGGCCCGGGCGTGGGCCCGTGCGCGGTGAAGTCGCACCTCGCCCCCTTCCTGCCCAAGGTGTTGGGCGGCGAAGGCGAAGTCGGCATGGTGTCGGCGGCGAGCTTCGGTTCGGCCTCGATCCTGCCGATCAGCTGGATGTACATCACCCTGATGGGCACCGCCGGCCTGCGCAAGGCCACCCAGGTCGCGCTGCTCAACGCCAACTACGTCGCCAGGCGCCTGGCGCCGCACTACAAGACGCTGTACACCGGCCGCAACGGCCTGGTCGCGCACGAGTGCATCCTGGACGTGCGCCCGCTGGAGAAGACCAGCGGCGTCGGCGCCGAGGACATCGCCAAGCGCCTGATCGATTTCGGCTTCCATGCGCCGACGCTGAGCTTCCCGGTCGCCGGCACCTTGATGGTGGAGCCGACCGAGAGCGAATCGCAGCACGAGCTGGACCGCTTCATCGACGCGATGATCCAGATCCGGCAGGAGATCGCCGCGATCGAGGACGGCCGCCTGGACCGCGAGGACAACCCGCTCAAGCACGCCCCGCACACCGCCACGGCGGTGTCCGCCAGCGAGTGGGCCCACGCCTATCCGCGCGAGCTGGCCGCCTTCCCGCTGCCTTCGCTCAAGCAGGCCAAGTACTGGCCGCCGGTGGCGCGCGTGGACAACGTCTACGGCGACAAGAACGTGATGTGCGCGTGCATCCCGGTGGATGCGTACAAGGACGATGCCGTGGAGGCGTGAGCCTCCCGTACCCGGCAGGACGACGGCCCGCTTTGCGGGCCGTTGTCGTTTGGGGCGGAGTCTCCGCTATCGGCGTTTCGTGGGAGCGACTCTGGATGGCCTCGGGCCATCCAGAGTCGCTCCCACATGGGGACACGGGGCGGTGGGGACGGGCTACTTCAACTGGAGCGCATGCCCGAACCTGGCCCCGTCCACCTGCTCCACCAGCTTCGCGTTGGCCAGCGCGCGGTACTCGCTCGGGGTCATGCCGGTGGCGGCCTTGAACTGCCGCGTGAAGGCGCTCTGGTCGCTGAAGCCGCAGGCATGGCCGATCTCGGTCACGCTCTGCTTGCCGTGCAGCAGGTGCATCGCCATCTGCAGGCGCAGCTTGGCCAGCACCTGCTGCGGCGTGAGCTGGAACACGCGCCGGAACGAGCGCTGCAGCTTCGACATCGAGAAACCGGTGATCTCCACCAGCGTCTGCATGCGCACGTTCTGCGCGTAGTTCACGTGCAGGTACGCCAGCGCCAGGCGCAATTTCTCGTACTGCGCGTCGTGGCCGTCCTGCGGATCCAGGTCGCGCGAGATGCCGATGATGCCCTGCACCTCGCCATCGACCCGCAGCGGGCGCTTGCAGGTCAGGCACCATCCCGGCTCGCCGTTGGCGAACAGGTGCAGCTCCAGCACGTTGTCGATGGTCTCGCCGGCCAGCACTCGCTCGTCCTGGTTGGCGTAGCTGGCGCTCAGCCCGCTCGGGTAGACCTCCACCACGCGCTTGCCGATCAACTCCTTTCGCGACTTCAGCCCCAGCCGGCGCAGCATCGTCTGGTTGACGTGCGTATAGCGCCCTTCGCGGTCCTTGACGAAGAACAGCACGTCGGGCACCGCGTCGAACAGCGCTTCGAGATCGGCGGGATCGATGCTTTTCATTTCGGGGCTCGGGGCTCGGGGCTCGGGGCTCGGGACTCGGGACTCGGGACTCGGGACTCGGGACTCGGGACTCGGGACTCGGGAAAAGCATCTTTGCCTGGGTCCGGCTGTCAAGCGATCCGATGCTTTTTTGCAGGTTTTTGGCTTTCTGGCTTTCTGTAGGAGGGACTTCGGTCCCGACAGCTGGCCAGTAAAGCCCTGTCGGGACTGAAGTCCCTCTCACAACAGCACGCGATCCGAAGCAGGCTTGTCGCTTCGCCGAGCCCCGAGTCCCCAAGCCCGAGTCCCGGCTTCCCCGGCACAGCCCGTCGAGGCTGAAGCCTCTCCTACAACGACACTCGACCGGAACCAGGCTCGTCGCTTTTCCCAGCCTCGGGTCCCAGCCTCCAACTCAATCCCCGATATGTTGCTTCAACCACGCATTGACCGTGTCGTGCCACAGGATGCTGTTCTGCGGCTTGAGCACCCAGTGGTTCTCGTCCGGGAAGTACAGGAACTTCGACTCGATGCCCTTGCGCTGCGCGGCGGTGAACGCGGCCAGGCCCTGCTCGACCGGGATGCGGAAATCCTGCTGGCCGTGGATCACCAGGATCGGCACCTTCCACTTGTCCACGTGCAGCACCGGGTTGAACTTCTCGTAGCCGGCCGGGTTCTGCCACGGCGTGCCGCCGTTCTCCCACTCGCTGAACCACAGCTCCTCGGTGCTGTAGCCCATCATGCGGTTGTCGAACACGCCGTCGTGGTCGACCAGGCACTTCCACGGCTGGTTCCAGTTGCCGGCGATCCAGTAGGTCATGTAGCCGCCGTAGCTCGCGCCGAGCGCGCAGGCCTTGTCGCCGTTGAGGAAGCCGTACTGCTGTTGCGCCGCGGTCCAGCCCTTCTGCAGGTCTTCCAGCGGGCGGTCGCCCCAGTGCTGGCTGATCGCGTCGGTGAATGCCTGGCCGTAGCCGGTCGAGCCGTGGAAATCGATCATCACCACCGCATAGCCCTGGCCGGCGTAGGTCTGCGGGTTCCAGCGATAGCTCCAGCCGTTGCCGAAGCTGCCCTGCGGGCCGCCGTGGATCAGGAACGCCACCGGGTACTTCTTGCCCGGCTCGTAGTTGTACGGCTTGACCACGTAGCCGTGCACGGTCTCGTCGTTCCAGCCCTTGAAGCTGAACTGCTCGAAGTCGCCGAACTGCACGTCCGGCAGCTTCTCGGCCGCGCTCGGCGTGATCTCGCGCAAGCCCTTGGCATCGCCGTCGGCGACGAGGATCTGGTCGCCGCTCTTGAGCGAGTTGCGGGTGAAGGCCAGGGTCGAGCCGGCCAGCACCGGCGAGCCCACGCTGCCGCCGGCGACCAGCTTCTCGACCTTGCCGGAGGCGATGTCGATGCGGAACAGCGGGTGCTCGCCCATGTCGTCGGCGCTGGTGTAGATCGAGCGGCCGTCGGGGGACAGCACGATTTCGCCGGCCGAGCGGTCCCAGTCCGGCGCGATCTCGCGGGTCTTGCCGCTGCCCAGGTCCATGACCATCAATCCGAAGCGGTCGGCCTCGAAGCCCGGGCGCTTCATCGCGCGGTAGTACAGGCTCCTGCCGTCCGCGCTGAACACCGGGCCGGCATCCCAGGCCAGGTTGGTCCTGGTCAGGTTGACCGGCGAGGTGCGGCCGTTGGCGTCGAGCCGGTACAGGTCGAAGTTGGTCGACCACGGCTCGGCGCGGCCTTCCACGCGGATGCTGGCGACGACCGAGGTGCCGTCGGGCGACCAGGCGTAGTCGTCGTTGCCGCCGAACGGCTTGGACGGCGCATCGCCGGGAATGCCGGCGCTGATCGCGGTGGCCTCGGTGATCGGCTTGGCCTTGGCGGGCAGGTCGGCCACGAACAGGGTGTTGCGGCGGCCGTCGTTCCAGGCGTCCCAGTGGCGCACGAACAACGAATCGAACACCTTGCCGGACGCCTTGGAGGCCGCGCTCTCGTCGACCTTCTTCTTGGTGCAGGCCAGGTCGGAACCGCAATCCTGGAACACGCCGGCGCTGAACACGATGCGCTCGCCGTTGGGCGAGAGCTTGAAGCTGTCCACGTCGACCGCGAAGTCGGTCAATTGGCGCGGCTTGCCGCCGGTGGACGAGACCGCATAGAGCTGCTGGCTGCCGGACTGGGCGCTCAGGAAGTACACCGTCTGGCCGTCGGCGGAGAACGCGGGCGAATTGACGTTCCAGCCGTCCGGCGTCAGCTGCTTGGGCGGCGCCAGGTCGCGCGTGCGCAGGTCGCGCACCCACAGGCTGGTGCTGGCCTTGGTCAGCTCCGGGTTCATCTGGCGCTTGGCGAAGACCAGCACGTCGCCGTTCGGGCTCAGCGTCGGCGAGGACACGCGATCGAGGGCGACCAGGTCGCGCACCTCGAAACCGCGCGCACTGGCCAGGACGGGCAGCGCGGCCAGCAGGGCCAGGGGCAGCAAGGCAGTACGAAGCTTCATCGGGGTCTCCCGGAACGGCAAAACGCCGATGGTAGAGGCCGGCCCGGCCACGGCGCAAAGGACTGAAGTCATGCCCGGCCCGCCTATGGGAGCGGCTTTCGTGGGCCTTCCAAGCGCGAAGGGCGGCCCACGGCCGCCCTTCGCATGCTCACCGCGACGCCGCGGCCATCACCCCGCCTGCTCGCCCTTCTTGCCGGTGCGGTACAGCAGCCAGCCGACCAGGGCCAGCACGACCAGGCCCACCCACTGGCTGAGGTGGAACATCTCCGGCAGCGCCAGCACGTCGGCGCGCCCGGCCGCCACGATCGGGATCGCGATGGCGATGCCCATCAGCGCCTCGCCGGTGATCAGCCCCGCCGAGAACAGCACGCCCGGGCGATGCACGCGGTCGCGCGCGTCCTCGTCGTCCACGCGCACCTTGTGGAAGCGCTCGACCAGGTGCGCCAGCAAACCGCCGAGGAAGATCGGCACCATCAGCTCCAGCGGCAGGTAGATGCCGATCGCCGCGGCCAGCACCGGCACGCGGAAGTGCGCCTTGCGCGACTTCAGCCACTCGTCGAGCGCGATCACCAGCGCGCCGACCACCGCGCCCAGGCCGATGAACGTCCAAGGCAGCTCGCCGCCGAACAGGCCGCGCGCGACCGAGGCCATCAGGTTGGCCTGCGGCGCCGCCAGCGCATTCGGATGTTCCGGGGTCGGCGCGCCGATGCCGTAGGCCTGCGCCAGCAGGTTCAGCACCGGCGCCATGATCAGCGCGCACGAGAACGCGCCGATGCCCAGCATCAGCTGCTGTTTCCACGGCGTGGCGCCGACCAGGTAGCCGGCCTTCAGGTCCTGCAGGTTGTCGCCGCCGACCGCCGCCGCGCAGCACACCACCGCGCCGATCATGATCGCGGCCACCGCGCCCAGCGGCGCGCCGCCAACGCCCACCGGCACCAGCCCGCTCTTGCCGAGCAACAGCACCAGCACCGCCGAGGCGAACAGGATGGTGGAGATGGTGATGCCCGAGACCGGGTTGTTGGACGAGCCGATCAGGCCGGCCAGGTAGGCCGACACCGACACGAACAGGAAACCGGCCACGATCATGATGATCGTCATCGGGATGGAGACGTGCCACTGCTGCACGATCGCCTGGTACAGGCCCAGCAGCGGCAGGATGAAGACCACCAGCGCCACCAGCATCCACTTCATCGGCAGGTCGCGCTCGGTGTGCGCCAGCGCCGGGCCGCCGCTCTTGCGGGCGGCGGCGAAGCCGCTCTTCATGCCGTTGAGCAGCGACTTGCGCAGCGAGAACAGCGTCCAGATGCCGCCGATCAGCATCGCGCCGACCCCCAGGTAGCGGATCTTCGCGCTCCAGATCGCATAGGCCGCATCCGCGGCCGAGGCATCGGCCAGCCTGGCCGCCAGGCCCGGGTCGCTGCCGGAGAAGAACGCCTGGTAGAGCGGGATCGCGATGTGCCAGGACAGGATCGAGCCGGACACCACCACGATGCCGACGTTCAGGCCGACGATGTAGCCCACGCCGAGCAGCGCCGGCGACAGGTTGGTGCCGAAGAAGGCGGTGACCTTGGAGCTGCCGGCATAGGCCGACTGCACCCAGGTATCCGGGATCACCCGCAGGCCGCTCGCCGCGGCCAGCTTGACCAGCGCGCCGATCGCGCCGGACAGCGCCAGGATCTTCAGGCCCGGGCCGGGGTTCTCGCCGGCCTTGAGCACCTCGGCCGCGGCCTTGCCCTCGGGGAACGGCAGCGGGTCCTCGACGATCATCGAGCGCCGCAGCGGCACCGAGAACAGCACGCCGAGCAGGCCGCCCAGGCCGGCGATGCCGAGCACCCACCAGTACTTGAAGTCCGGCCAGTAGCCCATGATGACCAGCGCCGGGATCGTGAAGATCACGCCGGCGGCGATCGAGGAACCGGCCGAGGCACCGGTCTGGACGATGTTGTTCTCCAGGATCGTGCCGCCGCCCAGCAGGCGCAGCACGCCCATCGAGACGACCGCCGCCGGGATCGCCGTGGCGATGGTCAGGCCGGCGAACAGGCCCAGGTAGGCATTGGCGGCCGAAAGGACCACCGCCAGCACGATGGCCAGCAACACGGCACGGAAGGTGAGCTGGCGCGTCTGTGCGTCTTGGCTCATTGGGAGGACCCCCTGATGGCAAAAAATCCGCCACACGCTAGCGTTTGCCCGCCGGCAAGTCCAGCTGCAGGGCGGCATGCACGGCCCCTCATCCGCCCCTTCGGGGCACCTTCTCCCGTGAACGGGAGAAGGGAACGGCGTTGCTATCCGCCATTCGGACGACGGCGCAGGGCACCTCCCTTCTCCCGCCTGCGGGAGAAGGTGCCCCGAAGGGGCGGATGAGGGCAGGCCTCCCCACACCCTCTCTATACTCGCCGCTCGCACACCGCTCCCAGCCCGATGACCGCCGCCGCCCGCCTTTCCCCCGACGACTTCCTCGGCCATCCCAAGGGCGTCTACGTCTGCTTCTTCACCGAGATGTGGGAGCGCTTCTCGTTCTACGGGATGAAGGCGCTGCTGCTGCTCTACCTGACCAAGTACCACCTGTTCGGCGACAAGGCCGGGCTGGACCTGCTCGGCGCCTACGGCGGCCTGGTGTACTGCCTCCCGGTGTTCGGCGGCCTGCTCGCCGACCGCTGGCTGGGCATGCGCAAGGCGGTGGTGTTCGGCGGCCTCCTGCTGGTGCTGGGGCATCTCGGCATGGCCTTCGAAGGCCACGCCGCCACGCGCGTCGGCGGCCAGGTGGTGCGCGACACCGGCGCGCTGGCGACGACCTACCTGTCGCTGGCGCTGATCATCGTCGGCGTCGGCTTCCTCAAGCCCAACATCTCCACCATCGTCGGCAAGCTCTACGCGGAGAACGACCCGCGCCGCGACTCGGGCTTCTCGCTGTTCTACGCCGGCATCAACCTCGGCGCGCTGTTCGCCTCGCTGGTCTGCGGCTACCTCGGCGAGGCCTATGGCTGGAAGTACGGCTTCGGCGCGGCCGGCATCGGCATGCTGGTCGGCCTGGGCATGTTCCTGTGGGGCCAGAAGTACCTGCACGGCCATGCCGAATCCCCCTCGCCCGCCGCGCTGCGCGAGCGCGTGGCCGGGTTGCCGCGCGAGTGGCTGATCTACGGCACGGCGGTCCTGGGCGTGCTGCCGGTGGCGTGGCTGATGTGGGCGGCCGCCAACGGCGCGTTCTCGCTCGGCGGGGAGATCTCGCTGGCCCTGATGCTGATGCTGGTCGTCCTGGGCGGCGTGCTGGTGTGGTTCGGCTGGTTCGTCGGCACGCAATGCACGCCGGCGCAGCGCCAGCAGATGATCGCGCTGATGGCGTTGATCTTCATGGCGCTGGTGTTCTTCACCCTGTACGAGCAGACCTACGGGTCCTGGGTGACCTTCACCGACCGCCTGCTGACCAAGGACGTGGCGCCCGCGCTGGTGATCCGCGACGGCACGCCGCTGCCATGGTCGATCGCCTCGCTGCTGCTGGCGCCGCTGGGCTTCGTCGTGGCGGCCGCGATGTCCGACCGCGATCCCCGCTCCGCCGCGCCGCGCGCGCTGTTCGTCGCGGTGGTCGCGCTGATGCTGGCGTTCCTGGTGCGCGATTGCATCGTGCTGCCGCAGACGGCCGGCTCGCTCACCTATCTCGGCGCGTTGTTCCTGGTGATGCTGGCGCCCCCGTTCGCAGCGCTCTGGGCCTGGCTGGACCGCCGCGGCGCCGACCCGTCCAAGCCGGTGAAGTCGGCGTTCGGCCTGCTGTTCGCCGGCCTGTCGTTCGTGCCGCTGGCGCTGGCCGCGCAACAGGTCGGCGCCAGCGGGCAGATGGCCAGCGTCTGGTGGCTGGTGCTGGCCTACCTGGTGCTGGAGATAGGCGAGATGTGCCTGTCGCCGGTGGGCCTGGCGGCGGTCACGCAGTTGGCGGTACCGCGCGTGGTCAGCCTGATGATGGGCACCTGGTTCCTGGCCACCGCGTTTTCCGAAGCGCTCGCCGCGCTGTTCGGCAAGCTCTCCGCGATCGACGTGCCCGATGGCGAAGCCCTGAACCTGGCCGAGGCCTCGGCCGGTTACGCCCACCTGTTCTGGCTGATGACCTGGATCGGCCTGGGCTGCGGCGTGGCCGCATTACTGGCCGCCCCCCTGCTGAAGCGGTTGATGCATGGGGTGAGGTGAGCCGTTCGCGCGCACCGGTACCGATGCAACCTCGTCCCATGCCGCGTGGCGGCAACACGCGGCTCAATGGAAATCCCGCGACACCACCTCCAGTTCGCCGAGCAGTTCGCTGAGGTCTTGCAGGTCGCCGGCGATCAGGTGCTCGACGCCGTCCACGCGTTCCCAGCGGCCGCGCACCGCCAGCAGGCGCGATTCCAGCAGCGCGCGGCGGCGGCGCAGCGCGACGTGCGGCCAGACGATCACGTTGATCATGCCGCGCTCGTCCTCCAGGGTGACGAAGATCGTGCCCTTGGCGGTCTGCGGGCGCTGGCGCTGGGTGACCAGGCCCGCCACGTGCACGCCGGCGCCGTGATGGCGCGTGCGCAGTTCGTCCAGGCCGAGGATGCGGCGCTGGCGCATCTGCGGGCGCAGCAGGGCCATCGGATGCTGGCGCAGGGTCAGCCCCACGCTGCGGTAGTCGGCCAGGATCTCCTCGCCCGGGCGCGGCGCCGGCAAGGCGATGTCGGCCTCGGCCGGGCTGCCCGGCAGCAGCGGACGGCTGCGCTCGATGCCGGCCACCGCCCAGCGCGCGGCGTTGCGGTGCCCCGCCAGCGCCTGCAGCGCGCCGGCCTCCGCCAGTACCGTGCGTGCCTTCTCGTCCAGGCCGGCGCGCAGGCATAGATCCGGGATACCGGCGAAGGGGCGCTGCGCCCTCGCGCGCACGATCGCCCGGCCCATCGCCTCGGACAGGCCGGCCAACTGGCGCAGGCCGAGCCGGATCGCGGGCTGCTCGCCCGGCGCGTCGTCGCCGCGCCACGGGCTGCCGCCGGACAACGTGTTGTCCCAGTCGCTGTGCACCACGTCCACCGGCAACACCGCCACCGCAGGCCGCTCGGGACTGCCGCGGCGCGCGTCCTGCACGATCTGGCCCGGCGAATAGAAACCCATCGGCTGCGCGTTGAGCAGCCCGCACGCGAACGCCGCCGGCTCGTGCCGCTTGAGCCAGCTGCTCGCGTAGACCAGCTTGGCGAACGAGGCGGCGTGGCTCTGCGGGAACCCGTAGGAGCCGAAGCCCTTGATCTGCTCGAAGATCTGGTCGATGAAGCCGGACGAGTAACCTTTGTCCTCCATCAGCTCGCGGATGCGTGCCCGGTGAGGCTCCATGTCGCCGCCACGCTTCCAGGCCGCCATCGAGCGGCGCAACTGGTCGGCCTCGTGCGGCTCGTAGCCGGCATGGATCACCAGCTCCATCACCTGCTCCTGGAACAGCGGGATGCCCAGCGTCGGCCCCAGGATCTTCTCCACGCCCTCCGACGGGAAGCTCACCAGGCTGCGGTCCTGCCGGCGCTTGAGGTAGGGGTGCACCATGTCGCCCTGGATCGGCCCCGGCCGCACGATCGCCACTTCCACCACCAGGTCGTAGAAGCACTCCGGCTTCAGCCGCGGCAGCATCGCCATCTGCGCGCGCGACTCGATCTGGAACACGCCCACGGTGTCGGCGCGCTGGATCATCGCGTAGGTGGCCTCGTCCCCGGCGGGGATCGTGGCGACCTCCAGGTCGCGGCCGCGGTGGCCGCGCACCAGGTCCAGCGTCTTGCGCAGGCAGGTCAGCATGCCCAGCGCCAGGCAGTCGACCTTGAGCATGCCCATCGTTTCCAGGTCGTCCTTGTCCCACTGGATGATGGTGCGCTCGGGCATGGCCGCGTTCTCCACCGGCACCACCGTGGACAGCGGCGCATCGGAGATCACGAAGCCGCCGACGTGCTGCGACAGGTGGCGCGGATGGCCGCGCAGCATCTCGGTCACGACCAGCACGCGCCGGATCAGCGGGTTTTCCAGGTCGAACCCGGCCTCGGCGATGCGCTGCTCCATCGGCGTCTCGCCATTGCCCCAGCCATAGCAATTGGCGAGCAGCGCGATCTGGTCCGGCGGCAGGCCGAACGCGCGCGCCACGTCGCGCACCGCGCTCTTGCCGCGGTAGCAGATCACCGTGGCGGCGAGCGCGGCCCGCTCGCGGCCGTACTTGCGGTAGACGTACTGGATGACTTCCTCGCGCCGCTCGTGCTCGAAGTCGACGTCGATGTCGGGGGGCTCGTTGCGTTCTTCCGACAGGAAGCGCGCCAGCAGCAGGCGGCTCTCGCCGGGATCGACCGCGGTGATCCCCAGCGCGAAGCACACCGCCGAGTTGGCCGACGAACCGCGGCCCTGGCACAGGATGCCCTGCGAGCGCGCGAACCGCACCACGTCCTCGACGGTCAGGTAGAACGCCTCGTACTTGAGCCTGGCGATCAACGCCAGCTCCTTGGCGATGTCGCGCCGCACCTTCCACGGCGCGCCCGCCGGCCAGCGCCTGCGCATGCCGGCGAGGACCCGCTTGCGCAGGTGCGTCGTCGGCGTCTCGCCCGGCGGCACCAGCTCGACCGGATAGTCGTACTTCACCTTGCCCAGGTCGAAGGTGCAGCGCCGCGCCAGTTCGGCCGCGGCCAGCATCGGCCCGGCGCCGTGGATGCTGGCCAGCGCGCGGCGCGTGCGCAGGTGGCGCTCGCCGTTGCGGAACAGGTGCGCGCCGCACTCGGCCAGCGGCAGGTTGTGGCGGATCGCGGTGAGCGTGTCCTGCAGGATGCGCTCGCGGCGCGTGGCCATGTGCGCATCGCCGCTGGCGAGGGCGGCCATGCCCAGCCGGCGCGCGACGGCGAGCAGTTCGGCCTGGCGCGCGGCGTCGTCGCGCTCGCGGTGCAGCTCGATCGCGAGGAAGGCGCGCTCGCCGAACAGCGCGCGCAGCCATTCGCCGCCGGCCACGTCCACCGGGTCGCCCGGCAGCCACAGCGCGAACACGCCGTCCGCGCCGCGGGCGAACTGAGCCTGCACGTCCGCGCGGGCGAGCCGGTAGCATCCCTTGCCGGCGGCGCGGCGCGCGGTGGTGATCAGTTCGCACAGCAAGGGATAGCCGGCATCGTGCTCGACCAGCAGGACGAACCTCAGGCCGTCTTCGAGCACGAACTCGCTGCCGACGATCAATTTCACCCCGGTGGCGCGCGAGGCCTCCAGCCCGCGCACGATGCCGGCCAGCGAGCACTCGTCGGTGATCGCCAGGGCCTCGTAGCCGCATTCGTGGGCACGCCGGAACAGATCCTCGGCACTGGATGCGCCGCGCAGGAACGAGAAGTCCGACAGGCAGTGCAGCTCCGCGTAGGGCGGCAGGCCGGCATCATCCGGGCGCGTGGCATCGTCGTTGGCCGCACGCAGACGGGCAAGCACCTCCCAGGCGCGCGGCACGTGCCCGCCGGGGGCCTCGCGATAGGCATCGTCGAAGCCGTTCATGCGAGAGCGGCCCTCATCCGCCCTGCGGGCACCTCCCGTAAACGGGAGAAGGAAACGGCGGGCCACCGGGGCAATCCGGGACAGTCGGGGTGCATCCTCTTCTCCCGCGTGCTGGAGAAGATGTCCGCAGGGCGGATGAGGGCACACTCCCCCTCGTTCATGCGAACCACCCGTGCAGCATCCAGCCCTCGTGCCGGCCCGCCGGCACGAAGGCCCAGGCACGCTGGCCGCGCGCGGTCTCCACCACGTAGTAGTCGCGGCGGGCGTCCTCGCCGTCCCACCAGCCGCTCTCCAGCCGCTCCGGGCCGGCGACGATGCGCGGGTGCGGTTCGCGCAGCGGCAGCGGGTGCGGCAGCAGCCAGGCCGGCCGCACGGGAAGCGCCCGCGCCGGTGCCGGCGCGCGGCGCGCGTCGTCGCCCTCGCCCGCCACGCGCCGCCAGGCCCGCTCCGGTCGCGGATCATCGCCCGGGACCACCCGATACACCGCACCGTCGCCCAGGCGGGCGCGCAGGCGCTCGCGCAGCTGCGGCCAGTCCATCGCCTGCTGCGGGCGCATGTCGAACAGGTCGCGGGCCGCCGGCACGAACGGCGGCAGCCGCTCCGCCAGCAGGCGCAAGGCCACCACCGGCCGCGCGATTTCCACCCGCTCCAGGCGGTTGCGCGCCAGTTCGAACAGCAGCGCGGGCGAGCGCTCGGCCGACAGCAGGCCGACCTCGACGTCGTGGTGGCCCTGCTCGTGTTCCAGCCTCAGCACGAAGTGCTGCACGCCCCCGTCGCGGATCGACAGGTAGGTGCACAGGTCGCCGACCAAGCGCCGCAGCGGGAACAGCAGCGCGGTATGGCGCTCGACCTCGTACCCCATCTCCACGCGCGCATCGAAATGGTCCGGCGGCGCGTAGTACGGCAGCGGATCGTCGGCCTGGCCGTAGAGCCGGTCCAGGTGCTCCAGCACGTCCAGGCCGAAGCGCCTGCGCACGCCGTCGCGCGGCAGCGCGCGCAAGGCCGCCAGCGTGCGAACGCCCATCCGGTGCAGGCGTTCGCCGGCCTCGCCGGGCAAGGCCGCGCGCCGGATCGGCACGCCGTCGAGCGTGCGCCGCAGCGCATCGGGGTGGGTGACCGCCAGGCCGTCGCGCAATCCGGCCAGCACGCGCGCGGCGCGCGGCGTCGGCGCCATCGCGATGCGGTGCTGGAAACCCAGTGCCTCCAGTTCCTCGCGCAGGCGTCGCTCGAAGCGCGGCCACGGCCCGAACAGCCGGAAACTGGCCTGCACTTCCAGCGCGATCGCGCGCGGCCACTGGATGCTCACCAGCGAGCTGTGCCGGTAGGCCCAGGCGGCGAGGAAGCGATGCCAACGCGTTTCCTCGGCCGGGTCGTAGTCCACGGTGCGCACCTGCGCCAGCAGCGCATGCGCCGCGGACAGGCGCATGCCGGGCTTGAGGCCGGCATGCGATGCGGCCGCGTTCACCGCATGCAGGGTGCGCAGTTGCGCCGGGCCTTCCACCAGCGCCAGCGGCGCCTCGGGCTCGGGAAGGCGGCGCACCACGGCGTCGAGCGCCAGCTGCGGCAGCAGGATGCAGGCCCAGAGCACGCGCGCGCCCTCACCGCGCCAGGCGCAGCGGCTGCGCCGGCACCGGGCCGCCGCGGCACTTGAGCACCTGCCAGGCCGCCTGCGCCGGCCGGTATTCCAGCCGCAAGGCCGCCGGCGAGGCATTGGCCGCATGCTTGCGGTCGCGCAGCGCGAAACCGCAACAGTCGCCGCTGTCGGCCGCCACCTGCAAGCGGCGCAGCGCGCGCGCATCGCCGGTCTGCGGCCAGCCCAGCACCGCGGCGCAGGCGCCGCTGCGCAGGCATTGCTCGAACGCCCACAGCGCATCGCGCGGTTCGGCCTCGACCAGGTGCAGCCATGCCAGGTCGATCCCGCCCGCCTGCAGGGCCGGCGCATACGGAATGTAGGGCGGCGCCACCAGCACCACGCGCTGGCCGGCCCGGGTCATGCGCACCAGCGTCGGCAGCAGCAGCGCGATCTCGCCGACGCCATCGGCCGGCAGCAGCAATTCCGTCAGGGCGCGCCGCGGCCAGCCGCCGCCCGGCAGCAGCGCATCCAGCGCGGGATGGCCGGTCGGCTCGCCGCCTTCGGCCAGCGCGGTCCCGCGCCCGGCATGCCAGACCGTGCGCGCGGCGAGCAGATCGTCCAGGGCCCGAACTTCGCCCATGCCTCATCCCCGGCGCAGCAGGCCGCAGAACAGGCCCTCGATGGCGAACTCCGCATCCGGCGCCACCTCGATCGGCGCATGCGCCGGATTGCGCGGCAGCAGGCGCAGGCGCTCGGCACCGCGCTCCAGGCGCTTGATCGTGATCTCGCCGTCGATCCGCGCCACCACGGTCTGGCCGTTGCGCGCCTCGCTGGCGCGGTGCACGCCGACCAGGTCGCCGTCGAGGATGCCGTCGTCGATCATCGAATCGCCCTGCACCACCAGCAGGTAGTCCGGCCTGAGCGAGAACAGGCCGCGGTCCAGCCACAGCTGCTCGTCCAGGCCGATGTCGGCCCCGATCGGTGCGCCCGCCGCGACCCGTCCGAGCACCGGCAAGGCGAGCAGGCCTTCGCGCCCGGGCGCGCCCGGCACCCGCAGCCCGCGCCTGGCGTTGGGCCGGCGCTCGACCAGGCCGGCCTCGACCAGCGCCTGCACGTGCTTCTGCGCGGCGTTGCGCGAGGCGAAGCCGAAGTGCGCGGCGATCTCGGCCAGGCTGGGGACATGCCCCTGCCGTGCGCACTCGTGCAGGTAGGCAAGGATGGCGGCGCGCCTGGGCGGGAGCGGGGTCATGGCGGCGGATCGTGGAGGCAGGGTGTACATTTGTACACCCTGGTGTCTCGCCAGGCGAGACGCCCTGGCGTTTTCCTCCCCTTGCGGCGCGGGCATTACGGCGCTATATAACAAAAGTTATAACAACCCTGGAGCCATTCCATGAAGCTCAAGATCACCGGCATCGGCAACTCCGCCGGCGTCATCCTGCCCAAGGAACTGCTGGCCCGCCTGCGCGTGGAGAAGGGCGACGAGCTCTACGTGCTGGAAACCCCGGACGGCATCCGCCTGACCGCGTTCGATCCGGAACTGGCGCGGCAGATGGAGGTGGCGGAGAAGGTCATGCGCGAGGACCGCCATGTCCTGCGCAAGCTCGCGCAATAAGGGGAGCGCCGCCATGATCGTCTGGATCAACCGTGCGCTCGCGCTTGCCATCCACGAGCGTCAACTCGCCGAGCACGGCGGCGGCAATGGCGTGCGCGACGACGCGCTCCTCGACTCCGCCCTTGCGCGCCCGCAGCAGTTGTTCGCCTATGGCGAACCGCCGCCCGACATTGCGGACCTCGCGGCCAGCCTCGCCTTTGGCCTGGCGCGCAACCACCCCTTCGTCGACGGCAACAAGCGCACGGCCCATGTCTGTTATCGCGTGTTTCTCGCCTTGAACGACGTCGAGCTGGTCGCCAGGGACGAAGACAAATACGCCGCCATGATCGCCCTCGCCGAAGGCAGCCTCGACGAAAAGGCCTTCGCCGAGTGGCTGCGCCCGCGCCTGCGCGGCGCCGGCGCGTCGGCCGTGCACGAGCCGGCGGCGCATTACGGCTAAGCGGCCCGCGGCCGGCGGCGCCGGCCGCGGCTTCAATCCTCCGCCTTGCGCTTGCGCGTGCGCGCGGCCTTCTTAGCGGCCGCCTTGCGCCCCGCCGCGCCCTTGGTCCGCGCCGCCTTCTTGGCCGCTTCCGAACGGCTGCGTGCCGTGCGCTTGCTCGCCGCCTTCTTGGCCTGGCTCGACAACGCCTTCTTGCCGGCCACTTTCTTCGCCGTGGTGCGTTTGCTCGCCGTCTTCAGCGCCTTCTTGGCGCCGGCCGAACGCTTGGCGGAAGGCTTCTTGTGCGCCTTGGCCGCCTTGCTGTCCTGCGCGGCCTTCTTCTTGACCGACTTGGAAGCGCTCTTGGACGGCTTGGCGTCGATGCCGGCGCGGCGCGCCTTGCTCAAGCCGATCGCGATCGCCTGCTTGGTGCTCTTGGCGCCGTGCTTGCCTTCGCGCACATGCTCGATCTCCTCCTTCACGAACTCGCCGGCCTGGGTGCTGGCGGACTTGCCCTCGCGCTTGTCGCGGGCCACGGCTTCGCGGGTCTTTTTCTCAGGCACCGTACTGCTCCCATGAATGGAGGTGCCACGGGTCTAACAATGCGCGGGTAAAACACCGGTATAGCGCCGGCGGCCGATGCACACGCCGCCTTGACGCCACGCGCGACGCGCACGCCCTTCCGGCACCGATGCGCGGTTCGTCACGCCCGTCCATCGACGCGGCGGTACCACGCCATCACCGCATCCGGCAGCACGTCGTCGAGCGGGACATCCAGCGCCGCGAAGGCGTCGAGCTGGTCGCGCAGCCGGCGCAGCGCGGGCGTGTCGCCATGCCGGCCGTCCATCCCGCCCGCCGGCAACTGGGCCAGCGTCCATTCGTGCAAGCCCTCGCGCCGGGCCGACAGGGCCGCCTGCAACCAGCCCTGCAGCGGATGCACGCGATACCCGCGCTGCGCCAGCGCCCGCACCGACAGCGCCAAGGGTTCCGCCACGCCGCGGAACCACTCGGTGCCCCCACCGGCCTGCGCGCGGATGGTCAGTGGCGCCGGCGCGTTGTGCGCGGCGAACGGCCGGCGCAGTTCAAGTTCCAGGTCGCGCGCGTCGCGCTCGGACTCGGCTTCCACCAGCCATCCGTTCTCCAGGTCGAAGAACGCGTACCAGCGCGGATGCAATGCCGCGATGCGCGCCAGCGGATCGTGCGAGAAACCGATCTTGCAATGGTCCTCCCACAGGCACGGGAACACGTAGGCGAAGCAGCGCCCATCGATCGGCACGCGAGCACGGGGATCGCCGCGCATCAGCCCGCCTTGCGCCGGGGCTCGCCACCCTGCACCGGTTCCCAGCCGAATACGCTGCGCCCGCCATAACGGTGGGAATCGCGTCGTTCCTGCGCGATATACGCCTCCACCGAAGGGCCGCCGGCGGTCGCTTCCAGCCGCCGCGCCTGCGCATCCAGGCGGCGGATCGCCTCGAGTTTTTCCTCGTTGCCCAGCCGGGCCTGCCGTACCGCCTGCTTGAGCACATCGATGGTCCGATCGAACACCCGCGTCGGCACCGGGAACGGATGCCGGTCCTTGCCGCCGTGCGCCAGCGAGAACCGCGCCGGATCGCTGAAGCGGCACGGCGCGCCGTGCAATACCTCGGCCACCATCGCCAGCGAGCGCACCGTGCGCGCGCCGACGCCAGGCACCTGCAGCAGCTCGGCGAAGTCCTTCGGCCCCTGTTCGGCCGCGGCGGCCAGCGCGCCATGCAGGCGGCGCGCGACGACGTCGCCGCCGCGCACGTCGTGGTGACCGGGCATGGACAGGTGCGGTTGCGCCGCCGGGTCCCATGCGGGCGTGGCGAACAGGTCGCCGGTCCGCGGCACGGCCTTCGCGGCGGATGCGCCATCGCCCTGCAGGCGCGCCCACTCGCCCGCCACGCGTGCCGGTCCCAACGCCTGCAGCAGGTCCAGTTGCGCGGCGCGCGAGGCCGCCGCCCGGCGATCGGCGAGATTGACGATGGTGCCCTGCCCCGGGCCGTCCACCGCCGCATGCGGATCGTCGAGGAAACTCGACAGCCCTTCCGACAGCCAGTGGTAGCGGCGCGCCTGCCGGCGCGTACCGTTCATGCCCTGCTGCACCACCACCCAGCGCCCGTCGTCGCTGACGATGAAGCCGTGCAGGTACAGCTCGAAACCGTCCTGCACCGCCGCGCTGTCGACCTTGGCCACCAGCCGGCTGGCTTGCGCGAGTGCGGCTCCATCAATGCCGGTGGCCTCGCCGACCGCCAGCAACTCGTCCGGCGTAGCGCGCGAATGCCGTCCGCGGCCGCCGCAGACGTGGATGCCCAGCTCGCCCGCCAACGGCGCCAGCCCGCGCTTGAGCGCGCCGATCACGCTGGTGGTGATGCCGGAGGAATGCCAGTCCATGCCCATCACCGCGCCGAAGGACTGGAACCAGAACGGATGCGCCAGCCGCCGCAGCAGTTCGTCGCGGCCGTAGTGGTGGACGATGGCCTGGCACATCACCGCGCCGAGCCGGGTCATGCGCTGCGCAAGCCACGCCGGCACCCGGCCGCCGTGCAGGGGAAGGTCGGCGCTGCCGCCACGTCGTGACACGGGAACTCCTCGCAATGCTCCGGGCCGGCACGCTAGCGGCCGCTCGTCGCATAGTCTGCGCCGCCGAGCCGGCCCGCCCAAGCGCGCTCCCCCAACGGTTCAGGAGCCCGTTCCGCCGCCCTTCCACCGCCCCGCAGCGGGCACCCGAACCAGGGCGCCCCACCCTTTCATCGTGCACTGCATCATGGCCTGGCGGCTGGCTTCCGATAACGTTTACATCCTTGCCAGGCTTGAAGGACGCTCCCGTATGACCCTCCGCACCACCCGTCGCAACCTGCTGATCGGCGCCGGCTCGCTCGCCCTGCTGTCGCGCATCCCGGTCGGCTGGGCGCTACCGCGCGACAACGCCCGCACGCCCGCCTTCATCGACGGGCTGATCGCGCGCATGACGGTGGAGGAGAAGGCCGGCCAGCTCACCCTGCTCGGCTCGGTCGCCGCCAATGCGGCCGCCACCGCGGCCAATCCGGACACCCGCGTACCCGCCGCCAGCACCCAGCTGGAGGCGGCCCGCGCCGGGCAGCTCACCGGCGTGTTCAACGGCTCCAACGTCGCCTGGCACCGGCAGATGCAGGACGCGGCGATGCAGGGCCGGCTGAAGATCCCGCTGCTGTTCGCCGCCGACGTGATCCATGGCTTCAGCACGGTGTTCCCGGTGCCGCTGGGCGAATCGGCCAGCTTCGAGCCCGAGCTGGCGCGGCGCACCGCGCGCGCGGCGGCGCTGGAGGCCAGCGCGGTAGGCATCGACTGGACCTTCGCGCCGATGGTCGACATCGCCCGCGACGCGCGCTGGGGCCGCGGCGTGGAAGGCAGCGGCGAGGACGTGCTGCTCGGCCGGCGCATGGCCGAGGCGCGCGTGCGCGGCTTCCAGGGCGACCAGGGCCTGTCACATCCGGACGCGGTGGCCGCCTGCCCCAAGCACTTCGCCGCCTACGGTGCCGCCGAGGGCGGCCTGGACTACAACACCGTGGACGTGTCCGAGCGCACCCTGCGCGAGGTCTACTTCCCGCCGTTCCAGTCCGGCTTCGACGCCGGCGCGCTGACCACGATGGCCTCGTTCAACGAGCTGTCGGGCATCCCAGCCACCGGCAACGCCTGGCTGCTCAGCGACGTGCTGCGCGGGGAATGGAATTACCAGGGCCTGGTGGTCTCCGACTACACCGGCGACATGGAGCTGATCGCGCACGGCTACGCCAGCGACGAGCGCGACGCGACCAAGAAGGCGTTCCTGGCCGGCGTCGACATGAGCATGCAGAGCGGGCTGTACCTCAAGTACCTGCCCGGACTGGTCGCCAGCGGCGAAGTGCCGATGGCGCGGCTGGACGAGTCGGTGCGGCGCGTGCTGCGCTTCAAGGCCGCGCTGGGCCTGTTCGACGACCCGTACCGGCGCATCCAGCCCGCGCGCGCGCAGGCCCGCCAGCGCCGCCCGGAGACGCTGCAACTGGCGCGCGAGGCCGCGCGCAAGTCGGTGGTGATGCTGAAGAACGACAACGACCTGCTGCCGCTCAAGCCCAAGGGCCAGCGCATCGCGCTGATCGGCCCGATGGCGCGCGACCTCGCCAACATCCACGGCCCGTGGGTTCTGTTCGGCGGCGACGACACCGGCCACGACCTGGCCAGCGCGATGCGCGCGGCGATGGCCGACCCCACGGCGCTGGAGGTCGTGGACGGCTGCGACTTCGACAAGCCGCTGCCCGGCGGCATCGACGAGGCCGTGCGCGCCGCGCGCGCCGCCGACGTGGTGGTGCTGGCGATCGGCGAGCCGCAGCGCTATTCCGGCGAGGCGCAGTCGCGCACCGACATCGTCGTCCCCGAGGTCCAGCAGCAACTGGTGGACGCCGTGGCCGCCACCGGCAAGCCGCGGGTGGTGCTGCTCAGCAACGGCCGCGCGCTGGCCCTGCGGGGCACGGTGCTGGAAGCGCCGGCGATCCTGGTGACCTGGTTCCTGGGTTCGCAGTCCGGCCCGGCGCTGGCCGACCTGCTGTTCGGCAAGGCCAGCCCCTCCGGCCGCCTGCCGGTCAGCTTCCCGCGCGAGGCCGGCCAGGTGCCGTACTACTACGCGCACAAGCCGACCGGCCGGCCGGACCCGCATCCGGAGAAGCTGGACGCGTTCAAGACCCACTACCGCACCATCCCGAACTCTTCGCTGTTCCCGTTCGGCCACGGCCTGACCTACGGCCGCATCGAGTACGACGGGCTCGACATCGGCGATGCGCGGCTCGATGCCGGCGGCACCCTGGAGGTGCGCGCGCGCATCCACAACCGCGGCCGGCACGCCGTCGAGGAAGTGGTGCAGCTGTACGTGCGCGACCGCGCCGCCAGCGTCACCCGTCCGGTGCGCGAGCTGAAGGACTTCCGCAAGGTCGCGCTCGCCGCCGGCGCCAGCGCCGAGGTGACGTTCGCCCTGCGTCGCGAGGACCTGCTGTTCGTCGGCGCCGGGCTCAAGCCGACGGTGGAGCCGGGCACGTTTGACCTGTGGGTGGCGCCGTCGGCGGAAGCGGACGGCCTGCACGCCACCTTCGAACTGCTGGCCTGATCCGCGCGGGCCGGCCTGCCGATGCCTCGCCGTCCTTTCCCCGTCCACGGCTCCGCTGTCAGGGTAAGGAAGCAAGTCGGCAGCCTCCCGACTCATGGGCACGCACGCGTCCCTTCCCTTCTCTCGCTTGCGGGGTGAAGGCGTGTTGCTCGCGAGCCATCTGGCACACGCCTGAACGCCCGGCGCGCTGCGCCGGGCCGGGGCGCGCAGCGAGGTGGCGCGCAGCGCCGGATGAGGGTGCTTGCCTCGCCAAGCAGTCCCGATGCCCCCATCCGCCCTCCGGGCACCTTCCCCCGCAAGCGGGGGAAGGGAAGCTACGGCTCCGACCAGGAAGCGCCACGCATGTCCCTTCTCCCGCTTGCGGGGTGAAGGCGTGTTGCTTGCGAGCCATCTGGCTCGCACACGCCTGAACGCCCGCCGCGCTGCGCCGGGCGGGGGCGCGCAGCGAGGTGGCGCGAAGCGCCGGATGAGGGGCGCTTTGCCTCACCAAAACAATTCCAGTTTCCCCCATCCGCCCTTCGGGCACCTTCCCCCGCAAGCGGGGGAAGGAGGCTCTTCTCGAAGAACGTGACACGCGCTAATCCCGGCGCCCTTGCCAATGCGCGCCGTATAGTCCCGCGGCCATGCGCTCGGCCGGCCGCACCCGGAACACCACGCTGATGCGCTCGCCCGCCACGCGCGCACTCTTGGGAATCCCGTGCTCGTGCGTGAGCTGGCTGGCATGGCTCATCGACAGTAGGCTGCCCGGCGCCAGTTCGAGCCCGAATGCGCGGCCGCCGGATTTCGCCCGGATGTTCATCCGTCGCGGCGCGCCGAGCGAGAGCAGCGCGATCGGTTGCCCGGGCACCAGCGTGTGCAGCTTGTCGTGGTGCATCGCCACGCTGTCGCGCCCGTCGCGGTAGAGGTTGAGCCCGGCCGTGTTGTACGGCGCCGGCACCCGCGCCTGCACGCAGGCCAGCATTTCGTGCAGCGGCAGGCCGGCAGGCACGGCGTCCAGGCGGTACGAGGCCAGCAGGCGCGGCACCGCGACCACGCGGTCGTACATCGGCCGTTGCTGGGCCTCCCAGTGCGCATGCGCGCGCAGCGCCTCGAACCACGCCTGCGCCGTCGCCGCGTCCACCGCCTGCGGCCAGTAGCGGATGCCGCCTTCGGCGTCGTCCACCAGCACGCGCGGTTCCTGATCGGTCGGGAACAGATCCATGCCCACCAGATGGGGGCAAAGCCCGGTGCCGCAATCGCGCGTCCCCCACTGGTTCAGCCGCCAGGATCGGCAAGCTCCGCGCGCGGATGGAGTGACCGATGGCGGGGGTGCCGCCGCGCATCGCGTGCTACGGTCGTGGCCTGTTCATCGCCGGGGAGAATCGATGCACCGCTTTCGTCCGATCGCCACCTTCCTGTTGCTCGGCGCCGCGCTCGCCGGCGGCGCGCACGCGGCGCCCGCCGACGACGCCTACGCCGCCGTGGACCCGTTCATCGGCACCGGCGGCGAGGGCCATACCTATCCCGGCGCGACGGTGCCGTTCGGCATGGTCCAGCTCAGCCCGGATACCCAGATCAAGTCGCGCAAGGAGGGCTACGGCTGGGCCGCCGGCTACCGCTACGACGACAACACCATCGTCGGCTTCTCGCACACGCATTTTTCCGGCAGCGGCCATTCCGACCTCGGCGACGTGCTGCTGATGCCGATCAGCGGCACGCCCAAGCTCGAACGCGGCGACGTGGCCAAGCCCGGCAGCGGCTACACCTCGCGCTTCCGGCACGACGAGGAGAAGGCCGAACCCGGCTACTACGCGGTCACGCTCGACGACTACGGCGTGCGCGCCGAACTCACCGCCAGCGCGCGCGTCGGCGTGCACCGCTACACCTTCCCGCAGGGCAAGCCCGCGCACGTGCTGGTCGACCTGCGCACCAGCATGTACGACTATCCCGGCAAGGTGCTGTGGTCGCGCCTGCGGGTGCGCCCCGACGGCACCGTCACCGGCTTCCGCGAGACCCGCGGCTGGGCGCCGGGCCGGCAGCTGTACTTCGCGATGCGCTTCTCGCAGCCGCTCGCCGGCCGGCAACTGCACGACACCGAGCAGGACGTGGTCTACAAGGGCTTCCCGCCGCCGGGCGAGAAGGATCCGCGCCAGCGCGCGCAGATCGAGGGCCGCCAGCTGGTCGGCGTGTTCGACTTCGGCGATGCCGGCAAGCAGCCGCTGGTGGTGAAAGTGGCGATCTCGCCGGTCAGCGAGGACAGCGCCATCGCCAACCTCGATGCCGAGGTGCCCGGCTTCGATTTCGACCGCGTGCGCGCCGATGCCAAGCGGCAATGGAGCCAGGCGCTGTCCGCCGTCGACGCGCAGGGCAGCGCGCAGCAGCGCACCCAGTTCTATACCGCGCTCTACCACGCCCTGCTCGGCCCGACGCTGTTCATGGACAGCGACGGCCGCTACCGCGGCCCCGATAACGCCGTGCACCAGGCCAAGGGCTGGACCAACTACTCGACCTTCTCGCTGTGGGATACCTACCGCGCCCTGCACCCGCTGCTGACGCTGGTGCAACCGCCGCAACGCACCAGCGACGTGGTCAACTCGCTGCTCGCCGCGCGCCGCGCCAGCCCCTACGGCATCCTGCCGGTATGGGCGTTCCACGGCCTGGAGACGTGGTGCATGATCGGCTACCACGCCGTGCCGGTGATCGCCGACGCCTACATGAAGGGCATCGGCGGCTTCGACGCCGACGAGGCGCTGCAGGCGATGGTCGCCAGCGCCGACTACGGCCCCTACGACGGCATCGCCCAGTACCGCGAGCTCGGCTACGTGCCGATCGACGAGGAAGGCGAAGCGGCGAGCAAGACGCTGGAATACGCCTTCGACGACTGGACCATCG
This sequence comes from Xanthomonas boreopolis, assembly GCF_046529185.1. Taxonomy (NCBI): domain Bacteria; kingdom Pseudomonadati; phylum Pseudomonadota; class Gammaproteobacteria; order Lysobacterales; family Lysobacteraceae; genus Xanthomonas; species Xanthomonas boreopolis. The sequence continues at coordinate 3,333,398 of NZ_CP097162.1, forward strand.
CGCGCATGGCGCAGAAGATGGGCAAGGCCGACATCGCCGCCGAGTTCGGCAAGCGCGCCGCCAACTGGAAGCACGCCTTCGACCCGGCCACCGGCTTCATGCGCGCGCGCAAGCGCGATGGCAGCTTCCGCGAGCCGTTCGATCCCACCGCCAGCGGCTACGGCACCGACTACACCGAAGGCAACGCCTGGCAGTATTCCTGGTACGTGCCGCAGGACGTGGCCGGCCTCGCCGCCGCGCACGGCGGCGCCGACAAGTTGCTGGCCAGGCTGGACCAGGTGTTCGACGCCAAGGTCGATCCCAAGGTGTTCGAGCACATGGAGGACATCACCGGCCTGATCGGCTGGTACGCGCACGGCAACGAGCCCAGCCACCACGTCGCCTACCTCTACGCCTACGCCGGCCAGCCGTGGCGCACCCAGGCGCGGCTCGGGCAGATCATGGACAGTCAGTACAAGCCCACCCCGGACGGCCTGGCCGGCAACGACGACCTCGGCCAGATGTCGGCCTGGTACGTGTTCACCGCGCTCGGCTTCTATCCGGTGGCGCCGGGCAGCAACCAGTACGTCATCGGCCGCCCGTTCCTGCCGCGCGCCACGCTCGACCTGCCCAACGGCAAGCGCTTCAGCATCGTCGCCGAAGGCCTGGATGCCGGGCACGCCTACATCGGCAGCGCCCGCTTGAACGGCAAGCCGCTGCCGCGCGCCTGGCTCTCGCACGAGGAGATCATGGCCGGCGGCGAACTGCGCTTCACCATGCAGGCCGCGCCGGACACGCAATGGGCCACCGATCCGGCGCAACATCCGTACTCGATGTCGGCGCAATAGGCAGCAGGAAACGCCGGCCCGCGCCGGCGTTTCCCGTTTCCCCGCAACGGCGTGGCCGGCGCGCCTTCAGCGCGGCGGCCGGCAGCGCTCGCGCACCATCCGCGCGAAGCGCGCCACGATCAGCGAGCCTTCCCTGGGCCGCACGCACAGCGACAACCGCACGCGCGGGCTTTCGCCGCGGATCGCCAGGTAGCGCACGCCCACCGACTGCACTTGCGCCATCGACGCCGGCACCAGGGTCACGCCCAGGCCCGCCGCCACCAGGTTCAGGGCCGATGAGAACTGCGGCGCCTGCTGGCCGATGCGCGGCTCCAGCCCGGCCTTCCAGCAGGTGGCGATGATCTCGTCGTACAGGCTGGCTCCGGCCTCGCGCGGGAACATCACCAGCGGTTCCTCGGCCAGCGCCGCCAGCGGCACGGTCTTGCGGCGCGCCAGCGGATGCGCATGCGACACCGCCACCGCCATCGGCTCGTCCAGCAGGTGCGTCACCGCCACCCCGGGCGGCTCGATGCGGCCCAGCCGCGTTAGCGCCACGTCCAGCTCCCCTGCCGACAATCGCTCCAGCAGCGCCCGCGTCTCGGCCTCCACCAGCGAGACGGCCACCTCGGGGCTCGCCGCGACGAACTGCCGGATCGCCTCGGGCACCGCGCCGACGAAGGCCGCCGAGGCGGTGAATCCCACCCGCAGGGGTGCCCCGCAATCCCTGTCCTCCGCGGCGCGCCGCCTCCACGGCCGCCTCGGCCTGCCGCGCCAGCGCGCGCGCTTCCGGCAGGAACGCCAGCCCGGCCTCGGTCAGCTCCGCGCCGCGCGGCGTGCGCCGGAACAGCGGCGTACCGATCTCGCGCTCCAGCGCGCGGATCTGCTGGCTCAGCGGCGGCTGGCCGATGCCGGCGCGCTCGGCGGCGCGGGTGAAGTTCGCCTCCTCGGCGACCAGCAGGAAATAGCGGACGTGGCGCAGCTCCATGGGGTAGTGCCCAAAGCAATCGATCCGAGTCGATCCATATATTGGACCGCCCACCGGGAAGACACCACACTGCGCGCCCCATACACCGCATTACCCCGGAACCATGAAGAAAACCCTGCTCATCACCGGCGTCAGCTCCGGATTCGGCCGCGCCTTCTCGCGCGCCGCGCTCGACGCCGGCCACACCGTCGCGGGCACCGTGCGCAACGCCGAGGCGCTGGCCGCCTTCGAGGCGAGCGCGCCCGGCCGCGCCCACGGCGTGCTGCTCGACGTGACCGACTTCGACGCGATCGAGCCGGCCGTGCGCGGCATCGAACGCGAGGTCGGCGCGATCGACGTCCTGGTCAACAATGCCGGCTACGGCCACGAAGGCATCCTCGAGGAATCGCCGCTGGACGAACTGCGCCGCCAATTCGACGCCAACGTGTTCGGGGCCGTGGCCATGATCAAGGCGGTGCTGCCGGCGATGCGCCGGCGCCGCGCCGGACGCATCGTCAACATCACCTCCATGGGCGGCTTCATCACCATGCCGGGCATCGCCTACTACTGCGGCAGCAAGTTCGCGCTGGAGGGCATCAGCGAGACCCTGGCCAAGGAAGTCGCCGGTTTCGGCATCCACGTGACCGCCGTGGCGCCCGGGTCGTTCCGCACCGACTGGGCCGGGCGCTCGATGGTGCGTAGCGAGCGCGCCATCGACGACTACGATGCGTTGTTCGACCCGATACGCGCCACGCGCGAGGCCAGGAGCGGCCGGCAACCCGGCGATCCGGACAAGGCCGCGCAGGCGCTGCTGGAACTGATCGAGCACCCTGCCCCGCCGGTGCACCTGCTGCTGGGCAGCGACGCCCTGGACCTGGTCTCGCGCAAGCTCGAGGCGATGCGCGCGGAGATCGCGCAGTGGGAGGCCCTTACCCGCTCCACCGACGCGCCCTTGGACTGATGGACTGACCGTTTCCGGCCGCCGCTCCCGCAGCGCCGCGCCTCATCGGACAGCGCCGGCAAGCTTTCGGGAACGGAGTCCGGCCGTGGCTTCCGGCGCGTGCCCCGATGCCTCGCGCCTAGCGGCCCAGTGCGGCGACGAAACGCGAGCCGGTCCCGCCGCGCGGCAGCGCACGGATGCGTACGACGCGCGCACGGCAGGCATCCGCGCCCTCGTACACCAGCGTGCGCCCGTCGCGGAACACGAAGCGCAGGTCGTAACGGCAGCCGGTGCCCAGCGCACCGACCGTGATCGAATCGCCGCCGCCCTGCAGCGGCTCGGCCAGGGCTTGCTCGCGGAACGCCCCGGTGCCTGCCGGCGCGATCGACAGCGAGACCACGCTGTCGTGTGCGCGGTTGACCAGTTCGAAGTAATGCGTGCGGGCGCCGGGTTCCGCGTGGGCGGTTGCGGCCACCGGCAGCGACAGCGCGGCGAGCAGGATTCGGAACATGCGCATGACGACGTTCTCCGGCATGAAGGGCACCGGGCCGCCTGGACGCGCGGCCCGGTGCGCACATCAGGCGCGCCCGGGCCCTCGCCGGGAAAGCCATCCGGGACGAATCGTCGTCATGGAGTGACCAATCGTAGCCATCGCCACCGCGGCTTTTCAGCCGTTGCCGGCACGCTTACGATCCGGCCAACCCGCCCGAGCGCCACGCATGAAGATCCGCCTGGGAAGTACGGAGATAGGCCTGTTCCGCTACATCGGCCTGTGGACCATCGTGGTGGTGGTCTTCACCCTGCAGGGACTCCTGCACGATGCGGTCAACAGAGGCTACCTGTGGTCGCCCCTCGACTACCTGCGCTGGTCGATGATCCAGTGGTACACCTGGGCCGCGCTCGCGCCGCTGGTGTTCCGCCTCGGCGAGCGCTTCCCCATCCAGCCGCCGTTCCGGCTGGGCGCGCTCGGCCGGCAGGCCCTGGCCAGCGTCGCCGTCACGCTGCTGGCCGTCGCGATCGGCGCGCTGGTATCGCCGGGAGCGCTCGGGGAGCAGCTCGCGCAGTTCCTGAGCAAGCACGTCGCCATCGGCCTGCTGACCTACTGGGCGTTGCTGGCCATCCAGCAGGCGCTCCACTTCCGCGCCGAGAGCCATCGCCGCGAGCTGGAGGCCAGCCGCCTGGCCACGGAGCTGGCGCAATCGCGCCTGAAGGTGCTGAAGACGCAGCTGCAACCGCACTTCCTGTTCAACACGCTGCACGCGATCGTCACGCTGCTGGACGAGGACACGGTGTCGGCCGAGGACATGCTGCTGCGCCTGAGCGAGTTGCTGCGCGCCTTCCTGGAAGAGTACGACGGCCAGGAAATCACCCTGCGCCGCGAGCTGGCCCTGCTCGACCTGTACCTGGGCATCCAGCGCAAGCGCTTCGGCGATCGTCTGAGCACGCATATCTACGTCGATCCCGATACGCTCGACTGCGCCGTGCCCAGCCTGATCCTGCAGCCGATCGTGGAGAACGCCATCCGCCACGGCATCGGCCGCCACGCCGGCGCCGACCGCGTCGAGATCGAGAGCCGCCGCCAGCAGGACGAGCTGCAGATCGAGGTCCGCAACTACAACAGCACGCTCGAACCCGGCGGCGAACCCGCCGGCCACGGCATCGGCCTGTCCAACACGCGGCTGCGGCTGAAGGCGCTGTACGGCGAGCGCGCCGACATCCGCCTCGACATGGTCTGGCCGCGCGGCGTGTCCTGCCGCATCCGCCTGCCGCTGCACGAGTTAGAGGATGCCGACGACGCCCCGGAGCACGTCCCGGCATGAGCATCGCCGCCCTGGTCATCGACGACGAACCCATCGCCCGCCACGCGGTCGTGCGGTTGCTGCGCGAGCAGCCCGACATCGAGATCGTGGGCGAATGCGGCGACGGCGCCTCGGCGGTGGCCGCGATCCGCCATCACTCGCCGGACCTGGTGTTCCTCGACATCCAGATGCCGGAGATGGACGGCATCGCCGTGATCGACCGGATCGGCGCGGAGCGCATGCCGGCCACGATCTTCGTCACCGCCTACGAGCAGTACGCAGTGCGCGCCTTCGAGGCCAATGCCGTGGACTACCTGGTCAAGCCGTTCAGCCGCGAGCGCTTCGCCGGCACGCTGCAGCGCGCCCGCGCGCGCCTTGCCGCCACGGCCGCCAGCGAGGCCGGCGCGACCCCACGCATCCTGCAGGCGCTGGACGAACTGCGCCGCCATGCCGCCTACCTGCAGCGCCTACCGGTACGCGTGGACGAGCGCATCGTCTTCGTCGACGTCGAGGACATCGTCTGGATCAAGGCCAACCGCAACACGGTCGAACTGCACCTGGCCGACCGCCGCCACGAGCTGCGCGAGACCATGACGGCGCTGGCCGCGCGCCTGGACCCGCGCCAGTTCGTCCGCATCCATCGCTCGGCCATCGTCAACGTGCGCCGGGTCAAGGCCATCCATCCCTGGTTCAACGGCCACCACGTGGTCACGCTGGATACCGGCCAGCAACTGCGCATGAGCCGCTACCAGCACGAGACCTTCCTGCGCCTGGCCACGGTCGGGCGCGAGGAGTGAGCCGCCGCCGCGGTGCCACGCACGCCGCGCGTGCACCGCGGCGACACTCATGCCACGCGGACGGGCTCGGCCTGCCGCGGTGCCGGCCGGTTTCCCCAGACTTCGGGTCCCGCCTTGCAATAGCGCTCGATGAAGGCCTGCTGCGACGGCAGCTGTGCCACCGCCTGTTCGAGCGGCTGACGGATCGCCTCCAGCAACCGGCGCAGGTCCTGGTCCGGCAGCCCCTGCGCCAGCGGGTGGTGCCGCTCCGGCACGATCCCCTGCCCCAGCAACACGTGAGTCCACGAGTCCACCCGGAACAGCTCGCCCTGCACCTGCCAGGCGTGCGCGCGCTCGCGCCAGGCCTGCAGGCGCTGCGACAGCGAGTCCGGCAGCTCCATCTCGCGGCAGGCCTTCCACATCGGCTCGTCGCGCTCGGTGGCGTGGTAATGCAGGATGATGAAATCGCGCACGTGCTCCATTTCCGCGCGGCTGAGCTCGTTGTAGCGCCGCACCATCGACGGCTGGATCCCATCCGCCGGGAACAGCTCGATCAGGCGCACGATCGCCGACATCGTCAGGTGGATGCTGGTCGATTCCAGCGGCTCGATGAAACCGCTCGCCAGGCCCAGCGACACCACGTTGCGGTTCCACGCCATCAGCCGGCGACCGGTGCGGAACGGCACCAGCCACGGCTCCTTGATCGGAGGCGCGCCCACGTCGCGCAGCAGCTTGGCGCGCGCCTCGTCCTCGCTCATGTGGCGGCTGGAGAACACCAGCCCGGACCCGACCCGGTGCTGCAGCGGGATGTTCCAGCGCCAGCCGGCCTCGTGCGCGATGGCGCGCGTGTACGGCACCGGCGGACCGAGCGACTCGGTCTGCACCGCGACCGCGCGGTCGCTGGGCAGCCATTGGTTCCAGTCCTCGTAGCCGGTCTTGAGCGCCTGCTCGATCAGCAGGCCGCGGAAGCCCGTGCAATCGATGAACAGGTCGCCCTCCAGCACCTGCCCGCTCTCCAGCTCCAGCGCGGCGACGTCGCCGTCCGGATGCTGGCGCACGCTGCGGATCTTGCCCTCGATGCGCTTCAGGCCGTGCGACTCGGCGCGCTTGCGCAGGAAGCGCGCGTACAGCCCCGCGTCCAGGTGGTAGGCGTAGTTGACCGGCGGCTGCGCCGGCATGCCGAAGCGGTCCTCGCGCGAGGCCAGCGTCTCCAGGCAGTAGTCGCCCAGGTCCGAGCGCAGGCCGCGGCGCAGGCTGTCCAGCCAGAAATGGTGGAAGCCGCACACCAGCGTGCCCTGCCCGGTGGTGCCGAACGGGTGGAAGAAACGCTCCCCCGGCCGGCGCCAGTTCTCGAACGAGATCGACAGCTTGAAGGTGCCCGCCACCTCGCGCAGGAACTCCTGCTCGTCGATGCCGATGAACTTGTGGAAATTGCGGATCGGCGGCACCGTCGACTCGCCGACGCCGACCGTGCCGATCTGCTCGGACTCGACCAGCACGATGTCCAGCAGGTCGCGGAACTGGTGCGACAGCGCGGCCCCGGCCAGCCAGCCGGCGGTGCCGCCGCCGGCGATGACGACCTTGCGGATGCGGTTCGGTTGCGGTGTTTCCAAGGCGATCCCCTCCCTCTTCGATGTCGTGGCCGCGGTCAGCGGTTGAGCCTGGCGATCAGCATCGCGCGCAATTGCCGCGACAGCGTCTCGTCGATCGGGCCGAGCACGTGGCGCGCGGCCTCCGGCAGGTGTTCGCCGGCGCGCTGCGCATCGCCGAACACGTAGTAGTCGAACACCTCGCGCCAGGCGCGCTTCTCCTGCTCGGGCCGGTCGCGCAGCGCCCACAACGCGTGGTACAGCGCGCCCATCGGCGGCGGCAGGTACGCCGGCGCGCGCTGCCACCAGTAGTTGACCAGCACGTTGAACGCGTCCAGGCCCTGCACGTGGTGCCACCACAGCGGCGGGATGTAGATCGCGTCGCCCGGTTCCAGCACGGCGCTGCGCGCGTGCGCGAGCGCCTCGCCGAAGCGCGGGAAGCGCGCCAGGTCCGGCCGGTCGAGGTCGACCACGCTCACCGCCTGCCCGCCCGGCGTCGGTTCCAGCGGCCCCGGGTACAGGTTGGCGATCTGCCCGGGCGGGAACAGGGTGAAGCGGCGCCGCCCGACCGCGACGCAGGCGATGTTGTAGAGCGCGTCGTAGTGCGCCGAGGCGGTGGTGCGGTTGCCGATCCAGATGCTCGGCGGCGCGTCCACGCCCTGCGAGGCGAAATCCAGGTCGTTCTCCGCGCGCAGGCCCGGCAGGCGCGTGTCCACCAGCAGCGAGGCGACGTAGTAGGTCGGCGGCCGTTCGTCGCCGGCGTGCGCGGCGATCGCGTCCAGCACCTCGCCCAGCGGGCTGCGCCGCACCTCGACGTTGAGCGCGGTGAAATCCTCGTTGTAGAACGGCCGCCCGGCCACTTCCGGGCCGCCGTGGGAATACGTCACCGGCTGCCCGTTGTAGAAGCGCAGCAGGTAGTCCATCGCCGCGCGCGCCGACTGCCGGCCCTCACGCACCAGCGCCCAGTCGCGCGCCAGCCCGCGCAGCACCACCGGCTGCGCGCCGTCGAACAGCGCCTCCAGCGGCAGCGCGCCGGCGCGGACGTCGTCGCGTTCGGGGAGGCCGGCCGGGACGCCGTGCATGGCGCTCACGCCGCCGCGGCGCCGTCGCGCAGGCGGCGCTGCTTCTCCGCCATCAGCCGGCGCAGGTTGTGTTGCGAGGCCAGCAGCAGCCAGGCGCCTTCCAGCCAGCCGGCGCGGTGCAGGCCGTGCAGGGACTCGGCGTCCAGCGCGGCGAGCCGCTCGCGGTCGATGCCGTACAGGCCGGCCAGGCTGGCGCGGTGCTGCGCGTCGAACTGCAGGCCGATGTCCATCGGCTGGATCAGTTCCAGCGCATCCAGCGCGGCGTACATCGCCTTGCCCATGGCCACCCCGTCGTTGATGCCGCGCAGCACCGTGGCCACGTGCTCCAGGTAGGGGCTGTTGCCGCCCTGCGGCAGGAACACCGCCTCGCCCTCGGTGGCGGACACGCGCGGATGCTCCATGTCCACGTGGATCACCGGTTCGAGGCGGCGCTCGCCCTCGACCTGCTGCTCCTGGAAGCCGATCAGGAACGGCCCGCGCGCGATGAAGCCCGGCAGGTAGCCCGCGTTCCAGCGGCCGTCCTGCAGGAACAGGTTCTCCTTCGCCTCGAAGCCGAGCAGCGCCACCGCCTGCCAGTCGCCGTTGGCCTCCCGGCGCAGGAACAGCGGGTACTCGCGCTGCAGCTCGGCGAATTCGGTCGGGAACGCCGGCACCAGGCCGACCTCGTCGCCGAACTCGCTGCCGAAGCGTGCGGCGACCACGCGCAGGTCCTTGTGCGCGACGTTGTTCAACAGTTCGTGTCTTGCCATTCCGGTTCCAGCCCCTCCGCGGTCTGGCGCATCTTATGCGCAAGACCAGCGGGCGGGAAAAGGGGGGCCGCTGCATGCAGCGGCCCCCGTGTCGCCGTCCCGACGCCGGTCAGAACCGGTAGCGCACGCCGAGCATGAAGCGCGGGCTCTGGTCGATCAGCTTGACCATCTGCTTGTCGTTGCGGGCGTGCCAGCGCACGTCCTCGCCGGTCAGGTTGATCGCCTCGAACCCGAACGACCAATGGTCGTCGAGCGCGTAGCTCACGTTCAGGTCCAGCTGGTCGTAGGCCTCCACGTAGTACGGGTTGCGGCTGGCGCCCTGGTTGGCCAGGATCAGGTACTCGTCGCGCCAGTTCCAGGCCAAGCGCGCCGACCAACCGTACTTCTCGTACATCAGCACCACGTTGGCGGTGTCGCTCAGGCCGGTCAGGGCGAACTGGTCCACGTTCGGGTCGCCGGCGTTGTTGTAGCCCACGTCGCCATCGACGATGGTGTAGTTGGCGTAGATGCCGAAGCCGGTGTCGCCGAAGAAGTACTGCCCGCCCAGCTCCCAGCCGTGCAGCTTGGCCTTGTTCTGGTTGACCGGGCGGTTGACGTTGAACATGTACAGCGGGTCGTCGGCCTCGCCATGCAGGTCGTACTGGTTCTCCATCTGCAGGCTCTGCGCCGAGCTGCCGTTGTAGGCCGCCAGGCCGCCGGTGGCCTCGGCGTTGCGCAGCATCGCCAATGCGGCGAACAGCGAGGTGTCGTTGGCCGAGCACGCCGCCGGGTCGTTGCCGGCCGCGGTGACCTGGCTGATGCACTGCTGGCTCTGCAGGAACGCCAGCGCCTGCTGCGCATCCGGGCCGGAGGTCGGATCGCGCAGGCCGTACAGCGATTCCTGCGTCACCGTGTTGCCGATGAAGTTGTTGACCGTCTTGTTCCAGAAGGTCACCGACACGTAGCTGGCGTCGGCGAAGTACCACTCCAGCGCCAGGTCGAGGTTGTCGGACTCCAGCGGCTTCAGCGCCGGGTTCTGCGCGTTGCCGCTGGCGCGGCTGGACGGGTCGATCAGCACCGAGCCGAACGGCTGCTGCGCGCCGGGACCGGCGTACAGGTTGCCGTACGGCGCGCGCGCGATGCTCTTGCCGAACGAGGCGCGGCCCTTCAGCGTATCGGTCAGGTCGATGCTGAAGTCCAGGTTGGGCAGCACGTAGCTGTAGCTGGACTTCTCGGTGAACGGCTGCTGCTCCTGCGAGAGCAGGACGCGGAAGTCGTTGTTGGACTGCCACTCGATCGCGCTGGGGATGGCGATCATCGAGGTCGAGGTGACGTCGGTCTTCTCGTAGCGCACGCCGATGCGGGTGTTGGTCGGGCGCCCGGCCAGCTCGCCCTGCAGGTCCACCTGCATGTAGGCGGCCCGGGTCTTTTCCTCCACGTAGTTGTCGGCCGCCCGCTGCGGGCTGACGGTGATGTCGTAGCCGTAGTTCTGCGCGGCCCAGCGGGTCAGCGCGCCGGCATCGCCGACCCAGCCGCCGTTGGAGCTGCCCACGCTGTAGTCGTCGAACAGCCCGGCGACGTTGACCGGCCGGAGCAGGCCCATCAGGCCGTTGGCCACGTCCTGGTTGACGTTGGCCACGCTCCAGTCGCCCAGCGTGTACGCCGCCTCGGCCGCCTGGACGCGGTGCGTGCTGGCCTTTGAGCTGTCGATGCCGAACTGGAAGCGGCCGTCGTCGAAGGTGAATTCGCCGTCGATCCGCCCCTGCTTGATCTCGCTGATCTGCGACTGCGAGTTCACGCGCACCAGCTGCGTGCCGATCTCGCCGTCGGTGAAGCCCGGGTTGACCGCGCCGTTGGTGTTGGCGAGCGCGTCGGCCGTGGTCGGGAACCAGGTCTGCGCCATCTGCGGCAAGCCGCCGTTGAACCACATCTCCTGCACCCACGAGCCGCCGCAGTGCGGGCCGGCGGTGCAGTTGTTGGTGCCGGCCACGCTCATGAAGATCGAGCCGCCGCCGGTCAGCGGGTCGTTGGGCAGGCTCTGGGTCTTGGAGTTGTGCGCGTCGAAGCTCAGGCGGAAGTTGTCGGTGGCCTGCCAGTCGGCGTTGAAGCCCAGCGAGCCCAGCTTGTACTTCTGCATGCTGCGCTGCTGTTCCAGGCCGAAGTCCTTGGTCCCGGCGACCTCGCGCAGGTAGGTCGGCGTGGCCACCGCGCTGCTGTCGAAGGTGACGTCGGTGTACTGCTGGTTCTGCAGCCACATGCTCTGCTCGCCACGATTCTCGGTGATCTCGTTGGTCGAGTAGGTGTAGTCCAGGGTCAGCGTCAGGCTGTCCATCGGCGCGAACTGCAGCACCGCCTGGCCGTTGATGCGCTCGCGCTCGAAGTCGGCGAAGGCGTAGCGCAGGTCGTTCGGGCGCGCGTAGAGCTGGCCGATCGCCGGGGCGTTGGTGACGTTCGGGTTGCCCGGCATCGTGCCGGTCCACGGCTGGATGTTCCAGTAGTTCTCGGTGGCCTGCACCGAGCCGCCCTTGCGCTTCTGGTAGCTCGCGCTCAGGCCCACGCCCCAGGTCTTGTCCGCGTTGGCGTAGCTGAAGATGCCGGACACTTCCGGGGTGACGTCGTTGTCGAACGGCTGCGACTCGTCGTAGCCCATCTTCGCGCCGGCGCTGGCCGTGACCTCCCCACCGCGGTGGTTGAACGGCTTGTCGGTCTGGATGTTGATGGTGGCGCCGATGCCGCCGCTGGGCACGTCGGCGCGGCTGGTCTTGTAGACCTCGATGCCGCTGATGGCCTCCGCCGCGAGCTGGGCGAAGTTGAACGCGCGGGTGCCGCCGTCCACGCCGCCGATCGCCACCTGGCCGGCCGCGCCGAACGCGTCCGCGCCCGGGATCGTGCGCCCGTTGAGGGTGACCATGTTGAACTCGGGACCGAAGCCGCGCGCGGTGACCTGCGCGCCCTCGCCGTCGCGGCGCTCGATCGAGATGCCGGTGATGCGCTGCAGCGATTCGGCCAGGTTGGTATCCGGGAACTTGCCGATGTCCTCCGCGCTGATCGCGTCCACCACGCCGGCCGCATCGCGCTTGATGCCCATCGACTGGTTGAGGCTGTTGCGCAGGCCGGTGACCTGCACCGTGTCGAGCGTGGTCGCCTCGCTGGACGTGGCCTGCGGCGCCGGTGCCGGCGCGGCCTCCTGCGCGAAGGCAGGATTGACGATCAGGACGCCGCCCACGAAGGTGAACATCGCCCTGGACTTGAACTTCTTCAACCTACGGCTCATCAGCCTGCCCTCTGCTCGGGAGTGGAATGCCGGACGGCATCGTGCGCGGCGCGGAACACGGCCACCGCCGCGGCCGTCCCTGGTACTCGGTACGGAAACCAACTTCCTCTCATGAGGCTCCCCTATGTCTTTCGATCGATGGATGTACGCCTTCCACCCGGAAGGCCCCCGCGGGCCATGGCCCACGCCCAACCCTGGACACCGGCGCGCCTGGTACGGCGACGCCAGCGGCCCAAACTCCTGCAACGAATCGAATCGGCAAGCGGTCGCGCCCGGACCGACTCCTCCATCGGCGTCCATCGCGCACGCGCGGGACTGATAGCGCTACCACTCGCCGCGCAAACTAATGTCGTGCGCTGTCATTTGTCACCATGCAGTGCAACAAGAGGGCATGCTCGGGCACGCCCGGATGGTTTCCGGGGAAATCCAGCGTCGCATTTGCGCACCGTGTAATCGATTACGGTCCGTCCGGACACCGGTTACCCGATACGTATGGGCGCCCTGTAAACGGATTCACCGGCATATTCGCGCCGCTTAACGCCTTCAGGCCGGCGCGCGGAAAGATTCCGGATTTCTTCGCGCCCCGCGCGCACGGGGGCCCGCTCTTCGCCCCGAATGCGCAAGATCCGCCGCTCGCGCGTCGCGCATCGGCACCCTACCGCCCCATCGCGCGCATCGCCCCGTGCAACCCCGGGCACCGCTCACAATCCCGACGGCCAAGTCTCGGCCACCTCGTGCGCGGCATGCGGCTCGCGCCCGAGCGGCGTCACCGCACCGGTCCGGTCGAACCACGCATAGGCGTCGAACTGCCCGGGCAGGCTGGCCTCGGCATAGTGGCTCTGCAGCTCGGTCTCGGGCAGGTAGATCACGCCGATGAAGCGCTCCGGCCGCATCGGCATCAACGCCTCGCGCAGCGCCTCGTGGCGGCCCGGGCGCAGGTCGAGCAGGAAGCGCGCCACGCCGCTGTCGTGGCACAGCCGCTCCACGCTGCCCGGCCGCGACGGCCGCACCTGCTTGATCTCCAGTTCGCCGTCCCAGTCGCTCGCCGCCGCCACGCTGCCCTCGTGCGTGCCGAAGCCGATCGAGGCCGCCTCGTCGCCGTAGGCCTGCCGGCACAGCTGGCCGATGTTGAGCTCGCCCTGGCGCCGGCCCATCCCCGTGTGCCGCGCATCGCCGATATGCGAGTTGTGCGCCCACACTACCGCCTTGGCCGCCGCCCCCTTGGCGTCGAGCACCTGCCGCAGCGTGTCGAACATGTGCGTGTCGCGCAGGTTCCAGCTCTCGGCGCCGCCGTAGTACATGCTGCGGTAGTAGCGCTCGGCCGCCGCCACCAGGCGCGCGTTCTGTGCCGCATCGAGGTAACGCTCGCCGTCGGCCTGCGCGTACTCCAGCCGGCGCGCCAGCAGCTCGCGGCACTGGCGCACCACCTCGGCCTCGCACTTCGCGTAGCCGGCATCGAGCGCCGCGCGGCCGTACGTGGCCGGCGCGTGCTGCCACGGCGCCAGGCAGCCGTAGCGCTGCCGCGCGGTGGCCGCCGCCTGCGGGTCCACGCGGTCCAGGTAATCGAGCACCGCGCGCATCGACGCGCCCAGGCTGTACAGGTCCAGCCCGTAGAACCCGACCTGCCGCGCCGCATCGCGGCCGCGGTTGTGCTCGCGCATCCACGCCACCAGCGCGGCCACCTCGGCATTGCGCCACATCCAGGTGGGGAAACGTTCGAACGCCGGTGCCGCCCGCGCGTCCGCCGGCAGGTGGCGCACGTAGCGGTTGACCGTGGCCGCGTCCGGCCAGTCGGCCTCCACCGCGACCACGGTGAAGCCGTGCCGCTCCACCAGCCGCCGCGTGATCGCCATGCGCGCCCGGTAGAACTCCGACGTGCCGTGGCTGCATTCGCCCAGCAACACCACGCGGCATCCCGCAAAGCGTTCGAAGGCATCGGCGAATGCCGGCGCCTCGATGTCCGGCAACGGCTCGGCCGCGCGCGCCACCTGCGCGGCGACGTCCATCGTTTCCGGCCCTGGCGCCGACGCGCCCTGCCCGTCCTCGCGCCAGCCCTGCGCGCCCACCAGCGGTACGAACATCACCCCGCCCAGGTCCTGCGCCTCGTAGCGGCCGGGCGCAACGCGCACGATGCGGCGCAGGCGCTGCGGTTCGCCCTCGCCCGCCGCCACCGGGATCACCAACCGCCCGCCGATGGCCAACTGCTCGCGCAAGGCCGGCGGCGGCTCCGGCGCGCCGGCCGCGACCACGATCGCATCGAACGGCGCCCGCGACGGCCAGCCCTCGCTGCCGTCGCCCACATGCACGTGCACGTTGTCCTGGCCTATCGCCCGCAACCGTTCCCCGGCCTGCGCCGCCAGCGCGGCATGCCGCTCCACCGTGTCCACGCGCGCCGCCAGCCGCCCCAGCACCGCCGCCGCATAGCCCGAGCCGGTGCCGACCTCCAGCACCCTGTCGCCCGGCGCGATCGCCGCCGCCTGCGCCATCAGCGCCACGATGTACGGCTGCGAGATCGTCTGCCCCTCGCCGATCGACAACGGGCGGTCCTCGTAGGCGAGCGCCTCCATGCCCGGGTCCACGAAGCGCTCGCGCGGCACCGCGCCCATCGCTTCGAGCACGCGCGCATCGTCGATGTCGCGCGCCGCAAGATGCTCGCGGACCATGCGCGCGCGCAGGTGGGCGTAGTCGCCCCTCATGTCGGTCCTCCCGCGGCCCAGCCCGGAGGCATCGCTCGCATGCGCGGACAACCGCGCATGGCGCCCACGTGTAGCAGCGGCGCGGTAAACGGCCCGTGCATCGCAGCCAAGCCCGCCTCACCCACCGGTCACGCCGTGTTCCCCGACAGGCCCCCCATCGCACCGGCGCTTCTCGTGGGAGGGACTTCAGTCCCGACAACCAGCATCCCTTGCGAGCGCACCTCGACCCAACAACTGGCCACTCTCTTGGGGAAGAGAGAGCTTTGACGGCCCCTTGCAGAAGACAGCTTCACCTTCGACTGGCACACCTTGTGGGCAAGGACTTCAGCCCGACAGCCAACATCCCTGCGAAAGTGCCCTCAACAGCTGGCCACTCTCTACTTGTTGGAGAAAAAAGATCTCTGACGCTCCCTTGCGGAAGGCAGCTTCACTTTCGACAGGCACACCTTGTGGGAGGGGCTTCAGCCCCGACAGCCGGCCAGCAAAGCCCATCGGCGCCAAAATCTTTCCCACGCCAACCCACCTTCCGAAGCGAGCTTTCGCCCACCCACGGCCAGCACAATCGATTCTCGGACAACCGGAACCACCGCCAGGGCGCCAAACACCTCAAGCCCCCGCCAAGCCGCCTCCGGCACGCCCCGGCAACGCATCGCCGGCATCCTTCGATTCGGCGTCCTCGAGATCGCCGACCTCGCGGTCCAGCCCCGCCTTGGGATCCGGCCCCGGCACCGGCCGGCGCGGATCGATGGACGAAGCATCGCCCGCCTTGCCGGCCTCCGGATCGTTGCCGCGTCCGCTGTGCTCCCGCTTGCCCATGTCATGGCTCCGCTGCCTGGCCCGGGTCGAACCTACGGCGCCCACCGTGAAGAACACGCGGCACACGCGCCGCCCGCACGACCTCCATGTACGCCAGCAACACATTCCAAACCCGGCGGCGGTTCCGCCAAGCCAATGCGCTCAATACCAGATGGCCGCCGGCAACCCCACTGCATCCGGCACCACCGGCGTCGGCAACGTGCCCGCACATCCCCGCGAAATCCGCCCCGCGCTCCACAACGCCGCAAGCGCATCGAGCACGTCGTCCGTCGCCGCCTCCCGGCGCGGCACGGCCTGTACCAGCGCCATCACCTGCTCCCGCCCGAACACGGCCGCCAGCAACGCGATCCGCTGTTCCATCCCCGCCGGCGTGCGCTTGGACTCGACCAACCCATGGCCCGGCCCGCCGTTGAGCGCGGCAAAACACACCTCGGGATGGATCTCCCTCACCACCTGCCGCGCCTGCGCATCCGCCTGCAGCAGCTCGTCCCACTGCCGGATCTTGGGCAGGATCGCGAACGATTGCGCGCCAAAGCCGCGCCCATCGATCTCCTTGTGCCGGCGGGAAGCTTCCGCCCGCGACATCGCATCGAGGATGCCCCGCACCGGCGTGGAGAAGATGCTGCACGCGCGCCTACCGCCCACGAACCGGCGCGCCTGGCTATCGGCTTGCCGGCCCTCCCGGTCGGACAGGCCGATCGGGATATCCACCGCAATCACCCGCGCGCCCCGGTGCCGGTCGAGCAACGCATGGGCGCTGCCGTACACATGCCAGGAGAAACCCTCCCCCTCGGGCCAGACTGCAATCCACCCGCTCTTGGCTCCATCCACGCCCACGCAGCCTTCCATTCGTCCCTCTCCTTCTGCGCCCCTGCGGCCGCGGCAATGGCCCGCCCTCGTTCGGCCGGGTCATACCCCACGGCCTGCACCGCCTACCGTGGCGGCGGAACCGATATGCCGGCCTCCGTCTGCACCACCGGCTTGAGGCTGCCGTCCGCGTTGTACTGCAAATACTCGACCGTAACCGCACGCCTGCCGATCGCACCGTTCAGGTCGCCGATGGCGAGCGCGGCGTTGTGCAGGAACAGGTACCAGTTGCCCTTGAACTCGGCGATGCCGGGATGGATGGTGAAGCTGTACTTGCCCGAGCCGGTCAGTTCGCCGCGGTAGGTCCACGGCCCCTGGATCGAGGGCGCGGTGGCGTAGGACACCTTCTCGTCGCGGTGGGTGGCGCGGTCGAGCGAGGCGTAGGTCAGGTAGTACAGCGCCCCGCGCTTGTGCAGCCAGGGCCCCTCCTCGAAGTGCGGTGGCGTGATCTCCGTGATCGGCCCGTCGATCTCGATCATGTTGGGCTTGAGCTTGGCGATGTAGCACTGCCGGTTGCCCCAGGCGATCCAGGTCGTGCCGTCATCGTCGGTGAACACCGTCGGGTCGATATCCTCCCAGCTGTGCGTGCCCTTGGGCGTCATCTCGTTGGTGATGAGCGCCGATCCTTTCGCATCGACGAACGGCCCGGTCGGGCTGTCCGCGACCGCGACCGCGATGGCCTTGCCCGGATGGGTGTCGTCGTGCTCCACCGCGGCATAGAACCAGAACTTGCCGTTCTTCTCGATCGCCTGCGAAGCCCAGGCGTCGGCCTTCGCCCACTTGAAGTCGGTCACCTTCATGATCGGGCCATGGTCGGTCCAGGTCTTCATGTCGTCGGTGGAATAGACCAGCCATTCGCGCATGTTGAACATCTCGTCGCGCTGGGCCTCGTCGTGGCCGACATACAGGTACAGCCGGTCCCCCACCACGAGCGGCGCGGGATCGGCGGTGAACTTGTCGCGGAAGAGCGGGTTTCCCTTGGATATGAAGCTGGGCTTGGCGCCGGACTGGGCAGGATTGGCGGCCGTCGCACCGCTCTGCGCGTTCACCGGTACGGCAGTTACCCATGCAAGTACCCCCATCAACGCGATGCAACCAAGCGCGGGGAGCGGACGGAATACAGGCGGTGATGCAGTTCTCATGCGGCACACCTCATGCGTTGTAATCGCGACGCACGATGGCAGGTCGGGGGCGGCTGTTCAACATCGTCATTTAGAGCGGCTAACAAAACTCGTCATCCCCGCGTAGGCGGGGATCCAGTGCCTTGCCTTCGCCAGATTGAAGTCGCTGGGTCTTCGCCCCCCGGCCATCGGGCATAGCCCGACGGCGTTCAGCGCCACGCGAGCCAGTGGCTCGCAAGCAGTGGCGCTTCACCCCCGCCTGCGCGGGGACGACGGCCGGGGTTCTGTTAGCGGCTCTTAAGAGGAAGGCTCACTGCCTGTCCCCGCATCAGTTCCCGGCAGCCACAAGAATGCAGATCATCGATCCGTAAAACCGGCCTCGCGCTGCGAACGCACCGCAAGCACGAATACCGTATCGACCTGCGCCACATACCGGTACAGCGCGAGATAACCGTATGCACCGCGACCGATCACCAACTCACGCTTGTCGCGGCTAGCCGGCCGCCCGATCAGCGGATTGGTTTCCAGCACGCTGATCGCCTCGATGATCTCACGCAACCGATCCGATATATGCATAGCTTCATGGCGTTGGAGATGATCAAGTATCCGCTCCAGGTCGTCCACGATCTCGGGCGCCAGTTCGATGCGCGACACGTTATTTGGCCAACTTCCTGGCCGCTGGACGTTTGGCCGGCTTCCCCGCCATGCGCTTTTCCAGATAGCCACGCATGTCGTCCCACGCGATGGCCTTCCCGGATGCGACGATGCCGGCGTACCGCTGCTCTGCCACGGCGTCGAAGTCGGCGCGACGCTCGGCCAGGTCGGCCTTCTCGGCAATCGCTTCCAGGATGAAATTGTGCGGCGTGGTACCGCCCCGCTTCGCCGCGGCGGCAACGCGTGCCTTGAGTTCGTCGGGCAGACGGATGGTAGTAGTGCTCATGGAATCCTCTAGGCGCGCTGGGCTCTGCGCGAATGTAGCACTTTTGTACCACACAGGACATAGCTGCGCCGGCAGGATAGCGTGAGATCGATTGGCCGCCGCAGGATCCGGCGCAGACGGCGCCGCACGTACGCCCGAGCGTTGCGATAGCCGGCATGGGAAGGCCGTGCAGGCGACGATACCCAAACGGCAGCGCGCCTGCACAAGCCTGGCCGGCACGACCTCAGTGCAGGAGCTCCCCGTACGACGGTTCGGCACGGGGCGCAGCGTAGACCGCCCGCCCCTCGCTCACGCCGAAGCGCGGGCGATCGCCGTACCAAAGCCGCTGGTCATTCACGTCCTCCAGTATCTCGCGCACCTCGGCCGCCGCCTCGAAGATCGTATCCCCCACCGCGGACAAGGTGTTCTCGGCGAAATCGGCCATGCTGCTGGCCACCACCACGTCGGCATGGGCCGAGATCGCCGAGAGCAGGAGATTGAGCCTGTCGATCTGCTCCAGCTTGAGCCCATAGGTGAAGTCGCGCAGGTCCACTTCCGGCGCGCCGGGCGCATTTGGCGCCTCGGGCGCTTCCTGCACCTCCGACGCTTCCGACACCCCGCCACCGCCTTCCTCTCCTGCATCGTCTTCCTGGGCCGCGGCATCGCGCTCCGCGGCGTCATCGTCCTCTGCCCGCAGTGCCGGCCAGGACACCTCATCCAGTACCAGGTCCACCTGGTCGGCCAGCAGTTCCAGGCAGAACGCCAGCTGGCCCATGCGCACCTCCGGCGCCCACTCCTTCTCCTCGTCCGCGATGCGCGGCTGCGCCAACCGCGACAAGAACTTGATGTGCTCGCTCAGGCTCACCAACCGGTGCCGGCTCTCCTCGGGCAGGAAATAGCCCGGCATGCCCATCTCGAAATCGTCCAACGCGTGCTTCGACATCGTCGCCTCCTCATTCCCTAGAGTGGCCCGCCCGTCGCGAAGGACGGACGGGAAGTCGGGAGGCTAGAAACCGCACACAGACGGCGGGCTTATTCCCCTTTCGGGTCTTGTATTCGCCGCCCTCCCGACGCAGGCATCGCGTCGGTTGCGCCTGCGAAAAAAAAAGCGCGCAGGCACAAAAAACCCACCGGCTTTGTCGGAGGTGGGTACCGCTGTGTGAGGAGTTTCTAGGCTCCGCGGAACGAGAGTGCACTCAAAATTATGGCGAGTCAAGGCACTCAACGATTAATCCTAGATCTACTACTATCCATGGCGCCGACAGTACATCCGCGTATCGTCCGCTCCTTGGTCTCATGCCGCGAGATGGCTTCCAGTAGTTCTGCACCCCAAAAACTAACTTTGCATCAAATCCTGCAGAAACTCCGACTCAGGCCTCACCGCCGAAACATATAGTTGGTCTCGCGCACGGGTGCAGGCCACATATAGCAGCTGACGCTCAGTGTTGTAGATTTCCGTCAGGTCAGCCTCACCAGCAGCAGTTTCGATGCGCGCCTGCAAAGGGATGATTTCATCATCGCAGGCCATCACGGCAACCACGCGAAACTCCATGCCTTTAGCTAAGTGCATGGTAGTCATGCTGACAAAACTTTCTTCGGTTGCCATGTCCTTGCCTAGTATGCGCCCCTGCAAGCCAGCGGCCTTGGTCGCCGCCTGTGCACGGGGCAGCTCCCTTTCGGAGCGAACGAACACGCCGACCTCCTGCGGCTTCACGCCGTTTGCAACACATTGCGCAAGCCATGCGCCGACGGCCAGGCATTCCGCCGTGGAATCGGCAAAGCTACGGATGATCGGCTCCGGTCCGTTAAACACGGAAATCGTCCCCTTGCGGCTTTCGACGTTGCCATCCACATCGGACACCTCCGTGCCGAGCAAGCGGTCAGCCTGGGAACGAATCTGGTGCGAGGTGCGATAGTTGATGTTCAGCGTGCGAGAGCGGCCACGCACTTCCACGCCCAGGGAATTCCAAGAGAACGGGGTCTGGAAGACGCGCTGGCCGAGGTCGCCGGCGAAGAACAGCGCGTTAGCGCGATTACCGGCCATCGCTGCGAAAAAGCGTAATTGCTGCACGCCGATGTCCTGCGCCTCATCCACCACGATGTAATCGAATACCGGATGCTTGCGCTTCGACATCGCCTCCGCCAGCTTGGCGAACATCTCGGCCGCAGTGATCTTACCGGTCTGCTTCAATTGCGCCTTCACCTTGGCGAACACCTGCCAATACAAGGCGCGCTGCGCCTCCGGCAAGCGCGTCTTGCGACCCAGTCGCTTGGCATCGCGGTAAGCCTCCCAGCTTTCCACTTGCCAGGTGTCCACCACATCTTCCCATTCGGATAGCAAAAACGCGGCGTTGGCTTTCATGCCATCGACCTGCGCGGTAGCCGCCTTCAGCAGCGTGAAAATCTCATCACGGCTGGCGAATATCGGCTTGCCGAATTCCGTCGCATACAAGCGGATGCCAAGCGCCTCCATGGCAGCCACGTCGATGCGTTCGCCGAGCTTGGGTGCGTTCCAGATCAACCGATACAGATTGCCGCGCAAGGCATTGGCCAACGTGTCCGAAAACGTGGAAAGCAGAACGCGTGCATCTTCGTCCTGATGCGCCAGATGCACAGCCCGGTGCAAGGCAACCACGGTCTTGCCCGTGCCCGCCGAGCCAGACACACGTGCCGCACCGTTGTAATGGCGCTCGACCAATTGACGCTGCGCCGGATGGAGGAACACCGTCCACTTGTCCCATGGGTATTCCAGGGCGCGGGCCAACTCTTCCATATCGGACATGACGCGGAAGCGGCGTTGCGCGTCCGGGTGCAGGAATGGGTCCGCCCCCTTGCCTGCCACTTCGGGCAACGCCGGCGTGCCGCCAGTCGCCAGTTCGAGCAAGGCTTCGGCCGCCTCACCGGGCAGGTGGTCGACCAGTTCCAGCAGCGAGTCCTCGACGGCAGCCTTCACGTCGGCCAGCCAATCCTGCGGCACGCCATAGGCTAGCAGTTGGGCATCGGAATATTTTGCGAACAGTTTCGGCTTCTGTTGCGTCGCCGGCCTGCTGTCCTCGACATACTTCGGAACGAGGATCTCCTCGACACGCTCGCGAACCTCGACAAGCTGAGCTGCGCCGGTGGTCGGGTGCACTTCCAGCTTGCGCCGCTCGGCCCATTGATAAGCCTTGTCGTGGTGACCGACATAGCAGAGCAGCAGACTGCCCGCGGTCTTGTGGACGATCAGGCGAATGTCGCGGCTGACGCGCACCGACCAGAAGTTCGGGTCTTTGGCTCTGTCGAGCTTGTGGAAGCTCATACCGTTGCCGGCAGGATCCATCTGCAAATCGAAGGCAGTGGTCTTTGCGGCCTTTTGCTCATCGCCGGTCAGGCGGGCCAGGCTGGTGGTAAAGGTGTCGGCGATGCGGAATTCCATCAATCTCCCCGAATGTTTCAAGTGCCAGCCAGTTGCTGAACATTGACCTCCCATTCCTTGCACAGCTTGCGGAACGAGCGGCTGTTGTCATGCGCAAGCTGCAAATCGAACCTGTCGGCAAAGGCGGGCTGGTCGAGTGTTTCCCTGTATGTGCCACCCGCAATGTGGCGACCCATCCACCCTTTCGCATCACGCGGAACCTCCGGGTCAATGCGTTCATTCTGCTCCAACGAGAATCCACGGTAGTCCTGAAGGGAACTTGCTGCCGCCAGAAACCAAGCCTCGAACTCTCGGTTGGCGAAAACCACGGAAACTTTCCGGTGCGGCACGATTTGGCGCGCACGATCAAGGGTATTTCTTCCGATTTCAGCAGGGCAATCGTCATCCGCGTCAAGCACGATGACAATCCACCCGCCATCACCACACTTGGCCGCAGCCAGGAGCAACTGCCTGCGGAACTCCTCCTCTCTGTTGAGAAACCGGTCGCGTTTGACGCGAATTGGCTGAAGAACATTGGGAAAATCCGTCGCAGGCTTCCATTGCGCCAACCTGCGCAGCAGCACTGGAAGTGCGGAAACCTCGCCATCGCCTTCAACAATCGAGGCGATACTGGTCATTGACGCACCTCTTCAAACAAGTCGGACTGCCGCACGTTCTGCTGCGCGATGACTTGCCGATCCGGCTCCAATTGATTCGATCGCAGGAGTTCGCCTGCGGTGAAAAGATGATCTTTCAAAACCGAGCGTGACGCCTCGTCGAGCGGCGCGATCTTGGTATCTCCACCTTCCGAAACCACCGAGAAAATCGCGTCGGTGTCGATGTCAGAATTATCCAGAAGATCGGGACTGTGACTGGTGACCAACACCTGTACATCACGCGAAGCCAGCACGAGGACTTCGCGCAAGGTTGCGCTAGCTGCTGGGTGCAATGCGGTTTCCGGCTCTTCGATGCCAATCAAAGTCGGCGAATAGTCAATATTGTTTTGCAGCAAAGCCGTCAAAACGCCCAATGCTCGCAGCGTGCCATCGGACATGTTCTGGGCGAAGAAACGCCAGGGATATTTGGCGCCCGCAACATCTTGACGGAATTCTAGTGTTTCCATCGGGCCAACCGCCTTGCGCTCCATGCCATGCACCATTGGCGCGACCTTCTGCAGGTACTCCTGGATCAGCTTGACCTGATCCGGTGCGATCTTCTCCAGATGACCGATGACGCTGGCGATGTTTTCTCCGACTGGCTTCAACAGCCTGCCATCCTGTGGTTTCTGCAACTCGCGCATCAGCTTTGGATTGAGGTTGTAAAAGCCCATCGCGGTCAGCGCATCGAAGATTGGACGAAACGTCGGCGAGCCGGACACAGCCACCATAGCCAGTCGATCCGAAACTACGGCAGGGAACGTTTGCTCGCTACTGCCTTTCAATACACCTTTTTCAACATGGAAGAACGGACCCTTTCCTTTTTCGCCAAGCACGCATTTTTCCGATAGCACCTCGAAGGCACCACTTGGCGTCGCGCCGACATTGAACGCATACCAGCCTTGTCGGCCATCCTTGAGATTGAATTCGATGCGAATGGCGAAATTGGTGGGATGGCCGCTGGAGCGGCGACGCACCTCGCTCAATCCGCCACGTTCGCGAATCGCATTCTCCAGCGAACTGTTCAATGAGTCCCGCACAAAATGCAGCGCATCAAGAAAGTTGCTCTTGCCGGCGCCGTTCTGGCCCACCAGATAGGTCAATGGCTTCAAGGAAACATCGCAATAGCCGATGCTCTTGAAGTTCTTCAGCACGACACGCCGGATGAAAGTGGAGTCTTGCACGTGATCGATTCCGAAAGTGGCGGCAGTTCCAACTGCCGTATGTTATGACACCCTGAAAACCTTCATCACCTCGTCCCCGAGGTGATTGATGACCTTCACCGCAAACCGCCCGGTGCTGGGCATGGGGAACGGGCGCGAGGTATCGCTGTTGAGCGTTGCCCAGGCGTCGGGGTCGATTTCGGCCTTCAGTGTAGTCTTCAGCGCCTTGTACGGGTCGTTCGCGCCGAGGAAGTAGGCATGGCGGACGAAGAAGGATTCCTCGTTGTAGTCGGTGTCCAGGAACCAGCAGGCGATGCCGTCTGCGCCGTCACTGCGGACTTCACCGGTGCTGGGGTGGAACACGTCCACGCCGTTGATGCGCACCACCAGTTGCCCGTCGGCGGGCACCTCGATGACGTCGCGCTTGCCGTCGTATTTGCGGATGCTGCGGCCTTGGGTGTCCAACACGTCCACATCCGGCTCGCCGAAGATGACGAACAGGTTGCCCTTGCCGGTGTTCTTCAGGTCTTCGGCCATGTGCAGGTCGGCGTTCATGCGCGCCTTGAGCACGTGTATGCGCCCCAGCTTGCTGAACTCACTGGCCGGTGCATCGTAGTTGAAGGCGCAGGCGATCAGCACGTCGAAGTTGGCATCGCCGGCTTCACGGGCGGCATCGACCAGGTCGGCGCGGGTGACAGTACCGAACTCGGGGCCGACCAGGATGCCCGCGCGCCTGACCTGCCCGTTTTCCAGATAGCGGCCTTCTGCGCAGATCAAGTCACCGGGCCACGGCTCCAGTGAGGTGAATTCGATCTTGTCGGCCTTGTTTGCTTGCTGCACGCCAGCGGTGCGCAAGTTGGCCAGGATCAGGCTGGCGAAGTCCTGGCCGTATTCGGCCTGGGTTTCGGCCACGTGGTCGATCAGCTCGTCTTCTTCGTCCACACCCAGCACGCGGTGCGGGCTGAGCGATTCAACGGTGAAGGGGCCGGCCACGCGCATCTTCTTCTTGTCCTCGTAGGGTTTGTCATAGAGGTACTCGAACTTGGCCTTGGCGGCGATGGAGGCGTCGATTTCCTTTTGCCGGGCAATGCGGAGCTCCCAGAAACGCGCGTGCAGCGACTGCGCCGCCTGCGGCCAGTCGGGCGGGCATTCGCGCGGCACTTCCCACTCCTGAACCTCGTTCGGCACTGGCGCGGTGTATTTCTGCCGTTTGCGGTGGTCGCCCAGCCAAGTCTTGGGCAGTTGCGCGGTCAACTGCGCCCGCAGCGGTTGCAGTTCGGCCTCAAACCTGTCCCAGATGACTTCGATTTCGGCGTTGCTGGCGATGGTTTCCAACATAATGTGCGGTACGCGTTCGTAGACGAAACCTTGCCGAATGTCGCCGTAAGTGGTCTGGCTGGACGGCGCGCTGCGGGTGATCTCGGCTTCCTTCAACTGGCCTTCACGGGAATCGACCAGCAGGTAGTACGGATAACGCGCGCCCATGATCCGGGCACGGGCCAGAGCGAGCGATACACGCGAGGTGTCAATCGTGATCCAGCGGCGGCCCCATTGCTCGGCGACATAGGCGGTGGTGCCAGAGCCACAAGTGGGGTCGAGAACAAGATCGCCTGGATCAGTTGCCATCAATAGACAACGCTCGATTACTTTGGTGTTTGTTTGGACTACATAGACCTTGTCGTCAGTAAAGCTCCCAGAGCCAGTGTCAGTCCAAACGTTTCCGTGAACGCCGACCGCAAAGTCCGTATGAAGCCGGACATACTGAATGGAGTTTTCAGCCACATGGATGCGACCTGCCTTTGCAAGGCGATCCATGCCGGTTGGATACGAGGCTTTCCAATGCGAGTTCTTGCTCCACGAATCGTAGGTCTTGCCGCGAAACGTGAAGGGCTGAGGTTCTTTCGCCCGGCCCTGCGAAATGATGTTGTCTGGTTTGTATGGCAGCGCATTTTTCGGAACAGTGGCTTCGCCACGCTTCTCTGCCGCAGATACACCGCGATAGGTAAAGTCTTCAAACAAAAGCCACCTGGCGTTGCCTTCACCAAGCTCGAATGCTTTCGGGAACATCGGTGGGCGTGCCTTACCCCTCGACTTGTCCTTTGCGAACCAGAGAACGTAGTCCGCAATATTACCGATGTAGTTGGTCTTGAAGCCGGTTGTGGTCTGAACCGAGATCTGGCTAATGAAGTTCGTCGCGCCAAAAACCTCCTCCATCACCGCCCGCACGCGATGCACATTCTCATCCCCAATCTGCACAAAGATCGACCCGGATTCCGTCAACAAATCCCGCGCCACCATCAACCGGTCGCGCAGATAGGTCAGGTAGGAATGAATGCCGTCGCGCCAGGTATCGCGGAAGGCCTTGACCTGCTCCGGCTCGCGGGTGATGTGGTCGGCGTTGCCATCCTTCACGTCACGGCTGGTGGTTGACCACTGGAAGTTGCTGTTGAATTTGATGCCATACGGCGGATCGAAATAGATGCACTGCACCTTGCCGCGCAGCCCCTCGCGCTCGGCAAGACTCGCCATCACCTGCAGGGAATCGCCCAGGATGAAGCGGTTCTGCCAGTGGCCTTCATGCTGGTAGAACTCGGTGCGGTCCGCGCCCTCGGGCAGGCCGTTGAAGTCGCCAAACAGGTCCAACGTATCCTGCTGCGGCGCGGCGGCTTCGCGGCGGGCTTCGGTCTGGCGGCGCAGGTCGTCGATCAGCGCCTTGGGCTTGACCTTTTCCTGGATGTAGAGCGGCGGCGCATTAACCACCAGATCGCTCCAATCCTGCTGGTCCTTGCCGCGCCAGATCAGTTGCGGATCCAGGTCGCGGTTGAGCCGTTGCTGGAACTCCGGGAACGCCTTGCCGGCGTCGTGCAGGGCGCACAGCTCTTCCAGCCATTGCCGGTTGGCGCGCGGGTAGGCCACTTTCACTGGCGCCTGCTCATGCTGCTGCATCACCGACTGGTGTTCCACTGTCGGGATGTTCTTGCGTTTGGCTTCGGTATGCGTGATTTGCTCGATGCTCTTGCC
Source organism: Xanthomonas boreopolis (assembly GCF_046529185.1). Taxonomy (NCBI): domain Bacteria; kingdom Pseudomonadati; phylum Pseudomonadota; class Gammaproteobacteria; order Lysobacterales; family Lysobacteraceae; genus Xanthomonas; species Xanthomonas boreopolis. Next base: position 3,360,009 of record NZ_CP097162.1, read on the forward strand.
GGGCTTCTGGGTTTTCTTGGTTGCCATCTCAGTGTTCCTTGTTTCCCGGCGCAGCCGCTTCAATCATTTGGTTGAACTTCGCCTCGACCTCTTTGGCAAAGTCGTCCTGCATTTCGTACACGTCGCCAAACTCGGCGAAGGCCCAACGACCGTGTGTGCCGAGGTGGTTCACGCCGGGAATCCAGTAGGTGTCCATGGTGGACTTCTTTTCCTTCGCGTCCTCGCGCCGGTAGCCCTTGATCTCGACGATCAGGTTCAGCGGGTCGTTTTTGCCGTGGCCGTCATCCACTTGCACGATGAAGTCCGGGATGTAGATGCGGTTGGCCGAGCCGAAGCGGTAAGGCACTTCCAGCCCGAGGTTGTGGTTCTTGGTGTAGGCCAGCACCTTTGGGTGGGACTCGGCGACACGGCAGAACTCACTCTCCCAACCACTGTCCAGGATGACCCAGTTGACGTGGTTCTTCGGCTGGTTTTCCACCCCGAGGGTTTCCCAGCGTTCGCTGCCCGGGCGGGAGGTGTTGAAACGCACATGCGCGGTGCTGCCGGTCGGGTTGAATGGGTCAAGAATGGCCTTGACCTGCCGGCCCTTTTCCAGTTCCTTCGCGGTAATACCCTTGGTGATGCGCTGGCAGGCCATGTCCGCCAGTTCGCGGTACATCAACTGCGCCGGGTAGGTGCCTCCCTTGCATTCCAGGCATTCGTCCAGCCACTGGCGCACGATGCGCTTGAGCTGACCGAACAAGGCAATCGGTGCATCCTGGCCTTGATCACGCCAATGCTGGAACAGCAGATGCTTGCTCAACTCCATCAGCAGGGTGGACTGGCGCACGTCTCCCAGATGCTTGATATCCAGCTCCACCGCTTCGCCGATAATGCCGGCGTTGTGGGTCTTGGTCGCGCCGACCATATCAGGCGTCAGGCTGAGATGGTGATCGTCGTTGAACTCGGCTTCGAGTTGTTCTTCTGGCAGCTCGACACGATAGCCCTGCACGCGAGGGAACCGGATTTCCAGATGGTCGCGTTCCGGGCGCAGTGCCTTGACCGTGATGGTTTCGCGGGGCTTGGGCGGCGTGACGACGACCGGCTTGGCGGTGAAATCGAAGGGAATGCCGAAGACATCGGCGTACTCCACGTCGAACAGGCCCTGCTCGTTCAACTCATAGGATTGGCGGCGCAGGGCCCGACCAATCACCTGTTCGCACAGCAGTTGGGTGCCGAACGCACGCACGCCGAGGATGTGAGTGACGGTATTGGCATCCCAGCCTTCGGTGAGCATGGACACCGACACGACGCAACGGATTTGCTCACCCAGGCGACCCTGCTTGCCAACGGTGTTCATCACTTCGCGCAGAAGTTCGCTGTCACTCAGGTTCTCAGCCTGGCGGCGGTCGCGGGTGCGCTCGATGATCTCGCGCTTGAAGCGTTCGATCTCATCGGCAGCCATGCCTCGGAAGTTGTCGTCCAGCGCCTCGCCGGATTCGAGCTGCTCGCTATCGATCAACAAAGTGTTCGGGCGCGCCAGGGGCTCGCCATGCTCATCGAAGTTGCGGAACAGTTCCAGCCGCCCCGGCACGCGCGTGATGGAGCCGTCGTCGTTGGTGCGCTCGAAACCGGAGATGTAATCGAACACCAGTTTGGAAGTGGCGGTGTTGTTGCACACTACGATGAAACACGGTGGCACGTTGATGCCGGCCTGCTTCCAGGCATCAAAGGTTTTGAGATAATGCCCGTACAGGGCTTCCAGCGCGGTCTGCAATTCCACCGGGATAGCCAGCGGATCGAGCTGGGCGTTCTTGCCGCGCCCTTTCTTCGGCATTTTTTTGCCGATGTGCTTCCAGAGCTCGCGGTAGATGGGCATTTCCGCGCCAGGGATGTTGTCGGCCACCGGCACGCGCGGCAATTTGACGATGCCGCATTCGATGGCGTCCATCAGCGAGAAGTCGCTCATCGTCCAGGGGAACAGCGTACCTTCCACGTAGCCAGAACCGGCCAGGAAGAACGGCGTGGCCGACAGGTCGATCACCTGTTGCAAGCCCAGTTTGCGGTTGACTGCCTCCAGGCCGGAGATCCACAGCCGTGCGGCTTCGTTGTTCTCCTCGGCTTCGGCTTTCTGATCTTTGTCTAGATCCTCGTCGTCCTCCGCAGCGTGCGGCTTTTCTCGATAGCAGTGGTGCGCCTCGTCATTGATGGCCAGGATGTTCTTTAGCCCCATCAATTCCGGCATGACCCGCTGGAGCATCTGGCCCTCGGTTTCCAGCGTGTCCAGCTCGCTGCCGGTGCGACCTTGCAGCAGGCGGCGGCCACCTTTGGACAACTCCATGCGCTCGCGCAGCTTGAAGGCGTGGTAGTTGGTGATGACGATCTTGGCCTTTTCCAGATCGGGCAGCATGTCGCGCGGCGCGATCTCGCGGCTGGCGTAGTAGCTGTCCGCGTCGTTGGGCAGCAGCACGCGCAGGCGATCCTTGATGGTCAGGCCGGGCGCCACGATCAGGAAGCCGCGGGTGAACTTCTTGCTCTGGGGATGGCGGATGGCATTGATCGTCTGCCAGGCAATGAGCATGGCCATGACCGTGGTCTTACCGGCGCCAGTGGCCAGCTTCAGGGCCAAGCGCAGCAGGCCGGGGTTGGCGTCGTCGCTGACACTCTTCAGGTGATCGAGGAAACGTTCACCGCTCTTGCCGAGTTGCGGGGCTACTTCGGTTAGCCAGATAGCGGTTTCTGCCGCTTCGACCTGGCAGAAGAACGGGCGCACGCCAGCGAACTTGTGGCTGCGCCAGTGCTCAAGCAGACGAGCGGTTTCTGGAGTGACGCGCCACTGGGACGGCGGCAGGCGACGCCAGGCGTCGACCTCGCGCCGCACGGCATTGATCAGTTCCGAGTGACGATAGCGCTGCCCGTCGTCGGCCGGATTCTCGACTTCATCCAGCGCCAGGGTCGCCTGTTCGCCACGATGGCGGCGGGGCTTGGGGATGGGGCTGATAAAGCTGGATGCCCGGCGCGATTCGACGATTTGCTGTGTAGGTTGTCCCCTGTCGTCGAGTTCCCAGTGCCGCGACGGATAGTCGTAAGGCGAATTGAGGATTGGCTGGTTGAAGAACTGATCACTCACTTCATGTGTCCCCTGATTCTTAGTCCGTTCGGAGCAATCGCCCCCTCACTTATCCCTTGTCACTTTAACGATGCCAACCTCGCCCTCACTGATAGTCGTCTTCGCGCTGATGCCTTATTGCCAAAACCACGACAGCGTGATCACTTTCAACCTCGAGCAACAGCACGTAGCCGCTAATCCCAAAGCCAATCACCAACTCCCGCAGAAATGGATCTTCCAGGTTCGTCTTGCGACAGCTCAACGGGGCCAGCTCAAGCACGGTGATTCCGTCACGAATGGTCTGCAAGGCATGCTCTGCCACAGCGAAGTCATCTTCAGCGCGCTGCAGCAGCGCATCGTAGAGGCACTCAAGTTCCTCACACGCTTCCTGCGTGAAGCGGACAGCGAACCTCATGTGTTTCAGGCCTTGCGAGCTTCGTTCAAACGGGCCTGAAGCCCGGCCAGCACGTCTTGTGCAGCAACGTAGCGACCGGACCTGCGAGCGCTGTCGCGCGCGGCGAGTCCGCGCGCAATGAAAGCTTCCTGCTGCTGGCGCAACTGCACCTGGGCGCGCACGGATTGCTCGACGAAGCTGGAAAGGGTTTCGCCCTCTTGCAGCACGGATTCGGCCGCTTGGCGAAGCGCGGGATCGACCCGCAACGGCGGTAGGGTGGCCGTCTTCATGAGCACCTCATGCATTGCAATTGCGATGCATGGTGACAGAACCGAAATGGCAATTCAATCAGCGCGCTGATGTGTCCATGCCGCCATTCGCTGCCCATGGCCGGCAGCGGTCGACCAATGAAAAGGCCCCGCTTGCGCGGGGCCTTTTGCCCTCACCCCAACCCTTTCCCGCAGGCGGGAGAGGGAGCGGAACCCATTACGCCCACGGATCCTGCAGCACCATCGTGTGCTCGCGGTCCGGGCCGGTGCTGACGATGCTGATCGGGCAGCCGGCCAGTTCCTCCAGCGCGCGCAGATAGGCGCGGGCGGCGGGCGGCAGTTCGTTCCAGTTGGTGATGCCGTGGGTGTTCTCGCTCCAGCCGGGGAACTCCAGGTACACCGGGGTGCACTCTTCCCAGCCCTGGGCGTCGAGCGGGGCGTACTCGGTGCGCTTGCCGCGGTACTCGTAGGCGATGCAGACCTTGAGCTTTTCCATGCCGTCGAGCACGTCGAGCTTGGTGATGCACAGGCCGGAGATGCCGTTGATGGCCACAGCGCGCTTGAGCGCGACGATGTCCATCCAGCCGCAGCGGCGCGGGCGGCCGGTGGAGGCGCCGTACTCGGCGCCGCGGTCGCGGATGCCCTGGCCGATCTCGTCGTCCAGCTCGGTCGGGAACGGGCCGCCGCCCACGCGGGTAGCGTAGGCCTTCGCTATACCCAGCACGTAGTCGATGTCCTGCGCGCCCACGCCGGTGCCGGCCAGCGCGCCGCCGACGGTGGTGTTGGAGCTGGTCACGTACGGGTAGGTGCCGTGGTCGATGTCCAGCAGCGCGCCCTGCGCGCCCTCGAACAGCACGCGCTTACCCTGCTTGCGCAGGTCGTGCAGGATGCCGGCCACGTCGGACTTCATCGGCTGCACGTACTCGCCGAAGGCCAGCGCCTCGTCCAGGGTCTTCTGGAAGTCCACCGCTTCCACGCCCAGGTACTTGGTCAGCACGAAGTTGTGGTAGTCCAGCGCGGTGCGCAGCAGCTCGGCCAGCTGGTCGGGGTAATGCAGGTCGGCGACGCGGATGCCGCGGCGCGCCACCTTGTCCTCGTAGGCCGGGCCGATGCCGCGGCCGGTGGTGCCGATGGCCTTGCCGCCGGCGGCCTTCTCGCGCGCCTGGTCCAGCGCGATGTGGTACGGCATGATCAGCGGCGCGGCCGGGGAGATCTTCAGGCGCGAGCGCACTTCCACGCCGGCGCTCTCCAGCTCCTCGATCTCCTTGCGCAGCGCGGCCGGGGAGATCACCACGCCGTTGCCGATCAGGCACAGCGCGCCTTCGCGCAGGATGCCGGAGGGAATCAGGTGCAGGACGGTCTTCTTGCCGTTGATGACGAGGGTGTGGCCGGCGTTGTGGCCGCCCTGGAAGCGCACGACGGCACCGATTTCCTCGGTGAGCAGATCGACGATCTTGCCTTTGCCTTCATCGCCCCACTGGGCACCGAGAACGACTACTGACTGACCCATGACGGGTGACTCCTGAGTTTTGAGCGGCCATCGGGGCCGCGGGATGGGCCGTGCGCGGGGCGGCGCCGGGTGCCGGCTCCATCGGGGAGGACGGCGGCGGGAGCCCTTACACGGAAAAAGCCGATCGGGACGTGCCCGGCCGGCTTTTGTGCATTATCCGGGTTTCCGGTGGCGGGTACCACCCTGCCCCGTTCAGCGTGGCCCGGCGCCCGGCCGGGTCAGTGGCGTACCCACCACAGCGCCACCAGGCCGATGGACAGGGTGATGGCGCCGAAGATGCGCAGCTGGAAGGTGTGCAGGCCGAGCAGTTGTTCGGCCAGGCGCTTCCAGGCCAGCGGGGCGGCGAACAGGAACAGGCCTTCGAGGACGGCCACCAGGCAGAGGGCGGAGAAGAAGTCGTGCATGGGATCCGGCGCTGGGGGGCGTGTTGTTGGGGGGCGTGTTCGTAGCCTCTCTCCTGGAGGAGAGGGGCTTTGTGGCTTGGTGGTTTGGGCTTGGTCGGGGCTTCGCCTTCTTGCCCTCACCCCAACCCCTCTCCCCCGAGGGGGAGAGGGGCTTTGTGGCTTGGTGGTTTGGGCTGGTCGGGCTTCGCCCCTTGCCCTCACCCCAACCCCTCTCCCCCGGGGGGGAGAGGGGCTTTGTGGCTTGGGGGTTTGGGCTGGTCGGGGCTTTGCCCCCTGCCCTCACCTCAACCCCTCTTCCCCTCGGGGAGAGGGGCTTTTAGGGCGCTGGGCCGGGTTAGCGGTCGTTCTTGAGGTACTGCAGGAACGGGTCGTTCTTGTCGAGCACGATCACGCCATTGCCGTCGGTCATGGAGTTCCGGTAGGCCTCCAGGCTGCGGTAGAAGGCGTAGAACGACGGGTCGGCGCTGCCGGCCTTGCCGTAGATGCGGGCGGCCTCGGCGTCGCCTTCGCCGCGCAGCTTCTGCGCATCGCGCTCGGCGTCGGCCACCAGCACGGTGGACTCGCGGTCGGCCTGGGCGCGGATGCTCAGCGACTGCTCCTCGCCCTCGGCGCGCAGCTTGGCGGCCTCCTGCTTGCGCTGGGCGCGCATGCGCTCGTACACGTCGGTGATCACCTGGCTGTCAGTCGGCAGGTCGATCTGCTTGATGCGCAGGTCGGTGATCTGCATGCCCAGGCCTTCGATCGCCTTGTTGATGCCGGCCAGCTGGTTGGCGATCAGTTCGCTGCGGTCGCCGGACACCAGTTGCTGCAGCGTGCGCGAGTTGATCTGGTTGCGCAGCGAGTCGGTGATGATCGGCGCCAGGCGGGAGTTGGCGATCGATTCCTCGCCGCCGGTGGCGCGGTAGAAGGCACGCACGTCGGAGATGTAGCCGATGGCGAAGAAGTCGACGCTGACGTCCTTCTGCTCGGCGGTGAAGTAGCGCGCCGGGGCGGTGTCGAGCACCTGGAAGCGGCGGTCGAACACGCGCACCGATTCCACCAGCGGGATCTTGAAGTGCAGGCCGGGCTTGAGGTCGGCGCGCACCACGCGACCGAGGTTGAGGACCATGGCGGTCTGGTCCTCGCGCACCACGAACACCGAGCCGAACAGGCCCAGCAGCACGACGATCGCCAGTGCGATCCAAGCGGAATTCTTCATCGGTCAGTTCCCCTCACGGCCGGTCGGTCGCGGGCCGCGATCCGGGTTGCGGATGCCGCCTTCGGTGGAGCCGGCGCTCTGCAGCGGCGGCATCGCGGCCTCCTGCGAGATCAGCGGCAGGCTCGACGCCGGGATGCCGGTGCCGGTCGCGGCGGCGGTCTTGGCCGGGTCGGCCGGCATCGGCACGTAGATCAGCTGGCGGCCGTCGCCGCCGATGACCTTGCGGTTCTCCGACAGCACCTTCTGCACGGTCTCCAGCCACAGCCGCTTGCGAGTGACCTCCGGCGCGTCCTTGTACTGCTGCTGCAGCAGGGTGAAGCGGTCGGCGTCGCCCTCGGCCTTGGAGATCACCGCGTCCTTGTAGCCCTCGGCCACGGTGCGGATGCGGGCGGCCTGGCCGCGCGCTTCCGGCACCACCTTGGCGGCGTAGGCCTGGGCCTCGTTGATCAGGCGCTCGCGCACCTGCTGGGCGCCGTTGACCTCGTCGAAGGCCGGCTTCACCTCTTCCGGCGGGCGCGCGTCGGGCAGGGTCAGGCCGGTCACCACCAGGCCGGTGTTGTAGGCGCCCAGCGAGGCCTGCAGGCGCTCCTTGGCGGCGGTCGCCAGCGGGCCGCGGTTGTTGAGCACCGCGTTGAGGTCGGAGCGGCCGACCTGCTCGCGCACCGCGCTCTGCGCGGCCTGCTCCAGCACCAGGTCGGCGTTGCGCGAGCCGAACAGGTACTGGCGCGGGTCGTCGATGCGGTACTGCACGTTGAGCGCGACGTTGACGATGTTCTCGTCGCGGGTCAGCACCGGCACCTGGTTGGAGAAGGTCTTGATCTCGGTCGCGTTGACCTTGCGCACCGACTCGATCGGCCAGGGCAGCTTGAAGTTCGGGCCGGGCTGCAGGATCCGCGAGAACTGGCCGAAGCGCAGCACCACGCCGCGCTGCTGTTCGCCGATCAGCTGGAAGCTGGACAACAGCACCAGCACCGCCACCGCGGCCAGCACCCAGCGCCAGACACCCCCGTCGAACAGGTCCTTCAGCGGACCGGGGATCTCCCAGCCTCCGCCTCCATTGCCGCCACCGCCGCGCGGGTTCCAGCCGCCGCGCCGGTTGTCGTCAGGGCCACCAGTGCCCTTGCTGCCGGGTGTATTCCAGGCCATGCACGCTCCATCCAGGTGGCGGCTGCGCGGGCCCTTCCCGCTGTGCCGCCCAATGTTGTCCGATCGATTCTAGCAATATGGGGCAGACCGGCCATTTCGAAAGGTCTATCTTGGTCCTTTCCCGTTTAATCGCGAGGCCACGATGGCGATCCCCGCACGCTTCCCCGCCTTCCGCATCCGCAACGACGACGCCGGCTACCGCGGCGGCATCGAGGAACTGGGCCTGGACGCGCTGGACCCGGGCGAACTGGTGGTGGAGGCGGCCTGGTCGTCGGTCAACTACAAGGACGCGCTGGCCGGCACCGGCAAGGGCAAGATCCTGCGGCGCTTCCCGCTGGTCGGCGGCATCGACGTGGCCGGGCGCGTGGTCGCTTCCAGCGACCCGGCCTGGCGCGAGGGCGATGCGGTGATCGCCACCGGCTGCGGCCTGAGCGAGACTCGCGACGGCGGCTACAGCCGCTACGTGCGGCTGCAGTCGGCGGCGGCGATCGCGCTGCCGTCGTCGCTGGACCTGCGCGAGGCGATGGTGATCGGCACGGCCGGTTTCACCGCCGCGCTGGCGCTGCTGCGCCTGACCGAGAACCGGCAGGTGCCGGCGCTGGGGCCGCTGGCGGTGACCGGCGCGACCGGCGGGGTCGGCATGCTGGCGCTGGACATCTTCAGCAAGGCCGGGTTCGAGGTGCACGCGATCAGCGGCAAGGCCGACAAGGCCGCGTTCCTGGAATCGATCGGCGCCAGCCGGGTGCTGGGCCGCGAGGCGCTGCAGACCACCCGGCCGCTGGAATCGGCGCGCTTCGGCGGTGGCCTGGACAACGTCGGCGGGCCGATGCTGGTCAGCCTGCTGGCGCAGACCGCGCCCTACGGCAACGTCGCCTCGGCCGGGCTGGCGGCCTCGCCGGAGCTGGACATGACGGTGATGCCGTTCATCCTGCGCGGGGTCGGGCTGCTGGGCATCGGCTCGTCCGGCACTGCGCGCGACATCCGCGAGCGGGTCTGGGAGAAGCTGGCCGGCGACTGGCGGCCGCGGCACCTGGCGCGCATCTGCACGCGCGAGGTCGCGCTGGCGGAGCTGCCGCAGGTGTTCGAGGCAATGCTGGCCGGGCAGTCGTTCGGCCGGACCGTGGTGCGGCTGGGCGACTGAGCGCGCCTCGTCCGGCCTTCGGGCATCTCGCTTCGCGCCCGGCCCGGCAGCGCGCCAGGCGTTCGGACGCCAGCCGGTAGCCCGCAAGCCGCACGTCTTCGCCCCGCACGCGGGAGAATGGACAGGCAAGAGCGCTGCTTTCGGCGCGTGAACGCAGGCATTCGCGCACGCCGGCTTTGCTTTCCCTTCCCCCGCGTGCGGGAGAAGGTGGCGCGCAGCGCCGGATGAGGGCAAGCCCGCTCCTGTTCGCCCCCATGGCGGGCCCCCGCGTCATCTTTCCCACGCGGAGGGCCTGGCTCTACACTCGCCGCACCACCTGGGGAACGATATGGCACGCATCCTGATCGTCGACGACTCGCCGTCGCAGCTGCTCGGCATCCAGCGCATCGTCGAAAAGCTGGGCCACCAGACCCTCACCGCCACCGACGGCGCAGCCGGGGTCGAGGTAGCCCGGGCCGAGCTGCCGGACCTGATCCTGATGGACGTGGTGATGCCCAACCTCAACGGCTTCCAGGCCACCCGCACGCTGTCGCGCGACGAGGCCACCCGGCACATCCCGGTGATCCTGGTCACCACCAAGGACCAGGACACCGACCGCATGTGGGGCATGCGCCAGGGCGCCAAGGCCTACATCACCAAGCCGTTCTCCGAGGACGAGCTGGCCGAGGTGATCGAGCGGGTCTTTACGCCCGGGGGCTGAGGGCCCCGCGGCTCCTCTGCTCCTGCTCATGCATGCCCGCGCGCCCTGGAACGTCGTCCCCGCGAAGGCAGGGTGAAGCGCCACTGTTTGCGAGCCATTGGCTCGCGTGGCGCCGAACGCCTTCGGGCCATGCCCGATGGCCGGGAGGCGAAGCCCCAGCGACCTTCTGGCCGCGCGCGATAAGCCGCCGGGCTCCCGCCTGCGCGGAAGCGACGACTAAGGTTTCCGCTCGGGATTGCGCGAAAGCAGGATCGACGGCCTTGTTTCCGCGGAGCGCCCCCTGCCCTCACCCCTCAGACGCTCTCGCCGAACGCCTTGGCGAGATTGCGATAGGCCTTCTTCTGCGCCTCGTCGGCCGGCACCGGCGCGGTGATCTCCAGCTCGACGATCTGGTCGCCCTGCGGGTTGCCCGGCAGGCCGCGGCCGCGCAGGCGCAGCTTGCGGCCGGCCTCGGACTCGGCCGGCACCTTCAGTTCGACGGCGCCGCCCAGCGTGGGCACGCTGATCGTGGTGCCCAGCGCGGCCTGCCACGGCGCGACCTGCAGCGTGTACAGGATGTTCTGCCCGTCCACCTCGAACTGCGGGTGCGCGGCGTACTCGATCTCCAGCAGCAGGTGGCCGCCACCGTTGCCCTGCCCGCTCAGGCGGATCGCCTGGCCCGGCTTGATGCCCTTGGGCACGCGCACGTCCAGCTGCTTGCCGTTGACGGTGATGCGCACGCTGTCGCCGTTGTAGACGGCCTCCAGCGGCACCGCTAGCTTGGCGCGGGTGTCGCCGCGCGGCTGCGGGCCGGCGCCCGGGCCGCGGGCACGGCCGCCGCGCGCACCGGCGAACAGGCTCTCGAAGAAGTCGCTGAAGCCGCCGCCGGCGCCGCCGTTGCCGAAGATCTCCTCGAAATCGAACCCCTGCGCGCCGCCGAAGTTGGGCGCCCCGTGGAACTCGTCGCCCGGCCGGTAGCCCTGCGCGCGCAGCTGGTCGTAGGCGGCGCGCTTTTGCGGGTCGCGCAGCGCCTCGTAGGCCTCGTTGACGGCCTTGAACTTCTCCTCCGCCCCTGCCTCCTTGCTGACGTCCGGATGGTATTTGCGCGCCAGCCGGCGGTAGGCGGTCTTGATCTCGGCCTCGCCCGCGCTGGGTTCGACGCCGAGCGTCGCGTAGTAATCCTTGAATTCCATCCATCACCTCTGAAACAGGAAACGGCCCGCAGCCGCCAGGGCCGCGGGCCGGTCAACCGGCGGCCGGTCCGGCCCCATTCTAGGGCGAACCGGCGGTGGACCACGATGCCCGGCGCTTACTGCACCGTGTCGCCGTTGCCCACCTGGATGCGCCGCGGCGTCGCCGCCGGCCGCTTGGGGATGCGGATCTCCAGCACGCCATTGCGCCCGGACGCGGTGATGCCGTCGGGGTCGGCGCTGTCGGGCAGCGCGAAGCGGCGATGGAAGCTGCCGTAGCGGCGCTCGATGCGCGAGAAGCGGTCGGTCTCGGCCTTGCTCTCTTCCTTGCGCTCGCCCTTGATCGACAGGATGCCCTTGTCCATCTGCACCTCGATCTCGGCCGGGTCGATGCCCGGCAGGTCGGCGTAGATGACGAACTGGTTGGCCTCTTCCTTGATGTCCACGCGCGGCACCCACTGCGCGGTGACGACGGCGGACTCGTCGGTGTCGCCGGCCTGCTCGAAGAAGCGGTCGAACACCTGCTTGATCTCGTTCTGCAGTGCGGCCTGGCCCGGCCACGGGTGGTGATAACGGACGATGCTCATGAATGCCTCCACTGTCTGGGTCGGATGACGGGCTCGACGGCCGCGAGGGCCCTGCCCACGCGCACCGAAATAAGCGCGCCGCAGGGTTTTTCAAGCGTTTTGACGCATCCTTTCCATGCCTGTTTGTAGTGTCCATTCATCCCAGGAGCCGCCATGTCCATCCAGATCGGCCAACGCATTCCCGAAGTCGTGCTCAAGCGCCTGCGCGAGGGCATGGAGAGCGTGGACACGCGCACGCTTTTCAGCGGACGCAAGGTTGTGCTGTTCGCCATCCCCGGCGCGTTCACGCCCACCTGTTCAGACAAGCACTTCCCCGGCTACGTGGAGCATTTCGAGGAGTTCCGCCGCCGCGGCATCGAGGTGTACTGCGTGGCGGTCAACGATCCGTTCGTGATGCGCGCCTGGGGCCGCAGCCAGTCGGCGCCGGCGGGCCTGTTGTTGCTGCCGGACGGCAACGGCGATTTCACCCGCGCCCTCGGCATGGAGATGGACGCCAGCAGCTCGGGCATGGGCCTGCGCTCGCGGCGCTACGCCCTGTACGCCGACGACGGCACGGTGCGCGCCCTGTTCGTCGAGGAACCGGGCGAATTCAAGGTGTCGGCTGCCGACTACGTGCTGCAGCGCATACCGGAGTCGACCACTCCCACACCCCACACCTAGAGGAACGGCCAGCCATGACCCAGCCAGCCAAGCAGACCCGACCGAACGCCAGCACGTCCTCCATCCCCGGCATCGACGACAGGGCCACCCTGCGCGCCAATGCGCGCAAGAGCATCGAGGATGGCGCGATCACCGACACCTACACGGCCGACCGCGAGGCGGTGATCAAGATGCTCAACGACGCGCTCGCCACCGAATACGTCTGCGTGCTGCGCTACTACCGCCACTACTTCATGGCCAAGGGCATGCTGGCCGACGCGGTCAAGGGCGAGTTCCTCGAACACGCGCAACAGGAGCAGGCGCACGCCGGCAAGCTGGCCGAGCGCATCGTCCAGCTCGGCGGCGAGCCCGACCTCAACCCGGACACGCTGAGCGCGCGCTCGCACGCCGAGTACAAGGAAGGCACCGACCTGCGCGACATGGTGCGCGAGAACCTGGTCGCCGAGCGCATCGCCATCGACAGCTACCGGCAGATGATCAACTTCGTCGGCGACAAGGACACCACGACCAAGCGCATCCTCGAGGAGATCCTGGCGCAGGAAGAAGAACACGCCGACGAATTCGCCGACCTGCTGGACGGTTGGATCGGCGAGTAGTTCGCGCTGGATCAGCCGGAGCCGTCCTGCATTAAGGTGTCTCGAACCCCATTGTGGGAGCGGCTTCAGCCGCGATGGGCCTTGCCGGTAAAGCCCGTCGCGGCTGAAGCCGCTCCCACAGGTAAAGCGAAAGCCCGCTAGCTGCTTGGGGCATGCGAGCCATGCGGAAACGCTGGATTACGGCCCACGGCGCTCAACGCAGCACCCGGAACTGCACGCTCCCTCACGCCTCGTCCTCCCTGCGCCACTGTCCTGCATTGCGGCGTCTCGAACCCCCACTGTGGGAGCGGCTTCAGCCGCGATGGGCCTTGCCGGCAAAGCCCGTCGCGGCTGAAGCCGCTCCCACAGGTAAAGCGAAAGCTCGCTAGCTGCTTCGGGCATGCGAGCCATGCGGAAACGCTGGATCGCGGCCCACGGCGCTCAACGCAGCACGCGGAACCGCACGCTCCCCCATGCACCGTCCTCCCCCAGCGCCGTCAGCACATGCTCGCCGGCCTCGCCGAAATCGCGCTGGAATACCCGCGCGCCTTCGGTGCGCGCGATCCAGCGCCCGTCCAGCAACCAGTCGATGCGCGCCTCGCTGCCGAGCGCGCGTACCTGCAACCGCACCGGATGCGTGCTGCCCGGCGCACGCGCCAGCGTGGCCCGGTCCGTGATGCCATCGATGCGCAGCAGGCCGCCCGCGTCGCGCCCGTCCGGCGCGCAGTCGGGCGCCAGCGGCGGCAGCTGCGCCGCGCGCCGGTCGCCTTCGCCCAGCCACGGCGACAGCAAGGCCGGCCAGCGCGCGATCTCGCGCGCCTCGCGCCGGTGCGGCAGGCGGCAGTCGGCCGAAAGGCGCAGGCCGCTGCCGGCATCCACCTCGAACCGCTCGATCCCGCCGCGCCACAGCCGCGCATCGCGCTCGGCGAACGTCGGCGGCACCGCGCCATCGAGCGCGTAGGCGCTCATGCGTCGTCGGCACGACGGGGCCGCGGTCACCTCGGCGGCGAGCCCCAGCGGCCAGCAGATGTCGAGCTGCCGCACGTTGCCCGGCATCGGCGATGGCGCGGCGTCGGACTGCTGCCGCGGCAACGCGTCGATCACCTCGAACATCAGCGGCAACGCGGTGACCGCGCCGTACTGGCCGGGCAGCGGCGTGCCGTCCGGGCGACCGACCCACACGCCGACCGTGTAGCGGCGCGTGGAGCCGATCGCCCAGGCGTCGCGGAAGCCGTAGCTGGTGCCGGTCTTCCAGGCCACGCGCGGCCGCGTGGCGGTATCGAACGTGCCCAGGCCGTAGCCCGGGCGCGGATTGGCCTCGAGGATCTCGCGCACGATCCAGGCCGCGCCGGGCGACATCACCCGCCGCTCGATGCGCGGGGCGTCCGGCGTGTAGCGCACGCGCCCGGCGATGCCGCCGCGGTTGAACGCGGCGTAGGCGCCGACCAGTTCCTGCAGCTGCGCGCCGGTGCCGCCCAGGATCAGCGCCAGGTTCGGCGTGCTGCCGCGCGGGAAGCGCAGCTTGATGCCGGCGTTGTCCAGGCGCGCGGCGAAGCGCGCCGGGCCGACCCGGTCGAGCAGGTCCACCGCCGGCACGTTCAGCGAGAGCCGCAGCGCCTCGGCGGCGCCGACGGGGCCGTTGAACGCGGCGTCGAAGTTGCCCGGACGGTAGTCGCCGAAGCTCTGCGGCGCGTCCACCAGCAGGCTCTCGGAGTGGATCAGCCCGTCGTCCAGCGCCATGCCGTACAGGAACGGCTTGAGCGTGGAACCGGGCGAGCGCCAGGCCTGCACCATGTCGACGTGGCCGAGCCGCCTGGCATCGCCGAAGGCGACCGAGCCGACGTAGGCGCGCGCTTCCAGCGAGGCGTTGTCCACCACCAGCAGCGCCGCCGAGGTGCGCTCGGGCAACTGCGAGAAGTACGCGGCCACGCGTTCTTCCAGGGTGCGCTGCAGCTCGATGTCGATGGTGGTGGCGATGCGCGCGGCCTTCGGCTGCCGGCCGCGCAGGTGCTGGGCCAGCAGCGCCGCGTGCAACGGCGGCTGCAGCGAGCGCGCCACCACCGGCTCGATGCGGGCATCGTCCACGTCCGCCCGCGTCCACGTGCCGAGCGCGGCCATGCGGTCGAGCACCTTGTCGCGCGCCGCGCGCGCGGCCTCCGGATGGCGGTCCGGGCGCAGCCGGCTCGGCGATTGCGGCAGCACCGCCAGCAGCGCCGCCTCGGCATGCGACAGGCGCGCGGCCGGCTTGCCGAGATAGGCCCAGCTGGCGGCCTCCACGCCCTCGATGGTGCCGCCGTAGGGCGCGCGTTCGAGGTAGAGCTGCAGGATCCGGCGCTTGTCCAGGTGCGCTTCCAGCTGCAGCGCGCGCAACAGTTGCTTGAGCTTGCCCCAGGGCGTGCGCGTGTGCGGATCGAGGATGCGCGCCACCTGCATGGTCAGGGTCGAGCCGCCCGAGACGATGCGGCCGTTGCCCAGCCATTGCGCGCCGGCGCGCAGCAGCGCCCAGGGATTGATGCCGGGGTGGTGCCAGAACGCGCGGTCCTCGTAGTTCAGCAGCGCCTGCAGGTACAGCGGCGAGACGCTTTCGGGCGTGGCGGGATAGCGCCAGACGCCCTCGGCATCGGCGAACGCGCGCAGCGGCGTGCCGTCGCGCGCGACCACCAGCGTGGAGGTATCGCGCGATTTCGGCAGCGGTGGGGGGAAGGCGGCATCGAGCAGCAGCAGCGTCGCCAGCAGCAGCGCTGCACCCAGGCGCAACACCTTCCAGGCGCGGCGGCGATGGGCCCGCCTCCGCGCACGCGCTGCCTCCGCGTGTCGTCCTTCATCCATCTGCGTACTCAATGGGTGCGATGCCAAGCGTCGGTTGCCGGCTCGAAGCGACCCGGGCCGCGTGAGCGAGGACACGGTGCCGTGGTTTGTTGCTTTCGCAAGCACGAGAAGCCGGAGCGCCCTCATCCGCCCTACGGGCACCTTCTCCCGTGAACGGGAGAAGGGACGAGCAAGAGCGCCTGCTTTCAGTGCGCGAACGCAGGCATCCACACACGCCGGCTTTGCCTTCCCTTCTCCCGCTTGCGGGAGAAGGTGCCCGTAGGGCGGATGAGGGCACACTCAATGCACGTTCGCGAATTCGCGGCTCAGGCACTTTATGACGGACCAACGGAATCTTCCCGGCCATGATGCGCCATGAGGGGGCGCGCACGCCCCCCCCGGACGCCGTGCGCCATGGCGCTACGGCTGCACCACCGTGATCGTGGTCGGGTTGCTGCGGCCGACGCCGCGCAGTTCCGGCCGGTACATGTCCTCCACCAGCGACGGCGGCACGGTGTAGGTACCCGGCGTCACCGCGCGCACCAGGTAGAACACCTGCGCCTTGCTGCCGGAGCCGAGGCTCAGCGCGGCGACGTAGCGGTCGTCGCGGAACTCCTCGTGCTTGACGTCGGCGGCGTTGGCGCGGTCGCTGATCTCGATCCCGTCCACCGCCACGTCGGCCCATTGCTTGGCGTCGCCGAGGTTGAAGTTCTCGATCTCCAGCCCCGCCGGCAGCAGGTCGGTGAGCAACGCGTCGGGCATCGAGGTGTTGGCGGTGATCGAAACGCGCACGATCAGCGCCTCGCCTTCCTTGAGCGGGCGCGGCGTCCACGGCTTGCCGTCGGTGGTGTACCAGCTGCGCTCCACGCCGATCTCGCGCGCGTCCGGCTCGGGCGGGTTGCGCGGGATGCCGGCCACTTCCAGGCTGGCGAACAGCGGCGCCTCGCCTTCGGGCACGAAGCGCACGCCGCGCGCGAGCTGGGCGCTGTCGAAGGCGCGCCCGAACAGCTTGGCCGGCTCGATCCGCTCGGACTGGTCGCCGACCTGCAGCTGCCCGCCCACCAGCTTCTTCTGGTCCACCAGCAGCGCCTTGCCCAGCCGCGCCAGCGCCACCTGCTCCTGCGTGCTCAGCCACAGCCAGCCGCTGTTGCGGCGCGCATCCAGGGCGCGGCCGAGGTCGACCGCGCGGGCGTCGTACTCGGGCTTGGACAGGCCGCGCTCGTGCAGCAGCGCGATCATCAGCGCATCGTCGCGCACGGGGCTGCCGTAGTCGCCGAAGTAGTACGGGCGCTCGGCGCTGTCCTTGTCGAAGCCGGCCTTGATCGCGGCCTGGCCGCGCTTGGCGTCGCCCTGCAGTGCCAGCGCGATGCCAAGCTGCACCAGCGACAGCCCGCCGACCGCCTTGCCGCGCTCGTTGTCGTACAGCGCGCGCAGCGTGCCCAGCGGCGCGCGGTTGACCCGCGCCAGCACGTAGCCGGACCAGGCCTGGTTGGCGAACTTCAGCTCGTCGCGGCGCTCCTGGCCGTAGAACGGCAGGCCGCCGGCGAGCAGGTCCTCGCTGAGCCGGTTGAGCGCCTTCTGCAGCACGTTCTCCGGCACCGCGAAGCCGGCCTCCTTGGCATCGAGCAGGAATTCGGCGATGTACGGGGTCAGCGCCGGATTGACGTAGCCGTCGTCGCCCCACATCGAGAAGTGGCCGCTGGAAACCTGCATCGAGGCCAGCCGGCCGAACGCGCCTTCCATGCGCTCGCGGCGCTTGTCGGTCTCCAGCCCCTTGCTGCCGAGCAGGCGGGCGGTGGCGTCGTCGAGCAGCAGCGCGGCGTAGCCCTTGCTGGTGGTCTGCTCGGCGCAGCCGTACGGGTAGTCCAGCGCGCCCTTCAGCGCGCTGGCGAACGGGATCGGCGGCAGCGCGCTGACCACCATGCGCGCGTTGACCGAACCGGACATCAGGCCGTCGGCCAGTCCGGCATCGAAGGCCACCGGCGCGATCGGATCGACCACCCGCGTCTGCGCGCGCAGCACCGACGGCCAGGCCGCGCGCACCGGCAGGTCGTAGCTGCGGTCGGCCTTGAAGCCGTTGCCTTCCATGCGCACGCGCACCTTGGCGACGGTATAGCCCTCCTGCGCGGCGAGCGGGAAGTTCAACGTGGTCTTGCCGTCCACGCCGAGCTTGACGCTGCGGCTGCCCTCGCCGATCGCGAGCGGGCCTACGCCCTCGACGCGCACGGCGAACTCGCCGGGCTTGCCGGTGAAGTTCTGCACGTCGAGCGTGACCGTGCTGCGGTCGCCCGGCGCCATCACCCGCGGCATGCTCGCTTCGGCCAGGATCGGCGCGCGCACCACGGTTTCCGCATCGCGGTTGCCGTAGCGCTCGTCGGCGTAGACCAGCGCCGACACGCGCAGCGTGCCGTTGAAGTCCGGTACCGGCAGCTGCACGCGCGCGTTGCCCTTGTCGTCGAGCTTGACCGAGCCGGAGAACAGGTCGACGGTCTGCACCCGCGCGGTCGGGCGCTTGGCCTGCGGCAGCGCCTCCAGCGCCATGTCGCCGCCGAACTTCAGCTTGCCGGTGCCGCCCTCGAAGCTCTCGATCACGCGCCCGTAGATGTCGTAGGCGTCCACGCCCAGGCGGCGCTGGGCGAAGAAGTGCGCCGGCGCGTCCGGCACCGGGAAGCGGGTGATGTTGAGGATGCCCACGTCGACCGCCGAGACCGTCACGTGCGCGGTCCGGCCGGCCAGCTCGGGCACGCTCACGGTGACCGGCAGCGGCTGTTCGGGCCGCATCTGTTTGGGCGCGACCAGGCCGACCGCGACGCGGCGCGCCTTGCGGTCCATCGGCACGTGCGCCACGCCGACCGCGCGTGCCGGGGTGATCTTGCTCGGCGCGCTGCCGCCGCGGAACACCAGCGCGGTGACGTAGACGTCGTGGCGCTCCCAGTCCTTGGTCACCGGGATCTCGAAGGTGCTGCCGGCCTTGGCGTCGATGTCCTGCACGTACAGCGGCTTGTCGCTCTCCACCAGCAGGATGCCCCTGCCGGCGTGCGGCGGGGTCAGGGTGACCTTGAGGGTGTCGCCGGCGCGGTAGGCGGTCTTGTCCAGCGCCAGCTTGACCTTGTCGGGACGCGCGTCGAGGCCGCGGTTCTCGTCGTTCCAGCTCCAGCCGGCATGGAACGGGTAGCGCATGGTCAGCCCGGTGGCCGGGTCGAACACGTCGACGCGGTACTCGCCCCACTCCACCGGGAAGTCGAACTTGGCGGTCTCGGTGCCGACGTCGAGGGTGCGGGTCTGCTTGTTCTCGAAGCGGCGGGTGAAATCGTAGTCCCAGCGGTCGTCGGCGTAGGTCCAGTGGTAGTCGCGCAGTTCGCGCACCAGGGTGACCTTCAGGCCCTTGGCCGGCTGCGGCTTGCCGTCGGCATCGACGCGGGTCAGTTCGAAGCGGGCGTTGCCGTTGGCGTCGGCGCCGTCGGCATCGTCGAACAGCGGGCGCACCGCCACCAGCGCCGGCGCGGGCCACAGCACGCGCTTGAGCGTGCGGCTGACGGTGCGGCCGCCGGTCTCGTAGACGCTGCCGGACACGATCGCGCCGACCGGCGTGGCCGGCCTGGCCGGCACCGGCAGATCGATGTCCTCGGCCAGCTTGCCGTCCTTGCCGAATTCGGTGTCGATCACGTCCTTGGCTTCGCGCGGCAGCTCCTGGGTGGGATCGCCGAAGAACCACCCGGGCATGTTCTCCAGCGGGTGCTGCTCCACCGCCACCGCGAGCTTGGCGGTGAAGCGGTTGCCGTCCGCCGGCGCGCCGTACAGGTAGGCGGCGTCGGCGGTGAGCTTGAACGGCTCGCCGGGCCCGATCGTCTTCTGCGGGCTGCCCAGGTCGAGCTTCATGCGCTCGGGCAGGAACTCCTCCACCCGCACGGTCATGCCCTGCACCGCCTCCTTGCTGGCCGGGTCGGTGCGGAACTCCACCTGCCAGCGCCCGGTCGGCGCATCGGCGGGGATCGTCTGGGAGAACTCGAAATAGCCCTGCTCGCCCGGCTGCAGGCGGGTTTCGCGGAAGGTCTTGCCGTCGGGCTGCTTCAGGCGCAGGAACACCGGCTGGGCCTTGACCGGCTTGCCGTCGTTGTCGCGCAGGATCGCCGACACGCGCAGCGTCTCGCCCGGCCGGTACAGGTCGCGGCCGGACCAGGCGAACACGTCGAACCAGGCGTTCTCGCGCCCGGCCACCGCGAACTCGCTCAGGTCCAGCGCCGGCTGGTTGAACGGCAGCAGGGTCACGTCGCTGCCGCTGCGCGCCACCAGCACCTGGCCGGCGTCGAGCTTGTAGTTCAGCAGCGCGTTGCCGTTGCCGTCGGTGGCGCCCTTCAGGAACAGTTCGCCCTTGGCGTCGAGGACGCGCAGCTCGACGTTCTTCAGCGGCAGCCCCTCCTTGAGCGAGGCGGTGTGGACGAACAGCTGGTCCTTGTAGGCGCGCGCGTGCAGGCCGATGTCGCTGACGGTGAAGAACGCGGTGTCGTACTCGTTGTCGAAGCGCCCGGTGCGCTTCATCACCGCGAAGTACAGCCCGGGCTGCTGCAGCTCCTTGATGTCCTGGATCGGCAGGTAGGTCAGCGCGCGCTCGTTCTGCTTGCCGCCGAGCACGAAGCGGTTGACGTAGACCGGCTCGGCCAGTTGCGAGATCGGCGACTTCTCGTCGTAGTCGCTGTCCAGCTCCCAGCTGCTGCGGCGGCCGCCGCGCTGGTACTGGCTGAAGAACGCCGGCAGCGCGTTCTCGCGCACGCGCAGGAACTCCACGTCCACTTCCGGCACGTTGACCGACACCACCGGCAGGCCGCGGCTCTCGCGCGCCGGCAGCACGCTGCCCTGCGAGGCGAAGCCGGCGGCCGGTTCCAGCTCGCCGGTGTAGACCTTCTCGCGCACTTCCTTGCCGAGCCGGCTGCCGTCGGCGGCCAGCAGGTCGGCGGAGAGGATCAGGGTGTAGTCCTTGGCGGCCTCGACGAACGGATAGCGCAGGGTCTTGCCGTCGTCGGACAGCGTCCAGCTGCTGTCGCCGTCGCCGACCTTCTCCTCGAAGCGCACCAGCTTGTCGAAGTCCTGGGTGCCGACCAGGGGGCGCGAGAACTCCAGCGCCAGCGACAGCCCGTCGCTCTTCTGGTCGGGGTAGGCGCGGACCAGGGCGAAGCCCTTGATCGCCTCCTTTTGGGCCTGGACGGCCTCGCCGCTGGGCTGCGGCAGTTGCCCGCTCTCGTTGCGCTTGCAGCCGGCCGCCAGCGTGGCCAGCAGCACCAGTGCGGCGATCCCCAGGACGCCACGGACGCGCGTTCCCGATCCCCTGCCCGCCTCATGCCGGTTCATGCATCGCTCCTTCGAATCCAGCGGCGAGTATAGCGCCGGCCCCTGGCGTCCTCGGCCACGGCCTGGCCCCAAAAAAGGACCGCCGGCGCAGGGCCGGCGGTCGGGGCATGGACGGACGGGCGGCCGGTCAGAACGCGGCGCGGAACTGCACGCCGACGATGCGCGGGTCGTTGATGAAACCGGTCAGGTTGTTGAAGTCGATCGCGCCGGTCGCGCGGATCTGGTCGGTGCAGTTGCGGCAGAACACCGAGGCCTCGTAGGCGCCGTTGGCCCAGGTATAGCCGATCTTGGCGCCGCCCTCGAGCAGCGGCTGGCCGACGAACTCGCGCGACTCGTACAGGAAGAAGTTGACCTCGCTGCGGTAGGACCAGTCGGTGTAGAAGAACACCTCGCCGTCGTCGCCCACCGGGATGCCGTAGCGCAGCGTGGCGTTGCCGATCCACTTGGCCGCCTGCGGCAGCGGGTTGCCGTACAGCAGGGCATAGCCGTCGGCGTTGACCGGGTCGGTCGGCGTGCACATGCCCGAGCCGCAGCTCGCCGTGGCCAGGTCCCTGTCCTTGATCTCGGTGTGGTTGTAGCTGCCGCCCAGGGTGACGCGCAGGTTCTCGGTCAGCAGCGCCTCGAAGTTGAACTCGGCGCCGTAGGCCTCGGTCTTGTCGGCGTTGATCAGCTGGATGCTGTTGGTGGAACCGCCGACCGCGGTCAGCTGCTGGTCCTTGATGCTCATCCAGTACACGTCGAAATCCACGCGGGCGCGGCGGTCCCACAGGTCGGCCTTGACGCCCACCTCGTAGGAATCCACCTTCTCAGGATCCACCGCGGTCAGCGTGGCCGAGAACTGGCCCGGCGCGGAGAAGCTGCCGGCGCGGAAGCCGCGCGCGTAGCGCGCGTACAGGTTCACCTCGTCGTTGAGCGCATAGGTCGCGCTCAGGTCGCCGCTGACGTTGGAATCGCTGATCTTGCGCCCGTCCGGGAACGTCGGGTACGCGGTCGGGACCGAGAACGGATAGTCCCAGGCGAGCACGTCGAAGGTCTTCTTGTCGTAGGTGTAGCGCAGGCCGGCGCGCACGTTGAGCCGCTCGGAGGCCTGCCAGTTGATCGAGCCGAAGCCCGCCCAGGAGGTGTTCTTCTGGCGGGTCAGGTTGTAGCCGTCCCAACTGTCGTCGCTGCGGCCGGCCGGCGTGGTGTAGGCGAATTCCTCGCCCTCGACCTTGTCGTTGAAGTAGAAGACGCCGGCCTGCCAGTTGAGCGGGCCGTCGTACTGCGATTCCACGCGCAGCTCCTGGGTCCACTGGCTCAGGTCCTTGAGCCCGCTGGCGGTCTCGGAGGCGAAGGGGATGGTGCCCGGCCCGTAGGGCGGCACCGTGGTGTTGCCGCCGTCCACGTCGCCGCGGCTGTAGTACTTCGGGATCGCCTCGTAGCCGGTGATCGCGTGCAGCGCGATGTCGCCCAGGTCCCAGGTCAGGTTGAGGTTGCCGCCATAGGTGGTCAGCTGCTGGGTGTTGAATCCGTCGATGTAGACCTTGTCCGGGTCGAAGCCGTCGACCAGCTGGTTGGTGCCCGTCCGGAAGACGTTGGCGCGGAACAGGCGCGCGGTGCCGTTGAGCTTGCGCACGTGGGCGTTGAACAGCGCCTCGAAGTCCTCGCTCGGCTTGAACAGCACCTGCACGCGCGCGGCGGTGTCGTCGTAGCCTTCCAGCTTCTGCCCGCTGACCTGGCTGGTGATCCAGTCGTTGCGATGCTGCTGCAGCACCGACACGCGCGCGGCCCAGGCGTCGTTGATCGGGATGTTCACCGCGCCTTCCAGCGAGGTCGTGGCGTGGGTGCCGTAGGAGGCGTTGACGTAGCCGTCGCTGCTGCCGATCGCCGGCTTGACCGAGTTGAACTTGACCACGCCGGCCGGCGTGTTGCGGCCGAACTGCGTGCCCTGCGGGCCGCGCAGCACTTCCACGCCGGCCAGGTCGAACATCGGGAAGCCCTTCAGGAACGCGTTCTCGAGCACCACGTCGTCGTAGACCAGCGAGACCGGCTGCGAGGCGTAGGTGGTGAAGTCGGTGTTGCCGTAGCCGCGGATGTAGAAGCGCGGGAACACGCGGCCGTTGGAGGATTCCACGTTGAGGCTGGGCACCTTGCCGGCCAGCACGCGCACGTCCGAGGCGCTGGTGGAGATCGCGTCCAGGTATTCCGGCCGCAGCACCGTGGCCGAGACCGGCACGTCCTTGGAATCCTCCGCGCGCCGCTCCGCGGTCACCTGGATCGAATCGAGCTGGGCGACGCCGGTTCCCGAGGCCTGCTGGGCCGAGGCGGCGAACGGGGCGGTGGAAAGGACGGCTAGGGCAAGTGCGCTGATGCGCAGCGAGCGGTTGGCGGACATGGGTGCTCCGGGGCTGGAGAGGGCGACGGCGGTGGAAGAGATGGCGGCACGTGCCGCACCGCAACACAATTAACACAAATTACACATGGGCGACACCGCCCAGTCATCTTCGCCGCCGTCGCCCGGCCCGCCCCGGGACCGGTCAGACCCCTTGCAGGACCTCGCCCGGGACCCGCACCCAACCCTCCATCAGCACCCGCGCGCTGCGGCTCATGATCGCCTTGGTCACCCTCCACTGCCCGTCCACCTGGCGGGCCTCGGCCCCGACCCGCAAGGTGCCGGAGGGGTGGCCGAAACGCACCGCGCCGCGCTCGCCGCCGCCGGCGGCCAGGTTGACCAGGGTGCCCGGGATCGCCGCGGCGGTGCCGATCGCCACCGCCGCGGTGCCCATCATCGCGTGGTGCAGCTTGCCCATCGACATCGCCCGCACCCGCAGGTCGATGTCGCCGGCTTCCACCTTCTTGCCGCTGGAAGCCACGTAGCCCTCCGGCGGCGCCACGAAGGCCACCTTCGGCGTGTGCTGGCGGGCGGCGGCCTCGGCGACGTCTCGGATCAGCCCCATCCGCACCGCGCCGTGGGCGCGGATCGTCTCGAACATCGCCAGCGCGCGCGCGTCCGTGTTGATCGCTTCCTGCAGCTCGCTGCCGCCGTAGCCGAGGTCGGCCGCGTCGACGAAGATGGTCGGGATGCCCGCGTTGATCAGGGTCGCGCGCAGCCTGCCCACGCCCGGCACGTCGAGCTCGTCCACCACGTTGCCGGTCGGGAACATCGCCCCGCCCTCCTCGCCTTCCTCGGCCGGGTCGAGGAATTCCAGCGGGACTTCCGCCGCCGGGAAGGTCACCCCGTCCAGTTCGAAGTCGCCGGTCTCCTGCACCTGCCCATCCCTGACCGGCACGTGCGCGACGATGGTCTTGCCGATGTTGGCCTGCCAGATGCGCACGGTGCAGGTCCCCTCGCGCGGCACCCGCGCCGGGTCGAGCAGGCCATTGGCGATCGCGAACGGCCCCACCGCCGCCGACAGGTTGCCGCAGTTGCCGGACCAGTCGACGAAGGCGCTGTCGATCGACACCTGCCCGAACAGGTAGTCCACGTCGTGCCCGGGCCGCTCGCTCCTCGACACGATCACGGTCTTGCTGGTGCTGGACGTGGCCCCGCCCATGCCGTCGATCTGCTTGCCGTAGGGATCGGGGCTGCCGATCACCCGCAGCAGCAGCGCGTCGCGCGCGGCGCCCGGCACGCGCGCGGCCTCGGGCAGGTCCTGCAGGCGGAAGAACACGCCCTTGGAGGTGCCGCCGCGCATGTAGGTGGCGGGGATGCGGAGTTGCGGGAGGTGGGACATGGGATTCTCCGATAAGGCCTATCTACTCGTCATTCCCGCGAAAGCGGGAATCCAGTGACGTCGTTCTTAAATTTCGTGCAAAGGCCCGGAAGCAAAAAGTCGCTGGATTCCCGCCTTCGCGGGAATGACGAGCGAGGGATTCAAGCCGCCTGTGCGGACTCCAGGAAATCCTGGGCGAACCGCTGCAACACGCCGCCCGCCTCGTAGATCGAGACCTCTTCGTCCGAATCCAGCCGGCAGGTCACCGGCACCTGCACGGTGCCGCCGTCGGCGCGGTGCACCACCAGCGTCAGGTCGGCGCGCGGCCTGCGCTCGCCGACCACGTCGAAGGTCTCGGTGCCGTCCAGCGCCAGGGTCTTGCGGTCCGTGCCCGGCTTGAACTCCAGCGGCAGCACGCCCATGCCGATCAGGTTGGTGCGGTGGATGCGCTCGAAGCCCTCGGCCACGATCGCCTCCACGCCGGCCAGGCGCACGCCCTTGGCCGCCCAGTCGCGCGAGCTGCCCTGGCCGTAGTCGGCGCCGGCGACGATGATCAGCGGCTGCTTGCGCTGCATGTAGGTCTCGATCGCCTCCCACATGCGCATCACCTTGCCGTCCGGCTCCACGCGCGCCAGCGAGCCCTGCCTCACGCTGCCGTCCGGGTTGCGCACCATCTCGTTGAACAGCTTGGGGTTGGCGAAGGTGGCGCGCTGCGCGGTGAGGTGGTCGCCGCGGTGGGTGGCGTAGGAATTGAAGTCTTCCTCCGGCAGGCCCATCTTCGCCAGGTATTCGCCGGCGGCGCTGTCGGGCAGGATCGCGTTGGACGGCGAGAGGTGGTCGGTGGTGATGTTGTCGCCGAGCAGCGCCAGCGGCCGCATGCCGCGCAGCGTGCGCTCGCCGGCCAGCGCGCCTTCCCAGTACGGCGGGCGGCGGATGTAGGTGCTTTGCGGCCGCCAGGCGTACAGCGGGTCGACCTTGCCGCCATGCTCGACGCGCACGTCGAACATCGGCCCGTAGACGCGGCGGAACTGCTCCGGCTTGACCGAGGCCTTCACCACCGCCTCGATCTCCTCGTCGCTCGGCCACAGGTCCTTGAGCCGGACTTCATTGCCGTCCACGACCGCGAGCACGTCCTTCTCGATGTCGAAGCGGATCGTGCCGGCGATCGCGTAGGCCACCACCAGCGGCGGCGAGGCCAGGAACGCCTGCTTGGCATAGGGATGGATGCGGCCGTCGAAGTTGCGGTTGCCCGACAGCACCGCCACCGCGTACAGGTCGCGCTCGACGATCTCCTGCTGGATCGCCGGGTCGAGCGCGCCGCTCATGCCGTTGCAGGTCGTGCAGGCGAAGGCGACCACGCCGAAGCCGAGCTTCTCCAGTTCCTTCTCCAGGCCGGCCTCCTGCAGGTACAGCTGCACCGCGCGCGAACCCGGCGCCAGCGAGGTCTTCACCCAGGGCTTGCGCGCCAGGCCGAGCCGGTTGGCGTTGCGCGCCAGCAGGCCCGCGGCGATCACGTTGCGCGGATTGGAGGTGTTGGTGCAGCTGGTGATCGCGGCGATGATCACCGCGCCGTCCGGCATCAGGCCCTGCGCCTCCTGCGCGTGCGCCTGCTCCAGCCCGCTCGCGCTGGCGATGCCGCGCTCGGCGAGATCGCGCGTGGACACGCGCGCATGCGGGTTGGACGGGCCGGCCATGTTGCGGGTGACGCCGGACAGGTCGAAGCGCAGCACGCGCTCGTACTGCGCGGTCCGCAGCGCATCGGCCCACAGCCCGGCGGTCTTCGCGTAGGTCTCCACCAGCGCGACCTGCCTTTCCTCGCGCCCGGTCAGGCGCAGGTAGTCCAGCGTCTGTTCGTCGATGTAGAACATCGCCGCGGTCGCGCCGTACTCCGGGCACATGTTGGAGATCGTCGCGCGGTCGCCGATGGTCAGCGCCGCCGCGCCTTCGCCGAAGAATTCCAGGTACGCCCCGACCACCTTCTGCTTGCGCAGGAACTCGGTCAGCGCCAGCACGATGTCGGTGCAGGTGATGCCCGGGCCGGGCCTGCCGGCCAGCTCGACGCCGACGATGTCGGGCAGGCGCATCCACGAGGCGCGCCCGAGCATCACGTTCTCCGCCTCCAGCCCGCCGACGCCGATGGCGATCACGCCGAGCGCATCGACGTGCGGGGTATGGCTGTCGGTGCCGACGCAGGTGTCCGGGAACGCCACCCCGTCCTGCACGTAGACCACCGGGGACATCTTCTCCAGGTTGATCTGGTGCATGATCCCGTTGCCCGGCGGGATCACGTCCACGTTGCGGAACGCGTGGCGCGTCCACTCGATGAAATGGAACCGGTCCTCGTTGCGGCGGTCCTCGATCGCGCGGTTCTTGGCGAACGCGTCCGGGTCGTAGCCGCCGCACTCCACCGCCAGCGAGTGGTCGACGATCAGTTGCACCGGCACCACCGGATTCACCTGGGCGGGATCGCCGCCCTTGTCGGCGATCGCGTCGCGCAGGCCGGCCAGGTCCACCAGCGCGGTCTGGCCGAGGATGTCGTGGCAGACCACGCGCGCCGGGAACCACGGGAAATCCAGGTCGCGGCGGCGCTCGACCAGTTGCCCGAGCGCGTCGTCCAGCGTCGCCGGGTCGCAGCGGCGCACCAGGTTCTCGGCGAGCACGCGCGAGGTATAGGGCAGGCCGTCCCAGGCGCCGGGCCGGAGCGCATCGACGGCGGCGCGGGCATCGAAGTAGTCGAGCGAGGTGCCGGGGAGAGGTTTGCGGTAATCGGTGTTCATGGCTGGCCTGTGAGGGTCTGGGCTTGCTGGGCGGGCTTTCGCTCCTGAAAGCCGGCTGTGCGGCGCTGAAGCATGCAACCGGCTCGCAGCACTGCATGAAATCTGGCGACTCCCTTCCCCCGCCTGCTGGGGAAGGTGCCCGAAGGGCGGATGGGGGAGCTTTCCCTCACCCCAACCCCTCTCCCGCAGGCGGGAGAGGGGCTTTGTCTTCCGCGGACAGGAGACTGGCTGCGGGCCTCAGGCCCGCTTGTCGATCGGCACGAACTCGCGATCCTCCGGACCGGTGTAGTTCGCGCTCGGGCGGATGATCTTGCCGTCGATGCGCTGCTCGATGACGTGCGCGCTCCAGCCGGCGGTGCGCGCGATCACGAACAGCGGCGTGAACATCGCGGTCGGCACGCCCATCATGTGGTAGCTGACCGCGCTGAACCAGTCCAGGTTCGGGAACATCTTCTTGATGTCCCACATCACCGTCTCCAGGCGCTCGGCGATGTCGTACATCCGCATGTTCTTCTCTTCGGCCGAGAGCTGGCGCGCGACTTCCTTGATCACCTTGTTGCGCGGGTCGGACACCGTGTAGACCGGATGGCCGAAGCCGATGATGACTTCCTTGCGCTCCACCCGTGCCTTGATGTCGGCCTCGGCCTCGTCCGGCGTGTCGTAGCGCTTCTGCACCTCGAACGCGACCTCGTTGGCGCCGCCGTGCTTGGGCCCGCGCAGCGCGCCGATGCCGCCGGCGATGCAGCTGTACATGTCGCTGCCGGTGCCGGCGATCACGCGGCAGGCGAAGGTGGAGGCGTTGAACTCGTGCTCGGCGTACAGGATCAGCGAGGTGTGCATCGCGCGCACCCACGACTGGCGCGGCGGCTCGCCGTGCAGCAGGTGCAGGAAGTGCCCGCCGATCGAGTCGTCGTCGGTCTCCACGTCGATGGCGCGGCCGTTGTGGCTCCAGTGGTACCAGTACAGCAGCATCGAGCCGAGGCAGGCCATCAGCTTGTCGGCGATGTCGCGCGCACCCGGATGGTTGTGGTCGTCCTTCTCCGGCGACACGCAGCCGAGCACGGACACGCCGGTGCGCATCACGTCCATCGGGTGCGCCGACGGCGGCAGCTCCTCCAGCGCGGCCTTGACCGCGGCGGGGATGCCGCGCAGCGACTTCAGCTTGGCCTTGTAGCCGCGCAGCTCGGCTGCGTTGGGCAGCTTGCCGTGCACCAGCAGGTAGGCGATCTCCTCGAACTCGCTGGTGGTGGCCAGGTCGAGGATGTCGTAGCCGCGGTAGTGCAGGTCGTTGCCGCTGCGGCCGACCGTGCACAGCGCGGTGTTGCCGGCGGCGGTGCCCGACAGGGCGACGGATTTCTTCGGCTTGAAAGCGGTGGTGGTGGTCTCGCTCATTTCTGGTGTCCTCCCGTTGTGCTTTGGGCCCCTCTCCGGTCGGGAAAGGGGTTGGGGTGAGGGTGCGGCGGGGCCGAGTCGCGCCTCCGGATCCATCGGCAACGACGTGGCTGAACGCGTCGCCACGCGCCCGGATGGCGAACGATCCGAACATGTGCTCTACGATGGTTCATCTGGGCTGGCGCGTGGCGACGCGTTCTCCAATGCGATGGCTGGGGGTTCCCTGCGGCGCGGCGCTTCGCGCCACCTTCTCCCGGTGGAGAAGGAAGAACTCACTTGCCCGCGAACAATGCATCCAGCCGTTGTTCGAACGCGTGATAGCCGATGCGCTCGTACAGCTCCTCGCGGGTCTGCATCGCATCCACCACGTTCTTCTGGTGGCCGTCGCGCCGGATCGCGGCGTAGACGTTCTCGGCGGCCTTGTTGGCGGCGCGGAACGCCGACAGCGGGAACAGCTGGATCGCCACCCCGGCCGAGGCCAGTTCGTCGCGGCCGAACAGCGGGGTCTTGCCGAATTCGGTGATGTTGGCCAGCACCGGCACCTTCACCGCATCGACGAAGCGGCGGTAGGTGTCCAGGTCGTAGGCGGCCTCGGCGAAGATGCCGTCGGCACCGGCCTCGACGCAGGCGATGGCGCGCTCGATCGCCGCGTCCACGCCTTCCATCTGGATCGCATCGGTGCGCGCGATCAGGAAGAAGTCCGGATCGGTCTTGGCGTCGGCCGCGGCCTTGACCCGGTCGACCATCTCGCCCTTGGACACGATCTCCTTGCCTGGCCGGTGGCCGCAGCGCTTGGCGCCGACCTGGTCCTCGATATGGCAGGCGGCGGCGCCGGCCTTGATCAGGCTCTTGATGGTGCGCTCGATGTTGAACGCGCTCGGGCCGAAGCCGGTGTCGATGTCCACCAGCAGCGGCAAATCGCACACGTCGGTGATGCGGCGCACGTCGATCAGCACGTCTTCCAGCGTATTGATGCCCAGGTCGGGCAGGCCGAGCGAACCGGCCGCGACGCCGCCGCCGGACAGGTAGATCGCCCTGTAGCCGGCGCGCTGCGCCAGCAGGGCATGGTTGGCGTTGATCGCGCCGATCACCTGCAGCGGCGATTCGGCGGCGAGGGCGGCGCGGAAGCGGGCGCCGGCGGACGACGGGGTCATGGAAGGCTCCTGGCTGGGCGGGCAGGCCCCCACGGGCCGTTCCGCGATGGGAGCCAATGTGGCACCATCGGATCCGTTGATCAATCTTGATTCAATCAATCAACCTATCAACTGCCCATGCCTGCCCCGTCCGAGCGCGAACTGATCTCCGCCGCCGAAGCCTGCGACCTGCTGGGCATCAGCACCGCCACGCTGTACGCCTACGTCAGCCGCGGCCTGCTGACCTCGCGGCCCGGCCCGGACCACCGCAGCCGGGTCTACCTGCGCGCGGAGGTGGACCGGCTGGCCCAGCGCAAGCGGATCGGGCGCGGCGCCGCGCGCGGGGCGGCCCAGAGCCTGGATCGCGGCCTGCCGGTGCTGGAAACCCGCATCTCGCTGATCCGCCCGGACTCGCCCTACTACCGCGGCCGCCCGGCGGTGGCCGCGGTGCGCGAGGGCGCCACGCTGGAGGACATCGCCCGCCTGCTCTGGGAGTGCGAGGAGCAGGACCCGTTCGCCCTGCAGGCGCCGGCCCCCTGGCCGGCGCGGGTCGCCGCGCTGGCGCTGGACTCCGCGCTGCCGCCGCTGGAGCGCACGATGGCCTGCATCCCGCTGCTGGCGCTGGAACTGCGCCAGTCGCTCAACGCCGCCGCCCCGGTCAGGCGCGAGATCGCCGCGATGCTGTTGCGGCAGAACGCCGCCCTGCTGGTCGGGGTCGAGCCGGACACGCGCCCGGTCCACCGCCTGCTCGCCGACACCTGGCGTCCCGGCGACCGGGATTTCGCCGAACTGGTGCGCGCCGCGCTGGTGCTGTGCGCCGACCACGAACTCAACGTGTCGGCATTCGCCGCACGCGTGGTCGCCTCCACCGGCGCGCACCTGCACGCCACGGTGAGCGCCGGCCTGGCCGCGCTGTCGGGCCCGCGCCACGGCGGCGCCACTGCGCGCGCCTACGCCTTGTTGCGCGACGCGCAGGACGCCGACTTGCCGGCCGCCTTCATCGCCGAACGCTGGCAGCGCGGCGACGACCTGCCCGGCTTCAACCACCTGCTCTATCCCGACGGCGACCCGCGCGGCGCCGAAGTGCTGCGGCTGCTGCGCGAACTGCGCGGCGACACGCCGGCGATGCGGCACGTCGAAGCCGTGCTCGCCGCGGCGAAGGAAAGCAGCGGCCAGCACCCCAACATCGACTGCATGCTCGCGGCGATCTGCTTCGTCCACGACCTGCCCGCCGCGCATGCGCTGGTCATGTTCGCCACCGCCCGCCTCACCGGCTGGCTCGCGCACGCGCTCGAACAACAGGCGCTCGGCACCCTGATCCGCCCGCGGGCGCGCTATACCGGACTGGCGCCGGGCGGTGTCGATGGCACTTGAAGGCCTACGCGGCGTATAGCCACGGGCCCGGCCGTTTTCCGCGCCGCGGACTGAGCCTCGAAGACAACGTCGGCTTGCGTCCAGCCCGGATGCCTTGCGCAGGCGATATCGCAACCGCCGATCCGGGCCTCTCGCATCCGTTGCATCGCTCACGCCGCGATCCCCACGCGCCGGAACAAACCCTCCAGCGCCCCCATCCGATCGGATGCCACGATCGCGCCCACGTAGCCGTCGGGACGCACCAGCACCCAGTCGCCCGGCGCGACCGCGTAGGCCTCGGCGAAACGGCCGCTCTCGTCGAAGAGGTCGCCGTCCGGGCCGATCGCATGGACCCGCACGCCCGCGCGCGCCGGCACGGACGCGCGGTCCGCGCGATGGCCCAGCAGCGTCCAGTGCGGGCCGGCGAACAGGTCGAACAGGCGCCGCGGCTGCCCCGCCGCGCCGCGCAGCAGGGCATCGGGCGCACGGTCGCCCGCCTTCAATCCATGCCCGCGCCCGGGCGCTTCCACCGCCAGCGACGTCCCTGCGTAGCCGATGTCGAGCTGCTTCACTTCCCGGCCGCGCTGGTGGCCGCCGCGCTTGGCGTCTTCCAGCAACCGGGTGGACAGGCCGAGCATGTCGCTCGCGATCGGCCTGCGCTCTTCCTCGTAGCTGTCGAGCAGGCCGTCAGGCGCGCCGCCCAGCACGGCGGCGAGCTTCCAGCCCAGGTTGTAGGCGTCCTGGATGCTGGTGTTGAGCCCCTGCCCGCCGGTCGGCGGGTGGGTGTGGGCGGCATCGCCGGCAAGGAATACCCGGCCCTGGCGATAGCGATCGGCCAGGCGCGCGTTCATGGCATAGGCCGATGCCCAGGACACCGATTCGATCCGGATATCGGCGCGGCCGGTACGCTCGGCGATCATCGCGTTCAGGCCCGCCGCGGAAAGATCGGCCTCGCCTTCGGGCGGGATCGGCGCCTGCAACTGGAACATGTCGGTTCCCGCCAGCGGGCATAGCGAGAGCATCCTGTCCATCGACTCCGCGCCGAACTGATGCCACGCGTCGCGGTCGAGCCCGACCAGGTGCATGTCCGCCACGATCGCGCGAACGCCGAGCGTCTTGCCGGGAAAGGCGATCCCCAATGCATTCCGCACGAAACTGCGGCCGCCATCGCTGCCGACGAGGTAGCGGGCGCGGATGCGGTGCTCCTTGCCCTCGCCCGCGACCGTTGCGGTCACTCCGCCTGCGTCCTGCTGCAGGCCGACCAGTTCCAGGCCATAGCCCGGGCGATGGCCGAGTTCGGCGAGCCGTTCGGCCATCACGGTCTCGGTGAGGAACTGCGGCACCATCAACGGCATCTGGTACGGCTCTTCCGGCGTCGCGGGCGCCCAGGCCGCGACATCCGAATCGACATGGCCGCCTTGCGCCAGATAGGTCCGGTGCGGCGGGTATGCGCCGCCGACCGCGACGAGGCGATCGATGATCCCCATGTCCTCGAAGATCTCCTGCGTCCTCGGCTGGATGCCCTTGCCCCGCGACCCCGGAAACGGGCCCTCCCTCTTCTCGATCAGCCGGAACGACACGCCGCGCCTTGCCAGTTCGATGGCGAGGGCCAGGCCGGCCGCGCCGGCACCACAGACCAGAACATCCACGCTCGATTCCACGACATCCTCCAATATGTGTAATATGCACATTCAAAGGAGCATGCTATGGCGCACCCAAAGAAAGTGCAAGATACACATATTTCGGCCGCCCGCCTCAAGCAGCTGCACGGCGCGATGCTCAGCATCGTCAGCGTGATGAACCGGCCGCGCAACGACGAGCGGCTGATCGAGAAGGCCGGCATCAAGCTCGACCAGGCGCTGTTCCGGCTGCTGGTGGTCATCGAGCGGCTGGGGCCGATCGGCGTGGTCGAACTGGCCGACCGCCTCGGGCGCGACTACACGACGATCAGCCGGCAAGTGACCAAGCTGGAAGGCATGGGCCTGGTGCTGCGCTCGGAGAACGCGCGCGACCGCCGCATGCGCGAGGCGGTGGTATCGCCCGCCGGCAAGGCGATGACCGACCAGATCGATGCGGCGCGCGAGCAGATGGGCCGCGAGATATTCAAGACCTGGGAACCGGAGGACCTGGACGACCTGGTCCGGCTGATGCGCAGATTCGCGGACGCACTCGAAGCGCTCGAGCGCTGAAGCGGTCCACGCGTCGATCGAACGACAAGGGCGCCGGCGCATACGGCGGCGCCCCGCCGGCACAAAAAAGATCCGCGCACATGGATGCGCTGCCCTTGTGAGGGGCCCACAAAAAAGCCGGCTGCGGAGCCGGCTTTCCTTGCTGCGAACCACCTTGGAACCCAGGTGTCGTATTGGTGGGCGGTGCAGGGATCGAACCTGCGACCCTTGCCGTGTGAAGGCGAAAGGGCAATGAAATAGCTGTTCCGCATGTTGTCTAACCTATTGGTAGACAAGGAAAAATGGCTTGACTTCTGCAATGGCTGTCATTTAGTGTTTTCCGTACCGCGTCCGTACGGAAGCCACCATGCCGAAGATCAACACCCTCGCTGCCCGCAAGAAACTGGCGCCCCGCCGCGAGCCCTACTGGGGCGAGCCGATCGCCAAGGGGCTGTTCCTGGGCTTCCGCGCACTCGACGCGAACGGCAACGGCACTTGGGTCGCGCGCTACCGCGTAGACGGCGCGCAGCGTTACCGCGCGCTGGGCTCGACGGAGCTAGTCGAGTTCGAGGCCGCGCTCGACGAAGCGCGCGCCTTCAAGAAGGCCGAGGATGCGGGAGTGCGCGGGCAGGGCATCGACACCGTTGCCGACGCCTGCCGCGACTACGTGGCCGCGCTACGGAAGGAAGGCCGCGAATCCGCGGCGCTCGACGCCGAGCGGCGCTTCGAGCGGACCATCTATCACGACCGGATCGGCACGGTCGCCCTTTCGAAGTTGCGCGAGCGCGACGTGGAGTCGTGGTTCGAGCGCGTGCAGCAGGGCAAGCTGGGCAAGCTCCCGCCGACCAAGGGGCGGCCGCCCGAGCACAAGCCCCTGGCCAAGGCCACGGCGAACCGCATGCGGACGCCGCTTGTGGCGGCCCTGAATCGCGCGGTGACGCGTCGGTATGTTGCCCCCGAGCGGGCCATCGAGTGGGAGAGCGTGAAGCCGCACAAGGACGCCGGGGCGCGGCGCGAGCTGTACCTCGACCTCGACCAGCGCCGCGCCCTCCTGGAGCACGCGGGGGCGGACGTGCGCGACCTGATGGAGTGCATCATTCTGACGGGATGCCGCCCCGGCGATCCCGCCGCCGTGCTGCGGAAGGATTACGACGCGCGGCACGGTACGGTGACCTTCCGCACCAAGGGGCACACCCGCACGGTCCCGCTCTCACCGCCGGCCAAGGCGCTGTTCGACCGGCTGGCCAAGGGCAAGCTGCCCCGGGCGCCGATGTTCACGAATGCAGGCGCGCCGTGGCAACCCCACGACTGGCGCCAACCGGTGAAGGATGCGGCCGCGGCGGCCGGGCTGCCTGATTCGGTTGTCCTGTACACCCTGCGGCACGGCTGGATCACTGACGCGATCGTGGGCGGGATGGATTTGCTCACGGTGGCCAAGCTCGCCGGCACGTCGCTGGCGATGATCGAAAAGCACTACGGGCACCTGGTGCACGGAGCCGCGCGCGAGAAGCTGGCCGCGGTGCAAATGCTCTAGTTCAAGCGCCGCCCGGTGGGCCAACACCGGGCGACTTCCACCACCGTTCCACAGGAGAACGATCATGGCAACGAAGAACGATACCACCGCCCACGCTGATGCCCTGGCCGAGGTCGGCTGCAAACTGGACGACGCGCGCGTCGTGCTCGACTTCATGACCGACATGCAGGAAGTCGACATCGCGGACGATCCGAAGAAGATCCTGTCTGCCGCGATGACGGCCTTCCGCCTGGTCTGTGATGCGGCGGACGGGCTGCGCGCTGTAGAGTCGGGGACGTGAGCGCCTCTCCATGTGAATCAATGGCTTGCGGATGCTCGTCGGGGGTGTAGTTGACAACCACTGCCGCGTCGGCTACGGTTTTCCACGATCCGGAGCAACGCCCGGAGAAAACGAACCCGGCCTAGCGCCGGGTTTTTTTGTGCCCACCGAAAGCCTCGCGCCGCTCACCCGGCCGGGGCTTTCTGCGTTTCAGGAGCTTGAACATGGGAAAGCCCGTTGACGCCTTGGCCTACTCGCCGAGGCAGGCCGCCGA
This sequence comes from Xanthomonas boreopolis, assembly GCF_046529185.1. NCBI lineage: Bacteria > Pseudomonadati > Pseudomonadota > Gammaproteobacteria > Lysobacterales > Lysobacteraceae > Xanthomonas > Xanthomonas boreopolis. Next base: position 3,395,586 of record NZ_CP097162.1, read on the forward strand.
GGTTCTCGGCTGCAGCCGCCCCTTCATCTACACGCTGATCGACGAGGGCGAGATTCGCCCGTTCAAGATCAAGGCCCGGACCTTCATCGCCCGGTCGGAGCTCGAGGCGTTCGTCGAGCGCAACCTGGCCAAGCAGCAGGAGGCCGCGTGATGGTCGCCGCCTTCCGTCCCATGTCGCCCATGGAGCCGCAGCTGACGGCCGCACAGGAAGCACGCGGCTGGGCCGTCCTGGACGCGCTGGACGCGGCCAAGGCCGCCGGCGACGACCGGGCGAAGATCGACGCCATCGGCGCCTTCATGGACTGGCAATTTGCCGTTGGCCTCCTGACGCGCGAGCGGTGGCGCAAGCTGGCCGCCCCGCACCTGTTGGACGCGATCGGTGTGGCCGACACCACCGTCGAGGGCCGAGTCCGCCTGCAGAAGATGCGCGACGCGGCCGTCGAGGCGCTCAACGGCGACGACTACGAGGAGCGCACGTCGGCGGCGCTGTTCATCCTGTGTGTCGACGGTGTGCAGAATCCGCGCCGGCGTGAGGAACGGCGCCAGCGCCAGCTGGCCGCACGCAACGGCGTGGCTTTCGTGGCCGAGAACATGTGGCCGTGCCTGGAATCGGGCCATTGGGCGCCCGAGGACGTGGAAGGCCAGCTGATCGACGCCGTGGAAATGCTCGACGCCCTCATCGATGCACACGAGGGGGACGCAGACCGATGACCAACCCCCAGATGCGCGAACGCCCGGCGGGCACCGGGCGGACGCAAGACAGTGAAGCGGGCGGCTTCGGGATCCAGCCTAGCGCGGGGGCAGGCGCCATGCAAGTCGCCTACAGCCGCGGCTCCCGCGCCACCGACAACACGCCAGAGCAGCGCACCGCGGACACGTTCGCGCAGTTCCTGGACGCCATCGCAGGCGACCGGGGCACCGGCAAGGGGCAGCAATACATCTGCGCCCCTGTCGGCATCGCGCCGGATGATGAGCTGCACCGGGGGCGTGAATCGTTCGCCCGCGCCATCGGCCAGCCGCACCGCTGCAAGGAGTGCGTGCTGCCGGTGGATTGGCTGGGCCTGGACGCAGATGACGGCAAGGACGGCTGCGCCGACCTGACGCCCGAATCGTTCGCGGCCCTGGTGGGCATCGTCGGCAAGTATTCCGGCATCGTGTACACCACGGCATCGCACGCGCCCGACAAGCCGCGGTGCCGCATCGTGCTCGAGCTTGACCAGGCGGCGCCGCGTGCCGAGCGCATCCGCGCATCGCAGGCCATCCGCGCGCGCATCGACGCGGACATGGAGGCGGCGGGCTACGGCAAGGTGCCGTGGGATGAAGCGTGCGACCGGCCGGAACAGATGCTGTACCTGCCCGTCACCAAGTCGGACGTGTACCGCCTGGAGGGCTCCGCCCTATGCCTTGCCGAGCTGCTGGCCGAGGTGCCGCCGGAAGCTACCCAGGAGCCGCAGGAGGCGCCCCAGGGGCCGCCCGTGAGCGAGCCTACCGCCTATGCCCTGCGGGCGCTGGAATCGGCCGCGCGGGCTGTCCGCAACGCCCCGCCCGGCGACCGGAACAAGATCGTCAACGCCGAGGCGCACGGCTTGGGCGGGTTCGTCCCGACCGGCCAGCTTTCGCGGGCGGTGATCGAAGCAACCCTGCTGGCCGAAACTGCCGCTTGGAACCCGCCCGACGTCACGCCAGACAAGACCCGGGCCACGATTCAGGCCGGCATCGCGTCGGGCATGGCCAAGCCGCGCAGCGATGGCATGCCGCCCCGGCCCGTTGATGCGTCGGGCGTCATGGCGAAGGTCAAGGGCGAGACGCCCCCCGGCGAGCTGCGCCTGGTGCCGCTGGCCGGGTTCATGGCCAAGCCGGTTCCCGAGCATCCGCACGTCATGGAGAGCTATTACCCGCGCCGCGTGGTGACGCTGCTGGGCGGGCATGGTGGCGTGGGCAAGACCACCTTGGCGCTGACGCACGCCGCACACATCGCCGCAGGGCGGCCGTGGGGGCCGTTCGACGTGGTGCAGGGCCGCGTGGTGTTCCTGTCGTTCGAGGATGAAGGCGCGGACATCATGCGTTCGCTGCAGGACGTGGTGAACGTGTGCGCGCTGCCGCCGGGCGAAATCGAGCGCAACTTCGTCCTGTTTGACGGGACCGATGGCGAGTCCGAGCTGGCGGTGGAATCGAGCGAGGGTGGCGCCACGCGCCTGGAGTTCACCGACATGATGCGCAAGGCGGAGGAAGCCGCCGCCGGCGCGGATATCGTGTTCATCGATAACGCATCGGACACCTTCGGCGGCAATGAGAACGTGCGCCGGCAGGTCAAGGCGTTCATCCGCGCGCTTGCCCGCCGCATCGCCCGCGGCAATAACGCGGCCGTGGTCCTGCTGGCCCATATCGACAAGCAGGCCGCCAAGGGCAACGCCCACGGCAACAGCTACAGCGGCAGCACCGCATGGCACAACGGCGCACGCTCGCGCCTGGCGCTGCTGGAATCGGAAGACGGTATCGAGCTGGTGCACGAAAAAGCGCGCTGGGGACGCAAGGCCGATCCCATCGCCCTGCAGCGGGTACAGGGTGGCATCCTGAAGCCGGTGGCAGCCGAGCAAGCGGCGGCCGCCAAGGCGAACGCACAGGCCGTCATGGTGCGCGCAGACGCCAAGGACGTGTTGGCCGTCATCCGGGCGGCCGTGGATGCGGACCTGACCATCCCGGTGGCCCGCACCGGGCAGCGCACCACCTGGCATGCGCTGTGTGAGATGCCCGAGATGCCCGAAGCCCTGCGCACGAAACGCGAGGGCAAGCCGCGCGTGGAGGCGGCGATCACCGCCCTGGAGCGCGAGGGCGCAATCGTTCGGGAGGAGTACCGGAACCCGAGCCGGCGGGTGGCCATGCGTTGGACATTAGCGCAGGAACAGGCCGCGGAGGCGGCGTGACTGTGTGTGCGTCTCTCCCCCCATACCCCCCTTGCGCATTAGCGCGCGCAGGGGACTGCGCTAATGCAGGCAGGCGGATTAGCTGCATTGGCGCAGATTGGCGCATTAGCGCAGCGGGCCGGGGGGCCGTCCGCGTCCGCAAGGCGGGGTCGCTAAAAAAGCACCCCGGCTTTTTCGAAAGACTAGCACCCATGCCCTCACACGGCAAGGGTTCTTTACACAGAAACCGCATATTTCCTGCATTTGCAGCGAGATAGCGCCTCCGTACGGACGCAGGTACGGAATCCACCCCCCAAAACCACGAGGATTCACCCCATGACCAACCTCCCCGAGACCACCACCGAAGCCCTGCAGGCGGAGATCGACGCGCTGCGCGCCAAGAACGCGGAGCTGCTGGCCGAGCTCAAGGCCGCGAAGGCGAAGGCCACGGACGCCCAGGCGGCGCTGGAAGCCGCGCAGGGCGAGCGTGACGCCGCCCTGGCGGACGTGCGCGCCCTGCGGCTGGATCAGCCTGTAGCGGCCGTACTGGATGACGTGGCGGTGGATGGCGAGCTGTTCGGCCAGCTGTTCGCCAGGCACTACCAGTTCGCGCTGGGCGACGACGGCCGCGTGATCATCCTGGACGCCAAGGGCGAGCCGGCGATGGTGCGCGAGCCCGACACCGTGGTCACCGGCGGCAACAAGGGCGGCCGCCCGGAAGAGCGCCGCACGCCCGGCAAGGTGCGCCCGGCGACGTTCACCGCCGGCGACGTGCGGCTGCTGGCCGAGGGCACGCCCGACGCGGAGCGGTTCGTCCGGCTCTATGCCGTCCGCGCCAACGGCGGCGGCGGCCCGGGCCCGGGCTATCGCGACCTGTCGCCCACCGGTCCGGCCGGCAAGCCCGAAGCACAGCCCGCGCCGTCGCCCTTCGGTCTGCGCTAAGCGGCTGTTTCCCTTGACTTTTCGCCCCGTTTCGCGTACCGTTTCGGGCGTGGACACCGCCGGTCCCCGTGGGGCCGGCGCACACGCCACAGGCAATACGCCCTAGTGGGGCACCCGACGCAGGCCGTGCCGCGTCCGATCCGATCCCCTGTCCCCACTAGGAGCTGCCGTCATGGCAACCGTTCGCCTTTCCGATGTCGTCGTCCCCGACGAATTCACCCAGTACGTCACCGAGAACACCGCCGAGAAGTCCGCGCTCGTCCAGTCGGGCCTCATGGTCCGCAATGCCCGCATCGAGCAGCAGCTCACCGCCGGCGCCGATTCCTTCACCGTCCCGACCTGGCTCGACCTCGGCAACGAGGAAGCCAACATCGTCAACGACGACCCCGACGTCGAGTCGACGCCCAACAAGCTGGGGGCCGACTCCTACCGCGTCCGCAAGGCGTATCTGCACCAGAGCTGGTCGGCCATGAACATGGCCAGCGAGCTGGCGGGCTCGAGCGCCCTGCAGCGCATCCAGGACCGCGTGACCGCCTACTGGACCCGCCAGCTGCAGCGCCGCCTGGTCGCGTCGCTACGCGGCGTGCTGGCCCGCAACGTCGCGGCCAACGCCGGCGACATGGTGGTCGACATCACCGGCGAGGGCGGCGACGCGGCCAAGTTCAGTGCGGCGGGCGTGATCGACGCGGCGCACACGCTGGGCGATGCCCTGCGCGACGTGACCGCGATCGCGATGCACTCCGACGTCTACGCGGCCGCGCTCAAGCGCGACCTGATCCAGACCATCCCCGACTCGGCTGGCGGCTTCATCCAGACGTTCCGCGGCCTGGCGCTGATCGTCGACGACGGCATGCCCAAGGACAACATCGCGGCCGATCCGGAAGAGGATCCGGCGGTGTGGGCGTACACGTCCGTCCTGTTCAAGCCCGGCGCGATCGCCTACGGCATCACCGCCCCGCGCGAGGCGGACGGCACCGAGATCGAGAGCCGCCCGGCCAAGGGCAACGGCGGCGGCCAGCAGATCCTGCACAGCCGCAACAACCTGGCGATCCACCCGGCCGGCTTCTCGTTCGTCGACGGCGCTGGCGTGGGCGTGAGCCCGTCGATCGCGGACCTGGCCGCCGCGGCCAACTGGGACCGCGTGAGCGAGCGCAAGCACGTGGGCCTGGCGTTCCTGCGCCACAAGCTCTAACCGCTTTGCCCGGCGGTGGGGCTGCGGTCGGGGAGTTCGCAGCCTTGCCGCCGGGCACTTTTGAGGAGGCGAGGCGATGAGCCGCGAGACCGGAACAATCACCCGATGGAACGATGGCGCGGGCGTCATTCGTTCCGACCACATGCCCGGTGCCACCGGCGACGTGACGTTCACCGCCGCCAACGTGATCGCGGGCGAGCCGCGCGCCGGTGCCCGCTGTGCCTTCACCCTGAAAGGCCCGCCGGGCGAGCGTTGGGCGCTGGCCGTGAGGGTGTGGCCGTGCTGACGCCGGGCGTTGACACCTACGCGACCACCGCCGAGCTGCAGGCCCGCGCTGCCGAGTACGGGGGCACCTTGCCGCCCGACACCGAGGCCCAAGAAGTGCTGTTGCGGCGTGCTGCCGAGGCCATGAACGCCTGGGCGTGGGTGGGCCGGCCGGTGTCGGCCGAGCAGCCGCTGGCGTGGCCCCGTGCGGACGTGCCGGGCGTGGCGTGCGATGCCGTCCCGATGGCGGTGAAGCAGGCGCAATGCGCGCTGGCTATCGAGATCCACGCCGACGACCTGGACCCGCCGGAGGCCCGCCGCGGCCCTGTGGTGCGCGAGAAGGTCGACGCGCTGGAGGTGGCCTATGCGGAGCCGCCCGCGGCCCGCAGGCGCCGCCCTGCGTCGCTTGTGCTGGCGGCCCCGTACCTGCGCCCGGCGCGCGTGCAGGCGGTGCGGACATGACCAAGCCCCTACCATCACCCGAGAAGCCCCCGCGCGGCACCGCCGACAAGCTCCGCCGCTGGGCCGCCGATGGCACGCCCCAGAAGGTCATGGCCCGGCGCCTGGGCGTCGGCGTGGCCAAGCTCAAGCAGTGGCTGGAAGAGCACGAGGGCCTGCAGGCAGCCTATGACGAGGGCGTCGAGGAAGAGCACCAGATGCTCCTGGCGTCCCTGCGCGCGCACATGGCCTCGTCGCCCACGCCGGCCATCTTCCTGCTGAAAGCCCGCCACGGCTACCGCGAGGGCGACCAGACCGGGCAGGCCAACAAGGTGCAGGTGACGTTCAACCTGCCGGGCGCCGCGCCGCGTGAGCAGTGGTTGCAGGCGCGTGTGATCGAGCCGGAGAAACTCCCCCATGACGATTGAGCTCAACGACTTCCAGACCGCCGCGATGGCGGTGCCGGAAGAGTTCGACCTGTTCATGGGCGGCGGCCGCGGCGGCGGCAAGTCCTACGCCCTGGCGTTGCTCGCCCTGCGCCACGTCGCGCAGTACGGCCAGCGCGCGCGCATCCTGTACATCCGCCGCAGCTACAAGGGCCTGGCGGACTTCGAGCAGGTGTGCCGCGAGGTGTTCGGCCTCGTGTACGGCACCGATGCCCGCTACAACGCCAGCGAGCACCTGTGGCGCTTCCCGTGCGGGGCGATCATGGAGCTGGGCCAGCTCGAGCACGGCGCCGATTACGCCAAGTACCAGGGGCGTTCCTTCACCTTGCTCATGGTCGACGAGGCCGGGCAATTCCCCGATCCGGGCATGCTGGACATGCTGCGCTCCAACCTGCGCGGCCCAAAGGACATCCCCGTCCGCATGGTCATGGCCGCCAACCCCGGCGGCGTGGGCCATCACTGGCTGGCGCACCGCTACGCCCTGCGCGCTCCGGCGTGGACCCCGTTTGTGGAGCCGAAGAGCAAGCGCGAGTGGGTCTATGCCCCGTCCACGTTCGCCGGCAACCGGTTCATTGACCGGGAGCAGTACCGCGACCAGCTCGAGGCCGCGTGCCCGGATGACCCGGAGCTGTTGCGCGCGTGGGTCGACGGCGACTGGGCGGTGAACCGCGGCGCCTACTTCGCCAGCGTCCTGGACGAAAAGCGCAACATGGTCGAGCCGTGGGGCGAGATCCCCGAGGGCTGGGCCACCTACCTGGCGCACGACTTCGGATCGTCGGCCCCGTCCGTCACCTACGTCTGCGCGCGCTCGCCGGGCGGGCGCGAGGGCACCGTGGGCGGGCGCTACTACCCGCGCAACTCCATCGTCCTGGTCGACGAGCTGGCGACCAACAAGCGCGACAACCTGACCGCCGGGCTTGGCTGGACCGTCCCGGAGCTGGCCGAGAACATCAAGGGGCTGTGCCGGCGGTGGAAGATCCCCGCGCAGGGCGTGGCGGACGATGCGTGCTTCGCCAAGGCCGGCCACGGTGCGGGCTCCATCGCCGACGAGTTCCGGCAGTGCGGCGTGCGCTTCATCCCGGCGCGCAAGGCCGATCGGCTCACCGGCTGGAACCGGATGCGCAAACTGCTGGCGAACGCCGGCAAGCCGGACATGGCCGGCCTCTACGTGTCGAGCGATTGCCGCTACTGGTGGGCGACCGTCCCGTACCTGGCGCGAGACGACAGGAAGATCGAGGACGTGGACAGCAGCGGCCCCGATCACGCGGCCGATGCGTGCCGCTATGGGTGCCTGCGCGTCGAGATGGCCACGTCGATCAGGCTGGGCTTCGCGGCGTGATTCCGTATTGGCGTCCGTACACGTACCGCAAAGCTAGGCCGGACAAAGAAAAACCCCTGAAAAATCAGGGGTTTATCGTGGTGGGCGGTGCAGGGATCGAACCTGCGACCCTTGCCGTGTGAAGGCAATGCTCTACCGCTGAGCTAACCGCCCGGTGTGTCGCGAGCCGCGCATTATATAGGAGCCACGGCGCGCGTCAACGGTCCTATAGGGTGTAGGTCGGTTTCTCGGAATTGAGCAACCCGGCCAGCAGCGTCTCGATCCGGTTGCGGATCGTTTCGCCTTCCTGCTCGTCCGGCAATTGCACGCCGATGCCGGCGGCGCGGTTGCCCTGCGCCCCCACGGGCGTGGTCCACACCACCTTGCCGGCCACCGGCAGGCGCTCGCTGGATTCGGGCAGCGTCAGCAGCAGGAACACCTCGTCGCCGAGGAAGTAGCGCTTGGGCGTCGGCACGAAGATGCCGCCGTTCTTCACGAACGGCATGTAGGCGCCGTACAGCGCCATCTTGTCCTTGACCGCCAACGACAGGATCCCCTGGCGCCCGCTCGTCGCACTCATGCACTCCCCTCTTTCCGGACGGCGCGATCCCCATCGCGCCAGGCAAGCAGCAGTTCGGTCACCGCGAGGTCCGCGCGCACGGTGGTGCGCAGCAGTTCGCGCGTCCTGTTGGCGGCATCGAACCAGGCGGCCAGCTTGTGCAAACGCGCTGGATCGGTCAAGCCGGAAGAGGCTTGCGCCAGCACGAGGTCGGCGGCGTGCGCGAGGCGCTGCTCGGCCTGCTCGTCGCCGGTCCAGCGCAGCGCGACCTCCACCGGGCCGGCGCGGCCCGCGCCGAGCTGCTCCAGGTCCGCGGCCACCTGACGGCGCAATTCCAGCCCGTTGCCGCGCAGCCACTCGGCGGCCAGCCCCGGATGGCCGCGCGCGGCGTCCAGCGCCTGGCGCGCCTCGGGCTCGGCGAATCCCTGCGCCAGCAGCCAGGCCAGCGCCTCGTGCGCGGGCGGCAGCTTGAACTCCAGGCGCTGGCAGCGGCTGCGGATCGTCGCCGGCAACCGCGCCGGATGCGCGCTGACCAGCCACAGGTAGCGGCCGGGCGCCGGTTCTTCCAGCGTCTTCAGCAACGCGTTGCAGGCCGCGCGGTTGATCGCGTCGGCCGGATCGATGACCACCACCTGCGCGATGCCGTATTGCGGCGTCAGTGCGAGCTTCTGCGAGACCTCGCGCACCTGCTCGATGACGATCTCGGTGCGCAGCTTGTCGCCGGTGCGGTTCGGGATGAACGACACCAGTTGCAGGTCCGGATGGGTACCGGCGGCGATCAGCTGCGCGGCGCGCTGGTTCGCCGCCGCATCCACGCCCTGCGAGAGCACGTGCTCGGCCAGTTTCAGCGCGACCTCGCGCTTGCCCAGCCCGGCCGGACCGCAGATCAGCATGCCGTGCCCGAGGCGGCCGGCGTCGAGCGCGGCCACGGCCTGGTCGAAGGCGCGCTGCTGCCACGGCGAGAAGGCGCTCATCCGGCCTGGCCCTGTACGAAGCGCGACACCGCCTCGGCGACGTCGCGCGCCACCTCCAGCGGCGACTGCCCGGCATCGATCACCGCGAAGCGATCCGGATGCTCCATCGCGCGCTGGCGGAATCCCGCGCGCACGCGCTCGAAGAAGTCGTCGTGCTCGCTCTCGATGCGGTCCGGCCACAGGTCGCGGCCGGTGGTGCGGGCGCGGCCGACCTTGACGTCCAGGTCGAGCAGCAAGGTCATGCCCGGCTCGATCCCGACTGCGCGCCGCTCCAGTTCGGCGATCCAGCCGCGCTCCAGGCCGCGGCCCTCGCCCTGGTAGGCGTAGCTGGAATCGGTGAAGCGGTCGCTGACCACGAACGCGCCGCGCTGCAGCGCCGGCCGGATCACCTCGCGCACGTGCTGGGCGCGCGCGGCGAACACCAGCAGCAGTTCGGCCTCCGGCCACAGCGGCTCGGCGCCCTCGTGCCGGTCGAGCAGCAGGCCGCGGATGCGCTCGGCCAGCGGCGTGCCGCCGGGCTCGCGGGTCAGTACGACCTCGTGGCCGTGGCGGGCGAGCCAGTCGCGGATCGCGTTGATCGCGGTGGTCTTGCCGGCGCCCTCGCCGCCTTCGAGGCTGATGAAGCGTGGATGTCGGAGCAATGCGGGACTCATGGCTTGGCCGCCTCGGCGGGCGGCGGCTGGCGCAGGCGCTGCAGGTAGCGCGCGACCGCGGCCGTGTGTTGGTCGTAGGTCTCGGAGAACACGTGTGCGCCGCTGCCGTCGCCCACCGCGACGAAGTACAGCGACGCGCCGTCGGCCGGCCGGACCGCGGCCAGCAGCGCGTCGCGGCCGGGCATAGCGATCGGCGTCGGCGGCAGGCCGGCGCGGGTGTAGGTGTTGTAGGGCGTATCGGTTTCCAGGTCGCGCTTGCGGATGTTGCCGTCGTAGGCGCTGCCGAGTCCGTAGATCACGCTGGGATCGGTCTGCAGCCTCATGCCCAGCTTGAGGCGGCGCGCGAACACGCCGGCGATCTGCGGCCGTTCCGCGGCCAGGCCGGTTTCCTTCTCGACGATCGAGGCCAGTACCAGCGCCTGGTCCGGCGTCTGCAGCGGCAGGTCGGGGGCGCGTTGCCGCCAGGCCGCGTCCAGCGCCTTCTGCATCGCCGCGTGCGCGCGGCGCAACACGTCCAGGTCGGAATCGCCGCGCTGGTACAGGTAGGTCTCCGGCAGGAAGCGTCCTTCCGGGTGCTGGCCGGGGAAACCGAGCCTGGCCATCAGCGCGGCATCGTCCAGGTCGCGGGTTTCGTGCCGCAGCGGCTCGGCGGCGTTCAGCGCGGCGCGCACCTGGCGGATGTTCCAGCCCTCGACCAGGGTGATGCGGTACTGGATCACCTTGCCCTGGCGCATCCGCAGCAGCAGCTCGCGCGGCGACAGCGGCGGCGACAAGGCGTACTCGCCGACCTTCAGCTTGCCCGCGGCATCGACCTGGCGGGCCAGCAGTTGCCATTCGAGGTCGGAACCTGCCTCCACTCCGGCCTCGCGCAGCTTGCGCAACACGCTCTTCAGCGAATCGCCCGGGGCCACCACCACGCTCGGCTGCGCCGCCTGCACCGGCCGCGCCGCGAAAGCCTCGTAGCGCTGCCACAGCCATGCCGCCGCCCCGGCGCACAGCAGCGCCAGCGCCAGCAGCGCCGCCGCCACGGCGAGACATCCTCGTTTGCCACCTGCCGCCACAGCCACCTCGTCAGCACGTCCACGGCGCGCAGGATACCGTGTCGCCGCTCATTCCCGCCCCAGGGCCCGCAGCAGCCCGCGCGCCTTGGCCCGGGTCTCGTCCAGCTCGCGCTCGGGGACCGAGTCGACCACGATCCCGGCGCCGGTGCGGAAGCGCACGCGCGTTCCGTCCACCTCGGCGGTACGGATCAGGATGTTCAGGTCCAGGTCGCCGTCGCGGTTCAGCCAGCCGAACGCGCCGGTGTAGGCGCCGCGCGCCTCCTGCTCCAGCTCGGCGATGATCTGCATGCAGCGCACCTTGGGGCAGCCGGTGATGGTCCCGCCCGGGAACACCGCGCGGATCACCTCGCCCGGGGTCGTGCCGGCGCGCAGGCGGCCGCGCACGTTGCTGACGATGTGGTGCACGTGCGCATAGCTCTCCACCGTCATCAGCTCGTCGACCTCGACCGTGCCCGGCGCGCACACCCGGCCCAGGTCGTTGCGCTCCAGGTCGATCAGCATCACGTGTTCGGCGCGCTCCTTGGGATGGCCGACCAGCTCGCGGATGCGCGCGACCTCGTCGTCGCCGGGAGAGCGCGGACGGGTGCCGGCGATCGGCCGGGTCTCCACCACGTCGCCGCGCACCGACACCAGCCGCTCCGGCGACGAACTGACCACCGCGCGCTCCTGGGCGACGAACAGCCCGGCGAACGGCGCGGGGTTGGCCGCGCGCAGGCGCGCGTGCAGCGCCGCCGGCTCGAGCGGCCGCTCGAAGCGCGCCTCCCACTTGCGCGAGATGTTGGCCTGGAACACGTCGCCCGCGCGCAGGTAGTCGAGCACCCGCTCGACGCCGGCGGTGAAGCGCCCGGGAGCGTCTTCCTCGACCGCCACGGGCGGCGTCCAGTCCGGCAACGCCGGCAAGGCCTTCGCCGGCTCGAGGTCGGCGACGATGCGCTCGATCAGCTCCGCGCGGCCCGCCTCGGCCACTGCGAAACAGGTGCCGTCGTTCCGGTCGCGCAACAACGCGGCCGGGCAGCGCAGCGCCAGCGCCGCGGGCCTTGCGTCGGCGCGCGCCGGCAGCGCCAGCACCGGTTCCACCTGAGCCGCCAGTTCGTAATCCAGCAGCAGCGCCCAGCCGCCGCGGAACGGGGGCGCACCGGGCGTGGCCGGCGCGGCGAGGCGCTCGGCCCGCCAGGCGGCGTCCAGCGCCTCCAGGAAATCGCCCGCGATCGCTCCGCCTTGCAGGTCGCGCACCCGGCCGTCGCCGCCCAGCCGCATGCCGGTGCCGTCGCCCACCAGCAACAGGTCCCAGCGTCCGTGCGCGGTGCCGGACGCGGTGGACTCGAACAAGGCCGGATAGCGCTGCGGCGCGAGCCGGTGCAGCGCCAGCAGATCGATGTCCGCATGCAGGGGTCTGATCAGCGTCATCGGTCAGGGTTCACGACGGGAGATACGACGGTATTCCTTCTCCCTTCGGGAGAAGCCGGCGCGCGGCGCCGGACGGGGTTGCGGACCAAGCCTCGCGCGGTCGAGCATCGCAGGGAGCCATGCCTGCCCGCCCACGCCGGCGGCGGACGTCCGAGGCACGCGCATGCGCGATGCGCGTGCCTCGCCCCGGAGGAAAGGGGGCTCAGATACGCTTGAATACCAGCGTGCCGTTGGTGCCGCCGAAGCCGAAGCCGTTGGACATCACCACGTCCAGCTTGGCCTGGCGCGCCACATTCGGCACGTAGTCCAGGTCGCAGCCTTCGCCGGGCTGGTCCAGGTTGATGGTCGGCGGGACGATGCCGTCGCGCAGGGCCAGCACCGAGAAGATCGCCTCGGCGCCGCCGGCGGCACCGAGCAGGTGGCCGGTCATCGACTTGGTCGAGCTGACCATGGTCTTGTAGGCGTGGTCGCCGAGCGCGACCTTGATCGCGTCGCTCTCGCCGAGGTCGCCGATCGGGGTCGAGGTGCCGTGCGCGTTGATGTAGTCGACCTGCTCGGGGTTGATCCCGGCGTCCTTCATCGCGATCCGCATGCAGCGGCTGGCGCCCTCGCCGCTCGGCGCGGTCATGTGGTACGCATCGGAGGTGGCGCCGTAGCCGGCCAGCTCGCAGTAGATGCGCGCACCGCGCGCCTTGGCGTGTTCGTATTCCTCCAGCACCAGGATGCCGGCGCCGTCGCCGAGCACGAAGCCGTCGCGGTCCTTGTCCCACGGGCGGGAGGCGCGGGTCGGCTCGTCGTTGCGGGTCGACATCGCCTTCATCGCGCAGAAGCCGCCGACCGCGGTCGGCGAGGAGCCGCGCTCGGCGCCGCCGGCCAGCATCACGTCGGCCTCGCCGTACTGGATCATCCGCATCGCGGTGCCGATCGAGTGGTTGGAGGTGGCGCAGGCCGAGACCGCCGAGAACGACGGCCCCTTCAGGCCGGCGATGATGCTCAGCTGGCCCGGCAGCATGTTGATGATGGTCGAGGGCACGTAGAAGGGCGAGATCTTCTTGCCCTCGTGGAAATCGATGGTCTGCTCCTCGATCCCGAGCAGGCCGCCGATGCCCGAGCCGACGATCGCGCCGATCCGCTCGGCGTTGCTCTCGTCGATCTCCAGGCCGGCGTCGTGCAGCGCCATGAAACCCGCGCCGAGGCCGTAGTGGATGAACGAGTCCATCTTCTTGGCGTCCTTGCCGCTGACCCGGTACTTGCCGAACAGCGGGTTCTCGGCGGTGATGTCGAAGTCCTTGACCTGCCCGGCGATCTTGGTGGTGAAGCGCTCCAGGTAGGCGTCGGCGACGTCCACCAGCGGAGCGATACCGGAGCGGCCCTCGATGATGCCCTGCCAGCTGCTGGCCAGGTCATTGCCCAGCGGCGACACGATGCCCATGCCGGTAACGACGACGCGACGACTCATTCGGATCTCCTCACCACGATGCGGAAGCGCGAATCCTTCGCGGGAGCACGGCGCATCCATGCACCGGGGTTTAAACGTGCGTTGGTTCAAAAACACAGGGCCGCATCAGCGGCCCCATGGGATTGTCGCAGGCGGCTGCACACGCGCTTGCGGCAAGTGACGACGCATCAGCTCTTGACGTGAGCCTTGACGTAGTCGATGGCCTGCTGGACCGAGGTGATCTTCTCGGCCTCTTCGTCCGGGATCTCGCACTCGAACTCTTCTTCCAGGGCCATCACCAGCTCAACGGTGTCCAGGGAGTCCGCACCGAGGTCATCGACGAACGATGCGCTGTTGGTGACTTCCTCTTCCTTGACGCCAAGCTGTTCGACGACGATTTTCTTGACGCGTTCTTCGATGGTGCTCATTGGGTTATCGCTCCAGATGGAGTAGTGGTGGTTCAGGAACGCCATCGGGCTGCGATGGCCGCGTTGGATAGTGTAGTGGAAAGCGCCGGGTCGATGAATGCCTGAAAATTTCCGGCCGATCAAGGACTTGCAGCGCGATCCCGGCGCCGGCGCCACTCAGGGCATGTACATGCCGCCGTTGACGTGCAAGGTCTCGCCGGTGATGTACTTGGCCGAGGGCCCGGCCAGGAACGCCACCGCGGCGGCGATGTCGGCGGGCTCGCCGAGGTGGCCCAGCGCGATCTGCTCGAGCAGCGCCTTGCGCGTTTCCTCCGGCAGCGCCTTGGTCATGTCGGTGTCGATGAAGCCGGGCGCCACGACGTTGACGGTGACGCCGCGCGAGCCGATCTCCTTCGCCAGCGACTTGGAGAAGGCGATGATGCCGGCCTTGGCCGCGGCGTAGTTGGTCTGGCCCGGGTTGCCGGTCACGCCGACCACCGAGGCGATGTTGATGATGCGGCCCTTGCGCGCCTTCATCATGCCGCGCATCACCGCCTTGGCGGTGCGGTAGACGCTGGTCAGGTTGGTGTCGAGGATCGACTGCCAGTCCTCGTCCTTCATCCGCATCAGCAGGTTGTCGCGGGTGATGCCGGCGTTGTTGACCAAGATCGAGACCGGGCCGAACTCCTTGCCGATCGCCTCGACCAGCGCGTCGATCGCCGCCGGGTCGGTCACGTTCAGTTCGCGGCCGTGGCCGCCCAGCGCCGCCAGGCGCTCGCCGATGGCCTTGGCGCCGGACTCGGACGTGGCGGTGCCGACGACGACGGCGCCCTGGGCGGCCAGCTCGTCGGCGATGGCGGCACCGATGCCACGGCTGGCGCCGGTGACCAGCGCGATCTCTCCCTGCAGGGGCTTGCTCATGTGGGGGTTCCTCGATGGACGTCGGGACGGTACGGATGCCGTCGGGCGATGCGGCGCAGCCGCCTCAGCTCCGTGTGTTCAGTTGGACCACTCGGCGCGAGCGGCATCGAATTCGGCGGGCGTACCCAGCGCGCGCGCGTCGAGCGCCTTGTCGATGCGCTTGACCAGGCCGGTCAGGACCTTGCCCGGGCCGCACTCGGCGATGCGGGTGGCGCCCTGGGCGGCCAACGCCTGCACGCACCCGGTCCACTGCACCGGCAGGTACAGCTGCTCGACCAGGGCCGTGCGGATCGCCTCGACGCCGTCGTGGACCTTGGCGTCGACGTTCTGCACGACCGGCAGCTGCGGGACGCGCCAATCCAGCCCGGCCATCGTCTCGGCCAGGCGGTTGGCGGCCTCGCGCATCAGCGGTGTGTGCGAAGGCACGCTCACCGCCAGCTTGACCGCCTTGCGCACGCCCTTCTCCGCCAGCAGCGCCAGCGCGCGGTCGACCGCCGCGGCATCGCCGCCGATCACGATCTGGCCGGGGGAATTGAAGTTGGCGGGGACCACCACCTGGCTGCCGGCGGCCTGCTCGCAGACCTCGCGCACCAGCGCGTCCTCGGCCCCCAGCACCGCGGCCATCGCGCCGACGCCGGCCGGCGCCGCGTCCTGCATCAGCTGCCCGCGCACGCGCACCAGGTGCGCGCCCTCGCGCAGCGACAGCGCGCCGGCGGCGACCAGCGCGGTGTACTCGCCCAGGCTGTGCCCGGCCAGCCGCGCCGGCATCGCGCCGCCCTGGGCCTTCCACAACCGCCACACCGCCACGCCCGCGGCCAGCAGCGCCGGCTGGGTGTACTCGGTACGGTTGAGCATTTCCTCGGGACCGCCCTGCGAGAGCGCCCACAGATCGGTGCCGGCACCCTCGGAAGCCTCGTCGAAGGTATCGCGCACGCCCGGGTGCAATTCGGCCAGTTCGGCCAGCATGCCCAAGGACTGCGAGCCCTGGCCGGGGAACACGAAAGCGAGTGTGGAATCGGTCACGCGAGATCAGCCTGCGAAAAACGAGCGGGGATGATACGGGCGAATGCGCCCGTTCGTCTGTACTGGCGCGTATGCGGGTGGCCGGGGCCCGGGAAAGCATCTTTGCCGGGCCAGGCGGTCGAGCGACCCGAGCTTCTTTTGCAGTTTCGTTTTTCTGCAGGAGTGGCCTCGGCATGTCGAGGCCGTTCAGTCCCGGCAGAGGGCCGGTGCAGCCCGTCGGGGCTGAAGCCCCTAGGCGCTCGATCCGAGGCAGGCTTTCCCGAATCCCGAATCCCGAATCCCGAATCCGAATCCCGAATCCCGGCTTCCAGCCTCAGACGAACAGATTCAGGATGTCCAGCTCGCCGTCGGCGAACCAGTCCAGGCAGATCGCCGCGACCAGCAGCACGCCCAGCGAGGTCGCCGCGTGGATGACCAGGATCGAATGGGCCAGTGCGCGTCCCGAGCGCCCCAGCCGGCGCGCCAGCCTGGCCAGCCGCTGCAGGCGCCCGGTCACGGCGCGTGCGTGCGCCAGCACCGGTGCACGCTCCTCGCCGAGAGCGTCCACCAGCATCCGCTGCAGCACCCCGAGCCGGTCGTCGTAGTACTTCGCCACCCCGTAGCCGAACATCAGCCAGTCGCGCGCCTGCGCCTGCTCCAGGTCCATCACCTCGAGCGGGTCCTCCTCGAAGTCGATGAAGCCGATCGCCTGGCCGTCGTAGGTCATGTTCCGCGGCAGAGGCTGGCCGAAGTAGGCGCCGTGGCGATGGGCCTCGGCAATGGCCGCCAGCGCCTTGGCGACCAGCGCGTCGCGCCCGGCCTCGTCGGCCTCGCGCAGGCAGCTCGCCAGCGAGCGGCCGTTGTCGCTGAGCACCAGCGCGGCGCGGCCATGGCCGAGCACTTCGGGTACGTTGACGTCCTGCGAGCGCAGCTCGGCCAGGCGGCGGGCCTCGATCGCGCGCGCCTCGTCGCCGCCGCGGTGCGGCGGCGGACGCAGCGCATCCAGGCCCAGGCGGCGGGAAACGAAGGTCAATGCGCCCAACGCGAGGGCACGGCCGCCTTCGCCGTACTGTTTCAACCAGGCACGCTGCCCGTCGATGACAATGGGTTCTGCCATGAAGGTCCACTCCTGCGGGGTCCTCCACCTTGCGTGGAGGCCGCGGGCGCCGCACGCGCCCGCCGGAAATCAATAGCGCAGCAGCGCAGAACCCCAGGTGAAGCCGCCGCCGAAGGCTTCGAGCAGCAGCAGCTGCCCGCGCTGCACGCGACCGGAACGGATCGCGGTGTCCAGCGCCAGCGGCACCGACGCCGCCGAGGTGTTGCCGTGCTTGTCGACGGTGACGACCACCTGGTCCATCGACATGTCCAGCCGCTTGGCGGTGGCCTCGATGATGCGCAGGTTGGCCTGGTGCGGAATCAGCCAGTCGAGATCGTGCTTGTCCAGTCCGTTGGCTTCCAGGGTCTCGTCCACGACCGAGTCCAGCGCCTTGACGGCGTACTTGAACACGTCGTTGCCCTTCATGAGGATCTTGCCGCCTTCCTCGAAGCCGACCGACACGCCCACCGGATCCCACAGCAGCTCCTTCTTGCTGCCGTCGGCATGCAGGTGGGTGCTGAGGATGCCGGTCTCTTCGTCCGCCTTGAGCACGACGGCGCCGGCGCCGTCGCCGAACAGCACGCAGGTGGTGCGATCGGTCCAGTCGACGATGCGGGTCAGGGTCTCGGCACCGACCACCAGGACGGTCTTGCAATCGCCGGAGCGGACGAACTTGTCGGCCACGCTCAGCGCGTAGATGAAACCGGAGCAGGCCGCGTTGACGTCCAGCGCCCCGCAGCCGGTCGCGCCCAGCCGCGCCTGCAGCAGGCAGGCCGTGGACGGGAAGATCAGGTCGGGCGTGGTGGTGCCGACCACGATCATGTCGAGGTCGGACGCCTGCACGCCGGCCGCTTCCAGCGCGCGCACGGCGGCTTCGTAGGCGAGATCGCCGGTGGTCTGGTCGTCGGCGACGATGTGCCGCTCGCGGATGCCGGTACGGGTGCGGATCCACTCGTCGCTGGTGTCGACGATCTTGGCCAGGTCGTCGTTCGTCAACACCTTCTCGGGCAAATAGCTGCCCGTGCCCGCGATCCTGGAATAGACCCGCTTGCTCATACCATTTCCTGTTGCAGGGGCCGCATGCCGCGCGGCCCCGGAGAATCAAGCGCCGCCTGCCGCACCGGAGGCGGCAGGCGCCACGGCTCAGTCTTCTTCGACGACCGAGGTCTTGGTCTGGATGACCTTCTTGCCGCGGTAGTAGCCGTCGGCGGTGATGTGGTGACGCAGGTGGATCTCGCCGGTGGTCGGGTCGGTCGACAGCTGCTTGGCGCTCAGGGCGTCATGCGAGCGGCGCTGGCCGCGGCGGGACGGGGTGACTCGGGATTTCTGCACAGCCATGGGATTGCTCCAAACTCGGTTCGATTACTTTTGTGCGAGTCCCTCGCGAGAGCGCCGCACATTCCATGTGAGGGGACTTAAATTTTCTTCTACATCCTCGCGAGGACGCCGCGCAGCGATGCCCGGGCGTCTTCGCTTCCGCGCTGCCTGCCGCGGCGTTACTGCTTCTTCTTCAGCGCCGCCAGCGCCGCGAACGGACTGGCCTTGCCCAATTCCTGCTCGGTCGGGGCCCATTCGGCCTCGATCGCCTCGCTGCCCGGCGCCACCGGCACCACCGGTATCGCCAGGACCAGCTCGTCCTCCACCAGATCGGCCGGCCGCAGCATGCCGTCGTCCGGCACCAGCAGCGGCTCGTAATCCGGCGGCAACGCGGCCTCCTCGGCCTCGTCGCGGATCAGCCCCAGCCGCTGCGTCGTCTTCACCGGCAGCAGGAAACGCTGCAGGCTGCGCTGGCATTGCAGCGGCAGCTCGGTATCGACGCTCAGTTCGGCATAGGCCACGCCCAGCACATCGTCGCGGCCGAATTCCAGCGAGTAGGCACACTCGCCTTCGGCATCGACCAGGCTGCCACGCAACCGCTCCATCTGCGCCAGCGGGATACGGCCGTCGAAGCGCCTGCGTGCCGCGACCATCCGCCAGGCATCCACCAGTTCGGGCACGTTTGCGGACATAAGCCGCAGAATGTTAAGGACCCGCTCGCCCGCTGTCAATTCGCCAGGCCGGCAGTTGTGCCCGGGCGCGGCATACCGGGAGACTGGTCGCCCTTTCGCGTTCAGGAATGTCCATGCGCCTGGTCCTGGCCTCCACCTCGTCCTATCGCAAGCAACTGCTGGAGCGGCTGCGGCTGCCGTTCGAGACCGCCCGCCCCGAGGTGGACGAATCGCCTCGGCCGGGGGAAACGCCCGAGGCCCTGGCGCTACGCCTGGCCGCCGCCAAGGCCCGCGCCGTCGCCGGGCGCCACGCAGGCCCCTGCGTGATCGGCTCCGACCAGGTCGCCGGCCTGGATGGCCTGCCGCTGGGCAAGCCCGGCGACGCCGGGAATGCGCGCGCGCAGTTGGCGGCGATGTCCGGCCGCAGCGTGCGCTTCTTCACGGCGGTCCACGTCGTCGCCCCGGGATGGGAGGAAAGCGCGCTGGACGTGACCGAGGTCCGCTTCCGCCCGCTCGCGGCCGACGAGATCGCCCGCTACGTGGAAGCCGAGTCGCCGCTGGACTGCGCCGGCAGCTTCAAGTGCGAGGGCCTGGGCATCAGCTTGTTCGAGGCGATCCGCTCGGACGATCCCACCGCGCTGGTGGGGCTGCCGCTGATCGCCCTAGCCGGCCTGCTGCGCAAGGCCGGCTACCGGCTGCCCTGATCCATTGCTCGCGTGGCACGACCTACCCGGGCTCGCCCCCGTCGACTCCGATTCGAGCCTCGACTAGATACAACGGACGCTGCTTCGCCTCGTCGTATATCCGCCCTAAGTACTCACCGATGATGCCCAACGCCATCAGTTGCATACCACCGAGGAACAGGATGACCACCATCATGGTCGGCCAGCCGGCGACAGGGTCGCCCCATAAAATCGCTTTGATAGCGACCCAACACGCGAACGACAAGGACAGCATAGCAACCGCGAGACCTAAATAGGTCGCGGCCCTCAGGGGAACTGTGGAAAAACCAGTGATGCCATCCAGCGCGAAGTTCCAAAGCTTCCAGAAGGTGAACTTGCTATCGCCAGCCAAGCGTGGGGAGCGACGATACGGCAGCGCCGTCTGGCGGAAGCCGACCCAGCCAAAGAGCCCCTTCATGAAGCGTCCGCGCTCGCGCAACTGCCTCAGGGATTTCAAGGCCCGAGGCGACAAAAGGCGAAAATCCCCCGTATCGGCAGGAATCGGGGTGCGCGATAGTCCTCCGATCACGCGATAAAACGCCGCGGCGGCTCCTCTCTTCAACCATCCCTCGCCCTCCCGCGCAACACGCGTCCCGAAGACGTTGTCATAGCCCTGGCGCCAAAGCGCAACGAATTCTGGCATCAACTCGGGGGGATCCTGCCCGTCCGCGTCGAGAATCAGCGCTGCCCCATCCTCCACATGATCTAGCGCCGCGGTAAGGGCGATCTCCTTGCCGAAATTGCGTGACAGGCGAATCGCGCCAACCCTGGGATCGGCTTCCACGAGATGCTCGATGATCGTCCACGTATCGTCATCACTGCCGTCATCAACGTAAATCACCCGTCCATCGATACTAGACAACCCATCCAGGGCAGCCAATACCCGGGGATGGAACAACGGAAGATTGTCGGCCTCGTTGTAGGCGGCCACCACTACGGTAAGGCGAAGGGATTCCATCTGCCTATTCTATGAACGACTTGCCCGGACAGACCATGCCTGGAAACAACCAACAGCCCCCGAAAAACCCCATGCTCACTCCTTCTCACTCGCATGGCCGCCGCGACGCGATTCTTTCTCAAGGGGCAGGAAGCCATGGTCGTGCCAGATAAGCAGGCGCTCGCCCGCCGATTCCGCACGCCAGTCATACGCCTGCTTAAGCAATGCGCCGTCAAAATTCGGATAGGTTTCGCGAATCTGTACGACCAGCTTATCCGCATTGACGGAAGTCTTTCGCGCCTTATTAACCATATGTAGCCCGTTGAATACTGCAACGAGGACGCATACACCCAGGAGCAAGCGCACCCACCCTGCTTTTCCCCCATCACGGTATGCCGCCAGCATCAGGCCAAACCAACCTATCCAGAACAGGATGGAAAAGCTGATGTAGCGCCCGACAAAACCATGCTCCGCCCCGAACAACGCGGCACGCCCCCATGCCGTCAGAATCGCGAATCCATATCCCAGCGCCATGAATGAGATCCACGGCCAGACCTCGCGCCGCAATCGCGTGTGCACCATGGCCCATATACCCGTGACCGTCGCCAAGATGGCGAAAGTCGGCGCGATCTTGCTCGAAAAATGCAGCACACCGCTTCCGATGTAGTTCAAGACGTACATGGCAAACGCCTCCACGGCAGGTGCCGGGATGACTTCCCCCACGTGCCCTCGCCGTAAAAACACTACCAATCCGCCCAAAGCGGCCAGCCACAGCAAGGTCCAGAATCCCTTCGCCTTCCAATTCAAGTCGCGGCGAAGCAGGACCAGGACCAACGCCACCGGGAATACGGCCAGAGCGGTCGAGAAACCCAGGACTCCCACTACGGCCGCCATGAGTCCGAGGGCATTGCCTTTCCATGAAAACCGCTCTGCCGTCAACACGCACACCGGCCCTATTGCACCGAGCAGACTCATGAAAACGGCCACTTGCCACCCCCATTGGAGGTTGACCAAATGTCCCGGATACAGCGCTAGGAACATGAAAAAGACCATCCATCGTCGCGGCAGCTCGTCTCCGAACGCACGAACGACCATGCGGAGGATGATGAACGCGCATACAAGCAAGAACGCCGCACTCACCAGGCAATCCAGCCAGGTCCTTCCGTGCGATGCCCATGTCGTCAGAAGGAGAACCGCATATGCCGATGCATGGAAGTGGCTGCCATCGTGGACGTCCCAAAACGCCGAAGAATTCAGCCGCCCATCTTCCCAAGCCTGGTAGATCGGGACGAGGTCTATGTGATCCCACAACGGAAGCGGGATGTGCCACCACAATGTCAGCACGATCAGCGCCAAGGCCATCAAAGCCCCCCACCACCAGGCCCCGGCTCCATTCCCATGTCGCCACTTTCCATTGACTGAGCTCATACCCCATCCACCATTATGATTTTTTGATTCCATTGCTCACGACTGCCATCACCACCGATGATTTCTATTCCGAGCACATGCCTTCCGGGCATGATCCCTGTCACATCCACTTCCGCACTGAAGGCGATCCTCGGCTTATTGGGATCGAGCGACCGGGACTTGTAGAAAGTGTCTGGCCACTCGTTGACGGCCCCGTAACGGGCCACCGCGACGGGACGGCCATCCAGGGTCACGATGACGCCCTTCACCCCCACCGTGTCCTTCATGGCCCATCCCTCCACCTGGAAATGGGGTGGCACCCGTTCGCCCGCCCCGGGTATGTGCACATAGGCCAGGGCCGGCGGGACACAAGGCCCAGAAGCCCTCGCTTCAGGCATGGCGAAAAGCAGGAATCGTCCTCCCACTTTGTCCACATCGACGACATCCGGCGCCGGCAACCCGCCTAACCGTTCGCACAGTTCCTGATAGCGATCCAGCAACGCTCTGAACTTGACGTTCCGCGTGGATAACACCAGCAAGGTTGGACCGGAACGTGCATAGGCTCTCTCCTTCAACAGCCCCCATTGCCGCAATTGGTGGGTGCGCCCATGCTTGTCGTTCAACGGATGCGGCAGCACTTCCAGGTTCGGATCGCCCAACTGAAAACCCAACTCGGCCCCTACCTTAAAGTCATCCGCTAATACGCGGGTGCCCTCCGGCATTTCCAGCAGCTTCAGGCGCACCGCCGTGGCCAGGTCCTCCCAGCCGGCGAAGTTGCGCGGGTAGTACTTCTCGCCCGCTGCGCGCTCGCGCACGTGCGGGAACGACACCGCCAGGTAGTAGCCATAGGCGCCGGACATGCCCAGCAGCAGCAACAGCCAGGTCGCGCGCCGCCATGCCCGTCGCCAGCGCCCGAGCACCAGCGGCGCGGCCACCAGCAGCGCCAGGTAGCCGGGCAGCGGCCAGTGGAAGCTGATCCGCTCGGCATCGCTGAAGAAGCCGAACAGGAAGATCGCCAGCGTTGATATGCCGCCGAGCAGGCCGAAATAGCGCCATTGCGCGCGCGCGCTCCCGCCGCCGGCACGCGTGCCGATCATCACCACGCGCACCATCGCCACGGCCAGCAGGGGCGTGACCAGCACGGCCTGGATCAGCAGGAACCACGCGCCGGCCGACTGGAAGCTCCACGGATGCCGGTCCAGCAACTGGAAGCGCAGGCCCGCCTCCTGGTGGTCGGAGTTCCAGATCAACAGCGGCAACCAGGCCAGCACGCCCGTCATCAGGGCGATCCACACGCGCGGGTCGCGCAGCACCACCCGTCCTTGCGGAATCATCGCCATCGCGATGAAGCCCACGCCGATCACCCCGACGAAGCGGTAGTGGCTCAATGCGCCGATCACCAGGCCGGCGGCCAGCTCCAGGGCGCTGGTCGCATCGATCTCGCGCAGCAGGCGCGCGCCGGCGTCCAGGCACAGCACCGCGGCCAGCGCCATCGGCACGTCCGGCACCGCGAGGATGCCGAGCGTCGCCGACAACGGCATCAGCAGGGTCAGGCAGCCCGCCTGCCAGCCGACGTGCGCGCCGAACCAGCGCGTCGAGATGTGCGCGATCAGCCACGGCAGCAGCGACGCGATCGCCAGGAACGGCAAACGCAGCGCCAGCAGGTGGTGCCCGCCCAGCTCCACGCCCAGCCGCGCCAGCCAGGCGGTCATCCCCGGCAGGTCGGAATAGGCCGCGGCCAGGTGCTGGCCTTCCTGCCAATAGAACGCCTCGTCGACGAACAACGGCAGGCGCGCCGCGATCAGCAGCTTGACGGCCGTCACCAGTGTCCACAGGATCACGAAGGTGCGATGCGCGCGCTGTTCTCCCTGCATTGCCTCTGCACCCGTCCTCGATCCCGTGGGAAATGTGATGTCGATACCGCTCCGCCAAGGAATGCTAACCGATGCGCTGCGCGAAGCGCTGCTGCGCGCGCAGGCCCAGGTCAATTCGCTGCTGCTGGGCAAGCAGCACGAGGTGCGCCTGGCCTTTGTCGCGCTGTTGTCCGGTGGACACCTGCTGATCGAGGACCTGCCCGGCCTGGGCAAGACCACCCTGGCGCATGCGCTGGCCTCGAGCCTGGGGCTGAGGTTCCAGCGCGTGCAGTTCACCTCCGACCTGCTGCCGGCCGACGTGCTGGGCGTTTCGGTGTACGACGCGCAGGCGCGGCAGTTCCAGTTCCATCCCGGCCCGGTGTTCACCCACGTGCTGCTGGCCGACGAGATCAACCGCGCCCCGCCGCGCACGCAGAGCGCGCTGCTCGAGGCGATGGCCGAACAGCAGGTCACGCTCGACGGCGCCACCCACGCGCTGCCGGAACCGTTCTTCGTGATCGCCACGCAGAACCCGGTGGACCTGTCCGGCACGTTCCCGTTGCCGGACTCGCAGCTGGACCGGTTCCTGCTGCGCCTGTCGCTGGGCTATCCGAATCCCGAATCCGAGCGCGCCCTGCTCGGCGGCACCGATCGCCGCCACCTGATCGCCCAGGCCGAGCCGTGCCTGGACGAAGCGGCGGTGTTGCAGCTGCGCGCGGCGGCCGAGCAGGTGCATGCCAGCGAACCGCTGATCCACTACCTGCAGGCGCTGCTCGCGCGCAGCCGCCAGTACGCCGGCGTGCGCGTCGGCCTGTCGCCGCGCGCGGGCCTGGCGCTGCTGCGCGCGGCCAAGGCCTATGCGCTGCTGCTCGGCCGCGGGCATGTCCTGCCGGAGGACATCCAGGCGTTGTTCGAGGCCGTGGCCGGGCACCGCCTGGTCGCCGAGGCCGAAACCGCCTCCGGCGCGGCGCTGGCCAAGAAGATCCTGCACAGCGTGCCGGTGGACTAGGCCTGTTAACGCCATTGGGACAGGCCACTGAGACAGGCCATGCCATGCCTGGGCGCGTGTGAGGCAAGGAAGAACGAGAGAGCTTATGTCGATGAGAGACCGAGTGATGACGCAGCATCGCACGCGCCCAGGCGTGGCCCTCCGGGTTGCCGGGCACGGCAACGTGGCCTATCTCGACAGCGCCAACAGGCCCTGAGTGGCTCCCGCGTGGCGCGACTGGATCGGCAAGGCCGCTCTGCTGGCGCGTCCGCGCGCGCCCGAACCGCTGCCGCAAGCGCTCGACCGCCATCGCATCTACGTGCTGCCGACGCCCTTCGGCGGCTTCATGGCGCTGCTGCTCGCGGCGATGCTGCTCGGCGCGCTCAACTACAACAACAACCCCGCGCTGCTGCTGGCCTTGCTGCTGGCCGCGGCCGGCATCGCCAGCGCGATCATGGCGCACCTGCAGCTGTCGGGCCTGCGCATCGACGCCCTGGCCGCCGAGCCGGTCGCCGCCGGCACGGCGCTGCGCCTGCGCGTGGCCTTGTCCAGCCACGACCATCGCGCCCGGCGCGGCCTTCGCCTGGAGCTGGAAGGCCAGCAGGCGTTCTGCACGCTGCCTCCGCTCGGCAGCGCCACGGCCGAACTCGCGCTGGCCACGTCCGTGCGCGGCTGGCGCGAGGTCGGCCGGCTGCGCATCTCGACCACGCAACCGATGGGCCTGGTGCGCGCCTGGTCGTGGGTATGGCCGGAGACGCCGTTGCTGGTCTATCCGTTGCCCGAGCAGGACGCCCCCGCCCTGCCGGCCGGCGAAGGCGCCATCCTGCGGACCCGGCCCGATGCCCAGGGCGAGGAGATGCACCAGTTGCGCCCCTATCGCGCCGGCGACCCGGTCCGCGCGATCAGCTGGAAGCACTCGGCGCGCCGCGACATGCTGCTGGTGCGCGAATTCGAATCGCCGGCCGGCGTGGAGGTCACGCTGGATTGGCGCGCGCTGGCCGCGCTTCCCCATGAACGCCGGATCGCACGGCTGGCACGCTGGGTCGACGAGGCCGAGCGCCAAGGCCGGCGCTATCGGCTGCGCCTGCCCAACCAGGCGATGCTCGGGCCGGGCCAGGGCGCCCAGCATCGCCACCTGTGCCTGCGCGCGCTGGCGCTGATGCCGCATGGCTGACCGCTCGCCGCCCCTGCAGGACAGCGCTCGCGCCTGGGTGCTCGCCACCGCCTGGCTGAGCCTGTTGCCGTTGCTGCTGCAACTGCCGGGCCCGCTCGCCTGGGTGTTCGCCGGCACCGCGCTGCTCACCGGCCTGGCCTCGTGGCGGCGCCCGCTGCCCACCGCGCTCAAGCTGTTGCTGGTGCTGGCGATGCTGGCGGCGGTGTACTGGCAGGCCGGCCTGCGCTTCGGCCGCGACACCGGCTGCGCGCTGCTGGCGGCGATGCTCGCGATCAAGGCGTCGGAACTGCGCACCGTCCGCGACGCGCGCAGCCTGCTCGGCTTCGCGCTGTTCGCGCCCTTCGCCGCGTTCCTGCTCGAACAGGGACCGCTGGCGATGCTGCTGGCATTGGCCGCGGTGCTGTCGGCCCTGCTGTGCATGCAGCAGCTCGCCGACCAGGAAGCCATGGCCCGGGCACCGCTGCGGGCGCAACTGCGCGGCATCGCCCGGCTGGCGCTGCTCGGCCTGCCGCTGGCGCTGGCCGCGTTCTGGCTGTTCCCGCGGCTGGGCTCGCCGCTGTGGGGCATTCCGGAGCGCGCGATGGCGCGCCCGGGCCTGTCCGACGAAATGGCGCCGGGCGAATGGATCGACCTGATGGCCGACGACACGCCGGCGCTGCGCGTGCAGTTCTTCGGGCCGGTTCCTCCCGCCGGGGAACGCTACTGGCGCGGCCCGGTGCTGTGGGACTTCGATGGCCGCCGCTGGACCACCGCGCGCTGGCAGGCCGAGCGGCCGCCTCCGGCGACGCAGCCCTCGGCCACGCGTTGGGACTACCAGATCGACTACGAGCCCACCGACCGCCGCCAGCTGGTCGCGCTCGACCTGCCACTGCAGGCCCCGCCCGGCACCCGGCTCGACGCCGACCATGTCCTGCGCAGCGAACGGCCGCTCAACGGCCTCACCCGCTGGCGCCTGCAATCGGCCCCGCCGCGCCAGTACCAGGCCACGCTTCCCGAGCCGCTGCGGCGAGAAGCGCTGCGCCTGCCGCCCGGCTTCAACCCGCGCACGCTGGCGCTGGGCCGGCAGTGGCGGCAGGAGGCGGGCGACGACGACGAAGCGGTGGTGCGGCGCATGCTGCACTGGATCCGCAGCGAGTTCGCCTACACGCTGGACACGCCGTTGCCCGGCCACGACGGCGTCGACGAGTTCCTGTTCCAGCACAAGGCCGGGTTCTGCGAGCACTTCAGCTCGGCCTTCGTGGTGGCGATGCGCGCCGCCGGCATCCCGGCCCGCGTGGTGACCGGCTACGCCGGCGGCGTCCGCAACCCGCTGGGCGGCTACTGGATCGTGCGGCGCATGGACGCCCATGCCTGGGCCGAGGTCTGGCTGGCCGGCCGCGGCTGGGTGCGGGTCGACCCGACGGCCGCGGTCGCGCCCGAACGCATCTACGACACGCTCGAGGACCGGCTCGGCCAAGGCCAGGCGGCCGGCGGCGCGGCCATCGAATGGCGCCTCGGCGACGTCGGCGACTGGCTGCGGCAGGAATGGAACGAACTGGTGCTGTCCTTCGACGCGGGACGCCAGCAACGATTGCTGCGCCCGCTCGGGATCGACCGGCTCGAACCGGGCCAGCTGATCGGGCTGTTCGCCGCGTTCGCGGTGGCCGCGCTGGGCTGGATGGCCTGGCTGCTGGCCCGCGGCGAACGCGAGCGCGACCCGCTGCTGCGCGCCTGGCACCGGCTCGATCGTGGCTATGCACGACATGGACTGGCACGCGAAGCACACGAACCGGCGCTTCAATGGGCCCGGAGGGTCCACGCACAGCGCCCGGACCCGACCCTGATTACACTCAGCCAACGTTTCGTCGAGGCGCGCTACGCTGCCGCTGACGCCAACCGCCCGCGCCTGGTCAGACGACTGATCAAAGACCTGCACCGACATCGCCCGAGTACCGGAGCCTCACCATGAAGACCCGTTTTCTTCTTCCCCTTGCCGCCGTGCTGACCTTGGCGGCGTGCGCCACCGCACCCAAGCCGCTGCAAGGACAGTTCAGCGCGGTCACTCCGCGCGATGCGGTCGCCGGCCAGCCCGCCGTCGGCACGCAGGTGCGCTGGGGCGGCCGGATCATCGAGACCAACCCCGGGCAGGGCCAGACCTGCTTCCAGTTGCTGTCGCGCCCGCTCAACGGCAGCGGGCGTCCCCAGACCAGTTCCTCCGACGCCAGCGACGGGCGCTTCATCGCCTGCCGCGCCGGCTTCTACGACCCGGCGGTGTTCGAGCCCGGCCGCGACGTGACCTTCATCGGCCACATCGCCGGCTACGAGAACGCCAAGATCGGCGAGTACCAGTACCGCCTGCCCAAGATCGACGCGGACGTGGTTTACCTGTGGCCGGTGGTGCGCGACGTGGAGGTCGTGCCCGCCTACCCGTACGGCCCGTGGGGTCCTTGGGGCCCCTGGGACCCGTGGGGCCCGCGCTGGGGCCGCTGGGGCTGGTGGTGATCGCCACGCTGCCCTGCGCATGACGGACAACGCCGCCTCCGGGCGGCGTTGTCGTTCCTGCGGGATGCGCAATGCCTGTCCTTGGCTTCCTCGGCCGGCACGCCGGGGCGGAGCGAGGCCCCTCTGCGACCAGGCAATGCCCGGATCGTTTCCCGACCGGGCGCGCGGCGGCGCGCTGATCCGCGCAGCCATCGACGGTCTTGCGGCGCGGCCTTGCCCGCGCGCCGATCCATCCCTGCGAGCCATCGGCTCGCGAACCACGCGCCCTCACCCAACGGGAGAGGGACGGGCAAGCCCTTACGGCGTCCCGAAGCGCCCCAGCGGCGCACCTGCCAGCAGGTGCAGGTGGATGTGGAACACGGTCTGCCCGGCATGCTCGCGGCAGTTCATCACGATCCGGTAGCCGTCCTGCGCGAAGCCCTCGCGGCGCGCGTACTCGGCCGCGGCCAGGGCCAGCTTGCCGACCAGGTGCGCCTGGTCCGGGCGCAGATCGTCCAGGGTCGGGATGACCTCGTTCTTGGGAATGAACAGCACGTGCACCGGCGCCTGCGGTGCGATGTCCTTGAAGCCCAGCACGTCCTCGTCCTCGTAGACGATGGTGGCGGGGATTTCGCGGCGGATGATCTTGCCGAAGATCGTGTCGGTCATGGGGAGGCCGGGATTCGGGATTCGGGATTCGGGATTCGGGATTCGGGATTCGGGATTCGGGATTCGGAAGAGGCTATGGGAGAGCTTCCCGCTTTTGCAAATCCCATCCCATCGTTCACGGCATCTCGGTGCGGCTGCCGAACGCATACGACAGCGTGCCGCGGTCGACGTACTCCAGCTCGCCACCCAGCGGCATGCCCTGGGTGAGCCGGCTCGGGCGCACGCGATGCTGGCGCGCCAGCTGCGCCAGGTAGTGCGCGGTGGCTTCGCCCTCGACCGTGGCATTGGTGGCGATGATCAACTCCTGCACCTCGCCCTGCGCGAGCCGTTCGGCCAACCGGTCCAGGCCGAGTTCGCGGGGGCCGATGCCATCCAGCGGCGACAACCGCCCCTGCAGGATGAAGTACAGGCCGCGATAGCCGGTGGCATGCTCGATCGCCAACCGGTCGGCCGGGGATTCGACCACGCACAACTGCTGGCGCTCGCGGCCGGCATTGGCGCAGATCGCGCAGACCTCGGTCTCGCTGAAGTCGCGGCACTGCACGCAATGGCCGATGCGCTCCACCGCCTGCGCCAGCGTCTCGGCCAGGCGCTGGCCGCCTTCGCGCTCGCGTTCCAGCACGTGGTAGGCCATGCGCTGGGCGCTCTTGCGGCCCACGCCGGGCAGCACGCGGAAGGCGTCGATCAGTTGTTCGAGCAGTGACGGCATGTGATTCGTGATTCGTGATTCGTGATTCGCAAAGGCAAGGAGCAAAGCCGCTTCTTGCGAATCACGAATCACCAATCCCGAATCACGGCTCCTCAGAACGGCAGCTTCATCCCCGGCGGCAGCGGCATGCCGGCGGTGAGCGCGCCCATCCGCGACTTGGACTCGGCGTCGATCTTGTTGGAAGCATCGTTGAACGCCGCCGCGATCAGGTCCTCGACCATCTCCTGGTCGGACAGGATGGACGGATCGATACGGACCTTGCGGCACTCCTTGGCGCCGGTCAGGGTCACGTTGACCATGCCGCCGCCGGCGCTGCCGGTCACTTCCATCTTGGCCAGTTCTTCCTGGGCGCGCTGCAGGTTCTCCTGCATCTTCTGCGCCTGCTGCATCAGTTGGGCGATATTGCCTCGCATCGTCGTATCACTCGTCTAAAGGTCGGATGGAATCGGGGACCACGCGCGCACCGTGCTGCTGGATCAGCTGCTGCACGCTCGGGTCGCCCATGAAAGCCTCTTCGGCCGCGCTCTGGCGCTCGCCCTGCTGCCGGTGGGTACGCTCGTGCAACGTCTCGGCGGCCACGGGGGCGGCGCCGATCTCGATCGCGATCTTCGGCGCGCGGCCGAGCGAGGCCGCCAGCGCGTCGGCGAGATCGCCGACCGAACGCTCCGACTGCAGGTACTCGAAACCGGGCGTCAACGACAGGCGCAGCACGTTGCCCTGGTGGCTGACGAAAGCCGCGTTGGCGGCGAGCTGCCGCGAAGGCCCGCTCAGCCCGCTGCGAGCGACCAGCTCCAGCCAGTGCTCGGCATCGGCGATGGCTTCCGCCTGCACGGGAGCCGGTGCCGGTTCGGGTGTCGGCTCTGGCGCCGGTACGGGAGCGGGTTCCGGGCGCGGCGCAGGCGGCGGCGCCATCGCCATCTCCGGCATGGCCGGCCGTGACGACGGCGGTTCGGCGACCGGACGGTCGTCGGTCGCCCAGGGCGGCAGGTCGGTGACCGTGGCGCGCTCGGCCGGGTGCGGAGCGTCCGCCGCCGGCACCGGCACCACCGGCACGGCGGCCTTGGCTTCCGTCGGTGCGACGGCGGGCGCTTGCGGCCTGGACGCTGCAGCCGCCGCGGCCGCAGGCGCCGCCTGGGTCGCCTCCCCCGTCGCGGCCGGCACGGGCCGCTGGCCGCGGCCATCGTCGCCGGTTCCCGGCGCCACCGCCCCCACGGGACGGAACGCCAGCATCCGCAGCACCGCCATCTCGAAGCCCGCGCGCGGGCTGGGGGCCAGGTGCAGGTCACGGCGGCCGTTGAGCGCCATCTGGTACCACAGCTGCACCACCTCCGGCCGCAACCGGCCGGCGAACGCCGCCGGGTCGAGGCCGTCGCCGGGCAACGCCGCGCCGGGCACCAGCTGGCTCACCTGAATGCGGTGCAGCGCCTCGGCCAGGGCCTCGAGCACCCCGTTCCAGTCCGGCGAGAACTCCGCCAGCGCCGCGACCACCTGCAACAGGCGCGCGCCGTCGCCGTCGGCGAGCGCGGCCAGCATCGTGCCGACCTGGGTACGGTCGACCGTGCCCAGCATCGTGCGCACCACGTCCTCGCGCAGCGCGCCGCCCGCGTAGGCGATCGCCTGGTCGAGCAGCGACAGGCCGTCGCGCAGCGAACCGTCGGCGGCCTTGGCCAACTGCACGATCGCGGCCGGGTCGGCCTCGATCTGCTCGGCCGCCAGGATCCGGGTCATCTGGCCCTGGATCTGGCCCTCGTCCAGCCGCTTGAGGTTGAACTGCAGGCAGCGGCTGAGCACGGTGACCGGCAGCTTCTGCGGGTCGGTGGTCGCCAGCAGGAACTTCACGTGCTCCGGCGGCTCCTCCAGCGTCTTCAGCAGCGCGTTGAACGCCGCCTTGGACAGCATGTGCACCTCGTCGATCAGGTAGACCTTGTACTTGCCGCGCGAGGGCATGTACTGGGCGTTCTCGATCACCTCGCGGACGTCGTCCACGCCGGTGTTGGACGCGGCATCGATCTCCAGCAGGTCGATGAAGCGACCCGCGTCGATGTCCAGGCAGGCCGCGCACTGGCCGCACGGGTCGGCGCTGGTGCCCTGCTCGCAGTTCAGCGACTTGGCGAAGATGCGCGCGATCGTGGTCTTGCCCACGCCGCGGGTGCCGGTGAACAGGAAAGCATGATGAACGCGGCCGCTGTCCAGCGCGTTGCTGAGCGCGCGGACCACGTGCTCCTGGCCCACCAGCTCGGCAAAACGCTTCGGGCGCCACTTGCGGGCGAGAACGAGATAGGACATCAGGCAACCGTCTTCATCTGAACCGCCATTGTGCCATGGCCCGCCTCACCCGCCGCGCCCGGGGACGCTTCATCTTGTGGTGGGACGCCGCGGCCGCTAGAATTCACGACCCCGCGCAGGCCATGGCCGGTGCGGGTCCCGGAGAGGTGTCCGAGTGGTTGAAGGAGCACGCCTGGAAAGTGTGTAAGCGTCTAAACCGCGCTTCGGGGGTTCGAATCCCCCTCTCTCCGCCAAACATGCGAGTCCCTCGCAAGAGCCCGCGCCTCCGCATGGGCTTCATGAAGGGAACAGGGCCGCGCCTGGCGCGGCCCGCGTCTTATGGTGGCCCTGTCGGCCCCTCGCGACGCTAGGTCGAAAACCCCGCCAGGGCCGGAAGGCAGCAACGGTATCGATCGACGCGGGCGCCGAGGCCAGCCGGCAGGGCCGCCGCCTTTTCTACTCCATGTCTTCCCGCGAACAGCCGGCCTGTCATTGCATGGACCCGTGGCGACGGGCCCACCTTTCCCTCGACGGTGGGTTCAACTTGGCGCGGCAGCAACGGTATCGATCGACGCGGGCGCCGAGGCCAGCCGGCAGGGCCGCCGCCTTTTCTATTCCATGTCTTCCCGCGAACAGCCGGCCTGTCATTGCATGGGCCCGTGGCGACGGGCCCACCTTTCCCTCGACGGTGGGTTCAACTTGGCGCGGCAGCAACGGTATCGATCGACGCGGGCGCCGAGGCCAGCCGGCAGGGCCGCCGCCTTTTCTATTCCATGTCTTCCCGCGAACAGCCGGCCTGTCATTGCATGGGCCCGTGGCGACGGGCCCACCTTTCCCTCGACGGTGGGTTCAACTTGGCGCGGCAGCAACGGTATCGATCGACGCGGGCGCCGAGGCCAGCCGGCAGGGCCGCCGCCTTTTCTACTCCATGACTTCCCGCGAACAGCCGGCCTGTCATTGCATGGGACCCGTGGCGACGGGCCCACCTTTCCCTCGACGGTGGGTTCAACTTGGCGCGGCAGCAACGGTATCGATCGACGCGGGCGCCGAGGCCAGCCGGCAGAGCCGCCGCCTTTTCTATTCCATGTCTTCCCGCGAACAGCCGGCCTGTCATTGCATGGGCCCGTGGCGACGGGCCCACCCTTTCCTCGACGGTGGGTTCAACTTGGCGCGGCAGCAACGGTATCGATCGACGCGGGCGCCGAGGCCAGCCGGCAGGGCCGCCGCCTTTTCCGGATGCTGACGGGCGGGGCTTGCCCAGCAAGACATCGGAACGGAAGTCCCGCCCGCGCAGCCGGCCTACTCCGCCCGCGCGAAATCGCGCTTGCCGCCCTGCTTGCCCAACAGGCGCACCGCGTCGATGACGATGTCGTGGCTCAGCGCCTTGCACATGTCGTAGACCGTCAGCGCGGCGACGCTGGCGCCGGTCAGCGCCTCCATCTCCACGCCGGTGCGATGGACGGTCTTCACCTGGCACGTGATCCGCAGCGTGGCGTCGTCCTGCCAT
Organism: Xanthomonas boreopolis; assembly: GCF_046529185.1. NCBI lineage: Bacteria > Pseudomonadati > Pseudomonadota > Gammaproteobacteria > Lysobacterales > Lysobacteraceae > Xanthomonas > Xanthomonas boreopolis. The sequence continues at coordinate 3,429,286 of NZ_CP097162.1, forward strand.
TCCACCGAGAAGCGGCAACCGTCGATCGGCAGCGGGTGGCAGAACGGGATCAGCTCGTGCGTGCGCTTGACCGCCTGCGTGCCGGCGACGATCGCGGTCTCGACGATGCCGCCCTTGGCGCTGCGCATCGCGGTGTCGCGCAGTTGCCGGGCGACCTCGGCCGGAAACCGCACGCAGGCGCCGGCAAGCGCCTGCCGCGCGGTGGCCGCCTTGCCGGATACGTCGACCATCGCGGGCAGGCCGGCTTCGTCGAGGTGGGTCAGTTGCGAATGCTGTGGCATGGGATGGGAATCCAGTTCGGAAAAGCCGGGGGAGCGCAGGGCTCATCCCCCGATCAGGAACATTTCCACCGGCTTGCCGGTGCGGCGTCCCTGTTCGGCGCGCAGTTCGCTGTAGCGGTCGGCGCGCGCGCGCCACAGCCCGGCCAGGTGCTCGACGAAGGCGTCCTCGCCCTGCGCCAGGGAAGGCCGCAGGTCGGTGCCGGCGCTGGCGAACAGGCAGGTGTACAGGTGGCCGTCGGCCGATACGCGCGCGCGATGGCAATCGCCGCAGAACGCGTGCGAGATCGCGCTGACGAAGCCGATCTCGCCCTGGCCGTCGAGGAACGCGTAGCGCGTCGCGACCTCGCCGCCGTAGTTCGGCGGCAGCGGCCGCAGCGGCCACTGCGCCTCGATGCGCCGGCGCAGTTCGTCGGACTCCACCACCTGCCCGCGCTGCCAGCCGTTGCAGTTGCCCACGTCCATGTACTCGATGAAGCGCAGCACGTGTCCGCTGCCGCGGAAATGCTCGACCAGCGGCAGCACCTGGTCCTCGTTCACGCCGTGCTGCACCACGCAGTTGATCTTCAACGCGCCGAACCCGGCGCGCTCGGCGGCTTCGATGCCCGCCAGCACCCGCGCCACCTCGCCGCGCCCGCCCGACATCTCGGCGAAACGCCGCGGATCGAGCGCGTCCAGGCTGACCGTCAGGCGGCGCAGCCCGGCCTGGCGCAGCGCCGCGGCCTGGGCCGCGAGCAGGCTGCCGTTGGTGGTCAGGGCCAGGTCCTCGATGCCGTCGATCCGGGCCAGGCGCTCCACCAGCGCCGGCAAGCGCTTGCGCAGCAGCGGCTCGCCACCGGTCAGGCGCAGCTTGCTGACGCCGAGCCGGACGAAGCCGCGCACGAGCGTTTCGATCTGGTCGAAGTCCAGGCGCCCGGCCGCATCCAGGCCGTAGTCGGCCGGGACCTTGTCGGCCGGCATGCAGTAGCCGCAGCGGAAATTGCAGGCCTCGATCACCGACAGGCGCAGGTCGTGCAGCGGCCGCCCCAGCCGGTCGCCGAGCGGCATCGTCCGCTGCGGGTGCGGCAGCGCGCTCATGCGGCGCCCGCCCGCTCCGCGGAAGGCTCGCGCAGCGCCAGGCACTCGCCCGGCGCCGCCACGCGGTGGCCGCGCGCGCGCAGCGCGTCGGCGTCGCGCAGGCTCGCATAGTGGTAGAGCACCATCCGGCGCACGAGAGCCTCCGGGTACTCCCGTTCCAGGTCGTCCACGCCAGTATGCGACGGATTGCCGTGCAGGCCACAGTCGTGGGCGACCAGCTCGTCCTCGCCGGCGAACCGCGCCAGCACCTCCGGGATCGGCCGGGTATCCCCGGTCCAGGCCAGGGCGCCCTTCAGGCGCAGGCCGAACGCGGTATCCGGCCAATGGTGGCGGGCCGGGAACACCTCCAGGCGCACGCCGTCGTGCCAGAACGCATCGCCCACCGGGACCAGCCGGAAGGCCTCCCAGAAGTTCGCCCCGCCCTCGGCCAGCACGTTCGGGTAATCGCCCACGCGCCGGTGCAGCAACGGCACCAGCGGCGCCGGCACGTACAGCGGGGTCTGGCCGCGGCGTGCGGAGAAATAGCTGTCGACGAACAACCGCTCGAAGCCGCCGACATGGTCCAGGTGCACGTGGGTGACGAACAGCGCCTGCGGCATCGCGCCGTAGTGCTCGCGGTAGCGGGTCAGCCCCTCGCTGCCGCAGTCGATGGTCAGCCAGGGCCGGCCATCGCGCTCGATCGTGGCCATGGGCGAGCCGAGTTCGACCGCGGAGGCATTGCCCACGCCATGGAAGCGCAGCGCCCAGCCGTCCATCAATAGCCCCGTTCCCAGGCCATGTCGTAGGCGCGCCGCAGCCGCGCGAAGTCCTTGTCGACCTCCTCGCGGCTGCGTTCGCCGCGCAGCTTCAACAGCGAGCGGTGCAAGCGGGCCAGGTTGCGCTCGCGCCAGCGCGTGGCCGGGATGCGCAGCACGCCGCGGTCGAAATCGATCAGCCAGCCCCGGCCGTTGGCGTCGAACAGGATGTTGTGGGCGTTGAGGTCCGCATGGTCCAGCCCGGCGCGGTGGAAACTGGCCACCAGCCGCCCGGTCTCTTCCCACGGCGCCCCCCGCCCGGCCACCAGGGCCCGGTCGGCGAGCGAACGCACGCCTTCCAGGCGCTCCATCAGGATCGCGGCGCGATACTGCAGCCCCTCGCGCAGATAGCACGCGGCGATCGGGCGCGGCACCGGCAGCTTGCGGGCGGCCAGGGCGCGCATCAGCCGGAACTCGGCGAAGCTGCGGGTGCGGTTGGCGCCCTTCCACAGGTAGCGCTCGCGGTTGAACTTGGCGACCATGCCGCCGCGCCGGTAAAGGCGCAGCACGCAGTGCCCGAACGGGGCATCGACGAACCAGGCGCCGCCGCGCCCGCCCTCGTCGACCGGGCGCGCCTTCTCGCCCCAGCGCGCCGGCGAGAACAGCCCGGCATCGGCTTGCCGCACGCGTTCGCGGTCGAACAGAATGGCCCCGTACCCGCGGCCTTCGCGGAACGGCGTCAGCGCTTCAGTGGCGTCGAAGGCAACCATCCCGTCGAGTCTAGAGCGTGTCATGCTTTTTTTCATGCCCGCGGAGCCCCCGGGGACGCCGCGGCAGGGCGCGCGCGGCGGCCCGGGCCGACATCCACGAAGAACGCGCGAAGCGGCGTATCCGGGGACCAGGACGGGCGACCGGCCGCACCGCGACGCACGCACCGCACCGCACCGCGGCCGATCGACGCATCCATGAGGACTACATGACTCGCTCCAGCGACAGCACGGCCCCAGCGCCTCCTTCCCTGTGCCTCCTGCGGCTGTCCGCGCTGGGGGACGTCACCCACGTGGTCCCGCTGGTGCGCACGCTGCAACGCGGCTTGCCCGGCGCGCGCCTGCACTGGGTGATCGACAAGGCCGGCCACAAGCTGCTCGACGGGCTGGAGGGCGTCGATTTCCACGTCTACGACAAGCGCAGCGGCGTGGCCGGGATGCGTGCGTTGCGGCGCGAGCTGGCGCCGGCCGGGCGCTTCGACGCGCTGCTGCAGATGCAGGTGGCACTGCGCGCCAACGTCCTGTCCGCCTTCATCCCGGCCCGGCGCCGGATCGGCTACGACCGCAGCCGCTCCAAGGACCTGCACGGCCTGTTCGTCAACGAGCGCATCGCCGACCGCCCCGGCATCCACGTGCTGGACGCGATCGGCAGCTTCTGCGAGCCGCTGGGCCTGCGGCAGGCCGAGGTGACGTGGGACCTGCCGGTCCCCGACGAGGCCCGCGCCTGGGCGCGGGCGCAATGGGACGACGACGGCCGCCCGGTCCTGATGATCTCGCCCTGCTCCAGCCACGTGCGCCGCAACTGGTACCCGGACCGCTACGCCGCGCTGGCACGGCACGCCCAGCAGCGCGGCTGGCGGGTGGTGCTGTGCGGCGGCCGCAGCGAACTGGAGCGCAGTACCGCCGATGCGATCCAGGCCCGGCTCGAGGTCCCGGCGCTGGACCTGGTCGGCAAGGACACGCTCAAGCAACTGCCCGCCCTGCTCGAGCGCGCCGACCTGCTGGCGACCCCGGATTCCGGCCCGATGCACATCGCCAACGCGATGGGCACCAAGGTGCTCGGCCTGCATGCCGCCAGCAATCCGCACCGCAGCGGCCCGTACTCGGACGTGCGCTATTGCGTGGACCGCTACGACGATGCCGCGCGCAAGTACCTCGGCAAGCCGGCCAGCGCGTTGAAGTGGGGCACCAAGATCGAGTTCGACGACGTGATGGCGCTGGTCACCGTCGAGGACGCGGTGGCCGCGTTCGAGCGCTACGTGGCCGATCGGTGCGGTTGAGCCGCCGGCGTTTTACGCGACCAGTGAGAGCGGCTTCCCTGTGGGAGCGGCTTCGGCCGCGACGAGGCTTTCATGCAGGTCCCTCTGCAAAGCCTGCACATCCCTGCGCGGGGATTTGAATGGGAAAGCCCCGTCGCGGCTGAAGCCGCTCCCACAAGGCAATTGCTCCCACAGGGAAGCCGCTCCCACAGGCGCCGGTGCGGATCACTCCGCCCGGTAGTCCTCGTAGGACTTCTCCTCGACGTAGGCCGAACCCAGCGCCAGGTTGATCTCCTTCTTGATCCGCGCGCGCTCGTCGTTCTCGAAATACACGCTGCGCGCCAGCCGGATGAACTCCTCGTCGAACGATTGCGCCTTCTCCTTGATGCGGATGTCGTCCTCGATCACCCACAGCCGCTCGTTGACGGCCTTCAGGTCGGCGCGCAGCTTGGCGATGTCGCGCACCGCCGCCGGATGCGCCATCCAGGTCTTCTCCAGCGCGGACAGCTCGTTGCGCACGTTGGCCAGCTTGGCCTCGTCGCTCATCCGCTCCGACTTGATCTGCAGGATCGAGATCTTGTCGAGCAGTTCGCCGAAGGACACCGGCACCAGGATTTCGGACATGGCATGCACCTGCGGAATGAAAACGCGATTTTAGCCGCACTGCGGCCGAGGCCGGCTTCACCGCCGTTCGCGGGCATGCGCCGCGAACCACTCGGCCAGCGCCGCCCGCGCCCGCGCCGCGGCCGTTTCCAGCGGGTCGCCGCAGGCCAGCGCGGTGGCGACCAGGCTGGCCAGCAGGCAGCCGGTACCGCGCAGCGCGAACGGATGCCGGGGCGCGGCGAACTCGCGCGGGGACAGGCCGCGCTGGTGCAGCCGGTCGACGGCAAGCGCCCCGTGCGCGTGCCCGCCCTTGGCCAGCACCGCCGGCACGCGCGCCAGCAAGGCCTCGATCCCGGCCTGCGCTTGCGCCTCTGCCGCCCCGATGCCGCAGCGCGCGGCCAGCGCCGCCAGTTCCGGCAGGTTGGGCGTGGCCAGCCGGGCCCGGGGCAGCAGCGTGTCGAGCAGCACGGCCACGCCGTCCTCGTCCAGCAAGGGCGCGCCCGAGCTGGACGCCAGCACCGGATCGACCACCCAAGGCACATCGCGCGGCAATGCGCCGGCCACGGCGCGGACCGTCGCCGCGGTGCCGAGCATGCCGATCTTCACCGCCATCACCGGCCCTTGCCGCAGGGCCGCATCGACCTGGGCGCGCACCGTGGCCAAGGGCACCGGGTGCACGTCGAGCACCGCGCGATCGGTCTGGGCGGTTACCGCCGTCAGCGCCACCCGGGCCTCGCCTCCGAACCGCGCCACCGCCCGTACGTCGCGCAACACGCCGGCCCCGCCGCTGGAGTCCAGCCCGCCCACCAGCAACACCGCGGGGCGCTCCCGGAGCACGCGGTCAGGCATCCGCCCTTCCCGCGCCTTCCAGGCGAGCGGCCAGGGCCAGCCATTGCCGGGCGCGCGCCTCCGGATCGGCCGCCTGCTGGAGGTCGGTCACCACGGCCGCGCTGTCGGCGCCGGCCGCCAGCACCTGCGGCATGCGTTCCGGCGTGATGCCGCCGATCGCCACCAGCGGAACGGCGCCGGCGCGGTCCTTCCATGCGCGCACCCGCGCCAGTCCCTGCGGTCCCCAGCGCATCTTCTTCAGTAGGGTCGGCCAGACCGGTCCGAGCGCGACATAGGCCGGCGACAGGGCCAGCGCGCGCTCCAGCTCGGCCTCGTCGTGCGTGGACAGGCCATAGCGAACGCCGGCGCGCCGCAATGCCGGTAGGTCGGCCTGGTCGAGGTCTTCCTGGCCCAGGTGCACGAAGTCGATGCCGAGCTCGAGCGCCAGTTGCCAATGGTCGTTGAGCACCAGGCGCGCGCCGTGCCGGCGGCAGCAATCCCGCGCCCGCAGCGCCTGCTCGCGCAATGCCCGCGGCGGCAGGTCCTTGGCGCGCAACTGCACCAGCCGGACCCCGAGCGGGACCAGCCGCTCCAACAGCGCGGCGCTGCCGACGATGGGATAGAAGCAAGGCATCGCCGTCTTCATGGCTCGCCCAACCGCGCCATGCCGAACACCGGCGTGGACGCCTGCGCCATGTCCCGGCGCGGCATCGGCCCGGCCAGGTACGCGGCGCGGCCGGCCTCCACCGCCAGCGCGAACGCGCGCGCCATCGCCACCGGATCGCGCGCCTGCGCCACCGCGGTATTGAGCAGCACCGCATCGAACCCGAGCTCCATCGCCTGCGCCGCCTGCGACGGCGTGCCGATGCCGGCATCGATCACCATCGGCACCTCCGGGAACTGCGCGCGCAGCGCACGCAACGCGCCGGGATTGCGCAGCCCCTGCCCGGACCCGATCGGCGCGCCCCATGGCATCAACACGCGACAGCCCGCGTCCAGCAACCGCTCGGCCACGACCAGGTCCTCGGTGGTGTAGGGAAACACCTCGAATCCCTCGCCCGCCAGGATCCGCGCCGCCTCCACCAGCGCGAACGGGTCGGGCTGCAGCGTATCGGCATGGCCGATCACCTCCAGCTTGATCCAGTCCGTGCCGAACACCTCGCGCGCCATCTGCGCGGTCGTCACCGCCTCGCGCACGCCGTGGCAGCCGGCCGTGTTGGGCAGCACGCGCCGCCCGAGCCCGGACAGCCATGCGCGGAACGCCTCGCCGCCGCGGCCTTCGCGCCGCAGCGACACGGTGACGACCTGCGCGCCGCTGGCCTCGACCGCCGCGGCCAGCACCGCCGGCGAGGGATAACGCGCGGTACCCAGCATCAGCCTGGACGCCAGCTCCACCTCGTAGAACATCGCCTAGCCCCCCTGCATCGGCGCGAGCACTTCGATCCTGGCGCCCTCGCGCAGCCTCGTCGCCTCGCGCTGCGAGCGCGGCACGAAGCGGCCATCGAGCGCGGTGGCCACCACGTCGCCCGCCACGCCCTGTTCCGCCAGCAGCGCCGCCAGCGTGTCCGCATCGGTGCGCAGCGGGCGGCCGTTCAATTCGACAAGCACGATCCCCTCTCCTCTCGCAGAAGTTCCACCACCTCGCCGGCCAGCGCCGGCGCCATCAGGAAGCCGTGGCGATACATGCCGTTGACGTGCAGGCGCGCGCCGTCGCGGCGGATGCCCGGCAGGTTGTCGGCAAACGCCGGGCGCAGCCCGGCGCCGGTCTCCACGATGCGCGCCTCGGCGAAGCCGGGATGCACCGTCCACGCCGCCGACAGCAGCTCCATCGCCGCGCGCGCGGTGATCGGGCCGTCGTCGTCGCTCTCCAGCATCGTCGCGCCGATCATGTAGCGGCCGTCGCCGCGCGGCACGATGTAGCAGGGAAAGCGCGGGTGCAGCAGCCGCAGCGGACGGCTCAGCGACACTTCCGGCGCATGCACGTACAGCATCTCGCCACGCACCGCGCGCAGGCCGGGCAGTTCGGCGCGCGCCCACGCGCCGCGGCAGTCCACGATCCGCCCGCACGCCTCCCGCGCCCGGAAGCGCACGCCGCGCGCGCGCAGCGCCTGCGCCAGCGTCGCCAACGCCAGGCGCGGATCGAGATGCGCCTCCTCGGCATAGAACAGCGCGCGGCTGAAACGCCCGCGCAGGTCCGGTTCCAGCTCGCCCGGCGCCACCCAGGCATGGCCTTCGGTGGCGCGCGCGAACCGATCCAGCTCGCCGGCGTCGCGCGGGGCCGCCAGCACCAGCGTGCCGCGCCGGACCACCTCGATGCCGCGTGCGGCCCACCAGGCCGCGGCCCGCCGTCCGTCGCGCACGACCCGCGCCGGCGCGCATTCGCCCTCGCAGAACGGCGCCAGCATTCCGCCGGCCCAATGCGAGGCCGCCGGCACGCCGAGCTCGGGCGCGACCACCTCGACCGCGAAGCCGGCCTCGGCCAGCGCGGTCGCCACGCACAGGCCGGTCACGCCGGCGCCCAGCACGGAGACGCTCACCGCGCCTTCTCCAGCGGCACGTACAGCTCGCCGTCGGCGCGGAACTTCTCGGCCATCCGCGCCATGCCGTCCTGGCGCTGCGCCTCGGCGCGGATGTCGTGGCTGATCCGCATCGAACAGAACTTCGGCCCGCACATCGAGCAGAAATGCGCCAGCTTGTGCGCCTGCTTCGGCAAGGTCTCGTCGTGGAAAGCGCGCGCGGTATCCGGGTCCAGCGACAGGTTGAACTGGTCCTCCCAGCGGAACTCGAAGCGCGCGCGCGACAGCGCATCGTCGCGCGCGCGCGCGGCCGGATGCCCCTTGGCGAGGTCCGCCGCGTGCGCGGCCAGCTTGTAGGCGATCACGCCGGTCTTGACGTCGTCGCGGTCCGGCAGGCCCAGGTGTTCCTTGGGCGTGACGTAGCACAGCATCGCCGTGCCGAACCAGCCGATCATCGCCGCGCCGATCGCGCTGGTGATGTGGTCGTAGCCCGGCGCGATGTCGGTGGTCAGCGGCCCGAGCGTGTAGAACGGCGCCTCGTGGCAGTGCCGCAGCTGCTCGTCCATGTTGGCCTTGATCTTGTGCATCGGCACGTGGCCCGGGCCTTCCACCATCACCTGGCAGTCCTTCGCCCAGGCGATCCTGGTCAATTCGCCCAGCGTGCGCAGCTCGGCGAACTGCGCCGCGTCGTTGGCGTCGGCGATCGAACCGGGCCGCAGCCCGTCGCCGAGCGAGAACGACACGTCGTAGGCGCGCATGATCTCGCAGATGTCCTCGAAGCGTTCGTAGAGGAAGTTCTCGCGATGGTGGTGCAGGCACCACTTGGCCATGATCGAGCCGCCGCGGCTGACGATGCCGGTGACCCGGTTCGCGGTCAGCGGGATGTGGGCCAGGCGCACTCCGGCATGGATCGTGAAGTAGTCCACGCCCTGCTCGGCCTGCTCGACCAGCGTGTCGCGGAACAGTTCCCAGCTCAGGTCCTCGGCGACGCCGCCGACCTTCTCCAGCGCCTGGTACAGCGGCACCGTGCCGATCGGCACCGGCGCGTTGCGCAGGAGCCATTCGCGGATGTTGTGGATGTTGCGGCCGGTGGACAGGTCCATCACCGTGTCCGCGCCCCAGCGGATCGCCCAGACCATCTTCTCCACTTCCTCCTCCATCGAGGAGGCGACCGCGGAGTTGCCGATGTTGGCGTTGATCTTCACCAGGAAGTTGCGGCCGATGACCATCGGCTCCAGTTCCGGGTGGTTGATGTTGGCCGGGATGATCGCCCGGCCCGCGGCGATCTCGTCGCGCACGAACTCCGGCGTCACCACGTCGGGGATCGAGGTGCCGAAGTCCTCGCCATCGCGCGTGCCGCGCGCCGCCGCGCGCCCGAGGTTCTCGCGGATCGCCACGTATTCCATTTCCGGCGTGACGATGCCGGCGCGCGCGTAGGCCAGCTGGGTGATCGCGCGTCCGCCGCTGGCGCGCAGCGGCGCGCGCGCCAGCGGGAACGCCGGCACGCCCTCGGCGAAGCCGTTGTCGACCGGCATCACCGCGCGGCCGGCGTAGGGCTCCGCGTCGCCGCGCAGGCGCTGCCAGGCGCCCCGCACCTCGGGCAGGCCGCGCGCGATGTCCAGCGTCCCCGCCAGCGCCTGGTCGGTGTACGGCCCGGAACTGTCGTAGACGTTCAACGGCGGCTCGCCGTCGAGGTGGATCTGCCGCATCGGCACGCGGATGTCGTGGCGCGTCCCGGGCAGGTGGATCTTGCGCGAGGCGGGCAAGCCGCCGGTGGTGATGCGCGGCGGGGCGGAAGCGTTCTGGCTCATGGCGTCTCCTCAAGTTGACCTGACGAGACCCAGGCAGCACTTGAGCAGAAAGGCGGCCGACGGCCACCGCGCGCGAACGCATGGGAGGGCCGGATCGGCCCGAAAGAGCGGCATCCGTCGCTAGGCCGGCGGCGCGCACTTCGGTCTTCCTACGCCAGTATCAACTGGGTCAGGTTCGAAGGGTCGCGTCGCCGGGAAGGCCATCGGCCCGCCCTGTCAGCCTCTCAGTCCCCTGGGCGGGACTCCCCTGACGTGGCCGCCACGTTCGCAGCTGGGCATGCGCCTGTCAAATGCGGACGGCTCTTTTGTGGCGGTTGGCGCGTCCGGGGACGGACTTCGGTCCCGACGCTTTTCGGGGCAGGCCCTGTCGGCGCTGGAGTTCCCCTCCACAATTCCACCAGCGCAAAAACGAAAAGCCCGCGACGATGCGCGGGCTTTCGCTTCGATCTGGCGGGAAGGGGGGGATTCGAACCCCCGAGGCGCTATAAACGCCTGCCTGATTTCGAGTCAGGTACATTCAACCACTCTGCCACCTTCCCGGTGGACCCCGGCGGACCGGGGCCGTGCATGATACGGGGCCGTGACGGTCCCGACAAGCGCCGCCATGCGCACGCGCCAGCGAACCGGCCCGCCAGGCCCGGCGGTTGCCGGATGCGCCGGCGGCCGCGATCATGCCCCCTCCCCCGGCCTGCGCGCCCCGCTCCACGGATCCCATGCTCGAATTCGGACACCTCAGCCACGTCGGCCTGCGCCGCGAACTCAACGAGGACACGTACTACGGCGACATCGAACTGGGATTGTGGCTGGTCGCCGACGGCATGGGCGGCCACGCCTGCGGCGAGGTCGCCAGCGCGCTGGCGCGCGAGACCATCGTCCGCGAAGTGCGCGGCGGCGCCCCGCTCGCGCAGGCCATCCGCATCGCCGACGAGGAGATCATCCGCACCTCGCGCCGGCGCAACGACAGCCTGCCGATGGGCACCACCGTGGTGGCCGCGCGCGTGCTGGGCAACCGTTTCGAAGTGGCCTGGGTCGGCGACAGCCGCGCCTACCTGTGGCGCGACGGCCGCCTCGCCCAGCTCAGCCAGGACCACAGCTACGTGCAGGAACTGGTGGCCCAGGGCGCCTTGACCACCGAGCAGGCGCGCGCGCACCCGCATCGCAGCGTGGTCACGCAGGCGCTGGGCGTGACCGATCCCGCCCACCTGAACGTGGCGACCATGACCGGCGAGCTGAAGCCGGGCATGCAGCTGCTGTTGTGCAGCGACGGCCTCACCGAGGAAGTGGACGACGGCGGCATCGCCCGGACCCTCGCCGCGCTCGACTGCAGCGCGCAGGAATGCGTGGATGCCCTGGTCGCCGCGGCGCTGGATGGCGGCGGTTCGGACAACGTCACCGCGGTGCTGGTGCGCTGCCACTGACGCGCCCGCCGCCGCGGGACCGGGGTCAGGCCTCGACCGCCGCCTCCGCCGCCGGCACCGGGTCGTCCCACAGCGCGCGCCCCGCCTTCTTGCGCAGGCGCTCCAGCCGCGCTTCGTGCGCCTCCAGCTCCGACGCGGTGGCGACCACCCGCGGGCGCGGCAGCAGCATGGCCGCATCGAACGCGGCCAGGTCCGCGCCGAGGCCCGCCTGCGCTTCCTCGGCCAGGCCGAAACCGATCTCTTCCTGGCCCGAGGTCAGCGCGATGTAGACATCGCCCAGGATCTGCGCGTCCAGCAAGGCGCCGTGCAGCTGGCGATGCGAGTTGTCCACGCCCAGGCGCTTGCACAGCGCGTCCAGCGAGTTGCGCTGGCCGGGGAACTTCTCGCGCGCCAGCAGCAGCGTGTCCACCACCGTGCAGCGGTCGGTGATCTTGCCGTAGCGCTCGCCGAGCAGGGACAGCTCGTAATCGAGGAAGCCCAGGTCGAACGCGGCGTTGTGGATGATCAGCTCGGCGCCGTCGATGTAGGCGAGGAATTCCTCCGCGATTTCCTCGAACGGCGGCTTGTCGGCGAGGAAGTCCAAGGTCAGGCCGGTGACTTCCTGCGCGCCGGCCTCGAACTCGCGGTCCGGACGGATGTAGCGGTGGAAGTTGTGCCCGGTCGGGCGGCGCTCCAGGTACTCCACGCAGCCGATTTCGACGATGCGGTTGCCCTTGCGCCATTCCAGGCCGGTGGTTTCGGTATCGAGAATGATCTGACGCATGTGTTCCTCAGTAGGTGGCCACGCCGCCGCGCATGGCGATGGCCTGGTTGCGCGCCAGCAGGTCCACGCGCTCGTTGTCCGGATCGCCGTTGTGGCCCTTCACCCAGCGCCACTCGATGCTGTGGCGCTGGGTCGCGGCATGCAGGCGCTCCCACAGCTCGCGGTTCTTGACCGGCTCGCCGCCGGCGGTCTTCCACTGCCGCCGCAACCAACCCGTCATCCACTCGGTGATGCCTTGCCTGACGTACTGCGAATCGGTGTGCAGGACGATCCGGCAGGGCTCGCTCAGCGTCTCCAGCGCCATGATCGCCGCCATCAGTTCCATGCGGTTGTTGGTGGTGTTGGCCTCGCCGCCCACCAGTTCCTTTTCGTGGCCCTTGTAGCGCAGCAGCGCCGCCCAGCCACCCGGCCCGGGATTGCCCAGGCAGGAACCGTCGGTATGGATTTCTATCGACTTCATCGGACTCCAGGAATGTTCAGATCGTCGCCACCGGGCGCTGCCAGCGCACCTTGGCCGGGATCGGCCCGTTCGGGGCGATCGCGCGTTTCTCCGCCTCGAACACGCAGACCGCGCGCCAGGGGCCGCGTCCGGCGTGCCCTTCGCCGCCGTCGCCCGGGTTCCAGGCCGGGCCGAGATAGCAGGGCGTCATCGAGCAATGCAGGCGCGCGCGCTGGATCGAGCGCCGCCACCATTCCGGGCGCGGCGGGCTGGGGACGTGCCGCCGCCAGCGCAAGCGGTACGGGCTGAGCGGATTGAGCGCGAACAGCCAGAGCCTGCCACCGGGCGCCAGCACCCGTGCGCACTCCTCCACGAACGCGTCGATGTCCCCGGCCACCGCATGCTGCACGACGATCGCCTGCAGGCTCTCGGAGGGAATCGGCAGCGGCAGCCTGCACTGCAGCTCGCCCGCGTAGCCGGCGCCGTGCCGGAACAGCCGCAGGCCCCGGCCCTGCAATGCGCTCCCTTCCGGCAGGCCGGCGGGTATCGCCGACAGCCAGAGCCAGGGCTGGGAAGGCCGGTGCCGCAGAGCCTCCAGCGCCCAGTGCTGCTCCAAGCGCAGCAACGCGCGCCCCGCCCCCGTTTCAAACCAGGATGAGACGCCGGCTTGACGGAGGATCGGAGCGGCAGGCATGGTCCCAATTCTATGCGACTGACCGCCCTGCCCGCATTCGAGGACAACTACGTCTGGGCGCTGGCCGCCGGTGACGGAACCGCCGTGGTGGTCGACCCGGGACAGGCGGGCCCGGTCCTGGAGGCCGCCGCCCGGGGCCTGGAACCGGCCGCCATCCTGGTCACCCACCACCATGGCGACCATGTCGGCGGCGTCCGCGACCTGCTCGACCGCTGGCCGCACCTGCCAGTGTTCGCCCCTCGCGACGAGCGCCTGGGCTTTCCCTACCGGGCCGTGGCCGACGGAGAAGCCGTGGACGTGGCCGGGCGCGCATTCAGGGTGATCGAGGTCCCGGGCCATACCCGCACCCACGTGGCCTACTTCGGCGAGGGCGTGCTGTTCAGCGGCGACACCTTGTTCAGCCTGGGCTGTGGGCGGATGTTCGAAGGTACGCCGTCGCAGATGCTTGCCTCGCTCAAGCGTCTCGCCGCGCTGCCCGGCACCACCCAGGTCTGCTGCGGCCATGAATACACCTTGTCGAACGCGCGATTCGCGTTGCAGGTGGATCCGTCCAACGCTGCCTTGCAGCGCCGTCAACAGGAAGCCCAGGCCATGCGTCACGCAGCCCGTCCTACCCTGCCGATTTCGCTCGAGAGTGAACTGGCCACCAATCCGTTCCTGCGCACGCAGGCCGCGGAGATCCGCCATGCCGTCGCCGGCCGCCTGGGCCGCGAGCCCCGCGACGAGGTGGAAGTGTTCGCCGAATTGCGGCGCTGGAAAGACGACTTCCGCGCATGAAGCGCTTGCTGCTGGCGGTGCTGGCCGGGCTCCCGGCCGCACTGTCCATCCAGGGCGCGCGCGCGCAGGAAGCGACCCCGCCAGGCAGCCTCGCCGCAGCGGCATCGCCCGCGCCGGCCGCCGCCGGAAGCCTGCTCTCCGCGACCGAGGCCACCTCGCGCAACGGACGGCAGATCTTCGACGCCTTCCTGGCCGGTCGCGCCGATCCGGGCTGCGACGCCGAGGCCAGCAGCCCGCGCTGGGAGGCGCATTTCGCCAAGGCTCCCGCGCAGCTGGCCGACGAGGACCAGGACGTACTGCCGCTGTTCGGCTACGTGGTCGACGAACTGCGCACCGCCGGCTTGCCGACCGAGTTCGCGCTGATCCCGTTCATCGAGAGCGGCTACCGTCCGGGCGCGCGCAGCGGCAGCGGCCCGGCCGGCCTGTGGCAGTTCATCAGCGCCACCGCGCGCAACCACAAGGTGCCGGTCGGCAAGCGCTACGACGGCAGGCTGTCGGCCGTGGATTCGACCGCCGCGGCCGTCCGCTACCTCAAGACGCTCTACGGCATGTTCGGCGGCGACTGGCGGCTGACGATGATGGCCTACAACGCCGGCGAGTACCGCATCCTCCAGGCGATGCGACGGGCCGGCATGAACGCCCAGAACGCCCGGCCCGATGCGCTGCCGGGCCTGTCGCCGACCAGCTATGCCTACGTGGAGAAGGTCCATGCCCTGGCCTGCGTGCTCGACCACGCCCAGGCCCGCGGCAGCCTGATGGCCGGGCTCGACCGCGAGGTCCCGATCCTCGACGAGCACACCCTGCCCGCCGGAACCAGCCTGCAGGGCTGGGCGCACCGCAACGCGCTGCAGACCGACATGGTCGGCAGGCTCAACCCGGCGCTGGGCCAGGCCCGCAGCAGCGATGTCCCGCGTTCCGTATTGGCCCCGCGTACCGAGGCGAGCGCAACCGTGGCGGTGGCCGGGCCAGCACCGGAGCCGGCGGCCGCCGACGAGGCCCGCACGGTCGCCGCCGCGGACAGCGGCCCCGCGCCGGAAGCGACCGGCAAGCCCGCGCCCCGCCGCAGCGCGCGCCGCACCCACACCGTCCGTTCGGGCGAGTCGGCCTGGACCATCGCCCGGCGCTACGGCATCACCGTCAAGGCCCTGCTGTCCAGCAACGGCCTGCGCCAGGACAGCGTGCTCAAGCCCGGCATGGTGCTCGCGTTCGACGACGTCCGCTGACGCGCCCGCGGCCCCGCCGCACCCGCGTCGGCAAGCCCTGCCCTCCGCGCGCCCGGCACAACCGTTCCGCCCCTACAAAAAAGCCCGGCATTGCCGGGCTTTCTTGCGCTCGCGGAGGAGGGCCGCGATTACAGCTGCGACTCCTGGATCTGCACCTTCAGGTGCTTGCGCATCGCCTCCACGTAGGCGCGCGCGGCGGCATTGCCCTCGATCTGGCCGAGCTGCTCGCGCAACGCCGCCTGCTGTTCCGGCGGGATCTGCGCCAGGTCGCCCGGCGTCACCTTGGTGACCGCGAACAGCGCGAAACGGCCATCGCCGAGATCCAGCTTGCCGACCGACGGCTTGCCCTCGGCCGGGACCGGCGCGCTGAAGATCGCGCGGTTCGCCGCCGGCGTCGGGATCGGCGCGGTCCGCGGCAGGCCCGGGAGCGGGTTGACCTGCAGCTTCTCGGCCGCGGCCACCGCCTGCAGCGTCTCGCCCTTCTGCAGGCGCGCCAGCAACGCATCGGCGACCTTCGCGGCGGCCTGCTCGGTGCGGTCGGCCCGCACCGCGGCGATCACGCGATCGCGGACCTTGTCCAGCGGCAGCGCCTGCTCCGGCGTATGCGCCGATACGCGCAGCATCACGCTGTGGTTCGGGCCGATCTCGATCGGGTCGCTGACCGTGCCGTCCTGGATCAGGCTCTCGGAGAAGGCCGCACGCTGCACGTTCGGGTTCGCCGCGATGCCGGTGGCATCGTTGCGCGAGAACGGTCCCAGCGTCTGCACCGACAGCCCCAGTTCCTTCGCGGCCGAAGCCAGCTCGGTCGGGTTCTTGTACACCTGGTCCACCAGCTTGCCGCTGAGGTCGGAGAACTGCTTGTCCGCGTCGCTCTTGAGCTGCTCGGCCGCGAGCTGGTCGCGAACCTGCTCGAACGACTTGCCCTGGCCGCCCTTGACCTCGCGCAGCTTGATCACGTGATAGCCGAACTCGCTCTTGATCGGGCCGACCACCTCGCCCGGCTTCATCGCGAACAACGCTTCCTCGAACGGCTTGACCATCACGCCCTTCTCGACCCAGCCGAGGTCGCCGCCGGCGTCCTTCGAACCGGGGTCTTCGGAATTGGCCTTGGCCAGCGCGGCGAAGTCGGCATTCGGCTGCCTGGCCTCTTCCGCCAGCTTGGCGGCCTTGGCCTCGGCCGCCTTCTGCGCCGCCGCGTCGCCGCCCGCGCTGATCAGGATGTGCGAAGCCAGGCGCTGTTCCGGCTCGACGAAACGCGCCTTCTCGTCCTCGTAGCGCTTGCGCAGCGTCGCCTCGTCGGCCGGCTGCACCGGCGGCATGTTGGCGGCATTGAGCTCGACGTACTCGATCGTCACCGTCTCCGGCTGGCGGAAGTCGGCGGCGTGCGATTCGTACCACTGCTTGGCCTGCGCATCGCTCACCGGCGAGGTGTCCGCGGCCGGCGGCGGGAGCGTCGCCAGCTCGACGTCGCGCGTCTCGCCCAGCAGCTTGAGGATCCGCTCCGACTCCGCCTTGGTGACGAACGACGATCCCATGATCGCGTCCGGGATCACCGATTGCTGCAGGCCGTCGCGCACCAGCGCGTCGAACTGCATCGGCGTGCGCGGCGGCGTCCCCTGCGCCAGCGCCATGCGGTACTGGTCGGGATTGAACTTGCCGTCGACCTGGAACGCCGGGATGCTGGCGATGTAGTCGCGCACCGCGTCGTTGCCGACCACGATGCCCGCGTTCTCCGCGGCCAGGCGCACCACCTGCTCGTCGATCATCTGGTCGAGCACCCTGAGCTTGTTTTCCTGCGACTCGAACTCGCGCGGGTCGAAGTTGTCGCCCAGCTGCTGCCGCTGCTGCATGCGCACCTGTTCGAAGCGCGTGCGGAAGTCCTGCGTGCTGATCTCGTGGTGTTGCCAGAGCATCGAGGCCGGCCACCACGACGGCGCCGAGTGCCACCAGGTCGGCGGCGCCTGCACCTTGGCCACGTTGCCTGCGCCGACGCCCCCGAGATAGCTGTTGTCGATGACGAACAGGAACGGGATCATCAGCAGCCCCAGGATGGCCGTGGCGATCCAGCCAGAGGTCTTGTCGCGGAGTTTCTGCAGCATGGGGTATCGAGCCTGATGGCGAGCCGTGCAGTTTAACCCGCTTCCGTGCGCCGCACCCAGCGGCGCCGGTGGGCGGGCCGGGGTCTTCGCCAACAAAAAACCCCCGGCATCGCTGCCGGGGGTTGACGATTCGAATGGCGGAGCGGACGGGACTCGAACCCGCGACCTCCGGCGTGACAGGCCAGCATTCTAACCAGCTGAACTACCGCTCCATTTTTCGAAAACCGTTGCCTCCGCCGAAGGCCGTGGCCTTCGGAGAAAGCGAAGCCCCCGATCTCTCAGGGGCTTCATGCTACTGGCGGAGCGGACGGGACTCGAACCCGCGACCTCCGGCGTGACAGGCCAGCATTCTAACCAGCTGAACTACCGCTCCGCGCTTGAAACCTTGCTGCTGGTGCCTTGGTGGGTGCTGAGGGTTTCGAACCCCCGACCCTCTCCTTGTAAGGGAGACGCTCTACCGCTGAGCTAAGCACCCTAGCGAGTCGACTAGTTTACGGCATCCTTCAGCGCTTTGCCAGCCTTGAAGGAAGGATTTTTCGAAGCGGCGATCTTGATGGAGTCGCCCGTCTTCGGGTTGCGGCCCGTGCGCTCGGCGCGCTCGCGGACCTGGAAGGTACCGAAGCCCACCAGCGTCACGCTGTCGCCCTTCTTGAGCGCCTTGGTGATTTCGCTCACGACCGCGTCGACGGCGCGACCGGCTTCGGCCTTGGACAGGTCAGCAGCGGCGGCGACGCCGTCGATCAATTCGGTTTTATTCATTCTTTTGAACTCCTGTTGCGGTCAGTACCGCGGAATCGAGAATCGGCCTTCCTGTCACGACGAACAGTGAAATCCGACAACATTCTTAATCGACGAACGCAGCAGATACCGCCCTCGCGAGTCGTGCTTTTATACCAGCGGGGTCAGGCACAAGCAAGCCAAAACCCAATAACGGCGCGGGTTTTGGCTGCTTTTCGGGACTTGTCAGCGCGCGCGATCAGTGCTTGACGCGGGTCGATTGCGACGGCTTGGACTTGCGCCTCACCGCGACGCCGCCGGTGGCCTTGCGCGCCTTTTCCTTGATGCGCTTCGGCTTCAGCGGCGTCTCCAGGGCCAGGTCCAGCACCTCGTCGATCCACTTCACGGGGATGATCCGCAGGTCGCGGGTCACGTTCGCCGGGATGTCGGCCAGGTCCTTGCGGTTCTCGTCCGGGATCAGCACGGTATGGATGCCGCCGCGCAGCGCGGCCAGCAGCTTCTCCTTCAACCCGCCGATCGCCGATACCCGGCCGCGCAGGGTGATCTCGCCGGTCATCGCCACGTCGGCCTTCACCGGCACCTTGGTCAGCACCGAGACCAGCGACGTCACCATCGCGATGCCGGCGCTCGGGCCGTCCTTCGGCGTGGCGCCGTCCGGCACGTGCACGTGCACGTCGTGCTTCTGCAGGAAGTCGACGTCGATGCCGAGCCGCTCGGCGCGCGAGCGCACCACCGACAGCGCCGCCGACGCGGACTCCTTCATCACGTTGCCCAGCTGGCCGGTCAGGATCAGCTGGCCCTTGCCCGGCACCAGCGTGGACTCGATCTGCAGCAGGTCGCCGCCGACCTCCGTCCACGCCAGGCCCGTGACCAGGCCGATCTCGTTCTGCTCTTCCGCGCGGCCGAAGTCGAAGCGGCGCACGCCCAGGTACTTGTCGAGGTTGGCCCCGTCGACGACGACCAGCGCCGCCTGCTTCTTCGCGCTCTTCCTGGCCGGCTTCCTGGCCGGTTGCGGGCCGGCCAGGGCGATCTCCTTAACCACCTTGCGGCAGATCTTGGCGACCTCGCGCTCCAGGTTGCGCACGCCCGACTCGCGCGTGTAGTAGCGCACGATGTCGCGGATCGCGTCTTCCTCGATCGCCAGTTCCTCGGGCTTCAGGCCGTTGGCCTTCAGTTGCTTGGGCACCAGGTAGCGCGCGGCGATGTTGAGCTTCTCGTCCTCGGTGTAGCCGGGGATGCGGATCACCTCCATGCGGTCCAGCAGCGGACCGGGGATGTTCAGCGAGTTCGAGGTCGCCACGAACATCACTTCGGACAGGTCGAGGTCGACTTCCAGGTAGTGGTCGTTGAAGGCGTTGTTCTGCTCGGGGTCGAGCACCTCCAGCAGCGCCGAGGACGGATCGCCGCGGAAGTCCATCGACATCTTGTCGATCTCGTCGAGCACGAACAGCGGATTCTTGCTGCCGACCTTGTTGAGGTTCTGCACGATGCGGCCCGGCATCGAGCCGACGTAGGTGCGGCGATGGCCGCGGATCTCGGCCTCGTCGCGCACGCCGCCGAGCGACATGCGCACGAACTTGCGGTTGGTCGCCTTGGCGATCGACTGGCCGAGCGAGGTCTTGCCCACGCCGGGCGGGCCCACCAGGCACAGGATCGGCCCCTTCATGTTCTTCACCCGCGACTGCACGGCGAGGTATTCGAGGATGCGCTCCTTGACCTTCTCCAGGCCGTAGTGGTCGGCGTCCAGCGTCTCCTGGGCGACCTTGAGGTCCTTGCGCACCTTGGTGCGCTTCTTCCACGGCACGCCGAGCAGCCAGTCGAGGTAGTTGCGCACCACGGCGGCCTCGGCCGACATCGGCGACATCTGCTTGAGCTTGTTGAGCTCGTTCTTGGCCTTGGTCTCCACCGCCTTGGGCATGCCGGCCTCGGCGACCTTGCGGGCGAGCTCCTCCAGTTCGCCAGGCGCGTCGTCGAGGTCGCCCAGTTCCTTCTGGATCGCCTTCATCTGCTCGTTGAGGTAGTACTCGCGCTGGCTCTTCTCCATCTGCGACTTGACCCGGCCGCGGATGCGCTTCTCCAGCTGCTGCACGTCGATCTCGCCGTCGACCAGGCCGACCAGCAGTTCGAGCCGCTCGCCGACGTCGGTGGTCTCCAGCAGGCGCTGCTTGTCGGCCAGGCGCACGCCGATGTGCGCGGCGATGGTGTCGGCCAGCCGGCGCGGTTCGTCGATGCCGGCCAGGGTCTGCAGCAGCTCCGGCGGCAGCTTGCGGTTGGTCTTGACGTACTGCTCGAACAGCGACATCAGCGAGCGCGCGATCGCCTCGACCTCGCGCGGCTCGCGCGTGTCGACGGAGGCGATCTCGGTGCCGCGGCCCTGCAGCGCGCCGTCGCGCTCGACCACCTTGTCCACGCGCACCCGGGTCAGGCCCTCGACCAGCACCTTGATGGTGCCGTCCGGCAGCTTGAGCAGCTGCAGCACCTGCGCGAGCGTGCCGACCTCGTACAGGTCGCCGGCGACGGGGTCGTCGGTCTCGGCGGACTTCTGCGCCACCAGCAGGATGCGCTTGTCCGCCTCCATCGCCTGCTCGAGCGCGCGCATCGACTTGTCTCGGCCGACGAACAACGGGATGACCATGTGCGGGAACACCACCACGTCGCGCAGTGGCAGCACCGGCAGGTCGAGTACTTCGGTTTGGGCCTGGGCCATGAGGGGCTCCGGAAGAGGGGGAATGCGGGGCAACGACTAGGGGGGTCCGCGCACCTGAATGCGCGCCGCCCTTGTGAAGGGGCTCCCAGAAAAGACCCGGCACGGGGCCGTGCCGGGCTCTTGCGAGGGACTCACAAAAAAGCCGATGGCCCCGTTATGGGGCCATCGGCGAGGGCTTGCAAGTAGTCGTTGGAATGTCTTTTCCGCTCAACGGGTTACGAGGCGGCGACAATCCTTAACAGGGGCTTCAGTCGCCGGAAGCGGCCTTCGCCGGCACCGGCGGGTTCTGGTAGATCAGGTAGGGCTCGGACTTGTTCTCGATCACCGACTCGTCGACCACGACCTTGCCGACGTTCTCCTGCGACGGTAGCTCGTACATCGTGTCCAGCAGCACCGACTCGACGATGGTGCGCAGGCCGCGCGCGCCGGTCTTGCGCTTGAGCGCCTTCTTGGCGATCGCCGACAGCGCGTCGGGACGGAACTCCAGCTCCACGCCCTCCATCTCGAACAGCTTCTTGAACTGCTTGGTGATGGCGTTCTTCGGCTCGGTGAGGATCTTGATCAGCGCCGGCTCGTCGAGCTCCTCGAGCGTGGCGACCACCGGCAGGCGGCCGACGAACTCGGGGATCAGGCCGAACTTGATCAGGTCCTCCGGCTCGACCTCGGCCAGCACCTTGCCCACTTCCTGCTTGCGCTCGCTGCTCTTCACCTTGGCGCCGAAGCCGATGCCGCCAGCCTCGGTCGAGCGCTGCTGGATCACCTTGTCCAGGCCGGCGAACGCGCCGCCGCAGATGAACAGGATGTTCTTGGTGTCGACCTGCAGGAACTCCTGCTGCGGATGCTTGCGCCCGCCCTGCGGCGGCACCGAGGCCACCGTGCCCTCGATCAGCTTCAGCAGCGCCTGCTGCACGCCCTCGCCGGACACGTCGCGGGTGATCGACGGGTTCTCGCTCTTGCGCGAGATCTTGTCGATCTCGTCGATGTAGACGATGCCCTGCTGCGCCTTCTCGACGTCGTAGTCGCACTTCTGCAGCAGCTTCTGGATGATGTTCTCCACGTCCTCGCCGACGTAGCCGGCCTCGGTCAGCGTGGTCGCGTCGGCGATCGTGAACGGCACGTTGAGCAGGCGCGCCAGCGTCTCGGCCAGCAGCGTCTTGCCCGAGCCGGTCGGGCCGACCAGCAGGATGTTGGACTTGGCCAGTTCGACGTCGTCGTTCTTCTGCCGGCTCTCGATCCGCTTGTAGTGGTTGTACACGGCCACCGCGAGCGTGCGCTTGGCGCGCTGCTGGCCGATCACGTACTGGTCGAGGACCTCGAGGATTTCCTTCGGCTTGGGCAGGCTGGAACGCGCCGACTGCGCCTTCTCCTCGAGCTCCTCGCGGATGATGTCGTTGCACAGCTCGACGCACTCGTCGCAGATGAACACGCTTGGACCTGCAATCAGCTTGCGGACCTCGTGCTGGCTCTTGCCGCAGAACGAGCAGTAGAGAATCTTGTTGCTGTCGCCGGAACGACCTTGGCGGTCTTCGCTCATGCTTCTGTTACCCAGTTACCCCACCCGATGAACGGGGGTTCGATTTCGAGAATAGCACAGGGTCGGGAGGACACCAGCCCATACCCGACCCTGCCGGATTTTCCTGTGTTTTCCAGAACTTGGCCGATCAAGTGGGCTGGATCGACTCTTCCGGGCGGCGCTCCAGCACCTGGTCGACCAGGCCGTAGGCCTGCGCGTCGACGGCGCTCTTGAAGTTGTCGCGCTCGGTATCGCGCGCGATCGTCTCCAGCGACTGCCCGGTGTGCTTGGCCAGCACCTCGTTCAGGCGCGCGCGCAGGGTCAGGATCTCGCGCGCGTGGATGTCGATGTCGGTCGCCTGGCCCTGGAAGCCGCCCAGCGGCTGGTGGATCATCACCCGCGAGTTCGGCAGCGCGTAGCGCTTGCCGGCCGCGCCCGCCGCCAGCAGCAGCGCGCCCATGGAGGCGGCCTGGCCGACGCAGATCGTGCTCACGTCGGGCTTGATGTACTGCATGGTGTCGTAGATCGCCATGCCCGCGGTGACCACGCCGCCCGGCGAGTTGATGTAGATGCTGATGTCCTTCTCGGGGTTCTCAGCCTCGAGGAACAGCAGCTGCGCCACCACCAGGTTGGCCATGTGGTCGTCGATCGGGCCGACCAGGAAGATCAGGCGCTCCTTCAGCAGGCGCGAATAGATGTCGTACGCGCGCTCGCCGCGGCTGGTCTGCTCGACCACCATCGGCACCAGGTTCAGGGCTTTGGTCTCAATGCTCATGGGTCTTCCTGTTCTGGCCCCGACCTGAGCCGGCGCCCGCTTCTGGGAAGCCCGCGCCGGGACGCGGGCCAGTGCGGAAGCCAGCCGTGCCTCAGGCCCGGATGGCTTCCTGGAACGACAGCGCCTGCTCGGTGTGCTGGGCGCGCTCGGCGATCCAGTCGATCACCTGCTCTTCCATCACGCGGCTCTGCAGTCCCCCCATCAATTGGGGATCGTTGCGGTACATCTCAATGACCTGCTCCGGCTCTTCGTAGGTCGAGGCGATCAGGCGCAGGGTCTCGCTCACGCGCTTGGGGTCCAGGCGCAGCTCGTTGCGGCGGGCGACCTCGCCGACCAGCAGGCCGACCAGCACGCGCTTGCGGGCGGCGTCCATGAAGCCCTGGTGGGCGTCGGCCGGCACCGGGCCCGGGTCGCGGCCGCTGCGGCGGATCTGCTCCACCTGCTGGGCCAGCATCGAGCGGGCCTCGCCCTCGACCAGGCGCGGCGGCAGTTCGACGTGCGCGAACGCGGCGATCAGCTGCTCGCCGACCTCGCGGCGCAGGCGGTTCATCAGCGCGCCCTTCAACTCGCGTTCCAGGTTGGAGCGGATGTCGGCGCGGAACTGTTCCAGCTCGCCGCTCTTGACGCCGAAGCTCTTGATGAAGGCCTTGTCCACCTCCGGCAGCACCGGCTCGGAGACCTCGACCGCCTTGACGTGCACCTGGACGGTCTTGCCGGCCAGCTGCGGCACGCGCCAATCGGCCGGGAAGTCGACCGACAGGGTCTTTTCCTCGCCCTTGGCCAGGCCTTCCAGGCCCTTCTCGATCTGGTCGAACATCACGCCCGAGCCGAGGATGCTGCTGCCCTTCTCGACGCCCTCGGCCGGCAGGCGCTCGTCGCCGGCCTGCGACCAGGTCTCCAGCGCGACCAGGTCGCCCGCCTGCGCACCGCGCTCGACCGGCTGCCAGGTACGGCGCTGCAGGCGCAGGTTGTCGATCATCTGGTCGATGTCGGCCTCGGTGACCTCGGCCGTGTGGCGGATCACGTTCAGCTTGGCGACGTCGATGTCGCCGAAGTCGGGCACCAGCTCGACCGTGGCCACGAAGTCCAGCTCGCCCTCGCCGGCGCGATCGATGCGCGGCGCGCCGGCGATGCGCAGGTCGTGCTCGCGCACCACCGAGTCGAAGGTCTCGCGCAGCAGGCCGTCCAGCGCCTCGGCGCGCACCTGCTGGCCGAAGCGCTGCTCGATCACCTTGGCCGGCACCTTGCCCGGGCGGAAGCCCTTGATCCGCGCGGTGCGCGCGATTTCGCCGAGGCGTCCACCGACGTGGGACTGCAGACGATCTTCCGGCAGGGTGAAGGTCAGTCGGCGTTCCAGATTGCCGGTCGATTCGATCGAAGCTTGCATGTTGACTCCTGCCACCGACGCCCCGGGGGTCGGCACGTAGTGAAGAAAACGGGTTGACGAATGCGGACGGAAGTCCGCCGAGCCTTGTAGTTTCGCCGATTATGGCGGCCGCTGCCAGCGGCGGACCAGGCCCGATGCCCCGTCGGGATGGTGCGAAAGGGGGGACTCGAACCCCCACGCCTTGCGGCACTGGAACCTAAATCCAGGGCGTCTACCAATTCCGCCACTTTCGCTGGGCCGCACGGCCGCGGCGGCGCCCATTGTTGCAGGGACACCCGCAAAGAAAAAGGCACCCGCGCGCGGATGCCTTTTTCGATTTGGTGGGCCGTCAAGGATTCGAACCTTGGACCTATTGATTAAGAGTCAACTGCTCTACCAACTGAGCTAACGGCCCTGAAACTGAGTCGCCCATTATAGGACGCTTTCCCTCGATTGCAACACCTTCGGCGAAACATCGAGGAAGCATTCAGTGGGGTGGCTGAGGGGACTCGAACCCCCGACAACTGGAATCACAATCCAGTACTCTAACCAACTGAGCTACAGCCACCACTGAAAACCTGCCCTGCCCGACCGCCGATGGCGCGCCCGACAGGAATCGAACCTGTAACCGCCGGCTTAGAAGGCCGGTGCTCTATCCAGTTGAGCTACGGGCGCCCGGACCGGACTCGCATTCCGCAACCTGGAACCGGAATGGTCGGGGTAGAGGGATTCGAACCCCCGACATCCTGCTCCCAAAGCAGGCGCGCTACCAGACTGCGCTATACCCCGGCGGAACGGACCCTCTCTTGCCCGAAGGCTCGAAAGGTCGGCTATTTTGATGAATCGCGCCGACCCGTGTCAATCGCGGATCGCGATTCGGTCGCTTCGGCTATGCTTCGGGGCAGGAATCGGCACTCCGCCGGCCAGCACCTAACAGGGAGAACAGACATGATGCGCAGCGGCAATCCCGCACTCCAGGAATCGACCTTCCTCGACATCGGCAGCGGCGCGGTCGTCACCCGCGACGGCGCGGCGATGACCCTGGGCGGCACCGTCAACAAGACCGCCGCCCTGCTCTTCCTCGCGCTGCTGACCGCCGCCTTCGCCTGGTACCAGACCGTCGGGCCGGACGGCATGCCCCTGCCCTCGGCGCGGCTGTACATGCTGGGCGGCGCGATCGGCGGGCTCGTGTTCGCGCTGGTCACCATCTTCAAGAAGGAATGGGCACCGGTGACTGCGCCGCTGTACGCGCTGCTGGAAGGCTTCTTCCTCGGCTCGATCTCGGCGGTGTACGAGGCCCGCTTCAACGGCATCGTGTTCCAGGCGGTGCTGCTCACCTTCGGCACGCTGTTCGCACTGCTGATGGCCTACCGCAGCGGCCTGGTCAAGGCGACCGAGAACTTCAAGCTGGGCGTGGTCGCCGCCACCGGCGGCATCGCGCTGGTCTACCTGGCGACGATCGTGCTGGGCTTCTTCAACGTCGGCATCCCCTACATCCACGAGTCCGGCTGGATCGGCATCGGCTTCAGCCTGTTCGTGGTGGTGATCGCCGCGCTGAACCTGGTGCTGGACTTCGACTTCATCGAGAGCGGCGTCGCGCAGGGCGCGCCGAAGCACATGGAGTGGTACGGCGCGTTCGGCCTGATGGTGACGCTGGTGTGGCTGTACATCGAGTTCCTGCGCCTGCTGTCCAAGATCCAGCAGCGCTGATCCGGGCCAGGCGGAAGCCGACGAAGGGGCGCCCCCGCGGGGCGCCCCTTTTTCATGCCCGCGCCCCGGCCAGGCCGGCCTGCTGGGCGGCATAGTGCGTCCCCAGGTACTCGACCAGCGCGCGCACCTTGGGCGCCAGCGCGCGGGCATGGGGATACAGCGCGAAATAGCGGCGATGGCCGGCGTGCCACGCCGGCAGTACCCGGACCAGGCGCCCGGCGCGCAGGTCCTCCTGCACGGTCAGCGCGGTGAACAGGGAGATGCCGATGCCGGCGAGGACGGCCGCATGCAGGGCCGGGGTCGCGTCCACCCGCAGCCGCTGGCCGGTCTCGACCACCGCCTCGGCCGCGCGGGGGCCCTGCAGGCGCCAGGGCGCGCGTGCCGCGGTCGGGCTGAACTCCAGCAGGACGTGCCGCGACAGTTCGGCCACCTGCCGCGGCAAGCCATGGCGGGCCAGGTACGCCGGGGCCGCCACCAGGATCCGTTCGCAGCAAGCCAGTTCGCGCGCGACCAACTGGCTGTCCGGCAGCGCCGGCACGATGCGCAGGGCCATGTCGAAACCGCCCCCGACCACGTCGACCAGCTGGTCGTCGGCGGACAGGTCCAGCGCCACCCCCGGGTAGCGGGCCAGGAAACCCGGCAGCCACTGCGGCAGCTCCTGGCTGGCGACCACCTGCGGCACGCTGATGCGCAGCCGGCCGCCGGGTTCGGCCTGGCCGGCCCGGGCCCGGTTGTCGGCCGCCTCCAGCCGGTCCAGCAGTTCCACGCTCTCGCGGTAGTAGGCGCGGCCGGCCTCGGTCGGGGACAGCCGGCGGCTGTTGCGGTCCAGCAGCCGCACCTGCAGGTGCTCCTCCAGTTGCCGCAGCTGCCGGGACATCGCCGAATGGGTGGTGCCCAGGCGCTCGGCGGCGGCGGTGAAGCTGCCCGTCTCGACGATGCTGCGCAATGCGCGCAATGCGGCGAAGTGGTCCATTGGCCGGCGATCCCCGATGGCGCCCGCCAGGCGCGGGCGCGGCGAGCTTATCAAGCGCCGTCGCCGGCCTTGCGCACCGGCAGGGCGAGGATGGCATCGGTCGTCATCACGTCGCCGAACGCGTCCTCGATCTGCGCCAGCGACGCCTCGTGCAACGCGCGATGGCCGATGCGCCGGCCGCCGGCCAGTTCGAGGTCCCGGCTGGCGGTGGCGTCGGACGACACGATCACCCGGTAGCCGCGCGGCGCGGCCGCGGCATCGCGCGCCGCGCCCACCACGCAGGCGTGCGTCTGCAGGCCGGCGAAAAGGAGGGTGTCGATGCCGGCGTCCTCGAGCGCCTTGTCCAGCGCGGCGGCCGATGCGCCGGCGAACACGCTGACATCGTCCTTGCGCACCACGGTCTCGCCGGCGCGCGGCTGCATGTCGCGATGGAAGGCCGCGCTGGCGCTGCCCTGCGCGAACAGCGGCGCGCCGGCCGGCAGCACGTGCTGCACATGGATCACGCGAATGCCGTTGGCGTCGGCGAAATCGAGCAGGCGGCGGGCCTGGCGCAGCGCGGCGGGGCCGTCGGGGACGACCATGCGGCCGCCGGCGAAGCCGGGCGCGGCGCCGGCGTCGAAATACTCGTTCTGGAAGTCGATCACCAGCAGGGCGGTCCTCGCGGGGTCGAGCGAGGCGACCGCCGGCGCGCCGGCCATGTGGCGGATGGTGGGATGGGACGGTTCGGCGGAGGCGACGGCGGCCATGCCGATCAGGCTGGCCAGGCCGAATGCGGCGACGTTCATGGACAAGCTCCTGTGCGATGGAAGAAGGCGCACAGGATGCGGAGCGCGGAACGCGCGAACCAGCCGCCGGCCGGCACAGGGCCTGTGCGGGAATCGCACGGATCCGGCGCCGCCGGCCATACGCAAACGGGGCGCCCTGGGGCGCCCCGTCCGGTACGGCGGGTACTGCCGCGTGCGCTTACAGGCGGCTGGCGATCGCCTTGGCGAAGCCCATGGTGTTGCCGGTGCCGCCCAGGTCCGGGGTCAGCGAGTCCTTGGCCTCCAGCGTGGCGACGATGGCGTTGCGCAGGCGCTCGGCGTTCTGCGGCTGGCCGAGGTGGTCGAGCATCTGGGCGGCGCCCAGCAGCAGCGCGCACGGATTGGCCTTGCCCTGGCCGGCGATGTCCGGGGCCGAGCCGTGCACCGCCTCGAAGATCGCCGCGTCGGTGCCGATGTTCGCGCCCGGCGCCAGGCCCAGGCCGCCCACCAGGCCGGCGCACAGATCGGAGATGATGTCGCCGAACAGGTTGGTGGTGACGATGATGTCGAACTGCTCGGGGCGCATCACCAGCTGCATGCAGGCGTTGTCGACGATCATTTCCTGGAACTCGATGTCCGGGTACTGCGCGGCGACTTCGCGCGCGACCTTCAGGAACAGGCCCGAGGTCGACTTGATGATGTTGGCCTTGTGCACCGCGGTGACCTTCTTGCGGCCGGTGTTCTTGGCCAGTTCGAAGGCGTAGCGCACGATGCGCTCGGAACCCTTGCGGGTGATGCGGGTACCGGAGAACGCGGTCTCGCCGTCCTCGGACACGGTCTGGCCTTCGCTCAGGTAGGCGCCTTCGGTGTTCTCGCGCACGGTGATCAGGTCCACGCCGTCGGCGAAGCGCGACTTGGTGTTCGGGAACGACTTGGCCGGACGCACGTTGGCGTACAGGTCGAACTTGCGGCGCAGCGCGACGTTGATCGAGCTGAAGCCCTCGCCCACCGGGGTGGTCAGCGGGCTCTTCAGCGCGACCTTGTTCTTGGCGATCGAGGCCAGGGTGGCCTCCGGCAGCAGGTCGCCGTGCTTCTCCAGCGCGACCAGGCCGGCATCGGCGAATTCGTACTCCAGCCCTGCCTTCAGCGCGTCGAGCACGAACAGGGTGGCATCCATGATCTCCGGGCCGATGCCATCGCCGCGGATGACCGTGATTGTCTGCGTCATAGGTGTTGGATTCCGATCAGAGGGGGTCGCGCCGGCCGGTACCACGGATCGCCGACGCAAGGAGGTTTCACGGGTAATTATGCCCGAAGCGGCTCCGGCGCCCCAAACCGACCTTGGTCTGATGGACCCGGGAAGAACGCCGGCCAAGCCATCGGCGCCGTCCCCGCGCGGGCGGGGACGGCGCGTCGATTTCTCCGGGCCGGGCCCGCGCGAAGGCCTCAGCCGTGGTCGTGTCCGGCCGGCGCGGCCGCCTGGCCGCTTTCGAGCTGGTCGAGGAAATCCACCGCGCGGCGCAGGTGCGGGATCACGATGGAACCGCCGACCACCAGGCCGACCGAGAAGGTCTCGAAGAATTCCTCGCGCGTGACCCCGGCCTCCTTGCACTGGGCGACGTGGTAGCTGATGCAGTCGTCGCAGCGCAGCACCATCGAGGCGACCAGGCCGAGCAGTTCCTTGGTCTTCACGTCGAGCGCGCCGGCCTGGTAGGTCTGGGTGTCGAGCGCGAAGAAGCGACGCACCACCTGGTTCGGCTCGGCCAGGATGCGCTGGTTCATGCGCTGGCGGAACTCGGTGAACTCGCGGACGCGATCCTGCTCCTTGCCGTCCGCGCTCATGCGCCGGCCTCCGGGGCCTGGCCGGCCAGCAGCGGTTCGAGCTTGCCGGCGCGGTGCAGCGCCATCATGTCGTCGTAGCCGCCGACGTGGACGTCGCCGACGAAGATCTGCGGCACGCTGGTGCGCCGGGCGCGCGCGATCATCTTCTCGCGCTCGGCCGGGTCCAGGTCGATGCGGACCTCGGTCCAGCTCTGGCCCTTGCTCTTGAGGAAGTTCTTGGCCGCCACGCAATACGGGCAGACGGCGGTGGAATAGAGGGTGATCTGCGGGCCGGCGCCCGCGGCGGTCTCTTGGCTCACGGGAAACTCCGTGTGGATTTGGTGGTCCATATGGTAGTCCCCGGCTGGAATTTCGAGGCCGCCGCCGCAACACTGTGGATCGGCCCGGGTTCATCCGGGCCCGTCCCGCGCCCTTCCCGCCGCCCAAGACCGGAGCTTCGTGTGCGTCTTCTGCCGATCGCCGCCGCCGTCACCCTGGCCATCGCGGCCGGCGTTGCGCCCGCGCAGGACAACCGGCTGCCCGACATCGGCTCGTCGGCCGGCGAGCTGCTCACGCCGGCGCGGCAGGCCGAGTACGGCAAGATGATGCTGGCCGAGCTGCGCAACTACGGTTACGTGCTGGACGATCCGCTGATCGGCGACTGGCTGCAGTCGATGGGGACCCGGCTGGGCGCCAACAGCGACCAACCGCAGCAGAAGTTCACCTTCTTCATGCTGCGCGAGCGCCAGATCAACGCCTTCGCCACGCTGGGCGGCTACATCGCGGTCAATGCCGGGCTGGTGCTCACCGCCGAGCGCGAGGACGAGGTCGCCGCGGTGCTGTCGCACGAGATCGCCCACGTCACCCAGCAGCACGTGCTGCGCGGGGTGGAGCGCGCCCAGCGCGACCAGATCCCGATCCTGCTCGGCATGCTGGCGGCGGTGATCGCCGCGCAGCAGGCCGGGGGCAGCTCCAGCGGCGATGCGACGATGGCCAGCATCAGCAGCGCGATGGGGCTGATGGCGCAGCGCCAGATCAACTACACCCGTTCCAACGAGGCCGAGGCCGACCGCCTCGGCATCCGCACCCTGGCCCGCAGCGGCTACGACGTGGATGCCATGGCCGGGTTCTTCGAACGGATGTCGCTGGCGATGCGCGGCAACCAGGGCGGCTACAGCGCGCCCGACTACCTGCAGACCCACCCGGTCACCCTCACCCGCATTGGCGAGGCCAAGGCCCGCGCCGAGCAGATGAAGAAGAACACGGTGCTGCTGACCACCACCACGCCGGGCGGCACGCGCCAGGAGCGCGTCGACCCGGCCGACCCGTCGCTGGCCGAGCCGCTCGGGGCGGTGGGCAACCCGCTGCTGCCCTCCACGTTCCGGGTGCCGCTCGACCTTCAGGACCGCGGCGCCAGCGGCCAGTTCGACTGGGCCAAGGAGCGCCTGCGCGTGCTCAGCGCCAACACCCCCTCGGCGGCGATCCGCGAGTACGAGGACATGCGCCGCAGCGCGAGCCGGGGGCTGACCGATGCGCAGCGCTACGGTCTGGCGCTGGCGCGGCTGCGCAACGGCGGCAGGCCGGCCGAGGCGGTGCACGACTTCGGGGCGCTGCTGGAGGCCCACCCCGACAACCTGTGGCTGGCACTGGGCCTGTCCGAGGCGCAGTCGCGGGCCGGCCAGCACGAGCAGGCCAATGCCCGCTTCGACGAGTTGCTCAAGCGCCTGCCGAACAACCGCGCCGTGGCCCTGACCTACGCTGGTATGCTCAACGAGCAGGCCACCCGCGAATCCGGCCAGCGGGCCCGGCAGGTCCTGGAGCCGCTGTTGCGGCAGTCCGGCGAGGACCCGACCTTCCAGCAGGCCTACGCCCGCGCCTGCGAGCTGGCCGGCGACACCGCCCGGGCCAGCGAGGCCTACGCCGAGGCGGCGTTCCTGAACGGGCGCCCCGAACAGGCCCTGTTGCAGTTGCAGGCGCTGAAGAAGCGCGACGACCTGGACTACGTGACCCGCTCCCGGGTGGATGCCCGGATCGCGGCGATCACCCCGACCGTGCTGGAAATGCGCCGCCAGGGCATCCGCGACCCGGACCTGTCCCAACGCTGACGAGCCGTCCCGCCACCGCCCCGGAGTGTCACGTTTCCGTCATAAAACCGTAGTCTACTGACACGCATCCGAAAGACTGACGGTGTCCTGCGTGCAGAAACGCATCCTGATCGTCGATGACGAACCCTCGATCCGCGACATGGTGGCCTTCGCTCTGCGCAAGGGCGAGTTCGAGCCGGTGCATGCCGGCGACGCACGCGAAGCGCAGACGGCGATCGCCGACCGGGTGCCGGACCTGATCCTGCTGGACTGGATGCTGCCCGGCACCAGCGGCCTGGAGCTGGCCCGGCGCTGGCGCAAGGAACAGCTGACCCGCGAGGTGCCGATCATCATGCTGACCGCGCGCGGCGAGGAGAACGACCGCGTCGGCGGGCTGGAAGCCGGCGTCGACGACTACGTGGTCAAGCCGTTCTCGGCGCGCGAGCTGCTGGCGCGCATCCGCGCCGTCATGCGCCGCACCCGCGAGGACGACGAGGACGGCAGCGTGACCGTCGGCCAGCTGCGCATCGACGGTGCCGCGCACCGGGTGTTCGCCGGCGACACGCCGGTGCCGATCGGCCCGACCGAATACCGCCTGCTGCACTTCTTCATGACCCACCCCGAGCGCGTCTACACGCGCACCCAGTTGCTGGACCACGTGTGGGGCGGCAGCGTGTACGTCGAGGAACGCACGATCGACGTGCACATCCGGCGCCTGCGCAAGACGCTGGAGCCGTTCGGGCTCGACAACATGGTGCAGACCGTGCGCGGCTCCGGCTACCGCTTCTCCGCGGCCACCTGATGCCCGCGGGGCGGCGACGCACCGCCCTTCCGTCCGCCCTGCGCCGTTGTAGAGCGTGTTATGTACTTTGACCGGCTCCGCACCGCTGACAGCCAACGCACCTCATCTCAAAGTACGTAACCCGTTCTAGATGCCCGAACACATCCGCTCCGCCTGGTTCAAGACCCTCGGCACCCTGGCCTTGCTGCTCCTGTCCGCCCTGCTGGTGGGCTGGGCGATCGATCACGTGTGGATGGCGCTGGCCCTGGCCGCGCTGGCGGCGCTGGTGTGGCACTACTGGCGACTGCGACGGGTGCTGCGGCGCCTGACCGCGCGCCAGCGCTGGGAACCGCCGCACGCCACGGGCGCCTGGAACGAACTGGACCGGCTGCTGTACCGCAGCCAGGCCGAGATGCGCGCGCGCAAGCGCCGGCTGGTCGAGATGCTGCGCACCTACCGCGCCGCGGCCGCGGCCCTGCCGGACGCGGTGGTGGTGGTGGACCGCAACAGCCAGCGCGTGCAATGGTTCAACGAGGCCGCCCGCGGCCTGCTCGGCCTGCGCCATCCGGGCGACCTCGGCGTGCCGGTGGTGCAGCGCCTGCAGCCGCTGCCGCTCGCGCACTGGCTGGCGGCCGGGCGCAACGCCGAGCCGATGCTCGACGCGCCCTCGCCGATCGATCCCAACCTGCGCCTGAGCCTGCGCCTGATCCCCTATTCGGACGACTACTGGCTGCTGATCGCGCGCGACGTCAGCAAGCTGCTGCGCCTGGAGCAGGTGCGCCGCGATTTCGTCGCCAACGTCTCGCACGAGCTGCGCACGCCGCTGACCGTGGTGCACGGCTACCTGGACATGCTCGACCCGGACGATTTCCCGGATTCGGGCCCGATGCTGGCGGAGATGCGCAAGCAGAGCCAGCGCATGGCGCAGCTGGTGGAGGACCTGCTCACGCTGTCGCGGCTGGAATCGCAGGAGGAACTCGGCGAGGAGCACGTGGCGATGGCGCCGATGCTGGCCACGCTCAAGCGCGAGGCCGAGGCGCACAGCCAGGGCAAGCACGTCATCGAGGTCGCCGACGAGGCGCAATGCGACCTGCTCGGCTCCAACAAGGAGTTGCACAGCGCGTTCTCCAACCTGGTCACCAACGCGATCCGCTACACGCCGGCCGGCGGCCGGGTGGCGGTGCGCTTCGCGCGCGAGGGCGACGGCGTGGTGCTGGCGGTGCGCGACACCGGCTACGGCATCCCCGCGCACCACATCCCGCGCCTGACCGAGCGCTTCTACCGCGTCTCCAGCAGCCGCTCGCGCGAGAGCGGCGGCACCGGCCTGGGGCTGTCGATCGTCAAGCACATCCTCGGCCTGCACCAGGCGCGCCTGGACATCGAGAGCGAGGTCGGGCGCGGCAGCACGTTCTCCTGCCACTTCGGCGCGGCGCGCGTGGTTCCGCGCGATCCGAGCGCGCCGTTGTCACGCATGGCGTGATATGTAGCCGCAAGCACGACGGGATCGTCTCGCCGCCCTTCCACCAATCCGAAACCGCACGATGGCCAGCGCCAAGAAGTCCACGAAGACCGCGCCCTCCACCGACATCGCCGTCGATCCGCTGCGCGATCCGGCGCTGTACCTCAACCGCGAGCTGTCGCAGCTCGACTTCAACTTCCGCGTGCTGGCGCAGGCGATGGACCCGGAGGTGCCGCTGCTGGAGCGGCTGCGGTTCCTGTGCATCTCCTGCACCAACCTGGACGAGTTCTTCGAGATCCGCGCCGCCACCGTGCGCCACGCGCAGGAATTCGGCCTGCCCCCGGCGCCGGACGGGCTGAGCCCGGCCGCGATCCTGGCGGCGGTGCACGACCGCGCCGCCGAGCTGGTCGAGCGGCAATACCACTGCTGGAACCAGGTGCTGCGCCCGGCGCTGGCCGAGGCCGGCATCGGCGTGCTCGGGCGCAACTCGTGGAACGCGCGGCAGAAGCGCTGGCTGCGCGCGTACTTCCGCAACGAGATCATGCCGGTGCTGTCGCCGCTCGGGCTGGACCCGGCGCACCCGTTCCCGAAGATCCTCAACAAGACCCTCAACATCGTGGTGGTGCTGGAAGGCATCGACGCGTTCGGCCGCGCCGGGCACCTGGCGATCGTGCGCGCGCCGCGCTCGCTGCCGCGCATCATCCAGCTGCCTGCGGCGCTGGCCGGCGACGGCGAGCAGAACTTCGTGTTCCTGTCCTCGGTGCTGTCGGCGTTCGTCGAGGAGCTGTTCCCGGGCATGGACGTGAAGGGCTCCTACCAGTTCCGCGTCACCCGCAACTCCGAGCTGGTGGTGGACGAGGAGGAAGTGGAGAACCTGGCGCTGGCGCTGCGCGACGAACTGGTCGACCGCGGCTACCGGCCGGCGGTGCGGCTGGAGATCGCCGACGACTGCCCCAAGCCGATCGTGCGCACGCTGCTGCAGAACTTCGGGCTGCCGGACAATGCCGTCTACCGGATCGGCGGCCCGGTGAACCTGAGCCGGGTCAACCAGGTCTACGACCTGGTCCAGCGCCCGGAACTGAAGTACCCGCCGTTCAACCCGCGCACGCTGCGCGACAGCGAGGGCATCTTCGAGATCGTCGCCAAGTCCGACGTGCTGCTGCACCATCCCTACGATGCGTTCACCGCGGTGACCGACCTGATCCGACAGGCCGCGGTCGACCCGAACGTGCTGGCGATCAAGCAGACCCTGTACCGCACCGGCAAGGATTCGGCGATCGTCGACGCGCTGGTGCTGGCCGCGCGCAACGGCAAGGACGTCACCGTGGTGGTGGAACTGCGCGCGCGCTTCGACGAGGAGGCCAACCTGGGCCTGGCCGACAAGCTGCAGGAGGCCGGCGTGCAGGTGGTCTACGGCGTGGTCGGCTACAAGACCCACGCCAAGATGCTGCTGATCGTGCGCCGCGAGGGCCGCAAGCTGCGCCGCTACGTGCACCTGGGCACCGGCAACTACCACAGCGGCACCGCGCGCGCCTACACCGACCTGAGCCTGATCACCGCCGACGCCGACATCGGCAACGACGTGCACCTGCTGTTCCAGCAATTGTCCGGGCTGGCGCCGCGGATCCGGCTCAAGCGCCTGCTGCAATCGCCGTTCACCCTGCATCCGGGCGTGCTGCAGCGGATCGAGCGCGAGACGAGGCTGGCGCGCGCGGGCCGGCCCGGCCGCATCATCGCCAAGATGAACGCCCTCAACGAGCCGCAGGTGGTGCGCGCGCTCTACGAGGCCTCGCAGGCCGGCGTGCAGATCGACCTGATCGTGCGCGGCGCCTGCACGCTGCGCCCGGGCGTGCCCGGCGTGTCCGAGAACATCCGGGTGCGCTCGATCGTCGGCCGCTTCCTCGAGCACAGCCGGGTGTACTGGTTCGGCAACGATGGCGACCCGGAGCTGTTCTGCGCCAGCGCCGACTGGCTGGAGCGCAACCTGCTGCGGCGCGTGGAGACCTGCTTCCCGATCCTCGACCCGGACCTGGCCAAGCGGGTCTACCGCGAAGCGCTGCAGAACTACCTGGACGACAACCTCAATGCCTGGGAGCTGGACGCCAGCGGCGTCTACCACAAGCGCATGCCGGCCCCGGGCGAGCAGCCGCATTCGGCCCAGCTGGCGTTGCTCGCGCGGCTGTGAGGCGGCACCGAGGGCCCGGCGGGCCCTCCGATGCCCGGACGATCGACCCTTCGGCCCCGGATGACACGCTCTAACGACCAGCGCGACCCTTCGGCTACCATTCCCGCCATGCCGAACACCTCCCCTACTTCCCCGCCGTTGCAGGATGGCGATCTGCTGGCGGCGATCGACCTGGGTTCCAACAGTTTCCACATGGTGATCGCGCGCTACCTGCTCGGGCAGTTGCGGGTGGTGGACCGGTTGCGCGAGACGGTGCGGCTCGCCGAGGGCCTGGACGGCAAGGGCGGGTTGTCCAACGAAGCGCGCCAGCGCGCGCTCGAGTGCCTGGCGCGGTTCGGCCAGCGCCTGCGCGGCGTGCCGCCGACCCACGTGCGCGCGCTCGCCACCAACACCGTGCGCCAGCTGCGCTCGCCGCAGACCTTCCTGATGCCGGCCGAGACCGCGCTGGGGCATGCCATCGAGGTGGTCAGCGGCCGCGAGGAGGCGCGCCTGATCTATCTCGGCGTGGCGCACGCGCAGCCCCCCAAGCCGGACCAGCGCAGGCTGGTGATCGACATCGGCGGCGGTTCCACCGAGTTCATCATCGGCCGCGGCTTCCAGACCCTGGAACGCGAGAGCCTGCAGGCCGGCTGCATCGCCAGCACGCGGCGCTTCTTTCCCGGCGGCAAGCTCTCGCGCAAGAAGTGGAAGGACGCGCTGACCGAGATCGGCGCCGAGTTCCAGCAGTTCGCCAGCCTGTACCGCACGATCGGGTGGCACGAGGCGGTGGGTTCGTCCGGCACCCACAAGGCGATCGGCGAGATCTGCGCCGCGATGAAGCTGACCAAGGGCGCGATCACCGCGGCGGCCCTGCCGGTGGTGCGCGACGAGCTGCTCAAGGCCAAGCGCATCGAGGACATCCAGCTGCCCGGGCTGTCGTCCGAGCGCCGGCCGATCATCGCCGGCGGCATCCTCGTCCTGGAGGCGGCCTTCCAGGCGCTGGGGCTGGAACGGCTGATGGTCAGCAAGGCCGCCATGCGCGAGGGCATCCTCTACGACATGCTCGGCCGCGGCAGCGCCGACGACTCGCGCGACGGCTCGGTCGCCGCGCTCGTGCAGCGCTACGGCATCGACGAGAACCAGGCCGAACGGGTCGCCGCCACCGCGCGGCGCCTGTTCGAACAGGTCGCCGAGGCCTGGGCGCTGGATGCCGACGACGCGCGGATGCTCGACTGGGCCGCGCGCCTGCACGAGCTGGGCCTGATGATCGCGCACAGCCAGTACCACGTGCACGGCAGCTACGTGCTGGAAAATTCCGATATCGCCGGCTTCTCCCGCCAGGAGCAGCAGGTGCTGGCGGCGCTGGTGCGCACGCATCGCCGCAACGTGCCGAAGAACGCCTTCGACGCGCTGCCAGACCGCCTGCTGCAATCGGCCAAGCGCAAGGCCGCGCTGCTGCGCCTGGCGGTGCTGCTGCACCGCGCCCACGAGCCGGACCCGATCCCGAAGCTGGAACTGCAGGCGCTGGGCGACCAGCTGTCGCTGGTCCTCTCGCGCAGCTGGGTCGGCTCGCGCCCCCTGCTGCGCGCCGACCTGCTCGGCGAAGTCGAGGGCATGGCCGGCCTGGGAATCACCTTCAAGCCGCTGGTGGCCTGAAGCCGGGACCGGGGCCTGGCAAAGGCTGCCGCGCCCGGGGATCCTCCGGGCACGACGTACCGGCTTTTCCCGAGCCCCGGATCCCCGGCCCTCGCGTCATCCCACTGACGCAAAAATGCCATCCCGCTGCCACCGCCTCCCGCCAAGCTTGCGCAAACGGGAGAACGGCCATGCGTTACGCCATCGTCACGGAAACCTATCCGCCCGAGGTCAACGGCGTCGCCCTGACCGTGCACGGACTGGAAACCGGCCTGCGCGCGCGTGGCCACCAGGTCGAGGTGGTGCGCCCGCGCCAGGCGGCCGACCAGGATCCCAAGGACACCTTGCTGGTGCGCGGCGCGGCGCTGCCGCGCTACCCCGGCCTGCGTTTCGGCCTGCCGGCCACGCAGCGGCTGACCCGCCATTGGCAGAACACGACGCCGGACGCGATCTACGTGGCCACGGAAGGCCCCCTGGGCTGGTCGGCGGTGCGCGCCGCGCGCCGGCTCGGCATCCCGGTCGCTACCGGCTTCCATACCCGCTTCGACGAATACCTGCCCGAGTACGGCGCCGCCTGGCTGCAGGGCGCGGCGCTGCGCTGGATGCGGCGCTTCCACAACCAGGCCGAGGCGACGCTGGTACCGACCCGCGAGCTGAAGCAGTTCCTCACCGAGGCCGGCTTCGAGCGCGTGCAGCTGCTGGCCCGCGCGGTCGACAGCCTGCAGTTCGACCCGTCGCGGCGCGACCCGGCGCTGCGCGCCGAATGGGGCATCGAGGGCGAAGGCTTCGCGGCGATCTACGTCGGCCGCATCGCCGGCGAGAAGAACCTGCCGCTGGCGGTGCGCGCGTTCCGACAGATCCAGCAGGTGCGGCCGAAGGCGCGCTTCGTCTGGGTCGGCGACGGTCCGCTGCGCGAGAAGCTGGCGCACGAGAACCCGGATTTCATCTTCTGCGGCATCCAGCGCGGCGACGCGCTCGCCCGCCACTTCGCCAGCGGCGACATGTTCCTGTTCCCCAGCCGCAGCGAGACCTTCGGCAACGTCACGCTGGAGGCGATGGCCAGCGGCGTGGCGACGATCGCCTTCGACTACGGCGCCGCGCGCGAGTACCTGCGCAACGGCATGACCGGCGCGGCGGTGAACACCGACGAGGAATTCATCGAGGCCGCAGTGCGGCTGGCCGAGCAGGACGAACTCCGCCGCACGATGGCGACGGCCGCCAGCATCGCGATGAAGAAACTGCATCCCGACCGCGTCGTGGCCGACTTCGACGCCATGCTGCAAGGATTGCGCGCCCCCAGGAGGCACCATGCTGTCGACGCCGCTTGAATCGCTGCGCGGGCGCGAGGCCCGCTGGTGCCGGGTCGCCAACCTCTGGTGCCGACGGCAACGGATACGCCGCTTCTTCGCGGCGATCAGCCGGCTCGGCGACGGGGTGTTCTGGTACTCGCTGATGGGCCTGCTGGTGCTGGCCGACGGCCTCGACGGCATCCGCGCCTCCGCGCACATGGCCGCCACCGGCGTGGTCGCGCTGACCCTGTACAAGTCGCTCAAGCGCTGGACGCGGCGCCCGCGCCCGTACGCCGCGCACCCGCGCATCCGCGCCTGGGTGGCGCCGCTGGACGAGTTCAGCTTCCCCTCCGGGCACACGCTGCACGCGGTGTCCTTCAGCATCGTCGCCCTGGCCTACTATCCCTGGCTGGCCCCCTTGCTGGTGCCGTTCACCGCCTGCGTGGCGCTCTCGCGCGTGGTGCTGGGCCTGCACTACCCGAGCGACGTGCTCGCCGCCACCGCGATCGGCGCGCTGCTGGCGGGGTTGTCGCTGTGGGGGATGCAGTCGCTGTACTGATCTTCGGCCGGGATTCGGGATTCGGGATTCGGGATTCGGGATTCGGGATTCGGGATTCGGGATTCGGGATTCGGGATTCGGGATTCGGGATTCGGGATTCGGGAAAAAGCATCTTTGCCTGACTTTGGCTGTCAAGCGATCTGCTGCTTTTTTGCAATTTTCTGCTTTCTGCAGGGTGCTTTCTGTGGGAGGGACTTCAGTCCCGACAGAGGGCCGATAGAGCCCGTCGAGGCTGAAGCCTCTCCTACAACAGCACCCGGTCCGAAGCAGGCTTGTCGCTCTGCCGAGTCCCAAGTCCCCAAACCCGAGTCCCGGCTCTCTCGGTAAAGCGCGTCGAGGCTGAAGCCTCTCCTGCAACAGCGCTCGATCCGAAGCAGGCCTGTCGCTTTGCCGGGTCCCGGGTCCCGGCTCCACTACAATACCGGCATGACCACCCTGTTCATTTCCGACCTGCACCTGGACCCGGCGCGCCCGGCCATCACCGAACTGTTCCTGGCGTTCCTGCGCGGGGAAGCGCGCGAGGCCGACGCGCTGTACATCCTCGGCGACCTGTTCGAAGCCTGGATCGGCGACGACACGCCCTCGCCTGCCGCGGATGCGGTGGCCGTGGCGCTGCGCGAGGTCGCCGATGCCGGCGTGCCGGTCTACTTCATGCCGGGCAACCGCGACTTCCTGGTCGGCGAGGATTACGCGCGCCGGGCCGGCTTCCGCATCCTGCCCGACCCGACCGTGATCGACCTGTACGGCGAGCCGGTGCTGTTGCTGCACGGCGACCTGCTCTGCACCGACGACACGGCCTACCAGGCGTTCCGCGCGCAGACCCGCGACCCGGCCTTCATCGCCCAGTTCCTGGCGCAGCCGCTGGCCGCGCGCGTCGCCTTCGCGCAGCAGGCGCGCGCCGCCAGCCAGGCGCGCCAGTCCGAGCTGAAGCAGGAGAGCAATGCGCAGTTCGAGACGATCACCGACGTGGCGCCGGCCGAGGTCGAAGCCTGGTTCGCGCGCTACGGCGTGCAGCGGATGATCCATGGCCATACGCATCGCCCGGCGATCCATTCGCTGGTGGTCGGCGAGCTGCCGCGCGCGCGCATCGTGCTCGGCGACTGGTACGAGCAGGGTTCGGTGCTGCGGGTGGATGCCGATGGCTATCGGCTGGAAGCGCTTGCCGCGGAAAATTGATCGCTCCCGAGTCGAAGTGCCCTCTTCTCCCCCGAGGAAGAAGGTGTCCCGAAGGGACGGATGAGGGTGCGGGCGAAGCCTGGTGCAACCCGATATCGCAGGGCTTCGCCCGTACCCCACCCAAGCCCCGCTCCGCGCCCCCCGCCAGCGGCGGGGGGCTCCAGGGCACGCGTCTCAATGGCGCGCAAGCCGTGCCTTGGAGCCCCGGCAGAGAGGGGCTGGCAGACGCCGGTCCGCTCAGCGGAACCCGGCGATCGTGGCCTTGGTGTTGACCAGCACGCGCTGGTTGTCGGCCGTGCTGGCATTGCCCATCGGCACCCCGCCATAGGAGATGTTGGGGTTGGACCAGTAGTTCAGGCGCGGGCAGCTGACGTTGCAGTTGTAGGCCATGATCGTGCGCCAGTTGTTGCCGTAGCGGTAACCGTGGCCATAGGCGTACGGCGTGGTGCTCGGATCGTTGGCGGTGTCGTGGCGCGCGCTCTGCAGGTGGCCGATCTCGTGCGCGAAGCTGTAGTAGCCGGTGGCGCAGTCCCAGTACACCGAGGCGAACGCGGTGCTCGCGGTGGAGCCGATGCCCGACGCCAGGCCGCAATAGCTGCTGTTGTCCAACAGGATCACCGCCACGTCCGCGGCGGTGCTGTTGCGCGTGGCGTGGATGCCGTCCATGTAGCCGTCGCTGGTGCCGCGGAAGCGCGCCAGGTCGGTGCTGAAGTCGCCCGATTCGGTGTAGCTGGTGGTCTCGTAGCCGGCCAGTTGCAAGGTGATGCCGACGTTGCTGTTGGTGTAGCCCTGGTTGGACTCGGCCACGGCCAGTTGCACCAGCGCCTGCATGTTGCCGCCATAGGCGTTCACGGCCTGGTTGGTGGCCACCACCAGCACGCGGATCGTGGCCGGCGAACCCGAGGATGCCGCGGCGATGCCGATGCGGTCGTTGGCCGGCATGGCGATGGTCGGCAGCACGTTGTAGTCGGCCGGGTGGTCGGCGGGCATGCGGCTCTCGTCCACTTCCACCAGCGCATGGCGGCCCTTGTCGAGCGGACGCAGGCGGTAGAGCTTGCTGCCGGCGCGGATGGTGCCGGTCACGGTGTCGCCCGCGCGCACCAGGATCACCGAATTGAGCGGGTCAACGCCCGACAGCGTGCGCGTGCGGGGGCCGGTGTCGAGATTGCCGTACCAGACGCTGTTGCCGCCTTCCAGCGTCTCCATCTTGGTGCGCGTGGCGGTGACGGTCCTGCCCTGCAGTTCGAACTGCAACTGCGCATCGTCCTGCGAGACCGCGCCGGCATCGACTTGCACCAGCTGCACGGCCGCGGTGGACGGTGCGGCGACCAGGCGTTCGAGCGCAGGCTCGGCAAGCGCCGCGGCGCCCGCCCGGGTGACGTAGGTGGACGGTTGGAACAGCGGCTTGCCCGCCGCCGCGGCCGGTCCGGCCAGGCATATCGCGATCAGACCCACGGCATTGCACATCGACCTCGACATCATGTCGCCTCTCCTTGATGGAAGTAGTGGATGTGGAACACCCGCCTTCGGCGGGCCTCCATTAAGACGCCAGCAGGCGATGTGAAATCAAGGCGACCGGCAGGAAGCGCCGGGAACTGTGACAGGCAACGCCATGCGACGGCGAACGCGTGCGCAATGCGATGCAGCCCGGCGAGGGCCGGCCGGGATCAGCCGGCCTGTTCGACCAGGCTGGCCAGTTCGTCCTCGTCGAAGCCGGCCAGCAGCCGCGCTTCCATGTTGAAGGGGCCATGCAGGTAGCCGCCGGCGTATTCGCGCAGCAGTTCCTTGAAGCGCGCGCGCGGTTCGACCCCGGCGCGCTCGCAATACCAGCGGTACCAGCGCGAGCCGGCCGCCACGTGCGCCACCTCTTCGCGCAGGATCGTTTCCAGCACCCCGGCGGTGGCGTCGTCGCCCAGCGAGCGCAGCTTGACGATCATGCCCGGCGTGACGTCGAGCCCGCGCGCTTCCAGCACGCGCGGCACCAGCGCCATCCGCGCCAGGCCGTCGTGCGCGGTCTTCTCGCACATTTCCCACAGGCCGTTGTGCGCGTCGAAGTCGCCGTAGTCGCAGCCGTAGTCGCGCAGGCGCGCGCGCAGCAGCATGAAGTGGCGCGACTCGTCGTCGGCGACCGCGACCCAGTCCGCATAGAAGCCTTGCGGCAATCCGCGGAAGCGGTAGACCGCGTCCCAGGCCAGGTCGATCGCGTTCAATTCGATGTGCGCGATCGCGTGCAGGAACGCCGAGCGTCCTTCCGGCGTGCCCAGGCCGCGCCGCGGCAGGTCGCGCGGATGCACCAGGCGCGGACGCGCGGGGCGGCCCGGCATGCGGATCGGCTCGGGCGGCGGCGCCGGGTCCGGCAGCGCCAGCCCGCCGGCGCGGAACGCGGCCGCATGGCGCTGGGTGAGCGCGACCTTCTCGGCCGGATCGACGGCGTCGAGGCAGGCACGGGCGGCGTCGAAGATCGAGGGCATGGGAAAGGCGAAGGAACGGAGCGGCTGGCGGACTTCGGGTGCTCTCCTGCGTCATCCCCGGCGGAAGCGGGAACGACGCGGATGTCCTCAAGCGCGCCGCTTGCGCTTGGCGTCGTCCGAGCGCAGCTGGCGGATGCGCTCGAAATAGCCCGGCTCGATGCCGGTGGTGTATTCGCCGTTGAAGCAGGAGGAGTCGAACTGCTTCAGCTCCGGATTGCCCTCGCGCACCGCCGCTTCCAGGTCTTCCAGGTCCTGGTAGATCAGCCAGTCGCAGCCGAGGAACTCCTGGATCTCCTGCTCGCTGCGGCCGTGCGCGATCAATTCCTCGGCGGCGGGCATGTCGATGCCGTAGATGTTCGGGTAGCGCACCGGCGGCGCGGCGCTGGCGAGGTAGACCTTGCGCGCGCCGGCCTCGCGCGCCATCTGCACGATCTGCCGGCTGGTGGTGCCGCGCACGATCGAGTCGTCGACCAGCAGCACCACGCGGTTGCGGAACTCCAGGTGGATCGGATTGAGCTTGCGGCGCACCGATTTCACCCGCTCGCCCTGCCCCGGCATGATGAAGGTGCGGC
The DNA here is from genome assembly GCF_046529185.1 of Xanthomonas boreopolis. Classification (NCBI taxonomy): domain Bacteria; kingdom Pseudomonadati; phylum Pseudomonadota; class Gammaproteobacteria; order Lysobacterales; family Lysobacteraceae; genus Xanthomonas; species Xanthomonas boreopolis. The sequence continues at coordinate 3,473,108 of NZ_CP097162.1, forward strand.
CGACGTAGCGGTTCTTGACGAAGCCCTCGCGGTACTTCACCCCGAGCACGTTGGACATCTCCAGCGCGGCGTCGCGCGAGGTGTCGGGGATCGGGATGATGGTGTCGATGTCGTGGTCGGGACGCAGGCGCAGGATCTTCTCGCCGAGCTTCTGGCCCATGCGCATGCGCGCCTTGTGCACCGACACGTTGTCGATCATCGAATCCGGGCGCGCGAAGTACACGTACTCGAAGATGCACGGGGTGTGGTCGGTCTGGGTCGCGCAGACCTCGGAGAACAGCTCGCCGCGCGCGGTGATCACCACCGCCTCGCCCGGGCGCACGTCGCGCACGCGCTGGAAGCCGAGGATGTCCAGCACCGCCGACTCGGAGGCGACCACGTACTCGGGGCCTTCGGCGCCGTCGCGCTTGCCCAGCACCAGCGGGCGGATGCCGTGCGGGTCGCGGAACGCCACCAGGCCCAGGCCCAGCACCACGCTGACCACCGCGTAGCCGCCCTTGCAGCGGCGGTGCACGCCGGCCACGGCGCGGATCGCCGCTTCCGGGGTCAGCATGCGCTGCGCGTCCAGCTCGTAGGCGAACACGTTCAGCAGCACTTCGCTGTCCGAGTCGGTGTTGATGTTGCGGCGGTCGGCCTCGAAGACCTGCTGGCGCAGCGCTTCGGTATTGATCAGGTTGCCGTTGTGCGCCAGCGCGATGCCGTACGGCGAGTTGACGTAGAACGGCTGCGCCTCGTCCATGCCTTCCGAACCGGCGGTCGGGTAGCGGCAGTGGGCGATGCCGACGCGGCCCTCCAGCACCGCCATGCGCTTCTCGTCGAACACGTCGCGCACCAGGCCGTTGGCCTTCTGCACGCGCAGCCGCGTGCCGTCGGCGGTGGCGATGCCCGCCGCGTCCTGGCCGCGATGCTGCAGGACGGTCAGGCCGTCATAGAGCTGCCCGGCGACGTTCTGGTTGCCGACGATACCGACGATGCCACACATGTTGCGCGTCTCCGCTTGGCTTGCGCCTATTGCTGTGAAGGTGGCCGTGCCTGGCCGTGGGATTCGGCCCGCGGGGAGCCGTTTTCTCCGGCGCGGTCCTGCGCCGGGTCGATGTTGCTGGGCAGTGCCTGCGCCGGATCGCCCTCGTGGGCGCCGTCCGCGTCCGGCGTCCGGCCCAGCGCGCGCACCACCGTCTCCTGCATGGAGGAGACGGACAGCGCCTTGTCGAGGACGCCATTATCGCCTGCGACCGGCAGCTTGCCCAAATCCACGTCCTGAACGGACCAGTCCGGCAGCTGCGCGCGCATCCACTTCGCCCCCGGCAGCAGCAGCGGCAACACCCGCGACTCGCGCCAGGCCGGCTCGTGCGCCAGCGGCGTGAAACCCAGCAGCAGCACCAGCACGCACGCGAAGAACGCCCCGCGCACCAGCCCGAGGAGGAAGCCGAGCATCCGGTCGGTGCCGTTCAGCCGCACCGCGTCCACGCCGGCGCGGATGGCCATGCCGACCAGCGCCACGGCCACCAGCACGCCCACGAACACCAGCGCGTAACCGCCCAGCGACTCGGTGGCCGAAGGGTGGGCGCCGCCGGCCAGCCAGCGCCCGGCAGCCGCGCCGAACTGGAAGGTCGCCCAGCCCGCCAACAGCCACGAGGCGGTGCCGACCACGATGCCGACGAAACCGCGGAACAGCCCGAGCAGCGCCGACAGCCCGATCAGCGCGAGCAGCAGCAGATCGATCACGCACGCCCCTCCGCGCCCAAGCCTCGCCCGGCCGTCATGCCCATGCGCCCGGCCCCGTCATGGGCGCTGCAGCGCGCCCTTTCAAGGATGCGGGCGGACCATGCCGCTGATGCCGACCCGCGCGGCCACCTGGGCCCTGAGCTGTTCGGCATCGGCACGATTGGCCACCGGCCCCACCCGCACCCGGCTCAGGGGGCCCTTGTCGGTCCTCACCTGCTCGACGAACGCGCTGAAGCCGGCCGCGCGCACCTTGTCGCGCAGCGCATTGGCGTCCTCGGCCCGGCCGAACGCGCCCAACTGCACGGCGAAGCCGACGTTGCTGGCGGCCGGCACCGAAGGCGCGGCCGGCGGCGCCGGCTTGGCCGGCTGCGGCTTGGCGGGTTCGGGCTTGGCCGGCGCCGGCGCGGGCTTGCTGGCCGCGGCCACCGGCTTGGCCGGTTCCGGCGGCAGCGGCTCGCTCCGGGCCGGAGCCGGCGCGGGTGCCGGCGTGGAAGCCGCCGGCTTGGCGTCGAGCGTCACCACCTGGGCGTTGACGTCGCTGCGCACCTTGACCGCCTGCAGGCGCACCGCTTCGGCCTGGGCCTGGCTGGCATACGGGCCGATCCGCACGCGCCAGGCCGGCCTGCCGCCGATCTGGGTCGGCTCGCTGAACCCCGGCAGCTGCGATTGCTTGAGCCGCGCGATCACCTTGTCGGCATCCTCCTGGCTGGCATAGGCGCCGAAATTCACCGCGTAGTTGCCCGCGGCGACGCTCGGCGGCAGGGCCTCGCCCTGCGGCGCCAGGTCGGCCGCGTCCGGGTTGTCCTGCACCGGTGCCGGCGCCGAAGCGGCGTTGCCGGCCATGCCGACCGCCCCGCCGGCCGGCGCGGCGCCGGGCGGCGTCACCAACGGCAGCTCGCGGGTTTCGTACTGCCCGTCGGCCGGTGCGGCCGGCGCGGTGATCGGCACGTCGGACACGCCGCTGTCGGGCGCCGGGCCCTTCACCAGCATCGGCAGGAAGATCACGGCAAGCGCCACCAGCACGGCGGCGCCGATCAGGCGCTGTTTCAGGGTCGTATCCACGTGGGAATGGCAATGCGACGGAATGTGCCCGGATTATACGGCTTGGCCGCAAGCGGCCACGGCAGGCCGCGATGGCGACGGACTCTCCGTTGCAAAGCCTGAACGGAATGGCACAGCGAGGATGTTGTGGGAGCGACTTCAGTCGCGATGGGGCGTTCCCGTTGAATCCCAGCACATGGCTGTGCGGACTGCATGACAGCCCTTGTCGCGACTGAGGTCGCTCCCACAGGAAGCTGCCCAGTTTGCTCAGGGTCCGGGGCGCAATCGCGACAGTGCCTCGGCGGCGGTGTGGAACGAGCCGAACACCAGCACGCGGTCGCCTTCCGCGGCCTTGCCGATGGCGTCGTCCAGTGCCTCGGCGACGCTCGCGAAACGCGCCGCGCTCTCCGCCGGCGTACCGCGCAGGCGCTCGGCCAGCGCCTCCGCGCTCTGCCCGCGCGCGCCGGCGAGGCCGGCGATGCGCCAGGTGTCGGCCGCCGCTGCCAGTGCCTCGGCCACGCCGGCCACGTCCTTGTCGGACAAGGCCGCATAGACCGCATGGGTCCGGCCCGGCACCGCGCGCGCCTTCAACGCGGCCGCCAGCGCGCGCGCCGCCTGCGGGTTGTGGCCCACGTCGACCAGCACCTCCACTCCGTCCCGGTCGAACGCCTGCAGCCGGCCGGCGATGCCGGCCTGCGCGACGCCTTCGGCCCAGGCGGCGCGCGGCAGCGGCCTGCCCAGCGCGCGCAGCGCGGCGATCGCCGTGGCGGCGTTGGCCAGTTGCACCGGCGCCTGCAGGGCCGGCATCGGCAGTTCCATCCGCCGGGAGACGTCGCGCCAGCGCCAGCGCTGCGCGTCGATCGGCTCGGCGAAGAAATCGCTGCCGAAGCGGATCGCGTTGGCGCCGAGCAGGTAGGCGCGGCGCAGCACGCTCGAAGGCGGGTCGATCTCGCCCAGGATCACCGGCTTCCAGCCGCGGATGATGCCGGCCTTCTCCCCGCCGATGGTCTCGCGGTCGCCGCCGAGCCAGTCGGTATGGTCGATGTCGACGGTGGTGATCACCGCGACGTCGGCGTCGACGATGTTCACCGCATCGAGCCTCCCGCCCAGGCCGACCTCCAGCACCGCCAGGTCCAGGCCGGAACGCGCGAACACCCACAGCGCCGCCAGCGTGCCGAACTCGAAATAGGTCAGCGGCGTGTCGCCGCGCGCGGCCTCGACGGCGGCGAAGGCCTCCACCAGCACGGCGTCCTCCGCTTCCCGGCCGTCGATGCGCACGCGTTCGTTGTAGCGCAGCAGGTGCGGCGAGGTGTAGGCGCCCACTTTCCAGCCGGCGGCGCGGGCGATCGCCTCGATGAAGGCGACCGTCGAACCCTTGCCGTTGGTGCCGGCCACGACGATCGTCTTTCCTGCGATGCCCCCGCGGCGCGCGGCCTTGCCGGCGGGCCTGCCCTCGGCCGGGGCGCCCAGGCCCAGCCGGCCGGCGACTTCTCTCACGCGCTCGAGCCCCATCGCGATCGACTGCGGATGCTGGCGCTCGATGTAGGCCAGCCACTCGGGAAGGGAATGCGTTGCGTTCACGGCGAAGGAAGGGCGGAAAACGCGCCATTATCGCGGTTTTCGCCCCGGGCCACGCACCCGGCGGCGGCTCAGGGCCGGAAGCGCCCCGCGGCCTTGGCCACGTACATCGCCCGGTCCGCCGCGCTCATCCAGTCGTCGAGGCCACGGTGATGCGACGCCAGCGCGGCCACGCCGATGCTGACCCCGACCTGCAGCCCGGACCAGTGCGGCAGGGCCAGCTCCGACGCCGCGCGCCGCAACCGCGACGCCGCCCGCTCGCCGTCCGGCAACCCCACCGGCAGCAGCAACGCGAACTCGTCGCCGCCGATCCGCGCCGGGAACCCGTCGCTGCCGGCCTGTTCGCGCAGCAGCCGGGCGATCTCGCGCAGCACCTCGTCGCCCATGCCGTGGCCATGCCGGTCGTTGATCGATTTGAAGCGGTCCACGTCGATCAGCAGCAGCACCGTGTCGCCGGCCCCGGCGCGCGCGGCGGCGATCAGTTCGCCGGCCTTGGCGTTGAAGTGGCGCCGGTTGGGCAGGTCCACGCCGGTGTCGGTCAGGATCAGCCGCTCCAGTTCGCGGTTCTGCCGCGAGATCCGCCGCGCCAGCTGGTAGCTCACGTGGCTCAACGCCAGCATGTACACCAGCACCGGCGGCAGCGAGAGCAGCATGGTGCGCTTGGAGGCCTCCGGCTGGAACGGCCAGTCGAGCATCCATGCGCTGAGCAGGAAGCTGGCCAGGCCCGCCAGCGCCGCCCGGCCGAGCAGCGGCCAGCTGCCGGCGGAGAGGCGATCGGCCATCAGGATGCTGATCATCGCCGCGGCCGGCACCAGGCTCACCTTGGAGGCGGCGATCCAGAATCCGCCGAACACGGCATCCAGCACCAGGTTGCGGAATTCCGCCGCCTTCGGGTCGCGCGAGGAGTACGCCCGCAGGAACGCCACGTGCGGCCACACCAGCACGTTCAAGCCGGCCAGCACCCAGTAGTGCCAGCCGGCGTGGTGTTCGTGCAGTACCGACACGTACGGCAGGGCAAGCAGCAGCAGGCCCAGGTTGCGCATCGGATAGACGCGCTTGACGAACGCGAGCGCGCGCCTGCGTGCGTCGTCGGTACCTGCAACCAGGGCGGCCGTGCCGTCCTGGCAGCGTTCGGAAGCTGTGGGACAGCCTTCGGAAGACATGGGTAGCGGTGTGCTCATGCCGCGCCTGGGTCGGAGTGCGGCGACGGGGCGCCGTGCGCCATATTACGCACGCGCCGGCGTCGAGAGACCGTGGTGGCCCAGGATGGAGGCCCTGGCGGTTCGGTTCCGCGACCGGCGTCATGCTGGCAAGTAGACGTGTTCGACCCATGCCGGCATACCGGTGCGTCGCGCCGGGCGATCTCCGGGACACGAACCCGGCCCGGCCGCGGGCCGCGTGACCGGGCCGCGTCCAGGGCGCGAGCAGGCGCCCTCGTTCCCGCCGGATGCAGGGAATCCGCGGCGAAACGCCCCGGCGGGAACCGCCGGGGAGCGCCTCAGAGCGCGCGGTGCTTGGCTTCGCCGAAGAACGGGGTGTGGTGCGCGCAGTCGTTCAGGCGCACCACTTCCAGGCGCTCCACATCCTCGCCTTCGAGCAGGTTGAGCGTGGTCGGCGCCTGGCGGAAGGTCCACAGGCGCGACAGCGGAATGCCGAGCACCTTGCACAGGATCACGCGGTTGACCGCATCGTGGGCGACGACCAGCAGCGTGTCCTCGGCGCCGAGCCCCTCGGCCGCGCGCGCCAGTCCGCGCCAGCTTCGCTCCAGCACCTGCCGCAGCGATTCGCCACCCGGCATCAGCACCGTGTCCGGCTCCTCGCGCCAGGCGCGCAGGCGCGCCGGATCCTTCTCGTGGATCTCGCTGGCCAGCAGGCCTTCCCATTCGCCATGCGCGATCTCCTGCAGGTCGGCATCGAGCTGCAGCATCGCTTCGCGCCCGGGCCCGAGCGCCAGGCGCGCCGTGGTCTGCGCGCGGCTCAGCGGCGAGGCCACCGCCCGCGCGATCGGCAGGCCCTTCAGGCGCTCGCCGAGCGCGCGGGCCTGCCCTTCGCCCACCGGCGAAAGCGGAATGTCGATCTGGCCCTGGTAGCGGCCCTCGGCGTTCCACGGCGTCTCGCCGTGACGGGCAAGCAAGATGCGCATGCTCGGGAAATCCTCGTAGACGTGGGGGAACCGGTCGCCAGCGGCGACGGGAGCGGCATCATACCCGCTCGTTCCGGTTGCAGCCGAAACCTCGGGGCGGCGTGCGCTGTTGTGGGAGCGGCTTCAGCCGCGACAAGGCTTTCATGCAGATCCCTCTGCAACAGCCTGCACATCCCTGTGCAGGGGTTCAAATGGGAAAGCCTTGTCGCGGCTGAAGCCGCTCCCACAGTGCAGCGCTGCTGTCCGGCGTTATGCCCGGACAGCACGAAGCCGCCCGCGGGCGGCTTCGTGGCACGACGGTCGGCAGCTCCGGCTCAATGCGCCAGGTTCAGTTCCTTCAACAGCTGCGGCGCCGGCGCGACCTCGGTCATGACCCACTGCAGGTAGCGCGAATCGACCGCGATCATGCGGGTCATCGCCGGGTCGAACACCCAGTTGCTGCTGACCGACTCCCAGTTGCCGTCGAAGGCCAGGCCGACCAGCTTGCCGCGCGCATCCATCACCGGCGAGCCGGAGTTGCCGCCGGTGATGTCCAGGTCGGACAGGAAGTTCACCGGCACCGAGCCCAGGCGCTTGTCCTCCAGCCCGGCGTAGCGCTTGGCCTTGACCGCGTCGAGCAGCGCCTTCGGCGAATCGAACGGATCCTCGCCAGTCTCCTTGGCCGCCACGCCTTCGAGCGTGGTGAACGGGGTGTAGGCCACGCCGTCCTTCGGCGCATAGCCCTTGACGTTGCCGAAGGTGATGCGCAACGACAGGTTGGCGTCCGGATAGACGAACTCGCCCTGGCTCTTCTTGTAGTCGGCCAGCGCCTGCAGGTAGACCGGACGCGCCTTGAGCTGCTCGCCGGCTTCGATCTTGCCGCGCTTCTCGAACTCCAGCAGCGCCGGCATCACCTCCACCGCGTACTGGATCGCCGGATCGGTGCTGCTCTCGAACGCGGCGCGGTCGGCCTTGAACCACTTCAGGCGCTCGTCGGTGCTGCCGAGGCGGGTGCCGTCGAGCTTCTTCAGCGCCGCCTCGATCGCGGCCGCATCGCTGCCGCCCAGCCACTTGTCGACCGCGGCGACGCGCTGGCCGGCCGGCAGCCTGGCGTACTCGCCCAGCCAGTACTGCTGCAGCTGGCGGTCCATCGCGGGGACGTAGCGGCGCTCCATCTGCTTCATCGCGCCCTCGATCGCCGGCAGGTCGCGGTCCTGGTAGCCGGACTCGCGCTCGGCGTCCGGCTTGGCGCGCTCGATCGAAAGCCGGTACAGCGTCACCGCGGCGCCGACGGCGCCGGTACGGTGGAACTGGCCAAGCACCAGGTCGCGCTGCTGGGTGGCCTTGCCCGCCTCGGCCTGCCTGACCAGCGTCGCGTACGCGTCCAGGGCCGGCTTGCCGGCGTTGCCCTGCTGCCTGAGCCACGCCAGCACGGCCGCTTCCTCGGCTTTCTTCTGGCCTTCGGCGTCGATGCGCTTGAAGCCTTCCAGCTGGCCTTCGTAGTTCTTGCTGGTGTTGTTCCAGCCGGCCATGGTGCTGGCGTACTTCACCTGGATGTCCGGGTTCTGCTTGCCGGCGGCCTCGACCATCGCGATGAGGTTCTTGTAGTGGCGCGCCACGGTCGGATAGGTCCAGTTCGCGGTGTTCTCGAACTCGGCGACCAGCGCGTAGCGGTTGGTGCGGCCCGGGTAGCCGGCCACCATCACGAAATCGCCCGCCCCCAGCGGCTGGTCGGCGAACTTCAGCCAGTGCTTGGGCCGGTAGGGCACGTTGTCCTTGGAGAACGGCGCGGGCTTGCCGTCCTTGCCGACATAAGCGCGATAGAACGAGAAATCGCCGGTGTGGCGCGGCCACATCCAGTTGTCGATGTCGCCGCCGAACTTGCCCACGCTGCCGGGCGGCGCATAGACCAGGCGCACGTCCTTGATCTCCAGGTTCTTGAACAGCCGGTAGGCATTGCCGCCGGAGAAGCTGAAGAGCTGGCAGCGATAGCCGGGCTCGGCCTCGCACTGGGCGATCTGGGTCTTGTTGAACGCTTCCAGCGCCTGGGTGCGCTTGAGCGGATCGTCGCCGGCGGCGGCGATCGCGGCCTTGGCCTGGGCGGTGACGTCGGTGATGGCCTCGAGCACGTAGATGCGCGCGTTCGGGCCGGCGCTCAGTTCGTCGGCGGTGGCCGGTGCGTTGAACCCGTCCTTGATCAGGTTCTTTTCCGGCGTGGAATTGAGCTGGATCGCGCCGTAGGCGCAGTGGTGGTTGGTCACGACCAGGCCCTGCGGCGAGACGAAGCTGGCGGTGCAGCCGCCGAGCGCGACCACCGCGCCCATCGGGTCGCCGGTCAGGTCTGAAAGCTGCTGGGGCGAGAGTTCCAGGCCGGCCTTCTGCAGCGGGCCGGCGATCTCCGGCAGTTGCTGCGGGACCCACATGCCCTCTCCGGCGTGTGCGGCACCGGCCGTGCCGATGGCGGCGGCGACGGAAAAAGCGAGCAGCTTCATGCGCATCGAAACGGTTCCATGTGTAAGGAAGTAACGATTCTAGCGATGCCATCCCAGTACCGGGCCATGACCTATGGCACGGTCGCCGGGGCCGATCGTTCCTGGTGGAAGGCGTTTCGACGGGAACGCGGCTCCCTCCGCCGCCGGTTTGCGGAGGGAGCCGGTACTCGCCTAGATCGCCGCTCCGCGCCCCAATGCGGGATCGCTGCGGCTGGGCCTTCCGGTCTCGAGGTGCCCGGCCAGCCTGCGGCGGAACGCCCCGTCGCCCAGTTCCACCAGCAGGTCGTACCAATGGTCGCTGGCGGCCAGGTCGTAGCGGAGTTCGTCCTGCGCGCCGGCGGCGAGGCTCAGTTCGTGCGGCGCGGGATCGCCGTAGTCGAGCGCGCGCACGCGCAACGTGCAGGCCGTCTTGCCGCGATTGCCCAGCCGCAATACCAGCGTGCCCTGTTCGTTGCGCGCTTCCAGCCAGGGCGCGACGCCGTTCCGCGATTCCAGGTCGCGATCGCCGGCCAGCTCGCGCAGGAACCCGTTGGGCCCATGCACCGCCAGCGCGTAGGCGCCGCGCTCGGGCAACCCGTGCGGCACATCCTCCAATTCGCTGCCCGGCAGCACCGTGTAGTACCACGGCCCCGCCTGGCTGCCCGGCGCGTAGACGTTGAACACCGCCGCGGCCGAACCGGCATTCACGAAGCGCAGCCGCAGCGCGCCATGCTCGCGCGTCGCCTCGCCATGCACCTGCAGGTCGTACGGCAGCGCGCGCGCGGGGCGCTGGCCGGGCTCCTGGCGCGGCATGTCCTCGCGTTGCGGCGGCTCCGGCTCCGGCAGCTTGGCGATCGCGGCGGTGCGCTGCCTGTAGTCGGACACGTCGGGCAAGGCGAACAACGCGGAACCGTCCGGATCGCGGAAGTCGAACACGCTGGCGAGATCGCCGGTCACCGCGCGCCGCCACGGGCTGATGTTGGGCTCGGCGACGCCGAAGCGCGTCTCCAGCAGGCGCAGCACCGAGGTGTGGTCGAACACCTGCGAGTCGACCCAGCCGCCGCGTGTCCACGGCGATACCACCAGCAACGGCACGCGGATGCCCAGCCCGACCGGCACGCCGTGGTAGGCCTCGCCGCGCGTGTCCACCGCGCTGCGTCCCATCCGCGCGTCCAGCGCCGGCAGGGGCGACGGCACGTGGTCGAAGAAGCCGTCGTTCTCGTCGTAGTTGATGATCAGCGCGGTCTTCGCCCACACCTGCGGGTTGGCGGTGAGCGCGTCGATCAGGCGCGCGGTCAACGATTCGCCGTATGCCGGCGGCGCTTCCGGATGTTCGCTGTAGGCGGTCGGCGCGATGATCCACGACACCTGCGGCAGGCGGCCGGCCTGCACGTCGGCGGCGAAGGCGGCGACGAGGTGGTCGGCGCTGGTCTGCGCGGCATTGTCCGCGGTCGAGCCGGGCACCCAGGCGCGCGCGCGGCGGTAGCGCTCGTCGGAAGTATCCAATCCGCGGAAATGCTCGAAGTACGCCAGCGAGTTGTCGCCGAAGTTGTCGTACTCCTGGTACACGCGCCAATCGATGCCGGCCTCGCTCAGGCGCTGCGCGTAGGTGGTCCAGCGCATCGCCGCGTAGCCGGGCTTGTCGCGCGCCATGTCGGCGGTCCAGTTGCCGTCGTCGGCGTTCTCCACCGCCTGCAGGCGATCGTCGCCGACGCTCAACCCGCTGGTGCCGGTGAACAGGAACATGCGGTTCGGGTTGGTCGGCCCGTGGATCGAGCAGAAGTAGCCGTCGCAGATCGTGAAGGCATCGGCCAGCGCGTGGTAGTACGGGATGTCGCTGCGCTGGAAGTAGCCCATCGCCAGTTCGCCCTTGTAGGGCACCCAGCAGTCGTACTCCTGCCAGCGCCGCGGGTCCTGGCCCGGCGCGCCCTTCCACGAATGGTCCAGGCTCTTGATCAACGGCGCGCGCGTATCCGGGCGGAACCGGAACGGCGCGATCCGGCGCCCGCGCGCATCGGCCTGGCGCCACACCGGCGTGCCGTCGCGCAGCTTCATCGCGCGCGTGTCGCCGAAGCCGCGCACGCCGCGCAGCGTGCCGAAGTAATGGTCGAACGAGCGGTTCTCCTGCATGAAGATCACCACGTGCTCGAGGTCGGCCAGGGTGCCGGTGCGCGGTACGGCCGGCAGCGCGAGCGCGCGGCCGATCGAAGGCGGGATCGCGCCGGCGGCGGTCAGCGCCGCCAGTCGCTTGAGGAAGTCCCGGCGGGACAGGTCATTCATGGAAGTACGGTCCTGTGGCGGCAACGAAACGGTTCCGCCGAACGCGGGCGGACCGCCCGGTATAAGCCGCGATGGCGACAGTTCCGCGACAGCCGGCCTGGCCAAGCCGCGTCATCAATCTTTCATGTGGCGGCGACACGCTGCGCGGCTTGTGGCCTTGCCAGCAGGGCCGCCGTTCCCCCGCCGCATCACGACCACAGGAACCCCCATGCCGCTTTCCGCCAGGCTCGCCCCTCGTCCGACCCTGCTCGCCTTCGCCCTGTCCTGCGCCCTGCCCGCCTTCGCCAGCGCCGCACCGGCCGAAGAGGCGGCGCCCGCTGCCGCCGCGGCTCCCGCCCCCGCCGATGCCACCCAGCTCGATGCGATCTCGGTGGTCGCCCAGGGCAGCACGCGCCAGGTGCAGCGGGTCACCAGGCAGGACATCGAACGGCTCTCCCCGGGCAGCAGCGCGCTGAAGGCGATCGACAAGCTGCCGGGCGTGCAGTTCCAGGCGGCCGACCCGTGGGGCGCCTACGAGTGGTCCACGCAGATCACCCTGCACGGCTTCGACCAGAGCCGCCTGGGCTACACGCTCGACGGCATCCCGCTGGGCAACATGAGCTACGGCGTCACCAACGGCCTGCAGGTCACCCGCGCGATCACCTCCGAGAACATCGGCTCGGTGGAACTGGCGCAGGGGGCCGGCGCGCTCGGCACCGCCTCCAATACCAATCTCGGCGGCACCATCCAGTTCTACTCGGCCGACCCGGACAGCGAAGCGGGCGTGCGCCTGTCGCAGACGGTCGGCAGCGACGCCACCCGCCGCACCTTCGTGCGCGGCGACATCGGCGACCACGACGGCGTGTCGGCCTACCTGTCCTACGCCAACGCCAGTACCGACAAGTGGAAGGGCTACGGCGACCAGAAATCCGAGCAGGCCAACCTGAAGGCGCTCTACCAGTGGGGCGAAGGCAACCGCGTGAGCCTGTTCCTGGACACCTCGCGGCGCAAGGAATACGACTACATGGACCTGTCGCTGACCAGCCAGAAGGCGCTGGGCTGGAACTGGGACTACCTGCAGCCGGACTGGGCCACCGCCGTGCAGATGGCCCGCGCCTACCAGAGCACCGGCCAGTACGGCGGCACCGCCAACGGCTATCCCGCCTCGCTGGCCGCGCTGCCGGACGACTACGACTGGCTCGACGCCACCTACTACGCCGGCGGCGGTATCCGCCGCGACAACCTGGCCGGCCTGAGCGGCAGCTTCGCGCTGGCCGACGACCTCTCCCTCGATGCCACCGGCTACTACCACGGCGCGCGCGGCGAAGGCCAATGGGCCACGCCGTACCTGGCGACCTCGGCCGAGGCGCCGCTGGCGATGCGCACCACCGACTACGGACTGGACCGCTACGGCGCGACCGGCGCGCTGAAGTGGACGCTGGGCAACCACGACATCCAGGCCGGCTTCTGGGCCGAGAACGCGCGCACCACCCAGGAGCGCAACTACTTCGCGCTCGGCGCCGACGGCTATACCTCGCTGTACAACTTCTACGAGAACCAGACGCCGTTCGCGCGCGGCTTCCTGCAGCGCTACACCACGCAGAGCCGCATGTTCTACCTGCAGGACAGCGTGCGCCTGCTCGACGAGCGCCTGACGCTGAACTACGGCGCCAAGGCGGTCTCGACCCAGACCCGCGCGCAGTCGCTGGTGGCGACCGGCTCGTTCGCGCAAGGCAAGATCAAGGCCGACGAGGGCTTCCTGCCGCAGGTGGGCGTCAACTACAAGCTGGACGAGCGCCAGGACGTCTACGCCTCCTACAGCAAGAACATCGCCGCCTACGGCTTCACCCCGTTCGCGACCTCGCAGGCCGCGTTCGACGGCAGCAAGTCCACGCTCGAGCCCGAGGAGTCGCAGACCTTCCAGGCCGGCTACCGCGTCCAGGACGCGCAGTTGCAGGCCTCGGCGGACGTGTACTTCACCAAGTTCTCCAACCGCCTGCTGACCACCTCCCCGTGCAGCGCGATCCAGACCTGCGCCTCGATCCTCAACAACGTCGGCGCGGTGCACAGCACCGGCGCGGACCTGGCGCTGATGTGGAAGCCGGCGGAAGGCTTCAACTGGCTCAACTCGCTGTCGTGGAACCGCTCCAAGTACCAGGACGACTACCTCAACAACGGCGTGGTGGAGACCTCCGGCAAGTACGTGGTCGGCATCCCGTCGTGGATGTTCTCCTCCAGCGCCAGCTGGCAGCTCGGCAACCTGCGCCTGGACCTGGACGGCAAGTACCTGGGCAAGCGCTACATCACCTACCTCAACGACTCGCAGGTGCCGTCGTACTGGCTGTTCAACGCCGGCGCGCGCTACGACTTCGGCCGCCTCGGCGCACTGAGCGACGTGGCCCTGTCGCTGAACATCACCAACCTCACCGACAAGCGCTACTTCGCCAGCACCGGCACCAACGGCTACGTCGCCTCCGACCCGAACGGCTACAACCAGACCCTGATGGCCGGCGCGCCGCGCCAGTACTTCCTCAGCCTGGACGTGCGGCTCTGAGGCAGGCGGCGAACAGGAACTAGAACCATCATCCCCACGCAAGCGGGGATGATGGGTTTCGCTGGCTGCGCTCGTTGTTCTTGTGTCGGCTGGATGCGGAGCTGGATTCCGACCTACGCGGGGGCGACGGTAGAGCGATCGGCTCGAACCTGATCATTACGACAGCGGCGACGGCTGCAATTGCGGCCGTTGCCGTTGCTCGTGATGTTGCTTCGGCCTCTCGCCTTTGACTTTGACTTACCGGGGCCCCTCCGAAGCGGCGGAGACGGCGGGAAAAACCCGAAGGGCGACGTGCATGGATGCACGTCGTTTTTCGCCGCGACAGGATGCCGCGTCGAAAAATCCCGCCGGCTCCGCGAACCCGCAGCGCAGCTGCGGGCGCGAAGGCGGGGGGTGCTCGATCAGCCGTTCGGCTGCTGTGAAGCGCTTCTTTTGGTTACTTTTCTTTACGCGGCACATCCTTGTGCCGCGCCCTTCGGGCCGGCTTCGCCGTGCGGCGCCGCTCCTGCGGCGCGCGTGCACAAGCAAAGAAAAGTGACTCGCCAAAGGCGAAAGCTTTGGCTTTTATTGCCCAAAGCCAAAAGTCCCTGGATGATCAGCCGTTCGGCTGCTGAAAAGCGCCTCCCGCCTTCGCGGGAATGACGATAGATAGCCCGCCCCAACCCCCAATAACCCTGCCCATCCCACCACCCACACCCCCAGTTACGCCAGCAACTATAATCAGCGCCCCGTTTCCCTTCCGCCGGCAGGCGACCCATGGCAGAAATGATGAAAGCGCTGGTCAAGCGCGAAGCCACCAAAGGCATCTGGATGGAGCAGGTGCCCGTCCCGGTGCCCGGCCCCAACGAAGTCCTGATCAAGCTGGAAAAGACCGCCATCTGCGGTACCGACCTGCATATCTACCTGTGGGACGAGTGGAGCCAGCGCACCATCAGGCCCGGCCTGACCATCGGCCACGAATTCGTCGGCCGCATCGCCGCGCTCGGCTCGGCGGTGACCGGCTACCAGATCGGCCAGCGCGTCTCGGCCGAAGGCCATATCGTCTGCGGCCACTGCCGCAACTGCCGCGGCGGCCGCCCGCACCTGTGCCCGAACACCGTCGGCATCGGCGTCAACGTCAACGGCGCCTTCGCCGAATACATGGTGATGCCGGCCTCCAACCTGTGGCCGATCCCCGACCAGATCCCGTCCGAGCTGGCCGCCTTCTTCGACCCCTACGGCAACGCCGCCCACTGCGCGCTGGAGTTCGACGTGATCGGCGAGGACGTGCTGATCACCGGCGCCGGCCCGATCGGCATCATCGCCGCCGGCATCTGCAAGCACATCGGCGCGCGCAACGTGGTGGTCACCGACGTCAACGACTTCCGCCTCAAGCTCGCCGCCGACATGGGCGCCACCCGCGTGGTCAACGTCGCCAACACCTCGCTGAAGGACGTGATGAAGGACCTGCACATGGAGGGCTTCGACGTCGGCCTGGAAATGAGCGGCAACCCGCGCGCGTTCAACGACATGCTCGATTGCATGTACCACGGCGGCAAGATCGCCATGCTCGGCATCATGCCCAAGGGCGCCGGCGCGGACTGGGACAAGATCATCTTCAAGGGCCTCACCGTGCAGGGCATCTACGGCCGCAAGATGTACGAGACCTGGTACAAGATGACCCAGCTGGTGCTGTCCGGTTTCCCGCTGCACAAGGTGCTCACCCACCAGCTGCCGGTGGACGAGTTCCAGAAGGGCTTCGACCTGATGGAACAAGGCAAGGCCGGCAAGGTCGTGCTGAGCTGGAACTGAGCGCCGCCGGCGTGCGGCGCGACGAAGAAGGGCGCCCTGCGGCGCCCTTCTTCGTTCATACGAGCGGTTCGGCTTACAGGCCGATGGTCGCGGTGACGACCACGCGGTCGCCGCCGTTGCTGCCGCCGACACGCTCGCCGGCCTTGTCGGTATCGATGTAGGCCACCGACAGCGCCAGCGGGCCGAAGCTCTTGCCCACGCTCACCGAGTAGTCCGAGTAGTCCTCGATCCCGGCCTTGTTGCTGAACATGCTGCGGCCGTAGCTGGCGCCGATGGTGAAGTCGTGCGGCAGCGACCAGTTGCCCGCCAGTGCGGCGTAGTAGCCGTCCTCGCTGGTCGCCCACGAATCGTTCGAGTAGGCCAGCGTCAGGCTGTAGGTCTCGAGGAAGGTGGTCTTGGTGATCAGCTCGTTCCAGTTCAGATCGCTGGCGCCGCTATAGGTGTAGCGGTTGACCATCACGTCGAAGTTGACCTTGTCGCCGAAGTCGGTGTTGTAGCCGATGTAGTAGTCGCGCTCCCAGTCCGGATCGCCCTCGCCGAAGTCCACATTGGACGTCCACGCGCCCGCGTAGAGGCCGAACTTGGAGGTGTAGGTGGCGCCGGCCTGGAACGCCGGGTCCTCGTTGGTCTGCGAGATGCCGCGCCATACGTAGTCGGTGGTCACCGCGAGCGTGGCGCTGAAGGGCTTGTATTCGTCGGCGCCTTCTTCCTGGGCAAAAGCGGCGGTGGAGACAGAGGACAAAGCGAGCAGCAGGGCACAAGCGAGCGTGGATGACTTCATGGGGCCGATCTCCTGGGGGCGGTGGGCGAGGAAACTGCACGTCGGGAAACAGCGCGAGGATCGCTGCTTTACGGATTCTTAACCGAGCCGCCGCTGCAGTGCAACATCCGTTGCATCCGTTACCGACAAGCCTTGTCCTGCCCTGCTCGAAGGCGGACGCGGGGTTGTCCGCCCCGCGTCCGTTCAGCCCGCCTCGGTGGCGGGAAAGATGCCGTACCGGCGCGCGGCGAGCGTCACCGATTGGCCGGCCGCGTAATGGCCGACCGCCGCCGGCAGTTCCAGTTCCACCTCGCCGGCCCGTTCCAGCCGCGCACGCACGCGCAGGCGCGCGCCGCTGCGCTGCGTGGACAGCACGGTCGCGCGCCAGCCTTCGGAGGCCGGCACCAGGTCTTCCGGGCGCACGTACAGTTCCACCTGGCCCGGCGCGACGTCCGCCTCCAGCGGCAGCGACAATCCGGCCACGTCCAGGTGCCCGCGCTGGACCGTGCCGGCGATGCGGTTGACCGCGCCGACGAACGAATAGACGAACGGCGATGCCGGCTCGTCGTAGACCGCCGCCGGGCTGGCCAGCTGCTCGATCCTGCCGCCATTGAGGATCGCCACGCGATCGGCCAGTTCCAGCGCCTCTTCCTGGTCGTGCGTGACGAACACCGTGGTCAGGCCGGTCCGTTCGTGCAGCTCGCGCAGCCAGCGCCGCAGGTCGCGCCGCACCTGCGCGTCGAGCGCGCCGAACGGCTCGTCGAGCAGCAGCACGCGCGGCTCGATCGCCAGCGCGCGCGCCAGCGCCACGCGCTGGCGCTGGCCGCCGGAGAGCTGGGTCGGATAGCGCTTCTCGAGCCCCTGCAACTGCACCAGCGCGAGCAGCTCCTGCACGCGCTCGCGGATGCGCGACTCCGCCCAGCGCGCCTCGCCGCGGCGCACGCGCAGGCCGAAGGCGATGTTCTCGTACACCGTCATGTGCTTGAACAGCGCGTAGTGCTGGAACACGAAGCCGACCCGCCGCGACTGCACGCTCATGCTGGTCGCGTCCTCGTTGCCGAACAGCACCTGGCCGCCATCGGCGTACTCCAGGCCGGCGATGATCCGCAGCAGGGTGGTCTTGCCCGAACCGGAGGGACCGAGCAGCGCCAGCAGCTCGCCCGGATGGATGTCGAGGTTGATCGCGTCCAGCGCGGTGAAGTCGTCGAACTGCTTGCGCAGGTTCTGGATGCGGATGCCGATGCTCATGCGGGGGCTCTCAATGGCGGTGGTTGGCGGCCAGCGACTCGCCGTGCCGCCATTCCAGGTAGGTTTTCAGGGCGAGCGTCAGCAGGGCGCTCAAGGCCAGCAGCGAGGCGCAGGCGAACGCCGCGCTGTAGGCGTATTCGTTGTAGAGGATCTCCACGTGCAGCGGCAGCGTGTTGGTGCGGCCGCGGATGTGGCCGGACACCACCGACACGGCGCCGAACTCGCCCATCGCGCGCGCCGCGCACAGCAGCACGCCATAGAGCAATCCCCAGCGGATGTTCGGCAGCGTCACCCGCCAGAACGTCTGCCAGCCGCCGGCGCCGAGGCTCAGCGCCGCCAGTTCCTCGTCGCTGCCCTGCTGCTCCATCAGCGGCATCAGCTCGCGCGCGATGAACGGGAAGGTGACGAACGTGGTCGCCAGCACGATGCCCGGCAGCGCGAACACGATCTTGGGCAATTGGATCAGCGTCTCGCCCAGGACCGGCAGGTGCACGTGCCAGCCCTCGTCGATCAACGGCCAGGCCCAGCCCTGGCGCCCGAAGATCAACATGAAGATCAGGCCGGCCACCACCGGCGAGACCGAGAACGGCAGGTCGATCAGGCTCACCAGCAGGCGCCGGCCCGGGAAGCGGTGCTTGCTCACCGCCCAGGCCGCGGCCACGCCGAACACCAGGTTCATCGGGATCACGACCGCGGTGACCAGCAGGGTCAGGCGGATCGCCGCCAGCGCGTCCGGGTCGGTGATGGCCTTCCAGAACACCTGCAGCCCGCCGCGCAGCGCCTCGGCGAACACCAGCACCAGCGGCAGCAGCAGGAAGAACAGCAGGAACGCCAGGGCGCCGGCGGTCAGCAGCCAGCGCGCCCAGCGCGGCTCGGTGGTGGCGGCGGCAACGATGTCGCGTGACCGACGGGCCGGCATGGCCTGTTCCTGGAGGGGCGTCGGCAGGGAGGATACGATCTGGTTCATCTAAAGCGCGTCTCTACGGCGTGCCACGGCGTTGCAGGCGCCCTTGCAGCCCGTTCACCAGCAGCAGCACCGCGAACGACAGCAGCAGCATCGCCGCCGCGATCGCCGTGGCGCCGGCGTAATCGAACTCTTCCAGGCGGATGGTGATCAGCAGCGGCGCGATCTCGGTCACGTTCGGCATGTTGCCGGCGATGAAGATCACCGAGCCGTACTCGCCCACGCCGCGCGCGAAGGCCAGCGCGAAACCGGTCAGCAGCGCCGGCCACAGGCTCGGCAGCACCACCCGGAATAC
Source organism: Xanthomonas boreopolis (assembly GCF_046529185.1). NCBI lineage: Bacteria > Pseudomonadati > Pseudomonadota > Gammaproteobacteria > Lysobacterales > Lysobacteraceae > Xanthomonas > Xanthomonas boreopolis. The sequence continues at coordinate 3,491,916 of NZ_CP097162.1, forward strand.
CGTCTGCCAGCGCCCCGCGCCGAGCGTGGCGGACGCCTCCTCCAGCTCGCGCTCGTTCTCGGCCAGCACCGGCTGCACCACCCGCACAACGAACGGCAGCCCCACGAACACCAGCGCGACCACGATGCCGAGCTGCGTGTAGGCGACCTTCAGGCCGAGCGGCTCCAGCCAGCGTCCGATCCAGCCGTTGCCGCCGTACAGCGCGGTCAGCGCGATGCCCGCCACCGCCGTCGGCAGCGCGAACGGCAGGTCGATCATCGCGTCGAACAGGCGCTTGCCCGGGAACGAGTAGCGCACGAACACCCACGCCACCCACGTGCCCATCACCGCGTTGAACGCGGCCGCCGCCAGCGCGGTGACGAAGCTCAGCTTCAGCGCGGCGAGCACGCGCGGCTCGCTCCACACCTGCCAGACCCCGCTCCAGCCCAGACCGCTGGTCTTGATGAACACCCCCAGCAGCGGGATCAGCACGATCAGGCCCAGCCAGACGAACGTGATCCCCAGGCTCAGCCCGAGCCCGGGGATCACGCGGCGGCGCGGCGGCTTGCGCGCCTCGGGTACCGCACTTGCCGACATTTACTTGCTCGCCTGGATCTGGTCGAAGATGCCGCCGTCGGCGAAGTGCTCGGCCTGGGCCTTCTGCCACGACCCGAACGCCTGCTGGATGGTCGCCAGTTCCACCTTCGGGAAGCGCGCGACGTCGTCCTTGTCGGCGAACTCGGGATGGCGCGGGCGGTAGTAGTGCTTGGCCGCGATCTTCTGGCCCTCCGGCGAGTACAGGTACTTCAGGTACTCCTCGGCGACCGCGCGCGTGCCGTGCTTGTCGACGTTCTTGTCGACCAGCGCGACCGACGGTTCGGCCAGGATCGACAGCTTCGGCACCACGATCTCGAACTTGTCCGGTCCCAGTTCCTCCAGCGCCAGGAACGCCTCGTTCTCCCAGGCCAGCAGCACGTCGCCGATGCCGCGCTGCACGAAGGTCGTGGTGGCGCCGCGCGCGCCGGTGTCCAGCACCGGCACGTTGCGGAACAGCGCGACCATGCTGCGCCGGATCTTGTCCTGGTCGCCCTTGAAGATCCTGTCGAAGTAAGCCCACGCCGCCAGGTAGTTCCAGCGCGCGCCGCCGGAGGTCTTCGGGTTCGGCGTCACCACCGACACGCCCGCGCGCAGCAGGTCCGGCCAGTCCTTGATGCCCTTCGGGTTGCCCTTGCGCACCAGGAACACGATCGTCGAGGTGTACGGCGCGCTGTTGTCGGGCAGGCGCTTCTCCCAGCCCGGCTGGATCAGCTTGGCCTTCTCGGCGATCGCGTCCACGTCGTAGGCCAGCGCCAGCGTGACCACGTCCGCCTCGACGCCGTCGATCACCGAGCGCGCCTGCTTGCCCGAGCCGCCGTGCGAGGTCTCCACGGTCACCTTGTCGCCGGTCTTTTCCTGCCAGTGCCTGGCGAAGGCGGCGTTGTAGTCGCGATACAGCTCGCGCGTGGGATCGTAGGACACGTTGAGCAGCTGCACGTCGCGCGCGAGCGCGCCTCCGGCGAATGCCGTCAACAGCAGCGTGCCGAGCCAGATGCCTGCAACGCGCGGGGATGCGAGCCAGTTCTTCATTGCTTTCTCCGCCTCAGAAGGAAACCTGCAACCGGGAGAACAGGGCCTTCTCGTCCTCCCGGTCTGCGCCTGCCGCAGCGCCGCCGTCGAAGCGGGTCTGCGAGTAATTGACTACCAGCTTGAGATTACTGGTGAGATACCAATTGACGCCCAGCGTCCATGCCTCGGCCCGGCGCGCGGCCGAATTGGCATCGGCGAACAGCGGGAAAGCCGCATCGTCCACCTCCAGTACACCATACCGTCCTACCAGCTCCCATGCACCCCACCCCTCGCCGCCCGCGGCGAACAGCCGCGAGGGCCTGACCACGCCGCGATAGCCCGCATCCTCGCCGGTCAGCACGTAGCTGGCGGTGGCCTGCCAGGCCTTGTTTTCCAGGGTCGCGCGTGCGCCCGGGCCCGCCACTTCCTGGCGCGAGACGATGTACTCGGCCTGCAGCCCGAAGCCATTGCGGTAGTAGTAGCCCTGCGGCGACCAGCGCGTGCGGTCGCCATCGGCCAGCACCGTGCTGCGGTAGCTGAAGAACGTGGCCTGTCCGGGCGTGCGGTAGCGCGGCAGGAAGTTGTTGCCGCTGCCGTGCGTCTGGCCGGTGCTTGCGCCGATCCCGAAGCCCAGCCCCGACCACGCGCTGGCGCTGTCCCTGAACGGTTCGAAGAAGATCCGGCCGGCGTACTCGAAATCGTCGTCGGGATTGCTGGTGACCGCATCGCGGCCGTCCACGGTGCCGTTGAACACGCCGAGCGCATAACTGACCGCGCCGACCTCGCCCTGCAACTGCACGCCGATGTCGCGGTTGGGCGCCAGCTCGCTCGGCAGCGCGCGCTCGACGTCGGCCAGGGCCGAGGACGACTGCAGCCGCTCCAGCCCGACCGGCGAGGTGAACTTGCCGGCCCGCAGGGTATAGGCCTTGTCGAAGCGCAGGTCGACGTAGGCGTCGACGATGCTGGCGCTGTCGCCGGCGAACTCCGGCGTGAGGCGGAAGGCCACCAGCTTGCCGAGCGAGCCCTCGATGATCGGCCGTGCGGTGCGGATCAGGAACGTATCGGCCTGCGGCTGCCGGTCGTCGTCGATGTAGAAGCGGCCATCGCCCTGCAACAGGCCGCGCAGCCGGATCTCGTAGGCGCCGTCGGCGGACCTGAACGAGGCGCCCTTGTCGTTGACCGTCACCACCGGCGCGGACTTGGCCGCCGCGACGCGCTCCTCTTCCTGCAGTTCCAGCCGGCGCTCGATCACGCGCAGCCGCTGGTCCAGGTCGGCCAGGCCGTCCGTGGCCGTGCCGGGCGCGGCGGCGGGCGCGGTCCCGAGGCGCCGTTCCAGCGCCTCCAGGCGGCGCTGGAGTTCCTCCACGGTGGGCTGCCGGGCCTGTTGCGCCCAGGCCGGGAGCGCGGCCAGCGCGCAGGCCAGCGCGAGCAGCGTGCGGGCCGGCCTGCCGGCGTGGCGGTCTTCTCCCCTTGGCGGTTGCATGCGTCGTCTCCGGTGGTCGGACGAAACCCCCTTCGTCCGGGACGCCGATGCTGCAGGTGCACATCCGCGCCCGGAAATGACCAATCCGCAGTCGCTTATAGCCATTGCGCATGACGCCCCGGCCGCCGCGCCGGGCGGCGGGTAAAATCCGGCATTTCCCCGAACGACACCGCCATGACCGACGCCTCCCCGACCCGCCGCTACGCCGAGGAACTCGACGCCCTCCGCGAGCAGGGGTTGTTCAAGTCCGAGCGCATCATCACCAGCCCCCAGTCGGCCGAGATCACGCTGGCCGACGGCCGCACCGTGCTGAACTTCTGCGCCAACAACTACCTCGGCCTGGCCGACCACCCGGACATCATCCGGGCCGCCAAGGACGCGCTCGATACCCACGGCTTCGGCATGGCCTCGGTGCGCTTCATCTGCGGCACCCAGGACCTGCACAAGCAGTTGGAGAAGACCATCGCCGACTTCTTCGGCACCGAGGACACCATCCTCTACGCCGCCTGCTTCGACGCCAACGGCGGCCTGTTCGAGCCGCTGCTGGGCGAGGACGACGCGATCATCTCCGACGCGCTCAACCACGCCTCGATCATCGACGGCGTGCGCCTGTGCAAGGCCAAGCGCTTCCGCTACGCCAACTGCGACATGGCCGACCTGGAGGCGCAGTTGCAGGCGGCCGACGCGGCCGGCTGCAAGACCAAGCTGATCACCACCGACGGCGTGTTCTCGATGGACGGCTTCATCGCGCCGCTCGACGAGATCACCGCGCTGGCGAAGAAGTACGGCGCGCTGGTGCACATCGACGAATGCCACGCCACCGGCTTCCTCGGCGCCACCGGCCGCGGCTCGGCCGAGGTCAAGGGCGTGCTGGACAGGATCGACATCTTCACCGGCACGCTCGGCAAGGCGATGGGCGGCGCACTCGGCGGCTTCACCACCGCGAAGAAGGAGGTGATCGAACTGCTGCGCCAGCGCTCGCGCCCGTACCTGTTCTCCAACTCGCTGCCGCCGCACGTGGTCGCCGCGGGCATCAAGGCCTTCGAGATGCTGTCGGCGGCCGGCGAACTGCGCGAGAAGCTGGTGCGGAACACCGCCTACTTCCGCGAACGCATGACCGCGGCCGGCTTCGACGTGAAGCCCGGCGTGCACCCGATCAGCCCGGTGATGCTGTACGACGCGCCGCTCGCGCAACGCTTCGCCGAGCGCCTGCTGGAAGAAGGCATCTACGCGATCGGCTTCTTCTTCCCGGTCGTGCCCAAGGGCCAGGCCCGCATCCGCACCCAGATCAGCGCCGCCCACACGCGCGAACACCTGGACCGCGCGATCGACGCCTTCACCCGGATCGGCCGCGAACTGGGCGTGATCGCCGGTTGACGTCGTCCGAAGGGGACGGGAATCGCCGCTGGGCGTCCCGTCCCGTCGCAAGGCCAAGCTGTTGCCGTGGCGGCGTTTGCTTTTGCTCCCCGTGGGAGCGGCTCTGGGTGGCCTAGGGCCATCAGCCGCGAAGACGCCTTCCCGATGCCTCCATCCCCGCAAGGAATCCCTGTTGGCGGGACTTCGGTCCCGGCGGGGCTTTCCCCTGAATCCCTACACATGGGATGCGGCAGCAGGGAGCACTGTGCAGGCGCTGCCGCCGGGACCGAAGTCCCTCCCACAAGCACGGCACGCTACTTGCCGCCCGCCCGGCCCGTCGTATCCGGAGCCCCCTTCGCAATGCGGATGCCATTGGCCTTCATCCAGGCATCGAACTCGTCGGCCGTCATCTGCCGCCCGCCCTGGCTCATGTCGAAGCGATAGGCGCCGCGCGCATCGCGCACCGCCAACGGCTTGACCACCACCACCTCGGGCCGCGCCGCTGCCGCCGTCCGCGTCGGCGCACACCCCGTCACCGCCACCAGCGATGCCACCGCCATCGCCGCGCAAAGCGCGCCACCGATTCGCTGCATGTCAGGCCTCCCAAGCGACCGCCGGAGTCTAGGAGATTTCCGCGCCGCATGCCTTTCGCCGGGCGGGAAGCACCGCGTCCCGGCCGCACGAGCGCGCGCCCGGCGCGGCTCAGTCGCGCGCCGGTGCGAGCGCCTCGACTTCCCAACGCTCCAGCGGCCGCCACGCGCCCTTCGCGAGCGTACCCAGCCGCAGTCCGCCGATCGCCACCCGCACCAGCCGCAGCACCGCGATGCCCTGCGCTTCCATCAGGCGCCGGATCTGGCGATTGCGCCCCTCCTCCAGCGTGATTTCCAGCCACGCATTGCGCGTCCCCTCGCGCAGCACCGCGACCCGGCTGGCGCGCAGGCGCTCGCCCGCCCCGACCTCGATGCCCTCGTGCATGCGCCGCAACTGTTGCGCGTCCGGGATGCAATCCACCTGCACGTGGTAGGTCTTGTCGGGGCCGCGTTCGGGATCGGTGATCGACGCCGCCCACTCCGGATCGTTGCAGAACAGCAGCAATCCCTCGCTGGCCTTGTCCAGGCGCCCGACCGGCGCCAGCCACGGCAGGCCGGCACCGTCGAAGCAACGGTAGACGGTGTCCCGGCTCCGCTCGTCGCGCACGCTGGTCACCAGGCCACGCGGCTTGTTGAGCATGACGTAGCGGCGCGCGGCTTCGCCGACCGGCTGCCCGTCCACCTCGATGCGCGGCGGAGCGCCTTGCGGGATCGGGAACTCGGGATCGCGGACCACCTGGCCGGCGACCGCCACGCGGCCGTCGCCGATCCAGCGCGCCGCCTCGCTGCGCGAGCATATCCCCAACTTCGAAAGCACCCGCGCCAGGCCATGGCGCGGGGATGCGGGGCCGGCCGCCCCCTTCTTGTTCCGTCCTGGCCGGGCGGGTGCCGGCGACGTCCGCCGGTGCATGCCCGGGCCGGGAGTTACTTGTTCTCGACCGGCGCGGCGTTCGCCGCCGGTTCCGCCGCCGGCGCCGCGGGGCGCGCCTTGACCACGCGCACGCCGCGCGCCTTCATCCACGCATCGAACTCCTCGGCGGTCATGCGCTTGCCGTTCTGGCTCATGTCGAAACGCCACGGCGTGTTGTCGAACGCCGTCTGCGGCTTGTACGCCGCCGGGTCGTTCGGGTTGGCCGGACCGGTGGCCGGCATCGCCTTGGCCACGTCCTGGCACCCTTCCACGCGCAGGCGCAGCAGCACGCGCTCGACCGACTGGTCGTTGTCGAACGGCTGGGCAAGCACCCCGCTCGGGCCACCGAGCTGCACGCTGCGGATGTAGAACTCGGCGGCGGCCGGCGCGATCACGGTCGCGGGCAGCGGCAGCGGCGGAGCGACGGCGCCGCTCGCGCAGTCCGTGGCGGCGTGGGCGGCGGGAACGAGAGCGAGACCGAGCAATCCGGCCGTTGCGAGACGCAGCATCGGGAAACATCCGTTGGGTGGTCGACGCGGCGAGTGTAGGCAGGCCCCATGCGCCTTTCAACCACGACTTGCACTCCCGTCTCCAACGCACTGCGATGAATGGGGATTTGCCTCGCTCGCCTGCCTGCTCGCCATCCCGCCACGGCACTCGCGGATCGCCATCGGCATCGCGCTTTACGTGCGCACGGAAAGCGGAGGCATCGCGCGGCATGCCCCATCCACGGCGGCCGACATGCACGACGCCGCCGGGGACGCGCAAAAACAAAGCCCGGCACGAGGCCGGGCTTTGCTTGGATCACCGAAGGTCCGATCAGTTCTGGACGTTCAGCTCGGTACGACGGTTCTTCGCACGGCCTTCCGGATTGTCCGAACCATCCGGGTTGGTGTTCGGAGCGATCGGGCGGCTCTCGCCGTAGCCGATCGGGCCGACCAGACGCGAGGCGTCCACGCCGTTCTGGGTCAGGTAGTCGTACACGGCCTTGGCGCGACGCTCCGACAGCTTCTGGTTGTACGCGTCGGTACCCTTCGAGTCGGTGTGACCGGCGACTTCGACGCGCAGATCCGGGTAACGCTTCAGGATCTCGGTGGCCTCGCTCAGGATCGCCACGGCGTCCGGACGCAGGGTCGACTTGTCGAAGTCGAAGTTCACGCCCTTCAGGTCGATCGACACCGGCACCGGGCAGCCGTCCGGACCGATCGTCTGGCCCGGCTGCGAGTTCGGGCACTTGTCGTCGCAGTTGTTGACGCCGTCGCCGTCGTCGTCCAGGTCCGCGCAGCTCGGAGCGACCGGAGCCGGGGCCGGAGCCGGGGCGACCGGGGCCGGGCCCAGCGGGATCACGACGCCGACCGAGGCCAGCACGTCGCCGAACCAATCCTGGTCATTGCCCGGGCGGACGCCGTTGACGGTGCGGATGCTCTGGTCGTCGAAATCGGCGCGGTAGGCCACTTCGGCACGCACGGCGACGCGCTTGTCGAAGGTGGTCTGCAGGCCGACGCCGACCTTGGCGGCGAACTCGCCGTCCTTGCGGTCCTTCAGCGCGGCGCCGCTCAGGTACTCTTCCTCGGTCTTCTGGTAGCCCAGACCGAACAGCAGGTACGGGTTCCAGCCACGGCCTTCCTGGATGAAGTGGCGACGCAGGTCGAACGAGATGCCGTACTGGCTCCAGTTCTGGTCCTGGTTCTTGTCGAAGTTCGGGTTCTGGTAGTTCAGCTCACCATCGAGCGACCAGTTCGGGCTGACGAACTTGCCCAGGCCCAGGGTGACGAACGGGGCATCGTTGGTGAGACGGTCGCTGTCCTGGAAGTTGAAGCCGGCCGAACCGGTCAGGTACCAGCGATCATCGAACTCCTGCGCGGAGGCTGCCTGGGCTACGGCCAGACCACCCAGCAACGCGGCAGTGAGGATTTTCTTGTTCATGAATACAGCTCCTTGTTTCGGGTAATAAAACCGATAGAGGCAGGGTTCAGTTCAGATGTCTCGTCACATCCAGACGGCCGTTCCGCTCGCCATCGCGGCGCAGATTAAGCTCGCTTTAGTGAAGACTGCGTTAACGGTCACATAACATGTGAAGACGCTCCCAAGGCGTCTGGGCCTCGGAAGTACAACGTATACAGCTTCATCAAGGATAGCCTAGACCGGTTCCTCAAATAGCCAAATCCGGGATAAACGGATGTTTGAAGCGGGCTCAGGATACGCTCATTCGACCGTTGCGGGCAGCCAGGACGGCACGGCGCAGGTGCCAGTCGCGGAGCGCGGTCCAGGCCGCGGCACGGCGCGCCCTGTCGCGCTCCTCCGCCGCGGGCGGCCGCCCGGCCCTGGCCAGTTCTCCCCCGTCCCGCCAGGGATAGGCCAGCGGCGCGGCCAACGGGAACATCACGGCCTGCCGGGTGTACAGCCGGTCGAACTGGGCCAGGGCCTGGCCGCCGTCCGGCGCCGGCGCGAGCAGGTCGCGGCCGGTCGCGAAGTAACGCTGCCCCGGCACCGCCAGCGTCGCCAGCGTCGGCACCAGGTCGGCGTGGCCGCAGTAGGCCGTCGGGTCCGGCGCCCTCCCCGCGGCGAACGCGGGCGGGACCCGCAGGTAGGCGAACACCCGGTCGACGTCCGGCTGCTGCATCGGCAGGGCGTAGCGGTAGTGCGTGCGCAGGTTGTGGTCGCCGGCCGCGGCGACCACGGTGCGCTCGACCAGGGGCGAGCCGCGCAGGTGCTGCAGGAAGGCGCCGAACTGGTCGGCCTGGTACTGGTAGGTCGCCAGCGTCCTGCGCAGTTCGTCGGCATCGTCCGTGCGGCGCGGACCGAGCGCTGACGGGTCCAAAGGCAGCCCGGCGTGCGGCGTGTCGAGGCGGTAGGGCGGGTGGTTGGTGGTGGTGAGCAGGAACAGGAACAATCGTTCGCCGCGCCGGTCGGCCTGCTCGAGCAGGTCGGTGGCGTAGTCGAACAGATAGGCGTCGTAGACGCCCCACTCGGTGGCCCCGGCCTGCGGGAAGCGCTGGCGGATGTCGCTCGCGTCGTAGACCTGGTCGAAGCCCTGGTGCGAGAACGCCTTGCCGATGTCGCGCCAGTCCGCGCCGCCGCCATACAGCAGCACGGTGCGGTAGCCCGCGCGCTTGAACGGCAGCGCGGCCGAGGTGTCGAAGCCGATCGTGGCGTTGCGCCCGCGCGTCAGCGGGGTGATCGGCGAGCCGAGCAGCAGGTTCTCCAGTTCCGGATGGGTGCCGTTCTGCCCGGCGATGAAGTTCCGCAGCAGGTAGCCGTGCGGCAGCTCGCCGCGCAGCCGCCCGAGCATGTCGTTGCCGGGGCGGTCGGTCTTCAGCAGGTCGGCGCCGAACGACTCCAGCAACGCCAGCACGACGTGCGGCGAGGAGGCCAGCGCCCTGGGCTGGCCGGCCGCGACCGGGAACAACGCGGCCTCGATCGTCTCGGGCCGGCCATCCGGCAGGCCGGCGGCGCGGGCCGCCTCGTCGAGGCTGGCGAATCCCAGCGCATGCACGCCCTGCAGCGGGTCCTTGCCGATCTCCACCTCCTTGGTGCGCACGCGCAGCGCGCGATACAGCGTCAGCGGCGCGTTGAGCACGAGGCTGTTGACGAACGGGTCCGAGGACACGGTGACGTCGCGCCGCACCAGCGGAAACGTGCCGACGCTGCCGCGCGCGGCGGCCAGCAGCGCCACGCATTGCAGCACGATCAGCGCACGCTGCCCCCAGCGCCAGCCCAGCGACGGCCAGACGCGCTCCAGCCGGCCCGCCAAGCGCGGCAATGCCCAGGCCGCCGCCGCGGCCACCGCCGCGACGACGAGCGCGGCGCGCACCACCGGGCAGTCCTGCCACACCGTCTCCAGCACCGCACCGGTGTCGTCCTCGAACAGGCCGAACACGATCGGATCGAACCTGGTCTTGTAGAACGCGAAATAGAAGTGCTCGCAGACCGCGGCCAGCACGAACGCGGCCAGCAGCGCGATCGCCAGCCGGCGCGCGACGCGGACCGACCGCGCCCGGTGCTTGCCGAGCCATAGCGGCGCCACCAGCAGCGCGATCAGCCAGGCCGACATCGCGCCGACCACCAGGTCGTAGCGCATCCCCTGCCAGAGGGCGGGCCACAGTTGCGAGACGTGGCGACCCGCGCCGGCATAGGCCTCCCACAGGCCGAGGCGCGCCAGGCCACCCACGCAGACCATGCATGCGACGAACGCCCACAACAGCGGAAACAGGCGCGACGCCTGCACGTGACGAACAACCTGCGAACCCATCGAGGCCTTCCATTGCCGGAACGGATACGGAGCCGGCGCGCCGCCGAACCCGTCCGGCGAGGGCGGCGATTGTAACAAGAGCGACATATTCGCCGGCCCGGCGCCATGCCGCGCCATGGAGGCCGCGGGGTTGCCGCCGCGGCGGAATCGGCGACAATGCGGCACTCCGTACGCCAGCGTATCCACCATGTCGCCCGCCTCCCCGCCGCCCTCCGCCGACACCGCGTATCCGCACCTGTTCTCGCCCCTGGACCTGGGGTTCACCACGCTGCGCAACCGCGTGCTGATGGGCTCGATGCATACCGGCCTGGAGGATCGCGCGAAGGACTTCCCGCGCTTGGCGGCCTACTTCGCCGAACGCGCGGCGGGCGGCGTCGGCCTGATCGTCACCGGCGGCTTCGCGCCGAACCTGGCCGGCTGGCTCAAGCCCTTCGGCGGCAAGCTGTCCTGGCCGTGGGAAGCCCGGCCGCACCGGCAACTGACCGGCGCGGCGCATGCGCACGGCGCCAAGATCTGCCTGCAGCTGCTGCACTCGGGCCGCTACGGCTACCACCCGCTGCAGGTCGCGCCGTCGAAGCTGAAGGCGCCGATCAATCCGTTCACGCCGCGCGCGCTGTCGGCCGGCGGCGTGGAGCGCCAGATCGATGCCTATGCGCGCGCCGCCCGCTACGCCCGCGAGGCCGGCTACGACGGCGTGGAGGTGATGGGTTCGGAAGGCTACCTGATCAACGAGTTCATCGCCCCGCGCACCAACCGGCGCAACGACGCCTGGGGCGGCACGCCGGAGAAGCGCATGCGCTTCGCGGTGGAGATCGTGCGCCGCATCCGCGAGGCCTGCGGGCCGGACTTCATCATCGTCTACCGGCTGTCGCTGGTCGACCTGGTCGAGGACGGCAGCAACTGGGAGGAGATCGTCCTGCAGGCGCAGGCGATCGAGGCCGCCGGCGCGACGATCATCAACTCCGGCATCGGCTGGCACGAGGCGCGCATTCCTACCATCGCCACCTCGGTGCCGCGCGCGGCCTTCGCCGGCGTGACCGCCAAGCTCAAGCCGCACGTGAAGCTGCCGGTGGTGGCGACCAACCGCATCAACATGCCCGAGGTGGCCGAGCGCATCCTCGCTGGCGGCGGCGCCGACATGGTCTCGCTGGCGCGGCCCTTGCTCGCCGACCCGCAGTGGGCGAACAAGGCCCGCGCCGGCCGGTCGCACGCGATCAACACCTGCATCGCCTGCAACCAGGCCTGCCTGGACCACGTGTTCGAGAACAAGCTGGCCAGCTGCCTGGTCAACCCGCGCGCGGCGCACGAGACCGAACTGGTCTACGCGCCCGTCGCCGCCCCCAAGTCGATCGCCGTCGTCGGCGCGGGGCCGGCCGGGCTGGCCTGCGCGACGGTCGCGGCCGAACGCGGGCACCGGGTGACGCTGTTCGAGGCCGCCGACGAGATCGGCGGCCAGTTCAACGTCGCCAAGCGCATCCCCGGCAAGGAGGAGTTCCACGAGACGCTGCGCTATTTCCGCCATCGCCTGGAGGAGACCGGCGTGGACGTGCGCCTGGGCAAGCAGGCGGCCGCCGCCGACCTCGCCGGCTTCGACGAGGTGGTCGTCGCCACCGGCATCAGCCCGCGCCAGGTCGATTTCCCCGGCGCCGACCATCCCAAGGTGGCGACCTACCTCGACGTCCTGCTCGGCCGGGTCCGCGCCGCCGACAAGGTCGCGATCATCGGCGCCGGCGGCATCGGCTTCGATGTCGGCGAGTTCCTGGTCCACGAAGGCGCCTCGCCCTCGCTCGACGTCGCCCGCTGGCAGGCCGAATGGGGCGTGGACCCGGCCTTCGAGGCGCGCGGCGCCCTCGCCCGCCCGCGGCCGGAACCGCCCGCGCGCCAGGTCTGGCTGCTGCAACGCAGCCCCGGCCGCCCCGGCGCGCGGCTGGGCAAGACCACCGGCTGGATCCATCGCGCCACGCTCAAGGCCAAGGGCGTGAAGATGCTCGGGGGCGTGGAATACCTCGGCGTCGACGACGAGGGCCTGCACATCCGCGTCGACGGCAGCGAGCAGACGCTGGACGTGGGCACCGTGGTGATCTGCGCCGGCCAGGAGCCGCGCCGGGACCTGCACGCGGCGCTGCTGGCGCTCGGCAGGACCGCGCACCTGATCGGCGGTGCCGACGTGGCCGCCGAGCTGGACGCCAAGCGCGCCATCGACCAGGGCAGCCGGCTCGCCGCCGCGCTGTAGCGCCCGGCACGACGCCGCGTACCGCTGATCCGGCCGGCCGACCGGCCTGCCGGAAGCCGTCGCGCGCCTGCCGGAGGACCCGATCCGGCCCTCCGGCCAAGCTGAATGTCAAGCGGACGCATTCAGGCGGGGTTTCGAGACCCGTGTCTACCTTGCGCCCACTTTACGGCCCGCCACCCAGTTCGGCAGGCCCATCCGGCCCCGCTTCCACTTGGCCGGATACGCGGGCGGCCCGCTGGCCGCCTCCCCATAACGCCAAGCCGTGTCGCAAGCCACCGCCCCGCTCCGCCGGGGAGGACAGCAAGCCTCGGCCCATACGGAGCAAGGAGTTCCATGAAACTGGCCTGGATTCTTTGGCTGTCGCAGTTGTTGCCGCAGCCGGCCGCCGATTCGCTGTGCCTGAGCACCACCGTCTACCTGGAGGCGCGCGACCAGACCCTGCGCGGCCAGCAAGCCGTCGCCGAGGTCGCCCTGCGCCGCCTGGACAGCGGCCTGTGGGGCAACTCGATGTGCCAGGTCGTCACCGCGCGCAAGCAATTCGCGCCCACCCTGGTGCCCCCGGGTACCCAGCTGAAGAACAAGGAAGCGTGGACCACCGCGGTCAACGTCGCCTTCGCCGCCGAGCGCAACTGGGCGTTGCCGGCCGGGCAGCGCAAGGAGATCGTGCCGGGCGCCAGCCACTTCGCCGCGAGCGCGATCGCCAGCCCGAGCTGGCGCAATGCCTACCAGGTGGCCACGATCGGCGACCACACGTTCTATCGCGTGCAGAAACTCAAGCCCCGCGCATCGTGACGATCCGTCGCGGCCATGCCGTTGAGCCACGGCAGGCCGCTCTGGGATAGTGGGCGTTTGCCTCATCCCGATCCGACGGAGTTTCCATGAAGCTGTACAGCAAGCCCGGGGCCTGCTCCACCGCCGACCACATCGCCCTGCAGTGGACCGGGCAGCCGTTCGACGTCGAACTGCTCACCAAGGAATCCCTCAAGAGCCCCGCCTTCCTGGCGATCAACCCGGCCGGGGCGGTGCCCGCGCTGGTCGACGGCGACTTCGTGCTGACCCAGAACGCGGCGATCATGGGCTACATCGCCGACCGCCATCCCCAGGCTGGCCTGGCCGGCGACGGCAGCGCGCGCCAGCGCGCCGAGGCGGCCCGCTGGCTCTCCTTCGTCAATTCCGACCTGCATCCGGCCTTCCTGCCGCTGTTCGCCCCGGCCAAGTTCATCGACGACCCGGCGCAGTACGAGGCGCTGAAGATCACGGCGCACCGGCGCCTGCGCGGGCTGTTCGAGCGCGCCGACGCGCAGCTGGCCGGCCGCGAGTGGCTGGCGGGGTTCCGCAGTTTCGCCGATCCCTACTTCTATATGACGCTGCGCTGGGCCGCCGGCCTGAAGCTGGACCTCTCCGGCCTGGACAACCTCGCCGCGTTCAAGCGGCGCATGGAAGCCGACCCGGGCGTGCAGGCGGCGCTGGCCGCGGAAGGACTGGACTGATCCCGCGCGGGGGCGAGGGCCAACGGCCAGGCGCCAAACAGCCCGTACCCCGCCGCAACCGTAGTCCCCGCGAACGCGGGGACCCAGCGCCCTGAAGCCTTCCGGCGAAACCAGGCTTTCTGCTCGTCATTCCCGCGAAAGCGGGAATCCAAGGACGTGCGCCCTCATGGGATACTGCCGACGGTAGGCAAGTCCACGGATTCCCGCTTGCGCGGGAATGCCGGGGCAAAGGCGCCGGGTCCCCGCCTTCGCGGAACGACGGTGAGGGATTGCGGAGCGGGAGCGGAGCCATGCCCCGCTCCCGCCGAAGCCGCCGAGCCGCCGGCAAGACACCCCGTTACATCGCCCTCTGCGCCAGCGCGCGGCGCACTTCCTCCAAGGCGCCGGGATCGTCCAGCGTGGACAGGTCGCCGGGATCGCGATCCTCGGCCAGGGCCTGCAACGAACGCCGCAGCAGCTTGCCCGAGCGGGTCTTCGGCAATGCGTTGACGATATAGACATGCGCCGGCCGCGCCACCGCGCCCAGCTGGCGCACCACGCACTGCTGCAGCTCCGCGGCGGTGCCGGCCGGGTCCTGCGGCGCCTGCTTCATCGTGGCGAACACCACCGGCACCTGCCCCTTCAGTTCGTCCTTCACGCCGATCACCGCCGCCTCGGCGACGCCGGGATGCCCGGAGATCGCCTCCTCGATCTCGCGCGTGCCCAGGCGGTGGCCGGCCACGTTGATCACGTCGTCGGTGCGTCCCAGGATGAAGGTGTAGCCATCTTCGTCGCGGATCGCCCAGTCCAGCGAGCTGTACAGCAGTTCCTTGAAGTGTCCGAAGTAGCTGTCGAGGAAGCGCCGGTCGTCGTTCCATACCGTGCTCAGGCATCCCGGCGGCAGCGGCGGCACCACGACCAGCACGCCCTTCTGGCCCGGCGCGACCTCCGCGCCGGTCTGCTCGTCGATCACCTTCATGCGATAGCCGAGATTCGGGAATCCGGGCGAACCGAACTTCACCGGCTTCATCTCAACGCCGGGCAACAGGGTCAACGCCGGCCAGCCGGTCTCGGTCTGCCAGTAGTTGTCGATCACCGGCTTGCCGAGCGCGGCATTGATCCAGGTGGCGGTGGGCTCGTCCAGCGGCTCCCCCGCCAGGAACAGGTACTTCAGCCGCGACAGGTCGTGGCGCCGGATGAAATCCACGTCGAACTTCTTCAGCACGCGGATCGCGGTCGGCGAGGAGAACATCGTGCGCACGCCGTAGCGCTCGCACAGCGCCCACCAGATGCCCGGATCGGGCTGGGTCGGCAAGCCTTCGTACAGCAGCGAGGTGCAACCGCCGATCAGCGGACCGTAGACGTTGTAGGAATGGCCGACCGCCCAGCCGACATCCGAGGTGGAGAACATCGCCTGGCCCGGCGCGCAATCGAACACCGTGCGCATCGACAGCGCCATCGCCACCGCGTAACCGCCGACGTCGCGCTGCACGCCCTTGGGCTTGCCGGTGGTGCCCGAGGTATACAGCAGGTAGCTCGGCTCGTTGGATTCCAGCCATTCCACCGGCACCTGCGCATCGCCGGCCTCGGCGCGCAGCGCGGCGTAGTCGACGTCGCGGCCGGCCACCCTGGGTTCGGCGGCATCCAGCCCGCGCGAGACGACCAGCACCTTCGGCGGCGGATGGGCCGCCTCCGCGCAGGCCGCATCCACCAGCGGCTTGTACGGGATCACCTTGCCGCCGCGGCTGCCGGCGTCGGCGGCGATCAGCAACTTGGGCCTGGCGTCGTCGATGCGCAGCGCCAGGTTGTGCGCGGCGAAGCCGCCGAACACCACCGAATGGATCGCGCCGATCCTCGCGCAGGCCAGCATCGCGAACACCGCCTCGGCCATGTTCGGCATGTAGATCACGACCCGGTCGCCGCGGCCGACCTCCAGCTTCTTCAGCACCGCGGCGAAGGCGTTCACCTCGCGGTGCAGGTCGCGGTAGCTGAACTCGCGGGTCGTGCCGGTCTCGGTGGAGACCACCACCAGCGCGAGCTGGTCGCCGCGCTCGTCGAGGTGGCGGTCCACCGCGTTGTAGCAGAGATTGGTCTGCCCACCGACGAACCACTTGCGGAACGGCGGGTTGGAATAGTCGAGGATCTGCCGTGGCCGCACCTGCCAGTGGATGGCCTGCGCCGCCTCCGCCCAGAACTCCTCCGGCCGCTCGATCGAACGGCGATAGGCCTCTTCGTAGCTCATCCGGTCCCTCCCAGAACCAGAACCTTGGGGCTGCCTCCAGCATAGGCCGGCGCCCACGCGCGATCCCTGCGACCTTGGTCGAACGGCGGACCGGCCCCGGGCCGGCCGCCGGCGCGGGCCTCAGATCATCGACTTGGCGTTGTCGAGCACATAGTCGCAGGCCTTGCGCTTGACCGTGTCGGACACCGACTTCAGGTCCAGCGATTTGCCGTCGCTCCCGGACAGCAGGCCTTGCTCGCCCCGCTGGTAGCCCTCGTCCTGTCCCTGCTGGCCCGACACCTTGCTCAGCAGCTTGTCCTTGATCCCGGACGCCGCGTTCGCGCTCAGGTAGTTGTTCTTGATACAGTACTGCAACGCACCGGCGGCGTTGCCGCCCACGCTCGAATCCATGCCCGGCAACGCCGCGCCGCCGAGCATGCCGGCCAACCCGCCCTGCCCGGCCGTGCTTTCCGGCGCGCCGGCCTGCTGGCCGCCGCCCAGCTTGTCCTTCAGTCCCTTCAGGTCGACCGCGCCCACCGACGCGCTCGCGCACAGCATGCCCAGCGACAACACCACGACCGACGTCTTCATGACCCTGCTCCCGATTTCCGGCCACCCCGGGTGCGTGGCAGCCTAGCGGCCCCGACCTTCAATCCGGATCAAGACGCATCTCCGGCGCCCGACTGGCCTCAAGGCTCGGCCAACAAGCCCCTCTCCCATTGGCAGAGGGGTTGGGGTGAGGGTACGGAAAGCCCCATGCAGCCCAACAGCGCAGAGTTTCGCCCGCACCCTCATCCGCCCCCATGGGGCACCTCGCTTCGCGCCCCGGCCTGGCGCAGCGCGCCAGGCGTTCAGGCATGTGCGAACCCGTGGTTCGCAAGCAACATGCCTTCACCCCGAGGGGAGAAGGCCAGATCCGAAAAGCAGGACGCCGGCACGAGGCCGGCGTCTTGGATCACGCGGTGGGCAGTGGATCAGCCCAGCAGGTGGGCGACGCCGCCGCGCTCTTCTTCCAGCTCGGCCAGGGTCTTGTCGATGTACTTCTGGCTGAAGTCGTCGATCGGCAGGTCCTTGATGATGGTGTACTTGCCGTTCTCGGTGGTCACCGGGAAGCCGAAGATCACGCCTTCCGGGATGCCGTAGGAGCCGTCGGACGGCACGCCCATCGTCACCCACTTGCCGTTGCTGCCCAGCACCCAATCGCGCACGTGGTCGATGGCGGCGTTGGCGGCCGAGGCGGCCGAGGACAGGCCGCGCGCCTCGATGATGGCGGCGCCGCGCTTGCCCACGGTCGGGATGAAGGTGTTGGCGTTCCACGCCTGGTCGTTGATCGCCTCGGCGATGGAAGCGCCGTCGGCGGTGGCGAAGCGATAGTCCGGGTACATGGTCGGGCTGTGGTTGCCCCACACCACCAGCTTCTCGATACCGCCGACCGGCTTGCCGAGCTTGGCCGACAGCTGGCTCAGCGCGCGGTTGTGGTCAAGGCGCAGCATGGCGGTGAAGTTCTCCGGCTTCAGGTCCGGCGCGGACTTCATCGCGATGTAGGCGTTGGTGTTGGCCGGGTTGCCGACCACCAGCACCTTCACGTCGCGCTTGGCGACCTTGTTCAGCGCCGCGCCCTGGGCGGTGAAGATCTTGGCGTTCTCCAGCAGCAGGTCCTTGCGCTCCATGCCCGGGCCGCGCGGACGCGCGCCGACCAGCAGGGCGATGTCGACGTCCTTGAACGCGACCTCGGCGTCGTCGGTGCCGATCATGCCGGCCAGCAGCGGGAACGCGCAGTCCTCCAGCTCCATCATCACGCCCTTCAGCGCGGCCTGGGCCTTCTCGTTCGGCAGCTCCAGCAGCTGCAGGACGACCGGCTGGTCCTTGCCCAGCATTTCGCCGGAGGCGATGCGGAACAGCAGGGCGTAGCCGATCTGGCCGGCAGCGCCGGTCACGGCGACACGAACGGGTGCTTTCATCTGGACTTTCCTCTTCTAAGAAGCGTCGGTGGGGAGGGCGCGGCGGAATCGGCGGGCGCCCGGAAACGGCGACGGCCGCGCTGCGGCGACCGTCGGGATGGGAATCAGGCGGCGAGGATCTTGTTCCACTCGGCGACGCGGTCGGCCTTGGCGGCCAGCACGGCATCGGCGTCGCCCTCGATCGTCACCTTGTTGATGGTGTCGCCCTGGACCACGCTGTCGACGGTCTCCATGCCCTCGAGCACCTTGCCGAACACGGTGTGCTTGCCGTCCAGCCAGTCGGTCTTGATGTGGGTGATGAAGAACTGGCTGCCGTTGGTGTTCGGGCCGGCGTTGGCCATCGACAGCACGCCGCGCTCGTGGCGCACGCCGTTGTTGGTCTCGTCCTCGAAACGGTAGCCCGGGCCGCCGCGGCCGGACCCCTCCGGGCAGCCGCCCTGGATCATGAAGTCGGCAATCACGCGGTGGAAGTTCAGGCCGTCGTAGAAGCCGCGCTTGGCCAGGTTCACGAAGTTGGCCACCGTCAGCGGCGCCTTGTCGGCGAACAGCTCGATCTTGATCGGGCCGCGGGAGGTGTCGAAGTTGGCGATCAGGGACATGGAATCCTCGGGGGTCGGGACGAATGCGTCAGCCCGATAGGATACACCCGCCGCCCGGCCGGCCGCCCCGGGCGGCCCGCCTGAACGGGCCCGGCCGTCCGGGTTCCCCGGTCCGCCATGGGGATATCGCCAAACGGTTATAATTGCCGGCTTACCTTTTCCCATCCTGCCTTGGCGTCGACCGAGCCCCCTTTCGCATGTCCATCGAAAACCTTCGCAACATCGCCATCGTCGCCCACGTCGACCACGGCAAGACCACCCTCGTCGACCAGCTGCTGAAGCAGTCCGGCACCCTCTCCGAGCGCACCGTGCTGGCCGAGCGCGTGATGGACAGCAACGACCAGGAAAAGGAACGCGGCATCACCATCCTGGCCAAGAACACCGCCATCACCTGGCGGGGCAACCGCATCAACATCGTCGACACCCCCGGGCACGCCGACTTCGGCGGCGAGGTCGAGCGCGTGCTGTCGATGGTGGACACCGTGCTGATCCTGGTCGACGCGATGGACGGCCCGATGCCGCAGACCCGCTTCGTGACCCAGAAGGCGTTCGCGATGGGCTTCAAGCCGATCGTGGTCATCAACAAGATCGACCGCCCCGGCGCGCGCCCCGAGTGGGTCGTGGAGCAGGTGTGGGACCTGTTCGACCGCCTCGGCGCCACGCCGGAGCAGATGGACTTCCCGATCGTCTACGCCTCGGCGCTGAACGGCTACGCCTCGCTGGACGAGAACGCCCGCGACGGCGACATGACCCCGCTGTACGAGGCGATCATGCAGCACGCGCCGAAGCCGGACGTCGATCCGGAAGGCCCGTTCCAGATGCGCATCAGCCAGCTCGACTACAACAGCTTCGTCGGCGTGATCGGCATCGGCCGCATCCAGCGCGGCACGCTGAAGAAGAACATGCCGGTGGTGGTGATCGACCGCGAGGGCAAGAAGCGCCAGGGCAAGGTGCTGCAGGTGCTGGGCTTCCTGGGCCTCGAGCGCATCGAGCAGGACAGCGCCGAGGCCGGCGACATCGTCGCCATCTCCGGCATCCCGGAGCTGACCATCTCCGACACCGTCTGCGCGCTCGACTTCCCCGAGGCGCTGCCGCCGCTGACCGTGGACGAGCCGACCATCTCGATGACCTTCCAGGTCAACAACTCGCCGTTCGCCGGCAACAAGGACCTGTCCGGCGGCAAGTTCCTGACCAGCCGCCAGCTCAAGGACCGCCTGGAGCGCGAGACCGTGCACAACGTCGCCCTGCGCGTGGAGCAGCTGGAGGACGCCGACAAGTTCCTGGTGTCCGGCCGCGGCGAGCTGCACCTGTCGGTGCTGATCGAGAACATGCGCCGCGAGGGCTACGAGCTGGCCGTGTCGCGCCCGGAAGTGATCATCAAGGAGATCGACGGCCAGCCGATGGAGCCGATCGAGCAGCTCGTCGTCGACGTGGAGGAGATCCACCAGGGCGGCGTGATGGAGAAGCTCGGCATCCGCAAGGGCCAGCTCAAGAACATGGAGCCGGACGGCAAGGGCCGCGTGCGCCTGGAATACCTGATCCCGGCGCGCGGCCTGATCGGCTTCCAGAACGAGTTCAAGACCCTGACCCAGGGCTCGGGCCTGCTGTTCCACGTGTTCGACCACTACGGGCCGAAGGAACAGGGCGCGATCGCCAAGCGCCCGAACGGCGTGATGATCGCCAACGCGCCGGGCGTCACCCCCGCCTACGCGCTGGGGCCGCTGGAGGAACGCGGCCGCCTGTTCGCGGCCGAGGGCGACAACGTGTACGAGGGCCAGCTGGTCGGCATCCACTCCAAGGACAACGACCTCACCGTCAACGCGATCAAGACCAAGCCGCTGACCAACATGCGCGCCGCCGGCAAGGACGATGCGATCAAGCTGACCCCGGCGATCAAGTTCTCGCTGGAGCAGGCGCTGGACTTCATCGAGGACGACGAGCTGGTCGAGGTCACCCCGAAGGAGATCCGCTTGCGCAAGAAGTTCCTGACCGAGAACGAGCGCAAGCGCGCCAGCCGCGCCGGCTGAGGCATCATCGGCTCGTGGACCCCGCCGACAAGCCCTACGACCCGGATCCGCACGCGCATCCGGGACTTCACCTGATCGCCCTGCTGGAGGCGGCCAAGGGGCTGTTGGCCGTGCTCGGCGCGACCGGCCTGGAGATCCTGGGCCCGTTGCCGCTGCAGCACGGCGTGAGCGAGCTGATCCGGCGCTTCAACCTCGACCCCGAGCATGGCGCGCTGCCGTCGCTGCTGCGGATGATCAGCCCCGACGCGGTGCACCTGGCCGCGGCGGGCATGCTGGCCTACGGCGTGCTGCACCTGGTCGAAGCCTGGGGACTGTGGCGCGCCAAGGCATGGGCCTCGCTGCTGGGCTGCGCCTCGGCGGCGATCTACCTGCCCTTCGACATCTACGCGATCGTGCGCCATCCCGGATGGGCCCCGTGGGGCGTGCTCGCGGTGAACCTGCTGGTGGTCGCCGTCCTCGCACGCGACCTGGTGCGGCGGCGCTCCCGCGGCGGCGCGCGCTGACGGCGACCGACACCGGCCATCCCCGGCCGCGCGCATCGTCGCCGCCCGGACCGCGTTGCCAACCGGCGCGGACCGCCGTTAGCCTTCCGAGGTCACACCGGGAATCCCGCCCATGCGCCTGCTTGCGATGCCCGCATTCGCGGCTGCCCTGCTGCTTGCCGGTTGCCGGGACGCCAACCCGCCCAGCACCGAGACGAACGCGATGACGCCGCACGCCGCGAACGCGGACGCCTTCCTCTACGCCGAGGCCGACATCGCCGACCTGCAGGCGCGCATGGCCCGCGGCGAGCTCGACAGCGCCACGCTGGTCCGCGCCTACCTGGACCGCATCGCCCGCATCGACCGGGCCGGGCCCAGGCTCAACGCGGTCGTCGAACTGAATCCCCGGGCCGCCGACGAGGCCGCGGGCCTGGACGCCGAGCGCCGCGCCGGCACGATCCGCGGCCCGCTGCACGGCATCCCGCTGCTGCTCAAGGACAACATCGACGCCACGCCGATGGCCAACAGCGCCGGCTCGCTCGCGCTGGCCGGCTTCCATCCGCGCCAGGACGCCTTCCTGGTCCAGCGCCTGCGCCAGGCCGGCGCGGTGATCCTGGGCAAGACCAACCTCAGCGAATGGGCGAACTTCCGCTCCACCCGGTCCAGTTCCGGCTGGAGCGCCCGCGGCGGGCAGACCCGCAATCCCTACGCGCTCGACCACACCCCGTGCGGCTCCAGCTCCGGCACCGGCGCGGCGGTATCGGCGAACCTCGCCGTGGCCGGCATCGGCACCGAGACCGACGGCAGCATCGTCTGCCCGGCCGCGGTGAACGGCCTGGTCGGGCTCAAGCCGACCGTCGGTCTGGTCAGCCGCAGCGGCATCATCCCGATCTCCTTCAGCCAGGACACCGCCGGCCCGATGACGCGCAGCGTCGCCGATGCCGCGGTGCTGCTGTCGGCGATGGCCGGCCGCGACCCGGACGATCCCGCCACCGCGGCGCGCCCGGGGCAGGCGGTCTACGACTACGCCTCGCGCCTGAACCCGCAGGGCCTGCGGGGCGCGCGGATCGGCGTGCTGCACAATGCCTTGAACGAGCGTCCCGACGTCGCCGCGGCGATGCGCGACGCCGTGCAGGTGCTGCGCGAGGCGGGCGCCACCGTCGTCCAGACGCGCCTGCCCACCGAGGGTCAGTGGGAAGAGGCCGAGATGCAAGTGCTTCTGACCGAGTTCAAGGCCGGCCTGGAACGCTATCTCGCCACGCACCAGGCACCGGTCCGGACGCTGGCCGAACTGATCGCGTTCAATCGCCGCCATGCCGGGCAGGAAATGCCGCATTTCGGCCAGGAACTGTTCGAGCAGGCGCAGGCGACGGCCGGCCCCGGCGACAGCGCCTACATCGCCGCCCGCACCCTCGCCCGCCGGCTGGCCGGGCCGGAAGGCATCGACGCGGCGCTCGAGGCCGACCGGCTGGATGCGCTGGTCGTGCCGACCACCGGCCCGGCCTGGCCGATCGACCCCGTGCGGGGCGACGACTTCCCGGGCGCCGGCTACGGCGCGGCCGCGGTGGCCGGCTATCCCAGCCTCAGCGTGCCGATGGGCAGCAGCAACGGCCTTCCGCTCGGCCTGCTGTTCGTCGGCACCGCCTGGAGCGAACCGCGCCTGATCGAGCTGGCATACGCCTACGAACAGCTCACCCGCGCACGCACCCCGCCGCGCTTCCTGCCCACGCGCCCGCCGCCGGCTTCGCGCTGACCGGCATCAGCCGGACGCGACCGCCGGCTCGCCGTCCTCCGCGCCCGGCGAACGCACGCTGCCCGCGGTCGATCGCAGGGCCGGCCGCGGCGGTTCCGCCTCCCGCGAGATTTCCGCGCGCAGGCGCGGCAGCGCATACGGATGCTCGCGCATCAGGAAGTCGATCATCCTCTCGCGCACGATGCAGCGCAGGTCGAACGCATCGCCGGAATTGCGCGCGCTCACCAGCAGGCGCACCTGGATCGTCCGTTCGCTGGTCTCGGTCACCTGGGTGACGCAGACCCGCCCGTCCCACAGCGGTTCGTTCCGGCAGATGCGTTCCAGCTCGCTGCGCACCGCCGCGACCGGCGTGCGGTAGTCCAGCCACAGGAACGCGGTACCGAGCAGGTCGGCGCTGCGCCGGGTCCAGTTCTGGAACGGGTTCTCGATGAACCAGGACAACGGCACCACCATGCGCCGCTCGTCCCAGATCCGCACCACCACGTAGGCGCTGCCGATCTCCTCGATGCGCCCCCACTCGCCCTCGACGATCACCACGTCGTCCAGCCGGATCGGTTGGGTCAGCGCGATCTGCAGGCCGGCGATGAGGTTGCCGAACACCGGCTTGGCGGCGATGCCGGCGACCAGGCCGACGATGCCCGCCGACGCCAGCAAGGTGCGGCCGATCTGCTTCACCGGATCGAAACTCAGCAGCACCGCCGACAGGCCCAGCAGGATGATCGCCCCCATCAGGACCCGCGCGATCACCCGGGTCTGGGTCTGGATCCGGCGCGCCTGGAGGTTGTCGGCCACCTCCATCGGATGGCTGCGCAGGATCGCCTGTTCGCCGGCGGCGACGGCGCGCACCAGCAACCAGGTCAGGCAGCCGATCACGCCGATGGACAGCAGATGGCGCACGGTGTCGTAGGCATCGCCGCGCAACGGCGTGGCGGCCAGCGCCATGTTGAGGAACAGCAGCGGGATCGCGAACGCCATCGGCAGGCTCAGCACGCGCACGATGCGCGCGCGCCGGTAGTCGCGGCCCTGCATGCGCTTGAACAGCCACAACAGCAGCGACCAGGCCAGGAAACCCGCCACCGCCGCGGTGCCCAGCGGCAGCAGGTAGGGCCTGGCCTCGTTCCAGTCGATCATCGGCCTTTCCTCCCGGGGATGAAGGATCAGGCAGGCCAGCATGCACCCGCAGGCATGAGCATCGCGTCATGCGGCGCGCGCCGGCACCGCGGACGCGCCGTCGATAACGGGCGGGTTACGCCTCCTTGGCGCCGATCGGCGACGGGGCCTGTTGCTGCTTGCGCACGATGGCCATCGCGATTTCCAGCGACTGCTCGTAGTTCAGGCGCGGATCGACGGTGGAGCGGTAGCAGCGCTCGAGGTCGCGCTCGGTCAGTTCGCGCGCGCCGCCGGTACATTCGGTCACGTCCTCGCCGGTCAGTTCCAGGTGCACGCCGCCCAGCCGCGTGCCGGCCGCCGCATGCAGGTCGAACGACCACTCGACCTCGCGCAGGATGTTGTCGAAGCGGCGCGTCTTGAAGCCGTTGCCGGTGCTCTCGGTATTGCCGTGCATCGCGTCGCACACCCACAGCACGCGGCGGCCGTCGCGCTTGACCGCGTCGAGCAGCGGCGGCAGCTTCTCGGCGATCTGCGCCGCGCCCATGCGGTGGATGAAAGTGAGCCGGCCCGGCTCGTCGTCGGGGTTGAGCACGTCGACCAGCCGCAGCAACTGGTCCGGCTGCACCGACGGGCCGACCTTGATCGCGATCGGATTGCGGATGCCGCGGAAGTATTCCACGTGCGCGCCGTCCAGCGCCGCGGTGCGCATGCCGATCCACGGGTAGTGCGTGGACAGGTTGAACCAGCCCCACTGGCGCGGCACCTGCCGGGTCAGGGCCGCTTCGTACGGCAGCAGCAGCGCCTCGTGCGAGGTGTAGAAGTCGATCCGGTTGAGGTTGTGCACCTCCGAGCCGGACAGCGTTTCCATGAACCGCACGGCGTCGCCGATCAAGGCGACCATCTTCTGGTAGTCCTCGGCCAGCGGCGAGTAGCCGACCCAGCTCAGGTTCCAGTACTCGGGATGGTGCAGGTCGGCGAAACCGCCGTCGATCAGCGCGCGCACGAAATTCATCGTCATCGCCGAGCGCGAATGCGCCGTGATCATCCGGCGCGGGTCGGGGGCGCGCGCTTCCGCGGTGAAGTCGGGGGCGTTGATCACGTCGCCGCGGTAGCTCGGCAAGGTCACGCCGTCGCGGGTCTCGGTATCGGCCGAACGCGGCTTGGCGTACTGCCCGGCGAAGCGCCCCACCCGCACCACCGGCACGCGCAGGCCGTGCACCAGCACCAGGCTCATCTGCAGCAGCACCTTGAGCCGGTTGGAGATCATGTTCGATTCGCAGTCGGCGAAGTTCTCCGCGCAATCCCCGCCCTGCAGCAGGAAGCGCCTGCCCTCCTGGGCCTCGGCGATCTGGCGCTTGAGCGCGAAGATCTCCCACGAGGTCACCAGCGGCGGCAGCTGGCGCAGCTCGGCGAGCGCCGTTTCCAGCTCGGCCGCGTCGGGATAGGTCGGCATCTGCAGCCCCGGGCGCGACCGCCAGCTGTCGGGGTTCCATTCCGAGGCGGGCACTTCGACCAGGCGGGCGGGGGACGAGGGGGACATGGGCGACTCCTTGGGAGTCGCCCATCATCGCAAAGGCGGGTGCGGCGGCAAAGCGGCACCGCTCTCCGACATTTTTCCGAGGTCTCTAAACCCCAGGCAAAGCCGGTGCGGCAGGCATGACTTTCGGGCTAGGCGGCGGCACCGCCCTGGGAGGATTGTTACTGAATAACACCCCTCCCCACCCGGCGCTTCCGATGAATACCCGCCTGCTCGCCTCCGCCATCTCGATGGTCCTCGCCTCCCTCCCCGCGCTTGCCCTGGCCGACGAAGCCACGCCCGGCGCCGTCACCGACCTCGATGCGGTGCAGGTCACCGCCAAGCTGGAAGCGGCCCGCAACGCGCTGTCGCCCGACATCGGCAGCAGCCAGTTCACGATCTCCGCCGAGGACATCGACAGGCTGCCGCTGGGCGCCTCCACCCCGCTCAACCAGGTCCTGCTGCAGGCGCCGGGCGTGGTGCAGGACTCCTACGGCGGCATCCACGTCCGCGGCGACCACGCCAACCTGCAGTACCGCATCAACGGCGTGATCCTGCCCGAGTCGATCTCCGGCTTCGGCCAGACGCTCGACCCGCGCACGATCAAGAACATCCGCCTGCTCGACGGCGCGCTGCCGGCCCAGTTCGGCGACCGCACCGCGGCGGTGGTCGACGTCACCACCAAGAGCGGCGCCGAACTCGGCAACGGCGGCAGCGTCGGCATCACCACCGGCTCGTTCGGCAAGGTCAATCCGTTCGCCTCGTGGTGGGGCAGCTCCGGCCGCTGGAGCTGGTTCGTCACCGGCAACTACGACCAGGACAAGGTCGGCCTGGAGAATCCCACCGACAGCCGCACCCCGGAACACGACAAGACCCACCAAGGCAAGGCCTTTGCCGACCTCACCTACCTGGTCGACGACGACACCCGCCTCAGCCTGATGGCGGGCTACGCCAACAACCGCTTCCAGATCCCGAACAATCCGGACCAGGCCCCGGCCTTCGACTACCTGGGCACCACCGACTACGACTCCTCCAGGCTCGACGAGAACCAGCGCGAGAACACCCGCTTCGCCAGCCTGGTGCTGCAGGGCCTGCTCGGCGACACCTCGTACCAGGTCTCCGCCGGGCAGCGCTACAGCAGCGTCGCGTTCGACCCGGACATCGCCGGCGACCTGATCTTCAACGGCGTCGCCTCGAAGGTGGACCGCGCCAACCGCGCCGACACCGTGCAGGCCGACTTCTCCACGCCGCTCGGCGATTCGCACACCCTGCGCTACGGCCTGTACGGCAGCTTCGAGCGCGCCAGCGCCCGCAACGACGCCTGGGTCTTCCCGGCCGATGCGGACGGCGGCCAGAGCAGCAACGTGCCGGAGCTGATCCCCGACGCCAGCCGCTTCCACACCAGCACCACCGCGCTCTACCTGCAGGACGAATGGAAGATCGGCGACGACTGGATCGTCAACTACGGCGTGCGCGGCGACCGCTACAAGGCCTTCGGCCGCAGCGAGGGCCAGCTCAGCCCGCGCGTGGGCGCGGTCTGGCACGCCACCGACGGCACCACGCTGCACGCCGGCTACGCCCGCTACTTCACCCCGCCCGCCACCGAGCTGATCTCCACCACCGACATCGCGCTCTACGACGGCACCACTAACCAGCAGGTTTCCGCCGGCGCCACCACGCCGCTGAGCGAGCGCAGCGACTACTACGACCTGGGCATCTCGCAGAACGTCGGCGACCACCTGACCCTGGGCCTGGATGCCTACGACCGCCGCGCCGACCGGCTGCAGGACGAGGGCCAGTTCGGCGCCGCCTACATCTACTCCACCTTCAACTACCGCCACGGCCACGTCCGCGGCCTGGAGTTCTCCGCCGACTACGACGACGGCCCGTTCAGCGCCTACTTCAACGCCGCCTACAGCAAGGCGATGGGCAAGCAGGTCATGACCGGCGACTACAACTTCGATCCCGACGCCCTGGCCTACGTCGCCGACCACTGGATCCACCTCGACCACGACCAGAAGCTGACGTCTTCCGGCGGCATCAGCTACAGCTTCGCCGGCAACAACCGCGTCGGGGCGAACTACCTGTACGGCAGCGGCCTGCGCACCGATACCGACACGGTGCCCAACGGCGCCTCGCTCCCCTCCTACTTCCAGCTCAACCTGAGCGCCTCGCACGACTTCGACCTCGGCGGCCATCCGCTGCATGCGCAGCTGGCCGTGGTCAACGCGCTGGACCGCAGCTACCAGCTGCGCGACGGCGGCGGCATCGGCGTGTTCGCTCCGCAGTGGGGACCGCGCCGTGGCGCCTACCTGACCCTGCAGCAGGACTTCTGAGCCGCGCCAAGCGAATCCAGACGTAACAGAGATGAGAAACGCGTCGCCACGCGCCCTTATGGCGAACCACAGAAGCGATAGGGCGGGCACCTGCCTTCTCCATCGAAACCGGCCCGCGAACGCAAAAGGCCAGGCATTGCCTGGCCTTCTTGCATCGCCTGCGCGACCGCTCAGAACAGCGGATGCCGCCGGCGCGCGCGGAACCCCGCGTAAAGCGCCCACAGCGCCAGCAGCACGAACCAGACCAGGCTCCACATCGGCATCGACAACCCGAGGAAGCGCCAATCGATGTTGCCGCAGTCGCCGGTGCCGGTCAGCACCGTCCGGAACACCTCGAACGGCCCCATCTGCTCGCTCAGGAAGGACAACGGCGGCCCGCAGGAGGACATCTCGTCGCGCGGCATCACCTGCACCCAGACATGCCGCCCGGCGATGCCGGCGCCGACCGCCGCGGCCAGGAACGCCAGCACGCCATGGACCTTGCGCCCGCCGCTCCCGCGCGGCCCGTGCAGCGCGCCGAGCAGGAACAGCACGCCCAGCGCCGCGAACGCGATCCGCTGGAAGATGCACAACGGGCAGGGCTCCAACCCTTCCTGCAACTGCATGAAGATCGCAAACCCGAGCAGGCCAGCGCAGATCAGGAAACCGAGCGCGAACTGCGCGCGGAAACTCCAGCGGAACGGATTCATCGAGGCGGCGTGAACGTTGGAGGACGCCGGATTATCAGCTATTCGCGAGACCCAGGCTATGCGATTCCGGAACATTGCGTCACGGGCGCGGCAGCCCCGGCCCATGCCCCGCCCTCCGCTTCACCCCTCCTGCACCCACCCGGCGCCTAGGCTGCATCGCGGGCGCGTGGCGACCGCCATCGGCATGCACGGCAGCCGTAGCGACGGTACCGCGGCCACCGCAGCGGCCCGGTCCCACCCTCGCCTCGCCGACCACTCCACCGCAGGACGGACACGATGAAGGGCATTCCCGCCGAGATCGCTCAGGCACTCGACCAGCTCGAACAGGACATCCCCGGATTGAGGGCGCGTCATCCGGACGACTTCTGGGACGTCTATCACGCACGGGCTCGCGAGATCGCCAACCGCGCCCAGGGATCGGCCGAACAGGCCGCGCTGGTCGCCAAGCGGCTCGACGGCATGCTCGCCAAGCACAACCTCGGCCCGGCCGATCCCGGCGCATGAAACGAAAAAACCCGGCACGAGGCCGGGTTCTTCGGGATCCTGGAAAGCGCCTTACTCGGCGACTTCCTCGGCCACGGCGGCCGGGCGGTCGACCAGCTCGACATAGGCCATCGGCGCGTTGTCGCCGGCGCGGAAACCGCACTTCAGGATGCGCAGGTAGCCACCCGGGCGGCTCTGGTAGCGCGGGCCGAGCGTGGTGAACAGGGTGCCCACCGCTTCCTTGTCGCGCAGGCGCGCGAAGGCCAGGCGGCGGTTGGCGACGCTGTCGATCTTGGCCAGCGTGATCAGCGGCTCGGCGACGCGACGCAGTTCCTTGGCCTTCGGCAGGGTGGTCTTGATCAGCTCGTGCTTGATCAGCGAAGCCGCCATGTTCTTGAACATCGCCTCGCGGTGGGCGCTGGTGCGGCTGAACTTGCGGCCGGATTTCTGGTGACGCATGGTCGTGGTTTCCTAGAGGGTTGAATGTTGGATCTGCTGTACTTCGCTGTCGCCGTCCTGGCGCTGGAACATGGACTGCGGATGGCCCAAACCGGCACTCCCTGGCCGGATGTCGCGCGGACCTGAAGGTCCGTCTGCGGGTACTGCATGCGCGATCCCCGCGCTCGCGCGCGGGGACCTCGCGGCGCTCTTAGCCGAGCATGCCGTGC
This sequence comes from Xanthomonas boreopolis, assembly GCF_046529185.1. Lineage (NCBI taxonomy): Bacteria > Pseudomonadati > Pseudomonadota > Gammaproteobacteria > Lysobacterales > Lysobacteraceae > Xanthomonas > Xanthomonas boreopolis. The sequence continues at coordinate 3,521,638 of NZ_CP097162.1, forward strand.
TGGGCGATGCCGGCCGGCGGCCAGTTCTCCAGCTTCATGCCGAGGGACAGGCCGCGCTGGGCCAGCACTTCCTTGATCTCGGTGAGCGACTTCTTGCCCAGGTTCGGGGTCTTGAGCAGCTCCACCTCGGTCTTCTGGATCAGGTCGCCGATGTAGTAGATGCTCTCGGCCTTCAGGCAGTTGGCCGAACGCACGGTCAGCTCCAGGTCGTCGATCGGGCGCAGCAGCACCGGATCCACGCCGCCGGCCTGCGGCTTCGGCGCGCCGCGGTCGCGGTGCGTGAAGTCGCCGAACACCGACAGCTGGTCGCTGAGGATGTCGGCCGCGGTGCGGACGGCTTCCTCGGCGTCGATGGTGCCGTTGGTCTCGATGTCGATGACCAGCTTGTCCAGGTCGGTGCGCTGCTCGACGCGGGCCGCCTCGACCGAGTAGGCCACGCGGCGCACCGGCGAGAACGACGCATCCAGCACGAGGCGGCCGATGGTACGGGTCTCTTCGTCCGGACGACGACGGGCGGCGGCCGGCTGGTAGCCGAAGCCACGCTCGATCTTCAGGCGGATGTTCAGCGCGGTGTCCTTGGTCAGGTGCGCGATGACGTGGTCGCCGTTGATGATCTCGACGTTGTGGTCGGTCTTGATGTCGGAGGCGGTGACGACGCCCGGGCCCTGCTTGGACAGCGACAGCGTGGCGCTGTCACCGCTGTGCAGGCGGATGGCGACGTCCTTGAGGTTCAGCAGGACTTCCAGCACGTCCTCCTGCAGGCCCTCGACCGTGGTGTACTCGTGCAGTACGCCATCGATCTCGACTTCGGTGATGGCGAAACCCGGGATCGACGACAGCAGCACGCGACGCAGGGCATTGCCCAGCGTATGGCCGTAACCGCGCTCCAACGGCTCGATCACGACCTTGGCGCGGTTTTCGGTAAGGCGTTCGATCTGCGGTCCACGGGGACGCAGAACCTGGTTGGCGGTAACCGTCATGTTGCGGGGTCTCCTGCGAACCTCCGGCGGCCGCCGGAGGTTCTCCAATGTGAATTACTTCGAATACAACTCGACGATCAGCGCTTCGTTGATGTCCGAAGGCAGGTCGGCGCGATCCGGCACGGCCTTGAACACGCCGCTGAACTTCTTCGAATCGACTTCGACCCACGAGGGGCTCAGGTCGTGCTGCTCGGCCACGGTCAGGGCTTCCTGGACGCGCAGCTGCTTCTGGGCCTTCTCGGACAGGCTGATCGCGTCGCCGGCCTTGACCTGGTACGAGGCCAGGTTCACCGACTTGCCGTTCACCAGCACGCCGCGGTGCGAGACCAGCTGGCGGGCGGCCGGACGGGTCACGGCGAAGCCCATGCGGTAGACGACGTTGTCCAGGCGGGTTTCCAGCAACTGCAGCAGGTTCTCGCCGGTGTTGCCCTTCTTGGTCGAGGCCTTCTTGTAGTAGTTGCGGAACTGGCGCTCCAGCAGGCCGTAGATGCGCTTGACCTTCTGCTTCTCGCGCAGCTGGGTGGCGTAGTCGGACAGCTTGCCCTTGCGAGCGGCACCGTGCTGGCCGGGCTTCTGCTCCAGCTTGCACTTGGAGTCCAGCGCGCGCGCCGGGCTCTTGAGGGACAGGTCGGCGCCTTCGCGGCGCGCGAGCTTACAGGTAGGACCGATATAACGAGCCATTTCTTATCGCTCCTTTAGACGCGACGCTTCTTCGGCGGACGGCACCCGTTGTGCGGGATCGGCGTCACGTCGATGATGTTGGTGATCTTGTAGCCGACGTTGTTCAACGAACGCACGGCGGACTCGCGGCCCGGACCCGGACCCTTGATGCGCACTTCCAGCGACTTCACGCCGTAGTCGAGCGCGGCGCGGCCGGCCTTCTCGGCGGCGACCTGGGCGGCGAACGGGGTCGACTTGCGCGAACCGCGGAAACCCGCGCCGCCCGAAGTCGCCCACGACAGCGCGTTGCCCTGGCGGTCGGTGATCGTGACGATGGTGTTGTTGAACGAAGCGTGGACGTGGGCGACGCCGTCGGTGACGACGCGCTTGATCTTCTTCTTGGTCTTGGCAGCAGCTGGCTTGGCCATTGTTCTCTATCCCTTACTTCTTGATCGCCTTGCGCGGTCCCTTGCGGGTGCGGGCGTTGGTACGGGTGCGCTGGCCACGCAGCGGCAGGCCGCGACGGTGACGCAGGCCGCGGTAGCAGCCCAGGTCCATCAGGCGCTTGATGGCGATGCCGACTTCACGGCGCAGATCGCCCTCGACGATGTACTTGCCGACCTCGGCGCGCAGGCGCTCGATCTCCGGCTCCGACAGATCGCGGATCTTGGTGGTCGAAGCCACGCCTGCGGCTTCGCAGACCTTCTTCGAACGGGTACGGCCGATGCCGTAGATGCTTTGCAACCCGACCCAGACGTGCTTCTGGGCTGGCAGGTTGACGCCTGCAATACGCGCCATGACGCGGTTCTCCAACTGAGTGATGGCCCGACAGCGCGCCTGCGCGCCATCCGGCATGATGGATCAAAAGTGAACGGAAGATTGTAGCAAAGTCTCGGGTTACTTTGAAGCTCATGGAACCATGCAGCGTTCCACGGGCCCGGCATGGGGAGTGTGCCCATGCTCCGGCGCCGGACGGCATTGGCATCGGACCTACCGCTTCCGCTGCCGCCCGGACTACTCCCGCCCGGGACCATGCCGCCACACCCGCGCGCGAGACGCCGCGCGGGCCGCCCTTCTGGTCGGAAGGCCTGTCGCCCGGGAGCCGGGCCGCCTTCACGCAAGGAAGAACAAGTATATCAGTCGGTTAGCCGCGGGCGAAACCGCCGCGCGAACCGCCCTTCAGGTTGGCCTTCTTCAACAGGCTCTCGTACTGGTGGGACATCAGGTGCGCCTGGATCTGCGCGATGAAGTCCATCACCACCACCACCGCGATCAGCAGCGAGGTGCCGCCGAAGTGGAACGAGGTGCCGAGCTGGGCCCGCATCACCTCCGGCAGGAGGCAGACGATCACCAGGTACAGCGAGCCGGCCGCGGTCAGGCGGGTCAGCACGCCGTCGATGTAGTCGGCGGTCGACTTGCCCGGACGGATGCCCGGGATCAGCGCGCCCGACTTCTTCAGGTTGTCGGCGGTTTCCTGCGAGTTGAACACCAGCGCCGTGTAGAAGAACGCGAAGCCGATGATCAGCGCGGCGAACACCAGCATGTGCACCGGCTCGCCCGGACCCAGCGCGTTGGCGATCTTCTGCAGCCAGGTGGCCGAGGTCGCCTGCCCGGACCACATCGACAGCGTGGCCGGGAACGCCAGGATGCTCGAAGCGAAGATCGGCGGGATCACGCCGGCCATGTTGAGCTTCAGCGGCAGGAACGAGGTCTGGTTCATGTACGCGTTGCGGCCGCCCTGGCGGCGCGCGTAGTTGACCGTGATCCGGCGCTGCCCGCGCTCGACGAACACCACGAAGTAGGTGAACGCCAGGATCACCAACACGATCAGCAGCAGCGAGATGAAGCTCATGTTGCCGTCGCGGTAGGCCTCGACGGTCTGGATCGCGGCGGCCGGCAGGCCGGCCACGATGCCCGCGAAGATGATCAGCGAGACGCCGTTGCCGATGCCGCGCTCGGTCACCTGCTCGCCTACCCACATCAGGAAGATGGTGCCGGCAGTCAGCGCGACCACCGCGGTCAGCACGAAGCCCATGCCCGGCGCGTACACCACCGGCGCGCCGCCCGGAGCGGTCTGGTTCTGCAGCGCCAGGGCGATGCTGCCGCCCTGCACCACCGCCAGCAGCACCGCGCCGATGCGCGAATACTGGGTGATCTTGCGCCGGCCCGACTCGCCTTCCTTCTGCATCGCCTTCAGCGTCGGGAAGATGTGCGTGGCCAGCTGGATCACGATCGATGCCGAGATGTACGGCATCACGTTCAGCGCGAAGATGCTGAAGCGGTGCAGGGCGCCGCCCGAGAACATGTTGAACATGTCCACGATACCGCCGCCCTGCGCCTGCATCAGCGCCAGCATGGCATCGGGATTGACGCCCGGCACCGGCACGAAACAGCCGATGCGGTAGACGATCAACGCCCCGAGGACGAACAGCAAGCGCTGGCGAAGTTCCGTGAACTTGCCCAGCCCGCCGCCGAGGTTTCCGATGCCCGCTTGCGCCATGTTGCGATTACTCCTGGACGCTGCCGCCGGCAGCTTCGATGGCAGCCTTGGCGCCCGCCGTGACCCCCACGCCCTTCAGCACGAACGCCTTGGTCAGCTCGCCCTTCTTGACGATCTTGGCCTTCTTGGCGCTGGTCGGGACCAGCTTGGCCGCACGCAGCGCGGCGAAGTCGACCTCGCCGGCCGGCAGCTTGTCCAGCTGGTAGGACAGCACTTCGGCGGTGTCCTTGGCGATCGGCGAGCGGAAGCCGATCTTCGGCAGGCGGCGCTGCATCGGGGTCTGGCCGCCTTCGAAGCCGGCCTTGATCTTGCCGCCGCCCTTGCGGGCGAACGAACCCTTGTGGCCGCGGCCGGCGGTCTTGCCCAGGCCGGAGCCGATGCCGCGACCGACGCGGGTACGCTCGGTGCGGGCGCCCGGTGCCGGGCTCAGTTCATTGAGACGCAGAGTCATGGTCGATCACTCCTCAACCTGGACGAGGTACTGAACCTTGTTGATCAGGCCGCGGACCTGCGGGCTGTCCTTCAGTTCACGCACATCGTTGAGCTTGTTCAGGCCCAGCGCACGCACCGACAGGCGGTGACGGGACTGGGTGCCACGCAGGCCGCGCACCAGGCGCACCTTCACGGTCTTGTTGGACTCGTTAGCCATTGAGGAGTTCCTCCACCTTCTTGCCGCGCTTGGCCGCGATGCGGGTCGGCGACTGCATCGCTTCCAGGCCCTTCAGCGTGGCGCGCACCAGGTTGATCGGGTTGCGCGAGCCGACGGCCTTGGCCAGCACGTTCTTCACGCCCACCGCTTCCAGCACGGCGCGCATCGCGCCGCCGGCGATCACGCCGGTACCTTCCGACGCCGGCTGCATGAACACGCGGGCCGCGCCGTGGCCGGCCTTGACCGGGTGCCACAGGGTGCCGTTGTTCAGGTCGACGTTCGCCATGTTCTTGCGGGCGTATTCCATCGACTTCTGGATCGCGACCGGCACTTCGCGGGCCTTGCCGTAACCGAAGCCGACCTTGCCCTCGCCGTCGCCGACGACGGTCAGCGCGGTGAAGGTGAACTGGCGGCCGCCCTTGACGGTCTTGCTGACGCGGTTGACCGCGACCAGCTTCTCGATCATGCCGTCGTCGATCTTCTCTTCGCGGTTGCGATCGCGATCGCGGCCCCGCGGAGCACGTTCTTCTGCCATGTTGGTGATTCCTTGTCTGAGGGATATGTACGGCTCGGACGCCGCTTATGGTTGTGGACTGGAACGGTGTTCCCGCGACCGCTGCAGAAGAACGGGGCGGTCCGGCATCTCCCCTGCCGGCGGAGGGACGCAACCCGCGGGTTGCGTCCGCAAACGCTTAGAACTGCAGGCCGGCCTCGCGGGCCGCGTCGGCCAGCGCCTTGATGCGGCCGTGGTAGCGGTAGCCCGAGCGGTCGAAGGCGACCTTCTCGATGCCCGCGGCCTTGGCGCGCTCGGCGATCAGCTTGCCGACCTTGGCGGCGGCTTCGGCGTTCTTTCCGCTCTTCAGGCCTTCCTTGACGTCGGCCTGGGTGGTGTTGGCGGCAGCCAGCACCTTCGAGCCGTCGGCGGTGAAGACCTGGGCGTACAGGTGCTGGCCGGTGCGCAGCACCGACAGGCGGGCCACGCCGAGCTCGCGGATGTGCGCGCGGGTCGACTTGGCGCGACGCAGGCGGGCGATGTTCTTGTTGATGCTCATGGTTGGATTCCTATAGGAAGCTGAAGCGAAGCGGGCTTTGCATTGAGAAGTCCGGCCAGGGGGGGCCGGGCTCCCTCGGATGGACCCGCGCCTAATTAGGCCTTCTTGGCTTCCTTGCGAATGATGACTTCACCGGCGTACTTCACACCCTTGCCCTTGTAGGGCTCCGGCGGACGGAAGCCGCGGATCTTGGCGGCGACTTCGCCGACGCGCTGCTTGTCGGCGCCGGTGACCACGATCTCGGTCTGCGACGGGGTCGACAGCGTGATGCCTTCCGGCGCCACGAACACCAGCGGGTGCGAGAAGCCCAGCGACAGGTTGAGGTCCTTGCCCTGCATCGCGGCGCGGTAACCGACGCCGACCAGCTCGAGCTTGCGCTCGAACCCTTCGGACACGCCCTTCACCAGGTTGGCGAGGATCGCGCGCACGGTGCCGGTGATGGCGATCTGCGACGGATCGGCCGGGGACAGCGTGGCGACGCCACCGTCAACGGAGATCTGCACGCCCACCGGCTTCGGCAGCGACAGCGTGCCCTTCGGGCCCTTGACGCTCACCAGCTCCGGCTGGATGTTGAGTTCGACGCCCTTCGGCAGGGAAATCGGCTTCTTGGCAACTCGGGACATGTTCGGCTCCTTCCCTTAGGCCACGAAGCACAGGACTTCGCCGCCGACGCCGGCCGCACGGGCCTGCGCATCGGTCAGGATGCCCTTCGACGTGGAGATGATGGCAACGCCCAGGCCACCGAGGACCTTGGGCAGCTCGTCCTTGCCGCGGTACTGGCGGAGGCCCGAGCGCGAGACACGCTTCAGGGTCTCGATGACCGGACGGCCTTCGAAGTACTTCAGCACGATCTCCAGCTCGGACTTGTTGTTCTCGGCCGGGGTCACGCGCAGGTCGGCGATGTAGCCCTCGTCCTTCAGGACCTGGGCGATCGCGACCTTGATCTTGGAGGACGGCAGCTTCACCGTCGGCTTGCCGACAGCCGCCGCATTCTTGATGCGGACCAGCATGTCGGCGATGGGATCAGTCATGCTCATGTGATTACCTTTGAGTGCACCGATATCCGCTTTCGCGAAAATCTCGTGTTTCCTGGTGAAGGGCCAGGCCCCTTGACGCGCCCCGGCCACCGGGGCGGCCAGAGAGAAGCGGGAGTATACGACAAAAAGAGCCCGCGCACAGGGATGTGCGCCGCTCCTGCGGGGGACCTACAGGAAAGAGTCCGGCAGATGCCGGACTCTCTTGCTGAACAGGCAGGCTGCCCGGGAACGCAGGCCGGCGCGCGGGCGCCTGCCTGCCCCGTACCGCCCCGTTACCAGCTGGCCTTGCGCAGGCCCGGGACGTCGCCACGCATGGTGGCTTCGCGCAGCTTGTTGCGGCCCAGGCCGAACTTGCGGTACACGCCGCGCGGACGGCCCGAGATCTCGCAGCGGTTGCGCTGGCGGCTCGGCGAAGAGTCGCGCGGCAGCTTCTGCAGCTTCTCGGCGGCCTGGATCTTCTCCTCGTAGGAGGCATCCTGGCTGGAGATGATCTTCTTCAGCGCGGCACGCTTGTCGGCGTACTTCTTGGCCAGCTTTTCCCGCTTGGCGTCGCGGTTGACCATGGAGGTCTTTGCCATGTCGGTTTCCTCGACGAATCAGTTACGGAACGGGAACTTGAACGCCGCGAGCAGCGCCTTCGCTTCCGCATCCGTCTTGGCGGTGGTGGTGATGGCGATATCCATGCCACGGATCGCGTCGACGGCGTCGAAGTCGATTTCCGGGAAGATGATCTGCTCCTTCACGCCCATGTTGAAGTTGCCGCGACCGTCGAACGAACGACCCGAGATGCCGCGGAAGTCACGCACGCGCGGCAGCGAGATGTTGATCAGGCGGTCCAGGAACTCGTACATCTTGGCGCGACGCAGCGTGGTCTTGCAGCCGATCGGCCAGCCATCGCGGATCTTGAACGAAGCCACCGAGATGCGCGACTTGGTGACCACCGGCTTCTGGCCGGCGATCTTGGCCATGTCGGCCACGGCGTTCTCCAGGACCTTCTTGTTGGTGGCGGCCTCGCCCACGCCCATGTTCAGCGTGATCTTGACCAGCTTCGGCACTTCCATCGGATTGGTGTAGCCGAACTCCTTCATCAGGGCCGGCACCACTTCTTCCTTGTAGATTTTTTCGAGACGGGAAGTCATGACCTCATTCCTCAGGCGTCGAGCGCCTCACCGCTGGAGCGGAACACACGCAGTTTGCGTCCATCCTCCAGCACCTTGAAGCCAACGCGCTCGCCCTTGCCCGTGGCCGGGTTGACGACGTTCACGTTGGAGATATGGATCGAAGCTTCGCGCTCGACCACGCCGCCGGCGATGCCCGCCTGCGGGTTCGGCTTGGTGTGGCGCTTGACGACGTTCACGTTGGAGACGACCACGCGGTCGCCATCCACGCGGATGACCTCGCCCTGCTTGCCCTTGTCCTTGCCGGTGTTGACGACGACCTGGTCGCCCTTCTTGATACGGTTAGCCATTGTTATCTCCTTCGCTCACAGCACTTCGGGAGCGAGCGAAACGATCTTCATGAACTTCTCCGAGCGAAGTTCACGGGTAACCGGCCCGAAGATGCGGGTGCCGATCGGCTCCTGCTTGTTGTTCAGCAGGACGGCGGCGTTGCCGTCGAAGCGGATCAGCGAACCGTCCGGGCGACGGACGCCCTTGCGGGTACGCACCACGACCGCGTCGTAGACTTCGCCCTTCTTCACCTTGCCGCGCGGGATCGCATCCTTCACGGTCACCTTGATGATGTCGCCGATGCCGGCGTAGCGGCGCTTCGAGCCGCCCAGCACCTTGATGCACATCACTTCCTTGGCACCGGAGTTGTCGGCGACGTCGAGGTAGCTCTGCATCTGGATCATGATTCAGATCTCCCTTATTCGGCCGCGCGGGTGACGATTTCCACCACCCGCCAGTTCTTGGTCTTGGACATCGGCGCAATCTCGGTCACGCGCACGACGTCGCCCTCGTTGCAGGCGTTGTCGGCGTCGTGGGCGTGGAGCTTGGTCGAGCGCTTGATGTACTTGCCGTACAGGGCGTGCTTGACCTGGCGCTCCACCAGCACGGTGACCGTCTTGTCCATCTTGTTGCTGACGACACGGCCTTCGACCGTGCGCAGCGTCTTGTTTTCAGTGTTCTCGCTCATCGCGGCGGTCCTTACTTGGTGCTGCCGAGCAGGGTCTTGACGCGAGCGATCTCGCGGCGCACCCGGCGGGTTTCATGAGTCTTCGGCAGCTGGCCGGTGACTTGCTGCATGCGGAGCGAGAACTGCTCCTTGCGCAGGTCGGTCAGGTGGGCCTTCAGTTCGTCAGCCGACTTCTCGCGGAGTTGTTTGATGTCCATCAGCGCACCGTCCGGGTCACGAAAGTGGTGGTGACCGAGAGCTTGGCGGCGGCCAGGCGGAACGCCTCGCGGGCCACTTCCTCGGAAACACCCTCGATTTCATAGATCATGCGGCCGGGCTGGATCTGGGCCACCCAGTACTCCACGTTACCCTTACCGGAGCCCATTCGGACTTCGATCGGCTTCTTGGTGATCGGCTTGTCCGGGAACACGCGGATCCACATCTTGCCGCCGCGCTTGACGTAGCGGCTGATCGAGCGGCGCGCCGCCTCGATCTGGCGCGCGGTCAGCTGACCGTGCGCCGTCGCCTTCAGGCCGTACTCGCCGAAGCTGACGGCGTTGCCGCTCCAGCTCAGGCCTTCGTTACGGCCCTTGTGTACCTTGCGGTATTTGGTTCGCTTGGGTTGCAACATTGCCGTTACCTCGCTTCACGAGCCGGGCGCGACGGACGGTCGCTGCGATCGCCACGATCGCCACGCGGGGACTCGTCCTGCTTCTCCTGGCCAACCTGGGTGAAATCGAAGATCTCGCCCTTGTAGATCCAGACCTTGATGCCGATGACACCGTAGGTGGTATGCGCCTCGGCAAAGCCGTAGTCGATGTCCGCGCGCAGGGTGTGCAGCGGCACGCGGCCCTCGCGGTACCACTCCGAACGGGCGATTTCCGCGCCGTTGAGGCGGCCGGCGACGTTGACCTTGATGCCCAGGGCACCCAGGCGCATCGCGTTGCCGACCGAGCGCTTCATCGCGCGGCGGAACATGATGCGACGCTCCAGCTGCTGCGCGATCGACTCGGCGACCAGCTGCGCGTCCAGCTCGGGCTTGCGCACTTCGCTGACGTTGATGTGCGCCGGGACGCCCATCAGGTCGCTGACTTCCTTGCGCAGCTTCTCGATGTCCTCGCCGCGCTTGCCGATCACCACGCCCGGGCGGGCGGTGTGGATCGTCACGCGCGCGGTCTTGGCCGGACGCTCGATCAGGATCTTGCTGATGCCCGCCTGAGCCAGCTTCTTGCGAAGCATCTCGCGGACCTTCAGGTCGGCCGCCAGGTAGCTGGCGAACTCGGCCTTGTTGGCGTACCACTTGGAGTTCCAGTCCTTGGCAATGCCCAAGCGGATTCCAATCGGATGAACTTTATGACCCATCGTCTTTTCCTTTCCGCTTACTTGCCGGCGCCCACGACCACGGTGATGTGGCTGGTGCGCTTGAGGATGCGGGTACCGCGGCCCTTGGCCCGCGCCATGAAACGCTTCAGGGTCGGACCCTCATCAACCATGATGGTCTTGACCTTCAGCTCGTCGATGTCGGCGCCCTGGTTGTTCTCGGCATTGGCGATCGCCGACTCCACCACCTTCTTGATCAGGTGGGCAGCCTTCTTGTCCGAGAACTTCAGCAGGTTGACGGCGCGCTCGGCCGACAGCCCACGCACCTGGTCGGCGACCAGGCGGGCCTTCTGGGGGGAGATGCGCGCGGTGCGCAGGATTGCTTTCGCTTCCATGGTCATCTCTCCTTACTTGCCCGACTTCTTGTCGCCACCGTGACCCTTGAAGGTACGGGTGACGGCGAATTCGCCGAGCTTGTGGCCCACCATGTTCTCGTTGACCAGCACCGGAACGTGGTTCTTGCCGTTATGCACGGCGATGGTGAATCCCACCATTTCCGGCAGGATCATGGAACGGCGCGACCAGGTCTTGATCGGCTTCTTGCTACCCGCAGCGGCCTCCACCTTCTTGACGAGGTGGTGATCGACGAACGGGCCTTTCTTGAGTGAACGTGCCATGGTCGATTAGCCCCTACGATCGCGGACGATGAACTGCTGGGTGCGCTTGTTCTTGCGCGTCTTGTAACCCTTGGTCGGCACACCCCACGGGGTGACCGGATGCGGGTTGCCCTGGCCGGCCTTCGCCTCGCCACCACCGTGCGGGTGGTCGACCGGGTTCATGGCGGCACCACGAACGGTCGGGCGGACGCCGCGCCAGCGCTTGGCGCCGGCCTTGCCCAGCTTCTCCAGGTTGTGCTCGTCGTTGCCGACTTCGCCGATGGTGGCGCGGCACTCGGCCGGCACCTTGCGCATCTCGCCCGAACGCAGGCGCAGCGTGGCGTAGACGCCTTCGCGGGCGACCAGCTGGACGGCCGCGCCGGCGGCGCGGGCGATCTGGGCGCCCTTGCCCGGCTTCAGCTCGACGCCGTGGACGGTGGTACCGACCGGGATGTTGCGCAGCGGCAGGGTGTTGCCGGTCTTGATCGGCGCGTTGGCGCCGGCGATGACCTGGTCACCGGCCTTCAGTCCCTTCGGGGCGATGATGTAGCGGCGCTCGCCGTCGACGTAGCACAGCAGGGCGATGTGGGCGGTGCGGTTCGGATCGTATTCGATCCGCTCCACGCGCGCCGGGATGCCTTCCTTGTTGCGCTTGAAGTCGATGATGCGGTAGTGCTGCTTGTGACCGCCGCCGACGTGGCGGGTGGTGATGCGGCCGTGGTGGTTGCGGCCGCCGGTCTTGCTCTGCGGCTCGACCAGGCCCGCGTACGGGGCACCCTTGTGCAGATCGGGCGTGACCACGCGCACGGCCGAACGGCGGCCTGCGGAGGTGGGCTTGAATTTCATCAATGGCATGGGTTCTTACCTCAGGCCTTGGCCGTGACGTCGATGGACTGGCCATCGACCAGGCGGACATACGCCTTGCGCCAGTCGCCGCGACGGCCAGCGCGGTTGCGGAAGGACTTGTTCTTGCCCTTCACGTTCACCACGTTGACGGCCTCGACCTTGACGTCGAACAGCTGCTCGACCGCGGCCTTCACATCGGCCTTGGTGGCGTCGTTCGAGACTTCGAAGACGTACTGGTTGGACAGTTCCTGCAGGCGCGCGGTCTTCTCGGAGACTCGCGGAGCGCGCAGCACGCTGAAGATTTTTTCGTTGCTGCTCATGCCAGCCACTCCTCGACCTTCTTGACCGCATCGGCGGTGATCACGACCGTATCGGCACCGACCAGCGCGACCGGATCCAGCCCCTGCACGTCGCGCACTTCGACGTACGGCAGGTTGCGGGCCGACAGGTACAGGTGCTCGGAAGCCTCTTCGGTCACGATCAGCGGGCGGGCGCCCACGTCCAGACCCTTCAGCTTCTCGACCAGGCCCTTGGTCTTGGTCTCGCTCACGTCGAACGCCTCGACGACCTTCAGGCGGTCCTGGCGGACCAGCTCGGAGAAGATCGCGGCGATCGCGGCGCGATACTGCTTGCGGTTGACCTTCTGCGCGAAGCTGCGCGGCTTGGCCGCGAAGGTCACGCCGCCGCCGACGAAGATCGGAGCCGTCAGCGCGCCGTGACGCGCACCGCCGCCCTTCTGCTTCTTCGACTTCTTGGTCGTGCCCGAGACTTCCGAACGGGTCTTCTGGGCCTTGGTGCCGGCGCGGCCGGCGTTGCGATAGGCGACGACGACCTGGTGGACCAGATCCTCGCTGAAATCGCGACCGAACACGGCGTCGGAGACCGAGACCTTGTTGTTGCTACCGGTGATAACGAGTTCCATCGTCATCTCTCCTTATGCCTTGCTCGCCGGACGGACGATCACGTCGCCACCGGCAGCGCCCGGGACGGCGCCGCGGACGGCGATCAGACCGCGCTCGACGTCGACCTTGACCACTTCCAGGTTCTGCGTGCTCTGCTGCACGGCACCCATGTGACCGGCCATCTTCTTGCCCGGGAACACGCGGCCCGGCGTCTGGCGCTGGCCGATCGAACCCGGAGCACGATGCGACAACGAGTTACCGTGGGTGGCGTCACCCATGCGGAAGTTGTGCCGCTTGATGGTGCCCTGGAAGCCCTTACCCTTGGTGACGCCCTGGACGTCGACCTTCTGACCGACCTCGAAGATGTCGGCCTTGATCTCGCCGCCGACGGCGAAATCACCCAGCTTGTCGTCCTCGACGCGGAACTCCCACAGGCCACGGCCGGCCTCGACCTTGGCCTTGGCGAAGTGGCCGGCTTCCGGCTTGTTCACCAGGGCGGCGCGGCGCGCACCGACGGTCACCTGCACGGCGCTGTAGCCATCGACCTCGACGGTCTTGATCTGCGCGATGCGGTTCGGGGTAGCTTCGATCAGGGTAACCGGGATGGAGCGGCCATCCTCGGTGAAAACGCGGCTCATGCCGGCCTTGCGGCCCACGAAGCCCAACGAATACTTCTTCGTCATGGTCGTAGTCCTCAGGTCAACTTGATCTGCACGTCGACGCCGGCAGCCAGTTCGAGCTTCATCAGCGCGTCCACGGTCTTGTCGTTGGGGTCGACGATGTCGAGTACACGCTTGTGCGTGCGGGTTTCGTACTGGTCGCGCGCGTCCTTGTCGGCGTGCGGGGAGACGAGCACGGTGTAACGTTCGATCTTGGTCGGCAGCGGGATCGGGCCGCGCACCTGCGCGCCAGTCCGCTTGGCCGTCTCGACGATCTCGCTGGCCGAACGGTCGATCAAGCGATGATCGAACGCCTTCAGCCGAATCCGGATCTTTTGGTCCGCCATGACGGGGTTCCTTCGTTAAAAGAGCGACGGGCAAGGCCTCTGGGATGCCTGCCCCGAAATTTCCTGAACACGTGGATCGCACCGCTTCCTGCGCGCGATGGGCACTTCCTCCGCCCAAAAACTGAGGCAGACCAGTCACCCGGCCTGCCCAGACGGAAAAGTATAATGCGCACCCAGAGCAACGTCAACAGCTCTACGCCGTTGATTGCTCCATGCAACGCGACCTTCCCGGTCTGGCGAACACGAGAGGCATCCTCCCCTCTTTTCGCAGTTTTACGCGCGGCACCCTACCCAGGAATGCCGAGCCGCGCATTGTACAAGGACGAAATCGCCGCTGCCAAGCCCCTCCTGCATTTCCAGGAACCCGGGCGCGAACCGTTCAGGATCGGCGCCGGGGGTTTCGCCCTCCCCGGACGCACGAAACCCGCCACGCGGGCGGGTTTCGCTGGCCCCGCCCGGAGGCGGGTTGCCGGAACGCGTCCAGGCCGAGGCCGGGACGCGCCTTACATCACTTGGTGATCTTCGAGACCACGCCGGCGCCGACGGTACGGCCGCCTTCGCGGATCGCGAAGCGCAGGCCCTCGTCCATCGCCACCGGGTTGATCAGCGTGACCGACATCTTCACGTTGTCGCCCGGCATCACCATCTCCACGCCCTCCGGCAGCTGCACCGCACCGGTGATGTCCGTGGTACGGAAGTAGAACTGCGGACGGTAGCCCTTGAAGAACGGGGTGTGGCGGCCGCCCTCGTCCTTCGACAGCACGTACACCTCCGCGTCGAACTCGGTGTGCGGGGTGATCGAGCCCGGCTTGGCCAGCACCTGGCCACGCTCCACCTCGTCACGCTTGGTGCCGCGCAGCAGCAGGCCCGCGTTGTCGCCCGCCTGGCCCTGCTCCAGCAGCTTGCGGAACATTTCCACGCCCGTCACGGTGGTCTTCTGGGTCGGACGGATGCCCACGATCTCGATTTCGTCGCCCACCTTGATCACGCCGCGCTCGATACGGCCGGTCACCACGGTGCCGCGGCCCGAGATCGAGAACACGTCTTCCACCGGCATCAGGAACGGCTTGTCGATGTCGCGCTCCGGCGTCGGGATCCAGGTGTCCAGCGCGTCCACCAGCTTGATGATCGCCGGCACGCCGATCTCCGACTGGTCGCCTTCCAGCGCCAGGCGGGCCGAGCCCTTGATGATCGGGGTGTCGTCGCCCGGGAACTCGTACTTGCTCAGCAGCTCGCGCACTTCCATTTCCACCAGCTCGAGCAGCTCGGCGTCATCCACCATGTCCGCCTTGTTCAGGAACACGACGATGTACGGCACGCCCACCTGGCGCGACAGCAGGATGTGCTCGCGGGTCTGCGGCATCGGGCCGTCCGCGGCCGAGCACACCAGGATCGCGCCGTCCATCTGCGCCGCACCGGTGATCATGTTCTTCACGTAGTCGGCGTGACCCGGGCAGTCCACGTGCGCGTAGTGGCGGGTCGGGCTTTCGTATTCCACGTGCGCCGTCGAGATCGTGATGCCGCGCGCCTTCTCTTCCGGCGCCGCGTCGATCGCGTCGTACGCCTTGAACTCGCCACCGAAACGCTCTGCGCCGATCTTCGTCAGGGCAGCCGTCAGCGTGGTCTTGCCGTGGTCGACGTGACCGATGGTGCCGACGTTGACGTGCGGCTTGGTGCGCTCGAACTTACCTTTTGCCATTGCTATTTACCTCTGTGATTCGTGTTGGGTGACGGGTGATCCGGGCAAGGCGGAGTCCGCGCCCTTCCGGGCGACGGACCCCTGGCCCCGGGTCACGCCTTCTTGATGACGGTGTCGGCGATGTTCTGCGGAGCCGGCTCGTAGTGGTCGAACTCCATCGAGAACGTCGCGCGGCCCTGGGTCATCGAACGCAGCTGGGTGGCGTAGCCGAACATTTCGCCCAGCGGGATCATCGCGTTGATGATGGTGCCCGAGACGCTGGTGTCCGAACCCTGCAGCACGCCGCGACGACGGCTCACGTCGCCCATCACGTCGCCCTGGTAGTCGTCCGGGGTCACGATCTCGACCTTCATGATCGGCTCCAGCAGCACCGGGCGCGCCTTGGCGAAGCCCTGCTTGAACGCCATCGAGGCGGCCAGCTTGAACGCCATTTCCGACGAGTCGACGTCGTGGTACGAACCGAACACCAGCTTGACCTTCACGTCCACCACCGGGAAGCCGGCCAGCGGGCCGCTGGTGATGGTCTCGCGCAGGCCCTTCTCGACCGACGGGATGAACTCCTTCGGAATCACGCCACCGGTGATCTCGTTGATGAACAGGAAGTCGTCCTTGATGTCCGCCGCGTACTTCTCGCGGTCCTCGGCGGTCAGCGGCGACATCTCGATCACGACGTGGCCGTACTGGCCCTTACCGCCGGACTGCTTGGCATGCTTGTAGTCCGACTTCACGTCCGAGGCCTGGATGGTCTCGCGGTACGCGACCTGCGGCTTGCCGACGTTGGCCTCGACGTTGAACTCGCGCTTCATGCGGTCGACGATGATGTCCAGGTGCAGCTCGCCCATGCCCGAGATGATCGTCTGGCCCGACTCTTCGTCGGTCTTGACGCGGAACGACGGGTCTTCCTGCGCCAGGCGGCTCAGGGCGTTGCCCATCTTTTCCTGGTCGGACTTGGTCTTCGGCTCGACCGCCATCGAGATCACCGGCTCCGGGAACGCCATGCGCTCGAGCACGATCGGGGCATCGAGGGCGCACAGGGTGTCGCCGGTGGTGACGTCCTTCAGGCCCACCGCCGCGGCGATGTCGCCGGCCAGCACTTCCTTGATCTCGTCGCGCTGGTTGGAGTGCATCTGCAGCAGGCGGCCGATGCGCTCCTTGCGGTTCTTGACCGAGTTCAGCACCTGGTCGCCGGCGTTCAGCGTGCCGGAGTAGACGCGGAAGAAGGTCAGCGAGCCGACGAACGGGTCGGTCATGATCTTGAACGCGAGCGCCGAGAACGGGGCCTTGTCGCTGGATTCGCGCGACAGCTCCTTGGTCTCGTCGTCCATGTCGACGCCCTTCACCGGCGGCACGTCGACCGGCGACGGCAGCAGGCGGATCACGCCGTCGAGCATGGCCTGCACGCCCTTGTTCTTGAACGCCGAGCCCAGGAACATCGGGACGATCTCCGTCGACAGCGTGCGCACGCGCAGCGATTCGTAGATCTCGTCCTCGGTCAGCTCCTCGCCGCCCAGGTACTTCTCCATCAGCTCTTCGCTGGCCTCGGCCGCGGTCTCGACCATGAACGCGCGCGCCTCTTCCGCCTGGGCCTGCAGCTCGGCGGGGATGTCGCGGTACTCGAAGTTCAGGCCCTGGCTGGCGGCATCCCAGTGGATCGCCTTCATCTTGACCAGGTCGACCACGCCCTCGAAGTTGTCCTCGGCGCCGATCGGGATCTGCATCGGCACCGGCACGGCGCCCAGGCGCGTCTTCAGCTGGTCGCGGACCTTGAAGAAGTTGGCGCCGGTGCGGTCCATCTTGTTGACGAACGCGATGCGCGGCACGTGGTACTTGTTGGCCTGGCGCCACACGGTCTCCGACTGCGGCTGCACGCCGCCGACCGCGCACAGCACGAACACGGCGCCGTCGAGCACGCGCAGCGAACGCTCGACTTCGATGGTGAAGTCGACGTGCCCGGGGGTGTCGATGATGTTGAAGCGGTGCTCCGGGAAGGACTTGTCCATACCCTTCCAGAACGCGGTGGTGGCGGCGGACTGGATCGTGATGCCACGCTCCTGCTCCTGCTCCATCCAGTCCATGGTGGCAGCGCCATCGTGCACTTCACCGATCTTGTGGCTCTTGCCGGTGTAGAACAGGATGCGCTCGGACGTGGTGGTCTTGCCGGCATCGATGTGGGCCATGATGCCGAAGTTGCGATAACGCTCGATGGGAGTGGTACGGGCCACGGGAGCCTCTCAAAAATTTCTCGGATTTCGGATGGCCGAACGCCGCCTTTCGGCGGCCTTCGGGTTGAAGTGGCGCGCTGCGCGCCACATGCCGGCACTCATATGGGGCCGGTGGGCCTTGTTGCCAAGGCCCGATGCATCACCAGCGGTAGTGGGCGAACGCCTTGTTCGCTTCCGCCATGCGGTGGGTTTCTTCACGCTTCTTGATGGCGCCGCCACGATTCTCAGAGGCGTCCAGCAGCTCGGCAGCCAACTTGCGCGGCATCGAGTTCTCGCCGCGCTTGCGGGCGGACTCGATGATCCAGCGCATTGCCAGAGCCATCTTGCGGGAGGCGCGAACCTCGACCGGCACCTGGTAGGTAGCGCCGCCGACGCGACGCGACTTCACTTCGACTGCCGGGGCCACGTTGTCCAGTGCCTTCTGCACCAGCTCGATGGCATTCGGATTCTTTTCGCCGATGACGTCCATTGCGCCATACACGATTTTCTCTGCAACCGACTTCTTGCCACTCTGCATCACCATGTTGATGAAGCGGGCAATGGTTTCGCTGCCATGCTTGGGATCAGGCAGGACGGTGCGCTGCGGAGTAGAACCTTTACGAGACATTAGATTGATTCCTTAGCTCTTCGGGCGCTTGGCGCCGTACTTGGAACGACCCTGACGACGCTTGGCGACGCCAGCGGCGTCCAGCGAGCCGCGGACGGTGTGGTAACGCACACCCGGCAGGTCCTTGACACGGCCACCGCGGATCAGGACCACGGAGTGCTCCTGCAGGTTGTGGCCTTCGCCGCCGATGTAGCTGATGACCTCTTCCTGGTTGGTCAGTCGCACCTTGGCGACCTTGCGCAGGGCCGAGTTCGGCTTCTTCGGGGTGGTGGTGTAAACGCGCGTGCAAACGCCGCGACGCTGCGGACATTTGTCCAGCGCCGGGGAGGCACTCTTGTAGGTGGTCGCCTGCCGAGGCTTGCGAACCAGCTGATTGATTGTCGCCATCAGTGGATTCTTCTGAGTGGGTAAGGCCGTCGGGCCTTGTGCGTGAAAAAACGACAGCAGGCCGATTTCCGGCCCACTGAGACAGGGGAGTATAGCTGGCAGGCCAAATTTCCGTCAACCGCGCGGAATGGCGACCTGCTGGCCCGTCCGGGGCCTGAAAACGGAGGGCATCCTGCCCTCCATTTCACTGGTAGGCGGCGGCCTGGCCGGCCGCCGCCGGGGTGAGGCTTATTCCTCGCCGGCCGACTCGGACACCGGGGCCGCCTCGGCCGCCGGGGCGGAACCGGTGCCGGCCAGGGTCTCGATCTCGGAGTCGGTCAGGCCCGAGGCACGGCGACGGCGCTGGTTGTGGTAGGCCAGGCCGGTGCCGGCCGGGATCAGGCGACCGACGATCACGTTCTCCTTCAGGCCGCGCAGGTTGTCGCTGGTGCCGCGGACCGCCGCCTCGGTGAGGACGCGGGTGGTCTCCTGGAACGAGGCCGCCGAGATGAACGACTCGGTCGCCAGCGAGGCCTTGGTGATGCCCAGCAGCACCGGCTCGAACTTGGCCGGCAGCTCGTTGCGCGCGACCAGGCGGGCGTTCTCCTCGATGACGCGCTGGCGCTCGACCTGCTCGCCGTTGAGGAACTTGCTGCCGCCCTGGTCGGTGATCTCGACCTTGCGCAGCATCTGGCGGGTGATCACCTCGATGTGCTTGTCGTTGATCTTCACGCCCTGCAGGCGGTACACGTCCTGGATCTCCTTGACCAGGTAGGCCGCCAGCGGCTCCACGCCCAGCAAGCGCAGGATGTCCTGCGGGCTCGGCTCGCCGTCCACGATGGTCTCGCCCTTGGTCACGTGCTCGCCTTCGAACACGATGATCTGGCGGTACTTCGGGATCAGCTCCTCGTGCTCGTTGCCGTCGGTGTCCTTGATGATCAGGCGCTGCTTGCCCTTGGTGTCCTTGCCGAAGCTGATCACGCCCGAACGCTCGGCCAGGATCGCCGGATCCTTCGGCTTGCGCGCCTCGAACAGGTCGGCCACGCGCGGCAGACCGCCGGTGATGTCGCGGGTCTTGGACGCTTCCTGCGGGATCTTGGCGACCACGTCGCCGACGCCGACCGGCGCGCCGTCCTGCAGGTTCACGATCGAGCGCGGCGGCAGCAGGTACTGCGCCGGCAGGTCGGTGCCCGGGATGGTCAGGTCGTTGCCGTTCTTGTCGACGATCCGCACCAGCGGGCGCAGGTCCTTGCCCTGCGAGCCGCGGCGCTTCGGATCGGTGATCTCGCGCGAGGCCAGGCCGGTCAGCTCGTCGGTCTTCTCGATGACGGTGACGCCGTCGATGAAGTCGACGAAGCGGACGAAACCGGCCACTTCCGACACGATCGGGTGGTTGTGCGGATCCCAGTTGGCCACGGTCTGGCCGGCCTTGATCTCCGCGCCGTCCTTGACCGAGATGGTGGCGCCGTAGGGCAGCTTGTAGCGCTCGCGCTCGCGGCCGTGGCCGTCGAGCACCGAGATCTCGCCCGAACGCGACACCGCCACCAGCGTGCCGTTGGCGTGCTCGACCGACTTGAGGTTGTTGAACTTCACCGAGCCGGTGGTCTTGACGGTGATGTTGTCGACCGCCGCCGCACGCGAAGCCGCGCCGCCGATGTGGAACGTACGCATCGTCAGCTGGGTACCCGGCTCGCCGATCGACTGGGCGGCGATGACGCCGACCGCTTCGCCGATGTTGACCAGGTGGCCGCGCGCCAGGTCGCGGCCGTAGCAGCGCGAGCACACGCCGAACGGCGATTCGCAGGTGATCGTCGAGCGGACCTTGATGGTCTGCACGCCAGCCTCTTCCAGCCTGGCCACCCACTGCTCGTCGAGCAGCGTGTTGCGGGTGACGACCGGTTCCTCGTCGTTGCCCGGCAGGAACACGTCCTCGGCCACGACGCGGCCCAGCACGCGGTCGCGCAGCGGCTCGACCACGTCGCCGCCTTCCACGATCGGGATCATGGTCAGGCCGTCGGTGGTGCCGCAGTCGACCTCGGTGATCACCACGTCCTGCGCCACGTCGACCAGGCGGCGGGTCAGGTAACCGGAGTTCGCGGTCTTCAGCGCGGTATCGGCCAGGCCCTTGCGGGCGCCGTGGGTGGAGTTGAAGTACTCCTGCACGTTCAGGCCTTCGCGGAAGTTCGCCTTGATCGGCGTCTCGATGATCGAGCCGTCCGGGCGGGCCATCAGGCCGCGCATGCCGGCCAGCTGGCGGATCTGCGCCTGGCTACCGCGCGCGCCCGAGTCGGCCATGATGTACAGCGAGTTCATCGACTTCTGGTCGATGGTCTCGCCCTTGGCGTTGACCACCTTCTCGGTGCCGATGGTGTCCATCATCGCCTTGGCGATGCGCTCGTTGGTGCGCGACCAGATGTCGACCACCTTGTTGTAGCGCTCGCCGGCGGTGACCAGGCCCGACTGGTACTGCTCCTGGATCTCCAGCACTTCCTGCTCGGCCTCGCCCAGGATGTCCTTCTTCTCGGCCGGGATCAGCATGTCGTCGATGCCGATCGACACGCCGGCGCGGGTGGCGTAGGCGTAGCCGGTGTACATCAGCTTGTCGGCGAACACGACCGTGTCCTTCAGGCCGAGCATGCGGTAGCTGGAGTTGATCAGGCGCGAGATGTTCTTCTTGGTCATCTCGGTGTTGGCCAGCTCGAACGGCAGGCCTTCCGGCAGGATCTCGCTCAGCAGCGCGCGCCCGACCGTGGTGTCCACGATCGAGGTCTTGTTCTGCTTGCCGCCGTTCTCGTCGGTCACCACCTCGGTGATGCGGACCTTGACCTTGGCGTGCAGTTCCACCACGCGGTTGTCATAGGCGCGCTTCACCTCGTTGGTATTGGCGAACACCATGCCCTCGCCCTTCTTGTTCTCCAGGGCGCGGCTCATGTAGTACAGGCCCAGCACCACGTCCTGCGACGGCACGATGATCGGCTCGCCGTTGGCCGGCGACAGGATGTTGTTGGTGGACATCATCAGCGCGCGCGCTTCCAGCTGGGCTTCCAGCGAGAGCGGCACGTGCACGGCCATCTGGTCGCCGTCGAAGTCGGCGTTGAACGCGGTGCAGACCAGCGGGTGCAGCTGGATCGCCTTGCCCTCGATCAGCACCGGCTCGAACGCCTGGATGCCCAGGCGGTGCAGGGTCGGCGCGCGGTTCAGCAGCACCGGATGCTCGCGGATGACCTCTTCCAGGATGTCCCAGACGTCGCCTTCCTCGCGCTCGACCAGCTTCTTGGCGGCCTTGATCGTGGTGGCCAGGCCGCGGCGCTGCAGCTTGGCGAAGACGAACGGCTTGAACAGCTCCAGCGCCATCTTCTTCGGCAGGCCGCACTGGTGCAGCTTCAGGTACGGACCGACGGTGATCACCGAACGGCCGGAGTAGTCCACGCGCTTGCCGAGCAGGTTCTGGCGGAACCGGCCCTGCTTGCCCTTGATCATGTCGGCCAGCGACTTGAGCGGGCGCTTGTTGGTGCCGGTGATGGCGCGGCCGCGGCGGCCGTTGTCCAGCAGCGCGTCGACCGACTCCTGCAGCATGCGCTTCTCGTTGCGCACGATGATGTCCGGCGCGTTCAGCTCCAGCAGCCGGCGCAGGCGGTTGTTGCGGTTGATGACGCGGCGGTACAGGTCGTTCAGGTCGGAGGTCGCGAAGCGGCCGCCATCCAGCGGCACCAGCGGGCGCAGGTCCGGCGGCAGCACCGGCAGCACGGTCATGACCATCCACTCCGGGCGGTTGCCGGACTCGATGAAGGCCTCGATCAGCTTGATGCGCTTGGTCAGGCGCTTGAGCTTGGTCTCCGAGCCGGTGCCGGCGATCTCCTCGCGCAGGCGGGTCATCTCCGACTGCAGGTCGATCGTGCGCAGCAGTTCGTACACGGCTTCGGCGCCCATCGCGGCGTCGAAGTCGTCGCCGTGCTCCTGGCGCGCCTGCAGGTACTGCTCCTCGGTCAGCAGCTGGCGGCGCTCCAGGGCGGTCAGGCCCGGCTCGGTCACCACGTAGGCTTCGAAGTACAGCACGCGCTCGATGTCGCGCAGGGTCATGTCCAGCATCAGGCCGATGCGCGACGGCAGCGACTTGAGGAACCAGATGTGCGCGACCGGCGAGGCCAGGTCGATGTGGCCCATGCGCTCGCGGCGTACCTTGGCCAGGGTCACTTCGGTGCCGCACTTCTCGCAGACCACGCCGCGGTGCTTCATGCGCTTGTACTTGCCGCACAGGCACTCGTAGTCCTTGATCGGGCCGAAGATGGCGGCGCAGAACAGGCCGTCGCGCTCCGGCTTGAAGGTACGGTAGTTGATGGTTTCCGGCTTCTTCACTTCGCCGAACGACCAGGAACGGATCAGGTCGGGCGAAGCCAGACCGATCTTGATCGCGTCGAAGTCCAGCGTCTGGCGCTGCTGGTTGAAGAGGTTGAGCAGGTCTTTCATTTGATATCTCCGGGTCGGAGGAATTCGTTTCGGGACTGGACGGTCAGGGCTGTCTACGGGGCCCGGGAGCACGGCTCCGGGCCCCGGCTTCTCAGTTCTCTTCCAGCTCCATGTTGATGCCCAGCGAGCGGATTTCCTTCACCAGCACGTTGAAGGACTCCGGCATGCCCGCGACCATCTCGTGCGCGCCGTCGACGATGTTCTTGTACATCTGGTTGCGGCCCTGCACGTCGTCGGACTTCACCGTCAGCATTTCCTGCAGGGTGTAGGCCGCGCCGTAGGCTTCCAGCGCCCAGACTTCCATCTCGCCGAAGCGCTGGCCGCCGAACTGCGCCTTGCCGCCCAGCGGCTGCTGGGTGACGAGCGAGTACGGGCCGGTCGAGCGGGCGTGCATCTTGTCGTCGACCAGGTGGTTCAGCTTCAGGTAGTGCATGTAGCCGACCGTGGTCTTGCGATCGAACGCCTCGCCGGTACGCCCGTCGTACAGCTGCATCTGGGTCTTGCTGGCGTTGAAGCCGAGCAGTTCCGTCTCCGCGTCGCCGTCCGGGTAGGCCAGGTCCAGCATCTCGCGGATCTCGTCCTCGTGCGCGCCGTCGAACACCGGCGTCGCCATCGGCACGCCGTCGGTCAGGTTGCGGGCCAGGGCCAGCAGCTCGTCGTCGCTGAACTGCGACAGGTCCACGCGATCGCCGGCCACGCGCTTGTCGTGGTTGTAGATCTTGCCGAGGAACTCGCGCAGCTCGCTCACCGCGCGCTGCTGCTCCAGCATCTTCTGGATGCGCTTGCCCAGGCCCTTGGCGGCCCAGCCCAGGTGCACCTCGAGGATCTGGCCGATGTTCATGCGGCTCGGCACGCCCAGCGGGTTGAGGCAGATGTCGACCGAGGTGCCGTCGGCCATGTACGGCATGTCCTCCACCGGCACCACGTTGGACACCACGCCCTTGTTGCCGTGGCGGCCGGCCATCTTGTCGCCCGGCTGGATGCGGCGCTTCACGGCCAGGAACACCTTGACCATCTTCAGCACGCCCGGGGCGAGGTCGTCGCCCTGGGTGATCTTGCCGCGCTTGTCGGCGAAACGGGCCTCGAATTCCTTCTCGTGCACCTGGATCTGCTTCTGGGCGCGCTCGATCGCGTCGGCCGCGTCCTCGTCCTTCATGCGCAGCTGGAACCAGTCGGACTTCTTCAGCCCGTCCAGGTAGGCATCGGTGACGACGTCGCCCTTCTTCAGGCCGGCGCCGCCGTTGGCGACCTTGCCGACGATCTGCGAGCGCAGGCGCGCGTAGATCGCCGCCTCCAGGATGCGGAACTGGTCGTCGAAGTCCTTCTTGACGCGCTTGATCTCGTTCTCCTCGATCTGGCGGGCGCGCTTGTCCTTCTCGATGCCGTCGCGGGTGAAGACCTGCACGTCGATGACGGTGCCGTCCATGCCCGGCGGCACGCGCAGCGAGCTGTCCTTAACGTCGGAGGCCTTCTCGCCGAAGATCGCGCGCAGCAGCTTCTCTTCCGGGGTCAGCTGGCTCTCGCCCTTCGGCGTGACCTTGCCGACCAGGATGTCGCCGGCGCGCACTTCCGCGCCGATGTACACCACGCCGCTCTCGTCCAGGCGGTTCAGCGCCTGCTCGGAGACGTTCGGGATGTCGGCGGAGATCTCCTCCGGCCCCAGCTTGGTGTCGCGCGCGACGCAGGTCAGCTCCTCGATGTGGATCGTGGTGTAGCGATCCTCTTCCACCACGCGCTCGGAGAGCAGGATGGAGTCCTCGAAGTTGTAGCCGTTCCACGGCATGAACGCGATCAGCATGTTCTGGCCCAGGGCCAGCTCGCCGATGTCGGTGGACGGGCCGTCCGCCAGCACGTCGCCGCGCGCCACCACGTCGCCCACGTTCACCAGCGGACGCTGGTTGATGCAGGTGTTCTGGTTGGAGCGGGTGTACTTGATCAGGTTGTAGATGTCCACGCCGGCATCGGTGGCGCCGACGATCTCGTCCTCGTTGACCTTGACCACGATGCGGGCCGCGTCGATCTGCTCGATCACGCCGCCGCGGCGGGCGTTCACGGTCACGCCCGAGTCGCGCGCCACGGCGCGCTCGATGCCGGTGCCGACCAGCGGCTTCTGCGCGCGCAGCGTCGGCACGGCCTGGCGCTGCATGTTCGCGCCCATCAGCGCGCGGTTGGCGTCGTCGTGCTCGAGGAACGGCACCAGCGCCGCGGCGACCGACACGGTCTGCATCGGCGAGACGTCCATGTAGTGCACGTCCGCCGGCGGCTTCAGCAGCGACTCGCCCTGGAAGCGGCACGGCACGAACTGCTCGGTCAGCTGGCCCTTGGCGTCGGTCAGCGCATTGGCCTGCGCGATGACGTACTCGTTCTCCTCGATCGCCGACAGGTACTCGACCTCGTCGGTGACCTTGCCGTCCACGACCTTGCGGTACGGCGTCTCGAGGAAGCCGTACTTGTTGGTGCGGGCGAACACCGCCAGCGAGTTGATCAGGCCGATGTTCGGGCCTTCCGGGGTCTCGATGGTGCAGACGCGGCCGTAGTGGGTCGGGTGCACGTCGCGCACTTCGAAGCCGGCGCGCTCGCGGGTCAGGCCGCCCGGGCCCAGCGCCGAGACGCGGCGCTTGTGGGTGACTTCCGACAGCGGGTTGTTCTGGTCCATGAACTGCGACAGCTGCGAGGAGCCGAAGAACTCCTTGATCGCGGCGGCCACCGGCTTGGCGTTGATCAGCTCCTGCGGGGTCAGGCCCTCGGACTCGGCCATCGACAGGCGCTCCTTGACCGCGCGCTCGACGCGGACCAGGCCGACGCGGAACACGTTCTCGGCCATCTCGCCGACCGAACGCACGCGGCGGTTGCCCAGGTGGTCGATGTCGTCGACCACGCCGCGGCCGTTGCGGATCTCGCACAGCACCTTGATGACGTCGAGGATGTCGCTGGTATCGCCGTGCGCGGCGACCAGGCGCTTGGCTTCCTCGTCGTTGCGCTCGCCGAAGTACTTGTGGTCGTACAGCACGGCCTCGCCGGTGACTTCCTTGCGGCCGACGCGGCGATTGAACTTCATGCGGCCGACCGTGGACAGGTCGTAGCGCTCGAAGGTGAAGAACAGGTTGTGGAACAGGTTCTGCGCGGCGTCCTTGGTCGGCGGCTCGCCCGGGCGCATCATGCGGTAGATCTCGACCAGCGCCTCGAGCTGGGTCTTGGTCGGGTCGATGCGCAGCGTGTTGGACAGGTACGGGCCGCGGTCGAGGTCGTTCACCCACAGGGTGCCGACCGCGTCGACGCCGGCCTTGCGGAACGCGGCCAGCTGGTCCTCGGTGATCTCGTCGTTGGCGTTGGCCAGCAGCTCGCCGGTCGAGGCGTCGACCACGTCGTGCGACAGGATGCGGCCGAGCAGGTACTCGTCCGGTACAGCCAGCGCGGCGATGCCCGAGGCTTCAAGCTGCTTCACGTGGCGCGCGGTGATGCGCTTGCCGGCCTCGACGATCACGCGGTCGCCGTCGGCCAGGTCGAAGTTCAGCGTCTCGCCGCGCAGGCGCTCGGGCACCAGCTCGAGCTGCACGCCCTCGTCCGGGTTGATGTGGAACGTGTTGATCTCGAAGAACTCGTTCAGCATCTCCTCGTTGGAGTAGCCGAGCGCGCGCAGCAGGATCGACACCGGCAGCTTGCGGCGGCGGTCGATGCGGGTGAACAGCGCGTCCTTCGGGTCGAACTCGAAGTCCAGCCACGAGCCGCGGTAGGGGATGATGCGGGCGCTGTACAGCAGCTTGCCCGAGCTGTGGGTCTTGCCGCGGTCGTGGTCGAAGAACACGCCCGGCGAACGGTGCAGCTGCGACACGATGACGCGCTCGGTGCCGTTCACGATGAACGTACCGTTCTCGGTCATCAGCGGGATCTCGCCCAGGTAGACTTCCTGCTCCTTGACGTACTTGATCGCCTTGGTCGACGACTCGCGGTCGTAGATCACCAGGCGCACGGTCACGCGCAGCGGCGCGCCGTAGCTCATGCCGCGCTGGCGGCACTCGCGCTCGTCGAACACCGGCTCGCCCAGCTTGTAGCCGACGTATTCCAGCGCGGCGTTGCCGCTGTAGCTGACGATCGGGAACACCGACTTCAGGGCTGCATGCAGGCCGAGGTCCTTGCGCTTGCTCGGCTCGACGTCTTCCTGCAGGAATTCGCGATAGGAATCCACCTGGATCGCAAGCAGGAACGGCACTTCGAGGATCGAGCGCTGCTTGCCGAAGTCCTTGCGGATACGCTTCTTTTCGGTGAACGAATAGGACGTCATGAGGTCTTCCACCTTGGGCTGTACGGGCCGCGCGTCCGCGGCCGTGGGATCACAAAAAGAACCGCGCGCATGGATGTGCGCCGCTCTTGTGAGGGAATCACGCTTAAGTTGTCAGTTGGAAGTCGCTGGTATTGCCGGCACCAGCACGCCATCTCCCGCTACTTCCAACTACCAACTCCGGGAACTGCAAGTTGGGTTTTCGCGCGTTACGGAACGTTGGATCCCGTAACGGCCAAAGGCCGGGGGCTTTCGCCCCCAGCCTTCAGTGCATCGCCGTGAACGGCTGGCGATGCAAGGCGCTGCTTACTTGACCTCGACGGTCGCGCCGGCAGCTTCCAGGTCCTTCTTCATCTTCTCGGCGTCTTCCTTCGACACGCCTTCCTTCAGGACGCCGCCGGCCTCGGTGAGGTCCTTGGCTTCCTTCAGGCCCAGGCCGGTGATGGCGCGGACGGCCTTGATGACGTCGACCTTCTTGTCGCCGGCGCTCTTCAGGGTGACGGTGAACTCGGTCTGCTCTTCGACCGGGGCGGCGGCGGCGGCCGGGCCGGCGGCGACCACCGGAGCGGCGGCGGAAACGCCGAACTTCTCTTCGATGGCCTTGACCAGCTCCATCACTTCCATCAGGGACTTCTCGGCGATGGCGTCGACGATCTGCTCGTTGGTAAGGGACATTGTGATTACCTTTGGAAAATTTTCTGGATGGGGGTTCAGATCACTGAACCGCTAGACATCGAACTCAGGCGGTCTCGGCGGCCGGCTCGGCAGCGGCGGTTTCGCCACCACCCTGCTTGTCGGCCACGGCCTTGACGGCGCGCGCGAACATGGCGGCCGGCTCGGACAGGACGCGGGCCAGCATGGCCAGGGCCTGTTCGCGGGTCGGCAGCGAGGCCAGCACGTCGACGTGGCTCGCCGGGAACACTTCACCGCCAATCGCCACGACCTTCGCCTGCAGCTTGTCGTTGTTCTTGGCGGCTTCCTTGATCAGGCGACCGGCGGCGCCGGGCTCCTCGAGCGAGAACGCATACAGCAGCGGACCAACCAGCTTGTCCTTGGCGACTGCGAACTCGGTGCCTTCGACGGCGCGCGCGGCCAGGGTGTTCTTGACAACCTTCAAGAAAACACCGGTCTCGCGGGCCTGCTTGCGCATCGCGGTCATCTGGGCGACCGTGGTGCCAGCGTATTCGGCGGCGATCAAGGAGTGGGCCTTGGCGGCGATGTCTGCCAGCTCGGCGACTACTTCTTGCTTCTGGGACAGATTGAGAGCCATTGTCACTCCTCATGTGAACTCCGCTCACGGCTCCTGCCGCTTGCGGTCCAGGGCGGCATCCTTCCTGGACGCCGGGAACATCGGGACGATGTTCCGGTGGTGGCCGTTCTAGACCTGGAGTGGGCCAACCTGGGTTGCCCCAGACGTGCGTGAACCAGAAAAACTCCAGAAGGGCGACACCATCTGCGCAGGCGGGCTCCCGGGGGAACCGATTAAGCGATCTGCGGGCTGCCGGCGGCGACTCCCTGCCGTGTCGAGCTTCCGTGCCCGTCGCCGGTGACCTTCAGACCGCGCCTGCGGTCTTTGACGGCTGCGCCGCGATGGATCGCGGCGTTGCCTTCAAATGTTGCCTTCGTCCTGCCGGGGGGCGGGAATTCGGGCGTGCTTCGATTTTCTTGCAACAACGTTTCAGTCGTCGGACCGTCGCTTCCGCGAAGGCGGGAGCCCGGCGACTTCAATGCGACCTGCACGGAAGCCGCTGGACCTGCGATCCCCGGCCCAAGCGCATAGCGCTCGGGCGCGGGGTGACGGTTTGACGAAGCCGGAGCCGCTGGGCGGCGCCGGGTCAAATCGTCACTTCAACGCCAGCGAGGACTGGTCGACGGTGACGCCCGGGCCCATGGTCGAGCTCAGCGACACCTTCTGCAGGTAGGTACCCTTCGAGGTGGCCGGCTTGGCCTTGATCAGGTCGGCCAGCAGCGCCTGCAGGTTGGTCTTCAGGGCTTCGTCGTCGAAGCTCACCTTGCCGATCGTGCAGTGGATGATGCCGGCCTTGTCGGTGCGGTAGCGGACCTGGCCCGACTTGGCGTTCTTGACCGCCTCGCCCGGGTTCGGCGACACGGTGCCGACCTTCGGGTTCGGCATCAGGCCGCGCGGGCCCAGCACCGTACCCAGCTTGCCCACCACGCGCATGGCGTCCGGGGTCGCGATCACCACGTCGTAGTTCAGGTCACCGGCCTGCATCTTCTCGGCCAGGTCGTCCATGCCGACCGCATCGGCACCGGCGGCCAGGGCCTCGTCGGCCTTGGCACCGGCCGGGGCGAACACCGCCACGCGCACGCTCTTGCCGGTACCGGCCGGCAGCACGGTCGAGCCGCGCACCTGCTGGTCCGACTTCTTGGCGTCCACGCCCAGGCGCACGGCGACGTCGACGGACTCGACGAACTTGGCCTTGGTGGCGGTCTTCAGGATCTTGATCGCGTCCTCGAAGGCGTACGCCTTGCCCGGGACCACGGCGGCCTTGATGGCCTTCTCACGCTTGGTCTGTGCCATCGAATTAACCCTCCACCACCAGGCCCATGGAACGGGCCGAGCCCGCGATCGTACGCACCGCCGCGTCCAGGTCGGCCGCGGTCAGGTCGGGCTCCTTCGCCTTGGCGATCTCTTCGAGCTGCTTGCGGGTCACCTTGCCCACCTTCTCGGTGTTCGGGCGCTTGGAGCCCGAGCTGATGCCGGCGGCCTTCTTGAGCAGCACGGTGGCCGGGGTGCTCTTGGTGACGAAGGTGAAGGTACGGTCCGAATAGGCCGTGATGATGACCGGGGTCGGCAGGCCCGGCTCGAGCTTCTGCGTGGCGGCGTTGAACGCCTTGCAGAACTCCATGATGTTCAGGCCGCGCTGACCCAGCGCAGGACCGACCGGCGGCGAGGGGTTGGCCTGACCGGCCTTCACCTGCAGCTTGATGTAACCGACAACTTTCTTTGCCATCTCGATTGTCTCCGGGTGCTAGCGCCTTGACCGCAGGCTCCCCATCGCGCCGGGAAAATCACGCGTCCCGACATCGCGTTTTCACTTCCTTGACCACGCACAAGGCCGCCCATCGGAGCGGCCATGGCGTTGCGGCTGAATCAGCGAGCCGCTCAGCATAACAGATTTTGGCCGCCCATGCTGAATGGGCGGCAGGGCCAGGATCAGCTCTTCTCGACCTGGCCGAATTCCAGCTCCACCGGGGTGGAGCGGCCGAAGATCAGCACCGCCACGCGCAGGCGGCTCTTCTCGTAGTTGACTTCCTCGACCACGCCATTGAAGTCGTTGAACGGGCCGTCGGTGACGCGGACCATCTGGCCCGGCTCGAACAGCACCTTCGGGCGCGGCTTCTCGACGCCTTCCTGGACGCGATCCAGGATGTGGGCCGCCTCCTCGTCGCGAATCGGCAGCGGGCGATCGGCGGTACCGCCGATGAAACCCATCACGCGCGGAGTTTCCTTGACCAGGTGCCAGCTCTCGTTGTCGATGCGCGGGATGCCGGCCTCGTCGTGGGTCTCGATCTGCACCAGGACGTAGCCCGGGAAGAACTTGCGCTCGGAACGGCGCTTCTGGCCGGAACGCATCTCCACGACCTCTTCGGTCGGCACCAGCACCTCGCCGAAGCGCTCCTGCATCTCGTTGCGGACGATGCGATCGCGCAAGGCCTGCGCCACCGACTTCTCGAAGCCAGAGTAGGCGTGAACGACGTACCAACGCTTCACTGTTCGATTCTCCTCAACGCGCCAGGAACCACTGCGTGAGCTTCTGGATGACGAAGTCGAAGCCCCCCAGCAGCAGGCTCAGGATGATGACCACGACGATGACGACCCACGTGGTGCGGATGGCCTCCTGACGGGTCGGCCAGACCACCTTGCGCAGCTCGAAGCGGGATTCGGACAGGAACCCGCGCGTGTCGCGCCCCTTGGCCGTGCCCAGGAACACGAGGATCGAGGCCACCAGCCCGACCACGACGGCCAGGCCGCGCAGCTGCGACGTCCAGGTACCCAACTGGGCGGAACGCTCCGGCGCGGAGAACCAGAACCAAACGAACAGCCCCGCGAGCAGGAGCACCGCGGAGATCACGTACTTGGCAATGTCGCCACCGGAAGCGGCGCCCTTGGAAGGTTCGATTTTGCTGTTCATCCGGCTTCTGGTTACCGATCTGGCCCGGTTTCTGGGGCGGGACAGCGGGAGTGGCACGCCAGGAGGGACTCGAACCCCCAACCTGCGGTTTTGGAGACCGCTGCTCTGCCAATTGAGCTACTGGCGTATGAACTCTTTATCGCTAACCCTTTAGACAACGAAGGCGGACCGATGTTCAGCCGGCCCGCCGCGTTCTTTGCCTAGTCGCTGGCCCCGCCTGGCGGGCTGCCGTCCGGCAAAGGCGTCCAGGCCGAGGCCGGGACGCGCCTTACATCACTTGGTGATCTTCGAGACCACGCCGGCGCCGACGGTACGGCCGCCTTCGCGGATCGCGAAGCGCAGGCCCTCGTCCATCGCCACCGGGTTGATCAGCGTGACCGACATCTTCACGTTGTCGCCCGGCATCACCATCTCCACGCCCTCCGGCAGCTGCACCGCGCCGGTGATGTCCGTGGTACGGAAGTAGAACTGCGGACGGTAGCCCTTGAAGAACGGGGTGTGGCGGCCGCCCTCGTCCTTCGACAGCACGTACACCTCCGCGTCGAACTCGGTGTGCGGGGTGATCGAGCCCGGCTTGGCCAGCACCTGGCCACGCTCCACCTCGTCACGCTTGGTGCCGCGCAGCAGCAGGCCCGCGTTGTCGCCCGCCTGGCCCTGCTCCAGCAGCTTGCGGAACATTTCCACGCCGGTCACGGTGGTCTTCTGGGTCGGACGGATGCCCACGATCTCGATTTCGTCGCCCACCTTGATCACGCCGCGCTCGATACGGCCAGTCACCACGGTGCCGCGGCCCGAGATCGAGAACACGTCTTCCACCGGCATCAGGAACGGCTTGTCGATGTCGCGCTCCGGCGTCGGGATCCAGGTGTCCAGCGCGTCCACCAGCTTGATGATCGCCGGCACGCCGATCTCCGACTGGTCGCCTTCCAGCGCCAGGCGGGCCGAGCCCTTGATGATCGGGGTGTCGTCGCCCGGGAACTCGTACTTGCTCAGCAGCTCGCGCACTTCCATCTCCACCAGCTCGAGCAGCTCGGCGTCATCCACCATGTCCGCCTTGTTCAGGAACACGACGATGTACGGCACGCCCACCTGGCGCGACAGCAGGATGTGCTCGCGGGTCTGCGGCATCGGGCCGTCCGCGGCCGAGCACACCAGGATCGCGCCGTCCATCTGCGCCGCACCGGTGATCATGTTCTTCACGTAGTCGGCGTGACCCGGGCAGTCCACGTGCGCGTAGTGGCGGGTCGGGCTTTCGTATTCCACGTGCGCCGTCGAGATCGTGATGCCGCGCGCCTTCTCTTCCGGCGCCGCGTCGATCGCGTCGTACGCCTTGAACTCGCCACCGAAACGCTCTGCGCCGATCTTCGTCAGGGCAGCCGTCAGCGTGGTCTTGCCGTGGTCGACGTGACCGATGGTGCCGACGTTGACGTGCGGCTTGGTGCGCTCGAACTTACCCTTGGCCATGGCTGCTTCTTCTCGGTGATCGTTGAATGTGGTGGCGACTGGATATGGTGCTCACGAATGGAATCGAACCATCGACCTCCTCCTTACCAAGGAGGTGCTCTACCGACTGAGCTACGTGAGCGGAGTTGTCTATTGTGCCATGCATTGGAGTCCAATGGAGCGGGAGACGGGAATCGAACCCGCACCATCAGCTTGGAAGGCTGAGGTTCTACCATTGAACTACTCCCGCACCGGGATACCGCATGTCACAACAAAAACTGGTGGAGGGAGGTGGATTCGAACCACCGAAGGCGTAAGCCAGCAGATTTACAGTCTGCCCCCGTTGGCCGCTTGGGTATCCCTCCGGATTTCGCCCCGCCGGCTTGCCCTTCGGCAAATCGACCCGGGGTGAAAGAGCCCGCAATTCTGGGCTCGCTTTACGATTCTGTCAACAGAAATTTTCACTTCGCCGCATGGCCGCACCCGGGATGAATGCGCCATGCGCCGCCGTCAGACATTGAAGCGGAAATGCAGGACATCGCCCTCCTGCACGCGGTATTCCTTGCCCTCCAGGCGCAGCCGCCCGGCGTCGCGGGCGCCGGCCTCGCCCTTGTACTTGACGAAGTCGTCGAAGGCGATCGTCTCGGCGCGGATGAAGCCCTTCTCAAAGTCGGTATGGATCACCGCCGCGGCCTGCGGGGCGGTCGCGCCAGCCTTCACGGTCCAGGCCCGGACCTCCTTCACGCCCGCGGTGAAATAGGTCTGCAGCCCCAGCAGCCGGTAGGCCGCGCGGATCACCCTGTTCAGGCCCGGCTCGTCCAGACCCAGGTCGGCCAGGAACGCATCGCGGTCGGCGTCGTCGAGCTGCGACAGCTCCTCCTCGATCGCCGCCGACACCGGCACCACCTGCGCGCCCTCGGCCTCGGCGCGGGCGCGCACGGCGTCCAGGTGCGGGTTGTTCTCGAAGCCGTCCTCGAGCACGTTGGCGATGTACATCACCGGCTTGAGGGTGAGCAGGAACAGGTCGCGGACCAGCGCCTTCTCCTCCTCGTCCAGGCCCAGGCTGCGGCCCGGCTTGCCGTCGGCCAGCGCCGCCTGCAGCTTGGCCAGCACCGGCTTGCGCGCGATGGCGTCCTTGTCGCCGCCCTTGGCGGCGCGCTCGGCCCGGTTCAGCGCCTTCTCGACGCTGTCCAGGTCGGCCAGCGCCAGCTCCAGGTCGATGGTCTCGATGTCGGAGATCGGGTCGACCCGGCCGGCCACGTGCACGATGTCGCCGTGCTCGAAGCAGCGCACCACGTGGGCGATCGCGTCGACCTCGCGGATGTGGGCCAGGAACTTGTTGCCCAGGCCCTCGCCGCTGGCGGCGCCGGCGACCAGGCCGGCGATGTCGACGAACTCGACCGCGGTCGGCACCAGCTTCTGCGGCTTCACGATCTCGGCTAGCTGGTTCAGGCGCGGGTCCGGCACCGGCACGATGCCGACGTTCGGCTCGATCGTGCAGAACGGGAAGTTGGCCGCGGCGATGCCCGCCTTGGTCAGCGCGTTGAACAGGGTCGACTTGCCCACGTTGGGCAGGCCGACGATGCCGCATTTGATACCCATGTCGTAAGTCCGGGATTCGGGATTCGGGATTCGGGATTCGCAAGGCGAGCGCAGCGCCGCTCCGTCGAATCCCGAATCCCCAATCTCTAATCCTTGCCAGTATGCAATCGCTTCATCGCCTCGTTGAAATCGCCCGCGACCGCCAGCGGCAGCACGTCCAGGGCATCGTCGATGGCCCGTTCGAGCAGCACGGCGTCGGCCGGCGACGGCCGCCCCAGCACCCAGCCCACCACGCGGTCCTTGTGGCCGGGATGGCCGATACCCAGGCGCAGGCGATGGAACCGGGCGTGGCCGAGCAGGCGGATGGTGTCGCGCAGGCCGTTCTGGCCGCCATGGCCGCCGTCGAACTTCAGCCGCGCGCTTCCGGGCGGCAAGTCCAGTTCGTCGTGCGCGACCAGCATCTGCTCCGGCTCGATCTTCCAGAAGCGCAGGGCCGCGGCGATCGACTTGCCGCTGAGGTTCATGAAGGTGGCCGGCTTGAGCAGCCAGACCGGCTGCCCGGCGACCGCGACCTTGGCCACCTCGCCGAACAGTTTGGATTCCAGGCTCCAGCGCGCGCCTTCGCGGCGCGCGAGGGCCTCGACGAAATGAAACCCGGCGTTGTGCCGGGTTTGGGCATGCTCCGGACCGGGGTTGCCGAGTCCGACGATCAGTCGCAGGCCTGTCGCCATCTGGCAGCTCTTCGCGACGATCCCCGCGCCGGACGGCGCGGGGACCGCAAGGCAATTACTTGGCCTCGCCCTCGCCCGCCGCCGGCTCTTCCTCGGCCGCCGCGTGCTTGGCGATGACCACCGCCACGTCGTGCTCCTTGCCCAGCTTCAGGGCCGGCAGCTCGACGCCCGCCGGCAGCTTGATGTCGGACAGGTGGACCACCGCGCCGACCGCCAGGGCCGACAGGTCGACCTCGATGAACTCCGGCAGGTCCTTCGGCAGGCACTGCACCTGGACTTCGTTCAGCTCGTGGGTGACCACGACGCCGGCGGTCTTGCCGGCCGGCGACTTGTCCTCGCCGACGAAGTGCAGCGGGACCGAGGCGTTCAGCTTCTCGTTCTCGTTCACGCGCTGGAAGTCGATGTGCATGATCAGCTGCTTGTACGGGTGGCGCTGCAGGTCACGCAG
Source organism: Xanthomonas boreopolis (assembly GCF_046529185.1). Taxonomy (NCBI): domain Bacteria; kingdom Pseudomonadati; phylum Pseudomonadota; class Gammaproteobacteria; order Lysobacterales; family Lysobacteraceae; genus Xanthomonas; species Xanthomonas boreopolis. The sequence continues at coordinate 3,557,322 of NZ_CP097162.1, forward strand.
CAGCACCTTCTGCACGTCGCCGTTGAGGCTCAGGTCCAGGATCGAGGAGTAGAACCACTCGTTCTGCTGGGCCAGCCACACTTCTTCGTGGTCGAGCTGGATGTTGACGGGCTTGAGATCGCCACCGTAGACGATCGCCGGGATCTGCCCCGCGCGACGCAGGCGGCGGCTCGCACCCTTCCCCTCGTCTTCGCGGCGCTGGACCTTGATCACATGAGTCTCTGCCATTTTCTTACTACCTTAGGTTGATGAACCGCCTCGCGGCGGTATTGCGGCTCCCCCGCGACCAGGGGAGCCGTGTTGCCGGCGGCCGCAGCCGCCGAATGCGGCGTCAGTCGACGTACAGCGAGCTGACCGATTCGCCGAACGCGATGCGGCGGATCGTCTCGGCCAGCAGCTCGGCGACGCTGAGCTGACGGATCTTGCTGCAGACGCGGGCGGCGTCGGACAGCGGGATGGTGTCGGTCACCACCAGCTCGTCGAGCTGGGAGTTGGTGATGTTGTCCACGGCCGGGCCGGACAGCACCGGGTGGGTGATGTAGGCCACGACCTTGGTGGCGCCGCGCTGCTTGAGCGCCGCGGCGGCCGCGCACAGGGTGCCGGCGGTGTCGACCAGGTCGTCGACCAGCACGCAGGTCTTGCCCTGCACGTCGCCGATGATGTTCATCACCGTGGCGACGTTGGCGCGCGGGCGCCGCTTGTCGATGATCGCCAGGTCGGCGTCGTCCAGGCGCTTGGCGACCGCGCGGGCGCGCACCACGCCGCCGACGTCCGGCGAGACCACGATCAGGTTGTCGGTGCCGTAGGCGCGCCAGATGTCGGCCAACAGCAACGGCGAGGCGTAGACGTTGTCGACCGGCACGTCGAAGAAGCCCTGGATCTGGTCGGCGTGCAGGTCCACGGTCAGCACGCGGTCGGCGCCGATGGCGCTGATCATCTTGGCGGCGACTTTGGCGGTGATCGGCACGCGCGAGGAGCGCATGCGGCGGTCCTGCCGCGAATAGCCGAAGTACGGGATCACCGCGGTGACGCTGGCGGCGCTCGCGCGCTTGAGCGCGTCGATGATCACCAGCAGCTCCATCAGGTGCTCGGCGCTCGGCGCGCAGGTCGGCTGCACGACGAACACTTCCTGCCGGCGCACGCTCTCCTCGATCTCGACCTGGACCTCGCCGTCGGAGAAGGTCGACACCAGCGCCTTGCCCATGCGCACGCCCAGCTCCTTGCAGATGCTTTGCGCCAAGGGCTTGTTGGCATTGCCGGAGAACACCAGCAAATTGCGTTCGTCTTGCATTGGAGAGTCTCTCGGGCGGCGGCGTGGAGCTTGAATCCGAAAAGCGTTCTGTCGAACCAGATCCGGCGTTCGAAGCCACGCCCCGAACCACCGGCCCGGCGTCCAACCCAGGCTTTTCCGTCGAATCCCCGCACATGGATGTGCGGGCTTTTGCAGGGGGACCTGCATAACCAGCATGGCAGGGGCGGTAGGATTCGAACCTACGAAATGCCGGGATCAAAACCCGGTGCCTTAGGCCTCTTGGCGACGCCCCTGCATCAAAGCTGCATCGTTTCCAGCGCGGCGAGCAGCGGCGAGCGCACGACGCCCTCCGCCACCCACGCATCCAGGCCGTCCGGCAAGGCGACCCGCGCCCGCTCTGCGGCGTCGCGCGTGTCGAATTCGACGAAGCAGCCGCTGCCCGACCCGGTCAGACGCGGTCGCCCGACCCTCGACAGCGCCTGGAACGCGGCTTCCACCGCGGGTTCCCGGCGACGCAGGACCGGTTCGAACGCATTGCCGAGCAAGGCCCCGGAAGCGAAGTCCGCTATTTTCGCGGGCGCGGCATCCCGCGTCAAATCCGGGGACCGGAAAAGTTCAGGGGTCGGGACATGCACGCCGGGATTCACGAGCAGGTACGCCGCCGCCGGCAGGTCGATGGGCGCCAGCCGCTCGCCGACCCCCTCGGCCCAGGCGTTGCGGCCGCGCACGAACACCGGCACGTCGGCCCCGAGCCGCAGCCCGAGGGCGGCCAGCGCGTCCTCGTCCAGGCCGGTGCCCCAGAGCGCATTCAGCGCCACCAGCACCGTCGCCGCATCCGAGGAGCCGCCGCCGAAGCCGCCACCCGCGGGAATGCGCTTTTGGACGCGGATGTCGGCACCTAGCGCGCAATTGGACGCAGATTGCAGCAACCTTGCCGCGCGCACCATCAGGTCGTCGGCCTCGGCGACCCCGGCCACGGACTCGCCTTCGCGCCGGACCAGGCCATCGGCGCGGACGCGCAGGTGCACGGTATCGCCCCAGTCCAGCAGGCGGAACACGGTCTGCAACAGGTGGTAGCCGTCGGCGCGGCGCCCGGTGATGTGCAGGAACAGGTTCAACTTGGCCGGCGCGGGCCACGCCGACCAGGCACGCTCGGCGGTACTCATTGCGCGGGGATGTCCCACTGGTCGAGCATCAGCCTGACCTTGGCGTCGCCGCTGCCCGCCTCGATCCGGCGCGGCAGGGCCGGGCGGCCGTCCTGGGCCGGGTACCACTCCAGGAATTCGATGGTCCAGCCCTGTTGGCGCAGCGTCCGCGGCCGGCCGCCGGCGTCGAAGTCGACCTCGCCCTGCCCTTCGGCCACCTGCCCGCGCACCCAGCCGGGCAGCTGGTTGACGGGGATCCGCCAGCCGGTGGCTTCCAGCAGCACCTGCTCGGCGTCGGCGCCCGCGCGCGGGCCGCCGGCCAGGCCTTCCAGGCGGCCGCTCCCCGTGCGCAGGTCGCCGTCCAGGGTCCAGCTCTGGCGGGTCACCGGCGCGCTGAGCTGGATCCGGTAGACCTCGCCCCGCTGCTGCCAGTCGACCCGGCCGCTGCCGCCGTTGCGCCCCTTGGCGATCGCCGCGCGCCCCTGGAACGACCAGTCCGGATGCGCCGCCAGCCAGGCCTGGCGCTCCGCCTCGGCCTGGCGCGCCTCGGGCGGGACGTGCTCCACCACCTGCCCGGCCACGGGCGCCGGGCCGCGCGGCATCGTCGAGCACGCGGCGAGCGCGAGCATGGCCGCCAGCACCGGCAGCCGCGGCAGGATCGCACGGTTCATGGGCCCAGCTTCTCCTCGGCGCGCTTCAGCGCGCGATTGTCGGGGTCGAGCTTGCGCGCCTCGTCGAAGTAGCGCCGGGCCTCGTCGCGGTCGCCGCCGACCCACAGCACCTCGCCGATGTGGGCGGCGATCTCCGGGTCCTTGAACAGGCTCCAGGCCCGGCGCAGTTGCACCAGCGCCTCGCGGGTGCGGCCCATGCGGTACAGCACCCAGCCGTAGCTGTCGATGATCGCGGCATTGTCCGGGTCCGCCGTGCGGGCGCGGTCGATCAGCGCCAGCGCCTCCTTGTAGCGGGTGGTGCGGTCGGCCAGGGTGTAGCCGAGCGCATTCAGCGCGGCCACGTTCTCCGGCTCGGAGACCAGGATCTTGCGCAGGTCGGCCTCGGCGCGGGCGATGTCGTCGCGGCGCTCCCAGGCCAGCCCGCGCGCGTACAGCAGCGCGCTGTCGTCCGGGTAGGCCGCCAGACCGCGCGCGAACACGTCCAGCTCGCCGGCGTCGTCGCCGTCGCGCTGGCGCAGCTCGGCCTCCAGCAGGTAGGCGTCGCGGCGGGCATCGTCGTCCGCGTCGGCATCGGCCTGCAGCGCGTGGACCTGGTCGAACGCCTCCTGCTTGCGGCCCAGCTCGAACAACGCGCTGGCCGCCCGCAGCTGCGCTTCGCTGCGCAGCGGCCCGCCGGGCACGCCGCGATACCAGTCCACGGCCTCGGCATAGCGCTTGAGGTACTCGGCGATCTTGCCGAGCAGCAGGCGGCGGTCCGGCTGCGGCTTGTCGGAATCGGCCTTTAGTTCCTCGTACAGCGCGACCAGGCCCGGGTTGTCCTGCTTCTTGGCCAGCAGCGAGGCGCGCAGGCCGTAGGTCTGGGTGTCCTGCGGGCCGACCGCGAGCACGCGCGCGGCGTCGGACACGTCGCCCATCGCGTCGTAGGCCAGCGCCAGCGCGCCGCGCAGGTCCGAATCGTTCGCCGCCTTCGGCTCGACCCCCTTCAGCAAGGCCAGCGCCTCGTCGCGGCGGCCCGCCTGGCTGAGCTGGTTGGCGTGCAGCAGGGCCACGCGCGGCTCGTTCGGGAAGCGGCGCACGACCTCGCCGATGATGCGCTGGGTCAGCTCCGGCTTCTCCATCCGCAGCGCCAGGCGCCCGAACTCCTGCCAGGCCTCGATCCGGTTGGGAATCGCGCCGGCCTTGACCAGCTCGTCCAGCGCCTTGGCCGAGACGTCAGGGTCGCGCGAGTTGGCCAGCGCTACCAGGGCGAAGCGCCAGCCGCGCGGGTCAGGATCGCGCAGCAGCGCCAGCAGGTCGCGGCGCGCCAGCCGCAGCTCGCCCTTGCGCAGCGCCAGCGACGCCTCGGTGCTGCGCATCGCCAGCGATTCCGGGGCGCGCTGGCGCCACAGCGCCAGCGCCTCGGTCGCGCGCGCGTCGTCGTTGGCCAGCATCGCGATGCGGGTGGCGCGCTCGGCCAGCCCGGCATCGCCGGCCTCGGCCTGGGCGGCCTGCAGGTACCAGCGCGAGGCGTCGTCCAACTGGCCCGCCTGCAGGGCGAATTCGCCGGCGAGCACCGGCTCCAGCACGCCGCTTCCGGCCGCGGGGGCCGTTCGCGCGGGGGCCGCCCAGGCCGCGCAGGCCAATGAAAGCAGCAGGGGAACACTCAGGATGCGAATCGATACGGGCATCGGATACGACCGGGCCGTAAAATGGTGGCCCTGAATGGCCAGCAGCTTATCGCAAGCGACTGAACGAATGACGTTGTGGGTGCTCGGATTGAACCACCAGAGCGCGCCGGTGGACCTGCGCGAACGCGCTGCGTTCAGCGGCGATACGCTGCCGGGCGCGCTGGCGTCGCTGCGCGCGCTGCCCGAGGTCGACGAGGCCGCCCTGCTGTCCACCTGCAACCGCACCGAGCTGTACGCGATCGCCCGCGACCCGCGGGCGCTGGCGCAATGGCTGGACGGCCATGCCCCGGGCCTGTCGGGCTACCTGTACCAGCACCATGACGCCGCCGCCGTGCGCCACCTGTTCCGGGTCGCGACCGGGCTGGATTCGATGGTGCTGGGCGAACCACAGATCCTGGGCCAGGTGAAGGACGCCTGGGCGGTCGCGCGCGCCCATGGCGCGCTCGGCAGTCGCCTGGACCGGCTGTTCCAGCAGGCCTTCTCGGTCGCCAAGCGCGCCCGCACCGACACCCGGGTGGGCGCCAATCCGGTCTCGGTGGCCTCCACCGCGGTGCGGCTGGCGCAGGAATCGTTCGCGCGGCTGAGCGAATCGACGGTGCTGCTGGTCGGCGCCGGCGAAACCATCGAGCTGGCCGCCAAGCACCTGAGCGAGGGCCGGGTGCGCCGGCTGCTGATCGCCAACCGTACCCTCGCCCATGCCCAGGCGCTGGCCAGCCAGCACGGCGGCTATGCGCTGCCGCTGGACGAGCTGGAGCGCCACCTGGCCGAGGCCGACGTGGTGTTCTCGGCCACCGCCAGCCCGGCGCCGGTGGTGAAGCGCGCCCAGGTCGAGCAGGCGCTGCGGCAACGCAAGCGCAAGCCGATGCTGCTGTTCGACCTGGCGGTACCGCGCGACATCGAGCCCGAGGTGGCGCAGCTGGCCGATGCCTTCCTCTACACCGTGGACGACCTGGAGCGCGCGGTCGAGGACAACCGCCGCAGCCGCCGCGAGGCGGCCAACGCCGCCGAGGAGATCATCGACCTGCAGGTGGCGCGCTACGTCGAGATCCTGCAGGCCGGCGGCCGCCAGGCGCCGCTCAAGCGCCTGCGCGCCTTCGGCGACAGCACCCGCGACGAACTGCTGAGCAAGGCCCGGCAGCAACTGGCCAACGGCAAGCCCGCCGAGGAGGTGCTGGAGCTGCTGGCGCATTCGCTGACCAACCGCCTGCTGCACCCGCCGACCGCGGCGCTGCGCGAGGCCGCGCTCAGCGGCGACGCCGAGCTGACCCGCGCCGCCGACCGGCTGTTCCCGGAAAAGCCGGGCTACCGCCATCCCGACATCAACACCCCGATCGTGAGGACCGATGACGCCGACCCTGCGCCGTAAGCTGGAAGCGCTGGCCGAGCGCCGCGAAGAACTCGAACGCCTGCTCTCCGACCCGGACGTGGTCGGCGACAACGAACGTTTCCGCAGCCTGTCGCGCGAATTCGCGCAGCTCGAACCCGTGGCCGCCGCGCTGGCCGAGGAAGCCCGCGCCAAGGCCGACCTGGCCGCCGCCGAGGCGATGCGCGCCGATCCTGAAATGCGCGAGCTGGCCGAGGAGGAGATCGCCGCCGCGCAAGCCCGCCTGGCCGAGCTGGAGCAGCGGTTGCTGTTGCTGCTGGTGCCGCAGGACCCGCGCGACGAGGGCAACCTGTTCCTGGAAGTGCGCGCCGGCACCGGCGGCGACGAGGCCGCGATCTTCGCCGGCGACCTGTTCCGCATGTACGCGCGCTATGCCGAGCGCCAGGGCTGGAAGGTCGAGGTCGAGTCGGATAATCCCGGCGAGCACGGCGGCTACAAGGAGATCGTCGCGCGCATCGTCGGCCGCGGCGCGTACTCGAAGCTGAAGTTCGAATCCGGCACCCATCGCGTGCAGCGCGTGCCGGCGACGGAGTCGCAAGGGCGCATCCACACGTCGGCGGCGACGGTGGCGATCATCCCCGAGGCCGACGAGATCGAGGAGATCGAGATCAACCCGGCCGACCTGAAGATCGACACGTTCCGCTCCTCCGGCGCGGGCGGGCAGCACGTCAACAAGACCGAGTCGGCGATCCGCATCACCCATATCCCGACCGGCGTGGTCGTGGAATGCCAGACCGAGCGCAGCCAGCACGCCAACCGCGACAAGGCGATGAAGCGACTCAAGGCGCAGCTGGTCGAGACCGAACGCAGCAAGCAGGCCGCCGCCGAGGCGCAGACCCGCAAGCTGCAGGTCGGCAGCGGCGACCGCAGCCAGCGCATCCGCACCTACAACTTCCCGCAGGGGCGGATCACCGACCATCGCGTCGAGGGCCTGACTCTGTACGACCTGCCCAACATCATCGAGGGCGACCTGGACGGCCTGGTCGAGCGGCTGCTGCACGAGCACCAGGCCGACGAACTGGCGCGACTGGCCGAGGGCACGTGAGCCGCCTCGCGCATCCCCCGCGGGAGCGGCTTCGGTCCCGGCACGGCCGGGCCGGCAAGGCGCCGGGAACGGGATTCCTGCCGCAAGCACGGCGATGAACGGCCACGACGCATCGCCGCCGGAAGTGCTGCAGCTGCGCGAGGCGGTCCGGCGCAATCCGCAGGATTTCGTCTCCTGGCTGATGCTGGGCGATGCCGAGATGGAGCGGGGAGCGGTCGCCGCCGGCGAGGCGGCGGTGCAGCGCGCGATGGCGCTGCGGCCGGGCCATCCGGAAGCGCTGGCCCGGCTCGGCCGGGTGCGCTGGATGCAGGGACGCCACCGCGAATCGGCCGACCTGCTGCGCCAGGCCGCCCGGCTGGCGCCGCAGCATCCGGGCATCGCGCTGTGGCTGGGCCACTCGCTGGAAGATGCCGGCGAAGCCGAGCCGGCCGCCGCGGCCTACGAGCATGCGCACCGGCTGCTGCCGGACGAACCGTACATCGCCGCGCACCTGTTGAACTGGCGCCGCAAGCTGTGCGACTGGCGCGACCTCGACGCGCTCTCGCGGCAGGTGCGCACGGCGATCGCCCGGCAGCGGCCCGGGGTGGAACCGTTCGCCTTCCTCAGCGAGGACGCCACGCCCGCCGAGCAACTGGCCTGCGCGCGCTTGCGCGCGGCGCCGCTGGCGCGCTCGGTCCGGCCCTTCCCGCCGGCCCGGGTGCGCGACGCGGGAGCGTTGCAGGCGGGATTCCTCTCCAACGGCTTCGGGGCGCATCCGACCGGGTTGTTGACGGTGGCCTTGTTCGAGGCATTGCAGCGGCGGCACGCCGGCACGCTGCAGGCGCACCTGTTCGCGCTCGACCGCGACGACGGCAGCGCGATCCGGCAACGGCTCGCCGCGGCCACGCGCCTGCACGACGTGGCCGGCCTGGACCACCTGCGCACGGCCGGGGCTATCCGCGAGCAAGGCATCGACGTGCTGGTCGACCTGCGCGGCTGGGGCGGCGGCGGCGCGCCGGAAGTGCTGGCGCTGCGGCCGGCCCCGGTGCAGGTGAACTGGCTGGCCTATCCGGGCACCAGCGGCGCGCCATGGATCGATTACGTGCTCGGCGACGCCTTCGCGCTGCCGCCCGCGCTGGAGCCGCACTACAGCGAACGCGTGTTGCGCCTGCCGCGCGCGCTCCAGCCATCGGACAACACCCGCGAAGTCGCCGAGCCCCCGCCCCGGCGCGACTGCGGGTTGCCCGACGACGGTTTCGTGTTCTGCTGCTTCAACAACAGCTACAAGCTCAATCCGCGCAGCTTCGCGCGGATGCTGGCGGTGCTGCGCGAGGTCGAAGGCAGCGTGCTCTGGCTGCTGTCGGGGCCGGGGCAGGCCGATGCGCGCCTGCGGGCCGCGGCACAGGCCCAGGGCGTGGCGCCGCAGCGGCTGGTGTTCATGCCCAAGCTGCCGCATCCGCACTACCTGTCGCGCTACCGGCATGCCGGCCTGTTCCTCGACACCGCTCCGTACAACGCGCACACCACCGCCTCGGACGCGCTGTGGGCCGGCTGCCCGGTATTGACGGTCCCCGGGGCGAGCTTCGCCTCGCGCGTGGCCGGCAGCCTCAACCACCACCTCGGCCTGGACGCGCTGAACGTCGCCGACGACGCGGCCTTCGTCGCCATGGCCGTGCATCTGGCGCGCACGCCCGCCGCACTCTCGGCCGTGCGTGGGCGGCTGGAGGCGGAACGCCGCCGCGCCGGCGGGCTGTTCGACATGGACGCCTTCGCCGACGACTTCGTCGCGCTGCTGCAAGCCGCGACGAAAGCCCCGCTCCCCCCGGAATGACAAGGCGCGGGCGAAGCCGCGCCGCAGAGACCATCCGTGGCTGCATGGATGGACGCGTCGCCACGCGCCCGGCCGGAAACGATCCCGGCGTCGCCCGAATCGCCTGGCCACCCAATGCTTCGCCCGCCCCCCCCATCCGCCCCTGCGGGGCACCTTCTCCCGCGCGGGAAGGAAACACTGTCCCTGGTCCACTCGGCCCGCTAGGCTTCGCCCATGACCCACGCTCCCGACTTCATCCCGCTGCGCCTGTGCGTGCTGACCGTCTCCGACACCCGCACCCTGGCCGACGACAAGTCCGGCGACTATCTCGCCGCCGCGCTGGCCGAGGCCGGCCATGTGCTGCACGAGCGCGCGATCGCGCCGGACGACCGCTACCGGCTGCGCGCCATCGTCTCGGCCTGGATCGCCGATCCGGCCGTGGACGGCATCCTGGTCAGCGGCGGCACCGGCTTCACCGGCCGCGACAGCACGCCCGAGGCGCTGGAACCCCTGCTCGACAAGCTCATGCCGGGCTTCGGCGAGCTGTTCCGCGCGCTCAGCTTCGAGGAGATCGGCACGGCGTCGCTGCAATCGCGCGCGTTCGCCGGGCTGGCCAACGGCAGCTTCGTGTTCGGCCTGCCCGGCTCGACCTCCGCCTGCCGCACCGCATGGGAAAGGATCATCCGCGCCCAGCTCGATGCGCGCACCCGCCCCTGCAATCTCGCGACGCTGCGCCCGCGCCTGCGGGAATGACCCGCCCATCGCCACCGGAGAGCCGCATGCCTTCGCTCAAGGGAAAGGAATACAAGAAACTGCTCAAGCCGATGCAGCTGGAACTGGTGGCGATGGCGCGCTGGCTGCAGCACACCGGCCAGCGCGCGCTGGTGCTGTTCGAGGGCCGCGACACCGCCGGCAAGGGCGGCGCGATCCAGGCGGTCGCCGAGCACCTCAACCCGCGCCAGTGCCGGGTGGTGGCGCTGCCCAAGCCCAGCGACCGCGAGGCCACGCAGTGGTATTTCCAGCGCTACGTCGCGCACCTGCCGGCCGCCGGCGAACTCGTGCTGATGGACCGCAGCTGGTACAACCGCGCCGGCGTCGAACGGGTGATGGGCTACTGCACCGACGCGCAATACCACGCGTTCCTGGAGCAGGCGCCGCGCTTCGAGCAGTTGCTGGTCGACGACGGCATCCTGCTGTTCAAGTACTGGCTCACGGTGGACCAGCGCGAGCAGGAAAAGCGCTTCGCCGAACGCCACCAGGACCCGCTCAAGGGCTGGAAGCTGTCGCCGGTCGACCTGCAGTCGCGCGAGAAGTACGCCGACTACACCCGGGCCCGCGAGGCGATGCTGCAGGCCACCCACACCGCGCACGCCCCGTGGACGCTGGTGGACTTCAACGACCAGAAGCGCGGTCGGCTCACGCTGATCCGCGACCTGCTCGACCGGATGCCGGACAGCTCCGTGCCCGACGACGAGCTGCCGCTGCCGCCGCTGCGCGGCAAACTGCACAAGGAGAAGTTCGGCGCGCTCGAGCCGATCGACGACTACGCGGCCGATCCCTGACCCAGCCGCGGCGGCGCCAGGGGCCGGGCGCGCTCGGCCGAATCGGCCAGCGCCACCAGCACGTCCAGGCTGTCGCGCAGCAGCGCGGCCATCCCGACGTGCAGCGGCCGCATCGCCTCCACGTAGCCGATCGCGTCCGTCTCCCCGTCCTGGCTCGCCCCATCGCAGCGCGAGAGCAGGAACGCGTCCAGCCGCACGCCACCGGCCAGCGCCACGCCCGCGGCGCGTTGCAGCCAGCCCGCCAGCGCCGTGCGGTATTCCTCGGCCAGCGCGTAGCCGACCTCGACCTGGTCCAGGTCGGCCTGGTCGTTCCAGGCCAGCGCCAGGACCACCTGCGAACGCGCCTCCAGGCCGCGCTCCTCGGCCGCCAGCGCCTGCAGTTCCGACAACCGCTGCCACTGCGCCAGCGCATCGGTACGCGACGCTTCCGGCAGCGCCTGCAGGGCGAAGGCGATGCGGCGCGCGAACAGTTCCGGCACCTCGGCCAGGACGGCAGGGCCTTGGTCGACCTCCAGCAGCAGCCGTTCGGTACGCAGCGCGGCCACGTCCGGCAGGCTGCCGTCCTCCAGCGCGCGCACCACGCCGCGATCGGACAGCTGCAATACCAGGTCGAGCCAGAGCAGGCGCCGCCACCGCGCTTCGCGCTCGGCCTGCCCGGCCAGCCAGTGCTCGCGCAATGCGTGCAGGCGATCGATGCAGGCCTGCCAGCCCGGCCCGTCCGCATCGGCCGAGGCCGGCTGCACCCTCAGCGGATCGAGCATGCCCTGCCCGAACCGCTGCCAGGCCGGCGATGCCGCCGGGGCAGGCCCCAGCCGCGGCTCGATCGAAGCCGGCAGCCCCGGCTCGTCGTCGTCCAGCGGCTCCATCGAGGATTGCAGGCACTGCTGCAGCCCGCGCAGCAGCCAGCCCGGAGCGGACGCCAGGGTCGCCCACAGCCCCCTTCCGAACAGCGGGACGGCGGCGACGAAACGATCGGCGGTCGGGTGCATGGCTCCTTAACCTCCTGTGCCCGGTGGGGGCGCGACAGGACGTTATCGGCCGACCGCGGAAAACTTTAGGGCCGCGGATCGCCAGGACCGGCCATCGGCCCGGCCCGGCGCCGGGCCGGGCATGCGCCCCTGCTCAGCCCGCCTTTCCGCCGGCCGCGGCCACCGCGGCCTCGATGTCGTGCGCGGTGACCGGACCGAGGAACTGCTTGGCGACCTTTCCGTCCGGGCCGATCAGGTAGGTCATCGGCAGCCCGCGCGGCGTGGCGAAATCCTTGGGCGGGTCGTAGGTGTCGAGGATGGCGATCGGATACGACACCGGGTGCTCCTTCAGGAACGCCTGCATCTGCGCCGGCTCGATGTCCTCGTAGGCCAGGCCGACCACCTCGATGTTGTCGCGCATCGTGTGCAACGCCGACAGCTCGGGCATTTCCTTCAGGCACGGCGCGCACCAGGTCGCCCAGAAATTCACCACCACCCATTTGCCGCGATGCCCGGCCAGGTCGTAGCGGCCGCCATCGACCGTGGGCAGCGCCAGGGCCGGCCGTTCGGCGGTGGCCTGCACGACGCCGGCGGAAGGTGCCGCGGGCGCGTCCTGGTCCGCCGGCGCCTGCGCCGGGGCCGCGGCCTGCGTGGGCGCTTCCGGAGCGCGATTGCACGCCGCCAGTGCCATCAGGACCGGCAGGGCGAGGATCGAAAAACGGTTCATACGGATTCTCCGGGCAGGTGTCGGTAAATGTCGGCGACCGGGCGGTCCAGCTGCGCGCGCAGCGACAGCCGCAATTGGTCGAGCGCGCCGCCGGCGACGCGGCCGAGCGGGTCGTCGCTGCAGGGCAGCGGCCGCTCGTCCGCGGCGATGCGCAATCGGCAGCTCTCGTAGAGCTCGGCCAGGGTCACCTCGTCCAGGTCGCGCGCCAGCAGCCACTCGCCGCGCTCGTCGCGGCGCAGCAGGCGGATGCGCTGCAGCTCGCCCAGCAGCTCCTGCTGCAGCGCGTCGGTCAGCATCGGCTCCAGGCGCAGCATCGTGTCCTCGTCCAGCCCGCCGCCGTCGCGGCGCGCCAGCTGGAAACGCCCGAGCAGGCGCAGCAGGGCATAGAACTCGTACCCGGGCGGCACCCGCATCGCCACCGGCTGGTAGCGAAACGCGGCGATCGAGGACGCCAGCGAGGCGCCGAGCAGCACCGACACCCAGCTCAGGTAGATCCACAGCAGCAGGATCGGCAGCGCCGACATCGCGCCGTAGATGCGCTGGTAGGTCTGGAAGTTGCCCAGGTACAGGCCCATCCCCCACTTGACCGTCTCCAGGCTCGCCACCGCCAGCAGCGCGCCCGGCACCGCATGGCGCAGGCGCACGCTATGCTGCGGCACCACCCGGTACACCAGCACGATGCCGGCGAATTCGACCAGCATCGGCGCCAGCCGCCACGCCGCGTGCGCCACCCACTTCCCCTCGGACGTGTGGAACAGCGGCAGCGCGAACACGTAGGCCGCCGTCGCCATCGACGCGGCCGCGAGCATGGTGCCGAGCGTGAGCACGGTCCAGTAGATCAGGAAGCGGGTGAACTTCGGCCGCGCCGAGGCCACGCGCCAGATCCGGTTGAAGGTCTGCTCGACGCTGTGCAGCGTGATCAGCAGCGAGGCCACCAGCGCGATCACGCCGGCCGCGGTGAAGGTGCCGACGTCGCTGAGCGAGTTGTTGATGAAGTCCTGCACCGAGCGCGCCGCGCCGGGCACGAAGTTGTTGAAGATGAAGTCGGTCAGCGCGCCCTGCCAGCGCTCGAACGCCGGGAACGCCGAGAGCACGCCGAACGCCACGATCGCCAGCGGCACCAGCGCGAACACCGTGGTGTAGGCCAGCGAGCCGGCCGCCTGGAACAGGCGGTCGTCGAGGAAGCGCTTCCACAGGAAACGGCCGAAGCTGGTCATGCGGGCGCGGTCGCGCAGCCGCTCCTTCCATTTTTCCATGGTGTCCCTGGGTGCACCGGGCTCCGTAGCGGATGGGCAAGCGTACCCGATGCACCGCGAAGCCCGCATCGCCGATACTGGGCGTTCCCGGAGCGAATGGAAGGACGATGGCGGACATCCTGGTGCTGTACTACAGCCGTGGCGGCTCGGTGGCGCGGCTGGCGCGGCAGATCGCGCGCGGCATCGGCGAAGTGCCCGGCATGCAGGCGCGGCTGCGCACGGTGCCGCCGGTCTCGGCGCTGACCCAGCCGCTGGCGCCGCAGGTACCGGAAGCAGGCGCGCCGTACGTCTCCCCCGCCGACCTCGGCGAATGCGCCGGCGTGATCCTCGGCAGCCCCACCCGCTTCGGCAACATGGCCGCGCCGGTCAAGCACTTCCTCGACGGCCTGGGCGCCGAATGGGCCAACGGCACGCTCGCCGGCAAGCCCGCGGCGGTGTTCACCTCCACCGCCTCGATGCACGGCGGCCAGGAGTCCACGCTGCTGTCGATGCAGGTGCCGCTGCTGCACCACGGCTGCCTGATCGTCGGCATCCCCTTCACCGAGCCGGCCCTGAGCCACACCCGCAGCGGCGGCACGCCCTACGGCGCCAGCCATGTCGCCGGTGCCGCGGACGACCCGCAGCCGACCGACGACGAAGCGCAGCTGGCCCGTGCGCTCGGCCGGCGCGTGGCGGACATCGCGCGCAGGCTCGCCACGCCATGACCGCGCGCGCGCCCCGCCTGGCGCTGTGCGGCGCGCTGCTGGCGCTGGCAGCGCTGTACGTGGCCTGGTTCCACGACGACCGCCACCGCGTGGCGGCGCTGCTGGTGTTCGCGCTGCCGCCGCTGCTGCTGGCATGGCTGGCCTGGCGCGGCGCGCGCGCGCGCTTCTGGGCCGGCGTGCTGGCGCTGGCCTGGTTCAGCCATGGCGTGATGTCGGCCTGGAGCCACCCGGAAACCCGGGCGTTCGCGCTGGCCGAGGTCGCGCTGTCGCTCGTCGCGATCGGCGCGGCCAGCTGGCAGGGACTGCGCGCCCGGTTCGGCGGGCAGCGGCGAGGCTGAGCGCCCCCGGTACAGGCGGGGACGGCGGCGACGGGCGCCCGGTATCATGTCGCCCCCCGCCGCCGCGCGCGACGGCCAAGACAGCCAGGAAACAAAGATGGACGAGCTCCTGATCGTCACCACCGGTGGCACGATCGACAAGATATATTTCGACGACAAGTCCGACTACCAGATCGGCGATCCGCAGATCGGCATGATCCTGCGCGAGCTGGGCGTGACCTTCCGCTTCAGCGTGATCCCGATCCTGCGCAAGGACTCGCTGCACATCACCGAGGCCGACCGCGAGCTGATCCGCGCCACCATCGCCGCGCAGCCGACCCGCCACGTGCTGGTCACCCACGGCACCGACAGCATGGTGCAGACCGGCGAGGTGCTGAAGTCGATCCCGGACAAGACCATCGTGATGACCGGCGCGCTCAGCCCGGCGCGCTTCCGCGGTTCGGACGCCGAGTTCAACATCGGCTGCGCGATCGGCGCGGTGCAGAGCCTGCCGGCCGGCGTGTACATCGCGATGAACGGCCGCATCTGGGACCCGGCCAAGGTGCGCAAGAACGTCGCCGCCAACCGTTTCGAGGCGGCCTGATCCGGAGCGATCCGGGCGATTGGACGATCCTGCGGGAGGGACTTCGCTCGCGGCGCCTTGCCCGCGCGCATGTTGCCCCGCCGTCCTGGCGGGGCAACATGCCGGCATCCCTGCCCTGCGACGTCGTCAGTAGGTCGCGGTCAGGGTGACGCCGGAGAAGGTGCTGTAGGCCTTCACGCGGATGTAGTACGTCCCGTTGACCGGCGAGTTGATCGTGCAGGTCTCGCTGTTGCCGCTCAGGTACGGCCGGCAGGTGTAGGCCGTGTCGGTCGGCGCGCTGCCCTGGCGCACGTACAGGTCGGCATCGCCGGTGCCGCCGCTGATCCGCACCGTCAGCGTGCTGCGGCCGGACGGCACCGCGATGGTGTAGTTCAGGTCCGAACCGGTGCTGGCCGACAGCCCGGTCACCGGCGTGCCGCTGGTCAGCGCGGTCCCGCCGCCGCCACCGCCGCTGCCACCCGACTTGGCCGCCGTCACCGCCGCGTTGGCGTCGAGCAGGCCCGCGCCGCAGCCTTGCGAGCAGCTGAAGCTGGCCGCGGTGCTCTTGATCGTCGACTCGACCTGCGCCGGGGTCAGCGGGCTCGGGGCGACCGACTGCATCAGTGCGACCACGCCGGCCACGTGCGGGCTCGCCATCGACGTGCCGTTGTAGGACGCGTAGCTGGCGCTGCCCGGCGAGGTGGTGCCCGAGTTGAGCGTGGACAGGATGCTCGAGCCCGGCGCGGAGATGTCGATGCCCGCGCCGTAGTTGGAGTAGCTCGCCTTGGCGCGCGAGGAGGTGGTGGCCGCCACCGCGATCACGTTGGAGCAGTTCGCCGGCACCGCGCCGGACACGTTGATGCTGTCGTTGCCCGCCGCGACCACGACCGTGGTGCCGCGCGAGACGGCGCTGTTGATCGCGTTCTGGTAGGTGCTCGAGCAGCTGCCGCTGCCGCCCAGCGACATGTTGATGACCTCGGCCGGGTTGGGGTTGGCCGGCACGCCGCTGACGGTGCCGCCGGAGGCCCACACGATCGCGTCGGTGATGTCCGAGGTGTAGCCGCCGCAGCGGCCGAGCACGCGCACCGGCACGATCTTGGCGTTGTAGGCGGTGCCCGCGACGCCGGTGCTGTTGTTGGTGACCGCGGCGATGGTGCCGGCCACGTGAGTGCCGTGCCAGCTCGAATTGGTCACCGGCGAGCCGCTGTAGCACTCGTTGGCCACCGGGTTCCAGTCGCCCGGGTCGGACGGGTCGGAGTCGCGCCCGTCGCCGTCGCGCGAGACGAAGGTGTCGCTGATGAAGTCGTAGCCCGGCAGGATGTTGGCGTTGAGGTCCGGGTGGCTGGTGATGCCGGTGTCGATCACCGCCACGACCACGCCCTGGCCGGTGGCCTGGTCCCAGGCCGGGCGCACGTTGATGCCGGCGGTGCCGGTACCGAACGCCCACTGCTCGGACAGCCGCGGGTCGTTGGGCGTCAGGGTCGGCCGCATCAGCTGGTCGACCTCCACGCTCAGCACGTTCGGATCGGCGGCGAGCTTGCGCATCAGCGTCTCGGCCTCGGCACGGTCGAGCGGGCGGTCGGCCTTGACCAGCTCCGGGCCGATCGCCAGCCGGCGCAGCTTGCTCAGGCCCAGCGCGCGGCCGTTCTTGGCCGGCAGCGCGCGCGCGGCGCTCTTCAGGGACGAGGTCAGCGCCGTGGCGCTGGCCTGCTCGGTACTGCCGTCGCGGTAGGTCACGATGAAGCGCTGGTGGGTCTGGGCAGAGTCCAGGCCGTCCAGGTGGACCTCGCCGGCCATCGCCGGGAAGGTCAGCAGCAGGGAGGAGGTGAGTGCGGAAGCTCCCAGTACGGTCCAAGCGCGCGAACGCGGGTGGTGGTGCTTGGTGGACATCGAATTTCCTTTTCCAGAATGGAATGCCGGCAAGCGGCGTGGCCCCCGGCGGGCCGCCGCGACTGCCAGCGGCGGAGCACCGGAGCGTTCTGGATCGCCCCTGTTGTCGATCCATTCAGCACGCTAGCCGGCCTGCACGGAGCCGCACAATGGGTGCAAACGGTTTCCTTGATAACTATTTTCTATTCCGTGACAGGCAGCGCCAATTTTCCGGCTCGAGCCCGCAACGGCAGTCGAACGTCCGCAAATTTGCCGCTATCTATCACAAAAAACCCCGCCGGAGCGGGGTTCTTCGTCTTGCCGGGCCGTGCTTCAGCCGAGCCGCACCAGCCAGCCGTGGCGGTCGGGCAGGCGGCCGTACTGGATGTCGGTCAATTCCTTTCGCAGCGACATCGTGACCTCGCCGGCCGGGGCGTTGATGTCTCCCACCGAGAAACCCTCGCCCTTCAGCTCGCCGATCGGGGTGACCACCGCCGCGGTACCGCAGGCGAACACTTCGGCGATCTCGCCGGAGGCCACGCCCTGCTTCCACTCGTCGATGGCGATCTTGCGCTCGACCACCTTCATGCCGCGGTCGCGCGCCAGCTGCAGGATGCTGTCGCGGGTGATGCCCTCCAGGATGCTGCCGGACAGCTCCGGGGTGACCAGCGTGCCGTCGCGGTAGACCAGGAACACGTTCATGCCGCCCAGCTCCTCCAGGTACTTGCCCTCGACCGGGTCGAGGAACAGCACCTGCGAGCAGCCCTGGGCATAGGCCTGCTGCTGCGGCAGCAGCGAGGCGGCGTAGTTGCCGCCGCACTTGGCCGCGCCGGTACCGCCCTTGGCGGCGCGCGCGTACTCGGTGGACAGCCAGATCGACACCGGCGCCACGCCCTTGGGGAAGTACGCCCCGGCCGGGCTGGCGATCACGTAGTAGGACGCCTTCTGCGCCGCGCGCACGCCCAGGAACGCCTCGTCGGCGATCATGAACGGACGGAAGTAGAGGCTGGTTTCCGGCGCCGAGGGCACCCAGCGCGCATCGACGGCGATCAGCTGCTTCAACGATTCGGTGAACAGTTCCACCGGCAGCTCCGGCAGCGCCAGGCGCTTGGCCGAGCGCTGCAGGCGCGCGCCGTTGGCCTCCGGGCGGAAGGTCCAGATCGAGCCGTCGGCGTGGCGGTAGGCCTTGATGCCCTCGAAGATCTCCTGGCCGTAGTGCAGCACCGAAGCGGCCGGATCGAGCTGCAACGGCCCGTACGGCCGTACCTCCGCCCCGTGCCAGCCCTCTTCCTTGTTCCAGGCGATGGCGACCATGTGGTCGGTGAAGTGCACGCCGAAGCCCGGCGCGGCCAGGATCGTGGACAGCTCGTCGGCCGTGCGCGGCGATGGGGAGGGGATCGTACGGAAGGAAACGGACACCGGAGGAATTCCTGTTTGCTGGCGGAAGTGATGGACGCCCGCGCGGCGGGCGTCAGAGCATCCCGGTTTCGAGCCGGGCGGCCTCGGACATCATATGCCGGCCCCACGGCGGGTCGAAGACCAGCTCGACGTCGGCCTCGGCCACGGTGGGGATCATCTCCAGCTTGCTGCGCACGTCGTCGACCAGGATCTCGCCCATGCCGCAGCCCGGCGCGGTCAGGGTCATCTTGACCTCCACCTTGC
The DNA here is from genome assembly GCF_046529185.1 of Xanthomonas boreopolis. Lineage (NCBI taxonomy): Bacteria > Pseudomonadati > Pseudomonadota > Gammaproteobacteria > Lysobacterales > Lysobacteraceae > Xanthomonas > Xanthomonas boreopolis. The sequence continues at coordinate 3,575,923 of NZ_CP097162.1, forward strand.
GCTCGCCGTCCTCGCGGTGGCTGAGCTGGACCTCGTACACCAGGCCCAGGTCGACGATGTTGAACGGGATTTCAGGATCGAAGCAGGTCCGCAATTGCTGCCAGACCAGCGCCTCGACCTCTTCGTCGCCGGCGTCGTCGGGCAGTTCCAGCCCCGGCGGCGGCTCCTTGCCGATCGCGTCGCCGTCCTTGCCGGCGATACGGAACAGGTTGCCCTCGACGAACACCGTATAGCTGCCACCCAGCGCCTGGGTGATGTAGCCGTAGCTGCCGGCGGGAAGGACGACCGAATCGCCCTGCGGGACCATCACGGCCTCGCAATCGCGTTCGAACTGGACGGGTTCGCTGCTGCGGGAATACATGGAGGGGAAATGGGGTCCGGCCCCCGGATGAGCAAGTCGTACATTTTAGGGCCTGATTCGAGCGCGGCCCATCGCGCCGCCGGAACGCTGTCGCGCGGCCATGCCATGACCTCCGGACGATGGGCGCCGGCGACGCCAGGCCTTATCCTGCCGGGCCGCTTCCAGGAACCGTCGATGCCCCCCAAGAACGCGTCCGCCAGGACCGCACACTGGCTCTGGCCCCCGTTGCTGCTGCTGGGGGGCGTCACCGCCGTGATCGCCTGGATGCTGGTGGCGCTGGCGACCGGCCGCCAGGCCGGCTGGATGGCCCCGTTCGCCGCCCTGGAGATCGCCTGGATGCTGCGGCTCGGCACGCTGCAGGCCGGCCGCGCGCGGACCGCGGTGGCCCTGCTGGCGACCGTCGCGGCGATCGCCGCGGCCAACTGGGGCATCGCCTCGGCCCAGATCGGCGCCGCCATGGGCCTGGACCCGTGGGCCTCGGCCCTGAAGATGGGTCCAGGCCTGGCCTGGACCCTGCTGTCGCTCGCCAACGGCGGCCTGGACTGGTTCTGCTACGCCACCGCCCTGCTCGTGGCGGCGTGGGTTTCGCGCTGACCGGGTCCGGCGCGGCATTCAGCGCTTCCGCTTCAACGAGTCGCCGAGAAAATCGGCGACCTTCTCGGCGAAATCGCTGATCCCCTTGTCGGCCTGGCCTCCCAGCCAACCGCCGACCTTGCGGTCGGTGACCTCGCCCTCGCCGATCAGCGCGCCATCGGACTTGCGCGTCGCCCGTGCCGCGACCGAGAACTTCTGCGCACCGGCACCGAAGCCGACGAAGTAGCGCAGCGCCTGGTTGCCCTTCTTGAAGTCGACGATCCGTCCGTCCAGGACGATCGTCCGGCCCGGATCGGGACAGTACGATCCCGCACCACCCAACGTGGCCTTCAATCCCGGGATCGTCTCCGGAATGCTGCCAGCGACCCTGCGCTGGATCTCATCGAGCTTGTCCTGTGGAATGCCCGCCGCGCGGGCAGCCTTCTTGTCGGCGATGAAGCCAGTATCGGTCTCGAACCGCATCACTTCCACGCAATCGAAGCCCGCTCCAGGTTCCAGCTCTACCGGCGCGGCAGCGGACGGCGGCGGCGCCTCGGCCCGACCCATCTCCGCCGTCCCGGATGCGGCCCCGGGCACCGGTACCGCGACCTCCGCAGTCGCGGCGGCGCCCTCGGCCGCAACCTGTTCCTGTGCCAACGCCATCGGCGAAACGAGCGCCAACGCCCCGGCGCACGCGAGCGCGCGCCAAATCGTATTTTCCATGTTGTCCCCCTGTTGAGACGGCTGTCCGTGCATGCGCACGGACAAAGCATACCTAATGTCCGCCGCCGTCCAGCGCCTTCAGCTCGCCGACCAGTGCGCCGGCCGCCTCGGCGCCGTCGCCGTAGAGCATGCGGGTGTTGTCGGCGTAGAACAGCGCGTTCTCGATGCCGGCGAAGCCGGTGCCCTTGCCGCGCTTGATCACGACGACGTTCCTGGCGTTCACCACGTCCAGGATCGGCATGCCGTAGATCGGGCTGGAAGGATCGGTCCTGGCGACCGGGTTGACCACGTCGTTGGCGCCGATCACCAGCGCCACGTCGGTGACCGCGAACTCCGGGTTGATGTCGTCCATGTCGGCGATCAGGTCGTAGGGCACGCCCGCCTCGGCCAGCAGCACGTTCATGTGCCCCGGCATGCGGCCGGCCACCGGGTGGATCGCGAACTTCACCTTCACCCCGCGCTCGATCAGCCGCTGCGCCAGCTCCCAGATCTTGTGCTGCGCCTGCGCCACCGCCATGCCGTAGCCGGGCACGATCGCCACGCGCTCGGCGAAGGCCATCATCGCCGCCACGTCCGCCGCCTCGATCGGCTTCTGGCTGCCGGCGATCTCCGCGCCCTGCCCGCCGCCGCCGAAATTGGAGAACAGCACGTTGCGGATCGGCCGGTTCATCGCCTTGGCCATCAGCCGGGTCAGCAGGATGCCGGCCGCGCCGACCATCATGCCGGCGATGATCAGCGCCTCGTTGCCGAGCACGTAGCCCTCGAACGACACCGCCAGGCCGGTGAAGGCGTTGTACAGCGAGATCACCACCGGCATGTCGGCGCCGCCGATCGGCAGCGTCATCAGCACGCCCAGCGCGAGCGCGGCGACGAAGAACGCGACGATCGCCAGCGGCTGCAGGGCGACGGCCGCCCAGGCCCCCAGCGCCACCACCGCCAGCGCCACCAGCAGGTTGAACGCCTGCTGGCCGGGGAAGGTCACGCGCCGGTCCAGCCGGCCATCGAGCTTGGCCCAGGCGACGATCGAACCGGACAGCGACACCGCGCCGATCGCCGAGCCCACCACCGCCAGCGCCACCGTGGCGGCCGCCGGCTGGCGCGCCGCGAGATCGGCGATGGCCTGCGCGCTCCAGTGGCTGGTATCGCGGTGGGCGAGGAACGAGAACCGCAGCAGCTCGACCGCGCCGATCGCCGCGGCCGAGCCGCCGCCCATGCCGTTGTAGAGCGCGACCATCTGCGGCATGTCGGTGATCGCGACCTTGTTGGCCGACACCCACGCCAGCGACGTCCCGATCGCCACCGCGGCGATGATCAGCGGCACGTTGTGCAGCTCGGGCAGGAAGAACGTGGCGGCCGTGGCGATCAGCATGCCCAGGCCGGCCCAGCGGATGCCGCTGCGCGCGGTCAGCGGCGAGGCCATGCGTTGCAGGCCGAGCAGGAACAGCGTCGCGGCGACCAGGTAGCTGGCCTTGACCAGCCAGGAAAGCAGTTCGGCGGTGGACATGCTCACGCCTGGTCTCCCTTGCCGCCCGGCCTCTTGCTGGACTTGAACATCTCCAGCATGCGCTCGGTCACCACGTAGCCGCCGGCCGCGTTGGCCGCGCCGAGCGCCACCGCGAGGAAACCGAGGGTCTTCTCCAGCGTGGTGTCGGCGTGGCCGAGCACCACCATCGCGCCGATCAGCACGATGCCGTGGATGAAGTTCGCCCCCGACATCAGCGGGGTGTGCAGGATCACCGGCACCCGCGAGATGATCACGTGGCCGGCGATGGCCGCCAGCATGAAGATGTACAGCGCTACGAACCCGTCGCTCATCGCGTTCCTCCGGTGGCCTGGGCCGGCCGGCGCCGGCCCGGCCGGCATCATAACCAGCCCGGGACACGCCGGTGGCGGGCTTGTCAACCCGGCCGGCGCCCATCCGTTTATCCCGTCATTCCATCCGGGAAGCTACGCTGTGCTGGTGGGCACCCCTCTCGATCCGCAATCGCACGCACCGCAGGCCGTCGCGCCAGCGTCGCTGGACGCGTTCCTGGCCGGCATCGGCCCGCGCGCGTTCCGTTTCGCCGAGGCCGGCCTGCGCCACCGCGAGGACGCGCTGGACGCGGTGCAGGACGCGATGGTCAGGCTGCTCGGCTACCGCGAGCGCCCCGCCGAGGAATGGACGCCGCTGTTCTGGAGCATCCTGCGCAGCCGCATCATCGACCTGCAGCGCCGGCGCAGCTTCCGGCTGAAGTTCTGGGCGCCGGCCGAGGAGCGCGACGAGGACAGCCGCATCGACTGGGCCGATGCCGGCGCTGGCCCGGCGCAGCAGCACGAGCAGCGCGAAGCGTATGCGCGCCTGGTCGCCGCGCTGCGCGCGCTGCCCGCCCGCCAGCGCGAGGCCTTCACCCTGCGCGTGCTGGAGGAACTGGACGTGGCGACCACCGCGCGCGTGATGGGCTGTTCGGAAGGTTCGGTGAAGACGCATCTTTCGCGCGCCCGCGAGGCGCTGCAGAAGCAACTCGAGGAGTTCCGCTGATGAACGAGCATTCTTCTTCCCACGACGCCTTCGACGCGCGCATGCGGGAACTGCATGCGCGCTCGCTGGCGACGCTGCCTCCGCCGACCCTCGCCCGCCTGCGCGAGGCCCGCCAAGCGGGCGGGCGGCCGCGGCGGCTGCCTGCCTGGCTGCTGGCGACCGCGTGCTCGGCGGTGCTGGCGATCGGCTTCGGCCTGCAACTGCACCGCGGGGACCTTGGCCCGTCCGCGTTGCCGCAAGTGCCGGCCACGGCCGCGGCCACCGGCACCGACGACGACACGCTCGACCAGAATCCCGACCTGTACGTCTGGCTGGGTTCGGAAAACGCCCTAGCGATGGAATGACGACCATGAAGCATCCCGCCCGCCTCCCATCCCGTCTCCTGGGCGTGCTCCTGCTCGCCGCGGCCGCGCCGGCGCTGGCCCAGTCCGGTCCGCGCCTGCCCCCGCCGCCCCCGCCTCCGCCGGCCGAACCGCCGCTGCCGGACTGGGAACACCTCAGCCCGCAGCAGCGCGACAGCCTGGTCGGCGCCCTGCGCCAGCGCTGGAACGACCTGCCGGAACAGCGCCACAAGATGCTCCGGCACGCCGAGCGCTGGCAGAACATGACGCCCGAGCAGCGGCGCAAGGCCTCCGAAGGCATGCGCCGCTACGAGAACATGTCGCCGCAACAGCGGCGCCAGGCGAAAGTGCTGTTCCAGCAGATGCGCGACCTGCCCCCGGACCAGCGCGACGCCCTGCGCGACCGCTGGAAGTCGATGACGCCCGAACAGCGCGACGCCTGGGTCAAGGCGCATGCGGACAACGACGAGTGAACCGCGGCGCGAGATCGCCTGCGTAGCGGCTTGAAGCAATATCCGCGCATTGGATCCTTCGGATCGAGGCGCTGGGGTTTATGTCGACACCGCAGCGGCATTATTGCTGTTGCTGTTGCTGTTGCTGTTGCTGTTGCTGTTGCTCGTGATTTTGCTCTGGATTGGGCAACATCTCCTCGCGCGGCGGCGCGCCAACCACTATGGCCCGCAAATGCCACTGCGGCGCGGCCCCCTCCGAAGCGGCGGAGACGGCGGGAAAAACCCGAAGGGCGACGTGCATGGATGCACGTCGTTTTTCGCCGCGACAGGGCTCGCCGGAAAAAGGCGAAGCACCGCTTCGCCCCGGCGGGCGGGCATTCGCCGCGCGGCGAATGCCCCGGGCTTGGCCGCGCAGCGGTCGAGTCGCGTCGAAAAATCCCGCTGGCTCCGCGAACCCGCAGCGCAGCTGCGGGCGCGAAGGCGGGTGTGCTTGATCAGCCATTCGGCTGCTGTGAAGCGCTTCTTTTGGTTACTTTTCTTTACGCGGCACATCCTTGTGTCGCGCCCTTCGGGCCGGCTTCGCCGTGCGGCGCCGCTCCTGCGGCGCGCGTGCACAGGCAAAGAAAAGTGACTCGCCGCAAGGCGAAAGCCGTTGCCGTTGCCGTTGCTGTCACTACAACGTAAAACCCACAAGCAAAGTCCCTGGATCCCCGGCTTCGCGGGGATGACGGTAGAGAGATTGCGCACGGCAGTGAGATTGCGTGGGCTGGACAGATAACATCAAAGACGCAGGGTCTTCGACCCCCGGCTATCGGACATAGCTCGATAGCACTCAGCGCTGCGCGAGCCAGTGGCTAGCAAGCAGCCGCCCTTCGCTCCGTCTAGGCGCGGACGATGATGGAGAGGTCGCGTGAACGAAAGCGCAGCAATCTCACCCCACCCAACGCGTCCTCGCCAACAACTCGTCGTCCCAATCGAACCCGATCGCTCCATCCTTGAGGAACAGCGCGACGAAGTTGCAGACATTGCGCGCGAACATCTCGCTCGCGTGCACCGCCCCCATGCTGGCCAGGTCGAGCGGACCCGCCACCGTCACCCCGCCGACCTCCACCGTCCGGCCCGGCTCGGTCGCCTCGCAGTTGCCGCCGGTCTCCGCGGCCAGGTCCACGATCACGCTGCCGGGCCGCATCCCCGCCACCATCGCCGCGCTGACGATCTTCGGCGCGGGCTTCCCCGGCACCGCCGCGGTGCACACCACCACGTCCACGCCCTTGAGGTGCTCCGCCAGCCGGCGCTGCTGCTCGGCCCGTTCCGAATCGGTGAGCTGGCGCGCGTAACCGCCCTCGCCCGCCGCGCTCACGCCCAGGTCGAGGAACTTGCCGCCGAGCGACTCGATCTGCTCGCGCGTCTCCGGGCGCACGTCGAAGCCTTCCACCTGCGCCCCCAGCCGCCTGGCCGTGGCGATCGCCTGCAAGCCGGCCACGCCGGCGCCGACCACCAGCACCCTGCTCGGCCGGATCGTGCCCGCCGCGGTGGTCAGCATCGGGAAGAAGCGCGGCGCCAGCTGCGCGGCGATCAGCGTGGCCTTGTAGCCCGCCATGCCGGCCTGCGAGCTGAGCACGTCCATCGCCTGCGCGCGCGTGGTGCGCGGCAGCCTTTCCAGCGGGAACGCGGTGACGCCCTGCGCGCGCAGCGCCTCGCCGCGCGCGGGATCGGCATCCGGGTACAACATACCGACCAAGCTCGCGCCGGGCTTGAGCCGCTGCAGCCGCGCCGGGTCGGGCGACTGCACGCACAGCACCAGGTCGGCCTGGGCGATCGCATCCTCGGGAGCCGGCTCGGCGCCGGCCTGGCGATAGAGGTCGTCGGGAATGCCCGCGCCGGCGCCGGCATCGGCCTGGACCCAGACGTTCGCGCCCAGCGCGACCAGCTTCCTCACCGTCTCCGGCGTCGCCGCCACGCGGCGCTCGCCCTCGGCCAGTTCCTTCAGCACCAACACCTGAACGGCCATGCCTTCCCCGGATGTCGACCCATGTCGGGGAGCGATGCTAGCAGAGCGATGGGAGGCCCCAGCGGCGCTTCCGCCGGGACGATGGCGGCAGGCCGCCGCATCCCGCGCTAATGCACCGCGCTGGCCTGCGGATCCAGCTTGTCGATCACGCCCTGCATCGCGCTGTCGAACGCGCCGTCGCTGGCGTGCGGCCGCAACCGGCCGAGCCGCACCATTACCGCCAGTTCCTCCGGCGAGGCCACGCAGAAGCGCACGCCGCGGCGGTTGACGAACAGCAACCGCGCCGAGATCGGGCTCACCCAGGACAGCTTGCCCGCCTGCACCTTGCCGTCCTTGTCGATGAAATCGAGCCAGGTACCGATCGCCATGTCGCGGAAGCGGTCGGCATCGGCATTGTCGAAATCGTCGCCCTTCGCCTCGACGCCGAGATCGACCGCGGCGGTTTCCGGCGCTGGCTGCGGCAACACCACCGACGGCAGTTCCGGCAGCGGCCTTTCCAGTTCCGGGCGCGCCTCGGCGATCGCCTGCAGCGTGTCGTGCAGCGCGCCGATCGCCCCCATCGCCGCATCCCCGTGCAGGCCGACGCTGCCGAACACCTTCTGCAGCGGTCCCTGCCAGGCCTGCAGCCAGGGCTTGCCGACGACGTGGCGGCGCGCCTCGGCCAGTTCCTCGAGCACGCCGTCGCCGGCCGCCAGGGCCTCGGCCATCGCCGTGCCGTCCTCGCCGTCGCGCAGGATCGCCATGGTCAGGTTGTGCTGCCACGGGTGGCGCAGGAATTCCTCGACCGCCGCCGGCAGCTTGCCGACCAGGCGTTTTTCCAGTTCCAGCTGCGCGCGCGCACGCGCCATGTCCAGCTTTTCCTGGCCGCGCTGCGTCTCGGCCGCGCGCCGCTCGGCGATCTCGACCCGGCGCCGGTGCTGGACCAGGAACTCCCGGAACTCCTCTTCCAGGGTCAGGAAGATCGCCAGGTTCTCGTTGAACTCGGCCACCAGCCGCTCGATGATCTCCTCGACCTTGGTCATCAGCACGCGTTCGGCCGGGCTCTCGCCGGTGTTGCCCTCGCAGGCCTCGGCCAGCGAGTTGAGCAGGCGCCGCGCCGGATGGGTCTTCTGCACGAACATCTTGCGGTCGAGCATCGCGACCTTGACGAACGGCACGATCAGGCGGCCGATCAGCTCGCGCGAGCGGCCTTCCAGGTCGCGCTCGTCCAGCATCACGTCGAACAGCATGCCGACCAGGTCGATCGCGTCCTCGTCCATCGGGTCCAGGCGCGCGTTGGCCGGATCGACGCCGAGCCGGGTCGCGCCGGACAGCACTTCGCTCTTGAGCCGCTGCGCCAGCGACTCGCCCTGCTGGCCGATCGCCGCGTTGAGGGTGGCGCTGGGCGTGGCCTGCAGCAGCGACAGCACCGACAGCATCTCGCGCTGGCTGAGCGGACGCTGCTGCTGCGCCGCCACCGAGGCGACCGAAGCGGCGGAAGTGGCGTTGTCGCGCATGCCGCGCGCCTGCTGCAGCAGCTCGTGCAAGGCGTCGAGCAGCATGCCCTGCCCGGCGGCCCCGCTGTAGTCCTCCCCGAGCTCGTCCAGCGACTCGCGGCCGCGCTGGGCGGCCTGGGCGCGGCCGCGTCCCTGCGCCCAGCGGTTGACGAAGCGGCTGGCCCAGGCCGGCGCGGCATAGTCGCCGTAGTCGTCCCCGGCACCGGCGGACGCGCCGAAGCCGTCCGCGCCGGGCGCCTCGTCGGCATCGCGCGGCACCGGCCGCGGCGCCGGCCGGCGCGGCCGGGAGATCTCCGGCATCACCCCGGCCTTGGCGAGCTGCTCGTCCAGCCCCTGGTAGAGCTTGGCGAGCGGCTCGGCCAGGTCGCGCTCGCACAGCTTGATCAGCACGAGGCGGATCTCCGGCGCGAAGTCGCTGGTGGCGAAGGCCTCGTGCACGGCCACGCCGATGTGCTCCGGCCCGATCGGGTCGGTATCCGGGCCGAGCTCCAGCCCGCCCGCGATCCAGCCCAGGCGGCGATCGATGCGCGCCAGCACCGGCTTGCAGTCGCGCAGCAGCACGCTGGCCAGGTTGCGCACCGCCAGCCTCGATTCCAGTTCGTGCTCCGGGACCAGGCTAAGCGTGCCGCTGCCGTTGCCCTGCCCGGCCAGCAGGACCTCGGCCGACAGGGGCTGGCCTTCTTCCAGCGCGCGCCAGGCCAGGTCGAGCTGCGCGCGCAGGCGCGCGGCGATCTCCTCGCGCCGGCGGCGCAGTTCGCGCATGCCGTCCAGGTACAGCATCTGCGAAGGGCCGGCCGTCTCGGCGCGGTCGAACAGCACGTCGTCGAAATGCGCCAACGCCGAAGCGAAGGCCTGAGACAGCGCGGGCAGGAACGCGGCGCGTACCTGCTCGAGCAGGCGCGCGTCGCGCGCCGGATGCCCGGGAATGCCGGGATTGGACGTCATGCGCAAAGGCTCCCCAGCCACGCAGGCGGCACTCTGGAATCAAGAAAACATGCGGCCGCGCCCCAAGCACCCGCGCGCCGATGGTAGGCGCGGAGCCCTATACAGGAACGTGATGGCATGCGCATTTCCTACCCTGGCGAATCGTGCAACCCGACGCTACATCGTAATCCGCGGCCATGTCCCGCGTCTTGCCGATTACGGGCATGCCGCGGAGGCGATTAAGCAAAGCCGCGGCGCCCGGGCCTCGAGCGCTTCCCGTCGCCGCGCACCGAGTTTGCTTGCCGGCGATGGAACCGGCCGCGCGGCGACGGCTGGCGGTCAAGAACAGCCCCCTATAATCCGGCCATGCATACCCTTCATTCGCTGCAGGCGCTGGACGAGCGCCGCTCCGTGCCCTCCATGCAGCTGGGCGAACCCGGTCCCGACAACGCCACCTTGCTGCGCATGCTGCAATCGGCCGTGCGGGTGCCGGACCACGGCAAGCTGGTGCCGTTCCGGTTCCTGCGCATCGCGGGCGCCGCCCGCGACCGCCTCGGCGAATTCCTGGCCGAGCGCAGCCGGCAGCGCGATCCGAACGCCCCGGCGGCCGCCGTGGAAAAGGACCGCAAGCGCTTCTCGTACGCGCCGTTGATCGTGGCCGTCGTCGCGCGCCTGCAGCGCGACCACAAGGTGCCCGAGCAGGAGCAACTGCTGACCGCCGGCTGCGTCTGCTTCGCGCTGCTGCAGGCCGCGCAGGCCCATGGGTTCGGCGCGCAATGGCTGACCGCCTGGATGGCCTACGACGACGCCGTGGCGGCGAAGCTGGGGCTGGCCGCGAACGAGCGGATCGTCGGCTTCGTCCATATCGGAACCGCGCGCACGCCCGCGCCGGAGCGCGAGCGCCCCGATGCCGCCGCGCTGCTGACCGACTGGACCGGCGAGCGTGCCTAGCACGGCACGCCGCAGGGGGCGCCCGGCATGAAGCCGCTCTACCTGGTCGATTCCAGCCTGTACGTGTTCCGCGCCTGGCATTCGATGCCGGACGAGTTCCGCGATGCGCAGGGCTGGCCCACCAACGCCGTGCACGGCTTCGCCCGGTTCGTGCTGGAGCTGCTGGAACGCGAGCGCCCCGAGCACATCGTGCTCGCGTTCGACGAGGCCCTGGACAGTTGTTTCCGGCATGCGCTCTACCCGCTCTACAAGGCCAACCGCGAGCCGGCGCCCGAGGAACTGCGCCGCCAGTTCGCGCATTGCAAGGCGCTGTGCGCCGCGCTCGGGCTAGCCGTGCTGGCGCACCACGAGTACGAGGCCGACGACCTGATCGGCAGCGCGCTGCATGGCGCGCGCCCGCACGGCTTCCACGGCGTGATCGTCTCGGCCGACAAGGATCTCTCGCAGCTGCTCGGCGAACACGACGAGCAATGGGACTACGCCCGCCAGCAGCGCTGGCGCGCCGATGGCGTCAAGGCCCGCCACGGCGTGCATGCGCACCAGATCGCCGACTACCTGGCGCTGTGCGGCGACGCCACCGACAACATCCCCGGCGTGAGCGGCATCGGCGCCAAGACCGCCGCGGTGCTGCTGGCGCATTTCGGCAGCCTGGACGCGCTGCTCGAACGCATCGACGAGGTGCCGTACCTGCGCCTGCGCGGCGCCGCCCAGGCCGCCGCCCGGCTGCGCGAGCAGCGCGAACAGGCCCTGCTGTGGCGCCGCCTGGCCACGATCGCGCTCGATGCCCCGGTCGACGGCACCGCGGGCGCGTTCCGGCGCGCGGCCGCCGACGCCGGCATGCTGGCCGGGCTCTGCGACGCGCTGCGCTTCGGACCCCTCACGCGGCGCCGCCTGTTCGCCGCCGCCGGCCTCCCCGCTTCCGTATCCGACACGAGTCTGCCAACGCCATGAACCACAACGATGCCGAACCCCAGGTCGTCTACGAGGGCAAGTACCAGCGCATGGTGGTGCGCGGCACCTGGGAATATTCAGAGCGCGTGCACGCCGGCGGCCTGGCCGCGATCATCGTCGCGGTGACGCCGCAGGACAACGTGCTGTTCGTCGAGCAGTTCCGCGTGCCGCTGCAGGCGCGCACGATCGAGATGCCCGCGGGCCTGGTCGGCGACATCGAGGCCGGCGAATCGATCGAGGTCTCGGCGATCCGCGAGCTCGAGGAGGAGACCGGCTGGACCGCCGAGCACGCCGAAGTGCTGATGGTCGGCCCGACCTCCTCCGGCGCCAGCAGCGAGAAGGTCGCGTTCGTGCGCGCCACCGGCCTGCGCAAGGTCGGCGAAGGCGGCGGCGACGCCACCGAGGACATCGTGGTGCACGAAGTGCCGCGCAATCGCGCCGCGGCCTGGCTGGTCGAGAAGATGCGCGCGGGCTTCGAGATGGACGCCAAGCTCTGGGCCGGGCTGTGGATGATCGAACACGAACTGGACGGGACCCCGCGTGGCTGACGCTTCCACCGAAATGCAGGCACGGCTGCTGGGCAACGAAGACCCGCCGCCGTTCACCGTCTACCGCGCCGACGGCGCATCGCCGTTCGTGCTGCTGGCCGACCACGCCGGCCAGCGCGTGCCGCGCGCCCTGGCCGAGCTGGGCCTGCCGCAGGCCGAACTGGACCGCCACATCGGCTGGGACATCGGCATCGACGACACCACCCGCCTGCTTGCCGGCCTGCTGGACGCCTTCGCGATCACCCAGACCTATTCGCGCCTGGTGATCGACTGCAACCGGCCGCTGGATTCGCCCACCTCGATCGTCGCGGCCAGCGACGGCACAACGGTGCCGGGCAACCTCGGGCTCGACCCGGCCGCGCGCCAGGCGCGCATCGACGAGATCTTCGCGCCGTACCACGGGCGCATCGCCGCCGAACTGGATGCGCGCGCGGCCGCCGGGCGCCCGACGGTGCTGATCGCGATGCACAGCTTCACCCCGCGCATGAACGGCTTCGAACGTCCCTGGCACGCCGGCGTGCTGTACAACCGCGACGGCCGCCTCGCGCATGCGCTGCGCGTCGCCCTGCAGGAAGAAGGGCTGGTGGTCGGCGACAACGAGCCCTATGCGATCAGCGATACCAGCGACTACGCGATCCCGGTCCATGCCGAGGCCCGCGGGCTGCTGCACGTCGAACTGGAGATCCGCCAGGACCTGATCGCGGACCACGCCGGCCAGCTCGAATGGGCGGAACGGCTGGCGCGCCTGCTGCCGCCGCTGGCCGCGCGCCTGATGTAGACCCGGGCCGGGTTTTCCCGCTGCCGTGCCGCCGCTCCGTTCGCGGCGGCGGCACGGCGGGAAGGACCCGATGGGCGACGCGCACGGCGCGCCGGGACCGGAGTCCCTCCTGCGAGGGCAGTGCGCCGCCCTCGCCCGGCAGGCTCAGGCGAAGCGATCGGTCGCGCGCACCAGCGCGTCCAGGTTCTCGGCCTCGAACGCGGAATGGCCCGAGGCCGGGGTGATCTCGAGCTGGGCCTTAGGCCAGGCCTTGTGCAGGTCCCAGGCGTTCTGCACCGGGCAGACCACGTCGTAGCGGCCGTGCACGATCACGCCCGGGATATCGGCGATGCGGTGCGCGTCGCGCAGCAACTGGTCCTCGACCTCGAAGAAACCGCCGTTGACGAAGTAGTGGTTCTCGATGCGGGCGAAGGCGAGCGCGAACCTGGGGTCCTCGTGCCCGGCGACGAAATCCTCGTCCACGTGCAGGAAGCTGGTCGCCCCTTCCCATACGCTCCACGCCTTGGCCGCGGCCAGCCGGGTGGCCTCGTCGTCGCTGGTCAGGCGGCGGTGGAACGCCGAGATCAGGTCGTGCCGCTCCACCGGCGGGATCGCGCCGATGTAGTGCTCCCAGGCATCCGGGAACAGGCGGTTGGCGCCTTCCTGGTAGAACCATTCCAGCTCCCAGCGGCGCAGCATGAAGATGCCGCGCAGCACCAGTTCGGTGACGCGCCCCGGATGGGCCTGCGCGTACGCCAGCGCCAGGGTCGAGCCCCAGCTGCCGCCGAACACCTGCCACTTGGCGATGCCCAGCTTCTCGCGCAGCTTCTCGATGTCGGCCACCAGGTCCCAGGTGGTGTTGTCGACCAGGTCGGCGTGCGGCGTCGAGCGGCCTGAACCGCGCTGGTCGAACAGCACGATGCGGTACTTGGCCGGATCGTGGAAGCGGCGCATCTTGGCGCTGATCCCGCCGCCGGGGCCGCCGTGCAGCAGCACCACCGGCTTGCCGCCGGGATTGCCGCACTCCTCGAAATACAGCGTGTGGCGATCGTCGACCTTCAGCGTGCCGGTGTTGAACGGTTCGATCTCGGGATAGAGGGTGCGCATGCGGCGGTCCTGCGGGAAAAGCCGCATTGTATCGGGCGTGGTTGCGGGAGGGCTTGCGGGAGAGGTTCTGTGGGAGGGACTTCAGTCCCTCCCACAACCGAGCTCCCGCAGAAAGTGGCAAGCCCTATGGCGGCCAGCGGCCCAGCGTGACGCGGTCGCGATCCTCCAGGTCGCGGTGGGTGGCGACCTCGGCGAAACCGCGGTCGCGCAACAGCGCGGCCACCGCCTCGCCCTGGTCCCAGCCGTGCTCGAACAGCAGCCAGCCCCCCGGCAGCAGGCGGTCGGGCGCGCCGGCGACGATCTCGCGGATCGCATCCAATCCGTCGCGGCCGGAGGCGAGCGCCGCGGCCGGTTCGTGCCGCAGGTCGCCGAGGTCCAGGTGCGGGTCGCCCTCGGCGATGTAGGGAGGATTGCTGGCGATCAGGTCGAAGCGCTCGCCGGCCAGCGGCGCCAGCCAACTGCCGTGGCGGAACTCGACGTTGTCCAGCGCGTGCCCGGCGGCGTTCGCGCGCGCCACCGCCAGCGCGCCCCCGCTGACATCGGTGGCCACCACGCGCGCGCGCGGACGCTCGCTGGCCAGGGCGAGCGCGATCGCGCCGCTGCCGGTGCCGAGATCGGCGATGCGCCGTCCCGGCGCCTGGTCCACCCGTTCCAGCGCCAGCTCGACCAGCGTCTCGGTCTCCGGGCGCGGGATCAGCGTGTCCGGCGTCACCTGCAGGTCCAGGGTCCAGAACCCGCGGCGGCCGGTCAGGTAGGCGACCGGTTCGCCCGCCTCGCGCCGCGCCACCAGCGCCTCGAAGGCGGCGGCGACCGCCGGATCGACCGGATCGCGCCCGTGCGCGAACAGCCAGGCGCGGTCGCGGCCGAGCGCGTGCAGCAGCAGCGGCTCGGCGTCGGCCCGCTCGATCCGGGCGGCGGCGGCGCGCAGCAAGGCGTCGGCGGGAGGAAAAGGCATGGCAGTCAGGGCTTCACCCTTGCGAAACGTCGGATCGCCATTATCGGAGCAGCCGTTGATGCATGGCACCAAAGAGCCGGGCTCGCTTAACGATAGACAAAATCTATCTATCCAATGCCATCAATCGATTTGCGGTATCTATCGCCCCTGCCTACCATGGCGCCTGTTCCATCCCCCTCGCCCTTTGCCAACAGAGGAAACGCAATGTCCGTAATCAACACCGAAATCCTGCCGTTCGAAGCCGACGCCTACCAGAATGGCGAGTTCATCAAGGTCTCCGACGCCAACCTGAAGGGCAAGTGGTCCGTGGTGGTGTTCTACCCGGCCGACTTCACCTTCGTGTGCCCGACCGAGCTGGAAGACCTGGCCGACCATTACGAGGAGTTCCAGAAGCTCGGCGTCGAGGTGTACTCGGTCTCCACCGACACCCACTTCTCGCACAAGGCCTGGCACGACACCTCGCCGGCGATCGGCAAGATCAAGTACGCGATGATCGGCGACCCGACCCACCAGATCTCGAAGAACTTCGACGTGCTGCGCCCGGCGGGCCTGGCCGACCGCGGCACCTTCATCATCGACCCGGCCGGCGTGATCCAGTCGGTGGAAATCACCGCCGAGGGCATCGGCCGCGACGCCAAGGAACTGCTGCGAAAGGTCAAGGCCGCCATCTACGTCGCCAACCACCCGGGCGAGGTCTGCCCGGCCAAGTGGAAGGAAGGCGAGAAGACCCTGGCTCCGTCGCTGGACCTGGTCGGCAAGATCTAAGCCGTCCCGCGCTCCCGGTCCCGCAGCCGCGGGACCGGGGGTGAACCGGAGCCGGTGCGGCCGCCGCGCCTTCCGTGCGCCGGCTGCGGTTCACCCCCTTCCATCATCGACCGGCGACCCGCCCCACGGCGGCGCCAAGCGCTTCTTCGCGAGTCCCTCGCAGGGCGGCGCGCGTCCATGCGCGCGGTTCCTTCTTCCCTGCGAGCCCCCGCAGGAGCACGGCGCAGCCGCATGCCGGTGCCCTTCCCCACTTACCCGCCATCAGGAGTTCTCCATGTTGGACGCCAATCTCAAGACCCAGCTCAAGGCCTACCTGGAGAAGGTCACCCGCCCGATCCAAATCGACGCTTCCGTCGACGACGGCGCCAAGTCCCAGGAAATGCTCGAGCTGCTCAACGAGCTGAAGGAACTGTCGGACAAGATCACCGTGGACGTCTGGCGCGACGACGCCGAGCGCAAGCCGTCGTTCGGCCTGACCTCCCCCGGGCAGGACATCAAGCTGCGCTTCGCCGGCCTGCCGATGGGCCACGAGTTCACCTCGCTGGTGCTGGCGCTGCTGCAGGTCGGCGGGCATCCCTCCAAGGCCGCGCCCGAGCTGCTGGAGCAGGTGAAGAACCTGCAGGGCGAGTACCGGTTCGAAACCTACTTCTCGCTGTCCTGCCAGAACTGCCCGGACGTGGTGCAGGCGCTGAACCTGGCCGCGGTGCTGAACCCGAACATCAAGCACGAGGCGATCGACGGCGCGCTGTTCCAGGAGGAGGTCGAGGCGCGCGAGATCATGTCGGTGCCGACCGTCTACCTCAACGGCAAGCTGTTCGACCAGGGCCGCATGACCCTGGAGCAGATCGTCGCCAAGCTCGACACCGGCGCGGCCGACCGCAACGCGAAGAAGATCGCCGGGAAGGCGCCGTTCGACGTGCTGGTGGTCGGCGGCGGCCCGGCCGGCGCGGCGGCGGCGGTGTACGCCGCGCGCAAGGGCATCCGCACCGGCGTGGCGGCCGAGCGCTTCGGCGGCCAGGTGCTGGACACGATGGCGATCGAGAACTTCATCTCGGTGCCGGAAACCGAGGGCCCGAAGATGGCCGCGGCGCTGGAACAGCACGTGCGCGCCTACGACGTGGACGTGATGAACCTGCTGCGCGCCGAGCAGCTGGTGCCGGCCGGCGCCGACGGCCTGATCGAGGTCAAGCTCGAGAACGGCGCCTCGCTGAAGTCCAGGACCGTGATCCTGTCCACCGGCGCGCGCTGGCGGCAGATGAACGTGCCGGGCGAGAACGAGTACCGCAACAAGGGCGTGGCCTACTGCCCGCACTGCGACGGCCCGCTGTTCAAGGGCAAGCGCGTGGCGGTGATCGGCGGCGGCAACTCCGGCGTGGAAGCCGCGATTGACCTGGCCGGCATCGTCTCGCACGTCACCCTGATCGAGTTCGACGCGCAGCTGCGCGCCGACGAGGTGCTGCAGCGCAAGCTCCGCAGCCTGTCCAACGTGAAGATCATCACCAGCGCGCAGACCACCGAGGTACTGGGCGACGGCAGCAAGGTCACCGGCCTGGTCTACAAGGACCGCGCCGGCGGCGACAGCCACCGCGTCGAGCTGGAAGGCGTGTTCGTGCAGATCGGCCTGCTGCCCAACACCGAGTGGCTCAAGGGCACGGTGGAACTGTCGGCGCGCGGGGAGATCGTCATCGACGACCGCGGCCAGACCAGCCTGCCGGGCGTGTTCGCCGCCGGCGACGCCACCACGGTGCCGTACAAGCAGATCGTGATCGCGATGGGCGCCGGCGCCACCGCCGCGCTGAGCGCCTTCGACCACCTGATCCGCAGCACCGCGCCGAAGAGCAGCGGCGCCGTCGCCGAGGCCGCCTGAGCCCGGTTGCGCCCCTTCGCGTGGAGGGGCGTAAGCTGGTGCGAACGCCGCTGCAATCGTCCCCTGTTTCAGCGAGGCCCGTAGTCCATGAACCTGCGCGATCTGAAATACCTGGTGGCCCTGGCCGACCACAAGCATTTCGGCCGCGCCGCGGCGGCCTGCTTCGTCAGCCAGCCCACCCTGTCCACCCAGATCAAGAAGCTGGAGGACGAGCTGGGCGTGCCGCTGGTCGAGCGCGCGCCGCGCAAAGTGATGCTGACCCCGGCCGGGCGCGAGGCCGCCAACCGCGCGCGCGGCATCGTGGCCGAGGTCGAGCAGATGAAGGAAGCGGCGCGCCGCAGCCAGGACCCGGAAGCCGGCACGGTGCGGCTGGGCATCTTCCCCACGCTCGGCCCGTACCTGCTGCCGCACATGGTGCCGCGCATCCGCCAGCGCTTTCCGCAACTGGAACTGCTGCTGGTCGAGGAAAAGAGCGACCAGCTGCTGCGCCAGCTGCGCGAGGGCAAGCTGGACGCCGCGCTGCTGGCGCTGCCGCTGCACGACGACCAGCTGCACGCCGAGTTCCTGTTCGAGGAACCGTTCGTGCTGGCGGTGCCGGAAGGCCACCCGCTGGCGCAGAAGCAGGACCTGACGCTGGCCGAGCTCTCCGAGCAACGCCTGCTGCTGCTCGAGGACGGCCATTGCCTGCGCGAACAGGCGCTGGACGTGTGCCACCTGGCCGGGGCGCTGGAGAAATCCGAGTTCCAGGCCACCAGCCTGGAGACGCTGCGGCAGATGGTCGCCGCCAACGTCGGCATCACCCTGCTGCCGATGCTCGCGGTGAAGCCGCCGGTGGCGCGCTCGGACAGCATCCGCCTGCTCGACTTCCGCGCCGACAAGCAGCCGAGCCGGCGCATCGCGATGGTCTGGCGGCGCAGCTCGGCGATGTCCGCGTTCCTGGAAAGCCTGGCCGGCCTGTTCAGGCAGCTGCCGGACGAGCTGTTGACGCTGGCCCCGGCCCCGCATGCGGCGCCGCGCAGCATCGAGGCGGCCTGAACGGCCCCGCGCCCGAGGTCGCATCCGGCGGCGATTCTTCCGACAATAGGCGCGGGCGGCCTTCCGGTCGCCTTTTGCTTGTCCGTCCTCCAAGGAGAATCCCATGGTCCAATCGCAGCACAGCAGCGGCCTGCCGCCTTCCATCACCATTTCCTCCCGCGATCTCGCCCGCCTCGAGGCGATGCTCGAATCCCCCGCGCTGAGCCGGCACCCCGCCGCGATCGCGCTCTCCGAGGAACTGGGCCGCGCCCGCATCGTCGCGCCCGAACAGATGCCCGCCGACGTCGTCACCATGCATTCGCGCGTGGAATGCCAGGACGAACTGCAGGGCGACACGCATACCCTCACCCTGGTCTACCCGAACGAGGCCGACGTCGAGCGCCACCGCGTCTCGGTGCTGGCACCGGTCGGCAGCGCCCTGCTCGGCCTGTCGCTGGGCCAGTGCATCGACTGGGAGACGCCGCAAGGCCGCAAGCTGCGCCTGCGCGTGACCGCCATCCACTACCAGCCCGAGGCGGCGGGCGACTTCCATCGCTGAGCGCGCTACCGTAGCGTCCCGCTCGCACCATCCGTCCCGAACCGAAACGAGAGACCGAAATGACCGCTTCGCAACCTTCCAAACTGGCCCAACTGCGCGAACTGTCGGTGGTCGTCGCCGACACCGGCGACTACGAGGCGATCAAGCGCCTCAAGCCGGTGGACTGCACCACCAACCCGACGCTGGTGAAGAAGGCGCTGGACCTGCCGGTGTACGCCGAGCTGATCGAGCGCGAACTGGCCTGGGGCCGGCAGCAGTCCGGCGGCGGCGACGCCGTCGTCAACGAGGTCGCCGACCGCCTGACCATCGGCGTCGGCACGATGCTGGCCGAACTGGTGCCCGGCCGCGTCTCCACCGAAGTCGACGCCGACCTGGCCCACGACACCGCCGCCACGGTCGCCAAGGCGCGCAAGTTCATCCAGATGTACGCCGAGCGCGGCGTGCCCAAGGACAAGATCCTGATCAAGGTCGCCGCGACCTGGGAAGGCGTGGAGGCCGCGCGCCAGCTGCAGGCCGAAGGCATCGACTGCAACCTGACCCTGATCTTCAACCAGACCCAGGCGCTGGCCTGTTCGGAAGCGGGGGTGTTCCTGATCTCGCCGTTCGTCGGCCGCATCCTCGACTGGTACGTCGCCAACGGCCAGGCCCCGGCCAGCATCGACGAGGACCCGGGCGTGAAGTTCGTGCGCGGCGTCTATGCCGAGTTCAAGAAGCGCGGCTCCAAGACCGTGGTGATGGGCGCCTCGTTCCGCTCGACCGCGCAGATCGAGGCGCTGGCCGGCTGCGACCGCCTGACCATCTCGCCGGACCTGCTGGAAAAGCTCGACGCCGACCACGGCGAGCTGCCGCGCAAGCTGTCGCCGAAGCCGGCCGACGGCGCGGCGACCACGCCGATCGACGCGGCCCGCTTCGCCGCCGACCTGGCCGCGGACCCGATGGCGACCGAGAAGCTGGCCAGCGGCATCGATACCTTCGCCAAGGACCTGCAGGCGCTGCGCGCGACGATCCGCGGCAAGCTGGCGGGCTGAGCCCGGGCCACGGCCGCAGGACGGCACAGGCCGCGACGCCCCACCGCCATCGGGGGTCATCGCGGCTTGCGCCGCGCCTACGGGCGAGCGCCGCCGGAAATAAGGAAGCAAGTCGCTGGGTTCGGGGACGACGATGGAAGCATGGCTTCATCGGCAAGGTGGCTTGCTCCGGAAACCTCCAGCTGTCGTCCCCGCGCAGGCGGGGACCCAGCGACTTGCGCGGAACGACCCGCGCAGTACGCAGACCTCGCGCGATCCCCTCAGCAAAGAAGGCTCACGCCTCCAGCCCGATCGGGCAGCTCACCCCGGTACCGCCCAGGCCGCAGTAGCCGGCCGGGTTCTTCGCCAGGTACTGCTGGTGGTAATCCTCGGCGTAGTAGAACGGTCCCGCCGGATAGGCGATCTCGGTGGTGATCTGGCCGTAGCCGGCCTCGTGCAGGCGCTGCTGGTAGGCGTCGCGGCTGGCGAGCGCGGACTCGAACTGGTTCTCGTCGTGGCAGTAGATCGCCGAGCGGTATTGGGTGCCGGTGTCGTTGCCCTGGCGCATGCCCTGCGTGGGGTCGTGGTTCTCCCAGAACGTGCGCAGCACCGTGTCGCGCGAGACCTGGGCGGGATCGAACACCACCCGCACGACCTCGGCGTGCCCGGTCATGCCGGAGCAGACTTCCTCGTAGGTGGGATTGGGCGTCAAGCCGCCCTGGTAGCCGACCGCGGTGGCGTACACGCCCGGCAGTTGCCAGAACTTGCGCTCGGCGCCCCAGAAACAGCCCATGCCGACGTCCAGCGTCTCCAGGCCGGCGAAATCCGCCCGCAGCGGATGGCCGTTGACGAAATGCACGTTGTGCAGCGGCAGCGGCGCGGCGCGTCCGGGAAGCGCCTCGTCGGCGCGTGGCAGGCGTTGCTTGAACTGGCGGGCTCCCAGCATGGCGATGCTCCGGCGAGGGGGGACTTCCGCTGCATGGGACCGGCCGGCCCGGCTTTCAAGCAGGGCCGGCCTGCGCCGTGCCGGATGGCCATGCACGGTTGGAACGGCGCGCGCCGATCCGGGCCGGCTTCCTGCCGGTGATCGCGCCGCCCGCCGGGACCGTGGCGCTGTTCAGGCGGCTGCGCGCATTGGCAGCGGCCGAGGCGCCGCCGGGCCATCCGCTTTTGTGGGAGCGGCTTCAGCCGCTCCCACAAAAGCGCGCCCACAGGCTACAGCGCGCGCGTCGCCTGCCCGTCCAGGCCCAGCGCCAGCACCACGTCCTGCGCCTGCTCCAGCGCCTCGTCCGGCACGCATACCCGCAGCACGCCGAACAGCGGCAGGTCGCCGCCGGCACCGAGCAGGGATTCGCCGAACACGAAGGCCATGATCCCGGCGTCCTCCAGCGCATGTTTCACCAGATGGGCGTCGAACAGGTTGTCGGCACGGTAGGCGACCTGCATGGCGGAGCTCCTCGCGGCTTGCCGGCCAGAATACGCCGGGCGCCCCGGCGCGATAAACTGCGCGTCTTTCTGCATCCAGCCCCGGCATGTCCAGCACGCCCCCCCCCGCACCCGCCGCCGACGCCCTTCCCGAAAAGAAGGATTTCATCCGCCAGATCGTCCGCGAGGACCTGGCCAGCGGCAAGCACGCCACGATCAAGACCCGCTTTCCGCCCGAGCCGAACGGCTACCTGCACATCGGCCACGCCAAGGCGATCTGCCTGGACTTCGGCGTCGCGGCCGAGTTCGGCGGCACCTGCAACCTGCGCCTGGACGACACCAACCCGGCCAAGGAAGACCCCGAGTTCGTCGCCGCGATCCAGGACGACGTGCGCTGGCTGGGCTTCGACTGGGCCAGCCTGCGCCACGCCTCGGACTACTTCGAGGTGTACTACCTGGCCGCCGAGAAGCTCATCGAGGACGGCAAGGCCTTCGTCTGCGACCTCACTGCCGAGCAGGTGCGCGAGTACCGCGGCACGCTGACCGAACCGGGCCGCAATTCGCCGTGGCGCGACCGCAGCGTCGAGGAGAACCTCGACCTGTTCCGGCGCATGCGCGCGGGCGAGTTCCCCGACGGCGCGCGCACCCTGCGCGCCAAGATCGACATGGCCAGCGGCAACATCAACCTGCGCGACCCGGCGCTGTACCGGATCAAGCACGTCGAGCACCAGAACACCGGCAACGCCTGGCCGATCTACCCGATGTACGACTTCGCGCATTCGCTGGGCGATGCCATCGAAGGCATCACCCACTCGCTGTGCACGCTGGAGTTCGAGGACCACCGCCCGCTGTACGACTGGTGCGTGGACAACGTCGACCTGGCCGGACACCCCGAGCTGCTGGCGCCGCTGGCCGCCAAGGGGCTGCCGAACGAGGCGGCCAAGCCGCGCCAGATCGAGTTCTCGCGCCTGAACATCAACTACACGGTGATGAGCAAGCGCAAGCTCACCGCGCTGGTCGAGGAAGGCCTGGTCGAGGGCTGGGACGACCCGCGCATGTACACGCTGCAGGGCCTGCGCCGGCGCGGCTACACGCCGGCGGCGATGCGCCTGTTCGTCGATCGCGTCGGCATCTCCAAGCAGAACTCGGTGATCGACTTCTCCGTGCTGGAAGGCTGCCTGCGCGAGGACCTGGACGCGCACGCGCAGCGCCGGCTGGCGGTGATCGACCCCCTCAAGCTGGTGCTCGCCAACCTGCCGGAAGGCCACGAGGAAACGCTGACCTTCTCCAACCATCCCAAGGACGAGACCCAGGGCGAGCGCAGCGTGCCGTTCTCGCGCGAGCTGTGGATCGAGCGCGAGGATTTCGCCGAGGTGCCGCCGAAGGGCTGGAAGCGGCTGGTGCCGGGCGGCGAGGTCCGCCTGCGCGGCGCCGGCATCGTGCGCGTGGACGAGGTGGTCAAGAACGCGGCCGGCGAGATCGTCGAGCTGCGCGGCTGGCTGGACCCGGAATCGCGCCCGGGCATGGAAGGCGCCAACCGCAAGGTCAAGGGCACCATCCACTGGGTCAGCGCGCGGCACGCGGTCGAAGCGGAGATCCGCCTGTACGACCGCCTGTTCTCGGTCGAGAAGCCGGACGACGAGTCCGAGGGCAAGACCTACCGCGACCACCTCAACCCCGAGTCCAAGCGCATCGTCGCCGGCTATGTCGAGCCGGCCGCGGCACAGGCGGCGCCGGAGCAGTCGTTCCAGTTCGAGCGGCTGGGCTACTTCGTCGCCGACCGCCGCGACCACGGCGCGGCCCGTCCGGTGTTCAACCGCAGCGTCACGCTGCGCGACGCCTGGGCCAAGTGATGGCCTCCCGCGCCTGGCCGACCGGTTCCGCCAGGCGCGGCGGCGCACGGCAGGCGGCGCGATGACCGGCGCCCTGCAATTGCGCCGCTACGGCCGCGACGGCCATCTCCACCACCACGCGCACGTGCAGGTGGTGTTGCCGTTGCGCGGCACGCTGGAGATCGAGGTCGGCGGGCGCGGCGGCCTGGTGGATGCCGGGCACGCCGTCGTGGTCGCGCCCGGGACCGAGCACGATCAGGGCGCCGACGGCGACAACCGCTTCCTGCTCGTCGAATGCGACCTCGGCAGCTTCGGCGAGGCGCGCATGCAGCAGCTGCAGCAGCGGCCGTTCGTGGCGATGACGCCACGCCTGCGCGCGCTGGCCGGCTTCGTCGATCGCCAATGCCGCGAGCGCGACGAGGTTCCCCTGCCGCTGGTCCGGCACTGCCTGCCGCAGCTGCTGCACGCGCTCGGCAGCGACCCGGCGCCGCTGCGCCGCCTGCAGGCGTTGTGCGACGCCCTCGCCGCCGCCCCCGGCGAAGCCTGGCCGGTCGAGCGCATGGCGCGCCACGCCGGGCTGAGCGAGAGCAGGCTGCATGCCTTGTTCCGCCGCGAGTTCGACCGCAGCCCGCAGCAATGGCTGTCCGCGCTGCGCCTGCAACGCGTCTGCGCGCAACTGGCCGGCAGCGATCGCCCGATCGCGCAACTCGCCCTGGACAACGGCTGGTCCGACCAGACCGCACTGACCCGCGCCTTGCGCCGCGAGACCGGCCTGACTCCGGCCGCCTACCGGCGATTGCATCGCGTTGCGGGAAAGCCCGCCGAGCCGCTTGCGGCGCCATGATCGGCGTCCCCGCGCCAGATGGGGACCGATGGCTTTCGTTCGGGGGAAAGCGGAGGCGCTGGGGTCCCCGCCTTCGCGGGGACGACGGTGGAAAGATTTCCGCGGCTGCTGTTTTTACTTCGGTTTTCGCCTTGACCGCTGCTGCTGTCGCTGTCGCTGCCGCTGCTCGTGATCATGCGCGAGCCAATGGCTCGCAAGCCGCACGTCTTCACCCCAAAAGTGCGAGAAGGAAACCACGGCTGCCCGAGCAACATCGGGAAAGCCCGTCGGGACCGAAGTCCCTCCCACACGGCCCGCCGCATCCGTAACCCGTGCAAGCCAGCGCGACGGCGCTTCCCATCGCCGATCGCCCGCCTGAACGCCGCGCAAGAGCCTGGGTCAATCATTCCCCCGGCCTTCCCGGCATGCTCCCTCTCCCAAGGAGGACCAGGCGCCATGCGTGAACGATTGATCGGCGGAGTCAGCAACGGCGTCATCGCCGGCGCCCTGTGGGGGCTCGTGTTCCTCGCGCCGCAACTGCTGCACGACTTCTCCCCGCTGCAACTGTCCGTATCCCGCTATCTCGCCTACGGCCTGGTCGCCGCCTGCGTGCTCGCGCCGCGCTGGCGGCGCCTGCGCGGCGCCCTCGGCGGCGCCGAATGGTGGGCGCTGGTGCGCCTGAGCCTGCTCGGCAACCTCGTCTACTACGTGATGCTCGGCACCGCGGTGCAATGGGCCGGCGGCGCGGCGACCTCGCTGATCATCGGCCTGCTGCCGGTGGTGGTGACCGTGGTCGGCTCGCGCGCGGCCGGCGCGGTGGCGCTGTCGCGGCTGGCCGCTCCCTCCGCGCTCGGCGTGGCCGGGGTCGCGCTGGTCGCCTTCGAGGCGCTGCACGGGGAAGCCCGGGGCGCCGGCAGCCTGGCCCAGCGCGCGATCGGCCTGGCCTGCGCGTTCGGCGCGCTGTCGTCGTGGTCGGCGTACTCGGTCTCCAATGCGCGCTGGCTGTCGCGCCGGCCCGACCTGTCCAGCGGCGACTGGTCGCTGCTGACCGGCGTGGTCACTGGCGCGCTGTCGCTGCTACTGGCCGTGCCGGCGTTCGCGTTCGACCGCGCCGGGCACCTGCCGGCCGACTGGGCCCGCTTCTGGGGCATCGGCCTGGTGCTGGCGATATTCGCCTCGGTGCTGGGCAACGCCTGCTGGAACCGCGCCAGCCGGCTGCTGCCGCTGACCCTGGTCGGGCAGATGATCGTGTTCGAGACCGTGTTCGCGCTGCTGTACGGCTTCGCCTGGGAACGGCGCCTGCCGAGCGCGCTGGAAGCGCTCGCCATCGCCTGCCTGCTCGGCGGCGTGCTGTGGTGCGCCTCCGTGCACGTGGAGCGGCGCCGGGCGCCCGCCGCGTAGGCGCCGACGACGGGCGGCTCCGGCGAGAATGGCTATATTCGAGCCCTCCCGCCCCCGGAGCCCGCGATGAAACGCCTGCTGCCCGCCCTGCTCCTGCTGTTGGCGGCCTGCGCCGCCCCCGCCTCGCAATCGCAGGCCACCGCCCCGGCGGCCGCGCCGGCCAAGATCGACACCACCTGCCGCACCGACGCCGACTGCACGGTCAAGAACGTCGGCAACTGCTGCGGCGCCTACCCGGCGTGCGTGAACGCCGCCAGTCCTACCGACCCGGAGGGCGTGATGGCGCAATGCCGCGCCAGCGGCCGGATGAGCGTGTGCGGCTTCCGCGAGATCAGCGGCTGCCAGTGCGTGTCCGGCCAATGCACCGCAAAGGACGGCGGTGCCGATACACTGCGCCGCCCCCTCGACACCCCCGAACCGGTCCGCTGATGCTGTACGCGCAAGTCCACCTCACCCTGCCCGCCTGGGTCCACGAACACGTCGACACCACCCTCGCCTATCCCGGCGACGCATCGAAGGTGGCCCTGGCGATCGAGCTGTCGCGGCGGAACATCGAACACCGCAGCGGCGGGCCGTTCGGCGCGGCGGTGTTCGGCCCTGACGACCGCATCGTCGCGGTCGGGGTGAACCGCGTGGTGCCGCACGCCACCTCGCTCGCGCATGCCGAGAACATGGCCTACATGCTGGCCCAGCAGCGCCTGCAGACCCACCGGCTCAACGAGATGCTCAAGCCGGTCACGCTCGCCACCTCCTCGCAGCCGTGCTGCCAGTGCTACGGCGCCACGGTCTGGGCCGGCATCGACCGGCTGTTGATCGGCGCGCGCGCCGAGGACGTGATGGAGTTGACCGCCTTCGACGAAGGCCCGCTGCCGGCGGACTGGATCGGCGAACTGAACAAGCGCGGCATCGAGGTCGTGCGCGACCTGCTGCGCGACGACGCCCGCGCCGTGCTGCGCGCCTACGGGGAAAGCGGTGGCGATCGCTACTGACCGCCCGATGCGGCATTCCACGCACCATCCCGCCCTGTCGCCGTCGTTGCCGTTCCCGCGCAAGCGGGAATCCGGGGGCGCTGGTCCGCCGAAGGCGGCGGCCTTGGATTCCCGCCTGCGCGGGAACGGCGCACCGAAGGGACCACGCAACCGCCTCCCCGCCGCCGAGGAGGCGCAATGAAATGAACGGACTGTTGTGCTACTGCCGGCAGGGCTTCGAGCCCGAACTGGCCGCGGAGCTGACCGCGCGCGCCGCCGAGGCGGGATTCGCCGGCTACGCGCGCGCGCAACGCAACGACGGCTACGTGATGTTCGCCTGCGAGGACAGCGAAGGACTGGCCGCGCGCCTGCCCTGGCGCGAGCTGATCTTCGCCCGGCAGAAGCTGCACCTGCTGGCCGAACTGCGCGGCGTGGACCCGAAGGACCGCATCGCGCCGATCGTGGCCGCGCTGCAGGGCGCCCCGCGCTTCGGCGACCTGTGGGTGGAACACCCGGATTCGGATGCCGGCAAGCCGCTGGCGGGCCTGGCGCGCAGCTTCGGCAACGCGCTGCGGCCGGCGCTGCGCAAGGCCGGGCTGCTCGCCGACCAGCCCCAGGCGCGGCTGCCGCGCCTGCACGTGTGCTTCGTGCAGGGCGACCACCTGTTCCTCGCCGCCGCCGATCCGCGCGACAGCGCGCCGTGGCCGCTCGGCATCCCGCGCCTGAAGCTGCTGCCGGACGCGCCCTCGCGCTCGGCGCTGAAGCTGGAGGAGGCGCTGATCGCCCTGCTCTCGCCCGAGGAACGCCAGGCGCGGATGAAGCCGGGCATGCGCGCGGCCGACCTCGGCGCCGCGCCCGGCGGCTGGACCTGGGTGCTGGCCCGCGAGCACCTGCACGTCACCAGCGTCGACAACGGCCCGCTGCGCCAGCACGTGCTCGATACCGGCCTGGTCGAGCACCTGCGCGCCGACGGCTTCCACTGGAAACCGGAACGCCCGCTGGACTGGATGGTCTGCGACATGGTCGAACAGCCCCGACGGGTGGCCGAGCGGATGGCCACCTGGTTCAGCGAGGGCTGGTGCCGGCATGCGATCTTCAACCTCAAGCTGCCGATGAAGAAGCGCTGGGACGAGACCATGCTGTGCCTGGAACTGTTCCGCCGGCAGGCCGGAAGGCCGTTGCAGGTGCGCGCCAAGCAGCTCTACCACGACCGCGAGGAGATCACGGTCGCCGCCTTGGCCTCCCCCTGACCGGAACCCCGCCATGATCCGCTCCGCCCCGTCCCCGCTCCGCACCGCGCTGGCGGTCGTGCTGCTAGCCACCAGCACCGTCGCACCCGCTGCCAACAACCGCCAGGCGCGCCTGCCGACCGTCTACGTGGCCAGCGACTACGTTCCCGACGGCGTGTTCGGCAAGGGCGTGGAAGGCCCGGCGGTGGGCCCGGACGGCCGCCTGTACGCGGTCGCGTTCGGCGGCGATGGCACCATCGGCCGGGTGACGGCACGGCCCGACGGCACCGGCCAGGCCGAGCTGTTCGTGCGCCTGCCGGAGGGCAGCACCGGCAACGGCCTGCGCTTCGGCGAACACGGTGTGCTGTACGTGGCCGACTACACCGGCCACCGCGTGCTGGCCGTGGACCCGGACACCCGCCAGGTCTCGACCTTCGCCGCCGATGCGCGCATGCACCAACCCAACGACCTGGCGCGCGCGCCGGACGGCACCCTGTACGCCAGCGACCCGGACTGGTCCACCGGCACCGGCCAGATCTGGCGGATCGACCGCGAGGGCCATGCCGAGCTGCTCGAGACCGGGATGGGCACCACCAACGGCATCGAGGTCTCGCCGCGCGGCGACCGCCTGTACGTGAACGAGAGCATGCAGCGCAAAGTCTGGGTCTACGACCTCGACCGCGGCGGCAAGCCCTCCAACAAGCGCCTGCTGATCGAGTTCCCGGACGCCGGCCTGGACGGCATGCGCTGCGATCGCGACGGCAACCTCTACATCGCCCGCTACGACGCCGGCGCGGTGGTGGTGGTCTCGCCGCAGGGCAAGCTGCTGCGCACCGTCAAGCTCAAGGGCAGCAAGCCGACCAACCTGGCCTTCGGCGGCAAGGACGGCCGGCAGGTCTACGTCACCCTGCAGGACCGCGGCGCGATCGAGACCTTCCTGAGCGAGGTGCCCGGCCGCGAAACCGGCCGCAAGGGCGCGTTCTGAGGCGATCCGCCCGCGATGCGGCGCCCGTCTCAGGGCGCGCAACCGCGGCATGGCATCCTGCGCCTGTTCCGCGGAGGAATGAGGAGGGGCGGTCATGCAACCCATCGAGCTCAAGGACCCGGCCGGGTTCGCCAACGAATTCCTGCGGCTGACCCTGCTGCAGGGTTTCCAGTCGCTGACCAAGCGCGACCTGGAGCTGCTGATCTTCGTGCTGCTCGAGCGCGACGGCGCGATCTCGCGCAGCGACTCCAACGCCGCCGTGGCGATGCAACTGCGCGTCACCCCGGCCAAGGTCAAGGCGCTGCGCCGCGACGGCTACGCGCGCTGGCGCGCGCTGGTGCCGGAGGAGAACGATGCGGCGCTGCGCCGGATCGTCGCCAGCGTGCTGACCGAGGACAACCTGCGCTCGGGCGCCAAGCACGTCAGCGAGCGCAGCCGCAAGGAAGGCTTCCTGGCGGTGCGGATCGAGCACCCGGACGACGCGCAGCGCTTCGAGCAGGCGATCCTCGAGGTCGGCGCGCTGCCGGTGTACGAGCGCAACCGCGAGGTCGTCGCGGTGCGTTTCGACACGTTGCTGAAGATCGCCGAGCGCTGGGGCTACCTGCAGCCCGACCCGGAGGCGACGGTGCGCGAACTGAAGAAACTCGCCCCCGCCGCCGAGGAGGTCGCCGACCTGCTGAAGAAGGACATCAAGCAACTGCGCTGGGACGACGTGCGGCGCGCGCTCAACAGCCTCGGCGCCAAGGCCGTCGCCAGCACCGCCGAAGGCGGCCTGAAGGGACTGCTGAAGATCGTGTTCCCGTTCATCCCGGGCTAGCCGGCCGCGGAAGCGGCCGCAGGAACCGCCGTGGCACGGCCTGCGCCCCATCACGCCGGTTCAGCGCGGCGTGGGTAAGGTAGCCCGCGTTCCAACGCTACAGGGGGTTCCATGACACTCGCCCGCTCCATCCACGCCATCGCGCTGTGCGCCCTGTTCGCCAGCGGCCTCGCCGGCGCGCAGACCTACGGGACGGTCCCCAAGGACAGCGCCGTCAGCGAACCGTTGCGCGACGTGCCGGTCAACGTGCGCAGCGAGCCCCTCGCCGACGGCGAGGTCACCCACCAGGCCCATCTCGCCATGCCGGTCGGCGAAGCGCCGGTGACGGTGCGCACGATCCAGCCCAACAGCGTGGTGGGCGACTACAAGATCGACTTCGCCGCGCTGGACACCGACGGCGACGGGTTCATCAGCCGCGAGGAAGCGCAGGCCAATCCTGCGCTGGCCGACGAGTTCGACTCGCTCGACACCGCCCGCCGCGGCAAGCTGGGCCGCGAACAACTGGCCGGCTGGCTGAAGTAGGCAGGCGGCCTTGCGCCCCGCCGGAACGGCGCCGTCCGCGACCGGCGTCGTTCCCGGCGCTGCGCACCCAGGCGGGCGGCCGCGAACTTAGCGAATCCACCACATCGCGAACGCCGTGCTAAACGGAGTTTCCCGCCGCCGTTTCCGGCCGGATTTTTTTCGTCGCCATTAATCGAGGCGGGCCTAGCGTACAGCTCCCAACCAAGAGGAGTACGCCATGAACATCGCCCCACGCGCTTTGGCTGCCTCGCTCGCCCTCGCCCTGGCCCCGCTGGCGGCCTGGGCGCAAGACGGCCAGGTCACCGGAACGGCCCACCTGCAGGTCGACGGCCAGCCGGTACAGGTCAATTCGGTCGAGCCCGACTCGGTGGTCGGCCAGTACCGCATCGACTTCGACAAGCTCGATCGCAACCACGACGGCTACATCGACCGCAAGGAAGCCAAGGCCGACCCCACCCTCAGCGCCGAGTTCGACGCCGTGGACGTCCACCACCGGGGCCGCCTCAGCAAGGCCGACCTGAAGGGATGGATGGGCTGAATCCCGTCGCGTTCCCCGTCGCCCGCGCGAAGGCAACGACGACGAGAGCCCCTCGCGACGACGGCGGCCAGGGACTCCCGCTGGCGCGGGAGCCAAGGCCAGGCGGTGCAGCGGCGCTTAACCCAGGGCGATCCGCCGGCCGCCGTCGCGCGCCGAGGCGAAGATCGCGTCGACCACGCGCATGTCGGCCAGGCCTTCCTCGCCCGGCACGCGCGGCGGCTTGCCCTGGATGATCGCCAGCGCGTCCTCGTCCATCTGCAGCGCCTGCTGGTGCTGCACCTTCGCGTCGAACGGCTTGCCGTCGCTGGTGCGGCCGCGGATGCCGTCGTAGGACTGGAACGGCGACAGTTCGTACCAGCCGCGCTCGCAGTCCACGCGCAGCAGGTTCATGTTCTGGCCGAAGCTGGTGGCGCACTGCGCGACCACGCCGTCCGGGAATTCGAGGCTGAAGCGCGTGGTCTCGTCCACGCCCTGGAAGATCTGCGGGCGCGCGACCTCGTGCCTGGCGCTCACCGCCACCGGCTCGCGGCCGACCGCGTAGCGCGCGCCGTTGAGCGAGTAGACGCCCATGTCGTACATCGCGCCGCCACCGCGCGCCGGGTCCAGGCGCCAGTTGCTGCGGTCGGCGCCGTCGAAACCGTTGAAGCCGGCCTCGGCGCGCACCTGCCGGATCGCCCCGTACGGCGCGCTCTCGGCGAATCCGATGAGGCGGCGGATATTGGGCTCGTGCTGCATGCGGTAGCCGATCGCCAGCTGCACCTTGTTGGCGCGCGCGGCATCGATCATCCGCTGCGCCTCGGCGGCGTTCATCGCCATCGGTTTCTCGCACCACACGTGCTTGCCGGCCTCGGCGGCGGCGATGCTGTACTTGGCGTGCAGGTGGTTGGGCAGCACCACGTAGACCACGTCGATGTCCGGGTTGTCGGCGATGCGCGCGAAGTCGTCGTAGCTGTAGCAGTTGCGGTCCGGGATGCGGTAGCGGCGCTGCCAGTCCTCGATCTTGGCCGGCGTGCCGCTGACCACCCCGGCCAGGCGGCAGTAGCGGGTCAGCTGCAGCCCGGGCGCGAGCCGGCCCGCGCTGTAGCCGCCCAGGCCCACCAGCGCCACGCCCAGCGGCTTGCGCGGCGTGGCCGCGAACGCGCCGCCCGGCAAGGCGGTCGCGGCGCCCGCCAGCAATGCGCCGCGCATGAAATCCCGTCGCGAAAAAACGTCCTGCATCGTCCAGCCCTCCCGAGTCGATGACATCCGCGCATTTGCGCCTGCGCGCCATTCATACCGCGTCAAGGCCGGCCGCGCCGGCCGCACGCGTCAACGCTGCAACCCCGCCGCGCCGCGCCACAGCATGTCGACCACCGGCGGCATGCGCCCGGCCGCGCCTAGCGCCAGCCCGCGCAGCAGGGTCAGGTGCAGCTCGTCGTTGGAGAACAGCGTGTTGATCGCGTCGAAGCCGTAGGCCGCCACGGTGTTGTCGCTGCGGCGGTTGCGCGCCCAGCGCCGCAACCGGTGCGGGGCGCTCCAGTCCGCGCGCCGGCCCGCCGCCTCGCGCACCAGCGCACGCAGCGCGGCCACGTCGCGCAGGCCGAGGTTGACGCCCTGCCCGGCCAGCGGGTGCACCACGTGCGCGGCGTCGCCCAGCACCAGCACGCGGCCGGCCACGTAGTCGGCGGCGAGCTGGCGGCGCAGCGGGAAGGCCACGCGCCGCGACGCCAGCCGCACCTTGCCCAACCGCGCGGCGAACGCGTTGCCCAGTTCGCGTTCGAACGCGGCCTCGTCCAGCGCCAGCACGCGCTCGGCCTCGGCGTCCGGCAAGGTCCAGACGATCGAGCTGCGCCCCTGCGCGAACGGCAGGAACGCCAGCGGCCCGGTGGCCAGGAACCGCTGCCAGGCGGTGTCCTCGTGCGGGCGCTCGGTCTCGACGAAGCAGACCACGCCGCGCTGGCCGTAGTCGTGGCGCGCGACGTCCAGGCCGGCCAGCGCGCGCAGCGTGGACTCGGCCCCGTCGGCGGCGATCGCCATCGCCGCATCGATGCGGCTGCCGTCGTCCAGCCTGACCCTCACGCCGCGCTCGTCCTGCTCGATCGCCTCCAGCCGCGCCGGGCAGTGCAGGCGCACGCCCGAGGCCGGCAACGCGGCCCATAGCCGGTCCACCAGCAGGTCGTTCTCGACGATCCAGCCGAGCTGCTCGCGCCCGAACGCGTCGGCGTCGAAACCGAGCTCGCCACCGCCGCCGGCATCCCAGACCCGCATCCGCCGGTACGGCTGCACGCGCGCCGCGCGCACCTGCGGCCACACGCCCAGCGCATCGAGCAGCGCGGCGTTGTCCTGGGCGAACGCGTACACGCGCAGGTCCGGGCGTTCCGCGCTCCAGCGCGGCGGTTCGCGGCCCTCGACCAGGGCCACGTCCAGGCCCGCCTCGGCCAGCGCCAGCGCGCAGGCGGCGCCGACCACGCCGCCCCCGGCGATCACCGCGTCCAGTCCGCCGCACCGGTTCACGACGCGCTCCGGCACAGCTGCGGCACTTCGCCGCGGAAGCCCATCGCGCCGCCCACCATCAGCGCCTGCAGCCCGGCCACCTGCGATGCGGCCAGCAGGCCGGCGCTGCGCAGCGGCCGCAGCAGCGGCGCCGGATTGGACGTCAATCGCGCCAGCCCGCCGGAGAAGCCGATGGTCTGCTCGCGATCCGGCGTCCGGCGCGCGACGTAGGCCGACAGCAGCCCGGGCGCGCCGGCGTCGCCGCGGTCGCGCTCGATCAGTTCGGCCAGGGTCAACGCATCGCGCAGGCCGAGGTTGAAGCCTTGCGCGCCGACCGGATGGATCGTCTGCGCGGCGTTGCCGAGCAGCACCACGCGCTCGGCGACCAGCGATTTGGCCAGCACCTGCACCAGGGGATAGGCGCTGCGCTCGCCGCTGGCGAGCAGCCGTCCGGCGCGCCAGCCGATGGCCTGTTGCAGGCGCGCCAGCCAACCCGCCTCGTCGAGCGCGGCCACCGCGGCGGCCTGTTCGCGCGCCACGCCGTGCACCACGCCGTAATGGCGGTCGCCGCGCGGCAGCAGCGCGGTCGGGCCGTGCTCGCCGAAGCGCTCCCAGGCGGTGCCGTCGGGCTGGCGTGCGGCGCGCACGCGCGCCACGAACAGGGTCTGGAAATAGTCGTGCTCGTCGGTGCCGATGTGCAGCAGCTCGCGCACCGCGCTGCGGGTGCCGTCGGCCCCGACCACCAGCCGCGCGCGCACCCGTCGCTCGCCGTCTGCATCGGCGATGCGGACCGTGCGATGGCCATCCTCGGCCGCGTCCAGGCCGATGAAACGCGCCGGACGGTAGCGGGTCAGGTGCGAGAGCTCGCCCAGGCGCGCTTCCAGCGCCTCGCCGAAATCGCGCGCCACCACCACCTGGCCGAAGCTGTCGCGGGCGTAGTCGGCGGCATCGAGCCGAACCCGGCCGAAGTCCCCGGCGCGGCTGACGTGGATGCGCCGGATCGGCCCGGTCGGCGCGCGCAGCCTGGCCATCACCCCGAGCGAGGTCAATGCATTGACCGTGGCCGCGGCGAAGCTGAGGTTGCGCTGGTCGAACACCGCCGGCAGTTCGCCCGGCGGAGCGGCCTCGACCAGGCCGGCGTCCACGCCGATCCGGTCCAGGGCGATCGCCAGGCTGGCGCCGACCAGGCCGCCGCCGACGATCAGTACATCGTGTGTGGGTTCCATCCCGCCATGATAAAGCGGTCCGGTCCCGGCCACCGGCGCGGGGCGCCGCGCAGGCTCCGCACCGCCGGCGGCCCGCGCATTCCGCCCCAAAGGGCATGACACGCTCTAAGATCAGCCTTCGCCCGGTTTCCAATCGCCCCGCAATGAACGAGTCCCGCCGCTCCCTCGCGCACCTGGCCGTGCTCGCCGGCCTGATGCTCGCCACCCGCATCAACCACTTCGCCCCGGTGCCGGACGCGTCGTGGGCCCTGTTCTTCGTCGCCGGATTCCAGCTGCGCCGGCAGGTGCGCTGGGCGTTCCCCTCGCTGATGGCGCTGGCGGTGGCGATAGACTGGGCGGTGATCCGCGGCCAGGGCATCGATTTCTGGCGGCACTACTGCGTCTCGCCGGGCTACATCGCACTGGTCCCGGCCTATTTCGCGCTGTGGGCCGGCGGCGCCTGGCTGCGCGGGCGCTATCGCGGCGCCGACCTGCCGGCACTCGGCCGCGCCGCCGGCGCGCTGGTGGCCTCGGTCGCGCTGTGCCACCTGATCGCGCAGGCCAGCTTCTACTGGACCAGCGCCAGCGTGCCCGCGCCGAGCATCGCCGGCTGGGCGCGGAACTACGCCGACTGGTTCCTGCCCTACCTGGGCACGTCCGCCCTGTACGTGGGGATCGCCGCCGCCGTGCAGTGGGCTTCGGAACGCTTCGGCCATCGCGCCCTGCAGCGCCCGCTGGCCAACTGAGGCGGCGATGGGCCACCGGCTTTCCCGGATCTACACCCGCACCGGCGACGACGGCAGCACCGGGCTCGGCGACGGCAGCCGCACCGGCAAGGACGCGCTGCGGGTCTGCGCCTATGGCACCGTGGACGAGGCCAACTCGGCGATCGGCCTGCTGCTGGCCGCGCCCGGCATCAGCGCCGAGGTCCGCGGCCTGCTCACCGCGATCCAGCACCGGTTGTTCGACCTCGGCGGCGAGCTGTGCATTCCCGGCCATGCCGCGATGCAGGCGGCGGACATCGAAGCGCTCGAACGGCAGCTGGACGCCTTGAACGACGGCCTGCCGCCGTTGAAGGAGTTCATCCTGCCCGCCGGCGGCGAGGCCGCCGCGCGCTGCCACCTGGCGCGCACCATCGTCCGGCGCGCCGAACGCGAGACGGTGGCGCTGTCGCGCCAGGAGCCGGTGCGGGCCGAGGCGCTCGGCTACCTCAACCGCCTGTCCGACCTGCTGTTCGTCCTGGCCCGCGTGCTCGCCCGCGACGCCGGCGAAGGCGAGGTGCTCTGGCGCCACGACCGCCGCTGACGCCGCCCGCCGCGGGAGGATGCCCGGCCCTCGGCGCCCCACGGGCCGCCGGCCGGCCGAAGCCAGCGAGGGCCGGAGCCCCGACAAGCCCGTATATTCGCCCCATGCTCGTCTTCACCCATCCGGCCTGCCTCGACCACGACCCGGGCCCCGACCATCCCGAACGCCCGGCCCGCCTGCACGAGGTCGCCACGGCGCTGCGCGCCGCCTTCCCGGACCTGGAATGGCGCGAGGCGCCCCTGGCCAAGCTCGGCGACCTGGCCCGGGTGCACGAGCGCGAACAGATCGACGCCATCCTGGAACCGCGCTTCGAAGGCCACCGGATGCTCGACGTCGACACGGCGATGTCGCCCGGTTCGTACCTGGCCGCCCTGCGCGCCGCCGGCGCCGGGGTCGCGGCGGTGGACGCGGTGATGAACGGCCAGGCCACCACCGCGTTCTGCGCGGTCCGCCCGCCCGGCCACCATGCCACCGGGCAGGCCTCGATGGGCTTCTGCCTGTTCAACAACATCGCCGTGGCCGCCGCGCATGCCCGCGACGGCCATGGCCTGGAGCGCATCACCATCGTCGACTTCGACGTGCACCATGGAAACGGCACCCAGGCGATCTTCGAACGCGACCCGCGCGTGCAGTACCTGAGCAGCCACCAGTCCGGGCTGTACCCCTATTCCGGCGGGGTCTACGAGCGCGGGGTCGGCAACGTCCACAACGCCCTGCTGCCGCCCGGCAGCGGCGGGTTCCGGTTCCGCAACCTGTGGGCCGACCAGATGCTGCCGCTGATCGGCGCGTTCCGGCCGCAGCTGCTGATGATCTCCGCCGGCTTCGACGCGCACATGCGCGATCCCCAGGCCGACCTGATGCTGGAGGCCGACGACTTCGGCTGGCTCACCGCGGAACTGCGCGGCATCGCCGACCGCCACGCCGGCGGGCGGGTGGTCTCGATGCTGGAAGGCGGCTACGACCTGGAGGCCCTGCGCGAGAGCAGCGTCGCGCACGTGGCCGCGCTGCGCTAGCCGCGCGGCCGTCCAAGGCCGCGCCAGGCCTGAATCTCCTCCCCCCGCGCGACCGCGTCTTCATTGCCCCCATGCAGCCCATCGGGCAAGCTAACCGCCGTTTTCACCCCGATCCGACCGCGTGCGCCGAGCTCTCCGCCTGCTGCCCCTGCCCCTGAGCATCGCCATCAGCCTGCCGGCGATGGCGGCCGAAAAGCCCCTGAACTGGGGGCTGTGCCCGATCACGGAACCGCTGCCGGGTTTCGAGAACGTGCCGGCGGCGACCCCGCAGCAGGCCGCCCAGGACCGCACCCAGCAGCCGACCGACATCGAGGGCGACCAGCTCTCCGGCACCAACGTCGTGCCCGAGTACAGCGGCAACGTCACCCTCAACCGCGGCGACCAGTACCTGCACGCGGACAACCTGCGCTTCGACACCGAGAGCGGCAACTACGTGGCCGACGGCCATGTCCGCTACCAGGACTCGTCGATCCGGATGGTCGCCGACCGCGCCGAGGGCAACCAGGACTCCGATACCCACAAGATCAGCAACATCAGGTACCAGTTGGTGGACCGGCGCGGCAACGGCGTGGCCCGTTCGGTGGACATCCAGGGCGCGGTCGGGCAGATGCACCGCTCCACCTACACCACCTGCGACCCGTCGCAGCCGATCTGGCGCGTGCGCGCGCCCGAGATCGACGTGGACAACGAGGAGGGGTTCGGTACTGCCCGCAACGCGGTGCTGCAGATCGGCAAGGTCCCGGTGATGTACATGCCGTGGTTCAAGTTCCCGATCGACGACCGCCGCCAGACCGGCCTGCTGTACCCGGAGCTGGGCATGTCCGGGCGCAACGGCTTCGACTACACCCAGCCGATCTACCTGAACCTGGCGCCGAACTACGACGACACCCTGTACCCGCGCTACATGAGCAAGCGCGGCTGGATGCTCGGCAACGAGTTCCGCTACCTGTACGACGGCGGCAAGGGCACGGCGACCGCCACCTACATGCCCAACGACGACCTGCGCGACAAGGACCGCGGCAGCTTCAGCTTCGACGGCTACCACAACATCGACTCGCACTGGCAGGCGCGCTCCAGCCTGCGCTGGGTCAGCGACACCCGCTACATGGAGGACTTCACCAGCCGCCTGAACGGGCTGTCCTCCGCGTCGAGCATCCAGAGCACGATCGGCGTCTACGGCACCGGCGAAAACTGGAATGCCGGCATCATGGCCGACCGCTGGCAGCTCACCGACTACACGCTGGACGAGAGGGCGCTGGCCTACAACCGCCAGCCGCGGCTCTTCTTCAACTGGGACAAGCCGTTCGCGCACTGGTTCGAGGCCGGCATCTACGCCGAGGCGGTGCATTTCACCCACGACGATTCGTATGCCGTCGCGCAGGATCCGACGGGCGAGTACTACCGCACCAACACGATCAACCAGCGCTACTACGACGGCTCGCGCCTGGACCTGAAGCCCTACGTCTCGTTCCCGCTGTCCGGCGCGGCCTGGTACATCACCCCGACGCTGGCCTGGCGCTACACCGCCTACGAGCTGAGCAAGGGCCTGGCCGACCAGCTCAACGGCAACCGCAGCCCGACCCGCAGCCTGCCGATCGCCTCGCTGGACGCCGGCCTCTACTTCGACCGCGAGACCCACCTGTTCGGCGACAGCTACCTCAACACGCTCGAGCCGCGCATCTACTACCTCTATGCGCCGTACCGCGACCAGAGCGACCTGCCGCTGTTCGACACGCGCGCGTTCACCTTCAGCTGGGGCCAGCTGTTCCGCGACAGCCGCTATACCGGCGCGGACCGCCAGAACGACGCCAACCAGCTGACCCTGGCGGTGACCTCGCGCTGGCTGCGCCAGTCCGACGGCCAGGAGAAGCTGTCGCTGAGCGCCGGCCAGATCCTGTACTTCGAGGACTCGCGGGTCTCGCTCGGCAGCGGCGCCGAGCCGGCGGTGAACAAGGGCAAGTCGGCCTGGGTCACCGATGCGGCCTACATGATCAACGACCGCTGGAGCCTGGGCGCCACCTACCAGTGGAACCCGGACTACCGGCGCGAGGACCTGGCCAGCTTCCGCACGCGCTACCTGCTCAAGGACGACGGCATCATCAACCTGGCCTACCGCTACCGCCGCAACACCAACGACGGTACCGACCAGCTCAAGCAGGCGGACTTCTCCTTCCTGTACCCGATCAACCCGACCTGGAGCGTGGTCGGCCGCTACTACTACTCGCTGCTGGACCGCAAGCCGCTGGAAATCATCGGCGGCGTGCAGTGGGACAGCTGCTGCCTGGCGGTGCGGGCGCTGGTGCGCCGCTACGTGCGCAACCGCGAGGGCGAGCTGGACAACTCGTTCCAACTTGAATTCGTGCTGAAGGGCCTGAGCTCGATCGGCCAGGACACGGACCGCACTTTGCGGCGTGCTATTCTCGGTTATTACCGCGACGACCTGTACCTGGTACCGCCCAGCAATACCACGACCGATCCGGACGCTTACGATCCGAACGAGATTCCATGATCAAGCCCTTCTCCGCTCTTTTCCGTTGCGAGTCCCTCGCAAGAGCAGCGCACGTCCATGTGCGCGGATTCCTTCTTGGTTCCGTGCTGGCCGTTTCCGGCGTGTTCCCGCTGGCCGCCTCGGCACAGCAGACCCAGCCCCTGGACCGCATCGCCGCGATCGTGGACGAGGACGTGGTGCTGCAGAGCGAGCTCGACCGCGCCGTGCGCAACGTCAAGGCGCAGTACGCCGGCCACGCCGACCAGCTGCCGCCCGACGAC
The DNA here is from genome assembly GCF_046529185.1 of Xanthomonas boreopolis. NCBI lineage: Bacteria > Pseudomonadati > Pseudomonadota > Gammaproteobacteria > Lysobacterales > Lysobacteraceae > Xanthomonas > Xanthomonas boreopolis. Next base: position 3,615,107 of record NZ_CP097162.1, read on the forward strand.
GTGCTGCAACGGCAGGTGCTCGAGCGCCTGGTCCTGGTGAAGCTGCAGGTGGCCCGCGCCGAAAGCAGCGGCATCCGCGTCGGCGACGAGGAGCTCAATCGCGCCATCGCCGGCATTGCCCAGCAGAACGGCACCGACGTCAACGGCCTGCGCCAGAAGCTGGCCGCCGACGGCATTTCCTATGGCGACTTCCGCAGCTCGGTGCGCGACGAGATCACCGTGCAGCGCCTGCGCCAGAGCTTCGCGCAGAGCCGCATCAGCGTCAGCGAGGGCGAAGTGGACGCCGCGCTCGCCCAGCAGGCCAACAGCGGCAGCCAGTACCACCTGGCGCACATCCTGGTCGCCCTGCCCGACGGCGCCACCGCCGAGCAGATCGCCACCGGCCAGAAGAAGGCCGACGGCGTGAAGAACCTGATCGACAAGGGCGAGCTGGACTTCTCCGCCGCCGCGGTCCGCTACTCCGACAGCCCCAACGCGCTGGAAGGCGGCGACCTCGGCTGGCGCAGCCTGGACGAGATCCCCAATGCGTTCGCCCAGTTGATCCACGACATGAAGCCCGGCCAGGTGGTCGGTCCGCTGCGCGGCCCGAGCGGCTTCCAGCTGCTCAAGCTGGTCGAGGTGCGCGACGCCTCCGCGGCCGGCCAGCAGCTGGTCACCGAGTACCACGCCCGCCACATCCTGATCCGGGTCAACGAGAGCCAGGACGACGCGGCCGCCAAGGCCAAGATCGAGACGCTGCGCGCGCGCATCGAGGGCGGCGCGGACTTCCAGGCGGTGGCCCGCGAGTCCTCCGAGGACACCAACAGCCGCGGCCAGGGCGGCGACCTGGGCTGGTTCCCGGTGGATGCGTTCGGCCCGGCCTTCGGCCAGCAGGTCGCGGGCATCGCCGACGGCCAGGTCTCCCAGCCGTTCCGCACCGACGCCGGCTGGCACATCGTGCAGCGCGTCGGCACCCGCCAGACCGACGTCACGACCCAGAACCAGCGTGCCCAGATCCGCGAGACCATCGGCCGCCGCAAGCTGGAAGAGGAATACAACCGCTTCCTGCAGGAGATGCGCGGCGAGGCCTACGTGAGCTTCCGCACCGGCGACCGCGCCGATGCCGACGCCACCGCGACCCCGGCCACGACCGAACCCGCCCCGGCCCAGCCGAAGAACTGAGGCGCGGGCATGAAGCCGGCGCTCGCACTGGTCCCGGGCGAGCCCGCCGGCGTCGGCCCGGAACTGTGCGTCCGCCTGGCGCAGCGGCCGCGCCCCGACTGCCGGCTGCTCGCCTTCGCCGATCCCGACACCCTGCTGGCCGCCGCCGAGGCGCTGTCGCTGCCGCTGCGCCTGCTCCCGGAAACGGAACCGGCCGCTGCCCCCGGCGACCTGCCCCTGCGCGCGATCCGCAATGCCGTGCCCAACACTTTCGGCGGCACCGACCCGCGCAACGCCCCGGCGGTGGTCGCGGCGCTGGATGCCGCCTCCGATGCCTGCCTGCGCGGCGAACTGGACGGCATCGTCACCGGCCCCACCCACAAGGCGAGCATCAACGCCGCCGGCATCGCCTACACTGGCACCACCGAGCACCTGGCGCATCGCGCCGGCACCGACGTGGTGATGATGCTGGCCAACGACATCGTGCGGGTCGCGCTGGCGACCACCCACCTGCCGCTGCGTGCGGTGCCCGATGCGATCGACGGCGCGCTGCTCGAACGGGTGCTGCGCATCGTCCACGCGGCGATGCGCGAGGACTTCGGCATCGCCCGGCCGACCATCGCCGTGCTCGGGCTCAATCCGCATGCCGGCGAGAGCGGGCACATGGGCCGCGAGGAGATCGAGGTGATCGAGCCGGTGCTGGCCGCGCTGCGCGGCCGGGGCATGCACCTGGTCGGACCGCTGCCGGCCGACACCGCGTTCCTGCCGGGCAAGCTCAAGGGCTTCGACGCGGTACTGGCGATGTACCACGACCAGGGCCTGCCGGTGCTCAAGTACAGCGGCTTCGAGCAGGCCGTGAACATCACCCTGGGCCTGCCGTACCCGCGCGTGGCGGTCGACCACGGCACCGCGCTCGACCTGGCCGGCAAGGGCCTGGCCGATCCGTCCAGCCTGTTCGCGGCGGTGGCGTGCTGCGCGCGGATCGCCGCGGCGCGGAAAACCTCGTCCCTCTCCCAAGGATGAAGGCGCGCTCGCTGGGTCGAGCGCGAAGCCAAATGAAGCCTTCCTTCTCCCTTGGCGAGACGGTGCTCCGAAGGAGCGGATGAGGGTACGGGCGAAGCCTCGCGCGGTTGGATATCGCGAGGAGCTTCGCCCCCCGTACCCCGCCCCCGCTCCGCGCCCGGCCCGCGCCAGCGGCGTGGGCGCTCCAGGTCGCGCACCCCATGGCGCGCGCTATGCCCTGGAGGGAGCGGGGCTGGTGAGCGCATGGAATGAGGATCGGGGAAATCCCGCATAATCCCCGCATGGAACTCATCGACTGGAACGACTTCACCAAGGTCGAGCTGCGCGTGGGCCGCGTGCTGTCCGCCGAAGTCTTCGCGCAGGCGCGCAAGCCCGCCTATATCCTGCAGGTGGACTTCGGCCCCGAGATCGGCGTGCGCAAGTCCAGCGCGCAGATCACGGTACACTACACGCCCGAATCCCTGGTCGGCCGGCTGGTGGTGGGCGTGGTGAACTTCCCCAGGAAGCAGATCGGGCCGCTGATGTCCGAATGCCTGGTCACCGGCTTCCACGACGCCGACGGCCACGTCGCGTTGTGCGTGCCCGACCGCGACGTGCCGCTCGGGACCCGCCTGCTATGACCGCGCGCACTCCCGCCACCGAGTTCGGCGCGGCCAAGAAGCAGTTCGGCCAGCACTTCCTGCACGAGCGCGCCTACATCGACCGCATCGTGCAGGCGGTGAACCCGCAGCCCGGCGACCGGCTGGTGGAGATCGGCCCCGGCCAGGGCGCGATCACCTTCCCGTTGCTCAAGCGCCACGGCGAACTGACCGTCATCGAGTACGACCGCGACCTGATCTTTCCGCTCACCGAGGCCGCGCGCGGGCTCGGCACGCTGGAGATCATCCACCGCGACGTGCTGGCGGTGAACTTCACCGCGCTGGCCGGCGAAGGCCGGATCCGCCTGGTCGGCAACCTGCCCTACAACCTGTCCTCGCCGATCCTGTTCCACGCGCTGGAACACGCCGCGGCGATCACCGACATGGTGTTCATGCTGCAGAAGGAAGTGGTCGAGCGCATGGCCGCGGCGCCCGGCAGCAAGGTCTACGGCCGGCTCAGCGTGATGCTGCAGGCGTACTGCCAGGTGCAGTCGCTGTTCGTGGTGCCGCCGGGCGCGTTCCGGCCGCCGCCCAAGGTGGACTCGGCGGTGGCGCGGCTGGTGCCGCGCGATCCGGCCACGATCGGCATCGACGACGCCGGCCGCTTCGCCGAGGTGGTGCGCGCCGCGTTCGGCCAGCGCCGCAAGACGCTGCGCAACGCGCTGTCCGGGGTCTGCGACAACCGCCATTTCGAGGCCGCCGGCGTGCGTCCGGAAGCGCGCGCCGAGCAGTTGGACGTCGCCGACTTCATCCGCCTCGCCAACGTGGCGGCGGACTGAACCGCGCGCGCCACGGCGACCGGGCCCGCGGCTTCACGGCGGCTCGCACGGCGGGCCGCCACACTGCCGGGGACGTCCGGGCAGGCGCGGCCTGTTCGGGAATCCCGGCAGCCCCTAAACTTTCCCGCATGCAAGACAGTCCCCGCTACCGGATCGAGGTCGAGGTTTCGCCCCGCTTCCTCGACCAGCAGTCCGCGCCGTCCGACGGCCGGTACGCGTTCGCCTATACGATCCGCATCCGCAACGCCGGCGACATCGCCGCGCGCCTGGTCGCGCGCCACTGGCGCATCACCGACGGCAACGGCCAGGTCCAGCACGTCGACGGCGAAGGCGTGGTCGGCGAACAGCCGCGGCTGCGCCCGGGCGAGCAGTTCCAGTACACCTCGGGCGTGATGCTCGATACCGAGCACGGCCAGATGCAGGGCCATTACGACATGGTCGCCGACGACGGCACCGAGTTCGCCGCGCCGATCGCCACGTTCGTGCTGAGCGTGCCCAGGACCCTGCATTGATGGAGGCCCGGGCATGAGCATCTGGGCGATCGGCGACCTGCAGGGCTGCTACGACGTCACCCAGCGGTTGCTGGAGAAGATCCGCTTCGATCCGGCGCAGGACACGCTGTGGTTCTGCGGCGACCTGGTGAACCGCGGCGGGCAGTCGCTGGAAACGCTGCGGCTGGTGCACTCGCTGCGCGAGCGCAGCGTGATCGTGCTCGGCAACCACGACCTGTCGCTGCTGGCGATCGGCGCGCGCTCGGAGGAGGAGCAACGCAAGGTCAACCCGGACCTGCAGCGCGTGGTGCTCGCCGAGGACCGCGACGTGCTGCTGGACTGGCTGCGCATGCAGAAGCTGGCGCATGTCGACCGCGCACTGGGCTGGATGATGGTGCACGCCGGCCTGGGGCCGAAGTGGACCACGCAGATGGCCGAGAAGTACGCGCAGGAGGTCGAGCAACAGCTGCAGGGCAACGGCTACCGCAAGCTGTTGCGCAACATGTACGGCGACCAGCCGAGTTGGTCGCCGGGCCTCGGCGGCTACGACCGCAGCCGCGCCATCATCAACATCCTCACCCGGATGCGCTATTGCACCCCGCGCGGGCGCATCGCCACCGAGGACAAGGGCACGCCCGGCACCCAGGCCCAGGGCATGTACCCCTGGTTCGAGGTGCCCGGCCGCGTGGAGCGCGACCTGAAGATCGTCTGCGGCCACTGGTCCACGCTCGGCCTGACCATCACCCAGGGCATCCACGCGATCGACACCGGCGCGGTCTGGGGCGGCAAGCTCACCGCGCTGCAGCTGGACAGCGAGGAACTGCGCGTCGTGCAGGTGCCGGGCCGCGAGGTGGACGGACCGCCGCCGGCATCGCGCGCGCCGAAGAAGCCGGCCTCCGAGCGGCCCGCGCGCCGCGGGCGCCGTTCCCGCGCGCGTGGCAAGGGCCAGCCCAGGCAGGACGCGCCCTCGCCCGCCGGCCAGGACTGAGCCGCGCTCAGCGGCGGCGGTAGTCGACGAAGTCGAACGCGAACGCGTGCCTCGCATCGGCGGGGTGGCGTTCGCGCGCCACCGGCTCCCACTCCGCCGCATCGATGGCGGGGAAGAACGCATCGGCGCCTTCGACCTCGGCCGCGACATGGGTCAGGTAGAGCATGTCCGCGCGCGGCAGCGCCAGCTGGTACACCTCGCCGCCGCCGATCACGCACAGCTCCCCGGCACCGGCCTTTTGCGCGCGGGCGATGGCCTCTTCCAGCGTGGCCACCGCCTGCATGCCGTCGAACGGCACCCGGCCGGAACGGGTCAGCACCAGGTTCGAGCGCCCCGGCAGCGCGCGCCCGAGCGACTCTGCGGTCTTGCGGCCCATCAGGATCGGCTTGCCGAGCGTGCGCGCCTTGAAGTGCCGGAAATCGTCCGGCAGGTGCCAGGGCATCGCGTTGTCGCGGCCGATGGCGTTGCGGCGATCGAGTGCGGCGATCAGGGAAAGCCGGGGCGCGGGAAGAGCAGCCGCGGGGCCTTCCCGATCGGCGCTCTCCGGGTCCCCGCTTTCCCTCATACCGCCACCGGCGCCTTGATCGCCGGGTGCGGGTCGTAGCCCTCGATCGCGATGTCGTCGAACCCGAAGGCGAACAGGTCGCTCACCGCCGGGTTGAGCCGCAGCTTCGGCAGCGGCCGCGGCGCGCGCGACAGCTGCTCGCGCGCCTGCTCGAAGTGGTTCGAATACAGGTGCGCGTCGCCCAGCGTGTGCACGAAGTCGCCGGCGCGCAGCCCGGTCGCCTGCGCCACCAGGTGCGTGAGCAGCGCATAGCTGGCGATGTTGAACGGCACGCCGAGGAAGATGTCGCCGCTGCGCTGGTAGAGCTGGCAACTCAACTTGCCATCGGCCACGTAGAACTGGAACAGGTTGTGGCACGGCATCAGCGCCATCTTGGGCAGGTCGGCCACGTTCCAGGCGCTGACCACCAGCCGGCGCGAATCCGGGTTGCGCTTGATTTCCTCCACCACCCAGCGCATCTGGTCGATCTCCCCGCCCTCGGGCGTGGCCCAGCTGCGCCATTGCTTGCCGTAGACCGGGCCGAGGTCGCCGTTGGCGTCGGCCCACTCGTCCCAGATGCTGACCTTGTTCTCCTTGAGGTAGGCGATGTTGGTATCGCCCTTCAGGAACCACAGCAGCTCGTGGATGATCGAGCGCAGGTGCAGCTTCTTGGTGGTGACCAGCGGGAAGCCTTCTTCCAGGTCGAAGCGCATCTGCCAGCCGAACACGCTGCGCGTGCCGGTGCCGGTGCGGTCGGATTTCTCCGTGCCGTGCTCCAGCACGTGCCGCAGCAGGTCGAGGTATTGCTTCACTTGGCGGCCTCCGCGGCGGGCACGGGCTGCAGCACCGGCGCGCGGCGCGACAGCCACAGCAGGAACAGCCCCACCGCGATCAGCGGCAGGCTCAGGATCTGGCCGCGCGTCAGCCAGCCGAACGCGACGTAGACGCCGTTGTCCGGCATGCGCACGAACTCGACCGTGAAGCGGAACACGCCGTACAGCAGCGCGAACAGACCGGATACGGCATAGCGCGCGCGCGGCTTCAGCGAGAACAGCCAGATCGCCGCGAACATCACCAGTCCTTCCAGCGCCGCCTCGTACAGCTGCGAGGGGTGGCGCGCGTAGCGGTCGAGCAGGCCCGCGGCGTACTGCTGCTGGATCTGCGCGACGCTCATCAACTGCTCCATCGCCGGCTGGCCGGCCGGTATGTCGCTCAGCGGCGCATGCGGGAAGATCACGCCCCATCCGGCCTGGGTGAACTTGCCCCACAACTCGCCGCCGATGAAGTTGCCGAGCCGGCCGAAGCCCAGCCCCAGCGGCACCAGCGGCGCGATGAAGTCGACCACGTCGAAGATGTGCAGGCGATGCTTGCGCGCCCACCAGGCCACGGCGACCAGCACGCCGAGCAGGCCGCCGTGGAAGCTCATGCCGCCTTCCCACACCTTGAACAGGACCAGCGGGTTCTGCACCAGCGCGCCGAACGCGTAGAACAGCATGTAGCCGATGCGCCCGCCCAGCACGACGCCGAGCATCGCGTAGAACAGCAGGTCGGAGAACCCGTTCGCGTCCACGCCCGGCAGCCGGCCAGCGCGGATGCGCAGGCGACCCAGCCACCATGCGGCGAGGAAGCCCAGCAGGTACATCAGCCCGTACCAGTGCACCTGCACCGGTCCCAGCGAGAAGGCGATCGGGTCGATGTCGTGGAGATAGGTCATGCGCGGCGGAACCCGGCCAAAGCGAGGCCGCCATTTTGCCAGCTAAGCCGCCCGCGGGGCTGTACCGGCCTTCACCGGCTGCCGGGAACGGTGCCGGGAGTGGCGCGAGCCGCGATGGCGCGTGCCTGCGGTTGCCGCGGCGCCGCGATCACCCCAGCAGCTGCGGTCGATTGGGCAACTCGTCCTCGTCCTGCTCGTCGCCGCTGCGCGGGAAATGCAGGGCCAGCAAGTCCGATACCGCACGGATGCCGCCGATCACCGCCGCCTCGGCCTCGCCGGCGCGCAGGCCTTCCTCGATGCGCCTGCAGACCTCGCGCCACTGCGCCTCGCTCACCTTCCCGCGCAATCCCCGGTCGGCCACGATCTCGATCGCATGGTCGGCCAGCAGCAGATAGATCAGCACCCCGTTGTTGGCGTGGGTATCCCAGGTCCGCAGCTGCGCGAACGCATGCTCGGCGCGCGCGCGCGGCGGCATGCCCCGCAGGACCGCCGCGATCGGCAGGTCCGATTCGACCGCGAACATGATCTCGCCGCGATGCGCCCGCTCGCAGGCCTCGATGGCCGCGGCGATCGCATCCAGCCGCGCAGGCGGGAACAGGCGTTGTGCCGAGGGCGCGAACAGGTGTCGCAACAGTCGCATCACCAGCTCCCCGAGGCGCCGCCGCCTCCCGACGAACCACCACCGCCGCCCCAGCCGCCACCGCCGCCGAAGCCGCCTCCACCGCCGAAGCCGCCTCCACCGCCGAAACCACCGCCACCGAAGCCGCCCCCGCCACCCCAGCCGCCCCAGCCGCCATGGCGGACGAAGCTGCCGGGCGAGCCGGATACCAGCCCGACCAGGAATCCGACCAGCGCCGCCGCTCCGCTGGCGAGGAACAACGAGGTGAACCACAGCGCCGCCAGCCCGGCCGCGCCGCCGCTGAGCAGCGCCCGCACCGGCCGCGGCGCCCAGCCGAAGGCCCCGCGCGCGATGCTGGCGACGACGAAGCCCACGAACAGGGCCACGAGCCAGCCGGCGCCGCCTCCGCTGCGGCGGGCGTCGTCGTGGCCGCTGACCGGTGCCGGCAGCGGCTCGCCCTCGATCAGCTTGACCAGCACGCCGCTCGCTTCCTGGACGCCGCCGGCGTAGTCGCCCTGGCGGAAACGCGGGACCAGGTACTCCTGGATGATGCGGTTGGCGATCGCGTCGGGGATCGCGCCCTCCAGCCCGTAGCCAGGCTGGATGCGCACCCGCCGGTCGTCCTTGGCGACCACCAGCAGCACGCCGTCGTCCACGCCCTTGCGCCCCAGCTTCCATGCGTCGAACACGCGCTGGGTGTATTCCTCGATGGTCTCGGGCTGGGTGCTGGACACGATCAGCACCTGCAGCTGGCTGCCCTTCTGCCGCTGCAAGGCCAACGCCTGCTGCTCGAGCTGCTGCCTCTGCGCGGCGTCGAGCGTGCCGGTCTGGTCGACCACCGGCGAGTCGAGCGCCGGGATCGCCGCGAGTTGCTGCGGCCAGGCCGGCGCCAGCAGCGCCAGCCAGAGCGCCAGCGCCGCCATGCATCGCCGCAGGACAGGCGTCACGGGGACGGCCGCCTCAGTGGCCCGGCGCGGGTGCCTGTTGCGGGGCCTGCTGCGGCTGCGGGCCGCCGAAGTCCACCGTCGGCGCGCGCGAGACCTCGGCCTCGTTGGCCACGCTGAAATTGGGCTTCTCCTTGGCTCCGGTGATCTTGGCGGTGATCACCTGCGGGAACTGGCGGATGTAGGTGTTGTAGTCCTGCACCGACTGGATGTAGCGGCCGCGCGCCACGGTGATGCGGTTCTCGGTGCCCTCCAGCTGCGCCTGCAGGTCGCGGAAGGACTGGTCGGCCTTGAGCTGGGGATAGTTCTCGCTGACCACCAGCAGGCGCTGCAGCGCGCTGCCGAGCTCGCCCTGGGCCTGCTGGAACTGTTGCAGCGACTGCGCGTCCTCGGCGTTGACCTGGATCTGCCCGACCCGCGAGCGCGCCTCGGTGACCTGGGTCAGCACCTGCTGCTCGTGCTGCGCGTAGCCCTTGACCGTGTTGACCAGGTTCGGGATCAGGTCGTAGCGGCGCTGGTACTGGTTGAGCACCTCCGACCAACCGGCCTTCACCGCCTCGTCCTTCTGCTGGATCGTGTTGTAGCCGCATCCCGCCAGCGAGGCGACGACCACCCACAGCAGCAACGAACGGATCAACAGGCGCATGGCACGACTCCGGTGCGTTCTAGGGGCATCCAGCATGCCATGAACCCCGCATGCGTGGCATGCAGGGCCCCGGCGGGCCGGGGTCCCGGGCCGGCGGGCGGCCGGGGACCCCTGTGCGGTCACCAGTTGCCGGCGCCGGGCACGTGGTGCGCCACCGCGCGGCGGCGCATCAGCAGGTTCAGCCACTCCACCAGCACCGAGAACCCCATCGCCGCGTAGATGTACGGCTTGGGCACGTGCACTTCCAGGCCGTCCAGGACCAGCACCGCGCCGATCATCAGGATGAAGGCGAGCGCCAGCATCTTCACGGTCGGATTGGCGTCGATGAAGCGGCCCAGCGGGTTGGCGGCCAGCAGCATCACCGCCACCGACAGCAGGATCGCGCCGACCATGACCGGGATGTGCTCGGCGATGCCGACCGCGGTGATCACCGAGTCCAGCGAGAACACGATGTCGATGATCGCGATCTGCAGGATCACCAGCCCGAACACGCCGGTCGCCTTGCTGGTGGTCGGGTCGCTGTCCTCGCCGCCGGTGATCAGCTCGCGGATCTCCTTGCCGCCCTTCACCAGCAGGAACAGGCCGCCGATGATCAGCACCAGGTCGCGTATCGAGATGCCCATGCCGGCGACGCTGAACAGATCGGCCTGCATGTGCGCCAGGTAGGCCAGCGAGACCAGCAGCACGATGCGGGTGATGCAGGCCACCGCGATGCCCAGGCGGCGGGCGAACGGGCGGCGCGCTTCCGGCAGCTTGCTGACCGCGATCGAGATGAACACCAGATTGTCGATGCCCAGCACGATTTCCAGCGCACTGAGCGTCACCAGCGTCAGCCAGGCATTGGGATCGGTCAGCAACTCAAGCAACATGGGGGAAACCTTCGAATGTGGAGGGGATGTCAGAGATAGCGCGGGGCCAGGACCAGGCCCCAGCACACCAGCACGTTCACCATCAGCACGAACACCGCGGCCGACCCCATGTCCTTGGCCCGCCCGGCCAGTTCATGGTGCTCCGGGCCGTAGCGCTCGATCACCGCCTCGATCGCCGAATTGGCCAGCTCCATCGCCAGCACCAGCAGCAGCGAGCCGATCATCAGCACGCGCTCGACCGGCGTCTGGCCCAGCCACAGCGCCAGCGGCACCAGCACGACCGACAGGTAGACCTCCAGCCGGAACGAGGACTCGTGCAGCCAGGCCGCGCGCAGGCCCTGGAACGACCAGACGGCCGCCTTGAGGATGCGCCTGGGCCCGCGCGGGAGATGGCCGGACTGGTCGGCCATCTCAGCGGCGTCCCGGGATTCGGCGAAGGCGCAACGGGCGACGGCGGACGGTCATCGGCGCAAGGACAAGGATGATGAACCCGTAATTCTGCCACATCCGCCGTTCCGGCCGCCCCGCCGGCCCGGCCGTTTGCCCGCATCCGGCCCGGTGACGCACCATGCGCCCCTGGTTCCATGCATCAGGATCGCCCGTGAAACACCGCATCGTCCGCTCAACCCTGCTCGTCCTCGCCCTGCTCGGTGCCCAGGCCCATGCCCTCGACCGTCCCGCGCCGAAGATCCCCGAACAGGTATCCAATGCCGCCTGGGAAGAGGACATGCGAAAGTTCGCGGCGGCCGACGCCGTGCAACCGCCGCCCCAGCACGGCGTCCTGTTCGTCGGCAGTTCCTCGATCCGCTTCTGGGACACGCTGGCCACCGACTTCCCGGGCCAGCCGGTGATCAACCGCGGCTTCGGCGGCTCGGAGGTACGCGACAGCACCTGGTACGCCGACCGCATCGTCGTGCCGTACGCGCCCCGCCTGATCGTGTTCTACGCCGGCGACAACGACCTCGCCGCCGGGCGCAGCCCCGCGCAGGTGCGCGACGACTTCGTCGCCTTCGTCCAGCGCGTGCGCAAGGACCTGCCGGACACCCGCATCGCCTACATCTCGATCAAGCCCAGCCCCTCGCGCGCGCAACTGATGCCGCAGATGGCCGAGGCCAACCGCATGATCCGGCACGCCGCCTCGCGCTTCCCGAAAGTGGACTTCATCGACGTCTACAGCCGCATGCTCGACGCCTCGGGCAAACCGCGCCCCGAACTGTTCCGCGAGGACCAACTGCACATGACCCGCGCCGGCTACGAGATCTGGCGCGACGCGGTGGCACTGGAGCTGGACAAGCGCTGAAGGATCCCGGGAAGACCCGTTGCGACTTCAGGGCACCTCTAACAACCTAGGTTTGCTTTCTTGCTCTGACCTCCTCCCCGCAGTAAATATCCCCCGGCAAAGCCGGGGGCTTTAGAGATGTGAGCCGCTCAAAGCGGCTGCGAGGGCGCTACGCGCCTCTCTATGTTGCGGCCACCTGAAGGTGGCCGACTACCTCAGCAACTACAATTGGTCCAAGCGCCGATCTTCCGCCTCTTAGTTCTGGATGTATGCCCGGATCAGCTCTTCATCCCGACCTACCGTCGTGACGAAGTAGCTTCGCGCCCAGAAGCCCTGCCCTACAAAGTTCCGCTTCCGCTCCCCATACACCCGCACTAGGTGGATGGCGCTCTTGCCCTTGATATAGCCCACCGCGTACTTCGGCGGAATCTTCAACAACATATGGACGTGACCTGCCATCAGATGGCCCTCCTCGACCCGGCTCTCCTTCTGCTCGGCCAATCGCCGAAACACCTCTCCTAGAGCGTGTTATGAACTTTGAAGTAGAGAAGCGGCATTGCCGAGCATGAGGATGGTGAAGACGACGAAATGAAGTCCTGCCAAGGTTTCAGGCAGGCGTTCATAGTCACGGGCCAAGCGGCGGAACCGATTGAGCCATCCGAAACTGCGCTCCACGACCCAGCGATGCGGCAGCAGCACAAAGCCCTTCTTGGCCTCCGGTAGCTTCACTACGTGCAGTTCGATGCCTTCCTCCTGCGCGGCTTCGGCCGGTTCCTTGCCCGTGTAACCCTGATCGACGAAAGCGACCTTCACCGTTTTGCCCGTGACATGCTGGACTTCCTGCGCCAGCGATCGCACCTGGGCCCGCTCCTGCTCGCTGGTCGGCGTGACCTGCACCGCCAGCGGCGTGTCCAGCGCTATGTGCACCTTGCTGCCCTTCTTGCGCTTGTAGCCATCGTAGCCGGCCCGTGGGCCGCTCTCGCAGGTGGACTGCAGCGTGCGGCCATCCAGGATCACTGCGCTGGGCTGCCCTTGCTTGCCTTGCGCCACCCGCAAGACCGAACGCAGGTCGTTGACCATGGCCTCGAAGCAGCCGGCTTGTAACCACCGCTGAGTCTGCTGATAAACCGCCTCCAATGGCGGAAAATCGTTTGGAATCAACCGCCATGGGGCGCCGGCTCGCGCCATCCAACGCAAGGCATTGAACATCAAGCGCAGCTCGCACTTGCGCTGCCGTGCCTGCGGATCCATCAGGGTCAGGTAAGGCGCCGCAAAGGCCCATTCTTCATCGGAAACATCGGTCGGGTACGGGCGCTTGGGCTTCATCCGGCTACGATAGCGAGACTCACCCAAAGTTCATAACACGCTCTAGATGCTTCCTCAGATCCACATACAGCGTCTTGCGGCGACACTTCGGTATGAACACGACGTAGTACAGACACTCCCACCTCGTGTGACTTAATCTCTCAAACTCATCCATCTCGATTTCTCCGTCTCGTGTGCTTGGCGGCTCACGTTTCGGAGTTTCCGGGATGGACTCCCGGATACATCAAACTTCTACTGCCTTCCCGGCAGAGCCGCGGGAACTCTCAAGATTGGTTTAGGCCCAGGCAGAACTGGAAAATTTCGGCCTACTCGCAGGCAGCCCAAAAAATTTCTTGCTAAAATAAAATATATGTGCTAACAGTCTCACTGCCATTTCGGCATAATCACAAGGATGAATAGTATGGCCTCTGCATTGAGCCTCGACGATCTTGAAGCCTCCTTCTCTCTGTCCCAGGTTGTGGAGAGTGTGCGAGATACGCTGCAACTGGCGGTCGAACAGCCGCCGACGACCCCTATCTGCACCTGCTGGTTTTAAAGCGCCCAAAGAGAGGGGAGGCTTGACCTCCCCCCTCTTCTTTTTTACGCAGAGAACGATGCAGAAATGGCTGCCTGCACGGATAGACAAGACAGGGAACGCCCATTACGGGTGTCAGTGGTCTCAACAAACAAATCCAACATACTGACAGCACGATCCGAGGCAGAAGCCGGGAAGTCCTTTGTTGTTGGCTCACGCGACGTGATGGACAGGATCGCAACAGACTGGATTGGGTTGCACAGCCCCGGCGAAATGCTGGGCAAGCTTCATGCCGGAACAGCTGAAAAGCAGCACATTTTTGTGTTTTCCGACCAGATAGCTGGACTTGGTCAAGCTTCATTCTATGTCTACGTCAACGGCATCGCCAAGAGCATGTCTGCGTTCGAACTCCTGTGCGCTGAGAAGTATTGTGCGCTTGTAGACATCGAAGGCCATGGTGAAACCTTCGACGTCTCTGCCGAACCCGACACTCGGGCGCGATTGATCGAAGCGCTGAAGGAACACTTGGAACGTGCCGAAAGCGTGGCTAACAGCGTGGCCAGCCACTTGGCCGAGGAGCGCCTGCGCAGTCGCCACCTACAACAGCAACTTGTCCGAGTTCGTGAGTATTACTCGATCTTGATGGATTACGCCCATCGCGGCCAGATGCCGGCCGAGCTAGCCATGGAGCAGATTTCCCATCTCAAGGAAATCGAACGCATCGCCCGAAAGGAGTTCGCCAATGCTCGCTAAGGCCGCGGCACAACTCATCAACGTCCTTGTCTCTTGGCACTTTAGGATATGCGAGGTACTTTTCAGGTTCAGACCCAAGCGCGATCTTGCAAAGGCAATTGCCATCTATTCAAAGGCATCACTGGACATTGATGCAATAGAAGCGCAGTGCCATTCTTCAGGACAGACGCTGCATTCCTATGCTGCCTGGATCGCGAACTACAAGCTCAAATCTTGGATGATGGTGGTCTTGCCCGGTCAGATCATGATGCCCTTGGCCAGCATGCTCTGCCCTCTCACTCCCGGTCAGAAAATGGCCTTGGATTCGGATGGCGGCGTCATCGTGAGTGTTCCTCACTACGGAGAGTTCATTCCGGCGATCATCTCCATCGCCCTGGCGACACCCGCTCAACGACGTGTGGTCATTTTTTACGACCCGCCCTCCTCGGTCCAAACCAACAGTACGTTTGATGAGATCGCACAACGCGTGATTCCGACGATCGCGCGCGATGTGGCAATCTGCCATAACAACGCTGCCGGACTCGGTCAAGCACTGAAGACACTCAAGTCAGGCGGCACCGTGATCTTGATGCCGGACGTGTGCAAGGACGTTACCGTCGGCACAGCAATCAGCTTCCTCGGAAAAGACTTCGTAGTGATGCTAGGCGTAGGGCAACTCATCCGGAAGACCGGTTCCATATTGGTCCCATTCCTACCTCGGATTGCTGGAACTGATGCGAAACCACAAGTTCTTCCGGCGCTCGTCGCCGCATCCGAACGCACGCTTGCCACCAGCGCCAATGTCGACTTCCTGGAGTATCACGACTATCAGTTGGTGCGATCTCTTTTTCATGTCTACGAGCAGGCCATCGGCACCGCCAGAATCTTCTGGCTCTATTGGCTGACCTACCGCAGTCCGATAAGTCTCGGCAACGCTTCTGATCCTGGCGCACTACTCAAACTGCTTGCTGCGGATCCAATGCTGCGACGACATTCCGTCTTGGTGCTCCGCGAGTCGGACGCGACTGGTGGTTGAAGTGCCTGGCTTAGCGATACCGATATGACCTGGATGAACTCGAGCCGGAGATCTTGGAGGAGGAGGATCACCGAAAATCTGATTGCAGTAGCCGCCGTGCTGTTGCTGCATCTGCTGCTTGCGAGCGTGCTTTTCATGGAGGTCGACCCAATAGTCAGGCCAGAAGCGATCGAAACGTCGCGCCTCTCCATCCGATTTATCACGCAGATTCCACCGGAGGTGCAGGTTGCCGATCCGACGACTTCGGTCTCGTCCCCGGTGAAGCCACGGCCGTCCACAAGTGCCAGCAGACCTTCAGTGGCCAGACGGTTTACGGAAGCAACTATTGATACGTCACCAGACAAGGCCGCAACGAGCGTCCCTGGTGAAGCGTCAATCGCCGACGACTCTGAGCACTCGCCGAGCACATTGAATCTCCGCCTTCCATCGGCTTATGTGGCGGAGATCGGCATACGCAGCTCTGGCCTGCAGGACAGTAGGCAACCAGTCGATGTAAAAAGCACCCGATTCAACAAGTCCTGGGCGCCGGATGGAGGGGCGATGCAGCAATCATGGGCATTCCATTCCAAGGCCGCCAAGCTTCTTCTATCGGCCACGGGCGCTTTAGAAAAGCCGTGCAGCGCAGAAGAGAGGAGACGGCGAGAGAAGCGTTGCTTCGGCGCCCAATACGAAGGCGCCGAAGGTGAGTTGGAGACGGGTAAATGAACTTCCCGCGACGCCAGTAGTCGTTTAAGGCGCCTCGATCTCGTATCCTTGAGCGCGCAGTCGGTCGAGGTAGCCATTGGGCTTGAGCAACTCATCAACGGGCAACAAGGCAAACGTCGAGCTGTTTGTGTCAAGCGCCTTGTCCGCGAAAGCCATCCAATGCTGACGCAGCTTCTCGTACAGGTCCCCATAGCCTCTTTGCTTGATGACCGTCGAATCGAGAAATGCCTGCATGCATACCACCTGTGGATCCGCATGCGGCAGCGAGGTCAACTGACCGATGTCGCCCAACGCCCACGCGTTCGCTCGGTTCACCATGAAAGCGAGATCGTATTCAACCGCGTCGATCTGACTTGCGAAGCATGCCCGGTCATCCATACCGTCGCGACTGAACTGTTTGACGGCAGCACGCGCATCCGTCAGTTGGACGAGAAGTTGGGTGGATGTGGGTTCAATCCCTGCGCGCTTGCTCGCTGCACTGACAACCGGCCAGATAACCGCCTTGTTCCCAAGGCCACTCTTCTTGATTGCCTCGTTATATAGCTCTTGGCCAGCCAACATCGGCCGCTTCTTTTCCACCGATGTGTTGTTCCCCAAATAGTGCTGTTTAAGCACAAGCCAGCGCTTGTAGGCCTCAGCAGGGACCACCTGCGCCAGATCGGCACCGCCTTCATTCTTTTTTGCTTTCATCAGGGAGGGAAGCAGTGTGAGCTTTCCCCAAAAACCCATGTCCACATCGAATTTAACACTCGGCGTAAGCAACACCTGCTGTGACTGCGCGATGACGGACTCGACCTGCTTGGGTTGCCACTCGATGTCATCGGGCAAAGGAGCGAGGGTGCCGAGGATCCAGAGCACATGGTCGCCCTTGGTCACTTTCCAAAGACCGGGTCCAGGCTGTGCGCCGCGCACAACCATCGACGCCATATCAACGATGCCGGGGGATGTTTGTGTGGCGGACTGCGTCTCGGCTGAATCCTGACGGGCGCTGGCTGAAAATGGGACGAGGACGAAAGCCAGGACGAGAGGAAAGCACATACCCGCGCGAGAAATCAGCATAACAATCCATTGTGCGATCAGTTGGCTTGAGCATACCAGTACGGAACGGAAGTTGGGATTTCTTAGGGAACGTCTGAACAATGCAGACTGAGGACGAGAGATGCAACATCATTCCCTCAGTTCGTGTTTGAACCATCGGATTTTCGCCGTTTCCGGCGTATTTCCGGCGCGCTTCTCGGATTACGGGCGCACCTGCCCCATGGCAGGTAATAACGGCCTTCGCTTCATCCACAAATTTGACAATGCAAACAGCGTCAGCATCTGCGCCGTGTTCTTCGCCAGGCCGCGATAGCGGACTTTGACGTACCCAAATTGACGCTTGATCACCCGGAACGGGTGTTCCACCTTCGCTCGCAGGCTGGCCTTGGCGTGTTCCCAGCGTTCGGCCCACTTCAATTCGCGCTTGTTCCTGATCTGCTTCAGCTTCGAGGGCTTCTCCGCGATCAGGTAGCGCAATTTGCGCTTGTGCTTCATCTCTTCGCTTTTTTCCAGCCCGGTGTAGCCGCTGTCGCCGTACACCGTGTCTTCCTCACCGTGCAGCAGCTTATGCGCCTGCGTGATGTCTGCCACGTTGGCTGCCGTGCATTCCACGTGGCGCACCAGGCCGGACTCGTCGTCCACCCCGATGTGCGTCTTCATCCCGAAGTAGTACTGGTTGCCCTTCTTGGCCTGGTGCATATCCGGATCACGCTCGCCGCCCTGGTTCTTGGTCGAACTGGGCGCGGCAATGATCGTGGCGTCCACGATCGTGCCACCGCGCAGGCTTTGGCCCTTGCGCGACCGATGCGCATTGACCCGATTGAATAACTTGCGCGCCAGGCCATGTGTCTCCAGCAACCGGCGGAAGTTGAGGATCGTCGTCTCATCCGGCACCGCATCCAGCCCGCCGAGCTTCGCGAAACGGCGCATCGACACCGTGTCGTACAGGGCCTCTTCCGCCGCCGGATCGCTCAGTGCGTACCACTGCTGAAAAAAAAGAATTCCCTCAAGCGAACCGGATCACCACCGAAGTCCCGATCCCCGGCTCGCTGTCCAGCTCGATCTTCCACCCGAACCGATCGCACAACCGCCGCACGATCGAGAGCCCCAGCCCCGTCCCCTGCGGCCGGCCCGGCTCCCCCCGGAAGAACGGCTCGAACGCCCGCACCCGCGCTTCCTCGCTCATGCCGATGCCCGTGTCGCGCACCACGATGCCGTACGCGTGCACTTCCACCACCACGCTGCCGTTGTCGGTATAGGCGCAGGCATTGCGCAGCAGATTGCTCAACACCACCCGCAACACGCGCGGCGGCGCGTGCAGCTGCAACGCGTGCACCAGCCTCACGTCCACGCGCACCGGCTTCTCGCCGAGCAGCTCGCGGGCGCTCTCGGCCTCCTCCTCGACGAGATCGGCGACATCGAACGTCTCGCTCTGCGGCGTGACCTCCGCCTCGCGCGCCAGGATCAGGAAGGCGTCGATCACCGCCTCCATGTCGCGCCCGGCGCGCTGGATCCGGCGCAGGCTGCGCTCCACGCGCGGCGGCACGCCTTCCTCCGAGATCGCCATGTCGGTGGCCACCCGCACCACCGTCAGCGGCGTGCGCAGCTCGTGGCTGGCGTCGCGGGTGAAGTTGCGCTCGCGCGCGATGTGCTCGCCGACGCGCGTGGCCATCGAATGCAGCGCCAGCGCCAGCTGCCGCGTCTCGCCCTGCAGGTCGGCCGGCAGGTGCACGGGCGCCAGGTCGCTCGCGTCCGGATGCCGCGGGTCCCAGTTCGCCACGCGCCGCGCCAGCCAGTTCACCGGCGAGACCAGGCGCTTGGACATGCGGTACGTCAGCCACGACACCGCATACACCGCCAGCAGGATCAGCAGCACCGGCACCGCACCGAACCAGAAGGCGAGGTGCTGCGCCTGCGAGCGCAGGAACGCCAGGTACAGCGTCCCCTGCGGCCGGCTCTGCACCAGCACCAGCTCGTTCTGCCGTTCCATTTCGTGGAAACCGTCCGCGAGCGGGCGCATGTACTCCGGCAGCACCAGGCGCGACTCGCCCGCGGGCACCAGGTACCCGCGGACGAACGAGGTGTTGGGCGGCGGCTGCGCAGGCGAGGATTGATACAGCTGCCAGAAGTGCGCCGCCTCGTCCTCCAGCACGGTACGGATCAGGCTGTACTTGACGACGATCGTGACCAGCCAGGCGCCCACCACGATCGCCAGACTCGCCAGCACGGTCTGCACGATGAACGCGATGCGTATTTTCCGGGGCAAGCCGTAGGGCATTTCGGCGTCCAGATGATGCGCGCCCGGATTATAGGAAGAGACCTCCCCACCCACCTGTGCCGGAAGCCGCCATGCGGCGCCGCGGCGCCGCATGGCGGTCGGGATGGGCCGGCGCGGGGCCGGGCCAGGTCAGCCCATCGGCTGGGCGATGTCGGCGATGCGGTAGCCGGCGCTCTGCACGGTGTGCAGCAGCGGGCGGTCGAACGGCTTGTCGATGATCTTGCGCAGGTTGTACAGGTGGCTGCGCAAGGTGTCCGAATCGGGCAGGCCGTTGCCCCAGATCTCGCGCTCGATCTCCTGGCGGCTGACCACGCGCGGGGATTCCCGCATCAGGATCGTCAGCAGCTTCAGGCCGATCGGCGAAAGCTGCAGTTCGGTACCGGCGCGGGTGGCGCGCATGCTGACCGGGTCGAGCACCAGGTCGGCGACCTTCAGCACCTCCGAGCCCACCTGGCGGCGCTCGCGGCGGATCAGCGCCCGCAACCGGGCTTCCAGCTCCTGGATCGCGAACGGCTTGGTCAGGTAGTCGTCCGCGCCGAAGCCCAGTCCGGTCAGTTTGTCGTCCAGCGTGTCGCGCGCGGTCAGCATCAGCACCGGCGTGGACTTGCGCGCGTCGTTGCGCAGCCGCCGGCAGACCTCGATGCCGTCCAACCGCGGCAGCATCAGGTCGAGCACGACCACGTCGTAGCTGTTCTCGGCCGCCAGGCGATAGCCGTCCAGCCCATCGACCGCGTAATCGACCTCGAAACCGCGGCCCTCGAGATACTCACCGATCATCTCGGAAATGTTGCGATTGTCTTCGACGACCAGAACAAGCCCGGACGTCTCCTTGGTCTGACGCATGGAAACCCCTCGATCTCAGCTTTCTTCAGCTTTGTGAAACATGCCCCATCCTGGGTCGATATGGCGTGAAGACCGGACGACGGGAAAAATCCCTTTCAAATCATTTGTCTAGCACGCCCTTGAGGGTCGGCCAGACATTGTCGAGCACCTTGGGCTGGCCGGCCGCGGTGGGGTGCAGGCCGTCGGACTGCATCAATCCCGGCTGCAGCGCCACCCCCTCCAGCAGGAACGGCACCAGCGGCAGCCGGTACTGCTCGGCCAGGTCGCGGTAGACGGCGCGCAACCGCTCGCGATACGCCGGGCCGTAGTTGGGCGGCACGTCGATGCCGAGCAGCACGACCTGCGCGCCGGCCTGCCGGCTCAGGCCGATCATCTTGTCCAGGTTGGCCTTCAACTGGGCCGGCGCCAGGCCGCGCAGGGCGTCGTTGCCGCCGAGCTCGATGACCACCACGCCCGGCCGGTGCTTGGCCAGCAGGCCGGGCAGCCGGGTCAGCGCCCCGGAACTGGTCTCGCCGCTGATGCTGGCATTGACGACGGCGGGCGGCGCCTTCATCTGCTGCTTCAGGCGCTGCTCGAGCAGGCTGACCCAGCCCGACTGCACCGGTATGTTGTGGGCAGCGCTCAAGCTGTCTCCCAGCACAAGGATCGGGCCGTTCCCCGGACCTTTGGCATAGGCGAGCGCCGGCAGGAGCAGCCAGCATGCAAGCAGCAACCACCATGTCGCCATGGCGCGATGGCACGACCGCAAACCGCTTTCCCGCATCACGGAGAACTCCTCATCGACATTAGAGCGTGTCATGCCATTTTCCCCGAGTGCGAAGCCGCCTGGGGCGCGCCGAGACACGGCGCGCAAGCCGGTACCGGCGCTCGCCGGGCGACTTCCCGGGGGGGTGTCCGCCAGCGGCGCCGGGCCGGCGCCGCGCCGCTTGGCCTGGCCGCCAGCCAAGGCCGCACCACGCTGCAACGGCCCCGCACCGCCGACGGACGACGCATCTCATGGAAAATGGCATGACAGCTTCCAAGCCCCCACACTCTCCCATCGCACTCGATGTCCGCGACGTGGGCAAGTCCGTCGACGGCCCGGAGGGCACGCTCCACATCCTCGACGACATCAGCTTGACGGTCGGTGAAGGCGACAGCGTCGCGATCGTCGGTGCGTCCGGTTCGGGCAAGACCACGCTGCTGGGCCTGCTCGCGGGCCTGGACCTGCCTACCCGCGGCAGCATCAGCCTGGCCGGCAACGCGCTCGGCGCGCTGGACGAGGAGGCGCGCGCGGCATTGCGCGCGCGCGAGGTCGGCTTCGTGTTCCAGAGCTTCCACCTGCTCCCGTCGCTGACCGCCGAGGAGAACGTCGCGTTGCCGCTGGAGCTGGCCGGCCGCGAGGACCCGGCGCGGGTGCGCGAGGTGCTCGACGCGGTCGGCCTGAAGGCGCGCGCGCGCCACTATCCCCGCCAGCTCTCCGGCGGCGAGCAGCAGCGCGTGGCGCTGGCGCGGGCGTTCGTGGCGCGGCCGCGCATCCTGTTCGCCGACGAGCCCACCGGCAGCCTCGACCAGGCCACCGGCCGCCACGTCAGCGACCTGCTGTTCGCCCTCAATGCCGACAGCGACACCACGCTGGTGCTGGTCACCCACGACATGGCGCTGGCGCGGCGTTGCCAGCACGTCTACCGCATCGACGGCGGCCGCCTGTATCCGGGCGCGGCGGCATGAACGTGCTGCGCCAGGCGCTGCGTTCGGTGCGGCGCGAGTTCCTCGCCGGCGACCTGTTGACCGTGTTCGCCGCGCTGGTGCTGGGGGTGGCCGTGATGACCGCGGTCGGCACGCTGGTCAACCGGGTGACGCTGGCGCTGACTTCCAGCGCGGCCGAGGTGCTCGGCGGCGACCTGGGCGTCACCGGCCGCCAGGACATCCCGCAAGCCTTCGCCGACGAAGCCGCGCGGCGCGGGCTGCGCAGCACGCGCATGGTCGCCTTCCCGAGCGTGCTGTTCCACGGCGAGGCCAGCCAGATGGCGACGATCCGCGCGGTCGGCGACGGCTATCCGCTGCGCGGGCAATTGCTGGTCGCGCGCGATGCCGGCGCCGCCAACGCCGTGCCGGGCGGCGCGCCGCCGAGGGGCGAGGCGTATGCGGACCCGCGCCTGATGGAGGCGCTGGGGCTGGAGCTCGGGGACGCGCTGGAATTCGGCGCCGGCACGCTCACCGTCACCGGCGTGCTGCGCGCCGAGCCGGACGCGTCCGGCGAACTGCTGCAGATATCCCCGCCGCTGATGGTCAACCGCGCCGACGTCGACGCCGCAGGCCTGCTCGGCCCCGGCAGCCGCGCCTCGTACCGTCTGATGTTCGCCGGCGAGCCGGAAGCGATCGCCGGGCTGCGCGAATGGCTGCAATCGCGCGCCAACGGCTATCGGCTGGTCGGGATCGAGGATACCCAGCGCGGCATGCGCGCCGCCTTCGACCGTGCCGGCCGCTTCCTGTCGCTGTCGGCGCTGCTGGCGGTGCTGCTGTCCGGCGTGGCGACCGCGCTGGCCGCCAACCGCTTCGCGTTGCACCGCATCGACACGGTGGCGGTGCTGCGCTGCCTCGGCGCGCGCCAGCGCGACGTCCTGGCCAGCCTCGCGCTGCAGCTGCTGCTGGTGGCGGTCCCGGCCTGCCTGGTCGGCATCGCGATCGGCATGCTCGCGCAGGAGGGCCTGGTCCGGGCGCTCGGCAGCCTGGTCCCGGACCGGTTGCCGCTGCCGCAGGCCACGCCGGCGCTCACCGGTGCCGGCATCGGCCTGGTGCTGCTGCTCGGCTTCGGCCTGCCGCCGCTGCTGCGGCTGCGCGACGTGCCGCCGATGCGCGTGCTCAACCGCAGCTTCGCGGCCACGCCGCCGACTTCGCTGGCGACCTACGCCGCGGCGCTGGCCGCCACCTTGGCGCTGACGATCCAGGCCACCGGCGATGCCGTGCTGGCCGGCTGGGTGCTGGGTGGACTGGCGGCACTGGCGCTGGTGGCGGGCGGCCTCGGCGCACTGCTGCTGGCGGGACTGCGCCGGCTGCAGCGGCGCCTGCGCGGTCCATGGCGGCTGGGGCTGGCCTCGCTGACCCGGCGCCGCGCGCTCAGCGTCGTGCAGTTGGTCGGCCTGTCGCTGTCGTTGTGCGCGCTGTTGCTGCTGGCGGTGGTCGGGCCGGGCCTGCTGGGGCAATGGCGCGACCGGTTGCCGATGGATACGCCCAACTATTTCCTGATGAACATCCAGCCCGACCAGACCGACGCGGTGCGCCGGCACCTGGCCGCGCTCGGCGTGCAGGACGCCGACCTGGAGCCGTTCAGCACCGGCCGCCTGGTCGCGATCAACGATCGCCCGGCGCGTCGCCTGGACCGCCCGGAGGACGACGAGGGCGAGGACCGGCCGGTCAATTTCTCCTGGCGCCATGGCTTCCCCGCCGCCAATACGCTCACCGCGGGCCGCTTCTGGAACCCCGGCAGCGCCGCCGCCGAGGCTTCGGTGGAGGACGGCTGGGCGCAGCGCTACGGCGTCGAGCTGGGCGACCGCATCACCTTGCAGATGGGCGAGCAGCGGCGCAGCTTCACCGTCACCAGCCTGCGCAAGGCCGACTGGGACTCGTTCCGGGTCAACTTCTTCCTGCTGCTCAATGCCGGCTCGGTCGGCGATGCGCCCTACAACCTGATCTCCAGCTTCCACCTGCCGACGGATCGGGCGCCGCGGCTGGCGGCGTTGACGCGCGAATTCCCCAACATCTCGGTGCTGGACATCGACGCGATCCTGGAACGGGTGCGCGAAGTGATGGAGCAGGTCGGCCAGGCGGTGCAACTGGTCATGAGCTTCAGCCTGTTGGCCGGCGTGCTGGTCCTGCTGGCGGCCTTGCAGGCCACCGCGGCCGAGCGCCGCTACGACAGCGCGGTGCTGCGCACGCTGGGCGCCAATCGTCCGCAGCTGCGCGGCGCGGTGCTGGTGGAGTTCGGCGCGCTCGGCCTGTGCGCCTCGCTGCTGGCGGTGCTGGCCGCCGCGGGCATCGGCGTGGCCGTGGCGCGGCAGGCGTTCGAACTCGCCTTCGCCCCGCCCTGGCCGGTCCTGCTGCTGGGCGGCGCGGCCGGCGTGGTGCTGAGCATGCTCGCCGGCTGGTCCGGCACGCGACGGATCCTCTCCACGCCGCCGGCGCTGGCGCTGCGCGCGTCCTGACCGGCCAGGCGGCGCCGGCGCATGCCGGCGCCGCTCCGGCATCCCCGGTATGCTGCCGCCCTCTCCCGCTCGCGCGCCGACATGCCCGCCTCCCCGTTCACCGCCTACCTCTATCCCGTGCTGTTGCTGCTCGCCAGCAACGTGTTCATGACCTTCGCCTGGTACGGGCACCTCAAGTTCAAGACCGCGCCGCTGATGCTGGTGGTCCTGGTCAGCTGGGGCATCGCGTTCTTCGAGTACTGCCTGCAGGTGCCCGGCAACCGCCTGGGCAGCGCGGTGTATTCGGCGCCGCAGCTCAAGGGCATCCAGGAGGTGATCACGCTGCTGGTGTTCGCGGTGTTTTCCTTCGCCTACCTGGGCCAGCCGCTGAAGTGGAACCATTGGGCCGCGTTCGCGCTGATCGCGGTGGCGGCGTTCCTGATGTTCAAGGAATAGCGCGGCGCGGGCACGCCCGCCTCAGCGACCGCCGTTGCAGGCCCCGTCGTGCGCGATCGCCGGTCCCGGCAGGTCGAGCCCCTCCGCCTGCGCGATCCTGCGCAACAGCCCCGCGCCCAGCGCCGACAAAGGCGCCGGGCTGGCGGCGAGGTCGTCGCCGAGCCGGCCCAAGGCATGCAGGCGCACCACGCCCATCCTCCAGGCGTCGCCACGCACGCGGTGGGCCAGCCGGCGCCACAGGCGCTCGCCGATCCCGCCCCCTGGCTCCTGCGCCGGCAGGCGGGGCACGACCGAAGCCAATCGGTCCCAGGCCAGGAAATCGCTGTCCGGCAGCAGGTGCAGGCGCCAGCAGCAGCGGCCGCCGGCGTCGAAGAACCACAGGCTTTCGCGCAAGCCGTCGCTGTCCATCTGCGACTGCGCGGCCAGCCGGACCGCGTGCGACCAGCCGGCCAGCTCGCTGCCGGATGCGGCCGGGGACAGGCACAGCACGGTCCCCAATGCCGCCAGTTGCGAGGGATGCGGCAGCGACCGATCGGCCGGCCGGGTCCGGGCCGGTACCGGCGTGGCAAGAGCCCCCGGCGCCGGCATCGCGGCGACGCGGCCGGACGACCGGGGGGGAGAGAACGTGGGGGAGAGGGCCGGATGTCGCATGCGGATCTCCTGAGGGGTGCGATGCGCTTTCGAGAGGAGCCGCGCCGGCCGGCCCCGTCCGGCACCCGGCACGGCCCGGCGACACCGGTTATTTGGTGAGGATCAGCTTGTCGTTGCTGGTGTGGCGCAGGCGGTAGACGCGGTCGCCATGCTGGATCAGCACTTCGCGGCGGCCCTTGAGCAGCGCGTCGCTGGCGATGGTTTCCTCGGCCGGTACCGGCCGCACGGGACGATCCCGCAGGGACAGGGTTTCGGGACGCAGCAGGACGGGTTGGGCAGTCATGATCCGTACTCCAGAAGGGTGTCGGATCAAATGATAATTATTCTCACAAAGCAATCAAGAGGCGTTCTCATCTTTATCGATTGATGCTGGCGATGGCTGGAATCCTCCCACCAGCCTCCTTCAATCGGCCGGCGAAGCCCGTCAGCCGGCCACGGCGGTTTCGATCCGGCTCCAGACGTCGGCGTCGTAGCGATCGAGCAAGTCGAGCGCGCCGAGGTTCTCCTCCAGTTGCGCGACCCGGCTCGCACCCAGGATCACGCTGGAAACGTGCGGGTTGCGCAGGCACCAGGCCACCGCCAGCTGGCTGGGGCGCTCGCCGAGTTCCTCGGCGATGGCGGTGAAGCGGCGCGCCTGCACGATCCGCGCGCCGCCGTCCGCCCCCAGCACTTCCTCGCGCAGCCAGGCGTAGCCCGGCTGGTCCAGGCGCGTGCCGGCGCCGACGCCCTGGTTGTACTTGCCGGTGAGCAGTCCCGATGCCAGCGGCGACCAGATCGTCAGGCCGAGGCCGGCCTGGCACAGCTCCACGTATTCGCGCTCCACCCTGGAGCGATGCAGCAGGTTGTACTGGGGCTGCTCCATCGACGGCCCGAACAGGTGCCCGGCGCGGGCGATCTCCTGCGCCTGCAGGATCTGCGCGGCCGTCCACTCCGAGGTCCCCCAGTACAGCACCTTGCCCTGGCGGACCAGCAGGTCCATGGCGCGCACGGTCTCCTCGATCGGCGTCTCCGGGTCGGGACGGTGGCAGAAATACAGGTCGAGGTAGTCGACCCGCAGCCGCCGCAGCGCGGCGTGGCAGGCATCGACGACGTGCTTGCGCGACAGCCCGCGCTGGGTCGGGCGCGGCGATTCGGTCGCCCCGAAGAACACCTTGCTGGACACGCAATAGCCATCGCGCGGCAGGCGCAGGTCGGCGATCACGTCCCCCATCACCCGCTCGGCCTCGCCGGCGGCGTAGGTTTCGGCGTTGTCGAAGAAGTTGACGCCGTGGTCCCAGGCGCAGGCGATCAGGTTGCGGGCCTCGTCGCGGCCGACCTGGCGCCCGAAGGTCACCCAGGCGCCGAACGAAAGCGCGGACAGTTGCAGGCCGGCGGCACCAAGACGGCGGTAGAGCATGCGGGGACTCCTTGGACAAGTCTTCGAGGATGGCGGCATCGCCGCGTCGCCCGGCAGTGTACGGCGCGCCGCCGGGCAGCCGTATGAAGCCGCCGTTCCGGCGGGAAATTCCCGGGATGAACCGGGTTGTCCTTGCCCCCCGCACGCCCCTGCCCTAGGCTTTCCGCTTTTGCCGGCACAGGGGCTACGCATGGTCGAGGGTTTGGGGAGGATCGGCTTCGGCCTGTTCGGGCTGGCGGTCCTGATCGGCATCGCCTGGTTGTTCTCCAACAACAAGCGGGCGGTCGACTGGCGCCTGATCGGCACCGGCGTGATCCTGCAGGTGGCCTTCGCCGCCGTGGTGCTGCTGGTCCCGGGCGGCCGCGACGTGTTCGACTGGCTCGGCAAGCTGTTCGTCAAGGTGCTGAGCTTCGTCGGCGAAGGCTCGTCCTTCGTGTTCGGCAGCCTGATGGACGCCAAGAGCTACGGCTTCATCTTCGCCTTCCAGGTGCTGCCGACCATCATCTTCTTCTCCTCGCTGATGGGCGTGCTCTACCACCTCGGCGTGATGCAGGCGGTGGTGCGGGCGATGGCCTGGGCGATCACCAAGGTCATGAAGGTGTCCGGCGCGGAGACCACCAGCGTCTGCGCCAGCGTGTTCATCGGCCAGACCGAGGCGCCGCTGACGGTGCGCCCGTACATCCCCAAGATGACCCAGTCCGAGCTGCTGACGATGATGATCGGCGGCATGGCGCACATCGCCGGCGGCGTGCTGGCGGCCTACGTGGGCATGCTGGGCGGCGGCGACCCGGTGCAGCAGGCGTTCTACGCCAAGCACCTGCTGGCGGCCTCGATCATGGCCGCGCCGGCGACGCTGGTGGTGGCCAAGCTGCTGGTGCCGGAGACCGGCACCCCGCTCACCCGCGGCACGGTCAGGATGGAAGTGGAAAAGACCACCAGCAACGTGATCGACGCCGCCGCGGCCGGTGCCGGCGACGGCCTGCGCCTGGCGCTGAACATCGGCGCGATGCTGCTGGCCTTCATCGCGCTGATCGCGCTGGTCAACGCGCCGCTGACCTGGCTCGGCGAGGTCACCGGCCTCGCGGCCGCGATCGGCAAGCCGACCAACCTGTCCACGATCCTCGGCTACGTGCTGGCGCCGGTGGCCTGGGTGATCGGCACGCCGTGGGCGGACGCGACCACGGTCGGCGGCCTGATCGGGCAGAAGGTCGTGCTCAACGAGTTCGTCGCCTATACCGAGCTGTCGCAGATCGTGAACGGGCAGTTGCCGGGCGTGGCGCTGAGCAAGGAAGGCACGCTGATCGCCACCTACGCCCTGTGCGGCTTCGCCAACTTCAGCTCGATCGCGATCCAGATCGGCGGCATCGGCGGGCTGGCCCCCGAGCGCCGCCACGACCTGGCCAAGTTCGGCCTGCGCGCGGTACTGGGCGGCTCGATCGCTACCTTCATGACCGCCACGATCGCCGGCGTGCTGTCGCACTTCGGCTGATCGGCCCCGTTTCCAGAATCCACCAAGAGATACCTGCATGAGTTCGGTTGTTGTCGTCGGTTCCTTCAATGTCGATCACGTCTGGCGTTGCGAAACCCTGCCGGCGCCGGGTGCGACGATTGCCGGCCGCTACAGCACCGGCCCGGGCGGCAAGGGATTCAACCAGGCCGTCGCCGCCGCGCGCGCCGGCGCCAGGACCACCTTCGTGTGCTCGCTCGGCGACGACGCCGGCGGCGCGATGGCGCGCGGGCTGGCCGCGCAGGACGGGCTGCTGCTCGCGGCCGAGCCCAGCGGCGAGCCGACCGGCACCGGCGGCATCTACGTCGATGCGCACGGCCGCAACACGATCGTGATCGGTCCCGGCGCGAATGCCGTGCTGAGCCCGGCCTTCATCGAAGCGCAGCGCGCGCTCATCGGCTCGGCGCAGGTGGTGCTGGCGCAGCTGGAATCGCCGGTGGAAACGATCGAGGCCGCCTTGCAGCTGGCGCGCGAGGCCGGCGTGCCGACCGTGCTCAACGCGGCGCCGGCCAACGCGCAGAGCACGATCGGCCTGCTCAAGGCCGCCGACGTGCTGACCCCGAACGAGACCGAGTTCGCCGCCCTGCTCGGCCGCCACGTCGGCGAGCGCATCGCCGCGGACGACGTGGCCGCCACCGACGGCAACACCTTGCATGCGCTGTGCCGCAAGCTGCTGCCGGGCGGCACGGTGGTCATCACGCTCGGCGCGGTGGGCGCGTTCATCTCGCACGCCGACGAACAGCTGCGCGGCGACACCCAGCCGTACTACCGCGTCGCCGCCGAGAGCGCGCAGACCATCGACACCACGGGCGCCGGCGACGCCTTCAACGGCGCGCTGGCGGCCTCGCTGGCGCAGCAGCCGGGCGCCCCGTTCGCCCAGCACGTGCGCTTCGCCAACCGCTACGCCGCGCGTTCGACCGAGGTCGCCGGGGCCGCGGTATCGATGCCGCACCTAACCCCGGACGCCGCCGCCTGACACCCGGCGGATGCCCCGCGCGTCCGCCCGCTCCCGCAGGGAAAGCCGCGCATGCCGCCGCATGGCATGTGTCGGCATGGGATGCCATCTTGATTCGATAACGAATCTCATTAACACTTCGCGGCTCACTTTCGTCCCCGCGTGCCGCCCATGCCCCGCCGTCGCCTGCTCTGCTCCGCCCTCCTGGCCCTGTTGGCCGCACCGCTTGCCCAGGCCCAGTCCGGCGACGTCGTCGACCTCGACCAGCTGACCGTCTCCGCCAGCACCAGCCGCATGCCGACCTCGGACGCGGCCCTGCCCAACACCATCACCGTGATCGACCGGGTGCAGCTGGAGCAGCAGCTGGCGCTGACGCAGGACCTCTCGCAGGTGCTGTCCAACCTGATCCCCTCGTTCTCGCCGAGCCGGCAGAAGCTCACCAACGCCGGCGAGACGCTGCGCGGGCGCAAGCCGCTGTACCTGGTGGACGGCGTGCCGCAGTCCACCCCCTTGCGCGAGGGCGGCCGCGACGGCCACACCATCGATCCGGCGATGATCGAGCGCATCGAGGTGATCCACGGCGCCAACGCGCTGCAGGGACTGGGCGCTTCCGGCGGCATCATCAACATCATCACCAAGCGCGCCCCGCGCCAGGACGGGCAGACCTTCCAGGAGGTCAACCTCGGCGCCAGCAGCGCGCTGCCGCACGAGAGCGACAGCACCGGCTACCGCGGCTCCTACCTGTTCGGCACGCGCCAGGGCGCGTTCGATTTCGTCGGCGGCGCCTCCTACGCGAAGGAAGGCCTGTACTACGACGGCGACGGCCATGCGATCGCGGTCAACGACGTGCAGGGCGACCTGATGGACGCCAGCAGCCACAGCGCGTTCGCCAAGGCCGGCTGGAACATCGACGATCGGCGCCGCCTGCAGCTGACCACCAACTACTACGAGCTGCAGGGCGACAACGACTACCTCACCGTCAACGGGAACCCCGCCACCGGCCAGCTCGCCACCTCCCGCCGCGGCCGCAAGGACGCCGACGCGCCGCGCAACCGCTCCACTTCGCTGGCGCTGGACTACAGCGACACCGCGCTCGGCGGCGGCTACCTGCAGGCGCAGGCGTACTGGGTGGACTTCAAGGGGCTGTACGGCTCGACCGCCTTCACCAACCTCTGGAACGACGGCCGCAACGTCGTCGACCAGTCGCAGAACGCCTCGGAGAAGTACGGCGCCAAGACCAGCTGGTCGCGCGGCGAGCTGTTCGGCCTGCCGCTGCGCGCCACCTTCGGCCTGGACCTGGCGCGCGACCGCACCTACCAGGAACTGGTGCACAGCGGCCTCAAATGGGTGCCGGCGACCACCTACACCTCGTTGTCGCCGTTCGTGCAGACCGAATGGCGCCTGGCCCCGCAATGGCTGCTCACCGCCGGCCTGCGCTACGAGCATGGCGAGCTGGAGGTCGACGACTTCACCACCATCCCCAGCAACAACGGCGGCCAGTTCGTGCGCGGCGGCAAGCCCACCACCCACGAAACGCTGCCCAACGCCGGCCTGGTCTGGGAGGCCACCGATGCGTTGAAGCTGTACGTCTCGTACTCCGAGGGCTACACCGTCGCCGACATCGGCCGCGTGCTGCGCTCGATCAACGTCCCGGACCAGCGCGTGGACAACCTGGTCGACCTGCGCCCGGTGATCTCGGACAACCGGGAAGTGGGCGTGGACTACGACGACGGCCGCTGGCAGGTGCACGCGGCCTACTACTGGTCCGACGCGGACCGCGGCACCCGGCTCGACTACGATCCGGCCATCCAGAGCTACCGCGTCGCGCGCGAGCGCACCGAGATCCGCGGCTTCGAGGGCAACGTCGCCTGGCAATTCTCCGAGCGCGGCCGCGTCGGCGCCGCCTATGCCACGACCGTGGCGCGCTACGACAGCGACGGCGACGACCGCGTGGACAGCGACATGCCCGGCGCGAACGTCAGCCCGGACCGCGTCACCGCGTTCTGGCAGCAACAGTGGACCCCGGGCTTCTCGACCCGCCTGCAGGGCAACCGCGCGATCAGCCGCCGCTTCGACCTGCGAGGCACCGAGGTGGGCCGCTTCGACGGCTACGCCACGCTCGACCTGCAAGCCACCATCGCCTTGCCGCTGGGCCGCCTCAACCTGGGCGTGGAGAACCTGCTGGGCGAGCAGTACGTGACCTACTACTCGCAGACGACCCCGCGCAACGACACCTACACCGCCGGCCGCGGCCGGGTACTGACGGTGAGCTGGGGCAACCGGTTCTGAGTGGATTGCGGTGGTGATGCGACAGGGCTGATGGATAAGCCCTGCAGAGATTCACCTGCAGCAATTCATTAGCGCACCCGACGACGGGTTCTGCTGTTGCTGTTGCTGTTGCTGTTGCTGTTGCTGTTGCTGTTGCTCGTGATTTTGCTTTGAGCTTTTGACTTACCGGGGCCCTCCGAAGCGGCGGAGACAATGGGAAACACCCGAAGGGCGGCGCACAGGGGCTCGCCGGAAAAGGCGAAGCACCGCTTCGCCCCGGCGGGCGGGCATTCGCCGCGCGGCGAATGCCCCGGGCTCGTCCGCGTAGCGGACGAGTGCGCCGTTTTCGGCCGCGACAGGAAGTCGCGTCCGAAAATCCCATTGGCTCCGCGAACCCGCAGCGTAGCTGCGGGCGCGTAGGCGGGGTGTGCTTGATCAGCCATGACC
Organism: Xanthomonas boreopolis; assembly: GCF_046529185.1. Taxonomy (NCBI): domain Bacteria; kingdom Pseudomonadati; phylum Pseudomonadota; class Gammaproteobacteria; order Lysobacterales; family Lysobacteraceae; genus Xanthomonas; species Xanthomonas boreopolis. The sequence continues at coordinate 3,647,096 of NZ_CP097162.1, forward strand.
AGCCATTCGGCTGTTGTGAAGCGCTTCGGCTGCTGGGAAGCGATTCCCGCCTTCGCGGGAATGACAGCAATGGAGATCACGAGGCTTCGCCCGTACCCTCATCCGCCCCTGCGGGGCACCCCGCTTCGCGCCCCGGCCTGGCACAGCGCGCCAGGCGTTCAGACGTATGCGAACCCATGGTTCGCAAGCAACACGCCTTCACCCCGGAGGGAGAAGGGAAGACTTCGCGCCTGAACGCCGAAGAGAGAAGGAAAAAAGCTCCGCCACGACACTCCCAGTACAATGCGCCCCATGCGCATAGGCCCCTACCCGATCGAACCCAAGGTGATCCTGGCCCCCATGGCCGGCGTCACCGACAAACCGTTCCGGCAACTGTGCAAACGGCTCGGCGCCGGCCTGGCCGTGTCGGAGATGACGACCAGCGACCCGCGCTTCTGGAACACCCGCAAGTCGCGCACGCGCATGGACCACGCCGGCGAACCCGACCCGATCAGCGTGCAGATCGCCGGCACCGAACCGCGGCAGCTCGCCGAAGCCGCGCGCCACAACGTCGACCATGGCGCCCAGATCATCGACATCAACATGGGCTGCCCCGCCAAGAAGGTCTGCAACGCCTGGGCCGGCTCGGCCCTGATGCGCGACAAGGCACTGGTGGCGCGGATCCTGGAAGCCGTCGTCGGCGCCGTGCAGGTGCCGGTGACGCTGAAGATCCGCACCGGCTGGGACTGCGACCATCGCAACGGACCGGCGATCGCGCGCATCGCCGAGCAGAGCGGCATCGCCGCGCTGGCGGTGCATGGGCGCACCCGCGACCAGCACTACACCGGCCAGGCCGAGTACGAGACCATCGCCGCGATCAAGGCCCAGCTGTCGATCCCGGTGGTGGCCAACGGCGACATCGACTCGCCGCGCAAGGCCGAACAGGTGCTGCGCCAGACCGGCGCGGACGCGGTGATGATCGGCCGCGCCGCCCAGGGCCGGCCGTGGATCTTCGGCCAGGTCGCCCATTACCTCGCCACCGGCGAGGAACTGCCGCCGCCGCCGTTGCCGGAGGTGCGCGAGATCCTGCTCGGGCACCTGCGCGAACTGCACGCCTTCTACGGCGAACTGCAGGGCGTGCGCATCGCGCGCAAGCACCTGGGTTGGTACGCGAAGGATCATCCGGAGAGCGGCGCGTTCCGCGCGGTGGTCAACCGCGCGGAAACCGCCGAGGAACAGTTGCGCTTGACCGCCGGCTACTTCGACCGGCTGATCGCCGGCGACGTGCTGTCGGCCGCCGCGTAGCCGCGGCGTACGCCCCGTTCGGGTCCGGCGCCCGGGTGGCCCTGGCCCTGCCGCGGTCGGCGCCGGAGGTGGCCGGGGCGCGCGCTTCGCACCGCCCCGGCCGCATCGGCCTCAGGCCGCGACGATGAAGCGCTTCTCGTCCTCGATGAAGCTCTTATCGCCGATCGGCGCCTCGTTGGAGCCGAACGGCATCTGCGCACGCAGCTTCCACGACGCCGGCACGTTCCACTCCTTGCGCACGGCCTCGTCCACGATCGGGTTGTAGTGCTGCAGGCTGGCGCCGATGCCGGCATCGGCGAGCGTGGTCCAGACCGCGAGCTGGGCCATGCCGGTGGAGTGCTCGGACCAGATCGGGAAGTTGTCGGCGTACAGGGTGAACTGCTCCTGCAGGCCCTTGACCACGTCCTGGTCCTCGAAGAACAGCACGGTGCCGGCGCCCGCCGCGAAGCCGTCCAGTTTCTGCTCGGTCTGGGCGAAGCTGTCGGCCGGCACGATCTTGCGCAGCGCGTCCTTCACCAGCTCCCAGAACTTCACGCTCTGCGCGCCGAACAGGATCACCGCGCGCGAGCTCTGCGAGTTGAACGAGGACGGCGCCTGGCGGATCGCCTCCTTGATGAGGGTGGCGGTTTCTTCCTGGCCGATCGGCAGTTGCCTGCCGAGCGCGTACTGGGTGCGGCGTTTGCTGATCGCTTCGAGCGCCTTGTTGGTCATCGCTTGCATCCTCTTGGGGGATTGGGGGATGCGCGACAGGCGCATCCGGCTGGCCAAGAGGATAGGGAGGCTTGCGAAGACGCCTAGGGGGCAATCCGGCAATGGATCGTTCCACCCAGGGAACGAGCCAATAGAAATCCGATTAATTCACACAAAAATGCAGGCAATCCACGGATGGAAATCGCGCCCTGCCCGGCTGGATGGATTACTTCAGGCCACCCGCGGCCAGGCTTGCCCGGCGCCAGCCCGCGCCCGCGGCGCGACTTCCTTCAGGACCTGGCCGGTATGGGTGACCAGTTGCAGCGTGCCGTCGGGGTTCTCGCACAGCGCGGTCAGGCTTTCCACCCAATCGCCGTCGTTGGCGTAGATCAGGCCGTCGCGTTCCAGCAGCGCGGCGCGGTGGATGTGGCCGCAGACGATGCCGTCCAGGCCGCGCCGGCGCGCATCGGCCAGGCCGGCGTCGACGAAGCGGGCGATGTAGCGCTCGGCCGCGCCGCTCTGGCGCTTGAGGTATTCGGCCAGCGACCAGTAGCGCAGGCCGAGCCGGTGGCGGATGTGGTTGGTGAGCTTGTTGCCGGTGAGGATGCGGTAATAGAGCCAGTCGCCGAGCTTTTCCTGCAGGCCGCCGAAATGGGTCTGCGCGTCGTAGTCGTCGCCGTGCGTGACCAGCAGGCGGCGGCCGTCCGCGGTGACGTGGATGGCGCGGCGGCGCACCTGCGTCATCGGCAGCGCCAGGCCGCAGAAGCGGCGGATCGCACGGTCGTGGTTGCCCGGCACGTAGATGATCTCGGTGCCGGCCCGCGCCAGCGCATGCAGCGCGTCGGCCACGCGCTGGTGCTCCGCATCCCAGTGCGCGCGGCGCTGCGACATCCACCACAGGTCGACGACGTCGCCGACCAGGTAGAGCGTGCGGCAGCGCAGGCGGCCGAGGAAATCGGCGATCTGCGCGGCATGGCAATGGCGGGAGCCGAGGTGCAGGTCGGAAACGAACACCGCGCGGCGCGCGGGCTCCAGCGTCAGGACGTTCATGCGACGGCCTCCTCTTCGTGGCGGGTACCCAGGTAGCGCTCGCGCTTCTTCGGCTTGAGCCGGTGCAGGTCGACCTCGATCAGGCCGTCCACCGCGTCGTTGAAATCGGGATCCACGCCGAAGGCGAGGAAGCGCGCGCCGCCGGGCTCGCACAGTTCCACGTACTGCTTGTAGAGCATCGGCACCGCCGCGCCGAGCGCGTCGAGGTTGTCCTTGAGCACGCGGAACGCGGTGGCCGCGTCCAGTTCGGCGAACAGCGCCTCGGGGATGTCGGGCGCGAACGGGCGCTTGGCGGCGGCTCCCTCGCCGGCATCGCCGTGGTAGTGGCGGTAGTACGCGACGATCTGCGCGCGCGCCGCCGGCGGCAGCGCGGCGCTGATCGAGACCGCCCCGACCAGGTAGCGGAGGCGCGGGTGCCGGCGCAGGTAGGCGCCGATGCCCTGCCAGAGGTAGTCGATGCTGCGGCTGCCCCAATAGTCGGGCACCACGAAGCTGCGGCCCAGTTCCAGCGCCTGCGCCAGCCGCGGCACCATCGCCTCGTCGTAGTCGAACAGGCTGGCGGTGTACAGCCCGGCCAGGCCCCGCTGCGCGAGCAGGCCGGCGCAGCGCGCGACCCGGTAGGCGCCGACGATGCGGCCGGCAGCGCCGTCCCACAGCACGATGTGCTCGTACCAGGCGTCGTAGCGATCGAGGTCGCGCGACAGGCCGGTGCCCTCGCCCACCTCGCGGAAGGTCAGTTCGCGCAGCCGGCCGATCTCCAGCAGCAGCGGCGCCTCCGCGGCCAGCCTGCCGTAGCGCACCTCCTTGCCGTCGAGGGTGTGGCCGAGCAGCTCCAGCCCTGCGATGCCCTCCAGCACCTGCCCAGGCGGCAGCGCCTCGGCCAGCGGTTCGGCGCGGCAGCCGCCGGCCAGGCGGCCCAGCGCATACAGTTCGCGGCGCAGCGCGTGCAGCTCGCGCTGGTCGTCGCTGCCGTCCTCGGGCAGGCGGCGCGGCTCGCCGATGTGCAGCCGCACGCGCTGCGGGCGCCGGCGCGCCAGCGTCTCGCGCGCCAGCAGCGCGGTGCCGGCCGGCTTGAACACCGCCGAGGCCCCGTAGAACAGCGCGGAATTGCGCGCCTGCACGCAGACCGGCAGCACCGGCGCGCCGGTGCGGCGGGCGAAATGCAGCACGCCGCGCCGCCAGCGCCCGTCCTGCACGCCGCGCCAGCCCAGCCGCGAGACCTCGCCGGCCGGGAACACGATCACGCAGCGCTCCTGGCGCAGCGCCTCTTCCACCGCCAGCAGGCTGGTCCGCGAGGGCTGGCCGCCGAGGATGCGCACCGGCAGCAGCAGCTCGCGCAGCGGTTCGATCACTTCCAGCCAGTCGTTGGCGACGATGCACACGTCGCGGCGCACGCGGCCGATGGTTTCCAGCAGCGCCAGCGCGTCGCGCGCGCCGGAGGGGTGGTTGGCCAGCACCAGCACCCGGCCCTGGCGCGGGATGCGCTGCAGGTCCGCCGCCGGCACTTCGCAAGTGGTCCTCAGGAAGTCCAGCGCGGCACGCACGAAATCCAGCCCGCGCAGTTCGGGCCGGTCGGCCAGGAAGCGCTCGGCCTGTCCCAGGCCCGACCAGCGCCCGAAGCCGCGCAGCAGCGGCCTCACCAGTTTCGCCCTGCGCCCGTTGAACAAGCCCGGATACCGTTGCTGCAGGGTCTGCTCAAGCAGTGTCGCCATCGCGGCATCTCCATTCCCCGTTGCGCCCATGCTCCGGAGCGGTGGCGACGGTCATGTTGCAGCGGCAAGTCAGTTCCGTGACGGCGCCGGCGTCCCGCCTCGCGGCGCCCGGCCGCCCCCGTGCGCCGGGCGGCCGGGCGCCGGGTCCCGGCGCCCGGCGGACTTAACCCCGGTGCAACCTCGCGCACGGCACAATGCACGACCGCCCCGGCGCGTGTATCATGCGCGCCCATCTTTTCATCCGAATCAAGGGATATAGGCTGATGTCCAGCTACCTGTTCACTTCCGAATCGGTCTCCGAAGGCCATCCGGACAAGATCGCCGACCAGATCTCCGATGCGGTGCTGGATGCCATCCTGGCCCAGGACGCCCGCGCCCGCGTGGCCTGCGAGACGCTGGTGAAGACCGGCGTGGCCATCGTCGCCGGCGAGATCACCACCTCGGCCTGGATCGACCTGGAGGCGCTGACCCGCAAGGTGATCCTGGACATCGGCTACGACTCCAGCGACGTCGGCTTCGACGGCGCCACCTGCGGCGTGCTCAACCTGATCGGCAAGCAGTCCCCGGACATCAACCAGGGCGTGGACCGCAAGAAGCCCGAGGAACAGGGCGCCGGCGACCAGGGCCTGATGTTCGGCTACGCCACCAACGAGACCGACAGCTTCATGCCGGCCGCGATCCACCTGTCGCACCGCCTGGTCGAGCAGCAGGCCAAGATCCGCAAGAAGAAGAACTCGCCGCTGCCGTGGCTGCGCCCGGACGCCAAGTCGCAGGTCACCCTGCGCTACGAGGACGGCGTGGCGACCGCGATCGACGCCGTGGTGCTGTCCACCCAGCACGACCCGGGCGTGAAGCAGAAGGACCTGATCGAGGCCGTGCGCGAGGAGATCCTCAAGCCGGTGCTGCCGGCCAAGTGGCTGCACAAGGGCACCAAGTTCCACATCAACCCGACCGGCAAGTTCGTGATCGGCGGCCCGGTGGGCGACTGCGGCCTGACCGGGCGCAAGATCATCGTCGACACCTACGGCGGCTGGGCCCGCCACGGCGGCGGCGCGTTCTCGGGCAAGGACCCGTCCAAGGTCGACCGCTCGGCCGCCTACGCCGCGCGCTACGTCGCCAAGAACGTCGTGGCCGCCGGCCTGGCCGACCGCTGCGAGGTGCAGGTGTCCTACGCGATCGGCGTGGCCGAGCCGACCTCGATCTCGGTGACCACCTTCGGCACCGGCAAGATCCCGGACGACAAGATCGAGAAGCTGATCCGCAAGCATTTCGACCTGCGCCCGTACGGCATCATCAAGATGCTCGACCTGATCCACCCGATGTACCAGCCGACCGCCTCGTACGGCCACTTCGGCCGCAAGCCGAAGGAGTTCACCTACGTCAACGGCGCCGGCGAGACCGTCACCGCCACCGCGTTCTCGTGGGAGAAGACCGACAAGGCCGAGGCGCTGCGCGCCGACGCCAAGCTGAAGTAAGCCGGTCCGGCCGCGCGCCGGTCGAAGGAAGGCCGCCTCCGGGCGGCCTTTCTTTTTGGGCCGGCGCGCGCCGGGTGCGGTTACCCGTGCCGGACGAGGCCGTCCACGCCGGCGCTGGCGACCGGGGCGAGCACTCGGTTAGCCTGCGGCCCTCACCTCCAGCGGCGCACGCCCCGATGTCCGAGCTCAAGTCCCACCAGCTGTCCATGACCGTGCTGATGTCGCCGGAGATGGCCAACTTCTCCGGCAAGGTCCACGGCGGCGCGATCCTGCGCCTGCTCGACCAGGTCGCCTACGCCTGCGCCAGCCGCTACGCAGGCCGCTACGTGGTGACGCTCTCGGTGGACCAGGTGATGTTCCGCGAGCCGATCGCGGTGGGCGAACTGGTCACCTTCCTGGCGTCGGTCAACTACACCGGCACTTCGTCGATGGAAGTCGGCATCAAGGTGGTGGCCGAGGACATCCGCAAGCAGAGCGTGCGCCACGCCAACAGCTGCTTCTTCACCATGGTCGCGGTCGACGACGAGGGCAAGCCCACGCCGGTGCCGCCGCTGGAGCCGCAGAACGCCGACGAGAAGCGCCGCCACGCCGCCGCGCAGATCCGCCGGCAGCTGCGCCAGGAAATGGAACAGCGCCACCGCGAACTGCTGGCCTCGATGCCGGAGGCGCCGGTCGCGGCGATCTGAAATCGCGATGCCCTGCAGGAGCCGCTTATGGGGGAGCGTTACCGGGAAAACCCATCGCGGCTGAAGCCGCTCCCACAAGAGCGGCTTCCCTACAAGAGTTTAGCGATGCCGCTATGGCGATGCAGGTTGCGCAGCTGCGCGCAGCTGGGTGACGAATGCCTTCAGCGGGCACCGCATCGATGTCGCCGCCTTTCCGCACACCGCCGGCGCCAGCGCCTGCCGCAACGGCGGATGCGCCAGGTCCAGCGGCCGCAGTTCGCGCAGCTGGTCCAGCGACTGCGCCAGGTACTCCACGCGCACGTAGCGCGCTCCGCTGGTGCCGTCGCGCCAGCGCTCCAGCGCCAGCATCCCGCCCGGCGGCGGATCGTCCGCGCCATAGCCCGGCAGGTGGAAATGCACGCCCAGCAGGCTGGCCAGCGCGGCGATGTGCGTATCGCTGCCGACGAACAGCGACACCGTCGGCGCATCGCCCTCGCCCAGCCGCGCCAGGACCTCGCGCGCCAGCGGCGCGCCGGCGCGCGAGGCCATGTAGCGCGGACGCGCGTGGACATCGAACAGCAGCGCGTGCAGGCGCGAGACCGCCTCGAGCCGCGCCGGCGTGGCACGCCCCCAGGCCACCTGGTCGAGCGGCAGGCCCTCGGCGTACTGCAGCAGGAACACCTCGCCGGTACCCGACGTGAGGTCGACCGGCCCCTTCAACGACAGCCCGCGCCCGTTCGCCGACGGTGCCAGCGACGACGGCATCGCCGCGAAATCGCAGCGCGGCCCGCAGCCCAGCAAGGCCTGCATCGCCGCCAACTCTTCGCGGTGCGCGGCCGCCAGCGCGGCCGGCCCGCCATTCTCGCGCTGGATCGAAGCGACCGCCGCGCGTGCGTCGAAAGCGACCGCGCCGGCCTCGACCGGACGGAACAGCGGATCGTCGCTGCCCGGCGCGCGATGGCCGGCGACGAGCCCGCATCCCGGTGCCAGCGCATCCACCAGCAGCTGCCCGCTGTCGATGGTGCGCGCGTCGGTATTGGCCCACACCTCGACGGCGCCCGCGGCCGGGCAACCCTCGTGCGGCAGCGCGCCTGCCTGCCGCAGCCATTGCCGCAGGTAGGCGCCGCTCAGGCGCACCGCCTCGCGACCGTGCGGGGTCAGCAGGCTGGCCGGCGTGTCCCAGTGCGGCCAGGGCGCGTCGGCGTAGCGCGCCGCGGCGGCCTCGCCGTCCAACGGCGCGCGCACGCCGTGCCGGGCCACCAGCACGATGCGCTCCAGTCGCCAATCCGGGGGCGCGGGCCTGCCCCACGCCGGCAGCGGTGCGAGGCAGGCCAGCAGCAGCGCGAGCGCGCCATGGACGCGGCGGCGACGGTCCGGGCGCCTTTCCTCAGAAGGCATATTTGACCGTCAGCAGGCTGGTCATGCCGGAATCCACGATGTCCGACAGCGCCGTGCTGTTGTGGCCGACATGCGCCCAGTAGCTCACGCGCTTGGTCAGGTTGGCCACCGACAGGTCCGCGCGCCAGCGTTCGCCGAAGGCGTAGCCGACGTGCAGGTCGAGGCGCGAACTCGGCTTGACCCACAGGTCGTCCCACTTCGCGCCCTGGCGCAGGTAGTCGTAGGCCGAGATGAACTCGCCGGAGTAGTGGTAGATCAGGTTCACCGACAACGGGCCGTGCTCGTAGAACAGCTCGGCATTGGCCATCAGGTCCGGCGCGTTCTGGATGCGCTCGTCGTGGAAGCCTTCCATGCCGAGATCGACATGGGTCTTCTGGCGGGTGGCGTTGAGGCTCACGCCCAGGCCGTCCAGCAGCGGCGGCAAGCCCTGGAAGCGCTGGCGCAGCGCGGCCTCCAGCCCGTACACCTCGCCGTCGCCGCCGTTCTGCGGGCGCCTGTGGATGACGCCGCCGTCGCCCTGGAAGTCGCCGGCGTTGGCCGCGTTCGAACCGCTCTCGTAGATGTAGTCGCTCAGGTGCTTGTAGTAGACCGCGAGCATCGCGTGGCCGCCGGCATCGTTCTGCCATTCGCCGGACATGTCGAGGTTGACCGACTTGATCGGCTTCAGGTTCGGATTGCCCTCGGTGATGGTGGTCACGCCGTCTTCGGAAACGTCGGAAGACACGCCGCCGCCGAGCTGCACGAATGCCGGGCGCGTGTAGCTGGTCCACGCCGACGCGCGGTAGACGCTGCGGTCGCTCGGGCGCCAGTTCAGGAACACGCTCGGCAGCAGTTCGTTGTAGCGCGTGCGGTTGTTGTCGAAGTGGCCGGCGACTTCGTTGCCGTCGGCGTCCTCCGGCATCACCCAGAAGGTGTTGCGGATCGAGGTGTGCTCGTAGCGCAGGCCGGGGATGATCTCCAGGTCGCCGAAGCGCAGGTTCGCCATCACGTAGGCCGAGGACACCGCCTCGGTGCCGCGCATCGTGTTGCAGTTGTAGTTGTTGACGTACAGGCTGCCGCAGGTATCGAAGCTGTCGGCGGCGAGGTTCCGCGCGATCAGGTTCTTCAGCCCGGAATTGCTGAGCTTGACCGTGCTCCAGTCGTACTTGCCCGGGTACACCGCGTCGTACTCGCCGGTGACCAGGCCGGTGTCGCGCAGCAGGGTGCCGTCGGTGTACTTGGCGGTCGTCCAGTCGCGGCTGGTGAAGGTGCGCGAGCTGTCCACGTACTTCGCCCCGAACTGCACGTTCTGCAGCGCGCCCTGCTCGAAGTCGTAGCGCACGTCGAACTTGGCGCCGCCCTTGTCCTGGCCGCTGTACTCCTTGGTCAGCTGGCCGGTGCGGCGCGCATACAGGCCGCCGATGTCGTTGAGGCGCTGGCGCATCTCCGGGGTGAGCAGCGGGACCGGGAAACCGTCGCTGTCGTAGCCCAGGAACTGGTTGGCGCCGTAGCGGGGATTGGCGCCGTCGGAATACTGGTTGGTGCGCGCGGAGATCTCGATGTGGTCGGGGCGGTCGTTGTCGCCGAAGCTGTAGAACACGTTCGGCGAGAACGTCCAGTTGCCCGACTGCTTGTCGGCGCCGACCTGGAACGTGGCCAGGTCGGCCACCTCCGGGTTGGTCTCGTACCAGTAGCGCACCGAGTAGTTGCCGATCCGCGGCTGGTACACGCCGTCGGTGCCGGTGGCGACGTAGCTCACGTCGCCAGGGATCAGCTGCGAGTAGCCGGTGTTCTGCTCGGTCTTGGCGTAGGCGTAGGTGGCGCGCGCATACAGGTGCAAGGTCGGGTCGACGCGCCAGTCGAACGAGGCGTTGCCGCCGTAGCGGCGCGTGGTGCCTTCGGAATAGCCGACGTTGAGGCCGGTGCCCATCAGCGATTGCTGCGGATCGTAGCCGTCAGCCAGCGCGCCCTTGGCGTTGGTGCGCGCGAACTCCCAGGACCCGTCGTTGCTGGCGGTGGTGGCGCCGGCGACCTCGCTGTTCACGTAGCTGCGCTCGTCGTAGTACGCGCTGGCGTAGAAGCCGAACTGGTTGTCCTCGCCGAAGCGGAAGTGGTACTCCCCGGCCAGGCCGCCGCCCAGGCCGTCCTGGTCGTAGTCGCGGGCGCGGCTTTCCAGGCGGCCGCTGGCGGTGACGCTGCCGCCCTGCGCCTCGCCGTAGTCGAACGCGGTCGGGGTGCGGTAATCGATGGTGCCGCCGATCGCATCGCCGTCCATCGCCGCGGTCGAGGTCTTGTTGAGCACGATCGTCTGCAGTCCGGACGGCGGCAGCAGGCTCAGCTGCACGCTGCGGCTGTACGGCATGCCCTGCGCGACGTTGACGCCGTCGATCAGGTTGACGTTGTACTCGGCGTTGAGGCCGCGCACCGAGGCGAACATGCCTTCGCCGCGCGCGGCGCCATCGATGCCGCCGAAGTAGGACTGCCCGGTGTTGATCACGCTGACGCCGGGCATCAGGCCGAGCGCCTCGGCGATGTTGTGCACGGCGGTGTACTTCAGGTCGTCGGCCGACAGCACGCTGGCGGTGTTGTCCGCGGCCATCTGCATGTCGGTGGCGTTGTAGCGGGTGGCGGCGACGGTGACCTTGTCCAGGGTCTTGGCGGAGGATGGCGTGGCGGACGTTTCCGCGTCCTGTGCGGCATCCTGCGCTTGCGCGTGGACCACCGGCGCGACGCCGAGCAGCGCGGCGACGACGGCACGCGAAAGGCGGCTCTGGAAATGGATCGAATGGGGCATGGGGGAATACCGGACGAAAATGACCACGGCGGAACGGTCCGCCGGGCGAGGCGAAGGGGGATGCCAGCAGCACCGCCGGGCGATGGCGGCGCGCAATTGTTCGCAGGCGTGCTTGCAGTTGTGTGACAACGATGTCAGCGCGAGGTTTTGCGCGTTTTCCACCCAACACGACGCGAAAATCGGCACAAGCCGCGCGGCGTTGCCCCCTCGCAACCCAGCGTTTCGCGGAGCATCGCCGCGGTTGCGTCTACCATCAACGCTTTGCCCCGGGAGCCTCCATGTCCACGATTCCCTCCGTGTCCCTCAACGATGGCCGCTCGATCCCGCAATTGGGCCTGGGCGTCTGGCAGACGCCCGCCGAAGAGACCGCCCGCGTGGTCGGCACGGCCTTCGAACTGGGTTACCGCCACGTCGACACGGCCGCGATCTACCGCAACGAGGAAGGCGTCGGCCAGGCCGTCGCCGCATCCGGCCTGCCGCGCGGCGAACTGTTCATCACCACCAAGCTGTGGAACGCCGACCAGGGCTATGACCGCGCGCTGAAGGCGCTCGACGCCAGCCTGCGCAAGCTCGCGCTGGACTACGTGGACCTGTACCTGATCCACTGGCCCTGCCCCGCCGACGGCAAGTTCGTCGATACCTGGAAGGCGCTGGTCCGCGCGCGCGAGGACGGCAAGGCGCGCTCGATCGGCGTTTCCAACTTCCGCCCGCAGGACATCGACCGCATCGTCGAGGCCACCGGCGTCGTGCCGGCGGTCAACCAGATCGAACTGCATCCGCTGTTCCAGCAGAAGGAGCTGCGCGCCTACGATGCCGCGCACGGCATCGCCACCGAATCGTGGAGCCCGCTCGCCCAGGGCGGCGAGCTGCTCGGCGATGCCCGCCTGCGCGAGATCGCCGGCAAGCACGGCAAGACGCCCGCCCAGGTGATCCTGCGCTGGCACGTGCAACTGGGCCTGGTGGTGTTCCCCAAGTCGGTCACGCCTTCGCGCATCGCCGAGAACGCGGCGATCTTCGACTTCGCGCTCGACGGATCCGACCTGGCGCGGATCGCCGAACTCGATGTCGGCCGCCGGCTCGGCCCCGATCCGGCCACCCTGCAGGCGGGCTGACGAGCCCGCCAGGGCCTGGCGCCGCCTACAGGCGGACGCTCAGGCCGATGCCGGCGCCGCCGTCGCGCGCGACCAGCACGCGGCGGCCGCTGCGCTCGAAGCTCAGGTCCAGGCGTTCCTGCCCGACCTGCAGGCCGCGCAGCTGCAGGCGGTCCACGCCTTCGGGCAGGCGGGGATGGTCGATCTCCACCATCGCGCGCGCCGCTTCGATGCGGATGCCCAGGCAGGCCTGCAGCAGCATGAACACCGAACCGGCCGCCCATGCCTGCGGCAGGCAGGCCACCGGATAGGCGATCGGCGGTTGTCCCGGCAACCGCGGGAAACCGCAGAACAGCTCGGGCAGGCGCATGTCGAAATGGACCGCGGCGTCGAACATCTCCTCCAGCAGGCGCACGGCGGCCTCGCGTTCGCCGTAGCGCGCCAGGCCGGCCGCGCACAGGGCGACGTCGTGCGGCCAGACCGAACCGTTGTGGTAGGACATCGGGTTGTAGCGGGCCTGGCCGATGGCCAGCGTGCGCACGCCCCACCCGCCATCGAAGGCGCGCCCGGCCAGCTGCATCGCCACCGCGCGGCCGCGTTCGGGTGCGGCGACGCCGGCGAACAGCAGGTGGCCGGCGTTGGACGCCTTCACCCGGCAGCGGCGTCCCTCGCCGTCCCGCGCGATGGCGTAGAAGTCCAGCCCTGGGTCCCAGAACACCTGTTCGGTGCGTTCGCGCAATGCGCGCGCCTGCCGCCGCCAATGCGCCGCGTCCGCCTCCCGCCCGCGCAGTTGCGCCAGCTCCGCCAGGGCCTGCAGTCCGGCGCAGGCATAGCCCTGCACCTCCACCAGCGCGATCGGCCCCGGCGGGATCCGGCCATCGGCATGGAAGATCGCATCGCCGCTGTCCTTCCAGCCCTGGTTGAGCAGGCCGCCCGGCTCGCCGCGGTGGTAGGCGAGCAGGCCGTCGCGGTCGGCCCGGCAACTGCGCTCGATCCAGCCGGCGGCGGCGACCAGCGACGGCCACAGGTCCTCGATGAAGCCCGTGTCGGCGGTGCGCGCGTGGTAGGCGCCGGCCAGGACCAGGAACAGCGGCGTGGTGTCCACGCCGCCGTAGTAGCGGCCGAACGGCAGCTCGGCCAGCGCCGCCATCTCGCCCTTGCGGGCCTCGTGCAGGATCTTGCCGGGGGCGGCGTCGCGGAAGCTCGAGGTCTCCTGCGCCTGGTGCCGCGCCAGGTAGGCGAGCACGCCGCGCGCCAGCGACGGATCCAGCCACAGCGTCTGCAACGCCGTCACCACCGCGTCGCGGCCGAACGGCGTGGAGAACCAGGGAATGCCCGCGTAGGGATACGGCCCGGTCGGCAGGTCGCTGGTGAGCAGGGCGATGTCCGCGCGCGAGCGCTCCAGCCACGCATTGAACAGGCGATTGCTGCTGCGCGGCCGGGCGCCCACGCGCCGCCGCGCCCGCATCGCGCGCCGCGCGTGCGCCGCCGCCTGGCGGAACCGCGCGCAGTCCGGCCGCTGCGCCTCCGCGCCGGCTTCCAGGTAGAGGACGTGGTCCGCGTCCGGCGCGAGCTCCAGTTCGAATTCGGCGCGCTGGTCCGACAGCCGCCGCGGCGGCTGCGAGAAATCCAGGCTCAGGCGCCGCTGCTGCCCGTCCAGGCCGAGATAGGCCAGGACGACGCCCTGCGCGTGCAGCTGCGCGGGCTGGTGCTGCCCGCGCCCGGTGCGCTGCACGCCGCGCACTTCGAACATGTCGCGGAAGTCGGCATCGAACTCCAGCGCCAGGCCGAAGCGCAGCGGCATCTGCCCGTGGTTGCGGCACGCGATGCGCTCGTACAGCCGCTCGCCCCACAGGAAGCGCGCGCGCTCGACATGGATCACGCCCTCCTCCGCCGCGCTGCCGCCCAGCGGCGGCAACGGCCGGTTGGTCAGGTGCACGGTCAGGAACACGTTGTCCTGGCTCACGCCCGCGCTCAGCAGCGACGGCTCGGTCCCGCCGAGCCGCAGCCGCAGCCGCGACAGCACCCGGGTGCCGTCGCGGTAGAGGCCGTCGGCTTCGCCGTCGACGATGTCGCCGCGGCCGTCGCAGACCAGGAAGCTGTCGCCGCACTTGAGCGCGTGCCTGGCGCCGGCCTGTGCCGACGGCGCGACGTCGAACTCAGGCATGCGCGGCTTCGCCTGCGGCGGCCACCGCGTGCACGGGCGGCAGGTGGCGCAGGTCCCATGCGCCGGCCGCCCCGGCGCGGCCGCGTTCCTCATCCAGCAGCCGGCGGTATGCCTCCAGGTAGCGCCGCGCCATCACCGTGGCGCCGAAGCGCTGTTCGAACCGGCGCCGGATCCGCGCGCGGTCCAGTTCGCCCGCGCGCGCGACCGCCGCGGCCGCGGCCTCTTCCGAGTCGACGATGAAGCCGGTGACGCCCTCCTCGACCACTTCGCGCACCGAGCCGTGGTCCCAGGCGATCACCGGCGTGCCGCAGGCCATCGCCTCGATCATCACCAGGCCGAACGGCTCGGGCCAGTCGATCGGGAACAGCAGCGCGCGCGCATGGCCGAGCAGGTAGCGCTTGCCGGCATCGTTGATCTCGCCGACCAGTTCGGCGCCGCCTTCGCGCAGCATCGGCGCGATGGTCCGGCGGTGGTAGTCGGCGTCGGCGGCGTCGATCTTGGCGGCGATGCGCAACGGCAGGCCGGCGCGGCGCGCGATGCGGATGGCGCGGTCCGGGCGCTTCTCCGGCGAGATCCGGCCCAGGAACGCCAGGTAGTCGCCGGTCGGCCGCGATGCCCGGCCGTACAGGTCCTCGGGCAATCCGTGCGGCACGGTGGCCACCCAGTTGGCGTCGGGCAGCGGACGGCGCTGTTGGTCGGAGATCGAGGCGAGCGGGTAGCGCGGCCAGCGCCGGTAGGCCGCCGGCAGGTCCTTCAGGTCCAGCCGCCCGTGCAAGGTCGTCAGGGTGCGCCCCGCCATGTCCTCGAAGAACGGGAAATGCAGCAGGTCGACATGGAAGTGCAGGATGTCGAAGCGGTCGGCCTGGCGCCTGACCTCGTGCAGCATCGCCAGGTGCGCGGCGATATCGGATTTCAATGGAGCCGGATCGAGCCGGATCGCGCAGTCGCGCGCCGGTACCAGTTCGGCGCGGGTATGGGTATCGGCGCTGGCGAATACGGTCACGTGATGGCCGAGCGCGACCTGCGCGTCGGCGAGGTAGGCGACGATGCGTTCGGTGCCGCCGTACAGGCGCGGCGGCACCGCTTCGTAGAGCGGGGCGATATGGGCGATACGCATGGGTCCGGGGTAAGAAGGCTGGGACCGGCGCGGCGAACCCGCGCCGGCCACGAAGAGGAACGGGAAGGGAACGGGCGGCGGCTCAAGCCGCCCTTTCGATCGGGATGCGTACCGGCCTGGCCAGCGCGCTCCCGCTCTTGGGCAGGCTCACGCTCAGCACGCCGTCGCGGAACTCGGCGCGTGCCGCATCGACTTCCACTTCCACGTCCAGCGGGATGCGGCGTTCGAAGCGGCCGTACCAACGCTCGCCGATGCGGCGCGCCGGGTCGTCGCGCTCGCCGCGGCGTTCGCCGCGCAGCACCAGCTGGCCGTTCTCGACCAGCACCTCGACGTCCTTCTCCTGCAGGCCGGGCAGTTCGGCGCTCACCACGATCTCGCGATCGCGCTCGACCAGGTCCACGCTGGGCCAGCCGGCGGCCGGCATGCCGGCGTTCTCGCCGCGCGGCAGCAGTTCGTCGGCCTGCCGCCACAGCTCGTCGAACAGCCGGTTCATTTCCCGGTGCAGCGACACGAAGGGATCGCGCGCGTCGCGCGCCAACGGTTGCGGGGAGTTTCCGCGGTTCCGGTTCCAAGGAATCAACTGACTGACGCTCATGACAGTTCTCTCCTCGATGATCAGGTCGTCGCCATGCGCGACGCCGCCCGGCCTCGCGCCGGAGCCCCCGCGCGGGAGGCTCCGGCGCGGCCGCGCGCGTTGCGCTGGCGACGCTGCAGATAGGTGCCTGCTCCGGCCTTTCAAGCGTCGCCCGCGGCGCTGGATTCAGCGCCAGGCCAGCATCGTCGATGCGGCGCGAAGAAGTTCGCTCAGCGGGCCCCTTCGGCCTCGGTGCGCATCTGTTCCCGGAGGATGCGCCGGATCTCCAGCACCGCCTGCGGCGTCTCCTGCACGCTGTGCCAGGACGGGATCACCTTCTCCGACTCGGCGCCATCGAGATGGGCGCTGCGGTACGGCACCACGCCGTCGCTGGAGTCCTGCAGCGGCAGGTCGTCGTCCTTGCCGACGATGGTGTGGTAGCGCACGCGCGGCGAGATCGGCAGGTTCTCGCTGGCGAGGATGAACGGATCGGTATCGCGCAGGTTGTCGATGCCGGTGGGCACCACGTTGTCGCCCTTGCCGTCCTGCCCGGCCAGGTCCTGCAGCACGTCGCCGAAGCGCTGCAGCAGCGTCACCGGCAGGCGGATCAGCCGGCCGACCAGGCGCCCGAGCTTGCCCTCGGCCATCGGCGTGCCGCGATGCGGCGCGGCGATGAAGATCGCGCGGTCCACTTCCGGCAGCGGCTCGAAATGCAGCAGCGGCGAGAGCCGCTCGCGGATGCGGCGGCCGCGCTCGCCGTCGAGCCGGCGATCGGCCATCAGCGACTGCCACAAGGCCTCGCCGGACGAGGACACCAGCAACCGCCCGATCACGCCGCCCATGCTGTGCCCGATCAACACCATGTGCTGCGAGGCGGCGGCGCTGCCGCCGGGGTCGAAATGCTTCAGCGTACGCTGCACCAGCGCTTCGATCTGCGCGCGGTTGTAGGGAATCGGCGCATTGGTCGGGTAGTAGACCTGCCAGATCTGGTAGTGCTGCCGCAGCGCCTCGTCGCCCATGATCTCGTTGGCGACGTTGACCCAGGCCTCGGGACTGGATGCCAGCCCGTGCAACAGCAGCAGGATGCGCCGGTCCGGATCGTAGGGCTGCATCAGGTACAGGTGCGGCCGGTCGATGCCGCGCTTGCGGCCCAGCATCGAGCGCAGCGACTGGCTGGCAAACCCGGACTGCGCCAGCCACAGCCCGTACGCCGCGGTGAAGTTGGCCGCCAGCGGCACGTGCTGGCCGTGCAGCACCACCTCGGCATTGCGGTACGGGTCGTACGGCACCAGGGTCACTTCCCGGGTGGCCAACAGCTCCTGCAGCGTGGCGCCGTGGAAGCGCAGCAGCGCCGTCGTCGGCGCGTACGGCATTTCGCTGAAATCCGGTTCGCCGTTGCGCCCCCGGCCTTGGCCCTGGTCGCCCCCGGCCTCGGGATCGACCGGCGAGGCGGTGGGATCGCCCACCACCGAGGGCGGCACCTTGGCCACCAGCTCGGCGCCGAAACCGTCGCGGCGATAGGTGCTGCGCAGGCCTTCGAAGCGCAGGCTGTTGGCGTCGAAGAGGGCCTCCGGCACCTCGGTATCGCCGGGCAGGCGGAAACCCGACAGGTCGGTGTTGAACCGCCAGCCGTCGATGTCCAGGCTTTCGCTGGACTGGGGCTGGGGAGTCGAGCGCCAGCGCCGGAACGCCTCGCCGACCACCTGCTGCACGGCGTAGTTGTAGTAGTCGCGGACCTGGGTCTGGCGGTTCTCGAAGGCGCGCTCGCCCGGGGTGCGCGCGGTGAAGAACAGGTAGGCATAGGCATGCCGCGCCGCCTCGAGCCAGGCGTGCAGCGTCGCGTCGTCCATCGACTTCGCCGGCTGGCGGCCGTTGCGCGCGATCGCCTCGGCAATCCACAACTCGGCCTGGGTGGCGAGGCGGCGCTCGTCGCCGAGCCCGGAGACCTCGTCGAGCCGGGCGGCGCAGGCGGCCGGATCGTCGCGGCACGGCTTGGGTTCGATGCCGGCCACGCGCAGCGTCTCGATCCCGCTTTCGCTGAGCCGGTCGGTGGTCAGCACGTCGCCCCGCGTGATCGCCACGTAGTCGCCGGCACCGCGCGACTTCACCGTGACCATCGCGCAGCCGGACGCCGCCAGCAATGCGGCCAGCGCCAGCGCCCGCACCATCGCCTGGAACCTCATCGCACCTCCTGTGCCGGCCGCAGCGGCATGCCCGGGCGGATGCGCGCGGAGAAATCGGGATCGCGGTCGGCCGCGCGCGCGCGCGCCGTGATGTGCCCGCCGCGCTCGAGCTGGTCGAAGGTATAGCCCGGCAGCAGGCCGTGCTGGTCGAAGGCGTACTCGGCCAGGTAGCCCGACGCCAGCAGCCGCCAGTCCAGCGGCAGGCCGGGATCGAGCTGGCGGGCCAGCTCGAACACGATGGTGGTGCAGTTGCTGGTCAGCGTGTTGTAGAAGCGCGGCGCCTGGTCCAGCTCGCGCGCGCGCTCGAGGTAGCCGACGAACAGCTTGCGCAGGCCTTCGCGCGGGATGTCCAGCCGGTACAGGTGCATGTCCTCGCCGCGGGCGTTGGTGCGCACGCGCAGGATGTCGCGCTCGTCGGCGGCGACCAGGGTTTCCTCGAACATGCGGAAGAACCCGCCCAGCGCCGAGAACGACTCGCCGCGCTCCTTGCGGATCTCCAGCGAGAACACCACGTGCGAACCGTCGTCGAACCCGAACGAGACCAGGGTATGGGCGATGGCCGGCCCCATCCAGTACGACAGCGCCAGGTCCGCGCTCGCCAGCCGGTCGAGGTCGTACTCGCGGGTCTCCCAGCGGATGCCGTAGTCGTCCTCGCCGCGCCAGTCGAAATCGCGCACGTTGTGCAGCACCACGCGGCTGCCATGCAGTTCCGGGCGCAGGCGCTCGGCGACGTCGTCGGCCCACGCGCGGTCCTGGCTGGGCTGCATCGACCACCAGCCGTACTGCAGGCCCGCGAAGGCCAGGGCGAAGATGCCCGGCAGCGCCCAGTTCTCGCGCCCGCGGCGCAGTCCCCACAGCGCGGCCGCGGTGAGCCCGGCCCAGATCGCCACCGTCGCCCAGCGCAGCAGCGCGTCGTGGCGGATCAGGAAGTACATCGACAGCAGGCTCCACGCGCCGGCGGCGACGACCGCCACGCGCAGCGCCCAGCGCCCCGCCCTTCGCAGCGCCGGGGTCACGCGTGCCTGCGCGGGGGCGGCGGCTCGGGCGACATGCCCAGCGCGCGCATCAGCAGATCGGCGGAGCGATGCGCCAGGCGCCGCCGCTCGGTTTCGTCGGCGCCCCGCACGCAGCCGCCGAGCATGTCGATCACCAGCAGCATCTCCTCCTCGTCCACGTCGGGCCGGCACAGGCCGGCGTCGATCGCGCGGCGCACGAACGGCATGAAGATCGACAGCGCGCGCTGGTCGGCGCCCTCCAGGGCCGGATGGTCGCGTTCCATGGTGCGCCAGAAATCCACCAACGGCGCCGACTCGGCGATGTACTCGGCCGCGTCGTGCAGCAGCACGCCCAGCGCGTCCGGCCGGTCGCCGAGGTCGCGCGCGGCCCGCTCGAACGCGTCCATCCCGCGTTCCATCAGCGCCGTCATCAGCGCGAGGCGGTCGGGGAAGTTGCGGTACAGCGTAGCCCGGCCCAGGCCGGAGCGCTCGACCACGAGTTCGAGGGGCGCATGGACGCCGTGCTCGCTGAACACGTCGTCGGCGGCGTCGAGGATCTGCCGGCGGCGCAGCGCGGCATCGGTGCGTGGGGTCGTCATGGCGCGCATTGTCGGACAATTTTGTCCGGTCGCGCCAGCCCCTGGCCGAACATGGCCGGCCTTGCGTCCGTACGGGCGCCGCGCATCGCCTCCTCAGCCCGTGTTCTGCAGGCCCTGCGAGACGCCGTTGACGCAGGCCACCAGGGCCCGCAGCAGCGCCTCGTCCTCCCCGCCGGTCTCGCGCCAGCGGCGCAGCAGGTCCACCTGCAGCACGCTGATCGGGTCGATGTACGGGTTGCGCAGCCGTATCGACAACGCCAGCCGCGGATCGTGCTGCAGCAGCGACTGCTGGTTGGTCAGGGTCTTGACCCAGCGCTTGGTCAGCGCCAGCTCGTCGCGGATGCGCGGGAAGAACCGCTCGTGCAGCGGGCCCGCCAGCCGCGAGAACATCTCGGCGATGTTGAGGTCGCCCTTGGACAGCACCATCGCGATGTCGTCGAGGAAGGTACGGAAGAACGGCCACTCGGCCGCCATCTCGCGCAGCAGCTCCTCGTGGCCGGCCTCCACCGCCGCCTGCAGGCCGCTGCCCACGCCGTACCAGCCCGGGATCACCGCGCGCGCCTGGCTCCAGGCGAACACCCACGGGATCGCGCGCAGGTTCGACAGCGCCGCGTCCTGGCCGAGCCGGCGCGAGGGGCGCGACCCCAGCGTCATCCGCTCGATCACGTCGATCGGCGTGGCCTGGCGGAAGTACGCCATGAAATCCGGCGCGCCGACGAAATCGCGGTACGCATGCGAGCTATGTTCGGCGACCACGTCCATCACCGGCCGCCACTGCGCCTCGCGCGGCTCCGGCGCGCGCGGGCGCAGGCTCGACAGCAGCACCGCGCCGGCCATCTGCTCCATCGAGCGCAGCGCCAGCGCGCGGATGCCGTACTTGCGGTGGATCACCTCGCCCTGCTCGGTGACGCGCAGGCGCCCGTCGACGCTGCCGCGCGGCGCCGCCTCCAGCGCCTTGGTGGTCTTGCCGCCGCCGCGCACGATCGAGCCGCCGCGGCCGTGGAAGAAGGTCAGCCGGATGCCCAGCTGCTCGGCCGCCTCCAGCAGTTCCACCTGGGCGCGCTGCAGGCCCCAGCGCGAGGCCGCGATGCCGCCGTCCTTGCCGCTGTCGGAATAGCCGAGCATCACCATCTGCACGTCGCCGCGCGCGGCCAGGTGGCGGCGGTAGACCGGGTCGGCGAGCAGGTCGCGCAGCGTGGCGATGCTGCCGCGCAGGTCGTCCACGGTCTCGAACAGCGGCACGATGTCCAGCGGCACCGCGCCGCCCGCGTCGACCAGCCCGCCGCGGCGCGCCAGCGCCAGCACGGTCAGCACGTCGGCGCGGTTGTGCGCCATCGAGATGATGTAGCTGCCGAGCGCATCGGCGCCGTGGCGGCGCCGCGCGTCGGCGAGCGCGGCGAACACCGCGTCCAGCCGCGCGTTGCCCTCGTCGCCGCCGCGCGGCAGCGCCGCCTCGCCGGCCGCGTAGGGCTGCAGCGCGTCGGCGCGCGCGGCGTAATCCTTCGATTCCCAGGCATCGTCGCCGAGCGCCGCGGCGACCGCGCGCGCGTGCACGCTCGATTCCTGGCGCACGTCCAGCCGCGCCAGGTGGAAGCCGAACGTGCGCACGCGCCACAGCAGGCGGCGCACCGCGAACCAGCCGGCGTGCAGGCCCCGGTTGGCTTCCAGGCTGTCGAGGATCAGCTGGATGTCGTGCTCGAACTCGGCCGGCGACGCGTACGCGCCGGGCGCGTCGTCGAGCGTCGCCTGCAGCTTGGCGCGCATCAGGTCGTTGAGCAGCCGGTACGGCATGTCGCCGTGGCGCGGGCGCGAGCGCGCGGCCGCCTCCGGCAGCGCGGCGCGGTATTCGTCCAGGCGCGCCATCAAGGCGGCGCTGACCGGCACCAGCGTGGTCGACTGGCTGAGCAGGCTGGCCAGTTGCCACAGTTCCTTGAGGTAGCGGTCCAGCACCGCGCGGCGCTGCGCGTCGAGCGTGGCGGTGACGGTCCTGGCGTCCACGTTCGGGTTGCCGTCCATGTCGCCGCCCACCCAGGTGCCGAAGCGCAGCACGCGCGGCAGCGGCAGCGCGCGCCCCCAGGTCTCCTCGATGGCGTGTTCCAGCGTTTCGTACAGCGCGGGGATCACCCGGTACAGCACCTGGGTGAGATAGAACCCGACGTGCTCGCGCTCGTCCTCGACGGTGGGGCGCACCGGCGAGGAATCGGCGGTCTGCCAGGCCGCGGTCAGGGCCATGCGGAAGCGCGCCTGGTCCACCGCCTGCTCGCCCGGCGTGCGCACGCCGTCGAGGTTGTCGATCAGGCTGGCGACCATCAGCTGCTCCTTCTCGAGCAGCGCGCGGCGCACCGCCTCGGTCGGGTGCGCGGTGAACACCGGTTCGATGTCGATGCGCGGCAGCCAGTTGCCGAGTTCCTCCAGCGTCACGCCCTGCGCCTTGAGCCGGCGCAGCGCGTCGTGCAACCCGTCCGGCTGCGGCGTGCCGGTGCCGCTGCGCTGGTAGTCGCGGCGCCTGCGGATGCGGTGCACCCGCTCGGCGATGTTGACCACCTGGAAGTAGGTGCTGAACGCGCGCACCAGCGCCTCGGCATCGCGCGGCTCGCGCGCGTCCAGCAGCGCGCTCAGCGGCTCCGGCGGGGTATCCCGTTCCCGGCGCGCGATCGCCGTGGTCCGTATCTGCTCGATCTCGCCGAGGAAGGCTTCCGACACCTGCTCGGCCAACAGGTCGCCGACCAGCGCCCCCAGCCTGCGCACGTCGTCGCGCAGGGGAATATCGGGCGTGGCGAAGACCAGACTGCTGCGGTACTCGTTCATTGCGATGCGCATCGGACAGTGGGGGTTCAGCCAAGCCTACCCGAAGCAAACGTTCGCTTTTGCAACCATCGGCGCGGCTCTCCCGTGCTGTCGTGCAAGTCATTCCCGATGCGCATGCGAGGCCGGCGGAAAGGAATGGATACAGCCCCAGGCCCCGTGGGAGCGGCGCAGGCGCCGATGGGACTCGACCGATACCCGATCCCGCGAAGGGACGACGGTCGGCCTTGCGGCTGGGTGTCGGCCAGCCTCGCCGGCTTGCGCCGCCTGCCCGCGAATTCAGCCGCGCCATGGCGCCGCGATATAATCGGCGCTCCCCTCGAGGGGCGCTGCGACCGGCTGCGGGTCTTCCGCCAGTCCGGCCAGGCTCGACGGGAATCCCTTCCACAACGGCGCCCGGAAACGTGCAGGCCTCCCGCCTGCCCCTTACCGGAGCATTACGCATGAATGCCGTAGCCAAGACCTTCTCCACCGGAGGCGACTACAAGGTCGCCGACATCGGCCTCGCCGACTGGGGCCGCAAGGAACTGGACATCGCCGAGCACGAGATGCCGGGCCTGATGTCGATCCGCCGCAAGTACGCCGCCACCCAGCCCCTGAAGGGCGTGCGCGTGACCGGCTCGCTGCACATGACCATCCAGACCGCGGTGCTGATCGAGACCCTCAAGGACATCGGCGCCGACGTGCGCTGGGCCTCGTGCAACATCTTCTCCACCCAGGACCACGCCGCCGCGGCGATCGCCGCCACCGGCACCCCCGTGTTCGCCTGGAAGGGCGAGACGCTGGAGGAATACTGGGACTGCACCCTCGACGCGCTGACCTTCACCCTGCCCGACGGCACCCTCACCGGTCCGGAGCTGGTCGTGGACGACGGCGGCGACGTCACCCTGCTGATCCACAAGGGCTACGAGCTGGAGAACGGCTCGGGCTGGGTCGACACGCCTTCGTCCAACCACGAGGAGCAGGTGATCAAGAACCTGCTCAAGCGCGTGGCCAAGGAACGCCCGGGCTACTGGACCCGCGTGGTGCAGGACTGGAAGGGCGTGTCCGAGGAGACCACCACCGGCGTGCACCGCCTGTACCAGCTGGCCGAGGCCGGCAAGCTGCTGGTGCCGGCGATCAACGTCAACGACTCGGTGACCAAGAGCAAGTTCGACAACCTGTACGGCTGCCGCGAGTCGCTGGCCGACGGCCTCAAGCGCGCGATGGACGTGATGCTGGCCGGCAAGGTCGCCGTGGTGTGCGGCTACGGCGACGTCGGCAAGGGCTCGGCGCACTCGCTGCGCGCCTACGGCGCGCGCGTGATCGTCACCGAGATCGACCCGATCTGCGCGCTGCAGGCGGCGATGGAAGGCTTCGAGGTCGCCACGGTGGAAGACACCCTGGGCACCGCCGACATCTACGTCACCACCACCGGCAACAAGGACATCATCCGCATCGAGCACCTGAGCGCGATGAAGGACCAGGCCATCGTCTGCAACATCGGCCACTTCGACAACGAGATCCAGGTCGATGCGCTGAACGCCTATCCGGGCGTGCGGAAGATCAACATCAAGCCGCAGGTGGACAAGTACGTGTTCCCGAACGGCAACGCAATCTTCCTGCTCGCCGAAGGCCGCCTGGTCAACCTCGGCTGCGCCACCGGCCACCCGTCCTTCGTGATGTCCAACAGCTTCTCCAACCAGACCCTGGCGCAGATCGACCTGTGGCAGAACAAGGACGCCTACGAGCGCGTGGTCTACCGCCTGCCGAAGAAGCTGGACGAGGAAGTGGCGCGCCTGCACCTGGAGAAGATCGGCGTGAAGCTGACCAAGTTGACCCAGGAACAGGCCGACTACCTCGGCGTGCCGGTCGAGGGCCCGTTCAAGCCGGAGCACTACCGCTACTGAGCGGCCACCGGGCCGATGCAACCGCGGGCGCCTCCGGGCGCCCGTTTTCGTGGGGTCCAAGGCACGCCGCAGGCGCGTCCGCGCATGCCGTCCCGGTCCGGCCCGCGGCCGGAGCCGGACACCCTCAGATCGCCACCCGTCGCCCGATCTCGATCAGCCGGTCCTCGGGGATCCGGAAGAACGAGGTCACCGGCAGCGCGTTGCGCGTGAGGAAGGCGAACAGGTGGTCGCGCCACCTCGCCATCCCGGTGCGGTCGCCGGCCACGATGTCCTCGCGGCTGGTGAAGAAGGTGGCCTGGCCGAGGTCGAATCCCTGGGCGGCGCACTCTTCCAGCACCTGCATGACGTCGGGCTGCTCGGCGAACCCGAAACGGGCGTGGACGCGGTGGAAGCCCTGCCCCACTCGCGCCAGTTCGATCCGTTCGCCGGGCCGCGCGCGCGGCGCGTCCAGCACCTCCACGGTGAGCAGCACGTTGCGCTCGTGCAGCACCTTGTTGTGCCTGAGGTTGTGCAGCAGCGCCTGCGGCGCCAAGGCCGGGTCGGCGGTCAGGAACAGCGCGGTTCCCGGCACCCGCGCGGGCGCGGGACCGGCCAGCGAGCGCAGGCAATCCTCCAGGGGAATGCCGCCGCCGCGCACGCGCGCGAACACCAGTTCGCGGCCGCGGCGCCAGGTGGTCATCACCACCAGCATCGCCAGCCCCAGCGCCAGCGGGAACCAGCCGCCGCTGGCCAGCTTCATGAGATTGGCCCCGAAGAAGGCCAGGTCCACCACCAGCATGGCCGCGCCCAGCGGCACCACCGCCCACCAGCGCCAATGCCATACGCGCCGCATCACCACCACGACCAGCGCGGTGGTCATCAGCATGGTGCCGCTCACCGCGATGCCGAACGCCGCGGCCAACGCGCCGGAAGTACGGAACCCCAGCACGGCCGCCAGCACCAGCAGCAGGAGCAGGGCGCTGATCGCCGGCAGGTGGATCTGCCCGCGGATGCGCGAGGAAGTGTGCCGCACGCGCATGCGCGGCAGGTAGCCGAGCTGGATCGCCGACCGCACCATCGAGTACGCCCCCGAGATCACGCCTTGCGAGGCGATGACCGTGGCGGCCGTGGCCAACGCGATCATCGGATAAAGCGCCCAGCCCGGGACCATGCGATAGAACGGGCGCACTGCGGCGCCCGGATCCTGCAACAGCACCGCGCCCTGGCCGAAGTAGCTCAGCAGCAGGCAGGGCAAGGCCACCGCCAGCCACGCCAGCCGGATCGGCCGTGAGCCGAAGTGGCCCATGTCGGCATACAGCGCCTCGGCGCCGGTCAGCACCAGCACGGTCGCGCCGAGCGTGGTGAAGCCCGCGAAACCGTTGCGCAGGAAGAACTCCAGCGCGTGCAGCGGATTCATCGCCGCCAGTATCTGCGGCTGCCTCAGCATGGCGAAGAAGCCGAGCGTGCCGGCCGCCAGCAGCCAGGCCAGCATGATCGGCCCGAACAGCACGCCCACTCGGGCCGAACCGTAGTGCTGCAGCGCGAACAGCCCCAGCAGGATGGACACGCCCAGCGGCAACACCCACGGCGCCATGGCGGGCGCCGCCAATCCGAGCCCTTCCACCGCCGAGAGCACCGACACCGCGGGCGTGATCACGCTGTCGCCGAAGAACAGCGCCGCGCCGGTCAGGCCCGCCATCACCACCCACCAGCGCAGCCGCGGGCGGTCCAGCAGCGAGGCGCGCGCGAGCGCCAGCAGCGCCATGATGCCGCCTTCGCCGTGGTTGTGCGCGCGCATGATCAGCAGTACGTACTTGAGCGAGACCACGCCGACCAGCGCCCAGAACGACAGCGATATCACGCCGACCACGTTCGGCGGCGTGGGCCGCACGCCATGCGTGTCGAACGCCTCCTGCAGCGAATACAACGGGCTGGTGGCCAGGTCGCCGAACACCACGCCCAGTGCCGCCAGCATCATGCGCGGCAACGGCACCGGCCGGGTGGAAGACGCATCGTGGCTGCGCGTGCCTGGGAGGTTCCGCATCGATCCGGGAGGCCTTGGGTTCGGCTCCAGTAAACGGCAACCGCGGTGATGCCCGGCGTCGCGCGCAGGCGCACCGCGCCGCCGCGGCATGGCGGCGGCTCACGCCGCGTGCACGGCCGTTTCGCCTGGCATTTACCGGCGGGCATGCCTGCCGGGCGAAGGCCGCCGCTCAGATCGTGAGCAGCAACGGGCAGTGGTCCGAGACCTCCGGATCGCGCACGACCTCGAATTCGACGACGTCGACGTGCCTGTTGACCAGCATGTAGTCGGCGTACTTGCCCGGCTTCGCGTAGTGGGAGGTGCGCGTCCCATGGAAGCCGCGCGTGGTCACCAGTTCCTGCAAGCCGGCCTGGCCCAGGATGTCGAACGTCTCGCTGTCCGGCTCGACATTGAAGTCGCCGCAGACCACCAGCGGCTCGTCGGCGACCGCGACCGCATCGACCAATTTCAGCAGGCGATGGGCCTGGAGCCGCCTTTCGGGCGTATCCATCTTTCCGTTCGGGTCGCGAAGCCCGTGCATGTGTGCGATGGTCATGGACCGGCCGCGCCGGAAATCGTGGATCCGGACCGCGTGCGCGCTGCGGGAGCGCGGGTGGTCGCCGTAGCCGTCCGGGGAAAACTCCTTGTGCACGAACCCCTGGCACTGGGCGATCACGGGATGCGAGGCATGGATGAACGTCGCCAATCCCCATTGCGAAGACACCGCGCGATCGCCGTCCCAGAGGACGCCCTGGGCGGCGGGACAGAAGACGGCCACGTGTTCCGGCAGCGCGCGGGCGACATCGCGGAAGAAATTGGCCCGTTGCGGCAGCACGTGGTTCCCGTCCCGGTACGTCAACCCGTCCTTCCCGGCCTCCGGGCTGTGGGTGACTTCCTGCAGGCACAGGACATCGGGCCTTTCGGAAGCCAGGTAGGGAATCAGCCGCTCGTGCAGGTTCCCGCCCCAGCCGTTCAAGCACATGATCCTCATCGCCCGCCAATCCCTTTCGCACGTGGGTCCGCCGCCATGATATCGGGCGCACCGGCCGACGCTCGCGCCGCGAGGATGCCGCTGCCCGCCTTCCTCAGGGCCGCCAGTTCGCGTTGTGCTCCCAGAACTCCACCGCACGCCGGTAGGCGTCGCGATCCAGCGGCACGCCGGAACCGCCCTCCCCTACGCCCAGCGCATTGCGCATCATCGTGATCGGCGCCATCGGGATCTCCTCGGGCTCGGCGGTGTAGAGGCAACCGACGACGCCCCAGTCGGCCTCGATCGGCGAGCCCTCCCGGGCCAACTGCTCGCGGCTGTAGAGGATCGGCAGCAGGTAGTTCGCGACCGGCGCCTCCACGCCCTCGAACCAGCGCACCAGGACCGGCAGTTCCTCGCGGTTGCGCGCCTCGTAGCCGGACCGCAGCAGGTGGCGGTTGTTGTCGGTGATGGGCACGGTCAGGCAACGCGTCGACGTCCAGTTGGCGTGGACGTGCAGCTTGCAGAACGGCGCATAGCCGTCGATCACCTTCAACGGTGCGTGCGCATTGAGATGCGCCACGAACTGCTCGGGCGTGCAGTCCTGGATGGTGTTGCCGCGCGGCACGCGCGGGAACAGGCGGGGTCGGGCGAAATCGGTGAGGACGATGGACATGCGCGGCGGGGGCGTGGCGGGGACCGCACATCATAGAGAGCCGCACCGGCCCGGCCCAAGCGGCGCCGTCTTTCCGGAAGTGCGATCGAGCGCATGGAAGCCAGGCCATGAATACGTATGCACCTCCGGCGTGCTGCGCCGCGATGCGCGCTTAGCATTTCCCGGCCGCCACGCACCGGGCCGCATTCGCCCGGCCGGCACCGGCCGTTCGATCGCGCCAGGGAACCCCTTCTTCACGAGGAGACACGCGCCATGCTCGACACGCGTCATGCGTCCACGCATCCATCGACGAACCGGTACTGGCATCGGTTCGCCGCCGCGCTCCTGCTGGCGTTCGCCGCCGCCGGCGCCCGGGCCGAGGTCATCCTGCACGCCTTCAACTGGCCCTACGCGACGGTCGAAGCGCGTGCGGCGCAGATCGCCGAGGCGGGCTACAGCAAGGTGCTGGTCTCGCCCGCGTACCGATCGCAGGGCAACGCGTGGTGGGCCCGCTACCAGCCCCAGGACCTGCGCGTGATCGACAACCCGCTCGGGGACACCAACGCCTTCGCCAGCATGGTGCAGGCGCTGGCCGAACACGGCGTGGAGACCTACGCGGACGTCGTGTTCAACCACATGGCGAACGAAGCCGCCATCCGCCCGGACCTGGACTATCCCGGCTCGGCGGTGCTCTCGCAGTACGCCGCCGATCCGGCCCGCCATGCGCAGCTGCGCCTGTTCGGCGACCTGTCGGCGAATTTCCTCGGCGCCAACGACTTCGGCCCGGCGCAATGCATCGCCGACTACGACGACGCCTACCAGGTGCGCACCTATCGCATCTGCGGCGGCAACGGCGATCCCGGCCTGCCGGACCTGGTGGGCAACGACTGGGTGGTGCAGCAGCAGCGCGCCTACCTGCTGGCGCTGAAAGGCCTGGGCGTGACCGGCTTCCGGGTCGATGCGGCCAAGCACATGGCCTTCGACCATCTCAATCGCGTCTTCGACGCCGGCATCCGCAACGGCGTGCACGTGTTCGGCGAGGTGATCACCGGCGGCGGCGCCGGCAACGGCGACTACGACCGGTTCCTGGCGCCGTACCTGCAGCAGACGCCGCACGCGGCCTACGATTTCCCGCTGTTCAACACGCTGCGCAACGCGCTGCTGCCGGCCGGCAGCCTGGACGCGCTGGTCGACCCGGGCGCCTACGGCCAGGCGCTGCCGGGCAGCCGCGCGGTCACCTTCGCGATCACGCACGACATCCCCAACAATGCCGGCTTCCGCTACGCGATCCTCGATCCGGTGGACGAGACCCTCACCTACGCCTATCTGCTGGGCCGCGACGGTGGCGTCCCGATGGTCTATTCGGACAACAACGAAAGCGGCGACAACCGCTGGGTGAACGCCTACCTGCGCGAGGACATCAGGCGCATGGTCGGCTTCCACAACGCGATGCAGGGCAGCGACATGCAGGTGCTTTCGCACGGCGCCTGCCACCTGCTGTTCCGCCGCGGCAGCCTCGGCATCGTCGGGATCAACAAGTGCGGCAACACCGTCAACGCCACGGTGGCGATGAACGGCAGCGTGCTGTGGTGGAACGTGGACTACGTCGACGCACTGGGCTCGGGCAGCGTGGTCAACATCGGCAGCGCCTCGTACACCTTCGTCCTGCCGCCGCGGCAGGCGCGGATGTGGCGGCGCTGAACGCATCCGCGGCGGACCGGCCATGCGCATCCTCCGGCCAGGCCGGAGGATGCGCAGCTCAACGGCCCCCGGCGCCGGCGGGAGCGTCGAGGCTGGCGCGCAGCGCCCCCTCCAGGCCAGGGTGCAGGAACGCGAACCCGGCATCCAGCGCGCGCGTAGGCAGCACGCGTTGCCCGGACAGCAGCAAGCCGGCCATTTCGCCGAGCGCGAGCCTCAGCGCGAACCCGGGCACGCGCAGCCTCGCGGGACGGCGCAGCACCGTCCCCAGCGTGCGCGCGAACACGCCGTTGGCGACGGGCCCGGGCGCGGTGCCGTTGAACGCGCCCTGCGCGCCCGGCTGGCCGATCAACCAGATCGCCAGCCGCACCAGGTCCTCGCGGTGGATCCAGCTCATCACTTGGCGGCCGTCGCCCATCGGCCCGCCCAGGCCGAACCGGAACGGCGGCAGCATCTTCTCCAGCGCGCCGCCGCCGCGGTCGAGCACGATGCCGGTGCGCAACAGGCAGGTGCGCACCCCGAGCGCCGTGGCCCGCATGGCCTCGGCCTCCCAGTCGCGGCACAACCACGCCGCGAAGTCCTCGCCCGGGGCGGCCGTCTCGTCCAGCGGGGCGTCGTCGCGCGGACCGTACCAGCCGATCGCCGAGCCGGAGACCAGCACGCGCGGCGGAGCCGGCTGCCGCGCCATCCAGGCCACCAGCCGGCGCGTGCCGTCGATGCGCGAGGCGCGCAGCACCTGCTTGTAGGCGTCGGTCCAGCGCCGGTCGAACAGCGAGGCACCGGCCAGGTTGACCACCGCATCGACGCCTTCCGCCTGTTCCAGCGCGACGACGAGGCGCGCTCCGGGTACCTGCGCGCGGGCCGGGTCGCGGGTCAGCACGCTGACGGCGTGGCCGGCCTCGTGCAGGCGCGCGCACAGCAGGCGGCCGATGAAGCCGGTGCCGCCGGTGACCAGGACGTGCATGTCGGCGATTCCGCTGGGAAGGGAACGCCAGTCTAGGCCGGGGAAGGCGGATCCTCGCTTGCGCGACGTTGACACCCGCAACCAATTTCACATTCATCGCGATGAAGCGATATTATTCCGGTCCCGTCTCCTCCCGCGCCGTCATGACCGCCCTCAGCTTCGAGTTCTACCCGCCCAAGACCGACGAGCAGCGCAGCCAGCTGGACCGTACGGCCAGCAAGCTGAAGGCCTACGCGCCCGAGTACGTCTCGTGCACCTTCGGCGCCGGCGGCTCCACGCTCAGCTACACCTCCGAGACCGTGCGCCACCTCAACCAGCACCATGGGTTCGAGGCCGCACCGCACCTGTCGTGCGTCGGCGGCAGCCGCCAGGAGATCCGCGAGCTGCTCAAGTTGTACCGCGCCATCGGCTGCCGGCGCATCGTCGCGCTGCGCGGCGACCTGCCTTCGGGCATGGGCCACCCCGGCGACCTGCGCTACGCCTCCGAACTGATCGAATTCATCCGCAGCGAACACGGCGACGCCTTCCACATCGAGGTCGGCGCCTATCCGGAGACGCATCCGCAAGCCGCGGACGCGCTCACCGACCTCAGGCACTTCAAGGCCAAGGTTGATGCCGGCGCGGACGCGGCGATCACCCAGTACTTCTACAACGCCGACGCCTATTTCCACTTCGTCGACGCGGTGCGCGCGCTCGGCGTCGGCATCCCGATCGTGCCCGGGATCATGCCGATCTCCAACTTCAGCCAGCTGCGGCGCTTCTCCGAACAGTGCGGCGCGGAGATCCCGCGCTGGATCGCCAAGAAGATGCAGGCCTACGGCGACGACGTCGAAGCGGTGCGCGACTTCGGCGCCGACGTGGTCGCCGCACTGTGCGAGCGGCTGCTGGCCGGCGGCGCTCCGTCGCTGCATTTCTACACGCTCAACCTGTCCAAGCCGACCAGCCTGGTACTGCAGCGGCTGCGCGGCTGAGCCGACGGTGCCGATGGAGGACGTTCTCCCGCACCTGGACCGGCCGCGCACGGCAACGCGGCCTATCCCGATAGCGTCGGCAAGGCCTAAGCTGCGCGGATGCGTCCGATCCTCCTGCTGTCATTGCTGTCCGTGGCCGCGCCGCTCCATGCCCAGCAGATCCATCGCTGCACCGGCCCGGACGGAACCGCCGTGTTCACCGACCGCCGCTGCGAGGACGTCGGCGCCCTGGCGCGCCTGCCGCCCGCCACCCGGCTCGACGGCGAGGCCGGCCTGTACCGCCACGGCTGCCCGCGCCGCCTGAGCGAACTCGTCAACGCGTTGCGCTCGGCCATCGACGCCCACGACGTGAACCGGCTGTCCAGCGTCTACCTGTGGCCCTCTCTCTCCGACCAGGCCGCCAACCGCGTGCTGACGCAACTCGAAGCCATCGCCGAACGCCCGCTGGTCGATATCGCCCCGCTCTATCCGGAAGCCCGCGGACCGCTTCCGCCCGATGCCGCGACAGCCCCTCCCAGCTCGCCACGACCGTGGGGCCTGCGCCTGGAACAGACGCTGGCGAACAACAGCACGCCATCGCGCACGATCCTCACCCTGCGCCGGCAGTACAACTGCTTCTGGGTGAGCTTCTGAATCGAATCGCGTCGCACCGCCAAGCCAAGGCCCGTCGGGACCGGAGTCCCGCCCCACGGGAAATCCCGCAAGGGTCCCCGTTCCACGCCCCGGGAAGCCCCAGGAACATGCGAACCGCCCCACGAGCCGACAAAACCTGCCCCGGAAAACCCGGGCGAACCAGGGATTGCCGAAACGGCGTGCCACGGATTCGACGGATCGCCGACAATCCGAACTGCTAGCCTTCCAGCCCCGATCCACCGACCTGCGAGACACCGACATGCCAGTCAGCTACTCGATCAGCCTGCCCGACCCCGCACGCGCCCGCGGCAGCGATGCCTCCGTGAGCTTCACCGCGCACGGCGCGGAAGCCTTCGCGGAGCAGTTGCAGGCGGCCCTGGCCGACCCGTCCTGGTTCGAGCGCTGGCGTGCATTGCAGCCGGACCCGGACGAAGTGGACCCCAGCATGGGCATCACCGACCCCAACGCCCGGGTCGCCGGCGAACAGAAGGACCTGCGCATCAACCTGGTCGCCACCACCACCATCCCCGGCGACATCCTCAAGCACCGCATGCACGTGCTCGCCGGTTCGCACTGGGAACTGCGCAACGTGCGTTGAGCACCGCTTTCTGCAGCAGCCGCTTTTCTGCGGGAGCGGCTTCAGCCGCGATCGGGTTTTCTCATTTGAAATCCCTGCACATGGATGTGCAGGCTGTTGCAGAGGGACCTGCATGCAAACCCCGTCGCGGCTGAAGCCGCTCCCACGAATTCCTGGTCCTCAGATTTCGCGCGCGACGCGGCCGCCTCCCAGCGACAGCCGCCACTTCAGGTTCACGCCCAGGGTGCCGAGCACGATCATGCCCAGGCCGAGCACCTGCACCCCGCCGAGCCGGTGGCCGTACACCAGGTAGTCCAGCAGCAAGGTCACCAGCGGATAGACGAAGGCGACCACCGCGATCGTCGCCACCGGCAGGTGGCGGTACGAGGAATAGAACAACACGTAGACGATGCCGCTGTGGATCACGCCCAGGCCGGCCAGCCAGAACCAGTGCGGCCCGGGATGCAGCGCCGCGCCGTCGGCGAACCCCGCCAGCATCAGCGTGCCGACGCAGCATTGCACCGTGACCACCGCGAACGGCCGCTCGCGCCCGATCCGGCGCGACATCAGCAACGACGCGCCGCACAGCACCGCCGCCAGCAGGGTCAGGCCGATCCCGGCGAGATAGCCGGCATCCGCCTGGTGCAGCAGGCGCACCGGATCGGCCGAACCGACCACGCCGACGAACGCCAGCGCGGTCCAGCCCCAGTCGGCCGGGCGCGTGCGCTCGCCCTGCACCAGCGCGGCCAGGATCAGCATCACGAACGGGAAGAAGTGGTAGACCATCGTCGCCACGCCGATCGACGAGCGCGCCATGCCGGCGAACAGCGCCACCCAGTTCAGCACCAGCAGCACGCCCGAGGCGATCGCCCCGCCCAACAGCGCGCGGTCGCGCCATAACCCGCGCAGGTGGCCGCGCGCCGCGCCCCAGGCCAGCAGGAACAGCGCGCCGAACAGGCAGCGGTAGAACACCGCGGTGATCGGGTCCTGCCCGCTCTCGTGCACGAACACGCCGACCGAGCCGATCAGCACTTCGCCCAGCAACAGTTGCAGCAGCGCGGTGCGCGAAGCGCCGCGTTCGGGGACGTCCATCGGGGAACTCCTGTGGGGAAGGGAACGTTCGCTCAGATCTCGATATGGCCCTGCAGGTACTGCACGGTGCCCCCGGCGACATGGACGCGCCCGCCGTCCACCCGGCAGCGCAGCAGGCCCGTGCGCGCCGAGGCCTGCAGCGCGACCAGTTCGTCGCGCCCCAGGCGCGCGGCCCAGTACGGTGCCAGCGCGGCATGGATCGAGCCGGTCACCGGATCCTCGGCGCCGCCGTTGGCCGGCCAGAAGTAGCGCGACACGAAGTCGTGGCGTTCGCCCGGCGCGGTCACCGCGACGTCCAGCGGCGCCAGCGCCTTCAATCGTTCGAGATCGGGCGCCACCTCGCGCACCTGGCGCTCCTCGGCATACACCGCGATCCAGGCCTGCTCGTTGCGCAGCACCTGCTCGGGCGCGATCGACAGGCCGGCCAGCAGCGCCCGCGGCGCGCGCGCCACCGGCTGCGGGCGACGATTCGGGAAGTCCATCTCGAACCCTGCCCCGTCCTCGCTGCGCGATATCCGCAGCTCGCCGACCGCGGCGGCGCGCACGACGATCGGGAACGGCGCCAGCGCCCGTTGCGCGACGACATGCGCACTGGCCAGCGTGGCGTGGCCGCAGAAGGCGATCTCGGTCAGCGGCGAGAACCAGCGGATCGCGAACGCGCCATCCGGCTCGCGGCGCAGGAACGCGGTCTCGGACAGGTTGTTCTCCGCGGCGATCGCCTGCATCAGCGCGCGCGGCAGCCAGTCCGGGACCACCACCACCGCGGCCGGATTGCCGCGGAAGCGCTCGTGGGCGAAGGCGTCGACGATGCTGATCGGAAGTTCCAAGGCGCGGCCCTGCAGGGGAGGAAGCACGGCGCGGTGCCGGCGACAGCAGGCTAGCCGGCGTGGCACGACCGGTACAGGATCAGTTATCGTGGAAATCGACCAGTACAGATCGGGCCGCCATGCTGCTCTACGAAGCGCTTGCCGCGCAGTTGCGCGGACAGATCGCCGGCGGCGTGCTGCGCGCCGGCGAACGCCTGCCCTCGATCCGCCGCCTGGCGCAGGCGCATGGCGTCAGCGCCGCGACGGCGGTGCAGGCCTGCCTGCAGCTGGAACGCGAAGGCCTGGCGTCGGCGCGGCCGCGCTCGGGCTATTACGTGCGTCCGCAGGCCGCCGCCCCGCACAGCCCGCCGCCGCGCCGGCGCGCGCCGAGGACGGTCAGCAACCCCGCGCTCCACGGCCTGCTGGACATGCTGGCGCGCAGCGACCTGCTGCCGCTGCATGCCGCGGTTCCCGCCCCCGCCCTGCTGCCGGGCAACGCGTTGGCCGCGGCGCTGTCCCGGAACCTGCGCCGCCACCAGGCGCAGGCCCTGGACTACGCCCCTCCGCAAGGCCATCCCCCGCTGCGCCGGATGATCGCGCAGCGCTACGCGCAGCTCGCCACGGCGGTGAGCCCGGACGAGGTCGTCGTCACCGCCGGCGCGATGGAAGCGATCAGCCTGGCGCTGCGCACCGTCGCCGGACCCGGCGACGTGGTCCTGGTCGAGACGCCGACCTATCACGGCATCCTGCAGGCGGTGGCGGCGCTGCGGTTGAAGGTGGTCGAACTGCCGCATCGTCCCGGGGGCGGGCTCGACCTGGCGCGGCTGGATGCGCTGCTGCAGCACTCGCCGGTGCGCGCCGCGGTGCTGGTACCGAACTTCCACAACCCGCTCGGCAGCGTCGCCAGCGACGCCGACAAGCGGGCCCTGCTCGCCAACTGCGCGCGCCATGGCACGGTGGTGATCGAGGACGACATCTACGGCGACCTCGCCTGGTCGGGCGAGCGCCCGCTCCCGCTGCGGCACTTCGACGAGCGCGGCCTGGTGATCACCTGTGGCTCGTTCTCGAAGACGCTCTCGCCCGGCCTGCGCATCGGCTGGCTGCTCGGCGCGGGCTGGACCGACGCCCTGGTGCGCGCCAAGTACTACGCCACGTGCGGCAATCCGGCACTGCCGCAGCTGGCGCTGGCCGACTACCTGCAACGCCACGACCAGGAACGCCACCCGCGCCGGCTGCGCCATGCGCTGTCCGGCAATGCGCGCCGCCTGCGTGCGGCCGTCGAGCGGTACTGGCCAGCGGGCACGCGTTGCAGCGAGCCTGCCGGCGGATTGTCGCTATGGCTGCAATTGCCGCCCGGCGGCGACGGTGGCGCGCTGTTCGAGGCCGCGCTGGCCGAAGGCATCGGCATCTCGCCAGGCCCCCTGTTCTCCAGCCGCGGCGACTATCGCGACCACCTGCGCCTGAGCTGCGGCCTGCCTTGGGACGCGACGCTGGACGCGGCGCTGCGCCGGCTCGGCGAGCTCGTGGCCGCGCAATTGCGCTGAGCCCGCACGCGGCGCCGGCAACGCGGTCCGTAGCCCCCCGCCCTGCCCTGCCTGGCCGTGGGCGGCAAACCCGGCGAAATATATCGGAACGACAGGGAAATATAACGACACGGAACGTATACAAAAGGAAAGCAATAGCCTCCAGAATCGGCACATCCCCTGAAAGGACCGTGCCCATGCCATCGATTCCCGTACGGATCGCCCGGATCCCCCTTCTCGCCATGGCATTGTCCTGCGCGATCGCGTCCCCCGCGGATGCCGGCCCGCCTGGCGATGCGCTGCAGCCGAGCGGCCGTTTCGACGTCTATGCCGCGGGCGCGGCACGGACGCCGCCGATGGGCTTCAATCCCTGGAACGCGTTCCGCACCGAAGTGGACCAGGCCAGGATCCTCGGCGTCGCCGAAGCGATGCAGCGGCGCGGGCTGCAGGCCGCCGGCTATCGCTACATCAACGTCGACGATGGCTGGTGGTTGCGCCGGCGGGACGACGGCGGCATCCAGATCCGGACCTCGATGTTCCCCATCGCCGGGTCGGCGGACGGGCGCACGGATTTCCGTCCCTGGACCGACCGCCTGCACGCAATGGGCTTCAAGGCCGGCCTCTATACCGACATCGGCCGCAATGCCTGCTCACAGGCTTTCGACCGCCACAGCCCGAACCTGCCGGCCGGCAACGTGGCCGAGCGCGAGATCGGCCTGCAAGGGTTCGAATATTCGGACTTGAAGACGATGTTCCAGGACTGGGGCTTCGACTACATCAAGGTGGACGCCTGCGGCGTGGCCGATTTCGGCCCCGGCAGCACGCCGGTGCGCGAGGAACGCTACCGGCCGCTGCGCCCGCTGATCGTGCGCGACGATCCGGTGCGGACCGATGCCGACGCGCTGGAAACCCGCTACGAGCGCATCGGCCGCCTGCTCGCGGCATTGAATCCCGACAACGACTTCGTGCTTTCGATCTGCCCCTGGGGCCAGGCGGGCGTGCGCGACTGGGGCGGACGCCACGGCAATCTCTGGCGCACCAGCAGCGACATCGAACCGACCTGGGAAAGCATGCTGCACAACTTCGACACCGCGACGCGCCGCGAGTTGTACGCCGGCCCCGGCCGCTGGAACGACCCGGACATGCTGGCGGTGGGCCTGGGCGACTTCGACGCGGCCCACCTGGAACAGGCCCGCACGCATTTCTCGATGTGGACGATCCTGGCCGCGCCTCTGCTGCTCGGCTTCGACCTCGTGCACGCCCCGGATGCCCTGGTCGAGCTGCTGTCCAACCCCGAGGTGATCGCGGTGAACCAGGACCCGGCCGGCAACCAGGGGATACTGGCCGTGGACGAGGACGGCGTGCAGGTGCTGGTGAAGCCGCTGGCCGGCCGCGGCGAACGCGCGGTACTCCTGCTCAATCGCGGAGAAAAGGACGCGGTGGCGCGCGTGGACCCCGTCCAGCTGAAGCTCCGCGCGGGCACGCCATACCGCGTGCGCGACCTGTGGGCGGGGCGGGACCTGGCGCCGGCGAACGCGGCCCTGCAGTTCCCGCTGCACCCGCGCCAATCGGTCCTGCTCAAGGTCAGCGGCACGCCGGTCGATCCGGAGGCCCGCCTGCTCACCGAGATGACGGCCCGCGTCCACGTGGCCGCCGGGGGCCATCCGCGCTACAGCTCGGCGCTCACGGAAGCCACGGGCATGCCGCGCGCCGACGCCACGCCCTACGGCCAACCGCTGCAGGTCGGAGGCAGGCGCTATCCGTACGGCATCGGAGCGCATGCCGATTCGCGCCTGGAAGTCCTGGCCCAGGGCGAGTTCACGCGCTTCACCGCACGAGCAGGCCTGCAGGACGGCGCCGACGCGGGCCGCGTGGTGTTCCGCGTCTATGGCGATCGCCGGCTGCTGTTCGAGGGGACCTCCCGTCGCGCCGGAACGGCCCTGCGCATCGATGTTCCGATCGCGGGCGTGAAAGTCCTGGAGTTGGTGGCCGCCGCTCCCGACGCCAAGGACGGCGCGCTGCCGCCGCTGGTGAGCTGGGCCGATCCGCGGCTGCACTGAGCACGCCCGCTCCGCGCACGCCGCCGCGCGGAGCGGGATCGCCCACGGCGATCCAGTGGACCGGCACGCGCGTCGCTTCCGGTCGCGCGCGAGGAGCCCGGCGGCCCGCGGCGCCATGCGAACGCACCAGCGTCGCATCGCACGGACAAAAAAAGGCCGTCGCGCTGGGAAGATCGCGACGGCCATGGGGCCGTCCGGGCAGCACGGCCCGGACGGATGCCAACTTCAGAACTTCATCGCCAGGCTCAGCTTGAACGAACGGCCATAGCGATAGTAGCCCTGCGACAGCAATGGATTGCCGTTGATGCTGTAGGTCTGCTCGTCGTCAAGCAGGTTGTCCCCGTCCAGCGACACGCTCAGGTGGTCGTTGATCGTGTACGACACGTGCGCAGTCAGCCAGGTCAGCTTGTCGGCCTGCTCGTTGTAACCCTGCCCGAGGACATTCGTGGCGGTGACGAAACCGTCGGTGTGGTCGGCCTGCGCGCCCAGCGACCAGGCGCCCCGCTCGTACATCAGCCCCAGCGAGTACACCGCGGGCGCGATGCCCTCGAGAGGACGCTCCTCGCCATCGACGAAGCTCTTGGACCAGTTGCGGGTGTACTGCGCGCGGAAGCCGAAGCCGTTGGACCAGAAGTGCTGCAGGCCGGCCTCGATGCCGCGGACCTTGGCGTAGTCGCCGTTGATCGGGCGCATGATGTTGAACAGGTGCCCCGGGACGCCGATGTCCTGCCCGGTCTCCCAACTGGTGGTGATCTGGTTCTCGATGCGCTTGTAGAACGTGGCGACGTTGAAGATCGAGTTGTCGCCGAAGTACCACTCCAGCGACAGGTCGCCTTGCTTGGCCTCGTACGGCTTGAGGTCGACGTCGCCGCCGTAGACCTGGGTGAAGTCGCCCCAGGACACGCTTTCGGTGGTGCTGGTCGGCGCAAGCTGCTCTACCGACGGGCGCGCCATGGTCTTGGCCGCGCCGATGCGCAGCTGCAGCGCATCGGTGAAGTGCCACACGAAGTTGGCCGCGGGCAGGAAGAAGGTGTAGTCCGAATCGTTGCGGATCGCGGTGGGGTCCTCGTACTCGACCGTGTAGTTGAACGAGCCCAGTTCGGTGATGCTGGCGATCTTCGCGTCCCAGGCCTGCGCGCTGGTCTCGGTCTTGCCGAAGCGCACGCCGATGTTGCCATCCCAGCGCTCGCCGGACAGATCGGCCTGCAGGTAGAACGCGCGCGTTTTCTCCCCGACGCGGTAGCTCTGCAGCGGGTTCCAGCTGGGCGCGGCGGCGCTGTAGTCGTAGACGCCGCCACCCGGGCGCGGCTGGCCGTCGTAGGCCTGCAGCGCCCGCAGGTAGGCCGGCACGTCGAAGCCCAGGAAGCTGTGCGGGAACTGCGCGCGCACGCCGCTCATGAAGCCGGGCAGCGAATAGCTGTGATCGATCACCTGGCCTTCCAGGTCGCCGACATTGATCGCGTGGTCGCCGGAGTAATAGTCCGCCCCCCCATCGACCGCGTTGGTGACCAGGTCGCGCGACTTGTCGCGGTCGGTCAAGGTCACGCCGAAATGCAGCCGGTCAAGTGCGCCGCGGCCGACGAACAGGTCGCCGGACAGCGTGCCGCCCTTGATCTCGTCGCGGATGTTGTCGCCGGACAACTCCATGTAGTGGGTGTTGAAGTCCGAGTCGCCGAACTGCCCGTTCTGCAGCCCGCTGATCAGGTCGCGGCCGTCGTCCAGCCGGACGTCCACGTTCGGCACGGCCGCCCCGCTGAGGCTGACGCGGGCGGTGTTGGGCTGGTTCATGCGCAACACGACGTAGGTGTCCTGGCCGCCGGAGATGCGCTTGGAGGTGGAACGGTAGACGTCGCCGGCCAGGGTCAGGTCGTCGGTGACCCGCCATCGCGCGTTGGCGCCGTACAGGTCGGTGTCCACGACGCGATGCGTGGTCTGGTTCAGCACCTCCGGATTGAGGCGCATCTCCGGGTCCGCGTTGTCCATGGTGAAGCCGGTGACGATGCCGTCGCGCATGGTGATGTCCGACCAGCGGCCCGGCGCGTAGAGCGTGTAGTAGGACTGCTGGTAGCCGACCTGCGGCGAGTCCAGCCGCGTCTTCAGCCCGTCCACCACGAGGCGGAAGTCGTCGTTCGGCCGCCATTCCAGCTTGCCGGTATAGGCGGTGCGCTTCTTGTCCTCCAGGATCGAGCCGACGCGGAACTGCCCGGGGGCGATCAACCCGTACTCGTCGGGGTCGAGCTCGCCGTTGCCGTTGGGGTCGATGTTGCCGCCCCAGGCGTTGCCTTCCCAATCACTGCCCGGATCGGGGTTGCGGGTCCAGCCGCCATCGTTGCCGGCCACGTCGGTGCGGTCGCGGCGATTGGCATAGACCGCGCCCACCAGGATGCCGATGGTGTCGTCGGCGAAGGTGTTGCTGAACACGCCGGAGAACTTGCGCCCGTTGAAATCGGACATCGTGTTGCGGTCGCCTTCCGCGCGCAGCACGCCGTGCATGCCCTTCTGGTCGAACGGGCTGGCCGAGCGCAGGTTGACCAGGCCGCCGATGGCGCCCTCGGTGTTCTGCGCCTCGGCGCCCTTGATGACGTCGGCGCCGCTGATCACGTCGGCCGGCAGCACGTCGTAGGCGAAATCGCGGCCGGCGCCGTCGGTGGCCAGGATGCGGCCGTTGAACGTGGTCAGGGTGTATTCGGGGCCGAGGCCGCGCACGCTGACCTTCTGGCCTTCGCCGCCGGCCGTGCGCGAGATCGCCACGCCGGTGATGTGGCTGAGCGAATCGGCCACGTTGTCGTCGGGGAACTTGCCCAGTTCGAGCGCCGTGATCGAGTCCTGCACGGTGGCCGAGTCCCGCTTGAGCTCCACCGAGCGCGCCAGGCTGGCGCGCACGCCGGTGACCGTCACCGTATCGAGCGTCAGCGCCTGATCCTGCCCCTCGGCGGAGGCCGGCGGGCTTTCCCCGCCGCTGGACTGGGCGAAGCTGCTGAACGGCATCAGCAGGGCGATGGCGATGCCTCGGCAGAGCATCGTGCGGTGCAGCTGGACAGTCTTCACGGGCCTCTCCTCCAAAGACGGTGACATCTGGCTGACTAACAAACGAAATCGAGCCTAAATGATGTTTCGTTTTATATCAATAGCGAAATTTAACGAAATAACGCATACTCGCGCCCTGAAAGGAGGTCCTTCGATGTCCGCCACCCGCGATACCAGCCAGCGCCGCCTGCAGATCAGCGAACTGGTGCGCCAACACGGCAGCGTGCAGGTCGCCGCGCTCGCCCGCCGCTTCGGCGTGAGCATGCAGACCGTGCGCAAGGATTTGCGCTACCTGGCCGAACGCGGTGTGATGGCCCGCGCCTATGGCGGCGCCATCGACTCCAGCATGGTCGGGATGGCGCCCAGCGAGCCGCACTACGAGGCCAAGCGCACCGTCCACCTGGACGAAAAACGCCGCATCGGCCAGCGCGCGGCCGCCCTGGTCAAGCCGGGCGACACCATCGCCATCGACTCGGGCACCACGGCCATCCAGCTGGCCGAGGCCTTGCCGAACATCGAGGTCACCGTGGTGACCAACGACTTCGGCGTGCTCACCGCGCTGACCCCCAAGAGCAACATCCGCATCGTCATGCTCGGCGGCGAACTCCGCCGCAAGAACATGGCCTTCTACGGCGGCCTGACCGTCGAGGCCCTGGACGCGCTGCACGTGGACCGCCTGTTCCTCGGCGTCGACGGACTGGACCTGGAGCGCGGGATCACCACGCATTACGAGCCCGAGGCCATGCTCAACCGCAAGATGGTCGAGGCCGCACGCATGGTCGTGGCCATCACCGACAGTTCCAAGTTCGGCAGGATCTGCCTGCACAGGATCATCCCGGTGGGCGACCTGGACGTGCTGATCACCGATACCGGGGCCCCCGAGGACCTCCGCCAGGCCAGCCAGCACCTCGGCTTCGACCTGCAACTGGCCTAACGGCCGGCGCCGTCGGGCCGGTCCCGACGACCGGACGGCGCCCCCGATCGCCGCGGCTAGTGCCGCGGCGCGGCGAACTCCCGCACGGCGTTTTGGTAGTAGATCTTGTCGATGACCTCGCGCGGCAACGCCAGGCCCGGCACATCGGCATCGACCGCATCGATGTACTGGCTTTCGCCGGTGGCCAGGTAGCGCCAGTCGGAACGCCAGGCCGCTTCGGCGGAGCGCCTGAACTCGGCCGGATCGCCACCCGGCTCGAAGGTCAGGTCGGTGCCGTACAGCAACCGGTCCTGGTAACGAACGAAGAATCGGCGCACCTTCTCCCGGTCGCGCAACGACTGGTACTGCACTTGCCCCATGCGCGCGGCCAGGTCGACCGTGGCATTGGGGAAGCGATCGAGGAAGCCAGCCAGGCGATCGACGTCGTACTCCAGGCTGGCCATGTGCGCCCCGACGAAGCGCAGCCGCGGATGCGCCGCGACGAAGCGGTCGCGCGCGGCCATCAGGTCCTCGTAACCGGGCTGCTCCGGATGCAGGTACATGTGGTACTGCGGATGCCGGGAGAAATACTCGCGGTCGTTCCGGGTGGTCATTTGCGCCAGCGGCAGCCAGCAGTTGTGCGGCTCGCCCTGGTGCGCGATCAGCGCCACGCCGAGCGCGCGCACCTGCTCGGCGACCGGCGCCAGCCCGGGATCGTCGAGCATGATCATGCGCCCCTGGGCGTCCTTCTCGACCATGCCGACGTTCTTCCATATCTTCACGGCGGTGGCGCCCTGCGCGACCGCCTGCCGCAGTCCGGCATCCACGCGCGCCTGCCAGCCGGGCGTGCCGAACCCCTGCATCGAGAACGTCGCCGCCCAATGCACGCGCGCCGGGTCGGCGCGGTGCTGCGCGAGCGCGATCTTGCGCTGCACGTCCAGCGGGGGAAAGTCCGGATAGTCCACGTTGATCGTCATCAACTCGAAGCCGTCCGCGCGCGCCAGGTCCAGGAAGGCCGCGTCATCCGCGTTGTAGTGCACGTGCGCGTCGTACTTGCGCACGCGCGCGAAGTCGTCCATCGAATAAGTGCCCGCCCGCTCCGGCCCTGGCGCCTGCGGCGCCGGCGTCGTCGTGGCAAGGGCAACGCCGCACGACAGCGCGGCAAGCAGGCCGGCCACACGGGCGGCAGGGCGGGCGGCGAATGAAGCTGACATCATCGACTCCGTCGTTTCGGTAAGGTAACGAAACTTAGATATCACATATCGCAACAAATGTGTTGCATCCATCGCTTCGTTTGCACCAGAATGAAGCCTCCCTTTCATCAGGACAGGTCGCCATGCCCCCAATCGGACGCCGCTCAGTGCTCAAACTCGTCGGTGGCACGGTCGCCGGCGCCTCCCTGCCCCTGTCCGCGCTGGGCATCCCGCGCGCGCAGGGAACGGAGAGCGACGCGCCACGCGCCTCCATCGGCGACGGGGCGCTCGACCTGCAGT
Source organism: Xanthomonas boreopolis (assembly GCF_046529185.1). Lineage (NCBI taxonomy): Bacteria > Pseudomonadati > Pseudomonadota > Gammaproteobacteria > Lysobacterales > Lysobacteraceae > Xanthomonas > Xanthomonas boreopolis. The sequence goes on from NZ_CP097162.1 coordinate 3,690,944, forward strand.
TCGATGCCGTCCTGCGCACCCGGCTGCTCGTCCGCGGACTGGACCTCACCGGCTACGAGGCCAGCGAGGTGTTGCTGCTCGGGGATGGCACCGGCGAACCGCGCGTCCTCGGTGAGTTCCGCTTCCGCGGGCAGCACAGCGAGCGCCTGCGCGGCGATCGCCACGGGCCCGGCAAGCGCCTGCGGGTGACCGGGCTCGCCGACAACGGCATCGAGAAGCAGGTCGAGGTGACCCTGCTGGAGCACTACCCGGGCCTGGCCCTGCTGCGCGTCACTTATCGCAACGCTGGCCCTGCCCCGATCGAGGTGGCGGGCTGGCGCAACGGCGCGCATGCCCTGGCCGAACGGCCGGGCGGATTCTGGAGTTTCTCCGGCGCCACCCACGCGGACCGGCGGGACTGGGTGCAGCCGCTCGTGGACGGCTTCGAGCAGCGCAACACGCTGGCGATGGATGCCTCCGACTACGGCGGCGGCACACCGGTGGCCAACATCTGGCGACGCGACGTCGGCCTGGCCGTCGGGCATGTCGAGACCGTGCCGCGCCTGCTCGACCTGCCGGTGCGCAAGCTCGGGAGCGGCGCCAGCATCGCGGTGGAATCGAACCAGCCGCTCAGCCTCGCCCCCGGCCAGGCGTTGACCACCGACCACTGCTTCGTGTGCGTGCACCAAGGCGACTTCTTCGCGCCGCTGGACCATTACCGGCGCTACATGCGCGAACTGGGCATCGCCGGCCCGCGCCCGCCGCAGTCGGCGTTCGCCCCGATCTGGTGCGCATGGGGTTACGACCGCGACTTCACCACCGAGCAGATCGTGGCGACCCTGCCCAAGGCGCGCGAGCTGGGCTTCGAATGGGCGGTGCTCGACGACGGCTGGCAAACCAACGAAGGCGACTGGAAGCTCGACCCGCGCAAGTTCCCGCGCGGCGACGAGGACATGCGTGCGTTCGTGCGCGCGGTGAAGGCGCAGGGCCTGCGCCCGCGGCTGTGGCTGGCCCCGCTGGCCTGCGATCCCGGCAGCGACGTGCTGCACGACCATCCGGACATGCTGTTGCTGGACCAGGAAGGTTCGGTGCAGAAGGTCAGCTGGTGGAATGCCTTCACCCAGTGCCCGGCCTATCAGCCGACCATCGATTTCTACGTGGAGCTGGTGCGCAAGGCGATCGCCGACTGGGGCTTCGAGGGAATCAAGCTGGACGGCCAGCACCTCAACGCGGTCGCGCCCTGCTACAACCCCCTGCACCGCCATGCCCATCCCACCGACTCGTTCGAACGGCTGGCCGATTTCTGGAACGCGATCTACCGTGCCGCGCACCAGGCCAACCCCGAGGCGGTGGTCGAACTCTGCCCGTGCGGCACCGCGTTCGCCTTCCACAACCTGCCGTCCACCGACCAGTACCCGGCCTCCGACCCGCTCTCGTCCTGGCAGGTGCGCCACAAGGGCAAGTCGGTGAAGGCGCTGTTCGGCGACACCAGCAGCTACGCCGGCGACCACGTCGAACTCAGCGACGGCGGCGACGACTTCGCCTCGAGCGTCGGCATCGGCGCGGTGATCTCGACCAAGTTCACTTGGCCGCGCGATACCGACCGGCCGACCCAGCCCTTGCCTCCCGGCGGCTTCGTTCTCACCCCGGAGAAGGAGGCGCTGTGGCGGAAATGGGTGGACATCTACAAGACCCACATGCTGCCCAAGGGCGAATACCGGGGCGAGCTGTACGACATCGGCTTCGACAAGCCCGAGGCGCACGCGATCGCCAAGGACGGCGCGATGTACTACGCCTTCTACGCCGACACGTGGGAGGGGCCGCTGCACCTGCGCGGGCTGGGCAAGGGACGCTACGCGGTGCGCGACCTCTTCAACGGCACCGAGCTCGGCCAGGTCGATGCGGCTTCCGGCACCGGCACCGTCCAGGCGTCGTTCAAGCGTTTCCTGCTGCTGCAGGCCATACCGGCCGGGGCGCGCGCATGAGCGCGGCCGCGGCAATGGGCGGCGCGCGCCGGGCCTGGGTGTTGTACGCACTGGCGGTGGTCGCGCTGTGGGGGGTATGGGGGTCGTTGTCCGGGCTGTCGGCCGAGCACGGTTTCCCTGACACCCTGGTCTACTGCGTGTGGGCCGTGACGATGATCCCGCCGGCGCTGTTCGTGCTGTGGCGGGGCGGCTGGCGCCTGGACCGGCATCCGCGCGCGATGGCCTACGGGCTGCTGATCGGCCTGCTGGGCGCGGGAGGACAGCTGCTGCTGTTCCGCGCGCTCACGCTGGGCCCGGCCTACTTCATCTTCCCGATCATCTCCCTGTCGCCGGTGATCACCATCGCGCTGTCTTTCCTGCTGCTGCGCGAACGCACCGGCAGGCTGGGCGCCCTCGGCATCGTGTGCGCGCTGCTCGCCCTGCCCCTGCTCGACCTGTCGTTCGGCCGGGCCGATGCGCACGGCATGGGCTGGTTCGCCCTGTCGCTGCTGATCATGGCGGCGTGGGGCCTGCAGGCCTACTTCATGAAGCTGGCCAACCACACCGTCGGCGCCGACAGCATCTTCTTCTACATGACCCTCGGCGCGCTGCTGCTGGTGCCGGCCGCCTGGGCGATGACCGACTGGACGCAAGCGGTCAACACCGGCCTGGACGGCCCGTGGATGACGGCCGCGATCCAGATCCTCAACGCGATCGGCGCGTTGGCGCTGGTGTACGCCTTCCGCCATGGCCAGGCGATCGTGGTCGCCCCGCTGACCAACGCCGGCGCGCCGCTGGTGACCGCGCTGTTGTCGCTGCTGTTCGCCGGCGTGGTCCCCGGCCCGCTGAAGATCGCCGGCCTGGCGCTGGCCCTGGTCGCCTCGCTGCTGCTGGTGCTCGAACCGGAGCGCCCGGCCGCGCGCCCATCCTCCCCCTGACCCGGAAATCCCCGATGCACGCACTCCTGCAACTCGTCGCGCGCCACAAGCAGGGCCAGCCCTGCGGCGTCACCTCGATCTGCTCGGCCCATCCCCTCGTGATCGAAGCCGCGCTGCGCCGCGCGCTGGCCCGCGACCAGCCGCTGGTGCTGTTCGAAGCCACCTGCAACCAGGTCAACCAGGATGGCGGCTACACCGGCATGACCCCGGCCGATTTCGCCGGCTTCGTGCACGGCATCGCCGCCAGGGTCGGCTTCGATCCGGCGCGCATCGCGCTCGGCGGCGACCATCTCGGCCCGAACCCATGGACCGCGATGGACGCCGGGGCGGCGATGACCAAGGCCGAGGCGATGGTGGCGGCCTACGTCGCCGCCGGCTTCCGCAAGATCCACCTGGATTGCTCGATGGCCTGCGCGGACGATCCGCAGCCGCTGCCGGAGGCCTGGATCGTGGATCGCGCGGTGCGCCTGTGCGCCGCCGCGGAAGCCGCCTACGCACGGGCCGGTGGCGAACCGCCGGTGTACGTGATCGGCACCGAAGTGCCGGTGCCGGGCGGCCCGACCGAGTCCATCGAAGGACTGGCCACCACCACCCCGCAGGCCGCCCTGGCGACCATCGCCGCGCACCGCGAGGCGTTCCGCGCCGCCGGCCTCGAAGCGGCCTGGCAACGGGTGATCGCCTCGGTGGTGCAGCCCGGCGTCGAGTTCGACCACCATCGTGTCGTCGATTACGTCCCGGCCAGGGCGCGCACGCTCAGCGAGGCGATCGCCGGCGTACCCGGCATGGTGTTCGAGGCGCACTCGACCGACTACCAGACCCGCGGCGCCCTGGCCGCGCTGGTGCGCGACCACTTCGCCATCCTCAAGGTCGGCCCCGGCCTGACCTTCGCGTTGCGCGAAGCGTTGTGGGCGCTGGACGCGATCGAGGCCGAATGGATCGCGCCGGAACGGCGGGCGCGGCTGCGCGAGGTGGTGCTCGAACGCATGCGCCAGGAGCCACGGCACTGGCGCAAGTACTACCACGCGGAAGGCGACGCGTTGCGCATCGACCTGCAGTACAGCCTCAGCGACCGCATCCGCTACTACTGGCCCGACCCCGCCATCGAGGCGGCGCGGGAGCGGCTGTTCGCCAACCTCCGCGCCGACCCGCCGCCGCCGCCGCTGGTCAGCCAATACCTCCCCCAAGCGTTGCATGCGCTCCGCAATGGCCCGGCCGGCGACGATGCCGTCCGGGATCCGGCCGCCTTGGCGATGGCGCACATCAACGCAGTGATCGACGACTACGACCATGCCTGCGACCCCCATGAAAACCACTGAATACCTCGGCATCCCGGAACCGGACCTGCTTGCGGCCGGAGCGGCCTCGACCGCGCGCGAGATCGAGCAGCAACCGGACATGCTCAGGCGCACCCATGCCATGGTCCAGGCGCTGCACGAACGCGTGCAGGCCTTCGTGGCGCCGGTCGCGCACGATGCGCGCGCCCGGATCGTCCTCACCGGCGCGGGGACCTCGGCCTACATCGGCCAATGCCTGGCGCCGCTGCTCGACCGCCAACTGGCGGCGCGCGTGGATGCCGTGCCCACCACCGACCTGGTCAGCAGCCCGGCGCTGTACCTGGACCCGGAGCAACCGTTGCTGCTGGTGTCCTTCGGCCGCTCCGGCAACAGCCCCGAGAGCCTGGCCGCGGTACGGATCGCCGAATCGAGGGTGCGCCAAGTACGCCACCTGGTGGTCACCTGCAATCCGGACGGCTCGCTTGGCCGCAGTGGCGCGCGCGAGGCGATGACCCTGCTGCTGCCGGAGGAGACCCACGACGCCAGCTTCGCGATGACCTCCAGCTTCAGCTGCATGATGTACGCCACGCTGCTGGCACTGGGACCGGCACGCGCGCTGGACGCGCGCATCGCGCCGCTCGCCGATGCCACCGGCCGCGTGATCGCCGAAGCGCGCCCGGCCCTGCAGGAGCTGGCGCTGGCCGGATACGATCGCGTCGCCTATCTGGGGAGCGGGCTGATGCAAGGTCTTGCGCGCGAGGCGGCGCTCAAGCTCGGCGAGCTCACCAACGGCGCCATCGCGACCTGTTTCGACACGCCGCTGGGCTTTCGCCACGGGCCCAAGACGTTCATCACCCCGCGCACCCTGGTGGCGGTGTTCGTCTCGAACGACCCGCTGACCCGGCGCTACGACCACGACCTGCTCGACGAACTGCGCAGGGACGGCTACGCCGGCCGGGTCATCGAGATCACCGCGCAACCGCGCGACGGCCTGGCGCGCGACACGGTGACGGTACCCGGCATGGCCGGCGCCGCCGACGTGGACCTGCTGTGGCCGTACGTGGCCATCGCGCAGGTCTTCGCGTTCCAGTGCTCGCTGGCGCTGGGCCTGTCGCCGGACAATCCCAACAAGCAGGGCATGGTGAACCGTGTCGTGCAGGGCGTGCGCATCCACGCCTTGGCCCCATGACGCGCCACGCCTGCTTCCTCGGCGTCGACGGCGGCGGCACCAAGACCCGGTTCGCGCTCATCGACGCGGCCGGGCGCCTGCTCGCCCAGGCCCAGCTCGGCACCGCCTACTACCCGCAGATCGGGCTGGAGGCGGTGCGCACCATGCTCGCGCAGGGCGTGGCGCAGGTGTTCGAGGACGCCGGCATGGACCCGCAGGCGCTCGGCCATGCCTTCTTCGGCTTGCCGGCGCATGGCGAGGACAGCACGGTCACGCCGCTGCTGGACCGGATGCCGGCGCAGATCCTCGGCCACGCGCGCTACACCTGCGACAACGACACGGTGTGCGGGTGGGCCGGCTCCCTGGCCTGCACCGACGGCATCAACATCGTCGCGGGCACGGGGTCGATCGGCTACGGGCAACGCCGCGGCATGGCCGCACGCGCGGGCGGCTGGGGCGAGGCGTTCTCCGACGAGGGGTCGGCGCACTGGATCGCGGTGCAGGGATTGAACGCGTACTCGCGCATGAGCGACGGGCGCCTGCCCAAGGGTCCGCTGCACGCCCTCGTCAACGACGCGCTCTCGCTCCGGCACGACCTGGACCTGTGCGCGCGGATCTACGGCGAGCACGCCAGCACGCGCAGCGAAGTGGCGCAACTGTCGATCCTGGTGACGCGCGCGGCCGAGGCCGGCGACCCGGTCGCGCACGCGATCTTCGCGCGCGCGGGGCAGGAGCTGGCGGAGATCGCCGAAGCGATCCGGCTCGCGCTGCATTTCGCCGACGACGAGGACGTGCCGCTTTCCTTCTCCGGCGGCGCGTTCAGTGCAGGCGAGCTGCTGCTGGCCCCGTTCCGCGACGCGCTGCGGGCGTTCCATCCGCGGTTCGACCTGCGCGCGCCGCGGCACGAACCCCACTACGGGGCGGCGTTGTACGCGGCGAAGCTGGCCGGCGTAGCCGTACCGGCCGGCGCGCGCGCCTGATCCCCGGCACGGCCCGCCGCCGCCGCCGCGGCGTGCGACGGGCTCGCCGACGGGACCCATGCCACGCCCCGGCAGGATCGCCTCGGCTGCCGGCAAGGCTTCCTCCTGGTCCGGATCCGCTTCCCGAAAGGCGAACCGCCGGCATCCAGGGAATGGAAACGTCGAGTAGAATGCGTCTCCATTGGCGCGCCCTCCTGGCCCGCCACGTAAGCGTTTACGTCAATCAACGCGACCCCGCCCACCGGCGTGCCGCCGGTCGCGATACGGGTCGCCGGGCGCGTGCCCGTCTCGACCCGGTCCGGCCAGGCCGCAGATGGGCCCACACGAGTCGCCCAATGAACATCCCGAATCCAAACGTATCCTCCTCCGCGCATACGGCCGTGCTGCTGCGGCTGTGCGTCGCGATCTTTCTCGGCTTCATGACCTTGTCGGTACCGCTCCCGGTGGTGCCGGTGCACGTGCGCCAGGCGCTCGGCCATGGCGATCTCGTGGTCGGCTGCATCGTCGCGGTGCAGTTCGTGGCCACGGTCTTCACCCGCAGCGTGGCCGGCCGCCTCAGCGATACCGCCGGGCCGGCGCGCGCCACGCGCCGCGGCATGCTGCTGCTGTTCGCGTCCGGCGTCGGCTACCTGCTGGCCGCGCTGGTTCCCGCTCTGCCGCTGGCCTGGCTGGTGCTTGCGCGGCTGGCCGCCGGCATCGGCGAGAGCCTGCTGGTCACCGGCACCCTGGCCTGGGGCATCGGCCACCTCGGCGCGGCGCAGTCCGGACGGGTGATGACCTGGGTCGGCACGGCGATCTTCGCCGCGCTCGCGGCCGGGTCGCCCGTCGGCGTCGCGCTGGACGCGCACGGCGGCTTCCTGGCGATAGCCGTGGCAACGTTGCTGTTGCCCGTGCTGTCGTACGCGGTCGCCGGCGGCGTCGGCGCGGTCGCGCCCGTCGGCGGCACGCGCCCGCCGTTGCGCCAGGTGCTGGCGCGGATCTGGTGGCCGGCACTGGGATTGGCGCTGCAAGGCGTGGGCTTCGCCACCATCGGGACCTTCGCGGTGCTGTACTTCAACGATCGCCAGTGGCCAGGCGCGGCCTGGCTGCTCAGCGCCTTCGGCATCGGCTTCGTGCTGGCGCGGCTGCTGGGCGGGCGCTTGCCGGACCGCTTCGGCGGTGCGCGCGTGGCGGTCGCGGCGATGGGCGTGGAAAGCCTGGGCCTGCTCACGCTCGGCCTGGCGGTCTCGCCATGGATGGGCATTGGCGGTGCGTTCCTGACCGGCCTGGGTTGCTCGCTGGTGTTCCCGGCGCTGGGCGTGGAAGTGGTCCGGCGCGTGCCCGCGCAGGTGCGTGCGACCGCGCTGGGCGGCTATGCCGCGTTCCAGGACGTGGCCTATGCCATGGCCGGACCGCTGGCCGGCTTGGTCGCCACCCATCTGGGCTATGCCGCGATCTTCGTCTGCGCGGCAGGCAGCGCCTTGCTCGGCGCCGCGGTGGCGGCGGGCCTGGCGATGCGCGCCCGCGCGCCTTGAGCGGGATCGACGGAAGCGCGATGACCGCCGATCCCCGCGGGGCGGGGACGGCGCGGAAGCTGCCGGCCCCGCCTGCGCGGGGCCGGCACCGGCTCAGTCCCGCAATGCGGCGGCGTGATGCGCCACGTGCTCGCCGATGAAGCTGGCGATGAAGTAGTAGCTGTGGTCGTAGCCGGGCTGCATCCGCAGTGTCAGCGGGTACCCGGCCGCCTGCGCCGCCTCGGCGAGCAGTCGCGGCCTGAGCTGGCTGTCGAGGAACTCGTCGGCCTCGCCCTGGTCGACCAGCAGCGGCAGCCGCTCCTGCGCGGTCTTCAGCAGCTCGGTGGCGTCCCACGCCTTCCAGGCTTCGCGGTCGTCGCCGAGATAGGCGGAGAGCGCCTTCTCGCCCCACGGCACCCGCGCCGGCGCCACGATCGGCGCGAAGGCCGACACGCTGCGATAGCGCCCGGGATTGCGCAGCGCGATGGTCAGCGCGCCATGCCCACCCATCGAATGGCCGCTGATCGCACGCGCGCCGGTCGTGGGGAACCGCGCCTCGACCAGCGCCGGCAGTTCGTTCGCCACGTAGTCGTGCATGCGGTAGTGCGCCGACCACGGCGCCTGCGTGGCATCGACGTAGAAGCCCGCGCCCTTGCCCAGGTCGTAGCCTTCGGCATCGGCCACGTCGTCGCCGCGCGGACTGGTGTCCGGCGCGACGATCGCCACGCCGTGCTCGGCCGCGTAGCGCTGCGCGCCGGCCTTGGTGATGAAGTTCTGCTCGTTGCAGGTCAGGCCCGAGAGCCAGTACAGCACCGGCACTCTCTCCCGCTCCGCCTGCGGCGGCAGGTAGATCGCGAAGTTCATCGCGCAGCCGAGCGCTTCCGACGCGTGCCGGTACACGTCCTGCCAGCCGCCGAAGCAGGCGCGGTGTTCGATGCGTTCCATCAGGGACTCCTTCGAGGCGGGCCGATGCCGGTCAATAGTGGACGACGCTGCGGATCGACTTGCCTTCGTGCATCAGCTCGAACGCGCTGTTGATCTCGTCCAGGCCCATCGTGTGGGTGACGAACGGCGCCAGCTCGATCTCGCCCTTCATCGCGTCCTCGACCATGCCCGGCAGCTGCGAGCGGCCCTTCACGCCGCCGAACGCGGTGCCCTTCCAGGTGCGCCCGGTGACCAGCTGGAACGGCCGCGTGGAGATCTCCTGGCCCGCGCCGGCCACGCCGATGATCACCGACTGGCCCCAGCCGCGGTGCGCGCATTCCAGCGCCGCGCGCATCACGTTAACGTTGCCGATGCACTCGAACGAATGGTCCACGCCCCAGCCGGTCATCTCGACGACCACCTGCTGGATCGGCTTGTCGTGGTCCCTGGGGTTGATGCAGTCGGTGGCGCCGAACTGCCTGGCCAGCTCGAACTTCGAGGGATTGGTGTCGATCGCGATGATGCGCCCGGCCTTGGCCTGGCGCGCGCCCTGGATCACCGCCAGGCCGATGCCGCCGAGGCCGAACACGGCCACGCTGTCGCCTTCCTGCACCTTGGCGGTGTTGTGCACCGCGCCGATGCCGGTGGTGACGCCGCAGCCGAGCAGGCACACGTGTTCCGGGTTGGCGTCCGGATTGATCTTCGCCAGCGAGACTTCGGCGACCACGGTGTATTCGCTGAAGGTCGAGCAGCCCATGTAGTGGTAGACCGGCTCGCCGTTGTAGGAGAAGCGCGAGGTGCCGTCCGGCATCACGCCCTTGCCCTGGGTGGCGCGCACCGCCACGCACAGGTTGGTCTTGCCGGACTTGCAGAACAGGCACTGCCCGCATTCGGCGGTGTACAGCGGGATCACGTGGTCGCCCGGCTTCACCGAGGTCACGCCCTCACCGACCTCCACCACGATGCCGGCGCCCTCGTGGCCGAGCACGACCGGGAACAGCCCTTCCGGGTCGTCGCCGGACAGGGTGAAGGCGTCGGTATGGCACACGCCGGTATGGGTGATGCGGACCAGCACCTCGCCGGCCTTCGGCGGGGCGACGTCGATCTCGACGATTTCCAGCGGCTTGCCGGGACCGAACGCGACGGCGGCACGTGACTTCATGGACGACTCTCCTGCGATGACGATTCGACGGAAGGCCGGCGCGGCGCCGGCCAGGGTTACTTGAGATAGGAGCGGACCAGGCCGAGCAATTCCTGCACGCGCTCGGCGCGTTGCGCGTCCGAGCCGGCAGGCTGGCCGAAATCCTCGCGGATGTGCGCTTCCAGCACCTCGGACATCAGCCCGTTGACCGCGCCGCGGATCGCCGCGATCTGCTGCAGCACCGGCCCGCAGTCGGCCCCGCCTTCCAGCGCGCGCTCCAGGGCATCGCACTGGCCGCGGATGCGGCGCACGCGGGTGAGCACGCGCTTCTTTTCTTCCGGCGAATGCGGCATGGCCCCTCCTTATACTGGGGGGCAGTATACAGGGCGGGCCGGAAAAGGAAAGAAAAATGCCTGGCTCCCGCGGGGAACCAGGCATCGTCCGGTCTATCTAGGCGGCGCGCGCATCGCCTGCACCGCCTGCCCTCGGATCAGGGAGTATCGCGATCGGGACGCCGGAAGCCCTTGGCCTCCATGCACGCGTGCAACTTGTCGTGGTCCAGTTGGCCGGCGGCCGGCTTGTCGTCCACAGCCGGCGCGGCGCCCGGTTCCGGCAGGCGCACGCCCTGTTCGGCCGCGCACGCCCGGAATGCCGCGGCCGCGGCAGGATCGGGCGGCGGCAGGCCGGGCCCGCCCGGGCCACGGCGCATGCCGACGTCCGGCGGCGGCCCGGGCGGATGCTCGAAGCCCTTGGCCTCGAGGCAGGCGTCCATCCTGGCGCGGTCCGGCCGCGCGCCGTCCCGCGGCGGCGGACCTTCGCCCGGCGCGGGCAACGCCATGCCCTGTTCCTGCGCGCAGGCCTGCAAGGCCTCGCGGAACGCGGGATCGAGCCGATCCGGCGGCGGCATCGGCCGCTCGGCCGAACGCGGCGGGGGACCGCCTGCATCCGGCCCGCGTCCGCACGTCGACGCGCATCCGCCCAACGCCATTCCCAAAAACACCAGCACGCCCGTGGTCATCACGGGCCTGCCTAGCCTTGCCATCTTCATCTCGGTTCTCCGTAGCCGTCCTGTGCGGGTTCGTGCCGGCGCCGTCGTGGCCCCCTTCCGCACGACGCCTGGCGCGAACGGATGATTCCGTTCGCCTTTGCCGCCGGTTTGTCATCGACGTTCGCGGCGCTCGACGCAGGTGCGAAGCACGACATGGGCGGCTTCGATCCGGCAGGCGGCGGCACGTGCCGGCACCGCATTCCGCGGTGCGCGGGTGATCCGGTCGCAGAGCCACGGCGCATCGCCGGGCGACACGCATGCAAGCGCATCGCCACGCTCGCGCGAACAAGGACAAGGCAGGCGCATGGCGGCACGATCGCCACCACGTACGTACTTCTGCATCGACGGCGCCCGTCGCGGGCGCGCGCGGAACCGGTCAGCCTTCCGCGATGCCGGCGGGCTGCGCGTCCAGGGCCTGTTCCCCATCGGCCACGTGCGACAGCACCGCATGGCAGAAGCGCGCCGAGAACGCCTGGTCGTTGAGCACGAAATGCTCTCTCGCGCGCGCCGACAACTCCGCCAGCCGCGCCTCCGGCAACGCCAGCGCGCGCTCCACCGCCGCCTCGATGCCGGCCGCATCGACGTAGTAGTAGGACGCCAACTGGCGGCGGCGCGAGGACGTCGGCGGGATCAGGATGCCCCGCTCCTCGGTGACCAGTTCGTTCATCGGCTCGGCGCCGGTGGCGAGGGTCACCGCGCCCACGCTCATCGCCTCCATCAGGTAATGGCCGAAGCCCTCGGTCTCGGAGGGGCACAGGTGGAACAGGTGCGCGTTCTGCAGGTGGCGCAGCTGCGCATCGTCCAGGTACTCGAGCCGATGATCGATGTTGGCCGCCCGCACCTGCCCGCCGGCGGTGCGCGGGTTCTGCACCACGGTCAGCAGCGGCCACTCGGGATGGCGCCGCCAGGTATCCAGCACCACCTGCGTGCCCTTGGCGGAACTGCGCCCGGCCAGGTGGAAGAACGCGCGCTGGCGCGCGACGCAGGGATCGTGGCGGTCCTCGCTGGTGAATCCGATGAAACGGGTGCGGAACCCCATCGTGCGGAAGATGCGCTCGGCATGTCGCGTCTTGCACAGCACCGCCTCGAAGCGCGACAGCAGCGGCAGCCACTTCGGCAGCAGCCATTCCGGGTTGGGCACCAGCAGGTTGCGCGCGGCCAACCGCAGGCAATGGGGATACACCCGCTCGGAGAAGACCTGTACCGGCACCTTGCCGCGCAGCATGCGTTCGCCCCACAGCCCGGCGGTGCGCAGGCGGGTCCGCATGCCGGTGCCGCCGAAGCCCACCTGCTCGACGGTCATCCCGGCCGCGCGCAGGGCCTCGCTCATCAGCGCCAGGTCGCGGGTCAATCCGACGCCGTTGTCGCGGCTGATCAGCCTGATATCGGGGGGAGACATGTGTGCGCGGCCGGGGTAGCAATGGGACGGGGCCTGCAGAATCCCATGCTTCGGCGTCACCCACTTGACTGACACATTGCAGCCCCTGGCACGAATTTGTCATGCATTGACAAGCCCGCTCCGTATGATGCCGGCTCCAGCTTCCCGCCCGGTCCCGGCCCTCCCCCGGCCGCCGGCCCCGGGGGCCCCATCACCTGCCTCCGGACGGACCATGGACATGCAATCTTCCGTACTCGTGGTCGACGACGACCCCGACCTGCGCCGCCTCATCAGCGACTTCCTGGGCGAGCACGGCTACCACGTCCAGGCCGCCGAGAGCGTGCCGGAGATGCGCCGGCTGATGGCCCAGCGCCGCCCCGACCTGATCATCCTGGACGTGATGATGCCGGGCGAGGACGGGCTCAGCGCGGCCCGCGCCCTGGCCAGCGAGCGCGGCTCGCCGGCGGTGATCATGCTCAGCGCGCTCGGCGAGGACACCGACCGGATCATCGGGCTGGAAGTCGGCGCCGACGATTACCTCAGCAAGCCCTGCAATCCGCGCGAGCTGCTGGCCCGGGTCCGCGCGCTGCTGCGGCGCAGCCAGGCCAACGCCGAGCTGGCCGAGACCCGCGGCAACGTGTACGAATTCGCCGGCTGGCGCCTGGACCTGGTGCGCCGCGACCTGCGCGACCCGACCGGCGTGTTCATCAATCTTTCCGACGGCGAGTTCGCGCTGCTGCGCACCTTCGTCGAGCACCCGCAGCGCGTACTCAGCCGCGACCAGTTGCTCGACTACTCGCGCGGCCGCGACACCGACGTCTACGACCGCGCCATCGACAGCCAGATCAGCCGCCTGCGCCGCAAGATCAACGAGCGCGTGCACACCGAGCTGATCCGCACGGTCCGCAACGAAGGCTACATGCTGCTGCCGGCCGTCAGCCGGCTATGACCAGCGCCAAGCCCCGGCGCCGGCTTTCGATCTTCGCCCGCACCTTCCTGGTGCTGGCGATCGCCCTGGTGCTGGCGCAAGGCGTCGGCGTCGGACTGATCCTGATGCGCACGCCGATCTTCGCCACGCCGGTGCATCCGCCGGAGATCCTCGCGCTGCTCAGCACCAGGATGCCGGCCGCCAACGCCGACCTGCAGGTCAGGACCCAGTCCTCGCCGCCGGAAGCGCCGGCGGGGCACCATCGCGACCACTTCATCGAACGATTGATCGCGCACTGGCTGGGCATGGACGTCAAGAGCGTGCGCTTCTATCGCGAAGGCCGGCCGCCGGCCTTCCTCTCCGTCGTGCAGGAAGACGGCGATCGCGCGCCCATGGCCCCGCCGCGGATCGATTCGCGCGGCGAGGCCGGGGACGATTTCCTGCCCCATGGCCGCCCGTTCGAAGACCCGCCGCTCTACGACATCAAGGGGATCCCGGACGAGCCCTGGCACGAGATGCCGGTTCCCGGTTTCTCGCCCAGCTCGCCGCTGCTGGCCGGCTTCACCGCCGCCGCGCAGCAGCCGGACGGCACGTGGCGCGTGGTCACCGCGCCCGGCCGCCAGTTGTCCGGTGCGTTCAAGTTCCAGGTGGCGGCGCTGTTCTGCTGCGGCCTGCTGCTGATGCTGCCGCTGGCCTGGCGGTTCTCTCGCGCGCTGTCCGCGCCGATCCGGCGCTTTTCCGAAGCGGCCGACCAGCTCGGCCGGAATCCGGACGCCCCGCCGCTGGAACGCAGCGGCCCGGCCGAACTGGTGCAGGCCGCCGATTCGTTCAACGCGATGCAGGCGCGGCTGAACCGGATGATGCACGAGCGCACCCAGATGGTCGCGGCGATCGCGCACGACCTGCGCACGCCGCTGGCGCGCCTGGCGTTCCGCATGGAAGCCGCGCCCGAGGCCCTGCGCGAGAAGACCCTCGCCGACATCGACGAGATGAAGGCGATGATCTCCGCGGCCCTGGACTTCATCAAGAACGATGCGCGGCGCGGCCAGCGTTCGCGCGTCGATTTCCAGCTGCTGGTGGAAAGCGTGGTCGACAACCTGGCCGACACGGGCGCGGACGCGCGGCTGGTACCGGGCGATTCGGTCGACGTCGAGGGCGACCCGCTGGCGCTGCGGAGGATGGTCACCAACCTGGTGGAGAACGCGCTGAAATACGGCAAGCGCGCGCGCGTGCAGGTCCACCGCAACGGCGACCAGTGCCTGCTGTGGGTGGACGACGATGGCCCGGGCATCGATCCGGCGCAGCGCGAACACCTGTTGCTGCCGTTCGTGCGCGGGGAAAGTTCGCGCAACCGCGACACCGGCGGGATCGGCTTGGGCCTGGCCGTGGCCAACAGCATCGTCCTGGCGCACGGCGGGCAGATCGACCTGGACAACCGCCCCGAGGGCGGCCTGCGGGTCACCGTGCAGCTGCCGTGCCACGAGGCTTGAAGCCCGGGACTCGGGACCGGGCAAAGCATCCTTGCCCGGACCCGGCCATCAAGCGACCTGATGCTTTTTACAGGGCTTCTTGGGTACTTTTTGTGGGAGGGACTTCAGTCCCGACGGATGGCCGGCAAACCCCGTCGGGACTGAAGTCCCTCCCACAGCGGCATTCGATCCGAAGCAGGCTTGCCGCCTTGCCGAATCCCCCAGTCCGCGGCACCGGGCAAAGCATCCTTGCCCGGACCCGACCATCAAGCGACCTGATGCTTTTTGCAGGGTTTCTTGGGAATTTTTTTGTGGGAGGGACTTCAGTCCCGACGGATGGCCGGCAAAACCCCGTCGGGACTGAAGTCCCTCCCACAGCGGCATTCGATCCGAAGCAGGCTTGCCGCCTTGCCGAATCCCCCAGTCCGCGGCACCGGGCAAAGCATCCTTGCCTGGACCCGGCCATCAAGCGACCTGATGCTTTTTGCAGGGTTTCTTGGGAATTTTTTGTGAGAGGGACTTCAGTCCCGACGGATGGCCGGCAAAACCCCGTCGGGACTGAAGTCCCTCCCACAGCGGCATTCGATCCAAAGCAGGCTTGCCGCCTTGCCGAATCCCCCAGTCCGCGGCACCGGGCAAAGCATCCTTGCCCGGACCCGGCCATCAAGCGACCTGATGCTTTTTTTACAGGGCTTCTTGGGTACTTTTTGTGGGAGGGACTTCAGTCCCGACGGATGGCCGGCAAAGCCCCGTCGGGACTGAAGCCCCTCCCACAGCGGCATTCGATCCAAAGCAGGCTTGCCGCCTTGCCGAGTCCCCTGTCACCAAGCCCCGGCCACGGCTCCTGATAAGGCCCGTCGGGCTGGAGCCCCTCCTGCGACAGCGTCCGATCCGGCGCCGGCTTTCCCGGGTCCCGGGCCCGCCCTCAATACGCGAACTCGGCGAACACCGGATCGACGCTGCCGTTCCAGCGGCCCTCGAACAACGCCAGCTTGCGTTCGGCCGGGGTCAGGCCGCTGTCGGCGATTTCCTGCAACACGTCCAGGAAGGGCGTCTCGTCCTGGCCGTCGGCGTTGCGGCGCGCGCGCCGGCGCAAGCCCTCGCGCGAGATCCGCAGCGCTTCCAGGGCCAGCTCGCGCACGGTCGCGCCGCGGAACGGCAGCTTCAGCGCGTGCCTCGGCACGCCGTCGCGCAGCGCATGGCGTTCCTCCAGCGAGAAATCCTTGACCAGGTCCCAGGCCGCATCCAGCGCCGCATCGTCGTACAGCAGGCCGACCCAGAACGCCGGCAGCGCGCACAGCCGCGCCCACGGGCCGGCATCGGCGCCGCGCATCTCCAGGTACTTCTTCAGGCGCACTTCCGGGAACGCGGTGGTCGTGTGGTCGGACCAGTCGCGCAGGGTCGGCAGCGCGCCCGGCAGCGCCGGCAGCTTGCCGGCGAGGAAATCGCGGAAGCTCTGCCCGCTGGCATCGACGTAGGTGCCGTCGCGGTAGGAGAAATACATCGGCACGTCGAGCAGGTAGTCGACGTAGCGTTCGTAGCCGAAGCCATCCTCGAACACGAAATCCAGCATGCCGGTGCGGTCGGCATCGGTGTCGGTCCAGATGTGCGAGCGGTAGCTCAGGTAGCCGTTCGGCTTGCCCTCGGCGAACGGCGAATCGGCGAACAGGGCGGTCGCGATCGGCTGCAGCGCCAGCGACACGCGGAACTTCTTCACCATGTCCGCCTCGGACGCGTAGTCGAGGTTGACCTGTACCGTGCAGGTGCGCGTCATCATGTCCAGCCCGAGCTGGCCGACCTTGGGCATGTAGGCGCGCATGATCCGGTAGCGGCCCTTCGGCATCCACGGCATGTCCGCGCGCGCCCATTTCGGCTGGAAGCCCATGCCGAGGAAGCCCAGCTGCAGTTCGCCCGCCACCTCGCTGACCTCGCGCAGGTGCTCGCCGGTTTCCTCGCAGGTCTGGTGGATGTTCTCCAGCGCCGCGCCGGACAGCTCCAGCTGGCCGGCCGGCTCCAGCGTCACCGAGGCGCCGTCGCGGGCGAGCGCGATGGTGCGCCCGGCTTCCTGCACCGGCGTCCAGCCGAAGCGCACCAGTCCGTTCAACAGGGCCTCGATCCCGCGCTCGCCGTCGAACTGCGGCGGGCGCAGGTCGTCCAGGCGGAACCCGAACTTCTCGTGCTCGGTACCGATGCGCCATTGCGACGCCGCCTTCTCGCCGGACGCGATAACCTCCACGAGTTGGCGTCGGTCTGTGACGGGCGTATCGGCGACGTGGCTTGGGCTCGACAAGGGCGGACTCGCAGGTTGAAGGTGGAACGAAGTGGGGACGGGCCGCCGCCACCGCAAGAGCCGCACTATAGCGTGAGCCCGGCGGGCGCTACGTTGCGGCAACGGCGTTACAGATTTCCGCCATTCCTCTCGCTTTCGGCGCCCCTCCGCCCTCCGATCCGCAAGGAGCCTGCATGGGATCCCAACCCCGCCCGACCTTACCGCGGCACCGCGAGCGCCATCGCGGCGACCGCGTCGGCTGGCTGCGCGCCGCGGTGCTGGGCGCCAACGATGGCATCGTCTCGGTCGCCGGCGTGGTGGTCGGCGTGGCGGCCAGCGGCAGCGACGCGCGCTCGGTGCTTGCGGCCGGCATCGCCGCCACCGTCGCCGGCGCGATGTCGATGGCGGCGGGCGAATACGTATCGGTGCAGTCGCAGGCCGACACCGAGCAGGCGGACCTGAGGATCGAGCGCCGCGAACTGCGCGAGGACCCGCACACCGAGCTGGAGGAACTGGCCGGCATCTACCGCCAGCGCGGGCTCGATCCGGCCCTGGCCCGGCAGGTCGCCGAACAGCTCACCGCCCACGACGCCCTGGCGGCGCACGCGCGCGACGAACTCGGCATCACCGACACCCTGCGCGCGCGCCCGCTGCAGGCCGCGCTGGCCTCGGCCGCCGCCTTCTGCTGCGGTGCGGCGCTGCCGGTGGCGACGGCCTTGCTGGCATCGCCCGGGGCGGTCTCCCGGACGACCACGATCGCCACTCTGGCGGGCCTGTCGATCACCGGCGCCTGGGCGGCGGCGATGGGCGGCGCCCCCGCCTGGCGCGGCGCCCTGCGCGTGACGTTCTGGGGAGCGCTGGCGATGTTCGCCGCCAGCCAGATCGGCCGCCTGTTCGACATCGCCGTGTAGGCCGCGTCATGGCGCGGCGCCTCCTGCACCGCGCGCAAGCGGGTCAGAGGGTTCCCTGCGCAGCGGCGATCAAGCCGTCAGGAACGACCGTGCTCGGCCGCCACCGGCGGCTCCAGCTCCAGCCAGCCCTCCACCACCGCCCGCAGTTCGTCCACGCCCTGCCGCGACTGCCCCGAGAACGCCTGCACGCCGACGCTGTCGGCGAAAAGCGATGCCAGTTCCTTGCGCACCTTCTGCAGCGCCTGCGCCTGCTGCCCGCGCCCGAGCTTGTCGGCCTTGGTCAGCAACGCGTGGGCCGGCAGTCCGCGCGCGGCCGCGTAGCCCAGCATCTGCAGGTCGTACTCCTTGAGCGGATGGCGGATGTCCATCACCACCACCAGGCCGCGCAGCGCCTGGCGGGTCCGGAAGTAGTCGTCGATGAAGGCCTGCCAGTGCACCTGCAGTTCCTGCGGCACCTTGGCGTAGCCGTAGCCGGGCAGGTCGACCAGGCAGCGGCCGGGCTGCACTTCGAAATACACCAGTTGCTGGGTGCGCCCCGGCGTCTTGGACACCCGCGCCAGCGCGTTCTGGCGGGTCAGCGCGTTCAGCGCGCTGGACTTGCCCGCGTTGGAGCGGCCGGCGAAAGCCACCTCGAAGCCGCCGTCGGGCGGCAGCTGGCGGGCGTTGTGGGCCGAAAGGAGGTAGCGGGCACGTTCGATGAGCTGCGACATCCGCATAGGATCGCATGTCCCCCGCCTTGCTGCGCCGTTCGTTGACCGATGCGCGGCGCCATGCCGATAATCCGGACGCCTGCGGAGGCAGCGCCCCCACGCCCGCGGTCCAGGTCCATACGGAGCTTTAGCTGATGCGCCATGCTCGCGTTCTTGCCTTCACTGCCCTTGCCGTTCCCGTCATCGCGGCGGTCGCGTTCGCGCAGTCCGCGGTGACGCCCGTCCCGGACAACGCGCCGGTGCGGGTGGCGCCCTTGGAGATCGACCTCTCCAAGACCACCTGGGGCGATGCCAAGGCCGGCCAGGCCAAGGCGGCCGCCTGCGCGGCCTGCCACGGCCCGGACGGCAACCCTTCGGTCGACATGTACCCGCGCATCGCCGGGCAGAGCGAGCGCTACATCGCGCACCAGATGGCGCTGATCGCCAACGGGCAGCGCACCGGCGGCGCGGTCGCGGCGATGGTGCCGTTCGTGAAGGACCTCACGCCCCAGGACATGCGCGACATCGGCGCGTATTTCGCCACGCAGAAGGCAAGCGCCGGCCTGGCCGACGACACCGTGGTCGCCGAAGGCCCCTACAAGGACATGAAGTTCTACGAGATCGGGCAGAAGCTCTACCGGGGCGGGGATCCCTCGCGCGGCATCCCGGCCTGCATGGCCTGCCATGGCCCGACCGGGGCGGGCAACCCGGGCCCGGCCTACCCGCACATCGGTGGCCAGCACGCCGCCTACGTGGCGCGCCGGCTGCAGGAATACCAGTCGGGCCAGACCACCGAGACCGACCGCCACCTGTTCGACATCATGGCCCAGGTCACCCATTCGCTGACCGAGCAGGAGATCCAGGCCCTGTCCAGCTACCTGCAAGGCCTGCACGACCGGGCCGACGACGAGGCGGCCGCGGCGACCCTGCCGGCCGCGCCGCCCGGACGCTCGTGAACCTCGGGCCGCCGCGGCGGTCCAAGCGCAGGTCCCATCCAGGCGCCGGTCATCGACCGGCGCTTGCTTTTCACCCCACGGAGCACGCATGAAACTGCCATCCCGACTGCTGATGATCCTGCTCGCGTTCGTCCCCCTGGCCGCGGTCGCGGCCGCCCCGGCACCGGTCGCCGGGCAGGACTACGTCGAGATCGCCGACGGCCAGCCCTACCAGCCGCTGGACGGCAAGATCGAGGTCGCCGAGGTGTTCGGCTACACCTGCCCGCATTGCGCGCACTTCGAACCGCGGCTGGAGCAATGGGTCGCGCGGCTGCCGAAGTACGTGCGCTTCACCCCGGTGCCGGCCGCGTTCGGCGGGCAGTGGGACGCGTTCGCGCGGGCCTACCTGGCCGCCGACCTGCTGGGCGTGGCGAAGAAGAGCCACCTGGCGATGTTCCAGGCGATCCACGACAAGCACAGCATGCCGATGCAGAACGTCGCGCCCGAAGAACTGGCCGCGTTCTACGCCGACTACGGCGTGCCGCAGCAGCAGTTCATCGATACGCTCAGGAGCGACGAGGTGGAGGCGCGCCTGAAGGCCGCGCGCGAGTTCGCCATGCGCAGCGGCGTGCCGGGCACGCCCTCGATCGTCGTCAACGGCCGCTACCTGGTCCGCGGCAAGGACTTCGACAGCCTGCTGCGGGTGGCCGACTGGCTGATCGCGCGCGAACACGCCGGCGCCTCGCGGAAGTAAGATCCCCGCACCTGGAGGCACGGCGCCCTCGCGAGGGCCCGCCATCAATACCCCGCGCATGGATGCGCGGCGCCGTTGCGAGGGACTCGCAACCAACTCGTGCCATCATGCGTCCCCTGGCCGGCCGCCGGCCGCCATCCCGTTTCCCGTTGGAGATCCATTCGATGAAGAGCCGTTTTGCCCTGACCCTGATGGCGATCCTGCCGGTCCTGGTGGCCTGCAAGGCCCAGGACGGCAGCGCCGATACCGTCGCGGCCACCCCGGCCACGCCGGCCAGCGCCCCGGCCGAGCAGCCCGCCGCCACGCCCGCCCCGGCGACCCCCGAGGCGCCGGCCGACGCGGGCGCCGAGCAGGCCGCCGCCCCGGCCCAGGAGGCCGGCCATACCCCGGCCGCCAACCCGCCCTCGCCGCCGAGCGGCCCGGAGCCGGTGGCCGGCACCGACTACGTCGACATCGAGGGCGGCCAGCCCTTCCAGCCCGCCGCCGGCAAGATCGAGGTCGCCGAGGTGTTCGGCTACGTCTGCCCGGCCTGCTTCCGCTTCCAGCCGCTGATCGGGCCGTGGAAGGCCGGCCTGCCGTCGGACGTGAACTTCGTCTACGTGCCGGCGATGTTCGGCGGCACCTGGGACGACTACGCCCGCGCCTTCTACGCGGCGCAGACCCTGGGCGTGCAGGAGAAGACCCACGAAGCGCTGTACCAGGCCATCCACGTCGAGCAGACCCTGAAGGGCGAGCGCGGCCGCGACTCGGTGCAGGACATCGCCAACTTCTACGGCAAGTACGGCGTGGACCCGAAGAAGTTCGCCGACACCATGGCCAGCTTCGGCGTGCAGACCCAGACCAACCGCGCCAAGCAGTTCGCCACGCGCAGCAAGATCACCGGCACGCCCTCGCTGATCGTCAACGGCAAGTACCTGGTCAAGGGCACCAGCTACCAGGACATGCTGCGCATCGCCGACCACCTGATCGCGCGCGAGCGGGCCGCCGGAGCGAAGTAAGCCCGGAACCGTCGTGAGCGATTCGGAAACGCGTACCCTGCGGGTGCTGACCGCCAACATCCAGGCCGGCTCCAGCACCCGCCGCTACAGCGACTACGTGACGCGCAGCTGGTCGCACGCCCTGCCGATGGGGCGCAAGCGCAACAGCCTGGACGCCATCGCCAAGCTGGCGGGCGAGCGCGACATCGTCGGCCTCAACGAGGCCGACCCCGGCAGCCTGCGCTCGGGCTTCACCAACCAGACCCACTACCTGGCCGAGCGCGCCGGCTTCAATTACTGGAGCCACCAGCCGAACCGGCGCATGGGCGGCGTGGCCTCCAGCGCCAACGGCCTGCTCAGCAAGCTCGAGCCGGTCGAGGTGCAGGACCATGCCCTGCCCGGCCGGATCGGCGGGCGCGGCATGTTGCTGGCCAAGTTCGGCGAAGGCCGCCAAGGCCTGGCGGTCGCGGTGGCGCACCTGTCGCTGGGCGCCAACTCGCGCAAGGCGCAGTTGGCCTTCATCGCCGAACTGCTCTCCGAGCACCCCAACGCGATCCTGATGGGCGATTTCAACTGCGTGGCCGACCGCCCGGAAATGCAGCCGCTGTATCGCCATACATCGTTGCAGCCGCCGGGCTGCGTGATCCCCAGCTTCCCGAGCTGGCGGCCGGAGCGCGCGATCGACCACATCCTGGTCAGCGACGGCCTGACGATCGGCAAGACCGAGGCCATCCCGGCGGCCTTCTCCGATCACCTGGCGATCGGCATGGACGTGAGCGTGCCGCGGAAGCTGTTGAAGTGAGGGCCGGCGAGGCGCCGGCCGCATCTTCGGCAAGGCCCTGTCGCGACTGAAGTCGCTCCCACAGGAAGCGAAGCGCGGCATTCGCGAGGCGCGGCCCGCCTCCATCGCCGATTCGCCTGCCTCGCCTTCCCCGGGAATCGCGCAAGCCGCGACGGGGATTTCCCTGGGGAGCCCCGTCGCGGCCTGCGCCGTTCTTGCGGAATGCCTCAGAACTTCAGGTCCGCCCGCACGTACCAGTAGCGTCCCTGCGGGATGTCGTAGGTGGACGCGTCGTAGCCGTTGAGCGAGCACGACAGGCAGATCGGCGGATCCTTGTCGAACAGGTTGTTGACGCCGGCGGTCAGCTGCAGCCCGTTGAGCCAGGCGAAGCGATAGCCCAGCTGCACGTCGTGGTAGGTGATCGCATCGAGCGTGTTGGTACCGGCGGCCTGGTTGCTGCAGACCGGGAAGGCCACCGCGTCGCCGCACTGCTCGGTCAGCTCGGAGATGTGGCGCACCGTCCAGGCCGCGTTCCAGTTCCCCAGCGACCAGTCCAGCGAGGCGTTGCTGGTCCACTCCGGGATCGAACTGTCGACCACCTCGATGCCCGGCCCCTGCGGCTGCCGCTGCCCGGCCGCGCCGGTGGCCTCGTAGCGGCCCACGAAGGTGTTCTGCCACTTCACCTTGAAGCGGCCGAGCGCGGTCTCCGGCAGCGTCCAGAACAGGTCCACGTCCCAGCCGTCGGTCTTGATCGAGCCGAGGTTGGTCAGGCGGTTGTTGAAGCCGTTGATGCCGCCGGTGGAGGCGCGCGTGATGCCGCCGCAGTAGGTCGGATCGAGCGTGTCCACGCACAGGTCGAGTTGGGTCTGCGCATCGATCGCCTGGATCGCGCCGTCGACGTGGTGGCGATAGAACGTCACTTCGATGTCGAAGCGGTCCGACCAGGCCGCGTTGCTGCCGAACCACGGGCTCCAGACGAACCCGGCGCTGAAGCTGCGCGAGCGTTCCGGTTCGAGATCGCGGTTGCCGCCGGTGGTCACCGAGATCTGCGAGTTGGCCTGCTGGTAGCCGGCCGGCACGCCGAGCGCAGCGCAGTTGGCCGCGCTGCCGCGCGGCGGCGTGCCGCCCAGGCCGATCGAGCAGGGGTCGGAGAGCGTCAGGTCGGCGCGCGCCGCCGAGCCGTACAGCTCGCCGATGGTCGGCGCGCGGAATCCTTCCGCGTAGCTGGTGCGCAGCACGAACTCGTCGGTCACCTGCCAGCGCAGGCCGTACTTGGGCGTGAACTCGCCGCCGAAGGTCGAGTAGTCCGAGTAGCGCCCCGCCAGGCTCAGGTCGAGCTTCTCGCCCAGCGGCGAGTCGGCGAAGATCGGCACGCTCAGCTCGAGGTAGGCCTCGTTGACGTCGTAGCTGCCCGAGGTCGGCAGCGACGGCACGCCGTTGTAGTGGCCGGCCACCGTCAGCGGATCGGGGCGATACCAGCCTTCGTACTTGCGATGCTCCAGGCCGGTGGCGAAGGAGACCGGGCCGGCCGGCAGCCGGAACAGCTCGCTGCTGAGGTTGGCGGTGAACAGCGTCAGCTCGTTCTGGCTGCGGTCGCGCACCACCGGCTGGATCCAGCGCAACATCTCCGGCGTGATGCTGCCGGCGCCGCCGAAGATGTCCAGCGGCACGCAGCCGGCCACCGCCGCGCACGCGGCCGGGTCGCCCAGCGCCAGCGCGATGTTGTAGATGTTGTAGCTGCCGTAGTTGGTCTGCTCGGCCTTGTTCTTGCTGTACATCGCGTTGATGTCCCAGAACCAGGTCCGGTCGGCCGATTCGAAGCTGCCGACGAAGCCGGTCCCGACATACGAGGTGTCCACGCGCTGTTCGAAGATGCGCGCCCCGCCTTCCACGGGGCGCCGGCCGATCATGATCAGGTTGTCGGACGAATCCAGGTCGAACCCGAACGGGTTGTACGGATTGAGCGCCGAAATGAAGACGTTGTCGGCCAGCGGATTGCCGGTGCCCGCGTCGGGCCCCAGGAAGATCGGCTCCGGCGCGGCGCGGTTGACCGATTCGCGGCGGTTGCCCAGCGCCTTGAGGTACCACTGCACGTCGTCGTTGAAGAAGAAGCGGAACTGGCCGAACACGCCCTTCCGTTCGGATGGCGTCAACACCATGTTCTCGGCCGCGAAGTTGTAGCGGTCGGCGGTGGAGAAGCAGTGGTAGTCGTCGTTGCGCGCGCAGCCGGCGCTGCCGTCGTAGGACGGCGCCCCGGACCGGCCGCCGTTGAGCGTCAGGTCCTGCTCGGCACCGGTGTTGGGATCGACGAAGACGAAGCGCCCGTCCGGCGTGGCCGAGCTGCCGAAGGCAAGCCCGGTGCCCGGGGTCGGGTAGTACGACTGGCGGCGATCGCGCGCGTACACCGGATCCTGCTTCACGTAGCTCGCGCCGAGGAACAGGCTGGTGCGCTCGGTACGGGTACCCCAGGCGAGGTCGAAACCGCGGTTCTCGCCGTCGCCCTTGCCGTACTGCCCGTAGTTCAGCGTGATCTGCGCGCCGTCGAACTCGCGCCGGGTGATGATGTTGACCACGCCGGCGATCGCGTCCGAGCCGTACAGCGAGGACGCGCCGTCCTCCAGCACCTCGATGCGCTCCACCAGGGCCAGCGGGATCGTGTTGAGGTCGGTCGAGGCGCCCACGCCGGAGGCGGAGGACTCGTTGATCCAGCGGATGCCGTCGACCAGCACCAGCACGCGCTTGGCGCCCAGGTGGCGCAGGTCCACCTGCGCGGAACCGGCGCCGACGCCGCTGCCGTCCGGCGGGAAACCGAAGTTGCCGGACGAGTTGAACTTGGCGTTGAGCGCCGAACCCGAGCCGGTGAGTTCCTGCAGCACCTCGCCGATCGAGGTCAGCCCCGTGCGCTCGATGTCGTCGCGGGTCAGGGTCTGGATCGGCACCTGGCCCTGGACTTCGGCGGTCTTGATGCGGGTACCGGTCACCTGGACGCTGTCCAGCGTCTTGGTCTCGGTCGTCCCGGCGTCCTGGGCCCGTGCCAGCAACGGCAGGCAGAACGCCGCGCCCAGCAGGGCGTGGCTCAAAGGATGGCGGCGCAGGTACTTCATCCGGCTCTCTCTCCAAAGGGGATGGGAAGGCCGCCACGTTCCCCCTGCGCCGCAGCGGCTGACCCGACTTGTAAACAAATCGTGAATAGATGGCAAGCGGCGGCACACAACGACACGTGGTTGGCACGCAGCCGGCACGTCGGTCCATCACGCCTGTTCAGCGCGCAGCGGCGATACTGCCGCGATGAAGCGGACCCTGACCCTGTTCATCCTTTCCATCGCCGGCCTGCCCGCCTTCGCCGGCGCGCAAAACCTGGAGGCGCAGCGGCCGGCCATGCGCAGTGCGCTCGAGGCCGCCGATGCCGGCCGCCTCGAGCCCGACGAACTCGCCGCGTTCTCCAGCCATCCGCTCTATGGCTGGCTGCAGTACGCCAGCCTGCGGCGCAACATCGACCGCATCTCCAACGCCCAGGCCCAGGACTTCCTCAAGCGCTACGCCGGCCAGCCGGTCGCCGAGGCGTTCCGCGGCACGTGGCTGCCCGCGCTGGCCCGCCGCCAGGACTGGAGCGCGCTGCTGGCCAACTGGAAGCCGACCGACAACGTCGGCCTGCGCTGTGCCGAGCTCAATGCGCGCCAGGCCCTCGGCAAGGCCGACGCGCAATGGGTTGCCGATGCGCAGGCCCTGTGGTCGAGCAGCGGCAAGTCGCTGCCGGACGCCTGCGACCCGGTGTTCGCGGTGCTGGAGGCGCGCGGTGGCATGACCGACGCGCTGCGCTGGCAGCGCGTGGAAGCGGCGGCCGACGCGCAGCAACCGGCGGTGATGCGCAGTGCGGCCCGCGGGCTGCCGGCGGCCGAGCTGGCCCAGGCCAACGACTACGCGCAGTTCCTGGCCCAGCCCGATACCCGGGCGCTGCAGTGGCCGAAGACCGATCGCAGCCGCCGCATCGCCGTCGACGGCCTGGCCAAGCTGGCCAAGGCCGATCCGGACGCGGCCGAGCGCCTGTTGCCGCAGGTCGCCGGCGCGCTCGGCTTCAGCGACGCGCAGCGCGGCCAGGTGCTCTACCAGATCGCGCTGTGGACGGTGGCGTCCTACCTGCCCGATTCCGCGCGCCGGCTCGACGCGGTGCCCGAGGCGGCCTACGACGAGCGCCTGCACGAATGGCGCGCACGCGAGGCGATGGCGCGCGGCGACTGGCCGTCGGCGCTGGCGGCGATCCGCAAGATGCCGGCTTCGCAGCGCAACGACTCGCGCTGGCAGTACTTCGAGGCGCGGTTGGCGGAGAAGACTGGCGATGCCGCGGCGGCCCAGGCCCTGTACCGCCGCGCCGCCGGGCAACCGACCTTCCACGGTTTTCTCGCCGCCGACCGCCTGCAACAACCCTACGCGCTGTGCCCGTGGCAGCCGAACGACAGCGCGCAGGCCAAGGCCGCCGTGGCGCGCGATCCGGCGCTGGTCCGCGCGCTGGAGCTGTACAAGCTCGACCGCGCCGGCTGGGCGACCCTGGAATGGAACGACGCCCTGACCCGCTTCGACGACACCCAGCGCCGGCTCGCGGTGGAAGTGGCCGGCGACAACGGCTGGTTCGACCGCGCGGTGTTCGCGCTCGGCAAGCAACCCGACGAACAGCGCCTGTACGCGCTGCGCTTCCCGCTGCACCACGACGACACGATCCGCCGCGAAGCCGCGCGCAACGCGCTCGACCCGGCCTGGGTCGCCGCCGAGATCCGCGCCGAGAGCGTGTTCAACCCGAACGCGCGCTCGCCCGCCAACGCGATGGGCCTGATGCAGGTCCTGCCCGCCACCGGCGCGAGCGTGGCCAGGTCGATCGGCCTGGCCGGCTACGGCGGCGCGTCCAGCCTGTACGACCCGGACACCAACATCGCCATCGGCACCGCCTACCTGCGCCAGCTGCTGGACAAGTACGGCGGCCAGCCCTACGTGACGATCGCGGCCTACAACGCCGGCCCGACGCCCGCCGCGCGCTGGCTCGGCCAGCGGCCCAGCCACGACCCGGACATCTGGATCGAGACGATCAGCTACAAGGAGACCCGCGAGTACGTGGCGCGCGTGCTCGCCTTCAGCGTGATCTACGACTGGCGGCTCAACGGCGACGCCCTGCCGCTGAGCGACCGCCTGCTCGGCAAGCTGGTGGACACGCGCAAGAAGTTCGTCTGCCCGTCGTCGGCCAGCGCGGGCGGTCGCTGAGTGGGCCTGGTCGCGTGGTGCCTGCTGTTCGCGGCGGCCAGCAGCCTGGCCTGGTGGATAGTGAATGGCGGCGGCGCGGACTGGATGGAAGGCTGGAAGGCCGCGCTTCTCCTCGACGGCCCTTTCGCCGGCTTCTGGAACGCCGAGCAGATCCGCCTGTACGTCCTGCTGCTGTGGCTGGCCGGGCTGGTGTGGTTCGTGATCGGGCTGTTCGTGCCCGGGGCGCGCGGATTCGGCTGAACGCCGCGGCGCATGCATGCCTTCAGGCATCATGGCGGGCATGAAGATCTATCTCGTGGGCGGGGCGATCCGCGACGAACTGCTGGGCCAGCCGGCCGGCGACCGCGACTGGGTGGTGGTCGGCGCCACCCCGCAACGGATGCTCGATGCCGGCTACAAGCCGGTGGGCCGCGATTTCCCCGTGTTCCTGCATCCGCGGACCGGCGAGGAGTACGCGCTGGCGCGCACCGAGCGCAAGAGCGGGCGCGGCTACCGCGGCTTCGTGGTCGATGCCGACCCGTCGGTGACGCTGGAAGAAGACCTGCAGCGGCGCGATTTCACCATCAACGCGATCGCCCGCGACGAGGCGACCGGCGAATTGGTCGATCCCTACGGCGGCGTGCGCGACATCGAACGGCGCGTGCTGCGGCACGTCGGTCCGGCCTTCGTCGAGGACCCGCTGCGGGTGCTGCGCGCGGCGCGCTTCATGGCCCGGTTGGCGCCGCTGGGCTTCGGCGTCGCCGGCGAGACCCTGGCGCTGATGCGCGAGATCGCCGCCGGCGGCGAACTGGACGCGCTGGTGGCCGAGCGCGTGTGGCAGGAACTGCGCAAGGCGCTCGCCGCGCCGCAGCCGTCGGCCTTCCTGCGCACGCTGCACGACGCGGGCGCGCTCGCCGCGATCCTGCCCGAGGTCGAAGCGCTGTACGGCGTGCCGCAGCGCGCCGAGTTCCATCCGGAAGTGGATACCGGCCGCCACCAGGAACTGGTCAGCGACATGGCGGCGCGGATCGCGCCCGGCGATGCGCTGGTCGGCTTCGCCGCGCTCGTGCACGACCTCGGCAAGGCGCTGACGCCGCGCGAGGAGTGGCCGCGCCACGTCATGCACGAGCAGCGCGGCGTCGCGCCGGTGCGGGCGTTGAGCGAGCGCCTCAAGGTACCGGCCGACTACCGCGACCTGGCGGTGATCGCCTGCCGCGAGCACCTCAACGTGCACCGCCTGCCCGAACTGCGCGACCGCACCGTGCACGAACTGCTGCAGCGCTGCGACGCCTTCCGCCGCCCCGAGCGCATCGCGCAGCTCGCCAAGGTCTGCGAGGCGGACAAGCGCGGCCGGCTGGGCAGCGAGGATGCCCCCTATCCGCAAGGCCCAGAGCTGCAACGCCTGCACGCCGCCGCGATGGCGGTCAACGCGCGCGACCTCGCCGCACGAGGGCTGCAGGGCCCGCAGATCGGCGAGGCGCTGGCGAAGGCGCGGATCGCCGCGATCGCGCAGGCGCGGTCGGCCGCGTAGGACCCCGCCGCCCGGCCGAGACCCTGCTGGGATCCGGAGCCCCGGATATTCATGGCGCTTGCGGGATTCCTTCCACCGTCGTCCCCGCGAAGGCGGGATCCGGCGCCTTGCACGGGAACGACGGCGGATGTCCGCGGGCCCTCGCCTACATCTTGAAGTTGAGGCTCAGCATGTAGGCTCGCCCGTTCTTGTAGATGTAGTACGGGTGGTCCTTGCTGCCGATGTAGCTGTAGTAGGTCTCGTCGAGCAGGTTGCTGCCTTCCAGCGAGATGCGCAGGCGATCGTTGATCTGGTAGCCGATGGAAGCGTCGAGCTGGGTGAACGCGTCGGTCATCTGCTGGCCGTTGAGGCGGCCGATCTGGGTGAAGTATTCCGAACGCCAGCCCAGGTTGATGCGCGCGCTCCACTTGCCCTGCTCGTAGTACGGGCTGAGGTTGTAGGCGTTGCGCGAGTTGTAGGGCAGGCTGAAGTCGCCGTCGGTGCTGGCTTCGGAATAGGTGTAGTTCGCCACCACGCCGAAACCGTGGCCGAAGTTGTGCTGGAAGTTGGCCGACACGCCCTTGACCCTGGCGTTGCCCGCATTGGTCGGCACCGAGGTCAGGTAGGTGCTGGAACCGCCGGTGGTGGTGTTGAGGAAGGTGCGTTCTTCCACCGTGGTCAGCACGTAGTTGGAGATGTCGCGGTAGAACAGCTCGGCGCTGAGCAGGCTGCTGGGGGTGAAGTACCACTCCAGCGAGGCGCCGTAGTTGTTGGACTCGTAGGGCTTGAGCCCCGGATTGCCGGTGGAGGCGGTCAGCGTGGTGTTGTCGGTGGCGACGTAGGGCGTCATGTTGGTGTAGCGCGGCCGCGCGATCACCTTGGCCGCGGCCAGGCGCAGGACCAGGTCGTCGCGCAGGTCGTAGGCGAAGTTGAACGACGGCAGCCACTTGCCGTAGCTGCCGCGGTAATCGACCGGCGTGTAGCCGCCGTCGGCGTCGTAGCTGTAGCCCTCGGTCGAATCGCGCGTGTGCACGTAGCGCACGCCGACGTTGCCGCGATAACGATCGCCCGAGAAGTTGCCCTGCACGTACCAGGCGCGGATCTGCTCTTCGATGCCGTAGCTGGCGCTGTAGCTGAAGTCGAGCGCGTCGGCCCCGTCCAGGGTGCCGGCGTAGCGGCCGATGGCGCCCCTGTCGATCGTGGCCCAGTGCTGCATGTCCTGGCTGGCCGAGATGCCGTCGAGGTACCCGGACGGCGTGGCCCCGCCGTAGAAGCCGGACAACGTGGCGTCGCCGTCGAAGTTCCAGGTGGTGCTGTACGAGGTCTGCCCCATCGCGTGGTTGCTCGCCTTGATGCCGGTCAGGATCTGGGTGAACGGCCCCCACTCCACTGCATGGTCGAAATCGAGCTGCAGGTATTTCTCTTGGTCGTACTGCGGGCTGTGGCTGGCCGAGAGATTGCGCAGCCGCATGTGCGACGGGTCGGTCGGGTCGAGGTCGTAGTCGATCGACGTGCTGCGGTGGTCGATGCCGTAGCCGTAGCCGCCCAGCGAGGCGAACTGGATGCCGTAGATGCGCTCGGCGCCGCCGGTGGAACGCGTATAGCCGGCCTGGCCGGACGCGTTCCAGCCGTCGCCGTGCCAGTCGGCGCGCAGGTTGATGCTGCCGGTCTTGACCTCGGTGTTGCGCAGGTAGCCGTCGAGGTAGGTCACCGAGTCGTTGCCGAACGTGCCGGAGGTCGCCACGCCGTTCTCGAAGCCGAGCGAGGTCGCATCGGCGGTGTTGGAACCCCAGTAGGCGTAGTGGCTCTGGTTGTAGTTGTCGAAGGATTCCTTGACGTACAGGCCGGTGAGGTTCAGCTCGAAATCGCCGTCGGGCTTCCACTGCAGCGCCGCGGTCACGCCGTCGCGCTTGCGGGTCTGCTCGAACAGCGCGGTGTTGAGCGAGGTCGGGTACTGGCCGGTGTTGCCGCCGACCACCGACGCGGGGAAGTCCGCGCTGGCCACCTCGTCGTAGCCGAAGATCTCCACGCCATCGCGGCGCAGCACCTTCTGCGAGTGCATCACCGACGCCAGCACGCCCAGCGTCTCGTCGCGGTTCTTCCAGCTGTACAGCAGCGAGGCGTTCGGCTTGCCTTCCTCGGAACGGTCGTTGTAGCCGTAGCTCACGGTGCCGGTGAGCGTGTTGCGGTCCAGGTCGAGCGGCTTGCGGGTGTGCACGATCACGGTGCCGCCGATCGAGCCTTCGTCGATGCGCGCTTCCGGCGTCTTGTAGACCTCCATCAGCCCGACCACCTCCGGCGCCAGGATGCTGTAGTTGAACGAGCGGCTGTCCGGGTCGTTGGGATCGCCGCCCCAGCTGGTGGAAGCGATGGTCTGGCCGTTGAGCAGCACGCGGTTGAGTGCCGGGTCGGTGCCGAGGATGCTGACCTTCTCGCCTTCGCCGAACTGGCGGTCCACGGTGATGCCGGACAGGTGCGAGAGCGATTCGGCGACGTTGGTGTCCGGGAACTTGCCGATGTCCTCGGCGCTGATCGCATCGACGATGGCGTCCGCGTTGCGCTTGACGTTGAGCGCCTTGCCCAGGCTCGCCTGGTAGCCCACCACCTTGACCGCGTCCATCGTGGTGACGTCCTGTCCGGAGGCGGCGGCCGGCGCGGCGGCCTGGCCGGCGCTCGCATCGGCGGCGGCCGGGACCTCCTGCGCGGCGGCGAGCGCGGGATGGACGACGCCGCCATAGACCAGGCCATGCACGGCCAGCGCCAGCGGCGCGGTGCGCATGCGGCGCAGCCAATGCGAAGAGCGGGGTGGAGCGGACAGGGAGCGGGGCGGGTTCAACGTCATGGTCGGACCTTCTGGCTATGCGGTGATGGATGCGCGCTGCGCGCGGCATGCACCGCCCGTCCCCCTGTCCGGACGGCGGCGGCAGTGGGTTGTGGCGCCGCGGCAAGCACGGCGTGGAACGTCGTCGAGAGGGCCGCACCTCCGCTGATAACGTTATCTTCCGAGGGCGTATAGGTATCCCGTTTTGCAACGCCGCTGCAACGTTCGCGGCGGAGACAACGTGATCTTCCGTCAGGTCTCCTTCATGATCCCGCCGCTGCGGCGTGACCGGGCGCACGTTTGTGCCCGCCGCCCCGGTGGGCGGCGAGTTAAGGTTGCTGCGTTGCGGGAGCGCGGTGCGTGCCGGCGCCTGCCGAGCGGGCGCGGCCGGGGATCGGCTATGCGCGCTGTCCGGCGATCCAGGTCTCCAGCACCTGCAATCGCGGGTCGAGCAGCACCAGGTCCGCCTGGTAGCCGGGCGCGATCGCGCCGAGGCGGTCGCCGAGGCCGATGCACTGCGCGGGATAGGTCGAGGCCATGCGTGCGGCCTCGTCCAGCGGCACGCCGAGCAGTTCGACGGTGTTGCGCACCGCGCTGGCCATGTCCAGCGCGGAACCGGCCAAGGCGCCGGCGGCATTGCGCACCACGCCGTCGATCTCGGTGATGGTCTCGCCGTACAGGTCGAAGCTCGGGCTGTCGGCGCCGACCATCGGCATCGCGTCGGTGACCAGCAGCAGCTTGCCGCGCGGCTTGGCCGCCAGCGCGACGCGCAGGCTGGCCGGATGCACGTGGACGCCGTCGACGATGATGCCGCACCAGGTGTCGCGGTCCTCCAGCGCGGCGCCGACCACGTTGGGCTCGCGCCCGGCCAGCGGCGACATCGCGTTGAACAGGTGGGTGAAGCCGCGGATGCCGGCGACGATGCCGGCGCGCGCCTGTTCGTAGGTGGCCGCGGTATGGCCGGCGAACACGATCGCGCCGCGCGCGACCAGCGTGCGGATGTCCTCGGCGGGCACGCGCTCGGGCGCCAGCGTGATCAGGGTGACGCCGTTGTCCAGCGAGGTATCGACCTCGATCTCGCGCGCATCCGGCACGCGGAACACCTTCTCGTCGTGGGTGCCCTTGCGCGCCGGGTTGAGGTACGGCCCTTCCAGGTGGATGCCGAGGATGCCCGGCACGCCCTGCGCGATCGCTTCGCGCGTGGCCCGGATCGCC
The DNA here is from genome assembly GCF_046529185.1 of Xanthomonas boreopolis. Taxonomy (NCBI): domain Bacteria; kingdom Pseudomonadati; phylum Pseudomonadota; class Gammaproteobacteria; order Lysobacterales; family Lysobacteraceae; genus Xanthomonas; species Xanthomonas boreopolis. The sequence goes on from NZ_CP097162.1 coordinate 3,723,719, forward strand.
GCGGCCATCTTCTCGGCGGTGTCGCTGATCAGGGTCGGCAGCAGCCCGGTGGTGCCGTAGCGCCGGTGGGCGCGCGCGATCGCGGCCAGGCCCTCGGGCGAGGCGTCGTTGTTGAACAGCACGCCGCCGCCGCCGTTGACCTGGATATCGATGAAGCCCGGCAGCAGCGTGCCTCCGCCCAGGTCGACGCGCTGCGCCGCGGCGGCCGCGCGCGGATCGCCGGCGGCCACGACCGCGGCGATCTCGCGCCCGTCGAGCAGCACCGCGACATCCTCGCGGAAACCCGCCGGCGTCAGTACCCGGCCATTGACGAGCGCGACGGGCGTGTTGGCATCCTTCATCAGACGGTTTCCGTGACCTTGTTGAGGTGCGGCGGCAGGTCGGGGTTGTAGCCCCGGCGCAACGCCAGCGCGTTGATCGCGCGGTAGAAGCTCTGGACGGTCAGCAGCGGCGTGCACACCGGGTGCGGAGCCCCGGCCAGTGGCAGCGCCAGCGCCTGGCCGCGGGCCGGCGCGCTGCCGTCCGCCAGCCACACCTGCGCACCGCGGGCGCCGAACTCTTCCGCCAGCGCACGAGTGCCGGCGCCGGTCTCGTCCGGCTGGGCGAAGGCCAGCACCGGGAATCCAGGGCCGACCAGCGCCATCGGCCCGTGCTTCACTTCGGCCGAGCTGTAGGCCTCGGCATGCAGGCCGCAGGTTTCCTTGAACTTGAGCGCCGCTTCCTGCGCCGCGGCCAGGCCCAGGCCGCGGCCGAGCACGAACAGGTTGCGCGCATCGACCAGGCCTTCGGTGAGGCTGCGCCAATCGGCCTGCCAGGCCGCGCCCAGGGCGGCCGGCAGCGCATCCAGCGCCTCGAGCAGGGCCGGTTCGTTCTTCCACGCCGCCCCCAGCTGCAGGATCGCCGCCAGCGAGGCGAGATAGCTCTTGGTCGCGGCCACGCTCTTCTCCGGCCCGGCGCACAGCGGCAGCACGGTGTCGGCGAGTTGCGCCAGCGGCGAGTCCTCGACGTTGACCAGCGCCACCACGCGCGCGCCGGCGGCCTTGGCGGACTCGGCGTTGCGCAGCAGGTCCGGGCTCTTGCCGGACTGCGAGATCACCAGGTACAGCGCGCCCTCGAGCTTGAGCGGCGAGGCGTAGACCGAGCCGACCGACGGCGAGGCCGAGGCGGTGACGATGCCCAACTGGGTCTCGAACAGGTACTTGGCGTAGGTGGCGGCGTGGTCGGAGCTGCCGCGCGCGCAGGTCACCACGAACGGCGGCGGCGCCTGCCGCAACGCGTCGGCCAGCGCCTGCACGGTGGCCCGGTTGCGGGCGAACTGGGTGGCGACCACGTCGGCGGCCTGCGCCGCCTCGCGGAACATCAGCGTATCGGTCTCGTTGGGCAATGCCATTGGGAAGGATCAGGTCGGTTCTGTTGGAAGGGGACGCGGCGGCGAGGGTTGCAGCGGCGCGGTGGAGCCGCGCACCACCAACTGCGGGACGAAGCCGCGGTTCTGCAGTTGCACCGCCTGCTCGTCGTAGGCGTCGCTGCGCAGCTGGCTGATCAGCAGGCGCGCGGCATGGCGCGCGATGTCCTCGGTCGCCTGCTTGGCGGTGGTCAGCGCCGGCCACGACTGGCGCGAGAACGGGCTGTCCTCGAAGCCGGCGATCGACAGCTGGTACGGCACGTTCATGCCGGCCGACTTGGCCGCGGCCAGCACGCCGGCGGCGATCTCGTCGTTGCTGCCGAAGATCGCGGTCGGCGGCTCGCGCAGCGACAGCAGCCGGCGCGCACCGCGGAAGCCGTCGTCGAAGGTGTAGTCGCCCTGCACCACCAGGTGCTTGTCGAGCGGGATGCCGTAGTCCTTCAGCGCCGCCTCGTAGCCGGCGTAACGCTCGCCGCTGGAACGGTGCTGCGGGCCGCCCCACAGGAAGCCGATGCGCTGGTGGCCGAGCTGGATCAGGTGCTCGGTGATCTCGTAGGCGGCGTCGCGGTCGTCGATGTAGACGCAGGGACCGTCGCCCGGGTCCTCGGTGGCGGCGATGATGCGCACGTGCTTGATGCCGCGCGCACCCAGCCCGGCCAGCAGCTCGGGCCGCTCGGACATCGGCGCGGTCAGCACCAGGCCGGCCAGGCGCGAGCGCTGCACCCACTCGGCCAGCTCCTCGGCCAGCAGCGGCGAAGTCGAGTCCACCGGGTTGATCTGCAGGCCGAAGCCGGTCTCGCGGCAGGCCGCGAGCACGCCGTTCTGCACGCCGATGATGTGGTACGGGTTGGGGTTGTCGTAGACCAGCCCGATCACGAACGGCGTGCCGCTGCGCAGGTTGCGCGCGGACGGATCGGGTTCGTAGTCCAGGTCGGCGATCGCGCGCAGCACGCGCGCGCGCGTGGCCTGCATCACCGAGGGTTCGTTGTTGATCACGCGCGACACGGTCTTCAACGAGACCTTGGCGCGTTCGGCGACATCCTTGATGGTCGGTCTGCGCATGTTCTGGTCCTGGCTGCCTGATCCGCCCATGATGCCCGGATCAGCGCCGCTCCGCCGGCAGGCCGGCGCGGTGCCCGAGCATCGAGTAGAACAGGATGTACAGGTAGCACGGCACGGTCAGCAGGGCGAACACGAGCTGGAAGTCAAGGTATTGCTTCAGCACCGCGAACAGCTGCGGGATGATCGCGCCGCCGGCGATGCCCATGACGAGCAATGCCGAGCCGGCCTCGGTGAAGCGGCCCAGGCCCTTGATCGCCAGCGGGAAGATCGCCGGCCACATCATCGCGTTGGCGAAGCCGAGCGCGGCGACGAAGCCCACCGAGAGATAGCCGTGGGTGAACAGCGCGCCCAGCGAGAACGCCACGCCCAGCAGCGCGGAAACGCTGAGGTAGCGCGCCTGCGAGATCACCCTCGGGATCAGCACCAGCCCGGCCAGGTAGCCGGCCAGCATGGCGCCGAGCGTGAACGCGGTGAATACCTTGGTGCGGTCCAGCGGCAGGTCGAAACCACGGCCGTAGACGCCGATCGCATCGCCCGCCAACACTTCCACGCCGACGTAGACGAACAGGCACAGCACGCCCAGCCACAGGTGCGGGAACTGGAAGATGCTGCTGCGCTGGCCCGCGCCGCTCGCCATGGCGGGCGTCGCGTTGGCCTCGGACGCCTTGATCTCCGGCAGCGGCGACAACAGCACGCCCAGCGCCACCACCACCAGCAGGCCGGCCATCACCAGGTATGGCGCATGGATCTTGGCGGCGAAGGCGTCGAGCAGCTGCTCCTTGGTCGCCGCATCGGCCGCCGCCACCTGTGCGGACAGGTCGCCCACGCCGTGCAGCACCACCGTGCCGATCACGATCGGCGCCAGGATGCCGGCGACCTTGTTGCAGATACCCATCACCGCGATGCGCCGCGCCGCGGTCTCGATCGGGCCGAGGATGCTGATGTACGGATTGACCGCGGTCTGCTGCAGCGCCAGTCCGCTGCCGATCACGAACAGGCCGACCAGCGCGCCGGGATACCAGCGCTGCGTGGAGAACTCGCCGAACGCGGCTGCGCCGATCGCCATCACCACCAGGCTCAGCGCCAGCCCCTTCTTCATGCCGGTGCGCTTGAGGATCCACGACGACGGCAGCGCCAGGAAGAAGTAGGACAGGTAGAACACCATCAGCACCAGGAAGGCGTTGACCTCGTCGAGGTCGAAGGCCAGGTGCACGAAGGTGATCAGCGGTCCGTTGACCCAGGTCAGGAAGCCGATGATGAAGAACAGCAAGCCGACGATGGCGATCGAAGCGAGGGGATTGGCTGGCCTGGCGGGTGACATGGATCGGCGGGCTCCTGCGGAGGGGCGGTGGGTTGGCGCGCGTTCTCGGCGCGCTCTAGCGCCTGAGTTCGGCGACGAAGTCGTAGTAGTCGTTGTGGCAGTAGGTATCGGTCAGCTCGATCGCGCTGCCGTCGCGGGCATAGCCCACGCGTACCACGTGCAGGATGGCCTCGCCGGTGCGCATCTTCAGGTGCTCGGCCAGCCGCGCCGGCAGGTTGAGCGCGCGGAAGTACTGCAGCGCGCGCACCACCGGCGTGCCCTGCGCATCCAGGTAGGCGTACAGCGAGTCGCCCACCCGGTCCGGGTCCGGCACGATGCGCTCCGGCAGCACCGCCTGTTCGTAGGCCATCACGCGGTCGTCGGCGCTGCGCAGGCGGGTCAGCGCCGCCACCGTCGAGTCCGGCGACAACCCGAGCCGCATCAGTTCCTCGCCGTGGGCCGGGCGCAGCCGGCGGTCCAGCCAGCGCGTCCCCGGTTCGTAGCCCTTGAGGCGCAGCGTCTCGCTGAAGCTGGCCAGGCCGCTCAGCTGGTGCTGGATGTGCGAGGTGACGAAGGTGCCGGCGCCCTGCCGGCGGGTGACCAGCCCCTGCTCCACCAGGGCATCCACGGCCTGGCGCAGGGTGACGCGGGAGATGTCCAGCCGCTCGCAGAGATGGCGCTCGGCCGGCAACGCCTCGCCGCTTTTCCAGCGGCCTTCGCGGATGCTGTCGCCGAGCTTGGCCGCCAGTTGCAGGTACAACGGCGTGGGTGCCGACGAGTCCAATACCAGCTCGTCGAGCCTCTTGTCGTGCTCCCGCTTGGACTTGGCCATCCCTCTCCCTCGTGGACGCTAACTCATTAGGTCCAATATATTACCAATTTGGGATTTGTACACCCCGAGGCCGGGGCTGACCGCCCAGGCCAGGCCTACAGGCGCACGTAGATCCGCCGCCGGTCCATCCACCAGGCCAGCGCCCAGCACAGCAGGGTGTAGGCCAACGCGCACAGCAGCGAGCCGGACGGCCCCGGCGCGATCCGCTGGAACAGCGCGATGCCGAACCAGTCGTACAAGCCCATGCCGGGGGCGACCTGCACCAGCTGCAGGGTCACCACGAACAGCTCCGAGAACAGGTAGATCGCCAGCGGGTTCTTGCCCAGCACCGTGAAGAAGCCGCTGCCGCGCCGGTGGCCGCGCAGCTCGATCCAGGCCACCAGCAGCGCCAGGCCGACCAGGTCCAGGCCCACGGTCAGCAGCACGAACGGGCCGGTCCACAGCTTCTTGGAGACCGGGAACCAGGGGTTCCACAGCAGGGCCAGCGCCACCAGCGATGCGCCGGCGGCCAGCATCCACCCCACCGCGCGCGGCGTCTTGCCGGCCGTGCGCAGCCATTGGCCGGCGAGGTAGCCGCCCAGCACGTTGGAGGTCGCCGGCAGCGCGCCGAGCAAGCCTTCCGGGTCGAAGCCGCCATCCTTGCGATACAGGTGGTCGCGCCCGACCAGCCACAGGTCCAGCCGGGTACCGGCATTGGCGAGCTTGTCCAGTTCCAGGCCGGGCGTGCCGAACAGGTACAGGATCGCCCAGTACGCGAGCGGCAATGCCAGCGCCAGCCACGGCAGCGCCCTGCCGGGCAGGTAGCGCACCGCGAGCGCGGCCAGCAGGTAGCAGATCGCGATCCGCTGCAGCACGCCGAACACGCGGGTCTGGTCGAACGGCTTGAACGCCCAGTGCCCGTCCACCGGATGCACGAACGGGTACCAGTACATCAGGAATCCGCACAGCAAGATCAGCGCCGCGCGCTTGGACACCCGCCGCAGGAAGTCCGCCTCGCTACCGCCCGGCGCGGCGAAGCTGAGCGCGTTGCCGGTGACGAACAGGAAGGTCGGGAACACCAGGTCGGCCAGCGTGAACCCGAACCACTCCGCGTGCACCAGCTGCGGATAGGCATGGGCGCCGGGGCCAGCGGTGTTGACCAGGATCATCAGGAAGATGGTCAGGCCCCGCAACACGTCGAGGGAGAGGAAGCGCTCGCGCGCGGCGGCCGGGACCGGGGCGACGGCCAGGCTCATGGCGCGGCCTCCAGCTGCAGCAGGGCGCGAATGCCGGCGAACGCATCGCGCGGCGGGCCGCCCGGCGGCGGCATCGCGTCCGACTCCGCCCACCGCCGCTCCCATTGCACCAGCTCGCGGCCGAACGCGGCCTCGTCGAACGCCGCGCCCGCCTGCTGCGCGGCGCGATACGCATCGAGGAAGCGTATCCAGCGCTGCAGGTAGAAACCGTCGTACATGCCCTGCCACGCCTTGGACGCGTAATCGGCCAGGTTGCCCTCGCCGCCCCACACGCTGACCTGCGCGCGCGCGTTGGCGACGTAGTAATCGGCAAGCCCCGCATCGCCACCGGCATAGGCACGCGCCTGCGCGGTCCAGCTTGCCAGGCTCTCCTGTTGCCCACCGACCAGTCCGTCGATCCCGCGCACGAGGGCCACCGCCTTCGCCCGCGCCGCGTCGCCGGCGGCGAAATCCTTGTCTCCATACGCCCGCACCGCCTGCTGCAGCAACTCGTCCACGCGCAACGTCAGGTAATGGCGCGCGTAGTCCACCAGGTCGTAGCGGAACAACGGCGCATCGCGGTAGCGCGGCGCCTGCGCGAGCAGCGCCTCGATCGCCCGCCGCAGCCGCACCGGATCGCCGGGCTTGTCGTCGAAACCGGCGACCGCGGCGGTGGGACGCTTGAACAGCAGGTAGCCGCCGGCGCGCTTGTTCCACCAGCGCGGGCTCCAGTAGCGCGTGGCGTACACCGACGCGCGCAGGTCCTGCCATGCCGCCAGAAGATCGGCATCGCTGCGGCCGTAGCGGGCGCGGCTGTATTGCTCGATCCACTGTTCCCACGGCCGCGCAGTGCCGTCCCAGGCCAGGTCGTAGAGGTATTCGTAGACGATGGAATTGTTGTGCAGGCCCTCCGGGAACACGCCGAAGCCGGCCAGCTGCCGATGCTGCGGATCGGCCAGCAGCGCCTGCAGGTCCCGGCGGTAGAAATCGAAATCGCCGTAGACCGGATTGCTGCCGCCGTAGTTGTGCACGTAGCCGTAGATCCACTGCTTGCCGTCGAACGCCTGCGAGGCCTTCCAGGTGCCGGGATAACGGTCGTTGCCGATATCCAGCACCAGCATGCGCGCATCGGGCACCCTGCTCAGGAACGCGGCAATCGCCTCGGGCTGCCAGAACTCGCGGTCCGCCCCGAACAGCCAGCCCTGCATCACCCAGGTCGCCTTGGGGTTGGCCTGCGCGATCGAGCGGTAGATCGCCTCGCCGTACTGCGCCAACCGCGCATCGCGCTGCGCCGCGGGCACCGCCTTGGCCTTGGCCGCCTCGGTGTTGGCGGTGCCGTCGCCGTACTTGGCGGCGGCCACGTCGCTGCCGTCGTCGGCCACCGGCGGCAGCATCTCGTTGAAGGCGTCGGCCAGGTAGAACTCGCCCTCGCCGTAGGCCTGCGTGTACAGCTCGATGAAACGCTTGGCGATGCGCGCGAACAGCGGATCGGCCGGGTCCAGCCAATAGGTTTCGTGGAAGCCCTCCCAGGCCCGCATGCGGTAGATGCGCGCCTGCGGATGCGCTTGCGCGAACGCCTTGGGCACGTAGCCCGCGAACGCCGGCAACACCGGCTTCATGCCGAGCTCGCGCATGCGCGCCAGGATCCGCTTCTGCAAGGCCCGCTTGTCGTCGATCCAGCGCTGCGGCAATGGCGCGCGATAGCCCTCGATGTTGCCCATGCGCTGCCACGGCGCGAACGCCGGCCCGGAGAAATAGCCGGCAAGCTCGGCATCGGCCACGCCGAACTCGCGCCACAGCCGCTGCCAGATCGCCTCCTGCCCCTCCATCGCCAGCGGCATGTCGATGCCGTGCAGCGCCATCCAGTCGATCTCGCGCTGCCAGCGCGGCCAGTCCCAGAACGGCGTGGTGTAGCCGTAGGTGCAGGTGTTGAGATAGGCGCGATGCTTAAAGGGCGTGCCCACCCTGGATCCGGCGAAGTCCTCGAAGCGCTCGGGCATCGCGATCCGGTCGCCCTCCCAGCTGATCGAGGCCGCGCCGATCGAGTTCAGGTAGGCGTAGGCGCCATGCGCCAGCGCCACCGGATCGGAGCCTTGCACGTTCAAGCGTCCGCCCTGCGCATCCACGCGGTACCACGCATGGCCCGTTTCGCCCGCCCGGGGACTGAGGGTGATGCGCGCGGCGGCCTCGGCACCGAGGCTGCGTTCCAGCACCTGGTGGGCGGCCTCGTTGGCGCGTGCGCCACCGGCCAGCATCGAACAGGCCAGGAGCATCGACAGAACGGATGCGGGACGTCGGGTGAAGCCTTCTACGTTCAACTCATTCCTCCTGCGGCATTTGGCTCTCGACCGTAACGCTCGACGCCCGAAATCCCTCTCCCTCCGGGGTGGGCACCGCTTGCGCGCCATCGGCACCGGCCCGAAGGGAGAAGGGAAGCGCGGCGCGCTACAAGATCTCCCATTTCATCGTCAGGTAGTAACTGCGTCCGGTGACGCCGGTCATCTGCCAGATGTCGCTGGCCTGGTAATAGGCCTTTTCCTTCTGGTCGGTCAGGTTGACCGCGCCCAGCGAGAAGCTCAGCTTGTCGTTCATCTGGTAACCGAGCTGCGCGTCGAGCTGGGTGCGCGCCTTCATCACGTGGCCCGCATAGGCGAAGAAGCTGTCCGAGCGCGTCTGGTAGTACTCGCTGCGATGCGTCGCCGACAGGCGTGCGCTGAACATCCGGTTCTCCCAGAACGCGGTGGCGTTCCAGGTCTTCTCCGACAGGTTGCTGATGACGAAATCGTCCTTGTAGTCGGGGATCACCCGCGTGAAGTTGGCGGTCACGCCGAATCCGTCCACCGGCAGCCAGCGGTTCAGCGACTGCGTCCACGACAGCTCGTAGCCCTTGAGGTAGTTGGTCTCGTCGCTGTTGAAGGTCTTGGTGAACTCGTAGACCTCGCCATTGGTCGCCACGCATTCGCCTGCCGCGTTGCCGCTCAGCGACACGCCGCCGTAACTGGCCGGGCAGATGTTCTGGTTGTAGGTGCCGTTCTTGATCGCCTTCCAGAAGCCCGACAGCGACAGGCCGCCGCCATCGTAGTACCACTCCACGCCCAGGTCGGCCTGGTTGGCGGTCATCGCCTTCAGGTCGGCCGAGCCCAGCGTCACCGAGTTAAGCGTGCGACCGTCGGTCAGCAGGCTGGTTTCCTCGGTGGTGGCGATGGCCGTGCTGCTGGTCAGGATCGGGCGCACCAGCACCTTGGCCGCCGACAGGCGCAGCAGCAGGTCCGGGCGCATCTCCAGCACGACGTTCAGGCTCGGCAGCCAGTTGTGGTAGCGATAGGTGGAGCTGGCGGTGCCGACGATGTTGTTGGCTTCCTCGTTCACCGCGTCGGGCTCGGTGATCCAGGTATCGGTGTCGCGCTTGGTGTTCTCGTAGCGCAGGCCGAGGTTGCCGCGCAGCGGCATCGAGCCGATCTCGGTTTCGATCCTGGCCAGTGCGTAGCCGGACCAGATGTCGTTGGTGATCGAGTAGCTGCTCTGCGGCGCGAACACCACCGGGATGGTGACGCCCTCGGCCGCCAGCGCAGCCTCGTAGGCGGCGATGTCGGGCACGATGAAGGCGTGCTGGATGGAGTACAGCCCCCCGAGGAAGCCGGTGTCCACCGTGCCGTGCTCGGACATGCGCGGCAGGTCGGCCGGATCGGCGTCGCCGATGATGTAGCGGTCGCGCCGCCACACGTCGCGGTCCAGCGTCTCGCGCCGGTACTTGGCGCCGAACTTGACCGAGCTCAGCCAGCCCCAGCCCAGCCAGCGCTCTGCATCGAGCTGGAAGGAGTCCTCCTGGTTCTCGACGTGCCGGATCGCGCCGTTCGGGTACTCGTTGCGGACCATCGTGTAGGGGTCGTACCAGCTCGCGTCGGCCAGGTCGTTGGACACGCTGAACGCGGGACTGGACGGGTTGGAGATGTCGAGCAGGCTCGAGTCCACCACCACGCCGAGGATCGCGGCGGCCTCGCTCTCCTCGGTCTTGCCCACGGTGTGGTTGAGCGCCCCGGTCAAGGTCCAGTCGCCGGGCGTCCACTTGAAGTCGTAGGTGAGCATCTGCGAGGTCCAGTCGTGTTCCTCGAGCTGCCGGTTGTTCTCCATCCGGTAGTCCTCGGCCAGCACCTGCGTGGCATGGCCGTTCTCCACCGCCTGCACGGTCTCGGTGCCCGAGCTCAACAGGAACACCTGCTGCTTGATGTCGTTCCGGGTCTCGTCCTTGCTGTAGAGCCAGGTCAGGCCCATCTCCAGGTTGTCGGCGGGTTGCCACTGCAGCGCGCCGTTGAGCATCCTGCGCTCGGTGTCGCGGTCGATGCGACGGTAGCGGGTGCGGGTCGGCATCAGCACCGAGTCGCCGCCGTAGGTGCCGGTGCCCCAGCGGTCGATCCAGAAGTAGTCGGCACGGTCCTTGAGCTTCTGGTAGCCGGCGTTGAGGAACAGCCCGAGCTTGCCCTCGCCCGCGTCGAACTGGTCGATGTAGCTGAGCACGCCCTTGGGCGTGGTGCTCCCGACCGAGTCGGAACGCTGGCCGGTGGCCGAGAAGATCAGCTTGCGCTGCCTGTAGTCGAGCGGCTTGACGGTGTCGATGTTGACGGTGCCGGACAGCCCGCCGGCATCCATGTCCGCGGTCGGCGACTTGATCACCTGGATGCCCGCGGCGAGTTCGGGCTGGATGATGTCGTAGCGGAAACCGTCGGTGAAGTCCGCGCTCTTGAAGGTCTGGCCGTTGACCGTGGTCATCGCGTACTGCGGACCGAGGCCGCGGATGCTGATGGTCGAACCGCGGCCGTTGATGCTGGAGATCTGCACGCCGGGGATGCGCTGGATCGCCTCGGCGATGTTCTCGGCCGGGAACTTGCCGATGTCCTGCGAGGAGATGCCGTCGGTGACGCGGATGTCGTCGCGCTTCTTGTCGAGCGCGGTGATCAGGCTTTTCTCGTAGCTGCTGGTCACCGTGATGGCGTCCAGCTCGGCCACCTTGTCCTGGGCGCCGGGCGCGGCGTCCTGGGCCAGCGCGCTGCCGGCGCACAGCCCGGCAGCGACGGAGACGGCAAGCACGGACAAGGAACAGCGACACGAAGGAATGGGGGAGGTGCGTGGCATAGGGCTATCCTGGAATGATGGCTGGACGACGACGGGACGACAGCGATCGATGGACCCGATCGGCCAGGCGTGGCGATCCGCGACGACCGGACCATTCCCGCAGGCACGGCACGCCATCGGCATGGCGGCAAACCCGCCCTGCATGCGCACCCGACCGACATTTCCCCAGCCGCCGGCGCATTGCCTGCCGGAACGGCTCCCCTGGTCCATCACCCCGACGGACGCGTACCAATCGAGGGCGAATCGATTGTCATGGTATTAAAAACGTCATGTCAACGCTCTTCCGTACCTTGTCCAGGACAACTGCGCGCGTCCTCGATAAATCCTCTTTGTTTCAATGCCTTGCGCGCGAAACGGAGCGATTTCGCCGCGCGATCCTGCGCATCGTTGTCAGCCAACGTCTTATGGACCAATTCCGCGCATAGGACCAATGCGCAAAAACGTGCTGCATCGCCGCAATCGCCTGAAAAAAAAGCGGCTTTTGCAGCGTCCCACTCTTTATAAGTGGGTAGCAGGACTTCCATACGAATTTCATTACCAACTGTTGACATCGTTGTCACGACATTCTAAGAATCCGGCAAAGCTCGGGCATGCCCCGGCAATCCACAGCGCACAACGGCCGGGAGCCTCATGAGGACGTACGAAGCGGTCCCAGAACGCGAGCAGGAACAGGCGCCGGCGACGGCGGAGCGCGTTTGCTTTCTGGCCGCGGACGTCGGCGGTACCCACGTGCGCGTGGGGCGGGTGCAGGCCTGCCACGATGCCGAGCACCCGATCCAGATCCTGGACTACCGCAAGTACCGCTGCGCCGACTATCCCAGCCTGGCCGCGATCCTGGGCGACTTCCTGCGCGGCCGCCCGGCGGTGGCCGAGGTGGCGATCGCCAGCGCCGGTTTCCCGCTCGAGGACGGCACCGTGATCACCGCCAACCTGCCCTGGCCGGTATCGCCGCGCGCGATCCGCGACGAGCTCGGGCTGGCCGCGGTGCACCTGGTCAACGACTTCGAGGCCGTCGCCCATGCCGCGGCCTACATGGACGCCAACGCCGTCGCCCAGCTCACCGGGCCGGAACGGGTACCGCGGGCGCCGGTGCTGGTGCTCGGCCCGGGCACCGGCCTGGGCGCGGCGGTCTGGATTCCCAACGGCGGCCGCCCGGTCGTGCTGGCGACCGAAGCCGGCCACGCCGCCCTGGCGGCCACGACCGAACTGGAAGCGCAGCTGCTGCGCGAGATGCTCAAGACGCGCAGCCACGTGCCGGTCGAGCACGCGCTGTCCGGGCCCGGCCTGCTCAACCTCTACAACGCGCTGTGCGCGGTGCGCGGCGCCACGCCGCGCCTGGACAGTCCCAACGCGATCACCGCCGCGGCGCTGGCCGGCGAGGACGCGCTGGCCGTGGAGGGCCTGGAGGTGTTCTGCGGCCTGCTCGGCAGCATCGTGGGCGACATGGCCCTGCTCTACGGAGCGCAGGGAGGCATCTACCTGGCGGGCGGCATTCTCCCCCACATCCGCCAGTTCCTGATCGACAGCAGCTTCGTCGCGCGTTTCCTCAACAAGGGACCGATGCGCGAGGCGCTCCAACGCATTCCCGTGAAGCTGGTCGAGCACGGGCAATTGGGCGTGATCGGCGCGGCCAATTGGTACCTGGACCTGAACCACACCCCCGGCGCACCCGGTCGCCCCGCACTCTGAAGGCGGGTCCCCACGCGTCGTCGTCGACGTCGGACAGCAAAACCATGTGATGAGGAGAGACATCATGTCGCACCGCAAGTCCGCCCTATCCGTTTCCATCCTGGCCTGCCTGGCCTTCGCCGCGCACGCGCAGGAAACATCGCCACAGCCGACCGAGCTGGACACCATCCAGGTCACCGGCATCCGCGCCAGCCTCGAGAAGTCGCTGGATACCAAGCGCAACAACGTCACCATTTCCGAGGCGATCACCGCCGAGGACATCGGCAAGTTCCCGAGCACCAACGTCGCCGAGGCGTTCTCGCAGATCCCCGGCGTCACCCTGGACCGCCGCTTCGGCCAGGGCGAGCGCGTCAGCATCGACGGCACCGACCCGAGCCTGAACCTGTCGTTCCTGGACGGGCACCCGGTCGCGCAGGCGATCTGGCTGTACGGCGAGCAGCCCAACCGCGGCTTCGACTACACGCTGCTGGCGCCGCAGATCCTCGGCCGCGCCGAGATCGTCAAGTCCTCCGAGGCGCGCCTGACCGAGGGCAGCCTGGGCGGCACGGTGCTGATGCACTCGCGCCAGCCGCTGGACCTGAAGGCCAACGAGGTGGCCGCCTCGGTCGGCTACAGCTACAGCGACCAGGCCAGCAAGGGCAAGCCCAACGCCGCGCTGCTGTACAGCTGGAAGAACCCGGCCGAGACCTTCGGCGTGACCGTCTCGGCGCAGCACTACGAGGAACGCGTGGACCGCCAGGGCATCGAGGTGTTCGGCTACGCCAAGGCCTCGCAGTTCGCCAACGCCGCCGGCGGCGTGCCGGCCGACGCGGACGTGCCCAACTCGATCAACGCCGCCTGGTTCCAGCAGGACCGCGAGCGCGACAGCGCCGTGGTCAACCTGCAGTTCAAGCCGACCGACACGCTGGAGTTCAACCTGCAGGGGCTGTACATCAAGGAGAACTTCGACAACTACAACCAGTCGCTGTACAGCTTCCTGACCTGGACCGCGGATACCGTGGCGGCGGTCGACCAACTGGGCGGCGTCCGCAACGGCGTCGTCACCAGCGGTCATTCGGACGCCAACGCCAATCCCGCCGGCGGCACGGTGATCTACGACAACAACGTGCGCAAGTCCGAGGTGACGACCAAGGGCATCGACCTGCGCGGCTCGTTCCGTGGCGAAGGCTGGGGCATGAGCGGCCAGGTCGGGCAGAGCAAGTCGGACAACAAGAACCTGGCGCAGTACTTCATCGAGCCGTTCTACAACGGCGGCTTCAGCTGGGACATGGATCGCGGCATACGCTTCGACGATCCGGCCGCGGCGCGCGATCCGGCCAACTGGGGTTCGGCGGGCGGCTGGTTCGGCAACAACGGCATCTTCTCCACCGAGAGCAAGGACACCTATGGCCAACTGGACTTCAACGTCCAGTTCGACAGCGTGTTCAACCAACTGCTGTTCGGCGTGCGCCAGGGCAAGCACAAGGAGAACTTCGCGCTCAACGTCTACGGCGGCGTCACCCCGGGCACGCTGGCCGACGTAGGCACGGTCGGCCTGACCGACATCCAGGGCTTCTATCCGGACCAGGGCCGCCACATCCAGGTCGGACGGGGCAACGTGCTGGACTGGATCCGCAACAGTCCGATGGACTACGGCAATCCCGATCCGGCCAGCTACCTCAACAATACCTGGGCGCTGGAGCAGACCAACAACGCGGCCTATGCGCAGCTGAACTTCTCCACCGGCGCACTGCGCGGCAACATCGGCGTGCGCTACGTGGATTCCAAGACCGAGGGCAGCGGCTTCGTCTACAGCGGCCAGCCCACCCTGGACGACCTCGACAGCAAGTGGCAGACCCGCAGCAAGAAGGAGGACTTCTTCCTGCCGTCGCTGAACTTGGTGCTGGATACCGGCAACGACTGGGTGTTCCGCTTCGCGGCGGCCAAGGTGATCGCCTGGGCGCCGTACAACCAGATGGTCAACAACACCTTCCTCAACGACACCACGCTGACCGGCAGCGGCGGCAACGCCGAGCTCTCGCCCTACGAGTCGTGGAACTTCAACCTGTCGGCCGAGTACTACTTCGACACCAGCGCGGTGGTGGCGTGGTCGGTGTTCTACAAGAAGATCGACAACTACATCGACTCCTCCGCCACGATCGAGCGTTGGTACAACTCCATCCGCGACACGTCGCCGCAGACCTGGGCGCAGATGGTCGGCAGCAACGGCTGCAGCGCCGACGGCTACTGCGACTACAGCATCCAGCGCCCGCGCAACGCCGGCAGCGGCAAGGTCAAGGGCTTCAACATCGCCTTCCAGCAGCCGTTCGGCGACAGCGGCTTCGGCCTGACCGCCAACTACACCTACGCCAACGGCGAGAACAACACCGGCGACCCGCTGCCGTACCAGTCGCGCAACAGCATCGCGTTCAGCCCGTACTACGAGAAGGGCCCGATCAACGCCCGGATCACCTACAACTGGCGCGACAGCTACCTCGCCGGCGGCTACGTGGCCGGCGCCGCGCCCGCCAGCGTGGACGACTACGCCGAGCTGGGCGCCAGCATCGGCTACAAGTTCAACGACAACTGGTCGCTGCAGATCGACGCGCAGAACCTGCTGGACGAGGAGTACTTCCAGTACCTGGGCGACGAGCAGCACCTGGCGGGCAAGTACAAGACCGGCCGCCGCTACATGGCCACCCTGCACTTCAAGTTCTGAGGCGTTCCACCCGTCCGCCGGCCCGGGGGGCCGGCGGACGTCGTTCTTCCGCTCCAACCCGCGCCACCCGCTCCACCGCAAAAAGCCCGTTCCTACCGTCCCTGCATGTCCCGCAATTTTTAGATCGTTTTAAACCGCCCGAGTCCGCCCCTCCCGGGGGCGGCCTTTCCCTTCCAGGCAGTACGCGATTGCCACCCACGTCACCTGCCATTCCATCGAGACGTCACATGACCCGCCACACCACCAACAGGATCAGCACCCTCTCCGCCAGCATGGCCGCGGTGCTGTGCATCTGGGCGCACCAGGCAGCGGCACAGACGCAAGGAAGCGCTTCCGCGCAAGTCCAGGAGCTGGATACCGTCACCGTCACCGGATACCGCGCGTCGCTGGAGAAGAGCCAGTCGGTCAAGCGCGCCGCCAACTCCATCGTCGACGCGATCAGCGCCGAGGACATCGGCAAGTTCCCCGACACGAACGCGGCCGAGTCGCTGTCGCACCTGCCCGGCATCAGCGTGGACCGCCAGTTCGGCGAGGGCGAGAAGGTCAGCATCAACGGCACCGACCCCGCGTTGAACCGCGTGCTGCTCAACGGCCAGACCATCGCCTCCGGCGACTGGGGCGGCAACCCGACCGATACCAGCGGCCGCACCTTCAACTACACCCTGCTCTCGCCGGAGATCATCGGCCTGATGGAGGTGTACAAGACGCCGGAAGCGCGCATCGACGAAGGCTCGATCGGCGGCACCGTGATCGTGCACACCCGCAAGCCGCTCGACCTGCCCAAGAACACCATCCGCGGCTCGATCGGCTACAACTACAACGACCGCTCCGAGGAAGGCAACCCGCGCGGCTCGGCGCTGTGGAGCTGGAAGAACGACGACGAGACCTTCGGCGCCTTGATCTCCGCGACCCACGACAAGCAGGACATCGCGCGCGCGGGCATCGAGTTCTTCGGCTACACCACCGGCGCCAACATCCCCTCCGGCGCCACCATCACCGGCGACGGCGGCGACGTGGCCACGGCCAAGGTGCCGGCCGGCATCAACAGCGCCTACTTCCAGCAGACCCGCGAGCGCAACGGCCTGCAGGGCGCGCTGCAGTGGAAGCCGAACGAGCAGAACGAGTTCAACCTCACCGGCATCTACATCAAGGGCAAGTACAACAACTTCAGCGAATCGCGCTACGTCTGCCCTAACTGCAGTTCGCCGGCGGCCGACGGCTCCGTCGACGAGAACGGGAATCCGGTCAACATCAGCAACATGCGGCTGATCACCCAGGCCAACGTGCAGAACGGCTACATCACCTCGGCCAAGGTGTCCGATGGCGACCTGGCCCAGCCCTACGCCCAGCTCGACGCCAACTACCGCATGAGCGAGGTGACCACCAAGAGCCTCAACCTGCGCCACGACTGGTACGGCGACAAGTGGGTATTCACCTCGCAGGTCGGCGCGACCAAGGCCACCGGCGGCAAGGACCCCGAGTACCTGATGAAGTTCCTGCTGCAGAACGGCGGCTACGACTTCGCCTACGACGGCAGCCACACCTCGGTCGACTACGACGACAACAGCGCGTCGAACTGGGGCCTGGCCAGCGGCCAGCAGGCCGGCGGCATCGAGTACACCACCACCAAGGACCAGGAGAAGTACTTCCAGTTCGATGCGGCGCGCGATCTCGACTGGGGTCCGCTCAACAAGCTGCAGGTGGGCTACAAGTACATCAACCACGAGAACGGCCAGAAGTCGCGCGGCAACGCGCTGTTTGCCGACCAGGACATCCTGCTGACCTCGTTCAGCCCGGGCACCACGCCGGGCGGCCTGTACGACGGCCTGGGCGCCAGCGGCGACCTGGTCAACTGGCCGACCGCCAACCTCAACTCGATCCTGTCCTACCTCAGGTCGCTGCCGCAGGGCGAGTTCGAGGAGAAGTACGGCCAGGAGTTCGACGTCAAGGAGATCACCAACAACCTGTACGCGCAGTTGAACTTCGAGTCCGGCAAGTGGCGCGGCAACTTCGGCGTCCGCTACGTGAGCACCAAGGACAAGTCGTCCTATTGGCAGACCAACGACGGCGGCACGACCTACTCGCCGGTGGAAGTGTCCAAGAAGTACGAGAAGCCGTTGCCGAGCTTCAACATCGCCTATGACCTGGACGACGACAAGGTGGTCCGCTTCTCGGCTGCACGCGTGATCGCGCGTCCGCGCTACGGCGACCTGGCCGGCTCGTTCAACTTGAACAGCACCAGCGGCGACCTGACCGCGAGCGGCGGCAATCCGGACCTGAAGCCGTACGAATCCACCAACTACGACCTGGCCGCCGAGTGGTACTTCGCGCCGTCCAGCATGCTGTCGGCCGAGGTGTTCTACCGCGATATCAGCTCGTACATCGTGACCACCACCACGACCGAGACGCTGAGCGACCCGACCAACGGCATCGTCAACGGGCAGTACACGGTGACCCGCCCCGAGAACGCCTCCGGCGCCAAGGTCACCGGCGCTTCGCTGAACTACCAGCAGGCGTTCGGCCTGGGCTTCGGCCTGGCGGCGAACTACACCTACGCCGAGTCCAGCTCGGACGACGGCCTGAACCTGCCGTACCTGTCCAGGAACACCTACAACGTGATCCCGTACTGGGAGCACGGCCCGTGGATGGTGCGCGTCAACTACAGCTACCGTTCGAAGTACTTCACCCAGATCGGCCGCCTGGAATCGAACATCTTCACCGATTCCTACAAGCAGCTCGACCTGACCGCGTCGTACGAGTTCAACGACTGGGTCAGCCTGAGCCTGAGCGCGACCAACCTGCTCGACTCGACCTACTACTGGTACAACGAGGTCAAGTACGCGCCGATCGGCATGTACAAGAATGGCCGGGGTTATCAGGCCCAGCTGAACTTCAAGTTCTGATAGGGTTCTGGCGCGCCACCTCCCTCCCTTCGGTGGCGCGCCTTTTTTATCCCCGGTACCGGCCGGCATCCCGGCCGGCACTTCAACGACAAGGAGTGCAGTTCCCATGACGATCGATCCCTGCCCCGCCGCAGACGCACCCCTCCGCGCCTCCGGAACCGCACGCAGGGCCCTGGCGTACGCCCTTGCCATGCTGCTCGCACTCCCCGCATCCCCCGCGATCGCGGCCGATCCGCCCACCGCGGCGACCGCGGCCACGCTTTCGCCCGAACAGATCGACGCGCAGTGGCTGCAGGCCACCGCCAAGTACGCGCCCGAACGCGAGCGCCTGGTGCGCGAGGCCGGCGAAGGCGCGCGCAAGGGGCCGTTCCGTCCCGACTGGACCTCGCTCAAGCAATACCGGTCGCCGGGCTGGTACGACAACGCCAAGTTCGGCATCTTCATCCACTGGGGCGTGTTCTCGGTGCCGGCGTTCGGCAACGAGTGGTATTCCAGGAACATGTACCAGAAGGGCTCGAAGGAATACGAGCACCACATCGCCACCTACGGCCCGCAGGCGACGTTCGGCTACAAGGACCTGGTGCCGCTGTTCACCGCGCCGAAGTTCGACCCGGCGGCCTGGGCGAAGCTGTTCCGCGAGGCCGGCGCGCGCTACGTGGTGCCGGTGGCCGAGCACCACGACGGGTTCGCGCTGTACGACTCGCGCCTCTCCGACTGGACCGCGGCCAAGATGGGCCCGAAGCGCGACCTGCTCGGCGAGCTGTCCAAGGCGATCCGCGCCGAAGGCCTGCACTTCGGCCTGTCCTCGCATCGCGCCGAGCACAACTGGTTCTTCGACGGCGGCCGCGCGATCGATTCCGACGTCAACGACCCGCGCTACGCGGACCTGTACGGCCCGGCCCAGGTCCGGCTGCGCGGCAAGGACGACGGCGACGTCGCCAACGACTGGACGCCGGTCTCGCAGGCCTGGCTGGACGACTGGCTGGCACGCACCACCGAGCTGATCGACCGCTACGACCCGGACCTGGTCTATTTCGACTGGTGGATCGCCCACCCGACCTTCCGCAGCACGCTGCCGACGCTGCTGTCCTATTACTACAACCGCGGCGCCGCCAAGGGCGGCGTGGTGGTGAACTACAAGCTCGGCGCGTTCGCGGAAGGCGCCGGCACGCTGGACATCGAGCGCGGCCAGCTCACCGGCATCCACCCGACCCACTGGCAGACCGACACCTCGGTCAGCGACGCCTCGTGGAGCTTCGTCGAGAACGACACCTACAAGTCGCCGACGTTCATCATCCACCTGCTGGCCGACGTGGTGTCCAAGAACGGCAACCTGTTGCTCAACATCGGCCCGCGCGCCGACGGCAGCATCCCGGACACCGAGCGCGACATCCTGCTGGCCATCGGCAAATGGCTTAAGACCAACGGCGAGGCGATCTACGACAGCCGGCCGTGGCGCACCTATGGCGAAGGCCCCACCGAAGTGGCGGGCGGCAGCTTCCAGGACACCAAGACCAAGCCGTACACGCCGGAGGATTTCCGCTTCACCGTGCGCGACGGCGCGCTGTACGCGATCGAACTGGGCTGGCCCCGGGACGGCAAGGCGGTGATCCGTTCGCTCAAGCCGGCCGACGGCGTGCGCGCGGTCACGCTGCTGGCCGACGGCCGCAAGGTGCCGTTCGAGCAACGCGACGACGGCCTGCACCTGCGCCTGCCGGCCAAGCCGGTCGGCGAACACGCCTGGGCCTACAGGATCGAGCTCTCTTCTCCCATCCCACCCCGCTGACGGAATACCGATGATCAAGCGACTGTCCGCGCTGATGCTGGCGCTGGCCCTGGCCGCACCGGCCATGGCCAAGAACCCGACCGCCCTGTTCTATCTGATGGGCACGCAGAAATCGACCAACTCCTTCCTGGCCAACGTCGACAAGATCGACGTGCTGGTGCCGACCTGGTACGGCGTGGACGCCAACGGCCTGGTCAACGGCGGCCCGAACGACTACGTCTACGGCATCGCGCGCGCGAAGAAGCTGCCGGTCACGCCGATCCTGTCGATGACCGCCGGCCGCGAGGGCTTCCACAAGCTGCTGCACGACGAGACGGCCAAGAAGCGGATGAACGAGTACCTGGTCCGCGAGGGCAGGCAGCGCGGCTACAAGGGCTTCCAGTTCGATTTCGAAAGCATCGCGTGGACCGATCGCGACGCCTATACCCTGATGGTCAAGCAGACCGCCGAGGCGCTGCACAAGGCCGGCATGACGCTGTCGGTGGCGGTGGTGCCGAACGCGCCGGGCTATCCGGAGGGCGGCCGTTTCGCAAAGTGGATGTGGGAATACTGGCGCGGCCCGTACGACCTGAAGGCGCTCGGCCAGGCCGCCGACCTGATCAGCCTGATGACCTACGACCAGCACACCCGCTGGACCACGCCCGGCCCGGTCGACGGCATGCCGTGGATGAAGAAGCACCTGGAGTACGCGTTGACCCAGGTACCGAAGGAGAAGCTGTCGCTGGGCATCGCCACCTACGGCTATCGCTGGTACACCGGCGACCCGGTCAGGGAGGACGGCACCGAGGCCTCCAACATCTCCGCCACCTACATCGACGCCGACGAGTCGTTCCCGCTGGCGATCGAGCAGAACGCCACCGTGCAGTGGGATCCGGTGGAACAGGAATCGTGGTTCTACTTCTACCGCGACGACATGCGCGAGTGGGTGTTCCGCCCGGATGCGCGCAGCTTCCGCGCCCGCTACGACCTGGTGAAGCAATACGGGCTGCAGGGCTTCAGCTGCTGGGTGCTGGGCGCCGAGGACCCGAAGGTTTGGGACGAACTGCCGCTGGCCGAGCGTTGAGGAAGAAGCCCCTCTCCCCGCGGGAGAGGGGCTTGCCGGCATGATGCCCTGCAACTCGAACCAGACCGCTCCACGACGTACTCTCCATCACTTCACCGCATGACGTCCGCGCTCCGATCCCGATCGGGCGCCACGCGAACCACCGGGGACACTCCATGAACTCACGTTCTGCATCCCGCGCGATGACCGCACATCGCCTGCGTGCCTTCGGGCTTGCCGTGCTGGCCGCCGTGCTGCTCGGCGGCTGCGGCGACGAGCGCCATACCGGCAATCCGCCACCGTTCCCCAACGCGGAGTCCGGCCCGCACGTGCCGCCGCCGCTGCCGCTGATCCCCGCCCCGGCGGAGAGCCAGCGCCACAACGGCAGGCTGGACATCGGCCCGCGCACGCCGATCTCGGTGGCCGCCGGCGACGATGCGGCGCTGCGCAGCGCCCGCTACCTCGCCGGCCTGCTGCAGCGCACGCGCGGGCTGGACCTGGCGGTGAAGACCGAAGCCACCGCGACGCCCGGCAGCATCCGCCTGCAGCTCGATCCGCAGGCGCCGGTGGAGCAGAAGGAAGGCTACGCGCTCGACGTGGACCAGCAGGGCATGCGCATCGCCGCGCGCGATGCCGCCGGCCTGTTCTACGGCGCGATCAGCGCCTGGCAGCTGATGACCCCGGACGCGCGCAAGGGCGAGGTGACGGTGCCGGCCGCGACGATCCGCGACTGGCCGCGCTTCGGCTGGCGCGGCCAGCACCTCGACGTCGCCCGCCACTTCCACGACGTGGCCACGGTCAAGCACGTGATCGACGCGATGGCCCAGCACAAGCTCAACGTGCTGCACCTGCACCTCACCGACGACCAGGGCTGGCGCATCGAGATCAAGCGCTATCCCAAGCTCACCGAGGTCGGCGCGTGGCGCACGCCGCCCGGCGCGGGCCGCCACGGCACGCCGCAGCGCTACGGCGGCTTCTACACGCAGGACCAGATCCGCGAACTGGTCGCCTACGCCGCCGAGCGCCACATCGCCATCCTTCCCGAGATCGACATGCCCGGCCATGCCCAGGCCGCCGTGGCCGCGTATCCGGAAGAGGTCGGCGTCACCGGCGAGCGGCCGGCGGTGTCGGTGGACTGGGGCGTGAATCCCTACCTGTTCGGCACCGACAAGCGCAGCCTGGATTTCATCTTCGGCGTGCTCGACGAACTGCTCGAACTGTTCCCCTCGCCCTACATCCACATCGGCGGGGACGAGGCCATCAAGGACCAGTGGGAGGCTTCCCCGGCGGTCCGCGCGCAGATGCGCAAGCTCGGCGTCAAGGACGCGCACGCGATGCAGGGCTGGTTCAACGAACAGCTCGCGCAATACCTCACCGCGCACGGACGCCGCCTCATCGGCTGGGACGAGATCCTCGAGGGCGGCCTGCCCGCCAGCGCCACGGTGATGTCCTGGCGCGGCGTGGACGGCGCCGTCGCGGCCGCCAAGCTCGGCCACGACGTGGTGCTGGCGCCCGCCGGCTGGATGTACCTCAACTACCTGCAGACCACGCGCAGCGACGAACCCAACGGCCACATCGGCCCGCTGCCGCTGTCGCGCGTCTACGAGTTCGACCCGGTGCCGGCCGGGCTGACCGCCGAGCAGTCCAGGCACGTGCTGGGCGTGCAAGGCGCGCTGTGGACCGAGTACACCCCCTCGGCCTGGCACGTGGACCATGCGTTGTTCCCGCGCCTCGACGCGGTGGCCGAGGTCGCGTGGTCGCCGGCGGCAGCGCGCGGCTGGGCGGGTTTCCTGGGACGCCTGCCGGCGCAGCTGCAACGCTATCGCGCGCTCGGCATCGATTACAGCGACGGCGCCTTCGCCGCCGACATCGCGCTCGACGGCGGTCCCAACCCGGTGCTGGCCGGCGCGCCGGCCAAGGTCAAGCTCGGCAACCAGGCCGGCTTCGGGCAGATCCGCTACACCACCGACGGCAGCGAACCGACCCTGCAGTCCTCACGCTACGGCGCACCGTTCGCGGTGACGCTGCCGGCCACGGTCAAGGCCGCGGTGTTCACCGAGGACGGCCGCCCGCTGGCGGCCGCCCGCAGTCGCACCTTCGACCGCCCGTCGCTGCTCAGCCTCGACACGCAGGGCCTGCGCAACTGCCACGACCAGGGCGAGCTCGGCCTGCGCCTGCCGTTGTTGCCGGACATGCCCGGCGCCGATACGCCGGTCTACAACGTCGACCTGTTCTACGCCTGCTGGGTGTACCCGCAGGCGCGCCTGGACGGGATCGCCGCCGTGCGCGTCGATGCGGCGCGGCTGGCGCGCAACTTCGGCCTGGCGCACGACCAGTCGAAAGTGCACCAGTACCCGGCCAGCACGCCGCAGGGCGAACTGGAAGTGCTGCAGGGCTGCGACGGCGAACGGCTGGCGTCGGTCCCCCTGCCCGCCGGCGACGCGCTCGGCGAGCAGTTCGTGCTGGAAGCGCCGCTGCCGCCGCGCAGCGGCATGCACGACCTGTGCCTGCGCTTCACCGCGCCGATCTCCGGTCCGCTGTACGCGATCGGCGGCGTCCACCTGATCGAGCAAGCCGCGCAGGCGCCGCCCGCCAAGCGCTGACGACACGAGGAGAACCCCTATGCCCGTATCCCAACGCCATCGTTCCTGCACCGCCGTGCATGCGACCGCACCTGTCCGCAACGGCGCCGGGGGCTCCCCTTCGGGCACGCTGGCGCTCCTGGTCGGGCTGGCGCTTGCCCTGCCGGCCTCCGCCGCGCCGCCGTCCACGCAAGTGCTGGACAGCGGCTGGCAGGTCCGGCTCGCGCCGGGCCAGGCGCAGGCCAGGCAGTATCCGAAGGCGGCGCAGTGGCTGCCAGCCAAGGTGCCGGGCGCGGTGCAGAGCGATCTCATAGCCGCCGGCCTGGTGCCCGATCCGTTCCTGCGCGACAACGAGGCGCAGATCCAGTGGGTGGGCCTGAGCGACTGGCAGTACCGGGGCGAATTCGAGGCCGACGCCGCGCTGCTGGCGCGCCAGCACGTCGAACTGGTGTTCCAGGGCCTGGACACGCTGGCCGAGGTCAAGCTCAACGGCAAGCCCTTGCTCGAGGCCGACAACATGTTCCGGCGCTGGAGCGCCGACGTGAAGCCGCTGCTCAAGCGCGGCCGCAACCAGCTGGAGATCACCTTCCGTTCGCCGGTCGAGGCGATCCGCCCGTGGCTGGCCAAGCAGCCCTACGGGCTGCCCGGCACCTACGACTCGATGTTCGGCGACGAACCGGTGGGCCGCAACAGCTCGATCTACGTGCGCAAGGCACCGTACCAGTTCGGCTGGGACTGGGGCCCGCGCATCATCAACGCCGGCATCTGGAAGGACGTGCAGCTCAACGCCTGGGATGCCGTGCGGGTGGAGGACCTTTACATCGAGCAGAAGCGCCTGGATGAGCGCGTCGCCCAGCTCGGCGCGCAGTTGCAGATCGCCAGCAGCGTCGCCGGCGCGGTGGAAATCACCCTCGACGTGCTGGGCCCGGACGGCGCCACCGTCGTCCACGCCGTCGAGCAGCGCCCGGTCGATCCGGGCGACAACCGGATCGACCTGCCGGTACGCATCCCATACCCGAAGCGCTGGTACCCGGCCGGCTACGGCGCGCAGGACCGCTACACCTTCGTCGCCAGGGTGCGCGACACCAACGGCGACACCCAGGAGTTCCGCCGCGTCGTCGGCCTGCGCACCGTCGAGCTGCGCCGGCAGAAGGACGCGTGGGGCAAGAGCATGGAGTTCGTGATCAACGGCATTCCGGTGTTCGCCAAGGGCGCCAACCTGATCCCGCTCGACAGCTTCCCGAGCCGGGTCACCGAGGCCACGATGCGGCGCACGCTACAGGACGCGCGCGACGCCAACATGAACATGCTGCGCATGTGGGGCGGCGGGCACTACCAGGACGATCGCTTCTACGAGATCGCCGACGAACTCGGCATCATGATCTGGCAGGACTTCATGTTCGGCGGCGCGGTGCCGCCGCATGACGTGGCGTTCCGCGAGAACACCCGCCAGGAGGCGATCGAGCAGGTCAAGCGCCTGCGCGGCCATCCCAGCATCGTGCTCTGGTGCGGCAACAACGAGGTGCAGACCGGCTGGGAGAACTGGGGCGGCAGCGTCGAGTTCAAGCGGTCGCTCGACCCGGAGGAACGCAGCCGCATCGAGATGGGCATGACCACGCTGTTCGGCACGGTGTTGCGCGAAGCGGTCACCCGGTATTCGCCCGGCACGCCCTATTGGGCGACCTCGCCCGGCACCGATTTCGACGGTCCGGCCGACCAGACCGACGACGGCGACATGCACTACTGGAAGGTCTGGGGCGGCCCCGCGCTGCCAGTGACCGAGTACATGAACGTCACCCCGCGCTTCATGTCCGAGTACGGCCTGCAGTCGTTCCCGGACATGCGCACGATCCGAGCCTTCGCCCAGGACGGCGACCTGCAGCCGGAATCGCCGGTGATGCGCGCGCACCAGAAGTTCGACAAGGGCAACGGCAACCAGCGCCTGCTGCTGTACATCCGCCGCGAGTTCGGCGAGCCGAAGGATTTCGAGAGCTTCGTCTACCTGAGCCAGCTGATGCAGGCCGAAGGCATCGCCATCGCCGCCGAGCACCTGCGCGCCTCGCGCCCGCAGTCGATGGGCTCGCTGTACTGGCAGCTCAACGACGTGTGGCCGGTCGCGTCCTGGTCGAGCGTGGACTACTACGGCCGCTGGAAGGCGCTGCACTTCCACGCGCGCCGCTTCTACGCGCCTGAACTGATCGCCGCGCTGCGCAAGGACGGCACCACCACGGTCTCGCTGGTCTCCGACCGCACCGCGCCGCTGGCGGCGCGGTGGCGCATGCGGGTGATGGACTTCGACGGCAAGGTGCTGTCCGCCCGCACCCAGCCGGCGCGGCTGGCGCCGCTGAGCAGCACGCGGGTGGCGCAGTACGCCGACGCGGAACTGCTGCGGGGCGCCGATCCGAAGCGCACGTTCGCGGTGTTCGAGCTGCTCGACGGCGAGCGCGTGCTGTCGCGTCAGGCCGTGTTCTTCGACGCGGCCAAGCGGCTGGCGCTGCCGCAGGCGCAGGTGCGCAGCGAGTGGAAGGCCGACGGCGACGGCTACGCGCTGACGCTGACCAGCCCGGTGCTGGCGCGCGAGGTCTGGCTGTCGTTCGGCGACAACGACGCGCGACTGTCCGACAACGCCTTCGACCTGCTGCCCGGCGAGCCGATGACGCTGCACGTGCGCAGCGCCGCCGCGCTGGAAAAGCTGCAAGCGGCATTGCAGGTCCGCGACCTGGCCTCGACGCTCGCGGGCGCGCCGGCGGAGGCTGTGCAGTGAAAGGCGCCCTCATCCGCCCCTTCGGGGCACCTTCTCCCGCAAGCGGGAGAAGGGACGAGCGCGCGTGCCGTGATGGATGCCGGGCCGCTTCCTTCTCCCGCGGGCGGGAGAAGGCGCCCGGAGGGCGGATGAGGGCCCTGCTCGCCGCAACCCTCACCCTGTGCACCCTGCCTGGCCTCGCACACGCCGACGAGGCCGAGGACAAGGCCGCCGCGCTGGTCGCCAGGATGACCCGCGAGGAAAAGATCGCCCAGGCGATGAACGACGCCCCGGCGATCCCGCGCCTGGGCATTCCCGCCTACGAGTGGTGGAGCGAAGGCCTGCACGGCATCGCCCGCAACGGCTACGCCACCGTGTTCCCGCAGGCGATCGGCCTGGCGGCCACCTGGAACGCCGACCTGCTGCAGCAGGTCGGCACCGCGACCTCGACCGAGGCGCGCGCCAAGTTCAACCTCGCCGGCGGCCCCGGCAAGGACCACCCGCGCTACGCCGGCCTGACCCTCTGGTCGCCCAACATCAACATCTTCCGCGACCCGCGCTGGGGCCGCGGCATGGAGACCTACGGCGAGGATCCCTACCTCACCGGCCAGCTCGCCATCGGCTTCATCCGCGGCCTGCAGGGCGACGACCCGCGCCACCCGCGCACGATCGCCACGCCCAAGCACCTGGCCGTGCACAGCGGCCCGGAACCCGGCCGCCACGGCTTCGACGTGGACGTCTCGCCGCACGACCTGGAGGCGACCTACACGCCGGCGTTCCGCGCCGCGCTGGTCGAGGGCCAGGCCGGCTCGGTGATGTGCGCCTACAACTCGCTGCACGGCACGCCGGCGTGCGCGTCCGGATCGCTGCTCGATGGACGGCTGCGCGGCGACTGGGGCTTCAAGGGCTTCGTCGTGTCCGACTGCGACGCGGTCGACGACATGACCCAGTTCCACTACTTCCGCCCCGACAACGCCGGCTCCTCGGCCGCGGCGCTCAAGGCCGGCCACGACCTCAACTGCGGCTACGCCTATCGCGAACTCGGCAAGGCGATCGAGCGCGGCGAGGTCGAGGAGGCACTGCTCGACCGGTCGCTGGTGCGCCTGTTCGCCGCGCGCTACCGGCTCGGCGAGCTGGATGCGCCCGGGCGCGATCCATATGCCCGCCTCGGCACGAAGGACATCGACAGCCCCGCGCATCGCCGGCTCGCCCTGCAGGCCGCGGTGCAGTCGCTGGTGCTGCTGAAGAACGACGCCGGCACGCTGCCGCTGAAGCCGGGCACCACCCTCGCCGTGCTCGGTCCGAACGCCGATGCGCTGGCGGCGCTCGAAGCCAACTACCAGGGCACTTCGCGCGAGCCGGTGACGCCGCTGCTCGGCCTGCGCGCGCGCTTCGGCGCCGACAAGGTGCGCTACGCGCAGGGCGCGCCGCTCGCGGCCGGCGTGCCCGGCACGATCCCGGAAACCGCGCTGCGCAGCGACGGCAAGCCGGGCCTGAAGGGCGAGTACTTCGACAACCTGGACCTGGCCGGCACGCCGCGCACGGTGCGGCAGGACCGCGTGGTCGGCTTCAACTGGGACCGCGTCGCACCGGCCGAGGGCGTGCCGGCGGACCGCTATTCGGTGCGCTGGACCGGCGAGCTGCTGCCGCCCGGCCCGGGCGACTACACGCTGGCGGTGCGCGTGGCGCGCTGCTTCGATTGCGCCGGCCACGATCCGGTGCGCCTGTACGTCGACGATGCGTTGGTGATCGCCGGCAACGCCGAGGACAGGCGCATCGCCGCCGGCGTGCACAATGCCGACGGCCGCAACGTCGAGGCCACGCTGCATTTCGACGACGCGCGCCCGCGCCGCATCCGCCTGGAGATCGAGCACCGCGGCCAGGACCAGGGCCTGCGCCTGGAATGGCTCGCGCCCGCCGAGGCGCAACTGGCCGAGGCCGAGCGCGCGGTGGCGCAAGCCGATGCGGTGGTCGCCTTCGTCGGCCTCTCGCCCGACGTGGAAGGCGAGGAACTGAAGGTCGACGTGCCCGGCTTCGACGGCGGCGACCGCAACGCGATCGGGCTGCCGGCCGCGCAGGAAGCCCTGCTCGCGCGCGCCAAGGCCGCCGGCAAGCCGCTCGTGGTGGTGCTGATGAGCGGCAGCGCGGTGGCGCTGAACTGGGCCCAGCAACATGCCGACGCGATCCTCGCCGCATGGTATCCGGGCCAGTCCGGCGGCACCGCGATCGCGCAGGCATTGGCCGGCGACGTCAATCCGGGCGGGCGCCTGCCGGTGACCTTCTACCGCTCGACCAAGGACCTGCCGCCCTACGTCAGCTACGACATGAAGGGCCGCACCTACCGCTACTTCACCGGCACGCCGCTGTATCCGTTCGGCTACGGCCTGAGCTACACCCGGTTCGGCTACGACGCGCCGCGCCTGTCCGCCTCCACGCTGAAGGCCGGCGACACGCTGACCGTCTCCACCCGCGTGCGCAATACCGGCACGCGCGCCGGCGACGAAGTGGTGCAGGTGTACCTCGAGTATCCCAGGCGCCCGCAGTCGCCGCTGCGCGCCCTGGTCGGCTTCCGGCGCGTGACCCTGCAGCCCGGCGAATCGCGCGAACTGACGTTCGCGCTCGACCCACGCCGGCTCAGCGACGTCGACCGCGCCGGTACCCGCGCGGTCGAGCCCGGCGACTACCGCGTGTTCGTCGGCGGCGGCCAGCCCGGCACCGGCGCGGCGGGCGCGGCGGCCACGTTCTCGATCGAGGGCCGCGCGCCGCTGCCGAAGTGAAGCCGGGGCCCGGGACCCGGGAAAGCCGTCTTCTTGCATTGATCCCCATTGGAGCCTGTTCCATGCCAGACACCGATTCGCCATCCGCCCGCCGGCTGCGCCCGGGTCCCGGCTTCTCCGCCACCCGTCGCGACCTCCTGCGCGCGACCGCCACCGGCCTGCTCGCCGGCGCCCTGCCCGGCTTCGCCGTCGCGGCGGCCGGCGACCGCACGTTCGCCAGCAAGCGCCCGCCGAAGTCGCAGCGCCGTTTCGTCAGCGCCGCGGTCGAACGGCACCTGCAGCAGGTCAAGGCGAAGATCGGCGATCCGGAACTGGCCTGGCTGTTCGAGAACTGCTATCCCAACACGCTCGACACCACCGTCGAGACCGGCACGCGCAACGGCAAGCCTGACACTTTCGTCATCACCGGCGACATCCACGCGATGTGGCTGCGCGATTCCTCCGCGCAGGTGCATCCCTACGTGCCGCTGGCCAGGCAGGACCCGGCGTTGCGCCGGATGTTCCATGGCCTGATCCAGCGCCAGGCGGCGTGCATCCGCCTCGACCCCTACGCCAACGCCTTCCTGCCCGACGGCACGACCGCGCGCCTGAAGTGGTCGGTCGACGACATCACCGAGATGAAGCCCGGCGTCGGCGAGCGCAAGTGGGAAGTGGATTCGTTGTGCTATCCGATCCGGATCGCCCACGAGTACTGGCGCGCCAGCGGCGACACCGCGCCGTTCGACGACGACTGGCGCGAGGCGATGCGCGTGGTGGTGCGCACCTTCCGCGAACAGCAGCGCATGCACGACCGCGGCCCCTACACGTTCCAGCGGCCCTCGCCCCTGGCCACCGAGACGCTGGTGCTGGAGGGCTACGGCCAGCCGACCCGGCCCAACGGCATGATCCACTCGATGTTCCGCCCCTCCGACGACGCCTGCGTGTACCCGCTGTTCGTACCGGCCAACCTGTTCGCGGTGGTCTCGTTGCGGCAGCTGGCAGCGATGAGCGAGGCGATCCATCGCGACGCCGCTTTCGCGGCGGACTGCCGCGCGTTCGCCGACGAGGTCGAGAAGGCCACCCGCGCGTTCGGCCAGATGCGCGATGCCGACGGCCAGCCGTTCTGGGCCTACGAGGTGGACGGCTATGGCAACCAGCTGTTCATCGACGATGCCAACGCGCCCGGCCTGCTCAGCCTCGCCTACCTCGGCTGCTGCGAGCGCGACGATCCGGTGTTCCTGCGCACCCGCGCATTGGCCTGGAGCGAGCGCAACCCGTACTTCAGCCGCGGCCGCGCGGCCGAAGGCGTCGGCAGCCCGCATAGCGGCCTGGGCACGATCTGGCCGATGGCGATCGTGCAGTACGCGCTCGCCAGCGACGACGACGCGCAGATCCGCCAGTGCCTGCACTGGCTCAAGACCACCCACGCCGGCACCGGCTTCATGCACGAGGCGTTCGACAAGGACGATCCGGGCAAATTCACCCGCGACTGGTTCGCCTGGGCCAACACCCTGTTCGGCGAACTGGTCGTCGACCTGGCGCAGCGCAAGCCGCACCTGCTGAAAAACTGAGCACGAAGCCCTCTCCCGCTGGGAGAGGGGTTGGGGTGAGGGTACGGAGCGAAGCCCTGCGATGTTCCGACTGCACGCGGCTTCGCCCGAACCCTCATCCGCCCCTGCGGGGCACCTTCTCCCAAAGGAGAAGGAAGGTCCTCGCCTTCACCGAACGACGGAGTACACCCAATGGCAACACGACGCGGCTTCCTGCAGGGCGCCATCGCCCTGGCCCTGTTCGGCGGCACCGGCCTTGCCGGCACCGCGCTCGCGCGCGCCGGCCGCTACGCCATGCCGGCCGACGCGCGCGCCAAGGCCGACCTCACTCGCCACGTCGACGTGTTCATCGGCACCGGCGGGCACGGCCATACCTTCCCCGGCGCGACGCTGCCGTTCGGCATGGTCCAGCTGAGCCCGGACACCTACAACGCGGTATGGGACGCATGCAGCGGCTACCACGAGTCCGACGGCTCGATCATGGGCTTCTCGCACACGCACCTGTCCGGCACCGGCATCGGCGACATGCTCGACGTGCTGGTCGTGCCCGCGATCGGTGAAGTCAGGCTGGCGCCCGGCCCGCTCGACAATCCCGACGCCGGCTACCGCCAACGCTACGACCACGCCGACGAGGCCGCCTCGCCCGGCTACTACCGCGTGCGCCTGGAGTCCAACATCCATGCCGAGCTGACCGCCACCGCGCGCGCCGGCCTGCACCGCTACCACTTCCCGAAGGGCCGGCCCGCGCACCTGCTGGTCGACTTCGCCCACGGCATGCAGGACAACCCGTCCACGCCGACCCGGGTCACCGAGGCGCAACTGCGCGTGGTGGACGACCGCACCGTCGCCGGCGGCCGCCGCGTCTGGCAGTGGGCCAAGGGCCGCTACGTCTTCTTCGCGATGCGCCTGTCGCGCCCGTTCGCGCAGGCGCAGCTCTACAGCGGCGACCAGCCGCTCGCCGGCGACGCGCGCCAGGCCGACGGCAGCAAGCTCAAGCTCGCCCTGCACTATCCGGACGCCGGCGACGCGCCGCTGCTGGTCAAGGTCGGCATCTCCGCGGTCAGCGCCGAGAACGCGCTGGCCAACCTCGACGCCGAGCTGCCCGACTTCGACTTCGCGCGCGTGCACGCCGAGGCGGTCGCCGCCTGGGAGAAGGAACTCGGCCGCGTGCGCATCGACACCGGCGACGACGCGCAGCGCCGCATCTTCTACACCGGCCTCTACCACGCGCTGCTGGCGCCGACGCTGTTCAGCGACGTGGACGGCCGCTACCGCGGCATGGACCTGCAGGTGCACGCGCTGCCGGAGGGCCAGCACAACTACAGCACCTATTCGCTGTGGGACACCTACCGCGCCCTGCATCCGCTGCTGACGCTGGTCCAGCCCGAGCGCGTGCCGGACCTGGCGCAATGCCTGGTGCGCGGTGCCGCCGAATGCCCGGACGGCGTCGGCATCTGGCCGCTGCAGGGCGTGGAGACCGGCTGCATGATCGGCTACCACTCCGCCGTCGTGCTGGCCGAAGCGCATGCCAAGGGTTTCGCCGGGATCGACTTCGCCGCGGCCTGGCCGCTGTACCGCAAGCGCGCCATGGAGGACGACTTCCATGGCCTGCCGTATTACCGCCGGCTCGGCTACATCCCCAGCGACAAGGTCGACGAGGCGGTCAGCCGCACGCTCGAATACGCCTACGACGACTGGGCCTGCGCGCACCTGGCGCGCGCCGCCGGCGACGAGGATGCCTACCGCACGCTGCTGCAGCGCTCGCGCAACTACCGCAACGTGTTCAACCGCGACAGCGGCTTCGTGCAGCCGCGCCTGGAGGATGGCCGCTGGGCGGCGCCGTTCGACCCGCGCGCGATGGGCCACGCGAAACGATGGCGCGACTTCACCGAGTCCAATGCCTGGCAGGCCACCTTCCTCAACCAGCACGACCTGTACGGCTACATGGAACTGTTCGGCGGCCGCGACGGCTTCGTCGCCAAGCTCGACGAGCTGTTCGCCACCAGTTCCGAACTGCCCGCCGACGCGCCGCCGGACATCGACGGCATGGTCGGCCAGTACGCGCACGGCAACGAGCCGAGCCACCACGTCGCCTACCTCTATGCCTATGCCGGGCAGCCGTACAAGACCCAGGCGATGGTGCGCCGGCTACTGCGCGAGCAATACCACGACGCGCGCAACGGCCTGTCCGGCAACGAGGACTGCGGGCAGATGAGCGCCTGGTTCGTGCTCAGCGCCCTGGGCCTGTACGCGGTCGATCCGGTCAGCGGCAACTACGTCGTCGGCAGTCCGTTGTTCGACGCCGCCGAACTCGACGTCGGCGGCGGCCGCAAGCTGCGCATCGTCGCCCGCGGCAACGGCGCCGAGAACGTCTACGTGCAGTCGCTGCGCTGGAACGGCCAGCCGTTGAACCGCGCCTGGCTGCGCCATGCCGACATCGCCGCCGGCGGCACGCTGGAGTTCGAGATGGGGCCCAAGCCCAATCCCGCATTCGGCTCGCGCAAGCAAGACCTGCCGCCGTCGTTCGTGTAGCCGGGACTGAGGACTCGGGACTTGGGACTTGGGACTTGGGACTCGGGACTCGGGACTCGGGACTCGGGACTCGGGACTTCAACATGCTGCCGCATCCCCACTCCGCATGCCTGTCTCGCCCACTCCTGCTCCCACAGGCGGATCTTGCCCATCCCTTCTCCGCAAGCGGATCTCGCCTCCCCTTGCCTGCAAGCGGGCTTTGCCTATCCCTTCTCCCGCTTGCGGGAGAAGGTGGCCCGCAGGGCCGGATGAGGGCGCTTCGCTCAATCCTGACACCGGACATCGCAATGCTGCGTAGAACGCTCGCCTCATTCACCCTCGCCTGCGCGCTTGCGCTGCCGGGCATCGTCGCCGCACAGAGCGTCGATGCCTGGCCCGCCTTCTCCACCACCGGCGACCACTTCACCCGCGGCGGCAAGCCCTACCGGATCGTCTCCGGCGCGATCCACTTCCAGCGCATTCCCCGCGCCTACTGGAAGGACCGCCTGCTCAAGGCCCGCGCGCTCGGCCTCAACACGGTCGAGACCTACGTGTTCTGGAACCTGGTCGAGCCCAGGCCGGGCACGTTCGACTTCGGCGGCGACAACGACGTCGCCGCGTTCGTGCGCGAGGCCGCCGCGCTCGGCCTCAACGTGATCCTGCGCCCCGGTCCCTACGCCTGCGCCGAATGGGAAGCCGGCGGCTATCCCGCCTGGCTGTTCGCCGAACCCGGCATGCGCGTGCGCAGCCAGGACCCGCGCTTCCTCGCCGCCAGCGGCGCCTACCTCGAGGCCGTCGCCGGCCAGGTGCGCCCGCTGCTCAACGGCAACGGCGGCCCGATCATCGCCGTGCAGGTCGAGAACGAGTACGGCTCCTATGGCGACGACCACGCCTACATGCAGGCCAACCGCGAGCTGTTCGTGCGCGCAGGCTTCGACAAGGCGCTGCTATTCACTTCCGACGGCGCCGACATGCTCGCCAACGGCACCCTGTCCGGCACCCTGGCGGTGGTGAACTTCGCGCCGGGCGAGGCCAGGAGCGCATTCGAGAAGCTGGCGAAGTTCCGCCCCGGCCAACCGCGGATGGTCGGCGAGTACTGGGCCGGCTGGTTCGACCACTGGGGCGAGAAGCACGCCAGCACCGACGCCGCCCAACAGGCCGGCGAGTTCGAATGGATCCTGCGCCAGGGCCATTCCGCCAACCTGTACATGTTCGTCGGCGGCACCAGCTTCGGCTTCATGAACGGCGCCAACTTCCAGGGCAATCCCGACGACCATTACGCGCCGCAGACCACCAGCTACGACTACGACGCCGTGCTCGACGAAGCCGGCCGGCCGACGCCGAAGTTCGCGCTGTTCCGCGACGCCATCGCGCGCGCCACCGGCATGCAGCCACCGGCCCTGCCCGCGCCGATCCATTTCGCCGCCCTGCCGGCCACGCCGCTGCGCGAATCCGCCTCGCTGTGGGACAACCTGCCCGCGCCCTCGCCGCGCAGCGACGACCCGCAGCCGATGGAGCGCTACGGCCAGGCCTACGGCTACATCCTCTACCGCACCACCCTCACCGGCCCGCGCAAGGGCGCGCTGTACCTGGGCGAGGTGCGCGACTATGCGCGCGTCTACGTCGATCGCAAGCTCGCCGGCAGCGCCGACCGCCGCCTGAAGCAGGCGACGGTGGACGTGGACATCCCGCCCGGCCGGCACACCCTCGAGGTGCTGGTCGAGAACGGCGGCCGCATCAACTACGGCCCGCGCATGGCCGATGGTCGCGCCGGCCTGGTCGATCCGGTGTTCCTCGACGGCCAACCGGTGAAGGGCTGGCAGGCGTTCCCGCTGCCGATGGACGCGCCCGAAGCGATCCGCGGCTGGACCACCGCCAACGTGGAAGGCCCCGCCTTCCACCGCGGCACACTGAAGATCGCCACTCCCGCCGACACCTACCTGGACATGCGCGCCTTCGGCAAGGGCTTCGCCTGGGCCAACGGCCACAACCTCGGCCGCCACTGGAACATCGGCCCGCAGCGCGCGCTCTACTTCCCAGCGCCATGGCAGCGCAAGGGCGGCAATACGGTGATCGTGTTCGACCTGGACGACGTGCCGGAACCTCGCGTCGGCGGGCTACGGCACCAGGTCTGGTCGGCTCTGGAAAACTAGTTCCCGTTCCCTGCCACCGGCAATCTCCGCACTTCTACCTCAAGCCGCCACCCGACGCTGGCGGAGCTTGTGAGCAACGCCCGCCGGTGATAGCGTCGCCTCGTGCTCTCGCGCATGGCGAACCACAGGGGATTACACGCATGGATTACGCGACATATTTCAGGGGAAAACCAACAAGGACTTGGAGATCCAGCTGCCAGGCTTTGGAAACTGCTGCGCTATGCACCGTGCATACGCACCATTTTGACGTCGAATAGTAGTTAGGGCGCATGAGCAGGCAATTGCGGCTACCAAAGTTTTGGATACTCGCGCTGGCTCAGCTGGCGCTTGCGGTTGCTATTGCCGGCACTTGGTTCTACTTCCGGACAGAGGCGCTTTTAGCTGGCCCACCAAGTGGCGACCTCTACGCCAACAACTGGGGATTCCAGCTCATCGTTTTTGTCGTAGCCTGGCTTCCCGCCACACTCCTTATAACTGGCATTCTGCTTGCCATCGAGCATCGAGCGCTAAAGCCACATTACTCGGCGCATCAGGCGGAGGGCGTGCGACATGCGCCCTAACAATTCATTCAAGCCGAACCCGCTTCGCGGGTCGGCTTAATTCAGGCGTTAGGTGTCAATGAAATGTTCTCGCTAACCACACAAGAGCTAGATAACGCGTTTGCGGCCATCCAGAGACATGGATACAGCGCAATGTTGCCCGCACCCCCGGAATGGGGCGAGGTCGTTGCTAACTGGGCGGCAGTCCGAGATGCAATCGCTCAGATTGATTTAGATACATACATCCCGTACAAGCCGTTAACTGTATTCTCTCCGAAGAATCGCGCTAACGTCCGCGTGCTTCATCTGCTACATCCTCAAGACCTATTGATATACACAGCGCTGACGTTAATAGCAAAGCGCGACATAGAGGCCAATCGCCTCCCAACACGATCCAAGCGGGTGTTTTCCTACCGCGCGTCGCTGGTCGACGGTGAACTCTATAGTGTAAGAGGCTCATACGACTCATTTAGAGCGGCTAACAAAACCGCCTTGTACACCTGAGCGGTGATGACAAAATCGCCTGCATGGCACGTCGCAAAGAGATTCCCGCCGCGCTGTGGAAGCGCATCGAACCTTTGATCCCGCCCGTGAAGCCCTCGCCCAAGGGAGGGCGACCGCGCGTGAGCGACCAACAAGCCCTCAACGGTATCGTCTATGTCCTGCGCACCGGCATCCCGTGGGAGGAGTTGCCCCAGGAACTGGGCTACGGCAGCGGCATGACCTGCTGGCGGCGGTTGCGCGACTGGCAAGCCGCCGGGGTCTGGCATCGTCTGCATCAGGTCCTGTTGGCCGAACTGCGCCGGGCCGACAAGCTGGACCTGAGTCGAGCCAGCCTGGACGCGGCCAGTGTGGCCGCCCCCCGGGGGGCGCCTACACCGGGCCGAACCCGACCGATCGCGGTAAGCTCGGTAGCAAGCGGCACCTGATCACCGACTGCAACGGCATTCCCTTGGCGTTCTGTGTCACCGGAGCCCACCGGCACGACTCGGTGGTATTCGAGGAGTTGGTTGATGCACTGCCCCCGATCGCTGGCAAGCCGGGGCGTCCGCAACGCTGGCCGGGCAAGCTGCACGCCGACAAGGCCTACGACATCGACCGCTGCCGCGATCACCTCAACCAGCGAGGTATCACCCCGCGTATCGCCCGCAAGGGGATAGAACGCAACGATAGGCTGGGACGCTATCGTTGGGTAGTCGAGCGCACTCATGCTTGGTTCGCGGGCATGGGCAAGCTGCGCATCCGTTTCGAACGCCGGATCGATATCCATCTGGCCCTGCTGTCTCTCGCCTGCTCGGTCATCTGTCTTCGCCATCTTCCCGGGTTTTGTTAGCCGCTCTTAAACGCAGACTTGCAGAGCTAGCGCAGCGGCCTGCGTTCAAATATGTCGCCATAGCGGATATAGCGGACTTCTACGCTAGGATTTATCAGCATAGGCTCGAGAATGTAATTGAAAGCGTAGCAACCACGCAGCGCGTACGTGACGTCGCAAGAGTTCTCGTCAGGAAGTTGATCGGCAACCTGATGGGGAAAGATAGCTATGGCATACCTGTGGGGCCGTATGCGTCGAGACTTCTCGCTGAGGCGCTACTCATTGACGTAGATACGCAGCTAGATACGGCAAAGATCGAGTTCGCGCGCTGGGTCGATGACTTCGTCATGTTCACGAAGAGCGAGTACGAAGCTCAATCCGTTCTCTTTACCCTAGGGGAGTGGCTCTACACCAGGCACGGCCTAACGCTTCAGTCTGCAAAGACCCAAATCATTCCGATCGGCCGCTACAGGGAAGATCATCTCGTTGGGCATGAGGATCTTTTGACTGACAGAGATGCCGTGGTTCAGATGTTCCGAGACGCGGGCGATCTTTATGGAGACGCGGAGGAGCCTTCGGAAGAAGAAATCCAAGACATCTTAGAGAACCTCCAAGGTCACGATGTGGTTGGATTGCTGCGGCACTCGATGGAGGACACTGCACTCGTTGACTACCAAGCGGTAACTTACGCACTCACTAAGAGCGGCTAACAAAACCCGGGAAGATGGCGAAGACAGATGACCGAGCAGGCGAGAGACAGCAGGGCCAGATGGATATCGATCCGGCGTTCGAAACGGATGCGCAGCTTGCCCATGCCCGCGAACCAAGCATGAGTGCGCTCGACTACCCAACGATAGCGTCCCAGCCTATCGTTGCGTTCTATCCCCTTGCGGGCGATACGCGGGGTGATACCTCGCTGGTTGAGGTGATCGCGGCAGCGGTCGATGTCGTAGGCCTTGTCGGCGTGCAGCTTGCCCGGCCAGCGTTGCGGACGCCCCGGCTTGCCAGCGATCGGGGGCAGTGCATCAACCAACTCCTCGAATACCACCGAGTCGTGCCGGTGGGCTCCGGTGACACAGAACGCCAAGGGAATGCCGTTGCAGTCGGTGATCAGGTGCCGCTTGCTACCGAGCTTACCGCGATCGGTCGGGTTCGGCCCGGTGTAGGCGCCCCCCGGGGGGCGGCCACACTGGCCGCGTCCAGGCTGGCTCGACTCAGGTCCAGCTTGTCGGCCCGGCGCAGTTCGGCCAACAGGACCTGATGCAGACGATGCCAGACCCCGGCGGCTTGCCAGTCGCGCAACCGCCGCCAGCAGGTCATGCCGCTGCCGTAGCCCAGTTCCTGGGGCAACTCCTCCCACGGGATGCCGGTGCGCAGGACATAGACGATACCGTTGAGGGCTTGTTGGTCGCTCACGCGCGGTCGCCCTCCCTTGGGCGAGGGCTTCACGGGCGGGATCAAAGGTTCGATGCGCTTCCACAGCGCGGCGGGAATCTCTTTGCGACGTGCCATGCAGGCGATTTTGTCATCACCGCTCAGGTGTACAAGGCGGTTTTGTTAGCCGCTCTAAGTTGCCCCGCATTCCAGGCGCCCCTGCGGACCTAAAGCGAGAAGTTCTTGAGCTTGTAATCGACAACGCGGAACTTTTGTATCCGGTGGCAGAGCACATCGCTACGTACGTGCTCTCTTTTGATGACCTTACTGCTGCCGAGCGGAAGAAGATCGCAAAGAAGCTCCTCAAGCCACTGCAAAGTAAGCGGCGGCCACCCCCACCGTACTACGCAATGTGGATCTTGCACATTTTTGCTTCGTCTGAGGACTGGAATCATGCCAGTGAAATTATGAAACTGTTCACCGACAGCAGCTCAGAGGTAATCAAGCGCGCCTGCGCATTGGTAATTCATAAGTCTGGCACGCGAGCTCAAGCTGTGGCGGTCATGGACTCGTATGCCACAGCTTCCCCTCTACTTCGGCTTGGGATCCTGTCCGCTACTCGAAAGCTTGGGGTCGACGAGCGTCGACACTGGAAGATCGTGCAAGGGGTGAACGGGGTCTTGGAAAAGTTGGTTTGACACCTAACAAATCATTCAAGCCGAACCCGCTTCGCGGGTCGGCTTAATTCATGCGTTAGCCGCTATGCACAATCGCCTCTTCGTGTATGTGTCCTTCGCACTGATGTTTGCGCTCGTGGGTATGTCAAATATCTACGCACAAACCCCAACTGCCGCTTCGCCAGATCAGGTAAAGGAAGCTGTCGAGGCGTCGAAGAAGAAGAGGGGCAGAACTACCTTTTGGCGTTCAGAGGCCCTCGCAGTCTCTTTTGGGTACGACGAGCGCTGGGTGCAGGTTCCTGCTTCTCAGAAGAACTCAGCGGTAGTTATTAGCTGGAGAAGCCGCACGTCTGGAGGGCTAATGGCCACCTGCTACCTAGAAACATCTAGGTCGTCTGAGCTTGCAAACCTCTCGCCAAACCAGGTGGAGCAGCGCGCAGATGCTATCGCGCAGGCGCTACTTCGCCGTACTCGGCTCAGGGATCCGAATGCGCGCTTGGTGAAGTGGAGGCCCGCGAAACAGGATAATCATCCCGTTGTGTACTCGGAGCGCGACGTCTCTGTAGAGAACATTGATGGAAAGACGCGCTTGCGCCTTTACTCATTAACATCTGCGTGGAACGGCACTGAAGTGAATTTCGAGTGCGGCTCGTCCATCCCCCGCGATATGCCGCAAGCATCCGGAGTCGTCGAGTTCCCCATACAGGCAATCCTCGGCTCTTTGCAATTTACTCGCGGGGGCTAACAATTCGTCCAAGCCGACGCCGCTTCGCGGCGCGGCTTAACTCAGGTGTTAGGCGCCACACCGGACTCCCAGAAACCTGAAGGGCCAGAGCATGAAAATCACGGTGACTTGCACAAATGACCGGGCCTTGCGCCGCGACATCATCGTGCATTCTCTGAGCTTTGACGTAGCGTCTCACAGCTTTTCCGTACCCTGTCCGAGGGGGGATGACTGGTTGCAACGGATCCAATTCCCCCTCAAGTCCTCGCAAGTCACCATCCACCTCCAGTATGACGTGGCCACAGTCGCGTTCGCAGACAGCGCACATGCAGACGCATTTTTTGATTGGGTTACTAGCGCAGAGCGTGAGGCCCAACATGGCTACACAACGATGCGCGGCTAATCATTTTCCAGGAGAGAGAAATGTTTGGCCTTTTTAGAAAAAAGACTGACATGCAGCGACGGATTGAGGCGCGCATTAATCTAATTCCGTCCTTGCAGGACAAGGATCCAACGACCTACGCAAAAGCGTCAAACACCATATGGCCATTTTTGCTCAAGACGATTCTTCTGCAACTTAAGATGACCGAAGAGAATGAAGGCATCTTTGCAAAAAATTCGTTTTGTCTAGGCTACTTGTTAGGCGCTACTGAGTCGATGATCCAGAGACTTGGTTATCCAGATAATGCGCGAGCGGTAATTGTTCCAGAGGTTCTTAGAGCGGCTAACAAAACCGCCTTGTACACCTGAGCGGTGATGACAAAATCGCCTGCATGGCACGTCGCAAAGAGATTCCCGCCGCGCTGTGGAAGCGCATCGAACCTTTGATCCCGCCCGTGAAGCCCTCGCCCAAGGGAGGGCGACCGCGCGTGAGCGACCAACAAGCCCTCAACGGTATCGTCTATGTCCTGCGCACCGGCATCCCGTGGGAGGAGTTGCCCCAGGAACTGGGCTACGGCAGCGGCATGACCTGCTGGCGGCGGTTGCGCGACTGGCAAGCCGCCGGGGTCTGGCATCGTCTGCATCAGGTCCTGTTGGCCGAACTGCGCCGGGCCGACAAGCTGGACCTGAGTCGAGCCAGCCTGGACGCGGCCAGTGTGGCCGCCCCCCGGGGGGCGCCTACACCGGGCCGAACCCGACCGATCGCGGTAAGCTCGGTAGCAAGCGGCACCTGATCACCGACTGCAACGGCATTCCCTTGGCGTTCTGTGTCACCGGAGCCCACCGGCACGACTCGGTGGTATTCGAGGAGTTGGTTGATGCACTGCCCCCGATCGCTGGCAAGCCGGGGCGTCCGCAACGCTGGCCGGGCAAGCTGCACGCCGACAAGGCCTACGACATCGACCGCTGCCGCGATCACCTCAACCAGCGAGGTATCACCCCGCGTATCGCCCGCAAGGGGATAGAACGCAACGATAGGCTGGGACGCTATCGTTGGGTAGTCGAGCGCACTCATGCTTGGTTCGCGGGCATGGGCAAGCTGCGCATCCGTTTCGAACGCCGGATCGATATCCATCTGGCCCTGCTGTCTCTCGCCTGCTCGGTCATCTGTCTTCGCCATCTTCCCGGGTTTTGTTAGCCGCTCTAAAGACACTTGCCTCTACAATCAAGGCCCTGAGCAATCTTAAATTGACCGACAAGCAAGTCGAGGTTGTGATTCAGCACTTGCGGTCATCCGGAAAGGTCACAGTTAACAATGATCAAGTGGCGTACAAACTGTAGCGGTACGCCCTCTAACAATTCATTCAAGCCGAAACCGCTTCGCGGTTCGGCTTAATTCAGGCGTTAGACCGCAAAGAAAGTCTTCCACACTTTGGAGAAGAGCATGAGACGTGTCACTGGGATTGGCGGCATTTTCTTCAAATCCAGAGACCCAAAAACACTCGGTGCTTGGTACCGCGACCACCTCGGCTTGGA
Source organism: Xanthomonas boreopolis (assembly GCF_046529185.1). NCBI lineage: Bacteria > Pseudomonadati > Pseudomonadota > Gammaproteobacteria > Lysobacterales > Lysobacteraceae > Xanthomonas > Xanthomonas boreopolis. The sequence continues at coordinate 3,765,618 of NZ_CP097162.1, forward strand.
TGTGACAGATTGGGGCGGTGCAGTCTTCCAATGGGGCGGTCCCGAGAGTCAGCCGGGCATGACCATCTGGAGTCCATTTGCGCTGGACACAGACAAGATGGAGCCGAGCGCCGCCCCCTTCATGCTCAATTTCCGAGTAGCTGATCTCGACACACTTCTTGCAGCGTTGCGCGCTGAAGGCTGCAACGTGCTGGACAGTACAGAGTCATCGGACTTCGGCAAGTTCGGATGGGTGATCGACCCGGACGGCAACAAAGTTGAGCTGTGGGAGCCGCCGAGTGCGCAATAGCTGGCTGCGGCCTAACAATTCATTCAAGCTGAACCCGCTTCGCGGGTCAGTTCAATTCAAGCGTTAGCCATCCCCCGAGAGCTGTGCAGCTTGTCGATGCAAGGCGACGCGTAGCAAGTAGCGACGGGGGCAGGTTCGCCTCACCAGGCGGACCTGCCCCTACCCGGCGCCGTCATCTCCAACTCAACGCACCGCGCCCTTCCCCGTATCGAACAGCTGGAACTCGCGGATATGCACCGCGTCCGCGCTGGACAGGATGTTCAGGCGCACCTTGCTGGTGGTCACCGGGGCGAAGTGGTCGATCTTCATGCGGCCGATGGCCTGCGCCTGCGCGAGGCGCACCCACTTGCCGTCCTGCCAGGCCTCGACCGCGTACTTCTGCACGAGCTGGCCGTCGTTGATCCACTCCATGCTCAGCGCCGCGTCGAAGGTGACCGGCTGCTTGAACTGCAGTTCCAGCACCGCGCTGTGCGAGCCTTCCGGCGCGCTCCAGAAGGTGTCGCGGTCGCCGTCCACCGCCGCGGCGATCGCGCCGGGATTCTTCAGGTTGCGCGGCACCAGGTTCCTGTCCACGCCGTAGCGGGCCTGGATCGCTTCGCCCATCTCCTTCAGGCGCTGCACGTCGGCCTCCGGCAGCAACCCGCGCTCGTCCGGGGCGACGCCGAGCACCAGCTGACCGCCCAGGCCCACGCTCTTCTCCCAGATCTCGACCAGTTCGTCCACGCTCTTGAGCGTCTCGTCGCTGTTCGGGTGCCAGAACCACTGCAGCTTGTGCAGCGGCGTATCGACCTCGACCGGGCGCCAGCGCAGGTAACCGTGGCGATCGATCACGTTCCAGTTCTCGCCCTCGATGAAGCCGGCCTCGTTGCCGACCCAGCGGATGTCGCCGTACTCGAACAGCGCGGTGTCGGCGAACACCATCGCGTTCGGCTGGTAAGTGCGCAGTTCTTCCATGTATTTGTCGAAGTCGTAGACATGGCCGGCGCTGCCGGCGCCGTCCAGCCACCACTCGGTGATCGGGCCGTAGTGCGAGGCCAGTTCCACCAGCTGCGCGGCGTAGAACTTGTCGTAGGCCTTGGAATCGGCGTACTTGGGCTCGTGGCGGTCCCACGGCGAGAGATAGATGCCGAAGCCGAGGCCTTCCTTGCGCACCGCCTCGCCGGTCATCTTCACCAGGTCGCCCTTGCCGCCCAGCCACGGGCTGTTCTTGACCGAGTATTCGCTCTGCGCGGTCGGCCACAGCGCGAAGCCGTCGTGGTGCTTGGCGACCAGGATCAGGTACTTCGCGCCGGCGGCCTTGACCGCGCGCGCCCACTGGCCGGGATCGACCTGGGTCGGGTTGAAGACCTTCGGGCTGGCGGTGCCGTCGCCCCATTCCTGGTCGAGCCAGGTGTTGGGGTTGAAGTGCACGATCACGCCGAACTCCAGGTCCTGCCATGCCACCTGCTGCGGCGAGGGCTTCACCTCGGCGAAGTTCTGGGCGATCGCGGCCGGCAGGGCCAAGGCCAGGCCGAATCCGGCCAACCAGCGCAACGGGGAAAGCGGGCGTCGTTTCATCGCGGATCCTCGAAGGGGTCGGCGGCCGGCGGCCGCCCTGAACCTCGAGCATATGGTATTTAATAGATCATATACAGGTATATCACCAATCCTACGGACCCATTCCATGCCGCGCTTGTTCGCCCTCGCCGCCCTGGCCTTGCTGTCGTCCGCAGGCGCTGCGGCCGCGCCATCGCCGATCGTGCTCGGCGAGTTCGTCGCCGAGGCGCCGCCCACGCCGCAGAGCCACGCCTCGACCATCGTCGAGACCGGCGACGGCCGGTTGCTGGCCGCTTGGTTCGGCGGCGCGCACGAGGGCGCGCCCGACGTGGCGATCTGGCTGAGCGAGCGCGATGCGAACGGCTGGTCCGCGCCGCGCAAGGTCGCCGACGGCGGCACCCAGCCGGCCTGGAACCCGGTGCTGTTTCAACCCGCGCACGGCCCGCTGCAGCTCTACTACAAGGCCGGCCCAAACCCGTGCCAGTGGTGGGGACTGCTCGCCACGTCGGACGACGACGGGCGGCACTGGTCGACGGCGCGGCGCCTGCCTGGCGGCATCCTCGGGCCCATCAAGAACAAGCCGCTGCAGTTGCCCGATGGACGCATCCTCGCCCCGAGCAGCACCGAGGCCGATGGCGAGCGGTGGCGTGCCCACATCGAATGGAGCGACGACGGCGGCACGCACTGGCAGCGCGGCGGCGACCTCAACGATCCGGCCCAGATCGGCGCGATCCAGCCCAGCCTGCTGCTGCACCCGGACGGTCGCCTGCAGGCGCTCGGGCGCACGCGGCAGGACCGCGTCTTCAGCACCTTTTCCGAGGACGGCGGCGAGACCTGGTCGCCGATGACCCTGCTCGACCTGCAAAACCCCAACGCGGGCACCGACGCGACGATGCTGCGCGATGGCCGCGCCCTGCTGGTCTACAACCCGGCGGTGGCCGGCAAGGACTGGTGGGACGGCCGCGGCACGCTGGCGGTGGCGCTGTCCCGCGACGGCGTGCACTGGCGCCGCGTGCTGACGCTGGAACACAGCCCGAAGGACGAGTTCTCCTATCCGGCGGTGATCCAGGCCCGCGATGGCCTGGTGCATGTCACCTACACATGGAAGCGCCGGCGCATCAAGCACGTGGTGATCGATCCGGCGCGGCTGTAGCTTCTCTGTGGGAGCAGCATTACCGAAACAACTTCCGATCCAACGCCTGCAACCAGCCACGCGCCGGCGTCCACGCCAGCGCCAGCCCCGCGACCACGCCGACCGCGTCGGCCAGCGCATCGGCCGGATCGGCGCTGCGCGTGGCGGTCAGCGCGCCCTGCAACACCTCGATCAGCACGCCCATCAGCAGCAGGCCCAGCGCCGGCCGCCACAGCGTCGCGCGCCGCGCATGCAGTTGCGCCGAAGCCGCGGCGAGAAGGAAATAGGCCAGGAAATGCTCGACCTTGTCGCCGCCTTCCGGCACCTGCGGCAGGTCCGGCGCCGGCAGCAGGCAGACCGCGAACACCACGGCGACGCCGAGCCACCAAAGCCCCTGCCACAAGCGGGGCCGCGCGAACGGACGCAAGACCGGCACGACCTACAACCGCCAGGTCAGGTCGCCCATCAGGAACGCGGCGTTGAGATCGACGTCGCGCGAGAACCCCATCACCTGGAAGCGCTCGCCCATCTCGCTGGGCAGGGTCAGCCGCTTCACCTGCTCGCGCAGGCGCACGCGCCCGACCTCGTCGGTGCGGGTATCGGCGACTTCCAGCAGCTTGTGCAGGCCATTGCCGAGCAGGAAGCTGGCCTGGGTGCAATAGCCGGCCAGGTCGAAGCCGGCGCCGGTGCCGGCTTCGGCCAGCGCGGTGAAGTCCACCGAGGCGGTGAGGTCCTGCAGTCCCGGCCAGCGGTACAGGTCGTCGTGCACCCGGTGGCGATAGAACGCGCGCAAGGTGCCGTCGGTGCGCTGCGGCTGGTAGTACTCCGAACGCGGATAGCCGTAGTCGACGAACAGCATCGCGCCGCTCTTCAGCCCGCCCGCGACCGCCTGGATCCAGTACGGCAGCTGCGGCAGCAGTTCGGAACGGTAGCCGCTCTCGAACGGCCGCTCCAGGTACGCCTCGACGTGCCGGACCGCGGCGACCATCAGCGGATCGGCCGGCTGCATGCCGCGCACGAAGCGCCCTTCGCCGTCGAGCGCGACGGTCTCCTCGTGGATCTCGCCCTCGTGGATCAGGAAGCGCGGGGTCGGCAGCGCGTCGATCACCTCGTTGGCGAACAGCACGCCGTTCCAGTCGTCGGCGAACGGGCCGTCCACCCATTCGACCAGGTCGAACACCGGCGGGATCAGCGACTTGCCGAGCCGCTCGCGCTGGCGCTCGCGCAGGTCGGCGCTCGGCTCCAGGATCGCATAGCGTTCCGGCAGCGCGTCCAGTTCCAGCAGGCGCTTGAGCGTGACCTCGGCGAACGCGCCGCTGCCGCCGCCCAGTTCGAGCATGCGCGACTGCGGGCCGAGCTGCTGCAGCACCGGCGCCAGCGCACCGGAGACGGTGGCGGCGAACAGCGGCCCCAGCTCCGGCGCGGTGACGAAATCGCCGGCCTCGCCGAACTTGTGCGCGCCGGCGCTGTAGTAGCCCAGGCCCGGCGCATACAGCGCCACTTCCATGAAGCGCGAGAACGGGATCGCCCCGCCCGCGGCCATGATCTCCGCCCGCAGGTGGGCCGCGAGCCGCTCGCTGTGCTCGAGCGCGTCGGTACCGGGAGGGGGAAGGTCGGCGTGCATGGCGGGATCGATTGCGTGGACAATGCACAGGATAGCCGAGCGGGAACCACGCGATGTCTTCAACTGCCAAGGTCGTCCTGATCACCGGCGGCGCGCGCCGCATCGGCGCGGCGATCGCCCGCCGCCTGCACGCGCGCGGCTGGGACCTCGCCGTGCACGCCCATCGTTCCGGCGACGCGCTGCAGGCGCTGGCGGACGAACTGCTGGCCCTGCGCCCGGGGAGCGTGGCGACGCTGCATGCGGACCTGCGCGACCCGCAGGCCCCGGCCGGGCTGGTGGCGCAGTGCCTGGCGCGGTTCGGCGGGCTGGACGCGCTGGTCAACAACGCCTCGAACTTCTATCCGACCCCGCTCGGCGGCGCGACGCCGGCGCAGTGGGACGACCTGTTCGCGGTCAACGCGCGCGCGCCGTTCTTCCTCGCCCAGGCCGCCGCCCCGCACCTGCAGGCCCGCAGCGGGGCGATCGTCAACATCACCGACCTGCACGCCCGCCAGCCGCTGCGCGACCACGCCGTCTACACCGCGGCCAAGGCGGCGCTGGCGATGCTGACGCGCTCGCTGGCGCTGGAACTGGCGCCGCGCGTGCGCGTCAACGCGATCGCGCCCGGTGCCATCCTGTGGCCCGAACAGGGCAAGAGCGAGGCCGCGCAACAGGCGCTGCTGGCGCGTACGCCGCTGGCGCGCACCGGCACCCCGGAAGAAGTGGCCGAGGCGGTGCGCTGGCTGCTGGAAGACGCCGGCTACGTCACCGGCCACACCTTGCCGCTGGACGGCGGCCGCACGCTGTCCTGACAACGCGCGCCGCCGCCGCGGGAGCCAGCTTCCATTGGCTCTTGTGGGAGCGGCTTCAGCCGCGATGGGTTTTTCCCATTGAACCCCTGCACAGGGATGTGCAGGCTGTTGCAGAGGGATCTGGCATGAAAGCCCCATCGCGGCTGAAGCCGCTCCCACAGAAGCCGTTCCCGCAGAAGCCGCCCGCGTCCACAAGCGCCGATGCGCCCAGCCAGACCCATCCGGCGCTACAGCGCCACCACCTCGAACGCCCGGTCGTGGTCCGGATGCGCCCGCCACAGCTCGGCCAGCGTGCGTCCGGTCACCGGGTCGACGAAATCCGGCGCGATGTCGGCCATCGGCCGGAGCACGAAGGCATGCTTCAGCTCCGGCCGCGGAATGCGCAGGTGGCCCGGCCCTTCGACGATCGCATCGCCATAGAAGACGATGTCCACGTCCAGGGTCCGGTTGCCGAAGCGCGGACCGCTGCGGTCGCGGCCGTGGCGGTCCTCCAGCGCATGCAGCCAGGCGTCCAGCGCCGGCAGCGCCATGTCGGTCTCCAGCGACACCGCATTGTTGAGGAAATCCGGCCCGTCGAAGCCAACGGCCGGGGTCAGGTACGCGGGCGAAACGGCCAGCTCGCCGAACGCCGCGCGCAGCTCGCGCAGCGCCGCGCCCAGATGGCGCGCCGGTTCGAGGTTGCTGCCGAGGCTGAGAAGCACCGTGGTCATGCGATATTCGCGCATGCGCGGCGGGGCAGCGTCAACCGCGGCGTGCGGCCCGGCGGCGCGGTCCCGCACTAGTCACCGCCCCGCCGCGGTGCATAGAATCGGCCTGCACAGCCACGGGCAGCACCATGACCTATTGCGTCGGCATCGAAACAGACGAAGGCCTGGTCTTCGCCGCGGACACCCGCACCAATGCCTCGCTGGACGACGTGCGCGTCCATCGCAAGCTGCATGTGTTCGAGTACCCGGGGCAGGCGGTGTTCGCGATCATGTCCGCCGGCAATCTAGCCACGACCCAGCTCACCCTCGCCAAGCTGCAGCGGGATGCGGACGACGGCGCGCCGCGCAGCCTGCGCGCGTTCCGCCACCTGTTCGAGGCCGCCGAGTACGTGGGCGAAGTGCTGGTATCCAGCCAGGCCAAGCTCAGCGAACAGGCCCAGCAGAGCGGCGTGAGCACCTCGGCCACGCTGATCCTGGGGGGCCAGATCGCCGGCGAGCGGCCGGGCCTGTACATGATCTACCCGCTCGGCAACGCGATCGCCTCCTCGCCGGAGACGCCCTACATGCAGATCGGCGAGTCCAAGTACGGCAAGCCGATCCTGGACCGCATCATCCGCCCGGAGATGAAGCTGGAGGACGCCGCCCGCACCGCGCTGGTGTCGCTGGACTCGACGATCCGCTCCAACCTGTCGGTCGGCATGCCGATCGACCTGGCGCTGATCCGCACCAACGACCTGCGCGTCACCGAGCGCATGCGCCTGGAGGCGGATACGCCGCTGTACGCCGACATCCACGAGAACTGGTCGCGCAAGCTGGAGAATGCGGTGCGCACCTTGCCGCGCTTCCCCTGGGAGCCGGCGCTCCCCGAAGCCGACACCGCCGCGGCGCCCGGCGCCCTGCCGCCGCTGCCGCCCCGGCGCTCGGCGATCCGCCGCGATCCGGAGGACCAAGCGGCGCAGCAGTGAAGGGTGGGATTCGGGATTCGGGATTCGGGATTCGGGATTCGGGATTCGGGATTCGGGATTCGGGATTCGGGCAAGGGTCCTTGCCAAGACCTGGCTGTCAAGCGATCCGATGTTTCTCCTGGGGGTTTCAGGCCACGGTAGGCCGGCAAAGCCCGTCGAGGCCGATCCCCCTGCCGTAGCCGGCGTCTCTCCGAAGCCGGCTTCTACGAATCCCGAATCACGGCTCTTCCAACGCCATCGCCACGGCACGGAACACCCGGCGCATCTCCAGCGGCTTGTGCAGCACATGCACCGGGATCTCGGCCGGGTAGTGCTCGTGCTGCAAGGGCGAACCGATGTCCTCCAGCACGATCGCCGGGCCCTGGTAGCCGAGTTCCTGCATCGTCAGCAGCAGGCTCACCGCGGACAGCAGGATGATGTCGCTGTCCACGATCACCAGGTCCGGCAGCACGTTCTGCTGGGCGTACTGCAACGCCGCGGCGCCATCGATCGCCAGGTGCGGCCGGTATCCCTGGCTGGACAACGCGTTGCCCAGCAGCGACAGCCGCGTGGCCTCGCCGTCCACCAGCAGGATGCGCTGGCCCCTGCCCGGCACCAGCGGCGCGTCGGACTCGACCTCCGGCACCACGCCGGCGCGCACCGGCAACACCATGTCGAAGCTCGTGCCCTTGCCCGGCGCGCTCTCCACGCTGATGCTGCCGCCGTAGGACTCGACGATGCGCTTGCACGAGACCAGGCCCAGGCCGGTGCCGTCGGCCTTGGTGGTGAAGAACGGGCTGAACAGCCGGGCGCGGGTCTCCTCGCTCATGCCCACGCCGGTGTCGGCCACGCTCAGGCGGACATGCTCGGCATCGGTGGCGGCGGCGGAAAGGGTCAGCGTGCCGCCGTGCGGCATCGCCTGCAGCGCGTTCAGCCCGAGATTGAGCAGGCATTGCTGCAGCTCGGTGTAGTTGGCCTCCACGCTCAGCGCGTCGTCGGCCACGTCCAGCCGCAGGTGCACGCCCTCGGGCAGGCTGCTCTTGAGCAGCAACTGCACGGCCTGGAACAACTGCGGGATCGCCACCTGCTCGCGCGCCTTGCTCGAGCCGCGCACGAACGAGAGCATCGATTCGGCCATTTCGTGCCCGCGCCGCCCGCATTCGGCGATGACGTTGGCGAGCTGGCGCAGCTGCGGATCGTCGGTACGCCCGGCCAGCAGGTCGGGCACGATCAGCAGCGGCTGCAGGATGTTGCGCAGGTCGTGGCTGAAGCCCGCCGCGAGCAGCGCCAGGCTCTCCAGGCGCTGCGCGCGCATCAGTTCGGCTTCCACGCGCCGGCGGTCCATGTCCGCGCGCGCCTCGCGCACCGCGCGCGCCACCGCGGCCGGCAGGCGCGTGGGATTGTGCTTGATGATGTAGTCGTTGGCGCCGTCCTGCAGCGCCTTGACCGCGGTCTCCTCGCCCATCGTGCCGGAAACGAACACGAACGGCATCGCGGCGTTGTTCTCGCGCACCACGCGCAGCGCCTGGTAGCCGGAGAAGCCGGGCATGCTCAGGTCCGACAGCACGATGTCCGGCTGGAACGACTCCAGCGCCAGGCGCAGCGACGACTCGCTGTCCACCCGCTCGAAGACGGCGTCCAGGCCGGCTTCGAGCAGTTGGTCGGACAACAGTTCGGCGTCCTCCGGCGAATCCTCGATCAGCAGGATCCGCAGCGTGCCGAGCTTTGCGGCTTCGTTCGACATCGCGCTCAACCCAGCTCCGGTGCCTGGTTGATGACCGCCCAGAACGTGCCCAGGGTCTTGACCGCGTTGAAGAACTGGTCGACGTCCACCGGCTTGACCACGTAGGCGTTGACGCCCAGGTCCCAGCTGAGCGCCAGGTCGCGCTCCTCGCGCGAGGACGAGAGGATCACCACCGGCAGGCGCTTGAGCTGCTCGTCGGCGCGGATCTGCTTGAGCACTTCCAGCCCGTCCATGCGCGGCATCTTGATGTCCAGCAGCAGTACCGCCGGCAGGCCTTCCTCGCGGCCGGCGAACGCGCCCCGGCGCAGCAGGTAGTCCATCGCCTCCACGCCGTCCTCCACGTGCACGATCGGGTTGGCCAGCCGGGCCTCGCGCAGCGCGTCGACGGCCATTTCCGCGTCGGCGGCGCTGTCTTCGGCGAGCAGGATGGTGCGAATGGAGGTCATGCGTTGGACTCCGTGTTGGCCGCTTCAAGCGCGGGAGGCAGGATGAAATGGAAGGTGGCGCCCTGGTCGACCGCGCTCTCGGCCCAGATGCGCCCGCCATGGCGCGAAAGCACGCGGCGCACGCTGGCCAGGCCGATGCCCGTGCCGGGATATTCGCTGGCCTTGTGCAGGCGCTGGAACACGCCGAACAGCTTGCTGGCGTAATCCATGTCGAAGCCGGCGCCGTTGTCGCGGACGGCGAAATGGTGGCTGCCGTCGGGCAGCGCCTCGTAGTCGATCTCGATGCGCGCCACTTCGCGCTTGGCGCTGTACTTGACGGCGTTGCTCATCAGGTTCATCCACAACTGCCGCATCATGTTCTCGTCCGCCACCAGGATCGGCAACGGGGCGATCCGCCATTCCACCCGGCGCGCGGAATTCTCCGCCTGCAGGTTGGCGTCCAGGATCGAGCGCGTCTCGGCCACCAGCGACTGCATGTCCACCGCCTGCATGCGCATCGCGCTGCGGCCCAGGCGCGAGTACACCAGCAGGTCGTCGATCAGCGCAGCCATCCGCTGCGCGGAGCTGCTGATGACGTCCATGTAGTGGCGCGATTTCTCGTCCGCCTGCTCGCCGAGGTGGCGCGACAGCTTGTCGGCGAAGCCGGCGACGTGGCGCAGCGGCGCGCGCAGGTCGTGCGAGACCGAGTAGCTGAAGGCCTCCAGTTCGCGGTTGACCTCCGACACCTGCTCGATCTTGCCCTCCAACTGCCGGTTGAGCTCCTGGATGCGCCGCTGCGCGGCCTTCTGCAGGCTGATGTCGCTGACCGTCATCAGCACCACTTCGTCCTCGGAGCCCGGCAGCAGCATGCGCCGCGCGTTGAGCAGCATGGTCCGCACCACGCCGTCGGCGGCGCGCTGCTCGTGCTCGAAGTCCCACAGCTCGCGCCCGCGCAGCAGGATGTCCGACAGGCGCTGCTGGATCAGCACGTCGTTCCAGGCGCCGCCGCCCACGTCCTTCAGCAGCAACTGCTCGGGGGCCTTGGCGCCTTCCTCCAGCCCGTACAGTTCGGCGAAGGCGGGGTTGTGCAGGATCACCCGTTGCTGGCCATCGAGCAGCACGATCGGCTCGCGCACGGTCTGCAGCACCGCGGAGGCGCGGCCGCTGGCATGCAGCAGCCCGCGTTCGGCCACCAGGCGCCGGCGGATCTGGCGCTGGAGCAGCCACACCACGGTGCCCAGCAGCAGCAACTGCACCACCAGCGCGGTCCAGCTCAATACGTTGTAGAGCGTGCGCTGGCGCTGCATCTCGCCCTGGCGCAGCGCCAGCAGGCGCGCTTCCTCGTCCTGCACGCCGTCGATCAGGCCGCGCACCGGGCTGCGCGTGGTCATGTCCTCGATCAGGACGCGGATCTGCGCGGGATCGCGCGTGGTGGCGATCTCCTCCGCGGTCGCCATCCGGCGTTCGACGGTGGCCTCCGTGCGCCCGAGCCGCAACTGCTGGCTGGGGTTGTCGCGGGTCAGCACGGCCAGGCGCGCCAGTGCCGCTTCGGCTTCCTGGCGGCCTTCGGCCATGCGCTCGCGCAGGATCGGCTTGTCCACGTCGTGCGAACGCGCCAGTGCGGCCGATTCCAGGTCGCGCAGCGACGCTTCCAGGCGTTGCGCCTGCTCGCGCACTTCCTGGCTGTGCGATGCGCGGTTGGCAGCGCTGTCGGCATTGCGCGCCATCTGCTGCAGCAGCAACGAGGGAACGACGACGATCAGGAACACCGCCAATGCCAGCAATGGCAGGCGCCAGCGGTCCCATACGTCTGCACTGCTCGTTGCCTGCATCGATCCCTTTCCCGTCGTTCACCGTGGCGATAGCGCGACATTGTCCGCCATCACGTTCCTGTCGTGATTAACCGTTAAGATTTCCCGTCCCGTCACTTTACTGAACGTCGCCGAAAACCGGCAATCGTAAGTGCACTCCGCGTGAAGAACGCGCGGACGTTCCGGTTTCCGCTTTCCCCTCCCCATGAAGAAGGGCGCGTCGTCGACGCGCCCTGCATCCCCGCCGATGGCTCGCCATCGGCGAACCGCCCTGCCCTTTTACCTGCCGCCCACCTCGAGCCCGCTGGCATCGACGCTCTTGACGCCCTTGATCGCCCTGGCGGTGGCCACGGCCTTGTCGCGCTCGGCCTGGCTCTTCACGGTGCCGGACAGGCTCACGACGCCATTGCGCGTCTCCACCTTGATGTCGGTACCGGACACGTTGCGGGTCGCCAGCAGGTCGCTCTTCACCTTGGTGGTGATCCAGGTATCGGTCACCGGCTCGTCGGATTCCATCTTCGAACCTTGCGGCGGCGGATCGACGGCCCACGCCTGGCCCGCGACGGCCAGCAGGCCCAGCGACAGCGATGCAGCCAGCACAGGGGAAATCATCGGGTTGCGCTTGCTCATCTCGGCTCCTCCTGGGATAGGTACGATCCATGTTCCGCGCAGGGCGTACAGCGCGCGTGACCGCCGCGGGCGTCCCGCCGCGTTCCCTTCATCCGGTCTTGACTGGCTATCATCCGGGCACCCACCCATTCAGGCATGCATCGCCATGGCCGGATCCTTCAATGTCGCGCTGCTCGGCTACGGCTACGCCGGACGCGTCTTCCACGCGCCCCTGGTCGCCGCCACCGACGGCCTGCGCCTGCATACCATCGTCTCCAGCCAGGCTGCGGCCGGCCGGGATTTCCCGGACGCGCGCTGCCTGGCCGAGCGCGGACAGGCGCTGGCCGACCCGGACATCGATGCCGTCGTCATCGCCACGCCCAACGATACCCATGCCGCCCTCGCCTGCGAGGCGCTCGCCGCCGGCAAGCACGTGCTGGTCGACAAGCCGTTCGCGGTCACCGCCGAGGAAGCCCGGCGCGTGCTGGCGGCGGCCGAGCGCGCGGGCCGCGTCGCCAGCGTGTTCCAGAACCGGCGCTGGGATGCCGACTTCCTGACCGTGCAGCGCCTGCTCGATGCCGGGAAGCTCGGCCGCATCGCCGAGTTCCATTCCCACTTCGACCGGTTCCGGCCGCAGGTGCGCGACCGCTGGCGCGAGAGCGATGCGCCCGGCGCGGGGCTGTGGTTCGACCTCGGCCCGCACCTGCTCGACCAGGCCCTGCAGCTGTTCGGTACGCCGCAGGCCATCCAGGCCGACATCGACGCGCAGCGCGAACGCGCGCGCAGCGACGACTGGTTCGACGTCGTGCTGCACTACCCGCGCATGCGGGCCGTGCTGCACGCCGGCTCGCTGGTTCCCGATGCGCGGCTGCGCTTCGCCGTGCACGGCACCGGCGGCAGTTTCGTCAAGCACGGCCTGGACACGCAGGAGGACGCCTTGCGCGCGGGCCGGCGCCCGGGCGGCCCCGAGTGGGGACTGGACCCGAGCGATGGCGTGCTGACCCGCGTGGACGAAGAAGGCCGCTCCCATGCGGCCGCCGTGACCAGCGAGCGCGGCGACTACCGCCGCTGCTACGCGCAGTGGCGCGACGCGATGGCCGGCACGGCGCCTGCGCCGGTCACGCCGGCGCAGGCGCTGCGGTTGATGGAACTGCTGGAACTGGCCGTGCGCAGCGCCCGGCTCGGGCAGCGGCTTGAGGTTCCCTCCGCCGGCTGACGTCCCGGGCGCCATGGAAGCGGCGCGAGCTGCGGAGGCTCGTCGCGACCCATGCCGCCTCCGTCGTCATCCGCCCTCGGCCTCGGTCTTCACCGCGTGGCCGCCGAACTGGTTGCGCATCGCGGCCAGCAGCTTGTCGGTCAGCGAATCCTTGTCGCGCGAGCGCAGCCGCTCCAGCAGCGACAGCGTGATCACCGGCGCCGGCACGTCGAGGTCGATCGCCTCGGCCACGGTCCAGCGGCCTTCGCCGGAATCGGCCACGTACGGGGCGATGCCGTGCATGTCCGGGTTCTGCTTGAGCGCCTCGGAGGTGAGATCGAGCAACCACGAGCGGACCACGCTGCCGTCGCGCCAGATCTCGGCGACCTGGTGCAGGTCCAGGTCGAATTCCTGCTTGCGCTGCATCAGCGCGAACCCTTCGGCGTAGGCCTGCATCAGGCCGTACTCGATGCCGTTGTGGACCATCTTGGTGAAGTGCCCCGCTCCGCTCGGGCCTACCCGGCCCCAACCCGCGTCCGGCCGCGGCGCCAGCGTCGACAGGATCGGCGCCAGCCGCGCCACCACCGCCTCGTCGCCGCCGACCATCAGGCTGTAGCCTTCCTTCAGGCCCCAGATGCCGCCGCTGGTACCGCAGTCCACGTAGCCGATGCCGTGCGCGCGCAGCGCCTCGGCGCGCCGCTGCGAATCCCGGTAGTAGGAGTTGCCTCCGTCGACGACGACGTCGCCCGCCGCCAGCAGCGGCTGCAACTGCGCCAGGGTGTCGTCGACGATCTGCCCGGCCGGCACCATCAGCCAGACCACGCGCGGGCTGGGCAGCGCGGCCACCAGCTCGGCCAGCGATGCGTACGGCGCGATGCTCTTGGCCCGGGCGGCGTCGCGGGCGGCCTGGCCCGGATCGAATCCGCCGACGCGATGGCCGCCCCGCACCAGGCGCTCGGCCATGTTCGCGCCCATCCGCCCCAGCCCCACCATTCCCAGTTCCATGCTTCACCTCGATCAGGTTGTTGTCGTCAGAGTGGCACGAATGCATGGCATCGGCGCCACTGCGGTTTCAATGATCCGTTCCAGCGATGCTCGCGGCGCACGCCTCCAGGCGGCTGTCGATCCAGCGCCGGTACAGGGTCGTGTGCAGGTTGTGCAGGGCCAGGTCGATCGAGTACGGCGTTCGCGGGTTCCGGTCCAGCAACCGTGCGACGTGGTAGCCGATCGGCCGCACGCCCTGCGGGTGCACGTAGATCATGAAACCGCGATAGAACGGATCGTCGAGCAACGCCTGCATCGAAGCGACGAGCGCCTGGTGTTCCGGCGGCAGGGCCGCGCGCAGGTCCTCGTCGCGTTCGTAGAGCAAGCGCTCGAAGCGGCGATAGCCGGTCTGCGGCATCCGCCGCGCCAGTTCCCAGATCCGCCGGTTCACCGCATCGTAGTGGCGCAGCCCGCCGTGGGCCGCCAGCGCCTCGGCGGCGGCCGCGTCGACGTCGACCACCACGAAATTCTCGGCCTGGTTGTTGATGTCGTCCAGGGAGGTCCGGTCGAACACGTGCTCGATGAACCCGGGCGCGCCCATGAAGGCCTGCCGTCCCAGCACCGCGGTCTTCTCGGCCTTGCCGTCGGCGAACAGTTCGCCCGCGTGCCGGCCGAGCAGGATGCTGTCGGTGCCGTGCAGCGTCATGAACGTGCCGATCGACAATTCCGGGGCGGCGAACGCGCGGTCGAACGCGGCGTCGCCGTACAGCTCCCGCAGCGTGGCGAGCTGGGCCACCTGCCGGCCGACGCCGCAATCGGACCGCACGCGCCCGGAGTAGAACGCTTCGATGGCCCGGGCATTGCCGGCCACCGGCCGATACCCGCGGCCGAAGCTGCGGAAGCGCTCCCAGCCCTGTGCCCGTGCCCCACGCAGCCCGAAGCCGATCCAGCCGAGCTGGACTGCACTGAACCGGTATCCGGGATTGCCCTGCAGCCGCGCGGCCGCGCGCCGGGCCGCATCGCCCAGTTCGAAGGCATAGGCACAGCGGCTGGCCTGGGTATCGAGCGCTTCGCGCAACAGCCGGCGACGGTCGTCCGGACCGAGCCGTGCCGGCAACACCAGGCGCAGGTCGCCCGCCGCCTGCACCTCCGCCAGCGATCCCCGCCGGCACGGCGTTCCTTCCACGACCCGGGCTTGCCCGGCTTCATCGGTCTCGATGCGCCAGCCCAGTCCGCGCAGCAGCGCCTCCAGGCAGCCGGACGAGGCGTCGTCCAGCGCCGTGGCCCCGGCCGCCAGGCTCCCGGCGAACCAGAGCAACGCCAACGCCGGCAGCTGCCGCAGGCGGCGCCAGGGCACGGGCCTGGACGGGCGCGACGGCAAGCTCAGGTCCTAGCGGAACGCGCGGGAGCGGCCGGGACGACGGAACGGCAAGGTCCGTTGCAGCCAGGGCCGCGCGACGCGGTGCGGCCGTCGCACTGGCCGCGCACGCGGCTCAACGGCGCACGCGCTCGCACACGGTCTGCACCACGCGGTCGCCATGGGTCTGCTGGCGCTGTCCCTGGATGTAGCGGCCGGCCGCGCCACCGGCCACGGCACCTCCCACGGTCGCCAGCTTCTTGCCGCTGCCGCCGCCGAGCTGGTTGCCGACCAGGCCGCCGATCACGGCGCCTGCCACGGTGCCGCCGACCCGGTTCGGGTCGGAGCTGTTCTTCTGCACTTCTTCCTTGTGGCATTTCACCACCGTGCCGTCGCTGAAACGGCGCCCTTCGTCCTGCGGGCCGTAGGTCTGCGCCTGCACGGCTCCTACCGCGAGCATCGACAGCAGCGAAGCGCCCGCGAGGGCGTTGCGGATGCGGTTGCTCATGACGTCACCTCCATCGCGCCGGCCTGGGCGGCCTTGCCGGGCACTATGCGAGGCCGGCGGCGAATATGCCGTGAAGCGCGGAAGCCAAGTTAAGCGTGCAGCCGAAGGCGTGAAGAAACACCTACGGTCGCGGCCCGTCGCCGGAAGCGGGCGGCGCCTGCCGGGCCGCCTCCGGCACGGCCTCGGACGCCTGCGCCGGCGGCGATGGCGGCGCGGGCTGGGCCGGCGCGGGCGGCAGGTACAGCTGCACCCGCTCGAAGAAGCGGTTGTAGAAGTCCGCATCCTGCACCGTGCTGCTGGCGACCTTCACCAGCGAGTCGTCGGTGCTGCCGATCGGCAGCGACACCGAACCGAGCACGCTCACGCCCACGCTGGCCGAGGTCGGGCTCTTCTTCAGCGCATAGCGGTCCTGCAGCGCGCTGACGAACACCCACGACTTGTCCTCGCCCTGGGTCACGCACGACACGCGCAGGTCCAGCTGCTCGTGGAGGTCGTCCTTCGGCTGGAAGTTCTTGCTGCCTTCCACCGTGGCGGCATCGGCCCGCGCCACGATGTAGCCCTGGCTCAGCAGCGCGCGCCGCGCCGCCTCGCAGGCCACGGCCGGCTTGGCGTCGAAGCTTCGCGAATAGGTGTTGTCGGAGTTGAACGATTCGCGCATCAGCATCGTGTCGCCCTTGCCGCCGCATCCGGACAGGCCGGTGGCCAGCAGCAGGCCGATCGCTGACGTTTTGTGGAGGACGTTCATGGCGGCATCCGGTACTCGAGAACCAGGCCCGGATTATCGCGCAAGGGGGTCCGGGGCCGCCCCGGGCATGGCCACGGCGCTCACGTTGCGGTCAGAACGCCCGATTCGACACATCCTTGAAAACCCGGCCATGGCACGCTTGGCGTTTCGACAATGCGAGGAACTCCAATGCCTGGATACAGGTGGGCTTCACGTCTCCCGGTGGTGCTGATGGCGCTGTCCGGCATCCTGGCCAGCGGCCAGGCCCTGGCCGCGGACACGCTCCGGGTGATCTCGTTCAACGTGCGCGTGCCGGTCGACACCGACGGCGACAAGCGCTGGGAGGTTCGCCGCAGCGCCATGGCGGAGCTGATCCGGGAACAGCATCCGGACATCTTCGGGACCCAGGAGCTGGTGAAGAAGCAGGCCGACTACCTGGCCGAACAGCTGCCGGACTACCGCTGGTTCGGCCGCAGCCGCGACGGCAGCGAAGACGGCGAGCGCATGGGCGTGTTCTACGACAGCCGCCGCCTGAAGCTGGTGCAGTCCGGCGACTTCTGGCTGTCCGACACGCCGGAAGTGGTGGGCAGCATCAGCTGGGGCCACCCGTTGCCGCGGATGGTGAACTGGGGCCTGTTCGAGCGCCTCTCCGACCATCGCCGCTTCTACCTGTTCGACACCCACCTGCCCTACCGCGACGAGGACGAACCGGCGCGCGCCAAGGGCGCGGCGCTGATCGTCTCGCGCCTGGAGGCCCTGCCGGCCGGCATCCCCGTGGTGGTGACCGGCGACTTCAACACGACACCGGACAGCCCCACCTATCGCACGCTCACCGCGTTGCTTGCCGACGCACGCGTGCAGGCCCACGCCCCGGCCGGCCCGGAAGCCACCTTCCACGACTTCACCGGCCAGCCCGACCGGCGCATCGACTGGATCCTCACGCGCGGCCTGACCGCCACCCGCTTCGCCACGCTCGACGACCGGCCGCAGGGCCACTGGCCCTCGGACCACTTCCCCGTCATGGCCGAACTGGCCTGGCCGTGACATCGCGCAAAAGCGAAGTCCAGGACGGCCAAGTTGTTGCCGTTGCTCGTGATCTTGCGCGAGATGGGCAGCACCTCCTCGCGCGGCGGCGCGCCAACCTCCATGGCCTACGAATGTCACTGCGGCGCGGCCCCTCCGAAGCGGCGGAGGTGGCGGGAAAAACCCGAAGGGCGACGTGCATGGGCTCGCCGGAAAAAGGCGAAGCACTGCTTCGCCCCGGCAGGCGGGCATTCGCCGCGCGGCGAATGCCCCGGACTCGGCCGCGTAGCGGACGAGCACGTCGTTTTTCGCCGTGACAGGATGTCGCGTCGAAAAATCCCGCCGGCTCCGCGGACCCGCAGCAAAGCTGCGGGCGCGAAGGCGGGGTGTGCTTGATCAGCCGTTCGGCTGCTGTGAAGCGCTTCTTTTGGTTACTTTTCTTTACGCGGCACATCCCTGTGCCGCGCCCTTCGGGCGGCTTCGCCGTGCGGCGCTGCTCCTGCAGCGCGCGTGCACAAGCAAAGAAAAGTGACTCGCCAAAGGCGAAAGCTTTTGCCTTTCTCGCCAAAGGCCTCAAGAGCCCAAAGCAACGTCCCTGGATCCCCGCTTTCGCGGGGATGACGGTAGAGAGATGGCTTGAGCCAACATGACATCAAAGATGCTGGATGATCAGCCATGACCAGCCATTCGGCTGTTGTGAACCACTTCGGCTGCTGAAAAGCGCTTCCCGCCTCCGCGGCAATGGCGATTGGGAGATTGCGTGAGGCGGTGAGATGGCGTGGACCGGATAGAGGGCGAGAAAGACGCCGGGTCCCCGCCTACGCGGGAACGACGGCAGATCGATTACCGGAAACGGCAGAAAGAAAAACACCCAAGCAAGAACAACCACCACCGCAACCCACAAAGATCAAAAGCCCCCCTACGGAACACCCCTACCCCACCAACCAATCCCGCAATCTCTCCACCGGCGCCTGCCCACGATCCTGCAACCGAGTCACCACCCACAGCTGGCGAGGCGCCCAGGCATCCACCAACCGCACCGTCGCCAGCTCCCCTCGCGCCGCCGAACGCCCCACCGCCGCCTGCGGCAACACCGCGATGCCCGCCCCACGCGCGACCATCCGGCATACCGCCGTCGCATCCTGCACATGTGCACGCACGCGCAGCCGGCTTCCGCTTCGCGCCGCCTGCGCTGCCAGATGCCGCTGCAACGCGCTGTCGCTGGCCAGCCCGATGAAATCCTCTTCCAGCGCATCGGCCAGCGACAACGACGGCAGCGCCGCCAACCGATGACCGCAAGGCACCACCAGCACCAGCCGATCCTCGCGGAACGGCCGCGCATCCAGTCCATCGAGCACGGCGTGCCCGGCCACCACGACCAGGTCGGCGCGCTCCTCGCGCAGCGCTTCCACCGCCGCCTCGCTGCCGCGTTCGGCCAGTGCCAGGTCGATGCCCGGATGCGCCTTCAGGAAATCGGCCAGCCGCTCCGGCAACCACTCCGACAGCGCCGCGGTATTGGCCAGCATGCGCACCGTCGCCTTGCTGCCGCCGGCATGCTCGGCCATTTCCGCCCGCAGCGCCTCCACCTGCCGCTGCAACTGGCGCGCCTGCCGGAGCATGGCGCGGCCCGCCGGGGTCAGCTCCACCCCGCGTCGCCCGCGCTCGAGGAGCTGAACGCCGGCCTGGTGCTCCAGCGCGCGAAGACGCGTGCTGGCGGCGGCCAGCGACAGCGCCGCGCGCTCGGCCCCGGCGGTGATGCTGCCCGCCTCGGCGATGGCGACGAACAAGCGCAGGTCGGTCAGGTCGAAATGCATATCGCGGCTCCAGCCTTCGCCATCGCCGAAGGCTGGCTCATGGTATTCCGCATTGTCGCTACCTGTCCCGGCTGCAATGCTGCCCCGCATGAGCACCGCGATCGCTTCGCACCTGGTCCCCATCCTGCTGGTCTTCCTGCTGGCGGGCGCCGTCAAGGGCGTCACCGGGATGGGCCTGCCCACCATCGCGATGGGCCTGCTGTCGCTATGGCTGAGCCCGGTCGAGGCGGCCGCGCTGCTGGCGCTGCCTTCGTTGTTGACGAACCTGCAGCAGGCCTGGGGAGCGCATGCCGGCAGCTTGCTGCGCCGGCTCTGGCCGATGCTCGCGGGCATCGCGGCCGGGACCTGGTTCGGCGCCGGGCTGCTGGCCGGGCACGACCCCGCGCCGGCCCGGCTCGGCCTGGCGGTGCTGCTGGTGCTCTATGCCGTGCTCGGGCTGGCCCGCTGGCAACCCGCGTTGCCCGCGCGCTGGGAACCCGCGCTGGGTCCGCTCGCCGGGACCGCCACCGGCCTGCTGACCGGCGCCACCGGCGTGTTCGTCCTGCCGAGCGTGCCCTACCTCGGCGCGCTGCGCCTGCAACGCGATGCGCTGGTGCAGGCGCTGGGCCTGTGCTTCGGCACCGCCACGCTGGCGCTGGCCATGGCGCTGGCATCGCGCGGCGCCTTGCCTTGGCATTCGCTGCCGTCGTCGCTGCTGGCCCTGCTTCCGACCGTGGTCGGGGTCGCGCTCGGCACGTACCTGCGCCGCTACCTGCCGCCGCAGGTCTTCCGGCACGTGTTCTTCCTCACCCTGCTCGCGCTCGGCCTGCACCTCGGCTGGCAGACGCTGCGCTGACTCGCGCCCACCGCGGCCGGCGCCGCTGCCTGCCACGAAAAAGCGCGCCGCCGGAAGAACCCGGCGGCGCGCTCGGTCGTTTGCGGTAGCGGCGAGGCTCAGTCCGCCCAGCGCCCCGGCGCGGTGGATTGCGGCAGTACCTGCGCCGAGAGCGGGCGGTCCTGCTCCAGCAGGTTCACCGCGTCGGCCAGGATCGCCGCCGATTCGTGCAGCAGCGGATCCGGACGCTTGTCGGCCAGCTTCTCGCGCGCGGTGTCCTTGGCGATGTCGCGTTCGTTGCCGGTCAGGCCGTCGTCGCTGTCGTCGGCCAGCGGATCCAGCGGCAGGCCGAGCTGCTTGCGGATCGCCTGCCGCTCCTTGCGCTGGTTCTCCTGCTTCTCGCGCTCGGCGCGGCGCTCGGCCTCGTTGAGGGAGACGTATTTCTTGGCCTTCTCCTCCCGGAACTGCGCCACGTCCTGCTCCCACCACTGGAACTCCTTGTCCTGCGCGATGCGCGCCTTGTGCAGCGCGTCCAGCTTCGGCAGCAGCGGCGCGAAGTTGCCGTACTGCGTGTGCGGCACCGCGGCGATGCGGGTCCACGGCAGCGCGTTGTCGTAGGTGCTCTCGCCGAACTCGGAAGCGTCCACGCTGGCCGGGAAGGCGATGTCCGGGACCACGCCCTTGTGCTGCGTGCTCGAGCCGGACACGCGGAAGAACTGCGCGATGGTCAGCTTGACCTGGCCGAAGCGGTCGCCTTCGCTGGCCGGCCAGCGGTCCAGGTCGACGATGTTCTGCACCGTGCCCTTGCCGAAGCTGGTCTCGCCGATGACCAGGCCGCGCCCGTAGTCCTGGATCGCGCCGGCGAAGATCTCCGAGGCCGAGGCCGAGCCGCGGTTGATCAGCACCGCCAGCGGGCCGTCCCAGGCGACCTTCTCGTTGCGGTCGCCGTTGACCGTGACGCGCCCGCCGGATTCGCGCACCTGCACCACCGGCCCCTGCTCGATGAACAGCCCGGTCAATTCGATCGCCTCGTCCAGCGAGCCGCCGCCGTTGTTGCGCAGGTCCAGCACCACGCCGTCGACCTTGTCGGCCTTGAAGCCGGCCAGCAGCTTGGCGACGTCGCGGGTGGCCGAGGCGTAGTCGGCCGCGTTGCGGCGGCGCCCCTCGAAATCCTGGTAGAAGCCGGGCAGCTTGATCACGCCGATCCGGCGCGCCGGCTCGCCGCCGCCGGGCGGCAGCGTGATCGTCTCGCCCTTGGCCGCCTGCTCGGCCAGGCGCACCTTCTGGCGGGTCAGCGTGAGGGTGCGGTGCGCGCCATCGATGCCCGACTCGGCCGGGATGTACTCCAGCCGCACCTGGGTGTCCTTGTTGCCGCGGATCTTGGCGACCACGTCGTCGATGCGCCAGCCGATCACGTCCTCGATCGGCCCGTTCTTGTCCTGGCCGACGCCGACGATGCGGTCGCCCGGCTTGAGCGTGCCGTCCACCGCCGCGGGGCCGCCGGGGATGATCTCGCGGATCACCACCATGTCGTCCTGCTTCTGCAGCTGCGCGCCGATGCCTTCCAGCGACAGCGACATCTGCTGGTTGAAGTTCTCGGCGGTACGCGGGGTGAAGTAGTCGGTGTGCGGATCGACCGCGTTGGTGTAGGCGTTGAGGAAGAACTGGAACACGTCCTCGCCCTTCAGCTCGTTGACCGACTTGGCCAGGTTGGCGTAGCGCTTGTCCAGGGTCTTGCGGATGTCGTCGGGCTTCTTGCCGGCGAGCCTGAGCCGCAGCCAGTCGTTCATCACCGACTGCCGCCACAGCGCGTCAAGTTCCTTGTCGTCCTTCGCCCACGGCACCTTCTCGCGGTCGTACTCGAACTTCTCGTCGCCGTCGAAATCGAAGTCCTGCTTGAGCAGCTTGCGCGCGTAGGCCACGCGCTGGTCGACGCGCTTCTTGTAGACGCCGAACACCTCGAACGCCGGGCTCAGGTCGCCCTCGCGGATCGCCTTGCCCACGCCCGCCTGGGCCGGCGCGAACGAGTCGATGTCGGCCTGGGTGAAGAACTGCTTGCTGCCGTCCAGCGTCTCCAGGTAGCGCTTGAACACGTCCTTGGCCATCGCATCGTCCAGCGCGCGCGGCCGGTAGGCATAGCGGCTGTCGGAGAGCAACCCGTACACCAGCTTGGTGGCGGTGGCCTGGTCGGGCGTGGCGGCCGACGGCAGCGGCACGGCATTGTCCGCCCGCGCCAGCAGCGCCACCGGGGCCGTCAAGGCCAGCGCCAGCACGCTGGAGGTAAGCAGGGTCTGGAGCTTGTATTTCATCGGGATGCTCTCGGCGCCAAGGCCGTGTAAGAAGCGGTGTGGGCGTGGGACCACATGACAGTGCCCAAAGTTGCGGCACTTGTCATCCGGTTCATGTTCCAGCCTACGAGCGCCGGCGTGACCGCACGTGAACGCGGGCCGCCGGGAAGCACCGGCAGCGCCTGCTGGCGCCGCCGGAGACAGCGCGGATTTATCTGCCAGGCGCCCGGGGCGGTCAGGCGGCGACGCCTGCGCCGGCGGCCTGCTGGTCGGCGTGGTAGGACGAACGCACCATCGGGCCGGAGGCCACGTGGCTGAAGCCCAGCTCGTAGCCGTAGACCTCCAGCGCCTTGTACTCCTCCGGCGTCCAGTAGCGCATCACCGGGTGGTGGTGCGGGGTCGGCTGCAGGTACTGGCCGATCGTGACCATGTCCACGTCGTGCGCGCGCAGGTCGCGCAGGGTCGCCTGCACCTGCTCCAGGGTCTCGCCCAGGCCGAGCATGATGCCGGACTTGGTCGGGATCGACGGGTGCTGCGCCTTGAACTGCTTGAGCAGGGTCAGCGACCACTGGTAGTCCGCGCCCGGGCGCACGTTGCGGTACAGGTCCGGCACGGTCTCGATGTTGTGGTTGAACACGTCCGGCGGATTCTGCGCCAGGATCTCCAGCGCGCGCTCCATGCGGCCCTTGCCGCGGAAGTCCGGCGTGAGGATCTCGATGCGGGTGCCGGGCGAGCGCTCGCGGATCGCGGCGATGCAATCGACGAAATGCTGGGCGCCGCCGTCGCGCAGGTCGTCGCGGTCGACGCTGGTCACCACCACATACTTCAGGCCCATGTCGGCGACGGTGTTGCCGAGGCTGGCCGGCTCGTTCGGATCCGGCGGCTTGGGCCGGCCGTGGGCGACGTCGCAGAACGAGCAGCGGCGGGTGCAGACCTCGCCGAGGATCATGAAGGTGGCGGTGCCGTGGCCGAAGCATTCGTGGATGTTCGGGCAGCTGGCTTCCTCGCAGACCGTCACCAGGCGGTTCTCGCGCAGCTTGGCCTTGAGGTTGGCCACCGCGTTCCCGGACGGGATGCGCACGCGGATCCACGAGGGCTTGCGCAGCACCGGCGCGTCGGCGAACTGCACCGGCGAACGGCTGATCTTGTCGCCGCCCAGCTGCTTGGCCCCGGCCTGCAACGGAGCGGACGGGGCGGTCTCGGTCGAGACCACCTGCAAGGGAATGGAACGGCTGATCGGCTGGTTCATGGCGATATGCGCGGCCAGGCCGCGTCAGGAAATTGGGACCCCGCACGTGGACGTGCGGACTCTTGCGAGGGACTCGCATCTTGAATCCCTGCACATGGATGCGCAGGCTCTTGCGAAGGACTCGCCAAATCGACCGGCTCGGGAGCGTCGCGCAGCTCCAGGCCGAACTGGCGGCCCAGCTGCTCCAGCAGCACGCGCTGCACCGCGTCCATCCCGGAGGGGCCGCCCAAGTCTAGCACCGACGTCACCTGCAGGCCCTGGTAGCCGCAGGGATTGATGCGCTGGAACGGCTCCAGGTCCATCGCCACGTTGAACGACAGGCCATGGAAGGTGCAGCCGCGGCGCACGCGGATGCCGAGCGCGGCGACCTTGGCGTCGCCGACGTACACGCCCGGCGCGCCCTCGCGGCGCACCGCCTCGATGTTCCATTCGGCCAGGGTATCGATGATCGCCTGCTCGATCCGGCAGACGTACTCGCGCACGCCGATCTTCAGCCGGCGCAGGTCGAGCAGCGGATACACCACGATCTGGCCGGGGCCGTGGTAAGTCACCTGCCCGCCGCGGTCGACGTGGATCACCGGGATATCGCCGGGAGCCAGCACGTGCTCGGGCTTGCCGGCCTGGCCCAGGGTGAACACCGGCTCGTGCTCGACCACCCACAGCTCGTCGGGCGTGTCCTCGCCGCGCGCGTCGGTGAAACGCTGCATGGCGCGCCATACCGGGACATAAGGCTGGCGGCCGAGCCGGCGGACCCGACCCGGCAGGACCGCCGCACCGCGCCCGGCGGCATCGCAGGCGGCTACAGCGTCCACTTCACTTCCGGATGGTCGCGCAGGGCCTGGTGGGCCGCGTCGTACTGTTCGCGCGATTCGGCGCGGAAGCCGATGCGTACCGAGACGTACTTGCCGTTGCTGGAATGCTTCCAGCTGATGCTCTCTTCCAGCAGTTCCACGCCGGTGGAGGCCAGTAGCCGGGGCAGTTCCGTCTCAAGGCCCTTGTCGGCGCCGCCCATCGCGCTCAGTTCGAACACGCCGGGAAACTGGAAGCCGTGCTCGGGGTTGTCGGATTTGATCTCCATGCGGCCCATTATCGGGCCGCCCCCGGCCAAACCCAAGCCCGGGACGCGGAAGGGCCGCTTGCGCGGCCCCTCTGCACGGCGTCGGCGGCCCTTACTTGGACAGTTCGACCAGGGTGGACGACACCCAGCCCTTGTTGCCCAGTTCGTCCTCGACTTCCCACATCACGCCGTCCTTGTTGCCGGTCGGGTAGAGCATCATGCCCGGGTCGAGGCTGCGGACCGGGGCGCCCGAACCCTTGGCATTGGCCAGCAGGCGGCCGGGCTTGGTGACCGTCACGGCCTGCTGCGCATTGGTCGCCGCGGGGTTCTCGGACAGGCCGCCCAGCTGGCCCACGATGTCGGTGAAGGCCTGCAGGTAGGCCAGCGTGATCACCTGGCCGATCTCGGTGTTGGCGTAGCCGCCGGCGCCCATCCCGCCCAGGCCGCCGCCGCCGAACAGGCCGCCGCCGGCGCCCCAGCCCAGGTCGGTCTTCTTGGCATTGCCCTCGGCCGTCGCGACCTGCTCGGACGAGCGCACGTCGGTGACCGTCAGGGTCACGTCGGCGGTCTTGCTCTTGAGGTTGAGGCCGCCCAGCAGCGCCCCCGCCTTGCCGCCGACCAGGCCGCCCAGCAGGCCGCCGATGGCGTTGCCGCCGGCATCGCTGTTGTGCGAGATCAGGTCCGGGACCATCACGTAGTCGGCCGCCTTGATCTGGCCCTTGCCGACGTTCGACTTGACCCGCAGGTCGCCTTGCGCCGCCAGGTCCCGCTCGTACTGCGCGGCCGCCATGCCGGCGCCGCGGTCGACCAGGGTGAAGCAGCGGGACTTGCTGACGAAGACCTTGATCAGCTTGGACGGCGCCGGCAGTTGCTGCCCGGTCCACCAATCCACGCCGTCCTCGGGCTCGATGATCGAAATGCTGCCCAGGTTCTTGCTGCAAACCGGGATTTGCGCTTCCGCCTGCTTGCGCTGCTCCTGCGCGGTTCCCTTCTTGGTGAATGCATCCTTGAAACCGGCCGACGCCGGGGGGCTGACGGCCGCCAACACGACGCCCAGCACGCTGCCCATCAGCGCGGCCGAAGCGGAGATGCTCCTGCTCATTTTGGTGTTCCCCTAGAGAGTACCTACGCCCCTTTCCGGGGCGCGATCCGTTGGTAGACGAGGGCTCCCGCAGGAGCCCGGTTCCTTGGAACGTGCGTTCCGGGCGCGATCATACGCATGTGAGCCCGATCACGCCACAGCCCGCCGGGGCGAGGGCACCGGCAAAACGATGTGTGCCCGTCCCGGCCTCGTCCCCGGGCATCGCTTGCCACTAGCATTCGTTGTTTGGCACGCCGGCCACACCGCTGCCATAGACTCGTGGCGTACAGGCCCATTGCCCCCTCCCCCGCCCCCCCCAACAGGAACCGTCATGCCCGTGCTGCGTACGTTGGTCCCCCTGCTCGCTGCGGCCCTGGCCGTCCATGCCCCCGCCGCCCTGGCTGCCGACGCCGACCAATGCCGGGAAAGCACCCTCCGCCAGACCCCGCCCGCGATCAATTTCCGCGTCGACAACGACCTGTTCGGCGGCGAACACCAGGACGAGGGCTATACCAACGGCGCGGTGCTGACCTTCGTCTCGCCCAACCTGGCCGACTACACCCAGGACCCGTGCCTGCCGGCGCCGGCGCGGTGGATCAACCGCTACCTGGAGAAGCTGCACCCGGGCGAGTTCGAGCAGCAGAACATGGTGTTCTCGATCGGCCAGGGCCTGTTCACGCCGAAGGACTTCACCCGCCGCGACGTGATCCCGGACGACCGCCCCTACGCCGGCATTCTGCTGGCCAGCTTCGGCTACAACGCCCGCAACGGCGACCACCTGCGCACCACCCAGCTGCAGCTGGGCATCGTCGGCCCCTGGGCGCTGGGCAAGCAGACCCAGGACGCGGTGCACGACGTGCTGGGCGACGAGAAGTTCGAGGGCTGGGACAACCAGCTCCACAACGAGCCGCTGATCGGCCTGGTCCACGAGCGCATGCGGCGCTGGCCGCGCGATGCCACCCTCAATGCCGGCGGCTGGGGCTGGGATGCGATCACGCACTGGGGCGGGACGGTCGGCAACCGCGCCACCTATGCCAACCTCGGCGGCGAGGTGCGCTTCGGCTGGAAGCTGCCGGACGACTTCGGCAGCACGCCGATCCGCCCGGCCGGCGAGAACACCGCGCCGAGCCATGGCGGCCGCCCCAGCGGCTGGTCGGGCCACTTCTTCATCACCGCCGACGGACGCTGGGTGCTGCGCGACATCACCCTGGACGGCAATACCTTCCGCGACAGCCACAGCGTGGACAAGCGCCCGTTCGTGGCCGACCTCGGCTACGGCATCGCGGTGATGTACGGCCGCTGGAAATTCGCGATCGCGCGCTACCACCGCACCCGCGAGTTCGACACCCAGAAGGAGACGCCGGTGTACGGCAGCTTCACGATCAGCCGGATGCTTTGAGGGCCGGGATTCGGGATTCGGGATTCGGGATTCGGGATTCGGGATTCGGGATTCGGGATTCGGGAAAGCGTCTTCGCCCGGGCTCGGCCGTCAAGCGACCCGATGCTTTCCTGCAGGCTTCTCGCTTTTCCGTGGGAGGGACTTCAGTCCCGACGGAGGGCCGGCAAAGCCTCGCCGGGACCGAAGTCCCTCCCCCGGCGACATTCGATCCGGAACAAGAAAAAAGCCGGCTTGCGCCGGCTTTTTTCGTTCACTCGGATTCCCACCACATCCAGAAGCTGTCCCACAGGCGCTTGAAGAAACCGCCTTCCTCGACCGCCGCGGTGGCGACCAACGGCGATTGCGCCACGACCTTGCCGTCGAGGGTGACCTTGACGGTGCCGATCTGCTGGCCCTGCTTGATCGGCGCGATCAGCTGCTTGGGTACCTCGATGCTCGGCTTGAGCGCGTCGTAGCGGCCGCGCGGCACGCTCACCAGCAGCGGCGCGGCCACGCCCAGCTGCACCTGGTCGCCCTTGCCCTTCCACACCTTCTGCTGGGCCACGACCTTGCCAGGCTCGTACAGGCGGTGGGTCTCGTAGAAACGGAACGCCCAGTTCAGCAGCGCCAGCGAGTCGGTGGCGCGCTGCTTCTCCGAGGTGTCGCCGAAGATCACGGTGATCACGCGCTGGTCGCCGCGGATCGCCGAGTTGATGATGCAGTAGCCGGCTTCGGAGGTATGGCCGGTCTTGATGCCGTCCACCGACGGATCGCGCCACAGCAGCAGGTTGCGGTTGGGCTGGGTGATGCCGCCGACCGTCAGCTCCTTGATCTTGTTGTAGGCGTAGGTCTCCGGGAAGTCGCGGATCAGCGCGCGTCCCAGCAGCGCCATGTCGTAGGCGCTGGAGTAATGGCCCTCGGCCGACAGGCCGGTGGCGTCCATGAACTGCGAATCCTTCATGCCGATGCGCTGGGCGTAGCTGTTCATCAGCGCGACGAACGCTTCCTCGCTGCCGGCGACGTGTTCGGCCAGGGCGATCGCGGCATCGTTGCCGGACTGCACCACCATGCCCTTCTCCATGTCCTCCAGGCGCGCGGTCTTGTTGACCGGGAAGCCGCTGTAGCTGCCGTCGGTACCGGCCCCGCCCTTGCGCCAGGCGTTCTCGGTCATCATCACCTGGTCGTCGCGGCTGATCTTGCCGTTCTTCATCTCGGCGGCGATCACGTACGAGGTCAGCACCTTGGTCATGCTGGCCGGCGCGAGGCGCTCATGGATGTTCTCGCCCGCCAGCACCTGGCCGGAGGCGTAGTCCATCACGATCCAGGCCTTGGACACGGCCGGCGCCGGCGCCGGCGGGATCTGGACCTGCGCAGGCGCGGCAGGCTTGGCGGCGGCAGGCTGCGGGGTCGGGGTCTGCGCGGAGACCAGGCCGATGGCCAGGGTGGCCAGGGCGACGCCGGCGAGCAGCAGAGTCCGCGCACCCGGGCGTGCGCGCTTGCGGAGGGATGCGACGTGCTCCTGTGAGGGACTCGCAAAACGGGATTTCATCGAAGAACAACTCCTGGGGCCTGGCGGCCTGGCTGACTGGTGGGCCGGAAGGCCCGGGCGGAAACGATCATTGTAGGCCGGCCGCTCCGGTGCAGCGCGGCGTGCGAGCGATTCAGGGCGCCACGATCTGCGGGCGCCCGAATCCCAGACCCGCGATGCGGCTGGCAAGTTCCGTCGCGTTGTCGTGGTCGCGCGCGTTCACGCGCAACCGCCACAACGTACGGCCGCCGCTGGCGATGTCGCTGATGCTGGCGCCGACGATGCCGGCCGAGGCCAGCTGCGCCAGCGCGCGGTTGGCATTCTCGCGGCTGGCGAAGCTGGCGACCTGCAGCAGGATGCTGCCGAGCGCGGCCTCGGCCATGCCGGGCTTGTCCGCGGCAGGCTCGCCCGCGGCGGCAACGGCGGCCGGCCTTTCCGCGGCGGCGACGGTCGCGGCCGCGGCCGCGGCCGGCGCACGCGCCGTCGAAGGCGCCACCGCGGCCGGCTTGCCGGTGGCCACGCGCACGCCTTGCGCCTTCATCCAGGCATCGAAGTTGTCGGCACTGCCCGGCGTCTTGGCGTCGGCGACCCGGTAGCGCCAGCGCTCGGCGGAAGAGGCGCCGGCCGTCGCGGCCGCCACGGCCGGCGCCGGTGCCGGCACCGGCTTGGCCGGCAACTTGCCGACCAGCTTATCGATCTCGCTGTCCTTCGGCTTCGGCTCCACCTTGGCCACCACCGGCGCCGGCCCCGCGGCGCCACGGCCCTGGCGCCGCGCCAGCAGCATGGGATTGTCGGCCTCGGTCAGCCCGCGCACCTCGACGTTGCCGGTGCCGCGCGCGGTGATGCCGAGCTTGACCGCCGCGGCATAGCTCAGGTCGATCAGCCGACCGTCGTGGAACGGACCGCGGTCGTTGACGCGCACCACCACCGACTCGCCATTGTCGAGGTTGGTGACCAGCGCGAAGCTCGGCAGCGGCAGGGTCTTGTGCGCGGCGGTGAAGGCGTACATGTCGTACACCTCCTTGTTGGAGGTGAGCCGGCCGTGGAACTTGGCGCCGTAGTACGACGCCGTGCCGCGCTCGACGTAGCCGTCGGCATCGTCCATCACCTTGTACTTCTTGCCCAGCACCTCGTACGGCGACTTGTTGCCTACCGGCGAGCGCGGCTCGCGGGTGACCAGCGGCTCGGGGATGCAGGCCACGTTGGGCACGTAGTCCGGGGTGGAATCCTTCACGCCCGGCTTGTACAGCCCGCCGGCTACGTAGTCGCCGCGCGTGGAAGGATCTTCCTTGGCGGGCGCGTACGGCGAGGTCGACGGGCATCCCGTGGCGACGTGCGCCTGGCCCCTGCCCTCCACCTTCACCCCCTTGCCGGCGGAGGCCGGGGCGGGCGATTTCTTCGGCGCGCTGCTGCACGCCGCCAAGCCCAGGATCATCAGGATCGGAACCAGCGCCTTGGTGTTCATGCCGGAGGTAGCTCCTTGCCGGCGATGGCCTCGGACAGTTGGAACACGGCCATCGCGTACATCTTGGAGATGTTGTAGCGGGTGATCGCGTAGTAGTTCTGGAAGCCCAGCCAGTACTGCTTGCCGGCGCTGCCGTCCAGGCTGACCGGCGTGGCCAGCGTGCCGGCCACCACCGGCGCGGCCGGGTGGTAGCCGCGCTGCGACAGCTGGGCCAGCGTCCAGGTCGGGGTCCAGTCGGTCGGGTTGAATTCCTCGTGCCCGGGCGCCAGCGTGGCCGGGACCGCGACCTGCCCGCCGCGCACCCAGCCGCCCTTCTTGACGAAGTAGTTGGCGATCGAGGCGAAGGCGTCGTCGAAGCTGTTGAACAGGTCGCGGCGGCCGTCGCCGTTGCCGTCGACCGCGAACTGGCGGTAGCTGGACGGCATGAACTGGCCCAGGCCCATCGCGCCGGCGTAGCTGCCGGTCAGCGTGGCGATATCGAGCTTTTCTTCCTTGCCGAGCGCGAACAGCTGCGCCAGTTCGTCGCGGAAGAACAGTTCGCGGCGCACCTCGCGCTCGAGCTTGGCCGGGTCGCCGCTGCGCGGATAGCGGAACGCCAGCGTGTACAGCGCATCGAGCACGCGGTACTTGCCGGTGTTGGCGCCGTAGCTGGTCTCCACGCCGATGATGGCGACGATCACCTGCGCCGGCACGCCGGTGGCGGCTTCCACGCGCGCCAGCTCGTCGCGGTGCTGCGCCAGGAAGCGGCGCCCGCCGTCGATCCGCGCCTGGGAGATGAAGATCGGCCGGTACTCGCTCCACGGCTTGACCCGCTCGGCCGGGCGCGACATCGCCGCGACGATCGCGTCCTTGAACTGCGCCTGCGCCAGCGTGGCCTCGATCGTCGCCGGGTCGATGCCGTACTTGGCGGCGGTATCGCGCACGAAGTTGGCGCGTGCGGTCTCGAACGGCACCGGCGTGAGATCGACCGGCGGCAGCGCCGGAGCCTCGGGCGCCGCCTCGGCGGGCACGGCCGCCGGGCGGCCGGAAACGACGGGAGCCGGGGGCGGCGACGGCGGCTTGGCCTGGCTGGCGCAGGCCGCCAGCGTCAGGGAGGTCAGGCAGATCAGGGCAGGTCGGATCATGCACCGGAGATTAGCAGGTTAAAGATGAATTACCAGCAATAAGGCCATGAAACAAAAGAACTTTGTCGGCCAGCAGGCAATTCGACCCGCGCTCCCGCATTCAGCTCGCGCCGGCATCGCGCCGTAACAGGTGAAGCCTCCGCCCGGGATCAGGCACGCACGCAAGGCGGCCACGGGCCGGATCAGTACCCGCCATGCACCGGCCGGTGCGTCTTCACCGCCATCACCAGGCCCAGGCCGGCCAGCAGCGAGACCGCCGAGGTACCGCCGTAGCTCATCAGCGGCATCGGCACGCCGACCACCGGCAGCAGCCCCGAGATCATGCCGCCGTTGACGATCACGTAGACGAAGAAGGACAGGCCGGTGGCGCCGGCCAGCAGGCGCGAATAGGTGTCGCGGGCCTGCGCGGCGATCCACAGGCAGCGCGCGATCACCACCAGGTACAGCGCCAGCACCGTGGCCACGCCGATCCAGCCGAACTCCTCGCTCAGCACCGAGAACGCGAAGTCGGTGGTCTGCTCGGGGATGAAGTTCAGGTGCGACTGCGAGCCCAGCCCCCAGCCCTTGCCGCTCAAACCGCCCGAGCCGATCGCGATCTTGGACTGGATGATGTTCCAGCCGGCGCCGAGCGCGTCGTTCTCGGGGTTGAGGAACATCATGATGCGGTCCTTCTGGTAAGGCCGCAGCAGCCAGAACCACGCGACCGGCGCCACCGCCGCGACGCCGCCGACGCCGATGCCGACCCACCACCAGGGCAGCCCCGCCAGCAGCAGCACGAACACGCCGGACGCGGCGATCAGCACGCCGGTGCCGAAATCCGGCTGCAGCATGATCAGCGCGGTCGGCACGCCGATGATCACCGCGCTGGCGAGCACGGTCGGGATCCGCGGCGGCAGCGGCATGCGGTGCAGGTACCAGGCCACCATCATCGGCAGGCTGATCTTCAGCAGTTCGGCCGGCTGCAGGTAGAACAGCTTCAGGTCCAGCCACTGGCGGCCGTACTTGCCGGTGCCGAGCACGAACACCGCCAGCAGCGGCAGCATCGACAGGGCATAGACCAGCGGCGTCCAGGCGCGCAGGCGCAGCACCGACACGCGCGAGATCGCCCACATCGCCACCAGGCCGATCGCGAAGCGCACGCCCTGCGCGGCGACCAGCCGCCCGCTGCCGCCGGTCGCCCCGCCCGCGCTGTGCATCACCATCAGGCCGATCGCCATCAAGGCGCCCAGCGCCAGGCACAGCGGCCAGTCGAGCGTGCGGGCGAAGCGCGCGCCCAGGTCGAGCAGCCAGCGCAGGAAATCCTTCATTGCCCGTCCTCCGGCACCGCGTCCGGGATCGGCGGCGGCTCGGCCGGCCCCGCCGGGGCCGGCGCCGGATCCAGGCGCAGCCGGGCCGTGCCGACGCTGACCGGCAGCGGCTCCAGGGCCAGCGCGGCCTGGTCGCCGGCCTGGCGCACCTGCGGCGCCTCGGCGTCGAACTGCACCACGCCCACCGCGGTGCTGCCGCGCTCGGCGTCCAGCGGCTCCAGGCCGTCGGGCAGGCGGCCGAGCAGCCAGGCATCGAAGATCTTGCGCGCGATCGGCGCGGCGGTACTGACGCCGTAGCCGCCGCCTTCCACCGCGATCGCCACAGCGATGGTCGGGTTGTCCGCCGGCGCGAAGCCCTCGAACAGCGAACGGTGCCGCAGGTGCATCGGCAGGCTGCGCGGGTTCACCGCGGCGGTGCCCTTGCGGCTGACCACCTGCGCGGTGCCGGTCTTGCCGGCCATCTGGTAGGGGGCGCCGATCGCCACGGAATAGGCGCCGCCGCCCGGGCGCATGGTGTCCATCATGCCCTCGCGCACCCATTGCAGGTTGCCCGGGTTGTCGCTGATCGGCTTGGTCGGGCCGGGCGGCAGCGGCGTCCACGGCTGGTCGAAGCCGCCGCGCTGGGCCATCACCAGCCGCGGCGTGCGCAGCTGCCCGTCGGCGATGCCGCCGACCGCGCGCACCAGCTGCAGCGGCGTCACCTTCCAGTCGCCCTGCCCGATGGCGATGTTGACCGTGTCGCCGGGATACCACGCCTCCTTGCGGGTCTTCCGCTTGTAGTCGGGCGAGGGCACGATGCCGCCGGTCTCGCCGACCAGGTCGATCCCGGTCGGCGAGCCGAAGCCGTACTTGTACATGTACTTGTCGACCTGGGTGATGCCCATGTCGAGCGCCAGCTTGTAGTAGTAGGTGTTGACCGACTGCGCGATGGACTTGCGCAGGTCGGTCCAGCCGTGGCCGCCGCGGTGCGAATCGCCCCAGCCGCGGCTCACGCCCGGCAGGTAGAACATGCCGGTGGACAGGATCTTGTCCTCGGGCCGGCGCGCGCCGCTGTCCAGGCCGGCCAGGCCCATCAGCGGCTTGATCGTCGAGCCGGGCGCGACGCCGCCCAGCACCAGCCGGTTGAACTGCGGCCGCGACGGGTTCTCGTTGAGCGCCTTGAAGTCGGCGTGCGAAATGCCGTTGACGAACAGGTTGGGATCGTAGGACGGCAGGCTGACCATCGCCAGGATCTCGCCGGTGCGCGGATCCATCGCGACCGCCGATCCCTCGTACTCGCCGAACGCGGCCACCATCGCGCGCTGCAGGTCGGCGTCGATCGACAGGCGCAGGTCGGCGCCGGACTGCGCCGGAACCCGCCCGACGGTGCGGATCGCGCGCCCCTGCACGTTGGTCTCGACCTGCTCGTAGCCGACCTTGCCGCGCAGTTGCTGCTCGTAATAGCGCTCCAGCCCGGACTTGCCGATATGGGTGAGCGCGGCATTGCCCTCGCCCAGCGTCTCCAGGTCCTTCTCGTCGACCCGCCCGACGTAGCCGATCACATGCGCGAACAGGTCGCCGAACGGGTAGCGCCGGGTCAGGTAGGGCTCCAGCTCCACGCCCGGGAAGCGCCAGCGCTCGACCGCGAAGCGCGCCATCTCCTCGTCGCTCATGCGCAGCTTGATGGTCACCGGCATGAAGCTGCGCCGCCCCTTGCGCTCGCGCTTGAAGCGCTCCAGGTCCTCCGGGGAGATCGCGATCACCTTGCCCAGCTCGGCCAGCATCGCGTCCATGTCGGCGACCTTGTCCGGGGTCACGTCCAGGCGGAAGGCCGGCACGTTCTCGGCCAGCAGCCGGCCGTTGCGGTCGTAGATCATCCCGCGCCCGGGCACCACCGGGCGCAGCTTGATCCGGTTCGCCTCCGAGCGGGTGGCGTAGACCTCGTGGTCGAGCACCTGCAGCTTGAAGTACCAGCCCGCCAGGCCGGCCAGGCACAGCACGACCGCGGCGAAGCCCAGCACCGCGCGGCGGCGGAACTGTTCGGCCTCGGCATGCGGGTTCTTGACCTGGCGGCGGGAGGACATCGGCGCTACCTGCGGGCCCTAACCGCGCTTGCCCAGGCGCAGCGCATCGAGCAGCACGAACAGCGGCAGCCACAGCAGCATGCCCAGCAACGGCGCCCACCAATAGCTCCATGGCAGGGTGGGTTCGCCCACCGCCAGGTGCACCGCCGCCGAGACGATGCGGTCGTTGACCAGCAGGCCGCCGATCGCCAGCGCCTGCTGCGACATCGGGAAGAACCGCAGCCGCGCGCGGAAGCGCTGCAGGATGAAGGTCATGATCACCAGCCGCAGCGCCTGCTCGCCCAGCAGGGTGCCGTAGACCATGTCCGCGGCCAGCCCGGCGATGAAGGCCAGGCCGAGCCCGGCCTGGTCGGGCTCCTCGATCACCCAGTAGGTCAGCACCAGCGCCAGCCAGTACGGGCGCAGCGGCTGCACCGGCAGCGGCAGCGGCAGCAGGCCCAGCAGCAACGCCACCACCAGGCTGACCGGCAGCACCCAGGCCTTGCGCTGGCGGCTCATGGTTTCGGCTCCCTTGGAGCTGGGGATTCGGGATTCGGGATCGGGGAAGGCGCCTCCTCGCCCTTGGCCGGCGGTCGGCCCGCCAGGATCGGCGCAGGTGCGGCACTCCCGCTTCCATCGGCTCCCGAATCCCGGATCCCGAATCCCGCTGCTGCGGAACGCAGCAGCAGCACGTCCCGCCCGCGGTCCAGCTTGGCCGCCGGGGTGATCTCGCCGACCAGGAA
This sequence comes from Xanthomonas boreopolis, assembly GCF_046529185.1. Taxonomy (NCBI): domain Bacteria; kingdom Pseudomonadati; phylum Pseudomonadota; class Gammaproteobacteria; order Lysobacterales; family Lysobacteraceae; genus Xanthomonas; species Xanthomonas boreopolis. The sequence goes on from NZ_CP097162.1 coordinate 3,800,911, forward strand.
AGCATGCGAATCGTCCGGCCGCAACGCCGAGACCGTGCCGACCGGGAACCCGGCCGGGAAGCGCCCGCCGAGGCCCGAGGTGACGATCTGGTCGCCGACCTCGATGCCGGCGCTGAGCGGGATGTCGCGCAGCTCCAGCCGGTCGCCGCGGCCGTAGACGATCAGGCGCACGCCGGTGCGCGCGACGCTGACCGGCACCGCATGGTCAGGATCGGTCAGCAGCAGCACGGTCGAATGCAGCACGCTGACCTCGATCACCTGGCCCATCAGGCCGCCGGCATCGATCACCGCCTGGCCGACCTTCACGCCGTCGCGGCTGCCGGCATCGAGGATCAGGCGCTGCCGGGTCGGGTCGAGGTCGACGTCGAGGATCGGCGCCAGTTGCACGTCCAGGCCGTTGCGCTCGGCGACGTTGAGCAGTTCGCGCAGCTGGGCGTTGTCGAGCGCGGCGGTGCGCAGGCGGGTCAGGCGGGCGTTGGCGATCAGCAGCTCGTTGCGGAGCCGGCGGTTCTCCTCGACCAGCTGCGCGTGGGTCGCCGCGTTGTCCTTGACCTGGGTCCCGATCCGGCCTGGCAGTCCGGCCAGCGCCCAGACCGGCTGCACCAGCACGTTGGCCTGCGCGCGCAGCAGCGACAGCCAGCCGCCCTGGCTGTCGAGCGCGATCAGCACGATCGCCGCCGCCAGGTAGGCGAGCAGACGGACGGTGCTGGCGACTTCGCCGCGGGAGGCAACGGGAGGACCGGCGTAGGGAGGCATCTTTCGTGATTGGTGATTCGTGATTTGTGATTCGCAACTGCTGCCGGCGATCCGCTACCCGGGAAGAAGCGGCCTTGCCGCCCCGGACCGGTCACGAATCACCAATCACGAACCACGGCTTCACTCGGGCGCGAAGAACTCGTTGCCGTGCATGTCGACCAGCTCCAGCGCGCGGCCGCCGCCGCGGGCCACGCAGGTGAGCGGGTCGTCGGCGACCTGCACGTGCAGGCCGGTCTCCTCGGAGATCAGCCGGTCCAGGTCGCGCAGCAGCGCGCCGCCGCCGGTCAGCACGATGCCGCGCTCGGCGACGTCCGCGCACAGCTCCGGCGGGGTCTGCTCCAGCGCCAGCTTGACCGCCGAGACGATGCCCGACAGCGGCTCGTGCAGCGCCTCCAGCACCTCGTTGGAGTTGATCTTGATCATCTTCGGCACGCCCTCGGCGAGGTTGCGGCCGGAGATCTCCATCTCCTGCACCTCGGTCTGCGGGTAGGCGCAGCCGATCTCCAGCTTGATCCGCTCGGCGGTCGCCTCGCCGATCAGCATGCCGTGGTTGCGGCGCACGTAGTTGGTGATCGACTCGTCGAAGCGGTCGCCGCCCACGCGCACCGACTGCGAGTAGACGATGCCGTTCAGCGAGATGACCGCCACCTCGGTGGTGCCGCCGCCGATGTCGATGACCATCGAGCCGCGCGCCTCGGTCACCGGCATGCCGGCGCCGATCGCCGCGGCCATCGGCTCCTCGATCAGGTAGACGTCGCGGGCGCCGGCCTCCTCGGCCGACTCCTTGATGGCGCGGCGCTCGACCTGGGTCGAGCCGGCCGGCACGCACACCAGCACGCGCGGGCTCGGGCGCAGGAAGCGCGACTTGTGCACCTTCTTGATGAAGTGCTTGAGCATCGCCTCGGTGTAGGTGAAGTCGGCGATGACGCCGTCCTTCATCGGGCGGATGGTGGTGATGTGGCCCGGGGTGCGGCCGAGCATCTGCTTGGCCTCCGCGCCGACCGCCGCCACCGAGCGGGTGCCGCCGATCGCGCGGTCCTGCCGCACCGCCACCACCGACGGCTCGTTCAGGACGATGCCCTGGCCGCGCACGTAGATCAGGGTATTGGCCGTGCCCAGGTCGATGGACAGGTCGTTGGAAAACATGCCGCGGAGCTTCTTGAACATCTGGGAGGTCGGTCCTGAGGAGAGTGCGCGCCGGAGTGCCGAGTGGCGAAAAAATGGGCAGAAAACGAAGTCGGCTAGCCTAACAATCCCCCTGCATGCGGGCAAGGAAAAATCCGGGGAAATCCGCGCTTTTCCCGGCCCGGCCCGGCCCGGCCGGCGTCCGCGGTTCTGGCCCTCGACCGCCCCACCCGTTAACCTTTGCGCCGCGGCGCGCCCGCCGCCCCCTGGCCACGTCCCACGGCCGGCGGGATTTCCCATTCGCAAAGGCCTGCTCGATGTCCGCTTTGATTTGTGGTTCCCTTGCCTACGACACCATCATGGTGTTCCCGGACCAGTTCAAGAACCACATCCTGCCGGACAAGGTGCACATCCTGAACGTGTCGTTCCTGGTGCCGCGGATGCGGCGCGAGTTCGGCGGCTGCGCGGGCAACATCGCCTACAACCTGCACCTGCTGGGCGGCAAGCCGATCCCGATGGGCACGGTGGGCTCGGACTTCGGCCCGTACCGGGCGCACTTCGAGGCGCTGGGCATCGACCTGTCGCGGGTGAAGGTGATCGAGGAGCTGTTCACCCCGCAGGCCTTCATCACCACCGACCACGACAACAACCAGATCACCGCCTTCCACCCGGGCGCGATGATGCGCAGCTACGAGAACCACGTGAAGGACGTGCCGGGCGTGACCATCGGCCTGGTCGGCCCGGACGGGCGCGAGGGCATGCTGCAGAACGCGGCCGAGTTCCGGGAGATGGGCGTGCCGTTCATCTTCGACCCGGGCCAGGCGATGCCGCTGTTCAACGGCCCGGAACTGCGCGAGTTCATCGAGCAGGCCGACTACGTGGTGGTCAACGACTACGAGTCCAACCTGCTGCAGGAGCGCACCGGCTGGTCCGAGAAGGACATCGTGCAGCGCGTGCAGGCCTACATCACCACCCAGGGCCCCAAGGGCGCGCTGGTGCACACCCCCGGCAAGACCTACGACATCCCGCCCGCGCACGAGCGCCGCGTGGTCGACCCGACCGGTTGCGGCGACGCGTTCCGCGCCGGCCTGCTCTACGGCATCGAGAAGGGCTACGACTGGCTGACCATCGGCCGCATGGGCAACCTGATGGGCGCCCTGAAGGTCGAGCATCCGGGCACCCAGAACCAGCGCTTCGACTTCGCCGAGTTCAACGACCAGTTCCGCCAGCAGTTCGGCTACTCGCTGTAGCCGCGCCTGCCCCCTCCCCCGTCGGGGCGAGGAGGCACGGCTTGCGCGCCCTTGGCGCGCGTGCCCTCGGGGCGGGGACGGGCAAAGCCCCTTGCGATGCCCGACTGCACGAGGCTCCCCCCTCGTCCGCCCGGTCCGGGGTTCCGCGCCTTCGCGCTCCCCCTCCGGCGGACCAGGGGAAAACGCTCACCACCCCGGCATCTGCGTGCCGTCCACGCCCGCCGTCTCGAACACCGCGGTACGCGTGCCGCCGGCCTTGACCGGGAAAGTAATGGACAGGGCCTTGGCCTGGCGGGCCAGCTTCCACAGGGCCTTGTCGTCGTCGATGAACATCGCGATCGCCTCGTCGGTGTCGGGGCGGTGCGCGGGCAGGGCCCGGGGCTTGCCCCCGTCGACCGCGACCTGCACCTTGCAGCCGCGATAGCAGTCGAAATCCCCGGCCTGCAGCACCAGGTAGGCGTGGCGCTTCCATTGCGGGTGGTCGCGGAACACCAGCTGCACGCGCTTGGCGCCGCTGCCGTCCACGTCGACCGGCTCCTTGGCGTCGATCATCGCCGAGCGCTGGGTACCCCCCTTCACCGCCACCTGGTTGTACTGCCACAGCGCCTGCAGGCGGCGCTGCTCGCGGGCCTCGTCGCCCTTGGCCTTGACCTCGGCGTAGCCCGGCTCGACCTTCCGGGCGGCCTCGGTACCGGGATAGCTCTGCAGCAGGTCGGCGCCATAGGAGCGCGCCATGTCCCAGTTGCGGTCCTGCACCGCGCGGTCGTAGCGCTGCGCCAGCTCGGCGGCGGCCTGCTCCTTCCGTTCGGCCTCGGCGGCCAGTTGCGCCTGGCGTTGCGCCTCGCGGTCGGTACAGGCCGACAGCAACAGCAGGGACAGCACGGCAACGGGCAGGTATTTCATGGCGTACTCCGGCGATAGACGATGTCGAAACGGCAGGAGAGACTGCGTGGGAGGGACTTCAGTCCCGACCGGCCTTGCCGGTACCGCCTGCGGGGACCGAAATCCCTCCCACGGATGGCAAGGAAGCCTTTACTGCGCCGGCTTCTCCGCCTTGGCCAGCATTTCCTCGACCGAGGCGGTGGTGATCGGGTGGTAGCCCGGCCTGGCCTTGGCGAAGGCCTGCTTGGCGAAGGCCAGCCCTTCCGGCGTCTTCACCAGTTCGGCGTAGACCGGCAGGATCAGCTTGCGGCGGCCGACCCGCTCGATGAACTCGCCCGCGGCCGGCCAGACCTCGGTGTAGCCGCTGCGGATCGCCAGCGGGTACCAGCGCATGGCGATCTCGCCGTTCGGGGTGCCGGTGAAGTGGTAGGCGGCGTCGAGCTGCTTGAGCTGCTCCGGCTTGAGCGTGGCGCCCATGCCGCTGAGGAAGTGCACCCACTGCTGGGTCACCCACTCGCCGGTGACCTGGCTGCTAGGCAGCGTGCCCGACCCGGACCAGGCGATGCGGGCGGTGTCCACGATCGCGAAGCCGCGCGAACGCGCCTTCTGCGCGAACGCCGGGATGCCCGGCTGGTTCAGCCAGGCGTCCAGCTCGGCCGGGGTGACCGCGTTGGGGCTCTTCGGCAGCAGGTGCTTCTTGAGGTAGTCGACGAACTGGTCGGTGGTCGCGCTCTGGAACGCGTGGTCGTCGAACCAGCCGCGCAGGAACGGATCGAACGTCTCGCGGCCGAAGCGCTGCTCCAGGAACTGCAGGAACCAGGCGCCCTTGACGTAGGCGACGCTGCTCAGCGCCTCGTCCGGGTCGCGCTCGGTCAGCGGCGGCAGCGCCAGCGCCTGGTCGGCCGGGCTCATGTCCTTCACCTCGGCCAGCAGGTCGGTCTGGTCGATCTCGCGCTCCATCTCGGCCATCTCCTGGCCGTACAGCGCCTCGGTGATGCGGCCCTGCACGTAGGTGGTGAAGCCCTCGTTGAGCCAGATGTCCTTCCAGCTGGCATTGGTCACCAGGTTGCCGGACCAGCTGTGCGCCAGCTCGTGCGCGACCAGCGACACCAGCGACTTGTCGCCGACGATCACGGTCGGCGTGGCGAAGGTGAGGGTCGGGTTCTCCATGCCGCCGAACGGGAACGACGGCGGCAGCACCAGCATGTCGTAGCGGCCCCAGCGATACGGGCCGTACAGCTGCTCGGCCGCGCCGATCATCTTCTCGGTGTCCTCGAACTCCTTGGCGGCCTTGTCCGCCATCGCCGGCTCGGCCCAGACGCCCGAGCGCGCCGAGATCGGCTTGAACACCAGGTCGCCGGCGGCGATCGCCAGCAGGTAGGACGGGATCGGATGCTCCATCTTGAAGCTGTAGTCGCCGTCGCGCGCCGCATCCGGGTCGCTGTTGGCGCTCATCAGCACCATCACGTCGGGGCGGCTGGTCACGTGCGCGCTGTAGGTGAAGCGCACGCTCGGCGTGTCCTGCAGCGGCACCCACGAACGCGCATGGATCGCCTGCGACTGGCTGAACATGAAGGGCAGCTTCTTGCCCTCGGTCATCGACGGCTCCAGCCACTGCAGGCCGGAGGCGTCGGGCGAGGTGCGGTAGGCGATCTGCAGCTTGGCCGGGCGGTTCGGCGCCTCGATCGTCAGCTTGCTGCCGAACACCTTGTCGGCCGGCGCCAGCGCGTACTGCAGCGGCGCCAGCGCGCCCTTGCCGTCGTCGCCCTGCACGCTCTCGATGGCCAGGTCGCGGGTATCCAGCACCAGTTGCGTGGCGGAGCGGTCCTTCCAGTCCAGCGTGTAGGTCGCGGTGCCGGCGATCTCCTTCTTGTCGAAGTCGATCTTCAGGTCCAGCGCCAGGTCCTTGATGACGGCCTTGTCCGGCTCGGCGTAGGAACTTTCGTCGTGGCCGCGGACGGGCGCCTTCGCGGCGGCGGGCTTGGCGGGCTGGGATTCGGGCATGGACGCCGGGTCTTTGGAACACCCGGCCGCACCGACGGCCATGGCCAGGGACAGCAACAGGAACGAGGAGCGCATGGGAAGAACCAGGACAGGAAAGCCCGGAATTCTACCCGGAGAGCCGGGATTGGGGATTCGGGACCGGGGATCCGCAAGAGCGCCCTGCCCTGGCGAATCCCCGGTCCCGGCCTCGATCAGACCTTGTAGCCGGAATGGATCGCGACGATGCCGCCGGTCAGGTTCTTGTAGTGGCAGCGCGCGAACCCGGCGTCGGCCATCATCCCCTTCAGCTCGTCCTGCGGCGGGTGCTTGCGGATGCTCTCGGCCAGGTACTGGTAGCTGTCGGCGTCGCGGGCGAACAGCTTGCCCAGCCGCGGCAGCACCTGGAACGAGTGGAAGTCGTAGATCGGCTTGAACCAGTCGGCGGTGACCTCGGAGAACTCCAGCACCCGCGCCTGCCCGCCGACCTTGAGCACGCGGTACATCTCGCGCAGCGCGGCGTCCTTGTCGGTGACGTTGCGCAGGCCGAAGGAGATCGTCACCAGGTCGAAGCTGGCGTCCGGGAACGGCAGCGCCTCGGCGTTGCACTGCACGTAGTCCAGGCCCGAGACCAGCCCGCGGTTGGTCAGGCGGTCGCGCCCGACCGAGAGCATGCCGGCGTTGATGTCGCCCAGCACGATCGAACCTTCCGGCCCGACCCGGTCGCGCAGCAGCACCGCGATGTCGCCGGTGCCTCCGGCCAGGTCCAGCACGCGGTCGCCCGGCTTCACCTGCGCGGTCGCCACGAAGTAGCGCTTCCAGGCCCGGTGGATGCCCAGGCTCATCAGGTCGTTCATCAGGTCGTAGTTGCGCGCGACCGAGGTGAACACCTGGCCGACCAGCTTCTGCTTGTCCTTGGCGGCGACGTCGCGGAAGCCGAAATGGGTGGTGCCGGTCTTGTAGGGGGATTCGCTCATGGGCCGGATTATCGCACCGCTGACGGGATCGTGACCGGCCCGTGCCACAATCGGCCGCACTGACCGCGATCCAGGGCCTGGACCCGCCGTGAGCGACAAGTACGTCCCGCGCCAGTGGCAACCCCACGAGAAGCCGACGCTGCCCGGCTCCGCCTCGACGCCGCTGCACCCGGTCCCGCGGCGGATCGCCTACGGGCTGGTCGGGATCGTGGTCGCGCTGACCGGCGGGCTGAGCAACGCGCTGGTCACCGCCAACCTGCCCTACCTGCAGGGGGCGCTGGGCGCCTACGCCAGCGAGATGGCCTGGCTGCCGGCGGCCTACGTGATGACCAACATGTCGGCCAACCTGATCCTGGTGAAGTTCCGCCAGCAGTTCGGCCTGCGCAAGTTCACCGAGATCTTCCTGTGGCTGTACGCGCTGATCGCGCTGGCGCACCTGTTCGTGCACTCGCTGGGCTCGGCGATCGCCGTGCGCGCCGCGCACGGGCTGGTCGGCGCCGCGCTCAGCTCGCTGGGCCTGTACTACATGATCCAGGCCTTCCCGGCCCAGCACCGGCTCAGGGCGGTGGTCACCGGCCTGGGCCTGACCCAGCTGGCGCTGCCGCTGGCGCGGGTGTTCTCGACCGAGCTGCTGGAACTGGGCGAATGGAACGGCCTGTACCTGTTCGAGTTCGGCCTGGCGATGTTCGCGCTGGCCTGCGTGATCGCGCTCAAGCTTCCGCCCAGCGATCGCTACAAGGTGTTCGAGAAGACCGACTTCGCCACCTTCGCGCTGTTCGCCGCCGGCGCGGCCGGGCTGGCCGCGGTGCTCTCGCTCGGCCGCTACCTGTGGTGGACCAGCACGCCCTGGCTGGGCGTGGTGCTGGCCGCCTCGATCGCGCTGCTCGCGGCGGCGGCAGTGATCGAGCACAACCGCCGCAACCCGATGATCAACACCCGCTGGCTCGCCAGCGCCGACATGCTGCGCCTGGGCATCGCGATCCTGCTGATCCGGCTGGCGCTGTCCGAGCAGAGCACGGGCGCGCTCGGCTTCTTCCAGGCGCTGGGCCTGGGCAACGAGCAGATGCACGCCCTGTTCTGGCTGATGCTGCTCGGCGCGGTATGCGGGGTCGTCGCCAGCGCGCTGTTCATCAAGCGCGAGCACATCACCCAGCACCTGGTGGTCGCGGTGGCCGCGATCTGCATCGGCTGCTTCCTGGACGCGCGCTCCAACAGCCTCACCCGCCCCGAGCAGATGTACCTGAGCCAGTTCCTGCTGGCGTTCGGCGGCACCTTCTTCGTGGCCCCGGCCATGGTGGCCGGCATCAGCCGCGTGGTGACCCAGCCCGGCAACCTGATCAGCTTCATCGTGCTGTTCGGCATGGCCCAGAACCTGGGCGGGCTGGTCGGCAGCGCCTTCCTCGGCACGCTGCAGATCGTGCGCGAGAAGTTCCACTCCAGCCAGCTGGTCGAACACCTGGTGCTCACCGACCCGCAGGTGGCCGCGCGCGTGCAGGCCTACGCCGGCACCTACGGGCGCGTGGTCGGCGACCCTGCCTTGCGCCAGGCCGAGGGCGTGCGCCTGCTCGGCAGCGTGGCCACCCGCGAGGCGACCGTGCTGGCCTACAACGACGTGTTCCTGGTGATCGGCAGCATCGCCATCGCCACCCTCGCATGGTTCCTGTGGTACCTGTTCTGGCGCCGCCTGCACGGTACCGACGCCGCACCGCCCGTTCCGACACCGACCACGACCCGATGAACACACCCGCCACCGCACCGCCCGCCGGCGACCGGCGCAAGCGCATCGCCGTCAGCGCAGGCATCGTCCTGCTGGCGCTGGCCGGCATCGCCCTGGTGCTGTACGCCTGGCGCCTGCCGCCGTTCACCAGCGCGATGCAGTCCACCGAGAACGCATTGGTGCATGGCCAGGTCACGGTGATCGCCCCGCAGGTGAGCGGGTACGTGGTCTCGGTGGACGTGCAGGATTTCCAGCACGTGCAGGCCGGGCAACTGCTGGCGCGGATCGACGAGCGCATCTACCGCCAGCAGCTCGACCAGGCCCAGGCGCAGTTGCAGACGGCGCAGGCCAATCTCGCCAACTGGCAGCAACAGCTGCGCAGCGCGCAGGCGGGCGTGGCCGAGGCGGAGGCCGGGCGCGCCAGCAACCTGGCCGCGCGCGACCGCACCCGCTCGGCGCTGCGCCGCGCCGAGGCGCTGGCCGACCGGCAGCTGGTCTCCGAACAGGACCGCGAGACCGCGCGCGCGAGCGCGGCGCAGGCGCAGGCCGCGCTGCGCCAGTCCGAAGCGGCGGTGCAGGCCGCCACCGAGCAGGCGCGCAGCGTCGAGGTGAACCGCCAGGCGCTGGAAGCGGCCGTCGCCAGCGCCACCGCCGCGGTGGAGCTGGCCCGCATCAATCTCGACAACACCCGCATCGTCGCGCCGCGCGCCGGCCAGCTCGGCCAGCTCGGCGTGCGCCAGGGCGCCTACGTGACCAACGGCACCCAGCTGATGTCGCTGGTGCCGGACACCCTGTGGGTGGTGGCGAACATGAAGGAGACGCAGATGGCGCACGTGCGCATCGGCCAGCCGTCGAGCTTCACCGTCGATGCGCTGGACGGCGCGCGCCTGCACGGCCACGTGCAGGAGATATCCCCGGCCACCGGCTCGGAATTCGCCGTGCTGCCGGCGGACAACGCCACCGGCAATTTCGTCAAGATCGCCCAGCGCATCCCCGTGCGCATCGCCATCGATCCCGGCCAGCCCCTGGCCGGCCGCCTGCGCCCCGGCATGTCGGTGGTGGTCTCGATCGACACGCGCGACCGGCGCGGAGAGTGAACGGGCGACGCTATCATGCGCGCATGCCCGCCACCGCTCCCACCCTGCACTGGCAGACGCTCGCGTTCGATGCGCTCGACGCGCGCCAGCTCTATGCCCTGCTGAAACTGCGCTCGGAGATCTTCGTCGTCGAACAGGCCTGCGCCTATCTGGATCCGGACGGCAAGGACACCCATCCCGACGCGCTGCACCTGCTCGGCCACCACGGCGACGCGCTGGCCGCGTACCTGCGCATCCTGCCCGCCGGGGTCGGCCACCGCCACCCCAGCATCGGCCGGGTGGTGGTCGCCCCCGCCTGGCGCGGCACCGGCGTGGGCCATGCGCTGATGCGCGAGGGCGTGCGCGCGTTGCTGGCGCGCTGGCCCGGCAGCGAGATCCGGCTGGGCGCCCAGGCCCACCTGAGCGGCTACTACGCCGCGCACGGCTTCGTCCCGGCCTCGCCGATCTACGACGAGGACGGCATTCCCCACGTCACCATGCGGCGCGACCCCGGCGTCGCCCTCGAGGACCCACGATGATCGCCACCCCCGACTACCGCGCCCTGCTCGACACCGCCATCGCCGAGGCCCGCCAGGGCCTGGCCGAGGGCGGCATCCCGATCGGCGCGGCGCTCTACCACAACGACGGCCGCCTGCTCGGCTGCGGCCACAACCGCCGCGTGCAGGAAGGCGATCCGTCGGTGCACGGCGAGACCGACGCCTTCCGCAAGGCCGGCCGCCAGCGCCGCTACAAGGACACCATCATGGTCACCACGCTGGCGCCGTGCTGGTACTGCAGCGGACTGGTGCGCCAGTTCGGCATCGGCACCGTGGTGGTCGGCGAGTCGGTGACGTTCCGGGGCGGCATCGACTGGCTGCGCGAGAGCGGCGTCGAGGTGATCGACCTGCACAGCCAGGAATGCATCGACCTGCTCGGCGGCTACATCGCCGCCAATCCCGAGGTATGGAACGAGGACATCGGCGAGGATTGATCTCCATCAATCCGCCTTGACGCCGGCTGCACTAGCATCGATCGCGACCGCGCATGCGGGGAACAGCGCAGCGATGCAACGCGACCAGGGAAAGCCATGTCGTCCCAGCCGGCCACCATAAGCCTCGACGTCGTCAGCCTGACCGGTTCGCTCTGGAGCGGCCAGGTGCGCGAAGTCAGCCTGCCCGGCCGCGAAGGCCGCTTCGGCGTGATGGCCCGGCACGTCCCGATGCTCGTCCTGCTGCGCGAGGGCATGCTGCACCTGCAACCGCTGCAGGGCGAGCCGGAGGACATCTACATCTCGGGCGGCTACGTCGAAGTGCAGCCCGACCGCGTCCTGGTGGTGGCCGACCTCGCCGAGCGCAACGAGGACCTCGACGCCGCCCGCGCCCAGGCCGCCCGCGACCGCGCGGCCTCGCTGATGGCCAGGAACTTCACCGACGAGACCTACGCGCAACTGCACATGGAGCTGCTGCACCGCTACAGCGCGAACCTGCGATACCCCACGCGCCGGTAGGACGCCGAGCAGGCAACGGCACGCACGATGGACGCAGGAACGGCGCAAGCCGCGAGAGGACTTGCCCGTCTGAATCCGCGTAGACATCCTGCAGAAACCCTCGCGGCCGAAGCCGCTCCCGCAGGAAACAGAGGTTCGCAAGCCCCCGGGACGACATGTCCCAGTTGGACATCCGAGCTTGCGAATCCCTGATCAAAAATCTCGCGGAAGCTAGGTTTTGCAGTTGCCGTTGCTCCTGCTTTTGCCCTTGACCTACCGGGGCCCCTCCGAAGCGGCGGAGACGGCGGGAAAAACCCGAAGGGCGACGCACATGGATGTGCGTCGTTTTTCGCCGCGACAGGATGTCGCGTCGAAAAATCCCACCGGCTCCGCGGACCCGCAGCAAAGCTGCGGGCGCAAAGGCGGGGTGTGCTTTCTTTGGGTTACCTTCTTTGCACAAGCAAAGAAAGGTAACTCGCCGTAGGCGAAAGCTTTGAGCTTTCTCGTCAAAGCCCTGAAAGCCCCAAAGTAACGTCCCTGGATCTTCGATCCCCGGCCATCGGGCATAGCCCGATGGCGTTCAGCGCCACGCGAGCCAATGGCTCGCAAACAGTGGCGCTTCACCCCCGCCTTCGCGGGGACGACGGTAGAGGGATGGCGGGAAAGTTCGACATCCTGCATCCCCACACACCTCAACACTCCGCCAGAGCGGTCGCAACGACTTCATCGCCCCACGTCACGCCCAAACGCCAAAACCAGGAATCACAGAATGTAACGACTCAGGTCCGGATCCTGCACCAGCTCGCCCAGGTGCGAATCGACATAGGCCCGATCCACCGTGATCGACTGCCCGTCCCGGTCCGGCGCCTCGTAACTGAGCGTATCCAGCAGGCGCTCCAGCACCGTATGCAGGCGCCGCGCACCGATGTTCTCCTGGCGCTCGTTGACCAGGAACGCGATCTCGGCCAGCCGGTCGATCGCGTCCGGCGCGAACGTGATGTCCACGCCTTCGGTCTTCAGCAGGGCCTGGTACTGGCGGGTCAACGCCGCCTTGGGCTCGGTCAGGATGCGCACGAAGTCGGCCTTGGTCAGCGCCCCCAGCTCGACCCGGATCGGGAAGCGGCCCTGCAGTTCGGGGATCAGGTCGCTCGGCTTGGCCAGGTGGAACGCGCCGGAGGCGATGAACAGGATGTGGTCGGTCTTCACCGTGCCGTACTTGGTCGACACGTTGGACCCTTCCACCAGCGGCAGCAGGTCGCGCTGCACGCCCTCGCGGCTGACGTCGCCGCCGCCGATGGTGTCGCTGCGCTTGGCGACCTTGTCGATCTCGTCGATGAACACGATGCCGTGCTGCTCGCAGGCCTCGATCGCCTGGGAACGCACGTCGTCCTCGTTGACCAGCTTGCCGGCCTCCTCCTCGATCAGCAGCGGGCGCGCCGCCTTGATCGTCAACTTGCGCTTCTGCGACTTGCCGCCGCCGAGGTTGGAGAACATCTGGCGCAGCTGCTGGCCCATCTCCTCCATGCCAGGCGGGGTCATGATGTCCATGCTGACGTTGACCGACACGTCCAGCTCGATCTCGCGCTCGTCCAGCTCGCCGTTGCGCAGCATGCGGCGGAACTTGACGCGGGTGTCGTTGTCCTGCGCCGACGGCTCGTTGCGCGCGGCCTCCGGGTCGAAGCCGATGCCGCCGCTGCGGCGCGGCAGCAGCGCGTCGAGGATGCGGTCCTCGGCGCGCTCCTCGGCCTGGGTGCGCACGCGCACCTTGGCCTGCTCGCGGAACATCTTGACCGCGGTGTCGGCCAGGTCGCGCACGATCTGCTCCACGTCCTTGCCGACGTAGCCGACCTCGGTGAAGCGGGTCGCCTCGACCTTGACGAACGGCGCGTTCGCCAGCGTCGCCAGGCGGCGCGCGATTTCGGTCTTGCCGACGCCGGTCGGGCCGATCATCAGGATGTTCTTCGGCATCACCTCGTTGCGCAGCTCGTCCGGCAGCTGCATGCGGCGCCAGCGGTTGCGCAGCGCGATGGCGACCGCGCGCTTGGCGTCGTGCTGGCCGACGATGTGGCGGTCGAGTTCCTGCACGATCTCGCGCGGGGTCATGGTGGAAGAAGAGCCGTGATTGGTCATTTGTGATTCGTGATTCGTAGTTGGATGTCGGAAGGATCGGGATGCGTCGTGGCTGGCCGTGAATCGCTCTTGCGAATCACCAATCACGAATCACAGCTCTTCGACCACCACGTTGCGGTTGGTGTAGATGCAGATGTCGCCGGCGATGCCGATCGCCTCGGTGGCGATGGTCCTCGCGTCCAGTTCGGTGTGCGCCAGCAGCGCGCGCGCGGCCGACAGCGCATAGCTGCCGCCGGAGCCGATCGCGATGATGCCGTCCTCCGGCTCGATCACGTCGCCGGTGCCGCTGATGACCAGCGAGGTCTCCTTGTCGGCGACCGCCAGCAGGGCCTCGAGCTTGCCGAGGCGGCGCTCGGTGCGCCAGTCCTTGGCCAGCTCGACCGCGGCACGGGTCAGCTGGCCGTGCTTCTCCAGCTTGGCCTCGAACAGCTCGAACAGCGTGAAGGCGTCGGCGGCGGCGCCGGCGAAACCGGCCAGCACCTGGCCGTCGCGGCCGAGCCGGCGCACCTTGCGCGCATTGCCCTTCATCACGGTGTGGCCGAGCGTGACCTGGCCATCGCCGGCTATGGCCACCTTGTCGCCGCGGCGGACGCAGACGATGGTGGTGGCGTGGAACACGTGGGGATTCTGGCTGGGGTCCATGAGGGGCTCCGGAAACGTTCTTCCTCAGGTGGGGACGCGCCCGGAAGGTTCAAGCACTGCGACACAAGCGCGCAGTCAGCGGCGGTTGCCTCCCGCCTCCGGACCGATGCGGGACAATATCCGTCCCCCCTGGCCCGATTCCGTGGATGAATACGATCGTCACCGAACCCTGCTGCAGCGAGGACGAGGTGGTCCGGCTGGTCCACGCGTTCTACGCCCGGGTCCGCCGCGACCCCGAGCTGGGACCGATCTTCGAGCGCCACGTCGCCGACTGGGACGCGCACCTGCGCCACCTGGTGGATTTCTGGTCGGCGATGCTGCGCGGCACGCGCCGCTTCTCCGGCGCGCCGATGGCGCGCCACCTCGCCCTGCCCGGCCTGAGCGCGGACCTGTTCCGGCGCTGGCTGGCGATCTTCGGCGAAACCACCGCCGGGCTCGGCAACCCGGCGATGAAGGCCCAGGCCGATGCGCGCGCGGCGCAGATCGCCAACCGCTTCTGGCAGCACTACCAGCTCAACCGGCGCGCACCGGCCGGCTGAGCCTCAGGGCGCGGCGCGCTCGGCCCTGCAGGAATAGCAGCCATGGCGCGCGCTGTGCAGGTGCACGTAGGCGACCGCGGGATCGCCGAACGCCTGCCGCAACCACGCCGCCATGTCGCGGCCCTCGCGCACCTCCGCCTCGACCATCATCCCGGCCGCGTCGTAGGCCCGCAGCGACATCAGCCGCGTCGACACGCAGGGAGGCACCTCGTCCACCTCCGGCCGCGCCGTCGCCGCGCCACGGCGCACGAAGATCGGGCCGCTGGCGCGATACGGCGACGCCACCGCGTGGTGCTCGAACGGCAGCAGCAGCACTTCCTCGCCGATGCGGGCGTTCTCCAGGCTGACCCGGCACGGCGTGCCGCGCTCGGAGGCGACGATGCGACGCACGATGCCGCGCGCCCCCAGCGCGGCATCGTCGAGCGCGAACAAGGGAGCGAACAGCGAGGCATCGAGCGCGTACAGGCGGAAGGCGGTCATGGGCAACTCCACGGGAAACGGCCTGCATGTTCGCCGCCGGCGCCACCGGCCGCCCGCCGTTCCCGGACATCGCATTCCGTCGCCGGCCATGGCCGGCGGCGCCCTCAGGGGCCGCCCTTCTTCCGCTTCGCGCGCGGGTGCGCGGCGTCGTAGACCTTGGCCAGGTGCTGGAAATCCAGGTGGGTGTAGATCTGGGTGGTGGCGATGTCCGAATGCCCCAGCAGCTCCTGCACGCCGCGCAGGTCGCCGGAGGATTCGAGGATGTGGCTGGCGAAACTGTGCCGCAGCATGTGCGGGTGCACGTGCTTGAACATGCCCTGGCGCAGCGCCAGCTGCTTGACCCGGATCTGCACCGCGCGCGACGTGATCGCCTTGCCGCCGCGCCCGGGGAACACGTGGCCGTCCGCCGTGCCGCCGCTGTCGGCCTTCCATTCCTGCAGCGCGCGCAGTGCGTGCGATCCGACCGGTACCTGGCGCTGCTTGCTGCCCTTGCCGAGCACCGTCACCGTCGCGCCGGCCAGGTCCAGGTCGCGCCAGCGCAGCGCGCACAGCTCGCTCAGGCGCAAGCCGGAGGAGTAGAACAGTTCCAGCAATGCGCGATCGCGCAGGCCGAGCGGGGCATCGGTCGGCACTTCGACCAAGCGCACCGCCTCGTCGGCATCGAGCACCTGCGGCAGCTTGCGCGGCGCCTTGGGCGCGCGCAGCTTGGCCGCGGGACTGGCGGCGATCCGCCCCTGCTTCAGCAGCCAGGCATAGAAACTGCGGCAGGCCGACAGGCGCCGCTGCAGGCTCTTGGGCGAGAGCCCGCGCCGGTGCTCGGCGCTGGTGAACTCGCGCAGGTGCGAAGCGTCGAGCGCGGCCACCTCGCCGGCGCCCGCCGCGGCGGCCCATTCGGCCAGCGCCGCCAGGTCGCGGCGATAGGCGTCGAGCGTGTGCGGCGACATGCGCCGCTCGACCTGCAGGTGCGAGAGGAAATCCTGGATCGAGTCGGGGCCCGGAGGGGCGCCGGCATGTTCGCCGGGAACCGACTGCTTTCCCGGCTCCCGGCTCATTCCCCGAACCGCTGCAACGCCACCGCCAACGCTTCGCCCATCATGCGCAGGAACAGCGTGCCCATGCCGGGATAGAACCGGTTCGGGTCGCGGCTGCCGACGGCGATCAGGCCGACGCCGGGCAGCGGCAGCAAGGCGGTGGACTGCACCTCCGCGGCCTGCCCGCCGTACAGCACCGCGTGCTTCTCGGCCTGCAGCCGGCCGCAGATCGGCTCGCCGTCCTTCAGGCAATCGCGGAACGGCGCCATCCGCGGATCGTCCAGCGCGATCGCCTGCAGCCACTCCGCCTCCTCCAGCCCCGCGACCGGTTCCAGCAGCACGATCCGCACCAGCTCGCCGTTGAAATCCTCGGCCAGCGATGCCGCCATCGCGCGCAAGGTATCGGCGGCGGTGGCCTGCTTCATCAGCGCCAGCGTCAGCTGGTGCGTGCGCACCGCCAGCCGCTCGTTGACCTGGGCGTTGCCGGCCAGCTCGGACAGCCGCCGTGCCAGCTCGCGGTTCTTGTCGCGCAACACTTCCAACTGGTAGCTGGCGAGCGAGGCGGTCGGGCCATCGTCGCGCGGCACCACCAGCGTCAGCGCCAGGTCCGGGAACTGCTTGAGGAAGGCGGGATGCCGCCGCAACCAGACGGCCACCTCGTGCGCGCCGATCTTGTCCTGTGTCTCGCTCATCCGATCCACTCTCCGTCGAAGACGAATGTCGCCGGCCCGGACATCACCACCTGCGCATCCGGCGCCGGCCAGCGCACGCGCAGTTCGCCGCCGGGCAAGGCGATGCGCACGTCGCGTTCGACGCGGCCGCGCTGCATCAGCGTCACCGCGGCGGCGCAGGCGCCGCTGCCGCAGGCCAGGGTCTCGCCCGAACCGCGCTCGTACACCCGCAGCCGGACATGGCCAGGATCGACCACCTGGGCGAAGCCGACGTTCACCGATTCCGGGAAGGCCGCGTTCTGCTGCAGCAGCGGGCCCAACCGCTCGACCGGCGCGGCATCGACCAGGCCGACCTCCAGCACCGCGTGCGGGTTGCCCATCGAGACCGCGCCGAAGCGCACGCTCTCGCCCTGCAGCGGCAACAGGTACTCCTCGCGAGGATGGGCGAAGCCGGCCAGCGGGATCTTCGCCGGCTCGAACTCCGGAACGCCCATCGCCACGGCGTAGTCGTGCTCGCCGAGCCGGTCCACGCGATGCGCGGTGACCGGGCTGTCGATCACGAAGCTGTCGCCCTGCGCGGTGCCGTCGCGCACCAGCCACGCCGCCACGCAGCGCGCGCCATTGCCGCACTGCTGGGAGTGGGAACCATCGGCGTTCCAGATCCGGTACGAAGCCACGGCCTGCCCGCTGCGCGGCGGCTCGATGGTCAGGATCTGGTCGCAGCCGACGCCGAAATGGCGGTCGGCCAGCTTCGCGGCGAGCGCCGCATCGGGCGCGGGAGTGCCGTCGCGCAGGTCCAGCACCACGAAATCGTTGCCGGCGCCGTGCATCTTGGTGAAGCGCAGGCGCCCGGCGGAAGCGGAACCGCTCATTGCCCGTCTTTGCCGTCGACCGGCGCCGGCGTGCCGTCGGTCGGCGCCGGGGTCGTCGGGCTGGCCGGCTCGGTCTGCGTCGGCTCGGTCTGCGTCGGCTCGGCCTGCGCCGGCGGGGTCTGCTCGG
Organism: Xanthomonas boreopolis; assembly: GCF_046529185.1. Lineage (NCBI taxonomy): Bacteria > Pseudomonadati > Pseudomonadota > Gammaproteobacteria > Lysobacterales > Lysobacteraceae > Xanthomonas > Xanthomonas boreopolis. The sequence goes on from NZ_CP097162.1 coordinate 3,818,652, forward strand.
GCACCGGCGTCGCCGGCTGGGCCTCCACCGGCACCGGCTTCTGCGGCATCACCAACGGCCCCTTGTTGCCGCAGGCGGCCAACGCGAGGAAGGTCGCACCGGCCAGTGCGATACGGACGGAGGAAGACTTCGTACTCATGCGTCGAGTATAGCCACAAGGCCATGAACCCCGCGTTCCGCGCGGGGCCGGCGCACGCTTCGCGGGCGGCTACGGCCCATCGCGCCTTGGCGGCTCGGGGCGCAGCCACAACCAGATCGCGACCACCGCCATCGGCCCGATCGACACCGCCCACACCCACGGCCTGTTCACGAACGCCAGCACGATGGCCGCGCACGCGGCCATCGCCAGCGAGGCCATCCACTTGCCGCGCCGGCTGACCGCGCCATGGTTCTCCCAGTCGAGGATCGCCGGGCCGAAGCGCGGGTGGGTGACCAGCCGGTGCCGCAGCTTCTCCGAGCCGCGGGTCGCGGCCCAGGCCGCGACCAGGATGAACACCGTCGTCGGCAGGCCCGGCACGAAGATGCCGACGATGCCGGTGCCCAGGCTGGCGTACGCCAGCAACCACCACGCCCAGCGGAAGCGCACCGGCCGCACCGCCGGAGGGCCGGAATCCGGGGCGGGAGATCCGGGATCGGTCATGGCCCTGGCGTCCTCACCCGCCCTTTGCCCGGGTCACGGCTCCTTGACTTCGAGCTGGTCGAGCACGAACGCATACGACTCGGCCAGCTCGCGATAACGGCGGAAACGGCCGGACTTGCCGCCATGGCCCGCCTCCATGTTGGTGCGGAACACGATCGGCCGCTCGCCGGTGTTGTCGTCGCGCAGCTTCGCCACCCACTTGGCCGGCTCCCAGTACTGCACCTGCGAATCCCATAGGCCGGTGCCGACGAACAGCGCCGGATAGGCCTGGCGGCGCACGTTGTCGTAGGGCGAATAGCCGAGCATGTAGTCGTAGAACGGCTTCTGCTCGGGATTGCCCCACTCGTCGTATTCGTTGGTGGTGAGCGGGATGCTGGGATCGAGCATGGTCGTCACCACGTCCACGAACGGCACCTGCGCGACCATCACCCGGTAGTCCTGCGGCGCCATGTTCGCCACCGCGCCCATCAGCAGGCCGCCGGCGCTGCCGCCCATCGCCGCGACCCGGCCCGGCGCCGCGTAGCCCCGCTTCACCAGCGCCTCGGTGACGTCGATGAAGTCGGTGAAGGTGTTCTTCTTGTGCAGCAGCTTGCCGTCGTCGTACCACTGCCGGCCCATCTCCTGGCCGCCGCGGATGTGCGCGATCGCATAGACCACGCCGCGGTCGAGCAGGCTCACCGCCGGCAGGTTGAAGGCCGGATCGGACGAGATGCCGTAACTGCCGTAGGAATACTGGTACAGCGCGGCGGTACCGTCCTTCTTGAAGCCTTTCCTGTAGACCAGCGACACCGGCACCTTGGCGCCGTCGCGCGCGGTCACCCAGACGCGCTCGGTGACGTACCGCGACGGGTCGTAGCCGATCACCGGCTGCTGCTTGAGCAGGCGGCGCTCGCCGGTGGCGACGTTCAGTTCATAGGTCGTGGCCGGCGTGGTCAGCGAGGTGTAGCCGTAGCGCAGCCAGGGCGTGTCCGGCTCGGCGTTGGTCGACAGCCCCATCGAATAGGCCGGCTCGTCGGCCTTGACGTACTCGTGGCTGCCGTCGGCCTTGAGCAGGCGCACCCGCTCCAGCCCCTGCGAACGCTCCTCGATCGCGGTGAAGCCGTCGAACAGCGCGTAGCCCTCGATGAACACCGCGTCGTCGTGCGCGACCCAGTCCTTCCACTGCTTGCGCGAGGTGCCGTCGCTCGGCGCGGTGACCAGCTTGAAGTTCTTCGCGCCATCGGCGTTGGTGCGGATCACCCAGCGCCCGTCGAAATGGTCGGCGCCGTACTCGACGTCGCGCTCGCGCGGCGCCAGCACCACGAAGGCCCGCGGATCCGACGCCGGCGCATAGCGCAGCTCCGAGGAGACCGTGCTGTCCAGCTCGATGGTGATGTACTTGTCGTCGCGGGTGCGGCCGACGCCCATGTAGAAGCTGTCGTCGTGTTCCTCGTACACCAGCGCGTCGTCCTTGGCCGGCGTGCCGAGCACGTGCTTCTTCACCCGCACCGTCAGCAGCGTCTCCGGGTCGTTCTCGACGTAGAACAGGGTCTTGTTGTCGTCGGCCCAGACCAGGTTGGGCGACACGCCGCGGATCTCGTCCGGATAGACCTCGCCGGTTTCCAGGTTCTTGAAGCGGACCGTGTACTGGCGGCGGCCGACGTCGTCCTCCGCCCAGGCCAGGATGCGGTTGTCGCGGCTCACCTCGGCATCGCCGACGCTGAAATAACCCTTGCCCTCGGCCATCGCGTTGACGTCCAGCAGCACCTGCTCGCTGGCGAAATCGCCGGCGGCATTGGCCTGCTGGATCGAGAGGGCATCCACGCCGGTGCCGTCCTTGCGGCGCGCCTGGACCGGGTAATCCTTGCCCTTCTCGAAGCGAGTGTAGTACCACCAGCCGCGCTCGCGGTACGGCACGCTGGCGTCGTCCTGCTTGATGCGCGCGACGATCTCCTCGTAGAGCTTGTCTTCCAGCGGCTTGAGCGGGGCCATCACCTGGTCGGTGTAGGCGTTCTCGGCCTCCAGGTAGGCCAGCATCGCCTTGTCCTTGCGGGTGTCGTCGCGCAGCCAGTAGTAGTCGTCCTGGCGGGTCGCGCCGAACGGCGCCTTGACGACGTGCGGACGCTTCTCGGCATCCGGCGGGGTAAGGGCGGCGGCAGCGGCGGAACTGGCGGGAAGGCTCATCAGGCTGGCGATCAAGAGCGGAAGGGCGTTTCTCATGTTGGGGATTCCCTGGACGAACGCAATGGCGTCCCTGCCCGCCCAGTCTGTCCACAGGCTCGGCCCAGGAGCAAGTACCGCAAGTACCGGGCGCGCGCCCCCCCGCGGAGCCCCAAGCCACCGGCATTTCGGCCGGCGCTGCCCGCTTCTGCCCTCGTCTTGGTTTTTCGCTTCTCCGGGCCCCATTCGCAGCGGCGGAGCCAGCGGAAAACCCGAAGGGCGACGTACATGCCGGAGCGCAGCGCAAAGACCCGGGGCGTGCTTGACCAGCCGTCCGGCTGCTGCGAAGCGCTTCTTCTGGTTACTTTTCTTTATGCGGCACATCCATGTGCCGCACTCTTCGGCTCCGCCGTGCGGCGCCGCTTCCGCGGCGCGCGTGCACGAGCAAAGAAATTGATTCGCCCGCAAGGCCGAAAGCTCCTTGCTTCTAGAGCCGCTCAAACAACACCGGCAAAGCCCGTCGGGACTGGCGTGGAAGTCCTTCCACGGGAGCCTCGCCCGGGACGCGATACCCGTGCCGCAGGCGTCGTTATCAATCGCCTAATCCACCCCGATCGGCGCGAACCGACGGACCGAACGGCCATCGACCAAGACTTCCTCGCAGAACATCGCATACGGGCGCACCCACAACCCGCCCTCGCCATAGAGCGCGCGATAGACCACGACCGGTTCCAGCGTCTCGCTATGCCGCGCAACCGCCACCACGTCGTACTCGTTGCCCTTGTAGTGGCGATAACGGCCAGGCTGCAGCGGCGGGAGCGGAGGGAGATCGGACATGGACGCGGACCGGCATCGTTTCGGCGCACGAGTATGCGGCATCCGCGCGGCCGGAGCGCCAAGTGGCCTAACATCCACACATGGACATCCGCACCGCACCGCTGCCCGGCTACAGCCGGCGCAGCCAAGAGATCGCCCCCTTCCACGTGATGTCGCTGCTGGCGCGCGCGCAAGCGCTGGAAGCCGCCGGCCACGACGTCATCCACCTGGAGATCGGCGAGCCCGACTTCACCACCGCCGCGCCCATCATCGCCGCCGGGCAGGCCGCGCTCGCCGCCGGGCACACCCGCTACACGGCCGCGCGCGGCCTGCCGGCGCTGCGCGAAGCGATCGCCGGCTTCTACGCCACGCGCTACGGCGTGTCGATCGATCCCGAACGCATCCTGGTCACGCCCGGCGGCTCCGGCGCGCTGCTGCTGGCTTCCAGCCTGCTGGTCGACCCCGGCCGGCACTGGCTGCTGGCCGATCCGGGCTATCCCTGCAACCGCCACTTCCTGCGCCTGGTCGAAGGCGCCGCGCAGCTGGTGCCGGTCGGCCCGGACAGCGACTACCAGCTCACGCCCGAACTCATCGCCCGGCACTGGAACGCCAGCAGCGCCGGCGCGCTGGCCGCCTCGCCGGCCAATCCCACCGGCAGCGTGCTTTCGCGCGACCAGTTGGCGGCACTGTCGCAGGCCCTGCGGGCGCGCGGCGGGCACCTGGTGGTCGACGAGATCTACCACGGCCTGACCTACGGCATGGACGCGCCGAGCGTGCTGGAAGTGGACGACGACGCCTTCGTGCTGAACAGTTTCTCCAAGTACTTCGGCATGACCGGATGGCGGCTGGGCTGGCTGGTCGCGCCGCCGGCCGCGGTGCCCGAACTGGAAAAGCTGGCGCAGAACCTGTACATCAGCGCGCCGTCGGTCGCCCAGCATGCGGCGCTGGCCTGCTTCGCGCCGGACACCATCGCGATATTCGAGGCCCGCCGCCACGAGTTCCGGCAACGCCGCGACTACCTGCTGCCGGCGCTGCGGGCGCTCGGCTTCCGCATCGAGGCCGAACCCCAGGGCGCGTTCTACCTCTACGCCGACGTCGGCGGCTTCACCGACGATGCCCAGGCGTTCTGCGCGCATTTCCTCGAAACCGAGCACGTGGCGTTCACCCCGGGCCTGGATTTCGGCCACCATCGCGCGAACCAGCACGTGCGCATCGCCTATACCCAGGCCTTGCCGCGGCTGCAGGAAGCGGTGGAACGGATCCGGCGCGGGCTGGCGCGCTGGCCGGGCTGAAACGCACGGGGCCGGCGATCCGCCGGCCCCGTGCGTTCGGGCATGGCGACCGCTTACTTCGCCAGCCGCTCCCACAGGAAGCTGTACGCCAGCGCCGACATGTGCGCGGCCTGCGCGTTGTCGGCCGCGCCGCCGTGGCCGCCCTCGACGTTCTCGTAGTAGGTCACGTCCTTGCCGGCATCGATCATCTTCGCCGCCATCTTGCGGGCATGGCCCGGGTGCACGCGGTCGTCGCGCGTGGAGGTCAGGAAGATCACCGGCGGATAGGTCTTGCCGGGATCGAACAGGTGGTACGGCGAGAACGTCTTGATGAACGCCCAGTCGGCCGTGTCCGGATCGCCGTACTCGGCCATCCACGAGGCGCCGGCCAGCAGGTGGCTGTAGCGCTTCATGTCGAGCAGCGGCACCTGCACGACGACCGCGCCGAACAGTTCCGGGTACTGGGTCAGCATGTTGCCGGTCATCAGCCCGCCATTGCTGCCGCCCTGCACGCCCAGGTGCCGGGGCGAGGTGATCTTGCGCGCTGCCAGGTCCTTGGCGACCGCGGCCATGTCCTCGTAGGCCTTGTGGCGGTTCTGCTTCAGCGCGGCCTGGTGCCAGCGCGGGCCGTACTCGCCGCCGCCGCGGATGTTGGCGACCGCGTAGACGCCGCCCTTCTCCAGCCAGGCCCGGCCGAGCCCGCCGGAGTAGCTCGGGGTCAGCGAGATCTCGAAGCCGCCGTAGCCGTACAGCAGCGTCGGCGCGGTGCCGTCGAACTTCAGGTCCTTGGGACGCACCAGGAAGTACGGCACGCGCGTGCCGTCCAGGCTGGTGGCGAAGTGCTGCTCGATCGCGTCCTTGCTGGCGTCGAAGAACGCCGGCATGGTCTTCAGCGTCTCCGGCGCCTGGCCGATCTCGGCCAGCGCGAGCGTGGTCGGCGTCAGGTAGTCGGTGACGGTGAGCCAGACCGCATCGGATTCGTCGCTGTCCACCGCACCGACCTGCACGGTGCCGAACTCGGGGGCGCCGGCGAAGGCGCTCTTCTTCCAGCGGTCCCTGGACGCGCCCTGCGCGTCGCCGGGCGTGAGCACGCTCAGGCGGCTCTTGACGTCCTCCAGCACGTTCAGCACCAGGTGGTGCCGGGTCCAGCTGAAGCTCGCCAGCGAGGTGGTGTCGGTCGGCTCGAACAGCACGTCGAACTCGCGCTTGCCGGCCATGAAGTCGTCGAACTTCGCCGCCAGCAGCGAACCGGCCTTGTAGGTCTTGCCGCCGACCGTCCACGGCTCGCGCAGTTCCAGCGTCAGCCACTCGCGCTTGACGCTCTTGTTGGCCGAGTTCGGCGCATCGACCTTGGCCAGCGTGCCGTCCGCTTTGCGCAGGTAGAGCTCGTCGTTGTAGAAGGCCAGCGTACGGCTGACGAAATCGCGCTCGAAGCCCGGCGTGTCGTCGTGCATCGCCGCGATGTACATGTCGGTCGGCTTGCCCTCGTACACGACCGCGGCCGAATCCAGCGGCGTGCCGCGCTTCCAGCGCTTGACGATGCGCGGGTAGCCGGAGCTGGTCATCGAGCCGTCGCCGAAGTCGGTATAGACGTAGACGGTGTCCTGGTCGATCCAGCCCAGCCCGCCCTTGGCCTCGGGACGGAAGAAGCCGTCCTTGACCCACTGCTTGCTGGCCAGGTCGAACTCGCGGGTCACGTCGGCATCGGCGCCGCCGCGCGAGAGCGCGATCAGGCAGCGCTGGTACTTCGGGCGCAGGCAGTCGGCGCCGTGCCAGACCCAGTTCTCGCCCTCGGCCTTGTTCAACGCGTCCAGGTCCAGCACCGTTTCCCACTGCGGATCGGCCTTGCGGTATTCGGCCAGCGTGGTGCGGCGCCACAGCCCGCGCGGGTGCTGCTTGTCCTTCCAGAAGTTGTAGTAGTACTCGCCGATCTTCTGCACGCCGGGGATCTTGGCGTCCGAGTCCAGCACCTCGCGGATGCTCGATTCCATCTGCTTGAACGCCGGGGTGCTGGCCAGGCGGGCCTCGGTCCGGGCGTTCTGGGCCTTGACCCATTCCAGCGGCTTCTCGCCGGTGACGTCCTCGAGCCAGGCATAACGGTCGTTCTGCACGGCATCCTCCGCGGCGACGGCTCCGGTGGTGATCAGGCCTGCCACCAGGCAGGCCGAGGCGAGTTTCGACATTGACGCTCCAAAGGCGGACTACAAACCGTGGACGCTAGCACAGCCCCCGGAGACGGCCTTATGCCGAAGGTCAGGCCGTGCGGGCGGAAACCGTCTGGACCGTCCGGCGCCGCCAGCGCCGGGCCTGGGGCGCGCGCCGGCGGCGCTCCGGCGCGCGCAGGATCGTCCGCCCCAAGCGCGGGAGCGGGAACCCGTACAGGGCCCACCAGGCCATGCACGGCATGCCGACCAGCCACAACGGCAGCCAGCCCAACCATAGGGCGTGGCCCCGCGCGGCCGGCCAGACCATCACCAGGGCCAGGCCGGCCAGGGCGAGCTGGCGCACGGGGCGCAGTACGCGCGGATCGGGGCGACGGGCCGGGGAACGGGGCGTGGAACGCATCGCAGGTCTCCAGGGTGAACGTGGGGATCACCTTCCCCCATCGCCATCTCACCGATTGCGACCTACCATTGCCATGAACTTCACTCCTGCACCGTATAAGGTGCGGGCCTACCGTTCCAACCGACCTTCGCGATGCGCCTGACCGCCCGGATTGCCCTAGCACTGTTGTTCGCCGTCATCGCTCTGCCCCAGGCGCAGGCGCAGGAAACCCCGTCTTCCTCCGAACAGGCGCCGCTGGACCTGCAGAAGCTGATGGGCACCTGGTACGTGATCGCCCGCACCCCCAATCCGCTCGAGCGCGGGCACGTCGCCAGCCGCGACGAGTACACCCTGCGCGAGGACGGCAAGGTCGGGATCCGCTATGTCTACCGCGAGGGATTCGGCGAGCCGGAAAAGGAAACCCGCGCGCGCGCCTCGGTCGCCGAGGACAGCGGCAACCGCGACTGGCGGGTGTGGTTCTACCGGATCGTCCCGACCCGCCAGCGCATCCTGGAAGTGGCGCCTGACTACTCGTGGATGCTGCTGTCCTGGCCGGGCCGCGACCTGGCCTGGGTCTTCGCCCGCTCGCCGGACATGGGCACCGAGCAGTACCGGCAGCTGGTCGCCAAGCTGCGCGACGAATACGGCATCTACACCGACAAGCTGCAGCGCGTGCCGCAGCGCCCGGACCAGATCGACAAGCTCGGCTTCGCCGCGCCCAAGAAGCTCTGAAGCCCCTCGCCCGCCGGGGCGGGCGAGCGCGGACGGGGGATTAGGCCGCTGACGGACCCGCGGGTCGCGAGCAACACGCCCCTCCCCGAGGGGGGCGACAACACCCTTCCCTATTCGTAATTGCTCAACGCCAGTTGCAGCAACGCCTTGGCCTGCTCGCGCAACGACCTGGGCTCGACGATCTCCGCGTCCGAGCCGTAGTGCAGCACGTCCATCAGCAGCTCGCGCGAGACGCTGTACGGCACCTTCAGCTCGTAGCGGCCGTCGGGCAGGAAGCGCCCCTGCTGCTTGGAATGCCAGTGCTCGTCGGCCACCCAGCGCGCGGCCTTGGCGCTGAACACGATGGTCGCCCAGCCCTTGGGCGCGCCGGAGAAGATGCCGTAGCTGGCCGCCAGTTGCTCGTCCAGTTCGCTGTCGGGCACGTCGCGCGCGGGCGCATCGAGCAGCCGCGCATGGTGGATGCGGTCCACGGCGAAGCTGCGCACGCCCTCGCGCCCGTGGTCCCAGGCGTCCAGGTACCAGTTGTCGCGGTAATGGGTGATCCGCTGCGGCGAGACGGTGCGCTTGGTCGCCTCGTCGGTCGAGCGCGCCCGGTAATCGAAGCTGAGCTGCTTGCGCTCGAGCACCGCCGAGGCGACGGTACGGAAGCTGGCCTCGTCGAGCTTGCGGCCGCGGTGCGGCACCACCCGTACCCGCTCCACCGGCCAGCTGGAAACCCCGGCCTGCGCGGCCAGCAACGATTCGATGCGCTGCTGCAACGGCGCCAGCATCGAGGACAGCACCCCGCCGCCGGTACGCGCGAGCAGCTGCTGGGAAGCCAGCAGCGCGTGCAGTTCCTCGGAGCTGAGCCACAGCCCCGGCAGCTCGAAACGGTCGCTCTCGGCGGCGGCATAGCGGAAGCCGGCCTCGCCGTCGCCCTCCACCGGCGCCATCAGCGCATCGCGCAGGAAGGCCAGGTCGCGGTAGACGGTGGCGCGGGAACAGCCGAGTTCCTCCTGCAACCGCGCCACCGTGATGGGGTAGCGGGCCGCCTTGAGGTGGCGGTGCAGTGCGTTGATGCGTTCGTAGCGGTCCATGCGCCGATTATGTCCGACTCGTGCGGCAATGGCGTGGCCGGAGCGGCCGATCGCTTCGGCTATCCTGGGCCGCCCGCCCCCCGTCGTGCCGACCATGCCGATCGCCCGCCCCGCCATCTTGCTCCTGTGCCTGGCCCTGGCCGCCTGCTCCCGGGCGCCGCAGGCCGGCGCGCCGTCCGCCGCGCTGCCGGCGGCCGCGGTCGAGCGGAACGCGGCCGATGCGGTGCTCGCCTCGATGGACCGCTTCCTCGCCGCGCGCAGCTTCCACGCCAGCATGCGCCTGGACGGCGGGCCGCAGCCGGTCCGCAGCGAGATGGATTTCGTCGCGCCCGACCGCTACCGGCTGCAGCTGCCGCAGGGCACCCAGACGATCATCGGCAACACCCTGTACCTGGAAGCCGGCGGCAAGCGCCAGACCTTGCCGCTGCCGGAAGGCACGCTCGCGCAATGGCGCAACCCGTTGAACCTGGACGAACGCCGCGACGGGCTGAAGGCGACGGCGCTGGGAGAGGACCGCATCGGCGGGCAGCCCGCGCGCAAGTACCGGATCGAGCAGGCCGATGCCGGCCAGCCGGGCATGCTCTACTGGATCGGGAACGACGGCCGGCCGCTGCGCATCGTGCAGGCCGGACAGACCGGGCAACATGCCTATACGGTCACGATCGACTACTCGCGCTTCGACGATCCGGGCATCGCGATCGCCGCGCCGTGAGCGTGCGCGATCTCCGCGAGCCATGCGGCGCCAGCGCATTCATCATGCCTTGCCGGCCGAACGGCGCGTGAAAACCCGCGGTTCGTGCCGCGGGAGCGGCATGAAGGTTCCGTTATGATGCAAACGCTTCCACATTCTCGTTCCTGAACCGCCCGGGGGAAATCTCGCCATGTCACGTCGCGTTCCGCTGTCCGTCCTTTCGTTGCTGCTCGTCGCGCCGGCCGCCTGGTCGCAGGTCGTGGCACCGGCGACGCCTACGGATCCGGCCGCGGCGGTGATGCCTTCCCCCTGGAGCGGCAGCAGCGGCGAACTCGGCTATGCCTCCGCGCACGGCAACAGCACCACCGACAGCCTCAACGGCCGCATCAAGCTGCGCTACACCGACGGCGACTGGATCCACAGCTTCGACGCCACCGCGCTGCGCTCCAGCGCCGAGTACACCACCACCAACGACGACGGCAGCGTCACCCGCAACCGCCAGACCACCGCCGAACGCTATACCGCCGCCGCCGGCAGCGCGCTGCAGCTGGGCGAGCACCGCCAGCTCACCGCCAGCGGCCGCTACGAACACGACGACTTCGCCACCTACGACCGGCTGGCCACCTTCGGCATCGGCTACGGCACCCGCCTGATCGACCGCGAGCGCTTCTACCTGGACGCGCAGCTCGGCCCGGGCGTGCGCCGCGCGCACAACCGCGAGGACGACCGCGAGGAAACCGGCCTGATCGGGCGCGGCCTGTTCGACCTCAAGTACGCCATCACCGACAACACCGACCTGACCAACACCTTGCTGGTCGAGTCCGGCAGCTACAACTCCTACGCGCAGAACGACTTCGGCGTGCAGGTGGCCATGAACTCGCATTTCGCGCTGAAGGCCGCATGGCAGATGCGCCACAACAGCCACGTCAACGACGACGACAAGAAGACCGACACGCTGACCACGGTCAACCTGGTCTATACGTTCAAGTAGGCCCCGGATCCGCGGGCCGGCCCGTCCACCCGCCCGGCCGGCTCAGTCCGCCGGCAGGCTCCCGCCGAGGAGATCGCCGGCCCCCGCGGCCAGCAGCTGCCGCGCGACCTCGCGACCGAGCCGTTCCGGATCGAGCCCCAACCCCTCGGCGCGCACCAGCGTGCCATCGGTCGCGTCCCCGACCAGGCCGTGCAGGCGCAATCCGTCCGCATCCGCCTGCGCGAACGCCGCCACCGGCACGTGGCAGCTGCCGTGCAAGGCGAGGTTCATCGCCCGCTCGGCCTCCACGCACAGGCGCGTGCCGGCGTCGTCGAGCACCGCCAGCAGCGCCCCGACCTGCGCATCGTCGCCGCGGCATTCCACCGCGATCGCGCCCTGCGCGGGCGCCGGCAACCACGCCGGCGGCGCCAGCCGGGCGCTGATGCGCTGCCCCAGCCCGAGGCGCTGCAGGCCGGCGCAGGCCAGCACGATCGCGTCGTAGCTGCCGTCGTCGAGCCTGGCCAGGCGGGTGTTGACGTTGCCGCGCAGGTCCAGCAGCCGCAGGTCCGGGCGCAGCGCCCGCAACTGCGCCTGGCGCCGCAGCGAGGACGTGCCCACGCGCGCGCCGGGCGGCAACGCCTCCAGCGAGTCGTGGCGATTGGAGACCAGCGCATCGGCCGGATCGGCGCGTTCCAGGATCGCCGGCAGCGCGAACGGCGCTTCCAGCTCCATCGGCACGTCCTTCAGCGAATGCACCGCGCAATCGGCCTCGCCGCGCAGCATGGCCAGCTCCAGTTCCTTCAGGAACAGCCCCTTGCCGCCGATCGCGGCCAGCGAACGGTCCAGCACCTCGTCGCCGCGCGTGCTCATCGGCACCAGCACGACTTCCAGGCCGGGGTGATGGAGCCGCAGCCGGGCGGCGACGTGCTCGCTCTGCCAAATGGCGAGCGGGCTCTTGCGGGTGGCGATGCGCAGGATGCTCATCCGCGCATTATCGCCGAGCGCGGCCTAGACGTAGCGCAGCTGCTCGCGCAGGACGGCCACGCAGCGCCGGCTCACTTCCAGCGGCTGCGCGACGTTGCGCAGCACCGCGTGGGTCTGCCCGTCCGCGCCGCGCCGCAGTTCCACCAGTTCGCTGCGCGCCACCAGGCAGTTGCGGTGGATGCGCACCAACCGCTCGTGGAACTCGTCCTCCAGCGCCTTGAGCGACTCCTCGATCAGGTCCTCGCCGCGGGCGTGGTGGACGACGACATATTTCTCCTCGGCCTGCAGGTAGCGGATGTCCTCGACCGGGATCAGGCGCAGGCTGCCGCGCAGGCGCGCGCACAACTGGGTGCGCGGCCGCGCCGGGCCCGCCGGCGGCGGGGAAGGTTCGCGCCCGGCCAGGAAGGTGCCGGCGCGGTCCAGCGCCGCCGCCAGCCGCTCCGGGCGCACCGGCTTCATCAGGTAGTCGATCGCCGCCGCGTCGAACGCCGACAGCGCATGCTCGTCGTAGGCTGTGCAGAACACCACCGCCGGCCGCGGCTGGACGCCGAGCAGGCCGTGCGCGGCCTGCAATCCGTCCAGCCCGGGCATGGCGATGTCGAGCAGGACCAGGTCCGGCCGCTGCTGCTCGCACAGCCGCAGCGCCTGGTCGCCGTTCTCCGCCTCGCCGACGACCTGGACCCGGGCATGCGCCGCCAGCAGCGAGCGCAAGCGCTCGCGCGCCAACGGTTCATCGTCCGCGATCAGCACCCTCAACGGTTTCCCCTCGTTTCAGCGGCAACACGATCTCGCAGGCATAGTAGCCGTCGGTCCAGCCGGCCGTCATCCTCGCCAGCGGCCCGAACCGGTAGGCCAGGCGGTGCGCGATGCTGGCCTGCGCGTGCCCGGCTCCCTGGGCCAGCGCCGGCGGCGCCTGCGGCGGGGGCGCGGGATTGACGATGCCCACGTACAGGCGCTCGTCCGCCGCGCGCAGGCGCAGGCTCACCGTCCCGCCCTCGGGCAACCGCGAAATGCCGTGCAGGACCGCGTTCTCCACCAGCGGCTGCAGCACCAGCCGCGGCATCGCCAGCGACCACGGCAGCGGCTCCTCGCGCTGCCAGTCCACCGCCAGGCGCCCGCCCAGGCGCAGCGATTCGATCGCCAGGTAGCGCTCGGCCAGCTCGCATTCCGCGCGCAACGTGGAGTTGCCCTCGCCGGCGCCCAGCGCGGCGCGGAACAGGTCGGACAGGTCGAGCACCGCCTGCTCGGCCACCTCCGGGTCGCGGCGCAGCAGGCCGGCGATGAGGTTCATGCTGTTGAACAGGAAATGCGGGCGGATCCGCGCCTGCAGCGCGTCCGCCTCGGCGCGCGCGATCGCCTGGAGCTGCGCCACCGAACGGTCGCTGACGTAGAAGTGGCGCAGGGCCAGCGCCACGATCAACATCACCGTGGAGGCGCTGCCGACGACGAAGCGCGCCAGCCCGACCTGCGCCCCCAGCGGCGCCTGCCCGACCGCGCTGTAGAGCGCATGCACGACGCCGGCCGCGAGCATCGCGACCAGCCCGGCCATCGCCACCGCCAGCAGGGCGCCCAGGCGCTGCGGCAGCGAGGACAGCCAACGCCGCGACAGGCACAGCAACGCGGCCACGACCAGCGCCAGCCAGAGCGCGAACCCGCTGGCGGACAGGAACCGCCCGATCGTCCAGACGCGCGCGCCATCCGGCACCAGCGCCACCACCAGTACCACCAATTCGGCCAGTCCCAGCATCGCCGCGATGCGCGGCAACCGGCACAGGTCCGGCATCCACGGCTGCGGGCTGGCCGGCACGGACATCGGCTATGCGGCGGCGAAGCGCCGCTCCATCCAATCGCCGAGGGCCCCGATCTCCTCGGCGCAGACCTGGTGCGCCATCGGGTAGTCGTGCCACTCCACCTCGAACCCCAGCGCGCGCAGCGCCGCCACGCTCCGTTCGGCATGGGGGTAGGCCACCACCGGATCGCCCTTGCCGTGCGCCATGAACACCGGCTGGCGCTCGCTCCCCGGCACCCGCCACTTGGCCGCGCCGGCGGCATCGGGAAGATAGGTCGACAATGCGATCAGGCCGGCCAACGGCGTCGTCCGGCGCAGCCCGGCCGCGAGCGTCACCGCGCCGCCCTGCGAGAATCCCGCCAACAGCAGCCGCTCCGGCGGAACGCCGCGCTCCTGCTCGCGCGCGATCAACGCCTCCACCTGCGCCACGGACTCGTCGATGCCCTTCGCGTCGGCGCGCGTGGCGAAATCCATGCCCACGATGTCGTACCAGCCGCGCATCCGCACGCCGTTGTTGATCGTGATCGGCCGCACCGGCGCGTGCGGGAACACGAACCGCAGCGCCGGCCACTGCGGCCGCACCAGCTCCGGCACCAGGGGCGCGAAATCGTATCCATCGGCACCCAGGCCATGCAGCCACACCACGCTCCACGCCGGCGCAGGCCCGGTCTCGCGCTCAAGCACTTCCAGCATTCGGATTTCCCGGAGATCAACCAGGCCGGATTATGCCTGTGACCGAGAGGGCAGTTCATTCCGGCCTGTCATTGACCGCCCCAACGGGATGCTAAGGGTGTTGCTGTTGCTCGTGATTTTGCGCGAGATGGGCAGCACCTCCCGCGCGGCGGCGCGCCAACCTCCATGGCCTACGAATGTCACTGCGGCGCGGCCCCTCCGAAGCGGCGGAGACGGCGGGAAAAACCCCGCAGGGGCGACGTGCATGGGCTCGCCGGAAAAAGGCGAAGCACTGCTTCGCCCCGGCGGGCGGGCATTCGCCGCGCGGCGATGCCCCGGACTCGGCCGCGTAGCGGACGAGCCCCGTCGAAAAATCCCGCCGGCTCCGCGGACCCGCAGCGCAGCTGCGGGCGCGAAGGCGGGGTGTGCTTGATCAGCCGTTCGGCTGCTGTGAAGCGCTTCTTTTGGTTACTTTTCTTTGCACAAGCAAAGAAAAGTGACTCGCCGAAGGCGAAAGCTTTGGCCTTTATTGCTATTGCCAAAGGCTCCAAGAGCCAAAGCAACGTCCCTGGATCCCCGCCTTCGCGGGGATGACGTTAGTAAAGAGCGCGAGGCTTCGCCCGTACCCCTCATCCGCCCCTCCGGGGCACCTCGCTTCGCGCCCCGGCCTGGCGTAGCGCACCAGGCGTTCAGGCGTATGCGAACCCGTGGTTCGCATGCAACACGCCTTCACCCCGCAGGGAGAAGGGAACAGTCGCTAGATCTTCGATCCCCGGCCATCGAGCATAGCCTGATCACGCTTAGTGCCGCGCGAGCCAGTGGCTCGCAAGCAGCAAGCCCTTCGCGGGGACGACGGTACATGACGGGTCGAACCATCGAGAAATCCCCGATTCAACCGGGACGCCCGACTCCCCCCTTAAAACAACGGCGGCAACCGCGCAGCCTCCCTGCGCAGCTCCGTCGCCCGCACCAGCACCTTCGGCGGCGCGGTCTCCTCCGGGATCCGGAACACCCCCCACCGCGACAGCGCGTCGCCGACGCTGCGCAACGACGTCAGCGCCACCACCGGGATCGACAGCACCATGCCGATGATCACCGGCGCCATCCACGCCGCCAGCGCCGGCGAGACCTCGTAGGCCATCCACCCGACCATCAGGCCGAACAGGGTCAGCCCGCCATAGCTCTGCACCAGCGCCGGCCAGGAAATCTTGCCGTCGTCGCGCTGCTGCGCATCCCAGCCGGAGTCCTTGCCGGCCAGCACCTCGGCGACGCCGCGCGACTGCCGGTACATCACCACCGGCGCCATCAACGCCGCGAGCAAGGTCTCGATCAGGATGCTCAGCAGCGCGCGCACCGCGCCGCCGCAGGCGCGGCGCTCGTTGCGGTCGACCAGCAGGGCCAGGTAGCCCAGCACCTTGGGCGAGAGCAGCACCGCCATGGTGAACACGAACACCCACATCACGCCGCCGTCGCCGCGCGAATGCCAGTAGCGCAGCGGCGAGAACGGCAGTTCGGCGGTGAGGTCGAGGGCGCCCTGTCCCAGCAGCGGGATCGCGATGCCGATCAGCATCAGCATCGCCCACATCGGCGCGGTGAAGTAGTGGCCGATGCCGATCATCATGTGCATGCGGCTGACCCAGTGCAGGCCCGGCGCGGCGACGATCTTGGCGTGTTGCAGGTTGCCCTGGCACCAGCGGCGGTCGCGGATCAGCAGGTCGGTCAGCGTCGGCGGGCCCTCCTCGTAGCTGCCGGACAGGTACGGCACCATGTGCGTGGCCCAGCCGCCCCGGCGCATCAGCGCGGCCTCGACGAAGTCGTGGCTGAGCACGTGCCCGCCGAACGGCCGCCGCCCCGGCAGCGCCGGCAGGCCCGCGTTCTCGGCGAACGCCTGGGTGCGGATCACGGCGTTGTGGCCCCAGTAGTTGCTCTCGGCGCCGTGCCACCAGGCCACGCCGTAGGCCACCACAGGCCCGTACACGCGCCCGGAGAACTGCTGCATGCGCGCGAACAGGGTGCGTCCGTTGACCACCTCGGGCAGGGTCTGGATCAGGCCGACGTCCGGGTTGCGCTCCATGCCGTCCACCAGCCGCACGATGGTGTCGCCGGTCATCAGGCTGTCCGCGTCGAGGATCAGCATCTGCGGATAGGCCGCGCCGAAGCGGCGCACCCAGTCGGCGATGTTGCCGGCCTTGCGCCCGCCGTTGTCCGCGCGGCGCCGGTAGAAGATGCGGCCGTGGCCGCCGACCGCGTCGCACAGCTCGGCGTAGACCTGCTCCTCGGCGCGCCCGATCGGCTCCTTGGTGGTATCGCTGAGCACGAAGAAATCGAAGCGGTCGAGCTGCCCGGTGTCCGCCACCGACTCGTAGATCGCCCGCAGGCCGGCGAGCAGGCGGCGCGGGTCCTCGTTGTAGGTCGGCATCAGCAGCGCGGTGCGCGTGCGCAGCCGCGGCAACGGCGCGTCGGGATCGATGCCGAGCTTGCGGCCGGCCCCGACCACCACGGTGACGAAGCCCGCCAGCGCGCTGGCGAAGGACATCGCGATCCAGGCGAACAGCGGCACGAACAACACCAGCAGGCAGGCCTCGAGCACGTTGATGCCGCCGGGCCACATCACGTTGAGCATCATCCAGCTGGCCACGGCGGTCATCGCCGCGGTGCCGCCGACCAGGTAGAAGCGGCGCAGCGCCATGCCCGGCGGCGAGGTGCGCTGGTGCGGCACCCGCAGCTCGCCCTCGCGCAGCGATTGTTCCGGCATCTCCAGCGGCGCTTCCGACGGAAGCACCGCACGCCCGGCATCGAGGCGCCGGGGCTCGGCCGTTGCCGACGGGCTCCCCTGTTCCATCACGGCACTCCTCCAATCACGGCAGGTGCCAGCATCGCATCGTCGCCGGCAGGCCGCCAGGCGCGCGGGACATGCCGGCATCGCAGGCCGGCCCGGACAGACGCTTCACCACTTCGACGCACACATGCTCCTCGAGCGCGACACGGAATCGCCGCCCATCCTAAGTACTCGATCGTAAGACGGACGCGAAACGCCGCGCCGCCGCCGCGGAGCTCCCCTCCCCGGCGCTCCGCGCGGCAGACTACGCCCGATTGCCCAAACGCTGCCCCAACGCGGCGATGGCGGCATCGCGCGGCAGCACCCGGCAACGCTGCGGAGCCGGCGGCGCGATCGCGCATTCCCCCGATGGAAACCCCTGGGCCCGGCACCTTCGCCGTCCATCTCCTGGCCGCAACGACCGCGGCAGCGCTGGCCGGCATGTGATGCGGCAACACCGTCATGGTCATGGACGGCCTGCCGTTTCCCCGACCGGCCCGGGCGGCGCTACACTCGGGCCTCCAGGCGGGCGGCCATCGTCCTTCCGACGGGTCGCAGTTGCAGGTCTGCACCGATCCCGCGCCTGGCCCGCGGCATGGCGCCCGATGCGCGCCACGCGCGCCTCTCACCAGCGAGCCGATCACGGCCGAGGTCCGGCCGTTCCTGCCCATTGCTGCCTGGAGATCCCATGACGCCATCGTTCCTGCAAGCGCTCGAATCCATCGTCCGCGACGTGATAGCTCCCGCCGCCGAGGCCACCGACCGCGAGGCGCGTTATCCGCGCGCGGCCCTGCAGGCGCTGGGCCAAGCCGGATTGCTCGGCCTGCTGAGCGCGCGGGACGTGGGCGGCCAGGGGCTGGGCCTGGCGGAAGCCTCGCAGGTGGTGCAGCGCATCGCGCAGGACTGCCCCTCCACCGCGATGGTGCTGACCATGCACTACGCCGGCACGGTGCTCATCGAGAAGTACGGCCCCCGCGACCTGCGCGAAGCCATCGCCGCCGGCCGCCACGTCACCACGCTGGCATGGTCGGAAACCGGATCGCGCAGCCATTTCTGGGCACCGGTAGGCAGCGCCCGCCTCGAGGGCGACGAGGTGGTGCTCGACGCGTCCAAGAGCATGGTCACTTCCGCCGCGGAAGCGGATTCCTACGTATGGTCCTCGCGCCCCGTCCAGGGCGAGGAGGCGTCGAGCATCTGGCTGGTCGACAGCAGGCTGCCCGGCCTCGCCCGGCCGCAGCCGTTCGACGGCCTCGGGCTGCGCGGCAACGCCTCGGCCCCGGTCAGGGCCGAGGGCGTGCGGATTCCCCATGCCAACCTGCTCGGCGAGGACGGCAAGGGCGGCGACCTGATGAACGCCGATACGTTGCCGGTGTTCGCCACCCTGGTCGCTTCCGGCTGCATCGGCATCATGGACGGCACGCTGGCGCGCGCGGTTGCGCACGTCGCGCGCAACCGCTTCGCCGAAAGCGGCACGTCGTTGTCCGAACTGCCCACCATCCGCGCCTATCTCGCGCGTGCGCAGATCCGTGCCGACCAGGCCCGCACGCTGCGCGACGACACCCTGGCCGCGATCGCCGGCGGCCGCGCCGATACCCTGCTGCGCGTGCTGGAAGTGAAGGCCAGCGCCGCCGAGGCCGCGCTGGAGGTCACCGACATCGCCATGCGCGTCTGCGGCGGTGCCGCGTTCCGCAAGGACGTGGGCATCGAGCGCCTGTTCCGCGATGCGCGCGCGGCCTCGATCATGGCCCCCACCACCGACGTGCTGTACGACTTCATCGGCAACGCCTTGTGCGAAGCCGCGGCGGCGCAGTGAACGGGAGCCCGCGATGACCCGCCCCTACATGCTCGGCGCCGTGGCCTACGCGCCCAAGGTCGTCACCATCTGGGAAGGCTTCAAGGCCTACCTGAGCCAGCGCGGCTTCGCGCTGGACTACCTGCTCTATTCCAACTACGAGGCCCAGGTGGAGGCCCAGTTCGCGGGCGACATCGCCTTCGCCTGGAACTCGCCCCTGGCATGGGTGCGCGCCGATCGCATCGCGCGCGCCCGCGGCCAGGCCGTGCAGTCGCTGGCGATGCGCGACACCGACCAGGACCTGCAATCGGTGCTGGTGGTGAAGGCCGACAGCCCCGTGCGGACGCTCCCGGACCTGCGCGGCAAGCGCGTGGGCTTCGGCGCCATCGACTCGCCGCAGGCCACGCTGATCCCGCTGGACCACCTGCAGCACGAAGCCGGCCTGGTCCCCGGCCGCGACTACGAGGTGCGCCGCTTCGACGTGCTGGGCGGCAAGCATGGCGACCACGTCGGCGGCGAGCGCGATGCCGCCGCGGCGATGCTCGCTGGCGAGGTGGAGGCGAGCTGGATGATCGCCGGCAACCACCTCGCCTTCGCCAGGGAAGGCCTGCTGCCGGCCGGCGGCACGCGCGTGCTCGCCACCACCGGGTCGTACGACCATTGCACCATGACCGTCAGCCCCGGCGTGGACGCCGAGGCCGCGCGGCGCTTCGGCGAGCTGCTGCTGGCCATGGACTGGAACGACGCGCAGGTACGCCCGCTGCTGGAACTGGAAGGACTGAAGCAATGGCGCAACGGCCGCACGCAGGGATTCCGCCTGCTGGAACGCGCCGCCACCGAACAGGGGTTCTATGACGAGCGTGGGCACATCGTCGCCGCCGACTATCGATATTGAGTCGCTGGGGTTCGACGCCGGCGCGCACCTGCTGGTCAAGCACGCGCTGGCGGCCCTGGCCCCGGGGCAGGCGCTGCGCGTCGTCGGGCACGCTCCCGGCTGGCAGGCGCACCTGGCCGACTGGTGCCGCGCGCAGGGCCACGCCTTGCAATGGGAAGACGACCTGCGCCGCCAGGCCCGCGTGGTGCGCGGCGATGCCGAGTCCGGACGCTGGCACGATGCCGCGCACACCGGCCACGCCGACCCGCGCCTGCCCGGTGCCGTGGCCGAGCGCGCCGCGCCCGGATGGGGACTGGCCGCGCGCGGTGCGCGGGTGGAGGCGGGCTCGCCCGCGTTCGCCTTCCGCCTGGACCGCAAGGACGAACTGTGGACCGACAATGCGGCCATGCTGTACGCGCAGGCGGTGAGCGCGCAGTGGGATCCGGAGACGGCGCTGGACTGGAACGTCGCCTTCGCGCATCCGCCGGAGGTCGAAGCCGCGATCCGCCAGGTCATGACCTACATGGTCGAGAACGAGAACGCCGCGCTGCTGGTGCCGGCGCGTTTCCTCGGCCAGATCCACCCGCACTACCGCGAGCTGCAGGCCGCCTTGGCCATCCAGGTGGCCGACGAGGCGCGCCACATCGACGTGTTCACGCGCCGCATCCGCATGGGCGGCGCCGAACCGGCGCTGTCCACCGCCGGCGGCCAGGCCTCGCTCAAGAGCCTGCTGGACGAACCGGACTTCTCCGTCGCCGCCTTCCTGCTTTCGGTGCTGGGCGAAGGCACCTTCGTCAACCTGCTGCACTTCCTGCGCGAGTGCGCGCCGGACCCGCTGACGCGCGACATCGCACGGCTGGCCGCGCGCGACGAGGCGCGCCACGTCGCGCTGGGCATGGCCCACCTGCAACACCGCCTGCAGCAGGAACCCGCCTTGCGCATCCGGCTGGCGCGCGCGATCGAGCAGCGCCACGAACACCTGTCCGGCACCGCCGGCCTCAACGAGGAAGTGTTCGACGCCTTGATCCTGATCGCCGCCGGTGCGTTGGCGCCCGCGGCGATCGCGCGGGGGTTCGCGCAAGTGCAGGCCCTGATGCGCGAAATGGCCGACGGCCGCTATACCCGGCTGGTCCGGCTCGGCTTCGAACCCGCCGAAGCCGAACGCCTGGCCGCGTTGCACACGCGCAACTTCATGTAGCGCCGCATGAACGCTTCACGCGCGCGATGAACCGGCGGCCATGCGCGGCGTGCGGACGAAGCCGGCGACCGTCATCATGGGATCGGATCCCGTACGTCTTTCCGAACGCCGGTTCTGTTGCAGTGCATCGAGAAACGCCTCCGTCCGCATCCCGCTCGATGCTTGCCGTCCGCGAACGCCGCGCTCCCGCGTCGATCGGCATGCGCGCCCGCGCGCGCGCCACCATGCGTTCGCCCGCGTGTCGCCTGCATCGAACCGCGCAGGATGTTGTGCTTTGCAGCACAAAGTCGCGCCTCGCAGGCCTTGCAATCGGTCGTTTCGCTGCTTATCGTGCAATCGATTGCATCCAGACGAATTCACAGGATTCGCGCCGGTTGGGAGGCCGGTAGCCGATGGATATCCGTTCGACCCGCTCCACCCATCGCATCCAGCGCCAGGCCCCGCCCGGTGCCCTCGCACGATGCTTCCTTCGCCGATCGAGGAAACCGGGATGAGCTTCTCCGAGCATAGAACCACGCGCCGCGACGCCCTGCGCGCGGCGGTGATCGGCGGCCTCGGGCTGACCATGGCCGGGGCGGTCCCCGGGATCGCCGCCGCGAAGCCGCTCAAGGGCAACCTGAAGCATTCGGTCGCCCGCTGGACGTTCAACCAGCAATCGATCGCCCAGCTTTGCCAGACGGTGAAGAGCCTCGGCTTTTCCGCCATCGACCTGGTCGGCCCGGAAGACTGGCCCACCTTGAAGGCGCACGGCGTGGTCAGCTCGATGTGCAATGGCGCCGAGCTGGGCCTGGACAAGGGCTTCGCTGCCACCCAGTTCCACGACCAGCTGGTGGAGCGCTATACCCGGCACATCGACCTGGTCGCCGATGCCGGCTATCGCAACCTCATCTGCTTCTCCGGCAATCGCAACGGCATGGATCCCCAGGAAGGCCTGGCGAACGCCGAGGCGGGGCTCAAGCGCATCCTCGGCCATGCCGAGAAGCGCGGCGTCGTGCTGGTGATGGAGCTGCTGAACTCCCGGGTGGACCACCCCGACTACCTCTGCGACCACTCCGAGTGGGGCGTCGAGCTGTGCAAGCGGATCGGGTCGAGCCACTTCGGGTTGCTCTACGACATCTACCACATGCAGATCATGGAAGGCGACATCATCGCCAGCATCCGCCGGAACCACCAGTACTTCGTGCACTACCACACCGCGGGCGTGCCGGGCCGGCACGAGATCGGCGAGAACCAGGAGCTCTACTATCCCGCCATCTGCCGTGCGATCCGCGAGACCGGCTTCGACGGCTACCTGGCGCAGGAGTTCATTCCCGAGGCGCCGGATCCCGTCGCCTCGCTGCGCGAGGCGATACGCCTCTGCGACGCCTGACACCACGTATCCACCAGGGAAACACACCCATGGCAGACAATCACTACGACGCAATCGTCGTCGGATCGGGCATCAGTGGCGGTTGGGCCGCCAAGGAGCTGACCGAGAAGGGGCTCAAGGTCCTCATGCTCGAGCGCGGGCGCAACATCGAGCACGTCAAGGACTACGTCAACGCGATGAAGGAGTCGTGGGACTACCCGCACCGCAACGTCCCGACCCAGGCCATGAAGGCCGACTACCCGGTCCTGAAGCGCGACTACGGCCTGTCCGAAAGTACGCTGGGGATGTGGGCCAACGAGAAGGAATGCCCCTACACCGAGACCCAGCGGTTCGACTGGTTCCGCGGCTACCACGTCGGCGGCCGCTCGCTGTTGTGGGGCCGGCAGAGCTACCGCTTCTCGAACATGGATTTCGAGGCGAACGCCAAGGAGGGCATCGCCATCGACTGGCCGATCCGCTACCCCGACCTGGCGCCCTGGTACGACCACGTGGAGAGGTTCGCGGGCATCGCCGGCACCGTCGAGGGCCTGGACGTGCTGCCCGATGGCCAGTTCCTGCCGCCCATCCCGTTGAACATCGTCGAGAAGGACGTGGCGGCGCGGATCAAGAAGGCGTTCGGCGGCACCCGCCACATGATCCACTCGCGCACCGCGAACATCACCGAGCCCAAGGTCGAGCAGGGCCGCGTCAACTGCCAGTACCGCAACAAGTGCGTCCTGGGCTGCCCGTTCGGCGCCTACTTCTCGACCCAGTCGGCGACGCTGCCGGCGGCGATGAAGACGGGCAACCTCACGCTCCGCCCGTTCTCGATCGTCAAGGAAGTGCTCTACGACAAGGACCGCAAGCGGGCGCGCGGGGTCGAGATCATCGATGCCGAGAACGGCCAGACCTACCAGTACACGGCCAACGTCATCTTCCTCAACGCCTCGGCCTTCAACTCGACCTGGGTGCTGATGAACTCGGCCACCGACGTGTGGGAGGGCGGCCTGGGCTCGTCTTCCGGCGAACTGGGCCACAACGTGATGGACCACCACTTCCAGGTCGGCGCCTCCGGCGTGGTCGAGGGCTACGAGGACAAGTACTACTTCGGCCGTCGTCCCTGCGGTTTCTACATTCCGCGCTTCCGCAACGTCGGCGGCGACAAGCGCGACTACCTCCGCGGGTTCGGGTACCAAGGCGGGGCCAGCCGCGCCGGCTGGTCGCGCAGCGTCGCCGAGCTCAACGTCGGCGCCGGACTGAAGGAGGCGCTCACCATGCCCGGGGACTGGACCATCGGCATGACGGCCTTCGGCGAGATGCTGCCCTACCACGACAACACGATCAGCCTCGACCGGACCCGCAAGGACAAGTGGGGCCTGCCCGTGCTGGCGATGAACGTCTCCATCCGCGAGAACGAGCGGGCCATGCGCAAGGACATGGGCGCCGATGCCGCCGAGATGCTGGAGGCCGCCGGCGTCAAGAACGTCAAGGCGTACGAGGGCGACTACGCCCCGGGCATGGCCATACACGAGATGGGCACGGCGAGGATGGGCCGCGACCCCAAGACCTCGGTCCTGAACAAGCACAACCAGGTCTGGGACGCGCCGAACGTCTATGTGACGGACGGTGCATGCATGACGTCCAGCTCCTGCGTGAACCCATCGTTGACCTACATGGCCATGACGGCGCGCGCCGCGGACCATGCCGTGCGCGAACTCAAAGCGGGGAACCTGTGATGGAACGTCGTGAGCTCCTGAAAATGATCGCGGCCGCCACCGGCGCGGCGATGATCGGCCTGCCGGCCTTCGTCTACGGGCAGTCGCCCCTGCCCAACGGCAAGCCTGCGTTCTCCGAGCGCGACGTCGCCCTGCTCGACGAGATCGCGGAGACGATCCTGCCGCGGACCCAGACGCCGGGGGCGAAGGATGCCGGCGCGGGCCTGTTCATGGCGCAATTCGTGACCGACTGCTACACGCCCGAAGACCAGGCGACGTTCCGCGCCGGCCTGGCCGATATCGACAAGCGCGCCGGCGGCCGCTTCATGGCGATGGCGCCGGAAGCCCGCACCGCGCTGCTGAGCGCGCTGGACAGCGAGGCCAAGGCGCCCGCCGGCCCGGGCCAGGCGAAGCCGCACTACTTCACGATGATCAAGCAGCTGGTCATCTTCAGCTTCTTCACCTCCAAGGCGGGAGCGACCGAGGCACTGCGCTACGTCGCCGTGCCCGGGCGCTACGACGGGGACCTGGCCTACGAACGCGGCACGCCGGCCTGGGCGACCAGCTGAGGAAAGCCGGCTACCCGCGCGATTCGATTCTCCTGGAGGGAAAAGATGCTGAAGAAACCTGTCGTGATGGCGGCCTGCGTCCTGGCCGCGGCCCCCGTGTCCGCCCAGGTACCGGGCGATCCGGCCAAAACCGAGGTCTGGAAGCCGGTGCCGGCGGTGGTGGCCACGCCCGAGGGCGCCGCGCCATCCGACGCCGTGGTGCTGTTCGACGGCAAGGACCTCTCCGCCTGGGAGAGCGAACAGGGCGGCAAGGCGCCCTGGACCGTGGCCGACGGGGCGTTCACCGTGGTACCGGGCAGCAAGGGCATCCGCACGAAGCAGCGCTTCTGCGACATCCAGCTCCACATCGAATGGCGCAGCCCCACCCGGACCAAGGGATTCGATGGCCAGAACCGCGGCAACAGCGGCATATTCCTGCAGGAGCTCTACGAGCTGCAGGTACTGGACAGCTACGACAACCCGACCTACTCCAACGGCCAGGCGGCCTCGATCTACAAGCAGGCGATCCCGCTGGTGAACGCCTCGCGCGCCCCGGGCCAATGGCAGGCGTACGACGTCATCTGGAAGGCGCCGCGCTTCTCCGAAGGCGGCGGGCTCGTCTCGCCCGCCCGCATCACCGTGTTGCACAACGGCGTGCTCGTGCAGAACGACACCGTCCTGTCGGGCAAGACCGAATACATCGGGGCGCCCTCCTACGCGCCGCATGGCTGCGCTCCGATCTATCTCCAGGACCACGATTCCAAGGTCAGCTTCCGCAACATCTGGGTGCGCGAGCTGTAGGAAGGAAGCCCCGCCGTTCCCGCTTCCGCGGGAATGGCGGCGAAGCTGATTTCCGGCATCCGCCGGAGACGGAGGGCGAGGCGCGCGCCTCGCTCCCGTTCACTGCTTCAGGAAGGCCGTGATGTCCTCGACATCCTTTTCCGACAGTTGGGGGAAGGGCGGCATCAGCCCGCCGCCCTTCCTGATCTTTTCCTTCATCTGCTTCGGGTCGAGCCGCTTGCCGACGTCGGTCAGGGCCGGGAACGTCCCGGCCATGCCGCTGCGATCGGCGCCATGGCAGGCGGAGCAGTTCGACGCGTAGAGCTTGGCGCCCGCCGCGGCATCCTGCGCCGAGGCAGGCATGCTCGCGAGCGTCGTGGCGAGGGGCAGCAGGATCGCTGCCAGGATCGGCTTCAACATGGCATTCCCCACGGCGTCAGCGTCCCGCGCCCGCGGGCAGGTGTTGTTCGAGGTAGGCCGCGCCGGCCTTGATGACGGCGGCCGGATCGCGCGGCTGGTCGTGCTCGATGATGTACCACTTCCCCCCTGCCTTGGCCGCGGCGGGGAGGATCGCGTTCCAGTCCAGGACGCCCTTGCCGACGGCGGCGAAGCCTCCCTCGTCCTTGGCCTGCCCTTGCGGGGCGTTGTCCTTGGCATGCACCGCGAACACGCGCCCGCGCAGCTCGCCTAGCAGTGCCACCGGATCGTGGCCGGCACGCCCGACCCAGGCCAGGTCGAGCTCGGCTTTGACGCCGGGACCGGCCGCCTCGAGCATGTGTTCGAGTGCGGTCTTGCCGCCGAAATCGACGATCTCGAAATCGTGGTTATGGTAGGCGAGCGTCATGCCCGCGGCCTGGACCTTCTTCGAGATCTCGCCCAGCTCCTTGCCCAGCGCGGCCCAGCCGGCGGCGTCGCGCGGGCGCTCTTCTTCCTGCAGGTACGGCACCACGAGCGTGGCGTTGCCGATCGCCTTGTTGAACGCCACCACGCCATCGAGGTTGCCGCGCAGCTCGGCCAGCTGCACGTGGGCCGAGATCGCCTTGATCGAATACTTGTCCAGCAGCCGCTTCAGCTCGCCGGCGGAGACGTTCTGGGTGCCGACGGTCTCCACCGCGCGGATGCCCGCGTCGTGGACGATCTTAAGCTGGTCGTCGAGCGAAGCGACGTTGCGCAGCGTGTACATCTGCACCGCGATGGGCTTGTCCTTGGCCCCGGCGTCCTTCGCGAAGACAGGCAGCGCGACGCAGAACATGAGTACGGCGGCCGCGAAGCTGCGCGGCAGGGTGATCGTCATGGTTTCCTCCCGAGATTCTGATGACGGTGATGGCTCGCGTTCATGGCGTAGGAGTGGTCGTCGGCGCGTTTCGGCCCGCTCTCGCGTTCGGTGGCCGGGTCAACGCTGGCCGTGGTCCGCGCCGGCGATCGGCGTCCACGCGCGCGTCCTGGACGATGCGATGACGCCGTCGACGATCAGGGCCGAGCGCAGCCCGTCGTCGAACGTCGGCAGCCCTTCCGGCCGCTCGCCCGCGATGGCGCGGTAGGTGTCCTGGACGAAGGCCTCGAAGCAGTTGCCGTAGCCTTGCGCGTGGCCGGCCGGCAGCACCGCGAGCCTGCGCTGTTCGGCGCTTCCCGCGCCCGGGCCGCGGACGAAGACCTCCTCGCGCTGGTCGGGGAAGCCCATCCAGAGCCTTTCGCTGTCTTCCTGGTCGAACGCCACGCTGGACTTGGCGCCGTCGATCTCGAACCAGAGGCGGTTCCTGCGCCCGGCCGAGACCTGGCTCACGGTCAGCGACGCCAGGACGCCGTTGCCGGTCTTGAACATGGCCGCCGCCACGTCTTCGCTCGACACGGCGTGCTTCTCGCCGCCGGCCGCCGGCGTCGTGAAGCTCTTGCTGGTGGCGGCGCCCCGCTCGGCGATCACGGTCTCGAACACGGCGCTGACCTCGGCGAACCGCTCGCCGGTGAGCCATTCCACCAGGTCGCACCAGTGCGAGCCGATATCGGCGAACACGCGCGAAGCGCCGCCGAGCGCCGGATCGACGCGCCAGTTGTTGCTGGCCGGGTCCAGCAGCCAGTCCTGCAGGTAGCTGCCGTGGATGAGCCGCAGCGGGCCCAGGTCGCCCTGGGCGATGCGCGCGCGCGCCTCGCGCACGACCGGGTGATAGCGGTAGACGAAGGGCACCGTGGCCACCAGCCCGGTGGATGCGGCCAGCTCCGCCAGCGCCCGCGCATCCTGCGCGGTCGTGGCCAGCGGCTTTTCGCAGACCACGTGCTTGCCCGCCTCCAGCGCGGCCTGCGCCATCGCCCGATGCAGGTGGTTGGGGGTGCACACGTGCACGACCTGCACCTGCGGGTCGGCCACGGCCTCCTCGATGTCGCGATAGGCGCGCGGCACGTCCCAGGCCTGCGCCACTTCCCGGGCGCGCTCCGGCGACGAGGCGCCCACGCCCCTGACGACGGCGCCGGCCAGCAGCGCCGCGCGGCGGTGCACGGCGCCGATCATCCCGGTGCCCATGATGGCGATTCCAAGCTTGCTCATCGATCCGGATCCTCAGTGCGCGGAAGGCGTGGACGGCGCGGCGGCGGCGGCCGGCCGTTCGCGGAACAGGAACAGGAAGGCGACCAGCACGACCAGCGCGACGCTCGCCGGGAACAGCCAGATCTGCCGCCAGTCCGGGCCGGCCGCGGTGGTGTAGTGCTCCACCACCGCGCCGGACAGGAAGGTGCCGATCAGCATGCCGACGCCGTACGTCGCCAGCGTGATGAAGCCCTGCGCGCTGCTGCGCGAGTCGGGGCCGGCGTGGGCGTCGGTGTAGATCTGGCCGGTGACGAAGAAGAAGTCGTAGCAGATGCCGTGCAGCACGATGCCGATCACCAGCAGCGCGAAGCCGGAGCCGGCATCGCCGTAGGCGAACATGCCGTAGCGCAGCACCCAGGCCCCCATGCCCACCGCCAGCATGGTCTTGACGCCCAGCCGCGCGAACAGGAACGGCATGGCCAGCATCAGCAGCACCTCGGACACCTGGCCCAGCGACTGCAGGCCGGCGGCGCCGCGCACGCCGAGGTCGTTGAGATAGGGATTGGTGAAGTTGTAGTAGAACGACAGCGGGATGCAGATCGCGATCGAGGCCAGGAAGAACACCAGG
Organism: Xanthomonas boreopolis; assembly: GCF_046529185.1. Classification (NCBI taxonomy): domain Bacteria; kingdom Pseudomonadati; phylum Pseudomonadota; class Gammaproteobacteria; order Lysobacterales; family Lysobacteraceae; genus Xanthomonas; species Xanthomonas boreopolis. The sequence continues at coordinate 3,847,195 of NZ_CP097162.1, forward strand.
TAGGAGCGCGACTTCAGCAGGCGCAGCGCGTCCAGCCCCAGGATCTTGCCCAGGCCCGCGTTGCGCTGCTGCGCCAGCGGCGGCGTATGCGGAAGGCTGAGCGCATACAGGCCGAGGACCAGCGAGGCGAGCGCGGCCATCCGGAAGGTGAGTTCGAGCCGATGCGCCTGCTCCCAGCCCAGCCAGCCGATCAGCACGCCGGCGACGATCCAGCCGATGCTGCCGGCCACGCGCACGGGCGGGAACTGCTTCTCCGGCGCCTGCATGTGCCGCATCGCGATGCTGTTGGCCAGCGCCAGCGTCGGCATGAACAGCAGCATGTAGACCATGACGCAGGTCGCGAACGTGCCGAAGTCGGTCGCCGTGGAGGCGATCCACATCAGCACCGCGCCGGCCAGGTGCAGCACCGCCAGGATGCGCTGCGCGGCGAAGTAGCGGTCGGCGATCAGCCCGACCAAGAACGGCGCGACGATCGCGCCGATGGACTGGCTGAGGAAGGCGGTCGCCACCTGGCTGGCGCTGGCCTGCAGCGGGCCCTGCACCAGGTACGTGCCCAGGGTCACGAACCACGCGCCCCAGATGAAGAACTGCAGGAACATCATCGCGCTCAGGCGCGACATGGCGAACGTCATGACTTCCCCTCCCAGATCGGTATTGGTTCAGATCCCCAGCACGCCGCGCAGCGCTTCCGGGCTGGTGCCGCTGCCGGCGAAGTCGTCGAAGGCGCGCTCGGTCACGCGGATGATGTGGTCGCGGATGAAGGCGGCGCCCTCCCGTGCGCCGTCTTCCGGATGCTTCAGGCAGCACTCCCACTCCAGCACCGCCCAGCCCGGGAAGTCGTACTGGGCCAGCTTGGAGAAGATCGCCTTGAAGTCGACCTGGCCATCGCCCAGCGACCGGAACCGCCCCGGGCGATCGATCCAGTTCTGGTAGCCGCCGTAGACGCCGCTGCGCGCGCTGGCGCGGTATTCGGCGTCCTTGACGTGGAAGATGCCGATCCGCTCGTGATAGCGGTCGATGAAGCCCAGGTAGTCCATCTGCTGCAGCAGCAGGTGGCTGGGGTCGAAGAGGATCTTGGCGCGCGGGTGGCCGTCGACGGCTTCGAGGAACCGCTCGAAGGTCGCGCCGTCGTGCAGGTCTTCGCCGGGATGGAGCTCGTAGCACAGGTCCACCCCGCAGGCATCGAACGCATCCAGGATAGGGCGCCAGCGGCGGCCGAGCTCGGCGAAGGCCTCTTCCACCAGGCCGGCCGGCCGTTGCGGCCACGGATAGAAATAAGGCCACGCCAGAGCGCCGGAAAAGGTGGCGTGCGCGGCGAGCCCCAGGCGCTGGCTGGCCTTGGCCGCGAGCATCAGCTGCTCGACCGCCCAGCCCTGCCGGGCGGCGGGATCGCCGCGCTTTTCCTGCGGGGCGAAGCCGTCGAACAAGGCGTCGTAGGCCGGGTGGACCGCGACCAGTTGCCCTTGCAGGTGCGTGGACAGCTCGGTGATCCGTATGCCGTGCCCGGCCAGCATGCCGGCGATGTCGTCGCAATAGGCCTGGCTCTGCGCGGCCTGGGCGAGATCGAAGAGGTGCGGCGCGTTGGTGGGCACTTGTACGCCAGAATAGCCAAGCCCGGCGGCCCATCCGGCCAAGGTGCCCAATCGATCGAACGGAGGCTTGTCACCGATGAACTGCGCGAGGAACAGCGCCGGACCCTTGAGCGTTTTCATGCCATTCCATCTTGATGCAATCGATTGCACGATCCTAGCATGGGAACCCCGGAACAATCGTTGTGCACCGCATCGACGGAGGCCAGACTAGGGCATGCCCACCATCTACGACATCGCAAGGCATGCCGGAGTCTCGGCAGGCACCGTGTCCCGCGCGCTCTCCCGGCCGGAGAAGGTCCTGCCGGCCACGCGGCAGCGCATCGAGCAGGCCGCCGCCGTGCTGGGCTATGTCCCCAACGCGGCGGCCAGGACCCTCAAGACCCAGCGCAGCGGCAAGATCCTGGTCACGGTGCCCGACATCGCCAATCCGTTCTTCGCGCAGATCCTGCAGGGGGCCGAGGAAGCCGCGCAGGCGGCCGGCTACGCCGTCCTGCTCGGCGATACCCAGCACCTGCCGGAGCGGGAGGAACGCTACGCGCAGATGCTCCGCCGCAACGAGGCGGACGGCCTGATCGTGCTGGGGCACCGGCTGCCACCGACGGCGCGGGAGATCGTCAGGCAGTTCGGCGCCACCGCGCCGGTCGTCAACGGATGCGAGTTCGACCCGGCGCTGGGCATCCCCAGCGTCCATATCGACAATGCCGCGGCCTCGCGCGCCGCGATGGAACACCTGTACGCCCTTGGGCATGAGCGGATCGCCGTGGTCGGCGGTCCACCCGACAATCCGCTGCACCAGCAACGGCTGGAAGGCGCCCGGGCCGCCGCCAGGGCGCGCGGCCGGCTGCGCCTCATGACGACCGTGCCGGGCGACTTCTCGGTCGAATCCGGCTACGCGGCGGCACGCAAGCTGCTGGCCCAGTCGCCCGCGCCCACCGCCGCGTTCTGCTTCAGCGACCAGATGGCGCTGGGCGTGCTCGCCGCGTGCCGGGACCTGGGCATCCGCGTGCCGGAGGACTTCTCGATCGTCGGCTTCGACGACCTGGCCTCCTCGCGCTACCTCACGCCGCCGTTGACGACGATCGCCCAGCCCATGCGCGAGATCGGCATCCGGGCCGTCAACCTCCTGCTCGCCATCGTCGAGGCCGTGGAAGTCCCCCACCAGCAGACGCTGGATTTCAACCTGATGCTGCGCGGGTCGACCGCGGCGCCCAGCCAAGCATCCTCAAATTCGGCGTGAGGCCTGACAGAACGGCTGTCCGGCCGATGGCTTGAGCGTCGTGATGGCGACCAAGCGGCACAGGCCCCGCTGCCGGCGCAGTACGCATGAGGTTGACGGGGGCCTGCTCGGAGCGCGCGTTATCGGTTGCGATGGCTCTGTGATGCTGACCGGTCGGCTACCGCCGCCGTCAGTACCGGGTCCATCAATACTGCCATCGCACTGAAAGCCTCGGTCAGGCAGGTGGGCTCGACGGCGCGCTCTTCGTTCGATGCCAAACGGCGCAACACATGAAACACTCCGCGAGATCCACCTTCGCGGCAAGGTCTTCCATCGGCATTCTCCAGCAAGAGGGATCTGTTCGAACTGCTCGCGATGGATGTCACTGGAATAGCGGAATCCCATTGCCTCCCGATGTCGTTGGCACTTGCGTGCCGTTGCTGCTCGACTCGCTGGCCAGCGCGACGGACACGAACGTTCTGTCCGTTGTAGACGGGGTCTGCCAAAAGGAGCCGGCGCCCGTACGCTTGTCGAGCATGAACACATCGAAGGACGAGGTGACGAACTTGTCGGCCGCGCTCTGTTTGGCATAAAGCGTACTCAGCAGCTCAATGTGATACCGGTTGAAGGCATCGATATCCTCGAAGAAGCATGACGGCCGCAGGAGGCCGTTGATCGATTGGTAGGCACTTTCGTCCAACGCGGCTTCTTTCCGCAGCGAAAAATGCGTACTGATCGGCTCGATGATCTCCAGGCTGATGGTGTCCCGCTCTATGCACAGGCCCTCCAACCGGAAGCCTTCGCTTGTAGGCAAAGTAAAGAAGATGTTTCCGGTGGATTGGTCTGGCGTGATCCCGTTCAAGGAACGCGCCGCCTTCGCTTTCCGGGCGATCCGCAACACATCGAGGGGGAGCCCTGACGCATCGTGCCGCAGAAGCAACCGGTGGAAGTACGCCATCATGAATACGTCACCGGAGGCAACGATACCCCCGTACTTCCAGGGATGGACTTTCCTGTAATTATCCAGCACCAGGTCCGGCAAGCCCTGGTTTGACACCCGCGAGAGCACCGCGCAATGATCTCCGGCCAAGATCAGGTGGTCTTGCACGTCAGCGGCTACGATCAGCGTCATTGCTGGCCATTCTCCATGGAAGTCACATCGCGATAAGGGACTATCACGTGCCAGGTAACTTCATCGTCAAGGCGTCCCAGCACCCCTTCCTTGCCGGGGAGTACAAAGCCGCCGAAATTCCGGCGCTACCAGTCGGACTGACTCCGAAGGTTCTCGAACTCAAATACGCCTACAAGGATCTGAAGCCCGTTGTGGACGCACCTTACCTGGTGCTGTTCGACAACGGTACGCAGAACGCGGGCACGCTCGATGCCAACGGCGAAGCCAAGATCCCCAATCCCCCCGGGCCCGGCAAGGTGTTCTTCGGCTACGACCAACGCGATGCCTTCCCGTATCCGGAGCGGCCCGCAAACCCGATCCTCGGGTTCAAGCCGACTTCATGGAGGACAACTATTTCCCGGACGAGGTGGCCGCGATCTACAGCGGCGAGGAAGACTACGATGACCTGCTGTCGGACTACGAGTACGACAGCGAGTCGGTCATCGAGGAATTGGACGACGCGACGCCAGGGAAACATGACGAAGTAATGCTGGACGACCACGGTACGGAGGGCGTCGCATGAGCGCCAATGTCGCCCTGCAAAAGGCCGAGGACGACACCCTGGCCGAAATCCTCTCCTGGGTACAGGAAGTCGTCGAAGGACGCGGCAACTCCGCCGCGCAGATGATCGTGACCGTCGTGCTGGGCTGTGTGCCTTATGTCGGCCAGGCGATCGACGCCTACAACATCCTGCGCTCGCTCTATGCCCTCACCAAGGCTCCCTCCGACGCGAACAACTGGATAGGGCTGGTGCTGTCGCTGGTTGCCCTGGTGCCGCTGTTCGGCGATGCGCTGAAGAACGTATTCATGATGATGCGCAACGGCAAGAAGATGGGGCGCATCCTCGACAGCCTGCCCAACAAGGTGCGCGGCAACGTCGAGAAATGGTTCCGGGAGCTGAACTGGGTCCAGTACACCCGGGAACTCTCGCGTTCGGTGGACGACATCCTGGCCGGCATGATCGACGTTCTGGAATACCAGGTCACGCGCTGGGTGCTTGGCCGCCAGGGAGTGCAGCGGCTGATCCGGCAGCTCGATGATCTCAAGCAGATGGCCGCGCGCAAGATCGACGAGGCGATGGATTCCCTGCGCCAGTTGCACCAGCAGGCATTGCGCGATCCGCTCCCCAGCACCGCCGGACACGCGCCCGCACTTCCCGGCCGCGCGCCCAATGCCCGCCCCACACCGGGAACGCAGGCGCCTGCCACCGTTCGGAGAACCACGGCAGGCACCGACACGCCAGCCAGCGGCACCGCCACCACCAGCAAGCGCCAGAGCCAGCGTTCGACGCAGAACCGGACACAAACGGGGGTATCAGGCGAGCATATTGCCGATTACTACTTCGCCCGCCGCCAGCGCAGCCGCGAGAAGGTCAGCCACCAAGGCGTGCTGTTCGAGATGAGGCAACCCGGCCACACCGGCATCGATCATGTCTGGCATGGCAGCCGGCTACCCCATGGCTACCGGGTGAGCGACACCAAGGGTACCGCCGGGGCGTTCCACAAGCTGGAAACCGCCAAGGCGGTGTGGGAGGCCCTGGAATATGGCATCGATGCCTACCTGGGGGATGAGGAGGAAGCCAAGGCACGCGGCGCGGTGAACTCGAAATCGACCCGAAGCGGCAAGCAGATGAGTCATCGCTGGATTGCCGACAGGATCGATAAGTGTGGCTTGCTTCCACAACATGCGGCAATGCTAGAACCGCATGTCGAGGCGTGGGAACGCAATAGTTTCAAGCTCGGTGCGCAGACCACCTTCGAGAACGGGCAACTGCAGCGTAGCCTGGTGAAATGCCCTTACGACCGCAGCATCATCACCGTGGTCGGCCCCAATCTCAATCAGCACGAAAGAGCCAGGGGGGCGGTGTCCGGTCGATGCGCAAAACCGGCATCCAGCCACCAGATCGGCACTGAGTTCGTGCTGCCCAATACCATTTTGCTGGAGTAACTCTTCATGTCCCTTCCGATGCCGGACTGGCAACAATGGTTCTCTTGGAAGATTCCTGAAGCCTCGTTTGAAAAGCGGCGGGAGCCATATCTGCGCTTTACTGTCTACGACAAACGGTTCAACGACAAACTGGGCGGCATCGCCATGGTCACCACCGATCTGCCGAAATATCTTGGCAAAGCAGATAAAGGCGGGTTGATGACCTCCACTCGGCGACGGTTATGGGACGCGATGGATTGGATGAGCTACCAGTACTCCGCCGGCGCCCCCGTATCCCAACTGGCTGAAGTGTGGCCCTATGCGCTGGAGTGGGCCGAGGAGTACGGTCGCTTCCATGAGGCGTACCACCAGTCACCGGAAAACAAGTCGGGGGACCGCACCCCGCACGTCGCACTGGAAGAAAACGAATACTGGCGGGCCGCCTTGCGCCCCGTATGCTTCGGGCTGTTGACCGGACACGCGCAAGAGATGCCGAGGGTCATGGCGTTCCTGGATTACGTCAACGCCGAGCTTGGCATCCACGATGGCCTGCTGGAGCGCCTGGTCGCCCCCTGGGTACCGGGCCGCCCGATCCCGGACAAGGCCACCCGCCATCTGCCGTATCGCAAGCTGTTCAAGGTATTCGATGCCGCGCCGGAGGACCGGCCGGCCCTGATGGCCAAGTACCTGGATGAGTGGTATCACGCCAGTCGCCGTGAGCCCTATGAAGGGCAACATGAAGGAGCAGGCGTATCCTTCTACGGTTACTGGTCCTGGGAAGCCGCCGCCACGACGTTCGTGCTCGGCATCGACGACAGCCGCTACCGCGACATGCCGTTCTATCCCAGGGACCTGGCCGACTATGCCCGGCAGCACGCCGCCGGCGCGGCAGAACATGCTGCCCAAACACCCGGCCGCGTGCCCGCCGGTGATCCGGTTCCGCAGACCGGCTGGTGGTACACCCCGGCCCAGATCGGTTCACGCCGCCATTTCAAGCAAGGCGAGGTGTTCCCGGAGATCGAGGGCACCGACTACGGCAGTACCTTCTGGCTATGGAGTCCGGATCAAACGACGCCGAAGCTGGCCTGACGGCAGATGCCTGGGCAACCGCCCAGGCCCTCCCGCAGGCATTGCGCGATCCCTTCAGCGGAAGAGCTTCTGCGCGAAGTAATAGAGATTGTTGGCCCAGCTGTCGCCGTCGTGGCCGTGGTCGTCGACGTTCCAGACGTGCGGGATGCGGTGCTGCTTCAGGTAGGCCTGCACGCCTTGCGCAACGTTGATCAAGCCATCGCGGTTGCCGCACGACAGGTACAGCAGCGCGAACCGCGAGCGCGCATCCTCCGGATCCGGCAGCAGCTCCGCCGGCGGCCGCGTGTTCGGGGCCGGCGAGAACGCGCCGATCCAGGCGAAGGTATCGGGATGCCCGAGGCCGAAGTTCAACGCCTGCCCGCCGCCCATCGAGAGCCCGGCGATCGCGCGGTGTTCGCGGTCGGCCTGGACCGGGTACTTCGCCTCGATCGCCGGGATCAGGAAGTCGAGCAGGTCGCGCTCGAACCTGGCGAAACCGGCGGCGTTCTCCGGGGTGAACACGCGGTCTTCCGGCGGGCTGCGATCGTCCGGCAGCGCGCGCCCATTGGGCATCACGACGATCATCGGCACGGCCTTGCCGTCGGCGATCAGGTTGTCCAGGATCGCTTGCGCGCGCACATAGCCCCGCCACTCGTCCTGGTTGCCGCCGATGCCGTGCAGCAGATAGAGCACCGGGTATTTGCGCTTGGCCGAGTAGCCGGCCGGCAGGTAGACGTTGGCCTGGCGCGTGGTGCCGGTAACGCCGGAGTGGTAGGCGAAGGTCTCCACCCTGCCCCGTGCGATGCCGGCGCGCTCGTCGCGGAACCCGGCCGGGGCCTCGGGAAACGCGCGTACGTCGTCCGGACCGAGCACGATGGGCCGGGCGAAGTTGGCGCGCGCCTGCTCGGGCGTGACCTGTACTTGATCCGGCGCGCGATCCTGCGCGAACGCGGCACCCGCGATGGCGAACAGGCAACAGGCCAGCGCCGCGATCACCCGCATGGACCACCCGGCGATCGGGGACGCGCTGGAGAACGCGATGTGTACTGAACGGTTGTGCATGTCGGAACCTCATTTTTCGGGCAGCGCTATCACCCGCACCTCGCTCAGTGCGGCAGGGTGCTCGGGCGTGACGTCGGGGAAACGGATGCGCAGGAAGGCCGCGGCGTGAGGCTTGTCGAACAGCGCGAAGTCGTAGCTCCTGCGCCCGCCCTTGCCCTCCCCGACCTGTTGCCATTCGGTGTTGTCCTTGCTGATCTCGACGACAAAGTCGGCGCCCTGGTCGTCGGGCATCACCAGGGCCAGCCAATGCAACGCGTAGACGTTCTCCAGGTGGATCAACCAGAAGGCGGAACCGTCCTTGGCGCTGGCCTTCCACCAGGTCTGCTCCTGGTCGTCGTTGGCCTTGGGGCCTTCGTGGCCGGGCTCGGCGCCGCTGCTGGCGGTCGGCCGGTTGATCGCGACGTTGACCGGATCGCCCGGGAACGCGATGCGGGTAAACGGCGGATAGGCGACGACGGGCTGGTCGGGGGCGAGCGGCGACTGGCCGGGAACGAAGCGGTCCGGCCCGGTCGTCGTGATCGTCATGCGTGCCGGCTTCAGGCCCGGCGAGGTCGCCTCGATGACGCTCTCGCCGGCGTAGTAGGAGCGGAAGCTGATCGCAGCCTGGCCGTCGCGGATCGCGACCAGCGACTTGTTGCTGAAGGCGATGCGGCGGCCGGTGGGGAACTTGCCCGGGCCGCTGACGATGGCCAGCGTCACGTCCGGCGAGTTGCTGAGCGCACGGCCATGCTCGTCCTGCACGGTGACGACGAGCTGGGTATCGTCCAGGCCTTGGGTGCCATGGATGACGGTCTGGCTGGCGCTCAACTGCAACTGCGCGGGCGTGCCGTCCACCGGCCAGGCCGGCGGCGGCACCCCCGCGTAGGTGCTGCGGTACCAGTAGTACTGGCGCTTGGGCAGGCGGAAGTAGTCGATGAAGCCCATCGAGCCGAACTCGATGGAGGCGATGGAGCCGTGGTCGAACGCGCACCACAGCGCTTCGCCCGAGCGCCAGGGATAGCGCCACGCGTACGGCCGGGGGTTGTCCTTCTGGTCCGGCGTATCGGGCATGAGCCCGAAGCCGGGCGCGTAGTCGCCGGGACGGTTGACCATGGTGGAGCCGTATTCGGACACGACCGAAGGCACGCCGGGATCCAGGAACAGCGTTGCGCCGTCGCCGTTGTAGCCGGCCACGTCGCCCAGCTTGTCGATCCCGCCGCGTTGCGCGCCGCCGATGGCGACCGGCCGCGTCGGGTCGATGCGGTGGAAGAACGCCACCTCGCGCTTGAGGAAATCCCGCATCGCCTCCATCGCATCGCCCTTGGTGAAGAAGGGTTCGTTGCTGGCGCTCCACACGAAGACCGACGGGCGGTTGCGGTGGATGCGCACCATCTCCTCGACCTGCTGCAACACGCTGGCCTCGAACGCGGGCCTGTCCGCCGGGTCCGGCGGATAGGCGCTGGACAGCCAACTGCCGTCGGCGCCGAAGCCGCCGATGCCCCAGAACGGCGCTTCCGACCAGAACAGGATGCCAAGTTCGTCCGTCGCCCTCGTGAAGGCCGGCGAGTGCGGATAGTGCGAGCCGCGGATGAAGTTGAAGCCGGCGTCCTTGACCATCTTCACGTCGCGCCGGGCCGCGCCGTCGGTCACGCCGTCGCCCCAACCGGCCTGGTCCTGGTGCACGTTGGCGCCGACCAGGTAGAGATGCTTGCCGTTGAGGAAGAAGCCCTGGTCGGCGGTGAACTTGACCGTGCGGATGCCGAACGGCGTCTCGAAGCGGTCGACGAGCCGGCCGTCCACGTAGAGCTGGCTGAGCAGCATGTACAGATAGGGCTGGTCCGGCGACCACAGCCGCGGCCGGACGATCTCGGGCAGGGTCTGGTCGTAGTCGAACATGCCGGTGGCGGGCACGGCCTGCTCGCTGCGCTGCGTGGCGACGCGCTTGCCGGTGGCGTCCAGCACGTCCGAGACCAGGGTCACCCGGGCTTCCCTGTCGCGTCCGAGTGGGTGGAAGGAAAGGTGAGAGGGCGCGCTTTCGCGATGGCTTCCCGCGTGCTGGGCACCGCGGCTCCACGCAACGCGTGCGTCGTTGTTCCGGGCATGGTCTTCAATCGCCCCGCAGCAAGCGCAGGTCGAACAGGCCGCTGGTGCGCCGTCCGGGCGAGGCGACCAGCTTCACTTCGATGCCCTGGCCGAACGCCGCCCGGGCCAGGTCCTGTGGCAGGGCGATCCTGCGCTCGACGAACGTGCCGCTTGCGCCGCCTTGCAGCGCGATCGTCTCCAGCCTGCGCCCGTCGACCAGCAGGTCGAAGCCCGGGTTGCGGTCTCCCCCGTCGAAGGCGAGCAACAGTTCCACGGCGGCAGCCGGGGCGCTGCCGTCCCGCGCCTTCAATCGATAGGAAATCCACCGCCCCGTATCGCGCCAATGGCGCCCCAGGTGGATGCCGGTGTTGCTGTCCTGGCCTTGGTACCGGTGCTCCACCTCGGGTTGCTGCTCGCCGGGCGCCACGTGGTCCAGGGTGCGATCCTCCAGCGCCTGCCGCTGGCGTTCGTCGTCCTCGATCCTGCGCAACAGCGCCGGATAGGCGGACGCGGTGGCGGTACGCCAGTACACGACGTATCGCGCGTCATGCACCTGCGACAGGGGCTCCAGCCGCAGCGACTTGAAGGCGGCGGGCTGGATCAGCTCGCCGGCCTCGAAGGTGAGCGGGCGCCCCGGCACGGGCCTGACCCGGGCCGCCAGTTCATCCCGGTCGCCGACCAGCATCGGCGCGCGATCCAGGGACAGCAACGGACCCGCCGCGACGTGGCTGCCGCGGCCATCGTCGGCGATCAACCCGGCCAAGTCCTCGGTACCGGTGCGCGCGGCCAGCACGACCGGGCCGTGCAGGATCGCCACGTAGTCCGAGCCATCCGGCAATCCCTCGATCCGGGTGCGCATGGGCAAGTCGATCTCGACGACGTCTCCGTCGGCCCACTCGCGCTCGATGCTGGCATAGGAGCAAGGCGTGGACTGCAGTGGCCAGGGCTTGCCGTTGACGCGCACATCGAGCGGCCCTTCCAACCAGTGCGGATGGCGCAGGCGCAGCCGGAAACGCTGCGGCTTGCGCAACTGCAGCGACAGCCGGCTCGATGGCGCTTCCGGGAAGCGCGTGTCCTGGCGCACGACCAGCCCGCGCTCGCGCCACTGCAGCTGCGAGGCCATGTACAGGTTGACGGTCAACGCGTGCGCGTCGTGGGCGTAGGCGAACGCACCGTGGCGGCCGTGGTTCTCCATGCCGGTGCCGACGCAGCACCAGAAGCATTCCTGCGGCTGCGAATAGACCCGGTAGTGGCGCGGGCGGATCGGCGTGAAGTAGACCAGCCCGCCATGCCGCGGATGCTGGCTGGAGAGGATGTGGTTGAACAGCGTGCGCTCGTAGAAATCGGCATAGCGCGGCTGCGGGTCCAGCCGGTACAGCTGCATGCTCAGGCGCAGCATGTTGTAGCTGTTGCAGGTCTCCGGCCCTTCCGGCGATGCCACCATCGTGCCGAAGTCGCCGACCGGATTGAAATGCTCGCGCGTGCTGTTGCCGCCGAAGGCGATGCTGCGCCGCTGGACCACCGTGTCCCAGAAGAAGGCGGCCGCGTCGATCCAGGCCTGGTCGCCGTCCAGTTCGCCGATGCGGGCGAAGCCGATGACCTTCGGGATCTGGGTATTGGCGTGCAGGCCGTCCAGCGCGTCCTCGCGGCGCAACAGCGGATCGAGCAGCGCACGATGCGAAAAGCGGCGCGCCAGCGCCAGGTAGCGCCGGTCGCCGGTGATGGCGAAGACGTCGGCCAGCACCTCGTTCATGCCGCCATGCTCGGTGGCGAGCAGCGCCTGCATCTGCCGGTCGTCGAGCCCGGCCACCAGGCGATCGGCCCAGTCGGCGAAGGCGATGAGCATCTCGCGGGCCTGGCGCTGGCCCGCATGCAACCAGGCATCGCGCAGGCCGGCGAACATCTTGTGCAGGTTGTAGAACGGCACCCACGCGTTGCCCAGCGAGAAGGAACCGGCATCGATGGTGCCCGCCGCGACGCTGCTCCACAGCGCGCGGCCGTTGGGCACGGCGCCGACGTAACCGTCGCCGTTGGCCTGCTGGCAGGCCGCCAGCTCCGCCACCATGTAATCCAGGCGCCGGCGCATCTCCTCGTCGCCCTGGGCGGCCTCCTGCGCCAGGGCCGACAGGTAGTGCCCGGCCGTGTGCCCTTCCAGGCCCATCGACTCCCAGTTCGGATACTTGGGCGCGCGCGGCGCCAGCGCCGCTTCGATCCGGTAGGGCGCGACCAGGCGATCGACCTCCAGCGCGGCCAGGTAGCGGCGGTTGAGCGCATGCGAACGCGCGAACACGCCGTCGCCGAGCTGGACGTCGGCGAGCGCGAACATGCGGACGCCGCCGCCCGCACCGCCGGCATCGCCGGCCCACGCGAGGCGCGGGATCGCCGCGGCCAGAGCCACGGACTTGACGAAGTCGCGCCGGCTGAGCCCGTGGGTGCGATCGACGTTCATGGCAACCGATGCCGCAAAGGACGGCGGCCACCGATGGCAAGCGCCGCTGCGCGTGCCCCCCACATGGGCAGCGTGGCCGCGACGGCGGCGGACTGAACGAAAGATCGGCGGGACAGCTTCATGGTAAGAAGAGTGCCTCCTGGCGAATGCGCAGACGCCCGTGCGACTGAAACGCCGCTGAATTCTGTGGCCTGCATGCATATGCCACAAATGCGCAAATGTCGGGCACATATACATAAACCCATATACGCCGTGGTCTTCGATATTCGCGGCTCGACGATGTCCGCATCGATGGGAACGATCCCGTTTTTTATTTTTCAAATATCCATATCGTCACTAATGCATCGTTGCCGCGCGAGATCTGCGGCTATGTCGGCCGTTCTCCCCGCGCGCCGGTGCGATGGAGCGCATCCGCTTCGCGATGTTCGCTTGCGCAGAGCGCCCCATGGATTTTCGTTCGGCATCGGCGCTGCCGCTCTCGGGTGGCAGGCTTGTTCCGCGATGCCTTGGCGATCTGCGATCCGATCGTTCTTTGCCTGCTTGCCGCGACGGAAGGCATCGAATCCGATCCCCAAAACAAAAGAGCCTTGGTTTCCCAAGGCTCCAGTGCTTCCTGCAAGCGCGAAGTATCCGCGTATCAGCGCTCCGCTTCATCGGCGGCTCGGCTTCCTCACTCATGCACGGCCGCGGCGGCGTAATCCATTCGTTTCAGGTCGTCGATCAGCCCCGGTCCTTCGGGCCGCCAGCCGAGCCGTTCGCGCGTCAGCGCGCTGGAAGCCCGCAGGTCGAGACCGACGAACATCGCCAGCCAGCCGAAGTGCTCGGCCGCCTTTTCCGGTGCGAGGGAGACCACCGGGACCCCGAGGCCTTCGCCGAGCACCTGCGCGATCTCGCGCACCGGCACGCCTTCCTCGGCGACCGCGTGGTAGCGCGCGCCGGGCTCCCCTTTCTCCAGCGCCAGGCGATACAACCTCGCCACGTCGAGCACGTGCGCCGCCGGCCACCGGTTCGTGCCTTCGCCCAGGTAGGCGACGACGCCCTTTTCGCGCGCGAGCGCCACGTAAGGCGTGACCAGGCCCTGCTTCACCGTGTCGTGGACCTGCGGCAGCCGCACGACGGATACGTTGACGCCCGCTTCCAGCAAGGCGGCACCGGCCAGTTCGGACGCCACGCGCGGATTGGGATGTTCCGTGTCGAAGACGTCCTCACTGGCGAGCCGCCCGGCACCGGCACCGCCCATGCCGGTGCCCGAGGTGATGAGCAGCGGTCGGTTCGAACCCTTGAGCGCGGAGCCGAGCGCCTCGATCACGCGCCGGTCCTTCTCGCAGTTCGCGACGAAGTTGGAAAAGTCGTGGTCGAAGGCCGTATGGATCACGGCATCCGCCGCGTCGGCGCCGGCACGGAGGCTGCCCGGATCCTCCAGCGTGCCGCGGTACGCCTTCGCGCCGGCCGCGGCCAGCAGACGGGCCCCTTCCTCCGACCGCGTCAGGCCGACGACCTCGTGCCCGGCCGCCGTCAGCTCGGGCACGATGCGGGACCCGATGAAACCCGTGGCCCCAGTGAGAAATACGCGCATGCAGATGCTCCCGGTGTTGTACGGACGGGCACTATCGGCCTACGCTGGATCCCATAAAAGCAGTGTCTTTATCATGGTATACCGACTAACAGGTTGCGCATGAGCACCGATTCCGGCCACTCGCTCGGCCATTTCCTGCGCGAACGCCGCACCCGGCTCGATCCGGCCACGTTCGGCTTCAACGGCGGCCGCCGGCGCACGCCCGGGCTGCGGCGCGAGGAGGTCGCGCAGCGCGCGAACATCAGCCCGACCTGGTACACCTGGCTCGAACAGGGCCGCGGCGGCGCGCCTTCGCCCGAGGTCCTCAATCGCCTGGCGGCCGCGCTGATGCTTACCGAGACCGAACGCGAGCACATGTTCATGCTCGCGCTCGGGCGCCCGCCGGAACCGCGCTACAAGGGCTTCGACGGCGTCGCGTCGCGGCTGCAGAACGTGCTCGACGCCATGCCCGCCAGCCCCGCCATCCTCAAGACCGCGACCTGGGACGTGGTGGCCTGGAACCGCGCGGCCGCGACGCTGCTGACCGACTACGGCAAGCTTCCGCCGGAACGCCGCAACATCCTGCGCCTGATGTTCTCGGATGCGCGCGTGCGCGCCGCGCAGGAGGACTGGAGGAGCGTCGCCCGCTTCGTGGTCGGCACCTTCCGCGCCGATGCCGCGCGCGCCGGCGCCGGCGCCGAGATCGACGATCTGGTCGAGGAACTCTCGCGGACCAGTCCCGAGTTCGAGGCGCTGTGGCGCGACCACGACGTCGCCGACTACAGCGAGGGCCGCAAGCGCCTCCACCATCCGCAGGCGGGCCGGCTCGAACTGGAATTCTCAGTCTTCGCCGTCGATGGCCGACCGGACCTGGCGATGATGGTCTTCAACCCCGCCACGCCCGCCGACGCCGAACGGATCCGAGCGCTCCTGGCCTCGCCTCCCGCCCAGGAATCCTGATCCGCGGACACGCGCCTCCGGCGCGGCCAGTGGAAGGAAGTGAACCTGGAACTGTTATTTCCCTGGCTCTGCGATGCGCCCGCGCAGTGTCGAGGAGAAAGGCGTCATTGCCCATGATCTTGTCGACCAGGTGTGGCCGCTGCTTGCGCAAGGAGTGGCGCGCCCGCAAATCGCACGCGTGTTCGAGTTGAATCAGGTGGCGGAGGCTCACCGCATGATGGAAGCCGGTGGTTATGTGGGGAAAATCGTGATGCGAGTTTCGCACTGATGTTCCCCCTCGGTTCACTGGCCGATAATGCCGTTGCGGATCGCCACCGTGACCGCTTGCGCTGTGGTGGCCACACCAAGTCGCGCACGAATGCGCCGCAGGTGGTTCTCAACCGTGCGCTCGGATAATGCGAGCGTCGCTGCTACATCGCTCTGCCGCCTGCCGCCCGCGATCAGCGACAGCACTTCCTTTTCGCGCTTCGACAGCGTTACTTTCCTTTCCGCAACCTCACCCGGAGCCAGGAGTTTGCGCGTAGTGCGGAAGGCGGCTAGCGCCACCAACTCCATTCCGAAGCGAGCCCCCGGCGAGGCATCGATGCGCTCGCCACCAGCGCTCATAGCACCTTCCAGGCCTGCCGGGCCGAATACCGGCACCTGAATGCCATGGATGCCCTCGCCGCGTGGGCTAGCGGTTATGCGATATCGCTCACCGTTCGATCGCCACACCTTGGTCCAGAAAAACGGCTCAGTGGCCGCCGCTACATGCCTCGTGACCGGGCAGTGGCGGATGTATGTCTCCATATCTACCGCCTCGCCGGTGCCCAGCCAGTCCCCATCGACCCAATAGATCTGTTCCACGGCCCCTTCGTCCAACCCCGAGGCCGAATACAAGACAAAGCGGTCGTATCCCCACTGGTGACCAGTCGTGCGTACTCGTTCGTGGATGTCCGACATCCGACGGCAACGTTCGATTGCGAGGGCCGAGGACAAGGCGTCCATACGGTGATCAAGCCTTGGCCACGGCATCCAGCAGGGTTTGGGCTGCAAGCTTGCCCAGCGCATTGCCCGCCAACGGGCTGTCGCCGGTCAGCAGATCGCGATCGCGATGCACCTGTCCCGAAATGTCGCTATTGAGGATCTTCAGGCCCATGCCCTCCAACGTCTCGCCGAACTTCCAGGTGAGATGGCCGGGCATGTAGCCGATGTCCGGAGTCTTCGCATCCAGCGCATCGGGGAACGCGCAGATCTCGTAGCCGCTAAAGATATTCTTTCCACTTTCGTCCACTGCTGCGATCAATGCAGCCGGACCATGACACAACGAGATAGTGAACTTGCCGGCTGCATGCGCCCACTCCAGCACCTTCCTCACGTCCGGGCTTGCCGGCAATCCGATCAATGCACCATGGCCCCCAGGAATAAACACGGCGATATAGTCGGAATCGTCGCCAAGGCCCTGTTCGACGACATCGGAAAGCTTCTTGGGCTGTTTGAACTGCTGGTGGTATTTGGTAAATAGCCCCTTGACCTCTTCATCTTCCGATGGCATTGCCCAGAACTCGAACTTGACCGGGTTGCCGGACACGGTCGCGATGTCAAACGTGAACCCCGCCTTGTCCAAGTGGTACATCGGCAGCAGAGTCTCTACCGGATGGTTGCCAGTCGAGAAAAAGGCACCATTGTCGGTCATCAGGTAGCGCTCATCTGCTCCGATCACCAGAATCTTCCAACGCCCCCCAGTGTAGGGCTTCGGATAATCCGCACCCGAGAGATCGGACTTGGGCCTGGTGAATTGACTAAGCGAATAAGGGGAGGGGAAAAAGGCGTTGTTCTCCGCCGGATCCGGCTTCGGTCGCTTGTCGTTCTTGTCGTGGTCAGTCATGGGGGGGCGTCCTCTGGTTGACGGTTGCCGTCTTATGCTAGCCCCATCGGAGCACCCCACAATGAGGGATTTCCCGCAATGCTGTGCCCTGAGTTGGCGAAGGAACGGTTCCAGGTTGACTTATCCTCCCACCAAGGAAGGGCAGCTTTGGGTCGGAACGGCCATACGCGTGGGATGCGTGCGCTATCGACTTCGACACAAGAACTTCAGTCCAGCAGGGGCCGTTTGGCTTGCATGCCGCCATTGCTCGCCTTAGCGTTTGCATAGGCTGTCTAGGCGTGAGGTGGCGAAAATATTGAAGAGTGCGAGTGATTGCGCTTGTCGGGGCCGATGCCAACCTTGTCCCGCGGTCGCCGCACCGGCCCCCTGTCGCGGCCTGACGGACAACTTATGCTTACAAGAACAAGACGAGGCAGCGCCTGCGAAGCAGTGGTGGGCCCACCAGGACTCGAACCTGGAACCAAAGGATTCGCTTGTTCCGGAGTTTCCCCCGGCGCGGACTATCTCTTCACCCGCAGCTTGCGCTGGTGGGGTGCGGGACGCTCTAGCCTGTCATCAAGGGCACTGTAGCCCTCAGGTAGTCTCTGCACCTTCCGACGGTGTACCGCCGGCTTGGCTCAGGATTGCCGCCGGCCAGACCGCTGCGGTTCCCCTGAATTCATCCCGTTTTTCCACCGGCCCTTTCGATGCCGGGGTCACCTTTCGATGAGTCCTCTGCTCTAACCATTGAGCTATAGGCCCGTAACGACATCCTACCAATTTGTTGTGATAGGGGCATCCCTTTTACCGGGGACGCTTATGATCCTCGAATGAAATCCGATAGGCTTTGCGTTATCTGTGACGTCCCACTCAGCGGACGCCAGCGACGCTTCTGCTCGCTCGCCTGCAAGAACGCCGACACCAACAACAGGCATCAGAACTACGTAGCGCAGAGCGCACGAGGCTTACGCCGCAAGCAGGAATTGCTAAAGGAAGCAGCCGGCCCCTGACAGCACTGCGGCCGCATACGCGGCCGCAATGTCGATCAGAAAGCGAAGAGCAGAATCAATCGATGTCGAGGAAACTGCGCAGCTGCTCCGAGCGGCTCGGGTGACGCAGCTTGCGCAGCGCCTTGGCCTCTATCTGGCGGATGCGTTCGCGGGTGACGTCGAACTGCTTGCCGACCTCTTCCAGTGTGTGGTCGGTGTTCATGTCGATGCCGAAGCGCATGCGCAGCACCTTGGCTTCCCGCGGGGTCAGGCCGGCCAGCACTTCGCGCACGGTTTCCTGCAGGTTGATGTTGGTGGTCGTGTCGATCGGGGACTCCACGTTGGTGTCCTCGATGAAGTCGCCCAGATGCGAGTCCTCGTCGTCGCCGATCGGGGTCTCCATCGAGATCGGCTCCTTGGCGATCTTCATCACCTTGCGGATCTTGTCCTCGGGCATGTCCATTTCCTTGGCCAGCTCCTCCGGGGTGGCCTCGCGGCCGAACTGCTGGAGCATCTGGCGGGAAATGCGGTTGAGCTTGTTGATCGTCTCGATCATGTGCACCGGGATGCGGATGGTGCGCGCCTGGTCGGCGATCGAGCGGGTGATCGCCTGGCGGATCCACCAGGTGGCATAGGTCGAGAACTTGTAGCCGCGGCGGTACTCGAACTTGTCCACGGCCTTCATCAGGCCGATGTTGCCTTCCTGGATCAGGTCGAGGAACTGCAGGCCGCGGTTGGTGTACTTCTTGGCGATGGAGATCACCAGGCGCAGGTTGGCCTCGACCATTTCCTTCTTGGCCTTGCGCGCCTTGGCCTCGCCGTAGGCCATCGCGCGGCTGATCTCCTTGATCTCGGCCAGGGTCAGGTAGTTGGCCTTCTCCAGCTCGATCGAGGCCTGCTGCTCGGCGATGATCTGGTCCTTGACCTCGCGCAGCGCCGAGGACCACTTCTGCTTGCGCTTGAGCGCGTCGTCCACCCACTCCAGGTTGGTCTGGTTGCCTTCCCAGGAACGGATGAAGTCCTTGCGCGGCATCTTGGCGACGTTGGTCGCCAGGTGCAGCACCTTGCGCTCGTGGTCCTTGATCGCGTTGACCTGGCCGCGCAGCTGGTTGACCAGGGTGTCGGTCAGGTTGAGCGGCAGCTTGAGGGTGACGAAGATCGCGGCCACGTCCTCGCGCGCCTTGGCCACGGACTTGTGCTCCGGGCCGTGCTTGGCATAGGCCTTCTTGAACTTGGCGTACTCGGTGCCCAGCGCCTCCATGCGGACGGCGACCTCGGCCGGGTCCGGACCGGTCGGCGCGGCATCCTCGTCGCCGCCGCCGACGTCGTCCTCGTCCTCGTCGTCATCGCTGTCGGCGTCGGCCGAGGTGTCCTCGGCCAGTTCGGCGGCGGCCGCCGCGGCGGCATCGGCCTCCTCGATCAGGTCGTTGAAGCCGACGATGACCTCGGCCAGGCGCTTGCGGCCTTCCTTGTGCTCCTCGTAGTCGCTCAGGAGCATCTCGATCGACAGCGGGAAGGTGCCGAGCGCGGCCTGGACCTGGCTCAGGCCCTCCTCGATGCGCTTGGCGATGGCGATCTCGCCCTCGCGGGTCAGCAGCTCGACCGTGCCCATCTCGCGCATGTACATGCGCACCGGGTCGGTGGTGCGGCCACCCTCGGTGTCGAGCGCGCTCAGCGCGGCCGCGGCTTCTTCGGCCGCGGTGTCGTCGACCTCGCGGCCGCCGGTGTTGCCGTCGTTCAACAGCAGGGTTTCGGCATCGGGCGCAACTTCATGGACATCGATGCCCATGCCGTTGATCATGCCGATGATGTCCTCGATCTGCTCCGGGTCGACCAGGTCGTCGGGCAGGTGATCGTTGACTTCGGCGTAGGTCAGGTAGCCCTGTTCCAGGCCCTTGCTGATCAGTTGCTTGATATCGGATTGCTGGGCAGGACGTTCGTTCGCCATGAGTGATCGCGCCACCGGCTGGGAAGAAATAAGGAGAACCTAGCATTATACCGCGCCAGGCGGAGAATAGTTCATCAACAAACCGTCCCCGCCGCCGTGCGCCGGAATGCAGGGCGACTGGGCCATCCCCCTTGCGGCGTTTCAGGGCCGCAACAGGAAGGTCACCGGGCCATCGTTGACCAGGCTGACGACCATATGGGCACCGAAGCGTCCGGTTTCCACCCTGCCGGCGTGTTTTTCGCGGCAGATCGCCACCAATTCATTGAACGCGCGTTCAGCCTCGGCCGGCGGGGCGGCGGTGCTGAAGCCCGGGCGCATGCCGGAGGAGGTATCCGCGGCCAGGGTGAACTGGCTGACCAGCAGCAAGCCGCCCCCGGTATCGGCCAGCGAGCGGTTCATCCTGCCCGCGTCGTCGGCGAACACCCGGTAGCCCAGCAGCCGCTCGGCCAGCCTGCGGATGCGGGCCGGATCGTCGCCGGGCTCGACGCCGACCAGGGCCAGCAGCCCCGGCCCGATCTGGCCGACGATGTGCCCGTCCACCTCCACCGAGGCCTGCGACACGCGTTGGATGAGGGCAAGCACGGCCTGGCTCCTGTGCATTCCGGGCCGGCAGCATGCCGATGCGAGCGGCGACTGTCACGCCCGCGCCGGGGCCCTGTTTAGAATTCGCGGATGAAAGCCGAATTCAGTGCCCGGTGGCTGTACCGGGGCGTCTCGTTGCTGGCCCACCTGCCCTGGTCGTGGCTCAAGCGCCTGTCCGACCTGCTGGCCTGGACCTGGCTCACGCTGAATACGCGCGAGAGCCGCGTCGTCCGCCGCAACCTCGAACTGGCCTACCCCGAGCTGCCCCCCGGCCAGCGCGAGGCCCTGCACCGCGACATCCTCTACTCGACCGCCCGCCAGGCGCTGGAAATGCTGCGGACCTGGACCTGGCCGGCCAAGGACAACCTGGCGCGGCTGAGCCGCCACAACCAGGACCTGTACGACGCCGCGCTGGCGGCCGGCAAGGGCGTGATCGTCGCCGCCCCGCACTTCGGCAACTGGGAACTGCTGAACCAGTGGCTGGCCGAGCGCGGACCGATCGCGATCGTGTACCGCCCGCCCGAATCGCCGGCCTGGGACGGCTTCCTGCAGATCGTGCGCGGCGCCGACAACGTCACCCAGGTGCGGGCGGAAGGGCCGGCGGTGCGGCAGCTGTTCAAGGTGCTCAAGGCCGGAGGCGCGGTCGGCATCCTGCCGGACCAGCAACCCAAGGTGGGCGACGGGGTGTTCGCGCCGTTCTTCGGCGTGCCCGCGCTGACGATGACCCTGGTCAACCGGCTGGCCGAGCGCACCGGGGCCGCCGTTCTCTACGCGTGGTGCCAACGCACCAGCCCGGAACTGGAGTTCGCCCTGCACGTGGAGCCGGCCTCGCCGCTGCTGGCGGACCCGGACCCGGTCGTGGCTGCGACCGCGCTCAATGCCGGGATCGAGCACATCGCCCGGCGCGACCCGGCCCAGTACCAGTGGACCTACAAGCGCTACACGCTGCGCCCGCCGGGCAGCGGCGAGCCCAACCCTTATGCCACCGAACGGCACCCGCACTGACCGGCGGCCCGGCGATTGCGGTCATGCGCGCGACGCAGTGTCACGGCAGGCTGATACCGATCACGATTGAGACCGGCCTCCGGCGCCCTCATCAGGAATCCCGATGACGACTTCCCCCTCCCCTTCGTCCCATCCCGCCGCCTTCGGCGACCCGGCGGCGATCCGCGCCGAACGCGCTGCCTCGGAACTGCGCGCCGGCCGCCCGGTGATCGTCACCCACGCCGGCCAGGCGCGCGCGGTGCTGGCGCTGGACAGCAGCACCGAGCGCAGCTACCAGGCCTTCGCGCAGGCCGCCGGGCAACGCCACTACCTGTACCTGACCCCGACCCGTGCCGGCGTCCTCGGCCTGGCCGCGCCGCAGGGCGCCCGCATCGGCCTGGCGGGCGTCTCCTACGACCGGCTCGCGTCGCTGGCCTACCTGCGCGACGCCCAACTGCCGCCGCAATGGCATCCGGGGGACGCGCTCGACGCCGGCGCCGCCGAGGCCGCGCGCCTGGGCCTGCTGCTGCCGGCGATGCTGGCGGTGGAGATCGCCGCCGACGATGGCGCCTTCGCCGGCTGCCAGCAGCTCGCCCTCGCCGACCTCGACGAAGGCTGCGCCAAGGCGGCCGCCAGCACGTACGAACTGGTCATCCGCACGCCGGTGCCGCTGCGCGACATCGGCACGAGCGAGTTCGTGGTGTTCCGCGGCGGCGTGGCCCAGCGCGACCAGGTGGCGATCGTGGTCGGGCAGCCCGACCTGTCGCAACCGGTGCCGGTGCGCGTGCACTCCTCGTGCCTGACCGGCGACCTGTTCGGCTCGCTCAAGTGCGATTGCGGCGACCAGTTGCGGAACGGCCTGGCCAAGCTCAAGGAACTCGGCGGCGGCGTGCTGCTGTACCTGGACCAGGAGGGGCGCGGCACCGGCATCGCCGCGAAGATGCGCGCCTACGGCTACCAGCACGCCGGGCTCGACACCATCGATGCCGATGCCCAGCTGGGTTTCGGCCCCGACGAACGCCGCTACGGCAGCGCGGTGGCCATGCTGCGCGGCCTGGGCATCGCGCGCATCCGCCTGCTGACCAACAATCCCTCGAAGGTGGAGCGCCTGCGCGCCGCCGGCATCGAGGTCACCGAGCGCGTCCCCGTCACCGGCGAGATCACCCAGGAAAACGAGCAGTACCTGCGTACCAAGGCCGCCCGCGCCGGCCATGCGCTCGACGTCGACGCGCTGATCCTCGCCTCGCAGTAGCCGGTCCGCCGCCGCGTCGGGCACGCGTGCCTTCGCGCGCCGACGTTATGCTGTGCGCACCTTCGCGAACCTGCGGCGCCACGTGCACCCGACGTCCGATCCGGTCCTTCCCATTCCTCCGCCGCTGCCCGATGGCGACGTGGGCTGGCATGCGCTGCCGGCGCAGAGCGTGCGGCTCGCCGCCGCTGGCGGCGCGCTGTCGGCCGGCGCGTTCGCGGCCATCGCCTCGACCGCGCTCCTGCTTTCGCTCGCGCCGCGCCTGTGGTGGCTGATCCCCGTGCTCGCGCTGGCCGGGGCGGCCATGGGCGGCTGGCTCGCCGGCAAGCGCCAGCGACTGACGCGCTGGCGCCTGGATGCGGACGGGCTGGCGCTGCGCCGCGGACGCTGGTGGCAGACCGAGACGCGCGTGCCGATCACGCGCGTGCAGCACCTCGACCTGCGCCGCGGGCCGCTCGAACGGATCGCCGGGCTGACCACGCTGGTGGTGCACACCGCCGGCACGCGGCTCAATACCGTCGCCATCGCCGGGCTCGACCAGCACGACGCCGAACGCCTGCGCGACCGCCTGGCGCGCCAGCTCGACCAGGACGACGACGCGCTGTGAGCGCCCTCCCCCCCGACGCCGCCCCCGAACAGCGGCTGCACCCGTTGTCGTGGCTGTTCGTGCTGCTGCAGCAGCTGAAGCAATTCCTCGTGCCGATCGTCGCGCTGGTAGTGTTCGGCGGCCGCGGCGAGCGCTACGAATGGATCTCCCCGCTCGTCACCCTGGCCGCGATCCTCGGGCTGGTCGCGGTATCGGTGCTGCGCTACCTGACCTATCGCTACCGCATCGACGCCGACGGCATCGCCATCCGCAGCGGCTGGCTGCACCGCAGCCGGCGCGACATCCCGTTCGCGCGCATCCACAACGTGGGAGTGCACCAGTCCGCGCTGCACCGCCTGTTCGGCGTGGCCGAGGTGCGGCTGGAATCGGCGGGCGGCGACAAGCCCGAGGCGGAAATGCGGGTGCTGCGCCTGGACCAGGCGCTCGCACTGGAACAGCTGGTCCGCCATCGCGGCCAGGCCGCGCCCGCGGAAGGAGGGCAGGCGCCGGGCGAGGAACTGCTGGCGCTGTCCCCCGGCGAGATCGTGCGGCTGGGCCTGATCTCCAATCGCGGCATGGTGGTGGTGGCCGCGGCGTTCGGCGTGCTTTACCAGATGTTCCCGGAACGGCAGATCTCGGACTTCGTCGAGCACCATGGCGAACAGGCCTACCGCTACGTCGAACAACTGCATCCCGGCATGGAGGCCACCGCGCTCTTCGCCGCGTTCGCGCTGGTCGTCGTGCTCGCACTGATGCGGCTGCTGTCGGTGATGCTGGCGTTACTGCAGTACCACGGCTTCCGGCTGAGCGAATCGGAGCGGCGCCTCACCGTGGAGCGCGGCTTGCTGACGCGGCTGCGCACCAGCGTCGCCCGCCGCCGCATCCAGGCCTGGACGTTGCGGGAAGGCGTGCTGCACCGCCTGTTCGGGCGACGCCAGCTGCGCGTGGACACGGCCGTATCGGAAAGCCAGGGCGAAGAGGGCCGCGCGCTGAAGGAACTCGCCCCGATCGCCACGCCGCAGGCCTGCGACGCGCTCGTGCACCGCCTGTTGCCGGGCGCGCACTGGCCACCGCCGTCGTGGCACCCCGTGGCGACGCGCTGCTGGTGGCGGCTGAGCCTGCCCTCGCTATGGCTGCTGCCGCTGGCCGCCGTGCTGTTCCTGCGCTTCGGCGCGTGGTCGCTGCTGGTGCTGGCGTGGTGGCCGTGGTCGATGTTCCGCGCCTGGCACCAGGTCCGGCGCATGGGTTATGCGCTGGACGAGCGCTATGTCGCGGTACGTGGCGGCTGGTGGACCCGCTGGTGGCGCTTCGCCGAGATCGGCAAGCTGCAGGCCCTGCGGCTGGTGCGCTCCCCGCTCGACCGCCTGACCGGCACCGCCACGCTATGGCTGGACACCGCCGGCGCCACCGGCAACGTGCCACCGCTGCGCCTGCGCTTCATCTCCCTGGCGGAAGCGCAGGCACTGTACGCACGCCTCGGCACCAGCCTCGCACGCCGCCGGCTGGAATGGTGACAGCGGCTGTTGCTGTTGCTGTTGCTGTTGCTCGTGATCTTGCTTTGGATCGGGTAACGCCTCCTCGCGCGGCGGCGCGCCAACCTCCACGGCCCACGAATGTCACTGCGGCGCGGGCCCCTCCGAAGCGGCGGAGACGGCGGGAAAAACCCGAAGGGCGACGTGCATGGGCTCGCCGGAAAAAGGCGTCCAAAGCAACGTCCCTGGATCCCCGCCTTCGCGGGGATGACGGTAGATAGATGGCGGAGAACAGACCGATAGCGTGAAAGGCAAAGACGCTAGGTCCCCGCCTTCGCGGAAACGACGGTAGTAAGGATCGGTGAGGCTTCGCCCGTACCCTCATCCGCCCCTTCGGGGCACCTTCCCCCCAAAAGGGGGCTGATGTCCCGGCGGGAGAAGGCCCCCCCCCCTTCCTTCGCGGGGACAACGGCGGCAGGGACTGCGCAAAGGAATCACAGACTCCGATTCCCACGCCCAAACCACACAACGGCAGCGAAAACGCCCCGCTAGTACCCCGCCCGCCCCCAATACCCGATCCGCTTGCGGATCTTGAGCTTGCGCCAGAGATTGGCAGGCTTCGGCTTCGGATTGCGGCCGCCCGCCGCGACGAACTCGTCGATCGCCTCCAGCACGCGCTCGCTCGAACGCCCGTCGCGGTACGGATGCAACTGGTCGGCGAACTCGCGGATCGCCGCCATCAGTTCCGGCGGCCGCCTCAGCGCGCGCCGGATCGCCGGCTCGAACTGCGCCGGATCGTCGATATCGATCAACTGCGGTCCTGGCCGGCGGTTCTTGAACGTCACCACCGGCTTGTAGGTCAGCAGGAACTCGTTGAGCGCCGACGACGTGTCCGAGCACATCATGTCCACCTGCGGGAACAGGTCGAGGATGTTGTCGTTCTCGGCGAAGGTCAGGTACTCGTTCTGCAGCGCCTTGTACCGGGCGACCATCTCCGGATCCATCTTCGGGTGGAAGGTCACGATCCAGCGGAACTCGCCGGTGCGCGACAGCCGCTTGACCTCGTCGTACAGGATCCCCGCCGCGCTCCACGACGGCGAGAACGTGGAGTGGTACAGGATCACCGGCGGCTGCCGCACCGGCTCGGGCGCGTCGCCGAGCCGGCTCATGAACGGATCGATCTTGGGGAAGCCGGTTTCCCTGACCGCGAAGTGCCCCAGCTCGCGCGCCAGCGCGCCGAACGCGGCCGTGTCGCGCGGACCGGTGGTGCAGTACAGGTCGAAGAAACCGCGGATGTAGATGTGGCGAGGCTTGCCGGCATCGAAGCCATGGAAGGTCTCGACCTTCACGCCCGGGAAGAAATGCGGTACCGCGTTGCTGGAGGTGATCACCGCATACGGCTTCCACTCGCGCACCTGGCGCACCGTCAGCAGCGTCTCGTCGGGCGCGAGGTCCTCCGCACCCGGGCCGTCGAAGAACCAGGCCGCCTCGTCGCCGCGCGCGCGGATCGCCGCCTGGATCGGGCGCAGGATCGCCAGTGCGTAGCGCTCCGAGCCGTAGAGAAGGTAGTGCTTGGGACTTGGCATGGGCTTTCTCACGAAATGCGTTGGTCGTCGGCGGCACCGGGCCGGTGCTGCATGGTGCGGCCTGGGCGGGCAACCGGGGCAAGCGCGCGGTGCCGGGCGACCAATCCGCCGGGAAGCCGTCCGGGGCGCGCCGATACTGCGTCACGCCCCCGCCCGAATGGCTTCGCACCTTGGGAACAATCCACGCCGCGCTGCATCGTCAACGTTCCAGATCGTGCTTGCGCAACTGCGCGGCGGCGAGTTTGACCGACTCGGGGTTGCGGCGCATCTCGTAGTAGCGCATGCGCTTGTAGACCGCATAGCTGGCCGCGGTCTGCGCCACCACGTAGCCGCGCCAGCCGTCCAGCATGCCCAGGCGGACGACGTAGTCCTTGAAGAAGGCGGCGGCGAACACGAACGGGCACTGCCACATCCGCACCGGCTTGCCCTTGTCGCGCCAGTCCAGCGCCTTCAGCTCGGCGTAGCGCAGCACCTTCAGGTCCTTGTGCACCAGGGTCGGGTTGTGCAGGTGGTTGAACGGCACGCGCAGTTCCTCGCCGCGGCCCTGCATCTGCAGCGATTCGTGCACGCGCGCCTCGCTCCAGCGCGCGCGGCCGCGATGGTAGATCCGCGCCAGCCGCTCGCCGACCATCGGCCGGTACCAGCGCATCGGCGCGCCCATGTACCAGGTGCTGCGGCGCATCCACACCGCCGCGGCGTCGCCGGCGAGGATCGCCGGCAGCCGCTGACGGCATTCGCGCACGCCCGCTTCGGACAGGAACTCGTCGGCATCCAGCACCAGGATCCAATCGTGCGCGGCCTGCGCCGAGCCGAAGTTGCGCTGCGGGCCGAAGCCGAGCCACGGCTGCACGACCACGCGCGCGCCATGCGCCCGCGCGATCGCCACGGTGTCGTCGTTGCTGCCGCAGTCCACCACCAGCTTCTCGGCGGCGAACGGCACGCTGTCCAGGCAACGGGCGATGTTGTCGGCCTCGTTGTAGGTCATCACCACCAGGCTGAGCGGAAGCCGCTCGCCCTCGATGCCGGTGCCTTCGTGCATGCTGGGAATCCGTCGCGCCGCGCCGCGGCCTAGGGCCTGTTAACGCTATTGGGGCAGGTCACGTTGCCGTGCCCGGCGCCCAGGCGGTCGTGCGTGGCGCCGCGGCAGGCTGGCCGCCTGCTCAAGCCGCGCGCGGCCGCCTGGGCGCCGGGCACGGCAACCCGAAGGGCCGCGCCTGGGCACGCACGGTGCCGCGTCATCACTCGGTCTCTTATCGACATAAGCTTCCTCGTCCTTCCTTGCCCCGCACGCGTCCAGGCGCGGCGCGACCTGTCTCAATAGCGTTAACAGGCCCTTGGCGCATTATAGGTTCGGCGCCCGCGCCGCGGCCCGGCGGTCGTGCACCTCGCGCAGCGCCAGGCCGGCCAGGAGGCCCACCAGCGAGACGTACAGCCCGGCGGTGAGATGGTGCGCGAACATCGACTGGGTCATGCCGCACAGCACGTAGCCGATCACCACCATGGCCCCGGCCGCGGCGGCGCCGCGGAACCTCGGCGACGGCCCGCGGGCCCGGTGCAGCCGCAGCAGGAGCAACAGCGGCAGGCCGTACACGCCGACCAGCAGCAGCAGGCCGGGCACGCCCTGGGTGGCGCTCCACTCGGCCAGGTCGTTGTGGGCGTGGCCGAGGTTGCAGTACTCCAGCCCGGGATCGGCACGGCATGCCGGCTGCGCCCTCATCGCATCGTCGAAATGCCCGATCCCGATCCCGGTCAGCGGATGCGCCAGGAATTCCTCGTAGGCCACGTGCCACAGCTCCAGGCGCGCGCCGGCCGAGGAATCCACGTCGCCATGCTCCATCCGCTGCACGTCGGACTGCAGTTCGACCAGGCGCATCTGCCGGCTCAGGCCGGGCACGGTCAGCACCAGCGTGGCCGCCAGCACCGCGGCCCCGCTCAGCACCAGCAGGCGGCTGCGGCCATTGCGCCAGCGCGCGTTCCAGGCCACCACGACCAGCAGGCACAGCAGGCCCAGCCAGACGCCGCGGCTGCCGCTGAGCACGATGGTCACGCAGCCGGCCAGCAGCGCCAGCACCAGCAGCGGCCAGCGCCCATGCGGGCGGCAGAACACCGCCAGCATCATCAGCACCAGCACCACGTCCGCGAACACGATCGCATTGGTCCAGCCTTCCGCGCGCGGCGCGCCGTCCAGCACCTGCCACAGCGCGAGCGCCAGCGCGCCGGCGATGCCGGCCAGCGCCCCCCACCACAGCCACACCAGGCGCGGGCGCAGGCTGTAGGCCCAGATCGCCGCCCATGGCAGCACGATGAAGCGCGAACGGTTGTCCACGTCGCGCAGGCCGTGCTCGAACAGCGCCACCGACACCAGCGCCATCGCCATCACCACCAGGGCGAGCCAGGTCATCCAGCGCAGCGGCTGCCCCATCGCGCGGGCGCCGCAGCGCAGCGCCCCGAAGGCCAGCAGCGAGGAGCCCAACAGGCACAGGCCGAACGGCAGCAGCCCGCCCGGCATCGCCAGCGAGGTCGCCCCCAGCGCGAACAGGCCGAATTCCGCCACCCCGACCGCCACGCGCGAGCCGCCCTGGGCGAGCGTCGCGGCATCGGAGGGGCGGGATTCGAACAGCATCATCGGCGGGGCGGTCGGGAACGGAGGGGGCTGATCTTCGAGGGGTTTCCACTAACGGCAGCTAAGCGGCGATCCATGCCCTGCCCGGCCGGGACGTCGCGCTGCATGGGCATCATTCCTGGTCGATCTTGCCCTGCTCGCGGCGTTCGCGTTCGCGCTCTTCCGCGTTGGCCTCGCAAGCCCCCCGGATCGCGCCGGCCGGTACCAGCCACCAGCCGCGCCGGTTGGCCACGCCGACCAGGCTCGCGCGCTCGCGATCCACGCAATGCAGCAGGGCCGCTTCCTGCACCAGCAGCCAGCGCCGGTCCGGGCGCTGCGCCTGCCAGGCCACGCCGCGACGCAGTTGTTCCTCCCACGGCACCCGGAAACCGAACGTCTCCACCGGACGCGGCGACATCAGCAGGTTCTGCTCCTTCCACGCCACCAGCCCGAGTTCGCCGTCGGCCGGCACCCGTTCGCTGGCCAGGCGCATGACCCCGCGCGCCGAACTGGAGTCGTTGAGCACCGGATAGATCGCCAGGCCGTAGGCCACCCAGAACGCGGCCAGCAGCGAGGCCACGCCGATCGCGCTGCGGCGCACGCGCCACAGCAGCAGGCCCGCCACGCCCCAGGTGCCGACCGCGGCCGCGATCCAGCCCAGCGTATGCGTCACGTCCGAGCCCACGCCGCGGCTGTCCATCAGCTTCTGCTCGAAGCCCGGATGCCCCAGCAGCATCGCCAGGCCGCCACCGATGAAGGCGCACGACAGCAACGCGGTGAACGCGAACAGCAGCCACTGGTATCCGCGCTTGCGCATCAACCCCGGCAGCAGCGGCGCGAGCGCCAGGCACACCATCGGCAAGGCGGGCAGGATGTAGACGTCGCGCTTGCCGCTGGGGATCGAGAAGAACAGCACCACCATCGCCCACCACGCCAGCGGCAGCAGGTAGCGCGCGTCGCGGCGGCGCAGCCGCCGGCGCCAGGCCGGGATCGCCCAGGGCAGCGCCAGCACCGTCGGCACCCACATCGTCGCGATCGTGCCGAAGTGATACCACCACGGCTGCGCATGGTCCCAGGACTTGGCGTAGCGCCCGGCGGTCTGGCGGAACAGGATGTCGTCGAGATAGGCGCGGTACTCCGGCGCCTGGGTCGCCAGCGCAGCGGTGACCACCGGCACCAGCCAGGCCAGGATCGCGGCCAGGAACGCCACCGGGCCCAGCCAGAAGCGCGGGTCGCGCACGTGCAGGCGCACGCGCCGCCACTGCATGGCCGATGCCGCCGCCGCCGGCAGCAGCACCAGCAGCGCGATCACGCCCACGCCCTTGGTGATCACGCCCAGGCCGGCGGAGAACCAGCCCAGCAACCACCAGCGCCAGTTCGGCCCCTGCAGCAGGTGCCGCAGCAGGCCATAGTTGGCCAGGGTGATGAAGAACACGACCAACGGGTCGATCTGCGCCTTCTTGGCCTGGAAGGTGAAGTGCAGCGTGAACAGCAACGCCCAGGCGGCGTACAGGCCTACCCGGCGCGTCCACAGCCGGCGGCCGAGGTCGTACACGCAGGCCAGCGTGCCGAGCGCGGCCAGCAGCGAAGGCAGCAGGAACGCCACCCGCCAGTCGCGCAGCAGCGTGTAGAACGTGGCCTGCAGCCACATCAGCATCGGCGGCTTGTCCGAGTACAGCTCGTGGCCGCGGTGCGGGAACAGCCAGTCGCCGCTCTCCACCATCTGCTTGGCGACCAGCGCGAACCGCGGCTCGTCCGACGGCCATGGATCGCGCAATCCCAATCCCGCCCCGATCACCAGCAACGCGGTGATCGCCAGCAACCAGAACTCCCTGGACGAACGTGTCTTCAGCATGGGCGCAGATGATAGTGGACGGTCCATCCGGAAATATGCGGATTCTCAACCGATCCTGGCGAGACTGGCATAGAAGAAACCGTCGCAGCCATCCTCGCCGGGCAGCCGCTGCCGGCCGGCGCCGCTGGCATGGCCGAAGCGTTCGGGCAACGGGCGCACCGCCGCGTCCGGCGTGCGTGCCAGGAAGGCCTCGACCTGCTCGCGGTTCTCGCGGGCCAGGATCGAACAGGTGGTGTAGAGCAGCTGCCCGCCCGGGCGCAGCGTGGTCCACAGCGCGTCCAGCAGCCGCGCCTGCAGCGCGACCAGCGCGTCCACGTCGCCGGGCCGGCGATGCAGCAGCACGTCGGGCTGGCGGCGCACGATGCCGGTGGCCGAGCACGGCGCGTCCAGCAGCACCGCATCGAACGGCACGCCGTCCCACCAGGCGCGCAGGTCGGCGGCATCGGCCGCCTTCAGCTCCACCCGCGCGCCGGGGCAGGTCCGCGACACCGTCTCGCCGACCCGCCGCAACCGGCGCGCGTCCACGTCGAGCGCGACCAGGCGCAGCGCCGGGTCGCGCTCGAGCAGGTGCGCGCTCTTGCCCCCCGGCGCGGCGCAGGCGTCGAGCACGCGCGCGCCGGGCGCCGGCGCCAGCGCATCGGCGACCTGCTGCGCGGAGCCGTCCTGCACCGAGGCCAGGCCGGCATCGAAGCCCGGCAACTGCGCCACCGCGACCGGCGCGTCGAGCAGCACCGCATCCGGCAGCAAGGCCGAGCCCTGGCCGGACAGGCCGGCCTCGGCCAGCGCCGCGACGTAGTCCGAGGGCGTGCCGTGGCGGCGGTTCACCCGCAGCCACATCGGGGCCGGCAGCGCGCTCGCGGCGAACACCGCCTCGGCGCGCTCGCCCCAGTCGGCGCGCACCTGCCGCCGCAACCAGTCCGGCCAGGCCGCATCGGCCGGCACGTCCGGGAAGCCTTCGCGCAGCGCGCGGCGCAGGACCGCGTTGACCATGCCGGCCTGGCGCGGGCGGCCCAGCGCGCGGCAGGCCTCGACCGTCGCCGACAACGCCGCGTGCGGCGGCAGCTGCAGTACGTCGAGCTGGGCGAAGCCCGCCATCAGCAGCGCCTGCAGGTCGGCATCGCGGCGGCCCAGCGGGCGCTGCAGCCACCCGGCCAGGGCGGCCGCATACGCCGGATGGCGGCGCAGCGCGCCCAGGCAGATCGCCTCGGCCAGGGCGCGGTCGCGCGCATCGGCCAGGCCCGGCAGCGACGCCGCCAGCTCGGCCTTGAGCGAGCGGCCGTGCGTCATCACGGCCGCCAGCACGCGCGCGGCGATCAGCCTGGGCGCGACGCCGGCGGGCAGGGCGGCGCCCGCCATCAACCCGCGACCGGCACGTCGCGGCGCGCGTTGAGGTAGTCGGCGGCGGTGATCGCCTTGCCGCCCTCGCGCTGCAGCACGCGCAGGCGCAGCGCGCCTTCGCCGCAGGCCACGTCGATGCCTTGCTTGGACGCGGCCAGCACCGTGCCGGGAGCCGCGGGAGCCGTCCGTTCCAGCGCCACCGCGGCATGGATGCGCACGCGCTCGCCCGCGAGCTGCGCCTCGGCCACCGGCCACGGGTTGAACGCGCGCACCTTCCGCGCCAGCACGTCCGCCGGCTGGCTCCAGTCCAGCCGCGCCTCGGCCTTGTCGAGCTTGTGCGCATAGGTGACGCCCTCGGCCGGCTGCGGCCGCGGCACCGGGCGGATGCCGGCGCGCAGCAGGCCCAGGCCGTCGGACAGCACCTGCGCGCCCAGTCCGGCCAGGCGGTCGTGCAGCTGGCCGCCGGTCTCGTCGGCACCGATCGGCGTGCGCTGCTCCAGCAGCACCGGGCCGGTGTCGAGCCCGGCCTCCATCAGCATCAGGCCCACGCCGGTCTCGGCATCGCCGGCCTCGATCGCGCGCTGGATCGGCGCCGCGCCGCGCCAGCGCGGCAGCAGCGAGGCGTGCACGTTCCAGCACCCGTGGGTCGGGATGGCCAGCACCGCTTTCGGCAGGATCAACCCGTAGGCGACCACCACCATCAGGTCCGGCGCGAGCCTGCGCAGGGCGTCCTGCGACTCGGGCGACTTCAGCGTCTCGGGCTGCAGCACCGGGATCCCGCGCGCGATCGCCTCCAGCTTCACCGGCGAGGGCGTCAGCCCGCGGCCGCGGCCGGCCGGGCGATCCGGCTGGGTATAGACGGCGACGACTTCATGGCGCTGCGCGGCGGCGCGCAGCGAGGGCACGGCGAATTCCGGCGTGCCGGCGAATACGATTCTCATGGGGAGCTGTGATTCGTGATTGGTGATTGGTGATTCGGAAAGGCGGCTTCATGCGGGCGCGAGCAGCCCAAGGCCAACCGCTTTGCCCGATCGCGAATCACCAATCACGAATCCCGGCTTTTCAGGCCACGTGCCGGCGCGCCTTGGCCAGCTTCTTGCGCACCATCTCGCGCTTGAGCGGCGAGAGGTAGTCGATGAACAGCTTGCCGTCCAGGTGATCCATCTCGTGCTGGATGCACACCGCCAGCAGGCCGTCGGTGGTCAGTTCCTGCGCCTGCCCGGTGCGGTCGAGGAAACGCACGGTGATCGAATCGGCGCGGGTCACGTCGGCGAAGATGCCGGGCACCGACAGGCAGCCTTCCTGGTAGACCTGCCCGCCCTGCTTGTCGACGATCTCCGGGTTGATGAACACCTGCGGGCTGTTCTTCTCCTCGCTGACGTCGATCACCATGAAGCGCTTGTGCACGTCGACCTGGCTGGCCGCCAGGCCGATGCCGGGCGCCTCGTACATCGTCTGGAACATGTCGTCCAGCAGCGTCTGGAACGCGGGCGTGCCCACCTCGGCGGCATCGACCGGGACGGCCTTGGTGCGCAGGCGGGGATCGGGGAATTCGAGAATGGGGAGCAGGGCCATAGCATTACCCATGTAGGGACGCCGGCACGATCCGGCAAGGCCTTCCAATTCTACCGCCAATGCTTGCGCGGCGCCCCGGTCCCTGGACTATAGTGCGCGGACCTGTTGGGGAATCAGGCAGACCGAAATCATGTTCAACCGACTTCGTACGGTCGTCGCCGCGGCGATGCTGACCGTAGCGACCTACGCCGCTGCCGTGGAAATGGCCGGCGACCACCCGGATACCTATGTCGTCAGGAAGGGCGACACGCTGTGGGACATCGCCGGGCGTTTCCTCGGCAAGCCGTGGCTGTGGCCGGAGATCTGGCAGGCCAACCCGCAGGTCCAGAATCCCCACCTGATCTATCCCGGCGACGTGCTGAGCCTGGCCTACCTGGACCGCGTCGGCGTGCAGCCGGGGCCGCGCCAGGAAGCCCCGATCGACGCGATCCCGCTGGCCGAGGTCGAGCCGTTCCTGAAGAACCTGCGCGTGGTCGACAGCTTCAAGGAGCTGCCGTACGTGGTCGGCTTCGAGGACAACCGCCTGCGCGGCAGCGATGGCCAGCTCGCCTACGTCAAGGGCCTGGCCGGCGCGCAACCGGGCCAGCGCTACGCGGTGGTGCGCCCGACCGTGCGCTTCGCCCTGCCGCGCCTGGCCGAGGACCTGGACGCGCGCGGCGACGTCACGCCGGGCACCGGCAACCTGTGGAAGGACTACGTCGCCCCGGACGCGCGCCGCGAATCGCTCGGCTACGAACTGGCGCAGGTCAACGTCGGCACGATCACCGGCGGCAATGCCGAGGTGTCCACGCTGCTGCTGCAGGATAGCGGCCGCGAGGTGCGCGCCGGCGACCGCCTGATCGCGGTCCAGGCGCAGCCGTACGACCTGCAGTTCGTCCCGCACCCGCCCTCCGCGCAGGCCGCCGAGGCGCAGCTGCGCGTGCTGGCGGTGGCCGACACCTTCACCTCCGGCGGCCCGCGCGACGTCATCGCCATCTCCGGCGGCAGCCGCGAGGGCATCGACAACGGCACCGTGTTCTCGATCTGGCGCCAGGGCAGCCGCGCCAGCGATCGCATCGCGCACAAGCACTTCTCCCGCGCCGACGACGGCTACACCGGCGGCAAGCAGACGACCGTGGGCCTGCCGGACGAGTACGCCGCGCACGCGATGGTGTTCCGCACCTACGACAAGGTCAGCTATGCGCTGGTGATGGAAGGCGTCAAGCCGGCCCGGGTCGGCTACGCGCTCAAGCACCCCGATGCGCAGTAGGGCGAATCCCTACAGGTGAACCGGACGGCGCCCTAGGGCGCCGTTCTTCGTCGCGGCCTAGCCTGCCGCGATGGACATCCCGCCTCCCCACGACCCCGAATCCACCCGCGCCCTGCTCGCCCTGGTCCTGGCCGAAGGACCGCTCGCGCCGCGGCGGCACTTGCTGGAACGCCACGGCGACCCTCGCCAAGCGTTGCGCGAGGGCGCCTCCGCAGGGACCGCGGCCGGCTGCGACACCGGGCAGGTCGCACGGCTGCGGCAGCCCGACCACGCCGCGATCGACGCGATACTCGCCTGGCGCGACGGCGGCCGGCGGCATGTCGTGGGCCTGCACGATCCCGACTACCCGGCCCTGCTGCGGCGGACCGCCAACCCGCCGCTCGCCCTGTTCATCGAGGGCGACCCGGCCCTGCTCTGGCACCCGGCGATCGCGGTGGTCGGCAGCCGCTCGCCGAGCGCGGGCGGGCGCGACCACGCCCGCAGCTTCAGCCGCGCGATCTGCCGCGCCGGGCTCGCCATCGTCAGCGGCATGGCCGCCGGCATCGACGCCGCCGCCCACGGCATCGCGCTGGACATGCACGGCACCACCGTGGCGGTGCTCGGTACCGGCCCGGACGTGGCCTATCCCGCCCACCACCACGAACTGCGCGAGCGGATCGCCGCACAGGGCGCCATCGTCAGCGAATACCCGCCCGGCACCGGCCCGCGCACCGGGCAGTTCCCGGCGCGCAACCGCATCATCGCCGGGCTCGCGCTCGGCACGCTGGTGGTCGAGGCCGCGCACCGCTCCGGCGCGCTGATCACCGCGCGCCTGGCCAGCGAGGCCGGCCGCGAGGTGTTCGCCATCCCCGGCTCCATCCACAACCCGATGGCACGCGGCTGCCACCGGCTGATCCGCGACGGCGCCACCCTGGTCGAACAACCCGGCGACGTCCTCGACGGCGTGGCGGCCCTGTCGGCCGAACTGGCAGCGGCGCTGCAGGACCGCCTCGACGAAGCTGAACGGGCCCTCACTCCTAAGCCGGCGGCGCCGGCCTTCCCCGACCCGGACTACCACACGTTGTGGACGGCCCTGGGCCACGACCCCACCCCTATGGATTCATTGGTCGAGCGCACCGGATTGACGGCTGCCACGCTGTCCTCCATGCTGCTGCTCATGGAACTAGAAGGGAGGGTAGTGGTCGAACACGGCCGTTACGCGCGTCATTCCTAGTTTCTTCACCTCCACAGCGTCCCCAGCGACGCAGGCCGAGGGCAATGAAAGAGAGCATTCTGGATGTCCTGCTGTACCTGTTCGAACACTACTTCAGCGAGGATGCGGATCTCGTCCGCGACCGCGACTCCCTGCAAAATGGCCTGATCCAGGCCGGATTCAGCCCCTCCGAGATCAGCAAGGCGTTCGACTGGCTCGATGCGCTGGCCGAGCAGCGCCCGAGCGTGGCCACGCCGAACGTGGACGGCCCGGTGCGCGTCTACCACGGGCCGGAGCTGGACAAGCTCGACGTCGAGTGCCGGGGCTTCCTGCTGTTCCTGGAACAGCACGGCGTGCTCGACGCCGACCAGCGCGAACTGGTACTGGACCGGGCGATGGCGCTCGACCAGGACGAGCTGGACCTGGACGACCTCAAGTGGGTCGTGCTGATGGTGCTGTTCAACCAGCCAGGCGCCGAGGCCGCCTACGCCTGGATGGAGACCCAGATGTTCGTCGACGAGCCCGAACCCGTACACTGACGCGGACTTTTTCGCTCGCGCGGGGACAAGGATGACGAACGGGTGGTACTACGCCGAGGGCAATCGCCATCGGCAGGGGCCGTTGCCGCCGGAAAACATCGTGGAGCTGTACCGCTCCGGGCGGATCGGGCTGGATACGCTGGTCTGGCGCGATGGCTGGGCGCAGTGGCAGCCCCTGGCGGAGGCCGCCGCCGAACTGGGCATCGCCATGCCCGCCAGGGACGCGGACACGCCGCCGCCGTTGCCCCCGCCGCCCGCGCAGCCGACCGCCACCGCACCCTCCACGACCGCCCCGCCTCCCAGGAAGGGCCTGTCCGGATGCGCGATCGCCGCCATCGTCGCCGCGGTCGCCGGGGTGTTCCTGATGATCCTGCTCGGCATCCTCGCGGCCATCGCCCTGCCCGCCTACCAGCAGTACGTCCTGCGCAGCAAGACCGCCGGCGCCGTGGAGCTGATGCGGGCGCACGAGGACGCCATCGCCGGGTTCCATGCCCGCGAAGGCCGCTGCCCGGTCAACGGCGACGAAGGCTTCGGCGCGCCGGAAAGCTACGCCGACAAACCGCTGGGCGCGCTGCGGATCGGTCGTTTCGACGACGGCCACTGCGGCATGGAAGGCCAGGTCGAGGCGGCCGGCGAGGCGGAGATCGACGGCAAGGCGATCTGGCTGGATTACGACGAGAGCACCGGCAACTGGCACTGCAGTTCGGAGATCGACGACCGCTACCTGCCCAGCCAGTGCCGCGGATGACCGGGCATCGCTGAAGACCGCCGGCCGGCCCGCCCGGCCATGCTGCGGCGCGGACGGGAACGCCGTCGCGCCGATGCGACATGGCCACATCGGCGAGCACGAACGAAGCGCACGAATCGACGCAGATCAGATGGACGCACCATGACGAACTGGTACTACGCCGACGCCTGGCGTCAGCAGCAAGGACCGCTGGACGGAGACGAACTGCGGGCCCGTTTCGAACGCGGCGAGCTGGACCGCACCAGCCTGGTCTGGCGCACCGGCATGCCGGGCTGGCAACCTCTGGCGGCCTGCGCGGCCGAACTCGGCATCGCGTTGCCGTCCGCCGAAGCCCTGCCCGCGGCGGACGGGACCACCCTCGTCCGTGCCGCGGACGAGGACGTGGTGTATGCCGGGCTCTGGCGGCGCGCGGCCGCCAGCATCATCGACGGCTTCGTCACCTCGATGCTGACCTATGCCCTGCTGATCCCGCTGGTGCTGGTGCTCGGCCTGGGCCTGGGAACGCTGGCCGGGCAGGCCGGTTCGCCCCCGGACGCCGCCACGCTGCTGTTCGGCGGACTGGCCTACGGGCTCGGCCTGCTGATACCCGCGGTGTACTTCGGCTGGATGCAGGCCACGCGCCACCAGGCCAGCCTGGGCAAGCTCGCGGTGGGCATCAAGGTGGTGCGCGGCAATGGCGAACGGATCGGGTTCTGGCGCGGTTTCCTGCGCTACGTCGCCTACGTGCTGGTGACGGTGCTGACCTGCGGCATCGGTATCGTGGTGACCGCCTGCATGGCCGGCCTGACCCGGCGCAAGCAGGCCCCGCACGACTTCTTCTGCGACACCCTGGTGGTCGACCGCTGGGCCTATACCGACCAGCCGCAGCACCAGCAGCGCGGGTTGGACACGGTGACGATCGTGGTGCTGGGCCTGTACGCCGTGCTGTTGCTCGTGGCCATCGTCGCCTTGATCGCGCTGGCGGTGCTCGTGCACGCGTCGCGCTGACCCGGCCGCCGCGGCCGGGCCGGGCCGCTTGACAGCCGGCGACCGGCCGTGATTTGACTATAAATACCGCGACAGCGTGCGCCCGGGGCCTGGCCGCCCCGGGCGTCTACGTCTGCGAAACACGCGTTCTGCTTCCCTCCACGGGCCAATTAGGCCACCCTACCGCCCCCGCCGGGGCGTCCGCCCCCTTCCAGAACCCGCCTCCACCATGCCCAAGCACCTGCTCATCGTCGAATCGCCCGCCAAGGCCAAGACGATCAACAAATACCTCGGCAAGGACTTCACCGTCCTGGCCTCGTATGGGCACGTGCGCGACCTCGTCCCCAAGGAGGGCGCGGTCGATCCGGACAACGGGTTCGCGATGCGCTACGACCTGATCGACAAGAACGAGAAGCACGTGGAGGCGATCGCCAAGGCGGCCAAGGCGGCCGACGACATCTACCTGGCGACCGACCCGGACCGCGAGGGCGAGGCGATCAGCTGGCACATCG
Organism: Xanthomonas boreopolis; assembly: GCF_046529185.1. NCBI lineage: Bacteria > Pseudomonadati > Pseudomonadota > Gammaproteobacteria > Lysobacterales > Lysobacteraceae > Xanthomonas > Xanthomonas boreopolis. The sequence continues at coordinate 3,886,073 of NZ_CP097162.1, forward strand.
CCGAGATCCTGAAAGAGCGTGGGCTGCTGAAGGACAAGCCGATGCAGCGCGTGGTGTTCACCGAGATCACGCCGCGCGCGATCAAGGAGGCCATGCAGAAGCCGCGCGCGATCGCCGGCGACCTGGTCGATGCGCAGCAGGCGCGCCGCGCGCTGGACTACCTGGTGGGCTTCAACCTGTCGCCGGTGCTGTGGCGCAAGGTCCAGGCCGGCTTGTCGGCCGGCCGCGTGCAATCGCCGGCGCTGCGGATGATCGTCGAGCGCGAGGAGGAGATCGAAGCCTTCGTCGCGCGCGAGTACTGGAGCATCGCCGCGGAATGCGCGCACCCGTCGCAGCCCTTCAGCGCCAAGCTGGTGAAGCTGGACGGGCAGAAGTTCGAGCAGTTCACGATCACCGACGGCGAATCGGCCGAGGCCGCGCGGCTGCGCATCCAGCAGGCCGCGCAGGGCCGGCTGCACGTCACCGACGTGGCCAGCAAGGAGCGCAAGCGCCGCCCGGCCGCGCCGTTCACGACCTCCACGCTGCAGCAGGAGGCCTCGCGCAAGCTCGGCTTCACCACCCGCAAGACCATGCAGGTCGCGCAGAAGCTGTACGAAGGCGTGGCGCTGGGCGAGGAAGGCAGCGTCGGCCTGATCACCTACATGCGTACCGACTCGGTCAACCTGTCGCAGGACGCGCTGGCCGAGCTGCGCGACGTGATCGCGCGCGACTACGGCACCGGCGCGCTGCCGGACAAGCCGAACGTCTACACCACCAAGTCGAAGAACGCGCAGGAAGCGCACGAGGCGGTGCGCCCGACTTCGGCGCTGCGCACGCCCTCGCAGGTCAACCGCTACCTTTCCGACGACGAGCGCAAGCTCTACGAGCTGATCTGGAAGCGCACCGTCGCCTGCCAGATGATCCCGGCCACGCTCAACACGGTCAGCGTCGAGCTGGCCGCCGGCAGCGCGCACAGCTTCCGCGCCAGCGGCACCACCGTGGTGGTGCCGGGCTTCCTCGCCGTGTACGAGGAGGGCAAGGACAACAAGTCCGCCGAGGACGAGGACGAAGGCCGCAAGCTGCCGGCGATGAAGCCCGGCGACAACGTGCCGCTGGAGCGCGTGCTCACCGAGCAGCACTTCACCCAGCCGCCGCCGCGCTACACCGAAGCGGCCCTGGTCAAGGCGCTGGAGGAGTACGGCATCGGCCGCCCCTCGACCTACGCCTCGATCATCCAGACCCTGCTGTTCCGCAAGTACGTGGAGATGGAGGGGCGCAGCTTCCGCCCGACCGACGTCGGCCGCGCCGTGTCCAAGTTCCTGGCCGGGCACTTCGCCCGCTACGTGGACTACGACTTCACCGCGCGGCTGGAGGACGAGCTGGATGCGGTCTCGCGCGGCGAGGAGGAATGGATCCCGCTGATGGCCAAGTTCTGGGGGCCGTTCAAGGAACTGGTCGAGGAGAAGAAGGATTCGCTCGACAAGACCGATGCCGGCAGCGTGCGCGTGCTGGGCACCGACCCGGCCAGCGGCAAGACGATCAGCGCGCGCATCGGCCGGTTCGGGCCGATGGTGCAGATCGGCACGGTCGAGGACGAGGAGAAGCCGCGCTTCGCCTCGCTGCGCCCGGGCCAGAGCATCTACACCATCAGCGTGGAGGAAGCGCTCAAGCTGTTCGAGATGCCGCGCGTCCTCGGCGAGAGCAACGGCGAGCAGGTCAGCGTCGGCATCGGCCGCTTCGGTCCGTTCGCCAAGCGCGGCAGCACCTACGCCTCGCTGAAGAAGGAGGACGATCCGTATTCGATCGACCTGGCGCGCGCGGTGTTCCTGATCGAGGAGAAGGAAGAGATCGCGCGCAACCGCGTGATCAAGGACTTCCCCGGCAGCGACATCCAGGTGCTCAACGGGCGCTTCGGCCCGTACATCAGCGACGGCAACCTCAACGGCAAGATCCCCAAGGACCGCGACCCGGCCTCGCTGACGCTGGCCGAGGTGCAGCAATTGCTGGCCGAGACCGGCAAGCCCGCGCGCAAGGGATTCGGCGCCAAGAAGGCCGCCGCCAAGAAGGCGGCCGCCAAGGACGAGGCACCGAAGAAGACCGCCGCGAAGAAGGCCCCCGCCAAGAAGGCGGCAGCCAAGAAAGCGGCCAAGTCGCCTGCGAAGAAGACCGCAAGGAAGACCGTGGCGAAGAAGGCCGCCAGCTGACCCGCCGGAGCCGACCGCAACGCTTCCATCTCGCTTCCACGCCATGACCGACCACGCGCTTTCCCTGGATGCCGCCGTCGCCGCCCTGCATGCGGGCGGCGTGATCGCCTATCCGACCGAAGCCGTCTGGGGCCTGGGTTGCGACCCGCGCCAGGAACCGGCGGTGATGCGACTGCTGCAGATCAAGCGGCGGCCGGTCGAGAAGGGCGTGATCGTCGTGGCCGACGACCTGGCCACGCTGCACGACTGGCTCGACCTGGCCGCCCTGCCGCCGGAACGGCTCGCGGTGGTCCGCGCCAGCTGGCCCGGCCCGAACACCTGGATCCTGCCCGCTAGCGCGCAGGCGCCCGCCTGGGTCACCGGCCGCCACCCCGGCATCGCCGTGCGCATCAGCGCGCACCCGCTGGTCGAGCGGCTCTGCCGCGCCTGGGGAGCCCCCCTGGTATCCACCAGCGCCAACCTGGCCGGCATGCCGCCGGCGCGCAGCCGCGGCGAACTGGACCCGGCCCTGCTGGCCAGCATCGACGGCCTGCTCGACGGCGAGACCGGCGGCCTGGCCCAGCCGACGCCGATCCGGGTCGCGCTCACCGGCGAGGTCCTGCGCGACTAGGCCTGCCTCCCGGGGCGTCCCGGGCGGCCTCCGCGCTCTCTGGAAGGCTTCCGGGACCCGCGCAGGCACTTTGCTTCGGCGCGCGTATTGCGCACCATGCGCGCATGTGCCTCCTCGCCGTCCTCGTGCCGTTGTTGCTGCTTGCCGCGCCGCAGGCGCGCGCGGCCGATGCGGACAGCGTGCGCATCTACCGCTGCACTTCCAGCAGCGGCGCGGTGGCCCTGCAGAACACCCCGTGCGACAACGGCCGGCAGCAGGTCCTCGACATGCAGCGGCCGAAGGACCCGCCGCCGCGGGCGGCGGCGCCCGAGCCGGCAAGACCGGCGCCGGCGCCTGCCGTGCGCGAGATCCGCATCGTCGGCGTGCAGCCGCCGCAACCGATGTACGAATGCGTGTCGGCCGACGGCGATCGCTATACCAGCGACACCGACGAAGGCAATCCGCGCTGGGTGCCGGCCTGGGTCCAGGGGCACGTAGCGGGACGCCCGCGGCCGGGCCCTGCGTATCCGCCGCCCGCACGTCCCGGCAGGCCCGACGGCTTGGTGTCCGGCGTGATCGTGCCCTACGGCAGCGTGCTGGTCCGCGACGCCTGCCATGCGCTGCCCCAGCGCGAGGTCTGCGCCCGCCTGTCCGACCGGCGCTGGGAGCTCATCAGGCGCTACAACAGCGCCCTGCAGAGCGAGCGCGAGCAACTGGTGCGCGAGCAGCGCGGCATCGAGGCGCGCATGGAGCAGGATTGCGGCGGTACCTGAGGCGCGCGGGACCGCCAGGTCGTCCACCGTCGCCGCGGCACCGCCGCGATGCCGGCGGCGTCAGAAGCCGTAGCGCAGGAATCCGCCGTCGACCGCGATGCATTCGCCGGTGACGTAGCTGGCGGCCGGCAGGCACAGGAACGCCACCGCCGCGGCCACTTCCTCCGGCTCGCCGATGCGCCCCATCGGCGTGCGGTCGATCACCTGGTCGTAGTAGTCCGGATCCGACAGCGGCCCGGAGGTGCGGCGGGTACGGATGTACCACGGCGCGACCGCGTTGACGCGGATGCCGTCCTCGGCCCATTCGCAGGCGAGGTTGCGCGTCATCTGGTGCAGCGCCGCCTTGGTCATGCCGTAGGGCGCGCCGCTGCGCACGTGGACCAGGCCGGACACGCTGCCGACGTTGACGATCGCCGAGGACGCGTGCCGCGCCAGCAGCGGGTGCGCGTAGCGCGACAGCTCGAAGGCGGAGAACAGGTTGGTCTCGAAGATCCCGCGCCATTCGTCCTCGGTGTAGTCGATCGCGGCGCGGGTGACGTTGCCGCCGGCGTTGTTGACCAGCAGGTTCAGGCCGTCGGCATGGTCCTCCACCCAATCCAGGATCGCGCGCCGGTCCTCGTCGTCGGCCACGTCCGCGGCCAGCCCGTGCAGCTCGCGCTCGGGGAATTCGTCGGCCAGCTCGTTGCGGACCTGTTCGAGCAGGTCGGCATCGCGCGCGACCATCAGCAGGTCGGCGCCGAAGCCGAGCAGCTCGCGCGCGATCGCCAGGCCGATGCCGGCGCTGGCGCCGGTGATGAGGGCGGTCTGTCCGTCCAGACGCCAGCGGGATGAGGTCATGTGATTCTCCAGCGAGGGCCGTGCCGCGAGCGCGTCTCATCGCCCATACGGCATGCGGCGTAGGATAACGCCACACCGCATGAGGGTCCGCCGATGAACAAGATGCTGTGCATGGGTTTGCTGATCTTGCCGTTGCTGGCAGCGTGCAAGCGGCCCGAGCCGCCATCGCCCGAACGCCCGCCGGAGCCGCAGGCGACCGCGCTGCGCGATGCGATCCGGCAACCGCTGGACAAGGCCAAGGCGGCGCAGCAGGTCACCGATCAGGCCGCGGAGCAGCAGCGCGCGGCGATCGATGCGGCGACGCGCTGAGGCAGGCTTTGGATCCCTTCGGACGCCTGATGGGCGTCGCGCGCGAGCTGCCTGAAGCCCCTCTCCCGGAGGGGAGAGGGGCTTCAGGTGCTTTTCAGAACCCGCAGAAGCAGTAAGCCAGCGCCTTCACCGGCGCGCCGCCCTGCTTGGCTTCGCCGACCGCGTCCTCGACGAAGCGCAGCTGCGTATCCATCTCCGGCAGCGAGCGCGCCAGCATCGCGCGGGCCAGGCCGGAGTCGCCCAGCATCCAGGCGCCGATGCGGCTGCCGGCGAAGCCCTGCATGAACTGCGCGAACGGAGAGGCCGGCTTCTCGACGTAGCGCACGCGGAACTTGCCCTGGGACAGCTTGGCGCGGGCAGCGGCATCGGCCACCGCCTCCTTCATGCCGCCGAACGCATCGACCAGGCCGCGCTCCTTGGCCTGCGCGCCGCTCCACACGCGGCCGCGCGCGACCTTGTCGATCGCCTCCACCGGCTGCTTGCGCGCCTGCGCGACCTTGCCGGTGAAATCGGCGTAGCCCTTGTCGATCACCGACTGGATCACCTGCCCGACCGCCGGATCCAGCGGCCGGCTGATGTCGAATGCGCCGGCGAAGCGCGTGGTGCCGACGCCGTCGGTATGCACGCCGATCTTGCCGAGCGAACGATTGATGTTGGGGATCAGCCCGAAGATGCCGATCGAGCCGCTGATCGTGGACGGGTCGGCATAGATGCGGTCGGCATCCATGCTGATCCAGTAGCCGCCGGAGGCGGCCAGGTCGCCCATCGACACCACCACCGGCTTGCCGGCCTGCTTCAGCGCGACCACCTCGCGGCGGATCTGCTCGGACGCGAACACCTCGCCGCCGGGCGAATCCACGCGCAGCACCACCGCCTTCACGTCCTTGTCGTCGCGCGCCTGGCGCAGCAGCGCCGCGGTCGACTCGCCGCCGATCTTGCCGGCCGGCTGTTCGCCGCCGCTGATCTCGCCCTCGGCCACCACCACCGCGACCTGCGGGCGCGTGTCCATCGCCGAACGGCGCGCGTCGAGCTGGGCCAGGTAGCCGTCGAAATCGACGCTGCGGAAACCGGCGTCCGCGTCGTCGTCGGCCACGCCGCGCTCGGCCAGCAGCTTGTCGATCTCCTCGCGCGTCTTGAGCCCGTCCACCAGCTTCTGCCGCAACGCGTACTTGGCCAGGTCGCCACCCGAGGCGGCGATGCCCTCGGGCATCGTGTCGATGCCGGCGGCGATCTGCGCCGGGTCGAGCTTGCGCGCCTTGCCGACGTCGGCCAGGTAGCGCTGCCACACGTCGTTCATCCAGAACAGGTCGGCTTCCTTGGCGTCGGCCGAGGCGGCATCGAGGATGTACGGCTCGGCGGCGGACTTGTACTCGCCCACGCGGAACAGGTGCACGTCCACGCCGAGCTTGTCCTGCAGGCCCTCGCGGAAGTACTGGCGGTAGCGCCCGAGCCCTTCCAGCACCAGCCCGCCCATCGGGTCGAGGTAGACCTCGTTGGCCTGCGCGGCCAGCAGGTACTGGGCCTGGGTCATGTTCTCGCCGAAGGCGACGACCTGCTTGCCCGAGGCCTTCAGTTCCTGCAGCGCCGCGGCGACCTCGCGCAGCGAGGCGAAGCCGGACGGCTGCAGCTTGTCCACGTCCAGCAGCACGCGCTCAATCTTCTTGTCGTCCTTGGCCGCCTCGATCACCCGGACCAGGTCGCGCAGCTGGATCTCCTCGGCGCCCTTGTCGCCCACCGCCTTGGCCAGCGCGCGGCTGACCGGGTCGGCGCTGAACTGCTCGACCAGCTTGCCTTCCGGCGCGATCACCAGCGTGGTGCGGTCCTGCAACGGCTTGACCCCGTTGCCGCGCGCCAGCGCCGCCACGAACACCAGCAGCATCAGGAACAGCAGGCCGAAGAACAGCAGGTTCAGGATCAACCGCCGGGTGAAATTCATCACATTCCACAGGCCGACGAAGAAGACGGCGATGGGATTGCGACGTGCGGGTTGGTTCATGGAGGGCTCCATCCAGGGAAACGTCTTGGGGACACCGGCACGCGGACGTGCCGCGTCCCTTGCGAGGGACTCACGACAGGGTCAACGCCCCGCACACGGATGCGCGGGCTTTCGCGGGCGACCCGCGAAAGATTCGGGGCCAGCATAGCCCCACGCAAGGGGGCTGGCATGCGCTGGAAGTCAGGGCCGGAACGTGCCAAGCCCTTCGCGGCGGCCGCGACGCGGCCCGGGCCGCTCTTCCGGCAAGGTCGGCCACCAGCGGCACGGGCATGGCCGCGCTAGGCGGCCAGCAGCCGCCGGCTGCTGACCCGGAAGCGCCAGCCCATCAGCACCGCGGCGGCGGTCAGGCCGAGGATCAGGCCGATCCACATGCCCTGCGGCCCCCAGCCCAGTCCCAGCCCGAGGCCGGCACCGAGCGGCATGCCCAGGCCCCAGTAGGCGAACATCGCGATGAACATCGGCACGCGGGTGTCCTTCAGCCCGCGCAGCGCGCCGGCCGAGAGCACCTGGAGCCCGTCCGGGAACTGGAAGGTCGCCGCGAACAGCAGCAGCGTCGAGGCCAGCGCCGCCACCGCGATGTCGTCGGTGTAGACGCCGACGATGGCGTCGTGGCCGAACAGCAGCGTGGACGCCGACAGCGCCTGCGTCGCCAGCACGATCGCATAGCCGGCCCAGGCCGCGCGGCGCACGCCGAGCGGGTCGCTGCGGCCGACCGCATGGCCGACCCGCACCGTGGTCGCCTCGGCCACGCCCATCGGGATCATGAAGCACAGCTGCGAGACGTTGATCGCGATCTGGTGCGCGGCGGCCTGCAGCGCGCCGAGCCGGCCGATCAGCAGCGCGGTGACGATGAACAGGCCGCCTTCCATTAGCACGGTGATGCCGATCGGCAGGCCGGTCCGCAGCAGGTCGCGGATCGGCTTCCAGCGCGGCGGCTCGAAGTGCGCGAACAGCTTCAGGTGCGCGAAACGCTTGGCGCGCCACAGGTACAGCGCGAACGCCAGCGCCTGCACCCACATCGTCGTGGCCGAGGCGATGCCCAGGCCCTCGGCGCCGTGCTCGGAAAACCCGAAGCGGCCGTAGGTCAGCGCATAGCCCAGCGGCGCCAGCACCAGCAGGCCGCCGAAGCCGAGCAGCATCGTCGGCAGCGTCCAGTGCGTGCCTTCGCTCAGGTAGCGCATGCAGAAGTACAGCGTCAGCGCCGGCACGCCCCAGCGCACCGCGTGCAGGAAGGCGGTCGCGCCCGGCACGATGTCCGGCGCGATGCCGAACGCCGGCAACAGCGGCGGCACCAGCGAAAGGAAGGCGAACATCGCCGCGCTCAGGCCCAGCGAGAGCCACAGCGCCTGCCGGAACAGCGGCGCGATCTCGTTCTCGCGGCCGGCCCCTTGCAGTTGCGAGACCGAGGCGGTCAGCGAGATCAGCGTGCCGATCGGCACCAGCATCGGCAGCCACAGCAGTGCCGTGCCGATCGTGACCGCCGCCAGCGTGTCGGTGCCGTGGTGGCCGGCGATGACGTTGTCGACGAAGCCGATCAGGCCGGTGGAAACATGGCCCAGCACCAGCGGCAGGGCGAGCAGGAGGGTGGCGCGCACTTCGCTGCCGAAGCGTGGCGTCGCCGGAAGGGATGCAGCAGACATGGGAAACACGGGCGCGTACTGCGGCCGCGCCGGGAGGGCGCTCGTACCGGGTAGCGTGAACCGTCTATTGTACCGCCGCTCGGCGGCCGGCCGGTGACACGGCTTCGCACGCCGGCTGCCGTTGCGGCGTGCCCGGCCCGCAGGCGGCGACACGAAGCCGCACGCAAGGCTTTCGCGCCGGTCAGCGCCCGAGCTTGCGACGCAGCCACGCCGCGCGCGCGGCCGGGGCCTGCGCGAGCAACTCGTTGCGCAATGCATCGCGCTCCTGCGGCGGGGTGCGTTGCGAGATCACCGCCAGTTGCTGCAGCTGTTCGGCATCCAGGCTGCGCAGCAGGCCGAGCAGCACGTCGCGCTGCGCCGGCGGCACGTAACCGAACAGCGGCTGCAGGTGCGCGTAGTGCGCGCCCAGGGTCGGGCCGAGCCGCCAGCCATCGCGGTACAGGCGGTCCATGGCGTCGAACCGCACGCGCTGCGCGCGTTGCTGCTCGGCCGGCAACGCGGCCAGGCGGTCGCGCGCCTGTCTTATCCGCGCACGCTCGGCATCGTCGAGCTCGCGCCAGGCGCGGTAGCGCGCGCGCAGGTCGGCGCGCTGCGCCGGCGTCATCGCTTGCCAGTCCACGCGCGGCGATGCCAGGGCGCCGCCGGCGTTCTCGTCCAGCGGTGCCGGCAGGGCCTGGGCGATGGCCGGAGCGACGGGCAAGCCCAGCAGCAGCCCGACAGCCGCCGCGACGGCGCGCGATCCGCGCCGGTGCCCGGGATCGCGGCCGGCGCCCCGCGGGAGGCCCGCGCGATTCCCCGTCCCGCTGCCTGCGCGGAAGAAAAGCCGCCGGCTAGTTTTCGTCATCGACCGTCTCCAGTCCTGCCGAAGCCGGCTCGCCGGCGACCGGGCGGGCTTCGGACTCGTCCGCGGGTACCGGCCCGCCGGCGGCGGCCCAGGCGTAGAAGTCGGCCTGCCGGGCCAGCCCGAGTTCGGGATCGGCCAGCATCGCCGCATCGGCCGGATCGATCGCCGATACCGCTTCGGATGCGGGGCGGTCATCGTCGGCCGGCAGTTCCTCGACCAGGACCGGACCGGCATCGACGACGTGCAGCGCGCCCGGCAGCGCCTGCGAGGCCGGCTCCGGCGGCAGCACCGGCGCCTGCCGCTGCCACCACCACCACCCGCCCAGCGCCGCCAGGCCCGCCAGGACGACCACGATGGCCGCGACGGCCCAGCCCGTGCGGCCGCGCCGCACCTGGCCGCGGCGCGGCTCCGCCCGGCCGGGGGCCGGTGCCTGGCGCGCAGGCGCGTGGGTATCCGTTGCCGCCATCGCCGGGGCGCCGGCCAGGGCCGCCTCGCGCAGCCGCACCAGGCGCTCCAGTTGCTCCGGGGCCAGGTCGCGCACCCGGGCTTGCGCGGCCTCGGCCAGCGCGCGCCACGCAGCGGCATCGGGTTGCCCGGCCGCATTGCGCGGGCAGGCGCGTCCGAGTGCGGCGCGGTAGTCGTCCTCGCTCACGCCGAGCACGTCGGACGCCATCGGCTCGTCGAGCCCGGCCACGATCCGCAACAACAGGGCCAGCCGGTCCTCCGGCGTCGCCGTCGCCAACGCCGCGAACGGCTCGGGCCAGGTCCCGGCATGGGCATGGCGCAGGCCCGGGGTCGCCGACAACAGGCTCCAGAAACGCACCGGCCAGGCGGCCATCAGCTCTTCGTTGGCGTGGTTGCGGAAGGCCCGCTGGGCGGCGGCGAGCGCGCGTTCCGCCAAGGCCCCGTCCCCGCCCTGCAGCAGCGCCACCACGAAGCCGCGCCGCTCGACGCCGCGCAGGAAAGCCGACAACGCCGCAGGGGTGACGGAAGGTTCGGAAGGCGGCGTTGCGGTCATGGGTACTCCGTCATCGGACGGCATGATAGCGGCGGCCCAGGCGTTCCTGCCCCCTTGACAGGCGGCTTCGCTCACGGCCCGCTCACGTACCGGACGGCGGCAGGTTGTGCACAGCAGTAAAGATCGGCCCTCACAAATCCTCGCCAAGCGCGGAAAACCCTTGTTTCAGCGATATTTCACCACTAAGTTCCTGTTTCCAAAGAAAATTTGTGCAGTGGCGAAAATTTGTCCAACTTGTGGCAGAGGCCGATGGGCGCGCCTTTGCGGGCAGCAGTGCAGGGGAAACCCACAACCTTATCCACAGCCAGTGTGGATAACGCCAATTCCCCAACCGGGACGTGGATTTACATCCCATTTATCAAACCCCGGCACAGGAACAGGGGCCAAGGGGCCGGCGCCACGGGCGGCGCAGGCCGCCCCGGAACGCCCTCTTCGTCCGGCCGCACACCGTGCCGCATGAGGATTGACGACACCCCTAAACTGGTCCGATGCCGATCCGCACCCTCCAGGTCGCCCTGCCGGTCCCGTTGCCGCAGCTGTTCGACTACCTGCCGCCGTCCGGCACCGCCGTCCCGGACGACGCGATCGGCCGCCGGGTCGGCGTGCCGTTCGGCCCGCGCGAACTGGCCGGCGTGGTGGTCGGCCTGGGCGAGCAGGCGGCCCCGGACGGCCTGCGCGAGATCCTGGCCTGGCACGACGACGTCCCGCTGCTGACCGGCGAACTGCCGCGGTCGCTGCAATGGCTGGCGCGCTATACCCATGCGCCGCTCGGCGAGGTGCTGGCCACCGCCCTGCCCGGCCCGCTGCGCCGCGGCGAGGCCCTGCCGGATACCCGGACATGGGCCTGGCGGCTGACCGAAGCCGGCCATACCGGCCGGCCGGGACTGCGCCGCGGCACCCGTCCGGCCCGGCTCGCGGAGCTGCTGGCCGCCGCCCCCGTCGACGAAGACCGCCTGGACCTGCAGTTGGAAGGCTGGCGCGAAGCGGCGCGCAGCCTGTCCAGGCGCGGCCTCGCCGAGCGCGTCGCGGTAGCGCCACCGCCGCCCGATGCGATCCGGCCGGGACCGCCGCTCAATTCGGAACAGCAGGACGCGGTGGCCGCGATCGCCGCCCAGTCCGGCTTCGGCACCTTCCTGCTCGACGGCGTCACCGGCAGCGGCAAGACCGAGGTCTACCTGCAGGCGATCGCCGATTGCCTGGCACGCGGCCGCCAGGCGCTGGTGCTGGTGCCGGAGATCGGCCTGACCCCGCAGACGCTGGCGCGCTTCCGCGCCCGCCTCGGGGTGACGGTGCACGCCTTGCATTCGGGATTGCCAGATGGCGAGCGCGCGCGGGTGTGGACCGCCGCCGCGCGCGGCGAGGCACGGCTGGTCGTGGGCACCCGCTCGGCCGTGTTCACGCCGCTGCCGCAGGCCGGGCTGATCGTCGTCGACGAGGAGCACGACGGCAGCTACAAGCAACAGGACGGCATCCGCTACCACGCCCGCGATTTCGCCCTGGTGCGCGCCAAGGCGCTGGACGTGCCGGTGATCCTCGGCAGCGCCACGCCGTCGCTGGAATCGCTACACAACGCGCTCGGCGGCCGTTACCGCCACCTGCGCCTGTCGCGCCGCGCCGGCGAGGCCAGGCCGCCGCGCGTGCGCGTGCTCGACGTGCGCAAGCGCCTGCTCAAGGACGGCCTGTCGCCGGACGTGCTGGCCGGCATCGGCGAGGCGCTGGCGCGCGGCGAGCAGGTACTGGTGTTCAAGAACCGGCGCGGCTATGCCCCGGTGCTGCTGTGCCACGACTGCGGCTGGACCGCGCCGTGCAACCGCTGCAGCACACCGCTGCATGCCACGCCGATGACCGTGCATGCCGGCGGCCGGCGCCTGCAGTGCCACCACTGCGGCGCGCGCCAACCGGCACCGCTGGCCTGCCCGGCGTGCGGCAGCCTGGCGCTGCAGCCGCAGGGCATCGGCACCGAGCGGCTCGAGGAAAGCCTGGTCGAGGCGTTCCCGGGCCAGCCGGTGGTGCGCATCGACCGCGGCACCACCCAGCGCCGCGACGCGCTGGAAACCCAACTGGCCCGGCTCGGCGATGCGCCCGGCATCCTGGTCGGTACCCAGATCCTGGCCAAGGGCCACGACCTGCCGAAGCTGACCATGGTGGTGGTGGTCGGCATCGACGAGGGCCTGTTCTCGGCCGATTTCCGCGCCGCCGAGAAACTGGCCCAGCAGCTGATCCAGGTCGCCGGCCGCGCCGGCCGCGCCGAGCGTCCCGGCGAAGTCTGGCTGCAGACCCATCATCCGGAACACCCGCTGCTGCAGACCCTGATCAACGGCGGCTACCACGCCTTCGCCGAGGCCGAACTCGCGCAGCGCGAAGGCGCCGGTTTCCCGCCATCCGCGCACCTGGCGCTGTTCCGCGCCGAGGCCAAGCACGTGGAGGCGGCCAACGACTTCCTGCGCGCGGTGCGCGGGCTGCTCGGCCACGGCGCGGTCGAGGCCTACGGCCCGATGCCCGCGCCGATGCCGCGCCGCGCCGGCTTCCAGCGCACCCAGTTGCTGCTCTCCTGCGCGCAGCGCCCGCCGCTGCACGCGCTGCTCGACCAGGTATTGCCGCAGGTCTACGCACTGCCGCAGGCACGGCGCGTGCGCTGGTCGCTCGACGTCGATCCGATGGACCTGTATTGACGGCATCGGCCTGTGGATGCCGTCCCGCATAGCGGGCCCGGTCGGCAAGCGGATCAATTGGGCGCAGTAAGCGAACGAAAGATCCTGAGGCTTCGCCCGTACCCTCATCCGCCCTTCGGGCACCCCGCTACGCGCCCCGGCCTGGCGCAGCGCGCCAGGCGTTCAGGCGTGTGCGAGCCAATGGCCCGCAAGCAACACGCCTTCACCCCGGCGGGAGAAGGAAACCGCAGCGCCTCAAACAACACCGGCGAAGCCCGTCGGGCTGAAGTCCCCCCTACAGGAAAAGCCATCGCCGCCGCAACAACGGCGGCGGCGCGCCATCACTCACCAAGTACGCCGCAACGGATGCGCCTCGGTATTGAACACCACCCCGTCGAAATCCAGCGCGGTCTTCGGCGCGAACAGCAGGTAGTAGTACTTGAAGGTTTCCGCGAACAGGAAGCTCTCCATCGAATCGTCCTTCTCCTTGCTGCGCACGTCCTTCAGCGCGGCGAAGCCGTGCTCGGTGCGCGTATCGCGCACGAAGTCCTCGAAGAACACCTTGCCCATGCCGCGATACCGCGCATCGCCCGTGTAGTGGTACAGGTAGTAGGCCGATTCGACGATCTCCGGGCGCAGCGCATAGCCCGGCGAACGCACCTCCATCGCCGCGTAGTCCAGCGATTCCGGCTCGATGCCGTGCAGGCGCCACATCTTCAGCCCCGACTCCTGCAGGCGCTTGGCGCGGTCCAGGTCGCCGCCCAGCGCCAGCAGGCCCGGCATGAAGGCATCCAGCGCGCCGTACAGGGTGGCGGTGCGCTTGCCGCTGTCCATGTCGGCATGGCCGTACCACAGCTCGCCCCCGCGCACCTCGTCGGCCAGGTAGCGGTTGACCGGCCCGATGCTGTCCTCCCACATGCGCTTGCAGTCCTCGTCGCCGAACAGCTTCCAGCACTTGAGCAGGTACTCGTAGTACGAATCGATGCCGCCGGCGATGGACGCATCCTTGTTGGTCCATTCGCCGGTCTCCACGTCGATGTTCAGCCCGACCAGGCCAATCTTGGAGCGGCGCTTGTAGGTCTCCACCAGCGCGCGCTTGGCCTTGTCGTAGTACTCCTGCTTGCCGGTCAGCTTGGCCAGGGTGCCGAACTCCAGCAGCAGCGTGCCGGTCTCGGCCGGGTTGCTGATCTTGCCGCGGGTCTTGCCGGTGCGCAGGTTGACGTGGGTGTACGGCAGCCCGGTGGGACTGTCGAACACCGGCGACAGGCGCCGCCCCAGGTCGTCGGCGAGCTTGAGCAGGCGCTCGTCGTGGGTCATCTGGTAGGCCGACAGCAGGCCGCCGAGTAGGCGGATGGTCACCTCGAAGTTCTGCACTTCGATGTCCTGGTCGAACGACAACTGGCCGACGATCAGCTCGCGCGCCTCGTTGGCCTCCTTGTCCAGGCCGAGCAGCAACAGCGTGTCGAGCGCGTCGACCGGCGACATCAGCAGCGGCACCGGATACCAGTCGCGCGGCTTGCCGCTGAGCGGCTTCAGGTCGTCGTGGCCCTTGGCGTACTGCATGTAGCCCTGCCAGGCATGGCGGGTCTGCTCGCGCACCTGCTCGGCCAGGCGCGCGGCCTCGGCGTCGTCCACGGCCGGCACCTCGGCCGGCGTGGCCGGGCTGGCCGCGGCCGGCGCAGCGGCGGGGGCGGCATCGGCAGCGGGCGGGGCCTGCTCGCCGCCGCAGGCGGACAGCGCCAGCGACAGGGCCGCGATCAGGGGAGCATTGCGCAGGGCACGGATCATCATCGAGTCCTCAGGATGGAAGCGTCGTCTGGTTCGGTAAAGAGGCGTCGTCAGCTCGGCCGGGCCGCGCTGCTCTCGCGGATGCGCAGCTGCACCGGCGCGACGGTCCGCATCGGTGGCGCATCGGGGTTTTCCACGCGCTGCAGCAGCAGCGCGGCCGCCTGCCGCCCGCGTTCGCGCGGATCGGCGGTCAGGGTGGTCAGCGGGGGCACCGCCATGGCGGCCTCTGAAATGTCGTCGAAGCCGGTGACCGCGAAATCGCCGCCGGGGCGGATGCCGCGCGAGGTCAGGCCCAGCATCAGGCCCAGGGCCACCGTGTCGTTGTAGCAAACCGCCGCGCTGGGGTGTTCGCTTCCCGCGAACAGCTCGCCGGTGCGCGCGGCCGCCTCGAGCCGGTTCGGGGCCGACTCGATCAGCCATTGCGGATTCGCCTGCAATCCCGCTTCGGCCAGGGCCTGCTGGTAGCCCGCGCGGCGGTGGTGGCAGGAGCTGGAGGTGGCGTGGCCGCCGAAGAAGGCGATGCGCCGGTGCCCGCGCTCGATCAGGTGCCGGGTGGCCATGTAGGCCCCGTTGCGGTTGTCCAGCGTCAGGAAGTCCCACTCGGCGCCCGCCAGTTCGCGGTTGAACAGCAGCACGTTGGCATGGGCGCCGAGCACCTGCTGCAGCTGTTGCGCATCGCTGCCCTCGGCCGGCGAGAGGATGAACCCGGTGGGCGTGTGCTCCATCAGCGTGGACAGCACGGCCTGCTGGCGCTGCGGCGATTCGCCGGTGCTGCCCAGCAGGGTCACGTAGCCTTTCGCGCCCAGCGCCTCGTCCACGCCGGAGGCGAACTCGGCGAAGAACGGGTTGGACAGGTCGTTGATCACCAGCGCGATCGAGGACGACGTGCGCCGGCGCAAGTTGGCCGCGGTGCGGTTGTACACGTAGCGCTGGCGGCGCAGTTCGGCCTCGACCTTCGCGCGCGTCTCGACATTGACCAGCGGGCTGCCGCGCAGCACCAGCGAGACCGTCGCGCGCGACACGCCCGCCGCCTGCGCGATATCGGTCACCGTGACCGCGCGCTTGCCGGCCTTGCGCGGCGCCTTGCCGATGCCTGACGTCTTTTCGTTCATCGCCTCATCCATTCGCGCAGGTATGCCACATCCGGGGAATCGCCGCGACGCCGGCCGCACCCGCGTTCCATCGCGAGCGGCGCCGCATGCGTCATTGCAGGGCCGTGCCTGGCGTGGCGCAGTACGATGCCGGCAGGTCGGCGACCGCCGTCCCCCAGCCCTGCACCGGCGCCTCGTCGCCCAGTTCGAAGCGCAGCGTGCCGCCTTGGCGCAGGCGTTGCCAGTCCAGCCACACCGCCTGTTGCGGCTTGCCGTCCAGGCGCACGCCCTGGATGTACTGCAACCGGCGTCCATCGGCTCCCGGCGCCTGCAGGCGCAGGCGGCGTCCCTCGCCCAACGCGACCTCGACCTCGGGGAAGCGCGGCGCGTGCAGCAGCAACTGGCCCGTGCCCGGCACCGCCGGGTACAGCCCCAGCGCGCTGAACAGGTACCACGCCGACATCGTGCCCAGGTCGTCGTTGCCGGTGACGCCGTTGGGCGCGTTGACGAACAACTGCTGGGCGGCGCGGACCACCACGGCGGTCTTCCAGGGCTGGCCGATCAGCGTGTACATCCAGGGCGCGTGCAGGTCCGGCTCGTTGTTCGGGTTGTAGCGGTACTGGCTGTAGTAGCTGTACGGGCCGACCACCCATTCCTTGCGCGCGGCGGTGAGCGGCGACCGCAGCAGTTCGTCGTAGGCGAAGAACGCATCCAGGCGCCGCGCGGCCTGCTCGCGGCCGTGCATGGCCGCGACCAGCCCCGGCACGTCCTGCTGCACCAGCCACTGGTACTGCCAGGCGGTGCCTTCGTGGAAGCCATGCTCCGAGCGCGGGTCGTAGTGGCCGTTGGCCGGCGTGTACCACTGCCCGTCCTCGCCGCGCGGCCGCGGGAAACCGCCGAAGCCGGTGCCGGCATCGCGCACGTCGGGGTCCCACACCTTGTGCCAGTTGCCGCCGCGTTCGCGCAGCAACCTGGCGTCGTCGGCGTGGCCGAGGCCGGCGGCCATCTGCGCCAGCGCGCAGTCGGCCAGCGCGTATTCCAGCGTCGCCGAGCCTCCATGGCGCGGGTCCACGTCCATGCCCTTGGACGGGAAGGCGCGGTCGTAGGCCACGTAGCCATTGGCCAGGTAGTTGGCATTGCCGGAGCGGCCCGCATGGCGCGAGTTCAAGGGCGGCATGCCGAAGGCATTGCGGCGCAGCGCCGCCCAGGCCTCGGCCTCGCGGCCCGCCAGCGCGCCGAAGCGCCACAGGTCGACCAGGAACGGCGTGACCGGATCGCCGGTCATGACGTTGGTCTCGAAATTGGCATAGCCCCAGCGCGGCAGCCACCCGCCTTGCGCGTCGATCGCCAGCACGCTGCGGGCGATGTCGCGCGCCACGTCCGGGCGCGTCATCGCCAGCCACTGGTTCTGCGCGCGATAGGTGTCCCACAGCGAGAAGTACTCGTAGTAGGTCCAGCCATCGGCGCGATGGATCGCGTCGTCGTAGCCGCGATAACGGCCATCGGCATCGCTGCCGGTCAACGGCTGCAGCAGCGCGTGGTACAGCGCGGTGTACAGCACGGTGCGATCGTCGCGGCTGCCGCCGGCCACGCGCACGCCCTCCAGCTCGCTTCGCCATGCCTGCTGGGCCAGCGCGCGCATGCGTTCGAAACCGAGAAGCCTGCCGTCCTGCATGCCGTCCGCGCGCAGGTTGTTGCGCGCGCCTTCGGCGTCGACGTGCGAGATCGCGCTGGTGGCGGTGACCGCCTGGCCGTCGGCCAGGTCGAAGCTCAACCACGCCCCGTTCGGCTTCAGCTCGCCTTCCATGCTGTGGCGCGCGCCCGGCACGCCGCCTTCTTCGCCCCAGGTGCCGAACGCCTTGAACGGCCGGTCGAACTCGATGCGGAACCAGGTGGTGTACTGGTGCCCGCCGCAGAAGCTCTGGGTTACCAGCCGCCCCTCCACGGCGCGGTCGCCGACGACGTCGATCACGCTGCCCACCACCGTATGGCGCTCGTTCGCCTGGCCGACGTTCACCAGCACATGGCCCTGGCCCCGATGGGCACTGAAGGTGTAGCGCTCCGCGGCGGCGCGCGGGCGCGCGGTGGCCTCGACGTCGATGCCGCCGTAGTCGGTCAGCCGCACCTTGTAGTAGCCGGCCTGCCCGATCTCGCCCTCGTGGGTATAGGACGACGCGTAGTTCCTGTGGTCGAAGCGCTTGGCATCGCCGGTATCGAAATCGCCACCGGGCCCGATGCTGCCGGTGACGGGCAGCACCGAGACCTGCCCGCCCTGCTCCCAGCACCCGGCGCCGGACAGGAACGAGTGCCCGAAGCCGCGGATCTTCTCGTCGTCGTAGCGCCAGCCAGCGTAATGGCTGCCGATCGGGCTAACCTGGATCATGCCGAACGGCGCCGACGCGCCCGGGAAGGTATTGCCCTCGTCCTTGCTGCCGATGAAGGTGTTGACCTCGCGCTCCAGCGCGACCGGCGCGGCCTGCACCAGCGGCGCGATGGCCAAGGCCAGCAGGCAGGCCAGGCCTGCCAGGGGACGGCGCGGAGAACGAGGGGCGATGAGGGGCGGCAATCGGCTCATTGATGGTCCTGCGGGTCGATGTCGTGTGCTGCGGAGGCCGCCCGGCGGCAGGTGCCGGACGGCGTGGAGGACGTTGCGGACGGCAGGGTCGCGGAGCCGCCAAGGAGCGGGCCGGCAGGCACGGAAGGGCGAAACGCCCCGGCGGAAACCCCTTTCCCCATCGTCCCAAGTCCACTGCGCTTGGTTTAGATCGATCCAAGTAAATCACGCCCCTTTTCGAAAATGCATTCCGCGCTGCACCATCGGCGGCCCTGCGACCGCCGGAAAGCCGCGCCTACCCGCATGGCCCTGGCCTGCGCCAGGTATTCCCAACGCCACGGTTTCGTATTGCGCAGCAGCATGCGTCCCCTCGTGCCCTGTGTTAAAAATTTATTGCCGATTGTTTAGATCGATCTAAACCAAGGAGATCGCGGAGTCGTGGGCGGGACGGAGGGGCGTGCCGCGAGGCGCACCGGCCGTTGGGAAATCGGCAAATTTTGGATCGATTCAATTCCAGCGATTTCAATCAGGTGAGGGAGAAAGAAATGGGGTACATGTCACGCTTGCACGGCCGCGACGGTCTGTCCGCGGCCATTGCCATCGCGCTGGCCGCGGCCATCGCGCCGGCCGACGTTCTCGCACAACAAGCCGGCACCGCCGCGTCGACGACGACGCCGCCACCGGACGCGACCACGCTCGACAGCATCACCGTCACCGGCTATCGCTACGCGATCGAGAAGAGCCTGGACCAGAAGCGCGAAGCCAACGCCATCGTCGACGTCGTCAACGCCGAGGACATCGGCAAGTTCCCGGACAAGAACGTCGCCGACGCGCTGCAGCGCGTGCCGGGCGTGATCGTCAGCCGCGACGGCGGCGAGGGCAAGAACGTCAGCGTCCGCGGCCTGTCCTCGGAACTGACCCTGACCGAGTTGAACGGCAACTACATCGCCACCGCCGAATCCAACGGCGATCCCACCCGTTCGTTCAACTACACGCTGCTGCCGTCGAACATGCTCTCCAGCGCCGAGCTGTTCAAGTCGCCGGAGGCGCGCCTGGACGAGGGCGGCATCGGCGGCACCGTGATCCTGCACACGCGCCGTCCGCTGGACATGGAGGCCAATACCGGCTTCGTTTCCGTCGAAGGCACCCGGGCCGACACCACCAAGAAGACCGACGGGCAGTTCTCCGGCTCGTACGCCTGGCACGACAAGGACGACCGCTTCGGCATCTTCGTCGGCTACACCCAGCAGAAGCGCACCACGCGCACCCTCGACGCCAGCACCGAGAACTGGCAGTGGTACGGCGACGACTACGACGGGCATCCGGCGACCGACGTCAACGGCCGTCCCTCCGGCATGACCAGCTACTGGTGGGGCGAGTCCGGCTTCTACGACCAGGGCGGCCGCTACTACACCAACTTCATGATGCCGACCTCGGTCAACCTCAACGTCAAGGAGGAAGAACGCGAGCGCAAGGGCGGGCAGGTCACCCTGCAATTCAAGCCGAACGACAACCTGACCTTGACGGCGAACTACTTCCGCTTCGACCTGTCGCAGGACTCGCAGACCAATACGCTGAAGATCCCGGAGTGGAACCTGGCCCGCTACAACGGCGACGGCAACTGGCCGGGCGGCCGCATGCTCGACGGGCTGGCCCTCGACCGCAGCGGCACCATCGTCACCGGCGCGCAGTACAGCGCGCACGCCGGCAAGACCTACTACTGCAGCGAGGCCGCCGCCGCGGCGGGCGGAATGGCCCCGGGCGGCTGGGGTCCGGACGACTGCACCATCCCGACGCCGCAGATCACCGGCAGCTACAACCTCGAGAGCGCGCTGTCGCAGACCGCCGACTTCGAGGCCGCCTGGCGCGGCGAATCGATGGACATCACCTTCAAGGGCGGCCGCACCTGGGCCAAGGGCGGCCCGGACCTGCAGTTCGCGGTGCCGCTCAAGCCGCGCCGCCAGAACGCGGACGGCAGCTGGACCCTGGGCAACTACGCCAGCGCCTGGGACGTGACCGGCACGCCGACGATGGCGTTCTCGCCGGAGCTGATGCAGAACCTCAAGGACGGCATCCTGCAAGTCGACCTCGGCTCGACCGGCTCGTCCTGGACCCGCAACACCACGCAGCAGAAGTATTTCCAGCTCGACACCACCTGGTACAACGACGAGGGCTTCCTCGACTCGCTGCAGTTCGGCGTCAAGTACCGCGACGGCGGCATCCATCGCAGCACCGGCAACAGCTATTGGGTATGCCCGGGCACCGATCCGGGCGACTACGAGAACCGCTACTGGAACGGCCGCTGCAACAGCCTGGCCACCCAGTTCTCGCCGGACTTCCTCTACGCGATGGGCAACCTGGCGGGCGGCATCGACGCCAGCGCGTTCCCGGCGATCAACTACCCCGCCTACATCGCCTACCTGAACCGGACCTACGGGCCGATGCAGACCCGCAACGAGGACAACTTCGTCTACAACGTCGACGAGAAGATCTACGCCACCTACCTGCAGGCCAACTTCAGGACCGAACGCCTGCGCGGCAACGTCGGCGTACGCGTCGTCAGCACCCGGCAGCATGCCGACTCGACCGACAAGGTCACCTCCTACAACGACTACTTCTACGACGGTGCCGACGGCAATCCACTGGCGTGCCAGGAAGGCGCCAGCGTGCCCGGCGGCGCGCCCGCCGACACCTACTGCGGCACCGAAGGGTATTGGAGGCTTTCGGACAGCCAGCAGCGCGTCGAATCGTTCGCGATCAGCTCGCTCGACCGCAGCTACACCGACGTGCTGCCGAGCTTCAACCTGGCCTACGACCTGACCGAGAACCTGCTGCTGCGCGCAGCGGCCTCCAAGGTGATCTCGCGCCCGAGCTACAGCGACATCGCCGCCCCCGGCAACCTGGAATACTTCAGCCAGGAGTACATCAACGACCGCCGCCTGACCGGCGGCGCCGACGAGGCGGGCTGGTACGGCTCGGGCAGCAACAAGAACCTGGAGCCGTACAAGGCCACCCAGTACGACATCGGCCTGGAGTGGTACTTCCATCCGGGTTCCGTGGTGGGCCTGGACCTGTTCCGCAAGGACGTCAGCAACTTCTCGGTGCCGGTGGTCCAGAACGTGTCGATGGACATCGGCGGCGAGACCGTGACGGTGCAGAACTACTCCACCACTGCCGGCGGCCGCGACGCGGTGTCGGAGGGCGTGGAGTTCTACGCCCAGCACACGCTGGACTTCGGCCTCGGCTTCCAGCTCAACTACACCTACAACAAGACCAACGAAGCGGCCATCACCCTCGAGGACGGCACCGAGATCGGCAAGTCCCCGCTGGTCGGCAGCGCCAGGAACCAGGCCAACTTCACCGTGTTCTACGAGACCAGCAAGTGGTTGCTGCGCGCTTCGTACAACCGCCGCGGCGAGGTGGTCGACGGCTTGGTCAACGGCCTGAACGTCTACGAAGAGCCCTACGAGCAGATCGATCTCAACGTGGCGTACAACATCACCCCGGACCTGAGCCTGACCGCCTCGGTGCTGAACCTGACCAAGGAAGAACAGCGCATGCACCTGGGCAACGACACCAAGGACCGCTTCTACTCCAACAGCTACGCCGGCCGCGTCATGTACATGGGCCTGACCTACAAGTTCTGAGCCTGCCCGGTCCCGGCACCACGGATACGCCAGCCGCATCGTCGCGATGCGGCTGGCGTTCTGCTTGTGGGCTCCCGTATCAGCGCGCCGCGTTCGCGCTCATCGTCGCGTTCCGGCTCGCGTCGAGGTATTGGGCCGGGTCGCGCATCCCGGTGGTATGGCACTGCCCCGTGGTATGGCCCATGTTGTTGCCGCCGGGCAATTGCGCATTGACCTGCTCTACCGTGCCGTCCTCCGGATCGCTCAGCACCAGGTCCGACGCCGCATTGCAGTAGTCGTTGGTCCACCAGTTCGTCGAAGCGAACGAGGTCGTGTAGTAGTAGACCTTCGCGCGCGCCGATGCCGGGATGCCGGCCAGCCACGCCTTGGCGCCGTCGTAGGTGAGGTCGGTATTGCTGCCGCAACCGACGCCGAACCACGAACCGACCGTGGCGATGATGCCCGCCAGGTTGGTGCCCTGGTAAGGCGTGCCGACCGACTGCAGCAGACGCGCGCCGGTCGCGTTGTCCAACCCGCTCCAGTAGTACGCATACAGGTGCAGCGCGGCCATGCCTCCCTGGCTGTGCGCGACCATGCCGAACGAATTCCACTGGCTGCCGAATTGCGCCAGCAACTGCGCGAACTGGTCGTTGCTGCGGCTCTGGTTGGCATCCAGGAACGCAGAGGCGTTGCCGAACTGCGCGACCGGCCACACCCCGCCGGAACAGTAGCCATGCACCAGCACCAGCCGCGAACCGGTCGCCTGGATCGTCGCATCGGCCGTCGCCTGCCGCAGCGACGCCGGGCGCGGGCCCATCCGCATCGCCTCGTCGATCGCGATCGCATTCGCCGGGTTCGCGCTGGCCAGCGCGCGCAGGCGCGTGGCCGGCAACGGCAATGCCAGCTCGGCCTTCTCGAGCAACGGAACGTAGTGGTCCGGATCCTCGATGCGCAGGTTGCGCAGCGCGAACGGCGCACGCGCACCCGAACGGGCGATCCAGCGCTCGTCCAGGCCCAGCGACAACCGGCCGTCCGCCGGCGCGACCATGCCGCCCACCCAGGCCACCGGCACGTCTTCGCCCGTCGCGCCCTTGCCCCATACCTCGGCCAGTACGCGATAGTGCGAAGGCGCATCCGCGCCACGCGCGGCCACCGGCAGTTGCAACGCCAGGCGGCCGGCCTGGCCCGGCTGCACGCCGATGCCGCCCACCAGGCGGAGCCGCGCATCCAGCACCGGCAGCACGTGCTCGGCGGTACGCACGAACGGCTGGCCGTCGCGGTCGCGGCCGTGCACCACGGTCTGCGCGATCCATGTGCCGGAGCGATCCGGAACGAACCCCGCGCCGTACACGCCGTCGCCGGCCGCACCATCGCTGTGGAAACCGTCGTCGGCCATCGCGACGGTGGAGAGGCTGCCATCGGGCGCGACGATGCGCAGCTCGGCGCGCTCGATGCGGCCTGCATCCATCCCGAGGCGCGCCTCGCCCGCGGCACTGTCACCGGTCAATACCGCATTGAGCGCAAGCGGACGGCCGAGCTGACGCTGGCGATCGCGCGGATAGGACGCCAACTGCGTGCGCTCGTCGCCCTCCAACAACACGTAACCGCGCTGCGCCTGTGGCGTCGACGCGCGCAACTGCAGGTTCCACTGGCCGTTGCGCGCCCCCTCGAGCGCGTATCGCACGCCCCTGACCGAAGACGCCTGCATGCCCAACGTGGCGGCCGCCGC
Source organism: Xanthomonas boreopolis (assembly GCF_046529185.1). Lineage (NCBI taxonomy): Bacteria > Pseudomonadati > Pseudomonadota > Gammaproteobacteria > Lysobacterales > Lysobacteraceae > Xanthomonas > Xanthomonas boreopolis. Next base: position 3,909,701 of record NZ_CP097162.1, read on the forward strand.
CTGCAGCGGTGCCGCATTGGCGGCATCGGCGCGCAGCGTGCCGCCCGGCTCGCCCGCGGCGACCTGCCAGCCCGCGCCGTTGTCGAGCACCATGAAGCGCAACCTGCCGTTCTCGACCGGCAGGTTGCCGCGCCACTGCGCTCCCCCGGCCTGCGGGGCCAGCTCCACCGGCAACAACGCACTCTTGGACAGGATCGCCGCCGACGCCGGATCGGGGACCCGCATCTGCGCGAACTCCTCCGGCGGACCGGCCAACTGCTTGGGAACCAGCTCTGCAGCGTGACCGCTGCAGGACCACCACGACAACGCGGATACAACGAACAGCGTCATGGACCTGGACATGCCGTCTTCCTCCTTGGACGTTGCGGAATGCAACGCAGGCCCACGCCCCCTATTCCAGGCATCCAGCCCACGCCGCGAATCGCCCAGCGCCCCCTCGCCGCGACGTGCCTGGTTTATAGCGCCGCCATATGACCAAGCCACGACGCAGCGCAGCAGCGCGGTAATGCTGTTGCTGTTGCTGTTGCTGTTGCTGTTGCTGTTGCTGTTGCTGTTGCTGTTGCTCGTGATTTTGCTTTGGATTGGGTAACGCCTCCTCGCGCGGCGGCGCGCCAACCTCATGGCCCACGAATGTCACTGCGGCGCGGCCCCCTTCGAAGCGGCGGAGACGGCGGGAAACACCCGAAGGGCGACGTGCATGGGCTCGCCGGAAAAGGTGAAGCACCGCTTCGCCCCGGCGGGCGGGCATTCACCGCGCGGCGAATGCCCCGGACTCGGCCGCGTAGCGGACGAGCCCCGTCGAAAAATCCCGCCGGCTCCGCGGACCCGCAGCACAGCTGCGGGCGCGCAGGCGGGGGGTGCTTGATCAGCCGTTCGGCTGCTGTGAAGCGCTTCTTTGGGTTACTTTTCTTTACGCGGCACATTCCTGTGCCGCGCCCTTCGGGCGGGTTCGCCGTGCGGCGCTGCTCATGCAGCGCGCGTGCACAAGCAAAGAAAAGTAACTCGCCAAAGGCGAAAGCTCTGGCCTTTCTCGCCAAAGCCTCAAGAGCCCAAAGCAACGTCCCTGGATCCCCGCTTTCGCGGGGATGACGCTAGAGAGACTACGTGAGGCGGTGAGATAGCGTGGACGCCGGTCCGTCGGCCATTGGGCATAACCCGATACCGCTAACCCACTACCCCCGCCCCACCTTTCCCCGCACCCGGGGCTTGTCCCGGATCCAGATCACCAATCCATCCTGCCTGATCTCGAACAACCCGATCGCCTTGACCAGGTCGCTCAACTTCCGGTACCCGTAATTGCGCGGGTCGAACGACGCCTGGTTGGCGATCTGCTTGCCCACCGCCCCCAGGTGCGCCCACCCGTCGTCCTCCGACTCCGCGTCCACCGCCCCGCGCAACAACTGCACCAGCCGCGCATCGTTGCGCAGCTCCTTCTCGCCCCTGCGCGTCGAAGTCGCATCCTGCTCGTCCACCGCATCCGCGCCCAGCGCCTCCAGGTAGGTGAACTTCGAACAGGCGTTGACGAACGGGGACGGCGTCTTCTTCTCGCCGAAGCCATAGACCTTCATGCCGTCGGTCAACAGGCGCATCACCAGCGGCGTGAAATCCGCATCGCTCGACACGATCGCGAAGGCGTCGAGGTTGCGCGCGTACAGCAGGTCCATCGCATCGATCACCATCGCCATGTCCGAGGCGTTCTTGCCGCTGCTGTAGGCGAACTGCTGGATCGGGCGGATCGCGTACTCGTGCAGCACCGACTCCCAGCCCTTCAGGTGCGGGCTCTTCCAGTTGCCGTAGGCGCGCCGCACGTTGGCCACGCCGTAGCGCGCCACCTCGGCGAGCACCACGTCGATCTTCGCGGCCGGCGCATTGTCCGCATCGACCAGCAGCGCGATACGCGTCTCGGATCCGTTGCCCGATGCCATCGGCCATGCTCCTCGCACGGGCGCCATGCCCGTCCCGCGGCCGAGCATACACAGGCGGCTCGCCCGCGCATGTGCACGCGGCGCGAACACCCCGCGGTTCCTCCCGAGCTGCTACGTTAGCGGGCGGTCGCGGCGGCCAGCCGGCCAGGCCGCTCCCACGATCCTCCCTTGCCCGATACAGCACGATGGCTCCCACGCTCCCCCATCTGATCGTCATCGGCGGCGGCTTCGCCGGGCTCTGGGCGACCCGCGCCCTGGCCGACGCGCCGATCCGCATCACCCTGGTCGATCGCCATAACCACCACCTGTTCCAGCCGCTGCTGTACCAGGTCGCCACCGCCGGCCTGTCCGCCCCGGACATCGCCGCGCCGCTGCGCCATATCCTGCGCGGACAGCGGAACGTCGAGGTCCTGCTCGGCGAGGTCGACGCGGTCGACCCGGACCGGCGCCAGGTCGCCCTCACCGACGGCCACCGCCTCGGCTACGACTATCTCCTCCTGGCGACCGGGGCCACCCACGCCTACTTCGGCAACGACCAGTGGGCCGGGCACGCGCCGGGCCTGAAGACGCTCAACGATGCGCTGTACCTGCGGCGCAAGCTGCTGGTGGCGTTCGAACGCGCCGAAGCCGAGCCCGATCCCGCCGCCCGCGCGGCCTGGCTGAACTTCGCGATCGTCGGCGGCGGCCCGACCGGCGTCGAGCTCGCCGGCACGCTGGCCGAGATCGCCCGCCACACGCTGAAGGACGAGTTCCGCAGCATCGATCCGCGCGACGCCCGCGTGCGCCTGATCGAAGCCGGCCCGCGCGTGCTGCCCTCCTTCCCCCCCGACCTCACCGACAAGGCCGAGCGCCAGCTGCGGAAGCTCGGCGTGGAGGTCCATACCGGCACGCCGGTGACGCATATCGACGAGCACGGCTACCGGCTGGGCGACGAGTTCGTGGCAGCACGCACCGTGGTATGGGCCGCCGGCGTGGCCGCCTCGCCGCTGGCGCGCACCCTCGGCGTGCCGTTGGACCGCGCCGGCCGCGTGCTGGTCGAGCCCGACCTCAGCGTGCCCGGCCATCCCGAGATCTTCGTCGGCGGCGACCTGGCCTCGGTGCAGCAGGACGGCAAGCCGGTGCCCGGCGTCGCCCCGGCCGCCAAGCAGATGGGCCGGCACATCGCCGCCACGCTGCGCGCCCGCCTCGCCGGCCGGCCGGCGCCCGCGTTCCGCTACAAGGACTACGGCAACCTCGCCACGATCGGGCGCATGGCGGCGATCGTGCACCTCGGCCGGCTCAAGCTGTCGGGGCCGCTGGCCTGGTGGTTCTGGCTGGCCGCCCACGTGTTCTTCCTGATCGGCTTCCGCAATCGCTTCGTGGTGCTGGTCAACTGGGCGATGGCGTACTGGAGCTATCAGCGCGCCGCGCGGATCATCTTCGGCCGCCCGCACGAGGAAGACCCTCCGCAACGCCCCTGAGGCCGGTGCCGCCGGCCCGGCATCGCCATGAACGCGAACGGCCCGGATCGCTCCGGGCCGTTCGTCCATTGCCGCTGTCGTGCCGGTCAGGCGGCGAACAGGGCGCGCATCTTTTTCAGCGCGTTCGCCTCGATCTGGCGGATACGCTCGGCCGACACGCCGTACTCGTCGGCCAGCTCCTGCAGCGTCACCTTCGACTCCGAGTCCAGCCAGCGGCGGCGGATGATGTCGCGCGAACGCGCATCCAGCCCGGCCATGCCCTCGCGCAGCAGCTCCAGCTGGTGGTCCTCGCTGTCGGCGCGCTCGTAGGCCATCGACGGATCCTCGTCGTTGGCGACGAGGTAGCTCACCGGCGACGGCGGCGCGTGCTCGTCGTCCTCGTCGGACGGCGCATCGAAACCGATGTCGCGGCCGGCCAGGCGCGATTCCATCTCCAGCACCTCGCGCTCGGACACGTTCAGGTCCTTGGCGACGGCGCTGACCTCGGAGGCATTCAGCCAGCCCAGGCGGGTCTTGGACTTGCGCAGGTTGAAGAACAGCTTGCGCTGCGCCTTGGTCGTGGCGACCTTGACGATGCGCCAGTTCTTCAGGATGAACTCGTGCATCTCGGCGCGGATCCAGTGCACCGCGAAGGACACCAGGCGCACGCCCATGTCCGGGTCGAAGCGCTTCACCGCCTTCATCAGGCCGATGTTGCCTTCCTGGATCAGGTCGCCCATCTGCAGGCCGTAGCCGTTGTAGCCGCGGGCCACGTGCACGACGAAGCGCAGGTGCGAGTGCACCAGCTCGCGCGCGGCGTCGAGGTCCTCGTGGTCGCGGTAGCGGCGCGCCAGCTCCTGTTCCTCATCGGCCGACAGCACCGGGATCTGGTGCACGGCATTGATGTAGGCATCCAGCGAACCCAGCGCGCTGGGGACGGGGAGGTTGTTTGCCACAAGGGCAGTGGAGGCGTTCTGGCTCATAGGACCTCATCTTAGCAGTCGGGCTATTGGACTGCCGGGTACAGAAAAAGTTCCAGCGTTCCATGAATGGAATGGTTAACCGGGCTTGGCCTTTTCCGTTCTGCCGCCGTCCTCGGGAAACCCCGGCCGCCACCCTATCACCGTTCCGGCGGCGGCGCCGTGACGGTCTTGGGTCCGTTGGCGTCGACTCAGGTTGTCCCGTCCAGCGCCTGCCGGGGCGGCAGCCGCCAGTCGATCGGCGTACCGCCGTGCCGGGCCAGGTACTCGTTGGCCATCGAGAAATGCCGGCAGCCGAGGAATCCCCGGTGCGCCGACAGCGGCGAGGGGTGCGGCGCTTTCAGCACGCGGTGGCGGCGGGTGTCGATCACCTTGCCCTTGGCCTGGGCATAGCTGCCCCAGAGCATGAACACCAGGCCCTCGCGCTCCCGGTTGAGGGTATCGACCACGTGGTCGGTGAAACCCTCCCAGCCCCGGTTCTGGTGGCTGCCGGCCCGGCCTTCCTCCACCGTCAGCACCGCGTTGAGCAGCAGCACGCCTTGCCGCGCCCACGGCATCAGGTAGCCGTGGTCGGGGCGGGGAATGCCCAGGTCGTCCTCGATTTCCTTGTAGATGTTGACCAGCGACGGCGGGGTGGGCACGTCCGGCAGTACCGAGAAGCACAGCCCGTGCGCCTGGCCGTAGCCGTGGTAGGGGTCCTGGCCGAGGATCACGACCTTGACCTGCTCGAACGGGGTGGCGTCGAAGGCGGCGAAGATCCTCGGCCCGGGCGGGAAGATCCGCGCGCCGGCCGCCTTGCGCTGGCGCAGGAACGCCGACAGCTCGCGCATCTCCGGCCGCAGCAGCCAATCCCCCACCCGCGCCTTCCACGAAGGCTCCAACTGGATCCGCGACTCCGCGGCCTCGTTCACGACTTCGTTCATAGCGTTACGGCCCGGTCTTCCAGCCGTGCCAGCCTCAGCTGGAACAGCACCTTGGTCACCAGCAGGCGCTCCTCGATCGGTTTCTGCACCAGGTCGTTGGCGCCGGCCTTGAGCAGTTCGGACTGGTTGTGCGCATTGCCGTCGCCGGTCATCACCAGCACCGGCAAGCGGCGCTTGCCGTAGGCGAAGTCGACGCGGATACGCTGCACCACGTCGCGGCCGTTGAGCTCGCCCTTCAGGGTCACGTCGGTGAGCACCAGGTCGATGCGCCGCGGGGTGCGGCCGAGGGACTCGGCGGTCAGCAGCGCGAACGCCTCTTCGGCGGTCAGCACGTGCACCACCTGCAGCCCCTGGCGCTCGAGCATGCGCTTGGTGGCCTCGGCGACGACCCGGCTGTCCTCGATGTAGAGCACGCTGGCGCCGGGGACCGGCTCGGGTTGCACATAGCCGCGGATGAAGGTCGCCAGCGCTTCGTGGCCGAGCGCCTTGTCGAAGTAGTCGGTGACGTACTCGGTGAAGCGCCGCTCCACCAGGTGCTGCTGGGCGTCGCCGGACACCACGATCACCGGCACGTAGGCCTGCCCGGCCGCCTCGCGCACGCTGCGCGCCAGCGCCAGGCCGTCGCCGTCCGGCAGCGCCAGCGAGGTGGTGACCAGGTCCACCGAGCCGGCCTCCAGCGCTTCGCGCGCCTCGGCGATGCTGGCGCACCCGACCACCTGCACCGCCGGCAGCTCGCGCGTGAGCACGTCCGCGATCAGCTTGCGCACCAGCTTGGAGCCGTCCACCACCATCACGCGGGGCGCCTCGTTGACTAGGTGCTTGAGGTCGGGCGTGCGCATGGGGCTAGGGCCTGTTGGCGCTGTTGGGATGGGCCACGTTGCCGCGTGCGGCAACACGAAGGGCCGCGCCTGGGTGCGCACGGTGCGGCGTCATCACTCGATCGTTTATCGACATGAATTCCCTCGTTCTTCTTTGCCCCGCACGCACCCAGGCGCGGCGTGGCCCATTCCAACAGCGCCGAACAGGCCCTAGGTCTCGGTCGGGCGGGTCTGGCGCAGGAAGTGCCCGGTCACCAGCCAGGCCCCCAGCCAGCCGAGCACCAGCGTGCCGACCAGCACGAAGCCGGAATGCAGCAGGTCCAGCCCATGCAGCGCGAAGCTGCTGCCGTAACTGTCGGCCAGCGCCGCCAGCGGCCCGCGCAGCGCCAGCCCGGACAGGCCGACCAGGCCGAGCGCTACCAGCCCCGCGCCCAGTCCGTACCAGGCGCCCAGGTACAGGAACGGACGGCGGATGAAGCCGTCGCTGGCACCGAGCAGCTGCAGCACGCCGATCTCCTCGCGCCGCGACTGGATGTCCAGGCGCACGGTGTTGCCGACCACCAGCACGGCACCGGCGCCGAGCAGCGCCGACAGCACCTGCACCAGCCGCTCGCCGAACTTCAGCCAGCCCTCCAGGCGCTTGCGCCACAGCGCATCGTGCTGGACCTGGTCGACCTGGGCCATGCCCTGCAGCGACTCGGCCAGGCGCGCATCGTCGCCGTCGGCGGCCGGGGTGACGATCAGCAGCGTCGGCAGCGGGTTGTCGCCGAGCGCGTCGATCGCCGCGTCCAGCTTCGCGCTTTCGCGCAGCTCGGCCAAGCCCTGCTCCGGCGTGCGCAGCGCCACCGCCGCCACATCGGCGCGGCCGCGCAGCGACTCGGCCAGCAGGCTGGCGGCGGATCCGTCCACGCTGGTCTTCAGGAACACGTTGATGTCGCGCGACTGCTGCACGCTGCCGGCCAGGTGCTTGAGATTGTCCAGCGCGATCGACAGCCCCAGCGGCAAGGCCAGCGCCAGCGCCATCACCAGCACCGTCAACAGCGTCGCCCACGGCTTGCGCAGCGCGCGGCCGAGGCTGAAGACGATGCTGTGGAGGTGGTGGTCGAACCAGATCCCCAGCCTCGACGGGGCACGGGCCTCGATGTTGTTGGGCTTGTTCACGGGCGCGCTCACTCCGCCAGGTCCTGTGGCGAGATGTCGTCGGCCAGGCGCCCGTGGTCGAGGATCAGCACGCGCTTGCGCATCTTCTTGAGCAGCGCCAGGTCGTGGCTGACCACCAGCACGCTGGTGCCACGCGCCGGCAACTCTGCGAACAACTGCATGATCTCGGCCGCCAGGGTCGGGTCGAGGTTGCCGGTCGGCTCGTCGGCCACCAGCAGGCTCGGCTCGCCGACGATCGCGCGGGCGATGCCGACGCGCTGCTGCTCGCCGGCGGACAGTTGCGAGGGCAGCGCCTTCTCGCGGTGCGCCAGGCCGATCCGCTCCAGCGCCGAGCGCACCCGCTTGCCGATCTCGCCGCGGCGCGTGCCGCGCAGGATCAGCGGCAGGGCGACGTTCTCGGCGATGCTGCGGTCCATCAACAGGCGGTGGTCCTGGTAGACCACGCCGACCTCGCGCCGGTGCAGCGGCACCTTGCCGCCGCGTACCTTGAGCAGGTTGCGCTCGCCGAAGATCACCGCGCCGCGGGTCGGGCGCTCGCTGAGATGGATCAGCTTCAGCAGCGTGCTCTTGCCGGCGCCGGAGTGGCCGGTGACGAAGAGCATCTCGCCCTGGGCGACCTCGAAGCTCACGTCCTCCAGCGCGGTGTGCCCGCCCGGGTACTGCTTGCTGACATTGTCGAATCGCAGGACGCTCATTCAGCAATTATGCCGGAGCGCTCCATGAATGCACCGCCGACGGTCGGCCCGGCGGTGCATTCGTCGCGCCCCGGCTCAGCCGCCGGAGACCAGCGCGCGGATCTTGCGGCCCAGCCGCGACAGGAACGAATCGTTGGCCGCGGCCTTGACCGGCGTGGCGACCACCTGGACCGGCCTCGGCGCGGCCGCCGGTGCCGGACCGGCGGCGGCCTCGCCCGCGCCCTCGACCGGACGGCCGCGACGGCGGCGCCGGCGCTTGCGCGGCGCGCGCTCCTCGCCCCCTTCGGCCACGACCGGCGCCGGGGCGCTGGCCGGCCTTGCCGGCTCAGCCGCCGCGGCCGCCTGCGCCTGCCCCTCGCCTTCCGGCTTCGGCTTGCGGCGGCGCGGACGGCGCTCGCCCTCGCCACGCGCGCGTTCGCCGCTGCCGGAACGGCCACCGCGGCCACCGCGGCGCTGCTCGTCGGCGGCGCGCTGTTCGCGCGCCTCGCGGAAGATCTCGCCGACGCTCTCGGCCTCCTCGCCCTCGGCCGGCGCGGCGCGCTCCGGGCGCGGCAGCGCGGTCAGCAGCTCGGTGGTGACCGCCTCGACCGGGATCTTCTGCTCGATGTAGGCCTCGATGTCCGGCAGGCTCATCGCGTAGCGTTCGCAGGCGAAGCTGATCGCGTCGCCCTCCTCGCCCAGCCGCGCGGTGCGGCCGATGCGGTGCACGTAGTCCTCGGCGTCGAACGGCAGGTCGTAGTTGTAGACGTACTTGACCCCGTCGATGTGCAGGCCGCGCGCGGCCACGTCGGTCGCCACCAGGATCTCCAGCTGCCCCTTCTGGAAGCGGTTGAGCAGGGTCTCGCGCTTCTTCTGCGGCACGTCGCCGGAGAGCACGCCGACCCGGTAGCCGGCCTTCTCCAGCGCGCGCGCCACCCGTTCGACGAACGCCTTGGTGTTGACGAACACCATCGTGCGCGCGCCCTCGCCGCGCGAGAGCAGGCCCAGCAGCAGCGGGATCTTCTCCTCGTCGGCCGGGAAGTAGATCTTCTGGCGCACGCGCGCTGCGGTGACGGTCTCGGCCTCGACCACGAGCTTCTCCGGCTCGTTCATGTGCTCGTAGGCCAGCTCCAGCACGCGGTGGCTGAGCGTGGCCGAGAACAGCAGGGTCTGGCGGGTGCCGCGCTCGGGCATGCGCCGCAGCAGGAAGCGGATGTCCTTGATGAAGCCCAGGTCGAACATCCGGTCGGCCTCGTCCAGCACGCAGATCTCGCACGCGTGCAGCGAGACCACCTTGTGCTGCTTGACGTAGTCGATCAGCCGGCCCGGGGTGGCGATGATCACGTCCACGCCCTTCTGCAGCAGCTCGCGCTGCTTGTCGTAGTCCACGCCGCCGTAGACCAGCGCGAAGCGCAGGCCGAGGTCGGCGCCGAACTTCATGGCGTCCTTGTGGATCTGGATCGCCAGCTCGCGGGTCGGCGCCAGGATCAGCGCGCGCGGGTCCTCGGGCTTGCGGTCGGCCAGCGCCGGGCGGCTCAGCAGCCGGTTCACGACCGCCACCAGGAACGCCAGGGTCTTGCCGGTGCCGGTCTGGGCCTGGCCGGCCACGTCGCGACCGGTCAGCGCGACCGGCAGGGTCAGGGCCTGGATCGGCGTGCAGCGGGTGAAACCGGCCCCGTCCAGCCCCGCGAGCAGCGAGGGGTGCAGCTCGAACGAGGAAAAAGTCAAATCTGTCAGCGGTTTGTCGCTCATCATTCCATCTTCGTGGGGCGCCTGGGGCCACCCCGGCGCGGCTTGCATCGATCCCGGCAGCGTCGCACACTGCGGCCCTTGCGCCGGACAGCGCGGCTTCAGGAGATGCCATTGAATCCGCCGCGCAATGCCCCAGTTTAACGCAATGCGGCGGCAAGCCCGTTTTCCGGGTTCCGCCAGGGTTCCAGGAGACCGAAAGTGAGCAACAAGGTTCTGCACGTCGGCGATGCCGACTTCGACGCCGCCGTACTCAAGTCCGGGGAACCGGTGCTGGTGGATTTCTGGGCCGAATGGTGCGGCCCGTGCAAGATGATCGCGCCGGTGCTGGACGACCTGGCCGACGCCTACGACGGCAAGCTGAAAGTGGCCAAGGTCAACGTGGACGAGAACCGCGCCCTGGCCGTGAAGTACCACGTCCGCTCGATCCCGATGCTGTTGCTGTTCAAGGATGGCCAGGTCCAGGCCACCCAGATCGGCGCGGTCGGCAAGGGCCAGCTGACCCAGATGATCGACAAGAGCCTGGGCGGCGCGGTCGCCTGAGCCGTCGCGGGGGGGCTGCCGGCCGACGGTCGCGCGGTCCCCCGGGTTTGCTGGCAGTTGAACCGCCGCGCCCGGCGCGGCTTGCGCCGCTCCGCGGGCGAGTGTTAGTGTCGATCCATCCGGCCGCCTTCCCGGGCGCCGCGTCCTCTAGAACACCTTCTAGACCTCCATTTCCCAACCACTGTCCGCCCTGCCGGGCGCTCGCATCTCACAGCGAGGAACCAAGCACTTGTCCGAGAATACTTCTTCCGAAACCGGGAGCGTCGACGCCCCCGTCGAGAAGCGCGTGCGCAAACCCCGTGTTGCCAAGGCCGCCCCCGCCGAGGGCGCCGATACCGCTACTCCCCAGACCCACCTGCCGTTGCCGCCGACCCCGGCGCCCGAGTCCTCCGGACCTGCGCCGGCCGCGACGGCTTCCAATCCGCCCGCGGCCGCTGCCGGCGGCGAAGGCGGCGGCGCCGAACCGGCGCAGCAGCGCGAGGGCGGCCAGTCCGGCCAGTCGCAGCAGCACCGCTTCAACAACCAGAACCAGCAGGGCGGCCAGGGCAACAACCGCCGCGACCGCTTCCGCAACCGCCGCGACCGCAATCGCGAGCGCTTCGGCAACAACAACGACGGGCTGCCCCAGGACAACGGCAACGAGCCGTTCGTGCCGCGCCCCCACCCCAGCGTGCCGGAAGGCTTCCCGCAGTACTCGCTGAGCGACCTGAAGAAGATGCCGGCGCACAAGCTGCTGGACATCGCCGAGCAGCTCAGCATCCACGACGGCGTCGCCCGCGCGCGCAAGCAGGACGTGATCTTCGCGCTGCTGAAGGTGCTGACCCGCCACGGCGAGGGCGTGGCCGCCGATGGCGTGCTGGAGATCCTGCCGGACGGCTTCGGCTTCCTGCGCGCCGCGGAGGCCAGCTACCTGGCCGGCCCGGACGACACCTACATCTCGCCCAGCCAGATCCGCCGCTTCAACCTGCGCACCGGCGACTACCTGTCCGGCCGCATCCGCTTCCCGAAGGACGGCGAGCGCTACTTCGCGCTGTCGACGATCGACACCATCAATGGCGAGCCGCTGGAAGCGTCCAAGAACAAGGTCCTGTTCGAGAACCTGACCCCGTTGTTCCCGCGCAAGCGCTTCCGCCTGGAGCGCGGCGACGGCTCGACCGAGGACATCACCGGCCGCATCCTCGACCTGATGGCGCCGCAGGGCAAGGGCCAGCGCGCGCTGATCGTCTCCCCGCCCAAGGCGGGCAAGACGATGATGATGCAGCAGGTGGCGACCGCGATCACCACCAACCATCCGGAAGTGCACCTGATCGTGCTGCTGATCGACGAGCGCCCGGAGGAAGTGACCGAGATGCAGCGCACCGTGCGCGGCGAGGTCATCTCCTCGACCTTCGACGAGCCGGCCGCGCGCCACGTGCAGGTCGCCGAGATGGTGATCGAGCGCGCCAAGCGCCTGGTCGAGCACAAGAAGGACGTGGTGATCCTGCTCGACTCGATCACCCGCCTGGCGCGCGCCTACAACAACGTCGTGCCCAGCTCCGGCAAGGTGCTGACCGGCGGCGTGGACGCCAACGCCCTGCACCGCCCGAAGCGCTTCTTCGGCGCGGCGCGCAACGTCGAGGAAGGCGGCTCGCTGACCATCATCGCCACCGCGCTGGTCGATACCGGCAGCAAGATGGACGAGGTGATCTACGAAGAGTTCAAGGGCACCGGCAACAGCGAAGTGCACCTGAACCGCCGCATCACCGAGAAGCGCGTCTACCCGGCGATCGACATCAACCGTTCCGGCACCCGCCGCGAGGACCTGCTGATCGAGCCGGAACTGCTGCAGAAGATCTGGATCCTGCGCAAGCTGCTGCATCCGATGGACGAGATCGCGGCGATGGAGTTCATGCTCGACAAGATGAAGAACACCAAGTCCAACGACGAGTTCTTCGCCTCGATGAAGCGGTAAGGCGCTTCCCCACAATCCGACGATAGCGAGTTCGGTGCCCTCGACCGGGTACCGGAGCAAGCCGAGCCCCACGACACAAAAGGGCCGGAGTCACGCACGCGAAAGCGATGCCGACTCCGGCCCTTTTCGTTTTTCCCTTTCCTGCCGCCCTCCCATGAACAAATCCCTCCTGGTCATCTTCGCCACCATCCTGCTCGACGCCGTCGGCATCGGCCTGGTGTTCCCCATCCTTCCCTCGCTGCTGCGGGAGGTCACCCACGACGCCGACGTCGCCCCTTGCATCGGCCTGCTGGTCGCGCTGTACGCGGCGATGCAGTTCGTGTTCGCACCGCTGCTCGGCGCGCTCAGCGATCGCCTCGGCCGCCGTCCGGTGCTGTTGGTCTCGCTTGCGGGCGCCGTGGTCAACTACCTGTTCCTGGCCTTCGCACCGAAACTGTGGATGCTGTTCATCGGCCGCGCCATCGCCGGCCTGACCAGTGCCAACAGCTCGGTCGCGCAGGCCTATCTCACCGACGTCACGCCCGAGAACGAGCGCGCGCGCCGCTTCGGCCTCTTCAACGCGATGTTCGGCATCGGCTTCATCCTCGGCCCGGTGCTCGGCGGCGCGCTTGGCGACGGATGGCTGCGCCTGCCCTTCGTCCTGGCGGCGGCACTGAACGGTTGCAATCTGCTGCTGGCGCTGTTCGCGCTGCCCGAGTCGCGCACGCCGGTCCGCGAGCCGCTCGCCCTGGCCTCGCTCGATCCGCTGCGGCCGCTGCGGCCGCTGCGCTGGGCGTTCTCGATGAAATCCCTGTGGCCGGTCATCGCGATCTATTTCCTGTTCAGCGCCACCGGCGAGGCCTACGGCACGTGCTGGGCACTGTGGGGCAACGACGCATTCCACTGGAACGGATTGTGGATCGGCCTTTCGCTCGGAACCTTCGGCCTTTGCCAAGCGTTGGCGCAGGCTTTTCTTCCCGCTCCGGCGGTGCGCCTGTTCGGCGAACGCGCCAGCATCCTGGTCGGCCTCGCCGGTGCGGGCATCGCGCTCGTGGTCATGGCGTTCGCCCGCCAAGGCTGGATGGTCTTTGCGATCATGCCGGTGTTCGTCCTGGGCGGCATCGGCGTCCCGGCGCTGCAATCGCTGGCGACGCGGCAGGTCGACGAAGCCCGGCAAGGCCAGTTCCAAGGCGTGCTGGCCTCGACGACCAGCCTTGCATCCGTGATCGCACCGCTGGCGTTCTCGTCCCTGTATTTCGTCCTACGCCCGCAATGGCCCGGCGCGATCTGGCTGACGGTCCTCGTCCTCTACGCGCTCGCGGTGCCGATGGCGCTCGGCCTGGAGCTGCACAGGCCGGAACGTTGAAGCGTGAAGGTGCTCCCCGCAGGAAGGTGCGGGTACGAATCCAGGCCAGCTTCGGCGCGTCGGCACAGGGCGTCGCGTCCGGACAGTCGTCCTCGCGCAGGCGGGTTTGCGGATCGCATCACCACGACGGATCGAACAGGTCGGCGTGGACGCGCGCACCGCTTCCAACTGGAGGCAGGCAGTCCATGAACACTCCGAGCCGGTCGCAGTGGAACGCGACGGCGCGCTCCAGGCCCGCGACCGACAAGGCGAGATGGTGGATCCCCTCAACGCCGGGTGGCGAAACCGTCAGCCGCCCTGCAGCGGCGTCAGCAGGCGCGGGCCTTCCTGGTTCGCCATGTAGACGCCGCCCTCGGCCAGCGCATCGGGCGAGAAACCTGCTCGATCGTCTTGCGAGCCCCAGGACACAGGCTCACGCGGTCCCGGCACGTAGCTGTTCCAGCGTCCGTACTCGTCGAAGCGGGTCTCGCTGTTGAGCCGATAAGAAATAGGCATGCGCACCACCCAGAAGGGGGCATCGGCGCGTTTGCCTTCCGATGGGGGATGGAACGTCCAGAGCCGCGCGGCCGCGATGGAGCTATCGGCGAACACTTTCCTCAGCTTCCGCATTTCGCCCTCTGAGGCCACGATGCGCAGGTTGACCTGCTCGGCCACGACGTCCTGGACGGCTCCGTCCCGGCCCACCTTGACCAAGAGGTACACGTCGCCGCCAATACCCGCCTTCGCCGGTCCCATCGGATAACGCGGCGGGACCATCACGTTCTTGGTAATGCTTTCGCGGCTATCAGGATCATAGGTCTCGAAGCTGGCGCTGCGTATTTCGATCTTGTACCTGTCGTCCTGCAACTTCTTGGCGACCACGCGCACGTTCATGGGCGCACGCGCCCTGGTCGGCCGGCCATCCACCACGATCGGCTCGAACTTCCATTGCAGCGCCGAATCGCGCACGAATCCCACCACGCCTTCGGGCAGCTTCTCCTGTTGTTCGAAAGTGACGTTCGACACGGAGCCGTCCGGTTCGATATCGATCTTCCCGGCCACCAGCAGACTCGACTCGATCTGCTTGCGTACGGCGCCGGGCCCGTTCGCCATGGCCGGCATCGCTCCCACCGCAAGCGCGACCAGCAACAGCCCGCTCCGCCACATCTTTGCATTCCGCTCCTTGTTCCCCATGCGGCACTCCTTGTGTGATGGAAGCGGATTAGACCCTACTCCAGTCCGCCCAGGCAATCAGGCCAGCTTCAGCGCGTCGGCATAGGGCGGCGTGTCCGGATAGTCGTCCTCGCGCAGGCGGGCTTGCAGATCGCGCCACCATTGCGGATCGAACAGCTCGGCGTGGACCGCGCGCACGGCTTCCAACTGGGCGGCAGGCAGGCCCATGAACAACGGGAAACGCTCGGGGAACACGTCGCGCGGGGCTACGTGGAACCAGGGCTCGGCCGCCATCTGCTCCTCGTACGTGGTCGGCCTGGGCCAGTCGCGGAAGTTGCATTCGGTGATCAGGCACAGCTCGTCGTAGTCGTAGAACACCGCGCGCTGGTGGCGGGTGATGCCGAAGTTCTTCAGCAGCATGTCGCCGGGAAAGATGTTGTTGCGCGCCATGTCCTTGATCGCCTGCGCGTAGTCGATCGCCGCGGCACGCGCGCTCTCGGCCGGCTGCTCGCGCAGGTACAGGTTGAGCGGCCGCAAGCGGCGCTGCACGTAGCACAGGGCGATGATCAGGTCCTCGCCATCCTCGGCGATGCTGCCGGCGCAACTGCCCAGCAATTCCTCCAGCAGCGCCGGGGCGAAGCGCGCGCGCGGGAAGCGCAGGAAGTGGTATGGCTGGGCGTCGAGCAGGCGACCGATGCGGTCCAGCTGGAAGACCAGTTCGTACTTTTCCTCGACCTGTTCGCGGCTGACCTGCTTGGGATAGGCGAAGCGGTCGCGGATCACCTTGAACACCAGGGGATAGCTCGGCAGGGTGAACACCACCATCACCATGCCCGGCGTGCCCTCGGCATGCACCAGCTGCTCGGCGGCGTTCGCCTCGAAATGCCGGAAGAACGTGCGATAGCGCTCGGTCTTGCCCTGCTTGGCGCGCCCGAGCATCGTGTACAGCTCGTCGATCGGCTTGTGCGCGAGCAGGCTGCGCAGGAACACCACCGCGTCGCCGACGGTTCCCAGGTCCGCGTGGAAGTAGCTGCGCGAATTGCTGAACAGCTGCGCGACGTCGCTGCGGCGCGTCAGCACCGCCTCCGCGCGCAGGCCGCGCTCGTCGTTGACGAGCGCGATCACGAACGGCGAGAAGCGATGCTCGCCGAACACCCGCCCGACCAGGTAGGCACGGCGCTCGCGGTAGAACACCGTCTCCAGCAACTCCACGCTGCGCACCGGGTGTTCGCCCCAGTGCGCCAGGTCGTCCTGCAGCCGTACCGCGATCGCCGCCGCGCAGCGCGTGCGGTGCGCATAAGGCTCCTCGAACGGGTAATCGCCGAGCACCCGCACCAGCATTTCGGTCAATCGCCCGGGCGAGACCGCGTACGCATGGCGGGCGACCGGGTGGGTGATCGCGTCGGTGGGCTCGATGTCGAGCGCGACGAACTCGATGCGCGGGTCGACGCCGCGGGTACGGAAATAGCGCCGCGTCAGCGTGTTGTAGAAGGTCTTGTAGAGCTCCTGGTCCAGCAGCGACGCGATCGACGCCTGGTAGTGCTCGCGCGCGCGGATCCACAGCGCGCGGTCGTGCGCTTGCCCCATCAGCACCGCGCGCAGGCGCAGCATGCATTCGGCGATGCACTGGTCGTACAGGGCGATGCGCTCCACCGCATCCTCGCGCGCCCCGCTCCAGTCGCGGGTCTCGAAACGGCGCCGGGCCCGCGCGGTGATCTCGGAGAAGCGCGCGTTGTAGTCCTCGAACGCCTCGAAGATCGCCCGGCCGATGGCCTCGGCACGGCGTTCGGACTGCGGCGGGATCGGCGCGAGGTTCATGCCGGCAGTGTACTAGGCCGTGCCGACGTCCACGGATGGCCAGCGCGGCCATCCGTGAGCTCGCCGCGCCCGGGAAAATACCCGCGTCCGCCTCCTGCGGCCCCGTCCACGACCCCACGCCCCTTCGCCTAGCGCCGGCGTGGACGCGACGGCTTTCGCACCGGTTCCTGCATGTGCCGCGCATGCTCGCGCGCCTGCGCGTGCAACCACTCGCGGAACGCCATGAAGCCCCGGTGCCCGGCCGAGCGCGGCGGATAGACCAGATAGTGCGACCAGGCGGTCTTCAGCCGCTGCGGCGAAAGCGGCACCAACTGCCCGGATTCGATCAGCAGCCGCGTGCGCGTCACTCGGCCCAGCGCCACTCCCACGCCCTCCATGGCCGCGCGGTGGTGCGATTCGGAATCGTCGAACACCGCGGCATAGCGCGCCGGCGCCTTGCCGCCGAACTCGGCGAACCAGCGCTCCCACTCGCCGTCCGGATCGCCCAGCAACGGCCATTCCGAAAGCGGCCGCTTGCCGATTCCGCCCATGCGACGGACCAGCGCCGGGCTGGCCATCGGCACCAGCCAATCGTCGAACAGCGGCTCGGCGGTGACGCCCGGCCAGCGCCCGCCGCCGATGCGCAGCGCGGCGTCGACCTGCAGTTGCCGCTCGAAATCCACCAGGTGCTCGCTGGAGAGCAGGTTGATCTCGACCTGGGGATACGCCGCCAGGAAATCGCCCAGGCGCGGCACCAGCCAGGCCGATGCCATCGACGGCACGATGCTCAAGGTCAGCACGTCGTCGTGCCGCGCCGCGAACGGACGGAACGCCTGCGCGATCGCGTCCAGGTGCGGCGCGACCTGTTCGAGCAGGCGCTGGCCCTCCGGCGTGGGCGTCACGCCGCGCGCCTGCCGCACCAGCAACGGATAGCCCAGCCGTTCTTCCAGGCCGCGCATCTGGTGGCTGAGCGCGCTGACCGTGAGGTTCATCGCCTCGGCCGCCCGGGAAAGATTGCCCAGGCGCGCGGCGGTCACGAATCCCTGCAAAGCGTGGAGCGGTGGTCTGGCCATGGCGAGCCTTGAGCCGTCTTCAAGTATGGGTTGCGCAATTGTCGCTTTTTGCCTGCCAAGCGTGCGCTTATCGTCGATTCCACTCAAGTGGAGGCAAGGACATGGGCATCTTCAGCGGATTGCTTTTCATGCACGGCCATATCGCCAGCGCCGAGCTTGCGCGCCAGCTTGCCGAACCCTCGGGCCTCGCCGGCGAGCGCGAGCGAGGCCGCGCGCGGCGGCGTCGCGAGCGTGCCCAGCGGCGGCGCGCGGCGCTGCTGGTCCGTGCGATGACGGCGCTATCGCCGTTCCGGTGAGCAGTAGCGGCGACACGGAAGGGAGCCGATTCGCCCGGCAACGCGATGTGGGAGGGACCTCGCCCGACGCCTTGTCGGCAGGGTCGTGGCATCGATCGAGAGCGGCCCAAAGAAAAAGCCCGCCTCTTTGGAGAGGCGGGCTTTCCCGTCCGGCGCATCCGGCGAACGACGCCGGATCAGCCCTCGAGCGTCGCCAATGCGGCGTTGAGGGTCCGGCTCGGACGCATCGCGGCCGCGACCTTGGCCAGATCGGGGTGGTAGTAACCGGCGATGTCCACAGGCTTGCCCTGCGCGCCATTGAGTTCGCCGATGATGGCCTGCTCGTTGTCCGCGAGCGTCTTGGCCAGCGGCGCGAACTTCGCCTTCAGTTCGGCATCCTGGTCCTGCGCGGCCAGCGCCTGCGCCCAGTACAGGGCCAGGTAGAAATGGCTGCCGCGGTTGTCCAGCTCGCCGACCTTGCGCGCCGGCGACTTGTTGTTGTCCAGGATCCGGCCGTTGGCCGCGTCCAGCGCCTGCGCCAGCACCTTGGCGCGGGCGTTGCCGCAGGTTTCGCCCAGGTGCTCCAGCGAGGCGGCCAGCGCCAGGAACTCGCCGAGCGAATCCCAGCGCAGGTAGTCCTCCTCGACGAACTGCTGCACGTGCTTGGGCGCCGAGCCGCCCGCGCCGGTCTCGAACAGCCCGCCGCCGGCCATCAGCGGCACGATCGACAGCATCTTGGCGCTGGTGCCCAGTTCCATGATCGGGAACAGGTCGGTGAGGTAGTCGCGCAGCACGTTGCCGGTGACCGAGATGGTGTCCTGGCCCTTGCGGATGCGCTCCAGCGAGAACTTCATCGCCTCCACCGGCGGCAGGATGCGGATGTCCAGGCCGGCGGTGTCGTGGTCCTTGAGGTACTTCTCGACCTTGGCGATCACCTGCGCGTCGTGGCCGCGCTGCGGGTCCAGCCAGAACACCGCCGGGGTGCCGCTCAGGCGGGCGCGGTTGACCGCCAGCTTGACCCAGTCCTGGATCGGCGCGTCCTTGGTCTGGCACATGCGCCAGATGTCGCCGGCTTCCACCGCGTGCTCGAAGACCGTCGTGCCGGCCTCGTCGACCACGCGCACCACGCCGTCGCGCGGGATCTGGAAGGTCTTGTCGTGGCTGCCGTATTCCTCGGCCTTCTGCGCCATCAGGCCGACGTTGGGCACGCTGCCCATCGTGGCCGGGTCGAACGCGCCGTGCAGCTTGCAGTCGTCGATCACCGCCTGGTAGATGGTGGCATAGCTGCGGTCGGGGATCAGCGCCAGCGTGTCCTGCAGCTTGCCCTCGGCGTTCCACATCCGGCCGCTGTCGCGGATCATCGCCGGCATCGAGGCGTCGACGATCACGTCGCTCGGCACGTGCAGGTTGGTGATGCCCTTGTCGGAATTCACCATCGCCAGCGCCGGGCGCTTGGCGTACTCGGCCTGCACGTCGGCCTTGATCGCCTCCTGCTGGTCGGCCGGCAGCGCGGCGATGCGCGCGTACAGGTCGCCGATGCCGTTGTTGGGGTCGAAGCCGACCTGCCTGAGCACGTCGGCGTGCTTGGCCAGCACGTCCTTGTAGAACTCGCCGACCACCACGCCGAACATGATCGGGTCGGAGACCTTCATCATCGTCGCCTTCAGGTGCAGCGACAGCAGCACGCCCTGCTCGCGCGCCCGGGCGATCGCATCGTCGACGTACTGGGCGAGCGCCTTGCGGCTCATCACCGCGGCATCGACGATCTCCCCGGCCTTCACCGCGGTCTTCTCCTTCAGCACGGTGACGACGCCGTCGCTGCCGAGCAGCTCGATGCGCAGGCTACCGGCGCTGGCGAGCGTGGCCGACAGCTCGCTGCCGTAGAAGTCGCCGCCGGCCATGTGCGCCACCGCGGTCTTCGAGGCCTTGTCCCAGGCGCCCATGCGGTGCGGGTGCTTGCGCGCGTAGTTCTTCACCGACAGCGGCGCGCGCCGGTCTGAGTTGCCTTCGCGCAGCACCGGGTTGACCGCGCTGCCCTTGACCTTGTCGTAGCGGGCCTTGACGTCCTTCTCCCTGTCGTCCTTCGGCTCGTCCGGATAGTCCGGCAGCCGGTAGCCCTGCGCCTGCAGTTCCTTGATGGCCGCCTTCAGCTGCGGCACCGAGGCGGAGATGTTCGGCAGCTTGATGATGTTGGCTTCCGGCCGGGTCGCCAGTTCGCCCAGCTCGGCCAGGTGGTCGCCGATCTTCTGCGCGTCGTCCAGGTAGTCGGGGAACTGCGAGAGGATGCGGCCGGCCAGCGAGATGTCGCGCGTTTCCACCGCGATGCCGGCGGTGCCGGTATAGGCCTTGATGATCGGCAGCAGCGACTGCGTCGCCAGGAACGGTGCCTCGTCGGTGAGCGTGTAGATGATCTTCGGGGTATTCGACATTTCTGCGTGGACTCGTACTGGTTCGGGAGGGAAACCGCGGCGAAGGGATGGAGCTGCTGCACCGGGCCGCGGAGGCGTTGCCGTCTGCCTGCCGCTTGTGCCCGCCGTGCCGGCCGCAGCCGGGAACGGGGTCGATCGAGCGTTTCATTGTCGCGTCTGCGGGGCGATGGGGTAAAGCCGAGTCCGCCATGAACCCAGCGTTCCATCCATGCGGATAGGTTGCATCGAAAACCGATCCGCGGCCCTGAAGCGCGAATGCCCCCGTACTTCACCGTAGGTCCCCGCCCATGGACGCGTGGGCTTCGCGAAGGGATCGCACGAACGATCCATAAAAAAGAGGCGCAGCTTGCGCTGCGCCTCCAGCCGAGAACGCCCGCCGGGAGAGAGACGGCGGGCGTGCTGCTCCCTGAGCCCTACTTCACCTCGAACTGCTGGCTGCCGGCCGGCTTGCCGTCCACGGTCACGTCGGCGGTGTACTTGCCCGCCGGCCAGTCGCTGGCCTTGGTGAACTCGACGTTGGTGGTTTCGGCACCGGTGGCGTTGATCGTGGCGTTCTGCTCGCCGGCGACCTGGCCGTCCTGGTAGGTCAGCTTGACGGCCACCGGCACGTTGTTGGCGGTACCGTCGGTCTTCACCGAGACGATGATCTTGTCCTTGGCGCCGAGCGTGGCGACCGGTGCGACCGACTTGTCGGCGGCGGCGTTGTTGCCCACGGTCACGCCCGTGACGCTCACCGCCGCCGCGGCCGGTGCGGGCGCGGGCTCGGACGGTGCAGGCGTCGCCGGCTGGCTGGCGACCGGGGCGGTGCTGTCGACGTTGGCCTCGTCCTTCTTCTTGCAGCCTGCCAGGGCCAACGCGGCGGTCAGGCCCAGGATCACGGCGCCGGAAAGCGGGGTCTTCTGCATGGTGGTTCTCCTTGAGTGGTCGGATCAGGACTTCGCGGGGATGCGCAGGTTCTGGCCGGGGAAGATCTTGTCGGGATCGTCGAGCACGTCGCGGTTGGCCTCGAAGATGCGCTTCCAGGCGTTGCCGTCGCCGTAGAAGTACTTGGCGATCTTCGACAGCGAATCGCCCTTCTGCACGGTATAGGACTGTTCGCCCACGATTTCGGCGGTGCTGTCCACCCGCGCGGAGACATCGGAAAAATCGGCCTTCTGCACTACTTGGGCGGTGCTGTCGACCTTGGAGGTGACATCCGAGAAATCGGCCTTCTTGTCGTTGCTCATCGCCAGCGGTTCCTTGTTACCGGACTGGCGGGTACGGTCGCACGGCGGATGTTAAGAAGGGATCGCGCCGGCGTGAAACCGGCTTACCGCGCATGCCGGCCGCTCACCCGGCCGGCATGCGGGGACCGCCGGTCATTGCCGGGGGTCGCGGAACGCCGGCAGCGGCGAGGCCAGCTGCGGGCTGGCTCGCAGCGGATTGATGTCCAGGCCGCCGCGGCGGGTATAGCGCGCCTCCACCGCCAGCCATTGCGGCCGGCAACGCTGTTGCACGTCGTGGAAGATGCGCTCGACGCACTGCTCGTGGAACTCGGCATGGTCGCGGAAGCTCACCAGGTAGCGCAGCAGCCCCTCGCGGTCGATCCGCTCGCCGCGGTAGCGCAGGGACACGCTGGCCCAGTCCGGCTGGCCGGTGACCGGGCAGTTGGATTTCAGCAGGGCCGACACCAGCGTTTCCTCGACCGTGCCGCCGGTGGGATCGGTGTGCAGGTAGCCGGCATTGGGCGGGCCGTAGTCCTCGATGGCCACGTCCAGCGCGTCGATCGACTCGCCCTCGCCGACCGCATCCACCGGCGGCAGGCCGAACTCGACGATCACCTCCCGGCCGGCGCGCGCCGACAGGTCGGTGGCGATGCGCGCGCGCACCGCTTCGGCGCTGTTGAAGCGCTCGCCGTTGAGGGAGTTCAGGTAGAGCTTGAGCGACTTGGACTCGATCAGGTTGGGCGAATCGCACGGCACCTGTAGGGTCGCGGTGGCGACGCAGGGCTTGCCGCGCGCGTCGAGCCACCCCAGTTCGTAGGCATGCCAGCGATCGTGGCCGGAGAACGGCAGCGCCGCGCCGATACCGATCTCGGCGCGGGCCGCGGCGCGCGGGATCGGGAACAGCAGGGCCGGATCGTAGCGGTCCGGGTACGCGACCTCGCGGCCGAGGCTGGAATCCTGGGGGGTGTTCATCCGCCGATTCTACGGGGCGGCGGCTGGCCGGAAGGTGTATGGAACGCTTGAACCGTGGGGGCGGCCTACCTGGCCTCGGGCCATCGGCCGCGACGGGCTTTCCCCTTGAATCGCCCGCACATGGACGTGCGGGCCTTGCGTGAAATTCGCACGAAAGCCCATCGCGGCCGGAGCCGCTCACGCGAGGTGCCGACTCAGCCCGGCCGGGCGCCTTCCAGGTAGTCCAGGGAGACCTGCAGCAGCGCGCGCAGGCCCACGTCCAGGGCCTTCTCGTCGAGCAGGAACTTCGGCGAGTGGTTGCTGGGCGCGGTGGCCGGGTCGATGCCGGGGCTGGTGGCGCCGACGAAGAAGAACAGGCCGGGCACCTCGCGCGCGTAGAACGAGAAGTCCTCGGCCCCCATCTGCAGCGGCGGCTCGTAGACGTTGTCCTTGCCGACCACGGCCTGCAGGCTGGGCAGCATCCGGGCGGTCAGCGCCGGGTCGTTGACCGTGGCGGGGTTGCCGTCCTGGTCGGGCACGTGGGCCTCGGCGGTGGCGCCGTGCGCGGCCGCGGTGTGCTCGGCCACGGTCTTCAGGTCGGCGAAGATCTGCTGGCGCATGCCCTCGTCGAAGGTGCGGATGGTGCCGACCATCTCCACGTCGTCGGGGATGATGTTGTAGCGGATGCCGCCCTTGATCGCGCCGAAGCTGACCACCGCCGGCTGCCTGGCGATGTTGGCGCGGCGGCTGACCACGGTCTGCGCGGCGCCGATCAGGTCGGCCGCGGCGACGATCGGGTCGATGCCGTTCCACGGCGCGGAACCGTGGGTCTGGCGTCCGACGACCTTGATGTTGAAGCGGTCCGAGGCGGCCATCAGCGGGCCGCCGCGCACCGCGATCTGGCCGGCCTGGACGCTGGAGAACACGTGCAGGCCGAACACCGCCTCCGGCTTGAAGTCGGCGAACAGCCCCTCCTTGAGCATCAGCGACGCACCGCCTTCCTCGTTGCCGGGCGCGCCTTCCTCGGCCGGCTGGAAGATCAGCATCACCTCGCCCGGCAAGCGTTCGCGCATGGCGACCAGCGCGTCGGCCACGCCGAGCAGGATCGCGGTATGCGCGTCGTGGCCGCAGGCGTGCATGACCCCGACCGTCTCGCCCCGGTACTCGGACGTGGCCTTGGAGGCGAACGGCAGGCCGGTCTGCTCGGTGACCGGCAGCGCATCCATGTCCGCGCGCAGGGCGATCCTCGGGCCGGGCCTGCCGCCCTTGATGATCGCCACCACGCCATGGTGGGCGATGCCGGTCCGCGGCTTCAGCCCGAGCTTGCGCAGGTGCTCGGCGACCTTGGCCGAGGTCCGCACCTCGCGGTTGGACAGTTCGGGGTGCTCGTGGAAGTCGCGGCGCCACTGCACCACCTGCGCCTGCAGCTTGTCGGCGGCGGCGGTCACTTCGGGGCGCTCGGCGGACTGGGCCAGGGCGAGCGAGGGGGCGGCCAGCAACAGCGAGCAGGCCAGCAGACGAGAGGGACGCATTCGGGCTCCTTGGGGTGGCAAGCCGCTCCACTGTAGGCCATGTCCGAAACCGGCCATAGACCGGCGTCGCTCTGTGTCTTGCCCGACATCGCGGCGCAAACGGCTTCGGTCACCATGGGGCTCGGTGGAGCCCGTCGCGGCCTGAGCCGCTCCCATGGGTCGCATCCCCCGCCGTCCCGGCCGTCAACCGATGCCGCAGCGATGCGTTTGTCGGGTGCCGGTCCACGGCTGAACCAACCCGGCGGATGGAGGTCTACGGCCTATCCCATCCGTCATGGTCCAAACGACGGGGGCCGACGATATGCTTCCACCGCCCAGCCAGCCGGGCCGTGCCGATCGCGCGTCCCCCCCGCCATCAGGAGTTGTCGAATGTCGCGTTTCTGGAAGATCTCGCTGCTGGTCGTGGCAGTGGTCGTCGTGCTGGCCGTCGGCGCGCGGATGCTGCGTGGCGGGCCCCAGGGCAAGCCGCCGGGCGCGCCCGACGCCAGCGGCGACCAGAACTCCGCCCCGGTGCCCGTCACCGCGGTGGCGGCGACCACCCAGGACGTGCCGGTCTACGCCACCGCGCTGGGCACGGTGAAGGCGCTCAACACCGCCACGGTGACGCCGCAGGTGGGCGGCCAGCTGCTGAGCATCAACTTCAAGGAAGGCCAGGAAGTGAAAAAGGGCGACCTGCTCGCGCAGATCGACCCGCGCACCCTGCAGGCCAGCTACGACGAGGCCGCCGCCGCCAAGCGCCAGAACCAGGCGCAGCTGGCCACGGCCCGGTCCAACTACGCGCGCTCCAGCGCGCCGGAGTACCAGCCCTACGTGGCCAAGACCGACCTGGACACGCTGCGCAACCAGGTCAGCCAGTACGAGGCTGCGGTGGCCGCCAACGACGCCTCGATGCGCGCTGCGCAGGTGCAGCTGCAGTACACCCGCATCACCGCGCCCATCGACGGCATCGCCGGCATCCGCGGCGTGGACGTGGGCAACGTCGTCTCCACCAGCTCCACCATCGTCACCCTGACCCAGATCCACCCGATCTACGTCTCCTTCAACCTGCCCGAGAACCAGTTGCAGGCGGTGCGGGACGGCCAGGCCAAGGCGCCGCTGCCGGTGGCCGCGCTCGACCGCGGCGACGCCCACGTGATCAGCGCGGACGGCAAGCTCGACGTGATCGACAACACCATCAGCAGCGACAGCGGCACCTTCGCCGCGCGCGCGGTGTTCGCCAATGCCGACAACGCGCTGTGGCCGGGCCAGTTCGTCAACGTGCGGCTGCAGCTGCGCACGATCCCCGGCGGCGTGGTGGTGCCGGCGCAGGCCGTGCAGCGCGGCCCGGACGGCGACTACGTCTACGTCGTGCAGCCCGACAACACGGTCAGGATGCAGACGGTGGTGCAGGGCGTGGAGGTCGACGACAGCCACGTGCAGATCGCCAGCGGCCTGAAGGCCGGCGACAAGGTCGTCACCGAAGGCCAGTTCCGCCTGAAGCCGGGCAGCAAGGTCAACGCGCTGGCCCCGGGCGAGACGCCGGCGCCGCCGACCGAGGCCGAGCTGAAGGCCGCCCAGCAGAAGCAGGGCCGCGGCCCGGGCGGCCGCCGTGGCGGCGGTGGCCCGCGCTGATTCCCTCCCGGCGGCGGCGCGCAGCGCCCCGCCCGCGTGCCGGCGCCATGCGCGCCGGCCCCGACTGACGTAAGGACGAGCCACGTGGGCTTCTCGACGATCTTCATCCGCCGACCGATCGCCACCTCGCTGCTGATGGCCGGCGTGCTGCTGCTGGGCATCCTGGGCTATCGCCAGCTGCCGGTCTCGGCGCTGCCGGAAATCGACGCGCCGAGCCTGGTCGTCACCACCCAGTATCCCGGCGCCAACGCCAGCACGATGGCCTCGCTGGTGACCACGCCGCTGGAACGCCAGCTCGGGCAGATCTCCGGGCTGGACATGATGACGTCCGACTCCTCGGCGGGGCTGTCGACGATCATCCTGCAGTTCTCGATGGAGAAGGACATCGACATCGCGGCGCAGGACGTGCAGGCCGCGATCCGTCAGGCCACCCTGCCCTCGTCGCTGCCGTACCAGCCGGTCTACAACCGGGTGAACCCGGCCGACGCGGCGATCCTCACCCTCAAGCTCACCTCCGACACGCTGCCGCTGCGCGAGATCAACCGCTACGCCGACGCGATCCTGGCCCAGCGCCTGTCGCAGGTGCCGGGGGTGGGCCTGGTCTCGATCGCCGGCAACGTGCGCCCGGCGGTGCGCATCCAGGTCAATCCCGCGCAGCTGTCGAACATGGGCCTGACCATGGAGTCGCTGCGCAGCGCGCTGACCCAGACCAACGTCAGCGCGCCCAAGGGCTCGCTCAACGGCAAGACCCAGTCCTACAGCATCGGCACCAACGACCAGCTCACCGACGCGGCCGAATACCGCGACACCATCATCAGCTACAGCAACGGCCGCCCGGTGCGGCTGTCGGACGTGGCGCAGGTGGTGGACGGCGTGGAGAACGACCAGCTCGCCGCCTGGGCCGACGGCAAGCAGGCGGTGCTGCTGGAGATCCGCCGCCAGCCCGGCGCCAACATCGTGCAGACCGTCGAGCAGGTGCGCGCGATCCTGCCGCAGCTGCGCGCGGTGCTGCCGGCCGACGTCAAGCTGGACGTCTTCTCCGACCGCACCGAGACGATCCGCGCCTCGGTGCACGAGGTGAAGTTCACGCTGATCCTCACCATCGGCCTGGTGGTGGCGGTGATCTTCGTGTTCCTGCGCCGGCTGTGGGCCACGATCATCCCGTCGGTGGCGGTGCCGCTGTCGCTGGCCGGCACCTTCGGCGTGATGGCCTTCGCCGGCATGTCGCTGGACAACCTGTCGCTGATGGCGCTGGTGGTGGCGACCGGCTTCGTGGTCGACGACGCGATCGTGATGATCGAGAACATCGTCCGCTACATCGAACAGGGCAAGAGCGGCCGCGAGGCGGCGGAGATCGGCGCGCGCCAGATCGGCTTCACCGTGCTGTCGCTGACGGTGTCGCTGGTGGCGGTGTTCCTGCCGCTGATCCTGATGCCGGGCGTGACCGGCCGGCTGTTCCACGAGTTCGCCTGGGTGCTCAGCATCGCGGTGGTGATCTCGATGCTGGTGTCGCTGACGCTGACGCCGATGATGTGCGCCTACCTGCTCAGGCCCGACGCGCTGCCCGAGGGCGAGGACGCGCACGAGCGCGCCGCCGCGGCCGGCAAGACCACGCTGTGGTCGCGCACCGTGGCGCTGTACGAGCGCACCCTGGACTGGGTGCTGGGCCGCCAGCGCCTGACCCTGTGGGTGGCGATCGCCACCGTGGCGCTGACCGTGCTGCTGTACGTCGTCATTCCCAAGGGCCTGCTGCCCGAGCAGGACACCGGCCTGATCACCGGCGTGGTGCAGGCCGACCAGAACGTCGCCTTCCCGCAGATGGAGCAGCGCACCCAGGCGGTGGCCGAGGCGTTGCGCAAGGATCCCGCGGTGACCGGCGTGGCCGCCTTCATCGGCGCCGGCTCCATGAACCCGACCCTCAACCAGGGCCAGCTGTCGATCGTGCTCAAGGAGCGCAGCGAGCGCGAGGCGCTGGAGGACATCCTGCCGCGGCTGCAGGCGGCGGTGAAGGACATCCCGGGCGTGGCGCTGTACCTCAAGCCGGTGCAGGACGTCACCCTGGACACCCGCGTGGCCGCCACCGAGTACCAGTTCTCGCTCTCCGACGTGGACAGCGCCGAACTGGCCGAGTGGGCGACGCGGATGACCGAGGCCATGCGCAAGCTGCCGCAGCTGGCCGACGTCGACAACAACCTGGCCAGCCGCGGCAACGCCCTGGAAGTCACCGTCGACCGCGACAAGGCCAGCATGCTCGGCGTGCCGATGCAGACCATCGACGACACGCTCTACGACGCCTTCGGCCAGCGCCAGATCTCCACCATCTTCACCGAGCTCAACCAGTACCGCGTCGTGCTGGAGGTGGCGCCGGAATTCCGCACCAGCACCGCGCTGATGAACCAGCTCGCGGTGGCCAGCAACGGCACCGGCGCGCTGACTGGCACCAACGCGACCAGCTTCGGCCAGGTGACCTCGTCCAACTCCTCCACCGCCACCGGCGTGGGCGAGCGCAACACCGGCATCACCGTCGGTTCGGGCAGCATCATCCCGCTCTCGGCGCTGGCCACGGCGAAGATGGCGAGCACGCCGCTGGTGGTCAGCCACCAGCAGCAGCTGCCGGCGGTGACGATCTCCTTCAACCTCGCGCCGGGCTATTCGCTGTCGCAGGCGGTCAAGGCGATCGAGCAGGCCAGGCAGGACCTGAAGCTCCCGACCCAGGTGCACGCGCAGTTCGTCGGCAAGGCCGCCGAGTTCACCGGCAGCCAGACCGACGTGGTGTGGCTGCTGATCGCGGCGATCGTGGTGATCTACATCGTGCTCGGCGTGCTCTACGAGAGCTACATCCACCCGTTCACGATCATCTCCACGCTGCCGCCGGCCGGCGTCGGCGCGCTGCTGGCGCTGATGCTGTGCGGTCTGAGCCTGTCGGTGGACGGCATCGTCGGCATCGTGCTGCTGATCGGCATCGTCAAGAAGAACGCGATCATGATGATCGACTTCGCGATCGAGGCGCGCCGCGCCGGCGCCAGCGCGCACGACGCGATCCGCCGCGCCTGCCTGCTGCGCTTCCGCCCGATCATGATGACCACCGCCGCGGCGATGCTGGGCGCGCTGCCGCTGGCGCTGGGCACCGGCATCGGCTCGGAGCTGCGCCGCCCGCTCGGCATCTCGATCGTCGGCGGCCTGCTGCTGTCGCAGCTGGTCACGCTCTACACCACGCCGGTGATCTACCTGTACATGGAGCGCTTCTCCGAGCGCGTGCGCGCCTGGCGCGCGCGGCGCGCGCCGGTGCCGGCGGAGGGACGGGCATGAACACGGTCGCCGGCGGGACCCGGGGCCCGGCTTCCCCGCGGGTCCTGGCCCCATGAACCTCTCCGCGCCCTTCATCAAGCGCCCGATCGGCACTTCGCTGCTGGCGATCGGCCTGTTCGTGATCGGCCTGATGTGCTACCTGCGCCTGAGCGTGGCGGCGCTGCCGAACATCCAGATCCCGGTGATCTTCGTGCAGGCCACGCAGGCCGGCGCCGACGCGGCCACGATGGCCTCCACCGTCACCGCGCCGCTGGAACGCCACCTCGGGCAGTTGCCCGGCATCGACCGCATGCGCTCCTCCAGCTCGGAGAGCCGGAGCATGGTGTTCATGATCTTCCAGAGCAACCGCAACATCGATTCGGCCGCGCAGGACGTGCAGACCGCGATCAACGCCGCGCAGGCCGACCTGCCCTCGGGCCTCGGCACGCCGTCGTACCAGAAGGCCAACCCGAACGACGACCCGGTGATCGCGCTCGCGCTCACCTCCGACACCCAATCCGCCGACGACCTGTACAACGTCGCCGACTCGCTGCTGGCGCAGCGCCTGCGCCAGATCACCGGCGTGGCCTCGGTCGACATCGCCGGCGCGTCCACGCCGGCGGTGCGCGTGGACGTGGACCTGCGCGCGATGAGCGCGATGGGGCTGACCCCGGACGACCTGCGCAACGCGGTGCGCGCGGCCAACGTCACCTCGCCGACCGGCTTCCTGTCCGACGGCAAGAGCACCACCGCGATCGTGGTGAACGATTCCGTCGCCAAGGCCGCCGACTTCGCCCAGCTCGCCATCGCCAGCCAGTCCAACGGCCGCGTGGTGCGTCTGGGCGACATCGCCCGCGTCTACGACGGCCAGCAGGACGCCTACCAGGCCGCCTGGTTCGGCGGCAAGTCGGCGGTGGTGATGTACGTGTTCACCCGCGCCGGCGCCAACATGGTCGAGACCGTGGACCGCGTGAAGGCCGCCATCCCGGAGCTGCGCACCTACCTGCAGCCCGGCACCACGCTGACCCCGTACTTCGACCGCACTCCCACCATCCGCGCCTCGCTGCACGAGGTGCAGGCCACGCTGCTGATCTCGCTGGCGATGGTGGTGCTGACCATGGCGCTGTTCCTGCGCCGGCTGGCGCCGACGCTGATCGCGGCGGTGACCGTGCCGCTGTCGCTGGCCGGCTCGGCGCTGGTGATGTACGTGCTCGGCTTCAGCCTCAACAACCTCAGCCTGCTGGCCCTGGTGATCGCGATCGGCTTCGTGGTCGACGACGCGATCGTGGTGATCGAGAACATCTCGCGCCACCTCGACGAGGGCATGCCGCGGATGCAGGCCGCGCTCGCCGGCGCGCGCGAGATCGGCTTCACCATCGTCTCGATCACCGCCTCGCTGGTTGCGGTGTTCATCCCGCTGCTGTTCGCCAGCGGCATGATCGGCGCGTTCTTCCGCGAGTTCACCGTCACCCTGGTGGCGGCGATCGTGGTCTCCATGCTGGTTTCGCTGACGCTGACCCCGGCGCTGTGCAGCCGGTTCCTGTCGGCCCATGCCAGCGCCGAGCCCGGCCGGGTCGGCGCGTGGCTGGAACGCATGCACCAGCGCATGCTGCGCGTGTACACGGTGGCGCTGGACTTCTCGCTGCGGCACGCGCTGCTGCTGTCGCTGACCCCGCTGGCGCTGATCGGCGCCACCGTGTTCCTGTTCGGCGCGGTCAAGAAGGGTAACTTCCCGCCGCAGGACACCGGCCTGGTCTGGGGCCGCGCCAGTTCCAGCGCCACGGTGTCCTTCGCCGACATGGTCGAGCGGCAGCGCCGCATCACCGACATGCTGATGGCCGACCCGGCGGTGAAGATCGTCGGCGCGCGGCTGGGTTCCAGCCGCCAGGGCTCCAGCGCCTCGTTCAACATCGAGCTGAAGACCCGCGCCGAGGGCCGGCGCGAGACCACCGACCAGGTGGTGGCGCGGCTCAGCGCCAAGGCCGACCGCTATCCCGACCTGGACCTGCGCCTGCGCGCGATCCAGGACCTGCCCAGCGACGGCGGCGGCGGCACCAGCCAGGGCGCGCAGTACCGCGTCTCGCTGCAGGGCAACGACCTGGCGCAGCTGCAGGAATGGCTGCCCAAGCTGGTGGCCGCGCTGAAGAAGAACCCCAAGCTGCGCGACGTCGGCAGCGACGTGGATACCGCCGGCCTGCGCCAGAACATCGTCATCGACCGCGCCAAGGCCGCGCGGCTCGGCATCTCGATCGGCACCATCGACGGCGCGCTGTACGGCGCGTTCGGCCAGCGCTCGATCTCGACGATCTACTCGGACATGAACCAGTACAGCGTGGTGGTCAACGCGCTGCCGTCGCAGACCGCCACGCCGGCCGCGCTGGACCAGATCTACGTGCCCAACCGCAACGGCGAGATGGTGCCGATCACCGCGGTCGCGCACCAGGAACCCGGGCTGGCGCCGCCGCAGATCACGCACGACAACCAGTACACGACGATGGACCTCAGCTACAACCTCGCCCCGGGCGTGAGCATGGGCGAGGCGCAGGCGATCATCGACGCGACCGTGAACGGGTTGCGCATGCCCGGCGACATCCGCATCAGCGACGGCGGCGGCTTCAACGTGCAGCTCAACCCGAACTCGATGATGGTGCTGCTGCTGGCGGCAATCCTCACCGTCTACATCGTGCTCGGCATGCTCTACGAGAGCCTGATCCACCCGGTCACGATCCTCTCCACGCTGCCCGCGGCCGGCATGGGCGCGCTGCTGGCGCTGTTCGTCACCAATACCGAGCTTTCGGTGATCTCGACGATCGCGCTGGTGCTGCTGATCGGCATCGTCAAGAAGAACGCGATCATGATGATCGACTTCGCGCTGGTGGCGCAGCGCGAGCACGGCAAGAACCCGCGCGAGGCGGCGCGCGAAGCGTCGATCGTGCGCTTCCGCCCGATCATGATGACCACGATGGTGGCGATCCTGGCCGCGGTGCCGCTGGCGGTCGGCCTGGGCGAAGGCGCCGAGCTGCGCCGCCCGCTCGGCATCGCGATGATCGGCGGCCTGCTGATCTCGCAGAGCCTGACCCTGCTCAGCACCCCGGCGCTGTACGTGATCTTCTCGTGCCTGGCCCAGCACTGGAAGGATTGGCGCGCCCGCCGCCGCGCACGGCGGCAGGCAAAACTGGCACTGCAGAACTGATGCAGCCACGGCCGCCCAAGAGCGGCCGTTTTTTGCTTGAGATGCCCTGGTCTTGGGTGTTTTTTTCGTTCCCGTGTGAGTGGAACGCAATGATGCTTGCGACCAAGCCGGCGAAAGCCGCTGGGTCTGCGCCCCCGGCCCTCGCACATGGCGCTCCGACGTTCAGACGGGTGCAAGCGTAATGGTTGCGGCTGCGGCAACAACTGCGATTGCAGCTGTTGCCGTTGCCGTTGCCGTTGCCGTTGCTCGTGATTTTGCTTCGAGCTTTTGACTTTGACTTATCGGGGCCCCTCCGAAGCGGCGGAGACAATGGGAAACACCCGAAGGGCGGTGCACAAGGATGTGCGCCGTTTTCGGCCGCGACAGGATGTCGCGTCCGAAAATCCCATTGACTCCGCGGACCCGCAGCAAAGCTGCGGGCGCGAAGGCGGGGTGTGCTTTCTTTGGGTTACCTTTCTTTGCACAAGCAAAGAAAGGTAACTCGCCGCAAGGCGAAAGCTTTGGGCTTTACTCGCCAAAGACCCAAAAGCCAAGAGCAAAGTCCCTGGATTCCCGCCTTCGCGGGAACGACGATGGAGAGATTCCATAGAACGGTGAGATTGCGTGGGCCGGCCAGATAACGTCAAAGTCGCTGGATCTTCGACCCCGGTCATCAGGCATAGCTCGATGGAACTCAATGCTGCCCGAACCAGTGGCTAGCAAACAGCGACCCTGCGCCCCGCACCCCACATTCGCGGGGACGACGCCAGAGACGGCCAAGGACGGACCGATCACGCCCTAACGCGATCGCCCTGCCCCAGTGCCGCCAGCGAATCGCGCTCGATCCCCGCATAGATCGCGAACTCGTCCGCCACCGGCGCGCCCAGCGCCTGCTCGAACGCCTCGCGGTTGGCGTGCGCCGCATACGCACGCTGCTCGGTACCGCCGAGATTGGACTGGAAGATGCCGGCCGCGCTGACCGGCAGGAAATCCTCGTAGACCACCGGATCGGCGCCGACCAGCCCCGCCGCGATCGCCGCCTCGGCCGGCAACGCCGCCGCGGCGGCGGGATCGGCCCGGCCCGCCTCGGTGAGCCGATAGCGGAAATAGCCCAGGCCTTCGCGGCGCAGCGTGTCGTAATCGTCCGGGAAACCCGCGAACGCGCTTTCCAGCCGGGCCACGTAGTCGTCGCCGGTGCTGCCGGCGCGGCCGGCGTCGCGCGCCTGCGCCAGCAGCGCGTCGTACAGCGCGCGTCCCTTCGGCGTCAGCGCCAAGCCGCGCTGCTCGATCTCGCCGAAGCGCGCGGTATGGGTACCGGCGCGCGCGCCGCCCGATTCCGGGAAGTCCACCGCCTCCTCCAGCGCCTTGAAGCTGGTCTGGCGCAGCAGGATCGGGCAACGCCGGCGCGGCGGGCCTTCGATCACCGCCTTGGCATCGATGCCGCGGCGCTGCATTTCCGCCTGCGCGGCATCGATGTCGAGCGTGCGCGGGGTGAGATGGTTGATGTGCGGGCCATGGAAGCAGACCACGTCGGCGATCAGCCGGTGCGCATCGCTCAGCGCGCGGTAGGTCTGCAGCGAGACCGTCGCGTCGCGATGCCAGCGGAAGGTCTCCAGCGCCTCGGCGACGAACCGCTCGGCGTCGCCGCGACGCAACCCGCCCTCGCGCTCGGCCTGTTCGACCAGCGCCAGTGCGCCGTCGGTGAAGATCCGGCGCTTGGCCAGGATCGCCGCCGCCTGGGCGCGCAATGCCTCGTCCTCGATCAGCTCCAGGCGCAGCAGCGAGGTGAACACGCGGAACGGATTGCGCGCCAGCGACTCGGCCCGCACCGGGCGGAACGCGGTGGAATGCACCGGCACGCCGGCCACCGACAGGTCGTAGTAGCCCACCGGCTGCATGCCCATCACCGCGAACAGCCGCCGCAGCGTGGCCAGTTCCTGCGCAGTACCGACGCGGATCGCGCCGTGCCGCTCCAGGTCCAGCCGCGCGCGCTCGTCGTTGCGCTGCAGCCGTTCCGCCAGCGCCGGGTCGGACGCCAGGGTGTCGGCGTTGACCTGCGCCACCAGTTCCAGCAGCGTGCCGTACAACGGCACTTCGGCACGGTACATGTCCGACATCGCCTGCGCGAACAGGCTGCGTATCTCGTCGGGGGAAACGAAGGAGGTGTCGCTCATCGAACCACTCGGGCGAAGCCGGATATCCGGCAGGGACCGCCATTTTCGCCGAGGCGGCCGCGGCCGGGCCAGCCGCACAGCAGCAAACCCGGCCCTAGAGCCTCTGCTTGTCGGCCGCCTCGGCGGCCTGGGCCGCCTGCCGGGCGCGTTCGAGGCGCTGCGCATGGTCGCCCAGCTGGCGCAGCAGCACCGCATCGAGCCGGATGGGGCGGTCCCAGCGGTCGTAGCTGGCGACGATGGCGTGGCGTACCGCGCGGTAATGCAGGTTGTCGGGCGCGATCGGCAAGCGCCCGACCACGCCCTTCCAGCCATCGCGATGGTCGCGGCTCCAGGCGCGCACCGTCTCGCGGCAGGACAGGTTCGTCGCGAACGCCCAGGCGCAGGCGAAGTAGATGTCGCCCGGCGGCCAGCGCTGCTGCTCCAGCAACGCCTCGACGTAGCCGCGGCGGACATTGGCGTAGCGCGCCACCTCGTCCAGGAAACTGTCCGGATAGCGGCGCGCGTAGGCGTCGATGTCGCCGAGCTGGCGGTCGATCCAGGCGTCGCCGGTGTCGGGCGCGTAGATGGCTACGGGCGCCGGCGTGGTCCCTGCCGTGGCCTGCTGGGCCCACGACGCGCCCGGAGCGGACGCCAGCGCGAGTGCGGACACGACGGGAAGCATGCGGAAGCTCATGTAGCAATAATGCCGCACGAACCGCCGGGTGTAAGCCTGGAGCCTGTCCTGGACTCGGGGATGGGGAAAGCGGCCTGGGGCGTATCGGCGCAACAACCCAGGCTGGCCGCCTGGCAAGGCGCGCAACGCAGCATCGGCACGCCCAGGCCACTTCCCGGAGGGCGGGACATCGGCGGAGCCCGCGCCGCGCGACTCGCCTGGCCGCCGGCCAGGCCGCACCACGCGACATCGGTCCCGCACTGCCGACGCCCGCGCATCCCGCCCCGAAAGTTCATGACACGCCCCGGAGCGCATCCATCGCCGATCCGCTTCGTGATCTGCCGTTTCCCAACCTGCGCGCGCCCCGATTCCCCGCCTGCCGAACCGTGATGACACTCACGGACACTTGCAGACCAGTGTGCGGGCCGTCGCGTTATTGCATTCATGCTTCGTGCTATTTCTTACGGCGCTGCGAAGGAGCCGTTTTTCTACAGAAACGCGCGGCGCAGGCGGCGCCCCCACGCGGGTGTGGCGTACGACACGGGGAATCATGGACAAGCTCGTCGATATAGAACTGAAGATCGTTTCCGATCGTCGGGATGGTTTGCTGATAGCGCTGGGCGAGGTACTGATCGCCAATCGCTTCAACCTGCTGCGCCACCGCCGCGCCAACACCGAGACCGGCGTGGTCATGATCATGGTCGTGCAGGGGCCTGAGGCCAATCTCATGCAGATGGAGGAACAACTGGGCACGCACTGGATGGTGCAGAGCCTGGAGGCCAACGCCTACGACGCCAGTGCTCCGGCCACCTTGCAGGCAGCGTCGCCGCTGCACAGGGAAGCCCCCGTTGCGGCTGCCGTGGCGCCTGCCTCGCCCCCCATGCAAGCCCAGGCCTCGGCCAAGATGGCCTTCGACCAGAGGCGGGTCGAGTCCCTGTTGCAGCAGATCGCCAAGGACTATCCGCAGGTGTTCGGCCAGGTACTGAGCCTCGAGCGCAGCCTGGAGCCGGCCCAGCGCGAATCGACCCTGCGCTATATGGGCACCCGCGTCGGCGCCTGGGTGTACAAGCGCGATTTCGCCCTGGGCGCACGTCTACCGATGGCCGGTTCGATCCGCCACATCGCGTTGCCGGCGCTGCGCCAGTTGCTGCCCGCAGAGCTGGAGGAAGACGCGCTGAGGACCCACAGCAGTCCGTTCGCCATCCCGGGGCCGGCGGTCACCGCGCCGCAATGCCATTTCCTGCGCGGCTTCCTCGAGGGCGCACTCAACGAGGCCGGCAATCTGGGCCTGGTGCGGGTCAGCGAAGTGTCCTGCCGCGCCAACGGCGCGAGCTGCTGCAAGTTCGTATTCCACGTCTGACCAGGCCTGTCCCTGGCCAGCCACCACCGCAACGAGCCGAGGGGAAATCCACCATGCCGCACGACCATGCGATCCACTGCGTCCACGATCCGATCCTGATGCTGTTGTCGTACCTGGTTTCGGTCCTCGGCTCGTTCACCGCGCTGCAGATCGCGATCGGCATCCCGGCCGCGCGGACCGGTGCGCAACGCTGGCAGGCGGTGACCGCCAGCGGCGTGGCGTTGGGCGCCGGCGCGATCTGGGCCATGCACTTCATCGCCATGCTGGCGTGCCGGATGGAAATCCAGGTGACTTACGACCTGGGCCTGACCGCGCTGTCGGCGGTGGTCGGCATCGCCTCGTGCATGGTCGGCCTGGTCCTGGCGGGCTCCGGCGTATTCGGCTGGGGCAAGCTGCTGATGGCGGGACTGTGCATGGGCCTGGGCGTGGCCGGCATGCACTACACCGGCATGGCCGCGATGAAGATGCCGGCAACGACCCATTACGACATGGGCATCGTCGGCGTGTCCGTGGTCATCGCCGTGGTCGCCTCGACGGTGGCGCTGTGGCTGGCCTTCAACCTGCGCGGCTGGGTGCAGATGCTCGGCAGCGCGCTGGTGATGGGCGTGGCCGTGTGCGGCATGCACTACACCGGCATGTACGCCGCGAGCTTCGTGCCCAATGGCGAGGATGTCGCGCTGAGCACCGCTGGCGGGCTGGGCGGCGACTACCTGGGCATGGGCATTTTCGTCGTGGCCACGGCCTTGCTGACGGTGATGCTGCTGATGACCATGCAGCGCCGGCAACAGCGCGCCTCGGTTTCGATCTGATCGGCTTGCTTGCGGCGCGCGCCGTCAGCCGCATCGTCGACGTTCGTGACGCATCATGCGCCTGTCGAACCAGGCGCTCGACGATGACACGCCGACGGCGAGTGCTTCCGGGCTCGGCGGCCGAATGCATTTGCCCGGCGGCCGGCGCCGCTGCTCCGGCAAGGCCTGGACATAGCCGTGGCGGACACTGGCATAACGCGCCGCCTCGTCCGGGAAGCTGTCCGGATGGCGGAGAGCGTAGGCGTTGATGTCGCCGAGCTGGCGTCGATCCGGGCATCGCCGGCGCCGGGCGCACCGGCCTGCGCCGGCAGCGGGGCGCGCGGGGATCATGGCCGATGATGCCGCAGCCCGCGCGTACGGCCAGTCCCGCGCGGGCGCCGATGCCAGGACCTCAGTACGGATATCCGTAGACCGGCACCAGGTAGTGCACCTCGCGGCACCCCCGCCAGTCGCAGCTGCCGTAGTAGCCCGGCCCGGAGTAGTGCTTGCGCGCGTCGCGGTTGTAGGGGCTCTGGTAGTAATCCGGCCCGTACAGGCCGGCGCCGTAGTAGCGCACGCGGCTGCTCGCGCGACCGGCGGCGAAGCCGCGGATCGGCGTCTGCGGCGACACGTAGTTGCCGTCGGCGGCGATGCTGCGGCCGTCCTGGTCCACGTAGCCTTCCTGCGCGTCGTAGCGCACCAGCCGGTAGTAGATGGTCTCGCCGCCTTCCTGGCGCGTCTTCAGCCGTACCGGCCTGCCGCCTTCGTAGTAGACAGGCACTCCCTTCTCGAAGGTGACCTCGCTGGGGTTGACCCGTTCTTCTTCCAGCTCCGCCGCCCACAACGGCTGCACCAGGGCGATCCCCAGCAGCAACGTCCATATCCTTGCCATGGCATTCTCCGTCTGTCTTCCATTACGCGGGCCGGACGTGCGCCGGCCTCGGCATCCTTCGGTTCGGGCGTGCGGCTCAGCCGCCGGACGCCCCGGCCGCCAAGTCTAGCGCATGTACGGCCGCGGGCCAGCCCGAGGCGGCAGGCACCTCGCGCAGGCGCGGGTCGCCGGCGACCACGCCATGCTCGCTCTCGTGCGCCCAGGTGACGTGGTAAGGGGTATGGATGCCCCACCCGCCCAGCGCCAGCACCGGCTCGATGTCCGAGCGCAGCGAGTTGCCGATCATCGCGAAGCGCCGCGCCGGCAGGTCGAACTCGGCCAGCACCCGCGCATAGGTCTGCGGGTCCTTTTCCGATACCACCTCGATGCGCCGGAACAGGTCCGACAGGCCGGACTGGGCGATCTTCTGCTCCTGGTGGAACATGCACGTTCCGTATGTTGCTGATTTTGCAATCGTTTCAGTGTACATTTCGGTAATCGGGGCAAATCTGGGGCAACATCGTGACACGTCCTTCCAAGGCTGTTATGGCTGCCAGGGCCAAGTCCAAGGCGCTACTGGCTCAGGATTGGCAGTCATCCGTACCCGGCGTGTTCTTTATAGCCGTTGGCGAGCCCCGATGGGCTGCCCGTATCCGGTGGCAGAAGGACAATGCCGTTTATCGCGACAAGACCCATGTCTGGAAGCTGTCGATCAGCCCCAAGACCGGAGGCTACACCGAAAAGGACCTGCTCCATTGGCAATCGCAAGCCGAAGCGTGGGCCAAGGCCGAGTGGTATGCGTTGGAGAAGTCCGGCAATGAACCGCTACTCGGCCATGCGT
This sequence comes from Xanthomonas boreopolis, assembly GCF_046529185.1. Lineage (NCBI taxonomy): Bacteria > Pseudomonadati > Pseudomonadota > Gammaproteobacteria > Lysobacterales > Lysobacteraceae > Xanthomonas > Xanthomonas boreopolis. The sequence goes on from NZ_CP097162.1 coordinate 3,948,380, forward strand.
CGCAGTGAGGCGGTCAAGCTGGACTGGGAACGGGTCGCTGCGGACAACACGTTCGCCAAACTCACGAACACCAAGAGCCGACGGGTCAAGGGCGTGGAGCTGAGGCGCGAGCGCACCGTTCCTTTCGCCCCTGCCGTAGTCGAGATGCTGGCGCGTCGCCGCGAAGCCAGCGATACCCAAACCGGTGCTGTGTTCTTGACTGCTGCTGGCAACCGTATCTGGCCGGACGCCGTCACCAAGGCCTGGGAGCGCGCACGCCGACGCGCCGCCAGAAAGCACAATCGCCCAGACATACTGAACAAGCGGCTGCACGACCTGCGGCACACCCGCATTACAGAGCTGGGCGAAGACATGCCGGCTGCCATGATTGCAAAGATGTCAGGGCACGACGACTTGGCGTCCTTCATGAGGTACTTCAACCCGAAACCGGAAGCCATCCGGCGCAAGATGGCCGAAGCTGACCGCAGGCGCCTGGCTGCAGGTGGTACGGCGGGCCCATCAGCGGTTGAGACGGCATTGGCCGTGTTGTCGGAGCTGTCGCGCGACGAAATGGCCCAAGTCATGGCCACACTGTTTACCAAGCAGACTGCGGCGTAAGCCCTACTTCTTCTCGATCCACTGCTCAATCAGATCACTGATCCGCGCCTGCTCCTTCGGGGGGAGGCGCCCCACCATCAGGATGATCTTGGCCAATGGGTCGGACGTGGCATGGAAGTAGGCCACCGGCAGGCCCAAAGCCTCAGCGATCTTGACCATGGTTTCCTGGTCGGGCTCATGCCGACCGGTCTCATACCGACTGACGCGCGGCGCGCCCGTATTCTGGTCGTCCAAGCCCAGCACCCTTCCCAAATCTGCCTGCGTCAAGCCAGCAGCCACCCGCGCCGCCCGAAGGCGACGGCCGAATAGCGTGGCGGGAGACTTGGGCTGCATGGGCGGACGACAGGAGGCGACCGCATAGCCTGACCCAAACCCCCGGTAAAGGTCATTTGCGATTATCGCAAATTGCATGCGACGATTCCCTCTGAGCTACTACCCAAGGGGGAACCATGAAATCAGTTGCTCTTACGCCCGTACTTCTTGTTTGCTTCCTAGCCGCTTGCGGCAAGCCCGAAACTGCCGCCTCCGCCTCACAGCCCGAAGGCAAACCAGACGCCCCGGTGGCCAGCCATGCTCCTAAGCCCAAGGCAGCCACGAACGTGCCGCTGGAGCAGTACGTCGAAGTGTCCAACGGCATCTACAGCTTCACGCCCGAGCAGGGATTTGAGGTCATCGCCTTCAATGCGGCCATCTCACAGGTCGATCCAGATCGGGGGCGTAGGTTTGAGCGTTCACCGCGCCGGCCGTCAGACCAAGCGCCAAGAGAAGTGCAATCTTTTTCATGGGGAAGGGAATGTGGGGAGACCACACCCAACCTAGAAACGATGCCGATTTCGGCAACCCCTTCCAAACGAAGGGGCGGTCGTTCCGCCCCTCGTTCTCCCAGTTCTGCGAACCCATCCGTCAGAATGGAATGTCGTTGGATTGCTCCCTGCCCTTATCTTTGGCCTTGGCCTGCGACCGTTCGCGCTTCGGACGTGGCTCACTGGCGGGCTTGACCGGCTGTTGCGCCATCTCCTTCCTGGGCACGCTCGCGTAGACCAGCGGCTCGATACCGACCTCCTTCAATGCCGCATAGGCGTCATCCAGGGCACGAACGACTTCCTGAGGGTGGGGCCGGTGCTCGATGAAGGGCTTCAACTCCCGGGCCAGCTCGGGTTCGACTTCCCGTGGCAGCCCTAGCCGAGCTTGCCCAGTCATGATCGCGTACTCGCGGCGCAGAGCCATTCGGGCGTTGTCCTGCACGTCCTCTTGGGCCGGAAACTTCTCGGCCATGACTTCCTTGAGGCGAGCGTTGTACTGCTCGATCGTGGGCGTCTTCTTGCGCGGCGCAATCAAGGCATCCAGCCCGGCTTGCCGCGTGGCTTGCTGCTCGGGCGTCAGACCTTTTTGCCTGGGCAGGTTCAAGCCCTTGATCTGGTCAGCGTTGAACACGGTAGCCGGCACCCGCTCGGACAGCTGGCCATCCTTGCGGATCCATTTGAGGATCTTCGTGCCGACTTCGCCCTTGCGGATATAGCCGCCGGCCGCGTTTGCCTCCTCGGTGGACAGCCAGTAGGGGCTCTGGAAGCCCGTGCCTTAGCGGCCATGGCCAGCTGCAGGGCGTTGTCGGCTTCAAAGCAGTAGCCCGACACACCGCGAGGCTCGCCACCGATCTGCGGCAGTGGCGTATCAGGGTCTTGCCATCGAAAGAGCGGAGGTGCCACGCCCTCCCGCAGATTGTCGTAGAAATTCTTGGCTTGCAGCCTCTGGTATTCGTGTCGATCCATCTTTCACCTTCCACTTGATGTGTACGTCATACCCTCGCTCTAACGCGGATCTGGCGTACTTGCAGCACGTCTCGATGGTCGAGTGGTGCTTGCCCGGCACGAACCATTCGTCAGCCAACTGCATACGGATCGTGTGCTTCTCGCACACGATCTCGAAGCGGTCGGCCGCCATCAGGATTTCGTCGTCGGTGAAGTTCGGATCAGACATGGGACGGGTTCTTCTATGCCCCGTCCAGTCTGCGGCACGTTGGCGGGCACGCAAGTTGAGGAATGCGAACCGGTACGGCTTCACGCCAGTGAAGTGAGTACGGTGGCGGCGCTATCGCGCCGTGGACGGCCGCCTACGGCGTCCGGTGATCTGGGAAGGGCAAGGGACCTGGCGGCGCGGCCGCGCCGCGGCTACGCCCTGGGCTGGTGTGGTGACTGCGCCATGTTTCAGGCCGTAGGCAGATGACGTAACGTTTCTTGCGCACATTTGACGAAGGCGGTGGCCCACGATGACGTTTGGGACTGCGACGTTCCAACCACCAACGAGGACCACCACCATGAACGAGTCTACGCCCGGACTGGGCAAGGTGATCAAGATCGACGAGGCCCGGATCCAGGACCACCTCGGACAGGTCGTGCGCAGTACGATCGAGGAGACGTTGAACGGGCTGCTGGATGCGGAGGCCGACCGGGTGTGCGGCGCCGGGCGATACGAGCGCAGCCAGGAGCGGCGGGACACCCGGGCCGGTCACTACGAGCGGACGCTGCACACCCGGGCCGGGGAAGTGCGGTTGAAGGTGCCGAAGCTGCGCAAGCTGCCGCTGGAGACGGCGATCATCGAACGCTACCGGCGGCGGGAGGCGTCGGTGGAGGAGTCGCTGATGGAGATGTATCTGGCCGGGGTGTCGGTGCGGCGGGTGGAGGACATCACCGAGGCACTGTGGGGCACGAAGGTCAGCGCCGGGGCGGTGAGCCGACTGAACCAGAAGGTCTACGCACGGATCGAAGCTTGGCGCAACGAGCCGATCAGCGGCCACTACCCATACGTGTACCTGGATGGGATCGTGCTCAAGCGCACGTGGGCGGGCGAGGTGCGCAACGTCTCGGTGCTGGTGGCGATCGGGGTGGATGCCGAGGGCTACCGCAAGGTGCTGGGCGTGGCCGAGGGAGCCAAGGAGGACAAGTCGGGCTGGAGCGGCTTCCTGGCCTATCTGAAGGGCCGCGGGCTGGCCACGCCGGCGCTGTTCGTCTCCGACGCCTGTGCCGGACTGGTGGAGAGCCTGGGCGAACACTACCCCGAGGCCCGCTGGCAGCGCTGCGTGGTGCACTTCTACCGCAACGTGTTCAGCGTGGTGCCCAGCGGCAAGGTGCGCGAGGTGGCAGCCATGCTCAAGGCGATCCACGCGGCCGAGGATATCGAGGCGGCGCAGCTCAAGGCCGATCAGGTCGTGGCCAAGTTGCGGCAGATGAAGCTGGGGGCGGCGGCGGACAAGGTCGAGGCCCACATCGCCGAGACGTTCGCCTACTACGCCTTCCCGGAGACGCACTGGCGACGGATCCGGACCAACAATCCACTGGAGCGGATGATGCGCGAGATCCGGCGACGCACCCGCGTGGTCGGTGCGTTCCCGGACGGACATGCCGCCCTGATGCTGGCCGCGGCCCGCCTGCGCTATCTGGCCGGCACGCACTGGGGCGTCAAGCGCTATCTGTGCATGGAGGAATTGAACAAGCGCCAAGGCCTCGCGACCGTCGCAGCGTGAGGGGGCGGGGCCACCGCCAAGCCAAAGTGCGAAAAAATCGTTGCGCTACCCGTAGGCAGGCCGCCGCCAGGCGGCCAAGGTCCTGGCCCCAAGGCCAGTGGTCCGCGCCCATAGGGCGCGTTGGAATGAAGCAGACACATCCGCTCCGCAGGCCGGCGGGGCGAAGCCCCCGGCGCTGTTGCTGTTGCTGTTGCTGTTGCTGTTGCTCTTGGCTTTTCCTCAGATCCGAAAGGATCCGTGCGCCTAGGGCGCACCCTCAACCTTTAGGTTCCAAAAGCCTAAAGCTCTAAAGCCTAAAGCCTGTAGCTGATTTCGGCGGGCGCTTGGCACAGATTTCTTTCGTTGAATCAACGTGTTGCCGCGACTCAGCTAAAAATCTAGCGTCATCAATCACCGCCCCATCTGTCACTGATCACCGCCCCTCGGTGTCACCGATCACCGCCCCTGTCTTGGAGAAGTGTCACTGATCACCGCCCCATTCGTCACTGTGACCTGAGTATGGAACTTGTAGCCAATCAGGCAGTGAGTCCGGGGTTGATGGTATCGGGTTTCGACCAGTTCCGGCGAACGCTCGCCGGGGGTTTGTAACCATGGGCGCTGTGCGGCCGCTGCTCGTTGTAGAACTGCCGCCAGCGTTCGATCAGTACCTTCGCCTCGGCGCGGCTGCGGAACCATTCGCGGTTCAGCAGCTCGTCCCGCAGCTTGCCGTTGAAGCTCTCGACGAAGCCGTTCTGCCACGGGCTGCCCGGCGCGATGAACGCCGGGCCGATCGCCGCGTCGCGCAGCCAGCGCATCACCTTGGCTGCGGTGAACTCGGCGCCGTTGTCGGAGCGGACAAAGGCCGGCTTGCCGTAGAGCCGCATCAACCGCGACAGGGTCAGGATCACGTCCTGCGCCCGCAGGCTGGCCCCGACCTCGATGGCCAGGCACTCCCGGGTGTATTCGTCGATCACGCACAGCATCTTCAAGGCGCGCCCGTCGACCATCTGGTCGTGGACGAAGTCGTAGCTCCAGACGGCATTCGGGCGAACCGCGCCCGGAAGGCGGATATCGTTGCCGGATCGGCGGCGACGCGGCCGGCGGCGGGGAATGTTCAAGCCCAGCCGACGCCACAGGCGCCGCACCCGGGCCTCGCCCAGGTCCAGCCAGGCCGCCATCCGGCGATACCCGAACCGCGGCACCTTCGGCGACGCGGCCAGCAAGCGCTCGGCCACCGCCTGGTCCTTGGCGGCCTGGCGCGGGGCGTAGCTGGCGATGCGGCGGCTCAAACCCAGGTAATGCAGGGCCTTCCGCTGCGAGATCCCCCGACGGACCAGCACCTGGACCGTGTCGCGTCGTTCCGACGGGGTCGTCATTTTTTTCGGACGATCTCCTTCATCCCGTCGATGACCAGCATCTGCTCGGCCACCAGCCGCTTGAGCCGGGCGTTCTCGGACTCCAGGTCTTTGAGCCGGCGGGCGTCGGGTACATCCAGGCCGCCGAACTTGTTGCGCCAGCGGAAAAAGGTCTGCTCGGTCAGGTTGTGTTTCTTGCACAGCGCCTTGATCGACATGGCGCCGACCTCGGCCTCACGCAGGATGCCGATGATCTGTTCGTCGGTGAATCGCTTCTTCATGGAGCTCTCCTTGCCTGTTAAGGGTAGAGAACTCACCAGCCAACTGGCTACACGATCCGTCTCAGGTCATCCCCCCTGACCACCTATCAATATCCACCTGACTCCATGGTCAGCTTCGATAATCAGCCTGTTCGCCGGTAACGAGCGCGTCGCCAAGGTCAGGGGATATGATCAGCTGGAATTTCTGTCGCGGCATATCAACTTCAAGGCGATTGCACGTGCTGCGGATGCGGAGCTATATCGGGCCGGAGGCCCAAGGTGACCGCCCGGCGTGGCCGACAAAAGAGATGGTTCGGCTGCCGTTGCCGCAGGAGTTGCATAACCTGTCCGACGAGTCGCTGAAGTACCAGGTGCTGGATGATCGCAGTTCTGTGCGCTTGGCTTGCAGCACAGCGGCAAGGTGCCGGACGCGAAGGCGATCTGGGTGTGGCGCGAGCGTTCGGAGGCCAAGCACGTGATGGGCGAGGTCAAAACGGCGATTAGGGACCAGTGGCGCGCGATGGCTTCATTGCGCGCAACAGTCAGATCATTGAGGCAAGCGGCATCAGCGACCCATCCAGCGCACGCGCGAGGAGATCGCGCAGTTCAAGCAGGATGAAGTGCCGCAGGGTTGAAACGCCACCAAGCGTGCGCAGAAAGACGTGGACGCGCGCGGGGTGTAGGAGCCAGGCAAGTAGTCCTATGGCTAGGCGCTGCATGCGAGCACGGAACGGCACTGGCGCTTCATCCGCACGCACCAAGTGAGCGAGGATTGGATGATAGAATGCCGAAGAAGCCGGAGGAAGCTGATCGATGCGCTACGACGCCGACCATAAACAACGGACGAGAGAGCTAGTCTTGAAGGAGGCCTCCAAGGCGATCCGCCGGGATGGCCCGGGAAAAGTAGGCGTCGCAGCGCTTATGGCGAAAGCCGGATTGACCCATGGCGGGTTCTATGCGCACTTCGAGTCAAAGGATGATCTGGTACGCGCAGCGATAGCGTATATGTTCGACGAACAATACGTGCGTCTTTTGCAGCGCATAGAGAACGAGCGTCCTGAAGAAGGATTGAGGGATTTTATCGTTCGTTACCTGAGCCTGGCCCATCGCAATCACCCCGAGAAAGGGTGTCCCGTAGCAGCTCTATCGAATGACGTCGGACGCATGAGTGCGGTAATCCGCAAGCAATTCGATGCCGGGATGGCCAGGATGCTTGGTGTGGTCGCTGGAGCGCTCCGTCATTTATCGGTGCCGAGTCCGGATGTCTTGGCCGCGTCTATCCTTGCCGAGATGGTGGGAGCCATAGCTATGTCGCGCGCGCTCAAGGACGAGGAACTTTCAGAAGCTGTACTTTCGGCATCGCGCCAGAGCATCCTTGAGCGAGTGGGGATTGGCTGATTTGGTCGATCCAACCGGGAGGGCGCGATCGTTCTATCCCTGTGATGCTTGATGACCCCATCTCGTCGCCGGACCGGCGGTTTGAGGAGGCGGTGCATCGAGCGCATTCGCGTTGAGCTCACGCAACTCGTTGCTCGCTTATAGCTTTTTCAACAGCCGTAATGCCATGGATCGTCTGGCATTTGAGAGCCCATTGGAACGGTGGGCTCACCGGGCTTGAGAATCAATGAGAGCGGTCCTCTGTCGTGAATTCCTGATTGGCCCGGTTGGCCAACGATTTCCGATGGCGTCGAGCACTTCGGTACAACCACGAAGTCTAAACAGTCCACGCGGCAGCAGAACGCGCACATGGGCCTCGGGGTAATCGCGCAGATTCTTAACGACCATTTTCAGCTCTTCGCCCAGCATGGCCTCCCGAACCAATGCTTGCCGTCCTCTCATTGTGCTGCTCAGCCTGGACAAAGCAGACATGCCAAGGTGCCTCCCAGTAGGCCGCTCGGAAGAGGGGGCCAGCCCCTGACCGGCGACCGCGGCACCGACTGCAAGTTCTACAGTGAGCAACCTTGCGGCCGAATGAAAGCCATCGGTCGCATACGTGGTCGCCGCCGCGCCCCCGGGAAGACTCAAGTCCCGCCCGATGAGGCCGGACTGCTCCAGCTTCTTGCCGAGGTAATCGCGGTCCCGAAAGGTTGACCGCAGTGCCCCAAGCACGGTGGGCACCCACTGCACGGCACTGGCCTATGACATCTCGACCAACGCCGCAGGCCGGTCCTGCAATGGGCCGAGCGCTCTTTTCTTGATACCTCCCCCCCGAGCGTGATCGAACCTCAGCCCTAACAGACAGTCGCTTCAAGCTAACGAGCGCCGTTGGCATGCCTTCCGATCGACCGAATTTCCATACCAGCGTCTCGAACCGTCGCAACAACACTTCGAGTCAACTTCCGACTACGCGACATGGCGCAACTCCGTCGGATCACCGAATCTCGCTTCCGAGATCGTGTCGTTACAGTTACCGCACCAAGGATCGTCATGGACCTCGAGCAGAATCCAACGCTCTTCCTCGGCGTCCCACTCAACTTGGCCGTCGAACGAAACATCCGTACTTCCGCAATTCGGGCAGTAGTAGGTGTGCTTGGGATTGCAGTTACGTTGCATGGCGCACGTCCTCCATCCGCTGGTTGAACAGCTCCGTGTTCAGGACCCTCGGGTGATGAACCACCATCGGCGCTTTCGTCTGGTACTCCGTGATCGCATTGGCGTGCCAGATCGAGACGTGCGCGATGGCCACTTGGTGGATAAGGCAGTTCCAAATGACCTGAACCGCCGTTGCCCGTGCCATGCCCACATCCAGATCCACCGCATACACGCCCACCGACGGAAGCAACTCTGGCGCATGTTTACGCAGCTCATAAAGAAGTGCCAAAAGAAGCGAACCGGTTCCCGAACCCGTCGGATCGGACACTTTCACCAGTTCACCCGCTGCGGCTTGCTGCCGCAACTTCGGCAACTGGCCGCTCAAAGCCAACTGAGCGGTCAGCAAAGCGAGATCCCGAGGCGTAAAGAACTGACCCATCGCCTCACCACCCCGCCCCATGAATTCACTGGCCAGGTCGGTCAGCACGTCATGGAACGGCTGGTTGGCCTTCACCACTTCGAGATAGGCTGTCGTCATGGCCGAAATCGACTCGATTTCCTTCATGCGCTCCGGTGCCTTGAAGTTGACGTAGTAGCTCTCGTCGATGGTGTGATACATCGACAAGGGCCGGCACCCCAGGATGTTGAACAGCCCCGCGATCATGGTGTTCAGTGCTTGAGCGGGCGAACGGTCAAGCTTGGACACGCGGGCGTGATAACGGATGGCATCAGACAGCGCCTTGCGAGGATTACGCGACATGACTCACCTCCTTCCGCAGCGGCGCGGTGGTGCGCTTCGATCGACCGGACAACAGCTTCGCGCCGCCCCGGACGGTCTCCATCCGTGGCCTTGCTTGGCGATAGGCCTGCGTAGGCAGCGGATCCGGCCTGCCCTTGTGCGCGCAACGGATCCGGCGACGTGCAATGGCCATGTACTGGGCGTCAAGCTCAAAGCCGATGAAGTTGCGCCCGCACCTCACAGCTGCCACGCCCGTGGTACCCGAGCCCATGGTCAGGTCAAGCACCGTGTGCCCCGGGTTGGAGTAGGTCCGGATCAACCACTCCATCAACGCCACGGGCTTTTGCGTGGGGTGCCATCCGCGTTCCCAAGAAAAGAACTGGACGGAACGCGGATACCGCGTGCCGGTGTTCTTGGCAGCCTTGCGCGGCATACCCGCCATGCCGCCAGCCTCCCCGCCCTTGAACATGCCGGTCGAGCCGGCAAACGGCTTGCCGGAAACCATCTGCGGGTTGTAACGCGCCTGCTTGCGGCAGAACACCAGGATGTCTTCGTGCACTTTCATCGGCTGGCGCTTGGCCAGCAGCGGATTGGTGCCGTTGGACTTCTCCCACACGATCGTGTGGCGCAGGTGCTTCAACCCGTAAGGGTTGGACTGGGCCAGAACGAAGGTGAAAGGAGTCTGCGCCGTGAAAACGAACACGCATTCGGGCGTGCCCACGCGATACAGCTCACGCCACATGGTGGCCAGGTCGATGACCGTGTCCCATTTGCAGCCCGTGGTGCCATAGGGCAGGTCGGTCAGCACCAGATCGACCGAAGCGTCGGGCAGCTTTTTCAGCTGGGCGAGGCAATCGCCCTTGGTCAGGTGAATGGATGAGCCACCGCGATGGGTGGAGCGACGGGCAAAGTGAGAAGTGATCTCCACGAGTAAGGGCCTTAGATCGACCCTCCGCGCTTTGGGCGGAGGGGTCCCCGCCTTTCAGCGAGGGGAGCGATCTAGGCAATCGCGGAATGGGCATTCGCCCTTGCTGGTGAACTGGCCAGCCGCCGTTAGCGCCTCGTCATTAGCCGCCCTTACGGGTTCCGGACATGCCTACCTTGCGGTGTGGGCGCGGCGCCCCATGCGTCGCATTGGTTCCCCTGTGGGGTGCCAACGGATGGAATGCTACGCCTGTTCAGGATCGGATTTCCACCACCCCGCCAGCAGATCGTTGCGGAAGGGCGAAACACCGTTGTTCTGTAATAGGGTCAGCGTATTTTTCAGGCCTGAAACAGGGTGCAACTCAATGACTTACGCAAGACGCAAACAATTCATGGGCCGTTTATCTTGGCCCTCAAAAGAGGGCCAGTTGCGGCAGGGCCAAGCGGTCCTGCTCGGCCGAGAGCCACGCGATCTGGGCCCTCACCCGACCGATGTGGTTGCGCACCGCGTCCAAGGCCTGGAACAGGCCGTTCTCGGGGCCAGCCTGGCGGTAGGCAATGCCTAGGTCGTAGTTGGATAGTGCATCCAGCCGGCGTGTCCGCAGGTCATCGTACCGGCGGATGTAGCGCCGCAGCTCGTCCTGGTACTCGTCCAGCACTGCGGGGATCTGTGCCCGACGGGTGTCCTCGTACTCGGACAGCTCTGGCCACAGCAGCGAGTTGAGGTGAGCCCATGGCTCGATGTCGTTGGCGGGACCGTAGTAGCCCACGATCTGATCCAGCACGGCGCTATTGGCGTTAGCCCGAAGGTTTGAAACGTCTTGCTCGAAGGTCATGGTGCGTCTCCTGGGTGGGAGACCCAACAGGCTCGGGCGAGCCAGGGCGGGCGCACCGCAGGGGGAAGCGAAGTGGACCAGGCGCAAGCCTTGCGCCCGAACGCGACCGGGCCAGGGTGTGGTCAAACCCCAGAACGAACCAGGGTCAATAGGCGCGCCGATAGAACAGCGCCATGGCCAGCGCCGCAAGCCAGCCAATGCCGGTCCAACCGAGGAAGACATTGAGCATTGAAATGCGGGTGCTATGTCCGGCCCCACGGTGTGCGCCAATCATCGACGGCAGGAGGTACATCCCGCCCGCCCAGGCGACGAACAGGCCCGCCCAAGAGTCGTTGTAGCCGGCCTTGGTGGTCAGGCCCAACAGGCCACCGGCCCAGACGAACCAGATCAGGAAAAGGTAGTAGCAGAGGAAGAAGATGTGCTTCATGGGGAAGTAGACGGTGGATGACATCACCAACATCCGTGATGTGTCATTCCCGTCAAGGACCCATGTGCGAACGATTACAGCGTGCCGCTAGCGCTTCGCGGATGTTGGCTTCGGCCAGATGGACCGTTCTTTGTGACTGGGCCACGGCGTCTGTCAGGTCGCTGCTGGGCCCCCAGACACCAGGCCGATACTGGCTCTTTTGCAGCAACCTTGTGCGATGGGTCTTGATCTCCGCAAAGCACAGCGCGCCAACTCGTCCACGCGTACTGAGCAGCCCGTCCGCTCGCTTTCCTGGGCCTACCACGCTTGCCCCGGCCACCACACGTTCCAGCTTGCCCTCATCGATTGCGCCTGCTGCGTTGAAAAACAGCGAGCCGCCAAAGATCCAGTGGTTGGCCTCAAAGAACCGCTGCCAGACCTCCTCGGGGCCTCGCACCTGGCTTGCTTGCTCGTCGAAGAACGTGTCGTCGGACAGAAGTCGCTCGAACAGGTCGAGTTGCCGGCGCCTGTAGGCAACGGTGACCAGATCACGCTCAGTGACTTCGCTGGTCAGGATGTCTTCCAGCAACTGCTCGTTCTTGCCGATGAGCTGCTTGGCTGCGTCCCTGGATAGCGTGAAGCGGCTGAGTTGATCGATCCCGATCCTGAACTTGTCTTCGGCCCGGAACTCGGCGTTGACGGCAAGCATGGCCAGCTCAACCAGCTCATCGATCTCTTTGCCCGTGATCAGGAAGTGCGCATTCCGGCTCGGGCTATCCTTTCCTTCGCTCATGTCAAACGACTGCAGGAGGATCGACTTGATCCGCCGGGGGTCCTCCACCAGCAGCATTTTGATCTGCCTTTTGCCGGTTGGCGTGGTCCGAAGAACCACCTCGTGCTTGACCACTCCAAGCGCGTCGCCTTCGATGTCGGGGAAGACCCTATCCAGGTACCGCAACTTCCGAACCACCTCCGTGAAGCGCTCGCCGTCCTTGACCAGCCCCTTTACGGGGAACGCGGACGAACCATAAATGCGCCCCGGCACCTTGTTGGCAACGTAAATTCCGTCTTCCTCGCTCACACCTGGCCCTCCTGACTCGCCGTGTATCGTCCCGCCCAAGCGCCCCTGACGTCAGTCAGCTTTCTATGCCGCCTCTTTCACTAGCTCGTAGTAGGGGTGACGTACGGCCAATGGAAGATCCTGATCCTTGACTTCGTTCTTCGGGAAGAAATATGCCGCAAAAAGCAGACCGTCAAACCGGTCACCCAATCGCAAAGGGTCCTTCCGGGCCGTCAGAACCGCCCTCTTGTAGCTATCTTCCGGCGAAAGTCATACCAAGTTCTTCCCTTCAACCATCATTTGCAGCCCTGTCGTTAGGCCATCTACTTCCGCTCGCTCAAAGGCGGCAGAGCCTCGTCGCAGACAATCAGGTCGAACTCCCCTACCCCGTGCTTCTTCTGGGCCTGGGAAATGACATCGATCGATTGGTAGGTGGAGAAGATCACCGTGCGGCGCGTGTCTGCTGCAGGCCGCGTGGCCATCACCTGACCCAACCGCTGCGCGTCGGTGGTGGCTGGGAATGCCAAGTCGTGGACAGCGATGTCCTCGCTGTGCTTGCCGACCTTGGTGTCCGAGCACACGGCGAAGGCCCGGATCTCGTCGGTGGCCTGCGCCGTCCATTCCTTGAGCGTCTGGGACAGCAGCGAAATGGAGGGCACCAGGAACAGCACCAGGCCGTTGCTGGGCGTTTCCTGCTCCACGATTTTGAGCGAGGTGAAGGTCTTGCCCGTGCCGCAGGCCATGATCAGCTTGCCGCGCTCGTGATTCTGGAAACCTTCGTGAACCGCCTTCAGCGCAGCTTGCTGGTGGCGGAACGGCTTCTTCTTGGTGCGCAGCACCACCTGGTCAGGCTTGGCCAGGCTGAACTTGGACCAATCAACGGCACTGTCTTCCAGGTCCGCCACGCGCAGGCGGGCGCACGGGATCTGCTGGGCTTCCAGGGCGTCTTCGGCGTGCTTGCTCCACTTGTCGGTGGTAGACACGATCAGGCGGCTGGCAAACGGCGACTTGCCCGACGCGGTAAAGAAGCTGTCGATGTCGCCCTTCTGCAGCGTGTAGCTGGGCGCATAGAACTTGCATTGGATGGCCACCAAGGCACCCGTATCGCGCTCCTGGGCCACCAGGTCTATGCCGGTGTCAGCCTTGCCCTTGCGGTCGGGCCACTCGTTCCACAGCCACACCTCGGAGAACCGCGACACGTACAGGGGGTCAGTGAGGAAGTACGCCTTCATCAGGCGCTCGAACTTCCCGCCCTTGTCGCGGTGGTCGGTGGCGGCCTCGGCAAGCTCGTCGAGGATGTGGTGGATGGTGGTTTCGGCCATGGTGTCCCCAAAAACGGTGGGGGACCGGCGCATGGTCTTTCGGCCCCCGAAAACAGTGAGCGCAAGGGCGGGGCGTAGCCGTCCCTAGAGCGTGTTATGAACTTTGATCCGGCTCGGCTATCGTAAGCGGATGAAGCCGCCACGCCCGTATCCGACCGACGTCACCGATGAAGAGTGGGCGTTCGCCGCGCCCTACCTGACGCTGATGGACCCGCAAGCACGGCAGCGCAAGTACGAGCTGCGCTTGATGTTCAACGCGTTGCGCTGGATGGCCCGGGCCGGCGCGCCCTGGCGCTTGATTCCCCATGAGTTTCCGCCGTGGGAAGCGGTCTACCAGCAGACCCAGCGCTGGCTGCAGGCGGGCTGCTTCGAGGCCATGGTCAACGACCTGCGTTCGGTCTTGCGGGTGGCGCAAGGCAAGCAAGGGCAGCCCAGCGCCGTGATCCTGGATGGCCGCACGCTGCAGTCCACGTGCGAGAGCGGTCCGCGGGCCGGCTACGATGGCTACAAGCGCAAGAAGGGCAGCAAGGTGCACATGGCGGTGGACACGCTCGGCCACCTGCTGGCGGTGCAGGTCACGCCGGCCAACGCGCAGGAGCGGGCCCAAGTGCGATCGCTGGCGCAGGAAGTCCAGCATGTCACCGGCGAAACGGTGAAGCTCGCCTTCGTCGATCAGGGTTACACCGGCAAAGACCTGGCCGAAGCCGCGCAGGAGGAAGGCATCGAACTGCACGTGGTGAAGCTGCCGGAGGCCAAGAAGGGCTTTGTGCTGCTGCCACGCCGCTGGATCGTGGAACGCAGCTTCGGCTGGATCAACCGCTTCCGCCGCTTGGCCCGTGACTACGAACGCCTGCCTGAAACCCTCGCAGGACTCCACTTCGTCGTCTTCACCATCCTCATGCTCAGTAATGCCGCTTCGATACTTCAAAGTTCATAACACGCTCTAGCGTTGGGCGCAAGAAGCCGCCCGGTCAGGGCCAAATCATCGCCGCGAGGCGGACTGCCTACAAGTCGCCAGGCGATTCGCTAGACGCCGCAAGACCTCTGGCCCGCCTGGCTGTGCCCGCCAATAGCAATCTGCGCCGCTCAGCGCGCTCAACCAGGTACTCCCGTACCTCGCCGTCGTACAAGTCCTGAGCCGCTTGATCCAGCATATCGGCGGTCTCCATGTCGCCCAAGGCACGGGCCACCTGCGCCCAGAAGCGGTCGCGGTGGTAGTTCATGACGACCGCCTTGCGGCGTCGGGCGCCGCCCACGATGACTGGAGGCGACGGGATCTGTGGCGCCTTGGGCGTGGGCTCCAAATGCTCGGCCAGGTCAGGAAGCGGCATCTTCCAAGTGCCATCGCGCTTCACGGCCCCTGGAAGCTCGCCGTTACGCATCCGCTCGCGCACCGTGTACGGGTGCTGCATGAGAACCTTGGCCGTCTCTTCTGCCGACAAATGCGTCTTTCCCGGCCATTGCCGGATCAGCAGATCGAGCATGCGTTCGGACATCAGGCCCCCGACATCATCCTGTCCAGAGCCTCGCTGATCCGAGCTGCGCCGTCCACTTCCACAACACGGCCCGCCCCGTCGAAGTCGTGCAGGACCTCATGCTCCCAGGTGGCGTGATACGGCATGTACACGCCCCATCCGCCCAACTCGACCACGGGTGCGATATCCGATTTCAGGGAGTTGCCCACCATGGCGAACTCGTGGGGCTGGACCTCGAACTCTTCCAGCAGCCGGCGATAGGTGGCCACGTCCTTCTCGGACACGATCTCTATGCGCTGAAACGCGGTCAATCCGCACAGCGCCACCTTCCGCTCTTGGTGAAACAGATCCCCCTTGGTGATCAGGACAACGCGGAAACGCTGGGCGACCTGCTCGACGGCTTCGGCAATCCCCGGCAGCAACTCTACGGGGTGAACCAGCAGGTCCTTTCCCATGTCCATGATCGTGCGGATGTCCTTGGCTTCGATCCGCCCACCCGTGAGGTCAATGGCCGCTTCGACCATCGACAGGATCATGCCCTTCACGCCATAGCCGTACTGGGCCAGGTTGCCGCGCTCGGTGGCCAGAAGCGTTGCGCGCAGTCCCGCGGAGTCCAGGTCAATGTAGCGGGCGATGATCGCCTCGAAATCCAGCTGCGCCTGGTCGTAGAACTCCTGGCTGCGCCACAGGGTGTCGTCCCCGTCGAACCCCACGATCCGGATCATGCCGCCCCCGAAATCGTGGCAAAACCGAGGCAATTTTGGCTTACATCGGGCTCCATCGGACTACATGAACGCCTTTGTTTCCGGCGCCCTTGCGCGATGTAATCCTTCCTATTCAATAACTTGCACTGATTGGCACGCCTCCTGCTTGGGGGTGCCTTTCGTTCCTGGTGGAACAGGTCGCCCTTGGTGATCAGCACCACCTCGAACTCGCGCGCGATCTCCGCCACCGCCTCGCGCACGCCGGCGATCACCTCCACCGGGTGCTGCAGCGTGGCGCGGCCGATCTCCAGCACCTTCTGGATGTCGCGCGCGGAGATGCGCGCGTCGGTCAGCTCGATCGCGGTCTCGATCATCGACAGGGTCATGCCCTTGGCGCCATAGCCGAAGATCTTGAGGTTGCGCCGTTCGACCGCGAGCAGGTGCTGCTGCATGCGCTGGTCGCGCAGGTCGATGTAGTGGCCGAGCACGGCCTCGAACTCCGCCTCGGCGGTGCGGTAGTAGTCCTCGCTCTTCCAGAGCGTGTCGTCGCCGTCGAAGCCGACCAGTTGGATCGCGTGGCCGTCGCGTGTGCCGATGCTTTTCATCGGTCCATTGTAGGGCGCGGCCCCGCGCGCGGGGAGCCGATGGCGATCCCGGGGCGGGCCGGCGGAAAAAAAGGGAGTGGCCAGGCCACTCCCGTTCGATCCTCCTGGGCCCGGGGAATCAGTTCTGCTGCTGCGGCGGCGCGCTGTTGTCGCCGCTCTGCTGCTTGGCGACGAAGGCCTTGTACTCGTCCGGCGTCAGCTTGCCGTCGCCGTTGCTGTCGGCCTGGTCGAAGATCTGCGCGAGGCCGGCGTTGACCTGGGCCTCCTGCTTGCTGATGGCGCCGTCGCTGTCGGTATCGACGCTGGCCCAGGTCTGGCCGCCACCCGAGGACTGGCCCGACTGGGCCGACGCCGCCGCAGCGGCCGGATCCTGTTGGGCGGTGCTCTGGGCCATGGCCGGCAGCGCCAGGGCCGCGGCCAGCGCGGCGGTGATGGCGATCAGCGACTTGCGATTGCGGGTGTTCATAGGTGGTCTCCTTCGATTCGTGGAATGCACGGCGGCCGTGCACGGGAGCAACGTACCGCCCGCGCATGAACGTGCCTTGCTGCCCGGTCGAAGGCAGAACAGGGTTTTAACCACCTCGCCCGCGAATGCGGCTAGGCCGAAGTTAGCGACAGGTGAGCCATCGGTAACGCGCGCATTCAACGCTTCCGCAATTGCGAGCCGGCGCGCATTTTTCCAGGCCGGATTCCGCCCTTTCAGCGTTCGTCGGTTCCTGATCGGGCACTGAACAAGCGCCAGCCGAGGGCGACGCCGGCGAGCGCGCCGATCACTTCCAGCACCACGCGCGCGCCCAGTTCGTCCGGGTCGTGGATGCTGGCGAGCGCGATGCGGGCGTACAGCGGCGACTCCAGCCGCACGATGCTGGTGTAGAACAGGTTCCAGATGTCCCAGCCGGCGGCGATCGCGGTGGCGATCACGCAGGCCCAGCCGAGCGCATGCCCGTGCGAGAGCCCGGTGCGGCGGCACAGCCGTTCCCACAGGGCGAACACCAGCAGCCCGACCAGGAAGGCGATCAGGCCCGCTTCCAGCGATCCGAGCAGGCCATAGTGCAGCGGCAGGTTCATTCGCGAGCATCCGGAGGGAGGAACGCCATTGTAGGGGCGACACGCGGCCGCGAGGCTCAGGCGTCGTCTTCCGAACGCGCCGTCACCCCGATCTCGCCGTCCTCGTCCACGGCCACGTCGACGACCATCGGCCGGCAGCACACCTGGCAGTCCTCGATGTAGCGCTGGCGCTCGACCGAGGCATCGACGGCGATGTCGATCGACTCGCCGCAGTACGGACAGGAAATGGCAACGAAGGCGTGCATGCCAGGCATGGCGGTCACCGGATCGGGAAGTCGTAGGCGGTATCCGGCGCCGGTTCCGGCCTGTAGGTGAAGTGCCACCACTCCATCGGGTAGTTGACGAAGCCCTCCGCCCGCATCGCCTCCAGCAGTTGCCGGCGATGGCGATGCTGCGCGGGCGTCGCGCGCGGCGAGTCGGTGTTGGCCAGCGGATCGAAGAAATCGAAGCCGGTGCCCATGTCCACGTCGCGGCATGGCCCCTGCCGGCAATCGAGCAGGCCGAGGTCGACGGTGGCGCCGCGGCTGTGGCCGGAGGTTTCGGCGATGTAGCCGCGGGCGAACAGGTCGCGCTTGTCCACCCCGGGATAGTGCACCGCCTTGGCGGCCCGGTCGTCGGGCGCGCGTGCCCAGGCGACGAACGCCTGCACTGCGCGCACCGGCCGGTAGCAGTCGTACAGGCGCAGCGCATAGCCCTGGGCCTGCAGCGTGCGCTGCACGCGCGCCAGCGCCTCGGCCGCGGGCTCCAGCAGCAGGCAGCGCGGCGCTTCGTAGCCCGGCACGGTGCGGCGGGTGAAGTTGTCCGGCGTGGCATAGCGCATGTCGACGACGAAGCCGGGTGCGAGCGTGGTCACGTCGAGCATGCCGGCCTGCGCGGCGTCGCGCGCGGGCGAGACCGCCGGCGCTGCATGGGCCGCACCGGCGAGCGACAGGGCGAGAAGGTAGCCGGCACAGGGACGTGCCGCGCTCTTGCGGAGGATCCGCATGCTAGGGGCAGTCCGCCACGCGGGTGAAATGCAGGTCGGCATAGTCGTAGCTGAAGTCGGCGTCCGGATCGATCGCGGCGAGCCTGATCGTAGCTCCCGACGAGGCATCCGCGCCGGCGAACGCCAGCCACGGCTCCGCATCCACGCTGGCCTCGTCCCAATCCACCAGCCAGCGCCCGCCCGAGCGCATCACCTTGCCGCGCAGCATCGGCGAGCGCACCGCGGCGAAGCGTACGCCGCCGCCGGCGGGACACAGCGAGGCCTCGCCGAACCAGGGGTCGCGGTACACGCCCTGCCAGCGCGCGAGTTCGGCCGGCGTCGCATCGCGCCGGTCGGAGATGTCGGGCGCCCGCGCCGCGGCGGGCTTCGGCGCCTCGCGCTCGGCGCGCAGCAGGCGCGCATAGTGGCGCACGTCCAGTTCGGGCGAGCCGGGCCGGGTGAAGGTCTTCTGCAGGGCTTCGCCGAGCGCGGTGCGCGCCGCCTCGCCCTCGCCGTTGATCAGGATCACGAAGCCGCTGCGCCGGTCCGGCAGCAGCACCAGCGAGGAATACATGCCCATCAGCGTGCCGGTGTGCGCGATCTTCCACTCGCCGTCCACGTCCGAGAGCCGCCAACCGTAGCCATAGCCGTACAGGCGGGTGCCGTCCCAGTCGCGCATGCGCTGGCTGATCGGCATCGGCGTGGCCAGGCTCCAGACCGCGCGGCGCTGCGCCTCGGAGAGCCAGGGCGCGGCCGGGTCCGGTGCCAGCCAGGCACGCCGCATCCAGGCCAGCATGTCGCGCAGGCTGCAGCGGATGCCGCCCGCCGCCATCGACGGCATGTCGGGGATATGGGCCCCGTCCACGCGCACCGGCACGTTGCGCGCGCCGTCGCGGCCGTGCGGCTGGGCGACGTTGCCGACCGCGTCGCGGTCCCAGGCGCCGACCTGGCAGCGATCCATCCCGAGCGGGCCGAACACCTGTTCGCGCACCAGCCGCTCGTACGGCTGGCCGCCCGCCGCCGCGGCGACTTCGCCGGCGACCACGTACAGCAGGTTGTCGTAGGCGTAATGCGCGCGGAAGCTGTGGGTCGGCCGGAGGTGGGCGAGCCCGGCGAGGATGTCGGCCCGGGTGAAGTCGTTGGGCTCCGGCCACAGCATCAGGTCGCCGGCGCCGAGGCCCAGGCCGCTGTTGTGGATCAGCAGGTCGCGCACCTGGATGTTGCGGGTCACCCACGGGTCGTACATGCGGAACCGCGGCAGGTACTTGGTCACCGGATCGTCCCAGGCGAGCCGGCCCTGGTCCACCAGCCGCGCCAGCACGCCGGCGGTCATCGCCTTGCTGTTGGAGGCGATCTTGAACAGCGTATCGGCATCGATCGCCTCGCCGCTGCCGGCGACGCGCTCGCCGGCGGTGTGCTGGTAGACCACGCGTCCGTCCTCGATCACGCCCACCGCCAGGCCCGGCAGGCGGTACTCGGCCATGGCCTGCTCGAACAGGCGGTCGTACGCGGCGGTGCGCCCGGGACCGGCCATGGCCGTCGCCGTCGCGGCCAGCGCCAGCAGTCCCGCCCAGGCGTGCCGGTACCGGCGCCGGCGTTCGGATGCGCTCATCTTCGTCCTTTCCCGCGGAGGCCGCCGGACGATAACCCGCCGGCGGCCGCCGCGCCCGCGCTCAGTAATCCAGCGACACCACAAGTTGCGCGTAGCGCGGCGCCTGGAAGCTTTCCGGATACAGGAACAGGGCATTGCGGCCACCGACCGCGCCTTCCAGTTCCTGGTTCACCGACAGCTTCTTCTGCTGGTTGGTGAGGTTGTAGACCGCGAACTTCACCTTCAGGTCGGCCTCGCCGAACGACTTGAGCCAGGTCACGCTCGCGCCGAGCTCGTAGCTCCAGGGCAGGCGGCCGTAGCCGCCGCGGCCCGAATGCGCGTAGACGCGCTCGGCCGAGTACGGCGAATCGCAGTTCTCCACGCACACGTAGTAGCTGTGGTAGACCGTGGCGTCGTAGGGATTGCCGACGCCGAAGCCGGTCACCGGCCCGCCCGAGCGCGCATCCAGCGTGGCCCCGACCAGCCAATGGTTGGTGATGGCATAGGCGCCGCGCAGCTTGACCTGGTGGCGGCGGTCGTTGGCCAGGTAGCCGTAGCCGCGGAGGTTGACGAAGGGATCGTCGAAGTTCTCGGTGCGGCCGGTGTCGGCGAAGTCGGTGTCCGAGTTGACCGGCCCCTCGGCGTTGCCGCGGCCGTAGGCCAGCGTGTACGAGGCGTTCATCGACCACTTGCCGTCCCAGGCGCGGTCCAGTTGCAGTTCCAGTGCCTTGTAGTCGCGCCTGGGCTTGTCCCAGCCGCGCTGGCCGATGTAGGTCATGATCGGGTCGCCGTCGGCGTCGACGCCGTCCTGGCGATACATCGCCCAGCCTTCCTTGGCCGTGTCCACGGTGACCCAGCCGTCGGCATCGCCATCGCAGTTGGTGTCGCCCCAGACCGTGACCTTCTTGCCCGGGTTGGCCATCACCCAGCCGATGTAGCCGTCCGGCCCGCAGGCGCCGGTGGCGCTGATCTCCATGTCGTCGATGGCGTTGTGCAGCTTGCGGTAGATCGCGCGCACGCCGTACGACCAGGCCTCGTCGATCGATTGCTGGAAGCCGAGGATCGCCTCGTCCTGGTAGACCGGGTCCATGTCGCGGTCCACTTCCGAGCGCAGGTCGCCGACCGTGCCGTCGCCCTGCGAATCGTCGACCGGGCCGATCTGCGCGCCCAGCACCGGCACCTGGTAGCGCGAGCCGTTGAGCTCGCGGGTCTCCCAGCCGGCCAGCGCGTAGTAGGTGCGTTCGTCGAGCAGGCCGCCGGCCTGCTTGATGTTGATGACGTTGGCGACCGGCAGGAAGTAGCGGCCGACGTTGCCGAACAGCTTCATCGTGCCGTCGCCGCGGATGTCCCACGAGGCGCCGAAGCGCGGCGCGATCATGTCGTCCATCTTGATGTAGCTGCGGCCCTCGCTGTCCTTGTTGTCGAACTGCTCCAGGCGCACGCCCAGGTTCAGCAGCAGGTTGGGCGTGACCGACCAGTTGTCCTCCAGGTAGTAGGCGGAATTGTCGGTCTCGAACTCGCCGGCGATCTCGTAGCGGCGCGCGCGCACGTAGGCGTTCACGCCGGCCGGCACGGTGCCGCCGTTGACCAGGGTGGCGCCGGGGCTGGTGCCGTACACGTTGTAGTAGAACCCGCCGGGGCCGGGATACCGGCGCTGGTAGTCGGAGGTGTTCTTCTCGCGGTCCAGGCCGAAGCGCAGCAGGTGGTCGCCCAGCGTCCACTCGAAATCCAGGCGCGCGGCCTGGCGTTCGTCCAGGCGCGATTCCACCGCCGAGTTGGTGGTGCAGCCGAGCGGGATGCCCGCCGGCGCGATGCCGGATTCGGAGACCACGCGGTTGCACTCGATGTCGGTCTGGCTCTTGTTCGAGTAGTCGCGCTTGTTGTCGCCCACCATCGCCTTCATGACGAAGTTGTCGCCGAGCCGGCCGTTGTAGGTGAGCGCCCAGTTGTTGCCGCCGGTGTTGGTGTAGATCCGGTTGCTGAGACCGCCCTTGGTGGCGGTCGCGTAGTCGTAGCCGTAGACCTCGGCGGTGGTCTCGTTCTTGTCGGAGAAGGCGAGCAGCGACAGGCTGTGGTCGTCCGTGATCTGCCAGTCCAGCTTGCCGCCCCAGAAGCCGTTGTCGGCGCTGGCGTCGTTGAAGGTCGCGCCGTCGTTGCTGGTGTTGAAGTCGCGGTTGTCGCGCGCCTCGTACATGCCGAAGAAGAACAGGCGGTCCTTGACCAGCGCGCCGGAGGCGTAGACGTTGAGCTTGTTGTGGGTACCGCCGTCGCGGCTGGAGATGTAGTAGGGCTCGCCGTTGTCCAGGAAGTAGTCGCGCCCGCCCAGGCCCCACGCGCTGGGCTCGGCGGTCATCTCCACGCCGGCATGGAAGTCGTTGGTGCCCGAGCGGGTGACCGCGTTGATCACGCCGCCGGTGGTGCGGCCGAATTCCACCGAGTAGCCGCCGGTCTTGACCTGGAATTCCTGGAAGAACGCGAACGGCGCGGAGGAGAAGCCGACCCGGTTGTAGAAGTCGGTGACGTTCAGGCCGTCGATGTAGACCGAATTCTCCGCCACCGAGGAACCGCCGAAGGAGATGCCCTGCGCGCCCAGCGAGGACTTGCCCGACACCACGCCCGGCGCGAGCATCGCCACCGACTTCAGGTCCTGGTCCACCGGGATGCGGGCCACGTCCTGCCGGCTGACGTTCATCGCCGACTCGGTCGAGCTCACGTCCACCATCGACACCACCTGCGGCGCGCGCACCTCCACCGCGCCCAGCGTGCTGATCGCGCCGACCGGCACGTTGACCGTGGTCGCGTTGCCGAGCGTGACCGTGACCTCGCCGACCGCGACCGGCGCGGCGCCGTCCACCGACAGCGTCATCCGGTAGCGGCCCGGCGAAAGCGCCGGAATGCGGTAGCTGCCGTCGGCATTGACGCTCGCGCTGCGCGCGAACCCGGTGGCCGGGTTGCTCACGGTGACCGTGGCCCCGTCCAGCGAGCGCCCGCTCTCGTTGAGCAAACGCCCGATCACGGCGCCGTCCTGGGCGGCGGCCATCGGCGCGACCGCCCCCAGACATGCCCCCAGCGCGACGTACAACGCCGCCTTGTGCAAACGCTTGCCGTTCATCCCCTGCTCTCTCCTGCAGTCGTTGAAGTGGTGGCCGTCGCCGGCCCTAGCCGCCCGGCAGCAGCTGCCAGTCGAAGTGGTAGTCCCACTGGTCGAAATAGAGGTTGCCGCCGCGCCATTCGGCCTCGCCGCGCTGCGAGTCGACGTCGTCGGAGCGGAAATGCGCCTTGGCCGGCCACAACGGCTGGCCGTAGTCGTCGTTGAAGGCGATGCGGAAGCCATCCAGGCCGCCGAAGTAGAAATCGCGCAGTGCCGGATCGTCGCTGTCGAGCGCGCCGGTGGTCACGTCCATCGGCACCCAGCCGTAGGGCGCCAGGTACAGCCAGCCCCAATCGTGCAGGTTCGCGTAGCCGGTGGCGTTGTCGGAGAACGTCCATCCGGACTGCCAGCGCGCCGGGATGCCGTTCATGCGCAGCAGCGTCATCAGCAGCAGGGTCTGCTGGCCGCAGTCGGCATGGCCGGCATGCAGCGCGTAGTCGCTGATGTTGCTGATCGTCGAGTACTCGCGTGCACCGGCCCAGGGGATGCGGTCCACCGCCGCGAACAGCTTGCGCGCGATCCGGTAGGGGTTGGTCTCCCCGCCCACGACCTGCCGCGAGAACGCGCGCAACGCCGGGGTGAACACGATGTGCGGCGGGCGCTCGGCCAGGTAGGGCCGCAGCGCGGGATCGGCCGGCGTCGCCTGCACCTTGCCAGGATCGATCGCGAAGCGGCGCGCCTGGATCGTCGCTTCGTAGCTCACCGAGAACTCGGTAGGCGTGCCGGCCACGGCCTTGCGCTCCAGGTAGGCGGTGCGCTGCATCGCCGTATCGGGCGCCACGCGCGCGTCGGCCGGCACGCTGGCGAGGAAGCGGATGTCGTCCTGCTGGCCCGGGATCGCGCGCGGATACGGGATCCAGGCACGGATCGTCTCGCCGGCCGGCACCGCGTCGGCCTTCACCGTCAGCGACTGGGTGATGCGCACCCGCTGCGGCAGCACGCTGGTCGCGCCCGGCCGCGCGGCCGCCGCCGCGACCACCGTGCGGTGATGCGGGTTCAGGCGTTCGTAGGGGCCGTCGGTCATCTTCGGCGCGTCCGGTCCGCGCCGCGCGCGCGCCGCCGCGTCGAGCCGGAACAGGTTGGAGGGCGCGCGGTTGAAATAGCGGCGCTCGCCGTCGATGTCGAGGTGCTCGAGCAGGCCGGCGGCATCCCAGGCCGCGAAATCCGAATCGCGGAAATCCGGGATCCACTTGCGCAGGCGCTGCTTGACCGCCGCCTCGTCGAGGCCGAAGTCCAGCCGCATCCGGCGCATGCGCTCGCGCTGGAACAGATAGGCGTCGCGCTGCGCCGCGCTCAGCCCGGGCTCGGCCAAGGCCTGCTCGATGCGCGCCTCGGCCTCGCGGAAGTGGCCGGCATCGACCCGCGCCACCAGCTCGGCCGGCGCCTGCGCCCCGGTGGCTCCCAACGGCGCCGCCGCCAGCAGCAGGGCGCAGCCCAGCGCACGGATTCCGCGCAGGGCCGGTGGGCAATGCTGGTCACGACGCAGATCCACGACGACACTTCCCCGGTGCAGGTGGTAACGGCGGTGTAACACGCACCGGCACCGCTGGTCAATAATTTATTCTTGCAATTACAGAAGTATCGAATAAATATTCTTGAACACGCTTCGGGGGCTGCCATGACGATTCAAGCGAAACCACGCCGCGGGATCCTCCGTTGGACGCGCGCGGCGGCCGGATGGCTGCTGGCCGCCTGCCTGCTGCCCGCCAGCGCCTGCCAGGCCGCCGTCCCGGCGCCGGCGATCGATCCGGCCACCGGCGTGGTGGCGGTCGCGCCCGCGCAGCTGTCGCCGGACTACTGGATCGCGCGCCAGCCCGAACCCGACCGGGTGATCCTCGACCGCGCCGGCATCGCCGCGCAGAACGCGCGCATGCGCGAACGGGACCCGGCCATCCACGACCTGCGCGCGCTGCCTTCGCCGCTGCCGGCGGCCTGGGTGCGCGAACAGGTCGGCAAGCTCTCCGCGCGTCCCGCACGCACGCTCTACGACGCGCAGGGCCGGCCTCTGGACGCGGCCACGCTCGACGGCCTGGTCGACGCGCTGGCGCTCGACGCCGTGCCCGCCGCGCGCCCGCTGCAATACGGGCTGGTGACGCGCCGCGCCGCGCTGCGCACCTTCCCCACCGCCCTGCGGGCGTTCAGCCGCGTCGGCGACACCGACATCGACCGCTTCCAGGAATCGGCGCTGTTCCCGGGCGATGCGGTCGCCGTGCTGCACGAAAGCCGCGACGGCCAGTGGCTGTTCGTCGCCAGCGAGCGCTACTTCGCCTGGACCGAGAAGCGCAACGTCGCCCTCGGCAGCGCCGAGCAGGTGTTCGGCTACGGCCGGCAAGGCCCCTACCGCGTCGTCACCGGCGCCACCGCGTTCACCGCCTACACGCCGGAACAGCCGCAGGTTTCGCGCCTGCAACTGGACATGGGCGTGCGCGTGCCGGTGCTGGCCGATTGGCCACCCGGGCAGCCGATCAACGGGCAGATGCCCTACACCTCATGGGTGATCCAGCTGCCGGTCCGCAACGACGACGGCAGCCTGGCCTTGGTGCCGGCGCTGCTGCCGCGCACCGCCGACACCGCCGCCGACTACCTGCCGCTGACCCCGCGCAACCTCGTCGCGCAGGCCTTCAAGTTCCTGGGCGAGCGCTACGGCTGGGGCCACGACTACGGCACGCGCGATTGCAGCGGCTTCGTCTCGGAGATCTACCGCAGCTTCGGCGTGCTGATGCCGCGCAACACCAGCGCGCAGGCGGTCAGTCCGGCGCTGGACCGCATCGCCTTCGACAAGCGCGACGGCAAGGCCGTGCGGATGGCGGCGGTGAAGCGCCTCCAGGTCGGCGACCTGGTCTACATCCCGGGGCACGTGATGGTCGCGCTGGGCCACGATGGCGGCCTGGCCTACATGATCCACGACACCGCCGGCGGCGGCTGGGCCGGCCCGGACGGCAAGCGCGTCGCCGGCCACCTCAACGGCGTGTCGGTCACCCCGCTCGAGCCGATGCTGGCCAGCGACACCAGCGACTACGTCGACCTCATCACCAACATCCAGCGCATCCGACCCCGCACCCACGAATGAAGATCACCGACATCCAGCTCGGCATGCTGCGCGTGCCGCTCAAGACGCCGTTCAAGACCGCCCTGCGCACCGTGGAAACGGTCGAGGACGTGGTGGTGCTGATCCGCACCGACAGCGGCCATGTCGGCCATGGCGAGGCGCCGCCGACGCCGCCGATCACCGGCGACACCCTGGGCTCGATCGTCGAGGCGATCGAGCGCCACATCAAGCCGCGCCTGATCGGCCAGGACATCGCCGACCTCAACCGCATCACCGCGCTGGTGCAGTCGTCGATGGAACGCAACACCAGCGCCAAGGCGGCGGTGGAGATCGCCGTCTACGACCTGTGGGCGCAACTGTACGGCGCGCCGCTGTACCGGATGCTCGGCGGCGGCGACCCGGTGATCACCACCGACATCACCATCAGCGTGGACCACATCGACAAGATGGTGGCCGACTCGCTGTCGGCGGTGGAGCGCGGCTTCGACTCGCTGAAGATCAAGGTCGGCAAGGACATCGGCCTGGACGTGGAACGGGTCAAGGCGATCCACGCCGCGGTCGAGGGCCGCGCCCTGCTGCGGCTGGACGCCAACCAGGGCTGGACCGCCAAGCAGGCGGTGCACGCGATGCGCGCGCTCGAAGACGCCGGCGTGGTGCTGGAACTGCTGGAGCAGCCGGTCAAGGCCGCCGACATCGACGGGCTCAAGTACGTCACCGAGCGCGTCAACACGCCGGTGATGGCCGACGAGAGCGTGTTCGCGCCGCAGCAGGTGTTCGAGCTGATCCGCAAGCGCGCCGCGGACATCATCAACATCAAGCTGATGAAGACCGGCGGGCTGTCCAACGCGATCCGCATCGCCGACATCGCCGGCCTGTACGGCGTGCCGTGCATGATCGGCTGCATGATCGAGTCGAGCATCAGCGTCGCCGCGGCGGTGCACCTGGCGGTGGCCAAGTCCGACGTGATCACCAAGGTCGACCTGGACGGCCCGTCGCTGGGCCAGTTCAATCCCGTCGAGGGCGGCGTGATCTTCAACGAATCGGAGATCAGCATCACCGACGCGCCGGGCCTGGGCATCCGCGAGATCCGCGGGCTGGAGATGTTGAAGCCGTGACCTAGCCGCGCCCGTAAGCCGCATGCTGCGAGCGCGCAGCGCAGCGCTGTTGCTGTTGCTGTTGCTGTTGCTGTTGCTCGTGATTTTGCTTTGAGCTTGTGACTTGCCAGGGCCCCTCCGCAGCGGCGGAGACAATGGGAAAAACCCGAAGGGCGGGACACATGGGCTCGCCGGAAAAGGCGAAGCACTGCTTCGCCCCGGCGGGCGGGCATTCGCCGCGCGGCGAATGCCCCGGGCTCGTCCGCGTAGCGGACGAGTGCGCCGTTTTCGGCCGCGACAGGAGGTCGCGTCCGAAAATCCCATTGACTCCGCGGACGCGCAGCACAGCTGCGGGCGCGAAGGTTGGTTACTTTTCTTTGCACATGCAAAGAAAAGTGACTCGCCGAAAGGCGAAAAAGCAGTTTCATCGACTACGACGCCGCTGCCGCGGAAGATAAGCAACAGCGATACCACCAAAACCGTTAGATTGACCCGATGCCACGCGGAGACCCCATCCCTCCCATGCCGCCCCTGGTGAAAATCCGCTCCGAGCGCGACGGCATGTCGGCGATCGAACGCCGCATCGCCGATTTCATCCTCGACAACGCCCACCTGCTGCGCGACTACTCGTCCCAGCAACTGGCCAGCGCCCTCGGCATCAGCCAGTCCAGCGTGGTCAAGTTCAGCCAGAAGCTCGGCTTCAAGGGCTACCCCGACCTGAAGTACTCGATCGGCGAGGCCGTCGCGCGCGCCGGCAACCCGGCGCCCGGCCAGGCCGCGCGCGAGGAGAACGGCGACGCCTACCACCGCCTCGACCTGGCCTTGCGCGAGAGCAAGGCCGCCTCCGAGGAAGAAACCCGCCTGCTCAACCCGCGGCCCGACGTCGAGGCCATCGTCGGACTGCTCGACCGGGCCGGCAAGGTGTTCGTCTGCGGCATCGGCGACGACGGCCTGTTCGCGCGCGAGTTCGCCATGCGCCTGTCGCTGCTCGGCGTGCTCAGCGTGCACCACGCCGACCCGATCCTGCTGATGTCCAACCTCTCCGCCGTGCGCGACGGCGACGTGCTGCTGATGTTCTCCGAATTCGGCCAGCTGCCCCAGCTCACCCACGTCGCCCGCGAGTTCAAGGCCGCCGGCGGCAAGCTGGTCTCGATCACCCGCCACACCGCCAACCCGCTGCGCGCGATGGCCGACGCCTCGCTCGCGGTCTCCGCGCACGACCCCGCCGCGCACATCGCGCAACTGCTCTATCGTGCCTCCCTGCAATACCTGCTCGACTTCGTGTTCGTGCTGCTGTGCCAGGCCAACCCGGGCCGACACCACGAACTGGCCACCAACCTGGCGCGGGTACAGCGCCTGCTCGAATCCTGACGCCCCGGAGCCCGCATGATCCGCCACGCCTTCCTGCTGCTGCGCCTGCTGGCCCCGCTGGCGATGCTCGCCTGCGCCCCGGCCCTGGCCGCCACCGCGCCGACCGCGGCCGCCCGGCAACTCGTGGTCGTGGTCACCACCGATTGGGACGCGCCCCGGGGCGAGCTGCATGCCTTCGAGCGGCAGGGCGACGGCTGGCGCGCGGCGGCCCCGGCGTTCGCGGTGGCGGTCGGGCGCAACGGCAGCGCCTGGGGCGACGGCGTCCACCCGCCGCAGTCCAGCGGCCCGCGCAAACGCGAGGGCGATGGCCGCAGTCCGGCCGGCGTGTTCGATCTCGGGCCTGCGTTCGGCTACGCCGACCGCATCGACAGCGCCATGCCCTACCAGGCGATGCGGGCCACGCACTGGTGCATGGACGTGCCGGATTCGCCGCTCTACAACCGCATCGTCGATGCCGCGCAGGTGGGCGCGGATGCGGTCGAGGGCTCCAGCGAACCGATGCGGATGGACCTGCACCGCGACGGCGACATCCGCTATCGCGAAGGCTTCGTGATCCAGCACAACCCGCGCGCCGTGCCCGGCCATGGCAGCTGCATCTTCGCCCACCTGTGGCGCACGCCCGGCGAGGCCACCGCCGGCTGCACCGCGATGGAACCGGCCGACATGCAGCGCCTGCTCGCCTGGCTCGACCCCGCGGCCCGGCCGCGCTTCGTGCTGCTGCCGCAGGCCGAATACAGGCGGCTGCAACGCGCCTGGGCGCTGCCGGCGCTGGAGGCCCGGCCATGAGCGCCCCCGCCACCGGCGACAAGCCGCAACTGCTGCGCGCGGTCAGCCGCTGGCAGATCGTCGGGCTCTCGATCAACGACGTGATCGGCAGCGGCATCTACCTGATGCCGGCGCTGGTGTTCCTGCACCTGGGCGCCTTCAGCCTGGCGTCGGTGGTGCTGGCGGGGCTCGCGGTCGCGCTGCTGGTGTCGTGCTATGCGCAGGCCGCCAGTTATTTCGACAAGCCCGGCGGCAGCTACCTGTACGCGCGCGAGGCATTCGGGCCCTTCGCCGGCTTCCAGGTCGGCTGGACCATCTGGCTGACCCGCATCAGTTCGGCCGCCGCGCTCGGCAACGCACTCGCCGATGCAGTCGCGCGGTTCTGGCCGGCCGCGGCCGAGGGCGGCGGCCGCCTGCTGGTGGTGGTCGGCTCGCTCGGCGCGCTGACCGCGATCAACGTGATCGGCGTGCGCTCGGCCGCGCGCACCGGGGTGGTCCTCGTGATCGGCAAGCTGGTGCCGCTGCTGGTGTTCGTCGCGCTCGGGCTGTTCTACGTCGATTGGGGGCAGGCGCTGGGCGGGCCGCGCCCGGACCTGCACGACTACGGCAATCTCGGCCAGGCCGCCTTGCTGCTGCTGTTCGCCTATGCCGGCTTCGAGAACATCCCGGCCGCCGCCGGCGAGTACCGCAATCCGCGCCGCGACGTGCCGTTCGCGCTGATGGTGATGATCGTCACCGTCACTTCGCTCTACGTGCTGGTGCAGGTGGTCGCGCAGGGCACGCTGCCGAACCTGACGGACTCGGCCACGCCGCTGGCGGACGCCGCCGCGCGCTTCGGCGGCGAAGGGCTGGCGCTGCTGCTCACCGTCGGCGCCACCATCTCGATCCTCGGCACCACCAGCAACACCGTGATGCTCGGGCCGCGCTTCCTGTTCGCGCTGGCGCAGGACGGCTACGGGCCGAAATGGGTGGCGGCGGTGCACCCGCGCTTCCGTACGCCGTACGTGGCGGTGCTGATCCAGTTCGCGATCTCGCTGGCGCTGGCGCTGAGCGGTTCCTTCGAGCAGCTCGCGCTGCTGTCGATGGTCACCCGGCTGCTGGCCTATCTCGGCACTGCCGCGGCGGTGCTGGTGCTGGCGCGCCGCTACCGCGACCGCAAGGACGCGGTACGCCTGCCGGGCGGCCCGCTGATCCCGGTGCTGGCGCTGTTGCTGACGCTGGCGCTGCTGGCCAGCGCGAGCTGGCAGAACCTGCTCGCCGCCGCCGTGGCGATCCTGGTGGGGACGGTGATCTACCTGTTCCCGCGGCGCTAGGCCCCGGCGCCCTCGCACGGGGCTCACGCCGCATCACGGGCCGGTAACCCCGCGCCGATGAAGGTGGCCGCATCGTCCCGATGCGGAGGAGCCTCGATGAAGACCCGCCGTGTCTACAGCGCACCCGACGTGGACACCGCACAGCGCGCGTTGCAGTCGGCCCGCGAGGCGGGCGTGGACAACGACGCCCTGTCGTTGATCGCACGCTCGAACATCGAGCTGCAGGCGATACCCGACGACCGCAAGGAAGCCAGGACGGATTTCCTGCCCGCGGCGTTGCGCGGCGCCGCGGGCGGCGGGGCCGCAGGCCTCCTGGCCGGGCTGGTCGCGGTGGCGGTCCCGCCACTCGGCCTCACCCTGGCCGGGGTCGGCGTGATGACCCTGGCCGGTGCCCTGGTGGGCACCTGGTCCTCGGCGCTGGTGGGCGCGACCGTCCCCGATCCGGTCCGGCGCCGCTTCGAGGGCGAGATCGAAGCCGGCCGCATCCTGCTGGTGGTGGACGCCGAGGACGACGTACTCGCGTCCGCCGAGCCGGCGATCCTGTCCGCCGGCGCCACCGCCTTGCCCTACGAAGCCGCCTCGGCCGCTACCTGACCGCGGCCAGCGCCCGCATCCGGCCCAGCAGGCCGATGCACTGGGTCAGCGAGTAGGCGACCAGCGCCGTGGCGAGCGCCAGCGTCAGCGGGCTGGCCTGCGCAGGCTGCTGCAGGCCGCCGGACAGCTCGCCCTGGCTCCAGCGCCAGGCCAGGCGCGCCAGCAGCAGCACGCTCAGCGCACCGCCGATCCACGGATTGGGCGTATAGCCGGGCACGCCGTCGCGCAACTCGACGCGGGTATGGCGCAGGGCCAGCAGGCCGAGCGCCACGCCCGCCAGCGCGCCCAGCGCCATGCCGGGCACGAGGCGCGGCAGCGCCCAGCCGACCAGCGCCAGGCACACGATCACCACGCCCAACAAGGCCACCCGGAACCAGGTGCGCCGCGGTTGCCAGCGCTGGTAGCCGAAATGGCGCCGCAGCCGGCGGTAGTACAGCCAGCCCACGCCGGCCATGGCCAGGTACGGCGTCAGCATCGTCAACGGTTGCGCAGCCATCGCGGAATCCTCGGGCGGTGCGGCGATGCTACGCCGACCGGCCGCCGCGCGCCCGCGGGCTTCATTGCGCCGTCACCCGTCCTGCCGCCGGGTTTAACCACCGGCCCTCTAGGGTGGAAGCCCGTCCTCGCGGAGGAATGCCGCCATGAATGTTTCCTACCAGGTCCCCGGGCGCGTGCCGGAAGACGGCACCCGCGAACTGGTGTCGCGCTACTGGCGCGAACGCTTCAACGGCGAGCCGTACTACACCGACGGCGAACTGTTCGAGGATTACGAGCCGGCCTACCTGGCCGGCCACGAGGCGCGCATCCGGGGCTCGGAGCGCGCCTACGACGAGATCGAACCGGAACTGCAC
The DNA here is from genome assembly GCF_046529185.1 of Xanthomonas boreopolis. NCBI lineage: Bacteria > Pseudomonadati > Pseudomonadota > Gammaproteobacteria > Lysobacterales > Lysobacteraceae > Xanthomonas > Xanthomonas boreopolis. Next base: position 3,980,505 of record NZ_CP097162.1, read on the forward strand.
CGCAACTGGGATGCGCAGCGCGGCCCGCGCTCGCTGTCGTGGAGCAAGGCCCGCCACGCGGTCCGGCGGGGTTGGGAGAGCGCCCGCGAGATCGCCGGGCAGGACGGCCGGCGCTGAGCCGGCCGGATCCTCCGGCTCAGTCCAGCGGCGGCGATACGCGCTGCGCCGGCTCGCCTTCTTCGCGCTGCGCTAGCGCGTCGCGGGTGTTCTTCTGCACGGCCACCGCACCGAACAGCGCCAGGGCGAAGGACATCGCGTAGAAGCCCTTCTCGCTCGGCAGCAAGGTGGCGTTGAACAGGCCGATCGCCAGCAGCACCAGCGCCGCGAGCAGGCCGAACCAGCACAGGGCGTAGTAAAGGGCGGTGACCGGCACGCCCTCCAGCCGGTCGCGCACGCTCTTCTGCAACGACACGGCGGCGAACAGCCCGAACAGCAGCAGAGTGAAGTAGTAGCCCTTCTCGTTCAGCTGCATCTGGGCGTTCCACAGGCCGACCAGGTAGGCCACGCTGCCCAGCAGCAAGGCGACCCACGAGGCGGCGATGAAGGCCGGCGAGGTCCGTGACACGTTCTGCATGATCGAAACTCCGTTTTCCGTGGCCGATGCCGAGGCCTCACGGGCCCGGCGGGGCGTGTAAGGTAAACCACCTCCCCTGCCGGCGCATCCGTCGCCGGCGTCGCGGCCGCCCCGTCCGCCAATCCATCCCTTGATTGCCTCCGGAGAGACCATGACCCGCGCTTCGATCATCGCCTTGTCCGCCCTGCTTGCCCTGTCCACCGGCGCCTGCGCCGCCGAAACGGTCGCGCCGGCCGCGGTGGCGCGCGCGCAATGGCCGTTCGCCGCCACCGAGTTCGGCAAATTCGACGAGCCCTGGGCGATGAGCTTCCTGCCGGACGGCACGCTGCTGGTCAGCGAGAAGCGCGGCGCGCTCAAGCGTTTCGACCCGGCCACCCGCCGTACCGGCGAGGTCACCGGCGTCCCGGAGGTGGCCTACGGCGGCCAGGGCGGCTTCGGCGACGTGCTGCCGCACCCGGACTTCGCCCGCAACGGCTGGATCTACCTGAGCTACGCCGAAGCCGGCGAAGGCGATACCCGCGGCGCGGCGGTCGCCCGCGCCAGGCTGGCCTTGGACGACGCCGGCGGTGGCGCGCTGTCGGACCTGCAGGTGATCTGGCGGCAGGTGCCCAAGGTCGAGGGCCGCGGCCACTACGGCCACCGGCTCGCGTTCGGCCCGGACGGCAAGCTGTGGATCACCTCCAGCGAGCGGCAGAAGTTCGACCCGGCGCAGGACATGGGCGGCAACCTCGGCAAGATCGTCCGCCTCGAGGACGACGGCCGGGTACCGGCCGACAACCCGTTCGCGTCCCGCGGCGGCGTGGCCGCGCAGGTCTGGTCGCTGGGCCATCGCAACGCGCTCGGCATCGCCTTCGACGCGCAGGGCCGGCTGTGGGTGCACGAGATGGGGCCGCAGGGCGGCGACGAGCTCAACCTGATCGAGCGCGGCGCCAACTACGGCTACCCGATCGTCTCCAATGGCGACCACTACGGCGGCCGCCCGATCCCCGACCACGACACGCGTCCGGAATTCGCCGCGCCGAAGATCACCTGGAACCCGGTGATCTCCCCGGCCGGTTTCGTGATCTACAGCGGCACGCTGTTCCCGCAATGGAAGGGCGATGGCTTCATCGGCGGCCTGTCCTCGCAGGCGCTGGTGCGGGTGGCCTTCGATGGCGAGCAGGCGCGCGAAGCCGAACGCTACGACATGGGCGCGCGCATCCGCGAGGTCGAGCAAGGCCCGGACGGCGCGCTCTGGCTGCTGGAGGACGAACGCGACGGCAGCCGGGGGCGCTTGTTGAAGCTCACGCCGAAGGCCCGAACCACGTAGGAGCGGCACGCGCCGCGACGAGCCTTGCCGGTGCCCGGCCCGCGAACCGGCCGTAGTCTCCCGCGCGCGCCGGCCCATGGGCCGGGGCGGACCTCGAGAGCGGTCTTTCCTGCACATGCGGGAGCGGCGTCGGCATTGTCCCGCTCCGGACCGCGGGCGCGGTTTACGCCGCGCCCGCATTGCGGCGCGGCGACCGCCCGCCTCACTCGGCGAGCAATTCGAACTGCACCGGCTCCCCGCTCTTCGACGAGGCGCACACCCACAGGTCGAACACGCCCGGCTCGGCGCCGGACTCGCCCTTGGGGTTAGTGAATGCCAGCGCGTGGCGGTCCAGCGAGAACACCACCTCGGTGCTCTCGCCCGGCTGCAGCAGCACCTTGCGGAACGCCTTCAGCTCGCGCACCGGCCGCACCCGGCTGGCGACGCGGTCGTGCACGTACAGCTGCACCACTTCCTCGCCGGCGCGGGCACCTGTGTTGGTCAGGCGCGTGGTCACCACCAACGTGTCGTCCCAACCCAGCTTCTCGCTGGACAGCCGCGGGACGCCGTACTCGAACGTGGTGTAGCCCAGGCCATGCCCGAACGGGTACAGCGGCTCGTTCGACATCTCGCGCCAGCGTGCCTTGTACTCGGACATCGTCGGCAGTTCCGGACGGCCGGTGCGCATGTGGTTGTAGAAGAACGGCTGCTGGCCGGTCGCCTGCGGGAAGCTGACCGGCAGGCGGCCGGAAGGGCTGTAGTGGCCGAACAGCACGTCGGCCACGCCATGGCCGGTCTGGGTGCCCAGGTACCAGGTCACCACGATCGCGGCGGCGTTGCGCACCGCGCCGGCCAGCGCCAGCGCGCGGCCGTTGCGCAACAGCACCACCACCGGCTTGCCGGTCGCCGCCACCGCCTCGGCCAGCGCCTGCTGCACCGGCGGCAGCACGATGTCGGTGCGCGACTGCGCCTCGCCGCTGTAGCGCTGCGGCTCGCCCAGCGCCAGCACCACCACGTCGGCCGACTGCGCCGCCAGCACCGCCGCCTGCAGGCCGCCGTCGATCGCCTCCTCCATCCCGCAGCCCGGCTCGATGATCAGGTCGGCCGGGTCGCCGATCGCCGAGCGCATGCCGGCCTCCAGCGTCACGTAGCGCGACTTGTCGCCGAACAGCGTCCAGCAGCCTTCGATGTTGTCGCGGTCGCGCACGAACGGGCCGATCAGCGCGATCTTCTGGCCGCTCGACCTCAACGGCAGCACGCCGCCTTCGTTCTTCAGCAGCACGATCGACCGCTTGGCCGCCTCGCGCGCGAGCAGGTCGTGCGCCGGGATGTGCGAGGCGTCGGCTTCGCGCGCCGGGTCGAGCGAGCGGTACGGATCGTCGAACAGGCCGATCCGCTCCTTGAGCCACAGCACGCGGCGCACTGCGGCATCGAGGGCTTCCATCGGCACCTCGCCGCTCTCGACCAGGCCCGGCAGGTGCGCGGCGTAGAACCCGCTCTGCAGGCTGATGTCCAACCCGGCCAGGAACGCCTTCCGGGTCGCGTCGCGGTCGTCGGCGGCATAGCCGTGCGCGACCAGTTCCATGTCGGCCGTGTAGTCGGAGACCACCACGCCCGGGAACTTCCATTCGCCGCGCAGGATATCGGTCAGCAGCTCGCGGTTGGCGCTGGCCGGCACGCCGTTGATGTCGTTGAAGGAGGTCATCACCGCGATCGCGCCGGCATCGAAGGCGGCCTTGAACGGCGGCAGGTGCACGTCGCGCAGGGTCTGCGGGGCGATGTCGACGGTGTTGTACTCCATGCCGGCGGCGACCGCGCCGTAGGCGGCGAAGTGCTTGGGGGTCGCCAGCAGCGAATCGGGCGCGCGCAGGTCCGTACCCTGGAAGCCGCGTACGCGCGCGACCGCGAACGCGGCGCCCAGCACGGTGTCCTCGCCGGCGCCCTCGGCACCGCGGCCCCAGCGCTGGTCGCGGGCGATGTCCACCGCCGGCGCGTAGGTCCAGTGGATGCCGGCGGCGGTGGCCTCGACCGCGGTGGCGCGCGCGGTCTTCTCGGCCAGCTCCGGCTCGAAGCTGGCGGCCTCGCCGAGCGGGATCGGGAACACCGTGCGCATGCCGTGGATCACGTCGGCCGCCAGGACCACCGGGATGCCGAGCCGGCTCTCCTCCACCGCCACCTTCTGGATCTGCCGCCCCAGCTCGGCGCCCACGCCATTGAACAGCGAGCCGACCCGGCCGGCACGGACCTGGGCCAGCACCTCGTCGGCATTGCGCACGTTGGCCTCCGGGTTCACGTCCGGAGCGAACGGCCGCACCATGTCGGCGAATGCCCCCAACTGGCCGACCTTCTCCTCGACGGTCATGCGGGCGATCAGGGCTTCGATTCGGTCAGCAGCAGCCATGGCTTCCTTGAGAAAACGTTTACATGGCCGCCGATTCTAGCCTTCCGGGCAGGCCAAGGGGTGAATTGTGTTCGCCTTTCCGGCCCCCGCCGGCGGGCGGCGGACGCAGGGCAACGCAGCCGTCCAGCATACGCTTACGCACTGAGCGGCATCCAGATGCCGGGCCGGACACCGGAAGCCGGTCCTCGGGGGCAGCGCTCCCGTGGGAGGGACTTCCGTCCCGACAAGGGCGTTCTCGACCAAGGCTCCCACCCACCGAACGCCACAGGTGCAAAACGGACCCCGGCTCGTCCCCGCGCGCCTACGAACTGAAGTACGCCTCGGCGATCGCCCCGTGCAGCTCGCCCAGCCGCAGCTGGATCTCGTCCATGAACACCGTCGGCTCGTGCGCCGCCAACCACACCGGATCGGCGTTGCGGATCATCCCCGACACCCGCATCAATGCGCGCTCGACCGCGGGCCGCGGCGGCATGCCCGGCAGGATGTGCGCCGCGCGGCTCAGGCAGAACTGCACGCTGCGCGGGAATTCGTTGTTCTGCAGCAGGAAGCGCAGCGCCTGCTCGCCGCTGACCCGCTGGCGCACGTGGCGGCGGTACATCTGGTAGGCCGCCAGCGCGCGCAGCGCGTTCATCCACTGCATGTTCCGGTACGCCTCGCGATCGTCCGCCTGGCGCGGCGTGACCAGGCCGGAGGCGGCCGCGTCGATGATGCGCGTGGTCATGTCGGCCTGTTCGATCGCCGTGCCCAGGCGCATGAACTGGAAGCCGATGTCGCGGCTGACGTTGGCGGTCAACAGCCCGGACACCTTCAGGCAGGCGTCGGTGATGCGATTGAGGAATTCCATCCGGTAGCGCCGGCCGACGCAGCGCTCGCCCTCCGCGCCGATGTGCAGGTGCAGGTCGTTGACCGCCTCCCAGGCCTCCTGCGGCAGCGTGTCGCGGATGCGGCGCAGGATCTCCCGCGCGTTCTCCAGCGAGCTGCGCAGCGAGGAAGGATTGCGCTCGTCCAGCAGCAGGAATCGCACCACGTCGGTATCGCCGACGTCGTCGCCGGCGTTGGGAAACCACAGGTTGAACAACTCGCCCGCGCCGACCGTATCGATCATGGGCCGCCACGCGAAGCGCACCGAGCGCGGCAGGTCCAGCTGCAGCAGGCTGCCCACGCTGACCAGCCGCGCGGTGTTCTCGGCGCGGCGCAGGTAGCGGCTGAACCAGTAGAGGTTGTCGGCGACGCGCGAAAGCACCGGCTCAGCCCCCTTCCTCTTCGTCCAGGTCGACCACCCAGGTGTCCTTGGCGCCCCCGCCCTGCGAGGAATTCACCACCAGCGAGCCCTCCTGCATCGCCACCCGGGTCAGCCCGCCGGTGGTCACGTAGGTGTCCTCGCGCGAGAGGATGAACGGGCGCAGGTCCAGGTGCCGCGGCGCCGGCCCGTCCTCGGTGACGATCGGCGCGGTGGACAGGTTCAGCGTCGGCTGCGCCATGTAGTTGCGCGGGTCGGCCTCGATCAGCCTGCGGAACTGCTCGCGCTGGCGCTTGGTCGAGCGCGGCCCGATCAGCATGCCGTAGCCGCCGGATTCGTTGGCCGGTTTCACCACCAGCTCCTCCAGGTGTTCGAGCACGTATCGCCGGTCCTCGTCGTCGTGGCACAGGTAGCTCGGCACGTTCGGCAGGATCGGTTCCTGGTCGAGGTAGTAGCGGATCATCGCCGGCACGTAGGCGAACACCACCTTGTCGTCGGCCACGCCCGCGCCGGGCGCGTTGGCCAGCGCCACCTTGCCGGCGCGCCAGCTGCGGATCAGCCCCGGCACGCCCAGCACCGAGTCGGGCCGGAACGCTTCCGGGTCGATGAAGGCATCGTCGATGCGCCGGTAGACCACGTCGACCCTGCGCGGGCCGTACACCGTGCGCATGTAGGTGCAGTCGTCGTCGGCGACGAACAGGTCGTCGCCCTCGACCAGCTCGATGCCCATCGCCTGCGCCAGGTAGGCATGCTCGAAATAGGCGCTGTTGAACACCCCCGGGGTCAGCAGCGCGATCACCGGCACGTCGCCGGGACGCGGGCTGAGCGCGGCCAGCGTGTCGTACAGCTGCGACGGGTACTCGTCGACCGGCAGGATCGCCGTGGTCTCGAACAGTTCCGGGAACACCCGCTTGGCCACCTGCCGGTTCTCCAGCATGTAGCTCACCCCGGAAGGGATCCGCAGGTTGTCCTCCAGCGCATACAGGGTGCCGTCGGCATCGCGCACCAGGTCCGAGCCGCAGATGTGCGCCCACACGCCCAGCGGCGGCGCGATGCCCACGCATTGCGGGCGGAAGTTCACCGACTCGGCCAGCAGCATCGCCGGGAACACCTTGTCCTTGACGATGCGCTGCGCGCCGTACAGGTCGCCGATGAACATATTGAGCGCCTGCATGCGCTGCTTCAGCCCGGCCTCGGTGCGGCGCCACTCGCTGAGCGGGATGGTGCGCGGGATCAGGTCGAACGGCAGCGTGCGATCGACGTTGCGGCCGTCGGAATAGACCGTGAAGGTGATGCCCATGACCCGCGCGGCGACGTCGGCGGCGAGCTGGCGTTCGGAGATTTCGCGCCCGGAGAGGCTGGAGAGGTATTCGACGACCGGCCGGGCGGCCGGGCGCGAGGCGCCGTCGGCCTGGATCAGCTCGTCATAGGTGGCCGTACGGTACCTGCTCCAGTCCATCGCGCCCCATGCTGTCCGCATCCGGCGGCGCGGTGCCGCGCGGCATGCTGTGCTGCAACATGCACCTTGCCCGCCGGAGCGTCAAGAGCCGGGCGCGGCGGCCTGGACCCGCGCGCCGGCCATCAGCATGGCGTCGCTGGATTCCTGGAACACGCGCAGGCCGAACAGCGGCAGCATCGCCAGCAGGTGGTCGAAGATGTCCGCCTGGATCTGCTCGTACCGGGCCCAGCGCGTGTCGTTGGCGAAGCAGTACACCTCCAGCGGCAAGCCGGTGGTGGTCGGCTGCAGCTGGCGCACCAGCAGGGTCATCTGCGGATGCACCTGCGGGTGCGCGCGCAGGTACTGCTCGACGTAGGCGCGGAACGTGCCCAGATTGGTGACCCGGCGCGCATTGACCCGGGCCGCGCCGCGGCTGTCCAGCTGCGCGTTCCACTCGGCGATCTCGCCGCGCTTGCGGTCCAGGTAGTCGCGCAGCACCTCCAGCTGGCGCATCCGCTCGACCTCCTCGTCCTCGAGGAAACGCACGCTGTGCTGGTCCAGGTAGAGGGAGCGCTTGATCCGCCGGCCGCCGGCCTCGGTCATGCCGCGCCAGTTCTTGAACGAATCGCTGATCAGCTTCTTGGTGGGGATCGTGGTGATGGTCTTGTCGAAGTTCTGCACCGTCACCGTGTGCAGGGCGATGTCGATCACGTCGCCGTCGGCGTTCTGGCTCGGCATCTCGATCCAGTCGCCCAGGCGCACGCGGCCGTCGTTGCTGATCTGCACGCTGGCCACCAGCGACAGCAGGGTGTCCTGGAACACCAGGATCAGCACCGCGGTGATCGCGCCCAGGCCGGTCACCACCTTGGCGAAGTCCACGCCCGCCAGCGTCGCCACGATCGACAGGCCGACCAGGGCGAACAGGATGATCTTGGCCACCTGCAGGTAGCCCTTGATCGGCCGGTCGCGCGCGTCGGCACGGCGTTCGTAGGCCTGGTTGGCCACGTCCAGCGCGCGCGAGATCGCCAGCGCCACCGTCAGCACGATGAAGGCATGGCACAGCTTCCCGACCGCGGCCACGACGATCTCCGGCAGGTGCGGCGCCGCGCCGATGCCGGCCGACAGCACCAGCGCCGGCACCACGTTGGCCAGGCGCGGCACCACCTGCAGGCGCACGCCCTGGTCGTGCTGCGAGGCGCCGCCGGCGATCCGGCTCAGCAGCTTCTGCAACCCGCGCAGCAGCACGCGCTTGGTCAGCCAGTTGGCGCCCCAGGCCAGCAGCAGCAGGCAGGCGACCACCAGCGCGTCGTAGGCCCAGGGATAGGGCGCGAGCCATCGTTGCAGGCGCTCCAGGCCGTGCACGGGCATGGCGATATCCAGCATGAAAACCTCCTTTCCTCGCCCGCCTGCCGCGCCATTGCAGCCGGGCGGGCCGATGATGCCTGGCGCCGGCGGCGCCTCTCGGGCGGGTCGCGGCCGGTCGGCCGCGGGCGTCAGTCGCGGCTGCGCTCGATGACCACGCCGACCGCGCTGGCGCCGCGCACGGCGCCGGGCTTGCTCAGCTTCAACCGCAGCCAGCGCACGTCGAACTCGTGCAGCACGATCTGCGCGCACCGCTCGGCCAGCGTTTCCACCAGGCCGAAATCCGATCGTTCGACGAACTCGACCAGGCGTTTGCTCACCGCCTTGTAGTTGAGCGTGTCGGCGATGTCGTCGCTGGCCGCCGGCCGGCGGTTGTCGAAGCCCATCTCCAGGTCGAAGCGCAGCGTCTGGCGGATGCGCCGCTCCCAATCGTAGATGCCGATGAGTGCGTCGATTTCGAGACCTTCGATGAAGACTTTGTCCATGGGGAGCAGGGATTGGCAGACTCGGGATTGGAGAGGGGACGAGGGCAGGAGCGGAGCGTTCTACGAATCACGGATCCCCGGTCCCGTATCCCCTGCCGCCAACGGCGGCAGCATCGCCATGTCCCAGCGCGGCGTGACATGGATCGCCGCATCGTTGCGCTGGCCCGCCTGCAGGCGCAGCGCGCCGGCGAAGGCGATCATCGCGCCGTTGTCGGTGCACAGCGACGGCCGCGGGAAACAGGCGCGGCCGCCGCGCTGCGCGCACATCGCCTGCAGCTTCGCGCGCAGGCGCTTGTTCGCGCCGACGCCGCCGGCGACCACCAGCGTGTCGCAACCGGCTTCGTCCAGCGCGCGCTCGCACTTGATCGCCAGCGTATCGACCACCGCGTCCTCGAAACCGCGCGCGATGTCGGCCCGGGTCTGCTCGGCCTGGTCGCTGGCCTGCCAGGCCAGCAGCACCTGGGTCTTCAGCCCCGAGAAACTGAAATCCAGCCCCGGCCGGTCGGTCATCGGCCGGGCGAAACGGTACTTGCCGGGAGTGCCGCGCTCGGCCAGCGCCGCCAGCTGCGGGCCACCCGGGTACGGCAGGCCCATCAGCTTGGCGGTCTTGTCGAAGGCCTCGCCAGCCGCATCGTCCAGGGTCTCGCCGAGCAGGCGGTAGCGGCCGATCGCCTCCACCGACACCAGCTGGGTGTGCCCCCCGGAGACCAGCAGCGCCACGAACGGCGGCTCGGGCGGGTCGTCCTCCATCAGCGGCGCCAGCAGGTGGCCCTCCATGTGGTGCACGCCGATCGCCGGCAGCTCCAGCGCCCAGGCCAGCGACCGCGCCACCGCCGCACCCGCCAGCAGCGCCCCGACCAGGCCCGGGCCGGCGGTATAGGCCACGCCGTCCAGCTCGTGGCTGCCCAGCCCGGCATCGGCCAGGGTCTGCCGCACCAGCGGCAGCAGCTTGCGCACGTGGTCGCGGCTGGCCAGTTCGGGCACCACCCCGCCGTACTCGGCGTGCAGGGCGATCTGACTGTAGACGTGGTGGGCCAGCAGCCCTTGGCCGGGGGGCTGCGCGATGTCGTAGACCGCCACGCCGGTCTCGTCGCAGGAGGATTCGATGCCCAGGACTCTCATGGACGCCATTCTGGACCGGTTCGCCGCGTGCGCCAAACCCGGGCGCTTGCAGTGGCGGTGCGAGCCGCTATAATGCACGGCTCGCCGGGGAAACCCGGACATTTTCGTCATGCGAGTCCGCTCGCACCGCCCGGCCCGCCGGTCGGATATGCCATCCCTGGAGAACCCATGCCCAGCGTCAAAGTCCGCGAGAACGAGCCCTTCGAGTTTGCGCTCCGCCGTTTCAAGCGCACCTGCGAGAAGGCCGGCGTCCTGGCCGAGACCCGCAAGCGCGAGTTCTACGAAAAGCCGACCCAGGAGCGCAAGCGCAAGGCCGCCGCGGCGGTGAAGCGCCAGCTGCGCCGCTCCTCGCGCGACGTCACCAAGCGTCAGCGCCTGTACTGATAGACCCGCCGTCACGGCACGCGTCGCGCGATCCGCGCGGCACGACCGTCGAGCGACGCCAAGGGGCCGGCACGCGCGAGCGTCGCCGGCTTTTTGTGTTCGTACCTTCCGGCCATTGCGCCTTTCCGAACCCAGGAAAACACCCATGAGCCTCAAGCAGCAGCTCACCGACGACATGAAGGCCGCCATGAAGGCCGGCGACAAGCAGACCCTGGGCGTGATCCGCCTGATCAACGCCGCGATCAAGCAGCGCGAAGTGGACGAGCGCATCGAGCTGGACGATGCCGCCGTGGTCGCCGTGCTCGACAAGATGGTCAAGCAGCGCAAGGACTCGGTGTCCCAGTACGAGGGCGCCGGCCGCGAGGACCTGGCCGCGATCGAGCGCGACGAGATCGTGGTGATCGAGCGCTACCTGCCGGCCAAGCTCGGCGAGGCCGAGATCGCCGCCGCGATCCAGGCCGCGATCGCGCAGACCGGCGCCACCGGCCCGGCCGACATGGGCAAGCTGATGGGCGCGCTGAAGCCGAAGCTGGCCGGCCAGGCCGACATGGGCCTGGTGTCCCGGCTGGTCAAGCAGGCGCTGGCGGGCTGACCCCCGCCCCGGTGCGCGGCGCCGCGGCCTGCGGCGCGATGACGCTGCCGCCGGCCCCACGACCAGCGACAACAAGAATCATTATCATGTAAAATTTCCGTGATGGACGCCGGCACGGCCGCGGCGTCTGGCCCACAACCCATCCGGAAATCCCTCCATGTCCGTTTCCTCCCCCCGTACTGCCGGGCTGCCGCGCGCGTCGCTGCTGGCCATCGCCCTGCTGGCCGCCTTCCACGCCCACGCGCAGACCGCCGCGAACGCCACTCCCGCCGACCTGGATGCGGTGCTGGTCGTCGCCCAGCGCGCCGAGCGCGTCAGCAACGGCGCCACCAACCTCGACCTGACGATCAAGGACACCCCGCAGTCGATCAGCGTGGTGAGCGGCGAGCAGATGCGGCAGTTCGGCGCCACCAGCGTCAACGACGCGCTGAAGCTGGCCACCGGCATCCAGGTCGATGAGTGGGAAACCAACCGCACGACCTATTCCTCGCGCGGCTTCGACATCCAGAACACCCAGATCGACGGCGTCGGCCTGCCCAACGGCTGGGGCATCGCCACCGGCGCGCAGGACGCCTACGGCTACGAGAAGGTGGAAGTGATCCGCGGCGCCAACGGCCTGCTCACCGGCGTCGGCAATGCCGCCGGCACCATCAACTACGTGCGCAAGCGCCCGACCAACGAGGAACAGGGCGAAGCCGGCATCAGCTACGGCTCGTGGGGCACCGTGCGCGCGCAGGCCGACTACTCCTCGCCGCTGACCCAGGACGGCCGCTGGGCCGCGCGCTTCGTCGCCGCGCATGAGGACGGCGAGTCGTACCTGCGCGCCAACGAGAACAAGCGCGACTTCTTCTACGGCGTGGTCGACGGGCAGATTGGCGAGAACGGCACGCTGACGCTGGGCTATTCGGCGCAGAGCGCCAAGTCCGACGGCATCATGTGGGGCGCGCTGGCCTGGATCTACAGCGACGGCACCCAGGCCGAGTGGCCGACCAGCGCCACCACCACCCAGGACTGGACGTTCTGGAACACCAACAACCAGAACGGCTTCGCCGAATACACCCACCAGCTCGGCGAGGACTGGCAGTTGAAGGTGGCGTACAACTACCGCCGCAGCACCGGCACGGAAAAGATGTTCTACGCCTACGATGGGACCGGCACCGGCCTCGATCCGGAGACCAACCAGGGCTTGGTCGGCTATCCGTGGGCGGGCAGGGACAGGGTGGTCGCGCACCTGGGCACGGCGACCTTGAACGGGCATTTCGAGGCGTTCGGCCGTGAGCACGACGCGATGCTGGGTGTCAGCCTCGCCCGCAGCGAAACCAACAACTGGGAGCGCAGCGCGCTGGATTACGCCTGGGGGGAACTCCTGCCCAGTTTCCCGTACGCCACCAGCGCCATCGCCGAGCCGACCTGGAGCGATGAGGCGCTCTATGCCGAATTGACCCAGCGCCTGAAGCGCGCGTTCGGCGCCACCCGGATCGCGCTGAACGACCGGCTCAAGGCCATCGTCGGCGTCAACTACGCCGAATACATCCGCGAGGGTGTTTCCTCGGGAGTCAACGCCGACCTGACCACCAGCCACACCAGCCCCTACGGCGGCCTGACCTTCGATTTCAGCGACAACGTCCTTGGCTACGTCAGCTACTCCGATCTCTACCAGCCTCAGGACCAGGTGGGCGCGGATGATCGCTACCTCGATCCCAGCAAGGGCGTGAACTACGAGGTCGGCGTCAAGGCCGACTGGCTGGACAAGCGCCTGCTGACCACGCTGGCCGTGTTCAAGGCCGACCAGGAAGGGCTGGCCACCGCGACTGGCGAGTACAACGAATTCGGCCAGAGCATCTACGCCGGCGTCGACGTGAAGTCCAAGGGCGTCGAGTTCGAGGCGGTCGGCAAGCTCACCGACGACCTCGACCTGGTCTTCGGCTACACCGCACTGAAGCTGGACGGCCTGAATGGCGACGACACCTACTCGTGGGTGCCGCGCCGCACCGCCAACCTGCTGCTCAGCGGCCGCCTGCCGAACTACAAGGCGCTGTCGCTGGGCATCGGCGGGCGCTGGCAGAGCGAGATCTTCAACGTGGAATCCAGCGGTCATACCGTGCGCCAGGGCGGCTACGCGGTGCTCAACGCGTTCGCCGCCTGGGACTTCCTGCCCAATGCCACGGTCCAGGTCAACGTCCACAACATCACCGACGAGAAGTACATCAACACCCTGCGCTACAGCGGCTACTACGGCGCACCGCGCAACTACACGCTGAGCCTGAACTGGCGTTTCTGAGCGGCGGCCGGGGGCGCGAACCCGGGCTTCAGCCATCCCCTGTGGGAGGGGCTTCAGCCCCGACAGACGGCCGGGAAAGCCTGTCGGGGCTGAAGCCCCTCCCACAATCGGCGCCAATCGAGTGCGCGAAACCCGCCATCCCGGCGGGTTTCGTGCTTCAGGCGCGATTTCATCCGCCCTTGTGCCCGCTCCTGCTAGAACCTGCACGTCGCCCGCTTTCCGGTTTCGCGCATGGTTCCACGCCTGTCCCCGCGCCTGCTGCGGCTTTCCGAGCGCGCCCGGCGCAGCCTCCCGGCCGCGCTGGCGCAACGCTTCGCCGAGATCGACCTGATGACCCAGGCCGCCTCGCTGTCGTTCTACGCGCTGCTGTCGCTGGCGCCGCTGCTGGTGCTGCTGCTGTGGCTGACCGCCTCGCTGTATCCGCCGGCGCAGCAGTCGCTGGTGGAGCAGATCGGGCAGATGGCCGGCGCCAACGCCGCCGCGGTGGCCGCCACGGTGATCCGCAACGCCACCGAGCGGCCCGGCGTCGGCACCCTGGCCGGGCTGTGGAGCACGCTGCTGCTGTTCGTCGGCGCCACCGTGGTGTTCGCGCAGCTGCAGGGCGCGCTCAACCTGATCTTCCGTTCCGACCGCCAGCAGCTCAACGGCCTGAAGGCCTGGCTGAAGAAGCGGGTGTTCTCGATGGGCGTGGTGCTGGCGCTGGGCTTCCTGCTGATCGTCTCGATGATCGCCACCACCGCCCTGCAGGTCGCCTTCGCGCGCCTGCCCTCGCTGCTGCCGGCGCTCGGCTACGCCACCACCCTGCTGCTGTACGCGGCCGCGTTCGCCTTCCTCTACCACTACCTGCCCGACCGCCGCGTGGCCTGGCGCCAGGCCCTGCTCGGCGGGGCGATCACCGCGGTGCTGTTCGCGCTGGGCCGCTACCTGATCGGCCTGTACCTGGCGCAAGCCGCGCCGGGCAGCGCCTACGGCTCGATGGGCGCGCTGGTGCTGCTGCTGGTGTGGCTGTACTACGCCGCCCTGGTGTTCTTCGCCGGGGCGCTGATCACCGCGGTGATCGACGAAAGAACACTGGCGCGGGCCGAGGCGCCAGCGGAGCCGGCGTAGGAGCGACGTGAGTCGCGAGGGCTTTCCCGGGAAAGCTCCATCGCGGCTCACGCCGCTCCTACCGACATGGCATCCTATCGGCCTGCATGGCACGTATCCCCGACGCTTTCATCGACGACCTGCTGGCCCGGACGGACATCGTCGAGGTCATCCAGGCGCGCGTGCCGCTCAAGCGCCAGGGCAAGGAGTATTCGGCGCGCTGCCCGTTCCACGACGAGCGCTCGGCCTCGTTCACGGTCTCGCCGACCAAGCAGTTCTACCACTGCTTCGGCTGCGGCGCGCACGGCACCGCGATCAGCTTCCTGATGAACTACGACCGCCTCGAGTTCCTCGACGCGGTCGACGAGCTGGCCAAGCGCGCCGGCATGGAAGTGCCGCGCGACACCCAGCAGCGCAACGCCGCGCAGCAGGACGACGGCCGCGAGCTGTACCTGGCGCTGGAGGCGGCGTCGAAGTTCTTCCAGCGCCACCTGGAAGGCAGCGACAAGGCGCGCGCCTACCTGGACGAGCGCGGCGTCGATGCCGAGAACCGCGCGCGCTTCCAGATCGGCTACGCCCCGGACGGCTACAGCGCGCTCAAGGACGCGCTGGGCACCGACGAGCGCCGCATGAAGCTGCTCGACCGCGCCGGGCTGTTCTCCAAGAACGACCGCGGCCACGTCTACGACAAGTTCCGCGACCGGGTGATGTTCCCGATCTTCGACCGCCGCGGCCGCGTGATCGCCTTCGGCGGGCGCGTGCTCGACAAGGACGACGGCCCGAAGTACCTCAACTCGCCCGAGACCGCGCTGTTCCACAAGGGCCGCGAACTGTACGGCCTGTGGCAGGTCAGGCAGGCGCACCAGAAGATCGAGCGGCTGGTCGTGGTCGAGGGCTACATGGACGTGGTCTCGCTGTTCCAGTTCGGCGTCACCCAGGCGGTGGCGACGCTGGGCACCGCGACCACGCCCGAGCACGCCGAGCTGCTGTTCCGCAACGCGCCGGACGTGTACTTCTGCTTCGACGGCGACAACGCCGGGCGCAAGGCCGGCTGGCGCGCGCTGGAATCGGTGCTGCCGCGGATGAAGGACGGGCGCCAGGCGTTCTTCCTGTTCCTGCCCGAGGGCGAGGACCCGGACACCATCGTGCGCAAGGAAGGCAAGGACGCGTTCGACGCGCGCCTGAAGCAGGCCACGCCGCTGTCGCAGTTCTTCTTCGACGAGATCGCGCGCGAGATCAACCTGGCCACGCTCGACGGCAAGGCGCGCCTGGCCGAGCGCGCGCGCCCGCTGCTGGCGCAGATCCCCGATGGCGCCTTCGGCGACCTGATGCGCCAGGAACTGGCGCGGCTGACCGGCGTCGGCGCGCCGGTCCCCGGCAATCCCGCGCCGCCGCCGGCGCGCGCGCCGCGCGCGGTCGCGCCGGCGCAGAAGCGCAGCCTGGTGCGTGCGGCGATCGCGATCCTGCTGCAGAAGCCTTCGCTGGCGCTCGCGCTGGAAGGCCACCATGCCTTCGCCGGGCTGCGCCTGCCGGGCGTGGAGCTGCTGATCGAGCTGCTGGAACTGGTCGAGCAGCGCCCGGACATCAGCACCGGCGCGCTGCTGGAGCACTTCGCCGGGCGCGAGGAACAGGCCGCGCTGCACAAGCTGGCGGCGCAGGCACTGCCCGGCGACGAGGCCAGCTGGTCGCAGGAACTGCACGACGCGATCGCGCAGCTGGAGCGCCAGCTGCTGCAGCAGCGCCTGGAGGAGCTGCAGGCCAAGCAGCGCACGCAGGGCCTGGACGAGACCGACAAGTACGAGCTGCGCGAACTGCTCAAGGCCCGCGCGAACCAGCGCTGAGGAACGGGCTCGCCCTGCACGCCCGCGCCGCAGGAAAGGCGCGGGAAAGAATGGCCTTTAGAATGCCCGGACCCCGTACCTCCAAGGACGCCCGATGAAGAACTGGCTGGCGCGGTTGCGCATCGATTCCTTCACCCTCGCGCTGCTGTGCACGATCGCCCTGGCCTCGCTGCTGCCGGTGTCCGGGCGCGCCGCCGTGGCGATGGACGGCTTCACCGACTTCGCCATCGCCGCCCTGTTCTTCCTGCACGGCGCGCGCCTCTCGCGCGAGGCGGTCAAGGCCGGCGCGCTGCACTGGCGGCTGCACCTGGTCATCCTGGCCTGCACCTTCGTGCTGTATCCGCTGCTGGGGCTGCTCTCCAAGCCGCTGTCGCACGCGCTGCTCACCCCGGACCTGTTCGTCGGCGTGCTGTTCCTGTGCGCGCTGCCGTCCACCGTGCAATCCTCGATCGCGTTCACCTCGATGGCCGGCGGCAACGTGCCGGCGGCGGTCTGCGCCGCCTCGCTGTCGAGCCTGCTCGGCGTGTTCCTCACGCCCTTGCTGATGACCCTGCTGGTCGGCGCGCAGGGCAGCATGGAGCACCCGGCGCAGGCGATCGGCAAGATCCTGCTGCAGCTGCTGGTGCCGTTCCTGGCCGGGCACTTCCTGCGCCCGTGGATCGGCCGGTGGGTGGAACGCCGCCGCGCGATCCTGCGCTACACCGACCAGGGCACCATCCTGCTGGTGGTCTACACCGCCTTCAGCGAGGCCGTGATCGAAGGCCTGTGGCACAAGACGCCCCTGCCTGCGCTGCTGGGCGTGCTGGCGGTGGCGGCGGTGCTGCTGGCGGTGGCGATGGTGCTGATCACCTGGATCGCCCGCGGGCTGGGCTTTGCGCGCGCCGACGAGATCCCGATCGTGTTCTGCGGCTCCAAGAAGAGCCTGGCCACCGGCGTACCGATGGCCAAGGTGATGTTCGCCGGCGGCAGCCTGGGCGCGATCGTGTTGCCGGTGATGATCTACCACCAGCTGCAGTTGATCGTCTGCGCGTTCGTGGCCGCGCGCTACGCCCGGCACAAGGCCTGACGCCGCCGGGGGCTCAGGCCAGCGCCAGCAGCCAGTGGTCGACCAGCAGGAACGCGAACAGCGCCATCAGGTACACCACCGAGTAGCCGAACGTCTTCATCGAGAACAGCTCGTCCGGCGGATCGAGCATGCGCCAGGCATACCAGAGGAACACCGCGTCCAGCACCAGCGCGCCGCCCAGATAGAACACCCCGCTCATGCCGGTGGCGACCGGCAACAGCGTCACCACCGTCAGCCCGATGGTGTAGGCCATGATCTGCCGCCGCGTATGCTCCACGCCATGGGTGACCGGCAGCATCGGGATCGCCGCCTTGGCGTAGTCGGCGCGGCGGAAGATCGCCAGCGCCCAGAAATGCGGCGGCGTCCACACGAAGATGATCGCCACCAGCAGCGCCGAGTTGATCCAGTCCGCCGCGCTCGGCAGCCCCGTCACCGCGGCCCACCCCAGCATCGGCGGCATCGCGCCGGCCAGCCCGCCGATCACGATGTTCTGCGATGTCGCCCGCTTGAGGTACACGGTGTAGATCACCGCATAGCCGATCAGCGAGGCGAAGGTCAGCACCGCGGTGATCGTGTTCACCCACAACACCAGCATCGCCATCGAGACCACGATCAGCACGCTGGCGAACACCAGCACCTGCCACGGCTTGACCTTGCCCACCACCAGCGGGCGCCACGAGGTGCGCGCCATCTGCGCGTCGATGCGCGCATCGAGCAGCTGGTTGATCGCCGCCGCGGCCGCCGCCGCCAGCCAGATGCCGAAGAAGCCGACCGCGCCCGCACGCGCCTGCTGCGCGCTCGGCATGCCCGGGATCGCCAGCGCCATGCCCACCAGCGCGGTGAACACGATCAGGCCGACCACCTTGGGCTTGGTCAGGTCCCAGTAGTCGCGGACGCTGGCGCTCATGCCGGCTCCGGCGCGCGCAGCCGTGCCACCAGCGACACCAGCACGAACATCAGCGCGACCGCGCCCCCGTTGTGCATCACCGCCACTTCCAGCGGCAGCGCCAGCTTGACGTTGAGGACGCCCAGCGCGACCTGTACCGCCACCAGCAACGCCAGCGCCACCGCCCAGCCCCGCAGGCCCGGCTGGCGATACAGCCGCCATGCCAGCCACCACAGGTACAGCGCGGTCGCCACCGCCCACAGCCGGTGCGCCATCTGGATCGCGATGCGCGAGGCGCCATCGAGCACGCCGCCTTCGTAGTCCACGCCGATGCCGCGCCACAGGGTGAAGCCTTCGGCGAAGTCGTGCGGCGGCCACCACTGGCCGACGCAGCGCGGGAAGTTGTCGGCCGACCAGGTGCCGCCGCCGCAGGCCAGCGCCGCGTAGTTCGCGCTGACCCAGCCGCCGAGCGCGATCTGCAGCGTCAGCACCGCGATGCCGGCGCGCACCAGCCACTTCAGTCGCCCGGCATCGGCCACGGTGATCGGCAGGTGGGTCGCGCGCCAGGCCATCCAGACCAGCAGCCCGAACATCAGCAGGGCGCCCAACAGGTGGCCCATCACCACGATCGGCTTGAGCAGCCAGGTCACCGTCCACATGCCGAGCAGCGCCTGGAAGATCACCACCGCCAGCGTCAGCACCGCCGCGCGCGCCATGTCGATGTTGGACCAGCGCAGCGCCGCCAGCAGCAGGATCGCCTCGCCGGCGATCGCCAGCGCACTGGCGGCGACGTGATCGCCATGCATGTAGATCGGGATCGCCGCCGCCACCAGCAGCGAGGCGGCCACCACCTGGGCCACGCCGAAGCGCCGCCGGCGCACCGCCAGCAGGGTGATCGCCAGCACTTCGATCCCGAGCGACCCGGCCAGGAAGCGGTGCACCTGCTCGCGCCAGGCCTTGTGCGTCTCCAGCGGGCGGATCCTGGTCGCCGCATGGTCGGCCACCTCGGCCGGCGCCGCCGGCCAGGTCGCGCGGCCGTAGCAGGTCGGCCAGTCCGGGCAGCTCAGTCCGGCATCGGACAGGCGCACGAACGCGCCGAACATGATCGTGGAGGCCGTGAACAGCGTCGCCAGCCAGACCATGCGGTGGAAGTGCCGGGCCAACGCCGGACGGGAAATCGGGTTCATCGCGGGAGAGGGCTCACATCAGTTTCAACAGCTTCGCCAAGTCCGCGCGCAGGCCGGCCGGGTCGAAGCCGGGCGCATAGCGCAGGATCACGAAACCGTTGGGGTCGATCACGTACACCGGCACGCCGCCGGCCTCGTCCAGGCGTGGCAGTTGCCGCCGCAGGCGCGGATCGTCGCGCACCACGCGCAACTCCGGCAGCGCCGGCAGGCCCGCCGGCGGCGTCCCGATCCACAGCACGTGCACCTTGTCGGCATTGTGGCCGAGCAGCTGCCATACCTTGTCCAGGTCCTCCGCCAGCGCCAGGCAGGCCTGCACGCAGTCCGCCGGCGGCGCCAGCGCGATCCGCCACAACCGCTCGGACGGCGCCCAGGCATAGTCGCCGCCGCCGGCCAGCTGCGGGGTCAGCGCACGCAGGTCGCCGGGCGGCGACAACAGTTCGCCGTGGTTGCGCATGGCCGCCGGCTGCCAACCCGAGAAGCGCAGCGCCCCGGCCACGAACATCGAGCCGAAGAACAGCACGAACAGGGCGATCAGCATCCTGCGGCCGCGCTTGACCGAACGCGGCATGGCCGTTGGGGAGGAAGTCATGCCGGGGATTTTCTCATGCCGTGGATTTCGCCGCCCGCCTCGCCTGGCGCCGCCGGCGCCCCTCCAGCACGCCGGCGGTGACCAGCACCGCCAGCGCCAGGCCGAACCACTGCACCGCGTAGGCCAAGTGCCGCGCGGGCGGCAACGTGTTGGGCAGCAGGTCGAGGTCGCGCGCGTAGCCGAGCGGCAGGGCCGGATCCAGGCGCAGCACCTGCGACGAAATGTCGCGCCCGCCCAACGCCTGAGCGACCGCGTCCGGGTCGATCCGCGTCGCCAGCCAGGTGGACGCCTGCCCGGCCGGGGCCATCGCCGGGCCCAGCGCCAGCCCGGCCGACGGCGGCGGCGCCAACAGGCCGCGCAATTCGGCCGGCCCCGCCACGGGCGGTATCGAAGGCAGGCGCCGGTCCGGCGGCAACGCCAGCCAGCCCAGGTCGACCAGCACCAGCGCAGGGGCGCCTTGCACCTCGAACGGCTGGTAGACACGCACGCCGGCCCGCCCGTCGCGGGTCTGGTTGTCCAGCAGGATGCGCTGCGGCAGGAACCGGCCGCGGCCCTCGACCCAGGCCAGCGCCGGCGGTCGCGCCAGCGCCTGCGGCAACGCCACGGTGCGGTCGCGCACGTGCGCCGCCGTGTCCAGCAATCGTTGCTTGGCCTGCATGCGCTGCCACTGCCAGTGGCCGAGCCCGGCGAACCCGGCCGCCACCGCCAAGGCCAGGAGCCACAACCCCATGCGCGTGTGCTGGCGCATCATGACAAACGTCCCGAAAGCGGCTGCAATGGCTCCACCGCACCGGACACCGGGACCACCGTGAACGATTCGCTCAAGACCCTGCTGATTGTCGCGTTCCTGATCGCCATCGTCTGGAACCTCGGCGCCGGCCTGTACTACCTGCTCAACGACCGCGGCCAGACCAAGCGCACGGTCAGGGCACTGACCTGGCGCATCGGCCTCTCGGTGGCGCTGATCCTGCTGGTGGTGCTCGGCATCTATACCGGCTTGATCAAGCCGCACGGGATCGGCGGCTGAAGAGGCCGCCGGCGGGGCGGGCGCAGGGATCCGCCAGAGCGCTTGCCGTCTTCCATCCCGTATTCCCGGCCCCTGCCCTCAAAGCACGTACACGAACAGGAACAGCGCCAGCCACACCACGTCGACGAAGTGCCAGTACCAGGCCGCCGCTTCGAACGCGAAGTGGTTGTCGCGGGTGAAATGGCCGCGCGCGGCGCGCAGCCACATCACGATCAGCATGATCGTGCCGAGCGCCACGTGCATGCCGTGGAAGCCGGTCAGCATGAAGAAGGTCGAGCCGTAGATGCCCGAGCCCAACGTCAGGTTGAGCTCCTTGTAGGCATGCATGTACTCCTCGGCCTGGAAGTACAGGAAGACGCAACCCAGCAGCACCGTCGCCGCCTGCCACACCAGCAGCTTCGTGCGCTGCCCGGCCTTCAGCGCATGATGGGCGATGGTGAGCGTCACGCCGGAGCTGAGCAGGATCAGCGTGTTGACCAGCGGCAGGCCCCAGGCCGGGATGGTCTGGAACTGCCCGCCGATCTGCCCCGGCCCGTTGGTTGGCCAGGCGGCCGAGTAGCCGTTCCACAACAGCTCGTTGGTCATCACGCCGTCGCCGCTGCCGCCCAGCCAGGGCAGCACGAAGGTGCGCGTGTAGAACAGCGCGCCGAAGAACGCGCCGAAGAACATCACCTCGGAGAAGATGAACCACACCATCCCCATCCGGAACGAACCGTCCACCTGCCGGTTGTAGGCGCCGGAATTGGATTCGCGGATCACGTCGCCGAACCACATGAACAGCGTCGCCGCCAGCATCGCGATGCCGGCGAAGAACGTCCAGCGCCCCCAGGCCGCATCGTTCAGCCAGCTCGCCACGCCGATCATCGTCACGAACATCGCGATCGAGCCGACGAACGGCCACCGGCTCTGGCTCGGTACGAAGTAAACGTTGGCGTCGGAAGTGTGCTGGGCCATGGTGGTTCCCGGTTCGGTCTGCATCCGTGGTGGTCAGGGCGCCGCCTTCGGCACGCTGCCGGCGTTGCCGCCCTGCAGCTCCGAGGTCAACGCGTCGTTGCGGTAGAACGCGTACGAAAGCGTGATCGTCTTGACGTCGTCCGGCAGGTTCGGATCGACGATGAAGCGCAGCGGCATGTCGCGCGTCTCGCCAGCCTGCAACGTCTGCGCGGTGAAGCAGAAGCATTCGGTCTTGCTGAAGTAGCCCGAGGCGCGCGCCGGCGCCACCGACGGCGCCGCGCTGCCGACCACCGCGTGGTCGCTGTCGTTGCGCGCGAAGTACAGCGCCTCGTTGAGCTCGCCGGGCACCACTTCCATCGACTGCTGCTCGGGATAGAACGACCACGGCAGGCGCGAGTTGACGCTGCCGTCGAACTCCACCCGCACCGTGCGCTTGCCCGCCAGCGGCTTGCCGGCCTGGTAGGCGCCCGGCCCGCGCTCGATGCGGATCCCGAACACCTTCTCGCAGGCGATCCGGTACAGCGGCACCAGCGAGAACGTCAGCACGAACACCGCCAGCACCACGCCGAGCAGCCGCATCAGGCCGGCGGTCGGGGAACGCGGCGCGGGCTGCGGCGCGTTCATCGCCCGATCACTCCCGAGAGGATGAAGCCGGCGTAGATCGCCAGCGCGACCAGCCCGACCGCCCATGCCGTGCGACGGGCCGCGCGGCGCTGCTGCGCCTGCCGTTCCGCCGCCGAGAGCAGCCTCGTCACCGTGCTCGCCTGCGCGGGCGCGTCAGTGGCCGACGTCTTCATGCGCGAGGTCTCCCGGCTTGATCACCGGCGGCACGGTGAAGGTATGCGCAGGCGCCGGCGAGGGCACGGTCCATTCCAGGCCGCGGGCGCCTTCCCAGGCGCGGTCGGAAGCCTTGGCGCCGCCGCGCAGCGAGGACAGCAGGATGCCGGCCATCAGGAACGGCGTGACGAACATGCCGAACGCGCCGATCGAGCTGACCAGGTTCCAGTCGGCGAACACCACGTTGTAGTCCGGGATGCGGCGCGGCATGCCGGCCAGGCCGAGGAAGTGCTGCGGGAAGAACAGCAGGTTGACGAACACCACCGTCCACCAGAAGTGGAACTTGGCGGCCGCCTCGTTGTACATGCGCCCGGTCCACTTCGGCCACCAGTAGTACACCGCCGCGATCAGCGCGAACACCGCGCCGGTGACCAGCACGTAGTGGAAATGCGCCACCACGAAGTAGGTGTCGTGGTACTGGAAGTCCGCCGGCACGATCGCCAGCATCAGGCCGGAGAAGCCGCCGATGGAGAACAGGATCACGAACGCCACCGCCCACAGCATCGGCGCCTCGAAGGTCAGCGAGCCCCTCCACATCGTGCTGACCCAGTTGAACACCTTCACGCCGGTCGGGATCGAGATCAGCATCGTCGCGAACATGAAGTAGATCTCGCCGCCCAGCGGCATGCCCACGGTGAACATGTGGTGGGCCCAGACGATGAAGCTCAGGAACGCGATCGCCGCGATCGCGTACACCATCGCCTGGTAGCCGAACAGCGGCTTGCGGCTGAAGGTCGGGATGATCTCGCTGATCACGCCGAACGCCGGCAGGATCATGATGTAGACCTCGGGATGCCCGAAGAACCAGAAGATGTGCTGGTACATCACCGGGTCGCCGCCGCCGGCGGCATTGAAGAAGCTGGTGCCGAAGAACTTGTCGGTCAGCAGCATCGTCACCGCGCCGGCCAGCACCGGCATCACCGCGATCAGCAGGAACGCGGTGATCAGCCAGGCCCAGCAGAAGATCGGCATCTTCAGCAGGTCGATGCCGGGCGCGCGCATGTTCAGCACCGTGGCGATGATGTTGATCGCGCCCATGATCGAGCTGATGCCGGCCACGTGGATCGCGAACACCGAGAACGCCACGTTGTAGCCGCCCTGCAGCGACAGCGGCGGGTACAGCGTCCAGCCCGCGGCCGGCGCGCCGCCGGGCAGGAACAGCGTCAGCAACAGCAGGGTGAACGCCACCGGCAGCAGCCAGAACGACCAGTTGTTCATGCGCGGCAGCGCCATGTCCGGCGCGCCGATCTGCAGCGGGATCATCCAGTTCGCCAGCCCGACGAACGCCGGCATCACCCCGCCGAAGATCATCACCAGCGCATGCACGGTGGTCATCTGGTTGAAGAACTCGGGCCTGACGTACTGCAGGCCCGGCTGCATCAACTCGGCGCGGATCACCACGCTCATGGCCGCGCCGATGATGAACATCACGAAGGAGAACAGCAGGTACAGCGTGCCGATGTCCTTGTGGTTGGTGGAGAAGAACCAGCGCTCGAAGAAGCCCTGCTGGTGGTGCCCGTGGTGATCGACTGCGGTATGTGCCATGGCGTGCGACTACCCTTGCGAAGTCGGAGCGTGCGGAGAGGGGATCAGGTGCCGGTCGGTTCCGGCGCGGGAGCGTCCGGCGCCGCCGGCTGCGCCGCGGGGGCCGCCGGGGCGGCCTCGGCGGGCGCCGGCTTGCGCGCGGCCAGCCAGCGCTTGAACTCGTCCTTCGGCAACGCCTCGACCACGATCGGCATGAAGCCGTGGTCCTTGCCGCACAGTTCGGCGCACTGGCCGCGATAGACGCCGGGCACCTCGATGTTGGTCCAGGCCTCGTTGATGATCCCGGGGATGGCGTCCTGCTTCCAGCCCAGCGCCGGCACCCACCACGCGTGGATCACGTCGTCGGAGGTGATGACGAAGCGGATCTTGGTATCCACCGGCAGCACCAGCCGGTTGTCCACGTCGAGCAGGTAGTGCGGCTGCGAGGCCGCGGTCGGCCGCTCGCCGCTCTGGCGGATGCGGTCGGATTCGCGCGCCAGGCGGCTGGTGAACTCGACGTTCTCGCCCAGGTACTCGTACTTCCACATCCACTGGTAGCCGGTGACCTTGATGGTCATTTCCGAATCGCGCGTGTCGTACATCGCGATCAGCTTGGCGGTGGCCGGCCAGGCCATCGCGATCAGGACCAGCACCGGGATCACCGTCCAGACGATCTCGGCCTTGGTGTTGTGGCTGAACTGCGCGGCGACCGCGCCCTTGGACTTGCGGAACTTGAAGATCGCATAGCCCATCGCGCCGAACACGATCACGCCGATCACCACGCAGACCCACAGCGCCACCATGTGCGCCTCGTAGGCCATCCGCGCCGTATGGGTCACGCCGCGGCCCATGTTGAGCTGCCATTCCTTCGGGTCGGCGGCCTGCGCCCATGCGCCCGACGCCCACGACGCCAGCCCCGCCGCGATCACCGCCCTTCCCCACCTGCCGCCCCAGCCGTTGCGTTGCTTCATTGCCTAGACCCTTGCGTCATCGGTTGCGGCCATCGGCGGCCGCGAGCAAGCCTTCAAGCGTTGTCGCCAGTTCGCTGCGTTCGGCCGGACCGAGGAAACTGCCGACCTCGACCTGCCTCCCGCTGCTCACCAACACCAGTTTTTCGTCACCTTCCAACTGCAGCCGCACCCAATGCGGATGCGCCCGGAACGTGGGGGGAGATCGGGGGGGCTGGAAGACTTCGACTACGGCCGGCCCCACCCGGATCGCCTCTTCACGCTCGCCACTGCGCCACAGTTCGCGCAGTGCATATGCCACCAGGACACTGTGCAGCAAGGCGAAGAGCGGCGCGAACACGTTGCCGGCCCACCAACCCAGGCCAGCCACCAGCCACATCGCCCCCGTCAGGGCGGCAAACAACATGACGAACTGCCGGGCCGTCATCGCCCGTGGGGGCCGCAGCCGCAGCTGCGTACCTGATCCATCCGCTGATACGGGCAGCACCTCGATCATGTCGCAACCGCGCTTGCCGCGGGAAACGGGTTCGATGTTAGCCCCGGCTGAACACGCGGGGCAAGGCTCCGGGGCCGCTTTTCCATGCTGCACCGCAACCAGAAACCCGCCGCGAATCAGTGCTTTCCCCGGCGGCCCGCCTTGCGCCCCGGGCGCGGGCGCCATGCACAAAACGTCAGGAAAGCTGCCGTTTCCGCACAAGTGGAGGCCGCGGCCCCGGTCCTAGAATTGCGCCCATTCCATTGGCGGTTTTTCGCATGAACGCATTGCCCGAACCCGGCGCGCCCCAGCCTGGCGCCCCGTCTGCCCTGCTCGCCCCCGAGCTCTCCCCCTCCCCGCCGGCGTTGCGCGCGGCGATCACCGCGGCCTGGCTGAAGGACGAGACCGAACACGTCCGCGAACTGCTCGAGCAGGCCCGCCTCCCCGCCGCCGAGCAGGCCAAGGTGCAGGCGCTCGCCGCCGACCTGGTCACCCGCGTGCGCGCCCGCGCCGCCAACCAGAGCGCGGTGGAAGCCTTCATGCGCCAGTACGACCTCGGCAGCGAGGAGGGCGTGCTGCTGATGTGCGTGGCGGAGGCGCTGCTGCGCATCCCCGACCAGGAGACCGCCGACAAGCTGATCCGCGACAAGCTCGGCGACGCCGACTGGAAGAAGCACCTCGGCGGCAGCGATTCGGTCCTGGTCAACGCTTCGACCTGGGGCCTGATGCTCACCGGCCGCATCGTACAGATCAACGACCTCACCCGCGCCGACGTGCCGGGCGCGTTCAAGCGCCTGGTCGCGCGCATCGGCGAGCCGGTGGTGCGCCTGGCCGTGCGCCAGGCAATGAAGATCATGGGCCACCAGTTCGTGATGGGGCGCACCATCGAGGAAGCCCTGGCCCGCTCGCACAAGGGCGAGAACGCCAGCTACCGCTATTCGTTCGACATGCTCGGCGAAGCCGCGCTGACCATGAAGGACGCCAAGCGCTACCTCGACGACTACCGGCGCGCGATCCACGCGATCGGCAGCGACAACCTCGCCCGCGGCGGCAAGGCCGATGGCGACGTGACCGCCTCGCACGGCATCTCCATCAAGCTGTCCGCCCTCTACCCGCGCTACGAGCACGCCCAGCGCGCCCGCGTGATGCGCGACCTGGTGCCGGCGGTGCTCGAACTGGCCCGGCTGGCCAAGTCCTACGGCATCGGCTGCACCGTCGACGCCGAGGAGACCGACCGCCTGGAGCTGTCGCTGGACATCATCGAGGCCGTGGTCAGCGATCCGTCGCTCGCCGGCTGGGAGGGCTTCGGCGTGGTCGTGCAGGCCTACCAGAAGCGCACGCCCTACACGATCGACTACCTGGCCGACCTGGCCCGCCGCATCGGCCGGCGCCTGCAGGTGCGCCTGGTCAAGGGCGCCTACTGGGACGCGGAGATCAAGCGCGCCCAGATCGAAGGCCTGCCCGGCTACCCGGTGTTCACCCGCAAGCAGAACACCGACGTCTCCTACCTGGCCTGCGCCAAGCGCCTGTTCGGCCACGCGGACGCGATCTACCCCATGTTCGCGACCCACAACGCCCACACGATCGCCGCGGTGCGCACGATCGCCAACGGCCGCACCTACGAGCACCAGAAGCTGCACGGCATGGGCGACGACCTGTACGCCGAGGTGGTGCCGGCCGACCGCCTCGACCTGCCCTGCCGCGTCTACGCGCCGGTCGGCTCGCACGAGGACCTGCTGCCCTACCTGGTGCGGCGCCTGCTCGAGAACGGCGCCAACTCCAGCTTCGTCAACCGCATCAGCGACGAGAAGGTGCCGATCGAGGACCTGATCCGCGACCCGGTCGAAGCCGTGTCCTCGTTCGCCTCCATCCCGCATCCCAAGATCCCGCTGCCGCTCGACCTGCTGCGCAGCCAGAACCAGAACAGGAAGAACTCCATGGGCGCCAACCTCGCCAACGACAACGAACTGCGCCAGCTCGCCGAGCAGCTCAACGCCGCGGTCAAGCCGTGGAAGGCCGCTCCGCTGGTGCCGGGCGCCGTCGTCGCCACCGACGCGCAAACGGTCACCAGCCCCGCCGACCGCCGCCAGGTCGTCGGCCATTGGCAGCCGGCCGATCCCGCCACCGTCGAGAAGGCCCTGGTCAACGCCGTCGCCGCGCAGCCGGCCTGGGACCGCACCCCGGCCGCCAGCCGCGCCACCATCCTCGAGCACGCCGCCGACCTGCTGGAGGCGCGCATGCCCGAGTTCATGGTCCTGTGCGTCAAGGAAGCCGGCAAGACCCTGCCCGACTCGGTGGCCGAGGTCCGCGAAGCCGTCGATTTCCTCCGCTACTACGCCGGCCAGGCCCGCGCCCAGTTCGGCACCCCCGAGCGCCTGCCCGGGCCGACCGGCGAATCCAACGAGCTGCAGCTGCACGGCCGCGGCGTATTCGTCTGCATCAGCCCATGGAACTTCCCGCTGGCGATCTTCCTCGGCCAGGTCAGCGCCGCCCTCGCCGCCGGCAACGGCGTGATCGCCAAGCCGGCCGAGCAGACCAACCTGGTCGGCTTCGCCGCGGTCAAGCTGCTGCACGAGGCCGGCGTACCGGAAGCCGTGCTGCAGTACCTGCCCGGCGACGGCGCCACCGTCGGCGCCGCCTTGACCCGGGACCCGCGCGTGGCCGGCGTCGCCTTCACCGGCTCGACCGAAACCGCACGCGCGATCAATCGCGCCATGGCCGCGCGCGACGCCGCCATCGGCGTGCTGATCGCCGAGACCGGCGGCCAGAACGCCTTCATCGCCGACTCCTCCTCGCTGCCCGAGGCGGTGGTCAAGGACGCGATCGCCAGCGCCTTCATCTCCGCCGGCCAGCGCTGCTCGGCCGCCCGCGTGCTGTTCGTGCAGGACGACATCGCCGACAAGGTGATGACCATGCTGGCCGGCGCGATGGCCGAACTGAAGGTCGGCGATCCCGGCCTGCTGTCCACCGACGTCGGTCCGGTCATCGACGCCGATGCCCTGAAGATCCTGCAGGACCACGCCGCGCGCATGGACCGCGAGGCCCGCCTGATCGCCCAGGCCCAGGCGGGCGACGAGCTGGCCCACGGCACGTTCTTCGCGCCGCGCGCCTACGAACTGCAGTCGCTCTCGCAGCTGCAGCGCGAGGTGTTCGGCCCGATCCTGCACGTCATCCGCTGGAAGGCCGACCAGCTCGACGCGGTGATCGACCAGATCAACGCCACCGGCTATGGCCTGACCCTCGGCATCCACTCCCGCATCGACGAGACCGTCGAGCGCATCGCCAGTCGG
This sequence comes from Xanthomonas boreopolis, assembly GCF_046529185.1. Taxonomy (NCBI): domain Bacteria; kingdom Pseudomonadati; phylum Pseudomonadota; class Gammaproteobacteria; order Lysobacterales; family Lysobacteraceae; genus Xanthomonas; species Xanthomonas boreopolis. The sequence goes on from NZ_CP097162.1 coordinate 4,009,402, forward strand.
GTCGCGGTCGGCAACGTCTACGTCAACCGCAACCAGATCGGCGCCGTGGTCGGCGTCCAACCGTTCGGCGGCCAGGGCCTGTCCGGCACCGGCCCCAAGGCCGGTGGCCCGCACTACCTGCAGCGCTTCGCCACCGAAAAGGTCGTCACCATCAACACCACCGCGGCCGGCGGCAACGCCTCCCTGCTCACGCTGGGCGACTGAAGATCCCACCGCCGACATCCAGGGGCGGGACCACCATCCCGCCCCTTTTTTGCGCCGTGCTTTTGTACCTCAGGGAATCAACAACTTACCGAGGCCATCCGCAAAAGGGTTCTCGCGCTCCCGACACCTTCAAAGCTAAGATCCACAAGGTCCTGACAGCAATGACGCTCTAGTTCACTGCCGCATAGGCAGCTCAGAAAAAAGGCCGTGGGGGCTGGAATGATCCCGAAGTGTTCACTGCCGCATAGGCAGCTCAGAAACCCTCGAGGCAGCCCAACTTGCGTGCCAGCAGGTTCACTGCCGCATAGGCAGCTCAGAAAAACTCGGCGACCAGGACGCCGGACACCGGCTCGTTCACTGCCGCATAGGCAGCTCAGAAAATCCAGTCCGCGCGAAAGGCCCGCAAGCGGGAGTTCACTGCCGCATAGGCAGCTCAGAAAAGGCGTCGATCAATCAGTCGCAGACCATTGCAGTTCACTGCCGCATAGGCAGCTCAGAAAAGGTCGAGGATCGCGTTCACGACCTTCGCCGTGTTCACTGCCGCATAGGCAGCTCAGAAATATCGCCGGCACCGTCACCAGCCGCGCGGACGGTTCACTGCCGCATAGGCAGCTCAGAAATGCACGCCGAATGTGCAGGTCGATGACCTGGCGTTCACTGCCGCATAGGCAGCTCAGAAACATGAATCCTCGCGCCATCTTTGCCCGCTTCAGTTCACTGCCGCATAGGCAGCTCAGAAAACGTCCTCAGCGTCACGCCGATCTGCTGTCGAGTTCACTGCCGCATGGCAGCTCAGAAATTCCAGTCCCGGCGGAAGTTTGACGGGTCCTTGTTCACTGCCGCATAGGCAGCCCAGCAACCGCGGCTCGGCATCAGGCGCGAGATGTGTCTCTGGCACGCTCTGCCATGTAGATGACACGCGACCTGCGCGAAGTGTTTTTAATATTAAAGTGCGGGAGGGGTTGGTGCTGTTTTTGTTTTGCGCAAAGAACAACCCCCCAGCTTTAGGGCTGGGGGGTTGTGGGGTAAAGCCCCTGGCGATGACCTACTCTCGCATGGTTTAGACCACACTACCATCGGCGCGGCTGCGTTTCACTTCCGAGTTCGGGATGGGATCGGGTGGTTCCACAGCGCTAATTTCACCAGGGAGACGGTTGGAGCGTCGCCAGAGTTTGCTTCCATCCTCGGGGAAGGGAAGCGCATACGGCGCTCGGTCTCGCATGGGGACTTGTGACGTAGCGTGCATTGGGTATCTACCAACGTGTTCGTTGGGACCAAGGCAACTTGAGGTTATATGGTCAAGCCGCACGGATCATTAGTATCAGTTAGCTCAACGCCTTGCAGCGCTTACACACCTGACCTATCAACCACGTAGTCTACATGGTTCCTTTAGGGGGCTTGAGCCCCGGGAGATCTCATCTTGAGGCGCGCTTCCCGCTTAGATGCTTTCAGCGGTTATCGCTTCCGAACATAGCTACCCGGCAATGCCATTGGCATGACAACCGGAACACCAGAGGTTCGTCCACTCCGGTCCTCTCGTACTAGGAGCAGCCCCTCTCAAATCTCCAACGCCCATGGCAGATAGGGACCGAACTGTCTCACGACGTTCTGAACCCAGCTCGCGTACCACTTTAAATGGCGAACAGCCATACCCTTGGGACCGACTACAGCCCCAGGATGTGATGAGCCGACATCGAGGTGCCAAACACCGCCGTCGATATGAACTCTTGGGCGGTATCAGCCTGTTATCCCCGGAGTACCTTTTATCCGTTGAGCGATGGCCCTTCCATACAGAACCACCGGATCACTAAGTCCTACTTTCGTACCTGCTTGATCCGTCGATCTTGCAGTCAAGCACGCTTATGCCTTTGCACACAGTGCGCGATGTCCGACCGCGCTGAGCGTACCTTCGAGCTCCTCCGTTACTCTTTAGGAGGAGACCGCCCCAGTCAAACTACCCACCATACACGGTCCCCGACCCAGATCATGGGCCCAGGTTAGAACGTCAAGCACGACAGGGTGGTATTTCAAGGATGGCTCCACCACAGCTGGCGCCATGGTTTCATAGCCTCCCACCTATCCTACACAGACGAACTCAACGTTCAGTGTAAAGCTATAGTAAAGGTTCACGGGGTCTTTCCGTCTTGCCACGGGAACGCTGCATCTTCACAGCGATTTCAATTTCACTGAGTCTCGGGTGGAGACAGCGCCGCTGTCGTTACGCCATTCGTGCAGGTCGGAACTTACCCGACAAGGAATTTCGCTACCTTAGGACCGTTATAGTTACGGCCGCCGTTTACTGGGGCTTCGATCAAGAGCTTCGCCTTGCGGCTGACCCCATCAATTAACCTTCCAGCACCGGGCAGGCGTCACACCCTATACGTCCACTTTCGTGTTTGCAGAGTGCTGTGTTTTTGATAAACAGTCGCAGCGGCCTGGTCACTTCGGCCTTCGTCAGCTATAGCCCGCATGGGCCACCAACAAAGGCGCACCTTCTCCCGAAGTTACGGTGCCATGTTGCCTAGTTCCTTCACCCGAGTTCTCTCAAGCGCCTGAGAATTCTCATCCTACCCACCTGTGTCGGTTTACGGTACGGTCTTCGTGAGCTGAAGCTTAGGAGCTTTTCCTGGAAGCGTGGCATCAGTGACTTCGCCCAAAAGGGCTCGTCTCGGTGCTCGGTCTTGAAGGATCCCGGATTTGCCAAAGATCCAAACCTACCGCCTTTCCCCGGGACAACCAACGCCCGGTACACCTAGCCTTCTCCGTCCCTCCATCGCACTCACGCGAGGTGCAGGAATATTAACCTGCTTCCCATCGACTACGGCTTTCGCCCTCGCCTTAGGGGCCGACTCACCCTGCGCCGATTAACGTTGCGCAAGGAAACCTTGGGCTTTCGGCGTGCGGGTTTTTCACCCGCATTATCGTTACTCATGTCAGCATTCGCACTTCCGATACCTCCAGCGAGCTTCTCAACTCACCTTCGCAGGCTTACGGAACGCTCCTCTACCGCGCATACGAAAGTATGCACCCCAAGCTTCGGTTCTGTGCTTAGCCCCGTTAAATCTTCCCCGCAGACCGACTCGACCAGTGAGCTATTACGCTTTCTTTAAAGGGTGGCTGCTTCTAAGCCAACCTCCTGGCTGTCTGTGCCTTTCCACATGGTTTTCCACTTAGCACAAAATTTGGGACCTTAGCTGTGGGTCTGGGTTGTTTCCCTTTTCACGACGGACGTTAGCACCCGCCGTGTGTCTCCCATACAGTCCGTCTCGGTATTCGGAGTTTGCAATGGTTTGGTAAGTCGCGATGACCCCCTAGCCATAACAGTGCTCTACCCCCGAGAGGATACATATGAGGCGCTACCTAAATAGCTTTCGAGGAGAACCAGCTATCTCCGGGTTCGATTAGCTTTTCACTCCTAATCACACCTCATCCCCTACCTTTGCAACGGGAGTGGGTTCGGGCCTCCAGTTGATGTTACTCAACCTTCACCCTGGGCATGACTAGATCACCCGGTTTCGGGTCTACTGCCCGCGACTATGCGCCCTTATCAGACTCGGTTTCCCTTCGCCTCCCCTATACGGTTAAGCTTGCCACGAACAGTAAGTCGCTGACCCATTATACAAAAGGTACGCAGTCACCCTTGCGGGCTCCTACTGCTTGTACGCACACGGTTTCAGGTTCTATTTCACTCCCCTCTCCGGGGTTCTTTTCGCCTTTCCCTCACGGTACTGGTTCACTATCGGTCGGTCAGGAGTATTTAGCCTTGGAGGATGGTCCCCCCATGTTCAGACAGGGTTTCACGTGCCCCGCCCTACTCGTCTTCACTGCCATGGCCCTTTCGAATACAGGGCTATCACCTTCTATGGCCGGCCTTTCCAGACCGTTTTCCTAAAACCATAGCAGCTTAAGGGCTAGTCCGCGTTCGCTCGTCGCTACTGACGGAATCTCGGTTGATTTCTTTTCCTCTGGTTACTTAGATATTTCAGTTCACCAGGTTCGCCTCCAGCAGCTATGAATTCACTGCAGGATACTGCCGAAGCAGTGGGTTTCCCCATTCGGACATTGCCGGATCAAAGCTTGTTGCCAGCTCCCCGACACTTTTCGCAGGCTGCCACGTCCTTCATCGCCTCTGACCGCCAAGGCATCCACCGTGTGCGCTTATTCGCTTGACCATATAACCCCAAGTCGCCTCGGAGTCATCTGTGCCGTGGGGTACAACGCCACGACGCGAATGTAACGACTCAATATTAGGGACTTTCGTCCCCGCCTTAGCCTCAACGACACGTTTAGATAGATATCTCAAACGCTCGCTACGTCACAAGTTATTAAAGAACACGTACCGGCCTCAACGCCGATCCGTCTAAATTCTTCGTGTGCGCCATACATTCAGAGTGGTGGGTCTGGGAGGACTCGAACCACCGACCTCACCCTTATCAGGGGTGCGCTCTAACCACCTGAGCTACAGACCCAAAGTGCTGCTTTTCCTTAGAAAGTCCGCACATGGATGTGCGGGCTCTTGCGGAGGGATCCGCATACTGGTGGAGCCTGTCGGGATCGAACCGACGACCCCCTGCTTGCAAAGCAGGTGCTCTCCCAGCTGAGCTAAGGCCCCGTGACGGGACTATCGGCACCGGCCCTGGCCGGTACTGAACTCTGAATGCAGGTAACTTGTGAGGACGCCCGACAGGACGATGCTGTCATGCTCAAAAGGAGGTGATCCAGCCGCACCTTCCGATACGGCTACCTTGTTACGACTTCACCCCAGTCATCGGCCACACCGTGGCAAGCGCCCTCCTTGCGGTTAAGCTACCTGCTTCTGGTGCAACAAACTCCCATGGTGTGACGGGCGGTGTGTACAAGGCCCGGGAACGTATTCACCGCAGCAATGCTGATCTGCGATTACTAGCGATTCCGACTTCATGGAGTCGAGTTGCAGACTCCAATCCGGACTGAGATTAGGTTTCTGGGATTGGCTCACCCTCGCGGGATTGCAGCCCTCTGTCCTAACCATTGTAGTACGTGTGTAGCCCTGGTCGTAAGGGCCATGATGACTTGACGTCATCCCCACCTTCCTCCGGTTTGTCACCGGCGGTCTCCTTAGAGTTCCCACCATTACGTGCTGGCAACTAAGGACAAGGGTTGCGCTCGTTGCGGGACTTAACCCAACATCTCACGACACGAGCTGACGACAGCCATGCAGCACCTGTCTCACGGTTCCCGAAGGCACCAATCCATCTCTGGAAAGTTCCGTGGATGTCAAGACCAGGTAAGGTTCTTCGCGTTGCATCGAATTAAACCACATACTCCACCGCTTGTGCGGGCCCCCGTCAATTCCTTTGAGTTTCAGTCTTGCGACCGTACTCCCCAGGCGGCGAACTTAACGCGTTAGCTTCGATACTGCGTGCCAAGTTGCACCCAACATCCAGTTCGCATCGTTTAGGGCGTGGACTACCAGGGTATCTAATCCTGTTTGCTCCCCACGCTTTCGTGCCTCAGTGTCAATGTTGGTCCAGGTAGCCGCCTTCGCCACGGATGTTCCTCCTGATCTCTACGCATTTCACTGCTACACCAGGAATTCCGCTACCCTCTACCACATTCTAGTGACCCAGTATCCACTGCAATTCCCAGGTTGAGCCCAGGGCTTTCACAACGGACTTAAATCACCACCTACGCACGCTTTACGCCCAGTAATTCCGAGTAACGCTTGCACCCTTCGTATTACCGCGGCTGCTGGCACGAAGTTAGCCGGTGCTTATTCTTTGGGTACCGTCAGAACAACCGGGTATTAACCGATTGCTTTTCTTTCCCAACAAAAGGGCTTTACAACCCGAAGGCCTTCTTCACCCACGCGGCATGGCTGGATCAGGCTTGCGCCCATTGTCCAATATTCCCCACTGCTGCCTCCCGTAGGAGTCTGGACCGTGTCTCAGTTCCAGTGTGGCTGATCATCCTCTCAGACCAGCTACCGATCGTCGCCTTGGTGGGCCTTTACCCCGCCAACTAGCTAATCGGACATCGGCTCATCTAATCGCGCAAGGCCCGAAGGTCCCCTGCTTTCACCCGTAGGTCGTATGCGGTATTAGCGTAAGTTTCCCTACGTTATCCCCCACGACAAGGTAGATTCCGATGTATTCCTCACCCGTCCGCCACTCGCCACCCAGAGAGCAAGCTCTCCTGTGCTGCCGTTCGACTTGCATGTGTTAGGCCTGCCGCCAGCGTTCACTCTGAGCCAGGATCAAACTCTTCACTTAAAACTGCATGCCCGAAGGCAAAAGCTTTTAGCTGCAGATGTCCAATCTCTGGCAACGTATCGCTTGCAAAGCAATTGACTTGTTGCTTGATTAAACGTCTGCAAGATGGACAATCATCCTTCCTGCAGGCGTCCGCACAAATTACCTGCGCACACTTTCAAAGAACCTCGGGGCCGGCCTCAGCGCCTTTCCCGCATGCCCCGAAGTTTCCTTCGAAGCGAGCCGCCCATTATAGCCGGCTTTTCGTTTCCGTCAACACCTCGTTGCGGGCGCCGACTTCAACCTGCCGCCCCAGCCACCCGAAGGTTTTTGCCGAAGCGAGCCCGCCATCATAGCGGACTTTCCTACCTCGTCAACCCCTCGTCGCCGAGGAGGTTGCCGCCACTTCAATCCGGTCCGAAGACCTCTCGAAGCGAGCCGCTCATTCTGCGGCCACTTCCTCGAATCGTCAACACCTTTGTCACTGAAGTCGTTGATTCGAGGACCCTTCCGTTTGCCGCGCTTTGCGAGGCGCCCGTGTCGGGAGGAGCGGAAGTATGGGCGCTTTTGCCGCGCTTGGGAAGAGGCGGCGGGAAATATTTTTCCGCGCCGCCCGCCGCTCAGCCCGCCACCAACGCCACGCGCGCGAAATTGCGCTTGCCGACCTGGATCACGCCCTCGAAACCCGGCGCGAACTGGCGCTGCGGATCCTCGACGACTTCGCCCTCGACCCGTACCGCGCGCTCCTTGAGCTTGCGCATCGCCTCGGAGTTGCTGGGCGTCAGCCCGGCGGCGGTCAGCAGCGCGGCGATGCGCAGGCCTTCGGCCGGCACCTGGACCTGCTGCAGCGGCAGCAGCGAGGTATCGCCCTGCCCGGTGACCACCGCATGCCAGCCGGCGACGGCCTGCTCGGCGGCGGCCGCGTCGTGGAAGCGCGTGGCCAGTTCGCGGGCCAGGCGCAGCTTCACGTCGCGCGGGTTGAGCTGGCCGCTCTCCACGTCGCCGCGCAGCCGCTTGGCCTCGGCGGCGGAGATCTCGAAGCTGAGCAGTTCGATCCAGCGCCACATCAGGTCGTCGCCGATCTTCATGGCCTTGGTGACGATGTCGATGGCCGGCTCGCTGATGCCGATGTAGTTGCCCAGCGACTTGCTCATCTTGTTGACGCCGTCCAGGCCTTCCAGCAACGGCATGGTCAGCACGACCTGGGCAGGCTGGCCATGGTGCTCCTGCAGCCCGCGCCCCATCAGCAGGTTGAACTTCTGGTCGGTGCCGCCGAGTTCGACGTCGGCCTCCAGGGCGACCGAGTCGTAGCCCTGCACCAGCGGGTAGAGGAACTCGTGGATGGCGATCGACTGCTGCGCGGCGAAGCGCTTGGCGAAGTCGTCGCGCTCGAGCATGCGCGCGACGGTGTGCTGCGCGGCCAGCTTGATCATGTCGGCCGCGTTCATCCGGCCGAACCATTCGGAGTTGAAGCGGACCTCGGTGCGCCCGCGGTCCAGCACCTTGAAGACCTGCTCCTCGTAGGTGCGGGCGTTGGCCAGCACGTCCTCGCGGGTGAGCGGCTTGCGGGTGACGTTCTTGCCGGTGGGATCGCCGATCATGCCGGTGAAGTCGCCGATCAGGAAGATCACCTGGTGGCCGAGGTCCTGGAACTGCCGCATCTTGTTGAGCAGCACGGTATGGCCCAGGTGCAGGTCGGGCGCGGTGGGATCGAAACCGGCCTTCACCCGCAACGGGCGGCCGCTTTTCAGGCGGGTTTCCAGCTCTTCGGGCTTGAGGATCTCGTCGGCGCCGCGGCCGATGAGAGCGAGCGAATCTGCGATCGAGGACAAAGGAGGGCTCCAGCGGCGCTGCGCCGCACAAAATCGCCGGCGATGTTAAACGGGGGTTAATTCGACGACAAGGCAAAAAATGAACAGGCTCAATGGTTTGACGCGCTGTTGATGGGTCTCTATGGTACCGGCGTTTGAGCTCGCGCTTCGAGCAGAGGAACCGGTAGATGCATAACTCCGAACAGGGCCGCGCACGCAAACAGCGCATCCGGGAACGCCTCCACGTCCTCCACGACACGGCCCTGCATCGAAGGCTCAAGCAGCATCTCCCCGCCGCATTCAACGAGCGCTGGACGCGCCGCCACTGGATCCACGCCAGCCTGTTCGCGACCATCGGGGCCCTGGTGGCGACGATCGTGCCGGGCTTCTCCAACGCGATCGACCCGTCGCTGGCCAGCCGTTCCACGCTGCCGCTGCCGTTGCCGCCGCTGTCGCTGGCCGAGAAGGCCCCGGCCCACGGCGACAGCTGGCAGATCGTCCACATCAAGCCGGGCCAGACCCTGAGCAGCCTGTTCGGCGAGCTGGGCATCCCGACCGTGGTGATGTACCAGGTGCTGGAGCACCCGGGCGTCCGCGACGTGCTGACCAAGCTGCGCCCCGGCGCCGAACTGGCGTTCGACCTGCCCAAGCAGGGCCAGTTGCGGGCGCTGCGGTTCGATCGCGATCCCAGCCACCGGATCGAGCTGCAGCTGCAGGGCGACGCGATCCGCGAGAAGGTGACCGAGCGTGCGACCGTGACCCGCACCGTCGTCACCAGCGGCGAGATCACCAGTTCGCTTTACGCCGCCGCCGGCAAGGCCGGGTTGCCGCTGTCCGCGGTGGCGACGATGACCGACGAGATCTTCAAGTACGACATCGACTTCGACAAGGATCTGCAGCCGGGCGACCGCTTCAGCGTGGTGATGGACGAGACCTGGCGCGAAGGCGAGCGCATCGACACCAGCAAGATCCTGGCCGCCACGTTCACCACGGGCGGCAAGACCTACACCGGCTTCCGCTTCGAGCGCGCCGGCAAGCCGGCCGAGTACTTCGACATCAACGGCCGCCCGCTGAAGAAGAGCTTCATCCGCATGCCGGTGGCGTACAGCCGGATCAGCTCGACCTTCGGCGCGCGCAAGCACCCGGTGCTGGGCACGATGCGGATGCACAAGGGCATCGACTACGCGGCGCCGTCGGGCACGCCGATCATGGCCGCCGGCGACGCGCGCGTGCAGTTCGTCGGCCAGCAGCGCGGCTACGGCAACGTGGTGATCCTCGACCATGGCCGCGGCTACAGCACGCTGTACGGGCACATGTCGCGCTTCGGCAAGGTCAAGGCCGGGCAGCGCATCAACCAGGGCACGGTGATCGGCTACGTCGGCATGACCGGCCTGGCGACCGGCCCGCACCTGCACTACGAATTCCGCGTCAACGGCACCCAGCGCAACCCGGCGTCGGTGACGATGCCGCCACCGGAGCCGCTGAAGGGCGCCGAGCTGGCCGCGTTCCGCGCCCAGACCACGCCGGCGATGGCCCGCATCAAGGGCATGGAGCAGTTGATGTTCGCCGACGCCGGCGGCGAGAAGCCGGCCCGCAAGGGCGAGAAGAGCCGCGGTTGAAGAGCCGCCGGGCGCAGCGCGCGTCCGGTGCTTGCCGCCATCCGCCGCGATTGACCCGAGGCGCGCGCGGGCCGAAGCTGCGCCGTCTCCCCTGCCCGGTCCACGCATGCCATCCGCTCCCTTCTTCATCGGCCTGATGTCCGGCACCAGCGCCGATGGCATCGATGCCGCGCTGGTCCGCTTCCACGAAGGCGACGGTCCGCGCTGCGAACTGGTCGACGGACTGACCGCGCCCTGGCAGCCGGCGCTGCGCGAGGAACTGGTCGTCCTCGGCCAGGGCGGCGATGCCGGCTCGCTGGACGTGCTGGGCCGGCTCGATGCGCAGGTCGGCATCGCGTTCGCCGATGCGGCGAACCGGTTGATCGCGCAGAGCGGGGTGGACCGCGCGCGCATCCGCGCGATCGGCTCGCATGGCCAGACCGTGCGGCACCGCCCGCTGGCCGATCCGGCATTCACCTGGCAACTGGGCGATGCGCACCGCATCGCCGAGCTGACCGGGATCACCACGGTGGCCGATTTCCGCCGCCGCGACGTCGCTGCCGGCGGCCAGGGCGCGCCGCTGATGCCAGCCTTCCACCTGGCGATGCTCGGGGCCGCGGACGAGGACCGGGCCGTGCTGAACCTGGGCGGCATCGGCAACCTCACCCTGATCCCGCGCACCGGCACCGTCCTCGGCTTCGACACCGGGCCGGCCAATGCCTTGCTCGACAGCTGGTGCCAGCGGCATCTCGGGCAACCATTCGATGCCGGCGGCGCGTTCGCGGCCAGCGGCCAGGTGGACGAGGCGCTGCTGTCGGGCCTGCTCGCCGATCCCTGGTTCGCACTGCCGCCGCCGAAGAGCACCGGCCGCGAACAATTCCACCTGGACTGGGTGGAGGCGCGCCTGGGGGCGACGCCGCGCGCCGCCGCCGACGTGCAGGCGACGTTGCTGGAACTCACCGTGGCGACCGTCGCAGAGGCCTTGCACCGGCAGCAGCCGGATACGCGCCGGGTCCTGGTCTGCGGCGGCGGCGTGCGCAATCCGGTGCTGATGGCCCGGCTGGCGGCCCGGATGCCGGGCACGGTGGTCGAGTCGAGCGCGGCGCACGGGCTGGACCCGGACTACATGGAGGCGATGGGCTTCGCCTGGCTGGCCGCCGAGGCGCTGGCAGGACGCCCGGCCAACCTGCCTTCGGTCAGCGGCGCGCGCGGGCCGCGCATCCTGGGCGCGATCCATCCGGCCTGAGCCGCGCCGGGCCGGATGCGCAATGGCCCGTCCCTGCCCGCGCAGGGACCGCACGGATCAGAAATCGCTGCCGGCCGGCAGGGCCTTGAGCGCGGCGATCGCCTCGGCGAGGGCATCCACTTCCGGGTGCCGCAATCCGCCATGGACTTCCTGTTCGCTGGCGAACAGCCCTTGTTCGAGCAGATTGACGACCGTCTGGTACTGGGTCCAGCCCCGCGCCACGGAAATGCGCCGGATGCGGTCCACCAGCATCGGGTCGATGTCGCGCAACACCAGATCGGTCATGTCACTCCCCAGCGACGACGTACCGGATCCCCCGGTGCGCATGATCGGCAACTGGGCAGCGTCTTTCAATCCGCCACCTCGCCGGGCGAAGAGCGTTCGCGGATATGCGGCCACAGCCACGCCAGCAGCAGCAGCGTGGGGATCACTGTCAACGCGCTCAGGACGAAGAAGGTGCTGTAGGAGGTCGCCTCGACGATGAACCCGGACGCGCCGCCAACGAACTTGCCGGGCAGGTTGGCCAGCGATGCCAGCAGGGCGTACTGGGTCGCGGTGAAGTTGCGGTCGGTCAGCGACGACATGAACGCCACCAGCACCGTGCCGGCGAACCCCTGCGACAGGTTGTCGGCACCGATCGCCGCGAAGAACGCCCACTCCTGGCCGGGGTGCTGCGCCATCAACAGGTAGGCCACGTTGGACAACGCCACCGCCAGGGCCGCGACCAGCAGCATGCGGCGGAACCCGAACGCCGCCAGGCACACGCCGCCGGCGAAGGCGCCGACGATGCCGATCCACACGCCGAACAGCTTGGAGACGGTGGCGATGTCGGCCTTGGTGTAGCCCGAATCCAGGTAGAACGGCCCGGCCATCACCCCGATCACCTGGTCCGGGAACTTGAACAGGCCGACGAACAGCAGCAGCGCCAGCGCCAGCACCACGCCATTGCTGCCGAAGAAGCTGCCGACCGGCTGCCAGAACGCGCCGACCACGTCGATCCGGCGCGCCACCGTCGCCTCCGGCGCGACCGGCTCGCGGCAGGCCAGGGTAGTGGCGACCGGCAGCAGCATCAGCCCCGACATGGCCACGTAGGCCCAGCTCCAGCCGAGGAACTCGGCCAGGTACAGGGCGCCGGCGCCGCCGAGGATCAGGCCGATCCGGTAACCCAGCGTATAGGTGGCGGCCAAAGCGGCCTGGGCGCTTTCCGGGGCGATCTCGATGCGGTAGGCGTCCACCACCGCGTCCTGGGTCGCACCCCAGAACGAGGCCACCAGCACCCAGGCCACCAGCCCGGCCACGCCCAGGTCCGGCCGCGAGAACGCCAGCGCGAACAACCCCGCCATCACGCCCAGCTGCGATACCAGCAGCCAGGAGCGGCGGCGCCCCAGGAACGCCGTGAGCGGGAAGGCGTAGCGGTCGATCAGCGGCGCCCACAGGAACTTGAGCAGGTAGAAGAAGCTGGCGAGGCTGATCAGGCCGATGCTGCCCAGGTCCAGGCCGACGTCGCGCAGGCGCGTAGACAGGGTCTGCGAGGCGATCAGCAGGAACGGCAGGCCGCTGCCGAAACCGAGGAAGGCCATGGCCGCCGCGGACGGCGTGGCGAAGGCACGGCGGATGCCCTGCCAGCCCTTGTAGGAGACCGGCTGTGCGCCCCCGGCGGGATCGGCTTGGCTCACGGCGCGTAGTCCACCGTGAACGGCGCATGGTCGGAGAAGCGCTGCTCGCGGTAGATCGAGCAGCTCCGCAGCCGCTCGCGCAGCCCCGGGGTCACGAACTGGTAGTCGATGCGCCATCCCACGTTGTTGGCGCGCGCCGCGCCGCGGTTGCTCCACCAGGTGTAGTCCTCGCCGGTGGGATGCAGCGCGCGGTAGCTGTCGACCCAGCCGCGCCCGGCGGCGAGGTCGGCCTGCTCCGGGAGATCGGCGCAGAGGCCGTTGAGCCAGTCGCGCTCGGGCGGCAGGCAGCCGGAGTTCTTCTGGTTGCTGGTCCAGTTCTTGATGTCGAGCCGGCTGCGCACGATGTTCCAGTCGCCGCACAGCACGTAGTCGCGGCCGCTGGCCAGCCATTCGTCGAGGATCGGCCTGAGCCAGTCCATCACCTGGAACTTGTAGCCCTGGCGCAGCTCGCCGGAGGACCCGGACGGGATGTAGAACGAGACCACGCTCAGGTTGCCGAAGCGCGCCTCCAGGTAACGCCCCTCCTCGTCGAATTCCGGCCAGCCCAGCGCGGTGCGCAGCTCGTCCGGCTCGCGCTTGGCATAGATCGCCACGCCGCTGTAGCCCTTCTTGGTGGTGGCGTCGCGGAACCAGGCCTTGTAGCCGGCCGGCAGGAATTCCGGGCCGGCCAGCTGGTGCTCCTGGGCCTTGGTCTCCTGCACGCACAGCACGTCGGCCTGCTGGCCGGCGAACCATTCGAAGAAGCCCTTGCTGGCGGCCGAGCGCAGGCCGTTGGCGTTGAAACTGATGATGCGCATGGGGACGGCGATTGGAGATGGGGATTCGCGGAAGCGTACCCCATTCGGCCCCCGGCGCCCGGACCCGCTATGCTTTCGCGCATCCAGAACCCCACTCCGGAATTCTCCTCCATGTCCGACCACCGCCACCGCTTCCTGCAGCTGGCCCTGGACGCCGATGCGCTGCGCTTCGGCGAGTTCACGCTGAAGTCCGGGCGCGTCAGCCCCTACTTCTTCAATGCCGGGCGCTTCGACTCCGGCGCCCGCACCGCCGCCCTGGCGCAGTGCTACGCCGACGCGATCGACGCGGCCGGGCTCGAGTTCGACCTGGTGTTCGGGCCGGCCTACAAGGGCATCCCGCTGGCCACCGCGCTGGCCTGCGAATACGCCCGGCGCGGGCGCGACCTGCCGTTGGCGTTCAATCGCAAGGAGGCCAAGGACCATGGCGAAGGCGGCACCCTGATCGGCGCGCCGCTGGCCGGGCGCAAGGTGCTGATCGTCGACGACGTGATCACCGCCGGTACCGCGATCCGCGAAGCGCTGGCGATCATCCGCGCCGCCGGCGGCACCCCGGCCGCGATCGTGGTCGCGCTGGACCGGCAGGAGATCGCCTCCGAGGACGACCGCCGCTCGGCGGCACAGGCGGTGGCGGCCGAGGCCGGCATCCCGGTGGTGGCGGTCGCCAACCTGGGCGACCTGCTTGCATTCGCCGCCGGAAACGCCGACCTTGTCGGCTTCCGCGAGCCGCTGCTGGCCTACCGCGGGCGCTACGGAACCGACGCGTAATCGCGCGTCCCGCGCATCCGTGCGCGGGGACGCAAACCGACAGACAGCAGGGGGCTGCCATGAAGTCGAACCAATCCCGCCGGGCGGCGCTGGGTGCCGCGCTGGCCGCCTGCATGGCCGTTCCCGCGGCCGCGCAGGACAAGCCGGCGGCGAACAAGAAGCTGTATTGCTGGAACCAGGACGGTCAGCGCATCTGCAGCGACACCCTGCCCCCGGAAGCCGTGAACCAGGCCCGCGACGAGTTCAACGCCAGGAGCGGCCTGCGCAGCGCCGAGGTCGAGCGCGCGCTCAACGCCGAGGAGCGCGCCGCCGCCGCCGCGGCCGAAGCCCAGCGCCGCGCCGACGAGGCCGCCGAGCAGACCCGCAAGCGTACCGACCAGGCGATGCTGATGTCCTACCAGACCGAGGACGACCTGCGCCGCGTGTTCAACGAGCGCACCACCATCATCGACAACAACGTGCGCACCGCGCGCTACAACGTCGCCAGCCTGCGCGAGGGCCTGGTGACCCTGCTGCGCAGCGCCGGCGAACGCGAGCTGGCCGGGCAGAAGGTCAGCGACAAGCTCGCCGGCGACATCCGCCAGCGCCATGCCGCGCTGGTGTGGCAACAGCAGATGCAGGCGAATTTCGAGCGCCAGCGCCGCGAACTGGATGGCGAGATCGACGGCATCCTGCAGCGCTACCGGGCGTTGAAGGGCGCGTCGGCCGGAATCCCGGACGTGCCTGCCCGGGGCTAGGCGCCGTTCGCGACGACCGGGAACCGCAAGCAGGAGCCCCGGCGTCCTCGCGAGAACGGGAATGACGGCGAGAGAAGGCGTGGGCGGTAGGAGTGCGTGAAAGACGCGGGATCTTCGATCCCCGGGCATCGGGCATAGCCTGACGACGCTCGCCGTGCGAGCGAGTAGTTTGCAAGTGGCGATCCGCCTTCGCGGGAATGGCGGTAAAGGGATCGCGTGCGAACTGAAGCACACCCGCAATCCCCCGCCGCACTCAGAACATCACCGCCCCGTCCGGCAACAGCGGCCGCAACTGCGCACGGAACACCTCCTGGATCCGCGCCAGTGCCGTCTCGTCGTCGGCCTCGAAGCGCAGCACCAGCACCGGCGTGGTGTTGGAAGCGCGCAGCAGGCCCCAGCCATCGGCGAAATCGGCCCGGAGCCCGTCGACCGTGGACAGGCGCGCACCGGCGAACGCGCCTCCCTCCTCGGCGCTGGCCGCAGCGACGAAGCGCTCCACCAGCACATGCGGAGACGCCTCGACCGGCACCTTGATCTCCGGCGTCGCCACGCTCGACGGCAACTCGGCCAGGATCTCCGACAGCGGCTCCTCGCGCTGCGCCAGGATCTCGAGCAGGCGCGCGGCCGCGTACAGGCCGTCGTCGAACCCGTACCAGCGTTCCTTGAAGAAGAAATGGCCGCTCATCTCGCCGGCCAGTTCGGCGCCGGTCTCGCGCATCTTGGCCTTGATCAGCGAGTGGCCGGTCTTCCACATCATCGGGCTGCCGCCGTTGCGCAGCACGAAGTCGGTCAGCCTGCCGGTGCACTTCACGTCGTAGATCACCAGCGCGCCGGGATTGCGCTGCAGCACGTCGGCGGCGAACAGCATCAGCAGCCGGTCCGCGTACACCATCGCGCCCTCGCGGGTGACCACGCCCAGGCGGTCGGCGTCGCCGTCGAAGGCGATGCCGAGGTCGGCGTCGAAGCGCTGCACCATCTGCGCCAGGTCGTCGAGGTTGTGCGGCTCGCTCGGGTCGGGATGGTGGTTGGGGAAGGTACCGTCGATGTCGCAGTACAGCGGAATGACGTCGGCGCCGATCGCCTCCAGCAGGCGCGGCGCGATCTCGCCGGCGGCGCCGTTGCCGGCATCGGCCACGACCTTGAGCGGGCGGTCCAGCTGCACGTCGTCGGCGATGCGCTGGATGTAGTCGTCGCCGACGTCCCGCTGTTCCAGCGCGCCCGGTTCTTCGGCGCGATGAAGGCGGCCCTCGCTGATGCGCTGGTACAGCTCGGCGATGGCCTCGCCGGCCAGGGTCTCGCCGCCGACCACGACCTTGAAGCCGTTGTATTCCGGCGGATTGTGGCTGCCGGTCACCGCCACGCAGCTGCCGGCATGCAGATGATGGGCGGCGAAGTAGACCACCGGGGTCGGCGCCAGGCCGATGTCGATCACCCGGCAGCCGGCACGGCGCAAGCCTTCGATCAACCCGCCCGACAGCTCCGGCCCGGACAGCCGGCCGTCGCGGCCGACCACGACTTCGCGCAGCCCTTGCGCCTGCATCACGCTGCCGATGGCCTGGCCGATCAACGTGGCCACGCCCGCGGTGAGTTCCTTGCCGACCACGCCGCGGATGTCGTACGCGCGGAACATGCCCGGCTCCACCTGCACCGGCGCGGGCGCCGGCTTCTGCTCCGCCTCGGGAGCGCCGGCGGCAGGCGCCGCCGGTATTTCCTGCATGGCCTCGCGCAAGGTCGGTGCATCCTGGTCGCCGCCCGCGTCCGGACGGCCCCGCGCCAGGCGGATGCGGCCGCGCTCGAGGGCCATCACCAGGACCGCCACCAGCACCAGCAGCGCGGCGACGACCAGGCTCGGGAGCGCGCCGATGCCCAGCGGGCCGCTGTCGGGTTCTTCGGTCGCCGCGGCGATGCGCAGCCCGCTCTTGCCGACCGGGCGGGCCATCGATTCGCCGCCGGCCCCGAGGGCGGCAACGCCCTTTTCCACCACGTTGTAGCCGCCCTGGCGCAGCGCCAGGTAGGCCTGCGACGGCAGATCGACCCCTTCCAGCGGGGCGGTCAGCTTCGACAGCGGCAGGCGCGCGTAGACCAGCGCCGGCGCCGATCCCAGCGCGACCGGCGCCGCCACGCCGAGTTGCGCCTTGCCGCCGTCGCGCACTACCTGCGCCAGCGCCTGCCCGCTCGCCTGCGCGCCTTCCAGCAGCGCCAGCCGGGCATAGCCGAAGCGCTCGGGCTGGGCGTAGGCATCGGCCAGGTCGGCCGGCAGCACCTGCACGTCCTGGACGCCGGGGAACCCGCCGTGGATCGCGGCGGCGGCGGCCGCGGCATCGCCGCCGGCCAGCGCCGCCGCCACGCGGGCGTCCTTGAGCAAGGCATCGAGCTGGCGGGTCTGCGCGGCCAGGGCCTGCGCGACGCCGTCCACGGCCTGGTCGCGCGCCTGCCGGACCCGCTCGGCGGTCGCGTCCGCGCGCCATTGCGCGTAGCCGCTCCAGCCCAGCCAACCAGCCAGCAACACCAGCAGCACCGCCAGCAGCGGCGCAGCCTTGCGCAACTCAGCAGGCCGGAGCCTGCCTTCGTGTGCCTTGCTCATGGTGACGATCCCCTGTCAGCGCACGCCGGTGTGGCCGAATCCACCCGCTCCTCGTGCGCTGTCGGCGAAAGTATCCACCACCTGCAAGGCAACGCGCACGATCGGCATCACGACCAGCTGGGCGATGCGGTCGCCCGGCTCGATCGTGAAGGCCTCGCGGCCGCGGTTCCATACGCTGATCAGCAGCGGCCCCTGGTAATCGGCGTCGATCAGGCCGGTGCCGTTGCCGAGCACGATGCCGTGGCGGTGCCCGAGCCCGGAGCGCGGCAGCACGATCGCGCACAAGCCGGGGTCGGCGACATGGATGGCGATGCCGCTGGGAACCAGCGCGGCGTCGCCCGGCTGCAACGCCAGCGGCGCCTCCAGGGCGGCGCGCAGGTCCATGCCGGCGCTGGCCTCGGTGGCGTAGGCCGGCAGCGGCCAGGCGTCGCCGAAGCGCGGGTCGAGCAGCTTGACCTGCAACGGCTGGGGCGCGCTCATGCCTGCAGCCTCTCGGCGATCAGGTCGAGGAGCCGCTCGGCCAGTTCGGTCTTGCTGCTGCTCGGGAACGCCCGCTCGCCCCCTTGCCAATAGGCCGTGGCGGCGTTGTCGTCGCTCTCGAAACCGCCGCCGGCGATGCCGACCTGGTTGGCGATGATCAGGTCCAGGTGCTTGGCGGCCAGCTTGCCGCGCGCGTACTTCTCCACGTCGTGGGTCTCGGCGGCGAACCCGACCACCAGCTTGAGCGTGCCGGTCTGCGAGGCGACCTCGGACAGGATGTCGGGGGTGCGCACCAGTTCCAGCGTCAGCGTGTCGCCGGTCTTCTTGATCTTCTGATCGGCCACGCGCCGGGGGGTGTAGTCGGCCACCGCGGCCGCGCCGATGTAGATGTCGGCCGGCAGCGCGCCGAGCACCGCCTCGCGCATCTGCGCGGCCGAGCGCACGTCCACGCGGGCCACGCCGGGCGGCGTCGGCAGGTGCACTGGCCCGCTCACCAGCACGACCGTGGCGCCCTGCGCGGCGGCCGCTCCGGCCAGCGCATAGCCCATCTTGCCGCTGCTGCGGTTGCCGACGTAGCGCACCGGGTCTAGGTCTTCGTAGGTGGGGCCGGCGCTGATGACCACGCGCAATCCCTTCAGCCGCCCCGCGGGTGCGGCGGGCACCGACGCGGCCTTGGCCGAGGCCGCGTCCGCCAGCGCGGCCACGATCGCGTCCGGCTCGCTGAGCCGGCCCGGGCCGGATTCGCCTTCGGCCAGCGGGCCGTCCTCCGGCCCGACCACCTGCACGCCGCGCGCGCGCAGCGTGGCGAGGTTGGCCTGGGTCGCCGGATGCAGCCACATGCGGTGGTTCATCGCCGGGCACACGGTCAGCGGCGCGGTGGTGGCCAGGCACAAGGTGGTCACCAGGTCGTCGGCCAGGCCGTGCGCCAGGCGCGCCAGCAGGTCGGCGGTGGCCGGCGCGACCACCACCCGGTCGGCCCAGCGCGCCAGTTCGATATGCCCCATCGCCTGCTCGGCCGCGCTGTCCCACAGCGTGGTGCGGGTCGGCTGGCCGGACAGGGCCTGGAAACTGAGCGGGGTCACGAACTGCTGCGCGCCCTCGGTCATCGCGACCTGGACCTGCGCCCCGGCGTCGCGCAGGCGCCGCACCAGTTCGAGGGATTTGTAGGCGGCGATGCCGCCGCCGACGCACAGCAGCACGCGCTGTCCGTCCAGTGGGCGTGCCTGAATGGAGCCGGTCACGTCGGGGATTTCCTACCGTTTCAAGGACAACTAGATTAGCCCAAGCGCCATGGCGGCCTGATGCCCCGGGCGCATGAGCAGCGGCAATCTGGCCATATGCACATCCGCGACTGGCCCTCCACCGAACGTCCCCGCGAAAAACTGCTGGCCCGCGGCGCCGGCGCGCTGTCCGACGCCGAACTGCTGGCGATCTTCCTCGGCTCGGGCCTGAAGGGCCGCGACGCGGTGCAGACCGCGCGGGACCTGCTGCAGGCGCACGGCCCGCTGCGGCGGCTGCTCGATCGCGCCCCCGCCGAACTGGCCCGGTTGCCCGGGCTGGGCCCGGCGCGGGCCTGCAAGCTGGCCGCGGCGCTGGAACTGGGGCAGCGCCACGTGGCGGCCGAACTGGAACGCGGCAGCACCCTGAATGATCCGTTCAGCGCCGGCCAGTACTTCGCCCGGCGCCTGCGGGCGCAACCGCAGGAGGTGTTCGCCGGGCTGTTCCTGGACAACCGCCACCGCGCCCTGGCCTTCGAGGAGATGTTCCGGGGCACGATCGACGGCACCGAGGTGCATCCGCGCGAGGTGGTGCGCCGCGCCCTGGCCCACAACGCCGCGGCGGTGATCGTCGGCCACAACCACCCCTCCGGCAACCCGGAGCCGTCGGCGGCCGACCGCGCGGTCACCGAGCGGCTGCGCAACGCCCTGAACCTGGTGGACGTGCGCCTGCTCGACCACTTCGTGATCGGCGACGGCCCGCCGGTGTCGATGGCCGCGCGCGGCTGGATCTGAAGGTGCCGGGGCTCGAGGCTCGAAAAGCAAAAGCCCGGGGGAGCAGTCTCGCTCTCGATTCCCGGGTCCCCCGGCAGCTGAACCGTCCCCCGGGCCCCGCCTCGCCCGGTCGGTTAAAATCTCCCGTTTCTTGCTCCAAGCAGACCCCGACGTGAAACCCCAACTCCGCGCCCTGATTGGCCAAGGCATCGAAGCCTTGCGCGCCAATGGCACCCTGCCCGCCGACACCCTGCCGCCGGACTTCGTGGTCGAGCGCCCCAAGACCCGCGAGCACGGCGATTTCGCCACCAATGCCGCGATGCTGCTGGCCAAGGCCGCCCGCACCAATCCGCGTGCCCTGGCCCAGGCGCTGGTCGATGCGCTGCCCGCCAGCGACGACGTGGCGCGCGTGGAGATCGCCGGACCGGGCTTCATCAATTTCCACCTGGCCCCGAGCGCCTACCAGCGCGAGGTGGTCACGGTAATCAAGCAGGGCCACGACTACGGCCGCGGGCTGGCCGGCAAGGGCCATACCGTCGGCGTGGAATACGTCTCGGCCAATCCGACCGGGCCGCTGCACGTGGGCCACGGCCGCGCCGCGGCGATCGGCGATTCGCTGGCGCGCCTGCTGGAAGCCAACGGCTGGAACGTCAAGCGCGAGTTCTACTACAACGACGCCGGCGTGCAGATCGAGAACCTGACGCGCTCGGTGCAGGCGCGCGCGCGCGGCCTCAAGCCCGGCGACGCCGACTGGCCGGCAGAGGCCTACAACGGCGAGTACATCGCCGACGTCGCCCGCGCCTACCTGGCCGGCGAGACGGTCGACCTTGAAGGCATGCTGGTCACCGGCGCCAGGGATCCGGAGGACCTCGAGGCGATCCGCCGCTTCGCCGTGGCCTACCTGCGCAACGAGCAGAACCACGACCTGGCCGCGTTCCGGGTCGATTTCGACATCTACTTCCTGGAAAGCTCGCTGTACAAGGACGGCAAGGTCGAGGAAGCGGTGCAGAAGCTGATCGCCTCCGGCCACACCTACGAGGAAGGCGGCGCCCTGTGGCTGAAGACCACCGACTTCGGCGACGACAAGGACCGCGTGATGCGCAAGTCCGACGGCACCTACACCTACTTCGTGCCGGACGTGGCCTACCACCTGACCAAGTGGCAGCGCGGCTACGAACGCGCGATCACCGAACTGGGCGCCGACCACCATGGCTCGCTGGCGCGGGTGAAGGCCGGCCTGCAGGCGCTGGAGGTCGGCATCCCGCAGGGCTGGCCGGAATACGTGCTGCACCAGATGGTGACGGTGATGCGCGGCGGCGAGGAAGTGAAGCTGTCCAAGCGTGCCGGCAGCTACGTCACCCTGCGCGACCTGATCGAGGAGACCAGCGCCGACGCGGTGCGCTGGTTCCTGATCGCGCGCAAGCCGGACTCGCAGCTGACCTTCGACATCGACCTGGCCCGCCAGCAGAGCAACGACAACCCGGTGTTCTACGTGCAATACGCGCATGCGCGCGTGTGCAGCCTGCTGCGCCAGGCGCAGGAGAAGGGCCTGGACTACGACCAGGCAGCCGGCATCGCCGAGCTCGCGCGCCTGGACGACGAGACCTCGCTGTGGCTGATGATCGAGCTGTCGCGCTACCCGGAAGTGGTCGAGGCCGCCGGCCAGGCCCTGGAACCGCACCAGGTCGCGCAGTACCTGCGTGAATTGGCGCATGCATTCCACACGTGGTATCACGGCACCCCGGTGCTGGTGGACGATGCCGGCGAGCGCAACGCCAAGCTCACGCTGGCGCTGGCCGCGCGCCAGGCGCTGGCCAACGGCCTGGAGATCCTCGGCGTCAGCGCACCGGAAAAGATGTAACGGGCCGCGAGGCCCTTCGCAGTGATCGGAGAGAAAGCGAGTCATGGCAGCACGACGCGGTAAGAGTCAGGCACGGCGCAATACCGGCAACGGCACGCCCGCCTGGGTGTGGCTGGTCGCCGGCGCGGCGATCGCCGCGGTGGTGTTCCTGGCCGCGCCCGGGTTGTTCAAGAAGGAAGGCGACGGCTTCCTGCGCGCCGGCCCACGCCCCAATCCGGACGCGCAGCCGGCGCCGGTGGCCGATGCCGACGTGGACGCGCCGGCCGAACTGCCCAAGCCGGCGGTGACGCAGCCCGCGAAGCCGGCCAGCGGCCAGCCGACGCAGTACGACTTCTACACGCTGCTGCCCGGCAAGGAAGTGCCGATGTCCGATGCCGAGCTGGCCGCCAGCGCGCGCGCCGAGGAGGCGGCACGCGCCAAGGCGGCGCTGGAAGGTAAGCCGGTGTCGCCGTCGCCGGTCGCCGCGGCCTCGACCGCGCCGGCCCCGATCCCCGAGACGCCAGCCAACGCCGCACCGGCCCCGCAACCGGCACCGGCACCGGCCCGTACCGCCGCCGCCACGCCCGCATCGGCGGCTTCCGGCCCCGCGGCCACGAACCCGCCGGCGGCCCCGGCGGGCAGCCCGGCCGCGCCGGCCGACAACGCGCGCTACATCCTGCAGGCCGGCTCGTTCGGCGCGTCCGGCGATGCGGAGTCGACCAAGGCCAAGCTGGCGATGCTGGGCCTGGCCGCGCGCGTCGAATCGGCCGAGATCGGCGGCAAGACCGTCTATCGCGTGCGGATGGGGCCGTACGGCACTGCCAGCGAACTGGCCGAAGCCAAGCAGAAGCTCGCCGGCACCGGGCTGCCGGCGATCGCGATCAAGGCGCAGTAACACCGCCTTGGCGGTGTTACCCCAAGGTTTGCGGAGCAAACCTTGGGCCCCATGCCCTTTATCCCCATATCCCCGCGCCTGTCGGCGCGCCCCCTTGACTCAAGGGGGCTGTTTCCTCGATTGGCATGCAGGGGGAACACCGGGAAAACTTCCTGTAGGACAGTGGCCCCATGGGACCGCCGTCCCGCAATGGTGAGAGAATCGGCGGGTTTCTCCCACAAGGAATCCGCGATGACCAAGACCGCTTTCATCACCGGCGCCACGTCGGGCTTCGGCGCCGCCGCCGCGCGCCGCTTCGCTGCCGCAGGCTGGAACGTCGTCGCCACCGGCCGCCGCGCCGAACGCCTGCAGGCCCTGGCCGCCGAGCTGCCGCCGGGCCAGGTGCACGTCGCCGCGTTCGACATGCGCGACGGCGACGCGCTGGAAGCGGCGATCGCCGGCTTGCCGGACGCCTTCGCCGGCGTCGACGTGCTGGTCAACAATGCCGGCCTCGCGCTGGGCACCGCGCCGGCGCAGCAGGCCGACCTGGCGCAGTGGCGGCAGATGATCGACACCAACGTGACCTCGCTGGTGACGCTCACCCACCGCCTGCTGCCGACCCTGATCGAGCGCAAGGGCGCGATCGTCAACATCAGCTCGGTCGCCTCGACCTACCCCTATCCCGGCGGCAACGTCTACGGCGGCACCAAGGCCTTCGTGAAGCAGTTCTCGCTGGGCCTGCGCTCGGACCTGCACGGCACCGGCGTGCGCGTGACCAGCATCGAGCCCGGCATGGCCGAAACCGAGTTCACGCTGGTGCGCACCGGCGGCAACCAGGCCGCTTCCGACGCGCTGTACCGCGGCGCCGACCCGATGACGGCCGAGGACATCGCCGAGCAGATCTTCTACGTCGCCACGCTGCCGCCGCACCTCAACATCAACCGGCTGGAGATCATGCCGGTCAACCAGTCGTTCGCTGGATTCCAGGTCGCAAGAGAGAACGTCTGACCGCGTGGTTCCGGGCACCTTCTTCCACCTATGGGAGAAGGTTGTCTTGGCCGTGGCAACATCGGCAAGGCCCGTCGGGACTGAAGTCCCTCCCACAAACCGAAGTCTGTCCACAAAAGGCCGGCTTCAATCCGGTCCGCCCCGCCCCCTGTCGGAACCGGATCACCCGGTCTACGCAGGCTGCGCCGACGCATCGATTTCCGCCGGCGATGCCGCTTCCTGCGGCTGCCGGGCCGGCAGCAAGTTCCAGCGCTGCAGGTGCCCGATCGCGGTGGCGACGCCGTCCTCGGCGCGGATGCGCTCGCCCAGCTGCCGCGCGGCCTCGCGCATGCCGGACCGCAACGCCTGGCGCAAGGCGATCGCCAGCGCCGGCGCGTCCAGCTTGCGCCGTTCCAGCGCCGGTGGCGCGACGCCACGCTGGGCCAGGCAATGCGCCCAGAATGGTTGATCGCCGTAGAACGGCACCACCACCGAGGGAATGCCCGCCGCCGCCGCCGCGCCGGTGGTGCCGGCACCGCCGTGGTGCACCGCCACGGCCATGCGCGGGAACAGCCAGTCGTGCGGCGCGTGGTCGATGTGCAGGACCTGCGGGTCGGCCTGCGACGTCGCGCTCAACCCGCCCCATCCGCTGGCCAGGACCGCGCGCACGCCGCAGGCGCGCACGGCCTCGGTCACCACCGACGTGAGCGCATCGGCGTCGCGGCTGGTCATGCTGCCGAAGCCGACGTAGACCGGCGGCTCGCCCGCGTCCAGGAACGCCTGCAACGCCGGCGGCGGCGTCCAATGCGCGTCGCGCAGCTGCCAGTAGCCGCAGACCTGCACGCTTGCCGGCCAGTCCTGCGGGCGCGGCAGCACCTGCTCGCTGTAGCCGTACAGCACCCGCATCGACTCGGGCCGGCTGAAGTACGGTCCATACCAGGGATAAGGGCGAAGCCCGAGCTGAGGCCGCACGATCCCGTCGATCGCCGGACGCATCGCCTGCCACGCCAGCAGGCGCAGCAATTGATAGGCACCGGCGTTCAACAGGCCAGGCAACCGTTTGCCGGCCAGCGCCACCGGCGGCAGGTGGCGCGAGGGCGTCAGCGGCTGCAACTGCGTGAACGCGACCGGGATCGCGTACACCTCGCCCAGCGCGGCGGCGAGCAGGCTGGCGCTCCCGGTGCCGAGGATCAGGCCGGCGTCGGCGCAGGCGGCGCGCCCCTGCTCGGCCCAGTCCCGCGCCCAGGCCGACATCTGCGCGCGGAACACGCGCAGCATCGCGCCCATGTCCAGGCCGCGCTCGGCGATGCTGCGGTCGCCACCCAGCAATGCCTGGAAATCGCCGGTGAGCGGGCAGAACTCGATGCCGTGCGAAGCGATCATGCCGGCGAAGTTGGCGCTGGTCAGGATGCGCACCGCCTGGCCGTGGCGCTGCAGCCCGCGCGCCAACGCGAGCAGCGGCCGGATGTCGCCCTGGGTACCCAGCGTGATGATGACCACCGGCCCTTCGCGCTGCGCCATCGTCGCGGACTCAAGCATAGGACACGTCCGCGATGGCTTCGTCCGCCGCCGGCACCGCGGCGGTGGCGGCCTGGCGATCGTCCTGCCGGGGCCGCTGCAGGTGCTCCCGCACGAACCCGGCGATCGCCGGCGCGTGCTGCGGGCCGAGCATCGACTGGTGGTCGCTGTCGATGGCGCGGCTGCTCAGCGAACGCACGTGGCCGCGCCAGGCGTCCGGGCGGTAGTCCATCGCCGCGGACAGGTCGATCTGCGGGCGTACCGCCGCTTCGACGAACAGCAGGTCCACGTCCAGCCGCGCCGGGCGATAGCGCCGGGCCAGATCCAGGTGGCGGTGGGTGAGCGTGCCGATGTTGTCGAGCAGTTGCGGTTCGCGTTCCAGCAGTTGCCGTACCAGCGGCAGCGACAGGAGCCCGTAGTGCTCGCACACCAAGGCGGCCATCTCCGCGGTGGTGGCCGGCACCGGCTGCCCGGGCGCGGGCTGCAGCCCGAGGAAGCGCACCGCCGCCTGCACGCGCTGCGATTCGTCCAGCGCCTCGGCCTGCTCCAGGTGCGGGTAGGCGTCCAGCATCGCCAGCAGCTCAACCTCTTCGCCTTCGGCGCGCAGCAAGGTGGCGATCGCGTGGGCGATCAGGCCGCCCAGCGACCAACCCAGCAAGCGGTAGGGACCGCGCGGCTGCACGCCGCGGATCCTGGCCAGATAGTCGGCCGCGATGTCCTCGATGCGCTCCGGCAGCGCCTCCACGGCTCGCAGGGCGGGCGACTGCAGGGCGTACACCGGCCAATGCGCGTCCAGCGAGCCGAGCAGGGTGAGGTAGGACCAGCCCAGGCCCACCACCGGATGGATGCAGAACAGCGCGGTACGCCCGGGCTCGCCTTCGCGCAGCTTGAGCACGCCCGCGAGCGGGTCGCCCTGCGGGCCTTCCGCGCGCCGCATCGCCGCGGCCAGGCCCGCGATCGTGGAAGCGTGGAACAGGCTGCCCAGCGGCAGCTCGACCCCGAACCGGTTCGGGAACTGCGCCAGCAGCTCGGCCGCGGTGAGCGAATCGCCGCCCAGCTCGAAGAAGCTGTCGTGGATGCCGATCCGCTCCACGCCCAGCAGCGACTGCCACAGCTCCGCCAGCTGCCGCTCCAGCGCGTCGCGCGGCGCGACGAAGCTGCGCACCTCGCTGCGTTCCGGCGGCGGCAAGGCCTTGCGGTCCAGCTTGCCGTTCGGCGTCAGCGGCAGCGCCGGCATCGGCACGAACGCCGAGGGCACCATGTAGGCCGGCAGCTCGCCCTGCAGGTGCGCGCGCAGCGCTTCGGCGCTCGGGGCCAGGCCGTCCCTGCCGACCACGTAGGCCACCAGTTGCTGCGCGCCCTGCCCGTCGCCGTGCCCGACCACCAGCGCGGCGGCCAGTTGCGGGTGGCGCAGCAGCACGCTCTCCACCTCGCCCGGTTCGACCCGGTGGCCGCGGATCTTGAGCTGGGCGTCGGCGCGGCCGACGAATTCGAGCACGCCGTCCTCGCGCCAGCGCACCAGGTCGCCGGTGCGGTACATGCGGCCCTCGCCGCGGAACGGGTCGGGCAGGAAGCGCGCCTGGGTCAGTTCCGGGCGCCGCCGGTAGCCGTGCGCCACGCCCTCGCCGCCGATGTACAGCTCGCCCACCGCGCCGGGCGGCAACAGGCGGCCGCCGGCATCGAGCACGTACAGCCACGTGTTGCGCAGCGGCCGGCCGATCGGCGGCAGCGCCGCGTCGATCGCCTGCAACGGCATGATCGTCGACCAGATGGTGGTCTCGGTCGGCCCGTAGAGCTGGGTGACGCGCGCGGCGCGCTGCAGCAGCCGCGTGGCGAGTTCGCCGCTGAGGGCCTCGCCGCCGACCAGCGCATGCACCGCTCCCAGCTCGGCGTCCTCGTTGGCCAGCAGGATGCGCCACAGCGACGGCGTGGCCTGCACGAGGCTGATGCGTTCGCTCGCGAGCAGGCGCGCCAGCGCGCGCGGATCGTGCGCCAGCGCGGCCTGCGCGATCACGGTGCGCGCGGCAGTCAGCAGCGGCAGGTACAGCTCCAGCCCGGCGATGTCGAAGGTGATGGTGGTCAGCGCCAGCACGCGGTCGTCGGCGTCCAGCGCAAGGTCCTCGCGCATCGACAGCAGGAAGTTGGCCAGCGCGCGATGGCCGACCTCCACGCCCTTCGGCGTCCCGGTCGAGCCCGAGGTGTAGAGCACATAGGCGACGCCGTCGGGGTCGGCGCGCAGCGGCGCGACCTCTTCCGCGTCGCTGCGCAGGTCCAGCCATTCGACGCCGCCTTGCGCATAGCGCTCGCTCAACGCGGGTTCGCACACCACCGCGATCGCGCCGGCATCGGCCAGCATCCGGCGGTTGCGCTCGACCGGTCCGTCCGGGTCCAGCGGCAGGTAGGCGGCGCCGGTCCACATCACCGCCAGCAGCGCCACCAGCAGGGACTCGCCGCGCGGCAGCATCACCGCGACGACGTCGCCGGGCTGCACGCCGTCCTCCATCCACTGCGCGGCCAGGCGCCCGCCGCGCTCGTACAGCGCGCGCCGGCCCAGCGTGCGCTCGCCGTCCTGCACGGCGATCGATTCCGGATCCGCCGCCACCTGCCGCTCGAACAGGTGCAGCAGCGTGGCCGGCTCCGGCAGCGCGGCGGCGGTGTCGTTCCAGTCGTGCAGCAGGCGGCTGCGCTCGTCCTCGCCCAGCAGGTCGATCGATCCCAGCGGCTGGCCGGCGTCCTGCAGCACCGCATCGGCCAGGCGGACCAGGCGATCGCAATGCGCGTCGATCTCGGCGCGCTCGTACAGCGCCGGGTTGGCGTCCAGGTCGAAGCGCAGCGGCTCGCCGTTGCCGCGCTCGTAGAAGAAGATCGTCAGGTCCTCGGCCGAGCCGTTGGAGAGGTTGTGCGGGATGGCGCGCGCACCGCCGAAATCCAGCGCGTAGTCGAACGCCTCCACGTTGACCGCCAGACGCGCCAGCTGCTGGTCGTAGCCGACCAGGCCCAGGTCGCGGCGGATGTCCTCGTAGCGGTACTGCTGGTGGCGCAACGACTGCCGCACCACCGAGGCGACCTGTCCGAACAGCGCATGGAACGGTTCGTCGGCGCGCATCGCCAGGCGGATGAACACCGCGTTGGCGACCATGCCCGGCGTATTGCGGTACTGCGCGTTGACGCGACCGGTCACCGGCATGCCGAAGATCAGGTCCTCCGCGCCGGTCAGGCGGTGGTAGTACGCCCCGACCAGCGCGATCAGCACTTGCGGCAGGCTCGCCCCGTGCGCGCGCCCGAGCTCGCGCAGCCGCTCGACCTGGTCGCTGGAGAGATGGCCCGTACCGCGCAGCAGCCCGCCCTTGGTGAAGTCCTGCCGCCGGGCCAGCGTGACCGCCGGGGGAGGATCGGCCAACTGCTTCAACCAGTATTCGCGATCGCGGCGATTGCGGTCGGAGGCACGATACGCCTCTTCCAGCTCGACCAGCCCGGCCATCGGCAGCGCGGTGCACGGCGGCGGCTCGGCGTCGGCGACCAGCGCGCTGTACACCTCGGCCAGGCGCTGCGCCACCATGCCGCCCGCGTAGCCGTCGACGACGAGGTGGTTGACGATCTGCACCCACAGGTAATGCTCGTCCCCGAGCCGGAACAGCGCGCAGGTCCATAGCGGGCCGTTCCGCAGGTCGTCGGCGCGTTCGAGTTCCCCGGCGATCCAGCGCTCGGCCGCCGCGCGCGGCCTGGGCTCGGTGGACAGGTCGAAGTACGGGAACGTATGCAGGTACTCCGGATCGACGATCTGCCGCGGCACGCCCTGTTCTTCGACGATGCGCACGCGGATGTTGTCGAACTCGTCGGCCACCCGGTGCGAGGCGCGCAGCAGCAGTTCGGGGTCGATCGGCCCGAGCAGCTCGAGCGCCTCGGCCATCTTCAGCGACGTGGCCGGATTGATTTTCTGCCCGACCCATAGCCCGCGCTGGGCCGTCGTCAAGGGCAGGGAAGCGCGGTGAACTCCGTTCATGGGGCGTCCTCGTATGTGCGGGGGGAGAGATGGCCCGCACCGGCCCCGACGCACAGCCTTCTCTGCAATGCGCATCGCGCACCGGCTCGATCATCCGTGTGGCATTCGCGAACGGAATGGCACCACAAGCATGGGCGCCGGCGCCCCGGCGAGGCGCCGCACGAAAACGTTCAAACCCATTCCCCGAAGCATCATTCTGCGCCCAGCCCTGGCGCGCGGATGCGGCTTGGCCTGGAGCACGCTCGCCACCAGATCATCGATAGCGGGTCCGCTGGATCGAAGCACGCCGGCGACATCGGCAATGTGCATTTTCGGCAACGCCATCCGCGCCTCCCCAGTTAAGGACGAGGCCGCGATCGCAGTCACGATTTCGCCGGCCGTGCTGCACATTCGAATGCGGCATTGCGTCGATCAGTCACTGTTTTTTCGTGCTTTTTTCGCGCGCATCGCGCCGGCGCGCGCAAGCTTCACGCCGCTGTCACGCGCCATCCGCGTCGTGCCGGGAACTTCGCGCCATGCCAGTCGCGCGCACGGCACGACCTCGGTCGCGGACGGCGAGATGCCCACGGCGAACCGAGGAACAACGGGTGCGATCTTCGCGTTGGACGATGCGCTTCCGGCCGTCCCCCGTTCAAGGGGATCGGCGCAGCGCCTAGAGATAGCGCAACCAGGCCAGGTCGCGCCGGCGCGCCTTGAACTGGGCGAAGGCGCGCGCCGGCCAATACAGCGCCAGCGCCAGCAGCAACGTGCAGGCCGGCAGTGCGGCGATGCCTTCGAACCCGTACTGGCCGCCGTGGTTGGCCCCCAGGACGGCTTGCGCCCCGAGTTGCAGCAGCCTCAGCACGTACAGGTGCAGCAGGTAGAAGAACATCGGCGCGGCGCCGAACAGGGCGAGCCAGCGCTGGCGCTGCAACGGCGCCCACTCGAACACGCACAGCGCCAGCAGCACGATGCCCAGGGTGAGCGACAGGAACAGCAACGACGGCGGGTACTTGGTGACGTTGAAGAAACTCATCGCCGTGCGCACCGGGTCGGCAAAGGTGGTCCATGGCTGGTCGCCGTAGCCGTTCCAGGCGCGCACCAGCACGAACACCGCTAGCGCCGCCACGCCGGCGGCGAGCAGGCGGCGTTGGCGCGCCCGCGGCGCCGGCATGGCGTACCAGGGTCCCATCGCATAGCCGAGCGCGATCACGCCGATCCAGGGCAGCACCGGGTACGAGGTGCGCAGGCGCACGCCGTCGGCCAGCACGATCCAGTCGCGCTGGTGCAATACCTTCCAGAGCACCGCCAACGCCCCATCACCCTGCACGCGCACGCCGTCCAGCAGGTTGTGCCCGGCCACCAGCGCGAAACCGAACGCCGCCAGCCAGGGACGCGGCATCCACAGCAGCACCGACAGCGCCAGCATGCTCAGGCCGATCGCCCAGATCACCTGCAGGTAAACGGTCCGGGGCGGGAAATCGAAAGTCCAGGCGAAATTGACCAAGGTCAGTTCCAGCACCACCAGGAACAGGCCGCGCTTGGCCAGGAAGATCGCCGTGGCGCGGCACGGATCGGCCTGGCGCTGCCCGTACAGCCATGCCGACAGGCCGGTGAGCAGCACGAACGCCGGCGCGCACAGGTGCGCCAGCAACCGGCACAGGTACAGCGCGGGCGAGACCGTCTCCACGTCCATCGGATCGGCGACCTGCTGGTGCAGGTAGAAGGTCTCGCGCACGTGGTCGAGCAGCATCAGCAGCATCACGCTGCCGCGCAGTTGGTCGACGGAAGCCAGGCGCGGGGAGCGAGGGGTCGTGTCGGGCATTACGGCAGGGCAGTCTCTTATTGATACTTTATAACATGTTTACGGTGTCGCCCGGCATGCCGCCCTGCACCTTGCCCGACCTGCGGAAATGCCCCGGGTTGCCGCGCAGCGCCACGCCGTGCGCGCCCGGCCCTGAAACCGGGCACGCATGCACCCGCGATGCCACGCGCCGTCGCGGTTCTACGCGTACTGCGCCTCCCCCAGCCCGAACGACCAGTTCTCCCGCGAGGTCTCCACCAGGTTGATGAACACGTCCTCCGCCCGCAGCCCGGGCGACTGCACCAGCTTCTCGACGATGCGCCGGTACAACGCCTTCTTCTGCGTCACGCCGCGCGACGCCGAGCACGTGATGCGCACGAACACCAGCTCATCGCTGCGCTGGATGCCGAGATAGCCCGGGTCGTAGAAGAATTCATCCGCCTCGTGCTGGTTCACCACGACGAAACGATCGTTTTCCGGCACCTCGAAGGTTTCCCGCAACGCCGCGTAGACGCCCTCCTGGATCGCGTGGAGGCGCTCGGAGGTGGTGCGGCGCAGGTCGATCTGGATCAGGGGCATGGTCGTGACTCCGTAAGCAGGAACGAAAGGAAGGGGAACGTTCAGCGCGCCTCGGCATCCGCCGCCGCGAGCCGTTGCAAGGCCGACACCGCCGCAGGCCACCCCGCATAGAAGGCCAGGTGGGTCATCGCCTCGCTCAGCTCGGCACGGGCCAGCCCGTTGCGCTCGGCCAACTCCAGGTGGAACGGCAACTGCGCGGTCCGCCCCAGCGCCGCCAGGGCGGCCACGGTGACCAGGCTGCGATCGCGCGGCGACAGCCCGGGCCGCTGCCAGACTTCGCCGAACAGCACGCGCTCGCTGAGGTCTATGAAGGCCGGCGCGAGCGTGCGCAGCGGTTCCAGGGAAGGGGATGTGGCCGGAGGGGACATGGCAAACGCTCGGTGGATGGGAGAGCCACGTTAGGCCTGGCCAAACGTCCTGTAAAACGGATAATTCTGAAGACAATATTCCGAAAAACGGGATGATCGATGCGAGAGCCCACCCTGGACCTGGACGCCTTGCGCAGCTTCGCCACCGGCATGGCGCTGGGCAGCTTCGCCCGCGCGGCCGAGCGCCTGCACCGCTCGACCTCGGCCGTCAGCGCGCAGCTCAAGAAGCTGGAACAGCAAGCCGGCGTGCCCCTGCTGGCGCGCCAGGGCCGCGGCCTGGCGCTGACGCCGGCCGGCGAGACCCTGCTCGGCTATGCCCGGCGCCTGCTCGCGCTCAACGACGAGGCGATGGAGGCCCTGGCCGGCCCGCGCTGGCATGGCCAGATCCGGCTCGGCCTGCAGGCCGAGTTCGGCGAGCAATTGCTGCCTGCCGTGCTCGGCCGCTTCGCGCGTGCGCATCCGCAGCTGCAGGTCGAGGCGCAGATCGGTCGCGGCGCCGCCTTGCTGGAAGGCGTGGCGGCGGGGCGCTTCGACCTGGTGCTCGCCTGGCACGACGAGACCGCCGGCCCGGTCGTGCACGACGATGCCCAGGTCCTCGCGGACGTGCCGATGTGCTGGATCGCGGCGAGCCCGCCGGCTTGGCAGCCAGGCACGGCGTCGCCGGTGCCGTTGGCAATGCTCGACGCGCCCTGCCCACTGCGCAGCGCGGCGATCGAAGCGCTCGACCGCGCCGGCCTGTCATGGCGGCTCGCCTTCGGCAGCGCCAGCCTGGCCGGGGTCTGGGCGGCGATCGAGGCGGGCCTGGGCATCGGCCTGCGTACGCCGTTGTGCCTGCCGCCCGGGCTGCGCCCGCTGCCGCCGGCCGCGATGGGCCTGCCGCCGCTGGGTTCGATCAAGCTGCGCCTGCACCGTGCCTCGGGCGCACCGGCGGTCGCCCATCTCGCCGAGCTGATCCGGCAGGCGGTGGGCGATCGTTTGGAACGGGACATGCCGAAGCAAGCGCCGGGTCTCGCTTCCACCGCGTCTCCCGCGCCGGCCAGCGCCCATTGACGTCCGTCGCGGCCCCGTCGTTCCCGCCGGGACGGGAACGACCATCGAAGCCGCCTGCGCTCGCGCGACTCCCGGGAGCGCGCCGGCCGCCGCTCAACCCAGCGGTTCGTCCGACAGGTAGGTGTAACCGGTCAGCCCGGCCTCCAGCGCGGCGGCCAGTTCCTGCGCCTGCGCGGGCGGCAGCTGCGCGGCGGCCACGCGCGCGGCATAGGCCGCGCGCAGCTCGTCCAGCTTGTAGCCGACGTAGTCGAGCATCACGTCGGTGGTGTCGCCGCGACGCTGCTGCGAGATGCGGTAGCGCCCGTCCTCGACCGTGACTTCGACCGCGTCGGTATCGCCGAACAGGTTGTGGATGTCGCCCAGGATCTCCTGGTAGGCGCCGACCAGGAAGAAGCCGATCCGGTAGCTCTCGCCGTGCCGCAGCGCGTGCAGCGGCAGCGACGAGTCCAGGCTCTCGTTCTCGACGTAGGTCTTGACCATGCCGTCGGAGTCGCAGGTCATGTCGCAGACCACGCCGCGGCGGTCCGGCGCCTCGTCCAGGCGCTCGATCGGCACGATCGGGAATACCTGGTCGATCGCCCACACGTCCGGGATCGACTCGAACACGCTGAAGTTGACGAAGTACTTGTCGACCAGCCGCTCGTTGAGCTCGTCCAGCAACGGCCGGTGGCTCTTTTCCTCGTGACTCAGGCGCGCGCGCACGCCGTGGGCGATCGCATAGAACAGGTCGTCGATGCGGGCGCGGTGGACCAGGTCGATCTGCCCCAGCGCGTAGGCCGCCAGGCCTTCGGCATGGAAGTGCTGCGCCTCGTGGAACAGCTCCACCGCCGGGCGCACGTCGAGTTCGTCGTGGATCTCGCGCAGGTGGCGGATCGCCGCCGGCTCGTCGGCGTGCGCGTCCGGCACGCGTCCTTCCGGCGCCTGCTCCACCTCCGAGACGTTGGCGATCAGCACCGCATGGTGCGCGGTCATCGCGCGCCCGCATTCGGTGACGATGCGCGGCGGCGGCAGCCCGTGCTCCTCGCAGGCGCTGGCCAGCGGCTGCACGATGTTGCTGGCGTAGGCGTTCAGCCCGTAGTTGATCGAGCAATAGCTGCGCGAGCGCGTGCCCTCGTAGTCGATGCCCAGCCCGCCGCCGACGTCGACGTGGCTGATCTTCGCGCCGAGCCTGGACAACTCGACGAAGTAGCGCGTGGCCTCGCGCATGCCGTTGGCGATGTCGCGCACGTTGGAGATCTGCGAGCCCATGTGGAAGTGCAGCAGGTTCAGGCACGGCGCGTACTCGGTGTCGCGCAGGCTCTTCCACAGGTCCAGCACCTGGCGCGGCGACAGCCCGAACTTGGCCTTGTCGCCGCCGCTGTTCTGCCACTTGCCGGCGCCCAGCGAGGCCAGCCGCATGCGCACGCCCAGGCCGGGCAGCACGTCCAGCGCCCTGGCTTCCTCCAGCACCAGCTTCAGCTCGGAAGGCTTCTCGATGACGATGAAGGTCTGCAGGCCCAGCTTGCGGCCGATCAGCGCCAGGCGGATGTACTCGCGGTCCTTGTAGCCGTTGCAGACGATCAGCCCGCCCGGGCGCGACAGCGCCAGCACCGCCATCAGCTCCGGCTTGCTGCCGGCCTCCAGGCCGAAGCCCTCGCCCTGGTGGCCGGCCAGGGTGCCGGCCACGCCGCGGTGCTGGTTGACCTTGATCGGGTAGACCGCGGTATAGCCGCCGGCGTAGTCCCAATCGGCCTGGGCCTGGGCGAAGGCCGCCTGCAGCTTGCCCAGGCGCTGGCCGAGGATGTCCGGGAAGCGCACCAGCAGCGGCAGCTTGGCGCCGGCCGCGCGCGCGGCATCGACCACTTCCGGCAGCGACACCGCCGGGCCGTCGCCGCCGGTCGGCCTGACCACGACATGGCCGGCGGCGTTCACGTCGAAGTACCCGTCGGCCCAGTGCGGGATCGAGTAGGTCTTGCGGGCTTGGTCGGCGGACCAGGTACGGCTGGGGGTCATGGCTATTCGCTGTGGCAGGCGCGTGGCGGCGCGATGATGATGCGATTCCCTCGCAGGAACCCGCACATCCCGTGCGGGGGATTCGTTTCCATTGCCGCAGCGGAAGGGCCGGCGCGGCGCGGACGCGCATTCTACAAGCAGCGGTCACGCGCGGCCGTTACAATGCGCGCCCGCTGAAGCCCCTCTCCCCCCCGGGAGAGGGGCTGGGGTGAGGGTCGGGCCAAGCCCCTTGCGATGCCAGGCGGCACAAGGCTTCGCTCGTACCCTCATCCGCCCCTTCGGGGCACCTTCTCCCGGAGGGAGAAGGGAACGCATCCCACCTTCCTCCAAGGATCATCCGCAATGACCACCAACGACAACTGGTACATCGAACACTTCCAGCCGACCGGTTCGGCCATCGGTTTCCGCATCACCGGCAAGCTGGACGAAGTGCAGTCGCCGTTCCAGAAGATCGAGATCTACGACAGCACCGATTGGGGCAAGCTGATGGTCATCGACGGCGCGATGATGCTGACCAGCAAGGACAACTTCTTCTACCACGAGATGATCAGCCACCCGGTGCTGTTCACCCACCCGGCGCCCAAGCGCGTGGTGATCATCGGCGGCGGCGACTGCGGCACCCTGCGCGAGGTGCTCAAGCACCCGGGCGTGGAGAAGGCTACCCAGTGCGACATCGACGAGCAGGTCACGCGCATGTCGGAGAAGTACTTCCCCGAACTGTGCGAATCCAACGGCGACCCGCGCGCCGAGCTGCTGTTCGACGACGGCGTGGCCTACATGGCCAACTGCGAGCCGGGCAGCGTGGACGTGGTGATCGTGGACTCCACCGACCCGGTCGGGCCGGCCGAAGGGCTGTTCAACAAGGCGTTCTTCGAAAGCTGCTTCCGCGCGCTCAAGGACGACGGCCTGCTGGTGCAGCAGTCCGAATCGCCGCTGGCGCTGCTCGACCTCATCAAGGACATGCGCGCCGAGATGGGCAAGGCCGGCTTCCGCTCGTTCAAGACCCTGCCGTTCCCGCAGCCGTGCTACCCGACCGGCTGGTGGAGCGTGACCCTGGCCAGCAAGCAGGCCGGCTTCGGCTTCGGCTTCCGCGAGGCCGATGCGCAGGCCAAGCCGTTCCAGACGCTCTACTACACCGCGCACCTGCACACCGGCGCCAGCGTGGCGCCGCCGTTCGTCGCCCAGGCCCTGGGCGAGTGATCCCCCGCGAGGGCCCGGGAAACCGGGCCCTCGTCCGTTCCGGGGGCGCCCGGGGCGCTTCGACGCCGGCACGGCCGGGCCGCCAGGGGTTTTTTCCAGGCCGGCCCGGCACTAAGGAGCCGTTCCTGGCCGCGCCGGGGAGAGTGCGCGACCGAGCTCTGCCGGGGACCAGGGACGCCTCGGCGTTCCAGCAGCGGAACATTTCATTTTTTTAACAATAAGCATTCCAATACTGGCAAGTTCTAAAATTCTCCGGCGCCTTCCTCGCATGGACCGCGCCTCGACCCGCCGCCGTGACGAACCCCGGCCGGGTCCCCTGGAGAAAACCGCCCATGAACGCCATTCCCAGCGCCGGCCAGGCCGTCGCCCCCCTGGACGCCCCCGTCCTGCTCAAGCAAGGCACCCGGCTCCTGGAGCCGGACGTCTATCGCACCCACCTCAACGGCCAGCTGGCCGTGGTGAAGGACTACAGCCGCTACAAATGGACGCCGCTGGCGCCGATCGCCCGCCTGATGGTGCGCCACGAGGCCAAGATGCTGCGCCGCCTCAGCGGCTGGAAGCATGCCCCGGCGCTGCTCGGCACGCTCGGCGGCCTGGCCCTGGGCATGGAGTTCATCCCCGGCGACACCCTGAGCGCCAGCGCCGCGGTCGGGCAGGATGTCTTCCAGCAATTGCAGGTCGCGCTGCGCAAGCTGCATTCGGCCGGCATCACCCACAACGACCTGCACGGCACCAACGTCGTGGTCAGCGCGGGCGTGCCCGTGCTGATCGACTTCACCTCGGCGATGCGCGTGCCGCGCTGGCTGCGCCGCAACCCGATCTCGCGCCAGTTGCTCCGCGGCGACGTCGCCAACTTCCAGAAGATGCGCCAGCGCCTGGCCGGCGTCGCCCCGACCCCGGAAGAAGCGGCGATGGCCGCCGAACCCCGCTGGGTGCGCGGCATCCGCGATGGCTGGAAGCGCTTCTACCAGCGGATCAAGCGCGGCAGGCCCTGATTCGGGACTCGGGACTCGGGACTCGGGACTCGGGACTCGGGACTCGGGACTCGGGAAAAGCATCTTTGCCCGACTTCGGCTGTCAATCGATCTGATGCTTTTTGCGGCTGTTTGCTTTTTTGTGGGAGGGACTTCAGTCCCGACAGAGGGCCGATAAAGCCCGTCGGGACTGAAGTCCCTCCCACATCGCCACCCGATCCGAAGCAGGCTTGTTGCTTTTCCGGGTCCCGGGTCCCGGCTTCCTTGGTAAAGCCCGTCGAGGCCGAAGCCTCTCCTACAACGGCACGCGATCCGAAGCAGGCTTGTCGCTTTCCCGGGTCCCCGGTCCCGGGTCCCGAGCCCCGGCCTCACCAGCGCATCACAGCGCGTCGGCATCCAATTCGCCGGTGCGGATGCGCACCACGGTGGCCAGGTCGTAGACGAAGACCTTGCCGTCGCCGATCTTGCCGGTGCCGGCCGCGCGCACGATGGCCTCGACCACCGCGTCCACCTGCGCGTCGGTGACCGCCACCTCGATCTTCACCTTCGGCAGGAAATCCACCACGTACTCGGCGCCACGGTACAGCTCGGTATGCCCCTTCTGCCGGCCGAAGCCCTTGACCTCGGTCACCGTGATGCCGGCCACGCCGCAGCCGGCCAGCGCCTCGCGCACGTCGTCCAGTTTGAACGGCTTGACGATGGCCATGATCATCTTCATCGCGTAATGCTCCGTAGTTCGAACCTCCCGCGCGAACGCGCGGGCGCTTGCGAGGGTTCGCCCGGTCGGCGCCCGCGCAGGACATGGAGGCGCTCGCGGAGGGCTTGCGCCAGGCCGGCAGGATAACGTGCCGCCGCGCAAGTCTCATCACGCCGCGCGGCTAGGATTATCCTTACCTGCGGAAGCACGACTTGCCGATGGTCCGCGTGGCAGGCACCGACTAGCTTCGTTGCAGGACCCGGAGAACCCAGATGATCGACCTCAACCACATCGACGACCTCGCCCGCCGCCTCAGCGACCTGGTGCCGCCCGGCCTGCGCCAATCGCGCGAGGAGCTGCAGAGCACCTTCAAGGGCGCCCTGCAGGCCGGCCTGGCCAAGCTCGACCTGGTCACCCGCGAGGAGTTCGAAGTGCAGCGCGCGGTGCTGCTGCGCACCCGCGAGAAGCTGGAAGCCCTGGAGAAGACCGTGGCCGCGCTCGAAGCGCGCGCCGCCGGCGACATCCCTCCCGCCGCCTGATCCCCGCCACCATGAGCCTGGCGCTGGTGCACAGCCGTGCACGGGCCGGCGTGCATGCGCCGGCGGTAAGGGTCGAGGTCCATCTCGCCGGCGGATTGCCGGCCACGCAACTGGTCGGCCTGCCGGAAGCGGCGGTGCGCGAGTCGCGCGAACGCGTGCGCGCCGCGCTGCTGTGCGCGCAATTCGAATATCCCGCGCGCCGCATCACGATCAACCTCGCCCCGGCCGACCTGCCCAAGGACGGCGGGCGCTTCGACCTGCCGATCGCGCTGGGCATCCTCGCCGCCAACGGCCAGATCGACCGTGGCGTGCTGGACGGCTACGAATTCCTGGGCGAACTCGCGCTGACCGGCGAGCTGCGCGCGGTCGACGGCGTGCTGCCTGCCGCGCTGGCCGCCGCGCGGGCCGGCCGCAAGCTGGTGGTGCCGGCCGGCAACGGCGCCGAGGCGGCGATCGCCGGCAACGTCGAGGCCCATACCGCCCGCACCCTGCTGGAAGTCTGCGCGGCCCTCAACGGCCAGGCCGAGCTGCCGCGCGCGCAGCTCGCGCACCCGGCCGGGCCCGCCACGAACGCGATGCCCGACCTTGCCGACGTGCGCGGCCAGCCGCATGCGCGCCGCGCGCTGGAGATCGCCGCGGCAGGCGCGCACCACCTGTTGCTGCTCGGCAGCCCCGGCTGCGGCAAGACCCTGCTCGCCTCGCGCCTGCCGGGCCTGCTGCCGCCGGCCGCGGAATCCGAAGCGCTGGAAACCGCCGCGATCGCCTCGGTCAGCGGCCGCGGCATCGACCTGGGCCGCTGGCGCCAGCGGCCCTATCGATCACCGCACCACACCGCCAGCGCGGTGGCGCTCGTGGGCGGCGGCGCGCAACCGCGTCCCGGCGAGATATCGCTGGCGCACAACGGCGTGCTGTTCCTCGACGAACTGCCCGAATGGAACCGCGCGACGCTGGAAGTGCTGCGCGAACCGCTCGAGTCCGGCGTGGTGACGATCGCGCGCGCCGCGCACAGCACCGACTTCCCCGCGCGCTTCCAGCTGGTCGCGGCGATGAATCCCTGCCCCTGCGGCTGGGCCGGCGACGCGAGCGGGCGCTGCCGCTGCAGCCCCGAGGCGATCCGGCGCTACCGCGGGCGCATCTCCGGCCCGCTGCTCGACCGCATCGACCTGCACGTGGAGGTCCCGCGCCTGCCGCCGCACGAACTGCGCACCGGCGCGCCGCCGAGCGAGGACAGCGCCAGCGTGCGCGAACGCGTGGACCACGCGCGCCGGATCCAGTTGCAGCGCGCCGGTCGTCCCAATGCGCAGCTCGACCAGGCCTCGACCGACCGCGATTGCCGGCTGGCGCCCCCCGACCAGCAGCTGCTCGAACGCGCGATCGAGCAGCTCCAGCTCTCGGCGCGCTCGATGCACCGGATCCTGCGCGTGGCGCGCACCATCGCCGACCTCGCCGGCAGCCAGGACATCGCCACCGCGCACCTCACCGAAGCGATCGGCTACCGGCGATTGGAACGCGGCGGCTGACGCGACTCAATGCGGCCGCGCGACGCCCCGCGCGACCACGCCGCAGGCCATGTCCTCGCTGTGCGCCATGTTCGAGAGCGAGACGATGCCGACCAAACGCTTGTCGCGATCGACCACCGGCAGGCGGCGGATCTGCAGCGAGGCCATGTTGGAGGCGATGCTGTCGACGTCGTCGTCCTCGAAGCAGTACTTGATCGAGCCGGACATGGCTTCGCGCACCGGGCTGTCGGCGCCGGAACCGGAGGCGAGCGCGCGCACCACGATGTCGCGGTCGGTCAGCATGCCCACCAGGCGGTCGTGCTCGCCGACCGGCAGGCTGCCGATGTCGTTCTGCCGCATCAGCACCGCCGCTTCGCGCAAGGTCTGCTCGGGGCCGATCACGGTCACGTCCCGGCTCATCACGTCTTTGATGATCATGTGTGGTTACCTGCTTGGCTCAGGAACCATGGACGCTAGCGCCGGCGTGCTTCGACCCGGGTGAAGCCGGCGTGGCGGGCGGCTTCACGCCGAATTCGCGAATGCCGTATTCAGCCGGCCTGCGTCGCCAGCGCCCGCACGGCGCGGCGCGGCCGGCTCGGGAACGCGTGGCGCAGGATCCGCCACGCCACCTGGCCGAACTGCCGCGGCAGCGAACCGGTGTTGTAGTGCTGGCCGTAGCGGGCGCAGATCGCCTTCACCTCGACCGCGATCTCAGCGTAGCGGTTGGCCGGGATGTCCGGGTAGAAATGATGCTCGATCTGGTGGCTCAGGTTGCCCGACAGCACGTTCATCAGCCAGCCGCCGGTGAGGTTGGACGAGCCGCGCAGCTGGCGCAGGTACCAGTGGCCGCGCGATTCGTCGCGCAGGCATTCCTTGGGGAACGTCTCGGCATCGGCGGTGAAGTGGCCGCAGAAGATGATCACGTAGGTCCAGACGTTGCGCAGGCCGTTGGCGGCCAGATTGCCGAGCAGCACCGGCAGGAAGAACGGGCCGGCCAGCAGCGGGAAGAACACGTAGTCCTTGAACAGCTGCCGGCCCATCTTGGCGCCGACCGGGCGGAACGCGCGCCACAGCTGCTGGCTGCTCATCTTGCCCTTGAGCCAGCGGCCCAGGCGCAGGTCCTGGATCGCCACGCCCCATTGGAACAGCAGCGCGAACACCGGCGCGATCAGCGGCTGCAGCAGGTAGAACGGCCGCCAGCGCTGCTCGGGGAAGATGCGCAGCAGGCCGTAGCCAATGTCGTCGTCCATGCCGCGCACGTTGGTGTAGGTGTGGTGCCGGAAGTTGTGCGTCTTGCGCCAGTTGTCGGCGGTGGCGACGATGTCCCACTCGTAGGTGTTGCCGTCCAGCCGCGGATCGCCCATCCAGTCGAACTGGCCGTGCATCACGTTGTGGCCCAGTTCCATGTTCTCCAGGATCTTGGACAGCGCCAGCAGCAGCACGCCGGCGATCCAGGCCGGCACCAGCGCGCCGTGCACGAACGCGCCGAGGAACAGCAGCGCGCGCCCGAGCAGCCCGGCCCAGCGCACGGCGGCGGCGACGCGGCGGATGTAGCGGGCGTCGCGCGCGCCCACGTCGGCCAGCGTGCGCGCGCGCAGCGCGTCCAGTTCGTCGCCGAACGCCTGCAGCTCGGCCGGTGACAGGGCGCGGTTGTGGGGGCGGCTCATGCGGTGTTCCTCACAGGTCCAGGATCAGGTCGGTGCTCGGCGCGTTCACGCACAGGCGCACGGGTACGGCGGGTTCGTCGCTGCGCTCGCCGGTCAGCACGTGGCGGGTGGTACCGGTCTGGCGGCCGCAGGCGCAGCTGTTGCAGATGCCCATCCGGCACCCATGCTTGGGCTTCAGGCCCTGGGCCTCGAGCCCTTCCAGCAGCGACAGCGCGCGCGGCAGGCGCAGGCGCCGGCCGCTGCGGGCCAGCTGCACTTCGACCTCGCCGTCCTCGCCGGCCAGCGGGGTTTCCGGCGTGAACGCCTCGGCCTGGAAGCGGGCCACCTGCCCGTCCAGCGCCTGGCGCGCCGCGGTCGCGAAGCCAGCCGGTCCGCACGCCATGGCGTGCCGGCCCGACAGCCCGGCCACGCGCTCGAACGCGTAGCCGCCGATCCTCGGCGCCGATGCCTGCGCGTCGCGCGTGGCGAGCAGCTCCAGGCGCAGGCGCGGATGGGCCCTTGCCAGCGCCTGCAGCTCGTCGGCGAAGCAGAAATCCTCGCGGGTGCGCGCCCAGTACAGCAGGTCCACGTCCACCGGCATGCCGCGCGCGGCCAGCTCGCGCAGCAGCGCGCGCATCGGCGTGATGCCGCTGCCGGCGGCGAGCAGCAACAGCGGCGCGGGCACGTCGGGCAGCACCATGTCGCCGAACGCCGCTTCCAGCGTGAACACCTCGCCCGGCACGGCCCGCTCGACCAGGTGGCCGCTGACCTTGCCGCCCTCGACCGCCTTCACGGTGATCGCGACGTGGCGCGCGTCCAGCGGCGTGGGGCTGTAACTGCGCAGCAGCCGGCGGCCTTCGATCTCCACGCCCAGGTTGACGTGCTGGCCGGCCCGCAGGCCTTGCCAATGGCGGTTGGTCCGCAGCACCAGCGTCGCCGCGCCGCGGCCGGCCGGCTGGCGCTCCACCAGGCGCGCGAGCGGGCGGTCCAGCGACCACAGCGGGTTGACCTGGCCGGCCCAGAAGTCGAACAGCTTGGGCGAGATCCAGCGCTGCAGGCCTGCGGGGCGACGGGAGCGGGGGGAGGGTTTCATGACGATGCACTATACACATG
Organism: Xanthomonas boreopolis; assembly: GCF_046529185.1. Classification (NCBI taxonomy): domain Bacteria; kingdom Pseudomonadati; phylum Pseudomonadota; class Gammaproteobacteria; order Lysobacterales; family Lysobacteraceae; genus Xanthomonas; species Xanthomonas boreopolis. The sequence continues at coordinate 4,052,183 of NZ_CP097162.1, forward strand.
AGAGTACATGTGTGTATACAAGTGTATATTCAGGGACCGAGGGTATGATTCAGCCAGCCCGCCATGACCTGCCCATGACTTCGACCGCCCTGTCCCCGTCCGACGACTCCGCCCCGTCCCGCCGGACGGTCACGCGCGAGGACTTGCTGGCGGCCGCACTCAAGCTGATCGGCCCGCACCGCAGCCTGTCCACGCTCAGCCTGCGCGAGGTCGCCCGCGAGGCCGGGATCGCGCCGAACAGCTTCTACCGGCAGTTCCGCGACATGGACGAGCTGGCGGTCGCGCTGATCGACCTGGCCGGCCGCTCGCTGCGCACGATCATCGGCCAGGCGCGCCAGCGCGCGACCTCCACCGACCGCAGCGTGGTGCGGGTATCGGTGGAGACCTTCATGGAACAGCTGCGCGCCGACGACAAGCTGCTGCACGTGCTGCTGCGCGAGGGCGCGGTCGGCTCGGACGCGTTCAAGCACGCGGTCGAGCGCGAGCTGCACTATTTCGAGGAAGAGCTGCAGCAGGACCTGGTGCGGCTGGCCGCCGCCGATGGCGCGGTGCTGCACGAGCCGGCGCTGGTGTCCAAGGCGATCACCCGGCTGGTGTTCGCGATGGGCGCCACCGCCATGGACCTGCCACCGGAAAAGGATCCGGAACTGGTCGAGCAGATCTCGACGATGCTGCGCATGATCATCGTCGGCGCGCGCACGATGGGCGCGCAGGGCGACTGACGCCCGGGCGTTTCGCCGGCGTGCACGTTCCGTGCACCGCCTGGCCGCGCTCCTCACCGGAGGCCGGCTAACCTGGCGGCGTCCGCTTCCCGGAGCCGCCGTGACCCGCTCGCCTCCGATCCCGCTCGCCAAGCCGGTCGACGAAGTGCCCGCCGGCACGTTGGCTGCGCTGCGCCGGCAAGCCCGCGACTGCCGGCGCTGCCCGCTGTGGCGGGACGCGACCCAGACCGTGTTCGGCGAAGGCCCGCCGCATGCCCGGCTGATGCTGGTGGGCGAACAGCCCGGCGATCGCGAGGATCGCGAGGGCCATCCCTTCGTCGGGCCGGCCGGCCAGCTGCTGCGCAGGCTGATGCTCGAGGCCGGACTGGATCCCGCGCAGGTGTACCTGACCAACACCGTGAAGCACTTCAAGTTCGTGCCGCGCGGCAAGCGCCGGTTGCACCAGCGCGCCTCGGCCGGAGAGCAGGCCGCCTGCCGCCCGTGGCTGGCGGCGGAGCTGTTGAGGGTTCGGCCGCATGCGGTGATGGCGCTGGGGGCGATGGCGGCCCAGACCCTGTTCGGCGCCGGCTTCCGCATCAGCCTCGAGCGCGGCCGCTGGCGCGAACTGCCCGGCGGCGTGCAGGCGCTGGCCAGCTGGCATCCGTCGGCGATCCTGCGCATGCGCGAGCCGGAGCGCGAGGCCGCGCAACGGCAGTTGCTGGCCGACCTGCACGCCGTCGCGGCGCGCGGCCAGGCCGCTTCGCGCCCGCCTCGGGACGCGTCCTAGGACGCGGGCACCGGCCCCACCGAGCCGCGCAGGCACATCGAGTGCGGCATCCGCACCATCGTGCCCGAGCCGGGCGCACGGATCGACTTGATCAGCTCGATGGTCACCACCCGGCCCATGTCGCGAGCCGGCTGGTGCACCGTGGTGAGCGGCGGGAATATCTGCCGCGACACCGGCATGTCGTCGAAGCCGCAGATCGAGATGTCCTGCGGAATGCGCAGCCCGCGCTGCTGGACCGCGCTGAACACGCCGGCGGCCATGTCGTCGTTGGCGGCGAAGATCGCGGTCGGCGGGTCGGGCAGGTCCAGCAGCCGCCGCGCCGCGTGCACGCCCGAGTCGAACGAGAACTCGCCCGGCACCACCAGCGCCGGATCGAACGGCAAGCCGTGTTCGGCCAGCGCGTCGCGGTAGCCGTCCAGCCGCCAGGCGCTGGCGCCGTGTTCCGGATGTCCCTGGATATGGCCGATGCGCCGGTGCCCGTGCGCGACCAGCAGGCCGACGATCTCGTGCACGGCCTGGCGCTCGTCGAGGGTGGCGCCGATGTTGCTGTCGCAATCCTTCGGCGACACGCAGGAAAAGGCGATGCCGGCTTCGCGCAGCGCGCCCAGCAACGCGTCGCTGTCGGTCAGCGGCGGCGTCAGGATCAGGCCGTCGAGCTTGGAGAAATCGACCAGCGCCTTGATCGCCTGCACGAAGTCGGGCCGCTTGAACGAGACCGGCTGCACCAGCATGCCGTAGTGCAGTTCCTCGCAGGCTTCGACCACGCCGCCGATCAGTTCCATCAGGTAGTTCGCCGACGGATTGTCGTAGACGAAGCCGACCAGGTACGAGCGCTTGCCGGCCAGCCGCCGCGCCGACGGATCCGGCCGGTAGTTCATCGACCTGGCCACCTCGTTGACGCGCTCGCGGATGTGCGGTCGCACGCCAGGCTCGCCGTTGAGCACGCGCGACACGGTCTTCATCGACACCCCTGCCGCGAGCGCCACGTCCTCGATTCTTACCCGCACAATCCCCGCTCCCTTGACTCCCTTGCCAAGCATACCGGCCGGGAGCGCGGCCGCCGAGCAGGGCCAAGGCCGGCTCCGGCGACGAACCGTGTCCGCCGTCGCTATCCGGGCGCCGCGTGCCCCTCCCCCGTCACTTCACCGACACGGCGAACACCACGATCCCCACCGCCACCAGGACGACCGCGAGCACCGAGCGGAACGCATGCGACGCCATCAGCGCCCGCCACCACGTCGCCGCCTCGGCCACGCCACTGCTGCGTTTGTCGCCCTCGCGCCGGTCATCGGCCATGCATACCTCCCACCCGGTGCCGCCCATCGCGGCATCGCCATGCACGGCCGACCTTCGCTTGCGGCCCGTTAGCACGATGTTTGGCGGGACTTGCGATTGCGCTAATCAGTGCGGTGCCTCACATACGACCGATCACGACGCTGACGCGTTCATGCGCTCGACGAGGCGTATGCAGCGAAAACGACTTTCCGATGATCTCCCGTTGACGCTGCGCTCGCTACGGTGATGGGCCATCGCCCACGACCTCAAGGAGGCACAAGGCCATGAACAGAGACCCCGCCGTCATCGACGTACAGGCAGAAATCGCGCATTGGCAATCGCGCCATGCGGAGGGCAACCTCGGCATAGGCAAGTTCAGCGAGCTGTCGCCGGTGGTGAAGATGGCGTGCGACATCTACCTGCAGGCGCCGCATTCGAGCGAAGTGGAGCGCCTGCGCTTGTTCCGCCGTCGCATCGAGCACCATTTCATCTCGTCGAGCACGCAGGAGAACTACGAGCAGCTCGCTACCGACTGCTGGCAGCGGCTCAGCCGGCGCAGCGCCTGACCCACGCCGGGCCGGACCGCCATGGAGCAGGCCCGCCACGACGTCGAGCAGGAACCGGCCCGCCTGGAGCGGCGGATGTCCCGTTTCGCCGGCGACCGGGCCGCCAGGCCCGCCCGGCGCTGCCGCGGCGCAGCGGCCACCCCGATGGCACGGCCGGCCTGACCGGCACCGTACTGCGCCGCACGCGGTATCCTCTCCCCGGTTCCTGGGAGGGAAAACCATGCAGACCAGCGCGCGTCCGATCGAGCGGTATTTTTCCAGCTACTCCGGCGACCACCGCAACGCCACCAACCAGTCGATCCACGTGGTCGCGGTGCCGGCCATCCTGTGGTCGGTGGTGGCCTTGCTGTGGTGCATCCCGGTCGGCGGCACCTGGTTCCGCAGCGGCGTGTGGGCGGCGCTGGCGATGTTCGCGGCGTGGATGTTCTACAACCGCCTCTCGCGCCCGCTCGGGCTCGGCATGCTGGCGGTGTTCTTCTTCTGCGGCTGCCTGTGCCGGCTGCTGGAAGCGAACCTCGGCATCGCCGGCCTGCTGGCCACCGCCGTGGGCGTGTTCGTGGTCGCCTGGATCGCCCAGTTCATCGGCCATCACATCGAAGGACGCCGCCCGAGCTTCCTCACCGACCTGGTCTACCTGCTGATCGGCCCGATCTGGGTGCTGGCCAAGTTCTACCGCCGGATGGGCTGGCGCTACTGACGCGCCGGAACGATCCGCCGCGCTACGCGTGCACGCCGAGCTCGCCTGCGGTGGGGGCGAACGCCCGCGGCGCGTAGCCGAAGTCCCGGCGGGCCGGCTCCAGGTCGAACACCAGGTCTTCCCGCATCCGCTGCAGGGCGGCCGCATTCATGCCTTGCAGGCGGCCCAGCGCGTGCGCGCCGTGCAGCGCGGAGGCGAACAGCCAGCGCGGGATGCGCCACAGCCTGGCCGGCCGCGGCAGCGCCGCCAGCACGCGCCCGACCATGTCCTCGTACGCCAGCACCTCGCCGCCACCCAGCGCATAGCTGCGCCCGTGGGTCGCCGGTGCGGCCAGCACCGCGCACGCGGCCCCGGCCAGGTCCTCGACATGCACCGGCTGGCGCCGCCCGGTCGCCCCGCTCGGCAACGCGAAGTGGCCGGTGCGCTGCGCCAACGCGGCGATCCGGCTCAACGTCAGGTCGCGCCCGGCGCCGTAGACCAGGGTCGGGCGCAGCACCGTCGCCGCCGCGCCGCGCGCCCGGGCCGCGGCGAACAACTGCTGCTCCGCATCGGCGAGGCGGCGTGCCAGGTCGCGCTCGTGCGCGTCGCCGGAGGCCTGCTTGACCTGCAGGCTGGTCGAGCCGAAGGCGACGATGCGCGCGGCTTCCGTTTCCGCCCCGGCATACCAGCGCGCGAAATGGTCGAGCGGACCGCAGCTGACGATGGCCGCGAACGGCCCCGGCGGCGGCGGCATCGAGAGATCGCTCTGCAACCAGGCCAGTCCGGGCCGCGACGCGCGCGCCTGGCGCGACACCGCGACGACCTCCCAGCCTTGCCTGGCCAGCCGCTCGAGCACGCGCTCGCCGATCTGGCCGCTGGCGCCGAACACCAGCGCGCGGCGGGACGGGGTGGAATGGGACGGAACCTGGACATCGCTCATCCGGCAAGGATACCGGTTGGCTCCGCACAGCCTCCCGCCGCTCCGGCAAAGGCAGCGGCCGCCCAACCCGAACGGCCGTTCATCTGGCGGACCAGCCATGTGAAGGTGTTTGTTAGACTCGGGCATCTGCTCGCGAATCCCGGATTCCCTGCATGATCCTCCTCGACCTCCTGCTGGCGCTGCCATTCCTGATGGCCGCCGCCGTGGCCGCGCTGCGCCATGTATCCCGCGCCACCACCGCGTGGCTGGCGGGCAGCGCGCCGTTGCTGGGGCTGGGATTGCTGGCGGCGATGACGCCGGCCGTGCTCGCCGGGGAAGTGCCGCGCGTCGTCCACGCCTGGCTGCCGCAGATCGGCCTGGACTTCGCGCTGCGCCTGGACGGGCTGGCCTGGATGTTCGCGCTGCTGGTGCTGGCGATCGGCGCGCTGGTGGTGATGTACGCGCGCTACTACCTGAGCGCGCGCGACAGCGCGCCGCGCTTCTACGCCTACCTGCTGCTGTTCATGGGCGCGATGCTGGGCCTGGTGCTGTCCGGCAACCTGCTGTTGCTGATGATCTTCTGGGAACTGACCAGCATCAGCTCGTTCCTGCTGATCGGCTTCTGGTCGCACCGCAAGGACGCGCGCGACGGTGCGCGCATGGCGCTGGTGATCACTGGCGGCGGCGGCCTGGCGCTGCTCGGCGGCGTGCTGTTGATCGGGCGCATCGTCGGCAGCTACGACCTCGATGCGGTGCTGGCCGCGGGCGACGTCATCCGCGCCAGCCCGCTGTATCCCTGGGCGCTCGCGCTGGTCCTGGCCGGCGCGTTCACCAAGAGCGCGCAGTTCCCGTTCCAGTTCTGGCTGCCGCACGCGATGGCCGCGCCCACGCCGGTGTCGGCGTACCTGCACTCGGCCACGATGGTGAAGGCCGGGGTATTCCTGCTGGCGCGCCTGCATCCGGCGCTGGCCGGCAGCGACCTGTTCTTCTACACCGTGACCTCGGTCGGCGCGGTCACGCTGGTGATCGGCGCCTGGTACGCGATCTTCCAGCACGACCTGAAGGGCCTGCTGGCCTACTCGACGATCTCGCACCTGGGCCTGATCACGATGCTGTTCGGCCTGTCCACGCCGATGGCCGTGGTGGCCGGCGTGTTCCACGTTCTCAACCACGCGGTGTTCAAGGCCTCGCTGTTCATGGCCGCGGGCATCATCGACCACGAGACCGGCACCCGCGACATGCGCCGGCTCGGCGCGTTGCGGCGCTACATGCCGTTCACCAGCGCGCTGGCGATCATCGCCTCGCTGTCGATGGCCGGCATCCCGCTGCTCAACGGCTTCCTGTCCAAGGAGATGTTCTTCGCCGTCGCGCTGGAGACCCAGGCCTCGCAGCCGATGCGGGTGTTCGCCACCGTCGCGGCCCTGCTGGCCGGCGTGCTCGGCGTGGCCTACAGCCTGCGCTTCGTGCACGACACCTTCTTCGCCAAACCGGCGCGGCCGCTGGATCCGGTGCCGCACGAACCGCCGCGCTGGATGAAGATCCCGGTGGAGGTGCTGGTCCTGATCTGCGTGATGGTCGGCATCGTCCCGGCCCTGACCGTCGCCCCGGTGCTGCGCGCTGGCGCCGGCGCGATCCTCGGCGATGCCCTGCCCGACTACAGCCTGGCGATCTGGCACGGGTTGAACTGGCCGCTGGCGATGAGCGCGCTGGGCGTGGTCGGCGGCGTAGCGCTGTACGTGTTCCTGCGGCGGGTACTGGACCTGCATGCGGTGGAGACGCGCTCGCAGGGGCGCTCGCTGTTCGATTGGCAACTCCGCTCCCTGTTCGGCCTGGCCTCGCGCTTCACCGACGGCATCGCCAACGGCAGCCTGCAGCGCATGCTGATGCTGCTCGTGCTCGCCTCGATCGCGGTGGCGGCGGCGCCGTTCCTGGAAGGCGGCTCGCTGCCGGCCTGGGGCGAGCCGCAGGCGATGCCGCTGCTGGGCTGGGCGCTGTGGCTGCTGATGATCGTCTGCGCGATGGCCAGCCTGTTCCTGTACCGGCAGCGCCTGCTGGCGGTGCTGGTGCTGGGCGGCACCGGACTGGCGGTGAGCCTGGCCTTCGTGTTCCTGTCCGCCCCGGACCTGGCGCTGACCCAGTTGCTGGTGGAGATGGTGACGCTGGTATTGATGCTGCTGGCGATGAACTACCTGCCGGAGTTCTCGCTGCCCGAGCGCGGCCGCCTGCGCCGCTGGCGCGACGCCGCGCTCGCGATCGCCGCCGGCACCGGCATCGCCGTGCTCGCCTACACGCTGATGACCCGCCCGGGCAGCACGATCGCCGGCGAGATGCTGGCGCGCTCGCTGCCGGAGGCCTTCGGCCGCAACGTGGTCAACGTGATCCTGGTGGACTTCCGCGGCTTCGACACCTTCGGCGAGATCACCGTGTTCGCCATCGCCGGGCTGGTCGTGCACGCGCTGCTGCGGCGCGCGCGCATGGCGCCGGAGCGGGTGATGCCGGGGGGGCCGGTCAAGCTGCCGGTGCCGGCGGACCTGGCCCAGATCATGTTCCCGCTCACGCTCACCGTGTCGCTGTTCCTGTTCGTGCGCGGCCACAACGCGCCGGGCGGCGGCTTCATCGCCGGCCTGGTGCTGGCGGTACCGCTGCTGATGCAGTACGTGATCCAGGGCGCGGCCTCGGTGGAATCGCGCTTCGGCTTCGACTACATCCGCCTGGTCGGCGTGGGCCTGCTGGTGGCGATCGCCAGCGGCGCGGCCTCGATGCTGTTCGGCGTGCCGTTCCTGACCAGCGGCCATGCCACGCTGCACCTGCCGCTGATCGGCGAGATCGAGCTGGCCAGCGCGATGGGCTTCGATACCGGCGTGTACCTGGTGGTGTTCGGCTCGGCGATGCTGATGCTGTCGATGCTGGGCACGATCAAGCCCTCGCGCACGCGCGATTCGCTGCGCGGCGCGCTCGATCCCAGGCAGCGCTCGGCTCGGACCGGGGAGGCGCACTGATGGCGCGATCCGCGGCCGGCTCCATGCGCGTCGTTCCCGCGCCGGCGGGGACCCGGCGACTTTGGGCGCCCGTGGGAAAGCCAAGGCACGAGGTCCCCGCCGGCGCGGGAACGACGGCAGATGGATTCGGAGGCATCCCCTGATGGAACTGGCCCTGGCAAGCGCCATCGGCGTGCTGACCGCGATCGGCATCTACCTGCTGCTGCGCGCGCGCAGCTTCGACGTGATCCTCGGGCTCACGTTCCTGTCCTACGCCACCAACCTGCTGATCTTCGCCGGCGGCCGCCTGCGCGTCGGGCAGGCGCCGGTGCTGCGCGACGGCATCCCCGCGACGCTGACCGAGCACACCGATCCCCTGCCGCAGGCGCTGGTGCTGACCGCGATCGTGATCGCCTTCGCGATGACCGCGGTGAGCCTGGTGCTGGCGATGCGCAGCCGTGCCGACAACCGCAGCGACCACGTCGACGCGCACGAGGACGATCCTGACGCCACCGCGCCGGTAGGCGAGGCGGAGGCGCGCGAATGAGCCACCTGCCGATCCTGCCCATCCTGATCCCGATGCTGGGCGCGGCGGCATCGCTGTTCGTCGAGCATCGCCGGTACGGCCACCGCGCGCGCCGCACGGCCGCCTGGATCGCGCTGGCCGCGCTCTCGGCGGCGGTGCTGGCGCTGTTCGCGCGCACCGCGGACGGCGCGATGCAGGTCTACCTGCTCGGCGACTGGCCCGCGCGGCTCGGCATCGCGCTGATGGCCGACCGCCTGTCGGCCTGGATGCTGCTGACCACCACGCTGCTGGCGGCGGCCTGCCTGCTGCACGCCTGCGCCGGCTGGGACCGGCGCGCCCCGCACTTCCACGCGCTGTTCCAGTTCCAGCTGATGGGCCTCAACGGCGCCTTCCTGACCGGCGACGTCTTCAACCTGTTCGTGTTCTTCGAGGTGATGCTGATCGCCTCCTACGGCCTGCTGCTGTCGGGCGGGCGCGGCCTGCGCATGCGCATCGGCCTGCACTACGTGGTGTTCAACGTCGCCGCCTCGACCCTGTTCCTGATCGCGCTCGGGTTGCTGTACGGCCTGCTCGGCACGCTCAACATGGCCGAGCTGTCGCTGCGCATCGCACAGACGCCGGCGCACGACCTGCCGCTGCTGAAGGCGACCCTGGGCCTGCTCCTGCTGGTGTTCTGCAGCAAGGCGGCGCTGTTGCCGCTGTACCTGTGGCTGCCGGAAACCTACTCGCGCGCGCCGGCGGCGATCGCCGCGCTGTTCGCGATCATGACCAAGGTCGGCCTGTACGCGGTGCTGCGCGTGTCTTCGCTGTGGTTCGGCGACCAGGCCGGCGCGATGGCCGGCTTCGGCCAGGTGGCGCTGCTGTGGGCCGGCATCGCCACGCTGGTGCTGGCCGGGCTCGGCGTGATGGCCGCGGCGCGCCTGCGCGTGCTGGTGTCGTACCTGGTGATCTTCTCGGCGGGCACGCTGTTCGTCGCCTTCTCGCTCGGCAATGTCGGCGCGATCGGCGCAGGCCTGTACTACCTGCCGCACAGCACGTTCATCGCCGCCGCGCTGTTCATGGTCTCCGACCTGATCCGCCGGCGCCGCGGCAGCGCCTCCGACCGCAAGGAGATCGTCGCGCCGCTGCCGGGCCGGGCGCTGCCGGGCACGATGTTCCTGGTCGCCGCGATCGCGGTGGCCGGGCTGCCGCCGCTGTCGGGCTTCCTGGCCAAGGCGGCGCTGCTGCAGCACGTGCCGGACGCCTGGCTGCCGCCGGTCTGGGGCGCCGTGCTCGGCGGCAGCCTGCTGGTGGTGATCGGCCTCTCGCGCGCCGGCGTGCGCCTGTTCTGGCGCGTCCCCGCCTCGGCCGAGGACGAACCCTCGCGCGCGCCGCCGCGGCGCGCGCGCATGCGTCCGGTGGAAACCGCCGCCACCGTGCTGCTGCTGGGCTACGTGCTGGCGATGACCGTCGCCGCCGGCCCGCTGATGCGCATGGCCGATGCGGCCGCGCAGCAGCTGCGCGATCCGGGCCGCTATTTCGAGCAGGTCCGCGACACCACGCCGGAAGTGAGGGTGCCATGAGCCAGGACCGCAAGCCGCTGCTGCGCCGCCTGTTCCCTTCCCCGCCGCTGAGCGCGACGGTGTTCGTGTTCTGGCTGCTGCTGAGCGACAGCCTCGGCCTGGGCGCGGCGGTGGTGGGCATGCTGCTCGGCGTGGCGGTCCCGCTGGCGGCGGCGCGGCTGGACCGCGAGTTCGCCCGGATCGGCTCGCTGCGCTCGGTGCCGAAGATGCTGTGCGTGGTGGCCTGGGACATCGTGCGCTCCAACGTGAAGGTCGCCACGCAGGTGCTGGGCCCGGAGTCGCGCATCCGGCCGGGCTTCATCTGGATTCCGCTGGACATCGGCAACATCCACGGCATCACCGCCCTGACCAGCATGATCACGCTGACGCCCGGCACGGTGTCGGTGGCGCTGTCGGACGACCGCAAGTACCTGCTGGTGCACGTGCTGCACCTGGACGACCCGGACACGCTGATCGCCGAGATCAAGCACCGCTACGAGAAACCGTTGATGGAGATCTTCCCATGACCGGCCACATGTTCATCGAGACCACGATCGTCGTGTGCATGCACGCGGTGGGCGTGGCGATCCTGCTGGCGCTGTGGCGGCTGCTGCGCGGGCCGACCGTGCCCGACCGCATCCTGGCGCTGGACACGCTCTCGATCACGGCGATCGCCGAGCTGATGCTGTTCGGCATGCACCTGGACTCGCCGATCTACTTCGAGGCCGCGCTGGTGATCGCCATGCTCGGCTTCGGCAGCACCGTGGTGCTGAGCAAGTACGTGCTGCGCCGGGACATCGTCGAATGATCGCCTTCACCGAATACCTGCTCGGCGTGCTGCTGATCGTCGGCACCTTCTTCATCGTGATCGGCGCGCTCGGGCTGGTGAAGCTGTCGGACTTCTTCAAGCGCCTGCACGCGCCGACCAAGGCCAGCACGCTCGGCGTGGGCTGCGTGCTGCTCGCCTCGGTGGGCTACCACCTGTTCCTGGGCGAGGACCCGCAGCCGCGCGAGCTGCTGATCACCGCGTTCCTGTTCATCACCGCCCCGATCAGCGCGCACCTGATGGCCAAGGCGGCGCTGTCGCTGATGCTGGCCGACCGGCCGCAGGACCCGCGCGGCGACGATCGCGACGGCGGCACGCCTCCGCCGCAGGAAACCTGACCGCGCCGGCGATCACGGCTCCGCCGGCGCGGCCGCGCGCGCGTCGCCGCGTTCGCGCAGGCGGTCGAACGCCAGCAGCAGCGCCAGCAATGCCAGCGCGTACAGCGCCTGCCAGCCGAGCATCGCCAACACCGCCAGGCACAGCACCGCTCCCAGCAGCGCCAGCCCGCGCCAGGCGCCGCGCAGCAGCCGATAGCCGCTCGCCATGCTGAGCAGGTAGATCACCACGAAGCTGCCGTTCGCGTAGCGGATCAGGCGATCCAGCGACAACCCGAGCGCATCGGCCGCCAGCAGGCTGCAGGCGCAGACCGCGACCACCAGCAGCAGCGCCCGCCCCGGAACGCCGTGGCCGTTGAGCCGCGCCAGCACCGGCGGCAGCTTGCCCTCGTCGGCCAGGCTCCAGATCAGGCGGGCGAATCCCTGCAGGTAGATGTTGATCGAGGCGAAGCACGCCAGGTAGCCGACCAGCGCCATCCACCAGGCCGCGTGCGGCCCCAGCAGGCGGCCGAACAGCCTGCCGACCGCGCTGGCGTCGGCCACCGGATCGCCATAGCCGCCGAAGGTGAGCAGCGCCACCGAGCAGGCCCAGTACAACAGCCCCGCCAGCAGCACGCCGGCGATCAGCGCCAGCGGGAAGTCGCGCTCGGGGCGGCGGAATTCCTCGCCCATGTGGCTGAACGCCTCCAGCCCGACGAAGCACCAGAACATCACGCCCAGCGCCGCCGGCAGCAGGTGCCAGGTGCCGTCCAGCGAAGGCAGCAACGGCTGGTCCGCGCGCGGCAGTCGGCCGGCCCACCAGATCGCGGCGATCGTGGCGACGATCGCCACGGCGATCAGGCCCTGCACCAGCCCGGTGGCCCTGGCCGGCCGCTGCCCCAGCACCAGCACCACGAGCAATGTGCCGAGCTGCACCGCGAGCGCCTGCAGGCTGCCCAGCGCAAGCACCGATTGCCAGAAGCCCACCGCGATCTTCAGCGCCGCCGGCACGCCGACCGGCATCACCGCCAGGAACAGCATCGCGCTCACTCGTTCCAGCCGCGTGCCGAACGCCCTGCCGATCAGGTGCGGAGCGCCGCCGGCATGCGGGAACCTGCGTCCCAGCTGCGCGAAGGTGAAGGCGATCGGAAGCACCAGCACGATCAGCAGCAGCCAGGCCCACAGCGACGCGGCGCCGGCCGCGGTCGCCGCCAGCGCCGGCACCACGAACACGCCGGTGCCGAGCAGCGACGTGCTGAGCAGGGCCATGCCCTGGAACAGGCCAAGCTGCTTTTCGAGTCGACTCATTCGGCTATGCTCTGCGCGATCCGGGGCGGGAATTCTAGAGCGTGTTATGAACTTTGATCCGGCTCGGCTATCGTAAGCGGATGAAGCCGCCACGCCCGTATCCGACCGACGTCACCGATGAAGAGTGGGCGTTCGCCGCGCCCTACCTGACGCTGATGGACCCGCAAGCACGGCAGCGCAAGTACGAGCTGCGCTTGATGTTCAACGCGTTGCGCTGGATGGCCCGGGCCGGCGCGCCCTGGCGCTTGATTCCCCATGAGTTTCCGCCGTGGGAAGCGGTCTACCAGCAGACCCAGCGCTGGCTGCAGGCGGGCTGCTTCGAGGCCATGGTCAACGACCTGCGTTCGGTCTTGCGGGTGGCGCAAGGCAAGCAAGGGCAGCCCAGCGCCGTGATCCTGGATGGCCGCACGCTGCAGTCCACGTGCGAGAGCGGTCCGCGGGCCGGCTACGATGGCTACAAGCGCAAGAAGGGCAGCAAGGTGCACATGGCGGTGGACACGCTCGGCCACCTGCTGGCGGTGCAGGTCACGCCGGCCAACGCGCAGGAGCGGGCCCAAGTGCGATCGCTGGCGCAGGAAGTCCAGCATGTCACCGGCGAAACGGTGAAGCTCGCCTTCGTCGATCAGGGTTACACCGGCAAAGACCCGGCCGAAGCCGCGCAGGAGGAAGGCATCGAACTGCACGTGGTGAAGCTGCCGGAGGCCAAGAAGGGCTTTGTGCTGCTGCCACGCCGCTGGATCGTGGAACGCAGCTTCGGCTGGATCAACCGCTTCCGCCGCTTGGCCCGTGACTACGAACGCCTGCCTGAAACCCTCGCAGGACTCCACTTCGTCGTCTTCACCATCCTCATGCTCAGTAATGCCGCTTCGATACTTCAAAGTTCATAACACGCTCTAGGCCGCCGGTTGCCGCCATTGCGTCGGAACACGCCTGCGTTGCGTCGGATGATCCCGTCCTTTCTGCCGCCGAGCCCCATGGACAAGTTCGATCAACGGATCCTGGCCCTGTTGCGCCAGGACGCGCGCATGCCGGTCAGCCGGATCGCCGAAGAGGTCAGCCTTTCGCGCCCGGCGGTGAGCGAGCGCATACAGCGCCTGGAACGCAGCGGCGTGATCCGCGGCTACCACGCCCGCGTGGCGCCGGCCGGGGAATCCTCGGTCAAGGCCTTCTTCGAGATCTTCCACCAGCAGAACCAATGCCAGGACTACGTGGAACGCCTCGGCGCGTTCCCGGAAGTGCGCCATTGCTACGGCATCAGCGGTGAGACCGACATGCTGATCCAGGTCGAAGCGGCGACGATGCAGCGCGTCAACGAAATCCTCGAGCAGATCGAACGCTTCCCCGGCATCCGCCGGGTCCGCACCCACATGGTGATCCGCGACTGGCCCTTCTAGGGCCTCGCGACCAGGACCCGCGATGCCCGTCGCCGCTAGGCGGCCAAGGCCAGCTCCAGCCCGATCCAGCCGCAGAACGCCGCCAGCAGGACCGCGCCCTCGCCGCGGCTGACGCGCAAGTCGCCGCGCAGCATCGGGTACAGCATCAGCGCGAGCACGATTGCCGCCGGCAGCTCCAGGCGCACGAACGAGGCCGGCAGCGGCAACGGCCGCAGCGTGGCCATGCCTCCGACCACCACCAGCAGGTTGAACACGCTCGAACCGATCACGTGCCCGGCCACCATGTCGCCCTAGCCGCGGCGTGCCGCCGCGATCGCGGCCGCCGCCTCGGGCAGGGCGGTACCGATCGCCACCGGCAACAGGCCCATCAGCAGCGGGCTCCACCCCCAGATGCCGCCCAGCGCGACCGCCGAATCGACCACCCAGCGCGCGCCGAACCCCAGCAACAGCAGCGCGATCGCCAGGCGCTGGAGGTTGAGGCCGAGCCCGGTCCTGGTGACCGCATAGCCGCCGACCGCGGCCTGCACCCCGTCGCTCTCGCGACGCGCCCGGCGCACCAGGAACGCCAGCACGCCGGCGAACCCGGCCAGCATCGCCAGTCCCTCGATGCGGCCGATCGCACCGTCCAGCCCGAACCCGATCAACGCCAGCGAAGCGACCACCAACACCACCAGCAGCGGCGCCAGCAATCTCATCCCAAGCAGCAACGGCGCGGCGAGCGCGGCCAGCGCCAGCGTCAGGCCCACGTTCGCGATGTTGCTGCCGACCGCATTGCCCAGGGCCAGCTCCTGCGCCCCGACCATGAACGCACGCACGTTGACGGCCAGTTCCGGCAACGAGGTGCCGAATGCCACCAGCAGCAACCCGGCCATGAACGACGACGCACCCCAGCGCTGCGCCAGCCCGGAGGCCGCCTTGATGATCGAATCGCCCCCCAGGCCCAGCAGCACCAGTCCCAGCACCAGCCATGCGATCGCAGCTGCCATGAGCGTCCCCTCCCTCGCCTCGATGGGCCGATTCTATGCGCCAGGACGCCCGCGGGCGTCTACGGTCCGGCCCGGTACGGCGCTGTCATCGGCGTTTAACCGCCCGCGCGCAGCCTGATGGACGTTCCGGAAGTCCCCCCATGCATCCCCGCAAGACCGATCTCGCCCGTCGTGCGCTCGACTCGCACCGCACGGCGCTGGACCTTCGCCAGCGCCGCACGCTGATCCTGTGCGACGGGCAGCGCAGCGTCGCCGAGCTGACCCGGCTGCTGGGACCGGAAACGCCGGCGCTGGTGCGGCAATTGCGCGAACACGGCTACCTGGAGGGCGGCGACGACGCGCCCGGCGCCCCCTCCGCCACGGCGCCCGCCGCGCAATCCGGCGGCGCACCGGCGCGGCGGCGCTCGCTCGGCGCCGCGCGCATCTACGTGCAGGACATGCTGGAGCTGCAGCGCAACGAGGCCGCCCAGTCGCTGCGCCGGCGCCTGATGATGGCGCACGACGAACCGTCGATCGTCAGCGCGCTGCTGGAGGCGCTGGCCGAGCTGCCGCGCATGACCGCGGCCGGCTACGCGCGGCGCGTGCGCGAACGCGTCGCCGAAGTGCTGCCGGAACCGCACCTGCCGGCACTGGCCGCGCTGGAAGCGCGGCCGGGATCGATCGGCACGTAGCCGGACGGCGCGGCCCGTGCCTCACGGCGCGCGGAAGTGCTTGCGCAGGCCCGCCCAGCACTGCTGGTAGTCCGCCTGCCGGTGCGGCGCGGCCAGCGCCTGCCGGGTCGGGCGCAGCACCGTGCGCGTCTCGAACATGAAGGCCATCGTGTCGGCGATCACGTCCGGCTTCGACAGGTCGGCCTGCGAAGCCTTTTCGAACGTCGCCGCGTCCGGGCCGTGCCCGCTCATGCAGTTGTGCAGCGACGCCCCGCCCGGCACGAACCCCTCGGCCTTGGCATCGTAGGCGCCGTGCACCAGCCCCATGAACTCGCTGGCGACGTTGCGATGGAACCAGGGCGGACGGAACGTGTGCTGCGCCACCAGCCAGCGCGGCGGGAAGATCGCGAAGTCCATGTTGGCCGTGCCCGGAAGTTCGCTCGGCGAGGTCAGCACGGTGAAGATGCTCGGATCGGGATGGTCGAAGCTGATCGAGCCGATCGCGTTGAACCGGCGCAGGTCGTAGCGGTACGGCGCGTAGTTGCCGTGCCAGGCGACCACGTCCAGCGGCGAGTGGTCGATGTCGGCGCGCCAGAGGTGGCCGTCGAACTTGGCCACCAGCTCGAACGCGCCGTCGAGCGCCTCGTAGGCCGCCTGCGGCGTCTGGAAGTCGCGCGGGTTGGCCAGCCCGTTGGCGCCGATCGGTCCCAGGTCGGGCAGGCGCAGCAGGCCGCCGAAGTTCTCGCAGACGTAGCCGCGCGAGGGCCCGTCCGGCAGTTCGACGAGGAAGCGCACGCCGCGCGGGACCACCGCGATCTGTTGCGGCTCCAGCTCGATCACGCCCAGCTCGGTGCGCAGCACCAGCCGCCCCAGCTGCGGCACGATCAGCAGTTCGCCGTCGGCATCGTAGAAGTAGCGCCCCTGCATCGAGGCGTTGGCCGCGTACAAGTGGATGCCGACGCCGGCGTGCGCGCCCGGCGCGCCGTTGCCGGCCACGGTGTAGAGGCCGTCGATGAAATCGGTCGGCGCGTCGGGGAGCGGCAGCGGGCTCCAGCGCAATTGGTCCGGCGGCACCGGGCCGCCATCGCCGAAGTCGTTGTGGAAGCGCGGCTGCGCCAGCGGCGAGAAGGCGCCGTGCACGGCGGCCGGCCGCATGCGGTACAGCCAGCTGCGCCGGTTCTGCCCGCGCGGCGCGGTGAACGCCGTGCCTGACAGCTGCTCGGCATACAGCCCATGCGCCACGCGCTGCGGCGAGTTCTGCCCGGCCGGCAGCGTGCCCGGCACGGCCTCGCTGGCGAACTCGTTGCCGAAGCCGGTCATGTAGGTGGATGCAGTGTTCATGGATATCTCGCTCTTTGAGCCCCTCTCCCCCGGGAGAGGGGCTAACTGCATTGCCGGCATCTTCCCCACGTGGGCATCAGAGCACCCCGCGCTTGATCTGGTCGCGCTCGATGCTCTCGAACAGCGCCTGGAAGTTGCCCTCGCCGAAGCCCTCGTTGCCCTTGCGCTGGATGATCTCGAAGAAGATCGGGCCGATGCAGTTCTCGGTGAAGATCTGCAGCAGCTTGCGCTTCTTGGTGTCCGGGTCGGCGTCGATCAGGATCCTGTTGCGGCGCAGCCGTTCCACGTCCTCGCCATGCTCGGGAATGCGCAGGTCGATCACGTCGAAGTAGGTGTCCGGCGTGTCCAGGAACACCACGCCCGCCTCGCGCATCTTCTCCACCGTCGCGTAGATGTCGTCGGTGAAGCAGGCGATGTGCTGGATGCCCTCGCCGCGGTACGCGTCCAGGTATTCGTTGATCTGGCTCTTGGGGTCGGAGGACTCGTTGAGCGGGATGCGCACGATGCCGTCCGGCGCGGTCATCGCCTTGGACACCAGGCCGGTCTTGGCGCCCTTGATGTCGAAGTAGCGGATCTCGCGGAAGTTGAACAGCCGCTCGTAGTAGTCCGACCACTTCTGCATGTTGCCGAAGTAGAGGTTGTGGGTGAGATGATCGATGAAGGTCAGCCCGAACCCGGCCGGATGCGGCTCGGCGCCCGGCACCGGCTCGAACTCCTCGTCGTACACGCTGCCGGCCTCGCCGTAGCGGTCGACCAGGTACAGCATGCAGTCGCCGATGCCCTTGACCACCGGGACGGACACCGCCCGCGTGCCGGCCTTGTGCGCGACCGCCTCGCCGCCGTTGCCGACCACCGCCTCGAACACCTCGCCGGCCGGCTTGCGGAAGCGGATCGCGAAACCGCAGGCGCACGGGCCGTGCTGGGCGGCGAAATCGGCGGCGAACGAATCCGGGTCCTCGTTGACCAGGAAGTTCACCCCGCCCTGCCGGTACAGGGTGATCGGGCGGCGCTTGTGCTTCATCACGGCGGTGAAGCCCAGCTTGCGGAAGTAGTCGTGCAGCTGCCCGCCCTGCCCCGCGGGGGCGGCGAACTCGACGAACTCGAAGCCGTCGATGCCCATCGGGTTCTCGAAGGTGGTCACCTGCATGCCCGGGTCGGGCCGGACGCCGGCGGTATGGGGTTGTGCGCTCATGGTTGTTTGCTCCTCTTCCAGGCCGCCAGGGCTATGCGCGGCGGCAGAAGACCCGCGAGAATGGCAGGCCACGTGCCCTTTGTAGTTTCATATGAAACCACCATCAAGACGCAGCGCAGCATGAGCGAATCCGACTACTCCGCCTCCAGCCACCATCCCGTCCTGATCAACCTGGAACAGTTCCTGCCGTTCCGGATCAGCGTGCTCTCCAACCGGGTCAGCGCCAACATCGCCAAGATCTATGGCGATCGTTACGGCATTGCGATCCCGGAGTGGCGCGTGATCACGATCCTGGCGCTCTACCCGGGCTCCTCGGCGAGCGAGGTGTCCGACCGCAGCGCGATGGACAAGGTGGCGGTGAGCCGGGCGGTGGCGCGGCTGCTGGAACGCGGCTTCATCCGCCGCGAGACCCACGGCGACGACCGCCGCCGCTCGATGCTGGCGCTGTCCTCGGCCGGGCGGCAGGTCTACGAGACGGTGGCGCCGCTGGTCAACGAGATGGAGCGGCGGCTGATGTCGGCGCTGTCCGAGGAGGAGCGCCGCACGCTGGAAAGCCTGATCGACCGGCTGGCGAAGGACGGCCTGCCGCGGATGGTGCAGAAGGGCTGAAGCGGGCCCGCGCATTTCGCGGGAGCGGCTTCGGCCGCTCCCGCTCCCCCGGGCCCGGGGCTCACGCCTTCGGCGGCGCCCACTGCTTGAGGAAGTCGAAGAACTTCTTGCGGTCGTAGCCCTTGCCCTTTTCCAGCTCGGCGGTGAACTGCGAATGCAGCAGCTTGCCGTCGTTGTCGAGCACGAACAGGTGCGGATAGCCCTGGATCGCCGGGTACTGCGAGAGGAACGGCTTGTTCTCGTTCTCCTCGCTGTAGTTGACCTTGAGCCAGACGTAGTTCTCGTCGCGGAAGCCGCGGATCTCCGCGTCGCCGCCGATGAACTCGTCCAGGGTGTGGCACCACGAGCACCACTCGCCGCCGACGTCGATCAGGATGCGCTTGCCGCCGCGCTTGGCCTCGACCTTGGCGGTCTCCAGGTCGGCGAACGGGTCGCGCGCAGGATCGAAGCCGGCGCTGAGCGCGGCCACCGCGGCGATGTCCGCGGCGGCCGGGGTGTTGCCGGAGGCCACCGGCTGGGTCGGATCGGGCGATGGCGGTTTCTGGACCGAGGTATCGAGCGGCCGCGGCGCGGGCGGCTCGGGAGCCTGGCCGCAGCCGGCCAGCACGGCCGCGCACAGGGCGGCGGCCGCCAGTGCGCGGACGGTGTGCGGGGTCTGGTTCTTCGCCATCGTGGGGGTCCTCACTAGGTCACTTCACGCCATGCATCAGCCTGTTGATCAGCGGGGCGATCAGGAACAGCAGCGCGCCGGCGCCCAACAGCAGCCAGAACCCGAAGGTATAGCCTGCGAGCGAAGATTGCACGGTCATGCCGCCCTCGCCGCTGACGTGGCCGGCGAAGATGCCCGACAGGTTGTTGCCGATGCCGGTGGACAGGAACCAGCCGCCCATGCCGAAGCCGACCAGGCGCAGCGGCGCCAGCTTGGTCACCATGGACAGGCCGATCGGCGAGAGGCACAGCTCGCCCACCGACTGGATGACGTAGACCATGAACAGCGTCCAGAACGGGATCTTGCCGATGTCGCTGACCAGGGAGGACAGCGCGAACATCAGCAGCAGGAAGGCCAGGCCGTTGAAGATCAGGCCCAGGCCGAACTTGCGCGGGATCGACGGATTGGCGCGGCCCATCCTGACCCACAGCCAGGCCAGCAGCGGCGCGATGGTGATGATCGCCAGCGAGTTGACGGACTGGAACCAGGCCACCGGGAAAGTCCAGTCGCCGAACTCGCGGTTGACGATCTTCTCGGCCAGGAAGGTGAACGAGCTGCCTGCCTGTTCGAAGAACATCCAGAACAGGATGTTGAAGACGAAGATCACCAGCATGGCCAGCGCGCGGTCGCGCTGCACGGCGCCCTCGCGGATGCCCTCGGCGACGATCAGCGCGCACAACAGCAGGAACATCGGGGTCAGCACCCACCAGTTCAGCGTTGCCGCCTCGATGGTGAGCAGGAAGTACACCGTCGGGATGGCGACCAGCGCGCCGATCAGGGTGTACAGCACGCGCGCGCGGCCTTCGCCGCCGGCCGGCGGACGGCCGATGCCGGCCAGCTGGCGGCGGCCGAACCAGAACCACACCAGGCTCAGCAGCATGCCCACGCCGGAGGCGATGAACACCACCTTGTAGTCCGGCATCGCCTCGGAGCCGAACACCTTGCTGGCCAGCGCGCCGGTGAGCACCGGCGAGATCATCGCGCCCAGGTTGATGCCCATGTAGAAGATGGTGAAGCCCGAGTCGCGGCGTTCGTCGCCCACCTTGTAGAGCTTGCCGACCATGGTCGAGATGTTCGGCTTGAACAGGCCGTTGCCGGCGATGATCGTGGCCAGGCCGAGCTTGAACAGCTCCTGGCTGGAGGTGGCGATCAGGAACAGGCCTGCCGACATGATCGCCGCGCCGAGCAGGATCGAGCGCTGGTAGCCGATCACCCGGTCGGCCACGTAGCCGCCGAAGATCGCCGCCGCGTAGACCAGCGCCAGGTAGGCGCCGTAGAGCTGGTTGGCCGGCTGCTCGCCGGTGCCGCTACCGGCGTAGAACTGCTGCACGATGTACAGCACCAGGGCCCAGCGGATGCCATAGAACGCGAAGCGCTCCCAGAACTCCGTCATGAACAGCATCCACAACGGCTTGGGATGGCCGAGGAGGGTCTTGAACTCGGGGATCTGCGGGGGCGTTGGGGTGGCGGGGTTCGGCGCGGCGGCGTCGACGCTCATGAAGGGTTCCCTTGCGTATTCAGTCAATGGCTTGCACGCCCGCGGGCGGGCCGGGGCGACGGGCGAGGATCACCGACCGCGGTCTTCACGTCAAATTGATGTCAATTGAGACGGATGCCGGCGACGTTGGGGGCCTTTACCGGCAAAGCCCCGTCGCGGCTGAAGCCGCTCCCACAAAAGCCGCTCCTACGGGGAAGGCTCCGGCGGCATGCCGATCGAGGTTCTTACCTCGAACAACTCGGGGAAGAACGTCAGCTCCAGCGCCTGCCGCAGGAAGCCCACGCCGCTGGAGCCGCCGGTGCCGCGCTTGAAGCCGATGATGCGCTGCACCGTGCGCATGTGGCGGAACCGCCACAGCTGGAACTGGGTCTCCAGGTCCACCAGGTCCTCGGCCAGCGAGTACTCGCGCCAGTAGCGGTCGGTGTGCTCGTAGATGCGCTCGAACACCGGCCGCAGCGCGGGGTCGGAGACGTGCGCCAGGGTCCAGTCGCGCTGCAGGTGCTGCGGCGGGATCGCATGGCCCCAGCGCGACAGGTAGAGCAGGAACTCGTCGTACAGGCCCGGCGCCTCCAGCACCGAGCGCAGCTTCGCCTGGCCGGCCGGGTCGTGCTCGAACACCCGCAGCATCTGCGCGTTCTTGTTGCCGAGCAGGAACTCGATGTAGCGGTACTGCAGCGACTGGAAGCCCGAGGCCGGCCCGAGCGTGTCGCGGAAGCCCATGTACTCGCTCGGCGTCAGCGTCTCCAGCACTGACCACTGCTCGGTCAGCAGCCGCAGCACCTGCTTGCTGCGCGCCAGCACCTTGCGGCACTGCCACACCTCGTCACGCTGCAGGTGGCCGATCGCCGCGCCCAGTTCGTGGGCGAGCAGCTTCAGCCACAGCTCGGAGGTCTGGTGCTGGATGATGAACAGCATCTCGTCGTGATGCGGCGGGTCGGACAGCGGCTGTTGCGCCGACAGCAGCTGTTCCAGCCGCAGGTAGCCGCCATAGGTCAGGCGGCCTTCCAGGTCGGTGTGGATGCCGGCTTCCAGTTCACGCAGGTTCTTGTCGACGGACATGGCCGGGAGGCAGGGCCGGGTTCGGGGTCGGCAAGGGTAGCGCAACGCGGCCGCTGTCACGAATGCGTCAGGAACCCGACGCACAGTGCACAATCCGGCCGGGAGCGGCAGGGGGGCCGGCTCCGGCAAGGCAGCTTCATCCTTCTCGAGGATTCCTGGGGGAACCACATGCATCACAGACTGCTTCGAGCCGCGGCGCTCGCGTGCGCGCTGGCGTACGCCGGCAGCGGCCAGGCCCAGGTCGTCATCAGCCAGGTGTACGGCGGCGGCGGCAACAGCGGGGCCACCTACAAGAGCGACTTCATCGAGCTGCACAACAACGGCACCAGCGCGGTCGACCTGGCCGGCTGGTCGGTGCAGTACGCCTCGGCCGCCGGCACCAGCTGGCAGGTGACCCGCTTGTCGGGCAGCCTCGCGCCCGGCGCCTACTACCTGGTCAAGCAGGCCGACGGCAGCGGCGGCAGCGTCGACCTGCCCACGCCGGACGCGACCGGCACCATCGCGATGAGCGGCACCGCGGGCAAGGTCGCGCTGAGCCGCTCGTCCACCGCGCTGAGCGGCGCCTGCCCGACCGGCAACGTCGACCTGGTCGGCTTCGGCGGCACCGCCAGCTGCGCCGAAGGCAACGCGCCCACCCCGGCGCCGAGCAATACCCTGGCGGTGCTGCGCGGCAACGGCGGTTGCACCGACAGCGACAACAACGGCGCCGACTTCGCCACCGGCGCACCCACGCCGCGCAACAGCGCCAGCAGCCTGCACCCGTGCGATGGCGACGGCACGCCGGTGCTGACCGTGGCCGATGCCTCGGCCGCCGAGAACGCCGGCTCGCTGGTGCTGCAGGCCGTGCTGAGCCGGCCCGCGGGCAGCGGCGGCGTCCGCGTGGCCTATGCCACCGCGGACGGCACCGCCACCGCGGGCAGCGACTACCAGGCCGCCTCCGGCACGCTGACGATCCCGGAGGGCCAGAGCAGCGCCACGCTGGCGATCGCGCTGGTCGACGACACCCTCGTCGAGGGCAACGAGACCTTCCGCGTCGACTTCAGCGACGCCAGCGGCGCCCGCCTGGGCACCACGCGCGCCACCGCGACGATCGTCGACGACGACTTCGACCGCATTCCGATCCACGCGATCCAGGGCAGCGGCGCCCGCTCGCCGTACGAGAACCAGGTGGTGGCCACCTCGGGCATCGTCACCGCGCGCCGCGGCAGCGGCTTCTTCCTGCAGGCGCCGGACGCCGAGGCCGATGGCGATCCGCTGACCTCCGAGGGCATCTACGTCTACACCGGCAGCGCGCCGCCGGATGCGGCGATGGTCGGCAACCGCGTCACCGTGCAGGGCACGGTGCAGGAATACGTGCCCAGCGCCGATCCGGCGCAGCCGCCGCTGACCGAGATCGGCGGCTCGCCGACCGTGGTGCTGCAGTCCACCGGCAACGCGCTGCCGGCGCCGGTCGCGCTGACCACCACCTTCCCGGACCCGAATGGCGCCTACGACCAGCTCGAACGCCTGGAAGGCATGCGCGTCACCGCCGCCAGCCTGACCGTCAACGCGCCCACCGGCGGCGGCGTCACCGAGTCCAGCGCGACCGCGACCAGCAATGGCGTGTTCCATGCGGTGGTGACCGGCCTGCCGCGCGCCTGGCGCGGCTCGGGCGTGCAGATGCCCGATCCGCTGCCGGCCGGTTCCCCGGCCGGCGTGCCGCGCTGGAACACCAATCCGCAGGTGATCGCGGTCGCCAGCGCCTCGCTCGGCGGCGCGCGCATCGACGTGGCCTCCGGTTGCATCGTCACCGGCGTCACCGGCCCGCTCGACTACAGCTACCGCCGCTACACCATCGCGCCGGAAAGCGCCCCGCAGGTCGATTGCAGCCGCGCCGGTCCGACCCCGGCGCCGCAACCGTCGGCCGACGACGTCAGCGTCGCCACCTACAACATGGAGCGCTTCTTCGACGACCAGAACGACCCGGCGATCGGCGAGCCGGTGCTCAGCAGCACCGCCTACCAGGGCCGCCTCAACAAGGCCTCGCTGGCGATCCGCTACTACCTGCACCTGCCGGACATCCTCGGCACGGTCGAGGTCGAGAACCTGGCGGTGCTGCAGCAGATCGCCGCCAAGGTGAACGCCGACGCGGTCGCCGCCGGCCAGCCCGACCCGCAGTACGCGGCGTACCTGGTCGAGGGCAACGACGTCGGCGGCATCGACGTCGGCTTCCTGGTCAAGCAGGCCGAAGTCGCCGCCGGCCTGGCGCGCGTGGAGGTCAAGGCGGTCAGCCAGCAGGGCAAGGACGTCACCTGGACCGAGCCGAGCGGCACCGTCAGCCTGCTCAACGACCGCCCGCCGCTGGTGCTCGAAGCGGTCGTGCACTTCGCCGACGGCCGCCAGCTGCCGCTGACCGCGATCGTGGTCCACCAGCGCTCGCTCAACGGCGCCGAGACCAACGACGCGGCCGGCCAGCGCGTGCGCGCCAAGCGCCAGGCGCAGGCGGAATGGCTGGCCAACCTGCTGCAGGCCCGCCAGCTCGCCGACCCGGGCGAGAAGGTGCTGGTGATGGGCGACTTCAACGCGTTCGAGTTCAACGACGGCTACGTCGACGCGATGGGCACCGTCACCGGCAAGCCCGCGCCGGACGAGGAGACCGTGGTGGCCGGCGACGGCGCCGACCTGGTCACGCCGGACTACACCGACCTGACCTGGCTCGACACGCCCGACCTCAGCTACTCCTACGCCTACGACGGCAACGTGCAGTCGCTGGACCACATCCTCGCCAACCACGCGCTGATGAACGCGCAGGACGTGGCCACGCTGGTGCTGGGCCATGCCCGCATCAACGCCGACTTCCCGGAGACCGCGCGCAACGACTTCGCCGCGCCGACCCGGCTGTCCGACCACGACCCGGCCCTGGTCCTGCTCCGGCTCAAGCCGGTGCAGCGCGCGGACCTGGGCGTGGCGGTGAGCGCGGCCAACGATCCGGTCTACGCCGGCGACGCGGTGTTGTTCACCGTGGATGTCGCCAACCGCGGGCCGGAGGCGGCCGAGACGGTGGCGGTGGCGTTCGCGATCGATGCGCAGGTCGCGCCGGCCGTGACCGCCGCGCCGGGCTGGAGCTGCCAGGCCGCGCAGCCGGAAGGCGCCAACACCAGCGTCACCTGCACCATCGCCCGCTTCGCCAGCGGCGCCGCGCAGTCGTTCGCCATCAGCGTGCCGAGCGAGGCGACGATGGCCGGCCGCGCGCTGACCCTGGCCGCCTCGCTGCGCTCGCAGACCCAGGACCCGCAGCCGGACGACAACGAGCACCAGGCCACGGTCACGCTGCAGGCGCGCCCGGCCGGCAACCTCGCGGTCGCGATCCAGGGCCCGGCCACGCTGCCGATCAATGCGGTCAGCGCGCAGTACGCGATCACCGTGGCCAATCGCGGCACCGCGCCCGCGCGCGGCGTCGGCCTGGACGTGGAAGGCGACACGCTGTCGCTGCTGTCGAGCCTGGCCGCGCCGCGCGGCTGGACCTGCCAGAAGCAGCTGCAGGGCGGGCCGCGCTCGGCACGCTTCCAGTGCGTGGCCGCGCGCGACGTGGCGGTGGGCGCTTCCGTCTCGTTCGCCCTGGTCACGCCGATCGTGCCGCCGCCGGCCGACGGCGTGGTGACGATCCGGGCGAGCGCGCATTCCCGCTCGGCCGATGCCGACCCGAGCGACGATGCGGCGAGCTGGAGCACGCGGATCCAGCGTCCCGGCCGCGGCCGCTGAGCGAGCGGCGTGGGTCCGAAGGGGCGCGGCGCGAGCCGCGCCCCTTTTCTTTGGGCGTTTGCCCTGCGCCTTGTCGACGGCGTATTCCGCGGGAGGGACTTCGTTCCCGACGAGGCGTCACCGGCACGGCCTCGTCGGGACTGGAGTCCCTCCCACAAGGGCATCGCCAGCTGGTCCGGCCCGCAGGGGATGGTGCGAAGGCCCGCGGCGCATGCCAGCTCTTTGCAAGACTCCCCTGCTCGATACCTGACCATCCGAGGGTGGGAGTGCACGATGGGAGTGCATTTTTGGGACTTCAGTCCCGACGGAGCCTTACCGGTCACCCTGCCGGGTTGGAGCCCTCTCGCGACCCGTGCCCTGCCCGCCAGCACCAATGTGCCGGGCATGGCGTATCGTGCCTCCGAACGCCGCAGCGCAGCACGGCGCAACTGCCTGCGCCGCCGGGATCGCGCGCGCGAAACCGGCCCATTCATGGTGCACGCCAGCATGAAAACGTGCTGCAGCGCAGGACGGGTTCCCGCTACGAGTTCCTTAACATGGCACTTCATATCATCTGAAACTTCTTGATGAAGGTGCCGTACGCAATGACCGTTGCCGCGCAGTTCGAGATCGAGTTTCTCCAGTACCTGGACGCGGACGGCAGGCCGCTCCGCGACGACCTCCCCGCCGATGCCGCCAACCCGCGCCGGCTGGTGGAGCTGTTCAAGCGGATGCTGTACGTGCGCACCTTCGACAGCAAGGCGATCGCCCTGCAGCGCACCGGCAAGCTCGGCACCTATGCCGCCTGCCTGGGCCACGAGGCCTCGCACGTCGGCATCGGCGCGTCGATGAAGGACGGCGACGTGTTCGCGCCGAGCTACCGCGAATACGGCGCGCTGTTCGAACGCGGCGTGCGCCCGCGCGACGTGCTGTTGTACTGGGGTGGCGACGAGCGCGGCAACGACTTCCCGCACGACACCCCGGCCGGCATCGACTTCCCGTTCTGCGTGCCGATCTCCACCCAGTGCCTGCACGCGGCCGGTGCCGCGCTGGCGTTCAAGCTGCAGAACAAGCCGCAGGTCGCGGTGGCGGTATGCGGCGACGGCGGCAGCTCCAAGACCGATTTCTACGCCGCGCTCAATTCCGCCGGCGCCTACAAGCTGCCGCTGATCCTGTGCGTGGTGAACAACGGCTGGGCCATCTCGGTGCCGCGTTCGGCGCAGACCGGCGCGCAGACGCTGGCGCAGAAGGGCATCGCCGGCGGCCTGCACTGCCTGCAGGTGGACGGCAACGACATGATCGCGGTGCTGGAAGCGATGCGGCAGGCGCGCGAGCGGGCGCTGGCCGGCGAAGGCGGCACCGTCATCGAGTTCCTCACCTACCGCCTGTCCGACCATACCACCGCCGACGACGCGCGCCGCTACCGCGACGACGCCGAGGTCAAGGCGGCCTGGGCGCGCGAGCCGATGCACCGCCTGCGCAACTACCTCGTCGCCCAGGGCGCCTGGGACCAGGCGCAGGAAGACGCGTGGAAGGCCGATTGCGCCGCGCGCGTGGACGAAGAGGTCAATGCCTATCTCGCCACGCCGGTGCAGCCGGTCGAGGCGATGTTCGACTACCTGTATGCCGATCCGCCGCCGGAGCTGTTGTCCCAGCGCGCCGCGGCCCTCGCACTGGAGCAACGCCATGGATGATCTGAAGCAGCGTCCGAACGACAGCCACGCCCCGCACGACGCAGGCACTTTCGACAGCGCCGCCGGTGCGCGGGGAGAGACCCAGATGACCACGACCCCCATCACCCTCATCGAAGCGATCACCCAGGCGCTGGCCTGGGAACTGGAACACGACCCGTCGGTGCTGGTGCTCGGCGAGGACGTCGGCGTCAACGGCGGCGTGTTCCGCGCCACCGCCGGCTTGCAGCAGCGCTTCGGCGCGCAGCGCGTGCTGGATACCCCGCTCGACGAGACCACCATCGCCGGCCTGAGCGTCGGCCTGGCCGCGCAGGGCATGAAGCCGGTGGCCGAATCGCAGTTCGACGGCTTCGTCTACCCGATGCTCGACCACCTGATCAACCACGCCGCGCGCCTGCGCAACCGCACCCGCGGGCGCCTGCATTGCCCGATGGTGCTGCGCGTGCCGTGGGGCGGCGGCATCCGCGCGCCGGAGCACCACAGCGAGGCCAACGAGGCGCTGTTCACCAACGTGCCGGGCCTGCGCGTGGTGATGCCGTCCTCGCCGCAGCGCGCCTACGGCCTGCTGCTGGCGGCGATCCGCGACCCGGATCCGGTGATCTACTTCGAACCCAAGCGCATCTACCGCCAGTACAAGGAAGTGGTCGCCGACGACGGCGAGGCGCTGCCGCTGGACGTGTGCTTCGTGCTGCGCGACGGCACCGACGTGACCCTGGTGGCCTGGGGCGCGCAGGTGAAGGAAGCGCTGGAAGCGGCCGACAAGCTGGCCGGCGAAGGCATCAGCGCCGAGGTGATCGACGTGGCCACGCTGCGCCCGCTGGACTTCGACACCATCGCCGAATCGGTGGCCAAGACCGGCCGCTGCGTGATCGTGCAGGAAGCCCCGCGCACCGCCGGCTTCGGCGCCGAGATCGCCGCGCGCCTGGCCGAGCGGTCGATGTACGACCTGCTCGCCCCGGTCGAGCGCGTCACCGGCTACGACACCCACATCCCCCTGTTCCGGCTGGAGATGAAGTACCTGCCGAGCGTGGAACGCATCGCCGCCGCCGCGAGGCGGGCCGTGGCCGCGGGATAGCGCGTGGCACGCTCCGACATGCTGCGCGCCCGACTGCTCTGCGACTACCGCACGTCCTATCCCAATCCGATCCGCTTCGACGCCGGCCAGGTGGTCGAAGTGGGCGTGCGCGACGAGGAATGGCCGGCGTTCGCCTGGGTGCGCCTGGACGGCGGCAACGCCGGCTGGGCGCCGCATGCCTGGCTGCGCCCGCTCGGCGACGGCCGCGCCGAGGCGTTGCGCGACTACGATGCGCGCGAGCTCGACGCCGACCGTGGCGACACCGTGCTGCTGCATCACGAACACGGCGGCTGGTGGTGGTCCGAACGCGCCGACGGCGCGTTGGGCTGGCTGCCGGAAGCCGACCTGGAACTGCTCGAAGAACCTCTGCTGGAATGCGAAACACCATGAGCGAGACCAAGAATTTCAACCTGCCCGACCTCGGCGAAGGCCTGCCCGACGCCACCATCGTCGAATGGTTCGTCAAGGAGGGCGACACGATCCGGCTCGACGAGCCGCTGGTGTCGATGGAGACCGCCAAGGCGGTGGTGGAAGTGCCCTCGCCGGTTTCCGGCAAGGTCGTCAAGCTGGCCGGCGCGGCCGGCGACGTGGTCGTCACCGGCGCGATGCTGGCGCAGTTCGAGATCGACCCGAACCTGCCGCAGCGCGCCGAGGGCCAGGACACCGGGCACCACCATGGCGGCGCCTCCGCCACGCACCAGGACCCTGCGGGAGGGGCTTCAGCCCCGACGGCGCCTTCCCGGGAAAGCACCGGCGCCGAGACGGAAGCGGCCGACGCCGGCACCGTGGTCGGCGCGATGCAGAGCTCCAACGCGGTGCATGCCGAACAGGCGGTCGCGGTCGGCGGGATCAAGGCGATGCCGGCGGTACGCGCGATGGCCAGGAAGCTCGGCGTCGACCTGGCGCGCGTGCGCGCCAGCGGTGCCGACGGCACGGTGACGATGGCGGACGTGAAGCAGGCGGCAAATGGCGGTGCCTTGCTCCCCTCGCCCTCCGGGGCGACGGCGCATGGCTCGCGCGCCACTGGCGCGCATGCGTCGGAGCGCTCGCGCGACGAGCGCGAGCCGGGGCGCGGAGCGGGGGTCGGGGGTGAGGGTGCGGCTGCCCGTATCGCCCCCGTGTCCACCGAACCCTCGCCCCAACCCCTCTCCCGGGGGGAGAGGGGCTTGGAAGCGCAGCGCCCGCCCCTGTCCGCCTCCGGCAAGCCGATGCGCACCCAGCCGCCGGGCGTGGCCGCCAAGGGCCAGCCCGAACCGCTCAAGGGCGTGCGCCGCAACATGGCGCGAGTGATGGCCGATGCGCACAGCAAGGTCGTGCCGACCACGCTCAACGACGATGCCGACGTACACGCCTGGCTGCCGGGCAACGACGTCACCGTGCGCCTGGTGCGCGCGATCGTCTCCGCCTGCCAGGCGGTGCCGGCGCTCAATGCCTGGTTCGACGGCGAGACCCTGACCCGTACCCTGCACGGTCATGTCGACGTCGGCATCGCCGTGGACACCGACGACGGCCTGTTCGTGCCGGCGCTGCGCAATGCAGACATGCTCGACGCGCGCGGCATCCGCGAGGGCGTCAACCGCCTGCGCGAGCAGGTCGGCAACCGCAGCATCCCCGCCTCGGAGCTGACCGGCTACACGATCTCGCTGAGCAACTTCGGCATGTTCGCCGGCCGCTATGCGACGCCGGTGGTGGTGCCGCCCTGCGTGGCGATCGTCGCGGCCGGCCGCGCCCGCCACCAGCTGGTGCCGGTGATGGGCGGGATCGAGACGCACAAGGTGATCCCGCTGTCGCTGACCTTCGATCATCGCGCCTGCACCGGCGGCGAAGCGGCGCGCTTCCTGCGCGCCTTGATCGACGATCTCGCGCTGGCACAGTAACGGCCGATTCCTCGTCGGCAGGGCCCGGGCATCGCGCGATGCCCGGGCCCTTTTTCATCGCGGGCGCGGTTCAGCGCGCCGGCGCGGCCAACGGCTCGCCCAGCTCGAACCGCATGCTGCGGAAATCCAGCGTCCAGCTGTCGAACGCGTTGAGCATGTCGCCGCCCAGCACGCCCTGGCTGCGCGCCTGCACGTCGGTGGAATCGCGCAGCGCGACCGGCAGCGAGCCCAGGCGGTGGCGGCGCCCGCCGACGGCGACCTCGACGTCCTTCCATTGCGCGACTTCCTGCTCGGTGGCACCGCCGGCGCCGGCAAGCCGCTGGCGGCTGCGCGGCAGCGGCCGCACCAGCTCCGGGTGCAGCGCGGCGAAGCGCGCCGACAACGACGAGCCGTTGCCGCCACTGTCCAGGTGCAGCGGCACGGCGATGCCGCCGACGCCCGCCTCCACGAACAGATCGCTGCCGGCCAGCGCCAGCGGGCTCCCGGCCACGGGGCCGGCGTGCTCGCCCCCCGCGCTCAGCACGCCGTCGTGGCCGAAGCGCACGCGCTGCATCGCGCGGAACACCGGGAAGCCGACGATCGCGTCGATGCGATAGCCGCCCGGGACCGGCATCTCCAGCTGTGCGTCCTCCAGCACCAGGAAGACCACGTGCTCGAGCACGAGCCCGGCCAGTTCCAGGCGATCGGCCACCGCCACGCGGGTCGCGATCGAGCTGCGGCTCGACGTCCCCACGCGGGCCTGGCCGAGTTCGCGCAATCCCAGCCGGGCCGCGGTCGAGGCCGACACCACCGACAGGTTGGCGCCGGTATCGAGCACGGCCTCCTGCGCATGGCCGTTGATCGCGACCTGGGCGCGCGGCAGGCCCACCTTGTCGCGCGCGAATCGCGCCTGGCCGGGCTCGAACGCCACCACCCGCTGCGCAGGCGCCGCGGCGAGGCTGCCCGCCAGGCCGGCCAGCGTACTCGCCCCCTCGATCTGCGCCGCGCCGCCATCGCAGCGCCGCAGCAGGGCCAGGCGCGCGCGCCCGGCTTCGGCGGCACGGGCGTACGACCCGGCGGCGAATGCGGCATCGGCGATGACGCCTTGCGCCAGCGCCGCGTCGCATCCCTCGCCGTCGCGGCGCAGGAAATCCTCGGCCAGGGCGATGGCATGGCGCTCGTCCAACCGTGCGGCGGCCAAGCGGGCCTGCGCCAGGGACTGCCAGCGCGGCTCCAGGGAGGGCGCGGAGGCGGCCAGCGCGGCCACATCGCCGTCCGCGGCCTGCTGCAGGAGGGTGCGCGCTCGTGCGTCCGCGTCCGCCGGCGGAATCGCCCAGGCGGCGCAGGTCATCGCTACCAGCATCGCGAACAGGCCGGCACGGACCGGCCGGATGGTACGAGAGGACATATAGGGGTATCCTGATTCAAGACAATTGCTTTCTGTAAAACAGAAATTAATATGCAAAATACGAAAAAGTCAATGCAGCTCATCCGGGCCGCGCGCCGGCTGCGCTGGGCGGTCTGGCTGGGCGTGGTCCTGGCGCCGCTGCTGACGCTGTCCGGCGTGATCGGAGCCTGGCAGGGCGGGGCCGGCTGGGGTGGCGCGACGCTCCATCCGGGCAACCTGAGCCTGGGCTGGGCCACCGCGCTGGCGATCGCGCAGGGCGGCCTGGTGGCAGGCGCGCTCCACCAGTTGGCCGTGCTGCTGGGCCAGGTGGCGCCCGGCCAGGTGTTCCCGCCCCAGGCGGCGCGCCGCTTCGGCCGCTTCGCGGCGCTGCTGTTGTGCGCCGTGCTGGTGCACGGGGTGCTGTCGGCGCTGCTGGAGGGCTGGTCGGCCTATGCGCGCGACGGTGGCCGGCTGGTGCTGGACATCGATGCCGCCGACCTGCTCGCGTTGCTGGTGGCGGCGGTGTTGTGGCTGGTGGCGCGCTTCTTCGCCGAGGCCTCGCGCCTCGAAGAAGACCAGCGCTCGATCGTCTGAGGCGCGCGGGCATGGCCATCGTCGTGCGCCTGGACGTGATGCTCGCGCTGCGCAAGGTCCGTTCGCGCGAGCTCGCCCAGCACGTGGGCATCACCGAGTCGAACCTGTCGCTGCTCAAGTCCGGGCGCGTGCGCGGCATCCGCTTCGAGACGCTCTCGAAGATCTGCGAATACCTGCAATGCCAGCCCGGCGACCTGCTGGTCTACGAGCCGGGCGACGATCCGCCCGGCGACTCCGCCGGCGAGGATTGACCCGGGGCCCGTCGACGCGACGCGCCCCCGGCTACCCCCTCGCGCCGGCAGGCCCTGGGCTCAGCCCACCACGCGCACGGGCGCATGCACTTCGCGCCGGTTCGCCGCCCCGCCGGCATCCTCGAGCAGGTGCCGGACCAAGCCGCGCGCCGCGACGCGCAACTCCGGCACCGCCGTGATCTCCCACAACGCGCCGCGCAGCAGCGGGCCGACGCAGTACAGTCCTTTCACCGGCGCGCCCGCGGCGTCCAGCACGTGCAGCGACGGGTCCACCTCCAAGCCGAGGCCGAGCGGATCGGGCCGCACCAACCCGCCCTCGCGCAGGCTCGAGACCAGCGGATCGCTGGTGCGATCGACGTCGGTATCCAGGCCGGTGGCGCGGATCAGCACGTCGTAGCGCTCGGCCACGGCCTGCTCGCGGCCGCGCTCGCGCAGCACCGCTTCCAGCCCGTCCTCGACCAGCCGGGCGCGCAGCAGGCGCGCCGCGCGGATCTGCAGCCGGCCCAGCTTCTGCAGGATCTGCAGCCGCGCGTACGCTTCCGGCGCGACGCGGTGCCGCGCGACCTCCCAGTACGGCCGCAGATGGCGCAGGAAACGCGCCCGTTCCGGCTGCCCCAGCCCGCGCCAGAACGGTTGCAGGTACGGGCGCAACGCATCGATCACGCGGCGCCAGTCGTCCAGCACCGCCATCAGCTGGCGCACCCCGCGCAGCACGCCGGCCAGGTCGTGCTCGCGCAGCGCGCGCAGCACGTTCGGCGGCAGCTCCAGCGACGGCGCCGGCAGCGCGGTATGCGGTTGCGGCGCCAGTCCCCGCCGCGAGATCGCCGTGATGGTGCCGCGGTGCCCGCGCGCCGCCAGCGTCGCGGCCACGTCCACCATGGTCAGGCCCGCCCCGACCACGAGGATGCGCGCGTCCGGCGCGATCGCCTCCAGCACCGGCCCCTGCCACGGCCAGCCGATGTAGCGCGGATGCACGCCGAGGCGCGGGCCGATGCCGGGCAGCGATTGCGGCGGCAGCGCGCCGAGCGCGAGCACCACCACGTCGCTGCGAAGGCCCTCGCCGCTGGCGAGGAAGATCCGGAAGCCGCCGCCCGGCGCCCGCTCGATCGCCACGGCCTCCTCGCCGATGCGCTCGACCTCGAACGGCGCCTGCTCCACCGCGGTTTCCAGGTGCGAGCGCAGGTAGTCGCCATAGGCCAGGCGCGGCAGGAACTCCAGGCGCCCGCCCTCGCCCAGCTTCAGGAAATCGGAGAATCCGCCGGGCTCGTCCGGATCGATGCCCAGGTCCTTGGCGCGGACGTTGAGCAGGTGCTCGGGCCGCGCGGCGCCGTAGGCCACGCCGCTGCCGAAGGTATCGGCCACGCCGACCAGGCTGACGCGGATGCGCGCGCCCTGCGCCTGGCGAGCCAGCTCGCGGACCAGCGCGGTGCCGCAGAAGCCTGCGCCGATGATCGTGACATGGGTGGTCATGCGTATTCCCCGTCGTTGGACCGGCGGACGTTTTCGCCCGATGCCCAAGGCGATGTGTAAAGCACGGGTTAATGCCCGGCTGGCGATCGATCATGAGCTTATGCCGCATGGCGATGAGCCTGCCGCGGCAAGGCCCGCCCGCGCGCGGATCGCGCCGGCGGCGATAATGGCATTTGGCTATCTGGACCGAGGTACTGCATGAATCCAGCTTCCCTGCACGGACTGCGCGCGCTCGTCGCCGGCGGCAGCCGCGGCATCGGGTTCGCCATCGCCGATGCGCTCGCCGATGCCGGCGCGGCGGTATCGATCTGCGCGCGCGACCGCCAGGCGCTCGGCACCGCCGGCGAGCGCCTGCTGCGCCACGGCCGGCAGGTGCACTGGCATGCTTGCGACCTCGCCGACGACGCCCAGGTCCAGGCCTGGATCGCCGCGGCGGCCGACGCGCTCGGCGGCATCGATGCGGTGGTGAACAACGCATCCGGCTACGGCAACGGCAGCGACGACGCGAGCTGGCGCGCCGGATTCGAGGTGGACCTGATGGCCGCGGTGCGCGTCAACCGCGCGGCGCTGCCGCACCTGCGCCGGGGCCATGCCGCGGCGATCCTCAACATCAGCTCGATCAACGGCTCGCGCCCCACGCCGCGCGCGACGGCCTATTCCACCGCGAAGGCGGCGCTGAACTACTACACGGTCACGCTGGCGGCCGAGCTGGCGCGCGAACGCATCCGGGTCAACGCGATCGCGCCCGGCTCGATCGAATTTCCCGGCGGGCTGTGGGACCGCCGCCGCGAGCAGGAGCCGGAGCTGTACGCGCGCATCCGCGCCAGCATCCCGTTCGGCAGCTTCGGCGCGGTCGAGGACGTGGCCGATGCCGCGCGCTTCCTGCTGTCGCCGCAGGCGCGCTGGATCACCGGCCAGGTGCTGGCGGTCGACGGCGGCCAGTCGCTCGGCGCATAGGACGAGCAGCCGCGGGAGACGGCACCGGAGCGTGCGCGCTCAGGCCAGCGCAGCCGATCCGATCACCTCGACGCCGGGCCTGGGGGCCAACGCGGCCGCGACCATGGCCGCGGCGATGCGCGGCGCGGGATTGATCCGCCATGCGCGCGGCAGCAGCGGTCCCAGCGCGCCCAGCACGAGGCCCGACACGCGCTCCAGCGTCCTGGGCCGCTCGCGCTCGCCGCCGATCAATCCCGGCCGCACCAACGTCAGCGAATCGAAGCCGAGCGCGCGCAGGTCGCGCTCCAGTTCGCCCTTCACCCGGTTGTAGAAGAACCTCGAGCCCGGATCGGCGCCCATCGCGGAGTTCAGCACGAAGACCGGCACGCCCGCTTCGCGCAGGGCCTGCGCCAGCCACAGGGGATAGTCGTGGTCGATGCGGAAGAACGCCTCGCGCGAACCGGCCTGCTTCATCGTGCTGCCCAACGCGCAGATCGCCGCGTCCGCCTGCCAGTCGCGCGCCGCCGTGCGTACCCGCTCGAAGTCGATCACCGGATTGCGCAGCTTCGCCGCCAGCGGCGGCGGCAGCGCACGGCGGGTCGGCGCGATCACCTCGGCCACCCGCTCGTCGGCCAGCAATCGCGCCAGGACATGGCCGCCGACCAATCCGGTGGCTCCCGCCAGCACGATCCGCTTCGCCACCGGTGCGATCTCAGGTCAGCGGGGTCATCACGCCGGCCCGGTAGGCCGGCCGCTGCACGAGCCGTTCGTACCAGGCCTGCAGGTGCGGCAACTCGGGACGCTCGATCGGCATCCCGAACCAGGCATAGGCGAATGCTCCCAACGGGATGTCGCCCATGGCGAAGCGCTCGCCCGACAGCCACGGCTGCCTGGACAACGCGGCATCGGCGCGGGCGAGCAACTGGCCCGAACGCTCCAGCGCCGCGGCGATCGCGGCCGCGTCCCGCTGCTCCGGCGCGGTGCGCAACACGCCCCAGAACAGGTCGCGGAACGCCGGCGCGAAGCTCGAGGTGGTCCAGTCCATCCACTTCTCGCCGATCGCGCGTTCGGCCGGATCGGAGGGGTACAGCACGTCGAGCGCGTAGCGCGCGCAGAGATAGCGCACGATGGTGTTGGACTCCCACAGCGGCAGGCCGTGGTCCTCGATCACCGGCACCAGGCCGTTGGGATTCATCGCGCGGTAAGCGGGCTCGTCGGTGCCGCCGTATGCGCCGCCGACCTGAACCGATTCGTACGGCAGGCCGATTTCCTCCGCGCACCACAACACCTTGCGCACGTTGCTGGAATTGTGACGTCCCCAGATCTTGAGCATCGTTTCGCCTCCAAATGCCGGATTCTAGACGCAGAAAGGCGCCGCGCGGACCATGTTCCATGCTGTCTGGCGCCTGACTTCGGCGGCCGCCCGCTCACATGCCCTCAAGGAAACGGCATCGAGAATGGCATCACCGATCCAGCAGGAAACGTTGATGGCCCGCGAGAGCCGCTACGAAATCGAGACCTATCTGCTGCACGACATCCGCGTGCGCGCGCACCGCGAACGCGCCGGGGATGCATGGCGCGTGCGCGTCGACGTGCGCCGTCCCAATGGCGAGCATTGCCGCCGCATCGAGGACGACACGCCATGGCCGCAAGCCGAACAGGCCGTACTGGAAGGCTTCCGCCTCGGCCGGACCCTGGTGAACAACGGCGAATGCTGAGCATCCGCACCGCGGCCGCCGCCTGAGCGGAACGGACGCGTACGCGTTCCGCGCCGGGTGCCACCGTACCCATCGCATCGACAAGCAAGAACGACGCTGCTGGAGCCCCTGCGTCCTGGATCCGAAGAGCCAGCCGCTTCCGTGGCGGAACGCCTAGCTTCCACTGCGGCTCGACACCACCTTCGCCGTGCTCGCGATGCGGTCGCGCTCCACCGCCAGCAGCACCAGCGCGCGCGACGCCACCGTCAACACGCTGCCGCCGGCCACCGCGCGCCCTCCGTGACGCGCGGTATCGACGAGCACCTTCCAGTGCTCGTCGTGCATCGCCGGCAGCGTGAAAGACAGTTCCTCCTCCGACGCGTTCAACAGCATCAGCAAGGTCACGTTGGCGGCGATCTGGCGCAGCCCGCTGGCCGGGGCGCGGCCGTCCAGGCGCACCATCAGCGCGCGCTGCTCGCCATTGCGCCAGTCCGCGTTCCGCATCTCCTCGCCATCCGGGCGCAGCCAGGTGACGTCCTTCAATCCGAGCGCCTCATCGTACTCGCCGTCGAAGAAGCGCGAGCGGTGCAGCAGCGGATAGCGCCGCCGCAGCGCCAGCAACCGGCGCACGAATCCCGACAGGTCCGAGGCCGGCGGCCGCGCGGCGGCCTCCCAGTCGATCCAGGTCAGCTCGTTGTCCTGGCAATAGGCGTTGTTGTTGCCGGCCTGGCTGTGGCCGAACTCGTCGCCGGCCAGCAGCATCGGCGTGCCCTGCGAGAACAGCAACGTCGCCAGCAGGTTGCGCATCTGGCGGCGGCGCAGGGCGTTGATGGCGACGTCGTCGGTCTCGCCCTCCACGCCGTGGTTGCAGGACAGGTTGTGGTTGTGGCCGTCGCGGCCGTCCTCGCCGTTGGCTTCGTTGTGCTTCTGTTCGTAGGTGACCAGGTCGTGCAGGGTGAAGCCATCGTGCGCGGTGATGAAGTTCACCGACGCGGTCGGCCGGCGGCCGCGGTGGTCGAACAGGTCGGCCGAACCGGTCAGGCGCGTGGCCAGCTCGGCCAGCGTGCCCCGGTCGCCGCGCCAGAACGCGCGCACGTTGTCGCGGAACTTGTCGTTCCACTCGGCCCAGCCGGGCGGGAAGTTGCCGACCTGGTAGCCGCCCGGGCCGATGTCCCACGGTTCGGCGATCAGCTTGACCTGGTTGAGGACCGGGTCCTGGCGCACGGCGTCGAGGAAGCTGCCGGACGGATCGAAGCCGTAGCGCTCTCGGCCGAGGATCGTCGCCAGGTCGAAGCGGAAGCCGTCCACGTGCATTTCCTGCACCCAGTAGCGCAGCGAGTCCAGGACCATGCGCAGCGCGCCGGCGTTGGTCAGGTCGAAGGTGTTGCCGGTGCCGGTGTCGTTGATGTAGAAGCGCCGCTCGTCGGCCAGGCGGTAGTAGCTGGCGTTGTCGATGCCGCGGAACGACAGCGTCGGGCCGAGTTCGTTGCCCTCGGCAGTATGGTTGTAGACCACGTCGAGGATCAGCTCCAGCCCGGCCGCATGCAGGCGCGCGACCATTTCCTTGAACTCGGCGACGGTGTGGGTGGAGAGATAGCGCGGCTGCGGCGCGAAGAACCCGATCGTGTTGTAGCCCCAGTAGTTGCGCAGGCCTCTTTCCAGCAGCGGCTGGTCGTCGACGAAGGCATGCACCGGCAGCAGTTCGAGCGCGGTGACGCCGAGCTCGCGCAGGTGGCCGACCAGCGCCTCGTGCTTGAGCGCGGAGAACGTGCCGCGCTGGTCCTGCCCGATCTCCGGGTGGCGCATGCTCAGGCCCCGCACGTGCGCCTCGTAGATCACCGTGTGGTTCCACGGCGTGCGCGGCGCGCGGTCGGCGCCCCAGGTGAACGCAGGATCGACCACCACGCTGCGCGGGACGAACGGCGCGCTGTCGCGGCGGTCGAAGCTCAGGTCCTTGTCCTTGTGCCCGAGCGTGTAGCCGAACACCTGCGGCGCCCATTTCAGGTGGCCGACGATCTGCTTGGCGTACGGATCGAGCAGCAGCTTGTTGGGGTTGAAGCGATGGCCGGCATCCGGCACGTAGGGGCCGTGCACGCGATAGCCGTACCGCAGGCCCGGGCGCGCTTCCGGCAGGTAGCCGTGCCAGACCTCGTCGGTGTACTCGGGCAGCACGATGCGCTCGGTCTCGCGGCCGCGCACGTCGAACAGGCACAGCTCCACCTTGGTGGCGTTCACCGAGTACAACGCGAAGTTGACGCCCAACCCGTCCCAGGTCGCACCGAGCGGGAACGGCCGGCCTTCGCGGATGCGCGAGCGCTGGCCCAGCTTGCGCGGCGGCATCTCAGCGCTCTCCCGGCGGCGGCGCGGCGTCCTGCTCGGCCGCGCGGATCTCCGCGTCCACCAACCGCTCGGCCATCGCCCAATGCCGCAGCTCCTGGCCGTCCGGGCGGCCCTCGGCCTCCCATATTTCGCGCGCGAGCTGCTGGATGCGTCGCTTCCGTTGTTCTGCGTCCATCGGTTTTCCCGTCATGTCGAAAGCAACACGGCGACCGGCCCGCCCGCGAACAGCGCCGGGGCGGCGAGCCGCCCGCCACGCGCGTCGAGCTCGGTGCCGGCCAGCACGTGGCGATAGCGCCCCGGCGGCAACGCCAGCCGGGCGTCGCCCCAGGTCCTGGCCGGCAGCGGCAACGCGGGATCGGCGCCGGCGCCGCTGGCGCGCGCGACCGCCACCACCAGGTCCCGGCCGCCCTGCCGGCGCCGGAACGCCAACAGCTGCGCGCCGGCGATGCGCGGCGTGGGCAGCGGTTGGTAGTCGCCCTGCGAGAATAGCGCCGGATGGTCATGGCGCAGTCGCAGCAGCCGCGCGACCAGGCGCGCCTTGACCGCCCCGTCACGCCAGTCGTGGAGCAGCGCGCTCCAGCCACGCTCGTCGTGCAGCCAGGCCTGGCGCAGGCCGTAGTCCACCGCGCGGCGATTGTCGGGATCGACCAGCGACAGGTCCCATCCCTCGCAGCCCTGGTAGAGATCCGGCACGCCCGGCACGGTCAGGCGCAGCGCCGCCTGCGCCAGCCCGTTGCATGCACCGGCCGGGCCGATCGCCTGCGCCGCCCGCCACAGAGCGCGCCGCAACGGCTGTCCGCGCGGCTCGCACAGCAGGGCTTGCACGCCCGCTTGCGCGGCCCGTTCGTAATCCGGGCACGGATCGATCCAGCTGGTGGACAGCTTGGCCTCGCGCAAGGCCTTGCGCTGCCATGCCACGATGCGCACGGCCAGATCGCGCAGCGCGTCCGGATCGTCCGGGCGCAAGGGCGGCGGCCAGGCCGCCACCAGCGTCTGCCACAGCATCCAGCGGTCGCCGCCGTGCAGCGCCTGGAGCCCGCAGCTCGCCGCCAGCGCTTCGAAGCGCTCGACCTGCCCGATCCACCAGCGCGGTCGCGCGGACAGCACCGCCAGGCGCGCACGCACGTCCTCGCCGCGCTTGTGGTCGTGGGTGGCGGTGGTCAGCAGCGCGCGCGGATGGCGCTTGGCGCGGGCACGGCAGGCGGCATGGAAACCCGCCGCGTCCAACGCGAAGTTCGCCGCGTCCGGCAGGCTGCCCACCTCGTTGCGCGAGAGCAGCACGCCATGGCGGTAGTACGCGGTGTCCTCGATCGCCTTGGCGTTGAGCGCGGTCGCGAGCTGTTCGATGCGCAGGCGCGCGGCGCGGCGCGATGCGACCTGCGCGGCGGGCGCGCCGTCGTCGCCTTGCAGCCACGGCAGGACCGCCGCGATGGCGGCGCGCACCGCTTCGGGCATGCCCTCGCCGACGGCACGAGCGGCCGCCTGCAGCCGCTCGCGCGCGTCCGCGGCCAGCCCCGCGCGTCCATCGGCGCGGTATCCGGGCACTCCGCACAACAGCGTGGCCAGTCCGCGCGCCAGCATCTGCGGGCTGAAGTCGCGTGCGTCGGGCTGGTGCCGCGCCGCCGCCGACAGCGCCGCCACGGCGCGCATGAACTCGGCCTGCAGCGGGCCGCGCAACAGCTCGGCGCGCGCCTGCCGCACTTCCGCGTCGAAGTCGCCGTCGCGCCCGCTGAGGCGGCGCCACGCGGCGGCGAGCGGGGCCCGGCCGGAGGCGGCATGCAACCAGCCGCCGACCTGGTCCATGAAGTCGTAGCCGGTGGTGCCGTCGCAGCGCCAGCCCTGCGGCAGGTCTTCGCCGCGGGGCAGGATCTTTTCCACGTACAGCGCGATGCTGCCGGCGGGCAGGCCCCGCCCGCGGCCGGCCGCATCCAGCGCGGCGCGCAATCGCCGCAGGTACCGGCGCGGATCGGCCAGGCCATCGATATGGTCGATGCGCACGCCATCGACATGGCCCTCGGCCACCAGCCGCAGCGGCAGCGCATGCACGGCCTCGAACACCTCCGCCCGCTCCATCCGCAACGCGACCAGCGAGGCGATGTCCAGGAACCGGCGGTAATTGACCAGGTCGCTCCCGGCGCGCCACCACAGCAACCGGTACGGCTGCCGCTCGATGAGTTGCCGCAGCCGCTCGCCGTCGACGGGCATGCCGGCCCCGTCCGTCTCCAGCGGGAAGCGCTGGTCGTCGTAGGCCAGCTGCACCTGCCCGTCCGCGTCCACTGCCTGCAGCCGTCCTTCGCGCAGGGCCTGGGCCAAAGGCCGGTCGAGCACCGGCAGCAGCAGCTTGCCGTCGCAGCCGGGCGCCTGCCAATCGATGTCGAACCACTGCGCGTGGCGGCTACGCCGGCCGTGGCGCAGCACGTCCCACCACCATGGATTGGTCGCGTGCGTGGCCATGTGGTTGGGCACGATGTCCAGCAACAGGCCCATGCCATGCGCGCGCGCCGCCCGCGACAAGCGCACCAGGCCCGCTTCGCCGCCGAGCTCGGGATTGACCGTGCCCGGATCGGTGTTGTCGTAGCCATGCGTGGAGCCGGGCACGGCCTGCCCGATCGGCGAGAGGTACAGGTGGCTGACGCCGAGCGCGGCGTAGTACGGCACCTGTGCGGCGGCGGCATCGAAACCGAAGGACGCCTGCAGTTGCAGGCGCGCGGCGGCACGCAAGGGGATCATCGGGTCGCCTCCTCCGGCAACGGCAGGCGCCGGGCTTCGGCGAAGGCCTGCACCGCGGCGTGCAAGGTTTCCGCCGGCACGGGATCGGGCAGGCGCCGGCGCCAGTTGGGATGGCCCGCCACGGTGCCGGGCAGGTTGGGTTGCTCGGGCAAGGCGAGCGCGTCCTCCACCGGCAGCAACGCCAGCGGAGCCGGTCCGCGCGCGGCGTAGGCCAGCGCATCGCGCCAGGGATGCCCGGTATCCAGGCCGGCCAGCGCGATCGCGCGTTGCAGGGCGACCAGGTCGGCCTGGCGCCTGCGCGGCGCGTCGTCCGGCTCCGACAGGCCCAACCGTTCGCGCCAGGCGATGTCCACGCCCTGGCGCCAGCCGACCAGGGTCGGCAAGTCGTGCGTGGTGGTGGTGGCGACCGCGTCGGCGCGCCATTGCGCCGGCGGCAGGAACGCGCCGTCGGCGGCGCGGGTGAACATCAGCACGTCGATGCCCATCACGCCGCGCGCCGACAGCGCCTGGCGGATGCCGGGCGGCACCACGCCCAGGTCCTCGCCGATCACCACCGCCCGGTGCCGCCACGATTCCAGCGCCAGCAGGTTGAGCAGGTCGTGCAGGGGGTAGTCGAGGTAGACGCCGTCGCCGGAACCGGCCCCGTCGGGCACCAGCCACAATCGCTGCAGGCCGAGGATATGGTCGATGCGGATCCCGCCGCGGTCGCGCATGACCGCTCTCAGCAACGCCAGGAACGGCGCGTACCCGGCATCGCGCAGGGCATCGGGCGAATAGGTGGCCAGGTTCCAGGCCTGGCCGTCGGCATTGAACGCATCCGGAGGCGCGCCCAGGCCGACGCCGCGCAGCACCTCCCGCGGCCAGGCCGCGGCTTCGGCGCCATGCGGATCGAAGCCCACCGCCAGGTCGGCGATCAGCCCGATCGCCATGCCGCGCTCGCGCGCGTCGCGCTGCACGCCCTGCCAGCTGCGCGCGGCCAGCCATTGCCCGAACGCATGCAGCCCGGGATCGCCATCGCCGAAGTCGGCGGCGGCGAAACCGGCGTAATCGGCCAGCGCCGGCCCGGCTTCGCGCCGGAACGCGGCCAGGTCGTCGCGCAGGACCGGCGCGGCTTCGCCGAAGGCGGCATGCAGCGCGCGCAGCCATCGCCCCTTCGCATGCGCCGCGCGCGGCCAGTCGATCAGCTCCGCGTCCTGCAGCTGCCGCAACGCCGAGGACAGGCCGGGATCGCGCGCCAGGACGTCCTGCGCGAGCCTGCCGAGCACGCGGCGCGGCGCGGCATGCAGCGGATCGAGGAAGCGCCGGTCGCTCGGCGAATACGGGCTGTAGGCGGTGCGTATCGGCCGGGCCGCATGGACCGGGCTCAAGGCCAGCGCATCCGCGCGTGCGAGCGCGGCGCGGCGCACCCAGTCGTCGGCCCCGCCGGCGTCGCCGATCCCGCCATCGCCCTCGCTGCGCGCCGAATAGACCTGCAAAGCCAACCCCCAGGCGCGCGCCGGCGTGCTGCCGCAGGCATCGGCCACCGAGAAGCAGCGCGCCGGCGCCACCGCCACGGCCTGCGCCTGCGTGCCGTGCAGCAAGGTCCAGTAGCCGGGGCATGCGGGCGCGCGCAGGGCACCGCCGGCATCGCGCACCGCATCGCAGGCGTTGCCGTCCTCGTCCACCCATTGCGCCGGGGTGCCGCAGGCGAGCTCCAGCGCGGCCCCGGCCTGCACGGTCGGCAAGGGCGGCGGCGTGGCGGCACCGCCGAGCCTGCGCAGGCTGTCGCGGCATTGCCGTGCATCGCGTGCGGGCCGGCCGAGCGCTTCG
This sequence comes from Xanthomonas boreopolis, assembly GCF_046529185.1. NCBI lineage: Bacteria > Pseudomonadati > Pseudomonadota > Gammaproteobacteria > Lysobacterales > Lysobacteraceae > Xanthomonas > Xanthomonas boreopolis. Next base: position 4,095,594 of record NZ_CP097162.1, read on the forward strand.
AGCACGGCCCGCAACGTCGGCGGCGCGACCCGGCGCGGGCGGCCGTCCACGTCGGTCCAATCGACCCGCAGGCCGGCCGCGCGTGCCAGGGCGTGCAGGTCGTCGGTTTCGCTCATCGCGTGGCTTCCTGGCGGATTCTTTGCCCGTGCCCCGATCCGTCATTCCCGCCGGGCGGGAAGGATGGATGCCGACGTTCCGCGCGGCACGGCACTATCTCTCCGCCTGCAGGTACAGCGTCGCCAGCGGAGGCAGCTGCAGTTGCAGCGATTGCGCATGGCCGTGCATCGGCACCGGCTCGGTGCGCAGGCCGCCGCCGTTGCCGGCGTTGCTGCCTCCGTAATGGCCGCTGTCGGTGTTGAGGATCTCGCGCCAGAGCCCGGCGCGCGGCACGCCGACCCGGTAGCCGTGGCGCGGCACCGGCGTGAAGTTGCTCACCGCCAGCAGCGGCGGCGCGGCGCCGTCCGGATCGTGCCGGACGAAGGCGAAGGCGCTGTTGGAATGGTCGTCGCCGACGCTCCAGTCGAAGCCCTCCGGCAGGTGGTCGCCGCGGTGCAGCGCGGGATGCCCGCGATAGACGCGGTTGAGGTCGGCCACCAGCCGGCGCAGCCCGGCATGCGCCGGGTGCGCCAGCGCGCCCCAGTCGAGCGTGCCGTCGTGGTCCCATTCGCGCCACTGGCCGAACTCGCCGCCCATGAAGAGCAGCTTGCTGCCCGGGTGCGCCCACATGAAGCCGAGGTAGGCGCGCAGGTTGGCGAAGCGCTGCCAGTCGTCGCCCGGCATCTTGGCCAGCAGCGCGCGCTTGCCGTGCACCACCTCGTCGTGCGAGAGCGGCAATACGAAGCGTTCGGAGAACGCGTACACCAGGCCGAACGTCATCTCGCTGTGGTGGTGCGAGCGGTGCACCGGGTCGCGCTGCAGGTACTGCAACGTGTCGTGCATCCAGCCCATGTTCCACTTGTGGGTGAATCCCAGCCCGCCGCGCGCGGTCGGCGCGGTGACGCCCGGCCAGGCGGTGGACTCCTCGGCGATCATCATCACCCCCGGGAAGCGCCGCGCGATCTCGTCGTTGAGCCTGCGCAGGAAGGCCACCGCCTGCAGGTTCTCGCGGCCGCCATGCTCGTTGGGGATCCATTGCCCGTCCTCGCGGCTGTAGTCGCGGTAGAGCATCGAGGCGACCGCATCCACGCGCAGGCCGTCGACGTGGTAGCGCTCGATCCACTCCAGCGCGCTGCCGATCAGGTAGGCGGCCACTTCGTGCCGGCCGTAGTTGTAGATCAGCGTGTGCCAGTCGCGGTGGAAGCCCTCGCGCGGATCGGCATGTTCGTACAGCGCGGTGCCGTCGAAGCGCTGCAGGCCGTGCTCGTCGCCGGGGAAGTGCGCGCTCACCCAATCCAGGATCACGCCGATGCCGGCCTGGTGGCAGGCGTCGACGAACCGCGCGAACGCCTCCGGCGAACCGTGCCGCGCGGTCGGCGCGTACATGCCCAGCGGCTGGTAGCCCCACGAACCACCGAACGGATGCTCGGTGACCGGCAGCAGCTCGATGTGGGTGAAGCCCAGCTCGCGCACGTACGGCACCAGTTCCGCGGCCAGCGCATCCCAGTCCGGCAGGCCGCCATCGGCGGCGCGGCGCCATGAGCCTGCATGCAGCTCGTACACCGATAGCGGCCGCCGGTCGAAGCCCTGCGCGCGTGCGTCCAGCCAGTCGCCGTCGCGCCAGGCGAACGCCTCGCCGGCCGGCACCACCGAGGCGGTCGCGGGCGGCGCCTCGGCCTGCCGCGCGAGCGGATCGGCCTTGTGCGGCAGGCGGCTGCCGTCGGCCGCGGTGATCTCGTACTTGTAGCGCGCGCCGGCGGCCACGCGCGGCACGAACAGCTCCCACACTCCGGCGGTGTGGCGCAGGCGCATCGGGTGGCGGCGCCCGTCCCAGCCGTTGAAGTCGCCGACCAGCGCGACCCGGCGCGCATTCGGGGCCCACACCGCGAAGCGCACGCCGGGCACGCCGTCGCGCCGTTCGTGGTGGGCGCCGAGCGCGCGGCGCAGCGCTTCGCCGTCGCCCTGCACGATCCGCTGCAGGTCTTCTTCGGCGATCACCGGGCCGTAGGCGTAGACGTCCTCGATTTCCTCCACGGCGTCCGGCCAGACGATCCGCAGGCGGTAGCCGGCCGGCTCCCGCAGCACGCCCTCGAACAGGCCCGGGAACTCGCCCGGGTGCAGCCGCGCCAACAGGCGGCCCTGCGCATCGACCAGGCCGACCGCCTCGGCTTCCGGCAGCAGCACGCGCACCTTGAGCGTGCCGTCCTCCTGCCCGTGCGGTCCCAGGAACGCGAACGCGTCGGCGGGCTCGCCGCACACCAGGGCCCGCAACGCCGCAGGCGGGGCCGCCGCGCCGTCCTGCCCGATCGCCACCATGCCCGCCTCGCCCTCGCCGCCCACCGTCCCCTGCTCGCGCTCGCTCATGCGTCCACCGCGGTCGTGCGTTCGTACAGGGCGATGTACTTGCTCGCGGCCACGTCCCAGCCGCTGGGACGCAACATCGCCGCGCGCCGCATGGCGCCCAGCAGGCTGGGCAGGCGGAAGGTGCGGAACGCGCGCTGCAGGCAGCGACGCAGCGCGTCGGCGCTGGCGCCGTGGAACAGGAAGCCGGTGACGCCGTCGTCGACGGTGTCGATCAGGCCGCCGGTGGCATGCGCGATCGGCAGGCAGCCGAAGCGTTGCGCGTACATCTGGCTCAGCCCGCACGGCTCGAAGCGCGACGGCATCAGCAGGAAGTCGGCCCCGGCGAACATCCGCCGCGCCAGCGCCTCGTCGAAGCCGATGTAGGCGCCGACGTGACCCGGATAACGGCGCGCCAGCGCCGCCACCTGCTGCTCGATCTGCGGTTCGCCGCCGCCGATGACCACGATCTGGCCGCCGGCCGCGACGATCTGCGGGGCGACCTCGCAGATCAGGTCCAGCCCCTTCTGGTGCACCAGCCGCGACACCACCGCGAACAACGGGCCGTCGCCCTGCGGCAGGCCGAACGCCTGGCGCACTTGGCGCGCGTTCTCGTTGCGGCCCTGCCACTGGTTGACGCTGAAATGGCTGTGCAGGTGGCCGTCGGTGCGCGGGTCCCAGCTGTCGTCGATGCCGTTGACGATGCCGGACAGCGCGCCGCTGGCGGCGCGCCCGGCGAGCAGGTCGTCCAGCCCGCAGCCCTGCGCCGCGCCGGTGATCTGCGTGGCATAGCTGACGCTGACCGTGTTGACGTGGTCGGCATGCACGATGCCGCCGCGCAGGAACGAGAGCTGCCCGTAGAACGCGAGTTCGTGCACGTGCTCGGGCGGGATGCCGAGCACCGGCGCCAGCGAGTACGGGAACAGGCCCTGGTAGGCCAGGTTGTGGATGGTCAGCAGGCACGGCGTGGTGCCGCCGGCCCAGCGCACGTAGGCCGCGGCCAGCGCGCACGGCCAGTCGTTGAGGTGCAGCAGGTGCGGTTGCCAGTCGAGCCCGGCATGGCCGGCGGCGATCTGCGCGGCGGCGTGCGACAGCGTGGCGAAGCGCACCGCGTTGTCGTCCCATTCCTGGCCGTCGCTGGCGACGTAGGGCGAACCCTCGCGCTCGAACAGCACCGGGCACAGCAGGATGTAGACCGGCAGGCCGTCGGCCTGCTCGATGCGCCCGATGTCGCAGGCCGGCAACCCGGCATGCGCCACCACCCGGCCGACCACCTCCACCCGCCCGGCGCGCGCCAGTACCGCGCGGTAACCGGGGATCAGCACGCGCACGTCGTAGCGCCGCCGGAGTTCGCGCGGCAGCGCGGCGGCCACGTCGCCGAGCCCGCCGGCCTTGACGAAGTCGGCCATCTCCGACACCACGAACAAGGCGTTGCGGGTATCGGGCTGCGGGGGCGGCAGGGCCTCGTGGTGGCGGACGAAACGTCCGCGCGCATCGCGCGTGCGCGCCGTCGGCGGAGGCGACGGGGGAGCGTCGCGCAGCAGCGCGACGGAACTGTCGAGCGTAAACAGGGCGACCATCACTACATCCGTCAGTGTGGGGGAAAGACGGAAACAGCCGGTGCAACGGTGGAGCAACCGCCATCGCCGGCCTTGCGGGCGGGCGATCTGGATCGAGTAACGGGTGGAGGGCCGGCCGGTGGACACCGCGTGCCCTCTGTCGGCGAATCTACCGGAGAACGCGAAAGAATGCGTGAAGCGCGGCGCGATGAATGCGACGCCCGCTCCACCCGCCTTGTGTCAGAACGTCGCCCCCATCGCCGCGACCAGGTTGTCGTGGTCGGCCAGCACGTCGTATTCGTTGTCGCCGAGATAGCGGGTGTAACCGAGGCTGGCGAAATAGCGCCCGGACTTGCCCGCCACGCCCACCGTGACGACGCGGCGATGCGCGACCAGCGCACTGTCCACCGAGTAACCTCGCACGTCGTGGCCCCAGGCCAGGCTGGGCGAGACGGTGGCGCCGCCGACCGCGTAGTCGAGCTGCCCCTTCAGCCGGTAGCCCCACGCCACCCGGGTGAAGTAGCCCTCGTTCACGCACCCGTCCGGGTTCTGCACCGCCGCGCAGCTGCCGTCGAAACCCTGCGGCGAGTACCCCCAGGCGAAGCCGCGCCCGTAGCGCGCCACGCCCAGCGACGGAAGGTCCACGTGCTGCCAGGCGACCTCGCCGGCCAGCATGCCGCCCCGTGCCCCCCACAGCGGGCCGAGCGTGCGGGTGGCGTTGAACTGCAGCTGCACCTTGCGGAACCGGTCGTAGCCCTCGAGCAGGAAGCCGCCGGGCTGGCCAAGCGTGCGCGCGCCGATCGGGCCGCCGCTGACGGTCAGCGCGCGGAACATGTCGGCGGTGTTCAGCTGCACCGGCAGGTCGTTGGCGAGGCTGGCCTCGGCACCGAACTTCCATTGCCGCCAGTGCGTGGACGCGGACAGCCCGAACAGGCGGATGCCGCCCGGGTATTGCCACGATTCGGTGATCGTGGACAGGCGCGTGGACAGCTGCGCATAGGCCGGCGGCACGCCGGCGGCGACCAGGCGCGCGGCCAGGCCGGGCTGGACCAGCGCGGCGTCGGGCGTGGTCGCGTCGAGGATCGGCGTGCGCGCGTTGTAGCGCATGAAGTAGGCGCCGAACTCGGTGCCGAGCGCGGCCGCGTCGTAACGCAGCGCCAGCCCGAACTGGCCGCCGTCCTTGCCGGGGATGTCGGTGCCGCGCGGCAGGTAGGCGCCCGCTGCGTTCATGAAACCGTCGCTGAGCCACGGCCCGGCCTCGGCATGGCCGGCGTTGATCGGGTAGTAGGCATTCGATTGCAGGCCGGCGCAGCCGGCGTCGATGCCGATGTCGGTGCCCGACCAGAACGTGCCGCACGGGTCGAGTTCGGCGGCACGCCACTTCCACTGCCAGAACCCCTCCACGCTCAACCCGTTGTCGAAGGCGAAGCGGTTCCAGACCATTTCCACCGGCAACTGCGCCTCGCTGGCGGCATCCGTGCCCGGCCGGCGCAGGGTCGTGTAGTCGAACGGGTTGGCCTGGTCGATGCCGGCGAAGAACAGCCCCTCGCCCCACTTGATGCGCTGCCGGCCGATGCGGGCGTCCCAACGCACCGACGCGCCGAGCGGGCGGCCGCCATGGACATAGGCGTCCAGCAGCATGACTCCGGAGAACCGGTTGGACGTGGAGAAGCCGCGGTCGCCGAGCGGCGCGTCCGGCCTGAACCCGTTGGCGACGTTGCCCTGCGGCACGTCGCCGTCCTTCTGCACCGCGTCGTACCAGGCGCGGCCGCTCACCGCCAGGCCGAGATCGCGCCAGCGCGCCTCGATGCGGCTGCTCAGCTTGAACAGGCCCGAGTAGGCGTCGCCGGCACCGTAGTTGAGGTTGCCGTCGTCGGAGGTGTCGCTGCCGTCGCCGCCCTTGGGCACGCCATCGGAACGGAAACCCTTACCGACCAGGTGGCGCGAGGCGCCGGTGGTGCGGATGCCGGCACCGGCCACGGCGCGGGCGGTCCAGGTCAGTTTGCCTTCGCCATCGGCGAAGTCGAATTCGGCCGCCTGCAGCGGCAGGCTCGCGAACAGGCAAAAGCACGGCACGGCGCCAAGCAGCGCACGGGAAGGGAACAGCGTCACAGCGGGGGACGTCCGACGTCGGGGGCCGGCGTTATACCACCCCGGTCCGCCCGCGGCACCCGTTGCAGCTGCAAGCATCCCGCCGCGCGGGGGCTCAAGTCCGCGCGCGCATGGCCGATCACCCGATATCGGGCGCATGGCCCGGTTCTTTCCCCGCCAGACCCCGCCTGCCATGTCCGACCGACGCGAATCTCCCCCCGGCACACGGCGCGGCCTGCGTCGGCTGTTGCCCTGGGGCAGCACGGGCGGGCCATCGGTGCATCCGCGCCACGGCGAGGCCGATGCACCGCCGGAGGCGGACTACCGGCCGCTGCTGGCGCCCAAGACTTCCCTGCCCGCCGACCCGGCGGCCGCCACCGCGCACCTGATCCGGCTGTTCGGCCACGTGCACAGCCCGGAGGCGCTGCTGCTCGCCTTCGCCGAGGGCCTGGCCAGCCTGCACGGCGAACTGCGCGACCTCGGCAAGCGCCTGCTCGCCGCCTACGCGGCCGCCGACTGGCCCGGCTATGGCCGCGCCATGCGCCAGCTGATCGACAAGTACATCCGCACCATCGACATCGCCGACTCGCTGGCCGATGGCCGCACCGAGGCCGAGCAGCTGCGCGACCTGCTGCGCCATGCGCTCGGCAACGCGATGGTGATCCTGCTGCAACGCACGCCGCAGCTCGCGCGCGAGGCCGACACCCTCGCCGCGGCGCTGCGCCACTGGCGTCCCGGGCACGAGCTGGTGACGCTGGAGCACCGCCTGCGCGAGCTGACCCACCAGATCGGCCTGCGCGTGGACGACGCCGCCGAGCAGCAGAACATGCTGCTCGGCCTGTTCGACCTGCTGCTGGAGAACGTCGGCGAACTGCTCGACGACCGCAGCTGGCTGCAGGGCCAGATCGGCGCGGTGCGCGAACTGATCGCCGGGCCGCTCGACAACGGCGCCATCGAACAGGCGCGCGGCCGCCTGCGCGAGGTGATCTACAAGCAGGGGCTGCTCAAGCAGGGCATCGCCGACTCCAAGCAGGCGATGCGCGAGATGATGGTGTCCTTCGTCGAGCGCCTGGACGGCATGGCGGCCAGCACCGGGCAGTACCACGAGCGCGTCGCCGGCTACTCGCAGGCGATCGGCCAGGCGCGCAGCATCGCCGACCTCAACCGCCTGCTGCAGGAAGTGCTGCAGGACACCGCGACGATGCAGGCGCAGGCGCTGGGCGCGCGCGACGACCTGCGCCTGGCGCAACGCCGCGTCGAGGAAGCCGAGCAGCGCATCGCCACGCTGGAGCGCGAACTGAAGGACGTCGCGGTCCTGGTGCGCGAGGACCCGTTGACCGGCGCGCTCAACCGGCGCGGCTTCGACGACCTGTTCCGGCGCGAAGCGGCGCGCATCCGGCAAGGCGGCCAGCCGCTGTGCGTAGCCCTGCTGGACGTGGACGACTTCCGCCACGTCAACCGGACCCACGGCCACGCCGGCGGCGATGCCGCATTGAAACACCTGGTGGAGGTGGCCCGCACCGTACTGCGCGCCACCGACGCGATCGCCCGCCTGGGCGGCGAGGAATTCGTACTGCTGCTGCCGGACGCCACCATCTTCGAGGCCGCCGCCGCGGTGGGCCGGCTGCAGCGCGCCCTGTTGCAGCGCTCGCTGGTGCACGACGACGTGCGCGTGATGCTCACCTTCAGCGCCGGCGTGGCCATGAGCCGCCCCCACGAAACCCAGGACGAACTCCTGAAGCGCGCGGACCACGCGATGTACGAGGCCAAGCGGGCTGGCAAGAATCGGGTCGTGAGTGCGGATTAGGGAGATTGGGCGTTTGAGTCGCGCTGAGCGCGATGTTTGCGCAGCCTGGGCCTAATGGTGTGCGCGCCAGCCGGATCAAGAACGGCTGAGCCAACGACTGCAATCGTTGCTGTTGCTGTCGATTCTGCGTTGGGCTGGGCAACGCTTCCTCGCGCGGCGGCGCGCCAACCTCCACGGCCTACGAATATCACTGCGGCGCGGCCCCTCCGAAGCGGCGGAGACAATGGGAAAAACCCGAAGGGCGGCGCACATGGGCTCGCCGGAAAAGGCGAAGCACTGCTTCGCCCGGCGGGCGGGCATTCGCCGCGCGGCGAATGCCCCGGGCTCGTCCGCGTAGCGGACGAGTGCGCCGTTTTCGGCCGCGGCAGGATGCCGCGTCCGAAAATCCCATTGGCTTCGCGGACCCGCAGCAAAGCTGCGGGCGCGCAGGCGGGGTGTGCTTGATCAGCCATGACCAGCCATTCGGCTGTTGTGAAGCGCTTCTTTTGGTTACTTTTCTTTACGCGGCACATCCTTGTGCCGCGCCCTTCGGGCCGGCTTCGCCGTGCGGCGCCGCTCCTGCGGCGCGCGTGCACAAGCAAAGAAAAGTGACTCGCCGTAAGGCGAAAGCTTTGGCCTTTATTGCCAAAGGCCCCAAAAGCAAAAGCAAAGTCCCTGGATGATCAGCCGTTCGGCTGCTGAACAGCGCTTCCCGCCTTCGCGGGAATGACGGTAGATAGATGGCAGAGAACGGACTGATAGCGTGAAAGACAAAGACGCCGGATCTTCGATCCCGGCCATCGGGCATAGCCCGATGGCGCTCCGTGCCGCGCGAGCCAGTGGCTCGCAAGCAGCGGCCCTTCGCCCCGCCTTCGCGGGGACGACGACGACACGGATTCAATGCTCCCCAGAACGCCCCCGGACCTTCTGCAGCAGCATCACCATCCCCAGCACGATCATCCCCGCGACCAGCCCCGCCACCAGATTGCCCAGGTTCGAGACCAGCACCCCGACCGCCCCCGGCGGCGCGATGGCCTCCACCAGGTGGTGCACCACCGGAATGTTGTGCACCAGGATGCCGCCGCCGACCAGGAACATCGCCAGCGTCCCCACCACCGACAACGTCTTCATCAACCACGGCGCCGCCGCCAGGATGCCGCGCCCCAGCGCCGCCGCTGCCCCGCCCTTGCGCGACAGCCACAGGCCCAGGTCGTCCAGCTTCACGATCCCGCCGACCAATCCATAGACGCCGGCGGTCATCGCCAGCGCGATCAGCACCAGCACCAGCACCTGGTTCAGGAACGGCTGCGGCGTGCCCGCGGTCATCACCCCCAGCGACAGCACGATGATCTCCGCCGACAGGATGAAGTCGGTGCGCACCGCCCCCTTGATCTTGTCCTTCTCCAGCGCGACCAGGTCCACGCTCTCGTCGGCCAGCGCCTGGCGCTGGCGGGCATGCGCCCGCTCGTCCTCCTCCTTGGAGTGCAGCAGCTTGTGCGCCAGCTTCTCCACGCCCTCGTAACAGAGGAAGGCGCCGCCGATCATCATCAGCCACGGGATCGCCGCCGGCAGCCAGGCGCTGATCGCCAGCGCGGCCGGCACCAGGATCGCCTTGTTGACCAGCGAACCCTTGGCCACCGCCCATACCACCGGCAGTTCGCGGTCGGCCCGCACGCCGGTGACCTGCTGCGCGTTCAGCGCCAGGTCGTCGCCGAGCACGCCCGCGGTCTTCTTCGCGGCGACCTTGGTCATCACCGAGACGTCGTCGAGCAACGTGGCGATATCGTCAAGCAGGGTCAACAGGCTGGCACCGGCCATGCGCGGCTTCCGTTCGAGGGGATCCAGCCCGGATTCTCGCCGATCGCGCGCGCCCGTGGCATCCCCGCCGCGCCAGTTCACCGCGCCACCACCGGCGCCCGGCCACACTCCGGTCTCTTCCACCCCGTGGAGGCGATCTTGACCGCACCATCCGACCTTCCCCGCAACGGGGCCGAGCACGGCGCCGTCGTCGGCGGGATGAGCCGTCGCACGCAGATCCTGCGCCTGCTGCTGCGCTACCGGAACTCCGGCGTGTTCTCCGGCATGAAGCTCGAACCCGGGATCGAGCACGAAGTGCCGGCCGACGGCACGCCGGAGCAGTTCGTGCGCGACCTGGAAGCGCTGGGGCCGACCTTCGTCAAGCTCGGGCAGATGCTGTCCACGCGCCCGGACATCGTGCCGCCGGAGTTCGCCACCGCGCTGGAGCGCATGCAGGAACAGCTCGCGCCGGTGCCGGTCGAGCGCATCCGCGCCACGTTCGAGGAGGAACTCGGCGTCTCGGTCAGCCGCGCCTTCGTCGAGTTCGACGAACGCCCGGTCGGCAGCGCTTCGCTGGCGCAGGTGCACCGCGCGGTGCTGCGCAGCGGCATCGAGGTCGCGGTGAAGGTGCAAAAACCCGAGGTCGCCGCGCAGGTGCGTTCGGACCTGGAGGTGCTGCGCAGCTTCGCCAGCGCCGCCGACCGGTTCACCGGCATCGGCCGGCGCGTGCACTTCGGCGACTGGCTGGGCGAGTTCGCCAAGACCCTGCTGGCCGAACTCAACTACCAGATCGAGGCGGAGAACCTGGTGCGCTTCGGACAGCACCTGCTGCCCTTCCCGGAGCTGTGGATCCCGCAGCCGGTCTGGGACTTCACCAGCCGCCGCGTGCTGACGCTGGCGTTCGTGCAGGGCGTGCGCGTGGACGCGATCTCCGGCTTGCGCCGCACCGAGCAGCCGATGGCGCCGCTCGCCAGCGCGCTGATCCGCGGCTATCTCGACCAGATGTTCGTGCACGGCGAGATCCATGCCGATCCGCATCCGGGCAACCTGCGCGTCACCCCCGACGGGCGCCTGGCGATCTTCGACCTGGGCATGGTCGCGCACGTGCCGCCGCGCCTGCGCGAGCGCCTGCTCAAGCTGCTGTTCGCCGCGGTGGACGGACGCGGCGAGGAAGTGGCCGACGAGACCATCGCGCTGAGCACGCGGCTGGAGGACTACGACGAAGAGCGCTACCTGCGCGAGGTCGGCCAGATGATCGCGCGCTACGCCGCGCACGCGGCCACGACCGAAGGCCAGGTGGTGCTCGAGCTGGTGCGCATCGCCACCGCGACCGGGCTGCGCACGCCGCCCGAGCTGAGCCTGCTCGGCAAGACGCTGCTCAACCTGGAAGCGGTCTGCCGCGCGCTCTCGCCGGAGCTGGACATCCGCTCGGTCGTCGAGAAGCACCTGCAGCACGTCATGCGCGCGCGCCTGAAGAAGTCCCTGTCCGCCGCCAACCTCGCCAGCGAGGCGATGGAGGTGCAAGCGTTGCTGCGCGAGGGCCCGCGCCGCGTGACCGACATCCTCTCGCTGCTCGCCGAGAACCGCCTGCAGATGCGCGTGACCGGACTGGAGGAGTCGCGCCTGATGGAGAACCTGCAGAAGATCGCCAACCGGATCGCCGCCGGCGTGGTCACCGCCGCGCTGATCCTGGCGTCCGTCCAGATGATGCGGATCGAGACCGGATTCAGGCTGTGGGGCTATCCGGCCTTCGCGCTGGTGCTGTTCGTGCTCGCGGTGGCGCTGGGGCTCGGGCTGGTGGGGAGCGCGCTGCTGTTCGATCGGCGCGCACGGGCGCGCGAGGAGCGCGGCCACCGCTGAGGCCGGTCCGTCCTGCTTGCCCGCACGGGCAAGCCGATTTGTTGCGTCCGTGTCAACGCGCCAACAAACATTTCAGTCAGGTTCGCCGCGGCATATTCCGTCATACGGCGGTCATGCAATCGTGCTTGGCGCCGATGGACCTGGCGAGTGTTGCGGGATTGCGGGCTTGCCACCCTTTTCACCGGGAGCAGGCCCCATGTCGTGGATTCTCGCGCTGTCGCTGCTGTTGCTGTTCTGGTTGCTGCTCGCCTCGCCGCGGCCGGCCTGGATCAAGGCGGGCCTGTTGTCGTTGCTGCTGTTGGCGTTGAGCGCGTGGAGCCTGATCGACCGGCTCAGCGGCGACGGCATCAACGCCGCCACGCTCTACCACCTGCGCTCGGACATGGAGGGCGCGGGCGTCGGCGATTTCCGCGGCTACATCGCGGTGTTCCTGGCGATGGCGCTGCTCTCGCTGCTGCCGTTGGCGCTGGTGAAGGTGAAGCGGTGGCGCTGGCGACGCTTCGGCGCGGCCGCTTCGGCGGGATTCGCCATGGCGTTCGTGGCGGCCCTGGTCGCAAGCCCGCTCTACGCCGACGGCAAGCGCCTGTGGTACCAACTGCGCCCGGTCGACTACGCCCGCATCGCGCCGGAGTACGAAGTGCCGCAGCGGCCGCTGCAGCAGCGCAGGAACATCGTCTGGATCTACGGCGAGAGCCTGGAGCGCACCTACTTCGACGAGAAGACCTTTCCGGGCCTGATGCCCAACCTGCGGCGCCTGGCCGGCGAGGGCCTGGATTTCCGCGACATCGCCTCCCCGGACGGCAGCGGCTGGACCATCGCCGGCCTGGTCGCCTCGATGTGCGGCGTGCCCCTGACCACCGCGCCGGGCGACGAGAACAGCATGGACCGCATGGGCCGCTTCCTCCCGGAGGCCCAGTGCCTGGGCGACTACCTGCGCACGCAGGGCTATCGCAACGAATTCGTCGGCGGCGCCAACGCCGCCTTCGCCGGCAAGGGCCAGTTCCTTACCAGCCACGGCTTCGACGTGGTGCGCGACGTGGCCTACTTCCAGCAGAAGGGCATCGCCCGAAAGCATTTCTCGGCCTGGGGCGCGCACGACGACGTGATGCTCGAGGAAGCCTGGGACAGCTTCCAGCGCCTGTCGCGCGCCGGCCAGCCGTTCATGCTGACCGCACTGACGATGGACACGCACCATCCGGCCGGGCACCTGCCGCTGGCGTGCAAGGGCCAGCACTACGACAGCGACCTCGGCCGCATCGGCATGCTGGACGCGCTCAAGTGCAGCGACCGCCTGATCGGCGAGTTCGTCGAGCGCGTGCGCTCCAGTCCCTACGGCAAGGACACGCTGATCGTGATCGCCTCCGACCACCTGGCGATGCCGAACGATCTCAGCGACGTGCTGGCCCGCGAGAAGCGCGAGAACCTGCTGCTGTTCCTGGGCGAGGGGATCGAGCCGCGGCAGATCGCCGCCAAGGCCGGCAGCACGCTCGATTCCGGCGCGACCCTGCTGCAGCTGCTGGACCCGGGTTTCCAGGCGCTCGGCTTCGGACGCTCGCTGCTGGCGGACCACGCCGCGCCCAGCGCCAGCGCCGCCGCGATGCGCGAACACGGCAAGGATTACCCGCGCTACCTGGCCTTCGCGCGCACGCTGTGGACCGGCGGCGACACCCACAGGCTGCGCATCGACGACAGCGGCCAGGTGCTGGTCGGCGTGCAGCAGGTCAGGCCCCCGGTGCTGCTGGAGTACGACCGCAAGTGGAACCTGAAGTCGGTGTACCTGGAGAACACCTCGCGCAAGTTCGACAATGCGCGCCCCAAGAACACCTTCGCCTACGTGGACCGCTGCACCGCCTTCGAGGACGGCTCGGCCGACGGCGACTGGTGCGCGCTGCTGGTCAACCGCGAAGGCGGCATCAGGCTCTACCGCGACCCCGATCTCCGCCAGGGCATCGCGGTGGACGCGCCGCTGGACGGCAAGCTGCAAGGCCCGCCCCCGCGCGTGCGCCAGCCGATCATGCTCACCCGCGAGAGCCGCAAGACGCTGCCGGGCCAGTACGTCCTCGACATGTACGCCAAGCGCCTGCCCTCGCGGCCGTTCTGGGTCGAGGCGGTCGCCTCGGGACGCAACGTGGTGCTCGCCCAGCAATGGGTACAGCCCGACGCCGACGGCCGCATCCGCATCCCGCTGGGCGTGGACCACGAAGTCGACGACCTGGAAATCCGCGCCTGGCTGGACTACACCGAAGCCGTGACCCCCGACGACGTGGCCCTGGCACTGGTACGCACCGCGCGGGGCGGCAAGCGGTCGTGACGGCCGGAAGCGGACAGTAGCGGCGCTCTGTTGCTGTTGTACGAGATGGGCAACATCTCCTCGCGCGGCGGCGCGCCAACCTCCATGGCCTACGAATGTCACTGCGGCGCGGCCCCTCCGAAGCGGCGGAGACGATGGGAAAAACCCGAAGGGCGGCGCACAGGGGCTCGCCGGAAAAGGCGAAGCACTGCATCGCCCCGGCGGGCGGGCATTCGCTGCGCGGCGAATGCCCCGGGCTCGTCCGCGTAGCGGACGAGTGCGCCGTTTTCGGACGCGGCAGGATGCCGCGTCCGAAAATCCCATTGGCTTCGCGGACCCGCAGCAAAGCTGCGGGCGCGCAGGCGGGGTGTGCTTGATCAGCCATGACCAGCCATTCGGCTGTCGTGAAGCGCTTCTTTTGGTTACTTTTCTTTACGCGGCACATCCCTGTGCCGCGCCCTTCGGGCGGCTTCGCCGTGCGGCGCTGCTCCTGCAGCGCGCGTGCACAAGCAAAGAAAAGTGACTCGCCGCAAGGCGAAAGCCATTGCTTCCTGAAAAAAAAGCAAAGCAAAAGCAACGTCCCTGGATCCCCGCCTTCGCGGGGATGACGATAGAGAGATGGCGTAAACCGGATGGATGGCGAAGAAGTTACTGGATGATCAGTCGTTCAGCTGTTGAAAATCGCCCCCCGTCTTCGCGGGAATGATGGTAGAGAGATTCCGCAGAACAGCGAGATTGCGTGGGCTGGACAGATAACGTCAAAGACGCTGGATCTCCGACTCCCGGCCATCAGGCATGGCCCGATGGCGCTCGGCGCCGCGCGGACGACTGGCCCGCAAGCAGCAGCCCTTCGCACCGCTCACACCACCCAGCTCACTTCTCCCCAACCACCCCGTCGTCAACCCGATGGATCCGCACGTCCTGCGGCGACTGCAACGCGATCCCCTCCTCGGCCATCCGCCGCAACAACGCGAAGAACAGCTGGCTGCGCACCCCGTACGCCTCGCGCGGACTGCCCACGTAGACGAAACTGTTGAAGTTCGCCATCCCGTTGGCCAGCGAATCGATGAACACCGACGGCGCCGGCTCGCTCAACGTCCGCTCGTGCGCCGCATAGATCTCCAACAGCAGCGAGCGCACCCGTTCCATGTCCTCGCCCAGCGGCACCGAGAACTGCAGCTGCACCCGCCCGAGCGGATTGGACAGCGTCATGTTGCGCACGCTCTTGGTGATCAGCTCCGAGTTCGGCACGATCAGCGTCGAGCGATCGCCGACCTGGATCTCCGTGGCGCGCACGTTGATCTTGCGCACGTCGCCCTCCTGGTCGCCGATGCGCACCCAGTCGCCGATCTTCACCGGCCGTTCCGCCAGCAGGATCAAACCCGAGATGAAGTTCTGGGTGATCGCCTGCAGGCCGAAGCCGATGCCCACCGACAGCGCGCTCACCACCAGGGCCAGCTGGCCCACGCCCACGCCCAGCGCCGTGAGCGTCCACAGGCCCACCGCCACCCACCCCACATAGCGCGCCACGGTGCTCACCGAATTGCGCGAGCCCGCTTCCAGCTCGGTCTTCGGCAGGTAGGTGTGCACCAGCCAGTGCTGCACCATGTGCACGATCCACAGGCCCACCGCCAGCACCAGCGCGGCCCGGCCGAGCTTGACCGGGGTCAAGGTGAACTCGCCGATCGTCAGCCCGTGCGCCAGCACGTCCAGCCAGCCGGTGAACACCGCCAGGTTGGTCCCGTACGGCGCCACCAGCGCCATCAGGCTGGCCAGCACCAGCACCACCCGCAGCACCGCCGACAGCAGCACGCCGGCCTGCTCCAGCCGTCCGCTGCCCACGCCCAGCGCATGCGACAGCGCGCGGCTGAAACGACCGTCCGGCTTGAACAGCCATGTCGCCAGGTCGTCCACGAAGGCCATCAGCAGGCCGGCGAAACCCACCACCACCGCCACCCAGATCACCTGGCTGACCAGCAGCAGCGCCAGGTTGAGATAGCCGAACAACGCGGCGGCCAGCGCGGCGATCACCACCAGGTGGCCGAGCAGGCGCACCAGCACGATCACGCCGCTGCGGCGGCTGGTGACCGGCGCAGGCCCTTCCTTCCCTTCCGTCCCGGCCTGCGTCGCCGCCGACGAACGCGCCAGGCTCGACAGCGCCGACAGGATCAAGCCGACGTACAGCAGCGCGGCCACGCCTTCGATCGCCACCGTCAGTGCGGTGCCGGTACGGGCCGAGCGATTGAGTTCCAGCGCCAGCGTGCTGGCCCATGCCAGCAGCGCGGTGGCATGGCAATACCAGCGCAACCGCCGCGCGATGTCGTCGTCGAGCGGGAACAGCCGCCACGACGGGGTTTCCGGCATCAGCAGGCTGGTGCTGAGCGAGCTGATGAACGCGGCGATGAAGCTCGCCACCACGAAGGCGTCGGCCATGTCCGACAGCGATTCCGGCACCGCATCGATCGCATGCAGGCATTGCACGAGCACCAGTGCGGCCAGGCCCAGCGTCATCGTGCCGACGGCCAGGAACCACAGCGCCAGGCCGGACCGGCGCAGTCGCCCGCCGGGCGCGCGCGAGGCCGCGTAGCGGCGGCCCAGGTGGCGCAGGAACAGCCGCAGCGGCAACACCAGCACCAGCGCAATCGCCAGGCCGGTGATCAACAGCCCATAGCCGCGCGTGGCCACCGCGTCCTGCCCGGTGCGGACCGCCTGCGCGTACAACCGCAGCAGCTTGCCCCAGTCGTCCGGGAAGTTCCGCGCCAGCTGGCTCCACAACGCCGGCGACAACGGCGAGGCCACGCGCGTGGACAGGCGCTCGCCGAACTGCTGCGCATGCGCGCGCTCGATGTCGTCGAGGGTCTGCTGCGCCTCGGTGGCGACCAGGTTGGCGCGCTTCAGGGCCGAATCCAGCGCGCTCTGCTGGCTGGCCAGGTCCTTGCGCTCCCGCGCGATATCGGGGGCTTCCTTGACGCCTTCCGGTACCGGGCCGAGCTGGGTCAGCCGCGCCTTGATCTGGTCGAGCTGCGGCGCGATCGCCTGGGCAGCGGCCTGCGCATCGCGCTGCGCCGCCAGCGTGCGCGCGGAGAGCTCGCCGAAGTCGTCCTCCTTGGCACCGTTCTCCAGCTTGGCGCGAACGTCGTCGAGCGCCTTTCCCGCGCCATCGAGCAGCGCCTGCGGGTCGTCCTGCGACGGCTCCGGCTGGGCCTGCGCGGCGGCCAGCCACAGGCCCAGCAGCAAGCCCAACGAAAGGCGGGTCAACAGGGAACGGAACCGGATGCGGGGCACGGGCGGGACGTCGGGAAGCGCGGACCACCGCGCGTGGCGCGCACTATATGCCAGCCCGCCGGAACGGCGCGACGACGCGCCCGGCTCAGTAGTGCAGGTTGAACTCCGGCACCTGCGGGCGCACCGCGGCGTACAGCGCCTGGAACTCCTCCTCGTTCAGCTCGTCCGGCGCATAGACCGCGACCGGCTCCCATTCGCGGTCGGTCGGCAACGGCGTGCGCGGCCCCGCGCGCAACGAATAGCTCACGCCCTCGTGATCGATCAGTTCCGGCGCATCCTCGCGTCGCTCGCGGCTGAAACGCGTGCCGCCATGCAACAGGATCAGCTGGATCATGCCCATACCTCCGACCTGAAAGATGCATGCAGGTTAACGCGGTGCCCGAGCTTTGTGGGAGACGGCGGCACCACGGGCATCCGCTCCGGGACCGCAGTTCCTTCCGCAGGAGGAAGGCTTCTCCCGGGAAAGGAACTCGCACGCGCACGGCTGCAGCCGTGCGGCATCCCGATCATGAGAGGCCAAGATGCCGGCAGCACCGCGCCTGCGCGGTACTTCCGCTGCGCGTGGAAACAGTTGGCCAGCGCCTCCATGTCGCAGCGCGTCACCGCTGCGTGCAGGTGCGCGATCGCGCGCTCGATGTCCGCGACCGAAACCGCGCGGCTCCCCCGCAGGATCTCGGGATGGCCCGTCGCGCCCGGGCCGCCTCCGCGGAACATCGCATCGCGATGGAGGCCGGCGCGAGCCAACAAAAAAGCCGGACTCCCGGGTATCGCGGGTCGTCCGGCCTCTTTCGTGCCGCAGGGACTTCGATGGCGCGCCCGGAGGGATTCGAACCCCCGACCAATGGCTTCGGAAGCCACTACTCTATCCGGCTGAGCTACGGGCGCGTGGCCGGCCATTATGCCAGAACCTGGCCCGCGCGGGCCATGCACCCAGCGAACCGCCGCCCGGCGCACCCCGCCGTGCCCGATGGAGCCCTCGACCGCCGCGCCGTGGCCGCTTCGGGCATGGGCTGCTACGCTTTCGCGATGGCTTACGAACGTTTCGAAACCGCTCCGCCGCCGCAACCGTACTGGCGGGACCGGCTCGGGCTCTACTGGAAGCTGGTCCGTGGCGACCGCCCCATCGGCAGCCTGCTGTTGCTGTGGCCCACCTGGTGGGCGCTTTGGCTGGCCTCCGGCGGCGTGCCATCGCTCTGGACGCTGTTCGTGTTCACCGCCGGCGTCTGGCTCACCCGTTCGGCCGGCTGCGTGATCAACGACTACGCCGACCGCTGGCTCGATCCGCACGTCGAGCGCACCCGGCAGCGCCCCCTGGCGACCGGCGCGGTGTCCGGGCGCGAGGCGCTGGTGGTGTTCGCGGTATTGATGCTGGTCGCGTTCGCGCTGGTGCTCACGCTGAACCGGCTCACCGTGCTGTTGAGCGTGGTCGGCCTGTTCCTCGCCGCCACCTATCCGTATCTCAAGCGCTACACCTACCTGCCCCAGGTCTACCTGGGCATGGCGTTCGGCTGGGGCATCCCGATGGCGTTCGCCGCGGTACAGGGCGAGGTGCCGGTGGTCGGCTGGCTGTTGTACCTGGCCAACATCCTGTGGTCCACCGCCTACGACACCTGGTACGCGATGGTCGACCGCGACGACGACATCAAGATGGGCTCCAAGTCCACGGCCATCCTGTTCGGCGACCTGGACCTGGTCGCGCAGGGCGTGCTCTACGCGTTGACGTTCGCGGCCGTGGCGCTGGTCGGCCAGCGCATGCAGCTCAACCTGTACTTCTGGATCGGCCTGCTGGTCGCGATCGCCCTGGTGGCCTACGAGTTCGTCATTGCCCGCCGGCGCGAACGCGGCCCCTGCTTCCGCGCCTTCCTGCACAACAACTGGGTCGGTGCCGCGCTGTTTGCCGGTATCGCCGTGGCACTCGCGACGGCCTGACGCCGCCCCCGTTCGACCGAAGCCGCAACGGCCCCGGCCGCAGGAGCCGCGCTCTTGCAGGAAGGACATCGGTCCCGACCAGGCCGCACCGGCAAGGCATCGGACGCGGATGAAACCGCCCCGATCCGATCACGGCACCCGCGCACAGACCCAGGCATCCACGCGCTGCACACCCGCCTTGCGCAGCGCGCGCGCAGCCGCATGCAAGGTGGCGCCGGTCGTCATCACATCGTCCACCAGCGCCACGTGGTCCGGCAGCGCCGCCTGCACCCCAAACGCGCCGCGCACGTTGCGCGCGCGTGCGCCGGAGCCCAGTTCCGATTGCGGCCGCGTCGCGCGGATCCGCACCAGCGCCGGCACGCAGGGCAGGTCGAGCGCACGCCCCAATGGCCGCGCCAGTTCCAGCGCCTGGTCGTAACCGCGCTGGCGCAACCGGGCCACATGCAGGCTCAACGGCACCAGGGCTTGCGGCCGCGGCGCCTGCCGGCAGCGCTCGGCCAGCAACTGCGCCAGCAATCGCCCGGCCGCGAGATCCTGGTGGAACTTGAAGCGCCGCAGCAGGCCATCGACCGGCCAGCCATAAAGGAACGCCGCCGTCGTGGCCTCCAACGGCGGCGGCGCGCGTTGGCAGCCGCCGCACGCGGTCGTCCCCTGCTCCGCCGGCCCCAGCGGCAACGCACAGCGCGGGCAGGCGGCCTGCAGCCAAGGCATCGCGGCCAGGCAGGCCGCACAGGCGTCCTGCCCTGCCATGCCGGCCTCGCCGCAGACCAGGCAATGCGTCGGCATCCAGGCCGCGATCCGGCGAGCGAGCCAACCGTAAACCAACCACACCTCCGCCAGGTTGACAGACATTCCCGTGCCCACCAGACTGCCGCGCTTCCGAGCCGCTTTCTGTCAGGAAACCCCGATGTCCGCTGTCATCCGCCACGACTGGCAAGCCCAGGAACTGCATGCGCTGTTCGACCTGCCCCTGACCGAACTGCTGTTCCGCGCCGCGGCGGTGCATCGCGAACACTTCGACCCGGCCGAAGTGCAGGTTTCCACGCTCCTGTCGGTGAAGACCGGCGGCTGTCCCGAGGATTGCGCCTACTGCCCGCAGGCCCAGCGTTACGCCACCGGCGTCGACGCGCAGAAACTGATGGACACCGAAGCCGTGGTCGCCAAGGCCCGCCAGGCCAAGGCCGCCGGCGCCTCGCGCTTCTGCATGGGCGCCGCCTGGCGCTCGCCCAAGGATCGCGACATCCCCAAGGTGGCGGCGATGATCGCCGAAGTGAAGTCGCTGGGCCTGGAGACCTGCGCCACCCTGGGCATGCTCACGGCCGGGCAGGCCCAGGCGCTCAAGGATGCCGGCCTGGACTACTACAACCACAACCTCGACACCTCGCCGGACTTCTACGACTCGATCATCCACACCCGCCAGTACCAGGACCGCCTGGACACGCTCGGACACGTGCGCGAGGCCGGCCTGAAGACCTGCTGCGGCGGCATCGTCGGCATGGGCGAGACGCGCGAACACCGCGTCGGCCTGCTGCTGGCGCTGGCCAACCTCCCCGCACATCCCGATTCGGTGCCGATCAACCGCCTCGTACAGGTCGCCGGCACCCCGCTGCACGGCACCGCCGAACTGGATCCGTTCGAGTTCGTGCGCATGATCGCCGTCGCCCGCATCGCGATGCCCAAGTCGATGGTCCGCCTCTCGGCCGGCCGCGAAACGATGAGCGACGAACTGCAAGCCTTGTGCTTCCTGGCCGGCGCCAACTCGATCTTCTACGGGGAAAAGCTGCTGACCACCGGCAACCCCGACACCGAACGCGACATGGCCCTGTTCCAGCGCCTGGGCCTGCGCCCCATGCAGGTGACCGTCGAGGCGGATCACCACGACCATCCCGGCACCGTGCATGCGGATATTACCTGTCCGACGGAGTGCGGAAAGGCAGCTTAGCCGGCGCCTCGGTTCGTGGAATCGCATGGATTCCGACGCTCCATGTGCCCATGATCACGCCGGACAGCGCATCATCGTGATGCCACGATGGAGCTGCACATCGCCACGACTGACGTGGATCGACCTCACAAATGTCCATTCGGCGCTGGTTCGTCGCCACCGATCAGCATCGGCTCGGGCCAGCGCGATCTTTCGCTCGTCTCATTGGTTGCATCGAACAATTCCGCGGGCCAATGCGGCATTCGACAGGTCTTGAAAATCAGCCAGCGCCAAGCCGTCATGATCGTCAGCACTGTGTAATAAAAGGGAGCCAGAACGTAGCGCAATCGCGCTGCTCCCTCGCCCAGCATCAGCAGCTTCCAGCGCCAGCAATTCCGCCAGCTGGGCCGGACCGACAGATCGATTCTGGGGGCCACACCACACGCGGCCAGCGCGTCCGGCCCCCCCTGCATGTAGGTGCAGATGAACGACCACAGCGAGCGCACCCGCTCCTCGCCATTAGCTTCGAAATACTGACCCACCGCGAACATATGCACGATGCGGTCTCCTTCTAGCACCGCACCCCGCAAGTCGTACAGAAAGTCCATGCGCTCGCCACGGCCGATGAACCAGTACACCTCGTCGAACGGCACAGAAAGCACCCCACCCTTGCCATTATGGCGAAACACATGCACCTGCTTCCGGACACGGTCGAACCGCACCGGATAATAGACGTACGCAAACAGCTCACGCCCCAGACCACGGCGCCACAAACTGGTCAGGATGAGGGCAAACACCACCGTCATTATTGAAACCATCGTAAGCAACGTGCCGGCACTATGCAGCCCCTGCCTGTTGAGTCCCCACACCACGCTGACGACATATACAAAAGCGCCAACGATGATTGATGAACAGGCCAGCGCAAAAAGGGTCACCACGCTTCCACGCATGCGAAAAGCACGATCGATGAACTCTGCGAACGTGCCGTTGAGTTTGACCAGGCTTAATTGCTCGTCCGGCCCCGCACACCACACATCGGCACTGGTCAACGCAGCCTTCCGCTCCTGCGGCGTCAGTGGACGCTGGGTATCGAACGGTTTCAGCCATCCAGTGAACATCACTTGCTCCTATCAGTTGCTAATGCATACATCTCGCCCCATGACATCTCTCATCCCACCAATGGCCAGCCCCGCCAAGGCAGTACAAGATTCTTGCTAGAGCGTGTTATGAACTTTGATCCGGCTCGGCTATCGTAAGCGGATGAAGCCGCCACGCCCGTATCCGACCGACGTCACCGATGAAGAGTGGGCGTTCGCCGCGCCCTACCTGACGCTGATGGACCCGCAAGCACGGCAGCGCAAGTACGAGCTGCGCTTGATGTTCAACGCGTTGCGCTGGATGGCCCGGGCCGGCGCGCCCTGGCGCTTGATTCCCCATGAGTTTCCGCCGTGGGAAGCGGTCTACCAGCAGACCCAGCGCTGGCTGCAGGCGGGCTGCTTCGAGGCCATGGTCAACGACCTGCGTTCGGTCTTGCGGGTGGCGCAAGGCAAGCAAGGGCAGCCCAGCGCCGTGATCCTGGATGGCCGCACGCTGCAGTCCACGTGCGAGAGCGGTCCGCGGGCCGGCTACGATGGCTACAAGCGCAAGAAGGGCAGCAAGGTGCACATGGCGGTGGACACGCTCGGCCACCTGCTGGCGGTGCAGGTCACGCCGGCCAACGCGCAGGAGCGGGCCCAAGTGCGATCGCTGGCGCAGGAAGTCCAGCATGTCACCGGCGAAACGGTGAAGCTCGCCTTCGTCGATCAGGGTTACACCGGCAAAGACCCGGCCGAAGCCGCGCAGGAGGAAGGCATCGAACTGCACGTGGTGAAGCTGCCGGAGGCCAAGAAGGGCTTTGTGCTGCTGCCACGCCGCTGGATCGTGGAACGCAGCTTCGGCTGGATCAACCGCTTCCGCCGCTTGGCCCGTGACTACGAACGCCTGCCTGAAACCCTCGCAGGACTCCACTTCGTCGTCTTCACCATCCTCATGCTCAGTAATGCCGCTTCGATACTTCAAAGTTCATAACACGCTCTAAGAGTCCGCAACCATCCCAACCTTCCGGTTGCCACGCGACTCAGCATCAATCTCCATCGGCCATCTGACCTCGGGCGCAACACGCATCGCGATATAGTGACCGATTCCAGAAGGAATAAACAACCAGAATCCTGCCACAAAGATCGGAATATTTACCAGCCAGTCCCATATACTCATACGCGAACGTACTTTCCGCCCTTCCTCCGTCGGGTCGAGAAATCGGATGTGCTCGAATAGGCTACGCCGGAACGAAATTCCCTGTGGGCGTGGCGCATACTGTGGAACCTCGTTAATTCCGCATTTCATATAGGCCTGGCAATACGCCCACGTATTATATAGCTCCGCTGTTGTTGGCATATTTCCTTTAAGAGCGGCTAACAAAACCGCCTTGTACACCTGAGCGGTGATGACAAAATCGCCTGCATGGCACGTCGCAAAGAGATTCCCGCCGCGCTGTGGAAGCGCATCGAACCTTTGATCCCGCCCGTGAAGCCCTCGCCCAAGGGAGGGCGACCGCGCGTGAGCGACCAACAAGCCCTCAACGGTATCGTCTATGTCCTGCGCACCGGCATCCCGTGGGAGGAGTTGCCCCAGGAACTGGGCTACGGCAGCGGCATGACCTGCTGGCGGCGGTTGCGCGACTGGCAAGCCGCCGGGGTCTGGCATCGTCTGCATCAGGTCCTGTTGGCCGAACTGCGCCGGGCCGACAAGCTGGACCTGAGTCGAGCCAGCCTGGACGCGGCCAGTGTGGCCGCCCCCCCGGGGGGCGCCTACACCGGGCCGAACCCGACCGATCGCGGTAAGCTCGGTAGCAAGCGGCACCTGATCACCGACTGCAACGGCATTCCCTTGGCGTTCTGTGTCACCGGAGCCCACCGGCACGACTCGGTGGTATTCGAGGAGTTGGTTGATGCACTGCCCCCGATCGCTGGCAAGCCGGGGCGTCCGCAACGCTGGCCGGGCAAGCTGCACGCCGACAAGGCCTACGACATCGACCGCTGCCGCGATCACCTCAACCAGCGAGGTATCACCCCGCGTATCGCCCGCAAGGGGATAGAACGCAACGATAGGCTGGGACGCTATCGTTGGGTAGTCGAGCGCACTCATGCTTGGTTCGCGGGCATGGGCAAGCTGCGCATCCGTTTCGAACGCCGGATCGATATCCATCTGGCCCTGCTGTCTCTCGCCTGCTCGGTCATCTGTCTTCGCCATCTTCCCGGGTTTTGTTAGCCGCTCTAAATATAAAGCTGGGCACTGGCGCCGGCACCCGCGCTGACCGCCACATCCAGGCTCAACTTCGCGAAGCTCACCGGCTTGGTCTGCTGTGGCGGTAGCCACTGCAGTTCACCGGAGGGGGTGATACCGCCTTCCGCGCCGGCGAACGCCTCGGCGGTGAGGCTCATGCCGTTGATGTCCTTGGGCGGAGCCTCGTTCAGGGCAGCCGGCACGATCCTGGAAGATTTCGCACCACCCGGTGGCGGCGGATCTCCCATGTCGGCCCTGGGCAGGCCCCTTCTCTCGTCGTAGTTGGCAGCCAGGCTGTCCGTGCGGTCGCGCGCCTGTGGCACGATTTTCGCCTTGCCGCCCTGGATGGAGATGCCCACTGCACCGGTAAGCGATGCCTTGGCTCCAACGAAGCCGTACAGCTCGCATGCCAGCTGGAACACGATGGCGCCCAAGTCGATGCCGCCATAGTTCATCTGCCACCCCTTGGCCGAAGGAATGGACCAGGTGTGAATCCACTTGCCTTCGAACAGCACCAACTTGGCCTGCGCGTTCGCCGAAGCCTGGGCGCTGACCGTACCTTTCTTGGGATCCCAGTTGGCTTCCGCGCTCGCGCCCGCACCCGCCACGCAGCGCATCCACTGGGCGGCCTTGTCGACCGAGTAGCTATCGGACTTCTTGACCGTTTCGGCGAACTCGTTGCCGCCGATATCGATCATGTCCCAGACCCATGGATCGGTCTGCGTGCTTCCCTTGGCCTGCACCTTGAGTTTCGACAATGATTCCCTGAACTTCTTCGCGTCGAAAGTCTTGCGGTCAGAGCGCTCGCCCTTGCCCTCGTACTTGGCCGAGGCGGCTCCGTCCTTGACCTTGGCCGAAACGCTCATCTCGAGCTTGGTCGGTATTCCCTTCAGGCGACGACTCTTGTACTGCTCATACTTCTTGCGGGGAATGTATCGCCGCCGCATGCCGACGCGATCAGCCCCCACCTTGCCGGAATGCGCACCCTTGTCGTAGCTCTCGAAGGTCACTACTTCCACCAAATCCGCCTTCTTGGCGAAGTCCTTGTTCAGCAGTTTTGCGACCTTGTCTTCGGCGAGCCCGAGGTCCTTCTCCGCTTGCCGGATCGCTTCGGCACTGCGCGCCTGCAACGCGTCGCTCAGGTTCTGGCGTGCACGATGCACGCCCGCCATCGTGTTCTCGATGTAACCGCTGACGGCTTCGAACTCCTTCCAAACATCGGGGGTGAGCAACAGCAGCTCCTCATCCTCTGCGTTGAGGATGACGGGCGCGCTGACCTTGCCCGATACATCGGCCACCTTTCCCTTGCCAGGCGCGCTCACGGCGACTTGGCCCTTGGCAGTGACCTGCTGCAACTGCACGGCCGCCCCCGATACGACGGGTTCGACGGCCTTGCTCATAAACTCTGCCTGGGTACCGGGCAGATTGAACACGAACCATGCCTTCTGCTCGCAATAGATCCGCGGCGTCTGCCCAGAACGGTTGGTATTGCCCTTGATCGGCTTGCCGTCGATGTCCACGGCCGCGACCTTCCTGCCGTCCTTGTCGTAGGTGTAGGCCACGTACGGCGCATTCGGCAGCCGCTTGCGCGACTGCTGCATCATGAACTCGAACTGGTGGTATGGCTTGAGGCGCAATGGCTTGACCGTCGCGCCCTGCATCAGCGCCCAGGCGGCCGGCAGGTTATCGGTTCGGCTGCTGACGGGTAGATCAAGCTGCGCGTTGCGTGTTTCCGGATGCAGCACGGGTTCGATCCACTTCCCGGTGATCGAATCCCTGACCTGGAGAACATAGCGGTTGCTGTGCAATGGCAGGAGCGGCGCAGGCCGATATCCCTGCCCTCCCATCGCTGCCGCAGGCATCGGCGTACCTGCGCCGGCCTGCTGCTGTTGCGCCCGAGCAACGACGGTTGCGGTATACCCGTTCTCGTCCGTGATCCCGAACGTGGCAAGAGTACCGTCCATGACGCTCATGATCCGGTAGGTAATGCCGCTGCAAGGCACATCGTTGCCCGCCGCATCCTTGCGATAGAGTTGGAACTTTCCGGAAGACATCAGGCCGCTTCCTCACCACACGGTAGTTTTCGGGGACAGCTCGGTCCAGCTGCGGATCCGCTGTTACTTTTCTGACAGGTAATAACCTTCATGGCCCCCGTCCTGTACGAACAGGTCGATGGCTTCTGGTCCGGAGGTCACGACCTCCTCGGTCTCTCCCGCTCCATTGGTCCTGCCGGAGCGGGTCGTACCATCTCCCATGACCAAGGCGTATGCCGCGTTCTGCATGGGCTTGCCTTGATGATCGCGCAGGACGTACTTGAGCTTGTACGGGGCAGTGCCCGGCGTCGGCAGCGGATAGTCCTGCTGCGCCGGTCCCAGGAACGACTTCTTGGCGGCATGCACGGTGATCTTGCCCGGGCAGGCGATGCTGATGTTGCCGCCCTCGATCGTCACGCTCGCCCCGCCCGCCGTCGCCAGCCGCATCCGCTTGCCCGCCGCCAGTTCCACCGCCGCGTTCGCGCTGACGACCTTCAGCCCCTGCCGCGCCTGCAGCCGCACCTCGTCGTTCTGCGCCTGCAACTCCAGCTCGCCCTCGCCGCTGACCACGCTCAGGGTGTGGCCCTGCGTGTTGCCGCCTTCCACCGCCGCCGCCAGCACCCCGATCGCCTGGCCCGCATGCAGCCGCGCATCGCCGGCCACCGCCACCTCGCTGCCTCGCCCACTCGCCAGCGTCAGCGTCTCCCCCGCGCTCCAGTGCAGCGCCTGGCCCGCCACCAGCCCGATCCCGGCCGGGGCCGCCAAGCCCAGCAGCGGATCGCCCGTGTGCGGCACCCGGTCCGCCCCGGGGCTGGCGCTGCGCTCGTGCGCCGCCCCTTCGGCCTCGCCGTAGGCCGTGCCCGGCACCGTCGTCGACACGCTCGTCAGCGTCGCCTGCAGCGGCGCCTGGTCCGGGACCAGCTGCGACACGCCAGCCTGCTTGACGCCCTCGGCCGCCGCCAGCCGCGCGGTCTGGTGCGTGCCGGCCGCCTGGGTGAAGGTCTTGCCCAGGGTCTGCAACTGCTTCAGCAACGCCGCCGGTTGCGCCGCCGTGCCGGCCGGACGGGTTCCGTCATGGCCGTACGCGCTCAGCCACAGCCCGCGTTCGGCCCGGACCGCGCCCCACGCGTCGGTGCGCAGTTCGAAGCCTTCGCCGCGGAAGCTGCCGCGGTAGTTGTCCGCCTGGTGGATCAGGTGCCCCAGGTTGAGCTGGCTGGCGTACTGGCTGCTCGACAGCTGCAGGCGCAGCTGCCCGTCGCTGTCGTCGAACAGCAGCCGGTTGTGGCCCGACCCGCCCCATTCCTTGGACTGCACGCCCCACAGGGCGCCGGCATGCCGGTGCGCCTGCTCGCCACCGCCGGCCGCATGCCAGGCCGGGGCGTGGCCGCCGGCCAGGTTGGCCTGGGCGCTGGCGCGCGCATCCGTGGCCTGGGCGTACAGGCTGGCCGGGTCCTGCCCGGCCGCCTCGCTGCGCCCGCCCGGCGTGGCCGCCACCCCGGCCTCGCCGCGGCCGTTGTACAGCGCGCCCAGCACCACCGGGCGGTCGATGTCGCCTTCCAGGAACCCCACCAGCACTTCCTGGCCGATCCGCGGCAGGAACTGGCTGCCCACGCCCGGGCCGGCATAGCGCTGGCTCACCCGCAGCCATGCCGTGTCGCGGTCGTCCGCCGCCTGGCCCTGCTGGAAGTGCAGCTTCACCCGGATCCGGCCCTGCGCATCGGCATACACCTCCTGCGCGCCGTTCGGCGTGGTCGCCCCGTCCGGGCCGACCACGATCGCGCTCTGGTAGCCCGGCGCGGTCGGCCGCGGGTTCGTGCGGGCGCCGGTCTCGTCCTCCAGCACCGGCCGCCATGGCCGGTCGCGCTCCACGGCCTGGAACCGGTGGGCATAGCCGACCCGGGCCGCCAGCGCTTCCACCTCGGCCGGCACCGCCAGCGGCGGCGTGGCCGGGGGCAGGGCCTGCTCGAGCGCTTCGCGCGCGTCGGTGGGCAGGTTGTTCACGCCCACGTGTTCGATCCGGCTCAGCCACAGCTGCGCGGCCCCGCCCGGCCACTGGCTCACGGCGAACCACTGCCCGGCGGTGAAGCTGCGCACGGTGCCGCGTCCTTCCCAGGCCGACCAGGACGCTTCCTGCGCCTGCGCCATCAGCCGGGCGTAGCGTTCGGCCTCGGCGCTGCTGGCGTAGGCGTATTGCCCGGCCGGCTCGTACAGCTCGCGCGGCGTGGCGTCCCCGCCGGCCAGCGGCAGCTGCGCGCTCAGCGCCCGGCTGCTGCGGTAGTCGTGGCTGAGCACGGTCAGCTGGCTCGAGCCCAGCGTGCGCCGCCGCCCCAGCGCCAGCACGCTGTCGCTCGCCTCGGTCGCATCGCCGCGGTGGAAGCGCACCCCGCCTTGCGCCGCCGAGGCCGCCTCCTGCGGTTGCTCCCCGCTGGCGGCGAAGATCACCAGCCGGTGGCCGCTGGCCGCCTCCCCGTCCGTCTCCCAGCGCCAGCCCAGCCCTTCCTCGGCCAGCAGCCGCGCCACGAACGCCAGGTCGCTCTCGCGGTACTGCACGCAGTAGCGGCGAGGCCGCGCCTCGGACAGGAACCCGGCCACCTCCTCGCTCCAGCGCCAGCTCGCCTGCGGCGCATACCCGGCGAACACCGCCTCGACGATCTCCACCACGCTGCGGTCCTGGAACACCCGGCTGTGGCGGCCCTGCGAGAGCCACCAGGTCCAGCCCACCAGCCGCACCCGGTAGCGCGCCAGCCCGCCTTCGCTGTCCAGCAGCGTCGCCTCGTTCACCAGTCCGCTGCGGGCGACCTGCCCGCCCCGCGCATCGCGCGTGTACAGCGTCGCCCGCTGGCCCAGCCAGCCCTCCAGCGCCAGACCCGCGTCCGCGGACAGCACGTCCACCCAGTAGTCGTACCCCCGCGAGACCTCCTCGCGCCCGTACCACCGCTCCACCACCTGCGCCGGCAACCCCGCCAGCTCCAAGCGGTGCAAGCGGCTCGCGTCGGTCAGACGCGCCGACTGGGCCAGCAACTTCTGCAGCGATTCCATTTGCTCCACCTGACTGTCCGGGCCAGACGAGCGCCGGCCGATCCTGGTCCTCATGCCTGGGAAAGCGGCGCCCCAGGCACCTCCATCCGCCGAACCATGCCTGGTCGGCCGGCGCGGCAACCTGCGCTACACCGTTCGGGCACATCCTTTCATGGCCCCCGGCAGGCATGCGCCATGCCGTTTGGCCCAAGCCTTGCATGATACTGGATGGCGGCCGATCGCACAGGCCACGACAGGCTAGAATCGGCGCCTCCGTTCCCTGTGAGACCCGCCATGCTGGATCTGGATGCCCTGCTGGCCCCGATTTCGGACGACGCCCCTGCGGGGCAGGACCTGTCCTTCTCCACCGAGTTCGACCGCATACAGGAGTACCGCCGCGCGGACGACCCCACGCTCGACCAAGGCGAGTGGCAGACCGAGATCAAGTACGCCGACTGGTCGAACGTGCTGCGGTCCTGCACGGAGCTGCTGCAGACCCGGACCAAGGACCTGCGCCTGGCAGGCTGGCTGGCGGAAGCCGCCACGCAGGTCCGTGGCTTCCCCGGCCTGACCGACGGCTACCGGCTGATGGCCGGACTGTGCGAGCGCTATTGGGACCAGGTGCACCCGGTGGCCTACGACGGCGACCAGGAGGAGCGCATCGGCAACCTGAGCTGGCTGTTGTCGAACTCCCTGCAATGGCTGCGCAACGTCCCCATCGCCGCCGCGCCGCAAGGCCGTTTCTCCCTGGGCGACTTCGAGGCCGCCCACTCGCGCCATGGTCACGAGGATGCCGGCGACGGCCGTCCCAGCCTGGAGCAGTTGGACGCGGCGCGCCGCGACACGCCGGCCGAGTTCTACCGGCAGGTACTGGCCGCGCTGCCCGAATGCGGCCAGGCACTGGCGGCCCTGCAGGCGGCCGTGGACGAACGCCTGGGGCTGGATGGCCCGAGCTTCAGCGCGGTGCGCGAGCAGATCGAGCATCTGCAGCGGACCGTGCAGCGGTTCGCGCGCGAATCCGGCCTGCTGCTGGATGGCGACACCGGCGCGGACGAAGCCGACGCGGATTTCGCGTTCGCGGGATCGGCCGCGGACGAAGCCGCGCCGCCGGCACCGGCGCGCGGCGCGGCGCGGCGGGAGCGCCGACCACGCGCAAGGAGGCCTTGGCGCAGTTGCGGCAGGTCGCCGAGTTCTTCCGCCGCACCGAACCGCACAGCCCGGTGGCCTACCTGGCCGAAAAAGCCGCGCGCTGGGGCGAGATGCCGCTGCACGTCTGGCTGCGCCGCGTCATCAAGGACGACATGGTGCTGAACCAGATGGAAGAGATGCTGGACCTCGACCAGAACCGCGACGGCCAATAGGCGCCGCGACGGGGTGCAGGCCCGCTGCCGGAGCGGTGCTGCCGGCAGCGCCGCCGTTGCCCGGCGGGGCCGCGCTTCTACTGCACCTTGAACTCGATACGGCGGTTGCGTGCGCGCCCGTCGGGAGCGTTGTTGTCCGCGACCGGCTCGTCCGGGCCCTTGCCGAGCACGTCCATGCGGGCACCGGCGATGCCCTTCTGCACCAGGTAGGCCTTCACCGCCTGGGCGCGCGCATGGCTGAGTTCGAGGTTGCTCTCGCGCAAGCCGACGTTGTCGGTGTGGCCGATGATCAGGAAGCGCGCATCCGGCATCTGCGACATCTTCTCGACCATCTCGTCGAGGATGCGCATGCCCAGCGGAGTCAGGCGGGCGCTGCCGCTCTGGAACTCGATGATGCGGTTGGCCAGGGTCTGGTCGAGCACCTCCTGCGCCGAGCCGTCCGCGCGCAGTGCGTTGGTGACGGTATAGGCGGTGTTGCTCGCCAGGCTCAGGTCGCTGGCGACCTGCTGGCGCTGCGCCTCGTTCACCACCTGCCCGCTGATGCGCACGGTCTGGCCGTTGACCTCCAGCTTGCCCGGCGAGACGCGGCGCAGGCCGGGGGTGATCATCGCCCCCACGTACTCGCCCCAGTTCGGCGGGGTGGGAATGGATTCGACCTGCACGCGGTCCACCACGCGCGCGTCGCCGTAGACGCTGCGCAGGTTGCCCAGGATGCGCTCCTTGGTGGCCTGGTCGGGCACGACGCCCTCGGCTATGACCGTGCGTTCGCCGCTGCCGGCGGCGGTCTGCGCGTGCGCGGCCGGCAGCCACGTCACGGACAGGAACAGGGCGGTGAGAAGGTGGAGTCGCATGCTCATGTTCCCAGGAAGGTTTCGCCGAACAGCTTGCGGGCGGTACCCAGCGCGAGCGTGTCGCGCTCGAGGTAGCTGGCGAAGCGGTTGAGGTTGTAGTCCGCCTGCAGGTAATCCTCGACCCACTCCGCGGCCTGCACTTGGATCAGGAAATCGCCGGCCTCGCGCGGGTCCAGCGCTGCACGCAGGACCTGGTGGTCGGCGCCGTTGA
This sequence comes from Xanthomonas boreopolis, assembly GCF_046529185.1. Classification (NCBI taxonomy): domain Bacteria; kingdom Pseudomonadati; phylum Pseudomonadota; class Gammaproteobacteria; order Lysobacterales; family Lysobacteraceae; genus Xanthomonas; species Xanthomonas boreopolis. The sequence goes on from NZ_CP097162.1 coordinate 4,127,343, forward strand.
AGCCGACCAGCATGCGCGGCGCCACATCGTTGCGGATCAGCACGGCCAGTTCGAAATCGCCGCGCGCGACGAAGCAGGCGACCACGTCCAGCCAGAATGCGGCCACCAGCGGCCGATACAGCGGGTCGCGCGGCAGCGGGAAGTCCAGTGCCTTGTCCACGCTGACGTTGCCGCCGGCCAGGATCGGCTGCAGCAGCAGGCCCAGGGCGGGCAGGACCTGGCGCAGTTTCACGTCCGTGTGGCCTGCCGCGTGCAGCAGGCCCTCGAGCGAACCCAGCGTCTGCATGTCGAGGAAGTCGGCGAACGTGGCGTTGTACGCCTTCGCGTCGGGGTTGAGCACGAAGCGCGTCTCGGCCATCTCGGCCAGCACCGCGGTGGCGTCTTCCTGCGCCACCGCTTGCGCGGCCAGGCGCGAAAGCCCGGCCCAGGCCTTGTTCATCGCCAGCGGCGCGCGGCCGATGAAGGCGAGCGGATCGCCCACTTCCAGGCGTACCGCCGACAACAGCGGGAACCGCCGCTGCGAGGCGTCGCGGCTGGGTTGCAGCTGCCCGCCCAGCACGGTGCGGCTGCGCGATCCGAGGAAGGCGAAATGGATGTCCGCCGCGTCGTCGTAGATGCGCTTCCAGTCCGGGTTCTGGCTGAGCAGTTCCACGCCCAGTCCCGCCCAGCGGTCGAGCCAGGCCAACAGCTGGTGGTTGTCGGCGGCGCGCACGAAGTCGCCGCGCGAAGGCACCTTGCCGAAATAGGAAACCGCCGCGCTCACGTCCCGGCTCACCGGCCACCTCCGCGGGTTGCCTCGGTCGGCGCGGAGGCCGCGGGCGCCTGCGGCGCCGGAGCGGCCGCCGGCGAACCGGCCACCGTGGCCGGCAACTGCAGGCCCTTCTGCCAGTCCGAACCGCCGCCACCGTTGTCCGACGGCTTCTGCACGATCCGCATCTGCACCGGCACGGAGATGCTGTCCGTCGACCAGGTCATGTTGTAGGTCGAATCGCCGGCACCCTCGGTCTTGGCGGCCTGGAACAGCTTGCTCAGGCCCTGGCGGCCAGGACCGTCGAACACCGTGATCGTCCGCCCGTCGGTGCTGACGGCGGTGATGCGCGCGCCCGGCGCCCCGGTGGGATTGGGGTACTGCATGGTCATCGGCTGCGGCGGCGTGTTGCGATAGCGCAGCACCTGGCCATCGATCTCGATGGTGTACTCGATCGCGCCGACCGCCGGCGAAGGCGTGAGCTGGAAGATGTAGGTGTCGTTGGCGCCGGCGCCGCCCTGGCTGCTGACCCAGTTGCCGTAGTTGGCGATCAGCTCGCTGGACAGCGTGATTCCCATCCCGGCCCAGCGGCGCGGCTCGAGCAGGCTGCCGCGCTGCAGGACCAAGGTGCCGAGCGCGTCCTTGTTGAAGGCCGAGATCGCGCCGCTGCTGCCGAAGATCGTGGCGATGTCGCTGGCGGCCGCATCCACGTCGCTGTTGAGGTTGAACGGGTATTGCTTGCCGATGCCGTTGCGGAACGGGTCGTACACCTGGGCCACCCAGCCGCGGTTGATCTCGGCCTCGGTCGGCGGCACCAGCGCGGCGAAAGTCTGCGTCAGCGGCCGCAGCAGCAGCGGCCGGATCGCTTCGCGCTGGTCGTCGTCCAGCCCGGTCAGCACCTGCTCGTCGACCAGCGCCTGGGCGGCGCTGAGCTCGGAGCCCTCGTTGCCGAAGGTGTCCTGCATCAGCTTGCGCGTGCCCACGCCGACCTCGCCCTGATTCTTGATCGCGTTCAGGCGGGTGCGCAGCTTGGACAGCGTCTGGAAGTAGGCATCGATCACCGCGGGCTGGTCCTGGCGCGGCGTGGTCAAGCGGGCCAGGCCGTCGAAGGCCTTGCCGATCGGGCCGACCGGCAGTTGCTGCGCGGCGGCCTCCGGATCGCGGCGCAGGATCGTGCGCTGGAACCAGGCGACGAAGCCGCTGGCGGCCTTCTTCGAACGCGCCTCGGCGATCGGGTTGTCCCAGACGGTCTGCTCGTTGATCTTCTGCAACAGCAGCTTCAACGGCGAATTCGCCGGGTCGCCGATGCGGTTCATGCGCTGCACCGCCTGGTCGAAGTCGCCGAACGACGCCACGCTCAGGCCGGCGACGAACTTGCGCCATTCCTGCGCGTATTCCTGCTTGTACAGGCCGACCAGTTCGCGCGCGATGTGCTCGGGACTGCCGGCCAGCGACAGGTCGCTCTGCTCGGTGGTGCCCAGCACCCAGTCGGTGGTCGACAGCTGGGTGTTGGAAGCCTCGCTGATCGCGTCCTTGACGTACTCCTCCCAGGCCTGGCGCGAGAACGCACCGGAAATGGCGTAGCTGCCGGCGATGGCGTCGCCGTTGCGCTCGTCGCCGATCAGCGAACCGACGGTGATGGTGGGGAAGCGGGCCGCCGCGCGCGCCTTGATCTGCGCGAACACCCGCTGCATCGCCGGCTGGCCCTTCATCACCTGCGCCAGCGCCTCGCGGCTGTCGTTCACCAGCGCGACCTTGGTCTGGACTTGCGGCCAGGCCGGGTCGTCGGCATGCGCGACGTAGAAGGTCATCAGCTTCTCGCCGGCGCGCAGCATCTCCTCGCGCGTCATCTGGCCGCGGTTGGCGTCGAGCCAGTTGCGCCAGAACAGGGTCAGCTGCTGGGCCAGGTGGGCGCCTTCGACGTACTTGCGGTTGCCCAGCATCAGGTAGGTCTTGAGCGCGTTGTAGGCGTCGTTGGTGCTGGTGGGCGAAGCGTCCTGGTAGAGCGTCTCGCTCTCGGCCGCCTTGGGCGTGGACTGGCCGAGTTCGGCGCGATGGCTCACCACCTGCGACAGGAAGCTTTCCAGGTTGGCCACGGCGGGATCGAGCATCACCTGGCGCATGCCCTGGTAGTACTCGGCCATCAGCTTCTTCTCGATGTTGCCGCCCTGGTAGAGGCCGAGGCTGGTGGTGATGCCGCCCTTCTCGCGGTAGCGCTGGAGCTGTTCAAGGCGATCCTGCAGCAGCAGCAACGCATCGATGCGGGACTTCAGGTCGACCCGGCCTTCCTGCAGGCGCACGGCCTGCTGCAGGTCCTTGGTCGCGTTCTCCACCAGTTGCGCGTTGGTGGTGTAGGACCAGGTCCACAGGCCGAGCGCCAGCGCGAGCACGCCGACCGCGCCCAGGAACACGCCGTAGCGCAGCCGGTTCTGGTGCGGGCTGGAGTACTGCCGCACCAACTGCTTGTCGGCGAAGACGACCTTGCGGAACAGGTCCTTGAGGAAGTACGCGGTCTGCCCGCTCGGCGCCACGTCGGCGCTGTTGCGGCCGGCCTGCAGCGCGAACTGGCGGCCGACGCGCTCGGAGGCGTGGTGCACCGACTGGCCCTCCTGCAGGGCGCTGCTGAAGTAGAAGCCGCGGAACACCGGCTTGAACTGGTACGGGTTGTCCTCGAACAGCGTGGCGATGAACGTGCGCAGCGCCGGCTTGATGCCGACGAACTCCAGCGGCAGCGTCAGCAGGCCCGGCGAGACCTCGCGGCCGCGCTGCATCGCCATGTGCGACAGGCTCATCTCCTTGACGCCGTCGGCCAGTTCGTCGAAACCGGCGTCGAAGGCCGCCAGCGCATCGGTCTGCGAGTTCGGGTCGTACGGCAGGGTGGTGCCCCACACGCTCTCGCGCTCGGACGGGTCCAGGTGCTGGAAGAACTCGGTGAATCCGGCGATCAGGTCGGCCTTGGTGAACAGCACGTAGACCGGCGCGAACACCTCCAGGCGCTCGGTGATCTCCTGCACGCGCTGGCGCAGGCTCTTGGCCAGCTCGATCGCGAACTCCGGCTTGCTGCCGGACAGCTCGGCGATGCTCGCGGCGATGATGATGCCGTTGATCGGCGCGCGCGGTCGGTTCTTCTTGAGCAGGCTGAGGAACGTCAGCCACTCCATGCGGTCCTCGACGCTCACCGAGTAGCGGCCGGCGGTGTCGAGCACGATGCCGGTGGTGGTGAAGTACCAGTCGCAGTTGCGGGTGCCGCCGATGCCCTGGATGACGTTGCTGCGGTTGTCCTGGAACGGGAACTGCAGGCCGGAGTTGAGGATCGCGGTGCTCTTGCCGGCGGCCGGGTTGCCGATGATCACGTACCAGGGCAGTTCGTAGAGCGCGGCCTTGCCCTTGAGCACGCCGATGCGAGAGGACTTGATCGCCTTGACCGCCTCCATCATGCGCGTGCGCAATGCCTCGGTGTCCGCGCGCTGCGCCGGCTGCGCGGCGGCCACGGCCTTGTCGGCCTGGTCCTGCACCATCGCGTCGAGGCGCTTGGCCGCGCGCCGCGCCAGCAGGCGCCGCACCAGCCATACCAGCAGGGCGACCAGCAGCAGCGCCGCCAGCGCGATGGCCGCCCAGACGCCGATCTCGCGCAACCCCTCCGCGCCGAAATAGGCCATCGCTCCCGCGCCTATCAGACCGAGCACCATCCACATGCGGTAGTCGCTGAGGTAGTACCTGAAATTGCTCAACATCGCTTGGCTTTCCGGGTTAGGCGGCCTCGGCCTGCTCGGGCCGGACGTGCGTTTCGGGGGAAGAATAAGGGTGGAGGACGGTCGCCCAGCGACTGTCCGGATGATCGACGCCCAGCACCAGCACGGCACCGCCGGTCTGCTGCTGGCGGGCGTGCGCGATGGCCAGCAGGGCCAGCGGCGAGGCCAGTTCGATCGCGCCGGTGCTCGCCGGCAGCGACAGGCATTGGCTGGGGATGTCCAGGTCGGGACACAGCGAGTGCGCCACCTGCCCGGCCTCGGCCGCCTGTTCGGCCTGCGCGCCGGCGTCGCTGACCACGAAATCCACCGCCTGGGCGTCCAGCGCGATGGCCTCCAGCACCTCGCCGGCCAGCTGCACGCCCAGGCGCGCGCGCTGCAGCACGCTGGCCGCGGCCTCGCCCGGGACACGGCCGTCGGGATGGCGGTTCCGGTACAGCTTTCCCTGCAGTTGCCAGCGTTCGATCACGTCCGGGTCGATCGCCGAATAGGCCGACAGCAGCAGGTGCCAGCGCGGCACGCCGGCATCCTCGTCGGCCAGGCGCTGCAGTCGCTCCCACACGCGGTTGGCGTCGTAGGCCGGCACCACCTCCACGGCGTAACGCCGCGGGTCGACGCCGGCGTCGGCCAGCTGCTGCGACAGCCAATCGTGCAGTGCCGCGCGCAGCGGCTCGTGCATTTCCGGCTCGACCAGGCATTCGACCGACAGCGTGCGGTCCACCGCCATGGGCCGCTGCTGGCGCCAACCGGCCACGACCCGCTCTTCCGCCTCCGGCAGCGACGGCAACGCTTGCAGCACCTGCAGCAGCAACTCGTCCAGTACCGGCTCGAGCAATGCCATGGCACGGCGCAGGCGCGGTGCCGCCGCATGGTCCGGCGGCAGCGCCGATGGATCGGGCAGGTCGGCCACGTAGCCGGCGAACACCGGCAAGCCGTCATGGTCCTTCAAGCGCGGATGCAATCCCGGGCGGGGTGCGGCCACCGGTTGCGACAACAGCACGGGCACGTCCAGGCCATCCGGCAGGCGCAGTGCCGAGCCCAATACGGCCAGGCCGGTCGCTGCGGGCGTGGCATCGCCGGCGGCAGGATTGGGCGTGGCGCGCGCCGGCTCGCCCTCGCCCTCTCCTTCGGCGATCCGCGCAGCCGCGCGCTCGGCCGCACGCGTGGCCATCGAGCGCACCATCCAGCCACCGCCGAGCAGGCGGTAGCGCAACGATTTTTTCGCACTTTGGCTTGGCGGTGGCCCCGCCCCCTCACGCTGCGACGGTCGCGAGGCCTTGGCGCTTGTTCAATTCCTCCATGCACAGATAGCGCTTGACGCCCCAGTGCGTGCCGGCCAGATAGCGCAGGCGGGCCGCGGCCAGCATCAGGGCGGCATGTCCGTCCGGGAACGCACCGACCACGCGGGTGCGTCGCCGGATCTCGCGCATCATCCGCTCCAGTGGATTGTTGGTCCGGATCCGTCGCCAGTGCGTCTCCGGGAAGGCGTAGTAGGCGAACGTCTCGGCGATGTGGGCCTCGACCTTGTCCGCCGCCGCCCCCAGCTTCATCTGCCGCAACTTGGCCACGACCTGATCGGCCTTGAGCTGCGCCGCCTCGATATCCTCGGCCGCGTGGATCGCCTTGAGCATGGCTGCCACCTCGCGCACCTTGCCGCTGGGCACCACGCTGAACACGTTGCGGTAGAAGTGCACCACGCAGCGCTGCCAGCGGGCCTCGGGGTAGTGTTCGCCCAGGCTCTCCACCAGTCCGGCACAGGCGTCGGAGACGAACAGCGCCGGCGTGGCCAGCCCGCGGCCCTTCAGATAGGCCAGGAAGCCGCTCCAGCCCGACTTGTCCTCCTTGGCTCCCTCGGCCACGCCCAGCACCTTGCGGTAGCCCTCGGCATCCACCCCGATCGCCACCAGCACCGAGACGTTGCGCACCTCGCCCGCCCACGTGCGCTTGAGCACGATCCCATCCAGGTACACGTATGGGTAGTGGCCGCTGATCGGCTCGTTGCGCCAAGCTTCGATCCGTGCGTAGACCTTCTGGTTCAGTCGGCTCACCGCCCCGGCGCTGACCTTCGTGCCCCACAGTGCCTCGGTGATGTCCTCCACCCGCCGCACCGACACCCCGGCCAGATACATCTCCATCAGCGACTCCTCCACCGACGCCTCCCGCCGCCGGTAGCGTTCGATGATCGCCGTCTCCAGCGGCAGCTTGCGCAGCTTCGGCACCTTCAACCGCACTTCCCCGGCCCGGGTGTGCAGCGTCCGCTCGTAGTGACCGGCCCGGGTGTCCCGCCGCTCCTGGCTGCGCTCGTATCGCCCGGCGCCGCACACCCGGTCGGCCTCCGCATCCAGCAGCCCGTTCAACGTCTCCTCGATCGTACTGCGCACGACCTGTCCGAGGTGGTCCTGGATCCGGGCCTCGTCGATCTTGATCACCTTGCCCAGTCCGGGCGTAGACTCGTTCATGGTGGTGGTCCTCGTTGGTGGTTGGAACGTCGCAGTCCCAAACGTCATCGTGGGCCACCGCCTTCGTCAAATGTGCGCAAGAAACGTTACGTCATCGAGCAGGCCGGCCGGGAGCAGGCCCAGCATGCCCAGGATCTCCATGCCGCCGGGCGTACTGCCGCTCTGGCGCCAGTACGCGATCGTGCCGGCCCAGGTAAGGCCGAACACCAAGACGACCGAAGCAGCCCTGCGTATAAAAGCGGACATGATGATCAAAAGCGCCTGTCAGGGTGCTGGAGGGCAGCCGGGCACGATGCAGCGTTCGGCACGAATGATGAACAAGCCCCCTTCATCTTGCATTTCCCGGTGCGACCGGTGAGCCGAACAGACGATGACAGGTCGCCGCTGTGATCGCGCCAGGCGTCCGCGGAACTTGAACCACCTGCAAACCATCGTCCATGTGCCTTATACAGAACTTACCATTGTAGTTACGAGTACCGTACTTCCCCACCTGGGGCGACCTAATGCTAAAAGAGTAGGGCCACCCATCCTTCAAGCCAGCAGGTTGGACCGTATCGACATAACCGGGTGGCAGTCGATGGGATGCCAAACATTCGCCAGGCCCAAGCCGCAAAGGGGGGCTCCCGACATCCAGGACTATTTGCCATGAAATTACTCCCCGGTGATCGCCTTCCTCGCCGCCCGAAATGATTCCCGCAGCATCAATATCCACAGAATCTCCCTCATCCCTGGGAATGCATGCAAGTACTGTCTCGCCTTCGGCTCGGATATCCAGAGACCTTGCACCCTTAGAAGTAGCACATGTTGACCCTGTCGAGAGCAGAAGCGCCAGTGCAATGCCCATGCGCGATGTGCGGGCAATCGTAACCTTCCTGTGAATGAAACCAGACATTCTCAGTCCCGATTCTTCTTCATTCACCGCTCATCGCATCGGGTGGCAACAGAACGAGAGAACGGCACTCGTTCGCCACGCACCCCCAATAACGCACTTCGCCAGCAGCCTTCCATTGGGCCATGCCTCCACCATTAATTTCGTAGTCCCATACGCGACCTCCAACCTGGAGCTTGCCGGTGATGGAGCACTCCACCTGATAAAACTCCTCATACGGACTTTCCTTGTACGAATTGCTTAACTGGAAGAAGCGCTTCACATCAAGCTTGGAAAGCGACCAGCCGCCGCAAGCCTTCTGCAAGGAATCGCCTTCGCGTCCGGTGTAACTAGGCGCATTGACTTCAAGGACCTCGACCCCCCCATTTTCATGGGACTGGCTTGCCAGGCTGCACGAGAGAAGCAGCCCCGACAGCATCAATGCTGTAAAGCCCTTCCCCTTCTCCTGAAGTCTTGTATGAAATCTTGTCGTGTTCATAGATGTCACTATCCTGGATCCCATACTCCGCTTTGAGAACAGAGATCACATGTCGGATCGATTTCGATTGTTCCGCTGTCGGCGCCTCCCACTTGGAACCGTCGTGATCTGCAACCACTTCAATCCCGACGCTGTCCTCGTTCATTGGATAGCGCGAGGGGTAGTCCTTCACCTTTTCGTGGTCATGCACTTTTGTCGGCGCCCATCCCCACGACTTGATCAACTTCGCTTCATCGGCTGGGCAGGCACCGCCCTCATAACAGCGTGATTTTATTTTCCCGACGTGATGAGTCTTCTTAAGCAAACTCGCGGTTTGATAGACAGTCCCGTCCTTGTCGACTATGAAGTGTGTACCGATACCCTTTTCGAATGACTGCAAGGGCGACGCCAGCGTTTTCGAATCGGTGCGATGGAGCACAATGGCCTTTGGTCCATCCATGCTCCCTTTTTCCAGTGCAGGAATCTTCTTCAGAACAAAACCGGCGTTTTGGACATACCCGTTCTCGTCGACGTATGTTTCAACGTCGATTGTGGCTCTTTCAGCTTGTGCGACTGGCGTCGTAGTCGCCTGCCCTACGGGAACGGATTTTGTGCTCATGTCGCCTGCTCCTCCAATAACTCAACACGGAGTACCTGAGGGAGCTCGGTCGCCACCAAATGTGTTCTTCCCCCGTCATCCGTTACACCCTCCTCGACTCCCCCGTCTTCACGAAGAATTCGATATTGCCGATTTGCAAGAGGTTTTCCTGTCAGCTTTGACTTGAGAATAAATCCCTCGTCGTATTGACCTTGCTGGATCGCCGCCGCGCCGGCCGTCGCAACGGAAGCCACCGCGGCCGCGGCCGCCGCTGTACTCGAACCGCCCTTTCCGGCGCCGCCGCCACTGCCTCCACCGCCGCCACCCGAATCGACCGTGGCGACCATCTGCGAGGAGATCAGGGTGCCGCCGCAGGCGGTCTTGTCGCCATGGCGGGCCACCGGGCTACCGTCGATGAGCAAGCTGCCGTCCCCGCTGACGATGGAGGTCTGGCCGTGCTTGCTGCACACCACGCGGTCGCCCACGCGGGCCACCTGCTTGCCGGCCACGTCGGTCGCGCCCGAGCCGGAAACGACGCTGCCGCCGTGGTCGAGGCGGTCGCCCACAAGAATGAAGGGTCGTGACATCGGCAATGCTCCTTGTTCGAATCTCCCCGGCCATCCATCGCCAGCCTGAGTCACGGCGATCCGGTGAGGCGTAAACGATACCAGCCCACCCGGGCCACTTCACCCCTGGGCCTGCCCGGCGCGCCGCGCGGCGCGGGCGGCCCGGCAGGCCGAAGCCATTTCCACGTGGACGTAGTCCTTGATGCTGCGCCAGTCGCCGCCCCACTCCAGGCCGGCCTGGCGGGCGAGCTCGCCGTACAGGTGGTAGCCCCGGCGGGTCCATTCGTCGCCCATGTCCCATTGCAGCCGCCCGTCCCGGATCGGCGCGCTGTCGACCGCCAGGCCGTACTGGTGGCAGCTCTGCCAGGCGCCGGCCCGGGTCGCCTTGCCGGCCCCCATCAGCTCGGCCTGGCGCTCGGGGCTGCGGTAGCCCTCGACCAGCACCATCTCGTAGCCGTACTGGCGGCGCATGACCTCGTAGATGGCCAGCACCCGCTGCTGCAGCGCCGGGTCGATGCGCTCCCAGCGCCGGTCGGCGGTCACGACCTCGGGGCGTTCGCGCCGGATCTCGGCGGTGGTGAACACCTCCGGCGGCGGCGGCGGCGGCGGCACCAGGCGTTCCCCGCGCAGCAGCTGGGCGATCATGGTGCGCGACTCGGACAGGTCCTCGCCCTGGAAGTCCTCTAGCACCACATGGCGGCGCAGCGACAGGATCAGCAGTGGCGGCACGACCAGCAGCAGCAGCGCCGCCACCAGCACCCAGCGATGCCGGGACACCGAATCGCCCAGGTCGCCCACCGCCGTCGCGACGCCCGCCGCGCGACGGCCAGGACGCGGTCGCCGCCAGCCGTCCAGGCGCGCCCGTACGCGCCGCAGCGCCTCCGATACGCGCTCGGCCAAGCCCGGAAACAGCAACCATGCGCATAGCGCCGCGAACGCCAGCACGAACGCGACCGCCATCAAGACCACCCCGACCATCCTTACCCGCCCGGCTCCTTTGGTTGACGCCCCCAAACCAGCCAATAGAATGCGGAAGGTTCGGGCATCGGTCCGACAATCCCCTTCTGCAAGGGCTGGAAGCGCTTGAATAATGGCGGAATGAATCGTCCAAGTCTCCTCTCGGGGAACTCGACCGGCACCGGCCCGGGCGCTCCCAGCCGGATTCTTGCGGACATGGAAGGTCGCTCGGTCGAACGCACCGCGCCGGCCGAGGCCGTCGCGCGGATGCGCCAGGCCTCCTGGCGGCTGCCTGCGCTGGCGGCCGGCGTGGTGCTGGTCCTGCTCGCGATCTGGTGGTGGAGCCGCAGCGGCGTGCCCTCCCATGACGACGCACCCGCGGCCTTCGCCGGGCCCTCGGCCGCCGCTCCCACGGCGCCTGCACCGGCCCCGGAGGCCGGCGGCGCCATGATCGTCGATGCGCCCGAGGCAGCCCCGGCGGCCCCGCACGCGGGAACGGCGAACGCGCCCGCCGCGACGCCTGCGGCCGCCGGCCCGGGCGCGGCGCCGGCCTCGCAGGCGCCGGCTTCGGCGTCCGTCGCGGCCTCCGCCGCCGCATCGGCCACGGCCAGCACGACCGGCAAGCCACGCGCGCAGGCATCCAGCCGTACCGACGGCGCCCAGGCCCGCCGCACCGGTGCCAAGGACGAGGAAGACCTGCTCGGCACGCTGATCGGCATCATCAAGCAGAAGCCCGGCGAGTCGCAGCCCGAGTCGATGGACGCGCTGATCGCGCGCATCCAGGCCGAGAACAACGCCGAGGCGGCCAACCGCAAGGCGTTCGACACCATCGACCAGAGCGCCTCCACCCAGTCCAACATCCAGGTGCAGCTGCGCCGCTGCCCGGCCGCCAATACCGCGCAAGGCCTGGAGTGCCGGCGCAAGATCTGCGCGAAGATGGCGGGCAAGGATCCCGCCTGCCCGGCACGCTGACGCCATCCGTCCCCAGGAACCTCCCGTGGCCCGACCCGACCTGCACGAACGCATCCATGCGCTGCGTGCGCAGCGCGCGGCCCAGCAGCGGATCCGGGTGCGCCGCGCGATCGGGCGCCGCGACGGCGTGCGCCTGGAGGTCGACGGGCGCTGGCTGACCGGGTTCTGCTCCAACGACTATCTCGGGCTCGCACAGCAGTTCGAGGTGGTGGCCGCGCTGCAGGACGCCGCTGCGCGCGAAGGGGCCGGCTCCACCGCATCGCACCTGGTCTGCGGCCACCATGCGCTGCACGAGGCCCTGGAACGCGAGATCGCCGACTGGCTCGGTTACCCGAGCGCGCTGCTGTTCGGCAGTGGCTTCATCGCCAACCTCGCCGTGCAGCAGGCGCTGCTGAGCGACGAGGACGACGTGTGCGTGCAGGACCGGCTCAACCACGCCAGCCTGCTCGATGCCACCCGGCTGGCCGGCGCGCGCCTGCGCCGCTACCCCCACCTGGACGCCGAAGGCGCGATGCGCCAGCTCAAGGGCGCCGCCGAGGGCGCGGCGATGCTGGCCAGCGACGGGGTGTTCAGCATGGACGGCGACGTCGCGCCGCTGCGCTCGCTGAGCCTGGTGGCGCGCATGCAGCAGGCGCTGTTCTACGTCGACGACGCGCACGGCGTGGGGGTGCTCGGCCCGCAGGGCCGCGGCAGCGTCGCCGAAGCCGGATTGGGCGTGCAGGAAGTGCCTTTGCAACTGGTCACGCTCGGCAAGGCGCTGGGCAGCTACGGCGCCGTGGTGGTCGGCGAGGAGACCTTGGTGCGGCACCTGGCCGAGACCGCACGCCCCTACATCTACACCACGGCCCTGCCGCCGGCGCAGGCGGCCGCGTCGCTGGCGGCGACCCGGCTGGCGCGCCGCGACGAGTGGCGCCGCGAGAAGCTCCGCGCGCTGATCGCCGCGTTCCGCGAAGGCGCGCGCCGCCATGGCCTGGAGCTGATGGCCTCCGATACCCCGATCCAACCGCTGCTGTGCGGCGACGAATCCACGACGATGGCCATGTCGGCCGCGCTGGAGAAGGCCGGCTTCCTGGTCGGCGCGATCCGCCCGCCGACGGTGCCGGAAGGCAAGGCACGGTTGCGCATCACGCTCTCGGCCCTGCACGCGCCGGCGCAGGTCGAAGCGCTGGTGGAGGCCACCGCGCGGGCGCGCGACGAGGTGCGACAGCCGCGGCAGGTGGCCGCGCTTGGCGGCTGATGGCCGCGGAAGCGGCATGCTGCGCCCCTTCATCCGTCCTCCTGGATCTTCTCCCGCGAGGGAAGAGGTGATCCGGCGCGGCTCTCGATCTATCCCGGAACGACCACGATGCATATCGAAACCATCGGCCAAGGCCCGGCACTGGTGCTGATCCACGGCTGGGCCCTGCACGGGGGCGTGTTCGCCCCGCTGGCCGAGCGACTCTCCCCGCACTTCGAACTGCACCTGGTGGACCTGCCCGGCCATGGCCACAGCCGCGACGATGCCACGGCGTTGTCGCTGCCGTTCGTGGTGCACGACATCGCCGCGGCCACGCCGCCGGCGGTGTGGCTGGGATGGTCGCTGGGCGGCCTGTTCGCGTTGCAGGCGGCGGCCACGCTGCCGCAGGTGCAGGGCCTGGCGATGATCGCGGCCACGCCGCGCTTCGTGCGCGGCGAAGCGTGGCCGGACGCGGTCGAACCGAGCGTGTTCGAGCAGTTCGGCCGCGATCTCGCGCAGGACTATCGCGGCACGCTGGAACGCTTCCTGGCCCTGGACACGCTCGGCTCAGAACATGGCCGTGCCGAACTGCGCACGCTCAAGGACATGCTGGTCGCGCGCGGCGAGCCGGCCCCGCGCGCGCTGCAGGAAGGGCTCCGCCTGCTCGAACGCAGCGACCTGCGGCGCGCCCTGCCCGGCCTGCGCAAACCGAGCCTGTGGATCGCCGGGCAGCGCGACCGGCTGGTACCGGCGCGCGGCATGCAGGCCGCGGCCGCGCTGGCGCCGGGCGCGCAGGCGATCACGATTGCCGGTGGCGGCCACGCGCCGTTCCTCGGCCATGTCGACCAGGTGGCGGAGGCGGTGCGGGGTTTCGCCGCCGCGCTGTACTGAACTTTGTGGGAGGGACTGAGGTCCCTCCCACAACGAAGCTTCCCTGTTCATCACGAGGAACGACATCATGGATCTTGGGATCGCCGGCCGATGGGCGCTGGTGTGCGGCGCCAGCAAGGGCCTGGGACTGGGCTGCGCCCGCGCGCTCGCCGCCGAGGGCGTCAACCTGGCGATCGTCGCGCGCCATGCGGAGGACCTCGCCATCGCCGCCGCCGGCTTGCGCGAACTCCCCGGCGCACGCGAGGTGCGCACCGTCGCCGCCGACATCGCCAGCGAGGCCGGGCGCGCCGCGGCGCTGGCCGCCTGCCCGCGCGTGGACATCCTGGTCAACAACGCCGGCGGCCCGCCGCCCGGCGACTTCCGCGACTGGCGGCGCGAGGACTGGCTGGCTGCGATCGAGGCCAACATGCTCGCGCCGATCGAGCTGATCCGCGCCACCGTGGATGCGATGCAGGCGCGCGGTTTCGGCCGCATCGTCAACATCACCTCCAGCGCGGTGAAGGCGCCGATCGACATCCTCGGGCTCTCCAACGGCGCGCGCGCCGGCCTGACCGGCTTCGTCGCCGGACTGGCGCGCAAGACCGTCGCCCGCAACGTCACGATCAACAACCTGCTGCCCGGTTCGTTCGACACCCAGCGGTTGCACGCCACGCTGGTCGCGCGCGCCCGGGCGCAGGACCTGAGCCTGGAGGACGCCACCCACCAGGCGCAGGCGAAGATCCCGGCAGGCCGCTTCGGGCGCCCGGACGAGTTCGGCGCCGCCTGCGCGTTCCTGTGCAGCGCGCAGGCCGGCTACATCACCGGGCAGAACCTGCTGATCGACGGCGGCACGTATCCCGGCACGTTCTGAGGGGCCGCCACGCAAGGCTCGCGCCGGTGCCGGCAAACGCGCGACAATAGGCCGGCAATGACCCCGATCTTCGATTCCCGCCACGTCCGCCGCGCGTTCTCGCGCGCCGCCGGCAGCTACGATGCCGCCGCCGCCCTCCAGCACGAAGTGGAAAAGCGCCTGCTCGAGTCGCTCGACTACCTCGACGGGCGCACGCCGCAGGTCGTGCTCGACGTCGGCGCCGGCACCGGGCATGCCACCGCCACCATGAAGAAGCGCTGGCCGAAGGCGCAGGTGATCGCCATGGACATGGCATTGCCGATGCTGCACGAGGCGAAGAAGCAGGCAGGCTGGTGGAAGCCGTTCGCGCGCGTGTGCGCGGATGCGCGCGCGCTGCCGGTCGCCGACGGCAGCGTCGACGTGATCTTCTCCAACCTGTGCCTGCAATGGGTCGAGGACCTGCCGGCGGTGTTCGCCGGGTTCCGGCGCGCGCTCAAGCCGGGCGGCCTGCTGCTGTGCTCCACCTTCGGCCCGGACACGCTGGTCGAACTGCACGAGGCGTTCTCGCAAGTCGACCCGGTCCCGCACGTCAGCCGCTTCGCGCCGATCGCGCAGTTCGGCGACGCGCTGATGCTGTCCGGCTTCCGCGACCCGGTGCTGGACCGCGACCTGTTCACGCTGACCTACGACGACCTGCCGGCGCTGATGCGCGAGCTGCGCGCGATGGGCGCCACCAACGCGCTCAGCGCGCGCCGCGGCACGCTGACCGGCAAGGGCCGCTTCGCCGCCGCCGCTGCCGCCTACGAGCCGCTGCGCCGGTCCGACGGCAAGCTGCCGAGCAGCTGGGAGGTCATCTACGCCCACGCCTGGGCGCCCGACCCCGGCGCCCCGATCCGCGAGCGCGGGCAGGACGTCGCCTCGGTACCGGTCGGCTCGATCCCGATCCGGCGCCGTCCGCGCGACTGAGCGTTGCCGGCCGGGCGGCAGTCAGCCAGCCGCCGCCGGAAGGACTAGAATCGCCCGGCTGGCGCCTCCGCGCCCCTCCATCGGTTCCCCTGCATGATCAAGTGGCTCATCATCGCGCTGTTCCTCGCGTCGGCGCTCTACATCCATTTCCGCGGCCGCGTGCGGCACCGGCTGAGCCGGCAATTGCTGGACCACTCCACCTTCATGGCGCCGATCAACGCGCTGATGTACCTGTGCTCGCGGGTGCCGACCACGCCGTTCATCGATCCCGGCAAGGAATTCCCCGAGCTGGCGCCGCTGCGCGAGCAATGGACGGCCATCCGCGACGAGGCGGTCGCGCTGGCCGAACTGAAGAAGATCAAGGCCGCCGACGGCTATACCGACGTCGGCTTCAACTCGTTCTTCCGCCGCGGCTGGAAGCGCTTCTACCTGAAGTGGTACGGCACAGCGCATCCGTCCGCGGCCGAGCTGTGCCCGCGCACCACCGCGCTGCTCGCCTCGATCCCGACGGTCAAGGCGGCGATGTTCGCCGAGCTGCCGCCGGGCAGCGAACTGCGCCCGCACCGCGACCCGTTCGCCGGCTCGATGCGCCTGCACCTGGGCCTGGCCACGCCGAACGACGACCGTTGCTTCATCGAAGTGGACGGCCAGCGCCACAGCTGGCGCGACGGCGAATGGACCATGTTCGACGAGACCTACATCCACCACGCGCGCAACGACACCGACCGCGACCGCATCATCCTGTTCTGCGACATCGAGCGGCCGATGCGCTGGCGCTGGGCGCAGGCGCTGAACCGCGCGGTCGGCAAGACCCTGCTCGCCGCGGGCGCCTCGCCCAACCAGGACGGCGACAAGACCGGCGGCATCAACCGCCTGTTCCGCTACTTCTATGCGGTGCGGCTCAAGGCCAAGGCGCTGAAGGAACGCAACAATCCGCTCTACCAGACGCTGAAGTGGGGCATCTTCGCGCTCGTCGTGGTGGCGATCATCTACCTGTGATCGCCTCCGGGCGTTCCGGCTTGCGCACGACCTCGAAGAACAGCCGGCCGTAGTACGGCCGGCCCAGCGTGCGGGCACCGTAGCCGCGCGCATGCAGCGCCGCCAACACCTGGGGCCAGTCCTGCCGCTTGCAGATCCACAGCTGGTCCGGCTCGTGTTCGGCCAGCTCGTGGTCCAGGTCCGAGTCGTATTCCGGATTGAAGCGCCCCCGCGGCGGCCATGGCGCCAGCGAGATTTTCTCGACCTCGGCATCCAGTTCCAGGCGCAGGCCGTAGCGCGCCATGTCCTGCACGAACACCACCTCGCGCAACGGTGCCGGATGGATGCGCCGGATTTCCCGCGCCCAGGCCGCCGAGTCCTTGTGCGTGGGCATCCACGCCACCGCCAGCTTCAGCCCGAGCAGCAGCGCGCCCCAGGCGAACAGCCAGCGCCAGCGCGGCAACGTCCGCCCGTCATGCTCGCGCTGCACCGCCACCAGCAGCGCCAGCGGCGCGAACAGCGGCAACAGGTACAACGGCAGGCGCGAGCGCGCCAGGCAGAACACCGCCAGCGGCAACAGCCACCACAGCGCCAGCAACAACCGCGCCGCCTCGCGCTCGCGCAGCCGGCGGTCGCGCCATGCGTCGCGTGCCAGCCGCGGCAACGCGCGGACGGCACGCAGCAGCGGCCAGGTCCACGGCAGCGTACCCAGCAGCAACGTGGGCAGGTAGATCTTCAGCCAGCCATACCATTCGCCGTTGCGGCCGAAGTCGTCGGTGGCGATGCGGCCGACCACCTCGTCGCCGGCCAGGTAATGCAGCAATCCCGGCGTATCCAGCACCACCGCGACATACCACGGCAGCGCCAGCAGCACGAACACGGCCAGGCCCGAAACCTGCAGGGTGCGACGCCTCGGCCCGGGCATCAGCGCGTTGTAGACCAGCATCACCGCCAGCGGCAGCAAACCGGGCGGCCCCTTGGTCAGGAAGGCCAGGGCCAGGCCGGCCCACATCAGCGCGGTCCAGGCCCGGCCATGCACGGGCGAAGGCGCCGTGCGCGCGCGGACGAAGGCCCACATCGCCAGCGTTTCCCACAAGGCCAGCAGGTAATCGGTGGTGATCTGCTGGGACGCCGCGAACGGCATCAGCATCGTGGCGTAGATCGCCGCGGCGGCCAGTGCCAGCGGTCGACGCCCGGGGAACAGCGCGCGCGCCAGCGCGAACACCAGCCCGATGCAGCCCAGATAGGCCAGCGCCGCGGGCAGCCGCGCCGCCCATGGCCGCTCGCCGAACGCACCGACGCTGGCGGCGATCGCCCAGTAGGTCAGCGGCGGCTTGGTCCAGTGCCCGGTCTCGTGATTGCGGCGCGGCGTCAGCCAGTCGCCGCTGTGCAGCATGTTCAGGCCGACGTTGGTATAGCGCCCTTCGTCGGGCTCCCAGATGCCGCGCGCGCCGAGAAAGGCCAACGCGAGCAGGCACGACAGCACGGCCAGCGTCGCGACCGGTGAGCGCAGGGACAGGCGCATGCGGGATTCGGCAGGGGGAGCCGCATGCGACCGTAGCCGCCGCCGGGTCGGAGAATTGTCGAGGACGCCGGTGCCGCTACGCCGCGGCGGAGACCTGCTCGATCCAGTCCTGCAGGTTGTAGTAGTTGGTCACGCGGGCGATGCGGCCATCGCGGACGTCGAAGAACGCCCCGCCGGGCAGCACGTAGCGCTGGCCGCGCGCCTCCGGCAGGCCCTCGTCGGTACGGTGGTACTGGCCATGCACGACGTATTCGGCGCCGACCCGCGTGCCATCCGCGTTCGCCATCAGCGCGATGTCGCGCAGTTGCTCGCTGTAGCAGGCATTCATCCGCTCGAGGAAGGCCGAGAACGCCGCCCGGCCGGTCTCGCGCGGCCCCTGGTTGAGATCGTGCGCCACGTCGTCGGCGAGGCAATCGAGCATGCCGTTCCAGTCGCCGCGGTTGAAGGCGTCGTAGTAGCGCTGCACCAGTTCGAGGGCGGCTTGCCGGGTCATTGTCGGGAGCATTCCGGGGAGAACCGCCATCATAGTGACGATCCAGGAACCGTGCACACGCGCTCTCCCGCCTCCAACGATGCGACCGGAGCAGACGCCACTTCAGTAAAGGGGCGCGCCGGAGGGGACTGGAAGCCGCGCCATCCCCGCGGTTGCGATCTCAGGCGGCGCGAAAGAACAGGTCCCGGTGGAAGAAGTAGACCTCCTGCAGCAGGAACCGCCAGCTGGTATGGAAGCTGCGGAAGCGCGTGCTCGGCGTGGACGAGGCGAGCGCGTCGATGCCCAGCTCGCGGCACAGCCGCAACGCGCGCGCCATGTGCAGCGGGTCGCTGACGATGATCGCGCGGTGCATGCCGTGCGCCTGCATCAGCGCGCGCGCCTGTTCCAGGTTCTGGCGCGTGGTGCGCGACACCGTCTCGATCAGGATGTCCTGCTGCGGCACGTCGTGGCGCAGCGCATAGCGGCGCGCCACCTGCGATTCGGAGAAGCGCGCGCCGCTGCCGCCGAATCCGCCGGTGAAGATCAGCTTGGGCGCATAACCGGCGCGGTACAGGTCCAGGCCGTGGCGGATGCGTTCCTCGAACACCGGCGAGGGGCGCGCGTCGTAGGCGGCCGCGCCGAGCACGATCACCACGTCGGCCTGCGCCGCCTGGTCGCGCTCGCCCACCCACACGATCCAGACCGCGACGCCCAGCAGCCACAGCACCGCCAGGACCAGCAGGCGCCACAGCCAGCCCCAGGGCCCGAGCCGCTTGCGTGCTGCCATCACGCCGCGGCCGCCCATGGCAAGGCGTCGAGGTCGACGTTGCCCCCCGACAGCACCAACCCGACCCGACGCCCGGCGAAGCGTTCGGGCACCGACAGCACCGCCGCCAGCGCGATCGCGGAGGACGGCTCCACCACCTGCTTGAGCACCTGCCAGAGCAGGCGCATCGCCTGGACCGTATCGGCATCGGCGACGGTGACCACCTCGGCCCCGGCCGCCTGCAGGATCGAGAAATTGGGCCCGCCGAGCGTCCCGCGCAGGCCGTCGCAGACGGTATCGGGCACGAAATCGATGCGCCGCTCGCCCGCCGCCAGCGAGCGCGCGGTATCCGCCGCACCGGCCGGTTCGGCCAGCACGAGCTCGCACCCGGGGGCGGCGCCGCGCAGCGCCAGCGCGGCGCCCGAGGCCAGCCCGCCGCCGCCGACGGGCACCACCAGCACGTCCAGGCCATCGGCCTGGCCCAGCAATTCCAGCGTGGCGGTGCCCTGTCCGGCGATCACGGCCGCATCGGTGTACGGATGCACCA
The DNA here is from genome assembly GCF_046529185.1 of Xanthomonas boreopolis. Lineage (NCBI taxonomy): Bacteria > Pseudomonadati > Pseudomonadota > Gammaproteobacteria > Lysobacterales > Lysobacteraceae > Xanthomonas > Xanthomonas boreopolis. The sequence continues at coordinate 4,146,928 of NZ_CP097162.1, forward strand.
GGCAGGCGCCGGTATTGGCCTGGACCTCGGCGCAGGTGCGCTCGCGCGCGGCGATCGACGGCTCGCACCGCCACAGCGTCGCTCCGTGGCGGACGATATTGCTCAGCTTGGCCGCGACCGCGCCGTCCGGCACCACCACGTGGCAACCGATGCCGCGGGTGCGCGCCGCCAGCGCCAGCGCCGCGCCATGGTTGCCGGACGAATGGGTGACCACGCCCCGCGCGGCCCGTGCCTCGTCCAGCGACCACACCGCGTTGCAGGCGCCGCGGAACTTGAACGCCCCGCCGCGCTGCAGGTGCTCGGCCTTGAAGTGCAGCCGCGCCCCGCTGAGCGCGTCCAGGGCCCGTGATCGCAGTACCGGCGTGACCTCCGCATGGGGGGCGATGCGCGCCGCCGCCAGCAGCACGTCGGTGAAATCAGGCAATCCGGGTTCGATCATCCGCCAAGGTTAACGTATCGTCCCCGGACGCCAGGAGCCCGGCGCGGCGCCCGCCGCCACCGGGCGACATGAAACATTCATCGCGACAACGGGAAGTTAAGGACGGATTCAATGCGTTACGCCGACATTGGCAGCATGCTCAAGAGGAGGGGTCCACCAATGAAAACCCGCATGCTCCTGGCCGCCGGGATGCTGGCCCTCCTCGGCGGCTGCGCGACCTACGACTACACCGGCGGCGCCAGCGGCGGCTACTACCGCGGCACGCCGAGCGTGCAATACCGCTATCCGCCGGGCTACTACGGCGGTTACTACGGTGGCTACGGCCCGTACTACGGCCCCGGCTGGATAGGCCTGTACGACTATCCGGCCTATCCGGGCCGCTACTACTACCGGCCGCCGCCGGTCCGCCGCCCGCCGCCGGGCAATGCCGGCCCGCGGCCGCCGCGCCCTTCGCAACCGGCCCCGCCGCGTCCGAGCGTGCCGCGGCAGTCGTCGCCCTCGCCCTGGCGCGACCTGAACCGGATCAAGCAGCCGGGCCGATCGGGAGTGCGGACCCAGGAACCATAACTTTCGGGACTTGCGACGACAGCCACAATTCGTGTTGCGGAAAAGCTTGCTTTTGATCGGCGCTTGGCGCGAAGCTACGCCTCGGTCGTGACGCGACGCGTCGCATTCTGACGCGAGCCGTTACACAGCCGTTTCAATGTCGATGTCCGACAGGGAAATCTGGATCCCCCCTGTTCCGGCCCTGTCGGATATCGGCGCCTACAACGCGAAGCCCCGGCCCTGCCGGGGCTTCGTCTTTGGGTTTCCCGCTCCGGCGGAATCCCGGCCCCATGCCCCTCCGGTGCGCGGGATTTCCCTCCGGATCCGCGCAATGGCCATACGGGCTTGCGAAGGATTCGCGCCAAAGAAAAAGGGCCGGCAGTCCCCCGACTACCGGCCCCGTGCTACCCCGGGGTGCGCATGGCTGGCCCCTGTTCCAATTCCAGCCGTTTGCGCCATGCAGGCGCAGTGCCACACCAGGTGCAATCGGGTTATCTGCACGAAGCATGCCAGCTTGAGGGTGCGTTGCTTAAAATGCGAACCAGCGCCCAGAAATCCCCCTCGCCGCGGTCGGCCGCGGCCCCTCCGTCCACCTCCGTACCCGTTTGCCATGACCCGCTCCTTCCATCGCCATGACGTGATCGTGATCGGCGGCGGCCATGCCGGCACCGAAGCCGCGCTGGCGGCCGCGCGTGCCGGCGCGCGCACGCTGCTGCTGACCCACAACATCGAGACCGTCGGCGCGATGAGCTGCAATCCGGCGATCGGCGGCATCGGCAAGGGCCACCTGGTCAAGGAGATCGATGCCCTGGGCGGGGCCATGGCGCACGCGGCCGACCTGGCCGGCATCCAGTGGCGCACCCTCAACGCCTCCAAGGGCCCGGCGGTGCGCGCCACCCGCTGCCAGGCCGACCGCGCGCTGTACCGCGCCGCGATCCGCCGCATCGTCGAGGCGCAGCCGAACCTGACCGTGTTCCAGGCCGCGGTCGACGACCTGGTCATCGAGGGCGACGCGGTGCGCGGGGCGATCACCCAGACCGGCCTGCGCTTCGAGGCCGGCGCGGTGGTGCTGACCGCCGGCACCTTCCTGGCCGGCAAGATCCACATCGGCCAGACCCAGTACACCGCCGGGCGCATGGGCGATCCGCCGGCCACGACCCTGGCCGCGCGCCTGCGCGAACGCCCGTTCGCGATCGACCGGCTCAAGACCGGCACGCCACCGCGCATCGACGGCCGCACCCTCGACTACGCGGTGATGGAGGAACAGCCGGGCGACGACCCGCTGCCGGTGATGTCGTTCCTCGGCCAGGTCGCCGAGCATCCGCGCCAGGTCAGTTGCTGGATCACGCATACCTCCGAGCGCACCCACGAGATCATCCGCGGCGCGCTCGACCGCTCGCCGCTGTACACCGGCCAGATCGAGGGCATCGGCCCGCGCTACTGCCCGTCGATCGAGGACAAGGTGGTGCGCTTCGCCGAGAAGACCAGCCACCAGATCTTCGTCGAGCCGGAAGGGCTGGACGTGGTCGAGATCTATCCGAACGGCATCTCCACTTCGCTGCCGTTCGACGTGCAGCTGGAACTGGTGCGCTCGATCCGCGGCTTCGAGCAGGCGCACATCACCCGGCCGGGCTACGCGATCGAGTACGACTTCTTCGATCCGCGCGGGCTGAAGGCGACGCTGGAGACCAAGCTGGTCGAGGGCCTGTTCTTCGCCGGCCAGATCAACGGCACCACCGGCTACGAGGAAGCCGCCGCGCAGGGCCTGCTGGCCGGGCTCAACGCGGCGCGCTTCGTGCGTGGCCGCGACGGCTGGTCGCCGCGCCGCGACGAGGCCTACCTGGGCGTGCTGGTGGACGACCTGATCACCCACGGCACCACCGAGCCGTATCGCATGTTCACCAGCCGCGCCGAATACCGGTTGCAGCTGCGCGAGGACAATGCCGACGTGCGCCTGACCGCGGCCGGCCGCGAACTGGGCGTGGTCGACGACCGCCGCTGGGCCGCATTCCAGGCCAAGCAGGAAGCGGTCGAGCGCGAGAGCCAGCGCCTGCGCGCGCTGTGGGCGACGCCCGGCAACGCGCTCGGCCGCGAGGTCGAGGCGACGCTGGGCGTGGCGGTCAGCCGCGAGACCAACGTGCTCGACCTGATCAAGCGCCCGGAGCTGGACTACGCCAAGCTGATGACGGTGCCCTCGCTCGGCCCCGGCGTGGACGACGCCAAGGTCGCCGAGCAGGTCGAGATCAGCGTGAAGTACGCCGGCTACCTCGATCGCCAGCGCGACGAGATCGCGCGCCAGCAACGCCACGAGGCCACGCCGATCCCGGAGGGTTTCGACTACGCCGGCGTGCGCGGGCTCTCGGCGGAAGTGCAGCAGAAGCTGGAACGCGTGCGCCCGCAGACCATCGGCCAGGCCCAGCGCATCCCCGGCATGACGCCGGCGGCGATCTCGCTGCTGCTGGTGCACCTGGAACGCGCGCGGCGCGTGGCGTAGCGCGCCCGTCCACGCGGCGGCTCGACGCGATCCTCACGGTACCGGCGGGGGCGCCAGCCTCTCCTTGAAGCGGACTGCACGCCGCCCGGACGCGGGAATCACGATCCGCCGGGCACGCTGGCCCCACCTTACACCGGAGGGGCCGCCATGCCTGCCCGTACTCTCGCCAGCACGCTGTTCGTTCTCCTCGCCGTGACCGGAAGCGGCGCGGCGCAATCCCCTTCCAGCGCCCGCGGCGCGGCGCTCGATCAATCCGCCGCGCTCGGCGTCCTGAGCGCCATCAACACCTCGGAGATCGACGCCGGCAACCTGGCGTTGCAGAAGCAGGTCACCGGCCCGGTGCGCGAATACGCGACCCGCATGGTCAAGGAACACGGCGAGAACAACCGCAAGGTGGCGCTGCTCGAACCGGACCTCGCGGCCGCGCCGGCCAAGGCGCAGATGGCGAAGGGCCAGCAGGAGCTGGCCACGTTGAAGGCGCTCGACGGGGCGGCCTTCGCGCAAGCCTATGTCGCGGCGATGGTGAAGGACCACACCGAAGCGCTACGGGCGCTGGACGCCCAGCTGATCCCCGCGGCGTCGACGCCCGCGGTCGTCACGCACCTGCAGACGACGCGGCACCATGTCGCCGACCATCTCGAGGCGGCCAAGCGGCTCCAGAGCGGGGACAGGTAGGCGCATCAGGCGCCGGCCTGCAGGAAGTCCTGCAGCACCCGGTTGAAGTCCTGCGGCGATTCCAGGTTGCACAGGTGCCGCCCACGGACCTTGCAGAAGTGGCCCGCGGCCACGTTGTTGGCGACGTACTGCAGCTCATGCGGCGGGCACACCGGATCGTCGTCGCCGGCGATGGCCAGCAAGGGCGCGGCGATGCCTGGCAGCGCGTGGCGGAAGTCGGCCTGGGCGACCGCGTGGCAACCGCCGATGTAGCCCTCGCGCGAGGTCTCCAGGAAGCTGGTGACGACCTCGTCGATCACCAGCGGATGGGCGGCGATGAAGCCCGGGGAGAACCAGCGCTGCACGGTGCCGTCCACCAGCGCGGTGAGCCCGTCCTGCTGCACCTGCCGGATCCGCTGCGCCCAGGTCTCCGCCGTGCCGATCTTGGCCGCGGTAGAGCAGACCACCAGCCGCTGCAAGCGCGCGCCGGCGTTCAGGCCCAGCCATTGCCCGGTCAGGCCGCCGATCGACAGGCCGCAGAAATGCGAGCGTTCCACGCCGAGCGCATCCCATAGCGCCAGCACGTCGCGCCCCAGGTCGGCGACCTCGTAGGGCCCGGGCGGCGTGTCGGACTGGCCGTGCCCGCGCCGGTCGTAGCGCAGGACCCGATAGTGCGGCGCCAATGCCTCGACCTGCGGATCCCACATGTGCAGGTCGGTGCCGAGCGAATTGCAGAACGTCAGCCATGGCGCATCGTCGCGCCCCTCGATGCGGTAGTGCAGGCGATGGGTGGGCAACTCGATCAGCGGCATGGGCGGGACTCCGTGGGCAGGAAGCGACGTGCCGAACAGAGACCAGGAACGCAACCGAAGCCTGTCCGGGAAGCGAAGCATGCCGGACGAGGAGTTAGAAGCGCGTGGCCGGCCTTGGCAACCGTGCACGCCGTCGCTGTTTCCGCCGCTCGCGCGAACCGCGCGGCGGCGATGCGCATGCCAGGCGTTCCACAAAGCGCCCGCGCATGCCGGTTATCATCATGCCGTACCGCCCCGTATCCGGAGAACGCCGTGCCCTCGATCCGCCCCTTCCTCGACAAGGTCCCGCGACTCGGCGCGCGCGTCTACGTCGACGATGCCGCCACCGTGATCGGCGACGTGGTGCTGGGCGAGGACGTCTCGGTGTGGCCGGGCACGGTGATCCGCGGCGACGTCAACCACGTGCGCATCGGCGCGCGCAGCAACCTCCAGGACGGCACCATCGTCCACGTCAGCCACCACAGCCCCTACAACAAGGCCGGCCATCCGACCCTGGTAGGCGAAGGCGTCACCATCGGCCACGGCTGCATCATCCATGCCTGCACGATCGGGGACTACAGCCTGATCGGCATGGGCGCGTGCATCCTCGACGGCGCCGTCGTGGAGAAGCACGGCTTCGTCGGCGCCGGCGCGGTGGTCGGGCCCGGCAAGGTGGTGCGCTCGGGCGAGTTGTGGCTGGGCAACCCGGCGCGGCCGGCGCGGCAGCTGTCCGACCAGGAGATCGAGAGTCTGCACTACTCGGCCGACCACTACGTGCGGTTGAAGGACAAGTACCTCGGCATGGAGGCCGCGCGATGAGGTTCGAAGGCACCGCGCGCTACGTCGCCACGCCGGAGCTGATGCAGGCGGTCAACGCCGCGATCGCGCTGCAGCGCCCGCTGCTGGTCAAGGGCGAGCCCGGCACCGGCAAGACCCTGCTCGCCGAGGAGGTGGCGGCCGCGCTCGACGCGCCGCTGCTGACCTGGCACGTGAAGTCCACCACCAAGGCGCAGCAAGGCCTGTACGAATACGATGCGGTCAGCCGCCTGCGCGACTCGCAACTGGGCGATCCGCGCGTGCACGACATCGCCCACTACATCCGCAAGGGCAAGCTGTGGGAAGCGTTCGAGAGCGAACGCCGCGCGGTGCTGCTGATCGACGAGATCGACAAGGCCGACATCGAGTTCCCCAACGACCTGCTGCACGAACTGGACCGCATGGCCTTCGACGTCTACGAGACCGGCCAGAGCGTCGTCGCGCGGCACCGTCCGGTGATCCTGATCACCTCCAACAACGAGAAGGAACTGCCGGACGCGTTCCTGCGCCGCTGCTTCTTCCACTACATCGCGTTCCCGGACGAAGCCACGCTGCGGCGCATCGTCGACGTGCACTTCCCCTCGATCGACCGCACGCTGGTGTCGCGCGCGCTGCGCGCCTTCTTCGAGTTGCGCGAGGTGCCCGGCCTGAAGAAGAAGCCCTCGACCTCCGAGCTGATCGACTGGCTGCGCCTGCTGATGGCCGACGAACTCGCCGCGCGCCAGCTGGCCGACGCCGAGCCCTCCAAGGCGCTGCCGCCGCTGGCCGGCGCGCTGGTCAAGAGCGAGCAGGACGTGCAGCTGCTGGAGAGACTGATGTTCCTGCACCGGCGACAAGGGCGCTGAACCATGCAGAAGATCGCGTTCGACAAGGACGAGAAGGCCGCGCTGGTGGGCAAGCTCCAGCGGTACTTCGCCGAGGAGCTGCGGCAGGACATCGGCCGGTTCGATGCCGAGTTCCTGCTCGATTTCGTTTCCGGCGAACTCGGCGCGCACTACTACAACCGCGGCCTGCGCGACGCCCAGGCCGCGTTGGCGGCGCGGCTCGACGAGATCCAGGACGCGATCCACCAGCTGGAACGACCGACGGACCACGCCAGGTGAACACGCCCATTCGCCCGCACGATACTCGCCGGGGCCATGCCGCCCCTGCCGGTTGAGCGGGAGGCACCGCGATGTTCCTGCGCCTGTTCCATGCCTTGCGCGCCGAACGCGTCCCGGTCACGCCGCGCGAATGGCTGGACCTGCTCGGCGCGCTCGAGGCCGGCGTGGCCGATCCTGAGCCGCAGGCCCTCTATGCCCTGGCTCGCACCGCGCTGGTCAAGGACGAACGCCACTACGACCGCTTCGACCGGGCCTTCGGCCGCTACCTCAAGGACGTGGCGGCCGCGCCGGCGCAGGCCTTGCAGGCGGCGATCCCCGGCGATTGGCTGCGTGCCGCGCTCGGCCGCGAGCTGACCGAAGAGGAGAAAGCCGGGGTGCAACGGCTCGGCTCGCTGGAAGAGCTGATGCGGCGCTTCCTCGAGCGCCTCGGCGAGCAGCACGAACGCCACGAAGGCGGCAGCCGCTGGATCGGCACCGGCGGCACCAGCCCGTTCGGCAATGCCGGCCATCACCCCGGCGGGCTGCGCGTCGGCGGCGAAAGCCGCGGGCGCATGGCGGCCAAGGTGTGGGAGCAACGCAGCTTCCGCGAACTGGACGGCGATGCCGAGCTCAGCCCGCGCAACCTCAAGCTGGCGCTGCGGCGACTGCGCCGGTTCGCGCGCAGCGGCGCCGCCGACGAGTTCGACCTGGAAGCCACCGTCGCCGCGACCGCCCGCGAGGGCGGCCTGCTGGACGTGCGCATGCGCCCCGAGCGGCGCAATGCGGTCAGCGTGATCCTGCTGCTGGACATCGGCGGTTCGATGGACGACCACGTGCATGCCGCCGAAGCCCTGTTCGGCGCCGCGCGCGCCGAGTTCAAGCGGCTAGAGCATTTCTACTTCCACAACTTCCTCTACGAGCACGTGTGGACCCATGCGCGCCGGCATCCTTCCGATCGCGTCGCCACCTGGGACCTGCTGCATCGCTATCCCGCCGGCCATCGCGTGATCGTGGTCGGCGACGCCTCGATGCATCCCTACGAGATCAGCCATCCCGGGGGCGCCAGCGAATCCTGGAACGCGGAATCCGGCGCGACCTGGTTCCAGCGCCTGGCGGCGCACTTCCCCCACCTGGCCTGGATCAACCCGCTACCGCGCGAACGCTGGGACTGGACGCCCTCGGTCGGCATGGTCCGGCACCTGCTGGAGGAGCGCATGTTCCCGCTCACCCCGGACGGCATCGGCGATGCGATGACGCGGCTGTCGCATTAGCCCGCCGGCATCGCCGGCAAGCATCGCGCTCTCCCCGCGGCGCATTGTCCGCGCCGCGCATTTGCGCGACACTGCGCGCCTTGGCGTGGGGACGCCGGCGAAAGGAATCACCGATGAAGACATCGACGTTGGGCCGCGGCCTGCTGGCCGCCTGCGTGTTCGCCCTGTCCGCCTCCATCGCCTCGGCCGAGCCGGCCGGCGAAGGCGAAATGACCGCCGAGCAGTTCCTGCAGTCGTTGCACTTCCGCGACGGCCACATCGAGATCCCGCAGGCCAAGGCGCACTTCGACCTTGGCCAGGAATTCCGCTACCTCGACCAGGCCGACGCCCGCCGCGTCCTGGAGGAGTTCTGGGCCAACCCGCCGGACGAAAGCGTGCTGGGCCTGGTGGTACCGCGCCATCCGGCGCTCGACGAGGACGGCAGCTGGGCCGTGGTCGTCACCTATGCCGACGATGGCTACGTCTCCGACGCCGATGCGGCCAAGATCGACTACGACGAGCTGCTGTCGGACATGAAGCAGGGCACCGCCGAGGACAACCAGGCGCGCCGGGAGCAGGGCTATGGCACCGTCGACCTGGTCGGCTGGGCCGTGCCGCCGCGCTACGACGCCGGCAGCAAGAAGCTGCACTGGGCCAAGGAGCTGCACTTCGAAGGCCAGCAGGACAACACGCTCAACTACGACATCCGCGTGCTCGGCCGGCATGGCTACCTGAGCCTCAACGCGATCGCCGACATGAACGAGCTGGAGCAGGTCCGCGAAGGCATGCAGAAGCTGCTGCCGATGACCGGGTTCGACGAAGGTGCGCGCTACGCCGACCACAATCCCTCCACCGACAAGATCGCCAGCTACGGACTGGCCACGTTGATCGGCGGCGGCCTGGCCGCCAAGGCCGGGCTGTTCGCCAAGCTCGGCCTGGTCCTGGCGAAGTTCTGGAAGCTGCTGCTGATCGGCGTGATGGCGGTGGGGGCCGGTATCCGCAAGCTGTTCGGCGCGCGCAAGGAACGGCAAGGCACCGTGCGCTGACGCGGCGGGAAAGCGGCGCACCGCAGCATCCCATCGCTGCGCTTGCGGGGGCGTACCGGGCCGCCTACGGTACGTCCGCCCAGCCGTGGAGGAATAGCCGATGTCCCAGTCCGCCCATCCCGATGCCGGCCGGCGCCGGTTCCTGCACGGCGCGGCGATGGCCGGCATCGCGCTCGCCCTGCCCTGGGACGTGCGGGCACGCACGCCTGCCCGCACATCGCCGATCGACGACGCCATCGACCGCGCCCTCGCCGAGCACCGCCTGGTCGGCACGGTGGTGCTGGTACGACGCGATGGCAAGCCGTTCCACCAGCGCATCGCCGGGTTCGCCGACCGCGAGGCGAAGCTGCCGATGCGGGCCGATGCGCTGTTCCGCTTCGCCTCGGTCAGCAAGCCGGTGGTGACCACCGCGGCGATGGCGCTGGTGGCGCGCGGCAAGCTCGAACTCGACGCGCCGGTGGCGCGCTGGCTGCCGGAGTTCCGCCCGGCGCTGGCCGATGGCAGTCGTCCGGACATCACCCTGCGCCAGTTACTCGTGCATACCTCCGGGTTGACCTATCGCTTCGAGGAAACCGGCGCGGATCGCGCCTATGCCAGGCTCGGCGTATCCGACGGACTGGACCGGCCCGGCTTCGACCTGCAGGAGAACCTGCGCCGGCTCGCGCAGGCGCCGCTGCTGTTCGCGCCCGGCACGCGCTGGAACTACTCGCTCGGCATCGACGTGGCCGGCGCGGCGATCGAGCGCGCCTACGACGGCACGCTGGCCGAGGCGGTGCAGCACCTGGTCGGCAAGCCGCTGGGCTGGCGCGACACCACGTTCCACGCCACCGATGCCAAGCGCCTCACCACCGTCTACGTCAACGACGGCCAAGCGCAACCGCACCGCATGGCGGGACCGGAGCACGTGCCGCTGGTGCCCGGCGCCGAGGGCGTGTCGTTCGACCCGGCGCGCGCGCTCGATCCGGCCGCCTATCCCTCCGGCGGCGCCGGCATGGTCGGCCGCGCCGACGAATTGATGCGGTTGCTCGACACCCTGCGCAGCGGCGGCGGCGACGTACTGCCCGCCAGGCTCGCCGCGGAGATGGGGCGCGACCAGGTCGCGCCGCTCGAAAGTTCGCCGGGCACAGGCTTCGGCCTCGGCTTCTCGGTGCTGCGCGACCCGGCCGCGGCGAAGTCGCCCGAGTCCCCCGGCACCTGGCGCTGGGGCGGCGTGTACGGCCACAACTGGTTCGTGGATCCGGCACGCAAGCTGAGCGTGGTCGCACTGACCAACACGCTGTACGAAGGCATGTCCGGCCGCTTCGTCAACGACCTGCGCGATGCGGTGTACGCGCAGGTGGGCAGGGCTTAGCGCGGGAGTCGGGAGTCGGGAGTCGGGAGTCGGGAGTCGGGAGTCGGGAGTCGGGAGTCGGGAGTCGGGAGTCGGGAGTCGGGAGTCGGGAGTCGGGAGTCGGGAGTCGGGAGTCGGGAGTCGGGAGTCGGGAGTCGGGAGTCCAAAACAGGCTCTTTGACCTCGATTACCTGTCAAGTGTTTTCAGGTTTTTTGCGCTGATTTTTGCTCTTTTGTGGGAGGGACTTCAGTCCCGACAGAAGGCCGGTAAAGCCTGTCGGGACTGAAGTCCCTCCCACAACTGCACTCGGTCCGAAGTGAGCTTGTCGCTTTTCCGGGTCCCCGGTCCCGGGTCCCGCGTCCCGGCTTCTCCGATAAAGCCCCATCGCGGCTGAAGCCGCTCCCACAAAAAAGCCGCGCCTGCGTATTTCTACTCAATCCGGCTGCGTCGCCCGCTCCAATTCGCCCAGCAACCGCAGCGCCTCCTCGCGCGAGCCGCCGCACATGTCCGGCGCAGGACGCAGCCGCCCGCAAAAACCAGGCCGCTCCGGCTTGCCGAACACCTTGCAGCGCATCTGCGCATCGAGCTGCGCGCAAGCCACGCCCGCGGGCTTGCCACCCGGCATGCCCGGCAAGGGCGAGGCGATCGACGGCGCGATGCAGCAGGCGCCGCAGCCGTCGCGGCAGCTCAGGCAGGCGTCCACGGCAGGCCGTGGCCCCGCGGGAGGGACCTCGATCCCTTGCATCGGATACCGCTCACGCATACAGCGTCGCCGGCGCATCGTCCTCGACGATCGCATGCGGCACGAAGCGCGCGCTGTCGCGGGTGATCGGGCTGTCGTCCTCGCGGATGCCGATGCCGCAGGCGCTATCGCCGACGATCCAGCTGCCCACCAGCGGATAGCCGCCATCGAAGGCCGGCAGCGGATGCGCCGCCTGGCGGATGCACGGGCCCGCGTACGGCCCGTCGCTCTCCAGCCGGCGACCATCCGCGAGGTGCATCGCGACGTTGGCGCCCTCGCGCGAATGCAGCGGCTTGCGCACCCAACCCGGCGGCAGCGCGCCGCCGTCGTCGAAATGCGCCTCGAGCAGGTTGGGATGGCCACGGTGGCGTTCCCACAGCAGCGGCAGCACGCCCTTGTTGCTCAGCAGCGCCTTCCACGGCGGCTCGAGCAGGCGCAGCCCGGAGCGCGGCAGGGCGCGGCCGAACTCGTCGGCGAACAGGTCTTCCAGCGGATACAGCTTGAACAGCGAGCCGATCACGACGTCGTCCAGGTCGGTGAAGCGCCCGTCCTCGGCCAGCCCGACGTCCTCGATCGCGATCGCCGCGCCATGCAGGCCCGCCTGCGCCGCGCAATCGCGCAGGTAGGCCACGGTGCCCTGGTCCTCTTCCGATCCGCGTACCGCGGCGAAGTACAGCGGCGGCGGCAACTGCGCCGACAGGTCGCCGAAACGGCCGACCAGCGCTTCGTGGATCCAGTTGAACTGGTCCGCCCCCGCCGGCAGGCGCCCGGCGCCGCGCTGGTCCTCCAGCCACTGCCACTGGAAGAACGCCGCCTCGAACAGCGAGGTCGGCGTGTCGTAGTTCAACTCGTACAGCTTGGCCGGGCCACGGCCGTCGTAGGCGAAGTCGAGGCGCCCGTACAGGTGCGCTTCGCCGCGGCGCCAGCTGTCGGCGATCCAGTCGCGGAACGGCCCGGGGATCGCCAGCCGCGCCATCAGCGCCTCGCTCGCGACGATCTCGCCGACCAGGTCCATCGCCATCGCGTGCAGCTCGGCGCTGGGGTCCTCCAGGTCGTCCTCGATCTGGCGCAGGCTGAACGCGTAGTACGCGCGCTCGTCCCAATAGCGTTCGCCGTCGATGGTATGGAAGCGGAAGCCGCACTCGGCCGCCAGCGCACGCCAGTCGCCGCGCTCGATGATGGGAACGCGCCGCATCAGGACGCGCCCTGCCCGTGAACCGCCCGCACGCCTCAGCCGCCGGAACCGATGCGGCTGCCGCTGCTGCCGCCGAAGCCGCCGCGGCTGACGGTCACCGCGCGGTTGGGCGTGCTGGTGAACGGCGTCAGCGCCGACTTGCCGGTGCCGATCCCGCTGGCGGTGTTGAGCCCCCCGGTCCCCGGCGCGGTGGCCGGGCGCGCCCAGCCGGCGTTGCGGTCCTGGTACGCCGGCGCGGCCGCGGGCTGGGCCAGGCCGGCGCGGTTGTTGAGCATCTGCGACATGAAGAAGCCGGCCATCATCGGGCCGATGAAGGAGTGGCCCGCGGAGGTGCGCTGCTCCACGCACTGGTCGGGCGGGTAGTCCTTCTCGCACTCGGCGCGGCTGGCGTACTTGGGCGCGGCGTCGGCGGATTGCCGGCGCGCCTGCTCGAACGCGGTGCGGCAGGCCGACGGATTGCCGGTGGCCTCCACGCAGCTCTCCACGGAGGTATACAGCCCCTCCTGTACCTGAACCGGCTGCTCGCGCTGGCAGGCGGTGAACAGCAGCGGCGCGGTGCTCATCAGCAGCAATGCGGTGGTCTTCGATCGCTTCATGCGTCTGTTCCTGTCGTTCCAGCCGCACATGATGCCCGTTCCTCCCCGGGCACGCACTTCGCGCGGCCCGCGGATGCGCCACGCCGGCGAAGTTGCAGGCGCAACCAAGGAAATCCCGTATAAAGGACCGGTATTTCCCGCCAGCCACTGGCCCGCCAGACCGCAGCACCCATGCCCGAGTATCGCTCCAGGACCTCCACCGCCGGCCGCAACATGGCCGGTGCCCGCGCGCTGTGGCGCGCCACCGGCATGAAGGACGACGACTTCCACAAGCCGATCGTCGCCATCGCCAACTCCTTCACCCAGTTCGTGCCCGGGCACGTGCACCTGAAGGATCTCGGCCAGCTGGTCGCGCGCGAGGTCGAACGCGTCGGCGGCGTCGCCAAGGAGTTCAACACCATCGCGGTCGACGACGGCATCGCGATGGGCCACGACGGCATGCTGTACTCGCTGCCCAGCCGCGAGATCATCGCCGACGCGGTCGAGTACATGGTCAACGCGCACTGCGCCGACGCGCTGGTGTGCATCTCCAACTGCGACAAGATCACCCCCGGCATGCTGATGGCCGCGCTGCGGCTCAACATCCCGACCGTGTTCGTCTCCGGCGGCCCCATGGAGGCCGGCAAGACCCGGCTCGCCGACCACAAGCTCGACCTGATCGACGCGATGGTGATGGCCGCCGACCCGAACGCCAGCGACGAGCAGGTCGCCGCGGTGGAGCGCAGCGCCTGCCCGACCTGCGGCTCGTGCTCGGGCATGTTCACCGCCAACTCGATGAACTGCCTGACCGAGGCGCTGGGCCTATCGCTGCCGGGCAACGGCACCGTCGTGGCCACCCATGCCGACCGCGAACAGCTGTTCCTCAAGGCCGGGCGCACCGCGGTCGAGCTGTGCCACCGCTGGTACGGCGCCGAGGACCCGACCGCGCTGCCGCGCGGCATCGCCACCTTCGCCGCGTTCGAGAACGCGATGACGCTCGACATCGCCATGGGCGGTTCGACCAACACCATCCTGCACCTGCTCGCCGCCGCGCAGGAAGCCGAGGTGCCGTTCACCATGCGCGACATCGACCGCCTGTCGCGGCGCGTGCCGCAGCTGTGCAAGGTCGCGCCGAACACGCAGAAGTACCACATCGAGGACGTGCACCGCGCCGGCGGCATCATGGCGATCCTCGGCGAGCTGGCGCGCGGCGGCCTGCTCGATACCGGCGTGGCGACCGTGCATGCCAGGACGCTCGGCGACGCCATCGCCCGGTGGGACGTCGCGGCGACCCAGGACGAAGCCGTGCACACGTTCTACAAGGCCGGCCCGGCCGGCATCCCGACCCAGGTCGCCTTCAGCCAGTCCACCCGCTGGCCGAGCCTGGACGCCGACCGTGCCGAAGGCTGCATCCGCGACGTCGAACATGCGTTCTCGCAGGAAGGCGGCCTGGCCGTGCTCTACGGCAACATCGCGCTGGACGGCTGCGTGGTGAAGACCGCCGGCGTGGACGAATCGATCCACGTCTTCGAAGGCACCGCGCGCGTCTACGAAAGCCAGGACGCGGCGGTCAAGGGCATCCTCGGCGACGAAGTGCAGCCGGGCGACGTGGTCGTGATCCGCTACGAGGGCCCCAAGGGCGGCCCCGGCATGCAGGAGATGCTGTATCCGACCAGTTACCTGAAGTCCAAGGGCCTGGGCAAGAAGTGCGCGCTGCTGACCGACGGCCGCTTCTCCGGCGGCACCTCCGGCCTGTCGATCGGCCACGCCTCGCCCGAGGCCGCCGCCGGCGGCGCGATCGGCCTGGTCCGCGACGGCGACCGCATCCTGATCGACATCCCCAAGCGTTCGATCGACCTGCTGGTCCCCGACGAGGAACTGGCCGCGCGCCGCGCCGAGCAGGACGCCAAGGGCTGGAAGCCGGCGCAGCCGCGCGCGCGCAAGGTCAGTACCGCGCTGAAGGCGTATGCGCTGCTGGCCACCAGCGCCGACAAGGGCGCGGTGCGGGACCGGGCGCTGCTGGACGGCTGAGCCCCCCCGGCTCAGCGCCCGCCACGGTCGAGCGGGCTGCGTACCGCACTGGCTCCCCGACCAAGCACATGCGTATACAGCTGGGTGGTCGCCACATCCTTGTGGCCGAGCAGCTCCTGCACCGTGCGGATGTCATGGCCGGCTTCCAGCAGGTGCGTGGCGAAGGAATGCCGCAGCGTGTGGCAACTGCTCGGCTTGTCCAGTCCCGCCTGCCGGCAGGCCGCCTTGACCGCGCGCTGCAGCCCCTTCTCGTCCACATGATGCCGCCGCACCGCGCCGCCGCGCGGATCGACGCTGCGCCGTGGTGCCGGGAACAGGTACTGCCAGCCGATCTCGCGCGCCGCGTTCGGATACTTGCGCGCCAGCGCATGCGGCAGCCAGACCTCGCCGAAGCCGGCCTCGATATCGCGCGCATGCACGCGCCGCGCCTCTTCCACCTGTGCCAGCAAGGCCTCGCGCAACGACTGCGGCAGGATCGTGCGGCGATCCTTTCCCCCCTTGCCATCGCGCACCACGATCTCGTATCGGCCGAAGTCCACGTCCTTGATGCGCAGGCGCACGCATTCCATCAGGCGCATGCCGGTGCCGTAGAGCAGCGCGGCCATCAGCCAATGCCGCCCGTCCATCTGTTCCAGCAGCATGCCCACCTCCGCCTCGCTCAACACCACCGGCAGCCGGCGCGGGCGCTTGGCGCGCTGGATCTCGTCCATCCAGGGCAGCTCTCGCCCCAGCACCTCGCGATACAGGAACAGCAATGCGGCCAGCGCCTGGTTCTGCGTGGAGGGTGCCACCTCGTCGTGCACCGCCAGCCGGGTCAGGAACGCCTCCACTTCCTGCGCCCCCATCGTGTCCGGGTGGCGCTTGCCGTTGGCGAGGATGAAGCGGCGTATCCAGCCGACGTAAGCCTCCTCGGTCCGCTTGGCCCTGCCAAGCCGCCGCAGGCGCTCGCGCACCTGATCGAGCAGCCTCGGCGGCGGCCCGGCCGCCGAAGAACGCGAGCGTGCAACATCCTTGGCGAGCGCCTGATCCGGGTGATACCGTGACATCCGAGCCTGTCCACAGGGAGGAGGCGACATGTTTACGCACGGGGGTTACACACCACAGCCAGCGGAATGCCAGGCAGGGCGTGGGGGGCGGATGGAAAATCAGGTAGGGATTCCCGGACCACACACCGGGGCTATTCCCAATTTTGTCTTCGAATAGTAGTTAGCGCTCATGAAAAGCACCGCCACGATTTCCGAATGCCAGAAATACCGCTATGAGTTGCGCCGCATCTGGGACTCATCAAAGCCTCCCGTTCTGTTCATCGGTCTGAACCCATCTACCGCTGACGCGGAAACAGATGACAACACTTCACGCGTTTGCATCAACTACGCAAAGCGTTGGGGATATGGCGGCCTGCTGCTTGGCAACTTATTTGCGTTCCGCTCTACAGATCAGTCGGCTTTGTTCACCGCCAAAGATCCTATCGGGCCTGACAATGACAAATGGCTTCGCAAGCTTCAATCAGAGGCACCGGTAGTTGTTTGCGCCTGGAGTGCAACTGGCAGCTATCTGGGCAGGGACAATCAGGTTCTTAGCTTCATCAAAGCGCCGCATTGCCTAACTAAGCTAAAAAGCGGCCACCCGGGTCATCCTCTTTATAAAAGTGCAGCGCTCCAACCTATTCCGTATGAGCGCTAACAATTCATTCAAGCCGACGCCGCTTCGCGGCGCGGCTTAATTCAGGCGTTAGCGAGCAAAGGGGGAGATCATCGCATGTTGAAAAATTGTCCAGAGTGCGGCGGCACCACATCAGATCAAGCTACGAGCTGCCCACATTGCGGCCACCCACTCATCCCATCGTCGCCGCCCATACCACCGGCACCGGCACCGGCACCGGCACCGGCACCGATTAAAATCACTCAAAATCGAAGCCCGGTATTTACCGTTCTTGCTGCGTTCGGCCTTCTTCTCTGTCTATTCACTCCACGCCTAATCCTTGTCTTACCGCTCTTCGGAACAATCGCTTGCGCAGTCATAGCTCTGTTCCGCCGCGAGCGGGCGCGCGCCGCCTCAATTATTGTTCTTTTGTTAACGCTTGGACTATTTCTGCTGAGTGCCATTGACTCCCCTTCCAGCAGTACGCGCAATTCCACTGCCTTGTCTTCGGTCAAGATTGAAGATTGGAACTGGAGTGTAGATCCAGACTTTGCCGGGAGAGGAACAGTCAAATGGAACGTAAGTGTCCGCAATTTAACAGATAAATATATTGACAATGTCCGGGTAGAACTAACCACTTACGACAAGGATGGAAAACTCATCACGACTAGCTTTACATACGTTGGAGCAATTCCACCTAGCGGCACACGCAACACAGAAAGTTTCGCGAACTACTATGGGACAGAAGAAAAAGCATCCATTCAGGTCACAGATGTCCGATTTGCTCGCTAACAATTCATTCAAGCCGACGCCGCTTCGCGGCGCGGCTTAATTCAAGCGTTAGGCAGCAGACCAACTTATTAGCGCCATAAAGGAAAGCGAAGATGACCGACTGTGTACCGGATGATCAAGGCAATATTACTTGTCCACACTGCGGCAACGTTTACCCTAGTGACGACAATTGCCATTCAACTCCAGCACCAAGTGGGAGTGGTGGCTGCACCAAAAGATGCCATTGTCCAGCTTGTGGCGAGACTTGTTGCATGGAACGTGATCGTCCAAGGCCTAGGCCTTAGTAACGCATCTTCTGCCTAACAATTCATTCAAGCCGAAGCCGCTTCGCGGCTCGGCTTAATTCAGGCGTTAGCCCTCTTATGAAGCTCCGCGCCACTCATGACCAAGCCGTGATCGATCAGTGGGCCGCAAAGATTGCTGCGCATGACAAGGGTCATGGCCGCATCCAGATCATCTTGCTTATCGCTCTGATGGCCGGCTTTATCTCTATGTTCATTTGGCCGAGTGCACCACTGTTCATTGCCACGTGCGTCATTTTCTTCTGCGCCTTCATCAGCCAGATCACCGAAAAAGCAGCCCTTACGTGTCCCCACTGCGGCAATCCGCCCGTGACCGGCCGCTCATCCCCACGCAGCGCTGATTTCTGCGCCCACTGCTACTATTGGCTTAAAAGCCCCTTTGGCCAAGGTGATCGGTCAGAGGGCTAACAATTCATTCAAGCCGAACCCGCTTCGCGGGTCGGCTTAATTCAGGTGTTAGGTCACAATGGAGTTCACTCGCAAATGAAGCACTATTTCTTAGGAATCGCCGCATCCATTGCATTGTCCGCATGCTCGGCACCTCAAGAGCCACAGCAGCCCATCCAATCGCAACGAGCAGCAGAATCGCAGAGTGTAGAGCCTTCGCCTCAGCCGGTTCCAACTGAAGTTAATAGCATGAGCGACTATGAAAAGATTGAGCAAGCTGCTCTTTCTGGCGATTATCAGGCTCAAAGAAATCTGGCTTATACCCTTACTACCAGCATTCCTCACGATCCAATTCTCGGTTGCGCCTGGCGCATCGTTATCGTTGAATCTGGCTCAGAACAAGTTGACCAGAGCGACACTGGCAATAAAGCTTCTGACTGCGATCAGAAGTTGAATGCTGATGAGTTGACCGCGGCCAAGGCGCAGGCAAAAAAGTTGCAGGCGCAGATTGCTGGCAAGTGACCTAACAATTCATTCAAGCCGAAGTCGCTTCGCGGCTCGGCTTAATTCAGGCGTTAGGCGCCATGAACAAGATCATTTGGCCTTTGATGTTTACGGCAATGCTCCTAGCGACGCCGCGCGCGTTGCCCCAGGAAACCGGACCCGTGGCGTCCATACGGAACGCAACGTGGGAGGCGTACAGCCATGAGTATCCCGGCAGCCCTCTGTGCACTAAGGAAGAGATCACCCTCTGGTCCTGCTCGGCGGGCAAGCGGGAGTATTCGCTCTGCGCCTCGCGTGTGGTGAACCGCACACAGGGCTACATGCAGTACCGGGCATCCAAGGCAGGCAAGACCGTGTTTACGTTCCCGGCAACTAGGCGCCCACCGGCAGGAGCGTTCACATACACCTCGTACGCGAACGGCAACGCGTCCGTGGAGTTCGTGAACCAAGGCTACCGCTACACCTTGTCGGACCCGCTGAGGAGCGAGTCCTCCATACTGGTCGAGGCGCGGAGCGGGAAGACCACCGAGGTCAGTTGTGGCGGCAACCAGACCCTGCAGGTCAACTACACAATGCGACTCATGTATGACTCAGGCGTATGGGACAGGTAGCAGGCATGGCGCCTAACAATTCGTCCAAGCCGACGCCGCTTCGCGGCGCGGCTTAACTCAGGTGTTAGGCCTTCCAACAAGGTGCCATGTGGCAAGAAGGAACAATCCGCTCGGAGGGAGCTTTCTCAATCGGCTTTCCTTCTTCAATTCCAAGCCAATTGATCGTGATGCACGCAAGCTGGTTGAGCCACTTGATCCGTCACGTAAGAAGAAGAAAAAGTCGAAGCCCCAAAAAGCCAGACCCGAAAAGATTGAACGTGCAGACAGGCAGCCGCCGCTAGAGAGCCCCCGCAAGCAGGTCTTTAAGAGGAACGGATCCATTGTCAAAGTGCCCGAGAGAAAGGCCTAACAATTCATTCAAGCCGACGCCGCTCCGCGGCGCGGCTTAATTCTGGCGTTAGGGCTTACAGGAGAGATCATGGTTGATGAAGCATGTGAGCCGCCAAAAAAGCCGCCCGGCGAGTATCGGCAATGGTTGATAAGCGCTGAGCAAAAGGCTCAGGATGACTTTGACAAGGCAGTTCTATCTCTATCGGGAGGCGCCTTGGGCATATCGTTCGCCTTTGTCAAAGACATCATAGGTCCCGGTGCAATCCATCACCCCGCATGGGTCCTTATAGCATGGTTCTCATGGGCGCTTAGCTCGCTGGCCATTCTCTCCTCATTCTTTGCAAGCCACCTCGCATTGAGACAGGCAATCCAACAATGCGATGATGGAAGCATCTACAAGCAAACCCCCGGTGGCATATTTTCAAAGATCACACGAAATTTGAATGCCTCTGGAGCGTTGCTGTTCGTGGTAGGCGTTTGTTTCATGGCAGCGTTCATTTATTCCAACCTATCAGCAAGGGATGCCGCACATGTCAGACAAGAGACCCAGCAATCCACCAAGCAGGCCGCCCCCGTCACCGCCGACGCCGCCAAGCCGTCCGCCGGGCGACAGACCAAATGATGGTGCACGCACTCCGGGCAAAGGCTATATACCGCCGCCTCCACCGCGTAAGCCCTAACAATTCATTCAAGCCGACGCCGCTTCGCGGCGCGGCTTAATTCAGGCGTTAGGTGTCACATGAGAAGTCTGTCGAAGCTTCGAGAATGGATAAACCGTGATGACGGCCGCCTCTTCCAAGTCGGCAACGAGTCAATTGGTGTCTGGACAGTTATCGGGGCGCTTTCTCTCGTTGGCGCTTTGGTTCTCTGGCAGCTTCACACTCATGTCGGGGTCAATAGTGCTTGGGCTATCGTTGACCTGAGTATGGAACTTGTAGCCAATCAGGCAGTGAGTCCGGGGTTGATGGTATCGGGTTTCGACCAGTTCCGGCGAACGCTCGCCGGGGGTTTGTAACCATGGGCGCTGTGCGGCCGCTGCTCGTTGTAGAACTGCCGCCAGCGTTCGATCAGTACCTTCGCCTCGGCGCGGCTGCGGAACCATTCGCGGTTCAGCAGCTCGTCCCGCAGCTTGCCGTTGAAGCTCTCGACGAAGCCGTTCTGCCACGGGCTGCCCGGCGCGATGAACGCCGGGCCGATCGCCGCGTCGCGCAGCCAGCGCATCACCTTGGCTGCGGTGAACTCGGCGCCGTTGTCGGAGCGGACAAAGGCCGGCTTGCCGTAGAGCCGCATCAACCGCGACAGGGTCAGGATCACGTCCTGCGCCCGCAGGCTGGCCCCGACCTCGATGGCCAGGCACTCCCGGGTGTATTCGTCGATCACGCACAGCATCTTCAAGGCGCGCCCGTCGACCATCTGGTCGTGGACGAAGTCGTAGCTCCAGACGGCATTCGGGCGAACCGCGCCCGGAAGGCGGATATCGTTGCCGGATCGGCGGCGACGCGGCCGGCGGCGGGGAATGTTCAAGCCCAGCCGACGCCACAGGCGCCGCACCCGGGCCTCGCCCAGGTCCAGCCAGGCCGCCATCCGGCGATACCCGAACCGCGGCACCTTCGGCGACGCGGCCAGCAAGCGCTCGGCCACCGCCTGGTCCTTGGCGGCCTGGCGCGGGGCGTAGCTGGCGATGCGGCGGCTCAAACCCAGGTAATGCAGGGCCTTCCGCTGCGAGATCCCCCGACGGACCAGCACCTGGACCGTGTCGCGTCGTTCCGACGGGGTCGTCATTTTTTTCGGACGATCTCCTTCATCCCGTCGATGACCAGCATCTGCTCGGCCACCAGCCGCTTGAGCCGGGCGTTCTCGGACTCCAGGTCTTTGAGCCGGCGGGCGTCGGGTACATCCAGGCCGCCGAACTTGTTGCGCCAGCGGAAAAAGGTCTGCTCGGTCAGGTTGTGTTTCTTGCACAGCGCCTTGATCGACATGGCGCCGACCTCGGCCTCACGCAGGATGCCGATGATCTGTTCGTCGGTGAATCGCTTCTTCATGGAGCTCTCCTTGCCTGTTAAGGGTAGAGAACTCACCAGCCAACTGGCTACACGATCCGTCTCAGGTCATCCCCACTGCGGCAATCCGCCCGTGACCGGCCGCTCATCCCCACGCAGCGCTGATTTCTGCGCCCACTGCTACTATTGGCTTAAAAGCCCCTTTGGCCAAGGTGATCGGTCAGAGGGCTAACAATTCATTCAAGCCGAACCCGCTTCGCGGGTCGGCTTAATTCAGGTGTTAGGCCGCGCACTAATGAATATGGTCAATCAGCCATCGCTCTACTTCGCCCTAAGCTTCGTAGGCATGTTCATTTGCGCGTGGCTTTTTGACCACGCTCAAAAACGCTATTTGCCTGACGCAGGCGACAAACCGGAGTCAGCAAAGCCCTCTCTCCTCCGTGCATTGCTTTACATGGCCAGCGCGATTGCTGGAGCAATCACTCTCTGGCTCGCCCTTTACAAGACTAATCTAGTCATTGCGGACGCCCTTCTTGTGGCGGCGCTTGTATGTGCCGCTGTTGGTTCGTATAGGATTCGCCTGCGTCCACTACTGGCTCACGGGCTGACTCGCCCGCACCTTGCATTGTTGGTTGCTGCCCTTTGCTTGTGGGGCGTTCCAATCTTATGGTTCATGCACCTACATTTGGCCGCATCGTATGGCGCGGCCTAACAATTCATTCAAGCCGAACCCGCTTTGCGGGTCGGCTTAATTCAGGCGTTAGGGCGCATGGGCAACATTTCCTGCACATTGAAGTCAGTTCAAGGCGACACCTCGCTCACGCTCTCGGACTTCCATCCCGAGTATCAAGACGCGGGTGCCGACGTCTTCATTGTTTCGGTCGTCTCTGGCTCCTGGCGCGGAGAGATTCGTGCTTCCACGTTCATGGCGGCCGACTTAGGTGACTTCTTTCGCGATCTGGCGCTTAGCTGGAAAGGCTGGGATGGAGAGCGCCACTGGAGCACCTTAGAAGGAGAGTTCTCCCTTTGCGCAACTTCAGACCATCTCGGGCACATCCGGCTGGCCTTTGTTCTTACACAGCCGCACACTGGGCTTGAGTTGCAGCTAAAGGGAGCCTTGGAGCTAGAGGCCGGCATGCTGGACTCGATTGCAAATCAGGTGTCGGCCGCTTGGCGTCAGAATGCAGCCTAACAATTCATTCAAGCCGAAACCGCTTCGCGGTTCGGCTTAATTCAGGCGTTAGACCGTGGTGCAATACGTGCGGTGCGGCTTCCCTCTTCGGCAATCTCACTGGCGCTTTGGCGGTCGGCCCCGGGGCGCCATCCTCTCGTTTCCCGCCATCGGGTTGGCCACCGTGCCCGACAGGCGTCGCTTGCCGGTTGCGCGCTGTTCCTCGTGTACCTCGCATTGCGCTACTTTGCGTAGGTACCCGGCGGTTGTTCCAGGCCGAGCCTCGCTTACCGCCCGGGCCAGGAATCGAGGCGATATCGCGGAGCTCGTTTGGTCTTCGGCTTGTTGATCGCAAAGGACGAGTATCGACAATGAAAGCGCTGCTTGTTTTTCTTTCGGCGGCCATCCTGGCCGGGTGCGCCACTGCCAAGAACTGGGCGGCAACCGGCGGCAGTCGCGCGGATGCGACCGTAACGAATACGGCGCGCTCGAGAAGCCCCGCGCGGACGAGGCGCAGGCCCGCGAACTCGCCTTGGCACGTTGCCGGGCCTGGGGTTATACCGGGGCGGAAGCTTTCGGCGGGGCCATACAGCAATGCAACCTGCCGGACGGTACAGGTGGTTGCAATCGTTGGCTCGTCACCAAGGAATACCAGTGCACCGGCCCCGGATTGCCGGAACAAACCGGCAGGTGAGACGCCACCGGCATCCAGACTGACGCTGCTTGGCCGCCAGGGTCCGATTGGCAACCCGACGACGAAGAGCGTTCATGGAAGCCAGGATGTTCGTCACCTTCGGTTGGCCGGGCGACCAGGGAGGATCTCCGCAGCGCACTGGCCTCCGCCGGGCGGTGTTCGCCGGCCACGGGGGTCCAACGGTTCACGCGCGAGTTCCAGCGCAACGCACGGGATGCGGCGGCGCACCTTCGTCCGTGGCCGACTCCTGGATCACTCGAACAGTTCTCGACCGACTCGGCATTGATCATGGCTCAGGTGCAGATCCGCCCCTACCTTGCAGAAGACTGGCCGCGCTTGTGCGCGATCCATGACGCGGCCCGGCTCGACGAGCTGCGCCTTTCCGCGGGCGAGGATTCCTTTCTCACCCTGGAGCAGACCGCGGAGAACGAGGGGCTGTTTGCCGGAGAAGTGGCCGTGGCGCTCGTGGACGGCGAAGTACAGGGCTTCGTCGCCTACAGGCCGGACGAGCTGAGCTGGCTCTACGTGTCCCCGGCGGCCTATCGGCGCGGCGTGGGCCGCGCCCTGGTCCGGCATGTCCTATCCGCGTCGCGGCAACCGCTGACCGTCGAGGTCCTCGAAGGCAACGAGCCCGCCTTGTCGCTCTATCTCTCCGAGGGCTTCACGGTCGAGCGCAGGATTGCAGGCCGGCTCGAGGGCAACGAAGCATTCCCCGCCGTGGGGTTGGTGCTGCGGCATCCAGGGCGCAGCGGCGACGAACCGGACGCGGCCATCCTGCCGTAGGATCCGGTGATGCCGTCCGTTTTCCTCTCACCCAAGCGATGACCATGACCACGATGCATGGACCGGAGGATGCGCCCGCCGCGTTCCAGGCTGCCTGGAATGCCCATGACATGGAGGCGCTCGGCCGTCTTTTCGATCGGGATGCCACGTTCGTGAATCGTTTCGGGCACTACGTCCGGGGCGTCGACGAGATCGTGGCGCTCCACGCTCCAATCCACGAAACGATCTATAGCGACTCCACGCTAGAGAACGAGCTGATCGATGTCGTCCACCTGGCGGATGGCGTCGCGGTCGTCCATTTCTGGAGCCGCCTGGCGACCGGCGCCGCACACCCGGCCGGCGCGCACCAGGTGGATACGCTGATCCTCGCGGTGCTGAGCCGGCAGGACGGAACCTGGCGCATCCGCGCCCTGGAGAACGTGACGCTCACGAATCCCAGGACCGGGGAGGCGATCTTGCGGGACTAGCAACGATCTCCGGCCCCTCCGGTGGCCGGGCACGCACCTCGGCTCCCGATCGGCCATACTCGAACGGCCCGGCGTCTTCGAGGCCTCGTCTGCCGCTTCCGTCGTGGCTGCCGTTTACCGACCTCAGGCAGGCTTGGGGCGTATTGCCTACCAGGCCGGACGCACGGCCCGGGCATCAGGTTCACAGGAGGATTCATGCCGATCCATTGGACGCAGTCCACCGACACGGTCGACTGGGACGAGCTGTCCGAGCTCTATCGCATCGCGCCGCTCGGGACCAAGAGCGGGGAGTGGCTGAGGACTGCCTATTCGAACAGCATGTTCAAGTGCATGGCGTTCGACGAGGACAAGGTCGTCGCGGCCGGGCGCGCCGTGGCCGATGGCGTGGACTGCTCCTATCTTTGCGACATCGTGGTCCATCCCGCCTACCAGGGTTCCGGGCTCGGCAAGGAGCTCATCCGCAAGTTGATCGAGCTCTCCAAGGGCCACCGCAAGATCATCCTGTACGCGGTCCCCGGCAGGGAACCGTTCTACGAGAAGTTCGGCTTTCGCCGCATGAACACCGCCATGGCCATCTTTGCGGACCCGGCAAAGGCGGCCGCGGACGGGTATACGCAGTGACGCCCGTGGGCCCGGCCGGCGGGCGGCATCCCTCGGCTCGCGCCCGTGCGCACGTCGGCATGGCGTCGTCCCGAAGAAGTCCCCCCGGGCTCGCTCAGGAGCCCGGGCCGATGCTCCGGCGGTCTTCGCGAACATGCGGGGTAGCGGATGTTCGCGGCCCTGGCCACCGTGCCTCGGAAGGTTGTTGGGCCACGAGGACATCATCCCGCGATCGCCAACCGCTCCTGGTGGTAGCGGCGCACCGCGGCGTACCACAGCACCGCCGCCAGGCCGAAGCCGGCGACGAGGTAGACCGCCCAGGTCTGGCCGTCGATGGCTTCGTGGCGCGTCACCTTGAGCAGCATCTGGTTCTGAGCCAGGAACGGCACGGCGAACTGCCACAGCTGGGTCTTCAGCGGATACACCATCAGCGCGTAGCCGGGCAGCATCGGCAGCAGCATCAGCCAGGTCATGTGGCTCTGCGCCTCCTTCATGCTCTTGGCCGCCGCGGCGAGGAAGGTCAGCAGGGAGGTGCCGATGAACACCATCGGCAGCAGGATGAAGAGCATCTGCACCATCGCCAGGTAGCCGACGTTGAGCTGGCGGCCGATGCCGGTGGCAAACTGCGCGCTGAACTTGAAGGCGAGCAACGTCAGCAGCAGCGAGGCCATGCCGATCACGCAGGCCGCGGCGATCTTGCCGCTCACCACCGCGCTGCGCGGCGCGGGGGTCGCCAGCAGCGGCTCCAGCGAATGGCGCTCGCGCTCGCCGGCGGTGGCGTCCAGGATCAGGTAGGCGCCGCCGAGGAACGAGGTGATGATCAGCAGCACCGGCAGCAATGCCGACATCAGCGCATTGCGCTTGGCCTCGGCGGTGGCGAGGTCCTGGGTGGCGATGTCGACCGGCCGCGCGATCTGCGCGTCGATGCCGCGCGCCAGCAGGCGCAGCGCGCCGACCTGCTGGCTGTAGGCCGACAAGGCGGTCTGCAGGCGCGTGGTGGGGATGTCGGCGTCGCGGCGGGTGCTGTCCCGGATGATCTCGACCAGCGCCGGGCGGCCGTCGCGCCAGGCCTGCGCGTAGTCGTCGCTGATGCGCAGCGCCACGTCCACGTCCTGGTTGCGGATCGCGGCGGTGAGGTCGGACGGGGGATCGACCGCGTTCAGCCCCTGCGAGGCGAGGAACTGCACCAGGTTGGGGGCGTTGGCCTTGCCCACGACCGGGATGTCCAGCGGCTTGTCGACCTGGGTCTGCACGCGGCTCTCGGCCAGCCTGCCCATGCCGAGGATCAGCACCGGGTAGAGCAACGGCGCCAGCAACAGCGACAGCATCAACGTGCGATGGTCGCGCGAGATGTCGCGCAGTTCCTTGCGCATGACGGTCCACAACGTCGAAAACAGACTCATGCGTGCAGTCCCTCGTCGGAGCCGATCGCCTTGACGAAGGCGTCTTCCAGGTTGTCCTCGCCGGTGTAGCGGCGCAGTTCGTCGGCGGTTCCCGCGGCCACCACGGTGCCCTTGGCGATGATGACGATGCGATCGCACAGCGCCGCCACCTCCTGCATGATGTGGCTGGAGAAGATCACGCAGCGCCCTTCCTCGCGCAGCTCGTGCAGGAATCCGCGCAGCGCGCGCGTCGTCATCACGTCCAGGCCGTTGGTGGGCTCGTCGAGGATGACGTTGCGCGGGTCGTGCACCAGCGCGCGCGCGATCGCGGTCTTGGTGCGCTGGCCCTGGCTGAAGCCCTCGGTCTGGCGGTCGAGGATGTCGTCCATGTCTAGCGCCGCGGACAGGATCCGCGTGCGCTCGGCGATCTGCTCGCGAGTCATGCCGTGCAGCTCGCCGAAGTAGGCGATGTTCTCGCGCGCGGTGAGGCGCTTGTACACGCCGCGCGCGTCCGGCAGGACGCCGAGCCGGCGCCGCACCGCGATCGGGTCGCGGGCGGCATCGATGCCATCGACCGCGACCTGGCCCCGGTCGGGCGACATCAAGGTGTAGAGCATGCGCAGCGTGGTGGTCTTGCCGGCGCCGTTGGGGCCGAGCAGGCCGGTGATCTGGCCGTCCGCGGCATGGAAGCTGACGTCTTCCACCGCCTTCACCAGCCCGGTCCGGGTCTTGAACGACTTGTACAGGTGTTCGGCCGCGATCATGCGGTGGCCTCCTGGGCGACGAGGGCGGTCATGGTTCCCACCCGTTGAACGAGGTGAAGGCGGGCACGCGGCTGAGCGTGCCCACGCACTGCGCGTCGAGCGACTTCGCGTCGGCCTGGTCGATGAACTGCCCGATGAGCTTGGGGATGCAGCCCAGCGCCATCACGTTGTGCCCCTGCCCCGGCGCCACCAGGTGGCGGCCGTTGGGCAGGCCCTCGAGCACCCGCTCGGCATAGCGCGGCGGCGTGACCGGATCGAGCTCGCCCGACAGCAGCAGGGCCGGCACGTCGCTGCGCAGCGGCTCGGTGAATCCGGCCGGGCGCGTGCCGATGGGCCATGCGGGGCAGGCGGCGAAGAACATCTTGGCCACGTCCGGGCCGAACAGGGTCTGTTGCGCGCCCTCGGGGGCGCGGTAGCGATCGGCGTCCTCGGCGCAGATCACCGACCATTGCATCGCGCGGTTCATGGTGTCGCCGAACTGGCGGCTGGCCAGGCCGGCCAGCGACATCAGCGGCCCATAGCGCCCCTGCGCGGCTTCGTCGAGGATCAACGGCAGCAGGGAAGCGGTCTGCGGCGCATACGAGAACGCGAACGCCAGCCCGGTCACGGTGTCGGCGGTGACCTTGCCGCGTTCGATCTCCCCGGTGCCGGGATTGCGGTATTCCACATCGACCGGCGCCTGCCGCAGGCGCGCCATCACGTTGCGCAGCTGCTCGCGCGTATCGGTGGGAAAGCGCTTGGCGCAGGCCGGGTCGGTCCGGCACTGCTCCGCCTGCAGGCGGATCGCGTCCTCGAACGTGGTGGCGAACTCGCCGCCCACCACCAGGTCGTTCGGCGCCACGCCGTCGATCACGATCGCGCGGATGTGCCGCGGATGGGCCGCCGCATAGTGCTGGACCACCCGCGTGCCGTAGGACACGCCGATCAGGTCGATGGTCTCCGCGCCTATCGCCCGGCGCACGGCATCGAGGTCGCCGACCGCTTCCGTGGTGGTGTAGAAGCGCGGGTCGGCCCGGCCCTGCAGCGAAGCCGCGCAGCGCCTTGCGTAGTCGGCGACCGCCTCCGCCGAGGCATCCTCCTCGTCCGGCAGCGACAGCGGCTTGCCGTCGGCGCCAGTGCAGGCGAGCGCGTTCGAGCCGCCGGTGCCGCGCTGGTCGACCAGGAAGATGTCGCGCTTCTTGCGCACCTCGGCCAGCGCCGGTGCGACCAGGCTCGCCGATTCAGTGGCCGACTGGCCCGGCCCGCCGGCGATGAAGAACACCGGGTCGGCCTCGCCGGGGCCGTCGCTGTCGGCTTCAAGCCAGGCGATCTTCAGGGCGATGCGGCGCCCTTGCGGCGCGGCGGGATTCTCCGGCACCTGCAGGGTCGCGCACTTCGCTTCGACGTTGCCCGGCGCCTGCGGATGGGTGAGCGTGCACGGCTGGAACTCCAGCGCGCCATGCCTGCGGGCGGCCTGCCCGGCCGCCGCACCGGCAGCGTCGGCGGCGGGCCTGGCCGTGGGCGGCGGCGCATGCGCCTTCCAGTAGCGATGGCCGACGAAGGCCACCACCACCAGCAGCGCCAGAACGAGCCTGATCTTCTTCGACATCTCCCGCGTTCCCCCTCTGCAGATTCCACAAGCCATGACGCGCAAGCGCGCCGGACGTGACGGCGCCACACCGCCCTTTATCGCTCAATCCCCTCCGTCGAACAGGAATATCCGTTCGATCGGCTCGCCGAACAATGCTGCGATGCGGAAGGCCAACGGCAGGCTCGGATCGTACTTGCCGGTTTCCAGCGCATTGACGGTCTGGCGCGACACCGCCAGCCGCTCGGCCAGTTCCCCTTGCGACCAGCCGCTGGCCTCGCGCAGTTCGCGCATGCGGTTGTTCACGCGTAGCGGCTCGCGATGGCGATCTTGATGAAGCCGTAGCCGACGCACAACATCGGGAACACCCACAACATCGCCACGCTGGCCGGTATCGCGATCAAGCCCGCCGATTGCAGGAACCCCCCGGCCATGTAGACCGCGGCCACGCCCCCCGCGGCGATCGCCACCGATTCCAGTTCGATGCGACGCTGCATCTCGTCGGCATCGCGCATGAAGCGCGCCACCGCGCGGATCGCCAGGACCACCAGCAAGGCCGGCAGCAAGGCCACCACGACGCGCAGCCAGGTCGGCCCGACGGCGTCGAGCAGGGGCCGCCACGTCGGCATGACGGCCACGTAGGCCAGCATCGGGGGCAGGAAATCGCGGTAGTAGCGCCGCACCAGCGCCGGTGGCGCGGCGTCGCGCAACCATGCCGGCGCTCGCCACATCATCGCCGCCGCGGCGAGGAGGCCGATGCCGGCCCCGATCAGGCCGGCGCCTCGGCCGCTTCCCGGTGCGAGGTCCGCAACGCCGAAACCGAGCACCGCCAGCCCGGCGGCGAGCATCGCGATGGCGCCCCGACGGCCGGCGCTCACGAGCGTCGCTCCCACACGGCCCCGTGGAAGCCCGGTCCGGACAAGGCCATGCCGGCACCGGACGGCGCCGGCGGGCGCGATCCCGCGGCGATGACGACCTCGCCTGCCGCCCGCGGCCACCCGGCCGCGACGTTGCCCGACGAACGATGCTTCATGGGACCTCCCTGTCAAGCGTACTTGACACGGAGGATGGGGCGGGATCGCCATCCTGTCAAGCGACCTTTACACCAGGTCGCCCCGGGAACGGCCAAGGCCGGCGCGCCTACTTGTTGCTGACGTACTTCTCGCGACGGATCTGCGCGTTCGGCAGCCCCGCCTGCTTCAGCGCCTCGAAGCAGGCGTCCACCATGTCCGGGTTGCCGCACAGGTAGGCGATGTCGCGCTGCGGGTCCGGCGCGAGTTCCGGCAGGAACTGCTGCACGTAGCCATGGCGCACGCCGGGGTGCGGGTGCTCCGGCAGTTCGCGCGAGAAGCACGGCATGTAGCGGAACCCGGGGTGCGCGTCGGCGAAGGCGCGGAAATCCTCGCCGTACAGCAGGTCCTGCGGCGTGCGCGCGCCCTGCAGCAGCACGACCTCGACGCCGCGCTCGCGCATCGCCTCGGCCAGCAGCGGCAGCATCGAACGGTAGGGGGTCACGCCGGTCCCGGTCGCGATCAACAGGTAGCGGCGGTTCTGGTCGCCCGGCATCAGGCAGAAGCGCCCGTACGGGCCGCTCGCCGACAGCTCCTGCCCGATGTCCAGGCTCTCGAACAGCGCGGTGGCCGCCCCGCCCGGGACGAAGCTGACCGCGATCTCCACGGCCTCGCCCGGCCCGAGCGCATGATCGTGGATGGTCGCCAGCGAATAGCTGCGCTTGGCCGCGGCGCCGTCGGCGTAGTGGAAATGCACCTGGATGAACTGGCCGGGCTGGAAGTCCAGCGGCTGTCCGTCGGCGCGGACGAACTGGTAGTGGCCGACCGTGGGCGCCAGCATGCGGCAGCCGACGAGCTTGATGGGGAATTGGGCGAGCACTGGAGAGGTTGGGACAGTCTGTTTCCGGGGCCGGGCCCGCGTGGCCTTCTATAATACCGGCTGCATTCCGGCGGCGCCGCCCATCCGGCGCGAGGACAACAGATTGAATTCTTCTATCGCAACCGGCGCGCCAGCGTTGCGCGTGCGCGA
The DNA here is from genome assembly GCF_046529185.1 of Xanthomonas boreopolis. Lineage (NCBI taxonomy): Bacteria > Pseudomonadati > Pseudomonadota > Gammaproteobacteria > Lysobacterales > Lysobacteraceae > Xanthomonas > Xanthomonas boreopolis. The sequence goes on from NZ_CP097162.1 coordinate 4,177,955, forward strand.
CCTGCGCAAGACCTACGACAACGGCGTACAGGCCCTCAAGGGGGTCTCGCTCGACGTCGAACCCGGCGATTTCTTCGCCCTGCTCGGCCCGAACGGCGCCGGCAAGTCCACCCTGATCGGCATCGTCTCCTCGCTGGTGAACCTCAGCGAGGGCTCGGTGCAGGTGTTCGGCACCGACCTGTCGGCGCATCGCAGCGAGGCGATGCGGCTGATCGGGCTGGTGCCGCAGGAGATCAACTTCAACCTGTTCGAGAAGCCGTTCGACATCCTGGTCAACTACGCCGGCTTCTACGGGATGCCGCGCGCGGAGGCCAGCCAGCTGGCCGAGGCCGAGCTCAAGCGCGCGCACCTGTGGGAAAAGGCCCAGGTGATGAGCCGCACGCTGTCCGGCGGCATGAAGCGCCGGCTGATGATCGCCCGCGCGATGATGACCCGGCCGAAGCTGCTGATCCTGGACGAACCCACCGCCGGCGTGGACATCGAGATCCGCCGCGACATGTGGCGGGTGCTGCGCGAGATCAACGCCGCCGGCACCACCATCATCCTGACCACGCACTATCTCGAGGAAGCCGAGAGCCTGTGCCGCAACCTGGCGATCATCAACCACGGCCGCATCGTCGAGCAGGGCCCGATGCGCGCGCTGCTGGCCAAGCTCGACGTGGAGGGCTTCCTGTTCGACATCGACGGCGAGCTGCCGGCGCAGCTGCCGGCCATCGACGGCACCTCGCTGGTCGCGCTCGACGCGCACACGCTGGACCTGGACATGCCCCGCGCGATGGACCTCAACCGCGTGTTCGCCGCGCTCAACGCGGCCGGCATCCGCGTGCGGTCGATGCGCACCAAGAGCAACCGGCTGGAGGAACTGTTCGTGCGGCTGACGGGCGAAGGCCGTGATTCGTGATTCGTGACGGGTGATTCGCAAAAGCAGCCTCCCGCCACCTGACCGATCTCCACCGACGACGATGAACACTACGAATCACGAATCACGAATCACGAATCACGGTTCCCGCAACCTGACCGCGCTGGGCACCATCGTGCGCCGCGAGGTGCAGCGCATCCTGCGCATCTGGGGCCAGACCCTGGTGCCGCCGGCGATCACCATGACGCTGTACTTCCTGATCTTCGGCGGGCTGATCGGCTCGCGCGTCGGCGAGATGGGCGGCTTCTCCTACATGCAGTTCATCGTCCCCGGGCTGGTGATGATGAGCGTGATCCAGAACAGCTACGGCAACATCTCCTCCTCCTTCTTCGGCGCCAAGTTCGGCCGCCACGTCGAGGAGTTGCTGGTCAGCCCGATGCCGAACTGGGTGATCCTGTGGGGCTACGTCGCCGGCGCGGTGATGCGCGGGCTGATGGTCGGCGTGATCGTGCTGGTCATCGCGATGTTCTTCACGCCGGTGCGCATGCCGCACCCGCTGGTGACGCTGACCACGGTGCTGCTGGGCGCGACGATCTTCTCGCTGGCCGGCTTCATCAACGCGGTGTACGCGAAGAAGTTCGACGACGTGGCGATCGTGCCGACCTTCATCCTGACCCCGCTGACCTACCTGGGCGGCGTGTTCTATTCGGTGAAGCTGCTGCCGCCCTGGGCCGAGGCGGCCACCCACGCCAACCCGATCTTCTACATGGTCAACGCCTTCCGCTACGGCCTGCTCGGCAGTTCCGACGTGCCGCTGTGGGTGGCGTACGCGCTGATGCTCGGGTTCGTCGCGGTGCTCAGCGCGCTGGCGTTGTGGCTGCTGCGGCGCGGCGTGGGCCTGCGCAGCTGACCGGCACCGCAACGACGAAGAGAGCGACATGCGTATCCTGATCCTTGGCGCCGGCGGCACCGGCGGCTACTTCGGCGGGCGCCTGGCCCAGGCCGGCGCGGACGTGACGTTCCTGGTGCGGCCCGCCCGCGCCGCGCAACTGCAGGCGGACGGGCTGAAGATCCGCAGCCCGCTCGGCGATGCCGACCTGGCGGTGCGGCACGCCGTGGCCGGGGCGTTGCCGGCGCTGGTCGCCGAACGCCCGTTCGACCTCGTGATCCTCAGCTGCAAGGCCTACGACCTGGAGGCCTCGATCGAGGCGATCGCCCCCGCGGTCGGCGCGGACACCACCGTGCTGCCGATCCTCAACGGCCTGCGCCACTACGACGCGCTGGATGCCCGCTTCGGCCGCGAGCGCGTGCTCGGCGGCTTGTGCTTCATCAGCGCGACCAAGGGCGAAGGCGGCGAGATCCTGCACTTGGGCAAGCCGGCCTCGATCACTTTCGGCGAGCGCGACGGCGGGGCCGGCAGCGCCCGCGTGCGCGCTTTCGCCGCGGCCTGCGCGCAGGCCGGCATCGACCACACGGCCTCGCCGCGGATCGCCCAGGAGCAGTGGATCAAGTACACGTTCCTGTGCGCGCTGGCCGCGGCCACCTGCCTGGCGCGTTCGCCGGTCGGCCGCATCGTCGCCACCGAGGACGGCCGCGCCTTCATCAACGGCCTGTACAACGAGTGCCTGATCGCCGCCGACGCGGCCGGCGAACCGGTGCCGCTGGCCGCGCGCGAGAAGGCCCTGCTGACGTTGCTGCAGCCCGGCTCGGACCTGAAGGCCTCGATGCTGCGCGACCTGGAGGCCGGCCAGCCGGTCGAGGCCGAGCACATCGTCGGCGACATGCTGGCGCGGGTGCGCGAGACCGGCCGCAACGCGCCGTGGCTGATGGCCGCGAACGTGCACCTGCAGGCGTACCAGCTCGCGCGCGGCGGCTGAACCGCGCGCCGGGCCGACGGCCCGCGGGCCCGGGCGCGGCCCGGCCTTCGCGCGGTACTGACGGGCCCGGCCGGATGCTCTGGCTTCCTTCCGGTTGGGCCCGGCCATGAAGTTCCTGAGCGTCCTGTTCCGCGGCGGTCACGTGGTGATCCTGGGCTTCTTCGTGCTCTGCGCCGCGGGCCTGGTGACGATGGCCGCGATGGAGCTGTGGCACGGGCTCTCGCCCGGCGGCGACATGGCGGTCCGCATTCGCTTCAACGTGGTGCTGGAGGCGATCGGCCTGCTCACCGTGGCGCTGGTGACGCTGGAACTGGGCCAGACCATCTTCGAGGAAGAAGTGCTGCGCGACGTCAAGGTCAGCGGCCCCACCCGCGTGCGGCGCTACCTGTCGCGCTTCTTCGTGGTGATCGTGATCGCGCTGGCGATCGAGACGCTGGTGTCGATCTTCGAGCTGATGCACGACGATCCCGCCAAGCTGCCGTACGCGGCCACGACCGGCCTGTGCGCGGCGATGCTGCTGCTGGCCTGGGGCGTGTTCGTCCGGCTCAACCGCAGCGCCGAGGAGCTGGAGCCGGAAGCGATGGAGGAAGCCAAGCGCGAGGACCGCGACGTGGCCGAGTAGCGCCGTCGCCCCGCGGCGCGGGGCGGCTCAGGCCCCTGCGGCGGGCAGCGGCCTCACCGGCGTCGGCTTGCCGTCCGGGCCGAGCGCGATCATCACGAAATGGCCGCGCGTGCACAGCTTGCGCTCGCCGCTGAGCAGGTCCTCGGCGATCAGCTCCACTTCCACCCGGATCGAGCTGCGCCCGACCCCGACCACGCGGCCGATCGTCTCCACCATCTGGCCCTGGCGGATCGGCAGCTCGAAATCCACCTGCTCCGAGCGCGCGGTCACCACGGTGTGGCGCGAATAGCGCGCCGCCGCCAGGAACGCGGCCTTGTCCATCCACGCCAGTGCCTGGCCGCCGAACAGCGTGCCCATGTGGTTGGTGTTGTTCGGGAAGACGATTTCCGCCATCCGCACCTCGGTGGGCGGCGCCTGTTCGGGGGTGTCCATGCGATGGGCCCTGGATCGGAGACGCTACGAGCTTACAGGCTGCCGCGCACGGCCGCCTCGACCTGGGCCGGCGACTGGAAACCGGGCAGCCGCGCGACCTCGGCCCCGTCCTTGAACAGCGCCAGCGTCGGGGTCTGGCGCAGGCCCAGGCCGCGGAAGAAGTCCTCGCCGATGTCCTCCAGCTTCACCTTCAGCAGGGTCAGGCCGTTAGCGGCCTCGCTGGCGGCGAACTTATCCAGGGACATGTCGAGCATGCGGCAGCCCGGGCAATTGTCCTTGTTGAAGTCCACCAGCAGGCGCGGATGGGCCGCGAGCGCGGCGGCGTAGTCGTCAGGCGACGTGGCGGTAATGGTCTGCATGTTCGTGTGTGTCGTTGTTGTCGGGGCAGGTGGCGAGCACCTGCGCGATCCAGCGGTCGATGGCCTCGGCGTCGCGTTCGCCGTGCGGCATCTGCTCGATCGCCAGCCGCGGGAACGGGCTGGCGAAGAAGGCGGCCATGCGGTGCACGGCGCCGCAGAAGTATTCCTCGCCCCACTGGGTCTCGCCGGTACCGAACACCGCCACCCGCGGCGGCTTGCCGGCCGCCTCTACCAGTTCGGCGATGAAGCGCTTCATCTCCGAAGGCGTGCGGCCGGCGTTGTCGGTCCAGGAGCCGAGCAGGAACAGGTCGTAGGCCTGGGCCGGCAAGGACGCGTCGGCCAGCGACTGCAGGTCGGTCTCTATCCAGTCCAGCGCGTGCCCCGCCTCCTCGCAGCGCGCGCGCACCCGGCGCGCCACTTCGCGCGTGTTGCCGCTGAGCGAGGCGAGGGCCAGCAGGATGTTCATAGGGGCGTGATTTGTGATTCGTGATTCGTGATTCGTAAAAGCCGATCCGGACGGCCGGTGCTTTTGCTCCTGCCCTTGCCAATCACGAATCGCAAATCACGAATCACGGCTCCTCAAAGATCATCGAATCCGTTGTCCGAGTTGGTCTTCTTGTAGCTGGCGTTGCGCATCTCGAAGAAGTCGGTCTTGGTCTCGGTGAAGTTGTCGGCGTAGGCCTTGATCCACGGCATCACGTTGTCGGTGGTCTCCGCGTACAGCTTCTCGATGCCGAGCATGCCGGCCATCTTGTTGGCGCGGTACTTCACGTAGCGGATCATCTCGTCCACGTCGATGCCGTCGATGCCGTCGAGCACCTCGCCGGTCCACTGCGTCTCCAGCTCGATCGCGTGCGCGAACGCCTTGTGCACGTAGTCGGTCAGCTCGTTGGTCTGCAGCTCCGGGTTCTCGCCGACGATGGCGCGGATCACCTCGCTGATGAACTTGGTGTGGGCCAGTTCGTCGCGGTTGATGAAGCTGATGATCTTGCCGGTGCCGGTCATCCGGTTCTGGCGCACCAGGTTGTAGAAGTAGGCGAAGCCGGAATAGAAGTTGATGCCCTCCAGGATCGAGGACTGGATCAGCGAGCGCAGCAGGGTCTCGGCGGTCTTCTCGCGCATGAAGTCGTCGTAGGACGCCATGATCGGCGCGTTGCGCCTGAGGATCGTCGGGTGGGTGCGGGCGATCTCGAACACCCGGTTCTGGTTGTCCAGGTTGGTGATCGAGGCCAGCACGTAGCTGTAGCTCTCGTTGTGGATCACTTCCTGCTGGCCGATGATCGCGGCGTTGGCGTGCGCGGCCGGGTCGGTGATGTACTCGGCGACGTTGTAGATGAAGCGCGTCTGCGGCGAGTCCAGCGTCGCCAGCAGGCCGATGATCGAGTCGTAGGCGTTCTTCTCGCGTCCCGACAGCTCGCCGTACTGGCGCGCGTCGATCTTCATGTCGACCTCGTCGGGGATCCAGAAGTTGGTCGACAGCTCCTTGTACGCCCGGTAGAAGGACGGGTACGGGATGTCGTTCCAGTTCAGGATGCCGCTGGTCTTGCCGTTGATGATGCCGGTCGAACGGTTCGGGTTGCGCGGCTCGAGGATCTTGATGCGATCGAGCGGGGTGGAGGTGACGGACATGATGGCTTCTCGTGTTTCTTCTACGCAGCGCCGCGGGACGTTCTGGAGAAAAGCCCCCCTGAGTCAGGGGGGCGCGCCGCAGGCGCGGGGGTGTGGGTGCAAGGTGAAGCAGGGTCCAAGGTTCGCAACGCGAACCTTGGAAGCGACAGCGCGAATGCGATGTCAGCTACTGCACCATTCGCACTCGCTGATGTCGATGTCGTTGGAACGCACGTAGTAGGTGGTCTTCAGGCCTTCGCGCCAGGCGGTCATGTGCAGCTCCAGCAGGGTGCTGGCGCGGATGGTCGACGGCACGTAGAAGTTGAAGCTGATCGACTGGTCGACGTGGCGCTGGCGGCGCGCGTTCTGGCGCACCGAGGCGAACTGGTCGACCTTGTAGGCGCCCTTCTCGTAGTACGGCCAGGTCTCCAGCGACAGGCCGGGCGCGGCGACCGGGCGGCGGAAGTCCTTCTTCTCCTCGTAGTAGAACGCCGAGTAGATCGGGTCGATCGAGGCGGTCGAGCCGGCGATCTGCGCGGTGCTCATGTTCGGCGCGACGGCGACCATGTAGGCGTTGCGCACGCCGTTGACCGCCACCTGCGCGGCCAGGTCCAGCCACTGCGGGCTGTTGTAGCCGCGGTCGCGGAAATAGGCGCCGGTATGCCAGTCGCTGCCGCGGAACACCGCGTAGGTGCCCTTCTCCTTGGCCAGCGCCATGCTCGCCTGGATGGTCAGGTAGTTGATGCGCTCGTACAGCTCGTCGCTGAACTGCTCGGCTTCCGGCGAGTTCCAGTGGATGCCCTTCTGCGCCAGCAGGTGGTGCCAGCCGAAGGTGCCCAGGCCGATCGCGCGGTACTTCTGGTTGGTGATCGTCGCCTGCGGCACCGGCAGCAGGTTCAGGTCGATCACGTTGTCGAGCATGCGCACCTGGATCGGGATCAGGCGCTCGAGCACGTCGGTGATCAGGTCGCCCTGGCCCGCCTGCGGCACCACCGCCCGGCCCAGGTTGACCGAGGACAGGTTGCAGACGACGAAGTCGCCGGCCTGCTTGGTCGTGACGATCTGGTTGCCGCTGATGATCTCCTGCATCATGCGCGTGGGGCTCATGTTCTGCAGGATCTCGGTGCACAGGTTGGACGAGTACACCATGCCGACGTGCTTGTTCGGGTTCTTCCGGTTGACCTCGTCGCGGTAGAACATGAACGGATTGCCGGTCTCCAGCTGGCTGACCATGATCCGCTTGAAGATGTCGATCGCCTTGACCGTCTTGCGGCTGATGCGCTCGTCGGCGACGACTTCCTCGTACTTCTTGCGGAAGCTGCCGTCGCCCTTCTTCTCGTCGTAGAAGTCCTGCAGGTACCAGCCCTTGATCCGCTTCACCTCGTGCGGGTCGAACAGGTACCAGTCGCCGCGGCGCTCCACCGTCTCCATGAACAGGTCGGGGATGCACACCGAGGTGAACACGTCGTGCGCGCGCAGGCGCTGGTCGCCGTTGTTCAGGCGCAGGTCCAGGAACGCCTCGATGTCGCGGTGCCAGATGTCCAGGTACACGGCGATGGCGCCCTTGCGCTGGCCGAGCTGGTCCACCGACACGGCGGTGTTGTTGAGCTGCTTGATCCACGGCACCACGCCGCCGGACGAGTTGGCCACGCCGCGGATCGCCGAGCCGGAGGAACGCACGTAGCCCAGGTACGCGCCGACGCCGCCGCCGTGCTTGGACACGCGCGCCACGTCGGTGTTGGAGTCGTAGATGCCCTGCAGGCTGTCGTCGACCGTGTCGATGAAGCAGCTCGACAGCTGGCCGCCGACCTTGCCGGCATTGGCCAGGGTCGGGGTCGCCACGGTCATGTACAGGTTGGACAGCGCCCAGTAGGCCTCGCCGACCAGCTGCATGCGGCGCTCGCGCGGCTTCTCGTCCTGCATCAGGTACAGCGCGATGGTCAGCCAGCGCTCCTGCGGCAGCTCGAACACGCCGCGCGAGCTGTCGGTGGCCAGGTAGCGCGTGGCCAGCAGGTACAGGCCGTTGTAGGCGAACAGCTTGTCGCGCTCCGGGTCGATCATGCGCCCGGCTTCCTGCAGTTCGTCCTTGGAATAGGAGCGCAGGATGTCGTTGGAGTAGACGTTGCGGTCGGCCAGGCTCTCCTGCAGGCCGACGAACGAGCCGTACTTCTGGCTCGCGTCGTAGAAGCGGTTGCGGCTGGCGCGCTTGTACAGGCGGCGCAGGTACAGGCGCGCGGCGAAGAACTCCCAGTCCGGCGCGGTCAGGTCCACGCGCGCCTCGGCCTCGCGGATCAGCAGGTCGACCAGGTCGTCGGCGTTGACGCTCTCCTTGCGCTCGACGAAGCCGAACACGGCGCGCTTGTAGTCGCTCACGTCCAGGTGCGGGAACTCGGCATGGACCGAATCGATGCTGCGCTCCAGGCGCGCGCGATCGAACGGGATGCGGCGGTTGCCGGCTTCCTTGGTGATCCAGGTGGAGACAGCGGATTCGTCGAGGGTCTGAACGGGCATTGCGGCTGCTTGTGGGGGCGGCGGAACCAGGTCCGCGGAATCGGGGGTGGTCTCGGCCGCGGCGGGGGGAGCGACGCGGGTGGGTGCGGCGGGGGTGGACTGCGAAGAGGTGGCCGCGGCGGCGGCGAGGATGTCGTTGCTTGTCATACGTCCTCCATGTGGTGCACGGACCCGCCCTTCGCAGGCGAGGCGGGCCGTGTCGGCGGAGCGGACGGCGGTGTCGCGGGGGCCGCGGCGCGCGCGGGCCCAGGCCCGCGGGCAGCTCCCGCTTCACCGGCCATCCCCCTCCGGGGACGTCACGGCCGGCACCGCGCGATGTGCATGCGCGCGGCTGTCGGCAGGTCTTCGGACTGATGGGTACGGCCGACGCGAGGGTCGGCCACCTCGGCCGTCGCTTCCCGGGAGGATCCCAGTGCGTTGACGGCGTCGTTCCCAATTACCGCTGCGGGGCAGTGCCGGAGTGGCCCATCGGGGGCGTCACCGGCTTCCCTCTTCGCCTCCGCCCTCGTGAGCGGAGACACCGACCGCCCCAAGATAGTGGGGTCCCCACCGGGGGTCAACACGAAATATAGGCAAATTCGGAAAAGCCTTGTGGGACAAGCGCGCGGCCGGAAATCCCCGTGAACCGTTTCCAGCGCGCGGCCGGGCACGTCCAAAAACACTGCGCAGTCAAGCACCGGAGGGGCGGTTCCCGGGGCGGGGTTCCGGTCCGTTTGGGTCGTGGGGCGCCCCCCCCTGGACCGGAATGGAAAACGGTGTTCCGCGCCCCGTGCCTTTGGCCGGCGCTATTGCCAGTGCACCGCGTCCAGCGCCTGGTGCAGCCGCGCCACCGCGGTGCCCGTGTCGAACGGCGGCTTGCGCGGCGGGTCGTAGACCTCCGGGCGGGTGCCGCTCACCATCAGGTCGATCGCCACGCAGCGGCCGTTGCGCACGCTGCGGTAGCCCTCGACCTGCAGGAAGTGGCTCATCGCCGCGTCGCCGGCGCGGAAGTGGACGAAGGCCACCCCGCCGATCTCGACCTGGTCCGGGTCGCCCTGCGCCTCCGGCGGCGGCTCCAGGCAGCGCGCGGCCTCGCGCAGGCTGTCGCTGCTGCCGATGCGCAGTTCGGCGGCGGCGAGATCGTTGGAACCGTCCAGCACCAGCGCGGCCAGGGGCTTGCCCTCGCTGTCGCCGGGCGCGAACGCCTTCCAGCCGTCGGTATCGAGGTACTCGCGGTCGAAGTCCCGCTCGAGCGTGGTGCCGGGCACCGGCATCAGCCGCAGGCCGATCGACGCATCCGTGAACACCGGTGCGGGGCCCGCCGGCGGCGACGGTGCCGGATCGGCGGTGGCATCCGCTGCCGGTGGCTGGCGCCCGCAGGCCGCCAGCGCCAGCACGACCGGTAGGCAGACGACGGACAGGATCGGGCGCTTGGACATGCGGGCGGGCTCCGGGCGGTTCGGTGCCGCCCATGCTGCACCCGGCAAGGTGAATGGCGCTCCACGCCACGCCGGCCAGGCCCCGCGCGCGGCATGCGGGCACGCTGTCGCGTCGCCGGCAAAGCCCCGCGGGGACCGGAGCCCTGCCCGCGGGAACGACGGCCACGCCGCGGCGCCGTTCAAGGACGCAGGGATCCCGTCCCCACCGGCAGCAGCACGTTCATCAGCGACGCATCCTCCGGATCGGGCCTGACCTGGAATCCCAGGCTCTCGCACATCGCCAGCATCGTGCGGTTCTCGCGCAGCACCTGCCCCTCCACCGCCTTCAGGCCGAGCCAGTGCGCGTACTCGATCATGATCCGCATCAGTTGCCAGCCGATGCCGTGGCCCTTGAGGTCCGAGCGGATCAGGATCCCGTACTCGCCCTTCTCGTAGTCGGCGTCGGCGTGCAGCCGCACCGCGCCGAGCATGTCGCCGCCCTTCGGGTCGATCGCCACCAACGCGATCGAGCGGGCGTAGTCGAGCTGGGTCAGGCGCGCGATGAACTCGTGGCTGAAGTGCTTCACCGACTGGAAGAAGCGCAGCCGCAGGTCCTCGTCGGTGACGCGGGCGAAGAACGCGCGGAACAGCGCATCGTCCTCCGGCCGCACCGGGCGCAGCCATGCGGTGGATCCGTCGCCGAGCACCAGGGTGCGCTCCCACTCCTTCGGGTACGGGAAGATCGCGAAGCGCGGATGCCCACGTCCCTTGTGCAGGATGCGCGAACGCGCCACCGCCACGCGCGCGTCCAGCGCCAGCACGCCGTCGCGGTCGGCCAGCAGCGGGTTGATGTCCAGCGCGCGGATCTCGGGGATGTCGGCGGCCAGCTGCGCCAGCTTGACCAGCACCAGCGCCACCGCGCGCTCGTCGGCGGCCGGCACGTCGCGGTAGCCCTTGAGGATGCGCGAGACGCGGGTGCGGCCGATCAGTTCGTGCGCCAGGCGCAGGTCCAGCGGCGGCAGCGCCAGTTCGCGGTCGTTGATCACCTCGACCGCGGTGCCGCCGCGGCCGAACACGATCACCGGCCCGAACACGGGGTCGTCGGCGATGCCGGCGATCAGCTCGCGGGCCTTCGGCCGCAGGATGGTCGGCTGCACGATCACGCCGTCGATGCGCGCCTGCGGCCGCACCCTGCGCGCGCGCTCCAGGATGCCTTCGGCCGCCAGCCGGACCGCCGCCACGCTCGGCAGGTTCAGGCGCACGCCGTCCACGTCGGACTTGTGGCCGATGTCGGGCGAGACGATCTTCACCGTGACCGAGCCGCCCGCGGCCAGGATCGGGTCGGCCAGCAGCGCGGCTTCGTTGGCCGTGGTGGCGACCTGCAGCGGCACGCACGCGATGCCGTAGGCCTCCAGCAGGCGCTGGGTCGCCACCGGGTCCAGCCAGGCCTGGCCCGCGGCGAGCGCCTGCTCGACCAGCGCGCGCGCCGTCGCGGCATCGACGACGAAATCCTCCGGCAGGCTCGGCGGGGTCTCCATCAGCGCGGCCTGCGCCTCGCGGTAGCGGACCATGTGGGTGAAGCCGCGCACCGCGTCGGACTCGGTCGCGTAGGTCGGCACGCGCGCGGCGTTGAGCGCGGCGATGGCCGCATCGTCCTGGCCCAGCCACACCGCGAACACCGGCTTGTCGCGCGCGTGCTGGCCGCGCGGGCCGAGCGAGCGGGTCAGCGCCTTGGCGGCGTCGGCCGAGGAGGTGAAGGCGGTCGGCACGTTCACCACCAGCAACGCGTCGTTGCCCGGGTCTTCCAGCAACGCCTCGATCGCGGTCGCGTAGCGCTCGCCGTCGGCATCGACCACGATGTCGACCGGGTTCTCGCGCGACCAGCCCTGCGGCAGCGCGCGGTCCAGGCGTTCGATCGTCTGCGGCGACAGCGCGGCGAGCGTGCCGCCGCGCAGGGTCAACTGGTCCACCGCCAGCCGGCCGACGCCGCCGCCGTTGCTGAGCACCGCCAGCCGGCGCCCGGGGAAGGTGCCGATCCGGCCCAGCGTCTCGGCCGCGGCGAACAGCTCGTCGAGCGCGCCCACGCGCAGCAGGCCGGCGCGCGCGAAGGCCGCGCCGTAGACCGCATCCGGGCGCGCCAGCACTTGCGAGTGGGTGTCGGCATTCGGATCCGGGCGCGCCTGGCGCCCGGACTTCACCACCACCACCGGCTTGGCGCGCGCCGCCGCGCGTGCGGCCGACATGAACTTGCGCGCGTCGCGGATCCGCTCGACGTAGAGCAGGATCGCGCGGGTGCGGTAGTCGGTGGCGAAGTAGTCGAGCAGGTCGCCGAAGTCCACGTCCACCGCGTCGCCGAGCGAGACCACCGCGGAGAAGCCGACCGAGCGCGCCACGCCCCACTCCACCAGCGCGGCGGCGATCGCGCTGGACTCGGAGACCAGCGCGAGGTCGCCGGCCTGCGGGCAATGCGCGGCGATCGAGGCGTTGAGCCGCGCATGCGGCGCGATCACGCCCAGGCAATGCGGGCCGAGGATGCGCAGGCCCTTGGCGCGCGCGGCAGCCTCGGCGCGCGCGGCCGGCGAGCCGGGCCCCTCGCCGAGGCCGGCGGTGAGAATGATCGCCGCGGCCACGCCCTGGCGCGCGGCCAGCGAGACCACCCGCGGCACCATCCGCGCCGGCGTGGTGATGACGACCAGCTCCGGCACCCAGGGCAGGTCGGCCAGGCGGCGCACCGTGCGCATCCCGTCGATTTCCGGATAGCGCGGGCTGACCCAGCCGATCTGGCCCGGGAACCCGGCCGCCCGCAGGTTGCGCACCACCGCGCGCCCGGCCGAGCGCTCGCGCGGGCTGCCGCCGACGATCGCCACGGACTTGGGCCGGAACACGGACTGCAGGTGGTAGGTACTCATGCAACGGGCGGTTGTCGGCGAGGGATCCCACGGTACACGGCAGTCCCGGGACGCGACATGACGCAACGCAATCGCGGCAGCGCTTCACTTGTTCATAACGATTCTCATTTGCGGTAGAATCGCGCCGTCAGCCAGCACGCGACGCCCGTCCGGCCAGCGATCTTCGACTACGGACCGGGGAACCCCATGAAACCGCTGACCCTGCTGGCCGCCGCCGTGCTCGGCGCCACCTCCATCTTCGCCGCTTCGGCCCACACGCCCTACCTCGTCCCCAGCGACTTCGCGCCGCGCGCGGGCCAGACCGTGGCGCTGGACGCATCCTTCGCCGAGACCTTCTTCGTGCCCGAGGCGGCCTTCGACGACAGCCGCTTCGTCATCGTCCGGCCGGACGGCGGCAGCGCCGCACCGGACGCGGTGCACGCGATGAAGACCCGCACCGTCGCCGAATACACCCTGCCGCCCGGCACCGGCACCTACCGCCTGAGCACCGGCCCACGGCTGGGCGCCCGGTTCCGCACCTGGGAGGTCGACGGCAAGCGCGAAAGCTCGCGCGATGCGTCGGCGAAGATCCCGGCCGGGGCCAAGGTGGTTTCCGATTTCCAGTCGCTCACGCTCGCCGAGGCCTACGTCAGCGTCGGCGCGCCGGACCGCACCGCGCTGGCCGCGCGCGGCCGCGGCCTGGAGTTCGTGCCGGTCGCGCACCCGAACGACCTGTACGTGGGCGAGCGCTTCGAGTTCATCGTGCAGTACGACGGCAAGCCGCTGGCGAACCAGAAGGTCGAGGTCACCGAGGCGGTATGGACCTCCGACCGCAAGCCGCAGGTGGACACGCTGCAGACCGATGCCGAGGGCTGCGCCCAGCTCGACCTGAAGCGCGCCGGCACCTTCGTGGCCCTGAGCCGGCATCGCGCCCCGGCACCGGCCGGCGCGCCGGTGGCCGAGTACAGCCACAGCTACACGCTCGCCTTCCGCGTGCTCGAGCCGTAAGACTTCTTTCCAACCCCGGAGACATCCCATGAAAACTGGCGTACTCGCCGGCGCGTGCCTGGCCGCGTTGCTCCCGCTCGCCGCCCGGGCGCAGACCCCTTCCGCGGCTCCCCGTCCCCTGGTCGGCGGCCACGGCGACAATGTCGCGGCCTTCATCGCCGAACACGACGCCGATGGCGACGGCAAAGTCGGCTGGGCCGAGTTCGAGGCGTTCCGGCGCGCGCGCTTCGACGCCACCGACCGCAACCGCGACGGCGTCGTGGACGAGGCCGAGTATGTGCAGGAGTTCGATGCGCGCCTGCACGAGCAACTCCGCCGCGAGCGCGCCGCGCAGGTCGAGCAGGCCCGCACGCGCTTCGCCGCGCTCGACGCCGACCAGGACGGCAAGGTCTCGCGCCGGGAATTCGACCAGGCCGGCGGGAAGACCTGGGAAGGCGGCCAGCGGGCGCTGGCGGGCGAAGGCAAGGCGGCCCCGGCGGACGCATCGAGGACGCGTTCCGGCCAGGCCGGCCGGTTGCTGCGCATGCCGACCAGCCACACCGCCGAGGGCTTCCTGGCCCTGTACGACGAGAACGGCGACGGCAAGGTCGAGCGCGCCGAGTTCGACCGCGTGCGCGACGCGCAGTTCGACCGCGCCGACGCCGACCGCGACGGCGCGCTGGCGCTCGACGAATACCTGGCCGAGTACGAGGCGCGGCTGGACGAACGCATCGCCACGCTGACCCGGCGCGAGGATCGCCAGGTGCGCGTGCGCTTCGGCGTGCTCGATGCCGACAAGGACGGCCGGATGACCTTCGCCGAGTACCAGGTCTCCGGCAAGCGCCTGTTCGAGACCGCCGACCGCAACCGCGATGGCGTGGTGGATGCATCCGACCTGCACGTGCCGGCCACCGAACGCCGCCGCAGCGACTGATCCGCGCCTGCCGCCGGGCGCCACCCGGCCGCCCGGCGCCGCCATTCCCGTCCATGCCGCGGCCCCGGCCGCGGCTCGATCTTCCTTCTCCTAGCGACGCACCGCGCACATGCGCCCGCAGCCAGGTCCGCGCCAGAACGGCGCCCCGTCCTTTTCCTGACTGTGGAGAGAAATGCCATGAGATCCACCCACCACGCGCTGGCGCTGGCGATCGCCGCCGGCCTGGCCTTGCCTGCGCATGCCGGAACGCCCGCCGACGCCCGCGACTTCGACCCGGTCGAGGTGCGGGCCAAGCGCGAGAAGCAGGCCTCCGCCAACCAGAACGTCACCGTGATCGGCGCCACGCAACTCGAGCAGGAGCAGGCCGAGAGCATGGAGGACGTGGTCCGTTACGTGCCCGGCGTGAGCATCGCCGACCTGGGCCGGTTCGGCGACAACGGCTTCAACATCCGCGGCATCGAAGGCGACCGGGTGGCGATGACCCTCGACGGCCTGCCGATGGCCGAGGGCCTGGAGACCGCGCGCAGCTACGAGTTCTTCCGGGCCGGCCGCGGCGGCGTGGACATCGATTCGCTCAAGCGCGTGGAGATCGTCAAGGGCGCCGACTCGATCGGCGCCGGCAGCGGCGCCCTCGGCGGCGCGGTGGTGTTCACCACCAAGGACCCGCACGACTACCTCGCGCCGCAGGGCGACGATCGCTACTTCGGCCTGAAGACCGGTTACACCGGCTACAACGAGCAGGCGCTGGGCAACGTCACCTTCGCCAACCGCACCGGCCGGATCGAGTCGATGCTGACCTATACCAAGCGCAAGGGCCACGAGGCCGAAGGCTGGTACTCGGATACCGAGGTGGCGACCGGCAGCGGCCGGCGCACGCCGGACCCGATCGACCACGACAGCGACAACGTGCTGGCCAAGGTCGATTTCGTCGCGGACGAGGCGCATCGCATCGGCGTGGTCTACGAGCGCAACCGCGCCGACAACACGGTCGACAACCTCAGCCGGGTGGCCTCGCCCGGCTACCTGACCCGCGTCGGCGACGACAGCAACGACCGCGACCGCTATGGCCTGCGCTACACGTGGCGGGCCGGCAACGCGCTGTTCGACACGCTGGAAGCGCACGCCGACCACCAGAAGACCGCCAGCCGGGGCATCACCCGCATCAGCGCCGGCAGCGGCACCTCCGCCAATCCCACCGCCAGCGCGGTCACCACCGCCTGCACGCCGGCGCTGCCGTGCCAGCGCGCCGAGGACCGCCGCGACGAGCAGAAGCTCGACCGCATCGCGCTGGACCTGGACAAGGCGCTGCAGGGCGAGGGTTGGCGCCAGTCGCTGCTGTACGGCGCGGCCTGGCAGCGGCGCAGGATCGACTACACCGCGATCGACTACCGCTGGAACAACGCCGGCGTGCTCGACAGCGCCACCGTCGACCCGGCGCAGGTGCCCAGGACCGACGCGACCTCCTGGAACGTCTACCTGCGCGACCGCATCGGCCTGTACGAGGACCGCCTGCAGCTGACCCTGGGCGCGCGCTACGACCATTACCGCTACTCGCCGAAGCTGGACGACACCTTCGTCGATCCCACCGGCACGGTGCGCGCGGTGAGCTTTTCCTCGCCGACCTGGCAGGCCGGCATCAGCTACGCCTTCGCCCCGCGCCAGACCGTGTGGTTCCAGGCCGGCCGCGGCTTCCGCGCCCCGACCACCGGCGAGATGTACGCGCCGACCAGCACCACCACCCTCACCGAGGCGGATACCGGCGCGAGCGTGACCGTGCCCACCGTCGCCGCCAACCCGGACCTGGACGCCGAGAAGAGCCTCAACCTGGAACTGGGCTGGCGCTGGGAGAGCGAGCGCGCCCGCATCGGCCTGTCGGTCTTCCGCGACCGCTACGACGATTTCATCGATACCGTCACCCTGACCGCGAACGCAGGCACCCGGTACCTGAGCTGCACGCGCGGCGCGTGCTCCACCCGCAACGGCTACAGCTATACCTCGGTGGTCAACGTCGGCGAGGTCACGGTCAAGGGTGCCGAACTGGAAGGCTTGTGGAAGCTCGGCGAGGCCTGGCTGCTGCGCGCGGCGTGGTCGCACAACGAGGGCGAGCAGAAGGACGGCCGCCCGCTGGACAGCATCAACCCGGATCGCGGCGTGCTCGGCGTGAGCTGGCAGGGCCTGGACGAGCGCCTGCGCATCACCGGCAACCTGACCCACTCGCTGGCCAAGAAGCGCAAGGACGTCGATGCCGTGACCACGGTGTTCGGCACCGAGGCCGAGCCGTTCCTGAGCGATGCCTACACGGTGTTCGACCTGTTCGGCAGCTACCGCGTCAACGACCGCCTGCGCATCAACGCCGGCATCTACAATCTGTTCGACGAGCGCTACTACCAATGGGCCCGCATCCGCAACGTGGTCCGCGGCGACTTCTACCTGTACGGCTACGCCACCGACTACGGCATCGGCCGCTACAGCGAACCGGGCCGCAATTACCGGGTGACGCTGTACTGGACGTTCTGAGCATGCGCCGCCTTGCGCCGCGCCGGTGACCGGCCTTCCCCGCGTGCCGGGGAAGATGCCCGGAGCGGCGTTGCGGGAGACGGCCGCTTCCGCCGGGGCAGCCTGCCCCGGCGGGAAATCCCGGGGCACGGATGAAGGGCTCCGCCCGCTACAGCAAGGTGCCGCTGAGGATCAACGCCGCGATGCTGAAGTAGATCACCAATCCGGTCACGTCCACCAACGTCGCCACGAACGGGGCCGAGGCGCTGGCCGGATCGAAGCCGAGCCGCTGCAGCACGAACGGCAGCATCGAGCCGGACAGCGAACCGAACATGACGATGCCGACCAGCGCCGCACCGATGGTCAGCGCGACCATCGCCCAGTGCGGGCCGTAGTCGTAGAAACCGGCGTTCTGCCAGACCGCGATGCGCACGATCGCCAGCACCCCGAGGATGCCGCCGAGCACCGCGCCGGTCGGGATCTCCCGCAGCGCCACCTTCCACCAATCGCGCAGGCGCAGCTCGCGCAAGGCCAGCGAGCGGATCAACAGCGACGTGGCCTGCGACCCGGAGTTGCCGCCGGAACTCATGATCAGCGGGATGAACAAGGTCAGCACCACCGCCTTGGCCAGCTCGTCCTCGAAGTGCTGCATCGCGCTGGCGGTCAGCATCTCGCCGAGGAACAGCACGCTCAGCCAGCCGGCGCGCTTGCGGATCATCTCGCCGAAGCCGATCTGCATGTACGGCTTGTCCAGCGCCTCCACGCCGCCGAACTTGTGCACGTCCTCGGTCGATTCGGCGATCAGCGCATCCAGGATGTCGTCGACGGTGACGATGCCGAGCACGTGGCGCTGCGCGTCGACCACCGGGATCGCCAGCAGGTCGTGGCGCCGGATCAGCCGCGCGACCTCCTCCTGGTCCAGCTGCGCATCGACGGTGATGGGCGGATTGACCTGGGCGACGTCCAGGATCGGCGCGTCCGGCTCGCCGGTGATCAGCCGGCGCATGGTCACCACCTGCACCAGCGTGCGCTCGCGCGGGTCGAGCAGGTAGATCGCGTAGACCGTCTCGCGGCTGCGCTCCACCTCGCGCACGTACTGCAGGGTGCGGCCGACGGTCCAGTCGGCGGGCACGCCGACGAACTCGGTGGTCATCAGCGCGCCGGCGGTGTTGGGCGGGTAGTGCAGCAGCTTCTGGATGGCGCGGCGGGTCTCCGGGCCGAGCCGCCACAGCAGCTGGTCGCGGTCGTCCTCGTCCAGGTCCTGGAAGATGTCGGTGGCCCGGTCGTCGGCCATCAGCCCGAGCAGCTCGGCGGCGCGGCCGGCGTCCTGCATGGCCACCAGCGCGCTGGCATCGCGCAGTTCGGGTTGTTCCAGGATCTTGACCGCGCGCGGCAACGGCAGCACCGCCAGGATGGCGGCCACGTCCTCGCGGTCGATGCCGTTGAGGTATTCCACCGCGTCGGCGGTGTTGAGCTCGGCCAGCGGCGCGATCAGCGCATCGGCCGCCTCGGGGGGCAGCCGCAGCAGGTTCTCGTTGTTCATGGGGGTTCGCCTCGTTTCGGCCACGGCCGATGCAGCGGCGGCGAACCGGTCCCGATCGCTCAGGCGGTCGCCAGCCCTGTCATCGACCCCGGTCTAGGGTGACTGTCGCTGGACATGGTGTTGGGACTCCAAAGAGGGATGCCCGCACCTCGGAGGCGCGGCGCCTTGGCGGGGGACCCGCAAGACGCGCTGGCGGGTTCGGCCGCCGGCGGCGGCGCGAAGTCTGCGCCGATGGGCCCGCAGGGTCAATGGGATGGCCGCACGCGCGGGCTCCTGCGAGGGCGCACGCGGCGAGCGCCGGCCGTGCAGGCCGGGGTCGCGCGCGCGGAGCGCCATACGCGAGCCACGAGGGACGATGCCGCCCATAATGGGCCACCCGATGGAGAACGCAGATGCATAGCGGCGGCCTGGAACTGGCCTTGGTCCTGATGCTGGCGGCGATCGTCGCCGTGCCGGTGTTCAAGAAATTCGGCCTGGGCGCGGTCCTGGCCTACCTGATCGCCGGCCTGGTGCTCGGCCCGGACGGGCTCGGTTTCGTGCAGGACACCAACCGCATCCTGAGCGCGGCCGAGATCGGCGTGGTGATGCTGCTGTTCGTGATCGGCCTGGAACTGTCGCCGGCGCGCTTGAAGCTGATGCGGCGCTCGGTGTTCGGCGCCGGCACCGTGCAGGTGGCGCTGACGGCGGTGGTGCTGGGCGCGATGCTGATGGCCGACCACTTCGGCTGGAAGAGCGCGCTGATCGTCGGCCTGGCCCTGGCCCTGTCCTCGACCGCGGTCGGCCTGCAGGTGCTGTCCGAGCGCAAGGCGCTCAATACCGACTACGGCCGGCTGGCGTTCGCGATCCTGCTGTTCCAGGACCTGATCGCGATCCCGCTGCTGGCGGCGATCCCGCTGCTGGGCGGGGCGAAGAACGATGCGCTGGAGTGGCAGGACGTGGCCAAGGCGCTGGGCGCGCTGGCGCTGGTGGTGCTGTGCGGGCGCTTCGTGCTGCGCCACCTGTTCCGGATCGTCGCGCGCACCCGCATGCCCGAAGTGTTCACCGCCAGCGCGCTGCTGGTGGTGCTGGGCACGGCCTGGTTCATGCAGGAGGCCGGGCTGAGCCCGAGCCTGGGCGCGTTCCTGGCCGGCGTGCTGCTGGCCGACTCGGAGTTCCGCCACGAGCTGGAATCGCAGATCGAGCCGTTCGAAGGCCTGTTGATGGGCCTGTTCTTCATCGCCATCGGCATGGGCATCGACCTGGAGCGCGTGACCCGCGAGCCCGGCCTGATCGCCGGCGGCGTGGCGTTGCTGCTGCTGGTCAAGTTCGCGCTGCTGGTCGGGGTCGGCCGATGGGCGAAACTGCCGGTGCGCAGCTGCCTGATGCTGGGCAGCGTGCTGTGGCTGGGCGGCGAGTTCGCCTTCGTGGTGTTCAACGAGGCCCAGCGCGTGAACCTGCTCGGCGCGGCCGACCATGACCGGCTGATCGCCATCGTCGGCGTGTCGATGGCGCTCACGCCCGTGGTGTTGCTGGCGATGCAGCGCATCCTGGTCGGCGCCGAGCGCGCGGCGGCGCCGAAGGACGACAAGCCTTTCGACACGATCGAGATCCAGGCGCCGCAGGTGCTGATCGCCGGCATGGGCCGCTTCGGCCAGATCGTCGCGCGCCTGCTGACCGCGCAGCACATCCCCTTCGTCGCGCTGGAGAACAACCCGGAGACGGTGGAGGACCTGCGCCGCTTCGGCAGCCAGCTGTACTACGGCGACCCGACCCGCCCGGACCTGCTGCGCGCGGCCGGCGCCGAGCGCATCAAGGTGTTCGTGGTGGCGATGGACGATCCGGACACCAACATCAAGGCGGCGCGGCTGATCCGCCGCCTGTATCCGCAGGCCAAGGTGCTGGCGCGCGCGCGCAACCGCCAGCACGCCTGGAAGCTGATGGACCTGGGCGCGGAACCGTTCCGCGAACTGTTCGGGTCCAGCCTGGAACTGAGCGAGCAACTGCTGGTGGCGCTGGGCATCGATGCCGGCCTCGCGCGCGATCGCGTCGAGCGCTTCCGCCATCACGACGAGGAGCTGCTGCGCCGGCAATACCTGGTCTACGACGACGAAGCCGCGGTGATCCAGGCCTCGCGCGATGCGCGCACCGACCTGATGAAGCTGTTCGAGGCCGACGTGGATGCGGAAACACCTACCGCCGGAACAGCCCGGGGACAGGCCGGCACAGGACAGAACGCGCCCGGCTGACGCCGGGTTTCCATGCCGGGCCGCGCGTCGCCGGATGCCCGCCGCGGTTCCGGGCGCGCATGGCGTGCTGGACGCCGGCGCGCCTGCGCACTCGACGGACTTGCCTCTGCTTCGGAAACGAGAGCCTCTGCCTCTCTCCAGCTATCGCTTCTTCGCCGCCTTGGCCGTCCGCCTGCGCGTGGCTCCCTCGGCCTTCTTGGTCCCGGCCTTGGCCGGAGCCCGCGCCTTCTTCGCCGGTGCGGGCTTGGCTGCCGACCGGCTCGCCGGCGGCGGCCGCCGTCCCGGTGTCAGCGGCCGCCAGGCATGGCCGCCGTTCAGGGCCAGCAGCGCGTCCGCCGCCGCAGGACCGGCGCTGCCCGCGGCATAGTTGGGAAAATCGTTCGGCGGCTCCTTCCAGGCATCGAGGATCGGCTGCACGATGCGCCACGCGCCCTCCACCATCGCCGCATCCTGGAACAGGCCGGACTCGCCGTTCATGCAGTCGCGCAGCAATTGCTCGTAGCCGACGGTGTATTCCTTAGGGAACCAGTCGCGATAGCGGAAATCCATGCGCACCGGCGCCAGCGCCACCTGCGGGCCGGGGCGCTTGACGTCGAACTGCAGCGAGATGCCCTCGTCCGGCTGGATGTGCAGCACCAGCCAGTCCGGCCCGTAGCCGCCGATCTCGGTGCTGCGGAACGGCGCCAGCGG
Organism: Xanthomonas boreopolis; assembly: GCF_046529185.1. NCBI lineage: Bacteria > Pseudomonadati > Pseudomonadota > Gammaproteobacteria > Lysobacterales > Lysobacteraceae > Xanthomonas > Xanthomonas boreopolis. Next base: position 4,199,383 of record NZ_CP097162.1, read on the forward strand.
CGCCGGCTTGAAGCGGATCGCGATCTCCGTGGTGCGCTCGCGCATGCGCTTGCCGGTGCGCAGGTAGAACGGCACGCCGGCCCACCGCCAGGTGTCCACCTGCAGCTTCATCGCCACGTAGGTCTCGGTGTTGGAATCGTCCGGCACCGTGTCCTCCTCGCGATAACCACATACCGCGGTGCGGTTGACCGCCCCGGCGGCGTACTGCCCGCGCACCACGTCGGCCGGCGTCAGCGGCCGCACCGCCTCGATCACCTCGGCACGGCGCCGGTGCATCGCCTCGGTGGTGAACGCCGACGGCGGTTCCATCGCGATCATCGCCAGCAACTGGAACAGGTGATTGGGCACCATGTCGCGCAGGCAACCGGTCGGATCGTAGAAGCGCCCGCGCCCTTCCACCCCGATCGTCTCGGCGACGGTGATCTGGATGTGATCGATGCGGTCGCGGTTCCATACCGGCTCGAACAACCCGTTGGCGAAGCGGAACGCGAGGATGTTCTGCACCGTCTCCTTGCCGAGGAAATGGTCGATGCGGAACACCTGGTCCTCCTCCAGCACGCGCGCGACCACCTCGTTGAGATGGCGCGCGCTGGCGACGTCGTGGCCGAACGGCTTCTCGACGATCACCCGCCTCCAGCCGCCTTCTGCGCGCTGCTTGGTCAACCCGGCCTGCCCCAGGTTGAGCAGCGCGGTCTCGAAGAACCGCGCGGCCGTGGCGAGGTAGAACAGCACGTTGCCTTGCGCGCCGTAGCGCGGCTGCAACTTGTCCAACAGCGCGCCGAGCCTGGCATAGGCCCCCGGATCGGTGAAATCGCCGCGCAGGTAGTGCATGCGCTCGCGCAGCCAATCCCAGGCCTGCTCGTCGAACCCGTCCGACTGGAACTCGGCATCGCGCGCACCGATCAACCCGCGCATGGTGCGGCCGATGTCGGCCCGCCAGGCCCGCTCGCTGACATCGCCGTGGTCGACGCCGACGATCGCGAAGTGGTCGCTGAGCCCGCCGGAGCGCCGCAGGTTGTACAGCGCCGGCATGACCAGGCGGCGGGTCAGGTCGCCGCGCGCACCGAACACCACGACGATGCAGGGCGGGACGGATGCGGGATCGCTCATGGACGACGCTCCTTCCGGCCATCGATAGACAAGTATCGGAAGCATCAGGCCAACGATGTGATCGCCCGGTCAATCCCGCTACCAGGCCAGTCGCCTCCATCTGGATGAGGCACTTCCATCCGCTTCCGCGCCTCAATCTCGTGTAACTCTTCGACGTTATGGAAAAGGTGATCGCTGTTAGCGTTCCATCGCAAGCGCCGCAAACAGATGGGTCAAGGCTGGCCCCCCAGCCCACCCGGGAAGTCATCCACAAGCTGGCGCTGGCCTTGGCCGTGCCGGCCGATGCGCTGGTATTAGACTCGGACGAACGCGGGCCAGCGATGATCTCAAACTGCAATCGAGGCGGTGCGGCATCTGCCGCCCGAAGATCAGCAGGCCATCAAGGCCATGCTCGACGGCATGATCGTCGAGCATCGCACCAAGCAGATCGTTGGCGAACTGCGCAGCTGACAGCAGCGGCTACCGTCGGGTTAGGGCGGCGGGACTTCGGTGGGCTAATTCCCTCTGCATATCTCAGCTTGATCTGGATAGTTTGAGCGACACCATTCTATCCACTTATCGCGATTCTCTTCGCGCTCTTGTGGCGTGGCGCCGTTGTAAACAAAGACGAAGTTCTGACCAGTGATCTGATTGAGGATTGCAGCTAAGGCATCGTGCACCGTTCGAGGGCCGTAGTGCCGCGCTCCTTCAAAGGCGTCCGATGCTTTGTTCTCAAAGCTGATTTCTTGTGCAGCCAAAGGCCGCATGTCACCAAGATGGCCGACTAAGTACGGCACGGCTTGGTTCCCAAGGGATTCCAACTCACTAAACGCCTTCCTCTCCGTCCTTTCTGATTTCGTCGTTTGGTCGACGAGCTTAGAGATACGGCTTTCAAACGATTCATTACCACGGCCGCTGGCACAACCAGGCAAAAGGCCGAGAATGGCCAGAGCAATAGCACCATGCCTGAAGATACTCATTGGCCACCACCGCATTGGCAATTGCAACCAAGTGCATCCAGCACACCCTGACGATCTGCTGGGGTTACTGCACCCATATGCTGGGCCATGATCGTTCCTTCCCAGCCCGGCTGGGGAACAGTTGTCCCGCGAACAGGCTCGGTGTATCGATCATCCAGCTTCATGAGATGGCCAGCTTCGTGCGCTGCCACCCATGGGTCTTCACCTCCGTACCAGGTACCGCCATTTCCGCGCACAAACGAGCGGCCATTTCCTGCCGGGACGTTGATCTTTGATGCGCCCCAACCGCCGATGCTTGTCGTGACAGTGAAGCCGCGAGCTGACCAACGACTTTCAATTGACGATCGCATTGCCGAGACCACATCCGGCGTAGCGCCATCGCCCTTAAACTTGAAATTGATGTTGATCTCTGCGCCGTTTTCCGTGCACTTGCACACAGCCCTCAATCCAAGTGGATCGATGCGCGATATTGGATTCCCCCCGACATAGGCATATGTATTGAGCCCCCCACTCAATCCAATCGGGTCACTCTGCAAATACCGTCCAATGCCCGGATCGTAATCCCGGAATCCGTTGTACCAGAGCCCTGTCTCCTTGTCGTAGTACTGCCCCGGGAAGCCCAGATTGAGTCCGCCGATGCTGTCCTGCTGCACGGTACGACCATAGGCGTAGTTGTAGGCACGCCACACCACCGTCTTACTCGCATTGGTGGCGATCTCCGGTCGGCCCAAATGGTCGTTATGCGTCCAATAGGTCTGTCCGTTACGTACCACGCCCACTAACTCATCGCCCAGCCAAAGATAGTCCACCCACCCGCCACCGGGCTCCTTCTCCGTGAGCAGTTGGTTCTGGCCCAGATAGCTGTAGTAGCTGGCACTCCCACTCGAGGCATTGACCTTGCCTACGCGTTGCCCAAGGGCGTTCATCCGGTATTCGGTCGTCGAACCGTTCACGGTTACGGACTTGAGTCGGTTGAAAGGGTTGTAAGCATAAGTGCGTGCGTCGCCCGGAGCTTGCTCGCTGATACGATTGCCGAGCACATCGTAACCGTACTGGCGGTTGGTATCGCCAGTCTTGTTGCTGGTATAGCCGAGCAAGCGGTTGTTGTTGGCGTCGATGTTATAGCTGCGTACGGAACTGCCCTCGTCGTAGATCGTCCAGTTGCCATTGGCATCATAGGACATGGCGTGCGTGGCGCCATTGCGCTGCAGTTGCGCCAACCGGCCTAACGCGTCATAGCCGATGTCCTGGGTCAGGGCCCCGTTGACGGCATCGGCAATGCGGGTGATCTCGTCGCTCTTGCTGTACCCGTAACTGAGTTGCTGCACGACCTGGCTACCGTTCTTCACCGTGAACCCTTGCAGCCGCATATCCTGATCGTAGGCAAGTTCCTTCACCAGACCGTTGCCATAGGCCTGCCTGAACGGAGACTCGCTCATCGCCACGTACTCGACGGAATTGACCACATGGGTGACCACGCCGTCCTTGCTCGTGCTCAATGCGGAAAGGCGCCCGTCCTTGTATCCGTATCCGACGGACAGGCCACTCGGATAGGTGATGCTGCTCAGACGTCCCATGCCGTCATAGGCATAGCTACTCCTGAGCTGCTGCACCGTCGAACCGATCTGGACGTTGTCTATGTGCTCGGCGATCGCCCCCTGGGGCGTATAGGCAAAGGTGGCCGACTCCAGCGGGCTTTCCGCCTTGCATAACCGCCCCTTGCCATTGCTGCAGGCATCGTAAATGAATGCCTGCCTCTGGCCGCCCGCCGTGACGCTGGTCAAGCGCCCCAAGCCGTCATATCCGTACTGAGTGACGGCATTGTCCGCGCGGGTCATGGAAACGCGTTGGCCGACGGCGTCGTAGGCAAACGCGGTCTTCCCGGTGTCCGGGCTGACTTGCGACCACAGCTGGCCAAAGCCGTCGTAGCTGTAGCTCGTACTCTTGCCACGGGGATCGACCACCTGAGTGATCCGGTCGCCCTTGTCGTACGAGAACGTGGTGGCCTTCCCCGCGGGATCGGTCACTTTCGTCAACCGTCCGCGCGCATCGTACTCCATGGTCGTGCGCCGTCCCTGCGCATCCGTGGACGCCGTGCGTCGCCCTTCCTGGTCGTACTCGTAACGATATTCCTGGCCATTGTTGCCACGCTCCGCGATCACGCGACCAAGCTCGTCGTATTCGGTGGTCGCGCTAAAGACCACCGCCGCGCCCAGCATCATTTCCGTGATCATTGCGCACCTCCTTGCGCGTCCAGGATGATCTTGTCGCCCGTCGATGAAGGTCGAGTGCACCGAACCCCGGTGCATCCGCCGCTACCACCACCGCCTGCGCCGCCTCCATCGACACTGATGGATTCGGAAGCCACAGGTCCCCACGCCACGCCATCCGTCGCCATCTGGCCCGTCATCATGTAACGCGTGGTGTTCACTGGCCTGGTGGCAACAAACACCCAGGTAAATGTTGTCTGCTGACCGGGTGCTACCCGGCCACTCAGTCCATTGGTCGCACTGCTATCCATGGGAGCCGTGGTCGTACCGATGGAGTACGTCCTGCGCGCGAGATACGTATTGCCTGAGCCCTCGCTGCCCCATACCACATTGCCGGTATTGCGGATCGTCAGGGAAACGGTCGCGCTATCCCCGGGGGTCAGCATGCCACCACCCTGCCAGCCAACGATCTCGGCAGACCATTGCACAGGTGGAACGCTCTGGCTTCCGGAATTGGCCAACGATTGATCACCAATATTTCCATTGGGAGCTTTGCCTACCAGGAAGATGCCCTTGCCCGCATGGGCTCCACGCAACCCGATCCCCAAGGGAATCCGGAACGCTCGCGCCTGGCTCGGCGTTTGGCAATTGGTTGCCACCGCTGCGTCGGCAGGTTGATCCGCACGCACGCTGGCCACATACGTACCGACTCCTGCACCGCCCCCCACAAAAGCCTGCACTTCGATGGCGCCTTGCTCGCCTACCGCACATGCCCATCCTTTGGCGAAATAGTTCCAATCGGCATCCCGTTCGACACCTTGGAACTCTCCGATCACCGGAGCAGCCGGGATCTTGTATGTACCGGAGTTTCCAATCGTCAAGTTGCCGCTTCCGGCAGGCGAAATTCCGTGGACGTAGATCGATTTTCCGCCAAACCGCTGCCGCGCATCCAAGCTCAGTGGAATACGGAACCGATATGCCGTGCCATTCGTTTGGCAACGCTGTGCCACCGCAGGCTCGCTGGCGAGATTGGCCCGCGCCGAAGTCACCATCTGCCCGCTTCCGGCAGCGCCTCCCGCGTACAGGTGAACATCGATCTGGCCGGCGTAAGCCGTCGAACATGCCCAGCCCGACACGTACCAATTCCAGTTGCCGTCGTGATCGACACCGTCAATGTTGCCGACGATCTGCGTATTGCCGGGATAAGCCGTGTCCAGTATCTCGACACGTACCGGCTGGGATGCATTGTTGTACTGATAGCGTTTGCGTTCGTACGCCGCTCCCCCGTTCCTGGCCTGGAACTCCTCGGTCACCCTCAGCGCGGCATCGTAGAGATACTGCCGCGCGACCCCATCCGGCTGGCGGACGGCGGCGAGTTTGCCGGCGCCCGTATAGCTATAGCTTGTGGTCTGGTCCACCCCATTGACCACGTCGGCCCTTGCCGTCACGCGGCCACGTGCGTCGTAACTGTACTGCGTGACATCGCCATTGGGTCCCGTCACTTTTCCAGGCAGGCCAAGCCCGTTGTAGTTCTCGTACGTGGTCTTGTGGCCAAGCCCGTTGGTGATGCCGACAAGATCACCGGTGGGCGAATAATCGTACGTGATCGCATCGGTGCTACCGGGCAGCGGCCCATCGATGACCACCCTGGAAAGCAGACCGTTACTGTGCTTGCTGTAGCCATAGGTCGTGACCTGGGAGCGCCCTTGACCATACTGGGTCAGGTCGGCGACCGTCTTCTTGGCTACTCGGCCATCACTGGTGTACTCATAGCGAACCTCGTGATCGCCAACGACGGTTTCACGCACCAATCGATTGTTCGTCGTATCCCAGGCATACGTGGTGGTGCGCTCGGCACTGGTTCCCTTGGCCTCCACCTTCTTCAGTAGGTGGCCTTGCGGGTCGTAATCGAAGTCGGTGTAGTTATCCGAGAAATCGCTGACGATGTCCTCGTAACCGTTGGCGTCGTACGTCTTTTCCTTATAGCTGGCTGGGCAGTGGCTGGTGGCGTTACCACTCACCTCGGTCAGCCTGTCGTCTACGTAAACATAGGTCGTCTCACGACCCAAGGGGCTGGTTTCGGTCACCGACAGCTTCTTTGGGATGTCCTTGGTCGTGCTGGTAGCCGCAGCACTTGCCTGCAAGGACATCGGCACAGCCCCCCCAACCGACTTCGGCTGGTAACAGACCCTTCCACCAGTCGGTTTGTAATCGCAGTAGCCATTCGATTCACCAGAGACGAAGCCGCCAGGCGGCGTCGGCTTCGGTGGCGGTGTCACCGCTTGGGTCGAAGCCACGACGTAACGGAACGAGAAACGTTCCACACCACCAGCATGCTCGGTCGAAACCGCTCTGCCCTGGTCGTCGTAAGCGAATGTGGAATAGCGTACGCCATTGAAGGATTTGCCAGTCAGCGCGCCTGGGAAGCGGCTATCTTCATAGTGATAGCTGATCGTGGTTTCAGGCGTTCCCGGCAGCGTCGCGCTTGCCAAGCGGCCCTGCCCCGTCCCGCTACCGAACACGTTGGCAACGTAGGAGTAGCGATAGACGTTTCCAGCAGGATCGATGACTTGGCTTACCACGCCATCGGACCAGACGAACTTGACCGTCCGGCCGGAGCTGTGGACTACCTGCTGCAGGTAGTTATTGGAGTACGTGAAGTTCCAGCCGACGCCCTGCTCGTTGCGAAGGGACAAGATATAACCGGCAGCACTGTAGCGCTCGATACCATTGTCTTCGTTATGGAGCTGGTAGCTACCATCGCCTTCTCGAATTACATAAGCGATCGGGCCCGCCTTCTCCTCCAGGTAATGTCCGCTGGCATCGTCCAGCAAGTACTTGATGCGCCGCCCGTCGGGACGCTGCGCCCATAGCATCCTCCCATCGCTGGATGGCACAAGCGTATAGTCGAAGTTGCTGAGCCAGTAATTGCCGAACAGACCGCGCGCGCCCCAGTAGGCGTTGTAAGTGCGCTGCAAATAGAGCCCCATTTCGCCACCGATGGAGAAATCCAGCTCCGGCTCGACCTTGTTTCCCGTGGAGAGAACCACGGGATTACCACTGACATTGCCGCCCCCGCAATCCGCCTCTTTGTCTAGCTTCGACTGAGTCTGCTGTTCCTTGGCGCTGGGAGTACGGACGCGGCCAATATCTTCCCGATAACTGCGCCTTACCCCTTCAAACGGCCCACCCGCGCTTCCACCAAAGACGGGTCCAGCCACGTACTGCCAATCAATCGGTGGTCGCACGGTTATCCTATCCAAGGTTTTCTGAGCCTTGGCCGGTGCGACACTCAGAAGAATTATCAATGGCAACGCGAGCCCTGCTGCCACTCCCTTGCAGCAGCGAGTTTTATTTGCCGTTGAACCGAATACTTTGCATACCCCGCGGCCGACCGTCGTCTTAGCCGGTTCACATCGCCCCAATCGCATTCAATTCTCCTTTCCCGGAGCGATCCTCGCTCCTATCCTTGGTGTCTCCTACTCGGATGCGCCCCTGCGCACGCGTCCAAGTGAACGATCCATGATGTATCGCAATCCGGTTGAATGTCACCCATTGACAAGATGAAATAGATCGGTCCAACACTTCGACTACAAGAAGTAGACCATTTCAAGTCAATGGGGCTGCGCATGGAGTGGTACAGCAATCCATGTCCCTATCGAAAGGAATCGACCGGAACGCCATTGGGCGAGTTGCGCGGCTGTGAGACCCAGGACTCCGGCGCCGTGATGTCCGAAATGCACCACGGCGTCCTGGCTTAGAGCGGCTAACAAAACCGCCTTGTACACCTGAGCGGTGATGACAAAATCGCCTGCATGGCACGTCGCAAAGAGATTCCCGCCGCGCTGTGGAAGCGCATCGAACCTTTGATCCCGCCCGTGAAGCCCTCGCCCAAGGGAGGGCGACCGCGCGTGAGCGACCAACAAGCCCTCAACGGTATCGTCTATGTCCTGCGCACCGGCATCCCGTGGGAGGAGTTGCCCCAGGAACTGGGCTACGGCAGCGGCATGACCTGCTGGCGGCGGTTGCGCGACTGGCAAGCCGCCGGGGTCTGGCATCGTCTGCATCAGGTCCTGTTGGCCGAACTGCGCCGGGCCGACAAGCTGGACCTGAGTCGAGCCAGCCTGGACGCGGCCAGTGTGGCCGCCCCCCGGGGGGCGCCTACACCGGGCCGAACCCGACCGATCGCGGTAAGCTCGGTAGCAAGCGGCACCTGATCACCGACTGCAACGGCATTCCCTTGGCGTTCTGTGTCACCGGAGCCCACCGGCACGACTCGGTGGTATTCGAGGAGTTGGTTGATGCACTGCCCCCGATCGCTGGCAAGCCGGGGCGTCCGCAACGCTGGCCGGGCAAGCTGCACGCCGACAAGGCCTACGACATCGACCGCTGCCGCGATCACCTCAACCAGCGAGGTATCACCCCGCGTATCGCCCGCAAGGGGATAGAACGCAACGATAGGCTGGGACGCTATCGTTGGGTAGTCGAGCGCACTCATGCTTGGTTCGCGGGCATGGGCAAGCTGCGCATCCGTTTCGAACGCCGGATCGATATCCATCTGGCCCTGCTGTCTCTCGCCTGCTCGGTCATCTGTCTTCGCCATCTTCCCGGGTTTTGTTAGCCGCTCTTAGTGAGTGCGTAAGTTACCGCTTGGTAGTCAACGAGTGCAGTGTCCTCCATCGAGTGCCGCAGCAATCCAACCACATCGTGACCTTGGAGGTTCTCTAAGATGTCTTGGATTTCTTCTTCCGAAGGCTCCTCCGCGTCTCCATAAAGATCGCCCGCGTCTCGGAACATCTGAACCACGGCATCTCTGTCAGTCAAAAGATCCTCATGCCCAACGAGATGATCTTCCCTGTAGCGGCCGATCGGAATGATTTGGGTCTTTGCAGACTGAAGCGTTAGGCCGTGCCTGGTGTAGAGCCACTCCCCTAGGGTAAAGAGAACGGATTGAGCTTCGTACTCGCTCTTCGTGAACATGACGAAGTCATCGACCCAGCGCGCGAACTCGATCTTTGCCGTATCTAGCTGCGTATCTACGTCAATGAGTAGCGCCTCAGCGAGAAGTCTCGACGCATACGGCCCCACAGGTATGCCATAGCTATCTTTCCCCATCAGGTTGCCGATCAACTTCCTGACGAGAACTCTTGCGACGTCACGTACGCGCTGCGTGGTTGCTACGCTTTCAATTACATTCTCGAGCCTATGCTGATAAATCCTAGCGTAGAAGTCCGCTATATCCGCTATGGCGACATATTTGAACGCAGGCCGCTGCGCTAGCTCTGCAAGTCTGCGTTTAAGAGCGGCTAACAAAACCCGGGAAGATGGCGAAGACAGATGACCGAGCAGGCGAGAGACAGCAGGGCCAGATGGATATCGATCCGGCGTTCGAAACGGATGCGCAGCTTGCCCATGCCCGCGAACCAAGCATGAGTGCGCTCGACTACCCAACGATAGCGTCCCAGCCTATCGTTGCGTTCTATCCCCTTGCGGGCGATACGCGGGGTGATACCTCGCTGGTTGAGGTGATCGCGGCAGCGGTCGATGTCGTAGGCCTTGTCGGCGTGCAGCTTGCCCGGCCAGCGTTGCGGACGCCCCGGCTTGCCAGCGATCGGGGGCAGTGCATCAACCAACTCCTCGAATACCACCGAGTCGTGCCGGTGGGCTCCGGTGACACAGAACGCCAAGGGAATGCCGTTGCAGTCGGTGATCAGGTGCCGCTTGCTACCGAGCTTACCGCGATCGGTCGGGTTCGGCCCGGTGTAGGCGCCCCCCGGGGGGCGGCCACACTGGCCGCGTCCAGGCTGGCTCGACTCAGGTCCAGCTTGTCGGCCCGGCGCAGTTCGGCCAACAGGACCTGATGCAGACGATGCCAGACCCCGGCGGCTTGCCAGTCGCGCAACCGCCGCCAGCAGGTCATGCCGCTGCCGTAGCCCAGTTCCTGGGGCAACTCCTCCCACGGGATGCCGGTGCGCAGGACATAGACGATACCGTTGAGGGCTTGTTGGTCGCTCACGCGCGGTCGCCCTCCCTTGGGCGAGGGCTTCACGGGCGGGATCAAAGGTTCGATGCGCTTCCACAGCGCGGCGGGAATCTCTTTGCGACGTGCCATGCAGGCGATTTTGTCATCACCGCTCAGGTGTACAAGGCGGTTTTGTTAGCCGCTCTTAATCCCTACCGACCCTCGCGCAGGAACCGCGCCATCGACGATACGCCCGGCACGGTGGGTTCGAACTGCCCGGCGACGTCGATGAAACCGCGCATGATCGCGATCTCGCGCGGGGTGCGGTTGAGCGCGTCGCGGCGGTCGGGGTCGGCGCCGGCGCGCAGCAGCCGCTGCACCAGCAGCGGCAGGCCGTGCAATGCGGCCAGGTGCAGCGGGCCGAAGCCGCGCGGGTCGGCCACGTCCAGCGAGACGTCCTCGTCGAGCAGGCGCTCCACGCCGGCCAGCACGACCTGTTCTTCGCACGGCGTGCCCGGTTCGGCGCGCGCGCCGAGCAGCAGCAGCAGCGGGCTGACCTTGCCGGCGGCCACGGCCTCGGGGTCGGCGCCGGCCAGCAGCAGCGTGTCCAGCAGCGCCAGCAGGCGGGCCTTGTCGCGCGCGGTGAAGCCGTACAGGGCGGCGCAATGCAGCGGCGACAGCTCCTGCGCGTCGCTGGCATGCACGTCGGCGCCCGCGGCGAGCAGGCGCGCGACGATGTCCGGCAGGCCCAGCGCGCTGGCCAGCATCAGCACGGTCACCCCGCCCGGCAGGCGGTGCTCGATCTGCGCGCCGGCGGCGAGCAATGCGGCGACGATGCCGGCATTGCGCATGCTGACCGCCGCCGACAACGGCGTCGCGCCGCTGTTGGCGGCGTGTTGCGGATCGGCGCCGCGCGCCAGCAGCAGGTCGACCACGGCGATGTGGCCGCCGCCGGCGGCGCGCAGCAAGGCGGTGCATCCCTGCGCATCGATGGCATCGACCGGCAGGCCGAGGTCGATCAGGCGGCGCACCGCGTCGGCATCGCCACTGGTGGCCGCGGCGGGCACGTCGGCCGGGCGCAGGGTGCGACGCGGCAGCGTCCAGACCCGCCAGTCCAGCCAATCGGCCAGGTCGCGGCGGCCGCTCGACAGGGCCACGCCCAGCGGGGTCTGGCCGTCGGCGGCGCGCGCTTCCGGCGAGGCGCCCTGCACGACCAGCAGCTTCAACGAGGCTTCGCGGCCGAGCGCGGTGGCCAGGTGCAGCGCGGTCATGCCGTGGCTGTCGCGCGCCTCGCGGTCGACGCCCCGCTCCAGCAGGGCCTGCTGCAGGCGCAGCCAGCCCAGCCGCACCGCCAGCGAAAGGGGCGGGTCGCCGGCCGGCGACGGCGCGAACGGATCGGCGCCGCGCTCCAGCAGTTCCAGCGCGAACTGTTCCAGCCCGCGCGAGGCGGCGTCGTGCTGCACGCAGGCGGCCAGGAACCGGCCCAGTCCGCCGGCGCCGGCCGGCGACACGCCGTGGCGCAGCAGCACCTGCAGCACCGGCACCGCGTCCACGCCGCGCGAGAGCAGCGCGAACATCGGCACGTCGCCGCAGGCGTCGCGCACTTCCGGCTGGGCGCCGTGGCCGAGCAGCCAGTCGACCGCCTCGGGATTGAGCGCCAGGTGCGGGTCGTGCAGCAGCCCGCCCATCTCCTGGGGATCGCACAGCCGGGCCAGCGCGGACAGGCCATCGCGCTGGCCGAGCTGCAGGCCTTCGCGCAGCAGGACCAGCGGCGGGCGGTCCGGCAGCGCGCGTGGCGCGGTGCCCGGCGCGGGCTCGGCATCGCCGCCGGCGTCGGCGACCGCGCTCGGCAGCGGATAGCCGGGATCGAGCAGCGACACGATCGCCCAGCGGCCGGCCTCGGCGGCCAGGTCGACCGCGCGGCGCCCGGCATGGTCGGGCTGGTCGGCGGGAATGCCCAGCTCCAGCAGGCGCTGCACCAGCGCCGGCGGGACCTGCTCGGCGCCGCAGGCCAGCAGCACGGCGTTGCGGCCTTCGGCATCGACGGCGGTGAAATCGGCCTTGCGCGCCAGCAACGCCTCGATCACCGCGCCGCGGGCGTTGCGCGCGGCATCCAGGAACGGGGTGCGCGCCAGCGTGTCGCGCGCCTCGATGTTCGCGCCGGCGGCGAGCAGCGCTTCGACGATCTCGCCGTGCCCGGCCAGCGCGGCCTCGTGCAGGGCGCTGCGGCGCTGGCGGTCGCGCGCGTCGATGCGGGCCTTGTGCTTGAGCAGCAGCTGCACGCCGGCCGGATCGTCCTCCTCGGTGCCGGCCGCGGCCAGCAGCACCGGGACGCCGCCTTCCGGCTCGGGCCGGGCGCCGCGTTCGAGCAGGAACTTCGCCAGCCGCCAGTTGCCGACCTGGCAGGCGGTGGCGAGCGGCGAATGGCCCTCGTGGTTCAGCGCATCCAGCTCCGCGGCGGCATCGCGCAGCAGCGCGGCCACGCCGGGGTCGGAGCTGCGCGCGGCGTGATGCAGCGGGGTGTTGCCCTCGGCATCGGTGGCGCGCGGATCGGCCCCGTTGGCGAGCAGGGTCATCACCGCCTCGGGGCGGCCGTGCCAGCTGTCGCGGGTGGCGGCCAGCAGCGGGGTCATGCCGCGATGGGCATGGTTGACGTCGACCCGGCGCACGATCAACTCGCGCAGCAGGCGCAGGTCCGGGAGCACCGCGGCGAGCACCGCCAGGCTGCGCTGGTCGCGCGCGTCGGGCGGCGGCAGCGCATGCGGGTCGGCGCCGGCTTCGAGCAGCTGCAGCGCGCGATCGACGCGGCCGTTGCGGGCGGCTTCGTACAGTTCCGGCAACAGGCGCTCGCGCGCCATCGGCTCCAGCGGCTGCGGGGCGCTGGCCGCCTCTTCCAGGAGTTCGTGCGCCTGCGGGCGGCGCGGCGCCTCGGGCGCAGGCGCGGCCACGACCCGCTGCAGCAGGCCGTGCGCGAATGGCAACAGCACCGCGGCGGCGATCGCCAGGGTCCAGCGCGGGGTTGGCGGGAGCAGCGCGGGCCAGGCCAGCGCGACGCCGCCGGCGCAGGCGGCCAGCACCAGGGCGGCCACGCCCAGCCCCGGCCAGGATTGCAGTTCCTGCCCGGCCAGCGCCTGCCAGCGCGTGCGCAAGGGGCCGGCCTCGCGTTCGGCGCCGCTCCACAGCGGCCAGGTGCGCCACAGCGCGAGCAGCGCGGCGCTGACCGCCACGCTCAGCGCCAGCGCGGCGGCCAGGCTGCCGCTTTCGCGCAGCGCCGCCAGGGGCCAGGTCACCAGCAACGCCAGCGCCGCCAGCGCCGCGCCCCACAGGCCGAGCAACGGCAGGACGTCCTGCGCGAGCGCGCGAGGATCGGACGGCAGCGCGCGGGTACCGCGGCGCCAGGACACCGCCAGCGCGAACGCCGGCTGCGCCAGCCATGCGGCGAGCGCCGCGGCCACGCCGCCGAGTCCGGCCAGCAACGACAGCGCCACGCCGGCGGCCAGGGCCATCGCGGCGGCGCGCGAACGCCGGGGAGCGCCGTCACTCATCGCCACGCCCGATGCCGGCCAGCGGCGACGGCGGGAACTGCACGAAGAAACCGCGCTCGGCCAGTTGGCGGCGCACCTGCTCCGCGTCGGCCTGCGCCAACCGCCGCTCGGGGGTCAGCGCCACCTCCAGCACGAACGCGAACGGCGCCAGCTGCGCGTGCATCGGCGCGGGCATCGTGGCGAAGTCGTCGCGCCGGGCGAGGTAGACGTAGGTGTCCTGTTTGCGTTGGCTTTTGTAGACGTAGGCTTGCATGCGCGCGGGGCCGCGCCCGGCGTAGGGAGATCGAAGTGGCTTGAGATTGTGTCGGAAATACGGCACTGGCGAAAGCTTCGCCAGCATGGGCGCCATTCATCTGGCGCGACGTCACGTGAATGTCATCGACGACGGGAGCTTGATGCACCGCCGATATACTCCCCGCCAGCTTTTCCGACGCGAGCCACGAGTGAACCCAGCGCTGTCGCCGACCCGCATGGTCCCCCTCCCCATCACCGCCTTCACCGCCACCACGGCGCTGGGGGCGGGACTCCAGGCGCAGGCACGAGGCCTGCGGGAACGGCGCAGCGGATTGCGACCCAACGATTTCGGCACGCAACCGCTGCCTTGCTGGATCGGCCGGGTCGACGGCTTGGAAGAACTGCGCCTGCCCGATGCGCTGGCCGAATGGGACTGCCGCAACAACCGCCTGGCCTGGCTGGCGCTGCAGCAGGACGACCTGCGGGTGCGGCTGGAGGCGGCGCTCGCCCGCCACGGCGCCGATCGCGTGGCGCTGGTGCTGGGCACCTCGACCTCCAGCATCGGGGCGACCGAAGAGGCCTATGCGCGCCTGGAGCCGGACCGCGAGGGCACGCCGCATTTCCCGGCCGACCTGGCCCGGCCGGCGCTGCACACGCCGCACTCGCTGGGCATGTTCGTGCAGGCCGCCACGGGCGTGCGCGGGCCGGCGGCGACGGTGGCGACCGCCTGCTCGTCCAGCGCCAAGGTATTCGCGCAGGCGGCGCGGCTGATCCAGGCCGGGCTGGCCGACGCGGCGCTGGTCGGCGGCGTGGATACGCTGTGCGGCAGCGTGCTGTTCGGGTTCAACTCGCTGCAGCTGGTCGCGCCGGATCCATGCCGGCCGTTCGACGCGCGCCGGGTCGGGCTGTCGCTCGGCGAGGCTGGCGGCTTCGCGCTGCTGGAACGCGATGGCGAGGCGCTGGCCCACCTGTGCGGCTACGGCGAGTCCAGCGACGCGCACCACATGTCCGCCCCGCATCCGGAAGGCCTGGGCGCGCGCCTGGCGATGGCCGAGGCGCTGGCGCGCGGCGGCGTCGAGGCGGCGCAGGTCGGCTACCTGAACCTGCACGGCACCGCCACGCCGGCCAACGACAGCGTGGAGGCGGCCGCGGTCGCCGCGCTGTTCCCGGATACGCTGCACGCCAGTTCGACCAAGGCCTGGACCGGGCATACGCTCGGTGCCGCCGGCATCGTCGAATCGGTATTCGCGCTGCTGGCGCTGCGCGACGGCGAACTGCCGGGCACGCTCAACAGCGAGCAGCCGGACCCGGCCTGCGGCCCTCAGATCCGCTTCGCCCCGGCCGCGCGCCGGATCGACCATGCGATGAACAATTCGTTCGGCTTCGGGGGCAACAACTGCACGTTGTTGTTCGGCCGCGCATGAGCCGGCCCGCCTCGCTGCTGCAGGCCACCGTCGCCGGCGTCGGTTTCTGGACGCGCGGCCTGCCGGACTGGGCCGCCGCGTGCGCCTTCGCCCGGGGCGAACCCGCACCGGCGGACGCCCCCGCCCGACCCTCGCCGCAGTTGCTGCCGCCGAACGAGCGCCGGCGCGCGCCGGAGACCGTGGCGGTGGCGCTGGAGGTGGCCCTGGCGGCCTGCCAGGCGGCCGGGCGCGATCCGGCCTCGCTGCCGTCGGTGTTCGCTTCCAGCCACGGCGACCTGGCGATCACCGACTACATGGCGGCGACGCTGGCGGCCGAACCGCTGGCGCTGTCGCCGACGCGCTTCCACAACTCGGTGCACAACGCCGCGGCCGGCTACTGGACCATCGGCACCGGCGCGACCCTGCCGGCCACGGCGATCAGCGCCTACCGCGCCAGCTTCGCGCAGGGCCTGCTCGAAGCGCTGGTGCAGCTGCACGCGGGCGCCGACGCGGTGCTGCTGGCCGGCTACGACGGCGGCGGCAGCGGCCCGCTCGGCGAGATGGCGCTCAGCGACGGCCTGCTCGGCGGCGCGCTGGTACTGGCCCGCGACGGCGAAGGCCCGCGCCTGCACGTGCAGTGGCAGGACGGCGAAGCCGACGCCGCGCCCGGCCCGCTCGCCGCGTTCGCGGCGGGCAACATCATGGCGACGATGCTGCCGCTGTTCGACGCGCTGGCGCTGCGGCGGCCGCAGGCACGCCTGCATGCCGGCCCCGGCCGGGTACTGGCCCTGGGCCTGGCATATGACTGAGCCCACGCCCGCCCGCGACACCGTGGCGGTGGTGATCCCCGCCTTCAACGAGGCGCTGCGCATCCGCGAGGTCGTGCAAGGGGCGCTCGCGCAGATGCCCCAGGTGATCGTGGTCGACGACGGCTCCGAGGACGCCACCGTGGCGCAGCTGGAAGGCCTGCCGGTCACGTTGCTGCGGCATCCGCGGCGGCGCGGCAAGGGCGCGGCGCTGCGCAGCGGATTCGCCGAGGCGATGCGGCGCGGCTGCGCGGGCGTGCTGACCATGGACGGCGACGGCCAGCACGATCCGGCCGACCTGCCGCGGCTGCTGCAGGCGGCGATCCGGCATCCGCGCTGCATCGTGATCGGCGCGCGCCTGCGCCAACGCGCCCAGCAACCGCGCCACCGCCGCATGGCCAACGCCTTCGGCGACTGGGGCATCGGCTGGGCCTGCGGGTTCCGCATCGCCGACAGCCAGAGCGGCCAGCGCTACTATCCGGCCGACGTGTGCCGGCTCGGCGACATCCCGGGCGAGGACTTCGTGTTCGAAGCGCAGTTGCTGATCTCGGCCGCGCGCGAGCTCGGCCTGGGCGTGGTGTCGGTGCCGATCGAGACCCGCTATGGGCAGGCCGCGGCCAAGGCGCAGTTCCGCCGCAGCCACTTCCGTCCCCTGCGCGACCTGTACCGCATCACCTCGCACGTGGTCGGGCAGGTGATCGCCTATGGCCACGTCGGCGCCCGCTACCGGCTCACCCGCGACACGCCGGCCCGCATCGACGATCTCGGCGAAGAGCGGCCGGACATCGGGATCCAGGCCAAGGAGCATCGCGGCTGAGGTTCGCCGCGATTGCGATGCCGGCAAGGCCGCGGGACCGAAGTCCCTCCCGCAGCGGGGGGAGCCTCCGCAGGCACGCTCCCGCCAAGGCGCCTCATCCCATCCCGCCGTTGACCCCGATCACCTGGCCGTTGACGTATCCGGCCAGGTCGGAGCACAGGAAGCCCACCAGCGCCGCCACTTCCTCCGGCCGGCCGGCCCGGCCCGCCGGCACCATCTGCTTGATCGCCTCCGGCGCGAACGCCTGCGCCGCCATCGCGCCCTCGATCACCCCGGGCGCGACCACGTTGACCGTGACGCCGCGGCTGGCCATCTCGCGCGCCAGCGATTTCGACGCGCCGTGCAACGCGGCCTTGGCCGCCGCGTAGTTGGTCTGCCCGCGATTGCCCAGCACCGCTGCCACGCTGGAAACGCTGACGATGC
Organism: Xanthomonas boreopolis; assembly: GCF_046529185.1. Classification (NCBI taxonomy): domain Bacteria; kingdom Pseudomonadati; phylum Pseudomonadota; class Gammaproteobacteria; order Lysobacterales; family Lysobacteraceae; genus Xanthomonas; species Xanthomonas boreopolis. The sequence goes on from NZ_CP097162.1 coordinate 4,216,852, forward strand.
GCCCCCAGCGCGTGCGCACCATCGGCAGCAACAGCGGCTGGGTGACATGGAAGAAGCCGTGCAGCGACACGTCGATCACCCGCTTCCACTGCGCCTCGCCCATGCCCGCCATCGGCGCGTCGTCGTGGATGCCGGCGTTGTTGACGACCACCTGGACCGGCCCGCCCTGCAGCAGCGCCTCGATCGCCGCGGCGCTGGCGGCCGCGTCGGCCACGTCGAACGCCACCGCGTGCGCGCGACCGCCAGCGGCCGCGATCTCCCCGGCCAGGGCCTGCGCGCGGGCGAGATTGCCGTTGGCATGCACGATCACCTCCAGGCCGTCGGCGGCGAGCCGGCGGCAGATCGCGCCGCCGATGTCGCCGCTGCCGCCCGTGACGAGCGCGCGCCGGATCGTCTGGTTCATCGTGGGTTCTCCGGTTGCAGGATCACCGCCGCGCGCCCCTCGGCGAGCAGCCGTCCTTCGTGGTAAATGCGGAACAGGTATTGCTGGCCGTCCTCGCTGGCGACGAGTTGCTCGGCCTCGCCGAGCAACTCGCCTTCGAGGTCGTCGATGCGGGAGGCATGCAGTTCCACGCCGCGCAGCGACACCAGCATGCCCGGGCGCGGCGCGCGGCCGTGTTCCTGCCCCAGCAGGCCGCCGTGCACCGCCATCGCCTGCGCGCCGTACTCGCACAGGTGCACCGCCGAGAGCCGCCCGGCGCGCCGCAGCGGGTGCGCGCGGTCGCGGTGGTTGCGCGCGGCCAGCACGATGCGCCGCGCGTCCCACGCGCGCACCTCGTCCCACAGGCACATCGCGCCGGCATGCGGCACCAGCGCCAGGATGCGATCACGCCCGAGCATCTTCGATCTCCTTGGCCGGATGCCGCGACACCAGCAGCGCCAGCACGAAATTGCCGACCACGCCCAGCGCGACGGTGGTGCCGATCGCGCGCAGCACGGGGATCGACGACCATCCCAACAGCGCGAACACCACCAGCGTCATCACGCTGCACACGACCAGCCCGTGCAGCGTGCGCAGCTGGTCGGCGCGGCCGTCGCCGGCGTGCTCGAAGAACAGGCCGTAGTCCAGCCCGAGCCCGGCGCCGAGGATCAGCCCGATCAGGTGGAACAGGTTCAGCTCCACCCCGGCGGTGCGCAACACCGCCAGCGTGAGCAGCGTGGTCAGCGCCATCGGCAGCAGCACCCGCGCCACCCGGCGCGGCGAGCGCAGCGCGATCCACACCGTCGCCACCAGCAACAGCGCGGCGACGCCGAGCGCGAGCAGCAACCGCACGCGGTAGGCGGCCACCAGCGATTCGGAGGCCTGCTTCAGGTCGATGAGTTCGGCGCCATGCCGCGCGGCCAGCGCCGCCAGCGCCGCCGGATCGGACAGCGTGCCCAGCGACACCAGCGCGGTGGCGTGGTCGCCCGAGCGCAGCAGCAGGCCGTCGATCACGCTCGCCAACGGCGTCCGCGCGAAGTCCTGCGCGCGCAGCGGCGGCGCGGTACGGGCGCGCTCGATGTCGGCCAGGAAATCCTCGAACGCATCGGCGCGGAAGGGCGAGTCGGCCACCGCCTGCGCGAGCGCCGCGCGCAGCATGTCCGGCGCCGGCAACGCCGCCTGGCGCGCCCGTTGCGTGGCCGCGCTCGGCAGGTAGCGCGCGGCCATGTCGTAGCCGCCGAGCCGGCCGGCGGCCACTTCCCGGTCCAGCCACGGCCGCAGGCGCTCGGAGGCGGCCAATGCGCGTTCGGCGTCCGCACCGCGCAGGGCCAGCACGTAGCGCACGTCGGGCGCGCCCAGTTCGCCGCGCAGTCGTTCGTCGCGCAGCAGGTCGGCGCGATCGACCGGGGTCAGCCTGGACAGGTCGTTCTCCCAGAACGGCTGCGGCGCGCGCCATGCCAGCGCCATCGCGACGAGCGCCAGCGCCAGCAACGACCAGCGCGGGCGCGGCAGCCGTTCGATCCGCGTCCACAACCGCGACAACCGCGCCGAATCGGCGAGGTCGCGGCGCGCCGGGTCGACCAGCGCCGGCAGCAGGAACCGCGTCGCCAGCGCGGCGGCGGCCAGCGCGGCGATCGTGAACACCGCCAGCTGGCGCAGGCCGTCCACGCCGGAGAACAGGAAGGTCAGGTAGGCGATGCACGTGGACGCCACGCCGGTGCCCAGCGTCGGCCACAACTGGCGCACGTTGCTCCACGCCGATTGCCCGGGGCGCTGGTGGCTGAGGAAATGCACCGGATAGTCCTGCACCACGCCGATCAACGTGAAGCCGAACGCGATGGTGATGCCGTGCACGCCGTCGAACAGCGCCGCCACCGCGGCCAGCCCGGCCAGTCCCGCGCTGGCCAGCGGCAGGAAGCCGAGCAACGGCGCCTTCCAGCTGCGATAGGCGAGCAGCAGCAGCAGGATCATGCCGACCGTATCGAGCGTGCCGATCGTGCCGGCCTCGCTGCTGGTGCGCTCGCTGATCTTCACCGCGAACGCGCCCGGGCCGGTCATCTCCAGGCGGCTGCCGGTCCCGGCCGAGATCCCGGCGAACGCCTGCCGGATCGCCTGCACCGCCTCGGCCTGCCCGCTCGGATCGAACCCGGGCGCACGCGTCTGCACCAGCAGCAAGGCCTGGCGGCCGGCGCGGTCGAACCACACCCCATCGACCTGCTGCGGCTGCCGTGCCGGCTGCAGCGCCTGCGCGACCTTGAGCGTCTGCAGGGTCGGGTCGCGCCCGAGCAACGGCTCGACCAAGTCGCCCGCCGGCGATGCCAGGTCCTGCACGCGCGCCTGCAAGGCCTCGCGCAATGCGGCGGCGGAGAAATCGCCCGGCTGCGGCGCCGGCGCCAGCAGGTAGCGATAGGCCAGCAGCGCCTCGGGGACCGCATCCAGCCCGGGCGTTTCGCCGTTGGACACCCCGACGAACAGCAGCTGCGCCTGCAGCGCGGTACGCAGCGCACGCGACTGCCCGGCCAGTACGTCGGGCGAAGCGCCGGACAGCGCCAACAGCAACAGGCGCGAACCCGGGCCTTCGCCGAGCTCGTCGATCAACAGCTTCTGCGCCGGCGTACGCGCCTCGGGCATGAACTTGCGCAGATCGCCCGACAGCGTCAGCCGCGTACCGAGCCACCACCCGAGCACGCCAAGCAGCACAAGCCACAGCAACGCCAGCGAGGTGCGCTGCAACGAAGTCAGGCCGGATCGCATGGTGCCACCGCTGTTGCTCGTGATTTTGCCCCGGATCGGGCAACGCCTCCTCGCGCGGCGGCGCGCCAACCTCCGTGGCCTGCGAATGCCACTGAGGCGCGGGCCCCTCCGAAGCGGCGGAGGCGATGGGAAAAACCCGAAGGGCGATGTGCATGGGCTCGCCGGAAAAAGGCGAAGCACCGCTTCGCCCCGGCGGGCGGGCATTCGCCGCGCGGCGAATGCCCCGGACTCGGCCGCGTAGCGGGCAAGTCGCGTCGAAAAATCCCGCCGGCTTCGCGGACCCGCAGCAAAGCTGCGGGCGCACAGGCGGGGTGTGCTTTCTTTTGGTTACTTTTCTTTACGCGGCACATCCCTGTGCCGCGCCCTTCGGGCGGCTTCGCCGTGCGGCGCTGCTCCTGCAGCGCGCGTGCACAAGCAAAGAAAAGTGGCTCTCCAAAGGCGAAAGCTTTTGCCTTTCTCGACAAAGGCCCCAACAGCAACGTCCATGGATTCCCGCTTTCGCGGGAATGACGATAGAGAGATGGCGTTGGTCGGACACGGAATGGGAAAGACACTGGGTCCCCGCCTGCGCGGGGACGACGGTAGAAAGACAACGTGGATCGGGTAGAGGGCGGAAAAGTCGCTGGATTCCCGCTTTCGCGGGAATGACGATAGAGAGATGGCGTTGGTCGGATACGGAATGGGAAAGACACTGGGTCCCCGCCTGCGCGGGGACGACGGTAGAAAGATAACGTGGATCGGGTAGAGGGCGGAAAAGTCGCTGGATTCCCACTTTCGCGGGAATGACGATAGAGAGATGGCGTTGGTCGGATACGGAATGGGAAAGGCACTGAGTCCCCGCCTGCGCCGGGACGACGGTAGAAAGACAACGTGGGTCGGGTAGAGGGCGGAAAAGTCGCTGGATTCCCGCTTTCGCGGGAATGACGATAGAGAGATGGCGTTGGTCGGATACGGAATGGGAAAGGCACTGGGTCCCCGCCTGCGCGGGGACGACGGTAGTAAAGACCATGAGGCTTCGTCCGTATCCCCATCCGCCCCTTCGAGGCACCTCGCTCCACACCCTGCCCCAAAGGGAGAAGGGAAAAGGCACTGCGTCCCCGCCCGCACGCCAGCAAGGCTTCCAGTCCCGCCGCCACTCAGCCATCACTCCCGCACAACGCCCGCAATGCCCCCGCATCCAGCGACGGCGGCGCCGCCAGCGCAGCGCCGCCCAGCAAGGTGCGCTGCACCTCGCCGCGCGCCGGCGTGGTCTCGATGCAACGCAATTCGTTGCCGGCCCCGTGCAGCGCCACCTGGCGCACGCGCCTGGCGAGCGCGGCGTCCTGCGGTTGCAGCGTCAGCGTCCATCCATGTGTCCCGCCCGTCGCCTGCACCCGGTACTCGCGCTGCAACGCATCCGCGTCGCCGGCCAGCAACGCGCTGAAGCTGGCCTGCAATCCCGCCAGCTCCGGCACCCGCGCCAGGTCGAAGCGCTGCGCCGGCTTTCCGTCGCGCTCGATCGTGGCCTGGCCGCCCCGGATCGTGGTGGTCTCGTGGTAGGGCGCGCGCACCTCGCGCACCAGCGTGTCGGCATCGGGCCGGCGGTACTCGCCGCTCACCCGCAGCGGCTGCTTGAGCAACGCCGAGCCGCGCAGTTCGACGAACGCGGTCGCGCTCGGCGCGGGCCGCGCGAGCGCATGCACGATCGCGCTCGCGTCGGCGCCGTCAGCCGCTGCGGCGGGCAGCGGTGCGGCGGCGCAGATCAGCATCGGCGTGAACAGGCGGCGCATCGGTCGAACCATCGTCTTGCCAATAGTCGTAGAAGTTGAACCAGTTGAACGGCGCATCGAGCGCGCGCGCCTGCAGCACGCCCGCATAGCGGCGCATCACTTCGGCCAGGCGCTCGGCGCGGCGCTCGCGCGGCAGCGACAGGGCGTCGCAGAACGGCTCGAACGAGAGCTCGTAGCGATTGCCGCCGCGGTACACGCCGAACGCCAGCATCACCGGCACGCCGAGCGTGGCGGCGATCAGCCAGGGCGTGGTCGGCAGCGGCGCGGCCTTGCCGAGGAACGGCAGCCACAGCGCCGGCTCGCCGGGCTGGGCGCGATCGGCCAGCATCGCCACCAGCGCGCCCTCGTCGACCGTCTGCTTGATCGCCAGCGCCACGCTGGCGCCGTCCTGCCCGGCGTCGATGATGCCGGCGGCCAGCGCGGGATCGAGCGCGTCCAGGGCCTGGCTGATCGCGGGGTTGTGCTTGCGATCGAGCACGACGCGCAAGGCGATGTCGCCGCGCAGGCGCTTGAGCACGCGCAACGCGTCGAAGCTGCCCAGGTGCGAGCCGACCAGCAGCACGCCGCGGCCGCGCGCAAGCGCGTCCAGCAGCGTCTCGGCGCCGCGCACGTCGATGTCGAACAGGTCGGTCCGCCCGCCGAGCAGGAACACGCGGTCCAGGATCGTCGAGGCGAAGGTGTGGATGTGGCGCGCCACGTCGGCCAGCGTCGCCGGCCGTCCCAGCGCGCGCGCCAGATAGGCGCGCGAGGCGGCACGCTCCGGCCCCCGCACCAGCAGGAAGTAGGCGGTGATCGGATACAGCAGCAGGCGCGTGGCGCGCCGTCCGCAGCGCCGCGCGATCGCGACGATCAGGCCGATCGCGAAACGGCCGCCGCCTTCCGGGCGCTGCTTCCAGTCGCCGCTCATGCCTGCGCCTGCACGCGCACGCTGCCGCTGGCGAGCACGCGCTCGCCGTGGCGCACCGCGAATCGCCACTGCGGCCCCTCGCCCTGCAGCTCGATCGTGGCTTCCTGCTCCGGCAGCAGCGGCTGCACGAACTTCACCTGCGCCAGTTGCAGCGCCGCCGGCGCATGGCCGAGCCGGTCGGCGACCAGCGCCACCACTTCGTCGAGGATCACCACGCCGGGCACGACCGGATTGCCCGGAAAATGCCCGGGCAGGCAGGGATGGTCGGAAGGCACGCGGAATCGCATCGCGGCCGCTCAGCGCAACAGCTCGCGCCAGAACGCCGGGCCCAGCTGCACCAGCTGGCGCACGAACTGGACCGGCGTGCGGTACGGATGTTCCTCGACGCGGCGCTGGCGCACCGCGTATTCCACCGCGGCGAAGCCGCCGATCAGGCCCCAGCACGCCAGGTTGGCGAACCACGACCACTGCGCATGGGTGATGGCCCAGCGCGACCGCACGCCCAGGGACCACAGCACGCCGTCGGGCGCGGCGATCAGCGCCAGCGCCAGGTTGATCGCCGCCAGCGTGGCCAGCAGCAGCGCCCAGGCCGCGGTCAGCCGGCGCGTGTAGCGCTCGGTCGCCTCCGGCATCGGCATGCGCGCCTGCTCGTGCAGCGCCCGCACGATCCGCGTGATCAACGGCACCTGCCCGCGCCGCAGCGTGCGCGCGAAGCCCCAGGCCACCACCAGGGTGAACAGCACCGGCGGCGCCAGCAGCGTCATCCAGGCGAAGCGCGAGCCGGCCAGGGCGTACAGGCCGGCCAGCGCCGCCGCCAGCGCGCCCAGCGCCCACAGCCGGCGGTGCAGCAGCGGCCCCAGCAGCATCAGCAGGACCAGGCTGGCCAGCGCCAGCGCCGACCAGCGGCCGTCGTCGCGCAGGCTGGCCAGGTGCGATAGCACCGGATAGGCCAGCAGCAGCAGCATCCGCAGGCCCAGCGCCAGGCCGGTGTCCTCCGGATGCGGCGCTTCAGCGGGTGCGATGCGACTCGACATACGCCGACAGCGTCCTCAACGAGGCGAACACGCGCCGGTTGCCCTCGCTGTCCGAACGCAGCTGGACGCCGTACTGCTTGCCGATCGCCAGGGCCAGTTCCAGCGCATCGATCGAGTCCAGGCCGAGGCCGGTGTTGAACAGCGGTGCTTCGGGATCGATCGAGGCAGGCTCCACGCCTTCCAGGTTCAGGCTTTCCACGAGGAGCTCGGCGAGCGCGCGTTCGGCGTCGTTCTGTTGCGACATTAGGTACTTCCGTAGGGGCAAAGGGCGCAACGATCCGGGATTGCGCGCCCTCAGGCAAGCCGGCCCCCCGACCGTGCCGGGCTATCATGCCCGCTTCGCAATCACTCCGCAGTGAACACATGATGTCCAGCCGCCGTTTTTCCGGGTGGCGTTCGTGAACGGTTCCAACGCTCACGCGCTGTCCGTGGACTACGCCGATCCCGCCGAACTGCCCGCCCTGCTTGCCGATCCTCGCGTCCTGGCGGTGTTCGGCTTCCGCGCCGGTGCCGCGGCGCCCCCCAGCGACGATCCCCGCTACCTGCAGGTCGGCCTGCGGCTTCACGGCCGTGAACGGCTGGAGGTCTGGCGCAGCCCGGGCCCGGTCCGCCGGGGCCGCGACGGCGACCTGGCCTGGGCCGAGGGCGAAGCGCTGGCGTTCGGCGCGCTGCAGGTCGACGAGGCCGCCCACGGCGGCATCGCCGGCGCCGCCGAGTACGCCTACCGGCGCCTGGGCGAGCACCTGAACGGCCATCCCAAGCCGCACCTGCTGCGGATCTGGAACTACCTGGACGCCATCGTCGAAGGCGAGGGGGACGACGAGCGCTACCGGCATTTCTGCGTCGGCCGCGCCCGCGGCATCGGCGCGATCGATACCGGCCGGCTGCCGGCGGCGACCGCGATCGGCCGCACCGACGGGGTGCGCACGCTGCAGGTGTACTGGCTGTCCGCGCGCGAGCCGGGCACGCCGCTGGAGAACCCGCGCCAGGTCAGCGCCTACCACTACCCGCGCCAGTACGGACCGCAATCGCCGAGCTTCGCCCGCGCGATGCTGCCGCCGGCCGGCGCGGCGATGCCGCTGCTGCTGTCCGGCACCGCCAGCGTGGTCGGGCACGAGACGCGCCATGGCGGCCAGTTGCTGGCGCAATTCGGCGAGATCTTCGCCAACTTCGACGCGCTGATCGGCACCGCGCGGACGCGCTCGCCGGCGCTGCCGGAAGCGATCGGCCCCGGCGCCCGGCTCAAGGTCTACGTGACCCGCGCGGAGGACCTGCCGGCGATCGAGCGCGCGCTCGAGGAACGCCTCGGCGATGCGGTGCCGCGGATCCTGCTGAACGCCGTGGTCTGCCGCCGCGACCTGATGGTCGAGATCGACGGCGTGCATGGGTGAACCGGGATCGGGACCCGGACAGAACGTTCAGGGAGAGGACGCTTTTCCGGGCCCCGGCTCCAACAGCGCAAGCACCCGGTCCCGCGGCACCTTGCCGGTCTCGTTGCGCGGCAGGCGCTCGACGAAGCGCAGCCGGCGCGGCAGGAACACCGGGTCCATCGCCTGCCGCAGCGCGGCCAGCAGGCCGGCCTCGTCCAGCGCCGGCGCCACCACGACCGCGGCGATGCGGCGCACGCCGATCTCGTCCGGCGTTTCCAGCTGCACCATCACCCCGTCCTGCACCCCGGGCACCGCCAGCAGGCGGCGGGTGAGATCGCCCAGCGAGGCACGCTTGCCGGCGATGTCGAGCAGGTCGGCCTGCCGGCCCTTGACCTCGAAACGCCCGTCGGCGTGGATCTCCATCAAGTCCGCCAGCGCCACCGGCTGCGGCAGCTGCGGCGCATGCACCAGCGTGCCGTCCGGCTGCGGCGTCAGGCGCACGCCCGGCAGCGGGGTCCATGCGGTCTCCAGCGCGGTCCGGCGGCGCGCGAAGACGCAGGTCTCGGTCGAACCGAACACCTCGCACATCGGCCCGCCGAACCGTTCTTCGGCCTGCCGCGCCAGGTCCTGCGGCAGCGGCGCGGTGGCCGAGACCATCCCGTCCACCGGCGGCATCGCGACCTGCGCGGCCACCAGCGTGCGCAGGTGCACCGGCGTGGTGACCAGCAGCCGCGGGCGCGGCAGCGCCGCAAGGGCGTTCGCCACGTCCTGCGGGAACAGCGGGCGCCCGTTGGCGACGGCGAGGCCGCCCAGCAGCGGCAGGATCACCGACATCTCCATCCCGTACATGTGCTGCGGCGGCACGGTCGCCAGCACCGCCGGCGGCGTGCCGGCCCACAGATGGCGCAGCGCCTGCAGGTTCTGGCCGCATCCGTCGCGGAACTGCGCCCAGGTCTTGGGATACGGCTTGGGCTGGCCGGTGCTGCCGGAGGTGAAGCCGATCACCGCCACCGCACCGGCCGGCACCCGGGGGGGCTCGCCCGCGGCCTGCGGCAACGCGTCCGGCAGGCGGTGGTAGCGCGCCGGCCCGGCCTCCAGCACCTCGTCGCCGAGCGCATAGGCGCCGGCGTGGCGCTGCATCACGTCCTCCACCACCGCCGAGGCGCGCGACGGCGGCAGCAGCGTGGTCTGCCCGCGCAGCGCCACCGCGCACAGCGCGACCAGGAAGCGATAGCGGTCCTCGCACAGGTTGACCGCGTGGCTGCCGGCCGGCAGCCAGGCCGCCACGCCGCGCACATGCGCATGGAACTGCGCCAGGTCGATCGCGGTGGCGCCGTCGTAGACCAGGATCCGGCCGGGATCGCCGCTGCCCAGGGTCAGCGTCGGTGCGGAAGGGCTGGCGCTTTCGAGAACTGCGGACATGGGAACGGAAATCCAGGACGAAATGACCTGCTCGGCATGCCGCCGCCGTTCCCTCCTCCCCCGGGAGAAGGTGCCCCGGAGGGGCGATTGAGGGTACCGGCGGAGCCTCGTGCACCGAGCACCGAGGGTTCCACCCCTACCCTCATTCCAACCCCTTTCCCGGCGGGAGAGGGGCTGTGGCTGCGGCGTCCGAACCTGGGCCGGGACGGGATAACGGCCGCCACAATGGCCGAAGCCCGGCCGCGCTGGCAAGCCGGCCATGACCTGTGGCCCAGCCGGCGGACGCGGGGGGACTGCTAGGCTTGTCCGGTTTTCCTTGCCGCTGCCTGCCATGCCCAGATTCCTGCCCCTGTCCCTGCTGCTGTTCGTCGCCACCGCCTCCGCCCAGGCGCCTTCGGCGCCGCTGACCATCGAACAGACGATGGCCGACCCGGACTGGATCGGGCCGCCGGTCGAGAAGGCGTGGTGGTCGTGGGACGGCCGCCAGGTCGAATACCTGCTCAAGCGCGACGGCAGCCCGGTGCGCGACACCTTCCGCCAGTCCATCGACGGCCGCGGCGCGGCCGCGCGCGTCGGCGACGAGGCGCGCGCCACGCTCGACGCCGACGACCCGGTCTACGACGCCCAGCGCCAGCGCATGCTGTTCGTGCGCAACGGCGACGTCTTCCTGCGCGACCTGCGCAGCGGCGCGCTGACCCAGCTGACCCGCAGCAACGAGGCGGAGTCGCGCCCGCGCTTCGCCAGCGACGGCAGCGTCACCTGGCGCGCCGGCAACGATTGGTACCGCTGGACGCCGGGCGGCGGCACCGCGCAGGTCGCGGTGCTCAAGGCCGCGCGCGACCCCGGTGCCGATCCCAAGCCCGACGTGCTGCGCGAGCAGCAGCTGGCGACGCTGGCGACGCTGCGCAACGACCGCGCCCAGCGCGAGGCGCTCAAGCAGCAGGAGGACGCCTGGCGCAAGGCCGACCCGACCCGCGCGCCGGGCCCGGTCTACCTCGGCGAGGACGTGGAGATCGTCGACAGCGCGCTCTCGCCCGACGGCCGCCACCTGCTGGTCGTCACCCAGGCCAAGGGCGCCGACGAGGGCCAGGCCGGCAAGATGCCCAAGTACGTCACCGAGTCCGGCTACGAGGAGTTCCAGGAAGTGCGCACCCGGGTCGGGCGCAACCCGCCGGTGCCGCAGGCGCTGTGGCTGGTCGACGCGGCCACCGGCAAGGCCAGCAAGCTGGGCTACGACGGCCTGCCGGGCATCGCCACCGACCCGCTGGCCAAGCTGCGCAAGGCCGCCGGCAAGGAGCCGCTCAAGGGCGATCGCGCGGTGCGCGTGGGCGTCGAAGGCTTCGGCGGCGATCCGGCGATCCATTGGAGCGCCGACGGCCGCAACGTCGCCGTGCTGCTGCGCGCGGTGGACAACAAGGACCGCTGGATCGCCACGGTCGACCTCGACAAGGCCACGCTCGCCTCGCGCCACCGCCTGCACGACGACGCCTGGATCAACTGGGAATTCAACGATTTCGGCTGGCTGCCGGACAACCGCACGCTGTGGCTGCTGTCGGAGGAATCCGGCTGGTCGCACCTGTACACGATCGAAGGCAACGGCAAGCCGCGCCAGCGCACCTCCGGCAAGTGGGAAGTCTCCGCCCCGCAGGTGGCGCCCGACGGCCGCGGCTTCTACTTCCTGTGCAACCAGAAATGGCCGGGCGACTACGAAGTCTGCAAGCTCGACCTGGCCAGCAACCAGGTCAGCGAGCTGACCTCGCTGGACGGCGTGGAGGATTTCAGCGTTTCCCCCGACGGCAGCCACCTGCTGGTGCGCTACTCCGGCGCCTACCTGCCGCCGCAACTGGCGGTGCTGCCGGCGAGCGGCGGCCAGGCCACCGTGCTGACCGACACCCGCACGCCGGCCTTCAAGGCGCGGCAGTGGATCCAGCCGCAGTACGTGCAGGTCCCGTCCAAGCACGGCGCCGGCACCATCTGGGGCAAGTACTACGGCCCGGCCCGGCCCGAGCCCGGCAAGCGCTACCCGATCGTGATGTTCGTGCACGGCGCCGGCTACCTGCAGAACGTCTCGGCGCGCTACACCAACTACTTCCGCGAGCAGATGTTCCACAACCTGCTGGTGCAGAAGGGCTACATCGTGCTCGACCTGGACTACCGCGCCTCGGAAGGCTACGGCCGCGCCTGGCGCACCGCGATCTACCGCAACATGGGCCACCCGGAGCTGGAGGACTACCTGGACGGCCTGGACTGGCTGGTGGATACCAAGCAGGGCGACCGCGACCGCGCCGGCATCTACGGCGGCAGCTACGGCGGCTTCATGACCTTCATGGCGATGTTCCGCGCGCCGGGCACGTTCAAGGCCGGCGCCGCGCTGCGCCCGGTCGGCGACTGGATGCAGTACAACCACGAGTACACCTCCAACATCCTCAACACCCCGGACATCGACCCGGAGGCGTACAAGGCGTCCTCGCCGATCAACTACGCCGAGGGCCTGCAGGGGCACCTGCTGATCGCGCACGGCATGATCGACGACAACGTGTTCTTCAAGGACTCGGTCGACATGACCCAGAAGCTGATCGAACTGCGCAAGGACAACTGGGAGATCGCTCCGTACCCGCTGGAACGCCACGGCTTCATCCGCGCCGACTCCTGGCTGGACGAGTACAAGCGCATCCTCAAGCTGTTCGAGGAACAGGTGAAGCCGGCGCCGTGACCGTCGCCGCCGGCATCGGCCCGATCCGCATCGTCGCCGCGCTGATCGGCGACGATGCCGGTCGCGCGCTGCTGGTGCGCAAGCACGGCTCGTCCACCTTCATCCAGCCCGGCGGCAAGCGCGAGCCGGGCGAGGAGGCGCTGGCGACCCTGGCGCGCGAATTGCGCGAGGAACTGGACGTGGGCATCGTGCCCGGCAGCGCGCGCCGCCTGGGCGAGTTCGAGCACGACGCGGTCAACGAGGCCGGCCGGCGCGTGCGCGCCGAGGTGTACTTCGTGCGCATCGACCGCGCGCCGCGCGCGCAGGCCGAGATCGCCGAACTGGCCTGGCTGCCGGCCGCGCCGCCCTGGCCGGTGCCGGTCGCCCCGCTGAGCGCGGTGCACATCCTGCCGCTGCTGGCCGCCGTGCCCTGAAGCGGGTACCTTCCCCGCCTCCTCCACTCCACAAGGACGTCGCGATGGGTTTCCTCAGCCGCCTGTTCCGGCGTGCCCGCCCCGATGCGCCGCCCGCGCCGCCGGCCGCTCCCGACCAGACGGAGGGAGCCATCGATCCCGCGCTGGCCGAAGCCCTGGACGCCTTCCAGGGCGAGCGGCACGAACAGGCGTTCGCCCTGGCCTCGCGGCAACTGCAGGCGGGCGCCGATGCCTACCGGCTGTGCGCCCTGTCGTTGAGTGCGCTGGGACACCATCCGGAGGCGTTCGATTACTGGCTGCAGCTGTTCGAGCGCGAGCCGAGCGCCCACAACGCGCTGCAACTGGCCACGGTGTCGGTGATGTGCGGCGAGCCCGGCCGCGGCGAGGCATGGCTGGCCAAGTTCGACCAGGTCAACGCGCAGACCCGGGAGATGTCCGCGGCGCTGGCGCGCGGCAATTTCATTTCGGCGCTGGAGCAGGCGGGCTACGGGCAGCGCACGCTGCCGCACCTGGAATGGCTGCGCGAAGCCTATGCGTCGCTTTCGATCACCGACTCGCACTTCCTGTACGTGCGCGGGCTGCCGTTCTTCGACACCTTCCTGGAACGCAGCCTGCCGTTGCTGCACGCGCAACTGCCGCCCGCGGCGATCGCACCTTGGTACCGGGCGATCCATGCCCACCTCGATGCCGAGGGCCAGGCCATGCTCGATGCCCACCTGGCCCGGTTGCCCGCCTGAGACCACCCGCCCCGTCTATGCCCACGACCCCCACCCGCAGCAGCTTCGTCACGGTGATGGCCGCGATCTCGCTGGCCCTGGGCGGATTCGGCGTGCTCGGCAACCTGCTGCAACTGCTGCTGGCCTGGACGCTGCCCTCGGCAAGCCTGGCAGCCGGCCTGCTGCCGCCCGGGACACCGGTGCCGGCGCCGCTGCTGTGGCTGGACGCCCACCTGGCCGGCTTGTCGCTGGCCGGCGCACTGCTCTCGGCGGTGCTGGCCTGGGTCTCCTGGGGCCTGCTGCGCCGGCGCGAATGGGCGCGGCAGGGCTTCATCGCCGGCCTGGTGCTGGCGGCCCTGGCCAACTTCGCCGGCCTGCCGCTGGTCGATGCGCTGTTCGACGGCCTGCTGCAAGGCATGGCCGGCCCGGACGCGGACCTGCGCGAACTGCAGGCCATGACCCATGCGCTGCGGCAGATCCTGTTCTGGTCGTGCCTGGCTAGCGCACTGCTGGTCGCGGCGCTGCACGGCTGGATCGCCTGGAAGCTGTGCCGGCCGGAGATCCGCGCCGAGTTCCGGCGCGGCCCCCTGTAGGAGCGGCTTTTTGTGGGAGCGGCTTCAGCCGCGATGGGGTTTTCATGCAGATCCCTCTGCAACAGCCTGCACATCCCTGTGCAGGGGTTCAAAAGGAAAGCCTCTTCGCGGCTGAAGCCGCTCCCACAAAGGCCGCTCCTGCAAGTAACACCCGCCGCTTAGAATCACCGGCATGAACGAATTCGAGCGCGTACGCGACTACCTCACCAACCTGCAGGACCGCATCTGCGCCGCCGTCGAGGCCGCCGACGGCCGGGCCCGCTTCGCCGAGGACCTGTGGCAACGCGCGGAAGGCGGCGGCGGCCGTACCCGCGTGCTGCGCGAGGGGGCGGTGTTCGAGCAGGCCGGGATCGGCTTCTCCGACGTCGCCGGCACGCGCCTGCCGCCCTCGGCGAGCGCGCACCGCCCCGAGCTGGCCGGCGCCAGCTGGCGCGCCTGCGGCGTCTCGCTAGTGTTCCACCCGCGCAATCCCTACCTGCCGACCACCCACGCCAACGTGCGCTACTTCCGTGCCGAGCGCGACGGCGAACCGGTGGCGGCCTGGTTCGGCGGCGGCTTCGACCTGACCCCGTTCTACCCGTTCGACGAGGACGTGCTGCACTGGCACCGCACCGCGCAGGCGTTGTGCGCGCCGTTCGGCGAGGAGCGCTACGCCGCGCACAAGCGCTGGTGCGACGAGTACTTCTTCCTGCGCCACCGCAACGAGACGCGCGGCGTCGGCGGCCTGTTCTTCGACGACCTGCATGGCGACTTCGAGCGCGACTTCGCCTACCTGCGCGCGGTCGGCGACGGCTTCCTCGACGCCTACCTGCCGATCGTCGAGCGCCGCAAAGACATGCCGTACGGCGAGCGCGAGCGCGAGTTCCAGCTGTACCGGCGCGGGCGCTACGTCGAGTTCAACCTGGTCTACGACCGCGGCACGCTGTTCGGCCTGCAGAGCGGCGGGCGCGCCGAGAGCATCCTGATGAGCCTGCCGCCGCGCGTGCGCTGGGAGTACGGCTTCCAACCCGAGCCGGGCAGCGCCGAAGCGCGCTTGGCCGACTACCTGGTGCCGCGCGACTGGCTGGGTTGAGGGCTTCGATCGCCGGCGGTTTCGTCGGTTGATTCCATAAAGGGGTCCGTTTCTTTGTGGGAGGGACTTCAGTCCCGACAGAGGGTCGATAACGCCCGCCGGGACTGAAGTCCCTCCCACAACAGGTGCCGGCGTCCCGACAGAAGGCAGACAAGGCCCGTCGCGGCCGCAGTCCCTTTCACGGAAAGCACAAGGCAACCCCGGTACCGGCCTGCATCCGCCGGGCCTCGCCGGCTCGATCCGGTCACGCCGGCCAACGCCGCCTGAAGACATTCGGGACCGGGAAATCCCGGAAAGGAGCCCGAAAGGTTGCCCGCCTACGGTGGCGTCCACCTTGCACGGCTCCGTGAGTCCCATGTCACCCCAACCCCCCTTGTCCTGGAGCGTCCTGTGCGACTTCGACGGGACCATCGGCCTCCAGGACGTGATCGACACTCTGCTCGACCGCTTCGGCCTGCCCGGCTGGGAAGCGCTGGAGGCGGACTGGCAGGCCGGCCGCATCGGATCGGCCGCCTGCATGCAAGGCCAGGTCGCCCTGCTCGACATGGGCCCCGAGCAGTTCGAACGGCACCTGGACGGCCTCGCGATCGACCCGTATTTCCCGCGCTTCGCCGCCGCCGTCGCCGCGCGCGGCCTGCCGCTGCAGGTCGTCAGCGACGGCCTGGACCAGCCGATCCAGGTCCTGCTCGCCCGTCATGGCCTCCGGCACCTGCCCACCGTCGCCAATCGGCTGAGCCGTGCCGAACGACCGCGCCGCTGGCGCCTGGACTCACCCTACCAGGCGCCCGGCTGCACCGCCGGCACCTGCAAGTGCGCGCAGGTCCGCCAGCATCGCCCGCACGCGCACAGCCGCGTACTGCTGATCGGCGACGGCACTTCCGACTTCTGCGCCGCCGGGCGCGCCGACTACGTGTTCGCCAAGCGCAAGCTGATCGATCACTGCCGCCTGCGCGGCATCGCGCACAGCCCGATCGACGACTTCCAGGACGCGCTCGCTCTGCTGCCGCGCCTGCTCGACGGCCGCCTCACCGATCCCGCACCGCTGCCTGCGCTTGCCCTTGCTCCGCTGCCGGCCTGAGCCGGCCTCATCCACCTTCCGGATACGCGACCCATGAACCTGCTGCACACTCCTGCCCTGACGCTCGACGACGATGCCCAGCTACTGGCCGACGAGGCGCGCTACAGCTCCTTCGGCGACACCGTGCACTACGTCGACCCGCCCAAGGTCTTCCGCCGCTGCGAAGGCAGCTACATGTTCGACAGCGCCGGGGTGCCCTTCCTCGACCTGCAGATGTGGTACTCGGCGTGCAACTTCGGCTACTCCAACCCGCGCCTCAACGACGCGCTGAAGCGCCAGATCGACACGCTGCCGCAGGTCGCCAGCCAGTACCTGCACCCGACCCGCATCCAGCTCGCCAAGACGATCGCGCAGGACGTGGAGCGCAAGTTCGGCGTGGAAGGGCGCGTGCACTTCAACGTCGGCGGCGCGCAGGCGATCGAGGATTCGCTGAAGCTGGTGCGCAACGCGCGCAACGGCAAGAGCCTGATGTTCGCCTTCGAGGGCGGCTACCACGGGCGCACGCTCGGCGCCTCGTCGATCACCTCCAGCTACCGCTACCGCCGCCGTTTCGGCCATTTCGGCGAGCGCGCGATGTTCATTCCGTTCCCGTATCCGTTCCGGCGCCCGAAGGGCATGACGCCTGAAGAATATTCCGATCATTGCGTGAACCAGTTCGCGCGCCTGTTCGAGACCGAATACAACGGCGTATGGGATCCCAAGGTGGGCCAGGCCGAGTACGCCGCGTTCTACGTCGAGCCGATCCAGGGCACCGGCGGCTACGTGGTGCCGCCGCCGAACTTCTTCCGCGATCTGAAGAAGGTGCTCGACAAGTACAACATCCTGATGGTGGTCGACGAGATCCAGATGGGCTTCTGGCGTACCGGCAAGCTGTGGTCGATCGAGCACTTCGGCGTGACCCCGGACGTGCTGGTGTTCGGCAAGGCGCTCACCAACGGCCTCAACCCGCTGTCCGGCCTGTGGGCGCGCGAGGAACTGATCAACCCGACCGTGTTCCCGCCGGGCTCGACCCACTCCACCTTCAACTCCAATCCGCTCGGCACCTCGCTCGGCCTGGAAGTGATCCGGATGGGCTACGAGATGGATTACGAGCGCACAGTGCCGCTGAAGGGCGCTCACTTCCTGGAGGGTCTGAAGGACTTGCAGAAGCGCCATCCGGAGATCGGCGACGTCGATGGCCTCGGCCTGGCACTGCGCGCGGAGATCTGCGAGGCCGACGGCTACACGCCCAACAAGGCGCTGCTCGACCGCATGGTCGACATCGGCCTGGCCGGCGATCTCGCCCACGGCGGCAAGAAGATCGGCCTCGTGCTCGACGTCGGCGGCTGGTACAAGAACGTGATCACGCTGGCTCCGTCGCTGGACATCACCCATGAGGAGATCGACCTGGCGATCGCGCTGCTGGACCAGCTGCTGACCAAGGCCAAGGCCGGCTGACGCGGGTTCCGGGCCGCGCCATGCGCTACTGCACCCAGCTCGAGCCGGAGGCGCTGCTGAGCAGCTTCCTCGCGCATCCGCCGCAGGGCTTCAGGGCCGAGCGACTGGACAGCGGTCTGCCGCTGTTCTGCGCCCGGCTGGACCTGCTGACCACGGCCGACGACGCGCTGCGCGCGCGCGTGGCCGCGTTGCCCGGCTACCGCTGGTGGCGGCGCTGGCTGGAGTGGAACGCCTGCTTCATCGGCTGCACCGTCACCGAGTACGCGCCGCTGCCGCTGGCAGGCCACGTCGAGGCGCTGGCCGACGAGACGCTGGCGCAGGCACGGCGCGCGCCGCTGCTGATCGTCAAGGACCTGCCGTGGGAATCGCCATTGCTGGACGTGCACGGCAACCAGCGCGCCGAGGCGTTCGCGCAGGCGCTGGCCGAGCGCGGCTTCGTGCTGATGCAGGGCATGTCGCTGGCCTGGGTGCCGATCGACTTCGCCGGCGAGGACGAATACCTGGCGCAACTGTCGTCCGGGCGCCGCCGCGACATCCGCCGCAAGCTGCGCGCGCGCGCCCGGCTGCGCGTGGAGTGCCAGCCCACCGGCGCGGCCTGCTTCGACGATCCGGCGCTGTGCCAGCGCTACTACGCGCTGTACCTCAACGTCTACGCGCAGAGCCAGATCCACTTCGACCTGCTCGGCCCGGAGTTCCTGGCCGAACTGCTGCGCGACGGCGGCAGCGGCGGCCGCGTGTTCGCCTACTACCACGGCGAGGCACTGGTCGGCTGGAACCTGTGCTACGAGCACGCCGGGATGCTGGTGGACAAGTACGTCGGCTTCGCCTACCCGCAGGCGCGCGAGCACAACCTCTATGCCGTGAGCTGGATGCACAACCTGGAATACGCGCGCGGCCAGGGGCTCAGCCATTACGTGGCCGGCTGGACCGACCCGGAGATCAAGCGCTACCTCGGCGCGCGCCTCAGCCCGACCCGGCACGCGGTCTACGCGCGCAATCCGCTGCTGCGCCTGCTGTTGCGCCGCAATGCCCATCGCTTCGAGCACGAGGCCGGCGACATGCCGCAGGCCGAGGCGATGGGATGAACGCGCCGCTGATCCTCGACCTGGACGCGTCCACCGGTGCAGTTCCCGAGGCGCGGGTGCTGCCGCTGCGGCACTGGCAGGAAGCGGTCCGCTTCGGCTGCGGCCATGCGACCCTGCACCGCTTCGTCGGGCAGGTCCGGCCGGCGCTGGAACGCGGGCACGGCACCGTGTTCCTGGGCAGCGGCGACTTCCACCACCTGAGCTGGCCCCTGGTACGGTTCGCCGCCGAGCGCAGCGACCGTCCGCTGCAGGTGATCGTGCTCGACAACCATCCGGACAACATGCGCTACCCGTTCGGCATCCATTGCGGCTCGTGGGTACGCCACGCCACCGCGCTGGCGCGGGTCGCGCAGGTCCACGTGGTCGGCATCTGCTCGCCGGACGCCGGCACCGCGCATTGCTGGGAACAGCACCTCGCCCCGCTGCGCGCGGGACGGCTGCACTATTGGTGCCTGGGCGTCGACACGCGCTGGGCGCGCCCGCTCGGCTGCGCCGGTGCGGTCCACAACTTCGACGACGTCCCCAGCCTGCTGGCGGCCTTCGCCGCCCGCCGCGACGCCCGCTTGCCCATCTACCTGTCGATCGACAAGGACGTATTCGCCGAGGACGTGGCCCGCACCAACTGGGACCAGGGCCGCTTCCGGCTCGCCGACGCACAAGCGCTGATCGCCGCCCTGGCCGGACCGATCGTCGGCAGCGACATCACCGGCGAGATATCGCACCACCGCTACCGCAGCCCGTTCAAGCGCCTGCTCTCCTCGCTGGACGGGCAAACGCCCCCCGACCCGGAAACCCTCCCCGCCTGGCAAGCCGGACAACACGCACTCAACCTGGAACTGCTGCGCGCGATCGGAGATCGGTAGGCGCTATTCGCGCCGCACATTGATGGTTTCCCCTGGAAAGCCTCAAAGACACTGGGTCCCCGCCTTCGCGGGGACGACGGTGGGGAGATGCGTGCGAGCGTGATGATTGCGGCTACGGCTGCAATTGCAGCTGTTGCTGTTGCTGTGCTCGTGATCTCGCTTTGGATTGGGTAAGGCCTCCTCGCGCGGCGGCGCGCCAAGCTCCACGACCCACGAACGTCACTGCGGCACGGGCCCCTCCGTAGCGGCGGAGACGGTGGGAAAACCCGAAGGGCGGCGCACAGGGGCTCGCCGGAAAAGGCGAAGCACTGCTTCGCCCCGGCGGGCGGGCATTCGCCGCGCGGCGAATGCCCCGGACTCGGCCGCGTAGCGGACGAGTGCGTCGTTTTCGGCCGCGGCAGGATGCCGCGTCCGAAAATCCCGCCGGCTCCGTGGACCCGCAGCAAAGCTGCGGGCGCGCAGGCGGGGTGTGCTTTCTTTTGGTCACTTTTCTTTACGCGGCACCTCCTTGTGCCGCGCCCTTCGGGCCGGCTTCGCCGTGCGGTGCCGCTCCTGCGGCGCGCGTGCACAAGCAAAGAAAAGTGACTCGCCAAAGGCGAAAGCTTTTGCCTTTCTCGCCAAAGGCCCCAAAAGCAACATCCATAGATGATCAGCCGTTCGGCTGCTGAAAAGCGCCTCCCGCTTTCGCGGGAATGACGGTAGTGGGGAATTCCGGGGAACAGTGAGACGGCGTGGGTCAGCCCGCCAACCCCTCAACCACCTTTCCCCGCGCACGCGCATCCAACCAAACCCCATTGCCCACCGTAAGCGTGCAATCCGCCAACGCCCGCGCCTGCGGCACCTCCGCCGGCACCACGCGATCGCCCAGGTACGCGTAGTCCGGCAACGCATGGACGAACATCCGGCTCACTCCCAGCCCCGCCGTCCACAACCTGCGCAGCGCCGCGTCCCGCCGCGTCCGGTCCGGCAGCCGCAACCACAGCACCGGCCACGTACCGCGTTCCCCGTCACGATCGCCGTAGACCGTCACGCCCGGCAACGCCGCCAGTTCCTCGCGCCAGGCCAGCGCCCGCTCGCGCGCAGCGTCCAGGAATCCCGGCAACCGCGGCACCGCATTGGCACCGACCGCGCGCCGCCAGCGGCCGACCCGGTGCACGGGGATGTCCGGACCGAACAGGTCGCCGACCGCGCGCACCGGGTCGCCTTCGCGCAGCGCGCGCCGCAGCGGCATGCCGTAGGCCAGCGCCAGCGCGCGCGGTCGGTACAGCAGCGCCAACCCGAGCAGCTCGGCGCTGCGCCGCAGCTCCCAGAGCGGTCGCGCCGGCACCCGCGCCAGCTCGCGCGCCAGCAGCACGCGCAGGTTCGGGTCGGTACTGACCAGCACGCCGCCTTCGTACAGCGACAGGCCCTTGCCCGCCGCCAGGCTGAAGAAGCCGATGTCGCCATGCAGCCCCACGCTGCGGTCGCCGACCCGGGCGCCCAGCGCCTGCGCCGCATCCTCGATCACCCACGCGCCGCAGCCATGCGCCACCGCGCACGCCGCCGCCACGTCGGCGATGCGGCCACCGAGATGGGTCGGCACCACCGCCAGCGTGCGTGCCCCGCAGGCGACGCGCAGGGCGTCCGGATCGAACTCGAAGTGGCCCGCGCGCAGGTCGCACAGGCGCAACTTCAGGCCCGCCGCATGCACCGCCAACGCCACCAGCGGGCAGGTGTAGGCCGGCACCACCACCTCGTCGCGCCCGGGCGCGAGGCGCCGCAGCACCCGCAACGACAGCAGCAGGGCGACCGTGCCCGAGCAGGTCAGCAGCGGCTCCGGCAATCCGAACAGCGCCTGCAGCCGTGCCTCCAACGCATCGCCGCGGCGCGGCCACAGGTCGCCGAGATGCAGCGGCAGGCCGGCGGTCGGCGGCAGCTCAGATCGCGGCATCGGCCATCGCCGCGTCGATGCGCTGCGATTCGGCGCGCGCCAGGCAGGCCACGCCGGCCAGGATCAGGCCGGCACCGAGCAGGTGCACGCCGGTCACCGGTTCGCCCAGCAGCCAGGCCGACAGCACCAGTACCGTCACCACCTCCAGGTGCGAGGCGGCGAAGGCCGGGCCGATCGGCGCGCGTTCCAGCAGCGTCATCCAGGTGAAGAACGCGCCGACGTAGCCCAGCAGCGAGCCGTAGATGTAGGGCTGCCCGAACAACCGCTCCAGCCACGCGACGCCGAACTCCAGCGGCAGCGCATGCGCGCCGGCCAGCTTGAAGCACAGCTGCGCCAGCGTGTCGAACGCCATCAGCAGCGGGAACCCGATCAGGTACAGCTTTCTCATCCGCCCACTCCCACGACCATCACGCCCAGGCCGATCAGGCTCATCCCGGCCAGCCGCAACGGCGTCAGCCGCTCGCCGAAGAACACCCGCCCGGCCAGCATCAGCGCCAGGATGTTGACCGAGCCGAGCAGCACCCCTTCCGACAACGGCACCAGCGACAGGAACGCGATCCAGGCCAGGAACTCGACCACGTAGCTGGCCACGCCGACCCACAGCCAGGGCCGCGCCAGGCGATGGCGCCAGCGCGCCACCACGTCGCCGCCGGCCGCGATGCCTTCCACCGCCGCGGTCTTGAACGCCAGTTGCCCGGCGGTATCGACCACCACGGTCAGCAGCCACAGCGTCGCCGCGAGCAGGCTCATGTCGGCACCGCGACCGGCAGCGGCAGGTCCTGCGCCTGGGTTCCATGGCCTTCCCCGGCGATGCGCCGGAAGAAGTGGGCGGTGCGGTCGGTCAACAGGCGCCGCTGCCGGTCCAGGGTCAGCATGTGGTAGCTGTCCTCCATCAGCAGGAACTCGGTCGGCCCGGACACGCCGTCCAGCACCCACTCGGCGTTGCGCAGGCTGGCCACGTCGTCCTCGGCCGCATGCGCCACCAGGCACGGCGCGGTCACCCGGGGCAGCGCGCGCCGCACCCGCGCCGACAGCGCGTACAGCTCGGCCAGCGCGTGCCAGGGATTGCCGGGCAGGCCGGCGACGCTGCTGTCCTCGCCCTGCATCGCCGCGCCGATCTGCGCGCGCAGGCGCTCGTCGCGCAACCCGTACGGCGGCTCCTCCATGAACATGCGGTGGCGGCCGATGCCGAAGCGCTTGAACCACGGCAGCAGGAACGAGAGGTGGCGCGTCCACGGGATGTTCCAGCCGTCGTAGCGGAAGGTGGCACCATAGACCCCGACGCCCGCCACCCACTGCGGCCGCTCGCTCGCCAGCAGCAGCGCCAGCAACGCGCCCATCGACAGCCCGGCGACGAACATCCGGTCGACCGTGCCGGCCAGCGCCCCGGCGGCGTTGTCGACGCTGGCATACCAGTCGCGCCAGCCGGTGGCGAGCAGGTCCTCCATGTCGCCGCAGTGGCCGGCCAGTTGCACGCCGTGCACGGTGAAGCCGGCGCGGTTCAGGCCCATGCCGACCCGGCGCATCTCCGCCGGGGTGCCGGTCAGGCCGTGGACGAGCAGCACGCCGAGGCGGCCGCCTGGGAAGAAGAATTCGCTGGAACGGATCACGTCGGGCACCTCCTGGAAGGCGGCCAGCATCCCCGTCGAGGTTTTCCCGAAGCTTTCGGCGGCGCGTCCGGGCGCGTGCGTTCAGGCGACGTATCGGTTTGCGGACGGATCGCGCGGCAACGGGAAACGGATCTCCACCCGCAAGCCGCCTTGCGCCCCCCGCAGGAACTCGACCGTGGCCTGGTGCCGGCTGGCGATGCCCTGCACGATCGCCAGCCCCAGGCCGGAACCGTCGCCGCCCGCGCCCGGTGCGCGGAAGAAGCGCTCGCCCAGGCGCGCCAGCAGCGCATCGGGCACGCCCGGGCCGTCGTCCTCGACGCTGAGCACCGCCTGCGCGCCGGCCGTGGCCAGCCCGACGGTGACGCTGTGGCCGGGCCCGGCATAGCGCAGCGCGTTGTCGATCAGGTTATCGAGCAGTTCCTGCAGGTCCGAGGCATCGCCGGGCACCACCAGCGCCTGCGGCTCCCCGCCTTCGGCCTGGTAGCCCAGGTCGACGTCCGCCGCCAGCGCTTCCGGCACCCGCGCCGCCACTGCCTGCGGCACCAGCCGGTGCAGTGCGACCGGCGACTGGGCGTCGGCGTCGCGGTGCGGCGACTGCACCCGGCTCAGCGCCAGCAACTGGCTGGCGGCGCGCGCCGTGCGCCCGGTCAGCCGGCGGATATGCGCCAGCGAATCCCGCAGCTGCTCCGGGTCGGCGCCCATCGCGCGCTCGGCATGCAACTGCAGGCCGGCCAGCGGCGTGCGCAGCTGGTGCGCGGCGTCGGTGATGAAGCGCTCGTGCAGCGCCAGCGTGCCGCGCACGCGCGCGAACAGCGCATCCAGGGTCTGGGTCAGCGGCAGGATCTCCAGCGGTACGTCCGGGCCGGTGACCGGCGCCAGCGCCTGCTCGCGCTCGGCCAGGCGCCGGGTCAGCGGATCGAGCACGCCCAGGCCGTGCCTGACCCCGAACCACACCAGCCACATCACCGCCGCGATCAGCACCGCCTGCACCGGCAGGGTCAGCTGCAGGATGTCGCGGGCGCTGCGCTGGCGGTCGATCAGGGTCTCGGCCACGGTCACGGTCAGTACGTCGCCGGCCTCGTAGGGCGAGGGCACGCCGATCGAGGCGGCGCGCAACCGCCGCACGCCGTCGTCGATGTCGTACAGCAGCGGCCCGGTCCCGGGTGCCGGCTGGTGGACCCGGTGCAACCCGGTATCGCCGTAGATCAGGCCATGCCGGCGGCTGGACACGGAAAAGTAGTTGGGGCCGTCGGGATCGTAGCGGAGCAGGAACTGCGCCTGCGCCGACAGCACCCGCTCGCCCGGGCTGTTGCGCAGCATCGCGGCCAGCGCGCTGAGGTCGTCGGTCAGATTCTTGTCGTGCGCGCGATTGGCGTAGCCGAGCGCCATCCGGTAGGTCACCGCCGCGTCCAATGCCAGCAGGATCAGCATCGGCACCGCCAGGAACAGCAGCAGGCGCCGGCGCAGGCTCGGCCGCGCCACCGCGCGCTCAAGGCTCATCGCCGCCATCCTGGCATTCCTGCAGCAGATAGCCGAGCCCGCGGATGGTCCGGATGCCCACGCCGCTGCCGTGCAGCTTGCGGCGCAGGCGGTGCATGGCGATGTCCAGGCCGTTGTCGCTGATCTCCTCGTCCCATCCGCACAGCGTCTCCACCAGCTGCGCCCGGCTGGTGACCCGCCCGGCGCGCACCGCCAGCGCATCGAGCAGCCCGAACTCGCGCGCGGTCAGCTCCAGCGCGTCCTCGCCCACCCAGGCGCGGTGGCCGGTCAGGTCCAGGCGCAGCCGGCCCAGCCGCAGCTCAGGCGCGCCCTGGCTGATCGCACGCCGCAGCACCGAGCGCACCCGCGCCTCGAACTCCTTCAATGCGAACGGCTTGACCAGGTAGTCGTCGGCACCGAGATCGAGCACCTGCACGCGCTCGTCCAGTCCTTCGCGCGCGGTGATCACCAGCACCGGGGTGTGGTTCCCGCGCCGGCGCAGCCGTTCCAGCACGCGCACGCCGTCCATCTCGCCGAGCAGGCCCAGGTCCAGCACCAGCAACTGGTAGTCGGTGCTGCGCAACGCGGCATCGGCGTGGCCGCCGTCGTCGACATGGTCCACCGCATGCCCCTGCTGGCGCAGCGCGGTCACCACCGCGTCGGCGATCGACGGCTCGTCCTCGGCGATCAGTACGCGCATGGCAGGGGTTCCGGATGCGGCGAGCGGCCGCAATACGGCCGTGCGGGAGAACGGGGCGGGACCGATGGGCGCATGGGAATCGGGCGATGTAACGGGTGCGGCACAGTCTGGGCGAAAGCGGATGCCTGCACATGCCGCGCCGCGATCCCCCATTCGGCACCGGTTTATCCCGGCGCCGCATGCGTGGCATTCGACAGGCGACGCCGCCGGACACGTATTTACCTTGGTGAAACATTTCGCGCGGACAATAAAAAGCCCCGCGGACCAGGGGGAGGTCGGCGGGGCCAGGGAACGGGAACTTGGGGAGGAGTTCCGTTCCGAGATCTGCTCCAGGGGATGGGAGGAGATCTACAGACAGGCGTTGCGCCTGTCGAGGGCTATAACACCACTCCGCACATTGATGGATCGTGAAGATTCCGGTTAAGAAATCGTCGGATTAAGGACGGATTCATTCCGACGCCGCTGCGCCGATCGCTTGCATGGCGCCAGGCCCACTGCTTGCTGGCATCTCGCTTCGGCGCTTTTGCACGGGCAAGGAAAAAGTGGTTCGCCAATAAGAGCGAAAGCCATTTCTCCGGAAACTTTTGTTTCTGAAAACGGAAACAAAAGCCAACTCACCGCCCGGCAAGACCGACCTGTACCGGAATCCCGCCCACAACGAGCGAAGCGCCCGTCCCCGCCGCCGGGGACAGGGCTCGCCGCGCCTTAATGCGCCTCGTCCCAGTTGTCGCCCACGCCCGCATCGACCACCAGCGGCACCCGCAACCGCGCCGCGCCGGCCATCCGCTCGACCACGTTGCGGCGCAACTCCTCGACAAAGGCCTCCTCGACCTCGAACACCAGTTCGTCGTGCACCTGCAGGATCATCAGCGCGGGGCTTTCACCGGACTCGTTGCGCTGCCCGGCCAGCCAGCCGTCCACCGCCACCATCGCGCGCTTGATGATGTCCGCCGCCGTGCCCTGCATCGGCGCGTTGATCGCGGCGCGCTCGGCGCCGGCCCGTTGCGCCTGGTTGCCGCTGGCGATGTAGTCCAGGTACAGGCGGCGCCCGAACACGGTCTCCACGTAGCCCTTCTCGCGCGCCTGCTGGCGGGTGTTCTCCATGAAGTCGCGCACGCCCGAGAAACGGCTGAAGTACAGCGCGATGTAGTCCTGCGCCTCGCCGCGGCCGATGCCGAGCTGGCGCGCCAGGCCGAACGCGCTCATCCCGTACATCAGGCCGAAGTTGATCGCCTTGGCGGCGCGGCGCTCGTTCGCGGTGACCTCGTCGATCCTGCGCCCGAACACCTCCGCCGCGGTGGCGCGGTGCACGTCGGCGCCGGACTCGAACGCGGCGACCAGGCCCGGGTCGCCGGACAGGTGCGCCATGATCCGCAGCTCGATCTGCGAGTAGTCGCAGGCGACCAGCTTGCGTCCCGGCGGGGCGACGAAGGCGCGGCGGATACGGCGGCCGTCGTCGGTGCGGATCGGGATGTTCTGCAGGTTGGGGTCGGACGAGGACAGCCGCCCGGTGGCCGCGCCGGCCTGGTGGTAGCTGGTGTGCACGCGCCCGGTCTGCGGATGGATCATCTCCGGCAGCTTGTCGGTGTAGGTGCTGCGCAGCTTGGCCAGGCCACGGTATTCCAGGATCACCCGCGGCAGCTCGTGCTGGTCGGCGATCGCCTCCAGCGCCTCCTCGTTGGTGGACGGCTGGCCCTTGGGCGTCTTCACCACCGCCGGCAGCTTCAGTTCGTCGAACAGCAGCGCCTGCAACTGCTTGGGCGAATCCAGGTTGAACGCGCGCCCGGCCAGCTCGGTGGCCTTCTGCTGCGCGGCCAGCATCCGCCGCGACAGGTCCGCGCTCTGCCGGCGCAGCTCCTCGGCGTCGACCTGCACGCCGTTGGCCTCGATCCGTTCCAGCACCGCCACCAGCGGCATCTCGATCCCGCGGTAGACCGACTCCAGGCCCGGCTCGGCCGCCAGCTTGGGCGCCAGCACGCGGTGCAGGCGCAGGGTGATGTCGGCGTCCTCGGCGGCGTAGCGGGTCGCCTCGTCCAGGCCGACGTGCGAGAACGGGATCTGCTTGGTGCCCTTGCCGGCCACGTCCTCGTACTTGACCGTCTCGTAGCCGAGGTAGCGCTTGGCCAGGCTGTCCATGTCGTGGCGGGCACTGCCGGAATTGAGCACGAAGCTCTCCAGCAAGGTGTCGTCGGCATAGCCGGCCAGGGCGATGCCGTGGCGGCGCATCACGTGCAGGTCGTACTTGCCGTGCTGGCCGAGCTTGCGCACCGAGGCGTCTTCCAGCAGCGGGCGCAGCAGGTCCAGCGCCTGCGCACGGTCCAGCTGGGCAGGCGCGCCGGGATAGTCGTGGCCCAGCGGCAGGTAGGCCGCCTTGCCCGGTTCGGCGGCGAAGCTCAGGCCGACCAGGTTGGCCTGCATCGCGTCGAGGCTGTCGGTCTCGGTGTCGAAGGCGAACTGGCCGGCCTCCCGCAGGCGCGCGATCCAGGCCTGCAGCTGCGCGGCGGACAGGATCGTCTCGTACTCGCCGGGCGCGGACAGCGCCGGGTCGAGGTCGGCCGCGGTGGCCGGCACCGGCGCGGCGACGAAGCCGGTGCCGCGCGCGCGCCCGGGCTCGGTCTCGCCGACCGCCGGCGCCGCGGCGCCGCCGTCCAGCTCCTTCAGCGCCTGGGTGAACCCGTAGCGCTGGTACAGCCCGCGCAGCGCCTCGGTGTCGCGCTCGCGCAGCA
This sequence comes from Xanthomonas boreopolis, assembly GCF_046529185.1. Classification (NCBI taxonomy): domain Bacteria; kingdom Pseudomonadati; phylum Pseudomonadota; class Gammaproteobacteria; order Lysobacterales; family Lysobacteraceae; genus Xanthomonas; species Xanthomonas boreopolis. The sequence continues at coordinate 4,244,944 of NZ_CP097162.1, forward strand.
CCAGGTCCTGCGGGCGCTTGTCCAGCGCCACGTCGGTCTTGATCGTCACCAGCTCGCGGTTGAGCGGCAGCCGCGGCAGCGCCGCGCGCAGGTTGTCGCCGATCTTGCCCTTGATCTTGTCCGCGTTGGCGACGATCGCGTCGAGCGAGCCGTATTCGCCCAGCCACTTGGCCGCGGTCTTGGGCCCGCACTTCTCCACGCCCGGCACGTTGTCCACCGCGTCGCCCATCAGCGCCAGCAGGTCGACGATCTGGCCGGGGTTCACCCCGAACTTGCCGAACACCGCCGCGTCCGAGTCCATCCGGCTGCCGCTCATCGTGTTCACCAGTTCGATGCCGGGCCGCACCAGCTGGGCGAAGTCCTTGTCGCCGGTGGAGATGGTCACCGCGATGCCGTCGGCCGCGCCGGCCAGCGCCAGCGTGCCGATCACGTCGTCGGCCTCCACCCCGTCCACGCGCAGGATGTCGATGCCGAGCGCGTGCACGATCTCGCACATCGGCTGCACCTGCGCGCGCAGGTCGTCCGGCATCGGCGGCCGCTGCGCCTTGTATTCGGGGTAGAGCTCGTCGCGGAAGGTCTTGCCAGGCGCGTCGACCACGAAGGCGACGTAGTCGGGCCTTTCCTTCAACGTCGCGCGCAGCATGTTGACCACGCCGAACAGCGCGCCGGTGGGCTCGCCCTGGGCGTTGCTCAGCGGCGGCAGCGCGTGGAACGCGCGGTACAGGTAACTGGACCCGTCGATCAGGACTAATCTGCTCATCGCGCCATTCTACGCGGCCGCCCCGCGCACGGCCGCGGCGACAGCGCGCATAATCGCGGGTACCCCGCATGGAGTCCCGACGATGAAACGAGCGAGCCTGCTACTGGCGCCCCTCCTGTTGCTGGCCGGCTGCGCGACCCTCGGGTCCGACGGCGCGCCGCTGGACCTGCGCGACGCCGACATTTCCAGCAAGACCATGGACAACGGCGACAAGATCGACGAGTACCGCGTGGCCGGCCAGCTGCGCATGGTCAAGATCACCCCGGTGCGCGGGGCGCCCTATTACCTGTACGACAAGGACGGCGACGGGCATTTCGACGGCGATCGCAACGGGGTGTCGCCGGTGTACTGGAAGCTCTACAGCTGGTAGGGGAGCGCCCTTTGCCGGAGCCCAAATCTAGAGATAACTCTCGGCGGTTTCCATCAACGCCACAATGTTGATCAGAAACGAGACCGGAAGATGTTTGGACAGCGCAAACATCCTGGACTCAAGGCTTGATCGGGCACTCCCATCATGGCTCGCCGACGATATCTCATGGCCGGTGAGAAGCCAGGAGAGACTCACGCCCATAATCCGACTCATGTCTTGGAGATGGCTGACGGTCGGGGAGAATCCCTGTTCCCGCTCCCAGTGGCCGACCGTGGATCGGTTGACGTGCAAAGCCCGCGCTAGATCCGTCTGGGACAACCCGCTGCTTACCCTGGCTGAACGGATTCGTCCGGACAGCGTATCAACAGGCATATCCATAACATATCTCCAATCCAGCGACCATCCTCCCCGCCTGCGAGTCTCCAAAATCGGCGCCTTGCAGTCAACTGCGGAATGGCGCCGCCTGAGCTGCTAGGCCGCTTCGCTTCTGGTTGAATCATTAGAATGGCGCCCACCTCACCCGCCGCTGTGCACAACACAGCAGCAGGCTTGCCTGCACGGCATTGACGTTGATGTACTCGAGTTGGCTGCAGCGTTGTTCAACAACTAAGGAAAAGCTGATGAAGATCGAAGACGCTCCCGAGATTCTTCCTTTCCAGTCGCCGGCAGAGGAAGTCGCCAACTTCCTAATGGGCTTTGCGCTGGATTTCGACGCGCGAGAGCTGTTCGAACAGGATAAGGCAGCGTTCCTGAAGACAAGCGATCTTACCAGGGAAGCCCAGGCGATCCTGGCCGAACCCAATGCCAACACATTCCTCGGCAAGCTCAATGCAACAGAAGTTGCCGCTGCCATTGTCGTGCTCATTCTTGAAACCGTAACGACAGACATCATCGTTCTATAACAAGGAAGAACATCCGAACATCTCTTGGATAGAGGAATGACAATGCCACATGGATCTTTGTATGTCGTTGGAACCGGCATCCAGGCCCCTGGCCAGATCACTCTCGAGACCGTGGAGGCAGTCAAACGGGCCGATAAGGTGTTCTACCTTGTCCCGGATCCATTTGCCAAGAAGTTCGTCACCGGCCTGAACGAGAATGCCGAAGATCTGCACCATTTCTACGTGAACGGTCAGCCTCGCATCATCACCTACGACAACATGGTCGACAGGATCCTGTCCGAAGTACGTGCTGGCAAGCGAGTTGTGGCCGCGTTCTACGGCCATCCTGGTGTGTTCGCCTATCCCTCCCACAAGGCGATCCACGTGGCACGCTCCGAAGGCTTCACCGCACACATGCTCGCTGGCGTTTCTGCCGAAGACTGCATTGTCTCCGATCTCGGGCTGGATCCTTCCATCGGCTGTCATTCGTATGAGGCAACCAGTTTCATGGTCAGGCCCGTTCCCGTTTTCACTTCCTGCATGTTGATCCTGTGGCAGGTGGGCGTGATCGGGGATCTCAAGTACACACCGAAGTCCAGCGCCCCTTCGGATGGAATGAAGAAGCTGCAGGAGCGTCTGCTTGAATACTATCCTGAGGACCACGATGCGATCATGTATGAAGCATCGTTCTCTCCAGCATGGAAATCGCGCGTCGACGTAGTACCGATTTCCGAACTTGGGGATCTGCCAGTGAACGGAATTTCGACCCTGGTCATTCCACCGTCCACTACATTGCCCATTGATCGTGAAATCGCAGCGATGATTGGCATCGAAGCTAGCCAAAGCGGGCAATCGACGCATTCAACCTCGTTGAAGCTTTATCGTGGTGTCGCGACGAATCGTGTCGCCTGACGTGGGGCCCCGGCTTGCCGATCATTGAGCTCAAAGAAGTGACCCAGCGCTACGGTAGTAAGGTAGCGCTCGAGAATGTCTCACTGATGGTTGCCACCGGGACATTCTTCGCCTTGCTGGGTCCCAATGGAGCCGGTAAAACGACCACCATCCGCCTGATGTCGACGCTGACGCGCCCCACCTCTGGCTCGGTGGTGGTAGGCGGCTGCGATGTCGTCAAGGATGCCATCGGCGTTCGTCGCCAGATCGGCGTGGTCTTCCAGAACAACTCACTGGATGACGAGCTCACGGTGGGCGAGAACCTGCATGTTCATGCGTTGATTCAGTCATTGGATAGCCGAGATGCCGCCCGGCGCAGCGAGGAGTTGCTGGAACTGGTCGGCATGGCGGCACACAGGCGGAAGATCGTCAGGGGGCTGTCGGGAGGCGAAAAAAGGCGTATAGAGATCGCACGTGCGCTCCTGCACCGGCCGAAGATCCTTTATCTGGACGAACCCACCGTCGGTCTGGATGCGCAAGTCAGGAACGTGCTATGGAGTTATCTCAAGCAGTCCTCGGCAACAGAGGGCGTCACAGTCGTGTTCACCACACATTACCTGGAGGAAGCCGAAGCGAACGCCGACACGGTGGCAGTGATCAAGGGCGGCCAACTGCTGGCCTGTGACACGGCCCATGCATTGCGTCAGGCCCATGACGCAAACGGACTGACCGAAGCCTATCTCAGGATGACGGGCGGAGCACCCGCATGAGCATCCTCAAGCCTATCCAGGGCCTATGGCTGCGTGACATCAAGAAGTTCAGTCGAAGCCGCTGGAAGATCATGAGCGGGCTGGCCCAGCCCGTGCTGTATCTGGTCGTGATGGGCATAGGCATGGACAATGTGTTCCAGGCTGCTGGCTACGGCAGCTACTCCCGCTTCCTGTCGCCTGGCGTGGTGGCCATGGCCGTCATCACCGCTTCGTTCATCAGTGGGTTCTCGGTGCTTTGGGACCGGAAGTTCGGCTTCCTCAAGGAGACGCTGGTCGCTCCGGCTGCACGCTGGCAGTTGGTCGTGGGTCGCTGCTTGGGCGCTGCAACGACGGCTGCACTTCAAGCCTCGCTCATTCTGGTGCTGGTATATCTCATGCTGGGGCAATGGCCCGGCGTGCTTGCCGTGATCAGGATGGAAGCCGCCATTCTCGCGGTCGGTTTCCTGTTCGCAGTCGCCGGGGCATTCTGTGGCGCCGTGATCGATGATTTCCAGGCGATCCAGGTCATCATCAGCTTCATCCTCATGCCGCTGATCTTTCTGTCCGGCGCACTATTCCCGATCCCGCAAGGCGATAGCGAAGGGCTGGTAACCTTCATGAAGCTCAACCCTGTCACCTACATGGTCGATCTGATCAGGCACGCAATGGGTCTATCGGGCAGCTTCCCGCTATCCGTATCGGCTGCCGTGTACGGAGGGCTGCTCGTGGCCCTGCTGGGCTTGTGCATCCGTGCCTTCATGAGGATCGACGCTTCCTAGTTCTCGTCCTGCCTATTCCACGCGGCTTTGCCTCCCCCCGGCAAAGGGGGGAAGGCATGTGCGCCTACAGCCACCTCAGCGTACCACCAGCACCGGCACCGTGCTGCCGGTCAGCACCTCGATGGTCTGGCTGCCCAGCAGCACCCGGCTCATGCCGCGGCGACCGTGCGAGGTCATCACGATCAGGTCGCTGCCGCAGTCCTTGGCGGTCTGCAGGATGCCTTCGGCGGCGTAGCGGTCCAGTACATGGTGGGGAGTCGCGGCTACCCCGGCCGCGCCGGCGGCCTCCAGCGCCGGCTTGAGGATGGCCTGCGCGCCTTCCTCGCGTTCCTTCCTGTACTCGGGGCTGGCCTCGTAGCCGACGCTCCAGCCCATCGCGTCGTACATGCCCATGGCCCAGGGCTCGGACACGGTGACGAGGTCGACCGCCGCGCCGGTGTCCTTGGCCAGGGTCAGGCCCTGCTGCAGACCGCGGTTGGCCAGTTCGGAGCCGTCGATGGCGATCAGGATGCGCTTGTACATGTCGATCTCCGGTTACGCCGTCGATGACGGCGGCCTACCATCGCACACCCTGCCTAAAGGCAGCGTTGATCCCGATCAAACGACCGTCAGGTTGGCGTAGGCCATCACCAGCCACTTGGCGCCGTGTTCGTCGAACTGCACCTGCACGCGGGCGTGCGCGCCGCTGCCCTCGTAGTCGGTGACCACGCCGTTGCCGAACTTGGCATGCACCACGTTGGCGCCGAGCCTGATCGGCGCGGCTTCGACCACGCCGTGCACCGGCCCGCGCACCGCGCCCAGCGAGGCCTGGCGCGAGACCTGCACCTTCGGGCGCACCTCGTGCAGCAGCTCGCGCGGGATCTCGCGCAGGAAGCGCGAGGGCACGTTGTAGTTGTCCTGGCCGTGGATGCGGCGCGACTCGGCGTAGCTGAGCACCAGCTTCTGGCGGGCGCGGGTGATGCCGACATAGGCCAGCCGGCGCTCCTCCTCGAGCCGGCCGCTCTCCTCCAGCGAACGCGCGCTCGGGAACAGCCCGTCCTCCAGCCCGACCAGGAACACCAGCGGGAACTCCAGGCCCTTGGCCGAGTGCAGCGTCATCAGCTGCACGCCTTCCTCGCCGGCCTGGGCCTGGCCCTCGCCCGCCTCCAGCGAGGCGTAGGACAGGAACGCGACCAGCTCGGTCATGCCCTGGACCTCCTCGTCGCCCTCGGGCAACACGAAGCGCGAGGCCACCGAGACCAGTTCGTCCAGGTTCTCGGTGCGCGATTCCGAATCCAGCCCGCCGCGGCTCTCCTTCGACCAGTGCTCGCGCAGGCCGGAGCGCGCCAGCACGTGGTCGATGCGCTCGGACAGGTGCATCTGCGCGCTTTCCGCGCCGAGCTGCTGGACCAGGTTGAGGAAACCGGCCAGCGCGTTGCGCGCGCGCGCGGCCAGTCCGGACGACTGGGTGCAGGCCATCGCCGCCTCCCACAGCGACAGCTGCTGCGCACGCGCCAGCCGCCGCACTTCGTCCAGGGTGCGCTCGCCGATGCCGCGCGCCGGGGTGTTCACGGCGCGCTCGAACGCCGCATCGTCGCTGCGGTTGGCCAGCAGGCGCAGGTAGGCCAGCGCATCCTTGATCTCGGCGCGCTCGAAGAAGCGCATGCCGCCGTAGACGCGGTACGGGATCTGTTCGGACAGCAGCGCCTCTTCGAACGCGCGCGACTGCGCGTTGCTGCGGTAGAGCACCGCGAGCTCGCCGTAGCTGCCGCCGTCGCGCACCCACTGACGCGCGCGCTCGACCACGTAGCGGGCCTCGTCGACCTCGTTGTAGGCCGCATACAGGTCGATCGGCTCGCCCTCGCCGGACTCGGTCCACAGCTGCTTGCCGATGCGGTCCGGGTTGTGCGCGATCACCGCGTTGGCGGCGCCGAGGATGTTGGCGCTGGAACGGTAGTTCTGCTCCAGCCGGATCACCTGCGCGCCGGCGAAATCCTTGAGGAAGCGCTGCACGTTCTCGACCTTGGCGCCGCGCCAGCCGTAGATCGCCTGGTCGTCGTCGCCGACCACGAACACGTGGCCGGAATCGCCGGCGAGCACGCGCACGAACGCGTACTGGATCGCGTTGGTGTCCTGGAACTCGTCCACCAGGATCTCGCGGAAGCGCGCGCGGTAATGCGCCAGCAGCGCCGGGTTGTCGCGCAGCAGCTCGTGCGCGCGCAGCAGCAGTTCGGCGAAATCGACCAGGCCGGCGCGGTCGCAGCGTTCCTGGTAGGCGGCGTAGATGCGGCGCTGGGCCTCGGTCCAGTCGTCGCGCGCCTCCGGCTGGATGTGCTCCGGCCGGCGGCCCTCGTCCTTCTGCGCGTTGATCCACCACATCGCCTGCTTGGGCGGGTAGCGCGACTCGTCCAGCTCCAGCGCCTGCACCGTGCGCTTGACCAACCGCAGCTGGTCGTCGCTGTCCATGACCTGGAAGCCTTCCGGCAGCTTCGCGTCCTGCCAGTGCAGCCGCAGCAGCCGATGGGCCAGGCCGTGGAACGTGCCGATCCACATGCCGCGGCTGCCCTGCCGCAACTGCAGGTCGGTGCGCTGGCGCATCTCGCCGGCGGCCTTGTTGGTGAAGGTCACCGCCAGGATGCCGTGCGTGGGCACGCCGTGGACTTCGTTCAGCCAGGCGATGCGATGCGTGAGCACGCGCGTCTTGCCGGATCCGGCGCCCGCCAGCACCAGATAGTGCCCGGGAGGAGCGGAAACGGCCTCGCGCTGGGCGGGGTTCAGGTGATCGAGCAAATGAGAGACATCCACCCGCGCATTTTACGCGAAGCGGGACCCGGGACCCGGCGGAGCGGCAAGCCAACTCAGGAGGGTGTTGTGGGAGGGACTTCAGCCCCGGCAAGGCTTTACCGAGAAAGCGGAGTGGGGTCCGGGCACCCGGATTCCGGAAGAGCGACAAGCCAGCTCCGGATCGGGTGTCGTTGTGGGAGGGACTTCAGTCCCGACAAGGCTTGCCGGCCACCTGTCGGGACTGAAGCCCCTCCGACGGGAAGCGAAGAACTGCAAAGGAGCATCGGATCGCCCGGCAACCGAACCCAGGCAAAGATGCTTTCCCGGCCCGGCCTCACAACGCCAGCAATCCCCTCGCCACGTCCCGCGCCTGCTCGCGCAGCTCCGGGATCGCCAGGCTCTCCCACAACCGGCCGATGCGCAGGCTGCCGATCACCCGGATGCGCGGGTCGGCCTCGCCATCGGCATCGACCAGGCATCCCTCGTCGTCGGTATCCACGCCGATGCCATGCGGCCCCGCCACCGCGAGGCCGCTGCCCAGCAGCTGCTGCAGCAGCGGATTGCGCATCGCCTGCACCCGCATCTCCACGCCGGTGGCGTTGACGACCTGGTGCGCATCCAGCTGCAACATGCCGCCCTGCGCGGAACGCGCGCCCAGCTGCACGCAATTCGCGACCGGGAACACCGTGTCCAGGCGCGCGCGGTGCACGCGCAACTGGCCGCTGGCCTGCATGCCGCGCAGGCGCGCATGGACTTCCGGCGCGATCCGGTGCCGGTGCACGTCCCAGTAGCGCACGACATGGCGCAGGAAGCGGCGCTGGTCGGCGCAGGACAGCGACCGCCACAGCGCCTGGCCGTGCGGGCGCAGCGCATCCATCACGCTCTGCCACGGCGTGCCGAGGGCGGCCGCGGCGCGCGCGCGCGCGCGCAGCGCACGCATGCGCCTGCGCAACGGCATGGCCAGCAACGCCTGCACGTCCAGGTCGGCAGCAGCGCCTTGCGCGTGCGGCAACGGCATCAAGCCGTGGCGCGAGACCACGTGCACCGGCCCGCGATGGCCGCGCGCATGCAGCGTCACCACGCTGTCGGCCATGCTCAGTCCGGAGCCGACGATGCATACCGCCGACTCGGGCGGTATCCCGGCCAAGGCCGCGCTGTCCCACGCCTCCACGAGGTGCCGCCGCTCCAGGCCGGTGGCGCCGCGCGCCGGCAGCGGCCGCAGCGCGTTGCCGACCGCCAGCACCACGCGCCGGGCCCGCAGTTCGCCCTGGCCCGCGAGCCGCAGTCTCATCGCGCCGCCGGCCTTCTCCAGCTCGACCACGCGGTCGTGGATCGCCTCGAACGTCGCCACGCTGCCTTCCCGCGCTTGCCGCAGGCGTTCCCGCAGGTAGTCCGCGTAGGTCCGGCGCGCGACGTAGCGCTGCTCCAGCCGGGAGTCCGGCGCCTGCCCCGGATCGGCCCGGCCTTGCAGGAACGCCACGAAATCGCCCGGCAGCTCCGGGAACGCGCTCATCTTGCCGGCCGGAACGTTGAGCAGGTGCTCGTCGCGGCGCGTCGAATAGGCCACGCCTTCGGCCAGCGCCGCCGCCGTTCCCACCATGACGACGTGGACCGCACTGCGGGCCTGCCGCAACAGCTGGATCGCCGCGAGCACGCCGGAGGCGCCGCCGCCGATGAGGGCGATATCGCAATCGCGGCCGGACATCTGTTCGTTCATCCCCGCGATTGTAGAGGATGGCGTTCGCCGGCCGCGCCGGCTACATCATCGCATCGGCCAGCCGCGCGATGCCCTCGCGGCTGCGCCGCCATGCCGGGCGCGCACGCCACTGCGCCAGGTCGAGCTGGACCGCATCGGCCAGGTAGTCGCGTTCGACCTCGCGCAGGCGCGCCACCACGCCGCGGTCGTAGCAGAGCATGCCGATCTCGGCGTTGAGCGCGAACGAGCGGATGTCGAGGTTGATCGAGCCGACCAGCGCCACGTCGTCGTCCACGCTCATGTGCTTGGCGTGCAGGAAATGCGGCCGGTACAGCGCGATCTTGACCCCGCAGCGGAGCAGGTCGTCGTAGTACGCCTCCTGTGCCCAGGCAGTGAGGCGCTGGTTGTTGCTCTCCGACAGGATCAGCTGCACGTCCAGGCCTGACACGCCGGCGATGCGCAAGGCGCTCAGCGTGGCCTCGTCCGGCACGAAGTAGGGCGTGACCAGCACGATCCGGTGGCGCGCCAGGTGGATCAGCGCATTGACCGCATCGCGCGCGTTCTCGAACGGATACGCCGGCCCGCTCGGCAGCAGCTGCGCGGCCACGTCCTGTGGGTACGACGGCGCGTCGGGCAGCACCTGCAGGCGCTCGCCGGTCTCGACGAACCAGTCGCTGGCGAATACCGCCTCCAGGTGGTTCACCGCCGGCCCCTGCACCCGCGCGACCAGTTCGCGATTGGGATGCCCGCGCACGAACCCCGGTTCGGCCAGGTTCTGCGAGCCGACGAAGCCGATGCGGTTGTCGACCACGGCGATCTTGCGGTGGTTGCGCAGGTCCATGCGGCCGCTGCGGCGCCAGCGCAGGCCGCCCGGCAGCACCGCGTGCACCTGCACCCCGCCGCGGACCAGCGCGCGGCGATAGCGACGCAGGCCGCGCTTGGCGCCCACCGCGTCCAGCAGCAGTCGCACCTGCACGCCGCGCGCGGCGGCCCGCAGCAATGCGTCGGCCACCGCCTGGCCGACCGCGTCGTCGAACATCAGGTAGTACAGCAGGTGCACGCGCTCGCGCGCGTCGTCGATGTCGGCGATCAGCGCCCGCAGCGCGCCGTCGTAGTCGTCGAGCAGTTCCACCGCATTGCCGCGGGTGGGCATGAAGTCGCCCTGCCGCTCCACCAGCGGCACCATCTCCGCCGCCACCGTCGCCTCGCCCGGCGGCCACCGCAGCGAAGTCAGCGCCACCTGCTGCTCGCGGATCACCTGCGAGGCCTGCGCCTGCCGCTGCAGGCGCTGCCGCGACAGCCACGGATGGCCGAACAGCAGGTACAGCGGCAATCCCAGCAGCGGCACGAAGCCGACCAGCAGCAGCCAGCTGCGCGCCGCGCCCGGCGTGGTGCGCGTGGGGATCCACAACAGCGCGACCAGGCGGATCACCCAGTCCAGCGCCAACAGCCAGGTCCCTTCCCACCAGTGCGGCAGCATCCGTCGTCCTGTCGAGAGCGTCGGAGGGATTCTGCGGGAGAACGTGGCCTGGCGCACCGGCCGGGGAACAGCCGGTGCACGGCCGCCGGGAAAGCCCGGTCGCGACCGGAGTCGCCCCACGAGAAGCACAAAGCCCGCCTTGCGGCGGGCTTTGCTTTTCAAGGCACTGGATCTGCGATCCCCGGCCCTGGCGAAAAGCGCAAGGGCGGGCGCTGGCGCCCGCGCCATTGCGTCACTTGATCTTGCCTTCCTTGTAGATCACGTGCTTCCGGACGACGGGATCGTACTTCTTCATCTCCATCTTGCCGGGGGTGTTCTTCTTGTTCTTGTCCGTCGTGTAGAAGTGGCCGGTGTTGGCCGAGGAAATCAGACGGATCTTGTCGCGCTTGCCTGCCATGATTGCTTACTCCTCAGACCTTCTCGCCACGGGCGCGCAGTTCGGCCAGCACGGCGTCGATGCCGTTCTTGTCGATGGTGCGCAGGGCATGGGTGGAAACACGAAGCTTGACCCAGCGGTTCTCGCTGGCGACCCAGAAGCGGCGCTCGTGCAGGTTCGGCAGGAAGCGACGGCGGGTCTTGTTGTTCGCGTGGGAGACGTTGTTGCCCGTCTGCACACGCTTGCCGGTAACTTGGCATACGCGGGACATTGCGCACCTCGATAAGTTTGCGGATCGATCCGCAGGCTGGTGCCTTCCATAGCCCGGAAGGCGGCGGCCCCGGCGGCCGGGAGGCCACCACGCGATCAAGGGAATCAAGCACTTACGCTGACGAAAGCCGGCCCGGGGATCGCGCTCCCGGGCTGCCGCCGGCATGGACCGGACACAGCGAGCCGCGCATTATGCGGGACTTTTCCTTCCCGCGCAAGGAGTTAGCCGGCCATGGCGGCCCGGGGCAGCTCCGCCCATGCCGCCCGCGCGACCCGCCATGCCGAGCGCAGGAACAGCAGGAGCAGCGCCGCGGCGATCAGCAGGTCCGGCCAGCCGGCGCCGAAGAGCCATACCGCCACGCTGGCGGCGATCACCGCGCAGCCTTCGTAGACGTCGTTCAGCGAGCAGGCCCAGGCCGAGGCCAGGTTGATGTCGCCCTGCCGGTACGGCCACAGCAGCCGCAGGCAGGCCAGGTTGGCGGCGAGGTTGAGCAGCGCGGCCACGCCCATGCTCTCGAACACCGGCAAGTGCGGGTGCAGCAGCTTCCAGCCGATGCCGGCCGCCACCGCCAGCGCCGCGGCCAGGATCAGCGCGGCCTTGAACAGCGCCACCCGCGCCTTGGCGGCCACGCTGGCGCCCACCACGGCCAGGCTCAGCGCATAGGTCAACGCATCGCCGAGGTTGTCCAGGCTGCCGGACAGCAGCGAGGCCGAGCCGCTGTGCCAGGCCGCGGCCATCATCATCGCGAAGGTCGCCGCATTGATGGCCAGCACCCAGCGCAGCACGCGGCGCTGGCGCGCCTGCATCGCCTCCACGGCCAGGGTCTTGCCGCAACCGCAGCACTCGCTCATCGGCTTGTCCGCTCGGATCGGGTCCTGGCGCATTGTCGCGCCAACGCGGCCGGCGCGCACCCGCGGCATGCCTGCCGTTCGCACGGGCAAGCCGCCGCGGCCGGCGCCGCTCCGCGCGGCGCGGCGCGTCAGGAGGTCCGCGCCTTGGCCTTGCTGTCGGCCACGAACTGCCGGACCTGCCGCTCCAGCACCGGCAACGGCACCGAGCCCTGCTTGAGCACGGCGTCGTGGAAGGCGCGGATGTCGAACTTGTCGCCCAGCTCCTTCTCCGCCTCGGCGCGCAGCCTGACGATGGTGATCTCGCCGAGCTTGTAGCTCAGCGCCTGCGCCGGCCAGGAGATGTAGCGGTCGACCTCGGTGGTGACCTCGTGCTCGGACAGCGCGGTATGGTCGCGCAGGTAGGCCAGCGCCTGTTCGCGGCTCCAGCCGTAGTGGTGCACGCCGGTATCGATGACCAGGCGACAGGCGCGCCACATCTCGTAGGTGAGCTTGCCGAACTCCTCGTAGGGCGTCTCGTAGATGCCCATCTCCTCGCCGAGCTTCTCGGTGTACAGCGCCCAGCCCTCGCCGTAGGCGGAGATGTAGTTCTCGCGGCGGAACGCCGGCTGCTCGCCCTGCTCCAGCGCCAGGGCGCCCTGCAGCGAGTGGCCGGGCGAGGATTCGTGCAGGGTCAATGCCGGCAGGTTGTACAGCGGGCGCGACGGCAGGTTGTAGGTGTTGACCCAGTAGGTGCCCACGCCGCCGCGGCCGGCGGTCCAGAACGGCGCGATGTCGGCCGGCACCGGCTTGATCGTGAAGCGCCCGCGCGGCAGCGTGCCGATGAACTTGCCGACCACGCCGTCCACGCGCTTGGAGATCCAGGCGGCGCGGTCGAGCAGTTCCTGCGGGGTCTTGGCGTAGAACTGCGGGTCGGTGCGCAGGAACTGCAGGAAATCGGCGAAGCGGGTCTGCGGGCTGCGGCCCTTGAAGCCGACCCGGTCGATGATCGCGTCCATCTGCTTCTGGATGCGCGCCACCTCTTCCAGCCCGACCTGGTGGATCTGCTCCGGGCCCAGGTCGAGCGTGGTGTACTCGCGGATCTGCTGGCGGTAGAACGCCTTGCCGTCCGGCAGCGCCTCGGCGGCCAGCGTGGTGCGCGCCTGAGGCACGTATTCGTCGCGGAAGAACGCCAGCAGGCCGGCGAAGGCGGGGATGACCGACTTCGAGATCGCGGCCCTGGCCTCCTCGCGCAGCTTGGCCTGCTCGGCCGCCGGGATGGTCGCCGGCAGTTGCTTGAACGGCGCGTAGAACGCCGATTCGGCCGGATCCTTCAGCTCGGCGACCGTGGCGATCGACACGTCGCGCCCGTCCAGCACCGCGCGCGGCACGCTGAAGCCGCGCTTGAGCCCGGCGCGCATGTTGTCGATGTTCTGCGCGAAGTAGCGCGGCACGTCGTTGAGCCGCGCGATGTAGGCGCGCAGCTCGGCGGGCGTGTTGAGCGGCCGCTGCGCCATGAAGCCCAGGTTCGACCAGAACGAGCTGTCGGAGTTGAACGGCATCTCGTAGGCCTTGAAGCGCACCTCGGCGGCGAGGTTCTCGACCTGCGGGCGATAGATGGCGTAGTTGACCTGGTTGTCGGGCGAGAGCCGCTTCACGTCCAGCGCATCGAGTTGCGCCAGCACGTCGTCCCATACTTTCAGCCGCGCCTGCTGCGCGGCGGGGCCCACGTCGGGCAGGCGGGTCTTGTTGCCGGAGGCGTCGCTGTCCTCGTCCGCCCCGCCGGTCTGGACCTGGCGCCAGCTCCACTCCTTCTCGTAGATCGCCCGGAACCGCGCGTCGGCGGCGCTTTCCGCCGGCTTGGCGGCAGTGGCGACGGACATGGGCGCTTCGGCAGCCAGGACGGCGCCCAGCGGGGCCGAGAACAGGGCCAGGGAGAGGGCAGCGGCAAGCGACGATTTCATCGGAGCACGACGGGCGATGGATGGAACCGGGGATGATCGCATCCGCGATGCCCGTGGGAACCGGCCAGAAGTCCTATAAGGCCGGCGAATCCTGTGGGAGGGACTTCAGTCCCGACAGGCCTTGACGCGGCCCCCTCTGCAGAAGCCCGTACATCCATGTGCGGGATCGAAGCTCTCCTTACTTGGGACTATGGGATCATGGCCTTTCCCGGCCTTCGAGCCATATGGCATCCCAATACGGATATTGACCGATGCTCCCCACCAGGCCCGCACGCAACGGATTGGCGATCACATAGCGGGCAATTGCACGAAGGTCTTCCTCCGCACGCACTGCACGGTCATGGAAACCCTCCATCCAGACCGCACCGCCACGGCCACGTGCGCGATTCACTTCCCGGGCGGCGCGTCCCTTCATGCGCTTCATCACGCGGGCCAGGGAAGCATGTCCCTCCAGTTCCAGCAGACCATGCCAGTGGTCGGGCATCAGCACCCAACACAGCAAGCGCGCCTCGATCCAGGTGTCCTTGGAAATCAGGCAGGCCGCGACGGCCTGGGCGCAGCGCCAATCCGCGAACAGGGGCACGCGCCCCTCGGTGACGGTGGTCAGCAGATAGATGCGGCCGGGCCCGCTGCACCGTCCGCGTCGCAATGAGGAATAGCCAGGCGAAATCGATTGACCGGGAATATCCATCCCCAGATCGTGCCGCCGGGTGCGAAAGACCACAGTCGGGGCATGTCGTGTCGCGCCGTCGGGATTCCCCGCTTCGGACGGCGCACCGGCGCGATCTCTTCGGAACGGATTTCAGCCTCGGCAAGCGTTCCGTTTAATCCTGCGCATGGAGGTGCGGGATTCTGCGGAGAAGGCCGCACAAAGGCCCGTCGGGACTGAAGTCCCTCCCACAAGGACCGCACGAGACCTTGGCTAGTGCCCGGCCTTGTCCCGCTTCCAGCCGCGGTGCTTGATGTCCAGGTACAGGCTGTAGAGCGCAGTGAAGGCGGGAAACAGGTTCTGCAGCACGCCGACCGAGTCCTGCTTGGCCGAGAACATGAAATAGCTGAGCGTCATCAGGCTGCCGACCACGCTCATGTACCAGAACAGGCGCGGGATCACCGGCTTGCCGGCGCGCTTGGAGGCGATGAACTGCACCAGCCAGCGCCCGCCGAACATCAGCGCGCCGACATAGCCGATCAGCTTCCAGCCGGTGACGTGCAGGCCGGTCCAGAACAGCCAGGTCAATGGCTGGTCGAGGATGTGCAGTTCCATCTCAGCGCTCTTCCACCGCGGTGCGCTTGCTGCGCGCGATCAGCCAGGCCACGCCGCGCAGGTCGCGGATGCCGACCAGGGCGCGGTTGAGGTTGTTGTACTTGGACACCCCGGCGGTGCGATGGCGATGGTTGACCGGCACGCTCACCGTCTTCCAGCCGGCGCGCTGCATCAGCGCGGGCAGGAAGCGGTGCATGTGGTCGAAGTACGGCAGGTCGAGGAACGCGGCGCGCTCGAACAGCTTGATGCCGCAGCCGGTGTCGGGCGTGTCGTCGCGCAGCATGCGCGAACGGATCGCGTTGGCCCACTTGCTGGCCCAGCGCTTGGACCCGGAATCCTGCCGGTTGACGCGCCAGCCGGCGAACAGCTTGACCTGGGGACCGGCGGCATCGCGCGCGGCCAGCAGCTTGGGGATGTCGGCCGGATCGTTCTGGCCGTCGCCGTCGAGCGTGGCCACCCAGGGCGCGCGCGCGGCCTTCACGCCGTTGCGCACCGCGGTGCTCTGCCCGCTCTGGTGGACATGGTGCAGCACCCGCAGCTCGGGCGCGCCCGGCTTGAGCGATTGCAGCACGGCCAACGTGTCGTCCTTCGAATCGTCGTCGACGTAGACGATCTCGAAGTCCACCCGCCCGCGCAGCGCGGCGACGATCTCGCCGACCAGCGGCGCGACGTTGTCGCGTTCGTTGAACACCGGGACGACGACGGACAGTTGCGGTTCGCTCATGGTTTCCGGCCAGTCGCTGGATCAATGGAAAAAGACCGCGCATTTTCCCCGGTTCGCGTGACCCGGGGATGAAGCGTCATGCCCGGGCGCCGAAATAATCGCGGCACCAGGCCACCACCTGCGGCAGGCCGGCCTCGATCGGCGTGGCCGGATCGAAGCCGAACGCGGCCTGCGCGCGCGTGGTGTCGGCCATCGTGGCGATCATGTCACCCGGCTGCATCGGTTTGTAGACCTTCTCGGCCGGGCGCCCGGCGGCCTGCTCGACCACCGCGATGAAGCGCTCCAGCTCCACGGGGGTGTGGTTGCCCAGGTTGAACACCCGGTGCGGCACCTCTTCCCCGGAAGGATGCGCCAGCGCGCCGAGCACCCCCGCGACGATGTCGTCGATGAAGGTGAAATCGCGCTGCATCCGGCCGTGGTTGAACACCTCGATCGGGCGCCCTGCCAGCACCGCGCGGCTGAAGATCAGCGGCGCCATGTCCGGCCGGCCCCAGGGGCCGTAGACGGTGAAGAAGCGCAGCCCGGTCGCGCGCAGGAAGTACAGCTGCGCGTAGGTGTAGGCCATCAGCTCGTTGGCGGCCTTGGTCGCCGCGTACAGCGAGCGCGGCTTGTCGATGCGCTGGTCCTCGGAGAACGGCGGCACCGCCGAGTCCCCGTACACCGAGCTGCTCGAGGCGTAGACCAGGTGCGCGACGCCGCGGTGGCGGCACAGCTCGAGCACGTTGACGAAGCCGGCCAGGTTGGACTCGACGTAGGCGTGCGGGTTCTGCAGCGAGTAACGCACGCCGGCCTGCGCGGCCAGGTGCACCACGCGCGTGGGCCGCACTTCGTCGAACAGCGCGGCCAGGCCGTCGCGGTCGGCCAGGTCGAGCGTGCGGATGTCCACGCCCGGGCACAGCGCGGCGACCCGGTCGCGCTTGAGCTGCGGGTCGTAGTAGTCGTTGTAGTTGTCCAGGCCAACCACGCGCTCGCCGCGTGCGGCCAGCGCGCGGCAGGTGTAGGCGCCGATGAAGCCGGCCGCGCCGGTGACGAGGATGCTCATCGGGCCGGTCCCGGAAGCGCGGCGGCGCCTGTGGCGGGCAGGGTCATACGTGAAATCCGAAGCAATGCCTGCGGGAAAGAACGCTTACTCGACGCGGCCGCGCAGCTTCTCGAGCACGCCGTCGAGGATGTCCAGGTCGGTGTAGTGGATGACCAGCTTGCCCTTGCCGCCGCGGCCGTGGTTGATCGCCACCTTGGTGCCCAGCGTTTCGGACAGCTCCGTTTCCAGCGAGGCGATGTCGGCCTGGCGGGTCTTCGGCGCCGGCGCCGGCCGCGTGCTCGGCACCTTGCCCGCGGCGAAGGCCTGGGCGCGGCGCTCGACCTCGCGCACCGACCAGCCCTCGTCGGCCGCCTCCTGCGCCAGCTTGCTGGCCAGTTCCGGCGCCAGCGTCAGCAGCGCGCGCGCGTGGCCCATCTCCAGGCGGCGCGACTCCAGCAGCACGCGCACGCCGATCGGCAGCTCGAGCAGGCGCAGCAGGTTGGACACCGACGCGCGCGAGCGGCCCACCGCCTCGGCGGCCTCGGCATGGGTCAGCGAGAACTCCTCGATCAGCCGCTGCAGCGCCTGCGCCTCTTCCAGCGGATTGAGGTCCTCGCGCTGGATGTTCTCGATCAGCGCCATCGCGATGACGGTGCGGTCGTCCAGTTCGCGCACCACCACCGGCACTTCGCCCAGGCCGGCCAGCTGCGAGGCGCGCCAGCGGCGCTCGCCGGCGACGATCTCGAAGCTGCCCGGCGCCAGCTCGCGCGCGACGATCGGCTGGATCACGCCCTGCACCTTGATCGATTCGGCCAGCTCGGCGAGCTTGGCCTCGTCCATCTCGCGGCGCGGCTGGTACTTGCCCGGCTGCAGCTGCCCGACCGGCAGGTTGCGCAGCGAATCGCCCGGCTGCAGTTCCTCGACGGTGGTGACCGGCGCCGCGGCGGCCGCGCCCTTGGGCCCCAGCAGCGCATCCAGGCCACGGCCCAGTCCGCGCTTCTTGGCAGGGTTCGGCTTGTTGCTCATCAGGCGATCTCCACGGGCCGTACGGTTCTGTTGCGTTCGGCCTGGCGGCGGATGATCTCGCCGGCCAGGCCCAGGTAGGCCACGCCGCCACGCGAGGTGCGGTCGTAACCGATGATGCTCTGGCCATGGCTCGGCGCTTCGGCCAGGCGCACGTTGCGCGGCACGATGGTGCGGAACACCTTGTCGCCGAAGTGCTCGGTCAGTTCGGCCGAGACCGCGTTGGCCAGGTTGTTGCGGATGTCGAACATGGTGCGCAGCACGCCCTCGATCTCCAGCGAGGGATTGAGGCTGGCGCGCAGCGCCTCGATGGTCTCCAGCAGCGCCGACAGGCCTTCCAGTGCGTAGTACTCGCACTGCATCGGCACGATCACCGAGTCGGCCGCGGTCAGCGCGTTGAGGGTCAGCAGCGACAGCGCCGGCGGGCAGTCGATCAGGATGAAGTCGTACTCGTCGCGGATCGGCGCCAGCGCGCGCTTCAGGCGCTGCTCGCGCTCGCCCTGCTCCATCAGCTGGATCTCGGCGGCGGTGAGGTCGATGTTGCCCGGCAGCAGGTCGTAGCCCTCGGCGGCCTCGACCCGGATCTCGGCGGCGCTGTTCTCGCCCAGCAGCAGGTCGCAGGTGGAGGCGGCCAGCTCGCGCTTGTCCACGCCGCTGCCCATCGTCGCATTGCCCTGCGCGTCCAGGTCCACCAGCAGCACGCGCTTGGGCGCGCGCGCCAAGCCGGCCGCCAGGTTGACCGCCGTGGTGGTCTTGCCGACGCCGCCTTTCTGGTTGGCAATGGCGATGATCCGGGCCATGCAGGGGAGCCTCGCGGGCAGGAGTTAGGACCGGGCATTATGCGGGCTGGGGGCGGGATCGGGGAAATCCCGGCGCGGCAGGCGCGGCGGATCGCATTCCCTGCCGCGGTCCATGGGGCCGGCTCCTTCAGGGTCCCTTTGGGAGGGGCTTCAGTCCCGGCGGGCTTTGCCGGTAAAGCCCCGTCGGGACTGAAGTTCTTCCCGCAACGGCACTGCCTTCCGCTTCACGCCTGCTTGCCCACCACCACCAGGTGCCGCTCGCCGTCCAGGCCCGGCACCTGCAGCGGGTGCACGTCCTGCACGCGCCAGCCGGCCGGCAAGGCGGCGATCTCCTCGTGCGGGTACACGCCCTTCATCGCCAGCAGGGTGCCGCCGGGCTTCAGCAGGTGGCCGCCGACGGCGACGATCCCGTCCAGCGTGTCCAGCGCGCGCGCGGTCAGGTGGTCGTAGGCGGCCGGCTCGTCCAGCGCCTCGGCGCGCGACTCGGCCACGCGGGCGTTGCCCAGGCCGAGCTGGCGCACCGCTTCGCGCATGAAGCGGGCCTTCTTGCCGTTGCTCTCCACCAGCGTCACCCGCAGTTGCGGCCGGGTGATCGCCAGCGGGATTCCCGGCAGGCCGGGGCCGGTGCCGAGATCGGCCAGGGTGCCGGACTCGATGTACGGGCGCATCGCCAGCGAATCGAGCAGGTGCCGCACCACCATCTCGCGCGGGTCGCGGATCGCGGTCAGGTTGTAGGTGCGGTTCCAGCGCGCCAGCAGCGCCAGGTAGGCCAGCAGCGGGCCGGCGAAGGCGGCATCGAGGCCGAGCTGGTGCAGGCCGTGCGCGAGGTCGGCCTGGACCTCGGGGGGGAGGGAAGCGTCGTTCATCGGCGGATTATCGCAGGCGCGCTCCCGATCCCGCCTGCCCGCCGGACTTTTCCGGGCAAGAACCCCGCGCTATACCGGGAGCCCCACCCCGCGGAGTCCGCCATGCCACCGATCGCCACCCGCCGCCGCCTGTTGCAGGGTCTGGGCGCCGGCCTGCTGCTGCCGACCCTGGCGCGCCGCGGCTGGGCGGCGCCGCTAGGCCGCCCGGCGATCACCGACGGCGTGCAGGCCGGCGACGCGCTGGGCGACCGCGCCATCGTCTGGAGCCGCTGCGACCGCCCCGCGCGGCTGTGGGTGGAGTGGGACACCCGCGAAAGCCTGGCCGGGGCGCGCCGCATCGCCGGGCCGGTCGCCACGCCGGACGGCGACTTCACCGCACGGCTGGACCTGTCCGGCCTGCCGCCGGGCCAGACGATCTGCTACCGCGTGCGCTTCGAGGACCTGCACAACGGTGCGCTCAGCGAGCCGGTGGCCGGGAAATTGCGCACCGCCCCGGACCGGCCGCGCGACCTGCGCGTGCTGTGGAGCGGCGACACCGTCGGCCAGGGCTACGGGATCAACCCCGACATCGGCGGCATGCGCATCTACGAGGCGATGCGCCAGCGCCAGCCCGACCTGTTCGTCCATAGCGGCGACACGATCTACGCCGACGGCCCGGTGCCGGCCGAACTGACCGTCGAGGACGGCAAGCGCTGGCGCAACCTGACCCACCCCGCCAAGGACAAGGTCGCCGAGACCCTGGACGAGTTCCGCGGCAACTACCGCTACAACCTGCTGGATTCCAACCTGCGCGGCTTCAACGCCGAGGTCGCCCAGGTCTGGCAATGGGACGACCACGAGACGGTCAACAACTGGTCGCCGGGCAAGGTGCTGGGCCCGGAGTACGCCGCGGTGCGCGACATCGCCACGCTGTCGCGCCGGGCACGGCAGGCGTTCCTGGAGTACGCACCGCTGCGCCGCATCGACGCCGACGGCCAGGGCCGCATCTATCGCCGCATCCCCTACGGCCCGCTGCTGGACGTGTTCGTGCTGGACATGCGCAGCTACCGCGGCGCCAACGGCGCCAACCTGCAGGCCGGCCCCGCTCCCGCCGCCTGGTTCCTGGGTCCGGAGCAGCTGGCATGGCTCAAGCGCGGACTGGCGGCCTCCCGCGCCACCTGGAAGCTGATCGCCGCCGACATGCCGATCGGCCTGCAGGTACCGGACGGCCGCGGCGACGACGGCCAGCCGCGCTGGGAGGCCATCGCCAACGGCGACCCGGGCGCACCGCGCGGGCGCGAGCTGGAGATCGCCGATCTGTTGCGCTTCGTCTCCCGGCGGCGGATCCGCAATACGGTCTGGATCACCGCCGACGTGCACTACTGCGCGGCGCACTACTACGACCCGGGCAAGGCCGCGTTCTCCGACTTCGAGCCGTTCTGGGAGTTCGTCGCAGGCCCGCTCAACGCCGGCAGCTTCGGCCCCAATGCATTGGACGCGACCTTCGGCCCGCAGGTGGTGTTCCAGAAGGCTCCGCCGGCGCCGAACGCCTCGCCGCTGGCCGGTTTCCAGTTCTTCGGCGAGATCGAGATCGATGCGGCCAGCGCCGCGATGACGGTGACGCTACGCGACCTGGACGGAGCGGTGCAGTTCAGCAAGGCATTGACGGCATGGGTCTGAGCCGGCATGACGTGATGACCGCGGCTAAGGCTGCAATTGCGGCTGTTGCTGTTGTTGCTGTTGCTGTTGTTGCTGTTGTTGTTGTTGTTGTTGTTGTTGTTGTTGCCAGTGATTTTGCTTTGGATTGGGTAAGGCCTCCTCGCGCAGCGGCGCGCCAACCTCCACGGCCCACGAATGTCACTGCGGCGCGGGCCCCTCCGAAGCGGCGGAGACGGTGGAGAAAACCCCGAAGGGGCGGCGCACATGGGCTCGCCGGAAAAAGGCGAAGCACTGCTTCGCCCCGGCACGCGGGCATTCGCCGCGCGGCGAATGCCCAGGGCTCGGCCGCATAGCGGACGAGTCGCGTCGAAAAATCCCGTTGGCTCCGCGGACCCGCAGCAAAGCTTCGGGCGCGCAGGCGGGGTGTGCTTGATCAGCCATGACCAGCCATTCGGCTGTTGTGAAGCGCTTCGGCTGCTGTGAAGCGCTTCTTTTGGTTACTTTTCTTTACGCGGCACATCCTTGTGCCGCGCCCTTCGGGCCGGCTTCGCCGTGCGGCGCCGCTCCCGCGGCGCACGTGCACAAGCAAAGAAAAGTGACTCGCCAAAAGCGAAAGCTTTTGCCTTCTCGATAAAGACCCAAAAAGCCAAAAGCAAAGTCCCTGGATGATCAGCCGTTCGGCTGCTGAAAGGCGCCTCCCGCCTTCGCGGGAATGACGATAGAGAGATAGCGTAGATCGGATAAAGAACGGAAAAGTCTCTGGAGGATCAGCCATCCAGCTGCTGAAAGGCGCTTCCCGGGAATGACAGTAGTGGAATAACGGAGACCGGACGGCCAGAAAGCCGCTGCCTCCGCCACCCACACCTTCACGGCAACAACGAGAGAAAAACGACTCGTCAGAAAAGCGAAAAACCCCACTATCCATCCACATCCGGATACCAAGCCAAGGCCGCCCGATACTCCGGCGTCGCCTGCCACTCCTGCAGATGCCAACGCCTTGCCTCGCCCAACGCCGGATCGCACCAATCCAGCTCCAGCGCACCGTCGCGCTCGACGAAGCGCAGCCGATGCAGCCCGAACGACAGCCCATGGCCGTGCGCCTTCAACAGCGCCTCCTTGGCACACCAGAGCCGGAAGAACCAACCCGCGTGGGATTCGTCGTCGAGCCCGGCCAGCCACGCCGTCTCCTCCGGGTGGAAGAAGCGCTGCGCCACCTCACGCATGCGCGGACGCGGACGCAACCGTTCCAGGTCCACGCCCAGCCTCATCCGCTCGCCCAGCCCCACCAGCAACTGCGTGCCGCTGTGGCTCCAACCGGTGCCGACATGCGCCAGCGGCGGCAGGAACCAGGGCCGGCCGCGTTCGTCGCGCGTCAGCGGCAACGCTTCCGGCGCCATCGCCAACGCCTGGCCGAGCAGCACCCGCGCCTGCGGCTCCCCGCGCTCGCCGGGCACGTGCGGCCGCAGCCAGACCCGCACCGGGCCGAACGTCCACTCGCCGGACCGCGCCTGCATCGCCTTCACGCCGGCTCCACGGCGGCGAGCCGCCGGCCATGGTGCACGGCGCCATTCGACGGGCACTTCACGAAGGCGCGCGTTGAATGGCGGTGCCGCACCCGTCCCGGGGCGGAACAACGAGGAGGAGATTCGGGCATGGGCATCATCATCTGGCTGATCGTAGGCGGCATCGTGGGCTGGCTCGCCAGCATCATCATGCGCCGCGATGCACAGCAGGGCATCATCCTGAACATCGTGGTCGGCATCATCGGCGCGTTGATCGCAGGCTGGCTGTTCGGTGGCGGCATCAACGAAGCGATCACGCTATGGACCTTCATCTGGTCGATCGTCGGCGCGGTGATCCTGCTGGCCATCGTCAACCTGTTCACGCGCGGCCGGGTGCGCTGACGGCCACCGCGCGGATGCATGGAAAAGCCCCGGCACGCCGGGGCTTTTCCGCTGCACCGCCTCACCGGTCCGCAGGGTGGTGCACGCCGTCCTCGACCGGCACCGCCACCGCCAGCGCGTAGGGATCCACGCCTTCCAGGCAGCCTACGTTGTAACCGTACTCGTTCGGGTTCGAGCGCCGCCGGTGATGCGTGTAGATGCCGCAGGTGCCGCAGAAGTAGTGCTCGGCGGTGAAGGTGTTGAACTGGTACTTGCGCAACGCCTCACCGCCCTGCAGCACGGCCAGCCCGGACAGCGGCACCGAGGCGACGATCGCGCCGCGGCGCCGGCACATCGAGCAATTGCAGCGGCGCGGGTCGACGATCCCATCGGGCAACTGCAGTTCCAGCACCACCGCGCCGCAATGGCAGCGCGCGAGGTGCACCGGCCCGACCGGCACGCCGCCGACTTCGCGTACCTGCACGCGTTCGCGCGGCATCGCTCAGCCCTCCAATTGCACCCAGGCCGGCGCATGGTCGCTGGGACGGTCCCAGGTGCGCGGCTCGCGATCGACGCCCGAGGCGATGGCCCGGGCCCTGAGCGCATCGGACACCAGGGTCAGGTCGATGCGCAGGCCGAGGTCGCGGCGGAAACCCGCCGCGCGGTAGTCCCACCAGCTGAACACCCCGGCCTGGTCGTTGTGCAGCCGGAAGCCGTCGTGCAGGCCGAGCGCGAGCAGCTTGTTCAGCGCGCCGCGCTCGGCGGTCGAGGTCAGGATGTGGTTGTCGTTCCAGATCGCCGGGTCGTGCACGTCGCGCGCATCGGGCGCGATGTTGAAATCGCCCAGCACCACCAGCTTGGGATGGCGCTGCAGCTCCTCGCCCAACCAACCGCGCACCGCGTCGAGCCAGCGCAGCTTGTAGGCGTACTTCTCGGTATCCACGTCCTGGCCGTTGACCACGTACAGGTTGACGATGCGCAGGTCGCCGACCGTCGCGGCGATCGCCCGCTTCTGCTCGTCCTCGAAGCCGGGAATGCCGACCTGCACGTCCTGCACCGGCTCGCGCGCGAGGATCGCCACGCCGTTGTAGGTCTTCTGCCCGGCGAACACGCTGCGGTAGCCCAGCGCGGCCAGCTCGCTGTCCGGGAACTTGTGGTCCTCCAGCTTGGTTTCCTGGATCCCGACCACGTCCGGGGCGAAGTCCGCCAGCCAGCGCTCCAGGTGCGGCAGGCGCACGTTGAGCGAGTTGACGTTCCAGCTGGCGATGCGCATGGGCGGGTATCCGTTGTGCGTATGAAGGAGTGCGCCGGGGGCGGCGCCGGGCGATTCTGCCAGACCCGGCGCGTCGCCGGACCGATCGCGTGCCGTCCGGCGGGACTCAGCTGCGCGGTTCGTCCGCTTCGCCGAGGTCCGATGCGTGCGCGTCCAGCATCGCGGCGAGGTCGTCGCGCAGGCCCGGGTCGTCCAGCTGCGGGACCAGTTCGCGCAATACCGCGACCGCCCGGGCTCGCTCGCGGGCGAGCAGGCGCAGGCGCTCGCGCGGGTCGATGGCGTCCAGGGCTGCGCTGCCGGAAGCGCCCGTCGCCGTGCCCGGCGACGCCTGCAATCCGCGGATGGCGCGGACCAGCCTGGCGCATCCTGCCACGGCGTCGCGGTGAATCGCCATCAGGGCAAGCTCCCGTGCTTGCTCGGACTCGGCGGCGCAGCGCAGCGCGAGTCGCGCGACGATGCGCTCGGCATCGAGCAGGGCCCGCAGCGAGGCGACGATCCGGCCGCGGCGGGCGCGGGCGTCCTGGTCCAGGCCGAGTTCGGTGAGATAGCAGGCCGGCGAGGCCACCTCCACCTGGGTTTCCTCCATGCGCCGCAAGCGCCTGGCCGCCTCGGTGGCCAGGCGCTCGATGCGTCCCACCACCGGTTCGCCCGCGAGCGACGGCGGACCGAGCAGCGCCGCCTGCGCGCCGTGCCGGAGCGCATCCGCGATGCCGGCCGCGTCGTCCGTGCGCACGCAGGCCGCCACGGGCGTGCCGGCGATGGCCAGTACCTGCTCCAGCCGGGTCCATGGCCGCGACGGGTTTTCGTCCGGATCGTCGCGGACGATCAAGAGGTCGATCCCGGCGTCCTGCGCCAAGCAGGCCTCGGTCGCCGAAGCGACGCACCGGGCCGCGAGGATGCCGGCATCGTGCAGCCGGGCGACCGCGGCGCCGGGCATCCCGCCGAGGACGCAGGCGACGTCCTGTTCGATGCAGGCGTCGAGCCACGGCCCCGCATCCACCGCGGGGAGCTGCACGCCGAACCGGCGGCCGATCCGGCCGCGCAGGCACGCGATCTCCGCGCCGAGCCGCCCGGCCGGCACGCCGCCCGCGTCGAGCAGGCCGAATCCGCCTGCTTGCGCCATCGCCGCGACCGCTCCGGCTGGCGCACCCGCCAGCAGCAGCGGAAGGCGGCAGCCGAGCGCGCCGCACAGCGGCGTGCGCAGCAACACGGGTTCGCTTTCGTCGCCTTGCGGCATGGGCATGCCCTCGCGGTCGTTCCGGATCGGACTGCGGGGATCGGACTCCGATTGACCAGGAATCGCCAAGAAAGAGCGCCGGCCCTCGCGGGCCGGCGCCGGGACGACCGGAACGGTCCGGCCGCGGCCGCTTACTTGCTGATGTCCTCGTCCTTGGTCTCGCGCAGGAACAGCCCGCCGATCACCACCGACAGCAGCGCGATGCCGATCGGGTACCACAGGCCGTAGTACATGTTGCCGGTGGCCGCGACCAACGCGAACGAGATGGTCGGCAGGAAACCGCCGAACCAGCCGTTGCCGATGTGGTACGGCAGCGACATCGAGGTGTAGCGGATGCGGGTCGGGAACAGCTCGACCAGGTAGGCGGCGATCGGGCCGTAGACCATGGTCACGTAGATCACCAGGATCCACAGCAGCACCAGCGTCATCGGCTTGTTGATCCGCGCCGGGTCGGCCTTCTCCGGGTAACCGGCGGAGGTCAGCGCGCCCTTGAGCTCCTTGCCGAACGCATCGGCCTTGGCCTTGGCCTCGTCCTTGCCCAGGCCGGCGCCCTCGTAGGCCGCGACGGCGGTGCCGCCGATGCTGACCTGCGCCAGCGAGCCTGGCGCCGCCGGCTGGATCTCGTACGGGATGCCGGCCTTGGCCAGCGCCGCGGCGGCGATGTCGCAGGAGTTGGTGAACACCTTCTTGCCGATCGGGTCGAACTGGAACGAGCAGGTCGCCGGGTCGGCGATGACCAGGGCCGGCGACTGCGCGCGGGCTTCCTCGATCGCCGGGTTGGCGAAGTGGGTCAGGCCCTTGAAGATCGGCATGTAGGTGACCGCGGCCAGCAGGCAGCCGGCCAAGATGATCTTCTTGCGGCCGATCTTGTCCGAGAGCCAGCCGAACACCACGAAGAACGGGGTGGCCAGCGCCAACGCCGCGGCGATGAGCAGGTTGGCGGTGGTGCCGTCGACCTTGAGCGTCTGGGTGAGGAAGAACAGCGAGTAGAACTGGCCGCCGTACCACACCACGGCCTGGCCGGCGGTGGCGCCGAGCAGGACCAGCAGCATCATGCCCAGGTTGCCGCCCTTGATGCTGTCGCGGAACGGCGTCTTGGAGCCCTTGCCCTCGGACTTCATCTGCTGGAACAGCGGCGACTCGCTCAGCTGCAGGCGGATCCACACCGACACGCCCAGCAGCACGATCGACACCAGGAACGGGATGCGCCAGCCCCAGGCCTCGAAGGCCTCGGTGCCCAGCCACATGCGCGTGCCCAGGATCACCAGCAGCGACAGGAACAGGCCGAGCGTGGCGGTGGTCTGGATGAAGCTGGTGTACAGGCCGCGCTTGCCGTGCGGGGCGTGCTCGGCCACGTAGGTGGCCGCGCCGCCGTACTCGCCGCCCAGCGCCAGGCCCTGCGCCAGGCGCAGCACGATCAGGATGATCGGCGCGGCGATGCCGATGCTGGCGTAGTTGGGCAGGATGCCGACGATGAAGGTCGACATGCCCATCAGCAGGATGGTGACCAGGAAGGTGTACTTGCGGCCGATGCGGTCGCCGAGGCTGCCGAAGAACGCCGCGCCGAACGGACGCACCGCGAAGCCGGCGGCAAAGGCCAGCAGCGCGAAGATGAAGCCGGTGGTCTCGTTGACGCCGCTGAAGAACTGCTTGGCGATGATCGCCGCGAGCGATCCGTACAGGTAGAAGTCGTACCACTCGAAGACGGTGCCCAGGGACGAGGCGAAGATCACCTTCTTGTGACCCTGGGTAAGCACGGCCGGCTGGCCGGTATTGGCGGTAGTGCTGGACATGGGAGCTTCCCCTCCGAAGCGTTATCTAGCGAATTGTGGAAGTCGCGAAGGTCGTGGCGGCGGCGCTGCGCCGCGCCGCCGCCGGGAACCTCAGAAGCTGTACTTGGTAGTGAACTGCAACCGGGTGATGTCGCCCTTGGCCCCGCTCTCGATCTCGCGCTTGCCGTACATCAGCTCGGCGCCGACGTCGACCTTGGGCAGGGGCGAGTAGAAGATGTTGCCGCGGATGCTCTGCACGCTCTTGGTCACGCCGGTGCCGGTCAGGGCGACGTCGTTGTCGTAGTCGCTGCGCGCATAGATCAGGTTGGTGCGCAGCTTGGGCGTGAACTGGTGCCGCCAGCCGACGAAGCCGGCCAGAACCCCGGTCGAATCCAGGCTGCGGTCGGCCGCGTCGTAGACCGCGTCCTGGGTGATGCCCAGGCCGATGTAGCGGGCGATGCCCTCGCCGCCGGTCAGCTGGTAGACCAGGCTGTCGCTGTCCCCGGCCACCCACTTGCCGCCCAGGGTCAGGCCGCCGGCGATCTTGCTGTCGTCGGCGCCGGTCGTGTTGTTGTCGACCTTGAGCTGGCGCACCAGGCCGCCGATGCCGAACGTGCCCCAGTCGCCCTTCCAGCCGTAGCGCAGGGTCAGGTCGGGCAGCGCGCCGCGGTCGGAGCTGGAGCCGCCGATCAGCGTGGTCTCCGGGTTCTCCAGCGCGATGCTGAAACCGCCCTTGGTGTAGCGGACCTGCGCCTGCCGCACGAAGATCACGCCGTCGGTGGGGCCGATGAAGTCGGCCGCCTCCGGCAGCGAGGCCGGGTCCATGAAGTTGGACCAGGTCTGGCCGGCCAGCCAGTTGTTCCAGTACATGTAGGCGTGGCGCAAGGTCGCGCCGTAGGTGTTGGTGGCGGTCTGGTTGCCCAGCGAATTGCCGAAGAAGTCCAGCTCGACCAGCGCGCCGGCCTTGTTGCCGCCCTCGGTCACGCTGTCCACGCCGAAGTTGATGCGCGAGAACTTGGCGTGCGCGTTGTAGTCGGTGCCCGAGGACCTGCCGCCGACCGGGGTCTGGCCTGGCAGGTACAGCGCGCGGCCGGTGGCGTCGTCGGCCAGCTGGCCGTCGCCGGTGCGGGTGGCCAGGAAGTCGGCCTTGATGAAGCCGCCGACCTTGAACGTGGTGCCGGGCGCGGCCCCGGGCGTGATCGTGGTCACCTGGATCGGCTGCTTGCCGGCCGGCACCGCCGGCGTGGCGGGCTGGGCGGCCTGCGCGGCCTTGACCTCGGTGATCTGGCTCTGGGCCTGCGTGATCTGCCCTTGCTGTTGCTGCTGCGCGGACAGCAGCAGCTGCACCTGGCGTTCCAGTTCGGCCACGCGCGCCTCCAGCGCCTTTTCCCTCGCCGTCTCGGCGAATGCGGCCCCCGGTGCAGCCAGAGCGAACAACAACGCGACGGCCAGCGGCCGGCGCGCCTGCGACGCGATGCGGATGTTCATTACTCCCTCCCGAATAATGGCTCGCCGCGCCGGGGGCGCGGCTTGACGGAGCGTGCGGCCCGTCCCGGTCCGCGCCTATTCGCCTTTGGTCGAACCAATCGCCCCTGGACCGGCCTTTACGACCATCGTCTAACGCCTTCTTCGCTCAGGCCCCGGGGCGATGCGGCAAACTGAACGCCTGAGTCGGCCGCAACCGGCCGCCGGTTCCCATAAAGCTGAGTGCTAGTGAGGGTGTCATGGCTGATCTGTATCCCGTCCCGCCCGATTTCGCCGCCAAGGCGCGCGTGGACAAGGCGCATTACGACAAGCTCTACCGCGAGTCGGTGGAGGACCCGGATGCCTTCTGGGGCAAGGCCGCCGAGCGGCTGGACTGGTACGTCAAGCCGACCAGGATCAAGAACGTCAGCTACAAGCTGGACGATTTCCGCATCAAGTGGTTCGAGGACGGCGAGCTCAACGCCTCGGTGAACTGCCTGGACCGCCAGCTGGCCAAGCGCGGCGACAAGACCGCCCTGCTGTTCGAGCCGGACAGCCCGGACGCGCCGAGTTACGGCGTCACCTACCGCGAGCTGTACGAGCGCGTGTGCCGGCTCGGCAACGCGCTGCGCAGCCTGGGCGTCGGCAAGGGCGACCGCGTCACCATCTACCTGCCGATGATCCCCGACGCGGCGGTGGCGATGCTGGCCTGCGCGCGCATCGGCGCGATCCACTCGGTGGTGTTCGGCGGCTTCGCCCCGAACTCGATCGCCGACCGCGTGATCGACTGCGGCAGCAAGCTGATCATCACCGCCGACGAGGGCCTGCGCGGCGGCAAGAAGATCCCGCTGAAGGCCAACGTCGACGCGGCCCTGAAGATCCCCGGCACCAACTCGGTCGAGACCGTGCTGGTGGTGCGCCATACCGGCGGCGCGGTGAACATGCAGGCCCCGCGCGACCGCTGGTTCCACGACGTGGTGGACGGCCAGCCGGCGCAGTGCGAGCCCGAGCGCATGAACGCGGAAGACCCGCTGTTCATCCTGTACACCTCCGGCTCGACCGGCAAGCCGAAGGGCGTGCTGCACACCACCGCCGGCTACCTGCTGTTCGCCAGCTATACCCACGAGACCGTCTTCGACCTGCGCGAGGACGACATCTACTGGTGCACCGCCGACGTCGGCTGGGTCACCGGCCACAGCTACATCGTCTACGGCCCGCTCGCCAACGGCGCCACCGCGCTGATGTTCGAGGGCGTGCCGAACTATCCGGACGTCTCGCGCTTCTGGAACGTGATCGACAAGCACAAGGTCACGATCTTCTACACCGCCCCGACCGCGATCCGCGCGCTGATGCGCGAGGGCGAGGAACCGGTGAAGAAGACCTCCCGCGCCTCGCTGCGCCTGCTCGGCAGCGTCGGCGAGCCGATCAATCCCGAGGCGTGGCGCTGGTACTACGAGGTGGTCGGCGACGCGCGCTGCCCGGTGGTGGACACCTGGTGGCAGACCGAGACCGGCGGCATCCTGATCTCGCCGCTGCCCGGCGCCACCGACCTCAAGCCCGGCTCGGCCACGCTGCCGTTCTTCGGCGTGCGCCCGGCGCTGGTCGACGCCAACGGCCAGGTCCTGGAAGGCGCCACCGAAGGCAACCTGGTGCTGCTGGATTCCTGGCCGGGCCAGATGCGCACCGTGTACGGCGACCACCAGCGCTTCATCGACACCTATTTCCGCACCTATCCCGGCACCTACTTCACCGGCGACGGCTGCCGCCGCGACGAGGACGGCTACTACTGGATCACCGGCCGCGTGGACGACGTCATCAACGTCTCCGGCCACCGCATCGGCACCGCCGAGGTCGAGAGCGCGCTGGTGTCGCACCCCAAGGTGGCCGAGGCCGCGGTGGTCGGCTTCCCGCACGACATCAAGGGCCAGGGCATCTACGCCTATGTCACGCTCATCGCCGACGAACAACCCAGCGAGGAGCTGCACAAGGAACTGATCGCCTGGGTGCGCAAGGAGATCGGCCCGATCGCCTCGCCCGACCACCTGCAATGGGCGCCGGGCCTGCCCAAGACCCGCTCGGGCAAGATCATGCGCCGCATCCTGCGCAAGATCGCCGAGAACGCCCCGGACCAGCTCGGCGACATCTCCACGCTGGCCGACCCGTCGGTGGTCGATTCGCTGGTGAACGAGCGGCTGGCGCGCTGAACGGCCGGGATTGGGGATTCGAGATTGGGGATTCGCAAGAGCGGCTCCCTTGCCCGGCCTGGCTTCCCGCTATTGCTGTTGCGAATCCCCAATCCCCCCATCCCGAATCCCCGCCCCATGCCTACCCTGCTGATCGCCGACGACCATCCGCTGTTCCGCGAAGCCCTGCGCGGCGCGGTGCAGCGGGTAATGCCCGGCGTGCAATTGTTCGAGGCCGACAACGTCGATGCGTTGTACAGCCTGGCCGATGCGCACGCCGATGCCGACCTGCTGCTGATGGACCTCAACATGCCCGGCGCGCAGGGCTTCTCCGCGCTGGTGCACCTGCGGGCGCTGCATCCGCAGTTGCCGGTGGTGGTCGTGTCCGCGCGCGAGGAACCGACCGTGATGCGCCGCGCGATCGACCACGGCGCGTTCGGCTTCATCCCCAAGTCGGCCGATTCGGACACCATCGGCCAGGCGCTCTCCACCGTGCTCGACGGCGAGCGCTGGATCCCCGCCGAGGCGCGCAACCTGCCGCCGACCGACCACGAGGAACGCGAGGTCGGCCAACGCCTGCGCGAACTCACCCCGCAGCAGTTCCGCGTACTGCAGATGCTCGGCGCCGGCCGCCTGAACAAGCAGATCGCCTACGACCTGGGCGTGTCCGAGGCGACCATCAAGGCCCACGTGACCGCGATCCTGCGCAAGCTCGGCGTCACCAACCGCACCCAGGCGGTGCTGATGGCCGGCAAGCTCGCCATCGACGCCGACGGCATCGTGCTGCCGCCGGAAGAGGACTGAGGCCGGCCGCAGGAAGGAACACCTGTGTGTGCACTGTGGGAGGGACTTCAGTCCCGACAGGCGTCACCGGCAAGACGTCGGGACTGAAGTCCCTTCCACGAGATCGTGGGCAGCAGCGCAATGCGGCGCGCGTCGACACGCCGATCCGGCCGCTCACGCGGCCTGGAACGCCGAGGACTCCTGCGGTTGCACCACCGCGAAGCTGGCGGCCGCCTCGGCCAGGGCGTCGGCCTGTTCGAGCAGGTGGCGGGCGGCGGCCGAGGACTCCTCGGCGAGCGCGGCGTTCTGCTCGGTGCCGTGGCCCATGCGGCGCAGGCGTTCGTCGATGCCGCGCACCGCGGTGCCCTGCCGCCCGGAGGCCTGGTGGATCTGCTCCACCACTTCGGCGACGCGCTGGGCCTTTTCGAGGATCTCCTCCATGGTGGCGCCGGTGGATTCCACCAGCCTGGCGCCGGCCTCGACCTGCTGCAGGGATTCGTCGATCAGCCTGCGGATCTCCTGCGCCGCCTGCGCCGAGCGTTGGGCCAGGTTGCGGACTTCGCCGGCGACCACCGCGAAGCCGCGGCCGTGCGTGCCGGCGCGCGCGGCCTCCACCGCGGCGTTGAGCGCGAGCAGGTTGGTCTGGAACGCCAGGTCGTCGACGGTGGCGACGATCTCGCCGATGCGCCGCGACGAGCCGCGCAGGCGGCCCATGCCGTCCACCGCCGAACGGGCGACTTCGCGGCCGTGGCGCGCGGCGTCGCTGGCGGCGGCCGCCATCGTCGCGCTGGCCTGGGCGCGACCGATGTTCTCGTCCACCTCGGCCGAGACGTGCGCCATCAGGCCCATCGCCGCCTGCAGGTCGCTGGCCTGGCGTTCGGTGCGGGTGGACAGGTCGGAAGTGCCGCTCGCCATCTCGTCGGCCGAGGCGCGCACGGCCTGCGCGGAATGCTGGATGTCGGTGACCATGCCGTTGACCTGCCCGATCGCGGCGTTGAGGCCGTCGCGCAGTTGCGCGTAGACGCCATGGTGCTCGCCGCGCATGCGCTCGCGCAGGTCGCCGCGCGCGAACGCGTCCATGACCCGGGTGACCTCGAACAGGCGCGCCTGCATGCTGCCCAGCAGGCGGTTGATGCTCTCGGCCAGCACCGCGACGAAGCCGCTCTTGCCCGCGGTGGCGATGCGCTGGTCGAGATGGCCCTGCGCCGCGCGCGCGACCAGTGCGGAGACCTCGCCTTCGATGATGCGTTCCAGGCGAAGGTCCTGCCATTCCAGCACCAGGCCGATCAGCGCCGCGTCCTCGAACACCGGGCTGATCCGCAACAGGAACCAGGTATCGCCGAGCGCGATCTCCTCCTGGCACGAGGTGCCTTCTTCGGCCACGCGCCGGGCGATGGCCGCGGCCTGTTCGCCGAGCAGGTCCAGGTGCGTGCCGATCCGCCCTTCCGATTCGACGCCCGCCGCGGTGAACGCCGCCTGCAGCGCGGCGTTCGCATAGACGATGGTGCCCTCGCCGTCGGCCACCATCACCGGCGCCTGCGCGGCATCGAGGGCATGGCGCACGCGGCTGTTCTCGCGGGCGACCGCGCGCCCGGCCTCGATGCGCTCGCGCAGGCTCGCCTGCATCTGCAGCAGCGTGCGCGAAAGCAGGCCGATCTCGTCGCGCGGGTCGCGCACGGCGAGCGCGCCGTCGAGGCGTCCATCGGCGATGTCGCGGGCGAAGTCCACCGCCGCCGCCAGCGGCCGCACGATCGCCCGCAGCAACAGCACCAGCATGCTGACCAGCACCAGCGCGACCGCCAGCAGGGTCGCGACGAACACCAGGTCCATGTGCGCGCGTTCGCGCGCCTGCCGGACGCGGCCGTCGCGCAGCGCCGCCTGCTGCTGCGCGCGCAGGGCGGCCAGCGCCGGCTGCACGCGCGCGGCGATGTCGTCCAGCGCCTGCGACTCGCTGTCCATGCCGAAACGGGAGGCGGCATAGGCGGTGAAGCGCTCCTGGTACTGCTGCATCAGCGCGCGGATCTCGTTCTTGCGCGCGTCCGGGATGCGGGCCTTCTGCAGCAGCAGCTCGAACGCCATGCTCTGTTCGCCGAACCGGTCGGCGAACGCCTGCTCGCGGCGCAGGACGAAGTCCTTCTCGTACCGGCGCATCGTCAGCATCGAGGCCTGCAGCCGCGGGTTGTCGTATCGCGCGAGCAGGTCCTCCACGCCATGCACGGCATCGCGCAACTGGCCTTGCAGGCCGTCGTCGGCGGTGTGGCCCAGTTCGGCGACGCGCGCGTCCAGCGAGCGGCCCGAGTCGGTGTAGTCCTTCAGCGCAGCGCGCAGCGGATCGGGCTTCTTCGCCGCGACCGGCAGCGCGGCGGCGGCGCGTTCGAGCGCCTCCAGCGCCGCGCGGAAGCGGGCACCGCTGTCTTCCGAGAACGAAAGCGCATACTCCGACTGCAGCCGGCGCGCCTCGGCAAAGGCCTCGGCCACGCGCTGGGTACGCGCGTCTTCCTGCTGGAAGCGCTCCACGCGCGCGTCGCCGGCGGCGATGCCGGCGCCGACGCGCCAGTAGGCGAAACCGATCAGGCTCAGGCCCAGCACCAAGGCGACCAGGCTGAAGCGGAGCTTGCGGGCGATATCCATCGAGAGCGTCATGGGGGAGACCGGAGCAGAAATACGCACCCGGTATCGACGCTGGAAGTGGATTCTTTAGCCCGGATGCCGGGGCTTTCAGGAGCGACCGCGGCGGATGCCGCCCGAACCGGCGGCACGGCCTGCGCAAGGGCACGATAGGCCAGGCGCGATGGCGCCATCACACCACCGGGCCATGTCGATTGGATGACGCGGATGCGACGGCCAGCGCGCCGGATTGGCCGCGCTGCATCGCAACATGATTTTTACCAGTGACTCGTATATTCATATACGAACATCACCGACCAACCGGTCCTGCGGGGTTCTCCAATGCACGACAGCGCGCCCGCGCTTCCATCGCAGGTATCCGCTCCGGCCGCGGACGCCGCGCGCCGGATCGGCGCGACTTCGGTGCGGGTGTCTCCGCTGGGCTTCGGCGCCGCGCCGATCGGCAACCTCTACAGCGAGGTGGACGAGGTCGACGCGCTCGCCGCGGTGCGCGACGCGCATGCCGGCGGCATCCGCCATTTCGACAGCGCGCCCTACTACGGCTACGGCCTGAGCGAAGCTCGGCTGGGCCGCGCCCTGGCCGGGCTGCCGCGCGCGGGCTACACGCTCTCGACCAAGGTCGGCCGCCGCGTGATCGAGGACCCAGGCGCGCCTGCCGGGCGCGACGGCTTCGCGGTGGCCGGTTGGCGCGCCGAGTTCGACTACAGCCGCGACGGCGTGCTGCGCGCGTTCGAGGGCAGCCTGGAACGCCTGGGCACCGATCGCATCGACATCCTGCTGCTGCACGACATCGGCCGGCTCACCCACGGCGAGCGCCATGCCGGCGTGCTGCGCCAGGCGCTGGACGAGGCGTTGCCGGCGATGGCCGAGCTGAAGGCGCAGGGCGCCTGCGGCGCGATCGGGCTGGGCGTCAACGAGCAGGACGTGGCACTGGAAGTGCTGGCCGAGTTCGCCCTGGACTGCGTCATGCTCGCCGGCCGCTACACCCTGCTCGAACAGCAGGGTGCGCGCGCGTTGCTGGAGGAGGCGCAACGCCGCGGCCTCTCGCTGCTGGTCGCCGGCCCCTACAACTCGGGCTTGCTGGGCGATCCGCGCGGCCCCGGCAGCACCTACGACTACGCGCCCGCCGATGCGGGCACGCTGGCGCATGCGCGGCGGCTGTACGCGGCCTGCGCTGCGCACGGCGTGGATACCGGCGCGGCGGCGCTGCAGTTCCCGCTGGCGCACCCGGCCGTGGCCACGGTCGTGGCCGGCCTGCGCACGCAACGGGAAGTGGAGATCGCCGTGGCGCGCCTGCGCGCGTCGCTGCCCGCCGACCTATGGCGCGACCTGCGCGCGCAGGGCCTGCTCGAGGACGACCTGCCCACGCCATGAAGCGCGTCGATGCCCACCTGCATTTCTGGCAGCTGTCGCGCGGCGACTACGACTGGCTGACGCCGGCGTTGGCGCCGCTGTATCGCGATTTCCTGCCGGAACACGCGGGCGCCGCGCTGGAAGCGGCCGGGGTGGACCGGGTCGTGGTGGTGCAGGCGGCGGCCACCGAGGCCGAGACGCGCCATCTGTTCGCGCTGGCGAAGTCCGAGCCGCGCATCGCCGGCGTGGTGGGCTGGACGGATTTCGAGGCGACCGACGCGCCGGCCCGCATCGCCGCGCTGCGTGCCGACGGCGGCGGGCTGCTCAAGGGCCTGCGGCCGATGGTGCAGGACCTCGCCGATCCCGCGTGGCTGGCGCGGCCGGCGCTGGATCCGGCCTTCGATGCGCTGGTCGCGCACGACCTCGCCTTCGACGCGCTGGTCCGCAGCGTCCATGTCCCGGCGCTGGAAGCGCGGCTGCGACGCCATCCGCAGCTGCGCGTGGTGATCGACCATGCCGCCAAGCCGGACATCGCCGCCGGCGAGTTCGATGCCTGGGCGGCGGCGCTGGCCGCGCTGGCGCGGCATCCGAACGTGCACTGTAAGCTCTCCGGCCTGCTCACCGAAGCCGCGCCCGGCGCCGACGCCGATACCCTGGACCGCCATGTCGCACACCTGTTCGCGCAGTTCGGCCCGCGGCGCGTGCTGTGGGGCAGCGACTGGCCGGTACTGACGCTGCGCGCGGACTATGCACGCTGGCTGGCGATCGCGCGGGCGCTGCTGGAGCGCCATGCGCCGGGCCACGAAGCGGCGGTGTTCGCCGACAACGCCGCGGCGTTCTACCGGCTGCCGCCCGGGGCGCCGGCATGAGGTCTTTTTGGCGAGTCCCTCGCACAAGCTCCGCACATCCTTGTGCGGGGTCCCTGTTTTGGCGAGTCCCTCGCACAAGCTCCGCACATCCTTGTGCGGGGTCCCTGTTTTTGCGAGTCCTTCGCAAAGGCGCCGCACGTCCCTGTGCGGGGTCCCTGTTTCTGCGAGCCCTTCGCAAAGGCGCCGCACGTCCCTGTGCGGGGTCCCTGTTTCTGCGAGCCCTTCGCAATAGCCCCGCGCGTCCATGCGCGGGGTCTTTTCTCCACTTCCCACGAGGTCTCCGATGAACCGTCTGCAAGGCAAGCGTTGCCTGATCACCGCCGCCGGCGCCGGGATCGGCCGCGAGAGCGCGCTGGCCTGCGCGCGCGAGGGCGCGCTGGTGCTGGCCACCGACGTCGACGCCGCCGCGCTCGATGCGCTGGCCGCCGAGCATCCGGCGATCGCCGTGCAGGCGCTGGACGTCACCGATCCGGCCGCGATCGCGGCGCTGGTCGAGGCGCAGGGCCCGTTCGACGTGCTGTTCAACTGCGCCGGCTACGTGCACCAGGGCAGCATCCTGGACTGCGATGCCGAGGCCTGGCGGCGCTCGTTCGCGATCAACGTCGACGCGATGTACCACACCTGCCGCGCGGTGCTGCCGGGCATGCTGGCGCGAGGCCGCGGCAGCATCGTCAACATGTCCTCGGTCGCCTCGAGCATCAAGGGCGTGCCCAACCGCTTCGCCTATGGCGCCACCAAGGCCGCGGTGATCGGCCTGAGCAAGGCGATCGCCGCCGACTACGTCGCGCGCGGCATCCGCTGCAACGCGATCTGCCCGGGCACGGTGAAGACGCCGTCGCTGGCGCAGCGCGTGGCCGCGCTCGGCGGCGACGAGCAGGCGGTGTGGAAGAGCTTCACCGACCGCCAGCCGATGGGCCGGCTCGGCGACCCGCGCGAGATCGCGCAGCTGGTCGTCTACCTGGCCTCCGACGAATCGTCCTTCACCACCGGCCAGACCCACGTCATCGACGGCGGCTGGTCCAACTGATCCCGCTCCAGGAAGAGGAACCCCATGAAACTCGTACGCTACGGCGCACCCGGCCAGGAACGCCCCGGCCTGCTCGACGGCGAGGGCCGCATCCGCGACCTGTCGGGCATCATCGACGACATCGCCGGCGAGCACCTGACCGCGCGCGGCCTGCAGCGGCTGCGCGCGCTCGACTCGGCCTCGCTGCCGAAGGTGGACGGCGAGGTGCGCTACGGCGCCGCGGTCGGCCGCGTCGGCAAGTTCATCTGCGTCGGCCTGAACTACGCCGACCACGCCGCCGAATCCGGCATGGAAGTGCCGAAGATGCCGGTGCTGTTCATGAAGGCCACCACCGCGATCAGCGGGCCCAACGACACCGTGGTGATCCCGCGCGGCTCGAAGAAGACCGACTGGGAGGTCGAGCTGGGCGTGGTGATCGGCGACGTCGCGCGCGACGTGCCGCTGGAGGAGGCGATGAAGCACGTCGCCGGCTACGTGGTGGTCAACGATTTGTCCGAGCGCGAGTTCCAGCTCGAGCACGGCGGGCAATGGGTCAAGGGCAAGAGCGCCGACACCTTCGGCCCGATCGGCCCGTGGCTGGTCACCGCCGACGAGGTGCCCGACCCGCAGGACCTGTCGATGTGGCTGGAGGTCAACGGCCACCGCTACCAGGACGGCAGCACCCGCACGATGGTGTTCGGCGTGGCCGAGCTGGTCAGCCACATCAGCCGCTACATGACGCTGATGCCGGGCGACGTCATCAGCACCGGCACGCCGCCGGGCGTCGGCCTGGGCCAGAAGCCGCCGGTCTACCTCAAGCCGGGCGACGTGATGGAACTGGAGATCCAGGGCCTGGGCCGGCAGCGCCAGGCCGTCGTCGCGCATCCGCGCGAGGCGTAATGCCGCTCGAAGCCCCTCTCCCGTCGGGAGAAGGAAATAGCATCTCCCTCCACCTGGATCCCCATGAACACCATCGTCGCCCTCGAAACCCACGACGTCCGCTTCCCCACTTCGCGCGAACTCGACGGTTCGGACGCGATGAATCCCGATCCCGACTACTCCGCCGCCTACCTGGTGCTGCGCACCGACGCCGCAGACGGACTGGCCGGACATGGCCTGGTGTTCACCATCGGCCGCGGCAACGACGTGCAGACGGCCGCGGTGGCGGCCCTGGCCGACCACGTCGTCGGCCTGCGCGTGGAAGATGTGGTCGCCGACCTCGGCGGCTTCGCGCGCCGGCTCACCAACGATTCGCAGCTGCGCTGGCTCGGCCCGGAAAAGGGCGTGATGCACATGGCGATCGGCGCGGTGATCAACGCCGCCTGGGACCTGGCCGCGCGCCGGGCCGGCAAGCCGCTGTGGCGCTACATCGCCGAACTCGCGCCGGAGCAGCTGGTCGACACGATCGACTTCCGCTACCTCACCGACGCGCTCACCCGCGACGAAGCGCTGGCGCTTCTGCGTGCCTCCGAGCCGCACAAGGCCGAGCGCATCGCCGCACTGGTCGAGCAGGGCTACCCGGCCTACACCACCTCGCCCGGCTGGCTGGGCTACTCCGACGAGAAGCTGGTGCGGCTGGCGAAGGAAGCAGTGGCCGACGGCTTCCGCACCATCAAACTGAAGGTGGGCGCCAGCGTCGAGGACGACATCCGCCGCTGCCGGTTGGCGCGCGAGGCGATCGGCCCGGACGTCGCGATGGCGGTGGACGCCAACCAGCGCTGGGACGTCGGCCCGGCGATCGAGTGGATGCGCCAGCTCGCCCGGTTCGACATCGCCTGGATCGAGGAGCCGACCAGCCCGGACGACGTGCTCGGCCACGCCGCGATCCGCCGCGGCATCGCGCCGGTGCCGGTATCCACCGGCGAGCACACCCAGAACCGCGTGGTGTTCAAGCAACTGCTGCAGGCCGGCGCGGTGGACCTGATCCAGATCGACGCCGCGCGCGTGGGCGGCGTCAACGAGAACCTGGCGATCCTGCTGCTGGCGGCCAAGTTCGGCGTGCGCGTGTTCCCGCATGCCGGCGGCGTGGGCCTGTGCGAGCTGGTGCAGCACCTGGCGATGGCCGATTTCGTGGCGATCACCGGGCGCAAGGAGGACCGCGCGATCGAGTTCGTCGACCACCTGCACCAGCACTTCGTCGACCCGGTGCGGATCGAGCGCGGCCGCTACCTGGCGCCCCAGGCGCCGGGGTTCTCGGCCGAGATGCATGCGGCATCGATCGCCGAGTTCCGGTATCCGGACGGGCGCTTCTGGGTAGAGGATCTGGCGAAGGGTTGAGTCCCCTCGGAGCATCCCTCGTCATTCCCGCGAAAGCGGGAATGACGAGTTCGGCCTGATGGCAGGCCCTGCTCGCAGCGCTTACGCCGTCGCGCGGCCGCCCTGCACCATCACCGCCTCGCTCAACGCGAAGATCCGCAGAGCCTCGCGCCACTTCTCCCCAGGCGCGGAACCCGGCAACGGCTTCTGGAAGCGCCACATCAGTTCTTCCCAAGCCTGCACGCGCGGGTTGGCCGCATCGGCCTTCGCCTTGGCCTCCGGCGAGTAGTCCTCGTCCACGTCCATCAGCATCACCAGCCGGTCGCCGCTGCGGAAGATCTCCAGCTCGCGGATGCCGGCCCCGGACAGCGAGGCGACGATCTCCGGCCATACCGTGTCGGCGCGATGCCAGCGTTCGTACTCGGCGATCAACGCCGGATCGTCGTACAGGTCCAGCACGTAGCAATGGCGCGGCATTCGTCAGGCTCCGGAAGCGGCGGGCACGGCGCGGCGCGCGCGCAGCGCGAAGGCGAGGATCACCGCGAAGCACAGCGCCGGCACCGCGATGGCCCAGTGGATGCCGGCCAGGTCGGAGACGCCGCCCATCAGCGCGGTCAGCAGCGCGCCGCCGATGATCGCCATCACCAGCAGCGAGGAACCGAGCTTGCGGCGGTCGTCGTCCAGCCCGTCCAGGCCGAGCGCGAAGATGGTCGGGAACATCACCGACATGAAGAGGCTGGCGGCGACCAGCGCGTACAGGCCGATCCAGCCCGGCAACGCGATGGCCACCGCGCACAGCGCCAGGTCGATCGCCGCGAACGCGGCCAGCAGGCGCGCCGGCGGCACCAGCCGCAGCAGCGCCGTGCCGATGAAGCGCCCGGCCATGAACAGCACCAGCGACAGGGTCAGGAAGCCGGCCGCGGTCTTCTCGGGCGTGCCCGGCACCGCGTCCTGCAGGTAGCGGATCAGGTAGCTCCAGATGCCGACCTGCGCGCCGACGTAGAAGAACTGCGCCGCCACCGCGAACACGAACAGGCGGTTGCGCAGCAGCGCGCCCAGCTGCGAGCGGCCGGTGGCCGCCGCCCCGGCCTCGCCGTGCGTGGCCGGGAATTTCACGCAGGCGACCAGCACCGCCCACAGCACCACCACGATGCCGATCGTCAGGTACGGCCCCTGCACCGCCGCGGACTCGGCGGCGAAATAGGCCTCGCGCGCGGCGGGCGCCATCGCCGCCAGCTCCTGCGCGCTGTGCTCCACCCCGGAGAAGATGAAGTGCTGGCCGATCAGCACGCCGGTGATCGAGCCGAGCGGATTGAACGCCTGCGCCAGGTTCAACCGCCGCGCCGCGCCTTCGGCCGGGCCGAGCACGGTCACCAGCGGGTTGGCGGTGGTCTCCAGGAACGCCAGGCCGCTGGCGATCACGAACAGCGCCAGCAGGAACAGGCCGTAGGCATGCTCCTGCGCCGCCGGGTAGAACAGGAACGCGCCGGCCGCGTACAGCAGCAGCCCGAGCACCACCGCCGCCTTGTAGCTGTAGCGGCGCATGAACATCGCCGCGGGCATCGCGAACACGAAATAGCCCAGGTAGAACGCGCTCTGCACCAGCCCGGCCTGCAGGTCCGACAGTTCGAAGGCCTTCTTGAATTGCTTGATCAGGATGTCGTTGAGGTTGTTCGCCACGCCCCAGAAGAAGAACAGGCTGACGATCAGCACCAACGGCACCAGGGCCGTGCGGGCCAGGTTGCCGGACGCAACCGTGGCGTTGTCGCTGTAATGCATGCGCCCGCCCCTCCCAAGGCCTGCGGCACTGCTGGAATGTGGTCGGAGGGTAATGCGGCCGGCCGCATCATGCAAATATAAAATGTTCGTTCATATGTGGACGAACGGACCACGCTCCGCCTCCGCTTTCCGGGGATGCTTCCGGCAGGCGGCCCGGAAGACGAAGATCGGATCCGGCCGGAGAATCCCATGGTCCGCCGCATCGATCCTTGTACGCTATCCCGAACCACGACCTGCCTGGCGGATGAACAACCCTTCCCTTCCCAAGTACCGTGCCCCCGCCCTCGACAAGGGCCTGGACATCCTGGAGCTGCTGGCGCACTACGGCCGGCCGCAGACCATGGGCGAGATCGCGCAGGGCATCGGG
Organism: Xanthomonas boreopolis; assembly: GCF_046529185.1. Taxonomy (NCBI): domain Bacteria; kingdom Pseudomonadati; phylum Pseudomonadota; class Gammaproteobacteria; order Lysobacterales; family Lysobacteraceae; genus Xanthomonas; species Xanthomonas boreopolis. The sequence continues at coordinate 4,286,940 of NZ_CP097162.1, forward strand.
CGCTCGCGCGGGGAGATCTTCCGGATGCTGCAGGTGCTGGAGGAGCGCGGCTACCTGACCCGCGACGGCGAGGGCAGCTACGTGCTGACCAACCGGTTGTTCATGCTCGGCATGCAGCAGCCGCAGGTGCAGAACGTCACCGAGGCGGCGCTGCCGGTGATGCGGCGGCTGGCCGACGAGATCGCCCAGCCCTGCCACCTGGTCGCCCCGTCCGAGGACCAGATCGTGGTGATCGCGCAGATGGACGTGCCCAGCGACCTCGGCCTGGTGGTGCGGCCGGGCCATCGCCGGCCGCTGGCGCATTCCACGTCGGGGTTGGTGCTGTTCGCGTTCCAGCATCCGGACGTGCAGGCGCACTGGCTGGCGATGCTGGATGCCGGCCCGGTGCCCTACGACCGCGAGGCGTTCGTGCAGGCGGCACGGGCGGTGCACGAGGCCGGTTACGCCATGCAGGCCAGCGAGGCCGTGGTCGGCGTGGTCGACCTCACCGCGCCGATCCTGCAGCACGGCAGCGCCACCTACACGCTGACCGTGCCCTTCATCGAACGCCGTCCCGAGCGCGTCGGCGCGCGCACGGCGCTGGACGCCCTGCGCGCCGCCGCCGCCGAGATCTCGCGCGCGCTCAGCTACGCGCCGCCGCGCGCCTGAAGCAGGCGTCCGTATTGCCCATCCCCGGGAGCATCGGGAACACCTTTCCTGGCAACACGGGAATCACGGGCGTCGTGTCATCCGGTCCTCGAGCGACCAACCGACCGCTTGCATCGCTGGCGATCGTGGGAGGGACTCCGGTCCCGACAGGACTTTACTGGCCATCTGTCGGGACCGGAGTCCCTCCCGCAGGAGCATCCGTTCGAACGACGCTTGAACGTAGGCGCCTTCTGGAAGCCGTCCGCGTCCCACGCGAACGGTATCGATAGCCAAGGCTATGAAGATCAGACCGACCTTCGCGTTTCGGCGAATCGGTTTTTTCCGGCGATTGCGCGGTTAGACTGCGCGTCCCTTCTGGGGAGTAGCCTGCTTCCTGCACCAGGAAGCGCCCGCGTCAACACACTCGGCCGATGCGCCGTGGCGCGGGCAACCATCCGGGTTGGCGAGACCAGCGGCACGCGTGCGCAACGACGGTTGGGCGCGGACGCGCGCCGTTGCCGCTTCGCCCGACCGCGTTGCCCCCATGTCCTTCTTCTCCATCCTGCTCATCGGCCTGGCCATGTCGACCGACGCGTTCGCCGCGGCGATTGGCAAGGGCGCGGCGATGCGGCGCCCGCAGCTGCGCGACGCGTTGCGCGCCGGCATCGTCTTCGGCCTGATCGAGGCGATCACGCCGCTGCTCGGCTGGCTGCTGGGCCGCGCCGCCTCCCAGTACGTCGCATCGTTCGACCACTGGATCGCGTTCGGCCTGCTCGGCGCGCTCGGCATCCACATGATCGTCGCCGGCCTGCGCACCGACCACGACGACGATGAAACCGGCAATGGCCGCCACGGCTTGCTGGCGCTGGCGACCACCGGCATCGCCACCAGCATCGACGCGATGGCGGTCGGCGTCAGCCTGGCGTTCCTCGACGTGCACATCGGCGTGGTCGCCACCGTCATCGGCCTGTGCACGCTGGCCATGGTCACGATCGGCATCATGCTCGGCCGCGCGCTCGGCGCCCTGGTCGGCAAGCGCGCCGAGATCGTCGGCGGCGCGATCCTGGTGATCGTGGGCAGCACGATCCTGTACGAACACCTGAGCGGGGTGGCGTAATGCCGGGATTCGGGATTCGGGATTCGGGATTCGGGATTCGGGATTCGGGATTCGGGATTCGGGATTCGGGATTCGGGAAAAGCGTCTTTGCCCGGGTTCGGCTGTCAAGCGGCCTGATGCTTCTTTGCGAGCAACTCTTGCTTTTCTGTGGGAGGGACTTCAGTCCCGGCGGAAGGCCGGTAAAGCCCTGTCGGGACTGAAGTCCCTCCCACAACGACACTCGATCCCGAGCAGGCCTGCCGCTTTTCCAGGTCCCGGGATCCGGCCAACGGCCCGGCTCTCCCAATCAGGGGCCGCGCTCCTTCAACACATCGTGGAAAGCCGTCAGGAACGCCCGCAGCGAGGCCGGCTTCACCGGCTTGGTCAACAACCGATAGCCCCGCTCGCGCGCCAGCTGCTTCAACTCGTCGCGGCCATCGGCGGTCAGCAGCGCGCCCGGGATGTGGCGCGGCGAGGCGGCGTTGAGCGCGTCCAGCGTGTCCAGGCCATCCAGGCGATCGTGCAGGTGGTAGTCGACCAGCATCACGTCCGGCTGCGCGCGCACCTTTTCCAGCGCGTCGTCGACGGTGCTGGCCGCGATGACCTGCACCTGCCAGCGGCCCAGCAGCGCGCGCATGCCGTCGAGGATCTCCTGGTCGTTGTCCACGCACAGCACGCGCATGCCGGCCAGCGAGTCGCCGTTGCTGGCCGAGCGCACCGGGTCGGCCGGCGGCGCCGCGGCGCGTACGGCCGGCGCCACCCGCGGCAGCAGGATCGAGAACATGCTGCCGCGGCCGACCTGGCTGCGCGCGTTGAGCCCATGCTCGAGCAGCCGCGAGATGCGCTGGCAGATCGACAATCCCAGCCCGAGGCCCTGCTCGCCCCAGTCGAACGGCTGCTGGTAGCGGTGGAACTCGTCGAAGATCTGCTGCATGTGGTGTTCGGGGATGCCGGGACCGGTATCCCAGACCTGCAGCTCCACCTGCGCGCCGCGCCCGCGCGCGCCGAGCACGATCCGGCCCTGGCGCGTGTAGCGCAACGCGTTGGCGATGAAGTTCTGCAGCACGCGGCGCAGCAGGCGGCGGTCGCTGCGCACCCACAGCGCGCGCGGATGCACGTGCAGCTTCAGCCCGCGGCTGGCCGCGATCGGCGCGTACTGCGCGGCCAGCTCCTGCAACAGCGTGCCGGCATCGAAGACCTCCAGCGTCGGCCGCAGACCGCCGGCATCCAGGCGCGAGACGTCGAGCAGGCCGTCGAGCAGTTCCTCGGCCGCGCGCAGCGAAGCGTCCACGCGCTCGGCCAGGTGGCGCTGTTCCTCGTTGTTCTGGTGGCTGTCGCGCAACGCCGAGGCGAACAGCCGCGCCGCATTGAGCGGCTGCAGCACGTCGTGGCTGATCGCGGCCAGGAACCGGGTCTTGGACTGCTGCGCGACCTCGGCCTCGCGCGAGCGCTCGGCCACGCGCTGCTCCAGGGTCTCGTTGGCCTCCAGCAGGGCCTGCTCGGCGCGCTTGTAGTCGGTGATGTCGTTGTAGCTGGTGACGTAGCCGCCGCCGGGCAGCGCCTGGCCGCGCATCTCGATCACCTTGCCGTCGCTGCGGGTGCGTTCGAACACGTGCGGCGTGCCGGCGCGCATGTGGTTGATACGGCGGCTGATCTGCGCCTCGACGTCGCCCTCGCCCAGTTCGCCGCGCTCGGCGTTGTAGCGGATCAGGTCGGCCACCGGGCGGCCGACGTAGAGCATGCCGTCGGGATAGCCGAACAGCTGCTGGTAGCGGCGGTTCCAGGCGGTCAGGCGCATCTCCGGATCGACCACGCTGACGCCCGCGCTGATGTTCTCCAGCGTGGTCGAGAGGATCTCCCGGTTGAAGCGCAGTTCCTGCCCGGCCTCGTCCAGCACCGCCATCACTTCGCCCAGTTCCATGCCGGAGCCGCGCAACAGGCTGGTCAGCACCAGCCGCGCCGAGGCCGCGCCGATCGAGGCGGCCAACAGGCGTTCGGTGAACTGCACCCAGGCGCGATCGGCCGCGGCGCTGGACTGCAGCTCGCGCCCCAGCAACTGCGCCTGCTCGACGAACGCGCGGTGCGCATGGCGCTCGCCGACCACGCGCTCGGCCAGGGCGAGCAGGTCGTCCACGCGCACCTGGCCGGGCCAGTCGCCGGCCACCACCGGGCGCTGCGCGTAAGGATCGAGGAACGGCGCGGCGCGCAGGCGCTCGTCCACGCCGGGGCGCCAGCGCGCCGAGACCACCATCATCGCCCCGGTGTTGATCAACAGCGACCAGAACGTGCCGTGCGCGAGCGGGTCCCAGCCGCTCATGCCGAACAGCTGCTGCGGGCGCAGCCAGGCGATGCCGAACGGCCCCCGCTGCAACCATGCAGGGTCGAGCACGCCGGCGTGGGTCATCGCCGGCAACAGCAGCGTGTACATCCAGGTCGCGAAGCCCAGCACCATGCCGGCTTCCACGCCCTTGCGGCTGGCGCCGCGCCAGTACAGCCCGCCGATCACGCCCGGCGCGAACTGCGCCACCGCGGCGAACGCCATCAGCCCGTACGACGCCAGCGTGCTGTCGTCGCTGGAGCTGCGGTAGTAGGCGTAGGCGACCAGGGACAGCAGCAGGATTGCCAGGCGGCGGATCCACAGCACGCGGTCCGCGGCGGCGGCGCGGCCGCCTTCGCGGCGCAGCAGCACCGGCATCACCAGGTCGTTGGAGACCATCGTCGCCAGCGCGATCGAGGCGACGATCACCATGCCGGTGGCGGCCGAGAATCCGCCGACATAGGCGACCAGGGCCAGCAGCGTGCTGCCTTCGGCCAGCGGCAGCGCCAGCACCATGGCATCGTCCACCACCTGGCTGTCGCCTCCGAACAGGGCGATGCCGGCCGAGGCGATCGGCACCACCATCGCCGAGATCAGCACCAGGTAGATGCCGAACAGCCAGCGCGCGCGGCGGATGTCGCCGACGTCGCTGCATTCGACCACCGCGACGTGGAACTGGCGCGGCAGGCAGATGATCGCGAAGAAGCTGAGCACGGTCTGCGAGATGAACCCGACCGAGGGGGTGTGGTCGAACAGCGTGCGCGCCGAGTCCACGATGTGCAGCTGGTGGTCGCCCAGCCACATCCAGGCGAACAGGCCGACCGCCAGCATCGCCGCCAGCTTGACCACCGATTCCAGCGCGATCGCCAGCATCATGCCGTGGTGGTGCTCGGTGGCATCGACCTGGCGGGTGCCGAACAGCGTGGCGAACAGCGCCATCAGCAGCGCCACGTACAGCGCCGGGTCGGTGAAGAAGCCGCGCTCGGTGCCGACCTGCCCGGTCAGCACCTCCAGGCTCATCGCCACCGCCTTGTACTGCAGCGCCAGGTACGGAACGATGCCGACCAGCGCGATCACCGCCACCAGCGCGGCGAGCCGGCGCGACCGGCCGTAGCGCGAGGAAATGAAGTCGGCGATGGAAACGGTGTTCTCGCTGCGCGCGATCAGCGCCAGCCGTTCGATGATGCGCCAGCCGAAGATCAGCAGCAGCAGCGGGCCGAGGTAGATCGGCAGGTAGCCGATGCCGTTGCGCACCGCGGTACCGACCGCGCCATAGAAGGTCCACGACGAGCAGTACACCGCCAGCGCCAGGCTGTAGACCGCCGGCCGCAGCCACGGCCGGTCCGGATACAGCGGACGGCGATCGCCCCACCACGCCACGCCGAACAGCAGCGCGGCGTAGCCGACCGATACCAGCAGCAGGATCCAGCTCGAGACCAAGGCCCCTCCGGCGTTGCGCGAGGAGGCGAGTTTAGCCTCGGGCGGCCTGGGCCGGGACGCGGATGGCGACGATTTGCCCGGGTTCGGGAACCTTGCGCCCGCGTGGGGGCTCTGCCGGGTTACTTCGTCTGGCGCCCCCGCATAGCCGGAGCCAGAGGGCTTTGCCCGCGAAAAGCCAAGGCACTGGGTCCCCGCCTTCGCGGGGACGACGGCGGAAGGATCCGGGGAACTGTGGCGATTGCCGCTTCGATTGAGAGTGCAATTGCAGTTGTTGCTGTTGCTCGCGGTCTTGCTTTGGGCTGGGTAACGCTTCCTCGCGCGGCGGCGCGCCCACCTCCATGGCCTACGAATATCACTGCGGCGCGGCCCCTCCGAAGCGGTGGAGACAATGGGAAACACCCGAAGGGCGGCGCACATGGGCTCGCCGGAAAAGGCGAAGCACTGCTTCGCCCCGGCGGGCGGGCATTCGCCGCGCGGCGAATGCCCCGGGCTCGTCCGCGTAGCGGACGAGTGCGCCGTTTTCGGCCGCGGCAGGATGCCGCGTCCGAAAATCCCATTGGCTCCGCGGACCCGCAGCAAAGCTGCGGGCGCGAAGGCGGGTGTGCTTGATCAGCCGTTCGGCTGCTGTGAAGCGCTTCTTTGGGTTACGTTTCTTTACGCGGCACATCCCTGTGCCGCGCCCTTCGGGCGGCTTCGCCGTGCGGCGCTGCTCCTGCAGCGCGCGTGCACAAGCAAAGAAAGGTAACTCGCCGCAAGGCGAAAGCTTTTCTTCATGCACGAAAGGCCGAAGCCAAAGCAAAGCAACGTCCCTGGATGATCAGCCATTCGGCTGCGGAAAAGCGCTTCCCGCCTTCGCGGGAATGACGATAGATAGATCGTGAGGCTTCGCCCGTGCCCTCATCCGCCCCTTCGGGGCACCTCGCTTCGCGTCCCAGCCTGACGCAGCGCGCCAGGCGTTCAGGCGTGTGCGAGCCTGTGGCTCGCGAGCAACACGCCTTCACCCCAAAGGGAGAAGGGAAATAGTCCAAAGCCACCCAGAACAAACCCTATCCCACTCACCCAACTCCCACCACAACCGGCAACACCACCTCCACCCGATAACTCGCCCCCCGCACAACCGGCCCGATACGCCCACGCGGGCAATCCTCCCCATCCACACGCACCCGCACCTCCGTACAGGCCACATCACGCCGATACTCGACCTCGAAACGCGCCCCCCGAAACTCCCGCACCGCCCGCGCCCACTGCCAATGCGAAGGCAACTGCGGCGCCACCACCAGCGCATCGCCTTCCCCACGCAGGCCGAACAGGCTCTCCAGCACGCAGCGATAGACCCAGGCCACCGTGCCGGTATTGAACAACTGGCTGGAACGACCGGCGGTGCGCGGGAACTCGCGCCAGGCGCCGCGATAGTAGTTGGGCAGGTAGACCGGCAACTGGCCGCGCTGCAGCACGTCCTCGCGCGATGGCCCGGGGATCATCGCGCGCAGCACCGACCAGGCGCGGTCGGCCTCGCCGACGTGGTACAGGCCGTGCAGGTAGAACGCCGCGGCATGGTTGTAGACCGCGCCGTTCTCGGCCGAGCCCGGATGCTTCTGGGTCAACCGGCCCACGTCCTCGCGCATGCCGGTGTAGGCCGGCGCCAGCATCACCGGGCCGTACGGCGTGTGCAGCTGCGCCTCCACCGCGGCGAGCAGGCGCGCGCGCCGCTCCGCATCGGCGGCGCTGGACAGCATCGCCCAACTCTGCGGGTTCAGGTAGATGCGTCCCTCGGCATCGGCGGACACGCCGAAACGCACGCCGTCGTCGGTGATGCCGCGCGCGTACCAATCGCCGTCCCACAGCTCGCGGTTGGCGTCGGCGTTGACCGCATCCGCCGCGCGGGCGAACTCCTCCGCCTGGGCGGCGCGCCCGTGCCGTGCGCACAGGCCCGACCACAGCCGCAGCGCGTACGCGGTGGCCAGCGTCAGCCAGCCGGACACGCCGGTGCCGCGCCAGCCGACCATGTTCATCGGATCGCACCAGTCGCCCTGCGCGATGTAGCTCAGGCCGCGCCCGTCGCGCGCCTGCAGCAGGTGGCGCATCGCCGCGTCCACGCGCTCGGCGACGCTGCGGCGTTCGCCCGCGGCATCGGCCACGGTCTCGTCCAGCACGCCGGCATCGCCGGTCTCGCCGAGGTAGGCCTCGAGGAAGATCGGCAGCCACACGCAGTGGTCGGTGTGCGGCACCTGGTTGATGTATTTCAGCTCGGCGCCTTCCTCGAGCAGGATGCCGTCGGGCATCGCGCCGCCGGGCTCCTGCTGCGACAGCGCGTGCAGCAGCGCGGCCCGGGCCACCTGCGGCCGCAGGTAGCTCATGCCCATGTGGTCCTGCAGGTAATTGCGGGTCTGCGGGTCGGTGGTCAGGCGGTTGACGTCGCCATGGTAGAACACCTGCCGCGGCAGCCAATGGTTGACCAGGTTGTCGAGCGCGGGGTCCGGCGTCTCGATGCGCAGGCAGCCGCGCCCGGCCTCCAGGTGCGCGGCATGTTCGCGCCGCGCGCGGGCGAAGCCTTCCTCCGACAGGTAGCGCGCGCGCAGCGCGGCGATCTCCGCCTCGTCGCGCGCCGGGCCGAACAGGAAGCGCTGCGTGGCGGACTCGCCGTCGGCCAGCGCCAACCGGTACTGCAACACGGCGGTGGGCGTTTCGTAGCGGGCGTCGCTGCCGCCGAGCCGCTCGCCGAGCAGGGCCGAGGGCGCATGCAGCCCACCCTCGCCCTCGAAGGCGTCCTGGCGCGCCTCCCAGGCCAGCGCCGGCTGCTCGTGCAGCAGGAAGGTGCAGTCCTTGAAGTCGCGCTGGCGGAAGTAGTCGGCCACCTTCTGGTACGGCGCCACGCTGCGGCAGACGATGCCGCCCAGGTCGGGCCGGTACTCGCCGGACTGGTTCATCCACGACATGTAACCGACCGGGAAGTACGGGTACAGCGACAGCCTGCGCGCCCGCCCGGAGCGGTTGCGCACCGTGCACTCCCACAGTTCGAGCGGATCCTCGGCCGGCAGCGCCAGGCGCAGCTCGAGCACGATCCCGTCGTACTCGACCTCCCAGGCGATGTCGTGCTTGCCGGCCGAGAACGCGAAGCGCTGCGGGCGCGCGCGCACCGGCTCGTAGGGCGCCGAGTACAGCGCGCCGCTTTCCTCGTCCTTGAGGTAGAAAAAGCGCCCGGGATGGTGCGCGTAGTACGGCTGCTCCGGCTGCATGAAGGTGCGCGCCTCCAGGTTCGGCGCGTGCGCGTACTTGGCCGGCTCGGGCTGCATGAACTGCGCGGTCGCGTAGCCGCGGCAGGTCGCCTGGATCATCATCCGGCGGTTCCACAGGAAGGCGCCGGCCTGCGGCATCGCGGTGGGGCTGTGCAGCACGTAGCGCTCGCCGTCCGGACTGGGGGCGAGCAGGTCGTCGAGTTCGGTCATGGAGGGGTTTCCTGGGAGTGCCGGCGCGCGGCCAGCGCCTGCTGGATCTCGGCCAGGCGCGCGTCGTCGAGGGGATAGAAGCGCATCGTCGCCGCCGCCAGCAGCGCGACCAGGCCGGGGATCACCGTCATCAGCAGCACGATGCCGTGCTGCGAGGCGTCGCTCTGCGACTGGTTGGCGACGTAGCCCATCGCCGCCAGCACCCAGGCGATCGCGGCCGAGGCCAGCGCGCCGCCCAGCTTCTGCGAGAACGTGGCCGCGGCGAAGTTCAGGCCGGTGGCGCGCCGGCCGGTGCGCCACTCGTTGTAGTCGGCGGTATCGGCGTACATCGAGAACGCCAGCGGCGACTTCGGCCCGAGCGCGAACCCGATCAGCATGTTGAGCGCGAACGCGGCCGCGATCGCGTCGGGCGGCAGCAGGTACATCGCGCAGCTGAGCACGCCGACCAGCGCCATCAGCAGCATCAGCAGGCGGCGCTTGTCCAGCCAGCGGGTCAGCAACGGCGTCGAGGCGGCGCCCAGCGCCAGCGCCACCGAGTAGCTGCCGAGGAACCAGCCGGTCAGCTCCGGCCGCCCGAGGTAGTACTTGAAGTAGTACACGCCGGCGCCGCCGCGCATCACGATCGTGACCATGATGACCAGCGCCAGCACGAACAGCACCAGCCAGGGCCGGTTGCCGATCAGGTCCGAGACGTCCTGGCGCAGCGGCGTGCGCTGCGTCGACACCGGTTCGATGCGCTCGCGCGTGGTCGCGAAGGCCGTGGCGAACAGCGCCGCGGCCAGCACGCCGTACAGCAGCATCGTGCGTTGCCAGCCCTGCGCATCGTCGCCGCCGCCCAGCCAGCGCACCAGGTCCAGCGTCGCGTAGTTGACCAGCGTGGTGCCGGCGAAGGCGGCGATGAAGCGCATGCTGACCAGGGTGGTGCGTTGCTGGCCGTCGGCGGTGATCACGCCCGACAGCGCCGAGTACGGGATGCTCACCACGGTGTAGGCCAGCATCATCGCCGAGAAGGTGGCGTAGGCCCAGACCAGGCGGCCGCCCTGGTCGAGGTCGGGCACCGTGTAGGTCAGCAGGCCGGTCGCCGCCAGCGGCAGCGCGCCCCACAGCAGCCAGGGCCGGAACCGCCCCCAGCGCGTGCGCGTGCGGTCGGCGAGCATGCCCATCAGCGGGTCGCTGACGGCATCGCCGATCTTGGCGACCAGCATCATCGTGCCCACCGCCGCGGCCGGCAGGCCCATCGTGTCGGTGTAGAAGATCAGCAGGAAGGCGGAGATGTTGGCCCAATAAAAGTTGAGCCCCAGGTCGCCGAGTGCGTAGCCGGCCTTCTCGCGCATCCGCAACGGCTTGGCGGCGGGTTCCGGACGCGGCGTTGTCGGCATACGATCCTCCCTGGCGCAGGACGGCGGTTTCCCTCGGGGACGCACACGCTACACCAGCGACGGCGCATGCGCCCGCACCATGTCGAATCGATTTGCACGTATAACGTCCCGTGATGAACCCGACCCAGCTCTCCCCCGCCCGCGCCATCGTGGTGATGGGCGTCTCCGGCAGCGGCAAGTCCACCGTCGCCTCGGCCCTGGCCCGCCACTACGGTTTCGATTTCCTCGACGCCGACGACTTCCACAGCGACGAGGCCAAGGCGCAGATGGCCGGCGGCACCCCGCTCAGCGACGAGCAGCGCGTGCCGTGGGTGCGCCGCCTGGGCGAACGGCTGCGCCAGCTCGCCGACGCCGGGCGGTCCTCGGTGCTGGCGTTCTCCGGACTGCGCCGCGAGCATCGCGACCTGCTGCGCGGCTGCGGCGTGCCGATGCGCTTCGTGTTCCTGCACGGATCGGCCGGGGTGATCGCCTCGCGCCTGTCCGCGCGCGGCGGGCACTTCATGCCGTCCTCCCTGCTCGACAGCCAGTTCGACGCATTGCAGCCGCCGGCGGACGAGCCGGACGTGATCGCGGTGGACGTCGCCCGGCCGCCGCAGGAGGTGGTGGCCGAGGCGATCGCCAAGCTGGACCAGGCACCGCCGGGAGCGCGCAAGGCCCTGCCGGCGTGAACGCGGGAGCCCGCGCGGATCAGGCCGCCGGTACCCGGCGGGTGCGGCGTTCGCCGAGGGCGCCCGATGCGGCGGCCTTCAGCAGCTTGCGGAACGTGGGGCATTGCGCGTGGTTCGGCGCGCGGCAGGCCGCGGCATGGCGCAGGCCTCGGCTCATTGCGCGCAGTCGTTCGACCCTCGCATCGATTTCGTCGGCCTTCGCGGCGAGCTTTTGCCGGTCGATCCCCGCCACCGGCAGGTGCGGAAGCATCGCGCCGATCTCGTCCAGGCTGAAGCCGGCGAGCTGGCCCAACGCGATCAGCGCGAGTTGGTCGAGCACGTCCGGCGCGAACTGGCGCCGCGCTCCCTGCCGGCTGGTCGGCCGGATGAGGCCTTTCTTCTCGTAGAAGCGCAGCGCGGAGGCGGCGATTCCCGAACGCTTCGCGACTTCGGAAATGTCCATGGCGAAACCCGTTGACTTGAAGTTGACTTCAACTTCTACGATGCGTCCGCCGGATCTGCCGGTCAACGTCCCACAGGCGCAACCATGGCAACCCTCGCGCAGCAAGCGGTCCACGTCGTACTCGTCGGCCTGGGCGCAACCGCCTTCATGGATCTCTGGCTGGCCTGCCTGAAGCGGCTCGGCGCCAGGACCCAGGCCATGGCCCTGATCGGACGCTGGGTCGGCCACTGGCGGCGCGGCATCTTCTTCCATGCCGCCATCGCGGACGCGCCGCCGGTCCGCCACGAGCGCGCCCTCGGCTGGGCGGTCCACTACATCGTCGGCATCGCGTTCGCCGCGCTGCTCGTGCTCCTGGAAGACGCCGGCTGGATGCACCGGCCGACCCTTGGGCCGGCCATCGCCCTGGGCATCGCCACCGTGGCCGCGCCCTGGCTGGTCATGCAACCCGCGATGGGCGCCGGGATCGCGTCCGCCAGGACGCCGGCCCCGTTCCGGAACCGCGCCAAGAGCCTGGCCACCCATTTCGTCTTCGGCCTCGGCCTTTACCTGGCCGCGTGGTGCCTTGCGCTGCCGGAGTGAGCCGGACCCGGCAGGCGCCAGGCCCGGCGAAGACGCGCCTCAGCGCGCCGGTGCGGCGTTCGTCGCCCCGGCCACGCCCATCTCCTCCAGCAAGCGCGGCGCCGGGTAGACCTTGGCCATCAGCCAGCGCAGGTAGCGCATGTCGACGTGGATCGCCCGCTTGTAGCGCGGGTCGTACCACCAGCTCGCGCTCACCGATTCCCAGTTGCTGTCGAAGTTCAGGCCGATCAGCTCGCCCTTGGCGTTGAGCACCGGCGATCCGGAGTTGCCGCCGGTGGTGTCCAGGTTGGTGAGGAAGTTCACCGGCTGCGTCTTCAGCGCCGGATCGGCGGTGTCGCCGAAGTCGCCCCTGGCGATCGCGTCCAGCAGCTGCCCGGGCGCATCGAACGGCACCTTGCCGGTGTTCTTCTCGACGATGCCGGCCACGGTGGTCACGGGCGCGTAGGCGACCGCGTCGCGCGGCGCCAGCGGCTCGACCCGGCCGTAGCTCACCCGCAGCGTGCTGTTGGCGTCCGGATAGACCGCCCGCCCCTGCTTGCCGCGCCAGGCGACGAGCGCGCGCATGTAGGCTGGCCGCAGGCGCAGTTGCTCGCCCTCGCGCGCCTTGCGGCCTTCTTCCAGCCGCAGCTGCGCCGGTATCAGCCGCTGGGCCAGCGCGATCAGCGGATCGGGCGCCAGCGCCTTGCCCTCGCGCGCGGCCGCGAACCGCGACAGGCGCTCGCCCTCGGTGCCGAGCCGGGTGGTCCCGTACAGCGTGTCCAAGGCCTGCGCCAGCTGCGCGGGCGTGCGGCCGAAGGCGGCGTCGAACTCCGGCACGCGCTGGGCTTCGGGCAGTTGCTGGTAGCGGGTGAGCAGCGCGGTCAGCAAGGCCTTTTCCACCGCCGGGTCGTAGCGGCGCTGGACCTGCTTGAGCACGCCCTCGATCAGGGCCTGGTCGCGCTGCTGGTAGCCGGCCTCGCGCTGCGCGTCGGGCTTGAGCGACTCCACGCGCAGCCGCTCCAGCAGCAGGGCCGAACGCATCAGCTGGGTCTGGCTGCCGAACAGGCCGAACAACAGCTCGCGGCCATGCAGCGCCGAACCCTCGGCCAGCGAGGCCTGCAGCGCGGCGATGTCGCGCGCATCCTGGCCGGTGGTCGCCGCCAGCATCCCGCGTTCGTCCTCCGCGCGCAGGCGCACCGCATCGCTGCGCAGCAATCCTTCCAGTTCGCCGGCGGCGCGCTTGCGGTTGTTCTTCAGCGACTGCAGCTGCGAGGCGTAGCGGGTCCTGGCCTCGGCATCGCCCTTGCCCGCGGCCTCGATCACCCCGATCAGCTGGTCGAGCACCGCCACGCGCTGCGGCAGCGTCCAGTTGACCTGCTCGTCGAACTCGGCGGCGGTGCGATGGCGATAGGTGATGCCGGGATAGCCGGCCAGCATCGCGTAATCGCCGACCCTGGGCCCTTCGCGCGAGATCTGCAGGTGCGCCGGCGGCTGGTACGGCACGTTGTCCGGGCTGTAGTCGGCCGGTTTGCCGTCCTTGCCGACGTAGGCGCGCAGCAAGGTGAAATCGCCGCTATGGCGCGGCCACATGAAGTTGTCGATCTCGTCGCCGTAGTTGCCGATCGCGCGCGGCGGCGCGTAGACCAGCCGCACGTCGCGCAGCTCCAGCTGGCGGATGCGGTAGAAGTCGGTGCCGTAGTACATGTTGGCGACGCTGCAGCGCACCTCGCCGGATGCCTCGCAGTCGGCCACGATGCGCTTGCTGGCCGCGTCCACCGCGTCGTAGTAGGCGCGCCCGGTCTTGCCGCGCGCGCCCTTGAGCACCTCGTCGGTGACCTTGTCGAACCCCACCGTGACCAGCACCCGGAAATCGGGATTCGCGGGACGTTCGTCGCCACGGTCCTTGGCGATGAAGCCGTTGTCGATGTAATCGTGCTCCGGCGTGCTGTTGTACTGGATCACGCCCATCGCCACGTGGTGGTTGGTCAGCAGCAGGCCATCGGGCGAGACGAACGATCCGGTACCGCCGCCGACCTTGACCACGGCGCTGAGCGGCGGGCGGACCACGTCGGCGAGCGAGGCCGGATCGCCCTGGAACCCGGCCTGGCGCAGCGTATCGGCCAGCTGCGGCAATTGCGACGGCATCCACATGCCCTCGTCGGCACGTGCATGGGCGGACAACGCCAGCCCGACGGCCAGCGAGGCGGAAAGCGTATTGCGCATGGGCATGGAATCCCCTGAAAACCAGCGCAGACCATAGCCGCAGGCGCACACGCGCGGCAACGGTGGCGTGCGCAAAGGACAAGTCGGCCTAGCTGTTGTTGCAGCTGTTGCTGTTGCTGTTGCTGTTCGTGATTTTGCTCTGGATGGGACAGCACCTCCTCGCGCGGCGGCGCGCCAACCTCGTATGGCCTGCCAGCGTCGCTGCGGCGCGGCCCCTCCGTAGCGGCGGAGACGATGGGAAAAACCCCGCAGGGGCGACGCACATGGATGTGCGTCGTTTTTCGCCGGGGCAGGATGCCCCGTCGAAAAATCCCGCCGGCTCCGCGAACCCGTAGCGCAGCTGCGGGCGCGCAGGCGGGGTGTGCTTGATCAGCCGTTCGGCTGCTGTGAAGCGCTTCTTTTGGTTACTTTTCTTTACGCGGCACATCCTTGTGCCGCGCCCTTCGGGCCGGCTCCGCCGTGCGGCGCCGCTCCTGCGGCGCGCGTGCACAAGCAAAGAAAAGTAACTCGCCAAAGGCGAAAGCTTCTGCCTTTATTGCCAAAGGCCCCAAGCCAAAACAAAGCAACGTCCCTGGATGATCAGCCGTTCGGCTGCTGAAAAGCGCCTCCCGCCTTCGCGGGAATGACGGTAATGGGAGATCGGAGATCGGAAGAATGGCAGAGGATCGCTGGATGATCAGCCGTTCGGCTGCTGAAAAGCGCTTCCCACCTTCGCAGGATTGACGATAGTAAAGATATGAGACTTCGCCCGTACCCTCGCCCGCTCCTCGGACACCTCGCTTCGCGCCCCGAACCAGCGCAGCGCGCCGAGTGTTCAGACATGCGCGAACCAGTGGCTTGCGAGCCGCGCATCCTCACCCTGTAAAAGGATGAGAAAAAGCCTCCTATGCCATACCGCAATCGAGGTATGCGCAGACTTCCGCCGCGCCACCTGACAAGCTTGGCGCATCCCTCGCCGAGGGGCCAACGGGAAGGAACCGACATGAAACGCCTCATCCTGGCGCTGCTATGCAGCATCGCCATCCCCGCTGCATCCGCCGAAGCCCTGTTCACCGAGATCGCCTACCGAGGCGACGACGGCGGACCGGTCCCGACCGCCACGCAGTACCGCAACCCCGTGGTCGCCGGGTTCTATCCCGACCCCTCCGCCATCCGCGTCGGCGACGACTTCTACCTGGTGAACTCCACCTTCGGCTACTTCCCCGGCCTGCCGGTGTTCCATAGCCGCGACCTTGTGCACTGGACCCAGATCGGCAACGCGATCGACCGCCCCGGCCAGATCGACTACGGCCACAACGAACTCTCGCGCGGCCTGTTCGCCGCCTCGATCAGCCACCACGACGGCACCTTCTACATCGTCAACACCTGCTTCTACTGCGACCGCGGCAACTTCGTCATCACCGCGAAGGACCCCGCCGGCCCCTGGTCGGACCCGCACTGGCTCAAGTTCGAGGGTATCGACCCCTCGCTGTTCTTCGACGACGACGGCCGCGCCTGGCTGGTCAACAACGGCATTCCCCAGGGCAAGATGCGCTACGACGGCCACCGCGCGATCTGGCTGCAGCAGTTCGACGTGGCGACGATGTCGCTGGTCGGCCCGCGCACCGTGCTGGTGGACTCCGGCGCCGATCCTTCGACCAACCCGGAGCACGTCGAAGGCCCGCACCTGTTCCGCCGCAACGGCTGGTACTACCTGACCGCCGCCGAGGGCGGCACCGGCGAGCAGCACGCGCAGATGGTGTGGCGCAGCCGCGCCGTCACCGGGCCGTACGAACCGTTCCCGGGCAACCCCGTGCTGACCCAGCGCGACCTCGATCCGTCGCGGCCCGACCCGATCACCTCGGCCGGCCACGCCCAGTTCGTCGAACTGAAGGACGGCAGCTGGTGGGCCGTGTTCCTGGCCACGCGTCCCTACCGCGGCAACCAGTACAACCTCGGCCGCGAGACCTTCCTGCTGCCGATGCAATGGCACGACGACTGGCCGGTGGTGCTGCCGCGCGGCGAGCGCATACCGGCGGTCGCCACGCGGCCGAACCTGCCGGCCGGCAAGGCGGCGCAGCCGACCACCGGGCCGTTCGGCTGGACCGAGCGCTTCACCGGCAGCGCATTGCCGTTGCCGTGGATGACGATCAACGTGCCGCGGCAGCGCTGGTACGGCACCGGCAAGCAGGGCTTGCGCATCACGCCCTCGGCCACGCCGCTGGGCGAGTACGCCAGCGGCCAGCCGGCCTACATCGGCCACCGCCTGCAGCACCACAAGGCGACGATCGACGCCACCCTCGATCCGCGGCAGCTCTCCGCCGGCGAGCAGGCCGGGCTGGCGCTGCTGCAGAACGAGACTCACTTCTACGCGGCGATGCGCGTGGACGACGCCGAGGGACCTGCCGTGGTGCTGTACCGGCGCGCGGGCAAGGAACAACCGCAGGCCGGCGTGCCCGTCGCCCGGATCGCCCTGGCCGACGCTAAGCAGGCCCTGCGGCTGCGCTTCCAGCTGGACGGCCCCCGGCTGGATGCGTTCTACGCGAGCGGCCGCGGCGACTGGCAACCGCTGGCCCGCGACCTGGATGCGAGCCTGCTCAGCACCGACACCGCCGGCGGCTTCATCGGCGTTACCTTCGGGCCGTACGCGTACGACGCACGCAAGCAGTAGCGCCACCGGCGCGCGCCTGCGAGGCGAGGCTCCATCGCCTCACAGGCGCGCGACATGGCACAGCCGCACCTGCCCGGGCTCGATGCCATGGGCCTGCGCGGCGCGCGCCCGCAGCGCCTCGATCAACGCCTGCGGGTCGATGTCCTCGTCGCGCTCCGCGTGCATGCTGTAGGTCACCTGGCCCCACAGCACCGGCCGGCCGCCGGAATAGGCCTCGAAATCGGCGAAGTAATGGCGTTCCATGGTCAGGTCCCGACGTGGACGCTCTCGCTCCATCCGCTGCAGCCCAGGTGCTCGAGCAGGATGTACGCGGCAAGCATGTAGCCCTGCATGCCATAGCCCCGTACCCGCGCCAGGCAGCCATGCTTCGCGTCGTCAGCGAAGCCGGCCGTGCGGGCCGCCCGCACGTCCACGTCCACGCGCGGCAGCTGCAGCGAGGCGAGCACGCGCGCCAGGCGGGCGCTGCCCGCGGCGGCGCCGGCATCCAGGATCAGCGCATGCCCGCCGCTCGGGTGCGCCAGGCGCAAGGCATCGAGCAATTCCCGCTCGTCGCCGCAGGCGCGTACCGACAGCGCATGCCCCGCCTCGCCCACGCTCGCCACCAGCTGGCCCAGCAATCCGCGTGGCAGCGGCACGGGTCCACGGGCGCCCTGTCTCGCCGGGCCGCGCACGATCAGGATGGACATGACCGGTCCGCTCCTTCTGCATCTTCGATCGACGCCAACCGGCGCGCTGCGATGCCCAGCGACATCGCATAGCCGCGCGCACGGTCGTGCGGCGTGACCACCACCGCCATCGGGCCGTGCTGCGGATGCAGCCACGCCTCCAGCTCCGCGCCGCCATCGGCGTGCAGCTCGATATAGGGCACCGGCAGCGCATCGAACGTGCGCCGCAGCGACGGTATCGCCGACCGCGGCACCTGCAACTCGCCCGGTTCGATGAGGACCAGCGCCGCATCCGACGCCGGCACGGCACGCAGCGCCGCGGCCATGGCCTCCACGTCCTCGCACGACACGCGCCCGATGCCATGTCCGGCGCATCGGGAAGGCAGCACGGGCGGCAGGCCCTCTGGTGGAATGCCTGGTCCCTGCAAGATCAACAGCGACATCGTCGTCACACTCGCATGCACCCCAAGGTGCGGAGCGGCCACGATAGGAAACCACCGCGTAAAGCCGCCATTCCCGCGGCGCGGCGGCGGCGTAAATTGTACGTATCGCCGCCTCCGGCCGTTCGCCGTCCTTCGGCTACCGGCCGCGCATGCCGGCTCACGGCGATGCCGGCCGCGCGGTGAACTCCAGGTAGGTCGAAAGAATGTACTTGTCGCCGCTGCGCGGCGGCAGCGCCGCGTGCATGTACATCCAGTACGGCGGGAACACCAGCAGCCGCCCGGCGCGCGGAACGATGTCCAGGTCCAGGTCGACGAAGCGGGTCTGCCCGCCCTCGGCGACGTCGTTGAGGTACCAGAGGAACACCAGGTAACGGCCGGTCTCCTCGTCGCAGGCATCGAAGTGCGGCTGGAACGCATCGCCCGCCTGCGCGCGGTATTGCTTGATCCGCAGGTCCGCCAGCCGCGGCCGCCACGGCACCTCGGCGGACAGGCCGATATCGCGGTTGTAGCGCGCCAGCGCCTGCTGGACGCGCTGAATGAAGAAGCCCTTGAACGCTGGATCGGCCAACCTGGAGACGTTCAACTCGGTCCACGCGCTTTGCTCCAGCCCGGCGCGCGCGCCCATGCCATTGCGGCTATGCCAGCCCGAGGACGCATGGAACGAAGCGATCAGCTGCTCGCAGAACGCCGGCTCCAGGTCGCCGTCGTAGCAGCGTACGTAGTGCTTGAGGTCGGTCGCGCTCATGCGGTCTCCGTGAAAGAAGACGGCGCGCCCAAGGGCGCGCCGTCTAGGTGCTTCGTTCCAGAAAACAGCCGTCCTCAGAACCGGTAGGTCGCGCGCATCCAGTAATAGCGGCCGATCGTGTCGTAGGTGCTCACGTCGGTATTCGCGTTCAGGACGTTGTTCTGGTACATGACCGGCGGCTGCTTGTTGGTCAGGTTGTCCACGCCCAGGTCGAAGCGCAGGTTGGCTGCGGTCATGTCGTAGCCCACCTGGAACGAGTGGTACATGTAGCTGCCGTAGTTCAGCACCACGCCCTTGTCCACGGCATCGGCGGACATGTTCTGCGACAGGTCTGTGCTGCCGACCTGTATCTTGCCGATCCAGCGCGAGGTCCAGGTCGCATCCCACGAACCCAGCTTCCAGCCGATCTGGCCGCGCGCGCGCCAACGGGCATAGTTGCCGTAAGCCGAGTTGTACCGCCCCGCCATGTGGATCACCGTGTCACCGGTGTCGATGTCGTAGCGCTGCAGGTAGGTGCTGTCCAGGGCGAAGTTGAAGCGGCCCCACTGCGTCTCGGGCAGTGCATAGTTCACGCCGAAGTCGATACCCTGGGTATCGAGCTTGCCGATATTGATCACCGGAGTCTCGATGTAGTCAATGTTGCCGGCGCTGACCGAGGTCGACGGGTAGCGGTGGAGGTAGCTGCAGTACGGGCTGCTCTCGTCGTTGTAGCAGAGGTCTGCGACGGTCTGCGCGGAGATCTCCTGGATCAGGTCCTTGAGCTTGACTTTCCACCAGTCCAGGCTGACCGACAACCCGGGTACGAAGTCCGGGCTGTAGACGATGCCGTAATCGTACGAGGTGCCCTTTTCTGGCTTGAGGTCGTAGCCGACGTAGCGCGAGCCGGAGGTGACCGCGTCGGTCTGCGACAGGCCCGAACCTTCCCAGCCCACCGGTACGCCGGCACAGGCGTTCTCGTGGCCCGAGCCGCTATAGCCGATGCACGGATCGGTGAAGGTCGGCTGGTTCGCGCCCGGCCCCGCGTAGATGTCGTTGAGGGTCGGCGCGCGGAACACCTGCGACACCGTGCCACGCACCATCAGATCCTGGATCGGGCGCCATTCGAGCTGGAACGAGGCGCTGTTGTTGGTGCTGTCCACGCTGCTGTAATCGGACACGCGGTCGCTCACGGTCGCGCTGAGCGCACCGACCGGCGAGGACTGATCCAGCAGCGGGACGTACAACTGCGCGTAGGCCTCCTTGACGTTGAAGCCGCCGCTCATCGGAGAGGAACAGGCCTCAGATGAGATCGCGCAGGTAAGGTCCTCGTTCATCAGCGCGTTGCTCGAGACCGTGTAGTTCAGGCTCTCCTTGCGATACAACGCGCCCACCGCCAACTGCATCGTGCCGGCCGGCAAATCCCACAGGCTGCCGTTGGCGCTCGCCTCCCACTGGCGCTTGATCGTGGTGGTGGAGTAGCGCGGGATCGACTCGTGGCTGTTCAGCCAGGTCGAGGCGGCTTCCTGGTCGAAGATGTTGATCTCGCCGTTGTCGATCGCCTGCTGCAGCGTGGCGTAGTCCACGTAGCCGTGGCTCCAGCTCTTCTGCTTGTAGTGGCCGTAGTTGTAGTTGACGTCCCAGGCCCAGCTGCTGTCGCCGAAGGTGCCCTTCAGGCCGGCGACGACTTGGTCGGTGCTAGTGTCGTAGAAGCCTTCGCGCTGGCCCAGCGAGATGAAGCGGTTGCGGTACTCGTAGCCGTTCGGCCCGAACTCGACGCCGAACGGGTTGTACGGATTGTCGGCTGCGATGGTGATGCCGTCGCTCTGCGCGTCGAACGGCAACGGCGCGATCGCGAAGTGCGCCATCGTGTGGTTGTGGTAGGCGTTGACGTACGCCTGCATGTTGTCGGTGATGTTGAAGCTGCCGAGCACGAAGCCGCTCACGCGCTCCTGTGGCGTCATAAGCAGGTTCGCCGCCTGGTAATTGTAGGCGTCGGAGGAGGAGTAGCACTTGTAGCCGCCGCTTCCGTCGCCGGTCATCGCGCCGTTGGCGCTGCAGCCGTTGGCGGCCAGCACGCTCGACGGCAGCTTGTAGTAGCCGGTCGGCGTGCGGCTCGATCCGCCCTTGTAGGCGCTGCCGCTGGACAGGTACATCGCGTACTTGGAGTAGTCGCGGTTCGCCGACGACACTTCGTTCTGCTTGTTGTAGTCGAGGCCGACCACGACGTTGCCGCGGTCCCAGGTCTTGCCGAAGGTGAAGGTGCCGCCATGGCGGGCGCCGTCGCCGGCGCTGGCCTGGCCGTAGTTGGCGGTGACTTCGCCGCCCTCGAAGTTCTTGCGCAGGATGAAGTTGACCACGCCGCCGATCGCGTCGGAGCCGTACACGGCCGACGCGCCCACCTTCATCACCTCCACGCGCTCGATCATGTTGGCGGGGATCGAGTTGACGTCGTTGTTGAGGATGCGGTGGCCGTCGATCAGCAGCAGCGTGCGCTGTTCGCCCAGGCCGCGCAGCGAGATCGTCGAGGCGCCGTCGCCGCCGCCGTTGTTGACCTGCGGGTTGGTGGCCGCGCCGGCGATGCCCGGCAGCGACTGCAGCAGGTCGCCCAGCGTTTGCTTGCCGCTCTGCTGGATCTGCTGGCGATCGACCACGGCCACCGGGCTGGCGGTCTCGACATCGACGCGGCGGACCAGCGAACCGGTCACGGTGACGGTATCGAGGCTGGTCGGCGTCTTGTCATTGGAGGTGTCAGGGGTCTGTGCATACAGCGCGACGGGCGCGAGCGCCAGGCCGAGCGGCAGCGCGAGGCGGACGGCGTGGGCGAGCTTGCTGGTTCTTGCGGGCATTGCAACGGCCTCGATGGAAGAAAGCACGAGTTGCGGAAAGCAGGTTCCGGCTCGTGGCGCCCAGGGGCGGGCAGGTGTAGGGTCGCGTGCGACCACCGCCATATGACCGGGGATGTGCACACTTGGTTAAATTTTTATAAGACGAGGCGGGCATCCGCGTGCCGCTTGGTTGTCCACATGTGTCAGACATGACACGCAATGTCTTGCCAAGGAATATTCGAGCGATAAACGGCACCGGAACGGGCCGGGAAGCCCGTTCACGTGTCGGTCCGGTGCAAGAAGCAGGTCTCGTGCATCGCTTTGGTGCGGACACGGGTTACGAAGCCGTTATCCGCGATTCATGTAGTCATGGCAGGGACGGCGATCGGCTTGGAACCTCCTGCCACTCGCCATTTCCTCGCCGGCTGCATCAACCGCCGTAGCCCCACCGTTCCAGGTAGGGCCGCAACACCGGCAACACCGGTTCGAAATGGCGCCGGTAGGGATGCCAGCGGTCCAACCCGCGCCGGTTGATGCCTTCGACCACCTGCGCGTAGCTGGGCGTGCTGATGAACCCCTTGCCGCGCGCATGGCGCTGGAAGTCGAGCAGGCGCTCGGGCTGTTCCAGCTCCAGGAAGGTTCCCAGCTTGCCGACCTGCCCGGCGACGTCGTCCACCAGGTCTTCGTAGCGGCTTTCCATCGCGATCGGCGCGAGCAGGCGCGCATGGTGCAGCCAATGGTCCATCGCGTCGGCGTAGCCGCGCGCCAACCGGTCCAGGTCCGAACACAGCATCGCGAACGCGGGGGAACGGAACGCCTGCATGTAGCAGCTGAGCAGCACGTCGCAGGGATGGCGCAGCGCGAGGATCACCCGCGCCTGCGGGAACAGGCGATGGATCAGCGGCAGGCGCAGCAGGTTCAGCGGGTTCTTGTCGACCAGGCGCTGGCCCGGCATCGGCGAGGCCACCTCGCGCACCCGTCGCCAGTACTCGCCGCGCAGCGCCTCGCAGGCGGCATCGTCCAGCTCGCCCAGGCCGTCGGGCCAGGCCAGGCCCTCGCGTTCCAGCCGCTCCGCCAGCTCCTGCAGGAACGGCCGCTCGTCCATCGAGCACAGCGCCGGATGCGCATCCAGCATCTGCTCCAGCAACGTGGTGCCCGAGCGCGGGAAGCCGACCACGAAGACCGGCGAATCGGCCATCGCCGGCCCCGCCACCGGGCGCGCGGCGGCATGGCGCTGCGGCGACCAGCGCTGGCGCGCGACCGGCAGCGGCGCATCGCTGCGCTTCATCGCTTCCGGCACCAGCGGCGCGATGCCGGCCAGCTGCGCGGCGTGGGCCTCGGCGCAGGCGCGCATCGCCTCGTCCGGCTGCCCGAGCCGGTCGTAGCAGCGCGCCAGCGCGAAGTAGAGGTTGCTGCGCTTGCGCTTGTCGCCGGGTTCGGCCAGCAGGGTTTCCAGGGCCTGGCTGGCCTGGGCCCACTCGCCTTCGCGCATCGCCAGCACGGCCCGGGCGTTGAGCACGTCCTGCCGCACGTCGGCATCGGCGACGGCCTGCGCGGCAGGCAGGCGCGCCGCGGCGGCGCGCGCATCGTCCAGGCGATTGGCGCGCTCCATCACCATCACCCGGCGCGCCCACGCCCGGGTCGGATCGGGCGACCGTGCGATGCAGTCGCCCAACAGGGCATCGGCCTCGTCGGTGCGGCCGTCCTGCGCCAGCAGCCACGCCAGGTCCTGCGTGCCGTCCGTATCCAGCGGCGGCCACTGGCGCCACGACGCGAGCAACCGCTGCTCGCGCTGGAAATCGCCGCACTCGTGGCAGGCCATCGCCGCGTGCAATCGCGTCAGCGGCGCCGATGGATCCAGTTCGTGCGCATCCAGCAGATGCTCGCGCGCGGCGGCGTAGTCGCCTTCGTCCATCGCCAGCAGGCCGAGGTTGTGGTGCGTGAGCGGATCGCGCGGTTCCAGCGCGCAGGCGCGCCGGTACGCCGCCCTCGCCTCGTCGATGCGGCGCAGCTCGCGCAGCGCGTTGCCGAGGTTGTTCCAGTGCGCCGCCTCGCCCGGCTGGCGCCGGGCCAGCTCGGCATGCACGTCGGCGGCCTCGGCCACCCGCCCCTGCATCTGCAGGCTCGCGGCCAGCAGGCTGCGCGCCAGCACGTCGTCGGGAAAGCGCTCCAGATGGCGCAGCGCACCCCGCTCCAGTTCCCCGGCACGGCCGGATTCCAGGGCCGCGAGCAGCGCCGGGATCGTGGGCGATGCAGCGTCGTGCGAAGAAGGAGAAGTCATTGCATGTGGCCGCGGCGCTGGGGAAGCGGACCATAACGGCCCGGCCGGGCGTTCCGCAATGGACCGGGCCGTCTCCGTGCCGCCCCGCCCGGTCCGCCGAACCAGGAGCTTATTTCTCCTTCCGCCAATTCACCGACCCCTTCGTCTCCACCGTGCTCGATTCGACTTCCACGTCGAAGCCGCGGGTGAGCAGGTACTTGAGGGTCAGTACCGAGCCGCTGCCGACCATCGAGACGCCGTAGCCGACGTAGAGCCTGGGCGAGAGGTACTTGCCGAAGCCCAGCACCGAGCCGCCCAGGGTGCTGGACTGCTGCACGCCCGCGTCGTCCAGGCCGAGCTTCGCGCCCAGCTGCGAGGCGAGCAGGCCGCTGCCGGCCGACAGCGCCGCGGAGGCGGCGGTGACCTGTTCGGTCTCGCTGCTGCTGGCGGTCGCCAGGCCGCGACCGAGCACCAGGTAGGACATCGCTTCGGACTGCGACATCGCCGGGTCCGACCAGACGTCGGCGCGCGGGGACTCGGCGCGGCCGCTGACGTCGATGCCGGCGGTGACGTCGCCGATCTTGCGCTCGGCGCGGATGTTGATGCGCGGGTCGGAGACGATGTTGTTGTTCCAGGTCAGCTGGCCGCGGGTGATGGTCAGGTCCTGGCCGTAGGCCTTGTAGCGCCCGCGTACGTCGAGCCCGCCATTGGCGGTCATCTCGTAGCCGGGCCGCGCGCGGATCTGCATCTGCCCGGTCAGCGAGCCCTTGAGGCCGAAGCCGCTCATCTTGACCTTGTCGCCGAGCGCGACGGTCAGCTGCATGTCCAGCGGCGATTCGGGGGTTTCCTCGGGGTCGACCGGGTCGAGCACGACCACGTCCTCGGACACGGAGGTGCCGCGGTCGAGGCGCTCCAGGTCGATGTCCGCCTCGGGCACCGTGACCTGGCCGCGCAACTGCATCACCTTGCCCTGCATGCCGAACTGCAGGTCGGGATTGGCGACGACGCGCAGCTCGGTGGTGTTGTAGGCCAGCACGTTCTGGCCGCGGATATCCAGCTGCAACGGCGTGCCCTCGCCGTACCAGGACAGGCCGCCGTCCACGTTGAGCGTGCCGTCGCCGGACTTCACCGAGGCGGTGATCTTGGCCGAGCCGTCCGGCAGCGCATCGAAGCGCCCCTTGCCCTCGCTCAGCGACAGGCCCATCGACGGGTACTCGGCGGTGAAGTCGCTGAGCGTGGCGTCGCCGCCGAGCAGCGGCTTGCTGCGGGTGCCGCGCAGGCTCACATGGCCTTCGACCAGGCCCCTGGGGCGGTCGATCTCGGCGACGAACAGCTGCAGCCAGTTCATCCGCGAGATGTTCATGTACAGCTCGCCGTTGAGCGGCGCGTAGTCGTCCCAGCCGGTGTCGAACTTGGCGTCGACGAAGCCGTTGCCCTGGAAGCCGACGCCCAGGTAGCCGTTGATGTGCTTCGGGTCGAAGGTCGCGCGCAGGCTGAAATGGTCGTAGCGGATCAGCTCGCCGCGATTGGGGTTGCCGCCCAGGTCGACGCGGAAGCGCGGTTCGCCCAGGCGCACGCCGCCCTCCATCGACACGATCTCGAAGCCGCCTTCCCAGGCGTTGCCGCGCGGCCGGAAGCGGCCGTCGATGGCGACCTGGCCGCGCAGGATGATCGGGCGCCCGTCCTGCTTGGGCAGCCATGGGTGGACCAGCGACAGCGGCAGCGCATCGCTCTTCACTTCCACGCCCTCGCGCGGCCAGTCCACCTTGGCGCACAGCGCGCCGGCGCCGGCCGTCGCGAGGCAGGCATCGGACAGCGTGAACGCCGGGCCGTCCACCGCGAACTGCGCCGGCGCGCGCAAGGCCCAGGCATCGCCCTTGGACGGCACGATCCGCAACGCCGCCAGCTGGCCCTGCCAGCGTTGGCCATTGCGGCGCATGTCGCCGCGCAACGACAGCGAGGCCATCGCATTGTTCACCTCGGCATCGAGGTCGAGGTTCTCCACCGCGCCGCGCGCCTGCACGCGCACGCTGTCCAGCACCGTGCCGACGCCGACGGCGGTGCCCTGCAACGCCAGCGAGCCGCCGTCGCCACGCCACGGCAGCCGCCCGCGCAGGCTCAGCGCGTCGGCGGTGTAGCCGTCCCAGCGCAGGCCGCTGCCGGCGAGGTCGGCGGTGATGTCGGGCGCGTCGCGGCGGCCCTTCACCTGCAACGTGCCGCTCAAGGTGCCGGCACCGCCGGGCAGCAGGTCGTCGAGCTGCAGCGGTTGCAGCTGCGCGTCGATGTCGAGCGCATCGCCGACCTTGCCCTGCGCGACGACGCGGCTGTTGCCGAGCGACAGCGACACCCGGCCTTCGCCTTGCGTTCCCTGCAGGGCGAACTTGCCGCTGGCGTCGAGCGCACGCTGGCGCAGCTGTCCCTTGAGCGCGTCGATCTGCGCGGTGAGCTCGTAGCCCGGCGACACCCCGCCGGCCGGCGCCGGCAGTTGCCGGCCCTTGGAGGCGATCTTCCCGGACAGGCTGCCGTCCCAGCCCGGCGCGAAGTAGCCGGGATCGAACTTGGCCAGCATCGCGGTCGCGTCCCAGCTCAGCTCCGGCGTCCACGCCACGTCGCCGGCGACGTCGAGCGCGCCGCCCGGCGTGGTGGCCTGCAGTTGCTGGATGTGCGCGCGCTGGTCGTTGCCGCGCACGTCGAACGTCAGCGCGGCCCGCTGCGCGTCGCGCTCGACGTCGGCGCGCCCGATCGCGGCCCAGGCCTTGAGGTTGCCCGCGACGCCGAGCCGCGCTTGCTTCAGTTCGACCGGGACGCTCGGCGCCTGCGGCGTGGCCGGGTCCGGCGCCGGCACGAAGCGCAACCCGCTCGCGTTGACCGAGAAACGGAAGTTGGCGTTGTCCGGATCGCGGAAGTCGGCGCTGCCTTGCAGCCGGGTGCGTCCTTCGAACGCATCCACCACCAGCGGCTGCACCTGCAGCACCTGGTCCTCGAGCACGACATGCGAGGGTTGCAGCGTCGCCTGCAGTTCGCCGCGCTTGAGCGTGCCCTGCAGGCGCGCGTCGCCGCCCTTGCCGGTGGCGCTGAGATCGAAGGCGAGCGGTTCGCCGGCGGCGGCCTCGCCTTCCGCCGGCGGGACCAGCAGCGACAGGTCCAGCGCCTGGGTCGCGGCCTTGAATTGCCAGGCGGGATCGGTGCGGCCGGTCAGCACCAGCGTCGCGCGCAGCGGTTCGGGCGCACGCCCGGCCAGCGCGACCTCCATCCTCGACAGGTCGCCGCGCGCGACCAGCCCGATGCTGGCCGGCGTGCGCCCGCGCGGCGCCGGCAGCACCGCGGTCGCGGTGAGGTCGGCGCGGTAGTCGTTGCGCGGCAGGTAATCGCCGTCGATGCGGAAATCGCCGCGGTCGCTGTCCACCGCGAGCTGGCGCGCACGCAGTTCGCCGTTGGCGATTTCCAGCTCGCCGCGGATGCGGCGCAGCGCGATCACCGGCTGCTGCAGCTGGGTGATGCGCAGATCGTCCACGGCGATGCGGTCGGCCTGGATCGCCAGCGGCATTTCGATCTGCGGCAGCGATCCCGGCCAGCTCGGCAGCTCGAACGGCTCGTCGCTCTTGCCGAGGTTGAGCGTGGCGTTGCGCACTTCCAGCGCGTCCAGGCGCAGCTTACGCCCGAGCAGCGGGCGGATGTCCGGGTCCAGGTACACGCGCTCGGCGGCGAAGTGGATGTCCTGGTAGCGGAAATCGACGTTGCGCAGCGTCAGCGGGCCGGCCAGCGGGCCTTCCGCCTCGCCCCAGGTGAAGGTGGCCCCGGCCGGCAGCCGCGCCACCACCTGCGCCAGCAACACGTCGCGGCCGGCCACGGTCTGCAGCAGCCAGTACAACGCGACCAGCAGCAGCAGCACGAGGCCGAGCACGCCCAGGCCGGAACCGATCCAGAACCGGCGGCGGCGATAGAAGCGGGGACGCGGCGCGGGAGCGTTCTGGTTCACAGGTTCGCTCCGATGTTGATGTAGAGCTGGATCTGCGAATCGGGATCGTCCAGGCCGTGCCCGATGTCCACCCGCACCGGGCCGACCGGCGACTTGTAGCGCACGCCGACGCCGACGCCGGTGTGCCAGTCGGGCGTGTCGTCGAACGCGCTGCCGCTGTCGACGAACACCGCCATGCCGAGCGGGCCGCCCTTGAAGTAGTGCTCGTACTCCGCGCTCATCGTCAACAGCTGCTTGGCGCCGAGCGCGAACCGGTCCGGCCTGGGCGTGCGCGGGCCGACCTCGCGATAGGCGTAGCCGCGGATGCTGTCGTCGCCGCCGGCGAAGAAGCGCAGGCTCGGCGGCATGGAGACCAGGTCGTTGGTCCAGGTGCTGCCGGCCTCGCCGCGCAGGATCATGCGCCCGTCCGCGCCGGCCGGCAGGAACCAGCGCAGCTTGCCGTAGGCCTGCACGAAGCTGGTGTCCGACCCGGCGCCTTCCACGCCCCCGCGCAGCTGCATCGTCGCGGCGATGCCGTTGCGCGGGAACGTGCGGTCGTCGACGTTGGTGTAGTTCGCTTCCAGTTGCGGGTACACCAGCGTGGAGTACTGGTAGGCCAGCGGCCGGTCCCGGTCTCCGTCGTCGGTGTAGTAGCCCCAGCGCTCGCGCAGCGCGTTGATCGAGGCGATCGCGGTCCAGTGCTCGTTGATCTGGCCGCTGCGCGCGGCGCTGAGCTTGATGTTGCGCAGGTCGATGTAGTCGGTCTGCTCGTCGTACACGCGCGCGCCGAATGCGTACCAGCCGTCCAGCCAGCCGAACGCGGGGATGCGGTAGGTGGTGCCCAGCGACTTGCGCTTCTGCGCGTAGTCCAGCTGCGTGTCCATCTTGTGGCCGCGCGAGTTGATGTAGCGCCGCTCGACGCCGCCCCGCACGCCGGGGCCGCTCTCGCTGCCGTAGCTGAGGCCGGCCGTGTAGATGGTGCGCTTGGCGCGGGTGAGCTTGACGTCCACCGGCACGCGGCCCTGGTCGTCGGCCTCCTCCGGCTTGGGCTGGATGTCGATGCTGCTGAAGTAGTCGAGCTTGGTCAGCGACTCGCGCAGGCGGTCGAGCTTGCCCTCGTGGTAGTAGCTGCCTTCGTCCCAGTACACCAGCGGGTCGAACAGGCCTTTCTCGAAGTAGTCGTAGTCGAAGCGCACCGGCCCCATGTCGTAGCGGCGGCCGCTGTCCCAGGCCAGGTCGATGTCGGCGGCGTGTTCGGCGCGGGTGACCTCGACCCGGCGCCGGGTGAAATCGGCATCGAAGTAGCCGCGCTCGGCCAGGCGGCGGGTGATGCGGACCTTGCTGGCCTCGTAGTCCGGGTGGTTGAACACCTCGCCGGGCTTGGGCCGGAACCCTTCCAGGTCGCGCCTGATGTACTGGTCGTCCTCGGCCCAGCCCGCCATCTCGATGCGCGAGTCGCGCACCCGCGTCGGCTCGCCCTTGTCGACGGTGATCACCACCGTGAGGTGGTCGTCCTGGCGCGGCGCCTGGATGTCGATGTTCGGCGTGTAGTAGCCGAACGGCTCCAGCGCGGTACGGGTCTGCGCCTCGGCCTGGCTGAGCAGGTATTCCAGCCGGGATTCGCCCTGCACCTTGCCGATCGCCTCGTACAGCGACAGCGAGACCTCGATGTTCTCGATCATCGCCGCGTCGTCGTCCTTGTCCAGGCCCTTGATCTGTACCTTGTCGATGGTGCCGCGGGCATGGGCCATGCCGGCGCAGCACAGGGCGGACAGGAGGACGAGGACCTGGGGATTCAATCGCATGCAACGAGGATATCCGGATGTGCCGCCACTGGCTGTTAATGCGGTGTCGAGGATGTCGGGACTTGCAAGGACGGCTCCCCCCTCTTCCTGCGGGGCGAAGGCGTGTTGCTTGCGAGCCGCCGGCGCGCGAAGCGAGGTGCCTGTGGCAAGGAGGAGCTTATCCCTTCTCCCCCGGGAGAAGGTGGCGCGGAGCGCCGGACGAGGGTACGGGCGAAGCCGCGCAGCAAGGACTCGGCAGCCATCGCATCGAGGAACGCGCCACCGCGCGGCAGCAAGGCAAACCCATGCTGCCGCCGGGGGAGCCCGCGGCGCGGCTTCGCCTTCGCCCTCGCACCCTCACCCCCGATCCCAGCTCCGCGCCCCGGCCCACGCCAGCGGCGTGGGCGCTCAAGGACACGCGCGCCAGCGGCGCGCAAGCCGTGCCTTTCGCCCCGGTGGGAAGGGGCCTCAAAGCGCGGGCTTCAGGGCGCTCAGTTCGACAGGTGCTCGATCGCGGCGACGCTGCCGAGGCGGTCGCCGAGCTTCTTCAGCAAGGCGAGGCGATTGGCGCGCAGCTTCGGGTCCTCGGCGTTGACCATCACCCCGTCGAAGAACGCATCGACCTGCGGGCGCAGCCGCGCCAACCGCGCCAGCGCGGCGACGTAGTCCTTGTGGTGCAGGCTGGCGCCGGTGTCGCCGATCGCCGCCTCCACCGCCTCGGCCAGGGCCTCCTCGGCCGGCTCGGCCAGCAGCGCGCGGTCGATGTCGCCCGGGATCTCCACCTCGCCCTCGGCCTTCCGCAGGATGTTGCGGATGCGCTTGTTGGCCGCGGCCAGCGCCTCGGCTTCCGGCAGCTGCGCGAAGGTGCCGATCGCGTCGATGCGGCGGTCGAAGTCGTACAGCGAATGCGGCTTCAGTTCGGCCACCGCGTTGAAGTGCGTGGCCGGCACGCCCTTGTCGGCGTAGTAGCCCTTGAGGCGATCCAGGACGAAGTCGTAGATCTCGGCGGCGTCGGCCTGCACCTTGCGGCCGGCGAGCGCGGTGTTGGCCGAAGACAGCAGCGCCTTCAGGTCCAGGTCGAACCCGCTCTCGATGATCGTCCGCGCCAGGCCCAGTGCATTGCGCCGCAGCGCGAACGGGTCCTTGTTGCCGGTCGGCTTCAGGCCTGCGGCGAAACCGCCGGCCAGTGTGTCCAGGCGCTCGGCGATCGCCAGCACCTTGCCCACCGGCGAGAGCGCGATGTCGTCGCCGGCGAAGCGCGGCTGGTAGGCCTCGTCGATCGCCAGCGCGACCTCGGGCGGCTCGCCCGCCGCCAGCGCGTAATGGCGCCCGGCGATGCCCTGCAGTTCCGGGAACTCGCCGACCATGCGCGACTGCAGGTCGTTCTTGGCCAGTTCCGCGGCACGGCGCGCCAGCTGCGGATCGACCCCGACCTGCGCCGCGATCGCCTCGGCCAACGCGGCCACGCGCGCGACCTTGTCGGCCACGCTGCCGAGCTTGGCCTGGTAGGTCACGCTTCCCAGGCCCTCGCCCATCGCCACCAGGCCCTGCTTGAGGTCCTCGTCGAAGAAGAACTTGGCGTCGGAGAAGCGCGGGCGGATCACGCGCTCGTAGCCCTTGGCGACCTCGGCTACGTCCTTGGACTCGATGTTGGCGATGCCGATGAACTTCTCGGTCAGCTTGCCGCCCTCGTCCAGCACGGGGAAGAACTTCTGGTTGATCTCCATCGTCTCGATCAGCGCTTCCTGCGGCACCGCCAGGAACTCGCGCTCGAAGCTGCACAGCACCGCCGACGGCCATTCGACCAGGTTCACCACCTGCTCCAGGTTGTCGTCGGTGATGCGCGCGTTGCCGCCGGCCTGCCTGGCCGCGGCCTGCACCTCGGCGACGATGCGCGCGCGGCGCGCGTCCGGGTCGACCAGCACGCGCGCGGCTTCCAGCGCGGCGACGTAGTCCTGCGGCGCGGCCAGCGGCACCGCCGCGTCGTGCATGAAGCGGTGGCCCCGGCTGGCACGGCCGGCGCTCACGCCCAGCACGTCGGCGGGCACCACGTCCTGGCCGAGCAGCAGCACCAGCCAGTGCACCGGGCGCGCGAACGCGTAGTCGTGGCCGCCCCAGCGCATCGGCTTGGGGATCGGCATCGCCGCGATCGCCTCGCGCAGGATCTCCGGCAGCAGCTCGGCGGTGCGCGCGCCCGGCTTCACCGAACGGTGCACAAAGCGCTCGCCCTTGGCGTCGCGGGTGCGTTCGAGCTGGTCCCAGGCGACGCCGGCCTTGGCGGCGAAGCCTTCCAGCGCCTTGGTCGGCGCGCCGTCGGCGCCGAGCGCGATGTTGAGGTACGGGCCGAGCACTTCCGAGCGCTGCTCGGGCTGCTCGGTGGCCACGCCCGGCAGCAGCACCGCCAGCCGGCGCGGCGTGGACAGCGGCTTGGCGTCGCCGCGCTCGTAGGCGATGCCGCGCTTGTCCAGCCCGGCGATCACGCCATCGAAGAACGCCTGCGCCAGACCGGGCAGCGCCTTGACCGGCAGTTCCTCGGTGCCGAGTTCGATGAGGAGGGACTGCATCATGGGGACGTGACCTGTGTTGCGGAACCGGAAGTGGGAGTGGGGGCGTCGAACGGAATGTAGTGCTGGCGGAACACCGGCAGCGCCTCGCAGCGGTCGACGTGCGCGCGCAGCGCCGGCCAGGGCGCGAGGTCCAGCGGCAGCGCTTCGCGCAGGTGGGTGGTGAAGCAGGCCACGGCGATGTCGGCGTGGCCCATCGCGTCGCCGACCAGCCAGGCGTGGCCGGCGCGCGCGGCGCAGGCCTTGTCGAGTTCG
This sequence comes from Xanthomonas boreopolis, assembly GCF_046529185.1. Classification (NCBI taxonomy): domain Bacteria; kingdom Pseudomonadati; phylum Pseudomonadota; class Gammaproteobacteria; order Lysobacterales; family Lysobacteraceae; genus Xanthomonas; species Xanthomonas boreopolis. Next base: position 4,319,264 of record NZ_CP097162.1, read on the forward strand.
CGCAAGGCGCCCTCGACCTGGGTGCGGCAGCGCGACAGCCACAGTTCGCTGTGCGTCTCGGCCGGGCGGAAGACGCGCTCGAGCACGATCAGCACCGCCTTGTCGATGGCGCCGATGCCCAGCGCGATCAGGCGCTGCGCGTCGCGGCGGGCGATCCCGGTCGCGGCCATCAGCGCGCGCTCCGGGCCGACCCGGTCGTCGAGGTAGTCCAGCATCGCCGCGGACTCGGTCAGCACCTCGCCGTCGTCCAGCACCAGGGTCGGCGCGCGGCCCAGCGGGTTGTACTGGCGGATGCGGTCGAAGTCCTTGCCGACCGACCAGGCGCGATGCTCGAACGGCAGCCCGTACAGCGCCATGGCGATGGCCACCCTCCGCACGTAGGAGGAGTCGTACATGCCGATCAGGATCATGCGGTCTCCGGCGCGCGCGCCTTCAGCCCGGGGAAGCCCAGCTTCTCGCGCTGCGCGTGGTAGGCCTGCGCCACCGCCTGCGCCAGCGCGCGCACCCGCAGGATGTAGCGCTGGCGCTCGGTGACGGAGATCGCGCGGCGCGCATCGAGCAGGTTGAAGGTGTGGCTGGCCTTCATCACCTGCTCGTACGCGGGCAGCGGCAGGTTGGCCTCGACCAGCTTGCCGGCCTCGCGCTCGCAGGCGTCGAAGCGGTGGAACAGCTCGGCCACGTCGGCATGCTCGAAGTTGTAGGCGCTCTGCTCCACCTCGTTCTGGTGGTAGACGTCGCCGTAGGTCACCGGCGTGCCGTCCGGGCCGTAGGTCCAGATCAGGTCGTAGACGTTGTCGCAGTTCTGCAGGTACATGCAGAGCCGCTCCAGGCCGTAGGTGATCTCGCCCAGCACCGGTTTGCACTCCAGGCCGCCGGCCTGCTGGAAGTAGGTGAACTGGGTGACCTCCATGCCGTTGAGCCAGACCTCCCAGCCCAGGCCCCAGGCGCCGAGCGTCGGCGATTCCCAGTTGTCCTCGACGAAGCGCAGGTCGTGCACCAGCGGGTCGATGCCCAGCGCCTTCAGCGAGCCCAGGTACAGTTCCTGGATGTCGTCCGGGTTGGGCTTCATCGCCACCTGGTACTGGTAGTAGCGCTGCAGGCGGTTGGGGTTCTCGCCGTAGCGGCCGTCGGTGGGGCGGCGCGAGGGCTGCACGTAGGCCGCGTTCCACGGCTCGGGACCGAGCGCGCGCAGGAAGGTGGCGGGATGGAAGGTGCCGGCACCCACTTCCAGATCCAGCGGCTGGATCAGCACGCAGCCCTGTTCGGCCCAGTACTGGTTGAGGGTCTGGATCAGGCCCTGGAAGGTGATCGGAACGGACCGGGTTTCGGACATGCTGCAGAGGCCGGCGGATTGAGGGGTGCGCTAGTATAGCGGCCGACCTGCGGGCCTCTCCGCACCGGGGATACAGTCGATGGAACAGCGCCAGCCTGCCGCCGCCCGGTCGGTGCTCGCCGCCGCGACCCTGCCGCGCGGCCGGCTGGCGTTCGAGCGCGTGGTCGCCGCGCTGCTGGCCGACGACATGGTCGACCCGGCCGACCGCGAGCGCATCCAGTTCTCCGCCTCCGGCGCGCGCAACGCCAGCGAGGTGCACCCGCTGGTGCTGCTGGCCAACCTCAAGCTCAGGGCCGGCCAGCCGCCGGCCGGCGAACTGGGCCTGGAACGGCTGACCGAATGGCTCGCCACCCGCACCGGCATGCGCTACCTGCGCATCGACCCGACCCGGGTCGACGTGCATGCGGTGGCCGGCGTGGTCTCGCACGCCTACGCGCGCCGCCACCGCATCCTGCCGCTGGCGGTCGAGCCCGAGCACGTGCTGGTCGCCACCAGCGAGCCGCTGGCGCTGGACTGGCTCGCCGACGTGCAGCACCTCACCCGCCGCCGGATCGACCTGGTGCTGGTCAATCCGCTCGACCTGCACCGCTACACGATGGAGTTCTTCGGCGTGACCCAGTCGGTGCGCGGCGCGCGCAACGACGTGCGCGGCTCCGAGTCCTCCAGCGGCCTGCCCAGCTTCGAGCAGCTGGTCGAGCTGGGCCGCGCCGGCGACGTCACCGCCGACGACCAGCACGTGGTGCACATCGTCGACTGGCTGCTGCAGTACGCCTACGAGCAGCGCGCCAGCGACATCCACCTGGAGCCGCGCCGCGACATGGGGCGGATGCGCTTCCGCATCGACGGCGTGCTGCACAAGGTGTTCGAGGTGCCGCCGAACGTGATGACCGCGGTGGTCAGCCGGATCAAGGTGCTCGGGCGCATGGACCTGGGCGAGCGCCGGCGCCCGCAGGACGGCCGCATCAAGACCCGCTCGCCCGGCGGGCGCGAGGTCGAGATGCGCCTGTCGACGATGCCGACCGCGTTCGGCGAGAAGTGCGTGATGCGCATCTTCGACCCGGATGCGGCGTTCAAGGACATCGAGCAGCTCGGTTTCAGCCCCGACGAGGCGGCCGGCTGGAACGCGCTGGTGAACCGCCCGCACGGCATCGTGCTGGTCACCGGCCCGACCGGCTCGGGCAAGACCACCACGCTGTACTCCACGCTCAAGCGGCTGGCCACCCCGGACGTGAACGTGTGCACGGTCGAGGACCCGATCGAGATGATCTCGCCGGAGTTCAACCAGATGCAGGTCCAGCACAACATCGACCTGGACTTCGCCGCCGGCGTGCGCACCCTGCTGCGGCAGGACCCGGACATCATCATGATCGGCGAGATCCGCGACCTGGAGACCGCGCAGATGGCGGTGCAGGCCTCGCTGACCGGGCACCTGGTGCTCTCGACACTGCATACCAACGACGCCCCCTCGGCGATCACCCGCCTGCTCGACCTGGGCGTGCCGCACTACCTGGTCGCCTCCACCCTCAACGGCGTGCTGGCGCAGCGCCTGGTGCGCACGCTGTGCCCGCACTGCAAGCGCCCGCACGCACTGGACGACGCCGACTGGGCGGCGCTGCGCGAGCCGGGCGAGGCGTTGCCGGCGCGGGTGACGACCTACGCGCCGGCCGGCTGCCTGGAATGCCGGCGCACCGGCTACCTCGGCCGGGTCGGCCTGTACGAGCTGCTGCCGGTCACGCCCGCCCTGCGCGCGCTGATCCGCGCCGACATGGACCTGGCCAGCTTCAGCCGCGCCGCCCGCGGCGAAGGTCTGCGCACCCTGCGCCGCACCGGCCTGGAGAAGGTCGCCGAAGGCCTGACCACCATCGAGGAAGTGCTGTCGGTGCTGCCGCCGACGGAGTAGTCCCGGCGGCGTTCGCCCTGGAGGGCCCCGCCATCCCCCGACCGACGGCAGGCCGCCACGAAGCCGCGAGCACAACGATTCCAGCGGAAACGGTTGAAGCCGGTCGCTGCGGACGCTCTAATCGACCGCAGCAAGCCGTTCCCCCACCCAGCGTCGATGATCCAACTCCCCTTCCTGATCCTCGAGACCGGCCAGCCCGTGCGGTCGCTGAAGCGCTATGGACGCTTCCCGCACTGGATCCGCGTCGCCGCGGGGCTGGCCGAACGCGACACCGTGGTGGTCGACGTCGAATCCGGCGCGGCGCTCCCGGACCGCGGTCGCTTCGCCGGGGTCATCGTCAGCGGCTCGGCCGCCTTCGTCACCGACCGCGCCGACTGGAGCGAGCGGTCCGCCGACTGGCTGCGCGAGGCCGCGCACGCCGGCATGCCGCTGTTCGGCATCTGCTATGGCCACCAGCTGTTGGCGCACGCCCTGGGCGGCCAGGTCGACTACAACCCGGCCGGGCGCGAATCGGGCACGATCGAGCTGGAACTGCACCCGCCGGCGGCCGAGGACCCGCTGTTCGCCGGCCTGCCGCTGCGCTTCCCCGCGCACGCGACCCACCTGCAGACGGTGCTGCGCGCGCCGGCCGGCGCCGTGGTGCTGGCGCGCTCGACGCAGGACCAGTGCCATGCCTTCCGCTGGGGCGAACGGACCTGGGGCGTGCAGTTCCACCCCGAATTCGCCACCCACCACATCCGCGGCTACGTCAACGCCCGCGCCGACTGCCTGGCCCGGCACGGCCGCTGCGCCCGCACCATCGCCCGCGAGGTCACCGCCGCGCCCCTGGCGCGCAAGCTGCTGCGGCGCTTCGTGCAGCATGCGCGCGGCCTTCGCCCGGCCGCCGGCGCCGGCGGATAGGGGCACCTGCCCGCGGATGTGCGGGCCGTTGCGAGGGACGCACGAAAAGCGGCGATAATCCGCAGGCGCCGGAGCCTCCGGCGCGATCCCCCACCCGGAATATCCATGAGAGAGATTCACAAGGTGCCGGCGTCCTCCGGCGCGGAATGGTTGTTGACCGGCTTCTCGCTGCTGCGGCGCGCGCCGCTGGCGCTGGGCTCGCTGGGCGTGACCTGGGGCCTGATCGCCTCGCTGGCCTTGCTGCTGGCCGGGCTGGTGCCGGCGCTGGGCACCGCGGTGCAGTTCCTGCTGGTGCTGGCCGGCCCGCTGTTCATGGGCGGGCTGCTGTGGGCGGTCCGCGAGGTCGACCAGGGCCGCCCGGCCAAGCCCTCGCACCTGCTGCACGGACTGCAGGACGGGCGTGCGCCGCACCTGCTGGTGGCGCTGTTGCCGCAGATCATCGCCGGCCTGCTGCTCGGCATCGCGCTGCTGGTGCTGATCGGCACCAAGGGACTGCAGCAGCTGTCGGACGTGATGGTCCAGCTCAACGCGATCAGTGCCTCGGGCGCGCAGCCCGACCCGGGCGAGATCGAGGCGCTGGCGGCCACGCTGCCGGCCGGGCGCATCCTGTTGTGGCTGCTGCTGGTGCTGGCGACCTTCGCCGCGCTGACGCTGGCGCTGTTCGTGATGCCGCCGCAGGTGATGTTCGACCAGAGCGGCGGCTGGAAGGCGCTGCGCAACAGCCTGCGCGCCAGCATCCACAACCTGCCGGCGATGCTGGTGTTCTTCGTGCTCGCCTTCATCGCGCTGTTCGCGATCTACTTCGCGGTGATGATCGTGGCGCTGGTGATCGGCCTGGTCGCGGGCCAGGGCGCGGCGATGTGGGTCGCGCAGCTGCTGCTGATGGGCGTGCTGATGCCGGTGTTCGCCGGCGCGGTCTATGCGGCCTGGAAGCAGATGTTCACGCCCCCGGGCAGCGGCCCCGCAGGCACGGGCACGCCCCCGCCCGGCAACGTCTTCGCGGCCTGATCCGTTCCCTGCCGCGCGGGGCCGCATCCCGCGCAGATCCCAGGCGATGTGCCCGCGCCCGCCCTCCGGCGGGCGCATTCGCATGGGCGTTCCGGTGGAAAAAAATGCAAGTTCGCCATGCTGGCGCCCTTGGCTCCCGCAGCCAGATTTTGCATTAGAAAACCATATACATAACGGCGAATATTTCATTGGTATTGCATAGCTTCGTCGCCTAGCCTCGTTTTTGTGCCGGCGGTCGCAATGTCGGCGGTCCCACCGGATGTCACCGCGGGACTGCCGTGACACGTGGGACATGGCGTTTGCAGCAACCGGCCGACCACGCCGGACCATCTCTGACATCCCGGCGGAGCCATGCCTGCGGGCGATACCGCGTCGGCAAGGGGCGGCCGCTGAACGATCCATCGGTAACTTTGTCCTGGGAGGGAACAAACGATGCCGTTGCAACCCGAGCGCCGTCCGCACGAGCTGCGGGCACGCCCCGCTTTTGCCCGCGAACTGCGCCTCTCCGTATTGGCCCTGGCCCTGACTGCCTGTTTCGGCGCCCGAGCGCAGGCGCAGGCGCCGCCCCCATCCACCCCGCAGGCGGCTTCCGGCGAGCAGCCGGTGACGCTCGACGGCGTCGTGGTCACCGGCCAGCGCGCCGCTCTGGACAAGGCGGTATCGGTCAAGCAACTGGAAGACCACGTGGTCGAGGTGATCTCGGCCGACAACATGGGCCAGATGCCCAATGTCACCGTGGCCGAAGCGCTGGCTCGTCTGCCGGGCGTGACAGCCACGCTCGATCGCGGCAACGCCAGTCTGGCGACCGTGCGCGGCCTCGGCCCGCGCATGACGATGGGCACGGTCAATGGCCGCGAGATCGCCTCGTCCGAGCCGGACCGCGCAGTGCGCTGGGAGGTGTTCCCGACCGAGATCGTCTCCACCGTCAAGGTCTACAAGACGCCATCGGCCGACCTGATCGCCGGCGGCATTGCCGCCACCGTGGACATTTCCACGATCGCACCGCTGGACTACACCGGCCCGCAGTTCGTGGGCACCGCCGGGCCGGTGTTCTACGACCAGGGCAAGGACGTGGACGGCTACAGCCCGTGGGGCAGCCGCTTCGGCGCCAGTTGGGTGCACAAGTTCAACGACAACCTCGCCATCGCCATCGGCGCCACCTACCAGAAGCAGAAGAACGCCAATGCGTTGATCGGTAGCTGGGGCTACACCGACGACACCAGCGCGATGGACGTGGATGGCGACGGCGTCAAGGACTACACACCCTGGGGCGCAGCCGACCAGCTCAAGCTGATCGACCAGACCCGCACCGGTGCTACTGCCACGCTGCAGTGGCGCAGCGGCAACTTCGAACTCAAGGCCGACGCACTGTACTCACGGGTGCGCATCGACGAGGACCAGATGCAGACCTGGTTCCGCAACTGGGACTACAGCATCTGGTCGTGGTGGAACCCGTATGCCCAGCCCGGCTCGTCCGTGCGCATGATCGACCACAACGTGGTCGGCGGCACCCTGATCAATTCCCAGTGGGGTACTCCGCTGGAAATGGACCAGGTGATCGCCAAGTACAACGAGGTCAAGACGCTGACGGCCGGTGGCCTCAACGGCAAATGGACCGGCGAGGTGTGGACGGTCGAGGCCGACCTGTCGGCCTCGCAGGCCAAGCGCGACAATAGTTGGCGTTCGGTCTCGTTCGGCCTGAATCCCGACAGCATCTCCTGGGACTTCGGCCCCGGCCACGCACCGTGGATCTCGGCGAGCTCGTCCGCGCCGACCTGGGGCGTGTCCGGCAGCAACGAGCCGCAATCGCTGCGCGACCGCATCGGCGCCTTCGCCATCGACGCTACCCGCCAGCTGGAAGGCCCGGTCAACCAGATCCAGTTCGGCGCGCGTGCTTCGGACCGGGTCAAGCAGAACCGCCATTATCTGGCCGACTACTCGGGCTTCGACCAGCCGATCTCCGCCTACGACGGGCTGATCCGCGAATCCAGCATCCCCGGCCTGAACGTGCCGCCGGTCTATTCGGGCAACCTCAACGCAGTCGCCGATCTCGCCTTCGGCGGTTACGATCCGTCGGCACTGAACGAGCAGATGCTCGACCACTGGAAGGTGCAGGAAAAGGTGCAGGAAGCCTTCGCCAAGGCCAGCTTCAGCAGCACCTGGTTCGGCATCGACGTCACCGGCAACGCTGGCGTGCGCGTGGTCAACACCCGCACCACCAGCACCGGCTACGACACACTGGACGGCAGCACCTATTCGCCCAGCCGCGCCAGCAACCGCTATACCGACGTGCTGCCGAGCGCCACGCTGAACTTTCTGATCGCCGACGACAAGATCCTGCGCCTGTCGGCGGCCAAGGTCGTGGCCCGGCCGCCGCTGGACGAGCTGCGCACCGGGCGCCAGCTCGACAATCCGGCCACGGTCAGCGGCCAGCTGACCGGCAGCGGCGGCAACCCGAAGCTGGATCCGTTCCGCGCCAAGCAGCTCGACCTGTCCTACGAGTGGTACTTCCGCAAGGAGGCGCTGGCGGCACTGGCCGTGTATCGCAAATGGGTGGATTCGAGCATCGGCTACAAGACCGCGCACGAAACCATCAACGGCCACGACTACCTGATCAGCGGCCCGTTCAACGGCGGCGGCGGCCACATCAACGGCGTGGAGCTGACTTTCCAGACGCCGTTCTGGTTCATCCCGCACATGGAGAACTTCGGCATCTATTCGAACTTCTCCTATGTCGATTCCGACCTCAAGGAGTTCGCGCCGGCCAACAACCCGCTGCCGTTGAGCGGCCTGGCCCGCAAGAGCGGCACCGCCGACCTGTGGTACAGCAACGGCAAGGTGGAGGCGCGCGTGGGCTACAGCTACCACAGCCCCTACACCACCGTGTATGGCTGGAACGCGGCGCGCCTGGTCCGCCTGGACAGCATGGGCACCTGGGACGCGAGCGTGGGCTGGCAGATCAACGACCACTGGGGCGTGAAGCTGCAGGTCAGCAATCTCACCAACGAGTCCATGCGTGCCTACACCGACAACCTACCGTACCGGCTGGCGAACATGGACGACGGCGGCTACCAGCTGTTCGGACGGCGGTTCGCGCTGGAAGCGACGTTCAAGTTCTGAGTGTCGCCGTGCGAGGAGCGATATCCATGGCAACTCCGATGACAGGATGGCGGCGCGCCTTCCTGCTGACCGCAGTGCTGGCCGCGTTGCCGGCCTGGGCCGCCGAGCCCGCCAAGCCGCTCTATTTCGGCGCCGACCTGTCCTACGTCAACGAGATGGAAGACTGCGGCGTGCGCTATCGCGAGAACGGCGTCGAGAAGGACCCGTTCGTGGTCTTCAAGGAGCACGGCACGAATCTGGTACGGGTGCGCCTGTGGAACGACGCGCGCTGGACTAATTACAGCGATCTGACCGACGTCAAGAAAACCATCCGTCGCGCACGCGAACAGGGCATGCAGGTGCTGCTGGATTTCCACTACTCCGACGATTGGGCCGACGGCGACAAGCAGCTCATCCCCAAGGCCTGGGCCGACATCGACAACGTGGATGATCTGGCGCGCACGCTCTACAACTTCACCTACGACACGCTGGCAGCGCTGGATCGATCAGGATTGATGCCGGAACTGGTGCAGGTCGGCAACGAAACCAATCCGGAACTGATGTCGCGCGTGCCGTGGAACAAGAAGAGCCCGATCGACTGGACCCGCAACGCCAAGCTGTTCAACGCCGGCATCAAGGCGGTGCGCGATGCCGGCGCGCGCGCGAAGATCCAGCCAAAGGTGATGCTGCACATCGCCCAGCCCGAACATGTCGAGCCGTGGTTCGCCGATGCCGCCAAGGCCGGCGTAACCGATTTCGACGTGATCGGCATCAGTTATTACCGCAAGTGGTCCACCGAATCGATGCCGGAACTGGGCGCAACGATCAAGCGCCTGCGCGGGCGCTACCCTGCCGACGTGATGGTGGTGGAGACCGCGTATCCATGGACGCTGGAATCGGGCGACGAGTTGCACAATCTGCTGGGTGAGGACTCGCTGATCGCCGGTTATCCGGCCACGCCGGAAGGCCAGCGCCGCTACATGATCGATCTCACTCAGCTGGTCGTGGACAACGGTGGCAACGGCGTCGTGTATTGGGAACCGGCCTGGACCAGCAACCGCTGCAAGACCCGCTGGGGCACAGGCTCGTCGTGGGAGAACGCGAGTTTCTTCGACTTCCGCAATGGCAACGAACTGCTGCCCGGGATCGACTTCGCCCAGCATGACTACCTCCGGCGCGAACCGCGCTGAGCAGCGCTGCCCCTGGCCACTGTGGGAGGGGCTTCGGCCCCGATGGGCCTTTGCGGAAAAGCGTCGGGGCTGCAGCCCATCCCGCAGCCACTCCCGCTCGGGCAGGCGATACAGATTAAGGAGTCTCCATGACTGAACTCAGCCGACGTGAACTTCTCCGGGCGATGCTTGCCAGTGGCGTAAGCGCATCCATGCCCATCGCGGGCATCGGACTGGGCGCGGCATCGGCCGCCAGTGCGGCGCCACCTTCGCGCACACCCGCACGCCTTGGTGCCACCAGCGCCAGCGCGCGCGAGCGCCTGCTGTTCGACTTCGGCTGGCGCTTCCATCTGGGACACGCAAACGACCCGGCACGCGACTTCAATTTCGGCACGTTCCAGCGCACCTACGCCAAGGCCGGTGAGAAGACCGCCGACGCGGCGATGCTGGAGTTCGACGACAGCAGCTGGCGTCTGCTCGACCTGCCGCACGACTGGGCAGTGGAGCTGCCGTTCCAGCCCGATCCGGCCTCGGCCGGCATCAACGGCGAAGACCCGGCCGCCGCGCACGGCTACAAACCGCTGGGCCGCACCTTTCCCGAGACCAGCATCGGCTGGTACCGGCGCATCTTCGAGGTCGCCGCATCCGACCTGGGCAAGCGCATCCACCTGGAATTCGACGGCGTGTTCCGCGACTGCACCGTGTTCTGCAACGGCCACATCGTCGCGCACCACGCCAGCGGCTACACCGGCTTCGAGGTCGACCTGAGCGACGTGCTCGACTACGGTGCGCGCAACGTCATCGCCGTACGCGTGGATGCCACGCTCGGCGAAGGCTGGTTCTACGAAGGCGCCGGCATCTACCGGCATGTCTGGTTGCGCCGGACCGATCCGCTGCACGTGCCCACCGACGGTGTGTTCGTGCGTAGCGAAGTGCGCGATGGTCGCGCCATCGCCCAGGTTGTCAGCGAGATCCGCAACGACGGTATCGAGCCGATCGAATGCACACTCGTCTCACGCGCGATCGCCCCGGATGGTCGCGAGATCATTCGTCAGGCCGCACAACCTCTCACGGTGCGCCCCGGTGAGACACGCAACGTCGAGCAGGCGCTCGTGCTCGGCGCACCCGCGCTATGGTCGTTGCAGACACCGCAGCGCTACCGGCTGATCACCGAACTGCATGCCGGCGAAATTTGTTGCGATGCGGTCGATACCCTGTTCGGCATTCGCAGTATTAACTTCGACCCGCAGCGCGGTTTTCTGCTCAACGGTGAGCCGGTCAAGCTGCAAGGCACCTGCAATCATCAGGACCATGCCGGCGTCGGCACCGCGATCCCCGATCGCCTGCAGGAATGGCGCATCGAGCAACTCAGGACGATGGGCTGCAATGCCTATCGCAGTGCGCACAACCCCGCCACGCCGGAGCTGCTGGAAATCTGCGATCGGCTGGGCGTGTTGGTGATCGAGGAAACCCGGCGCATGTCATCGGACAGCGAAGCGCTGCACGAACTCGAATCGATGATCCGGCGCGGCCGCAATCATCCATCGGTGATCGCATGGTCGCTGGGCAACGAAGAGCCGCAGATGGTCACCGAACGCGGCGCGCGCATCGTCGGCAGCATGAAGCGGCTGGCACACCGGCTCGACCCGACCCGGCCCAGCACCTTCGCCATGGACAAAGGCTGGGACCAGGGCGTGGGCAAGGTCGTGGACGTGGTCGGCTTCAACTACCGCACCAACCAGATGGACGAGTTCCACGCGCAGTTCCCCGGCATTCCGGTGTACGGCAGCGAGACCGCCAGCGCGGTATCGGTACGCGGCGAATATCTCAACGACGACGCGTGCGGCTACACCAGCGCCTACGACGTGAACTACCCGTGGTGGGCGTCCTCGTCCGAATCGTGGTGGGCCTTCGTTGCCGAGCGGCCCTGGGTGGCGGGTGGCTTCATCTGGACCGGCTTCGATTACCGCGGCGAACCCACGCCCTACAACCGCTGGCCCAACGTCGCCTCGCAATTCGGCGTGCTCGACAGCTGCGGTTTCCCCAAGGACAACTATTGGTACTACCGCGCGCAATGGACCCGCGAGCCGGTGCTGCACCTGTTCCCGCACTGGAACTGGGACGGCTTGCTGCCCGAGGTCGCCAACGGCCAGGTCGACGTGTGGTGCCATACCAACCTCGACGCAGTGGAACTGATCGTCAACGGCGTCAGCCAGGGCATGCAGCAGGTACCGCGCCACGGCCACGTCGAATGGCGCGTGCGCTACGCCCCCGGCGCGATCGAAGCGCGCGGCTATCGTGATGGTCGTGTCGTACAGACGCAGATCCGCCGGACCACCGGCGCGGCCGCTGGCATTCTTCTGCGTACCGATCGTCCCATGCTATCGGCCGATGCGGAGGATGTGAGCGTGGTGGCGGTGGAGATCGTCGATGCACAGGGCAATATCGTGCCGACTGCAGACAACGCCGTGCGCTTCGCAATGCAGGGACCGGGACATCTGCTTGGTGTCGGCAACGGCAATCCGACCAGTCACGAAGCCGACAAGGCTGACATTCGCCAGACCTTCAACGGCCTGTGCATGGCGATCGTCCAGGCCACCCGCGACACCGGCACGATCACGCTACGGGCGACCTCGCCAGGGTTGAAGCCGGCGACGCTGCGAATTCCGGTACAGGCCACCCGGGCGCGGCCTTTTGTGGTTTGAGAACTGACCGACCCCAACTGCTCTCGGCACCCGGCGCCACCCACAAGATTCGCCATCCCCGCGAAGGCGGGGATCCAGGAAGTTCGTTGCTCACCATGCAATGCCACTGGGTCCCGTCCCCGCGAGGCGGCAGTTGTGATTTTTCAGCGACTCCAAAGTAAATGCCGAGAACAACGAGGCCCGCCATCGCGGACCTCGTTGTTTCGTCCGTGCATGAAGGCACGTCAGTTGAAAGCATTCATCGCCTGCGTGAACTGGCCGCTGGCATTGACCGCGCCCATCGTATAGCCCTGCCACCCCGGATATGCCTGCGGCTCCCAGTAGAAAACGCCGAGGCCATTCGAGCCGAGCGCCTTGTTCTTGGCGATCAGGTCGACCAGCATCGAGTAGGACGTACTGGCCTGCTGCCAGTCCATGCCCACTTCGCTCACCATCACCGGCTTGCCATAGCGAGACACCATGTCCTGCATGTTCGTATTGATCTGACTGTTGCTCGTCTGCCAGGAATTCGCGGCCGGATAGTGCGACATGCCGATCACGTCCCACTTGCCGCCGGCGGCCTTGAACGCGTCGAAGAACCAGCGGAAGACCGCATTGTCATAACCATTGGCCAGATGCACGATCACCGGCGCGTTCGGATACACCGCCTTGGTCGCGTTGTAGCCACTGTTGATCAGATTGGCGATCGTGCTGAAGTTGTTGACCTTGCCATCCGGCCACAGCAGACCGCTGTTGATCTCGTTGCCCACCTGCACCCAGCTCACGGTGATGCCGTTTGACTTGAGGTAGTTCAGGATGCCGTAGGTGTGCGCGTACACGTCGTTGACCAGCGTCGAGCCCGTATGACTGGCCCACGCCGCCGGCTTGGTCTGCTGGCCCGGATCGGCCCAGGAGTCGCTGTAGTGAAAGTCGATCATGATGCGCATGCCTTGCGCAGCCGCGCGCTTGGCCTTGTAGAGCGTATCGGCGCCATCGCACCAGCCGCCGGACGGGTTTACCCACACGCGCAGACGCACCGCATTGACGCCGGTGTTCTTCAACAGTACGAAAGCATCCGTCTGCACGCCCGACGCATTACGGAACACGTAGCCATTCGATTCTTCCTCGCTAATCCAGCTCACGTCCGTGCCCTTGGCGAACTGCGCCATCGCCGAGCTGGCCTGGAATGCGAGCGGCAACGCCAACAACCAGGCGGCTTTTACCATCTTCGAAAAAAACATGAGAAATCCCTCCCGAGATTGATTTTGAACACAGCATCGATCGGGCCGGTCTGGCTACGCCGCTACGCGGCGCAGTCCGGTGGCCTGCACCTGGATTTCACGGATCGTTCGTTTGACGCATCCCATCGCGACTGCGCAAAGCCTCCACTCTCGCAGTACTTCCATGCACGAGAACCTGCCGCCTCCCAATGCGCTTCTCATCCGGCCAGGGATCCTGCCAGGCAGGACATGGGGCGCATGCTCCGTTATGTCGCCCTCGCTACGAGGCGAGAGTAGGAATGCCCCCAATGCCGTACAAATGAATTGTTGGGTCAGAACTATGCGGTGCGGAAATACCCGCCCATATGCAGGTCCTCAGGCTGGGAATAGAGGTGCGGCGCAGAAGAATCCATACGAAGAATCCCGCGACATCCGGCTTCGCTCGTGCCCTCGTCCGCCCCTGCGGGCACCTTCCTCCGGAAGGGAGAAGACAGAGCGCCAATGCGTTCTTGCTCCAGGCAATTACGAGTATCGGGATCATCGTAGGAGCAGCGTGAGCCACGATGAGGCTTTGGCTAGGCGCTATCGCGGCTCGCGCCGCTTCCACAGCCCTCCATGCGTGCTGTTACTTGGCCCCCAGAGCGGACGAGAGCGCCGTTTTCGGCTGCGACAGGGCTCACCGGGAAAAAGCGAAGAACTCCTTCGCCCGGCGGGCGGGCCTTCGCAATGCAATGGAAAGCACGAAGGCGGAGTGTGCTTTCCTTGGGTCTATCTTTGTGCAAATAAAGATAAAGTCACTCGCCAAGGGCGAAAGCTTTTGGCTTTATTACCACGGGATGATCAGCCGTTCGGCGGCTGAAAAGCGCTTCTCGCTTCTGCGGGAATGACGATAGAGAGATGGCTTGGGCTGACAGGCAACGAAAGACACGGGGTCCCCGCCTGCGCGGGGACGACGGTAGCGAGATGACGTACCCACCCCACCGTCACTCCCGCCGCACCAACCACCGCGAAGCCACGATGCCCAACTCGTAGAGAAGGCACATCGGAATCGCCAGCATCAACTGCGACACCACGTCGGGCGGCGTCAATATCGCCGCCAGCACGAAGATGCCCACGATCGCGTAACCGCGGCCCTGCCGCAGCTGCTCCGGCGTCACCCAGCCGAGCAGCACCAGGATCACCAGCGCCACCGGCAACTCGAAACTGCTGCCGAAGGCAAAGAAGATCACCAGCACGAAGTCCAGGTACGAACCGGCGTCCGGCGTGATCGCGATGACGTCCGGCTTGAACGTGGTCAGGAAGTGGAACACCGCCGGCAGCACCAGGAAGTACGCGAACGCGCAGCCCACGTAGAACAGCAGCACCGCCGAGAACAGCAACGGCATCGCCAGCCGCTTCTCGCGCTGGTACAGGCCCGGCGCCACGAACGCCCACGCCTGGTACAGCAACCACGGCACCGCCAGGAACACCGCCAGGAAGAAGGTGAGCTTGAGCGGCGCGAAGAACGCGCCGGCCGGGTTCATCGCGATCATCGTCTGCCCGGCCGGCAGCTGCGACACCAGCGGGTGCGCCAGCCAGCCGTAGATCTTCTGGGTGAACGGCAACAGCGCGACCAGCACCACCGCCAGCCCGGCCAGGCCGCGCACCAGGCGCGCGCGCAACTCGATCAGGTGCTCGATCAGGCTGCTCTCGGCCTGCGCCTCGTCGTGCGAACTCAATGCGGCTTCTCCTGCGTGCCGGCCGGCGGCGGCGCGGCCTCTCCGGCCGGGATGCCCGCGTCCGGCTCCGCCGCCGTCCCGGCGCCCGCCTCATCGGGCTTGCGCGCATCGGCGGTGCGGATGTCCACGTCGCGGTCGACCTCTTCCCGCAAGGCGCGGGTCTGCTCCTGGAGGTGCTGCTGGCCCTCGCGCAGCTGCTGCTCGGCCTCGCGCAGCGAATCCTGCACGTTGCGCAGGTTGCGCTTGAGTTCCTCGGCCTCCAGTTCGCGCTCCAGCTCCTGCTTCACCGACTCCCATTGCTGGCGCGCGCGGCGTACCCACAGCCCGGCGAAGCGCGCCGCCTTGGGCAAGCGCTCGGGGCCGAGCACGACCAACGCCACCACCGCGATCAGCAGCAGCTCGCCAAACCCGATGTCGAACACGGCGCCCGGCCTGGATCAGCGCGCGTCGCGATCGCGCTCGGCCTGCGACTCGCGGGACTGCTCGTGGCTGCGCGAATCGTCGCCGATCTGCCCGGCCGGCTTGTCCTCGTCGCGCATGCCCTTCTTGAATTCCTTGACTGCGTTGCCCAGGTCCTTGGCGCCGCTGGTCAGGCGCTTGGTGCCGAACACCAGCAGCACGATCACCAGCACGATCAGCCAGTGCCAGATGCTGAAACCGCCCATGATCCACTCGCCATTGCTTGAAATAGGGTGATCAGGATAGCGCACCCTGCGTTCCAGGGCGCGCGCACCGGCTCAATTGTGGCCGTCGAGCGGCTCGGTGCGGATCTCGCCCTCGGACACCGGCTGGAAGCCCTGCTGCTGCGGGGCCGCCGGCGCCGGCTGAATCGGCGCCGTGGTCGCCTCGGCGGGCGGCGCGGTGGGCACCGAGGTGGTCACGCTCGGGGCCGGTTCAGGTGCACGGCGCGGCGCGGCGGCGGTGTCGGTGCCGCGCTTGCTGCGCGCCGCATAGGTCGCTTCCTCCAGGCGGTCGCGGAACGCCACCACGTCCGCCGACGGCGGCTCCGGCGTGCGGCCCTCGAAGATCATCCGCGGCGTGCTGCCGGTGCCGTAGACGTCGAGGTTGGCGGCGTTGTCGATCTGCAGCACCGCGCCGTCCAGCGCCACGCCGGCGAACAGGCCGCGTGCGCGCGACCACGACCAGATCTCGGCCTTGAGCTGGCCGTCGGTGGCGGCCGCGGCGTTGCGGCCCACCGGCCCGGCCGCCACGCCCGCATCGGCGCCCAGGGTGAACTTGCCGTTGACGATGTTGTCGAGGCTGCGGTCGTTGCGGAACACTAGCACCACGTCGGACGACTGCACGCCGGCCTGGAAACCGATGCTGCCGCCGGTCAGCTTGACGAACGACGGCTGCGACCAGCTGCCGTCGGGGTTCTTGACCGACATCAGGCCGTGCCCGCGGCGCCCGCCGATCACCAGGCCGGCCTTGAGCGTGTCGGGAATCACCACGATCGCGCGCGCTTCGTCGAGCAACTTGTCCGGGATCGCCTGCTCCGGGATCTCCTGGATCTCGGTCAGTACCCGCACCGCGTTGCGTGCGCGCTGGTCCTCCTCCGGACCGGCGGCGGCGTGGCCGGCGGCGAAGGCGAGCGACAAGAGCAGGGCGAGGCGCGGAAGGCGTGGCATGACGGGCTCCAGGTGGCGATCTGCCGAAGATAAGCCAAGCGGAGAAATTAGTCGCCCGGCAATGAATCACCGGTGAGTGCGACGGCCCGCCTATCGGTCCGATCGCGGATGCGTACCGCAGCCGCGCGCGGGCCTCTGCCACAATTGGTGGATGACCTCGACCGCCGATACCGCCCTGCTCATCGTCAACCTCGGCACGCCCGACGCGCCCACCGCGCCGGCGGTGCGGCGCTACCTCGCCGAATTCCTCGGCGACCGGCGCGTGGTCTCGATCCCGCCGCTGCTGTGGAAGCCGCTGCTGCACGGGGTGATCCTGCCGCTGCGAGGGCCGCGCTCGGCGGAGAAGTACGCGCAGGTCTGGCTGCCGGAAGGCTCGCCGCTGGCGGTGCATACCCAGCGCCTGGCCGAAGGCATCGCGCGCGAGCTGCCGGGCAACTGGCGCGTGGGCGCGGCGATGCGCTACGGCAACCCCGCGCTGCGCCCGGCCCTGGACGCCCTGCATGCCGAAGGCGTCCGCCGCATCGTCGTGCTGCCGCTGTATCCGCAGTACTCGACCACCACCACCGCCTCGGTCGAGGACGTGGTGGACGGCTGGCGCCGGGCGCATCCGGACACCCGCGTCGGCCTGATCAACGACTACGCCACCGACCCGGCCTGGGTCGCGGCGGTGGCCGCCTCGATCCGCGAGCACTGGCAACGCAACGGGCGCGGGCAGCGCCTGATGTTCTCGTTCCACGGCCTGCCGCAGCGCGTGGCCGACAACGGCGATCCCTATCCGCAACGCTGCGAGGCCAGCGCGCGCGCGATCGCCGCGGCGCTGGAACTGGAAGACGAGGCCTGGGAGATCGGCTACCAGTCGCGCTTCGGTCGCGAGCGCTGGCTGCAGCCCTATGCCGAGCCGGCGCTGTGGGCGATGGCCGAGCGCGGCATCCGCGAGATCGACATCGTCTGCCCGGGCTTCGCCACCGACTGCCTGGAAACGCTGGAGGAAGTGGCGATGGGGTTCTCGCGCACGCTCGCCGAACGCGGCGCGCGCCTGCGCTACATCCCCTGCCTCAACGACCGCGCCATCCATGCGCAGGCGCTGGCCCAGCTGGCGGTGCGCGCGCCATGAGCCTGCAGGAATTCGCCTGCGGCATCCGCCTCGGCCAGGTGCGCGGCCTGCGTGCGGAACGCCCCGGGGGCCGCAAGGTGCTGGCGCTGCACGGCTGGCTCGACAACGCCAACAGCTTCGCGCCGATGGCGCCTTACCTCGACGATCTCGACCTGGTGCTGCTGGACCTGCCCGGCCACGGCCACAGCGATTCGCTGCCCGCCGGCAGCGAGTACACCATGATCGGCGCGATCCACAGCGTGCTCGACGCCGCCGACGCGCTCGGCTGGGAGCGCTTCACCCTGCTCGGGCATTCGATGGGCGCCGGCATCGCCAGCTTCGTCGCGGCCGCCGAGCCGGCGCGGGTCGAGGCGCTGGTCGCGATCGAGGCGCTGGGCGGGCTGGGCGAATCGGTGGAGAACACCGTGGACCGCCTGCGCCAGAGCGTGACCGCCACGCGTTCGCTGCCGCAGCGGCCGCTGCGGGTGTTCCCGACCCTGGAGACGGCGGTCCGCGCGCGCATGATGGCCAACCAGCTGAGCGAGGCCGCCGCGCGGCTGCTGGTCGAGCGCGGCGTCCAGACCGTACCCGGCGGCTACAGCTGGCGCACCGACCAGCGCCTGACCTTGCCCACCGCGGTACGCATGACCGAAGCCCAGATCGATGCCCTGGTGGCCGCGATCGAATGCCCCACCCAGGTGATCTTCGCCACGCCGGCGCAGCCCTACTTCCCCGAGCCGCTGCGCAGCCGGCGCGTGACGCTGCTGCCGCGGGGCCAGCTGGCGACGTTGGCCGGCATCCACCACCTGCACATGGAAGAGCCGGCCGCCGTGGCCGCGATCGTGCGCGAGTTCCTGCAGACGCTACCGGGCTGAGTTCCCGGTCGCAGTAGCGACTTTTGTGGGAGCGGCTTCAGCCGCGATAGGGTTTTACCGATAGAGCCCATCGCGGCTGAAGCCGCTCCCACAAAAGCCGCTCCTACGGCGAATCCGCTTCGGAGGAGGCGGGTTGCAGGAGATGGCGCAGCTGCGCCTTGAGCTGGCGGCCGTGCTGGTGGAAGTAATCGCGCTCTTCGCGCCAGCCCGGGAAGCGCTTGCTCACCTCGCGCCAGAACGCCGGCGAATGGTTGGCCTGGATCAGGTGGCACAACTCGTGCACCAGCACGTACTCGAATGCCGCCGGCCGGCCCAGCACCAGCGCCAGGTCCAGCGCCATGCTGCCGTCGGGGGCGAGCGATCCCCATTGCGAGGACATCACCTTGTAGCGCACCGTGCGCGGCGCGCGCGGCAGCGTGGGCAGGTACTTCGGCAGCCAGCGGCCGACGTCGGCGCGGGCCTGCGCCTCGTAGAAGTCCTTCAGTGCGCGCCGCAGCGCCGGCTCGCCCGCGCGTGCCGGCAGGTGCAGGTGGACCGCGCCGTCGGCGGCCTCGATGCGGGTGTAGCGCGCCTCGTGCCAGTGCAGCGGCAGCAGTTCGCCGCGCAGCGGCAGCGTGCCGGGCTGGCCGCGCTGCAACGTCACCAGCGCGTGCGCCTGCCGGTAGCGCGCGAGCTGCTGCGCCAGCCAGTCGCGATGCTCGTGCAGGAAGCGCTCGCCGGCGACGAGGCTGGCGCGCGGCGGCAGCGTCAGCCGCGCGCCGCGCTCGTCGACGCTCAGCTTGATGCGGCGCGCGCGCGGATCGCGCACGCGCAGCACGACGATCTCGCGTTCCTCCAGTCGCAGGCGGACGTGGTCGCGTTCGACCACCTGCGGCGGGGGCGCGATCAGGCGGCGGAGGACGTTCGGCATGGCCGGTACAGCATACGACGGGAGGTTTGCAGATGGGTGTCGAGGAATACCCTTCTTCCTCCGGGCCCGGGCGCGGAGCATGGTGCGCCGGCGGGGTGGGCACGGGCGAAGCCGCGGCGCACCGGGCCGGTGGACATCGTGATGGAGAACGCGCCGCCACGCGCCGGCCAAGGCCGACCACCGCCGAGCGGATGCCCGGATCGCCGGCCGGTCGTGCGCGCGGCGACGCGCTCGTCCGTGCCGCTACCGATCGAGCACTGCGGCACGGCTTAGAGGCTCCGATCCATGGCGCGCCCAGGCCGTGCCATGGGCGCTCCAAGGCACGCGCGCCCGTGGCGCGCAAGCCGTGCCTCTCGCCCGCGGATTCAGGTATCCGCCTTGCTCAGCTTCAACGCCTGTTCCAGCAGCAGGAACAGCCGGCGCACCTCGCCGCTCATCAGCGCGAAGCGGGCGTCCAGCTCGGCGCGCGCGCCGTCCTCCTCGCTGTGCTCGAGCTGGTCGAGCGCTCCGTCGAGGAACTTGAGCTTGCGGATCACCAGGTCATCGCCGAGCACGAAGGAGACGTGGTCGTCCAGCACCAGCGCCAGCTTGGTCACCTGCTTGCCGGCCTCCAGGTGCTTGTCGATCTCCTCGCAGCGCAGTTCCTGATGCTGGCACTTGACCACCGCGCCGCCCTCGATGGGGTCCTTCATCTCGCATTCTTCGCCGAGGCTGAGGCCTTCCGGCAGCGGCTCGCCGGCGATCCAGCCGGTCAGCACCGAGCGCGGCGCCACTTCCGCGTTGAGCGGCAGCGCGGGGAAGCTGCCGAGCAGGCCGCGGATCTCGCTCATCACGTTCTCGCCGGTCTTGCGGCTGGAGGTGTCCACCGCGACGTAGCCGTGCTGCAGGTCGAGCATCGCATCGGTGCGCGAGGTCTTCACGAACGCGCGCGGCAGCAGTTCGTGGATCAGGTCGTCCTTCAGGCGCTTGCGCGCGCGGCCGCCGGGGCGGCGCCCTTCCTTCTCCTCGATCTCGGCGACCTTGCGCGCGAGCAGGTCGTTGACCACCGAGCCGGGCAGGATCTTGTCCTCCCCGCCCACGGTCAGCCACAGGAAGTCGCCGATGCGATGGCTCAGCGCCTCCTGTTCGTCGCGCCCGAACGGCGAGATGAAGCCGCGCGAGGTCATCTCCAGCGGGCCGACCGGGCGCAGCAGCGCCTCGGGCAGCAGCTTGTCGATTTCGGAAAAGTCGATCGAGGTGGGAAAGCGAAACAAGGTCAGGTTGCGGAAGAACATCTGGGATCCGGGATGAAGGGGAATTCGGGACTGGTCGGGATCCGCCGTTCCCGCCAGGGCGGGCATCGGGCGTCCTGCCCGCGCGGGACGCGGTCCGGACGACAGTCGCTGGGTTCCCGCCGGGGCGGGAACGACGGTGGGAACATCGCCACCCGCTCAGGCCACGCCGTCTTCGGCCGCCGCGGTGGGTTCGCCCGCGAGCCAGGCGTGCGCGTCGGCCCGCACCGCGCCTTCGCGGTGGCCGAGCGAGAGGAAGTCGAACAGGGTGCGGTCGGCCAGTTGCGAGGGCCGGATGTCGCCGAGCGCGCGCGCGATCTGCTCGACGCGGCCGGGATGGTCCTTCTCCCACTGCTTCAGCATCGCCCCGACCTGCTTGCGCTGCAGGTTCTCCTGGCTGCCGCACAGGTTGCAGGGGATGATCGGGAACGCCTTGGCCTGCGCGTACTCGACGATGTCGGCCTCGCGCACGTAGGCCAGCGGGCGGATCACCACGTGCTTGCCGTCGTCGCTGCGCAGCTTGGGCGGCATGCCCGACAGCTTGGCGTGGTGGAACAGGTTCATGAAGAACGTGGCGACCATGTCGTCGCGGTGGTGGCCCAGCGCGATCTTGGTGAAGCCGTTCTGCTCGGCGTAGCCGTACAGCGAGCCGCGGCGCAGGCGCGAGCACAGCGAGCACATCGTCTTGCCTTCCGGGATCACCCGGCTGACCACCGAATAGGTGTCCTGCTCGATGACGTGGTACGGCACGCCGATCGAGGCCAAGTAGTCGGGCAGTACGTGCTCGGGGAAGCCCGGCTGCTTCTGGTCCAGGTTGACCGCGACCAGCTCGAACGGCACCGGCGCCTTCTTCTGCAGCTGCAGCAGGATGTCCAGCATGGTGTAGCTGTCCTTGCCGCCGGACAGGCAGACCATGACCTTGTCGCCGGCCTCGATCATGCCGAAGTCGGCGATGGCCTGGCCGACCTGGCGGCGCAGGCGTTTGGCCAGCTTGGCATGTTCGCGCTCGACCGCGCGGGGATCGCGGCGGGTCGGGGAAGGATCGGGGAGCGGGATGACGGCGGCATTCATGGCCCGCGCATTCTACTCGGTCGCGGCAACGGCCTTGCGGCGGCGCCCGCTCCTGGCGGGAGCGGTCCGGCCCCGGCGGGCGCGATGGCGCAACGCAGCAAGGCCTTTGCACGAACTGCTGCTAGAGTTCGGCCGACTCCCGACGAGCCGTCGCTCCGATGCAAAGCCCCCGTCCCGCCCTTGCGGTTTTTTTTGCTGCGATTCCTGGTAGCGCTAACATCGCGGTCCGCGCCGGAGGCCCGGCATGAGCGCGCTCTACGTGGGCCTGGACGTAGGCACGCAGAGCGTGAAGCTGGTGGCCTACGATCCCGAGGCGGGGGAGGTGGTGTCCACGCAGTCGTCGGCGCTGGCGCTGACGAGCGCGGAGGACGGCACGCGCGAGCAGGAAGCGGCGTGGTGGATCGAGGGGATCGTGGCGTGCTTTGCCGGGATGCCGGCCGGGCAGCGGGCGCGGGTGCGCGGGATCGCGGTGTCGGGCCAGCAGCACGGGTTCGTGCCGGTGGCGGCGGACGGGACGGTGACCGCGCCGGTGAAGCTGTGGTGCGACACCAGCACGCAGGCGCAGGTGGAGGCGCTGATGGCGGCGGTGGGCGGGGTGCCCGGGGCGGTGGCCGCGGCCGGCAACCCGATCCTGGCCGGCTACACCGCCTCCAAGCTGCCGTGGACCCGGGTCCACCGGCCCGCGGCGTACGCGGCGATGGCCACGGTGATGCTGCCGCACGACTACGTGAACTTCTGGCTGACCGGCGAGCGCTTCATGGAAGCCGGCGACGCCTCGGGCACCGGCTGGCTGGACGTGCGCACGCGCACCTGGTCCGAGCCGATGCTGCGGGCGATCGACCCGGAGCGGGACCTGCGCGCGGCGTTGCCGCCGCTGGTGGAGCCGGGCACGAGCTTCGCGCTGTCGGCGGCGGCGGCGCAGGCGCTGGGCCTGCCGGCGGGGGTGCGGGTGACCACCGGCGGCGGGGACAACATGATGGCGGCGATCGGCACCGGCAACGTGGTGCCGGGGCGGCTGACGATGAGCCTGGGCACCTCCGGCACGCTGTTCGCGCATGCCGAGCGGCCGGTGGTGGACGCGGCGGCGCGCTGGGCGGCGTTCTGCGACTCCACCGGCGGCTGGCTGCCGCTGATCTGCACGATGAACTGCACGGTGGCGACCGAGGCGGCGATGCGGCTGGGCGGTCTGGACCGGGCGCAGGCCGAGGCGGCGGTGGCCGGCACGGCCCCGGGCGCGGACGGGCTGGCGATGCTGCCGTTCTTCAACGGCGAGCGCACCCCGGACCTGCCGGCCGCGCGCGGGATGCTGTTCGGCATGGAGCCGCACAACACCACGCCGGCGCACGTGTACCGGGCGGCGATGGAAGGAGCGACCTACAGCCTGCGCAACGGCTATGACGCCTTCGTCGAGGCCGGGCTGCGCTTCGACACGGTGCTGCTGACCGGCGGCGGCTCCAAGAGCGCGCAGTGGCGGCAGATGGTGGCCGACGTGTTCGGGCTGCCGGTGCGGGTGCCGAGCCAGCCGGAGGGTGCGGCCTTCGGGGCGGCGCTGCAGGCGCTGTGGGCGTGCGCGGGCGGCGGTGCGACGCTGGCGGAGGTGGTGCTGGCGCACCTGCAGTTCGACGAGGCCCTGGCGGCCACGCCCGATCCGGGCCGCACGGCGGCCTATGCGCAGGGCTACCGGAGCTTCCAGCGCTACCTGCAGGCGGTGACGCCGCTGTACCGCGGTGCGGTCTCATGAGTGCCGCGGGAGGAGCCTTTGTCACTTCTACACACGATTTCCCCAGACGTTTCCCTTTCCCTTTCCCCCTGATCAGCAGCAAGGACCCGACATGAGCAGCAACGTTTTCATCGGCGCCAAGGAATATTTCCCGGGCATCGGCCGGATCAAGTTCGAAGGCCGCGACTCGGACAACCCGCTGGCGTTCAAGGTCTACGACGCGGACAAGAAGATCGGCGGCAAGACCATGGCCGAGCACCTGCGCTTTGCCACCTGCTATTGGCACACCTTCGGCAACGCCGGGGCCGACCCGTTCGGGCCGGGCACGCGCAAGTTCCCGTGGGAGGCCGGCACGCCGATGGCCACGGCCGAGGCCAAGGTCGATGCGGCGTTCGAGTTCTTCACCAAGCTGGGCACGCCGTTCTGGTGCTTCCACGACGTGGACCTGGCGCCGGACGCGGACGACATCGGCCAGTACGAGAAGAACCTCAGGCACATGGTGGCCCAGGCCAAGGAGCGCCAGGCGGCGACCGGGATCAAGCTGCTGTGGGGCACGGCCAACCTGTTCAGCCACCCGCGCTACATGAACGGGGCGGCGACCAACCCGGACTTCGCGGTGGTGGCGCGCGCGGCGGTGCAGGTGAAGGCGGCGCTGGAGGCGACGGTGGAGCTGGGCGGGGAGCACTACGTGTTCTGGGGCGGCCGCGAGGGCTATGCGAGCCTGCACAACACCGACATGAAGCGCGAGCTGGCCAACTTCGCGCGGTTCCTGACGATGGCGCGCGACTACGGCCGCAGCATCGGGCTGAAGGGCAACTTCCTGATCGAGCCCAAGCCGATGGAGCCGATGAAGCACCAGTACGACTTCGACAGCGCCACGGTGGCCGGCTTCCTGCGCGAGCACGGGCTGGAGAAGGACTTCAAGCTCAACATCGAGGCCAACCACGCCACGCTGAGCGGTCACACCTTCGAGCACGACCTGCAGGTGGCTTCCGACCACGGCCTGCTGGGCAGCATCGACGCCAACCGCGGCAATGCGCAGAACGGCTGGGACACCGACCAGTTCCCGACCGACCTGTACGACACGGTGGGGGCGATGCTGGTGGTGCTGCGCCAGGGCGGGCTGGAGGGCGGGTTGAACTTCGACGCCAAGCCGCGCCGGGAGTCGACCGACCTGCAGGACCTGTTCATCGCGCACATCGGCGGCATGGACGCGTTCGCGCGCGGGCTGGAGGTGGCGCACGCGCTGCTGACGGCCTCGCCGTGGGAGCAGTGGCGCCAGCAGCGCTATGCCAGCTTCGACAGCGGCGCGGGCAAGGACTTCGTGGACGGCAAGCTGGACCTGGCGGCGCTGGCGGGCCTGGCCGCCCAGCACGGCGAGCCGAAGCAGACCAGCGGCCGCCAGGAGGCCTACGAGAACCTGCTCAACCAGTACCTGTTGCGCTGACCGCGCCTGAACGCCTGGCGCGCTGCGTCAGGCCGGGGCGCGAAGCGAGGTGCCCCGAAGGGGCGGATGAGGGTTCGGGCGAAGCTTCATGTAGCGAGACATCACAAGAGGCTGCGCCCTTACCCTCACTCGAGCCCCCGCTCCGCGCCCCGGCCCACGCCAGCGGCGCGGGCGCCCAGGCGCACGCGCGCGACGGCGCGCAAGCCGTACCCCTTCGCCCCGATGGGAGGGGGCTCGCAGAGCTTTACCGGGGGCGTTTTTTCGCGGTCGACGCCGCTCCCGCGGCAGCAACCCGCTTGCGCGGCGGCGCCACCGATTCACGCTGCACCAGTTGATGGGCCACGACATGATCGAACACCGTCCGCGTCACCTTCCCTTGGTCGCGTATCTCGCGCAGCAGCAGGTCGATGGCGGTGTCGGCCATCGCCGCGATCGGCTGGTGGACGGTGGTGAGCTCGGGCCAGACCGCGGTCGCGGTCGAGGTGTCGTCGAAACCGACCACCGACAGGTCGCGCGGCACGTCCAGGCCCTGCCGGTGCGCGACCGAGACGGCGGCCGAGGCCATGTCGTCGTTGCTGGCGAAGATGGCGGTCGGCGCGGGCGAGACCGCGAGCAGCTTCTCGGCCGCGGCCAGCCCGGAACGGTAGGTGTAGTCGCCGTACTCGACCAGGGCCGGATCGAAGGCCAGGCCGGCCTCCTCGAGCGCGGCGCGGAAGCCCTCGAACCGGCGCAGGCTCGCGCTGAGGTTGCGATGGCCGTGGATGAAGCCGATCCGGGTATGGCCCTTGGCGATCAGGTGCGCGGTGATCTCCATCGCGGCGCGGTACTCGTCGATGCGCACGCACGAGACCTGCCGGTTGAAGCGTCCGGAGGCGATCGACACCACCGGCACCTTGGCCTTCACCAGTTCCTGCACCGCCGGCTCGGACTCGCACAGCGGCGGCGGCAGGATCACGCCGGCCACGCTCTTGGCCAGCGCGCGCGCGGCCTTGCGCTCGGCCTCGGGCGTGAGCCCGTCCCAGTAGTCGATCACCAGCTGGATCGAGGTATGCGAGACGGCGCGCAGCACGCCGAGCAGCAGCTCGCGCAGGTAGGCGCCGCTGGGATCGCTGTGGATCAGCGCGATGCGGGTGTTCTGCGCGGCCGCCAGCGCGCTGGCGGCGAGATTGGGCTGGTAACCGAGCTTCTTGATCGCGGCCAGCACCTTCTCGCGGGTCGAGTCGCGCACGTTGCCCTTGCCGTTGACCACGCGCGAGACCGTCATCGGCGACACCTTGGTCAGGGCCGCGACCTGGTCGATGGTGACCGCCTGTCCCTTGCGGCGGATCGATTTGCGATTTTTTTCCAAATGCGTTCCCTTCCTCTGGCAGGCTGCCGCCATCGGCAGGCAGGCGATGTGCACGATCCCCGGCCAGGCAGCGCCACTGCGAACGGCCAGCGTCTTGCGCGGCCCATGGTAGCGTTAACCCGTTGTGCCGGCGACAAGCCGGGCATGGCCCGGGCGCCCCGGATCCTGCCCGCGCAGGGAGGGAACGGGCGATGACGGGCATCGGCACGATCCGGGCAACGGCCTCGCGCATCGGCCGGCATTGCGGCGGCGGATGGCTGCTCGCCGCGCTCTGGCTGCTGGCGCCGGCGCTGCACGCCGAGGACGGCTATGCGCTGTGGCTGCGCTACGTGCCGCCGGGCGACGCGCAGGCCGCCGTGCAGGTCACCGCGCTGGCGGCGCCGGCCGCCATGCCGACCCAGCAGGCCACGCGCGCGGAGCTGCTGCGCGGGCTGTCCGGCCTGCTCGGCGCGCGCCCGCCGTCGGTCGAGCGCCCCGATCGCGACGGCGCGCTCGTGGTCGGCACGCCGGCATCGTCGCCGCTGCTGGCCGCGCTCGGGCCGGAACTGGCCGGACTGGGCCGCGAAGGCTACCTGATCCGCCGCATGCGGCTCGGCGGCCATGCCGCCACGGTGATCGCCGCCAACGAGGACATCGGCGCGCTGTACGGCGCCTTCCATTTCCTGCGCCTGCTGCAGACCGGCCAGCCGCTCGCCGCGCTGGACGTGCGCGAGGCGCCGCGCGTCCGGCTGCGCGTGCTCGACCATTGGGACAACCTGGACCGCTACGTCGAACGCGGCTACGCCGGCGAGTCGATCTGGGACTGGCACAAGCTGCCGGACTGGCTGGACCCGCGCTATACCGACTACGCGCGCGCCAACGCCTCGATCGGCATCAACGGCGCGGTGCTCAACAACGTCAACGCCAGCGCGCAGAGCCTGGCCCCGATGTACCTGGACAAGGCCGCGGCGCTGGCCGGAGTGCTGCGGCCCTACGGCATCAAGGTCTACCTCAGCGCGCGCTTCTCCGCGCCGATCGAGATCGGCGGCCTGAAGAGCGCCGACCCGCTCGATCCTGCGGTGCGACGCTGGTGGCGCGACAAGGCCGACGAGATCTACCGGCGGATCCCGGACTTCGGCGGCTTCCTGGTCAAGGCCAACTCGGAAGGCCAGCCCGGCCCGCAGGACTACGGCCGCTCGCACGCCGACGGCGCCAACATGCTGGCCGACGCGCTCGCGCCGCACGGCGGCGTGGTGATGTGGCGCGCCTTCGTCTACTCGCACGAGCAGCCGGACGACCGCGCCAAGCAGGCCTACGACGAGTTCAAGCCGCTGGACGGCACGTTCCGCGACAACGTGCTGGTGCAGGTCAAGAACGGCGCGATCGACTTCCAGCCGCGCGAGCCGTTCCATCCGCTGTTCGGCGCGATGCCGAAGACGCCGCTGATGATGGAGTTCCAGATCACCAAGGAGTACCTCGGCTTCGCCACCCACCTGGCCTACCTGGCGCCGCTGTTCGCCGAGACGCTGCGATCGGACACCCACGCGCGCGGGCCGGGCTCGACGGTGGCGAAGGTGGTGGACGGCTCGCTGGAAGGCGACGCGCCTGGCAGGAGCCGGCTGACCGGCATCGCCGGCGTGGCCAACATCGGCAGCGACCGCAACTGGAGCGGCTCGCACTTCGACCAGGCCAACTGGTACGCGTTCGGCCGGATGGCATGGAACCCCGATGCCGATGCCCGCGCGATCGCCGAGGACTGGGTGCGGATGACGTTCTCCACCGACCCGGCCGTGGTCGCGCCGGTGGTGGCGATGATGATGGGCTCGCGCGAGGCGGTGGTGGACTACATGACCCCGCTCGGCCTGCACCACCTGATGGGCCGCGGCCACCACTACGGCCCGGCGCCGTGGGTCTCCGGCGGCCCGCGCGCGGACTGGACCTCGGTCTACTACCACCGCGCCGGCCGCGACGGCATCGGCTTCGACCGCAGCGCCAGCGGCAGCAACGCGGTAGCGCAGTACGCTCCGCCGGTGGCCGCGCGCTTCGGCGACGTGGCGACGGTGCCCGAGAACTTGTTGCTCTGGTTCCACCACGTGCCGTGGGACCACCGCATGGCTTCCGGCCGCACGCTGTGGGACGAGCTGGTCGCACGCTACGATCGCGGGGTCGACTACGTGGCCGCGATGCGCCGCACCTGGGACGGGCTGGCCGGACGCATCGATCCGGAACGGCATGCGCAGGTGGCGGCGTTCCTGGCCATCCAGGAGAAGGAAGCGCGCTGGTGGCGCGACGCCAGCATCGCCTACTTCCAGACCTTCTCGCAGCGGCCGCTGCCGGCGGGCGCCGCGCCGCCTGCGCATCCGCTCGATTACTACGAGTCGCTGCAGTTTCCTTTTGCCCCGGGGGACGGGAAATGAGTTTGGATCGGTTGGGGTTGAGCGCGATGCATGAAACCCGTCATTCCCGCGAACGCGGGAACCCATGGACGTTGGTCCGAACGATCACGGTCCGTGCGAAAGGCAAAAGTCCATGGATGATCAGCCCGAAGGGCTGCTGTAAAGCGCTTCCCGCGTTCGCGGGAATGGCGATGGAAGGGTTAATGACGACGGTGGGATTGCGGATAAGACACTGGGTCCCCGCTCTCGTGGCGGCGCCGGTCGGGTTGTTGGTCGCTTCGATCCTGGCGATACCCGTCGCGCAGGCGCAGGACGCCAAGGCGCCGCTGCTGCAGGCGCTGTTCCAGGACCATGCGGTGCTGCAGCGCGGGCAGCCGATCCCGGTCTGGGGCCAGGCCGGACCGGATGAGCAGGTGCGTGTGGAATTCGCCGGCAAGCACGTCACCGCACGTGCCGATCACGAGGGACACTGGCAGGCGCAGCTGCCGGCCGTGCAGGCAGGCGGGCCGTACACGCTGACCGCAAGCACGGCCACGGCCCGGCAGACCGCAACCGACGTGCTGGTCGGCGATGTCTGGCTGTGCTCGGGCCAGTCCAACATGGAGCTGCAGGTGCATCGCACGCTCAACTCCCGCGCCGAGATCGCCGGCGCCACCAACGACCGCATCCGCCTGCTGAAGGTGCCGCAGGCCGCGCGCCCCGCCCCGCAGGACGGCTTCGCCGCGCCGGTGCAGTGGCAACCGGCCACCTCGCAGTACGTCGGCGATTTCTCCGCGACCTGCTACTACTTCGCGCGCGAGCTGCAAAAGCAGGTGGACGTGCCGATGGGCCTGATCAACGCCTCGCTCGGCGGTTCGCGCATCGAGGCCTGGCTGAGCGATGGCGCGCTGCGCGGTGCCGGCGACTACGCCGATGCGCTCGACACGCTGGCGCTGTACGCGCGCGATCCGCAGGCCGCCTATGCGCGCTGGGGCGAACGCTGGGCGGCATGGTGGCGTTCGTTGCCGGGCGTGGCCGAGGGCGATGCGCCGTGGGATCCCGCGGCGACCACCACCGGCTGGCGCGCCGCGCCGAAGCAGCTCGGCAACTACCGGCAATGGGGCGTGCCGGAACTCGCCGGCTTCACCGGCATGCTCTGGTATCGC
The DNA here is from genome assembly GCF_046529185.1 of Xanthomonas boreopolis. Lineage (NCBI taxonomy): Bacteria > Pseudomonadati > Pseudomonadota > Gammaproteobacteria > Lysobacterales > Lysobacteraceae > Xanthomonas > Xanthomonas boreopolis. The sequence goes on from NZ_CP097162.1 coordinate 4,349,178, forward strand.
GCCAGCGTGCGCTTGAGCGCCGAACAGGCCGCGCAAGCCACGTCGCTGGCGCTGGGCGCCGACGAGATCGACCAGACCTGGGTCAACGGGCGCGGTGTCGGCAGCGACTACGGCGGCGGCGAGCGGAACTATCCACTGCCGCCCGGACTGCTGCATGCCGGCGACAACCTGGTCGTGGTCAACGTGCTCAACACCTATGCCGACGGCGGGCTGTCCGGGCCGGTCGCGCTGCACCTGCGCGACGGCGGCACGGTGCCGCTGGACGGCGCCTGGGAGTACCGCCAGGTGCCGGAACGGGCCGGCACGCCGCCGCTGGCGCCGTGGCTGTCCGCCTCCGGCAAGACCACGCTGTACAACGCCATGGTCGCCCCGCTGGGCCGCTACGCGCTGCGCGGCGCGCTGTGGTACCAGGGCGAATCCAACACCGGCGAGGCCGGCGCCTATCGCGGCCTGCTGCGCGCCTACCGCGCCGACCTGCGCCGGCAGTTCGGCGCCGGCCTGCCGCTGCTGGTGGTGCAGCTGCCGAACTTCGGCCCGCCGCCGACGCAACCGCAGGAAAGCGGCTGGGCCGAGCTGCGCCGGGCGCAGCGCGACGTGGCCGGCGAGGATGCGCGCAGCGGGCTGGCGGTGGCGATCGACCTCGGCGAGCGCGGCGACATCCACCCCGCCAACAAGCAGGACGTCGGCCGGCGCCTGGCGCGCACCGCGCGGCACGTGGTGTACGGCGAGGCGTTGCCGCCGTCCGGCCCGGTGCCGGCCTCGGTGCGGCACGAGGGCGACACGGTCGTGGTCGGCTTCGGCGACGTCGACGGCGCACTGGTCGCCTACGGCGCCGACGGCCCGGTCGGCTTCGAGCTGTGCGGCGCGCAGCCGGGCAGCTGCCGCTACGCCGGCGCGCGCATCCGCGGGCGCGAGGTGGTGCTGCAGGCGCCCAACGCGGCCGCCGCCACCCGCGTGCGCTACGGCTGGGCCGACAGCCCCGTCGTCACCCTCTACGACAGCGCCGGCCTGCCGGCCGGGCCGTTCGAAACCGCCATCCCCTGACATCCCACCCAAGATCCGCACGATGAACACGCAAGTCGTCACCGAAACCGCTACCCATGGCTCCAAGCGCGAGCGCGAGATCGTCGATGCCAAGGTCATCGTCACCTGCCCGGGCCGCAACTTCGTCACGCTGAAGATCGTCACGCGCTCGGGCGTGTACGGGCTGGGCGACGCCACGCTCAACGGACGCGAGCTGGCGGTGGCCGCCTACCTGCAGGAGCACGTGGTGCCGAACCTGATCGGCCGCGACGCCGGCCGGATCGAGGACATGTGGCAGTTCCTGCACCGCGGCGCGTACTGGCGGCGCGGCCCGGTGACGATGACCGCGATCGCCGCGGTCGACGTGGCGCTGTGGGACATCCTCGGCAAGATGGCGGGGCTGCCGCTGTACCAGCTGCTCGGCGGCCGCTCGCGCGAGGGCGCGCTGGTGTACGGCCACGCCAACGGCCGCGACATCGCCGAGGCGAGCGACGCCGTCGGGCGTTTCATCGAGCAGGGCTTCCTGGCGGTGCGCGCGCAGTGCGGCGTGCCGGGCGTGAAGAAGGCCTACGGGGTCTCCAGCGCGCGCGGCTACGAGCCGGCCGAGAGCGAGCTGCCGGCGGAGACGGTGTGGAACACGCCGCGCTACCTGGAGACCGCGCCCCGGCTGTTCGAGCAACTGCGCAAGGACCACGGCACCGGCGTCGAACTGCTGCACGACGTGCACCATCGCCTGACCCCGATCGAGGCCGCGCGGCTGGCGCGCGACCTGGAGCCGTACCGGCTGTTCTGGCTGGAGGATTCCACCCCGGCGGAAAACCAGAAGGCGTTCGAGCTGATCCGCCGGCACTCGGTCACCGCACTGGCGGTCGGCGAGGTGTTCAACTCGATCTGGGACTGCAAGTACCTGATCGAGAACCAGCTGATCGACTACGTCCGCACCACCATCGTGCACGGCGGCGGCATCACCCACGTGCGCCGGCTGGCCGACTTCGCCGCGCTGTACCAGGTGCGCACCGGCTTCCACGGCGCCACCGACCTGTCGCCGGTGACGATGGGCGCGGCGCTGCACTTCGACACCTGGGTGCCGAACTTCGGCATCCAGGAGTACATGTTCCATACCGACGAGACCGACGCGGTGTTCCCGCACGACTACGTGCTGCGCGCCGGCCGCCTGCACGTGGGCGACACGCCGGGCCATGGCGTGGACATCGACGAGAAGCTGGCCGCGAAGTATCCGTACGCCCCCAAGCAGCTGCCGATCGCGCGGCTGGAAGACGGCTCGATGTGGGATTGGTGAGGAGGGGTGATGAAGCGTCCGTACGCATTTTTCCCGTTGTTCCTGCGCAAGTGGACTGTTGGCCAGGAAGGTTCGTCGCTGTTGCTTGTGATCCTGCCGTTGCTTTCCGCCTTTGCTCCGTCGGGGCCCCTCCGTAGCGGCGGGGACGGCGGGAAAAACCCGAAGGGCGACGCCCATGGATGGGCGTCGTTTTTCGCCGGGGCAGGATGCCCCGTCGAAAAATCCCGCTGGCGCCGCGAACCCGCAGCGAAGCTGCGGGCGCGAAGGCGGGGTGTGCTTTCTTTTGGTTACTTTTCTTTGCACAAGCAAAGAAAAGTGACTCGCCGCAAGGCGAAAGCTCTTGCCGCTGCTCTCATAAAGACAAGAAGCCCAGGCATGACCGAGCCTCGCCCAGCACTGGGACATCGAGGGTGGGGGCTCCTGCTCGCCGCACTGACCGCTCCCGCCTTCGCGCAATCACCCGCGTATTTCGACTGGTTCGAATACACCGGCCGCGATGCCGCGTTCGAGGCCCCGCTGCCGACCGGCCACTACCGCAACCCGGTGCTGGCCGGGTTCCATCCCGACCCCAGCGTGGTCGCGGCGAACGGCAAGTTCTACCTGGTCAATTCCAGCTTCGCCTACTTCCCCGGCATCCCGGTGTTCGAGAGCGCCGACCTGGTGCACTGGCAGCAGGTCGGCAACGTCATCGACCGGCGCACCCAGCTGGACTTCGACGGGCTCGGCGTGTCGCGCGGCATCTTCGCGCCGGCGATCTCGTACCACGACGGCACCTTCTACGTGGTCACCACCGCGGTGGACAGCGGCGGCAACTTCATCGCCACCGCCACCGACCCGGCCGGGCCCTGGTCCGACCCGCACTGGCTGCCGGGCATCGGCGGCATCGACCCGTCGCTGTTCTTCGACGACGACGGCAAGGTCTACCTGGTCAACAACGACGCGCCCGAGGGCACGCCGCGCTACGACGGCCATCGCGCGATCTGGATGCAGCAGATCGACCTGGCGCGCTTCCAGCCCGTCGGCCCGCGCAAGGTGCTGGTCGATGGCGGCGTGGAGCCGGAGAAGAACCCGATCTGGATCGAAGGCCCGCACCTGTACAAGCGCGACGGCTGGTACTACCTGTCCGACGCCGAGGGCGGCACCGGGCCGAACCACTCGCAGGTGGTGCTGCGCAGCCGCGACGTGTGGGGGCCCTACGAGCCCTATGCGCACAACCCGATCCTGACCCAGCGCGACCTGCCGGCGGACCGCCCGCTGCCGGTCACCAACGCCGGCCACGCCGATCTCGTCGAGGGCCCGGACGGGCGCTGGTGGGCCGTGTTCCTGGCCAGCCGCAACTACGCCCGCGTCCACTACAACACCGGTCGCGAGACCTACCTGCTGCCGGTGGAATGGAAGGACGGTTGGCCGGTGATCCTCGAGCACGGCCGCGCCATCCCCTACGTCGCGCCCGGCCCCGCCTATCTGCAGGCCGGCCTCGACCAGGCCCCGAACACCGGCAACTTCACCTGGCGCGACGAGTTCGATGCGGCCAAGCCCGGGCGCGAATGGCTGTACGTGCGCGTTCCCAAGCGGGATTGGGCCGACCTGCGCGCGCGCCCGGGCCAGCTGACGATCCATCCGCTCGCCGAAGGCCTGGATACGCTGCGCAACCCCTCGTTCCTGGCGCGCCGCCAGCAACACCTGGCGTTCGATGCCAGCACTGCGCTGGAGCTGCCGGCGGCCGGCACCGCTGCCGGGTTGGCCGCGTTCCAGAACGAGCGCTACTGGTATTTCCTCGGCGTGCGCCGCGATGGCGAGCGCATGCAGCTGTTCCTGGAGAAGCGCGCCGGCGAGGCGGCCGCCCGCGTGGTGGCATCGCGCACGTTGCCGGCATCGGCGGCGTTGAAGCTGAAGATCTCCGGCGACGGAGGCGATTACGGTTTCGCCTTCGACGCCGGCGAGGGCTGGCAATGGCTGGCGCAACGCCAGGACGGCACCGTGCTCAGCACCGAGGTCGCCGGCGGCTTCGTCGGCGCGATGGTGGGGCCCTACGCCAGGGATGAAAGCCCCTGACCATATCCGGACCCCGGGGCTTCGCCCGTACCCTCCTCCGGCGCTGCGCGCCGCCTTCTCCCGTAGGGAGGAGGGCATGTCGCTCCGATCTGATATCCATGACGTCACAAACAAGGAAAGACCGATGACCACCCACCGCACGCGACGCACCAGGCTCGGACAATGCTGTGCCCTCGCCCTGCTGGCCCTGCTTCCGCTGGGACCGGCGGTGGCGGACGAGGCCGCGCCCTGGCTCGATACCCAGCGCAGCTTCGAGGACCGCGCCGCGGCGCTGGTCTCGCGCATGACGCTGGAGGAAAAAGCCGCGCAGATGCAGAACGCCGCGCCGGCGATCGAGCGCCTGGGCGTGCCGGCCTACGACTGGTGGAACGAGGCGCTGCACGGCGTCGCCCGCGCCGGCGGCGCGACCGTGTTCCCGCAGGCGATCGGCATGGCCGCGACCTTCGACGTGCCGCTGATCGGCCAGGTGGCCGACGCGATCAGCGACGAGGCGCGCGCCAAGCACGCGCGCTTCGCCGCCGAGGGCAAGCGCGGCCGCTACCAGGGCCTGACCTTCTGGTCGCCCAACATCAACATCTTCCGCGACCCGCGCTGGGGCCGCGGCCAGGAGACCTACGGCGAGGATCCGTATCTCACCTCGCAGCTGGGCGTGGCGTTCGTGCGCGGCCTGCAGGGCGATGACCCCGCCGTGGATCCGCATGCGGATCCCCGCACCCGCCAGAAATTCCGCAAGCTCGACGCCACCGCCAAGCACTTCGCCGTGCACAGCGGCCCGGAGGCCGACCGCCACCACTTCGACGTGCGCCCGTCCAGGCGCGACCTCTACGACACCTACCTGCCCGCGTTCGAGGCGCTGGTGAAGGACGGCGACGTCGATGCGGTGATGGGCGCCTACAACCGCGTCTACGGCGAGTCCGCCAGCGCCAGCAAGTTCCTGCTGCGCGACGTGCTGCGCGATCGCTGGGGCTTCAAGGGCTACGTCGTCTCCGACTGCTGGGCGATCGTGGACATCTGGAAGAACCACAAGATCGTCGCCACGCCCGAGGAGGCCGCCGCGCTGGCGGTGAAGAACGGCACCCAGCTCGACTGCGGCAACACCTACGCGCCGTCGATCCCGGTGGCCGTGCGCAAGGGCCTGCTCGACGAGGCCGAGGTCGACAAGGCGGTGACGCAGCTGTTCGCCGCGCGCATGCGCCTGGGCATGTTCGACCCGCTGCGGGACGTGCGCTGGACGCGGATCCCGTATTCGGTGAACCAGTCGCCTCGGCACGACGCGCTGGCGCGCAAGGTCGCGCAGGAATCGATCGTGCTGCTGAAGAACGACGGCGTGCTGCCGCTGTCGCGCACCACCCAGCGCATCGCCGTGGTCGGGCCCACCGCCGACGACACCATGGCGCTGCTGGGCAACTACTTCGGCACCCCGGCCGCGCCGGTGACGATCCTGCAGGGCATCCGCGAGGCGGCGCCGCAGGCGCAGGTGCTGTACGCGCGCGGCACCGACCTGGTCGAGGGCCGCGACGACCCGGCCGCCACGCCGCTGATCGAGCCGCAGTACCTGCGGCCCGCGGCGGGTTCGAGCGAGCGCGGCCTGCGCGGCGAGTACTTCCGCAACCGCGACCTGTCCGGCACCCCGGCGCTGGTGCGTGTCGATCCGCAGATCGCGTTCCGCTGGGACCGCGGCTCGCCGACCGACACGCTGATGGCGCGCGGCGAGGCCAGCGAGGAGCAGGCGCTGCCCAGCGACGGCTTCAGCATCCGCTGGAGCGGCCAGCTGCTGCCGCCGGTAACCGGCGACTACCGGCTCGAGGCCGCCGCCAACGACGGCTTCCGCCTGTACCTGGACGGCAAGCTCCTGCTGGACCACTGGAGCGACAACGAACGCCTGCGCGCCGACAGCGTGCAGGTCGCGCTGCAGGCCGGGCGCAGCTACGAGATCAAGCTGGAGTACTACGAAGGCGAGCGCGACGCCGGCGTGCGCCTGGCCTGGGACCTGCCCGGCGCCAAGCCGCCGTTCGAGGAAGCGGTGGAGGCGGCGCGCAAGTCCGACGTGGTGGTCTTCGTCGGCGGCCTCACCGGCGACGTCGAGGGCGAGGAGATGACGGTCAACTATCCCGGCTTCGCCGGCGGCGACCGCACCGACATCCGCCTGCCCGCCACCCAGCAGAAACTGCTGGAAGCGGTGCACGCCACCGGCAAGCCGGTAGTGCTGGTGCTGACCACCGGTTCGGCGCTGGGCGTGGACTGGGCCAAGGCCAACCTGCCGGGCATCCTGGTGGCCTGGTACCCCGGCCAGCGCGGCGGCAGCGCGGTCGCCGACGTGCTGTTCGGCGACGCCAACCCGTCCGGGCGGTTGCCGGTGACCTTCTACAAGGCCGACGAGAAGCTGCCGGCGTTCGACGACTATGCGATGGCCAATCGCACCTACCGTTACTTCGGCGGCGAACCGCTGTATCCGTTCGGCCATGGGCTGTCGTACACCACGTTCGGCTACGCCGGACTGAAGCTGGACCGCACAAGCGTGGCGAAGGACGGCACCGTGAAGGCCAGCGTCGAAGTGCGCAACACCGGCACGCGCGCCGGCGACGAGGTGGTGCAGCTGTACCTGCGCCCGCAATCGCCCGCGCCCGGGCAGGCCTTGAAGAACCTGCGCGGCATCCAGCGCGTGCATCTGCAACCGGGCGAGGCCAGGCAGGTCGTCTTCGAACTGAGCCCCGCGAAGGACCTGCGCCGCTACGACGAGAAGGCGGGCGCCTACGTGGTCGAGCCCGGCCGCTACGAAGTCCAGATCGGTGCGTCCAGCGCGGATATCCGTGCGAGCAAGACCTTCGACATACAGAACGACTGACCACGTTCCCTTCTCCCGCAAGCGGGAGAAGGTGCCCCGAAGGAGCGGATGAAGGCACCGCGCCGCCCTCACCCCAACCCCTCTCCCGCAAGCGGGAGAGGGGCATTCTTCCTCCGCGAATTGTCCGTATCCGCGATGACCGACCTGCCCCGTCTCTCCGATGCCACGCTCGCGGCGTTGCCGCCGGACATCGCCGCGCCCGTCTACGACCGCGCGCGAACCCGCATCGGCATCGTCCACTTCGGCCCCGGCGCGTTCCATCGCGCGCACCAGGCCGCGTACATCGACGCGCTGCTGGCCGACGAGCCCGACTGGGCGATCAGCGCGGTCTCGCTGCACAGCACCGAGGTGCGCGATGCGTTGCGTCCGCAGGACGGCCTCTATGCCTTGGCGCTGCTCGGCGAACGCACGCGGCTGCGCGTGGTCGGCGCGATCCGCGAAGTGCTGTGCGCGCGCGACGAACAGGCCGCGGTGTTGGCGCGGCTGGCCGATCCCGGCGTGCGCCTGGTCACGCTGACCATTACCGAGAAGGGCTACTGCCTGGCCGGCGACGGCCTGGATTTCGCCCACCCCGACATCGTCCACGATCTCGCCGCCCCGGATGCGCCACGCAGCGCCATCGGCCATCTCGTCGCCGGCCTGCGCGCGCGCCGGCGGCTGGGCCTCAAACCCTATACCGTGCTCAGCTGCGACAACCTGCCCGACAACGGCGGCAAGCTGCGTCGCGCCACGCTGCAGTACGCGCAACGCATCGACCCGGCGCTGGCGGCCTGGATCGAGGCCGAGGCCACGTTCCCGCGTTCGATGGTGGACAGCATCACCCCGGCCAGCGACGACGCCCTGCGCGAGCGGGTATCGGCGCAGCTCGGCATGCGCGATGCCTGGCCGGTCCAGCGCGAGACCTACACGCAATGGGTGGTCGAGGACGCGTTCTGCAACGGCCGCCCGGCACTGGAACGCGCCGGCGTGGTCCTGAGCGGCGACATCGCCGGCTACGACCGCGCCAAGCTGCGCCTGCTCAACGGCCCGCACTCGACGCTGGCCTACCTCGGCTCGCTGCTCGGGCTGGAAACCGTCGCCGACGCGATGCGCCACCCTCAGCTGTCCGCCTTCGTCGAAACGCTGATGCGCGAGGACATCGCGCCCACGCTGCCGGCGATGCCGGGCTTCGACCCACAGGCGTATGCCGGTGCCATCCTCGACCGCTTTCGCAACCCGGCGATCCGCCACCTGCTCTCGCAGATCGCCTGGGACGGCTCGCAGAAGCTGCCGGTACGGATCCTCGCCACCCTCCGCGACGCCCTGGCGATCGGCCATCGCATCGATCGACTGTGCCTGCCGGTCGCCGCATGGATGCAGTTCGTGCGACGGCAGGTGCACAACGGCGTGGCGCTGGTCGACCCGCTTGCCGAGGCCCTGGGCCGGATCGCACGAAGCGCCACCGGCGATGCCGCGCACGACGTCGAGGCGTTCATGGCCTTGGATGCGGTGTTCGGACCGGTATCGGGCGATGCGCGCTTCGTCGATGCCCTGCAGGTCGCGTATGCCGCGCTGGTGGAGCCGATGGCCATCGCACGGCATATCGACGTTCGATCCGGAGAATGAGGCCAGCGATCAAGGGATTCTCCGTAGCCCTGTAGGAGGACTTCAGTCCCGACGGGCTTTCCCGATCATGCCCAGCGAAAGAAACAACGACGATGCAAAGCAGGCCAAAGCCTTCGACCATCGCCGCTTGGTCCTTCAACAGCATCCGCAAGGTCCGTCGGGACTGAAGTCCCTCCCACAAGGAACAACGACAGCGCAGAACAGGCCCAAGCCTTCATCGCTGCCATTACGTGATCCTTCCGCAGCATCGGCAAGGCCTCGCCAGGACTGAAGTCCCTCCCACAACGGACCGGCATCGCGCAATGCGCGCTTCGCAGACGCTCTGCCAGTCGCATCTGCGGCATTGGCGGATGCAGCGATCATCGCCGGGACACATCGGCGGCATTCCCTCCGCAAGGAGACAAGAACGGCCCCCAGGTACTCCTGTGGGAGGGACTTCAGTCCCGAAGGGCCTTCCCGGCCATGCCCAACGAACAAGGCGACGGCACGCAAGCCGCTGACCGCACGCGAAGGCTCACGCCGCATCCGCAGCGAGCGGCCGCAGGTCCGGACCGGGCCGCTTCGCGCTCGGGAAGCACATCGCGATCGCCGCCGCGGCCAGGCCCAGCGCCATCGAGCCGATGTACATCCACGCATAGCTGCCGTAGCGGTCGTACAGCCAGCCGCCGATCAGCGGACCCAGCGCCATGCCGAAGCTGGAGAGCAGCGTCGCCGCGCCGAGCACCGAACCCAGGATGCGCGGATCGAACGCATCGCGCGCCAGCGAGGCATACAGCGGCATGGTGCCGCCGTAGGCCATGCCGAACACGATCGCTACCGCATAGAAGCCTTCGAGCTGGTTCACGCCCAGGTACGCCACCGCGCCGATCCCCTGCAGGATCAACCCGGACACCAGCACCGGCTTGGCGCCGAAGCGGTCCGCGAGCAGGCCGAACAGCAGCCGGCCGCCCAGCCCGGCCGCGCCTTCCATGCTGTAGATGGTGACCGCCGCGGTCAGCGCCAGCCCGCAGCCGAGCGCATAGCTGACGGTGTGGAAGATCGGCCCCGAGTGCGCCGCGCAGCAGGCGAAGAACGCGCCGGCCAGCACCAGGAACGGCCTCGAGCGCAGCGCCCGCCCGAGCGGCGGCTTGCCGGCCGCGCTCGCTTCGCCCGGCATCGGCGCCGATGCCGGCGCCGTGCGCACGAACCAGACCGCCGGCAGCGTCAGCGCCCACGCCACGCCGCCGACGATCAGCAGCGTGGTGCGCCAGTCGTAGTGGCCGACCAGCCACGCCACCAGCGGCGACATCGTCATCGGCGCCACGCCGACGCCGGCCGACACCAGCGAGATCGCCAGGTTGCGGCGCCGTTCGAACGACGCCGCGGTAGCCGCGATCACCGGCGTGAAGAAGCTGGAGACCGCGATGCCCATCAGCACCCCGTAGCTCAACTGGAACATCAGCAGGCTGGTCGCCCGGCTGGCCAGCACGCAGGCCAGCCCGAGCAGCAGCGCACCCGCCAGCACCACCGGCCGCGGCCCGAACCGGTCGCTCAACATCCCCCAGCCGAACCCGCCCGCGCCCATGCTCAGGAAGGCCAGCGTCATGGCGCCCGACAAGGCGCTGCGCGACCAGCCGGTGGCCGCGCTCATCGGTCCCAGCAATACCGCCAGCGAGAACACCACGCCGACGGCCACGCAGCCCATCAGCGCGCCTGCGGCCACCAGCGGCCAGTTGCGGTCCAGCTCGGGGGAAGGGGAAACGGCGGTGCGGCTCATGGACGGACTCCCAGGGTTCTTATCCCTCCGACGAACGAGGGCGCCGGAAATCGACAATGCCCTCGTCCGGCGACCGGGCGCCCCCGCCCGCTCAGGCCCGCGCGCCGGCGCGGCGACGCCCGCGCCACCTCGCGGCGTACGGCAGCGCGAACAGGCACAGGCCGCTGAACATCAGCAGGAACAGCGGCGGCAGCGGCGCGTAGACCACCCAGGCGGGCGGCTTGCCCAGGGCCACCGCCGCGAAGTTGGCGGCCACCGTCGCCGTGAAGAGCAGGCCGAGCCAGCGGTGCAGCGGCCGGAGCCAAGCGTTCCGGTGCATCGGGATGCCCTCCGCCGCTCAGCCTTCGCCGGGACGCGACTGGACCAGCTTCCAGCCGTTCCCGGACGGATCGCGGAAGCTGGCATCGACGCTGCCGTAGCGCTCGAGCGGTTCCTGGGTGAATTCCACGCCCTGCGCATGCATCCGCGCATGCGCGGCGCGGCAGTCGTCCACCAGCAGCACCAGCGGCGGCATGGCGCCCTTGGCGACGATCTCGTGCAGCGCCTGCGCGGTGGCCGCGTCGTGCACCGGCGGCCCCGGCAGGAACAGGCCGAGCTGGAAACCCGGCTGCTCCGGATGCTGCACCGTCAACCGGCGGTAGTCGCCGTTGCGCGCATCGGTATGGACCCGGAACCCGAGCTTGTCGACGTAGAACCGCAGCGCTTCGTCCTGGTCGCGGACGTACAACCCGACCACCCCGACGCCCTGGCTCATGCAACCTCCGTATGTTTGGACGCGGGGATGCTATCGGCCACCTCGCGCCGCCGCTTCTCCGAAACTGCGGTGATGAGCGCCGGCCGGTGCGCGGCGGCGAGATAGCAGGCCGGCACCTGCGCCAGCGCCGCCGTCGCGGCCTGCTCGCGCGCGCGGCGTGCGCCCGGGCTTTCGCCGGTGACGTCGCGGAAGGTGCGGCCGAACGTGCCCAGGCTCTTCCAGCCGGTCCGGAACGCGATCTCGGTGACCGGCAGGTCGGTATCGCGCAGCAGCGCCGCGGCCCGCTCGATCCGGCGCGTGAGCAGGTAGCGGTGCGGCGGCACGCCGAAGGCATCCTTGAACGAACGCGCGAAGTGCGCCCCGGACACCCCGCTCACCCGCGCCAGCCGCCGCACCGGCCAGTCCTCGTGCGAGGCCGCGTCCATGCGGTCCTTCGCCCGCAGCAGGCGGCGCAGCAGGCGCGGGTCCTGGCCCGTGCCCAGCGCGCGCGGTTCGCTTGCGGGTGCCGCCCCCGCGGGGAGCCGGCCGGAGTTCTTCGCCATGGGCGTAGTTTGCCGCCATCGCGCGCGACGACGCGCGTGCGGCGGCCGAATCCGCCGCGACCGCTGCTCCGGCCGGCCCGGCCTGGCGGCCTCAGGCCGCCTCGGCCGCCCAGGCGAGCGCGTCGGCGCCGGCCGGCAGGCGCATCGGCGCGGCCGGGTCGGTCACCGCGCGCCACACCGCCTCGGCCACGTCGCGGGCCTCGGTGATCGGCCCGCCGGCCTGGACCCCGGCGACGAAGCGCTCCATGAACCCGGCATAGGCGTCGTGGTCGAAACCGGCCATATGCGGCCGCGCGTTCTCGCCGAAGCGCGTGCCCGGCGCCCGGCCCGGCAGCACCAGCCGCACCCGCACGCCGAACTGCGCCATCTCCTCCGCCAGCGATTCGCTGAAGGCGTTCACCGCCGCCTTGCTGGCCCGGTACGCGGCCAGCAGCGGCAGCGACTTCAGCGTCACGCTCGAGGTGACGTTGACGATCGCCCCGCTGCGGCGCTGCCGGAACTGCGGCAGCAAGGCCTGGCTCAACGCCATCGTGCCGAAGGCGTTGGTCTCGAACAGCGTGCGCACCGTGTCCATCGGCATGCACTCGAACGGCGCCGCCGCGCCGAGGCCGGCGTTGTTGACCAGCGCATCGACCGTCCCCGCCTCCGCTACCGCGCGCTCGATGCTGCGCGGATCGGCGACGTCGAGCGCGAGCACCCGCAGGCGCTCGGACGGCGGCAGCAGGTCCTCGCGCGGCGTGCGCATCGTGGCCACCACCTGCCAGCCGCGGTCGAGGAACAGGCGGGCGGTCTCCAGGCCGAAGCCGGAGGAACAGCCGGTGATCAGGACGGTTTGCATGGGGGACTCCTTACGTGAGGTGGACAAGCGAGAGGAGCCACGATAGGCCGCTTCGCCCGTACTCACTACAATCCAAAGTCCATATTCCTTTCGCAGGAGTCCGGCATGGCCGACCCGCTCGCCGAAGTGGTCACCCTGCTGCAACCCAGCGCCCGCTTCTCCAAGTCCGTCGCCGGCAGCGGCCCCTGGGCGATCCGCCGCTCCGATGCCGGCCAGCCGTTCTACTGCGCGGTGCTCGAAGGCGGCTGCCACCTGGCGGTGGACGGCCAGCCGCCGTTCGCGCTTCGGGCGGGCGACTTCGTCCTCGTCCCGGCGGCCTACGGCGTGGCGATGACCAGCCTGCAACCGCCTCCGCCCGGCACCGAGACGCAGCCGCAAGCGCAGGGCGCCGGCCGCTACCGCATCGGCCATGGCGAAGGCCCGGTCGACCTGCGCATGCTGGTCGGCCATTGCCACTTCGGCTCGCCCGACGCCGCCCTGCTGGTCTCGCTGCTGCCGCAGGTGGTGCACGTGCGCGACGAGCGTCGCCTGGCCACCCTGGTGGAACTGGTCGGCGACGAATCGCACGAACAGCGCCCGGCGCGCGAGGTGGTGCTGGCGCACCTGCTGGAGGTGCTGCTGATCGAAGCGCTGCGCTCCGGCGCCGGCACCGCCGCCTCGCCGGGCCTGGTGCGCGCCCTGGCCGATCCCCGCCTCGCCGCCGCGCTGCGCGCGATGCACGCGCGCCCCGCGCACCCATGGACCGTGGCCGAGCTGGCGAAGGGATGACGTAACGTTTCTTGCGCACATTTGACGAAGGCGGTGGCCCACGATGACGTTTGGGACTGCGACGTTCCAACCACCAACGAGGACCACCACCATGAACGAGTCTACGCCCGGACTGGGCAAGGTGATCAAGATCGACGAGGCCCGGATCCAGGACCACCTCGGACAGGTCGTGCGCAGTACGATCGAGGAGACGTTGAACGGGCTGCTGGATGCGGAGGCCGACCGGGTGTGCGGCGCCGGGCGATACGAGCGCAGCCAGGAGCGGCGGGACACCCGGGCCGGTCACTACGAGCGGACGCTGCACACCCGGGCCGGGGAAGTGCGGTTGAAGGTGCCGAAGCTGCGCAAGCTGCCGCTGGAGACGGCGATCATCGAACGCTACCGGCGGCGGGAGGCGTCGGTGGAGGAGTCGCTGATGGAGATGTATCTGGCCGGGGTGTCGGTGCGGCGGGTGGAGGACATCACCGAGGCACTGTGGGGCACGAAGGTCAGCGCCGGGGCGGTGAGCCGACTGAACCAGAAGGTCTACGCACGGATCGAAGCTTGGCGCAACGAGCCGATCAGCGGCCACTACCCATACGTGTACCTGGATGGGATCGTGCTCAAGCGCACGTGGGCGGGCGAGGTGCGCAACGTCTCGGTGCTGGTGGCGATCGGGGTGGATGCCGAGGGCTACCGCAAGGTGCTGGGCGTGGCCGAGGGAGCCAAGGAGGACAAGTCGGGCTGGAGCGGCTTCCTGGCCTATCTGAAGGGCCGCGGGCTGGCCACGCCGGCGCTGTTCGTCTCCGACGCCTGTGCCGGACTGGTGGAGAGCCTGGGCGAACACTACCCCGAGGCCCGCTGGCAGCGCTGCGTGGTGCACTTCTACCGCAACGTGTTCAGCGTGGTGCCCAGCGGCAAGGTGCGCGAGGTGGCAGCCATGCTCAAGGCGATCCACGCGGCCGAGGATATCGAGGCGGCGCAGCTCAAGGCCGATCAGGTCGTGGCCAAGTTGCGGCAGATGAAGCTGGGGGCGGCGGCGGACAAGGTCGAGGCCCACATCGCCGAGACGTTCGCCTACTACGCCTTCCCGGAGACGCACTGGCGACGGATCCGGACCAACAATCCACTGGAGCGGATGATGCGCGAGATCCGGCGACGCACCCGCGTGGTCGGTGCGTTCCCGGACGGACATGCCGCCCTGATGCTGGCCGCGGCCCGCCTGCGCTATCTGGCCGGCACGCACTGGGGCGTCAAGCGCTATCTGTGCATGGAGGAATTGAACAAGCGCCAAGGCCTCGCGACCGTCGCAGCGTGAGGGGGCGGGGCCACCGCCAAGCCAAAGTGCGAAAAAATCGTTGCGCTACCGGCGAAGGAAGCCGCGCTGTCGCGCTCGGCGTTCTTCGAACGCTTCCAGCGCGCCGTGGGCCTGGCGCCGATGGAATATCTGCTGGCCTGGCGCATGGCCCTGGCCAAGGACCTGCTGCGCCGCGGCGGCACCCGCATGGCCGAGATCGCCGAACGCGCCGGCTATCGCACCGCCAGCGCCTTCAGCGTGGCGTTCTCGCGGCACGTGGGGATGACGCCTACGCGGTATGCGAAGGGAGGCGGGGAAGCTGGAGTTCGGGTACCGCCGGAGGCGATCGGGTAGCTATTTGTGGCTGTCTGCTTTCGGCCAGGGGCTGCCATCATGACGATCGCTGCCTAGCCAGCTTAGTGGGCCGGATGTTGGCGAGTTACAGCGCAAGAGGCACTATCGGCCGCACACATCACGCCATCGATCCAAGGGATATATCGCGATATACGGACGTTATAGACCATCTGGCCATAGAAGCCAGCCTCCAAGGCATGTTCTGGAACCGCTGTAATCCATGATCCCAGCCCTACCAGGTGCCAAGCGCCCTGACTTTGCACAACGAGCGGGCCACCACTGTCGCCGCTTCCCAGTACACCCTCAAGCGGTAGTCCTTGTGCAGGGGGATCGAACCGATACCAAAGATAGCGCTCGTTGGCTCCAGTGATGGCGTTGTAGGCGCGTCGCAGCGCGCCACGATGCGGGGAATTCGCAATCTGACCATCGATGCCGTTACCAGTTGCGCCCTTCCCTACCAACATGGCGACTTTGGTGACTTCATCGCCGCCTCGATAGAGAGCCACCGGCGCAACTTTTTCCACTGGATACTTCAACTCGATCAGCGCGATGTCGTCCGAGCCCGCCAGAAAAGCGTGAATTCTTGAGGGATCGCCTGACTTCATGGCCTCCTGTCCCAACGCATCTGGCATGCGCTTGTAACCAGGATGAATGAACACCCGAGCAACTTTGTATGCACTTCCGTTGATGTTTACCTCGGCTCCCATGTCTTCCATGGGAGCGGCATGTGCGGCGGTGACCACCCACTTCGGCGCGATAAGAACGCCATGTCCTTCGCCTGGCATATCCGCGAGCGCGCCAAACTCTGATCCATCAATCCGATATTCTGAATCGTCAATGTCATCACGAATGACGACGCCGTTCGCTGCGAATGGCAGGATAAGAGAAGCGGCCAGAATCCAACGTTTCATGTCTCCGTGCCTCCTTTTGAGCATTGATCTAATGTCCACCCGCAATGCGTTTGCGAGGCCCGCCGCAAGATAGCCGATCAGGCTCGAAGCAAGATCGGAAATCCGACAAACCAAGGCGGGAAGCGACGAAAGCCCAGAAACGGCACCTGAGACAGGGGTAGCCGCCAGTTAGCGTTCCAGCGCGCGGGACGACCGTTCAAGCGATCTTGGCGAGATACCCCAGCAGCGCTTGCGGCATTTGCCCGGCCGCTTCGCGCGGGGGCGCGTCCTGGCGCAGGTCCACGTACATGTCCGTCGCCGCCATGTAGGCGTTGCGCACCGATGCCGCATCGAGGGCCGCCACCGTTTCCGCCAGCCTTCCGGCGTGGAGCGCATCGAGCGATTCGATCCGGCGCACGCCGCGCTGCGGGCGCCCCGCGCGCCGGTGCAGCAGCGGTCCCAGGACCTGTTCGCGGAAGAACGCGAGCATCCCGAGGGCCTCGTACAGTTCGCCGCGGGCCAGCTTGGCCGCTCCGTAGTGCAGCCATATCCACGCCCGCTGCTCGAACCAGTCCGGCGAGGCGTTGGGCCACGCGATCGAGGCCGCGTCGAGCCGGGCCTCGATCCAGGCCGGATCGCGCGCGAACAATACCGCCGGGCGCTCCACGCGCCGGTCCAGGTCCGACGCGGTGACGAATTTCAGGTCCACGTGGATCAGCGGCGGGCCGTAAAGGCAGATCAGGAGCCTGGGCTCCCCGACGTGCTCGCCGGTGAACGCCGCGAGCAACCCGCCCACCTTCTCGGCGAACCGGCGCCGCGACGCCATGACGTCCTCGTACTTGTCCTCTTCGACCAGGACCACGAAATCCAGGTCCGAATGCTCGTCGAAGCCGCCGTGGACGTACGAACCGCCGGCCAACAATGCGGCCAGCCTGTCGTCGCGCTCCACTTCGCGGCGGACCCTCTCCACGAACTCCGCGTGCAACTCGGGCAATGTGCTGGGCATAGCGATTCTCCAAGCCAGCAGGCCAGACTAATCCGGTGCAGGCCAGGCGCACAAGCGCGCTCCCGGCCAGCGGGCCGCCGTCGAACAAGGATGCGAACCGCGTCATGCGGTCCGCATCCGGGCTGGCGGCTACTCCGTTGCCGAGAACGCCGCGTGGTACGACACCTCGCCGCGCGGGATGCCGTGCCCGAGCGGCAATGCCTGGAAATACCGCGCCGGTACGCCGGGCAGCGAAAGGTCCGGCCAGGTCTTGAAACCGAAGCGCGCGTAGTAACCAGGATCCCCGAGCACCACGCAGCCTCGGCTCTTCAGCCGTCTCAGCCGGTCGAGCGCGGCGCAGACCAAGGCCGAACCTACGCCTTGCCTTTGCCAGCGCGGGTGCACCGATAGTGGTCCGAGGCCATGCCAGTCCGTCTCCCCCGTCGAGAGGCCCACGGGAGAGATTGCGACATGACCGATCAGCTCAGGGCCATGGGTTGCGACGAGCGAAACCGTCAGCCGGTCCGCACGCCTCAGCGCGGCGACGATGAACTGCTCGGTGCCGCTCGAATGCGTCGCTTGCATGAAGGCCAGCCGCGTCAGGATGCCGATGGCATCGGCATCCTTTGCCGCCTCGTCGCGGATGCTCACGCCAGGATTCGAGCCAAGGTGCGGCTGTGTGGTGGTGTCATGATTCGATGTCATGGAAAGGACTCTCGATAGTGGCCACGGCGACAGCGCGGATCGCGTACGACCATCGCGCCGGCGCGATGGCGATGGTCAACGGTTGTCGAGTTGCGGCCGGACCGCTCTCAGGCCCGCCGCATTGATGCGGTAGGGCTTGCTCGATACCGAGCTTATGAGGCGCTTGGACTTGAGTTTCTTGAAGACGGCAAGCGTGCAGTCCGCGAGGACGTACCCGTCGATGGTGCGGCATTCGACCGCGACGACGCGCCCCGCCTCGTCTCGATGGTGGGCAATGGCGCCGCCCTTGGCGAGCACGTGCAGTGTCCGCTGCTCCGATCTGGAGATATTCATTGGGTGCTGGACTCATCCGAATAGGCAAAAACGGACGGACACGTCGTGCCCGCCCACGGATTCGCTTATCGATAACCGGCCGACCGGAACGGTCGGCATACGGTTATCGGATGGTCACAAGCTCCAACATACGCGCTCTTCCGGACGGCCTCGGGCCGTCGACCAGGAAAACGGATTGGGCCACACCGGACGGCGGCCGGTCAACGGCATGGCGCGTGCCATGAGGCCGCGCGATGCAGGAGTGACACAGGCTACCGCCGATAACGGCCCCCGATCCATCGCTCGCGATGGCGACCCTCGCGGAAGGCCTACGCGCCGCTCACGCCGGCACGTAGGCCACCCAGCCCTTGAAGGTGAAGCCGGCGTAGAACAGTTCCACGTCGCGAAAACCCGCCTGCTGCAGCAGCGCGACCTCCTGCTCGGGCGACAGCAGCGGCAGGCGCGCGCCCATGGCCTCGATCGCCGCGCTGGCGTTGGAGGCGGGGATGCCGGAGGCGACCGCGAAGGCTGCATAGCGTTCCAGCCAGCGCGTCTTGTCCGGACCGGACTGGGGGAAGCTGTGGTGCGCGACGACCAGCGGTGCGCCGGGCTTGAGCCGTCGTTTCAACTCGACGAGCGTGTGCAACCGCTGCTCCGCCGGCAGGAAGTGCAGGGTCAGCAGGCAGGTCGCGCCGTCGAACAGGTCGTGCGGGGCATCGTCGATATGGCCTTCGAGCAGTTCCGCATGCCCGGCGAGCGGGCCCAGTGTGGCCCGTGCCAGTTGCAGCATCTCCGCGGACGGGTCCACGCCCAGCAGGCGCCAGCCCGGCCGCGCCTGCGCAAAGGCCTTCAGTTCCAGCCCGCCTCCGGCGCCGAGCACCAGGACGTGGCCGTCGTCGGGTACGCGCTCGGCCAGCAGCAGGGTCGTCATCCGGTGCAGGGCATCCAGCCCCGGCACCTGGCGGGTGGGGCCCTCGGCATAGCGGGCGACGGCGTCGGGATCGGAGAACGAGAACAAGGCGGGCTCCAGCGGCGATGCGATGCCGTCCATGCTATCGCGTCGCCGGCATGTACCGGTCTACAGATCAGTCGGTGCCGAACCCCAGGCCGGTGGCGAGTACCCGCACGCGGGCGAGGAACGCGCCGGAGGTCATGTAGAGCGAATGGCCGTCGTCGCCGAAGGCGCAGTTGGAGATCGCGCCGCCGGTCTCGATGCGGCCGAGGCGCTTGCCGTCCGGGCCGAACACGATCACGCCGCCGGGACCGGTGGCGAACAGGCGGCCGTCGCTCGCCACGGCCATGCCGTCGGGCAACCCGGGCACGTCCTTGCCGGCCAGGTCCGTGGCGTCGGCGAACACGCGCCTGGAGACGACTTCGCCCTTGGCATCGAGCGTGTAGGCCATCCAGATCGGGCGTGCCGGATCGGAGTTGGAGACGTACAGGGTGCGTTCGTCGGGCGAGAGCGCGATGCCGTTCGGGTAGGTCAGGCTGTCGTCCAGCAGATGCACGCTGCCGTCGTCGTCGAGGCGGTAGACGCCGTTGAACGGCAGTTGCTTGGCCTTGGATTCGTTCCCGTCCTTCAGGCCATAGGGCGGATCGGTGAAGAACGCCACGCCGTCGAGGCGGCGGACCACGTCGTTGGGGCTGTTGAAGCGCTTGCCCTGGAACCGGCTCGCCAGCACCGTCTTGCGCTTGGTGGCCGGATCGAGGCGGGCGAGGCTGCGGCTGCCGGAGTCGGCCAGCAGCACGCCGCCGTCGGGCTCGGGATACAGGCCGTTGGCGCCGGGCTCGCGCAGGGTGTCCAGCTCGGGACCGGTGTAGCCGGACGGCGACAGGAACACCGACAGGCCGTCGCGCTGCGACCAGCGGTAGAGCTTGTTTTCGGGCACGTCGGTGAACAACAGGTAGCCGCCCTTGCGGACCCAGGCCGGGCCTTCGGACCAGGTGAAGCCTTCGGCCAGCTTCTCGATGCGCGCATCGGGCGCGACCGCATCGCGGAAGGCAGGATCGAACGTGGTCAGGCGGCCGAGCGCGGCGGCAGGCGCCGCCGGCGTGTCGGCCTGCGCGCAGGCGGCCAGCGCCAGGAAGGAAACGGCCAGCAGGAGGCGGGGCAACGTACGCATCGTCGGGGTCCGTGGTTGCGAGAGGGCAATGATGCCATCCGGTGGGTGGGCTGAGCCTCTGTTCGCGATGTGGGTGGGTGCTGCAGGAGAAGCCTGCCCACCCTCGCCTGCTTTGCGCGCGCTCCCTCTCCCGCCTGCGGGAGAGGAACCGGGGCGTGCTATCGGCCTCCGCCCTGCGGCACGGCGAGCACGGCTTCCAGCGCGGGCTTGGGTTGGCGTTGCCGGTCGAACAGCAGCGGATAGTTGGTGCGGCCCGGCACCGGATAGTCGTTCTTCCACGACATGCCGTCGTGCACGCCCCAGACGCTGACGCGCGCGATCGCGTCGCGCTTGCGATGGAACAGCGCGAACAGCTCGGCGTAGCGCCGCGCCAGCTGCCGCTGCACGTCGTCGGGCAGGCCGCGCGGCCATGGATCGAGATAGCGCTTGAACTCCGGCAGCTGGAACTGCGGGTGTTCCATCACCGTGCCGACGACCTGGCCCTCGCGGGTCAGCGGCAGCACGTCGATGTCCAGCTCGGTGATCATCACCTTGACGCCCAGCGCGGCGTAGGCGTCGATGGCGGCCTCGATGTCCTGCAGGCTCGGGTAGTCCAGGCCCCAATGGCCCTGCATGCCGATGCCGTCGATGCGGATGCCGGCGGCCTGCAGCATCTTCACCATGCGCACGATGCCGTCGCGCTTGGCCGGGCGCCAGGCGTTGAAGTCGTTGTAGTAGAGCTCGGTACCGGGCGCGGCGCGCGCGGCGGCCTCGAAGGCGGTGCGCACCACGGTGTCGCCGTCGCCCACGCTGCGGGTCCAGACGGTGTCGCGGTACTTGCCGTCCTCGTCCATGATCTCGTTCACCACGTCCCACGCATCGACCCGCCCGGCATAGCGGCCGGCGACCTTGGCGATGTAGTCGCGCATGCGCTGCAGCTGCGCCTGCGGCGTGTTGGGTCTTCCCGCGGCATCCCGGAAGAACCAGTCCGGGGTCTGGTTGTGCCAGACCAGCGTGTGGCCGACCACGAACATGCCCTGGCGCTTGCCGTAGTCGACGAACGCGTCGGCCGCGGCGAAGTCGTAGACGTCGGGGCGCGGATGGATCACCTCGACCTTCATCACGTTCTCGGCGGTGATCGCGTTGAAGTGGCGCGATACCAGCGCGGCGCTCGCCGCGTCCTCGCCGGAGACGATCTGCGCGTTGACGGCGGTGCCGACCAGGAAATCGTCGGCATAGGCCTGCTTGAGCGAACCGGCATCCGCGGCTCGCGCGCCGGCCGAGGCGATCAACAGGACCATCGATGCGATTACGTGTTTCATTCGGTTCTCCTTGTGGGACTCCCGCCATCGCCGCCGTACAGGCCGAAGCGACGGCAAGGCAGGTACATCAACGGACGACATCCACCGGCACCGCCGCGCCCTGCACCCCATCGGCGCTCACGCGCAGCGTCGCCGGGCCCGACGCGCCGGGCCGCCCGCGCACGATCGCCAGCGCCAGCCCGCCGAACGCCGCGCGCTCGCGCGAGGGGAACGGGGTCATGTCGGTCGGATCGCCGTTGTCGGTGGCGACGATCTCGCCCGCGCCCTCGATGTCGAAGCGCAGGCGCAGGTTCGCGGTCGGCACCGGCGTGCCATGCGCATCCAGGACGAGTACCGTCGCGAACGCCAGGTCGCGGCCGTCGCCCTGGATCGCATCGCGGTCGACGCTGAGCGCCAGCCGGGCCGGCGCGCCGGCGGTGCGCACGCTGTCGCTCGCCCACGGCTTGCCGTGCCTGTACGCCTGCACGCGCAGTTCGCCGGGCTGGTAGGTCACCTTGTCCCAGCGCAACCGGTATTCGTACGGCGCCTTCTTCTTGCGTCCCTGCGAGACGCCGTTGACGAACAGCTCGGCCTCGTCGCCCGAGGTGAACACGTGCACCGGCGTGACCTGCCCCTCGCGACCGGGCCAGGTCCAGTGCGGCAGCAGGTGCGCCATCGGCAGGTCCGGGCGCCAGCGCGACTGGTACAGCCAGTAGCGGTCTTTGGGGAATCCGGCCAGGTCGACGATGCCGGAGTACGAGCTGCGCGCGCTGTAGTACGGGGTCGGTTCGCCCAGGTAGTCGAAGCCGGTCCAGACGAACTCGCCCGCCACGAACGGGTGCCGGTCCAGCGTGGCGAACACCTTGTCGGCGGTGGAGCCGAAGTCCACCGCGTGCAGCTCGTAGGCGCTGACCTGGCGGCTCGCCGGATCGCCGCCGCGGCCATCGCGCACCGGCGCGCTGGCCAGCGGCGACACCGGGAACAGGTACACGCCGCGGCTGCTCAGCGCCGAGGCGGTCTCGCTGCCGATGATCGCCTTGCCCGGGAACGCCCTGTGGAAGGCGGGGTACTGCGGCGGCGTGCGGATGCGGTCGGTGCCCTCGAACTCCGGCTCCTGGCGGATGCCCTCGCCCTGGTAGTTGAGGCTGACCAGGTCGAACGCGGCGGCGAACGGCATGTCCGGCTTGGCCCAGTTCATCGAGGCGGTGGTCGGCCGGGTCGGGTCCTCCTCGCGCGCGATCGCGCCCAGGCGTCGGCCGATCGCCGCGCCGGCCTCGCCGGTGTACTGCTCGCCGACCTCGTTGCCCACGCTCCAGGCGATCACGGAAGGATGGTTGCGGTCGCGGCGCACCATCGCGCGCAGGTCGGGCTCGTGCCAGTCGGGAAAGACCAGGTGGAAATCCAGCGGCGTCTTGCGGCGCTCCCAGCTGTCGAACACCTCGTCGATCACCAGCAGGCCCATCGCGTCGGTCAGCTCGAGCAACTGCGGATCGGGCGGGTTGTGCGCCATGCGGATCGCGTTGGCGCCCATGCGCTGCAGGATCTCCAGCTGGCGCTGCGCGGCGCGCCGGTTGAACGCGGCGCCGAGCGCGCCGAGGTCGTGGTGCATGTTCACGCCCTGCAGCGGCACGCGCTCGCCGTTGACGATCAAGCCCCGTTGCGCATCGAACCGGAGCGTGCGGATGCCGAAGCGGGTCTCGTAGCGATCGACGACGCGGCCGTCGCGGGTCAGCGTGGTGACGGCGAGATAGCGGTTGGGCCGCTGGTTCGGCGGTGGCCCCCACAGGCGCGGCTTGTCGATGCGCGTGGCGGTCTCCACGTAGGCGCCGCGCTCGCCGGCGGCCAATGCCAGGCGCGCGCGCGGGATGCGCGCGACGGTGGCGGCGCTCGCCTTGCCGTCCGCATCGAGCGCGAAGATCTCGGTATCCACGAAGACCTGCGCATCCTCGCGACCGTCGTTGTCGACCGCCACGCGCAGCTCGACGGTGGCGGCCTGCGCGGAGGCCTCCGGCGTGGTGACGTGGGTCCCCCAGTGCGCGACGTGCACCGGCGCCGTGGTGGTCAGCCATACGTCGCGATACAGGCCGCCACCGGGATACCAGCGTGCGGATTCCGGCGGGTTGTCCAGGCGGATCGCCAGCTGGTTGCGGCCGCCGAAGTTCACGTACGGCGTCAGGTCCAGGCGCCAGCCGTTGTAGCCATACGGCCAGCCGCCGACCAGGTGGCCGTTGAGCCAGACCGTGGCGTACGACATCGCGCCGCCGACATCGAGGAACACCAAGCGGCCCGCGGCGGCGGCGGGGATGTCCAGCGTGCGCCGGTACCAGCCCACGCCCCAGCTCGGCAGCCGGCCCATGCCGCCGTACGGACCTTCGGCGAGGAACGGCCCGGCGATGGCCCAATCGTGCGGCAAGCTCACCGGCGTCCAGCCGCTGTCGTCGAAACCGGCCTGGACGAACTTCACGTCGCGGCCGGGATCGCCGGGCGGACGCGCATGGCGGCGCGCAGGATCGGCGATCAGGGGATTGGCGGTGGGCAGGATCCATGGCTTGAGCACCGGCCGCGTCGCCCGCACCTGCGCGGCGGCCTCCGGGCGCGCATCGGCGTCCTTGCCGTCGACGTTCCGCCCGGTCTCGGGCCGCACGTCGTAGTCGAGCCTGCCCTCGATGCCGGGCGGGTCGCCGCGATGGAAACGCCAGCCGGTGTCGAGCAGGACGCGCTCGCGCGGCGCCTGCGCCTGGGCATTCGGCACGGGCGCCAGCGATGCGAGCACAAGCGCGAGCAGGCACGTTGGCGACCTCATGTTTCCATCCCTCGAATCTCTGTTATCCGCCTGATTACCCGCAGGAGCGGTTTTGGCTGCGATGAGGCTTTCTCATCTGAGCCCCTGCACATGGATGTGCAGGCTGTTGCAGAAGGAGCTGCATGAAAGCCCCTTCGCGGCTGATGGCCCTAGGCCACCTAGACCCGCTCCCACAAAAGCTGCTCCCTCTGCTCTTCGACGCGATCTCACAGCCGATAGGCCCGCTTCGGCAGCCGGTAGGCCAGGTCGACGGCGACCTCGGCCGCTTCGTCCTCGTCGAGCCGGTGCTCGGCCACCAGCTTGGCGAGCACCGCGCAGTCGATGCGGCGCGCGACGTCGTGCCGCGCCGGGATCGACAGGAACGCGCGCGTGTCGTCGTTGAAGCCGACCGTGTTGTAGAAGCCGGCGCTGCTCAGGGTCTGTTCGCGGAAGCGCCACATGCCTTCCGGCGCATCGTGGAACCACCAGGCCGGGCCGAGCAGCAGGCTCGGGTAATGGCCGGCCAGCGGCGCCAGCTCGCGCGAGTAGGTGCTCTCGTCGAGCGTGAACAGAATCAGCTTGAACGCCGGCTCGTTGCCGAAGCGGTCGAGCAGCGGCTTGAGGGCCTGCACGTACTCGGTGCGCAGCGGGATGTCCGCGCCCTTGTCGCGGCCGTAGCGCGCGAACAGGCCGCGATTGTGGTTGCGGAAGCAGCCCGGGTGGATCTGCATCACCAACCCGTCGTCCAGGCTCATCGCCGCCATCTCGGTCAGCACCTGGGCCCGGAACAGCTCGGCCTCGGCGGCGTCGAAATCGCCGCGCACGATCTTGGCGAACAGCGCGCGCGCCTGCGCCGGCGGCAGGTCGGCGGTGGCGCAGCTGGGATGGCCATGGTCGGTGGAGGTCGCGCCCATCGAGGCGAAGAACGCGCGTCGCTGGCGATGCGCGCGCAGGTAGCCGTCCCAATCGTGCACGTCCTCGCCGGTCATCTCGCCGAAGCGGCGCAGCGCATCCGGGAACCGCTCGTGCTCCGGGTCGACCACCGGGTCCGGCCGGTATGCGGTGATCACGCGGCCCTTCCAGCCGCTGTCGCGGATCGCGGCGTGGTGCCGCAGCTCGTCCAGCGGCGACTCGGTGGTGGCGATGACCTCGATGTTGAAGCGCTCGAACAGCGCCCGCGGGCGGAACGCCGGGGTCTGCAGCGCCGCGGTGATGGTGTCGTAGTAGCGATCGGCGCTACCGGCATCCAGCCGCACGTCCAGCCCGAACACGTCCACGAACACGTGGTTGAGCCACATCGAGGACGGCGTGCCGCGGAACAGGTGGTAGTGCTCGGCGAACGCCCGCCACGCCGCACGCGGATCGACCGCGGCACGCGAACCGTCGGCACGCGGGATGCCGAGCGCATCCAGGTCCACGCCCTGGCTGTACAGCATGCGGAACACGTAGTGGTCCGGCACCAGCAGCAGCTCGGTGGCATCGGCGAACGGCGCGTCCTCGGCGAACCAGGCCGGATCGGTATGCCCGTGCGGACTGACGATCGGCAACCGCGCGACCTGCGCATACAGGCGGCGGGCGATGCCGCGCTGGACCGGATCGGAAGGAAACAGGCGGTTCTCGTCGAGATGGAGGGGCTTGGCGTTCATTCGGGGCATCGTCGCATGTCGGTCCGTCGTCCCGGGCAAGGCCCCGGACGGGAACGGGAAGGGAAGGTCAGCGTTCCGGGCTCTCCGGCGCACCGAGGTGGCTGTCGTCGCGCGCGCCGCCGCGCAGCACTTCCACGCGCTGGAACACCACGCCCGGGTCGATCCGCCACAACCTGAGGGGCTGCGCCCCGGCCGCGGCGCGATGGCGGGTCACGGCCACGTAGGCGCGCTCGGACACCGCTCGGGTCCAGGCGACCTTGGCCGGCGTGTCGGCACCGGTGGGAGCGGGCTCGAGCGCCATGCGCACCACCTGCGGCGGTTCGTCGCCGAGGGAGACGCCGAAGCGCAGGCCCTCGCCGCCGCGGAAATCGAGCGTCGGCGACACGGTCACGCGCACCTCGACCTCGCCGGCGCCGCGCAGCCACAACGGGTACTCCAGGCGCGGGCCATCGGCCGACAGCGGCGACTCCGGCGCCGTCTGCGGCCAGGAAGTCACGCCGGACAGGGTGCGTCCCAGGTTCGGGATCGTGATCCAGTCCACGCCGTCGCCGCCCACGGCGCGCGCATGGTGCTCGGCCTCGACCGCGACGATGCCGTGGCACTCGACGAAGCCTCGCGCCTGCGGCGGGATCGCGCATGCCGGCACGGCCGGTGCCACGGCCGGCGGGGCCGCCGCGGCCTTCGCGTCCACCCGCTGCACCGCCGGCGGCACGTTGCGGTCAGGCTGCTGCCAGCTCGTGTAGCCGATGCGGGGCTGCGACATCATGTGCCGCCATTTGCCGCCGGCGATGTCCTGTTCGTAGTGGCGCTGCAGCTCCGCATCGCGCTCGAAGCGTCGTTGCACCTCGTCGGCCCAGTGGTTGGCCGAGGCCAGCCCCAGCGCGGCGTCGCGCCGGTTGCGGGCCTGGGCGATGTACATCGCATCGAGGTTCGACAGCGCCAGCACCGGGTATTCGACCAGCTGGAAGAACGCATCATGGGCGTCGGCCGGGAGTTCGCGCTTCACCGCGTCCATGCGGGCGATCAGTGCGTTCCATTCGGCCTCGATGCGGTCGGCCTCGCCGCTGGCCAGGTCCCAGGTGGTGGCATCGGTCAGTTCCGGCGTGCGGCGGGCGCTGTACTGCGCATAGCGGGTCAGGATCTCCCCGATCGCCTCGGCATGGCGCTCGCCGAACTGCGCGGCGGCCCAGCGCGCCGGATAGGCGGCCAGCCGGTCCAGGGTCATCGCCTCGGGCTTCCATGCCTGGTCGAGGAAGAAGCTGATCGGCCACTCCATCGGCTTCAGGTCGCCGACGTTGACCACCCACAGCTGCCGCACGCCATGCGACCAGGCCAGGTTCATCTGTTCCCAGGTGCGTTCGATCTGCGTGGTGTTGAGCCACTTGTAGTTGCGCGGAGTGCCGACGTAGTCGAAGTGGTAGTACACACCGTAGCCGCCCGCCCGCGCCTGACCCGGCTTCGGCAGGCGGCGGAGGTTGCCCCAGTTGTCGTCGGCGAACAGCAGGGTCACGTCGTCGGGCACCTGCATGCCCTGGTCGTAGTAGTCCTGCACCTCCTTGTACAGCGCCCACACCTGCGGGGTCCGTTCGGCCGGCTTGCCGGTGACCTCGGCGAGGATGCGGCGCTGGTCGGCGACGATGCCCTCCAGCAGGGAGATCGCGGTGCCCTCGGACATCGGTTCGTCGCCGTCGCCGCGCATGCCCAGGGTGACCACGCCTTCGCGGTCGCCCATGCGCTCGATGCCCTTGCGCCAGAACACCTGCAGCGCCTCGCGGTTGCGGGCGTAGTCCCAGGGCCCGCTGCCGTAGCGCTTCCACTCCACGTGCGCGCGCATCATCGGCTCGTGGTGGCTGGTGCCGACCACCACGCCGTACTCGTCGGCCAGTTCGGCATTGCGAGGGTCGTCGTCGTAGAAGGCGCGCCCCCACATCGCCGGCCACAGGTAGTTGCCCTTCTGCCGCAGGAGCAACTGGAACACGCGCTCGTAGAAGCGGTGGTTGGGGCCGCCGTAGGTCGCCTTCATCCAGCCGCCCAGCGCCGGGTCCTCGTCGTTGATGAAGATGCCGCGATAGCGCACCGCCGGCGCATCGGCGAAGCGGCCGGGCGCCACGTACGCCGCGGCTTTCCTCGGCACGGGCACGTCGGCCCACCACTGCCAGGGCGACACGCCGAGCCGGCGCGACAGCTCGTAGAGGCCGAAGATGGTGCCGCGCTTGTCGGCGCCGGCGATCAGCAGCGCGCGTTCGATTCCCGGTTCCGGGTTTTCCACCACTTGCAGCAGATAGGCTTCCCATCGTCCGGCCACGCCGCGCGTGTCGATGTTCCTCTCGCGCACGATGCGGTCCACGCGCGGGCTACGGCCCAGCGTGCCGGCGATGATCGCGGCAGGCAGCGGCGCGGCGGTGTCGTTGGCGAACACCGCTTCCAGGCCGGCGACGTTGGACAGATCGTCGCGCAGGTCGCGCGCGGCGCGCAGCACGCCCGGGAAATCGCCCGCGTCGGCAAGGACCGCGACCGGATGGCCGCGCTCGATCAACGGCAGCGCGCCGGCGACGGTGCGCTCGCATACCGCGGCCGGTTCGTTGCAGCGGGCTTCGTCGGGCGCTGCCGCCTGCGCGGGCGGCGCCCACGAGGCGAACGCGAGCGGGAGCAAAGCGAGTATCCAGGCGCGGTAGGCAGGCATCGTCATCTCGGAAAGTCGTCCCTCGTTCCCGCAGGAGCGGCGCGCGCCGCGACAGGACCTTCCTCATCGCGGCACGGGCCGTTCCTGCGCATGTTCATCGCGCTTCCAGCCGCGCCGGTTCCAGCGCCGGCGCCAACGCGTGCACCACCAGCAGCGCGAGCAGGTAGGCCGATCCCGCCATCAGGAACACCGGTACGTAGCTGCCCGTGGTTTCCAGCAGGAAGCCGGTGAAGGTGGCGATCATCATGCCGCCCACCGCCCCGGCGAACCCGCCGATGCCGACGACGGAAGCCACCGCGTGGCGCGGGAACATGTCCGAGGTCAGCGTGAACACGTTGGCGGACCAGCCCTGGTGGCCGGCGGTCGCCAGCCCGATCAGCAGCACCGCCACCCACAGGTCGTCGGCCCTGGCGGCGAACACGATCGGCACCACGCACAGCGCGCACACCAGCATCGCCCCCTTGCGCGCGCGGTTGACGCTCCAACCGCGCTTGATGAAGCGCCCAGCGAGCCAGCCTCCGGCGATGCTGCCCACGTCCGCCAGCAGGAAGATCGCCACCAGCGGCAAGCCCAGGCCCAGCAGGCTGAGGCCGTACTCGGCGTGCAGGAACTTGGGCAGCCAGAACAGGAAGAACCACCAGATCGGGTCGGTGATGAACTTGGCGGCGACGAACGCCCAGGTCTGGCGGTGGCGCAGCAGGCGCGCCCATGGCACGCGCACCGCCGGCTCCGGCGGATCGCTGCGGATGTGCGCCAGCTCCTCCGCCGACAGCCGCGGGTGCCGTTCCGGCGCGCGATACAGCAGCAGCCAGGCGACCAGCCAGGTCGCACTCAGCAGGCCCGTGCACAGGAACGCCGCCTGCCATCCCCAGGCCACCGCCACCACCGGCACCAGCAGCGGGGCGACGATGGCCCCGATGTTGGAGCCCGAGTTGAAGATGCCGGTGGCCAGCGCGCGCTCGCGGCGCGGGAACCATTCGGCCACGGTCTTGATCGCGGCCGGGAAATTGCCGGCCTCGCCCAGCCCGAGCATGAACCGCGCTAGCGCGAAGCCCATCACGCTGCCCGCCAGCGCATGGCCCATCGCCGCCAGGCTCCAGACGCCGATCGCGATGGCGTAGCCGACACGGGTACCGAGCCGGTCGATCACCGCGCCGGCGCACAGCAGGCCCAGCGCGTACGCCGCCTGGAAGGCGGTGACGATGTAGCCGTACTCGATCTCGTTCCAGCCGATGTGTTCCTGCAGGAACGGCGCGAGCACGCCCAGCACCTGCCGGTCGATGTAGTTGATGGTGGTCGCGGCCAGCAGCATCGCGCAGATGCGCCACCGATAGCGGCCGACGCGCGGCGGCGCCTCGCTCGACCGCACTTCGGCAACGCCGCTCGCACGCTGTTCCATCTCGTCTCCCCGGGGGCGCGGCCGGGCCACGCGTTGATAGCGCTATCACTATCACAGCCATCCTGCGGGAACCATCTGCACTGCAGCGAAGCTGCAGGATCGCAGTCACGTGGTCCGTATGAAGCGATGGCGAGGATCGCGATTTCCGTCGCGCATGCCATCGATATCCATTTTCCCGGGGATTTTTCGTCCCCTGCGTCCAGGCGGCTCATGGCAGCGCTGTCATTCCCCGGTCGCGGCAGCCCCGGCGATCGCGTTTGCTGCTGCGCAGCGTGACGCTCCTGGTGATAGCGCTATCATCCGCCGCACCGTCAAGAGCCGGTTTTTCGGATGCGCGTTGCATCCACGCATAGGGGACATGGGCGGCTCGCGGCACGCAGGTCACCAATCCGGAGGGAGTGAGGTGAAGCAGCACTTGAACGTCAGCGCGCTCGCGCGTGCATTGAGCATCGCGTTGCTCGCCGGCACGAGCGGCCATGTCCTGGCGCAACAGGCGGCACCGGCCGACCAGGCGCAGCCGGCCTCGCCCCCGGCATCCGGCGTCACCGACCTCGACAAGGTGCAGGTCACCGGCTATCGCCGCAGCATCCAGTTCTCCACCGACGCCAAGCGCGATTCGACCGGCTTCACCGATTCGGTGTTCGCCGAGGACATCGGCAAGTTCCCCGACACCAACATCGCCGAGTCGCTCAACCGCATTCCCGGCATCCAGCTCGAACGCGACGTCAACGGCGAGGGCCTGAACATCGCCATCCGCGGCCTGCCCAACAGCTTCACCAAGACCGTGATCAACGGCAACCCGGTTGCCACCGCCTCGATCGGCCTGAACAACCAGAGCCAGAACCGCGAGGTCGACCTCAACCTGTTCCCCACCGAGTTCTTCACCCAGCTCACGGTCAACAAGACGCCCAAGGCCAGCCTGGTCGAAGGCGGCATCTCCGGCGTGGTCGACATGCGCACCGCGCGCCCGTTCGACCGCCCCGGCACGCACCTGACCTACCAGATCCAGGGCAGCTACAACGACATCAGCGACAAGGTCACCCCGCTGGGCTCGGCGATCGGCAGCTGGACCAACAGCGAAGGCACCTTCGGCGTGCTCGTCGGCGTCACTTCCACGCGCGGCAAGATCGGCGTGGAAGGCTACGAGACCGTCGGCTGGACCAATCCCGGCCTCAGCTACACCCAGTGCGGCCTGGCCGCGCCGGCCGGCACGGATCCGAACACCGGCCGCCCGGCCGCGTGCAACGTCGGGGGCGGCGGCAATTGGCTGATCCCCACCACGGTACCGGACAACGCATCGGCCATCGGCGCCGGGCTGACGCCCGGCGCGGTGATCGACAAGGACATGCTGCTGGCGCTGAACCCCGGCCTGAGCATCGACCAGATCAGCGAGGCGCTGATCCCGCGCCTGGGCCGCCCGGTGCACATGTCCGGCGACCGCGACCGCGACGGCGCGATCGCCTCGCTGGAGTGGCGGCCGAACGACCGGATGAACTTCTATTTGGACGCGATGTTCACCAAGGCGCACCGCACCAACGAGCGCATCGACGTCAACCTGGTCGGCCGCAACTTCGCCGCCAACGGCATGATCCCGATCGACATGCAGGTCGACGGCAACGGCGTGGTCACCGACGCCACGTTCGCCAACGCGCAGTTCTTCCTGGAAGCGCGCCCGTACATCGAGGACGTGAAGTACTGGAGCGTCAACCCCGGCGGCACGTTCTGGTTCGGCTCGGACGGCAACGTCAAGCTCGACGTGCAGGCCAACGCCACCCGCAGCTGGATGTTCCGCGAGTCGCCCACCATCCTGGTCAACTCGCCCTACACCACCGTGCAATACACCAACGACGGCGGCGTGCCGCGCTGGACCACCGACCTGGACCTCAACGATCCCAACATCGGCTGGACCTGGACCGGCGGCCGCGTCAACGTGCAGAACGAGAAGCGCGTGACCGAGACCAAGGGCGCGCGCGCCGACCTGCAGCTCGGCGAGGACAAGCGCAACGTCAAGGTCGGCGTGGCCTACGACGAGAACATGCGCCGCATCCAGGGCTTCGACAACAGCACGGCCTGGCAGACGTACGTGCTGTCGACCGTGTCCGACGCGCAACTGGCGCAGTACCTGCGCCCGGGCCGGTACGGCTTCATCACCGCCGACTTCGACGCCTTCAAGCGCGCCACCGATTACTACCAGTACCGCGACGACGCGCCCGAATCGGCCGGTCCCAACACCGGCGCCTCCACCGGCGGGCTCGAGGAACGCACCTGGGCCGCCTACATCGAGATGAACGGCGAGACCGAGATACTGGACCGCCTGCTGCGCTTCAACGCCGGCGTGCGCTACGCCTCCACCAAGCAGGAGATCAGCGGCCCGGTCACGCTCGGCGGCGTGCGCCGCTGGCAGACCCTGAAGGGCGACTACGACGAGTACCTGCCGTCGTTCAGCGCCGCCTGGGACGTGGCCGACAGCGTGGTGCTGAGAATGTCCGCCTCGCGCGCGATGACCCGGCCCAATCCCAGTTCGATGCTGCCGGCCACCTCGCTCAGCTGGCCGACCGCGGACCTCGCCACGCAGGGCAACCCCAACCTGAAGCCGTACACCTCGACCAACCTCGACCTGGGCGGCGAGTGGTATACCGGCGGCGAAGGCATGGTCGGCCTGACCTTCTTCAACAAGCGCATCGAGGGCTATACCTACCTCGGCACCACCACGATGCCGTTCTCGCAGCTGGGCATCCCCTTCGACGAACTGGACGCGGTCCAGCAGAGCGCGATCAACTCGCGCGGCGGCCCGAACAGCGCGCTGGTGGCGGTCTCGCAGCAGGTCAACGCCAACGCCACGCTCAACGTGCGCGGCTGGGAAGTGATCTGGGTGCAGCCGCTGGACTTCGTGTTCGACGGGCTGGGCATCCAGGCCAACTACACCGACATCAACCTGTCGGCCGACGGCGACGACGCCGACAAGCTCAGCGGCAACCTGTACGGCATCGCGCCCAAGCTGTGGAACGCGACCGCGTACTGGGAGAACAAGGGCCTCTCGGCGCGGGTGTCGTACACGCACACCGACTCGGTGATCGGCACCGGCCCGAACCAGAACGGCATCCCGTACGCGCAGATCATCGGCGAGTCGCGCGGGCAATGGGACATGTCGGCGAGCTACACGCTGCCGTGGATCAAGTCCTCGCCGCAGATCACCCTCAACGTGATCAACATCGCCGGCAAGGCGCGCCGTTCCAACTTCTACTGGGACAACGCGGTCAACGACATCTACGACCCCGGCCGCACCATCATGCTGGGCCTCCGCGGCTCGTTCTAGGATCGACGGCCCCTCTCCGCGGAGAGGGGCTCCCAAGGATGACTTCCCCCCCACTGCCGGCTTCCATGAACGATCGCACCCAAACCCTCTCCATCGGCGAGAAAGTCGGCTACAGCCTGGGCGACCTGGCCGCCAACCTGATCTTCCAGACCCTGGTCACCTTCCTGGCGTTCTTCTACACCGACGTCTACCGGATACCCGCCGGTACCGCCGCCAGCATCATCTTCGTGGTGGGCCTGCTGGGCGCGTTCGTGTTCACGCCGCTGATCGGCCTCGTCGCCGACCGCACCCGCAGCCGCTGGGGCAAGTTCCGCCCCTGGCTGCTATGGACGGCGCTGCCGTTCGGCGCGCTGTCGCTGCTCGCGTTCTCGACGCCGTCGCTGGGCGAGACCGGCAAGGTGGTCTACGCGCTGGCCACCTACACGCTGCTGATGCTGGTGTACGTGGCCAACAACCTGCCATACGCCGCCCTCAGCGGCGTGCTCACCGGCAACATGGCCCAGCGCAACAGCCTGTCCTCGTACCGCTTCGTCGCGGTGATGATCGCGCAGTTCATCATCCAGGTGCTGCTGCTGCCGCTGGTGCTGATCCTGGGCGGCGGCGACAAGGCCAAGGGATTCGAACACACCATGGCGCTGTTCGCGGCGATAGGCACGGTGTTCTTCCTGATCACCTTCTTCTCCACCCGCGAGCGCATCGTGCCGCGCCCGGAGCAAACGTCCTCGGTGCGCCAGGACCTGCTCGACCTGGCCGGCAACGGGCCGTGGCGGGTGATGCTCGCGCTCACCGTGCTGGTGTTCGTCACGCTCGCCCTGAAGGGCGGCATGTACGTCTACTACTTCAAGTACTACCTCGATCCGCAGGCGCTCGCCGGCTTCATCGACCAGGTAGGCCTCCACCGGCTGATCGCCGGCATCGACGCCATGCTCACCGGCATGGGCCTGGAGAGCCTGCACTGGCCCGAAGACCCGGCGACCTCGGCGTTCAGCCTGTTCAGCGCCGCCGGCATCATCTTCATGATCGTCGGCATCGGCTTCTCCAAGCCGCTGGCCGATCGCTTCAGCAAGCGCAACGTGTTCGCCGGCGCCTTGCTGCTGGCCACGCTGTGCCTGCTGGCGTTCTGGTTCTTCACCCCGCAGGCGATCTGGGCGGTGGTGTTCGCCTACATCCTGCACGGCTTCTTCTACGGCATCACCACGCCCTTGCTGTGGGCGATGATCGCCGACGTCGCCGACTATTCGGAATGGAAGACCGGCCGCCGCGCCACCGCGATCATCTTCTCGGCGATGCTGTGCGGGCTCAAGGTCGGCCTCAGCATCGGCGGCGCGCTGGTCGCCGCCATCCTCGCCAGCTACGGCTACGACGCCGCCGCGCCGGTGCAGTCGCCGCAGGTGGCGCACGGCATACGCCTGACGGTCAGCCTCTACAGCGCCGTGCCCTTCCTCGCCGGCATCGCCCTGCTGGCCCTGTACCGCATCGACAAGCGGATGGAAAGCCGCATCGAACAGGAACTGGACGCACGCCGCGCCACCGCTTGATCCTCCCACCACCGCACGCCCCCATGAGCGAACCACTCGATCCCGAACGCCTGAAAGCCCTCAATGCCAGCGCCCTGTCGCCGCCGCTGGTGACCCACATCCACACCGCCGATCCCTCCGCGCACGTGTTCGAGGGACGGGTCTACGTCTATCCGTCGCACGACATCGAGCGCGGGGTCGGCTTCAACGACAACGGCGATCACTTCATGATGGAGGACTACCACGTCTTCCGGCAGGACTCGCCGGAAAGCGAAGCCGTCGATTGCGGCGTGGCCCTGCACCTGGACCAGGTGCCGTGGGCGCACCGGCAGATGTGGGCGCCGGACGCGGCGGAGAAGGACGGCACCTACTACCTCTACTTCCCGGCCAAGCGCGAGGACGGCCTGTTCCAGATCGGCGTCGCCAGCGGCCCGCGCCCGGAAGGCCCGTTCGTGCCCGAGCCGGAACCGATCGCCGGCAGCTATTCGATCGACCCGGCGGTGTTCGCCGACGAGGACGGCGCGTATTACCTGTACTTCGGCGGCCTGTGGGGCGGACAGCTCCAGCACTACCGCGACAACCGCTACGACCCGGCGCTTGCCGAGCCGGCCGCCGACGAGCCGGCGCTCGGCCCGCGCGTGGGCCGCCTCGCCGACGACATGAAGCGGTTCGCCGAGCCGCCGCGCGAGGTGCTCATCCTCGACGAGCACGGGCAGCCGCTGCGTGCCGGCGACAACGCCCGCCGCTATTTCGAGGCGCCGTGGCTGCATCGCTACAACGGCCGCTATTACCTGTCGTACTCCACCGGCGACACCCATCTATTGTGCTACGCGGTGGGCGACAGCCCGTACGGCCCGTTCACCTACAAGGGCGTGCTGCTCACGCCGGTGGTCGGCTGGACCACGCACCACTCCATCCTCGAGTTCGGCGGGCGCTGGTGGCTCTACTACCACGACTCGATCCTGTCAGGCGGGCTGACCCACCTGCGCAACGTCAAGGTCGCCGAGATCTTCTACGAAGAGGACGGCAGCATCCGTACCCTGCATCCGTACGGCGGCTGAGACCGATGCACGTCGACATCGCCCAGCGCGCGCTCCCTCCCGGCGCGCTGCTGGAGCTCCGCCACGGATCGATCGCCGTCGAGGTGGCGCCCGAGGCCGGTGGGCGCATCGCCCAGGTCCACCGCCACGGCACGTCGTGGCTGGTCGGCCACGACGAGGGCAACGCCGCCGCCATCGCCTGGGGCTGCTATCCGATGCTGCCGTGGGCCGGGCGCATCCGCCACGGCGAGTTCCGCTTCGACGGCCACGACTATCGGCTGCCGCGTACCTTCGGCGCGCATGCGATCCATGGCGTCGGCTTCCTGCGGCCGTGGCAGGTCGAGTCGCACACGGCGGCGCGATGCCGCCTGTCGCTGGCGCTTCCGGAGGACGAGCAGTGGCCGTTCGGCGGCGTGGCCACGCAGGTCATGGAATTGCACGACGACGGCCTGCTGCTCACGATGTCGATGCAGGCCGTGCAGCGCGCGATGCCGCTGCCGGTGATCGGGTGGCACCCCTGGTTCCGCAAGCCGGATCGCCTGGATTTCGTGCCCGAGGCCATGTATCCGCGCGACCGCGAAGGCCTTGCCACGCGGCCGCCCGTGGCGCCCTCCGCGGGCCCCTGGGACGACTGCTTCATCCATCCCGGCCCGGTCCGCCTCCACCGCGGCGGCGACGAACTGGTCCTCGGTTCCGATTGCCGGCACTGGGTGGTCTACGACGAGCCCGGCCATGCCACCTGCGTGGAACCGCAGACCGGCCCGCCGGACGCCTTCAACCTGCAACCGGACGCGCGCCTGCTGCCGGGGCAATCGGTCCAGGCCTGGTTCCGCTGGCAGTGGCGGTGACGGCGTCCGCGGCAGGTGTGTATGCTCGCCGCGTGGAGACCCTGACCCCCGCCGACATCGCCGAACGCGTCGCCCGGTTGCGGATCGAACACCGCGAACTGGACGCGCACATCGCCGCGATGATCGAGGACGCGCAGTCCGACGAACTGGCGATCAAGCGGCTGAAGAAGCGCAAGCTGCAGCTCAAGGACTGCATCGCGCGCCTGGAGAGCATGCTGATCCCGGACGAGCCGGCCTGAAGGCGCCGGCAACGCCCGTATGGGATCGCGTATACCGGATCAATCTTCGTCGCCGCCAGCCAGCATCGCGCGAACGCCATCTTCCAGCGGCCAAGGATGCCGGCCGACAAGCCGGCCACCTTGACGGGATCGAAGGTCCCAAGCAGTTGCGGACCAGGATGTTGCGGAAACCGCTGGTCTCGCGCCGCGAATGCGCGGGAACCGCCGAATTGGCGGCCCGGCCTGCAACTGCCGTCCTTCCTGGAGCGCAGATCGCCCAACAGCATGGCGGCGTCCTCTCGTGCGCGGCCCTTGCGCCGCGCCATCCCACCCCGACCTCCGCAGGGCCTCAGTCGACCGGCGCGCCGGTCGTTTCCGCCTCCACCTTCGCCGCCGCCGGGCTCACCCGCTCGATGGTGTGTCGCAGCTCGCGGCCTAAGATGAACTTGGCGTCCTTTGCCCACGCGTCCAGGCGCTCGTCGAACACCAGCTTGCTGTTCTCGTCCGGCCACACCAGCTTCAGCTCGCGCAGCTTCTGGATGAAGCCGCGGAACAGCGCCTTGTCGAAGAACTCCGGCGCCGCCGGCGCGTACAGCAGGCTCAAGCGCTGCGCGGCCTGCTGGCACAGGCTCTCCAGCTCGGCGGCGCCGAGCGTGCCGGGTCCGTTCTTGGCCAGCACCGAGATGGTGATGTAGTAGCGCTCGAACGCCTGCTGCAGCGAGTGGCCGATGGCGCGCAGCCGGAACACCTCGTCGGTCTGCCCGGTGTTGCGCGCGAGCAGGCCGTCGCCTTCGTCGTTGACGTGCAGCAGCAGGCCCTCGCGCACGAACACCTCGATGGTGCGGTCGATGCGCTCGGCGAACTCGTCCTCGCTCCACGGCAGGAACAGCTCGGCCTGCAGGAACGGGTACACCGAGCGCCCCAGCCGCAGCAGGGTACCGCGGTTCATGCGCCGGTTGTTCTGGAAGCAACACGCCACCCACGAGGCCGCGGTGAACAGGTGCAGCACGTTGTTGCGGAAATAGCTCAACAGCACCGCGGTGTCGCCGCTGACGCCGAGCACGTCGCCGAGCGGATGCGGCGTGCGCGTGAGCACGGCGATCTCCTCGGCGTGGGCGATGATTCGCTCGGGCGAATGCGGGGTGACCGTGACCCGGTCCGAGTACGGCAGCTCGGCCAGCAGCTTCTTGCACAGCTCGATCTGCGCGATCAGGTCGGCCTCGCCCATCGCATGCTTGGGCGTGGACAGCAGCGCCAGCGCCAGCAGGTTGATCGGGTTGACGTCGGCGGCGCCGTTGACGTGCACCTGGATCCGCTGGGCCAGCGTGTCGACGGCGCGCGCCAGCCATGCCGGCTTCTCCTCCTCGGAGACCGGCTGGCCGTTCCACTCCGGCGCCTGCTCGGCCAGCACGTCGTCCAGCGCGATCGGCTCGCCGAAGTTCACCACCACCTGGCCGTAGTTCTGCTTGAGCACCTTGGGGATGCCCCACAGCAGCGCCCAGATCGACTCCTTCTCCTTCGGCCGGCCGGACAATTCGTCCAGGTAGCTGCGGCCTTCCATCAGCTTCTCGTAGCCGATGTAGACCGGCTGGAACAGCACCGGGCGCCGCTGCTGACGCAGGTAGGCGCGCACCGTCATCGCGATCGATCCGCCCTTGGGCTGGAGCAGCCGGCCGGTGCGCGAGCGCCCGCCCTCGATGAAGTACTCGATCGAGTAGCCGCCCGACACCAGCTGTGCCATGTACTCGCGGAAGACCGCCGAGTACAGCGCGTTGCCCTTGAAGGTGCGCCGCGCGAAGAAGGCGCCGCCCTTGCGCAGCAGCGTGCCGACCACCGGCAGGTTGAGGTTGACGCCGGCGAAGATGTGCGGCGGCACGATGCCGCGTTCGTACAGCAGGTACGACAGCAGCAGGTAGTCCATGTGGCTGCGGTGGCTGGGCACGTACACGATCTCGTAGCCCGGCGCGGCCTGCTTGAACTTGTCCAGGTGGTGCACCAGCACGCCGGCGTAGATCCGGTTCCAGACGTGGCTGAGCAGGAAGCTGGCCGAGCGCACCACCGGGCTGGAGTAGTCCGCGGCGATCTCCCAGGCATAGGCCTGGGCCTTGCGCCAGGCATCGACCGGCTTGCTGTTGTCGCGCTTGGCCTGCGCGGCGATCGCCTCGCGCACCGGCTCGGCCGCCAGCACCTGGTCCACGAGCGTGCGGCGGGTCGACAGGTCGGGCCCGATCACCGCCTCGCGGATGCGGCGGAAGTGGGTGCGCAGCACGCGTTGCAGCTTGCGCAGCGTGCGCTCGGGCTGCAGGCCCTCGTCCACGGTCTGGCGCAGCGAGATCGGCGGCGAGAAGCGGACGATGGTGGTGCGGCCGTTGAGCAGCACCGCCAGCAGGCGGCGGAAGCGGCCGACCAGCGCCCAGTTCTCCGAGAACAGCACCGCGAACCAGCCGCTCTGCCGGTCCGGGGCGCGGCCGACGAAGATCGACACCGGCACCAGGTGCACGTCCAGGTCGGGCCGGGTGCGGTGCGCCTGCAGCAGCTTGGCGAGCGAATCGGAGTGGGTCCTGGCGCCGCGCTGCTCGGGGATCAGCGAATTGCTGGAACTGCGCCGCGACAGCGCCAGGTAGGCGCGCTTGCGCTGCAACGGGTCGCCGGGCAGCGGCACCAGCGGCGACGGCAGCCCGGCCTGGCGGCAGGCCTTGTCGAGGATCAGCGCGTTGGACAGGCCGTAGTCCTCCAGCACGTACACGACCGGGCGGCCATCGTTGTACTGGCCCGGCTGCTCCGGCTCGATGGTCAGCTCCAGCCAGGGCTCGGCCAGCCGGCCGAGCAGGCGCGCCCACAACGGGCGGCGCTCGCTCTTCTGCGGCGCGACGGCCGGTACCGGCGCGGTCGCGGCCGGGAGCGGATCGGAGGTGGGCGCGGGCTCGGCGGCGGTCGCGGCGTCCTGCGGCGCCGACGTGGCCGGACGCTCGTCCGGGAAGGGCAACGGATTCTGTTCTGGCATCGGCGGCATTATCGCCCAGCCGTCGGGGCGGTGTCCGGCGGCGACGGCGCCGGCACCGGGCTGGCCAGCAGCTGCGCGACCTCGTCCTGGGTCTGCCGCAGGTACCAGCGGCCTTCGCGCCGCACCAGGCTGGCGGTGGTGTCGATCTCGGCGGCGGCCAGCGGATAGTGGATGCGCACCTGCGCCTGGTCGCCCTGTTGGCTGACCAGCCCGCTGCGCAGCTCGTCCAGGGTGGTGTCCAGCGGCAGGTCGTAGCGGGCCAGCACGGCCTTGACCGTGGCGAAGAACGGACCGAGCCGGCGCAGGCTTTCCTCCATGCCGGCTTCGCGCAGCGCGGCCTCGCTGCCGAGGCCGGTCTTGCGCGCGGCCGCGGCCAGCTCGGCGATCGCCTGCCGGGCCAGGCCGCGGTCGGCCAGGGGCGCCGAGGCCGCCCATTGGCTGAGCGCGGTCACCAGTTGCACGTAATGGCCCCGCTGCTCCGGGCTGTAGCTGCCCTGGTTGCGCAGGTACTGCACGCCGAACATGCCCAGCGACTGCGCCGCCTCGCGGATCCCGGCGGCCTGACCGGCGAACTGCTGGTCGAAGGACTTCTGCAGGGTCTTCTCGGCGTCCGGCCGCGACAGTGCGGCCAGCAATGCCGGCAGTTCGTCCGACAGCGGCAGTTCGGTCAACGGCCAGCGGCTGCGGCCTTCGCGCCAGGCGGTCTCCAGCTGGCCGTACTGGGCCGGGGTCACCATCGTCTTGGCATAGGCGACGAGATCGTTGTTGCGCAGGTGCACCACGAACTGGTGCACGGCCGCGGACGGCGCCGCGTCGGCGCCGGGCAGGGGCTCGGCGGAATGCCGGTTGCACCCTGCCCCCAGCACGGCGGCGGCCAGCAGCAGCCAGGGCAGCAGGGACGGCGGGCGGAGCCGGGCAAGCGAAGGCGGCATGGGCGGTTTCGATTTCCCCGATCGATCCGCCATCTTGCGGGTTGGTGATGACCGCGGCAAGGCAACGCCCGGACCGGCGCTGCGACCCTTGTCCGCGCTGTCTCCGCCGCGGACAAATGTGGACAGGCATGTCCGCGCATGCCCAAGTGTTTCATTCCCATGGCATGCCCCGGCGAATATTGCAGTGCATCATGTAAACGCTTGCAGTTCCTGATAGCGTGCGCGCCGCCTCATTTCCGGGGCCTCGGTGGAGAGCGAGGGCGGGGAGTGACCGGAACACGCGCCAATTGCCAAGCAGTCATCACCAGGCCAGCCCGCCGGCTCGGCCTTGCATTCGCCCTGCTTGTCCCGGCCTGGGCCGGCATGGCGCAGGACCTGCCGCCGCGCGAGCAGTGGCGGGCCAGCAGTTCATCGCAGCAGGTCCAGGCCATGGCGGTCGAGCACCTGATCGATGGCGATCCGGCGACCCGCACCGGCGGCGCCTTCAGCCCGGGCCACTGGTTCCAGATCGACCTGGGCCATGCGGCGATGCTGGGCGGCGTCCGCCTGCAATGGGACCTGGCCAATCCCGAGGGCTACCGCCTCCAGACCTCGGTCGACGGCACCCGGTGGCAGGACGCCTACGCCATGCCCGATTCGCTGGGCGGCACCGAGACCGTGTTCTTCTCGCCGCGCAGCGCGCGCTATCTGCGCCTGGCCAGCCCCGATCGCACGGCCGACTGGGGCGTGTCGATCTACGAGATGGAGCCGCTGGCCGCGTCCGCCAGCGCGCGCGTGGCCGGGTTCGACCCGGCGCAGGCCGCCGCGCTCTGGCAAGGCGGCGGCGCGGTCGCGATCCCGGCCGCGCGCGATCGCGGGCACGCGCTGGAGATCGCGCTACCGCGCGCCCTGCCGACGGCCGGCCTGGCCGTGGACTGGGCCGGCCCGCACGGCGCGGCCCGGCTGCAGGCCCAGGACGCACGGGGTCGCTGGAGCGAACTGGCACGCGATCCCCAGGCCGGCAGCCGCCAGAGCAGCTGGCTCGCCGGCAACGCCGCGGTGACCGCACGGGCCCTGCGCCTGGTGGTCGAGGGCGACGCGCCCCGGGTGGCGCGCATACGCCTGCTGGGACCGGCGGCGACCATGACGCCGATGAAGCGCTACCAGATCGCCGCCACCGGCGCGCAGCGCGCGTTGTTCCCGGCCTCGCTGCACCTGCAGCAGACCTATTGGACCGCGGTCGGCGTGCATGCCGGCCGGCAGAAATCGATCTTCGACGAATACGGCAACCTGGAAGCGTTCAAGGGCGCGCCGCTGGTGCAGCCGATCTGGCGCAATGCCGACGGTACCGCCGCCGGTGCCGCCGACCGGCCGGTACGGCATGCGCTGCGCGACGGCTGGAAGCCGATGCCGTCGGTCGCCTGGACCCCGCAACCCGGGCTGGAGCTGCAGAGCGAGGCGTTCGCGGTCGAGCTCGGCGGCCAGCCGGTCACGTTCGTGCGCCATCGCCTGCGCAACACCGGCAGCGTCCCGGTGGACGGCACCCTGTCGCTGGCGGTGCGGCCGATGCAGATGAACCCGCCGTGGCAGAACGGGGGACTGTCGCCGATCCGCGACGTCGTCATCGAAGGCCAGGCCGTGCGCGTCAACGACCGGCGCCTGCTGCACTCGCTGACGCCGGTGGATGCCGCCGGCGCCGCGCCGTTCGGTCCGGACGGCAGCACCGAGATCACCGCCGCGATCGCGGCAGGCCAGTTGCCGGCGACGCCGAAGGCGCACGATCCCGACGGCCTGGCCGCCGCCGCGTTGGCCTACCGGGTCCGCCTCGCACCGGGCGCCAGCCGCTCGGTGGTGGTCGCCTTCCCGCTCGGCACCGCGGCCGCGGCCGCCGACGGCACGCTGCCGGAAGCGCCGGCGCCGGACCTGGGCGACGCGCCGCGCGACCCGGACGCCGCCTTCGATGCGCTGGCCGCGCGCGCCTCCGCCGACTGGCAGGCCCGGCTCGGCCAGGTCGGCCTGCGCCTGCCCGATCCCTCGCTCGTGGACATGCTGCGCGCGCAGGCCGCGTACATGCTGATCAACCAGACCGGCCCGGCGATGCAGCCCGGCCCGCGCAACTACAACCGTTCCTTCATCCGCGACGGCATGGCCACCTCGGCGGTGCTGCTGCGCATGGGCGAGTCGAAGGTCGCGCGCGACTACCTGGCCTGGTACAGCGAGCACGGCGTGCATCCCAACGGCCTGGTCTCGCCGATCCTCAACGACGACGGCACCGTCAACACCGGGTTCGGCTCGGACATCGAGTACGACAGCCAAGGCCAGTACATCGCGCTGGTCGCCGACGTTGCGCGGTTGGACGGCGGCCCGGAAACGGTGCGCGCCTACCTGCCGAAGGTGAAGGCCGCGATGCGCTTCTTGCAGGAATTGCGCGAACGCACGCTGGTGCCGGGCTACATGGCGGGCCAGCCGGCGCCGGAACGTTTCGCCGGCATCCTGGCGCCGTCGATCAGCCACGAGGGCTATCCCTCGCCGACGCACAGCTACTGGGACGACTACTGGGGCCTGAAGGGCTGGCACGACGGCGCCTGGCTGGCCGAATCGCTCGGCGACCACGAAACCGCCGCGTGGGCGCGCGAACAGTACCGCGCGCTGCACGATTCGCTGGCCGCGTCGATCCGCGCGACGATGGCATGGAAGGGCGCCGACTTCATCCCGGCCTCGGCCGACCTCGGCGATGGCGACCCGACCAGCGTCTCGATCGCGCTCGATCCCACCGGCGCGCAGGACGTGCTGCCGCAGGACGCATTGCGCACCACCTTCGCGCGCTACCTGGACGACGTGCGCAAGCGCACCCGCCCCGGCGCGCTGTACGCCTACACGCCGTACGAGATCCGCAACGTGCTCAGCTACGTGCACATGGACCAGCCGGCCGTGGCCGACGAGCTGCTGCAGGACTTCCTGCGCGACCGCCGCCCGCAGGAATGGCAGGTGCTGGCCGAGGTGGTGCACTCGCGGCCGCGCTTTCCGCGCTACCTCGGCGACATGCCGCACACCTGGATCGGCGCGGAGTACGCGCGGACCCTGTTCGGCATGCTGATGCGCGAGGACGACGACGCCTTGTCGCTGCTGCCCGGCGCGCCGCCGGCGTGGCTGGCCGGCGAGGGCCTGGCCATCGATCGCCTGCCCACCGCCTATGGCACGCTGCGCCTGCAGGCGCGCCAGGATGGCGGACGCCTGCGGCTCTCGCTCGGCGAGGGCCTGCGCGCGGACGCGGCGCTGCGCGTCTGGTGGCCGGCGCGCACGCGCCCGAAACAGGTGCGCGTCGACGGCCGCGTCGTGCGCGACTACGACGCCAGCGGCGTCCTGCTGGAACGTCCCTTCCGCACGCTGGAGGCGCAATGGTGATCCGCGCACGCAGGGCCCGCGGCGACGGCGGCGTCACCATCCGCGACGTCGCCCGCCAGGCCAACGTCTCGGTGGCGACGGTGTCGCGCACCATCAACGGCCAGCAGCACGTCGCCGAAGCCGTGCGCCAGCGCGTGATGCAGGCGGCGCAGGCGCTGCACTACGTGCCGCACCATGCCGCGCGCAGCCTCAGCAGCCGGCGCACCCACACCATCGGCGTGGTGTTGCCGGACCTGTACGGCGAGTTCTTCTCCGAGCTGATCCGCGGCATCGACCAGGGCGCGCGCCAGCACGGCTACCACCTGCTGGTATCCAGCCACCACGGCCGCATCGACGAGCAGCGCAGCGCGCTGCAGCGCCTGCCCGGGCGCGTGGACGGCGTCCTGATGATGGCGCCGTGCAGCGACGAGAGCGGATTGTTCGACGGCCTGCCGGTCCACCTGCCGGCGGTGCTGCTCAACAGCGGCCCGCACTCGGCGCGCTATCCCGCGCTGGGCGTGGACAACTACGGCGGCGCGCGCGCGATGACGCGCCACCTGATCGATGCCGGCCATCGCCGCATCGCCTTCGTCGGCGGACCGCAGGACAGCTTCGACGCGCACGAACGCCTGCGCGGCTATCGCGACGAGATGGCCCACGCCGGCCTGCCGCCCTGGGACCTGCCGGGCCTGTTCGACGAAGCCTCCGGCTACCGCGCCGGCCAGTCGCTGGCGAGCGGCGAGCGCCCGGACGCCGTGTTCGCGGCCAACGACACC
The DNA here is from genome assembly GCF_046529185.1 of Xanthomonas boreopolis. Classification (NCBI taxonomy): domain Bacteria; kingdom Pseudomonadati; phylum Pseudomonadota; class Gammaproteobacteria; order Lysobacterales; family Lysobacteraceae; genus Xanthomonas; species Xanthomonas boreopolis. The sequence goes on from NZ_CP097162.1 coordinate 4,394,113, forward strand.
ATGGCGCTGGGCTGCCTGTTCGCCCTGAACCACGCCGGCCTGCAGGTGCCCGACGACATCGCCCTGGCCGGTTTCGACGACGTCCCGCTGGCGCGCTACGTGCACCCCGCGCTGACCACGATGCACGTGGACATCGCCGGGCTCGGCGCGCGCGCCCTGCAACTGCTGATCGACCAGCTTTCTCTCCCGGCAGATGACGCGAATCCTACGGCGCCGTCCACCTCCGGGATCGTTCCCGAACTGATCGTCCGCGCCTCGAGCGCCCCCCGGAGGCCCCGCATGGCCTGATCCCTTCGCACCCGCGTCACCCGCCCACTGCTTTTTTGCATCTTCGATTCGCTCCAGTTCCAAACCACCCGTCTTGCGCTGTCCCTTGGGAGAGGGTTGCCATGAAGAAGAATCAAAATCCGTTGTCGAGCCTGCCCGCGCGCAGCCTGCTGTACTGCGCCCTGGCCACCGGCCTGTTCGCCGCCGCGCCGCTGGCGCTGGCGCAGACCAGTACCGCCACGCTGCGCGGCCAGGTCGCCGCCGCGCAGAGCGGCGCCGAAGTCACCGTCACCAACGTCGCCACCGGCTCGGTGCGCCGCGCGCCGGTCAACGCCGGCGGCAGCTACACGATCGTCGGCCTGCCGCCGGGCACCTACACCGTCGAATCCGGCGGCGTCAGCCGCACCGTCACGCTGTCGGTGGCCTCCACCGCCACCGTCAACCTGGAGGCGCAAGCGCAGGCGCCGGCCGGCGACGCCACCACGCTCGCGGCCGTGAACGTGTCCGCGCCGCTGATCCGCGACGTGAAGACCTCCGAGGTCGGCAACACCGTCTCGCTGCGCCAGATCCAGCAGTTGCCGCAGGCCACGCGCAACTTCCTGGAATTCGCCGACACCGTGCCGGGCATGGTGTTCCAGATCGACGGCGACGGGAACACCAAGCTGCGCGGCGGCGCCTCCAACGCCAGCTCCGGCAACCTGTACATCGACGGTGTCGGCCAGAAGAGCTACGTGCGCAGCGGCGGCATCGCCGGCCAGAGCGACACCCAGGGCAACCCGTTCCCGCAGCTGGCGATCGGCGAGTACAAGGTCATCACCTCGAACTACAAGGCCGAGTACGGCCAGGTCAGCGGCGCGGCGATCACCGCGGCGACCAAGTCCGGCACCAACGAGTTCCACGGCGAGGTGTTCTACCGCTACACCGACCAGGACCTGCGCGACAAGCGGCCCGACGAGGAGAAGTCCGGCAAGATCGACTCGCAGACCAAGGAGTACGGCTTCGCGCTGGGTGGCCCGATCATCAAGGACCGCATGCACTTCTTCGTGGCCTACGAAGGCAAGGACAACGTGGTGCCCAAGAGCGTGCAGCCCGATGCCAATGCGGGCCCCTATGTCGGCTACCTGCCTTCCAACATCAGCAGCCAGTACGGCGCGGCCAACATGCCGTTCTCCGAGGACCTGTACTTCGGCAAGATCGACTTCGAGCCGACCGACCGCGACCGCTTCGAACTGAGCGGCCTGTACCGCGACGAAACCCAGGTCGGCAATGTAGGCGACACCGATGCGCCGGACCATGGCGTCAACAAGATCAACAAGGACAAGCGCGCCACCCTGCGCTGGCAGCACAGCGCCGACGCCTGGTACAACGAGTTGATCGTCGGCACCGAGGACTCGGAGAACAACCCGACGCCGATGAGCATCGGCAATGGTGTCGTCTACAAGTACCTCAACTACAACGATCCGAACATCGGCGAGTACACCTACCTGGCGACCGGCTCGGCAGGTGGCCTGAACGTGCAGCGCAAGCAACAGAAGGGCTGGTTCCTGCAGAACGACCTGACCTTCACCAGCTTCCAGTGGCACGGCGACCACACCATCAAGATGGGCGTCAGCTACAAGGACGTCGAACTGACCGCCCAGGACGCGGCCGCGCTGAATCCACAGTTCGCCTACTCGGTCGACGCCAACGGCGTGGCGTCGACGCCGTACCGCGTGGACTTCGTCGCGCCCTTCGACACGCCCGGGCAGAAGGCCACCGTCAAGTCGCCGTCCAAGCAGTACGGCATCTACATCCAGGACGATTGGGCGGTCAACGACAAGCTGATGCTCAACATCGGCGTGCGCTACGACTACGAGGACACCCCGGCCTATACCGACTTCGTCACCTCGCAGGCGTACGTCGACGCGCTGTACTCGGACGACCCGCAGAATCCGGGCCATCCGTGGGCCGACCGCCTGCTTGCCACCGGCATCAACGTCGCCGACTACATCAGCACCGGCCACAACCGCAAGAACTTCAAGGATGCCTGGGCACCGCGCTTCGGCTTCTCCTACGACTTCTTCGGCGACGAGACCGCGGTGCTGCACGGCGGTGCCGCCCGCTCCTACGACCGCAACCTGTTCGAGCAGCTGGCGCTGGAAACCAGCAAGTCCGCGTTGTCGCCGGTGGTGGTGTATTTCCAGAACCCGGCCACCGGCGCCTGCTACAAGGCCGACAACACCTGCGTCGCGTGGGACCCGCGCTTCCTGCAGGGCGTGGACCAGCTCAACACCATCCCGGGCGTCGGCAAGAGCGCCGAGCTGTTCCTGTTCAACAACAAGCTCAAGACGCCGTACAGCGACCAGTACAGCATCGGCATCAGCAACCAGGTCGGCGAGTGGCTGACCGACGTGACGTTCCAGCGCATCCTCAGCTACGACGGCTTCGCGATGTCGCTGGTCAACCGCTTCCCGGACGGCTCGTACTTCAGCCCCACCGGCGGTGCGCCGTGGGACCAGCCGGTGCCGGGCTACCGCAACAGCATCCTCGGCATGAACGGCCTGGAGCAGCGTTCGAGCCAGGTGCTGCTGTCGGCCGAGAAGCCCTACACCAAGGAATCGGGCTGGGGCCTGACGCTGTCCTATACCCATACCAGCGCGCGCCAGAACCGCAACATCGACGAGCCGTATGCGTTCGACAAGCCGACCATCCACGACTATCCGTTCGTGAAGTCCAACGCGGTCTCGGCGCACCGCTTCGTCGCCTCCGGTTCGATCGACGGCCCATGGGGCGTTACCTTCGGTGCCAAGCTCGTGCTGGCCACGCCCATGCCGCAGAACACCATCGCCTGCTTTGGCCACACCGATCCCGATGGCGCGACTTGCCAACAGATCGGGTTCGTGCCGCCGGGCAGCGGCAAGTTCCTGTTCGGCGGCAATATCTGGGGCTACCGCACGGTTGATTTCCAGGCCACCAAGGAGTTCACCGTGTACAAGGACTTCAAGATGTCGGCGCGCATCAACCTGCTCAACGCCTTCAACTTCAAGAACTACAACACGTACGTCTACGGTGGTCCGAACGGAGCCGGCAACTACTTCGGCACCGGGGGCGCGCTGGATACCAGCTACGTTTCGATCAACCGGAGCGGCGAAATCCTGTACGTCCCGCGCACGGTGACGTTCGAGATCGGCGCGAAGTTCTGATCCGATCCATCGCGATCCCGGCCCATGCATCGCATGCATGGCCGTTCTTCGACGGGGCCCACGGGCCCCGTCGTCGTATCCGCCCCGCAAGCGCATCTGCCGCGCCGCCGGCCATGATCGGCGAACAAAAAAAGAGGCCGCGCACCCGGAGGTATCGCAGGCCCCTCGAAACCGGCTTTGAGCCGGAGGACGGTGTTGTGGCACATCTCCGGCCGTACGGGCCGGACGGCGGCATCGTACGCCGCCGGCGAATCTAAGGCAACACTTAATTTATTACACGCAAGTAGCTGTTTTAAATAGAAATTGCGTCCACGATCTCGCGCTGGATGGCCTCCGCGGCCACCCGGGGATCGGCCGCCAGCCGGATCGGGCGCCCGACCACGATCGCATCGGCACCGTCGGCGAAGGCCTGCGCCACGCCGACCGTGCGCTGCTGGTCGTCGCCCACCGGGCCGCCGGGACGGATGCCCGGGCAGACGATCGAGAAATCCGCACCCGTGGCGCGACGGATCGGCGCGGCCTCCTGGCCGGAGGCGATCACGCCGTCGATACCGGCCGCCTGCGCGGCCAGCGCGCGCTCGACCACCACCTCGACCGGTTCGCGGTCGATGCCCATCTGCATCAGGTCGGCGCGCCCCATCGAGGTCAGCACCGTCACCGCCAGCAGCCGCATTTCGCCGCCGTTGGCCTCGGCGGCGGCCTGCATCATCGCCGGATGCCAGCCATGGATCGTGCAGTAGTCCACCGGCCATTGCGACAGCCGCCGGATCACGCCCGCCACCGTCGCCGGGATGTCGAAGAACTTCAGGTCGACGAACACGCGCTTGCCGCGCCGGGCCAGCGCGTCGAGCACGTCGAAATACTCGCCCGAGGCCAACAGCTCCATGCCGATCTTGTAGAACGACACCGACTCGCCGAGGCGATCCACCCACTCGATCGCCTCGGCGCGGCCGGGCACGTCGAGCGCGAAGATCAGCCGCTCGCGCGCACCCAACGGCAACGGGCCGCGGCTCATGGCGCCACGTCCAGCGCGGCGCGCTTGGCGTCGTGGCGGGCCTGCCACGGCTGGCCGTAGTCGTTGTTGAACTGCGCCGGCTCCCAGCCGCCGTAGCTCGGGTTCGGCAGCATCCACCAGCGCTCGCCGAACCAGTCGTGATATTGCTGCAACAATGCGCCGCGACCTTCCGGCGTATTGGCCGCCACCTGCACGAAATCGCCGAGCTGGTCGCCGAACTGCATCAGCACGCGGTACTTCTGGCCGGCGAGGCGGCGGCGGCAGTTCTTCTCGCTGCCGTTCTGCTCGCAATCCTTCACGAAGGTGCCCAGGCCCAGGAACACGCCGTCGTCGGCCACCGGCATGCCTACCGCCTTGAGATTGGCGAGGGTCGCCTCCTTCAGGTGCACCGCGCGATTGGAGATGTACAGCACGGTGACGCCCTTGGCGTTGGCGGCCCTGGCGAAATCCACCACGCCGGGGATCGCCCTGGCCTTCTTCTCGGCCACCCAGGCGTCCCAGCTCACTTCGTCGTATTCCTTGCCGTTGCGCACCAGCCGCGCCTGATAGGGCGAGTTGTCCAGCACGGTCTCGTCCACGTCCATGATCACCGCCGGCTTCAGGCCGTCGGCGGCATTGGCGCGCTCTTCCGGCACCAGCGCATCCCAGTGCTTCTCCTTCAACGCGGCATCCAGCCTGTCGGCGGCGGCGCGGTAGGTCTGCTCGGCCAGCGCCTTGTACTCCTCCGAGCGCTGCATCCACAGCACGGCGTTGAGATTGTCGTCGCCGGCAGGGAGCGCCGCGGGCTTGGCGGAGGCGGCATCCGCCGGTTTCGCCTCGTCGCCGGCCGGTGCGCTGGCCGGCTGTGCCTGCGACGCGGCATCGTCCGCGCGCTTGCAGGCCGGCAGCGCCAGCACGGCACCGATCAGGAGCGGTAGGGTCAGGGAAGCGGAACGGCGCATGGCATCCAACCGAAGTAAAGACCCGCAATTCTACCGGCCGGGCTTCGGCGGTTCGACATCGGCGTCGGCTATCCTGCGCGCCCAGCCTTCCGGAGCCCGCGCGCATGCATACCGACTCCCTGCCCGAACTGCCGGTCCTCGACGCCGCCCAGGCGCGTGCCCTGGGGTGCCTGATCGAGAAGGAAGCCACCACGCCGGACGCTTACCCGCTCACGGTCAATGCCACCCACGTCGCCGCCAACCAGAAGACCGCGCGCGACCCGGTGCTGGCGCTGGAGCCGGGCGAGGTCCACAATGCGCTGCGCCGCCTGGAAGCCCTCGGCCTGGTGCGCCAGCAGTTCTCCTCGCGCGCCGAGCGCTACGAGCACCGGCTCGGCAGCGCGCTCGACCTGACCCAGCAGCAGGTGGCGCTGCTGGGCCTGCTGCTGCTGCGAGGCCCCCAGACCGCCGGCGAACTGTTCGCCCGCAGCGAACGGTTGGCCCGCTTCAACGACCTGGACGACCTGCGCCACCACCTCGACCGGCTGGTGCAGCGCGCGCTGGCGGTCGTGGTCCCGCGCGCCAGCGGCCAGCGCGAGGACCGCTACATGCACCAGCTGTGCGGCGCGGTGGACGTCGCCGCATTGGCCGCCGCCGCGCCGACCACGCATGCCGGCGTCCCCGGAGGCAACGACCTGGACGCTCGCGTGCGGGTCCTGGAAGACCAGGTGGCGCAGCTGCAGGAACAGCTCGCGCTGCTGCAGGAGCGGCTACAGGGCACCGTCTAACCGCTTTCCGTGAAGGCGGGAATGAGGACGGGTCGCTTGCGCGCCATCGGCTCGCACCCGGCCAGGCCTTCGCAGGGACGACGGGCGGCTCCGCTCCGAACGGAGTCGCCCGGCTCAGAAGATGAGCTCGTAATACGCCCGCGGCTCGCGTTCGGCCGCGATCTTGTACTCGCCCTGGCGACGCAGCCCGAGCTTTTCCAGCAATCGCACCGAGGCGGTATTGCCCGGCCAAACGATGCCGCACACCCCGCGCATCCCGAGTACGTCGCGCGCATGCGCCAGTACCGCGCGCGAAGCTTCCTCCGCGTAGCCGCGGCCATGGTGCTCGTCGAGCAGGGCGTAGCCGATGTCGGCCAGTTCCAGGTCCGCCCGCTGGATCAGGCCGGCGGTGCCCAGGAACGTCCCGGCATCGCGCAGCTCCAGCGCGTAATGGCCGAAGCCGTAGGTCGCGTACTGCGCACCGAGCCATTCCCGCAGGTAGTCGGCCGCCTGCTCGACGGTACGCACGCCGCGATCGGCGATGCCGCGGATGAAGCCGGGCTCGTTGAGGAGTACCAGCATCGCCGCCGCGTCGCGCTCCGGTTCCAGCTCGCGCAGGCGCAGGCGCTCGGTTTCGATCACGACGGGCACGATCCGCTCCTATGGGAAGGCAGTGCAGCCTGCCGCACAGGAACGAGGCTGGCAAGGTCCCGGCGCGCCTCCGCCCGGAACCGCCATGCCGTCCCTTCGATCAGTCGAACAGCGCCTGGATCGCCGCCAGCCCGGCCTTGGCGCGTTCCTGCTTGCGCTCGGCATCGGCCACCGGATCGGCGCCGTCGCGCTGGATCTCCTCGGCCGGGATCTCGTCGAAGAAACGGCTCGGCTTGAGCCGGATCTGCTCGCCGAACTTGCGCGTCACCCGGCTGTAGCTCATCCACAGCTGCTCCTTGGCGCGGGTGATGCCCACGTACAACAGCCGCCGCTCCTCCTGCAGGTTGCCCTCGTCCAGGCTGACCTCGTGCGGCAGCACGCCGTCCTCGCAGCCGACGATGAACACGTAGCGGAACTCCAGGCCCTTGGACGCATGCAGCGTCATCATCCGCACCTGGTTGCCGCCGTCGTCCTTGTCGTTGCGCGACAGCAGCGCCAGCTGCGCGGCCAGGTCGCCCGCGCTGGCGCCGCGCGGGCCGCCCTCGAACCACTCGGCCAGTTCCTCCAGGTTGGCCTTGCGGCGCTGGAACGAGGCCTCGTCCTTGGCCTGGTTGCGCAGGTCGGCGACCAGGCCGGATTTCTCGGCCAACAGCCGCACCAGGTCGGCGGCGGGCAATTTGCCGGCCGCCTGGCGCAGCTCGCGCAGGATGTCGGTGAACGCGCTCAGGCCGTTGGCCGCGCGCGGCGGCAACTGCTGCAGCGCGCCCATCGACTCGGCCGCGCGCGACATCGGCACGTGCTTGGCCGCGGCCAGCTCGGCCAGCTTGGCCAGCGAACTGGCGCCGACCTCGCGCTTGGGCGACTGCACCGCGCGCAGGAACGCCGCGTCGTCGTCCGGATTGACCAGCAGGCGCAGCCACGACAGCACGTCCTTCACTTCCTGCCGCTCCAGGAACGCCGTGCCGCCGGTCAGGTGGTAGGGCACGCGCAGCAGCTGCATCGCCTTTTCCAGCGGACGCGACTGGAAGTTGCCGCGGAACAGGATGCAGAAATCGCTCCACGGCACCTGCTTGCTGGTGGCGATGAAGGAAATCTCCGCGGCGACCTTTTCCGCCTCGTGGTCGCTGTCGCGGCACTCCCATACGCGGATGCGCTCGCCGTCGGCCTGGTCGCTCCACAGCGTCTTCAGGTGCTCGTGCGGGTTGTGCGCGATCAACGCGTTCGCGGCGCGCAGCACGCGGTTGGAACACCGGTAGTTCTGTTCCAGCTTGATCACTTCCAGCTGCGGGTAGTCCTTGCCCATCTGCAGCAGGTTTTCCGGGTTGGCGCCGCGCCAGGCGTAGATGCTCTGGTCGTCGTCGCCCACGCAGGTGAAGTTGCCCTTCGGCCCGGCCAGCATCTTCAGCAGCCGGTACTGCGCGTCGTTGGTGTCCTGGCACTCGTCCACCAGCAGGTAACCGATGCGCTCGCGCCAGGCCTTCACGATCTGCTCGTTCTCCTCGAGGATCTGCACCGGCAGGCGGATCAGGTCGTCGAAGTCGACCGCGTTGAACGTGGTCAACCGCGCCTGGTAGCGCGCGTACAGGCTGGCCGCCTCCATCTCGCGCGTGCTGCGCGCCACCGCCATCGCCTGCTCCGGCGACAGCCCGGCGTTCTTGGCGCGCGAGATCAGGTTCTTGGCGTCCTCGATCGCGTCCGGCTTGGCGCCGTGCAGCAGGTCCTTGATCTGCGCGGTGGCGTCGTCGGTATCGAAGATCGAGAAACCGCGCTTGAGCCCGGCCGCCTCGTGCTCGATCTGCAGGAACTTGAGACCCAGCGCGTGGAAGGTGCAGATCGTCAACCCGTCGGCGCCGTCGCCGCGGATGCGCTTGGCCACGCGTTCGCGCATTTCCTTGGCCGACTTGTTGGTGAAGGTGATCGCCGCGATGCGCCGGGCCGGGTAGCGCCCGGTACCGATCAGGTGCGCGATCTTCTCCACGATCACGCGCGTCTTGCCGCTGCCGGCGCCGGCGAGCACCAACAGGGGACCTTCGCAGTGCAGGACCGCGGCGCGCTGGGGAGGATTGAGACCGTGCATGGGCGAACTTCCGTCGGCCGCGCATTGTAGCCAGCCCGGAGGGACTGGGCCGAGCGTTGACAACCCCCGTCGACTGGTCTATCCCTGAATTCTCGGCCGTGGGCGCGGCCAGTCGCACTGGAGCCCGACAATGGATGTTCGTTCTCGCATCATCGGCTATCTGTCGTCATCGTTGCTGGTTTTGGCCTGCGCTGCATCGGCTGCCACGCCGGAAGACTGGCAGGACCGCATGATCCGGCAATCCAACACCTATCTGGACAGCCACCCAGACCAGCGCCTTCGCAAGCAAGGGCTCAATGCGCTGAAGGCCGGACGCTACGAGGAAGCGGTGCGCAGTTTCACGCGCGCGGCGGGCTACGCCGACAAGGCCTCGCAGGTGATGCTGGCCGAAATGTACTGGGACGGGCACGGCGTTCCGCAAGATCGCGCCCTGGCCTATGCCTGGATGGACCTGGCGGCCGAACGAGGCGGACAGGGGGTATTGGCGCGTCGGGAACATTACTGGGCCGCGCTTGGCCCGGCCGAGCGTACACGCGCCGTCAGCCTCGGCAAGCCTCTGTACGCCCGCTATGCCGACGATGTCGCCCAGCCCCGGCTGGAGCGCAACATGCGCGCGACGCGCCAGCAGGTGACCGGCAGTCACGCCGGTTATGTCGGCGATGTGACCGTGTGCATCCGCAAGGAACAGGTCGTCCACCAGAATGCCATCATCGCCGACACTTGCCGGAACGGCGCCTCCGGAGAGGCGTTCTTCGCCGACCGGCTCTGGGAGCCGGCCAGATACTGGGCCCGGCAGGACGAATTGCTCCAGGCTGCCCTGTCCCCGCGGGTCGACGTGGGCCCGCCCAATGCCACGGCCGCGCCTTCGTCTCCGGGCGACCGAACCGCGCGGTGAACCACTGGGCAGGCCGTGGTACCGGCGCGCTCGGTAGAATCCGCCGATGGCCAAGCTCTACTTCTACTACTCGGCGATGAACGCCGGGAAGACCACCACCCTGCTGCAGTCGGCGCACAACTACCGCGAGCGCGGCATGCGCACGCTGATCCTCACCCCGAAGCTGGACCATCGCGCCGGCAGCGGCGTGGTCGCCTCGCGCATCGGCCTGAGCGCCGAAGGGGTCCCCTTCGACCAGGGCACCGACCTGGAGCGGCTGGTCGAGGCGGATATCGCCGCGCACGGCAGGCTCAATTGCGTACTGGTGGACGAAGCGCAGTTCCTGCGCCGCGCGCAGGTCTGGCAACTCAGCGAAGTGGTCGACCGGTTGCGCATCCCGGTGCTGTGCTACGGCCTGCGCACCGATTTCCGAGGCGAGCTGTTCGAGGGCAGCCAGTACCTGCTGGCCTGGGCCGACGAGCTGCAGGAGATCAAGACCATCTGCCACAGCGGCAGCAAGGCCACGATGACCGTACGCGTGGACGAACACGGCCATGCCGTGCAGGACGGCCCGCAGGTGGAGATCGGCGGCAACGAGCGCTACGTCTCGGTCAGCCGCGCCGAGTTCAAGAAGATCATGCGCGGCGAAGGCCGCATCGAGCCGCTGCAGGAATCGTTGCCGCTGCGTTGACGCCCCGCGTCTGTGGGAGCGGCTTCAGCCGCGACGGGGCTTTTCCGCTCAAATCCCGCACAGGGGCATGTGCGGGCTCTGCAGAGGGGCCTGCATGAAAGCCCCATCGTGGCTGAAGCCGCTCCCACGGGAATCGGGCCTCAATACAACTTGCGCTCCGCCACCGGCGGCGGCGTCCATTGGTACAGCCAGGTCTCGGTCAACGGCCGTCCGTCCGCGCCGCGCAGGTACAGGCGGATGTCGATCTGCTCGGTCGATTCGTCCGGCGGTACCACGTCGAACATCGCGCGGTAGCCGGAGATCTCGTGCAGCGGCCGTGCCGAGACGATCTCGGCCTTGCCGCGCGTGAGCTGCAACACCGCCTCGACCTTCAGGTCGTTGGCCTTGGCCAGTTTCGCCAGCTCGCCGCCGGCGAAGTCCACGGCGAAGCGCCACGAGAAGTACTTGCGCTTCTGCCCGACCACGCCGCCCAGCCCGGTGCGGGTCGCCACGCAATGCGCCAGCGGCGAGGACGCCGGCGGCTGCGCGCCCCAGTACAGGCGATAGCCGTACAGCAGCTCCTGCCCCGCCTGCGGCTTCTCGGCCGGGTTCCAGAACGCGACGATGTTGTCGAAGGTCTCGTCCACCGTGGGGATCTCGACCAACTGCACCGAACCCTTGCCCCATCCCTGCTTGGGCTCGACCCACAGGCACGGGCGCTTCTCGTAGAACACGCCGTCGTCCTGGTAGTGGTCGAAGTTGCGATCGCGCTGCAACAGGCCGAATCCCTTCGGGTTGTCGTCGACGAACATGTTGAAGCGCAGGTGCGGCGGATTGCACAGCGGCCGCCACAGCCACTCGCCGCCGCCGGTCCACAGCGACAGGCCATCGGTGTCGTGGATCTCCGGGCGCCAGTCCCAGGCCATGCGGCGGTCGTTCTCGCCGTACTGGTACATGCTGGTGCATGGCGCGATGCCGAGCCGCTCGATGGCCTTGCGCGGGTACAGCGCGGCATCGACGTCCATCAGCAGCACGTCGCCGTTGGTGATCGCGAAGCGGTACGCACCGGCCACGCTCGGCGAGTCGAGCAGGCCATAGACCACCACCGTGTCCGAGTCCGCCGCCGGTTGTTCGAGGTAGTAGGCGATGAAGTCCGGGAATTCCTCCGGTCCGCCGCTGCCGGTATCGATCGCCAGGCCGCGCGCCGACTGCCCGTACTGCCCTTCCTTGCCGACCGCGCGGAAGTAGCTGGCGCCCAGGAACGCGGCGAAATCGCGGTCGGTATCCTGCCGGGTGTTGAGGCGGAAACCGGCGAAGCCGAGATCCTTCGGCAGGCCCGCCCCGCTCAGGCCGCTGCTGCCGTAGTCGAAGGCGGCCGGATCGTACGCCAGCTCCTGCGCCTTGCCGTCGACCACGTCGAACATCCGCACCGGCGTGTGGAAGTACAGGCCCAGATGGAAGAACTTCGCCTGGAACTTGCCGGGCACGTTGGCCCACAGCGCGTGGTCCTGGCGATAGCGGATCGACTGGTACTGGTCCCAGTCCAGCGCCTCGACCGGAGCTGGCAAGGTGCGCTTGTGGCTTTGGTAGTCGCGACTGGCGAGCGCGCGGGCCTGGCCCTTCAGCCAGGCATAGTCGAAGGGTTGCGGCTGGCCGAGGCGGCGCAGGCCGACCGCCTGGGCGGCCAGCGCCCATTGCGGGAGGGCGGGCAGCCCCAGCGCGGCGAGAGCGGCGGCGGCATTCTTCAGGAAGTCGCGTCGTTGCATGGGCTGTCTAGCTGGGCATCGGGAGGCACATGATAGCCAGCCGCCGGTGATGACGAAGGCCAGGGCCTACCCGGGCGGGCAGGCACCTGCCAGCGCGAGCGCATCCGCCTGCTCGCACAGGAAGCGCCGCTGCGCCGCCGCCTCGTCCGGGCCGTCGTAGCGCAGCAGCGTCCATCGCTCGGCCGCCTGCATCGACGCGCCCGGCGCGAGATGCCGATAGGGCGCGTGCACTTCCATCTCCAGCAGGCCCGCGGGCGCATCCCCGGCGGGAGCATCCACGTACAGCTCCACCTGGCCTTGCTCGGGATGGATGCGCTCGCGCGGCTGGTGCGCGAAACGGATCACCAACGCCTGCCGTCCCTGGAACCCGGCCATCCACCCCGCCGCCGGCTGAAGCAGGAACTTGCCGCGCTGCGCCGCGCGATCATCCTTGGCCGACAGCACGAGCATGCCGTCGGCACGGACGTGGGCGGGCACGCTGAATCCTTCGCCGGCGGGCTGGATGCGCACGTCCGCCGGCGCGGAGGAGACCGGCACGAACACGCGCGTGGCGGCCGGCACCCGCGTGTTGAACCACAGGTCCCAGGCCACCGCTTGCTTGCGCACGTTGCGGGCTTCCACCTGCAGCTCGACGCTGTCCGGCCGCTCCCTGGACAGCGCAAAGCGCTTGCGCAGCTGCACGCCGCTGACCGGGCTTTCCACGCCGAGCAATGCGAGCGAAGCCGGCGTGCGCTCCAGCGTCCGTGTCGTGGCGAAGCCGAGATACGGGTCCGGCGGCCAGTTGGCCCGCGCCTGCCGGCGTGCCGGGTTCGCCTGCTGGTGCAGCCACCATTCGCTCTGCGGCCCCACCCAGACATCGTGGCCCAGATAGGCGATGTCGCCGGCGTCCGCGCTCACCGGGGGATCGGGCCGGTCCTTCACCGCCTCGCCGATCTTCAGGAAGTTCGGTTCGCCATCGCGCTGCAGCCCCAGCACGCGCCCGCCCAGTCCGGGCGTGACGGTCAGCCGGAGGGTACCGTTCTCCAGCGCGATCTCCTCCACCGGCGCCGGGCCCGCCAGCGCGGAGGCGCACCAGCAGGCGAGCAGCGCAGGGAAGGCAAGCAAGCGGTGCCTGGACATGTCGAAGATCCTCCCTCGGAAGCCACCGATTGTCGCACCGGCCTGGCGCCTGCCGGCAAGCGGCGCAGAGGCGAACCGGTGCCGGGACTCAGCGCTGGCAGCGACCGCACCATACCGTGGCGCGCTGCCCGATCGTCGCATGCCTGAGTACGCGTCCGCAGCGCACGCAGGCTTCGCCTTCGCGCCCGTACACCATCAGTTCCTGTTCGAAGTAACCGGGCGCGCCATCGGGACTGATGAAATCCCGCAACGTGGTACCGCCGCGGGCGATCGCATGGCCGAGGATCTCCTTCACTGCGGCCGCCAGGCGCTCGTAGCCGGCCCGCGACACCTTGCCGGCCTCGCGGCGGGGATCGATCCCGGCGCGGAACAGGCTCTCGGCCGCATAGATGTTGCCGACGCCGACCACGATGCGCTGGTCCATCAGGAAGGTCTTCACCGGCGCGCTGCGGCCCTTGGCGAGCCCGTGCAGGTAGCCGCCATCGAAATCGTCCGAGAGCGGTTCCGGCCCGAGTTCCGCCAGCAGCGGATGCAACTCGCCCGCCGCTTGCCAGAGCAGGCAACCGAACCGGCGCGGGTCGTTGAAGCGCAGCACGTGGCCATTGGCCAGGCAGATGTCGACATGGTCGTGCGCGCGCGGCAGCACGTCGCCGGGCAGCACGCGCAGGCTGCCCGACATGCCCAGGTGGATGATGGCGCTATCGCCCCGATCGGTGTCCAGCAGCAGGTATTTCGCGCGGCGCCGGATGCCGGCGATGCGGGAACCGGGCAGGCGGTCCTCGATCTCCGCGGGAATGGGCCAACGCAGGTCGGGGCGCCGCAGGATGACGCCATGGATGGCCTGCTGCAGCAGGTGCGGCAGCAACCCGCGACGCGTGGTTTCGACTTCGGGGAGTTCGGGCATGCAGGGATTGTAATCCCGGGCCTCTTGGCCCGGACCTTTCCGGCGTGCGGCATCGTGGCCCGCGCCGGGCAAGACGTGTCGCACGGTCTGCGCGAAGTGTTTTCAATATTAAAGTGCGGGAGGGGTTGGTGCTGTTTTTGTTTTGCGCAAAGAACAACCCCCCAGCTTTAGGGCTGGGGGGTTGTGGGGTAAAGCCCCTGGCGATGACCTACTCTCGCATGGTTTAGACCACACTACCATCGGCGCGGCTGCGTTTCACTTCCGAGTTCGGGATGGGATCGGGTGGTTCCACAGCGCTAATTTCACCAGGGAGACGGTTGGAGCGTCGCCAGAGTTTGCTTCCATCCTCGGGGAAGGGAAGCGCATACGGCGCTCGGTCTCGCATGGGGACTTGTGACGTAGCGTGCATTGGGTATCTACCAACGTGTTCGTTGGGACCAAGGCAACTTGAGGTTATATGGTCAAGCCGCACGGATCATTAGTATCAGTTAGCTCAACGCCTTGCAGCGCTTACACACCTGACCTATCAACCACGTAGTCTACATGGTTCCTTTAGGGGGCTTGAGCCCCGGGAGATCTCATCTTGAGGCGCGCTTCCCGCTTAGATGCTTTCAGCGGTTATCGCTTCCGAACATAGCTACCCGGCAATGCCATTGGCATGACAACCGGAACACCAGAGGTTCGTCCACTCCGGTCCTCTCGTACTAGGAGCAGCCCCTCTCAAATCTCCAACGCCCATGGCAGATAGGGACCGAACTGTCTCACGACGTTCTGAACCCAGCTCGCGTACCACTTTAAATGGCGAACAGCCATACCCTTGGGACCGACTACAGCCCCAGGATGTGATGAGCCGACATCGAGGTGCCAAACACCGCCGTCGATATGAACTCTTGGGCGGTATCAGCCTGTTATCCCCGGAGTACCTTTTATCCGTTGAGCGATGGCCCTTCCATACAGAACCACCGGATCACTAAGTCCTACTTTCGTACCTGCTTGATCCGTCGATCTTGCAGTCAAGCACGCTTATGCCTTTGCACACAGTGCGCGATGTCCGACCGCGCTGAGCGTACCTTCGAGCTCCTCCGTTACTCTTTAGGAGGAGACCGCCCCAGTCAAACTACCCACCATACACGGTCCCCGACCCAGATCATGGGCCCAGGTTAGAACGTCAAGCACGACAGGGTGGTATTTCAAGGATGGCTCCACCACAGCTGGCGCCATGGTTTCATAGCCTCCCACCTATCCTACACAGACGAACTCAACGTTCAGTGTAAAGCTATAGTAAAGGTTCACGGGGTCTTTCCGTCTTGCCACGGGAACGCTGCATCTTCACAGCGATTTCAATTTCACTGAGTCTCGGGTGGAGACAGCGCCGCTGTCGTTACGCCATTCGTGCAGGTCGGAACTTACCCGACAAGGAATTTCGCTACCTTAGGACCGTTATAGTTACGGCCGCCGTTTACTGGGGCTTCGATCAAGAGCTTCGCCTTGCGGCTGACCCCATCAATTAACCTTCCAGCACCGGGCAGGCGTCACACCCTATACGTCCACTTTCGTGTTTGCAGAGTGCTGTGTTTTTGATAAACAGTCGCAGCGGCCTGGTCACTTCGGCCTTCGTCAGCTATAGCCCGCATGGGCCACCAACAAAGGCGCACCTTCTCCCGAAGTTACGGTGCCATGTTGCCTAGTTCCTTCACCCGAGTTCTCTCAAGCGCCTGAGAATTCTCATCCTACCCACCTGTGTCGGTTTACGGTACGGTCTTCGTGAGCTGAAGCTTAGGAGCTTTTCCTGGAAGCGTGGCATCAGTGACTTCGCCCAAAAGGGCTCGTCTCGGTGCTCGGTCTTGAAGGATCCCGGATTTGCCAAAGATCCAAACCTACCGCCTTTCCCCGGGACAACCAACGCCCGGTACACCTAGCCTTCTCCGTCCCTCCATCGCACTCACGCGAGGTGCAGGAATATTAACCTGCTTCCCATCGACTACGGCTTTCGCCCTCGCCTTAGGGGCCGACTCACCCTGCGCCGATTAACGTTGCGCAAGGAAACCTTGGGCTTTCGGCGTGCGGGTTTTTCACCCGCATTATCGTTACTCATGTCAGCATTCGCACTTCCGATACCTCCAGCGAGCTTCTCAACTCACCTTCGCAGGCTTACGGAACGCTCCTCTACCGCGCATACGAAAGTATGCACCCCAAGCTTCGGTTCTGTGCTTAGCCCCGTTAAATCTTCCCCGCAGACCGACTCGACCAGTGAGCTATTACGCTTTCTTTAAAGGGTGGCTGCTTCTAAGCCAACCTCCTGGCTGTCTGTGCCTTTCCACATGGTTTTCCACTTAGCACAAAATTTGGGACCTTAGCTGTGGGTCTGGGTTGTTTCCCTTTTCACGACGGACGTTAGCACCCGCCGTGTGTCTCCCATACAGTCCGTCTCGGTATTCGGAGTTTGCAATGGTTTGGTAAGTCGCGATGACCCCCTAGCCATAACAGTGCTCTACCCCCGAGAGGATACATATGAGGCGCTACCTAAATAGCTTTCGAGGAGAACCAGCTATCTCCGGGTTCGATTAGCTTTTCACTCCTAATCACACCTCATCCCCTACCTTTGCAACGGGAGTGGGTTCGGGCCTCCAGTTGATGTTACTCAACCTTCACCCTGGGCATGACTAGATCACCCGGTTTCGGGTCTACTGCCCGCGACTATGCGCCCTTATCAGACTCGGTTTCCCTTCGCCTCCCCTATACGGTTAAGCTTGCCACGAACAGTAAGTCGCTGACCCATTATACAAAAGGTACGCAGTCACCCTTGCGGGCTCCTACTGCTTGTACGCACACGGTTTCAGGTTCTATTTCACTCCCCTCTCCGGGGTTCTTTTCGCCTTTCCCTCACGGTACTGGTTCACTATCGGTCGGTCAGGAGTATTTAGCCTTGGAGGATGGTCCCCCCATGTTCAGACAGGGTTTCACGTGCCCCGCCCTACTCGTCTTCACTGCCATGGCCCTTTCGAATACAGGGCTATCACCTTCTATGGCCGGCCTTTCCAGACCGTTTTCCTAAAACCATAGCAGCTTAAGGGCTAGTCCGCGTTCGCTCGTCGCTACTGACGGAATCTCGGTTGATTTCTTTTCCTCTGGTTACTTAGATATTTCAGTTCACCAGGTTCGCCTCCAGCAGCTATGAATTCACTGCAGGATACTGCCGAAGCAGTGGGTTTCCCCATTCGGACATTGCCGGATCAAAGCTTGTTGCCAGCTCCCCGACACTTTTCGCAGGCTGCCACGTCCTTCATCGCCTCTGACCGCCAAGGCATCCACCGTGTGCGCTTATTCGCTTGACCATATAACCCCAAGTCGCCTCGGAGTCATCTGTGCCGTGGGGTACAACGCCACGACGCGAATGTAACGACTCAATATTAGGGACTTTCGTCCCCGCCTTAGCCTCAACGACACGTTTAGATAGATATCTCAAACGCTCGCTACGTCACAAGTTATTAAAGAACACGTACCGGCCTCAACGCCGATCCGTCTAAATTCTTCGTGTGCGCCATACATTCAGAGTGGTGGGTCTGGGAGGACTCGAACCACCGACCTCACCCTTATCAGGGGTGCGCTCTAACCACCTGAGCTACAGACCCAAAGTGCTGCTTTTCCTTAGAAAGTCCGCACATGGATGTGCGGGCTCTTGCGGAGGGATCCGCATACTGGTGGAGCCTGTCGGGATCGAACCGACGACCCCCTGCTTGCAAAGCAGGTGCTCTCCCAGCTGAGCTAAGGCCCCGTGACGGGACTATCGGCACCGGCCCTGGCCGGTACTGAACTCTGAATGCAGGTAACTTGTGAGGACGCCCGACAGGACGATGCTGTCATGCTCAAAAGGAGGTGATCCAGCCGCACCTTCCGATACGGCTACCTTGTTACGACTTCACCCCAGTCATCGGCCACACCGTGGCAAGCGCCCTCCTTGCGGTTAAGCTACCTGCTTCTGGTGCAACAAACTCCCATGGTGTGACGGGCGGTGTGTACAAGGCCCGGGAACGTATTCACCGCAGCAATGCTGATCTGCGATTACTAGCGATTCCGACTTCATGGAGTCGAGTTGCAGACTCCAATCCGGACTGAGATTAGGTTTCTGGGATTGGCTCACCCTCGCGGGATTGCAGCCCTCTGTCCTAACCATTGTAGTACGTGTGTAGCCCTGGTCGTAAGGGCCATGATGACTTGACGTCATCCCCACCTTCCTCCGGTTTGTCACCGGCGGTCTCCTTAGAGTTCCCACCATTACGTGCTGGCAACTAAGGACAAGGGTTGCGCTCGTTGCGGGACTTAACCCAACATCTCACGACACGAGCTGACGACAGCCATGCAGCACCTGTCTCACGGTTCCCGAAGGCACCAATCCATCTCTGGAAAGTTCCGTGGATGTCAAGACCAGGTAAGGTTCTTCGCGTTGCATCGAATTAAACCACATACTCCACCGCTTGTGCGGGCCCCCGTCAATTCCTTTGAGTTTCAGTCTTGCGACCGTACTCCCCAGGCGGCGAACTTAACGCGTTAGCTTCGATACTGCGTGCCAAGTTGCACCCAACATCCAGTTCGCATCGTTTAGGGCGTGGACTACCAGGGTATCTAATCCTGTTTGCTCCCCACGCTTTCGTGCCTCAGTGTCAATGTTGGTCCAGGTAGCCGCCTTCGCCACGGATGTTCCTCCTGATCTCTACGCATTTCACTGCTACACCAGGAATTCCGCTACCCTCTACCACATTCTAGTGACCCAGTATCCACTGCAATTCCCAGGTTGAGCCCAGGGCTTTCACAACGGACTTAAATCACCACCTACGCACGCTTTACGCCCAGTAATTCCGAGTAACGCTTGCACCCTTCGTATTACCGCGGCTGCTGGCACGAAGTTAGCCGGTGCTTATTCTTTGGGTACCGTCAGAACAACCGGGTATTAACCGATTGCTTTTCTTTCCCAACAAAAGGGCTTTACAACCCGAAGGCCTTCTTCACCCACGCGGCATGGCTGGATCAGGCTTGCGCCCATTGTCCAATATTCCCCACTGCTGCCTCCCGTAGGAGTCTGGACCGTGTCTCAGTTCCAGTGTGGCTGATCATCCTCTCAGACCAGCTACCGATCGTCGCCTTGGTGGGCCTTTACCCCGCCAACTAGCTAATCGGACATCGGCTCATCTAATCGCGCAAGGCCCGAAGGTCCCCTGCTTTCACCCGTAGGTCGTATGCGGTATTAGCGTAAGTTTCCCTACGTTATCCCCCACGACAAGGTAGATTCCGATGTATTCCTCACCCGTCCGCCACTCGCCACCCAGAGAGCAAGCTCTCCTGTGCTGCCGTTCGACTTGCATGTGTTAGGCCTGCCGCCAGCGTTCACTCTGAGCCAGGATCAAACTCTTCACTTAAAACTGCATGCCCGAAGGCAAAAGCTTTTAGCTGCAGATGTCCAATCTCTGGCAACGTATCGCTTGCAAAGCAATTGACTTGTTGCTTGATTAAACGTCTGCAAGATGGACAATCATCCTTCCTGCAGGCGTCCGCACAAATTACCTGCGCACACTTTCAAAGAACCTCGGGGCCGGCCTCAGCGCCTTTCCCGCATGCCCCGAAGTTTCCTTCGAAGCGAGCCGCCCATTATAGCCGGCTTTTCGTTTCCGTCAACACCTCGTTGCGGGCGCCGACTTCAACCTGCCGCCCCAGCCACCCGAAGGTTTTTGCCGAAGCGAGCCCGCCATCATAGCGGACTTTCCTACCTCGTCAACCCCTCGTCGCCGAGGAGGTTGCCGCCACTTCAATCCGGTCCGAAGACCCTCTCGAAGCGAGCCGCTCATTCTGCGGCCACTTCCTCGAATCGTCAACACCTTTGTCGCTGAAGTCGTTGATTCGAGGACCCTTTCCGAAGCCGGTTCCTTCCGAAGAAGGAGGCCGATGTCGGCGAGGGCTGCGCAGTTTAATCGGATTCCTGAATCCGTCAACACTTTTTTCGCGCGGCTTCGAGAAACGTCCTCCCGCCTGCGCATCCGGCGATCGTCGGTGAGAATGCAGCTCCCCCTCTTCGCAAGGAGCTGTCGATGTCGATGCCCGGCCGGACCTCGATCCTCGGCGATGTCTCGCTGTCCACGCTCGCCGCCGGATTCGTCACGGTCCTGGTGGGTTTCGCGAGCTCGGCGGTCATCGTGTTCGAGGCCGCACGCCACCTGGGCGCGAGCCAGGCCGAGATCGGCTCGTGGATGTGGGCGCTGGGCATCGGCATGGGGGTGACCTGCATCGGGCTGTCGCTGCGCTGGCGGATGCCGGTGGTCACGGCATGGTCGACGCCGGGGGCGGCGATGCTGATCGCCAGCGCCGCCGCGGTGCCGCTGTCCGATGCGATCGGGGCGTTCGTGCTGGCCGCGCTGCTCGGCGCGGCGGCGGGATTCAGCGGGGTGTTCGCGCGCGCCATGCGGCGGATACCGGTGTCGCTGGCCTCGGGCATGTTGGCCGGCGTGCTGTTGCGGTTCGGGCTGGACCTGTTCGTGTCGGTGCAGGCGCAGCCGGGCATGACGCTGGCGATGTTCGTGGTCTACCTGTGCGGCAGGAAGCTGTTCGCGCGCTACGCGGTGATCGCGGCGCTGCTGGTCGGCCTGGCGATCGCCGCGGGCACGGGCGCGATGCACTGGAACGAGGTGCACGTGGCGGTGGCGCGCCCGCTGTTCACGATGCCGTCGTTCTCGTGGGCGGCGCTCTTCGGCATCTCGCTGCCGCTGTTCGTGGTGACCATGGCATCGCAGAACGTGCCTGGCGTGGCGGTGGCCCGCGCATCGGGTTACGCGTTGCCCATTTCGCCGGCGATCGGCTGGATCGGGGTGGTCAATACGCTGCTGGCGCCGTTCGGTGCGTACGCGTTGAACCTGGCGGCGATCACCGCGGCGATCTGCATGGGGCGCGAGGCGCACGAGGACCCATCGAAGCGCTACATGGCGGCGGTGTTCGCCGGCGCGTTCTACCTGCTGATCGGGTTGTTCGGCGCGACGGTGGCGGCGCTGTTCTCGGCCTTTCCCAAGGAGCTGGTGATGGCGATCGCCGGCATCGCGCTGCTGGGCACGATCGGCAACAGCCTGGCGGCGGCGTTGCGCGAGGAACACGAGCGGGAGGCGGCGCTGGTGACGTTCCTGGTCACCGCTTCCGGCCTGACGATGGCCGGCATCGGCGCCGCGTTCTGGGGCCTGATCGCAGGCGGCGCGGTGCTGTTGGCGCTGAGGCGGCAAGGCGCCTGAGATTCGAGCGCTCCGCGACCGCTCAGCGGTGGCTCACGCCGGTTTCGCCACGGCCTTGCGCCAGGCCACGCACCAGCCGGCGGCAAGCAACGCACCGGCCAGCAACCAGGGGGCGCCCGGCAGGTGCAGCGGAGCCTGCTTGCCGATGAACCAGGCGAAGACATTGGCGAACAGCAATGGACCGATGATGCCGGCGAGGCTGACCAGGCTCATCAGCGCGCCCTGGATGCGCCCTTGGACTTCGGCGCCGACCTGGCGGGTGATGAGCGCCTGCGCGGCGGGACCGGCCACCGCCCACAGCGCGCTGATCGGAATGCCGACCAGGAAGGCGCGGCCGCTGTCGGCCAAACCGTAGATCACGAAACCGGCCACGCCGGCGGCCACCCCGATCAGCAAGGCGCGGCGCTCGCCGAACCTGCGCACGATGCGCCCGACCAGCAGCGCGTTGACGACGATGCTGCATGCGCCGACCAGCGCCAGCACCCAGCTCACCTCGCGCGGCCCCCAGTTGTAGAGATAGCCGGCGAACAGGACGAACACGCTGGGATAGACGTAATGCGCCAGGTTGACCAGGAACAGTACGGCCGCCAGGCCGAACACCTGCGGGTAGCCGCGCAGGAGTTGCAGGGCGCCGAACGGGTTGGCATGCGACCAGTCGAAGCGGCGGCTGCGCTTTTCCGGCGGCAGCGATTCGGGCAGGACCAGCAGCCCGTAGAGCAGGTTCAGCAGCGCCAGGGCGGCGGCGGCGAAGAACGGCAGGCGCAGGTGGATGTCGCCGAGCCAGCCGCCGATCAACGGGCCGGCGACGAAGCCGATGCCGAACGCCGCGCCGATCATGCCGAACGCCTGCGCACGTTTCTCCGGCGGGGTGACGTCGGCGATGTAGGCGTTGGCGGTGGAGAAGCTGGCGGCGAACACGCCCGACACCACCCGCGCCAGCAGCAGCAGCGGCAGGGTGTGCGCCACGGCCATCAGCAGGAAGTCCACGCCGAGGCCCAGGCAGGAGAGCAGGATCACCAGGCGCCGGCCGTAGCGGTCGGACAGCGCGCCCTGGATAGGCGAGCAGAAGAACTGGATCGCCGCGAACAGGAAGCCGAACCAGCCGATCCACTCGGCCGCCTGCGCGTAGTCGCCACCGGTGAACTGGCGCACCAGGCCGGGCAGCACCGGGATGATCACGCCGAAGGCCAGCACGTCGATCAGCACGGTGACGAAGATGAAGATCATCGCCGCGCGGCGCACGCCGGGGGCGGAGTCGATCGGGGCCATGCGCGGCTGCCTTGGTCGGAAAGCGGCGAAGTTTAGCGGTGATCGAGGCGATGCCGCACCCGTTGGCGCCGCCCTTCACGGCGCCTGCATGCGCGTCCGCCGGCTACAAGGGCTCAACCGCGATCGTCTGCTTGAGGGTGTGGCGGCCGCCGGGCGCAAGTTCGATCACGTCGGGGCCGGCATTGGCCGCTTCCAGGCAGACGTACTCGCGCCAGTGCTCGCCGACGTCGGCCATCTTGCGCCCGGCGTCCTCGCCGGGATTCCAGGCCACCAGCGTGCGGCTGCCCTCGGTGGCGATGGCGATGCGGCGGCCGAGCACCGGGTCGACCAGGGTGTAGCGGCCGCCGGCGCCGGTGTAGATGCGGTCGCTGCGCCCGGGATCGCGCGGGTCGCGCAGGTTCCAGTCGCCCTGCTGGCGGTGCGCGGTGGCGTAGTTCTCGTACTTGTCGAGGTAGTCCAGGCCGTCCAGGCCTTGCACGTCGACCTTCAGCGCGTCGCCGACGCGGAAGTAGTTGTGCAGGGCCTGGGTGAAGCGGGCCGGCGCGGTGCTGGTGTTCTCGGTGACCAGTTCCTGTTCGAGGGTGCGGCCGATGCGCAGGTGCATGCGCAGGCGCAACGGCAGGTCGTCGAAGGCCGGCGGCGCCAGCACCAGGCGCAGCGTGCCGTCGGCCTCGCGGCTGGCCTCCACCAGCTGCCACGGCACGGTGCGCACGAATCCGTGCGAGGGCACGTCGCCGGTCTGGTCCTGCCGGCCGAAGTACGGCCAGCACACCGGCGTGCCGCCGCGGATCGGCGTCGGCGGCTGCTTGGCCAGCGGCGAGAGCCACATCGCGTCCTGTCCGCCCTTCGGCACGAACGACAGCAGCTGGCCGCCGAACAGGCTGATGGCGGCGCTGGAGAACGGGGTCTGCACCAGCAGCGAGGGAAATCCTTGGTAGTCGCCGGCGCTCAGGCCGGGAAGATCGGGCAGGGCCATGGTCTTGGTCACGAGGGGGGATTGCAGGAACTGGGGATAGCGCGCCGGCAGCGCGAAGGCGGTGCCGCGGCGCGGGGAGACGGCGGGAGCGGCGCGCAGGGCGTCGAGGATGCGCTGGCCGGCGCGGCCGTCCGCCGGTTGCAGGCCGAGGCGCTGCTGTTCGGCCTGGATGGCGCGGCGGGTGGCGCTGCCGACCATGCCGTCGGCGCTGCCGATGTCGTGGCCGCGCGCGATCAGCAATCGCTGCAGTTCGCGCCGTTGGCCTCGGCCGAGGCCGGGATCGTCGGTGGGCCAGGCGGCCCGCAGGCCGGGTCCGCCGCGCAGGCGGTCGGACAGCAACGCGATCGCCAGCGCGTAGCTTTCGGCGGCGTTGTAGCTGTAGATCGCATCGTAGTTGCGGAAGACCAGGAAAGCCGGGCCACCGGGACCGGCGGGCAGCAGCAGCGCGGCCGGCGCATCCGCGGCCAGGCCGGGAACCGCCAGGGGCTGGCCGGCACCGTCGCGCAACCCGCCGGCCCGCCACGCGCTCAACGGGCGGCGCGCGGTGCGGCCGGTCCGGGTCGTGTCGAAGCCCGGCGGCAGGCGTACTTCCATGCCCCAGGGTTCGCCGCTGCGCCAGCCGGCGCGCGCGAGGTAGTGCGCGGTGGAAGCCAGCGCGTCGGGGATGCTGCCGACCAGGTCGCGGCGGCCGTCGCCATCGCCGTCGACCGCGATGCGCGCGTAGGTGGACGGCATGAACTGTGTATGCCCGAACGCGCCGGCCCACGAGCCGGTGAGGCCTTCGCCCTGGAGGTCGCCGGCGTCGATCAGCTTGAGCAGCGCGAGCAGTTCGCCGCGGAAGAACGCCTGGCGGCGGCCCTCGCAGGCCAGCGTGGCAAGCGATTGCAGCAGCGGGCGCTTGCCGAACACGCGGCCGTAGTCGCTTTCCACGCCCCATACCGCGACCACGGTGGCCGGATCGACCCCGTATCCACCGGCGATGCGGTCGAGCAAGGCGCGATGGGCGGCCAGCATCGCGCGGCCGTCGGCGACGCGTTCGTCGTCGACCAGCGCGGTGAGGTAGTCCCAGATCGGCGTGGTGAACTCCGGCTGGGCATCGAGCAGGCGCAGTACCTCCGGGTCCGGCTGCAGGCCGGTGGTGGCGCGTTCGAAGGTCGCGGCCGACACGCCGGCGCCGGACGCCTGCGCGCGCAGGGTGCCCAGGCACTGCCGGAAGGCCGCATCGTCGGCCTGCGCCGCGGCCGCCAGCGGCCCGGCCAGCAGCGCCAGCCATGCAAGCCTTGTGCGCCGCGGCGCGGCGCGTTCAGGCGCCATCGCGCAGCGCGATCCCCACCGGCCGGGCCGGCTCATCGGCACGCCCCGCGCGCGCCGCCGCGGACCGCGCGGCCGGCCGCAACCAGATCATCCAGGCCGCCAGCAACGCCGGCACCACCAGCCCGAACAGCACCGCCACCGCCATCACCCACTGCCAGAGACTGAGCGTGTTCATCGCTTTTGCCCTGCCAACCTGCGGCATTCCACCCCGCGTTGCGCGCTAGCTTAGCGTCCGGGCGCGAACGCCGTGTCGAGGCCGCCGTCACAGGGCGTCCAGGTAATACCAGCGGCCGTCCTCGCGCACGAAGCGGCTGTGCTCGAGCATCCGCACCGCGCTGCCGCCGCCGATGCGGTAGCGCGCGAGGAATTCCACTTCGGCGGTGTCGGGGCCGGTCCGGATGGCCTTCTGCACGCTCAGGCCGAACCAGGTGGTGCACCCGCCGGCGGCTTCGTCCAGCGACAGCGCGGCCGGGCGCGTGGACGGATGCCAGCTCGCCAGCAGGTAGTCCGCGTCGCGGCGGACGTAGGCGCTGTAGCGCGAGCGCATCAGCGACTCGGCGTCCGGCGCGGGCTCGCCGCGGTGCCAGCGACCGCAGCAGTCGGCGTAGTCGAGGGATCGGCCGCACGGACAGGGATCGCGCGGCGGGCGTGAAGCGGTCTTGCTCATGGCCCGATTGTGCCGGCTGCCGGGCGCGGGCGCATCCAGGCGGGCGCGCGGCTATGCTGGCGCGCCCCGGATCCGGTCCCCCACGTGTTCGACGCCCTGCCCGACGTACTGCCCTGGCTGCTGTGCCTGTCCTTCGCCGCCGGACTGATCGACGCCGCGGTCGGCGGCGGCGGCCTGGTCCAGTTGCCCGGCCTGTTCGCGGCCCTGCCGCAGCAGGCGCCGGCGGTGCTGCTGGGCACCAACAAGTTCAGCGCAATGGCCGGCACCGCGACCGCGGCGTGGCGCTACGCGCGCAACGTGCGCTTCCCGTGGCGGCCGGTGCTCTACGCGGCGGTCGCCGCGTTCGTGTTCTCGTTCCTGGGCGCCACCGCGGTCAGCCTGATGCCGAAGCAGGCGGTGCGGCCGCTGATCCTGGCGCTGCTGGTGGCGATGCTGGCCTACACGCTGGCGAAGAAGGATTTCGGCGCGCTGCACCGGCCGCGCCAGATCGGCCGGCGCGAGCTGGCGATCGCCCTGGCGGTGGGCGCGGCGATCGGGTTCTACGACGGCTTCTTCGGGCCGGGCACCGGCAGCTTCCTGATCTTCCTGTTCATCCGCTTCTTCGGCCTGGATTTCCTGCGCGCCTCGGCGGCCTCGAAGGTGGTCAACCTGGCCACCAACCTCGCCGCGCTGGGCTTCTTCGTGCCGACCGGCAAGGTGCTGCTGGCCGCGGCGCTGCCGATGGCCGCGGCCAACATCGCCGGCGCGGTCACCGGCACGCGGCTGGCGTTGCACGGCGGCACGCCGCTGATCCGCAGGCTGTTCCTGGTGCTGGTGGTGGTGCTGATCGCGAAGATGGGGTGGGACACCTTCGCGGCGTGAGTCGCCTGCGGCGGCTCACGCCTTTAGCTCCCATCCCCCATCCGCGCTACGCGCGAATCGCCCCCAACCTGGGGGCGGGTTCGATAGCCGAGACGGCCTTGAACACCTTCAGCGCTTGTCGCGAGGCTTGGCGGCTGCGCGCTTGGCCGCGGCCTTCTTCGCCGGCCCGGGCTTGGCGGATGCGGCTTTCTTGGCGTTCCTGGCCGGCTTGCGCGCGGCGGATGGCGGTGCGACCACGGGCCCGACCGGGGCCACGACCGCTTCCGCC
This sequence comes from Xanthomonas boreopolis, assembly GCF_046529185.1. Taxonomy (NCBI): domain Bacteria; kingdom Pseudomonadati; phylum Pseudomonadota; class Gammaproteobacteria; order Lysobacterales; family Lysobacteraceae; genus Xanthomonas; species Xanthomonas boreopolis. Next base: position 4,420,945 of record NZ_CP097162.1, read on the forward strand.
GCGGGTTCCGCTTCGATCGCCGCGGCCGCCGCTTCCTCGCCGCGCGAGCGCTCGGGCAGCTTGAGGCGCTGCTCTTGCTCGTCGTATTCGATCAGCAGCACGCCCGAGTGATGGCGGCCGCTGATCTCGACGAAGCAGGCGCCGCCGATGAACGGTTCCAGGGTCATCACCGACTTCAGCGGGGTGGCGACGACCATCTGGAAGCCGAAGTTCTCGAAGATGTTCATCGCCAGCGCGGTGAACTCGTTGTCGGCCTTGTCGAACGCCTCGTCCAGCACCACCGCACAGTAGCGCGGCAGTTCGCCGTCCTCGCCGCCGAGCTGGTAGCGCAGCGCCGCGGCCAGGCAGGTGGTGGCCAGCTTCTGGCGCTGGCCGCCGGACTTGCCGGCGCCGCTGCGGTAGATCTCCACCTGCTGGCGGGTCTGCGCGTCCAGTTCGACGCCGATGAACTCCACGTGCTGGCGCACGTCCAGCACCTGCTCGCGCCAGCGCCGCGCGTCCGGCTCGGTCGAGCCGAGCCGCGCCACCAGCTGGCGCAGCGTGGCGAACTGCGCCTCGGCCAGCGCGCGGTCCTCGGTCTGCTGGTGCGAGAGCACGGCGCGCAGCCATTGCTGGAACTCCTGCACCTCGCCCAGGCGGCGGTCGCCGACCTCGATGGTCAGGATCGTGCCGCGGTTGAACGGCACCTGTTCCAGGCTGGCGTTGACCTCGTCCATGCGCTGCTTGATGCCCTTGTGGGCCTCGGCGATGTGCCGCTGCAGGGCCAGCAGGTTGTTCTTGCTCTGGGTCTGCAGCAGGTCGAAGAAGCGGTGCTCGTGGCGCGGCAGGCCGTCGCTCTCCAGCCGCTCCAGGCGGGCCAGGAAATCCTCGGCGCTGGCCAGGCTGACGGTGAAGTCGCCGCTGTCCTCGGGCCACTGCTGGCAATAGCGGCGGAAGCAGTCCAGCAGCTGCGCCGACAGGCGGCTGTCGCGACCCTGGCTTTCGGCGAGCTGCTCGGCCAGGCCGCGCTCGACCGTGCGGAAATGCGCTTCGAGATTGTCCAGGCTCAGCGTCGGCAGCGCGGCCAGGCGCTGCTGCAGGCCCTCCATCTGCAGGGGCGTCAACGCGGTGCCGGTGCCGCGCGCGCGGCAGGCCTCGTACTGCTGCTCCAGGCGCGTCCGTTCGCGCGCCAGCTGGGCGCGCTCCAGGCGCACGTCCTCGTAGGTCCGCTTGGCCTGGTCGCGGTGCGCGCGCGCGCTTTCGATCGCCTGGCCGAGCGCACGCAGGCCGGCATCGCCTTCGCGCAGCTGCCGCAGCTGTTCGTCGATGTCGCCCAGGCGCTGCAGCTGCGGCACCACGTCGATCTCGTCCCACTCGCGGCTGGCCAGCGCATGCGCGGCCAGCTGCTTCTCCTGGCCCTGTTCGCGCTGGCGGCGCAGCGCGGCGACGTCCGCCTCGCAGGCCGCGATCCGTTGCGCCAGCGCCTGGCCCTCGCGCTCGTAGACCTTGAGCTTGTCGCGGTTGTCGTAGCCGAGCAGCCAGCGCTTGCGGTCGTTGATCGCGTGGCGGTCGTCCTTCTCGTAGCGGTCGCCGGGGTGCTTGATCTGGCCCTCGCGGGTGATCGCGCGCTCGGCGTTGCGCAAAGCCGCCACGTTGTCGACGCAGTCGTAGTCGAAGCGGCGCTGCAGCTCGTTGCGCAGCCAGTCGGCGAAGGCGTGCTCGCGCAGCTGCAGCTTGCCCGGCAGCGAATCCGGGTCCGGCTTGCGCGCCTGCAGCGCGTCGTTGCGGCGCACCCGGAAATAGACCAGGCGGACGCCGAGGTGGGTGCGGTTGACCCACTCGCCGACCTGGGCGTGGTGGCGCTCGTCGACCAGCAGCGACTGCGCGAAACCGCCCAGCACGCGCTCGATCGCGCCGCGCCAGGCGATCTGGTCGTCGCGCACCTGCACCAGCTCGCCGACGAACGGCAGCGCGGATTCGGCGATTCCGGTATCGGCGGCCAGGCGCGCGCGCAGTTGCTGCAACGGCGCGGGGATGCTGGACGGGGCCTTCTTCAACGCCTCGATCTCGGCACGGATCTCGGCGAAGCGGCGCTCGTCCTCGCGGCGCTCGGCCATGCGCTCGGCGATCGCCTCGTCCACCGACAGGGCGTTGGCCGCGCTGCCCTCCAGCAGCGCGCGCGCATGCGCCACCTGCTCGGCGAAGCCGGCCGCGGTGGAGGCGAGCACGGTGCCGAGCTGGCGGCAGGCCTGCTCGGCCTGCGCGCGCCGGCGCAGGCGCTCGTCGCGCTCGCGCCCGATCCGGTCGCGCTCGCGCTCCAGCGCCTCGATGCGTTCGCCGCCGGCGGCGCGCTGGTCGCGTTCCAGTTCGACCAGCTTCTGCTCGTGGTTGTCCAGCGCCTGCCTGCGCTGGCCTTCCTCGCCCGCCAGGCCGCGGTCCTGCACGTCCAGTTCCTGCAGGCGCGCGGCCAGCAGTTCCTCGCGGCGCCGCTCGCGGTAGCCGTCCACGCCGAGCTGCAGCTCGCGCAGTTCGCCGACGCTGCGGCGCAGTTCCATCAACGCGGCGTGGTGTTCGCGCGCCGGGCTGAGCGTCTCGACCTGGCGGCGCGCGGTGACCACGGCGTGGTGCGCGCCGTCGAGCTCGGCGAAGTCCTCCACCAGCCGGTCGGCGGCCTCGAAGGTGCGCGGTTCGTCGAGCATGAAGCCGCGCAGGAACGCGTTGAGATCGCCCAGGTTCTTGGCCGACTGGGTCTTGTGCAGCAGCCGCAGCGCCATCTCGTTGCCGATCCCGAGCAGGTGGCGGAAGCGCTCGGCATAGCCGGCGAAGCTGTCGAAGTGGTGCACCCCGTCGCCCAGGCGCGCCTTGAGCCGGCGCAGGTCCAGGTCGAAGCCGTCCAGCTCCGCGACCAGGTCGAAACGGCGCGTGGCGACCATGTAGTGCTTGCGCACGTCGGCGGCGGCGTTGCCGCTGCCGGCGATCCAGAACAGGCGGACCAGGCTGACGGCCTCGCCGTGCGCGTTGCGGTATTCCAGCGCCAGCGCCGACCAGGTGGTGCCGCGGCGCAGGTACTGGGTGGCGATCTCGCCGGACTCGCTGTCCTGTTGGTCGGCCCAGGCGCCCCGCACGTACGACACCAGCGAGCGGTCGCGGCCGGAGCGCTCGGCCTCGCGCGCGGCGGCGTTGAAGTCGACGATCGACGGCGGGGTCAGCAGCGCCGACATCGCGTCCAGCAGGGTGGACTTGCCCGAACCGGAGCGGCCGACGAACAGGAAGCCCTTCTCGGCGATCGGCACGTCGGTCAGGCCGTTGAAGGTGCCCCAGTTGTGCACCTGCAGGCGGCGCATGCGGAACTGGCGGGCGCGCTGCTCGGCCACGGTCTCGGCGAACAGCGAGGGGGCGATCTCGCCGGTGGGGATGTCGATCTGGGCGTTCATGCGGTCCTCGCTCAAGCCTCGGCCTCGGCTTCTTCGTCGTCGCGCAGCACCGCGCGGCCCTCGCGCAGCTCGCGGTAGGCCTCGGCCAGCGCCTGCACTTCCTCGGCCGAGAACAGCAGCTTGAGCACCGGCGACACTTCGTAGCGGTCCTCGCTGCCGCGCAGGCGCGAGAGCAGCTGGTTCTCGCGCATCTTGTTGATCGCCGCCGCCACGCGCCGGGCGAAGCCGGCGCGGTCGGTGGACAGGTGCCGCTCGTAGACCGACAGCGCCTCGACCAGTTGCGCTTCCTCGACCACCGCGCGCTCGCCGCGCGTGTCGGCCTCGGCCAGCTGCTGGCGCAGGAACAGCAGCAGCACCGACTCGATGAAGGTCAGCGGCGCGCTGCGCAGCAGGGTCGGCGATTCCAGCTCGGCGGTATCTGCCTGGCGCGCGAACGCCACGCCGTCCTCGCGGTCGATCACCAGTTCCAGGAACAGTTCGCACAGCACGCGGCGGATGTCGGCCTCGTGGCGCAGCAGCGCCGGCCACAGCGCGCCGTGGCGCTGCGCGTCCACGCTCGGTCCGGCCAGCAGCTGGCACAGCGCGCGTCGCGCGTCGAACGGCAGCGTGCCGGTATCGCCGAGGAACAGCTCGCCGCTGCGTTCCTCGCCCTTGGGATCGGCCGGCTCGGCCCGATCAGACCAGTTCATCGCGTTTCTCCTGGGTGAACCACACCAGCGGGATGCGCGCGCGCCGCGTGGCGCCGTCGCCGCCCTCCCACTGCACGGTCTCGTGTTGGTCCTGGATCACCATGCCATGGCGGGTGCCCAGGGACAGGTAGCCGATCACGCTGCCCAGGCCCTGCGCGGCCGGGCGCTGGCGCAGCGTGTCGCCGATGCTCAGGCGCGGGTGCCGGCCGAGCAGGTCGTGCAGGTCCTGGCGCAGCGCGCGCACGTCGATCTCCGACTGCGCGACCAGGTCGCCGATGCTGTCCAGCGAGATCTCGGCCTCGTCGGCGAACTCGATGCTGCCGTCGATCTGCACCACGCGCGGGTCGTGCAGCCGCCACTGCGACAGCGAGCGCAGCCGCGCGCCGCTCAGCGGCAACGTGTAGCCGGTGGCGGCGGTGGCGTGCAGCTTCTCGCGCAACGGCAAGGCCTCGGCCTGGGCCTGCTTGAGCAACTGGTTGAGGCGGCGCTGCTCCAGGTAGCCGCGGCTCTGCACGAAGCCGCGCAGGCTGCGCGCGAAGTGCTGCATCACCGTGTGCACCTCGCCGCCGCGCTCCAGCAGGGTGGTGGTCAGCCCGCGCAGGAAGGCCCGCTCGCGACGGTCCAGCCGGCGCGCGAAGCCGCGCGCCAGCAGCGCTTCCAGCGCGGCGTCGAGCTGGCTGCTCTGCTGCGGGTCGTTGAGCAGGTTCCAGAACGCCTGGAAGGTGCGCCCGGCCTCGCTCTCGGCGATCACGTCGACGCCGTCGAACAGCTTCTCCAGCACGTCGCCGCGCGCGCCCTCGTCGTCGATGATGCGCTCGCGGAACTCGCGGTTGAGCCGCTCGAAATCGTCGCGCACGCGGTGGAAGTCCTCGACCAGCTCGTCGGAGAGCTGGATCAGGTCGCGGGTGCGTTCCAGCGCGCGCTTGCCGTCGAGCGCGGCGACCTTGCCGGCGGCCACGCGCTCGATCTCCGCGTCGATGCGCTCGCGCTCGGCGCGCAGCGCGGCCAGGCGCGCGTCCGGATCGGACTCGGTCTGGCCGGCCAGCTGCACCAGCTGCTGGATCACCAGCGACAGCCGGCTCTCGGTGGCGGTGGAGCCGTATTCGCGCAGCCCGGCGATGAAGCGGATCGCCTGCCCGGCCGCGCGCGAGAGTTCGTATTCCTCTTCCGCCGCGCCTTCGGGCAGGCGCCGCTCCAGCCAGCCCTGCGCCAGCCAGTGCGCGATGTAGGCCTGGGCGGTGCGCGGCAGCTCGCGCGACAGTTCCTCGGCGCGCAGCGCGTCGAGCTGGCGCTGCAGGCGCTCGTGCAGCACCGCCGCGCCGAGCCGGCGCTCGCCGTCCAGCAGCAGGGTCTGCAGCAGGCCGATCAGCTCGGGCGCATGGTCGGCGGCCAGCAGCTTCCACAGCGGCTGGTCGCGCAACTGGCGGTAATGGGCGATCCGTGCCGCGTGCTTCATGCCGACAACGACATCGACCGCATCAACGCTTGCCGCCCACTTCGATGAAGCGCAGGAACTCGGCGCGGGTGCGCGCGTCCTCGCGGAAGCTGCCGAGCATCTTGGAGGTCACCATCGACACGCCGCGCTTGTGGATGCCGCGGGTGGTCATGCACTCGTGCGAGCCCTCGACCACCACGCCCACGCCGACCGGCTGCAGCACGTCCTGGATGCACTGGGCGATCTGCGCGGTCATCTTCTCCTGCACCTGGAAGCGGCGCGCGTAGGCCTCGACCACGCGCGCCAGCTTGCTGATGCCCACCACCTTTCCCGCCGGCAGGTAGCCGACGTGGACCTTGCCGATGATCGGCGCCATGTGGTGCTCGCAATGGCTTTCGTACTCGATGTCGCGCAGCACGATCAGCTCGTCGTAGCCGGCCACTTCCTCGAAGGTGCGCTCCAGGTAGGCGCGCGGGTCCTCGCGGTAGCCGCTGAACCAGTCGCCGTAGGCCTCGGCCACGCGGCGCGGGGTATCCAGCAGGCCTTCGCGGGCCGGGTCCTCGCCGGCCCAGCGCAGCAGGGTGCGCACGGCCTCTTCGGCCTGGGCCTGGGTGACGGGGGAGGCGTTGTCTTTCTTGGAATCGTTCATGCGACGGCACCCGTTACGGGGCGTGCATGGTACCCGAGTGACCGGATCGTCGCCGGGAATGAACGGCAACGAACCGGAGGACTCGCCGACGTGGGCCCGAGTTGATTCATTCCTGAAACAGTAGCATCCTATCGATCACCGATGGACACGCTCCCTCCCCTCACCCAGCTCAGCAGCGGCCTGCTGCTCGCCAGCCGGCAATGGCAGCGGCTGGTCGATGCCGCGCTCGAGCCGTTCGGCATCTCCGGCGCCTGCACCGCACCGCTGCTGCTGATCGGCCGCTCCGGCGGCGGCATCCGCCAGGTCGCGCTGGCGCAGAAGCTGGGCATGGAAGGCCCGTCGCTGGTGCGCCTGCTCGACCGGCTCGGCGAGCAGGGCCTGGTGCGGCGCGAGTGCGACGCCCACGACCGCCGCGCCAACCAGCTGTGGCTGACCGAGGCCGGCCAGGCGCTGGTCGGCCAGCTGGAGGCCCGGCTGGTGGAGCTGCGCCGGGACGTGCTCGGCACGCTCTCGCCCGCCGAGGTCGAGGCCGTGCTGAAGCTGTGGCGCCTGATCGGCGACGCCAGCGAAAAGCACGACTGATCCATCGTCCGATCCCTCCCGCAGGCGCGGCGCATGCCGCCGCTTGCCCGTTCCGCAACCGAAAGAAACACAGACGACGATGTTCGGAGAATTCAGTCTCTACGGCGTGTTCATCCCGACGCTGCTGGCGTTGATGACGTTCGCGTACCTGTTGACCGGCGCGCTGGGCTACGCGCTCACCCGGCTCGGCGCCTATCGCCATATCTGGCATCCGCCGCTGTTCAACCTCGCCCTCTACATCGTGCTGCTGGGCGGCCTGTTCTCCCTCCTGCGCTGGACGCAACCATGAAGACTCTGACGAAGGCGGCCGGGCCGGCGTTGCTGACCCTGGCGATGGTGGTGGTCGCGCTGCTGGTGCTCCGGCACCTGTGGCACTACTACATGGACGAGCCGTGGACGCGCGACGCGCACGTGTCGGCCGACGTGGTGCAGGTGGCGCCGGACGTGTCCGGCCTGGTCGAGCGGGTCGAGGTCGCCGACAACGCCGAGGTGAAGCAGGGCCAGGTCCTGTTCGTGGTCGACCACGCCCGCTACCGGTTGGCGCTGGACCAGGCCAGGGCCGCGCTGGCCGAACGCCGCGCCGCGGTCGCCCAGGCCGAATCCAGCGCGGCCCAGCTGCGCCGCGAGATCGCGCGCGACCGCAGCCTCAAGGACCTGGTCGCCACCGAGGACGCCGAAGTGCGCCGCGCCAAGCTGCAGGCCGCCGAATCCGCCCTGCAGGCGGCGCGCTCGGCGGTGCAGACTGCGCAGGCCGCGGCCGACCTGGCTGCGCTGAACCTGGAGCGCACGCTGGTGCGCAGCCCGAGCGCCGGCCGCGTCAACGACCGCACCGTGCGCGCCGGCAACTACGTCGTGGCCGGCAAGCCGGTGCTGGCGGTGCTCGACACCGGCTCGTTCCGGGTCGACGGCTATTTCGAGGAAACCCGCCTGCGCGGCGTGCACCCGGGCCAGCCGGTGGAGGTCCACCTGATGGGCGAGCCGGGCGTGCTGCGCGGGCACGTGCAGAGCATCGCGGTCGGCATCGAGGACCGCTACCGCAGCGACGGCAGCAGCCTGCTGCCGAACGTCACCCCGGCCTTCGACTGGGTGCGGCTGGCGCAGCGCATCCCGGTGCGGATCGCGCTGGACGAAGTGCCGGAAGGCGTGCGCCTGATCGCCGGCCGCACCGCCACGGTGAACATCCTGCCGGACCGCGGCGCCGGAGCGCGGCCATGAAGCTCGCGTTCGCGCGCCGGTCGGCCGCGGCGCTCCTGCTGGCGAGCCTGGCCGCCTGCACCACGGTCGGCCCGGACTACGCGATCCCGAAGGACGCGGCCTATGCGCGCCCCGAGGCCAACGGCGCCTTCCTGGACACCGGCAACGACCGGGTCCAGCCGAGCGCGCCGCTGCCGGAGCGCTGGTGGTCGCTGTACCGCTCGCCGGTGCTGGACGCGCTGGTGCAGGCCGCGCTGCGCGACAACGTCGAGCTGAAGGTCGCCGCCGCCAACCTGCGCCGGGCCGACGCGATGTACCAGGTCGCCGAGGACGCCGCCGGCCCCGACTTCGAGGTGGACGCGTCCGCCCAGCGCGCGCGCATCTCCGGCGAGAGCTTGCTGCACGAGGAGCAACTGCCGGTGATGAACCTGGGCGACGCCAAGGCCGGCGTGTCCTACCTGTTCGACATGTTCGGCAAGCTGCGCCGCGGCGAAGAGGCCGCGCGCGCCGACAGCGAGGCGGCGCAGGCCGCGCTCGACCTGGCCAGGATGGCCCTGGTGGCCCGCGTGACCGGCAACTACGTCGCCATCTGCCATGCCAACCACGAGCTGGCGGTGGCCGAGCACTCGGTCGAACTGCAAAAGCGCGGGCGTTCCGTGGTGCAGCGCCTGGTCGCCGCCGGCCGTGGCACGCCGCCCGACCTGGCGCGCGCCGAGGCCCAGGTGGCCACGCTGGAAGCGGCGCTGCCGCCGCTGCGCGCCAAGCGCGAAGCCGCCGAGTATCAGCTCGCCGCCTTGCTCGGCCGCACCCCTGGCCAGTTGCCCGAGGGCGTGGCCGACTGCCGGCAGGCGCCGGAGATCAACCGGCCGATCCCGATCGGCGACGGCCGCGCCCTGCTCGCGCGCCGGCCCGACGTGCGCGAGGCCGAGCGCAGGCTGGCTGCGGCGACGGCCCGGATCGGCGTCGCCACTGCCGACCTGTATCCGCAGATCCGCCTCGGCGCCTCGGTCGGCGCCATCGGCACCCTGGGAACCTTCGGCAGCCCGGCCACGCAGATGTTCGGCTTCGGTCCGCTGATTTCCTGGTCGATCCCGGGCAAGGCGGCGCATGCGCGGGTACGCGCCGCCGAGGCCGGCGCCGATGCGGCCGTGGCGCAGTTCGACCATGCCGTGCTGCAGGCCTTGCGCGAAGCGCAGACCGCGCTCAGCCAGTACGCGCAGGACCTGCAGCGGCTGCAATCGCTGCAGCAGGCGCAGCGCCAGGCCGACCTGGCCGCCGGGCAGAACCGGCGCCTGTACCAGGCCGGGCGCAATCCCTACCTGTCCAGCCTGGACGCCGACCGCACCCTCGCCAGCGCCGACATCGCCCTGGCCAATGCCGAAGCGCAGGTGGCGCAGGACCAGATCCAGCTGTTCCTCGCCCTCGGCGGCGGCTGGGAGGAGGCGGACGCTTCCTCGCATGCGCGATGAAGCTCCCGAGGATCGCCTGGCGATCCTTGCGCCCCCTCCCGGCACGCCCCGATCCCCGGCGGCTGCCGCCGCGCTCCCCTTGCCGGGGGAGCTGTTCCACTGAGCTATCCCGAGACCGAAATGCCGCTTTCCCCTCTTGCCCGGATCGTCGCCATCGCCTCCCTTGGACACGGGGGCCGGTGATGCTGCTGCTGGACAGACAGGCCTGGCTGTTCTCGGTCAAGACGTTCCTGGCGTCGATCGCGGCGCTGTACATCGCCCTGGCCGGCAACCTGTCGCGCCCGTACTGGGCGATGGCGACGGTCTACATCGTCACCCAGCCGATGCTCGGGCCGACCCGCGCCAAGGGCCTGTACCGCGTGGCCGGCACGCTGATCGCCGGCGTGGCCACGCTGGTGATGCTGCCGAACCTGGTGGAGACCCCGTTGCTGCTGAGCGCGGCGATGTCGCTGTGGTTGTCGCTGTGCCTGTTCCTGGCGCTGCTCGACCGCGGCCCGCGCGGCTACGCCTTCATGCTGGCCGGCTATACCGCCGCCTTCATCGGCTTCCCGGCGGTGACCGCGCCGGAGACCATCTTCGATACCGTGGTGGCGCGCTGCGAGGAGATCGTCCTCGGCACGGTGGTGGCGGTGCTGTTCGCCGCGCTGGTGTTCCCGGCCTCGGTGCGGCCGATGCTGGCCACGCAGGTGGGCCGCTGGATGCGCGACGCGGCGCAATGGTGCCGCGAGATCCTGGCGCGCGGGCACGCGGCCGGCCCGCGCAACCGCCTGGCCGCCGACCTGGTGCAGTTCGAGACCCTGATCGAGTTCGTCCGCCACGACGACCCGCGCCACGCGGAAGCGGCCCGCGCGATGGAGCACCTGCGCGAGCGCATGCTGCTGCTGTTGCCGGCGCTGAACTCGATCGCCGACCGCCTGCACGCGCTGCGCGCCCGCGGCCGGGCGCTGCCGGCCGACCTGCAGCCGCTGATCGCCGACATCGCGGCCTGGCTGGACGTCCCGCCCGACGCCGGCCTCGGCCAGTACGCGGCGCTGCGCCAGCGCATAGCCGCGCTCAAGCCCGAGATCGACCGCGACTTCGACCGGCTGCTGCTGGCCTCGCTGCTGCTGCGGCTGGAGGAACTGCTGGACCTGTGGCAGGACTGCCGCACGCTGGGCGACGCGATCGAGCACGACACCTCGCCGCGCGAGACCAGCCACTATCGCATCCGCACCGAGCGGATCGGCCCGGCGCGCCACGTCGACTACGGCATGACGCTGTTCTCCGCGCTCAGCGCCGGCGCGGCGCTGATGGCGTACTGCGTGCTGTGGATCGGCATCGGCTGGGAAGGCGGCGGCATGGGCGCGATGATGGCCGCGGTGACGGCGGCGTTCTTCGCCGCGCAGGACGACCCCGCGCCGAGCATGCTCTCGTTCCTGCTCTGGGCCACGGTCGCCAGCCTGGTGGCCGGCGTCTACCAGTTCGGGATTTTCCCGGCGATCCACGACTTCGGCATGCTGGTGCTGGTGCTCGCGGCGGTGTTCCTGCCGCTGGGCCTGATGCTGCACCGGCCCAAGACCGCGCTCATCGCGCTGCCGCTGACGGTCAACCTGGTGGCGCTGCTGAGCGTGCAGAACACCTACAGCGCCGACATCCAGAGCTTCGTCAATTCATCGGTGGCGATGATCCTCGGCATCGGCTTCGCGGTGGTGCTGACCCGCCTGTTCCGCTCGGTCGGCGCCGAGTGGACCGCGCGGCGACTGGTACGCCAGGGCTGGACCACCCTGGCCGAGGCCGCCGAAGGCCACGGCCAGCAGGACCGCCGCCGCTTCGCCGCGCGCATGCTCGACCTGCTCGGCCTGCTCGCGCCGCGCCTGGCCGCTACGCCGGAGGGCAGCGACCTCGCCTCGGTCGACATGCTCGGCGAGATCCGCGTCGGCCTGAACATCCTGCAGCTGCGGCGCGCGCGCCTGGAACTGCCCGAGCGCAGCATGCACGCGGTGGACGCGATCCTCGACGAGGTCGCCGCGCACTACCGGCGCCAGGCGCGGGCACGCCGGCCGTTGCCGGGCCCGGCGCAACTGCGCGAGCGCCTGGACGCCTCGCTGGGCCGCGTCGGCAGCGTCGCCCCCGGCAAGGCGCGCGACGAGGCGCTGATGGGCCTGGTCGGCCTGCGCCATGCCTTGTTCCCGGCCGAGATGCCGGAGGCGGGGGACTCCATGCCTGCGCCTTCGCGCTAGCGTTCCGTCCCATCACCTACAAGCTTCGCCCGTCCGTCCTCCGGCAGCCCGCCGCGTCCCGACCCGGCGCAGCGCGCCGGGCGTTCGCGAGCCAGCGGCTCGCAAGCCGCGCTTCTTCACCCCGTGAGCGGGAGAAGGGAACGAAAGCTACCTGGGCGGCCGTCGGCAAGGCCCCTCGGGACTGGAGTCCCTCCCGCGGAAAGCGCGCGCCTCCACGGAGAACTCAGCCGCGCCCGGGCACGCGCCTGCGCATCGCGGCCTCGTCGTCGAGCCAGTTCGAGCCCTTGTTGGTCAGGAAGAACATGTACACCACCAGCGAGACCGCGATCATCGCCGTCGCGTAGATCACGAACGTGGTGACGTGGCCGGTCTTCAGCGACGCCTGGTACAGCAGCGGCGCGGTGCCGCCGAAGGCCGAGTTCGCCAGCGCATAGCCCAGGCCGACGCCCAGCGCGCGCACGTGGGTCGGGAACAGCTCGGCCTTCACCACCGCGTTGATCGAGGTGTAGCCGGTCAGGATCACGAAGCCGACGGCCAGGATCGCGAACGCGGCGAGCCAATCGGTCTGCCGGGGCAGCTCCAGCACCAGGAACCAGGTGTACAGCACGCCGCCGATGCCGAAGAACACCAGCAGGGTCTTGCGGCCGACGATGTCCGACAGCCAGCCGCCGACCGGCTGCATCAGCATCAGCAGCGTCAGCGCGGCGAGGTTGATGATCGTGCCGGCCATCACGTCGTCGCCGGCGAACGCGCTCTGGATCATCTTCGGCCCGTTGACCGAGTAGGTGTAGAACGCGACCGTGCCGCCGGCCGTGACCAGGAAGCACAGCAGCAGCGGCTTCCACTGGTGCAGGAACAGCTCGCGCATCGAGCCGGCCGCGCGCGCGCGGCCCCGCCGCGCCTCGGCGATCGACTCCGAGTGCAGCGACTCGTCCATGGTCCGGCGCAGCCAGAACACCACGATCGCGCCGATGCCACCGATGCCGAACGCCACGCGCCAGCCCCATTCGGAGATCTGCGGCACGTCGAGGAACTGCAGCATCACCAGCAGCGTCGCCTGCGCCAGGACGTGGCCGCCGACCAGCGTCACGTAGTGGAACGAGGACAGGAAACCGCGCCGGCCCGGGATCGCCGCCTCGGACATGTAGGTCGCGCTGGTGCCGTACTCGCCGCCCGTGGCGAAGCCCTGCAGCAACCGCGCCAGCATCAGGATCGCCGGCGCGGCGATGCCGATCGTGGCCACGGTCGGCGTGACCGCGATGATGAACGAGCACGCCGCCATCATCGACACCGACACGGTCAGCGCCAGCCGGCGGCCGTAGCGGTCGGCGAAGCGGCCGAAGTACCAGGCGCCGATCGGCCGCATCAGGAACGTCATGGCGAAGATCGCCCAGACGAACAGCGTGGCGTTCTTGTCTTCCTTCGAGAAGAACTGCGACTCGAAGTAGACCGCGAACACCGAGTACACGTAGACGTCGTACCACTCGACGAGGTTGCCGGCCGATCCCTTCAGCGTGTTGGATACCGAACGGCGCAGGCTGCCCAGCGCGGCGGGATTGGTGGTGGCCGGAGACGGCGTGGGTGCACTCATGCGTCGAGCCCCTGGAAATGGACAAACCCCGAGTATAGAGGGCGCCCGTATCCGGCCCGTCTACTCAGAAAGTAGTAGGCGCGTGCGATCTCCCAGCCCCGGAGGGGGCCTGCGGTGCAGGCCATCGCCGCCGCCCGGCGATGCCCCGCAACCCGGGAGAACGGACCGGCCTACCTGCGCCGGGCGCGCGCCGCGGCCGTGGCCGCGCGCTTGGCCGGCTTGCGCTGCGGCCCGGACTCGCGCCCTTCCACCTGCGCGATCAGCGCCAGCACGTCGTTGATGATGGCGGCCATCGCCGCCTGGGCCGCCGGCGCATCGCCGGCCTTGATCGCGTCGTAGACCCGCCGGTGCGCCGGGATGCTCGCCGTGTGGCCATGGATGCGGTTGGTGAGCTGGATGGAGAAACGCAGCGCCGCATGCACCAGTTCGTGCAGCTGGATGTAGAACGGATTGCCCGTGGCATCCAGGATCGCCACGTGGAAGGCCGCATCGGCGGCATGGTGGTCGTCCTCGCCGCGCTCGGCGGCCACCATCCGCTCCAGGCCATGCTCGATCCCGCGCATGGCCTCGGGGTCGGCATGGCGCGCGGCCAGCGCTGCCGCGGTGGGTTCGATGCCCAGGCGCATCTCGGTGAAGGAGCGCAACAACTTGTAGGAGAACTTGCGCTCCAGCATCCAGCGCAATACGTCGGCGTCCAGCAGGCTCCACGCGCGCTCGGGCTGCACCAGGATGCCGCTGCGCGGGCGCGCGGACAGCATGCCCTTGGCGGTGAGCATCTTGATCGCCTCGCGGGTCACGCTGCGGCTGGTGGAATAGGCCTCGGAGATTTCCGCTTCGGTGGGAAACGGCCGGCTTTCGAAACGCCCAAGCACGATTTCCCGACCCAACGCCTCCAGCAACTGTTCCGTCAACGTCATGCGGCCGGCCAAGCGCGAGCGTCCGGCGGGCTGGAGTGGGGCCATCTTCGATAAACCCGTTGAAGAGAAGTACAAGCCTGGGAAGCTGCCCAGCTCCTGGAAACCCCTATCGCGTTTCCGGCCGGACGATAGCACGCCGGTTTATGTGCTCCAAGTCACGCGCGGCACGTGCTCGCTGCGATTGCGCGTTGCAGCATGGACGTTCGCCGCATCGCGCCTTGACGCTACATGTCGCCTTATTTATATGATAAATCCCATAAAAGCCAGACAGGGGATCTGCATGCGCATCGCGACGCTGGTTGCATCGGGCTTGGGGTTGTTGATCGCGCAGGCGGGCGCCATCGAGGCGGCACGCGCGGCGGCGCACTACGACGCGCGCACGCGCGTGTTCCGGCTCGATGGCGGGCAGGTCACCTATGCCTTCGGCATCAACCCGCAAGGACAGCTGCAATCGGCCTACTGGGGCGGCCGCCTGGCCGATGGCGACCCGCTGGGACCGTTGGCGCCCTTGCCCGACGCGGCCAGCTTCGACCTGTCCGCATCGGTCACGCCGCAGGAGTTTCCCGCCCAGGGCGGCGGCGTCTTCAGCGAGACCACGCTCAAGGTGGCCTACGCCGACGGCGGCCGCGACACGGTGCTCAAGTACGTTTCGCACCGCATCCAGGGCGACACCATCGAAGTGGTGACCCGGGACATCGCCCAGCCGCTGCAGGTGACATTGCGCTACAGCATCGATCCGGGCACCGGCGTGCTGGCGCGCTCGGCTTCGATCCGGAACCTGGGCCAGGCGCCGGTGCGCATCGACCAGGCCGGCTCGGCCTCGTACACCCTGGCGCCGGAAGGCGACTACCGGCTGCACTACCTCACCGGGCGCTGGGCCAGCGAGTGGACCCTGCAGCAACGGCCCGTGACCGAGGGCGCGACCGTGCTGGAGAGCCGCCGCGGCTCCACCGGCCACCAGAACGCGCCGTGGTTCGCGATCGACCGCGACGGCAGCAGTACCGAGGAAAGCGGGCCGGTGTGGTTCGGCGCGCTGGCCTGGTCCGGTTCGTGGCGGATCAGCATCGACAAGGACCAGGCCGGCGCGGTGCGCGTGGTCGGCGGCTACAACCCGTTCGACTTCGCCTACCCGCTCGCGCCCGGCGAGACGCTGGACACGCCGGTGTTCTACGCCGGCTACTCCGACCAGGGCATGGGCGGCGCATCGCGCCTGATGCACCGCTTCCAGCGCGAACGCATCCTGCCCGGCGACGGCAAGCCGCCTCTGCGCCCGGTGCTCTACAACAGCTGGGAAGCCACCGGGTTCGCGGTGGACGAGGCCGGCCAGATGGCGCTGGCCGAGAAGGCCGCGCGCCTGGGCGTGGAGATGTTCGTGATGGACGACGGCTGGTTCGGCGCGCGCGACAGCGACAAGGCCGGGCTCGGCGACTGGCAGGTCAACCGCGGCAAGTTCCCGAACGGGCTGAAGCCGCTGATCGACAAGGTGCATGGCCTGGGCATGCAGTTCGGGCTCTGGGTGGAGCCGGAGATGGTCAACCCGGACAGCGACCTGTATCGCGCGCATCCGGACTGGGTGCTGCATTTCGACGGCCGCCCGCGCACGACCGCGCGCAACCAGTTGGTGCTCAACCTGGCGCGCCGCGAGGTGCGCGACCACGTGTTCAAGGTGCTGGACGAACTGGTGAGCACGCACGACATCCAGTTCCTCAAGTGGGACTACAACCGCAACTGGTCCGAACCGGGCTGGCCGGAGGTCGCGCCGGACCAGCAGCCCAAGCTGTACGTGGAATACGTGCGCAACCTGTACTGGATCCTCGCGGAACTGCGCCGCCGGCATCCGGGACTGGAGATCGAATCCTGCTCCGGCGGCGGCGGCCGCGTGGACCTGGGCATCATGGCCCTGACCGACCAGGTGTGGCCCTCGGACAACACCGATCCCTACGACCGGCTGAGCATGCAGGACGGTTTCAGCCGCGCCTACACGCCGGCGGTGATGATGGCGTGGGTGACCGACTCGCCGAACTGGCTCAACGGCCGCCAGACCTCGCTGGAGTATCGCTTCCTGTCGTCGATGCAGGGCGGGCTGGGCATCGGCGCCAACCTCAACCACTGGCAGGAGGCGGACTTCTCCACGGCCAGGCGCATGGTCGAGGCCTACAAGCAGGTCCGCGCCACCGTGCAGCAGGGCGACCTGTACCGGCTGATCTCGCCGTGGGACGGCGGCCGCCGCTCCGCCACCCTGTCGGTATCGCAGGACCGCCGCCAGGCCGTGCTGTTCGCGTTCCTGCACAGCGGTACCAAGGGATTGCCGGACCCGGCCATCAGGCTGCGGGGCCTGGACCCGGCCAAGCGCTACCGCGTCGCCCGCCTGGGCGGCGGCGAGCTGCCCGCCGGGTTGCCCACCGAAGCCAGCGGCGCCTACTGGATGCAGCACGGCCTGCCGGTGGCCCTGCGCGGCGATTTCCAGGCGGCGGGGTTCGTGTTCGAGGGTGGGTGACTAGCCGCGGGAATGGATGGGGGATATCCCGTCGAAGAAGTCCCGCAGGCGCAACCAACCGGAGCGCAAAGCGCGGAGGACGCGAAGACCGGGCGTGCTTGATCAGCCACATGGCTGATCAAAGAGACTCGCCCAGGGTGAAGCTTTGCTCCAGGCGAGGAAAGCAGAAGCCAAGCAACCTCCCTGGATGATCAGCCATTCGGCTGTTGTGGGATCGCTCCGCTGCTGAGAAGCGTTTCCTGCTTTCGCGGGAACGACGATAGATGGATGGCGGATGGAGCCTGCATATGGCTTCGCCCATACCCTCATCCGCCCTCCGGGCACCTTCTCCCGCAAGCGAGAGAAGGAAAAATCCGCGTCGCCAGACAACGCTGGCAAGGCCCGTCGGGACTGAAGCCCCTCCCACAGAAGACAACCTCCCGAGGACCATCCAAACTCCTGGACCAAAGTCCGCCTGGGCTTATTCCGCCGCCCCGACAGAATCACTCACCAACTGCGGCTGCAAGCGAAACCGATACCGCGAGGGCACCACCGGGATGCGGTAGGCCTGGTGCGGCTGGCCCCAGCGGCTCCATTGGTCGTCGCCACCCACGCCGATCTGGCGCTGGTCGATCATCAGGCTGACGTGTTCGCGCGGCCGGATGTCCGAGCTGTGCGCCTGCCCCACCGGCTTGCGGTCCAGGTCCGAGTACGGGAAGGCCAGCGCGTTGACCGACAGCGGTTCGGCGCCGGTGATCTTCAGCCCCGTGCCGCTGGCCGGCGCCACCGCCAGCCAGCGCACGTCCACCTTGTTGCCGGTTTCCTGCGGCCGGATGTAGTCGTGGTTCTGCTCGGCGATCCTGCCCGAGTACAGCGCGATCTCGCCGCTGGTGTAGCGGTCGGCGTAGGTTTCGTGCGGGCCGCGTCCGTACCAGCTCAGCCCGGTCATGCGGCTGGGCGCGGTGAACATCAGGCCGAGCCGCAGCGGGTCGGGCAGGCCGGCGTACAGCGGGCGGAAATCGCCGGTGACGGTCACCGAGCCGTCGCGCGCCATCTCGTAGGTGACGTCGTACTGCACGTCCGGCGTGGCGTCGCCGCCGATGTCGAAACCCACCTGCACGCGCGCGCCGCCGTCCTGCGACCTGGACGCCTGCACGCCGCGGACGCGGCGGGTTTCCGAGAGCGTCTTCCAGACCAGGTGGCTGGCATATAAACCGGTGCCGATGTCGTTGTCGGTCGGTGCGCGCCAGAAGTTGGGCGTGCCGCCGCTGAGCAAGGCCTGGCCTTGGTAGGCATACCGCGCCACCTGCCCGGTGCCGCGATCGACCACCAGTTCGGCGCCGGCGGCGCGCAGGCGGATCTCGCCCGCGGTCTCGCTCATCGCCACCGCATTGCCGGACGTGGGTGCGGGCGGCAGCGCGGGCGGCGGCGAGAGCGCGAACTGCTCCCACGACACCACCTGCCCCGCCGGCACCAGCGGCACGGCGCCGTCGCGGGCCAGCGCGCGCAGGGTCAGGAAATACTCGGCGCCGGGCTTGCGCTGCACGGGCGGCAACGTGAACTGCACAGTCTCCTGTCCGTCGGCCGGCGTGGACAGGGCCGGCCCGCCGCCCTGCGCGACCACGCGCCCGTCCTCGCGCAACTGCCAATCGAAGTCGAACCGGCCCAGGTCGATGAAGTTGTGCCGGTTGCGCACGATGAAGCGACCCGCCGCTGCATCCACCGCCTCGAACTGGACCGGCCCGTACACCTTGGCCAGTTCATGCAGGTGCGGGTTGGGCGTGCGATCGGATTGCAACAGGCCATCGCCGAATTCGATGGCGTCCTGGCCGGAAGGATTGGGACCGTAGTCGCCGCCGTAGGCCCAGTACTGCCGGCCGTCGGGCGTGGTCTTGATCATGCTCTGGTCCACCCAGTCCCAGACGAAGCCGCCCTGCAGGCGGTCGTGGGCATAGATGGCGTCCCAGTAGCGCTTCAGGTCGCCCAGGCTGTTGCCCATCGCATGGGCGTATTCGCACTGGATCAACGGTATCGGCGGCGAATCCGGGTTGGTGACGAAATCGACGATGCGCTCCACCGAGTCGTACATCGGCGCGTAGAAATCCACGTAGGGCTCGGGCAGGTGCTGGGCGTACAGCGTGCCGTGGCCCAGGTAGCTCACCAGGCGGGTCTTGTCGTAGCCGCGTATCCACGCGGAGGCCTGGGCGAACGCCGGGCCGGTGCCGGCCTCGTTGCCCAGCGACCAGAAGATCACCGACGGGTGGTTCTTGTCGCGCTCGACCATGCGCTGGACGCGCTGCAGGTGCGGCAGCGCCCATTTCGGGTCGTAGCCCAGCTGCACCTTGTCGCGCGCGCGCATGCCCTGGTCGCCCTTCTGCATGTACTCGTGCGACTCGATGTTGGCCTCGTCCATCACGTACAGGCCGTACTCGTCGGCCAGCGCGTACCACAGCTCCGCGTTGGGATAGTGCGAGGTGCGCACCGCGTTGATGTTGTTCTGCTTCATCAGCTCGATGTCGCGGCGCATCGAGGCTTCGGAAACCACGTGGAAGGTGTACGGATCGTGCTCGTGGCGATTGACGCCGCGGATCTTGATCGCCCGGCCGTTGACCTTCACCAATCCGCCGCCGATCTCCACCGTGCGGAAGCCCACCCGCGTGGCGGTGGCCTGCACCAGCTCGCCGCCCGGCCCGTAGACCTCGAGCAGCAAGGTGTAGAGGTTGGGGGTTTCGGCGGTCCACGGACGCACGCCGGCGATGCTGCCGGCCAGCGTGGCCTTGCGCGGCTTGGCCGAGCCCGCCAGTTTCGCCTCGCGCTCGAGCACGACGCGGTCGCCGTCGAGCACGCTGGCCTTCACCCGGACCGGCGTGGCGGCGCCGCTCACTTCAACGTCCAGATCCAGCACGCCGTCGCGATAGGCCTTGTCCAGCGTGGTGCGGGCGAAGAAGTCGCGCAGCCAGACCGGCGGTGCGGCGACCAGGTAGACGTCGCGCTCGATGCCGTTGACGCGCCAGAAGTCCTGGTCCTCCAGGTAGCTGCCGTCGGACCAGCGGTACAGTTCGATCGCCACCGTGTTCCTGCCCGGTCGCAGCTTCGCGCCGACGTCGAACTCGGCCGGCAGCTTGGAGTCCTCGCTGTAGCCCACTCGCTCGCCGTTCACCCACACGTAGTAGGCCGCGCCGGCCGCGCCGATGTGCAGCATCACCTGGCGTCCGTCCCAGCCGTCCGGCAGGGTGAAATCGCGCCGGTAGGAACCCACCGGATTGGTCGCGTGCGGGATGAAGGGCTGGTTGGCCGGGAACGGATAGGTGATGTTGTTGTACAGCGGCTGCCCGTAGCCTTGCGCCTGCATCATCGACGGCACCGGGATGGTGGCCCAGCCCGACACGTCGTAGCCGGGGCGGTAGAAATCCACCGGGCGCTTGTCCGGGTTTTCCGAGTAGGCGAAGTGCCAGGGACCGTTGAGCGACAGGAAGTACCGCGAGTCGCTCATGCGGCCCGCCCGCGCCAGCGCCACCGACTCGTAGGGAAAGCCGGTGGCGCGCATCGGCGCGCGGCCGATCTCGTTGATGTCCGGGCGTTCCCACTCGCGCACGCCGGCCGTCGAATCGGCAGCCGGCGCTGCCAGGGCGAGCACCGGCAGCACCAGGAGCAGCAGCGAGGCCAGGCCCTTGCGCGATCGGGAAAGCAGGGATTCCAACGTCGTTCTCCTTACCACGAACCCCGGATGCCCAGCGACAGCGTCCGGCCGTTCTTGGCCATCCATTGCACGCGATCGGTGTAGCGCGAGTAGGCTTCCTCGGTCTCGTTGGTCAGGTTGGTGGCCTCGGCGAACACCGAAACGTTGTCGTTGATCTTCAGGTTGGCGCTGAAATCCAGCTGCCCATAAGGCTTGACCGTAGTCGGCTGGCCTTGCGAACCGCGCACGGCGGCCAGGTATTCGTCGCGCCAGTTGTAGGCCACGCGGAAGCCGATGAGATCCTTTTCGTAGAACAGGACCAGGTTGCCGGAATCGGCCAGCCCCACCACCGCGAACTGGCCGGTGGCGATGGCCGGGTCGAAGGTCTGCGCGCTGTCCACGTAGGTGTAGTTCGCTTGCACGCCCAACCCGTCGAACGGCGTCGGCAGCCGGTCGAAGGTGTACTGGAAGGACAGCTCCGCGCCCTTCACCACCGCCGTGTTGGCATTGACCGGCTTGGTCTCCAGGAACGGGTAGCCCTGGATGGTGGTGGGCTGGGTAATGGACGTGATGAAGTTGTCCACCTTCTTGTAGAAGCCGGCCAGGCCCAGGTAGCTGGTGTTGTTGAAGTACCACTCCGCGCCCAGGTCGTAGTTGCGCGCCTTGTACGGCTTCAGGTCCACGTTGCCGGTGTCGTAGGAGCCCGGGCCGGGCGGACGCACGCCGATGCTCTCGCTGATGCGCAGGCTGGTCAGGGTGGGGCGGGTCACCGTTTCCGAGGCCGAGGCGCGCAGCACCAGGTCGTCGCGCAGGTTGATGCGGAAGTTCAGCGAAGGCAGCCAATCGTCGTAGCTGGCGCTTCGCGAGATCGGCACCGGCGGGGTGAAGTGCACGACCGCATTGGTGGGGTCGCCCGGGTTGCCGGTGATCGACTCTATCTGCGAGGACACCGCATCGGACACCACATCGGTTTTGACGAAACGCACGCCGACGTTCAACACCCATGGCATGCCGCGGAAGCTGTTTTCGAAGTTGGCCATGGCGTAGGCGGCGTAGGTCTTCTCCCGCACCTGCCACGGACTCTGCGCGACCGGCACAGCCGTGTAGCCGCCGTACTTGGCGATCGCCTCGGCAACTTTTTGTGCGCTTTCCGGATCAAGCTGGTTGTAGGCGGCCGGGCTGGAGAGGAACTGGAAGTAGCGCTCCGCGTCGTAAGTGAGCCACTGCGTCGGCGCGCCGGTGGAAATCCCGTTGACGATGGAGCCGGCATTGAACACGCTGGCCAGCTCCGCCGGTACGCGTACCGCGTAGCCGCAGTAGGCGCAGTTCAGTTCTTCGTCCGAGCTGCGCAAGGTGACGCTGCTCTTGGTGCGCTTGGAGCCGGAGACCCCGAACTTCAGCATCGACAGCGTCCCGTCGGTGAAGTTTCGGGTGAAGTTGATCTTGCCTTCGTACATCTCGTCGCGGCGGTTGTCGCCCTCCCGGCCCACGTAGTGCGCGCGCAGGTCGGAGGTATCGACGGTGGACAGCAGGTTGGAGTAGCTGGGGAAGCCGCCGGGATTGAGGTTCCAGGTCGGGTTGGTGCCCACGTTGCGCGTGCCCATCACCATGAAGTACTGCTTGCCGCCGTCGTTCTCTTCGGCCTTGGAGTAGGCGCCGTCGAAATCCAGCGTGGCCTGCTCGCCCACTTGCCAGGCCACGTTGATGCCGGCCTGCTGGTTGGTGGAGTCGCGTGGGAAGCTCGCCACGACGTAGTCGTTGGCCAGCCCACCGGTGTCCCTGCGCACGAACGAAGTGGCCGTGCCGTTGGCATCGGCGGTGATCGACTGGATGTCGGCCGGGTCGTCGAACAATCCCAGGGCGTTGTAGTGGGACTTGATCTTGTAGTGCGAGTACATCGCATCCAGCGTGACCGTCACCGTGTCGCTGGGTTTCCAGTCGATCGCGCCATTGATGCCGGTACGCGTGCGTTCTTCTTCGGTCACCCGGTATTCCGTCGTACGTGGCACTGCAATGCTGGTCGATGTGGCCTCGTCCTTGTAGCCGTTATCGCCGGTCAGCCAGCCATCGGTATTGACGAACTCGGACCTGTGGTTGCGCTGATAGCGCACCACGCTCAGCAGCGCGCCGAACGTGTTATCGGCATTGGTATCGCTGATCAGGGCCGATACCTTGGGCTTGGTATCGCCGGACATGCTGCCCTGTACGCCGGAAACGCTGCCGGCCACGTGGAAGCCCGGGTTGTCCAGCGGCCGTTGGGTGCGGATGTTGACCGTGGCCCCGATGCTGCCCTCGCTCAGGTCGGCCTGGGAGGTCTTGAACACCTCGGCGGTATTGATCAGCTCCGAAGGCAGCGTGTCGAAACTGAACTCGCGCCCGGCATTGTCCGTGGCCATGGTGCGGCCGTTGAGCAGTACCGTGTTGAATTCCGGGCCGAAGCCGCGCACGGTGATGAACCGCGCCTCGCCGTTGGAACGATCCACGGAAACGCCCGCAATGCGCTGCAGGGCATCGGCCACGTTCTGGTCGGGAAACTTGCCGACGTCCTCGGCCGAGACCGCGTCCAGCGTGCCTACCGCGTCCTGCTTGAGCGCCTGCGACTTGCGGATGCTGGCGCGGATGCCGGTGACCTGCACCGCATCCAGGTCGGTGACGCCCTGCGCGTTCCTGTTCTCGGCCGGTGGGCTGGCGGCAGGCGCGCTGTCCTGCGCGTTGGCCGGAAAGGCGGCGGAAGCGGCGACGGCCGCCATCGCCAGGAGTCCGTTGCGGATTGAAACGGTTAATGCCGACTGATCCATTTCCCCACCCATTGGCTTGGACGAAACGATGGTGTACGGCAGCGCTCCCCCCGGTGCGCCTCTCGCCTCCGTCCTCCTGCGGCCATTGCCGGCCATGCACGTCGGACGCGTGGCGAGTCATTTGTAAGATAAATCGTATTTATGTCATCGAGCGGCACGCAAGCTGCATCGCAACATGGGCGCGAGATCCCGATGGCCACCGCCGCAGCGCACGTGCCGGCCTTCCCGCGATGGGCTTGGAGACCGGGAAAAGCACGGAAAAAGAGCGTTCGTGGCGCGCATGGCATCCTGCGCGCGCATCGGGTGTCTTCGTTGCAGGAGGGCGCAGGTGGCCCAGCGTCATCGGCCCGTGGCCGATTGCAGGCTTCTTCTTGTCAGCAGCGGCACGAAGAAGCGCCTCGCCGGCGATGGCGGCCCGGCCGGCTCGTGCCCGCCGGCGCGCCGAGGCCTATTCCGCCGCTTCCGGCGCCGCGAAAGCCTTGCTGTAGATCCCCGAACGATCGAAGCAGCAGGCGCGGCGCTTGCCGGAGGCGAGCATGTCGCAAGCGGTGTGGATGCGCTTCACGCGCGTTTCGGCCTTCTTGCCGGAGGTGATCCAGTGGATCCAGTCGCGCCGCGCCACCGGCGTGATGTCGTCCCAGACCGCACGCGCGGCCGGATGCGCGGCCAACGCCTGGCGCAGGTCGGAAGGCACCTGGGGTTCCGGCTCGACCGCGGCCGGCGCGAGTTCGAGCGCGACCGTGGCGCCCGCCTCGATGCCGGCGGCCTCGCGCAATGCCTGCTCGACCTTGAGCCAATGGCTACCCTGCCCATCCGGTTCCAGGGTGGCCTGGAACGGATGGCCCGCGATCGTGCCTTCGACGCTGATCATGCTGCGTGCCGGCAACTTCGCGCTGGCATCCTTGGGTAGCACGAGGAACGCCCACGCCGCGCCTTTCGGCGTTGCGGGCCGCAACAGTTTCGCCTCGAATCGGATCTTGCCCATGGCGAGACGATAGCACTGCTGCCGGCGCGAAGGCCCCGGGGATCTACATGCCGCCCTGCACGAACTCGACGTTCGGGATCCAATGCGTCGCGCGCCTGGCCAGGCGGCTCGCCTCATCCTCTCCGTCGTAGGAGACCGGCACCTGGCGGAGCCTGGCCGGATCGACGTCGTCGAAGGCCAGCACGCTGACCACCGCGTGGAGGCGGCCATCGATCCGGCTGCTGACCACCGGCACCGCCCCGCAGGACGCGCATACGTGGAAGTCGGCGGTCTTCGTCCCGAACCGGTAGGCGGACACCTTCGCGGGGTCCTTGATCCGCACGGTCAGGGCACCCTCCGGGCACGCCGTCCATACCCCGCCATGCTTCCTGCAGAAGGAGCAGGAGCAGGCCCGGGCCGGGATGTCCTCCGGATCCGGCCGCCAGTCCAGGGCGAACCCGATGTTTCCGCAATGGCAACTACCCCGGACAAGCATTCGCGTCCTCCCGGCCAAACGACGAACATGCAAGCATCCTGCCGGGCGCGGCAGGCGTTTGCGGGCCGCGGCTCAACGCTCCCGCTGCCGGACGCCCGTCAGCGCGATCAGCCGCGACACCACCACCGCGATGTACATCACCCCGGCGAACATCGCCAGCATGGTCAGCGCGCGGGCGGCCGGGGTGACCGGCACGATGTCGCTCAGGCCCACGCCCGACATCAGGCTGAAGCTGAGGAACAGCAGTTCCAGCCAGCTGCGCGCGTGCGTGGGATCCACCGCCCCGCTGAAGCTGCCGGGCGCCAGCGCCTGGCACGCCGAGAACGCGAAGGCGAAGCCCCAGGCCAGCAGCGTGAACGTGGCGCCGGCCGCGAGCAGTTCGTCCATGGTCACGTCGTGGTCGCCGAGCATGTAGAACATCAGGCCCGCCGCCGCGTAGAAGTACAGCAGCGCCTCCAGCACCTGCGCGAACGCCTGCAACGGCCACACGTGCATGAAGTTCGCCAGCAGCGACAGCACGACCGAAGGCACCGCCAGCGCCCAGGCCACCCAGTCCGACGCGCTGCCGCGATCGACCACCCAGATCACCAGCGCCAGCACCAGCATGCCGAACGCGCCGAACAGCGCGCGGCCGAGCGAGGTGTCTTCCATCAGCGGGTACAGCAGCAGGCCCAGCAACTGCACCGCCAGCAGGATGCCGGCCGGGTGCCGGCGGAGCGTGACCAGGCCCTGCCGGAGCGAGCGGTTCATGCGTGCCGTCCTGTTCGTTGCATGCCGGGACATGCGGGCCGTTCGGGCGGGTGCGATGGTCTCATCGGGCGCGGCATCCTGGGTTGGCCACGGCAGCCTGCCATGCCGCCGCAGGTCCGCCAAGGGATGCGCGCGGCCGGGCGCGGGCGATCCGCGGACCGCCGTGTTCCACCGCGACACGCGGATGTCCGGGCCGTGGCGCTAGACTTGGGGATCGTGCTCCACGGCGTCGCGACATGTCCCCCCTCAAGCAAGAAGCGCACAAGCTGATCGACGCGCTGCCCGACGCGGCCGGCTGGGACGACGTTGCGCGTGCCGTGGACGAGGCCCGTTTCCATGGTGCGGTCCGGGACGGCATCGAAGCGGCGGACCGGGGGCAGCTCGCCGGCCCTGAGCGGATGAAGGCGACGTTCGCCAGATGGGGCATCGATGTTGCGGCGTGAGTGGACCGCCCCGGCCGCCAAGCGATTCGAACACGCCCAGGACCACTACCACGCCCTCAACCCGGTGGCGGCCGCGGCGATGGCACGGCAGGTACTGGAGGCGACGCGGAGGTTGGGCGAGCAACCGGGATTGGGCCGGCCTGGACGGGTCGCGGGAACGCGGGAATGGCGGGTCGCGCGCACGCCGTACCTGCTCGTGTACCGCGTGCGCGACGACGCGCTGCAGGTGCTGCATGTCGAGGTGGACGCGCGCGACTGGATGCCGCGGACCGAGCCCTGGATCGAGCCCCTGGAACCGTGGCTCGCGGCGCTGGCCAGCGCGCTGCTGCACGTGCTGATGGTGTTCGCCTTGCTGCACGCTTCCACGCCGACCATGTCCACGCCGCAGGGCGCCGTCGCCGGCGGCCGGATGAAGGTGGACTTCCTCGGCGAGACGTCCGAACCGGAGCAACCCGCCCCGCCGAGCCCGCCCCCGCCTTCGGCCACCTCGCCCGTTCGCTCCACCGTGGTCAAGGACGCCAAGGATCCGTTGCCTCCCGACGTGGCCGCCACGCCGCGTCGCGTGCCGGCTCCCCGCCCCGTCGTGCAGCGCCCGAGCCAATCGCCGTCGCCGACGCCCGCACCGGTGCAGCGCCGTCCCGAGACCTGGACCGGCCGCCCGCCGGGCATGCTCGACGAGGACGTCGCCGAGGACGACGGGCTGGCCGACAGCGCCGCCTTCGAGCCCGGCTACCGCAACGATCGCCGCTCCGCCGAACCGAGCCTGGACGTGGGCGGCTACCAGGTCTACTACGACCTGCGCAGCGAGACCCAGCTGCGCGCGTGGAAGGAGCAGGGCATGAAGGAAATCGCCATCCTCCTGCCCGGCACCCAGAACCGCATGGTCTGCCCGCTGGAGATCGCGCTGCGGCGCGGTTCCGGCAAGTGCCGCCTGCTGCCCCCGGATTCCCCGGAACTGCAGTCCATCGGCGACGCCCGCGAGGTCATCAACATGATGGAGGTCTACCGCCGCGGCGAACCGGTGTGGCGCGGGCCGGGGCCGTATCGGTGAGGTAAAGGGGTACTTGGGCCGCGGTCCCGGCTACAGCCGAACGGCAAGCCAAAGACGCGACCGAATCACCGGACACTCCGTCTTCGTGTGCAGGCATGCCGCCGAACCGGCAACATGCCTGCACGACCAATCAGCACCAATGCCAATACATGGGCACGCTGCGCAACGATTCACCACGTGTCATGGCGCAGATCGCATTCCTCGCTTGCGCAGGACCGGCGGCGAGCTCGTTCGAAGCGACTATGGGCTCCCCCTATTTAATCCAGAAGGGCTCGCATGACCGCCGCCGCATCGAAGATCACAATGTCGTGTCAACGGTGAGAAGCAGTCCGAGAGAATTTCTAACGAAGTATATAGAAGTACACACCCCGTCGCTTGCTTTACCCTTTGTCGTCGGGCGACTCGCTACCTTAGCACCCTTCTCGGTCAGTACCCTAAAGAGGCGTGTCATGTTGAAGACAGGCTCTTGGCAACACGAGTCCAAGTCCCTACCCAAAAAAAGCCCTCGGTGAACCGAGGGCTTTTTTTTAAGTTGATCTAACAGAGAGAAATAATCCAACAAAAACCACAACAATAGATACTCCCGTTAAGAAATACGAATACCTCCTCCTCGAGAAATAATCATACCTACCTATTTTAATAAGATGATGTACTGGGAGCGCAAGATATATCAATGAGAATAGGAAATAATAGACATTGAGTCCAACCCCATCATTCCCAATGGATTTGCCTATGGCCGCAATCACTACCGATCCAAGTAATATAAGAAAAGATCGGAAAGCAAAATAATTATTGACTCTTGCATTATTCATGGTGATAGATATCGAACTTGGCATCTGACGCCGCTTGGAGTTGATGCGCAAGCAACAATGTAACTCACGTTCACCGGTACGTTGCGCGGCCCGTCCCAACCAACACCCAAGTTGGATAGGTGATTGATCATTTCCCCGCCAGCATTGGAGGCGGAGGAGACGTTAGGATAGACGTAATTTCTAGTACCTTCATCATCCGTCACCTGATCTCTTGTTTCTGGAATTGGATTACCGGCTGCATCAATAGCCGAACCCTTTACATACGAATAATCTCGCGCACTCCAATTCCATTGTATTTTAAAGTAAGAACCATCGGGGAATTTTATAATATTTACAACTTTGAATGGATTTTCAAGTGGATTCTTGCTCAATACACTCATAAAATCGACGAGTGTTGTGCGTAACTTATCCACAAAATAGTAGAAGGGCCCGACCTGTTCATAGCTCAGCGCTGCCCTTATAGCAGTATCGCGATAAGTCGGGGTAGTTACAGCATCCATCGCTGTCATCGGCCGAGTCCCGACAGCTGCGACCGTTGCTCGAGCCTGTGCGCTTACTACAGTTGGCACCTGAACGGCTACAGAGAATTCATGTGTTGCTGTCGGAGAGCCTCCATTGGCGTCATAAACCGCCAGTCCCGCACTTAACACACTCCGTTCACCACTGGTCAGACTAACTTCTTTAACAGTAAGAGTGGTCGTTGCAGTGACAGCCAGCTCGCTCGAGGTAATCCGAACATAATCCGCAGCCGGCGCATTCGTTGGCACTGTTCCTCCGCCACCGCCGCTACTCGAACTAGTAACACGCATGTGATAAAGCGTACGCCGCGATAGATCCCACAAATAGTGATCGCCAACACCAAGTTCCCGCGACATGGTTTGTTTCTTGCCCAAGTCGCAGTCATTGCAGATTGCCGCTGCGGCATGGGCTGTAGACGTCGATCCAAACAGTACAGCTGCTAGAAAAATCGCTGATTTAACCCTATCCATTGCTTGCATTCCTGTGCGTGCGTGGGGATGTCCCCACGTTGATTTTTCACATTGCCTGCATTGGTAGCTTTGCCGAGTTTGGCCGCATGGCAGAAGTTAGGAAAAACTTCGCAAGAAATAGCTCCGCTGGGACTTGCCGCCGTAGTGGCCGCATCTGCATCGACTTAGGATATACAAAAGAGCGCTGCTCTCTATTCCGTTGAGGCGTGGTCCACGACCCTACTGCCTATCAGGAGGCAGGACAATTTCTTCCCTGCAACCTGTGTCTCAGCTTCCATCAAGTGGGCGGATATATATGAGCACTTCGGGAAAGTGATCTAGTGGTTCTCCGATATTCTTCAGAAACTATAGCGAAGAGCCGATAACTGACAGCAAGTCCAGATCGGCCAAGCTCATCTCGACCTGATTGGCCTGCTTGATTGCCGCCGGATTGCCCAAATCCAGGACTTCGGTAGCAAGGATAAGGGTGCCGTTACCTTGACGCTCCAATCGTGCCGCATCGGGAACCTGTTCAGCGGCAAGGGGACTGTTTACGTACCCCATCCATCCCAGAAACTCCCGATGGGGAAACGGAGCACGGTCAATACTGTACAGAAGCAGATCGTTTCCTACTCGCTGTTTCACATTGGTTTGGGCGAACCAAACACCTGGGACCTTGCTCAGCTCTTTCAGGATCCCCCAAATGATCTCCGTTGGGCGTTCGAAGGCCTGCTCCGGATTTCCAATACTCAGCCGCATGTCTCCAAAACTGGGATTGATGGTCCAACCTATTCGGCCACGCTTTTTCCAAGTCTTTTCGTCTCCAGCGTTCGTCAACAACAGGCCAGGAGCTCCTTTCTCCTTGAGCTCGGGAAACTCCTCATCTTCCTCCATACGGGCGATGATCCCCTTCCGGTCGCCGAAGGGAAGAAAAGCATCTTTAGGGCCCCGAGGGTTGGACCACCATTCGCGAAAATCAGGATGCACTTGAGCCAATCGCCCTATCAGTACTGCGGCGGCTGCATAGGCCTCGGGCAAGGACAGCCTTTCCGGCCGGGACTTCACCACCAAGGTGATGCCCATGTCAGATTCGCCCCAAGATGTAGAGAGTAAAGCAAGCCGCTGTGGATGGAATTCCGGCCTCGACTCCTGCCTTGCATGCGTCCATTTCCATGAAGTGCCATTCGGGCTTCCCCTGGGGTTTTGCCGACATGATGATTTCCTCCTGAGCCATATAATTCTTGAACCACGACGCGACTACTGCTCTGGTGAAGGGCTTGGCTGCATCCGATGCCTTCGGCGTGATGCTCGACAACCGTGTCATTGACGAGGCGAAGCGTCGCGAGAATCCGCTGGGATTGATCAACGATTTCATCAAGGCCAGGCGCTATCTCCGTACATTCGAGAATGGGGCCTTCGCACTCCTTCCTGCCGAGAGCGAGTCAAAAGCCAGCGAGCAGGCCAAGAAAGACCACTCCAAAAGGAAAGGCAAGTGGATGGGACTGTCACTATTTGCCATGCCGGTTTTTTCGTTCATTGCGATGCTTATCCCGTCGTTCTTCGGGCCAGCGACCGATCTCAAGGCTTTCCAGTTGTTGATCCTCGTTTGCCAAATAGCTTCCTTGCCCTTCATCTTGCCGATGATTTCGGCATTGACCGCCATATACGCCGCCGACAGGCTATTCAACGAGCTGGACCTGCATTACCCGCGCAGATCCGGATGCCCGGTACAGGAGAACAGAGCGATGCTCGCTCCGCCTTCGCTCTTCGGCAACGGCTTGGCCTCGTGTGCGGACAGCATGGCGGATGAAACCACGCACCTTTCCTAGAACAACGTACCCTGCTCTGGTTTGCGTGGCGGCCCAGCGACAACGTGGTCGGGATGCAACCCCTCGCCTTCTCGCTGCCCCAGCCTCCACCCCAACCCAGAAACCCGCGCTGCATGCCTCGCCAGCGCGGCGCGCAGCACCGCCTCGCTGGCGGCCAGGTGCAGCGTGCGGCGGGCGCGGGTGATGCCGGTATAGACCAGCTCGCGGCTGAGCACGCGTGCGTCGCGGGTGGGCAGTTGCAACCAGACTTCGTCGAACTCGCTGCCTTGCGCCTTGTGCACGGTCATCGCGAAGGCGCTCTCGTGCGCCGGCAGCGCCGCGGGGTGGAAGCCGCGGACCTCGCCGTCGCGGCCGCCTTCGAACCAGGCGACCAGCGCGCCCCGTGCGTCCCTGAGACAGATGCCGACGTCGCCGTTGAACAGGCCGTGGCGATAGCTGTTCTCGGTGACCAGCAGCAGGCGGCCGTGGAACCAGGGCGAGGCGGTGCCGAGGCGGCGGCCGGCGGTGCCGGTTTCGGCCAGCAGTTGCTCGATGCGGGCATTGAGGCCGCGCGCGCCCTGCGGCCCGTTGCGCACGGCGGTGAGCAGGCGCAGGCGGCCGGCCACGCGCAGGGCCTGGGCCGGATCGCTGGCCTCGGCCAGCGCGCGCCAGTGCGCGAGCAAGGCGTCGCGGCGGGTTTGCAGCGGGTCGTCGGCGTTCTCGTGGAAGTGCACGCCGGCCAGCCGGCCGCCGCGCAGCAGCGCCAGCGCGGTGTCGGCATCGCCGCCGCGCACGGCCTCGGCCAGCGGCGCCAGGTCGAAATCCCGGGCCTGGCGCCAGCCGCGGCGCAGGTGGATGCGGTGGCCGGCCAACCCGCCTTCGGGCGTGGCGACGGGCACCGGGCCGAGCAGCGGGCGCAAGGCGATGGCGTCGTCCGGCGCCAGTGCGTCGCCGGGACCGGCGGCGCCGAGGATGGCGGCGAGGACGTCGCCGGCTTCCACCGAGGGCAGCTGGTCGGGATCGCCGAGCAGGATCAGCTGGGTGCCGTCGGCCACCGCTTCGGCCAGCTTGCACATCAGCGGCAGGTCGACCATCGAGGCCTCGTCCACCACCACGATGTCGAACGGCAGCGGGTTGTCGGCGTCGTGCCGGAAGCGCGGCGAGTCGGGAAGGGTGCCCAGCAGCCGGTGCAGGGTGCTGGCGCCTTCGGGCAGCGCGGCGCAGGCGGCGGCGTCGACGCCGGCCGCGCGCATCGAGGCCACCGCGGCGCGCAGGCTCTCGGCCATGCGCTCGGCGGCGCGCCCGGTCGGCGCCGCCAGGGCGATGCGCGGCGGCGCCGCGCCGGCGCGCAGGGCCGCGGCCGCACGCAGCGCCAGCAAGCGCGCGATGGTGGTGGTCTTGCCGGTGCCGGGGCCGCCGATGACCAACAGCAGCGCGCGGCGCAGGGACAACGCGGCGGCCTGGGCCTGGCGGTCTTCGGTCCAGTTGCCCCCCTCCGTCCTCCGGACACCTTCCCCCGCGAGCGGGGGAAGGGAAGGAGCAGGGAACAGGGCGTCGAACAGCGGCGCCAGCGCTTCGACGTCGAACGCCGGCGGCGGCATGGCGGCGATCCGGCGCAACGCCAGCGCCAGCCGGCGCTCGTACTCGCGGTAGCGACGCAGGTACAGCAGGCCGCGCTCGAGCACCAGCGGCTTCGCTGCGGTCGCCGCGTCCTCGTCCACGCTTGGCGCATCCACCCATGGCGAGGCGGCCAGGAGCGCCTGCCAGGCCCGCGGGTCCGGCCATGCCAGCTCGGCGTCGGCGAGCAGGCGCGGGCGCGCCGGGTCGAAGCCGGCATGGCCCTGCGCCACCGCCAGCGAGGCCAGCGCCGCGGCGGCCAGCACCTCGTTGGGCGTGCCCGGGTCGAGCCGGCGCAGGCTCTGTGCGAAAGCATGGTCGAGCGTGCGCAGGATGCCGGCGCGCTGCAGGTCGGCGAGCAAGTTGGGGACGTTCATGGCGAAGGCGCTCCGGGCGCGGACGTCTCCTCGCCCCGCCCCCTCTCCCGGGCAGAAACGGGCTCGAGTTCGGCACCGGCGAACAGCGCATCCAGCGCGTGGACCAGCGCCGGGTCGAAGCGCTGCGCGTGCACGCCGGGCGAGGGATCGCGCGTGGCATCCAGGCCGCGGCAGAACAGGTAGCGCACGCCGCCGAAGTCGCGCGCGTAGTCGTAGTCCTCGCCGAGACGGAAGCGCAGCCAGCGGTGCAGCGCCAAGGTGTAGATCAGCGCCTGCAGGTCGTACTCGCTGTGGCGCATGGCCTGCGCCAGCGCCGGCGGGTCGTAGGCGGGCAGGCGGTTGGACTTGTAGTCGAGCACGTACCAGCGGCCTTCGTGGCGGTAGGTGAGGTCGATCAGGCCGGTCATCAGCCCTTCCAGGCGCTGGCGCAGGCCGAAGCCGTGGCGATCGCCGACCACGCCGTGCGCGTGCAGCAGGCGCAGCAGCGCGTCCACGCGGGTGGGGCGCAGCGCGAACTGGAACTCGATCTCGGCGCGGCGCTCGACCGCCGGCACGTCGCACAGGCGCACGCCCTCGGGCAGCGCGACGGTGAGGGTCTGGCCGATCAGGCGCGCCAGCAGCGCCGCGCCGTCGCCGAGGTCCCCGGCCGCGTAGCCGCCCTCGCGCAAGGCCGCGGCGATCGTTTCCGCTTCCGCGGCCGGCGCGGCATCGCCCGGGCGCCAGCCGCGCCAGGCGGCGAAGTCGCCGTGCTCCAGCGCGGCGTGCAGCACCACGCCGAAGCGGTTGCCGGCGAAGCGCGGATCGAAATCGTCCTCGAGCGCGACCGGTGCGGCCGGCTCGTCGTGGCCGCCGGCGGATTCGACCGTGGCGCTGGCGAGGGTGTCGCCACCGCCGTCGGCGTTGGCGAGCTGGGTGAAGCTGTAGACCCACCAGTCCGGCGCGAGCCGGCGCGTGGCGACGCGCGCCGGCGGCGGCTCGCCCTCGCCGGGCGGCGGCAGCCACGGCAGCGTGGCCGGGAGCGGGCGCTCGTCGAGGACGATGCCCGGCTGCGCCGCCAGCGCGGCCGGGTCGGCCAGCATCGCTGCGAGCGGGCTGCGAGGGGCGTTGTAGAACGCGCCGAAGGCGATCCACAGCGCGTGCTCGGCGCGCGTGAGGCCGACGTACAGCAGGCGCGCGTCCTCGGCGTGCTGGGCCTGGATCCAGGCCGCGCGCGCGGCGCTCCACTCCGGCGTTTCCGGCGAGGGTTTCCAGAACAGCGCGCGCGTCCCCTGTTCGGTCGGCGCCACGCAGGCGCGGCCGGGATCGGGCGACTTGCCGCCGATGCCGACGAACGGCAGGAACACCAGCGGGTACTCCAGGCCCTTGCTCTTGTGCAGGGTGACGATCTGCACGCGGCGCGCGTCCGATTCCAGCCGCAGCAACTGGGTCTCGTCGTCCGGGTCGGCCTCGGCGATGCGGCGGCCGAGCCAGTCCACCAGCCCATGCAGGCCCAGCGCGCGCGCGTCGGCCTGTTGCAGCAGTTCGCCCAGTTGCAGGTAGTTGGTCAGGCGGCGCTCGCCGTCGAGCAGCCCGAGCAGGCGCTCGGCGTTGGCCGCGCACAGCTCGTCCACCAGCGCCAGCGGGCCGCCGCGCTGCAGGCGCTCGCGCCAGTGCTGCGCGCGCAGCTGCCATTGGCGGTGGAGCTCGCCGTCGCGTTCGAGCGCGGCGATGCCGTCGGCGTCCACGCCGACCAGCACCGTCGCCAGCGCCGCGCGCAGGCGGCCGTCGTCGGCGCCGTGCAGCAGCGCGAGCAGCAGCGCCAGCAGTTCCCGCGCCTGTTCGCTGGCGAACAGGCTCTGCTTGCCGGCCGCCACGGCGGGGATGCCGGCCTCCGCCAGCGCCTGCTGGATGCGCGTGGCCTCGCCGTGCTTGCGCACCAGCACGGCGATGTCGCCCGGTTCGACCGGACGGCCCCGCAGCGATGCCTGGCCGGCGCGCGCCTGCGCCAGCACCTCGTGGATCGCGGCGACGCAGGCGGCGGTGGCGAGCTGGCGCGAGCGCTCGGCATCGTGCGGCTTGTCGCCGGCAGGCGGCGGCGCGCGCCACAGCGTCAGGGCCGGCGCGGGCGCGCCGTCGCGCAGGAAATCGTCGTCGCCGCGCACGCCGCCGGGCTGCACGTCGTGGAATCGGATGCCTTCCTCGACGAAAGCCCGCTCGCCGGCCTGCCGGTACAGCGCGGCGATGGCTTTCAACAACGAGGGTCGCGAACGGAAGTTGCGCTCCAGCGGCGGTGCGCGTTCGGCCTGCCCGGCCGCGGCCAGGTAGGTGTGCACATCGCCGCCGCGGAAGCCGTAGATGGCCTGCTTGGGGTCGCCGATCAGGGCGAGAAAGCGCGCTTGCGAACCACTGGTTCGCGCGCTTTCGAGCGCCGCCGGGCTATGCCCGGTGGCCGGGTGCTCGCACTCGCGACGTTCATCTGGAGAATCAGGACCGAACACGCGCTCGAAGATGCTCCACTGGCGCGCGTCGGTGTCCTGGAATTCGTCCACCAGCGCGACCGCGTACTGCGCGCGCAGGCGCTGCGCCAGGGCCTCGGCGTGCGGGCCGGACAGCGCGGCGGCGACGTCGTCGATGAGATCGTCGTAGGTCTGCACGCGGCGCAGCCGCTTGAGCGCGGCGAGGCGCTCGCGCGCTTCCTCGCGCAGGCGATGCAGCAGCGCGATGCGGCGCTGGCCCTGCCACAGGCGCACCGCGTCGTCGGCCTGCAGCCAGGCGTCGAGCGCGTCGAACAGCGGCGAGCACGGCGGCTCGTGGCCGTCCTTGCACAGCTCGCGCAGGCGCGCCGGCACCAGCTTGTCCAGGTGCGCGGTGCCCTCGCGCGACCAGGCCTGCGCCTGCAGGCCATCGAGCAGCGCCTGGAACGCCTTGTCGAAGCTGGGCCGGCGCGCGCGGCGGCCGTCGAAGCGCTTGCGCTCGAAGGCCTCGGCCACCGCGGCGCGTGCGTCCTCGAGATGCGCGGCGATCGCCTCGGCCAGGCGTTGCGCGGCCTGGCGCAGCGCCGGCCGCGGGTCGTGGGCGAGGTCCACCGGTGCGGGCAGCAGCAGCGGCTGGCGGATCAGCACCGGCAGGTCGCGCGCCAGCGCGGCCGGGCCGGCCGGCCACAGCGCCGGCAGATGCTCGGCCTCGCCCGCTTCGGCGGCGTGCGCGCGCCACAGGTCGGCGGCCAGTTCTTCGAGCAGTTCGCGGTCGCTGGCGAGCAGTTCGGGCGGGGCGAAGGTCTGCCCGCTCTCCAGCGCGTGTTCGCGCAGCACCCGCGCGCAGAAGCCGTGGATGGTGAAGATCGCGGCCAGGTCGATCTCGTCGGCGGCCTGGCGCAGGCGGCGGCGCAGGGCGTCGGGGGATTCCCCCGACGTGGCGAGGTGGGCCGCCAGGAGGGTGCGGGTCAAGTGGATTTCGGGCGAGTCCTGTGGGAGGGACTCTGGGTGGCCTAGGGCCATCAGTCCCGACGCTTCCTCGGCAAGGCCCGTCGGGACTGAAGTCCCTCCCACAAGGACGGTCTCTCCAAGGGAAGTTTCGGGCACCAGCGTGGCGGCCAGGGCCAGGCGCTCGCGGACGCGCTTGCGCAGTTCCTGGGTGGCGGCCTCGGTGAAGGTCACCGCCAGGATCTGGCCGACACGCAGGCCACGCTCGACCACCAGCCGCGTCGCCAGCGTGGCCAGGGTGAAGGTCTTGCCGGTGCCGGCGCTGGCCTCGATCAGGCGCACGCCGTGCAGCGGCAGGCCCAGGTAGGGATCGGCGGGGACGTCCATGCTCACTCCTCCTCGCCCCCGTCCTGCTCGCCGCGCGCGACCCAGACCGCGTCCAGCGTCGCCTCGTCCGGTTCCAGGTCGGTGCGTCCCTCGCAGACCGCATCGAACACGGCGAAGCTGGTGCGGGCGAAGGCGATGAACGCCGTGCGGTCGGCGAACGGATCGCGCCCGCGCAGGGCCAGCCGGGTCGCCTCGCCCTGTCCTTCGGCATAGCCGCGCGTGCCGTGCCAGCGCTCGAACGCGGCCTTGAAGGTCTTCTTCGCGTCGGCGCCGTCCATCAGGTGGCGGTAGAACTCCCAGCCGCTGTAGGGACCGAACGCCAGCGGTTCGCGCAGGCCGCGAGCGCGCAACGCCAGCAGCGCGCGCAACGCGTCGCGCGCCTGCGCCGGCGGCAAGGCCTCGCGCACGTGCGGGCCGGTGCCGGCCTCGCCCGCGTCGTCGAAGCGCACCAGCGGACGCGGGTCGCCGGCGGCGCTGGCCAGCAGCCAGTCCAGGCCGTTGCGGATCGCCGCCGGCCCGTTGCGCACGCCCGGCCGCACCCGCGCGATGCCGTGCGGGTACAGCGCATCGACGCGGCCGTGCAGGTGCAGGCCGTCCAGTTCGATGTCGTAGCGCTGCGACTGTGCGCCGGCCCCGGCGCGCCATTGCGCGAAGCCCCGCGCGTACGGGCGCAGCTGCGCCAGCAGGTCTTCGAGCTCGCGCTCGCCCAGCGCGCCGGACGGCAGCAGGGCGCGGGCGCGCAGGCGGCGGTACAGGGCCTGTTCGTCCTCGCCGTCCAGCAGCGCCTCGAACGCCTGCATCTGCAAGGCGTGCTTCTCCAGCCCGCCGCCGGGCAGCAGCAGCGGTTCCAGGTCCTCGGCGCGCTCGATCTCGTCGGCCAGGCGCAGGCCCAACCGCAACTGCAGGAACTGCGCGGCGGGCGCGAGCAGGAAGCGCCTGAGCGCGTCCAGCGGCAATGCCGGCTCCGGCTCGGACGCGGGCAGCGCCTGCCCGAACCACGGTTCCAGCGCATGGCGCTCGCTGCCGAGGCGGCCAGCGGCCGGGCGCCACGCCGCGCGGTAGCTGAAGCGGCGCGGTTCGCCGTCGCCGCCGAACGCGGCCGGCGCGAACGGCTGCAGCGGATGCCGCACCACCAGGTCGCGTGCGGCGGCGGCCGGATCGGCGTGGTAGGCGGCGGCCTCGGCGAGCAGTTCGGCGACCAGCACCGAGGGTTCGCGCTCGCTGCCGTCGCGCGGGTCGGCGCCGAGGTAGCTCAGGTAGAACACGTCCTGCGCGGCGGCGAACAGTTGCAGGAACAGGAAGCGGTCGTCCTCGCGGGTGGAACGGTCGCCGGGGCGGCGGCGCTCGCTGCCCAGTTCGGCGGTCAGGCGATTGAGGCCGGCGGCCGGGTCGCGGCGCGGGAAATCGCCGTCGTTCATGCCCAGCAGGCAGATCGCGCGGAACGGCAGCAGCCGCATCGGCACCATGCGGCCGATGCTGATGCCGCCGGTGAGCAGCGGCGCGCGCGTGTCGGCCTCGCCCAGCACGGCGGCGAAGTGCGCGCGTACCGCCTCGGCCGGCAGCGGTGCATCGAAACCGGCACGCGCGGCACTGTTGGCAAAGCCGTCGACCAGCCAGCGCAGGCGGTCGAGCGCGCGCTGCGTGGACGGTGCCGATGGCGGCTGCGGCAGCAGCGCGTCGAGCAGGCCGATCAGCCGCTCGCGCCAGGCCGACGGCGGCAGCGCCTCGCCCAGCGTCTGCTGGTGCCGCGCCAGCACGCGCAACAGCCGGATCAGCGTGTCCAGCGCGTCCAGCGCGCTGCCTTCCAGCTCCGGCCACGGCGCCACCCCGGCGATCTCCGCATCGCTGCCGCTGGCGTGGCCGAGCAGCAGCCGGTCCAACGCGAACGCCCAGGTGTAGGCGTCATCGCGCGGCGCCGCGTGCTGCTGGCGGTGCGCCGCATCCAGGCCCCAGCGCGCGCCGGCCGCCTGCAGCCATCCGTGCAGGCGCTCGAACGCGGCCGCGTCCAGCGCGGCGGCCTCCGCCAGCGGCGGGCTGGCGAGCAGGTCGAGCACCTCGTTGAGGCCGAAGCGCGATACCGGCAACCCGAGCAGGCGCACGAACACTTCCGCCAGCGGCTCGCCGGCCAGCGGGCTGGCGTCGGCCAGGGCGTAGGGCACCGGGTCGTCGGGGCCGCCGAACACCGCGTCCAGGTAGGGAATGTACGGATCGATGTCCGGCGCCAGCACCGCGATCTCGCGCGGCTGCAGCGGCGGGTCGAAGCGCGGGTCCTCCAGCAGCGCGCGCAGCTGGTCGTGCAGGACCTGCAGCTCGCGCAGGCGGGTGTGGCAGGCGTGCACCTGCAGGGTCGGATCGTCGCGGCGCAGCGCCGGCAGCAGCCCGCCCGAAGGCCGGCCGCGCCGGTGGAACAGGTCGGCCTGCAGCCGCTTCAGCAGGCCGTCGCCCAGCCCGCCCTCGGCCAGCGGCTTGCCCGGGCGCCGTTCCGGGTCGGCGTAGGCGGCGATCTCGCCGGAGGGGTGCACCACCTCGTAGCCGCCCAGCACCGCCATGAAGTCGCGGCCGGCCGCGCCCCAGGCCTGCAGCAAGCGGTTCTCGCTGGCATCCTCGCCGAACGGGTCGGCATCGCCGGCTTTCAGGCGCGCGCCCAGGGTCTGCAGGTCGCCCCAGTACGACGCCGTAGGCGTGGGCAGGTAGAAGTGCAGCGTGCCGGTCCGCGCCTGGGTGGCGAGCACGCGCAGCACGTCGGGCGAAACGTTGAGGGTGGCGAAGGCGAACAGCCGCGGCGGCAGCCCCGCCGGAAGCGCGCCGCCGCCGGCATGGCGCGCCAGGTAATCGTTGATGCGCCGGGCGCGGTGCGCGCGGCCGCCGGCGATGCGCCGCCACAGCAGCGCCTGCGGATCGTCCGGGTCGGCCCCGGCCTCCCAGCGCAGCAGCCAGTCGCGGCGCCAGGCCTGGTATTTCTCGAACACCGACGCCAGCTCGCCGGCCAGCGCCCACGGCTTGAGCGCGTCGCCGTCGGCCAGGTAGGCCTGCAGCGCGCGCATCGCCGGCCGCGCCAGCAGCTCCGGATCGACCAGCGCCGCGTACAGGCGCCAGCGCAGCGTGTCCGCGTCCAGGTCGTCGTCGGCCGGGCCGAGGTTGGCCTCCAGCGCGTGCGCGACGAACTCTCCGGGGGTCAGGAACTCCAGGTTGGCGGCGATGCCGTACTCGGCGGCCAGGGTCGATTGCAGCCAGCGCCGCATCGCCACCTGCGGAATCAGCACCGTCTCCGGCGTCAGCAGCGACTGGCCGGGTACCGGCCGGCGCAGCTCGTGCGCCAGCAGCGATGCCAGCACCTCGAGCGAATTGGAATGATAGAGGCGGAAGTCCGGTGCAGCGTCGGCCATCGCGCCATAGTGCCGCAGCGCGGCATGGGCGATAAGCCCGGGGGCGCGGCGGCTGAATGGGCGGCCCGCCCGCGCGGCCGGTCCTCGGCGATAATGACGGAATCCTCACGCGGCGCCGGGTGTCATGCGCATTCATGCACCTGAGCAGTAGTCGAACGAGCCGCGGAGTGACACAATACTAGACCGCCCAGTTCTGAAAAACTTAGTCCAACTGAGTTCAGCCAGCCGGCGCGAAATTAACCTGTTCGTTATTTGTTAACGGTGGCGATGTCGGATTCCGCTTCCCCTGTCGTGCAGTTGTCCGGCGTCCGCATCGACCGTGGCGGGCGCACGATCCTGCGCGACGTTTCGCTCGACGTGCCGCGCGGCAGCATCACCGCGGTGCTCGGCCCGTCGGGCAGCGGCAAGTCCACGCTGCTGGCGGCCCTGACCGGCGAGCTGCGCCCTGCCGCCGGCACGCTGGCCCTGTTCGGCGCGCCGATCCCGACCGGCACGCGCGCGCTGCTGGAGACCCGCCGCAACGTCGGCGTGCTGCTGCAGGGCAACGGCCTGCTGACCGACCTCACCGTGGCCGAGAACGTGGCGCTGCCGCTGCGCACCCACACCCGGCTGCCCAAGGCGCTGATCGCGCGCATCGTGCAGATGAAGCTGCACGCGGTCGGCCTGCTCGCCGCCGCCGATGCCTGGCCGCGCGAGCTGTCCGGCGGCATGGCCCGGCGCGTCGCGCTGGCCCGCGCGCTGGCGCTGGACCCGCCGTTGATGATCTACGACGAGCCGCTGACCGGGCTGGACCCGATCGCCTCGGGCGTGATCATGAGCCTGATCCAGCGCCTCAACGACAGCCTGGGGCTGACCAGCATCATCGTCAGCCACCACGTCCACGAGACGTTGCCGATCTGCGACCAGGCAGTGGTGATCGCCAACGGCGGCATCGTGTTCTCGGGCACGCCGGCGCAGCTGGAAGCCAGCGCCGATCCGCTGGTGCGGCAGTTCCTGCACGGCCAGCCGGACGGTCCGATCCCGTTCGACGCCGCCGCGCGCACGACCAGGAGCGCCGCCTGATGGCCTTCGCCGAATCGATCCGCTCGCTCGGCCGCGCCGGCCTGTTCTCGCTGACGGTGGCGCGCGGCTCGCTGCCCACCGCCGACTTCCTGGCCGAGCTGACCCGCGAGATCTACAAGATCGGCGCGCGCTCGCTGCCGATCATCGCGGTGGGCGGCGCCTTCGTCGGCCTGGTGCTGACCCTGCAGGGCTACCGCACGCTGACCACGTTCGGCGCGTCCGACGCGCTGTCCACGCTGCTGGGGCTGTCGCTATACCGCGAGCTGGCGCCGGTGCTGACCGCGCTGCTGTTCATCGGCCGCGCCGGCAGCTCGATCGCCGCCGAGCTGGGCCTGATGCGCGCCACCGACCAGATCAAGGCGCTGGAGCTGATGGCGATCGACCCGGTCGCCAAGGCGGTGGCGCCGCGCTTCTGGGCCGCGGTGCTGACCGTGCCGCTGCTGACCGCGGTGTTCTGCTCGCTGGCGATCAGCGGCGGCTACTTCGAGGCGGTGCACGTGCTCGGCGTGGACAACGGCACGTTCTGGTCGGGCCTGCGCAACAGCGTGGACCTGTGGGACGACTTCGGCGTGGCGCTGCTCAAGTCGGCGATCTTCGGCGGCACCGCCGCGCTGGTCGCCGCCTACGTCGGCTTCCATGCCGAGCCGACCATCGAGGGCACCTCGGTGGCGACCACCCGCGCGGTGGTCAACGCCTCGCTGCTGGTGCTGATGTTCAACTTCGTGCTCTCCGCATTGCTGTTCCAATGAGGCGGGCCCGGATGCGGCGAGTCCCTCGCAAGAACCCGCGCGTCCACGCGCGGGAACTCAATGAAAAGCCCGCTGCGGCGCATGTCGCGGCGGCAGTTGGACGAAAGGTGGAATGACATATGGCCATGCGTGGACCACGACTCGAATTCGCCGTCGGCGCCTTCCTGCTGCTGACCCTGGCCTCGCTGCTGGTGCTGGCGGTGGCCTCGACCAACCAGCGCTGGGGCCTGGGTTCGGACGGGTACGACCTGACCGCCCGCTTCACCCAGATCGGCCAGCTCAAGAAGCAGGCGCCGGTGCGCATCGGCGGCGTCAACGTCGGCCAGGTCAGCAACATCACGCTCGACCCGAAGACCTTCGAGTCGGTGGTGACGCTGAGCCTGGACGGGCGCTACAAGGACCTGCCGGCCGACACCTCCGCCGGCATCTTCACCAGCGGCCTGCTCGGCGAGAGCTACATCGGCCTGCAGCCCGGCGGCGACCCCGACGTGCTCAAGCCCGGCGACGAGATCGCCTTCACCCAGCCGGCCGTGGACCTGATCCAGCTGGTCGGCAAGTACATGTTCAGCGGCGGTGGCGGTAACTCCGCGTCAGGCGAAGCGCCTGCCGCGTCCGACGCGACCACGCCCTCTTCCACGGAGCCCCACAAATGAAGACCCCGTTGCTTTCGACCGTACTGGCCGCGGCGCTGTTCGCCGCCGCGCCGACCGCCGCGTTCGCCCAGGCCGCCCCGGCCGCGGCCGCCAGCCAGGGCGCGGCCACCAAGACCGTGATCGACGCCAGCAGCAACGTACTGACCACGCTGCAGCAGCGCCGCGCCGAGTTCAAGCAGAACCCGGCCGCGCTGCGCCAGTACATCGACACCCAGCTCAACCAGCTGTTCGACCGCGACTACGCCGCCCGCCTGGTGCTGGGCGTGCACGGCCGCGGCGCCTCCGACGCCGACGTCAAGCTGTTTGCCGACGCGATGGCCGACAGCCTGATGCAGCGCTACGGCTCGGCGCTGCTGAGCTTCGAGGGCAAGCCGACCTTCCGCGGCAAGTCGGAGACCGCGCTGCCGGGCAACCGCGGCGTGAAGGTGTCCACCGAGCTGCTGCGCCAGGGCGACGACCCGACCCCGGTCGACTACCTGATGCGCAACGTCAACGGCCAGTGGAAGATCTTCGACGTGGTCATCGAGGGCATTTCCTACGTGCAGACCTTCCGCAACCAGTTCGATGCCCCGCTGCGCCAGAAGGGCATCGCCGAGGTCGCCAAGGAACTGCGCAGCGGCACCCTGGCCGCGCAGCCGGCGAACAATGGCAAGTAACGACGCCCGGCTGTACCGCGAAGGCGACGCGCTGCTCGCCACGGGCACGCTCGACCGCGCCGCGGCCACCGCGCTGTGGCCGCAGCTGGCCGGGCTGCTGGACGGCGCCGCGCGGCTCGACCTGGGCGGCGTCACCCGGCTG
The DNA here is from genome assembly GCF_046529185.1 of Xanthomonas boreopolis. NCBI lineage: Bacteria > Pseudomonadati > Pseudomonadota > Gammaproteobacteria > Lysobacterales > Lysobacteraceae > Xanthomonas > Xanthomonas boreopolis. The sequence continues at coordinate 4,463,778 of NZ_CP097162.1, forward strand.
GACAGCGCCGGCCTCGCGTTGCTGGCCGAAGCCGCCGCGCGGCTGCGTTCGCGCCGGGGCGGCGACGTCGCCGTGCTCGGCACGCCTCCCGGCCTGGAGGAACTGCGGGCCGCCTACCGTCTCTCGCCCACCCTGGATTTCCAGGCCTGACCGGAACCGACATGAACGTCCTCCGCCCCCTCGTTCTCGTCCCGCTGCTGTTGCTGGCGGCCTGCGCCGGCCAGGCGCCGAAATCCGCGCCGCCCGCGGCGGCCTCGGTCGTCGCCGCGCCCGCGGCGGAGGCGACGCCGGCGGCGGAGGCCCCCGCATCCGCCCCGGCCGACGCGGGTGAAGCGCCTGCGGCCGCCGCACCGGCGGAGGCGCCATCGGCCAGCGCTGCCGGCACCGCACCGACCGCGGCCGAAGACGACTATGCCGCGCTGTACGGCGGGCCGGCGCCGAGCGCCTCGGCCGACGCCGCGCCGGCCGGCCAGGTCGCCTACGATCCGTGGGAGCGCTACAACCGCGGCATGCACCGCTTCAACCTGGCGGTGGACAAGTATTTCGCGCGGCCGGTGGCGACCGCGTACGTCAACGTCACGCCCGAGCCGGTGCGCCTGGGCGTGACCAACTTCTTCGACAACCTGCGCTCGCCGGTGACCCTGGTGAACCAGTTGCTGCAGGGGCACCCGGTCAGGGCGCTGCAGACGCTGGGCCGGTTCGTGATGAACACCACGCTGGGCATCGGCGGCCTGTTCGACCCCGCCAGCGCCGCCGGCATCCCGCGCGGCAACGGCGACTTCGGCCAGACCCTGGGCGTGTGGGGCTGGCGCAACTCGCGCTACTTCGAGCTGCCGTTCTTCGGCCCGCGCACGCTGCGCGACACCTTCGGCCTGGCCGGGGACATGCCGCTCTCGCCGCTGCGCCAGGTCGAGAACGACAAGGTCCGCATCGGCCTGCAGGGCGTCCAGCTGGTCAACACGCGCGCGCGCCTGCTGTCGCTGGACGAGATGCGCAACGAGGCGCCCGACGAGTACGCGCTGACCCGCGACGCCTGGCTGCAGCGCCGCAACTACCAGATCCAGCAGAGCCTGCACCGCAACCAGAAGGATGGCGAGCAGTTGCCGGACTACCTGCGCGACGACAACACCGTGCCGGCGGATGCGATGCCGGTACCGCAGTGGGGTGGTTGATCCTGTCGCCAGGAAGGACCCGCAGAAAAGCCCGGGAGCGATCCCGGGCTTTTTCGTGGGTCCCTCACAAGAGCAGCGCACATCCATGTGCGCGGACTTGTCTGGGTTCTTCGCGGCGCCGCGCATTCCTGTGCGGGTGTCCCCTGCCGGGCTGTGATGTTGTGGGAGGGACTTTGGTCGCGACGTGCCGTACCGGTAGCGCGTCGGGCTGAGGTCCCTCCGGCAAGGAAGCCCTTCCGGCCGCCAGGCCCTTGCTGCAACGTTGCGCGTTTACGCCGCCAGCGCGGCGTCGATCGCCCCGCGCAGGCGCGCATCGTCGGCGTCCACGTCCGGCGCGAAGCGACCGACCACCCGGCCGTCCTTGCCGACCAGGAACTTCTCGAAGTTCCACAGCACGCCCGGCGCCGGGTTGGCCTCGATGCCCAGGCCCTGCAGGCGCTCGCGGAACGGACCTTCGCCCGCCGCTTCCGGCTGCGCGGCGATCAGCTCGCGATACAGCGGATGGGTCTGCTCGCCGGTGACCGCGATCTTGGAGAACATCGGGAAGGTGACGTCGTAGGTCAGCGTGCAGAACTGCTTGATCTCCTCCTCGCTGCCCGGCTCCTGGCCCTTGAAGTCGTTGGCGGGAAAGCCCAGCACTTCGAAGCCGGTGCCCTGCTTCTCGCGATAGAGCCGCTCCAGCCCCTCGTACTGCTTGGTCAGGCCGCACTTGGAGGCGACGTTGACCACCAGCAGCACCTTGCCGGCGTGGTCGGCGAGCGTGGCCGGGGCGCCGTCGATGGTGGTCAGGGGAATGGCTTGGATCGGGGTGGACATGCAGGGGACTCCAGGTAGAGGGATTGCGGCGACAGGATAAACCCGGCGCCGCGCATTTCCGCGCGGCGCCGGGACGATCAACCTTCGGTTTCGTCGTCGGCAGCGGCCGGTTCGTCGAGCGCGGCGTCTTCGCCCAGCAGCGCGCGCGAGTCGTCCGCCGACAGCGATTCCACGCCGCGCAGGCGGCGCTCGATGGTGCGGGTCTTGCGGCTGGCCTCGCCGAGGCTCTTGCCGACGGTGTTGATCTGCTTCTCGGCCTTCTCGAGGATGCCGGCGAACTTGCCGAACTCGCTCTTGACCGCGCCGAGCAGGCTCCACACCTCGCTGGAGCGCTGCTCGATCGCGAGCGTGCGGAAACCCATCTGCAGGCTGTTGAGCAGCGCGGTGACCGTGGTCGGGCCGGCCACGACCACCCGGTGCTCGCGCTGCAGCAGGTCGACCAGGCCGGGGCGGCGGATGACTTCCGCGTACAGGCCCTCGGTGGGCAGGAACATCACCGCGAAGTCGGTGCTGTACGGCGGCACGATGTACTTGTCGCCGATCGACTTGGCCTGCACGCGGATCGCGCGCTCCAGCTGCGCGCCGCTGGCGAGCACCTGCTCCTGGTCGCCCTGCTCCTGCGCGTCGAGCAGGCGCTCGTAGTCCTCGCGCGGGAACTTGGAGTCGATCGGCAGCCACACCGGCGCGTCGTCGCGGCCGCGCCCGGGCAGGCGCACCGCGAAGTCCACCGCCTCGGCGCTGTCGGCGCGCAGGCGCACGCCGCGCGCGTACTGCTCCTGGGTCAGGGTCTGCTCGAGGATGTTCTCCAGCTGCACCTCGCCCCAGCCGCCGCGGGTCTTGACGTTGCTCAGCACGCGCTTGAGGTCGCCCACGCCGGTGGCCAGCTGCTGCATCTCGCCGAGCCCGCGCTGCACCTGCTCCAGGCGCTCGGACACCAGCTTGAAGCTCGAGTCCAGGCGCTGGTTGAGCGTGCTCTGCAGCTTCTCGTCGACGGTGGCGCGCATCTGCTCGAGCTTGGCCGCGTTGTCGTTCTGCAGGGCCTGCAGCTGCTGCTCGAGCGTGGCGCGCATCTCGCCGATGCGCAGCTCGTTGCGCTGGGTCAGCTCGAGCAGGCGCTGGTCGAGCGACCCGGCGAAGCGCTGCTGCGACTCGCCGGCTTCCTGGCGGCCGCGGCGCGCGTCCTCGGTCAGGGTTTCGCGCAGCTGGTCCAGGCGCGCATCGGTGCGGGTGGACAGGTCGGCGAGGCTGCGGGCGAAGGCGTCCAGCCGCACTTCCTGGTGGCGCGCGAACGATTCGAGCTGCTCGCGCAGTTCGCCGCGGCCGGCGCGCGCCTCCTCGCGCAGCGATCGTTCGAGGCGGGTGCCGTCCTGGCGGCGCAGCAGCGCCGCGATCTGCAGCACGATGACGGCACAGAGCAGGCCGCCGAGGATCATCGATTCGGGAGTCATGCCGCCAGTGTAGCGGCGCGCGTCTCACCGGATGCGCCGGCTACACTGGCCGGCCCGTTCCCGGAGACCTGCCGTGCTGGAACTGTTGGGCCATTCGCGCTCGATCAACGTGCGCAAGGTGCTGTGGCTGCTGGACGAACTGGGCCTGCCGTTCGCCCACGACGAGGCGCCGGCGCCGGAAGCGCTGCGCGCGCTCAACCCGAACGCGCTGGTGCCGGTGCTGCGCGACGGCGCTTTCGTGCTGTGGGAATCCAACGCGATCTGCCGCTACCTGGCGGCGCGCGCCGGCCGCTTCGACCTGTTGCCGGCCGAGGCCGCGGCGCGGGCACGGGTGGAACAATGGATGGACTGGCAGGCGACCGATCTCAACGGCGCCTGGCGCTACGCGTTCATGGCCAAGGTGCGGCGCAGCGCGGCGCATGCCGACCCGGCCGCGATCGCCGCCAGCGAGGCGCAGTGGAACCGGCACATGCGCATCCTGGATGCGCAGCTGGCGCAAGGCGGGCCCTACGTGCTGGGCGCGGGCTTCACCCTGGCCGACATCGTGCTCGGGCTGTCGACCCAGCGCTGGCTGGCCAGCCCGATCGAGCGCCCGGCGCTGCCGGCGGTGCAGGCCTACCACGCGATTCTGGGCGAACGCCCCGGCTTCCGCCGCCACGGCGCCAACGGGATGCCCTGAGCCGCCGCGCGCGGCTGCGCTACGATGGCCGCCCCGCCGCCGCCGATCCCGTCGCGCGCCCGATGAAATCGTTCCTGTTGCTTTCGATGGCCATGCTGCCGGCCGCCCATGCGGCCACTCCGCCCACCCCGTCGCAGACCCTGACCTCGCCTGCGCCGCTGCCGGCGCACGATGCGCGGATCAAGGTGTTCCTCGCCGGCAGCATCGAGATGGGCAAGGCCGGCGACTGGCAGCAACAGGTGCAGGACGCGCTGCGCGACGAGGGCGTGCTGCTGCTCAACCCGCGCCGCCCCGACTGGAACCCGGCCTGGCGCGCCGAGGCCGACGAGCCGGAGTTCCGCCGCCAGGTGCAATGGGAGCTGGCGGCGCTGGAGCAGGCCGACCTGGTGCCGATGTACTTCGCGCCCGGCACGCAGAGCCCGATCACGCTGCTGGAGTTCGGCCTGTACGCACGCTCCGGCAAGCTGCTGGTATCGGCACCGGCGGGGTTCTGGCGCAAGGGCAACCTGGACATCACCGGCGATCGCTACGGGGTGCCGCGCTACGACTCGCTGGAGGCGCTGATCGCGGCGCTGCGCGAGCGCATCCATGCGCTGCGCCGGGCCCGCGCTACGGCGCCCTGAACCCCGGCGCGGCCGATGCCCGCGCCGGGTCGGGGCGCATCGCGCGGGCAGGAAGATCAGAAACCTTCCAGCACGATCTTGCCGCGGGCGCGGCCGCTCTCGATCAACGCGTGCGCGCGCCGCAGGTTCTCCGCGCTGATCTTCCCGTAGTGCTCGCCGAGCGTGGTGCGCAGCGTGCCGGCATCCACCAGCGACGCGACGCGTTCGAGCAGCTGGTGCTGGGCGATCATGTCCTCGGTGCCGAACAGCGGGCGGGTGAACATCAGTTCCCAGTGCAGCGAGATGCTCTTGCGCTTGAGCAGCAGCACGTCCAGCCCCGCCGGATCGTCGATCAGCGCGAACCGGCCCTGCGGCGCCAGCGCCTCGACGATCTGCGGGTAGTGCACGTCGGTATGGGTCACGCCGACGACCAGCGGCACCTGCTCGATGCCCAGGCGCCTGAGGCCCTGGGTCAGCGGCTCGCGGTGGTCGATCACGTGGTGCGCGCCGAGCGTGCGTACCCAGTCCTGGGTCTCCGGGCGCGAGGCGGTGCCGACCACGGTCAGCCGGGTCAGCTGGCGCGCGAGCTGCACCAGGATCGAGCCGACCCCGCCGCCGGCGCCGACCACCAGCAGGGTCTGGCCTTCGCCGCCGCCCTCGGCGACCCCCAGGCGGTCGAACAACAGCTCCCAGGCGGTGATCGCGGTCAGCGGCAGCGCCGCCGCGGCGGCATCGTCCAGGCTGCGCGGGGCATGGCCGACGATGCGCTCGTCCACCAGGTGGTACTCGGCGTCGCTGCCGGGGCGGGCGATCGAGCCGGCGTACCAGACCCGCTCGCCGGGCTTGAACAGGCTTACCTCGGTGCCGACCGCATCGACGATGCCGACCGCGTCCCAGCCGAGCACGCGCGGGGCCTCGGTGGCCATGTTGCGGCGGACCTTGGTGTCGACCGGGTTGACCGAGACCGCATGCACCTTGACCCGCAGGTCGCGCGGGCCCGGTTCGGGGACCGGCAGGTCGATCTCGACCAGGGCCTGCGGGTCGTCGATCGGCAGGCCGTGGCGGGTATAGGCGATGGCTTTCATGGCGGCACTCCAGGAGGGGGCAAAGCGGACATGGTCGGCCGTGCCGGTCGCGTCGGAAACCCGCAGAATGCACCAGCACTTTCATTGCTGGAGTGAAAATGATCCGGTTCGACGACCTTGCCCTGTTCGTCCGCACCGCGGCGTTGGGCAGCTTCTCGCGGGTGGCACGCGAGGTGGACCTGCTGCCGGGGCAGGTCAGCGCCGCGATCGCCCGGCTGGAACGCGAACTGGACCTGCGCCTGTTCGTGCGCACCACCCGCAGCCTGCGCCTGACCGCCGAGGGCGAGCAGTACCTGCCGTACGCGCAGCAGGTGCTGGACACGCTGCGCGAGGGCCGCGAACGCCTGGGCGGCGCCGATGCGGAGCTGCACGGGCTGCTGCAGATCGCCGCGCCGTCGGACCTGGGCCGCAACCTGCTGCTGCCGTGGCTGGGCGAGTTCCACCGCATGCACCCGCGCCTGAACCTGCGCCTGCACCTGTCCGACCAGGTCGCCGACGTGTTCCGCGATCCGGTGGACGTGGCGCTGCGGCTCGGCCGTTTCGACGAGGCGCGCTACGTGGCGCTGCCGCTGGCGCCGGAGAACCGCCGGGTGCTGGTGGCCTCGCCGGACTATCTGCGCCGGCACGGCCGCCCGGCGACGCCGGACGCGCTGCGCGAGCACGCCTGCCTGACCTACATGCTCGGCGGCCGCGCGCACGACCGCTGGAGCTTCGACCTCGACGGCCGCCGCCATACCGTCGACGTGCGCGGCGCGATGCTGTGCGACGACGCGGAGGTAGTGCGGCGCTGGGCGCTGGCCGGCGAAGGCATCGCCTACAAGTCGTGGCTGGACGTGGCCGAGGACGTCCAGGCGGGACGGCTGCAGGCGCTGTTCCCCGCGCACGGCGAAAGCGTGCCGCTGAATCTGGTGTGCCCGCACCGCAAGCAGTTCTCGCCGGCGATCCGGCAACTGCACGACCTGCTCGCGCTGCGCCTGCGCGAGCACCTGCGGCGTTTCCCGCTGCCGGGGTGATCGTTCCATCGTCATTCCCGCAAAAGCGGGAAGTGCTTTTCAGCAGCCGAAGCGCTTCACAACAGCCGAATGGCTGGTCATGGCTGATCATCCAAGGCCGTTCGGTCCGGCATCGCGATTGATGGGGCTATCCAGTCCAGGCTCGAATTGGAAGTGTTGCATCTGCCATGACAAAGCAACGCCCATGGACTCCCGCTTTCGCGGGAATGACGATGAAGGGATGGCGAAGACCGGAAAGGAAGTAAGAAGCAGCAAGTAGAGCGAAGGCTGCGACAGCGAAGCCTTCACGACGTACCATCGCTTTCCTCCCCACCGACCTCACCGCCATGCCGTGGATGGGCATCCAGAACCCATGGGCCTTCGCCGCCGCCGTGCTGGTGTTCCTGGCGCTGCCCGGCCCCGGCACCTTCACGCTGCTCACCGCGACCGGGCGCAGCGGCATCCGGGCCGGCTACACGACGCTGGCGGGGCTGCTGCTCGGCGACCAGGTGCTGATGTGGCTGGCGGTGGCGGGCGTCGCCGCGCTGCTGAAGGCCAACCCGCTGCTGTTCCATGGCGTGCAGTACCTGGGCATGGCCTACCTGATCTGGATCGGGCTGCAGTTGCTGTGCACGCCGAAGCCGGGCGCGCCGGCCGGCCTGGTCGCGCTCAAGCCAGGCCATTACTTCCGCCAGGGATTGCTGGTCACGCTGCTCAACCCGAAGGCGATCGTGTTCTACATGGCGTTCTTCCCGCTGTTCATCGACCCGGCCACGCATCGCGGCCTGCCCACCTTCGCGACCATGGCGGCGCTGATCGCGCTACTGGGAGTGGCCTGGTGCTCGCTGCTGATCCTGCTCGGCCATGCGCTGGCGCGGCGATTGTCGCGGCATCCGCGCACGGGCGCGTGGCTGCGGCGCGGCGCCGGGGTGTTCCTGGTCGGGTTCGGGGTGCGGCTTGGGATGAATGGGTAGTCGCTAAGCCGAACCTTCGTCATTCCCGCGAAAGCGGAAATCCATGGACGTTGTTCTTCGTAGGCTTAACGTCCTTGGATTCCCGCTTTCGCGGGAATGACGAGCAAAAACCAACGCGTTTGGCTTGCCCATTGTTCAATCGCGCGTGCTGATCTCCCACGTGGCATGGGCGACGCCGGGATGGCGCTCCAGTTCGTCGACCACCGCGTCCATCTCGTTCGGATCGACCGCGGTGCTGACCAGGGTGGCGACCACCTCGACCTGTTCCTCGCCGCGTTCGTGCAGTTCCACGTCGCCCACCGGGTAGTCGGCCGCCTCCAGGTGCTCGACCAGGCGTTCGCGCACGTGCGGCAGCGCCTCGGTGTCGGTGGTCAGGCGCACCTCGTAGGTGGCCTCGGTCGCGCGCTCGTTGATCGGGATGCGGTTGATCGCGTTGACCAGCGGCCGCAGCACGGTGTTGCCGGCGATCACCAGCCCGGTCAGCAAGGCGCCCTCGGCCAGCATGTCCGCGCCGGTGCAGCAGCCGACCGCGGCCGAGCACCACAGCGTGGCGGCGGTGTTGAGGCCGCGCACGTTCATGCCCTCCTTCATGATCACGCCGGCGCCGAGGAAGCCGACGCCGGAGACCACGTAGGAGATCACCCGCACCGCCTCGGCGTTGCCGGCGATGCGCATGCCGAGATCGACGAACGCCGCCGCGCCGACCGCGACCAGCACGCAGGTGCGCAGGCCGGCGGTGCGCTGGCGGTACTGGCGCTCGACGCCGATCAGGGTGCCGAGCACGAACGCGGCGGCCAGGCTGACCACGGTGTCGAGGAAGGGGCCCGCCTGGAAGGTCTCGATGAAACGCATGGTCGGCTCCGCTCTCAGGTCGGGTTGTCCAGGGTGAGCAGGCCGGCCTGCTCGTCGTAGGCGAAGTATTCGCCATAGCGCGCCCAGCTGATCACCGCGCGCAGGGTCTGCGCGGCATTGTCCTCGGACATGTGGTCCTCCAGCTCGTCGCTGAAGCGGCTCAGCGGCGCCTGGTGGCTGGCGCGGTCGTCGAGCACGCGGCGGATGTGCGCGGCCAGCGGCACGTAGGTCGCCAGCTGCTGGCTGAGCAGGTGCTTGCGCGCGTCGGTGCCGGCCTCGACGAAGCGCTGGCCGGTCGCGGTCAGGCGCAGGTCGCCGCCTTCCAGCTCGGCCAGCCGCAGCAGCTGCAGCACCTCGGCGATCGGGAACAGCTCGTCGATCTCCAGCTGCAGGCTGGCCGCCAGCGGCGGCAGGTCGGCCTGGCCGCGATAGGGCTCGGCGGCGACCGCTTCGAGCAGGCCGGCCAGCAGGTTCGGCGACACGCGCGGCAGCGTCATCGCGATGCCGGTGCCGGGGAACAGGCCCTCGCGCGCCGGCGCCGCCGGGCGCGCGGTCATGCGCGCATAGATGTCCTCGACCAGCGCGCGGAACGCGGGGTCGAGCCGGTTGCGCGGCTGCGGCAGCGCCACCGCGATCTCGCCGATCACCCGGCCCGGGTTGGAACCGAAGATCACGATGCGGTCGCACATCAGCACCGCCTCCTCGATGTTGTGGGTGACCATCAGGATCGACTCGATCGGCATGCGGCCCTCGCTCCACAGGTCGAGCAGGTCGGTGCGCAGGGTCTCGGCGGTGAGCACGTCCAGCGCCGAGAACGGCTCGTCCATCAGCAGCAGCCTGGGATGCACCACCAGCGCACGCGCCAGCCCGACGCGCTGGCGCATGCCGCCGGAGAGTTCCTTCGGGTAGGCGTTCTCGTAGCCGTCCAGGCCGATCAGGTCGATCGCCTCCAGCGCGCGGCGGCGGCGTTCCTCCGGCGCGACGCCGCGCGCCTCCAGGCCGACCTCGACGTTCTGCTGCACGGTCAGCCACGGGAACAGCGCGAAGCTCTGGAACACCATCGCCAGTTCGTCCGGGCCGCCGTCGCGGTAGGCGATCTCGCCGGCGCTCGGCTGCAGCAACCCGGCGATCGCGCGCAGCAGCGTGGACTTGCCCGAGCCGGAACGGCCGAGCAGCCCGACGATCTCGCCCGAGCGCAGGCTCAGGTCGACGTTCTCCAGCACCACCAGTTCGGCGGCACCCTTGTCGTAGGTCTTGCGCACGCCGCGCACGCTGACCAGCGGGCGCTCCAGGGCGAGGTTGGACACGTTCATCGGCAACTCCTGATCGAAAGCGGAAAGGTGGGTCAGTCCAGGCGCAGGCGGCGCTCGGCGTACACGTACAGGCGGCGCCACAGCGCGCGGTTGAAGGCGGTCACGAACAGCGACATCACCAGCACGCCGAGCACGACGCGCGGGAAATCGCCGGCGGCGGTGGCGCGGGCGATGTAGGCGCCCAGGCCGTAGGCCTCGACGTGCCTGTCGCCCCAGCTGGCCAGTTCGGCGACGATGCTGGCGTTCCAGGAGCCGCCCGAGGCGGTCAGCGCGCCGGTCAGGTAGTACGGGAAGATCCCCGGCAGGATCACCCGCCGCCACCATGTCCACGAGCGCAGCCGGTACACCTGCGCGGCCTCGCGCAGGTCGGTCGGGAACGCGCTGGCGCCGGCGATCACGTTGAACAGGATGTACCACTGGGTCCCGAGCACCATCAGCGGCGACAGCCAGATGTCCGGATCGGCGCCGGTGGCCACGATCGCCACCACCGCGAACGGGAACAGCACGTTGGCGGGGAACGCCGCCAGGAACTGCGCCAGCGGCTGGATGCGCTGCGCCAGCGCCGGGCGCAGCCCGATCCACACGCCGACCGGCACCCACACCAGCGAGGCCAGCGCGATCAGCACCGCCACGCGCAGCAGCGTGGCCAGGCCGCCGCCGACCGCCTCGCGCAGGTCGGCCAGGCCGAGCGTGCGGTGCGCATAGTCGAACACCAGCCAGGTGCCCGCCAGCGTCGCCGCCCCGATCGCGCCCAGCCACAGCCGGTCGCCCCATGCGCCGCCGCGCGGCGCGCGCCCGGCCCGTATGCGCGCACCGCGGCGGCGCGGCCAGCGCAGCATCAGCGCGCGCTGCCACAACGCCGCCACCGGCGCGGCCAGCCGGCGCAGCAGGCGGGTGCGGCGCAACAGGTCGTACAGCCACGAGCGCGGCACCACCTGGCTGGCGGTCTGCTCGACGCGGAACTTGTCGGCCCAGGCCACGATCGGGCGGAAGAACAGCTGGTCGTAGAGCACGATCAGCAGCGCCATCGCCAGTACCGCCCAGCCGACCGCGGCGAAATCCTGGCGCTCGATCGCCAGCGCGAGATAGGAGCCGATGCCCGGCAGCGTCACCGTGGTGTCGCCGACCGTGATCGCCTCGGAGGCGACCACGAAGAACCAGCCCCCCGACATCGACATCATCATGTTCCAGACCAGCCCCGGCGCGGCGAACGGCGCTTCCAGCCGCCAGAAGCGCAGCCACGGCGAGAAGCCGAAGCCGCGCGAGACTTCCTGCAGGTCGCCCGGCACGGTGCGCAGCGACTGGTAGAACGAGAACGCCATGTTCCAGGCCTGGCTGGTGAAGATCGCGAACACCGCCGCGCACTCCGCGCCGAGCTGGCGGCCCGGGAACAGGCCGAGGAAGAAGGTCACCGTGAAGCTGATGAAGCCCAGCACCGGCACCGACTGCAGGATGTCCAGCGCCGGCACGATCACCTTCTCGGCGCGGCGGCTCTTGGCCGCCCAGGTCGCGACCACGAAGGTGAACGCCAGCGAGGCCGCCATCGCCGCGAACATGCGCAGCGTCGTGCGCAGGCCGTACTCGGGCAGCTGCCACGGATCGAGCGACACCGCCTGCGCCGACAGCGCGGCCAGCGGCGCGCGCGCGTCCTCGGCGCCGTGCACCAGCAGTACGCCGAGCGCCAGCAGCAGCGCCATCGCGGCGAAGTCGTGGAGATTGGGCCATAGCCGCGGACGCGCGAGCGACGCCACGGGAGGTACGGAACGATCACGGAATGCGAAGGCCATGACGACGCCTCGGGAGGAAGTGACAGGATGGGGCCCGCTTATTGCGGGAGCAGGACGTTCAGGCCGAGCGTAAGCCAGCGCGTGCCATCGCCATCGGTGCGATGGCGGCCGGCGAGCAGGTCGAGGCTGGCGTTCGGGCCGAGCGCGCGGCGCAGGCCGAGTTGCCCGCCGGCGCCGCCGCGGTCGTCGCCGCGCAGTTCCGCGAGCAGTGTCCAGCGCGGATCGAGCACCCGTTCGAGGCCGATGCCGGCGGTCGCCGCGCGGCGTGCCCGGTCGGGCGCCTCCCAGCCCAGGTTGAGGTGGACCAAGTTCCGCTGCGCGGGATCGAGCGCGATGCTGGCCGGCAGCGCCAGCACCCAGCCCGGGCCCTGCCCCGGTTCGTGGCTGGCGCCCGCGGCGATGGCCAGGCCCCAGCCGCGCCCGTCGAACGCGCGCAGCACGCGCTTCAGCCCGAGCGACAGGCCGGCGCCCCCGGTGCCTGGATCGCGCCCGAGCACGCCCAGGCTGACCTCGGTGGCGGCCACGGTGCACGCCGGCACCGCCACGGCCTGGCGCTGCGCGCTTTCGCGGCGCAGCCAGCTTTCGACCTGGCAGCGGCCTTCGGGGGTGATCGCGGCGTCATCGATGTCCAGGCTGGCGCCGGCCCACGCGGCAACGGGCCAGGCCAACAGGACGACCGGCAACAGGACGAGCACGAACAAGGGCGGCATCGGCGACCTCCGTAATGCAAAGGCGCGCCAAAGACCGGCCTCCCGGGTATCCGGAAGAGGTTCGCTACAGCTGAGGGGGAATGCAGGCGTGGCGGTCGCCACGCACGAGGCCCCGGTCCCGAGTCACGGAACCGGCCCTGGAATCGGACGGTCCGTCGGCTCAGGCGCCGTATCGAGATCGACTACAAGATTCCAAGGAGGGGCCTCTGGAGCGGAAAAGGTGGCGCACGATAGGCCGATCGCCGGACCGCGTCAACCAAGCCGGGGCTTCATTTTCAAGGTGGGAATATCGACGTTCAGGGACGGCGGCGCGACGGCCGCGTTCCGGCCGGCCATGGCTTTGCTGCACTGCATTCGGCGAAACTCGCGCACTGTTCTTTTTTACCCGAGGTCCGAATGCAGTCCTGGCTCCGGCGCAAGCCCATCGATCAGGTCACCACGCACGAAGCCGGCCGGCGCCTGATCCCGACGCTCAGTTGGCCCCACCTGGTAGCGCTCGGCATCGGCGCCATCGTCGGAACCGGCATCTACACCCTGATCGGCGTCGGCGCCGACAAGGCCGGTCCCGCGGTGCTGCTGTCGTTCGTCGCCGCCGGCCTGGTCTGCGCCTGCGCGGCGCTGGCCTACGCCGAGATGGCCACGCTGATGCCGGCCGCCGGCAGCGCCTACACCTACAGCTACACCGCGCTCGGCGAGACCATCGCCTGGGTGGTCGGCTGGAGCCTGGTGCTCGAGTACTCGCTGGTGGTCAGCACTGTGGCGGTGGGCTGGTCTGGCTACTTCGTCGGCTTCCTGCAATGGGCCGGCGTGGACCTGCCGCACAAGCTCGTCGCCGGCCCCCACGCCGGCGGCGTCATCAACCTGCCGGCGGTGGCGATCACCTTCGTGGTGGCCGGCCTGTTGATGGCCGGCACCAAGGAAAGCGCCACGCTCAACGCGGTGCTGGTGGTGGTCAAGCTGGTCGCGCTGGCGGTGTTCGTGGCCTTGGCGCTGCCCGCGTTCAACGACGCCAACCTGCAGCCGTTCATGCCCTACGGCTTTCCCAAGTCGATCGGTCCCGACGGCGCCGAGCACGGCGTGATGGCCGCCGCGGCGATCATCTTCTTCGCCTTCTACGGCTTCGACGCGATCTCCACCGCGGCCGAGGAAACCAAGAATCCCGGCCGCGACCTGTCGATCGGCATCATCGGCTCGATGATCGGCTGCACGCTGATCTACGTGCTGGTGGCGCTGGCCGCGGTCGGCGCGATGAGCTACACGATCTTCGGCAAGAGCGCCGAGCCGCTGGCGCTGATCCTGCGCGAACTCGGCCACGGCAAGGCCGCCGCGGGGATCGGCATCGCCGCGGTGATCGCGCTGCCGACGGTGCTGCTGGCGTTCCTGTACGGCCAGAGCCGGATCTTCTTCGTGATGTCGCGCGATGGCCTGCTGCCGCGCGGGCTGTCCACGGTCAACCCGCGCACCGGCACGCCGATCGCGACCACGCTGTTCACCGCGATCCTGGTCGCGGCGCTGGCCGGCGTGGCGCGGCTGGACGAGATCGCCGCGCTCGCCAACGCCGGCACGCTGGCCGCGTTCATCGCGGTGGCCGCCTGCCTGCTGGTGCTGCGCAGGCGCGAGCCGCAGCGGGCGCGGCTGTTCCGCACGCCGCTGGCCTGGCTGGTCGGTCCGGTCGCGATCCTCGGCTGCCTGTACCTGTTCTGGAGCCTGCCGGGCAAGACCCAGCTGTGGTTCCTGGCCTGGAACGCGTTCGGGCTGGTGGTCTACCTGCTGTACGGGCGCGGGCACGCGCTGCTGGCGCGCAAGGGCTGAATATTGCGTCGTGGCGCCAAGCATCTGATCGATGAGGTGGAAGCCTTCATCAAACCGCATCATTCCCGCGAAAGCGGGAACCCATGGACTTTCGCATCGGAAAGGGCGCCGCTGAACGTCCTTGGGTTCCCGCTTTCGCGTGAATGACGAGGGAAAGATTTTCGGACCGATGGGATGGCGAGAAAATCAGTTCGCCCCATCCAGCGCGCGTCGCAGCGCCGCCACGACGGCGGCATCGGACGCCTGCCAGTCGTGTTCCAGGCCCTGCAGCGCGGGATTGCGCCAGCGCATCGCCGAGCGCACGACCTGCTTGGCCGAGGCATGCAGGTCGCGCACGCCGGTGCTGCGCGCGAGCGCGGCGATGTTGCCGGCGGTGACGCCGGCGCCGGCCATCACCTCGATGCGCCCGGCGGCCTGGCGCACCAATGCGGCGATCGTGTCCACGCCTTCCGGCGCGCTGGCGCGCGCGCCGGAGGTCAGCACGCGCCGGCAGCCGAGCGCGATGGCCTGCTCCAGCGCCTGCGCCGGATCGCGCGCGGCATCGAGGGCGCGGTGGAAGGTCACGTCCAATCCGGCGGCCGCATCGACCAAGCGCCGGCACAGCGCGACGTCGACGTTCCCGTCGGCGTCGAGCGCGCCGATCACCACGCCGTCGCAGCCCAGCCGCACGCACAGCTCGACGTCGCGCAGCATGGCCTCGGCTTCGTGCGGTGCGTAGAGGAAGTCGCCGGCGCGCGGCCGCACCAGCACGTGCAGGCCGATGCGCAGGCGTTCGCGCGCCAGCGCCAGCGTGCCGTACGACGGCGTGCAGCCGCCCTCGCCGAGGTTCTCGCACAGCTCGACGCGGTCGGCGCCGCCTTCCTGCGCGGCCAGCGCCGAGCCCAGCGAATTGGCGGCGATCTCCAGCCGCAGCGGGACCGGCGCGCTCATGCCTGCGTGGTGGCGTAGACCGAGGACGAATCGCGCAGGTCGTCCTGGCGCTGCGCGTCGCAGACCGCGTAGACGAAGCCCTGGTGCAGCGCGAACGCGCCGACCTCGCCGTGCTTGTTCAACGCGAGGAAGCAGACCTGCAAGGTCTTGCTGGCCTCCGGGCGCTTCTTTACCACCCGCGCGATGGCCTCGCGGCAGGCCTCGGCCGGCGAGCGGCCCTGGCGCATCAGCTCGACCACCAGGAAGCTGGCAGCGTTGCGGATCATCTCCTCGCCGACGCCCGACGCGGTGGCGCCGCCGACCTCGTTGTCGACGTACAGGCCGGCGCCGACGATCGGGCTGTCGCCGACGCGGCCGTGCAGTTTCCAGGCCATGCCGCTGGTGGTGCAGGCACCGGCGAGCCGGCCCTCGCGGTCGATCGCGAGCATGCCCAGGGTGTCGTGGTTCTGGCTGTTGCCCGGGATCAGCCGGCGCTCGGCGTTGATCTGCGGCTGGTACCTGGAGGTCTTGCGCCACGCCTCCCAGGCGCGCCTGGCCTCGGGCGTCAGCAATGGCTTCTTCGCGAACCCCTGCTCGACGGCGAACTGCTGCGCGCCCTCGCCCACCAGCAGCACGTGCGGGCTCTTCTCCATCACCGCGCGCGCCACCGAGATCGGGTGCTCGATGTCCTCGATCGCCGCGACCGCGCCGCAGCGCCCGTCGCCGTCCATGATGCTGGCATCCAGGGTCAGCACGCCGTCGCGGTCGGGATAGCCGCAATGGCCGACGGTCGGGTTGCACAGCTCGCTCTCGACCCAGCGCGCGCCGGCCTCGACCGCATCGAGCGCACTGCCGCCGGCCGCCAGCACCTTCCATGCGGCCTGGTTGGCCGGCACGCCGAAATCCCAGGTCGACACCACGCGGGCGCCGCCGGCGGTGGAGGAAGCACGCACGCGCGGAAGCGCGAGCGCGCCGGCCGCGGCCAGTCCGGCCTGCAGGAACTGCCTGCGATCGGTCATCGGGATCTCCTGTGGTTAGAGCGCGTCATGGACTTCGGGATGGATGCGAAGCGGCCTGGGGCGCGTCGAGACAAAGCATGCAACGCAGCATCGGCGCGCCCCACCCGGCACCGGCTCATCGCCGGCGGCCCGCGCATTTCCCCCAAGGTCCATGACACCCCCTGGAGGTCACGCGCCCGTGCCGCGGCGCCAGGCATGCCAGGCGGCCGCGCCGAGCACGCCGAGTTCGCCATGCTCCACGCGCCAGACCGGTACGTGCGCCAGCACTTCGCCGAGCACGCCCTTGGCCAGGAAGCGCTCGCGGAAGCTGCCTCGCAGCAGGAACGGCTCGATGTGCGCGGTGATGCCGCCGGCCAGGTACACGCTGCGCGCGCCGAAGGCGATCGCCAGGTCGCCGCACACGCTGCCGAGCCAACCGCAGAACACGTCCAGCGTCTCGGCGGCGAGCGCATCGCCGCCGCGCAGCGCGGCTTCGACCAGCTCGCTCGGCGTGTTCCAGCGCGGGGTCGCGCCGCGGATCTCGCACAGGCATGGATACAGGTTCATCAGCCCGGTGCCGGACAGCACGCGCTCGGTGTCCACGTGCGGCCAGCGCCGCATCAGCTTGCCGAGGATCTCCAGTTCCAGCGCGTTGGCCGGCGCCAGCGCCGAGTGTCCCGCTTCGCTGGCCAGCACCGGATGCTCGCCGTCGGGCAGGCGCAGCGCGGCGCCCAGGCCGGTACCGGGGCCGAGCACCAGCGCGGGCCACTGCAGGCTGCGCGGCTGCTCGCCATTGAGCGGCACCAGCGCCTGCGCCGGCACGTGCGCGATGGCGTGCGCCACCGCCTCGAAATCGTTCATCAGCTCCAGCCACGCCAACCCGGCCTCGCGGCGCGTGGCCTGCAGCGACACCGGCCACGGCAGGTTGGTGTTGACCAGGCGGTCGCCGTCGAGCACGCCGGCGATCGCCACGGTCGCGCCGTTCACGGCACGGCCCTCGGCCTGGCGGAAGTCGCGCAGGATCGACGCCAGCGAAGGATGCTCGGCGCAGGCGTAGCGGCGCAGCGCGAGGATGCGCGGCTCGCCGCGGCGGGGGATTTCCGCCAGCGCCACGCGCGCGAAGGTGCCGCCGACGTCGGCCGCGAGGATCGTCGATGCCGCCGCCGGCACGGGCGTATCGAAGGCCGGAGGAGCTGCCTCCGCCGCGGAGGGCTGCGACGCCGTATGGTCCATGCGCTGCTTCACTACCTTATTCGGGAAAGCGGCCGCGCCGCTCGTCTTCGTAGTCTAAGCGGACGGCGGCTTTCGGGGCCGGATGGCATGCGCAATTGTGCGATGGATCCCCTGCATCGAGGGAAGGCCCGCAGAAGCGGCGCGGCCGAGCCGCGACCGGGCTTTCCCCTGGAAGCCCGCCGCGGCTTGCCTCGCTCCTGCAGGGACACGCGCGTGGACAGGGAAAGTCCGTGCAGGTCAGCGCCGGCTGGCCGCCCAGTCCTGCGCCTGGCGCATCACCCGCAGCACGTTGCCGCCCCAGATGTCGGCGATCTGGCGCTCGCTGTAGCCCTTGCGCAGCAGCCAGGCGGTGATCTTGGGCAGGTCGCTCACGTCGCGCATGCCCTCCACGCCGCCGCCGCCGTCCCAGTCCATGCCGATGCCGACGTGCTCGGGGCCGACCAGGTCCAGCACGTGCTCGAAGTGGGCGAAGAAATCGTCCAGCGTGGCCTTGCGCACCGGATAGCGGGCGTCCAGCGCCTCCAGGTCGGCGGCCAGGCGGGCCCCGTCGGCCACCTTCATGTGTTCCCAGTCGCCGTACTTCGCCTGCAAGGCCGCCAGCGCCGCCTTGCGCTGCGGCGTGGCGCCGTCGTCGACCAGGTAGCCGCCGTAGGAGTTCATCTGGATCACGCCGCCGTGCTCGGCCAGCCGGCGCAGGCGCGCGTCGTCGAGGTTGCGCGGGTGGTCGTGGACCGCGCGGGCGCCGCTGTGCGAGAGCAGGATCGGCACCGGCGACATCGCGATCAGCTGGTCGAACACCGCGTCGGAGGCGTGCGACTGGTCGATCACGATGCCCAGCCGCTGCGCGCGCTCCACCAGCGCCTTGCCGGCCGGGCTCAGCCCGTGCCACTCCGGCCCCTTGGGATCGGTGGCCGAATCGGCGAACTCGTTGTTGGCGAAGTGCACCGTGCTGAGCAGGCGCAGGCCCTGCTTGTAATAGAAGTCCAGCAGCGTGGGGTCGGCGACCAGCGGGCTGGCGTTCTCCATGCTGATGAAGACCACGCGCTTGCCCTCGGCCTTGATCCGCGCCGCATCGTCGGCCGTGGTGGCCAACGCGAACTTGTCCGGGTGCGCGGCCAGCAGTTGCTTGATCACGATCAGGCGCTGCAGGCCGGCATCGCGCTCTTCGCGGTGCGCCCGGTCGCTGCGGTCGCCCTGGCCGGTGTAGATCGCCCAGAAGCCGCCGTCGAGTGCGCCCTGCAGCATGCGCGGGTAGTCCACCTGCGCGAGCGCGTTGCCGGCATGCGTGGCGAGCACGTCGAAGTCGGCGCGCTCGAAATTGGCCGGCGTGTCCAGGTGCGAATCCAGCGTCAGCAGTTTCTTCTGCAGTTCGGTGGCGCGTTGCAGTTCGGCCTGCGAGAACTCGACGGCACGGGCGGGCAGCGCGGCGGCCAGCGCCAGCGACAACGTCAGGGAAAGACTCAGCACTCGCGACATCGGCGGACGGTCCTTGAGGGGGTCCGGTCGATCATAACGGTGCGCTCCGCGCCGTGGGCGCCGATGGCAAGCGGCCCTAGCCGCTACCGCCAGCAGTTGTCGGTAGCGTCACTCGGTTGAGCGCGGGAGCGGCGCAAGCCGCCGCCAGCTTTCCCAAGGGTCCCCTGCGGGGATTCCCGCGGCAAGGACTTCAGTCCCGACAGGCTTTACCGGGAAGGCCCGTCGGGACTGAAGTCCCTCCTACAAAAGTCCTGCCCACAAAGGTCCTGACCATTGCCCGGGAAAGCCTGGCGGCTCCTGCGAGAGAAACCAGCCGCGGCTCAGTCCACCACGCGGCAGAACACCGCCTTGAGGTAGCGCGACTCCTGCACGTGCGCCATGAACGGGTGGTCCGGGCCGGCACCGGCGACCTTGAGCACCTGGATCGTGCGCCCCGAATAGAACGCCGCGCGGCGCAGCATGTCGAGGAACTGCTCCTCGCTGACCAGGCCGGTGCACGAGAACGTGGCGAACAGCCCGCCCGGCTTGACCACGCCCAGGGCCAGCTTGTTCATGTCCAGGTACTTCTTCAGCGCATTGATCACCTGGTCGCGGTCGCGGGTCATCTTGGCCGGGTCGAGGATCACCACGTCGTACTGCTCGCCGCGATTGGCCGCATCGCGCAGGTACGGGAAGATGTCGGCCTGCACGAACTTGGGCCGCACGTTGTTGAGCTTGGCATTGCCCTTGGCGATCTGGATCACGTCCTGGTCGATGTCCACGCCCAGCACCTCGCTGGCGCCGCGCGCGGCCGCGTACACCGCGAATCCGCCGGTGTTGCAGCACAGGTCGAGCACGCGCTTGCCCTCGACCTGCTGGCTCAGCCACTGCCGGTTCTCGCGCTGGTCGGCGAAGAAGCCGGTCTTGTGCGCGCCGGCCGGGTCGGCGCGGAAGCGGATGCCGTGCTCGGTGATCACCGCCGGCTCGGTGCCGCTGGTGTTGTGGAAATCGAAGCTCTCCTGCTTCTGCACGTGCTCGTCGGCGAAGCTGTGGAAGCGGCAGCCGGGGAACTGCCGGCGCAGTGCGGCGTAGATCCATTCGCGATGGCGGAACATGCCGGCAGCGAAGAACTCGACCACGATCAGGTCGCCGTAGCGGTCCACGACCAGCCCGGACAGCCCGTCGCCCTCGCTGTGCACCACGCGCCAGGCATCGGACACCGCGTCGAGCTTCAGCACCTCGCGGCGCAGCTCCACCGCCTCGGCGATCCTGCGCGCGAACCAGGCCTCGTCCACCGGCACGTCCTGGCGGGTCTCCAGGATCCGCACCGCGATGCGCGAGTGGCCGTTGTAGAAGCCGCGGCCGATCCACTCGCCGTCCACCCCGACCACGTCGACGATGCTGCCCGGCTTGGGCCGGACGCTGGGCTTTTCCACCAGCTTCTGGAAGATCCAAGGATGGCTGGAGCGCCAGGCGTTCTTGAGGCGTACGACGGGATTGGCAGTATTCATCCGCCTATTCTACCGGCGGCCCCCTGTGGGAGCGGTTTTTGTAGGAGCGGCTTCAGCCGCGATGGGGCGTTCCCATTTGAACCCCTGCACAGGGATGTGCAGGCTGTTACAGAGGGATCCGCCTCATTTGAACCCCGCGCATGGATGTGCGGGCTGTTGCAGAGGGATCTGCATGAAAGCCCCATCGCGGCTGAAGCCGCTCCCACAAAAACCGCTCCTCCGGGGACGGTAGAGCGGTGGCATTCGTCAGATACCCCTGTGGGGGGGGACTTCAGTCCCGACAGGCTTTCCCGGGAAGACCCGTCGGGCCTGAAGTTCCGCTCACACATCGCCAGCCCGGCGATTGACTCGTCCCTCCGGCACCGCCAGAATGGCCCCCAGAAGGGGAGTAGCTCCCAGACGTTGTCGCCGTCATTTCGAGCCCGCAGGCTCCGGTGCAACGGCAACCGGCCCGGTCCACCGGCGGTTGCGAGCAAGACCTTCGCCGTCCAGGCGAAGGTCCGTCACCCGGAATCCATGATCTCCGTGTAACAACGCCTCGGCCGGACGGTTCCCGAGGCGTTCTCGACTATTACCCGGAAGAAAAACGATGGAAACGATAGGCAATGTCTGGTTGTGGGGCGGTTTCGCGGTCGTCGTGGTCGCCGCCCTGCTGGTCGACCTGGTGCTGATGCGCCACGGCGGCCCGCACAAGGTCACCTTCAAGGAAGCCGCCTGGTGGAGCATCGGCTGGGTGGCCCTGGCGCTGCTGTTCAATGCCGGCCTGTGGTGGTACCTGCGCGGCACGATGGGCGATGCGGAGGCGCACCGCATCGGCCTGGAGTTCCTGACCGGCTACCTGGTCGAGAAATCGCTCGCGGTCGACAACATCTTCGTGTTCCTGATGCTGATGACCTACTTCGCGGTGCCGGAGGAGCAGCGCCAGCGCGTGCTGATCATCGGCGTGCTCGGCGCGATCGTGCTGCGCGCGATCATGATCTTCGCCGGCACGCTGCTGCTGGCCAAGTTCCACTGGCTGCTGTACGTGTTCGGCGGGTTCCTGCTGCTGACCGGCATCAAGATGTGGTTCTCGGCGGGCAAGGAGCCCGACCTGGAGGCCAACCCGGTGCTGCGCTGGATGCGCGGCCACCTGCGCCTGAGCCCCACCTACGAAGGCAACGCGCTGAGCGTGGTGCGCGACGGCAAGCGCTGGTTCACCCCGCTGTTCGTCGTGCTGATCCTGATCGCGGTGATCGACGTGATCTTCGCGGTGGACAGCATCCCGGCGATCTTCGCGATCACCACCGACCCGTTCATCGTGCTCACCTCCAACGTGTTCGCGGTGCTGGGCCTGCGCGCGATGTTCTTCCTGCTGGCGGGCATGGCGGATCGCTTCCACCTGCTGCCGTACGGCCTGGCGGTGATCCTGGTGTTCATCGGCGCCAAGATGCTGATGATCGACGTGTACAAGATCCCGGTGCTGGTGTCGCTGGGCGTGGTCGCGGCGATCCTGGCGGCGACCATCGCGCTGAGCCTGGCGCGCCCGCCCAAGCCGCAGCACTGACGACTCGCGGCGGCGGATTGTCCCGCCGGGCGCCAATGTCGTCCCATCGCGGCGGCCTTGCAAACCGCAGGGCCGCCGCCATCCGATCCCCATGGACATCCGCGACCCTGAAACCAGCGCCCTGGATCCCGCCGTGCAGGGGCGTTTCGACCGCAGCCGCCTCCTGCGCGCGTTCAACCTGAGCCTCGGCGCGGTGCTGCTGCTGGTGGCGGTGTTCGCCAGCCAGGGCATGTTCGACTGGCGCCCCTGGGCGGTGGCGCCGCACGAGGCCGGGGGATTGCGCGGCCTGCTGACCGCGCCGTTGTTGCACGGCTCGCTCGAGCACCTGGGCGCCAACAGCTTCGCCCTGCTGATCCTCGGCACGCTGGCGGGCAGCGTCTACCCGCGCGCCACCGTGTTCTCGCTGCCTTTGCTGTGGGTGGGCTCGGGATTGGGCGCCTGGCTGCTGGGCGATGTCGGCAGCCGCCACCTCGGCGCCAGCGGCATCACCCACGGGCTGCTGTTCCTGGTGTTCGTGCTCGGCGTGCTGCGCCGCGACCGCGCGGCGATCGCCACCAGCATGATCGCGTTCCTGTTCTACGGCGGCATGCTGCTGACGATCCTGCCGCACGAGCCCGGCGTGTCCTGGCAGTCGCACATGGGCGGCGCCATGGCCGGCGTGATCGCGGCGCTGCTGTTCCGCCTGTGCGATCCGCTGCCGCCGCGCAAGCGCTACAGCTGGGAAGACGAGGACGAGGATCTCGACGGCGAGCGCCTGGACGAGAAGGACGGCCTGGAGCCGCCGTCCCCGCGCGAAGTCCCGGTGCTGTGGCAGCGCGATCCGGGCTCGCCCGGCGGCGTGGTCATCCGCTTCCGGCCGCGCGGCGAGCCGAACGACTAGCGGCGCAGAGGAATCCTATAGGAGCGGCTTTCTGTGGGAGCGGCTTCAGCCGCGACGGGGCTTTCTCATTTGAACCCCTGCACATGGACGTGCGGGCTGTTGCAGAGGGATCTGCATGAAAGCCCTTCGCGGCTGAAGCCGCTCCCACAGAAAGCCGCTCGCTGCGATGAGCCGGCATCACCGCCGGTCGCGCGCCGCCGCCGTACCATGTTGGCCGTCCCGTACGAACCGGAGCAGTGCCATGGACCTGAAGTTCTCCGTCTCGGCCCACATCGACAAGCCGGTCGCCGAGGTGTTCGAAGCCGTGGCCGATCCCGCCCGGCTCTCGCGCTACTTCACCACCGGCGGCGCCCAGGGCCGGCTCGAGGGCGGCACCACGGTGTGGTGGGAGTTCGCGGATTTTCCTGGCAAGTTCCCGGTGGATGTCGTGGAAGTCGAGCCCAATCGGCGGATCGTGCTGCGCTGGGCCTCGCAGGAGGCGCCGACCGAAGCCGACGACCGCGAGCGCCAGACCACGGTCACGTTCGACTTCGAGGCGCTGCCGGATGGACGCACCCGCGTCGACATCCGGGAAGAAGGCTGGCAGCACACGCAGACCGGCCTGCAGGCCTCCTACGGCAACTGCATGGGCTGGTCGCAGATGCTGTGCGCGCTCAAGGCCTGGCTGGAATACGGCATCAACCTGCGCCAGGGCATGTACGTCTGAGGCGCGCCGGATTCAGCGCGCCAGGCCGTCGACCGCGCGCCGCCCGAGCGCCGGGTCGTCGGTGAAGAATGCATCGATGCCGGCTTCCAGGTAGGCGCGCATCTCGGCGACCGAGCCGTCGTCGCTGCGCCTGGCCGGATCGGTGCCGTCGCGGAAGTCGGCGGCCAGGAAGTGGTTCTCCGGGCGGAACGTGTACGGCTGCACCTGCAGCCCGGCCGCATGCGCCTGGCGCACCAGCGCGGTCGGCGTCCCGAGCCGCTTGTCCGCATCGAGCGGGATGATCGCGCGCAGCTCGGGGCCGATCGCATCGGCGTACTGCGCGATCGCGCGCAGGCCCTCGGGCGTGAGCATGTCGGCATAGCGCGCGGTCCCGCCCTGCGCGCGCACGTCGCCGGGCACGTCGTCCGGGCGTGCGATCAGCTGCAGCAGGCGGATGTTCGAGCCGCGTGCGATGCGCCCGCGCAGGTAGCGCAGGTTGTCGCGCTCGAACGACTGGATCACCACCGGCGCGCTGCGCGTGTAGGCGTGCGCCCGCAGCGTCGCCAGCACCTTGTCCTCCATGCCCAGGCCGAGCGACTGGAAGTAGCTGGGATGCTTGATCTCCGGGACGATGCCGATCGTCCGCCCGCGCGCGGCCGCTTCGGCGGCGACGAAATCGATGATCTCGTCGAACGTGACCAGCTGGAACTGCCCGTCCCAGCGCGTGCCGCGCAGCTGCGGCAGGCGCTCGCGCGCGCGCAGCGTCTTCAGCTCCGCCAGGGTGAAGTCCTCGGTGAACCAGCCTTCCACCCGCTCGCCGTCGATGGTCTTGGCGGTCTTGCGGCCGGCGAACTCGGGATGCCCGGCGACGTCGGTAGTCCCGCCGATCTCGTTCTCGTGGCGCGCCACCAGCACGCCATCCTTGGTCGAGACCAGGTCCGGCTCGACGAAATCCGCGCCATCGGCGATCGCCTTGGCATACGAGGCCAGCGTGTGCTCCGGCCGCAGCGCACTCGCCCCGCGATGCGCATACACCTGCGGCTTGGCCACCAACGGCGCCTCCGCCAGGACCGGCGAAGCCAGGATCGAAAGCATCATGCACACCAGAATTCGACGCATCGTCATCGCAGCACTCTACTCCAAGGTTCGGTGATTCGAATCAACCCAAAGATCAAAGCCAGGCCTACTGTTGCTGTTGCTGTTGCTGTTGCTGTTGCCCGTGATTTTGCTTTGGATTGGGTAACGCCTCCTCGCGCGGCGGCGCGCCAACCTCCATGGCCCACGAATGCCACTGCGGCGCGGGCCCCTCCGAAGCGGCGGAGACGGCGGGAAACACCCGAAGGGCGGCGCACATGGGCTCGCCGGAAAAAGGCGAAGCACTGCTTCGCCCCGGCGGGCGGGCATTCGCCGCGCGGCGAATGCCCCGTCGAAAAATCCCCCCGGCTCCGCGGACCCGCAGCGCAGCTGCGGGCGCGAAGGCGGGGTGTGCTTGATCAGCCGTTCGGCTGCTGTGAAGCGCTTCTTTGGGTTACCTTTCTTTACGCGGCACATCCTTGTGCCGCGCCCTTCGGGCCGGCTCCGCCGTGCGGCGCCGCTCCTGCGGCGCGCGTGCACAAGCAAAGAAAGGTAACTCGCCGGAGGCGAAAGCTTTGGCCTTTTTTGCCAAAGGCCCAAAGCCAAAAGCAAAGCAACGTCCCTGGATGATCAGCCGTTCGGCTGCTGAAAGGCGCTTCCCGCCTTCGCGGGAATGACGATAGAGAGATGGTGCGGGCTGATAGATAACGTCAGAAGCAAAGATACTGGTGGGCCCCGCCTTCACAGGGACAGGGTCAAAGAAGTGCGCGGGAGGAAACCCTCCCGCACAACACCCCACTAGAACTTCGCATCCAGCGTCAAGAACACCTGCCGCGGCGCACTGGCATGGAACGCCAACACCCGCCCGTTCGGGTCGCTGTTGGTGAACCCGCTCAGGTCCGCCGCATACCGCTTGTCGGTCAGGTTCGTCACATTGACGCTGAGCCGAAGCGCCTGCAGCGCCGACACCTGCCCGAAGTCGTATCCCGCCCCCGCATCGAACGTCGTGAATCCGCCGAAGCCCTGGTCGTTGGTGTACGTGTAGTAACGCTGCCCCACGTACTTCGCGCGGAGATTCGCGTTCCAGCCCGCGTAGGTCCAGGCGATCTCGCTGGCGAACATGCGCTTGGGCGTATCCACCGTGGTCTTGCCCGAGGTCGGCACCGTCACCCCGTTCTGCACGTAGTCGTCGTCGTAGGTCGAACGATTGAACGAGGCCGAGTTGTACCACTGGAAATGCTCGCTCGGCTTCCACAGCACCGTCAGCTCGGCGCCGCGGCTGGTCACCGAACCGACGTTGTAGAAACGCGTCGTGCACGCCGGCGTCGTGCCCTGCTGGATGCTCGGGCACGGGTTGAGCGACAGCAGGCGGTTGTCGAACTTGACGTCGTAGGCGGCCAGGGACGCCTCGACATCGCCGCGCACGAAGCGGTAGCCGCCTTCGATCGTGCGCGATTCCTCCGGCTCCAGGTTGCCGCGGGTCGCGTCGAACGAGGCCTGCGTCACCAGCAGCGGGCCGCCGGCGCCGCCGCCCTGGAACGCGGCGATGTTCTTGGCGTACGACAGGAACACTTCCTGCCCTTCGGCCAGGCGATAGCTCAGGCCGGCCTGCGGCAACAGCGCCTTGCTCGCCTTCAGTTCGCCGTTGGCGACCGGCGATTCCACCGCGATCCCCGGCGTCTCGCGCGCGGTCATCGTGGTGTGCGGGCTCTTCACGCCGACGTCGACGCTCAGGCGTTCGTCGAGCAGCTTGAAGCTGCCCTGCACGTAGGCCTGCTTGGTGGTGATCACGTAGTCCTGCGAGAACAGCCGGCGGTCCGGGCCGTCCAGGAAGGTGTCGTCGTCGACCGGCCCGTCGATCCAGTAGAAGTTGCGCTCGACGTGGTGCTTGTTGCGCTCGTACCAGACGCCGGCCTCGAGATGGTGCGGGCCCAGGTCCCAGCCGACCGAGGCGATGCCGCCGGTGCGGTTGATCCTGTAGTTGGTGCTGCGGATCGAGATCGGCAATGCCTGCGGCGTGCCGGGATTGGAGGCCTGGCCGGGCGCCCACCAGTGGCCCTGGCCGGCATTCTCGTGGTGGTAGACCTGCGCATGCAGCGCGACCGCATCGGCCGGCTGGAAATCGCCGGCCAGGTAGTACAGGTCGTCGTCGCGCAGCGCGCGGCTCTGGTAGTAGGCGTCGTCGATGTTGTCCACGCCGCCGCTGTAGCCGCAGCGGCTGGCGTCGAAGGTCGCCTTCGCGCAGTAGGCCGCGGCCAGGGCGCGGTTCCAGTCCGGCGCGTACAGGTTCCAGTCCCAGCCCAGCCCGCGCTGCATGCCGCTCTTGGACAGGTAGGCGTAATCGGCCTGCGAGGTGCGCGAGGTATCGACGAACGCGGTGATCTTGCCTGCGTCGAACTGGTACACCGCCTTGCCGTTGAACTGGCGGGTGGTGGTCGGCGAATACGGGCGCGCCCACATGTCGGCCTTGGCGTCGATGCCCGACAGGTAGGCCGAGAAGCCGTTGTATTCGCCGGTGTCCACGCGCAGGTAGGTGCGCCGGTCCGAGTCCGAACCGACGGTCTGCGCGATGCGCCCGCCGAACACGCTGGCCGGGTCGTCCGAGTAGTACTGGATCGTGCCGCCCAGGTTGCTGGTCGAGGCGGTGCCGAGGCTGCCGATGCCCGAGGCCAGCTCGACGCCGCCGAAGTTCTCGGCGATCAGCGCGCGGCTGACGTTCAGGCCGTTGTAGTTGCCGTAGGCGTTGTCGCCGAGCGGGAGCCCGTCCAGCGTGTAGCCCAGGCGCGTGCCGTTGAAGCCGCGCAGGCTGATCTTCTGCGATTCCTCGTTGGCGCCGAACGCGTCGTTGGATTGCACGTTCACGCCCGGCATGCGGCCCAGCAGCTTCTGGATGCTGGTGCCGGCCGGCAGCACTTCCACGTCCTGGCGGGTGATGCGCTGGACCTGGCGGGTCTCGCCCTGGCCGATCACCGAGACCGCGTCGAGCTGGCGTACGTCGCCGCCATCGGCCGGGGCCGGGGCGGCGTCTTCGGCGGCGCGGGCGCAAAAGGAGGACATCAGGGCGACGGCGATCGCCGCCTGCAGGACGGTGGGTCGGAGCATGTAGGGTGCGGGGGAGAGGGGGAAACCGGTCCGCAACACTGCGACTGCGATCTTTCCGCTATGCGACACGCCGGTTACACCCGTAAAACAGTGTGACCCCGTGCCATGGGCCGGCGACCGGCGCGACTTGCCGATCGGGGCCGGCACGCGGCGGACCCGGCCCTACTTCCCGATGCAGAAACTGGAGAAGATCCTGCCCAGCAGCTCGTCCGCGCTCATCCGCCCGGTGATTTCGCCCAGCGCTTCGTGCGCCAGCCGCAGTTCCTCGGCGGCCAGCTCCAGCCGCTCGTGGTCCAGCTCCGCCGACGCGGCCGCGACGTGCCCGGCCGCCCGCGCGATCGCCTCGACGTGGCGCGCGCGCGCGGTGAACTCGCCGTCGACGCTCTCGCCGGCATCGCCTTCTGCCAGCGTGCGCAGGCGCGCGTGCAGCGCGTCGAGCCCCTCGCCGGTGACGGCGGAAACCGCGATCTCGTCCTCGGCCAACGTCGCCGGTACCCCGAGCAGGTCGCGCTTGTTGTGGATCCACAACCGGCGCGGCACGCCTTCGATCGCATCGGCGACCGCGGCGCGGCCGGCCTGCGGGTCGCGCGCGTCGATCACCACCAGCGCCAGGTCGGCGCGATGCAGTTCGTCGCGTGCGCGGCGCATGCCCTCGCGCTCGATCGCATCGCCGCCCTCGCGCAGCCCCGCGGTGTCCACCAGCACCAGTTCGAGGCCGTCGATGCGGATCGTCTCGCGCAGCGTGTCGCGGGTGGTGCCGGCGACCTCGGTGACGATGGCGCGCTCGCTGCCCGCCAGCGCGTTGAGCAGCGAGCTCTTGCCGGCATTGGGCGGACCGACCAGCACCGCGTGCAGGCCGTCGCGCAGCTTGCGGCCGCGTTCGGCATCGCGCCGCAGGCGCGCCAGCACCTCGGCGGCCTGCGCCAGCCCCGCGCGCACCTGTTCGCCGCCCAGCGTGTCGATCGGCTCGTCGACGAAATCGATCGCGGCCTCGACGTGGATGCGCAGCCGGGTGATCTGCCCGGCCACCTCCTCCACGCGCCGGGAGAACACGCCATCCAGCGAGCGTCGTGCCGCCCGCGCGGCGCGCTCGTCGCCGGCGGCGATGAGGTCGGCGATGGCCTCGGCCTGGGCCAGGTCGAGCTTGCCGTTGAGGAACGCCCGTTCGCTGAACTCCCCGGGCCGCGCCTGGCGCGCGCCCAGCCCGATGCACCGCGCCAGCAGCCGGCGCAGCACCACCGGGCTGCCGTGTCCCTGCAGTTCCAGCACGTGCTCGCCGGTGAAGCTGCGCGGCGCCGGGAACCACAGCGCGATGCCATCGTCGATCGTCTCGCCGCGCGCATCGAGAAAGCGCGCGTAGCGCGCACGCCGCGGCTGCAGCCCGGCGATGCCGAGCCCGGCCGCGACCTCCATGGCCCGCGGCCCGGAAACGCGCAGCATCCCCACCCCACCGGCTCCGGCCGCAGTGGCGATGGCGACGATGGTGTCGTTGTTGGTGGTCATGGCGTCGTGGGTCAAGGCGTATCGCTATCGATCAGTAAAGTTGCTGTTGCTGTTGCTGTTGCTGTTGCTGTTGCTGTTGCTGTTGCTGTTGCTCGTGATTTTGACTTGGCTTTCCGCTTTTGACTTACCGGGGCCGCCATTCGCAGCGGCGGAGCCAGCGGGAATAACCCCGCAGGGGCGACGCACATGGGCTCGCCGGAAAAAGGCGAAGCACTGCTTCGCCCCGGCGGGCGGGCATTCGCCGCGCGGCGAATGCCCCGGGCTCGTCCGCGCAGCGGACGAGTGCGTCGTTTTTCGCCGGGACAGGAGGTCCCGTCGAAGAATCCCGCTGGTGCAGCGGACCTGGAGCGCGCCACGCGGAAGGCGCGGAGACCTGGGCGTGCATTCTTTGGGTTGCTTTTCTTTGCACGAGCAAAGAAAAGTGACTCGCCCAAGGGCGAAAGCTTTTGCTCCTAAAGCAGGAAGCAAGAAGCCAAAGCACCCTCATCCGCCCTCCGGGCACCTTCTCCCGCGAACGGGAGAAGGAAAGCGCATGATCCCACATCGCCGGGCCCCGCTGGGCACCTACAACTCGTGCAGCCGACCGCGCACCTGTTCCGCCACCGCCCCCTGGGGCTGCAACTCCAGGTATGTCGCATAAGCCGTGCGAGCCTTCGCATGCTGCCCGGCCTGGTAATAGGCATCGCCCAGGTTGAGATAGGCCACCGCCCGCGAAGGATCGATCTTCAGCGTGTTCTCCAGCCAGCGCGCCGCCTCCGCGTAACGCCCCTGCCGGTAATAGACGAAACCGAGGTTGTTGGCCGCCAACGCGAAATCCGGCCGCAGCTTCAGCGCCTCCGCGAACTGCGCGGCGGCCTCGTCGTAGCGCTTCTCCTTGTACAGCTGCAGCCCACGCTCGTTGGCACGCTGCGCGAGCTGGCGGTCGCCGAGCTTGGCCGCCGCCGGCACCACCAGCCTGGATTCGCCGCCTTGCAGGTCCTTCACCATCACCGGCGCCGGCGCGGCGGCATCGGCCGGCCGCGCCTTGTCCACGCGGTTGTTGAGCGCGATCGCGTCGGCCGGCAGCTGCGCGGTATCGGCGGTGAGGAATTCCTCGGCTTGCGGCACCTGGAACACGAACTCGCCGCCCTGCGACCCCGGCAGGCTGCCGAACGCCGGAGTCTGCTGCGATACCGCCGACACCGCCGGCGCGACGTACGCGGCCAGCTCGGTACCGGTGATCAGGCCATCGCCATTGAGGTCGGCCTTGCCCGACAACGCCTGCAGCAGCACCCAGGTGAACACCGAATGGCCGTCCGGCCCGCTGTCGGCGACCTGCTGGTCGGCGCCGCCGGCGGTGAGCATCTGCCGTCCCACGCGCCGCGCGTTCTCGCGCAGGTAGGCGTTGACGCCGCCACCGCCGCGGGTGAGGCCGAGCCCGCTGTAGCAGGCGTCCATCACGAACAGCACGTGCTTGGCCTGCAGGCTCTCGGCGATGTTCTGGATGTCGCTCATCGCGATCGCGTCGCTGGCGAACTCGGCCGGATCCGAATCGGCCGGGATGATGTAGCCCAGCTCGCGCCCGGAAGCGAGCCGGCGCGTGGCGCCATGCCCGGCGAAGAACACGAACACGCGGTCGTTCTTCTGCGTGCGCCCGTCCGCCAGGCGGTCGTGGAACGCGGCCAGGATGTTGTTGCGGGTCGCCTCGCCGTTCTTCAGCACGATCACCTGCGAGGACGGGAAGCCGAAGCGTCCGGTCAGCGCATCGGCGATCGCCTGCGCATCGTTGGCGGCGTATTCCAGCCGGGGCCACTTGGCGTAGTCGTCGATGCCGATCACCAGCGCCCACGACTTCTCGTAGCCGGTGGTGACCGTGGCATCGGCCGCGGCCTCGCCGCGCGGGCGCGCCACGGTGAAATCGCGCCCGTTCCAGCCGGCGAACTGGTAGCCGTCGGCGGTGAGCTTGTCCAGAATCTGCGGCAGCGCCTTGACCGCGCGATCGTGGATGTCGTGGAACAGGATGATGCCGCGTTGCTCCTTGGCCACCTGGCCGAGCACGCGCTGCACGATCGAGTCCGGCACCGGGTCAGCCCAGTCCAGCGAATCGATGTTCCACATCACCGATTTCAGCCCCGCCTCCTTCAGCACCTGCAGGCCTTCGGCGTTGCGCGCGCCGTACGGGAAGCGGAACAGCGGCGCGCGCTTGTCGTCCACCGCGCGCAGCAGGGTATCGGCGTCCAGCACCTGGCTGCGCAGCGCGGCGCCGGTGGTCTTGGACAGCTGCGCGTGGGTGAGGCTGTGGTTGCCGACCGCGTAGCCTTCTTCCATCAGCCCGCGGCTGACCTTGGCCAGCGGCGCCAGTCGCGGCTTGCCGTCGGCGTCGAGCCGGCCGAGGTTGCGCCCGACCTCGAAGAACGCGCCGGGCACGTCGTAGCGCTTGAGGATCGCCACGATCTCGTCGGTATAGGCGCCGTGCGGGCCGTCGTCGAAGGTCAGCGCCACGGTCTTCGGCGGCAGGTCGCGCCCGAAGATCTCGCGCTCGCCGTCGCCCATCGGCATCGGGTACGGCTCGACCACGCCGTAGTCGCGCAGGATCGCCTCGCGTGGGTACAGCGTGCGCAGGTGGGCGACGTAGTCCTCCCACTTCTCGCGCTTCTGCGCGATCGCGCGGGTGGTGTCGAAGCGGCTGAAGATGCGGGTGATCTCGCGGTTGTAGGTGCGCTCGATCTCGTCGAGCGCATCCAGGTCCTCGCCGATGCGCTGGTGCAGCTTCACCGCCGGCAACGCCGAGTCGCGGCCGATGCGTTCCTGCAGGTCGCGCAGCACCTCGCGGAACGCCAGCCGGTCGGCGTCGTACAGGTCCGGCGCCGATTCGATGTAGTCGAGCAGCGAGGCGACGCCGTCGAGCCGGTCCGGCGCGCCGGATTTCAACAGCGCGTCGAACGCCGCGTCGATGGCGGCGCGCTGGTCCAGCCCATCGTGGAAAAGCTGTTGCCCGACCATGCCGGAGGTCGCGCGGTCGCGCTCGGATTGCGCGTCCTCGTCGGCCAGCAGCACGATGATCTTGCGATGGCCGGCCAGCAGCGCCTGCAGCTGGGCGCGCAACGCGCGCACCTGGGCGTTCTCGCTGGCCGTCGTCCCGGCGCTCGCGGCCGGCGCCGCGGCGGGATCGGCCGCAGCCTGCTCCGCGGCCTTCTTGCCGCAGCCGGCCAGCAGCAGCGTGCAGGCCAGGACGACCGACAGGGAACGCAGGGCAACGGGCATCGCGGGGACTCGTCCATGTTGAGTGCGCGCGATTCTACGGCACCTCCGCGGGAAGACGCCGGCCCCGGCGCCTTGCCGCCCGCGCTTGCCGGGACTGAAGTCCCTCCCCCGGCGGGTCCCGCAACGAAAAGGCCCGCCTTGCGGCGGGCCTTGGATCACTTGGCGACGTTGTCGTGGATGATCTTGCTCGGCGACTCGCCGTGCTGGCGGATCATCCACCACTGGATCAGCAGGCCGAGGCCGCCGTTGACCACCCAGTACAGGGCCAGGCCGGACGGCACGAAGGCCATCATCACGCCGAATACCAGCGGCATGAACTGCATCATCTTGACCTGCACCGGATCCATGCCCGGGGTCGGGGTCAGCTTCTGCGTCGCCCACATGATCGCGATGTTGATGATCGGCAGGATGAAGTACGGGTCGCGCGCGGTCAGGTCCTGGATCCAGCCCAGCCACGGCGCCTGGCGCAGTTCCACCGACTCGACCAGCACCCAGTACAGCGCGAAGAAGATCGGCATCTGGATCAGCACCGGCAGGCAGCCGCCCATCGGGTTGATCTTCTCCTTCTTGTACAGCTCCATCATCGCCTGGTTGAGCTTGGCGCGATCGTCGCCGTAGCGCTCCTTGAGCTGCTGCAGGCGCGGCTGGAACTTGCGCATCTTCGCCGCCGACTTGTACTGCGCCGCGGCCAGCGGGTACATCGCCGCACGCAGCAGCACCACCAGGCCCACGATCGCCCAGCCCCAGTTGCCGATCAGCCCGTGCAGGTGGTTGAGCACCCAGAACAGGCCCTGGCCGATGACCGCCATCAGCGAGAAGCGGCTGTAGTCGACCACGCGGTCCAGGCCCTTCACGTCCTCCTTGGCGATCGCCCCGACCAGCTTCGGGCCGACCCACAGGCGCGCTTCGGTGCTGGCGCTCTGGCCCGGCGCCACGGTGAAGGCCGGGCCGCGCAGCTCGGCCACGTCGCGCGGGCCGTCCTGCGCCAGCACGTACAGCGAGGTCTGGTCCTTCTGCGGGATCCAGGCGGTGAAGAAGTGGTGCTGCAGCAGCGCGATCCAGCCGCCGGCGATCTGGCGGTTGAGGCCGCCATCGTCGGCGTAATCCTTGAACGCGCGGCGCTCGTAGCCCTCCTGCGGGCTGTACCAGGTCGCGCCGTTGAAGCTGAAGGAGTCCGGGTTGGTCATGTTGCGGCTGAGGATCGCCGGCACGCGGCTCAGCTTGCGGAACACGTAGCCGGTCCACGGCGCGCTGCCGCGGTTGACCACCTCGTCCTTGATCGTGATCGCGTAGCGGTTGCGCTCCAGGGTGAAGGTGCGGCGGATGCTGACGCCGTCCGGGCCGTTCCAGACGAACGGGATCACCAGCTTGTCCTGGCCCTGGCCCAGCGTGAATTCGCGGGTATCCGCCTGCTCCAGGCGGAAGCCGCCGATCCCCGGCACCGGCGAGTTGCCCTGGCTGGCCCAGCCGCTGGTGGCGCTGTACGGATGCGCCGGCTCGTCGGTCAGCAGGTCCACCGGCGGTGCGCCCGGTTCCTTGCTTTGCGGGAACTCGAGCAGCTGCGCGTCGATCACGCTGCGGCCGTCGAGCTTCAGGCGCAGCACGTCGGTGGTGACGGTGACGATCGGTGCCGCGGCCGCGGGACCGGTCTCGGCAACGGCCGCCGCGGCCGGCGTGCCGGTGGCCTGCGGCACGGCCTGCGCCGGGGCGCCCGGCACGTCGGCATCGCGCGCGGCCGGCACGGCCTGGGTGGCGGCCGGCGGGGCGGGAGGAGCGCTCTTCTCGCGGTTCCACTCCATCCACAGCAGCGCTGCGACCATCAGCCAGGCGAAAATCAGGAATACACGGGTCTGGTTCATCAGGCAGCAACTCGGCTCAGTCGGAACGGCGTTCCGGCTCGTTCGGTGAAGGGGAGGCAGCGGCCCCGGTGGGCGGCGGCATTGTGCCGTCCGCGGCAGGCACGGGCAATGCGCCGGCGCGGCGCAGCAGGCGCAGCAAGGCCTGGCGGATCTGTTCGTTGCTGGCCTGGGCGGCGCCCTGGCGTGCGACCACGACGTAGTCGCCGCCGGCCAGCGACGGCAGGAGGTGGCGGACCGTCTCGCGTAGGGTGCGCTTGATGCGGTTGCGGCCCACGGCCCGGGCATCGACCTTGCGCGACACCGCCATTCCCAGCCGGGGCGGCGTGTCGGCGGATCGCCAGTGCAGGCTCAGCAGCGGATCGGAACAGCGGCGCGCCTGGTCGAAGACGACCGTGTATTCGGCGCGTGTGCGAACCCGCGCAGAGCGAGGGAATCGCCTGCGCGGGTGGGATTCGATCACGGTAGGGATTGCCTTGGCCGCGTTCAGCGGCAGGGCAATCAAGCGCTCAGGCGCTTGCGGCCCTTGGCACGGCGACGAGCCAGGACCTTGCGGCCGTCGGCGGTCTTCATACGGGCGCGGAAGCCGTGGTCGCGCTTGCGCTTGAGGTTGCTGGGTTGATAGGTGCGCTTGGTGGCCATGGGGGCCTCTGCATGAAGGGATACGAAAGAACCGGAAATTCTATAGAGGTTGAAGCCCCTGGGTCAAGCCATTGATTGCGCAGCGTTTCCACGGGGCCATGCACGCTGTGGATGTACCTGTGAATAAGTCTGGGAAAAACCGGGGTCCGGTGGTAGTCTGGCCCATCCGTTTCTTGACTCACCGGGCGACCCGCACGGCGCATTTCTGCGCGCTTTCGCCCGGCTCTGGATGAATACACTTTG